>NZ_LMIW01000001.1:0-833317 GCF_001429185.1 Terrabacter sp. Root85
CTAGGGCGTGTCTCCTGAATGTGGGCACGGTCGGCTGTGATGGTTGATGCATGTCGCGTTCTGCCGTGCTGACCGATGCTCAGTGGGAGCTGATCGAACCGTTGATGCCGTCCTCGGATGGCAAGCGCGGCAACCGATTTCGTGACCACCGCACGATCGTGGAGGCCGTGGTGTACCGGTTCCGGACCGGGATCGCGTGGCGTGACCTGCCGGAGCGGTTCGGGCCCTGGCAGACGGTCTGGAAACGCCACCGCCGGTTCTCCGGGGACGGCACATGGGACCGGATCCACACCGCGCTGCTCGCGCACGCCGACGCGGTCGGGGAGATCGACTGGAACGTGAGCGTGGACTCCACGATCAACCGGGCCCACCAGCACGGCACGAACCTGACCCGCGTGACCCCGGCCATCGGGAGCACAGGGGGCTCTGTCGAATCACAAGAATCTGCTGCTCGAGCCGGCTGACCACGCGGTCGGCCGCTCCCGTGGCGGACTGAGCACGAAGATCCACCACCTCTGTGACGGCAACGGCCGCCCGCTCGTGCTGCTCCTGGGCCCCGGTCAAGCGAACGACTCGCCCATGTTTCCGAACCTGCTCAATGCGATTCGGGTGCCGCGCCTGGGCCCGGGACGGCCGCGGACCCGGCCCGACGCGGTGCTGGGCGACAAGGCGTACTCCTCGCGTGGCAACCGAGCTCTGCTTCGCTCGCGCGGCATCACGGCGGTCATCGCCGAACCGTCCGACCAGGTCGGGAACCGCAAACGCAAAGGGTCCAAGGGCGGCCGGCCTCCGGGCTTCGACGCTGAGGCGTACAAGGGCCGCAACGTCATCGAGCGCTCCTTCAACGTCCTCAAGCAGTGGCGCGGCCTGGCCACCAGGTACGACAAGCTCGCCCTGACCTACCGGGGCGGGGTCGTCCTCGGCGCGATTGTCACCTGGCTACGCGAACTGGGAGACACGCCCTAGNCTGGCCACCAGGTACGACAAGCTCGCCCTGACCTACCGGGGCGGGGTCGTCCTCGGCGCGATTGTCACCTGGCTACGCGAACTGGGAGACACGCCCTAGTCGGGGAGGGTGCGGAGCAGGTCGACGAGGGCGGCCTCGCCCGGGAGGTCGGGACGCACCGTGACACCTTCGCCCGCGTAGTAGAACGCCGCGTCGACGAGCGACGGGTCGACGCCGCGCAGCCGGGCGAAGGCGACGGCATACGCCGCGAGCTGGAGCGCGCGGACGGTTGCGTCGCGCCCGGTCGGCCTGGCACCCGTCTTCCAGTCGACGACCGTCCAACCGCCGTCGTCGCGAGGGAAGACGGCGTCGACCCGGCCGCGGACGGCGATCCCGTCGATGACCGTCTCGATCGACATCTCGATCTCCTCGGGGATGCGGTCGGCCCACTCGCTGGCGAGGAAGCGCTCCTTCATCCCGTCCAGGTCGCCGTCGTCGGCCGCCCCCTCGTCGGCGCTGCCCGGGAGGTCGAGCAGGTCGACGAACGCGGCGCGAGCGTAGTGCTCCTCGATCCACGCGTGGAAGGCCGTGCCCTGCCGCGCGGCGACGGCCGGCGGGCTCGGCATCGGACGGCGGAGGGACATCGCGAACGCCTCCGCGTCCCGGGCCAGCGAGACGACCGCGGACGCCGAGAGGTGGCGCGGGACGTCGACGACGGACTCATCACGAGACCGCCGGGCCGCCTGCTCGGCGAGCAGGATGCGGAGGTCGTCGACGCGCGGATCCCCTTGCGGCACGGTGGGACCCGCGTCGACGAGGGCGGCGATCCGTCGGTGCGCGTCGAGCAGGCCTGCGCGCCTCGCCCCCATCGGGTCGTGGGGCCACAGCTGTGAGATCGGGACGGCGAGGTGCGGGTTGGTCGGCGCCGACGCCTTGCCCTTGTCGTCGAGGACCGGCTCGGGGTCCGGCGCCCAGGCGGTGCGCACGACGGACCCGGGCAGGGTCTCCTCGACCTCGGTCAGGAAGCGCGACGGCACCGACAGGGTCTTCTTCGTGGCACCCCAGAGGTGGGTCGTCAGGAGCATCGAGGCGCGTGCGCGGGTCAGCGCGACGTAGGCGAGGCGCCGCTCCTCGGCCACGGCATGCCGCCCGCCGTCGAGGACGAACGCGTCGATGGCAGCGCTGAGCGCCTTGCGGTCGGGCACCCCGCGCCAGTCGAGGTGCGGCAGGCCGGCTCGGTCGCCGCGCAGGTCGTAGGGCAGCGAGTCGAGCCCGATGAGCCAGCCCTTGTCCTTGACGTCACCCGAGCAGGAGTATGCCGTGGGCTCGCTCTCGGCGACGGGCGCCACCGCGGTCGCGCCGTGCGCCGGGAAGACTCCCTCGACGAGGGTCGGGATGGCGACGACGTCCCACTCGAGCCCCTTGGCCGCGTGCACGGTCAGGACCTGGACGGCGTCGGCGTCGGACTCGGTGTGCCCGGCGTCGAGGCCGCGCTCCTGGTCGCGGGCGGCGTCGAGCCAGCTGAGGAAGCCGGACAGGGTGGGTCGATCGGCAGTCGTGGCATAGCGCGCCGCGACGTCGGCGAAGGCGTCGAGGTGCACGCGGGCGGTCGAGGCCGTGTGCTCGGGCCGCGAGAGCACCTCGATGTCGAGCCCGATGGCGACCTCGGCCTCGGCGACGAGGTCGACGAGGGGCAGCGCCGTGAGCCGACGGAGCCGCCGCACGACGTCGCCGAGGTCGTGCAGCCGGGCCAGCGCCTCGTCGCCGATGCGGGCGCCGTCGCGTCCGGTCCACCCGGCGCGAGGCAGGTCGTCGAGGGCCTCGACGAGCGTGGCGGTGTCGGCGCTGTCGGCCGCGAGGTCGGAGCCCCGGCGGTCATCGGCTGATGCCGTGCCGCCATCGGCACCCGCCACCTCCGCCACGACGCCGTCCGCCGGGGCGCCGTCGCCCGTGGGTGGCCGGCCTCCGGAGGGCCCGGATCCCGGGCTCCGCTGCGCGGCGACTGCGCCGGGGCTGCCGGCCGCCGGCTGGTCGGGTGCGGTCGAGGTGGCGGCCCCGACGCGGGGCGTTCGCCGGTGCAGCTCACGCGCCCACGCCCACAGCCCGGCCAGGTCGGCCGCGCCGAGGCGGACGACGGGCCCGGTCAGCAGGCGCATCAGCTGGTCGCCGCGGCTGGGGTCCTGCACCACCCAGAGGGCGGCGACGAGGTCGCTGACCTCGGGGGTGACGAGCAGGCCACCGAGGCCGACGACCTCGACGGGCAGCTGGTGGCGGCGCAGCGCCTCGAGGACGACGGGGAAGGTCGAGCGTCGCCGGCACAGCACGGCCGCGCTGCGGCCGGTGCGCCGGCCGCTCGGGCTGAACCAGTGCGCGGCGATCCAGGCGGCGAGGTGGTCGGCCTCCTCCTCGGCGGTCCCGAGCCGGGCCACCTCGATCGTCCCCACCCCGGCGCCCGGCCGAGGCCGCAGCGGCTGCACGTGCTCGGTCGCGAGCGGCGCGGCCACGGCGTTGGCCGCATCGAGGATGAGCGAGTCGTTGCGCCAGCTCGTCGACAGCGGCAGGACGTCGGCGGGGCCCTCGTCGCCGCCGAACTCGGACGGGAAGCGCAGCAGGGTGGTGGCGCTCGCGCCACGCCAGCCGTAGATCGACTGGTTGGGGTCGCCGACGGCGGTCAGCGCCACCCCGGGGTGGTGGAAGAGCGAGCGGAGCAGCTCGAGCTGCGCCTCGGACGTGTCCTGGAACTCGTCGAGCAGCACGGCCCGGAACCGCTCGCGCTCGATCTCGCCGACGGCCGGCACCGAACGGGTGAGCCGGGCCGCGATGGCCATCTGGTCGGCGAAGTCGAGGGACTCGCGCTCGCGCTTGAGCGCGAGGAAGGCCTCGACGATCGGCAGGACCGTGCGGCGCTCGCGCAGGACGGCGACCGCGTCTCGCGCGGCGGTGAGCGACCCACGGCCTTCGCCGTCGGGCAGGGCGTCGAGGCGCGCGAGCACGGCGTCGAGGTGGTCCATCACGTCGACGGGCGTGCGCACGTGCTCGGCCATCTCGCCGGCGAGCGCCATGACGGCCTGGATGACGGTCGCCTCGCTCTTGACGACGTCGTCCATCGGGCCGTCCCAGCGCGACACCGCCTCGGCAGCCAGCTGCCACGCCCCGGCCTCGGTGAGGATGCGGAACTCCGGCTCGATGCCCACCCGGAGGGCGTGCTCGCGGACGAGCCGGCCGGCATACGCGTGGTAGGTGGAGACGGTCGGCGTGCCGCCGAGCACCTCGGCGCCCGTGCCGTCGTCGGCGGGCGGCGTCCAGATGCCGGCCCGCTCGAGGCCTCGCAGGCGCTTGGCGATGCGCTGGGAGAGCTCGGCCGCGGCCTTGCGGGTGAAAGTCAGGCCGAGCACCTGGTCGGGGTCGACGAGGCCGTTGGCGACGAGCCACACGACGCGCGCCGCCATCGTCTCGGTCTTGCCCGAGCCCGCGCCGGCGACGACGAGCAGCGGGCGGGCACCCGCCTCGATGACGGCGGCCTGCTCGGCCGTGGGCGGCGGCATCTCGAGCGCCGTCGCGATGTCGAACGCACTGTGCGCCACCGTCGTCGCGGGGCGCGCCTCGGTCGTCGTCACAGGGCGTCTCCCTCGGGCTGGACGGGGCACGACGACCGCACCGGGCAGGTCTCGCAGGCCTTGCCCTGCGCAGCCCGGAACTCGGCCGCCCCCATCCCCTCGGCGGTCTGCTGCACGAGCGTCCGTGCCCACGTCGGGTCGTCGCTGCTCGCGAGCGGTGGCTGTGGCAGCAGGCTCGGCTTGAGCCCGGAGAGCCCTCCCTTGCCGATGAAGGCGAGCGCCGCCCCGGCACTGCGGTCTCCGAGCGCGGGGAACCCGCCTTCCTCGACGGCCACCTGGTAGGCCCCGAGCTGGCCGTGCTGGGCCAGCTCGGCCTTGGTCGGCTTGGTCTTGCCGGTCTTGAGGTCGACGATGCGCAGGCGACCCTCGGCGTCGCGCTCGATGCGGTCGACGCGCCCGGCCACGACGGCGCGCCCCACCTCGACCCGGAAGTCGGACTCGATCCCGACGCGCTCCCAGTCGCGCTCGGCGGCGGACCGGTAGGCCACGAACCGCGCCACCATGTCGTGCGCCTCCTGGTGGGTGCGGTCGGTGACCCAGCCGGGCTTGAGCCCCAGGCGTCCCCACCGTGCGTCGACCTCGTGCTTCAGCACCTCGAGCGGCGCGTCGGGCAGCTCGGCGACGATGTCGTGGACGAAGGTGCCGACGGAGGCTGCGCCGAGGGAGACGCCCTCGCCACCGACCGACGTGAGGAACCAGCGCAGCCCGCACTCGGCGAAGTAGGTGACCTTCGACGGCGACACGGGCACCGGCTCGTCGGGTCGGCGCACGGGACGCTCGCTCGTGACCGACCGGAGCGCCCACCACGAGGTCGGGTCGGCCCCGCGCACGCCCTCGCGCGCCGCGGCTGCGAGCAGGTTGAGGGCCGGCTCGGCGACGCCCGGGTCGGGGCTGACGGCCTCGCGCCTCAGCTCTCCGACGAGCCCCGGCAGGGTCATGGTGCGCGCCACCTCGGAGTGCGGGCGCACCTCGTCGGCCAGACGCGTCGTGGCAGGCGGGTCGACGAGGTCGAGGTAGACCGACGGCTGCTCGTCCTCGTTGCCGACGGCGGTGACGAGCAGCCGCTCGGTGGCGCGGGTGACGGCGACGAGGAAGAGGCGCGTCTCGTCGTAGCGCACCGCGGCCTGGGCGGCGCGGAAGCCGAGCGGCCGCTGGGCGACGACGTCGACGAGGTCCTCGGACCCGAGGACCGAGCCGCGCAGGCGCAGGTCGGGCCACACGCCCTCCTGGACCCCCGCGACGACGACGATGCGCCACTGCCGGCCGGCGGCGGTCTGCGGCGTCAGCAGCGCGACCCGGCCCCCGGACTGACCGCCGACGAGCAGGGTGTCGCCGGGGACGTCCTGACCCTGGATGTGCTCGAGGAACTTGTCGGGGCCGGCGGTCGGCAGCCGGTCGACGAACGCGCCCGCCGCGTCGAAGAGCGCGAGCACGGCGTCGAGATCGCGGTCGGCCCGCTCGCCCGACGTGCCTCCGGAGAGCGCCTGTCGCCGCCACCCGTCGGCGACCCCCGCGCCCTGCCAGATGGCCCAGAGCACGGACTCGGCCGTGACCCCGCGCGCCCACCGGCCGTCGTCGGCGACGCGCGCCGCCGCGGCGCCGGCGGCGAGCGCCGTCGCGATGCGTTCGGCGGGCCGGGCGGTCGACCCGAGCATCCGGGCGCGGGGCTGCGACTGGAGCAGCTCGGCGAGCAGCTCGTCGCTGGACCGCCCACCGCCAGAGGCGAGCTCGTCCTGTCGGAGCAGCCGTCGCAGTCGTCGCAGCCCGACGGTGTCGCTCCCCCCGACGGGGGACAGCACGAGGTCGGCGGCCCGCACGGGGTCGATGACGTGGGTGTGGCCGCGGTGCTCGGCGCGAGCGATGGCGATGCTCTCGTCGAGCAGGTGCAGCAGCGGGCGCACCGCGCTCTCGTCGCGGACCGGAGTCTCGGCGCTGCCGGCCTGGACCGGCACCCCGGCCTGCCCGAGCAGGCGACGCATCGCGTCGGCGCGGCCCGATCCGCGCACGATGACGGCCATGTCGGTCCAGGGCACGCCCTCGACGAGGTGCGCCCGGCGCAGCAGGGCCGCGACGTGAGCCGTCTCCTGGGCGGCGGAGCGCAGCAGGGCCACCTCGACGGTGCCCCGCGACGGGTCGCCGGTCGCCGACGACATCCGGCGCTGCTCGCCGCCGCCGAGCGCCCCGATGCGCCGCGAGACCCGGTCGGCCACCCCCACCATGGCCGCGCCGAGCCGGTGGGTCCGGTCAAGGACGACGGTCTCGCTCGCACCGTCACCGGCGTCGTCGATGAGGTCGAAGAGCCCGCCGACGAAGCGGGGGTCGCGCCCGCTCCCCGCGAGGTCGGTCCAGCCGTCGGCGAGGAAGCGCGGGTCGGCGCCGCGGAAGGTCTGGACGGCGACGTCGGGATCGCCGAGGAGGACCACCCGAGGGCCACCGGCGCGGGCGACGACGCGCAGCAGCCGCGCCGCTGCCGACGTCAGCTCCTGAGCGTCGTCGACGACGACGAGGCGGATGCGCTCGTGCAGCCGGTCGAGTGCCGACGGGTCGTCGTCGAGCAGCTCGGCCACCGCGGTGAGCACCCACGCGGGGTCGTAGGAGCCGTGCCGGCTGAACGAGGTGACCTGGTCGTACTCGCGCAGCACGTGCGCCGCCGCAGCCCACTCGGGCCGGTCGTGCTCGTCGGCGAGCCGAGCGAGATCGTCGGGGCCCTGCCCCAGCTCGACCGAGCGCATGAGCAGGTCGCGCAGCTCGTTGCGGAAGCCGCGGGTCGTCAGCGCCTCGCGCAGCTGCTCAGGCCATGCCGGCCCGCGCACCTCCCCCGACGCGTGCCCGGCGAGCAGGTCGCGCAGGATGACGTCCTGCTCGGGGCCGTTGAGCAGCCGGGGCGGTGGGTCGCCGCGCAGCGCCGCCTCGGCCCGGAGCACCCCGAAGCCGAAGGCCTGCCACGTCCGGGCGAGCGACTCGGTGGACGTGCCGCCGAGCCGCGCCGTGACCTGCTGGCGCAGCGCGCCGGCCGCGCTGCGGCTCGAGGTGAGCACGAGGCACGAGTCGGCCCGCAGCCCCTGACGGCGCACGGCGTCGACGACGAGCTCGACCGCGACGGTCGACGTGCCGGTGCCCGGCCCGCCGAGGACCCGCAGCACCCGGGCCGAGGAGTCGAGCGCGGCCTGCTGCCGCTCGTCGAGCCGCACCTGCGCCGGGGCGAGGGCGGGAGCTCGACGGAGGATGACCACCGGAGGATTCCATCACGCCCGACCGACACCCGCGCACGACCCGATGGCGTATGCCGTCCGCCCCGTCCCGGCGGACGCGCCCCGCTCCTGCCTCGGCGGGGCCCAGGCCCTCGGTGACGCGACCTCGACCCAGCCGCCCGCGGCGCGAGCGGGCACGCGAAGGGCCCGCGACGGCATACGCCATCCCGGGCCCCGTGCGGTGCTTCAGGCCGTCACCTGACGTCGAAGCGGTCGGCCTCCATGACCTGCGACCAGGCAGCGACGAAGTCGTGGACGAACTTCTCGGCGGCGTCGTCGCTCGCGTAGACCTCGGCGAGGGCGCGCAGCTCGGAGTTGGAGCCGAAGAGCAGGTCGACGCGGCTGCCGGTCCACGTCTGCTCGCCGGCGGCGTTCGTCGCGGTGAACGTGTCGCCGCCCTCGTTCGCAGCGGTCCACGTCGTGCCGAGCTCGAGCAGGTTGACGAAGAAGTCGTTCGTCAGCGTGCCGACGCGGTCGGTGAGGACACCGGTCGTCGAGCCACCGGTGTTGGCGCCGAGGACGCGCAGCCCGCCGACGAGGACCGTCATCTGCGGGGCCGAGAGGCCGAGCAGGTTGGCGCGGTCGACGAGGAGGTACTCGGCCGGCACGCGGCCGGGCTTGCCGACGTAGTTGCGGAAGCCGTCGTGCCTCGGCTCGAGGTAGCCGAACGACTCGACGTCGGTCTGCTCCTGCGTGGCGTCGACGCGGCCGGCGCGGAAGGGCACCTCGACCGTGACGCCGCCTGCGGCAGCGGCCTGCTCGACCGCGACGTTGCCGCCGAGGACGATGAGGTCGGCGACCGACACGGTGGCCCCGCCGCGACCGTTGAAGTCGGCCTGGATGCCCTCGAGGGCGCGCAGGACGGTCGCGAGCTCGGCCGGGTCGTTGACGTCCCAGCCGCTCTGCGGCTCGAGGCGCACGCGGGCACCGTTGGCGCCGCCGCGCTTGTCGCTGCTGCGGAAGGTCGACGCGGACGCCCACGCGGCCTTGACGAGCTGGGTGACGGTGAGGTCGGAGTCGGCGATGGCCTGCTTGAGGGTCGCGACGTCGTCGGCGCCGATCGCCTGACCGGTGGCTGCGGGCAGCGGGTCCTGCCAGAGCAGCTCCTCCTGCGGCACCTCGGGGCCGAGGTAGCGCTCCACCGGGCCCATGTCGCGGTGGGTCAGCTTGAACCACGCGCGGGCGAAGGCGTCGGCGAACTCGGCGGGGTTCTCGTGGAAGCGGCGGGAGATCTGCTCGTAGGCCGGGTCGACCCGGAGCGACAGGTCGGTCGTCAGCATCGTGGGCAGTCGCTTGGCGCCGCCCTCGTCGGGCGCCGGGATGATGGCCTCGGCGTCCTTGGCGACCCACTGGGCCGCGCCGGCGGGGCTCTGGGAGAGCTCCCACTCATGGCCGAAGAGCATGTCGAAGAAGGTGTTGTCCCACTGCGTCGGCGTGGGCGTCCACGTGACCTCGAGGCCTGAGGTGATCGCGTCCTTGCCCTTGCCCGAGCCGAAGGACTGCTTCCAGCCCAGGCCCTGCTCCTCGAGGCCGGCGGCCTCGGGCTCCTTGCCGACGTACTCCAGCGGGTCGGCCGCGCCGTGCGTCTTGCCGAAGGTGTGGCCACCGGCGATGAGGGCGACGGTCTCCTCGTCGTTCATCGCCATGCGGGCGAAGGTCTCGCGGATGTCGCGGGCCGCGGCGAGCGGGTCCGGGTTGCCGTTGGGGCCCTCGGGGTTGACGTAGATGAGGCCCATCTGGACCGCGGCGAGGGGGTTCTCGAGGTCACGGTCACCGGTGTAGCGCTCGTCGCCGAGCCACTCGGCCTCCGAGCCCCAGTAGACGTCGGCGTCAGGCTCCCAGACGTCCTCGCGTCCGCCGCCGAACCCGAACGTCTCGAAGCCCATCGTCTCGAGGGCGACGTTGCCGGTGAGGACCATGAGGTCGGCCCACGAGAGCTTCTGGCCGTACTTCTTCTTGACCGGCCACAGCAGGCGGCGGGCCTTGTCGAGGTTGCCGTTGTCGGGCCAGGAGTTGAGCGGGGCGAAGCGCTGCTGGCCGGAGCCCGCGCCGCCGCGACCGTCCTGCACGCGGTAGGTGCCCGCGCTGTGCCAGGCCATGCGGATCATGAAGGGGCCGTAGTGGCCGAAGTCGGCGGGCCACCAGTCCTGCGAGTCGGTGAGCACGGCGGCGATGTCGGCCTTGACGGCGGCGAGGTCGAGGCTGGTGAAGGCCGCGGCGTAGTCGAAGTCGTCACCGAGCGGGTTGGCGACCGCGGGGTTCTTGGAGAGGATCTTGAGGTCGAGGCGGTTGGGCCACCAGTCCTCGTTGCTCGTGCCCGCGGGGCGGGTCGACCGGTCGTGGGCCACGGGGCACTTGCTGGCCTCGGGCTCGTTCATCTCGCCGACTTCGGCGTTGGGCTGGTTGAGCTCAGACACGAGGACGTCCTTCTCTTTCTGGGGTGGGCAACTTCAGGAGGCGGCCTCGGCGGCGCACGCAGGGCAGATGCCCCAGTACGTCACCTCGGCCTCGTCGATCACGAATCCGTGAGGGTCGGATGCCGTGAGGCAGGGGGCGTGGCCGACGGCGCAGTCGACGTCGGCGATGGCACCGCACGAGCGGCACACCACGTGGTGGTGGTTGTCGCCGACACGCACCTCGTAGCGGGCGACGGAGCCCGTCGGCTGGATGCGGCGCACGAGACCGGCGTCGGTGAGGGCGCGCAGGACGTCGTAGACGGCCTGGTGGGACACGTCGCCGGCGACCTCGCGGACGCGGCGGATGACGGTGTCGGTGTCGGTGTGCGGGTGGTCGTGCAGGACCGAGAGGACGGCGACGCGCTGGCGCGTGACGCGCAGACCCGCCTCGCGCAGCTGCACCTCGACGTCGGCTCCGGTCATGTCCCGAGTCTCCCGACTTGTCTGGAACAAATCAAGTCTTGACCACTCTCTGGCGACCGAGCCGGTAGAGGTGCCAGGCCACTGCGGCCATCCAGATCGGCAGCAGGACCCCGTAGACGACGTAGAACCCCTCGACGACCGTGCGCAGCGCCTCGGCCGCGATCCCGAGCACCCCGGCGACCACCCCCAGCCAGGCCACCCAGCGAGGGAAGACCCCCCGCAGCATGACGACCGAGACGAGGAGCAGGCCCACGGTCGTCAGGGGCCCGACGACCGACGTCGTGCGGTTCTGGGCGATGAGCGTCTCGGCCGCTGTCGCGAGGGCGAGCCGACGCGCGGGCCCGGCCACGGCGAACTGGTCGCTGAGGTGGACGAGGGCCGGTGCGCCCGTCGTCGTCGTGGGGATCGTCAGGGTGAGTGCCCAGGCTCCGCCACCGATGGCCGTGCCCAGGGCGGCCAGGCTCCGGTCGAGGTGCTTGAGCGCCGGGAAGAGCGACAGGTAGACCACCGCGGCGAAGACTCCCGGGACGAGCCACAGCTGCTGCTGGACGACGTAGAGCGATCGGTGCGCGGCGATGTGGGCGAGCGTGGCCTCGCCGCCCTCGGTGGGCGCGGCCGGAGCCGCCACGGCCAGGACGATGCCGGCCGTCACCATGACGACGAAGACACCGGCGCAGACCCCACCGATCCGGTAGAGGCGGGCCCACGACGGGTCCGCCCCCGTCACCGCGGTGCTCGCGCTGCCCGGCGCCGAGGCATACGTGGACGTGACCATCGGACCGTCTCCTTGGTGACCTGGCTGACGACGTGGCGTCACCCTCGTGAGCGACCCACAGCCACGGGCCGCTCTCCCACCCTCACGCGCCGCGGCCCCGACCGGCAGGGCCGAAGGTCCCGGCAGGGGTCCCGACGTCCGGACGGGCCCGTGCGTCCGGGATCCGGCGTCAGGTGTCAGCCGCGACGACCTCGACCTCGAAGCCCTCGCCGCTCTCGAGGTAGGCGGCGTAGTGCTGCGGGCCACCGGCATACGGGTGGGTGTCGGCGAACATCAGCGTCCAGCCGCCCTCGCCGCAGGCGTCGACGAGCGCGTCGACCTCGGCGCGCGAACCGCCATGGAAGGCAAGGTGGTTCAGGCCCGCGCGGGTGCGCTCATGGCGTCCGGCGACGACGTCGGGCCCGGCCTCGACGACGACGTAGAGCGAGCCGAGCTCCCACGCCTGTCCGTGCCCCCAGTCGTCACCGAGGTGGTAGCCGAGTCGTCCGAGCAGCCAGCCCCACTCGCGCGTGGCAGCGGTGATGTCGTCGACCCAGATCTCGATGTGGTGCAGGCCGCCGCGCGGCACCGCTCCCCCGGCGGCACCGGACGCCGCCGGCGCTCCGCCGAAGTCCCAGCGCGCGCGGCCCATGTCGGCGCGGCCACCCTCGACGAGCCCGCCCACCATGGGCGTCCCCTCGGCCCGCCAGTGCTCGAGGGCCTCGTCGTCGAGCCCCTGCGGCGGCCGACCGTCGGAGCGGATGACCCGCCACCACGGCAGGTCGGACCCGTAGCGGCTCATCACGGTGCCGACCGTGCGCGGACCCATGCCGCCGAGACGCTTGGCGATGTCGCCGTAGGCGAGCACCCGCCCCTCGGGGATGGTCGCGACGAGGTCGAGCACGCGCTCGGCGAGGTCCTCCAGCGGCACGGGCGTCCTCTCAGTACTCGGGTTGGCTCGGGTCGATCTCCCGGAGGTAGGCGAGTATGCCGCCCTCGACGTTCGCGACGTCCGTGAGCCCCGCGCGGAGCGCGAGCCGCGTCGCCTCGGCCGATCGGCCACCCACCTTGCAGTGGATGAGCACCCTTCTGTCCGTGGGCAGCTCGTCGAACGCCTCCCCGGACCGGAAGCGGTCGAGGTGGATCGCGACGGCGCCGGGGATCGAGGCGATGGCCCGCTCCTCGTCACCGCGCACGTCGACGAGCAGGGGCGGCTCGTCGGCGGCGAGCTCGCCCACCATGTCGTGGACGGTGACCGTCGGCAGGTCGCCCTCGTCGTGGGCGGCGGCACCGGGCACGCCGCAGAACTCGACGTAGTCGATGAGCTCGGTGACGGTCGGCTCGTCGCCGCAGACCGGGCACTCGGGGTCGGCCCGGACCGTCAGGGTGTCCCAGGTCTGGCGCAGCGCGTCGTGGACCACGAGCCGGCCGACGAGCGGCTCGCCGATGCCGAGCAGGAGCTTGATCGCCTCGGTCGACTGGATCGACCCGATGGCGGCGCACAGGACCCCGAGCACGCCGCCCTCGGCGCAGCTCGGCACCGAGCCGGGTGGCGGCGGGTCGGGGAAGACGCAGCGGTAGCACGGCCCCTGACCGGCCCACCACACCGAGACCTGGCCATCGAAACGGAGGATCGAGCCCCACACGTGCGGCTTGCCGAGCATGACGCAGGCGTCGTTGACGAGGTAGCGGGTCGGGAAGTTGTCGGTGCCGTCGACGACGAGGTCGTAGTCGCCGATGATCCCCAGGGCGTTGGCCGAGTCGAGCGCGACGTCGTGTCGGACCACCTCGACGTGCGGGTTGACGCGGTGGACGGCGGCCTCCGCGGACTCGGTCTTGAGTCGACCGATGTCGGCGTCCGAGTGGATGACCTGGCGGTGGAGGTTCGTGAGGTCCACGACGTCGGCGTCGACGACCCCGATCGTGCCGACCCCCGCGGCGGCGAGGTAGAGCAGCGCGGGCGACCCGAGACCACCGGCACCGACGACGAGCACCCGGGCGGCCGCCAGGCGCTCCTGTCCGTCCCGGCCCACGTCGGGCAGCAGCACGTGGCGGGCGTACCTCGTCGTCTCGGCCTTGCTGAGCGCCCGACCCGTCTTGACCAGCGGATCCGTCGACATGCCCTCACCGTACTGCTCGGTATGGTGAGACGGACACGGTCGTCTGCGGGGGCGGACGCCGAGGACCGACGAGCAACGCGCCCACACCCGAAGAGGATCCGCATGGCAGACGAGACCACCCCGCCGGGCCGCGGCCAGCGGCTGCCCCGATCGGAGCGGCGCGCCCAGCTGCTCGACGCCGCTCTCGGCGTCTTCGTCGAGAACGGCTACCACGCTGCCGCGATGGACGACATCGCCGCGCGGGCCGGGGTGTCCAAGCCGGTGCTCTACCAGCACTTCCCCGGCAAGCTCGAGCTCTACCTCGCGCTCATCGACCAGCACACCGGCGAGCTCGAGCAGCTCGTTCGCGACGCCCTGGCCCTGTCGGACAACAAGGCCCGCATCAACACGATGACGCGCGCCTACTTCGACTTCGTCGGCCAGGAGGGCGCGGCGTTCCGGCTCATCTTCGAGTCCGACCTCGCCAACGAGCCCGAGGTGCGCCGCCGTCTCGACCAGATCGACCTCACGTGCGCCGAGGCGATGGCCGAGATCATCCGCAGCGAGACCTCGATGGACCAGGAGGAGGCCGTCCTCGTCGGCGTGGCCTTCGTCGGCCTGGCGCAGACGTCGGCCCGCCACTGGCTGACCCACGAGGCGACGCTCTCCAAGGAGACGGCCGTGCGCCTCACCGCTGCGCTCATCCGCCGCGGCTTCGGTGCGTTCCCGGTCGTCGGACGGGGCGACGGCCGCGGCGACGAGGGCGACAGGCCCGGCGGCGCGGCCAGGGAATCGGTCGGCACGCCGGCTCGTTAAGGTGACGACAGGACGCGGTCGACCGCGTCCACCAGAACTGAGAAAGCAGGTTTGACGTGGAGGTCCGCATCGGCGTGCAGAACGTGGCACGCGAGATCACCTTCGAGACGACCCAGAGCAGCGACGAGATCTTCGCCGCCGTCAAGGCGTCGCTCGGCTCCGAGGCCCTCGAGCTGACCGACGACAAGGGCGGTCGCATCATGGTCCCGTCCGCCTCGATCGGCTACGTGACGACGGGTGCCGAGCGCAAGTCGGGCGTCGGCTTCGGCGCTCATTGAACGCGTCCGAGGAGCACGACCCCGCCGACATTCCCGATACCGGCCACGGCGACCGCCGCGACCCGCCGGAGGACCACAGCCCGAGGACGGGCCGTCCAGGCATGACGAAGGCCGCCAACCACCACGGTCGGCGGCCTTCGTCATGCCCGCCGAGCCGGCGTCCCGACACGTCCTCCGTCGGGGTGTGGCCCGGAGCGACCATGCGGGTACAAGGTGGAGGAACGAGCCGGGATCGCCGGGTCGTCGCCGCCCGTCCTGCGGGCTCGAAGGAGGAAGCGTAGACATGATCGGAACCATCCTTGCCGCCCTCGTCGCGGGTGCGATCGTGGGACCGCTCGCCCGGCTGGTGCTCCCCGGGAAGCAGGACATGAGTGTCCTGCTCACCGTCATCCTCGGTGCCATCGGCTCCCTGATCGGCGCGTTCATCTACTACAAGGCCACCGGTGTCAACGACACCAAGGGGATCGACTGGATCTCCGGCCTGATCGGCGTCGTCGTCGCAGCCGCGCTCATCGTCGGCTACGGCATGATCACCGGCAACCGCCAGACGCGCTGATGCTTTCGGACGGGCTCCCGACCCGGGTCGCTCGTCCCCTTCGTCCCCTCGCGGGCGAATCCCCGTGGAATTGGCAGGCGCCACATCCACCACACCAGCCCCACGCGATGGGACATTGATCTCGTCGCATGTGTTGTCCGCACCCCTCGCGGACCAAGCGGTCGCCCCTGTGGCGGCCAGAAGGAGCGTCACATGATCGGAACAATCATCGGGGCCATCATCGTCGGTGCCATCATCGGTGCACTCGGCCGTCTGATCCTCCCCGGCAAGCAGAACATCTCGCTCGTCGTGACGATCCTCATCGGCATCGTCGCCAACGTCCTCGTGACGTTCGTCGTGCGCCAGCTCGGCTACTCCAACAACTCAGGCATCGCGTGGATCCCGCTGATCCTCGGCGCCATCGTGGCGGCGATCATCATCGTTCTCTACGGCCGCATGAGCCACAAGTCGGTCTGACCGACCGCACGACCGAAGGGCCCGACCGCACGCGGTCGGGCCCTTCGGCATGTCCGCCCACCGCGTGGCGTATGCCGTGTCGCCCGGTCCGAGGGACCGCGGCCTCCGTCGGTGGCCGGGAGGGCGGCATACGCCCCCTCAGGCCGACAGGCCGAGGCGCTCCATCCGGCGGGAGTGCTCGTCGGTGAGACGGGCGAACATGCGGCCGAGCTCGGCCAGGTCGGCCCCGGCGCGCCCGGGGGCCCCGACGAGGATGCTGGCCAGCGCGTCCCGCTCGACGCCGACGCGCTGGGCCTGGGTGATGGCCTCGCCGACGAGACGACGGCCCCAGAGCGCGAGCCGGCCCGCGAGGCGCGGGTCGGCGGCGATGGCCTCGCGGACGACGGTGACCGCGAAGTCGGCCTGACCGGTGTCCTCGAGGACGCTGACGACGAGCGCGCGCGTGTCCTCGTCGACGTAGCGCGAGATCTCGCGGTAGAAGTCCTGGGCGATGCCCTCGCCGACATAGGCCTTGACGAGTCCCTCGAGGAAGTCGGAGGCTGCCGTGCGCTCGTGGAAGGCGTCGACCGCCGGCACGAACGGCTCCATGGCCGACTCCGGCTCGACGCCGAGGGACTGGAGGCGCTCGGTGAGCACCGAGTAGTTCTTCAGCTCGTGGGCGGCGAGGACGGCGAGCGCCGACTTGTGATGCAACGTGGGCGCGAGATCGGCGTCCTTGGCCAGCTGGCTGAAGGCACGCAGCTCGCCGTACGCGAGCGCACCGAGCAGGTCCGTGACGGCGGCGAGGTAGCCGGGCTCGTCGGTGCTCTCCTCGCGGCTCCCATGGTCCGTGTCGACCTGGGGTCCGGGCGTCGCGTCGTCGCTCATGCGCCCAATCTAGTGAAGGAGTTCGGGCGTTCTGCCCGCATGCCGGTAGACTGGGCTTGACAACTCGGTGCCCGGTCGGCCCGATGGTTTGCCCAGATGGTGCTCGCGGAGTCCCCGCGCACCGGTGGAGCCCGCACCGCGTCCAAGCAGTGCGAGAGCCACCCACCGTCCCTGACAGTCTCCGATCGGCCCGTCACGCGCCACTGAGCTCCCGCACCGTCGGGGTGCTCGTGCCGATCGAGAGATGCCCATGACCCAGCCCCACGAGACCCCCGCCGACGCGGGGGTCGCCACGGACGCGCCCGAGCCCACCGTCGCCGAGACGGTCGCGGACACGGCTCCCGAGGCCCCCACCGAGTCGGCCGAGCCGCTCACCCCCGCGGCCGAGGAGCCGGTCGCCCCCGAACTGACCTTCGCCGACTTCGACGTCCACCCCGACATCGTCGCCTCGCTCGCCGAGCACGGGATCGTCCACCCCTTCCCCATCCAGGCGATGACGCTGCCGGTCGCCCTCGGTGGCCACGACATCATCGGCCAGGCCAAGACCGGCACCGGCAAGACCCTCGGGTTCGGCGTGCCGATCCTCAACCGCGTCCTCGCCCCCGGCGACGCCGGCTTCGACGAGCAGGCCCGTCCGGGCAAGCCGCAGGCCCTCGCCGTCGCCCCGACGCGCGAGCTCGCCGTCCAGGTCGCGAGCGATCTCGAGCGGGCGGGCCGCAAGCGCGGCGTCCGCGTCCTCACCGTCTACGGCGGCCGCGCCTACGAGCCGCAGATCGAGGCCCTCAAGAAGGGCGTCGAGGTCGTCGTCGGCACGCCCGGCCGCCTCATCGACCTGGCCAAGCAGGGTCACCTCGACCTGTCGCAGGCGCGCACCGTCGTGCTCGACGAGGCCGACGAGATGCTCGACCTCGGCTTCCTGCCGGACGTCGAGACCCTCATGTCGCTGACGCCGGCCTCGCGCCAGACGATGCTCTTCTCCGCGACGATGCCGGGAGCCATCGTGGCCCTCGCCCGTCGCTACATGTCCCAGCCGACGCACATCCGCGCGATGGGCGACGAGAACGAGAACGCCCACACGGTCAAGGCCGTCGAGCAGTTCGTCTACCGTGCGCACGCCATGGACAAGGTCGAGATGCTCTCGCGCATGCTCCAGGCCAACGGCCGAGGGCTGACGATCATCTTCAGCCGGACCAAGCGCACCGCCGCCAAGGTGTCCGACGAGCTCGTCGAGCGTGGCTTCGCGGCTGCCGCGATCCACGGTGACCTCGGGCAGGGTGCCCGCGAGCAGGCGCTGCGCGCCTTCCGCAACGGCAAGGTCGACATCCTCGTCGCCACCGACGTAGCGGCCCGCGGCATCGACGTCGAGAACGTCACGCACGTCATCAACTACCAGTGCCCCGAGGACGAGAAGACCTACCTGCACCGCATCGGCCGCACGGCCCGCGCCGGCAACACCGGTGTCGCGGTGACCTTCGTCGACTGGGACGACCTGCACCGCTGGGCGCTCATCAACAAGACGCTCGACCTCGGCATCCCCGAGCCGCAGGAGACCTACTCGAGCTCCGACCACCTCTACAGCGACCTCGACATCCCCACCGACGCCAAGGGCCGCCTGCGTCGCTCGCAGCAGAAGCTCGCGGGCCTCGGTGCCGAGGAGATCGAGGACCTCGGTGAGACGGGCAAGCGCCACGGCAAGTCCGGCGCGGGCGCCGGAGCCGGTCGCGGCGACCGTGACCGGGGTGAGCGCGGTGACCGCGGTGACCGTGGCGGCGACCGTGGGCGCTCGCGCTCCGACCGCGGCCGCGGAGACGCCGAGGCGAACGGCTCGTCCGGCTCGGCAGGCTCGTCCGACTCGTCCGACGCCGGTGAGACGCCGGCCGCCGAGGGTGGCGAGAGCCGCCCCCGCCGCAGCCGCAACCGCCGTCGCACCCGTGGCGCCGGCGCTGCAGCCGCCGGTGCCGCAGGCGAGGCCGGTGGCTCCGAGTCGTCGGCTCCTGCCGGCAACGGCCCCGACGGTGGGTCCGACGCCGCCGAGGGTGGGTCGCGTCCGCCGCGCCGTCGCCGTCGTGGCGGTGCCGGCCGCGGTGGTGCGGGTCACGGCGAGTCCGAGCCCGCGACAGCCGCTGCCGAGTGACGGCGCGACGTCGAGCCACATCGGCTGACGTCGCATCCAGCACGTGAGAGGCCCGGGCCGACACCACACGGTGTCCGCCCGGGCCTTCGCACACCCATGTGGCCGCCCGCACACCCGGTCGGGTCCACGCTGCGGTCAGCCCGGGTTGGCGTCGTGACGGGCTCCTACGCTGGGGCGAGACGCCGGCACCGAGGAGGCCCACCCATGAAGCTGCACGATCGGATCGACGAGCGCCTGCGCGCCTTCATCGAGGCGCAGCACCTCTTCTTCGTCGCGACGGCGCCGCTCGCCTCCGACGGACACGTCAACCTCTCCCCCAAGGGCCTCGACGGCACCTTCGCGGTGCTCGGCGAGCACGAGGTCGCCTACCTCGACCTCACGGGCAGCGGCTCCGAGACCGTGGCCCACCTGCGCGAGAACGGTCGCATCACCGTCATGTTCTGCGCGTTCGAGGGGCCGCCGAACATCGTGCGGCTGCACGGGACCGGTCGCTACGTGGCGCTCGGTCACAGCGAGTTCGACTCGTACCGTGGACTCTTCGCCGAACACCCCGGTGCCCGGGGAGTCGTCGTTATCGACGTCGAACGCGTCTCAGACTCGTGCGGCTATGCCGTGCCGTTCATGAGCCACGAGAGCGACCGGGACCTACTGACCCGGTGGGCGGGCAACCGGGGTGACGAGGGCCTGGCGACCTACCGTGCGACGAAGAACGCCACCTCCATCGACGGCCTCCCCGCCCTCGACCCGACGGCCACACCATCAGCCGCAGCCGACTGACGTCGCCACCCACGCCTCGAAGGGGCAGGTGACTCCGGGAACGCGGACGGCCGGGCCCTCGTGGGACCCGGCCGTACGGCCTACGCCCTCGGTGGGGCGACGGTTGGATCAGGCGTTGATCGTCGCGGTGTCGATGACGAAGCGGTAGCGCACGTCGCCGGCCACCACGCGGTCGTAGGCCGCGTCGACCTCGTCGGCCGAGATCGTCTCGACCGACGCGCCGATGCCGTGCTCGGCGCAGAAGGCCAGCATCTCGGCGGTCGCTGGGATTCCGCCGATGTTCGAGCCGGCCACGACGCGGCTGCCTCCGACGACGGCACCGGGCGCGAAGTCGTAGTTGCCCGTGGGCAGCCCGACGTTGGCGATGACACCGAGCGGGCGCAGCAGGCCGATGTAGGTCTGCATCGGCAGGTCGGCGCTCACCGTGTTGATGATGATGTCGAAGGTCCCCTTGAGGCCCTTGAGGACACCCTCGTCGCCGGTCGCGAAGTAGTGCGTCGCGCCGAGCGCCTCGCCGTCGCCCTTCTTGGCGTCGGTGCGGCTGAGCACGCTGACCTCGGCGCCCATGGCGGCGGCGAGCTTGACGGCCATGTGGCCCAGGCCGCCGAGTCCGATGACGGCGACCTTCTTGCCGGGGCCGGCGCCCCAGCGCTTCAGCGGGGACCACACGGTGATCCCGGCGCAGAGCAGCGGGGCGGCGACGTCGAGCTCGATGCCGTCGGGGATGCCGACGGCGAAGCGCTCGGAGACGACGACCTGCTGGGCGTAGCCACCCTTGGTCGGCTCGCCGTCGTAGCCCTTGCCGTTGTAGGTCATGACCGCGCCCTTGGAGCAGAACTGCTCCTCGCCGTCCTTGCAGAACTCGCACTCGCCGCACGAGTCGACCATGCAGCCGACACCGACGCGGTCGCCGACCTGGTACTTCGTGACACCGTCACCGACGGCGGACACGACACCGGCGATCTCGTGGCCGGGGACCATGGGGAAGATCGCGCTGCCCCACTCCTCGCGGACCTGGTGGATGTCGCTGTGGCAGATGCCGGCGAACTTGATGTCGATGAGGACGTCGTCGTCTCGCAGGTCGCGGTGCTCGACGGTCCGGGCCTCGAAGGTGGCTCCGGCGCTCGGTGCGACCAGTGCGGGGGTGGAAATCAAGGGGATTCTCCTTCGTGGTGGGTGGCGACGCTCTCAGGTGCAGCGCGCCCTCACCACGGTTCATTCCCCGTCGGCGGGTCCGGTCGAACGTCTGGGACCTTGCTCACAGCCTCGCGAGCAGCGAGGCGGCGACCTCGCGGTAGGCCTGCGCGCCCTTCGACGTGCGGGCCGTCGTGAGGATCGAGCGGCCGACGGCGGGTGCCTCCGCGAAGCGCACGGTCTTGGGGATCGGTGGCTCGAGGACGGGCAGGTCGTAGCGCTCCCCCACGTCGGCGAGCACCTCGCGCGCGTGGTTGCTGCGACCGTCGAAGAGGGTCGGCAGGATGCCCCACACCTCCAGGTCGCGGTTGAGGATCTTCTGCACGTCGGCGACGGTGTCGAGCAGCTGTCCGACGCCGCGGTGGCTGAGCATCTCGCAGGGCATCGGGATGATGAGGGCATCGGCGGCCGTCAGCGCGTTGAGCGTCAGCACCCCGAGGCTCGGCGAGCAGTCGAGCAGCACGACGTCGTATGCCGTGTCGGCGCCTTCGAGGGCCGAGCGCAGGACGTACTCGCGACCGGGTCGCGGCAGCAGCATGGCCTCGGCGCCCGCGAGATCGATCGCCGATGGCACGAGGTCGATGCCCTCCTCGCACGTGACGACGACGTCACCGAGCTCGGCGGAGCCGGTGAGGACGTCGTGGATCGACCGCTCGACGGTGTCGGGGTCGACGCCCAGCGAGAAGGTGAGGCAGGCCTGCGGGTCGAGGTCGACGAGGAGGACGCGCTGCCCGAGCTCGGCGAGCGCGGCGCCGATGCTCGCGACCGACGTCGTCTTGGCGACGCCGCCCTTCTGGTTGGCCAGGGCCACGACGGTCGGTGCCCTCTTCACGTCGCTGCTGCGGCTGCGGGTCCCCATGCCCGACAGTGTGTCAGGCGCGGGGGCCCGGGATGAACAAGACGTCCGTCGTGCTCCGCAGGTCGCGGACGTCCACCTCGTCGCCGTTCACCAGCGTGGTCCCGTAGCCGAGCGCTTTCAGCGCGTCGAAGGCTGCAAGCTCCTGGGGCCACTCCGGGTGCCCGGCACCCCAACCGACCTCGCAGAGGATGACCGGCAGTGGTGTCCACAGCGCGATGGACGGCAACATCCCTGCGAGCACGCGGTACTCCGCACCTTCGACGTCGATCTTGACGAGGTCGGGCACGTCCGTGATCGCGAGACCGTCGAACCGGGCGACCTCGATGTCGACGGGGATCATCGCCTTGCCGTGTGCCTTCTTCTCGACCATGGTGTTCCAGCCGAGGTTGCCGTCGCTCGAGACGAAGATCTCCAGGTGCGAGTCGGCGTCGCTCAGGCCGATGCGGTGGACCGTCGCATCGCAGGGCAGCTCGTCCGCCGTCCGGGCACAGAGCTCGGCCAGGTTGGGCACGGGCTCGAACAGGTGAGCGCGACCCGAGAAGCCGGTTCGCTCGACCAGCACCTTCGTGAAGAAGCCGACATTGGCTCCGACGTCGAAGAGGACGCCGTCGGTCGGTAGGTACGGCGCCACGGCGTCGGCCAGGGTCTCATAGGCTGCGCGTCGCTTCTCGAAGAACGCGTTGGCCCCGTCCAGGTCGACGGTCTGTGCCGTGACGGCGCCCGCTGCACCAGGTTTCACCTCTGCCGGCGGGACCGACGCCGAGGGTGCAGGACGTGCCGGCGGCCCGGGCGAGGCGGTGCGTGACCGCACCAGTCGCAACGTCCAGGCCCGGGTGGCCCTCAGGACCCCCGGCAGCCCTCCACGTGCATAGGCCCTGCGGATCGACGACAGGTCTGGCATGGCACGACAGTAACCACCTACGGGGGTCGGTGGCACTGACGCCGACATTGCCGGGTCGGGTCTCCGGCCTGCGACGAGGTCAGAAGGCCGAGATCGTTCGCGGGGCGCGCTCGGCGCGTGACAGAGCGGACACCAGGGCGCCCTGCCCGTGCCGGCGCGCGGCCAGTCGGGTCAGCAGGGCCATGACGGGCGCGAGCACCTCGTCGGACAGCGTCGGGGCGGTGAAGCCGACGCTCGCGGCGACGTCCTCACCGTGGACGACGATTTCCATCATCCGGCCGGTGAGGAAGTCGTCGCGGCGCAGCGCCCAGCCCGTCCACGGGATGAGGACGGCTCGGTCGGCCTCCTGGCCGGCGAGCACGTCGGGGAGCTCGGCCCGCGCTGCGACGACCCGCCCGAGGACGGCGTCGCGGCCGGCGTCGGCCTGCTCGTCGCTCCCGGACCGGATGGAGACGTTGACGTCGTCGTCGAGGCCGCCTGACACCCATGCCGACCGCGCGTAGTGCTCGTCGAGCAGGATGGCGTCGGTCACGGGATCGGCGCGCAGCAGGGTCAGGGCCGTGACGGGCTGGCTCGCGAGGTGGGCCACGAGGCCGCCGACGCTCCACTCGGGCAGCGCGCTCGCCTGGTGCCAGGCGGCGGCGACGTCGTCCCGGGACAGGATGGCGATGACGTGGTCGGTGGCCGCGAGGAACGCCGGCCGCAGGTCGCGCTCGGGTGCGGACCGGGTGGTGGGCTCAGCGGTGGGCTCAGGCATCGTCGCGCTCCGGTGGGGTCGTCTCGTAGCCGGCGGGCTCGAGGCCGGCCCAGTCGGACTTCTCGGGGCCCATCTGCTGGCCCTCGGGGCAGTGCGCGCGGAAGTCGCACCACGAGCAGATCGCGGAGGTGCGGGGCGCGAACCTCGTCGACTCGACGCCGAGCTCCTTGAACTCGGCGTCGGCCCGGCGCAGGTCGGAGGCGATCGACTCGGCCTCGGCGATCTTGCGCGCGAGGGACTCGTCGGTGTGCTCGTGCGCGGCGATCGTGCCGGAGGGCACGTGGTGCAGCTCGACCCGGTGGCACGGCCGGCGGAACATCCGGGAGGCTGCGACGGCATACAACGCGAGGGGCAGCGAGGTGCGCGCGTCGTCGTCGGTGGGGACCTGGCGGCCCGTCTTGTAGTCGACGACGACGAGCTCGCCCGCGCGGTCGTCGAGCCGGTCGATGCGGCCGGTGATGGCGACCTCGTCGGTCTTGAGCGAGACGCTGCGCTCGATGCCGACGGGCTGGTTGTCGCGGTCGCTGGAGCGGAGGTACTCGGTGACGGCGTCGCGGACCCGCAGCCGCCATCCGGCGGACTGCTGGGGGTCACGGAAGCCCACGTCGATCCACGACGAGCGGACGAGCTCGGCGACGCCGGCCGGCGTCCGCTGGCCCACCGGGAGGTCCCAGAAGTCGCGGAGCGCGTTGTGGGTCGCGATGCCGACCGAGGTGTGGGCGCGCTGCGGACGGGCCTGTGGGCGGGGTCGGTCGAGGTACTGCATGCGGTAGCGCCTCGGGCAGTCGAGCCACGCGAGCAGCCGCGACGGCGAGCCGGAGTAGAGCGGCGTGGGCATGCCCGCAAAGGTCGTCTGCTCAGCCGGTCCCGTCGTCACGCCGACACCCTACGACCCGCCCGCGACATCCACCCGACGACATCCCCAGCCCCGGTCAGTGGCGGCGGGAGGCGACGCGGTCGAGGCGTGCCGCGGCGGCCCGGAACTCGCGCTCGAGCTCGTCGACGACGTCGGCGACCGGGAGCACCGACCGGATGCTCTGGAGCCCCTGCCCGGCGGCCCACAGCTGCGACCACTTCTTCGCCGGTGACTCGGCCGCGTCGTAGCTGCGGACCCCGTCGTGCACGAGGTGGTCGGGGTCGAGCCCGTGAGCCCGCAGGCTCGGCCGCAGCCAGGACGCATCGGCTCCCGTGATGCCGTCGCTGACGACGAGGTCGTCGGGGCCGTGCGCGACGACCATCTGCTTGTAGTCGTCGGCGGCCCGGCTCTCCGTCGTCGCGAGGAAGCGGGTGCCCATGTAGACGAGGTCGGCACCCGCGGCCACGGCGCCGGCGACGCCGGCACCGTCCGCGATGCCCCCGCCCACGGTGACGAGACCGTCGAAGAGGTCGCGCACGGCGGAGACGAAGGCGAAGGGCGACAGGTGCCCGGTGTGTCCCCCGGCCCCGGCGCTGATGCAGGCGAGGCCGTCGACGCCCGCCGCGATCGCCTTGCGGGCGAGGACGAGGTCGATGACGTCGGCCACGACGAGCCCGCCGTACGCCTTGACCGTGTCGATGACCGGACGCGGCGAGCCGAGCGCGGTGATGACGACGGGCGGTCGGTGCGCCGCGACGAGGGCGAGGTCGTCGGCCAGGCGCGTGTTGCTCCGGTGCGTGACGAGGTTGACCGACCACGGTGCCTGACCCGAGCCCGAGGCGATCGCTCCGAGCCACTCGTCGAGCTGCTCGGGCGTGCGGCAGTTCTGCGTCGGGAAAGCGCCGAGGATGCCCGCCCGGGCCGCCGCGACGACGAGCTCGGGCCCCGAGACGAGGAACATCGGCGCCGCCACGACGGGGAGCCGCAGCGCCGCGAGCAGCTCCTGCGGCGTCACCCGCTCGCCCCCGGCGTCCCGGCTCCGCCACCGTCGGGGAGGTCGCGGACCGCGGGCGCGTCAGGTTGCCGCAGGAGCCGCTTGAGCACCTTGCCGACGGGGTTGCGGGGGAGCTCGTCGCGCACCTCGAGCCGCTCGGGCAGCTTGAACGAGGCGATGCTCCGCTCACGCAGCCACCCGACGAGCTCGTCGAGCGTCAGGCTCGTGCCCGGGCGCAGCACGACGACGGCCGCGACACGCTCGCCGAGCCGCTCGTCCGGGTCGCCGATGACGGCGACGTCGGCGACGGCCGGGTGGTCGGCGATGAGTCCCTCGAGCTCGGCCGGGGCGATGTTCATGCCGCCGCGGATCACCTGGTCGCGGGCCCGGTCGAGGTAGCGGAGGAACTGTCCGTGGTCCCCCGCGATCTCGAAGAGGTCCCCGGTGCGCAGGTAGCCGCGGTCGTCGAAGGGGCTCTGCAGCTCCTCGCCGTGGAGGTATCCGGCGAAGACGCTCGGCCCGCTGATGTGCAGCTCACCCGGGTGGCCGGGCTCGGTGACGTCCTCGCCCGTGACGATGTCGACGAGCCGGGTGTCGGTCCACTCCCCGGCCCGGGTCGACCACGTGACCCCCGGCGCGCCGAACCGCGGGAAGAACTGCGCGCGGTCGTCGGGGTCGGGGAAGTCAACAGGACTCGACAGCAGGCCGATCCCCTCGTTGGACCCGAAGAAGTTGATGACGCTGATGCCGTGCCGCTCCTGCCAGCCGCGCACCATCGCGGGCTGCAGCGGCGCCGAGCCGGAGCCGATGCGGGTCAGGCTGCTGACGTCGACGGTCGCCATCAGCGCCTCGTTGCCGAGCAGCATCCACAGCAGCGCCGGAGGCGCGCACGTGTAGGTGGCGCGCTCGACGGCGACCTGACCGAGGAACGTCGGCAGGTCGAAGGGGTGGTGCTGCACGAGGACGCAGCCCGTGAGCAGCCACGGCAGGAACATCCCGCTGATGCCGGCCATGTTGATCATCGGGAAGGGGTTGAGCAGCACGTCGTCGACCGTCACCTGCGGCGCCTCGGTGGTCGCGACCCCGACGGCGAGCCAGTCCATGTGACAGCGCGGGACGCCCTTGGGCGCGCTCTCGGTGCCCGACGTCCAGCAGATCGTCACGGCGTCGTTGGCCTCGTTGGGGTCGGCGGCGGCGCGTGCCTCGACCGCCTCGCGATCAGCGTCCGTGCCCGGGCCCGGGTGCCAGACGCGGACGCCGATGGGCACATCGGCCGTCTCCTCCTCGGGGCCGTAGGCGATGACGGCCCGCACCGACTCCACCCCACCGAGCGCAGTCGCCGCGTCCACGGCCAGGGCCCGGTCACCGAACCGGGCACTGCCGAGGTATGCCGTCACGCCGGCCCTCGCGCACATGGCGGCCACCTCACGCTCGCGCAGCTGCACGGGCAACGGCGACACGACGACGCCGAGGCGCCAGGCGGCGAGGTAGACCTCGACGAGCTCGACCGAGTTGGCGAGCTGGACCGCGACCACGTCACCTCGGACGAGCCCGAGCGACATCAGCCGCGCGGCGAGGGCCGTGACCTCGTCGTCGAGCTCGCGCCACGTCAGCCGTCGCGGCGCCGAGCCGAGCAGCGCCTCGCGGTTGGCGGGGTCGACGACGGCGAGGGCGTCCCCGCGGGCGCGCACCCGCTCGGCGAAGAGCCCGTCGAGGGTGTCCTCGCCCCACCAGCCCCTGGCCCGGTAGTCGGCGACCTTCTCCGGCGCGTGCAGTCCCCGTGCGTTCGCCATGGCTCGGCGCTCCTTCGTGGTTCGGCGTGAGGTGGTCACTGCGAGCTGTACGTGTACGTGTGCCTCAGCTGCGTTGCTGCTGCGGGTCTTTCGTCTCGGGAGTGGCTGCCCGCCTCTAGCGGTCGGACCGGCGGTGCGCGCGTGGCACGACCTCGATGTCGCTGCCGTGGAGGTCGGCCGAGCACTGGTCACAGGCGAGCGCGACGGCGAGCGGAGCCCCGCACGGCACGTGCTGCTGCACGAGCGCGGGACCCTCCTCGGCGGCATACCAGTGGTGCGCCCAGTCGATGGCCACGGCGACGACCGGGTAGAAGGCGTGGCCCTTGTCGGTGAGGTGGTACTCGGCGCGGCCGTCGGCACCGCCCGTCCGGCGCCCCCTGGCCTCGAGCACGCCGATGTCGCAGAAGGCGCGGAGCCGCTCGGCGACGAGGCTCGGCGGCGCGCCGAGGGCCTCCTCGAAGTCACCGAAGCGCGTCAGCCCCCGGAGGGAGGCGCCGATGAGGGCGGAGGACCACCGGTTGCCGAAGATCGCCATCGTCTCGGGAAAGAGTCCCGCGGAGGACCGGTCCACACGGGGGTCGGAGCGACGCCGCGTCGTCGACTCCGGGACGGACCGCTCCCACGAGCCGCTCGGCCCCCACTCGGCGTGGACGTCGCCGGAGCGCACGACCTCGCGGCAGCCCGTGCACGTCAGGACCGGTGCGAAGTTCTGGCCGCAGAGCGCGTGGCGCATCGCCGGGAGCGTCGCGGCGTGCCGCGGCACCCATCGCCGCTCCCAGTCCCAGATCGCGATGGTGACCGGCCACAGCCCACGGCCGCGCTGGGTGAGGACGTACTCGGCCCGGACGGGGCGCTCCTGGTAGACGACACGGCGCAGCAGGCCCTCGCGCTCCATCGTCGCGAGGCGGGAGGTGAGGACCGCGTTGGAGATGGCGACCTCGTCGAGGAACTGGCCGTAGCGGGTCGTGCCGCGCAGCGCCCGCTGGAGGATGAGGAGGGTCCACTCGTCGCCGAGCAGCCCGAGCATGCGTCCGATGGCGTTCGTCGACCCGGGATCGAGCCGGGTGGGCACCGTGCCGGGGTCGACGTCGTCGACCACCGGCTCAGAGACCGATCGCATCCGCTGCCGTGTCCGCCGTGCTCCACCGTCGCAGCTCGGCACCCGGGGCCCAGGTCGAGTGGGTGCCACTCGAGATCCGCTCGGGCAGCCGGAGCTTGCAGACCGGCCCGTCGGAGACCCGGGCCGCGTCGAACACGACGCAGTAGGAGGCGTCGTCGTTCATGTCGGTCGTCAGGGTCACGAGGTAGCCGTCGTCCTCGCCGGCGCTCCCGACGCGCGGCGCCATCGCGGTCTCGCTGCCGAAGACGTTGTCCCCGAAGGAGTATCGCTCCTCCGTGCCCGAGTGGAGGTCGTGCTTGACGAGGCCGTCGAAGAGGAACCATGCGGGCTTGCCGGTCGCGGCGTAGGCGTACCGGTACTTCCCACCGGCGTACGAGCCGTTCATCATGCCGAACTCGGTGATGCTGTCGGAGAGCGGCGACTCGGTGACGAGGCCGGTGCGGAGGTTGAGCCGCCAGCGGTGCAGGCGTGCCTGCATGCGGTCGAGGGCGAGGAAGCGGAAGGCCCGCTCCCACCGGTTGCCCATGCCGTTGTCCTGCGGCTCGGGGTCGCCCTGGAAGAAGCCGTCTAGGACGATCTCGTCGCCGTCCTCGTACGCGTTGACGAAGTGCAGGACGTACGTCGGGTCGGCCTCGAACCACCGGATGTCGCTCGTCTTCCCGCGCCGCGGGATGACGGCGAAGCGGCTCGGCATGTCACGGTGGAAGCGCGCGACGTGTGCGCCCTTGGCGAGGGCCTCCGGCTCCCAGAAGAGCGGGAAGTCGTTGAGCACGACGTAGTTCTCGGTGAAGGCCATGTCGTGCGGCAGCCGCGGCCCGGGCAGCGGGACGTCGACGTAGTGGACGAGGTCGTCCGCCTCGTCGACGACGCCGTAGTGCATGTACGGCGCCTCCTTGCTGTAGTTGAAGAAGAGGAGCTCGCCGGTGCGGTCGTCGACCTTCGGGTGCGCTGAGACGCCCCAGTCGAAGGGAAAGCGGCCGTTCCACGTCGCCTTGCCGAGGGTCTCGGCCGACGTCGGGTCGACGCGGTAGAGGTCGCCGCACTGGTAGAAGCTCGTGAGGGCCGTGCCGCGGTGGACGATGACGTCGGTCGACGACGCGTCCTTCATCTGGCGGCGGGCGCCCCAGCCGTCCTCACGGAGCGAGAGGTAGGGCGGTTCGGCCAGACCGGCCCACAGCGACTGTCCTGCCTCCTGCTCGGCGAGGAAGCCGTCAGTGCGCACGAACCGGTTGCGGTAGAAGGCTTTTCCGTCACGGAAGCCGACGACGTGGACCATCCCGTCGCCGTCGAACGGGTGGTAGTGCTTGAGCGAGGGGTGGACGGGGTTCTCCGTGTTGCGGAGGTAGACCCCGTCGAGGTCGGTGGGCACCTCACCCTCGACGACGTCGAGGTCGTCCGCCCTCCACTCGGTCGTCTGCGGCTGCCACGGGCCCGTGCGGTAGGGATGGTCGTCGTCCGCGGGCAGGGTCGACAGCATCCGACCGACGATGTCGACATCCATCCGGGTCTCCTTGGCTCTCAGTGGTTTCCGTGGTTCGGGGAGTTCGCGTTCAGTCGGCGACGGCGCCGACGACGAGGCTGACGGTGGTGGCGGTGCTGCCACCGAAGTTGAGAGTGCCGAAGGTGCGGGCACCCTCGACCTGGTAGTCGCCGGCAGTCCCGCTGACCTGCTTGGCCGCGTCGACGAGCATGCGGATGCCGCTGGCCCCCACCGGGTGGCCGCCGCCGATGAGCCCACCGCTCGGGTTGATGGGCAGGCGACCACCCAGGGCGATCGAGCCGTCCTCGACGGCCTTCCACGACTCCCCCGGACCGGTGAGCCCGATGTGGTCGATGGCGAGGTACTCGGTCGGGGTGAAGCAGTCGTGCACCTCGAAGCCGTCGAGGTCCTCGAGGGTGACGTGGGACCGGTCGAACGCGTCGGTCACAGCCCGGCGCACGTGCGGCAGGACGTAGAGCTCGTCGCGGTCACGGTCGAGCTTCTGCCGGAGCCCGAGGCCGACGGTGCGGTGGCCCCATCCCTCGATGCGCGCGACGGGTCGTCGCCCCGGGTGGTCGCGCAGCCACGCGTCGGAGACGAGGACCACCCCGGCGGCGCCGTCGGTGACCTGGCTGCAGTCGTAGCGGCGGATCCGGCCCTCGACGACGGGGTTTCGCGTGTCGTCGGTGGCGTCGGGGCCGGTGAGGTCCAGGACGTCCCAGCCGCGGGTCTGGGCGTGGGGGTTGCGTCGGGCGTTCGCGAGGTTGAGAGCCGCGATGGCGCGCAGGTGGGCCTCGTCGAGGCCGTGCCGCCGGTCGTACTCGTCGGCGATGGCGCTGAAGACGTGGGGCCACATGAAGCGAGCGCCCTCACCGTCGTGCCCCACCCAGGCGGCCGCGCCGAGGTGCGTGGCCGCCTCGTCGCCGGGCACGGTCTTCTCGAGCTCGACGCCGAGCACGAGGGCACAGTCGTAGTGCCCTGCCCGGAGGTCGGCCATGGCGGCGAGCAGCGCCACCCCGCCCGACGCGCACGCGGCCTCGTGCCGGGCGGCCGGAACGCCCCACAGGTCGGGCCGGACCGTCGCGGGCATGGCCCCGAGGTGGCCCTGACCGGTGAAGAGCTGGCCGAAGGCGTTGCCGACGTGGATGACCTCGACCTCGGCCGCGCCGGAGCGGCTCGCCTCGAGGGTGCGGTCGACGATCTCGCCCACGAGGTCGGAGACGTCTCGCCCCTCACGGGTCAGGTGGCGCGCGAAGTCCGTCTGCGAGCCACCGAGCACCCAGACCCCCGTCGGGGAGGTGCTCGAGCTGCCGCCCGTCATGTCCGCCTCCGCTCCCGACGCCGCCGTCGGTGCCCAGCCTTGCCCTTCTCCGGGCACGGTACTACAACTAGCAGAGTGACTCGCCGGGTGCGACGCGGCCGTTCCGGGTCCGGGCCGGGCGACCAGGAGCGGCAGGTCTCGTGAGCTCGGCAGGACCGAACGGAGGACGCATGGACGACGACGACGACGCGTACGTCCTCGATGTCGTCCGCACCCCGCGCGGGCGCGCGTCCGCGCGCGGGTCGCTGCACGGCCTCACCGCCGTCGACCTCGTCGTGCACCTCCAACGGGCCCTCGTCGAACGCACCGGGATCGACCCGGAGCGCGTCGACGACGTGACGCTGGGCTGCGCGACCCAGGTCGACGAGCAGGGCGCCGACCTCGCCCGCACGGCCACCCTCGTCGCCGGCTGGGGCACCTCCGTGCCGGGTGTCACGCTCAACCGCTTCTGCGCATCCGGCATCGACGCCGTCGGCCAGACTGCGGCCCGGGTCCGCGCCGGCGACCTCTCGCTCGCCGTTGCCGGGGGCGTCGAGAGCGTGTCGCGCGTGCCGATGTTCGCCGACCGCGGCGCGCTGTATGCCGACCCCACCCTCGTGCGCCGTCTCGGCTCGGTCCACATGGGCATCGCTGCAGACCTCAACGCGACGCTCGAGGGCTTCACCCGCGAGCAGCTCGACGCGTATGCCCTCGAGACGCAGGCCAAGGCGACCCGGGCACGCGTGATGGGTGCCTTCGCCCGGTCGCTCGTCCCGGTACCGGCCGACGACCGCGGCCCCGGCCTCGACCACGACGAGCTCGTCCGGCCCGGCACGACCGCCGAGTCGCTCGCGGCGCTGCCGCCTGCCTTCGCGGAGCTGGGGTCGGACGGCCAGGACGACATCGCGCTCGCGGCGGCGCACGGCATACGCCCCCTCGACCGGATCGAGCACCTGCACACGGTGGGCACCTCCCCCGCCGTCGCGGACGCCGCAGCGCTGCTGCTCGTCGGTTCGGCGCGAGCCGCCCGGGCCTCGGGCCTCGCGCCGCGGGCGCGGATCGTCTCGGCCGCGTCGACGGCGGTGGACCCCGTCGTCATGCTCACCGCCGGGCAGTCGGCCGTCGAGCAGGTGCTCGCGAGGGCCGGCCTGTCTCCCAGCGACATCGACGTCTTCGAGTTCGCCGAGGCCTTCTCGGCGCTGTGCCTCCGCTTCCGCCGCGACCTCGACGCTGGGCCGGACCGGATGAACCCGGACGGCGGCACCATGGCGATGGGTCACGCCTTCGGGGCGACGGGCGCGATCCTCGTCGGCCAGTGCGTCGAGGCGCTCGAGCGCCGTGGCGGGCGCTGGGGCGTCGCGGCCGTCAGCGGTGCCGCCGGCCTCGGCACGGCCGTGCTCGTCGAGCGCGTCGACGGTTGAGCGGCCCGGCGCTTCGGCCGTCAGCCCTCGCCGTTGACGAACGCCCGCACCGAGTCGGCGACCATCTGCACGGCGATCGCCGACAGCAGCAGCCCGGCGATGCGGGTGAGCAGCATCGTGCCGCTCTCACGCAGCAGTCGGCGCACCTGCCCGGCGAAGCGGAGCACGAGGTAGACGACGAGCATCGCCCCGACGAGGGCGGAGCCGACGGCGACGTACGCCCCGGTCGTGTCCGAGCCCTGCACCGCGAGCATCGTCGCGACGATGGCGCCCGGACCCGCGAGGAGCGGCGTCCCGAGCGGCACGAGGGCCACGTTGACGCCGGCGTCGGCGAGCGAGTCGGACTCCTTGCCGGTCAGCAGCTCGAGCGCGACGAGGAGCAGGAGCAGGCCGCCGGCCCCCTGGAGCGCGGCGATCGAGATGTGGAGGTAGTCGAGGATGCTCTTGCCGAAGAGCGCGAACATCCCGATGACGAAGACGGCGACGAGCGAGGCACGCCGCGCCGCGACGTGGCGCTGCACCTTCGTCAGTGACCCGGTCAGGGCGAGGAAGACCGGCACCGCGCCGGGTGGGTCGAGGATGACGACCAGGGTGATGAAGGTGCTGAGGAAGACGGTCGTGTCGAGGACGCTCACGGCCTGACGACCTCCGTGGCCCTGCTCGAGGCCGCCTCGATCGCGTCGAGCACCTCGAGGGACGTCGTGTTCTCGGCGAGACGGTTGCGCTTGCCCTCGCCGTGGTAGTCGCTCGAGCCCGTGAGGAGCAGCCCGAGCCGGTCGGCGAGCGCCGTCGCCCGGGCGACCTCCTCGGGACCGTGGTCGCGGTGGTGCGCCTCGAGCCCCACGAGCCCGGCCTCGCGCATCCGCGCGACGAGGGCGTCGTCGAGGTCGCCCGACCGGGTCCGCGTGAAGGGGTGCGCGATGACCGGCACCCCGCCCGCTGCGCGCACGAGCTCGACCGCCCGTACCGGGTCGGGCGCGTAGTGGCCGACGTAGTAGGGCGAGTCGTCGCCGAGCCACGAGCGGAACGCCTCGTCGCGGTGGCGGATCGTGCCGTTGGCGATGAGGGCGTCGGCGATGTGGGGGCGTCCCGGGGTGGCGCCGGGGCCGACCTGCGCGAGCACCTCGTCGTAGCCCAGGGGTATGCCGTCCGCCGCCATGAGCGCGACCATCCGCTCGAGACGCGTCGAGCGGGAGTCGCGGGCGCGGGCGAGCTCGTCCCGGAGCGGCCGGTCGTCGGCGTCGGGGAGGTAACCGAGCAGGTGGATCGAGGAGTGGCGCCAGGCGCACGAGATCTCGATGCCGCGCACGAGCGTCACACCGTGGACGCGGGCGGCGTCGGCGGCCTCGGCCCAGCCGCCGACCGTGTCGTGGTCGGTGATGGCGAGGACGTCGACGCCGGCCGTGGCTGCAGCGGCGACGAGCTCGGTCGGCGTCTCCGTGCCGTCGCTGACCGCCGAGTGGGCATGCAGGTCGATGACCGGGCGTGGGTGCCCTGCACTGTCGGTCCCGGTCGGAGTCACGCCCCCAAGCGTAGGGGCGCGCCGTGCCCACCCTGCCGTGCCCACCCCCGCCGCCCCTCCCCGCAACACACCGTGCAGGTCACAACCCACCGGGATCGGATCACGGTGGGTTGTGACTTGCACGGTGTGTTGCACCAGTCAGCAGGGTCAGGCCGGGCGTGGGGCTAGGGGGGCGACGAGCGCACTGGCGGAGCGCACCCGGGCACCGATGAGCCCCGGGCGGGCCAGCTCGCTCCAGATGACGCGCTCGACGGGGTGGCCCAGCCGCCGGATCGCGTCCTCACGTCGCTTCTCGAGCCAGACGACCTCCTCCGGCCCGGCCGAGCCGTCCTCGGCGTCACGCTGGCGCGCGTACTTCACCTGCCCGTCGAACTCGAGGACAACTCCGTCCACGACCAGGTCGACACGCGCGATGAAATGGCCACCGGAGTCACGCAGGACCACTTGGCTCTCGGGGGTGAAACCGAGGCGACGCAGCGCCAGACGAGTTCGGGACTCGCCCACGGACTCGCTCCTGCCGTCCATGAGCAACACGGCCTCCAGGGCCCGCCGGCGCCCTTGGTGCGGGGAGATGAGCGCCACCTCGGTGACCAGATCCGCCTCGGTGACCAGACCTCGACGCAGAGCCGCATCCCCCGCCACGACGGCACAGTCCTGGCCCATCGTCAGGGCCGTCCGAACGAGTGCCCGCGCAGGCGAGACACTCGGAGTGTCCGCGACCGGAGCTAGGACGACGCCGTCGTCCGGATGGAGCCACACTGCCCCGCGGCGCACGCCCTGGACCGTGTCGGTCACCAGGTCGATTCGTGCTGCGTCGTGTCCCCAGAGCGGCAGCCCGAGCACGGCGAGGGCCGCGTGGTGGCTCAACGCGTCACCCGGTCTGGACCTCGCTACCGCGAGACACCCGAGCCGGTAGCGCTCGTCGGGCGACGCGTGCTGCCAGACGGTCGCCTGGACGTAGGCGCCTCGCCGCACCCGAACCAGCTCGCGCGCACGGAGTGCCCGGTGCAGGCAGGCATTGGTGACCCCTGCGGCCAGGGCCTCGTGGGCGGCGAACATCCCGCCTTGGCGGCCGGCCAGAGCCTCGAGTCGTGTGTCCATGGGAGCAGGCTCTGGGGCATACGGCCAGGTTCTCGTAGTCGCGACGGCACCTGTGGACAGAGGGGTCGTCGGCGCGCCGGCTGTGGACGGCCACAACGCACCGAGTAGGTCACAACCCACCGGGATCGGATCGCGGTGAGTTGTGACCTACTCGGTGTGTTGCGGGAGAGGGCTGGTCGCGCCGTGGGTCAGGGCTGCGGAGCCGCCTCGGAGGTGGCGTCGCGGCCCGGCCAGTTCTTGTCGGGGACGGGGACCGGTCGGCCGGGCTGCTCGCCGCCGCGGGCCTCGAGGTAGTTCTCCTTGGGCACCATGACCTTGCGCCGGAAGATGCACACGACGGTGCCGTCCTGCTTGTAGCCGATCGTCTCGACGTGGACGACGCCGCGGTCGTCCTTCGAGGTCGACTCCCACTTGTCGAGGACCGTCGTCTCGCCGTAGATCGTGTCGCCGTGGAAGGTCGGCGCGACGTGCCGCAGCGACTCGATCTCGAGGTTGGCGATGGCCTTGCCCGACACGTCCGGCACCGACATGCCGAGGAGCAGCGAGTAGACGTAGTTGCCGACGACGACGTTCTGCCCGAACTGCGTCGACCCCGCGGCGTAGTGGGTGTCGAGGTGGAGCGGGTGGTGGTTCATCGTCAGCAGGCAGAAGAGGTGGTCGTCGTACTCCGTGACCGTCTTGCCGGGCCAGTGCCGGTAGACCGCACCGACCTCGAACTCCTCGTAGCTGCGTCCGAACTGCATTCCCGCTCCTCGTCGAAGGTGGTCACCCGGCCCCGCTGGGACGAGCGGCTCCCAGCCTGCCGGAGCGGGCGGCATACGCCCATGGTCGTATGCCGTGTGCTTGCTCACGCCTGCGCGTCGGCGTCGCTCGTGGCAGCGAGGTCGCTCGTCTCGGAGAGCACCGGCGCGGTGCTGCCGGACGCGTCGGGGTCGGGGTCGGCGGGGAGGGTCGCGCCGGCGGCGGGACGCGGCCGCACGCCCTGGCTCTTGGCGACGAGCAGGCTCGCGAAGTAGGTGCCGAGCGAGACGCCCGCGGCGAGCCCGAGGCCGAGCCCGAAGGCCAGCAGGAGCGTCGGCACGCCGACCGCGAACCCGTTGCCGTCGGGGTTCGTGACGATCTGCGAGATGCCCTCGTAGGCCATCCGGCCCGGCAGCAGCGGCACGATCGCGGCCGTCGTGACGGCGAGCGCAGAGATGGTCAGGTGCCGGGCGACGAGCCGGGCCGCGAAGCCGATGACGAGCGCGGCCGTCGCCGACGCGCTCACAGCGCCGAGCTGCAGCAGCCGCTCCCCCAGCGCGAGGACGGCCCAGCCGAGGCCGCCCGCGACCCCGGCCACGGCGACCGCACGGCCGCTGGCGTAGGACATGACGGCGAACGAGACGGCGATGATGACGGCGCAGACGACCTGCACGACGACGTCGTCGCTGAGCAGGGTCTGCGAGCTGATCGCGATCGGGTAGTCGAGCCGGTTGCCGAGGGAGAGCACGACGGAGATGCCGACCGCGATGCCGAGCGAGAGCACGATCACCTCGAAAGCCCGCGCGCCGGCCGTGACGTAATAGCCCTCGAGGGCATCCTCGGCGGCGCCGACGACCGACAGTCCCGAGAGCAGCAGCACGATGCCGGACGCGACGACGAGCGAGGGTGACACGTCGCCGACGAAGGTCATCCCGGCCGACTGGGCCGCGACGACGAGGGTCGCCACCGCGGTCGGGATGGCCGCGCCGACGCACTGCGCGAAGAAGGCCGCGACGCCTGCGCCGGTGAGCCAGCTGAGGACCCGCCCGACGACGGTCGCGGTGAGGAAGCTGAGCAGGATGATGAACGGCCCTGCGCCCACGAGGCCGGCGGCACCCGCCGCGAGCGCGCCCCCGGCGACGGTGACGAGCCAGCGGCGGTAGGGGTGTGGGGCCGTGATGACCGAGTCGAAGCGCACCCGGGCCTCGTCGACGGGCACCGGGTCCTGTGAGAGGTCGACGATGAGCCCGCGGAGGCGCTCGAGCCGCGTGTAGTCCTGCACGCGGAACCGCACGATGCGCATCACGGTGATCGGGTCGGCGTTCGGGCCGCGGTGGTAGGAGACGGTGACCGACGTGTAGGTGACGTCGACGTGGACCGAGCTGAGGCCGTACGCCTTGGTCAGGGTGAGCACGGTCGCCGTGACGTCCGCGGCGGCCGCTCCGGTGGCGATCATCGCGACGCCGGCGCGCATGGCGAGGTCGATGACGGCCTGGGCGGTCACCGAGTCGACCCCGTCCGGCGTCGTCCAGATGGGGATCTCGTCGGTCGGCGGCCCGCTCGGTCTCATGGCCCGCCGGGTGCTCGCCCTCAGCGAGGGCAGGCTCCGGTGGGCGGTGGTCGGCCGGGCGGGTCGGTCGGTGCGGGCCACCCCCAGACCGTATGCCACCGCCCCGGACCCGCAGGTACCCCACCGGGGTGCCCGGCGGGAGCGGGACGGGCCGTACGCGGGCGCGGTGAAAGCTGGTTCGGCGGTCCCCGTGCCGCGTGGCACCATGGCGGGGTGATGAGTGAAGAGCAGAAGACCTCTCCGAGCCGCAAGCGCCCGACGACCGACGAGTTCCGGGCCTTCGTCGCGACAGGGTGGGCGCCGCGCGACACCGGGGTGACCCCCCGGGCCGAGGTCGCCGACCACGCAGCCCGTCGCCGTGACGCCGTCAGCGCCGCCTTCCCCGGTGAGCGCCTCGTCGTCCCGGCCGGCGGCCTCAAGGTGCGCAGCAACGACTGCGACTACGTCTTCCGTCCACACAGCGCCTTCGCCCACCTGACGGGCCTCGGCAGCGACCGCGAGCCCGACGCCGTGCTCGTGCTCGAGCCGCGCGCCTCCGCCGACGGCGAGGCCGGCGACGGGCACGAGGCCGTCCTCTACTTCCGCCCGCTCGCCGACCGCGACACCGAGGAGTTCTTCGGCGACTCGCGCTACGGCGAGTTCTGGGTCGGGGCCCGCCCCACCCTCGCCGACATCGAGTCCGAGCTCGGCGTCACGGCCCGCCACATCGACGAGTTCGGTGAGGCCGTCGGCAAGGACGCCGGCCAGGTGACGATCCGCGTCGTGCGCGACGCCGACGCCGAGGTCGCGACCCGCGTCGACAAGGCCCGCGCCGCCGCGGCCGAGACGCAGGAGTCCGCCGAGGCCGAGACCCGCGTCGACCGCCAGCGCGAGGCCGACGAGCAGCTCGCCGCGTTCCTCTCGACGCTCCGCTTCGTCAAGGACGAGTGGGAGGTCGAGCAGATGCGCGACGCCGTCGACGGCACCCACAAGGGTTTCGACGCCGTCATCGCCGACCTGCCCGAGGCGGTCCGCCGCGGCCGCGGCGAGCGCTGGGTCGAGGGCGTCTTCGGCCTGCACGCCCGCCACCACGGCAACGGTGTCGGCTACGACTCCATCTGCGCCAGCGGCGACCACGCCAACACGCTGCACTGGATCAAGAACACCGGCGACATCAAGGACGGCGACCTGCTGCTCCTCGACGCCGGCGTCGAGGTCGACTCGCTCTTCACCGCCGACATCACCCGCACCCTGCCGGTCAGTGGCACCTTCACCGACGCGCAGCGCAAGATCTACGACGCCGTGTACGCCGCCCAGGAGGCCGGCATCGCGGCCTGCAAGCCGGGCAACACGTTCAGCGACGTCCACGCAGCGGCCATCCGCGTCATCGCCGAGCACCTCCACGAGTGGGGCCTGCTCCCCGAGGGCGTCGACGTCGAGGGCACGCTCGACGCCGACCACGGTCAGCACCACCGCCGCTGGATGGTGCACGGCACGAGCCACCACCTCGGCATCGACGTGCACGACTGTGCCCTCGCGACCCGCGAGGAGTACTCCGACGCCGAGCTGAAGCCGGGCATGGTCCTCACCGTCGAGCCGGGCCTCTACTTCAAGGCCGACGACGAGCTCGTCCCCGACGAGTTCCGCGGCAACGGCGTGCGCATCGAGGACGACATCCTCATCACCGAGGACGGCTGCGAGAACCTCTCGGCCGCGATGCCGCGCAGCTCCGACGAGGTCGAGCGGTGGATCGCCCGCATCTGGGACGGCGCCGAGGCCTGAGCGACTGACCGACCCTCCCCCACCTGACCGAACGCGGCTTCGGTCTCGAGCTCCGCGGCAGCACACCGCTGTCGAGACGGAACGCCGCGTTCGGTGGGTCAGGGCGACGTCGACGACACCGAGCCGTTCAGGTCGGGGCCCGGGATGCGCGGGCTCCACTGCTCGACGAGCTCGACGAGCGAGGACGCGTCGGCGGACTCGAGGTTCGAGCCGAGCACGGCCGGTGCGCAGTCCGGGTCGATGGTGAGGCGCACGGGCGGCCCCACGGCATACGTGAGCAGGAGCGTGAACCGCCCGTTGCTCGGGTCGTCCGGGCGCTGGCACGTCTGCCCCGTCGGCTTCGTCGGCAGGGCGCGCAGCGCTGCGACGACCTCGGCCGACTTCGCGGCGTCCAGCTGCGCCACCTTCACCGTGCCGTCTGCCGCGTCACGGCACACGGTCGCCGTCGGGTTGCCCTCCGGGGCCAGGCTCCGGTCGTCGCCGAGGCGTCCCCACGACGCCCGGTTGCACGCGGCGACCCCGGCGGACGGAGGGGTGCGCGTGCCGAACATCTGGTCGAGCACGACCGCCGGGCCGGGCCCCGACCGGAAGTCGCCGTTCGTCGACGTCGAGCAGGCGTTGGCGTCGGCCAGCGCGCCGACCCACACGATCGCGTCACCGTAGGCGGCCCCGACGACGTATGCCGTCTCGTTGCCGGCCATGAGCGTGCACACCCGCTGGGCCCCGGTGTCGCGCGGCGACCACGTCAGAGCCTCCACCAGTGCCGCCCGTTGTGCGTCGCTCGCGACGGTGCGCTTGGCCAGGCGGAACGGGGCCGAGACCGGCTTCATGATGTCGGCGGCCGGGTACCCACAGACGACGAGCGAGGTCGGGTCGCGGTCGGGCAGGAGCCGACCCGTGGCGTCCACGCCCTGCGGCTTCTGCGGCACGGGCACGGGCTTGTCGAGGGCCGCGGTGTCGATGGACTCGGGGCACCGCAGACCCCCGTCAGCCTCGACGGGCTGGCTGGTGACGGGCCGCACCGGGCCGGCGGCGAGCGACGTCTCCCCCGGCTGGGGCGCAGTGGCGCTGCCGCACGCGACGAGCGCCACGGCGGCGGCGACGCCGGTCACGAGGACGCGGCCGACGGCATACGGGCGGGGCCTTCGGGACTGCATCGGGCGCTCCTTCGTCGGGGATCCGTCACCGGGAAGGACACCTGGGCGAGCGCATTCGTTGCAGCTGCCTCAGCCGGCGGGAGGCGGCGGACCCGGATGGTCCGGGCTCGACGGCTGCGTCGGCGGCGAGGTCGGAGTGACCGGGGCGATGCCGATGCCCTCCCGGACGCCGACGTCGATGCCCGCGTCGGCGAGGATCTGGCGACCCTGCTGGGCGAACTTGTGCTCGCAGAAGACCTCGTAGCGGGTCGCGACGACCTGGCTGACCGACGAGAAGTCGCGTGCACCGCGGGTGAAGGCGTAGCCGACGACCGACCAGATGAGGCCGAACACGGCGCCGTAGAGGGCGGTGTAGAGCAGCAGGGTCAACGGGTTCGAGGGGCGGGAGAAGAGCGAGAGGATCAGGCCCACGAAGAGCCCGAGCCACACGCCGGAGAGCAGACCGCCGAGAGCCACACGTCCCCACGTGAGGCGCGCGGTCACCCGCTCCATCTGCTTGAGGTCGGTGCCGACGATGAGGCAGTTCTCGACCGGGAACTGGTTGTCGGACAGCGTGTCGACGGCCTTCTGCGCGTCGACGTACTGCTCGAACACACCCAGCGACATGGGGTACTCGAGGGAGAGTGTCGCGAATCCCTGGCGTCCCCCCGGACCCTTCGGTTGCAGGCTCATGCGTCCATCCTCGCATCCCCGCCGCGGTGGAGAGGGGCCCTCAGGCCTTGAGCTTGTAGTCCTCGACGAGGCGGCGGCCGATGATCATCCGCTGGATGTCGGCCGTGCCCTCGCCGATGAGCAGCATCGGCGCCTCGCGGTAGAGGCGCTCGATCTCGTACTCCTTGGAGTAGCCGTAGCCGCCGTGGATGCGGAAGCTGTCCTCGACGACCTGCGAGCAGTACTCGGACGCAAGGTACTTCGCCATGCCGGCCTCGAGGTCGTTGCGCTGGCCGGAGTCCTTCTTGCGGGCGGCCTTGACCATCATCTCGTGCGCGGCCTCGACCTTGACGGCCATGTCGGCGAGGCGGAAGAGCACGGCCTGGTGGTCGACGATCTTCTTGCCGAAGGTCTCGCGCTGCTGGGCGTAGGAGATGCCGAGCTCGAAAGCCCTTCTCGCGACACCACATCCGCGAGCAGCGACGTTGACACGGCCGACCTCGACGCCGTCCATCATCTGGTAGAAGCCCTTGCCCGGCTCGCCGCCGAGGATCTGCGCGTCGGTCGTGCGGTGCCCGTCGAAGATGAGCTCGGTCGTGTCGACGCCCTTGTAGCCCATCTTGTCGATCTTGCCGGGCACCGTGACGCCCTGGGCGGTCTCGCCGAAGCCCGACTCCTTGTCGACGAGGAAGGTCGTCATGTTCTTGTAGACGGAGTCGGCGCCCGTGTCGGTCTTGACGAGGACGGCGACGAGGTTGGCGGAGCCGCCGTTGGTCAGCCACATCTTCTGTCCTGTGATCGACCACTCGCCGTCGTCGCCCTTGACGGCCTTGGTCTTGATGGCGGCCACGTCCGAACCGCAGCCCGGCTCGCTCATCGAGAACGCACCCCGGATCTCGCCCGTCGCCATCTTCGGCAGGTAGTGCTGCTTCTGCTCCTCGGTCCCGTGCTGGAGCACCATGTACGCGACGATGAAGTGGGTGTTGATGATGCCGCTGACACTCATCCAGCCGCGCGCGATCTCCTCGACGCAGAGGGCGTAGGTCAGCAGGGACTCGCCCAGGCCGCCGTACTCCTCGGGGATCATCAGCCCGAAGATCCCCATCTCCTTCATTCCGTCGACGATCGCCTGGGGGTACTCGTCCTGGTGCTCGAGCTCCATGGCGACGGGGATGATCTGCTCGTCGACGAACTCACGGACGAGCTTGATCAGCTCGGTCTGCTCCTCGGTGAGGCCGTCGGTCTGCTGCAGTCGGGACATGCTCGGATCGCCACCTTGCGTCTGGGCTCTCGGACAACTGCGACCGAGTATGCCGTCGCGCCGGGCACGCGGTCAGTGCGCCCGCGTGTGAGTGTCGACACCTGTGTCCTCGGTCACCGGAGTTCGTCGGAGCCACCAGCTACCAGAGCTGGCCGAAGGCGACCTTCTTGGCCTTGACCGGGCCCTCGAGCGTCGAGCGCTGGCTGAAGTCGCCGTCCTTGAGCCCGGCCGTCACGGTGCGGAGCAGCTCGGTGCGGGTCGCCGTCGGGCTCGCCTTCATGGCCTTGAGGAAGAGGTAGGTGAAGGCCCCGTTGGAGCGGCCGTCGAACGTCGCGTCGGACGCCGTCTGGTTGGGCTTGCACGCCGCGAAGAGGACGGGCTTCGAGGCCGTGGCGCGGCTCTTCGTCAGCTCCACGAGCGCCTTGCGGTCGACGGTGCGCACCGGGGTGACGGCACGGATGGACCTTGTCTGCTCGAGCCCTCTGGGAGTCGGCGGCGGCAGGTAGCGCGGCCTGCGGCCGAGCAGCTGGGCCTGGAGGATCTCGTCGAGGTCCTTGAGGCCGGTGCCGCTGTGGCACGTGTCGAGCAGCACCTCGAGCAGGACGCCGGCGGGCACGCGGGTGAAGAGGTCGCGCAGCTCGTCGTCGACGATGACGGTGTCGCGGTCCCACTGGTCGCCCTTCTGGCGGATGTCGTGGCACGCGAAGGCCTCGTCGAGGCCGTCCGGCTCGTCGTCGCCACCGGGCTCGTTGGGCACCTGCGTGCCGTGGCTGGAGAAGGTGAAGATGAGGTGGTCACCGGCCTTCGCGGTGTCGACGAGCGTCGTCAGCGCCGCCATGACGGCCTTCTTCGTCGCGCCGGCATCGGTGAGCACCGTCGTCGCGCGCGCGGTGAAGCCGAGGGGCCGCAGCGCCTTGGCGATGTCGTTCGCGTCGTTGACGCAGCCGTTGAGCCAGCTCGTCTGCGGCAGCGACTCGAACTCGTTGATCCCCACGCACAGAGCCCTGCTTGCCATGGCCGTTCCTTCCTTCTCGGAACCCCTCGGTTGAGCGGGTTCGACTGGGGTGTATGCCTTTTCACACTGTCTCGAGGACCGCGTCGGGTCTCGCGTACACGACATAGGCGAGCCACGTCGGGTCGTCCGCGTCCCGCGCGGCCGCCCGGGCGAGCGCGCTCGCCCGGGACATCTGGGTGCCCTTGAGCAGCTCCTCGTAGAGCGTCTCGACGAAGACCCGCGCCGGCTCCTCCTGGACCGACCACAGGCACGACACGAAGGCCGAGGCGCCGGCGTCGAGGAACGCCTTGGCGAAACCGCCCACCGTCGTGAAGAGCTCGCCGGACCGTCCGGTCTGACAGGCGTTGAGGACCACGATCGGGCCGACGCTGTCGGGGCCCGTCCAGTCGAGGTTCTGGGACACGTCGGTCGAGCTGAGGTACTGCTCACGAACGCTGGTGCCGCGCCGCTGGCCCTTGAGCAGCACCTTCGCCTCGGCGATGTCGTCGGTACGTGCCGCCCCGTGGCCCGAGAAGTGGAGCAGGTCGAAGCCGCCGCCGCGCAGGAGACGCTCGACGCCGCTCGGGGTCGCCGTCACGGCCTTGGCGCCGAACCGGTCCTTGAGGTAGCCGGCCTCGGCGACACCGACGTCGTTCTTGAACATCGGGTTGGCGTAGACGGGACAGATCGACCGTGCGTGGCCCCGGCGCACGCGGACGGCCCGGGGCGGGAAGCTGCCGAGCTGCCAGCGCACGAGCCCGCCGGACGCGAGGAAGCGTGGCGTGGTGCCGCGCTTGCCGCGGGCGGGCTTGAGGTGAACGAGCTCCCACGGCACGAACGGCTCGTCCGTGTAGACGATGAGGTCGTGCACGAGCTCGCGGTGCTCCCAGAGGTAGGCCTGCATGTCCTCGGGGAAGAACTGGTCGAAGAGCATGGTGCCGGTGTTCTGCAGCTGCGACATCCTCTGGCGCGGCGTCAGGTCGGGGTCCTTGATGACCCGCTCCACCTCGGCGATCCGGTCGCGCACGAACTCGTCGCGCCCGAGGATCGGTGCCGACTCGAAGACCCGCTCGGCCTCGCCCGGCACGAGCCGGAGCGCATAGCTGTAGACGCGCTCGCCCGTGACGCGACGACTCTCGACGATGTCGAGACAGGGCAGGCCGTCGAGCTCTGGGGCGTCGATCCCGGTGTGGACCGTGGCGGTGACGGGCGTCGGGGCGACCATCCCCGCAGCGGCTGCGGTCGACTCCAGGGTGACCGTGGCGACGGGCACCCAGCCCTGTCGTAGGACGACGGAGACGCGGACGGGCCCGGGCGCCAGGGCACGTACCCGGAAGGTCAGCTCGCTGGCCCAGTCGCCGCTCGGCAGGCCGAAGACCTTGGCGTCGGTCTCGAGGACCTGCACGTTGTCCTTGGCGTAGACCTGCACACTGATCGGGCGCTCCGCGTCGACGTGGACCGTCCTCGAGACGTGGACCGTGCCCTCCGTCGGTGCCAGCGTCTGCCGTGCCAGCCGAACCCGCACCGTGGCGTCGGCACCCGGGGACACCGTGGAGGGCATCTCCGCCGCGAGCTCGGCCTCCGTCGTGCCCTCGAGAGGGCTCGTCGGTCCAGTGCTCGGGGGCCTCTCGCGGTCACGGCGCGTCGCCTGCTTCGCCGTCGTCTTCGTCGCCCTCTTCGACGTCGCCCTCGTCGGCGTCGCCTTCCGGACGCCCGTCCTCACCGGCGGCTCCGCCCGCGGGCCGGGTGATGGTCTCGCAGGCGGGCGTGCGGTCGTGCCGGGAGGCCTGGTCGCGGACGGCGGACGGGCGGCCGTCGGGGGCCGGGCGGCGGTGGTCGGCGCCTCCACCTCGGCCATCTCGAGTCCACGCTCGTCACCACCACCGTCGGCGCCGAGCACCGGCCCCGCGGTCATCCACTCGGGCAGGTGCGCCTCCGCGTCGGACGCGCCGAGCCCGAGCGGCAGCCACTGCGAGATCGCGCCGATGACGGAGAGCTGCGAGAAGTAGTTGACGTGGTACACGACGTCGTTGGTGCCGAGCGCGAACGTGTCGCGCACGTAGCCGCCGGTCGGCGGGCCGATCGCCGACATCGAGTCGGTGTCGACGACGAGGTCGTTGCGCCCCTTGAAGATCCCGTCGACGAAGCCCTCGGCGAGACGGACGGCGAGCTCGCGGGGGAACTCGGGCGGGTTGTGGTGGTCGTCGAAGAGCGACACGTGGAAGTCGGACGAGACGACGTACCAGCTCGTCCCGGGCCGGGGCTGGCCGGGCTGGTCCTCGTTGAGGCTCGTGACGAAGGGCCCGTCGGGCGTCATGGCGGCGAGGCCGGGCACGCCGTCGTCGCCGGCGGCGTACGACACGAGGTACTTCACGAGCGCGCCGACGCCACGGACGACACCGCTGACGACGGCCGCGAAGGGGGCCCCGCCGGGCACGAGGGAGAGACCGGCGGCGGTCACCAAGACGAGGTTCGTGTAGAGGTCGACGAGGTCGTGCCAGCGCTCTGGGTCGGCGAGGTGGGTGCCGCCGTTGGTGGAGGCCACGAAGACGATGGAGTCGACCGCGACGCGCAGTCCGGCACCCGGCAGCACCGACTCGACGAACGACCGCGTGACCAGCCCGCCGCGGCTGTGCGTGATGACGTCGAGGACGAGCTCGCCGTCGTGGGGCGCGAGCAGGGCGAGCAGGTCGCGGGCGTTGCGCTCCGGGTCGACGCTGAGCGTGCGGTGGTCGAAGCCGATGACGGCGTCGTACGCGGACACGAGGGTGTCGACGAAGCCCTCCGCGCCGGGCGTGACGGCGAGAGCTCCGAAGGCACTGGTGGTCGACGAGAACGTGCCGTGGACGAGGAGCAGAACCCGTGCCGCGCGGTCGGTGGGGAGGCCCACCTCCGCGAGCGAGCCGACGGGCTTCCACGCGTCGAGCGCTCCCCCCGTGACGTGGACGAGCCCGGTGCGCACGCCTGACTCGAGTCGCTCGACGACCTTGCCGACGATGACGGGCGCGGCGAAGCGCAGCACGATCGCCTGGAGGACGCCGTGGGCGAGGTCGCCGAGCAGCCCACGGTCAGCCGGTCCTGCGCCCGGCCCGTCGAGGCCCCGTGACCGCGGTCGCGGACGGCGCGCGCGCTGCGGCTGCACCGACAGGGCGAAGGACACGGTGCGGGGGCCGGGGTCGATCGACCGCGTGCGCTCGGCGGCATCGACCGGCAGGTGCCACGAGTAGACCCCGTCGCGCTCGAGCAGGACGACGGCGTCGTTGCCGGCCGGCACGTCGACGTCGAGCTTCACGGTGCCCGCCCTGTTGGCCGGCGCGGGACCACCCAGGTCGCGAGATCGCTGTGGTGTCAGGTCGATCCGGTCGACGACGACGAAGTCGTCGGTGCGCAGGGCCTCGACGAGGGCGGCCCGCTCGGCCGCCCGCCGGTCTCCTGACGGCAGGTCCCGGTCGGTGCGGTCGGTCGCGGCGGACGCGTCGTAGCCGCGGGGCGCGCGCACGCGCACCGCTCCCCCGCCGAAGGACGCGGACGGCATACCTGGGCTCCCTCCGAGACGTCTCCCCTGCTCCTTGCCACGGTAGAGGTGAACGGGGGGCTCGGTGATACAGATCGCGGCAAACGCTCGAAGCCACGCGGAATCAATTCCGTTGCGCGGGACCCACTGGATGCGCCAGTCTCTTCGCGAGCGCAGTGGCACACGGCCACACGCCAGACCCCAAGGAGGGTGACATGACCATCACGGCCCCGGGCATGCCTGCCCACATCTCTTCTTCCTTGGAGTTCTCTTGTCATTCAACGCTTTTCACGACGACGACCTCGCGGTCGTCGACACCAGACTGACCGCTCGGCGCACCCTCGGCCTCGAGGACGAGCAGTACGCGGTCGACACCGACCCCGACGGCCCTCCCGAAGGTGACCGGTGGTCGAGCTGGGACGGAGCCACGCACGGCCCGAAGCCCCGCCCCGACTGGGTCATCACCGACCTCGGCGCCGTCGAGGCCGACCTCGGGGTGCTCAAGACCGGCAAGGAGGCCGACGTCCACCTCGTCCGACGGTGGGTGCCCGGCTCCGCCGACCGGGACGTGCTCATGGCCGGCAAGCGGTACCGGTCGAGCAAGCACCGCATGTTCCACCGCGACTCCGGCTACCTCGAGGGCCGGCGGGTGCGGAAGTCGCGCGAGACGCGGGCCATTCGGACCCGCACCGCGTTCGGCAAGGAGCTGATCAGCGGCCTGTGGGCGTTCGCCGAGTTCGAGACGCTGGTCCGCCTCTGGCACGAGGGGCTGCCGGTGCCCTACCCGGTGCAGATGTCCGACGACGAGATGCTGATGGAGTTCATCGGCACCCCCGACGGGCAGGCCGCGCCGCGGCTGGCGCAGGTGCGTCCGGACCCGGACCTGCTGCCCGTGCTGTTCGAGCAGCTGCGTGAGGCGATGCTGCGGCTCGCCGAGCTCGGCTGGGCGCACGGCGACCTCTCCCCGTACAACGTGCTGCTCGAGGGCGAGGGGGACGACGCGCGGCTCGTCCTCATCGACTGGCCGCAGGTCGTCGACGTCATCGGCAACCCGCACGGCCCGGAGTTCCTCGAACGCGACACCCACAACATGTGTGACTGGTTCACCCGTCGTGGGTATGCGGTCGACGAGGGCCTGCTCTTCGGTGACCTCATCGCGGCGGCGACGTCGCGGTGGTAGCGACGCTCGTCGTCACACCGATGGGCCACAGACCAGATGGAGGCCACCCGTTCGTGGGGTGGCCTCCATCGTCTGTGCGGGCGCTCTCGGTCAGTCGGTGAGGAAGTCCGCCGGGTGGCCGAACTTCCCGGAGTGGACGAAGGCCTCGAGCGGCAGGCGGGACCGCGGCAGCCGCGCCCGGGCCAGCACCCAGTCCGGCATCTCGCCGTCGTCGTCCGGGCCGGCGGGCAGTCCGAGCGCGATGCCCGTCGTGACCGCCCAGTGCGGCGGCACGGCGAACCGCTCGGTCGCCGCACCGTGGTCGAAGCCGCCGAACTGACGCACCTGCAGGCCCATCGAGCGAGCCTGCACGGTGATGTGGGCGACCGCCTGCCCGAGGTCGAACATCGCGTAGTCGCTGTAGGCGAGCTCGTGGTCCTCGTCGGTCGCGACCTGGTGCAGCGTCAGGATGATCGCCGAGGCGGACGGCGCCCACACCTGGTTGGCTGACGAGAGGACCTCGACCATGGCGGCGTGCGTGTCGTCGCCGCGCAGGCCGACGAGGAAGCCCCAGGGCTGCGAGTTGCCGGCCGACGGCGACCATCGCGCGGCCTCCAGGATCGCGCGCAGGGCGTCGGGGCCGAGCACGTGCGAGCGGTCGTAGACCATGACGCTCTCGCGGTCGCGTAGCAGGGGCGTCAGCGTCTCCGGCTGCGCCGTGGGTGCCATCTGAACCACGGGCGTATGCCGTCCGCCGACCACCGTCTCGTCACTCACGTCTCGATCGCCGTCCTCACGCACTCGTCAACCATGCCGCAGCCCGGCGTCTTCCCGGCCCGGGTGTGGGCGGCACCACGCCGGTGGCCGACGGATCGGCGACGTGCCATGTCAGTAGGCGCGGCCGACGACGGCGAGCACGCCGGCGTCGGACTCCGAGGTCGGCACGGTGCCGTCGGGCATCGTCAGGCACCGGACCGTCACGGCCGACTCCGCGAGCAGCGACTCTCCCTCCTCACCGAGGGTCGACCACGGGATGGTGGCCCAGCCGGTGCGGGCCGCCTCGGCGGCCTCCTCGAGGGTGCTCACGGCGGCGGTGTTCGTGTCGCGGTGGGCGAGCGCGGCGGCATACAGCGCGTCGTGGTCCTCGTCGAGCGCGGCGGTCACCGTGTCGACGACGCCGCCGAGCGGCACCGACGACTTGCCACCGGCGATGCGTCGGGCGACGGTGACGGAGCCCTCGGCGAGGTCGCGGGGACCGACCTCGACCCGCAGCGGGATGCCCTTGAGCTCGGCGTCGACGGCGCGACGTCCGAACGGCGTGTCGACACGGGCGTCGAGCTCGGCCCGCACCCCGCGCGCGAGGAGGTCGGCGACGACCTGACGCGCTGCCTCGACCACGCCCTCGCCGTCCTTGACGACCATGACGAGCGCCTGGACGGGAGCGAGTCTCGGCGGCACCCGCAGACCGTGGTCGTCACCGTGGCCCATGATGAGGCCGCCGAGCATGCGGGTCGAGCTGCCCCACGACGTCGTCCAGCACGTCTCCTGGCGGCCCTGCTCGGACAGGTAGGTGATGTCGAAGGCCTTGGCGAAGTTCTGGCCGAGCTCGTGGCTCGTGCCCATCTGCAGGGCCTTGCCGTCGCGCATCATCCCTTCCAGTGCAAGGGTGTTCGTCGCACCGGCGAAACGCTCGCGCTTCGTCTTGCGACCGAGGACGACGGGCATGGCGAGCATCTCGCGCATGAACGGCGCGTAGACCTCCTCGTGGATCCGCTTCGCGTAGAGGCGCGCGTCCTCCTCGGTGGCGTGCGCCGTGTGGCCCTCCTGCCAGAGGAACTCGCTCGTGCGCAGGAAGATCCGGGGGCGCAGCTCCCACCGCACGACGTTGGCCCACTGGTTGAGCAGCAGCGGCAGGTCGCGGTAGCTCTGCGTCCACTTCGCCATGTACTCACCGATGACCGTCTCGGAGGTCGGGCGCACGACGACCTTCTCCTCGAGCTCCTTGCCCCCGGCGTGGGTCACGACCGCGAGCTCGGGGCTGAAGCCCTCGACGTGCTCGGCCTCGCGGCTGAGGTAGGACTCCGGGATGAAGAGCGGGAAGTAGGCGTTGCGTGCGCCGGCCTCCTTGATGCGCCGGTCCATGTCGGCCTGCATCCGCTCCCAGATCGCGTAGCCGTACGGTCGGATGACCATGGTGCCGCGCACCGGACCGTTGTCGGCGAGCTCCGCCTTGGCGACGATGTCCTGGTACCACCGGGGGAAGTCCTCGGACTGGGGTGTGAGCACGGTCTTGGCCATGGCCCCGATCCTATGAGCGGCCCCGGGGGCGCCGTCACGTCGATTCCGCCTAGGCCCGCTCCATCGTGGCGACCATGAAGGCCTGCCAGGCCTCTCTGCTGTCGCCGAGCTCCCCCGGGCTGCCGGCCTGCTCGAGGATGCGGGTGGTCGCCTCCCGGGTCACGTCGTCGAAGTCGCCGGTGATCTCCACGTCGGTGCGACCCCAGACGTGCCGGCACATCGCCTGGACGGCCTGCACCTGGGCGTCGGAACGGCGGATGAGGCGCGGACGCTCCGGCCCGAACCGGCCGAGGTCGACGTGGATGTGGTTGCTGTGCGCCGCGTCGAAGAGGTAGGTCAGGACGTCGGCGAACTCGTGGTGCAGTCCGGCGGCCGTGCGCCAGTAGAGCGCGAGGCGACGACGCAGCTCGGGCGCCGGTGCGTCACGCCACAGGTCGTAGCGCAGGCTCGTCAGGTCGCGGCCGTCGGCGCGCAGCCGCGCGATGTCGATGGCCTCCCCGGAGCTGTGCCACGACGTCGCCGAGCCGCGGACCCAGGCCCCGTAGGAGCGCACCTCGTCGGGCACCTGCCCGACGTGGCGCCGGTGCAGGGCCAGCCACCGGTCGAGGCGCGCCCCGAACGGCTCGGTGACGTAGTACGTCGCGGGACGGGCCGTCACCTCGTAGACGTAGGCCGCGGCCCCGATGCGCCGCCGCGCCTGCAGGGCCGAGCGGTCGACCGGCTGCGGGTCGATGCGCAGCTCCGGCGGCGGCGGCTCACCCAGGCCCGCCAGCTGCGGGAGGGACGCGAGGCCGGGACCGCGCGACACGGCATACGCCCCTCCGGCGGCAACGGCACCCACCGCGCCGAGCGTGAGCAGGCGGCGGCGGGTCAGTCCGCTCTGACCGGATCGCGGCGCTTCCGGGTCGGGGGGCCGGGCTGCCGGCTCCCCCGTCCGCGTCTGCTCGCCCATGCCTGGTCCAACGTGCGAGGTGGCCGGAGGTATCCCGCAGGGGACGAGGGCGATGGGGCAGACTCACAGGAAACTGCCAGTCCTGCATGGTGACGTGCAAGGACGAACGGGGAACGAGTCTTGTGACAACCGATCCGACGAGGGGTTAGACCATGTCCGAGCACCGGCGCCGCACCATGATCCCGATCGTGCCCGTGCGGCCGACAGCGGCTCCAACCCACGACGTCGACCCCACCCAGGTCGACCGGGGCAAGATCAAGTCCAAGGCAGCCGGCCTCACCGCCATCGCCGTCACGGCGCAGCGCGGCATGGAGCAGATGGGCGCCCGCCGGTCGTTCGCGACCCTCCGGCGGATCAACCAGGCCGACGGCTTCGACTGCATGGGCTGCGCGTGGCCCGACCCGCACCCGGAGGAGCGCAGCTTCGCCGAGTTCTGCGAGAACGGCGCCAAGGCCGTCGCCGAGGAAGCGACGCTGCGGCGGGTCGACCCGTCGTTCTTCGCCGAGCACCCCGTCGCCGAGCTGTCCGGCTGGACCGACTACCTCCTCGGCCAGCAGGGACGCATCACGCACCCGATGGTGCTGCGCGAGGGCGGCACCCACTACGAGCCGATCTCGTGGGACGACGCGTACGCCCTCATCGCCGAGCGGCTGCGCGGGCTCGCGTCGCCCGACGAGGCGGTCTTCTACACGAGCGGCCGCGCCTCCAACGAGGCGGCGTTCGCCTACCAGCTCTTCGCCCGGGCCTTCGGCACGAACAACCTCCCCGACTGCTCCAACATGTGCCACGAGTCGACGTCGGTCGCGCTGGCCGAGGTCATCGGCATCGGCAAGGGCTCGGTGAGCCTCGACGACATCCACGAGGCCGAGCTCATCCTCATCGCCGGACAGAACCCCGGCACCAACCACCCGCGCATGCTCACCGCCCTCGAGATCGCCAAGCGCGCCGGGGCGAAGATCGTCGCCGTCAACCCGCTGCCGGAGACCGGCCTGCGCGGCTTCGACAACCCGCAGAAGGTCCGCGGCATCGTCGGCGTCGGCACCGAGCTCGCCGACGAGTTCCTGCCGATCCGGCTCGGCGGCGACCTGGCCCTCTTCCAGGCGATCGGCTCGCTCCTCGTGGCCCGGCACGACGCCGGCGAGGACGTCTTCGACACCGACTTCATCGAGCGCCACACCGAGGGTTTCGACGCGTGGGCCGCGCACGTGCGCGAGCTCGACTGGGACCTCGTCGACGAGGCCACCTCGCTCGACCGCGCCCAGATCGAGCGGGTCGCCGAGCTCTTCGCCCGGTCGCGCAAGACGGTGCTCTGCTGGGCCATGGGTGTCACGCAGCACCGCCACGCCGTCGCGACGATCAAGGAGATGGCCAACGTCGCCCTCGTCCAGGGCAACATCGGCAAGCCCGGCGCCGGCCTGTGCCCCGTGCGCGGGCACTCGAACGTCCAGGGCGACCGCACCATGGGCATCTGGGAGAAGCTGCCACCCCACTTCGGCGACGCGCTCGAGGCCGAGTTCGGCATCGAGGCGCCGCGCGAGCGCGGCCTCGACGTCGTCAACTCGATCCGCGCCATGCGCGACGGCGAGGCGAAGGTGCTCGTCGGGCTCGGCGGCAACTTCGCCGCGGCGACGCCCGACACCGAGGTGACCCACGACGCCCTCCGGTCGGTCGACCTCGTCGTCAACATCTCGACCAAGCTCAACCGCTCGCACGTCGTCGTCGGTCACACCTCCCTCATCCTGCCGACGCTGGGGCGCACCGAGCGTGACGAGCAGCGCAGCGGTCTGCAGGGCGTGACCGTCGAGGACAGCATGTCGAGCGTGCACCTCTCGCACGGCCGCCTCGAGCCCGCCGGCCCGCAGCTGCGCTCCGAGGTCTCGATCATCAGCGGGATCGCCGCGGCGACGCTCGCCGGACGGGGTGCCGCGGGCGAGATCGACTGGACCGCCATGGCCGACGACTACTCCGTGATCCGGCGCCACATCGAGCGCGTCGTGCCCGGCTGCGAGGCCTACGACGAGAAGGTGCACCGCCCCGGGGGCTTCGTGCTGCCGCACCCGCCGCGCGACTCGCGGACGTTCGAGACGCCGTCGAAGAAGGCCGTCCTCACGGTCAGCCCGCTGCAGATGGTGTCCGCGCCCGAGGGCCACCTCGTGCTCCAGTCACTGCGCAGCCACGACCAGTTCAACACGACGATCTACGGCCACGACGACCGTTACCGGGGCATCTCCGGCGGGCGCGAGATCGTCATGGTGCATCCCGACGACCTCGCCGCCCTGGGGTTCTCCGACGGTGACCACGTCGACGTCGTCGCACCCTGGCCCGACGGCACCCAGCGGGTCGTGCGCGACTTCCGCGTCGTCTCCTACCCCACGGTGCGGGGCTGCGTCGCCGCCTACTACCCCGAGGTCAACCCGCTCGTGGCCCTCGAGTCGACGGCCGTGGGCAGCAACTGCCCGGTGTCCAAGGCAGTCACCGTGCGCCTCGTGCCGGCCGGGCAGGCTCCGCCGCACTCGGCCAGCGACGACCTCCAGGCCGGCGACGACTCCGAGAAGCGCAGCGAGGTCAAGCCGCACCACCTGAGCTGACCCGAACGCCCCGACGGGCGCTGCCGCCCCACGAGCGCATCGCCGCCCCGACCCCACCCGGTCGGGGCGGCGTCGGGGTCGTGCCGGGTGCCGGCGGCACCTGCCGGATGCGCCCCGCGCGCGTATGCCGGGTGCCTCCCGGCGCGCGTCGCCCCGTCGCGTGGGCCGCCTGAGTCCTACGCTCCCCGCATGTCTTCCGACACCGGCCCGTCTCGACGCGTCGTCCTGCTCGGCGCGCTCGGTCTGGCGACGGCGACGACCGGGGTCGGCGGCTGCTCCGCCACCGACGGGCCGACCCTCAGCGACGGTGTGCTGTCGGACCGCTTCGGTGTCGAGGCCCCACGCTGGCGGATGGCCGTACCCCGCGCAGGCCGATCCCGGGGGCTCGTCGTGGCGCTGCACGGTTTCGGAGGGGGCGCCGACGACGCGTTCAACCTCGGTTTCGGCGATGCCGTCGAGCCCTCCAGGATGGCGCTGGTCTCCGTCGACGGGGGCAACAGCTACTGGCACCCACGCCGCGACGGCAGCGACACCGGGGCGATGGTCCGTGACGAGCTCGTGCCGATGGCGCTGGAGGCCGCCGGGCTGCCGGCGGCCTCGCCGGTCGTCCTGCTCGGGTGGTCGATGGGCGGCTTCGGTGCGCTTCTCATCGCGAGCGAGCTCGGGCGTTCTCGCGTCAGCGGCGTCGTCGCCGCGAGCGCAGCACTGTGGCGGAAGGGCAGCGAGACGCCCGCCCGGGCCTACGACGGGCGGGCCGACTTCGACCGGCACTCGATCTTCAACCGGCTGGACCGGCTGCGGGGCATTCCGGTGAGGCTCGACTGCGGCGTGTCCGACCCGTTCATCGCCGCGAACCGCGTTCTGGCCCAGCGCCTTCCGGGCACCGAGGCCCACTTCACCACGGGAGGCCACGACGACGGCTTCTGGAGCGGCAACGTCAGCGCGGAGATGACGTGGGCCGCCGCCCGGTCCTGACGCCCCGGCTCAGGCAGCGCGGTGCAGGTCGTGGGCGTCCGGCAGGCGGCGGAAGCCGGCCGAGACGTAGGCGGCGACACCACCGACGTTGGCGCTCGGGGTGCAGACCAGGGAGCTCGAGGCGCCCAGCTCCCGCAGGGCGGCCGCGCACGCGAGGGTGATCGCGCGCCCGTGGCCGCGGCCTCGGTGGTCGCGGTGCGCCCCCAGCGGCTCGATGAGACCGGGTCGCCCCGGGCCAGCCGACCACGCCGTGGCGGTTGCCACCGCGGCTCCGGACTCGTCGTAGGCGACGAGGCACCTCGCGTCGACGTAGGCAGGCCCGGACGCCATCTCCCGCCACCGCTCCTCGCTGAACGTCGAGGTCTCGAACGACGCGCGCTGGACCGCCACCCGGTCACGGAGCCGCTCCGGCGCCGGGTCCGCCCCGACGACCTCCACCCGCAGTCCGCTGTCCTCGACGGGCTCGGTCAGGTCACGGACGAGCGGCGTCCACGGCTCGCCGTCGGCCCATCCGTCGCCCGCGAGGCGGACGCGGAAGGCATCACCGAAACGCGCCTCGACCGAGGCCTCCCCGGCGGGGAGCACGCCACGCTCGGGGCGCGACACGTCGGAGAGCAGCTGCTGCGCCAGCTCGTCGTCGTCACCGGCCTCCGGCGCGATCGCCATCCGGAGCACGCGCGGGTCGTCGAGGAACCCCACGGCTAAGAGGCGCCCGTCGCGGCTCCACGTGCGAACGGCCGCCGCGGTCGCGTCGGCGCCGAAGCTCCAGTTCCAGCCGAGGTCGCCGGGGTGCAGCTGGACCGGCGTCCCGTCCTGCTGCCACTCGCGCATCTCGTGCACGGCCTCGACGAGGCCCTGGACTCCCGGCGCGCTCAGCTCGATCGACATGCCCCGATCCAACACCGTCCACGGGCGAGCACACACCTCGTTTTGCGACGGCACCGTGCCCTGCGGCGAGCGATGTCGACGGTGTCGGTCAGGACAGCGCGGCGATGACCTCGGCGGTCATGAGGACCTTGTGGGCGGTGTCGACGTGCAGGCTCTCGATGAGCCTCCCGTCGAGGGTGACGACGCCCTTGCCCTCGGCCTGGGCGGTCTCGAAGGCGGCGATGACGGCCCGCGCCTGCTCGACCTGCTCGGCGCTCGGCGCGAAGACGTCGTTGCACGCCTCCACCTGCCCCGGGTGGATCAGGGTCTTGCCGTCGAAGCCCATCTCCCGGCCCTGGCGCGCCTCGGCGAGGAAGCCGTCGGAGTCCTTGACGTCGTTGTAGACGCCGTCGACGACGGCCACGCCGGCGGCCCTTGCCGCGAGGACCGCGAGCTGGAGCGAGGTCTGGATCGCAGCCCGCCCGGGCGCGAAGCTCGCGCCGAGCTCCTTGTAGAGGTCGTTCGTGCCGAGCACGAGACAGGCAAGACGGTCGGACGCGCGCGCGATGTCCTCGGCGTGCAGCACGGCCACCGGCGTCTCGACCATCGCCCAGAGCCGCGTGTGCTCCGGAGCGCCGGCGGCCTCCATCGCGCTTACGAGGCCGCGCACCTCGTCGGCCGAGCCGACCTTGGGCACGACGATCGCGTCAGGTCCCGCCGCGGCCGCCGCCGCGAGGTCGGCGTCGTGCCACTGCGACCCCAGGCCGTTGACCCGGATCGTCAGCTCACGCCGGCCGTACTCTCCGGACTGCACTGCGGCGCATGCCTTCTCGCGCGCCGTCTCCTTCGCATCGGGGGCGACGGCGTCCTCGAGGTCGAGGATGAGGGCATCGACGGGAAGGGTCTTCGCCTTCTCCAGTGCGCGCTCGTTGGAGCTCGGCATGTAGAGCACCGAGCGTCGGGGGCGGTATGCGTCGGGCTCGACGGGCACGGCAGTCAGCCTTCCTGCGGGGCGGGCTCGGCGGCATACAGCTCGGCGAGCGCGGGGTCGGTCTGCGAGAGACGCTCGGCGAGCTCGACGATGACGAGACACTGCTTGAGGCTGGCGTCGTCCTCCATCTTCCCGTCGAGCATGACGGCACCCGTGCCGTCGCCCATCGCGGCGACGACGCGTCGCGCGTGCAGGACGTCCTCGGCCGACGGGCTGAAGACGCGTTTGGCGATCTCGATCTGCACCGGGTGCAGCGACCACGTGCCGACGCAGCCGAGGAGGAAGGCGTTGCGGAACTGGTCCTCGCACGCGACGACGTCCTGGATGTCGCCGAACGGTCCGTAGTATGGGTAGATCCCGTGCATCGCGCACGCATCGACCATGCGGGCGATCGTGTAGTGCCAGAGGTCCTGCTGCGCCGTCGCGCGCGCTCCCGTGATGTCACCGTCGACGGGGTCGGTGCGCACGAGGTAGCCGGGGTGCCCGCCGCCGACGCGGGTCGTCTTCATGCGTCGGTCGGCCGCGAGGTCGGCCGGTCCCAGCGACAGGCCCTGCATGCGCGGCGAGGCGCCACAGATCTCCTCGACGTTGACCATGCCGCGCGCCGTCTCGAGGATCGCGTGCACGAGGATCGGACGGGTCAGGCCCGCTTTCGCCTCGAGCTGGGCGAGGAGGCGGTCGACGTAGTGGATGTCCTCGGCGCCCTGCACCTTCGGCACCATGACGACGTCGAGCTTGTCGCCGATCTCCGTGACGAGGGTCGTGAGGTCGTCGAGCGCCCACGGGCTGTCGAGCGCGTTGATGCGCGTCCAGAGCTGGGTGTTCTCACCGAAGTCGGTGGCCTTCGCGATCTCGACGAGGCCGGCCCGGGCCGCCTCCTTGCGGTCGGCCTTGACGGCGTCCTCGAGGTTGCCGAGGAGGACGTCGACGGTGCCGACGAGACCCGGCACCTTCGCGGCCATCTTCGGGTTGCTCGGGTCGAAGAAGTGGATGACCCGGGACGGGCGGGCCGGCACCTGCGTCAGGGGCGTCGGCGCCCCCACCGCGAGCGGCCGGAAGAAGTCCTTGGCGCTGCGCATGGGCGTCAACGTAGCAACGGGCGGACGGCCCGCGTTATGACGACAGTCACGCGCGCCGCCGATGAGGGCGGGATCACTAAGGTGGCGGTGTGACCGAGCGCGCGACCGAGCCTGTGACCGAGCAGGGCGCAGGGACGAGCCCCGAGAAGGGCACGGGGACGGGCACCGAACAGGTGCCCTCCGCGCCCACGGCGCCGCGCACGGGGCCGTCCACGCAGTCCGACCCGCAGGCCGACCCGCAGTCCGCCGCGGCCGCCGCCTCCGCGACCGCCCTGCTCGGCGAGGCGATGGCGAAGTCCGGTCTGCTCTGGATCGAGGTCGCCGACGACCGCACGTGGCCGGCCTGGCACGTGTGGGACGACGGGGCTGCCCTCGTCGTGAGCGGACCGGGCGAGCAGCCGCTCCCGTGGCTGCCCAAGGAGGTCAGGGTCATCCTGCGCAGCAAGGACACCGGGGGCCGCCTGCTCACGGTCCGCGCACACGTCCACGTCCTCGAGCCCGGCACCCCCGAGTGGCAGCGCGCCGCCGAGCTCCTCCGCGCGTCGCGGCTCAACTCGGTGGACGACTCGCTGACACGCTGGGCGGCCGAGTGCACCGTCACCGCCCTCGTGCCCTTCGACAGCCCGCTCGAGTCCCCCGGCGCATATGCCGCCCACGACCACCGCGAGCCCCCGGCCCGCACCGCCGCGACGACCACGTCCTGGCGCCCGTGGCACTGGGGTGGGCGCGGCGAGGAGAAGGCCGAGCGCAAGCGGGTCAAGGACGAGGCGAAGGCCGCGCGCAACGCCGCGAAGGAACGCGCGAAGCTGCGCAAGAAGCGCCAGCGACGTGGCACCCGTCGCCGCGGACGCTGACCCCATAGCCTTGGGCCATGAGTGCGAGCACCCGCGTCTTCGTCGCGCGCCTGACCGGACTGAGCGTCTTCGACCCGCTCGGTGACCAGGTCGGGCGCGTGCGCGACGTCGTCGTGATGTTCTCGGTCAACCGACCCGAGCCCCGCGTCATCGGCCTCGTCGTCGAGGTGCCCGGTCGCCGCCGGGTCTTCGTGCCGATGACCCGGGTCACGTCGATCGACGCCGGCGCCGTCATCACGACCGGCTTGGTCAACATGCGCCGCTTCGAGCAGCGCACCAACGAGGTCCTCGTCGCCGCCGAGCTGTTCGACCGGACCGTCCGCGTCACGACGGCCGAGGCCGTCGAGGCCGGCTTCGCCGACTCGCTCGTCGAGGACCTCGCCATCGAGCAGGGCCCGCGTCGCGACTGGATCGGCACGCGGGTCTTCGTCCGGCAGGCGCCGGCGGGGGTCTCGTCGGCCTCGAAGGCGATGTCCCGGCTCACGCGTCGCCGCTCGGGCAAGACGATGCTCGTCGACATCCGCGACGTCGTCGGCCTCCACGAGCAGGCGGGCGCCCAGAGCGCCGAGCGTCTCCTCGAGACCTACGACGACCTCAAGGTCGCCGACCTCGCCGAGGTCATCCACGACCTCAACCCCAAGCGCCGGGCCGAGGTGGCCGCCGCGCTCGACGACGAGCGCCTCGCCGACGTGCTCGAGGAGCTGCCGGAGGACGACCAGGTCGAGATCCTCGCCGGCCTGGCCAACGAGCGCGCGGCCGACGTCCTCGAGGCGATGGAGCCCGACGACGCGGCCGACCTGCTCGCCGACCTGCCGCCCGAGCAGGCCGAGGAGCTGCTCCAGCTCATGGAGCCCGACGAGGCCGCTCCCCTGCGTCGTCTGCTCGCGTACGACGAGAAGACCGCCGGCGGCATGATGACGACTGAGCCCGTCATCCTCGGACCCGAGGCGACCATCGCCGAGGCTCTCGCGACGGTGCGCCGCGAGGAGCTCGCCCCGGCGCTGGCGTCGATGGTCTACGTCTGCCGCCCGCCGCTCGAGGCCCCGACCGGCCGCTACCTCGGCCTCGTCCACATCCAGCGACTGCTGCGCGAGCCGCCGCACGGCGCCGTCGGGTCGATCATCGACAAGGAGATCGAGCCCGTCGTGGCCACGGCGTCGCTCGAGACCGTGACGCGCACCCTCGCGACCTACAACCTCGTCTCGCTGCCCGTCGTCGACGACGACGGACGCCTCATCGGAGCGGTCACCGTCGACGACGTGCTCGACCACATCCTCCCTGAGGACTGGCGTGAGGAGCGGCACGAGCTGGGGGTGAAGCCGTGAGCGAGCGCGCCGAGCGTCGTCCTGGCGCCCGGGCCGTCCGCGGGGACAAGCTCGACCAGCCCCAGGAGAAGCGAGCCCGGGTCCTGCCCCGGATCACCCTGACCCAGGAGGCCTTCGGCGTCCTGTCCGAGCAGTTCGCCCGCTTCATGGGCACGGCCCAGTTCCTCATCGGCATGACGGTCTTCGTCGCCGCCTGGATCGCCTGGAACGTCCTCGCGCCCCCGGCGCTCGTCTTCGACGAGTTCCCGTTCATCTTCCTGACGCTCATGCTGAGCCTCCAGGCGTCGTATGCCGCACCGCTCATCCTCCTCGCGCAGAACCGTCAGGCCGACCGCGACCGCGTGGCCCTCGAGCAGGACCGGGCCCGCGACGAGCGCAACCTCGCCGACACCGAGTTCCTGACCCGCGAGGTGGCCTCCCTGCGTCTCGCCCTGCGTGAGCAGGCCACGCGTGACTTCGTGCGCTCCGAGCTGCGTTCGCTGCTCGAGGAGATGGAGGACCGCGGGATCGTCCGCGGCGCCGACGACGAGCCCAAGGACAACCGGCACCGACCGTGAGCGAGCGCACCCCGGCCGTGGTCGGGGTGCCCGGCACGGCGGCATACGATGGAACACATGTCTGTCGCCGCACTGCCCAGCCGTGACGCCATGCTCACGGCGCTGTCGAAGGTCAACGACCCCGAGATCCGAAAGCCGATCACCGAGCTCGGCATGGTCAAGTCGGTCGAGATCGACGACGCCGGCAAGGTCGACCTCGCGATCTTCCTGACCGTCTCCGGCTGCCCCATGAAGGAGACGCTCACCAAGGACTCGAGCAACGCGCTCCTCGCCCTCGACGGCGTGACCTCGGTCGAGGTCGAGCTCGACGTCATGAGCGACGAGCAGCGCGCCGAGCTGCGCTCGCAGCTGCGTGGTGGCGCCCCGGAGAAGGAGATCCCCTTCGCCAGGCCCAACAGCCTGACGCGGGTGTATGCCGTGGCCTCCGGCAAGGGCGGCGTCGGCAAGTCGTCGGTGACCGTCAACCTCGCGGCCGCGATGGCCGCTCAGGGCCTGCGGGTGGGCGTCGTCGACGCCGACGTCTACGGCTTCTCGGTGCCGCGCATGCTCGGCGTCGAGCAGCGGCCCACGCAGGTCGACGACATGATCCTGCCGCCCATCAGCCACGACGTGAAGGTCATCTCGATCGGCATGTTCGTGCCCGGCAACCAGCCCGTCGTGTGGCGTGGCCCGATGCTGCACCGCGCGCTCCAGCAGTTCCTCGGCGACGTCTTCTGGGGCGACCTCGACGTCCTCCTGCTCGACCTGCCGCCCGGCACCGGCGACATCGCGATCTCCGTCGCACAGCTCATCCCGACGGCCGAGATCCTCGTCGTGACGACCCCGCAGCAGGCCGCCGCCGAGGTGGCCGAGCGGGCCGGCTCGATCGCCCTGCAGACCCACCAGCGGGTCGTCGGCGTCATCGAGAACATGAGCTGGCTCGAGCTGCCGGACGGCACCCGCCAGGAGATCTTCGGCTCCGGTGGCGGGCAGGCGGTCGCCGACTCGCTGACGAAGAGCATCGGTGCCCCGGTCGAGCTGCTCGGCCAGATCCCCCTCGACACGCGCCTGCGCGAGGGCGGCGACAACGGCACGCCGGTCGTGCTCGGCGATCCCGACACCGCTGCTGCCGTGGCGCTGCGCGGCATCGCCCGCAACCTCGGCTCTCGCGCCCGCGGCCTCGCCGGCCGTTCGCTCGGCCTCACCCCCGCCGGCCGCTGACCCACCGGGAGGGCCCTCTGACGGGCTCTCCCGCCCACCGCCTCTCCACCGAACGCCGCGTTCGGTGGTGAAAGCGTTGGTAGAACACTGAGTTCGCGACCGAACGCTGCGTTCGGCGAGGGGACGACGGGAGGGCCCGGGCTCGGCGCGGGCGGGTCAGGCGAGCGAGTCGACCCAGTCTCGGTGGAGGTCCGAGTAGCGGCCGTCGCCGGCTGCGACGAGGTCGCTCGGCGCGCCGTCCTCGACGATGCGGCCGTGCTCGAGCACGAGCACCCGGTCGGCGATCTCGACCGTCGAGAGGCGGTGCGCGATGACGATGGCGGTGCGCCCGGCGAGGATCGTCCCGAGGGCCTGCTGCACGAGCCGCTCGGAGGGCACGTCGAGCGACGACGTCGCCTCGTCGAGGATGAGCACCGTCGGATCGGCGAGGAAGGCCCGCGCGAAGGCGACGAGCTGACGCTGACCGGCGCTCAGCAGCCCACCCCGGTTGGACACCGGCGTGGCATACCCCTGCGGCAGCTCCACGATGAAGTCGTGCGCGCCGAGCGAGCGGGCCGCCGTCTCGACCTCGTCGTCGGTGGCGTCGGGCCGACCGAAACGGATGTTGTCGGCGACGGTGCCGCTGAAGAGGTAGTTCTCCTGCGTCACCATGACGACGGCGCGGTGCAGGTCGTCGGACGCCAGCCGGGTCAGGTCGACCCCGTCGAGGCTCACCGTCCCGGCGGTCGGGTCGTAGAAGCGGGTGGCGAGCTTGGCGATGGTGGTCTTGCCCGCACCGGTCGTGCCGACGAGCGCGACCGTCTGCCCGGCCGGCACCGTCAGGTCGAGGCCGGGCAGCACCGCGGTGCCGGCGACGTACTCGAAGCGGACGTCGTCGAACCGGACCTCACCGCGGGGAGCCCCGAGAGGCATCGGGTCGGTCGGCAGGGGGACGTCGGGCACCTCCTCGAGCACGCCGGACAGCTTCTCGAGCGCGGCCGAGGCCGACTGGAAGGTGTTGTAGAACTGCGAGATCTCCATCATCGGCTCGAAGAACTGCCGCAGGTAGAGCAGGAAGGCAGCGAGCACCCCGACGGTGACCTCACCGTGGTAGGCGAGGTAGCCGCCGTAGAGCAGGACGAGGGCGATCGTGACGTTGCCGATGAGCCGGATGGCCGGCATGAACCACGCGACGAGCCGGAAGGCCACGAGGTTGGCGCGGCGGTACTGGTCGTTGACGTCCTCGAAGATGGCCTGGTTGCGCGGCTCACGACGGAAGGCCTGCACGGCACGGATGCCGTTCATCGACTCGACGAAGTGGACGATGACGAGGGCGACCTTCTCGCGGGTGGCGCGGTAGCTCTTGGCCGACTCCTTGCGGAACCAGTTGGTCAGCAGCGCGAGGGCCGGGCCGCAGAGCAGCGCCACGAGGCCGAGCTTGACGTCGAGGACGAGCAGCAGCACCGACGTGCCCACGAGGGTCAGGGCCGCGGTGACGAGTCCGTCGAAACCGGTCTCGAGCATCTCGTAGATGGCGTCGACGTCGGAGGTCTGCCGGGAGATGACGCGCCCGGACGTGTAGCGGTCGTGGAAGGCCGGGCTCAGGTGCTGGAAGTGGCGGAAGATCCGCCGCCGGATCGACAGGAGGATGTCCTGGCCGATGAGGCCGGACCGCAGAAGGAAGAGGTTGCGCGAGACGGCTTGGGTGATCGTGGCGACGAGGACGAGCCCGACGACGAGCAGGAGCGGGCCGAGGTCGCCCGACTCGCGGATCGGCGGGATGCCGGTGTCGATGCCCTCCTTGACGAGGTACGGGATCGACAGGCGCGCGGCGTTCTCGATGACGACGACGACCATGAGCCACCAGAGCGCCCGGCGCCACGGCCGCAGCACGTCGCGCAGCAGCCGCCGGGAGCGGCCGGCGAGCCGGGCCGAGGTCTCGGCCGACAGCTCACCGTCGATGTTGTCGGCGGCGACACCGCGCCACTGCTGGGTCGGGGCCGTCATGCGCGTACCTCCTCGTTCGCGTCGCTGGCGTGGTCGCCGGAGCCGGGCGCGTCAGCCTCGTCGAAGGCGTCGGCCGCGAGCAGCTCGCGGTAGGCCGGGACGCCGTCGAGCAGCTCCCGGTGGGTGCCGACGTGGGTGATGGTCCCGTGCTCGAGCAGGGCGACCCGGTCGGCGAGCATGACGGTCGATGCCCGGTGGGCCACGACGAGGCCGGTGGTCTCGGACAGCACCCTCGAGAGCGCCTCCTCGACGAGCTTCTCGGTGTGCACGTCGAGGGCGGAGAGGGTGTCGTCGAGGACGAGGACGGCCGGGCGCGAGAGCACGGCCCGGGCCAGGGCGAGCCGCTGGCGCTGACCGCCGGAGAGCGACAGCCCCTGCTCGCCGATGCGGGTGTCGAGGCCCCAGGGGAGGTCGTGGACGAATCCGGCCTGGGCGATCTCGAGGGCCGCGAGCACGTCGTCGTCGGGGGCGTCGGCACGGCCGAGGGTGACGTTCTCGCGGGCGCTCATCGAGAAGAGGGTCGGCTCCTCGAAGGCGGTCGCGACGAGGCTGCGCAGCGCGGCGAGCTCGAGGTCGCGCACGTCGACGCCGTCGATCGTGATGCGCCCAGCGGTGACGTCGAAGAGGCGCGGGACGAGCGCGGTGAGGGCGGTCTTGCCCGAGCCTGTCGCGCCGACGAGCGCGAGGGTCTCGCCGGGGGCGACGTCGAGGTTGACGTCACGCAGCACCGGCTGGTCGGGCGCGTCGGGAAAGGCGAAGTCGACGTGCTCGAAGCGCAGGTGGCCGCGGCGCGCACCGACCTCGTGCGCGCCGGAGACGATGTCGGGCTCGGTGTCGAAGATCTCGAGCACACGCGCGGCCGCGGTCATCGCCTCCTGTGCCATCGCGAGGATGACGCCGAGGGAGGACACGGGCCACACGAGCGAGAGCATCAGGGTGATGAAGGCGACGAGCTCGCCGGGCGTCAGGTCACCCTGGCCGACGCCGATGGCGCCGAGCAGGAGCACGACGACGACGGCGAGGTTGGGGATGACCTCGAGGAAGGTCCAGAACTTCGCCGAGAGGCGGACCTTGTCGAGGCTCGTCGCCCGCAGCTCGAGCGCCGCCTCGTCGTAGCGACGGGCCATGTGGTCGCTGCGTCCGAACGACTTGATGACGCGGATGCCGACCGCGCCCTCCTCCGCCTGGGTCGCGAGGTCGCCCTGCTGGTCCTGGACGCGCCGGGAGACGACGACGTAGGCCTTCTCGAAGCGCATCGAGAGCCAGATGATCGGCGCCGCCGTCGCGGCGACGACGAGCCCGAGCGGCCAGTACATCGTCAGGAGCACGATCGTGACGGCCGTGACCTGCAGGACGTTGACGACGAGGAAGAGCAGGCCGAACCCGCTGAACCGGCGGATGGCCGAGAGGTCGGTCGTCGCGCGGGAGAGCAGCTGCCCCGACTGCCACCGGGTGTGGAAGCTCATCGGCAGTGCCTGGAGGCGCTCGTAGAGGTCGCGGCGCAGCTCCGTCTCGAGCCCGAGCACGGCGTTGGACTGGACCCACCGGCGCACGAAGATGAGGACGGCCTCGAGCACCCCGAGCGCGAGGGCGAGCAGGCCGAGGGGCAGCACCGGCGCGAGCTCGTGCCGGGTGATCGGCCCGTCGATGATGGCTCGCGTCACGAGCGGGATGGCGATGGAGAGGCCGACGCCGGCGAGCGATGCGGCGAACATGACGGCGAGGGCCCAGCGGTGCGGGCGCAGGTAGCCGCGCAGGCGCCACAGGGACCGGACGGAGGCGGGCGGTTGAGAGGCAGGATCAGCAGGCATCAAGGAGTGACGATAACCCCGACCACCGACAGAGATGCCTCTGGGTCAGAGATTCACGTCGCTTCGCTGTCCCAGGGGGTCGGGACCGACGGGTCGTGGCCGCGCGGCGTGCTCACGGGCTTGTCGACGACGGGCGACGGCTGGTCGTCCTCGTCGGGTGGCGCGGAGAGCGCGTCGCGCACGATCTTGCGCGGGTCGTACTGGCGCGGGTCGTAGGCCCGCCAGTCCACGTCGGAGAACTCCGGCCCCATCTCGTCCTTGAGCTGCTGCTTGGCCCGGTCGGCCATGCCGCGGGCCTGGCGGACGAACTTGCCGAACTTGGCGGCGTACTCGGGCAGGCGCTCCGGACCCAGGATGAGGATCGCGAGCAGACCGAGCAGGAGCAGCTCCCACCCGTTGATGTCGAACACAGTCCCTCGCTTCCACGCGTACCGGCTGCGCCATCCTACGGTGGCGCGTCGTGCTCTACTTGGCCGGATCCGCTTCCAGCGTCATCTGGAGCTCGAGCTCCTTGCCGTCACGCTCGACCTTGAGGCTCACGGTGTCGCCGACGGCCCGCGCGCGGATCGAGACGATGAGCTGGTCCGGGGTGCGGATGCGCTTGCCCTCGAAGCCGACGATGACGTCGCCGGCCTGGACGCCGGCCTTGGCAGCCGGCCCCCCGGAGGTCACCGCGTCGGGCGCGTCGAGGACCTGGGCGCCGTCACCGACGAACGTCCGGCTGAGGTTGACGCCGATGACCGGGTGGGTGGCCTTGCCCGTCGCGATGAGCTGGTCGGCCGTGCGGCGGGCCTGGTCGCTCGGGATGGCGAAGCCGAGCCCGATGCTGCCGCCGGTGGCGCCGCTCGTCCCCGGGACCCGGGCGATGGCGCTGTTGACGCCGATGACCTTGCCCGTCATGTCGAGCAGCGGGCCACCCGAGTTGCCGGGGTTGATCGCCGCGTCCGTCTGGATGGCGTTGATGAAGGAGGACTCGCTGCCCTCTCCCGGCGTCACGGGGCGGTTGAGCGCGCTGACTATGCCCGTGGTGACGGTCTGGTCGAGGCCGAGCGGTGCACCGACGGCGATGACCTGGTCGCCGACGACGACCTTGTCGGACGCGCCGAGCGTCAGGGGCTTGAGGTCGGTGCGGTTGATCTTGAGCACGGCGAGGTCGTAGCTCGCGTCGCGCCCGACGATGGTCGCCTTCTCGGTGTCGCCGTTGCTCAGCACGATCTCGATGTCACCGTTGACGCCGGGCTCGACGACGTGGTTGTTGGTCAGGACGTGGCCCTTGCCGTCGATGACGAAGCCGGAACCGGTGGCCGATCCCTCGCTACCGGCGTCGACCTTGATGGTCACGACGCTCGGCAGGGCGACGGCGGCGATGTTGGCGACCGAGCCGGCCGGTCGCTGCGTGGCGCCCGGACCGGGCTCGGGCAGGGTCGAGCCGGCGAGGTTGATGCGGTCCTCGGCGACCTGGCTGGCGATGCCACCGATGACACCGGAGAGCAGACAGAGCCCGACGACGGCGGCGACCACCTTGCCGCGACCGCGGCGGGCGGACGGCGCCGGCGGGTCGGTGAGTGCGACGCCGCCCCCGGACGGCACCGGACCGCTGCCGAGGTCGGGGTCGCCCCCCGCGGGTGCGTGGGGCACGGAGCCGAGGTATGCCGTCCCGCCGGCTGCCGCGGCGGCGCCGGCCAGCACGTCGCCCGGGGGGGTGGACGCACCGGGCCCGGTCGCAGAGGGCGGGGCGGCCGCGGGGGTGGGCGGGGCGTAGGCCGAGCGGTGGGCCTCCTCGGCGAGGGAGTCGGCGCGGTCGCTGCCCCAGGCGGCATCGGCCCGGGCAGGGACGCCGGCACCCTCGGTCGGGTGCTCGCCTCCGAAGACGTCGAACCAGGCGTCGTCACCCGCGTCGGAGAGGCCCGGGCCGGAGGCGCTCACCGGCGGCTGCGGCTCCGAGGCGGACGGGACGGGGGCCGGTGTCGTCGGCGACGTCGACGGGATGGCCCGGGTGTCGTGCAGGTCGATGATGCCGGTCTGCTCCACCTCCGGGTCACCGCCGGGGGCCTGAGTGAGCTCGCGGGGCTCAGGAGCTGCTGCCGTCGGATCGGGGTCCGGCGTCGTCGACTCGTCGCTCATGGCCCTGATTGTGCCGAACGGACGTTGGTGACCCTAACCGGGGCCACCAGGGCGGAGGTCGGGCCGACGGCCAGCGACGCGGTACGGGCCGACGTGCGGGTCGTGACGACCCAGTACGGGACGTTGCCGGCGCCGACGTCGTTGAGGCCCTGCGCCTGACGCGTGACGGGCGCGATCCTGTTGCCGGGCAGCACGGAGCCGCCGAAGTTCACGGCGCTGACGGGGCCGGCCCCGAAGTTGGCCACCGGGCCCCGCACCGAAGGGGCCCGCGAGCCGGGCACGGGCGCGATCGCGAGCCCCCACGCGGCAGCGACCGACGCGCCCGCCGCGATCGAGGCCACCACCGCAGCACGCATCGGCGAGCGGTGCAGGGCAGGGGCGGTGGGCCGAACGGTGGGCACGGGCTCGTAGGACGGCGTCGACGGCATACGGAAGCCGACGGGCGGCAGCGGGATGCGCGGGGCCCTGGGCTCCCGCGAGGGAGCGGGCGCGGGCTGGGGCTCACCCGAGGGAGCCGCACCGAGACCCATGAGGGAGGTGCGCAGGCTCATCGGGACGCCGGTGTCGGAGCGCAGCGACGCGACGATGCGGCGCTCCTGGTCGGCGGCGGCGCGGCAGACGGTGCAGCACACGAGGTGCTTGTCGTAGAGGTGCAGCATCGCCGGCGGCAGGGCGCGGTCGACATAGGCGCGGACGTATCCCTTGAGGTGCGGCGTCACGACATCACCTCCGGACCCATCAGCGCGAGCTCGCCGCGACTCGGCGGCCGGGAAGGCGCAGGCCGGCGCGAGCAGCGCGCGACTCGGGCTTGGCCGGACGGGCGGCGGCGGCCACCTCGGGGGCGCGGTGCGCGAGGGCCTCGCGCAGCTGGGCGCGGCCACGGTGGATGCGCGAGCGGACGGTGCCGAGCTTGACGCCGAGAGTCGCGCTGATCTCCTCGTAGCTGAGGCCCTCGATGTCGCAGAGGACGACGGCCGCGCGGAACTCCGGCGCGAGGGCATCGAGCGCCCGCTGCACGTCGTCGTCGAAACGGGCGTCGTGGTAGGTCTGCTCCGGCCCCTTCTCGTTGCTGGGGAGCCGACCGGCGGCGTCGTCGGGCAGGGCGTCGAAGCGGATGCGCTGCTTGCGACGCATCTTGTCGAGGAAGACGTTGGTCGTGATGCGGTGCAGCCAGCCCTCGAAGGTGCCCGGCTGGTAGGAGTGCAGCGACCGGAAGACGCGGACGAAGACGTCATGCGTCAGGTCCTCGGCGTCGTGCGGGTTGCCCGTGAGGCGGTAGGCCAGGCGGTAGACGCGCGCCGAGTGCTGCTCGACGATCTCCTCCCACGTGGGGGGAGTCCACGTCGAGTCGGCCTGCTCCACCGAGGTGGGAGAGGTGGACGTCACGCTGGTGCTCACTGGGGGCTGGGCCTTTCACGGAGAGGGGTCAACGACAAGAACGCCGTCAGATCTCGTTTCGTTCCCGTCGATCGTCTCGGATTGCCCTGTCCGATCGCCAGCCAGAACCTGTGGTTCTGCTGTGGACGGGGTGGCGGGACGGCGGGCGGGGTGGTCAGCGGGACTGCTCGCTGCCGTCGTGCGGGACCGCCTCGTGGTGGGCCCGGCCGTGTGTGCGTCGGTCCTCCTTCATCTCCGCCTCGAAGAGGTGGCGTCGGCCACCGACGAGGTCGTCGCGCGCCGTCTTCTCGAGCTCCTTGAAGGTCGCGTAGTAGCCGTCGTCGTACTCCTCGACGATCTGGAAGGTCCACCGTCCCTGCACGACGTTGCGCCCGACGAGCTCGGTCTGCAGCCGGTCGGCGAGCTCGGTGTGGCCGGCCTCGCGGAAGAGGTCGACGGCCTCGCCCAGGGTGAGGTCCGCCATCCCCGTGAGCCGGTGGAAGCCGTAGAGGTGGCCGCGGGCGTCCTCGACGACCTCGAGGGCCTCGGACAGCTTGCCCAGGGCCTCGACCGTGGCGTCGCCGACGCCGCCCGGACGCAGGTGCTCCGCGGTCGGCTTGTCGTGTTCGTCCATGACCTGATCCTTACCCGCTTCAGGGCGACGGGGTGCCGAATCGGCCCGGCACGTCACAGTAGGGTGACGAACATGAGCACCCAGAAGGTCGCCGCGTGGTCGCACGCCGAGGAGTTCGTCACCCCGAGCGAGCACGTCGAGGAGGCGACCCACCGCGGTGAGGAGCTCGGTGCGCCGGCCGTCGGCAACGGCGTCGGCGCCGTGCTCCAGATGCTCGCGGCCGCGACCGAGGCCAAGGCCGTCATGGAGATCGGGACCGGCGCGGGCGCCTCGGGTCTCTGGCTGCTCGGCGGCATGCCCGCCGACGGCATCCTCACGACCATCGACCTCGAGACCGAGCACCAGCGGGCCGCGCGCGACGCCTTCGCGGCTGCCGGCATCGCCCACCAGCGCACCCGCTGCATCGCCGGTCGTGCTCTCGAGGTGCTCCCCCGGATGACCGACGGCGCCTACGACCTCGTCGTCGTCGACGCCGACAAGGAGGAGTACCCCGAGTACCTCGCGCAGGCCACCCGCCTGCTGCGGTCCGGCGGCACCCTCGTCATGACGTGGACCGACAAGGAGTCCGACCCCGCCAACCGGGACGCCGAGACGCGCACCCTCCGCGAGGTCGGCCGCGCGATCCGCGAGCACGACCAGTTCACCGTGTCGCTGCTGCCGGTCGGCGACGGTCTGCTCGTGGCCGTCAAGCGCTGAGCGCACGTATGCCGTCCCGCCGGCCGGACGGCATACGCCATCCTCCGCCCGGGGCGGGCATGCGAAACGGCCCCCGACCGTGAGGTCAGGGGCCGTCGAACCTGGATCAGGCGGAAGGGTCAGTTGACGCCGTCACAACCCTGGATCGCGTCACGCAGAGCTGCAGCCTCGTCGGGGGTCATCTCGACGACGAGACGCCCGCCGCCCTCAAGGGGCATCCGCAGCACGATGCCGCGGCCCTCCTTGACGACCTCGAGCGGGCCATCGCCGGTCCTCGGCTTCATTGCTGCCATGGTTCCCCTTCCCTAGGAATCCTCGGTCTTTGGCCCCATTATTCCGTGTCTCGTTTGCGAGACCTAATTGGGGATGTGACAGAGGGCACGTCCGGGCCCTCCGAGGCTCGTCACGCTTCCGCCCGGGGACGGATTGGGACAGAGTGGCGCCCATGACGCAGACGCCCGACTCCCCCTCCTCGCCCGCCACCGAGCCCCTGCTCGTCGAGGTCGCCGACGGCATCGCCTGGCTCCGGCTCAACCGCCCGGACGCCATGAACAGCCTCGACGACGCCCTCAAGGACGCCCTCGTCGCGGCCCTCCGCGAGGTCGGTGGGGACCCCGCCGTGCGGTGCGTCGTGCTCACGGGGACCGGGCGGGCCTTCTGCGTCGGGCAGGACCTCAAGGAGCACGTCCGCAGCCTCGGCGACCCGACGTCGACGCTCGAGACGACCGTGACCGACCACTACAACCCGATCGTCATCGCGCTCTCGACGATGAACAAGCCCGTCGTCGCGGCCCTCAACGGTGTGGCGGCCGGGGCGGGGATGAGCTTCGCGCTGGCGTGCGACTTCCGGGTCGCGTCGGAGCAGGCCGGGCTCAACACCTCGTTCGCGGGCATCGCGCTCTCGTGCGACTCCGGGGCCTCGTGGACGCTGCCCCGTCTCGTCGGGCCCGCCCGCGCCAAGGAGCTGCTGCTCCTGCCGCGCACGGTCTCGGCGGCAGAGGCGTTGGCGATGGGGCTCGTCACGAAGGTCGTGCCCGCCGACGAGCTCGAGGCGACGGTGACCGAGCTGGCCCGGACCCTCGCCGACGGCCCGACGCTGGCCTACGGCTCGATCCGGCGGGCCGTCGCCTACTCGGCGGGCGCCGACCTGCCCGCTGCCCTGGCCCACGAGGCCGAGCTCATGGCGTTGACGGGTGGCAGCAGCGACCACCGGGCCGCCGTCGACGCCTTCCTCGCCAAGGAGAAGCCCACCTACACCGGCACCTGACCGCCGGACCCGCTCGCGCGCGTCTCCCGATGAACCTGCCCATGGTGCTGCATCTGGTGTGGTGATCACCCCACCAGATGCACGATGATCAGCCGGACCACCACGCATGTCTGGCTCAGCCCGTCACCCCGAGGGGCACGGTGGCGCGGACGCTGGCGGTGACCGGGGCTCGCACACCGGTGCGCGCAGCCGCCTCGTGAGCCCGCTCGATGCGGCGCAACTGCGCCTCGGGGTCGCGCGCGAGTGCAGTCGGGGTGACGCCGACGACCACGACGCGCATCGTCGACAGATCGGATCCCTGCTCCACGGTGGCCTCCCAGTCGAGGCGGTCGGCATGGAATCGACGAGACTGCACCATCACGGCCAGGCCCACGTCGTCGAACCAGAGATCGGGCGAGGTCAAGGTCTCGCCGCCCGGACCGGTGAGGATCGGGTTAGCCATCGGCGGGGGCAGTCGGCGCGAGGTCCGGACCAGCGCGAGCAGGTCGCTCTCGGGCACCGACCACGCGCCCTCCGCGACCTCGGCGAGAATCCGCCGCAGCCGCGCGGAGCCACGACGGCCCCTGGCATCGACCCAGTGCTCCAGGTCGTCGAGCCGGACGAGACGGCGTTGGACCGCCTCGATGACGACACCACGCGCCGCTCGCTCATCAGGAGTCTCATGTGCTGCGTCGACGACGGCGCGGGCGAGGCATCCGAGGCGTAGCGGGCCGCGCTCGACAACGCGTTCGCCCAGCAGGGTCGTGCTCCGGACGTCGACCCACGAGATCCGCCTGGACCTGCGTGGTGCAGGCACGAGCACCCGGATCGGCATCGATATCGGGGCGCTCGTGATCCCGTGCAGCGAGGCGGCGGTGGATCCTGCGAGCCACGCTCCCTCGCCGCCCACGAGCTGCGCAGCGACGAGCCGCTGCCACACCGAAGGCAGGCCGGTCTGAAGCGCGTAGACGCCGGGCAGCAGGAGCCTCCAGTCCCGACCGACCCGCCAGCGCAGGGTCTCGCGCGTGACACCGGCTTCGAGGAGCTGACGCCGGGACACCACTCCGTGCTGCACCTCGGCCAGAGCAGTTGTCGCGTCGGTCAGGGTCATTCCGTCACCCTGCCCCGCTGAGGCGAGTGGCGCGCTTGCGGCGGGCGACGCTGTGGACGACGGGTCACGCTGGTCATGGGTGTGGAGGACCAGGCGTGACCCGCAGCATGGTCTGCGTGATGGTGGGGTGATCAGCACACTGATCGGCAGATCATCTGCCGGTCGAACCACCGAGAACGGCGGGGTCAGACCGGTGTCCGGTCACGGCGGGTAGTCGCTCGGGGGGACGAAGCGCCACAGGATGTCGGTCCAGTAGTACTGGCCCACGACGCTGAGGACGAGGAGCGGGACGAAGCGCCACAGCAGCCGCTTCCACGTGTTGCCGCGACGGTCGGCCCAGCCCGCCCCGAGCACGACGACGAGGAGCGGGAAGAGCGGGATGAGGTAGCGGAAGATGCTCGTGAAGGGGTCGAGCACCGCCGCGAGGTACGCCGGGTAGGCGAGCGTCCACGTGCGCAGGTCGGCGCCGAGGTTGCGGGCCCACGGTCCGGCCACCATGGCGATGGCGACGAGCGGCGCGACGACGAGCATCACCGGGCCCCACGTGTCGCCGAACGCATACTCCGACATCCCGACCCACGGCGTGAACGGCTCGACGGTGCCCGAGCCACGCCACGACGCCATCGTGTCGGTGTAGGCCGACGGCACGCCGGTGCGCCACCACGCGATGGCGGGCCACAGCAGCCCGGCGACACCGCAGCCGACGAGCGAGGCGAGCATCGCGGCATACGTCCCGCGACTGATCGGGCGCTCACGGCGCGCCCGCCAGCGCAGGAAGACCACGACGAGCGTCACGAGTCCCAGCGGCACGGCGATCGGTCTCGAGAGCCCGACGAGCAGGGCCACGGCCGTCGCGACGAGCCACCGCTCCTTGGCCAGCGCGTAGAGGTAGCCGACGAGCAGCAGCATGGCGAGCGACTCGGTGTAGGCCAGCTGCAGCGTCACCGACGCGGGAAAGCTCGCCCACAGGGCGACGACGAGGTATGCCGCCGGGTCGCCGATGCGCTCGCGCAGCAGCAGTCCCATGAGCACGGCCGCGCCGGCCCCGCAGAGGAGCGCGATCGTCGAGCCCACCGCCGGGAAGTCGAGCCCGGTCAGGGCCATGCCGGCGCGGGCCATGAACGGGAAGAGCGGGTAGAAGGCCCACGGGTTCTGCTGGACGGCCCCGCTCTCGCCGACCGGTAGCTCCGAGGGATACCCGTGCTGGGCGATCGTCTGGTACCACTGGCCGTCCCAGAGCGCCGTGAACGGGAAGTAGGACACGGGCACGTCGTCGCCGCCGGTCATGCCGGACGGGACCTGGTGCTGCATGACGAGCAGCAGGATCGTCGTCGTGACGACCCGGGCCAGCGCGTAGACCGCGAGCACCCAGGCGACGAAGACGCCGCGCGAACGCAGCGAGAGCACCTCGGTCATGTGGTGCGTTCGCGGCCGACCGTCGGATCGGACTGCTCGGCCGGCTCGGCCGGCTCGGCCTCCTCGGCAGCCTCAGCCGTGTCGGCCGGCTCGGGGGTCGGCTCGAGCCCCTCCGTCTCCGCCTCGGCGGGCTCGGCGGGCTCGGCGGGCTCGGCGAGGCCGGGCACGTGCTGGGCCGGCTCGGGAGCGAGCTCCGCCGGGGCGTCCCCGCGCAGCACGGCGATCTCCTCGTCCTTCTCGCGGAGCTCGCGCCTCAGCCGGTCGACGACCCCGTCGACCTGGCTCATCCGGTAGCCCCGGGCGCCCACGTCGAAGACGAGGTCGTCGAAGTCGGTGTCGCGGATCGGCTCGTCGGGCAGGGGCTCGTGGCTCAGGCTCGTCGTGTTGCGGCCGAGGCCACCACCGGCGAGCCCGAGAATGAGCGCGACGACGGAGCACAGGACGACGATCCCGACGAGGAGGATGAACCACTTCACGCGCGCGGCTCCTCGTACGTGCGGATCGCCTTGACGGCCTCGTCCGGGTCGTCGGTGACGATGAGCCGCTTGAGGTCGGCCGGACTGATCATGCCGTGGTCGAGCACCGTGTCGCCCAGCCAGTCGATGAGCCCCTGCCAGTACGCGACGCCCATGAGCACGATGGGGAACTCGGTGACCTTCTGCGTCTGCGCGAGCGTCAGCGCCTCGAAGAGCTCGTCGAGCGTGCCGAAGCCCCCCGGCAGCACGATGAAGCCGCGGGAGTACTTGAGGAACATGACCTTGCGGGCGAAGAAGTAGCGGAAGTTGATGCCGAGGTCGACGTACTCGTTGAGGCCCGTCTCGAAGGGCAGCTCGATGCCGAGCCCGACCGAGGTCCCCTTCGCCTCGAAGGCACCCTTGTTGGCCGCCTCCATGGCGCCCGGCCCACCGCCGGTGATGACGGCGTAGCCCGCTTCCGCCAGCAGGCGGCCCACCTCGACCCCGATGGCGTATGCCGGGTCCTCGGGTCGCGTGCGCGCCGAGCCGAACACCGCTGCCGCCGGCCCGAGCTCGGAGAGTGTGCCGAAACCCTCGACGAACTCGGACTGGATGCGCATGACGCGCCACGGGTCGGCGTGCAGCCACTCGTTGGGCTGGTGCGCCTCGAGCAGTCGCTGGTCGGTCGTCGTCACGGGCACCTTGTGACGGCGCAGCGTCACCGGACCGGTCTGGCGCCGGTCCTCGTGCGGGCTCCCCGAGGTGACGGGTGCAGGCTGGTGGTCGGTCACAGCGCCACCCTATGCGGAGAGGTCAGCCGAGCCAGCGCAGCAGGGCGGCCTCGGCCTCGACGTACTGCTCGACCGGGCAGCGCTCGTCGTCCATGTGCGCGAGGTTGGGGTCTCCGGGCCCGAAGTTGACGGCGGGGATGCCGAGCGCCGAGAAGCGCGCGACGTCGGTCCACCCCTCCTTCGGGTTGACGGGCACACCGAGCGCGTCGATGAACGCCTTGGCGGCCGGCAGCAGCAGACCCGGCCGCGCGCCGTCGGCCGCGTCGCCGAGCGTCACGTCGAAACCGTCGAACACCTGGCGCACGTGCGCGAAGGCCTCCTCGGTGTTCTTGTCGGGCGCGTAGCGGTAGTTGACGGTGACGGTGCACCGGTCGGGGATGACGTTGCCGGCGATCCCGCCGCTGATCCCGACGGCCTGGAGGGCCTCGTGGTAGTCGAGCCCGTCGACGGTGATGGTCTCGGCCTCGTAGGCGGTCAGCCGCGAGAGCACCGCGGCGGCGTCGTGGATGGCGTTGTGACCCTTCCACGGGCGGGCCGAGTGGGCGGCGACGCCCTTGGTGACGACCTCGGCGCGCAGGGTGCCCTTGCAGCCGCCCTCGATGGCGCCGTCGGTCGGCTCGAGCAGGACGGCGAAGTCGCCGGCGAGCAGCTCGGGCGAGGTGTCGGCGAGGCGGGCCAGACCGTTGTACTGCCCGTCGATCTCCTCGCACTCGTAGAAGAGGAAGGTCAGGTCGCGACTCGGGTCGGGCACCTGCGCCGCGATGCGGAGCATGACGCCGACACCGCCCTTCATGTCGACCGTGCCCCGGCCCCACAGCTCACCGTCGACGCGGCGCGTGGGCAGGTTGGGCACCGCGGTCAGCGGCACCGTGTCGATGTGTCCGGCCAGCACGACCCGCTCCGAGCGGCCGAGGGAGGTGCGGGCGACGACGGTGTTGCCGTCGCGGACGACCTCGAGGTGCGAGAGGGGCCGCAGGGCGGCCTCGATCGCGTCGGCGAGCGCCGCCTCGTCCTGGCTGACCGACTCGATGTCGCAGATCGCGGCCGTGAGGGTCGTGACGTCGGCGGACAGGTCGAGGGTGGCGGCGCGGGCCCCCGTGTCGGCGGGCACGGTGGTCGGGTCGACGGACGGCGAGGTGGACGGCATACGCGAAGGTTATCCGGAGGCCACCACGTCGCGGCGCCCGCGGGACCGTCCGACCGTCACCGTCCGGTGACCACGGTGCGGGTCCCCGTTTCACCGGTGCGGGCCGTCCCCATATCCTTGCGGCCATGTCGGAGCGCAACGCATGGGGACACGGACTGACGACGACCACGGACGACGGGCAGGTGCTCGACACGTGGTTCCCGCAGCCGGCGCTCGGGGAGCGCCCGGCCGGCGCGACCGTCCCCGAGGGCCTCGACGCCCTCGTCGGCACCGACGAGGCGCGCCGCGTGCGCACCGAGGTCCGGCTCGTCGAGATCGACCTCGACGCCCCCCCGGCCGACGCGCCGGACGCCTACCTGCGTCTGCACCTGCTGTCGCACTGCCTCGTCGAGCCCAACACCATCAACCTCGACGGCGTCTTCGGCGCCCTGCCCAACGTCGTCTGGACGAGCGCAGGCGCGTGCGCCGTCGACGGCTTCGAGCAGACGCGGATGCGGCTGCGGGCCCGGGGCCAGCACGTCGCCGTCTACGGCGTCGACAAGTTCCCGAGGATGACCGACTTCGTCGTGCCGCAGGGCGTGCGCATCGCCGACGCGGACCGGGTGCGCCTCGGCGCGCACCTCTCGGCGGGCACGACGGTCATGCACGAGGGCTTCTGCAACTTCAACGCCGGCACGCTCGGCACCTCGATGGTCGAGGGTCGCATCGTGCAGGGCGTCGTCGTCGGGGACGGGTCCGACATCGGCGCCGGCGCCTCGATCATGGGCACCCTGTCCGGTGGCGGGACGGAACGCGTCAGCATCGGCGAGCGTTGTCTCGTCGGAGCCAACGGCGGCATCGGCATCGCGCTCGGGGACGACTGCGTCGTCGAGGCCGGGCTCTACGTGACGGCGGGCACCAAGGTGACGCTGCCCGACGGCACCGTGGTCAAGGCCAAGGAGCTGTCGGGGTCGAGCAACATCCTGTTCATCCGCAACAGCGTGAGCGGTGCCGTCGAGGCCCGCGACCGCGCGGGGACGGGCATCACTCTCAACGCCGCCCTGCACGCCAACGACTGACCCAGACCGGACGCCACCGGTTCAGACCAGAGCCGGACCACCTGAGGACCCCATGCCGAAGAACCGACCGGGCCCGACCCTTGCCGACTCCCGGGGCCGCCCGCGCGCTCGTCGCCGCCCCCGCTGGGTGCCGATCCTGCTCGTGCTGGCGGTCGTCGGCACGGCCGGGTGGTTCGGCGCCCGCTTCCTCATCCAGAGCGTCGTCAACCCGCAGTGCACGATCAAGGCCGGCGGGATCACCGAGACCTTCGACCCCGACCAGACGGCCAACGCCGCGCTCATCGCGGCGCTGTCGATCAAGCGTGAGATGCCCCCGCGTGCGGCCACGATCGCGTTGACGACGGCGTTCCAGGAGTCGAAGATCCGCAACCTGCGCTACGGCGACCGCGACTCGCTCGGCCTCTTCCAGCAGCGGCCGAGCCAGGGCTGGGGCACGAAGGAGCAGATCCTCGACCCCGTCCACGCGACCAACGCGTTCTACGACGCCCTCGAGAAGTACCAGGGCTACGAGACCGCCGACATCACGAAGATCGCCCAGCGCGTCCAGAAGAGCGGCTTCCCCGAGGCCTACCGCGACCACGAGGGCCAGGGCCGGGTGCTCGCCTCGACCTTGACCGGGCACTCCCCCGCCGGCCTGACGTGCCGCCTCGACGCGGTGAAGACCAGCCTCACGCCGCAGCGCGTGGCTGCCGACCTGTCCGAGCAGATGGGCGTCACCTCGGTCCGACCCGGTGAGGGCGTGCTCACCGTGACGGCCCGCGACCGCACGACTGCCTGGGCCGTCGCGCAGTGGGCCGTGGCGCGCGCCGAGATCTACGGGGCGAGCAAGATCAGTGTCGGCGACCGCGTGTGGGACCGCTCGAAGGGCGACGAGGACTGGTCGTCCGGCTCCGACGGCACGACGGTCACGATCACCCTCGGCTGAGCCCGGCGGCATACGCCCCCGGGCGGGCACCCTGCTGGCTCCCGGGGACAGGTCGTGGTCAGCGGGACACCCGGTCGAGGTGCTGGAGCAGGTCGTGCGCGGCGAGCTCGACGTCCTTGTGCCGCCACTCGCTCGCGCGGTAGACGCAGGCGATGAGCGCCGTGCGGTGGACCCGCCGGAAGTCGCCGACGACGAAGGCGTAGCGCGCCTTGGTCCCGTCGTTCGCGCCCTCGGTCAGGCCGAGGTGCCACGCGGCGTAGTCGTCCCACGGGTGCCGCTCGAGGTAGGCGTTCTGCGCCTCTGCATCCGGCTGGACCTGGCCCCAGTCGCTGTCCAGAACGTACTGCCGCTTGTCGATGAGGTCGCGGCACCGGGCGACGGCCGCGTCGTTGACGAGGTACTTGGCCATCGCCCCATCATGCCGATGCCCCCGTCCCAGGAGGGGCGGGGGCATCGGGTGGATCTCGGGTGAGCCGACGGCTCAGGCGGGGTAGCTGCGCTGGGCCTCACCCGTGTAGATCTGGCGCGGACGGCCGATCTTCGTCTCGGGGTCGGTCATCATCTCGCGCCACTGGGCGATCCAGCCCGGGAGACGGCCGATGGCGAAGAGCACCGTGAACATCTTCGACTCGAAGCCCATGGCCTTGTAGATGAGGCCGGTGTAGAAGTCGACGTTCGGGTAGAGCTTGCGCTCGACGAAGTAGTCGTCGGCCAGCGCGATCTCCTCGAGCCCCTTGGCGATCTCGAGCAGCGGGTCGTTCTGGCCGAGCTTCTCGAGGATGTCGTCGGCGGCCTTCTTGATGATCGCGGCGCGCGGGTCGTAGTTCTTGTAGACCCGGTGCCCGAAGCCCATGAGGCGGACACCGTCCTCCTTGTTCTTGACCTTCTCCATGAACTTCTTCGGGTCGTCGCCCGACTCGTGGAGCTTGCCGAGCATCTCGAGGACCGCCTGGTTGGCGCCGCCGTGGAGCGGGCCGGACAGGGCGTGGATGCCGGCCGAGACCGAGTTGAAGAGGTTCGCGTGCGCCGAGCCGACGAGGCGCACCGTCGAGGTCGAGCAGTTCTGCTCGTGGTCGGCGTGCAGGATGAAGAGCAGGTCGAGGGCCTTGGCGACGGTCGGGTCGACCTCGTAGGGCTCGACGGGATAGCCGAACGTCATCCGCAGGAAGTTCTCGACGAACGACAGCGAGTTGTCGGGGTACATGTACGGCTGGCCGACGCTCTTCTTGTGCGCCATGGCCGCGATGGTCGGCAGCTTGGCGAGGAGGCGGACGGTCGAGATCTCGACCTGCTCCTGGTCGAAGGGGTCGAGGCTGTCCTGGTAGAACGTGCCGAGCGCCGAGACGGCCGAGCTGAGCACGGGCATCGGGTGCGCGTCGCGCGGGAAGCCGTTGAAGAACGCGCGGAGGTCCTCGTGCAGCATCGTGTGCCGGCGGATCGAGTCCTCGAAGCGGGTCAGCTCCTCAGGCGTGGGCAGCTCGCCGTAGATGAGCAGGTAGGAGACCTCGACGAACGTGGACTTCTCGGCCAGCTCGGCGATGGGGTACCCGCGGTAGCGCAGGATGCCCTCGTCGCCGTCGATGTAGGTGATCGCGCTCTTGCACGACGCGGTGTTGACGAAGCCGACGTCATAGGTGACGAGGCCGGCCTCCTTCAGCAGGGACCCCACCCCGAGCCCGTCGTTGCCCTCGACGGCGTCGACTCCCGGGAACGTGAGTTCCTTGTCTGCGACCTTGAGTGTCGCGTCCACTGCCTTCGTCACTGTTCCTCGCCTCCTGTAACTCCGGCCCAACGGCGCCGGACGTATCCGCGAGCGACGTTACCCCAGCGTCGGGTCCGCTGAGAAAACAGGTCCACCCCATACCACCGCACGAGGTCGGGCCGGAACGGGGGGCGAGACGGCCTCGGCGTCAGAGCCGGGAGCAGGCGGCGGCGATGCGTTCGTCGGTGGCCGTGAGCGCGATGCGCACGTGCTGGCTACCGGCCGCGCCGTAGAACGCGCCCGGGGCAACGAGGATGCCGCGGTCGGCGAGATCGGAAACCGTTGTCCAGCAGTCCTCTTCGCGGGTGGCCCAGAGGTAGAGCCCGGCCTCGGAGTGGTCGACGCGCAGCCCCGCTCGGGTGACGGCGGCGAGCAGCTGCTCGCGACGCCGGGCGTATGCCGTCCGCTGCGTCTGCACGTGGGTGTCGTCGCGCAGGGCGACCGCCATGGCGTGCTGGACGGGTGTGGGCATGATCATGCCGGCGTGCTTGCGCACCTCGAGGATCGCGCCGACGAGCGCGGGGTCCCCGGCGACGAACGCGGCGCGGTAGCCGGCGAGGTTGGACTGCTTGGACAGCGAGTAGACGGCGAGCAGGCCCTCGTGGGACCCGCCGCAGACGTCAGGGTGGAGGATGCTCGGCGTCGCGGTGCCGACGTGGCCCTCGCGCCAGTCGAGCTCGGCGTAGCACTCGTCACTGGCGACGACGACCCCGTGCCCACGCGCCCACTCGACGACCTTGCGCAGGTGCGGGACGCCCAGCACCTGGCCGTTGGGGTTGCCGGGGCTGTTGAGCCACAACAGCTTCGGCGTCGTGGCCGCCGTGAGCGGGCCGAGGCTCGTCAGCGACTGGGCGACGACGCCCGTCGCGCCGGCGATGCGCGCGCCGATGTCGTAGGTCGGGTAGGCGACCGCGGGGATCCCGACGACGTCACCGGCGCGCAGGCCGAGCAGGGTGGGCAGCCAGGCCACGAGCTCCTTGCTGCCGATGGTCGGCAGGACCGCGTCGACGGTGAGGCCCGGGACGCCGCGGCGACGCTCGAACCACTCGCAGATCGCGGCCCGCAGGTCGGCGGTGCCGACGGTCAGCGGGTAGCCCGGGGCGTCGGAGGCGTCCGCGAGCGCCCGGCGCACGACCTCGGGGGTGGGGTCGACCGGCGTGCCGACCGACAGGTCGACGATGCCCTCCGGATGCGCGACCGCTCGCGCCTTGTAGGGCGCGAGCGAGTCCCACGGGAAGTCCGGGAGGTCGAGCCCCCGCACGGACGCGCTGGGCGCGCCGGGCACGGTCACTCGTCGTGTTCCTGCGGCGGGAGCGCCTCGATGAGCGGGTGGTCCTTGTCGATGATGCCGAGCTTGGCGGCGCCACCGGGGCTGCCGAGGTCGTTGAAGAACTCGACGTTGGCGTTGTAGTAGTCGGCCCACTGCTCGGGGACGTCGTCCTCGTAGTAGATCGCCTCGACGGGGCACACGGGCTCGCAGGCGCCGCAGTCGACGCACTCGTCGGGGTGGATGTAGAGCGACCGCTTGCCCTCGTAGATGCAGTCGACCGGACACTCCTCGATGCAGGCACGGTCCTTGAGATCGACGCAAGGCTGGGCGATGACATAGGTCATGGGGAGCGGACCTCCTGCTGTGGAGCGTTCGGGAGCGGATGCTGCACGGCCTAGTATGCCGGACATGAACGGCGAGCCCACGCACGGCCCCACGGATGAGACCGACCCGGAGACGACGTCCTCGGAGGACACCACGAAGGGCTCGGAGGCGACCCCGCTCTCCCCCACCGCTGCCGCGGACACCACCGGCCACCGCCTCACCGCGGGCCTGACGATCGGCAGCAGGGTCGTCGTGCGCTACCGGCTCGCCGAGGGCGCCGAGGCGGCCGCCACCGACTTCGTCGGCGAGCTCGTCGCCCGCAACGACGACTTCCTCGTCGTCGACACGAAGACGGAGCGGGTGAAGCTGATCCGTGCGGACGTCGTCGCCGCCAAGGACGTGCCGCCGCCCGCCAGCCGCCCCGGCCGCGCGCACGAGCGCGTGTCGGCCGACGACCTCGAGAAGCTGATGGCCAAGGGCTGGCAGGCGCTCGACCGCGGCGGCATCGGCGACTGGGTGCTCCGCGCGTCCGACGGCTTCACGGGTCGGGCCAACTCGGCGCTCGTCGTAGGCGACCCGAGCCTGCCGGTCGACAAGGCGATCGACTTCGTCGAGAAGTGGTACGCCGAGCGCGACCGTCCGCCGATCTTCCAGGTCCACGGCGAGCGTGGGTTCGCCGTCGACGGGATCCCCGCTGCCGCAGCGCTGCTCGAGCGCGGCTATGCCATCGGCGGCGGCCGTGACGACTGGCAGCGGGTGCTCGTCATGACGGGCCTGTCCGCCGCGGTGCCGCCCCTCACCGAGGCGTCGGTCCCGGTCACCGCCGACGCGGAGCTCAAGCTCGACTGGCTCATGAGCTATGCCGAGCAGCGCACCGTCGTGCCGGGAGCGACCGAGGCGGTCCTCACGGGCAGCGACGGGCAGCTCTTCCTCTCGGTCACCGATCCCGAGTCGAAGCGGATCATCGCCTTGGCGCGCATGGCGATCCACCCCGGGTGGGCCGGCATCTTCGGGCTCTGGGTGCACCCCGACCACCGCCGCAAGGGCTTGGCCACGACCATCGTCTCGGCGATCGCCATGGTCGCCCGCGAGAACAACATGCCGGCGATCTACCTGCAGGTCTCGGCCGACAACGCCGACGGTGTCGCGTTCTGGGAGGGCTTGGGGTTCGGTGTGCACCACGAGTACACCTACCTCGCCCGTCCGACCGCCTGAGCACCGGGGCGCACCCGACGTAGCACGGTCGCAGTCCCGCCTCGGTCACGGCGGCGTGGCGGCGGAGTTCGTGCAGATGATGTGGTCCTCGGGCACGTAGTGGGTGCTGACCGGCTCGCTCCTGACGAGGGCGCTCGACCCGGGGCGGCGCCACTCGCGCGTCACGGTGACGTCGAAGCCAGGGTTGGGCTGCTGCGGGTAGCACTTCAGGCTGTCTGTGCGAATCGTCTTGGGGGGCACGACGTTTCGCCGCGGGCCCTTGACCGACGTGATGTCCCAGGTCTTCGTGCTCCACACCCGTCCGTGGACGAAGCCACCCTCGACCCAGGTCTGCAGGAGCATCCCGTAGGGGGTGTCGTTCTTCCACTTGTTGTCGATCGTCGGCCAGTAGACGGTGGCCTCACGGCCTTCCGGGTAGCGCGGGATGAAGAACGCGTGCGGGCTGAACGCGAGGAAGTCGACACCGGCGAAGTAGGCCAGGTTGTAGACGACGGTGGACACCTGGCTGATGCCGCCCCCGGTCCCGCGCGTCAGCCGGCCGTCGATGATGACGGTGCCGTCGGCATACCCCTTGTCCTCGGTGCGCTCGCCGAGGATCCCGTTGAGGCTGAAGGTGCCCCCGGGCGGCACGTAGATGCCGTTGATGCGCTTCGTCGCGACGACGAGGTTGTTGGTGCGCGTCGCGTCGTTTGTCGGGAAGTGCGAGCGGAAGTCGGCCACGAGGGTGCTGACGCCGGCCTGCTGGGCGTCCTCGGTGGTGAAGGGTGGCTGGGCGACCGCGGGCCGCACGTCCACCGTGCGCTCGGTGCCGGAGATGGCGGCGACGACCTGCCTGGCGACCGCGTCCTCGTCGAAGGTGAGCCCGTCGACGGAGGGCACGAGGCGGGGCTTGCCGTTGTTCGGCTCGAAGACCCAGCGGGCGCTGCTCGCCGTCCGGCTCGGCACCGTCACCTTGCCGGCGACGAGCCGGGCGAGGCCGGGCTCGTCGAAGCGCGGCGTGAGCCCGCCCGACCCGTCGGGCACGACCGAGACCATCGGGGCGTACTCGGCCGGGGAGAGCAGCACGCGCGTCGAGCCGGACACGAGCGTGAGCGGCCGGGACATCGCCGTGCTGCCGAACTGCGAGCCGACCTGCTGGACGACGTCCGCACTCACGGCGGGCGGCACCTGGCGCACCACTGCCGTGGCCTGGGTGGAGTCGGGGAAGGCGCGGCGCAGCGCGAGCTTCGTCGCGGCCACGTCGAGCGTGCTGCCCGGCGCCGGCATGTCGACGGAGACGGAGCCGTCGGGGAAGGTCACCTGGCCCTCCACGGGGGCGACGGCCAGTCCGGGTGCGAGCCGGTCGAGGTAGGCCGTGAGGGCCTCGTCGTCCGCGGCCGTGAGCAGCGGTGTCCGGACCGACCCGGTGAGCTTGTCCCACACGACCCGCGGGTCGAGCGTGAAGCCGGTGAGCCCCTCGAGGGAGCGCTCGGCGTCGACCGTGAGTCCGGCATCACGCGGCACGACCTCGATCGGCGCGGCACGGCCCGGCACGCTGAGCACGATGGGCGTGTCGAGCAGCGACCGCGAGCCCTTGTCGATGGCCGCCCGGGCGGACTCGGGCGTCATCCCACCGACCCGGATGTCACCCACCGACACGGATGCCGGGACGTGCTGCGAGGACCACACGCAGAGGCCGGCGTAGCCGCCGCCGAGGACGATCGTGGCCACGAGCAGGCGCAGCACCGTCGAGCGCCGCTCGCGGCGCGTGTCGTCGGACCAGTCGTGGGCCATCGGCTCTCCGGGCAGGGGACATCGTGTGGCACGAAGGTAACGCCGCGGCTGTCCGATTGCAGCGAAGCACCGCGAGGTGTCGGCTCCGTGACGAGATCGTTGCCGTCAGTCAGGCGAGCAGGCCGGCCTCGCCCGCCTGCACGGGGCCACCCACGGTCTGCCACGTGAGCGGGTCGACACGCCGGAAGCCCTCGCGGGCCGTCGTCCGCGCGGCGACGAGGTTGGACAGGGCGTACACGTCCGCGCTCGCGACGATGACCTGGGTCGCGTGCTCGCGCAACGCGTCGCTCTGGACCGTGCGGGCGGCCTCGTCGACCACGGCGTGCGTGACGCGGTCGTCGTCGACGACCGACGGCGGGAACGCGTCCTCGGCCGCGGGCACGACGAGCCGCGGCGGCGCAGGCGGCTCCGGGCCGAGGTCCTGACGGCTCCACCACGCGCTGGTGTCGAGCAGGTCGGGGTCGGCGGCGGCCAGCCACGCGCGGTCCTCGCGCGCCCAGCCGAGCGGCGTGAGGATCTCGTACACGCGCGTCGGCCGGTGCGCGGCGTCGAGGAGCTCGAGGGCGCGCCGCGTGACCCGGTGGGTCTGGACGTGGTCGGGGTGGCCGTAGCCGCCGTGCTCGTCGTAGGTGACGACGACGTCGGGGCGCAGGTCGCGCACGAGCTCGGCGACGAGACCGCCGGCCACGTCGAGGTCCGCCGCCGCGAAGGCCTCGGGGCGAGCCGCAGCCGGGGAGCCGACCATGCCGGAGTCCCGGTAGCGCGAGAGCCGCCCGGCCGCCTCGTCGGCCCCGAGCACGTGCACGACGGCCCCGATCCGGTCGAGGGCGCGGGTCAGCTCACCGTGGCGGTACGGTCCGAGCCGGTCGTCGGGGTCACCCTCGAGCTCGGCGAGCCCCGGGGGGATGACCTCGCCCTCCTCACCCAGGGTGCACGTCAGCACGTGCACCTCGTCGCCACGGGCGACGTGGTGGGCCATCGCGATGCCGCACGTCAGGGTCTCGTCGTCGGGGTGGGCGTGGACGAAGAGCAGGCGGGGCACGGTGGTCCTCTCGAAGCGTCGGGGAGCGTCGGGCGCTCGGTGCGTCAGCGCACGGACACGGTGGCGAGGTCGACGATGCCGCCGACGCTGTGGTCCTCGTAGGTCTTGACGCCCGCTCCGTGCAGGTAGAGGGCCTTCGTCGCCGACAGCGCGATGTAGCCGCCCTCGTCGCGGATCGACCGGTCGGCCTGCTCCCACACCCTGGACCGGGCGGCGGGGTCGGCCGTGGCGTCGGCCTTGTCGATGAGCGCGTTGACGGCGTCGTTGCTGAAGTAGCCGACGTCCTGGCCGGGACCCGACGAGTCGATGTTGATGCGGGGGTCGAAGAGCGCCGGCAGCACCCCTCCGGCGGACGGCCAGTCGGGGGTCCACACCCCACGGAAGACGTCGTAGGAGTCGACCGACGTCGGCTTCTCGATCGTCTCGTAGTACTCCTCGGGCGGCACGCCCGTGAGCTCGACCTTGAAGCCCGCGCGCTCCCACCCGGCGGCGAGGGCGGCATACGCCTTGTCGCCGAGCACCGAGCGGGCGTAGACGACGCGCAGCGGGACGGGGAGGGTGACGCCGGACTTCTGGAGCAGCTTCCGGGCGCCTTCGGGGTCGCCCTCGACGCCGAGGCCGGGCGCCGGCGACACGGACTCGGGGTCGACCGTCGGCGACAGGACCGACCACGTCGGCGTGCCCGCCCCCTCACCCCCGGTCGCGGTGACGTAGGTCGCGCGGTTCGTCGACAGGGACAGCGCCTTGCGCACCGCCGGGTCGGACATGACCTTGCTGCGCATGTTGACGGCGAGGTAGTCGACGTTGCCCGTGTAGGGGAAGGTGAGCCGCGTCTGGAGGTCGGTGCCGGCCTGGTTGCGCAGGGTCGGGCTCGCCTGGACCCACGACACGGCGTACGCGTCGTCGTCCTGCTGGTTGAGCAGCCGCTGGATGACCGTCGACTCCCCCAGCCCGGACGTCACGTGGATCTCGTCGGGGTAGGCGTGCCGGATCGGGTCGGTGCGGGCGTCCCAGTGCTCGTTGCGCACGAAGGTGCCGCCCTTGCCGACGACCCACGGCTCCTTGAGTCGGTAGGGTCCGCTCGACATGACGGCATACGTCGCCTTGTCGCTCGTGGTGTCGGCCGCGACCTTGCGCGGCGCGAACTCGGGCAGCGCCACGATGTGCGCGAAGTCGGGCTCGGCGTCGCGCAGCCGGAAGGTGATGGTGCGGCCCTTGCACGACACGGCGCGGTCGAAGTCGGACTGGTGGGCCGTGTCGGACGGCCCGGCGTAGACGGGCTTCTCGAGACCCTCGGGCGTCACCTTCGTCGGCATCGCGAGCAGGTAGCTCGCGTAGTTGGTGCCGCCGACGTGCGTGCGCCGGTCGAAGGTGCGGGCGACGCCGTGGCGCACGTCGTCGCACGTGATCGGCGAGCCGTCCTGCCAGGCCAGCCCCTCGCGCAGGGTGAAGGACCACGTGCGTGCGCCGTCGCCCGGGGTGCCGGTGTCGGTGGCGAGGTCGGCCTCGACGTCTCGCTGGTGCTCACCCGTGCCGTATGCCGTGAGGCCGCGGGCGAAGGTGCGCTGGGCGAAGAACGCCTCGGGCCCGACGTACATCAGCTGCGGGTCCCAGGTCGCGATGGTGCCCGAGACGAGGACCTGCAGCGTGCCGCCCGGCTGGGGCTGCCCCGTCGCGGCCGACGGGGCGGCGCCCAACGCCTCCTGGGTGCTCGTCGGGTCGCTCGACCCGGTGCACGCCGCGGCGCCCGCTGCCAGGACGGCAGCGACGACCGCGACGGCCGACGACCTCCTCAGCCCGCGCACCACGTTGCGCACGGCTCGGTCAGCCCTCGGCCTTCGCCGCCGAACGCGCCCGTGACGCGGTTCGGGCGCGCTCGCCGGCGTCGAGGACGACCTTGCGGATGCGGACCGACTCGGGCGTGACCTCGACGCACTCGTCCTCGCGGCAGAACTCGAGGCTCTGCTCGAGGCTCAGCTTGCGCGGCGGGACGATCTTCTCGAAGTTGTCCGAGGAGGAGGCGCGCACGTTGGTGAGCTTCTTCTCCTTGGTGATGTTGACGTCCATGTCGTCGGCGCGGGAGTTCTCGCCGACGATCATGCCCTCGTAGACCTCCGTCGTCGGGTCGACGAAGAGCGTGCCGCGCTCCTGGAGGTTGACCATGGCGTAGGAGGTGACGACGCCCTTGCGGTCGGAGACCAGCGAGCCGCTCGTGCGGGTCGTGATGGCGCCGAACCACGGCTCGTAGTCCTCGAAGACGTGGTGGGCGATGCCCGTGCCGCGCGTCTCGGTGAGGAACTCGGTGCGGAAGCCGATGAGGCCACGGCTGGGCACGAGGAACTCCATGCGGATCCAGCCGGTGCCGTGGTTGGTCATCTGCTCCATGCGGCCCTTGCGGGCGGCCATGATCTGCGTGATGGCGCCGAGGAACTCCTCGGGGGTGTCGATGGTGAGGCGCTCGACGGGCTCGTGGACCTTCCCGTCGACCTCGCGGGTGACAACCTGCGGCTTGCCGACGGTCAGCTCGTAGCCCTCGCGACGCATCTGCTCGACGAGGATGGCGAGCGCGAGCTCACCACGGCCCTGGACCTCCCAGGCGTCCGGACGCTCGGTGTTGAGGATGCGCAGCGACACGTTGCCGATGAGCTCCTTGTCGAGGCGGTCCTTGACCATGCGGGCCGTGACCTTCGAGCCGCGGACCTGGCCGACCATCGGGCTCGTGTTGGTGCCGATGGTCATCGAGATCGCCGGCTCGTCGACCGTGATGAGGGGCAGCGGGATGGGGTTCTCGGGGTCGGCGAGCGTCTCGCCGATGGTGATCTCGGGGATGCCGGCGACGGCGATGATGTCGCCGGGGCCCGCCTCCTCGGCGGGCTTGCGCTCGAGCGCCTCGGTCATGAGCAGCTCGGTGATCTTGACGCGCTGCTGCGAGCCGTCGTGGCGGCACCACATGACCTGCTGGCCCTTCTTGATCGTGCCGTTGAAGACACGGAGCAGGGCGAGGCGGCCGAGGAAGTTGGAGGCGTCGAGGTTGGTGACGTGCGCCTGCAGGGGCGCCTCGTCGTCGTACGTCGGCGCGGGGATCGTCTGGAGGATCGTCTCGAAGAGGGCCTCGAGGTCCTCGCCCTCCGGCAGGCCACCGTTGTCGGGGCGCTCGAGCGAGGCGCGGCCGGCCTTGGCCGACGCGTAGACGATCGGGAAGTCGATCTGCTCCTCCGTCGCGTCGAGGTCGAGGAAGAGCTCGTAGGCCTCGTCGACGACCTCCGCGATGCGCGAGTCCGGACGGTCGACCTTGTTGATGCACAGGATGACCGGCATCTTCGCGGCGAGCGCCTTGCGCAGCACGAAGCGGGTCTGGGGCAGCGGGCCCTCGGACGCGTCGACGAGCAGGACGACACCGTCGACCATCGACAGGCCGCGCTCGACCTCACCACCGAAGTCGGCGTGGCCGGGGGTGTCGATGATGTTGATCGTGACGCCGTCGGTCAGGCCGCGGTCCTGGGCGGCCTTGCCCGTGTAGTGCACCGCGGTGTTCTTCGCGAGGATCGTGATGCCCTTCTCGCGCTCGAGGTCGCCGGAGTCCATCGCGCGCTCGTCGACGTGCTGGTGCTCGCCGAACGCGCCGGACTGCCAGAGCATCTTGTCGACGAGGGTGGTCTTGCCGTGGTCGACGTGGGCGACGATGGCGACGTTGCGGATGTCCGCGCGGGTCTTCATGGGCATGAGGGACAGTCTCTCAGGGTTTCGAGGGTGGTTCGGACCACGGCGTCGTGGGTGGTTCTCGTGTGGTTCAGGAGGCGCTTCGGGCGTCCGGGTCGGATGCGGGCGGGCGCAGCAGCTGCTCGAGCTGCTCGACGATGGGCAGGTCGGCGGGGAGCCACCCGACGGCACGGAGGTCGTCCCGGTCGAGCCAGCGCAGCTCATCGTGGTCCTCCAGGGGCTCGGGCGTGCCCTCGACGACCTCGGCGAACCACACCAGCATCTCGTACCGATCGCCCAGCGGCCACGTGGAGCCCGGCTTCGGACCGGGCACGTGCGCGCCGAGGCGAACGCGGACGCCGAGCTCCTCGAGCAGCTCGCGGTGCAGGGCCGACAGCGGGGACTCGCCCTCGTCGACCTTGCCGCCGGGCAGCTCCCAGCCGCCGGCGAGCGCCGACGGCTCCGTGCGGCGGGCCGACAGCAGTCGGGTCGGTCGCTCCAGGTCGTCGACGACGGCGGCCCCGACGACGAGGCGTACCGGGTGCTGGACGGGGTCTGGACTGCTCATGGCGCCACCGATGGTGCCACAGCACGAGGTCCAGGACGACCGGGCGAGCATGGTGGGGCGTTTACTGGTGACATGACACGACGGCTCACCGACGAGGAGATCGAGCGCCAGCTGGGCGACCTGCCCGACTGGACGCGTGACGACGACACGATCCGGGCTTCTTTCGAGGCGCCGGACTTCCTGACCGGCATCGCCCTCGTGCAGGAGGTCGCGTCCGCCGCGGAGACGATGGACCACCATCCCGACATCGACATCCGTTGGCGCACCGTCGCCTTCGCGCTGTCGACCCACTCCGAGGGCGGCCTGACCCAGCTCGACGTCGAGCTCGCGCACCAGATCAGCCAGGAGGCCACCCGCCGGGGCGCCGCCGCGACGGGCTGAGCCGTGCCGGCTCAGCCGAGGACCTCTGGGAGTCGCCTGAGGATGGCCCGGGTCCGGTCCGGACGTCGCCGGGTGGGCGGGTCGCGCCCGTAACTTAGGATTGCCTCATGCGATCCCACTCACGCTCCGACTCGCGTGCCGAGTCCCGGGAGGGCCATAGTCCCTGGCCGGACCCGATCCGGCCGCCCCAGACGCACCGCTCGCTCACCCGGGTGGTGAACGCATGAGCACCGCCCTCGGCATCTGCCTGGGCATCGCACTGATCCTCGCCCTGACGGCGGCGACCGGCTACTTCGTGGCCCAGGAGTTCGCCTACGTCGCCGTCGACCGCAACGCCCTCAAGCAGCTCGCGGCGGAGGGTGACGCCCCCGCCGAACGCGCCCTGCGCGTCACGTCGCAGCTGTCGTTCACCTTGTCGGCCGCCCAGTTCGGCATCACCGTGACCGCCCTGCTCGTCGGCTACGTCTCCGAGCCACTCGTCGGCGCCGGCATCGCCGAGCTGCTCGACCCCTCGATGTCGTATGCCGCCCGGCTCAGCCTCTCGGTCACCGCCGTCCTCGTCTTCTCGACGGTCGTGCAGATGGTCTTCGGCGAGCTCGCGCCCAAGAACCTCGCCATCGCGCGGACCGTGCCCCTGGCCCGCTCCCTGAGCCGGTCGACGCTCGCCTACCTCACGGTGGCCGGGCCGATCGTGCGGCTCTTCGACCGTTCGTCGACGGCCCTGCTGCGCAAGGTCGGCATCGAGCCGGTCGAGCAGCTCGAGCAGGGCGCGACGGCCGAGGACCTCACCCGCATCATCGACGAGTCGCACGCGGGCGGCCTCCTCGACGACGACCTCTCCGACGTGCTCGAGGGCGGCCTGCGCTTCCGCGAGCTCGACGCTGGAGACGTCATGACGCCACGCGTTCGCGTCACGACGATCCACGCCGACGCCCCGGTCACGGCCCTCGTCGACCTGCTCGACACCGGCTGGTCACGCTTCCCGGTGACCGGCCGCGACGGTGACGACATCGTCGGGGTCGCCGGCATCGCCGAGGTGCTGGCCGTCGAGCCCGACCGGCGCGGCACCACGACGGTCGGCTCCGTCGTCTCCGACCCGACCGTCGTCCCGACGAGCGCTCCGCTGCCCCGCGTCCTCGAGCAGATCCGGGCCGACCACCGGCAGCTGGCCGTCGTCGTCGACGAGCACGGTGGCTTCGCCGGCATCGTCACCTTCGAGGACATCGCCGAGGAGGTCGTCGGCGAGATCCTCGACGAGGACGACACCCCGGAGCCCGGCATCGTCGAGACGGGCGCCGACACGTGGCTCGTCCCGGGCCACCTGCGCCTCGACGAGCTCGACACCGCGACCGAGCTGCGCCTCGCGAGCAGCGACGAGTACTCGACCATCAGCGGACTCATCCTCGAGGACCTGGGCCGCACGGCCGTCGTCGGCGACGAGGTCCACGTCGAGGCGCGCCGCGAGGTCGTGTCCGACGGTCACCACGGGTCCGAGGGCGACGGTGCCGACGCCCCCGCCGGTGACGTCCACGAGAACGCCGAGCCGTCCGGCGACCACGAGGCCCAGGGGCGCTCTGGCGACCCGCGTGAGCCCGACAGCGAGCACGACCGCGAGCACCGGCACCTGCCGGTCTCGGTCCGCCTCACCGTCGAGGCCGTCGAGCGACACGTCCCGTCGGCGGTGCGCGTCGAGGTGCTCGACCTCATGTCCGACCTCGAGGCCCCCGACATCGACACCGGCTCCGACCACGGGTCGGACGCTGCCGGCGGCGATGCGACCGACCGCACGGCCGGCTCACGGACGGAGGCCGGCCGATGACGACCGCCCTGCTCGTGTCCCTCCTGCTCCTCGTGCTCAACGCCTTCTTCGTCGCGGCGGAGTTCGCGCTCGTGGCCAGCAAGCGCCACCGGCTCGAGGACCTCGCCGAGCGCGGCAGCGTCGCGGCGCGGGCCGCCGTGCGCGGCAGCCGCGAGCTCTCGCTCATGCTCGCCGGCGCCCAGCTCGGCATCACGCTGTGCACCCTGGGGCTCGGCTCGCTGGCCAAGCCGGCCGTGGCGGAGCTGCTCACCCCGGTGTTCACCTTCGCGCGCGTCCCGGAGGCGGCGGCATACGTCGTCTCCGTCGTGCTGGCCGTCGGCATCGTCGTGTTCCTGCACATGGTCGTCGGTGAGATGGCCCCCAAGTCGTGGGCGATCGCCCACCCCGAGCGGTCAGCGGTGCTGCTGGCGTTGCCGTTCCGCGGTTTCGCCCGCGTGATGCGCCCGGCGCTCAGCCTGCTCAACGCCATGGCCAACGGCTGCCTGCGCCTCGTCGGCGTGACGCCGCAGGACGAGCTCGGCCAGGTCCACGGCCCCAAGGAGCTGCAGCTGCTCATCGCGAGCTCGAAGGACCACGGCATGCTCGCCGAGCCCGAGCACCGCGTCCTCGCCGGTGCCATCGACCTCGACACGACACCGGTCCGCGAGGTCCTCGTCCCCATCGAGCGGGCCGTCGGGGTCGACACGACCGCGACGTGCGCCGAGGCCGAGGCCGTGTCACGCGACACCGGCCGCTCGAGATTGGTCGTCCGAGAGGGCGACACGCCGGTGGGCATCGCCCACGTGCGCGACATCGTCCGCGCCGTTCCCGGCGCGCCCGTCACCACCGTCACGTCGCCGGCGGTCCACGTCGACGCCGGCCTCTCGCTGCTGGACACCGTGTCGGCGATGCGGGCGCAGCACGTCCAGCTCGTCCTCGTCGACGGCCCGTCGGGCCCGGCCGGCCTCGTGACGATGGAGGACCTCCTCGAGCGCGTCCTCGGTCAGTTCGACGACGAGACGGACGCGTAGGCGCGCGTCCGTCCCGACCGGGCCCGTACGCGTACGGCCGCGTGTGTCACGGGCGGCGCTGGGCCCCTGCTGGGAGTCCCCTCCGAGCCTCGGCGGTTGCGGGCGATCTTCCGGTCGTGCGGGCCAGGTCGCCGGAAGATCTCCTCCGAGTCACGATTCGGCCAAGTCGGTTGCTGACCGTGTAAAGCCGCTGAATGATGAAGCGCGCGGTCGTGGGGGCGGTAGGTTGCGGCTGCTACCCAGCATGTTGGAGGGCCGACCCGGTCTCCGGCACCGATCACGACCCGGAGGTGACGGCATCCATGAGCACTCCCCTTGACCTCGAGCCCGGCGCGACCTCGGCTGAGCCCGAGTCGGTCCTGCAGGGCGAGAAGCGCATCGAGGGCAGGTCGCTCGGCCAGATCGCCTGGACCCGTCTCAAGCGCGACAAGGTCGCGCTTGCCGGCGGCATCTTCGTCCTCTACCTCATCGTCGTCGCGATCGCGGCCCCGCTCGTCGTCGGCCTGCTCGGCCACCCGCCGAACGAGTTCCACCAGGACCTCATCGACCCCAACACCCAGATCCCGATCGGCCCCTACGGCGGCATGTCGTGGGACTTCCTCTACGGGCTCGAGCCGGTCAACGGACGCGACATCTTCAGCCGCGTCATCTACGGCTCCCAGGTGTCCCTGCTCATCGCCTTCCTCGCGACGCTGCTCTCGGTGGTCATCGGCACGGTCCTCGGCGTCGTCGCCGGCTTCTTCGGCGGCACCATCGACACCCTGATCAGCCGCACGATGGACGTCTTCCTCGCCTTCCCGCTGCTCGTCTTCGCGCTGGCCCTCGCCGGCGTCGTGCCCGACGAGGCGTTCGGCCTCAAGGGAGACGCGCTGCGCATCTCGGTCATCGTCTTCATCATCGGCTTCTTCAACTGGCCCTACATCGGCCGCATCGTGCGCGGCCAGACGCTGTCGCTGCGCGAGCGTGAGTTCGTCGACGCAGCGCGCAGCCTCGGGGCGCGCACGCCCTACATCCTCTTCAAGGAGCTGCTGCCCAACCTCCTGGCGCCGATCCTCGTCTACGCGACGCTGCTCATCCCGAGCAACATCCTCTTCGAGGCGGGCCTGTCGTTCCTCGGTGTCGGCGTCCAGCCGCCCACCGCCACGTGGGGCGGCATGCTCTCCGACGCCGCCCAGTGGTACCAGATCGACCCCTGGTTCATGCTCTGGCCCGGCCTCGCCATCTTCGTGACGGTGCTGGCCTTCAACCTCTTCGGGGACGGCCTGCGTGACGCCCTCGATCCGCGGTCTCGGTAACCCACCGCAGGCCGCATCCCGCAACACGAAGGAGCGCATCCACTCATGAGAAACACACGCGTGATGGTGGCCGCGACCGCGGCCGCCCTCGCCTTGGGTCTGTCCGCGTGCGCGGGCAGCACGACGCCGGGCACGACGCCCAGCGGCACGGCCGGCGGCGGCGGAGGTGGCACGACCCCTACCGCCAACGCCGCCCTGAGCGCGGTCTTCAACCCGTCCGACAAGAAGGGCGGAACGCTGCGTTTCGGCATCTCGAGCGACTGGGACTCCGTCGACCCGGGTGACACGTACTACGGCCTGTCGTGGGACTTCCTGCGCAACTACGCCCGCCAGCTCGTGTCGTTCAAGTCGGCGCCGGGCAAGGAGGGTGCGCAGCTCGTGCCCGATCTCGCCACCTCGCTCGGCAAGGCCAGCGACGGCAACAAGACGTGGACGTACACCCTTCGTGACGGCCTGAAGTACGAGGACGGCACGCCGATCACGAGCAAGGACATCAAGTACGGGGTCGCCCGCTCGCTCGACAAGGGAACGTTCCCCAACGGCCCGACGTACTTCAACGACTTCCTCGCCGACGTCCCCGAGGGCTACTCGGTCTACAAGGACAAGAACCTCGACAGCCTCAAGGCCATCGAGACGCCCGACGACAAGACGATCGTCTTCCACCTCAGCAAGCCCTTCGCCGGCTTCGACTACTTCGCCCAGCTGTCCAACACCTCCCCCGTGCCGCAGGCCAAGGACACTGGCTCGAAGTACAAGGAGCACGTCATCTCGAGCGGGCCGTACAAGTTCTCGGTCTACCAGACGGGCAAGCGCATCGAGCTCGTCCGCAACGACCAGTACGACCCCGCCACGGACCCTGACACGGGCCGCAAGGCGCTGCCGGACAAGATCACCGTCGAGATCGGCGTCAACGCCGCCGACCTCGACAACCGCCTCATGGCCGGTGACCTCGACATCGACCTGGCCGGCACCGGCGTGCAGGCTGCGGCGCAGGGCAAGATCCTCGCCGACCCGGCCCTCAAGGCCCACACCGACAACCCGACGACCGCGCGCGCGAACTACGCGCAGATCAACGGCGACGTCGCGCCGTTCGACAACATCGACTGCCGCAAGGCCGTCATCTTCGCGGCCGACAAGACGGGCTACCAGCGCGCCTACGGCGGCGACATCGGCGGCACCATCGCCACGGGTCTGCTGCCCCCGATCATCCCCGGCTTCCAGGAGATGGACCTCTACAACTCCAAGGCCAAGCCGACCGGAGACGTCGACTCCGCGAAGGCCGCACTCGCCAAGTGCGGTCAGCCGAACGGTTTCGAGACCAACATCTCCTACCGCCCGGAGCGCCCGAAGGAGAAGGCCGCCGCCGAGTCCATGCAGCAGTCGCTCGCCAAGATCGGCGTCAAGCTGACGCTCAAGCCGTACCCGGCCGGTGACTACTTCAAGCTCTACGCCGGCAAGCCGGACTTCGCCAAGGCCAACAAGCTCGGCCTCATGGTGATGAGCTGGGGTGCTGACTGGCCTGACGGCTTCGGGTTCCTGCAGCAGATCGTCGACAGCCGCGTCATCCGCCCCGCGGGCAACACCAACCTCGGCATCAAGCTCCCCGAGGTCGACAAGCTCATGGACCAGGCGCTCAACGAGGCCGACACGACCAAGCGTGAGGCGATCTGGGGCCAGATCGACAAGGTCGTCATGGAGAACGCCGAGGTCATCCCCGGCGTCTGGCCCAAGTCGCTGCTCTTCCGCCCGGACACCATCTCCAACGTGTTCGTCAACGACGGCTACTCCTACTACGACTACGCCTCGACGGGCGTCGCCAACCCGTGACCCACGGGCCCTTCCGAGGGCCTCCCGGTTCGAACCTTTTCATCGAAAGTAGGTGAAGGCGTGACGCGGCGACGAGTAGCCACGAGCTGCTCGTCGCCGCGTCCGGCCACCACATCGTGCTGACGTACCTGATCCGCCGGCTCTTCGCCGCCGTCCTGCTGCTCTTCATCGTGAGCGCGGTCGTCTTCGTCATCTTCTTCCTCGTGCCTCGCATCGGCGGCGCGACGGCGGACGACCTCGCCTCCCGCTACGTCGGCAAGAGCGCCGGCGAGGCCCAGATCCACGCACAGGCGGTCAAGCTCGGCTTCACCGACCCGATCTGGGTGCAGTACGGCCGGTTCGTCAAGGGCGTCCTCACGGGATCCGACTACGACACCGGCGCCGGCATCGACCACTGCCCGGCCCCGTGCCTCGGATACTCCTACATCACGCAGAACCCCGTGCTGCCCGACATCCTCGACCGCCTCCCCGTCACCGGGATCCTCGCGGCGGGCGCCGCGTTCCTGTGGCTCGTCGGCGGCGTCGGCACCGGTGTCATCTCCGCGCTCAAGCGCGGGAGCGTCCTCGACCGCGGCTTCATGGGCGTCGCCCTCGCCGGCGTGTCCCTCCCGATCTTCTTCACCGGCCTGCTCTCGCTGACGATCTTCAGCTACGGCCTCAAATGGACGTATGCCGGTGGCGCGAGTCCGATGGACGCCACCAGTCCGCTCGACCTCGTCCATCGCATGCTGTTGCCCTGGATCACGCTCGCGTTCCTCTACGCGGCGTCGTACGCCCGCCTGACCCGCGCCGGCATGCTCGAGACGATGAACGAGGACTACATCCGCACGGCCCGTGCCAAGGGCCTGAAGGAGCACGACGTCGTCGTCAGGCACGGGCTGCGCTCGGCTCTGACGCCCATCCTCACGATCTTCGGTCTCGACCTCGGCCTCCTGCTCGGTGGCGCCGTGCTGACCGAGACGACGTTCTCGCTCCAGGGCATCGGCTACTACGCTGTTCAGGCGATCACGAACAACGACCTGCCGAAGGTGCTCGGCGTGACGCTCTTCGGCGCCGTGTTCGTCATCTTCGCGAGCCTCATCGTCGACCTCCTCTACGCCGTCCTCGACCCCAGGGTGCGCACCTCATGAGCCAGTCCACCAACGAGACCACGAGCCGCGCGGACGACCGCACGCGCCGCAGCGACAAGGGCGGCGCCACGTCGGCGAACACCCTCGACGGCATCGGGGGCCTGGGGGCCCCGGCCGCCGACGCGTTCCTGTCGGTGCGTGACCTCCGCGTCCACTTCCCCACCGACGACGGCGTCGTGAAGTCCGTCGACGGCCTCTCCTTCGACGTGGCCCGCGGCAAGACCCTGGGCATCGTCGGTGAGTCCGGCTCGGGCAAGAGCGTCACGAGCATGTCGATCATGGGCCTGCACAAGCCCGGCACGGTGCGCATGACGGGCTCGATCAAGCTCGACGACACCGAGCTCATCGGCGCCAAGCCCGAGCGAGTGCGCGAGCTGCGTGGCAAGCGCATGGCGATGATCTTCCAGGACCCGCTCTCGGCGATGCACCCCTTCTACACGGTGGGCCACCAGATCATCGAGGCCTACCGGATCCACAACAAGGTCAGCACATCCGTCGCGAAGAAGCACGCGATCGACATGCTCGGACGCGTGGGCATCCCCCAGCCGACGAGCCGGGTCGACGACTACCCCCACCAGTTCTCGGGCGGGATGCGCCAGCGCGCCATGATCGCGATGGCCCTGTCGTGCGACCCGGACCTGCTCATCGCCGACGAGCCGACGACGGCGCTCGACGTCACGGTGCAGGCGCAGATCCTCGACCTCATCCGCGACCTCCAGTCGGAGTTCAACTCGGCCGTCATCCTCATCACCCACGACCTCGGGGTCGTCGCCGAGCTCTCCGACGACATCATGGTGATGTACGCCGGCCGCTCGGTCGAGTACGCCACGGCCGACGAGGTCTTCACCCGGCCCCAGCACCCCTACACGTGGGGCCTGCTCAGCTCGATGCCCCGCCTCGACCGCGTGCGCACCGAGCGCCTGCGCCCCATCAAGGGCGCCCCGCCCAGCCTCATCAACGTGCCGTCGGGCTGCCCGTTCCACCCGCGGTGCGCCTACGCCGATCGCACGAACGGGCTGAGCCAGACCGAGCGTCCGCCGTTCGCCGAGACGCACCCGGGGCACTACTCCGCGTGCCACCTCACCCGCGAGGAGCGGACCGCGATCTGGGAGAACGACATCAGGCCGACGCTGTGATGCCCGCGTCGTCCGTCCACACCGCGTCCGGTCGCGCACCCCGCGACCTCAGCACAGGAGCCCCATCGTGACCACCACCCACGTCAAGCCGACCGCGTCCAAGCAGGCGGGCGAGTCGCTGCTGCAGGTCACCGGCCTGACGAAGCACTTCCCGATCACGCGTGGCCTGCTCCAGCGCCAGGTGGGTGCGGTCCAGGCGGTCGACGGCCTGACGTTCAACGTGTCGCGCGGCGAGACGCTCTCGCTGGTGGGCGAGTCCGGCTGCGGCAAGACGACGACCGGCCGCATGCTGACGCGCCTGCTCGAGCCGACCGGCGGCACGATCCTGCTCGAGGGCGAGGACATCACCCACTGGTCCGCCGGCAAGCTGCGGCCACTGCGCCGCGACGTGCAGATGATCTTCCAGGACCCCTACGGCTCGCTGAACCCGCGGCACACCGTCGGCACCATCGTCGGGGCGCCGTACCACCTGCAGGGGATCAAGACCGAGCACGGCATCAAGCGCGAGGTCCAGGACCTCCTCGAGCTCGTCGGCCTCAACCCGGAGCACTACAACCGCTACCCGCACGAGTTCTCGGGCGGTCAGCGCCAGCGCATCGGCATCGCGCGCTCGCTCGCCCTCAAGCCGAAGCTCATCATCGCCGACGAGCCCGTGTCGGCCCTCGACGTGTCGATCCAGGCGCAGGTCATCAACCTCCTCGAGGACCTCCAGGACGAGCTGGGCCTGACCTACGTCGTCATCGCCCACGACCTGTCGGTCGTGCGCCACATGTCCGACCGGGTGGCCGTGATGTACCTCGGCAAGCTCGTCGAGATCGCCGAGCGCGACGAGCTCTACACGCGACCGATGCACCCGTACACGACCGCGCTGCTCTCGGCCGTGCCGATCCCCGACACGCAGCGGCGCACGAAGCGCGAGCGCATTCGCCTCGAGGGCGACGTCCCGAGCCCGGTCAACCCGCCGCCGGCCTGCCGGTTCCACACGCGCTGCTGGAAGGCCCAGGAGATCTGCAAGACGCAGGAGCCGCCGCTCGTCGAGCTCGCGCCGCTGCACCAGGTCGCCTGCCACTTCCCGGAGAACACCGACGTTCCGGCACCGGCCCCGGCGGGCGCCCCGCTCGGCGACGTCGTACCCGACGACGCCCCCCGCGCCGACGCCACCGACGCCCCCCTCACCCCCGAGCGGGACACCACCGACGACGGCGACGGCTCGCGCGCCTGACCCTCGGGGAAGCAATCCCCCGTCGCCGTCGTTGAGCGGTGCATGAAGGTCGAGATCTGGTCCGACATCGCCTGCCCGTGGTGCTACATCGGCAAGCGCCGCTTCGAGAAGGCACTGGCCGCGTTCCCGCACCGCGACGAGGTCGAGGTGCAGTGGCGCAGCTACCAGCTCGACCCGACGCTGCCCGACCACCACGACGGCACGGAGCTCGACTACCTCGTGGACCGCAAGGGCATGTCGCGCGCCCAGGTGAGCCAGATGTTCGACCAGGTGACGTCGATCGCCGCCGACGAGGGCCTGCGCTACGACTTCGGGTCCGTCGTCGTGGCCAACAGCTTCGCCGGCCACGAGCTGCTCCACCTCGCGAAGGCCCGCGGCGTGGGCGACGAGGTCAAGGAGGCGCTGTTGTCGGCGCACTTCGAGCACGGGGAGGACATCGGCGACCGTGAGGTCCTCGTTCGCATCGGCACCCAGGCAGGGCTCGACGCCGACGAGATCGCGCGCGACCTCGCGACACACACGTGGCGGGACGCGGTCGTCGCCGACATCACCGCCGCGAACTCCCTTGGCATCAGAGGCGTTCCGTTCTTCGTGCTCGACGAGAAGTACGGCGTCTCCGGTGCTCAGCCCACCGAGCTCTTCACCCAGGCGCTCGAGCAGGCCTGGCGCGAGTCGCACGCCCTCGTCATGCTCCAGCCCGTCGCGACGGGGATCGCCACCGACGCCGCCGATACGGTCGCCTGCGGGCCCGACGGCTGCTGAGCGCTCTCCCCGGGGTCACGCCGGCCGCGCCCGCATGGCCGCGACGAAGGGTGCCACCGGGCTGAGCCGGAGCACCTCGTCGAGCCGGCGCGTCACCGCCGTCGACCCGTCGAGGTGCACCCGGCCCGACCGCAGCGCCGTGGTCAGGGGCAGACGGCCGAGCCACACGGCATACAACGACGCCACGTCGCTGCTGATCGTCACGTCGACGGGGAACCCCGGGTCGGTCATGCACACCGAGGGCGTGCCGTGCTCGACGAGGATCCAGAAGCGGCGCACATCGTCGTCGAAACGCAGGTGGAGCACGTGCCGGTCACCCGCCAGGACGGAGGTGTCGACGCGCGTGTGCATCCACCAGACGAGCAGCTGGGCGTCGAGCTCCTCCGGCTGCGGATCGCCGAACATCCAGTCGGCTCCCCACTGCGCCAGACCGAAGACGACCGGCTCGAGCGCGCGCCCCGATGGGGTCAGCACGTAGCGGGTGCCCGACCGCTCGACGACGCCGTACCGCTCGAGATGGCGCAGCCGCTTCGTCAGCAGCGTGCGCGACAGCCCGGGCAGGCCCCGCGAGAGGTCGTTGAAGCGCGTCGTCCCCGTCAACAGATCGCGCAGGATGAGCAGAGACCACCGCTCCCCCACGACGTCCAGCGTCCGTGAGATCGGGCAGTACTGGCCCGCCCCGGGATCATGTCGTCCCATGGCCCACCTCCGGTCGGAGGCCGCGGACCCTGACCTGCACCGCGGCCCACCGCCCAGTATCGGTCCTCGACGTGCACCGCGTCAGTCCACTTCGTGTACTGGAGCCCGCGTCGGCGGCAGCGGACTCTGGAGACGGACGGCCCGGGTGGGCCGCCGGGCCGCCGGATCGCAGCGGGCCCGTCACCGATGGAGGGAACGCGAATGACGACACACACCCGGACGACGGAGGCCACCGCCCCCGACGCCGCACTCAAGGCCCGGCATGCCGCCATGTGGGCGCTCGGCGACTACCCGGCCGTGGCCCGGGAGGTCATCCCGGAGCTCGGCCGCGAGCTCGTCGACGCGTGCCGCGTCACGGTCGGACAGGACGTCCTCGACGTCGCCGCAGGGACCGGCAACGCCGCGATCCCCGCAGCGCGGACCGGCGCACGCGTCGTGGCGAGCGACCTCGCCCCCGAGCTGCTCGACGTCGGCCGCCGGCTCGCCGCCGAAGCCGGAGTCGCGATCGACTGGGAGCAGGGCGATGCGGAGGCCCTTCCCTATGCCGACGCCACCTTCGACGTCGTCCTCTCGTGCGTCGGCGTGATGTTCGCGCCGCACCACCGGGCGGCTGCGGACGAGCTCGTCCGCGTCGCACGACCGGGCGGCACGCTGGGGCTCGCCAGCTGGACGCCGCAGGGCTTCATCGGGCAGATGTTCGCGACGATGAAGCCGTATGCCGCGCCGCCGCCTCCGGGCGCGCAGCCGCCCCCGCTGTGGGGCGACGAGGCGCACGTGCGCGAGCTCCTCGGGAGCCAGGTCGCAGAGCTCACCGCCGAGAAGCGTTCGCTCCCAGTGCATTTCGAGCACCCCGAGGACTTCCGGGACTTCTTCAAGCGCGCCTACGGTCCGACGATCGTCACCTACCGCGGCATCGCCGACTCCTCGGACGCGGTCGCAGCCCTCGACGCGGCCCTGCTGGACCTGGCCCGCGACCACATGGACGCGCACGGGCGGATGGGGTGGGAGTGCCTGCTCGTCACGGCCCGACGGGCGTGAGGCCGGACCGTCCGGCTTAAGGGTTTCTTGACCCGGGCTTGAGGCGGGTGGTCGAGCGACTCCGTAGGCTCGGGAGGATCTTCCGCCTCCGGATGGAGTCATCGTGGGCTCGACCCCCGTCGGCGGTCGGCGCATGTGGTGGGGCGGCAGGGGCGGCGCATCTCGGCGGCGACTCGCCCCTGCACTGTGGGCGCTGCTCGTCGCCGCTGCCCTCGTCGTGCCGCTGTGGGCTCTGTGGTCGGCGCCCGACGGCGCGCACCAGGGGCCGCTGAGGGTCGTCTCGCTCGTCACGGCCCTCGCCGCCGCGTCGCTGCTCGTGCTGACGTTCGTGCTGCCGAGCCGTTTCCGACCCGTCACGGGCTACCTCGGCGTCGAGCGACTCCTGCGCAACCATCGCGCCCTGGCCCTCGCTGCCGTGACGCTCGTCGCCGTGCACGTCGGCGTGGTCATCGTCCGCCCCGGGCCCGGGGTGGCAGTCCTCGACCTGCGATCGGCACCCCCGCGGGTCTGGGCGGCACTCATCGCGACCGCTGGCCTGGCCGGCATCGTGGCCCTCGGCATGAGTCGTCGCCGCCGTCGACCGCGCTACGAGGGGTGGCGCCTCGTCCATGTGCTGCTCGCCCACATCGTGCTCCTCGCGACGGCCCTGCACGTCCTGTGGCTCGGGGACCTGACCCGCTTCCCGTCGGCACGGCTGTGGTTCCAGACCTTGGCCGTGTTCCTCGTCCTCGCCTTCCTGCACCGCTGGGTCTGGCGTCCCCTGCGGTCCTACCGCAACCGCTATGTCGTCGACGAGGTACGGCACGTCTCGCCGACCGCGACGACCCTCGTGCTGCACGCCGCCGGTCACTCCGGCGTGGCCTTCCGGCCCGGACAGTTCGCCTGGCTCAAGATCGGCACCTCGCCGTACGTCTTCGAGGAGCACCCCTTCACCATCGCCTCGGCCGCGACCGAGCCCTGGCGCAAGGAGTTCACGATCAAGGGCATGGGCGACTTCAGCGAGCTCATCGCGGGCCTGCGTCCCGGACGCAGCGTCTTCATCGACGGACCGCACGGGTCGTTCACCCTCGACGGACTGCGCTCCGACCGCTTCGTCCTCATTGCCGGCGGCGTCGGCATCACCCCGATGCTCAGCATGATCCGCACCCTGGCCGACCGGGGCGACGAGCGGCCCGTGCTGCTCGTCGTCGCCGGCCGCACGGCCGACGACCTGTTGCACCGCGCCGACGGGGAGCACCTCGGCGATCGACTCGACCTCCACGTGGTCGAGATCCTCGAGGAGCCGCCGGACGAGTGGGACGGCGAGGTCGGGCGGTTCACGGCGGCGGTGCTCGAGCGGGCCCTGCCCCAGCGTCGATCCAAGGAGGACGTCGACTACTTCGTCTGCGGACCCGGGCCCATGGTGGCCGCCGCGACCGAGATCATCGGCGACCGCGGCGTGCCCTCGCGGCGCATCCACACCGAGCTGTTCGACGTCGTCTAGGTACGCCCGCCGAGTCGCTGGGCCAGCGGGACCGGGATGATCGAGAGGACGATGAGCACGATGCGACGACGTTGATGACGGGCTCCTGCCGGTCGTCACGTCGTCGGACCCGACGTGGATGACGGATGACCTGCTCCGGGGACTGCCCGTTCCTCGTGCTCTCACCGCGCTGAGGCCCCACCTCAGCGGGCGGACGTCCGCGGGGGCGCCGGTCGCGCAGACGTCCCTCGCGCCCGCTCACGCCCGGCCATGGCCCTCCAGAGGAGCAGCGAGGCCCCGAGCGTGGCGGCGAAGCCCGTGAGGAGCAGCCAGGTCAGGGGACGGTCGGTGTAGAGGTCGGACCGCGCCCGCACGGCCCCGACGAGGATGAGCGTCAGCATGACGACCTCGACCTCGACCATGAGCCGCAGGCGTACCCACCTGCTGTCACGGAGCACGACGAGACCGGCGCTGCCGAGGCAGAAGATCGCACCGACGACGCGACACGTGAGCGGTGTCAGCAGCCACGGCCAGACCGGGATCACGAGGCTCGGGACGGCGAACATCACGAGACCCTGCGCGAGCGCGAGGCCAGCACCGCCGGCGACGACCGCTCGCGCACCCGGCCGGAGGCGCAGCTCGTCGGGGCGGGGCAGCGCGGCGACCCTGGTGTTTGCCACCCAGGCCGCGAGCACGAGGAACGGGGCGACGAAGTAGAGCGTGGCCCAGAGCCAGAAGGCGACGTGGCCGTGGTTGAACCGGTCCCAGTGGATGACCGTGGCGACCCCGAGCAGGGCCGCGAAGAGGGTGACGGACAGCAGGCCCGCACCGACCCGCGGCCACCGCCGCTCACGCGCGACGCGGACGAAGAACCACGCCCCGCCGAGATAGGCCGACCCGAGCACCATGGGGGTCAGGCTCGGCCTGATCGTCCAGGCGAAGAAGCGCCCGGTGTCGGACGGGGAGCCGTAGAGGATGACGAACGCGGTGAGCAGGATCGGCACGAGCACGACGGAGAGGACCCGGGTGGCCGGCAGGACGCGGTCGTCCCTCCGAGTCGTCGAGGGCGGGGACGCAGGGTCGACGCGCGCCATGGTCCCTCAACCCCTCGACCGTCCGACCGCGTCGAGGTCGACGAGGGCGCCGACGAGCTGGTCCTTCGTCACGTCGCCGTCGTGCTGGTGCTCACGGTGCACGCGCCACCACTCGACGTCGAGGGTGCCGGCCTGAGTGGGGTCGAGGTCGAGGCCCGCCGCCCCCGCGACGAGCGCGTAGAAGCGGCGCATCAGGTCACGCGCACGCTGGGGGTCGTTGTCGGGGAAGGGCGCCCACGCCTGGTTGGCACGCAGCACGAGCCACGCACCCCGCAGCGTGTCGGGCCCGTTCATCCCGAAGCCCGCCGCCACCATCGCCACCGACGCCCGCAGGAACGTCGCCCACTCGTGCCGGTAGTAGGCCCCACCCACGCGTCCGTCTCGCGCTGCCCGACGGTGACCGCGTCGAACGATCCGGGCCCGTGCGTCCCTGCTCTCATCCGGCCTCCTCGACCAGGAGCGCCTTCGCGCGACGGCGTCCGGATTCGACTGACACCGTGAGACTCCCGCTCCAGAATAGGAGCGAGGGGCGGCGTGCGTGAGGAGAACGCGATGACCGGAACCGAGGGTGGGCGCACCATCGACGACGTCCTCGAGCGGATGACCGCGACCCTCGAGCAGATGCCGCCGGAGCTCTCCGCCCGGCGCGCGTTCCTCGCGACCTACCAGCGCACGACGCGGGCCGTCGGCAAGGCCATCGGTGCCGCCGCCTTCGAGGACCCGGAGTGGGTCGAGGTGTGGGACGTCGTCTTCGCCGACCTCTACCTCGACGCCCTCGACGCCGACCTGTCGGGCGACCCGGGACGGCAGGCACCGCGGCCGTGGCGGCTCGCGTTCGGGGCTCCCGCCGACCTGCCGCCGCTGCGGCAGGTGCTCCTCGGGATCAACGCGCACATCAACTACGACCTGCCGCAGGCCCTCCTCGGCGTCATCAGCGACGCCGACTTCGCCGACCCCGTCCTGCTCGACCGGCGGCGACGCGACCACGAGCGCATCGACGGGGTGCTGTCCGCCCGGGTCGCCGCGGAGGACGACGAGCTGGCCACCCTGCGTGCCAAGAGCGCGCTCGACCGGGTGCTGACGCCGCTCAACCGCGCCGCCTCGACCCGCTTCCTGCGCGAGGCCCGCACCAAGGTGTGGCACAACACGACCGAGCTCCAGCGGGCTCGCGTCGACGGCCCGGAGGCGTATGCCGTCCGGCTCGCCGAGCTGGAGGTGCTCAGCGCCGCTCGCATCGCCGACCTGCTCGCCCCCGGACAGGTGCTGCTCCGGCTGGCCGTGGCCGGCTTCGGCGTCGTGCTGCCACCGGCGCGCTGACGCCGCCACACGCATACGCGAGCAGGCCTCCCGGACACAGGAGAGGCGCCACTCGCTCGGGGGTCCGAGTGGCGCCTCTTCTGACCCCTCCATCGGCTGGGCCGGCCGGGGCGTTACAGCGATCCGAGAAGTTTTTTCCGCGCCATCCACAACAAGAGGCCCGACCGACCTGCTCGTCTTCTTCTGGGACCCGCTCGAGCCCCAACCGCACGATCCCGACGTCAAGGCGCTCCGGCTCCGGGGCCTCACAGGCCCCACGGCTGCTGGTCGCCCGCGAACGGGTCGGGCCGGCAGATCAGGTCGGCCACGAGACCGGTCCACCCGGTCTGGTGGCTGGCCCCCAGCCCGGCACCGTTGTCACCGTGGAAGTACTCGAAGAAGGTCACGTTGTCCCGCCAGCGAGGGTCGTCCTGCAGCTTCCCGACGTGCCCGTGGCACGGCCGTCGGCCGTCGGGACCTCGGAGGAACAACGAGATCAGGCGCCGACGCAGGTCCTCGGCACAGTCCGCCAGTCCCTGCGTGTGCCCGCTGCGGGTGGGGTACTCGACCTCGCTCGTGGCTCCGAGTGACCGGGCGTATCGCTGGAGGTTGCGCAGCACGAGGTAGTTGACGGGCATCCACACGGGCCCGCGCCAGTTGGAGTTGCCGCCGAACATGCCGGTCGTGGACTCCGCGGGCTCGTAGTCGACCGTGACCATCGACCCTGAGAGCTCGACCCACAGCGGGTGCTCGAGATGGTGGCGCGAGAGCCCGCGCAGCCCGTGCGGCGACAGGAACTCGTCCTCGTCGAAGACCCGCGCCAGGACGCGGCGCGCCTCTGTCGGCGGCACGACACCGATCGCCACGGCTTCCGTGCCGGGGACCTCGACGACCCGTCCGCGACTGCGCTCACCGGAGGTCGACCCCTGCTGCCCGAGGAACCCCGAGAAGCGCTTCTGGAGCGTGCCGAGCGTCCTCAGCAGCTCCGGCCTCACGACCACCATCCCCAGGAGCGGGAGCACCCCGACCATCGAGCGCGCCCTGATCGGGACCGTGCTGCCGTCGCCGGCGTGGAAGACGTCGTAGAAGAAGCCGTCCTCCTCGTCCCAGAGGCCCTGGGAGTGCATGGCGTCGACGATGAGCACGAAGTGCTCGATGAACTTCACCTCGATGTCGGTCCACGCGTCGTCCTTCTCGGCGAGGATCCTCGCGATCTCGAGGAGGGTGAGCGAGTAGAACGCCATCCAGCTCGTCCCGTCGGCCTGCTCCAGGCGGCCGCCCGGTGGCAGGTGGGACCGGTCGATGGCGCTGATGTTGTCCAGGCCCAGGAAGCCACCGCCGAAGAGGTGGTCGCCCTCGGGGTCCATCCGGTTGACCCACCACGTGAAGTTCATGAGCAGCTTGGGCATGAGTCGACCCAGGAAGTCGGTGTCGCGCCTTCCGTCGATGTCCCACACGTGCAGGGCGGCCCACGCGTGCACGGGTGGGTTGGCGTCGCTGAAGGACCACTCGTAGGCCGGGAGCGCGCCGTTCGGGTTCTGGAACCACTCCCGGCAGAGCGCGAGCAGCTGGTACTTGGCGAAGGCCGGGTCGAGGTGGGCCAGGGCGACGGTGTGGAACGCCATGTCCCACGCTGCGAACCACGGGTACTCCCACGGGTCCGGCATGGACAGGATGTCGCGGGCGTCCACGTTGAGCCAGCCGGCATTGCGCCCGGTCCGTCGCTCCGGCGGAGGTGGAGGCTGCGTGGGATCGCCCTCGAGCCAGCGCTTCACGTCGTAGCGGTAGAACTGCTTGCCCCAGATCATCCCGGCGAACGCCTGCCGCGCCACGAGGCGGGCGTCCGCGTCGACGTCGGCGGGGATCACCTCGGCATAGAACTCGTCGGCCTCGGCACGACGCTGCTCCAGCACCGTGTCGAACGCTGCGCCGAAGGCGGGCGCCGAGGACGGCGCACGGAGCCGGACGCGTACGACCTGCGTGTCGCCCGGGGCCACGGTCAGGCGGTACCAGGCCGCACTCTTCGACCCGGCCCGGTCCGGGTTGACCGTCGGCGCACCGGTCACGACGTGGTCGTTGACCCCGTCCTTGGGGTAGTCCGCTGACGAGTCCGAGCCGTAGAGCCGCCGGCCGTTGGTCTCGTTCTCGCAGAACAGCAGCTCGGGTGACTCACCGGTGGGTCCGGGCGCGAGCTCCCACTCGAGCTCGCCGAACCGCGGGTGCTCCACCGCCACCCGATCGGGACCCGTGGCCCTCAGCGAGGGCCGGGCGGCACCCACGTCCCAGGACCACGTGTTGCGGAACCACAGCTGGGGCAGCACGTGCAGCGTCGCGACGTCCGGGCCCGCATTGGTGACGCGGACCTCCATCAGCAGGTCGTGCGGCTCGGCCTTGGCGTGCACGACGTCGACCACCCAGTAGCGGTCGTCGTCGAAGACCCCGGTGTCCATGAGCTCGTACTCCGGCTGCGTGTGGTCACGCCGGGCACTCTCGGCCACGAGGGCGGCATACGGGTACTCGGCCTGCGGGTAGTGGTAGCGCCAGTGCAGCCACGCGTGGCTCGGGAGGGCGTCGAGGAACCACCAGTACTCCTTGACGTCCTCGCCGTGGTTGCCCTCGGGACCGGTCAGGCCGAACATCCGCTCCTTGAGGATCGGGTCCCTGCCGTTCCACAGGGCCAGCGCCATGCACAGGTTCTGGCCGACGTCGCTGACGCCTGCCATGCCGTCCTCGCCCCAGCGGTAGGCGCGGGAGCGCGCATGGTCGTGGGGGAAGTAGCCCCAGGCCGAACCGTCCGCGCTGTAGTCCTCGCGCACCGTCCCCCAGGCCCGCTCCGAGAGATAGGGGCCCCAGTCGTACCAGGGGGTGGCCTCGTGCAGACCGTCCTCGGGGTGACCGAACGAGTCAACCCTGGCGCGTTCCGTACCGGGCATGTGCGCTCTCCTTCGTCGACCTGCCTGCGCATCCGACCGGCATGTCGGCCGGATGAACGCCGAGGGCTCCCCGTGTGTCGATGCGGCCGCGCGTCGCCCCCTGACCCGCTCACCAACCTAGACCGGGTCCGGTCCCCGGACCGTGGTGATGATGACTTCTCGCAGCTGCGCCAGCGCGGCGGCGCGCGCGCCGACGAGCTGTGGCTGGTCGGTGACGGCCGCCACGACCACGGGCACCGGGCGTGGGAGGTCTGCGGACCGGCGACGCAACTCTCCGACCACCGCCTCGTCGCTCCCCCACGCGCCGCCGACGACGACCATCTCGGGGTCCGCGAGTGCGACCGCTGCCTCGAGGACGCCCGAGACGGCGGTCCCGAGGGCCGAGAGCGTCGATGCGCCGCGGTCGGCGTCGACGATCGTCGTCGTCAGACGCGCGACGTCGATGGCCGTCGAGCCGGCCCGGCGCAGGCCCAGCTGGGCGAAGACCTCGGTCAGTCGCGTCGCCCGGCCGTCAGGGCCCTGCGTCGTGAGGTGGGCGATCTCGCCGGCCAGGCCGGAGTGGCCACGCCGCACCTCGCCGTCGGAGACCACAGCGAGGCCGAGCCCCTCGTCGAGGTAGAGGTAGACGAAGTCGTGGGAGCCGCTGACGGCTCCGGCCTCACCCGCCGCGTGCTCGGCGCGCGCCGCCCAGTTGACGTCGTTGTCGACGAGGACAGGCCCGTCGACGGCGGGCGCGAGCAAGGACGGCGCGTCGAGGTCGCCGACGAGGAACGGGGCGTCGGGCAGGTGCACGAGCCGCCCGGTCTCGCGGTCGACGGGGTCGGCCGCGCTGACGACGGCCAGCCGCAGCCTCCCGGTCACTGTGGCTCCGGCGGCTTCCGCCGCTCGCGTCAGTGCGAGGCCCACGGCACCGACGCCGGCGTCTCGCGCGAGCGCCACCTCGGCCGAGGCGACGACCGCACCGAAGGCGTCGACAGCCTCCGCCACGACGCCCTGCGGCGTGATGCCGACGACGAGGGCGGCGCCGGAGTCGGGCGCGAGCGTGTAGTAGGACCCGGCGCGACCACGGCCAGAGCTGCGCTCCCCCGTGTCGACGACGAGGCCGGCGTCGACAAGACGTCGCACTCCCTCGGAGATCGTCGGCTTCGAGATGCCGGTCAGGGCCGCGACCTCGGCGCGAGTGAGGCGCCCATGCTCCATCAGGGCGTGCAGCACGTGCTCCTCGGTGAGCGAGCGGAGCAGGTCGAGGCTCGGTTTCGCGGACGACATGCACCCATTCTAGTTAGGACTCTTGCCCAAATGCGTCGCGACGCGCTACCGTCGTTCTTCGTAAGGAGTCCTGACCAAAGGAACCACCATGACCACCACGCACATCACCCCCGCCGACACCGACCTCCCGCACTGGGAGACCCCGCCCGACGACCTGCCCGCGGCGATCCGTGAGGTCAAGAGCGCGATCCGGGCGCGCATCGAGGCGTCCGGCCGCACCGTCGCCGAGGTGTTCGCGGTCGTCGAAGCGCGTGTCGCCGAGCGCGTCGCCGAGATCCGCGCGGCCCGCGAGCGCGGCGAGGACGTCTGGCCCGTCATCGACTACGCCGACATCGAGCAGGGCGCGGTCACGCCGGAGCAGCTCGAGGCGCTCCGCCGGCGCGGCTGCCTCGTCGTCCGGGGCCACTTCCCGCGCGAGCAGGCGCTCGCCTGGGATGCCGGCATCGTCGACTACGTCGAGGGCAACGCCTTCTTCGAGAGCTACCGAGGGCCGGGCGACGACTTCTTCGGCAGCGTCGGCTCGAAGCCCGAGATCTACCCCGTCTACTGGTCCCCCGCGCAGATGGAGGCACGACAGAGCGAGCGCATGGCCACGGTCCAGTCGCTGCTCAACGCGCAGTGGACACACGAGTCCGACGGCGTGCAGTGGTTCGACCCCGACCGCGACTCCCTCTACCCCGACCGGATCCGCCGACGCCCGCCGGGTGCCGACTCCAAGGGCCTCGGCACCCACTGCGACCCGGGCACGCTCGACCTCTGGATGACCCAGGGCTACCAGCAGGCCTTCCGTCACCTCTTCGACGGCAGCGTCGAGCAGTACGACCCGTGGGACGCGGCCCACCGGACCTCCGGCCCGCAGTACCCGGGCACGACGATGTGCTCGGCCTTCCGCACCTTCCAGGGCTGGACCGCGCTGTCCGACATGGACCACGACCAGGGCGTCCTGCACACGGTCCCGATCCCCGAGGCGATGGCATACCTCATGCTCCGCCCGCTGCTCGACGACGTCCCGGACGACGACATGTGCGGGGTCACGACGAACCAGGTGTTCCCGGCCAGCGAGCGGTGGCACCCGCTCCTGCTCGAGGCCTTGAGCGGCATCCCGGACGTGCGCGCCGGCGACTCCGTCTGGTGGCACTGCGACATGATCCACAGCGTCGCGCCCGTCACCGACCAGCAGGGCTGGGGCAACGTCATGTACATCCCCGCCGCGCCATGGTGCGAGCGCAACGAGCGGTATGCCGCCAGCGTGCGTGAGGCGTTCCTCAGCGGTTCCAGCCCGAGCGACTTCCCGGAGGAGGACTACGAGCGCAGCTGGCCCGACCGGTTCGCCCCCGAGCAGCTCAACGAGACGGGACGCCGCGGGCTCGGCCTCGACTGAGCTCAGTCGGCGAGGAAGGCCGCGACCCGCTCCTTCGGCCGGCCGATGATGGCGCGGTCACCCTTGACGAGGACGGGTCGCTGGAGCAGCCGCGGGTGCTCGGCCAGGACGGCGACGACCTGCTCGCGGGTCTCGACGTCGGCGTCGGTCAGCCCGAGCTCGGCGAAGTGCGCGTCGCGGCGGACGAGGTCGGTCGGTGGGTCCTCGAGCTTGTCGATCAGGTCGCCCAGCGCGGCCGCGTCGAGCGGGTGGCGCAGGTAGTCGACGACCTCGGCCGCGACGTGCGCGTCGTCGAGGCGCTCGACGGCAGCCCGGGACGTCGAGCAGCGGTTGTTGTGCAGGATCGTCACGTCGCTCATGGCGCCGAACCCTAGCGTCGACCGGCGACGCACCGGGACGAGGGTGGCCCAGCCCCTTGTCCCCTCGCACGACACCGGAGGACGATCGACGGGTCAGGATGGTCCGCGTCGACGACGCGTGGTGCTCGAGGAGTGCTCATGGGGATTGGCGACAGGCTCGGCAAGGTCCGGCCACGGAAGCACGGTGACGACGCATCCGACGGGCAGGCGCTGGACGTCGCCCGATACGCCTTCCTGCTGCGCGTCGCATCCTCGGACGCGCTCCGCCAGGCACACCGCGAAGCCTTCGCCACGCTCTCGTCGGAGCAGTCGCAGGCTCTCTTCCTGCGTCTCGACCACGACCTGCCGGAGGGACTGCGGCCGCCGACGGCAGAGCCGGCCGACCTCGCCCAGGCCGCCTTCTCGGCGGAGCTGCTCGACCATGGACATCTGGTCAGGATCCTGCGCCGCCCGGGCCAGGGTGTCACCGAAGGGCACGCGGTCGGTTCCGGCGCCGCTGAGGGTGGCGCGCTGCTCTACGCGCACTCGCTCCTCGCGTCCGTCGCCGCCGCGGTGGCCGGGTCACCTGCGGTCACGGAATGGCTCGCAGGCTTCCCCAACTCTCCGGAGGCCGCGCAGGTCGACCCTTCGCTCTTCGTCCGCAGTCCCGGCGCAGGCACCTACGGCTCGACGCTCGCCCGCCACACCGGCGTCGCCGGCCACTGAGTGTCGGAGGTGGCGCGTCAAACCTGCCGCGTGGCCAGGGCCTCGAAGTTCTCGTACAGCTCAGGCACGCCGTGCTCTTCGCGCAGCTTCTTGGCTGCGGGCCCGACGCGCGACCACAGTCCCGACATCCAGAGCCAGTCGAGGACGAGGTCGGTGTCGAGGAGCCCGTTCTTCGTGAGCGTCCCGATGGTTTCGCCCCAGTTGAGGACTCGGGAGACGAGCACGTCGTCGGTGGTGGCGGTCTCGGGGTCGAAGTCGTCGGACCAGATCGCCTGCTGGGCCTCCTCGATGCCCATCGTGGAGCCCCACTGGGCCACCTGCACGAGCAGTGCTCCGTCTGCCTGGTTCGGCATCTCGATCTCCCTCGTCCGGGCCCGATGTGACTCCCACGAACGCTACTCGTCGCTGTCGCGTCCGACAGGCCTTCGTCGGAACTGCGACGCAGGAGCGGCACCGAGTACACGTGAACCGTGCGCCACGCGGTCCCCGGCGCATCTCGAAGCCCGGACACACTGGGCTCGCACCCACCGGGACGGGGTCAGGGGAGCCTGGGACTGCTACCTTCGTTCCCAGTTGCCGTCCCAGTCCGTCATGTGCGGGCTCGGCACGACGAAGCTGCTGCGCGAAGGTTCGCGTGACGCGCCCGTCGTGACCAGCGGCAGCCTGAGGTCTCCGCACGGGAGGCCTCGCAGACAAGAAGAGGCAACACCAGTGGCAACAGGCACCGTGAAGTGGTTCAACAGCGAAAAGGGCTTCGGCTTCATTGAGCAGGACGGCGGCGGCGCCGATGTCTTCGTTCACTACTCGGCCATCGAGAGCGGCGGCTACCGCGAGCTCCAGGAGGGCCAGAAGGTCGAGTTCGACGTCACGCAGGGCCCGAAGGGCCCCCAGGCGGAGAAGGTCAAGGGCATCTGACCCCCCACAGCCTTCGGTGACTTCGGTCCCGCGCAGATCCCCGACCTTCTGGTCGGGGATCTGCTTTTTTCACGGGCGAGCCCTCGCAGGCCTCACCGGCGGTCACGGCTCGCTGTCCACGGGTCGTCACGAGCAGGGAACCTCGCCATGTGTAGCGACGCGCACAGACGGCAGGGCCGGTGGCGGCCGATCCTGAGGCATGGACACGACCAAGAGCTTCACGTGCATGATCGGCCGGCACCGCTGGGAGCCTGCGGCGGACGACCCGACACACGGCCGCACCTGCACGGAGTGCGGTAGGCACCGTCCCGGTGCGCGAGGCACCGGGCTCGGCGCAGGTCGATGGGACTCCGCCGGCTTCGGGGCCGAGAGCGGTTGGGGCTACGCCAACGGCGACGGGTTCGGCGGGGGATTCTCCGGCGGCTTCGACGGCGGCGGCTTCGACGGCGGCGGCTTCGACGGCGGCGGCTGCGGTGGCGACGGCAGCGGCGGCTGTTGAGCGCGGGCGAGAGGACCGATCATGCGACTGAGGAACGCCCCGTGCTGGGTCATGGGGCACATGTATCGACGCCAGCCGGGTGACAAGGAGGTGATCGTCTGCCAGCGGTGCGGCAGCCGGGAGCTCCTCGCGGTCAAACGCATGCGTGACAGCGCGGACCGACCCTGGGTGTGAGCCCGCTCAGACGTTGAAGCGGAACTCCACGACGTCGCCGTCGGCCATGACGTAGTCCTTGCCCTCGATGCGGACCTTGCCGGCGGCCTTGGCGGCGTTCATGTTCCCCGCCGAGACGAGGTCGTCGAACGAGACGACCTCGGCCTTGATGAAGCCACGCTGGAAGTCGGTGTGGATGACGCCGGCGGCCATCGGGGCGGTCCACCCCTTGCCGATCGTCCACGCACGCGACTCCTTGGGGCCGGCCGTGAGATAGGTCTGCAGCCCGAGCGTGTGGAAGCCGGTGCGGGCGAGCTGGTCCATGCCGGACTCCTCGGCGCCGAAGCTCTGGAGCAGCTCGAGCGCCTCGTCGGGCTCCATCTCCATGAGGTCCATCTCGAGCTTGGCGTTGAGGAAGACGGCATCGGCCGGTGCCGCGAGCTCACGCAGCGACGCCTGGAGGTCCGCGTCGGCGAGCTGGTCCTCGTCGAGGTTGAAGACGTAGATGAAGGGCTTGGTCGTCAGCAGTCCGAGCTGCTTGGCCTCGGCCAGGTCCACCCCGGCAGCCGGCCCGGCGGCATACAGCGTGTGGCCCTCCTCGAGGACCTTCTGCGCGGCGACCGCGAGGTCGACGGCAGCCTTCCTGTCCTTGTTGACCCGGGCCTCCTTCTCGAGGCGGGGCACGGCCTTCTCGAGCGTCTGGAGGTCGGCGAGGATGAGCTCGGTGTGGATCGTCTCGATGTCGCTCGCGGGGCTCACCTTGCCGTCGACGTGGACGACGTCTCCGTCCTCGAAGGCGCGGACGACCTGGCAGATGGCGTCGGCCTCGCGGATGTTGGCGAGGAACTTGTTGCCGAGCCCCTCACCCTCGGAGGCGCCGCGGACGATGCCGGCGATGTCGACGAAGCTCACGGTCGCCGGGAGGATCTTCTCCGAGCCGAAGATCTCGGCGAGCGCGCCGAGGCGCGAGTCCGGCAGTGGGACGACGCCGACGTTGGGCTCGATCGTCGCGAACGGGTAGTTCGCGGCGAGCACGTTGTTCTTGGTCAGCGCGTTGAAGAGCGTCGACTTGCCGACGTTGGGGAGACCGACGATTCCGATGGTGAGTGCCACGAGGACAAGAGTTTAGTGGTGATCGGGCCCGGCTCCGACCACGAGGGCGTATGCCGCCCTCCCCCGCTCACGCCAGCGTCCAGTCCCAGCCGGGCTGCCATGCGAAGGGCGCGGTGACGAGCTGCTCGAGCGGCACCCCGTCGAGCAGGTGCTGGAGCGCCCAGCGGTTGGCGGAGTGGGCGATGAGGAGCACACGCTCGCCCTCGTGGTCGCGCCGCAGGTCGCGCAGCACGTCCGCCGTCGCGTCGACGACGTCACGGTAGCTCTGTCCGCCGCCCGGGAAGGGCACGTCGACGTGGTCGAGCCGCACGCGTTCGAGGTCGGCGACGGGCCCCCCGTTCAGCCGGCCGTAGTCGCACTCGCGGAGCCGGGCGTCGGCGTGCCGGGGCACGTCGGTGCCGCCGTAGGCGAGCTCGGCCGTCTCGACGGCACGGGCCAGGTCGGAGGTGTAGACCGCGGCGAACCCGCCCGCAGGTCGCCGTCGCCCGAGCTCGACGGCGAGACGACGACCCTCCTCCGAGAGACGACCGCGGAGCCAGCCGGTCGCGACCCCGGCCTCGTTGTCCTCGGTGATCGAGTGGGTCTCGTAGACGAGCTCGACGCTCACCCGCCCGCCTTGGGCAGCCGCACGCCGCACAGCTGGCGGGACTGCGCGACGAGGTTGCCGGCGGAGTCCCAGATCATCGCGTCCTCCTCCATCATCCCGCCGCCGAGGGTGTCGCTGCCGAGCGTCACCTGCAACCAGCCCGGTTCGGGTCGCCGCCGCACGTGACCGGTGAACTCAAGCGTCGGCGTCCAGCCGAAGAGCCCGAGGTCGAAGGCCACGGGGGGAAGGGCGTCGAGCGCCATCATGAGCATCGTCGTGTCGGGCTCGCGGCCGTCGCGCAGCCGCAGCCAGCCGCGCATGACCCCGCGCATCGAGGGCTTGCCGAGCGCCCACCCGGCGGTGCTCGGGTCGAGCCGCAGGTCGAGCCGCTCGAGGAACTTCGCGTTGGCGAGGAAGTCGGGCGGCGCCTGCTCGGCCGAGACGCACTGCTCGGGCGGCGGCATCTCGGGCGGGCTCGCCTGGCGCTGCACGTCGAGGTCGGTGAGGTTGCCGAACGAGCCGATGGCGCGCATCCGCTCGACGGGCCGGCCGTCGTCGCCGGTCTGGTGGATCGTCATCTGCCCCGTCGAGAGCTTCCGGCCGCACCGCATCACCTCGGTGGTGACGGTGAACGGCCCGGGCTGCGAGGCGGTCATGAAGTACGCCGACAGCACGACGGGGTCGACGTGCTCGGTCGTCTCGGTCGGGTCGGAGGCGAGGTGCTCGCCGAGCGCCCGGAGGGCGGTCGTCATGACGAGGCCGCCGTTGACGGCGTTGCCGATCATCCACTCCTCGTGGAAGGTGCCGTGCCGCTGCGTGGGGTCGTCGCCGGTCTCGAGCCGGGTCGCGTCGTCGTACTCGCTCACGGACAAGGTGTAACAGACGTCCCCGACGCGCCGCCCACCCCGGGCGTATGCCGTCCGCCACGTCCCGCCCGCCGCAGCCGTCTGGGACGTGGCCGGGTGTCGCGTCCCCACGGTGTCGGCGCCGTCTGGGACGGTGCTCGCATGGACCTCACCGCTCTGCTCGTCGGCCTCGTCATCGGGGCACTCGTCGGGGGCCTGCTCGCCTGGCTCTCGGCCCGCTCCGCCCTGCTGGCCCGGTCGGCCGGCGCCGAGGCCGAGCGTGACGTGCTCCGGGAGCGCGTGGCCGACCTCGAGGCCGCCCGCGACGTCGACGACACGACCGCGAGCCTGCTCGCCCCGCTGCGCGACACCATCGGCCGGGTCGAGCGCCAGGTCGGGGCGCTCGAGCGCGACCGGTCCCTCCAGTTCGGCCAGCTGGGCGAGCGCCTCACCGAGGTGAGCCGCTCGACCGAGTCACTCCGCTCCGAGACGGCGACGCTCGCGAGCGCCCTCAACGCCTCCACCGTCCGCGGCGCCTGGGGCGAGGTCCAGCTGAGGCGCGTGCTCGAGCTGGCGGGCCTCATCGCCCGCTGCGACTTCGACGAGCAGGTGACGCGCGTCAGCCGGCACGGCGCGACGGTGCGACCCGACGCGGTCATCAACCTGCCCGGCTCCCGTCACGTCGTCGTCGACTCGAAGGCGCCGATGGCGCACTTCCTCCAGGCCCACGGCGACACCGTGTCCGAGGTCGAGCGTGCCGAGCTGCTCGCCGCCCACGCCACCTCGCTGCGGCGGCACGTCGAGGGCCTGGCCGCCAAGGCGTACTGGACGGCCTTCACCCGCTCCCCCGAGGTCGTCATCTGCTTCGTCCCTGGCGAGGCGATCCTCGCGACCGCCCTCTCCGACGACCCCGGCCTCTACGAGCACGCCCTCTCGCGCAAGGTCGTCCTCGCCTCCCCGGGCACGCTCTTCGCCGTCCTGCGCACCATCGGGGCGATCTGGCAGCAGGACGCCCTCGAGCAGAACGCCCGCGAGCTACTCGTCATCGGCCAGGACCTCTATGCGCGTCTGACGACCCTCGGCGGGCACGTGACGACGATGGGCCAGTCCCTCTCGCGCTCCGTCGAGCAGTACAACCGGTTCGTCGGCACCCTCGAGTCGCGGGTGCTCGTCACGGCGCGACGCATGCACGAGCTGCACCTGACCACCGACGCGCCCCCGACCCTCGAGCCGCTCGAGGTCGCGCCGCGCTCGCTCAGCGCGGCGGAGCTGACCGACGACCTCGGGCGCACGGCCCGGGACGACGCGTTCCTCGGCCATGCCGTCGGGCGCAGCGGGGCAGTTGGCCAGGGGGGCACAGGCGCCGCCGGCGTCGACTCCCGTCAGGGGTCCGACGACGACCCCCGCGAGCAGTCCGCCTGAGCCGGACCGTCCGGCGCGGCCGGTCGACGCGGGAGCGTGGTCGTCGGCTCGTCGGGGTGGCAGCCGTGGGCGCCCCTGTGCGGCAGGCAGTTCGGGTCGCGGCCGGCGATGTCCGATTTGTCCGGGAAGTGGACACCTGCTACGGCGCCGCGGACAATACGCGCGTGGGATTGGGTAGATCGTGACCGGGGCGGGGGGCCCGGGTCCGGAGGACTCCAGCGCGCCGACCCGGCGCATCGGTCCGTACGAGCAGAGCCTGCGCGAGTCGCGGGAGCGTCTCGAGGCGGCCGAGCGCGAGCATGCCCGCCGGCGCCGTCGCACGCGCGTCATCGCGGCCGTCGCGACCCTCGCGGTGGTCGCCGGCGTTGGCTACGGCGCCTTCCGCTACGTCGGACTCCGTGAGGTCCCGACCGCCCTGCCCACCACCGCTGCCCAGCCGACGTCGTGCGCCGACGCGGTCAAGGTCCGGGTGTCCGTGGCCCCGGCCATCGCGCCCGCCGTGGCCGCTGCCGCCGAGTCCCTCGCCGGACGTCCGGACGGCCCGTGCGCGGCCTACACGATCGACTCCGAGGAGCCCTTCTCCGTCGCAGGTTCGCTCGGCGGAGCGGGACGTCCGGACGCCTGGATCACCGACTCCTCCGTCTGGGTCGGGCGCGCGAACGCCGTCTCCGGTTCCACGGTCACCCCCGGCGAGCCCTTCGCCTCGAGCGCCGTCCTCGTGGCGATGAAGGACGAGACCGCGTCCGGCCTCGGCAGCCGACTGCGCTGGGCCGACCTGCTCGGTGGTCCCGTGCCGATGCGCATCCCCGACCCGAACCGGTCGGCGATCGCCCGGATCGCCCTCGGCGTCGCGTCGACGTCGCTGCCGGACGCGAGGCTGCGCGCGCTCGCGGCGGCGTCGGCGCCCACGGGCACCGGCGGCGTGTCTCTCGCCGGCATCGCGACGGCCGGGCGCAGCGTCGGGGCCGTCGTCTCGCAGGCGCAGCTCGTCGCGTGGAACACCGCCCACCCCGACCAGGCGCTGGCGGCCGTGGCGCCGTCCGAGGGAGCCCCGGCCCTGGAGTACTCCCTCGTGTCGCTGACGAAGGATCCGGACAAGACCGGTCCCGTCACCGCGCTGGAGCACTACCTCACATCGGCGGACACGCGGAAGGTCCTGCAGGACAGCGGATTCCGCACGGCCGATGGCGACCCCAAGGATCCGTCGCCGCTGTACGGCGAGATCCACGTGGCCGGTGAGGCCGAGGGCGCCTCGCTCACAAAGGCCGCCGGCCTCTGGAATGCCGCAGCGAAGAAGACCCAGGCCCTGCTCGCCGTCGACGTCTCCGGCTCGATGCTCGAGCGCGCCGACAATGGCACCCGTCTCGCGATCGTGCAGAAGTCGACGGCCCGCGCCGTGGCCGCCGTCTCCCCGACGACGATGGCGTCCCTGTGGATCTACTCGCTCCACGTCGGCAGCCGCGCCGACGACTATCGGCAGCTGACCGACTACGGCAGGCTCGGCGTCAGCAAGAGCCTCGGCGCGCTGGACGACGCCGTCGCACGGCTCGACACCTACGTCGGCGGCGGGAGCGGGCTCTACGACACCATCGCCGCCGCCTACGACCGCGCCCGGTCCGCGTGGCGGCCCGGCTACGCCAACACCCTCGTCATCGTCGCCGACGGCCCCAACGAGGACGACTACGGCCTGACCCTCGAGCTGCTCAAGAAGCGTCTCGCCGCCGCGAAGGACCCGAAGCGGCCGGTCCGGGTCGTCGTGCTCGGCATCGGCGGTCGCGCGGACGCGGCCGCGATGCGCCAGGTCGTGGCGATCACGGGTGGCCAGTACGTCTCGACCGAGACGGTCCAGGACCTCCAGCCGGCCCTGACGACGGCGCTCGGCGGCTGACGGGGCGGCGGGGACGCGAGGGCGTCATCGCGTCAGTGGAGCGAGCCGGAGTCCTCGAAGGCGGCGTCGTGGCGCACCGTGCCGGCGTCCTCGCCCTTGGCGGCCTTGAGGTCACGGCGCAGCTCGTTGGGCAGCGAGAAGAGCAACGACTCCTCGGCGGCGATGACCGCCTCGACCTCGCCGTAGCCACGCTCCGCGAGCCACGTCAGCACGTCACGCACGAGCACCTCCGGCACGCTGGCACCCGAGGTGACACCCACGGTCGAGACACCGTCGAGCCACGCCTCGTCGATCTCGTCGGCGAAGTCGACGAGATGCCCGTCCCGGGCGCCGTGCTCGATCGCGACCTCCACGAGGCGCACCGAGTTGGACGAGTTGCGCGACCCGACGACGATCATGAGGTCGGTGTCCTTGGCCATCTGCTTGACGGCGAGCTGGCGGTTCTGGGTGGCGTAGCAGATGTCGTCGGAGGGCGGGCTCTGCAGCGCCGGGAACTTCTCCTTGAGGCGAGCGACCGTCTCCATCGTCTCGTCGACCGACAGGGTGGTCTGCGAGAGCCAGACGACCTTCTCCGGGTCGCGCACGGTGACGTTGTCGACGTCGGCGGGACCGTCGACGAGCGTGATGTGCTCAGGGGCCTCGCCCGCGGTGCCCACGACCTCCTCGTGCCCCTCGTGCCCGATGAGGAGGATGTCGAAGTCGTCGTCGGCGAAGCGGACGGCCTCGCGGTGCACCTTCGTCACGAGGGGACAGGTCGCGTCGATCGTCTTGAGGCTGCGGACCCGCGCCTCCTCGTGCACGACGGGGGCCACCCCGTGGGCCGAGAAGATGACGGTGGCACCCTCGGGCACCTCGTCGGTCTCGTCGACGAAGATCGCGCCGCGCTTCTCGAGCGTGGTGACGACGTGCTTGTTGTGCACGATCTGCTTGCGCACGTAGACCGGCGGCCCGTAGAGCTCGAGGGCCTTCTCGACGGTCACGACCGCCCGGTCGACGCCGGCGCAGTAGCCGCGTGGCGCCGCGAGGAGGACCTTCTTGGCGGACGTCTGGTCGGCTGGCTCGCTCATGGGCCCATCGTACGGTGGCGCACCGCTCGCCCCCGATTCGCCGCCCGGGCCGCGAGGACGCCGCAGCGGGCGAGGACCGGCCAGGCACCGCTCGACGAACGACCTCGACGCGGGCCCTGGACTCGACCACGTCGTCAGGGTCCTCGCGCCAGAAGGCCCGCTTGACGGCATACGCACCCGGGTCCGTGACGGGCCGGTGGACCTCGCCCATGGCGCCTCGTGCGACCCACTCCATCGAGCGGACCGAACCGAGCGCGTAGCGGTCGGCCACCCAGCGCGCAGTCTCGTCAGGCTCGGGGATCACCCGCGCCGACGCCAGGTGCGTCACATCGACCCGGCAACACCTTTAGGGTGACGCGGGTGAGCATGACGAGCCCGCTGCCCGACAAGGCCGCCGACACCACGGCCGAGCAGCCGTGGCCGGTGCGGGTGCTCAGCCTCAAGATCTCCGACTACGTCGACCGGATGAGCCAGCTGTGGGTCGAGGGCCAGGTCGTCCAGTTCAACCCACGCGGCGGCACGGCCTTCCTCACCTTGCGCGACCCCGACGTCGACATGTCCCTGTCGGTCTCCGTGCCGATGAACGCCGTCAACGCCATGCCGATCCCGCTCGCCCAGGGCGCCCGGGTCGTGCTCCAGGCCAAGCCGACGTTCTGGACCAAACGCGGCACCCTCCAGCTCGAGGCACGCCAGATCCGTCCCGTCGGCATCGGCGACCTTCTCGCCCGCGTCGAGATCCTCAAGCGCACGCTGGCTGCCGAGGGCGTCTTCGACGCGGGACGCAAGCGACCGATCCCCTTCCTCCCGCACCGCGTCGGCCTCATCACCGGACGCAACTCCGCGGCCGAGAAGGACGTCGTCGAGAACGCCCGGCGCCGTTGGCCCGCCGTCCTCTTCGAGATCCGCGAGGTCGCCGTGCAGGGCACATCGGCCGTCACCGAGGTCGTCGAGGCGCTGCGCGAGCTCGACGCGATGTCGTCCGTCGACGTCATCGTCATCGCCCGCGGTGGTGGTGCGCTCGAGGAGCTGCTCCCCTTCTCCAACGAGGCGATGGTCCGTGCGGTCGCCCAGGCCCGCACCCCCGTCATCAGCGCCATCGGGCACGACGTCGACACCCCGCTGCTCGACCTCGTCGCCGACTGGCGGGCCTCGACACCGACAGACGCCGGCAAGAAGGTCGTCCCCGATGCCGCCCACGAGCGCGCCCTCGTCGACGCGGCACGCGACCGTGTGCGCCGCGCGCTCGTGCGCCGGGTGGAGGCCGAGCGGTCCGGGCTGCGCTCCCTCGTCTCCCGTCCCGTCATGGCCGACCCGGTCGCCCTGGTCCGCGCGCGTCGTCAGGAGGTCGCCGCCCTCCGGGCGCGGGCCACGACGCGCGTCGAGGCCCGACTGCACCGCGCCGCCGACCAGGCCGAGCACCTCCGTCGCCAGGTCGTGGCCCTCTCACCCCAGTCGACCCTCGAGCGCGGGTATGCCGTCGTGCAGCACCGCGACGGCCGGATCGTCATGGACCAGGACGACGTCGGGGTCGGCGAGCTGCTCCGGGTCCGCGTCGCTCGCGGCGACTTCGGCGTACGCCCCGTGACCGCCGGCGCCGAGGACGCCCCACCGAAGGCCTCGACGCGCAGGACCGCGGCTCGGAAGACGACGAGCGCCCCTGCCCGGAAGGCGGCCTCACCACGCACGCCCCGGGCGGGCAAGCGGCCCGACACCCCGCCGGAGCCGACCGGTGGCGGCGACGTCACGACGCCGTAGGGTGGCGCCCATGGCTGACGCGACGACCACCGACGGCTTCCCCGACATCGCCGGGATGCGCTACGAGGACGCCCGTGAGGAGCTCATCGCGATCGTCGCCCAGCTCGAGGCCGGGCAGGCCCCGCTCGAGGACTCGATGCACCTCTGGCGTCGCGGTGAGGCGCTCGCCGCGCACTGCGCGACGTGGCTCGACGGTGCCCAGGCCGAGATCGAGCGGGCGACGCGTCCGACGTCTCCCGCAGCACCGACCGGCGAGCTGCACGCCGACGACGAGATCTTCGACGAGGACGACGAGTCCTGACCGACCGCCCCTGACCGACGGGCCTCGACCGACGGGCCTCGACGGGGTCGGGTCAGCCGGTCGTGGTCGACGGCGCGGGGGTCACGCCGGGCGCGGGCGTCACGGGCGCGAGGGCCGCGACGAACGCCTTGAGCTCGTCCTCGGGCGCGGTGCCGCTCGCCACGAGCGTCAACCCGCGAGCGCCGTCACCGCGGGCGACGTAGGCGACCTGGCCCGCGTCGTTCGCGACGAACTTCTCGAACGTGCGCCCCGAGACCGTCACGGTGCCGGCGGCGTCCCCGTCGTCGACCGAGCGGGAGACCCAGCCCTGGGTCGCGCCCGCCGCCTGCTTCAGGGCGATGTCCTTGCCGCTCGGGGTCGTCCAGACCGTCGTGAAGGTCTGGACCTTCTCGGTGCCCGGCGCATACGTCGCCACGGTCGGCACCCAGCCGTCGCCGAGGCCCTTCGGCAGCTGGACCGGCCACGACGTCTGCGCCGCGACCTGGCTCGCCTTGCCGGCCGCGTCGACGGCCGGGCGCTGCACCTGGGTGATGCGGGGGACGATCGCGACGAGCGCGAGCACGAACAGCCCGATGACGAACATCGAGCGGAACATGTTGGGGAAGGTCCCGAGCGAGTAGCGGCTCGGCGGAGCGGCCGGCGTGGTGGGGCCCGCGGCCTCCGGTGACTCGGTCGCCGGAGCGGGGGTGGTCTCTGCCGGGGGTGTCGACGGCGTCGACGGGGTGCTCATGCCCCCCATGGTCCCCGACTCCCGGACGCGGTCCAAACGCGGGTGTGGCCACCGATAGGCTGGCGCCGACTCGTTCTGCGCCGACGGAGGACCTTTGATGAAGCACAGCCAGCCGGATCGCAACCTCGCTCTCGAGCTGGTCCGGGTGACCGAGGCAGCAGCCATGGCCGGGGGCCGCTGGGTCGGCCGCGGCGAGAAGAACAAGGCCGATGGTGCCGCCGTCGAGGCGATGCGCGCCATGATCTCGACCGTCAGCATGCGCGGCGTCGTCGTCATCGGCGAGGGCGAGAAGGACAACGCCCCGATGCTCTTCAACGGTGAGCAGGTCGGTGACGGCACCGGCCCCGAGGTCGACGTCGCCGTCGACCCGATCGACGGCACGACGCTGACGGCCAAGGGCATGAACAACGCCGTCGCCGTCATGGCCGTCGCCAACCGGGGCGCGATGTACGACCCCTCGGCCGTGTTCTACATGGACAAGCTCGCGACCGGTCCCGAGGCGGCCGAGGTCGTCGACATCCGGCTCCCCGTCGCCGAGAACATCCGGCGCATCGCCAAGGCCAAGAAGGAGACGCCGGCCGACGTCACGGTCGTCATGCTCGACCGGCCGCGCCATGAGCACCTCGCCGAGCAGATCCGCGACACGGGCGCCCGCATCCGCTACATCGTCGACGGCGACGTCGCCGGCGCCGTCATGGCCGCCCGCCCGGGCACCGGTGTCGACCTGCTCCTCGGCATCGGCGGCACCCCCGAGGGGATCATCGCCGCCTGTGCCATCAAGTGCACCGGCGGCGTCATCCAGGGCCGGCTCTGGCCCAAGGACGACGAGGAGCGCCAGAAGGCCCTCGACGCCGGTCACGACCTCGAGCGGGTCCTGTCCACCGACGACCTCGTCGTCGGTGAGTGCTTCTTCGTCGCGACCGGCATCACCGACGGCGAGCTGCTCCGAGGCGTGCGCTACGGCGCGAAGTCGGCGCGCACCAACTCCCTCGTCATGCGCTCGCGCAGCGGCACCATCCGCACCATCGACAGCGAGCACCGCTTCGACCGCCCGGGCTGGTTCGGCAGCACCGACATGATCGAGGAGTGAGGACCGCCACGATGTCCGACCCGACGCCCCCCTCGTCGCCCGTCCGCACCCTCGTCGTCGGCGAGGCCCTCGTCGACGCGGTCACGACCGCCGGCGGCGACACGGCCGAGCACGTCGGCGGCAGCCCCGCCAACGTCGCCTTCGGCCTGGCGGCCCTCGAGCACCCCGTCGACCTCGCGACGTGGATCGCGACCGACGAGCGCGGTCGCCGCATCGAGGACGCATGCCGTGAGCGCGGCGTCGCCCTGACGGCGGGCTCGCAGGGTGCACCCTTCACCTCCGTCGCGCACGCGACGCTCGACGCCACGGGTGCCGCGACGTACGTCTTCGACCTCGAGTGGCAGGTGGCCGCGGTCCCCGGCCTCACGACATACGGCCACGTCCACACGGGCAGCATCGCCGCCGTCCTCGAGCCCGGCGGCGGTCAGGTGCGCGAGATCCTCGCCGCGGCCCGCGAGCTGGGCGCCACCGTGTCCTACGACCCGAACGCGCGGCCGTCGCTCATGGGGCGTCCCGAGCAGGCCCGTCACACCATCGAGAGCTCGATCGCACTGTCCGACGTCGTCAAGGTCAGCGACGAGGACATCGAGTGGCTGTGCCCCGGCGAGGCCATCGACGACGTCGTCCGCGCATGGGGTGAGCTCGGACCCTCCCTCGTCGTCGTGACACGCGGGGGCGAGGGCACGGTCGTCCGCGTCACCCGCACCGGCGAGCAGCAGGCGCTCCCGGCGCCCACCGTCACCGTCGTCGACACGGTCGGGGCCGGTGACTCGTTCATGGCGGGGCTCGTGTCGGGCCTCATCGATGCCGGGCTGCTCGGCGGACCGGACGCGCGGACCCGTCTGCAGGCGGCGTCCCTCGCCGACGTCGTGCCCGCGGTGGAGCGCGCGCTGCGCACCGGAGCACTCACCGTCGAGCGCGCCGGGGCCCATGCGCCGACCCGAAACGACATGGCCTGAGGACAATTCGGGCATTCGACAAGAAGGCCAGCAGTCGGGCACCATTCTGCGCGACTCGCCGGGTAGTTTTGGCCGGTGGTTCACCCTGACGCCCCGGTGCCGGGGCGTCCTCATGTGAGGAAACCTCGTGTCCAACCCCACCCCTCCACAACGCCCCGTCGGCCCGTACGAGCAGAGTCTCATCGAGAGCCGCGCCAACCGTAAGGCCCTCGAGGCCAGGATCGCCGCGGCTCGCCGCAACCGCATCATCGCCGCCGTGCTCGGCGTCGTGCTGCTCGCCGGGGCCGGCGTCGGCGGCTTCGTCTGGTGGAAGGGCCGGGAGGTGGCTCCCGTCGCCGCCCTCACGGCGACCCCTGGCAAGTCGTGCCCCGACCGCACCCCGGTCTCCGTCTGGGTGTCGGAGGCGGCCCAGCCCGCGGTGCTCGCGCTCGCCAAGGAGTACCAGGCCGACCCGGACTCCCCGTGCGTCGACTACGTCGTCAAGGGCAAGGCACCGATCGAGGCCATGATCGGTCTGGGCCAGGGGCAGCCGGACCGGCCCGACGCCTGGATCCCCGACTCCCCGCGCTGGGTCGAGCGCGTCAACGAGGCCGCCAAGCTCAACGCCAAACCGGCGGGCGCCTTCGCCAAGAGCCCCCTCGTCATCGCGATGGACCCCGCCCAGGCCGACAAGCTCGGTGACCAGCCGAAGTGGCTCGAGCTCGTCGCGTCGGACAGCCCGATCCGGATGAGCGACCCCCGTTCGACCACGGCCGGCATGCTGACGCTCGCCTCGGCCCTGCCGGAGCTGTCCAACGAGCAGGGACGCGTCGTCATCCCCAAGCTCGCCAAGGGTGCGGCCGCCTCGGTCGACGACCTCTTCAGCGCCTACAACGCCGACCCCGCGACCGCGGCGGCCTTCCCGGTGTCCGAGGCCGACCTCATCGACCACAACCGCCTCTACCCCGACCACAGGATGGTGTCGGTCACCCCGAGCGAAGGCACTCCGGCCTTCGAGTTCTCCCTCGTCAACGTCGCGACCGACCCGGTCCGCGACCAGGCCGTGGAGCTGCTCCGTGCCTACCTCATGACGCCGACCGCCGCCAAGATCTTCGCGCAGTACGGCATCCGCTCGACGGCCGTCCCCGTCACCATGCCGACGCCGGCGGGCAGCGTGGGCGACGTCAAGATCGGGCCGAGCCCCGACGCACAGACCGTCACCGCCGCCACCAACGTCTGGCAGTCGGCGACGACCGACTTCTCGATCCTGTCCGTCTTCGACGTCTCCGGCTCGATGAACGACAAGGTCGGCGACACGACCCGCGTCGCCATCACGCAGGAGGCGGCCGGCATCGCCCTGGCGGCCCTGCCCAAGACGACGAAGCTCGGGCTCTGGATCTTCTCCATCGACAAGGGGGGCAAGGGCCAGGACTGGCGCGAGCTCGCGCCCATCGCTCGCCTCGACGACGACTCCCACCGGGCCGTCGTCGCGACGGCCGCGAGCACCCTCGCCAAGAACGTCGGCGGCGGTACCGGGCTCTACGACACGATCTGGGCCGCCTACCAGAAGGTCAAGCAGCAGTACGACCCCAACCGGGTCAACGCCGTCGTCATCCTCACGGACGGCCGCAACGAGGACCCGAAGGGCATCTCGCTCGAGCAGCTCAAGGCCAACCTGCGCGCTGCGAGCGACCCGACCAAGCCGATCGCCATCACGACCATCGGCATCGGGCCCGACGTCGACCCCAAGGCGCTGTCGCAGATCTCGAAGATGACCTACTCCGACTTCTACGCGGCGCCGTCCCCGGCCGACATGACCACCGTCCTCGCCCGGGCGCTCTTCGACCACGAGTGCAAGAACGGCCGCTGCGTCTGACCCGACGGGCCAGACGACGCCGTCGCCACACCTTTCACAGCAGAAACACGCACGACCCCCGGTCCGCCGGGGGTCGTGCGTGTTTTCCGGCCGTCCAGAGACGGCGTGTCGCGGGTAGGTCACGGGCAGGTCACCCCACTAGACCCGCCTGCGGTGACGCGGTAGGAATGAGGTGTTCCACGTGACCATGGTCACGTTGATCGGTGGGGATCGACGCACAACTCAACGACGAGGAGCGACCATGAGCGGTATCCCAAGACGTGCACTGAGGGCTGGCGGGGTGGTCGCAGCCGCTGCACTCGTGCTGACCGGCTGCCTCCAGAACCCCAACGCCTCCGGCGGCTCCGGCGGGGCAGGAGGAGCCGGTGGCGGGTTCGCTGACGGCGGATCGGCCGACGGCGACAAGGTAGTGACGATCCTCGGCGCCTTCGGCGGTGACGAGGAGAAGAACTTCAACGCCTCGCTCGCGGAGTTCGAGAAGGCCAGCGGCATCGACATCAAGTACACCTCCGACCAGGACTTCACGACGACGATCAAGCAGAAGGTCAGCTCGGGCGACTCCCCCGACATCGGTCTCTTCCCGCAGCCCGGCGGCATGATCGAGATGGCAGCCCAGGGCAAGGTGCAGCCGATCGACACCTACCTCGACTATGACAAGCTCCAGGGCACGCTGCTCCCCGGCTTCCTCGACGCGGGTCGCTACAAGGGCCGCGTCTACGGCGCCCCGATGCGCAACGCCGTCAAGAGCATCGTGTGGTACCCGAAGGCTGCCTACGAGAAGGGCGGCTACAACCAGTCGCCCGACACCATCCAGCAGCTCCGGACGGACGTCGCCGACAAGATTGCCGCCACCGGCATCACGCCCTGGTGCATCGGCTGGGAGTCCGACCAGGCCACCGGCTGGGTCGGGACCGACTGGGTCGAGGAGCTCATGCTCCGCATGTACGGACCCACCGTCTACGACGACTGGACCTCGCACCGGATGCCGTTCAACGACCCGAAGGTCGTCAAGGCCCTCGACGAGGCGGCCAAGTTCAACAAGGACCCGAACATGGTCCTCGGCGGCACGAAGGGCGTGCTCAACACCGCGTTCGGCGACGCCATGACCCCGGCCTTCGCAAACCCGCCGAAGTGCATGCTCCACCGCCAGGGCAACTTCGCCACGACGTTCTACCCGAAGAACGTCCAGGCGGACCTCGACAACCAGGTCGGCATCTACGTCTTCCCGAAGTTCGCCGGCGGCTACGACGGCCAGGCGATTCTCGGCGGCGGTGACCTCGCAGCCCTCTTCAACGGCAACGACCCTGACGCCCAGAAGGTCATGGCGTTCCTCACCTCCGACAAGTTCGGCGGCCCGTGGGCCAAGGCCGGCGGGTGGCTCTCGCCCCACAAGACCTTCGACCTCAGCAACTACCCCAACGAGACGACGAAAAAGATCGCGCTCATCGCCAACAAGGCGAGCGTGCTCCGCTTCGACGGCTCCGACCTCATGCCCAAGTCCATCGGCTCGGACGTCTTCTGGAAGGAAATGGTCAAGTGGGAGAACGGTCAGTCCTCTCAGCAGACGGCTGACAACATCGAAGCGGCTTGGCCCAAGTCATGACCGCCGACACCAGCGCGGCAGCGCCGCGACAGCGAATGCGCACCGGGGACGACCCTGACGCCCACCTGCGGACCAACCCGGCCAAGCTCGTGCTCGGCCTCGTGGGGATGATCGCGATGGTCTGGGGCCTGGCCAACCTCTTCCTCGCCTTCGCCTACTACCCGCAGTGGTTCGGGAACAACAAGTTCATCATCGGCGTGCTCGCCATCATCGGCGGCGTCGGCGGTGCCGCCCTACTGTTCTTCTTCCTCAACATGTTCGTCGAGTCGCTGCCGCGGCGGCTGTCGGAGGGCGCGATCCCCTACGCCTTCCTGCTGCCGGGGCTGCTCCTCGTCGCGCTCATGCTCATCTACCCGACGTTCCAGACGATCAACTACTCGTTCGCCAACTCCGACAGCACGGCCTACGTCGGGTTGCAGAACTACAAGACGATCTTCGCCGACCCCGAGTTCTGGAGCTCGATCGGCAACAACGTCCTGTGGCTGCTCATCGTGCCCGCGATCGTCGTCGCCTTCGGCGTCATCGTCGCGGTCCTCGCCGACAAGCTCTCCGCGACCGGTGAGAAGACGGCCAAGAGCCTCGTCTTCCTGCCGATGGCGATCTCCTTCGTCGGCGCGTCCGCGATCTGGGGCCTCGTCTACGCCTACAACAACCCGGGGCAGACCCAGACCGGACTGCTCAACGCGATCTGGGTCGGTCTCGGCGGCGACCCGCAGACGTGGCTCGCGATCTCGACCGCCAAGCTCAACTCGATCCTGCTCATGGTGATCCTCATCTGGCTGCAGGTCGGGTTTGCCATGGTGCTGCTCTCCTCGGCCATCAAGGGTGTCCCCGAGGACACCATCGAGGCGGCGCGCATCGACGGGGCCGGTGAGGTGCAGATCTTCTGGCGCGTCGTCATCCCGCAGATCCGCGGCACGATCATCACGGTCTTCGTCACGGTCTTCATCACCGTCCTCAAGGTCTTCGACATCGTCTACGTCACGACGAACGGCGCCTATGGCACCAACGTCATCGCGAACCTCTTCTTCAACAAGCTGTTCGCAGCGAGCGAGGCCGGACAGGCGACGGCCATCGTCGTCGTTCTGCTCATCGCGGTGACACCGCTCATCTGGTACCAGATCAAGCACTTCCGCGACGAGGAGGCCAACCGATGAGCCGCTCACTGATGAAGGACGGGCGGCCTCGTAGCCCGTTCTCGATGGTCACGATGGGCGTCCTCGCGCTGCTCTGGACGATCCCGACCATCGGCCTGCTCGTCACCTCGTTCCGCACCCGCGACGACGCCGCGGGCTCGGGCTGGTGGACGGCGCTCTTCAACCCGTTCAGCGCCGACTGGACGACGAGCAACTACTCGGGCGCCTGGACCGGGGCCGACCTCAGCTCGGGCTTCATCAACAGCATCGTCGTCGCCATCCCGGCGACGGTCATCCCGATCATGTTCGCGGCGTTCGCCGCCTACGCGTTCACCTTCATGGACTTCCGGTTCAAGGAGTTCTTCTTCCTGCTCATCATCGCCGTCATGGTGGTCCCCATCCAGGTGGCCTTCCAGCCGATGCTCAACCTCCTCGGGCCGCGCGGCCTCGGCATCAGCGGGGAGTACATCTCGGTGTGGCTGCTGCACACGGGCTTCGGCATGCCGCTGTGCATCTACACCCTGCGCAACTACATGAGCACGCTCCCGCGCAGCGTCGTCGAGTCGGCCAAGATCGACGGGTGCAGCCACTTCCAGACCTTCTGGAGGCTCGTCGCGCCGATGTCGATCCCGGCCATCGCGGCGTTCGCGACGCTGCAGTTCCTCTGGGTGTGGAACGACCTGCTCATCGCCAAGCTGTTCCTAAAGAGCGAGAACACGACCGTCATCGTCAAGCTCCAGCAGCTCCTCGGCACCCAGGGCCAGGGCCAGGAGCTCCTGACGGCTGGCGCGTTCATCTCGATCGTCGTCCCGATGATCGTGTTCTTCACCCTGCAGCGGTTCATGGTCCGCGGCATGACCTCCGGCGCCGTCAAGGGCTGAGGCACCCGCCTCGGCGCTCGCGCACCGACCTGCTCGCCAGTCCCCTCCCGGCCGTCACTAGGCTGGGAGGGGACTGTCGTATGCCGTGGGGCTCGGCGGCATACGCCCGACCAGCTCGAGCCCACCTGTATCGCAAGGAGCGTTTCGTGGCCGACTTCGCCTACGAGGACCTGCTGCCCATCGGCGCCGACGAGACGCCCTACCGGCTGCTGACGACCGAGGGCGTGCGCGCCGTCGACGGGCCGGGGGGGCGCACGTTCCTCGAGGTCGACCCGGAGGCGCTGCGGCTGCTGACCGAGACGGCGATGCACGACATCGCCCACTACCTGCGCCCGGCGCACCTGCAGCAGCTGCGCAACATCCTCGAGGACGACGAGGCCAGCAACAACGACAAGTTCGTCGCGCTCGACCTGCTCAAGAACGCCAACATCGCGGCCGGTGGCGTGCTGCCGATGTGCCAGGACACCGGCACCGCGATCGTCATGGGCAAGCGGGGCCAGCACGTGCTGACGCCGGGCACCGACGAGCAGGCGATCAGCGAGGGCGTCTACGACGCGTACACCCGCCTCAACCTGCGCTACTCGCAGATGGCCCCCCTCACGACGTGGGAGGAGAAGAACACCGGCTCCAACCTGCCGGCGCAGGTCGAGCTCTACGCCGACACGCTGCCCGGCCACGAGGCGCAGTACAAGTTCCTCTTCATGGCCAAGGGCGGCGGCTCGGCCAACAAGAGCTACCTCTACCAGGAGACGAAGGCGATCCTCAACGAGGACGCCATGATGCGCTTCCTCGACGAGAAGCTCCGCTCCCTCGGCACGGCGGCCTGCCCGCCCTATCACCTCGCCATCGTCATCGGCGGCACGAGCGCCGAGTTCGCCCTGAAGACAGCCAAGTACGCGTCGGCGAAGTACCTCGACACGCTGCCCACCTCAGGGTCGCTGACGGCCCACGGCTTCCGCGACACCGAGCTCGAGGAGAAGGTGCTCGAGCTGACCCGCCAGTTCGGCATCGGAGCCCAGTTCGGCGGCAAGTACTTCTGCCACGACGTGCGCGTGGTCCGCCTCCCCCGACACGGCGCGAGCCTCCCGGTGGCCATCGCCGTCTCGTGCTCGGCCGACCGGCAGGTGCTCGGCAAGATCACCGCCGAGGGCGTCTTCATCGAGCAGCTCGAGACCGACCCGGCACGCTTCCTTCCCGACGCCGGCGCCGTCGACCTCGGCGAGCACGAGGACGACGCGATGGGTGTCAGCTCGATCAGCAAGAACGTCGTCGTCAAGGTCGACCTGACGCAGCCGATGGACGACATCCTCGCCGAGCTCGCCCGGCACCCGGTCAAGACCCGGCTCTCGCTCACCGGGCCGCTCGTCGTCGCGCGCGACATCGCGCACGCGAAGATCAAGGAGCGGCTCGACGCGGGCGAGGAGATGCCGCAGTACCTCAAGGACCACCCCGTCTACTACGCCGGCCCCGCCAAGACGCCAGAAGGTATGCCGTCCGGCTCGTTCGGGCCCACCACCGCCGGGCGGATGGACTCCTACGTCGACCAGTTCCAGGCCGCCGGGGGGTCCAAGGTGATGCTCGCCAAGGGCAACCGGAGCAAGCAGGTCACCGAGGCGTGCGATGCACACGGCGGCTTCTACCTCGGCTCGATCGGCGGCCCGGCGGCCCGGCTGGCCCAGGACTGCATCAAGCACGTCGAGGTGCTCGAGTACGAAGAGCTCGGCATGGAGGCGGTGTGGAAGATCGACGTCGAGGACTTCCCCGCCTTCATCGTCGTCGACGACAAGGGCAACGACTTCTTCGCCGAGGTGAGCAAGCCGATGGCCTTCACCATCTCGAAGCGACCCGGACTCCAATGACCGAAAGGACAGATATGAGCGAGAACGCCTCTGCGGGAGCGGGATTCGACGACCTCCTCGCCGCCAACCGCGCTTATGCCGACCGTTTCGAGATGGCCGGCTTCGACGGCATCGCCCAGGCCGGCGTCGCGATCGTCACGTGCATGGACTCCCGCATCGATCCCCTCGGCCTCGTCGGCCTCAAGCCGGGCGACGCCAAGATCTTCCGCAACCCGGGCGGGCGCGTGGCCTCCGAAGCCCTCGAGGCGCTCGTCCTCGCCACCCACCTGCTCAATGTGGACCGCATCCTCGTCGTGCCCCACACCCGGTGCGCCATGGCGTCGAACAGCGAGGCCGAACTGCGCGAACGTGTCGGTGCGAGCGCCGGCAAGGACGCGTCGTGGATGACGTTCCACGCCATCGCCGACCAGGAGCGCGCCCTGCGCGAGGACCTCGCCAGGGTGCGCACTCACCCGCTCATCGCCGAGGGCGTCGAGGTCGCCGGCTTCATCTACGACGTCGACTCCGGACTGCTCCGGCCCGTCGCCTGACCCGCCCCCGGTCGTGGGTCAGGTGACCGCGCGCGTGGTCCAGACGTGGTGCGCGACGGCGGCGGCCAGCACGAGCCCCGTCGTCAGCACCGTCACGCCCACCGGCGGGCCGATGGCGGCGACGCCCAGCAGGACGAGCCCGACGACGACGCCCACCCGGGTCTCGACGACGGGCGCTCCCGCCATCGCGTGCATGGCCGTCAGGCACCACACGTAGACGGCCACCGCACCGGCGAGCGCCACCCCCACGACACGGTCCGTCGTGTGCGCCTCGCCCTGGACGAGGTCGACGGCGGCCGCGAGCGCCGCCCCGGTCGCCGCCACCGAGACAAAGACGAGGTAGTGGCCGTAGCCGGTGACGAACGTGCTCCGGATGCCGCCCTCGAAGAGACCCGCGTGCTCGCGCTTGAAGTAGAGCCACCACATGGAGAAGACGATGAGCAGCCCGCCGACGACGATGGCGAGCAGCCCGGCCTCCGCGCCCTGCTCCAGCGCCCCCTGGACCGCCTGCACCGAGGCGAGGATGACCTCGCCGAGCACGATGATCGTCAGCAGGGCGTAGCGCTCGGCGATGTGGTGCGGGTGGAACGGCGTGATGCCGTGCCGCTCGGCCACGATGGGCACGAGCAGCTCGAGGACGACGAGGGCGAAGAACGACGCGAGCAGCGCCGTCTGCCCGTGCAGGAGCAGCCGGGCGATCCACAGCACCTGCACGATCGCGATGCCCGACGCATACGTCAGCGCGGTGCGCCGCCCCTCGGGGTGGCCGGCCGCCGCGCGGAGCCACATGGCCACCATCGCGAAGCGCATCACGGCGTAGCCGCCGACGACGAGTCCCGACTGCTCCGTGCTGAAGAGCTCGGGGATGCCCGCGGCGAGCATGAGCGAGCCGGCCATGATGGCGAAGGTCAGCAGGCGGTACGTCACGTCGTCGCAGTCGTACGACGAGGCGAACCACGTGTAGTTCATCCACGCCCACCAGATGGCGAAGAAGACCATGACGAAGTTGACGAGGTCGCCGAGATGTCCTTCTGCGAGGCCGTGGTGCCACTGCGCGGCGGCACTCGCGATCGCGACGACGAAGACGAGGTCGAAGAGCAGCTCGAGCGGGGTCGCGACGCGATGCGGCTCGTGGGGGTCACGGGGCTGCATGCGCCGCGACAGGGGCACGACGTTGACGTGGCTCACGGGCCGAGTCTGCCAGCAGCGCGCCGGCCGGTGCCCCCGTCAGCCGAGACCGCGCCGCTCGATGAGGTGCCGGATGTCGGCGTCGGCGCCCCGGAACTCGCGGTAGGACTCGAGCGGGTCGGCCGCGCCCCCGATCCCGACGACGTGCCGGCGGTAGTGGTCGCCGTTGGCGCGGGTCAGGCCGCCGTTCTCGCGGAACCACGCGACGGTGTCGGCGTCGAGCACCTCGCTCCAGATGTAGGCGTAGTACTGCGCGTCGTAGGCGTACGAGAAGGTGTGCGCGAAGTACGTCGACCGGTAGCGCGGCGGCACGAGCGGGTTCGCGAGCCCGACCGCGGCCAGGGCGGACGCCTCGAAGGCCTCGACGTCCGTGACGCGCGAGGCCTCCTCGACGTCGATGGCATGCCACGCCTGGTCGAGCAGCGCTGCAGCGAGGTACTCGCCCGTCGCGAAGCCCTCTCCGAACGTCTGCGCGGCGACGAGCCGGTCGACGAGCTCCTGCGGCAGCGGCTCCCCCGTCTCGTGGTGGACGGCATAGCTCCCGAGCACCTCGGGCCAGAGCATCCACATCTCGTTGACCTGGCTCGGGTACTCGACGAAGTCGCGGAAGACGCGGGTCCCGGCGAAGTGCGGGTAGGTGACCCGGGCGAGCAGGCCGTGGATCGCGTGCCCGAACTCGTGGAAGAACGTGCGGGTCTCGTCGTAGGTGAGCAGCGTCGGCTCACCCGGACCGGGATTGGGGACGTTGAGGTTGTTGCACACGACGGCGCTCGTCCGGCCCAGCAGGGTGTTCTGGTGGACGAGGCTGTTCATCCACGCCCCACCCTTCTTCGTGTCGCGGGTGTGGAGGTCGAGCAGGTAGAGCCCGATGGGCGTCCCGTCGGCGTCGTGCACCTCGAAGACGCGGACGTCGGGGTGGTAGCCCTCGAGGTCGTCCCGTTCGTGGAAGGTCAGGCCGTAGAGCAGCCCGGCCGCGTGGAAGATCCCGTCGTGGAGCACCCGCTCGGCCTCGAAGTAGGGCCGCATCGCCGCGAGGTCGACGGCATGCCTCGACGCACGGACCTTCTCGGCCCAGAAGGCCCAGTCGTGCGCCTCGACCGGATGGCCCGCCTCGTCCTCGAGCAGCGCCCGCTCGGCCTCGATGTTGCGGGCAGCGGCCGGGGCGAGGCGCCCCAGCAGGTCCATGACGCGCTCGGGGGTGCGCGCCGTGGAGTCGGCGAGCGCCGCGGCGGCATGCGTGTCGTAGCCCAGGAGCCGGGCCCGCTCGGCCCGGAGCCGGACGGTCTCGAGGACGAGCGCCTTGGTGTCGTTGGCGTTGTCGCGGTTGCCGCGGGAGCCCTGCGCCTCGTGGAGCCGGCCGCGCAGGTCCCGGTCGGTGAGCGAGGCGAGGTGCGGGTGCCCGGTCGGCAGGACGAGCGTGAGCAGCCAGGCCCCCTCGTGCCCCTGCTCGGCCGCAGCCGCCGCGGCGGCCGAGATCTCGCCGGCGGTCAGCCCGTCGAGCGCCGCCACGTCGTCGACGAGGACGGCGAGGTCGTTGGAGTCGGCCAGCAGGCGCTTCTCGAACTGGGTGCCGAGGCTCGCGAGCCGCCCGTTGAGCTCACGCAGGCGGTCCTTCGCGCTCTCGTCGAGCCCGGCCCCGGCGACGGTCATCTCGGTGAGGTGCCGCTCGACGAGCCGTCGCGACTCCGGGTCGAGGGCGGCCATCGCCACCTCGTCGTCGTGGACGGCCCGGATCCGGGCGTAGAGGCGCGGGTCGAGCCGGACCGCGTCGGCGTGCGCGGTGAGACGCGGCGCATACTCCTCCTCGATCGCCTGCACGGCGTCGGTGGCGAGGGAGCTCGACGTCCCGAAGAAGGCCAGGCTCGTCCGGCTCAGCGTCTGCCCCGAGCGCTCCAGCGCGACGAGGGTGTTCTCGAAGGTCGCGGGCGCCGGGTCGGCCGCGATCGCCTCGACCTCGGCGAGGTGCTCGGCCATGCCGCGGTCGAAGGCCTCGCGGTAGTGCTCGTCGCGGATCAGGGCGAAGGGCGGCAGCCCGTGGGGCAGCGGGCTCGGGGCGAGCAGCGGGTTGGCGGCCGGGGTCTCGTCGGGCATGGCCTGAACCCTACGCAGCAGCGGCCCCGCTCTCGACCCGGTTTCGACCGGAAACCCGAGGGCGTATGCCGTCCGGCGGGCTCAGAGCGACAGCTCGGCCCGGACGACCCCGACGAGGCGGTCGGCGAGCGTGCGGGCCTGGTCGCCGTCGGCGGCCTCGACCATGACGCGGACGACCGGCTCGGTGCCGGACTTGCGCAGCAGGACCCGACCGCTCTCCCCCAGCTCTCCCTCGGCCGCACGCACGGCGTCGGCGACGGCCGTGTTGGCCTCGAGGGCCGACTTGTCGACGTCCTTGACGTTGACGAGCACCTGCGGGAAGTGGGTCATGATGCCGGCGAGGTCGGCGAGCGTCCGGCCGGTCGCAGCGACCCGTGAGGCGAGCATGAGCCCGGTGAGGGTGCCGTCGCCTGTCGTGCCGTGGTCGAGCATGACGACGTGGCCGGACTGCTCGCCGCCGAGCGCGTAGCCGCCGGACTTCATCCCCTCGAGGACGTAGCGGTCGCCGACAGCGGTCTGCAGCACCTTGATGCCGGCGCCGCCGAGAGCCTGGATCATGCCGAGGTTGGACATGACGGTCGCGACGAGCGTGTCGCCGCGCAGCACGCCCTGCTCCTTCATGGCGAGCGCGAGGATCGCCATGATCTGGTCGCCGTCCACCTCGTGGCCGGCGGCGTCGACGGCGAGGCAGCGGTCGGCGTCGCCGTCGAGGGCGATGCCGAAGTCGGCGCCGACCGAGACGACGGTCTCCTTGAGGTGCTCGAGGTGCGTGGAGCCGTAGCCGTCGTTGATGTTGAGCCCGTCGGGTTCGCCGCCGATGACGGTCACCTGCGCGCCGGCCTCGCGGAAGGCGCGCGGGGCGACCTCCGACGCAGCCCCGTGCGCGGCGTCGACGACGACGTGCAGGCCCTCGAGCCGGTGCGGCAGCACCGAGAGCAGGTGCGCGACGTAGCGGTCCGCGCCGTCGAGCAGGGGCGTGATGCGGCCGACGTCACCGCCCGTGGGACGCTGCCACTCGTCGCGCAGCCGGGCCTCGATGCGGTCCTCGAGGTCGTCGGCGAGCTTGTGCCCGCCCCGGGCGAAGAACTTGATGCCGTTGTCGGGCATCGGGTTGTGCGACGCCGAGAGCATGGCACCGAGGTCGGCGTCCTGCTCGCCCACGAGGTAGGCGATCGCCGGCGTGGGCAGCACGCCCGCGTCGCGCACGTCGATGCCCGCCGAGGCGAGGCCTGCCACCGTGGCGGCCGCGAGGAACTCGCCGGACGCCCGGGGGTCGCGGCCGACGACGGCGACGGGGCGGTGACCGTTGAAGGCGCCCACCTCGCCGAGGACGTGCGCCGCGGCGACGGAGAGGTCGAGCGCGAGCTCGGCGGTGATGTCCTTGTTCGCCACACCACGGACGCCGTCCGTGCCGAAGAGTCGAGCCACGCTTGTGTGCCTTCCCGATGGGTCCGACCCACTGGGCCGGCTGATGTGCTCGCACGACGATACCGCCCCCACGGCATACGGCCATCCGGCGGAGCCCGAAACGGTCACAACGGACATACCCGCTCTGATCGTGCCGGAAAGTGGCAGGGAACTGGCAGGTGGCTCCCATCCACTTCACAGACGCACCCCGCGACGATGTGGCCATCCCGGGGCCCGACACCCGCGGGCCTTCCCGGGTCCTTCCCAGAGAGGCACTCGATGAGCACTCGACGTTCACGGCGACTGGTCGCCGCCACCGCCACCGCCGCCACCGTCCTCAGCGTGGCGACGGCGCTCGGCGCGTCCGCCGCGGCACCGAGCACGTCCGCGCCCGCTGCCGGCGCGTCCGGCGCAGGGGTGACCAACCCGTACTCTCCGGCCTACGGCCACCCCTACCGCCACGGCGCGGTGCCGACCCGCGAGCTCAACACCCAGATGCACCGGTGGGAGGCCCAGACCAAAGGGGCGCGGCCCACACAGGCCAAGACGCTCTCCTACGGCGGCGGCGTCGACGGGATCGGCGTCACGAGCGGCGGCGCCGAGAAGGTCTACCTCGTGTTCTACGGCAGCCAGTGGGGCAGCCAGGGCACCGACGCCGGCGGCAACCTGACCTTCACCGGCGACCCGAAGTCAGGGGCCCCGGTCGTCCAGAAGCTCTTCAAGGGCCTGGGGACGGGCGGCGAGGCCTGGTCGGGCGTCATGACGCAGTACTGCGACGGTCCGCTCGTGGCCAAGGGCGCGACCTCCTGCCCGTCGAGCGCTGCGCACGTGCGCTACCCGGCCGGTGGGGCCCTCGCCGGCGTGTGGTTCGACCCGTCGGTCGCGGCGCCCGCGAACGCCACGGCCAAGCAGCTCGGCGACGAAGCCGTCCGCGCCGCAGGGCATTTCGGCAACACCACCGCCGCCAGCAACCGCGACGCGCAGTACGTCGTCCTCTCCCCGACCGGCACGCACCCGGACGGCTTCAACACCTCGTCCGGGCAGTTCTGCGCCTGGCACGACTACAACGGTGACCCCTACGTCGGGTCGACCAGCCCGTACGGCGACATCGCCTTCACGAACATGCCCTACGTCATGGACATGGGCACGAGCTGCGGGCAGAACTTCGTCAACACCGGCGTCGCGGGCACCGACGACGGCTACTCCATGGTCGAGGGCCACGAGTACGCCGAGACGATCACCGACCAGAACCCGGCCGGCGGATGGACGAACACGACGTCGCGCACCTACTCCGGTCAGGAGAACGCCGACGAGTGCGCGTGGATCGCACCGGGCAGCGCGGGCGGCGCGGGCAACGTCTCGACGACGTCCGGCAGCTTCGCGATGCAGGCCACGTGGTCCAACGACACCAACCGGTGCGACCTCAGCCACGCCACGGTGGGCTGACGCGTCACCGACCCGGCCCGGCGGCATACGCCCTCGGGAACGACGAAGGCCCCCGAGCAGTGCTCGGGGGCCTTCGTGCAACCAGCTGAGGCAGCCGACTCAGCGCGACTGGAGCCAAGCGGTGATGCTCGGCGCCAGCCGAAGCATCAGCGCGACTGGAGCCAAGCGGTGATGCTCGGCGCCAGCCGAAGCATCAGCGCTTGGAGTACTGGGGAGCCTTGCGGGCCTTCTTGAGACCGGCCTTCTTGCGCTCCGGGACGCGGGGGTCACGGGTGAGGAAGCCGGCCTTCTTGAGGGCGGGACGGTTGAGCTCCTCGTCGATGCCGTTCAGCGAGCGGGCGACGCCGAGGCGGACCGCGCCGGCCTGGCCGGAGGGGCCACCGCCGTGCACGCGGACGAGCACGTCGTAGGAGCCGTCGAGCTCGAGGAGCGTCAGGGGCTCCTTGACGATCTGCTGGTGCACCTTGTTGGGGAAGTAGGCGTCGAGGGTGCGGCCGTTGATCTTCCACTCGCCGGTGCCGGGGACGATGCGCACGCGGGCGATGGCCTGCTTGCGGCGACCGGTCGCAGCGCCGGGGGTCGAGACCTCACGGGCGCGCTTCGGCTCGCCGGCGACGGAGCCGTCGGACTCCGAGGTGTACTCGGTCAGCTCGGGCTCGTCGGTGTCGAGGACTTCCTCGTTCACGATGTCAGTCACGTGTCTTGTCGCTTTCTACGCAGCAGCCGGGGGCTTACTGCGCAACCTGGGTGATCTCGAAGGGGACGGGCTGCTGGGCCGCGTGCGGGTGCTCGGCACCGCGGTAGACCTTGAGCTTGGAGAGCTGCTGGCGGGCCAGCGAGTTCTTCGGGAGCATGCCGCGGATGGCCTTCTCGACGGCCTTCTCGGGGCTCTTGGCGAGCAGCTCGGTGTAGGAGGTCGACCGCAGGCCGCCCGGGAAGCCCGAGTGGCGGTAGGCCTTCTTCTGCTCGAGCTTGGCGCCGGTCAGGGCAACCTTGTCGGCGTTGATGATGATGACGAAGTCACCGGTGTCGACGTGCGGTGCGAACTGCGGCTTGTGCTTGCCCCGGAGCAGGACAGCGGCCTGGCTCGCGAGACGGCCGAGCACGACGTCGGTCGCGTCGATGACGTGCCACGTGCGAGTGACCTCGCCGGGCTTCGGGGTGTACGTGCGCAATGGAGTCTGCCTTCGCTTCTGAAAATGGTGGAGCAGTGAATGCCGCTGGGCTCGGTCCGCGTCGCCCGTCTCGTCCACGAGGTGGGGATGACGGGTTCGCCTGACGGCCCGGTGCACAACTTCATCCATGTTACGGGGTCGCGTGCCTGCGCCCAAATCACGGGCACGGACACCGAAAACAGGGCCTGACCTGCACGGATGGCAGATCGAGACCTCCGTGCATAGATCTTGTGCACATGAAGTGTGCAGAGGTATTGTGCACACTATGGCTGCACAGGATCCCTCGAACCCCTCCCCGACCGCGTCGTCCGGGCCCTCGGAGGACGAGAACGTCTGGCTCACGCCGGAGAGCGTGCGCGTCCTCGCCCATCCGCTGCGGTCACGCCTGCTCGGGGCGCTGCGCCGAGGCGGCCCGTCGACCGCGACCGATCTCGCCACGCTCCTCGGCACCAACTCCGGCGCCACGAGCTACCACCTGCGCAAGCTCGAGTCGGTCGGGCTCGTCCACGACACCGAGGAGGGCGAGGGCAAGCGCCGGCTGTGGCGCGCGAGCTCCGAGTACCACTCCTGGCACCCGAGCGACTTCGAGGGTGACGAGGACTCCGAGACCGCCCTCAACTGGCTCACGCGCGACTACGCCCGCCACTTCAGCGAGCAGTACGACAAGTGGCTCGACGTCTCGACGACGTGGCCCACCGCGTGGCAGGACGCTTGCGGCTCGAGCGACGCGGCCGTGCTCGTCACCGCCGAGTCCCTCGAGGCGATGCGGGAGGAGATGTGGGACCTCATCGAGCGCTACCGCCGCGTCGGACAGGGCAACCCGCAGGCGCGGCGGATCGCCGTCTACGCCTTCGCCTACCCGCTCGACCTCGACCGACCCCCGACGACGACGACGACGAAGGACTGAGCCCGATGAGCCCACGGGACACCCTGCTCTCCCCCACTGCGGCCCGCCGCGTCTTCCTCGCCCTGAGCTTCACCCGGTGGTTCCCCGTCGGCCTCGTCGTCGGCCTACTCACCCTGTGGCAGCTGGAGCGAGGCCTCACCGTGGCGCAGGCGATGACCATCTCGTCCGCCGCCGGGCTGACGATCTTCGCGCTCGAGCTGCCGACGAGCGGCTTCGCGGACGCCTTCGGCCGCCGGCCGGTCTTCATCGTCTCGGCCGTCGTCAACGTCCTCGCGAGCAGCATCCTGCTCGTGGCGCACTCCTTCTGGGCCTTCTTCGCGGCCGCCGTGCTCAGCGGCATCTTCCGCGCCCTCGACTCCGGCCCCCTCGAGGCGTGGTTCGTCGACACGGTGCACGCCACGACTCCCGGCGCCGACGTCGACGGTGCCCTCGCGGCCCAGGGCACCGTGCTCGGCGGGGCGATCGCCTCTGGGGCCCTCCTCTCCGGCGGCCTCGTCTGGTGGCACCCGTTCGCGGGTGCGTCGGCGCTCGTCCTACCCGTCGCCATTTTCGTCGCCCTCAACGTCGTGCACCTCGTCGCCGTCCTCGTCCTCCTGCGCGAGCCGCGCGGCGCCGAGCACCTCGACGCCTCGGGTGCCCGCCGCGCCCTCGCCTCCGCGAAGGAGGCTCCCGCCGTCGTGCGCGACGGCCTGGGCCTGCTGCGGAGCAACCGCGCGCTGCGCGGCATCGTCTGCGTCGAGGTGTTCTGGTCGGTGGCGATGATCGTCTTCGAGACCTTCCAGCCGATCCGTCTCGCCGAGCTCGTCGGTGGCGAGGAGCGCGCCGGCGCGATCATGGGCCCGGTGGCCGCCGCAGGATGGGCCGTCTTCGCCCTCGGCGCGGCCCTCTCGGGATGGTCGAGCCGCCGCATCGGCGTCACCCGCACCGCGATCGCCGCCCGCGTGCTCAACGGCCTCGGCGCGGTCGTCATGGGACTCGTCGCGGGGCCTGCGGCGCTCATCGCCGCCTACGGCGTCACGTACCTGCTGCACGGCGCGGCCGGTCCGGCCCACTCCGCGCTGCTCCACCGCGAGGCCCAGGCCCGCAACCGCGCCACGGTCCTGTCGATGAACTCCATGGTCGCCTCCGTGGCCTTCGGCATCGCGGCCCCGCTCCTGGGCCTGCTCGCCGAGCGCACCTCGACACAGGTGGCCATGGTGACCGCAGGAGCCGTCAGCATCCTCGGCGCCTGGTTCTACCGGCACGCCCTGCACGCCGAGAAGGCCCGCGCGGCCGAGGGCGTCACGACCGGGCCTGCGCTCCACCCCGCCGTCGACTGAGCCGCCCTCAACCCCCACACGAGTGGCCCCGCCGCCACACCCGCCTCCAGGGCCTGTGACGGCGGGGTCACTCGTCGATCGCGGGCGTGCGCCCGGTGGGACGGGGCCACTCGACGGAAGGGGTGGGACGGGGCGCTCACTCGAGTGGGACGGGGCGCTCACTCGACGTGAAGCGGGGGTCAGGCGGGCGGGGTGGTGACGGCGTCGAGCTCGGCGAGGTCCTCGGCGGTGGGCTCCCACAGGCCGGCCCGGACGTTGTCGACGACCTGCTCGGGGCGCGTCGCCCCCGCGATCACCGAGGCGACGGCCGGCTGGGCCGCGAGCCCGCCGATCGCGACGTCGATGGGGCGCAGACCGCGCTGGGCGGCATACGCCTCGAGGGCCTCGATCGTGTCCCAGTCGGCGCCGTCGAGCCGGTCGGCCATCCCGGCCAGGCGCGTGCCCTCGGGGGCCGGCTCGCCCCGACGGTACTTCCCGGTGAGCAGGCCGGAGGCGAGCGGGAAGAACGGGAGCAGCCCGACGCCGACGTGCTCGCACGCGGGGACGACCTCGTCCTCGACGTCACGCTCGAGCAGGGAGTATTCGTTCTGCGCCGAGACGAACCGCGAGGACCCGGCGGCGCGCGCGGTCCAGTCCGCGTCGACGACCTGCCATCCCGTGAAGTTGCTGCTGCCGAGGTAGCGCACCTTGCCCTCGCGGACCAGCTCGTCGAGTGCCGCGAGCGTCTCGTCGATCGGGGTCTGCGGGTCGGGTCGGTGCAGCTGGTAGAGGTCGATCCAGTCGGTGCCGAGGCGCCGCAGGCTCGATTCGACGGCCTTGCGCACGTAGCGGCGCGACCCACGCACACCCCAGTCGGGGCCGTTGGCGCCCTGCATGTCCATGCCGAACTTCGTTGCCACCACGACGTTCTCGCGCTCAGATCCCAGAGCGAGGCCGAGCATCTCCTCGCTGGCGCCCTGGCCGTAGATGTCGGCGGTGTCGAAGAGCGTGATGCCGCTGTCGAGGGCCTGGCGCACCACGGCGTTCGTGCCGTCCTGGTCGAGGCGCCGACCGAAGTTGTTGCAGCCGATGCCGACGGTCGAGACGGTGAGCCCGCTGTCGCCGAGCTGCCGGTAGGTCATGTCAGGAGTCGCAGTCACCCGTCCAACCTATGCCCGGGCCCGGCCGGTCGGCAGGTCCCGCACCCATGACGAAGGCCGGCCCCCGCGTGGCGGGGACCGGCCTTCGAGGAGGCTGCGTGGTCAGTTCGGCTGGACGAAGACCGCGACCGTGCGGGCGGGCACCGAGAACGAGCTGCTGCCTGCGTCGTATGCCGCCTGCTTGACGACGCTGTCGGCGCCGTTCGCCTGGACCGGGCTCAGCGAGACCGCGCCGCTGAGGCCGGGGACCTTCTGGGTCACGGCGTCGGGGGTCGCGTTGAAGACGACGACCGCTCCGCGCAGCGCCGGGTCGACGTCGACTCCCTTCGTGTCGTCGATCCGCATGACGATGACACCCTGCTTCGCGTCGGCCGTGCCGGAGACCGGGAAGGTCACCTTGGCGTTGATGGCAGCCGCGTTGCCGAGACGGAACAGCTTGGTGCTGAAGCGAAGTCGCAGCAGGTCCTGCGCCATCGCGTCGGCGCTGCGCACATCGGCGGCGGACGGCTTGAGCGCCGGGTTGGCGAGCAGCGGCTTCATGAACGGCCACTTGGCGGAGTTCTGTTCCTGCGGCGGCAGGCCGTGGCCGAAGCCGTTGTCGGCGCCGGTCCAGTCGAGCCGGTTGAACCAGTCACCGCTGTCGTACGAGTCGCGGTTGAGCGACTTGCTGCGGAGCAGGTCGGCGCCGGCGTGCCAGAACGACGGCGTCTGCGCCAGAGCGGTCGTCGCGAGGGACAGGGTGTTCATCCGCACCCGGTCCTGCATCGACGTCGCGACCGGCAGCTTGTACGTCAGCGAGTCGAAGAGCGTCTCGTTGTCGTGGGCGTCGACGTAGCTGACGACCTCGTCGGGCTGGTCGGCGTAGCCGGCCGGGGACCCGTTGTAGTCGACCTGTGTGCCGTTGACGACCGTCCCGGTCTTCTGGCTGCGGAAGGTGAACGTCTTGAGGTTGCCGGCCAGCCCGAGCTGGACCAGGTCGGTGTCGCTGCCGAGGCGGGTGGCCGCGTCGGCGTTGATCGCGGCACCGTTCGGGTCGGTCGCCTCGCCGGAGCCGAAGCCCTGACGACGCGGGTCCTCGTCGAACGGTCCGCCTCCACGCACGGCGTCACGCAGGCGGTCGGAGAAGGTGCCGATGCCCGTGCCACCGAGCTGGCCCTGCGTCGCCTGCACGAAGAGCTTGTTGTCGGCGACCTCGCCGAAGTTCCAGCCCTCGCCGTAGAGGTAGATCGACCTGCCGTCGACGCCGTCCTTCGAGAGCGTCAGGGCGTCGAGGGCCGAGCGCACGGCGAGCATGTTGGCCTTGCTGTGGTGGCCCATGAGGTCGAAGCGGAAGCCGTCGACCCGGTAGTTGCGGGCCCACGACACCACGGAGTCGACCATGAGCTTCTGGCCCATGGCGTGCTCGGTGGCGACGTTCTGGCAGCACGTCGAGGTCTCGACGGCGCCACTCGCGTTCAGGCGGTGGTAGTAGCCGGGCACGACCTTGTCGAGCACGGACTTGTCGCCCTGGCCCGACTGGGCCGTGTGGTTGAAGACCTGGTCGAGCACGACGCGGAGGCCGTCCTGGTGCAGGGCTCCGACCATCGTGCGGAACTCGGCCACGCGGGTCCCGCCGTCGGCCGCACCGGTGCTCGACGCGTACGAGCCGTCGGGAACGCTGTAGTGGTAGGGGTCGTAGCCCCAGTTGAAGGCGTCCTTGGCCGCGACGGCCCCGACGCACTTCTGCTGCTCCTCGCTGTCGGGCGCGTAGGAGGCGAGGTCGCACTGCGGCGTCTGCTGCTTGGCCTTGTCCTCCTCGATCGAGGCGATGTCGAAGCTCGGCAGCAGGTGCACGGTGTTGAGACCGGCCTTGGCGAGCGCCTTGAGGTGCGCCCTGCCGTCACCGTCCGCGGCGAAGGCGAGGTAGCTGCCACGCAGGGCCGCCGGGACCTTGGCGTCCGACATGGAGTAGTCGCGGATGTGCAGCTCGTAGATCGTCGAGTCGACGTCCTGGGCGAGCTTCGGCGACGGGGTGCGGCTCCACACCGAGGGCGTGAACGCCGGGCTCGTCAGGTCGACGGCGACGGACCGCGTGGAGTTCAGCGTCAGCGCCACCGAGCTCGGGTCGGTGACGACGTTGGTCTCGACCGTGCCCGTCGTCGGCGCCCACACCTTCACCTCGTAGAGGTAGCGGGCGTTGAGCGCCGTCGAGGTGCTGAGGCTCGTCGTCCACGCCCCGTCGGACGAGCGCGTCATCGTCGTGCGTCGGGCCGTGTCGACCGGACGGTCCGCCGAGCGGGCCGGCCAGGTGAGCAGGGTGACCTGCTGCGCCGTGGGGGCCCAGAGGCTGAACGTCGCGCGGCTGCGCGTGAAGCCGACACCGTAGGTGCGAGCGGCCGCCCTGGCGGCGTAGATCGCATCGAGGGCGATGGCCGTCTGCGCGCCCGTCGCGTCGAGCAGCTGGCCCGTGGAGGCGTACATCGCGACGGCGACCTGGCCCTTGAGGATCTCGGGCACCAGTGCGGCGGTCGTCTTGTCGAGACGCAGGGCCACGGCCCCCTTGAGCTCCGGGTGGGCGGCCACGAGCGAGGCGGGTAGCCCTGCCGGGTCGCGCGTCAGGCTCGCCACGGAGCCGCCGGTGACGGCCTCCGCGTCGACGGCGAGACCGCCGTCGGCCGACCAGTGCAGGCGCCAGTCGAGCGTCGCGGGGTCGGTGCCGGCCGGCAGCGCCGACGCGGGCCAGGCGACGAGGTCGGGACCCACGACGTAGGCCTTGGACTTCGTCAGGTCGGGCGCGGCGCCCGCCTTGGACGTCTTGACCGTGACCTCGTGCGTCGAGGTCTTGTAGGTGATGGTGGTCAGCACGCCGTCGGCCGGGACCGAGAAGGCGACGTTGTTGGCCGGGTAGGCCTCGGTCCAGGACAGACCCACGGCGACCTTGAACTCGTAGGAGCCCGCGGGGATCTGGTCGGTGGTGAAGACGTACGTGCCGTCACCGTCGGGGTCCTGCAGCCACGACCGCATGCAGTCGGGCGCCCAGTCTCCCGGGCAGCCGAGCTCGCTCTGGAAGCTGCCGGGAGCCGTGATGATCGGGCCCGTCGCGTCGTTGGTCACCCAGTGGGTGCGGTGGTCGTAGTAGAAGGTGACGGGCTTGCCGGCGGCCGTGTAGGCGATGTTGCCGCCGCCCTTGACCGCTCCGGCACCGTAGTTCTCGTCCCACGACTTGTCGATCGCGGCCTTGTACTCGTAGTCGCCGGCCGGGATGGCGTCGAAGGTGCCCTTCCAGATGTCGTCCTTGGCGTCGAGGGCGAGCTGCGCCTCCGCACAGTCCGGCTGCCAGTCGCCCGGGCAGCCCATCTCGGAGTTGTGGTTGCCGGGGACGCTGACGTTGTCGGGCTGGGTGACGGGGCCGACACCACCGCCGCCACCGCCGCCGGACGTCTCGGGCTCACCCACGATGCCGTAGGTGGAGGTCGCCGAGACGTGGCCGGCGATGTCCTTGGCCACGATGCGGTACTCGACGAGCGTTCCCTTGGCGAGGCCGGACACGTCGTGGAAGACGCGGTAGGGCGCGTTGTCGTCCGTTCCCAGCGGCGCCCAGGCGGAGGTGCCCACCGGGCGCTGGAGGAAGGAGACCTCCGCGAACGTGTTACCGGGCAGGGCGGCGCCGATCTCCGCACGACCACCCACGACACCACCCGCGCTGGGCGACGTCGGGTAGATCGCGGGAGCCGACTTCGGCTGCGCCATGGTCGAGTTCGCCCGATAGACCGCCACCGACAGTGGCGGGACGGTCACCGTGACGCGCCCGTCGGCCGCGGCGCGCAGGTCCGAGGTGGCGCCGAGGAGCGGCACGAGCTTCGAGCCGGCGGAGTAGGTCGAGAAGGTCGCGGTCTTCGCCGTCGTGGCGTTGTTGGCGACGACGACGTACTCGCGCTTGGCCGCCTTGTCGATGCGGCTGATCGCGTAGATACCGGCCGCGTCCGAGGCGTAGCGGTGCACCTGCGCCCCGTCCGCGAGGGCCGGGTTGGCCGCGCGGAGGGCGGAGAGCGCCTTGATCTCCCGGTAGAGCGGTGCGGACGTGTCGTAGTGCGAGCCGGAGCCAGCGGGCTCGCTGCTCCCGACGACGACGTCGTCCTGGTAGATCGGCGTCCGGCTGGCGAACATGTCCTGTCGCGCACGCTTGTCGCCGAAGTCGCTCTTCGGACCGGTGAAGCCCTGCTCGTCGCCGTAGTAGACGACCGGGTTGCCGCGCGTCAGGAACATCAGGGACGTCGCGAGCCGGTCGCGGGCCAGCAGGTCGTCACCGGTGGCGCCGCCGGCGAGCAGCATCGCGCCGACGCGACCCATGTCGTGGTTGCCCAGGAACGTCGGCAGCTCGTAGGCGTTCGAGTCCGTGTCGGTGTAGTAGTCGTCACCCGCGAAGAGGTCGCGGATGCCGGTGGTCGCCTTGCCCTGGGCGAAGCCGAGCGCCGCACCCTGGAAGCCGAAGTCGAGGGTCGCCGGCAGCGCACCCTTTGTCGTGAACTGGCTCGTGTAGGCGGGGTTGCCGTCGTAGACCTCGCCGAACATGAAGAAGTCGTCGTTGCCGATCGCCTTGGCATGGCTGAGGATCGCCGGCGAGAAGGCCTGCCAGAACTGCATGTTGACGTGCTTGACGGTGTCGATGCGGAAGCCGTCGACGCCGAAGTCGACCCAGGAGTTGTAGATGTCCTCCATGCCGGTGACGACCTTGGGGTTCTCGGTGAAGAGGTCGTCGAGACCGGAGAAGTCACCGTAGGTCGACGACTCGCCGGCATACGTGGAGTCACCGCGGTTGTGGTAGAGCGTCGTGTCGTTGAGCCACGCCGGGACCTTGACGTCCTTGTCGGCGTCGGCGACCTTCGGCACGTACGGGAAGGACGTGCCCGCCGTCATCTTCGGGAAGCAGTCCGGCACGGTGTCGCCGGCGCAGGCCGGCTTGCCGGCGACAGCGGCGTCGTCGAAGGCCTTGCCGCGGGCGTCCTCGTAGGGGCTCGTCTCCTTGTTGACGTAGGTGTAGGAGCCGCCCTCGTAGGAGATGACGTCGGCCGTGTGGTTGGTGATGATGTCGAAGTAGACCTTCATCCCCTTCGCGTGGGCGGCCGAGATGAGCGCCTTCATGTCGGCGTTCGTGCCCAGGTGCGGGTCGATCCGGGTGAAGTCGGTGATCCAGTAGCCGTGGTAGCCGGCGCTCGCGTCGGAGCCGCTGCCCTGCACGGGGCGGTTCTTGAACGACGGCGTGAGCCAGATCGCGGTCGTGCCGAGTCCCTTGATGTAGTCGAGCTTGCCGGTCAGGCCCTTGAGGTCACCACCGTGGTAGAACCCCTCGTTCGCCGGGTCGAAGCCGGTGGAGAGCGGTCCGCCTGTCAGGCCGCCCTGGTCGTTGGCCGTGTCGCCGTTGGCGAAGCGGTCGGCCATGACGAAGTAGAAGCGCTCCTTCGTCGCGAGCGAGCGCAGCGACGAGGCGGCCAGCTTCGTGTCGGCCTTCGTGGCGGCACCGGGCAGGTCGGTGGGGGCGATGCCGATGGCGTGGGTCGTGTCGTCGTAGGTGAAGCGCAGCGTGGCCGGGCCGGCGAGGACGAGCGGCACGTTGCCGCCGCCCTGGCCGTAGCTCTCGTCCCACGAGTGGTTGATGGCCACCTTGAGCTCGTAGCTGCCCTTGGGCAGACGGAACTCGGCGGCATATGTCGTCGTGCCCGGCTCGAGCGCGAGGTCGGTGGCGCTGCAGTCCGGCGTCCAGTCGCCGCTGCAGCCGAGCTCGTCCTGCAGGGACCCGACGACCGTTGCGGTGCGCGGAGCGTCCGCCCGGGCGGTCGGTGCCCCGGCCAGCGGGACGGCGAGTCCCGCCATGACCAGGGCCGAGATGCTGGCGACGGACAGGGCCGGGCGACGGCGCATGCGCACTCCTTTGTGGGCTGGGTCGCTCACGCCCGCGTCTGGACGCTCGACCACCGGGGGAGAACTTAGCGCCCGAATCGGACACCACGCCAGACCTGGACTGCAAAATCTTGCACTCAGGCTCAGGATGTTGCGGTTTCTTGCGCCGAACGACAGCCGTTCAGCCCACCGAGGCACCCGGGCGCGGTACGAGGGCAGTCACGGCCGCGCCGAAGTCGGCGGCTCGCGTCACGGTCACCGGCCCCTCGGGCGCGGCGATCCCGTCGGGCCAGCCGGGCCCGCCGATGACGACCTCGAGCGGCCAGTCGATGATCTCGAGGTCGCGCCAGAACGGCTCGGCCTGCGGGCGCGCGAGCGAGGCCCAGAGGAAGACGGCCCGCGGCTGCGACTCACGCAGCGCCGACACGAGGGCGTCGGACGGCACGCGCGGGCCGAGGAAGAGGCTCGCCACCCCGTGGCACGCGAGCTCGGCCTCGAGCGCGAGCAGCGGGAGGTGGTGCTGCTCGTCGTCGGCGCTGGCCAGCACGACGGGCAGACCTGCGACCCGGAGCCGGTTGGCCCGCACGACCGCGCGCAGCTCGGACTGGAGCAGCTCGCTCGTCAGGTGCTCGGACTGCACCCCGAGCCGCCCCTCCTCCCAGAGGTCACCGACGCGGCGCAGCGCCGGCGCAAAGACCTCGACCCAGGCCCGACCGACGTCGCGGCGGCGCATGACCTGGCGGTAGAGCAGCGCCATGGTGCGGGGGTCGAGAGCCCGGGCCGCGCCCACGATGGCCTCGACGAGGTCGGTCGCATCCTGCTCGGAGCCCTCGACCTCACCCGCGCGCGCACCACCGACACCGGGCTCGCCGGGCTCGCCGGGCACGCGACCCAGCCCGTCCCCCTCGGCCGGGGCTGCGGACCCGCGGTCCCCGTCGAGACGTTCGGCGATCGCCCCAGAGTCCATCGCCAGCACCGAGTCCGCGGCGCTCTGCGCGGGCACCCCCTGGGCGGTCAGGCGGGACATCAGCAGCACGCGCCGGATGTCGAGCTCGGTGTACCGGCGGTGGTTGCCCCGGGTCCTCAGGCTCGGTCCGATGCCGTGGCGGCGATCCCAGGACCGGAGCGTCGGCGCGGCGATGGCGAGTCGCTCGGACACGACGCCCACGGGCCAGCCCAGATCGGGCGCCCGCTCCCCCGGCTCGGGGTGGTCAGGCTCCGTCTGGCCAGGCTCCCTCGAGGCTGCCGGCTGCGGGTTCATGTCGATCATCACCGTTTCACGTTGGTCACCCGCGTCGGGCGGAGCGGTCCGAGATTCCCGTCATGGACCGCTCCAGCGCCGATCGGGCTCCCCAGATCATAAACTTATGCAGACCTCTTGTGCAACGCATAAGTTCTGCGTAGGTTCTGCATCAGATCGCTCGACCGGACCGACGGAGGAAGCCATGACGATCACTCGCCTTCCGCGCCCCACCTACTCCTCGTACGAGTGGCAGGAGCAGGGTCGTTGCCGCACCAAGGCCGTCGAGCAGTTCTTCGCCGACGACCAGGAGCTCGACCAGCGCGAGCGCCGCGAGCAGACCGAGGCCGCCCGCATGGTGTGCGCCTCGTGCCCCGTCCGTGAGCGGTGCCTCGGCCACGCGCTCCGGGTTCCCGAGACCTTCGGCATCTGGGGCGGCACGACGCCGACCGAGCGCGCCCAGATGCTCTGGGACGTCGCCGGCTGACCGAGCCGTCAGCGCACGGCGAGGGCGATGACCTGCGCCGTCGGCAGTCCGGCGAGGGACGCCCCGTCGAGCAGCAGCTTCGCGCCGCGGACGCCGGCGCCGATGACGACCGGACCTGCCGCGACGACGGCTTCGTCGACGAGCACCGGCCAGCCCGCCGGCAGCCCGACCGGCGTGATGCCACCCTGCTGCATCCCGGTCAGCTCCTGGGCCTTCGCCTGGTCGGCGAAGGAGATCTTGCGGGCGCCGAGGTGCTTGCGCACGACGCGGTTGATGTCGGCCCGGTCGGTCGCGAGCACCATGACGGCCGCGAGGGTCGTGTCGTCACCGCGGCGTGCCTCGACGACGACGCAGTTGGCCGACGCCTCGGGTGCGACGTCGTAGGCCTCGCAGAAGGCCGCCGTGTCGGCGAGCGTGGCGTCGATCGGGGCGACCCGGACCCCCGGCACGTGCTCGAGTGCCGCCGCGACGGGCGGGGCGAGCAGGTCGGGGCGCTCGGAGGCGGCCACCCACGTCAGGTTTCCTTCGGCGCTCGGCATGGCCCGAGCGTATGCCGCCCGCTCCCGCAGCGCCCAGAGGGCTCGTATGCCGTCGGCCCGCCCGACGGCATACGGTCTGCGCTCAACTGCACGAACGTGCGGCAGTCAACCGCCGCGGCCGGTCCCTCGCAACGCGAAACCGGCGCTCTCACGCGGCCGACGCCCGGGTCAGTGCGAGAGCAGGGCGACGACCGTGGCCGCGGGCACCGGCCGCGCCGACTTCCAGCCCGAGCCGGCCCACAGGGCGAGCAGGTCCGAGCGCTCCGCCCGTGCCGACGCGCGCCGCAACGGCACCGTGAGGTGGTGGACCTCCGGGTAGGCGGCCGGGGCGTGGCCGTCGTGCCGACGCAGGAACTCGGTCTCGAGACCGCGGGCGAGGCGGCCCGAGTAGGCCCGGGTCACGGCGGTTCGCTCGTAGGAAGGGTCGGCGAGCGCGCGGCGGTAGGCGAGGCCGGTCCCGGCCTCAGGAGTGAGGAGCAGGGCGGTCCCGACCTGGACGGCGTCAGCCCCGGCGGCCCGCACCTGCGCGGCTCGCTCCGGGGTCGAGATCCCGCCGCCGGCGACGATCGGCACGTCCGTCTGCGACCGCACGGCGGCGACGAGGTCCAGCAGGTCGGACGCCGACGGCTCCTTGGCCGGATCGAGGGTGCCACGGTGTCCGCCGCCCTCCGGTCCCTGGAGACAGAGCCCGTCGACGCCGGCACCGAGGGCCGCTGCCGCCTCGTCGACGTCGGTGACCGTGGCGACGGTCTCGATGCCGGCACGGCGCAGCTCACCGAGCACCGCCGTGCTTGGCAGCCCGAACGTGAAGGACACCAAGGGAACTCGCTCCCGCACGACGAGGTCGAGCTTGCGTTCCCAGTCGTCGTCGTCGCCGGGCCTCGGCTCACCGGGCTCCACGCCGACGGACCGCGCGTCGTCGCCCAGCGTCTCGCGGTAGGCGGCCACCGCGTCCGCGCGCTCGGCGCCGGTCAGCTCGCCCGGCCCGACGGCATACGCGTTCGCCTGGGCGGGCACGAAGAGGTTGACGCCGAAGGGGCGCGAGCTCGCGTCCCACACCTCGGCGATCGCCGAGGCGAGCTGAGGTGCGGTGAGGTATCCGGCAGCGAGGAAGCCCAGACCACCGGCCTCGCCGACCGCGGCGACGAGCTCGGGAGAGGTCGGGCCTCCCGCCATCGGGGCGCCGACGACACCGGTCTCGAGCGTTCGCAGCAGCATGCCCCGACGCTACTCCGCTCCCCCGCCCCGGGCACCGGGCCGTGCGGCCGACGTGTGCGGAGTGTGGGCGGGGTCACCGCGGCCGGACGACCCGCCCCTCGTCCCACACCGGCTCGGTCGACTCGTAGACGCGGCCGTCGGCGCCGAAGACGAGGAAGCGGTCGAAGCCGCGCGCGAACCACCGGTCGTGGGTCACGGCCACGACGGTCCCCTCGAAGCGGTCGAGCCCCTCCTCGAGCGCCTCGGCCGACTGGAGGTCGAGGTTGTCGGTGGGCTCGTCGAGCAGCAGCATCGTCGCGCCCGAGAGCTCGAGCAGCAGGATCTGGAAGCGGGCCTGCTGCCCGCCCGACAGCGACTCGAACTTCTGCTCGCCCGAGCGCGCCAGCTCGTAGCGGTCGAGTGCGCGGGCGGCCTGCTCGCGTGGGCGCCCCTCGCGGTGCTCGTCACCCCGGTGCAGGATCTCGAGCAGCGTGCGTCCCATGAGCGAGGGGTGCTCGTGCGTCTGCGCGAACCATCCCGGACGCACGCGCGACCCCAGCCGCACGACGCCGGAGTGATCCACGGGCACCGGCCGCACGTCGCCGACGGGCTGGTGCTCGCGCTCGGGGTCGGTGCCACCGCACGCGAGCAGCCGCAGGAAGTGCGACTTGCCCGAGCCGTTGCTGCCGAGGATCGCGACGCGCTCGCCGTACCAGACCTCGAGGTCGAAGGGCTTCATCAGGCCGGTCAGCTCGAGCCCCGTCGCGACGATGGCCCGCTTGGCCGTGCGACCCCCGGTGAGGCGCATCTTGACCGACTGCGTCATCGGCGTCTCCTCGGGCGGCCCGGCCTGCTCGAACTTCGCGAGGCGGGTCTGCGCGGCCTGGTAGCGCGAGGCCATGCCGTCGTTGAACTTGGCCTTGACCTTGAGCGTCTGCACGAGGGTCTTGAGCTTGACGTGCTCCTCGTCCCAGCGGCGGCGCAGCTCCTCGAGGCGGTCGTTGCGGTCGGTGCGGGCCTGGGCGTAGGTCGCGAAACGGCCGGGGTGCACCCAGAGGGTGGCGCCGGCGGCTCCGGGCTCGAGCGTCGCGACGCGGGTGGCGACCCGGTCGAGCAGCTCGCGGTCGTGGCTGATGAAGAGCACCGTCTTGGGCGAGGCGACGAGCGCCTCCTCGAGCCAGCGCTTCGTCGGCACGTCGAGGTAGTTGTCGGGCTCGTCGAGGAGCAGCACCTCCTCGGGTCCGCGCAGGAGCGCCTCGAGCACGAGCCGCTTCTGCTCGCCGCCGGAGAGCGTCGTGACCGTGCGCCACTGCGCCTGCTCGTAGGGGATGCCGAGGGCCGCGACGGTGCACTGGTCCCAGAGCGTCTCCTGCTCGTAGCCACCCGCCTCGCCCCACTCGACGAGCGCGTGGGCGTAGGCCATCTGGTCGTCCTCGGAGTCGCGCTCCATCATGAGCAGCTCGCTGCGATCGATCTCCTCGGCGGCGGCGCGGATGCGGTCGGGCGCCACCGAGACGAGCAGGTCGCGCACGGTCGTGTCGTCGCGCACCTTGCCGATGAACTGGCGCATGACGCCCAGACCGCCCGAGCGCGTCACCGCGCCCTCGTGGGCCGCGATGTCGCCGGCGATGATTCGCGTCAGCGTCGTCTTCCCGGTCCCGTTGGGGCCGATGAGCGCGACCTTGGCACCCTCCCCGACCCGCACGGAGACGTCGTTGAGCAGCGGCCTGCCGTCAGGCAGGCTGAACGAGACGGAGTTGACGTCGACATGGCCCACGAGGGTCAAGCCTGACGTATGCCGTGTGGCCGCGTCACCCGGTTAAGCATCCGGTCGCGCACGCGTCACCCCCACGCCCAGGAGTCGAGCACGGCGCGGTAGACGTCGAGCGCCTCCGGGTGGGCAGGGTCGTAGGTGAGCCGGATCGCGAAGGCCTGCTCCGTGTAGGCGACGACGTAGTAGACGTGGCGCACCTGCTCCGACTGGTCGACGACGATGCCCATCGCCCGGTAGCCGGCGATCTCACGCTCGGGGGCCGCCATGGGCGTCAGGCCCTTGGCCTCGAAGCCCTGACGGATCCCGTCGACGACCTCGGCCAGCGAGTGCGAGCCCACCTTGATCGGCCGCTCGACCGCGATGAACGCCGGCACGCCGTCGTCGTCGGGCTGCACGAGGGTGTCCGGCGGCGGGTCGAGGTCGCGCTCGGCCCGGCTCCACCCGGCGGGCTGGAGGTAGCTGTAGTCCACGCCGCGGACACGGTCCTCGGTCATCGCCACGGGGCCGACCGCGGCGGGGAGCGGCTCGATGCGGTGGCCGCCGCTGTCGGTCGTCGGCGCCGCGGACGTCGGCAGGTGGACGACGCCGACGTCGGTCGGCGTCGGCGCCGCCGGGGCGGGGTCGGCGGAGCAGCCGGCGAGGCACGGGGCCACGACCAGGGCGATCGCCGGAAGCAGTGCAGCCGACGTCCTCACGCGAGACGCCATGGGGCTACGTCCACGCCCAGGTCGAGAGGAGCTCGTCGAACTCGGCCATCGCGTGCGTCGCGTCGGCCTGGGAGGAGCTGAGGGTGAGCAGGTAGATGCGGCCGCCGCGCGACACGCCGTAGGAGCGGGCGAGCACCTTGATGCCCTGCTGTTCGAAGGTCGTCGTGAAGCCGGCGGCCGCGGAGCCGGACACGCTCTTGCCGGGGGCCGAGGACACGGTGCGTCCGGCGGCCCCGAGCTGCTGGCGCCCCTTGGCCAGCTCGTCGTCGAGGACCGACTGGTCGCCGGCGGCCGAGGTGACCACGAGGTTGTTGGCGAAGGCACCGACCTTCTTGGACGAGAGGAGCACGAGGTCGATGTCGGCCACGCCGGTGGCCTTGTCGGTCGCCTCGGTCCACCCCTCCGGAGGCACCACGGTGAAGGCACCCGAGCGGCCCCGGACCTCGTCGCCAGCTGCCGCCGTGGCCGAGCCGGTCGCCGTGGACGTCGCACCCGACGCGGAGGCGGGGCTGCTCGCCGGCGGCGAGGCGGTGGTGTCCTTCGAGCAACCCGTGAGCACCAGGGCGCAGGTGAGGACGCCCACCGAGACGACACGGGTCGGGCGGGCCTTCATGCGGACGATCCAACCACAGGTGGCTGGTGGCCGCCGGTCCGGTCTCGGGCCTGAGACACCGCTCAGACGGCAGAACGGCGTGCCCGCGTGGCCACGGCCCGCGCGGCGAGGTCGTCGTCGTCCGGGTAGACGACCTCCTCGAGGCTGAGGCCGTGCGGCGGCATGACGTGGATTCCCGCGGTGCGCTCGGCCCGGTCCCGGAGCGCCCGCGGCCAGTCCACAGCGCGACGGCCCTCGCCGACGGGCACGACGGCACCGACGAGCGACCGCACCATCGAGTGGCAGAACGCGTCGGCCCGCACCGTGGCGGCGAGCACGCCGTCGGGAAGGCGGACCCATGAGAAGTCGAGCAGCGTTCGCACGGTCGTCGCACCCTCCCGCTGCTTGCAGAACGCCGCGAAGTCGCGCAGCCCGACGAGCGAGCGCGACGCCTCGTCCATGGCCGCGACGTCGAGGGGCCGGCGCCACCAGACCGTGTCGTGGCGTCGCAGCGGGTCACGGTCCGCGTCGGGGTCGGCGAGGCGGTAGAGGTAGCGCCGCTCGACGGCTGAGAAACGTGCGTCGAAGCCAAGGGGGGCCACCACCGCACGGCGCACGACGACGTCCGTGCCCAGCAGGCCCCCGAGACGACTGACGAGGGCGACCCCCGGCTCCCGGTCGGAGCGACCCGGCAGGGCAGCCCAGGCGTGGGCGTCGAGGTCGACGTGGGCGACCTGACCGCGCGCGTGGACGCCGGCATCGGTGCGGCCGGCCACGGTGACCCGGACGGGCTCGGGGCTGCGCAGCACCGTCGACAGGGCAGCGGTCAGCTCGCCCTGCACCGTGCGCAGCGCCGGCTGGGCGGCCCACCCCGAGAAGGCTGTCCCGTCATAGGCCAGGTCGAGGCGCACGCGCAGCGTGGACCCACTCGACTCGCTCATGGCGCCCGAGCCTAACGGGATCCGATGGGCCCGTGACCAGCGCCCGTCAACCGCGCCGGGGCCCTGCACGTCCTATGAGTGGGACACCGGACGACCCGGTCCGGGCCCGCCAGAAGGGGGAACCTCCATGCACACCGTCACCCGCCGCATCCTCGTCGCCGCGTGCGCGGCCGCACTCACCGCCCCGGTCGCGTCCGCCGGCACCATCACCCCCGCGACCGCCTCGACCGCGCCGTCCTGCGGCATCACGTGGGGATCCGGCGCGAAGGCGACGAGCCCCACCCAGCTCTGGACCGGCGCCGTCACAGCGGTCCTGGCTGGCCGGCACGCCTGCTACGACCGGCTCGTCATCGACCTCGCCCGTGGCCGTGGCACCCTCGGCTACGACGTCCGCTACGTCGGCGCCGTCACCGCGCCGGGCAGCGGCCTCCCCGTCCCCGTGAGCGGTGGCGCGAGGATCCAGGTCACCGTCGACGCGCCGTCGGTCCTCGGCCGGACCACGACGACCTTCTCCGGATGGACCACCTTCCGGCAGCTGCGGGGCGTCGGCAGCTTCGAGGGCTACACCGACTACGGGCTCGGCGTGCGGGCGCGGCTGCCGATGCGCGCCTTCGTCCTGACCGACGCCGACGGTGGCCGCCGTCTCGTCGTCGACGTCGCCCACCGGTGGTGAACGAGAAGGGCCCCGCACCACTGGTGCGGGGCCCTTCTCGTCGCGCCGGAGCGCGAGGTCACTCTGGGTGGCTCAGGTGGCTCAGGAGCCGGAGCCGGCCTTCGTGAAGCCGGCGGCCTCGGCGTCCTCGGCGGACTTGAACCAGAACTCGGCGATCGTCTGGTCGTACCACTGACCGTCGGCCTCGTGGTACTTGCCGGAGTCGGCGTTGCCCTTGACGGTGTAGCCGTCCTCGGGCGACGAGCCGTCCTCGTTCGCGGCGACGGCGCCCTTCGGCAGCTCGACAGCAGCCTCGGTGGCCTCGGCCTTCTCGGCGTCCTCGGCGGCCTTCGTCTCGGCAGCCGCCTGCTTCGACTCGCTCTGCTTCGCAGCGCGCTTCGTGGCAGCCTCGGCCTCCTTGACCGTCGCCTTCTTGGCCGACAGCGGCTCGCGGACGAGCTCGATGACGACCATGGGGGCGTTGTCGCCCTTGCGGGCGGCGATCTTCGTGATGCGGGTGTAGCCACCGTCGCGGGCCGCCATGTCAGGGGCGATCTCGGCGAACAGGCGGTGCACGACACCCTTGTCGCGCACGACCGTGAGGACGCGGCGACGGGCGTGCAGGTCGCCGCGCTTGGCGAACGTGATGAGACGCTCGGCGAGCGGGCGCAGACGCTTGGCCTTGGCCGCGGTCGTCGTGATCTTGTCGTGCTCGAAGAGCGACGTCGCGAGGTTGGCCAGGATCAGCCGCTCGTGGGCGGGGCCGCCACCGACGCGGGGACCCTTGGTGGGGGTGGGCATTTCGTTTCTCCTAGAAGTCCGACCAGGCCGTTCTCGAGCAGTTCGCCGAGGGCTCGGTCAAGAAGCGGTTGGTCAGAGACGCTCGTCCTCGACGAACGACTGGTCGTCGTCGTCGCTGTAGTCGTCCTCGCCGTAGCCGTCGACGAGGGCAGACGGGTCGAACCCGGGCGGGCTGTCCTTGAGGGCCAGACCCATGCCGACGAGCTTGGCCTTGACCTCGTCGATCGACTTCGCACCGAAGTTGCGGATGTCGAGCAGGTCGGCCTCGCTGCGGCCCACGAGCTCACCCACGGTGTGGATGCCCTCGCGCTTGAGGCAGTTGTAGGAACGAACGGTGAGGTCGAGGTCCTCGATCGGCAGGGCGAGGTCGGCGGCGAGCGCGGCGTCCGTCGGCGACGGGCCCATGTCGATGCCCTCGGCCTCGACGTTGAGCTCGCGAGCCAGACCGAAGAGCTCGACCAGCGTCTTGCCGGCCGAGGCCATGGCGTCACGCGGGGTCATCGAGTTCTTCGTCTCGACGTCGACGATGAGCTTGTCGAAGTCGGTGCGCTGCTCGACACGGGTCGCCTCGACCTTGTAGGTCACGGTGAGCACCGGGCTGTAGATCGAGTCGACCGGGATGCGGCCGATCTCCTGGTCACCGGACTTGTTCTGCTGCGCCGAGACGTAGCCACGGCCACGCTCCACGGTCAGCTCCATCTCGAGCTTGCCCTTGTCGTTGAGCGTCGCGATGTGCAGGTCGGGGTTGTGCACCTCGACACCAGCCGGAGGCGTGATGTCGGCGGCGGTGACCGCACCCGGACCCTGCTTGCGCAGGTACATGACGACCGGCTCGTCGTGCTCCGAGGAGACGACGAGGCCCTTGATGTTGAGGATCATCTCGGTGACGTCCTCCTTCACGCCCGGAACGGTCGTGAACTCGTGGAGCACGCCGTCGATGCGGATGGAGGTGACCGCCGCGCCCGGGATGCTCGAGAGCAGGGTGCGACGGAGGGAGTTGCCGAGCGTGTAGCCGAAGCCGGGCTCGAGCGGCTCGATGGTGAAGCGGCTGCGGTTCTCGACCACGACCTCTTCGGAGAGCACGGGACGCTGTGCGATGAGCACTGTTCATTTCCTTCCCACGGGCGACCGCCATATGACGCCTCGTGAAACTGCCCGGTCGTGATCCGGGCGGGCCGGCTCGGCTCTGTCTGCGAGCGCGACCCCAGGCACAAGGGTCCCCGTATGCCGTGAAGCGGGCTTCACGGCATACGGGGCCTTGATCAGTTCTTCGAGTAGAGCTCGACGATCAGCTGCTCGGTGAGCTGCGAGTCGATCTGCGCACGCACCGGGAGCTGGTGGATGAGGATCTGCAGCGAGCCGTCGACGACCTGCATCCACGCCGGGACGGGACGCTCGCCGAACGTCTGGCGGGCCAGCTCGAACGGGAAGCTCTCGACGGACTGCTTGCGGACCGTGATGATGTCGTACTGCTCGACGCGGTAGCTCGGGACGTCGACGCGCACGCCGTTGACCTCGAAGTGACCGTGCGTCACGAGCTGGCGGGCGTGGCGACGCGTGCGGGCCAGGCCAGCGCGGTAGACCACGTTGTCCAGACGCGACTCGAGGATCTGGAGGAGGTTCTCACCGGTCTTGCCGGGGCGCTTCGCCGCTTCCTTGTAGTAGCGGACGAACTGCTTCTCCATGACGCCGTACTGGAAGCGGGCGCGCTGCTTCTCCTGGAGCTGGGTGAGGTACTCCTTCTCCTGGATCCGGCGACGGCCGTGCTGGCCGGGCGGGAAGGGACGGAGCTCGAAGTTCTTGTCGCCGCCGACGAGGTCCATCTTGAGGCGGCGGGACTTCTTGGTGATCGGGCCGGTGTAACGAGCCATGTTTCTAGTTCTCTCTCTCGCTCAGGCCGGATCAGACGCGACGGCGCTTGGGCGGGCGGACACCGTTGTGCGGCGTGGGCGTGACGTCGCTTATTGCGCCGACCTCCAGGCCGGTGGCGGTGAGCGAACGGATCGCCGTCTCGCGGCCCGAGCCCGGGCCCTTGACGAAGACGTCGACCTTGCGCATGCCGTGCTCCATGGCGCGGCGGGCAGCAGCCTCGGCGGCCATCTGGGCGGCGAACGGGGTGGACTTGCGCGAGCCCTTGAAGCCGACCTGGCCGGCAGAGGCCCACGCGATCACGGCGCCGGTGGGGTCCGTGATCGAGATGATCGTGTTGTTGAACGTGCTCTTGATGTGAGCGTGCCCGTGGGCGACGTTCTTCTTCTCCTTGCGACGAACCTTCGTCACACGAGCCTTGGGAGGCATTTTTCTCCTACGTCAGAACTGAATGTCGGTGAGACGTGATCGCGAGGCGATCAGCGTCACTTGGCCTTCTTCTTGCCGGCCACGGTGCGCTTCGGGCCCTTGCGGGTGCGCGCGTTGGTCTTGGTGCGCTGACCGCGCACGGGCAGACCACGACGGTGACGGAGACCTTCGTAGGAGCCGATCTCGACCTTGCGGCGGATGTCGGCCTGCACCTCACGGCGAAGGTCACCCTCGAGGCGGTAGTTGCCCTCGAGGAAGTCACGAAGCGCAACGAGCTCGGTCTCACCGAGGTCCTTGACGCGGGTGTTGGGGTCGACGCCGGTGGCAACCAGCGCCTCCTTGGAACGGGTGCGACCCACACCGAAGATGTAGGTCAGTGCGACCTCGACGCGCTTCTCGCGCGGAAGGTCGACTCCAACAAGACGAGCCATGTTGGGTTGTCTCCTGATTTCTGTGACGCGGAGGTCTGGAGCAAGGCACCGATCCGGGGTCACGGTCCGCCACTCAGAAGGACGGACCACCGGTCCCCGGCCTCCGTGCCGGGGGTGACGTCCTGCGCCGACACGACGGTCGGTCATCAGGGGCCGGGTGCTGCTTTCATTCACTTGTCTTGCGTGCTGTCGAAGTTCTGTCGACGGCGAGGGTGGTGTTCTGCTCAGCCCTGGCGCTGCTTGTGGCGCAGGTTCTCGCAGATCACCATGACCCGACCGTTGCGGCGGATCACCTTGCACTTGTCGCAGATCTTCTTGACGCTCGGCTGAACCTTCATCTGCCTGCTGTCTTCAGATCGCGCGCCTGCCACCGCGGGCCCCGGAGGGCACGTGACGATCAGGTGCTTGGTTGTGTAATCGGGAGTTGGTGCCTCGCACTCGTCCCGGCCTGACATGCCCGCTCTCGCGGACCGGTCGCGGCCGACCCTGGTGCTCAGCGGTAGCGGAAGACGATCCGACCGCGGGTCAGGTCATAGGGCGAGAGCTCGACCACCACACGGTCCTCCGGGAGGATCCTGATGTAGTGCTGTCGCATCTTGCCCGAGATGTGTGCGAGCACCTTGTGACCGTTGGAGAGCTCCACCCGGAACATCGCGTTCGGGAGAGCCTCGACGATCGTGCCCTCGATCTCGATGACACCGTCCTTCTTGGCCATATCCTCCGTCTATCTGTTGGTGGCCGACCCGGACTGAACCGGCCTTTGGGACGTGCCTGGGTGCCGTGCTCGTCGCACAGCGAGAACTCAGGCGCCGAGGCACACGACACCCAACGCACAAGACTACGCCACGGGGGCCCGTTCCCCGAAATCGTGGCCGGAGCGACGACCCCGCCCGAACCATCCCCCGTGGGGGCCCCGCGGAAGGTCCTCCCACGGGAGGATCCCGTATGCCGTCGCCTTGGGTAGCGTGCTCGCGTGACCGTCCGGCCCGCACCCCAGGCTCCCGCTGCGCCGGCCGCACCCGGCGGGGCGGCCCGGCCGCTCGTCGACCGCGTCGGGGCGATCATCGCCTTGCTCTACTTCGTCACGTCGATCACGGTCGCCGCCGGGCTGGGCCGCAGCGCCTGGTGGGTCAACGTGCGGGACCAGCCTGCGGTCCTCGGCTACGTCGGCATCGGGCTCGGCGCCCTCGCCCTGCTCCTGCTCCCCCGCTTCCCGCGCGCGACGTTCGCGGCGTGCGGGGTGCTCGCCTACCTGCTGTACGCCGTCGGGGCCATGCTCGGGCTGCCGACGGTGCTCATGGCCCTGGTCGCGCTCTTCGGCGTCACCCTCTGGACCGACCGGCGCGGCGGGCTGTGGGCCCTCGCGGCGGCGCTCGGCTCGATCGGCCTCGCCACCGTGCTGCTCCTCCTCCGCTTCGGCTACCTCCTCCCGCCGCTCGAGACCTTCCTGTCCGACCGGGTCGCCGTCTTCCTCTTCAACAGTGCCGCCGTCGTCGTGCTCACCTGGGCCGTGGCCGACCAGTTGCGCGCCGCCCGGGAGCGGGCCGCGCTCCAGGACGAGTCCGCGTCGCACGCGGCCGACGCGGCCGCCCACGAACAGGCCGAGCGCGCTGCCGTGAGCCGCGCTGACGGCCTGGCCGACCGGCAGCGGATCGCCCGCGAGATGCACGACGTCGTGGCGCACGGACTCTCGGTCATGATCGTGCAGGCCGACGGTGCGCGTTTCGCGGCCGCCTCCGACCCGGACGCCGCGACGACCGCGCTCGCGACGATCGCCGCGACCGGGCGGGCCTCGCTGGCCGAGATGCGGCGGCTGCTGGGCGTGCTCCGCGACGACACGACCGGCGTCCCGGAGGCGCCGCAGCCGGGACTGGCCGACATCGAGACGCTCGTGGCGGGCCTCACCGCGGGCGGGAGGGTCGTGCACCTGCGCCAGGAGGGCGAGCTGCTGCCCCACGACGCGACCGAGGGTGACGCCGCGACCGGGCTGACGGCCTACCGGATCGTCCAGGAGGCCCTGACGAACGTCATGAAGCACGCCGGCGAGGACGCGACGGCCTGGGTCAGCGTGACGGTCGGACCGAGCCGCGTCGTCGTCGAGGTCGTCGACGACGGCGACGGCGGGAGCCACGTCGACGGCGGTGTGGGCCACGGCCTGCGTGGCATGGCCGAGCGGGTCGAGGTGCTCGGCGGCTCGCTCGTCACCGGACCTGATCCTCGCGGGGGCTACCGCGTCGTGGCGACACTGCCCCGTCTCGCGGCCGGGGCGACCCGACCCATCGAGGTCGCGCCGTGATCCGCGTCATGATCGTCGACGACCAGGCGCTGGTGCGGGCGGGCTTCGCCATGCTCGTGCGCTCGCAGCCCGACCTCGTCGTGGTCGCCGAGTGCGCCGACGGGCAACAGTGCCTCGACACCCTCTCGACGGTGCCGGTGGACGTCGTCCTCATGGACGTCCGGATGCCACGGATGGACGGCATCGAGGCCACCCGCCTGATCGTCGAACGCGACTGCGCCACAAGAGTTCTCGTGCTGACCACCTTCGACCTCGACGAGTATGCCTTCACGGCCCTGCGTGCCGGCGCCTCCGGCTTCCTCCTCAAGGACGCGCCACCCGAGGACCTCCTCGCCGCGATCCGGACGGTGCACGCCGGCGACGCCGTCATCGCGCCGTCGACGACGCGCCGGCTCGTCGAGACGTATGTCCGGAGCGCTCCCGTGGCGCCGGCCCTCATCGACCGCACGACGGCCCTGACCGACCGGGAGCGCGAGGTCTGGGTGGCCATCGCCAACGGCCTGACGAACTCCGAGATCGCCGAGGCGCTCTTCGTGTCCGAGACGACGGTCAAGACGCACGTCGGCCACATCCTGGCCAAGACCGGTGTCCGCGACCGCGTCGCGCTCGTCGTGCTGGCCTACCAGACGGGCGCCGTGGCGCTGTCCTGAGCCGGGCGAGGGCGCGTCCACAGCCGCGTTCTCCACCCGGGCTGCGCCGCGCTCCTCCCTGAGGAGGATGCCGAGCTCGGTCCACGGCCCGATGCGGGCCTCGGGCTCGCGCTCCTAGCGTCGAGTCATGATCGAGACAGACCCGTCGGCCACCGCCGCGCTCGCACCCCCGGGGCCCACCTCGCTGGCCGGCGAGCTCGCCGAGGCCGTCGTCGACCACGGGGCGATCGCGGCGAACGTCCGCGCCCTCCGCGCGACCGCCGGCACCCGGCTCATGGCCGTCGTCAAGGCCGACGCGTTCGGGCACGGTGCCGTGCCGGTCGCCCGCACCTGCCTCGCCGCCGGCGCGTCCTGGCTCGGGGTGACCCGCGTCGGCGAGGCGCTCGAGCTGCGTCGGGTCGGCATCACGGCTCCGGTCCTCGCGTGGCTCTTCGAGCCGTCCCGCGCCGAGGAGGCGGTCGCCGCAGACGTGGACCTCTCGGTGAGCAGCCCCGGTGACCTCGCAGCGGTCGCCCGCGGGACGGGACGCCCCCGCCTCCACCTCAAGCTCGACACCGGCCTGCACCGCAGCGGCTGCCCCGGCGAGGACTGGTCCGGGCTCGTGTCGGCCGCCGCGGCACTGGAGTCGGCCGGTCGGGTCCGGGTGGTCGGCCTGTGGTCCCACCTGTCGCACGGCGGCGAGCCGGACGCGGTGGCGACCCACCGCCAGCTGCTCATGTTCCGCGTCGGCGTCGACCTCGCCCGTGTCGCCGGACTGCGCCCCGAGGTCGTCCACCTCGCGAACACCGCTGCAGTGCAGGCAAACTCACGCCACACGGCATACGACCTCGTCCGGGTCGGAGCCGGGATCTACGGGATCGGCGACGGACTGAGCCCAGCGCTGACCCTGCGCACCCGGGTCGTGCAGGTGCGTCGTGTCGCGACGGGTCGCGGGGTCGGCTACGACCACGTCGGCCGCACGACGCGCGACACCCATCTGGCGCTCGTCCCGCTCGGCTACGCCGACGGGCTGCCACGCGCCGCGACGGGCCGGGCGAGCGTGTGGGTCGGCGGGCGACGGGCCCCGCTCATCGGCCGGGTCTGCATGGACCAGGTCGTCGTCGACGTGGGCCCGGAGCCGGTCCCGGTCGGCGCCGAGGTGCTCGTCCTCGGAGCGGGCGAGTGCGGCGAGCCGACCGCCCGCGACTGGGCGCGCTGGGCCGGCACCAACGAGCACGAGATCTACACGGGCATCGGCGCACGCGTCGCGCGCCGACACGTCGGGGGCGCCCACGGCATCGCGGTGCCCGGCGTCGGAACGGAGGAACGATGAGGGTCGCGGTCATCCACGGAGGCACGAGCACCGAGCACGACGTGTCCGTCGCGAGCGGTCAAGGGATCATCGCCGGCCTGCGCAGCGCCGGCCACGACGTCGTTCCCGTCCTCCTCGAGCGGTCGGGCGAGTGGCGGACCGGCGCGGGCTCGGGCGTGCTGCACGCCGCCGAGACGCTGCGAGGCTGCGACGTGGTGGTGCCCGCGCTGCACGGGGTGCTCGGCGAGGACGGAACGGTGCAGGGGTTCCTCGAGATCCTCGGGGTGCCCTACGTCGGCTCGCCCGTCGCGGCGAGCGCCGTGTGCCTGGACAAGCAGCTGACGAAGCTCGTCGTGGCCGCCGCCGGGGTGGCGGTCGCGCCGGGACTGTTCGTCCCCTCGGAGCGGGCGGTCGCCGCAACGCGCTCGGCCGCCGAGCTCCAGCGCCTCGTCGACGACGTGCTCGGGGCCGGGCTGCGCGGCCCGCTGTTCGTCAAGCCGGTGCACGGGGGGTCGAGCGTGGGGGTCACCAGGGTCGACGCGAGCGCCGACGGCGGTCGCCGCCGGACGCCCGGGGCCCCGTCGGGTGCTCTGCCGGGCGCTCTGTCGGGCGCCCTGCCGGGCGGCGGTCTGTCGGACGCCCTGTCGCGGGCGCTCTCGACCGCTCTCGAGCACGGGACGGACGGAGTCCTCGTCGAGGCAGAGGTGGCCGGCCTCGAGGTCGACGTGCCGTTGCTCGAGCTGCCCGACGGGCAGGTGCGGTGCGGGCCCGCCCTGCTCGTCGAGAGCGACCCCGCCGAGCCGTTCTTCACCGAGGCCGCCAAGTACGCCGGGGCCGGGACGAGGTTCACCGTGCCCGCTCCGCTCCCCCCGGAGCAGACGGCGCGCCTCGGTGAGTTGGCGACGACGGCGTACCGGGCGCTCGGGTGTCGCGGTCTCGCCCGTGTCGACTTCCTCGTGGGACCGGACGGGCCGGTGCTCAACGAGGTCAACACCTTCCCCGGTTTCACCCCGGCGTCGCAGTTCCCGCGGATGTGGGCCGCCGCCGGTCTGACCTACCCGGCGCTCGTCGACGTCCTCGTGCGCACCGCCGCCGGCCGGCCGGTCGACGCGCCCCGTGGTGTGGTCGTCGGATGAGCGCGTCGCCGAGCCGGACGTCGATGGGCAGCTCCACGAGCCCGCTGCTGCTCGCCGACCCACGGGTCAGCTCCATCCCCGTCGTCGAGGACGGATCCCCGCTGGTCGACCTCGCGAGCGTCGGGGTGCGGGTCGAGCACCAGCCCCCGCCACCACCACCAGGTCTCGGTCTGCCGGGCTCTGCACCGGACCGGGCGACCGCGCCCCCGCCCGGACCGCACCGGCTGGTCCGACGCACGCTCGCCGACCGTCTCGGCGAGGCCGGGGCCCTGCTCCCCGACGACCTGCACCTGCTCGTCGTCGAGGGACTTCGTCCGCTGGACACCCAGCGGATGATCCACGCCGCGTACCGGGCGCGCCTCGCGACCGAGCAGCCCGGGCTCGACGCTCACGCCCTCGACCGGCTGGCGAGCCGGTTCGTGGCCCCACCGGCCACGGCCCCGCACGTCAGCGGGGCCGCCGTCGACCTGACGCTCTGCGACGACGACGGGCGCCGGCTCGACCTCGGTTGCCCCGTCGACGCGACCCCCGAGGAGAGCGGCGGGGCGTGCTACTTCGACGCCCCGGGTCTCGACGACGAGGCACGCCACCTGCGGCGCGTGCTCGCCTGCGCCCTGGGCCCGGCGGGCCTCGTCAACTACCCGACCGAGTGGTGGCACTGGTCGTTCGGGGACCGCTACTGGGCCCACGTCACGGGCAGTCCGTTCGCGGTCCACGGACCGGTGGCTGCCCCCGACCACGCCTCGGACGCTGCCGCGACGCTCAGCCCTCGAGCTCGGCCCGGCGCAGGGTGACGATGCGCTCGATGACCTCGTCGGGGATCGGCTGCTCGACGCTGAAACGGATCGTGCCCTTGCTCAGGGAGTGCCCCGTCAGGTCGGGCGCGACGGCCTCGACGACAGCGGGGCTGAACGGGAAGACCGACAGGTGCTTGGCCGCCGCCGTGATCCCGAGGAGCGGGCGGCCGGCGAGGCGCAGCGCCGGCATCCCGTAGCTCGTGCCCTCGTCCGCCTCGGGTGCCACGCGACGCGCGACGTCGACGACGTGCTGGAGGGCTGCGCGCTGGGCCGGCTCGAGTCCGCCGAGGTAGTCGCCGATCGTTCCCACCCGGCCATGGTCGCACCACCGTCGCCGCCACGGGCGGGTTCGCCACCCCCGGTCGCCCGGGTATGGGTGGGCGACCCCTCCACGGTCGTCGTCGTGACGACCCTCCACGAAAGGCCACCATGAGCGCTCGCACCCGCACGCGCACGCAGACCTCCACCGTCGTCGTGCTGCTCTGGCTCCTCATCGGCGTCTTCGCCGCCTTCCAGCGCGGCTACTTCGGCTCGTCCGACCCCAGCTGCAGCCGGCTGGCCACGACGGCCGTGACGATCGTCGCCGGACCGCTCAACTACGTCGGGCTCGACCCGCGCATCGGCTGCTCGACGCCTCAGCCCTCGAAGTAGCCGGGAGCCGGCGGGTGGGAGCGGCATACTGGCCGGGTGACCGAGCCCGGCGCTGACGCCACCGTCCCACCCGCCACCTCCACGCCGTCACCGGCTCAGGAGACGCCGCCTGACCGCACGGACGCGGTCACGGCGCCCCCGTCGGCCGCGGAGAGCGTGGAGGACTACTACGCACGCATCGCGGCCGCGGCCGGCGCGGACGGTCGTCTTCCCGTCGCCGTCGAGGAGATGCCCGGCTGGGACATCTACCCCTACGAGATCGAGGGCCTGCGCCTCAAGCCGGTGCAGCCTCCGGCCGACGAGGAGCCGGCCCGGCGGGGCGAGCAGGCCCGCGACTGCTGGTGCGCCGACGGCTTCGGGGACGCCGACGACCGGCTCGTCTGGTCGAACGCCCGCTGGCGCCTCACCCTCTCCGTCGACACCGGCCTGCCGGTGATGCTCATGCTCATGCCGCTCGCGCACCACGACCTGCCCTCCCTGCCGGGCGACCTCGCCGCCGAGATGGGCCAGCTCGTCGTGGCGGTCTCCGACGCCGTCGAGCACGTGCCGAGCGTCGGCCGGGTCCAGCTGGCGAAGTACGGCGACGGCGGCGCGCACCTGCACCTGTTCTTCCTCGGCCGTCCCGCGCGCATGCTCCAGTTCCGCGGGTCACCCCTCATCGACTGGGAGGAGAACCTCCCCCGGGTCCCCCTCGACGTGCTCCGGGCGAACGCGCGCGTCGTCGCCGAGCGGATGGTCGTCCACGTCGGCGGCACGCCCGGGGGCCTCGGCCGCTAGAGCGCTCGCCGCTGGGCGGTACGCCGGCGACCGCCGCGCCGTGCCGGCCCGGGTCGACGGCGCCTCGTGCCTTCCTCAGGCCCGGTTGATCGCGGGTCGCTCGAAGAAGAGGACGGCGACGACGCCGATGAGCAGGACCGCAGCGGGCAGCATCATCGACTCGGCCATCGCATCGGCGAAGCCGCTCGCGACCTGCGCCGGCATCGTCGCCCCGGACCCCTGCAGTCCGCCGAGCTGGCCGGAGATGCCCGGCAGGTCGGCGGCGAGCCGGGCCTCGATGAGGGCCGCGATGGCTGCGCTGCCGAGGACCGCACCGACCTGGCGGGTCGTGTTGTAGACGCCCGACCCGGCACCGGCCGACGACAGCGGCAGGTTGCGGGTGGCGGTCGCGCCGAGCGGGCCCCACATGAAGGCGTTGCCGACTCCCATGAGGGCCATGGGCAGGAGCAGCACCCACGTCTCGGTCTCGGGGTGCATGACGAGGGCGAGCCAGAGCAGCGACAGTGCCGTGAGGCCGATCCCGGCCGCGGTGATGCCGCGCGGGTGGACCCGGTCGGCGAGCCGGCCGGACACGGGGGCCAAGCCACCCGAGATGACGGCCATCGGCGCGAGCAGGAGCGCCGAGGCGGTCGGCGACATCCCGCGCACCGCCTGGGCGTAGAGCATGAGGGGGAAGGCCATCGCCGTGATGGAGAAGCCGATGGTCGTGATCGCGACGTTGGCGAGCGAGAAGTTGCGGTCGTCGAAGAGGCGCAGCGGCAACAGCGGCTCGCGGGTGTTGTGCGCCTGCCACCAGATGAAGACGCCGAGCACGAGCAGGCCGACGCCGATGAGGAGCGGCACGGAGACGAACCCGGAGATGGTCCCCCAGTCGTAGGTCTCGCCCTCCTGGACGCCGAACACGACGAGGAACATCCCGACCGCCGAGAGCGCGACGCCGATCCAGTCGAAGCTGTGGCTGTGCGTCTCGAGCCGCGGCACGAGCCGGGCGGCGAGCGCGAAGGCGACGACACCGACGGGCACGTTGATGAAGAAGATCCACTCCCACCCCGGACCGTCGACGAGCAGGCCGCCGACGACGGGACCCACGAGGATCGCCACGCCGGCCGTGGCACCCCACAGCGCCATGGCCTGACCGCGGGAGGCCGCGGGGAACGTGCGGGTGATGACGGCCATCGTCTGCGGCGTCAGCATCGAGGCGCCGAGTCCCTGCACGACGCGGGCGAGGATGAGCCCGGTGATCGTGCCGGTGAGCCCGCACCACAGGGAAGCGAGCGTGAAGACCGTCAGCCCGACGAGGTAGAGGTTCTTCGGTCCGTAGCGGTCGCCCAGCCGGCCGGTGATGAGCAGCGGCGTGGCGTAGGCGAGCAGGTAGGCGCTCGTGACCCAGATGACGCTGTTGACGTCGGTGTCGAGTCCCCTGAGGATCGCGGGTGTCGCCACCGACACGATGGTGGAGTCGACGAGGATCATGAAGAAGCCGATGACCATCGCCCAGAGGGCCGGCCACGGGTTGTGCCCGTCGGGCACCCCGCCCAGCGGCGCCACGGGGGCGGCCCTGGGCGCCACGACCTCTCCCGTCGCGTCGCGTCCGGTCACGTCGGTGGTGCTGTCCTCACCGGCCACGATGGCCCCCTTCCGCTGCCTGACGCAGCACCTCTGATTGTCCACCCGGGCACCGACAGCCGTCAGGCTCCCGTCGAGGGTCCGTCCGTGGGTCCGTCCGTGGGTCCTTCGAGCGGCCCGGGACGGGCGCCCGACCGGCCCATGACGGCGCGGGCCCGCCTCAGGCGTACGACCAGCGCGTCGCCAGCCACAGCGGGTCGTTGCCGGTGAGCGGCACCATCCGCCAGGTCAGATCGGCGTCGGCGCCGCGCAGCCGCGCCTCGATGCGGAAGCGGTGGGGCGTCTCGACGGCGATGACCTCCGCGCGGAAGGTGTCCTCGTCGACCCAGCCGCCGCTCGAGACGACGGGCAGGGTCGCGCCCGCGGCCACGAGCTCCCCCTCACGCCACAGCCCTCGCCCCACAGGGACGCGCAGCCACTCACCGCGCCGGCTGAGCCCGAGCACGACGTCGGGGCCGTCGCGGGTCACGGAGACGGCGGTGTAGTCGGCCGACAGGTCGGAGCCCTCCGAGCGGGTGAACTCGGCGTACTCCGGACCGAGCGCGTCCCCGGACATCGCGGGGATCTCGAGACCGGCGAGGCGCTCGGTGAGGGCACGGTCGGAGTCGGCGGAACCGCTCCCGCCGATGGCCGGCACGACGTGGGCCCACAGCCCGTCGAGGGTGGACTGCATGCGCGACTGCTCGGCGGTGATCGCCACGACCGTGTCGTGCTCGGGCAGCACGACGAGGAACTGGCCGTAGGCACCGTCGCCGCGGTAGCCGTGGCGCTGCATCCAGAACGAGTAGCCGTAGCCGCGGCGCCAGTCGTCGTCCGCGTCGGGGTCCTCGCTGACCGGTCCGAACCCCCGGGTGGCCTCGGCGACCCACGCCGCGGCCAGCAGCTGGCGCCCCTCCCACCGGCCGCGGTCGAGGTAGAGCTGGGCGATGGAGGCGATGGCCTCGGTGGTCAGGTGCGACCCGGTGAACCCGAGCTCGCGCCCGAGCGGGTCGCGGTGCCAGGGGATGTCGGGCAGCCCGAGGGGCGCGAGCAGCCGCGGTCGCAGCATCTCGGCCAGGCTGACCCCGACGACACGCCGCACGATGACGGCGAGCAGGTAGGTCGCCACCTGGTTGTAGGCGAAGACCGTCCCCGGCTGCCGGGTCGGCCGGGTCGCGAAGACGCGCGGGACCCAGTCGTCGCCGTCGCCGCCCTCGCTGCCGCTCAGCCGGTCGAAGACGTGTGCCCACGCATCCTCCTCGTGCCCGACGGTCATCGAGAGGCAGTGCGTGATCCGCACGTCCTCCCAGCCGTCGGCCACCAGGGCGCGGTCGAGCTCGGGGAAGTGGTCGAGGACCCGGTCGTCGAGCGACAGGCGCCCCTCCTGCACGAGGAAGCCGACGGCCGTGGCCGTCACCGTCTTCGAGAGGGAGTACGCGAGGTGGACGCGGCCGGCGGCATACGGCCTCCACCAGCCCTCCGCGACGACGTGTCCGTGACGCACGACCATGAGGCTGTGCAGCCCGAGGTGGTCACGCTCGGCGGCGTCGACGAACGCGTGGATGCCGGCGGCGTCGACGCCCTGCGCCGACGGGGTGCTGCGGGGAAGGCTCACGAGCGTGAGGCTACGCGTCCGGAGCCCGTAGGTGGGTCGGTGACGGCCCCGAGTCGCGCGCGGTCAGGCGGTGACGTCGAGGGGGGCGTATGCCGCCCCGGCGGCCGCGAGGGCAGCCTGGCCACCGTCGACGGCCGTGAGGATCCACAGGCCGTCCTCGCGGACGGCGACCGAGTGCTCCCAGTGCGCGGCCCGCGTGCCGTCGAGCGTCACCACGGTCCAGTCGTCGGCGAGCACCTTGGTGTCGATGCCGCCGAGGGTGACCATCGGCTCGATGGCACCGGTGAAGCCGTCGACGAGCTTGGGGCCCGTCTCGCGCACCGCGTAGTTCGGGATCTGGGGATCCATGTGCATCTGGATGCCGATGCCGTGGCCGACGTACTCGTCGATGACGCCGTAGGTGCGACCGTCGCGCTCGGCGGCAGCCTCGATGCTCGCCTCGACGGCGTCACCGACGGCGTAGAGACGACCGCCGACCTGCATCGCGGCGATCCCGGCGTAGAGGCTGGCCTCGGTGGCGTCGATGAGGGCGAGGTCCTCGGGACGACCCGCCTCGCGCCCGCCGACGACGGCGGTGAAGGCCGCGTCGCCGTTCCAGCCCTTGACCTCGGCGCCGCAGTCGACCGAGACGATGTCGCCGGCCTCGAGGACGCGCGGACCCGGGATGCCGTGGACGACCTCGTCGTTGACGCTCGTGCACAGCGTGTGGCTGTAGCCGGGGACGAGCTGGAAGTTGGGGATGCCGCCGTTGCTGCGGATGAAGTCCTCCGCGAGGCGGTCCAGCTCGAGCGTCGTCAGGCCCGGACGCAGCTCGCTCGCGAGCAGCTCGAGCGTGCGCCCGACGAGCAGGCCGGCCTCACGCATGAGGCCGAGCTGCTCGTCGGTGCGGCCCTGGAGCCGGTTCCGGCGTCCGAACATCGGTGGTCCTTGTCGGTGACGACACCCGACGACGCCTGACGGCGGCGTCGCTGCGGTGTGCTCAGGCGTGCTGCGGCAGGGCCGCGATGACACGGTCGGTGACGTCGTCGACGGCACCCATGCCGTCGACCTTGACGAGGAGGCCGGCGACCTCGTAGTGCTCCGCGAGGGGCGCAGTCTCCTTGCGGTAGATCGCCTGGCGCTCGCGGATGACGTCCTCGGTGTCGTCGGCGCGACCCTCGGTCTCGGCGCGCTTGAGCAGTCGCTCGACGATGGCGTCCTCGTCGACCTCGAGCTCGAGGACCGCGTCGAGCGCGTGCCCGTGCCGCGACAGCATCTCGTCGAGCGCGTCGACCTGGCCCGCGGTGCGCGGGTAGCCGTCGAGGAGGAAGCCGTGGGCGGCGTCGTCCCAGGTGAGCCGGTCCTCGACGATCTCGTTGGTGATGTCGTCGGAGACGTAGCCGCCGGACGTGATGATCTCGTGGACCTTGACGCCGAGCGGGGTCTGGTCCTTGATGTTGGCGCGGAAGATGTCGCCGGTCGAGATGGCCGGGATGCCGAGGCGCTCGGCGATCCGGGCGGCCTGCGTGCCCTTACCGGCGCCGGGCGGGCCGAGGATGATCAGTCGCATTAACGGAGGAACCCTTCGTAGTGACGCTGCTGCAGCTGCGCCTCGATCTGCTTCACCGTCTCCAGGCCCACACCGACGACGATGAGGATCGAGGTGCCACCGAACGGGAAGTTCTGGTTGGCGCCGACGAGGACGAGGGCCACGAGCGGGATGAGCGAGACGATCGCGAGGTAGATGGCACCCGGCACGGTGATTCGGGTCAGGACGTAGTTGAGGTACTCGGCCGTGGGTCGCCCGGCCCGGATACCCGGGATGAAGCCGCCGTACTTCTTCATGTTGTCCGCGACCTCGGTCGGGTTGAACGTGATGGACACGTAGAAGAACGTGAAGAAGAGGATGAGCGCGACATAGGTCGCCATGTAGAAGGGGTGGTCACCCTTGACGAGGTTCTCCTGCACCCACGAGACCCAGCCCGGGTTGTTGCCGTCGGCGCGGGTGTTGAACTGCGCGACGAGACCCGGCAGGGCGAGCAGGGAGCTGGCGAAGATGACCGGGATGACGCCGGCCATGTTGACCTTGAGCGGGATGTACGTGGACGTGCCGCCGTACATCCGGCGTCCGACCATCCGCTTGGCGTACTGCACCGGGATGCGGCGCTGGGACTGCTCGACGAAGACGACCGCGGCGATGACGAAGACACCGAGGATGAGGATGCCGAGGAAGGTGCCCCAGCCCTTGTTCTCCTTGATGGCCCAGAGCGAGGCGGGGAAGCCGGCGGCGATCGAGGTGAAGATCATGAGGGACATGCCGTTGCCGACGCCCTTGTCGGTGATGAGCTCGCCGAACCACATGATGAGGCCGGTGCCGGCCGTCATCGTCAGGACCATGATGAGGATCGTGACCATCGACTGGTCGGTCATGATCGAGTCGCAGGAGCCGCCGAAGAGGCTGGACGGGTTGCGCGCGAAGGTGACGAGGGTCGCCGACTGGAGGATCGCGAGACCGATCGTCAGGTAGCGGGTGTACTGCGTCAGCTTGCTCTGCCCCGACTGGCCCTCCTCCTTGAGCGCCTCGAAGCGCGGGATGACGACCGTGAGCAGCTGGATGATGATGCTGGCCGTGATGTACGGCATGATCCCGAGCGCGAACACCGACAGCTGCAGCAGCGCACCGCCGCTGAAGAGGTTGGCCAGGTTCAGGAAGCCGCTCTGGTCGCCGCTCTGACCCTTGGTGGCCTGCAGGCAGTCCTGCACGAGGCCGTAGCTGATGCCCGGCGTCGGCACGTGTGATCCGAGCCGGAACAGCACGATGATGCCGAGCGTGAAGAGCAGCTTCTTGCGCAGGTCCGGGGTACGGAACGCGCGTGCGAAGGCGGCGAGCACTGGGTCCTCCTGGGGGGCCGCGCGGTGGCGCGGCGTAAGTCATGCAATCCGTGGAAGGTTAACGCAAAGGCGCAACGCCCCGGGCTCCCACCGCGGTGGCCGACGTCACGTCGGCTCGCGGGTCGGGCGCCCGGGGCGCTGCTCACACGAGATGTGTGGTGTTCACTGAAGCCTGGTCTCAGCCGGCGAGGGCCGTGACCGTGCCGCCGGCGGCCTCGATCTTCTCCTTGGCGGAGGCCGAGAACTTGTGTGCCTCGACCTCGACCTTGACGGAGATCTCGCCCGTGCCGAGGACCTTCACCGGGAAGCCGTCACGGACGGCACCCTTGGCGACGAGGTCGGCGACGGACACCTGACCACCCTCCGGGAAGAGCAGCTGCAGGCGGTCCAGGTTCACGACCTGGTACTCCGTGCGGAACGGGTTCTTGAATCCGCGGAGCTTCGGGAGGCGCATGTGCATCGGCATCGAGCCGCCCTCGAAACGCTCCGGGACCTGGTAACGGGCCTTCGTGCCCTTGGTACCACGACCAGCGGTCTTGCCCTTGGAGCCCTCACCACGACCGACGCGGGTCTTGGCGGTCTTGGCTCCGGGGGCCGGACGCAGGTGGTGGACCTTGAGGGCGGACTCGCCCGACTTCTTGGCGTTGTCGGCCATGGTCAGTCAACCTCCTCGACGGACACGAGGTGCGTGACCGTCTTGACCATCCCGCGGATCTCGGGACGGTCCTCCTTGACGACGACGTCGCCAATGCGCTTCAGACCGAGGCTGCGCAGCGTGTCACGCTGGTTCTGCTTGCCACCGATCTCGGAACGGGTCTGGGTCACCTTGAGACGAGCCATCACGCACCAGCCTTCGCAGCCTGGGCCTCAGCCATACCGGCGGCACGGGCCTTGAGCATGGCCGCCGGAGCGACCTCCTCGAGGGTCTTGCCACGACGGGCAGCGACCGACTCGGGGCGCTCGAGCTCGCGCAGGGCCTGGGCCGTGGCGTGCACGATGTTGATGGCGTTGTCGGAGCCCAGCGACTTGCTGAGGACGTCGTGGACGCCGGCGCACTCGAGCACCGCACGCACCGGGCCACCGGCGATGACACCGGTACCGGGGGCGGCGGGGCGGAGCATGACGACACCAGCGGCGGCCTCACCCTGGACGGGGTGCGGGATGGTGCCCTGGATGCGGGGGACCTTGAAGAAGTTCTTCTTGGCCTCCTCGACACCCTTGGCGATGGCCGCGGGAACTTCCTTGGCCTTGCCGTAGCCGACGCCCACCGTGCCGTCACCGTCACCGACGACGACGAGGGCGGTGAAGCTGAAGCGACGACCACCCTTGACGACCTTGGCGACACGGTTGATGGTCACGACGCGCTCGACGTACTGGTTCTTGTCGTCACGGCTGTCGCGGTTGTCGCGGCCGCCGCGGTTGTCACGGCGGTCTCCGCGCTCGGTGCGCTCGCCGCCACCGGCGGGGCCGGTGCCTCGACGCTGCTGTCCGGGCATCAGATGTTCCTCATCTCAACAATTGCGTTCACGAAGTTGCTCACAGGGACAGACCGCCTTCGCGGGCGCCCTCGGCGATCGCCGCGACACGGCCGTGGTACTTGTTGCCACCACGGTCGAACACGACGGCCTCGATACCGGCGTCCTTGGCACGGGCGGCCACGAGCTCGCCGACCTTCTTGGCCTTGGCCGTCTTGTCACCGTCGAAGGAGCGCAGGTCGGCCTCCATCGTCGAGGCCGAGGCCACGGTCTTGCCGACGGTGTCGTCGACGACCTGGACGAAGAGGTGACGGCTCGAGCGCGACACGACGAGGCGGGGACGCGCCGCGGTGCCGGCGATCTTCTTGCGACCGCGAACCTGGCGACGGATGCGGGCGGCAGCCTTGGACTTACCGCGCTTGATGATCATTGCCATGGCTTACTTACCGGCCTTTCCGACCTTGCGACGGATCTGCTCGCCCGCGTAGCGAACGCCCTTGCCCTTGTACGGGTCGGGCTTGCGCAGCTTGCGGATGTTCGCCGCGACCTCACCGACGAGCTGCTTGTCGATGCCCTGCACCGAGAAGCGAGTCGGGTTCTCGACGGCGAAGCTGATGCCGGCGGGAGCCTGGATGAGGATCGGGTGCGAGTATCCGAGCGAGAACTCGAGGTCCGAGCCCTTCGCGGCGACACGGTAACCCGTGCCGTGGATCTCCATCTTCTTCTCGTAGCCCTCGGTGACACCGAGGACCATGTTGTTGATGAGCGACCGGGTCAGGCCGTGGCGCGAGCGCGAGTCGCGCTCGTCGTTGGGGCGCTTGACCTCGAGGTTGCCCTCGCCCAGCTCGACCGTGATCGGCTGCACGACGGTCAGGGAGAGCTCACCCTTGGGGCCCTTGACGATGACGTCCTGGCCCTCGACCTTGACGTCCACACCCGAGGGGATGGAGACCGGAAGTCGTCCGATTCGCGACATGTCAGTGTCTCCTTACCAGACGTAGGCGAGGACTTCCCCACCCACGCCCTTCTCGTGTGCCTGGCGGTCGGTCAGCAGACCGTTCGACGTCGACAGGATCGCGACGCCGAGGCCACCGAGAACCTTGGGCAGGTTCGTCGACTTGGCGTAGACGCGCAGACCGGGCTTGCTCACGCGACGCACGCCGGCGATGGAGCGCTCGCGGTTCGGGCCGTACTTGAGGTCGATGGTCAGGGTCTGGCCGACCTCGGCCTCCTCGATCTTCCACGAGGCGATGTAGCCCTCGCTCTGGAGGATCTCGGCGATGTTCTTCTTCAGCTTCGAGTACGGCATGGAGACGACGTCGTGGTGCGCCGAGTTGGCGTTCCGGACGCGGGTCAGCATGTCCGCAATCGGGTCAGTCATGGTCATGTGGGCTCTCCGCCCTTCCTCACCGGGGTTTCGACCGGGGCTATCTGCCCGGCGACGGCTGGGCCGTCGTGTGGCCGACCTACGGTGTCAGAGGTGTGTTGGTCTTGGGGTTGCTCTGGGCTCGGGGAGCCGATTACCAGGAGCTCTTGGTCACGCCCGGCAGCTCGCCCGCGTGAGCCATCTCGCGAAGGCAGATGCGGCAGAGGCCGAACTTGCGGTACACCGAGTGCGGGCGACCGCACTTCTGGCAACGGGTGTACGCGCGGACCTTGAACTTCGGCTTCCGGTTCGCCTTGTTAACGAGCGCGGTCTTGGCCATGTCAGTTCTCCTTGAAGGGGAAGCCGAGCTGCTTGAGCAGCGCGCGACCCTCGTCATCGTTGGTCGCCGTGGTGACCACGGTGATGTCCATGCCTCGCACGCGGTCGATCCGGTCCTGGTCGATCTCGTGGAACATCGACTGCTCGGTCAGGCCGAACGTGTAGTTGCCGTTGCCGTCGAACTGCTTCGGCGAGAGGCCACGGAAGTCACGGATGCGCGGGAGGGCGATCGTCACGAGACGGTCGAGGAACTCCCACATGCGGTCACCGCGAAGCGTCGTGTGGGCGCCGATGGGCATGCCCTCACGCAGCTTGAACTGGGCGATCGACTTGCGAGCCTTCGTCACGACCGGCTTCTGACCGGTGATGGCGGTGAGGTCACGGACGGCACCCTCGATGAGCTTGCTGTCCTTGGCCGCGTCGCCGACACCCATGTTGACGACGACCTTGACGACGCCGGGAACCTGCATGACGTTGGCGTAGCCGAACTGCTCGAGCATCGAGCTCTTGATCTCGTCCTGGTAGCGCTGCTGAAGGCGCGGCTTGGTGCTGGTGTCAGTCATTCTCAGAGGTCCTTGTCCGACTTGACCGCGACACGGACGCGGGACGCCTTCTGACGGCCATTGCGCTCGACGGTCTCGACACGCGTCTTGACGCGGGTCGGCTTCTTCGACTCGGGGTCGACGATCGCCACGTTGCTCACGTGGATCGCGGCCTCGGTGTGCGTCAGGCCACCGGTGCGGGTGCCACGGGCGGTCGCGCCGGCCTTGACGTGCTTGGTGACGCGGTTGATGCCCTCGACCAGCACACGCTGGGTCTCGGGGTAGACCGCGATGACCTTGCCCTGCTTGCCCCGGTCGCCGCCGTTCCTCTGGCTGCGGCCGGAGATGACCTGGACGAGGTCACCCTTCTTGATCTTCATCTTGCTGATGGTGGTCTTCGCCATGTTCACAGCACCTCCGGCGCGAGCGAGATGATCTTCATGAACTTCTTCTCGCGCAGCTCACGGCCCACCGGGCCGAAGATGCGGGTACCACGAGGGTCACCGTCGGCCTTGAGGATCACCGCAGCGTTCTCGTCGAACTTGATGTAGGAACCGTCGGCGCGGCGACGCTCCTTGACGGTGCGGACGATGACGGCCTTGACGACGTCACCCTTCTTCACGTTGCCGCCAGGGATCGCGTCCTTGACGGTGGCGACGATGGTGTCGCCGATGCCGGCGTAGCGACGGCCCGAGCCGCCGAGAACACGGATGCAAAGGATTTCCTTGGCACCGGTGTTGTCGGCGACGCGCAGCCGCGACTCCTGCTGAATCACTGTCTAACTCCTGTCGTCGTGCTGGTTCTCACCGGTTGCCCGGATGAGCCTTGCCGAACGGAAATGGGGGGTGGCTTACTTGGCCTTCTCGAGGATCTCGACAATGCGCCAGTGCTTCGTCGCGGAGAGCGGACGCGTCTCCATGATGAGCACGCGGTCGCCCACGCCGGCCTCGTTCTGCTCGTCGTGCGCCTTGACCTTGCTGGTGCGGCGGATGACCTTGCTGTAGAGCGCGTGCTTGACGCGGTCCTCGACCTCGACGACGACGGTCTTGTCCATCTTGTCGCTCACCACGTAGCCCTGACGGGTCTTGCGGTAGTTGCGCTCACTCGCCTGGTCGCTCACGACCTTCTCCTGCTCGCTCATGCGTCAGCCTCCTGCGCCTTGTCAGCCTTCTTGGCCTTCTTCTCGGCCTTGTCAGCCTTCTCGGGCTTGTCAGCCTTCTCGGCCTTCTTGTCGGCCTTGGCAGCCTTCTTCTCGACCTTCTCGGCCTTCTCGGCCTTCTCCGGCGCCTTGGGGGCGGCGGGGGCCGAGCCGATGCCGAGCTCGCGCTCACGCATCTCGGTGTAGATGCGCGCGATGTCCTTCTTGACGGCGCGCAGACGGCCGTGGTTGTCCAGCTGGCCGGTGGCCGACTGGAAACGCAGGTTGAACAGTTCTTCCTTGGCCTTCTTCAGCTCGTCCGCCAGCTTCGTGTCGTCCAGACCACGCAGCTGCTCGGGAGCCAGGTCCTTGGTTCCGACTGCCATCAGATGTCACCACCCTCACGCTGAACGAAGCGGCACTTCATGGGGAGCTTGTGCATCGCGAGGCGCATGGCCTCACGCGCCACCGGCTCCGCCACGCCCGAGATCTCGAACATGACGCGGCCCGGCTTGACGTTGGCGATCCACCACTCCGGCGAACCCTTACCGGAACCCATGCGGGTCTCGGCGGGCTTCTTGGTGAGCGGACGGTCGGGGTAGATGTTGATCCACACCTTGCCGCCACGCTTCATGTAGCGGGTCATCGCGATACGAGCGGACTCGATCTGACGGTTGGTCACGTAGGCCGGCTCGAGAGCCTGGATGCCGTAGTCACCGAAGGCGATCGTCGTGCCACCCTTGGCCGCACCGTGGCGGTTCGGGTGGTGCTGCTTGCGGTGCTTGACTCGACGGGGAATCAACATGGTCAGGCCTGCTCATTCTCGGTGCTGGCCGCGGCGGGGGCCTCGGCAGCAGCGGTCTCGTTCACTGCCGGAGCAGCGGCGGTCTCGTTGCGGTCACCACGACGGGCGCGGTTCGGACGGTCACCGCCGTCACGACGCGGACCACGCGACGGGCGCGGAGCGGCGGCCTGCTGGGCAGCGAGCTCCTTGGCCGTCATGTCGCCCTTGTAGATCCACACCTTGACGCCGATGCGGCCGAACGTGGTGCGGGCCTCGTAGAAGCCGTAGTCGATCTGCGCACGCAGGGTGTGCAGCGGGACGCGGCCCTCGCGGTAGAACTCGGTGCGGCTCATCTCGGCGCCGTTGAGACGGCCGGAGACCTGCACGCGGATGCCCTTGGCGCCGGCGCGCTGGGCGGACTGCATGCCCTTGCGCATGGCGCGACGGAACGCGACACGGGCCGAGAGCTGCTCGGCGATGCCCTGGGCGACCAGCTGCGACACGATCTCGGGGTTCTTGACCTCGAGGATGTTGAGCTGGACCTGCTTGCCCGTGAGCTTCTCGAGCTCACCGCGGATGCGGTCGGCCTCGGCGCCGCGGCGACCGATGACGATGCCGGGGCGGGCGGTGTGGATGTCCACGCGGACGCGGTCACGGGTGCGCTCGATCTCGACCGATGCGATGCCGGCGCGCTCCATGCCCTTCTCCATCAGGCGACGGATCGAGACATCTTCCTTGACGTAGTCGCGGTAGCGCTGACCCGACTTCGTCGAGTCTGCGAACCAGCGGCTCTTGTGGTCGGTGGTGATGCCCAGACGGAAGCCGTGCGGGTTGACCTTCTGACCCATCAGCGGGCTCCCTTCGTGTTCTCCGGCTGCGTGACGACCACGGTGATGTGGCTCGTGCGCTTGTTGATGCGACCGGCGCGGCCCTGGGCGCGCGGCCGGAATCGCTTCATCGTCGGGCCCTCGTCCACGAACGCGGCCGTGATGACGAGGTTGCGCTCGTCGAAGGCGACCGACTCGCGGTCAGCCTTGACCCGCGCGTTGGCGATGGCGCTCTCGAGCACCTTCTTGACCGGCTCGGAGGCCGACTGCGGGGCGAAGGTGAGCACCGTGACGGCGTCGGTGGCGGCCTTGCCGCGGATCAGGTCCACGACACGGCGAGCCTTCTGCGGGCTGACACGGACGTGCCGCGCCGAAGCCTTGGCTTCCATGACTTCTTCCTTGGATTCGGTGGCCATCAGCGACGACGACCCTTCTTGTCGTCCTTCACGTGACCCTTGAACGTGCGGGTCGGTGCGAACTCGCCGAGCTTGTGGCCGACCATCGACTCGGTGACGAACACCGGGACGTGCTTGCGGCCGTCGTGGACGGCGAAAGTGTGGCTCAGCATGTCCGGGCTGATGACCGAACGACGCGACCAGGTCTTGATGACGTTCTTGGTGCCCGCTTCGTTCTGGGCGTCCACCTTCTTCTGAAGGTGGTCGTCGATGAAGGGGCCCTTCTTCAGGCTACGAGGCATTCCAAAGGCTCCTTATCAGCGCTTCTTGCCAGTACGGCGGCGACGAACGATGAGCTTGTCGCTTTCCTTGTGTCCCTTGCGGGTCCGGCCCTCGGCCTGACCCCACGGGCTGACGGGGTGACGTCCACCGGACGTCTTGCCCTCACCACCACCGTGCGGGTGGTCGACCGGGTTCATGGCGACACCACGGACGGTCGGGCGCTTGCCCTTCCAGCGCATGCGGCCGGCCTTGCCCCAGTTGATGTTGCTCTGCTCGGCGTTGCCCACCTCGCCGACGGTCGCGCGGCAGCGCGCGTCGACGTTGCGGATCTCACCGGACGGCATACGCAGCTGGGCGTAGGGGCCGTCCTTGGCGACGAGCTGCACGCGAGCACCCGCGGAGCGGGCGATCTTCGCGCCACCACCGGGCTTGAGCTCGATCGCGTGGACGACCGTACCCACCGGGATGTTGCGCAGCGGAAGCGAGTTGCCCGGCTTGATGTCGGCCGCGGGGCCGTTCTCGATCGGGTCGCCCTGCTTCAGCTTGTTCGGAGCCAGGATGTAGCGCTTCTCGCCGTCGGAGTACTGGACGAGCGCGATGCGCGCCGTGCGGTTGGGGTCGTACTCGATGTGAGCGACCTTGGCCGGCACGCCGTCCTTGTCATGGCGACGGAAGTCGATGACGCGGTAGGCACGCTTGTGGCCACCACCGATGTGACGCGTGGTGATGCGGCCAGCGTTGTTGCGGCCACCCGTCTTCGACAGGGGGCGGACGAGCGACTTCTCCGGGGTGGAACGCGTGATCTCGACGAAGTCGGCGACCGACGAGCCACGACGGCCCGGCGTGGTCGGCTTGTACTTACGGATACCCATGTTCGTGTGTCCTTATTCTTCGTCGATCTCAGGCGCCCGCACCGAAGATGTCGATCGTTCCCTCGCGGAGGGAGACGATCGCACGCTTGGTGTCCTTGCGCTTGCCGAGGCCGAAACGGGTGCGACGGGTCTTGCCCTGACGGTTCAGGGTGTGGACCTTGTCGACCTTGACGTTGAAGATCTGCTCGATGGCGATCTTGATCTCCGTCTTGTTCGCACGGGGGTCGACGATGAAGGTGTACTTGCCCTCGTCGAGCAGACCGTACGACTTCTCGGAGACGACCGGCGCGATCAGGATGTCGCGGGGGTCCTTGGTGTGGATGCTCACTTGGTGGCCTCCTTGTCGGCCTTGTCAGCCTTCACGGGACCGGCGACGAACGCGTCGAGGGCGGCCTGGGTGAAGACGATGTCGTCGGCGCACAGGACGTCGTACGTGTTGAGCTGGTCGGCGACCAGGACGTGGACGTTCTGCAGGTTGCGGACCGACTTGAACGCCACCTCGTCACCGCGCTCGAGCACGACGAGCAGGTTGGGGCGCTCGGTCAGACCGGCGAGCAGCGCGGCGGCGTCCTTCGCCGAGGGCAGGTCGCCCGAGACGATGGAGTCGACGACGTGGATGCGGTCGAAGCGGGCCCGGTCGGAGAGGGCACCGCGCAGGGCGGCGGCCTTCATCTTCTTGGGGGTGCGCTGCGAGTAGTCACGCGGCTGCGGGCCGTGGACGACGCCACCGCCGGCGAACTGCGGGGCGCGGGTCGAGCCCTGACGGGCGCGACCGGTGCCCTTCTGGCGGTAGGGCTTGCGCCCACCGCCGCGGACCTCGCCGCGGGTCTTCGTCGAGTGCGTGCCCTGACGAGCGGCCGCGAGCTGCGCCACCACGACCTGGTGGATCAGCGGGACGTTGGTCTGGACGTCGAAGATGTCAGCGGGAAGCGTGGGGGTCTTCGTGGCCATGTGGATCATGCACCCTTCGCAGCCGTGCGGATCAGGACGATGCCACCGCGGGGGCCGGGAACGGCACCCTTGATGAGCAGGAGGCCCTTCTCGGCGTCAACGGCGTGGATCTGGAGGTTCTGGGTCGTCTGGCGAACGCCACCCATGCGACCAGCCATGCGCATGCCCTTGAAGACACGGCCCGGGGTCGAGCAGCCGCCGATGGAGCCCGGCTTGCGGTGGTTGCGGTGCGAACCGTGGGAGGAGCTGACGCCGTGGAAGCCGTGACGCTTCATGACACCGGCGAAGCCCTTGCCCTTGGTCGTGCCCGTCGCGTCGACGCGCTGGCCGGCCTCGAAGGACTCGGCCGTGATCTCCTGGCCGAGCTCGTAGGCGGCGGCGTCGGCCGTGCGGAGCTCGACGAGGTGACGGCGCGGCGTGACGCCGGCCTTCTCGAAGTGGCCGCTCATGGGCTTGTTCACCTTGCGCGGGTCGATCGCACCGAAGGCGATCTGGACCGCGGAGTAGCCGTCGGTCTCGTCGGCACGCACCTGCGTCACGACGCAGGGGCCGGCCTTGACCACGGTCACGGGGACGAGCTTGTTGTCTGCGTCCCACACCTGGGTCATGCCGAGCTTCTCGCCGAGCACGCCCTTGACGTTCTTCTGAGCAACAGTCATCTCTACAACCGCCTCAGAGCTTGATCTCGATGTTGACGTCCGCCGGCAGGTCGAGACGCATCAGCGAGTCGACGGCCTTGGGCGTCGGGTCGATGATGTCGATGAGGCGCTTGTGCGTGCGCATCTCGAAGTGCTCGCGGCTGTCCTTGTACTTGTGCGGCGACCGGATGACGACGAAGACGTTCTTCTCCGTCGGCAGCGGGACGGGTCCCACCACGGTCGCGCCGGCGCGCGTCACTGTGTCAACGATCTTCCGCGCCGAGTTGTCGATGACCTCGTGGTCGTACGACTTCAGCCGGATGCGGATCTTCTGTCCCGCCATCTGATGAACGTCTCTCTCTCGCTTCTGACTACCGGTTCCCTTGGCCATCCGACCCCCGAGGTCGGGCGTGTCGCGCCCGCTTCGCGGTGAAAGGTGCGCACCTGAGTGCCACTTTCGTGTGGATTGCCCGGCCGAACCGGGTAACTTGCGCTTCCCTCGGGCCTCCGAGAGGAGTCCGGGCGAGTCCCCGTCAGGAGGCTCTCAAGGGGCGGCGGCACCGACATGGGTCAGCGACGCGCGTCAAGCAACCTGAACAGTGTGCCAGAGCGCGCACCGCACTATCAAATCGAGCCGGGCCGTCACTGCAGGGCCGTGCACGTGGCGCGTCGTCAGGCGGCAGGGCGGGCGCACGCGGCGGTGCCACCCGGCAGCTGGTGCCGGTGCGCGGCCACCCAGCGGTAGGCCTTGGCGGCCACCCACGAGATCCCCGGCGCCATGAGGAGGTGGCCGGCAGGTCGCCAGGCCGGGGCGCCGTGGGTCGCGGCGCTCGCGATCGCGCGGTGACCCGACAGGACGCGGCCGTCGGCGGTGATGAACTGGGCCGCCTCGTCACAGTCCTGCGCGGTGAGTCCCACTGCGGCGAGGTCGAGCGACTGCCAGGGACGCACGTCGTAGCGCTGGCGCCGGTCGACCCATCGCTCGATGAACCGCACGCTGCGCGTGCAGAACCCGCAGTCGGCGTCGTAGACGAGGGTCGGCCGGTCCGGCACGACGAGCGTGCTCTCCACGCCGTGATCATCGCACCCCGCAGCAGCAGGTCCGCACGGAGCCACCCCGGCCGAGGACGTATGCCGTCGCGCCCGGGTGGCCACGGACCGTCCCGCGGGAGCGTGCTGCGACTCCCCCGCCGCGTGCTCAGGCGGGGGCGAGGAACGCGCTCAGCGCTCCGGCATACATCGCCGGGTCCTCGGCCCCCATGAGCTCGCGCGTGCTGTGCATCGACAGGGCCGCCGCCCCGAAGTCGACGGTCGTCGCGCCCGTCAGGGACGACGTCACCGGCCCGACCGTCGACCCGCACGGCAGGTCGCTGCGGGTCACGAAGGTCTGCATGGGGACGCCGGCCTGCTCGCAGGCGAGGCGGAACGCCGCCGCACCGACCGAGTCGGTCGCGTAGCGCAGGTTGGTGTTGACCTTGAGCACGGGTCCGCCGTTGACGCGGATCTGGTGCATCGGCTCGTGGCGGTCGGCGTAGTTGGGGTGGGTGGCGTGGCCCATGTCGCCGGACGCGATGACCGTCGCTGCCAGGGCGCGCCAGTAGTCGTCGCGGGTGCCGCCGCCGGCCGTGACGATGCGTTCGAGCACCGAGGGCAGCAGCGTCGAGGTGGCGCCGCGCTCGGACGTGCTGCCGATCTCCTCGTGGTCGAAGAGCACGAGGACCGGCACGTGGGCGGGCTCGGTGGCCACGGCGTCGAGCAGCGCCCGCACACCGGCATACGACGTCGCGAGGTTGTCGAGGCGCGGGGCCGCGATGAGCTCCCGCGCCCGACCGAGGCGGGTGGACGGCTGGACCGGGTGGGTCATGACGTCCCACGACAGCACGTCCTCGCGGTCGACCCCGACCTGCTCGGCGAGGTAGCCGACGAAGTCGCCGGGCTCGTCGCCGACGCCCCAGAGCGGCTCCATGTGGGCCTGCTTGTTGAGGGTGAGCGCCTCGTTCTGGGTGCGGTCGAGGTGGATGGCGAGCTGCGCGACGCGCAGCAGCGCGTCCCGCCCGTGGAACGTCCGCGACTCGACGCCGTCGGCGCCGCGCACGGCCACCCGGCCGGCGAGTCCGAGGTCGCGGTCCAGCCACGAGCTGAGGATGAGGCCGCCGTAGGGCTCGATGCCGAGCATCTGCCAGCCGGCGCGCGCGTGGTCGGGGTTGGGCTTGACGCGCAGGTTGGGGCTGTCGGTGTGGGCCCCGACGACGCGGAAGCCCGCCGCGGGACCGGCCCCGTCCCCGTGCGCGCCCGTGGTGTCCCAGGCGATGAGCGACCCGCCCCGCACGAGGTAGCGCCGGCCCGGCTCGGTGGGCCACGGCTCGGTCTCGACGACCTCGGTGAAGCCCTCCGCGACGAGCCGCGCCGCCGCCTGCTCGCACGCGTGGAACGGCGTCGGTGCGGCGTCGACGTAGTCGATGAGGCCCTGGGCTTCGGTGTCGGTGTCGAACGAGTGCGCCATGGCTCCCGACCCTATCCGCCGGTCGGCCGGCGGCTCGGGTCGGGCCGGGCCGGGCCGGAGGGGGCGCGCGGGGTCAGGCGCGGCGCAGGGTCCGCAGGATGCCGTCGGCGATGGCGTCGGCGGCATCCCAGTCGGAGGCCGAGACGGTGATGTAGGTGACGTGCCCGTCCAGCTGGACGGCGAGGGACCGGCTCGCGACGATCATCGTCGCGAGGGGCACCCGCGACTTCGCGACGAGGGCCTCGCCGACCGCCGTCGTCGTGCGGTCGACGCGGTCGACGGAGGCGCCGGCCAGCTCCAGCTGGGAGCGCAGGTCGGCGGCACTCGGCAGACGGGTGCCGGGTGTCGGGATGACGGACACGTTGTCGGCGAACCCGTGGCGCGGGCGGCCCATGACCATGACGTCGATGGCGGTGCCGACCCGCCTCATGAACTCGTCCGCGGTCATCCCGGACTGCTCGGCGAGCGTCCGGAACGAGTCCGGCAGCACGGAGGCTCCGGCGCGAGTGGCGGACGACGGGTCGATGGCCTGCCACCCGTCCGGCACCTCGAAGGACAGGCCCGCCCTCCGAGCCATAACGCGACCCGCGACGACCACCGGCGCGGCAGGGTCCGACGTCGCCGTGGCCACGGTCGCGGCCGGCGTGGCGGGCGAAGGGGTGGTCGGGCCCGGGTCGGTCGGTGCCCGGGACGTCAGGTCACCGGTCGACGGACCTGCTGGCGATCCCGCCTGAGGCAGGGTGAAGGCGGAGCCGCCGTCCTTGGCGCACCCGGACACGGAGAGCGCCAGCACGACGCCGAGCACCGAGGCCCACCGGCTCCCTCTCCCACGGCCGGATCCCCTGCCACCTGCCGGACGGCGGGTGCGGCGCGCCGACACCCTCTCCCCTGTCGAGACCATGCGGCCAGTCATACGGCATCGGCGCACCGGCGGCAACGAACGTCGCCGCGGCCACGCCGTGGGGGCGAGTGGCAGGATCGCCCGCATGCCCCAGACCACGCTGCGTTCCCTCGTCGACGACCTGGCCTCCCCCGACCCCGCGGTGCGGGACGACAGGGCGTATGCCGCCCTGGCGCGCCTCGTGCAGGAGGGCGCCCTCGGCTCGGACGACCGCTCGTGGCTCGCCGTGGAGATGCTCGAGCGGCTCGACCACTCACGGGTGGAGGCGCGCGCCTTCGCGCCGCTCGTCCTCGCCGCGCTCGTCTCCGCCGGCGACTTCGAGCAGGGCTGGGTCGAGGACGTCACCCGGTGGTACGTCTCCGAGCAGGACCTCCGGGGGCACGACCCCGTCCTCGGGTGGGTGCACGCCGTCGCGCACGGCGCCGACTTCTTCGGGGCGTGTGGCGCCGCCGGTGTCGGCGACCCCGCGGCCCTGCTCGACGCCCTGGGTCTTCGGCTCGTCGCACCGACGACGTCCGTGTGGCGCGACCAGGAGGACGATCGGCTCGCCTGCGCGATCGCCCTCGTGCTGACCCGCGACGACGTCGACGAGGCCACGGCCATCGGGTGGCTCGGTCACTCCCGCGCGATGTTCGCGGCGGGATCTCCGGGCCCGGTGCCCGCCGAGGCGAGCAACACGATGCGGACGCTGCGCTCGCTGCACGTGGCCCTCGATGAGCAGGTGCTCCGGGACGGTGAGCCGGTCGCCGTGCCGCACGGGGAGCCGGTCCGACGCGAGATCGCCTCGCTCCTGGCCGATGTGACGCCGTGGTTCTGGCGGCCGCGGACCGCCTGAGACGGGGAGAGCTCCCCATTGGCCGAGCCGGCCCACCGTGCCTAGGGTTTGGGGAGCGGCCACGCCTCGGTCGCCACGGACGCCGACAGCTCGGGGAGGGCATCAGCCGTGGTCGTGTACAAGAAGGGCGCCGATCCTGACGTCCTCGATCGCAGCGCCGGCGAGCTCGACCGCTTCGCGGGCGAGTGCCGGGCGGTACGCAACGCCGTCGACCACGCGTTCGGCGCGCTCGGAACCGCTTGGGGCGGAAGGGACTTCGACTCCTTCCGTGGAGACTGGCGGTCGTCCGCCCCCAGCATCGACGCACTGGAGCGCGCCCTGCACGGCCTCGGCGCGAAGCTGCGCGAGAACGCCGCGAAGCAGCGCGGTACCAGCGGGAACGCCGGTGGGACAAGCGGATCCGGCGGCACCGCAGGTGCAGTTCCCTTCGGCGCCGGCGTCCCGATGTCGTTCGGTCCCACGCCCTCACCGTCGCCGGGACCCGCGCCCACCCCGTCCTCTCCTCCGCCACCTGCCACGACGGGCACGGGTGGCCCCGTCGACGGCTACGACTTCGGTGAGCCGACGAAGCCCGACATCGAGTGGGACGAGGGGTTCGAGTACGACTCCAAGGACTCGAACTGGCACGACCACATCGCCAAGCTCGAGTGGATGGCGAAGCTCGAGGGTGGCCGCATCGTCAAGTCGGACCTCGACGACGCGACGGCGATGTATGCCCACTACTGGGACAACAACGGCGAGCCGATGCGGTTCGACTACGAGGAGGGCTACCAGGAGGACCCGTCGATCGCGGCCAACGTCAACTCGGAGGTCGCCCGCACCGCCGCGGCCGTCGACGAGATGGTCCGCAACGGCAACTCGCACTTCAGCATCACCGGGGGCGCCCACCCGGCGACCGCCTACCCGACGACCGAGAACTGGCAGAAGACGATCGGCGGCTACCAGCAGTGGAGCAGCGCCGACGTCACCGCCCTGAACGGCCAGGTCTCGATGCAGGTCACCGTGCACGCCGAGGACCACTACAACTTCAACCCCGACCAGTCCGACATCGCGAGCGGCGCCGGCGACAACGAGAACGGGCGTTTCACCGAGATCGGCTGGGCCAAGCCCTTCCCGTCGAGCGGCGACGTCACGCGTACGATCACGTGGCCGGTCGGCTCGCCGCCGCCGAGCATCGACGTGGGACCGGGGGATGTCGAGCGCACCCCGGGCCTGGGTCGGGAGGACCGAGCCGACGAACGAGGGAGCAGCCGATGAGGACCCGCCCCGCCCTGGCCGCGCTCGCGGCCGCCCTGACCGTCACCGTCACCGCGGGGTGCAGCACCGACCCCACCCCCGCCACCGACCGCACGAGGAGCACCGTGAGCAGCGCGACCAAGACCGGCACCGGAGACGTGCGCACCGACCTCGAGCCGCTGACCAGGCGCTTCAGCGCGCTCGGCACGCCGGTTTCCGCGACGTGGATGTCGGGGACCCTCGGCGGCGACGCACCGGGACCGTCGACGTACTGGATCGACGCCGTCGTCGAGGTCACTCCCGAGACGGCGACCACCCTCCGCGCAGCCTCACCGGAGCCCACCACGGAGACCCCCGACGTCGAGGACGGCGTCCGCTCCGCCCTGCCGTCGGGTCAGCTGCTCCGCTCTACCTCGCTCGACGCGCTCTTCGCCCAGGGATCCTTCCGCGCCAAGGCCTACCTCGCCGCCGACTCCGACACCGTCGTCCTCGTCGCCCTCGGCCAGTAGCTCCTCCGGATCGGCGGCCGCGCAACCTGCCGGCCGGCCCCCGCTAGGAGGACCATCGGGCCATGGACCCCTCCGAACGCCGCGCCGGCGTCGCCGCGCTCTTCGACCAGCTCGCTCCCGGCTACGACCGCAGCGGCGTGCCGTGGTTCGGGCCCATCGGTGCCCGCCTCGTCGAGCTGACCTCGCCCCGCCCCGGTGACCGCGCCCTCGACGTCGGCGCGGGTCGCGGAGCCGCGACCTTCCCGCTCGTCGACGCCGTCGGGCCAACCGGCCACGTCACCGCGGTCGACCTCTCCGCCGCGATGCTCGACCAGCTGCGCACCGAGGCCGAGACCCGAGCGGTCAGCACCCTCGACACCCGGACGGGTGAGGCCACCCCGGACACGATGCCGCCCGACACCTTCGACGTCGTCACCGCGTCTCTCGTGCTCTTCTTCGACCCCCAGCCCGCCGAGACCCTCGGCGGCTGGATCGCCCTCCTGCGCCCCGGCGGTCGTCTCGGCCTGTCGACCTTCGGTCCCACCGACCCTGCCTGGACGGCCGCCGAGGCCGTGCTCATGGCGTATGCGCCGCCCCAGGTGCTCGACGCCCGCACCACCGGTCGGACCGGCCCCTTCGCCACCACGGACTCGGTGACCGCGCTCCTCGAGTCCGCAGGAGCCACCGACGTCGACTGCCACGACGAGCCGCTCGACGTCGCCCTCCCGGACGCCGCCGCCTGGCGCGCCTGGACGATGACGCTCGGCATGCGCCAGTTCTGGGCCTCCGTCCCCGACAGCGAGCTCCCGGACGCCATGGCCCTGATCGCAACCGCCCTGGAAGCGGACCGGGGCGACGACGACCAGCTGCACCTCACCCAACAGGTCCGCTACACCACCGCCACCAGACCCTGACCCCCGAGCGAGAGGCAGCCGTGCGCGCCCGAGGGTGCCCGCGGCATACGGAACCGAGGAGCGGGACGCTCGACGGCGCGAGCGGCATCGGCGGCGGCCGACGGCATCCGAAAGCGCAGTGACGCTGGTAGCGGCCGCCGACGCTCCACGCCGCTCGGGCCGTCGGGCGTTCCACGACCGCGTGCCCTCGGGACAGCGGTAGGGCCCGCTCCGCCGAAGCGGAACGGGCCCTACCGGAACTGCAGGTGAAGCTGGTGCTGCGTCAGATCACTTGATGATCTTGGTGACGCGACCGGCGCCGACCGTGCGGCCACCCTCACGGATGGCGAACTTGAGGCCGTCCTCCATGGCGATCGGCTGGATGAGCTCGACCGTCATGTCGGTGTTGTCGCCGGGCATGACCATCTCGGTGCCCTCGGGCAGGTGCACGACACCCGTCACGTCCGTCGTACGGAAGTAGAACTGCGGACGGTAGTTGTCGTAGAACGGCGTGTGACGGCCGCCCTCGTCCTTCGAGAGGATGTAGACCTGAGCCTCGAAGTCCGTGTGCGGGGTGATCGAGCCGGGCTTGCAGATGACCTGCCCGCGCTCGACGTCCTCGCGCTTCGTGCCACGAAGGAGCAGACCGACGTTCTCACCGGCGCGACCCTCGTCGAGGAGCTTGCGGAACATCTCGACGCCCGTGACGGTCGTCTTGGCCGGCGGACCGGTGTGGATGCCGACGATCTCGATCTCCTCGTTGACCTTGAGGATGCCGCGCTCGATACGACCGGTGACGACGGTGCCACGACCAGTGATCGTGAAGACGTCCTCGACGGGCATGAGGAACGGCTTGTCGACGTCGCGCTCGGGCTCCGGGATGGAGTTGTCGACGGCGTCCATGAGGTCGAGGACCGACTGGCCCCACTTCTCGTCGCCCTCGAGCGCCTTGAGCGCCGAGACCTGCACGACCGGGAGGTCGTCGCCCGGGAACTCGTACTGCGACAGGAGCTCACGGACCTCCATCTCGACGAGCTCGAGGATCTCCTCGTCGTCGACCATGTCGGCCTTGTTGAGCGCCACGACGATGTAGGGGACGCCGACCTGGCGGGCCAGGAGGACGTGCTCCTTCGTCTGCGGCATGGGGCCGTCGGTGGCGGCGACCACGAGGATCGCGCCGTCCATCTGAGCCGCACCCGTGATCATGTTCTTCACGTAGTCAGCGTGGCCCGGGCAGTCGACGTGGGCGTAGTGACGACCCTCCGTCTGGTACTCGATGTGCGCGATCGAGATCGTGATACCGCGCTGGCGCTCCTCGGGAGCCTTGTCGATGTCCTCGAACGCGAACTGGGGGTTCAGGTCGGGGTACTTGTCGTGCAGAACCTTGGAAATCGCAGCCGTCAGCGTCGTCTTGCCGTGGTCAATGTGACCGATGGTGCCGATGTTGACGTGCGGCTTGGTCCGCTCGAACTTTGCCTTCGCCACTGTGGTCCTCCTCAGGACTATCTCGTGTTACGCCGTACGACCAGGGCAGGACGTGGCGCTGTTGGGGTGGTTTCCGATGGAAGAGACTACGGGATGTCCCGCAGTCACTCCCCGCGGGTCTTCTTGATGATCTCCTCGGCAACGGCCTTGGGGACCTCTGCGTAGGAGTCGAACTCCATGGAGAAGCTCGCGCGGCCCTGCGTCTTGGAGCGCAGGTCGCCGACGTAGCCGAACATCTCGGACAGCGGGACGAGGCCCTTGACGACCTTGGCGCCACTGATGTCCTCCATGCCCTGGATCTGGCCACGGCGGGAGTTGATGTCACCGATGACGTCGCCCATGTAGTCCTCGGGCGTACGGACCTCGACGGCCATCATCGGCTCGAGCAGGACGGGGTCCGCCTGCCTGATGGCCTCCTTGAGGACCATCGAGCCGGCGATCTTGAACGCCATCTCCGAGGAGTCGACGTCGTGGTAGGCGCCGTCGTTCAGGGTCGCCTTGATGCCCACGAGGGGGTACCCGGCGAGCACGCCGTACTGCATGGCGTCCTGGATACCGGCGTCGACCGACGGGATGTACTCACGCGGGACGCGACCACCGGTGACACCGTTGACGAACTCGTACATCGAGCCGTCCTCGGTCTCGCCCAGGGGCTCGAAGCTGACCTGGACCTTGGCGAACTGACCCGAGCCACCGGTCTGCTTCTTGTGCGTGTAGTCGTACTTGAGCACGGCGCGGCGGATCGTCTCGCGGTAGGCCACCTGCGGCTTGCCGACGTTGGCCTCGACCTTGAACTCGCGCTTCATGCGGTCCACGAGGATGTCGAGGTGCAGCTCGCCCATGCCGGCGATGATCGTCTGGCCGGTGTCCTCGTCGTGGTGGACCTGGAAGGTCGGGTCCTCGGCCGAGAGCTTCTGGATGGCCGTGCCGAGCTTCTCCTGGTCGCCCTTGGTCTTGGGCTCGATGGCGACCTGGATGACGGGGTCCGGGAAGGTCATCGACTCGAGCACGATCTGCTCGTTGATGTCCGACAGCGTGTCGCCGGTCGTCGTGTCCTTGAGGCCGATGGCCGCGTAGATGTGGCCGGCGAGGGCCTCCTCCACGGGGTTCTCCTTGTTGGCGTGCATCTGGAAGAGCTTCCCGATGCGCTCCTTGCGGCCCTTGGTCGAGTTGATGACGCTCGTGCCCGAGCTGATGTGGCCCGAGTAGACGCGGATGAAGGTCAGCGTGCCGAAGAACGGGTGCGTCGCGACCTTGAACGCCAGCGCGGAGAAGGGCTCCTCGGTGGACGGCGCACGGGTCAGCTCGACGGCCTCGTCGCCCGGCTTGTGACCGATCATCGGCGGCACGTCGAGCGGCGACGGGAGGTAGTCGACGACGGCGTCGAGCATCGGCTGGACGCCGCGGTTCTTGAACGCGGAGCCACAGAAGACCGGGTAGAGCTCGGAGTTGACCGTGAGCTTGCGGATGCCGGCCTTGAGCTCCTCGGGGGTCAGCTCCTCGCCACCGAGGTACTTCTCCATGAGCTCGTCGTCGGACTCGGCGACGCGTTCGACGAGGGCCATGCGGTACTCCTCGGCCTTCGCCTGGAGGTCGGCAGGGATCTCGGCGATCTCGTACTTGGCACCCATGGTCACGTCGCCCTTGGCGTCGCCGGGCCACACGAGGGCACGCATGTAGACGAGGTCGATGACACCGAGGAAGTCGTTCTCGGCACCGATCGGCAGCTGCATGACGAGCGGCTCCGCACCGAGGCGGTCCTTGATGGTCGCCACGGTGAAGTAGAAGTCGGCGCCGAGCTTGTCCATCTTGTTGACGAAGCAGATGCGCGGCACATCGTACTTGTCGGCCTGACGCCACACCGTCTCGGACTGCGGCTCGACACCCTCCTTGCCGTCGAACACGGCGACGGCACCGTCGAGGACGCGCAGCGAGCGCTCGACCTCGACCGTGAAGTCCACGTGTCCGGGGGTGTCGATGATGTTGATCTGGGTGCCCTCCCAGAAGGAGGTCACGGCGGCAGACGTGATCGTGATGCCGCGCTCCTTCTCCTGCTCCATCCAGTCGGTCGTCGACGCACCGTCGTGGGTCTCACCGATCTTGTGGTTGACACCGGTGTAGAAGAGGATGCGCTCCGTCACCGTGGTCTTGCCAGCGTCGATGTGCGCCATGATGCCGATGTTGCGGACCTTGTTGAGGTCCGTCAGGACGTCGAGTGCCACGTCAGGTTTCTCGTCTCATTCGTCGTGGAGTGAAAATCGTGGGCGCCGTGGGCCCCGTCATGTGACGGGGCGGCGCGTGCCCGGCGGTATGCCGTGGAGCGAGCTCCCCGGCATACCGACCGGACCGCTGGGTCACCAGCGGTAGTGCGCGAAGGCCTTGTTGGACTCGGCCATCTTGTGCGTGTCCTCGCGGCGCTTGACAGCGGCACCGAGGCCGTTGCTCGCGTCGAGGATCTCGTTCATGAGGCGCTCGGTCATCGTCTTCTCGCGACGCTGCCGCGAGTAGCCGACGAGCCAGCGCAGGGCGAGCGTGGTCGAGCGGTTCGGCTTGACCTCGATCGGCACCTGGTAGGTCGCGCCACCGACGCGACGGCTCTTGACCTCCATGGCCGGCTTGACGTTGTCGAGCGCACGCTTGAGCGTGGCGACGGGGTCGGTGCCGGTCTTCTGGCGAGCACCCTCGAGGGCGCCGTAGACGATCATCTCGGCGATCGACTTCTTGCCGTCGAGGAGGATCTTGTTGACGAGCTGCGTGACGAGCGGGCTCTGGTAGACCGGGTCGACGACGAGCGGGCGCTTCGGAGCGGGTCCCTTACGAGGCATCAGCTCTTCTCCTTCTTCGCGCCGTAACGGCTACGAGCCTGCTTGCGGTTCTTGACACCCTGGGTGTCGAGCGTGCCGCGGACGATCTTGTAACGCACACCCGGGAGGTCCTTCACACGACCACCACGCACGAGCACGATCGAGTGCTCCTGCAGGTTGTGGCCGACGCCGGGGATGTAGGCCGTGACCTCGATGCCCGAGCTGAGGCGCACGCGGGCGACCTTGCGGAGGGCAGAGTTCGGCTTCTTGGGGGTGGTGGTGTACACGCGGGTGCACACACCGCGGCGCTGGGGCGAACCCTTGAGCGCCGGGGTCTTGGCCTTGCTGGCCTTGTCCTGGCGGCCCTTGCGGACCAGCTGGTTGATGGTAGGCAACCTGGTTACTCCATAACGTTGCTCGTGGTCAGTCGCCCTGGCGGGCGGCTCCTTGACTGTTCGGCCCCTCGACCCCCGAGGTCGGGCGTGTCGGAACCGGTACTTCCCCCTGCACTCCCCTGCTTCACGACGGCCGGGAGGCCGTCGGTGGGAAGGGTTGCCCGGCGAAAGGTGTGCTCTGGACCGCAGTGATGTCACGTCCCGCGGTGAGCGGGCGGACAGGGCACCGAGGCCGTCATCGCGCGTGCCTGAGTACGTGCCTCAGACACAGTGTTCAAGCGTACCGGGGCGCGGCACGCCGACCAAATCGGTTAGACCGGCCCCCACGGGGCCGATGCGGTATGCCGTCCGGCGCGCACCTCGGCACGGCACCGACGCGCCCGGTCAGCCCAGACGCCAGTCACCGGCGTACATGTGCAGCACGGGCACGCCGAGGGCCTCCCGGGCCCGGGAGGCCCAGTCGGTGTGGAAGGTGTCCTCGACGGCGTGCGGCTCGGTGACGACGACGACCTCGAGGGCGCCGAGGCGGGCCACCTCCTCGACGAGCGTCGGCATGGGGTCGTCGGCGGTGATCTCGCCGGTCGCGACGACGTCGTGGCCCCCGAACTCGGCCAGCGTCGTCGACAGCGCGGTGTCGGCATCGGTGTGGGCCTCGCTCCGGTCCACGGGCCGCAGCGAGTCGAGCGCCTCACGCATCTCGAAGAGGCTGAGGTGGTTGAGGAAGGAGCTGAGCAGGTTGCGCTCCGTGTCGGCGGGCACGAGGACCCGGTAGGTCGGCGCGTCGTCCTCGTGCAGCCCGATGATCTTGTCGACGTCGACGGGCTTGAGCGCCTCCTCGGTGAGCACGATGATCGTCGGTGCGGGACCGCTGTCGCTCTCGTCCGTGCGACGGTCGGCCGGCCCGGCAGCGGGCTCCGCGGCAGACTCGACACCAGGCGCGTCGGTGGTGGGCTCGGTCGCCGCGGGCTCGGCGGTCTCGGGCGCGTTCGGCACGTCGGCCGTGGGCTCGGTCATGCGACCACCCTACCGAGGCAGCAGGTCTCGCGGCTCAGCGGTTGGTCATGCGCCAGCGCGCGAGCAGCACGCCGAGACGGTCCTCGACCGGTCGCGGCGAGGTGGCGGAGTAGTTGCTCATCATGACGAAGACGTAGCGGCGGCCGTCAGCGCCCGTGACGTAGCCCGCGAGAGACGTGACGCCGGTCAGGCTCCCGTTCTTGGCGCGCAGGTTGCCCGCAGCCGCGGTTCCCCGCATGCGGCTCGCCAGGGTCCCGCCGGTCCATCGGACCGGGTCGGCCCCCGCGACCGGCAGCGCGGCACGGAAGGCGGGCCACCACGACGTGCGCTGGACCTTGTCGAGGAGGCTCGCGAGCTGGTTGGGGGTCAGGCGGTCGGCCCGGGCGAGTCCCGAGCCGTCGACGAACCGCAGGCCCGCGATGGGGATCCCGATGCGAGCGGCGTAGTCGCGCAGCGCCTTCGTGCCGTCGGCCCAGCTGCCCGGGCGCCCCGACCGGGCCCCGAGGGTCTTCGTGATGGCCTCGGCATGACCGTTGTTGCTCAGCTTGAGGAACGGCACGAGCAGCTGCCCCAGGGTCATCGACGCGTGCCGTGCCAGCAGCGCCTGACCGACCGGCGTCCTCCCACGCACGGCGGTCCCGTCGACCCGGATGCCAGCGGCCACCAGCCGCGCGCGCAGGGCACGCGCGGTCATGAGGGCGGGGTCGTCGACGGTGACCCACTTCTTGGCCGCCGAGTGCTCGAGCGGCACCTGGCCGGTGACGGTCAGCGTGTTGGTGCCTGCCGTTCGGGCGACCGAGATCGTGGTCGCGGACCCGGTGGCGGAGGTGCGCGACCTGTTGACCAGGCGCACGTGGGAGGCCGCGGACGCCGGCGTCACGGTGAGCCGCGGCGCGCTCGCGGTGCTCGTGCCGGGCGTCGCGGTGACGATGACGGTGCCGGCGTCGTAGTCGGTGTCGGGTGCCAGCGTCAGGGCCGACACCTGCGCGGCGTAGTAGCTCGACGCGTACGACGTCGACCAGTAGGGGTTGTAACGCACCTCGTCGAAGGCGGACGCGTCGCCGACGACGTTACCCGTGACCCGCGTGACCCCCTTGGCCCGCAGTGAGCTCGCCAGCGACGTCAGGTCGCGCTCGAGCAGCGTCGGGTCGCCGCTGCCCTTGAGGTAGAGCCGTGAGACCACTCCCCCGTTCGGCGCCGACGGGGCGTAGACGTCGGTGCGCCAGCGGTAGCCGCTGCCGAGGGTGTACATCGCCGCCGCGGCGGTGAACGTCTTCTGCGTCGACGCCGGCGCGAGCGGGGTGTTGGCGTAGCGGACGTAGACCGGCGTACGCGTGGAGGCGTCGGCCACCACGACTCCGACGTGCGCCGTCGAGGCCGTCACGCTCGGGTCGGTCATGAGCCGGCCCACCTCGCGGCGCAGGGCGGCGTCGCGCGCTGAGTAGACAGTGGCGCCGGAACCCGGTGGGGCCGTCGCCACGAGCGCGGCCACGGCGAGCATGACCACCGCGAGGAGGAACGGCCAGCGCACCGCCCGACGCGGACCGGTTGAGCCGCGGACGACCTTGAGCGAACGAGGAGCTCCGAACATGACGACCTCCCGAGGGTGTCGCCGGCCGGCCCTGGCGCCGCCGGACTCTCACCTCGCCCGAGAGACTAGTCCGATTTGTCCGTTTCCGGCGCGCTGAAACCAACCGCCCGTCCCGGATACGCCGAGGGCCGGCTCCCCGGTCGGGGAGCCGGCCCAGCGGCATACGTGGTGGTCGTCGTCCGCCGCTCGCGCGGCGGACGGGACCGGTCAGAACTGGTCGAGACCGAGAGCCTCGTCGTCGAGACGGATGGCCTCGCCGGTGCCCGAACCGAAGCCTGCGTAGTCGTAGGCGTCGTAGTTCGGCAGCGAGTACATCGCGGCCTTGGCTTCCTCGGTGGGCTCGACCTTGACGTTCCGGTAGCGGGGCAGACCCGTGCCGGCAGGGATGAGCTTTCCGAGGATGACGTTCTCCTTGAGGCCGAGCAGCGGGTCGGACTTGGCCTCCATGGCGGCCTGCGTGAGCACGCGGGTCGTCTCCTGGAAGGACGCGGCCGACAGCCACGACTCGGTCGCGAGCGAGGCCTTGGTGATGCCCATGAGCTCGGGACGACCGGCAGCCGGACGCCCACCCTCGGCCATGACCTTGCGGTTCTCCTCCTCGAAGCGACCACGCTCGGCGAGCTCGCCGGGCAGCAGGTCGGCGTCGCCGGCCTCGATGATCGTCACGCGACGCAGCATCTGTCGGACGATGACCTCGATGTGCTTGTCGTGGATCGACACACCCTGCTGACGGTAGACCCGCTGCACCTCGTCGACGAGGTGCTTCTGGGCGGCACGCGGGCCGAGGATGCGAAGGACCTGCTTGGGGTCGATCGCGCCCTGGACGAGCTTGTCACCCACGGTCACGTGGTCACCGTCGCCGACGAGCAGGCGCGAACGCTTGCTCACCGGGTAGGCGTGCTGCTCGGAGCCGTCGTCCGGCGTGAGCAGGACGCGACGCGCCTTGTCGGTGTCCTCGATCTCGACGCGGCCGGTGGCCTCGGCGATCGGGGCGACACCCTTGGGCGTCCGCGCCTCGAAGAGCTCGACGACACGCGGCAGACCCTGGGTGATGTCGTCGGCCGCGGCCGCACCACCGGTGTGGAAGGTACGCATCGTCAGCTGCGTGCCGGGCTCACCGATCGACTGGGCCGCGATGATGCCGACGGCCTCGCCGATGTCGACGAGCTTGCCCGTCGCGAGCGACCGGCCGTAGCAGGCCGCACACGTGCCGACCTTGCTGTCGCAGGTGAGGACCGAACGGATCCGGACCTCGTCGACACCCGCCGCGTAGAGCGCGTCGATGACGACGTCACCGAGGTCGATGCCGGCCACGGCGAGCGTCTCGCCGTCGACGACGACGTCCTCGGCCAGCGTGCGGGCGTAGACCGAGGCCTCGACGACCTCGCTCGGCGACCGAGTGCCCGTGGTCTCGTTGACCTGGGCGATCGGCAGCTTGAGGCCGCGCTCGGTGCCACAGTCGTCCTCACGGATGATGACGTCCTGCGACACGTCGACGAGACGACGCGTGAGGTAACCCGAGTCGGCGGTACGAAGAGCCGTGTCGGCCAGACCCTTACGGGCACCGTGCGTCGAGATGAAGAACTCGAGCACCGTGAGGCCCTCACGGAAGTTCGCCTTGATCGGGCGCGGGATGATCTCGCCCTTCGGGTTGGCCATGAGGCCACGCATACCGGCGATCTGACGGATCTGGAACCAGTTACCACCAGCACCCGAGGACACCATCCGGTAGATGGGGTTCGTGCGCGGGAAGTTGGTCTCCATCTCCTTGGCGACCTGGTTGGACGCCTGCGTCCAGATCTCGACGAGCTCCTGACGACGCTCGTCGTCGGTGATGAGACCGCGCTCGTACTGCGTCTGGACCTTGGCGGCCTTCGTCTCGTAGCCCTCGAGGATCGCCGTCTTGTTGTCCGGCGTCGTGACGTCGGAGATGGCGACGGTGCAGCCCGAGCGGGTGGACCAGTGGAAGCCGGCCTCCTTCAGGGCGTCGAGGGACGCGGCGACCTGGACCTTGGAGTAGCGCTCCGCGAGGTCGTTGACGATCGCCGAGAGGCGCTTGCGGTCCACCGGGCGGTTCTCGAACGGGTAGTCGAGCGGCAGCGTGTCGTTGAAGATCGCGCGGCCGAGCGTCGTCTCGAGCGTGATGCTCTTGACGATGCCGTCCTCGCCGGCCTCGACACCCTCGGGCAGCTCGAAGCCGGCCGGGGGCACCGCGTCCGTCAGGCGCAGCTTGATCGCCGAGCCGAGCAGGATCTCGCCACGGTCGAAGGCCATGCGGGCCTCCGAGGGGGACGAGAACGCGCGACCCGCACCGATGCCGCCACCGTCGACCGCGTCGGTCAGGTGGTAGATGCCGGTGATCATGTCCTGGGTCGGCATGGTGACGGGGCGACCGTCAGCCGGCTTGAGGATGTTGTTGCTCGACAGCATGAGGATGCGGGCCTCGGCCTGCGCCTCTGCCGACAGCGGCACGTGGACGGCCATCTGGTCACCGTCGAAGTCGGCGTTGAAGGCCGAGCAGACGAGCGGGTGGATCTGGATGGCCTTGCCCTCGACGAGCTGCGGCTCGAACGCCTGGATACCGAGACGGTGCAGCGTGGGTGCGCGGTTGAGCAGCACCGGGTGCTCCGTGATGACCTCTTCGAGGACGTCCCACACGACCGGGCGAGCACGCTCGACCATGCGCTTGGCCGACTTGATGTTCTGCGCGTGGTCGAGGTCGACCAGACGCTTCATCACGAACGGCTTGAAGAGCTCGAGCGCCATCTGCTTGGGCAGACCGCACTGGTGCAGCTTCAGCTGCGGGCCGACGACGATGACGGAACGGCCGGAGTAGTCGACGCGCTTGCCGAGAAGGTTCTGGCGGAATCGACCCTGCTTGCCCTTGAGCATGTCGGACAGCGACTTGAGCGGACGGTTGCCGGGGCCCGTGACCGGGCGACCACGACGGCCGTTGTCGAAGAGGCTGTCGACGGCCTCCTGGAGCATGCGCTTCTCGTTGTTGACGATGATCTCGGGGGCACCGAGGTCGAGCAGGCGCTTCAGGCGGTTGTTGCGGTTGATGACGCGACGGTAGAGGTCGTTGAGGTCCGAGGTCGCGAAGCGGCCACCGTCGAGCTGCACCATCGGGCGCAGGTCCGGGGGGATGACCGGGATCGCGTCGAGGACCATGCCCGACGGGTGGTTCGTCGTCATCTGGAAGGCGTTGACGACCTTGAGCCGCTTGATCGCGCGGGTCTTCTTCTGGCCCTTGCCGGTGGCGATGATCTCCTGGAGGAGGTCCGCCTCGGCGTCGAGGTCGAAGGACTCGAGGCGCTTCTGGATCGCCGCGGCGCCCATGCCGCCCTCGAAGTACAGACCGAAGCGGTCACGCATCTCGCGGTAGAGGATCTCGTCGCCCTCGAGGTCCTGGACCTTGAGGTTCTTGAAGCGGTCCCAGACCTGCTCGAGGCGCTCGACCTGCTGGTCGGCACGCTTGCGGATGTTGTTCATCTCGCGCTCGGCCTGGTCGCGGACCTTGCGCTTCGCGTCGGCCTTGGCACCCTCGGCCTCGAGCTCGGCGACGTTGCGCTCGAGCAGCTGCGCGCGCGACTCGACGTCGGCGTCGCGGCGGTTCTCGATCTCCTTCTTCTCGACCTGGATCTGCGCCTCGAGCGAGGGCAGGTCAGCGTGACGCTGGTCCTCGTCGACGGACGTGATCATGTAGGCCGCGAAGTAGATGACCTTCTCGAGGTCCTTCGGGGCCAGGTCGAGCAGGTAGCCGAGGCGGCTCGGGACACCCTTGAAGTACCAGATGTGGGTGACGGGGGCGGCGAGCTCGATGTGGCCCATCCGCTCACGGCGCACCTTGGCGCGCGTGACCTCGACGCCACAGCGCTCACAGATGATGCCCTTGAAGCGGACACGCTTGTACTTGCCGCAGTTGCACTCCCAGTCCCGGGTGGGGCCGAAGATGCGCTCGCAGAACAGGCCCTCCTTCTCGGGCTTGAGCGTGCGGTAGTTGATGGTCTCGGGCTTCTTGACCTCGCCGTGGCTCCACTGGCGGATGGATTCCGCGGTGGCGAGGCCGATGCGCAGCTCGTCGAAGAAGTTGACGTCGAGCACGTGGTTCCTTCTCTCGTAACTCTCGTTAAGTCTTTGGTCTGAGTGGTGTTCGTTGACGAGGGGGCGTATGCCGCTGAGCGGGCCCAGCGGCATACGCACCGCTTGTCGTTAGGTGGCCTTCTCAGACCTCTTCGACGCTGGACGGCTCACGCCGGCTCAGGTCGATGCCGAGCTCCTCCGCCGCGCGGAAGACCTCCTCGTCGGACTCCTTCATCTCGATCGTGGTGCCGTCGCTGCTCAGGACCTCGACGTTGAGACACAGGGACTGCATCTCCTTGAGGAGGACCTTGAACGACTCCGGGATGCCCGAGTCGGGGATGTTCTCGCCCTTGACGATGGCCTCGTAGACCTTCACGCGGCCGGGAACGTCGTCCGACTTGATCGTCAGCAGCTCCTGGAGCGTGTAGGCGGCGCCGTACGCCTCGAGGGCCCAGACCTCCATCTCACCGAAGCGCTGGCCACCGAACTGGGCCTTACCGCCGAGCGGCTGCTGGGTGATCATCGAGTACGGACCGGTCGAACGAGCGTGGATCTTGTCGTCGACGAGGTGGTGGAGCTTGAGGATGTACATGTAGCCGACCGCGACGGGCTCCGGGAACGGCTCGCCGGAGCGGCCGTCGAAGAGGCGCGTCTTGCCCGAGGCGTCGATGAGGCGAACCCCGTCGCGCGTCTTGAGCGTCGAGTCGAGCAGACCCGTGACGACGTCCTCGGAGGCACCGTCGAAGACCGGCGTCGCCACGCGCGTGCCCGCAGGGGCCTCGTGCGCGTCGGGCGCGATCTCCTTGGCCCACTCCGGGCTGCCCTCGATCTTCCAGCCGCGCGAGGCGGCCCAGCCGAGGTGCAGCTCGAGGATCTGGCCGAGGTTCATACGACGGGGAACACCGTGCGGGTTGAGCACGACGTCGACCGGCGTGCCGTCCTCGAGGAAGGGCATGTCCTCGACCGGGAGGATCTTGGAGATGACACCCTTGTTGCCGTGGCGGCCGGCGAGCTTGTCACCGTCGGTGATCTTGCGCTTGTTGGCCACGTAGACGCGGACGAGCTGGTTGACGCCGGGCGGCAGGTCGTCGCCCAGGTCGGCACGGAACTCCTTGACGCCGATGACCGTGCCGGTCTCGCCGTGGGGCACCTTGAGCGACGTGTCGCGGACCTCGCGGGCCTTCTCACCGAAGATGGCGCGCAGCAGGCGCTCCTCCGGCGTCAGCTCGGTCTCGCCCTTGGGCGTGACCTTGCCGACGAGCAGGTCGCCGTCACGGACCTCGGCGCCGACGCGGATGATGCCGCGCTCGTCGAGGTCGGCGAGGACCTCCTCGGAGACGTTCGGGATGTCCCGGGTGATCTCCTCGGGGCCGAGCTTCGTGTCGCGGGCGTCGACCTCGTGCTCCTCGATGTGGATCGAGGAGAGGACGTCGTCCTGGACGAGACGCTGGCTGAGGATGATCGCGTCCTCGTAGTTGTGGCCCTCCCACGACATGAACGCCACGAGCAGGTTGCGCCCGAGCGCCATCTCGCCACCCTCGGTCGCGGGACCGTCGGCGATGACGCCACCGGCCTCGAGACGGTCGCCCTCGTTGACGACGACGACCTGGTTGTAGCTCGTGCCCTGGTTGGAGCGCGCGAACTTGGCGATGCGGTACGTCTGGTACGTGCCGTCGTCGTTGGCGACGGTGACGAGGTCAGCCGACACCTCCTGGACGACACCGGCCTTCTCGGCACGGACGACGTCGCCCGAGTCGAGGGCGGCGCGGAACTCCATGCCGGTACCGACGATGGGCGCCTCGCTCTTGACGAGCGGGACGGCCTGACGCTGCATGTTGGCGCCCATGAGGGCACGGTTGGCGTCGTCGTGCTCGAGGAACGGGATCATCGCGGTCGCGGCCGAGACCATCTGGCGCGGCGACACGTCCATGTAGTCGACCTCGTCGCCGGGGACGAGCTCGACCTCTCCACCCTTGGTGCGCACGAGCACGCGGTCCTCGGTGAAGTTGTTCTGCTTGTCGAGCGGCGCGTTGGCCTGGGCGACGACGTAGCGGTCCTCCTCGTCGGCGGACAGGTAGTCGACGTCGTCGGTCACGTGACCGCCGGTGACCTTGCGGTACGGCGTCTCGATGAAGCCGAACGCGTTGATGCGACCGTAGGACGCGAGCGAGCCGATGAGGCCGATGTTCGGGCCTTCCGGCGTCTCGATCGGGCACATGCGGCCGTAGTGCGACGGGTGGACGTCACGGACCTCCATCTGGGCGCGGTCACGGGAGATACCACCCGGGCCGAGCGCGGACAGGCGACGCTTGTGCGTCAGACCCGCGAGCGGGTTGTTCTGGTCCATGAACTGCGAGAGCTGCGACGTGCCGAAGAACTCCTTGATCGAGGCCACCACGGGGCGGATGTTGATCAGGGTCTGCGGGGTGATCGCCTCGACGTCCTGCGTCGTCATGCGCTCGCGGACGACACGCTCCATGCGCGACAGGCCCGTGCGGACCTGGTTCTGGATGAGCTCGCCGACGGAGCGGAGGCGACGGTTGCCGAAGTGGTCGATGTCGTCGACCTCGACGCGGACGTCGATCTCCTCGGCGTTCTTGACGCCCTTCATCGAGTCCTGGCCGTCGTGCAGCGTGACGATGAACTTGATCGTCTTGACGATGTCGTCGATCGACAGGGTCGAGTCGTTGATCGAGGCGTCGAGACCGAGCTTCTTGTTCACCTTGTAGCGGCCGACCTTGGCGAGGTCGTAGCGCTTGCCGTTGAAGTAGAGGTTGTCGAGCAGGGTCTGCGCGGCCTCCTTGGTCGGCGGCTCGCCCGGGCGCAGCTTGCGGTAGATGTCGAGCAGCGCGTCGTCCTGGCCCTGGGTGTGGTCCTTCTCCAGGGTGAGGCGCATCGACTCGAACTCGCCGAACTCCTCGAGGATCTGGGCCTCGGTCCAGCCGAGGGCCTTGAGGAGGACGGTGACCGACTGCTTGCGCTTGCGGTCGACGCGGACGCCGACCATGTCGCGCTTGTCGATCTCGAACTCGAGCCAGGCGCCGCGGCTCGGGATGATCTTGGCCGTGTAGATGTCCTTGTCGGACGTCTTGTCGGGCGTGCGCTCGAAGTAGACGCCCGGGCTGCGGACGAGCTGCGAGACGACGACACGCTCGGTGCCGTTGATGATGAAGGTGCCGCGCTCGGTCATGAGCGGGAAGTCGCCCATGAAGACCGTCTGGCTCTTGATCTCACCCGTCTGGGCGTTCATGAACTCGGCGGTGACGAAGAGCGGTGCGTCGTACGTCTGGTCGCGCTCCTTGCACGACTCGATCGTCTTGCGGGTCTCCTCGAAGCGGTGGTCGCGGAACGACAGCGACATCGAGCCGCTGAAGTCCTCGATCGGGGAGATCTCCTCGAAGATCTCCTCGAGCCCGGACCGGTCCGGGACGTCGGTGCGTCCCTCGGCCTTGGCCGCGGCGACGCGAGCCTGCCAGCGCTCGTTGCCGAGCAGCCAGTCGAAGCTCTCCGTCTGAAGCGCCAGGAGGTCGGGGACCTCGAGTGGTTCGCGAATCTTCGCGAAGGACAGACGTCCCGAAGGGGTCTGTGCGGTGGACATGTTCGTCGCAGTACGCGAGGCAGCCAAGGAGGGTCCTTCCACGGGCCTTTTTCGAATCTTCAGATCCGCGTTGCCGCATGGCTCCGCTCGCGGGTCCCGAGGTCATACCGGATGCCGGATGGCATGGTGTTGGGCCTGACCGAGGTCGCGAAGGGTGGGCATGGGCAGCGCAAAGGCCTAGCCTACCGGTAAAGGGCAGGAGTGTCCAGCCGGGTCAAGGGACGGAGATCGTCTCCCGAGGTGCCCACCCGGTCTCGAACGACCGAGCGCCCTCGACGTGACCTGCCACGCCCCCCGGACCGGGAGCTCGCGATGCGAACGCGACGAATATGGCCCTCCGCGGGCCGGACGTCAAGACCCTCGCCCTCGCAGGCGCGTCGCGACACGCCGCCGAGGACCGCCCGGAACCCCGCTGACCTGCACGAACACGGCGGCGGCCGGCCTCGATGAGGACCGTCGGGAGGGCCTCCGCCCTAGCATGGAGCACGCCAGAGATCCGTTGACGTCTCCTTCCGAGAGGGAAGCCATGTCCGATCCGAACCCGCCCGAGCAACCGTCCTTCAACCAGCCCGCCGGGAGCGACCCCACCACGCCGATCCCGAGCAGCCAGCCCGCCTCGCCCGGACCGGGGGCACCTGGCGCACCCGGCGCCGCCGGCGCACCTGTGGGCGGCAGCACGCCTCCCCCGCCGCCGCCCGTCGCACCGGCGGGTGGACCGAGCGGCATGTCGAGCATCCCCGACCCCGCGCGGGAAGGGGCCGGCTTCTTCACGGCCCTCTTCGACTTCAGCTTCACGAACTTCGTCACGCCGATCCTCGTGCGCTTCGTCTACCTGCTGGCGACCGTCGCGCTCGTCGCGAGCTGGCTCATCTTCGTCTTCGCCGGCTTCGCCAACAGCGTCGGGACCGGTCTCGCCGCGCTCATCCTCGGTCCGATCTTCGTGATCATCTACCTCGCCGTCATCCGCATGACCCTCGAGTTCTACCTGTCGGTCGTCCGGATGAGCGAGGACATCCACAAGCGCCTCCCCCAGGCCTGACCGCCCGGGCGACGGCCGCACCACCACGTCGAGTGGGCACGTCCCCGTGGGGACGTGCCCACTCGGCGTTCCGGGGCTCCCGTCGGACGGGAGTGTGCACCCGCCTCAGAGGGAGGGCTGCTGCTGGGTGATGCAGTGGATGCCGCCGCCACGGTCGAAGAGCGGCCGCGCGTCGACGCCGACCACCCGTCGGCCCGGGTACGCGTCGGCGAGGACACCGAGGGACACCTCGTCCTGCTCGTCCCCGAAGGTGCAGGCGATGACGCCGTCGTTGACGACGAGGTGGTTGATGTAGGACCAGTCGACGGGCCCCTCGGCGTCGGCCAGGGTGCGCGGAGCCGGCACGCCGACGACCTCGAACCGCTCGCCACGAGCGTCCCGCGCCTCCTCGAGCAGCTCGCGCAGGGTGCGCGACACCGCATGGTCGGGGTGTGAGGGGTCCTGCTGCTCGTGGAGCAGCACGATGCCCGGACTCGCGATGGTGGCCACGATGTCGACGTGGCCCCGGGTGCCGAACTCGTCGTAGTCGCGGCTCAGGCCCTGCGGCAGCCAGATGCACGTCGTGGCGCCGATGGTGCGGGCGAGCTCCGCCTCGACGTCGCTGCGCGCCAGCCCCGGGTTGCGGCCAGGGTCGAGCTGGACGGTCTCGGTCAGCAGCACCGTGCCCAGCCCGTCGACGTGGATGCCCCCGCCCTCGTTGACGAGGGACGAGCCGACGACCTCGGCCCCGGACAGGCCGCCGACGAAGGCACCGATCCGGGCGTCGTGCTCCCACGTGGCCCAGGACTGCGCGCCCCAGCCGTTGAAGACCCAGTCGACCGCCCCGAGCCGCGAGCCGTCGGCCGAGCGGACGAAGGTCGGGCCGATGTCGCGCATCCACGCGTCGTCGAGGGCGGCCGGGACGAGCTCGACGTCGGGGTGCAGGTGGCCGGCGGCCACCTCGAGGTCGGCGGGGACGACGACCATGCGCACGGGCTCGAACTCGACGACCGCGTTGGCGACCGCGGCCCACGTGCGCCGCGCAGCGGCCACCTCCTCGGTGGTCTCGCCGAGCGTGTAGCCCTGGCTCGGCCACGCCATCCACGTGCGGTCGTGCCGGGCGGTCTCGGACGGCATCACCCAGCCGGGCCCTCCCCCACCGGCTTCCGCCGCAGAAGCGTCGGTCACGGCGGTGTCGGTCACGGCGTCACCTCGCGACGGTGCTCCTCGCGCACGGGGGCGGTCAGGGCGGCATACGAGTCGGGACGACGGGTGGCGAGGAAGGGGAAGAGCTCGAGCCAGTCGCGACGCTGCGCGAGGTCGAGGTCGGCGACGAGGACGGCGGCCTCGTCGCGGGGGGCCTGGACGAGGACGCGGCCGTACGGGTCGGAGATGAACGAGCTGCCGTAGAAGGTGATGAGCCCCTCCGTGCCGAAGCGGTTGGGCACGACCATGAAGAGGCCGTTGGCGATGCCGTTGCCGACGATGACCTGCTGCCACAGGGGCTGGGTGTCGAAGTCCGGGTGGTCGGGCTCGGAGCCGATCGCCGTGGGGTAGCAGAGCACCTCGGCGCCGCCGAGCGAGTAGAGACGGGCGACCTCGGGGAACCACTCGTCCCAGCAGGTCGGCAGACCGAGCTTGAGCGACGGGTCGCCCAGTGCCACAACCGGATACGCATCCTCGGAAGGGCCGGGACGGAAGTACTTGTCCTCGTAGTAGCCGGCCGTGACGGGGATGTGGGTCTTGCGGGTGCGGGCCACGACCTCCCCGCTCGGGGCCACGACGACCGCGGTGTTGAAGCCGAGGCCGTCGCCCTCGTCGGCACGCTCGTAGAGAGAGGCGTGGACGTGGACGTCGAAGTCACGGGCCGCGTCGCGGGCGAAGGTCACCGTGGGACCCGTCTCGAGGTCCTCGGCCGTCGCGGACGGTGTGCCCTCGGGCAGGGTGTCGGCCGGGTAGCGCGACAGGGTCAGCTCGGGCAGGAACACGATGGTGGCGCCGGCCTCGGCGGCCGTACGGATGCCGTCGCGGAGGGTCTCGACGAGGGCTGCGGGGTCGTCGACCCACTCGTGCTGCACGACGCCGACGCGCACGGGCGTGGCCTCCGGCTGGTCGACGCGGGCGAGGGACTCTGGGACGCCATTGGCCTGGATGAGCTTCACAGCGTGCAGTATGCCGCAGCGCCCAGCGGGCGGTCCGGGCCACGACGCCCAGTGCCCGTCCCCGGTACCTCCCGGGGTGCAGCGTCGCGCACGCCGCCGTGGGCCGCTCGGTCCCGGACGACCTCTCGGGCGCCCGGGACCTTCCCCCCTCGTTCCCCCGTCAGAAGGCGGACAGCTCGCTGACGAGCCAGCGGTCGCCCACCTTCCGCATCGTGGCGATGACCCGGTTCTGGTCGATCGCAGGTGCCTGCTGGGCCTTGGTGGTCGTGGCCTGGTTGATGAACGCCATGACCCGCACGGTCGTCCCCTCGCCGCCGTCGCCGTCGGCATCCATGACGCCTGCGTCGTAGACCTTGGCCTGGACGGTGGCGTCGTTCTTGACGGCCATCGGCTTGATGTCGGTGGCGGCGACCTTGGCGAACTGGTCCTTGAAGGGGGAGGCCAGCAGCGGGGTGACCTCCCCGATGTGCTTGTCGAACGCGGAGCCGCTGTAGCTGAGCAGGCTCTCCAGAGTGGTCCGCGCCGAACCCACCGCGGCCGTCCGGTCGGTGTCGGACACCCCGGGGCGCAGGCCGTAGACGAGCGAGGCCGCGAGCAGGGCGAGCGCCAGGGTGGCGCCGATGGCGGACGCCCAGAGCCCGGCGGAGCCGCGCGAGCGCGAGGCGGCCTCTGTCTGCGCGTCGTCCGCGTCGACCTCCTGTGCGCCGGTCGGGCCCACCCGGCGCTCGACGGCCACTGCCTCCCGGTCGCCGGTGCTGGTGGTGGTGGTCGTGGTGGTGGTGGTGCCGGCGGTGTCACCTGCGAAGGGATCGGCAAGGCTCTCGTCGGTGGTGGACGGGCCCCGGTCGAGGACGATCGTCGAGGTCGCGGGGGCTCCGGCGCCGGAGGACCGGCGGCGGGCACCTGCCACGCGCTTGCGCGGGCTCCCGGCAGATGCGGCCGACGCTGCGAGCGGACGGCGGGGGTCAGCTGACGAAGTCAAGGGTGCTCACCTTCCAGGCGTCGCCGACCTTCACGAGGTCGAGGCGGAGCCGGTACGTCTTCTTCTCGGCCTTGGGGGTCGAGGCGTTCGAGGTCGGCGCGACGACCCCGACGATGACCTTGGCCGAGTCGTCGTCGCCTGACACGAGCGAGGCCTCGGCCCGCTCGACGGTCGAGACGGTCTTGTTGGCGGTGACGACGGGCTTGAGCTGGGCCAGCGTGGAGGCGTACTCCTTGCGGAAGGCCCCGGTCGAGTCGTCGAGGACGCGCTGGGTGTCGGCGTCGAACGTCGTGGCGTTCATCGTCACGAAGTTGACGGCGATCTGGCGCCCGGCGGCCAGCGCAGCGGCGCGGTTGTCGGCGTCGCGCTGCTGCTGCCACGCGGTGCGCCCCAACGTCGCCGCGACGGCGACCGCCGCGAGCAGCAGCACGGCCGTGACGATCCACAGCAGGCGCGGGGTGGGGCGCCACGTGCGGACACCCCTAAGGCCCGCACGTGGCGCGTCGGGGGGACCGGAGCCCACCGCGGCGTCAGTGGGGTCATGAGGCTCATGGCGCTCGTGCTCATCGGGCTCGCGGTCGGTGGAGCTCTCGGGCGACCGCTGGGATCGCGGCGGTCGCTCGGTCTCCGATCGGGTGGTGACCATCGTCATCGAGGGGTTTCCTTCCGTCACCGGCTAACGGAGCGCCTCCTGCATCATCCAGAGCCAGCTCGTGCCGTTGTCGGTCCGTTCGTCGCCACCGGCCGGAGCGACCGGCGACTGGACTGACAACGACTCAGGGCTGCCGGAGGTCACGGCCCGGTTGCCGAGGGCGACCGGTGTCGCCCCGAAGGACATCGGGTAGCTCTGCCCGCTCTGCCCCCCTCGGGTGGGTTTGGGGGCGTTCTGGGCCCCGCGCACGTTGACGCCCGAGCCACGAGAGGCCGCGCAGTGCGCGTCGAGGTTGACGGGCGGCAGGCCCGTCGTGCGGTGCGGGTCGACCTTCGTCGTGCCCTCGTAGCCGGCCTCGCACGCCTTGGGGTCGTCGACGTTGAGCACGAGCCCGAAGTGCGCGGTGCCGTCGCCGGGCACGACGCTGAAGCCACCCGTCACGACGTCGGGGTAGGTGACGAGCAGCTGCTCGATGCCGTCGAGCCGGGCCGTCGTCACGTTGCCGATGGTGATGAAGTTGGCGAGGAGCGCAGCCAGGCTCTGCTTGTTCTCCGAGATGAGGGCGTCGAGCTGCTCGACCGCGACGGACCCTCGGTCGAGGACGACGCGCAGGTCGGGGTCGGCCTGGCGGAGCGCGTCGGCGACGTTCGCGAAGCCGGACACGCTGGTGCGGATGTCGTCGCCGCTCTTGACCTGCGTGTCGAGGACGATCCGTCCGTCGTCGATGAGACGGGTCGTCTCGGGGAGCGCCTCGGAGGCGGCCGTGGTCAGGGCGTCACCCGAGTCGATGAGCCGCTGCAGGTCGGAGCCGCCACCCTTGAACGCCTCGGCCAGCTCGTCGACCGTGGTCACGAGGGCGTCGCGCGGCACCGACGACACGGTGTCGTCGACGTGCTGGAGCAGCTGGTCGATACGGAGCGGGAACGCGGTCCGGTCGCGCGGGATGACGTCACCGGCGGCGAGGTAGGGCGCCCGAGGCGTGCGGGGCTGGAGGTCGAGGTACTGCTCTCCCACCGCCGAGCGGTTCTCGACGACGGCCTTGGTGTCCTTGGGGACCTCGGTGCCGCGGTCGAGGCGCGCGTCGACGACGACGCCGTCGCCCGACAGGCGCATCCCGTCGACCTTGCCGACCGTGACGCCCCGGTAGGTGACCTCGGCGCCGACGAAGATGCCACCCGACTGGGCGAGGTCGGCGGACACGACGTAGCTGCCGCCGGCGATCTTGTCGGTGAGACCGACGTAGTTGGCCGACAGGATCGCGACGAGGGTGATGGACAGCAGGGCGAAGGCGGCCAGCTGGAGTCGGACGGTGCGGGTGATCATCGGGAGCCTCCCGTGGGGAAGAGCGTGGACCACGACGCCGCGTCGGCGGTGCCGGCTCCGGAGCCGGGCCGCCTCGAGCCGAGCAGGCCACCCGGCAGCGTCGTCGGCAGGGGCACCCCGGGCACCGAGGGGACGGTGACGCTCGGGAGCGGGACCGAGGGCACCGGCACCGACGGCAGTGGCACGGAGGGCAGCGGCACCCCAGGGATGCCCGGGAGGTTCGGGAGCTTCCCGACGCCGAGGTTGCCGGCGATGGTGTCGAGGTTGGTGTCGAGGGTGGCCCAGAGGTTCGTGAAGTCACCCTTGATCGTGTTCTGGGCGTTGTTGGGGAAGGGGTAGGTCAGGAGCAGCTGGTAGCTCTTCGGCAGGTCGTCACCGGCCTTGTTGAGCTGGCGCAGGATCGGGCTCACGGCCCGGAGGTTGGCCTCGAGGTCGGCGCGCGACCCTCGGATCACCCGGGTGCCGACCTCGCCGAGGTCGCGCAGCGCCGTCAGCATCGCGGTCAGCTGCCGACGCTGGTCGGCGAGGATCTTCAGGCCCTTGGGCAGCTCGTCCAGTGCCGCGGCGATCTTGGCCTGGTTCCGGGCCAGGGTCGACGAGAGCCGGTCGATGCTGTCGATGGCCCGGACGATCTCGCCCTTCTGGGCGTCGAGTCCCCCGACGAACGTGTTGAGCTGCGTGACGAGGTCCTTGACGTCGCCGGTGCGACCGCGGAGGGCGTTGTTGAGCTCGGCCTCGATGGTCTTCAGCTGTGCGACACCACCACCGTTGAGCAGCAACGACATCGCGCCGAGGACCTCCTCGACCTCGGGGTTACGGCTCGTGCGCGACAGCGGGATGCGGTCGCCCTGCCCGAGGCGGCCCTGGGCCGGCACGTCGGTGGGGGCTGCCAGCGCGACGTACTTCTCGCCGAGCAGCGAGGTCTGCTTGAGCTCGGCCGTGGCGTTGTCGGGCAGCACGACGTTGCCGGGGAGCCGCAGCCGGACCGTCGCGGTCCACCCGGTCACCTGGATGTCCTCGACGGACCCCACGGTCACCTGGTTGACCTTGACCGACGACTGCGGCACGAGGTCGAGCACGTCGGCGAACTCGGCGGTGACCGTGTAGGAGTCGTCGCCGGTGCCGGCGCCACCCGGCAGCGGGAGGTCGTAGGCGCTGCAGCCCCCGAGAGCGAGGGAGGCCAGCACGACGACGGCGGACCGGCGTCGGGAACGGGAGCGGACGGCATACGTCATCGGGAGCCTCCGAGCAGTCCGCCGAGGGTGGGGTCGGCGCCGCGCAGGTTGACGAGGCCGCTCGACTGCGGAGTGCCCTGCAGCGCAGTGCCGCTCGGCAGCGACGGCAGGGTGGGCAGCTTCGGCAGCAACGCCTTCTTGAGGGAGTCGCACAGCTTGGTGTTGCCGGTGTGCGTCGGGCCGGTGAGGATCGAGCACACGAGCAGCAGCGGGTCGTCGAAGCCCTTGGCGTTGTTGCGGGTGTCGAGGGTGCCGGTCTCGGGGTGGTAGGCGTTCTGGAGGTTCGACAGCGCGACCGGGGCGTTCTCGAGGAGCTGGGCCAGGGCCTGACGGTTCTTCGCGAAGGCGTTGGTGACGGTGACCGCCCGGTCGAGGTTGCTCTTGAGCAGCGCCCGGTTGTCGGAGACGAAGCCCGACACCTCGTCGACCGCGACCCCGAGGCTCTCGAGCGTCGCCTTGAGGTTCTCCCGCTCCTCGCTCAGCTGGGTCGCCACGGTCGCGAGGTCGGTGTTGAGCCGCCGCACCTGCGCGTTGTTCGTCGCGAGCATCGAGGTGAAGGACTGGAGGTTCTTCACGGTGCCGAAGAGGTCGTCGCGGCTGCCGGACAGGGTCGAGAGCGCGGTCGAGAGGTCGTGCACCGTGCCGTTGATCTTGTCGCCGTTGCCGTCGAGGTTGGCGGCAGAGGTGCGCAGCAGCTCGTTGAGCGCACCGTCCTTGTTGGCCCCGTCGGGACCGAGCGCCACCATGAGGTCGTCGAGGCTCTGCGACACCCGATCGAGCTCGACCGGAACTGCCGTGCGCTCCAAGGGGATTCGCGTCCCGGCAGCCAGCGCCGGGCCCGCCTCGTAGACGGGGAGCAGCTGGACGTAGCGGTCCGAGACGAGCGACGGCGCGACGATCGCGGCCTTGGCCGAGGCGGGAACGCGGTACTTGTCGTCGTAGCTGAAGGTGACGTGCACGTGGTCGCCCTCGGGCGTCACGGTGTCGACCTGGCCGACCTTGACCCCGAGGATGCGCACGTCGGACCCGGGGTAGAGACCGACGGCGCGCGTGAAGTCGGCGCTGACCGACGTCTGGCCCTGGCGGGGCCAGAAGACGATGCCGGCCGCGACGAGCGCGACGACGACGAGGCCGCTGACGACCTTGCCGAGCACGGTGGCGGGGCCGTGCAGCCGGCCGAACGGCATACGGGATCCTTGGCGCGCAGGCATCAGCGACCACCTCCGGAGGTGCCGGGAAGGAGCAGGTCGGGCAGCTTCGTGCCGGGCAGGGCGAGCCCGGGCGTGCCGACCGGCACGACGAGGTTGGAGACCCACGTGTCGAACCAGCGTCCGGTGCCCAGGGTGTTGGCGTAGACCCGCGTGAAGGGCGCCATCGCCTGGATCGTCTTCTGGAGGTCGGCGTCGTGCTTCTGGAGCATGGCGAGCGTGGTGTCGAGCTGGGCGAGGGCCGGCTTCAGCTGTGCCCGGTTGTCGCGCGCGAGGCCGGTCAGCTGCTTGGCGAGCGCCGAGGTGTTGCGGAAGAGCGTGCGGATGTCGTCGCGACGCTTGACGAGCTCGACCATGAGCAGGTCGGCGTCCCGGATGAGCGTGCTGACCTGCTCGTTGCGGCTGCGGACGAGGCCGGTGACGCTGTTGGCCCGCTGGAGCAGCGAGCCGAGCTCGGCGTCGCGGCTCGCCACCGTGCGGGAGAGGCGTGAGAGGCCGTCGAGCGTGGCCTTGACGTACTGCGGGCTGTCCTTGAACTCCGTGGCGATGACCGTCAGGGACTTCGCGAGCTGGTCGGTGTCGATGCGCTCGGTCGTCGTCGTGAGGTCCTGGAAGGCGTTGATGACGTCGTAGGAGCTGACGGTGCGCGAGACCGGGATCTGCGCGTCGGCGTCGAGCTGGCCCTGCCCCTTGGGGTCGAGCGCGACGTACTTCTCCCCGAGGATCGTCTTCATCCGGATCGAGGCACCGGTCTGCTGGCCGAAGCTCGCGTCCTCGGTGATGGTGAAGTCGACGCGGACGTGGCCGTCCTCGAGGTCGACGCCGGTCACCTTGCCGACCTTGACCCCGGCGATGCGCACGTCGTCGTCGGGCTTGATGCCGCCGGCCTCCGAGAAGGCCGCGCTGTATGCCGTCCCGCCGCCGATGAGCGGAAGGCTGGAGGCGTTGAACGCCAGGTACAGCACCACCGCGATGACGAGCAGGCCGATCGCACCGATCGGGACCGGGTTGCGCTCTCGGAAGGGGATGCTCATGACTCGCACCTCGCTGACGAGACGTCGTAGGTGGGGCTCACGCCCGGGAGGATCGGGCTCTTGGTGTCGAACTTGCAGAGGTAGAAGTTGAACCACGACCCGTAGGTCGCCGTGCGCGTCAGCGTGGCGATGCGCCCCGGCGCGCCGGTGATGAAGTCCTCGAACTCCTTGCCGTTGGCCGGCTTGTTGAGCGTCGTGGCCAGCGTGCGCAGCTGGGAGACGTCGTCCTTGATGAGCGGGCGCGTCGAGACGAGCAGGTCGGCGGTCTCGGCCGAGAGGGTGTTGATCCCGGACAGCGAACGGCCGATCGTCTCGCGGTCGGCCGCGAGCCCGCTCGTGAAGCGCTGGAGCTGGTCGATGAGCGAGAGCAGCTGCTGGTCGTGGGCGTCGACGGTGCCGAGCACGGTGTTGAGGTTGTCGATGGTGCGGCCGATGACGGCGTCGCGGTCGGCGATGGCGGACGTGAGGCTGGCCGTCTTGGCGAGCAGGGTGTTGACGTCGCCGCCCTCCCCCTGCAACGTCTGGATGAGCAGGCCCGAGAGCTCGTTGACGTCGCTGGGCGACAGCGCGGCGAAGAGCGGCTTGAAGCCGTTGAAGAGGACGGTGAGGTCGAGCGCGGGGTGGGTGCGCGAGAGCGGGATCGTCGAGCCGTCGGCGAGCGGGGCGGGGGCGCCGGTGCCCTGGCTCAGCGCGAGGTAGCGCTGGCCGACGAGGTTGCGGTACTTGACCGTCACCTCGGTGCCCTGCGTCAGCACCGAGCTCTTGAGCACCGAGAAGTCGATCTCGGCCGTGGCGCCCTCGGACGTCGCGTCGTGGGCGACGCGGACGTCGGTCACCTCGCCGACCCTGACACCGGCGATGCGGACGTCCTGCCCGGCGATGACACCCGTCACGTCGGTGACGACGGCCGTGTAGGTCGCCTTGGAGCCGAGCTGGATGTTGGCGATCGTCAGCGCGAGAATGCTCGTCGCGAAGAGCGTGACCGCCGCGAAGACGATGAGCTTGATGAGTGAGCCCTTGACCTTCATCGGGTGCTCACCACCGTGCCGCGCATCATCGGCCCGGCGAGCAGGGTCTGGATGCCGCTCTCGCCGCCGTCGGACGGCTGTCCGCCGTGGGCCAGCAGCGCCCCGACGACGCGCTGCTCGTCGACCGTGCCGGCGCTGCCGGAGTCGGCCGCGGAGGCGTCGCCGAGCAGTGCCTGGGGCACGGCCGAGAAGGGCGTCGCGTCGCTCGCGGGCTGGGTGCCGTCGTCGAAGTGGTTGCCCGCGAAGGGGTTCGCCTGAGAACCGTCGGGCGTGGGCAGGCCGTAGCAGTGGGGTCCGCGCTTGTCATCCCAACGGGGCTCCTCACCCGGCCTGTACGGCTGTCGGGGAGGCACGACCTCGAGGGTGATGTGGAAGGTTCCGCCGGCGAAGGCCGCGTTGGCGCGCGGCAGCCAGTTGACCAGGCCCGAGGCCACGCACGGGTAGATCGGGGAGTACTCGGCGAGCAGCTGGAGCGTCGGCTTGCTGACCTGGCCGACCTGGATGATGCGCTGCTCGTTGTCGCGCAGGAAGCCGGCCGCCTCGTTGGCGAAACCTGCGGTGCCGACGAGGAAGGCCGCCAGCTGCTGGTCCTTCTCGACGATGGTCTTGTTCGTGACGCGCAGCGACTCGGTCAGACGGAAGAAGTCGGGCGCGACGCCGGCGTAGAGGTCGGCGGTGTCGGCGAGCAGCGAGATGTCTTGTCGGATCGTCGGCATGCTGGGGTTGAGCGCCTTGAGGTAGCGGTCGACGAGCACGAGGTTGCGGCCGATCTGGTCGCCGCGACCGTCGAGCGTCGTCGACAGGGCGTTGAGAGTGGTCGCGAGCTTGGCCGGCTGCACGGTGCGCAGCAGCGGGTAGAGGTTGTCGAGGACCGTCTCGAGCTCGATGGACACCCGGCTGCGGTCCTGCGGGATGGTGTCCCCCGCCTCGATGGGCCGGGCGTTCGACGTGGCCGTCACGAGGTCGACGTAGCGCTCGCCGAAGAGCGTCTTGGGCAGCAGCCGTGCACTGACGTTGGACGGGATCTTGGCAACCTCGTCGGGCTGGAGCGCCAGCTCCAGACGCGCTCCCGTGGGGGTGGCCTCGACGTGGCGCACCTCGCCGACGAGCAGGCCGCGCAGCTTGACGTCGGAGCTCTCCTGCAGCTGGCTGCCGAGGCGGTCGGTCTCGAGCGTGACCATGACGACGGGCGTGAAGCGCTTCTGGAAGGACGCGATGGCCAGGCCAACGAGCAGCGCCAGCACGAGGAGGAAGACGATGCCGTAGGCCTTGACGCCGATGCGCCACCGCGTCAGCTGGGTGAGCGGGCCGGGACTGGTGTCGCTCATCCGGCGATCCTCACGCTCGTCGTCGCGCCCCAGATGGCCAGGGAGAGGAAGAAGTCGACGATGTTGATGGCGACGATCGACGTGCGCACCGCGGTGCCGACGGCGACGCCGACCCCGGCCGGGCCGCCCGACGCGGTGTAGCCGTAGTAGCAGTGGATGAGGATGATGACGACCGCGAAGACCATGACCTTTGCGAACGACCAGAAGACGTCACCCGGTGGCAGGAACAGGTGGAAGTAGTGGTCGTAGGTGCCCTCCGACTGCCCGAAGTACGCCGTCGAGATGAAGCGCGTGGCGGCATACGAGCTGAGCAGCCCGAGGACGTAGAGCGGGATCACCGCGATGAAGCCGGCGATCATCCGGGTCGTGACGAGGAACGGCAGCGACGGGATGCCCATGACCTCGAGGGCGTCGACCTCCTCCGAGATCCGCATCGCGCCGAGCTGGGCCGTGAAGCCGCAGCCGACCGTGGCCGCGAGCGCCAGCCCCGCGACGAGCGGGGCGATCTCGCGGGTGTTGAGGTAGGCCGAGAAGAAGCCTGTGAAGGCCCCGGTGCCCAGCTGCTCGAGCGAGGAGTAGCCCTGCAGGCCGACCTCGGTGCCGGTGAAGAAGGCGAGGAAGGCGATGACGCCCACCGTGCCGCCGATGACCGAGAGCGCACCGGTGCCGAGGGAGACCTCGGCGAGCAGCCGGATGACCTCCTTCTTGTACCGGCGGATCGTGCGTCCGCTCCACGCGAGGGAGCGCACGTAGAAGCGCATCTGCTCGCCGAGCGAGTCGAGCGCGCGGGAGGGCCGGCTCGCGAGGTGGAGCAGCCGCTCCGAGCCCGGTCGAGTCCGGTTCTGGGTCTTGGTCGCCATCGCCCTCTCCTCAGATCTTCTGCGGGACGACTTGGAAGTACACAGCCGTGATGACGAAGTTGACGACGAAGAGCAGCATGAACGTGATGACGACGCTCTGGTTCACCGCGTCGCCGACGCCCTTGGGACCACCGCCCGCGTTGAGCCCCTTGTAGGCCGCGACGACGGCCGCGATGGCACCGAAGATCAGGGCCTTGATCTCGGCGGTCCAGAGGTCGGGCAGCTGGGCCAGCGCGGTGAAGCTCGCGATGTACGCGCCCGGCGTGCCGCCCTGGACGATGACGTTGAAGACGTAGCCGCCGACGACGCCGACGACCGACACGAGCCCGTTGAGCAGGACCGCGACGAGCATCGAGGCGAGCACCCGGGGCACGACGAGGCGCTGGATCGGGCTGATGCCGAGCACCTCCATGGCGTCGATCTCCTCGCGGATCTTGCGCGAGCCGAGGTCGGCACAGATGGCCGAGCCGCCCGCGCCGGCGATGAGCAGGGCCGTGACGATCGGGCTGGCCTCGCGCAGCACCGCGAGGACGCTCGCAGCGCCGGTGTAGGACTGGGCGCCGAGCTGACGGGTCAGCGTGCCGAGCTGGAGGGCGATGACCGCGCCGAACGGGATGGAGACGAGGGCGGTCGGCAGGATCGTCACGCTCGCGATGAACCACGCCTGCTGGATGAACTCCTTGACCTGGAACGGGCGCTTCGGCAGGGCCCGGAACACGTCGAGGGCGAGCGCGAAGAGCGAGCCGGACTGGCGCAGGGCGCCCGTGAGGGGTGCGGCCACGTCAGCTCACCCCCGCCCGGACACCGGGGATGCCGGCGTTGCGCGACTCGAAGGAGCCGGGCGGCGGCGTGATGCCGTTGTCGCGGCACCAGCCGCCGGCAGGCCGCTCCGCGCGACGCGGCTTGCCGTCGCTCGTCGGGAGCTGGAGGGCGATCGGCGGCAGGGGCGGCAGCTCCTGACCGGACTCGGCGGCGAGCTCGTCGGCGTCCTTCTCCTCCGACATCCCGATCGGGCCGATCGTCTGTGCGTTGAGGAACTGCCGCACGACGGGCTCCTCCGAGCTGAGCAGCATCTCGCGCGGCCCGAACATCGCGAGGTGCTTGTGGTAGAGCAGGCCGATGTTGTCGGGCACCGTCCGGGCCGTGTTGATGTCGTGCGTGACGATGAGGAACGTCGCGTCGATCTGCGCGTTGAGGTCGACGAAGAGCTGGTTGATGTAGCTCGTGCGCACCGGGTCGAGACCGGAGTCCGGCTCGTCGATGAGGAGGATCTCGGGGTCCAGCACGAGCGCCCGGGCCAGCCCGGCGCGCTTGCGCATGCCGCCGGAGATCTCTCCCGGGAGCTTGCCCTCGGCACCGGACAGACCGACGAGGTCCATCTTCTCGGTCACGATGCGCTTGATCTCGGCCTCGGTCTTCTTCGTGTGCTCGCGCAGCGGGAAGGCGACGTTGTCGTACAGGGTCATCGAGCCGAACAGGGCGCCGTCCTGGAAGAGGACGCCGAAGAGCTTGCGCACCTCGTAGAGGTCGGCCTCGCGCAGCCGGGTCAGGTCACGTCCGTTGATGACGATCGACCCGGCATCCGGCTTGAGCAGGCCGACGAGCGTCTTGAGGAAGACGGACTTGCCGGTGCCCGAGGGCCCGAGCATGACCGAGATCTCTCCCGCGGGAAGCGTGAGGGTCACGTCCCGCCAGATCGTCTGCGAACCGAAGGTCTTCGTCAGACCTTGCACCGCGATCTCCACACCCATGTGGCATCCACCTATGTCTTCCTGGCCGTCTCGACTCGGCTACGGGGGAAACGAGGGCGCCGGGCGGAAGTTACGCGCCAGTCGGGTTCTCCCGGTCAGGCGGCTCCCCCGCGGTTAACCTGTGCGAGTCATGTGGAGCCAGGAGGATGCATGCGCGCAGAACTGCGGCCGTCACAGGTCGCACCGGGGGCTCTGCTCGAGGTCGAGGGCAGCACGTACCGGGTCGTCGGGACCGTCCGGTTCGACCTCGGCGGCACTCGGTGGGGCGAGCACTGCATCACCTCGTCGGGCCCGCGGGAGTGGCTCTCTCTGCAGCCGCGCGGCGCCGGGTGCGTCATCCACTGGCGGACCCGGGACGACCTCTTCGGCGACCCGGACCACGGGGGCATGAGTCTCGACGGCCGCGACTGGACGCTGCTCGAGGCCGGGTCGCTCACCTACACGGCCGAGGGTGACACGGGTCTCGGCGTCCGGGGCACGTGCGATTTCGTCGAGTTCGTCGCGACGGACGCACCCGATGCCGTCCTCGTCTACGAGAGCTTCGACGGCGGCATGTGGGAGATCAGTGTCGGTCGACTCGCCGACCCGGCACGCGTGCGCGGCTACCGCGAGGTCGCCGGCGACTGACCTCCGTCGTGCGTGGCCGTGACCTCGTGGGCCACGAGGTCCCCGTCGACGCGCAGGGTGACCGCGGCGACGCGGTCGGCCCCCTCGAGGTCCGCGAGGCGGGCGAGCACGTCGGCGATCCGGCCGAAGGTCTCGGGGCTGGGCACGGGTGCCTGGCCGTCGGCGTTGCCCGACAGCCCGGTCAGTCGGTGGTCGGCGTCCATCGTCAGGGCTGCGGTCATCCGCTGGACCGGCGCGCCCCGCTGCGCCTCGACGCCGCGGCGCAGGGTCGCCGTCAGCTCGTCGAGCAGCCCGTCGAGCCGCGTGGGTGGCGTATGCCGTCCGCCCGCCGCTGCGCCCGACGTGACCGGCGGGGTCGGCGGGTTCGGCTCCGTGGCGAGCTCGGTGACCGACTCGGTGACCGGCTCGTCCACGGGATCGGTGACGGGATCGGTGACGGGATCGGTGACGGGCGTCGACGGGGCCTCGCTGGCCGGCTCTGCCGTGGCTCGCGGGGCGTGGCCCTCGCTGAGAAAGCCGATCGCGGCGAACTGGATCTTCGCGAAGTCGACCTCGGCGTCGCGGGCCAGCGAGTTGTCGATGACGTAGGCGAGGTTGACGGCGAGGTCGGCCATGTCCGGGTGCAGCTGCTGGCCGACGAAGCGCGCACACAGCAGCAGCGCGTGCACGCGCACCATCGTCCGACCCTTGCGGTCCTGCACCTGCTGGTCCGGCTCGACGCGACGCAGGTCGAACCCGTCCCGGGGGTAGAAGTGCAGCGGGCGTTCGAGGACGAGCAGCGAGTAGTCCGGCCGGTCGGAGCCCGGCATGAGCCGGTACAGCTCGCCGTTGAGCGGCAGCTGCCACTCCAGCTCGGGCGGCGCGCTGTCGAAGCGCGTCACGCACACGAGGGGCCCGTAGCGTCCTGTCGGGCTCGAGGCGTCGGCCGTCGGGCTCGAGGCGTCGGCCATCGGGGCCGCCGTCGGGGTCGGAGGCGCCGTGGGGGTCGAGGCGGTCGGTGCCCCGAGAGGGCTGGTTGCCGCAGCAGTGCCGGGCGCGGCGGCCGGGCTGTGCGCTTGGGCGGCCATCGTCGGCGCCGCGGGCACCGCTGCAACCTCGGGCGCGTTGGGGTCAACGGGGGGCGCCTGCTCGGCAGCGGTGTCCGCGTCGTCGTCAGCAGCGGGCCTGAAGGTGCGCGACAGCCATCCCATGCGGGCAAACCTACCGGGACCGGTCGACCGATCGACGGATCGGCGGGGTGTGGCCGCAGCAGATCCGGCCCCTCGGTGCGTCACAGTGTCGGAGGAGCGTGGGCCGAGCACGCGCCGGACAGGGAGGCAGGGCGTGGAGGCGTCGTTCGAGGACTTCGTGCGCAGCCGAGGGCCGGCGCTGCTGCGCTACGCCCACCTGCTCTGCGGTGACGGCGCCCGGGCCGAGGACCTCGTCCAGGATGCCCTCGTCAAGGTGCACCGCCGCTGGGCCGGTGGCGCCGAGGTGTCCGCGCCGTTCGCGTACTGCGCCGACAGCCGCGACGTCGTCGCCTCGCTGACCCTCACGATCACCGGCGCCGACGTGTCGACCACGACCTCCACCCCGTCGCTCATGTCGACCGTCACCTACACCGTGGGCGCGACCGTGACGAGCACGACCGTCGTCGCCCTGTCACCCGGTTCCGACGGCGCCGCGACCGAGACCGTCACGGTGAGCCGGTGAACGAGCCCGCGCGACAGGGTCGCTGACGCGCGAGCCGGCGGGACGGCATACGCCATCTCCTCGCCCGGGACGCCCGCGCCGGCCGGTCGTGGTTACGGTGGACCGGTGACGACAGTGAGCAAGGACGCTCCGGACCTGCGCGCCCTCGAGGGGCTCGCCGAGTCCCTGACGCCCGGCGCGTTGCTGACCGACCCCGACAGCGTGGCGGCCTACCGCTTCGACTACACGGCTGACGCCGGAGCCGGTGTGCCGCTCGCCGTGGTCCGCGCGACGAGCGCGGCCGACGTGCAGGCCACCGTGCGCTGGGCCGGGGAGCACGACGTCCCCGTCGTGCCCCGCGGTGCCGGCAGCGGGCTCTCAGGGGGCTCGAACGCCGTCGACGGCTGCATCGTGCTGAGTCTCGAGCGGATGCGGGCCGTCGAGATCGACCCGACCACGCGCACGGCGGTCGTCGAGGCCGGAGCCCTCAACGTCGAGGTCAAGCAGGCGGCCGCCGAGCACGGGCTCTGGTACCCGCCCGACCCGTCGTCCTTCGAGATCTGCTCGATCGGCGGCAACGTCGCGACGAACGCGGGCGGCCTGTGCTGCGTCAAGTACGGCGTGACGACCGACTACGTGCTCGGCCTCGACGTCGTCCTCGCGGACGGGACGCTCGTGCACCTCGGCGGCCAGCGCGTCAAGGACACCGCAGGCCTCTCGCTCGTCAAGCTCTTCGTCGGCAGCGAAGGGACTCTGGGCGTCGTGACCCGGGCGACGCTGCGGCTCGTCCCCGCGCAGGCGCCGCCCGCCACCCTCGTGGCCACCTTCGACACCGTCGAGGACGCCGCGCGGGTGGTCGTCGCCATCGGCAACACCCTCCGCGCGTCGATGATGGAGCTCATGGACCGGGCGTCGGTCAACGCCGTCGAGGACCACCGCAGCATGGGGCTCGACCGCGAGGCCGGTGCCATGCTGCTCGCGCAGTCCGACGCCCCCGGTGCGGCCCGCGGCGAGGAGATCGCCGTGATGGAGCGGCTGTGCCGGGACGGCGGCGCGCGCGAGTGCTTCACGACGACGGATGCCGCAGAGGGCGAGATGTTCGTCGCGGCCCGTAGAGCCGCCATCGTCGCCATCGAGCGGCGAGGCGCGATCATGCTCGAGGACGTCGGCGTGCCGGTGCCGCGCCTCCCCGACCTGCTGACCGGCATCGCCGACATCTCGCGCCGACACGACCTCGAGATCCCCGTCGTGGCCCACGCCGGAGACGGCAACACGCACCCCGTCATCGTCTATCCGCGGGGCGACATGGACGCCGGTTCCCGTGCGGCACAGGCCTTCTCGGAGGTCATGAGCCTCGCGATCGGGCTCGGCGGCACCATCACCGGCGAGCACGGCGTCGGCCGCCTCAAGCGCGCGGCCCTGCCCGAGCAGCTCGGGCCCGACGTCATGGCCCTCACCCACCGCATCAAGAACGCCCTCGACCCGCAGGGCATCCTCAACCCCGGAGCAGGATTCTGATGACCGCGACCCCGCCCGTCACGACCCGCCGCCCGATCGCCGACCGGCACCTCTTCGGTCCCGGTCCGTGCAACCCCTACCCCGAGGCGACCCTCGCCCTCGCAGCACCTCTGCTCGGACACCTCGACCCGGACTTCCTCGCGATCATGGACGAGACGTGCGACCTGCTCCGGTACGCCTGGGGCACCGACAACCGCCGCACCCTCCCACTCTCGGCCACCGGGTCAGCGGGCATGGAGGCCGCCTTCGTCAACACCGTATCCCCCGGCGACGTCGTCGTCGTGGCCGTCAACGGGCTCTTCGGGGAGCGCATGGTCGACGTCGCGGGCCGCCACGGCGCCGAGGTGGTCCGCGTCGACCACGAGTGGGGCACACCCGTCGATGCCGAGAGGGTCGCCGCCGCCCACCCCGCACCGAAGATCATCGCCGCAGTCCATGCCGAGACGTCCACCGGCGTCCGCTCCGACATCGCCGCCCTCGGCGCGGTCAAGGGCGACGCCCTGCTGCTCGTCGACGCGGTCACCAGCATCGGCGGGATCGAGCTGCGCGCCGACGACTGGGGCATCGACATCGGCTACGCCGGCACCCAGAAGTGCCTGGGCGTCGCGCCCGGCCTCGCTCCCTTCACCATCAGCGACCGCGCCTTCGAGCGCCGCGTCGAGAAGCCGTCGTCCTGGTACCTCGACCTCGGCCTGCTCGGCGGCTACGTCGGTGAGGCCTCCGGCTCGGGCAAGCGCACCTACCACCACACGGCGCCGACCGCGATGGTCGCGAGCCTCCATGCAGGCCTCCAGCGCATCGCCGACGAGGGCCTCGAGAAGGTCTGGGACCGCCACGCCGAGGCCGGCCGCCTCCTCCAGGACGGCCTCGAGGAGATGGGCCTCGCCCTCTTCGCCGCCGAGGGCTCTCGCCTGCCCCAGCTGACGACGGTCCGCGTACCCGACGGGGTCGACTCCGCCGCCGTCCGCGCCTACCTCCTCGAGCGCCACGACCTCGAGATCGGCGCGGGCGTGGGCGAGTTCGCTTCCACCGTCTGGCGCATCGGCCTGATGGGCCACAACGCGCGCCCCGACCGCGTCGCCCTCGTCCTCGCCGCCCTGAAGGACGCCCTGGCCCACGCCACCTGACGCAGCCTCCCCCGGTTCGAGGGGCGCGGGGCGTGGCGGTGGTCGCGGCATCGGCGGCGGGCGCTGACGCTGGGAGCGAGCGTGCACAAGGGCGCGGGGCGTGGCGGTGGTCGCGGCATCGGCGGCGGGCGCTGACGCCGGGAGCGAGCGTGCCGGCATACGCCCGCCGACGCTCCACGCCGCGAGCGCCGTCGCGCCCCACGACCGCCCAACCAGCAACCCCCGCAAACCGGGACAGCGAAAGGCGGGCCCGACCGTGTGGTCGGACCCGCCTTCGCGGTAGAGCAGTGATCCCGGCAGAGCCGGGTCAGATCACTTGAGCTCGACGGACGCGCCGGCGCCCTCGAGCTGCTCCTTGGCCTTCTCGGCCGCAGCCTTGTCGACACCCTCGAGGACGGGCTTGGGGGCGCCGTCAACGAGGTCCTTGGCCTCCTTGAGGCCGAGGCTCGTGAGCGCGCGGACCTCCTTGATGACCTGGATCTTCTTCTCGCCCGCGGCGGTGAGAACGACGTCGAACGAGTCCTTCTCCTCCTCCTCGACGGCGGCAGCGCCGCCACCGGCAGCGGCGGCAACCGCGGCAACGGGGGCAGCAGCGGTGACCTCGAAGGTCTCCTCGAACTGCTTCACGAACTCGGAGAGCTCGATGAGGGTCATCTCCTTGAAAGCGTCAAGGAGCTCGTCGGTGCTGAGCTTCGCCATGGTGGCTTCCTTCCTAGATATTGCCGTGAGTGGCGTGTTGTTGAATCGAGCTGGTGCGCAGGAGCGCAATCAGCTCTCGTCGCCACCCTCGGCGACGTCGGTGGTTGCCTCGGCGGCCGGAGCGGCCTCCGTGGCGGGACCCTGCGCCTCGACCTTCTGGCGCAGGGCGTCGACCACGCGGGCCGTCTGCGACAGAGGAGCGACGAAGAGGTAGGCGGCCTTGTTGAGGGAGCCCTTCATGGCGCCCGCAAGCTTGGCCAGGAGAACCTCGCGGGACTCGAGGTCCGCGAGCTTCGTGATCTCCTCGGGGGACAAGGTCTTGCCGTCGAGGACGCCAGCCTTGATCACGAGGAGGGGGTGTGCCTTGGCGAAGTCACGCAGACCCTTGGCCGCCTCGACCGGGTCACCGGTGATGAAGGCGATGGCCGACGGGCCCTGGAGGTGACCGTCGAAGGCCGTGATACCGGCCTCCTTGGCGGCGCGCTCCGTGAGCGTGTTCTTGACCACGGCGTAGGTGGCGTGTTCCCGGATCGAGGTGCGCAGCTGCGAGAGCTGGGCCACGGTCAGACCGCGGTACTCGGTGAGAACGGCCGCACCGGACTCACGGAACTTGTCCGCGATCTCGGCAATGGCAGCCGTCTTCTCGGAGTTCGCCATCTGGGCCTCCTTCCCTTGCGTGGTGCCGCCTGTCGAAGGGGCCCGGAGGGCCTGCACGAAAAGAGCCCCGGCGCAGGGCGCTCGGGGCTCGCAGCGACATACTCGAGGTATGCCGTGAGGCTGAGTGTCCTGCGCTGGCTGCCCGCATCGTGCGGAACCTTCGGGAGATCGTGGTTGCCCACGCCCTCCAACCGGCGGTCATTGGTCGTGGACCACAGTACGGGCTGGACCGCTGCGGACCAAATCGAGCCCGGGGCCTGTCGGCGGGTCCGACGCACGATCCCCCACCACACCGGGTACGTGACCTAGCGTGACCCCCATGGCGAGTGGCAGCGCAGTCCGCCGCCCGACCCCGTCAGAGCGGCAGGCGATCCGCCGCCGCCGGACGTGGGCGGGTCTGGCCGTCGTGCTGTGCGTGGCCGCCGACCTCTGGGTCATGACGTCAGCCGGCGCCGGCGAGCCGGTCCCCGAGGGTGCGGTCTCACGCGCCGCGCGGGTCTCAATCACGGCCGGGACGGCACCCGCGGTCTCGATCGACCAGGTCGAGCGAGTGCCCGAGGCCGCGACCGACTCGCAGGTCGACGGTTCCGCCTCGACCGGTGCGACCGGTGCGGCAGGCACCACGGGCTCGACGACGTCGGACGACGCGACGGCCGCCGGGAAGAACGACGGCAAGGACGACGGCAAGGACGACAAGGGCGCGGTCATCCAGGCGGGGTCCGGCAGGTTCACGGTCGTGGCCATGCCCGCGGCCGCCCTGCGCCCGGTCCCCACGAGCGGCCGCACGGTGCGCTACACCGTGGAGCTCGAAGGTGGTCTCGACATCAAGGCCGCGGACCTGGCCACGACGGTGGGGAGCGTGCTGACCGATCCGCGAGGCTGGCAGGCGAAGGACGGCGTCCGCTTCGTCAACGTCTCCCCCGCCGCGGCCGCCAAGGGCGGGGCGACCATCGACCTGCGCATCACGCTCGCGAGCCCCGACACGACCGACCGGCTCTGCGCGCCGCTGCAGACCCGGGGCCAGGTCAGCTGCCACAACTCCGGGCGGGTGGTGCTCAACCTGCGCCGGTGGGTCCTCGGCGCGGAGGCCTACGGCAGCGACATCGCCGGCTACCGCACCTACCTCGTCAACCACGAGGTCGGCCACGGCATCGGTCACGCGCACGCCTATTGCGGCGGGCCGGGCAGGGTGGCCCCGGTCATGATGCAGCAGACCTACGGCCTCAAGGGCTGCACGGCGTGGCCCTGGCCGACCCCGAAGCCGGCCTGACCTCCCACGTCGCGGCCGGCATACGCCCACTCTCCCTGGTGACGGGCCGCGGCCGGTGATGCCGACCGCGGCCTCGTCACGATGGGTGCCGTCTCAGAGCAGCGAGCTCGCGGAGTGGCCGACCCGGACGACGGAGCCCGTCGGCAGCGAGCCCAGCACGCGGTCGGTGACGACCTCGATCATGACGACCTCGACCGACTTCGCGGTGCGGGTCACCTTGTGCAGGGTGACCCGGCCGAGCCCCGGCACGGTGACGACCGTGTTGGGCTTGACCGTCGAGGTGATGGACGGCAGACCGGTGATGCGCAGCCCGACGAACCGCGAGGCGTCGGTGGTCACCGGGGTGGCGCCCGCGCTCGATTGGACCGCCGAGGTCTCGGCGACGATCGTGTCGGCGCTGATGAGGCCGTTCAGCACGCGAGGCGCACCAACGGTGTTTTTGACCTGGCTGCGACGCGACGTGGCGGTGATGGTGGAGAGCACGTCTGTCGTCGTCGTGCCGGTGGACACCACCCCCGGCACCCCTGCCGTGGCCACCGTCGCGCGTCCCGAGCCTCCGGTGCACGGGGGGTACGCGAGAGCGGTCCGGCTCGAGGACACGGCGCCGTCGGCGAGGTTGGCCGACGTGGCGTAGCCCATACCGGAGACGAGCCCGACCACTGGTCGCGACAAGGAAGTGTTGGCGACCCCGACGTCGATGCGTGACCCGACCGGCAGGCCGAGGGAGTTCTGTGCGGTGATGACGACCCGCAGGGCCGTCGTGCTGACTCGCCAGTCGTTGCCGGAGAACGCCTTGGTCTGCGTGTTGAGGTAGACCGTGGCGAGCGCGGTCCCGGCCGAGGTCCGCAGCGTGATCGCCGAGTTCGGAGCCGGGTTCGCATTGAGGGCACGCCCGCCGATCTTGAGGCCGAGCAGCTCGGCGCGGTTGTCGCCGCTGTAGACGCCTGTCGTGCTCAACGTCGCCGTGCTGGCCCCGGTGACGGCATCGGCTCGGACGAGCCCGCCGAGGAGGTCGACCGCCCCGGTGGTCGCCGTGGCACGGCTGATCTTGTAGGTCGTCGTCGTCGAGGTCGCGGCCGAGGTGCGCGTCGACCCCACCGACCCGGCCGCCGGGACGGTGACTGCCGCCGTGGATCCCGTGGTCGTGTGGCCGAAGGTAGTCGTGCAGCCGATCGAGGCGATGGCCGTGGGCCCGGAACGCACGAGGCCCCCGACCACGACGTAGGTGCCGTAGGCGAGGGCCGAGACTCCGGTCGCCGGTGCTGCTGCGGATGCCGGTGCGGCACCGAGGGGCGCGGCCATCGTGGAGATGGCCGCTGCTGCGAGGATCGCCGTGAGTTTCCTGTTCATGGTCGTGCTCCTGTCATCGATGCCCTGCTCATCGATCCCCTGACCGATGTACTCATGTCAACGACCCGACCTGTCGGCGTGTTATGGGCTGGATGCGTCAATCGCAAGGTTGGTGTGGTATTGGGGCTATTGCGATTTCAAGCACCTCCGGAGCGGACGCCGGAGAGGCCGGCCCCTCGTCGGGACCGGCCTCTCCGGGTGGGTGCGCTCCAGGTCAGCGCGGGTGCACCACCATGGCCGAGCCACCACCGCGGCGCGTCGTCTCCGCGGCGGCCTCGAACAGGCCCCCGCGCAGGCTGCGGATCGCCGTGACGGCACCGATCTCGTTGGGCGTGCCTGCCGATGCCAGCTTGTGGCCCATCGCCGTCAGCGCCGCACCGGTCGGACCGCTGAGGATCGCCGGCTCGGCGCCCTCGCTCGAGCCGTTGCGCGAGCTGAGGCGCGGCGCCGCGATCGCGTCGACGAGCGACAGGTCGCGGTCGAGGTAGCCGAGGATCGTCTGCGACACCGACGTGATGATCGTGGCACCGCCCGGCGAACCCACCGCGAGGAAGGGCTTGCCGTCGTCGAGCAGGATCGTCGGGCTCATCGACGACCGCGGACGCTTGCCGGGGCCGGGCAGGTTCGGGTCCGGGACGCCCGGGGTCAGCGGCGTGAAGTTGAAGTCGGTGAGCTCGTTGTTGAGCAGGAACCCGTACCCGGGGACCGTGATGCCGGAGCCACCGGTCTGCTCGATGGTCAGGGTGTAGGACGCGACGTTGCCCCAACGGTCGGTGGCCGTCAGGTGCGTCGTCGACTGCCCCTCGTAGGGCTCGCTCTGCGCGACCGTGCCGGGCGCGCAGGAGGTGTAGGCGCCGTCGGGCGAGCCGAACGGGATCGGACGGGCCTGGGCCTTCATCGGGTCGAAGAGGCAGGCGCGCTCTGCGGCGAAGGCAGGATCGGTCAGCTCCTTGACCGGAACGTCCGGGACGTCACCCACCCAGCGGTTGCGGTCGGCGAAGGCCGTCGCCGACGCCTCCGAGAACCGGTGCAGGTAGTCGACGTCCGACAGGTCGGACGTCGAGACGCCCGTGCGGTCCTCGTAGGCCTGGACGAGGTTGAGGATCTCGGCCACCGCGATGCCACCCGAGCTCGGGACCGGCATGCCGTAGACGTCGTAGCCCTTGTACTGCGAGTGGATCGGGGCCTTGGTCAGGGCGCGGTAGGCGCGCAGGTCGGCCCTCGTCATCTGGCCGCCCATGACCGAGGAACCCGCCTTGGTGTGCGGCGCCCGGGACTCGGCGACGATCGCCCGTCCGAGCGCCCCGGCATACAGCGCCTCGGTGCCGTGGGTGCGCAGCGTCCGGTACGCCCTGGCCATGTCGGGGTTGGTGAAGACGGAGCCCACGGCCGGAGCCTGGCCGCCCCGCAGGAAGACCTTCGCCGTCTCGGGGAACACGGAGAAGCGCGCGGCGTTGGCTGCCGTCTGGTCGGCGAACGTCTGGTCGACGACGAAGCCCGTGGCGGCGAGGCGCTCGGCCGGCTTGAGCGCCGCGTTGAGCGACAGCGTGCCGTGGTCGCGCAACGCCTTGGCCCACAGGGCGGGCGTGCCGGGCACGCCGATCGACAGCCCCGAGTTCACCACGGTGTTGAAGTCCATCGCCTTGCCCGTGGCCGCGTCGGTGAAGGTCTTGTCGGTGAACGTCGCCGGAGCCGTCTCGCGGCCGTCGATGGTCGAGACCTTCCTGCTGCGCGCGTCGTAGTAGACGAGGAAGCCACCGCCGCCGATACCGGCGCTGTAGGGCTCCGTGACGCCGAGCGCCGCTGCGGTCGCGACCGCAGCGTCAGCTGCGTTGCCCCCGCGGGCCAGGACGTCGATGCCGACCTGCGAGGCGTCGCGGTCGACCGAGCTGACGGCACCCCCGGAGCCCGTCATGACGGGGACCTTCGGCAGCGGGGTGGGCTGGCCGTGCCAGCCGCGGTCAGCCGCTGCGGCGGCGGGCGCGACCGCCGGCTGCGCGCCGGCCGTGGCCGGCAACAGGGAGAGAGGGAGCCCGACGACGAGAGCGCCGAGGACCCATCGGGAACGTGTCGTGGTGCATACGCTGTGACGACTCATCTTTCGACCGTACCCGCGCAAACGCCGCAGATCGCCCCGAGAACCCCGCCGATCCGAGGTCTGGGACAGGTGTGACCAGGAGGCCACTCGACGGGGACGGGGCGCTCACTCGAGGGTGAGCGAGTGGCGTCGGCGCCGGGAGCGCCCCCAGCCAGGACGGTCGGAGACGCACGAGAGCCCGCCACCCCCAGAGGGGTGACGGGCTCTGCGTTGCGTGGGTCAGGCCGTCAGGCCTGGTCCTCCTCGGCGAGGAGGTTGCGCGTCTTGGAGAAGTCGAGCGGGATGCCCGGGCCCATCGTCGTGGAGACGGTGGCCTTCTCGATGTAGCGGCCCTTGGAGCTGGCCGGCTTCAGACGCAGGATCTCCTCGAGGGCAGCGGCGTAGTTCTCGACGAGCTTCGTCTCGTCGAAGGAGGCCTTGCCGATGATGAAGTGGAGGTTCGCGTGCTTGTCGACGCGGAACTCGATCTTGCCGCCCTTGATGTCGGCGACGGCCTTGGCGACGTCCATCGTCACGGTGCCGGTCTTCGGGTTCGGCATGAGACCACGCGGGCCGAGGACCTTGCCGAGACGACCGACCTTGCCCATGAGGTCAGGCGTGGCGACGACGGCGTCGAAGTCGAGCCAGCCGCCCTGGACCTTCTCGAGCAGGTCGTCGGAGCCGACGTGGTCGGCGCCGGCCTCACGGGCGGCCTCGGCCTTGTCGCCGTTGGCGAAGACGAGGACGCGGGCGGTCTTGCCCGTGCCGTGCGGCAGGTTGACCGTGCCGCGCACGGCCTGGTCGGCCTTGCGGGGGTCGACGCCGAGGCGCATGGCGACCTCGACGGTCTCGTCGTACTTGGCCTTGGCGGTCTGCTTGGCGACGCGGACGGCCTCGAGCGGGGCGTAGACCTTGCCGGGCGTGACGAGCTCGGCGGCTGCGCGGTAGTTCTTGCTGCGCTTCATGACTGCTCCTGCTTTCTTCGTGGAGTCGTGGTGCGACCGTGCGCTGGTCTCCCACGGGGCCTCACGGCCGTATGCCGTGTGGCCCGGTTCGGGGCGTGCCCGCCCTCGCGCGGAGGGCGGGCGTCCCGAGGTCTGGTGACCCGGGCTCGTCAGAGCTCGGTGTCGATGCCCATCGAGCGGGCGGTGCCGGCGATGATGCGCGCCGCCATCTCCTCGTCGTGGGCGTTGAGGTCTTCCATCTTCTGACGGGCGATCTCGAGGACCTGGTCGCGCGAGAGCTTGGCGACCTTGGTCTTGTGCGGCTCGCCCGAGCCCTTGGCGACGCCGGCGGCCTTCTTGATGAGCTCGGCGGCCGGCGGGGTCTTCGTCACGAAGGTGAACGAGCGGTCCTCGTAGACCGTGATCTCGACCGGGATGACGTTGCCGCGCTGGGACTCCGTCGCGGCGTTGTACGCCTTGACGAACTCCATGATGTTGACGCCGTGCTGACCGAGGGCGGGGCCGACGGGCGGGGCGGGGGTGGCCTGACCGGCCTGGATCTGCAGCTTGATGAAGCCGGAGACCTTCTTGCTCTTGGGGGGCATGGTTGCCTACCTTCTGCGTTGCTGGGCCGACGCCTTGGGCGATGACCCGGTTGCATGTCCTCGTGCGGTCAGCCGCACGAGGTCGTACGACCCTCGATCAGATCTTGGCGACCTGGGCGAAGGAGAGCTCGACCGGGGTCTCCCGGCCGAAGATGGAGACGAGCACCTTGAGCTTCTGGGTGTCGGGGTTGATCTCGGAGATCGTCGCGGGGAGGGTCTCGAACGGGCCCTCCATGACGGTGACGGACTCGCCGACCTCGAAGTCGACGACCCGCACGTCCTTGCCGGCGCTCGAGCCCGACGACGCGCCGGAGCCGTCGGCGGCCGCAGCGGCCTCGAAGTTCGGGGCGAGCATCGTGAAGACCTCGTCGATCGACAGCGGCACCGGCTGGTGGGCGTTGCCGACGAACCCGGTGACGCCGGGGGTGTGGCGCACGGCGCCCCAGCTCTCGTCGGTGAGGTCCATGCGGACGAGGACGTAGCCGGGCATCCGGACGCGACGGACCTGCTTCTTCTGGCCGTTCTTGATCTCGGTGACCTCCTCCATGGGGACCTCGATCTCGAAGATGAAGTCCTCCATGTTGAGGGTCTGGATGCGCGTCTCGAGGTTGGCCTTCACGCGGTTCTCGTAGCCGGCGTAGGAGTGGATGACGTACCAGTCACCGAAGCGCGTGCGCAGGTCGGCCTTGAAGTCGGCGACGGGGTCGCCGCTGCCCTGGGCCACCGGCTCGTCGTCATCGGAGGTTTCGGAGTCAACGGCGGCGTCGACGTAGTCGTCGGACCCGTCGTCGGTCTCGACATCGGTCTCCGCGGCGACGGTGTCGAGGTCGGAGTCGGTGGCGTCGTCCTCAGCACCCGACTCGACGTCGGAGGCCGAGAGGTCGTCGGTCTCGACCGCGGGGTCGACGACGTCGCTCTCGGTGCTCTCGCCGTTCGGGGCGCCCTCGTGGGCGAACTGCTCGGACACGCTCTGACCTGCTTCCTTGCTCGTGGACCGGCCGTGACGGCCGGCAGTGACATCCCGTGAGGGGGCCGGGGGCTCGTGCCTCAGGTGGCCGAGCCAGTGAAGACCCAGGAGACCAGCCGGCTCAGACCGAAGTCGAGCGCTGACACGAGCGCCATCATGATCACGACGAACACGACCACGACGGTCGTGTAGCGCACGAGCTCAGGACCCGTCGGCCGCACGACCTTGCGCAGCTCGTCGAGGATCTGGCGCACGAAGAGGCTGATCGCGCCAAAGAGGCGCGACACGGGGTTGCCGCCGCGAGCCTTGTCGGCACGGCCGGACCCGCGCTTGGCGCTCGTCTCCGTCACGATTCCTTCTTTCTGCCTGGGTGTCGGCCCGCGGGCGCCACACCCCGACCGTGGAGTCCCACGTCAGGGCAGAAGCCGCGTGCCGCCTTGCACGACGACCACATCACTGGGATGCGCAGGGCAAGAGGGACTCGAACCCCCAACCGCTGGTTTTGGAGACCAGTGCTCTACCAATTGAGCTATTGCCCTTCGCCGGGGACGTTGGGTGTCCACGGCGGGACGGCATGCGTCAGCATGGCCAGCGAAGCCGTCCGAGGGACGATCATACGGGACGGATGCGCCCCAACGCGAACCGACCCGAAACCCCCTCCGCGGGCCCTCCCCCGTCACCCGCAGGTGACCCTTCGGACGGCCTCCGGGGACCTGCCGCGCCCGCGGCGGGAACCGCGCGACCCGTCATACGGACTCGGCCGCCCGACCCGGGCGCCGCAGTGGCAGGATCGAGAGGTGACGAACCCGCGCACCTCCCTCGCGTCCCTGTCCGACGACGACCTGGCCGGCTTCCTCGCCGAGCAGCGTGAAGCCTACGCGGCCCTGCAGTCCCGCGGCCTCAGGCTCGACCTGACGCGGGGCAAGCCGTCCGCCGCGCAGCTCGACCTCTCCGACGACCTCCTGCGCCTGCCGACCGCGACGAAGGACCGGGCCGGGGTCGACGTGCGCAACTACGGCGGACTCGAGGGCCTCGCCGAGCTGCGCGAGCTCTTCGCCGACCTGCTCTGGGTCGAGCCGAGCCAGATCGTCGCCGGGGGCAACTCGAGCCTGACGATGATGTACAGCACGATCGTCGACTTCCTCCTCTTCGGCGGCGTCGACTCGCCGCGGCCCTGGTCGCAGGAGGAGAAGGTCCGCTTCGTCTGCCCCGTCCCCGGCTACGACCGGCACTTCTCGATGCTCGCGTCGTTCGGCATCGAGATGGTCACCGTCGACATGCACGCGGACGGCCCGGACATCGCCGCCGTCGAGGCGCTCGTCAAGGACGACCCGAGCGTCAAGGGCATCTGGATCGTCCCGACCTACGCCAACCCGTCCGGGGCCGTCGTCTCGCAGGAGATCGCCGCCCGCCTCGCGGCCATGCCGACCGCGGCGCCCGACTTCACGATCTTCTGGGACAACGCGTACGCGTTCCACCACCTCACCGAGGACGAGGCCAAGAGCGCCGACATCCTCAGCCTCGCCGCCGCCTCCGGGCACCCGAACCGGCCGATCATGTTCGCGTCGACCTCGAAGATCACCTTCGCGGGCGCCGGAGTCGCCGTCCTCGCCGCGAGCGCGGCCACCGTGAGGTGGTACCTCGGACACCTCGCGATGGGCTCCATCGGTCCCGACAAGGTCAACCACCTGCGTCACGTCGAGTTCTTCCACGACGCCGACGGCGTGCGTGCGCACATGCGCAAGCACCGCGAGATCATCGCGCCGAAGTTCGCGGCGGTCGACGAGGCTCTGACGAGCGGCCTCGCGGGGCTCGAGATCGCCGAGTGGAGCCACCCGACCGGGGGCTACTTCGTCAACCTCGACGTGCTCGACGGGACCGCGTCGCGGGTCGTCGCGCTCGCCAAGGAGGCCGGCATCGCGCTGACGCCGGCGGGCGCGTCCTTCCCGCTGGGCCACGACCCGCGCGACCGCAACATCCGCCTCGCCCCGACCTTCCCCGTGCTCGACGAGGTGCGCACGGCCATGGCCGGCGTCGCGACGTGCGTCGCCCTCGCCGCCGCCGAGAAGCTGACGCAGGACCGCGCCGCGGGGGTAGGGGCAGAGGGCGACGGCGAGACGCCGTCGGCCGGGGACGCCACGAGCCCCTCGCACACCGCCACCGAAGGAGCCTCGCGATGAGCGACCAGGATCCCAACGAGACCATCGACGACGAGCTGACGACCTACAGCGTCGACGACGAGGACCAGCTCCAGCCCGAGGACACCCTCGACGACGGTGACCTCGAGGACGTGCTCGACCGCGGCTACTCGCCCAACGACCGGCCGCAGGGCGTCACCGCCCACGGCACGACCGCCTACGAGGAGTCCGTCGACGAGACCATCGACGAGCGCATCCGCCAGGAGGTGCCGGACCCCGACTCCGCCTACGGCGCGCCCGACAACGAGAGCGGCCTCGACGGCGACCGCGTCGGTGGCGACGACCCCGACGCCATCGACGCCGAGGACGACTGGCTCGGAGACCACGAGGTGGGCGACGCCCGCGCCGGTCGCCTCGTGGCCGACGACGAGGGCGCGCACGACGACGACGAGAAGCAGGCCTGGGCCAGCGACGTCGGCGTCGACGGGGCCGGCGCGTCGGCCGAGGAGGCCGCGATGCACATCGTCGACGAGATCGCTGACGAGCCCGACGAGGACTGAGTCCCGCGCGACCCGCAGAGAGGCCACGGCCCGGCACCAGCCGCGCCGTGGCCTCTCCGCGCCGCCCGGGGACCGGATGACACACTGACCCGCATGACGCGTGCGGTGCAGGACCTGCCCAAGGCGCACCTGCACCTGCACTTCACGGGCTCGATGCGCATCGACACGGTGCGAGACCTCGCCGCCCGGCACGGCATCCGCCTGCCCGACGCCCTCGTGACGGGCTGGCCGCCCCGACTCGCCCGAGCCACCGACGAGCGCGGCTGGTTCCGCTTCCAGCGCCTCTACGACGCCGCCCGGTCCTGTGTGCGCGGGGAGGACGACATGCGCCGGATCGTGCGCGAGGCCGCGGCCGACGACGCGGCCGAGGGGTCACGCTGGCTCGAGATCCAGGTCGACCCGACGTCGTACGCCCCCTTCGTCGGCGGGATCACGCCGGCGCTCGAGATCGTGCTCGACGAGGCACGGGCCGTGTCGGCCGCGGGGGACATCGGGGTCGGCGTCGTCGTCGCGGCGAGCCGCATGCGCCACCCCCTCGAGGCCCGCACGCTCGCTCGCCTCGCCGCCCACCACGCGGGCGAGGAGGCCGGCGACGTCGTCGGCTTCGGCCTGTCCAACGACGAGCGACGCGGGGCCGTCGCCGACTTCGCGCCGGCCTTCGCCATCGCACGGCGGGCCGGTCTGGCTCTCGTGCCGCACGGCGGCGAGCTCCTCGGCGCCCAGTCCGTCATGGAGACGCTCGAGCACCTCGACCCGGACCGCATCGGGCACGGCGTGCGCAGCGTCGAGGACCCACAGGTGCTCGACGCCGTCGCCGAGGCCGGCGTGACCCTCGAGGTGTGCCCGGGCAGCAACGTCGCCCTCGGGGTCTACGCCGACGCGAGCGACGTCCCGTTGCGCCGGATCGTCGAGGCCGGCATCCCCGTGGCGCTCGGCGCGGACGACCCGCTCCTCTTCGGGTCCCGCCTGGCCGCGCAGTACGCCGCGGCCCGAGAGCTCGGCTTCGACGACGACGGCCTCGCCGCGCTCGCCCGCGGCTCCCTCGAGGGCAGCCGGATGCCCGACCGCCTGCGCAAGGCCGCGCTCGCCGACGTGGACGCCTGGCTCGCCGGGCCTGCGTGACACCGACCACACGCAGGACCGGGTCGTAACCGGTCATAACGGGCCGCTCCCCACGGAGCCGGCCTCCTCGCCCATCCCCACCGGGTTTGCTCAGGATCGGTGCGCCCGGTCATGCTGGTCGGGAGATGAAGACTTCTGCCCCCGCCACCACCCGCCCATCGACCGCCTCCGGCGCCCGTCTGCGACGACTCGCCGTGGTCGGTCTCGTCGCCCCCGTCGTCGCGCTCGCGGCGTGCAGCGGGGAGTCGCCCGTGACCGCCGACCCGACGGCCCGGGCCGGCACGACCCCGGCCGCGACGAGCACCTCGACGACGTCCACGACGACCGCAGCGCCCACCACGGCCGCGCCGACGACCGCCGCCCCGGTGAAGTACTCGACGCGCACCGTCAAGGCCGTCATCAAGGACCCCCAGCTCGGCCACACGATCACGGCCATGCGCGTCTCGCGCGGCCTGCCGTTCCCGAAGAACCAGCCCGTCGGGGCCGAGGCCTTCGAGATCGTCGGGGTCAAGGTCGAGTTCGCCGCCGGCTCGCGCTACTCGGCGTCGCTCGACCCGAAAATGCTGACGCTCATCGCGACGAACCCCAAGCAGAACGTCGCGCCCACGGCCGAGTTCGGCAAGGCGTACAAGGCCGACCCGCTGCTCACGACGAAACGCGACGAGCGCGACCGCGGGTGGGTCTTCTTCAAGGTCGACAAGGGAACGACGACCGCCCTGCGCCTGGCCTTCAACCGGCCGGCCTACGCCGTCAGCACGACGGACAAGAACATCCCGGCCAAGACCTTCTCCGTCGTCCTGACGAAGTAGTCACTGCACACGGTCTGACGCGAAAGGCTCCGGTTCCCAAGGGAACCGGAGCCTTTGCCGTGTGATCGAGCGCTCGCCGGAACTGATCTCAGAGCTGGTCGCCGACGATGACCGGCTCGTTGACGAGCGTCACGCCGAAGGTGTCGCGCACCCCGTCGCGCACCTGCCGGGCGAGGGCGAGGACGTCGGCGGTCGTGGCACCGCCCCGGTTGGTCACGGCCAGGGTGTGCTTCGTGGACAGCGCCGCCGGCGCCGGCAGGCCGAAGCCCTTGCCGAAGCCGGCGTGGTCGATGAGCCACGCGGCGCTCGTCTTGACCCGGCCGTCGGGCTCGGGGAAGCGCGGCGGCGTCGGCCCCTCCCAACCGAGCCGCTCCCCCACGCGCTCGACGAGGTCGTCGAACTCGTGGCGGCTGAGGATCGGGTTGGTGAAGAACGACCCGCACGACCACGTGTCCGGGTCGGCGTCGTCGAGCACCATGCCGCGGGACCGGCGCTGCGCGAGGACGGCCTCACGGGCGTCCTGGAGGGGCACGCGCGTGCCGAGCTCGACCCCGAGACCCTTCGCCAGGGCGGCATACGCCACCGGGCGGCTGAGGTCGGCGACCTCGAACTGGAACACCACGTCGAGCACGACGTAGCGCGAGTGCCCCTTGAAGCGCGAGTGGCGGTAGGTGAAGGCGCAGTCGGCGTTCATGAAGGTGCGCACGGCCTGCTCCTGCCGGTCCCACGTGCGCACCTGCGCGACCGTCTGCGACACGTCCTGACCGTAGGCGCCGACGTTCTGGATGGGCGTGGCCCCCGTGAGACCGGGTATGCCGCTCAGTCCCTCGACGCCCGCCCATCCCTGCGCGACGGCATGGGCCACGACGTCGTCCCACACCTCGCCGGCGGCCACCCGGACCACGGCGCCGCCGCAGTAGTCGGCGGACTCGGGCGTGATGCCCGACGTGGCGACGCGCACGACCGTGCCCTCGAAGCCGTCGTCGGAGACGAGGAGGTTGGAGCCGCCCGAGACGACGAGCAGCGGCTCGTCGGCGTCGTCGACCTCACGGACCGCGTCGACGAGCTCGTCGGTGGTCGTGGCCGTGACGACGCGCGCAGCCGGGCCACCGACCCGCATCGTCGTGAGGGTCGAGAGGGGGACGTCGTGTTGCTCCTGCACGCGGTGGACCGGCCGGCTCAGTCGAGGACCGCGACGGCGAGCGCCCGGCCGAGGACCTTCTCGCCGGCCGCGGTGGCGGTCAGCTCGACGGTGACCCGCTTCGTCTCGGGGTCGACGGACTTGACGACGCCCGAGACCTCGATGTCGGCGCCGGCGTCGTAGGGCACGACGACGGGGCGGGTGAAGCGCACGCCGTACTCGACCACGCGGCCGGCGTCGCCCACCCAGGCGGTGACGAGCGTGACCGCCGAGCCCATCGTGAACATGCCGTGGGCGATGACGTCGGGCAGCCCGACCGCCTTGGCGAAGGGCTCGTCCCAGTGGATGCGGTTGCGGTCGAGGGAGGCGCCGGCGTACTGGACCAGGCGCGCCCGGTCGACGTGGACGGTCGTCGCGGGCAGCGCGTCACCGACGGAGACCTCGGAGAAGGACCGCACGGCCGCCGGCGTCGTGCTCGGAGTGCTCGGAGTGCTCGGAGTGGTGCTCATCACTCGCCCCCTCGGATGACGATGGTCGACGTGGCCGTGCAGACGGCCTCACCCGCCTCGGTGGCGAGCTCGGTGCGGGTCGTCACCATGGCGTGGCCGCCGGCCTCGCGCACGGTGTCGACGTGGAGCGTGCCGACGACGGCGTCGCCGGCCGTCAGGGGGCGGTGGTGGACGAAGCGCTGCTCGCCGTGCACGACGCGGGAGAAGTCGATGCCGGCCTCGGGGTCGCGGATCAGCTGGCCGTCGCACTGCTGGGCGATGAGGACCGCAAACGTCGGAGGCGCGATGACGTCGGCGTAGCCGCGAGCCCGGGCGACCTCGGCGTCGACGTGCACCCGATCGGCCGAGCCGACGGCCTCGGCGAACTCACGGATCTTGGCGGCACTGACCCGATAGGTCTCGGTGGGCGGGTAGACCCGGCCCTGGAAGTCTGAGTTCACCGGCATACGGGCAGCCTATCGACCGCTGCCGACCGGCGCCCGCGCCACCCGGTGGGCGTCCGGGAACGACGACGCTCCCCCGGCCGATGGCCGAGGGAGCGTCGAGGAACGCGATGGTTCAGCGGGTCTCGCGGTGCTCCGTGTGCTTGCCGCACTTCGGGCAGAACTTGTTCATGGCGAGACGGTCGGGGTTGTTCCGACGGTTCTTCTTGGTGATGTAGTTGCGGTCCTTGCAGTCCACACACGCCATCGTGATCTTCGGACGGACGTCGCTGCTCTTGCTGGCCACGGCAACCTGCTCTTTCGGGAACGTACTTTGGGTGTTCGGTCGTCTTGCGACGGGTGTCGCGCGGCGCGTCACGCGTTCCGGGCGGCATCCCGGGGTGACACGCAGGCGCGACGTCCAAGGCTACGCGACACCCCGATGATTCGAGAAATCGAACCGGGTGCGCGCGGAAGTGGTAGCGGGAGCGGGGCTCGATCCCGCGACCTCACGATTATGAGTCGTGCGCTCTAACCAGCTGAGCTACCCCGCCATGGGCTGTCGTCCCCCGGCCCGCCGCAGAAGCGACGAGGCCGGGAACCGACCGACCAGAGCCCCAATAGGGAATCGAACCCTAGACCTTTTCCTTACCATGGAAACGCTCTGCCGACTGAGCTATTGGGGCGCGGCCGACACCGAGAAACGTTGCGAGAACGTCTTCAGGACGACCTGTTGTGCGACGGTGAGACTACACGGTCGGCGGCGCGGATACGAAATCGAGCAGATGACCGACGGCCGGCGTCCCAACTGGGAGGATCAGGGCATGAGCGGTCTCATCGACGGCCAGCACGACCCGGGTCCGGCCACCGAACCGCCGGACCCACCGGTCGGGTCCGGGGGCCCACCGCCCGGCACCGACGTCGGTGACGTGGACACCCGCCTGGTCGACGTGCAGGTGCGCTTCGACCGGCGCAGCGTATGGCGCGCGGGCTGGCTCGCGGTCGCCATCGTCGCGATCGCCGCGCTCGGCAAGTTCGTCATCGACGACGGCGGCTCGGTCATCTTCACCCTCATCATGGCCATGCTCGCCTCGATCGCGATGGAGCCGGCCGTCGCACGGCTCTCGCGCCGGATGCGGCGCGGCATGGCGACCATGATCGTCATGCTCGGCGTGCTCGTCTTCTGCATCGTCTTCATGCTCGCCTTCGGCAACCTGCTGGCCGACCAGCTGGCCACCTTCGTCGCCTCGATCCCGTCGCTCGTGGAGAGTGCGACGACGTGGGCCAACGAGACCTTCGGCGTCGAGCTCAGCCCGGACAAGCTGCTGGCCCAGTTCACGAGCGAGGTCGGCGGCCTGAGCACCCTGGCCGGCAGCGTGGCCGGCGGCCTCATCGGTGCCGTCGCCGCCGTGCTCGGCGCCTTCTTCTCGTCGATCACCTTCTTCTTCTTCACCTTCTACTTCTCCGCCGACAGCCTGCGCCTGCGTCGCTGGGTCGCCCAGCTCGCCCCGCCGCGCCAGCAGGCGGTCATCGGGGTGGCCTGGGACCTCGCGGTGATCAAGACCGGCGGCTACGTGTCGGCCCGGCTCGTGCTCGCCGGGATCTGCGGCGGACTGTCGAGCCTGTTCATGCTCATCATCGGCATGGACTACTGGTTGGCCCTCGGCATCTGGACCGGCCTCGTGGCCCAGTTCGTGCCGACCATCGGGACCTACATCGCGATCGCGCTGCCGGTCTTCGTCGGCCTCGTCGGACCGGAGCCGTGGCAGGGGCTGGCGCTGCTCGGCTTCGCCCTCGTCTACCAGCAGATCGAGAACGTGACGATCGAGCCGCGCATCTCGGCCGACGCCGTCGACGTGCATCCCGCGGTGTCCTTCGCAGCCGTGATGTTCGGCGCGGCGCTCTTCGGCGTCTCGGGGGCCTTCGTGGCGGTGCCCGTGGCCGCGCTGATGCTCGCCCTCTTCGACATCTACTCGCGCAAGTACGAGCTGCTCCCCCAGCTCGCCGCGCCGCAGCCCGGTGAGCGCCAGAAGGCCGACCACCAGCACGCGTCCTTCACGGCCCGCCTCCCGGTGCTGCCCGGAGCCCGGGCGAAGGCACCCGAGCCGCCGACGCCCGCGGCGGCGCCGGAGCCGACGGGTCTGCGCGCGACGCTGCGCCACTGGTTCTCCCGGCACGACACGTCCGGCCCGAAGACGTAGCCCGCACCCGATGCCCTGACGGCCGCGTCACTCCCCGTCGTGCGCGTCGTGGGCGTCCAGCGCCTGCTGGGCCGTCGCCTCCTCCTCCTCACGGCGACTGCGTATGCCGCCCGCCTCGTCGAGCTCACCCGTGACCTTCTCGAGCCGGGACCTCGCCGTCGCGAGCCGCCGCTCGAGGTCGGCGATGCCCTCCGTGACCTCCTCCTGGCGGGCCGTGAGGACCGCCACCTGTCGGTCGGCGGACCGCAGGTCGGCCCGTGCGGTCTCGAGTGCCGACTGGAGTCGGGCCCGCTCGGCGGCGCGCCGGCTGCGTCGTCGCTCCTCGAGGTCGACGGCGTCCCCTCCTCCCCCGCCGGGCAGGACCGAGAGCGACGGTCGGGCGCGGTCGGGCGCGGACGACCCGAGCTCCTCGGGGTCCGTGATGGCGACGACGTCGGCCACGTCGACCGAGCCGAATCCTGAGTAGCTGAGCGCCTTGACGAGCGCGCCCGTGAGGACCGAGGCCTCGGCGTCCTCGTCGGCGATGAGCGCGGTCAGCGTCTCGCGCACCTCCTGGGCCGCACCGGCGCCGAGCTTCTGGCCGTCCTCGGCCGCGACCTCGGCGATGCGGTCGGCCATGGCGTCGACGCGGGTGGCGCGCTCCCGGCCGAGCAGCCGCAGCTGGTCGGCGTCGAGGGTGCGCTGGGCCTCACGGAGCAGCTCGGCGAACGACCGGAGCTCCTCGAGCTCGTCCGCGTGCTCGCGCACGAAGTGGTTCACCGCCCACGCGGCGAGGGTCGGCTTGCGCAAGGCACCCACCGAGGCGGCGAGGTCCTTCTCGCCCGCTGACCTCGCCTGGGCCACCAGCTCGGAACGGAGCGGGGTGAAGCGAGCGGGCGGGGCGGCATACAGCTGCTCGACGGCGGCGCGCAGGTGCAGGATCACCTCTGCATCCTCCCGCAAACCCGCTGGTGCGGCCCGCGCGGGACGGGCAGGCTGGGGCCGTGATCTGGATCTGTGCGACGTGCGCCGTCGAGACCGATGACCTGCCCGAGCCTCCGGACGCGTGCGCCGTCTGCGAGGACGAGCGGCAGTGGGTGCCCGAGCAGGGGCAGCGCTGGACGACGGTGGACCGGCTGCGGGAGGCCGGGACGCGCATCCGCGTCGAGGCGGTCGAGGACGACCTCTGGGGGCTGCGCGCCGAGCCCGAGGTCGGCATCGGGCAGCAGACGATGGTCGTGCGCGTGCCCGAGGGGGTGCTCCTCTTCGACTGCGTCGGCTACATCGACGACGCCGCGGTCGAGCTCGTGCGATCGCTCGGGCCCGCGCTCGCGGTGGCCTCGAGCCATCCGCACATGTACGGCGTGCAGACGGAGTGGGCCCGGGCGCTGGGCGACGTCCCGGTGCTCGTGGCCGCGCCCGACGCCGAGTGGGTGCGCCGGCGAGACCCGCTCGTCGAGCTCTACGACGAGCAGCGGCAGGTCGCACCGGGTCTGACGCTGCACCGCGTGGGCGGGCACTTCCGCGGTCAGGCCGTCGTCGAGTGGACGGCGGGCGCCGAAGGACGCGGGGTGCTGCTGGCAGGCGATGCCGTCTTCCCCAACCCAGACCGTCGGTCGATGAGCTTCATGCGCAGCTATCCGAACCGGATCCCCTTGTCGGGCAACGTCGTCCAGCGCGTTGCCGGTCAGCTGGAGGCCCTGCACTTCGACCGCCTCTACAACAACTTCGGCACCGCCGTGCCGTCAGGGGCCAAGGCCATGCTGCGACGGTCCGCCGACCGCCACGCGGCGTGGACGCGGGGGGACTTCGACCACCTGACGTGAGGACGCGGCGCCAGGTCGTGCCCGCGACGCGTCCAGTGGGTAGGTGCACCTCGACGGCGTCGTCCGGCGCCGCGCCACACCCCGTGGAGGAGAAGCCATGAGCGACAACCCGCTGGACCCCGTGAGCGACGACCCGACGACCGAAGGCCCCGCTGACGGCGGAGCCGACACGAGCAGCCACGACGGTGGTGCCGACGGTGGCGCCGACACCGAGGGCCCCGCTGACGGCGGAGCCGACACGAGCAGCCACGACGGTGGCGCCGACGGTGGCGCCGACACCGAGGGCCCCGCTGACGGCGGAGCCGACACGAGCAGCCACGACGGTGGCGCCGACGGTGGGGCCGGAGCGGACCCGACCAGCTCGATCTGATGACCGCTGGCACGACGAGCCGGGTGCCCACGCACGAACGTGGGCGCTCGGCGCTCGCGCGCCTCGTCCCCTTCGCCGCCGACGAGTTCGCCACGGACCACTGGTCGCACACGCCGGTCGTCACCAGGGCAGCCGACCTGCCGGGCGGACTGCTCGACCTCTTCGGCGAGGGCTCCGTCGACGAGCTCGTCTCCCGACGCGGGCTGCGCGCCCCTTTCCTGCGGGTCGCCCAGAACGGCCGCACCCTCGGTGACCGGGAGTTCACCCAGAGCGGAGGCGTCGGTGCATCCGTCGCCGACCAGGTGAGCGACGACAAGCTGCTCGGGCTCTTCGCCGACGGTGCCACCATCGTCCTGCAGGGGCTGCACCGTACGTGGGGGCCCCTCATCGACTTCACCCAGCAGCTCGCGGAGGAGCTGGGGCACCCGGTCCAGGCCAACGCGTACGTCACGCCCAGCCAGAACACCGGCTTCAGCGACCACTACGACGTGCACGACGTCTTCGTGCTCCAGATGGCCGGGGAGAAACGCTGGCGCGTCCGGCCCCCGGTGCACGACTCACCGCTGCGCGACGAGCCGTGGACCGACCACCGTGCCGAGGTCGAGGAGGCGGGACGTCGAGCACCTGACCACGAGTTCACGCTCCGTGCCGGTGACGTCCTCTACCTGCCGCGCGGCTGGGTGCACTCTGCCACCGCGCTCGGCGGGGTCAGCACGCACCTCACTCTGGGCGTCCACGTCTGGACGCGACGTCACGTGGCCGACGAGCTCGTGTCGATAGCGCTGGCCGAGGCCAGCCGCGACGAGAGCGTGCGCGCCTCCCTCGACGTCGCGCCGACGGGCTTCGACCACGAGGCCATCGCCCCCGACGTCGAGCTCGTGCGGGCAGCGCTCGTACGCGCCCTGGGCGAGATCGACGTGGCCACGGTCGTCGACGCGCTCGAGGCGCGCGCTCGCGGGTCGCAGCGTCCAGCACCGATCAGCCCACTCGCCCAGGTGGCAGCCGCTGAGGCCCTTCGTCCCGAGACGACGCTCCGGCTCCGGCCGCACGTGGCCGCGCGGCTCGTGCCCTCGGGCGACGGCCCGGCCCGGCTGCGCAGCCGCCTCGCCGACTTCCCGGTCGAGTCGCACGACGTCGGCACCTTCGTGGCGCTCGTGGCAGGCGGCGTGCTGCGTGCCGACATGGTCGGGCTCGAGCTGGCTCGTCGGCTGATGCTCTCCGGCCTGCTCGTCGTCGCCGACGACTGAGGCACGACGTGGCCCCCTCGACGGTCGAGGAGCGGCAGATGGTGGCCTCTCGACGGTTGAACCCTCGAGAGGCCACGTCGTGTCGGATGCCGATGGTCGAGGGGTCAGTCGGTGCCGGGACTCAGGCGGTGCCGGCCGCAGTCAGGATCGCCCGGGCACCGACGAGGCTCGGGCCGTACCAGGTGAGCAGGCGTCCGCTGACGAGAGCCGTGCGGGCCTGCGTGAAGGCCTCCGGACCGTCGGCCGCCGTGAAGACGTAGGGCTCGTCGGGCAGCAGGACGGTCATGCCCTCACGGTCGAGGTCGGCCACCTCGACGTGCGGATAGCGGTCTGCGTCGTCGGCGAGGACGTTGCGCCAGCCGAGCCGCGACACGAGGTCACCGGTGAAGGTGTCACGCCCGACCGCCATCCACGGGTCGCGCCAGATCGCCACGGCCACGTCGACGACGGGCTCGGGCACGGGCCCACCCCACTCGCCCCGCGCGGCGACGAGCCAGCCGGGTGTGCCGACCTCGAGCACCTCGACGAAGAGTCGATCGAGGGAGTCCAGCGCCCCCGGCACCGTCTCGATGTCGGTGACCCAGACCGGTAGGCCGTCAGCCCGCAGCCGGCGGACGTCGAGCTCGCGGTTCTCCTCCTTGTTGGCCACGACGAGATCCGGCTCGAGAGCCGAGATGGCCCTGAGGTCGGGGTTCTTGGTGCCCCGAACCCGTTGCACCGCAAGACCTTCCGGATGCGTGCACCAGTCGGTCGCGCCGACGAGCCGCTCCGGGCACGTCGTCGCCAGCGCCTCGGTGATCGACGGGACCAACGACACGACCCGGCGTGGCGGTGTCGGGAACGACACGGCATACGCCAGGTCGTCGGCGAGTGTCACCGGCACGGTTCGTGGCCTTTCGACGGTTGCAGCGGTTCAGACGTTGCGGCGGTACTGGCCACCGACCTCGAAGAAGGCCTCGGTCACCTGCTGGAGCGAGCACACCCGCGCCGCCCGCATGAGGACGTCGAAGACGTTGCCGCCCTCGATGGCGACGGCCTTGAGCTCCTCGAGCGCCGCCGCCGCCTCGACCTCGTGCTCTGCGCGGAACGCCCGGACGCGCGAGAGCTGGCTCTGCTTCTCCTCCTCGGTGCCACGGGCGAGCACGACCGTGCGGGGCACGTCACCCTCGTGCGGGTTGCGGAAGGTGTTGACGCCGACGATCGGCAGGCTGCCGTCGTGCTTGCGGTGCTCGTAGAGCATCGACTCGTCCTGGATGCGGCCACGCTGGTAGCCGGTCTCCATGGCCCCGAGCACGCCGCCGCGCTCGGTGATGCGGTCGAACTCCTTGAGGACGGCCGCCTCGACGAGGTCGGTCAGCTCGTCGATGACGAACGAGCCCTGGAGCGGGTTCTCGTTCATCGCGAGCCCCCACTCGCGGTTGATGATGAGCTGGATGGCGAGGGCGCGACGCACCGACTCCTCCGACGGGGTCGTCACGGCCTCGTCGAACGCGTTGGTGTGCAAGGAGTTCGCGTTGTCGTAGATCGCGATGAGCGCCTGCAGCGTCGTGCGGATGTCGTTGAAGTCCATCTCCTGCGCGTGGAGCGAGCGACCCGACGTCTGGACGTGATACTTCAGCTTCTGCGACCGCTCCCCCGCGTTGTACTTCTCCTTCATCGCCACGGCCCAGATGCGGCGGGCCACGCGGCCGAGCACGGAGTACTCCGGGTCCATGCCGTTGCTGAAGAAGAAGCTGAGGTTGGGCGCGAAGTCGTCGACCGCCATGCCGCGCGCGAGGTAGCTCTCGACGTAGGTGAAGCCGTTGGCGAGGGTGAAGGCGAGCTGGCTGATGGGGTTCGCCCCGGCCTCGGCGATGTGGTAGCCGGAGATCGACACGGAGTAGAAGTTGCGGACCTTCCGCTCGATGAACCACTCCTGGATGTCGGCCATCATCTTGAGGCTGAACTCGGTGCTGAAGATGCAGGTGTTCTGGCCCTGGTCCTCCTTGAGGATGTCGGCCTGCACCGTGCCGCGGACGTTGGCGAGGGCGTATGCCGTGAGCTCCTCGCGCTCGACGTCGCCGGGCTCCCTGCCCTCCCGCGCCCGGAAGGCATCGACCTGCTGGTCGATGGCGGTGTTGAGGAAGAAGGCGAGGATCGTCGGCGCCGGACCGTTGATCGTCATGGAGACGCTCGTCGTCGGGGACACGAGGTCGAAGCCGTCGTAGAGGGCCTTCATGTCGTCGAGCGTGGCGACGGAGACGCCCGAGGTGCCGACCTTGCCGTAGACGTCGGGGCGGGGGTCGGGGTCGCGGCCGTAGAGCGTCACGGAGTCGAAGGCCGTGGACAGGCGGGTGGCCGGCTGCCCCTCGGAGACGAGCTTGAAGCGGCGGTTGGTGCGGAACGGGTCGCCCTCCCCCGCGAACATGCGCGCCGGGTCCTCCCCCTCGCGCTTGAACGGGAAGACCCCGGCGGTGAAGGGGTAGTAGCCGGGGAGGTTCTCGCGGCGCAGGAAGCTGACGAGCTCGCCGTGGTCGCGATAGCGAGGCAGTGAGACGCGGGGGATCTTGTTGCCCGACAACGACTCCCGGGTCAGGGTGTTGCGGATCTCCTTGCCCCGGATCGTCACGACCTGCTCGTCGCCGGAGTAGGACTCGACGACGGAGGGCCAGTCGGCGAGCGCGCTCGCCACGTCGGTCGGCACGTCGGTGCGGGCGTGGTCGAGCAGGGCCTCGACGGCGTCGACCGCGCTCTCGGCGCTGTCGACGTCGTCGGCCGCGGCTGCGGCCGCGAGCTCCCCGCGCACCGACTCGAGCCGCTGCACCCGACTGGCCGCGGCGGCATACCGCTCGGTGGCCTCGTGGTAGCCGCGGACGGTGTCACTGATCTCGGCGAGGTAGCGCACCCGGGACGCGGGCACGATGGTCGCGATGCGGGTGGACTGCCTCGTGGCGACGCGCGGCAGCACGCCCTCGTCGACGGGCATCCCCTTCTCCGAGAGCAGCTCGCGCAGCTGCTGGTAGAGCGCGGTGACGCCGTCGTCGTTGAAGGTGGCCGCCGAGGTGCCGTAGACGGGCATGTCGGCCGGGCTCTTGCCGAAGGCCTCGCGGTTGCGCACCATCTGGCGGCCGACGTCGCGCAGGGCGTCCTCGGCGCCGCGGCGCTCGAACTTGTTGATGGCCACGACGTCGGCGCGGTCGAGCATGTCGATCTTCTCGAGCTGGCTGCTGGCGCCGAACTCCGGCGTCATGACGTAGAGGGAGACGTCGGCGTAGTCGATGACGGCGGCGTCGCCCTGGCCGATGCCCGGCGTCTCGAGGATGACGAGGTCGAAGCCGGCGGCGCGCACGACGTCGAGGACGTCATCGAGGTGGGTCGGCACCTGCGAGCCGCCGCGCGTGGCGAGGCTCCGGAAGAAGACGCGGTCGCCGTCGAGCGAGCTCATCCGGATGCGGTCGCCGAGGAGCGCTCCGCCGCCACGGCTGCGGGTCGGGTCGACGGCGAGCACGGCGACCCGCAGCTTGTCCTGCTGGTCGAGGCGCAGCCGGCGGATCAGCTCGTCGGTGAGGCTCGACTTGCCGGAGCCGCCGGTGCCGGTGATGCCGAGGACCGGCACGCGACGCCGGCCCGCGGCCTCGCGGACGCCCGACAGCATGGCGTCGTCGATGTCACCCTCCTGCGCGCCGGTGATGGCGCGTGCCACGGCGGCCCGCTCGCCGGCGAGCACGGCCTCGAGCGCCGGCGCACCGAGCTCCCACGGGTCGAAGTCGCAGTCGGCGACGACGGTGTTGATCATGCCGGCGAGGCCCAGGCGCTGGCCGTCCTCGGGGCTGAAGATCGTGACGCCGGACTCGCGCAGCCGCGCGATCTCCTCGGGGACGATGACGCCGCCGCCGCCGCCGACGACGCGGATGTGGCCGGCGCCGTTCTCCTCGAGCAGCTTCACGAGGTACTCGAAGTACTCGACGTGCCCACCCTGGTAGGAGCTGACGGCGACGCCCTGGACGTCCTCCTCGATCGCCGCGTCGACGACCTCCTGGACCGAGCGGTTGTGCCCGAGGTGGATGACCTCGGCCCCCTGCGTCTGCATGATGCGCCGCATGATGTTGATCGACGCGTCGTGCCCGTCGAAGAGGCTGCTCGCCGTGACGAGGCGGACGTGGTGGGACGGCTGGTGGTGATCGCGCTTCGCTGCGTCGGACATGGAAAAATAGTAGGACTTCCTACTAATGGACGTCAACGCGTCGGCGTCCTACGATGGCGCCATGAGTGCGCAGACCAACGCCGCGGGCGGCATGAGCGCCGGAGCGGGTGGCGGCACGAGCGCCGGCGTCGCCGCCGGGTCCGGCCTCGGCTTCGACCCGATCGCCCGGGCGCGGGAGCAGTGGGTCGAGCAGGGCTGGGGCCCGGCCGCCGACGGGATGGCCGCCATCACCTCGCTCATGCGGGCGCACCAGATCGTGCTCGCCCGCGTCGAGGCGACGCTCCGGCCGCTCGGGGTGACCTTCGCGCGCTACGAGGTGCTCATGCTCCTGTGGTTCAGCCGGCGCGGCTCGCTCCCGATGAAGGTCATCGGCAGCCGCCTGCAGGTGCACCCCACGAGCGTGACCAACGCGGTCGACCGCCTCGAGGACGCCGGGCTCGTGACGCGCTCGACGCATCCCGAGGACCGGCGCGCGATGCTCGTCGCCCTCACCCCGACCGGCCGTGAGCTCGCGGAGCGGGCCACCAAGGCCCTCAACGCCGAGGTCTTCGAGCAGCCCGACCTCGGGGCCACCGACGTCCGCTCGCTCGTCGACGTCCTGACGCGGCTGCGACGCGACGCGGGCGACTTCTGACCCCAGTTCGTTACGCGGACCGGCAGCGGCCGGGGCGCGACCTCGGCAGACTGGGGGCATGCCCGACACGCCGCTGCCCCCGGACCACCTCGACCGGCTCGCGCAGCAGCGGCGGTCGTTGCGCGAGCTCGCGCGCGCCGCGCAGCGGCCCGGCGGCGGGTTCGGATGGCTCGGCGACGACGGGAGGCTCGACCCGGCATACGGTGTCGAGCTGTGGATCACGGCACGGATGACCCACGTCGCCGCCCTGGCGGTGCTCGAGGGCGACACGTCGTTCGAGGCGGTCGTCGACCACGGCGTCGCGACCTTCGCCCCCGGCGGCCTGCTCCACGATCCCGAGCACGGTGGCTGGTTCGCGTCGGTCCACGTCGACGGCACGCCCGACGTGTCCGACAAGCGGGCCTACGAGCACGCGTTCGTCGTGCTCGCCGCGACCTCCGCGTCAGCCGCCCGGCGTCCCGGGGCGGACGACCTGCTCGACCGCGCGCTGCAGACCTACGAGCAGCGCTTCTGGCGGGAGTCCGACGGTCTCGCCCTCGACGTGTGGGACCGCACGTGGACCGACCTCGAGGACTACCGCGGCGTCAACGCCAACATGCACTCGCTCGAGGCCCTGCTCGCGGCGTGGGACGTCACGCGCGACCCGCGTTGGCTCGGTCACGCGCTCCGGATCACCGAGCGCGTCGTGCACGGCTTCGCCCGCTCATGGAACTACCGCCTCCCCGAGCACTTCGACTCGTCCTGGGAGCCGCGCCCCGACTACAACCGCGAGCGCCCGACCGACAAGTTCCGCCCGTTCGGCGTGACGCCCGGCCACCTGCTCGAGTGGTCGAGGCTGTCGCTGCACCTGCGCCACGCCCTCGGGGCCGAGGCGCCGGCATGGCTGCTCGACGAGGCGCGCTCGCTCTTCGACGTCGCGGTGCACGAGGGCTGGGACGTCGACGGGCACGAGGGCTTCGTCTACACGACCGACTTCGAGGGTCGGCCCGTCGTGCGGGACCGGCTGCACTGGGTCGTCACGGAGGCCATCGGCGCCGCCCGCACGCTCCACCTCGCGACCGGCGACCCGACGTATGCCGCCTGGTACGACCGGTGGTGGGAGCACGCCCACGCGTGGTTCGTCGACCCCGAGCAGGGGTCGTGGCGCCACGAGCTCTCACCCGAGCTCGCGCCGTCGAGCGTCGTCTGGCAGGGACGCCCGGACGTCTACCACGCCTACCAGGCGTGCCTCGTCGGCGCGCTCGGCGAGATCACGTCGTTCGCCGGGGCCCTCCGGGACGGGCACCTCCGGTCGGCTCGGACCGCCTAGTCCTGCTGGCGGTCGACGAGGGCCCAGATCTCGCTCTCCGGGTAGCGGCGATGTCCGCCCAGCGTCCGCAGCGCGTGGAGCCGGCCGCTCCGTGCCCACCGGCTGACGGTCTTGGGATCGACGCGGAAGATCGTCGCGACCTCCGCCGGGGTCAACAGCCTCTCGACCGCTGTGTCATTTCCGTCCATGTCAGTCCGCCTCGCGCGATCGCAGCGTCAGTGGAGGTCACGGACTCGGGGCTGGCTGCTCAACCCCGAGTCCGAAGGATCCCGGATCCCGGCTCGCCCTGGGGGCGGTCGTCGCCGGGCTCCCGACACCTGTCACGGTACGGACAGTTCATTCGACAATCAAGCGACCAGACCAACGAGCGAGATGGCCTCAGTAGATTGGGCGCATGAGCCACCGCGCCCAGGCCCGCGACGACGCGACGGTCGCCCTGAGAGAGCTGATCCTCGCCGGCGAGCGCTACCGCATCGCGGTGGCCGCGCGTCTCGACCTCACGGTCAACGAGAGCCGGACCATCAGCTACCTCCTGGCCCGTGGCCCCATGGGCCAGACCGAGCTCTCGACCGCCCTCGGCCTGACGACGAGCTCGACGACGACGCTCCTCGACCGCCTCGAGCAGCGCGAGATGGTGCGACGCGTCCCCGACCCGAACGATCGGCGGCGCAGCTCGGTGGAGATCCCCGAGTCGGGCGTGCTCCGGCTCCGCGAGGTCAGGGACTGGCTGCCCCAGGCCTTCGACGCGTTCGCCGGGGACGACCTGCACGACGTGGCCGCCACGCTGGGGACCCTCGCCGCCTCGCTGCGCGAGGTCACCACCCGGATCGACGCCTCGCACACGTCGAGCCCCGGGCGCCGCAAGCGCCACTGAGCGCGGCGTCGTCCGGACCGGTCGTGACTCAGCCGATGACGCGGTCGAGGAAGGCGTTGCCGAAGACGCGCTCCGGGTCGACCCTCGCCCGCAGCGACCGGAAGTCGGCCATCCGCGGGTAGAGCGGCTCGAGCTCGTCGACGCCCGCGACGAAGCACTTGCCCCAGTGCGGCCGTGCCCCGAGCGGCAGGAGGGCTGCCTCGACCGCCGGCAGGACGGCATACACGCGCTCGACGTCGCGGACCCACGTGAAGTGCACGGCCACGACGTCGTGCCCGTGCGAGCCGCTGAGCCAGAGGCCGTCGGCGGCGACGGTGCGCAGCTCCGAGACCTGGAGCACCGGCGCCATGAGGTCACGGAGGCCGCGGAGGCGCTCGATCGCGGTGAGGGCGTGCTCTCGGGGCACGAGGTACTCGCTCTGGAGCTCCTCGCCGCGGCTCGGGGTGAAGCCCATCCGGAAGTGCGGCAGCCGGTCGAGCCACGGCCCCGGCACGCCGCCCTGGGCCGTCACCGACTCCGGGTCGGCACCGTCGAGCATGTGCATCGTCGTGGTCGCCGGCACCGCGCCCAACGGCTCGCTCGGCGCCTGCTCGCCGCGGCTCTTGAGCCAGACCTGGTCGATGCCCGCCTCGCCCCACCGGGTGAAGAGGCTGACGCTGTAGGCGCTGCTCGTGACCGCGTCGAACGCGGAGGGGAGCGCGTCCCACGACAGGCCGGTGAAGACGTCCTGTCGCACGTCGTAGGTGGGCTCGACGTCGAGGGTGACGGAGGTGACGATCCCGAGCGCACCGAGAGCGACGACGCTGCCCTCGAAGTCGGCGTCGCCACGGCTGACGGTGCGCCGCTCACCGTCGGAACGGATGAGGTCAAGGGAGGCGACGGCCGTTGCGAGAGAGCCGTTCCCGGTGCCCGAGCCGTGCGTGCCGGTGGCGACGGCACCCGCGACGGAGATGTGCGGGAGCGACGCGAGGTTGCCGAGGGCCCATCCCGCCGCGTGCAGCCGGGTCGCCACCTGGCCGTATGCCGCGTGCCCCGTCACGCGGGCCGTGCGGGTCGTCGGGTCGACGACCACGGCGGTCGGCAGGTCGACGAGCGAGACGAGCACGCCGTGGTCAGCGTCCGCGATGTCGGTCAGGTCGGTGAAGCTGTGCCGCGACCCGAGGGCGCGCACGCGCGGGGCCGCCGCGACGAGCTCCTGCAGGTGCTCGACCGAGCGCACCCGCTCGATCGGGGACCGGTAGGTGTGACTGCCGGCCCAGTTCGTCTCCGCCATGGCCCCCAGTCTGCCCGCGGCGGCCGAGGCGAGGTCAGCGGTGTCAGGCCTGGTGACGCCGGCGGTGGCTGCGGTCCTCGTGGAGCTCGGGGTGGACGTCCTCGGGCAGCTCCTCGGGCTCGGCACCCTCGCCCGGACGGGCCACGCCCCAGCCGTCGGCGGTGATGGTGTCGACGGGCGGGTTGCCGACGAGGTGGGAGCGCTCGGCTCCCTCCGGGTGGTCGCGACGCGCCTGCTCGGTGTCGTCGCGATGCTTGTTGAGCGACTCGCTGGAGTCGCGCCCGGCTCGACGGGGCCCGACGATGACGAGGCCGATCACGAGGATCACGACGACGGCCAGCATGACGATGAGTCCTACACGATCACCCATGGGCACCTCCAGGGTCCGATGCGTCACTCCCGACGGTACTCCCGTCGGCTCCGCGTGAGGCCCGTTGTGCGCGAACGGATGCCGCGCGGGTCGCGCAGCCCGCAGCGGCCCGGAGCTGCTCGGATCGCCCGGGTCAGTGTGCGTCGCGGGCGGCCCGGGCCGCGGCGACCTTCGCCGCGCGCTCGCGCGCGAGCCGGGCCGTGGGGTCGTTGCCCTCGCCCAGCTGCGCCGGGCCGAAGACGGTCAGGGCGACCAGGCGCAGGCGGTAGCCGATGCGGTACCCGACCGAGAGTCCGTCACGGGGCGTTGATCTCGACACGATGCTGCCTCCAGTTAGTTAGTGCACTAACTGTTAGTGTACACAGATCCCGCCACCCCGACGACGAGGCCTCGATGACCCGCAGCACCACCGCCCGCACCACGCCGCGACCGACCACTCGCTCCGGGGAGACCGCCGGCTCCACCGTCTCCCCCGTCTCCCCCGTCTCCCCCGACGACCTGCTCAAGCTCGACCAGCAGGTCTGCTTCGCCCTCGCCGTGGCGGCCCGCAACGTCATCGGGCTCTACCGCCCGGTGCTCGAGCCCCTCGGGCTCACCCACCCGCAGTACCTCGTCATGCTCGCCCTCTGGGAGCGGTCACCCCTCACCGTCCGCGAGATCGGCCGGCTCCTCAGCCTCGAACCGGCCACGCTCTCGCCCCTGCTGAAGCGGCTCGAGGCCGCAGGTCTCGTGACGCGCGACCGGCACCCCGACGACGAGCGTGCCCTCGCCATCACCCTGACGCCGCGCGGCCGGCGGCTGCGCGAGCAGGCGCTCGACGTGCCGCCGCAGATCGTCGAGCGGCTCGGGGTGCGGGTCGAGGACCTCCAGGCGCTGCACGCCTCGCTGACCCGGGTCATCGCCGCCACGACGGCGAACGACTGAGCGCGACCCGACGGGGCGCAACGGCCCGGGTATGCCGCGGGGCCCGGACATCGGTCCGGGCCCAGCGGGTCGTCGGCTCGTCGCGAGCCGGGAGGTCGGACGTGGGGCAGGCGGGTCAGGCCGCGGGTCGGTGGTCGACGAGGGCGCTGAGCGCGTCCTGCAGTCGCCCGAAGACCTGGGGGTCGCCGAGCACGTCGGTGTCGATGGTCGTCTGCGACACGATGACGTCGTCGAGCACGACGGCACCGGCGATGCCTGCCGACCGACGGGCGTCGTCGTGGGCCCACTTGCCGCCGTAGGGGGTCGGGGTCGCGCCGACGACGGCGAAGGGCTTGCCGGTGATGGCGCCCTGACCGTAGGGGCGGGACAGCCAGTCGATGGCGTTGTTGAGCACGGCGGGCATGGTGCCGTTGTACTCCGGCGTCACGGCGAGCACGCGGTCGGCGCCCGCGACGCTCTCGCGCAGCTGGGCAGCCGTGGCAGGCACGTCGTCGCCGTCGATGTCCTCGTTGTAGAACGGCAGGGCGCCGAGGCCGTCGATGATGTCGATCTCGACACCCTCGGGCGCCTGGTCGCGCAGCGACTCGGCGATGCGACGGTTGACGGACTCGGTGCGCAGGCTTCCGACGAGGACGGCGACGCGCGTGCGGGGGGTGGCAGCAGTGGTCATGCGAGACCAAACGGACCGCGGTCCGCTTCTATTCCCGAGGGCGGCAGGTCATCGCGGTCACCCTGCACGGTCCATCGTCCGACCTAGGATCACGACCGTGTCCACCGAGCCACCGCTCTTCGACCTGCACCGCCGCCCCGAGCGGCGTGACGCGGCGCGCAACCGCGAGCTCCTCCTCGACGCCGCGCACCGGCTCGTCGACCGCGACGGGGTCGACGCCGTGACGATGGATGCCGTCGCCGCCGAGGCCGGCGTCGGCAAGGGCACGGTGTTCCGTCGCTTCGGCAGCCGCGCCGGCCTCATGTCGGCCCTCCTCGACCACGGCGAGGCACGGTGGCAGGGCCGGGTCATCTCCGGTCCACCACCCCTCGGGCCCGGCGCGCCCGCGCTCGACCGGCTCCTCGCCTTCGGCGAGTCCCGGCTCGAGCGCACCCTCGTCAGCGGTGACCTCATGGTCGCCGCGGCGGGTCGCCACGGCCGGTCGCTGCCCGCGGTCGCCTTCCTCGTGGCCCACGTGCGCCACCTGCTCGCCGAGCTCGACGTGACCGGGGACCTGCCGGTCATGGCCCTGTCCCTCCTCGCCCCGCTCGACGTGACCTTCGTCCTGCCCCAGCTCGAGGCCGGCGTCACCCGCGAGCGCATCCTCGCCACCTGGACCGACCTCGTGCGTCGCGTCGTCGAGGCCGGCTGAGCCTCACCTCCCGGTCGGTCGCTGCGAGGCTGCGGCCGCGCCGAGGTCGGCCGGCTGCAGGCGGTGCCGCGGCTCCGGGTCGACGACGACCCGCTCGGTCACCGACAGGTCGGGGCCGACCCGGACGAGGACGCCGGGGTCGAGCATCCGCCACGCGGGGTCGTCGTCGAGGCGTTCGCTCGCGACGACGACGCACGGTGCGTCGGCCAGCTCGTCGCTGACGACGCGCGTGCCGGCGTCACTGCGGTGGTCCAGGACCTCGACGGGCTTCCGACGGTCGAGCAGCCACAGGGCGTGCGTGTCGGGGTAGCGGCACGCCCACAGCTCGGTGGGCGTCGTCAGGACGACGTTGACGGCATACACGGGCAGGTGCCGGGCCACCCAGCCGAGGGCACGCTCCATCCCCAGGGCCACGTCCCCACCGGCAGCGGCGGTCTCGGCGGTCACGAGTGCGAAGAGGCGCTCGGAGTCGGTGTCGCCGCGCACCGTCGCCATCGTCGCGCCGAGGTGCTCCTCGAGACGGGGCAGCCCCTGGACCACACCGTTGTGTGCGAAGAGCCGGCCGTCGAGCTCGAAGGGGTGGGTGTTCTCGGGGCGCGGCCCGGTGCCGGACGAGTGGCGGACGTGCGCCACGAAGGTCGCACTGCGCCGTTCCTTCGCCTCGCTCGCGAAGTCCGCGTCGTCCCAGGCCGCCAGCGCCTGCTTCTCCACGACCGGGCGGCCGGCCTCGTCGAAGGTGCCGAGGCCCGTGCCGTCGGGGTTGCGGTGCGACTGGCGACTCAGGCTGTCCGGGGCGTCGAGGAGCCAGAACGTCGCGGACACCCGCGCGCGACCGGCACTCATCCCGAAGAGGCGACACACGGCTACCTGCTCTCCACGGCCTCCTTGGCCTTGGCGATGGCGAAGCCCCAGCCCTGGGCGAGCTTGGGCTTGGGCGGCATCGCGACCTCGTCGGGGTTGGTCACGACGTCGAGCAGCACCGGGCCGTCGGTGGCGAGGGCCCACGTCACGGCGTCGTCGAGCTCGTCGGCCTCGGTGACCCGGCGGCTCGTCAGACCCATGGCCGCCGCGACCGCAGCGAGGTCGGGGTTGTCGAGCTCGGTCCCGAACTCCGGCAGCCCACCCTGCTCCTGCTCGAGCTTGACCATGCCGAGCCGCCCGTTGTCGAAGACCACGACGACGACGGGCAGCCGATAGGTCACCGCGGTGCGCAGGTCGCCGAGCAGCATCATCAGTCCACCGTCGCCGGCGAAGGCCACGACCGGACGAGTGCGGTCGAGCGCCTGCGCTCCGAGCGCCATCGGCATCGCGTTGGCCATCGAGCCGAGGTTGTAGGAGCCGACGAGCCGACGCGTGCCACGCATCGTCACGAACCGGGCGAGCCACGCGGTGGACATGCCGGTGTCGCTCGTGAAGATCGTCGTGTCGGGCGCCAGCCGGTCGACGGCGGCCGCCACCGCCTCCGGCCGGATGCGCTCGTCGGGGTTGTCGAGGACGGCTCTGGCCCGCCCGAGGAGCGTGCGGTCGTGGTCCGGGTCGAGCAACGAGCGCTGACGTTCATGCCACGTCTCGTATGCCGTGCGCGCGCTCTCGAGGTGCCCGCGGTCCTCGCGTCGGCGGAGGCGCGGCAGGAGCTGGTCCAGCGTCGACGCGGCGTCGCCGACGAGGGCGTGCTGCACGGGGGTGCGCCGGCCGACGTGCTCCCCGCGCGCGTCGAGCTGGATCACCGTCTTGCCGGTCGGGTACCAGTCGCGGTAGGGGAAGTCGGTGCCGACGAGGACGAGCACGTCGCAGTCGTCCATGGCCTTGGCGGCGGCGGGGTTGCCGATGAGGCCGGACTGGCCGACCTCGAAGGGGTTGTCGTGCTCGAGTCCCTCCTTCGCCTTGAGCGTGAGCACCATCGGGGCGGCGAGCACGTCGGCCAGCTCGAGCACCTGCGAGCGGGCCCCGCGCGCACCGCACCCGACGAGGAGCGTCACGGGGACGTCACCGGCGAGGGCGGCGGCGGCGGCCTCGACCTGCGCGACCGGTGCTGGCGCCGGCACCGCGGTCGGTGCGAACGTCGCGGGACGCACGCCCTTGTCGAGTGCGAGGTCGCCGACGTCGCCCGGCAGCGTCAGCACGGCGACGCCGCGCATCGACTGTGCCGCGTTGACGGCCTGCTCGAGCAGGTAGGGCAGCTGTCCCGCCGAGGTCAGGGTCTGGGACCACACCGAGACGTCGGCGAAGAGGGCGTTGTTGTCGACCTCCTGGAAGAAGTCGGTCCCGATCTCGGGGCTCGGCACCTGGCCGCAGATGGCGAGGACCGGCGCGTGCGACTTCTTCGCGTCGTAGAGCCCGTTGAGCAGGTGGATCGACCCCGGTCCCACCGTGCCCATGCACACCCCGAGCGTGCCGGTCAGCTGCGCCTGGGCGCTGACGGCGAAGGCCGCCACCTCCTCGTGGCGCACCCCGACCCACTCGATGCGGTCCTCCGTGCGGATGGCGTCGGTCAGCGGGTTGAGGGCGTCGCCGACGACGCCCCAGACCTGCGTCACCCCGGCGTCCGCCAACGAGGTGATGATGTGCTCGGCGACGGTGGTCATGACGGGCTCCCGCCGAAGTGGTCGGCGCTGGCTGCGGCCCAGTCGTGGGCCCAGTCCCGCGGGGGCTCGGCCAGCAGCTGCCCCGGCGCGAGCCAGTCGTAGAGCTCGGCGTAGGACTGGTTGCGGGTCGCCGACACGTTGAGCCGCAGGTGGTGCGGCGTCAGGCGCGAGGGGTCCGTGACACCCATGGCCGCCATGATCCGCATCGCCTCGTCGACCGTGGCCTGCTGGTAGCGCTGGACGCGCTCGCTCTTGTCGCCGACGTCGAGCGCTCGCGCGCGGCGCGGGTTCTGGGTGGCGACGCCGCTCGGGCACTTGTCGGTGTGGCAGCGCTGGGCCTGGATGCAGCCGGCGGCCATCATCATGGCGCGGGCCGAGTTGGTGTAGTCCGCCCCCTGGATGACGCGCTTGACGATGTCGTTGCCGGCCGCGACCTTGCCGCTCGCGCCGATGCGCACACGGTCACGCAGGCCGACGCCGACGAGCGCGTTGTGCACGGTCATGAGGCCGTGGGTGAGCGGCATCCCGACGTGGTCCTCGAACTCGAGCGGCGCAGCACCCGTGCCACCCTCGGAGCCGTCGACGACGATGAAGTCTGGCGTCGTGCCGACCTCGAGCATCGCCTTGCAGATGGCGAGGACGTCGACCCGGGAGCCGACGCAGAGCTTGAAACCGGCGGGCTTGCCGCCGGCCAGCTCACGCATGCGCCCGATGAACTCGATGAGCTCCGCCGGCGTGCGGAAGACGCGGTGGCTCGACGGGCTGACGCACTTCTCCCCCTGCGGCACCTGGCGGATGTCGGCGATCTCCTTCGTCACCTTGGCCCCCGGCAGCACCCCGCCGATGCCGGGCTTGGCGCCCTGGCTCAGCTTGAGGGAGACACACTTGACCGAGTCGCCGGATGCCTTGTCGGAGAAGGTTGCCGGGTCGAAGTCACCGTCCTTGGTGCGCGCACCGAAGTAGCCGGTGCCGATCTCCCAGACGATGTCGCCCCCGTGCTCGAGGTGGTAGGGCGACAGGCCGCCCTCGCCCGTGTCGTGGGCGAAGCCGCCGAGGGCAGCACCCTGGTTGAGCGCGCGGATCGCATTGGCGGACAGGGCCCCGAAGCTCATCGCAGAGACGTTGAGCAGCGCCATGGAGTAGGGCCTCGAGCAGTCGGGGCCGCCGACCACGACGCGGGCCGGCTCGTCGGGTGGGTCGACCGGCGCAGCGGAGTGCACGAGGTACTCGTAGCCGACCTCGTTGACGTCGAGCTCGGTGCCGAACGGGCGCTCGCCATGGATGCCCTTGGCCCGCTCGTAGACGACCGACCTGGTGTCGCGGTCGAACGGGCGGCCGTCCCAGTCCCGCTCGATGAAGTACTGCTGTAGCTCGGGGCGGATGTCCTCCAGGAGGTAGCGCAGGTGCCCGACGACGGGATAGCGCCGCAGGATCGTGTGCTTGCGCTGGAGGAGGTCCCAGGCCGCGAGCCCGACCGCACCCGCCCCGGCTCCGCCGACCACCCACCTGCTTCGACCCACGACTGCCTCCTCGCCCGACGTGCCGCCTGCGCGACCCGTGCTCGTTCGCCCCGGGTGCCCGTTCGGGACGAGCACTCCGACGTTCGCGTCCACCCGAGACCTACCCGCGACGGTGGACCGCATACCTGAGAGGTTCCTGAGCCGGTCGGGCCCGTACGACACTGGATGTGGGCTGGGCGCGGCCTGTGGGGCCGTTCGCAGGCAACGCCCAGCGACCGTCCAGCGCGCAGGTGGATCGTCTGCGACATGGGCACCCGAACCTTGCGGGCGCCGGCCTCGCACCGTCCCGCGCGACTGCTCACCGGCCTCTACGCGCTCGCCACCCTCGTGGCACTGCTGCTGACCCTGCTGGCCCGACGCCGACCGCACCCGTTCCTCGCCGAGGGCATCTTCGGCCTCCTCAACGTGCCGGTGGCCCCGACCTTCGTGTCGGTGGTCGTCCTCGCCCTGGCCACTCGGGCGCTGCTGGGCCGCAAGCGGATCGGGCTGTGGTTCGTCGCCGTCTTCCAGGTCCTGGGCATCTACGTCGGGTTCGTGGCGCTCGTGCCGGCCGCACGGCTCCCCCGGACCGAGATGTGGGTGAGTCGCGGCGAGCTCGGGCGCGGACTCGACATCGTCTCGACCCTCGTCGCAGCCCTGGCCCTGTGGTGGCTCTGGCGGATCCGGCACGAGTTCACCGGCCGGCTCCAGCGTGGCTCGTGGGGCCTCGCATTCGCTGCGCTCGCCGTCGGTTCCGTCGTGACGCTCGGGGTGGCCTGGCTGCTCCTCGGCGCCGTCGGTGCTCCCCGCTCCCAGGTCGACCCCCTCCTCGACACCGTGCTCGCCGTCTTCGGGGGTGTGAGCCGCCGCACCCTCGCGCTCGTCCCACCCTGGGTCGTCGATGTCGTGGCGGTCTGCGCCGGCCTGACGATCCTCGCGGCCGTCACTCTCTTCCTCGCCTCGGCCCGCCCGCGCAGCCGCTGGTCGCCGGACCGCGAGGTGGCGCTGCGCGGCCTCCTCGCCCGCGACGGGGCCGAGGACTCCCTCGGCTACTTCGCGACCCGTCGTGACAAGGCCTCGGTCTTCTCCCCCGACGGTCGGGCCGCCGTCACCTACCGGGTCGTCGCCGGGGTCTCCCTGGCGAGCGCCGACCCGGTCGGGCATCCGGACAGCTGGCAACCGGCGATCGAGGCCTGGCGGGCCGAGGCACGCGAGTTCGGCTGGGTGCCGGCCGTCGTCGGCGCGAGCGAGCGCGGCGCCCGGGCGTACGCCGCCACCGGGGGCATGCGCGTGCTGCTCCTCGGGGACGAGGCGATCCTCGACCCCGCGCGCTTCGACCTCCGGAGGGCCTCGCTCTCGCCGGTCCGGCACGCCGTGGCGCGGGCGGCCCGAGCCGGACTCGAGGTCCGCGTGCGTCGCCAGCGCGAGCTGCGGGCCGACGAGGTCGCCGAGATCACCGACCGCGCCGAGGCGTGGCGCGGGGGCGAGACCGACCGCGGCTTCTCGATGGCCCTCGGCCGCGGCGGCGACGCCGCCGACGGGGACGTCCTCCACGTGACCGCCCACGCCGCCGACGGGTCGCTCGTCGGGGTGCTCTCCCTCGTGCCGTGGGGACGCTCAGGCGTCTCGCTCGACGTCATGCGGCGCTCCCCAGACGCCCCCAACGGCGTCACGGAGCTCATGGTGAGCGAGCTACTCGCCCACGCCCGCCGGCTCGGCCTGGCACGGGTCTCGCTCAACTTCTGCATGTTCCGCTCCGTGTTCGAGGACGCCGAGCGGCTGGGGTCCCGGTCGCTGACGCGGGTGGGCGCGTCGGTCCTCGGCTTCTTCGACCGCGTCTGGCAGCTCGAGCGCCTCTACCGGGCCAACGAGAAGTACGAGCCGGCGTGGCAGCCGCGCTTCCTCTGCTACGACGACGCCGTGTCCCTCCCACAGGTCGCGCTCGCCGCCGGGGCGGCCGAGGGCTTCGTGCGACACCCGTCGATCCGCAACGTCCGCACCGGCCGTACCGAGCTCGACGCCGAGCACCTCGCCCAGGTGGCCGAGATCAGCGCGCCGCCCGTCGACGTCGAGGGCCTCGGCCCGCGCCGGTCCGACCAGTTCCGCCACCGCGCCGCCGCCCTGAACCGGATGCGCGCGGCCGGGGTCGACGCCTACCCGGTCGGCGCGGCCTCGGTGACGACGACCCCGATCGCCACCCTCGGCCCGGACGCCTGGCAGGCCCCACGAACGCTGTCCGTCGTGGGACGGGTGAGGGAGGTGCGCGACCACGGCGGCGTCGCCTTCGCGACCCTCGTCGACGGCGAGTCACGCCTGCAGGTGATCTTCGACGCGGCCCGCCTCGGCCGGGAATGCCTCGACCGGCTCACCTCGTTCGTCGACGTCGGCGACCTCGTCCGCGTCGACGGCACGACCGGCCGGTCCCGCACCGGCACCCCGAGCCTGCTCGCCGACGACTGGCGGATGGAGGCCAAGTGCCTGCACCCCGTCCCGTTCCGAGCCTTCGACGACCCGGCAACCCGGGCGCGCCGGCGCTCGACCGACCTGCTCGTCCACCCGCGCGACGTCGAGCTGCTCCGGAGCCGCTCGGCCGTCGTCGGGTCGATCCGGAGGACGCTCGGCGACGCCGGCTTCCTCGAGGTGGAGACCCCGATGCTGCACACGACCCACGGTGGTGCGAGCGCGCGCCCCTTCCGGACGTTCATCAACGCGTACGGCGTCGACCTGTCGCTGCGCATCGCGCCCGAGCTGCACCTCAAACGGCTCCTCGTCGCCGGACTCGGTCCCGTCTTCGAGCTCGGTCGCAACTTCCGCAACGAGGGGGCGGACGCCACGCACAACCCGGAGTTCACCTCGCTCGAGGTCTACCAGCCGCACGCCGACTACACGACGATGCGCCACCTCACCGAGCGGCTCGTCCGCGCCGCGGCACGCACCGTCCACGGCCGGGAGGTCATCCCGCTGCCCGTCCCGGGTCCGCATCGCGACGGGCTCGACGCGCTCGACGACGACGGCACGCAGGGGGTCGACCTCGTCGACATCAGCGGGGAGTGGCCGGTGGTGAAGGTCCTCGACGCGGTCTCCGACGCGGTCGGACAGCGGGTCACCGTCGACACCGACATCGACGTGCTGCTCGGCCTGGCCGAGCTCCACGGGATCACGGTGCGCCCCGAGATGGGCGCCGGGGCCGTCATCGAGGAGCTCTACGCCGAGCTCGTCGAGCCGGTCACGATGCTGCCCACCTTCTACACCGACTTCCCCGTCGAGACCTCGCCCCTGACCCGGCCGCACCGGACGGAGGCCGGGCTCGTCGAGCGCTGGGACCTCGTCGTGGCGGGGATGGAGGTCGGCACGGCATACAGCGAGCTGACCGACCCCGTCGACCAGCGGGCGCGGCTCACCGAGCAGTCGCTCAAGGCCGCTGCAGGCGACCCCGAGGCGATGGAGGTCGATGAGGACTTCCTCCACGCCCTCGAGCTGGGGATGCCACCCAGCGGAGGTCTCGGGATCGGTGTCGACCGGCTCGTCATGCTCCTGACCCACACCTCGATCCGCTCGGTGCTGACGTTCCCGTTCGTGCGTCCGATGAGCACGCGTCGGGCCGACCGAGAGACGAGCCCCGCATGGAGCTGACCGATCCCGGCCCCGTCGTCCTGCTCTCCGTGCTCGCGCTCGTCGTCTTCGGACTGGTCGTCGCCGGCCTGCCCCGGTGGGGCTCCGGCATCTCGCGCGCCGTCGTCCGAGGCGTGCAGGTCGTGCTGCTCAACGTCCTCGTCCTCGCCCTAGCAGGCGCCGCGCTCAACGACCAGTACCTCTTCTACTCCAGCTGGGGTGACCTCTTCGGCTCCCGCTCGACGTCCGTCCAGGTGCACCACGGTGGGACGAGCCCCGAGGTCGTCACGGCCGCCGTGGCCGGTCCCGGTCTCCGCGGCGTCACGACACCGGCCGTGCTGCCACCCCTCCCCCAGCCGGGCTCGCGGCTGCAGACGTACACGGTCGTCGACACGCGGTCGAACGCCGAGGGCCAGGTCTACGTCCACCTGCCCGTCGGCTACGACCCGAGGTCCTCGCGCACGTATCCGGTCATCCTCGGCCTGCACGGCTTCCCGAGCGGGCCGAAGGGCTTCCTCAAGCTCGACTTCCTCAGCTCCGTCGACGCCCTGACCGCCGAGCACCGGCTGGCCCCCTCGATCGTCGTCGTCCCGCGCATCGACACCCCGGCGAGCCTCGACACCGAGTGCGTCAACGGCGGAGTCGGAGAGCCGCAGACGGACACGTGGCTCGCCCACGACATCCCCGCGTGGACCGCGCACCACTTCCGGGTCACGCTGGCGCGGACGTCGTGGGCCACGCTCGGCTACTCCTACGGCGCCTGGTGCGCAGCGTCGCTGTCGATGCGCCACCCCGACGTCTTCGGCGCCGCCGTCGTGCTCCTCGGCTACTTCCGTCCGGACTTCAGTGCGGCCTACGACCCCCTGACGACCGCGACCCAGCGCGGCTACGACCTCGTGACGATGGCGCACACCGCGCCGCCGCCGGTGGCGATGTGGGTGCTCACCTCCCGCGAGGACACGTTGTCCTACCCCACGACGTCGAAGTTCCTCAGCGTCGCCCGGAGCCCGCTCGACGTGACGGGCACCGTCCTCGCACACGGTGGCCACCGGGACTCGGTGTTCACCCCCTACGTCCCGGCCGCCCTCGCGTGGCTGGCCCAGACCCTGCCGGGCTTCCGTGCCTGAGAGCGGACGACGTATGCCGTCGGGCCGGGCCCCTGACGGGCCCCCGGGCCGGGGCCGGCGCCGGGGGCGCGGGGTGCGCGGGGTGCGCGGGGTGCGCGGGGTGCGCCCGCGACCTCGCCACCTCGTCGCGGCGCTGCTCGGCCTGGCCGTCCTCGCCGCCCTGGGCCTGAGCGGTGTGGTGCCCGGCCTCGGACCGCCGACCCTCCTGGGAGATCCCGGCGCGGCACCGAACGCGTCTGCCACCACGGTGGGCCCGGCTCCCGCGACGCCGTCCGCTTCCGAGACGACGCCGTCCGGACCGCTGACGCTCGTGGGTCTCGGGGACTCCGTGCCGTCGGCCGAGACGTGCGGCTGCACCGGCTACGTCGAGCAGGTCGGTCAGCGGCTCGGCGCGCTGACCCACCGGGGCTGGGTGGTGCACAACGACGCGAACGGCGGCTGGACCACGTCGGACGTCGAGGACGACCTCGGCTCCTCGTCCACCCGTGGCCACCTCGCGAACGCCGACCTCGTGCTCGTCGAGGTGGGGGCCAACGACTTCGATCTCGACCGGGTCGACGACCAGGGCTGCTTCCCGGCCGCCGGGTCGGACTGCTGGTCCGCCACGGTCGCCGGCCTGCGCGACGGCCTGACCCGGATCATCGCGGCGATCCGCCGCGTCGACCACCGTCCCGACCTGCGGATCGCCCTGCTCGGCTACTGGAACGTCACGGTCGACGGCTCGGTCGGCCGGGCTCTCGGCGAGGACTTCGTCCTCGGCAGCGACGAGCTCACCCGCCTGGTCAACGACACGGTCCACCAGGTGGCCGCGTCGACGGGCGCGGTCTACGTGGACGCGTACAGCCCGCTCAAGGGCACCTCGGGCACCCGGGATCCGACGGGTGACCTCCTCGACGACGGTGACCACCCGAACGCGAGCGGCCACACCCTGCTCTCGACCGCCGTCGTGGACGAGCTCGCCACGGCGGGGGCGGTCGCGGCGTGGCGTGGGGCGTCCTGAGGGTCGACCGGAGTGGGGCTGGAGTGTGGGCTGGATCGACAAAATCTTGCCTCATACCCGTTCAGTCGAGATCCCAACAGCCGCAGGCACGCCGGACCGCTGGGCGTTGACGGGGCACCCTCAGGTGCGGTTGCGTGGGGAGGCATGACCGTCATCGGCTTCCACTGCTCGCACGAGCAGATCGACCCCGCCCAGCTGCTCCGGGACGTCCGCGCGGCGCAGGACGCCGGCTTCACGGCGGCCATGTCGTCCGACCACATCTCGCCGTGGAGCAGCCGGCAGGGCGAGTCCGGGTACGCGTGGAGCTGGCTGGGCGCGGCCCTGGCGACCACGTCCCTCCCGTTCGGTGTCGTCACCGCGCCGGGGCAGCGCTACCACCCCGCCGTCACCGCGCAGGCCATCGCGACGCTCGGACAGATGTTCCCCGGACGCTTCTGGGCCGCGCTCGGGTCGGGCGAGGCCTCGAACGAGCGGGTGACCGGTGACGTGTGGCCGCGCAAGGAGGTCCGTGACGCCCGCCTCGTCGAGTGCGTCGACGTCATCCGTCGCCTCCTCGCCGGAGAGGAGGTGAGCCACGACGGGCTCGTGTCGGTGAACCGGGCGCGGCTCTGGACCCTCGCGGATCCCGTGCCCGACCTCGTCGGGCCGGCGGTGACCGCAGAGACGGCCGCACGTCACGCCGGGTGGGCCGACGGCCTCATCACGGTGAACCAACCACCCGAGACGCTGCGCGCGGTCCTGGCGGCCTACCGCGACGCCGGTGGACGCGGTCCCGCCCGCCTGCAGGTGCACGTGAGCTGGGCTCCCACGGAGGACGAGGCCCTGCACGTCGCCCACGACCAGTGGCGCAGCAACGTGATCGGGCCTCCCGTCGCGTGGGACACCGAGACGGTCGAGGCCTTCGACCTCATCGGCGAGACGGTCTCGCCGGACCAGGTCCGCGAGGCGGTGCTCGTCTCGGGGGACCTCGACCGCCACGCGCAGTGGCTCCAGGACTACGCCGACATGGGCTGGGACGAGCTCTACGTGCACTTCGTCGGCCAGCACCAGGCACCCTTCATCGAGGCGTTCGGCACCTCCGTGCTGCCCCAGCTGTCGGTGACCAGCCCTGCGGCGCAGGGCGCCTCACCTCAGGGCGCACGGGGGGAGGACCGATGAGGATGAGCGACACGGGTGACGTGTGGTGGAAGAACGCCGTCCTCTACTGCGCCGACATCGAGACCTTCCAGGACTCCGACGGCGACGGGGTGGGCGACCTGCGCGGGATGACCGACCGCATCGAGTACCTCGCCGACCTCGGCGTGACGTGCCTCTGGCTGATGCCCTTCTACCCGACGGCCCGCAAGGACGACGGCTACGACATCACCGACTTCTTCGGCGTCGACCCACGCCTCGGCACACTGGGTGACTTCGTCGAGCTCATGCGCACCGCCCGTGCCCACGGGATCCGGGTCATCATCGACTTCGTCATGAACCACACCTCCGACCAGCATCCGTGGTTCAAGTCCGCCCGGCGCAGCCGTGAGGACCCGTACCGAGACTACTACGTGTGGAGCCGCACGAAGCCGCGGTCGAGCGCCAAGGACGTCGTCTTCCCCGACCAGGAGGACAGCATCTGGGAGCGCGACGAGAAGACGGGCGACTACTACCTCCACCACTTCTACAAGCACCAGCCGGACCTCAACGTCGCGAATCCTGCTGTCCAGGAGGAGATCTCCCGGACGCTGGGCTTCTGGCTCGAGCTCGGCGTGTCGGGCTTCCGGGTGGACGCCGTGCCGTTCCTCTTCGCCCGCGACGGGGTGCCGGGCGTCGACGACGCGGACGCGTTCAACCCCGACCGCTACCTCGGCGACGTCCGGTCGTTCGTCACCCGTCGCGTCGGGGACGCGGTGCTCCTCGGTGAGGTCAACCTGCCCTACCCCGAGCAGCGGCGCTTCTTCGGCGGTGACGACGGCGACGGTCTCAACATGCAGTTCGACTTCATCGGGATGCAGCGCTTCTACCTCTCCCTCGCCCGCGGAGACGCCGGACCGCTGGCCGAGGCCCTGCGCGAGCGGCCGCCGCTCGACGTGACGAGCCAGTGGGCCAGCTTCGTGCGCAACCACGACGAGCTCACCCTCGACAAGCTGACCACGCGGGAGCGACGCGAGGTCTTCGACGCCTTCGGACCCGATCCGGAGATGCAGCTCTACGACCGGGGACTGCGACGACGCCTGCCGCCCATGGTGAGCGGTGACCAGAGAAGGGTGCGGCTCGCATACGCCCTCATGTTCTCCCTGCCCGGCACGCCCGTGCTCTTCTACGGCGAGGAGATCGGCATGGGTGAGAACCTCGACGTCCCGGGCCGGCTCGCGGTGCGGACCCCGATGCAGTGGACGCCCACACCCAGCGGCGGCTTCTCCTCCGCCGCCCCGAAGCGCCTGACCCGCCCGATGCCCTCCGGGGTCTGGGGCCCGGAGCACGTCAACGTCTCCGACCAGCGCCGCGACCCGGAGTCGCTGTGGTGGTTCGTCCGCCGTCTGGCGCGACGCTACCGCCAGCTCCCCGAGAGCGGGTGGGCGACCGTCGAGGTGCTCGACCACCCGGTGCCGGCCGTCCTCGCGCACGTCAGCCGCTCCGGTGACTGGGCGATGGTCGCGCTGCACAACCTCGGCGAGGACGGCGCCATCGTGCCCCTCACCGTGCCCGACCTGCCCGTCGGCTCCCGGCTCGTCGACGTCCTCGGGGACCGTCCCGACGTCACCGTGCCGCCGTCGGGGCCTGTCGAGGTCGACATCGAGCCGTACGGCTACCGCTGGCTGCTCCTCGTCCGCGAGGGCGAGGACCCACTCCTCTGACGCCCCGGACGTTTCCCTCGGGCCACCGCGGGTACTTCCGCTACATGAAGGCGCTGACGTGGCACGGGATCGAGGACGTCCGGGTGACCGACGTGCCCGATCCCGACATCGCCCACACCACCGATGCCGTCGTGCGCGTCACCTCGACGGCGATCTGCGGCTCGGACCTGCACCTCTACCGGGTGCTAGCGCCGTACCTGAAGCCGGGGGACGTGCTCGGGCACGAGTTCATGGGGATCGTCGAGGAGGTCGGTCCAGGTGTCGCGACGCTCGCCGTCGGCGATCGTGTCGTCGTGCCGTTCAACATCTCCTGCGGTCGCTGCTGGATGTGCCAGCGCGGCCTGTTCGCGCAGTGCGAGACGACGCAGAACACCGACTCCGGCAGGGGCGCCAGCCTCTTCGGCTACACGAGCCTCTACGGTTCGGTGCCCGGCGGTCAGGCGGAGAGGGTCCTGGTGCCGCACGCCGACTTCGGGCCCATCGTCGTCCCCGACGACATGCCCGACGAGCGCTTCCTCTACCTCTCCGACATCCTGCCCACGGCGTGGCAAGCCGTGGAGTATGCCGACGTCAACGGCAGCGACACCCTGGCCGTCCTGGGACTGGGGCCGGTGGGTCAGCTCGCCGTCCGGTCGGCGCTGCACCGGGGTGTCGGCCGGGTCATCGGCGTCGACCTCGTGCCCGACCGGATCGAGAAGGCACGGGCCCGCGGCGCCGAGGTCATCGATGCGTCCGACACCGACGTAGCGCGGGCCCTCAAGGACCTGACAGAAGGTCGAGGACCGGATGCGGTCATCGATGCGGTCGGCATGGAAGCCCACGGAAACCCGTTCTCGGAGAAGGTCATCGCGGGCGCCGGCCGCCTGCCCAAGCCCATCGCCCGCGGAGCGATCGAGACCTTCGGGATCGACCGGCTCGCGGCCCTGCACACCGCGGTCGCAGCCGTGCGCCGAGGCGGCACCCTGTCCATCAGCGGCGTCTACGGGGGCATGGCCGACCCGATGCCGAGGATGGAGCTCTTCGACAAGGGCCTGACGGTTCGGATGGGCCAGTGCCACGTGCGCCGCTGGAGCGACGAGCTCCTCGACATCGTCCGCACGGACGACGACGTCCTGGGACTCGAGAGTCTCGCCACCCACCACGGCAGCCTGGAGGACGCGCCGGACCTCTACCGCGTCTTCCAGGAGAAGCAGGACGAATGCCTCAAGGTCGTCCTCCGCCCCTGAGCGACACGGCTCACCGGTCCAACCACAGCCCAGACAACCACACGACAAGGAGACGCCTTCATGAGCGTGACGAGCTTCCAGGACCTTCCTCTCGCCGACCGCGACCGCGAGTGGGACGGCGACGCCGCCGAGAAGCGGGTGCGGGCGTGGGCAGGCGCGGAGGAGGGGCCCAACGAGAAGTACCGCGACGCGCACGTCTGGTACGACGCGGACAGCAAGACGAACTTCACGGCCTACAAGCTCCTCTTCGCCGACGTGGTCGACGGGCGTCTCAGGGCCGTCCCGCGCGCGGTCATGGCCGCTGCCGCGGTCATGCAGGGCTCACGAGGCGGGGTCGACCTGCCGGACAAGGACCGCGACCGGGTCCGGAGCCACCTCGCGAAGTACTACGCGAAGATGGGTGAGGAGGCTCCGTGGGAGCGTGACGGCTGACCGTCGCCGGGCTCAGAAGACCGCGCCGCCACCGGTCACTCCGAGGACGGTGCCCGACACGTAGCTGGCCTCCGTCGGGGACGCGAGAAAGACGTATGCCGGAGCGACCTCACCAGGCCGACCGGCGCGTCCCAGCGGCGTGTCCGCGCCGAACCTCTCGATCTTCCTGCTGTCACGCGGCGCCGGCTGCAACGGCGTCCAGATCGGACCCGGCGCGACCGCGTTGCCACGGATTCCCCTGGGGCCCAATGAGGCTGCCAGGTTGACGGTGAGGTTGTTGAGCGCGGCCTTGGTGGCTGCGTAATCGAGCAGCCCGGGTGACGGGTCGTAGGCCTGGCGCTCGACGAGGTCTCCGGGCACGAGGACGCCCGTGCGGCCCGCCTTCTCGATCCAGGCGAGGGTGTCCTCGGCGTCGGGCTGCTCGGCCGGCAGGTGGCTGATGGCGACGTCCGGCGTCACGAGCGGCTGTGGCAGCCGACCGGACGCGGACCTGACGTTTGTCCGCAGGGACCGTTGCGCGAAGGGGCTCCTGCATGGCACTGTCGAGTCGTCTGAGCGGTCCAATCACAGCGCCGACTCCGTCACCGGAATCCGGAGATGAGTCATGTCGCAGCACCCTCTGCATCCCCGACTGTCGTTCGCCGAGCGTGACGCCGAGACGTCCGAGCTCTTCCGCCGCCTCGCCGCCGCTCGCACACCGGAGGACTCCGAGCCGATCGTCGAGGAGATCGTCCACCTCTACCTCGATCTCTGCGCCTCCATGGCCGGACGTTACGACGGGCGTGGCGTCGAGCACGACGACCTCGTGCAGGTCGCGCGCCTGGCCCTCGTCAAGGCTGTCCGCCGCTACGAACCCGGCCATGCTCCGTCATTCGCCGCCTACGCCGTGCCCACCATCTCGGGCGAGCTCAAGCGATGGTTCCGTGACCGCGGCTGGGTCGTGCGGCCGCCGCGACGCCTCCAGGAGCTCCGCGCCAACCTGCAGTCCGTCCGGGGCCGTCTCGAGCAGGAGCTCGGCGCCACCCCCACGGACGAAGAGCTCGCCCAGGCCGTCGGTGCGTCCGTCGAGGAGGTCCGCGAGGTGGCCACCGCAGCCACCGGCTTCCGCCCGTTGTCGCTCGACTGCAGCCCCTCCGACGAGGAGCGGCCAGGCCTCGCAGCCTTCCTCGCCGCGGACGACGACGACCTCGCTGGGGCGGACGACCGCGTCTGTCTCGCAGAGGCCCTGACCGAGCTCGACGACGACGAGCGCGAGCTGCTCCTCATGCGCTACGTCGAAGGCATGACCCAGCGCGAGATCGGCGAGGTGCGCGGCGTGAGCCAGATGCAGGTTTCCCGGACCCTGCGGCGCATCACCGTCCGGCTCCACGACCACCTCGCCGAGCAGGTCACACCCACCCCGCCCACCGAGGCCGCCGCGGAGATGGGCACCGCCTCCTGAGCGACCCGGCGGAGGCAGCGGAGGCTGCCGACGCCGTCACTCTGCGGTGGGCGCCCGCCGCGGACGGTCGCCCGTGATCCTGGGCAGCGCACCGGTGTCGGTCACCTCGAGCGCCACGTCGTGCAGCTTGCGGTTGGAGTTCTGGCTCGCCATCCGCAGCAGGCCGAACGCCTGGTCGCGCGTCACGTGGTGTCGGGTCATGAGCACCCCCATCGCGACGCCGATCTCGCGGTTGGACAGCAGCGCCCGCTGGAGGTTCTCGACCTGCTCCTGGTGGGCGGAGAGCGCCGCAGCAAGCGCGCCGTGCGTGGCCAGCATCAGGCCGACCAGCTCGGACTGCTCGGTGAAGCCGCCGACCTCGTCGGAGTAGATGTTGAGGCCGTCGATGCCGTCACCGACCTCCCGCCCCAGGCGGTAGGAGAGCATGCTGCGCATCCCGAGCTCCCGCGAGACCCTCGTGCCGAACTCCGGCCACCTGCCGTCGTGGCGCAGGTCCCGCGGGCGGTAGAGGGCGTCGTCGATGATGGCGTCGATGCAGGGACCCGACCCGACGGCATACTGGATCGCGTCGGCCCGGCGGGCCACGTCGTCGGTGGCGGCGACGGTGCGGAACCGGCCGTGCACGTAGCTCGTGATGCTCGCCCACTTGGCGCCGGGTACGCGTTCGACCGCGATGCGGGCGACGGCGTCCAGCGTGTCGGTCGGCCCCATCGAGCCGAGCTCGGAGCCGAGCTTGGCGAAGGTCTCGGCGATCTCGCGCACGACGTCGTCGGCCTGCTGGTCCACGCTCACGGGTCCACCCCACCTTCGGTCCGTGCCGACGGTGGACCGGTGCGCGGCGGGCGAGGGGTCCACGGGTCGGTGATGCTGCTGGTCGTCGGGCACCCTGCGGGCGCCAGGAGGACAGCGTCCCATGGCTGAGGGACCACTGGTTGCCGGTCCGCGCGAGAGGCATCCCGGTCTCGGTGACCGGAGGGCTACCGTCGCGGGTAGGTCATCATGAGGCCCACCCCGAGGAGCAGCTCCCGCATGTCATCATGTCGATCAACCTGATCTACCTCATCGCCGGTCTGGCGATGTTCCTCGCGGCCGTCCTCCCGGCCGTCCTCGACCGGTATGCCGTGTCGGCCGCGATGGTGCTTCTGCTCCTCGGCATGGCCATCGGCCTGCTGCCGCTGCCCGAGGGGATGCGCCTCGACCCGGTCGTCATCCGGCCGCAGGTCGAGCGGGTCACCGAGTTCACGATCCTCGTCGCGCTCATGGGCGTCGGCCTCGCGATCGACCGCTCGTTCGACTGGCGCAGCCGTTCCGCTTGGGCCGCATGGTCGCCGACGTGGCGGCTGCTCGCCATCGCGATGCCCCTGACGATCGCGTCGGTGGCCCTGCTCGGGTGGGGTCTCGGCGTCGCCCCCGCGGCGGCCCTGCTGCTCGGCGCCGCGCTCGCCCCGACCGACCCGGTGCTCGCCAGCGATGTCCAGGTGGAGGGTCCGCGGGTCGACGGCTCGGGCCACGCGGGCGAGGCCGGTGGCGACGGCGCTGACGACGGAGAGGCCCTCGGTGAGCCCGTCGACGAGCAGGACGACGTCCGCTTCGCACTGACGTCCGAGGCCGGCCTCAACGACGGGCTCGCGTTCCCCTTCGTCACGGCTGCGGTGCTCCTCGCGTCGGCCGGAAGCTTCTCGTCGTGGGGTCTGCACTGGCTGGCCTGGGACCTCGTCGGCAAGGTCGTCGTCGGCGTGCTCGTGGGCGTGGCCGTCGGGTGGGGCCTGGCAAAGGTCGCCTTCCGGTCGCCGCGCCGGTCGTTGCGACTCGCCGAGCAGGGCGAGCCACTGCTCGCGCTCGCCGCGCTGGTCATGACCTACGGGCTGAGCCAGCTCGTCGGGGGCTACGGCTTCCTCTCCGTCTTCGCGTGCGGCATGACGCTGCGTGCCGCCGAGCGCAACCACCGTTACCACCGCTCGATGCACGAGGTCGTCCAGCGCCTCGAGCGCCTGCTGACCCTCATCATCCTGCTCATGCTCGGGATGGCGATGACCAAGGGCGTGCTCGGCGAGCTCGACTGGCGCGGCGTCGTCATCGCCGTCTCCCTCGTCTTCGTCGTCCGTCCGCTGTCCGGCTGGGCGAGCCTGCGGCTGCGCGCCCGCCCGGCCGACCTCCCGGGCGGGCTCGGCCGCCGCGAGACGCTCGCGACGGCGTTCTTCGGAGTCCGCGGCATCGGCTCGCTCTACTACCTCGCCTTCGCGGCCGGCGAGCACGCCTTCGCCGACGAGCGGTGGCTGTGGTCGACGGTCGCCTTCACCATCCTTTTGTCGGTCATGGTCCACGGCACCCTCGCCACCCCCGTCATGCGCTACCTCGAGCGCCGGCGGGAGCGCGCCGGCGCGGCGGGGCCGGCCTGACGGCATACCCTCGCCGGTCCGGCGAAACCACCGCATACCGCGCACGATCCACCGGATCGGTGTGGCCGGGCCGCTACCCGGGTATGGGCCTGCTGGAGGCTCCAGCCCAGCGGCCCCCCGAACCCGCGCCGGCGCCCCCTCTTCCTCCCTCGGTGCGTCGGGCGGCGTGCACCGAGAGGCAACCGGTTGAGTCCCGTCATCGCGTCCGTCCCCGCAGGCCACGTCTACGTCCGTCACCTCGCTCCTCCTGACGGCGACACGACGGTGACGCGGCTGGCGGACCCCCGCCCCCGCGCCGACGTGCCCGACGCGCAGTGGTGGCCGCCGCGGATGCTCGAGCCCGGCTGGGTCGACGCCCATGCCACCGACTTCGACGTCATGCACGTGCACTTCGGCTTCGATGCCGTGTCACCCGACGACCTCGCCCGGGTCGCCTCGAGCCTGCGCCGCCACGGGAAGCCCCTCGTGCTGACCGTTCACGACCTGCGCAACCCGCACCACCACGAGCGCGAGCTGCACGACGCGCAGCTCGGGGTCCTCGTCGAGGCGGCGGACGCCCTCATCACGCTCACTCCCGGCGCCGCGGCGGAGATCGCCGAGCGGTGGGGGCGCGAGGCGCTCGTCGTGCCCCACCCGCACGTCGTCGAGGAGCCGCGCCTGTCCCGGCCCCGAGTGCCGCACCGCGGCTACGTCATCGGGGTCCACGCCAAGAGCCTGCGCGCGGGCATGGACCCGCTACCGGTCATCGAGCAGATCGTCGCCACCCTGCCGGAGATGCCCGGCGCCCGGCTGCGCGTCGACGCCCACACCGACGTCATGACCCCGGGCGGCCCCCGACACGCGAGCGACCTCGAGCCCCGGCTCCGGGAGCTCGCAGCGACCGACGGCGTCGACCTGCGCGTCCACGACTACTTCAGCGACGACGAGCTGTGGGACTACCTCCAGTCCCTCGACGTCTCGGTGCTGCCCTACCGCTTCGGCACGCACTCGGGCTGGCTCGAGGCGTGCCACGACCTCGGGACGACGGTCGTCGCCCCCGACTGCGGCCACTACGCCGACCAGCGTCCGTGCCTCCTCTACGGCGCGCCGGGATCCGATGCGGGCGGCGCTGCCCCGACGCTCCGGGACACCCTCCTGAGGGCGTACCACGAGCGGCCCTCGTGGCGGGCCGAGCCGGAGGAACGCCGGCGCGAGCGCCACGACGTCTCACGCGCCCACGAGCAGGTGTATGCCGCCGTGCTGGCTGCCGCTGCGGAGCGGGGTGTCGCGTGCGCGTCGTGATCCTCGCTGCCGCGAGGCACCCCATCGCGGAGCCGTTCGCCGGTGGCCTGGAGTCGCTGACGTGGCACCTCGTGCGAGGGCTGAGGCGACAGGGTGTCGACGTGTCCTTCTTCGCCGGCCCGGGCAGCGACCCGGCGCTGGGGGCCACCCCGCTCCACGTCGAGCCCCTGCGCCTGAGCCACACCGCCCGGAGCGACGCGTCGATGGTGCCGGAGGCGTGGCTGCGCGAGCACCACGCATACCTGCAGGTCATGCTGGCACTCCAGCAACGTCCCGATGTCGCGGTCGTGCACAACAACAGCCTTCACCACCTGCCCGTCGCCATGGCCGACTCGCTGCCGTCGCCCGTGCTCACGACCCTGCACACTCCGCCGACCCCGTGGCTCGAGCCCGCGATCGAGATCGGCGCTCGGTCACGAAACCCCTTGCGGCACAGCCACTTTGTGGCCGTGAGCGAGCACACCGCGCGGTCGTGGGCGCACGTCACCCCGGCGCACGTCGTGCACAACGGCGTCGACGTCGACCGATGGGTCGAAGGACCCGGCGGCGAGGACCTCGTCTGGGTGGGCCGGCTCGTGCCGGAGAAGGCACCACACCGGGCCATCGCCATGGCACGGGCGGCAGGCCGCCGGCTCCGCCTCGCGGGCCCGGTCGGCGACGCCGACTACTTCACCCGGCACGTCGCGGGCGAGCTCGGCGACGACGTCGAGTACGTCGGCCACCTCGGTACCGACGGCCTCGTCGCCCTCGTCGGGGCGAGCGCGGCCATGCTCGTGACGCCGGAGTGGGACGAGCCGTACGGCCTCGTCGCCGCGGAGTCCCTCGCGTGCGGCACGCCGGTCGTGGCCCTCGACCGCGGTGGCCTGCGCGAGTTCGTCGTGCCCGGCGTCGGGCTGCTGCTCCCCCGCGACTGCGACGACGCAGCTGCCGCCGAGGCCGTGGCCGCAGCCGTCGACCTCGACCGCGCTGCGTGCCGGGCCCATGCCGTCGTCGCCTGCTCGGTGGACCGCATGGTCGAGAGCTACCTCGGGATCTACGAGTCCCTCAGCGCGATGTCCGGTGCCGCATGATCGGCTGGTACGTCCACCACCAGGGGCTCGGCCACCTGACCCGCCTGCAGGCCGTCGCCGAGCACCTCAGCTCGCCCGTCACGGGGATCAGCTCCCTTCCGGCCCCCGACGGATGGCCGTCGGAGTGGCTGCAGCTCGACCGCGACGACCGGATGCCCGCCGGCGAGGTCGTCCGCGCCGACCCCACGGCGGGCGACGTGCTGCACTGGGTCCCGCGGCACGACGCCGGACTGGCCCACCGTGCCGCTGCACTGACCGAGTGGGTCGCCCGGACGCGGCCCTCGCTCGTCGTCGTCGACGTGTCGGTGGAGGTGGCGACGCTCGTCCGGCTGTGCGGCGTACCGGTCGTCGTGCTGGCGATGCCCGGAGAGCGCACCGACCGCGCCCACGTCCTCGCCTACGACCTCGCCGATGCCCTGCTCGCCCCGTGGCCCGAGGCGGCCCATGCGACCGACTGGCCCGGGTCGTGGCGAGACAAGCTCTGGGCGGTCGGGGGCATCTCGCGTTTCGACGACCGGGTCCCGTCGCGTCGACGCACGTCCCTCGGCTCGGCCGCGGGCTGCATCGAGGCGTTGGCGGACGGCCCTCGCCCGTCTGGCCCGGAGCCCGACGAGCCGTCGCCGCGACGCGTCCTCGTCCTCTGGGGCGGCGGCGGACGGTCGACGTCCGCCGCGGAGGTGGCCGCCGCCCGGGCCGCGACACCGGGCTGGGAGTGGGTCGAGCGCGGCCCTGGCTCGCCGTCGCCCGACCTGTGGGCCGACCTCGAGTCAGCCGACGTCGTCGTCACGCACGGCGGCCAGAACGCCGTCGCCGAGGTCGCCGCGGCGCGCCGTCCCGCCGTCGTCGTGGCCCAGCCGCGCCCCTTCGACGAGCAGATGGCGACGGCCGCCGCCGTCGACCGGCTCGGGGCCGCGGTCGGCGTCCGCGCCTGGCCGCTCGCCACGGCCTGGCCCGGCCTGCTCGAGCGGGCCCTCGACCGCGGCGGGGAGGGCTGGCGCCGGTGGTCCACCGGTCAGGGGGCGGCCTCCGCAGCGGCCAGGCTCGACGAGCTCGCCGCCCGCCACGACCGCCACGACCGCCACGACCGCCACGACCGCACCGGCGACGACATCCGCACGGCGTCGTGACACCCGCCCTCCCACCGACAGCCGTGACGCCCGCGGGCAGGGCGCCCCGCGTGGCCGTGGTGACGATCGTGCACGGGCGGCACACGCACCTCGCGCGCCAGCTGTGGGGCCTGCGTCGCCAGACCCGGCTGCCGGACCTGCAGGTGGTCGTCGCGATGGACGACCCGGAGGTCGAGCAGCTCGCCCGGTCGCAGGCGGGGCCGTGGGACGTGCGGGTCGCGAGCCTGCCGCGTCGACGCGGCAGGCTACCCCTCGCCGCCGCGCGCAACCTCGGGGTCGCCGTCGCCTCCCGCGCCGGCGCCGAGCAGGTCGTGCTCCTCGACGTCGACTGCATCCCGTCACCAGGGCTCGTCGAGCGGTATGCCGCCGTGCTGGGCGACGAGCGCCGGCGCAGTCCCGGGCCGGACGTGGCACCGCTGGTCCTCGCCGGAGAGGTGGCCTACCTGCCACCGGCCCCGGCGGGACGCGACTACCGCGACCTCGACCTCGCGGCCCTGGCCTCGCCGCACCCGGCCCGGCCGACCCTGGCCTCGGACGAGGTGCGTCCTGCCGAAGACCTGCGGCTCTTCTGGTCCCTGTCCTTCGCGCTGACGGTGCGCTCGTGGAACGCCGTCGGGGGCTTCGACGAGGCGTATGTCGGCTACGGCGGCGAGGACACCGACTTCGGCCAGCGCCTCGGCGCCTCCGGTGGGCGCCTGCTCTGGGTCGGCGGTGCCGCAGCACACCACCAGCACCATCCGACGAGCTCGCCGCCCGTCCAGCACGTGCACGACGTCGTCGCCAACGCCAACCGCTTCGCCCGCCGGTGGGGCTGGTGGCCGATGGAGGGGTGGCTCGACGCGTTCGCCACGCTGGGGCTCGCCCGGCGCGACCCCGACGGCACGTGGCAGGTCACCGGCGACGCGCCCGGCTGAACGTCAGCGGGCGAGGACCACGGTGCTGAGGGCGTGCTCGACGACGGCCCGGCTCGTCGAGCCGAGCGACATGCCGGCGAAGCCACCGCTCCCGGTCGCCCCGAGGACGACGAGGTCCGCGACCGCGGACAGGCTGATCAGCTGCTCGGCAGCATGCCCCGAGAGCACCTTCTGCTCGACGACGACGTCCGGGAAGTCGTCGGCCACCTCGTCCACGACCTCCCCGAGGAAGGCGCGAGTGGCCTCCTCCGGGTCGGCCGTGAACCACCACGGCGACGCACCGATCCGCTCGGGCGGCGCCAGCGGGTAGAGGTGCCACACCGCGACCGCGACGACCACGGCCCCCTTGGCGTCGGCGTCAGCACAGGCCCAGCGCAGCGCGGCCCTGCTCTGCTTCGAGCCGTCAACCCCCACGACGATCCTGCCCCTCGGCCGAGGCGCGTCAGCCCCCCGCGCCCCAGCGGGCCGTGTCGCCACACGTGCCGCCCCGGGGCGCGCCGGACCTGGGTCGCGCTGTCTCGTCTCGTCCATGGTGCTCACCTCTGGGTCCAGCGTCTGCCGCGGACCGGACTGCCGACAGATGCATCGGTCCTGTCCGATCCGGGACCTTGGTCCCGGCCCCTGGCGACCTTCGGCCGTGTCATGACCCCCCCACCGGCGCGCACCATCGATGCAGCGCCGTGCCCGGCGCCGCCGACCAGGGAGAGCACCATGTGCACCGTCCTCATCACCTACTCGACCCCACCACCCCCGCCGGAGGCGGCGCCCGAGTCGTACGCCACGGGCGTCCTCCCGACCGGAGTGGCCACGGACGCGCCGGCCACGCCCCCCTCGTCGTCCTCGTTCGCGGCGACGACCGCGGGGATCGACGAGGCCATCGCCGCGTCGATCGCCGATGAGCTCTCGCGCGCCGGGCACCGCGTCACGTGCCGCCCGTGCGTCGCGATCACGTCGACGGAGGGCTTCGACCTCGTCGTCGCCGTCGACCACCTGCACGTCAGCCACTGGAGCGGCCGGCCGTCGGTCCCCGTCCGGCCCACGGAGCCGCCGGGCGCCGGCGCCGAGGCGGGACCGGAGGACGGCCGGTGCACCATCCCGATGACGTGGTGCGCCGACTGGCGTGCCGTCGACGCGTGGGCGCGCAGTGTCGGCGACCACCTCGTGCACTTCCTCGAGGTGCGCACCGAGCTGGCCCGGGTGCGTGCCGAGCTCGACCGGTGCCGAGCGATGCTCCGCGCCGTGACTCCCGAGCCGCGCCCGGTCAGCGCCGTCGAGCTCGGACGGCCCGTGGGACGTGACTCCGGCCGCATCCACCACCCCCAGCGCCTGGCCTCGGCCGGGCCGACGCCGAGGTCCTGACATGACGACGACCGGCCGGCCGGCCGGCGAGAGTGCGGACCACGCGGACCACGGGCAGCGGTCGAGCCGACGCATCAACTACGCCGACCTGACCCCGACCGAGTGCCAGGCCCTGCTCGAGTCCCGCAACGTCGGGCGCATCGGGTGGAATGCCGGCCACGGCCCCCAGATCTTCCCCGTCAGCTATGCCTGCGCGGCCGACCTCATCGTCTTCCGGACCTCGCCCTTCGGCGTGCTCTCGGAGCTCGTGCGGCCGACCCAGGTGGTCTTCGAGGTCGACGACCTCGACGACACGGCACACACGGGGTGGAGCGTCATCGCACGCGGTCGCGCCCAGGCCGTCGCGTCACCCGCGCTGCTCACGCACCTGTGGACCGTCGAGGGTGCCGAGCCGTGGGCCGGTGGCGTGCGCAACGTCTTCATCGGGATCAGCGTCGAGCGGATCACCGGTCGTTCCTTCGGATCGCAGCGCGTGCCGTCCGCCGCGCGACGCAGTGCCCGCTGACGGCCCGCCCCGTCCTGCGACAACGAGCCACCGGCGCAGCCGCGCGGGCCTAGCCTTGGGTGATGACGGCGACGCGCGCGACCGGCCGACGGGTGCGGACGGCCGCCGTGTCTGGGCGGACGACACGCTGATGGTCGAGCGTGTCCCGTCGCCCCGCCCGGCCGGCGCATCTGGCCCGGGCGCTTCGGCACCCACGGCAGGCGTGGAAGCCTCGACGGGCTCGACCGGCTCGGCGGAGGACCGGTTGCGCGGGCTGCTCGCGGCCAACCGCTCCGTCGTCTCGGAGCTCGCGCTCCCTGCCGTGCTTCGCCGCATCGTCGAGGCAGCACGCGCCGTCGCCGGCGCCCGCTACGCCGCGCTCGGGGTCATCGGGATCGACGGCCGGCTCGAGCAGTTCATCCACTCGGGCATGGACGCCGAGGTGGTCGAGCTGATCGGCCACCTGCCCACCGGGCGCGGCGTGCTCGGAGCCCTCATCGAGGAGCCGGAGCCGATCCGGCTGCACGCCATCTCCGACGACCCGCGGTCCGTCGGATTCCCAGCCGGGCACCCTCCGATGCACGGCTTCCTCGGGGTGCCAGTGCGCTCCCGGGGCGAGGTCTTCGGCAACCTCTACCTGGCCGAGCGCGTCGACGGCTCGGACTTCTCGTCCGACGACGAGGACCTCGTCGTGGCCCTCGCCGCGAGCGCCGGTGTGGCCATCGAGAACGCTCGCCTCTACGAGGAGTCGCGACGACGCCAGGAGTGGCTGCGGGCGTCGGCCGAGATCAGCCGCGACCTGCTCCGGCCCGGCCTCGGCGAGCAGGTCCTCGTCCGCATCGCCGACGCGGTGCTGCGCCTCGCCGACGCCGACGTCGTCACCCTCGACTTCCCCGACCGCGAGACCGACGCCGCCCTCGCCGACGCCGGCGAACCCCTGGCGTATGCCGTCCGCCTCGTCGTCGGGGTCGCGCGCGGGGTGGGTGCCGATGGCCTCGTCGGAACGGCATACCGCTCCGGTCCCTCGCTGGCCGGCACGGCGATGCGCGAGCGTCGGGCGGTCCTCGCCGAGGCGTCCGGGCCGGCCGACCCGACCCTCGTCTCGGTCGCCGAGGCCGGGTCGGGCGGGCCGGCCATGGCCTGTCCGCTCGTCGGCGAGGCCGGGGTGCGCGGCGCCGTCGTCGTCGCCCGACGGGCCGGGAGCCGCCCGTTCACCCGTGCCGACGTCGAGATGGCCGAGCAGCTCGCGACCCACGCCGCGCTCGCACTCGAGCTCGCCGACGGCCGCGCCGACGAGGAGCGCATCGCGGTGCTCGAGGACCGCCACCGCATCGCCCGCGACCTGCACGACCACGTCATCCAGCGCATCTTCGCGACAGCCCTGTCACTCGAGGCGGTCACCGAGCGGACCGCCGACACGACGGTCCGCGGCGCCCTGGGCCGAGCGGTCGAGGACCTCGACGAGACGATCCGACGGATCCGGGCTTCGATCTTCGAGCTGCAGGAACCCCCGTCGTCGCTCGACGCCCGCGCCGTGCTGCTCGAGGTGGTCGCCGCCGCGACCCCAGGTCTCGGCGTCGAGCCGACCCTGAGCCTCGACGGGCCGGTCGCGACGGTCATCGACCCCGTGCTGCTCCACGACGTCACGGCCGTCCTCCGCGAGGCGCTGACCAACGTCGTCAAGCACGCGCGGTGCTCCGCCGTCTCCGTCCGCGTCGCCGTCACGGCGGAGGCCGTCACGGTCGAGGTGACCGACGACGGTCCGGCCACGCGGGGCGCGGGGGCCGACGGCGCGCGGCGCGGCAGCTCGGGGACACCGGCTGACCGCGACGCCACCGACGCCGCTGACGCCACCGACAGCGCCGGACGGACCACGCGCCCGCCCGAGCGACGGCACCGCGGCCTCGCCAACCTCACGAAGCGCGCCCACGACCGCGGCGGGGACTGCACGCTGACGACCGACGAGAGGGAGACGGTGCTGAGATGGACCGCCCTGCTGACCCCGTGACGACGCCGATCACGGTCTTCCTGCTCGACGACCACGAGATCGTCCGCCGAGGGCTCATCGACCTGCTCGAGTCGCACGACGGCTTCCGGGTCGTCGGGGAGGCCGGCACCGCCGCCGAGGCCCTGCGACGCATCCCGACGCTCGCCCCCCAGGTGGCGCTGCTCGACGCTCGGCTCCCCGACGGGAGCGGCATCGACGTGTGCCGCGAGGTCCAGGTGAGCAGCCCCGGCACGCGCTGTCTCATCCTCACCTCCTACGACGACGACGACGCCCTCTTCGCCGCGGTCATGGCCGGGGCCTCGGGCTACCTGCTCAAGCAGATCCGCGGCACGTCCCTCACCGAGGCGGTCGCGCACGTCGCCGCCGGCCACTCCCTCATCGACCCGGCCCTCGTCGAGCGTCTGCTCGAGCGGATCCGCCGACCCCAGGGCGCCGACTCCGCGGACGGCGGCGGTGAGCACCCGTCGGGGCGGGTCGGGTCGGCGCGACCGGGCTCGCGCACCGGGACCCTGACCGACCGGGAGCAGGAGATCCTCACCCTCATCGCCGAGGGACTGACCAATCGCCAGATCGGCGACCGCCTGCACCTCGCCGAGAAGACCGTCAAGAACTACGTGTCCGGCCTGCTCGCCAAGCTCGGCTTCGAGCGCCGCACCCAGGCCGCGGTCTACGGCGCCCAGCACGGCACGGAACGCGCGGAGCACCACGAACGCAGGTGACGGCATACGCCGAGCCGAAGGCTGTAACGGATGCACGCGGGCCGCGATGGTGTGGGTGAGGCGGCACCCGATCCCCCGAGCGGGTGCCGTCTCGCTGCACCTCCGGCGCCGGTCCCGCCGGCGACGTCACCGCCGCCCCTGGCTGGTTGAAGAGCGACGATGGCGCCGGGTGACGAGTACCCAGCGAGAGCCGCGTCAGTCGCCCGCCTCGTGTCCCGCCGTACCGGACGAACCGGACGCCCCACCCGCTCGACCCCATCTGTCGGACCGGTCCCCTAGGCTTGACGCGCGCCAATCGCGGTCGAGCAAAGGCCGCCGGCGGGGTACCAGTAGGAGTTTTCGCATGGAGCCACACGTCGTGGCGGGCACCTCGCCCAGACACGGGGTCGACACGGTCTTCGGGGCGTCCGACGACGCCGACGAGCAGCTGACCGCGGTCGAGACCTACCTCCTCGAGGCGCTCGAGCGCCTCGACGCCGCCGAGTCACGCGCCCTCCAGCTCGAGGCCGCCCTCGCCCACAGCCGTGACATCGGCGCCGCCATCGGCATCCTCATGGCGCTGCGTCGCGTGACGCGGGAGCAGGCGTTCGACGAGCTCCGGAGGGCCAGCATGGCGCGCAACGTCAAGCTGCACGTGCTCGCGCTCGAGGTCGTCGAGACGGGGCGCATCGATCAGTCGTGACCCGCGGGGCCGCCGCCCCGCCGGCACCCCGGCACGTCCCCGTCCCATCCCTCGGGATGAGCCTTTCGCCGAGGTGCTTCTGCTGGGCGCCTCCGAGAGGCATGATGTCGATCGGTGACCTGCGCACGTGGCCAGGCCGGGAGGAGCAGGATGCAGCCGGACGGCGCTGCGCACGAGCCGCGGCCGCAGGACGCGCCGGAACCGGCCGCGGCCGGGCCGGGTGAGCCGGGTGAGCGGGGTCGCAGCCAGGTGCGCCGTGAGCTCGGGTCCGGCTTCCGCCGCGCACTCGGTCTCACCGCCCTCGGCACCGTCCTGCCGGGCGCCGGGCTGACGCAGACCCGCAGCCGCTGGGTCGGCTGGACCATCCTCGGCATCACCCTGGCCGCGGTCGCCGGGGCGGCGTACGCCGTGCTGACCCAGGGCGTCACGAGTGCTGCGCTCACGGTCGTCGCCAGGCCCGACCTGCTCCGCGGAGCCGTCGTCGTCATCGCGCTCTGGGGCCTCGTCTGGTGCGCGTCGATCGTCCTCACGGCCGTCCAGGCGCGACCGGGTACGCTCGACCGCGGCCGCACCGGCCTGCTCGCCGCCTTCACGACGCTCATGGTGCTCGTCGTCGGCGGCGGGGCCTTCACCGCCGCGGACTATGCCCTCATCACCCAGGACACCGTCGAGGTCGTCTTCTCGGCGCCGCCGTCGCGACCGGGCGTGGGCGCGAGGGTCGTCGAGGGCGACGACCCGTGGGCCGAGCAGGCCCGGGTCAACCTCCTGCTGCTCGGCTCCGACGCGGGCTCCGACCGCATCGGCACCCGCACGGACTCGATGATCGTCGCGAGCATCGACACGCACTCCGGGCGCACGACGCTCATCTCGATGCCCCGCAACCTGCTCAAGGCTCCGCTCGCCCCCGGCAGCCCCCTCCGCGCCCGCTACCCGTCCGGCCACTTCGGCTCGCCCGAGCGGTCCTGCGCCCAGAACGAGCCCGGCGCGACCGGCCAGTGCATGCTCACCAACCTCTACAGCGAGGCGGAGGGGTATGCCGTCGACCACCCGGGCGCCTACCCCAAGGGTGTCGTGCCGGGCCGGGAGGAGATCCGCGGCACCGTCCAGCAGATCGTCGGGCTGACGATCGACCACGTCGTCGTCATCGACCTCAAGGGCTTCTCGCTGCTCATCGACGCCATGGGCGGGCTCGACATCAACGTCAAGGACGCCGGCACGGGCGGCCCGCTGCCGATCGGTGGGCGCGTGACCGCCGACCAGCGCATCGTCGGCGTCAAGGCGTGGTTCACGCCCGGGCGCCAGCACCTCGACGGGTGGCACTCGCTCTGGTACGCCCGCTCGCGTGCCGCCGACAGCGACACGTTCCGGCAGGCCCGGCAGCGGTGCGTCGTCCAGGCGATCGTCGGGCAGGTGAACCCGGCCGAGATGGTGGCGCAGTACCCCCAGCTGGCCCGCATCGCGCGCGACAACATCTACACCGACATCCCGGCCCGGAGCCTGCCTGCCTTCGTCGACCTCGTCGAGCGGGTGCAGAAGGCCAAGGTCAACAGTGTGACGCTGACCCTCGACGACGGCATCAAGCCGTGGGACCCCGACTACGCCAAGGTCCGCGCCCTCGTCAGGAAGGGGATCGCCGCGCCGAAGCCGGCGAAGACGCCGACGCCGACGTCCACGACGCCCGGTTCCGCGGGCGGCACGGGCGCGGCGACCCGGACGCCGCGCACCCCCGCGACGCCGAGCCCGACGACGACGCCGTACGCGCAGTGCTGAGGCGGACCCGGAGCCCGCGGCTCCGGGTCCGCCCGCACCGGCGACCACCTCCACCGCCTGAGGATCACCCCCGACGGGGGAATCGCCCGACGCGCGTCCCGCCTAGCGTGACGGCCATGAGGACCAGCCCGATCGTCGTCGCCGCGCTCCTGTCGGTCAGCGTCGTCCCGCTCGCTGCGTGCACCTCGCAGCCGGACCCCGTGCAGGCGCGCATCACCAACCCGGCGCGTGGCACGAGCGTCAACGCCGAAGTCGGTTCCCTCCGGCTCCTCGCGACGCGCATCGACGCCCCGGAGGACCGGAAGCTGCTCACCGGCTCGAACACGGGGCTCTTCACCACGCTCGCCAACGACGGAGCCACCGCGGACCGGCTCGTGGCCGTGAGCACCGCCTACGCCAGCCAGGTCATCACGCGCCAGGGCACCGACGGGCCCGAGGGCCCCGTCCAGGTCGACGTCCCCGCCAACGGGGTGGTCTCGCTGCAGTACCCCGGCGGCCTCCACCTCGAGATGGTCGACCTCAAGCTCGACGTGCGGGCCGGTCGGCTCCTGCCCGTGACCTTCCGCTTCGAGAAGGCCGGGAGCGTCACGGTCAACGTCTTCGTCGACGGCTTCGGTCTGCCGACCGTCTCGCCCGTCTCCCCCGTGGCACCGGCGACGAGCTGACCGGGGCCGACCCGCCAGACCCGCGAGCGCCGAGCTCAGTCGAGAGGATCGCGCCATGGACCCCGACCACTCACCGGGTGAGGCCACCCGGGCTGCGTTGACCCGCAGCCAGCTCATCGACCTCACGACGACAGGCCGGCGCACCGGCCGACGACGGCGTATCGAGATCTTTCTGCACCATGACAACGGGCAGCTCTTCATCACCGGGATGCCCCGGGCCGACCGGACGCGCGACTGGATCCACAACATCGAGGCCGACCCCCACGTCGTGGTCCACCTGAAGCAGTCGGTCGTCGTCGACGTGCCCGCCACGGCGCGCGTCGTCACGGACCCTGACGAGCGCCGGCCCTTCATCGAGGCTGCCGCCAGACGTTGGCGGCGCACGGACGTGCCGGAGATGCTCCGGTACAGCCCGCTCATCGTGCTCACGGTCGATGACTCTTCCGACCACTGACCCCACGACCGGTCGACGGCCGCTCGTGATCCGGACCGACGAAGGGGCCGGCGACCGCCGTGGCCACGTGGGCTGAGTTCGCCGACGCCGAACCAGATCTCGCGGCCTTCGCTCGGGAGCGGATGGCGGGTCGGATCGTCTACCTGGCCACGCTGCGGCTCGACGGTGGCCCACGTGTGCACCCGGTGTCCCCGTGGCTCGCGGCCGGGCTGCTGTGTGTGTCGTTCCGCGACACCAGCCCGAGGCTCCGCGAGGTGGGACGTGACCCGCGGTACGCGTTCCACACGGCGCAGCCGTGGGACGACCACACCGGCGACCACGGGGAGTTCATGGCACGCGGCTCGCTGGAAGAGCTCGCTCCCTCGCACCCCGCAGTGGTGGCGCGCCCGAGCCAGACGGCATACGGCCTGGTCCACTATGCGTGCTCGGTCGCGGAGGCCGTGGCCACGGAGTACACCTACGAGGAGATGCCCGTCCGCCGACGGTGGACGGCGCCTCCGTCGGCGTGACCGGGTGGCGGCGACGTCACCCACGGGGCCCCAGGCGTGCCTCGCCGGACCCGACTACACCTGGGCCAGGTCGAGCACCTGAGGCGGCTCGCTCCAGATCCGGCGGGAGACCTGCTCGGGATAGTTCGTGACCTCCGGCTCGGCATCGAACAGTCGCGTCGCTCCGGTGTCGTAGGAGGGCCACCCGGGGTCGCCGTTCGTCGCGAACGCCGTCCACGCGCTCCGCATCTGCTCGGACACCGCCTCGGCCTCCGCCGTGGGGCGGCCGATGAGCAGGGCCGGCTGACCGACCGTGAGGGTGCCGAACACGAGCGGCACGTCCAGCCCGTGGCAGGCCCCGAGGACCCCGCCCATGCCGGGTGCCGGCCAGGTCAGCTCGTAGAGGTGGACCCGGCCACCCGCGGCCAGCTGGGCCTCGGCGAGGTGCAGGGACGGCATCCGGAAGAGCCAGTCCGACCGCACCACGTCGTAGAGCTCCTCGGGGTCGGGGAAGCTCTCGCGGTAGCGCCCCGGGTCGGGGCCGAAGATCTCGGCCGCCTCGAAGGCCTGCGCCTCGGTGATCGCGCCCAGCTGCCCGCTCAGCGCCGTGAGCAGCCGCTGCTCGTGGCGCGTGTGGCCGACCATCAGCTCGACCCGCCCGGTCAGCCCGAGCCACGGGGTCGTCGGGAGCACGTCACCGTCGACGACCGGCGCCAGGGGGACGTGTGCGTGGGCCGCGCGCCCCCAGCGGTCCGCGTGCAGCCCCATCGTCGCCGCCACGGCATCGGCGGCTGCGGGCAGGGTCCGGGGGTCGGCCGCCGGCAGCTCGGAGGGGTCCAGTCCGAGCTCGGCCGCGCAGGCCCGGGTGATGTCGGCGGCCAACCGAGGGGTGAAGAACGTGCCGGGCAGGCTCTGCGCGACGGCCCGGTGGAAGAGCCCGGAGGCGCGGGGCATGGCGAGCAGCGCCGCCACCGAACCGCCACCCGCGGACTGGCCGAAGACCGTGACCCGCTCGGGGTCGCCGCCGAAGGCGCCGATGTTGTCGCGGACCCACTCGAGCGCGGCGACCTGGTCCAGCAGCCCACGGTTCGCCGGCGTGCCGTCGACCCAGCCGAAACCGTCCAGGCCGACCCGGTAGTTGAAGGTCACGACGACGACCCCGCCGCGCGCTAGGAGGCCCCCGTCGTACTCAGGCAGGCCGGACGTGCCGAAGAGGTAGGCGCCTCCCTGGATCCAGACCATGACGGGTGACCGGCGCCCCAGCCCCGGCGACCAGACGTTGACGGTCAGCCAGTCGTCGCCCTCGTCGGTCGGGGCGTCCATGCCGAAGGCGGCCGACTGCGGCGGCGGTGGACCGAACGCGCGGGCCGGGCGGGTGCCGGCCCAGGGCCGCACCGGTCCGGGGGCTGCGAAGGGAGCGGGCGGGGCGGCGTACGGGATGCCGCGGAAGACGGCGAGGCCGCCCTCGGTGGCGCCGCGCACGACGCCACCCGTGACCTCGACGTCGATGTCCACCCGACGATTGTCGCCGCGACCCCGGCCGCGGGGCCAGCCCATTTCGCCGGGGTCGGTCCGCGCCGGAGCGGCACGGACGGCGTTCACCTGCCGGGCGTGGCCGGCCTCTCGAACGCGCAGGCGAGCTCGATGAGCAGCCGGCTCCCGAAGCCGGTGGCCCCCTTGTTGCGCCAGCCTCTGGCCTCCGGCAGCTGTGCCGTGCCCGCGATGTCGATGTGGGCCCACGGCTTGTCGCCGACGAACTCCTCGAGGAAGAGGGCCGACGTGATCTGGCCGGCGTTCGGACCGCCGAGGTTGGTCATGTCGGCGATCGGCGAGTCGAGCTGCGACCGGTAGCGGCGATGCAGCGGCAGCGGCCAGACCGGCTCGTCGACCACCGCCCCCGCTGCCCGGACCTGGTCGACGAGCGCGTCCGAGTTGCCCATGACACCGGCGATGTCGACACCGAGGGCCCGCAGGCACGCACCGGTCAGGGTGGCGATGTCGACGATGGCGTCGACGTCGAGCTCGACGGCGAGAGCGAGCGCGTCCGCCATGACGAGACGTCCCTCGGCATCGGTGTTGAGCACCTCGACGGTCTTGCCGTTGCGCATCCGGAGCACGTCGCCGAGCTTGAGCGCCGAGCCGGAGGGCATGTTGTCGGTGCACATGAGGTAGCCGGTCACCTCGGTCTGGCAGCCGACGGCACGCAGCGCGGTCATGGCGGCGAGCACCGTGGCAGCACCGGTCATGTCGTTCTTCATCTGCGCGTGCGACTCGTCGCTCGGCTTGAGGCTGATGCCGCCGGAGTCGTACATGATGCCCTTGCCCACGAGGGCGAGGTGCCCGCGCGACTCGCCCTCCGGCACGTAGTGCAGACGCACCATGCGCGGCTCCTCGACGCTGCCGAGGTTGACCCCGAGCAGCCCGCCGCACCCCATCTCGACGAGCTCGTCGAGGCCGACGACGTCCACGTCCAGTCCGGCGTCGGGGCCGAGCTCCTGTGCGACCTCACCCATGCGGGTCGCGGTGAGCGCCGCGGCAGGACAGTTGGCGAGGTCGCGGCCGACCGCTGCCGCTCGCGCGAGCACCTCACCACGACGGACGCCCTCGACGACGGCCTCGGAGTGCTCGGCGGGGGCGATGAGGACGAGCCGCTCGAGGACTGGTTCGTCGTCGGTCTCGCTGATCCGGAAGCGCCATCGGGCGAGGAGGACACCCTCGGTGGCGGCGCGGGCGAAGTCGGCCGGCGACACGCCGATCTCCCGGTCGGGCAGCTCGACCGCGAGGCGGGTGTGCAGGGGCACGGCCCGGGCGAAGGTCGCGGCGAGGTCACGCACCGCAGCCTCGTCGATGTCGTCGACCGCCCCGATGCCGACGGCGACGAGGGCTCGGCCACCGCTGGGGATCACGATCGTCTGCCCGCGCTTGCCGGTGAAGCCGGCGGCGCCGAGGGCGGCCGCGTCCTGCCCGAGGTCGGCCGGCGGCTCGGCGCCCTCCGCCACCGGCACCGCGACCGCCCCGACCTCGTCGGCTCCGGGCAGGTCGGTGACGACGTCGACCGTGACGGACGACCGGGTCGACGGGATGGGATCCAGAGTGCGCATGGCAGGAGTGCTCACGCCGACTCCTTCCGGAGACGTTGGTCTTGGTCCTAACGAGCATGGCCGCGCCGCCCCCGCGACCGATTCACCCGTCGTGGGTGACCGCACCACGCCTCCCGGCACGGACGATGGGGCGATGAGCCCCGCGACGACGAGCCTGGTGGTCCTCGCGGCAACCGTCGTCCTCTTCATCTGGAACCGCCTGCCCGTGGGCGGGGTGGCGGTCCTCACCTGCCTCGCGCTCTACGCGACGGGACTCGTCGACGCGGACACGGCCCTGTCCGGGTTCGGCGACCCGGTCGTCGTCTTCATCGCCTCCCTCTTCGTCGTCAGCGAGGCCATCGACTCGGCCGGTGTGACGACGTGGGCGGGCCAGCGGCTCATCGACGTCGTCGGTGACGGAGCGGTGCGCCTCATGGTCGCGGTGCTCGGTCTGTGCGCGGTCCTGACCGCCGTCATCACCCTCAACGGCTCGGTCGCCGCCCTCCTGCCCATGGTTCTCGTGCTCGCCACCCGGATCCGGCGGTCGCCCTCGCTCATGCTCATGCCGATGGCCTTCGCCGGGAGCGCCGGATCCCTCCTCGCCCTGACAGGCAGCCCGGTCAACGTCATCGTCTCCAACGCTGCCGTCGACGCCGGTGTCGAGCCGTTCGGCTTCTTCGACTTCGCCGTCGTCGGCCTCCCCCTCGTCATCGGCACGGTGACGCTGGGGGTCCTGCTCGGGCCACGGGTGCTGCCCCGCCGGTCCTCCTCCCAGCCGGTCCGTGACCTCGGTCGGCACGCGAGCCGGCTCGCCGCCTACTACGAGCTCCACGACGGCTTCTACCGCCTCCGGGTGCGCCCGGGGTCGCCCGTCGTCGGGGTGCCCGCGTCGAGACTCGACCTCGCGGCATACCCGGGGGTGACCCTCATCGGCGTGCAGAGTGCCGGCGGTCACGCCGTGACGGGAGCGACCCCGGTCGGGGACGACGACGTCGTCGTCGTCAGCGGGGCGAGCGATGCCGTGAGCCGCCTCGTGCCCGAGCTGCGCCTCGCCGTCGCGATGCGACCGGTCACGGTCGAGTCGGCCGGCATCATGAACCGCGAGGTGGGCGTGGCCGAGGTCGTCGTCCCTCCACGCTCGCCACTCGTCGGTGAGACGTCCTTCCCCGGCCAGATGCGTGGCAGCGACCTCGTCGTGCTCGGGATCCGCCGGCTCGGGAAGGACCTGGGTGCGACGCCGCACGAGCTGACGGCCGGGGACAGCCTCCTGCTGCACGGCACGTGGACGTCGATCGAGGAGCTCGTGCACGACCGTGACGTGCTCCTGGTCGACTCCCCGGATCTCGTTCGGCGACAAGCAGTTCCGCTCGGTCCACGGTCGGGCCGGGCGATCGCCGTCCTCCTCGTCATGGTCGTCCTGCTCGCACTGGGACTCGTGCCGCCGGCGATCGCGGGCCTCGCCGCGGCCACCGCGATGGTGCTGACGAGGGTCGTCAGCGTCAACCAGGCCTACCGCGCCGTCTCGTGGCAGACCGTCGTGCTCATCGGCGGCCTCATCCCGCTGTCGACCGCGATCGAGACGAGCGGCGCGGCCGACCTCGTGGCCAGGGGGCTCATCGACGTCGTGGGCGAGGGCCGGCCCTACCTCCTCCTCGTCGCGCTCTTCGGCCTCACCGCGGTCGTCGGGCAGGTCGTCAGCAACACCGCGACGGTGCTCATCGTCGTGCCGATCGCGGTCGCAGCGGCCCAGGAGACCGGCGTCTCGGTGCTCCCGGTCCTCATGCTCGTCGCGGCCGCCGGGGCCGCGTCGCTGCTCACCCCGATCGCGACGCCCGCCAACATGATGATCATGGGCCCGGGCGGCTACCGCTTCGGCGACTACTGGCGCCTCGGTCTGCCGGTCCTGCTCCTGTGGCTGGTCGTGGCCGTCATCGTCATTCCCCTCGTGTGGCGCTTCTGACGGCTGCCGCCTCGGCGACGTGGGCGCGCCGCCACCGCGTGACCGTCACGGTTCCGAGTGCGAGCGGAACGAGCATCCAGCACACGCGGAAGACGACGAGCCCGGCGACGGCCTTCGTCTCGAACGGTCCCTGCTCCAGGCCGAGGATGGCGATGACGGCGGCGTCGAGCACCCCGACGCCGCCGAAGGGCAGCGCCGTGAGGGGGTAGCTGACGAGCAGGGCCACGACGATGGTGACGGTGGGGGCCACGAGCGCCGGCACGCCCGCGAAGCGCAGCGACAGCACGAGCAGCAGCGCCTCGCTGAGGACCAGCCCGACCTGGCAGGCCATGGCCCGGCCCCAGCCGCGGCGCAGCACGTCGCCGGCCTGCCGGACGAACTCGGTGGCGCGGGTCGACCACGCCGCGGGATCGACCCGCGGGGTGACGCGCCGCAGCTGGTGGCCGACCCATCCAGCGGCACGCGCGGCGGGCCGCTCACCGCGCGACGCGATGACGAGCCCCGCGACGACGACGAGGCTGACAGCGCCGCTCGAGACAGCAGTCCAGACGTATGCCGGCTCGGCCTGTCCCGCGACCGCGGCCAGTCCCAGCCCGAGGACGGGCGCGCCGAAGCGCGCGACGTAGTAGGTCAGGGTGTTGAGCGAGATGCCGGCGATGGCCTCGGCGGACGGGATCCCCCACGACCGGAGCATCGCGATGCGCAGCACGACGTCGCCCGGTGGGGGTGCGACCGTCGCGACGAGGTTGGCCGACAGGTCGTTCGACACCGCCCGGCGCAGTCCGAGGGACGGCACGAAGACCGCGAGCGGGCCGGCGTTGAGGCACTGACGCAGCGCGACGACGCACAGCAACGCCAGGACCTGGACCGGAGCCAGGCCGGTGACGGCGTCCCACACGGCCGACCAGTTGACGCGTCGCACGACGCGGGAGAACCACCACAGCGCGACGAGCGTCAGGCCGATCCGCAGGGCACCGACGAGCAGCGCCCGCCGACGCAATGACCGCAGCGACTGCTCGGCTCGCGACGGCGGCTCCTGCGGCTGCTCGGACCGCCATGGCTCAGGGGGGCCAACCGCAGAGTCCCCCACGGGCTCCTGGGTCACCGGCGCTAGTCCGGGAGTCGCCGCAGCTCGAGGAGCGTGAAGCCGAGGTCCTGGAAGCGGTCGAGGATGCCGTGCAGGTGCGGCGCGTCGACGACGTCGCCGTACATGACCGAGCCCAGCGCGCCGACCTGGACGGTCGACTCGTCGAGCTCCGGGAAGGCCGCGCGGGCGACCTCGGGGATCTGCTCGGCCAGGATGAACTCGTAGCGCACGCCGCCCCCTTCGCGGGTCGGGCCGGATGCCGAAGGCTCTTGATCCGATCGTGCCGGTCCGGGTGCGTCGTGGCGTCACCCCGGGCGGGTGACCTCGACCTGCCGGCGACCTAGAGGAGCCCGAGGCGGCGCGCTGCGGCCACCGCGTCGCGGCGCGACCCGACACCGAGCTTCTGGAAGAGCGAGCGCATCTGCGTCTTGACGGTGTTGCGGCTCACGGCCCGCGCGTCGGCGATCTCGGCGACGGTGAGCAGCGATGGCAGCTCGCGCAGCAGGCTCAGCTCGCGGGCGCTGAGGGCGACGTCGAGCAGCGGCTCCGGCCGCAGGTCCGGAGCCTGACGGGAGTGCTCGCGCAGCTCGAGGGCGAACGGCTCGAGCTCGCCGAACCGTCCCGCACCGACGGCGAGGACCTCGGCGACCTCGGGCGCGACCTCGAGCACGGTCCGGAGCGCGTGCTGGGGAGCGGCTCGGGTGAGGGCGACGACGAGTCCCTCGTGCGCGACGGTGGCCTGGGCGTTGCGGTGGGCCACCACCGCCTTGACGAGGTGCGCCGTGACCGCCGCGCGCAGGGGAAGCACCGCCGGGTCGACCGCGAGCAGGGGCGCGACCGCCGATCGGGCAGCGGCGTCGTCGCCGTCCCACAGGTGACGCACCCCCGACATGACGGCGACCTCGACCTCGCACCCGGGCAGCCCGGCGCTCAGCTGCTCGACCTCGAGGGCGAGTCGCGGGAAGCCTGCGAGCAGCACGATCCGATGCGCCCGGGACAGCTCGCCCACGGCGAGGTCCGCGGTCATCGACAGTCGCGACACGTCCCTGGCTCCGGCCATGACCCGGGTGACCACGTCCTGCCGGGCACCGGGCTCGTCCGCGGCCTCCTCGAGATCGAGGTCGGCCTCGAGCATCCGCGCGAGCCGACCCAGCTGCTCGAGGCCGCGTGCCGCGGTCGTGTAGGCGTCGTCACCGGACTCCCCCTCCCCGGGCGCGGGCGCGGGCGCGGGCATCATCGACGAGACCTCGGCGATCAGCGCGAGGGCGGTCACGTTGCGGTCCCGCGCGGTCGCGATGTCGAGGACCTGATGGGCGCCCCACGCCGCGAAGACATGGGCGGGCAGCAGCCGGGGCGACAGGGCCCACGGCGTGCCTTGCGCCTCGGCGAGCACGCGTTCGGACCATGCCGTCATCTCGACGAGGTCCTCCTTGCCGGCCGCGACCGACGCGAGCCCGACCATGGCCTGAAGGGCGGACAGCAGGTGCCCGGCACGGCGGGCGGTCCCGAGGGCCGCACCGTAGGCCGTCCGGGCGTCGTCGAGACGTCCGGCGCCGAAGAGGACGCCACCGCTCGTCAGCTCGTCGAGCAGGTCGAGGTCTGCCCGCGCATGCTCATGGGGCACGCGACCCATCTGCCGACTTCGCTCCGAAAGCCTCTCTCCCACAAGAGGGCTCGCGACGGGATCGTCGAGGGGAGGCACGACGTGGCCGCGCGTGGACCGGCTGCCCGACCACGTCCGGAAGGTGGAGGACAGCTCGGCGGCCAGCCCGTCGGCGACCCTCTCGTCGCCGCTGGGCTGGGCGCCGAGTCGCGCGGCCGTGTCAGCGACCGAGCGTCGGCCCACGTCGTCACCGACGAAGGAGAGCCAGCGGAGGCCGACCGCCAGCAGACGCTCGAGGGGCAGCGCACCGGGATCGTCGTGCCCGGTGCCGTCGGGCGCCGGCTCGACGTCGGCCTGGGCACCATCTGCCTCGCCCGCGAGCCACGTGTCGGGCTGCGTCGCGAGGGACACGAGCTGGATCCGGGCGGCCTCCGGGTCCGACAGGTCGAGGCTCGCGAGGGCTGCGACCGCGGTCATGACGGGGTCACCGATCGGGACCGTGCGCACGGCGGCATCGATGTCGGCGGCCCGGCCGTCGAGCAGCAGGTGGAGCGCGTGGTGGTGGATCACGTCGCTCATGAGGTCGAGATCCCCCGCCGCCTCGGCGTGACGCAGCGCCCGTCCCGGGACGTCGTGGGCGGCATACCACCGCGCGGCGCGGGCGTGGACCTCCCGGGCACCTCGGAGGCTGCGGGACTCGAGCATCGCGCCGAGGTAGCTGCGCAGCAGCACGTGGTAGCGATAGGTCGGCGGCCCGACCCGGTCGGCGGTGACCATGGCGTTGTCCGACGAGAGCGCCTCGAGCAGCGCACCCGCGTCGTCGCGCCCGGTCACGGCGGCGGCGAGATCGGGCGTGAGGTCCTCGAGGACCGAGGTCGAGACGAGGAAGTCACGCACCTCCTCGTCGAGGCTCGCCAGCACCTCCTCGACGAGGTAGCCCGACATCGCGCGGTGGCTCCGTGCGAACTCGCGGAGGAAGGCGTCGGCGTCGCGGCCGCGCGCCAGCGAGACGGCCGCCAGGGCGACTCCGGCCGCCCACCCCTCCGTGAGCTCCTGCAGGTGGCGCACCTGGCCGTCGTCGAGGGCGACGTCGTGCCGGGACAGCAGCTCACGGGTGTCGTCGACGGAGAAGCGCAGCCGGTGCTCGCGCACTTCGAGGAGTCGCTCCTCGAGGCGCAGGCGGGCCAGGTGCAGTCCCGGGTCGGCACGCGTGCCGACGACGACGTGCAGGTGCGCCGGGGCCCAGCGGACGATCAGCTCGACGAGCTCGACGCACCGCGGGTCGCGGACGAGGTGCAGGTCGTCGAGGACGAGCCACGTGTCCGCCGGAGCCTCACCCGCGAGCTGGACGAGACGGGCCACGAACGCCTGCCCGACCCGGCTCGGGACCGTCTCCGCGTCGGCTGCAGGGACGTGGGCGCCGACGGCCGCCCGGAGGGCGCCGAGCAGCGTCTCGCCCATGACCTGGGGGTCGTTGTCCTCACGGTCGAGCGAGGCCCAGCCGACGAGGTCGCCGCGCTGCTCCAACGCGCCCGACCAGTCGGCGAGCAACGTCGTCTTGCCCGTGCCGACGGAGCCGGCGACGAGCACGACCGTGCCGCTGGCACGCTCGGTCGCCGAGTCCAGCGGGAGCGGCGCCGGGATCGTGGCACGTCGCACCGTGCGAACCGTGAGGCCGGGCGGTCGGTGCTTGGGCGAGCGCCGGAGGGCGGCGGAGCCGCGCCCGTCGATGTGGCCGTCGGTCGTGCGCGCAGTCCCCGAGTGCACGGCGTCAGCCCTGGCCGGAGGACGCTGGAGGTCGCCCGGAGGTCTCCGGGGGGTCGGCGGCCTGTCGGTGGGAGGGAGGACGTGCTGGGAGGGTCATCACGGTGCACTTTCGTGAGGGGTCACGCCTGCGACACGTTCGGGCCGACCGCTCGACCGCCGGCTACCGCGGTGACCGGCCGCTCGGCCCGGTTTCACCGTACCCCTGCCCACAGCCGTCGTTCAGGATTCAGGCGTTTGGTCGGGGGGTGCGTCCACCGGTTGACCACCGGCTGCCGGGCCGTGCGGCCGGGACGCACCCACCGGGCGTAAACTGCCCCCGGGGGCCGGCCGGTGCAGAGTGGAGACCTCGCAGAGGGGTGAGCCGATGTCCATGAGTGCGGAGTGCGAGAACGGCTGGCACAAGAGGTGCCCGGCGAACGGAACGGTGGACCACACGTGCTCGTGCACGTGTCACTGGGACGACGACGACGAGCCGCGCGACTGACGTGCCGTCGTCACGGTCGAGGCGTCGGTCACGCCGTCACGGCGACACCCGCCGCGACGGCTGAGACCGCAGCCATCAGCCAGAAGAGGGCGGCATACCCTCCGAGCGGTCCGGCGAGGGCGGCTCCGACCCACGGAGCCAGCGCCCCGGCGATGGTGACGGGGGCGGCCAGGGTCGCGGTCAGACGTCCGTAGGCGTGGGTGCCCCAGCGGTCCGTGACGGCGGTCGCCTGCAGGAGGGTGAGGTTGCCGCGGACCATTCCGGCGCCCATCGCCACGATGGTGACGAGCCAGATCGGCCCGGCGAGGGATGCGAGGAGCGCGGTCGTCACGCCCCCGGCGAGGACGAGGACTGCGGTGCGCGTCCGGGCGCTGGTCCGTGCTGCAAGAGTCGTGTAGAGCAGGCGGCCCATGGTCTGGCCGAGGCCTCCGAGACCGAGCGCCCACGCGGCCTGGGACGTGGAGGCGCCGCGTTCGGTGAGCAGCGGGATGAGCCCGAACACGACGGCATACATCGCGAAGCCGGACAGGGTCAGCGCGACGGCCAGCTGGAGGAAGCGCCTGCTCGTCGTGATGGCGCGAGCACCGGGTGCCGCGTCGGCGATCTGCTCCGACGTCTGGTCGGGAGGGTGCGGCGGCCACGGGCCCCGGAGACCCACGGCGTGCAGCGGTGCAGCGATGACCAGGACGACACCGGCAAGCACGAGGGTGGCATGGCGCCACCCGAGGTGGTCCGTGAGCGTTGCCGTGATCGGCGCGAACACGGTGCTGGCGAGGCCGCCCGCGAGGGTGAGGATGGTCAGGGCCCGGACCCGGTCACGGCCGTACCAGCGTGTGAGGGCGGCGAAGGCAGGCTGGTAGAAGGTCGCTGCCATCGCGACACCGGTCAGCATCCATCCGACCGTGAACACGAGCAGGTTCGGGGCGACGGCGATGGCGGCGAACCCGGCCGCGCCGAGCACGGAGCCTGCCGTCATGAGCCGGCGGGGTCCGGCTGCGTCGATGAGGCGTCCGACGGGGAGGCCGACGAGGGCCGAGACCACGAGCGCGGCGGAGAAGGCTGCCGTCGTGGTCGTGGGGGGCCATCCGGTCTCGCGGGTGAGGGCGGGCAGCATGACGGGGAAGGCGTAGTAGAGCACGCCCCAGCCGATGATCTGGGTGACGCACAGAGCCGGGAGCGCCCAGCGGGGGCGGTGCGGAAGGCCAGATGGCGTGGCGACGTGGACGGTGACGTCGGGGTGGGCCCCCAACGACACCGCGCTCACCGCGTTCACCGCGTTCACCGCGCTCACCTCGACGCCGTGGCCGGCGAGAGGCTTCAGCATCCGGTGGGTCCGCACGCTCCCCCGCTGCCCGACGGGGCGCCGATCTGGACGAGCTGCGGTACAGCCGGGGCGCAGCAGCCGCCGACTGCTTCCTCGCCGTCGGCGCCTGCCGTGGTGGCGGCCGGCTCGTCGAACAGCCCCGCCCCGCCACACACCCCGGTCTCCGGGAGCGCCAGCTCGACCCGGGAGGCCGCCTCGTGATCACCGGCCAGCGCAGCCACCACGGATCGGACCTGCTCGTAACCGGTGAGCGCCAGGAACGTCGGCGCACGGCCGTACGCCTTCATCCCGACGACGTAGACCCCCTGCTCGTCATGGGCCAGCTCACCGGCACCGTGCGGGTAGACGGTGCCGCACGAGTGGACGTTGGGGTCGATGAGCGGCGCGAGTCCGAGTGGCGCCTCGAGCCGGTCGTCCAGGCGCAGGCGCAGCTCGGACATGATCGAGTGGTCCGGACGGAACCCGGTGAGTCCGACGACCTCGTCGAGGCCGTCGACGCGGCGCCCGTCCTCGCTGACCAGCGCCAAGGCACCGCCGGCGCCGTGCTCGACCGCCAGCGTCCGGAAGCCGGTGACGACCTCGACGTGCCCGGCCGCGACAGCGTCGCGCGCGCGCAGGCCGAGGGCGCCTCGAGCCGGCAGCTGGTCCGCGTCCCCGCCGCCGTAGGCGCTGCCGACGGCCCCTCGGCGCAGGACCCAGACGGCCGTCGTCCCCGGCGCCTTCTCGGCGAGCGTGGCCAGGGCGACCAGCGCCGTCAGGGCGGAGTGGCCCGACCCGACGACAGCCGTGCGCCGTCCCCCGAAACGCGCCACGTCGTCTGCGGTGCTGACGTCGGGGACACGGTAGGAGACGCGAGCTGCGACGGCGGGCTCGTGCTCCCCGTCTGCCGGGTAGCCATCGCTGCCGAGCGGGTTGGGGCTCGTCCACGTACCGGAGGCATCGACGACGGCGCCGGCCGTGACCCGACCCGTGCGCCCGTCTTCGTGACGCACGTGGACCGTGAACGGCTGGTCCTCGCGACCGGAGTCGACGACCCGGTCCCGACCCTGCCGGGCGACTCCGGTCACCGTGGTCTCGTAGTGGACGCAGTCGCCGACGGCCTCGGCCAGCGGTCGGAGGTACTCCTCGGCCCACTCGGCGCCGGTCGGATAGTGGTTCGCGTCGGGCTCGGCCCAGCCCCGGCCGGACAGCAGTCGCCGGGCGGCGGGGTCGATGAGCTCGGACCAGCGGGAGAAGAGCCGCACGTGACCCCATGACGCCACCGAGGCGCCCGCGCGGTCTCCGCGCTCGAACACGACCGGCTCGAGCGCTCGCTCGAGAAGGTGCGCCGCGGCGGCCAGACCGATCGGGCCGGCGCCGATGACGGCGACCGTCGCGCCGACCGGGGACGACGCGCCGGCGGTGTCGGTGGGTGCCTGGGGGGTGCTGGTCACGGGACGGCCTCCGGTTCGGTCGGTGACGTCCCGGGCTGAGCGGGACCCCACGCTGTTTCGATGGTTGTCGATGTCGACATCGCCCATCTTGCAACCGGCATAGACAGATGTCAACATAGACGCATGTCAAATCCGCTGCCCGTCCTCGACGTCACCGCGACACCCTGCTGCGCGCCGCTGACCCGTTCCCCGATCGGAGAGTCGGATGCGGAGCGCGTGGCTGCGATGTTCAAGGCCCTGGGCGACCCGGTGCGTCTGAGGCTCTTCTCCAACGTCGCCTCGGCCGAGGGCGGCGAGGCCTGCGTCTGCGACATCCAGGATGTCGGCGTCTCCCAGCCGACGGTGTCGCACCACCTCAAGAAGCTGCGCGAGGCGGGCCTGCTCGAGTCAGAACGACGGGGCAGCTGGGTCTACTACCGCCTGGCCCCGTCGGCGCTCAGGGTCATGTCGGACCTGCTCTCACCGGTCAGCACCTGATCCGACCCGGGGCGCACGATGACCCTGCTGTCGCGCTGGGGCACCGCTACCCGTCGATCGTGAGCTGCTTCCGGTGGAAGTCGAAGTGCTGCATGCCGTACGCGTACACGTCGGCCAGCGTCATCGTGTCCCGGAAGAAGGGATCCCATCCGAGCGGGAAGTGCATCCGCCTGCCGAGCGCTTCGGCTGACTCGGCGTCGAGCCGGCGGTGCAGCCGCGCGATGGTGTGGTCGAGCCGGCGGGTCAGCCGTGGGCCGCGGAAGACGAGCGCGCCACCGACGGACCCGAGGTAGTTGACGGAGTGGAACGGTCGGGTCCCCGCGTCGAGCACCGCTGCGAAGGCCCGGCTCAAGCCGTCCGGCAGCCGCCCGAAAAGCCTGACCAGCGGGAGCAGCCTGGACACGATGAGGAACCCGAAGACCATGTGCCACAACAGCTGCCCGTTGGTCCAACGGGTTCCGTTGCTGCGCCGTCGGAGCTCCCGGGCGCCCGCGGCGGCGACGATCTGGTGTAGGTCGGCGCGGACTCTCTCCAGATCATCGTGGAGGCGTTGCCGATCGACGGACGCCACGGTGGCCATGCCCCAGTGTCCCGCGACGATCGCCGCCGGGCGGCGGAATCCCCCCGATGCACGGCACCCCGATCAGTGGGATGCGAGAGGCGTCAGGCGTTGGCGGCGGGGACGTCGAGCGACTCGAGCAGGCCGAGGATGCGCTGCCTGATCTCGTCGCGGATCGGGCGCACCGCCTCGACGCCCTGGCCCGCCGGGTCGGCGAGCTCCCAGTCCTCGTAGCGCTTGCCGGGGAAGATCGGGCACGTGTCGCCGCACCCCATGGTGATGACGACGTCGGACTCCTTGACCGCCTCGGTCGTGAGGATCTTGGGGGTCTCGGCGGTGATGTCGATGCCCTCCTCCGCCATGGCGGCGACGGCGGAGGGGTTGACCTCGTCGGCGGGCGCAGATCCGGCGGAGCGCACCTCGACGGCGCCGCCGGAGAGGTGGGCGAGGTAGGCGGCGGCCATCTGGGAGCGGCCGGCGTTGTGGATGCAGACGAAGAGGACGGAGGGCTTGTCGGTCACGGGTGCTCCTGGGTCGATGGTTGGGGAGGGTCGGCTTCCGAGGTCGCGCAGCAGCCGGGCGACGCGGCCCGAGTGTCAGAACGCATCGACCGAAATGCCTTCCGTGAGGGGACGGGTGAGCTCGGACAGCGCTGCGGCGCCGACGGGTTCGCGGGCGAGCAGCGGCAGGACGGCCACGCGACGGCAGAGCCCCCTCACGCGGGTCAGCGGCTCCGCTTCGGCGTGGGCGCGGGCCCGCAGGAACGGCGAGCTCGGCGCTGCTGCGGTCAGGCTGCCGTTGACGACCCACGCCCACGGCGTGATGCCGGCCCGGGCGAGGTCGCCCTGCAGCTCCTCGGCCTCGAGGACGGGGGTCGTCTCCGGAAGGGTGACGATGACGACCTTGGTCTGCGCCGGGTCCTGCAGCCGCATGAGCGGGGTCACGAAGTGTGCACCCTCGCTCATCTGCCGGGTGATCTCGCGGTGGTAGGAGCCGGTCGCGTCGAGCAGGAGCAGGGTGTGCCCGGTCGGCGCCGTGTCGAGAACGACGAACTGCTTCCGGGCCCGGAAGACGACGTGGGAGAACTGCTGGAAGACGGCGACCTCGTCGGTGCACGGCGACTTGAGGTCCTCGGCGAGGACGGCCCGGCCGGCGTCGTCCAGAGCCTTGCCCTTGCCGGCCATGACCCGCTCGCGGTACCCCTCGATCGCCACCTGGGGGTCGATGCGCTCGACGGTGAGGCGCGGGGCCTCGGCCTGCAGGGTCTCGTTCAGGTGTGCCGCCGGGTCGGTGGTCGTGAGCAGCGTCTCGTGGCCTCGGGAGGCGAGCTCGAGGGCGATGGCCGCAGCGACCGTGGTCTTGCCGACCCCGCCCTTGCCCATGCACATGACGAGCCCGTGCCCGCCGGCCTCCAGCTCGTCGACGAGATCACGCAGATCCGTGAATCCGTCTGGGAGCATGGCGATCTCGGTGGCAGGTTCCGGGAGCGACGGCACCTCCGGCCCGAGCAGCGCCCGGAGGGCGGGCACGCCGACGGTGTTGACGGCCAGCAGGGGCAGGGTGGTCCGGGGCAGGGCGGCCAGGACCCCGGGGACGGCGTCGAGGGCGGCGTCCTCACGCGCGCCGACCGCGTGGGCCAGCTCGTCCCCGGGCGTGCTCGTGACGGCATACGCCGGCAGGACGCCGTTGACGACGAGGTGGGCGTTCGTCATGCCCAGCTCGCGCAGCTCGCCGTACGTCCTCGCGGCCTCACGGAGCGAGGACCCTTGCGGTCGGGTGACGAGGACGAGGCGGGTACGCGTCGGGTCCGTCAGCGCGGCCAGGGCGCCCGCGTAGTCGTGACGCAGCCGGTCAAGGCCCGCCACCGGCCCGAGGCACGACACGTCGCCCTTGCCGTCGGAGAGGTAGGTGGTCCACTCCCCCGGCAGCTGGAGCAGGCGGACGGTGTGGCCCGTCGGCGCGGTGTCGAACAGGACGTGGTCGTAGGCCGCCGTCGTGGTCTCGTCGGCCAGCAGCGACGTGAACTCGTTGAAGGAGGCGATCTCCGTCGTGCACGCCCCGGACAGCTGCTCCGTCATCGCAGAGACCTCCGCCGCCGGCAGGAGGTCGCGGACCGGGTCGATGATCGTGGCACGGTAGGCGTCAGCTGCCTGCTGCGGGTCGATCTCGAGGGCATCGAGGCCGGGGACGGTCGGCACCGGCGTGATGGTGTTGCCGACGCTGACCCCGAAGACCTGCCCGACGTTCGAGGCAGGGTCGGTGCTCGTCAACAGGACCCGGCGGCCCTGCTCCGCGAGGCGTACCGCGGTCGCGCAGGCCAGCGAGGTCTTGCCGACGCCGCCCTTGCCGGTGAAGAAGAGGAACCGCGGCAGGTCCTCGAGGAACGGCACGCGAGGCATCAGCACGGTGCCGGCTCCTGGCCCCGGAGGTCAGGCACGGCGGGACCCGGCAGCCTGCGCCTCGAGCGGCACGGAGGGACCACCGGGTCGAGCGGTGAAGCGCTTGCGCAGCGCCAGGCTCACGTAGACGAGCGCGACGAGGGCCGGCACCTCGATGAGGGGACCGACGACGCCGGCGAGAGCCTGTCCGGAGGCCGCGCCGAAGGTGGCGATGGCCACCGCGATCGCGAGCTCGAAGTTGTTGCCCGCCGCCGTGAAAGCGAGGGTCGCCGTGCGCTCGTAGCCGAGTCCGAGACCCGCTCCGAGCCCGAACCCGCCGCCCCACATGACGGCGAAGTAGACGAGCAGCGGGAGCGCGATGCGCACGACGTCGAGCGGCTGTGAGGTGATGGCCTCACCCTGCAGCGCGAAGAGGATGACGATCGTGAAGAGCAGGCCGTACAGCGCCCAGGGAGCGACCCTCGGGATGAACTTCGTCTCGTACCAGTCCCGCCCGCGACGCTTCTCCCCGATGCGGCGGGACAGGAAACCGGCCAGCAGCGGGATGCCGAGGAAGATGAGCACGGACCGGGCGATGTCCCACGTCGACGCGTCGATGCCGGTCTGCTCGAGGCCGAGCCACCCGGGCAGGACGGAGAGGTAGAACCACCCGAGCCCGGCGAAGGCGACGACCTGGAAGACGGAGTTGATCGCCACGAGCACCGCGGCCGCCTCCCGGTCCCCGCACGCGAGGTCGTTCCAGATGATGACCATGGCGATGCAACGAGCGAGGCCGACGATGATCAGGCCGGTGCGGTAGGCAGGCAGGTCGGGCAGGAAGATCCACGCCAGGGCGAACATCAGGGCCGGCCCGAGGACCCAGTTGAGCAACAGCGAGCTGAGCAGGAGGCGCGTGTCGCCGGTCACCGAGTCGAGCCGGTCGTAGCGGACCTTGGCGAGCACGGGATACATCATCACGAGCAGACCGAGGGCGATGGGCAGCGAGACGCCGTCGACCTCCACGCGCGCCAGGCCGTCGCCGAGCCCGGGCACGAGACGCCCGAGCAGCAGGCCGGCCACCATGGCCAGCCCGATCCACACCGGCAGGAACCGGTCGAGGGTCGAGAGCCGTGCGGCGACCGGATCGTGCGCGGAGGATGCCAGGCGTGCAGAGGGGCTGGTCGGGTCGGTCACCGGTGTCCTTCGAACGCTGGGTTGTGGTCGCTGGCCTGCATCGACCACGGTCGATCCCTCAACGTTGGCAGCCGCATCGGCATGTGTCAATATGGACCATCGTCGATGTCGGTGAACGGAAGGTGAACCCGTGAGCGTGACCACGTTGAGCACGACCCCCCAGGAGGTCTCCGCCTGTGGCACCTCCCCCGTCGACGTCCTCGACCGCGCGGAGGCCGACCACCGGGCCGCGCTGCTCAAGGCCCTCGCCGACCCCGTGCGCCTCCAGCTGCTCAGCATCATCAGCGCCGCCCCCGGGCGCGAGGCCTGCGTGTGCGACATGACCGAGGCCGTGCAGGTCTCCCAGCCGACGGTCAGCCACCACCTCAAGACCCTCGTCGACGCAGGCATCCTCACCCGCGAGCGCCGGGGCAGCTGGGCATGGTTCCGGCTCGACGTCGAGCAGCTCGCTGCCGTGCGCGGCTTCCTGGCCTAGCGCGACGGGTCGAGCGTCACATCTCCTCGTGCGTGTCCGGGTCGCCCCCGAAGAGGCGCCCGTCCGCGCGCGCGAGTGCCGAGATCGCGGTGACCTCGGCCTGGGACAGCTCGAAGCCGAAGACGTCGAGGTTGGCGCGCTGCCGCTCGGCGTCCGACGACTTCGGCAGCGGCACGACGCCGAGCTGCACGTGCCAGCGCAGGATCGCCTGGGCCGGGGTGACGCCGTGCGCCTCCGCGGCGGCAGCCACCGGGTCGGCGCCGAAGGGGGCGTTTCGCTTGCCGAGCGGGCTCCACGCCTCGGTGACGATCCCGAGCCGCTCGTGGACCGCCCGCAGACGCTCCTGCGGGAAGAGCGGGTGCAGCTCGACCTGGTTGAGCACCGGCGTGACACCCGTCGCCTCGATGACGTCGGCGAGGTGCTGCTCGGTGAAGTTGCTGACACCGACGGACCGCACGAGGCCGCGCTCGCGGCACTCGACGAGAGCGCGGTACGCGTCGCCGTAGAGCCCGACGCTCGGGTTGGGCCAGTGGATGACGGCGACGTCCACCTGCTCGAGGCCGAGGCGCTCGAGCGACCCCTCGACGGAGGCGATGGCACGGTCGTACGCGTGGTCGCGCCCCGGCACCTTCGTCTGGACGACGATCTCGTAGCGGGGCACCCCCGACCGGCGGATGGCCTCGCCGACCTCCGCCTCGTTGCCGTAGTTGACCGCCGTGTCGAGCAGTCGGTAGCCGGCCTCGAGCGCCGACACGATGGCGCGTATGCCGTCCTCGCCCGTGAGCGGGTACGTGCCGAAGCCGGTGGCGGGGAGGGTCGTGCCGTCGCCGAGGGTGCGTGTCGGAACCTGGGTCATGGGTCCAACCTAGGCACTCGGCGGCCCCGGGGCGAGGGTCGGCCGACCGGTGGGAGAGGTCCGTCGGGAGTCAGCGGTCGAGCAGGGACGCCATCCTCCTGGCGACGAGCTCCGTGGCGCGCCGGGGGGCGAGTCGGGTCAGCCGGTCGAGCGTCCGCGCGTCCCTGCCGATGACGACGCGGAAGCGCCCCTCCTCGACCCCGCCGACGATGATCCGGCGGGCCGCCTCGACCGGTGACGTCATCGACGTCGGGGCGTCCTCGTCCGCGGAGGCGACGTCCGGCATCGGCACGCCGCTGTGCCCGCTGATGTCAGTGGCGACCCCACCCGGGAAGACGCACGTCACGGCCACCGACGTGCCGCGCTGCTCGGCCCAGAGCCCTTCGGTGAGGAGCATGACGGCGGCCTTGCTCGCGCCGTAGACCGCCTGGCCCGGCACCGGTGCGAAGGCGCCCATGCTCGAGACGTTGACGACGCACGCCTGCGGACGGGTCACGAGGTGCGGAGGAACGCCTTGACGGTGTGGACGACGCCCCAGAAGTTGACCGCCATGACCTTCTCCATCGCGGCGAGGTCGAGCTCGGAGAAGGGCACGAAAGGCTGGATGATGCCGGCGACGTTGAGCAGCCCGTCGACTCGGTCGTACTCGTCGACGACAGCGTCCGCGAGCGCCTCGACGGCGGCACGGTCGGTCACGTCGACGACGTGGGTGCTCAGCCGGTCACCGGCCCGGGCCGCTTCCACGGTCTCGGCGAGCCCGTCGGCGCGCAGGTCGACGGCCGCGACGCGCGCATCGCGCGCGAGCAGACCCAGCACGACCTCGCGACCGATGCCGCCGCCACCCCCGGTCACGACGAAGACCCTTCCCTCGATCTGCATGACCCTCACCCCTCCGGCCACGCGCCGGTGGCCCACTCACCCGGCCGACCGCCGGCGGCGCCTCGGTCCGGTCCCCTTCGATCCTCCTCCGCGCCCCGCCTCTCGGCGGGCAACTGTGACGCACCTGCCCCCTCCTGGCCTCGGGCGGGACGGGGCGGGAGGCCCCCTGAGCCGGGCGCCGACACCCGAACTCGAGTGCCGCGAGCACGGCGCCGACGAGGAGCATGCCGACCGCCGCGCTCAGCTGGTCGGGCGCGGGCGGCGCTGGGCGAGGTACTCGGGCGGCATACCGGGGCCCGGCGCCACCGTGATCTCGGCGGCGTCGACGGGACCGCACGTCGCGCACACGACGACCTCGGCCACCGCGTCGCCGCACGTGCGGTGGCGGTAGAGGATCGGCGGGCCGCCGGGCGCGGCCCAGCGGTCGCCCCAGCGCGTCAGCGCGACGAGGGCTGGCGCCAGGTCCCGCCCCTTGTCGGTGAGGACGTACTCGAACTGTTCGGGGCGTTCGGAGTAGCGACGGCGCTCCATGATGCCCGCCTCGACGAACGCCTCGAGGCGCGCCCCCAGGACGTTGGTGGCGATGCCGAGGTTGTGCTGGAAGTCCCCGAAGCGGGTCACGCCGGCGAAGAGCGCGTCGCGGACGATGAGCAGGCTCCAGCGCTCACCCACCACCTCGAGGGCGCGGGCGATGGAGCACACCTGCTGGTCATACGTCCGTCCGAGCACGCACCCATCCTACAGAAGTGCTTGCATCATGAAAGCGTCTGGTTCTATCGTCACTTGCATGATGCAAGTGATCGTCATCGCCCGATGACGACGCCGATGGATGGGAGCAGGACCATGAGCACCGACCTCACCTTGTCGTTCACCGTCGACCAGAGTCCCGAGGAGGCCTTCGCTGCGATCACCGACGTCCGCGCCTGGTGGTCGGGCACGATCGAGGGGCCCACTGACCGGCTCGGGGCGGAGTTCTCCTACTCCGTGCCCGACATCCACCGGTCGACCTTCCGGATCACCGAGCTCGAGCCGGCCCGCAGGGTCAGCTGGCTCGTGCTCGACGCGTGGCTCTCGTTCACCGAGGACCCCGAGGAGTGGGCCGGCACGACGGTCACCTTCGACCTCTCCGAGGTCCAGGGCCGGACCCTCGTCCGCTTCACGCACGTCGGCCTCTCGCCCGAGCAGGAGTGCTACGAGGTGTGCCACACGGCCTGGGGCCAGTACGTCCTCGGCAGCCTGCGCTCGCTCATCGAGTCAGGGGCCGGACGGCCGAACTCGTTCGAGGGGCAGGCCGAGCTCGAGGCCGCGCTCGCCGGCACGGTCCCCCTGCCTCGCTGAGCCCTACCCACGACACGCCGGCCCGCTCCCCACCGAGAGCGGGCTCGCGCGTGCCGGCGGAGGCGAGCCGGTCGCCCCTGGAGGATGATCGGGAGCGACCCCCGGCTAACGAGCGGGGTTGTCGACGACGAGGAGGGCGACCCACCCATGCCGCAGGACCGCGGACGCTTCCCACGATCCGTCTTCGAGCACGGCGAGGACCCCGACCCCCGCTTCAGCCTCGCCAACGAGCGCACCTTCCTCGCCTGGATCCGGACCGGACTGGCCTTCGTCGCGGCCGGGCTCGCCGTCGAGGCCCTGCAGGTGCCGCTCACCGAGTGGCTCCGGGTGACCATCTCGCTCCTGCTCGTCCTCGCCGGGATCGCCGCCACGGCGCAGGCGTGGCTCTCGTGGGTGCGCACCGAACGCGCCATGCGCCGCCTCGCCCCGCTGCCGTCGTCGGGCCTCAAGCTGCCCATCGCACTGCTGCTCGGGCTCGTCGCGCTCGCCGTCGTCGTCGGCCTGCTGCTGTGACCTCCCCGGCCGACCCCGGGCTCCAGGCCGAGCGCACCTCGCTCGCGTGGCGTCGCACGGCGCTCTCGGTGGCCGTCGGCTCGCTCGTCGCGCTGCGCGTGCTCCCACCGCAGCTCGGCCCGCTCGGGTATGCCGTCGCGCTCCTCGGCCTGGCGTGGAGCGTCGACCTGGCGCTGACGGCACGACGCCGCTACCGCGACGGCAGCCGACTCGTGCGCACCCGGGACGACCCGGACGGACGCGCGGTCGCCGCGGCGACCCTGGCGAGGACCGCCGTGGTCGCCGGGGTCCTCGCGGTCGCGGCCCTCGTCCTCGTCGTCGTCATCGCGAGCCGCTGACGACCCCGCATGCCGTGTCCCCTCCGACACGCGGCATACGGGGTCGGGCGACGTCAGGGAGCGGTCTGGACCGCCGGTCGCTCGGCACCCTCATGGCCACCGGATCCGCCTGCGGGACGCAGCTTCTCGCCCTCGATGTCGACGTCTGGCATCGCCCGGTCGAGCCACCGCGGCAGCCACCACGCCTTGTCACCGAGGAACGACATGACCGCCGGCACGAGCGACAGGCGCACGACGAAGGCGTCGACCGCGACACCGAAGGCCAGGGCGAAGCCCATCGACTTGATGATCGGGTCCTCGACGAGGACGAAGCCGGCGAAGACCGACATCATGATGAGCGCCGCAGCGACGACGACCCGTGCACCGTGGCCCACGCCAGCGACGACCGCCTCGCGCGCGGTCTCGCCGTGCACGAAGTCCTCGCGCATGCGCGAGACGAGGAAGACCTCGTAGTCCATGGCGAGGCCGAAGAGGATGCCGATGAGCAGGATCGGCAGGAAGCTGACGAGCGGGCCCGCGGTGTCGAGCCCCACGAGTGAGGACAGCCAGCCCCACTGGAAGATCGCGACGGTCGCCCCGAACGCGGCGCCGATCGTCAGGAGGAAGCCGAGGGTCGCCTTCAGCGGCACGAGCAGCGACCGGAACATCAGCATGAGCAGGACGAAGCCGAGCCCGACGACGACGAGCAGGTAGACGGGTAGGGCCGCGGAGAGCTTGTCGGACACGTCGACGCCGACCGCCGTGACACCGGTGACCGAGATCTCGGCTCCGGTCGCGCCGGCCGTCACGGCGAGGGCCGAGCGCAGGTCGCGGACGAGGTCGAAGGTCGCCTCAGCCGTGGGGCCGGACTTCGGGATGACGGCGAGGATCGTCGTGCGCCCGTCGGCGCTCGTCTGCCCGGGCGCCACGGCGAGCACGTCGGACAGGCCGGTCGCCGCCTTGGCCGCACCGGCCGTGGCCTGCTGGGCCTGCTGCGGGGTGTCGCCGTGGACGACCATGACGAGCCGGCCGTTGAAGCCCTCGCCGAAGCCCTCGGAGATGAGGTCGTACGCCACGCGCTTGCTGCTCGTGACGGGCGCGGTGCCGTCGTCGGGCAGGGCGAGGCGCATGCTGGCGGCCGGGAGGGCGATCGCGCCGAGGAGCACGACGCCCGCGACGAGCACCGGCACACGGTGGCGGACCGTGAAGCGTCCCCAGGCTAAGCCGCGGTTGCCGGCCCTCTCGTCGAGGTCCGTGCCGGCGGCGTCGGCCCGGCGCTGCCGGCGCGAGAGCACCCGGTCGCCCGCGAAGCCGAGCAGCGCGGGCAGCAGCGTCACGGCCACGAGGACGGCGACGAGCACGGTCCCGGCCGCGGCGAGGCCCATCGCGGTGAGGAACGGGATGCCGACGACCGACAGGCCCGCGAGGGCGATGATGACGGTCAGACCGGCGAAGACGACGGCGGTGCCGGCGGTGCCGACGGCACGCGCGGCCGCCTCCTGCCGCTCGAGGCCGAGGGCGAGGTTGTGCCGGTAGCGCGAGGTGATGAAGAGCGAGTAGTCGATGCCGACCGCGAGACCGAGCATGAGGGCGAGCACCGGGGTCACGCTCGAGAGCTCGACGGCATGTCCGACGATGAGCAGCCCGATCATGCCGACGCCCACCCCGATGAGCGCGTTGACCATCGTCATGCCCGCCGCGACGAGCGAGCCGAAGGTGACGACGAGCACGACGAGCGCGACGAGGACGCCGATGCCCTCGGTCGAGCCGATCTCGGGCGTCGCGAGCAAGGGCTCCCCGCCGGCGGCCACGGCCCAGCCGCTCGGGGCGCCGTCGCCGAGCGCCTCATAGGCAGAGCGCTGCTCGGCGGTCAGCTCGTCGGCCGTCCGGTCGAACTGGACTGTGACGAGGCCGTAGCGGCCGTCCGGGCTGAGCGCCTTGGTGTCGAAGGGGCTCAGGGCACCGACGACTCCCGGGACCTTTCCGGCCCGCCCGACGACGTCGTCGACGACCGCCTTGCCGGCCGGGGCGACGACGGTCTGGCCATCGGGTGCCCGGACGACGACGGTGCCCGAGGCCCCGCTCGCCTGTGGGAACTCCTTGGCCAGCGCCTCGAGCGCCCGCTGGGACTCCGTGCCGGGGATCGTGACGCTCGAGGTCGGGGCGCTGCCGAGGGTCAGCAGCACACCGGCGAGCACGGCGAGCAGGACGAACCAGGCGGACGTGACGACGCCGCGACGACCGAACGCGAAACGTCCGATCCGGTAGAGCAGGGTGGCCATCGGGGTGACTCCAAAGGGTCTCGAGGTGCTTCGGTGCCGGGCGTCACTGACCAGCGTTGCTCAAGTTAACCGTTCGGCTAACTCGATGACAAGCCGATCGGCTAGCTCCGCTAGGGTGACGCCCACCACGCCACACCCGTCGACGCGACGCCGACCGCGACCCCGCAGCCGACGGCCTACGACACCCGCGTGGACGACCGACGAGGAGGCGACCATGGCGCGACCCCAGGCCCCGCGCGGCCACGGCCGCCGGCGCGTCATCGAGGCTGCCGTCGAGCTCTTCGCCGAGCACGGCGTCACCGGGACGTCGTTGCAGATGATCGCCGACCACCTCGGGGTCACCAAGGCGGCCGTCTACTACCAGTTCCACGCCAAGGAGGACATCGTCCTGGCCGTCCTCGAGGAGGCGCTCGTCGACATGACGGCCTTCGTCTCGGCCGCGGAGGCGGAGGCCACCCCCGACGCGGCCGCGACCGCAGCGCTGCGGGGGCTCGTCGACCTCATGATCGGCCACCGCCAGGTCGTCGCCGCACTGATGCGCGACCCCGAGGTCGAGCGCATCATGGCCGGCCACGACGACCTCAACTCGCTCATCGGACGGCTGACCTCCCTGCTGCTCGGGCCCTCGCCCGACCTGCGCCGGCGGATCGCCGTCTCCGTCGTCGGGGCCGGCGTCGCCCAGGCCGGGATCGACCCGATGCTCGCCGACGTCGACGACGAGACGCTGCGCACCGAGCTGCTCCGACTCGGCCCGGCGATGCTTCCCCACGACTGAGGCCGGCGGCTCAGAGGTCGCTGAGGTCGACCGCGGTCAGGCCCCAGATGACGAGCACGTCGAGGGCGATGATGATGATCCCCCAGAGCGGGTAGTGCGGCAACCACAGGAAGTTCGCGAGTGCCGACAGCACCGCGAGCGCGACGCCGACCGACCGGGCCAGCAGGTTGCCGGTGAAGATGAAGCCGCCCGCGACGGCCGCCGCCAGGCCGATGACCATGTGGAACCAGCCCCACGCGGTCGCGTTGAAGGTGAAGACGTAGCTCGGCGTGCTGACGTAGAACTCGGGGCCGTTGACGACGGCGACGAGCCCCTCGACGAACTGGAACAGGCCCACGACGAGCATGATCGTCGCGGCGAAGGTGCTCGCGCCGGCGGCCCAGAGCGTGCGGGCACGGCGGGTGGGGGCGGTGGGACTGGCGCCTGCCATGGCGTCCTCCGTTCAGATTGCTTTCTCGCGGTCAGGATCGGGCGGATGCTGCTGGTGCTGAGGGCCGCTCAGGCGAAGACCCCCTCGCGCAGCTCCTCGCGCACACGCACCGCGTCCTGGATGGCCTGCATCTGCTCGTCCGTGCACTCGAGGTCGTAGACGTCGCGGATGAACTCAGGCAGGTCGGCCCGGTAGTCGTGGGCCCAGGCCCTGAAGGAGCCCGGCACCTGCGCGTTCTTCATGTCGATGAGCGTCTGGAAGAAGGTCGTCACGGGACGCCACCGCATCCCCGCGGGTATGCCGCGTGGCGACCGCAGCGGCACGTCCTCGCGGCGCGGTCGGTCGGGTCCCAGCCAGGCGGGTCTGCGGTTGAGCAGGTCGGGGCCGAACTTCGTCACGCCGTCGTTGTCGTGGCTGAGCAGCACGTAGCGCAGCCGGTCCCGGGTCTCCTGTCCGAGGGCGACGAGCTGCTCGTGGTCGTTGACGACGGTGACGAGGCTCGCGTCGACGTCAGGGCGCGGCGCCCCGGTGACCTCGTGCATCCACTTGCTGCCCCCCGGGGTGCCGATCCACAGGGCCCGGTCGATGCCGAGCGCCTGGGGCCCCAGGGTCCCCCAGCCGAGCAGCACGTCCTGGCTCGTGTGCGCACCGAGCGACTCGCCGAAGAGCACGACCTCGGGCCGCTCGTCCGGGGCCATGGCCCGCACTCGCTGGAGGATGTGCAACCACAGCAACCGGTTCTGCTCGCGCGCGTCGCGGACCTTGCCGAGCGACAGCGGCGACGGGCGCTTGGAGTACTGCATCGTGACGCTCGCGACGTCGCCGCGGGTGAGGTACTGGGCGGCGGCGATCGCGACGTAGTTGACGTAGCCCGTCCCGGTGGGTGACACGAGCATGAGCAGCGAGCGCGACCAGGCGTCGGTGCGGTCCATCTCGGCGATCGCGAGCTCGACGCGCTCGGTCGGGGTCGCCGCACTGTCGAGGCCGACGAAGACCTGCACGGGGTGCGCGCGGGCGGGCTCGCCCATCACCGTCGCGATCGACAGGTCCGGCGGGGTCCTGCCGTCCGGGAGCGCCAGCGGGTGCGCGACGGGTGCGGGGCGCACATAGGTGACGGCGTGCCGGCGGCCCTCCCGCCCCAAGGACTCCCACGACACGAGGCTCGCCGGGTCACCGCTCGTCATCGGGTCGGTCCAGACGCCCGGTGCCGCCTGCATCCACGGGTCCACCGTCGTCGTCACGGCCTCGATCCGCTGCATGACGCGCGTCCAGAGGGCGCTGACGGCGATGCCGGCGCCGGCCATGAAGGCGGCGTGCGAGACGAGCTGCCAGGCGAGCCCGGCGCCCGGTGTCTGCCCCGGGGCGAGCCGGCGCACCTGCTCGGCGGTCCACCGCTCGACCCAGCCTGCGCCGTAGAGCACCGCGAGGACCCCGCCGCCGGCTGCGAGCCCCCGGAGGGTGGGCACGTCGTCCGCGGTGTCGAGTCCGGCCTCCGAGCCGGACTCGCGCTGGACGCGCTCGATGAGGGCCGACGTGGCCAGACCCACGGGGATCGACAGCGGGAGGGCCGCGAGGCGCCCGTCGGCACCGACGGCACGGTCGAGCCGACGCACCCCGGCCGTCGCCCCGATGAGCACCGATCCGCACAGGCCCGTGGCGCCCATCCGCCAGGCGCCCTGCCGCAGGAGGCCGTCCCTCGCCGTCGCGACGCCGCGCCGGTCGAGATACGCCGCGAGACCGAGTCCCAGCGGCGCCATGACCAGCTCGCACCCGAGGGCTGCCGCCGACCGGCGGCGTTCGACGGACCAGCTGTCCGGGAAGACGGCCCACGTGGCTGCGGCGCTCGCCACGACGTCGATGACGTCCTGGGAGGAGAGCGCGACGAGGTAGTGGGCGCCCGTCGACAAGCCGGTGATGATCCCCTGGTCCTGCCAGGAGCGCTTCGACAGCGACGGCGCGAGCGTCGACGGGGTGACGAAGGAGGCCATGACGAGGCCGACCTTCTGCCCGGTGTGGACGAAGTCCGACTGCTCCATGAGCCCTCCCCGGCACTGACCGGCTGCAGGTGGACCTGACGTCGCACCCGCCCACCTTCGAGCATGGTCACGTGGGGACTGGTTGCGCTCACCCCTCCAGGGTGATCTTCGGGCGCGTCGGGCGGCCTTCTGCGCCAAGGGGTGCCCAAGGGCGTCAGGCGTGAGCATCATGGATCCATGACTGCGAACGTCGAGGTCGACCCGCCCACCGCTCCGACCTCCGTGCCTGCGGCGCTGACCCATCTGGAGTCCACGGACGGCCGGTCCTTCGTCGCCCGCGGGCCCGGGAGCGAGCGCCCGCTGCCGGGTGACTACCTCGAGCTCGACGGCGAGGACGGCATCCTCGCGTTCGTCGAGGAGGTCGCGGACGAGGCGTCGGGCGCCGGCTTCGCCGCCACCGGCACGCTGGTGCAGGTCGGGAGTGGCTCCGGTTCGGGGCGAACCGCGGACTCCCCGCGGCACGAGGTGCCGGTCCGGCCGACCCGGCCCGACACCGTGCAGCGGCTGCTGTCGGGCGGCGACCCCCGGCTGCACCTCGGCCACCTCGCGGGCCAGGAGTCGGTGGGCGTCGCGCTCGTGCCCAACCGCCTCAACCGACACACGTTCTGGTGCGGGCAGAGCGGCTCCGGCAAGACGTACGCCCTCGGCGTGCTGCTCGAGCGGATCCTCCTGACGACCCGCCTCCCCATGGTCGTCTTCGACCCGAACAGCGACTTCGTGCGCCTCCACGAGCAGGCCGTCCAGGCCGGCGCGGAGGACGAGCACGCCGACGCACTTCATGACCGTGAGGTCGTCATCCTGCGGCCCGACGACGAGCAGAACCCGCTGCGGGTGCGCTTCACCGAGCTCACGTCCCGGGCCAAGGCCGCGGTCCTGCGTCTCGACCCGGTCGTCGACCGGGCCGAGTACAACGCCCTGCTGCGCCTCTTCGGAGGAGACTTCCAGACCGTGGACGCGGGCCAGATCGTCCCGTACCTGCGCTCGCTCGGCGACCCGGACGCCGAAGCCCTGGCGCAGCGCCTCGAGAACCTCGGTCTCACCGAGTGGACGAGGACCTGGGCGTTCGGCGCCACGGCGGTCACGGACGTCATCGAGCGCCGACCGGCCGCGACGGTCGTCGACCTCGGTGGCTACGACCGTCCCGAGGAGCAGCTCACCGTGGCGCTCGCCGTCCTCGACGACCTGTGGGCCCGGCGCACCGAACGCCGCCCCCTCCTCATCGTCGTCGACGAGGCACACAACCTCTGCCCACCGGAGCCCGAGACCCCCCTCGGAGTCGCGGTGCGCGACCGGCTCATCCAGATCGCCGCGGAGGGCCGCAAGTACGGCCTCTGGCTGCTCCTGTCGACCCAGCGTCCCTCGAAGGTGCACCCGGGCGTCGTGTCCCAGTGCGACAACCTCACACTGATGCGGATGAACTCGCGGGACGACCTCGACCAGCTGGCGTCGGTCTTCGGGTTCGTGCCTCGCGGGCTGCTTGCCCAGGCCGCCCGCTTCCGTCAGGGTGAGGCCCTGCTCGCAGGTGGCTTCGTCCCGATGCCGAGCGTGGTGCAGGTCCGTGGACGCATCACCCCGCAGGGCGGCACCGACGTCCCGGTGCCGATGCCCTGAGGGCTGGACTTCGGGCGCCGGTCCGGCACCGACGCGTCAGGCCGGCGGCGGAGGTGCCAGTGCCGGGAAGGCGATGGCCTCGCCCTCGATGCGCAGCCGGAGCTCGGTGCCCTTGGCGGCGATGAAGGCGTTGGAGTGGCGGATGCTGATGATCTCGCCCTCTCGCGCGAGCGCCGATGTCTCACAACCGGGTTCGCGGCTCGAGGTCAGCTCCAGACGGACCGTGCTCTCGGGACCGAAGTAGTCGGTGTCGACGACGACGCCGCGGATCGGACCGTGCTCGTCGACGCGGATCTGCTCCGGTCGGAGCATGAGCTGCACCCGGCCGCGGAGGGTCGTCGCCGCGAGCGGGACGGCCCCGAGCGAGCACGTCGCCGTGTCGCCGTCGACCCACGCCTCGAGCATCACGGCGTCGCCGAGGAACTCGGCCGTGGCCCGGTCGACGGGTCGCGTGTAGACCTCGAGGGGGCTGTCGACCTGCGCGAGCAGACCGTCGCGCATCACGGCGACCTGGTCGGCGAAGCTCAGTGCCTCGGCCTGGTCGTGGGTCACGAGGACGGTCGTGATGCCGGCGTCGTGCAGCACCTTGGCCACGGTGCGCCGGGTCGCGACCCGCAGACCCGCATCGAGGGCCGAGAAGGACTCGTCGAGGAGCATGAGCTCGGGTTCGCGGGCGAGGGCCCGCGCGAGCGCCACCCGCTGCTGCTGCCCGCCCGAGATCTCGTGGGGTCGCCGCGCCGCCAGTGCGCTGTCGAGCGAGACCATCTCGAGCAGCTCCGCGACCCGCGCCTGCACGGCCTTGCGCCCCCCGGTGAGGTCGGAGGCGTCGATGCCGAAGGCGATGTTCTGCCCGACGGTGAGGTGCGGGAAGAGGGCGCCGTCCTGGGCGACGTAGCCGACGTCGCGGTGGTGCGCGGGCACCCAGGCATCCTCACCGGCGAGCGCGCGCCCGCTCAGGGTGACCGAGCCCGCGTCGGCGCGCTCGAAGCCGGCGATGAGCCGCAACAGGGTCGTCTTGCCCGAGCCCGACGGACCGACGATGGCCGTCGTGCTGCCCGGGTCGACCGACAGCGTGACGCCGCGCAGCACCTGCTGCGGGCCGAAGCTCTTCGTCAGTCCCGTGACCTCGAGACGGCCCCGGGCCGACGGGTCGTGGTAGTCGACCGCCGCGTGCGGGGAGGTCGACGGGGGTGTCGTGGTCATTGTCCGGCCGCTTTCTTCGACTGCTGGAAGAGCAGGTAGGTCATCGGCGCCGAGAGCACGACCATGAGCAGGGCGTACGGTGCGGCGCCGGCATAGTCGATCTCGCTGCTCTTGGCCCAGAACTCCGTCGCGAGGGTACGCGTGCCGTTCGGGGCGAGCAGGAGGGTCGCCGTCAGCTCGTTGACGATGGCGAGGAAGACGAGGGCCGCTCCCCCGGCCGCGGCCGGCGCCGTGAGCCGCAGCGTGACCCGGACGAAGGCACCGAGGGGACGCACCCCGAGCGCCTGCGCGGCCTCCTCGAGCTCCCGCGGCGCCTGCGCGAGCCCCGAGCGGAGGCTGACGAGGGCACGCGGCAGGAAGAGCAGCACGTAGGCAGCGACAAGGACGACGGCCGTCTGGTAGAACGCCGGCAGGAAGCGGATGCTCACGGTGACGAAGGCGAGGCCGACGACGATGCCGGGCATCGAGCTCGTGATGTAGTTGGACAGCTCGAGGGAGCGGGTGAACCAGCTCGGTCGCCGCACGGCGAGGAAGGCCATCGGGAAGGCGACGAGCGTCGTCGCCGCCGCACCGGCCACGCCGTAGAGCAGCGTCTGGAGCAGGGCCGGGACGAGCTCGTCGGGAGCCCAGATCTCTGATCCGCCGAGCACGACCCACCGGAGGACGAACCACATCGGGACCCCGACGGCGAGCACGACGAGGAGCAGGAGCGCGAGCTGCGCCGGCACGTGGAGCCGGCCGAGCGGCATACGCCCCGGGGCCGCCTGCCCGCCGGAGCCGACGCGGGCGTAGCGCGCGGCGCCGCGGCTGCGGACCTCGGCGACGAGCAGCAGGAGACACAGGACGACGAGGACGCTGGCGAGCATGTTGCCGGCGGCGCCGTTGAAGGTCGACTGGTACTGCACCATGATCGCCGTCGTGAAGGTGTCGAAGCGGATCATCGCGAAGGCGCCGTACTCGGCGAGCAGGTGCAGTCCGACGAGCAGCGCGCCGCCCGTCATCGCGAGCCGCAGCTGGGGCAGCACGACCCGGCGGAAGACCTGCCACGGGCCGAGCCCGAGGGAGGCCGCGGACTCCTCGAGCGACGGGTCGAGGCGGCTCAGGGTCGCCGCGGCCGGGATGTAGACGAGCGGGAAGTACGACAGCACCGAGATGAGCACGCCCGACCACAGGCCGGCGAGCGACGGCACGGCGGACACCCAGCCGTAGCTGTTGACGAACGCGGGGATGGCGAGCGGCGCGGCCAGCGCGAGTGCCCAGAACCTGTTGCCGCGCAAGGCGGTCCGCTCGACGAGCCAGGCGCCACCGACGCCGAGGACGAGGCACAGCGGCACCGAGACGGCCATGAGCAGGATGGTGTTGAGCAGCAGCTCACCGACGCGCGCCCGGAAGATGAGACTGACCGCGGTGTCCCACCCGGTGGCGACCGTCATCGCGATGACGTAGCCGAGGGGCACGAGCGAGAAGAGCGCGATGAGCACGGCGATGACCGCGAGGGCGGGTGGTCGCCGACGCCCGGACGCCGGGCCCGGGCGGGTGCCCGGGCCCGGCGTGGGAGCCGTGCCGGTGCCGGTCGCGCGGTGCGCGCCGGGTGCGGTGAGGTCGGTGGTCACCCGAGAACTACAGCAGACCCGCCTTGGTCATCAGATCGGTGACCGTGGCGGAGTTGAGCTTGGCGGGGTCGACCGTCGGGGCCTGGAGGTCCTTCAGGGGCACGAGCGCCGGGTTGGAGGGCACGTCGGAGCCGATGGCGTACTCGAAGGAGGTGCCCTTCTGCAGCACCTCCTGCCCGGCCTTGCCGGTGACGAACTTCAGGAAGGACTGGGCGGCCGCGGCGTTCTTCGACGCCTTGAGCACGCCACCACCGGAGACGGAGACGAAGGCGCCCGGGTCCTCGTTCTTGAAGTAGTGGGTGCCGACGTTGGCCGAGTTCTCGCCGGTCTTCGCCTGGTCCCCGTAGTAGTAGTAGTGGTAGATCAGCGCGGTCTCGACCTCGCCGGAGTTGACCGCCTTCATCGCGGTGCTGTTGCCCTTGTAGGCCTTGGCGTTGGTCTTCATCGCGGTGAGCCAGTCGTTCGTCACGGTCTCGCCCTTGAGCTCGAGCAGCGCCGAGACGATGGCCTGGAAGTCGGCGCCCGACGGCGAGGCCGCCCAGCGGCCCTTCCACTCGGGCTTGGCGAGGTCGAGCATCGAGGCGGGGAGCTGGTTCTCCTGCAGCGTGCGCTTGTCGTAGACGAGGACCGTCGAGCGGGCCGCGATCCCGGTCCACTTGCCGGTGGACGGGCGGAACCCGGCCGGGACCTGGTCGAGGGTGGCCTTGTCGACATCGGCGAAGAGGCCGGCGTTCTCGACCTGGGTCATGGCGGGGCTGTTCTCGGTGAGGAAGACGTCGGCCGGCGACGCCGCGCCCTCCTGGACGATCTGGTTGGACATCTCCGAGTCGTCCCCGTTGCGGACGGTGACCTTGATGCCGGTCTGCTTCGTGAACGCGTCGACCCATTCCTTCGTCAGGCTCTCGTGCTGCGCGTTGTAGACGGTGATGCTGCCCGTTCCGTCGGTCGAGCCGCTGCCGGACGAGCCGGAGCCGCAGGCCGTCAGGGCGAGGGCGCCGACGGCCGCGAGCGCGACGCCGATGGTGGTGCGGGGGCGGGAGGTCATGTGAGCTGCCTTCGTGGATCCGGAGGGGCGCGCCGGTCCCGTCGGACGGCGCGCCTGAGTAGGTAAGCCTTACCTTACACACGGTTGGGAGTGTCTCCGTCCACCCCCTGGGGCGCCCACTAGGCTCATCCCATGCGCCGGACCATCGTCTCCCTCGTCGACGACCTCGACGGCACCGAGGCCGCCGAGACCGTCACCTTCGGCATCGACGGGGACTCCTTCGAGATCGACCTCTCGGAGGCGAACGCCGACGCCCTCCGCTCGACGCTCGACGACTGGGTGGCCCGGGCTCGGCGGGCCGGGGACGAGCGCCGGACGCACACGGCGCCCGCGCGGTCGACGACGGTGCTGCCCGCGGTGGGCGAGTCCCGCAACGCGCTGATCCGGGCCTGGGCGGCCGAGACGGGACACCAGGCCCCCGCGCGTGGCCGGATCCCCCAGGCCGTGGTCACCGCGTACGACGACGCCCACCGCTAGCCGCTCGTCCGGGCGGCCGGACCCCTGCGCTTCGCCAGCGGGCGGACCGTCGGCCGCTAGGCCTGTGGACGGTCGTGGAACTCCTGCTCGGTCACCCGCTTGCCGTAGAGCCAGTACTGCACGGAGCCGTCCTCGGCCTCGACGGCCGGGCCGTCGAGCCGGTGCAGCCGCGCCGCGATGAAGTAGAGCGTGTCCCCGCGCGCGACGATCACCTTGTCGTAGCCGCCGGTGGGGTGTCGGGTTCCGCTTCTCCAGTCGGGCTGCGACGTCACGGTGCTGGGGTCTCCGGATCTGTGGGGTCGAACGGTCAGGGCGTGGGGTTCAGGTTACTGCGCCCCTCGTCAGTGACTGTCGCGGCCGGACAGCTGGCGCGTCAGAGCGCCCCGCAGCTCGTCGAGCGGCTGGTCGGCGGCGAGCGCCTCGGTGACGAGCTCGGCCTGCGTCCGCGGCGACAGACCGTCGACCGGCTGGTCCCGGTCGAGGTTCGTCGGGAACGCGTACCCCTCCGCGCTCGCGGCGACGACGTTGCCGATCTCCCGCGGCTGCATCCCGGCAGAGCGCGCAGCAACCAACGCCGGGTGGATCGCCTCGACGACCCGCGCCCGGTCGACGGTCTCCATCGCCCGGCCGAAGGCCGAGCTGACCTGCAGCAGGTTGGCCATCCGGCGCACGTCCGTCGTGTGGTTCGTGCCGGCGGCGTGGAGCAGTGCGGGGTTGAAGAAGACGGCGTCGCCGGCCGACAGCGGCAGCTGCACGTGGTGGGCCACGAAGTACGCCTGGAACTCCGGCTGCTGGTAGGCGACGTAGCCGTGCGTGTACTTCTGGCTGTGCGGCAGGTAGAGCGTCGGACCGGACTCGGCGGGCATGTCGACGTGCGCGACCGCGCCCTGCAGGGTCAGCGCCTGCGAGAGGACGTGCACGTGCGACGGGTAGCGGGCGCACGTCTCGGCGGACTGGAAGCCGAGGTGGTAGTCGCGATGCACCGTCTGCCCGGCGCCCCCGGGGTTGACGACGTTGAGCTGTGAGGTGACCTGGTAGCCCGGCCCGAGCCAGGCCTGCGCGGCGAGCGCGATGGCGTCGTTGGCGTAGTAGTCGACGAACGCCCCGGGGTCGGCCACGGCGAGCTTCTCGAGGGCGTTCCAGATGCGGTCGTTGGCGCCCGGCTTGGCGAAGTGGTCACCCGCCGCCGTGCCGCTCGCGCGCTGCTCGGCGATCATCCGCTCGAAGGCGGCGGTCGCCCGGTCGAGGGTCTCGGCCTCGAAAGCGCCTGCCAGGACGACGATTCCGGGGCCGTCGGAGAAGGCCCGCGCCAGCTCGGCCTGGACGTCACGCCGTGTCACGTCGTCCGCGGCCGTATGCCGCAGCGTGGCCCAGTCGTAGACGAGGACCTCCTGCTCGACGCGGGCTGCGTGCGGGTAGTCGGCGAGGTCGGTCCGCTCGGCGAGCACCTCGAGCAGGTCGGACAGCTGGGCGTCCTCGGGACGGATCCAGCCGGTGCGCGAGCTGGTCGGCGTGATGGTCATGGTGCCCTCCTCGGGCGGATCGACGGTGATCGGGGTCCGACCGTGCGCCGCCCGGAGCGGCGCTGGCCGTGCCTCAAGGATGCGGCCCACGGAGGGGGCGGCGACCCACCGGATGACCTCAGAAACACCTCAGACGCGTCCCCTGGGGACTACGCTCCGGGGATGGCCCAGCACCGCGCACGGTCGCACCGCGTCCGCGACATCGCCGAGCAGTCGGGACTGTCGGAGGCGACGATCGACCGGGTGCTCCACGGCCGGGCTGGGGCGAGCGCGCGCGCCGTGCGCGCCGTCGAGCAGGCCGTGCTCGACCTCGATCGCCAGCAGACCCAGCTGCGCCTCGCGGCCCGCACGCTCCTGCTCGACGTCGTCGTCCAGGCGCCGACCCGATTCAGCACGGCGGTCCGGTCGGCGCTCGAGGACGAGCTGCCCGCGCTGCGCCCGGCCGCGGTCCGAGCGCGCTTCCACCTGCGTGAGAACGCCGACGTCGCGGCCGCCGTCGAGGTGCTCGACAGCCTCGGCCGGCGCGGGCGCGTCTGCCACGGCGTCGTGCTCAAGGCGCCGGACGACCCGGCCGTGGCCGCGGCCGTGGGCCGCCTCGCCGACCGCGGCATCCCCGTCGTCACGCTCGTCACCGACGTCCGCGACAGCGCTCGGGTGGCGTACGTGGGGCTCGACAACGCCGCGGCCGGCGCCACCGCCGCCTATCTCGTGTCCCAGGTGCTCGGCGACCGGCCCGGTGACGTGCTGCTGAGCCTCAGCCGGTCGTTCTTCTTCGGCGAGCGAGAGCGGGCCGAGGCGTTCACGGTCGCCCTCGGTCGTCTGGCACCCGACCGGCGCGTCCACACGATCACGGACAGCGACGGGCTCGACGCGACGATGTCCGCGCTCGTCTCCGACGTGCTCCGGTCGGAGCCGGAGGTGCGCGCCGCCTACTCGGTCGGCGGCGGCAACCGGGCCATCTCGGCGGCCTTCGTCGCGGCGGGCCGGCCGCCCGGTGTCTTCATCGGCCACGACCTCGACGAGGACAACCTCGACCTGCTGCGCTCCGGGGTGCTCACCGCCGTGCTCCACCACGACCTCCACGCCGACATGCGGGCCGGCGTCCGTCAGGTCATGCGTGCCCACCGCCTCGTGCCCGGGGCACCCACGTCGGTCGCGGCCAACGTCGAGGTCGTGACGGCATACAACATCCCCCCGCGCATCCACGCGCACTGACGCCCGACCCGTTCGGCTGAGGTCTTTTTGACGGGTCCGAACGGTGCCGTGCGGCCGCCCTGTCACGCACGCTGAGGTCATCAACCGGGACCACGACGTCCTCGGTCGCCTCGGCGGACCGGGTGCCGTCGCACCCACACCCCGCCCCCAGGAGATCCCATGCGTCTCGGCCTCATCGGTCTCGGCAGGATCGGCTCGTTCCACGCCGACACCCTGTCCCAGCTTCCCGATGTCGACTCCCTCGTCGTCACCGACGTCGTGGCGGAGGTGACGAGGGCCATGGCGGATCGAGTCGGCGCCGACGTCGCGGAGTCACCCGCGAGCCTGCTTCGCGATGGCGTCGACGCCATCGTCATCGCCGCCGCCACCGACGCGCACACGGAGCTGATCCGGGCCGGAGTCGATGCCGGCGTGCCCGTCTTCTGCGAGAAGCCGCTGTCGGCCGACCTCGCCGAGGCGGCGGCGATCGCCCGCTACGTCACGGAGCACGGTGCCGGGGTCCAGGTCGGCTACCCGCGCCGCTTCGACCCGGCCTTCAGCGCTGCCCGCCAGGCCGTGGAGGCCGGGGAGCTCGGGTGGGTCCACACGGTGCGGTCGACGACCTTGGACCCGGCCCCCGCTCCCCGCGCCTACATCGAGACCTCCGGCGGCATCTTCCGCGACTGCAGCGTGCACGACTTCGACACCGTCCGATGGGTCACCGGCCGGGAGGTCGTCGAGGTCTACGCCACCGGGAGCGCCCGGGGCGCGGACGTCTTCGCCGAGCTCGGCGACGTCGCCACCGCGGCGACCCTGCTGACCTTCGACGACGGAGCGACTGCGGTCGTGTCGAACACCCGCTACAACCCCCGCGGCTACGACGTGCGCCTCGAGCTGCACGGGACCGCGGACAGCGTCGCCGCCGGATGGAGCGACACGACTCCCCTGCGCAACCTCGAGCCGGGAGCCACCTGGCCCTCCGGACCGCCGGCCACCTTCTTCATGGACCGGCTCGCCGCCGCCTTCCGCGCCGAGCTGCAGGCGTTCACCGACGTCGTCGCCGGGCGACGCACCTCGCCGTGCACCGTCGACGACGCCCTCGCCGTGGCCTACATCGCCGAGGCCGCCACCCTGTCGCTGCATGAGCACCGCCCGGTGCGGATCGACGAGGTCCGGCTCCCATGACCGGCTCGGACGACGAGGGACTCGCGACGGAGCCGCTCCGCGTCGGCATCCTCGGGGCGGCACGCATCACCGAGCTCGCCCTCGTCAAACCCTCGAGGATCACCGGTGCCCGACTCGTCGCCGTCGCCGCTCGCGATCGCTCCAGGGCCGAAGCGTTCGCCGGCGCCCACGGCGTCGAACGCGTCCACGACTCCTACCTCGACGTCATCGAGGACCCCGAGGTCGAGGTGGTCTACAACCCGCTCGCCAACAGCCTGCACGGCCCGTGGAACATCGCCGCGCTGGCCGCGGGGAAGCACGTCTTCACCGAGAAGCCCTCCGCGAGCAACGCATCCGAAGCCGAGACGGTCGCCGCGGCCGCCCGGCTGAGCGGGCAGCAGTTCTTCGAGGGGTTCCACTACCTCTGGCACCCACTCGTCTCGCGGCTCCACGAGATCCTCGCGAGCGGCGAGCTCGGCGAGCTGCGTCACGTCGAGACCGTCATGGACATGCCGGCGCCCACCGCCTCCGACCCCCGATGGTCCCTCGAGCTGAGCGGCGGAGCGCTCATGGACCTCGGCTGCTACAGCCTGCACACGATGCGCCTGCTCGCCCCGTATGCGGGCGGCGAGCCCACCCTGGTCGGCGCCACGGGCGGCGAGCGCGCCGGCCACCCCGGCGTCGACGAGTGGCTGACCGCGGAGCTGGCATTTCCCAGCGGCGTCACCGGGACGGCCGGCTGCACCATGGCCAGCGACCACCACGAGATGAGCCACCGGCTCGTGGGGACCGCGGGCGAGGCCGTCATCACCGACTTCGTCAACCCGCACGACGACGACCGCCTCGTCGTCACCACCGCCGCCGGCACCCGCACCGAGCGCCTGGGTCGACGGTCGTCGTACACCTACCAGCTCGAGGCGCTGACGACTGCGATCCGCACGGGCACCCCGGCCCGCACCGACGCCGACGACGCCGTGCTGACGATGCGACTCATCGACCAGTGCTACGACGCCGTCGGTCTCGGCCCCCGGCCCGCGCACGCCGACGTCGCGAAGGACCTCCGATGACGACTGCTCCGGCACCCGACGAGCTGCTCGCCACCTGCTGGAGCAGCGCCGGCGACGCCGCCTCCGACCGCGCCGACCTGCGGAGTCCGCTCTCCCTGCGCGAGCGGGTCGAGGCCGCGTCAGCGGCCGGCTTCCGAGGCTTCGGCCTGCTGTCCGACGACCTCCCGGCGGCCGTGACGGCATACGGCCTCACCGGGATCCGCGACCTGCTCGCCGACAACGGGATCACTCACCTCGAGATCGAGGGCATCCCCTGGTGGTGGGACGTCGGAGCCCACGAGCAGGAGTCCTCTCGCGTCCGGCACGCCCTGCTCGAGGCGGCGGAGGTGCTGGGCGCCCGGCACCTCAAGGTCACCCCCGACGGGGACGACGGGCCGTGGGACCGCGGACTCTGGGCCGCCCGGTTCGCCGAGCTCGCAGCCCAGGCCCACGACGTGGGCGCGCGGCTCGGGATCGAGTTCTTCCCGTGGTCGAACGTCGCGTCGCTGGCCGAGGGCCTGCAGCTCGTCACGGCGGCCGGCCATCCGGCGGGCGGCGTCATCATCGACACCTGGCACGTCGCACGGGCCGGCACCCCTCCCGCGGACCTCGCAGCGGTGCCGCTCGAGCGCATCATCGGCGTCGAGCTGAACGACGCGGACGAGTGCGTGGTGGGCACGCTCTTCGAGGACACCGTGCACCGCCGGCGCTACTGCGGGGAGGGCGACTTCGACCTCACGGCGATGATCACCGACCTGCGGAGCGCCGGCTGGACCGGACCGTGGGGTGTCGAGATCCTCTCCGACGAGCACCGGACCCAACCGGTGGGTGAGGCGCTTCGACGGGCGGCCACGAGCGCCCGCCACGCGCTCGAGATGGCACCGGCGCTGGCGTCGTGAACCGGCTCACCGGGTGGCACGGGCCACCCGGTGAGCCGGCAGCGGAACGAGCCCTCGGCGCCCACTCACGGTGGCGGAGCGCGCTCCCGGCCACGGTCGACGGGACCGCCGTCCCGCCGCACGGCGCGTTGCGTCGCCACGCGGCGGCCCTCCTCGAGGCGCGTGCGCTCGCGAGGAGCAGCTGAGGGGTGGTCGGGTCGGGAGGACGTGCCGACGGGCGGCCACCCGGCGCTGACGATCGCGTCGAACTCGGCGCGCAGCAACTCGTCGTCGTCGCAGACGAGGGCCATGAAGACCTCGTCGACGTCGGCGACCGCCTCGGTGCGTGTGTCCATGACCGCCACGTCCCCTCAGGCGGTGATGGTCTTCCGGTCGTCGGCGTCGTGCGAGATCGCGATCCTGCGCGGCTTGGCGCGCTCAGCCACCGGGATCGCGAGCCGCAGCACGCCGGCGTCGTAGCTCGCGCGGATGTGCTCGGTGTCGAGGCTGTCGCCCAGCACGAGCTGGCGGCTGAACACGCCACGCGGCCGCTCGGCGGCGACGAGGTCGGCATCGCTCGCGCGGGTGGGACGCTCGGCCTTGACCGTCACGACGTTGCGCTCGACGTCGAGGTCGATGGACTGCGGGTCGACGCCCGGCAGGTCCAGCTCGACGTGGAAGGTGTCTCCGTCTCGCCAGGCGTCCATCGGCATGGCCGAGGGCCTGGCCAGCGTGCCGCTGGTCCCGAGGGCGAGCTGGGCCACCCGGTCGAGGTCCCGGAAGGTCTCACGGAAGGGGTCAGTGCGCATCAGCATCGTCGTCACCTCCATCATGTCCAGATGCTCCATGGTGGCCACGACCGCATCTCACACGTCGTGGCATGCGCTGTAGGAATGTTGTAGCACCGACGAGTTCGTCTGTGCAAGAGCGTGATTCGCAGAATTCTCTGATTCGTTCCCTGATCGCCGCGACACGGTCCTCGCAGGTCGTCCTGCCCCGGCGGCAGCCTGGTCCGCCCGGGCGGCATCCGCGCGCTGGGCAGCGACTTGGCCTCGGCGCCGAAGCAGGCGACGATGTCGCCATGGCGAAGTCTGGGGGTGGTCCGCGGTTCTTCAAGCGCCGCGGTGACGAGCTCACGGTCAAGGACGGTGAGGGCAACAAGCACCAGGCGACGCTCGAACGCGTCGACGCCGACTCGACGCAGGAGGACGGCTCGTTCGTGCTGGGCTACTGCAAGAGCTGCGACTGGACGGGCCCGGCCCGTCGGGCCCGGGACAAGGCCCGCAAGGACGCGCTCGCGCACTCCGACGAGTGCCCGAGCAAGGGCAAGGTCCGGCTCGGCGTCAGCGAGAACGACCCCCGTTAGGGACCACGCCGGCATCACCCGCGGTGCGCCGACCGTCGCGACCACCTCGTCGGAGCCTCGGCGGCGTGCAGACTGGTGGGCGTCACTCGGGGCTGGCCGGGCGGTGGAGCTCGCCGGTCTCCGCAAGTGTGAGCGCGACCCTGTGAAGCTTTTCGTTCAGCTGGTTCGACGCCTGACGCAATGCGTCGAAGGCGTCCTCGGGAGTGAGCTTGAGCCGCTCCATGAGGATCCCCTTGGCCTGGCCGATGACATCCCGGTTCAGCAGTGCCTTGTGCAGGTTCTCGGCCACATCCGCAAGGCCGTCTCGCTCGCGGACCACCCTTGACGCCATCGAGGCGTGCGCCGCCAGGATCAGCCCGATCTGCTGCGCTTCCTCGCTGAACGCATCCGGCTCGGCGCCATAGGTGTTCAGCGAGGCTCCGCTGCTCCGTGCTGCCTGACTCACCGTTGCCAAGCGATACGACGCGGCCGAGTGCGCGCCCAGATCAGCCGGACGCGACGAGAGCGTGGGCCAGCGGTTGTCAGGGAATGACTTCGCGTAGACGATCGGCGCGGCCATGGCATCCAGGCACGGGCCCTCTCGCGCGTCGTACTGCGCCTGGTCGACGGCCGACGCACTCGCGTCCGTCGTCGAGGCCGTGCGATAGGTCCCGCCCTCACCGACCGTGACGCTGGCCATCTGGCACCCTGCGACCGTGCTGACTGCCGTCTCTGCGATGCGCAGGAGGATCGCGTCGTATGAGTCGGCTGCATAGAGGTTCTCGGCGATGTCGGCGAAAGCTGAGGCCAGGCGCGTCGTGGGGGTGGCCTCCAACCGTCGATCCGTGGCATCCTCCCGCGCTCCAGCCGCGGCATGTCTCTCGGCCCTTGACCCGTCTCGGTCCTGGCGGGCCCGTTCGCGGGCGTCCGCATCGTCCCGATTCGTCACTGCCCCAGCGGAGTCGCGTGGCACACCCAGCTCGGCCTCTTTGGCGGCCAGCTCCCGTTCCCGCTGGTCCAGCGCTCGTTCTCGCGCGTCGGCCTTCAGGTCTCGCACGTCGCCGGCCACGTCTCGCTCATCAGCGACCTCGTCACGGCGGTCACCGACGAAGTCGCGCTTCTCAGCGGCCCAGCGACGCTCAACATCGACTGACTGGGCATCCATCGGGTCGCTCCTCTTCGTCGCCGAGCCGTGCTCGACACCAGGCCCGACCCGGCAATCCCGGGAGGAGCAAACGGGCCGACTTCTTCGTGCGAAGCGGCCCACGCGACCACACAGCGGGGGTGGCGGCAGTCCCCTGCTGCCAGCAGTCCCGCGATGCCTCAACCCTACGACCACCCGGTCGCATTGGGACCCTCCGCAGTGACCCGACAACCCCACCCATCGCTCTTGAGGGTTGCCCCGCGGATGCGCTCGACCGCCGTCGGGGGGCACGGACCACGGAGGGCCCCTCCAGGGATCGTCCCGGGGAGGCCCTCCGTGGTTATGTCGCGTCCGAGCGCGGAGGCTACGGGTTCACGGCATTCACGATGACGTTGCCGCTACCGACCAGGATGCCGGTGTCGGTGCGGACCTGCACCGTGCCGAGCAGGACCCGACCGGCGGCGGGCGCCGTGTTGGCGGTCACGGTGCCGGGGACGGTCCACGACGACCCCGCGGGTCGGAGGGCGTTCGCGTCCGTGACGGCGACCGAACCGAAGGCCGGGTTGCCGAACACGTCGACGTAGTCGAACGTCGTCGACCCCTGGGGGACGGCGAAGCCGTCGACAAGGGTCACCCAGAGACCAGCCGCCGGGTTGGCGATGGTCACCGACTCCTCACTGTCACCGTCGGCGGACTGACCGGCGAGCACGCAGGTGCCGGTCGTGCAGTTGTAGACGTACAGGTCGAGGTCGGCGCCCGTGTCGCCGGCCGACCCGATGGTGGCCCGCAGGGACGTCGACCCGGGCGTGACGGAGACCCGAACCTGCTGCTGGGCACCTGCCGCGATCGTCGGCCTCAGCATCTTCGCGCTGCCCAGCGTGGTGCCGATGGCCCGGCCGGTGAAGGCGCCGAAGCCGTTGGTCAGGGTGTAGCTGCGAGCCAGCGGGACTCCGAGGGCCGCTGAGGCGATGGTGTCGGGGTTGGGCGACACCGTCGCTCCGAGGATGGACGCCGTGAGGGTGTAGGGGGCGTTCTCGGCGTCGGAGGTGCGCCGCGCCTCGACGGTGACCTCCCAGACCCCGGCCTGCGGGTTGCTCGTCGTGCGGCTGGTGGCCGCACCCGTGGCGCAGGTCCCGGATGTCGGGGTGTAGCAGCTGAGCGACGAGTTGTCGTCGATCGCCACTCCGTAGGGGTGGAACCGGAGGAACCGGATCTGTCCCGCGCCGGGGGTGCTGCCTCCGCCGACAAGATCGACCTTGAGCGCCAGAGTGTTGGCCGGCACCGCGTAGAAGTAGCTGGTCACCTGGTTCCGGCCGATGCTGCCCGAGCGAGCCACCGAGAAGTTGTTCGCTGCGGTGAACGACTCAGCGGCCACGACGGTGTTGAGGGTCGCCTTCTCGATGCCCGCCGTCGACGGATCGTCGAGCTTGAGGATCGCCGAGTGCGTACCCGCATGGAGGGGGTTGACGGAGACGGCGACCTGGGTCGGGGTGTTCAGGGGCAGCGCCACCGAGGCAGGCGACGCGAAGGTGCCGTCGTTGCCCACCCAGCTCAGGTTGTAGGTGCGGCTGCCGCCGCCGCCCGAGGTCCGGGTGAAGGTGTAGGTGCGCGTGTAGGAGGCGCCAGGGGCGACTCCCTCACGGTCGAAGATCCCCTCGCCGCGGCCGGGCGTCGCGAGGAAGCCCGACAGGAGCGAGTGAACCGCGACCGACGAGCTGATGTCGACCGGCTTGAGGTTGGTCTTGAGCAGGTCCCAGGCCGCACCGACGGAGATCAGGCCGTTGCCCTGCTCGTAGGCGCCGAATCGCGTGGGGTCCAGATAGCGGGCAGAGGAGGTCAGGGCCTCGCGCAGCTGTGCCGGCTTGACCTGCACTCCTGACTGCTTCGCGGCACTCACGAGGAGCGCGCCTGCTCCCGCGGCCTGCGGGGACGCCATGGAGGTGCCCTGCAGCATCGAGTAGCCGGCCGGGAGGTCGTAGGTGCCCGCCACCGGGGACGAGGTCTCCCACATCGGGGTCGTCGAGATGGCAGCGCCCGGCGCGACGATCTCAGGCTTGAAGCCGCCGTCCTCGCGGGGTCCGCGTGAGGAGAAGCCGTGCAGGTTGTCGACGTAGGCGGAGTCGGAGCCGTAGTTCTTCCGCCACGTCTCCTTGCTGATGTAGGACCCGACCGCGAGCACCTTGGACGCAGCGGCAGGGTCGCCGATCGTGTTCAGGCCCGAGCCGTTGTTGCCGGCCGAGATGAACATCTGGACGTTGTACTGCTCGATGAGCCGGTTGTAGAGGATCGCACGGGTGTTGTTGCCGTCGTTGAGCGCCGGCAGCCCACCGATCGACATGTTGATGACGTCGACGTTGCCCTGCTTGGCGATGAACGTCATTCCCTCGATGAGGGCGTGCGAGGTGCACCCGGTGATGAACATGCAGACCCGGACGGACTTCAGCGTGGCGCCCGGGGCCGCGCCGGACATCGCGCCGCCGAACATCTGGTTGGCCGCGGTGATGCCGGCGACGTGGGTGCCGTGCTCACCGGACACGATGCCGATGTTGACCACCTTGTTCTTGCCGTCGGTCTGGACGACGAACGGCATGGACTCGTGCTCCGGCGTCGCCGGGTTGTCCGTGCCGAAGTGGCCGACGTCGAACTTCTTGGCGTAGTCGGTCAGGACCTGGTCGTTGCCCAGGTTGTGGTCCTGGTTGGTGTCGACACGGACGGTGCCGGCTGCCGCGTCCCACAGGACCGCGAACGTGTCAGTGCTGTCACCGTCGCGGTTGACGTCGCTGCCGACCTCTCCGCCGAGCCGCGGGTCACCCTCGTTGAAGACCGAGACCCGGTAGCTTCCCGGTGGGGCGACGTAGGCCACGCCGCCGTAGGTGAAGCTGGGGCCGGTCATCTGGGTGGACATGTCCAGCCAGGTCGGGTCGTCATCGGTGAAGGGGTCCGTCGCAGTGACCCAGTCGGTGATCTTGCGCTCACCGGTCGTCGTCGTCGCCAGCGCGGGGTGGTCGAGGTCGATGCCGGAGTCGACGATGCCGATCGTGGTGCCGCGGCCGTCCCACGTGGGGTGGGCTGCGGTGAACTGTGCGGCGCCCGTGTCACCGATCGGCATGTACGCGTTGTTCCGAGGGGTGCCCGCGCCAGGAGGGGTCTGCGGGGAAGGCGACTGCGCTCCCTGCGGGCTCGGGTCGTCCAGTGGAATGACCTCGTCCAGGTCCGCGGCCACGATGCCGGTCACATTGGCTGCTGCCTCAGCCTTGTCGATCGGCACGATGGCGCGGATGTAGCTGACGTCGCTGTCGGCCTTGCTGATCACCGCACCGAGCGATCGCAGGCCGGTCGTGACCGTGTTGTTCTGCCCCGGCACGGCCGCGATGAGCAGCGTCACCGTCCGCGAGCCATTGGCTCGCGCGGTGGCGAGCAGCTCGCGATCATGCTTGCCCAGCTGTGACTGCTTCGCTGATGCGCCGGCGTTCGGCGCGCCGACCGCCTGCGGGGCGTTCAGACCCACTGCCCCCATTGCCCCGACGGCCGACATGATCACCGCAGCGCGACGCGCTCTCGATCCCAGGAACCTGCCCATGAACTCCACCTCTGTTGGTTGTTGAGGTACGGCCCCCGTCCCGGACGCTTGAGGCTATCGACGCGAGCGGCCGGCTGGTGGGGCTTCGGCGACATCTGGATCTCGGGGCTGGTCGAGCCCAGGCCGTTCGCGATCGAGAATGGTTTCTGCGGGCGAGATGTGGGCAGACACAGAGTGCACCGGGAGTGCAGTGCACCGCACTCCCGGCCGCCACGACCATCAGCACGACGAGACGCAGGAGATGGATCCCGAATGAGTACGCCTTTTCCCGAACCGACACAGCCCGCGTCGTCATCGGCCGAGGTCCTGCTTCGCTACCTCGACTACTTTCGCGACCAGGTCGCTGAACGGGTCGAGGGCCTGTCCGAGCACGAGCAGCGAACGAGCCGGCTCCCGTCAGGTTGGACGCCGGTCCAGCTCGTGAAGCATCTGACGTACGTGGAGCATCGATGGCTCGACTGGGGATTTGAAGGCGCACACGTTGCTGACCCATGGGCTGACAGCCGTGATGGGCGATGGTTCGTGGACGACGACGAGTCGCTCGCGGATCTGCTGGCCGCCTTCCGCAGCCAGGCCGCACGTAGCAACGCCGTCACCAGGTCCCACGACCTGACCGATGTGGGTCGCCCCGGCCCCAGATGGGACGGTCAGCCACCCGCACGTCTGGACAGGGTGCTGCTCCACCTGCTTCAGGAATACGCGAGGCACGCGGGCCATCTCGACATCGTGGCCGAACTCGCGGGGGGCCCCACCGGGGAATGAGTCGTTCGCCGGTAGGGCCACAGGCACCGCCGCGCCGGAACCGAGCGCGATGACGACTCCTGCTCCCCTGCTGGCGCGGACTGGGGCGGACACCTGGTCCAGTCGTCGAGGCTGCCGCGCGTCTCTGAGATGCCTCCGAGATCTCGTCGTCAGGCTGTGGGTTCGTGCGGCCGCCGCCGCTCCATCCACTCCGAAGGACGTCCGTGACCCACCTGCTCCACCTCAGTGACGCCCTGTTCCTGCGGATCAACGACCTGGCCCGCGCGTCCACGGGTCTGCACGCACCCGCCGTCGCCTACGCGCGGTACGGCCTGGTCATGTTCGCCGCACTGATCCTGCTCGGGGTCTGGCGACGTCGGGGCGCGAGCGACCGGGACCTCGGGCTGCCGTGTGGGCGGGAGCAGGAACCCTGCTCGCCGTCGCGGTCAACCAGCCGGTGGCCGCTCTCGTGGCCGAGGCCCGGCCGTACGCCGTGCACCCCGCCGCACTGACCCTCGTGGACCGGACGACGGACTGGTCCTTCCCGTCTGACCACTCCGTCATGGCCGGTGCCGCCGCGGTGGGGCTGCTGCTCGTGTCGAGGCGCCTGGGCGCTCTTGCGCTGGCAGCGGCAGTGCTCATGGCGGCCACCCGGGTGTACGTCGGCGCGCACTACCCCCACGACGTCGTCGCAGGCCTGCTCCTCGGCGCAGCGGTGGCCGGCCTGGGCTGGCTCCTCGTGCGACTGCCCCTCACGAGGCTGGTCGGCGCTCTGCGTACCCTCCCTGTCATCGAGCGCGTGCTCTCGCCCGTCACGTGAGGACTGCCCCACGGGGATGCACCGGGCCGTGCGAGGAGACGCGCCGCATAGGCTGCTTCGTCGTCTCGGACATCCTGCTGGCGCTCACCACCGAACCGGACGATCTTTCGGAACGGCTGCTGTCGCGCCGACTGGCCAGCCTCGAGGACCTCGTCATCAACCGACGCTGGAGTCCGGTCACCTCCTGAGGGTCACCTCGAGACGGCAGAAGGGCCCCTGACCGGCGTTTCCGCTGGTCAGGGGCCCTTCCGAGCACTGGGTGGCAGGTGAAGGATTCGAACCTTCGTAGCTCTCGCGACGGATTTACAGTCCGTTTCCATTGGCCGCTCGGACAACCTGCCTTGGTGCGTCTGGAAGGATAGCAAGAGATCGGGCGCGGTCCGAAATCGGGCCTCTGGCGACGCTTTCGTCGTGTCCGGACCGCCTCAGCGCACCCGCCCGACAGACCAGACAACAGCATCCGGAAGGACCCCACCGATGGCCGACTCCTCGTTCGACATCGTCAGCAAGTTCGACAAGCAGGAGATCGCGAACGCGGTCAACAGCGCCAGCAAGGAGATCGCGACGCGCTACGACTTCAAGAACGTCGGCGCCTCCGTCGACCTCGCCGGCGAGGTCATCAAGATGAAGGCGAACACCGAGGAGCGCTGCCTCGCAGTGCTCGACGTCGTGCAGACGCACCTCGTCAAACGCAAGGTCAGCCTCAAGCACCTCGACGTCCCCGAGGCAGGCCCGCGCCTCTCGGGCAAGGAGTACCACCTCGACGCGCCGCTCAAGGAGGGCATCTCCCAGGAGAACGCGAAGAAGATCAACAAGCTGATCCGCGACGAGGGGCCCAAGGGCGTCAAGAGCCAGATCCAGGGCGACGAGCTGCGCGTCTCGAGCAAGTCCCGCGACGACCTCCAGGCCGTCCAGCGGATGCTCCGCGACGCCGACCTCGACGTCGCACTGAACTTCACCAACCAGCGCTGAGCGCGCGGGTCCGCCTGCGTGACAGGCGAACCCACCACGACAGACCACGTATGCCGTCCACCTCGGTGGGCGGCATACGTGCGTCTCAGAGCGGGCGGGCGAGTCCGCGCAGGTCGGGGAAGACCTCGACCGCGAGGGCCCACCAGAAGAGGTGGCCGCACAGCTCGGCGTACTCCTGCGGCGTGACCCAGCGCGTCTCGTGGATGCCGTCGTCGCCGTCGGTCAGCTCGGGTCGCACGTCGTCGAGCCGGGTGCGGAAGACCTGCAGGAACGGCTTCTCGCGACTGAAGAGGTTGTCCTCGGTCTTCGGCGTGAACCGCTCGTAGCCGCAAGGGAGCACGTCCGGATGGCGCAGCCGCAAGCCGGTCTCCTCGAACGTCTCGCGCACGGCGTTCTCGACCGGTGTCTCGTCGTCCTCGCGCCACCCCCCGGGGGAGCCCCACTCGCCGCGACGGACGCTGTGCACCACGACGAAGTCGCCCCGGCGGTCGCGGACGAAGACCATCGCCGCGAGCACCCGGGCCGGGTCGAGCGGGTCGTCGGAGGCGACGAGGTCGACATCGCTCGCGCCGTTCGGGAAGGACACGTCGAGGATGCGACGCACCCCCCGGTCACGTTTGCGCTTGCGCAGCCGCAGCCCGGACGCGTTGAGCCGGCGCGCGAGGTCGACCCCGGTCGTCGGCGTCGCGCCGGCGTCGACGGCGTCCTGCCAGCGCCCCTGTGGCACGTCGTAGTGGTCGCCGTCGAACGACCGCGGGTGCAGCTGGGCGGCATGTGCGACGGCGTGCAGCTCGTCGTAGGAGGTGTCGCTGACGAGGTGGGCGAAGAGCCGACCGTGGGCGGGCCAGATCGGCTGGTCGATCCACACGGTCATGCCTCGAAGCCTAGGCCAGGCCGCCGACGCGTGCCGTCCGGTGCCCTGTGGACGACGCCGGCCGCCTCTCCCCCGTCCGACCTAGCCTCGGACGAACGCGGCCACCGTCCGGTCGGCCCACGATCGAGGAGAGCACCCATGTCCCGTTCCGTCGTTGACACCGAACGCATCGCCGCCGCGGCCGGCGACATCAACCGGCTCGCCGACACCATCACGTCGAGCACCGCCGAGCTGCGCGGGCGCCTCGCCGGCATGGGCGCGGACTGGCAGGGCCCGGCCAAGGTCGAGTTCGAGCGCGTCATGCACGACTACCAGCGCATCCAGGCCCAGATGACCGAGGCCCTGGCCGACGTCGGCCGCCTCACCCTCAAGGCGTCGACGGCCTACGCCGAGCACGAGAACGCGACCCGCGCCCTCTTCGCCCGCTGACCCCTCCCCGGCACCCGGCATACGCTCTCCCGGCGCCGCCGGGCGTCGGGCCGCGGACGACGAAGGGCGGCTCCCCCGTGAGGAGGAGCCGCCCTTGCGACGTGCTGCGGTGCTGCTCAGACGGATGGGCTCAGAAGCCCATGCCGCCCATGCCGCCCATGTCGTCGCCACCGGGCATGGCCGGCGCGTGCTTCTCGGGCTTGTCGGCGATGACGGCCTCGGTCGTGAGGAAGAGCGCCGCGATCGAGGCTGCGTTCTGCAGCGCCGAGCGCGTCACCTTGACCGGGTCGATGATGCCGGCGGCGAGCAGGTCGACGTACTCACCCGACGCGGCGTTGAGACCGTGACCGGCCTCGAGACCGCGCACCTTCTCCGCGACGACGCCACCCTCGAGGCCGGCGTTGATCGCGATCTGCTTGAGCGGGGCCTCGGTCGCGACGCGCACGATGTTGGCGCCGGTCGCCTCGTCACCCTCGAGCACGAGCTCGTCGAGCGCCTTGGCGGCCTGGATGAGAGCGACGCCACCACCGGCGACGATGCCCTCCTCGACGGCAGCCTTCGCGTTGCGGACGGCGTCCTCGATGCGGTGCTTGCGCTCCTTGAGCTCGACCTCGGTGGCCGCGCCCGCCTTGATGACGGCGACGCCGCCGGCGAGCTTGGCGAGGCGCTCCTGGAGCTTCTCGCGGTCGTAGTCGGAGTCCGACTTCTCGATCTCGGCCTTGATCTGGGCGATGCGGCCCTCGATCTGCGAGCGGTCCTCGGCGTCCTCGACGATGGTCGTCTCGTCCTTGGTGACGACGACCTTGCGAGCGCGGCCGAGCAGGTCGAGGGTGGCGTTCTCGAGCTTGAGACCGACCTCCTCGGAGATGACCTGGCCACCGGTGAGGATGGCGATGTCGGTGAGCATGGCCTTGCGGCGGTCGCCGAAGCCGGGAGCCTTGACGGCGACCGACTTGAACGTGCCCTTGATCTTGTTCACGACGAGCGTCGCGAGGGCCTCACCCTCGATGTCCTCGGCGATGATCAGCAGCGGCTTGCCCGACTGCATGACCTTCTCGAGGAGCGGGATGAGGTCCTTGATGTTGCCGATCTTGGAGTTCGCGACGAGCACGTAGGCGTCGTCGAGGACGGCCTCCATGCGCTCGGTGTCGGTGACGAAGTAGGCGGAGATGTAGCCCTTGTCGAAGCGCATACCCTCCGTCATCTCCAGCTCGAGGCCCATGGTGTTGGAGTCCTCGACGGTGATGACACCTTCCTTGCCGACCTTGTCCATCGCCTCGGCGATGAGAGCACCGATCTCCTCGTCGGCCGCCGAGATGCTGGCGGTCGAGGCGATCTGCTCCTTGGTCTCGATCTCCTTGGCCTGCTCGAGCAGGCGGGCGGTGACGGCCTCGACGGCCTTCTCGATGCCGCGCTTGAGCGCCATCGGGTTGGCGCCGGCGGCCACGTTGCGCAGGCCTTCCTTCACCATCGCCTGGGCGAGCACGGTCGCCGTCGTCGTGCCGTCACCGGCGACGTCGTCGGTCTTCTTGGCAACTTCCTTGACGAGCTCCGCGCCGATCTTCTCGTACGGGTCGTCGAGCTCGATCTCCTTGGCGATCGAGACGCCGTCGTTGGTGATCGTGGGGGCGCCCCACTTCTTCTCCAGGACGACGTTGCGGCCCTTGGGGCCGAGGGTCACGCGGACGGCGTCGGCGAGGATGTTCATTCCCCGCTCGAGCCCGCGACGCGCCTCTTCGTCAAACGCAATGGTCTTGGCCATTCGGGTGGTCCTCCACGCGAATCGTTGGTGGTGGCCCGCATGACGCCCGCGACGGACGGGACCGGTCTCCCCAGCTTCATGTAGCTGCGAACCCAGCCCCTCGGCATACGGCCCATTTCTGTCACTCCCCTAGGGAGAGTGCTAACGCCATTATTGGCACTCTCGGGGTGAGAGTGCAAACGTCTGGCCCCACGGGCTGGGGCGTATGCCGTCCGCTCGGGTCAGGCGTCCACGGCCGGTGCCAGCGCGGCGGCGATCCGGGCGGCGTGCTCGGCGGACTCCTGCTCCGAGGCATAGGTCGTCCGCGGCCAGAAGAAGCCGCGCAGCCCGTCGCCCTTGGTGCGCGGGACGACGTGCACGTGCAGGTGCGGCACGGACTGGCTCACGACGTTGTTCATCGCCACGAACGTGCCCTGTGCGCCGAGCGCCCCGACGACGGCCGCGGCGAGGCGCTGGGTGGCCCCGAGCATCGTGGCGTGCAGCTCGGCCGGGAGGTCGAGGAGGGTGTCGACGTGTCGTCGCGGCACGAGCAGGACGTGACCCTTGAAGACCGGGCGGCGGTCGAGGAAGGCGACGAGGTCCGGCTCGTCGAGCACGACGTCGGCCGGCACCTCCCCCGCCACGATCGAACAGAAGACGCAGTCCATGGCGACAGGCTCCCACGCCTGGTCGCGTCGGCCCGGTCGGGCAGGTCAGCAGATGATGAGCAGGAAGCAGCCGCCGTCGCTCGACGTCGGCGAGGGGGTCGGCGTCGGGGTGGGCTTCTTCGTCGAGGTCGGCTTCGGCTTCGGGTTCGGGTTGCCCCTCGTGGGCGTCGACGACGGGCTCGGGGCCACGGTCGAGGACGGCGCGGGCGGCGTCGTGGCCCGGCTCGACGACGGGGCGGGAGCCGAGGTGGTCGGCACCGACGAGGTCGGGTCGGAGGCCGGCTCGACGACGGCGGTCGCCGGGGCGCGCGTGGTCCCGGGGCGGGTGGTCCCGGTCGCGGCGGTGGGCGTGCCGGTCGCCGCAGAGGAGGTGTCGGCCGAGCCCCAGCCGTCGTCGGAGGTCGTGCTCGTCCAGTCACCGCCGGGCAGGCCGGGGAAGCCGCTGGACGACATCGCCTCGTCGCTCCAGCTGTCGCCCGACCAGTAGGCGACGGCGCCGGTCGAGAGCAGCGCGACGGCCGCGAGGACGGCGGCGATGAGGACCTTGCGTCGGGACTTCGAGCCGGGAGTGGTGGTGTGGTTCTCGGTCGACATGGTCCACAAACGTAGAGGAATCGGGCGGGAGACGCCTCCTCAGAGGGTGGCCGCTACGGTGGTCCCATGCTCGGGGAGACGTGGATCACACCGAGGTACGCGGGGTGAGCGCGCCGCCGTCCGGGGACCGTCCCGCGGCGACGACCGGCTTCGTCGAGGTCGCCGACCGGGTCTTCGTCGCGCGCTACCGGCAGTGGGACGTCAACGTCGGCCTGGTGCTCGGTCGTCACGGTGCCGTCGTCATCGACACGCGGGCGAGCGGCATCCAGGGCAGCCAGGTCCTCGACGACATCCGACGCCTCGGCCGTGACATCGAGGTCCGCCACGTCGTCAACACGCACGTCCACTTCGACCACACCTTCGGCAACACCGCCTTCGAGACCGCCATCGTCCACGCCCACGACAACGTCGGGCGCACCATCGACGCCGATGCCGAGCGGATCAAGGCCGCCTTCCGGGCGGACCCTGGAGACGGCCCGGAGTACGGCTACACCGCGCGCGACGCCGCCGAGGTCATGGCGACCGTGGTCCGCGGGCCCGACCGCACCTTCGGCTCGAACGCGACGATCGACCTCGGTGACCGCGTCGTCACGATGACGTATGCCGGCCGCGGCCACACCGACGGAGACGTGGCCGTGCTCGTGCCCGACACCGACGCGATGTTCCTCGGCGACCTCGTCGAGGAGAGCGCCCACCCGTCGTTCGGCGACGACTGCTGGCCGCTCGAGTGGGCCGACACCCTCACCTCGCACCTCGTCCAGGCCGAGGACCGCACGGTCGTCGTGCCGGGACACGGACACCCCGTGGACGGCGCCTTCGTGGCCCGCCAGCGCGACGAGATCGCTGTCGTCGCCGCCGTGATCCGCGAGCGCCGGCTCGGCGCGGCGTCGCTCACGGAGGCGTTGAACGCGCCGGACCCGCGCCTGCCCTACCCCCTCGACCACCTGGACTCCGCCATCCGCCGCGGCTGGGACCACCTCTCCCCACCCACCCCCTGACGCGACACCCACCCCGACGCCCGCCGCGCCGGAAGCCTTCCGTGGCCGGTTCGTGGAGTTCTTCCGGCATGTGGTGCCGGAAGAACTCCACGAACCGCTCCCACGACACGCAGTTCACGCCGGGCGCCGCTGACCTGGGCCCGCCAGGCAGTCGCGGCCGCATGAGCTGGGCTCTCCGTCCCAGCCGCGGGACCGGAGCAGCCGTCCGACGAGCACGCTCGCCCGGCAGGGCTCGAGGACGTGGGGCCACCTGAGTCGCAGCGTGGACTCGCCGCGGGCGACGGCATCGACATCACGCTCGAGGTCGGCCCACTCGCGCCGCGGTCCCGTGTGGACGAACCGCCCGTCGAGCTCGACGACGACGGCGAAGTCGGAGTACTCCACGTCGCGGTACGTCACGCCCCGCCTCGTGACGACCTTGACCTGCCGCCTCGCGGTCGGCAGGCCGTGCGACCGCTCGACGTCATGCAGGTAACGCCGTTCGAACACCGACATCGTGCCCGCGGCCACGTCGTCGAGGATCGGAAGGAGCAGGCGCCGACGAGGCAATCGACCTCGCGCCGACAGCTCGTCGTGCAGTCGGGCCGCTGTCGTCACCCGCTGCTGGCAGGCGTCGGCCAGGACGGCGACGGCCGTGGCCTCGTCAGCACAGGCGGAGGCGACGTCGAGCAGAGCCTCGTCCAGCCGCAGGCGCGGCGGCGAGAGATGGAGCTGCACCCGGCGCTCGAAGTCATGTCGACGGGTCACGACCACCCCGGCAGGTGGAGCGACCCGCCGGCTTGCGTCGACCACCACCTGGACGGGTTCCAGGGCGACCCGCCCGCGAGTCATCTCGCGGTCGAGCCAGGACGCAGCCGCGACCTCGACCGCAGCCGACCTGAGGCCGTGCGCTCGAAGCGCGGAGTCCCCGGCGAGCGCAGCCGGCCAGTGGAAGAGCACGCCGGCCCAGGCTCGCTGCGTCCAGGTCGGCTGCCCGGTGTGGTCGACGTAGACACCGGGATGGATCCGCGCCAGCTCCCGTCGGCGCAACAGCCGTTCCAGGTCGCTGTCGTCGAGGCCGCACTCGAGGGCCTGCGTCCTCGAGATCACGCCGTCCTGCGCGTGAAGCACGTCGCGTGCACTCGCCAGGTCCATTCCTCGAGGGTCGCTGCGGCTGCGGCCACCCACGAGGTAGAGGGCCGCAGCTGTGGGCAACCCCCGGCGTTTCGCGGGGGATGTGGACACCGACGGACACGTCGTGGAGTTCTTCCGGCACCAGGTGCCGGAAGAACTCCACGACGTGCGCAGTCGCAGGCAGCAGGAGCGCCCGGTCGCGGACCTCAGCGCGAGAGCGCGGAGGGAAAGGCGTCGGACCAGGAGCGCAGCGCGATGCCGCCGTCGGCCGTCCGGTCGACCGACGTCGCCGCGAGCAGCGCGTGCACGATCGCCCGGGCGACGCAGTCCGCACCAGCCTCCATGAGCACGGTCTGCTCGACCGGGTCCGGCGCCGGACGCTCTCCCGTCGCGAGCGTGAAGATGGTGTCGCCGTCGAAGAGCGTGTGCACCGGCTTGAGCGCCCGTGCATAGCCGTCATGCCCGATGCCGGACATCTTCTGGCACTGGGCCTTGGACAGGGTGGCGTCCGTCGCGATGACCCCGATGGTCGTGGCCAGTCCCGGCCGGCCGGCGTTCGCGGGCAGGGCCTCGGCCCGGGCCTGCGCAGCCTCGAGCTCGGCGGCACTCGGCCGACCCACGTGGGCCAGCTCGTCGCCGAGACCGAGCCCCACGGCATACGGCACCCCGGTGGCCGGGTCGACCGCCGAGCCGACGGCGTTGACGGCGACGAGCGCGGCAACGATCGTGCCCGACTCGAGCACGACGCTCGCGGAGCCGATCCCGCCCTTGAAGCCCCCGACCTTGGCGCCGGTGCCCGCACCGACGCTGCCCTGGGCGACGGCCGAGGACGTCGCACTGGCGTATGCCGCCCTCCCGTCCTCCGCGCGCGGACGGTGGCCCCACGTGCCGGCGCGTCCCAGGTCGAAGAGGATCGCGGACGGCACGATCGGCACGACGTGTCCCGGCTCGCCCATGGGCCAGCCGATCCCGTCGTCCAGCAGGGCGTCCACGACTCCGTCGGCGGCGGCGAGGCCGAGCGCGGACCCGCCGCCGAGGACGATCGCATCGACGCGGTCGACGAGGTTGCGCGGGGCCAGCAGGTCGGTCTCTCGCGTGCCCGGCCCGCCGCCGCGCACGTCGACGCCGGCGACGGCGCCGCCGCCGGGGGCGAGCACCACGGTCACGCCGGTGAGCCAGCCCGGCTCGTCACGGGTGCAGTGGCCGACCCGGAGGCCCGCGACGTCGACGAGGGAGTTCGTCGGGCCCGGGGCCACGACGAAGGGGGCATCGCTCACTGCGGGTCCCTGAGGTCGAACTCCATGAGGCGCCCCGGCGAGCTGAAGCCGAGCCGCTCGTAGAACTCCTGGGCCCGGTCGTCGGGAGCGTTGAGCCGGATCCACTTGACGTCGGTCGTGCGCGACCACTCGATCATCGCCTCGGTCAGCGCCCGCCCGACGCCGCGGTCACGACAGCCCGGCGCGACGAAGAGGCCGCCGACGTGCAGCCACGAGACGTCCTTGCGCCCGGGCCACGGCAGCGCGCGGATGCGCCGGGTCTCGAGGATGCCGGCATGGTCGCCCCGGCTCTCGGCGATCCAGGTCGGCCGGTCGGGCCGCTCGGCCAGCCACGCGTCGACGAAACGGTCGAGGTAGCCGGTCTCGGACGGCATACCCAGCTCGCGGGCGAACTGGAGGTGCAGCGCGGCGACGATGAGGGCGTCGTCGGCCGACGCGCGGCGGATCGTCACCTCGGCCATGAGGGAAGTGAACCACGCGCGTGCCGCGAGGGCTCGCAACCACGGCTCGGCCGGGGTGCGATGCCCAGCCGGTGGGACGCGTCAGGCGAGAGCGGTCAGACGTTGATGCCGAGGCGGCGGCTCGTGCGCGCCCGCTGGCGGCTCGCGCGCATCCGGCGCAGGCGCTTGATGAGCATCGGGTCGGCCTCGAGGGCCTCCGGGCTGTCGAGGAGCGCGTTGAGCACCTGGTAGTAGCGCGTGGAGCTCATGTCGAAGAGCTCCTTGATGGCCTGCTCCTTGGAGCCGGCGTACTTCCACCACTGGCGCTCGAACGCCAGGATCTCGAGGTCGCGCGCGCTGAGGCCGTCCTCGGACTCGTGGCGCTGCGGCTGCGCCGTGGCGTGTTCTGTGCTCATGTCCCCGTCTCGCTGCAGTCGTGCTGCGTGTCGCGTCGTGCGTTGGCTCCGGTCACACCCTAGACCGAAATGACAAGGGTGTCATTCAGCTCAGGCGTGGCGCGGCATGTCGTCTGCGGGGCCGTCGCACCGCCCGGAACATGCGTCCCACGAGCCTCGTGCGCCCCACCCGTGACGCCCCATCGCGTCTTCCGGTGTCGTCCGGTGTCGTCCTGGCGTCGGTGCCGGGTGGCCGTCCTCGACGATCCGACGGCCCATCTGGGTCAGGCCATCGTATCGAGGATGGCGTTGACGTCCTCCTTGGTGGTGTGCGGGTTGACGATGGCGAAGCGCGTCAGCGTCTCCCCGCGGAAGGTCGTCGGCACGACGAAGGCGAACTCCTGGGCGAGGAGCCGGTCGGTCCACGCCTGGTAGTCCTCGGGCCCCCAACCGAGGCGGCGGAAGACGACGACCGACAGGTCGGGCTCGCGCACCGCCTCGAGGTAGTCGCGGCGCCCGATCTCGTCGGCGGCGAAGCGGGTCACCTCGAGGGTGCTCTCGATGGCGTCGACGTAGGCGTCGGTGCCGTGCACGGCGAGGGAGTACCAGAGCGGCAGGCCGCGCGCGCGTCGCGTCAGGCCGATGGAGTAGTCGGTCGGGTTCCACTCGGCCGACTTCGTGATGACGTCGAGGTAGCCCGCCTCCTGCGTGTGCGCGACCCGCGCCAGCTCCGGCTCGCGGTAGATGAGGGCGCAGCAGTCGAACGGCGCGAAGAGCCACTTGTGCGGGTCGACGATGAAGGAGTCCGCGTGCTCGATGCCGTTGAAGAGGTGTCGCACCGACGGTGCAGCGAGGCCGGCGCCACCGTAGGCCCCGTCGACGTGCAGCCACAGGCCGTACTCGCGGCACACCTCGGCGACCGACTCGAGGTCGTCGACGACGCCGAAGTTCGTGGTGCCGCTCGTCGCGACGACGGCGAAGAACGTCTCGGGACCGTTCTCCTCCAAGGTCTTTCGCAGCTCGGATCCGGTCAGGCGCAGCTTGTCGTCGACGTGCACGCCGCAGACCTCGGCGTCCATGACGGCCGCCATCGAGACGACGGACGAGTGGGCGTTGTCCGTGGCGGCGATCCGGTAGGGACGCGCGCCCGTGCCCGCTTCCTTGGCCTTCGCCCGGGCGGTGTGCCGAGCCACGACGAGCGCCGACAGGTTGCCCACCGTGCCGCCCGGGACGAAGACGCCGCCCGCCTCGGCCGGCAGGCCCGCGAGGTCGCTGATCCAGCGCAGCGCCTGGTTCTCGGCGTAGACCGCGCCCGCGCCCTCCATCCACGACCCGCCGTAGATCGACGAGGCGCCGACGACGACGTCGAAGGCCGCGGCCTCCCGCGTCGGGGCGCACGGGATGAAGGAGAGGTAGCGCGGGTGGTCGGTCGAGAGGCAGGCCGGCGCGAGGGTGTGCTCGAAGAGCTCCATCGCCCGCGTCGAGCCGAGGCCGCCGGCGGTGATGGTCTGGCCGGCGGCCGCCCGGAGGTAGGCCTCCGGCTGCGCCCCGTCGAGCGGGATCGGGTCCATGAGCAGGCGCTCGCGGGCGTAGCTGAGGACCTTGTCGACGGCGACGTGGTCGGCATCCTTGTCGAAGCTGTGCACGCACAGATGCTAGGCCCTGCGGCCGGGTGCGACTGACCGCCCGGGGGCCGCGTGACGGGTGGGGCGGGAGGTCAGCCGAGGAGGGCGGTGCGCAGCTCGTCGGCGGACGCGACGACGGCGGTGGGCCGCACGCCGTGGAGTGCGTCGGGCAGGCCCGCACCCCACGTCACCGCCACGGTGTCCATGCCCGCGGCCTTGCCGGCGAGGACGTCGACGACGGCGTCTCCGACGTAGACGGCGTCATTGGACCCCCGGCCCATCCGGTCGAGCGCGAGCAGCAGCGGAGTCGGGTCGGGCTTGTGCCGCTCGGTGTCCTCCATCGCGACGAGGACGTCGACGTGCTCGCTGATGCCGAGGATGTCCATGGCCTGCTGCGCCGACTCGCGTCGCTTCGACGTGGCGACCCCGACGTGGATGCCGGCGGCGCGCAGGTCACCGAGGACGTCGACGACGCCGTCGTAGCCCCGGATGAGCCGCTCGGTGTTGTCGGCGTTCCACTGGAGGTACGTCGCGTAGAGCTCGTCGGCGTGCTCGGGCGAGTGGTCGCGGAAGGCTCCGATGAGCGGGCGCCCGATCCACGAGCGGATCACGTCCGGGTCCTCCTCGTGCCCGAGGACCGTGCGGAACGCGTGCTGGTAGGACTCGACGATGAGGTTGATCGTGTCGGCCAGCGTGCCGTCCAGGTCGAAGACGGCGGTGGACCAGCGGGGAGAAGTCACCGGCCGAGCCTAGGGCAGCGACGGCTCCAGCCACCGCCCTCGTCTCATGACCCGGGTCGGGCGGGCGGCGTCGTCGACGACGACCACGTCGGCCCGGGACCCGACCGCGATCGAGCCCCGGTCGGCCAGCCCGAGCGCGCGGGCGGGTGTGCGCGTGGCGGGCCGGACGGCATACGCCATCGGGACGCCGGAGGCGACGGCGCGGGCGACGATGTCGGCGACGTGGCTCGTGCCACCCGCGATGGAGCCGGGGCTCGTGCCGTCGGGGTCGCGCGCCAGGCGGGCGATGCCGCGGTCGACGACGACCGAGAGGCCACCGAGGACGTACGCGCCGTCCCCCACCCCCGCCGCGGCCATGGCGTCGGAGACGAAGGCGACGTGGTCGGCGCCGACCAGGTCGAGGACGGTGCGCACGGTGTCGTCCGAGAGGTGCGCGCCATCGCCGATGAGCTCGACGGTGACGTGGCCCCGCGCGGCCGAACGCATCAGTGCCGCAACGGCGCCCGGCTTGCGGTGGTGCCACGGGTCCATGCCGTTGAAGAGGTGTGTGGCGAGGTCGGCGCCGGCCGCGACGGCCTGCTCGACCTGCGCGTACGTGGCCGTCGTGTGGCCGATCGCAGCGTGGATGCCGGCCGTCGTGAGCCAGCGGACGAGGTCGAGGCCGTGGGCGCGTTCCGGGGCGAGCGTCACCTGGCGGAGGTGACCGCGGCCGAGCTCGATGAGCCGCTCCACCTCGGCGAGCGACGGGTCGCGGAGCAGCGCCGGGTCGTGCGCGCCGCAGCGGGCTTCGGCCAGCCACGGACCCTCGAGGTGGATGCCGTCGACGACCCCGTCGTCGGCGAGCTCGGCGAGCATCGCGACGCCCCGCTCGAGGTCGCGCGGGCTCATCGTGACGAGGCTCGCGAGCAGGCTCGTCGAGCCGTGCGCGTGGTGGTGCTCGGCCGCCGCGGCCGCGGCGTCGTCGCGCAGGTCGGTGAACGCCGTCCCGCCGCCGCCGTGGCAGTGGATGTCGACGTATGCCGGCACCATCGTCCCGCTCACCCGCTCGGTCGCGCCGTCGCCCGGTGGGGGTCCGTCGCCTGCGGTGACGGGGGTGACCGCCGTGATGCGCTCGCCCTCGACGTGGACGAGGACGTCGGGCAGCACGGTGTCGTCGACGAGGGCGGGTCCGCGCAGTGTGAGGTTCATCGGGGTCGATTCTGTCGCACACCTGGCGGGGGTAGCGTGAGGCCGTGCCAGCCCAGCCCCTCAGCGACCTCGTCCACCCGACGTGGGTCCCGGCGCTCGAGCCGGTGGCCGACACCATCACCGCGATGGGCGCGTTCCTGCGCGCCGAGGTCGCGGCCGGCCGCGGCTACCTGCCTGCCGGCGACCGCGTGCTGCGGGCCTTCTCGCTGCCGCTGCCCGACGTACGCGTGCTCGTCGTCGGCCAGGACCCCTACCCGACCCCCGGCCACCCGGTGGGTCTCAGCTTCAGCGTCGCGCCGGACGTGCGACCGGTCCCCCGGTCGCTGCAGAACATCTACCAGGAGCTCGGCACCGACCTCGGCCTGCCGACGCCGGGCGACGGCGACCTGACGCCGTGGTTCGAGCGCGGCGTCATGCTGCTCAACCGGGTCCTGACGGTCCGCCCCGGGGCGAGCGCCAGCCACCAGGGCAAGGGCTGGGAAACCGTGACGGCACAGGCGATCTCGGCTCTCGCGTCGCGCGGCGGGCCGCTCGTCGCCATCCTCTGGGGACGGCAGGCGCAGTCCCTCGCGCCGATGCTCGGCGACGTGCCGCGCATCGAGTCGGCCCACCCGTCGCCGCTCTCCGCCCGCTCCGGCTTCTTCGGCTCGCGGCCCTTCAGCCGCACCAACGACCTCCTCGCCCAGCAGGGCGCGGCTCCCATCGACTGGAGGCTGACATGACCCAGCCCACCCCCGAGGTCTCCGGGCCGACGGTCTGGACCCGTTTCGTCGCCATCGGCGACTCCTTCACCGAAGGCATGTGCGACGACGACCCGACGTTCGGCCACGACGGCGAGTTCGCCGGCTGGGCCGACCGGCTCGCGTCGCACCTCTCGGAGATCGCCCGTGCCGACGGGCTCGACTTCGGCTACGCCAACCTCGCCGTGCGCGGCCGCAAGCTCGCCGACGTCGTCGGGCCCCAGCTCGAGGACGCCCTGTCTCTGCAGCCCGACCTCGTCAGCATCGTCGGTGGCGGCAACGACATCCTCCGGCCCAAGGCCGACCTCGACGGCCTCGCCGCCCGGCTCGAGGCCGCCGTGGCCCGGATCCGGGCGACCGGCGCCGACGTGCTCATGGCGACCCCCGTCGACCCCGCGGACGCCCCACTCGTCAAGGCCACCCGCGGCCGGGCCGCGATCCACACCGCCAACATCTGGAGCATCGCGCGGCGCAACGGCGCCCACGTCATCGACCAGTGGGGCCTGCACGCGCTGCGCGACTGGCGGATGTGGAGCGAGGACCGCATCCACATGACGACCGAGGGCCACCGCCGCGTCGCCCTCGCGGCTCTCGAGGCCCTCGGCCACACCCCGGCCGAGACCGACTGGGCCACACCGCTCGAGCCCGCTCCCCCGATCGGCCGCCGCGAGGCGCTGCAGGCCAACGCGCAGTGGGCCAAGGAGTACGTCGGCCCGTGGGTGCACCGCCGCCTCACCGGCCGCAGCTCGGGCGACCACCGCCAGGCCAAGCGCCCCGACGTGACCCCGTTCGACTGACGTCCAACCCCTGCCACGTCCAGCAGGCTCCCAGCCATCTCCCAGACGGCTGCAGCCACGTCCTGCACCGGAGGCGACGCGTTACCGCGGGTTCTTCGGAACATGTCCAGAACGCCCTGAGAATCTCCTGAACTTTTCCGCTTTGACCTCTAGTGCGAGGTAGGTCGGAAGTGATTAGGTCTCCCTCGGGTCGCGTGCGGGGGTGCCGGCTCTCCATCCATCACACAACGTGCGGCTCCCGACCGGGGCCGCACGTCATGCGCACCGACGGCCAACGAGCCGTCGAACGAGGAGGATCCGTGCGTAGGACGTCAGTGGGGCTGCTCAGCCTCGCCCTGGCAGCGGGTATGGGGGTGACCGTCGGAGTGCCGATGGTCGGCGCCGTTCCCACCACCAGCCCGAACACCGTGCAGGCGGGCGACACCGCCGCACCCGCGCAGTCCGACGAGCTCTCGAGCCCCCAGCAGGAGAAGGCGCGAGCCCTCAAGAAGCGGGCCGTCACCGAGGTGCTCGACGGCAAGGCCACGACCGTCAAGAAGGGCGCGAGCACGGTCGCCAAGATCTCCGGCGCGAAGAAGCCCGGGGGCGGCACGACCGACGAGTACGTCGAGGTCGGCCGTGAGGGCACCGACAAGATCTTCGTCGTCCTCGCCGAGTTCGGAAACCAGCGCAGTCCCGCCTACCCGGACGTCGACTCCGACCCGGCGACGCCTGGTCCGACGACGTGGGACGGCCCGCTGCACAACGCGATCCCGCAGCCCGACCGCACGCTCGACAACTCGACGAACTGGAACGCGAACTCCAGCCGCGACTACTTCCAGAACCTCTACTTCGGAAACGGCGGCACCATCGGCGCCGGCGGTGCCCAGGAGACCGTCAAGCAGTGGTACGAGCGCCAGAGCTCGGGCCGTTACAGCATCGACGGACAGGTCTCCGACTGGGTCAAGGTGCCCTACAACGAGGCTCGCTACGGTCGCGACTTCTGCGGTTCGCACGTGTGCACCAACACGTGGGCCCTCGTTCGTGACGCCGTCAACCAGTGGGTCGCCGACCAGAAGGCCCAGGGCCAGACGGACGCCCAGATCAAGTCGACCCTGGCGACCTACGACCAGTGGGACCGCTACGACGCAGACGGTGACGGCAACTTCAACGAGCCCGACGGCTACATCGACCACTTCCAGATCGTGCATGCGGGCGGCGACCAGGCCGACGGTGACCCGATCCAGGGCGAGGACGCCATCTGGTCGCACCGCTGGTTCGCCTACTACACCGGGGCGGGCACGACCGGTCCGGCCGGCAACCTCAACGGTGGCACGCAGATCGGCAACACCGGCCTCTGGGTCGGCGACTACACGATCCAGCCCGAGAACGGCGGCATGTCCGTCTTCACGCACGAGTACGGCCACGACCTCGGCCTGCCCGACCTCTACGACACCGCCACCGGCGCCGACAACGGCGTCAACTGGTGGTCGATGATGAGCCAGAGTCGCCAGGCCGGTCCGAACGACCAGTCGATCGGCTCGCGCGGCTCAGACTTCGGCGCGTGGGAGAAGCTGCAGCTCGGCTGGCTCGACTACAAGTACATTCCGTCGGTGACGGCCACCGGCACCTCGGTCGACCTCGGCCCGCACGAGTACAACTCGGCCAAGAAGCAGGCCGTCATCGTGGGTCTGCCGAAGAAGACGGTCGTCACGAAGCTCGCCGCCCCCGTCGAGGGCAGCAAGACGTGGTACGGCGGACGCGTGGACGCGACGAACGCCACGATGACACGTGACGTGACGCTCGCTGCGGGCACCTCGACGCTGACGTTCCAGACGAACTACTTCATCGAGGACTGCACGTGCGACTTCGCCTACGTCGAGGTCAATGACGGCTCCGGCTGGACGACGGTCAAGGGCAACATCACCGGTGACGAGAACAACGGCATCACCGGCACGACCGATGACAAGTGGGTCCCGGCAACGTTCGACCTGAGCGCCTGGGCGGGCAAGACGGTGAGCCTGCGCTTCCGTTACGCCACTGACGCGGCCTACACCGAGCGCGGCTTCTTCGTCGACGCAGTCAGGGTCGTCTCGGGCGGCGCCACGATCGTCGACTCAGGCGCCGAGAACGGCACCGAGGGGTGGACCCTCGCCGGCTTCTCGGCCGCGGGTGGGGAGACCTCGAGCCAGTTCAGCAACTACTACATCGCCTCGAACCGGAACTACCTGTCGTTCGACAAGTACCTCCAGAGCGGTCCGTACAACTTCGGCTGGCTCAACACGAACGGCGACAAGGTCGAGCACTTCCCGTACCAGGACGGACTGCTCGTCAGCTACTGGGACCTCTCTCAGGCCGACAACAACACCGGCGCACACCCCGGTGAGGGCGAGATCCTGCCGGTCGACGCCAACGCGGCGCCGCGCCAGCTCTCCGACGGCACGTTGTTGCGGGCTCGTATCGCCGGGTACGACGCGCCGTTCTCGCTGTCCAAGTCGGACACGTTCACGTTCCACAAGAACGGCGTGCCCTTCACGGTCGCCGGCGCTTCCCCTGCCCCGGTGTTCAACGACGGCAAGCAGTTCTGGTACTCGCAGACGCCCTACACCGGCGTCAAGGTCCCGAACAACGGCGTCAACATTGGCGTGCAGAAGGTTGACGGCACCTCGATGACGGTCAAGGTGTGGCTCCGCTGACGCGGATCCCCCTGTGAGACAGTGAGGCCCGCCCCCTTTGTGGGGGGCGGGCCTCATTGCTTCCAGGAGGCGTATGCCGCTCGGCTCGGTTGCGCTGGACGGCAACCGGACGGCATACGCCCTCGGCGCAGGATCAGACGGAGGCGGCGAAGGCCTTCTCGAAGATGTCGAGACCCTCGGAGAGCAGCTCGTCGCCCGCGGCGAGCGGCGGGAGGAAGCGGAAGACGTTGCCGTAGGTGCCGCACGTCAGGGTCACGAGGCCCTCGGCGTGGCAGGCCTGGTTGACGGCTCCGGTCAGAGCGGCGTTGGGCGTGAGGTCGCCGGCGCCGTTGACGAGCTCGACGGCGAGCATGGCCCCGCGGCCGCGGATGTCGCCGATCTGGGGGTACTTCTCGGCGAGGGCCTGCAGGCGCGGGACGAAGAGGGCCTCGACCTGCTTGGCGCGGCCGCAGAGGTCCTCCTCCTTCATCGTCTCGATGGCGCCGAGGGCAGAGGCGCAGGCGACGGGGTTGCCGCCGTAGGTGCCGCCGAGGCCACCGCCGTGTATGGAGTCCATGACGTCGGCACGGCCGGTGACGCCGGCGAGCGGGAGCCCGCCGGCCATGCCCTTGGCCGTCGTGATGAGGTCGGGCACGACGCCCTCGTACTCGCTCGCGAACCAGTCACCGGTGCGGCAGAAGCCGGTCTGCACCTCGTCGGCGATGAAGAGGATGCCGTTGTCGGCACACCAGTCGGCGACCTGCTTGACGAATCCCGGTGCGGGGACGATGAATCCGCCCTCGCCCTGGATCGGCTCGAGGATGACGGCGGCGAGGTTGTCCTCCCCCACCTGCGCGTGCACCTGCGTGACGAACGCCTCGAAGCTCTCCTTGGCGCAGTCGGCCGCGCCACCGGGCCAGCGGTAGGGGTAGCTCATCGGCGCGCGGTAGACCTCGCCGGCAAAGGGTCCGAACCTGTGCTTGTAGGGCATGTTCTTGGCCGTCAGTGCCATCGTGAGGTTGGTGCGCCCGTGGTACGCGTGGTCGAACGCGACGACGGCGTTGCGGCCGGTGAAGTGGCGGGCGACCTTGACGGCGTTCTCGACGGCCTCGGCGCCCGAGTTGAAGAGCGCGGTGCGCTTGTCGTGATCGCCGGGCGTCAGGTCGTTGAGGGCCTCGGCGACCTCGAGGTATTCCTCGTAGGGGGTCACCATGAAGCACGTGTGGGTGAAGTCCTGCACCTGCGCGGTGACGCGGTCGACGACGCGCGGCGCGGCGTTGCCGACGGTCGTCACGGCGATGCCGGAGCCGAAGTCGATGAGCTGGTTGCCGTCGACGTCGACGAGGATGCCGCCGCCGGCGCGCTCGACGTAGACCGGCAGACCGGTGGAGACTCCGGCGGACACGGCCGCCGTCTTGCGGGCCTGGAGCGCGGCCGACCTGGGGCCGGGGATCGCGGTCTGCAGGAGCCGCTGCTGGGGGACGTTGCTCATGCCCGTCAGTATGCCGCCCGGACGCCTCAGAGCGGAACCCGGGTCGGCGCGCGCGCACCTGCTCATTCCGTACTCGAACGCCGCGTTCGGTCACGAACTCAGCGGCAGAACGCTGAGTTCACGACCGAACGCGTCGTTCGGCGTCAGTGGACGGGACGGACGACCCGGTACCGCAGGTGGACGGTCTCCGGGGTGCCCACCGCCTCGAGCAGCTCGAGGTCGACGTGGCCGACGTCGAGACCGGCGAACATCGGCGTGCCACGGCCGAAGAGCACCGGGGCGACGTGCAACGAGACCTCGTCGACGAGTCCGGCCGCGAGACACTGGCGGCCGAGGTCCGCCCCGCCCATGACGGTCACGGTGCGACCACCGGCCGCTGCGCGGGCCTGGTCCAGGGCGGACTCGATCCCTCCCGTGACGAACGTGTAGACGCCGCCCTCGGGCACCGAGCCGGGCGCCGGCGCCTCGTGGGTGACGACGAACACCGGGCGCCGGGCATCGCCCGACGGGCCGTCGGCGCCCCAGCCCGCAATCGAATGGTCATAGGTGGTGCGGCCCGCGACCACGGCGCCGAGGTCGGCGACGGCACGCTCGAGGTAGTCCCGGTCGACGAGCCAGCCGTGCAGCTGCTCGCCGCCCGGTCCGAGCGGCTCCTCGGCGGTCTGCGGTGCGGCGGTGACGAACCCGTCGAGGGACAGGCTGATGTCGAAGACGGTCCTGCTCATGGCTCCTCCTCGGTGACGGGTCTGTGTCGTGTCGTGACGTGTCCTGCGCTGACCGGCGGCACACCCTGTCGTCGTGCCGCCGGCCGGCGGTCAGAGCTCGACGCCCTCGCCGAAACGGCCGCGGGCCTCGTGCGGGATGAGCGGCTTCTCGGCCCGGACCTTGAGCTCCTGGACGGCCCACGAGTTGCCGTCCGGGTCGGAGAAGCCGAAGAACGTACCCCCGTCGCGCGGGTCGATGACCTGGACCTCGGAGCACTCGACGCCCCGGCCGACGAGCTCCGCGTGCGCCGCGGCGGCGTCGGACACGACGAGCTGGATGCCGTGCAGCGACCCCGGCGCCATGGCCTTCTGCGAGGGCAGGTCGCCGATGACGATCGAACACCCCGACCCGCGCGGCGTGAGCTGCGCGACGTGCATGTGCTCGTTCCTCGTGTCGTGGTCGAGGGCGAACCCGACCTGGTCGCGGTAGAAGGCGATCGCGGCCCCGAGGTCGCTGACCGGCACGATGACGACCTCGAGCGTCCAGTCCACGGCGCTCAGCCCTGGGCCGAGGCGGACGCGGATGCGGATGCAGAGGCCGACGCGGCGACGAGCTCCTCGAGCCGCTCGTAGCCCTGGGCCATGCCCTGCTCCATGCCGCTCTCGACCATCATGTCGCGACCCTCGACCGTGCGGCCGATGCTGCGGCCCTCGAGCCGGCAGCGACCGTCGCCCAGGTCGACGAAGTGCATGAACTCGATGGCGACCTCGTCGGGCGCGCCCTCGAACTCGAAGGTCTGGACGGCGAAGTCGTTGTCGCGGACCGTGTGGAACGTGCCGTGGAAGCCGTAGACGTTGTCGCCGTCGCGGTGGGTGTAGCGGTAGCCGCCGCCGGACGTGAAGTCCCAGCGCTCGATCTGCATCTCGTAGCCCCGCGGGCCGAGCCACTGGCGGACGAGCTCGGGGTCGCGGTGGGCGTTGAACACGGCCTCGACGGGGGCGTCGAACTCGCGGGTGAAGTCGATCCACGGCACGCCGGCGGGGATGTCGAGGGTGAGTGAGTTGGTCATGACTGCTGCTCCTTGTCGGTGTTCTGCGTGGTTGCCGCAGGTGCTGCGGGTGGGGTGCTGCGCTCGAGCACGGCATCGAGCGACCGGAACCGCTGCTCGGCGGCGAGCCGGTAGCGGTCGATCCAGGCCGTCATCGCCTCGAGGCGAGCGGCCTCGAGGTGGACCGGGCGGCGCTGGGCGTCGCGGGTCCGGCTCACCAGGCCGGCCAGCTCGAGCACCTGGATGTGCTTGCTGACGGCCTGCTTGCTGATCTCGAACGGTTCGGCGAGCTCGTTGACGGTCGCCGCGCCCCGGCTGAGGCGGGCGATGATGGCGCGCCGGACGGGATCGGCCAGGGCCGCGAAGGCGCGGTCGAGGTCCGCATCCGAGACGGGCGAGAGAATCATGGTCAACTAACTCCTTGATCAACTAATACATTGATTAAAACTCACGAACGTCACCCCGTCAACCCCCCTTCCGACGAGCCTCGCGACCCACCCACCGAGCGGGCGCCGTCGAGTCGCGCACGCGGCATACGCAAGCACTCGATGTCCGCAGGTGCGGGTGTAGGGTCACGGTCATGCCGCATCTGCGTATCACCGAGGCCGCCTCCCTCCTCGGCGTCTCCGACGACACCGTGCGTCGCATGGTCGACTCCGGCCGTCTCGACGGGTCCACCGACGACGCCGGCCGCCGGACCGTGGACGGCGCCCAGCTCGCAGCCGTGGCCCAGGAGCTCGCGCATCCGGCTGCGGTCGGCACCATCGGGGGTGCGTCCGCCCGCAACCGGATGCGCGGAATCGTCACCGCCATCACGAAGGACACCGTCATGGCCAAGGTCGAGCTCCAGTGCGGGCCGTTCCGCATCGTCTCGCTGCTCTCGAGCGAGTCCGTCGACGACCTCGCGCTCGAGGTCGGTTCCGTCGCCGTCGCCAGCGTCAAGTCGACCCACGTCGTCGTGGAGGTCCCCGCATGAGCACGCCGCTCCCCCGAACCCCSCGARCCMCCCGAAGCCCCCGCCACACCCTCGCGCCCACCGTCGCCGCCCTCGCCGCTGCCACCGCCCTGCTCCTCGCCGGCTGCGGCAGCTCCACCCCGTCCGCCGACGGCACCGGGCAACCGGGGAAGTCCGGTGCCTCGGCGGCCTCCCTCCAGGGCACCGTGACGGTCCTTGCCGCTGCGTCGCTGACCGAGTCGTTCGACCAGCTGAAGAAGGACTTCGAGGCGGCCCACCCGGGGGTCACCGTCGAGACCTCCTACGGCTCCAGCGCGACCCTCGTGCAGCAGGTCGACAACGGCGCGCCCGCGTCGGTCATCGCCCTCGCCGGCACGGCCGCGGCCAAGCCGCTCGACCAGGGCATGGTCAAGGACACGAAGACCTTTGCGACCAACGTCCTCGAGATCGCCGTCCCCCCGAGCAACCCCGGCGCCGTCGCCTCGATCAACGACCTCGCGAAGCCGAGCGTCAAGGTCGTCCTCTGCGCCGACACCGTGCCGTGCGGCAAGGCCGCGCAGGCCACCTTCGCCAAGGCCCGGATCGTGCCCAACGTCGTGAGCAAGGAGGTCGACGTCAAGGCGACCCTCTCCAAGGTCAAGCTCGCCGAGGCCGACGCCGCCGTGGTCTACCACTCCGACGTCGTCGCTGCGAAGGACGCCGTCACGGGCGTCGAGATCCCCGCGCAGTTCAACACGAGCCTCTCCTACCCCGTCATCACCCTCTCCGACGACACGGCGACCCAGGCCTTCGTCGCCTACCTGCTGAGCGCCGAGGGCCTGGCCACCGTGCAGTCGTTCGGCTTCGGCGCGCCCTGAGCGGCGCCCCGTCCGGCCACCGGCAGGATGACCTGACATGAGGTATGCCGCCCGGTGGCGTTCGCGCGTCGCGCTCGGCGTGCCGGCGGCGCTCGCACTGCTCCTGCTCGTCGTGCCGCTCGTTGCGCTGCTGCTCCGCGCGGACTGGGCCCGCATCCCGTCCGACCTCGCGACCCCGACCGTCCTGCCGGCGCTGCGGCTCTCGCTGACGACGACGTCGGTCACGGCCGTCCTGTGCCTGCTGCTCGGCACTCCCCTGGCCTGGTTCCTCGCCCGCTCCGAGCACCGGGCCACGAGCTGGGTCCGCGCGCTGCTCACCGTGCCCCTGGTCCTGCCCCCCGTCGTCGGTGGCGTCGCCCTGCTCATGACGTGGGGGCGCAACGGCCTCATCGGCCAGTACCTGACGCCCTTCGGCATCCAGATCCCGTTCACGACGGTGGCCGTCGTGCTCGCCGAGACCTTCGTGGCGATGCCCTACTACGTCCTTGCCGTCGAGGGTGCGATGCGCGGACTCGACCCCCGGCTCGAGTCCGTGGCCCGCACGCTCGGGGCGAGCGACGTGCGCTACCTGCGCACCGTGGGGATCCCGCTCGTGCTGCCCGGCATCGCGAGCGGACTCGCCCTCGCGTGGGCGCGGGCGCTCGGCGAGTTCGGCGCCACGATCACCTTCGCCGGCAACTTCCAGGGTCGCACCCAGACCCTGCCGCTGCTCGTCTACGTCGAGCTCGAGCGCGACCCGCAGGTGGCCGTCTCGATCAGCATCATGCTGCTCGCGGTCAGCGTGCTCGTGCTCGGCGTGCTGCGCGGACGTTGGCTCCGATGAGCGCCGCGAGCCGCGTCAGCGCCGGACTCGATGCGCGGATCCGCCTGTCCCGCGGCGAGATCGAGGTGGACGTGGCCCTGACCGCCGAGCCCGGCCAGGTCATCGGCGTCCTCGGCCCCAACGGCGGCGGCAAGACCACCACGATCCTCGCACTCGCCGGCGTGCTGCACCTCGCCGAGGGCCACGTCCGGGTCGGCGGCCAGGTGTGGGACGACGGACGGCACCGCCTCGCCCCGGAGCAGCGCGCCGTCGGGCTCATGCTCGCCGACAGCCTGCTCTTCCCCCACCTGCGCGCCCTCGACAACGTCGCCTACGGCCCGCGCAGCCGTGGCGTCGGGCGGCACGAGGCGCGAGACCGCGCCCGCACCGAGCTCGAGCGCGTCGGCCTCTCCGACCGAGCCGCCTCGCGCCCCCGCGAGCTCTCGTCGGGACAGCAGGCGCGCGTGGCCCTCGCCCGCGCCCTGGCCACCGACCCGGCGCTCCTCCTCCTCGACGAGCCGCTCGCGGCCCTCGACCCCGACACGCGCGCACGGACACGGAGCGACCTCGCAGCCCGCCTCACGGCATACGACGGCGTCACGGTGCTCGTCACCCACGACCCGCTCGACGCGCTGACGCTCGCCGACCACCTCGTCTTCGTCGAGGACGGGCGGGTGACGCAGTTCGGCACGCCCGCCGAGGTGCTGAGCGAGCCACGGAGCGCCTACGTCGGCACCGTCGTCGGGCTCAACCTGTATGCCGCACAGGGCGATTCGCACGGTCACGTGCACACCGCGGACGGTGGGCTGATCGTCACCACGAGCCCGACCGAAGGGGCCGTGTGGGCGACGGTCCCACCGAGCGCCGTGTCGCTGCACCGTCACCACCCGGAAGGGTCGCCGCGCAACGCCTGGCGGCTGCGCATCGCGTCCGTGACCATGCAGGGCCAGTCGGCCCGCATCGGTCTCGTGGGCGAGGTGCCGCTCACCGCCGAGGTGACGCTCGAGTCGGTCACGGCGCTGGGGCTGCAGGTCGGCCACGACGTCTGGGCGGCCGTCAAGGCCACCGAGGTGCGCACCTACCCGCGCTGAGCCTGACCCTCCACCCTCTTTCACTCGAGTGGCCGCTGCGTCACTCTGGCCCCATGCCGGGGGTGGTACGCGTGGGGCCGGGAGGCCACTCGAGTGTGACGGACCGCACACTCGACGGTGTTGTGGTGCGGCGGACGCGGAGGAAGGCCAGCACGGACGGCAGCTGCACGACCGCCGCCACGAGGAGCGCGACGGGGATCGACGTCCGCGTCGCGAGCGCCCCGAGCGGCGGCCCGCCCGCGACCTGGCCGATCGCGTTGGCCTGGCTGTTCATCGACAGCACCGTCGCCCGCGACGACGACTCGAGGTTGCGGTTGAGCCATGTCGCCTGGATCGGCGCGCTGAAGGCGCTGCTCGCGTTGTGCAGCCACAGCGCCGCGAGGACGAGCCACAGGTTGCCGAGCAGCGCGACCCCGACGACGGCGACGACCTGCGCCGCGGCAGCGAGGGCGACCGGCAGTCCCGGGTTCTCCTCGACCACCCGGGCGGGGAGCCAGCGGCTGCTCGCACCGGACGCGAGCAGCGAGATGACCGACCCGATGAGCGCGAACACGGTGAACGCCACGGCGGGATCGCTGCCGAGGAACGACGGCATCGCGAAGGTGTCGAGCACACGCACCTGCCAGAGCCGGTCGAAGACCTCGCTCGACAGGCCGACGAGCACGCTGACGAGGAGGAAGACGCGCACGACCCGCCGCCCGCGAGCGACGGCGAGACCCGCGACGAACTGGTCCTTGAGGTGTCCGAAGGTCTCACGGTCACCGCGGGGCGTCGGGTGGAAGTGGCGCTCGGGCATCGCCACCGCGAGGCCCACGGCGAGGAGCACGAGCGTCACGCCGGCCACGACGATCGGCACCCGGAGGGCGATGAGACCGAGACCGCCCGCGGCCAGCGTGCCGAGGAAGCCGAAGGCGAGGTCGAGCTGGGTCTCGCGCGTGAAGACAGGAGCGACGTGCTCCTCACCCACCTCGTCGGTGATCCACGCCTGCAGCGCACCGGACGTGAAGGTGTAGCCGATGCCCCAGATGACGTTGCCGACGACCGCGGCGGCGAAGGTGGCGAGGACGCCCTCGACGGCGAAGCCGACCCCGACGAGGAAGAAGCCGATGATCACCGAGACGCGGCGGCTGTGCAGGTCGGCGACGATCCCCGTCGGCACCTCGAAGACGAAGCACGTCGCCTCGAGGACCGTGCCGACGAGGACCATCTGGAACGGGTCGAGGTCGACGACGCGGTACTGGAACACGAGGTTGAGGGTGAAGCACGCCGCGAAGGCGAAGGCCGCCACGGCCGTCAGCACGTAGAAGGTGGACGTCGCGTCCGCCTCGCGCAGCGGACGCCGCAGGAGCGTGAGCACCCTTCGACGGTAGGGCCCACGCGGTGCCCGCGTCGCCGGGGTTTCCACGGCGTATGCCGCGGGGCCGGCCGGGCGGCATACGTGGGCTCCGTCGGTGGTGGCTCCGCAGACGACCCGGGCCAACCGGGCACGGCGATGGCCGGGACCTCAGCGGTCCCGGCCACCGGTCGGGCGCTCAGGGGAGCGCGAGGAAGGCGTTGCGCAGCAGGGGCTGGTTGTTGACGAAGCCGTAGCTCGCGCACGCGGCCGCGCTGCACGAGACGCGCGAGTCGACGCCGACCCGCATGTCGATGTGCAGGTGGGAGTCGGTGCAGAGGGCGTGGTACTTCGTGCCGACGTAGCCGATGCGCTGGCCCTTGGTCACCGACTGCCCGACCGAGACCACCGGCGCGGGGCTGTCGTCCATGTGGGCGAAGTACCAGAGTCGGCCGAAGCCGTCCTTGACCGTGACGGTGCTGCCGACGCTGTCGCAGCCGGTGCTGCCCGCGCGGATGTTCTTCGTCATGACCGTCCCGTTGACCGGCGAGAGGACCGAGGTGCCGGTCGCGGCGAAGATGTCGGCAGCGTTGTAGTCGTGGTGGCAGTTGACCTTGCTGTCCCAGCACCAGTGCGGCGTGCGGTTCTTGATGTCGGCCTGGTTGACCGAGAGCGGGAAGCGCAGCGACGCGTCGCCGATGATCTGCGAGGCGTTGTTGTTCTTGACGTTGGCGTTGAGGTCGACCTGGGCGCCGTTGGGCACCTCGTCGTAGACGCCGCCGAAGTCGCTGTTGTAGAAGACGAAGACCGACGTCCCGGTGCGGTTCCAGACCGACGCCGTGTTGTTCTTGACGCACTGGCCCTGGCCCGAGCCGCTGCTGACGAACTCGATGCACCCCGAGCCGGTGCCGTAGTCGCGCTGCGAGTTGACGAGGTCGACGCGCGACCCGGCGTTGCCGCTGTTGTAGTAGAGACAGAACTCGCCGGACTCGCACACCCCGTTGCGGGCCGTGGCGTTGGCGTTCGGCGCGGTGCCGACGAGGGCGGCTGCGACGCCGAGTACGGCGACCAGTCCGACTGCGAATCTCCTGAACATCTCGTGTCCTTCCGAGCGGTGAGGTGGTGCCCTGTACGAGCCACTGAACCGACGCGGCCTAACAAGCGGCTAACCCCTCGACCACCGGGTCCGTCTCACACTTTGGACGAAATGCTCGGACGTCCTAGTATCGATCCATGCCAGCGACGAGGCTGATGCCGACCGACGAAGCCACCGACCTGATCGAGCTGACGCGAGAGATCTGCCGCAAGGACCTCGCGCCGAAGGTCGACGACGCCGAACGCGCCCGCACCTTTCCCGAGGAGACCTTCCGCACCCTGGGCCGGGCGGGCCTGCTGTCGCTGCCCTACCCCGAGGAGTTCGGTGGGGCCGACCAGCCCTACGAGGTCTATCTCCAGGTCGTCGAGGAGATCGCGTCCGTCTGGATGAGCGTGGCCGTCGGCGTCAGCGTGCACAGCCTCACGGCCTACCCCGTCGCGACCTTCGGCACCCGCGAGCAGCAGGAGGCCCTGCTGCCCGGGATGCTCTCGGGCGAGCAGCTCGGTGCCTACTGCCTCTCCGAGCCCCTGGCCGGCTCCGACATCGCCTCGATGACGACGCGGGCGACCCGCACCGACGACGGCTGGTCGCTCAAGGGCACCAAGGCGTGGATCTCGCACGCCGGGCACGCCGACTACTACACGACCTTCGCCCGCACGTCCGACGACGGCGGCAAGGGCCTGTCGACCTTCATCGTCCCCGGTGACGCCGCAGGCCTGACCTTCGCCGAGCCCGAGCGCAAGATGGGCCTGCACTGCGACCCCGTCGCCCAGGTCATGTTCGACGGCGTCCCCGTCGACGGCGCGCGGCTGGTCGGCCGCGAGGGCGACGGCATGAAGATGGCCCTGTCGGCCCTCGACGCGGGACGCCTCGGCATCGCCGCTGCCGCCACGGGCCTGGCCCAGGCCGCCCTCGACGCCGCCGCCGACTACGCGACCGAGCGCCAGCAGTTCGGCCGACGCATCGCCGACTTCCAGGGACTCGCCTTCCTCATCGCCGACATGGAGGCCGCGGTCACCTCGGCCCGTGCCACCTACCTCCACGCGGCCCGCCTCAAGGACGCCGGCCGCGGCTTCGGCAAGGAGGCCGCCGTCGCCAAGCTCATCGCCACCGACGCGGCCATGAAGGTGACCACCGACGCCGTCCAGGTGCTCGGCGGCGCCGGCTACACCGAGGACTTCCCGCTCGAGCGCTACATGCGCGAGGCGAAGGTGACCCAGATCTTCGAGGGCACCAACCAGATCCAGCGCCTCGTCATCTCGCGCCAGCTCCTCGCCCGTTGACGCCGACCGGCATCTGCTCCCGCTGACCTCCCGACGCCCGAAAGGCCTGTCATGCAGCTGAACTCGTCCACCGTCGCCGTCGTCACCGGTGGTGGCTCCGGCCTCGGCGGTGCCACCGCTCGCCGCCTCGTCGCCGACGGCGCCACCGTCGTCATCATCGACCTCGAGGGCTCCACGGCCCCGGCGCTCGTCGACGAGCTCAACGCGCAGCGCGAAGGCAGCGCCGTCTTCGTCGCGGCCGACGTGCGCGACGAGGCCCAGGTGCAGGCCGCGATCGACCGGGCCACCGCGCTCGGCGAGCTGCGCATCGCCGTCAACTGTGCGGGGGTGGCGACACCGGGCCGCGTCGTCGGGCGGGGTGGGCCGCTCTCGCTCGACACGTTCAAGACGGTCATCGACATCAACCTTGTCGGCTCGTTCAACGTGCTCCGTCTCGCGGCAGCGGCGATGCTCGGCAACGAGGCCGTCGACGGCGACCGAGGCGTCATCGTCAACACGGCGAGCATCGCCGCCTTCGACGGCCAGATCGGCCAGGCTGCGTACGCCGCGAGCAAGGGCGGCATCGTCGGCCTCACCCTGTCGGCGGCTCGAGACCTCGCGGACAAGGCGATCCGCGTCATGACCGTCGCTCCCGGCACCTTCGAGACGCCGATGCTCGCCGGCCTGCCGGGCGAGGTCAAGGAGGTCCTCGAGAAGCAGGTGCCGCACCCGTCGCGCCTCGGCCGCCCCGAGGAGTACGCCAACCTCGTGCGCCACATCGTCGACAACCCGATGCTCAACGGTGAGGTCATCCGCCTCGACGGCGCCCTGCGTATGCCGCCGCGCTGAGTCGCCCACGCCGCTCCACCCTCCCAGTCGAGTGAGCGCTCGAACGGGCACGACCTCACACGTGTGGACGCCGAGCCGGCCAGCGCTGGGACACTGGGGGTGTGAACGAGCCCGGCGGTGACCTCGTGATCGCAGCCGGTCCCGGCCTGCGGCGCGGTCTCGTCATCCCCGCCGGCGAGCTCGTCGAGCGCTTCAGCCGGTCCTCCGGCCCCGGCGGTCAGGGCGTCAACACGACGGACAGCCGGGTCGAGCTCGTCTTCGACCCGGAGACCTCGACCGCCCTGACGCCGGCCCAGCGCGAGCGCCTCGTCACCGCCCTCGACGGTCGGCTCGTCGCCGGACGGCTCACGATCGTGGCCTCCGAGCAGCGCTCACAGCTGCGCAACCGGGCCGCGGCCCGCGAGCGTCTCGTCGACCTGCTGCGCGACGGCCTGGCTCCCCCGCCGCCGGCCCGACGGGCCACGAAACCGACGCGCGGCTCGCAGCGGCGGCGGATCGAGGGCAAGAAGCGCCGCTCCGAGGTCAAGTCGGGTCGTGGCCGCATCCGACCCGACTGACGGAGCGCATGACGGGAGCACTCGACGTACGGAACCGACCGGGCGTGGCCTTCTCGACACGTCAGGCGTGCGGAGGCTCGAGCAGCGTCGTGTCGACGACCGCGTCGACGTCGACGGGGCCGTAGACGTGCGGGAACGTCTCACCCGTCGCCGGGTCCCCGACCTCGCGGACCACGCGCGACAACAGCCGCGACTCGTCGATGTGCAGCAGCACGAGGGGTTCCGTGACGTCGGCGTAGAAGCGCGACCGCACGACGGGCCACTGCTCCGCCGACGAGGCATGGACGAAGCCTTCCTCGGCGAGCGAGCGGCCGCGCGTCGAACGCGCATAGGTGCCGTCCCGGAGAGCCTGCTGCCAGTGGGCCTGCTCGGCCAGGTGGTAGATCATGCGCCGCGACGCTACCAAGCAGGCCCGCGAGCGGTGACGTGTATCTCAGGCAGCGCCCACGCCCCCTGAGGAGAGAGAGGCTGGGGGTGTGGATCGCGGTCGACCGCAGTCCCCGGCCGCACGCACCTGCTGGGAGGACGGCGCACCATGACCAGGACGCAGGACCCTCGGGACGAGGCCGAGCTGAGATACCCGCCGAGCGTGGCGAACCTCGGCGGCCACGACCTCTCCTACGTCGACACCGGCCACGGCTCCGCGATCCTCTTCATCCACGGCCTGCTCGGCTCGCACGAGAACTGGACCCACCTCGTCGACCGCCTCGACACCGAGCACCGGGTCGTCATCCCCGACCTCTTCGGGCACGGCGCCTCGGCCAAGCCCGTCGGCGACTACTCGCTCGGGTCGCACGCCGCGATCCTGCGCGACCTCATCGACCGGCTCGGCATCGCGAAGGTCACGCTCGTGGGCCACTCCCTCGGTGGGGGCATCGCCATGCAGTTCTGCTACCTCTTCCCCGAGCGCGTCGAAGCCCTCGTCCTCGTCTCCAGCGGAGGCCTCGGGAGATCTGTCAGCCCACTGCTGCGCTCGGCGACCCTCCCCGGTGCCGAGCTCGTGCTGCCGGTCATCGCCTCGGCCTGGGTGCGCGGCCGCGTCGAGACCGTCGGGCGCGCCGTTCGCGGCCTCGGCTGGCGACCGAGCGCCGACGTCTCGGCCGCGTGGAAGGGCTTCACGTCCCTCTCGGACGCCGAGAGCCGTCGGGCCTTCCTGGCCACGACCCGCGGCGTCATCGACCCCGGCGGCCAGACGGTCAACGCGCACGGGCAGCTGACGACCGCAGACCACATCCGCACCCTCGTCATCTGGGGCACCCGGGACCGGATGATCCCCGTCGGCCACGCGGAGCGCGCCCACGAGGTGTTCCCCGGCGCCGAGGTCGTGCTGTTCGAGGGCGCCGGCCACTTCCCGCACCTCGAGCAGCCGGACCGCTTCGCGAGCGTCCTCGAGCGGTTCATCCACGGCTGACGTCGGTTTGGCCGCGACCCGAGACACCATCGTGTCTCGTGCGGAGGTCAGGCCGGCCCGGGCCCGAGGGCGTGGGTCCCCGACCGGCGCAGGGCCTGCGGGTCGACGACGGTGACGCGGCCACGGTCGAGGACCACGGCCCCGGCCGACTCGAGGCGACGCAGGACGCGGTTGGCCGTCGGCCGGGTGACCCCCGCCAGCTCGGCCAGCTCGGACTGGTTGAGGTGCACCGTCACCGGGGAGCGTGACGGTGCGGCAACGGCATACACCCCACACAAGGACACGAGGCTGCGCACCACACGGAGCTCGGCGGGCGTGTGCAAGGCCTCCATGAGCGCGTCGGTCAGTCGGCTGACCCGGGCTGCGAGGAGGCGCACGAGGAGACGGTTGACCTCAGGGTGGCGGTCGCACAGCCGCTCGAAGTCCGCGAAGGACAGCGACAGGGTCACGGTCCGCTCGACCGCCTCGATCGTCGCCGTCCGCCGGCCGGCGCGCACGATCATCGCGAGCTCGCCGAAGGCCTGGCCCGGGCCCATGACGGCGTAGGCCAGCCGGTCCCCCTGCTCCGACGACCGGCGGGCGACGACCCGGCCCTCGACGACGAAGTGCACGGTGTCGGCGGCGTCCCCCTCGTGGAAGACCACGTCGCCCGCGTCGTACGTGTGGCGGTGCATCGACGCCACGACCTCCCGACGCTCGGCCGGCGCGAGGTCGGACAGCAGCCCGAGGTCGAGGGTCACGGCCGCCCTGCCGTCCGGTCCCGGTGCCGGCGAGCACTGCCGGGGTGTCGCCGCGCGCACAGACAGCGGCCGGCGGCGGCGGGACCGTCGTGGGAGACGACACCAGAACGTGACCGCACCGGGACATCTGCAGCACGAGGGGCAGCGAACCCCTCACCGAGGGAAGGCACTTCCATGACGACGACAACGGCACGACGACGGGTCCACCCGGACCTCGCGCACCACCACCCCCGGGTGACGCGCCTGCCCCGAGGCGGGTGGACGTGGGAGTGCGACTGCGGCGGCGCCTCGGCCCGCTCCGTCGTGGCCCGCCTGACGTGGCACCAGGCGTTCGTGGGTGCCCTCATCCACTCGGCCTCGATCGCTCCCTGAACGGTCACCGCAGACCCTCGCCGAGGCGCCCCCGCAGGGGCACGGGGAGCGGCGCCAGCGACGCACGCGCCTCGGCGAGCAACGCCGACTCCGCCCGGTCGAACACATCCTGGGCGGAGTCTGGCGTGTCCCCGATGGCGGTCATGCCGACGCGGCCGCACTCGGTGATCGAGCTGATCATGTGGAAGACGACGCCCGTCTGGCGCGACTGGTCGAAGTGGAGGCCGGCGCGCGCCACGAGGTCGAAGAGGTCGTCGACACCCATGCCCCGGAGCGTCTCGTCCTCGAGGTGGTCGGTCGCCACGAGGTGGCGTTCGGCGCCGGACGGGGTGACGAAGCGCCCCTCCTCGTGGACATAGGTGCCGTCGGTCAGGAACTGCAGCGTGAGGAACGGGTGCGTCGTACCGCCCCTGCGCAGGTTGATCTCGATGGCGTGGGTCTGCCATTGCTTGCCCTGGCGGACGACGACGAAGTCGAGGGCGAACCGCCCGAGCACCCCTTTGTCCGCGAGGATGCGACCCACCTTCTCCGCCTCCCTCGTGATCGTCGTCGCGTAGGCCGGGTCAGCCGGGAACCGCGCACCGAGGTACATCTGGCCCGTCGGGCCACCGAGGACCTGGTCGTGGGTCGAGAGGATCTCCAGCTCCCCCAGGGGCGTCACGCGCAGCTGCACGCTCGGACTGCGCACCTCGTCACCGACGATGCGCTCCTCGACGATGCCACCGCGCTCGTCCAGCCGCCCGAGGTAGGCACCGGTCTCGATGCGTGCGTCCTCGAGCTGCATGCCCAGCACCCGTTCGGTGACGACCGCACGCAGCGCGTCTGTCTCGCCGCCCGGATCCGCGGCCGCCGCGGCCGCCTCGGCCGCCTCGGCCGCCGCGTCCACGGCGGTCAGGTCGACGAGGGCGTTGCCGGAGCCCGAGACACCCTCGTCGAGCTTGACCATCGCCCACTGCGCGCCGGGCCGCGACGCGTGCAGCTCGAGCACGGCGTCGACGACGTCGTCGACGGAGTGGACGTCCTCGGCGCCGAAGGGATGGTCGACGCCGGCCTCGGCGAAGATCCGTCGGCAGCCGGTCTTGGTGCCCAGCGGATAGAGGCGCGGGTCCGCGGCATACATGGGAATGCCGAGCATCAGCGCCAGGTCACGCTCGCGCGTCGTGCTCGTGTACGGGACGATGTGCGACCTTGCCGGGTCCGTCACGAGGGAGGCGATGCGGGACAGGACCCGGGGGCGGGCCAGCAGCTTGTCGGTCAGAGGTCGAGGGGAGGAGTCACCCACCGAAACCAGGTCGAGTCGGGCCCGGGCATGGCTCGGGATGACCCCGGGGAGCAGCGACAGGTAGTACTCGATGATGTGCTCGTTGATCGGCATCGACGTCACGTAGACCATCCGGAGGCGCGGCTGACGCAGCAGCAGCAGCATGAAGAGGAAACGCTCCTCCATGGCCTGGTTCATGGCGCCCGCCGACTGCGTGAGGTTGTCGACGCTCATCGACGGCACGACGACCACCGACTCCCGTGGGTCGGCTTGACCGAAGCGGCGCCAGACCTCGGGCAGGGCCTGCTGCAGATCGTCGAACAGTCGGCCGCGCGCCGCCTCGTCGAGCGCGTCGAGGCCACCGCCGTCCACCGTCGGGACGATCGGGGCCTGGGTCGTCGCATTCATGGGTCGTCCTCCCGGTCGGTGGTGCCGATGACCTCGTGGACCTCGAGGGGCCGCGAGATGCCGCGCAGCTCCACCGGCCCGAGCGAGCGCGTCTCGAAGCGCTCGTCGATCCCGGCACGCACGCGGGGGCTGATGAGGATCTGACGGGCGGCGGCGGCCGCGCAGAGGCGGGCCGCGACGTTGGTGACGGTCCCGATCGCCGCGTAGTCCCAGCGTCCTTCGAAGCCGACCCGACCGAGCGTCGCGTAGCCCTGCGCGATGCCGACCCCGAAGCCGAGCTGGTGCCCCTGCCGGGACCACCCGGACGCGAGGTCGTCGACGCGGTCGCGCATGTCGAGCGCCATCCGCACGGCCCGCTCGGGTGCGTCCGGACACGGTGGGGGGTCGTTGAAGAACACCATGAGCCCGTCGCCGGCGAAGTGCTCCAACGTGCCCTCGTAGGCGAAGACGAGCTCCCCGAGGGCGCCGTGGTACTCGCGCAGCACTGACATCGTCTCCTCCGGCTCGGCGGTCTCCGCGAACGCGGTGAAACCCCGGAGGTCGGTGAAGACGGTGGTGATGTCGCGTCGGTGGCTCTCGAGGAACGACTCGTCGCCGGACTCGACGATGAGGCCCGCGATCTGCGGAGACAGGAACCGGCGCAGGCGGCCCAGCCGGTCGAGGTCGTCCACCTGCTCGGCCACCCGGGTCTCGAGCTCGGCGTTCCAGCGCTCGAGCGCGACGGTCTGCTCGAGCACCGTGTCGTGCAGTCGTTTGACGCGCGCCAGCGACCGGACCCGCGCCACGAGCTCGGCCTGGTCGAACGGCTTGGTGACGAAGTCGTCGGCGCCCACCTCGAGGGCGCGCAGTCGCTGCTGGGTCCCGCTCGCCGTCACCATGACGACCGGCAGCATCGCCGTGCGGGGGTCGGCCTTGATGCGCTCGCACGTCTCGTAGCCGTCCATGACCGGCATGAGCACGTCGAGCAGGACGACGTCGACCTCGCACTCGGCGAGCGCCTCGAGGGCAGCCTGCCCCGACGCCTCCGAGCGCACGACGAAGCCCCGCGGCTCGAGGACGGCGTGCATGAGCTTGCGGTTCTGCTCGAGGTCGTCGACGACGAGGACCCGCACGCCCGTGAGCGGCCGGACCCTCGCATCGCCGTCGAGGGGCGTCACGGCTCCGGGGCCTCCCGTCGGGGCAGGTGACGGCGCACCTGCGCCGGGAACTCACGGACGCTGATCGGCTTCTCGAGGTAGCCCGCGAAGCCCGAGACGAGGGCCCGCTCGCGGTCGCGGTGCATCGCGAACGCCGTGAGCGCGACGATCGGGATGTGCGCGGTCGGCTCGTGGTCCCGGATCAGCTCGAGGGCGGCGAAACCGTCGATGCCGGGCAGCTGGAGATCCATGAGGATGACGTCCGGCAGGCTGGTCCTCGCCTGCTCGACCGCCTCCTCACCGGTGGTGGCCACGAGGACGCAGAAGCCGGCATACTCCAGCACGTCCCGCGCGAGCTTGAGGTTGCGCGGGTTGTCCTCGACGATGAGCACGACAGGCAGCTCGCTCACGGCCCCTCCCCCTCCCGCACGTGCTCGGCGGCGACCGTCGCGAGCCGGCGCGCGAGCCCCGGCAGGTCGATGCCGGCCTTCTCGGCGACGAACGCGATGCGCCCCTCGAGACGCGAGCGGTCTTGTGGTGTCAGGGACTTCGCGGTGAGCACGACGATCGGCGGCCCATCGGAGTCGCGGTGCGGCCGCAGCTCGTCGATGACGGCGAAGCCGTCGACGTGGGGCATGAGCAGGTCGATGACGACGACGGACGGGGCGACCGCACGCACGAGGTCCGCCGCCTGCTGGCCGCCCGCGCACGTGTGCACCTCCCAACCCAGCGGCTCGAGCGTGCTGCGCACGAGCTTGAGGGCGAGGGGGTCGTCGTCGACGACGACGACGCGCAGCCGAGGACTCTGCTCGTCCGCGCGCGGCGGTGGCAGCAGCCGCGTCACGGCGGCGAGGAGGTGCTCACCGCTCACGGGCTTCACGAGGTACTCCGTGGCCCCCAAGGCGAAGCCACGGCCGCGCTCGGGCTCGACGCTGACCACGACCACGGGCACGTCGGCCGTGGCCGGGTCGTTCTTGAGCTCGGTGAGGACCTCCCACCCGTCCATCCCGGGCAGGTGGATGTCGAGGACGACCGCCACCGGGTCCTGGGCCCGGACGAGGTCGAGTCCCTGCTCGCCCGTCGACGCGGCGACGGGGCGGAGACCGGCTGCACGCAGGTGCAGCTCGACGAGCTCGGCCGAGCGCGGGTCGTCCTCGATGACGACCACGGTCGGACCGTCGACGTCCTCGACGTCGATCGTCCACACGTCACCGCCGGCCTCCCGGTCGGCGTCGGGCTGCGGGACCGAGATCCCGAAGGTGCTCCCCTCGCCCGGTGTGCTCGTGAGCCAGAGTCGCCCGCCGTGCAGCTCGACGATGCGGCGGCTCAGGGTGAGACCGAGGCCGGTGCCCTCGCTCGACGACGCCGTCCGCTCGCCCTGCTGGAACGAGTCGAAGATGCGCTCCTGGTCCGCCGGCGCGATGCCGATGCCCGTGTCGGTGACCGTGACGCCGACCTCCTCACCGTCGCGCCAGGCCCGGACGACGATGCTGCCGCCGTCCGGCGTGAACTTCACGGCGTTGCTCAGCAGGTTGAGCAGGACCTGCTTGAGACGCAGCTCGTCCGCCGTGACGAGGCCGAGCCCGTCCGATGCCTCCAGCGTCAGGCGTATGCCGTGCAGCGCCGCACGCTCGCGCACGAGCGAGAGCGCCTGGACGAGGATGTCGTCGATGGGGAAGGTCGTGAGGTCGAGCTCCATGCGTCCGGCTTCGATCTTGGACAGGTCGAGGATGTCGCCGAGGAGGGCGAGCAGGTGGCGCCCGGCCGAGTGGATGTCCTGGAGGTAGTCCTCCTGCCGCTCGTTGAGGTCGCCGAACATCCGCTCGAGGAGCACCTCGGAGAAGCCGATGACGGCGTTGAGCGGTGTCCGCAGCTCGTGCGACATGCTCGCGAGGAACTCCGACTTGTGCTGGCTGGCCTCAGCGAGCGCGACGCTCTGCTGCTCGAGCTGCTGGTAGAGGCGGGCGTTGGTCAGCGCGACGGCCGACTGGCTCGCGAAAGCCGCGAGCAGCTCGCACGTCTCGTCGCTGAACGAGCCCGTCGACTTGCGCCGCACGACGAGCGCCCCCACGACCCGGTCGGGACGCACGAGCGGGATGGCAACGAGCGAGCGCCAGCCCGACCCGTGGAGCACGGCGAGGTGCGGGTCGAGCGGCCCGGGCGCGGCGTCGAGGTCGGGGATCTGGAGCACCCGCCGACCGCGCGCGGCCCGGCCCACCCAGGTGCGGTCGATGTGGATCTCCGCGGCCCGCAGCGCATCGATGACGTACTCGCTCGTGCCGTAGGCCGTGCGCACCCGGAAGAGTCCCGTCGCCTCGTCGAACTCCATGAGCGAGCCGCCGTCGGTGTCCGACAGCTCGACCGCGTGGCTGACGATCGTCGTCAGCACCTCGTCCGCGACGAGCGTCGAGCTGATCGCCTCCCCCACCTCGGCGAGCGCCTCGAGCTGGTCGACCTTGCGGGCGAGCTCGGCCGACCTGCTCTCGAGCGCCGAGAAGAGCTCGACGTGCCGAAGGGCGAGCGCCGCCTGCTCGGCGAACGTCGACAGGAGCTCCTCGGCGGCCTCGTCGAAGGGCGCAACCTGCGTGCGCCACACGTTGAGGGCGCCGACGACCTGGTCGCCGACCACCATCGGTGCGCCCATCATCGTCCGGTAGCCACCGACCCGCTGGAAGTCGGTGCGACGGTAGTCCGGATCGGCGAGGACGTCCTCGATCTGGTGCACCCTCCGGTCGATGGTGACCCGTCCGACCAACGTCGCGCGGTCGCGGACGATCGGGTGCTGCGAGACGAAGGCGACGAACTCCGGCGTCAGTCCGCTCGACCGCGCGAGCACGAACGAGTCATCCTGCACGAGGTAGATCTGCGCGACCTGCGCGCCGAGGAGCCGCCGGGCGCTGTCGACGACCGCGTCGAAGACCTCGTCACGGCTGGCGGCGCCGCCCGTCGTCGAGGCCGTGAGGACCTTGAGGATGTCGCTCGTGGCCCGCAGCTGCTCCTGCGTCGTCGCCAGCCGGTCGGCGAGCTGGTGGGCACCCCCGACCGCCTCGTCGCCCGTCTCTTCGAACCCGCTCATGCGAGTCCCCCATCGACCTGTGAGTCCCTGTGGTCCCCCACCGAGTGTCCTCCCCGAACGGTCGGCGCACCATGGGAATCCGAAGAGCTCGACGCCGGGGTCCAGCCGGCGCCCCGCGAGGCGGCGCGCAGATGACTGCACCCGGCACCGCCTCACCCCTACTCTGAAGACGAGCGCCCCGGGGGAACGGGCCCGCTCGCCCTGCTACGGAAGGACTTTCATGCCTGACTCCAGCACCGTTGCCGGCCCGACTCCTGACCTCACGCGCAAGGCCGTGGCCGAAGCCGTCGGAACGTTCATCCTCGTCTTCTTCGCCGTGGGCGCCGCCGTCGTCGGCCTCGAGACGATGAGCAGGCTCGCCGTCGCCGTGGCCTTCGGCTTCGTGCTGCTCGCACTGGCGTACGCCATCGGCCCCGTCTCGGGCTGCCACGTCAACCCCGCCGTCACCCTCGGCGTGCTCATGCGCAAGGGCATCACGACGACCGAGGCGATCTACTACTGGATCGCCCAGCTCGTCGGTGCGATCCTCGGCGCGGCCCTGCTCAAGCTCATGGTCTCGAGCTTCGGTGGCGTCAAGGACGAGACCGGCGCCCTCGGGACCAACAACTGGGGCGCGACGATCACCGCGGGTGGCACCTTCGTGCTCGAGGTCGTCCTCACCTTCCTCCTCGTCCTCGTCGTCCTGCTCGTGACGAGCCGGGCCGCGGCACCGGGCTTCGCCGGACTCGCGATCGGACTCGTGCTCACCGTGATCCACATCGTCGGCATCCCGCTCGACGGCACCTCCGTCAACCCGGCCCGGTCCATCGGGCCTGCCCTGCTCAACGGCGGCGAGCCGCTGGCTCACGTGTGGATGTTCATCGTCGCGCCGCTCATCGGCGGTGCCATCGCGGCCCTCGCCTCCCCGTACTTCGAGACGGCAGTCTCGAAGACCGACACCGACCCGACGGGCGCCGACGTGCCCGCCTGACCGTGCTTCGCCGACTGTCCAACCTTGTGGCGCGCGCCTGCCCCATGATGAGTCCATGAGCGACGCATCCGGGGGCAGGCACGGGTCGAGCAGGCCGAAGGGCCGTGCCGCGGTCCGGTGGGTGGCCGCCCTGGCGGTGCTGGCCTGGCTCGCCATCGGGGGCGTCGGTGGTCCCCTCGTGGGGCGGCTGTCCGAGGTCGCCACCAACGACAACGCGAACTTCCTTCCCCCGTCGGCGGAGTCGACGTCGGTGAGCAAGCTCGTGGGCCGCACGACCGACACCCAGACACTCCCCTACCTCGTCGTGGTCGAGCGGCAGAGCGGGCTGACCCCGGCGGACCTCGCGGCCGTCCAGCGATACGTCGACGGCATCCCCGGCCTGAAGCTCGCCGACCCCGGACGCACGGTCGGCGAGTTCCTGCAGTCGCCCCCGACCCTCGCGATCCCCAGCCAGGACAAGCAGGCTGCGCTCGTCCCCGTCGCCTTCCTCGCCGACAAGGCCGAGGACACCATCGCCGGGAACACCGCGTTGTATGCCGTCGCGCAGGCCCTGCGCGAGTCCGCTGCGTCGACGTTGGGTGCGTCCGGCCTGACCGTCCACGTCACGGGTGCCGGCGGCTTCTTCGCCGACTTCATCATCGCCTTCGGCGGCATCGACGGCATCCTTCTGCTCGTCGCCCTCGGCGTCGTCTTCCTCATCCTGCTCATCGTCTACCGCAGCCCGATCCTGCCCTTCGCCGTGCTCATCTCGGCCGTGTTCGGCCTGTCCCTCGCGGCGCTCGTCGTCTTCCCCCTCGCCAAGAACGGCACGATCAGCCTGAGCGGCCAGAGCCAGGGCATCCTGTCGATCCTCGTCGTCGGCGCCGCGACCGACTACGCCCTGCTCCTCGTCGCGCGCTTCAAGGAGGAGCTGCACGACGAGGAGTCGACGTGGGCGGCGATGAAGATCGCGTGGCGGGCCTCGCTCGAGCCGATCGCCGCGAGCGCTGCCACCGTCGTCCTCGGCCTGCTCTGCCTGCGCCTGTCGGATCTCGGCAGCACCAAGGGTCTCGGCCCCGTCGGCGCGCTGGGCATCGTCGGCGCCTTCGTCGCGTCCCTGACCTTCCTGCCCGCGCTCCTGCTCCTCATCGGCCGACGCGTCTTCTGGCCGCAGGTGCCCCACGTCGACCACGTGCACAGCGCGGACGCGGTGGGCACCCGCGGCATCTGGGGCCGGGTCGCCGGCATGGTCGGGCGCCACCCCCGGCGCACCTGGGTGGTCACCCTCCTCGCCCTCGCGACCTGCGCGGCGTTCCTGCCGACGCTCAACGCGCGGGGCATCGCCCAGTCCGACCTCTTCCTCACCCAGGTGGACTCCGTCACCGGGCAGGAGGTGCTCGCGCGCCACTTCCCCGCCGGGTCCGGCTCCCCCGTCCAGATCGCCGCCCCCGAGGCCCAGGCCGATGCCGTGGTCGCGGTGCTCGAGTCGACCGACGGGGTCAGCAGCCCACAGGTGGGGCTCGTCCCCGGCCAGCCGCCGAAGGTCGTCGACGGCCAGGTCATCGTGCAGGCCACGCTCGACGCCGCCGCCGACAGCGTCGCGGCCGAGGACACCATCGAGACGCTGCGCGCCTCCCTCGACCGGGTCGGCTCCGACGTGCTCGTGGGAGGGACCACCGCGACGAACCTCGACGTGCGCCTCGCCAGCGAGCGCGACCTCAAGGTCATCATCCCGACGATCCTCGCCGTCATCTTCGTCGTGCTCATGCTGCTGCTGCGCTCGATCGTGGCGCCGCTCGTCCTCGTCGCCGCGAACGTCCTGTCGTTCGCCGCGACGATGGGCGTCTCCGCGATCGCCTTCAACCACGTCTTCGGGTTCCCGGGCTCCGACCCGTCGACGCCGCTCTACGGCTTCGTCTTCCTCGTCGCACTCGGCATCGACTACTCGATCTTCCTCATGACGCGCGTCCGTGAGGAGTCGCGCACCCGTGGCACGCGGCCCGGCATCCTCGTGGGCCTCGCGGTGACGGGCGGTGTCATCACGAGTGCGGGCATCGTGCTCGCGGCGACCTTCTCGGCCCTCGCGGTGCTGCCGATACTCTTCCTCGTCCAGATCGCCTTCATCGTCGCCTTCGGCGTCCTGCTCGACACGCTCATCGTGCGCAGCCTGCTCGTCCCGGCGGTGTCCTACGACCTCGGCGACCGCATCTGGTGGCCCATCGGCCTCCGGCGGGCGTCGAGCGGGGCGTCCGGTCCGGAAGGGGGCGACGACGACGTGGACGGCGAGGGATCTCGTGCGCCGCGGACTAGTGCGGCTTCAGGACGATCTGCAGAGCGATGACCGTGAGCCCGACCAAGCCCCCGGCGAGCGATCCGACGACCAGCCACGGTCCCCGGAGGCCGGCCCGCCTGCTCGCGATCGCCGACAGGAAGGCCAGGGTCAGCATCCCGGTGATCTCCACGACGGGAAGGGTGTCGGCGGTCCTGAGAGATGTCGCCCGACCGATGGCCAGGACGGCGAGCGGGGGGATGGCTGCCAGCAGCAGATGCACCTGCCGGCGCGCCACGCCGAGCCATTCCGAGGTCGCCAGTCCCCGCTGCACCGCAGCGTGCTCCTGGAGCAGCTCCGAGAACGCGTGCGCCAGGCACACGGCCACCACGGGAGAGACGACGACGACGGCAGCGGCCGGGAACGACAGGTCGGACCAGCCGGAGTAGGCGGAGAGAACGGCCATCACGACGATGGTTGCGTACGTCAGGCGCTCGAGGTCCAGGGCGACCCCGGCGACGCGCACCGAATGCGGATCTTGACTCGTCACGCGGTCAAGGCTCGCACGGAAGGCATGGCCTCTGGCGGATCGTCGCACGGATGGAGCATCGCAGACCTCCACGCAGGCGGCTGGTTGGTACTAGCGTGACAGACGCTGACGTTGAGGCACCCGAGGCTGAGGGGACGACCCATGAGCGAGACCGGCACGCCGGCGTCGACTGCGGACGCCGAGATCCCACCCTTCGCGCTGGACGCCGACGAGGTCGTGGCCGCGGCCGGCTCAGACACGGACTCCGGTTTGACCGGGGCGCAGGTCGCGAGTCGCCGAGCAGCCTTCGGCCCCAACGCGATCGCCGCCGAGAGACCGCCGTCCGTCTGGGCCGTCGCCGCGAGCCAGCTGCGCGATCCGATGAACATCATGCTGGTGGCCGTCGTGGTCGTGAGCCTTGCCATCGGCCAGGTGTCGACCGGAGTGATCGTCGGTCTGCTCATCGTCCTCAACCTCGCCCTCGGCACCCGGCAGGAGCTGACGGCCCGCGCCAGCGTCGACGCCCTCGCCAAGATGCAGACACCGCAGGCGCGGGTCGTCCGTGACGGCGCCCTATCCCTCGTCCCCGCCACCGAGATCGTGCCCGGGGACGTGGTGCAGGTCGAGGCAGGCGACATCGTCCCGGCGGACGGACGCATCGTCCGTTCCGCCACCCTCGAGGCCCAGGAAGCCGCGCTGACCGGGGAGAGCGTGCCGATAGCCAAGGACCACTCCGCGCTGGGATCCGTGGACGTCGCTCTCGGCGACCGGACCAACATGCTCTTCCAGAACACGTCCGTCACACGCGGCACCGGCACCATCGTGGTCACGGCGACCGGGCAGCGGACGCAGATGGGCCAGATCGCGACCATGCTCAGCTCGGTCACGCGAAAGCGTTCACCGCTGCAGAAGGAGCTCGACACCCTCACCAAGGTGCTGGGCGTCATCGCCTGGGGAGCGGTCGCCGTCATCGTCGTCGTCGGTCTCGTCCGCGGGACGCCGGCCAAGGACCTGCTGCTGCTGGGCACGGCGATGGCCGTCTCCGCGATCCCCACGGGAATGCCGGCCTTCGTCTCCGGACTCCTGTCGATGGGCGCCAAGCAGCTGGCTGCGTCCAAGGCCGTGGTCAAGAACCTCACCGACGTCGAGACACTCGGGTCGACGAGCGCGATCAACACCGACAAGACGGGCACGCTGACCCTCAACGAGATGATGGTGTCCACGCTGTACGCGAGCGGGTCGTGGTTCACCGTCGACGGCGAGGGCTACCGCAAGAGCGGGGCGATCCGGGCCGTGGCCGGCACGCCGGTCCCGGACTTCACGCGTCTGGGCCTCGGGTTGTGCCTCGACAGCGACGCAGTGGTCGGCGACGACGGCTCGGTGATCGGAGACCCCACCGAGGCGGCGCTGGTGGTGCTCGCCGCGAAGCTCGGGATCGACGCCGAGGAGACCCGCCGAACCTACCCGCGCCTGGCCGAGGTGCCCTTCGACTCCGAGTACAAGTTCATGGCCACGTTCCACCGGGTGACCCTCGAGGGGGCCGAGCACCTCATCGAGCTCGTCAAGGGCGCCCCCGACGTCGTCATCGCCCGCTGCACCCTGGCGGGTGGTCCGCTGAGTGGCTCGCAGGTCCCCATCGGGCAGGCGCTCGACGGCCTCCTGGAGGCCAACGAGCGGATGGGCGGCAAGGGACTGCGCGTGCTCGCGTTCGCGGCTCGCCTCGTCGCCGACGACGAGGTGGCGACCATGGACGCCGACCCCATGGCTCTGACGCAGGACCTGTCCTTCGTTGGGCTCGCCGGGATCATCGACCCCCTGCGCACCGAGGCGAGGAGCGCTGTCGCGACGGCCCTGACGGCCGGGATCGACGTGCGGATGATCACCGGTGACCACGCCGTCACGGCTCAGGCGATCGGCCAGGAGCTGGGGCTGGGTCCGGGGGCCATCAGCGGCGCCGATCTGCAGGCGCTGAGCGACGAGGAGCTGAAGCAGCAGCTGCCGATGCTGCACGTGTTCGGCCGCGTCACGCCCGAGGACAAGCTCCGGCTGGCTCGGGCGATGCAGGAGGAGGGGATGATCGTCGCGATGACCGGTGACGCCGTCAACGACGCCGCCGCCCTCAAGCAGGCAGACATCGGCGTCGCGATGGGGAGCGGCAGCGAGGTGACCAAGCAGGCCGCACGCATGGTGCTCACGGACGACAACTTCGGGACGCTCGTCCATGCCGTCGAGATCGGGAGGCGCGCGTACGACAAGGTCGTCTCGTACGTGCGCTACCAGATGACCCAGCTGCTCTCGCTGGTGTTCCTCTTCCTCGCGGCAACCGTGTTCGACGTCAACCGGGGTGTCGCGATGACCCCGACCATGGTGCTCTTCCTGCTGTTCTTCGCGACGGCCGTCGGTGTCATCGTCATCGCCGTCGACCCGGGTGACCCCGACGTCATGAGCCGGCCGCCCCGCGACCCCGGCCTCACCATCACGAACCGGTCGGCCGTCGTCATGTGGCTGGCCTACGCGGCGGTCCTGTTCGTCGCCGCCTTCTTGCCGTTGGTGCTCGGGCCGGACGAGCCGAGCCCCACGCGAGCATCCGTGTCGATGACGATGACGTTCGTGGTGATGGGCCTGGGCACCGCGTTCAACGCGGTGGTCAACCGGCGCGACCCCACCAGCGGACTCACGCCCCCGATCCTCAGGGCGCTGGCGATCGCCCTGATTCCGGTCGGGATGCTCCTCCTGGCGACCCAGCTGCCGACGTTGCAGCAGGCACTGCTGACCTCCGAGCTCACGCCGGGCCAGTGGCTCGTCTGCGCAGCCCTGGCAGCCGCGCTCCCCGCCGTCGTCGAGCTCGGCAAGCTGGTCAGGCGGCGCCGGCACGCGCCGGCGGACGCCCTCGACCCGCAGTCGGCGGTCGCGCCTGCCCGCGCCCTGACGACGCCGCGCGCCTGAGCGCCGACCCGAGAGCTTTCAGGTCGCCCCGCCCACCGGCGAAACCTCGACGTCGTCCTTCCTCGTCAGCTCACCGGCGATGTCGCGTTGCATCATGTCGGCGACGACGCCGGTGTCGAGGCCCTGGCCGAGCAGGACCGCGAGCTTGGTGAGCGCGGCCTCGCACGTCATGTCGTAGCCCGGCACGGCGCCGGCCCGCATCAGTGCCGACCCGGTCGCGTACGCCCCCGGCTGCACCGATCCGCGGACGCACTGGGTGACGACGACCACGACGATGTCCTCGGCCGTGGCGGCCTCGACGACGGCCATGAACTCCCGGTCGTTCGAGGGTCCGTTGCCCGCCCCGTAGGCCTCGATGACGAGTCCCTGCAGCGGGGGTCGGCACAGGTTCGCGAGGATCGAGGCCGAGAACCCGGGAAAGAGCCGCACCGCTGCCACCTCCCCCAGCCGTCCGGCCCGGAGCTCGGGTTCGCCGTCGGCGGGGCGCACCAGGGTGTGCCGGACGTCGATGTCGATGCCGATCGCGGCGAGCGGTGGGAAGCGTGGCGAGTCGAAGGCGTCGAGGCCCGAGGCGTCGACCTTCGTCGCCCGGTTGCCTCGCAGCAGCACCTCGCCGAAGAGCAGCGTGCTCTCCGGGACGTCGGACCGCGCCGCGACCTGGAGCGCCCCGATGAGGTTCTGCCGCCCGTCGCTTCGGGTGCGGGCGACGGGGATCTGCGAGCCGGTGACGATGACCGGCTTGCCGAACGACGGAAGCAGGAACGAGAGCGCGGACGCCGTGTAGGCCATCGTGTCCGTCCCGTGCAGGACGACGAACCCCCGGTGACGGCTGCGGCGCTCGTGGAGGACTCGCGCGATGGCGCACCAGTCGTCGGGCGTCGCGTTGGCGGAGTCGATGGGTGGGTCGAGCTCCTCGAAGACGATCGGGGGCAGCTCCCCTCTCGAGTTCTCCACGATCCAGTCGACATAGGGAGCGAGCGCACCCGCCACGGGCGCGTAGCCGTCCGGGGTGTCGACCATCCCGATGGTCCCACCGGTGTGAAGCACGAACACGCTGTCGCTCACGTGTCTCCCTTGGTCGGATCCCGGACTCTCGCGAGTCGACGCCCCAGGCCGCCGGTCCCGGCGGCCTGTGCCGCTCACCGTGGCACCGGACGCTCCGCCGTGTCCAGAGCCTCGCCAGGACGCGCTCGGCGGACGGCCACCACTCCCGTGAGCGGGCCACCGTACGCGGTGCACTCACCCCGTCCGGATGATCCGCAGCAGCCTGCTCGGTGTCACGCTCGGGGGGTGTCGATCATGAGGCGGAGGTCCGGGGATGGCTGCCCCTCGGCCGTCGACGGTGGGTGACGGTGGCCCCGGCCCCGGCTCCTGACGGGCGGACAGCTGCCGCGGCGCCCCTGACGGCCTCGCGGTCCTTCCACGTCATGTCCAAGCCCACCGGCGCTGTCTGCAACCTCGACTGCGAGTACTGCTTCTTCCTGTCCAAGGACGAGCTCTACCCGGGCAGCACCTTCCGGATGGACCCGCAGGTCCACGAGGCGTACATCGGCCAGCTCCTCGCGGCCCAGCGCGGCGCCGACGAGGTGGTGGTGGCGTTCCAGGGCGGCGAGCCGACCCTCATGGGTCTCGACTTCTTCCGACGAACGCTCGAGCTGGAGGAACGTCTCGCCGCGCCGGGTCAGCGCATCCTCAACACCCTGCAGACCAACGCCACGCTCCTCGACGACGAGTGGTGCGCCTTCCTGCGCGACCACCACTTCCTCGTCGGCGTCTCGATCGACGGACCACGCGAGATGCATGACGCCTACCGCGTCGACAAGGGCGGCAAACCCACCTTCGACCGGGTCATCCGCGGTCTCGAGGCGCTCAAGCGCAACGGGGTCGAGTGGAACGCCCTCACCACGGTGAACGCCGCCAACGGCGACCACGGCCGGGAGGTCTACGGCTTCCTGCGCGACGAGCTCGGGGCCACGTTCGTGCAGCTCATCCCCATCGTGGAGCGGGTGACGGCCGAGCTGCTCCCGCTTGCCGAGTCGGGGTGGGGCGCCCGGTCCGGTGACCGGCCGCTCTACGTGCAGGACGGCAGCCTCGTCACCCACCGCACGGTCAGTGCACACCAGTACGGCCGCTTCCTCGTCGACGTCTTCGAGGAGTGGGCCCGCCACGACGTCGGCGACGTCTTCGTCTCGATGTTCGACACCGCCCTCGCCCACTGGATGGGCATGGACCAGGCCGGCCTGTGCGTCCATGCCCGCACGTGTGGGGACGCCGTCGCGCTCGAGCACAACGGCGACCTCTACTCCTGCGACCACTACGTGGAGCCGGGCTACCTCCTCGGTAACATCAGGCAGGGACGAACGCTGCTCCAGCTCGTCGACTCGCCCCAGCAGCGCGCCTTCGGACAGGCCAAGCTCGACACGCTGCCGGCCTACTGCCGATCGTGCGACGTCCGGTTCGCCTGCAACGGCGGCTGCCCCAAGGACCGCTTCCTCACCGCCCCCGACGGCGAGGCCGGCCTGCACTACCTCTGTGAGGGCTACCAGCTCTTCTTCCGACACGTCGACGCACCCATGCGCGTCATGGCGTCCTTGTTGCGTCGAGGCCGGGACGCCACGGGGCTGAGGGAGTGGTATGCCGTCCGCGACGCCGAGCGCCGCCCGGGTGACCCCTGCTCATGCCTCGGTGGCGCCGTGTGGGCGGACTGCCATGGGGCCGGCACGAGCCATGACGCGCGCCCCTGACCACGGCTCGCGTGAGCGCCGACCTTCTCATCCGCCGAGGGTGAGGCACAGGGCACCGTCCCCGTCACATGCTGGGCAGAGCCCCGCCTGAGGAGCACCCGTCCCTTCGTCGGATCCGCGAGCGCCGACGATCGTGAGCAGTCGCGAGCAAGGAGTCATGACATGGCGCAACCGTTTCGTGGTGTGGTCAACGTCGACATCAGGGACTCGGTGGAGGACTGGGCCCCGTTCGCCCCGCCGAAGGCACCCGAAGGGTCGCCCAACGTCGTGTACATCGTGCTCGACGATGTCGGGTTCTCCGCCATGAGCTGCTACGGCGGCCCCATCGAGACCCCGAACATCGACAAGATCGCCGGCGACGGGGTGCGCTACACCCAGTGGCACACGACGGCCCTGTGCTCGCCCACCCGGTCGTGCCTGCTCACCGGACGCAACCACACCCGGAACTCCATGGCGTGCATCACGGAAGGGGCCAGTGGCTTCGCCAACGCCAGCGGCACCATCCCGCCCGAGAACGGGATGCTTCCGGAGATCCTCGGCGAGCGGGGCTGGAACACCTACATGGTCGGCAAGTGGCACCTGTGCCCCACGGTCGAGATGAACCTCGCCTCGACGCGTCGCAACTGGCCGACCGGGCGCGGCTTCGAGCGCTGGTACGGGTTCCTCGGGGCCGAGACCAGCCAGTGGTACCCGGAGATCACCTACGACAACCACCCGGTCGACCAGCCGAGATCGCCCGAGGAGGGCTACCACTTCGGTGAGGACATCACCGACAAGGCCATCGAGTTCATCATGGACGCCAAGGCCGTCGCGCCGGACAAGCCCTTCTTCCTCTACTACGCACCGGGTGCCGCGCACGCGCCGCACCACGCGCCCAAGGCGTGGATCGAGAAGTACGCCGGGCGCTTCGACGCGGGCTACGAGGCGATGCGTGAGGCCACCCTGGCCCGTCAGGTCGAGATGGGCATCGTCCCGGCGAACACCGAGCTCCCACCGATGAACCCGATCGGCACGCCGGAGACGCGCACCGGCCCGGACGGCCAGCCGTTCTCGGCCGTCGACACCACGCGGCCGTGGGACTCGCTGTCCGAGCAGGAGCGGCGCCTCTTCGCCCGGATGGCGGAGGTGTACGCCGGTTTCCTGTCCCATGCCGACGCCCAGATCGGTCGGTTGCTCGACTACCTCGAGGAGACGGGCCAGCGGGAGAACACCATGGTCATCCTCGTCTCGGACAACGGTGCGAGTGGTGAGGGCGGCCCGGACGGGTCGGTCAACGAGATGTTGTTCATGAACGGCATCCCCGACGACATCGACGTCAACCTCGCCATGCTCGACGAGCTGGGCGGGCCCAAGACGTACAACCACTACCCGAACGGGTGGGCGATGGCGTTCAACACGCCCTTCAAGATGTGGAAGCGCTACGAGTTCAACGGAGGCACCTCCGACCCGTGCGTCATCTCGTGGCCGGCCGGCATGACCTCCAAGGGTGAGATCCGGGAGCAGTACCACCACGCCATCGACCTGGTGCCCACCGTCCTCGACGCCCTCGGCATCGAGGCCCCGGAGACCATCAAGGGCCACACACAGAGCCACTTCGACGGCGTCAGCATGCGCTACAGCTTCGACGACCCCGAGGCCCCCGGGCGGCGGCAGACGCAGTTCTACTCGATGCTGGGCTCGCGGGGCATCTGGCACGACGGCTGGAAGGCCATCACCACGCACCCGACGATCAGCGGTTGGTCGCACTTCAACGACGACGAGTGGGAGCTCTACCACGTCGAGGTCGACCGCTCCGAGCTGCACAACCTGGCGGCGGAGCAGCCCGACAAGCTCCGTGAGATGGTCAACCTCTGGTACGCCCAGGCCGGCGCCAACGAGGGGTTCCCCCTCGATGACCGTTCGGCGCTGGAGATCCTCGTGTCCCCCCGGCCCCAGCTGTCGGCCCCGCGCGACCGGTACGTCTACTACCCCAACCACGCCGAGGTGCCCGAGGCCCAGGCCGTCGTGGTGCGCGGCCGGTCCTTCGTCATCGGCGCACTGGTCGACATCCCCGAGCCGGGCGCCCAGGGCGTGCTCTTCGCCCAGGGGTCGCGGTTCGGCGGACACAGCCTCTACGTCAAGGACAACCGGCTGCACTACGTCAACAGCTTCGTGGGCCTGTTCGAGCAGAAGGTCGTCGCGACCGAGGACCTGCCCACCGGCGAGAACCTCATCCTGTCGGCGTCGTTCGTCAAGGACGGCACGGAGCAGACCCCCGTCGCCACCGGCACCCTGTCGCTCTACCACGGCGACACCCTGGTCGGAGAAGGCCAGATCAAGCTCCAGCCCGGCAGCTACATGATCGCCGGGGAGGGACTGGCGGTGGGCCGCGACATGGGCGACCCGGTCACACAGGACTACCCCGGCGAGCGCCCGTACCGGTTCACGGGAGGCACCATCAGGCGCGTCGCCGTCGACGTGAGCGGCGAGCCCTACGTCGACCTGGAACGTGAAGCGCAGGGCATGTTGATGCGTGAGTGAACCGCCACCGACCCCCGCAGGGTCGTCACACGATCGGTCCCGACGAAGGCCGCACGGGCCCACGGCTGGAGCATGAGCATGCATGAGGACGAGCGTGGTCGGGCCGAGTCACCGGCCGACCTCGCACCACGGGGGCGGGTGCTCGACGAGATCCGCACACCGCGGGCGGCGGCCATCGCCGGGATCGCCTTCGCCGTGCTCCTGGGGGCGGTCGTCATCCTCATGTACCTGGCGCTCCCGGGCACCGGCGGCCGCTCGACGTGGATCACCGATGCGGAGCGCCGCGGCAGGGTCACGCTGGCGACGCAGCTCACCCCGTACGCGGGCATCGCCTTCCTGTGGTTCATCGGGGTGATCCGTTCCCGTCTCGGGCACCGCGAGGACAAGCTCTTCGCGACAGCCTTCCTCGGGTCGGGCCTGCTCTTCGTCGCCATGCTCTTCGCCGCATCTGCAGACGTCGGAGCGCTGCTCGCCCTCTACGACGGGCCCGACAGCGTCTCGCCGGAGTACGTCCGGCAGGTGGGGGCGGTCAGCACGGCCCTCCTGACGACGTTCGGCATCCGCATGGCAGCGGTCTTCACGATGGTCGTCACGAACCTCGGCCGTCGCACCGGGATCGTGCCACGCTGGCTCGTGGCCGTGGGGTTCGTCGTCGCGCTGGTCCTGCTCCTCGCACCACCGCGGACGGTCTGGGCCGTCCTGCTCTTCCCGTTGTGGGTCGTGCTCCTCAGCCTGCACCTGCTGGTCACGTCGTTCCGACCGGAGCCGGCGACGGCGTAGGGCAGCGCAAGGAGCCGTGGAGCCCTGAGCGGGCCCCACGGCCCGAGTCACGCGTCAGCGGCGATCGCGGCGATCGTCGCGCCGGTCCTCACGGCGTTCACCGCGCCGGTGAATCCCGTGCGCGACGACGACGGCGCCGCCGACGGCGGCCACTGTCCTTCTCCTGCGCCTGGCTGCGAGTGGCATGTCAGGCTCCTTCCTCTTCGTCGGACTCGATGGCGGCGATGACGGCCTGGATCGGGATGCGCCCGCTGGCCACGAGCTGGCCGCCGGCGTGACGCACCGCCGCGCCGAAGGGAGCCGCCCACAGGTTCTCCCAGACCAGGACGGCCGCTGAGCTGCCGGGCTCGATGGTGTCGGCCAGGTCGGCGACGTCCTGCTCGCTGAGCAGCATGGCCAGCTCGGTCTCGTACGCACGGAGCTCGCCGATCTCCGAGTCCTCCAGGTCGGTCGCCTCGAAGGCCTCGAAGCTGCCGTCCTCCGCCTTCTTGAAGAACAGCAGGTCCAGGACCCGGATGAGCTCGCGATCCACGTAGTCCTTGAGGATCGGGGCGATCTTGCCGTTGAGGGTGCTGCCCTCGAACTCCACGACGATCCAGTCCACCGGACCGAGCTCGTCGACGTTGAGAGTCATGTCATCTTCTCCTTGAGGTGCGTCCGATGGATCGGTGCGTCCGATGGGGGACCGATCCCAACGCTAGGAGCCGCTCGTCCGTCCCGCGTCATCCGCCGGGGATGAGCCTCTCGCCGTGAGCACGCAGATGCGGGCCCGTCAGCCGGACTCGCACGTCACGGTGGAGCTGGCGAGGGGACTCGAACCCCTAACCGCCTGTTTACAAGACAGGTGCGCTACCAATTGCGCCACGCCAGCACGTCTCGGCGCGAGCGCCGCGGACGGGCGAAAGCGTAACCGAGCGGGACGGCATACGCCCAAACACCGGGCGCGAGCCGACGCCGGACATGAGAAGGACGGCCCCGCGCAAACCCAGGGGTTGGTCGCGCGAGGCCGTCCGGCTCAGTTGTATCAGGAACTCACGGGAGTCGCAGAGTCTGACCCACGAAGATGAGGTTCGGGTTGGTGACCCGGGCGCCGTTGGCCTTCCAGAGGGCCTTCCAGCCGCCGGCCACGTGGTAGCGCGCGGCGATCTTGCCGAGGGTGTCGCCGCTGTGCACGGTGACCTTCGCGCCCTTGGCGGTGTTCTTGACCGTGGGCTTCGTCGCGTACGTCTTCTTCTTGACGACCTTCTTCGTCGTCACGGGCTTGCGGACGGTCGACCGCGAGACCGGGGTCGTCGTCGCGCCACCGTTGGCCCGCGTCAGGCCGGCCCGCTGCGAGCACACCGGCCAGGCGCCGGGGCCCTGGGAGGCGAGCACGCGCTGCGCGATGGCGATCTGCTCGGCCCGCGTGGCGAGGTCGGCGCGCGACGCGAAGGCCGTGCCGCCGTAGCCGCGCCACGTGCTCTGCACGAACTGGAGGCCGCCGTAGTAGCCGTTGCCGGTGTTGATGTGCCAGTTGCCGCTCGACTCGCACTGGGCGACGCGATCCCAGACCGAGGCGGCCTTGGCCGACCCGCCCGTGGCGATGCCACCGACGATGGTGGCGGCTCCAGCGATTCCGACTCCCGCGATGCGCTGCTTGGCCGAGATCTTCTTGGCCGCAGCATGCTTGGACATGTACTGCATGGGTGATCCTTCCTGACGCGCGCCTGCGGGGTTAGCTGTCGGGTTGGGGCGTCAGGTGCCCCGTCGCGGATGCGACTTCACCCCGAGACCAGATCTCGTCCTCTTGACATGCGCTTCGACACACATGCACTCACTGGCCACACTGGGTCCCCCGTCCTCGCCCGGCCCACGGGTGTGGGCTACATCCCTGGCTGGCGAGGCTCGGCGCGCTCAGGGAACGGATAAATGGGTGTCCATGTGAAGTTGTGGGAGCGTTCGTGTGGAGCCGGACGCGACGAAGCGACCCGGGAGCCGAGTGGTGCTGCTCCCGTTCGACCCGAAAGTCGAGGCCGCCGAGCACTGACGGTACGGGAGGTTTCCGCAGCGCACAAGGCACGTCGAGACACTTCCGTGATCTTTTTTCAGCCCCAGATGCAGGTCGATGCGCTATGCACACAGGCCCCGCACAGAGGCCGCCCGGACGCCCCACAGGCCCCGCCCCGCACGCTCACCGTCTCGTGCGCCGAGCCGTCACTTCCCGAAAGGGTTCGTCGTGAACGGGTCCCACGTGAGGCTCGACCCGTGCTGCAGGGCCACGAGCGCAGCCGCGACGCCGAAGACGGCGAGCAGCCCGGACACGATCTGCGCGGCCAGGCCGGCCGGCACGAGGAGCCGCGCCATCGAGCGCGAACCGCGTCGCAGTGAGGCGCCGCCGGGGCCCCACCACAGCATGAGCAGGCCGAGGACACCGCCGATCGCGAGCGTGATCGGTGTGCCCGGGCCGAGGTCGGTCCCCTGCGTGCCGGCGAGGAGCAGGGCGGCCGCGAAGACGCCGGCGAGCGCCACCGCCACGGGCAGGAGCAGCCCGACCCCCGTTGCGATGATGCCGACGACGAGGTGCCACGGGCTCGACACGACGGCGAAGGGCACGTCGCTGCGCCGGCGGCCGAAGTCGTAGCGGCGCAGCACGAGCGCCGTCACCGAGCGGTCGGTGGCCCGGGCGAGCGCCGACAGGACGACGAGCACGACGAGGGCGATGCCCGGCCACGCCATGAGGGCACCGACCCAGGCGATCGCGACGGCGGCGAGCAGGCCGGTGCGCATCGGCAGTCCGATGCGCGGGTCGCCCTCGCGCTGGGCGGGCTCGTCGTCCTCGTCCCACTCGTCGTCGGGCCAGTAGCCGTCCTGCGGAGCCGGTTCGACGTCCTGGCCGCCGCGCCCGTGTCGGGCATCGTAGGCCTGGGCGCCACCCCAGTCGTCCGGCGACGTGGGCTCGTCGTCCCAGCCGTGGTCGTATGCCGCCGGGCCGGGATCGGGCGACCGTGGACCGGTCGGGGGCGGGGCCCACCGCACCGGGTTCCCCGCGGCCGCACCAGCGCCCACGGCGCCTGCCGTGCCTGCCGTGCCTGCTGTGCTTGCCGTGCCGACGGGCGGCATGACGGCGGTGCTGCCGTGCTGCACGACCTGGGTGTCTCCGGGGGGCGCGCCGACGCGGCCGTCGTCCCACGGGTTGCCGCTCGGCGTCGGCACGGTCGCCGCGCGGCCGGCGGCGTAGAGCTCGAGCGCCGCGATGACCTCGTCGGCGTGGGGGCGAAGCCGCGGGTCGGGAGAGAGGGACGCGCGCAGCAGCGGCACGAGGCGCGGGTCGACGCCCTCGAGGTCGACGTCACCGGCACGGACGCGGGTGAGCACGGCGTCCATGCGGGCGCGGCCGAACGGCGGACGGCCCGACGCGGCATACGTGATCGTGGCGGCCCAGCCCCACCAGTCGGTGGCGTCCGTGATGGCGGCACCCTCGACGAGCTCGGGCGAGAGGTAGCCGGGCGTGCCCATGACCAGCCCGCCGACGGTGTGGCGCACGTCGTCCTGCAGGTGCGCGATGCCGAAGTCGATGAGGACCGGGTCGCCGTCCTCGATGAGGACGTTGCCCGGCTTGATGTCGCGGTGGACGACCCCGCACGCGTGGATGGCGCGGATCGCCTCGGCGATCCCGCGGGCCAGGCGGAGCAGGTCCGCCGGGGCCAGCGGGCCGTGGTCCTCGACGACCTCGTCGAGGGCCGGGCCGGGCACGTAGCGGGTCACGATGTACGGGCGGGGCGCCATGACGTCGGCGTCGATGACGCTCGCGACCCGCGCGTCGCGGATGCGCGAGAGGGTGTCGACCTCACGGGACAGGCGCTGCCGGGCGTCGGCGTCGTGCGCGACGTGGGCGCGCAGGACCTTGATCGCGACGGCACGGCCGCGCGGGTCGAGGGCGAGGTGGACCACGCCCATGCCGCCCTCGCCGATCTCCTCGATGAGGCGGTACGGGCCGATCCGCTGCGGGGACCCCGGCCCGCCGGGGCGCGCTGCCACGGGCACGCCACCGGTGCGCGCGCCGGGCCGCGGGTTGGGCACCCGCTCGGTCCGGTCGTACGCAGTCATACCCCTACGGTATGCGACGGGGGCGCCACGGCAGGAACCCCGCGGCAGCGAGCCTCGGAGTGTCCTCGTTCGTCGGTTCTGTCCGGTTTCTCCGGAGCGTCAGCTGCTGATGTAGTCGCGCAGCTGGTCGCGCTCGGACTGGAGCTCGGAGAGCCGGTGCTTGACGATGTCGCCGATGCTGACGATGGCGGCGAGCTTGCCGTCGGCGTCGACGATCGGCACGTGGCGCACCCGCATCTCCGTCATCGTCCCCGCGAGGTCGGCGATGTTGTCGTCGGCCGAACCGGTGGTGACCTCGCTCGTCATGATCTGCGACACCGGCGCCTCGAGCACGCTCGTGCCGGTGCTGTGGAGGTGCCGGACGATGTCGCGCTCGCTGACGATCCCGTCGACGCTCGAGCCGTCCGTGCTCACCACGACCGCGCCGATGCGGTGCTCGGCCAGCAGGCCGAGCAGGCCTGCGACCGTCTCGTCGGGCTTGATGGTGATGACCTCGCTGCCCTTCTTGCGCAGCACGTCAGAAATCTTCACGGCGACTCCTTCACCTCGGCGCGATGCCCTCAGGCGGCCACCCGCTCCACCAGAGATGCCCTGTCTCGACCCTAGAGCGGGACCGCACCGGGCGCCACCGTTCGCTCGTTAGAGTGAGACCGATCGCGCCCCGCGGCGCCCCTCCCCCCGGGTCTGGGTACGTCGAGGGCCGTGCCCTCCCCTCGAGCAGCAGGAGCTGATTGCGTGTCGACCCCTCGGCCGACCTACGACCTCGTCATCGCCGCGAACCGCCTGCCCGTCGACAAGGTCATCACCGACGACGGCGAGGTCGAGTGGCGACGCAGCCCCGGCGGCCTCGTCACCGCGATGGAGTCGGTGATGCGCACGCAGCCCGGCGCCTGGGTCGGCTGGGCCGGAGACGCCGGTGAGGCACCCGAGCCGTTCGACGAGGACGGCATCCACCTGCACCCCGTGCCGCTGTCGACCGACGAGGTCCGGGACTACTACGAGGGCTTCTCCAACGACACCCTGTGGCCGATCTACCACGATGTCATCGTGCCCGCGACCTTCCACCGCGAGTGGTGGTCGAGCTACCAGACGGTCAACCGACGCTTCGCCGAGGCCGTTGCCGAGGTCGCGGCCGAGGGCGCCACCGTGTGGGTGCAGGACTACCAACTCCAGCTCGTCCCGGCCCTCGTGCGCCAGCTGCGACCCGACGTGCGCATCGGGTGGTTCAACCACATCCCCTTCCCGCCCGTCGAGCTCTTCGCCCAGCTGCCGTGGCGGGCCCAGCTGCTCGAGGGCCTGCTCGGGGCCGACTTCCTCGGCTTCCAGCGCCAGGCCGACGCCCGCAACTTCGTGCGCGCCTGCCGCCAGCTGATCGGCGCCCAGACCAAGCGCGACCGCGTCACCGTCGAGGGCGCCCACCGCCAGGTCCGGGCGGCGGCCATCCCGATCTCCGTCGACTTCCGGGGACTCGAGGAGCTGGCGAAGCGCCCCGACGTCATGGAGCGCGCCCGCGAGATCCGCGAGAGCCTCGGCAACCCCAAGGTCCTCATGCTCGGCGTCGACCGGCTCGACTACACCAAGGGCATCCGGCACCGGCTCAAGGCCTACGAGGAGCTGCTGAGCGAGCGTCGCATCGGGCCGCCCGACGTCACGCTCGTGCAGGTCGCGACCCCGAGCCGTGAGCGCGTCGACGCCTACCGCAACCTCAAGAACGAGATCGAGCAGACCGTCGGCCGCATCAACGGCGAGCTCGGCAAGATCGGCGCCCCGGCCGTCCACTACCTGCACCACTCCTACCCGCGCGAGGAGATGGCGGCCCTCTTCCAGGCCGCCGACGTCATGCTCGTCACCCCGCTCCGAGACGGCATGAACCTCGTCGCCAAGGAGTACGTCACGTGCCGCCATGACCTCGGGGGCGCCCTCGTGCTGTCGGAGTTCACCGGCGCGTGGCACGAGCTGCACCAGGCCTTCGCGTGCAACCCGCACGACATCGAGGGGCTCAAGCAGACGATCCTGCGCGCCATCAACACCCCGGCCAAGGACAAGCAGCGGATCATGAAGGCGCTGCGCCGCCGCGTGTCCGACCACGACGTCCAGCGCTGGGCGGCTCGCTACCTCGCCGCGCTCGCCGCGGCGCCCGAGATGCCGGGGGCCGAGTCGCGCCCGCGGCCCACACCGCACGCTGAGGAGACACCGCTCATGCCGGCGCCCAGCGAGTCGTCCGGCACGTCGTCCGACAGTTCGGGCAGCGACTCCCGCGACGAATCCCACAGCGCGACGGACGGGACGCGGTCGTGAGCACCGGCGCACCGCCCACCGAGGCCCTCGAGGCCGCGGCCTCCGCGGACGTCCTGCTCGTCGCGACCGACTTCGACGGGGTGCTCGCGCCGTTCGACGCCGACCCGATGCAGGCCACTCCCGTCGAGGGCACCGTCGAGACGCTCCGGTCGCTCGCGAGCCTGCCCGGCGTGCACGTCGCCGTCGTCTCGGGCCGCGACCTCGGCACGCTGCGTGAGCTCACCGGCATCACCGAGGACGAGCCGATCGTCCTCATCGGCAGCCACGGCGCCGAGTCGTCGAGCCCGGCCGTGCGCGAGGCCATGGAGGCGGCCGCGGTCACCCCCGACGACGAGGTGACGCTCGCCGAGCTGCGCACCGACATCGAGGCCCTCGTCAAGGAGCACCACCCCGAGGCCGGCATCGAGTACAAGTCGGCCGCCGTCGTCGTCCACGTCCGGGGCATCCCGCGCGAGACCGGCGACGCCGCGATCGCCGACGCCCGGCGGGTCGCCCTCGACCACCCCGGTGTCAAGGTGCTCAAGGGCAAGTCGGTGCTCGAGCTGTCGGTCTCCCACGCGGACAAGGGATCCGCGGTCACTGCCCTCGGCCGCCACGTCGGCGCCGTCGCACGCGTCTACCTCGGCGACGACGTCACTGATGAGGACGCGTTCATGCGGATGCGTCGACCCGAGGACATCACGGTCAAGGTCGGCACCGGCTCCACGGCCGCCCGCTACCGCGTCGACGACGAGCAGGCGGTGGCCGCACTGCTGACGCGTCTCGAGCAGCTCAGCTCCGCCGCCCACACTCCGACCTGACCGACGCGACCGGGCCACCCGGCATACGCCCGCCACCGCAACCCCACCCGGGCGGACGTGTGGCGGCCCCTCGCCGCTGATCTACCGTCACAACTCCGCCGGGGCGGGGTTCGTCGGGTGGCCGGCGGTCAGGGCAGGTATGCCGTCCGCTGGCGTCCGGTGACGCCCCTCAGTGGCGTCGGACGGCGCCGGTCGAGCCGCGGACGACCAGCTCGGGTCGGAAGACGTACTCCGCTCGGGGAGAAGGCTGCCCGGCGATCTCGTCGAGCAGGGCGCGCACGGTCGCAGCACTCATCGCGTTGACGCTCTGGCGAACCGTCGTCAGGGGTGGGTCGGTGAAGGCGATGAGCGTCGAGTCGTCGTAGCCGACGACCGAGAAGTCGCGCGGCACGTTGAGACCGCGCTTGCGGGCCTCGCGGATCGCACCGAGCGCCATCAGGTCCGAGCCGCACACGACGGCCGTGGCGCCGCGGTCGAGGAGGCGGCCGGCCGCGGTCGCGCCGCCCTCGACGCTGAACAGCGAGCGCTCGATGAGGTCGTCGACGTCGGAGCGACCCGTCAGCTCCTGCATCGAGTGGCGGAACCCGGCGATCTTGCGGATGACCGGCACGTAGCGGTCGGGTCCGACCGCGAGGCCGATCTCGCGGTGCCCGAGGCTCACGAGGTGCTCGAGCGCGAGCCCCATCGAGGCGACGTCGTCGTTGCTGATGAAGGGCGCGTCGACCCCCTCGATGTAGCCGTTGACGAGCACGAGCGGCAGGTTGCGGTCACGCAGCGCGACGTAGCGGGCCGAGTCGGTCGTCGTGTCGGCGTGCAGGCCGGAGATGAAGATGATGCCGGCGACGCCGCGCTCGAGGAGCATCTGGACGTAGTCGTCCTCGTGGACTCCCCCGGCGACCTGGGTGCACAGCACCGGGGTGTAGCCGTTCTGCGCGAGGGAGTTCTCGATGATCTGCGCGAACGCGGGGAAGATCGGGTTGGTCAGCTCGGGGACGATGAGCCCCACCAGCCCGGCGCTCTTGCGCCGCAGGCGACTCGGCCGGTCGTAGCCGAGGACGTCGAGCGCCGTCAGCACGGCCTGGCGGGTCGACTCGGCCACCCCGGGCTTGCCGTTGAGCACCCGTGACACGGTGGCCTCCGACACGCTCGCCTGATCGGCGATGTCACGCAGTCTTGCCTTCATCTCACCTCCCCCTTCGTCGCACGTGTCGTGGACCGTCGTCGGTCGGGCGCCACGTCCAGATGCTGACCCCGGGCCCGCTGGCGCTCAGTGTGACAGCACGCTTGCCGACCTTCGGAGCGAGTCCGTATGCCGGTGTGCCGGACTCGATGCCCGCGAGGTGTCGCGGGTCGAGGACGACGGGCTCGTGCGCCGCTCGCGCCACGTGCACGAGGGCCACCTCGTCGAGCGTCTCGCGGAGGTAGACCATGGCATCCCCCTCGGCGTGCACCCAGCGCAGGCCTCCGCGTCGCAACGCGACCGAGCGCTGGCGTGCTTGGATCAGGCCCCGATAGACCGCGAGCACGTCTGCGTCCCAAGCGTTCTCGTCCCACGGCATCGGACGGCGACCGTCCTCGCCGAAGGTTCCCTCCATGCCGATCTCGTCGCCGTAGGTCATCATCGGCATCGACGGGAAGGTCATGAGCAGGCCGACCGCCGTCTCGACGGAGTCGGGGCCGACGAGGGTGCGGATCCGCGGCACGTCGTGGGACCCGACGAGGTTGAAAGAATGGACGAGCGACTGCCAGGCGATCCGTGACGTGAAGTCACGCATCGTCTCGACGACCGCACCGGCTTCGAGGAGCGGCAGCGGCACGGGGGCACCGAGGAAGCGCGGGTCCTTCGGCTCCTCTCGCAGCCACGTCCACGTCGGCTTGCAGAAGCCGGCGTAGTTCATGACGCCGTGCCAGCCGTCGCCGGGCATGTCGGGCGTGTAGTCGTGAAAGTGCTCCCCGACGAGCAGGGCGTCCGGCGCGACCCGGCCCATGACGTCACGCATCTGTCGGGCGACGTCGTGGTTGACGTCGGTGGCACGCCAGCGACCGGTCATGTTCGCGACGTCGACGCGCCATCCGTCGAGCCCGCCCGAGCGGCCCAGCCACTTGCGTACGACCCCCTGGGGGTCCTCGAAGATGCGGTGGCGCAGGGCGGCGTTCAGGTGGTTCAGCTTCGGCAGGGACGGGACGCCGAGCCAGGCGACGTAGGTCCCGTCCTCCCAGATGTAGTAGTCCCGCTCAGGCGTGTTCTTCCCGCCCGGACCGGCCGCCTTGAGGAACCACTCGTGGGCGTTGCCCGTGTGGTTCGTCGTGAAGTCGCCCATCACCTTCATGCCGCGATCGTGGGCTGCCTTGGTGAGCCGGCGCAGGGCAGGGGCCCCACCGAGGAGCGAGTCGATCTGCTCGAACGACGACGCGTCGTAGCGGTGGTTGGAGCGCGCCGGGAAGAAGGGCGTCATGTAGACGACGTCGACGCCGAGCGACTCGAGGTGGTCGAGGTGCTCGGTGATGCCGTCGAGGTCGCCGCCGTAGAGCTGGTGGCCGACGCCCTTCGGGCTGAGGTCGACCGGGTCGGACCAGGCCGCGGCGACGGCCCAGTCGGGCGTCTCGTGCTTGTCGGCACCCTTCGAGCGCGCGAAGCGGTCGGGGAAGATCTGGTAGACGACCGACCCCAGTGCCCACTCGGGCGGCGGGGTGGCGTGCGCCACGAGCCGGAAGTCGCTCGCGTCGGGGACGTCCCGCTCGTGGACGCCGGTCCCGTTGAGCCACGCGTACTTCGTCGGGCCGGCCGTGAGCAGGAAGCGGTAGTTCGTGACCGGGTTGTGGCAGGTCAGGGTGGCACGCCACCAGTCGTCGGCGCCCGTGGTGCGCACCTTGCGCGCCACCGTGAACGTCGCCTCGCCGTCGGGCGAGGTGCGCACGTGGACGGCCTCGACCCCGGCCTCGAGCGGGACGCGCACGAGCACGTCGACGCGGTCGCCGAGGCGGGGCGCCTGGTTGGAGACGTACCGCCCCGACCCGTCGTGGTGCGGCTGGCTCAGCCACGTCAGCTGGCGGGTCGGGGCAGGCGTCACTTCACGGATCCCGTGGTCAGGCCACCGACCAGCTGGCGCTGGAAGGCGAGGTAGAGCAGCATGACGGGGATCGAGCCGAGCAAGGCACCGGCCGTGAACCGCCCGAAGAGGGTGTTCGCGTCGTTGCCGAGCGTCATGCCGTAGAGGCCGACACCGAGCGTCTGGTTGTCGACGTCGGTGAGGAACACGCTCGCCAGCATGAACTCGCCGTAGAGGCCGACGAAGACGAGCATGAAGACCGTCACGAGGATCGGCATGACCAGGCGCAGCGTCATCGTGAAGAAGATGCGAACGTGGCTCGCGCCGTCGACGATCGCTGCCTCGTCGAGCTCGCGCGGCACGGTGTCGAAGTAGCCCTTGAGGAGCCACACGTTGGCCCCGAGCGCCCCACCGAGGTAGGCGAGGGTGAGGCCGGCCACCGTGTTGAGCCCGAGGGCCGGCAGCACGTCACCGATGCCCGCGAAGATGATGTACAGCGCGACGATGGCGAGCAGCGCCGGGAAGAACGTCGTCAGCAGCAGGAACATCATGCCGCCCCGGCGGCCCTTGAACCGCAGGCGCGAGAAGGCGAAGGCCGCGCACGCGCCGATGAAGACCGCGCCCAGCGCCCCCGAGAGCGAGATGATCATCGAGTTCTTGTACCAGGTCCAGAACGGGCGCGAGCTGTCGGTGAAGAGGTCGGCGAAGTTCTTCGTCGAGAAGCCCGAGGGCCACAGGCTCGCCGTGTTGAGCGTGCCGCTGGGGTTCGTCGCGGCCGAGTAGATGAAGAGGATCGGGAAGAGCGCCCACATCAGGGCGAGGATGCCCAGGGCGTGGCGCCACCACACCGAGCCGCCGAGACCGCCACGCTTGGGCGAGGCCGGCGTGCTGGCACCGGTCTCCTCCGCGATGCGGGTGTCCATGCGCGGGTCGGCAGGGACGGGAGCGTTGACGGTCGCCATCAGTTGACCTCCTCGAGGGCCTTGGTGCGACGGAAGCCCGGGATGCTCATCAGCGCCACGAGCAGGAAGATGATCACGGACACCGCGGCCGCGAAGCCGTAGTTGGGCGCGCTGCCCGAGAAGGCCAGACGGTACGCGTACGTGATGAGCAGGTCGCTCGAGCCGATGCTCGTGTCGGCGCCGTTGAACGGGCCACCCTTGGTGAGCAGGTAGATGAGCCCGAAGTTGTTGAAGTTGAACGCGAACGACGCGAGCAGCAGCGGGCCGACGGCCACGAGCAGCAACGGCATGATGATCGAGCGGAGCGTCCGGAAGGCGTTGGCGCCGTCGATGGTCGCCGCCTCACGCACGTCCTGCGGGATCGACTGGAGCGCGCCCGTGCACACGATGAACATGTACGGGAAGCCCAGCCAGAGGTTCGTGATGAGGATCGCGGCACGGGCTCCGCCCGTCGTTCCGAGCCAGTCGACGTCCAGTCCCAGCGTCTGGTTGATGATGCCGTAGTCCTGGTTGAACATGCCCTTCCAGACCAGCGCCGTCACGAAGAACGGCAGGGCGTAGGGAAGGATCAGCAGCGACCGGTAGATGGACTTGCCGCGCAGGCGCGGGTCGTTGAAGAGCAGTGCGATGAGCATGCCCAGCAGGAAGGTCGTGAGCACCGACAGGACTGCGAAGGCGATGTTCCAGATGAAGATGCCGAGGAAGCCGCTGCGGATCGTGCTGTCGGTGAAGATGCGCGAGTAGTTCGCGAGGCCGACGCCCTCCTTCCAACCCTGCGGGAAGGACTGGCTGGGGTCGGCGACGTTGACCCAGCGGGCATCCTTGGGCTCGTACACCGTGGCCGGGGTCGTGGACGTGTCGGTCAGCTTGTCGGCGGCCGGGTCGTAGGTGACCGTGGCCTTGCCCTCGAAGGCCTCGGAGAGACCCACCGGTTTGATGCCACCCCCGTCGCTCGTCGGCACCGCGATGGCCGACAGGTCCTTGCTCCTGGCGTTCGCCTGCTTGGCGGTGAGGACGGTGTAGCCGGGCGCCTTGGTGATCTTGCCGATGGGGGTCTTCTCGACACCGGTCGCGGGTAGCGGCTTGAGACCGGTCTTGTCACCGACGTACGTGCTGCCGTCGGGCTTGGTGAGGAGCAGGACGAGGTCTGCGGTGGTGGGGTCTCCGCCCTCGGCGGTCGCGACCGACATCTTGTAGCGGGGCGTGTCAGGGACCTCACGCACCGACTGGGCGATGATGTCGGTGACCGACTCCTGCTTGCTGTAGAGGTGTCCGTCGCCGTAGTTCGTCGTCGACAGGCTCGCGGTGTAGATGACCGGCCAGAGCTGGAAGAGGGTCATGAAGATCAGACCCGGGACGAGGTACTTGAGCGGGACCGAACGTCTCGTCGCATAGACCACGAGGATGCCCATCCCCACGAGTCCCGCGATGACGACGGCCGTCGTGTTGCCTGCCTGCGCGAGCTTGGTGGCGATCCACAGGATGCCGGCCAACGTCGCGACGATGAGAACCCACTTGATCGCGAGAGCGATGGGCTTGGTCATGTGACACGTCCTTTTGCGCCGACCCGGCGCCGTTGCCGTAGGTGCACGAAGGGGAGCCCTCGCGGAGCTCCCCGATGGCCCGTGCCCGGGCCGGGATCCCGGGGTCCGCCCTCAGGACGGACCCCGGAAACCCTTGTCAGACTAAGGAGCTCAGCCCTTGGCGATGTTCGCCGTGATCTCCTTGGCAGCAGCGTCGAGACGCTCCTTGGCGCCGGCCTTGCCGGCGATGATGTCGGCGGTCGCCTGGCCGAAGGGGCCCCAGACCGAGTTCATCGCGGGGATGTTCGGCATCGGCGAGCCGTCGATGCCGGCCTCGTACCACGCCTTGACGTCGGGGTCGCTCGCGGCGACCTCGGCGTAGGCCTCCTTGAGGGCCGGCGGACGCTTGCCGACCTCGAAGAGGGCCAGCTGGACGTCCTTGCGCGGGATGTAGTTCGTGACGAACTCCTGCGCGAGAGCGGCGTTCTTGGCCTTGCTCGAGACGTAGAACATCTGGACACCGAGGAACGGACGCATGGCGCCGCCACCGGTGAGGCTCGGCAGCGGGGCGATGCCGTAGTTGATGCCGGCTTCCTTCGCCTTGGCGACGCTCCACGGACCGGAGATCATGAACGGCGCGGCCTTCGTGTCGAAGAGCGCGTCCTGGTTCGTGTCGTCGACGTTGGTCGAGAGGACCTTCTTCTTGCCGAGCGCGGCGAGGGCGTCGCCACCCTTGATCGAGTCAGGGGTGTTGACGATGACCTTGTTCGGGTCGTAGTCGCCGTTGGGCTTGATCGCGAAGATGCCGCCCTCGGGGAAGGCCGAGAGGTACGGGTAGGCGAAGTACGCGTTGCCGACCTTGGAGACGAACTGGCTGAGGACCTGCTTGGCCTTGCCCTCCTTGACGAGCTTCTCGCCGGTGGCGACGAGCTCGTCCATGGTCTTGGGCGGGTTCGGGACGAGGTCCTTGTTGTACATGAGGCCGATGTTCTCGACGGCGTAGGGCACGCCGTAGGACTGACCGTTGAACTTCGTCGCCTCGATCGCCTTCGGCAGGAACTTCGCCGCGACGTCGGAGCTGAGGTTGACCGGCGCGACCGTCGAGTTCTGGACGAGCTCGCCGAGCCAGTCGTGGGCGCCGACGATGACGTCGGGGCCCTTGCCGACCTTGGTCGCGTCCTTGAACTGGGCGCGGGTGTCGGTCGAGATCTGGACCTTGACGGTCACACCGTTCTCGGCGGCGAACTGGTCGGCATACTTCTGCACGGCCTTCGAGCGGTCGGCGTCGGTCCAGATGACGAGGTCGACGTTGGCGTCACGGACGGGAGCAGCGGTGCCGCTCGGCGTCTCCGGGACACCGGTGGTCGTCGCCGCCTTGCTCGAGCCGGCGGCGCCGGTGTCGGACGGGGTGGTGGGGCTGGACCCACCGCAGGCGCTGAGGGCCAGGGCGGCAACACCCGTGACGGCAGCAGCGCCGAGCGCACGCTTGTGCATGGATTCTCCTTTGAAGCCAGGTGGCACACGCCGCCACCGGTGCCCCGGAATCTAGCAAGAAGTTGCAGACAGCGGGAACCCGCTTGCTGCAATTTTTTGCAACGTTCTGGACACAACACGAATCCGCAGGTCAGAGGGGTGCAGATGGACCAGGGGTGGCCTTCGGGGCGGGCATGGGTCATGATGACGAGGCCTGCTCACCCGGGCAGGCACACCTTTACAACGGATCGTCCGGCACGTTCCTGCCGGTGAAGGAAGGCAAAGAAGCCATGGCAACAGTGACGTTCGACAACGCGACGAGGCAGTACCCCGGGAACCCGATTCCCTCCGTCGACAAGCTCAACATCGAGATCGCGGACGGGGAGTTCCTCGTCCTGGTCGGCCCCTCCGGGTGTGGCAAGTCCACCTCCCTGCGCATGCTCGCCGGCCTCGAGGAGGTCAACGGCGGACGCATCCTCATCGGTGACCGCGACGTGACGAACCTGTCCCCCAAGGACCGCGACGTCGCGATGGTCTTCCAGAACTACGCGCTCTACCCGCACATGACGGTCGCCGACAACATGGGCTTCGCGCTCAAGATCGCCGGCGTCGACAAGGCGGAGATCCGCAAGCGCGTCGAGGAGGCCGCCAAGATCCTCGACCTGACGCCGTACCTCGACCGCAAGCCGAAGGCCCTCTCCGGTGGCCAGCGCCAGCGCGTCGCGATGGGTCGTGCGATCGTGCGCTCCCCCCAGGTGTTCCTCATGGACGAGCCGCTGTCCAACCTCGACGCCAAGCTCCGCGTCCAGACCCGCACGCAGATCGCCTCGCTCCAGCGCCGCCTCGGCGTCACGACGGTCTACGTCACGCACGACCAGGTCGAGGCCATGACGATGGGTGACCGCGTCGCGGTGCTCAAGGACGGCATCCTCCAGCAGTGCGACAGCCCGCGCCGCATGTACGACCACCCGGCCAACGTCTTCGTCGCCGGCTTCATCGGCTCGCCCGCCATGAACCTCATGGAGGTGCCGGTCACCGACGGCGGCGTCGACCTGCACGGCCACACGGTCCCGGTGGCGCGTGAGGACCTCGCCAACGTCGGCAAGAACGTCACGCTCGGTGTCCGTCCCGAGGACCTCGAGCTGTCGTCCGACCAGTCGGGCATCCCCGTCACGGTCGACGTCGTCGAGGAGCTCGGCGCCGACGCCTACATCTACGGCTCCACCGAGCAGAAGCTGCTCGAGGCCACCGGCGAGAACGCCGGCGCCGTGCCGTTCATCGCCCGCGTCGACGGTCGCCGCCCCCCGGAGAAGGGCGACAAGATCTACCTCAAGCCCAAGTCCGGCCACGTGCACGTCTTCAACGCCGAGTCAGGGCTGCGCGTCGGCGACTGAGCCACTCGCGTACCACCACATCACGCCGCTGGGCCGGCACCCTTCCTGGGTGCCGGCCCGGCGCCGTTGTGGCGCAACGCTGGACAACATCCGGCACCGGCACCTCGGCAAGCCCTAGGCTCCGCGTGTGACCAAGTCGACGATCGGGCGGTACTGGCACGTCGCGACGCTCGTCGTCGCGGTCTTCGCGCTCGCCTTCCAGCTCTACCTCGTGGCGACCGGCGACAACATCCTCGACTCGAGCGCGGTGACGACCACCCGGCCCGAGCAGGTGCGGCGCTTCTTCTCCTACTTCACGATCCAGGCGAACTTCCTCGTCGCGGTCTCGACGTTCCTCATCGTGCGCGGACGCATCGAGTCGCAGGTCTTCCGGGTCGTCCGCCTCGCGTCGCTGGTCGGGATCACGGTGACCGGGATCGTCGCGGCCATCGCACTCCCCCCGTCGCCGAACTACACGACGGGCTCTCTCGTCTGCGACCGGCTCCTCCACATCGTCGTGCCGGTCCTCACCTTCGTCGGGTGGGCCGTCTTCGGCCCGCGCGGCAAGGTCACGCGCGAGGACCTGCTGCCCTCGCTCATCTGGCCGGTCCTCTGGCTCGTGGCCACCCTCGCCCTCGGACCGCTGGTCGACTGGTACCCCTACCCCTTCCTCAACGTCGGCTCCATCGGCCTGGGCCGAACCCTGCTCAACTGCGCCCTCATCGCCGCCCTCTTCCTGGCGCTGGCCGCCCTTGCGCTCTGGGCTGATCGACGCCTGTCGCGCGACCGTGCCACGATGAACGCGTGACGCTCGAGATCACCACCGCCAGGCCCGAGTCCGCCCTGCTCGACCTGCCGTGGTCGACACCGCTGGAGGAGTGGCCCGAGAGCCACCTCGCCGCGCTGCCCCGTGGCATCTCGCGACACGTCGTGCGCTTCGTCAAGCTCGGGCCGCGCGTCCTCGCCGTCAAGGAGATCAAGGACGACATCGCCGACCGCGAGTACGCCATGCTGCGCAACCTGCGTCGCCTCGACGTGCCGTCGGTCGAGCCGTTCGGTGTCGTCCACGGTCGCACGACGGCCGACGGGGAGCCTCTCGACGCCTGCCTCATCACGCGCCACCTGCAGTTCTCCCTGCCCTACCGCGCGCTCTACAGCCAGAACCTCCGGCCCGACACGGCAGTGCGTCTCATGGACGCGCTGGCGGTCCTGCTCGTGCGCCTGCACCTCGAAGGCTTCTGGTGGGGCGACGTCTCGCTCTCCAACACGCTCTTCCGTCGTGACGCGGGCGCCTTCGCCGCCTACCTCGTCGACGCCGAGACCGGTGAGCTGCACGCACGGCTGTCCAACGGCCAGCGCGAGCACGACCTCGACATCGCCCGGGTCAACATCGCCGGCGAGCTCATGGACCTCGCGGCCGGGGGCTTCCTCGAGGAGCACGCCGACCCCTTCGAGGTGTCTGCATCGGTCATCGAGCGCTACCACACGCTCTGGGACGCCCTCACCGGCACGGAGCGCTTCGAGGTCGGTGACCGCTGGCGGGTCGACGAGCGCATCCGGCGCCTCAACGAGCTCGGCTTCGACGTCGACGAGCTGTCGATGACGACCGACATCGGCGGCACCGAGATCGTCATCACCCCGAAGGTCGTCGACGCGGGCCACCACTCCCGCCGCCTGTTGCGCCTGACCGGCCTCGACGTCGGCGAGAACCAGGCCCGCCGCCTGCTCAACGACCTCGACGCGTACGCCGCCGCGACCGACCGCCAGGGTGACGACGAGGAGATCGTCGCGCACGACTGGCTCGCCAAGATCTACGAGCCGGTGACGCGTGCCGTGCCTCGAGAGCTGACCGGCCGCCTCGAGCCGGCCGAGATCTTCCACGAGGTGCTCGAGCACCGCTGGTACATGAGCGAGCGCGCCGGGCACGACACCCCCATCGAGGACGCGCTGCGCGACTACGTCGCGACGGTCCTGCCGGCCAAGCCGGAGGAGAAGGCGGTGCTCGGCGTCGACACCGAGGAGATGCCCGTCATCAGCCGCTTCGACTGAGGACGTATGCCGTCCGGCTGGATCGAGGTGGTTCGTCGCCGCCCGGCCCGGCGGGACACCTCAACCCGCCACAGCGTCCTCGTCGGTGCCCATCGCGAGGTCGTCAGCCGGTCCCGAGAGGATCTGGCCGAAGAGGACGACGATCCAGAGCAGGAACGTCACGACGTGGACGGCCGTGCACCACAGGCAGATCGCGTGGATCCGGTAGAGCTCGGCCCACACGAGGTAGAGCGCCATGCCGAGGCCGATCGTGAGCCAGGCGAGGCGGACGGCGTCGAGCCAGGGCTCCGGCCGCCGCCAGACCGACGGGAGGCAGAGGCCCAGGGCGACGACGAAGAAGACGAGGCCGAGCAGCGCGACGGGCACGCCCATGAAGGTGCTCCACGCGCTCGTCGTCACCTTCGCGCAGTCGACGACGCCGCCGATGCTGCAGGCGAGGGTCGCGTTGGCGGTGAAGTGCTCGAACGTCAGGTAGACCGAGACGATCAGCCCGACGACGACGAGGCCGACGGACACCGGGGCGAGCCACCCGGGTCGGACTCGCCCGGCACCGACCGGGATGTCGTCGGCCGTCGTCACGTCGTCACGCTGCGGGCTCACGCCGACGTCACCGCTTGAGCAGCACGGACGCGGCCGCCACGCCCTGGCTCGTGCAGACGTCGGCGGGCTTGCCCTTGGTCTGGTCGCAGATCTGGGCGGTGATCATGTTGATGGCCGGCGTCACGGTCTTGCCGATGTCGGACGTCGGGTCCTGGATGCCGGCGATGATCTGGTCGTAGGTCTTGCCCTCGAAGGCGTTGGCGTCGACCGTCGCGCCGTCGGTGGCGTGGGTGCCGCCGTAGGTGATCCACGGGATGCCGCCACCGGGGTTGAACTTCTGGAAGAGCGCGAGGTTCTCGCCGTCCAGGGTCTGCAGCGGCTGCTTGTTGCGATCCTGGGTCTCGACGGCCTCGAACGCGACGACGTCGCTGGTGTACTTCGCGTCCTTGAAGGAGAACGTCGGGGTGTTCGGGTGGACGTCGTCGCTCGAGCTCGTCGTCTCGGTGACACCGGTGAACGTGCCGAAACGGGACAGCGCCCCGATGAGCGCCCAGCGCTCCATCGCGCAGAACGGGCAGTACTCGGCGCCGATGTAGAGCACCTTCGGCTTGCCGTCCTGGGTCAGCGCCGTGCCGCCCTGGAGCTTGGCGGGGGCCTGCTCCGGCGTCGGCGCCGGAGCCTGGTCGAAGAGGGAGGCGGGCAGCTTCTCGAGGGTGGCGAGCGCGGCCGCCCCGCCGCTGGCCGCGGGGGCATCCTTGGGCCGGTTGGAGATGACGATCCCCAGGACGACGGCGATCACGATGACGACCACCGCGACCGACGCGGCAATGACCTGCGTGCGCTGACGGTCCTTGCGGGCGGCCTCGGCGCGCAGCTGCGCTGCCCTGGCGGCCGTCTCGGCACGGTTGCTCTTCGCCACGAATCTTGTCCTTCGGTCGGTCCCGCTGCGGTGCCGCAGCGCTCGGTTGCGCGCCCTCAGCGGCACGTCACGGCGTACTACAGGGCGTAGTGGAGGTCGACAGCACTCTATCGAGCACCACCTGACCAGCGTCGGGCGGGCCGTCGGAGTTCCCTGAGCGTATGCCGGACGGTCGCCAGTGGCCGGATCGTGACCTGGGCCGCTGACCCCGCCGGCCACCGGCCGGCCGGCCGGGGTCAGCGGCGAGAGTCAGCGGCGGCGCTGGCGGGCGATCTCGTAGAGCGTGACGCCCGTGGCGAGGCCGGCGTTGAGCGACTCGACGGCAGAGCTCATCGGGATCGACACGATCTGGTCGCACGTCTCGCGGACGAGGCGCGAGAGGCCCTTGCCCTCCGACCCGGTCACGATGACGAGCGGCTCCGTCGCGAGGGAGAGGTCGGGCAGCTCGACATCGCCGTCCATGTCGAGGCCGAGGATGAAGAAGCCGGCCTTCTTGAACTCCTCGAGGGCGCGGGTCAGGTTGCTCGCGCGCGCCACGGGGATGCGGGCCGCAGCACCGGCCGAGGTCTTCCACGCCGACGCGGTCATCCCGACCGAGCGACGCTCGGGCACGACGACGCCGTGGCCGCCGAAGGCCGCCACGGAGCGCACGATGGCGCCGAGGTTGCGCGGGTCGGTGATGCCGTCGAGCGCCACGACGAGCGGGATGCCGGGCATCTCGGGGTCGATGAGGTCGTTCGGGTGGGCGTACTCGTAGGGCGGCACCTGCAGCGCCATGCCCTGGTGCACGCCGCCGTCGGTGAGGCGGTCGAGCTCGCCGCGCGGCGTCTCGAGGATCGCGAGGCCACGCTCGGTCGCGATCTTGAGCGCCTCGCGCACGCGGTCGTCGGTGTCGATGCGGGTGGCGATGTACATCGTCGCCACCGGCACGTCGGCTCGCAGCGCCTCGACGACGGAGTTGCGGCCGTAGACCATCTCGCTCGAGGCCTTGCTGCGGCTCTTCGAGCGGGCCTGGCCGCGTCCGCCCGGTCCGGGGGCACCGGAGCCGGACCGCTTCGCCGCCGCCTTGGCGCGCTTGTGGGCGGGGTGGTACTCGCGCTCGGAGGCCTTGGGCGTGGGGCCCTTGCCCTCGAGTCCGCGGCGGCGCTGGCCGCCGGAGCCCACGGTCGCGCCCTTGCTGTTCTTGCGGATGGCGCCGCGCCGCTGGGAGTTGCCTGGCATGTCAGCCCTGTGCCTTCTCGGCCCGGGGGGCCGCGGTGGGGTGGTCGGTGGTGGTGTCGGTGGCGGTCTCGGCGTCGCCGCGCGCCGGGCGGGCGAGCGACCACTGGGCGCCGGACGGGGTGTCGGTGATCTCGATGCCGACCGCCGTGAGCGTGTCGCGGATCTCGTCGGCCCGCTCGAAGTCGCGCTCCTGGCGGGCGACCTGGCGGGCGTCGAGCTGGGCCCGCACGAGGGCGTCGAGGGCCAGCTCCGAGGCGGCGTCCTCGCGGCTGCCGCCGGAGCCCCAGTGCGCAGCGAGCGGGTTGATGCCGAGCACCTCGGTCATGGCGACGACGGCGGCCGCCGCCTCGAGGGCCGCCTCGTCGTCGTCCTCGTCGAGGGCGCTGTTGCCGGCGCGCACCGTGTCGTGCACGACGGCGAGCGCCCCGCTGACGCCGAGGTCGTCGTCCATCGAGGCGACGAAGGCGGCCGGGAGCGCGGCGGCCACCAGGGGCACGATCGTGCCGCGTCGTGCCGCGCGTTCGAGGAAGCCCTCGATGCGCTCGACGGCGGCCGCGGCCTCCTCGAGGGAGCCGGGGTGGTACTCGATCATCGAGCGGTAGTGCGCGGCCGTGAGGTAGTAGCGCAGCACGATCGGCCGCGTCTGCTCGAGCAGGTGACGCACCTCGAGGGCGTTGCCGAGGGACTTGCCCATCTTCTGGCCCTTGACCGTGACCCACGCGTTGTGGAGCCAGTAGCGGGCGAAGCCGAGCCCGGCCGCGCGCGACTGCGCCTGCTCGTTCTCGTGGTGCGGGAAGCGCAGGTCGATGCCACCGCCGTGGATGTCGAACTCGTCGCCGAGCCAGCGTCGGGCCATGGCCGAGCACTCGAGGTGCCAGCCCGGACGACCGGCGCCGAAGGGCGTCGGCCACGACGCGCTCTCGGGCTCGTCGGACTTGTGGCCCTTCCAGAGCGCGAAGTCCCGCGGGTCGCGCTTGCCGCGGGGGTCGGCGTCGTCGGCGCCCACCATGTCGTCGAGCGACTGGCCCGTCAGCGAGCCGTACTCGGGCCACGAGCGCACGTCGAAGTACACGTCGCCGCTGCCGTCGGGGGCGGCATACGCGTGGCCCTTCTCGATGAGCGTCTCCATGAGGGTCACCATGTCGGGGACGTGACCGGTCGCCCGCGGCTCGTAGGTGGCCGGCTCGACGCCGAGCGCGTCGAGCGCCTGCGAGGTGAGGCGCTCGTTGCGGTAGGTCAGGGCGAACCAGTCCTCACCGGCGTCGGCGGCCCTGCGCAGGACCTTGTCGTCGATGTCGGTGACGTTGCGCACGAGCGTGACGTCGTAGCCGTGACCGACCTCGAGCCAGCGGCGCAGCACGTCGAACGCGACGGCGAACCGGATGTGCCCGATGTGCGGCGCACCCTGCGTCGTGAGGCCACAGATGTACATGCCGACCTTGCCCGCCTCGCGCGGCGTGAAGTCGCGCAGCTCCCGGGTCGCGGTGTCGAACAGTCGTAGGCTCACCCGCCGAAGTCTATCGGCGCGTCGCCGCGCACCCGACCACGCACGTACGAGCACGTATGCCGTCCGGCCGGCCCGGCCGGCCCACGATCGCGACCTCGCCGGCGCCCCGCGGCTACGCTCGGGCCATGGCGCAACCGCGGCTCACGAGCTACGAGCGGCTCGACGGTTCCGAGGTGCGCGCCGTCATCAGCTACCTCGGCGAACGCATCGACACCTACCTGCCCCGCCACCCCGGGCTGCGTGCCGCCACCGAGGAGCTCGGCAAGGTCGTCGACGCCCTCCTCGACCGCCGCCGCCGCGCCCCCGCCCAGCGGGCCGGCCTCCTGTGGACCTCGCGGGCCCTCATCGTCGTCGTACTCGCCGTGTCGCTCGTCGCGGTCGGCATCGCGGTGCGTGACGCCGTCGCCCGGGCCGGGTCCGTCGCCGCGTTCGAGTGGCTGCCCGTCGTCGAGAGCCTCATCAACGACCTCGTCTTCGCCGGCATCGCGATCTGGTTCCTCCTGTCGCTCGCCGACCGGGTCGTGCGCAACGACCTCATCCGCCGGCTGCACCGCCTCCGCTCGCTCGCCCACATCATCGACATGCACCAGATGAGCAAGGACCCGGCGGCGCTGCTGCCCGACACCCGGCTCGGCACGGTGGCGGGCGACGAGGTCGTCAGCCCGCGCACGATGTCGGTGCGCGACTACGCCCTCTACCTCGAGTACTGCTCCGAGCTGCTGTCGCTGACGTCCAAGGCCGCCGCCCTGTGCGCCGAGGAGTCGACCGACGCCCTCGTCCTCGACACCGTGAGCGAGATCGAGAACCTCACGACCGGTATGGGCCGCAAGATCTGGCAGAAGATCAGCCTGCTGCGCGACGCGCCCCGCGCCTGAGCGAGCGGGGACCGCCGACCCGGGCACCCGGCATACGCCCGCTTGCGTATGCCGGGTGGCTCGGCAGGTGGGTCAGTGACCCCGGCGGATCCACTCCTCGACATCCGGCTTCTCGTCGCCGATGGTCGTCGCTCGGCCGTGCCCGGTGAGGACGACCGTCTCGGGTGGGAGGGAGAGCAGCTGGTCCTTGATCGACTCGACGATGGTCGGGAAGTCGGAGTAGGACCGACCGGTCGCGCCGGGGCCGCCCTGGAAGAGCGTGTCACCGGTGAAGACGACCCCGAGGTCGCGGGCATGGAAGCAGCAGGCTCCCGGCGCGTGGCCGGGGGTGTGCAGCACGAAGAGCTCGACGTCGCCGACCTGCACCACGTCGCCGTCGGCGAGGTCCAGCGACGGGGCGAGGTCGGGGTGGCTCTGGTCCCACAGGACGCGGTCGTCGGGGTGGAGCGCGACCTTCGCCCCGGGATGGGCGGCGAGTAGCTCGGGCACGACCGTGACGTGGTCGTCGTGCGCGTGCGTCAGCAGGACGTGGGTCAGGCGGCGGTCACCGACGAACTCGAGGATCGGGCCGGCGTCGTGCGGGGCGTCGATGACGACGCACTCCGTGTCGTCGCCGATCACCCAGACGTTGTTCTCGACCTCCCACGTGCCGCCGTCGAGGCTGAAGGTGCCCGCGGTCGTCGTGTGGTCGATGCGGACGCCGCCCTGCGAGGGCGTGACCCGGTCGCCCGCCGCGTCGGCGCTCACAGCTCGACCACCGATCGCAGGACCTCACCGGCGTGCATCTTGTCGAACGCCGCCTCGATGTCTGCGAGGCCGATCCGCTCGGAGACGAAGGCGTCGAGGTCGAAACGGCCCTGCTTGTAGAGGTCGACGAGCATCGGGAAGTCCCGGCTCGGGAGGCAGTCGCCGTACCAGCTGGACTTGAGGCTGCCCCCACGGCCGAAGATCTCGATCATCGGCAGGGTGACCTGCTGGTCCGGCGTGGGCACGCCGACGAGGACGACGGTGCCGGCGAGGTCTCGCGCGTAGAAGGCCTGCTCGTAGGTCTCGGGGCGTCCGACCGCCTCGACGACGACGTCGGCGCCGTTGCCGTCGGTGAGGCTGCGGATCGCCTCGACGGCGTCGGTGTCCGTGCTGTTGACGGTGTGCGTCGCGCCGAAGTGCTTGGCCTGCTCGAGCTTCGCGTCGCTGACGTCGACGGCGATGATCGTCGTCGCGCCGGCCACCTTGGCACCGGCGATCGCCGCGTTGCCGACGCCTCCGCAGCCGATGACGGCGATCGAGTCGCCGCGTCCCACGCCGCCCGTGTTGACGGCCGCACCGAAGCCGGCCATGACGCCGCAGCCGAGCAGACCGACGGCAGCGGCGTCGGCCTCGGGCACCTTGGTGCACTGGCCGGCGGCGACGAGCGTCTTCTCGATGAAGGCTCCGATGCCCAGGGCGGGGGTCAGCTCGGTCCCGTCGGTCAGCGTCATCTTCTGCGTGGCGTTGTGCGTGTTGAAGCAGTACCAGGGCTTGCCCTTGGCGCAGGCCCGGCACTGGCCGCACACGGCGCGCCAGTTGAGGATGACGAAGTCGCCCGGGGCGACGTCGGTGACGCCCTCGCCCACGGCCTCGACGTAGCCGGCGGCCTCGTGGCCGAGCAGGAAGGGGTAGTCGTCGTTGATGCCGCCCTCGCGGTAGTGGAGGTCGGTGTGGCACACCCCGCAGGTCTCGATCTTGACGACCGCCTCACCCGGGCCCGGGTCCGGCACGACGACGTCGACGACCTCGACGTCGGCCCCCTTGCTGCGGCTGATGACACCCTTGACGGTCTGCGGCATGTTGGCTCCTCGGCGTGCGTCCCTGCGGTCCCCTCGATCCTGACAGACCCTCCCCCCGCTCGATGCGGGCGGCCTCCCCGTCACCCTCGAGTGAGCGCCCAGCCACACACGAGTGAGCGCCCGGTCACGTCCGGTGCGTCCGCGCGTGCCCCGCCTGGGACGGAGCGCTCACTCGACTGGTGCGGAGCGCTCACTCGACGGGGGGGTGGGGACGACGAGAGCCGTCGCGACGGCGGCGACGCCCTCGCCGCGGCCGGTCAGGCCCAGCCCGTCGGTCGTCGTGCCGCTCACCGACACGGGCGCTCCTGCGGCGGAGGTGAGCACCGCCTCGGCCTCTGCGCGGCGGGTGCCGACCTTGGGCCGGTTGCCGACGACCTGGACCGCGATGTTGCCGATCTCGTAGCCGGCCTCGCGCACGAGCCGTGCCGCCTCGGAGAGCAGCGTGACGCCGGAGGCTCCGGCGAGCTCGGGGCGCGACGTGCCGAAGTGCGCGCCCAGGTCACCGATCCCGGCCGCCGAGAAGATCGCGTCGCACGCCGCGTGGGCCGCGACGTCCGCGTCGGAGTGGCCGTCGAGACCCCGCTCCCCCGGCCAGTGCAGCCCGGCGACCCACAGCTCGCGGTCGGTCCCCTCGGGGGCGTACGCGTGGACGTCGACGCCCACCCCGACGCGCGGGAGCGACGTCATCAGGCGTCCTTCCAGTCGATCGGGCCGCGGTGGATCTTGTGGGGAGCGGCCTGCGCCACCGGCTTGATGACCATCGTGTCGATGTTGACGTGCTGCGGCAGCCCGACGACGAAACCGACGCACTCCGCGACGTCGTCGGCGACGAGCGGACGGTCGACCCCGTCGTAGACCTTGTCGGCCGCGGCGCGGTCCCCGTGGAGCCGGGTCAGGGAGAACTCCTCGGTGTGGACCATGCCGGGCCGGATGTCGACGACGCGGATGTTCTCGCCGTTGAGCTCGAGGCGCAGGGTCTCGGAGACGACGGACGTGCCGTGCTTGGCCGCGACGTAGCCGGCGCCACCCTCGTAGACGCGCTCACCGGCGATCGAGCTGATGTCGACGATCGTGGCCCGGGAGGAGCGTCGCAGCAGCGGCAGCACGGCCTGGGTGACGCGCAGGGTCCCCACGACGTTCGAGGCGAACATCCGCTCCCACTCCTCGGGGTCACCGTCCTCGACGCGGGTCACCCCGAGCGCGCCGCCGGCGTTGTTGACGACGACGTCGCACCGACCGAGCGACGCGACGCCCTCGGTCACCGTTGCCGGGTCGGTGACGTCCATGACGAGCGCACGGGCCGAGCGGCCGGCGCCCTGGATGTCGGCCACGACCTCGTCGAGCTTCTCGCGGCGACGGCCGGCGACGACGACGTCGAAGCCGTCGCGCGACAGCCGCCGCGCGATGGCCGCACCGATGCCGGTGCCACCACCGGTGATGAGAGCCGTCGGTCGGGACAGGGCGGTGCTGGGGTCGGTCGTCACGCTGCCGAGGATAGGCAACTCCCGGGTTCGATGTGTGCTGCGGTCACCCGTGACCGCGGAACACCTCGAACGACGGTGGGGCCCGAGCTCGGGTCCGCGGTCGGGTCCGAGGTCAGGAGGCGCCGAGCAGGCGGGCCGCGGCCTCGAGGTCGCTCGGCGTCGTGACCTTGAGGGCCCGGGGGTCACCCTCGACGACGAGGACCCGCCCCCCCAGCCGCTCGACGAGCCCGGCGTCGTCGGTGGCGTCGCTCGACCCGGCGTGGGCGCGCTCGAGGACGTCACGGCGGAAGCCCTGGGGCGTCTGCACCGCGCGCAGGCCCGAGCGGTCGGGGGTGGCGACGACGAACCCGTCGCCGTCGACCTGCTTGATCGTGTCGACGACCGCGGTGCCGGGCACGACCGCCACGGCGCCTGCCGCGACGGCGGCGACCACCCGGTCGAAGACGTCGACCGGCGTCAGGCACCGGGCGGCGTCGTGGACGAGGACGATGTCGACGTCCCCGCCGAGCACCCGCAGACCGGCCGCGACGGAGTCGCCCCGCTCGGCCCCGCCCGGCACGACGGTCACCGGCGTCGCGGACCGGAGCTCACGGCATACGCCCTCGGCGAGCTCGTCGGCCTGCGCCCGGTGGGTGTCGGGGACGACGAGGACGACCTGGGCCACCGCGGCGCACGACAGGACCCCCCGCAGGGCGTGCCCGAGCAGGGGCAGCCCGGCGAGGGGCACGAACGCCTTGGGCACACGTGCCCCCAGACGCGAGCCGGAGCCGGCCGCGACGACGATGACGCCGACGCGACCGGCTCCGGTCTCGTTGTTCAGTGTGCTGCCCTGATCAGGAAGCGAGGACCTCGTCGAGGATGGTCTCTGCCTTCTCCTCGTTCGTCTTCTCCGCGAGCGCGAGCTCGGAGACGAGGATCTGGCGGGCCTTGGCGAGCATGCGCTTCTCGCCGGCCGACAGACCACGGTCCTGGTCACGACGCCACAGGTCGCGCACGACCTCGGCGACCTTGATGACGTCACCCGACGCAAGCTTCTCGAGGTTCGCCTTGTAGCGACGCGACCAGTTGGTCGGCTCCTCGGTGTGCGGCGTGCGGAGCACCTCGAAAACGCGGTCGAGGCCTTCCTTGCCGACGACGTCGCGGACACCCACGAGGTCACAGTTCTCGGCGGGGACCTCGATCGTCAGGTCACCTTGGGCGACCTTGAGCTTGAGGTAGAGCTTGTCCTCTCCCTTGATCGTGCGTGTGTTGATCTCTTCGATGAGTGCAGCCCCGTGGTGGGGGTACACGACCGTCTCGCCGACCTTGAAAACCATCTGCTGTTTTCCCCTTTCGCGACCTCCAGATTATCACGAAGCTGTGCACATCGCGATCTCAGGATCCGGCATCTGTGCAGGTCAGAGCCACAGTCGAGGCCCGGGACGCGATATGTGACGTCTTGACAGAACGCCGTTCGGCATGCTTTGCGCCAGCCTCTCGGGGACGGATCAGGGCGGCCGAGGCGCCCGTCGGCGGCCGGTGGACATCGCGTCGGAGCCGCGGCCGACGTCGGCTCGGCGCGCCCGCCGAGCCGTGACGGCGGGTGCACGGGTCCGACGAGTCGTACGCCGGTAGGCTGTCGCCCGTGAAGCGTCGATACCCCGCCCTGACCCCCGCGCGTCGCTCGTCCACCCGCCGGGTGTCGACGGTGCTCGCCGGTGTCGCCCTCGCCGTCGTGACGACCGGGTGCCAGGTCAACTCGCCCGTCCAGACCAACACGCCCTACGTCCCGGCCGACGGCGTCCCCGCCGACGTGGGAGAGCTCGCCGTGCGCGACCTCGCGCTCGTCGGTGACGGCAGCGGGACGGTCGTGATCTCCGGCTCGGCCATCAACCTCGGCGAGCAGGACATGACCGTCCAGATCGCGCCCCAGGCCGACCCCAACGCCACGAGCGCGCCCAGCGGCTCGGAGGTGCAGCTCGGCCCGCGCGAGCAGGTGAACCTCGCCGGCAAGGGTCTGCAGCTGACCGACGTCAAGACCAAGCCGGGCGGCCTCGTCCCCGTCACCATCACGTCGAGCGCCGGTGGCACGACCGTCGTCAAGGTGCCCGTGCTCACGGCGAGCGGCTACTACGCCACGGTGACGCCCGCGCCCACCGGCAGCTGAGCCCCACCGTCGGGGGCTGCTCCCGATCGTCAGACCGCAGCAGGTGTGCGGGGCACAGCCGCCGGCACACCGCTCGGCTCAGCCGGCCTCGAACTTGTAGCCGAGCCCGCGCACGGTGACGATGTGCACCGGGTTGGCCGGGTCGGGCTCGATCTTCGCGCGGAGGCGCTTCACGTGGACGTCGAGCGTCTTCGTGTCGCCGACGTAGTCGCTGCCCCAGACGCGGTCGATGAGCTGCATGCGGGTCAGGACGCGACCGGAGTTGCGCAGCAGCATCTCGAGCAGCTCGAACTCCTTGAGCGGCAGCGACGCCGACCGCCCCTGGACGCTCACGGTGTGGCGCTCGACGTCCATCCGGACCGGTCCCGACTCGAGCGTCGAGGGCAGCAGGTCCTCCGGCTCGGCGAGGCGACGCAGCACGGCCTTGACGCGCGCGAGCAGCTCACGGCTCGAGTAGGGCTTCGTGACGTAGTCGTCGGCACCGATCTCTAGGCCGACGACCTTGTCGATCTCGCTGTCCTTGGCGGTCAGCATGATGACCGGCACCGAGGAGCGCTGGCGCAGCGCGCGGCACACGTCGACCCCCGAGAGGCCGGGCAGCATGAGGTCGAGCAGGACGAGGTCGGCCCCGTTCTTGTCGAACTCGGCCAGGCCGTCGGGCCCGGTCTCGGCCACGGCGACGTCGTAGCCCTCCTTCTTCAACAGGTAGGACAACGGGTCGGAGAACGACACCTCGTCCTCGACGATGAGAATGCGACTCACTACGGGCCTCTCGGGGTCGGGCAGCGTGGGGCTGGTGGGCTGCTCAGGCAGTGGGGACGTGACTAGGCGTTGACGGACGGGGTCGGGCCGGCGCCGCGGGACGGCTCGGCCTCAGGCGCGGCGCCGCGCCCGGCGTCGACCTCGGCCTCGGTCTGGGTCTCGGTCTGGGTCTCGGTCTGGGTCTCGGAGGGGACGTCGGGCTCGGACGGCGGGAGGGCGGCATACGTCGTCGGATCGGCGGGCGCGATCGCGGCGGAGGCGTTGGCGGCGGGCAGCTCGATGGTGAACGTCGACCCCCGACCCGGCTCGGACCACACCGACACGTTGCCGCCGTGGTTGTCGGCGACGTGCTTGACGATGGCCAGGCCCAGCCCGGTGCCGCCGGTGGCCCGCGACCGGGCCGTGTCGACGCGGTAGAAGCGCTCGAAGATGCGCTGCTGCTCGTCGGGCGCGATGCCGAGTCCCTGGTCGGTGACGGAGACGTCGATGACACCCGGGCGACCTCGACGCACCATGACGCCGACACGGGTGCCGCCGTCGGAGTAGGCGATGGCGTTGCCGACGAGGTTGCTGATGGCCGTGGTCACGAGCTCGGCGTCACCCCACACCTCACAGCCCTCGTCGATGGCCGTCACGATCTCGATGCGGTGCTCGTCGGCGATGAGTCGGCTGCGGTCGGCGGCGTCTCGCGCGCACGCACCGACGTCGATGACCGTCGGGTCCTTGATGACGTCGGCGCCCTGGAGGCGCGAGAGCTCGACGATCTCCTTGACGAGTCGCGTCAACCGCTCGGACTCGACGCTGATCCGCTTCGCGAAGCGCGCGACCGCCTCGGGGTCGTCGTGCGCGTCGAGCACGGCCTCGGCGAGCAGCGAGATGCCGCCGACCGGGGTCTTGAGCTCGTGGCTGACGTTGGCGAGGAAGTCGCGGCGGATCTCCTCGACGCGGGCCGCCTTGGAGCGGTCCTCGACGAGGAGGAGCACGTGGTCGGCGCCGAGGGGCGCGACCCGGGCGGCGACGACGAGACGGCCGTCGCCGATGCCCTTCTGCAGGGTCAGCTCGGCCTCGCGGATGACACCGTCGCGGCGCACGGCGCGGGCGAGGTGGAGCAGCTCCGGGTGGACGAGCTCCTGGCCGCGCACCAGGCCCTGGGCGACGGCGGCGGGTGAGTTGTTGACGACCCGGTCGGACGAGTCGACGAGGATGCCGCTCGAGCGGAGCACGGCGATGACCTCACCGACGCCGGGGGGCAGCGGCGGAGCGGGCGGCGAGGGCGTCTCGGCCGCCGTCGAGCGGTCCGACAGGCGCACGGCGACCATCGCCACGCCGCCCAGGGCGAGGCCGGCGATGCCACCGAGCGTTGCCGCTGTCGTCGGGTCCACGACACTCAGCGTACGCATCACGCCGACAGACTCGGACCACGCGGGACACGCGCGTGCGGAGCGCGAACCCACTGTTCACCTTGGCGTCCCCACCCATTCACGAAGCCCTGCCAACCTCTGCACCAGCGGGGGACGTGACACCGCGAACGTATGCCGTCCCGCGCGCGTCGCGAGTGGCAGGCTGGCTCCCGACACGGCGCCGCCGCACGTCACACCGGTGCAGACGGCAACGCACGACCACGCACGACCACGCACGACCGGCAACTGACAGGAAGACCATGCGCGACCAGTTCCACGAGGACCTCGACACGATCTCGGACCAGCTCGTCGAGCTGACCCGGCTCGCGGGGTCGGCCATCTCCCGCGCCACGACCGCGCTCCTCGACGCCGACGTCCACCTCGCGGAGTCGGTCATCGAGGCCGACCGAAAGCTCGACGACATCCGCATCGAGCTCGACGAGCTGTCGATCGACCTGCTGGCCCGCCAGCAGCCCGTGGCCACCGACCTGCGCATCGTCGTGACGGCGATGCACATGAGCTCGGACCTCGAGCGGATGGGCGACCTCGCCCGTCACGTCGCCAAGGTCGCCCGCCTGCGCACGCCCGACTCGGCGGTGCCTCCGGAGCTGCGCTCTCACATCCTGCAGATGGGCCAGGTCGCCGAGTCGATCGTCGCCAAGTGCGGGTCGATCATCGCGAGCAAGGACGTCGCTGCGGCCATCGCGCTCGAGAAGGACGACGACGCGATGGACGACCTCCACCGCGAGCTCTTCGCCGCCCTGCTCGACGAGAACACGTCGTGGTCGCGCAGCTCGATCCTCGACCTGACGCTCGTCGGCCGGTACTACGAGCGCTTCGCCGACCACGCCGTGTCGGTCGCTCGCCGCGTCATCTACCTCGTCACGGGTGAGTACGACTCCGAGGTCAGCTACGACCACGAGGACGCCGAGGACGCCGACGTGCTCGAGGCCATCGAGCACGACGCCTGACCCTGCTACAAGGCAAGCGGGGACAACCACGGCCAGCGGGCCCCGCCTACGGCGAGCATGTGCGTCATGCAGCGCACCATTGCCGCCCACGCTGCGGCGCAGCTGGGCCTCGTCACACGCACCCAGGCCCTCGGGGCGGGCCTGACCGAGGCAGCGGTCAGATGGCGTGTCGAGTCCGGACGCTGGGTCGCCGTGCAGCGCGGCGTCTACTCCACGACGCCGGGCCGTGACGACTGGGAGTCGCGGGCCCTGGCCGCCCTGCTGAGGATCGGCATCCCCGCAGCCCTGTGCGGACCGAGCGCCGGTTTCCTCTGGGGACTCATCCCGCACCCGGGACCGGACATCCACGTCGCCGTCCCGGTCGACCGAAGGCCGGAGGCAACCGGAGGGATCGTCGTGACCCGGAGCCAGTACGCCTACCAACGTACCGACGAGCGTGCGTGGCCCCACCGCATCAGCCTCGACCACACGGTGTTTGACCTGGCCGCCGGCCGGCCTGTGGACCGCGCCGTCGGCCTCATCGCCAAGGCCGTCCAAACGCGCCGCACGACCCTGCGCAACCTCCGAAACGCGCTGGAGCAGCGGCCCGGCCAGGCGCACAGGACCCTCTTGCTCGAGGTCTTGGGCGATGTCGAGGACGGGGCCGAGAGCCCCGCCGAACGTCGCTACACCCGCGACGTGGAGCAGGCGCACGGGCTCCCGTCAGCGCACCGACAGTCCGCCGGTCGCGGAGACACACGGTGCGACAACGACTACGAGCCGTTTCGCGTCAAGGTCGAGGTCGACGGCAGACTCGGTCACGCCGGCTGGGCGAACCAGCAGCGTGACGGCCGCCGGGACCGACGCAACGCCGCCGACGACTGGCTGACGGCTCGGGTCTACTGGACCGACGTCGCGGTGACGCCGTGCGAGACGGCACTCGAGCTCGAGGCGATCTTCCGCAGCCGCGGATGGTCCGGACGAGCGCGTCCATGCCGCCGTCGGGACTGCGCGGTCCGCCGGCGCATGGAGGGTTGACGTTGCCGGAGCAGCGCCAACCCTCCAGGCAGGCAGAGGCTTGGGCCGGTCAGCGGCCCTGGTTGGCGACGGCCTCCGCGGCGGCGCGAGCGGCCTCGGGGTCGAGATAGCGCCCACCCTGGGTGACGGGGCGGAACGACTCGTCGAGCTCGTAGACGAGCGGCATCCCGGTCGGGATGTTGAGGCCGGCGATGTCGTCGTCGGAGATGCCGTCGAGCGTCTTCACGAGGGCGCGCAGCGAGTTGCCGTGGGCGGCGACCATGACGGTCAGGCCGTCGGCGAGGTCGGTCTGGATCTCGTTCTCCCAGTAGGGCATCAGACGGGTCACGACGTCCTTGAGGCACTCGGTCGCGGGCATCGCGGCACCGAGGCCGGCGTAGCGCGCGTCACCATGCTGCGAGAACTCGTCGTCCTGCTCGATGGGCGGCGGCGGCACGTCGTAGGAGCGGCGCCACAGCATGAACTGCTCCTCGCCGTACTGCTCGAGGGTCTGCTTCTTGTCCTTGCCCTGGAGCGCGCCGTAGTGGCGCTCGTTGAGGCGCCAGTCACGCTTGACGGGGATCCAGTGGCGGTCCGCGGCGTCGAGCGAGAGGTTCGCGGTCGTGATGGCCCGGCGCAGGAGCGAGGTGTGCACGATGTCGGGCAGGATGCCGGCGGCCTTGAGCTGCTCGCCGGCGCGCACGCCCTCGGCACGGCCCTTGTCGGTGAGGTCGACGTCGACCCACCCGGTGAAGAGGTTCTTGGCGTTCCAGTGGCTTTCGCCGTGGCGGACGAGGACGAGCGTGTAGGTCATGGCGCCAGCCTAGCGACGGCCGATCACGCGTCCGAGCCGTCGTCCAGCAGGTGACGGAAGGCGTCGAGGTTGCGCGTCGACTCGCCGCGTGAGACCCGCCAGGCCCACTCCTTGCGCATCGAGCCGAGGAAGCCGAGCGCGAGCAGCTCGTTGAAGACGTCGTCGCTCGCCGACAGGACGATCCCGAAGAGCTGGTCGAGGTGCTCGGGCTCCACCGCGACCGTCGGCACCTCGCCACGCAGGTAGACGTCGCCGTCGGTGTCGACGGCGTAGGCGACGCCCTGCAACCGGAGGTTCTTGCGCAGGAGGGTGCGGTAGAACGCCTCGTGGTTCTCGTCCGGGTTGCGGATGACGAAGGCGCTGACGCTCGTCGTCCGGTCGCGCAGGAGCACCGACACGACAGTCTTGAGCTTCTTCTCGCCGGGCAGGGTGACGACGTACTCCCGCGGGCGCCCACCGAGCTCCCACTCGAGCCCGACGGAGTCGAGGTATGCCGTGAGGCGGGACTCGGCGGCCGCGCCCGGTGAGTCGTCGGCCGGGGTGGTCTCCTGCGGCTCGGCGCTCACGGGATCACCGCCGTCGGGACGCCGACGAGGCTCTGGCCCTCGTCGATGGGCGACTCGTTGCCGCCGGCGGCCCGTTCACGGATCGCCTGCCGGTAGACCTCGAGGAGCCGGTCGGTGGTCGCTCCCCAGCCGAACTGCGCCGCGTGCGCGACCGCCGCGGAGCCCAGCGCGAGACGGCGGTCGTCGTCGCGCAGCAGGGACTCGACGGCGTCGGTCCAGTCGGGGGTCGCGTGACCGTCGACGAGGACGCCGGCGTCTCCGACGGCGGTCGGGAGGCCGCCGACGTGCGCCGCGACAACGGGGGTGCCACAGGCCTGCGCCTCGATGGCGACGAGACCGAAGGACTCCGAGTGGCTCGGCACGAGGACGAGGTCGGCGGCGCGATACCACTGCGCCAGCACCTGGCGGTCGACCGGTGACACGAAGCGGACGACGTCGTCGATGCCGAGCGAGCGGGCCAGCTCCTCGAGCTCGTGTGGCCGGGTGAGGCCGCTGCCGCTGGGGCCGCCGAGGACGGCGACCGTGAGGCGCTCGCGGCGGGAGGGGTCGCGGCGGAGCAGCTCGCCGGCGACCCGGAGCAGCACGTCGGGTGCCTTGAGCGGCTGGATGCGCCCCACGAACAGGAGCAGCTGACCCTCGACGGGCAGGCCCAGGGCGCGCCGGGCCTCGCTGCGGTCCCCGGGGGTGAAGGTCGTCAGGTCGACGCCCGGGGGGACGACGGACACCTTGGCCGGCGGGGCGGCATACAACTCGATGAGCTCGCGGGCCTCGTCCTCGGTGTTGGCGATGAGGCGGTCGGCCGCCTCGACGACCTGGACCTCACCGATCTCGCGGCCGCGGGGCTCCGGCGGGTCGCCCTCGGCGAGGTGGAGGTTCTTGACGCGCGCCATCGTGTGCATCGTGTGGACGAGCGCGACGCGCCAGCGGTCGGCCGCGAGCCAGCCGACCTGACCGGAGAGCCAGTAGTGCGAGTGGACGAGGTCGTAGTGGTCCTCGGGGACCGAGAGCCCGGCCTGCATGATGCCGGCCGAGAAGGCGCAGAGCTGGCCCGGCAGGTCCTCCTTGGCGAGGCCCTCGTAGGGGCCCGCGGTCACGTGACGCACGCGCACGCCCGGCACGAGGTCGGACTCGATCGGCGTCGCGCCGGTGGTGCGGCGGGTGAAGATGTCGACCTCGATCCCGCGCGCGGCGAGCTCCTTCGCGGTCTCGGCGACGTAGACGTTGAGGCCCCCGGCGTCACCCGTACCGGGCTGCTCGAGGGGCGAGGTGTGCACGCTGATCATCGCCACCCGTCTCGGATCGGCCGCCATCGGCATCCCTTCGTCCTGCGCGTCGTTCGTCGTCATGGTCTTCCTCGACTCAACCACACGCGCGATTCGATGTATTCCGCGGTCGCCGGTGACCCCGGAACACCTCCGACCGGCGCTGGCTAGGCTGCGGAGGTGCCCCCACGCCAGCGCCCCGTCGGCACCGTGACCCGTGGGACGACGAACCCGAACCGGCTGAGGCGGTGCGACCGGTGGATCGCCGGACCGCAGGCGTGGCGCCTCCGGCGCAGCCCGACACCCCCGGTCGTCGTCGACCTCGGCTACGGCGCCTCGCCCATCACGGCGGTCGAGCTGCACGAACGGCTGCGGCAGGTGCGCGCCGACGTCAGGGTCGTCGGCATCGAGATCGAGCCGGCTCGGGTGGCCGCCGGCAAGCCGCTCGAGCGGGACGGCCTGACCTTCCGGCTCGGCGGCTTCGAGGTGCCGCTCGACGACGGCGAGCGTCCCACGGTGGTGCGCGCCTTCAACGTGCTGCGGCAGTACGCCGAGGACGAGGTGCCGGCCGCCTGGGCCCTCGTCCAGGAGCGCCTGGCGCCGGACGGGCTCCTCGTCGACGGCACGTGCGACGAGATCGGCCGCCGCGCATCGTGGGTCGCGGTCGACAAAGCCGGTCCCGTCAGCCTGACGATCTCGCTGCGCATGGGCGGCCTCGAGCGCCCGTCCGACGTCGCCGAGCGGCTGCCCAAGTCGCTCATCCACCGCAACGTGCCGGGCGAGCCCGTCCACGCCTTCCTCGCCGACCTCGACCGGGCGTGGGCCCGTAGCGCGCCGCAGTCGTCGTGGGGCGCACGTCAGCGCTTCCTCGCCGCTGCGACGGAGGTCCGCGAGCGCTGGCCGCTGCTCGACGGCCCCTCGCGCTGGCGGCTCGGCGAGCTCACCGTCGACTGGACAGCGGTGGCCCCGCTCGGCCCCTGAGGCGGTTCGGGAGGTTTGCGCCCGTTTGGCCGTGGCGCCGCCCCCCGCGGGGGACTCACAGGAAACGCAAGCCACCGACGGCCGTGCCGTCGGCGTACGCTCGGCACCATGTCGCACGGCGGCATGACCGCGTGGGGGCGAGGTCATGCAGTGAGTTTCTACACGCTCGACAGTGAGGGTTTCGGCGCCGTCGCGCGATTCGTCGCGGACGGGTGGGACCGGGACGAGTGCGTCGTCGTCGTCGCCACCGCTCCGCACCGCGTCGCCGTCGAGGCGCTCCTCGTGGGAATGGGCCACGACCCCGCCGCGCGGGAGACCGCCGGCCGCTACCTCACGCTCGACGCCGAGGAGACCCTGGCCGAGCTGGTCGTCGACGGCCACCTGGACGCGGACCACTTCATGCGACGTGTCGGCGAGGTCGTCACCGAGGCCTCCGTCGCGGGGCGGCCGATCCGCGCCTTCGGCGAGATGGTCGCACTGCTCTGGCAGCGCGGACAGGTCGAGGTGGCCATCGACCTCGAGCTGCTGTGGAACCAGCTGCTCCGCGAGTACGACTTCTCGCTGCTGTGCGCCTACCCCACCGGGGTCTTCGAGCACGCGGAGCTCGTCGACGTGCGCCGGGTCTGCGACCTGCACACCGACCTCATGCCCGTCGGCGGTGCGTCCTCGACCGATGGCGCCCAGCTCGCGGCCGGCCACGCGTGCTCGCGCGTCTACCTGCCGACGGCCGAGTCGGTGCCGGCGGCCCGTCACTTCGTCGTCGACGTGCTGCGGGCCTGGGGCCACGACAGCCTCACGGCCGACGCCGCGCTCATCGTCTCGGAGCTCGCGACCAACGCCCTGACGCACGCAGCCTCCCCGTTCCGAGCGGTCGTCGACCGGCGTCGGGGCGGCCTGCGGATCGGTGTCGAGGACGCGGCCCTCACCCCGCTCCAGCGACGCGCCGCCGAGGCCGACGACGTCAGCGGACGCGGCGTCGACATCGTGGCGGCGCTGTCCGAGCGGTGGGGCTACAGCCCCGTGCCCGGCGGCAAGGTCGTGTGGGCCGAGCTGCTGCTCGACCCGAGCCGGTCACGCGCCGGCTGAGCCCGCCGGAAAGCGGCGTCCGTCACTGCCGACCGTCCGCGGACAGCGGTATGCCGCCGGGCCGGGCCCGGCGGCATACGTTCGTCCGTGTGTCGTGCTGCGTGCGTCCTCAGCGGACGTAGTCGTCCTCGAGCCGCTCGATGTCCGACTCGTCGAAGTGGCCGAAGCCGACCTCGAGGAGGCGGCCCGGGTGCTCGCCGGAGTTGCCCATGCGGTGGATCGAGTTGCGCGGGACCCAGACCGTCTCGCCCGGCTTGGCGCTCCACGTCCGGTCACCCACGGTGACGTCGATCGGCACGTCGAGGACCTGCCACATCTCACCGCGGTGGTCGTGCCGCTGGAGGGAGAGCCGGTGACCGGGCTGCACCGTGATGATCTTGACGGTGACCTGCTCGTTGGAGACGAACTGCTGGAACTCGCCCCACGGCCGCTCGGCGACGAAGATGTCCTCGGTCGGGTTGCGGTTGCCCAGGTCGTACTCGTCCGCGGTGTGACGCGGCGACGAGACGTTCTGGTGCTGGTGGGCGTCGAGCTCGTGGTCGACGACGGCAGCAGCAGGCTGCTGGTCGGACATGGTTCTCCTATCGGTTGTGAGTGCACCAGTGTGCCGTACGCGCAAGGCCCGGTGTCCCGAGCGGGCGCGTGAGGGTCACCACCCGGTGTTGGAGCGCCCCCCGATGCCCCTGACCTGCCGCAGCGCGGGGCGCACGTCGGCGAGGTAGACGGCGGCACCCACGAAGGCGAGCAGACCGAAGAGGCTGAGCGGGTTGAAGAGCGTGACGAAGCCGATGGCGAGGGCGACCCCGAGCAGCACGAGCCAGAAGGTCCGTGTGCGCTTGCCGGCGGCGACGTAGGCCTTCTCGGGGTGGCGCAGCGCGTCGACGAACGCGAAGACCTCGCACCCGAGCGCAACGACTCCGAGCACGAGGAGGACGACGTTCTGGAACCCCGAGTACAGCTGCATGGTGGAAGCGTAACCCGGCGACGGTCGCGCGACCCCTCCCAGCCGATTCCCAGACTCCCGCGAGGTCGGCTGCTGCGGTGCGCCGGTCAGGCGTCGACGACGAGGGTGAAAGGGCCGTCGTTGACGAGCGACACCTGCATCATCGCGCCGAAACGACCCGTCTCGACCTCGAGGCCCCTCCCCCGGAGCGCCGCCACGAGGTCGGCCACGAGCGGCTCGGCCACGGTCCCCGATGCGGCCGCGCTCCACGAGGGACGGCGGCCCTTGCGGGTGTCTGCGTGCAGCGTGAACTGGCTGACGACGAGGACGGGCGCCCCGGCGTCGGTGAGGCTCGCCTCGTCGCGCAGGATGCGCAGCTCGGCGATCTTGCGGGCCATCCGCTCGACCTGCTCGGGCCCGTCGTCGTGGGTGACACCGACGAGGGCCAGCAGGCCGGGGCGGTCGATGGCGCCGACGACCTCGCCGTCGACCTCGACCCGCGCGCTCGTGACGCGCTGGAGCACCGCCCTCATCTCGACCTCACGGGCCCGTCTCCATCCGCCTCAGACGCCGACGGCGACGACGGACCCGACGGGCTGGCCGTGGCCGAGCACCGGCTGGTGCTCGAGCACGGCGAGGACGTCGTCGCTGCCGACGCCGATGCGCCGCATCACCGCGGCGAGCAGCACGCTGCGGGCGCGCGACGAGCCGTCGGCGACCTTGACGGCGATGCCGCGGCCGTCGGGCAGGCCCACGGCGTAGACGGCCTCGGCGCCGTCCTTGGCGATGAGGCCGTCGACGCCGCGGATCAGGGCGGTGACGTCGCGGTGGGTGCCGCCGAGGTACTCCGGGAAGTCCCGGATGGCCGTCGCGATCCGGGCCTCCGGCCCCTCGGTGGCAGCGGCGAGCCGGCCGAACGACAGCGCGAGGGCGCGGAGCGGGACGGCATGGATCGGTGCGCCGCACCCGTCGACGGCGACGGCGCTCGGCTCGGCGCCGGTCAGCTCACGCACCGTCTCGGTGACGGCCACCTGCAGCGGGTGCTCGGGATCGCGGTAGGTCGCGAGGTCCCACCCGTTGACGACGCACGTCGCGAGCATCGAGGCGTGCTTGCCCGAGCAGTTCTGCGCGATCGACTGTCGCGGGCGGCCGCTCGAGATCCAGCCGATGCGGGCGGACTCGTCGTAGGGGTAGTCGGGGGTGTTCTGCAGGTCGGCCTCGGTCAGGCCGGCGCCGGCGAGGATCTCGCGGGCCGCCTCGACGTGGAAGTCCTCGCCGGAGTGGCTGGCGCACGCGAGCGACAGGAGGCGGCCGTCGTTCGCGAGCCCGTTGCGGACCATCGCGAGCGCCTGCAGGGGCTTGCTCGAGCTGCGCGGGAAGACCGCACCGCTCGCGTCGCCGACCTCGAGCTCGACCGCGCCGTCGGGAGCCGTGACGACGGCCGTGCCGTGGTGCACCGACTCGACGAAACCGGCCCGCACGACGTGCGCGACGACCGGGGCGTCGGCGAGCGCCGCGCTGACATGGGTGGAGGACGGGGCCAGGAGATGGGACACGCCCCGCAGTATGCCGGAGCGACGCAGCAGGGCCGCCACCCCGGGTGCGGGGTGGCGGCCCTGTCGTGCCTGTGGCGCCGGGGGGACCCGGCTGGAGGCGCGGCCGGTCAGGCGCTCGGAGCCGTGGTCGACGTCGTGCTCGGGGCGGTCGACGCCTTCCGGGCCGTCTTCTTGGCCGGCGTGGTCTTCTTGGCGGCGGTCTTCGTCGCGCTCTTGGTCGCCGCAGCCGTCTTGGTGGCCGTCTTGGTGGCCGTCTTGGTGGCCGTCTTCCTGGCCGCCTTCTTGGCCGGGGCGACCTTGCGGGCCACCGTGGCCTGCGGGTCGTCGGTCGTGGCCGAGCTGCGGGCAGCGACCTTGCGGGTCGTCGTGGCCTCGACCTCGTTGGCCTTGCGCGTCGCGGCGGACTTCTGGGCCGCCGACTTGCGGATCGCCGTCTGGTGGGCGGCGGTGCGCTTGGCCGGGACCGGCGCGGCGGCCGACTCGACGGCGTCGACCGAGGCCGAGACCTGCGAGCCGAGCTTCGAGGCGTCCTTGACGACGGCGCCCTTGAGGGTCTTCGCGACCTTCTCGCCCTCGCTCACGGCGGTCTCGGCGACGCGGCGACCACGGGTCACCGTGGCGGTGCCACGCTCGGCGAGGCCGAAGGCCGTGCGCTCACCCTGGGCGCGCAGGTCGGTGACGACCTTCTCGCCACGAGCCGCGGCGGCGTCGTACTGGTCCTTGGCGTTGCTCGCGATGACGAGGCCCTCGTTGAGGACGCGCGCCGGGAGGTCCTGGGCCCGCGTGACGAAGCGCTCGGCATACGTCGTCGCGAGCTTCTGGAGCTCGGTCGTGCGGCCCTGGAGGTCGATGATGCGCTTCTGGAGGTCCTTCTGCATCTGGTCGGCCTCCTTCTTGGCACCCTTGCGCAGGTCGACGGACTTGGCCTGCTTGCGTGCGACCTCGAGCTGCTCGCCCGCCGTGCGGACGGTGTCGATCGCGATGTTCGCGGCGCCGACGACGGCGTAGAACGGCGTCGGGTCGACCTGGACATCGGGCATGCGGTCCTCGACCTGGACGAGCTGGCCGCGCACGTCGGCGACGGCGGCCTCGGCCTGCTTCTGGGCGTCCTTGACGGCCTTGGTGATCTTCTTGCTGAGTGCCATCTCAGTTCTCCTTCTCGTTGAGCTCGGGGGTCGCGGCAGCGGTCGTGCTGCGCGACGGGCGCCGGCGAGGTGCTGCAGCCGGCGTAGGCGGTGGGCTGGGTGGGCGTCGCGCAGGACGCGTGGTCTCGGGCGTCGTCTCGTCATCGCCGACGAACGACAGGTAGATGTCGACGAGCACCGCGCGCTGCCGGTCGGTCAGGACCGGGTCGACCGCGATGGCGGAGAGGACGTCGGGCACGGCGGCAGGGTCGTCGGCGACCCGCTCGTCGAGGATGCCGGCCCGGACGTAGAGCGACTCGGCCGAGACCTGCAGCCCCTTGGCGATCTGCTGCAGGATCTCGGCGCTCGGGCGTTTGAGCCCGCGCTCGATCTGCGACAGGTAGGGGTTGGAGACGCCGGCCATCTCGGCAAGCTGCCGCAGCGACAGCTGGGCGCTCTCGCGCTGCTCGCGCAAGTAGGCCCCGAGGTCGGGTAGCGGAAGCTTGCTCATGCCTCCATTGTGCTAACTACAGCAAGCAGAATGCAAACTCTGGGCAGCGTGAGACGTCCCACACCGGTTCGCGCGCTCCGACCAGAAGCGCGAGACCAGAGGACCGGGCGCGGGAAGGAGTGCGCGCTGGAGGGACATGTCGCGCGCTCGGATCAGGAGCGCGCGAAACGAGGCCGCCCGCGCGTCGCGGCGTCAGCGGGTGCGACGATCCTTGATCGACAGGGCCTCACGCGCCTCGGTGGTCGACATCGGGGGGCGCTGCATGACCGTGGCGATCTCGGCGGCTCGGGACACGAGCTCGCTGTTGTGCGCGACCGGGCGACCCTTGGCATACATGAGGTTGTCCTCCATGCCGACGCGGAGGTGACCGCCGGCCGACAACGCGGCCGCGACGATCGGCAGGTGCGCGCGCCCGATGCCGGTGGCCGACCAGCTCGTCACCTCGGGCGGGAGCATCGCGACGCCCGCGAGCAGCGCCTGCGGGGTGCCGGGCATCGAGCCCGGCACCCCCGTGACGAAGTCGACGTGGACCTTGCCGCCGAAGGGCAGGCCGCACTCGTCGATGAGCCTGCGCAGCGCGTGCACGTGGCCGAGCTCGAAGAGCTCGAACTCCGGCACGACCTCTCGCTCCTGGGCCTGGCGGTAGAGGTCGACCATGAAGCCCCACGGGTTGAGGAAGACGCCGTCGCCGAAGTTCGTCGTGCCGCACGTGAGCGAGCACGAGTCGGGGTCGGCGTCGAGGACGGTGAGGCGCTTCTCGAGCGGGTCGGTGATGGAGCCGCCGGTCGAGAGCTGGACGATGAGGTCGGTGGCCTCACGGACACCGTCGACGGCCTCCTTGAGGAAGGCCGGCTCGAGCGTCGGCTGGTGCTGGCGGTCGCGCACGTGGATGTGGATGAGGGCCGCGCCCGCACGCTCGCACGCGACGGCGGTCTCGACGAGCTCCTCCGGTGTCGTCGGCAGCGCGGCGACGTCCGACTTGGCGGTCTCGGCGCCCGTGGGCGCGACGGTGATCAGGGTGCTCGCGGCGGTGCGTGCGGTGCTCATGCCGCACATCCTGCCAGCGCCCGGAGCGCCGTCGGTCAGGGGGCGACGATCGTCGTCTGCGCGGCCGAGAGGTCGTCGACGAGCAGCTCGAGGGTCGGGTCGGTGTTGCGCTTGATGACGGCGAGGGCGATGGGCCCGTCGACGTGGTGGCGCCCGACGGAGGTGACACGTCCGACGACGCGGTCGCCCGCCCGGACCTCGCTCCCCTGCGCCGGCAGGACGTGGCCAGAGCCGTCGAGGTGGAGGAAGACGATGCGGCGCGGCGGTCGCCCGAGGTTGTGAACGCGCGCCACGGTCTCCTGGCCGCGGTAGCACCCCTTCTGCAGGTGCACCGCGGTGCGCAGCCAGTCGAGCTCGTGGACGATCGTGCGGTGGTCGGTCTCGAGACCGAGCCGGGGACGCCAGGCGGCGATGCGGAGCGCCTCGGCGGCCCACAGTCCGGCCAGCGGCCGATCCCCCACGGCCGCAACGAGATCGGCGCGCGGGACGAGGACCTCGCGCCAGGCGCGGTCGGTGCCGGGGTGCCCGTCGACCGGGCCGTATGCCGTCGTGTCGCCGACGAGCTCGGGCCACGGGTCGCGCCAGGCGAGGGGCTCGCCGTCGACGGACTCGCTGGAGTGCGGCTCACCGAGCACGGCCCAGTCGTCGGTGACGAGGGCGACCTCGACGCGCAGCATGAAGCGCATCTTGTCGAGCCACTCGACGAGGGCCGGACCGGCGCCGGGCTCGGTCGTGATCCACGTCGTCGTGCCGTCGTCGACGAGGTGCAGCGAGTGCTCGACGTGGCCCTTGGGGCTGAGGATGAGGGCCTCGCGCGACTGGCGCGGCTCGAGGCCGAGGAGGTGCTGGGTCGTCAGGGAGTGGAGCCAGCTGAGCCGGTCGGGTCCGGTGACGGTGACGACGTCGCGGTGCGAGAGATCGACGACCGCGAGGCCCTCCTCGAGGAGGCGCTGCTCGCGCATGGGGTCACCGTGGTGCAGGGCCACCCCCGCCTCGAGACCCTCGCCGGCCACGGCACCCGGGCGCGACAGGAGCGGGCTCCTCGTCGTCGGGCGGGTCGGCAGCTCCAGGTCGCTCATGCCCGGTGGAACGCTCACGGCGTCCACCTCATTCCACGCGCTTGAGGGTGGCCGACACGTGGCTCTGGAGCTCCTGGCCCACGGCGGCCATGTCCATGACCCAGAGGAGGTTGGACTCGACGAGGCCGTACATGCGGGTCGCGGCGTTGTACTCCTTGGCTCCCGGGGCGCGCAGGACGCCGTCGGTCTTGAGCTGGATCTTGGCCGGCTCGATCTTGCCGTAGTAGAGCTCGAGGATGCCGGTGGGGTGCGCGAGGAGCAGCTCGACCTCGCCGTTCTCGAGCGGGCGCCAGAAGCCGGACTCGACCGCCGCCGGGCGCACCTTGGCGCCGTTCTCGGAGTCGAGGATCCACGCCCGGCTCTCCCACTTGAGGAAGCCACGCCCGTCGTGCGTCACCTCGACCTCCTGGCCGAAGTGCGCGGACTCGATCGTCGGGTAGCCGACGACGCCCGCGCCCTCCCAGCGTCCGATGAGCCAGGCGAGGGGTCGCAGCGGCTCCGGGATGTCCTGGTCGAGGTTGAACATGCGCCCGATCGTAGCCTGATCCCATGGACACCCCCGCGCGCTCGCTCGTCGTCAAGGTCACCGCCGGCACCGAGGCTCCCGAGCGCCTCTCGCAGGCCTTCACCGTCGCCGCGACGGCCGTCGCGAGCGGCGTCGACGTCTCGCTGTGGCTCACGGGCGAGTCCACGTGGATGGCCGTCCCCGGACGCGCCGAGGAGTTCGAGCTGGCGTATGCCGCCCCGCTCGTCGACCTGCGCGACGCCGTGCTCGCGGGTGGCCGGCTCACCGTCTGCACGCAGTGCGCGGCCCGGCGCGACCTGACGCAGGACCAGCTGGTCGACGGTGCGGTGATCAAGGGCGCGGCCGTCTTCGTCGAGGAGGTCATGGCCCCGGGGGTGCAGGCCCTCGTCTACTGACCCGCAGAACGTGGCCCCTCGACGGTTGGGGGTGGGGAGTCAGGTGAGGACGGAGAAGAGGTGGACGACGGCGCCGACGGCGAGCACCGACCCGGCTCCGGCGCCGACCTGGCCCCGGACCGTCAGCATCGCCGGTTGCAGCGCGAGCACCCGGCGGAACGACCACGACACGGTGCCGACGGCGGCACCGATCCCCAGCGCCTCGAGGGTGCCGACCTCGGAGCCGCGTGAGGCGACGACGGCCGCCAGCACCGCGGCCGCGAGCGCCACGAACCCGAGGAACGGCGTCGCGCCACGCACCCCGACGAGCAGGTCGGTGACGACGGCCGCCCCGACAGCCGCCATGGCCACGACCGCGACCGCCTGGCCCCGGTCGCTGTTGGCGGCGACGACCGCCGTGGTGCCGGACGCGACGACGACGAGGCCGCCGAACGACGAGAGCAGCGTCAGGACGAGCCCTTCACGGCCCGTCCGACGGACGAGCTGACCGGAGAAGGCGAGCAGGATGCCGAACGCGACGGCGGCCGGGACCCAGAGCAGGTCCTGGCGCAGCGCGCTGAGCACGATCGCGACGGAGGCCACCGCGAGCACGACGGTCGTCGCCGTCGGGGTCCACGACCCGGTGAGGAGCGGCCAGCCCCAGGCCACCGCGAGAGCGAGCGCGAGCGTCACACCGAGCGTGGCGGCATACCCCGTGCCCTGGGCGACGAGGAGGGCCACGGCGGCCACGAGCGTCGCGACGACGCTGACCCAGCGGATGCGGTCGGCGCCGGCGGGCGACAGCGGGAGGCGGAGCGACCCGGCGGCCACCGAGGAGTCGGAGGCGTCGGGACCGGGCTCGCGGAGGGCCGCGTTGTCCTCAGGCACGGGGGCCATTGTGCATCACCCGCCGGCGAAGGGCGGCAGCACCTCGACGGTGCCGCCGTCGGTCATCCGCGCATCGCGACCCACCTTCCGCCCGTCGAGCAGGAAGCTCGCGACGCGCGCCACCCGGGCGAGGTCGGGGTGGTCGGCGACGGCCGCGTCGACGACCTCGCCCACCGTCGCGCCGGTGCGCGCCTCGCTGTCGACGCCGGCCGCCGCACGGGCCGCGGCCCAGTAGCGCACGGTGACGGTCGCGAGAGCCGGCCCGGTCGTCCCGACCGTGCGCGACTCGGGTCCACTCGGGGCCATCTCACTCCGTCTCATCGTTGGTGCGGTCTCATCCGCTGGTGACCAGTCTCGCCTATCCTGCATGAGATGGCCCGACTGCTGCTGCTCACCAACGCGCTGGCCCCCAGCGCCGAGGTGCTGCCTGCCCTCGGGCTGCTGAGCCACACGGTGCGCATCCTGCCCGCCGAGGCCACCGCCCTCGTCGACTCGCCCGACTGCGACGTCGTCATCATCGATGCGCGACGGGAGCTGGCGAGCGCACGCTCCCTGTGCCGGGTGCTGCGTACGACGGGGATCGGCACCCCCCTGCTGGCCGTCCTCACCGAGGGCGGCCTCGCTGGTCTGACGGCCGAGTGGGGCCTTGACGACGTGCTGCTCGACACGGCCGGGCCTGCGGAGGTCGACGCCCGCCTGCGCCTCGCCATGACGAAGGGTCAGGACGACGACGCCGACCTCGACCTGCCCATCACCTCGGGCGAGCTCGTCATCGACGAGGCCTCCTACTCCGCGAAGTTCCGCGGCAGCCCGCTCGACCTGACCTACAAGGAGTTCGAGCTCATCAAGTACCTCGCGCAGCACCCGGGACGCGTCTTCACCCGCGCCCAGCTGCTCCAGGAGGTCTGGGGCTACGACTACTACGGCGGCACCCGCACCGTGGACGTGCACGTGCGGCGCCTCCGCGCCAAGCTCGGGCCCGACCACGAGGCGCTCATCGGGACGGTCCGCAACGTCGGCTACCGCCTCGTGCCCGACCGCGCCGAGGCCCCGGCCACGCAGCCCGCCGACGCCTGAGTCGACCCGCCCCACGGGACGCACCACCCGGCATACGCCCAGGGGAACGAGAGACGGCCCGGCTCCACCAGGAGCCGGGCCGTCTCTCCGTTCACGGACGCGTCAGACGGTCACGGGGTGTAGGTGACCCGGTCCAGCGGCGGCGGGGTGTAGGGCGACTTGGCCGTCAGGTAGTTCGCGAAGGCGTCGATGTCGAGCCCACCGAAGTACTTGCCGGTCCCGTCCCGGAACGCCGGGAACCCGTCTCCGCCGTCGGCGAGGAAGTTGTTGGTCACGACCCGGTAGGTGGCGGCCGGGTCGACCGGGACGCCGTTGATCTTGACGTTGCTGACCGACACGCGATTGTGCGTGTAGGTCAGACCGGCGCTCGTCGCGAGGACGTACGGACGGGTCGGTGCACCCGCGGAGTTGACGAACTGCTGGTTCAGCACGGCGACGAGCTGCTGGCCGGTCAGGCTCAGCGACACGAGGTAGTTGTTGAACGGCTGCACCGTGAAGGCGGCCTCGTAGGTCACGTCGCCCGCGGAGTTCTCCTGCAGGTCGCCGCGGATGCCGCCCGCGTTCATGAACGACACGACCGGCGCGACGCCACCCGGGGGGATCGTCGAAGGGTCCGCCAGCTGGGCGTCCGCGATGAGGTCACCGAGAGGGGACTCGCCTGCGTCGTTGGCCGTGCGGCTGACCGAGGAACCCGCCACCTGACCGATGACCTTGTTGGCGATGGTGGCCACCAGCGTCTTGTACTTGGCGATGAGCGCGGTCTCTCCGGCGTCCTTCGCCACGTCCCGCGAGACGATCCGGTTGACCGAGTCAACCATCGTCGGGCGGATGATGTCGGACGTGCGGCGGTCGTACTTGACGTTGGTCTCGGTGTAGAGGCGACCGAACGACGAGGCCGAGGTGACGAGGCGCGGCTTGTTGGCCTTGTCGGGGAGTGCACAGACGTAGGGCTGGTGTGTGTGGCCGGAGACGATCATGTCGATGGCCGGGTCGAGTCGACTGTTGATGTCGAGGAGCGGGCCCGAGAGCGTGCCCCCGCGACCGCACACGTAGTCGTAGTCTGCGCTGACCTGCGACGTGACACCGGTCGCCGGGTCGGTCCACGGCATCCGGCTGAGGTTGCCACCCTCGTGCAGCAGCACGACGATTGCGTTGACGCCCTGCGCCTTGAGGACCGGCACGAGCGCGTTGGCCGTGTCGGCCTCGTCCTTGAAGGAGAGCCCGGCGACGCCGGCGGCCGTGACGATGCTCGGGGTGCCCTCGAGCGTCATGCCGATGAAGGCGACCTTGGCACCGTTGAACTTCTTGATCGTGTAGGCCGGCAGGATCGGCTTGCCCGTGGCGGTCTCGATGACGTTGGCAGCGAGGTAGGGGAAGGACGCGCCGGCAAAGGAGCCGTCGGGGCACGAGTTCTGGTTGTTGAGGCCGTCACCGTCGTCGATGCAGCCGCCCGCGTCGAGGCGCTGGAGCTCGCGGTAGCCCTCGTCGAACTCGTGGTTGCCCACGGCCGCGACGTCGAGGCCGAGCTCGTTCATCGCCTCGATCGACGGTTCATCGTGGAAGGCCGCCGACAGCAGCGGCGTGGCACCCACGAGGTCACCCGCGGCGACGGTCACGGTGTTCTCGTGCCCGACACGAGCCGCCTTGAGGTGGGTCGCGAGGTACTCCACACCTCCGGCATTCGGCCCGGACTCGAGGATCTCGGTCACGTTGCCGTCTTTGTCGGTGTCGGCCGAGTCGACGAAGTGACCGGTGACGACACGAGCACTGGAGCCGCTCGGCGTCTCGAGGTTCCCGTGGAAATCGTTGAACGACAGGATCTGGATGTCGATCTGCGTCTTGCCCGGTGCGTTGCTCGCGTCCGGTGCGGCGGCGAGGGCCGGTGCCGCGAGGGCCGCGGCGCAGATCCCTGCGACGGCGACGCCCATGGTGCGGCGGGTGGTACGGGACATGTCTTCCCCTTGATCAGCGGTGTGGATCGCGTGCCCATCGGCACCCACGGGAGGCTAGTGCCAGGAGAGTGCCGGGAGGGGCTTGCTGCGTGACGGTGTTGTGAACTGCTGGCACGGCCAGGTGCCCCGGTGCCGACTCGAGTGCCGACTCGAGTGCAGAACCGGTGCCGTGAGCTGCGTGCAGGGCCCCCGAGCCCTGACCGGACCCTAGCCGGAGCGGGCGACGGGCGGGAGTCCCCCGCCGGGTCGTTGTGGTGGAATCGCCGTATGCCGCGCCCCACCGTCGCCCTGCGCGACACGACGAACCCGCTCACTCCGGACGAGTCCGCCACCGTACTCGCGCTGGCCGCGGAGGCCGCCGACGCGGACGGGTCGGAGGCGCTCTCGGAGCAGTTCCGGCTGTCCGTGCGGTCCCGGGAGCACGACGGGGTCGGTCACCTCCTCGCGCTCGGGCCCGACGGGACGCTCGTCGGCTACGCCCAGTCACGCTCGGGCGAGGGACCACCGTCGGGCGAGCTCGTCGTGGCGCCGGGGTCGCGCCGGTCCGGGGTGGGCACGGCGCTGCTCGCGCGCCTGCCGGACGGCATACGCCTGTGGAGCCACGCGACGGGAGCGGCGGCCGACGCCGCCACGGCGTTCGCCCGCGCCACCGGGCTCGTGCCGGTGCGATCGCTCCACGTCATGGGCCGGTCGCTCCGCGACGGGCCCGCGTGGCCGGCCGCGTCGCTCGACCCGAGGTATGCCGTCCGCTCCTTCGAGCCCGGACGTGACGAGGACGCGTGGCTGGCCCTCAACGCGGCGGCGTTCGCGCACCACCCGGAGCAGGGCTCGCTGCGTCGGGCCGACCTCGACCAGCGGATGGCCGAGCCGTGGTGGGACCCGGCCGGGCTCGTCCTCGTCGTCGAGGCCGCCGCCCCCGACGTGCTCGCCGCCTCCCACTGGACCAAGGTCGACCCGCCGGACGGTGACGTAGGCGAGGTCTACGTCGTGGCCGTCTCACCCGACCGGCAGGGCCAGGGGCTGGGGCGCGCGGTCACGGTGCTGGGCCTGGACCACCTGCGCTCGCTCAGCCTGGCGCGCGTCGTGCTCTACGTCGACGAGGACAACGTCGCGGCCGTGCGCACCTACGCCGCCCTCGGCTTCGAGGACGTCGAGGTGCACCGGCAGTTCGCTCGGGCGAGCGAGGCGAGCGAGGCGGGCGACGCGGCGGACCAGGTGGGTGGGGTCTCCTCGCCCGCCGTCGGCTGAGACGAGTTCACCCCCACGTCGCCTTTCGGTGCCACGATGGTCGCATGAGCACCGGCAGCCTCACCTCCACCGACCTGGACGAGCAGGACGTCGCCACGGCGGACGCCCGCGACGCGAGACCGGACGAGGCCTCCACCGAGGGCGTCACCGAGGGTGCGACCGAGTCGGCCGGCGAGTCGGCCAGCGAGTCGGCCGAGGTCAGCTCGTTCACGAGCACCGTCCCCAACCGGCGCATCCCGGCCCGCGCCCCGAACGGACGGTTCGTCGGCGCCGGAACGCAGGGCGACGACGAGGACGACCTGCCGGCAGACCGCTACCTCGAGCGCGAGCTGTCCTGGCTGCAGTTCAACGAGCGGGTGCTCCAGCTCGCCATGGACCCCGCCGTGCCGCTCCTCGAGCGCACCCGCTTCCTCGCGATCTTCGCCAACAACCTCGACGAGTACTTCATGGTCCGCGTCGCGGGCCTCAAGCGCCGCATCGCCACGGGGCTGGCCGTGCGCACCGCCGCCGGCCTCGAGCCGCGCGAGCTCATCGAGCGCATCGCCCGGCTCGCGCACGAGCTGATGCAGCAGCACGCCGGCGTCTTCCAGCACGACGTGCGGCCGTCGCTCGAGGAGCAGGGCATCACCGTCGTGCGCTGGGACGACCTCGACGAGGACGACCGCGAGCCCCTTCACTACTTCTTCGCCGAGCGCGTCTTCCCCGTGCTCACGCCGCTCGCCGTCGACCCGGCGCACCCGTTCCCCTACATCTCCGGACTGTCGCTCAACCTCGCGGTGCTGCTCCAGAACCCCAAGACGGGCACCGAGCACTTCGCCCGCGTCAAGGTGCCGCCGAGCCTGCCGCGCTTCATCCTCGTCGAGGAGGACCTCGACGCCGACGTGGTGCGCAAGCGCTTCGTGCCGCTCGAGGACGTCATCGCGAGCCACCTCGACCAGCTCTTCCCCGGGATGCTCGTGCAGGAGCACTTCAGCTTCCGCGTCACGCGCAACGAGGACCTCGAGGTGGAGGAGGACGACGCCGAGAACCTCCTCACCGCCCTCGAGAAGGAGCTGACCCGGCGCCGCTTCGGTCCGCCCATCCGGCTCGAGGTCGAGGACGACATCGACCCCAAGGTCCTCGACATGCTCGCCCGCGAGCTCCAGATCAGCGACCGCGAGATCTACCGCCTGCCGACGCCGCTCGACCTGCGCGGCCTCTTCACCATCGCCGACGTCGACCGCAGCGACCTCGAGTTCCCGAAGTTCTTCCCGCGCACCCACCCGGACTTCGCACCGACCGAGAGTGCGAAGGCGATCGACCTGCTCACCGCCGTGCGCCAGAAGGACGTGCTCGTCCAGCACCCCTACAACTCGTTCTCGACATCGGTGCAGGCCTTCATCGAGCAGGCCGCGAACGACCCGAAGGTCCTCGCGATCAAGCAGACGCTCTACCGCACCTCGGGTGACTCCCCGATCATCGACGCCCTCATCGACGCCGCCGAGGCCGGCAAGCAGGTCCTCGCCGTCGTCGAGATCAAGGCCCGCTTCGACGAGGTCAACAACATCTCGTGGGCCCGTCAGCTCGAGCAGGCTGGTGTCCACGTCGTCTACGGCGTCGTCGGCCTCAAGACCCACGCGAAGCTGTGCCTCGTCGTGCGCCAGGAGTCCGAGGGGCTCGTGCGCTACTGCCACATCGGCACCGGCAACTACAACCCGAAGACGGCCCGCGTCTACGAGGACTTCGGCCTCTTCACCACCGACCCCCAGGTCGGCGAGGACCTCTCGCGCCTCTTCAACCTCCTCTCGGGCTTCGCGCCCCGGAGCAAGTTCAAGCGACTCCTCGTCGCGCCGCGGTCGGTGCGCTCGGGCCTCATCGACCTCGTCGACGAGGAGATCGAGCTGCACCAGTCGCGCCGCGACGGCGCGCCGGACGGCCGGATCGTCATCAAGGCCAACTCGATCGTCGACGAGGCACTCATCGACGCGCTCTACCGGGCGAGCATCGCCGGGGTCAGGGTCGACATCTGGGTGCGCGGCATCTGCGCGCTGCGTCCCGGCGTCGAGGGCCTGTCCGAGAACATCCGGGTGCGCTCCATCCTCGGCCGCTTCCTCGAGCACTCGCGCGTCTTCTGGTTCGAACACGGGGGCGACCCGCAGGTCTACATCGGCAGCGCCGACATGATGCACCGCAACCTCGACCGCCGCGTCGAGGCACTCGTGCGCATCGTCGAGCCGAGCCACGTCGTCGAGCTCGCCGACCTCATCGACCTCGCCTTCGCCGAGACCACCTCGCGCTGGGACCTCGGCTCCGACGGCCGCTGGGTGCGCCACCACCTGTCCGAGTCCGGCGAGCCGCTCGACGACCTCCAGGAGAGGCTCATCGAGCGCCACGACAAGCGCCGCCGCAAGGCCCGCCGCCGCTGAGCACCTCTGGCTCGACGGCTCGACGGCGCGACGGCTCGGGAGTCAGCCCGCGTGGCTGTGCAGATCCGGCGCGCCGCTCAGCCGGTCACGGTGTCACCGTGGCGATGGGCGACGCGCCACTGGCCGTCCTCGAGTCGGTACACCTGTGTCGCTCGCAGGGTGTATGTCCGCGGCTGCCCGTCGACGGAGGCCGACGTGTGCTCGAAGCCTGCGGTGTAGGCCATGTCGCCCGTCACGTCGTGTGCGACGAGCTCGAACGCGTACGACGTGCAGTCGGAGAACGACCTGCCGAGCGAGGCAAACAGCTCGTCGAGCTCTTGCTGCCCCCGTGCATTCCCCCAGGCACCGAGCACGCTCACCGGCTCTCGGCGCGACCACAGCGCCCGTCTGGGCGTGGGGTCGCCGTGGTGCAGGGCCACCTCGGCGTCGTACAGCTCGGTCTTCACCCACGTCAGAAAGTCGTCGTCGTCGCTCATCCATCCATGATGCGCCGGCCGCGCGCCAGGGCGCCGCGCCTTGTCCGCCTCAAGGACCTGCTGGGCCGACGCGCGTACGGGCGGGTTGTGGCGCTCGGGGCGCCCAGCGCCCCGGCATCAGGCAGACTGGCGCGCGTGGCCTCAGTGATCCCCGCCGCCGGCACGCTGCCCTGGCGGCGTCGCGACGGACGTCTCGAGGTCGCCCTCGTGCATCGCCCGAAGTACGACGACTGGTCCTGGGCCAAGGGCAAGCTCGACCCCGGCGAGCATCCCTGCGTCGCGGCGGCCCGCGAGACCCTCGAGGAGACCGGACTCGTCGTGCGCCTCGGCGTCCCGCTGCCCTCGGCCGAGTATCCCGTCCTCGACCCGACCGGCGGCCCGGCCACGAAGCAGGTGCACTACTGGTCGGCCCGCGTCACCGGCGGCACCGGCGCGCTCGAGCACGAGATCGACGAGGTCGCCTGGGTCGATGTGCGCACGGCACACGACCGGCTCGACTACGCCCGCGACCGTGAGCAGCTGCTCGCCCTCGTGCGCGCCGAGCGTGCCGACGAGCTGCGCACGTGGCCGCTCGTGTTCGTCCGGCACGCCAAGGCGACACCGCGGGGCAAGTGGCAGGGCGACGACCGGCGACGGCCGCTCGACGCCGTGGGGCGCGCCCAGGCGGGCACCGTCGCCGCCGTGCTCGGGGCCTACGGCGTCACCCGTGTCGTCTCGTCGTCGTCCGCGCGCTGCGTCTCGACCGTCGAGCCGTATGCCGCCGGGCGGGGACTGCGCCTGCGCACCCGTGACGTACTGTCCGAGGAGGGCTTCGCGGAGAGCCAGGTCGGGGCCGTCGGCCAGGTGCAGCGTCTGCTCGAGCGCGGTGACCCGGCCGCGCTCTGCAGCCACGGGCCCGTGCTGCCGACCCTCCTGGGCCTGCTCCACACCCGAGTCGCGCACTCCCTGGAGCACGTCGGCGTCGCGGAGCTGCTGCACGCCGCGGCGGAGGAGGCCATGCACAAGGGCGAGGTGCTCGTCTGCCACCTCGTCGGGCGAGGAGAGGACGCGCGCGTCGTCGACGTCGAGCGCATCGACACCTGACGCGCCGGCCGGAGCTCGGGACCCCTCTCGGCCCGTTTCGGGCCTGCCGAATCCTTCATCGTCGGTCGGCCCGGGCCGCCCCGCATCTCGAGCCGGCACCGCACCCCAAGACGTCGCCCCGCGTTCACCCTGCGTTAACCGCACGTGGACGACTCGTCATCCGGCCCACCTATGTTCGCGGTGGATCAACGTCCAGCAACGTCGCTCGGATCTGACCGAACGACCACCCAGGTACACCCCATCGAGAGGGATCACACTCGTGTCTGTTTCGCGTATCAGCGCTCTCGGCGCCATCGCCCTGTCCGGCGCTCTTGCGCTCTCGGCCTGCGCGTCCGAGAACAACGGCGCCACCCCCGGTGCCGGCTCGACCGCTGCTGGCTCGACCGCCGCCGGCGACTGCTTCAGCGGCGACCTCAAGGCCGAGGGCTCCTCGGCCCAGAAGAACGCCATCGACGAGGCCATCAAGGCGTACCAGACGGCCTGCGCCGACGCCAACATCGACTACCAGCCCACCGGCTCCGGTGCCGGCATCAAGCAGTTCATCGCCAAGCAGGTCGACTTCGCCGGGTCCGACTCGGCGCTCAAGACCGAACCCAAGGACGGCAAGATCGAGGCCGACGACGCCAAGGCGTCCTGCGGCACCGAGGCCTGGAACCTGCCCATGGTCACCGGCCCCATCGCGATCGCCTACAACGTCAAGGGCGTCGACAAGCTCGTGCTCAACGCCGAGGTGGCCGCGAAGATCTTCGACGGCAAGATCACGACCTGGAACGACCCGGCCATCGCCGCGCTCAACAAGGGCGTCACGCTTCCCGCGACGCCGATCAAGGTCTTCTTCCGCTCCGACGAGTCGGGCACGACCGAGAACTTCACGAAGTACCTCAAGGCCGCCGCTCCCGACGCCTGGTCCTACGAGACCGGCAAGAAGTGGACCGGCAAGGGCGAGGGCAAGGAGAAGTCGGCCGGTGTCGCCACCGCGACGAAGGGCCAGGACGGCGGCATCACGTACGTCGAGCTCTCCTACGCCCAGCAGAACCAGCTCCCCATGGCCCAGATCGACACGGGTTCCGGTCCCGTCGAACTGACCGCCGAGTCGGCCGGCAAGACGATCGCCACGGCCAAGCAGACGGGCATGGGCAACAACCTCGCACTCAAGATCGACTACGCCACGAAGGAGGCCGGGGCCTACCCGATCGTCCTCGTGACCTACGAGATCGTCTGCTCGAAGTACGCCGACGCCGAGACGGGCAAGAAGGTCAAGAGCTTCCTCAAGACCTTCGCCTCGGACGAGGTCCAGAAGGGCCTCGAGGCCAAGGGCTACGCTCCGCTGCCGACCGAGGTCGCGACCAAGGTCCAGGCCGCGGTCGACGCGATCTCCTGAACCGCCTGACCCGGCCGGAGCGATCCGGCAGGGTCGTCCACGCAGGGGTGGGCGCCACACTCGGCGCCCGCCCCTGTGCCAGTGCCCCGCAACCGAAGGAAGAGGCCTCCACGTGTCGACAGTGACGGGTGCGTCCGCCGCGGACCAGACTCCCGGGCCCGACGGGCGCCGACCCCTGCAGGCAGACCAGGCCTCCACCGGTCGCGTCGGCGACCGGCTCTTCGGCGGAGCCGCCACCGTCTCCGGCGTCCTCGTCATCGTCCTCGTGTCCCTCATCGCGATCTTCCTCATCGTCCAGGCCGTGCCTGCGCTGATGGACAACTCGGCGAACTTCTTCACGAGCCGCGTCTGGGCGCCGGGTGGTGATCAGCCCGCCTTCGGCATCCTCGAGTTCCTCTGGACGACGGTGACCGCCTCGACGATCGCCATGGCACTGTCGGTCCCCGTCGGCGTCGCGGTCGCGCTCTTCCTGACGCAGTACGCCCCGTCGTGGATGCGGCGGCCCGCAGCGGGCCTCGTCGACCTGCTCGCCGCCGTGCCCTCGATCGTCTACGGCCTCTGGGGCCTCATCGCCTTCGCGCCCGTGTTCAAGCCGGTGCAGTCCTTCATCCAGGACAAGCTCGGCTGGTTCCCGCTCTTCGCGCCGACCGGCATCAGCGGCGGGACCATCTGCTTCATCGGCGTCGTCCTCGCCATCATGGTCCTGCCCATCGTCACGGCGCTCTCGCGCGAGGTCTTCGACCAGACGCCGACGGCCCACAAGGAGGGCGCTCTCGCGCTGGGCGCGACCCAGTGGGAGATGATCCGCACAGCCGTGCTGCCCTTCGGCCGACCCGGCGTCATCTCCGCGTCGATGCTGGCCCTGGGCCGAGCCCTCGGCGAGACGATCGCCGTCACGTTCCTCGTGTCGGCCCTCGCCGACGGCAACCCGTGGTCGTGGTCGCTCTTCAACGGCGGCGAGACCTTCGCGTCGAAGATCGCGAACAACGCCTCGGAGTTCAGCAACCCGAACAAGACCGGTGCCTACATCGCCGCCGGGCTCGTCCTCTTCGTGCTGACCTTCGTCGTCAACAGCATCGCCCGCGTGGTCATCGAGCGCAGGAAGGCCTTCACCGAATGAGCACCGCCACCGACCGCCGCGTCCCCGACGACCAGGTCGTCCCCGGGGAGACGTCGACGCCACCCGGCGGCCGTTCGGGCCGGGAGGCCCTGTCCGAGATGAGCAACCCCCACCGGGCTCGCGCCGTCAAGGACGTCGTCGCCAAGGTCGTCATGTGGGCCGCCTTCTTCCTCGCCATGGTCCCGCTCGTGTGGATCCTCGGCACGGTCGTCGCCAAGGGCTTCCACATGCTCACGACGGCGACGTGGTGGACCGGCAACCAGCGCAACATCAACTCCGACGACTTCGGTGGCGGAGCGCGGCACGCGATCGAGGGCACCCTCCAGATGGTCGGCTTCACCGCCCTCATCGCCGTGCCCATCGGCATCCTCACCGCCGTCTACCTCGTCGAGTACGGCCGCGGGCGCCTCGCCAAGGCGATCAGCTTCACGGTCGACATCCTCTCGGGCGTCCCGTCCATCGTCGCGGCGCTGTTCATCTACGCCGTGTGGGTGACCGCCTTCGGCTTCAGCCGCTCGGGGTTCGCCGCTGCGCTCGCGCTCGTGCTGCTCATGATCCCGGTCATCGTGCGGTCCACCGAGGAGATGCTCAAGCTCGTGCCCAACGAGCTGCGGGAGGCGGCGTACGCCCTCGGCGTGCCCAAGTGGGCCACGGTCGTCAAGATCGTGCTGCGCACGGCGTTCTCCGGCATCGTCACCGGAGTGCTCCTCGGCATCGCCCGCGTCATGGGTGAGACGGCGCCACTGCTGATCCTCGCCCCGTACACGAAGAACTTCCAGCGCGACCTGTTCAACGGCAACTTCCCGACGCTGCCGATGATGATCAACCAGGACCGCGGCGACTTCGCGCTCGCGACCGCGGCCGAGCGGATGTGGGGCGCGGCCCTCACGCTCATCCTGCTCGTCCTGCTCCTCAACGTCATCGGCCGTGTCATTGCGCACTTCGGCGCCGTCAAGAAGTAAGAGAAAGCGATACCTGAACGATGGCTAAGCGAATCGACGTCACCGACCTCAACGTCTACTACGGCTCCTTCAAGGCCGTCGAGGGCGTCTCGATGACGGTCGAGCCCCGTTCCGTCACGGCCTTCATCGGGCCGTCCGGCTGCGGCAAGTCGACCTTCCTGCGCACCCTCAACCGGATGCACGAGGTGATCCCCGGCGGTCGCGTCGAGGGCAAGGTCATGCTCGACGACCAGGACCTCTACGCCAGCTCGATGGACCCCGTGACCGTGCGGCGCACGGTCGGCATGGTCTTCCAGCGGCCGAACCCCTTCCCGACGATGTCGATCTACGACAACGTCGCGGCGGGCCTGCGGCTCAACGGTGTCAAGAACAAGAAGACCCTCGACGGCATCGTCGAGCAGTCGCTCAAGGGAGCGAACCTCTGGACCGAGGTCAAGGACCGCCTGAGCAAGCCGGGTGCCGGCCTCTCCGGAGGCCAGCAGCAGCGCCTGTGCATCGCCCGGGCGATCGCCGTGCAGCCGCAGGTGCTCCTCATGGACGAGCCGTGCTCGGCCCTCGACCCGATCTCGACGCTCGCCATCGAGGACCTCGTCAACGAGCTGAAGAACGACTTCACGATCGTCATCGTCACGCACAACATGCAGCAGGCGGCGCGCGTGTCCGACCGCACGGCCTTCTTCAACCTCAAGGCCACCGGGGAGCCGGGTCGGCTCGTCGAGATCGACGACACGACGCGGATCTTCAACAACCCGACCGAGCAGGCCACCGAGGACTACATCTCCGGCCGCTTCGGCTGAGCCGCGGGACCACCGGCCCGCTCAGTGGACCGGTCCACGCACGAGAGTGCCCACCTGACCGTCGAGGTCAGGTGGGCACTGTCGTATGCCGTGGGCGCGGTCGTGTGCCGTGGGCGCGGTCGCGCGCGGCGGTCAGCGGAAGATCGAGCTGGCGTACCAGGCGAGGACGGCGACGAGACCGGCGCCGGGGAAGGTGAGCACCCACGCGCCGACGATGTTGCCGGCCACGCTCCACCGCACGGCCGAGAGACGCTTGGTCGCACCGACACCCATGATCGCCGAGGTGATGGTGTGCGTCGTCGAGATCGGGGCACCGAGTGCGAGACCCGCGACGTAGAGGATCGAGGCCGCCGTCGTCTCGGCCGCGAACCCCTGGGGCGGCGTGAGGTCGATGATGCGCCGCCCCAGCGTGCGCATGATGCGCCAGCCACCGGCATACGTGCCCGCGGAGATCACGAGGGCCGACAGCACGAGGACCCAGATCGGGACGGTGGTGCTGTTGTGGTAGCCAGAGATGTTGAGGGCGAGCAGCACGACACCGGCGGTCTTGGCGGCATCCTGGAGGCCGTGCCCGAAGGCCATCGCGGCAGCGGACGCGGTCTGCGCCAGACGGAAGCCGCGCGTGACCCGGCCCGGGTTGGCGTTGCGGAAGATCCAGAAGATGGCCGTCATGAAGAGGTAGCCGACGACGAGCCCGATGAGTGGTGAGGCGATCATCGGGATGATGACCTTCTCCCAGATGACGGCCCACTTCACGGCGACGCCGGCCACGAGCGCGGCGCCAGCGAGACCGCCGATGAGGGCGTGCGACGAGGACGAGGGTAGGCCGAACCACCAGGTGAGCAGGTTCCAGCCGATGGCGCCGATGAGGGCTGCGGCGACGAGCCAGAGCCCGTCGACGCCCTCGGGCTGCTCGATGATGCCCGAGCCGATGGTCGCTGCCACCTTGGAGCCGAAGAAGGCCCCGAAGAGGTTGGCGATGGCGGCCATGGCAAGCGCCACGCGAGGCGTCAGGGCCCGGGTCGAGACCGAGGTCGCGATCGCGTTGGCAGCGTCGTGGAAGCCGTTGGTGTAGTTGAAGCCCATGGCCAGTGCGATGACCGCAGCGACCCCGAGGACGGGGATGGTGGTGTCCATCAGCGGGTCAGGACTCCTTGACCGCGATGCCCTCGACCACGTGGGCGACCTTCTCGAACGCGTCGGCGGCGTTCTCGAAGCCGTCGACGATGGCCTTGACCTTGATCACGTTGACCGGGTCGGGCGAGTTGTTGAAGAGGGCGGCCACCATCTTGCGGTGGAGGGAGTCGGCCTGGTTCTCGAGACGGTTGATCTCGATCCAGTAGCTCTTGAGGTCCTTCATCGAGCGCAGGCGCGGCATCGCCTCGGCGGTCACCTCGGCCATGCGCGCCAGGATCTCGAACTGCTCGGCAAGACCCTCGGGGATCTCACCCATGCGGTAGAGCACGATGAGGTCGGCGGTCTCCTCGATGTAGTCCATGCAGTCGTCGAGCGACGCGGCGAGGTTGTGGATGTCCTCGCGGTCGAAGGGCGTGATGAACGAGCTGTTGACCTTGTTGATGAGCTCGTGCGTCGCGTCGTCGGCTGCGTGCTCGAGGTCCTTGAGTCGGTCAGCCACCGCCTGCCGCTTGGCGGGCTCCACCTCGAGGAAGCGGGTCAGCTCCCGGGTCGCCTCGACGAGGAGTTGGGCGGAAGAGGTGAAGAGGGAGAAAAAGCTCGTGTCCTGGGGTGTGAGGCGAAAACCCACGGGGGCGCTCCGGTCGATCGAGGTCTGGTCCGGGGAAGATGCTACGGCGTAGAAGTCACTCCGGCGCAACCCGGCGTCGATCCGGTGTTCATCCGGACCTGCCTGGCTGCGGCCGGGGCGACGAGCCGGGAGCATGCCGCAGCATCCGGTCGTGCGTGCGGACGGGAACGAGTCACTCCGCCGGCGGCGTCTGCGGGACGTCCGACGGGGTGCCGGAGACGTCACCCGGGATGCCGAGGAGCTCGTCGACCTCGTCGGGAGTGAAGTGACGCGGGCTGGAGGATGCAGCCACCACGAGGTCGCTCACGAGCTCGATCTCGTCGGCGAGTGCGACATCGAGCAGGTCACCGGACCGCTCCTCCTCGGGCGTCATGGGTCCAATCTAGGCGTCTGCCTGGTGGTCGGTGGGGCGAAGGCCCAAACGAGATGGGGGCGTGACCCCTTGCGGTGGACCGACGCCGAGCGTGCTCGGGCGAGGAGGTTGCGTCGGGTCGGGAGCGCCTCTCGGCACAGGGCCGCTCGTAGCGGCTGAATTTGGGACCCGGGGCTACCGCGACCCGACGCGCGTCAAGGATAAAGCCGCCCGAACGGATCACCAAAGAGGTGCGGGCGCAAGACCCGTCGGTCGCCGGCTCAGTCGAGCGCGTCGGCGCGCCACAGGCGAGCGCAGACGGTGAGGTCCTCGGCCATGACGAGGACGTTGGCCGCCTGCTCGGCGGACTCGTCGCCCGACGAGATGTCGGCGCGACCGGCGGAGACGACGCGGCAGAACGCCGAGGCCCGCTCGAGTGCGACGGCGAGGTCGCCCTCGAAGACGCCGCGCAGCACCTCGTCGATGACGCGACCCATCTCCTGGGGTCCGGGAGGCTCGGCGGCACCGGCCACGGCGTGGTTGGGGCCGGTGAAACGGATGCCGGCGGCATACTCCCGGCTCGCCTCGTCGGGCGCCCGCTGCACCCATTCACGGAGCACGTAGAGGCGCCACAGCGCGCCCGGGAGGGAGCGGGCCGGGCGCTGGGACCACAGCTCGGCGAGGGTCGACAGGCCGATGTCGTCGACGAGTGCGACGAGCTTCTGCGTCACGGCGGGGTCGGACGCCGCGCGTCCGGCGTGGACGAGCGCGAGGGCCGTCTCGTGGGCGACGTGGATCTGCTCGGTGGGGTCGTAGGCAGGACCGTGCGCCTCGAGGGCCGCCTCGCTGAAGAAGGCGGGCCGCCTGGGGGCGCGGTGGTCGCTCTCACTCATCCCAGCAGGCTAACCCCCGGCACCCACGGCGCCGGTCTGGCACGCTGCGCTCGTGAGCTCCCTCATGCCGCGCCTCGACCGCGTCACCCGCACGTTCTGGCGCACGACGGGGCGGCCGTCGAGCTGGCGGGCGCGCAGGCCTGGCTGGACGCGCCGGTCCACGACGGTGCCGTCGTCGGCGACGCGTGGCTGGCGAGCGCCGCGGCACGGTGGGGCGGCGAGGTGCGCGAGGACGTCGACGGCGCCGGCCTGCTCCCCGACCTGGGCGTGCTCGACGGGCCGGGCTTCCGCGCCGCAGCCCTGCATCCCGACGTCCGCGACTTCTACGAGCACACGTCGCGCTGGCGGATGGAGGTGTGGACGCAGTGGACCGCGGCCTTCCAGCCCGGCGGCGAGCTCGTGTCGCGCTTCTTCGGTCGACGCGTCCAGCAGCTGGCGCTGCCCATGCGCCCCCTCGACGTCGCCCACGGGATGGACAGCCGGGTCGCCGTCATCTCCGACGACAGCGGTCGGCAGCGGGCCGCCGGCTGGATCCGCTCGTTGCGCTCGACCGGCGAGTACGTCTACAGCGGGTGCTACGCGAGCCGGGTGCTGCCGGGCGCCGACCGCCCGAGCGTCCACGTGACCTTCCCGCTCGAGGCCGGCAACGTGCAGGTGTTCCTGCGCCCCACGGCCCTCCCGGACGGGTCGCTGCAGCTGGACTCGCCCCCGGGGCCGTTCGGCAGCGACGGCGCGTACGTCCTGGTCACCGACGACCGCCGCGCCCACGCCTCGCGGGCGCCCGTCCACGAGCGCTTCCGCGTCTACGTCGACGGCGAGGGCGTTCTCCGCACCGACCACGAGCTGAGGATGTGGTCGGCCACCGCGGTTCGCCTGCACTACAAGCTGACCCGCGTCAGCTGACACCGTCAGCCGGGAGCATGCCGTCTGCCCCGCTGACGAGGACGACGTGGAGGGTGCGCGGGCCATGGACGCCCTCGACGCGGCTCAGCTCGATGTCGCTCGTCGCCGAGGGCCCGCTGATCCACGTCGTCGGGCGTGACGGGTCGAGTCGCCTGAAGGCGGCCGGGACGTCGTCGACGACCTGGTCGGCGCGGACGACACAGACGTGGAGGTCGGGCACCAGCGTCAGCACCCGCCGCCCCTCCCCCGGCCCGTGCGAGAGGACGATCGTCCCCGTCGTCGCGATCGCGACGGTCGCCGTGGTGACCACGGCCGTCGTCGCGTCGAGGTCCGCCGCGCTGAGGGCCGCGTCCGGGACCGCGCCGGGGACGGCATACGGCATCCCGTCGGGGACGACGACGGTGGCGCCCTCGGGAAGGGCTGCCTCGATGGCGGCGTCGACACCGTCCGGGCCGCACCGCACGACGGTGGCGCGATAGTCGGCCACCCGATCGGCGAAGAGGTCGACGTCACCGTCGCGCTCGGGCCGGTCGAGCGCCGGGACGTCGACGGGACGCCGCGCCGACGCGATGGCGTCGCGGACCGCACCGAGGATCTCGTCGCGGGCGCTCACCGCCTGCCGCCGTCGGTGCGCTTCCACCAGGCGCGGAACGACTCCGCGGGCGGCGCGGGCAGGTCGCGCGCGTCGGTCCATGCGGCGCCGGGGCCGGGCAGGCGACCGAGGAGCCGTCGGCCACCGGCGCGCCTGTCACGACGAGCGATCCGCGAGATCGCGTCGTGGGCTCGACCGGCCAGGCCCGAGGCACGCTCGGCTGCGGCGAGACGCTCCCCGGACCCGAAGGTTGCGGCGGCCGCGCGCATGGCAAGGGCTTCGGGCTTGGGGACCCCCGACCGGTGGGTGTCGACGACCTGGGCTCGCAGGTCGACGAGGACGCTGGGGATGTCGATCCGCACGGGGCACGCCTCGAAGCACGCACCGCAGAGCGACGAGGCATACGGCAGGGAGTCGGTCTGGTCGTCGTGGCCGACGCCCTTGAGGAGCGGGTTGAGGATGGCGCCGATGGGGCCGGGGTAGACGGAGCCGTAGGCGTGGCCGCCGGTGCGCTCGTAGACAGGGCACACGTTGAGGCAGGCGGAGCACCGGATGCAGCGCAGCGCCTGGCGGCCGACCTCGTCGGCGAGCGCGCGCGTGCGGCCGTTGTCGAGGAGGACGACGTGGACCTCCTGCGGCCCGTCGCCGGGCGTCACCCCGGACCACGTCGAGGTGTAGGGGTTCATCCGCTCCCCCGTCGACGAGCGCGGCAGCAGGGTGAGGAAGACGTCGAGGTCGGTCCACGTGGGGACGACCTTCTCGATGCCGACGACCGACACGAGCACCTCGGGGAGGGTCAGGCACATGCGGCCGTTGCCCTCGGACTCGACGACGACGAGGGTGCCCGAGTCGGCGACGGCGAAGTTGGCGCCGCTGACGCCGACCTTCGCGCGGAGGAACTTCTCGCGCAGGTGCAGGCGGGCCGCCTCGGCCAGGCGGGCCGGGTCGTCGGTGAGGTCGGCCGGGGCGGCCCGGCCGACGCGGCCCATCTCGCGCTCGAAGACGGCGCGGATCTCTGCTCGGTTGCGGTGGATGGCGGGCACGAGGATGTGGCTCGGGAGGTCGTCGCCCAGCTGGACGATGAGCTCGGCGAGGTCGGTCTCCCACGCCGAGATCCCTTGTGCCGCAAGGTACTCGTTGAGCTCGACCTCCTGCGTCGCCATCGACTTGACCTTGACCACCTCGTCGACCCCGTGGGCCCGGGCGACCTGCGCCACGACCTCGGACGCCTCCTCGGCGGTGCGTGCCCAGTGCACGCTGGCGCCTCGTGCGGTGAGTGACTCCTCGAGCCGGACGAGGTGCTCGTCGAGGTGGAGCAGGACGTCGTCCTTGATCGCGGCGGCCCGGAGGCGCAGCGCCTCCCAGTCGTCGACCTCGGCGACGACGGCCGCGCGCTTGGCCCGGATCGTCGTCGTCGCGTGGGCGAGGTTGGCCCGCAGCTGCGTGTCGGCGAGGGCGGCGCGAGCGGCGGTGGGGAACGGCGGCATACCGACGAAGGTGCGGCTCATCGGGCGCCCCCGTGCGTCACGCCCTCCGTCGAGGCGAGCACCTCGGCGAGGTGCATGACGCGGACCCCGGCTCGTTGCCGCGTCAGCAGGCCACCGATGTGCATGAGGCACGAGCTGTCGCCGGCGACGAGGACCTCTGCTCCCGACTCACGCACGTGCCGAGCCTTGTCGGCGCCCATGGCGACGGAGGTGTCGGCGTTCTTGAGCGCGAAGGTGCCTCCGAAGCCGCAGCACTCCTCGGCCAGCGGGAGGTCGAGGAGCCGGAGGCCGCGCACCGCGCGCAGCAACCGCTCGGGGCGGTCACCGACGTTGAGCATCCGCAGCGAGTGGCACGTCGGGTGGTACGTGACGGAGTGCGGGAAGGAGGCGCCGACGTCGTCCACCCCGAGGTCGTCGACGAGGAACTCGGACAGCTCACGCACCCGCGGCGAGATCTCGGCGACGGCGGCCACGAGGCCCTCGTCGCCCGAACGGCGCGCGACGATCGAGTGCTGGTGGCGGGCAGAACCGGCGCAGGACCCGGACGGCGTGACGATCGCGTCGTAGCCCTCGAACGCCCGCACGAAGGTGCGCACGACCGGGACGGCCTCGTCGAGGTAGCCCGTGTTGACCATCGGCTGGCCGCAACAGGTCTGGGCCGCGGGGAACTCGACGTCGACGCCCAGACGGCGCAGCAGCGTCACGACGGCCTTGCCGGCGTCCGGGAACATCGCGTCGTTGAGGCAGGTCACCATCAACGCCACGCGCATACCCACACCCTCGCACAGCGCAGGTGGACGATGAGGTGAGTCGTCCGCGCCACCTGGGCGCGGACCCGGACGGTGGAGGTCGTCATGAGCGTCAAGGTGGAGCTGTCGGAGCTGGGCGAGGCAATGGGGCACCACGACTACGCGTTCCTCGTGTGTCTCGGCGAGGAGCGGCCGCACGTGCTCGGGGTGCGGCCACGCCTCGACGGCGACCGTCTGCTCGTCGACCGCATCGGCTCGACGGCCACGCGCCTCGTCGGCGAGCACCGCGGCGTCACGTTCGTCTTCCCGCCGCGGGAGGCCGGCGACCGGTCGCTCCTCGTCGACGGCACGGTCACCGATATCGGGGACGGAGAGCTCGTCGTGACGCCCGAGGGAGCCGTGCTCCACCGCCCCGCCTGAGGGTCTGCCCCGCCCGGTCCGGCCGGGCTGATCTGTTCAGCCCTTGTGCAATGTTGAGACTTTGTCTAAGGTTCCTCACGTCGGTCAAGCAAGCGCCGCCACCCACATCCCTGGATGGAGCAGACATGACCGACCCTTCGCGCGGTCCCCGCAAGGACGCCCGCACCCGTGACCTCATCACCACCGTCCGCACCTCGCACTCCGAGACCGAGAAGGCGCAGGCCCTCGAGACGGTGACCCGGCTGCACATGCCACTGGCCCGGTCCCTCGCCCACCGCTACGCCGGGAAGGGCCTCGACCGGGATGACCTCGAACAGGTCGCATTCCTCGCTCTGCTCAAGGCGATCCAGCGTTTCGACCTCTCCCAGGCGACCGAGTTCGGCGCCTACGCGACGCCCACCATCACCGGTGAGCTGCGCCGCCACTTCCGCGACCACGGCTGGCTCGTCCGGCCCCCGCGCGGCCTGCAGGAGCGGCGCCAGCTCGTCACCGACGCCCGCACGCGCCTCGAGCAGACGCTCGGGCACGAGCCCACCCAGGACGACCTCGCCACGGCTCTCGAGCTGACCCTCGAGCAGGTCAAGGAGGCGCAGGTCGCCTCGACAAACCTTCGGCCGGCCTCGCTCGACGCCACCACGACCGAGGGCGGCCGTCCGGTTCTCGACCTCGTCGACGCCCGCGCGGAGCACCACTCGGACCCGAGCCTTGACGACGGGATCGTCGTGCGGACAGCGCTCAAGCGGCTGCCCCCGCGCGACCAGGAGATCGTCGAGCTGCGCTTCGCACACGACATGACGCAGGCCGAGATCGCCCAGACCATGGGCCTCAGCGCCATGCAGGTGAGCCGGCTGCTGCGTCGGGTCCTCGCCGAGCTGCGCGGCCACCTCGAGTCCGCGGAGCTCATGAGCGCCTGACGGGCGGACCTCCCGGTCCCGGAGTACGCAGCACGCAGCCCGCACCGCAGACGACGGCGGTGCGGGCTGCGCCGTCGTCCGGCGCCGCTGGGCGTCAGTGCTGGTAGGTGCCGTGGATGACGGCTCGGGCGAGCGTCTTGAAGGCGAGGTTGAACGAGACGACGGCCGGTGACGCCGAGTCGTCGACGCCGAGCGCGGGCTCCGAGACGGCGTGGACGACGAAGAAGTAGCGGTGCGGCATGTCTCCCTCGGGCGGGGCTGCGCCCATGAAGGCCGCCTCACCACCGTCGTTGCGCACGTGGAATGCCTTGCCCGGCAAGGCTGCCGACGCCGCACCCGTGTCGAGCGAGGTGACGTCGGCGGGCACGTCGACCAGCACCCAGTGCCAGAAGCCCGACGGGGTGGGGGCATCAGGGTCGAAGCAGGTCACGACGTAGCTCTGCGTCCCTTCCGGCGCACCGCTCCACGACAGCTGCGGTGACGTGTTGCCCTCGGCGGCCACCTGCTCGTCCTCGAGGGGCTGCCCGTCGGCGACGTCGGTGCTCGTCACCGTGAAGGAGGGCACCTGCGGCAGCAGGTCGTACGGGTTCGGGGCGACCGGTCGGTCCAGGCTCATGCGGTCCTCCTGCTCAGTCGTTGACGTCTGCACCATACCCACCGAGTCCGTATGCCGTCCCGTTCGGAGCGCGCACCCGTGACCACCGCGGGCTGGCGCCATCTCACCCCGCGCGGGTGACGCCTGCGCCATAGGTCGTGCGCGGACAATCGGCCATGAGACGCATTCCTGCCCTGGTCAGCGCGTTGGCCACCCTCGTCGTGATCGCGGTTCTCGCCGCGTGCTCCGGCAGCGGGTCGGTGACCCTGCCGACGACGCTGCCGAGCATCAGCCGCTCGGCGCTGCCCTCCGCGAGCGAGCCGGCGGCCAGCGCGCCGGCAGAAGCGCCGACCTCCAGCGCGCCGACCTCCAGCGCGCCGGCCGTCACGCTCCCGGAGCTGCCGACCCGGACCGTCCCGGCCGAGACCCAGACCGTGACCCAGACGCAGACTCAGACCCAGACCCAGACCCAGACCCAGACCCAGACGCAGACGGAGACGAGGACCCAGACGGCCACGGTGACCCGGACCGAGACGGCCACGGTGACCGAGACACCATCGGAGAGCGAGTCCCCCACGCCGACCCCGACCGAGGCCGCGCCGGCGGCGCCCACCTCGGAGCAGGGGACGACCTGGTGGCCGTGGCTGCTGCTGCTCCTCCTGCTCGGCGCCCTCGCCTGGTTCCTGATCCGGCGGCGCCAGGCACAGGCGGAGCTCCAAGCCTGGGACGACCGACTGGCTGCCGCGGAGAAGGAGGCGTCCTGGGTCGAGGACTCGCTCACCACCCAGGTCCTCGAGCGGCGGAGTGCCGCCGAGGCGCTGCCGATCTGGACGGCCGCCCAGCCCCGACTGCTGGAGATCGACGAAGCCTTCCACACCCTCGCCACGGAGGCGCCGGACGGAGCCCGCGCCGAACGAGCCACCGACATCCGGGGGCTCCTGCGGGGCCTCGTGGAGGCCGTCGGCGCCGACCTCGCGACCGCCCCCACCGCCGACCCCGACCAGTTCCGGGCCCGTCGCGCCAACATCGACTCCGCCAGACGCGAGCTGCGGGCAACCCTCGGCCCCGTCGAGAGTCCGGCCGCCGCAGCGGGACCGGACCGGCCCGACACCGGCGCCTGACGCGCTCCGACGGCGCTGGCGCCACGGAGTCGCGGAGCCGGCCCGGCGTGGAGGTCCCACGTCCGACGCGATCCCTCGTTACGCTGAAGGTCACGAATCGTGACAAAGCAGACAGGGGTCCGATGCGCGAGCAACGAGAAGCGCACAGCACCGACGCGGTGCGACGTGGGCCCACGCACCGGATGACGGGGCCGACGACTCCGCCGTCCGCGGGCGAGGCGGCGCCGCAGGCCGCGTCCGGCTTCCCGGTCTTCGCCGTGCGCGAGTGGGCCTCGCGGTACTACGAGCAGGAGCGGCTCGAGCGGGACGCGGCCTGGGGGCGCCTCGCCTGGCCCTTCGCGGTCGCGCTCGGGCTCGCGGCCGGGGCCGCCGTCGTGGCGTGGCGCTGGCCGGTCGGCGAGTCCGACCTCGGGCTGGGTCTGGCGGTCGTTCTGGCCGCCGCCGCCGTCGGCGTGACGATCGGCGGCCTGCTCCGGGTGAGGGCGATCCGCGCGCGACGCGCCGTGGCCGCGGCCCGACCGGCCACCCTCGAGAGCCTCCCCGAGAGCGCCCGCGCGGTGGTGCTCGACTCCCCGCGCCTGCGCTTCCGTCGGCCTGCCGACGGTCCCGGCTTCGCGGCCCTGCGTGACGACGTCGCCGCCGCCGCGCCCGTCGGGGAGTTCGCGGCCTCCGTGCTCGTGTGGTCCCTCGTGATGCGCGACCACGTCGACGGGACCCTCGAGGACTGGGTGCGCGGCCGCCACACCTGACTCCCGCGCCCGACCACCCGGGCCGGACGATCGCGCCTCGGCGGGTCGCGGGTTCGGCTGGGGTCGGGCGGTCGGGCATACTGACGGCGGGTTCGGAACGGTGCGGACGCGCCGAGTCGGACCACGGGCCTCTAGCTCAGTCGGTAGAGCATCGGACTTTTAATCCGCCGGTCGTCGGTTCGAGCCCGACGGGGCCCACGAGCGTGACGCCACGGCATACGACAGGCGTGCGCCCCCTGTGTGCCGTCCGCTCCGACAGGAAGTCACGACCGTGAACGACGCGTTCGTCTACGACGCCGTACGCACCCCGTTCGGCCGCTTCGGTGGCGCCCTCGCGGCGACCCGCCCCGACGACCTCGGGGCGCTCGTCGTGCGCGCGGTCGTCGACCGGTCCCCCGGCCTCACCGCCGACGCCGGTCTCGTCGACGAGGTCGTCTTCGGCAACGCGAACGGCGCCGGCGAGGAGAACCGCAACGTCGCGCGCATGGCGACCCTGCTCGCCGGCCTGCCGACGAGCGTCCCGGGCACGACGGTCAACCGCCTCTGCGGCTCGAGCCTCGACGCGGCGATCATCGCATCGCGGCAGATCGAGACGGGTGACGCCGACGTCGTGCTCGTCGGCGGCGTCGAGTCCATGACGCGAGCACCGTGGGTCATGCCGAAGACCGAGAAGCCCTATCCCGTGGGCAATCTCGAGCTCTCGTCGACGACGCTCGGCTGGCGCCTCGTCAACCCGAGGATGCCGTCGGAGTGGACGGTGTCGCTCGGTGAGGCCACCGAGCAGCTGCGCGAGCGGCACGGCGTGACCCGTGAGCGCCAGGACGCGTTCGCCGCGCGGTCGCACCGACTCGCGGACGGAGCGTGGACCGAGGGCTTCTACGACGACCTCGTCGTGCCGGTCCCCGGTGTCGAGCTCGCCCGCGACGAGTCGATCCGCGCCGACACGACGGCCGAGCGCCTCGCCGGGCTGCGCACCTCGTTCCGCACCGAGGGTGGCACCGTCACCGCCGGCAACGCCTCGCCGCTCAACGACGGCGCCTCCGCGGTGCTGCTCGGTAGTGCCGGCGCCCAGGAGCGCCTCGGGCTCGCCCCGATCGCACGCATCGCCGGTCGCGGCGCGAGCGCCCTCGACCCGCAGTACTTCGGCTTCGCGCCCGTCGAGGCCGCCGAGCGAGCCCTCTCCCGTGCCGGCATCACGTGGGCCGACGTGTCGGCCGTCGAGCTCAACGAGGCCTTCGCCGCGCAGTCGCTCGCCTGCGTCGACGCCTGGGACATCGACCCCGACATCGTCAACCGGCACGGCGGGGCCATCGCCATCGGCCACCCACTGGGAGCCTCGGGCGGCCGCATCCTCGGCACACTGGCGCGCGACCTGCAGCGCTCCGGGGGTCGCTGGGGCGTCGCGTGCATCTGCATCGGCGTCGGTCAGGGACTCGCCGTCGTCCTCGAGAACGTCACCGCCTGAGCTCTCGCAGCCCCGGCCGGACCCACCAGCCGGACCCAGCCACGCGGCATATGCCCGGGGCGCGCGATCTGCGGACGCGCGGCGAGTGCGGCCTCTCCCCAGGAGTGCGCCCTCACCTCGGTGGTGCGGGTTGCAGCGCGCACCCCTGCGGGGAACGTGCACGCGTGCGCGACCCGCGGACGTCCGCCCCACGCGCCGGCGCGGCTCACGGCAGGGACGCGCCCCCGCACATGACGATGGTCTGACCCGTCACCATCGCGCCGGTCGGCTCGAGCAGGAAGCGGGTCAGGGCCGCGACCTCCGACGGCTCGACGAGCCGGCCGAGGGGCGGCACGACGGGTGGCACCGACGCCCGGTTGGGGTCGCCGAGCATCGCCGTCCGCGTCGGCCCCGGCGCGACGACGTTGACGGTGATCCGTCGCGGGGCGAGCTCCGACGCCCAGGCCCGCGCCATGGCCGCGAGGGCGGCCTTCGTCGCGGCGTACTGGCTCTTGCCGGGGACCCCTGTCATGGTGCGGCTGCCGACGAGGACGACCCGGCCCCCGTCGCCGAGGACGCCGATGAGCCCGCCCACGACGAGCTCGGCGCCGCGCACGTGCACGGCCCACATGCGCTCTCCCTGCTCGGGCCGCAGGTCGCCGACGCCGGCGGAGTACTGCAGACCGGCGGCGTGGACGATGGCGTCCACGCCGCCGATCGCGGTCCCACGCACCGCGCGCACGGCCTCGTCGGCCGAGATCACGTCGGCCAGGTCGCACGGCACCCACGTGGCGGCGTCCGACAGCGCACCGCGCGAGCGGCTGAGCCCGAGGACGTGCCACCCGGCACCGACGAGGTCGTGGGCGATGGCGAGACCGATGCCCGAGCTGGCCCCCGTGACGACCGCGGTGCGTGTCGCGCACCCGTCGGGTGGGGTGGCGGCCGGCTCGGGCCGCGTCGGCGCTGTCACCGGGATGGGCCCCGGCGGAGGCGGTCGACGACGTCGGCGGGCAGGTGCACGTGCTTGATGGCACGCCGGTGGTAGGTGTAGGCCACGTGCAGGTCACCGTCCGGGCCCGGCAGCACCGAGGGATAGGACAGCTCGCGGTTGAGCCCGTCACGTGAGTTGTTGGACATGCAGTAGCCGTCGCCGGTCTCGAGATCCACCTGCACGGGCCAGCTGCGCCCGTCGTCGGGGCTGAGGCCCAGCGTCATGGGCGCCCTCGGTGCGCCCCAGAACGCCGTCCGTCGACCTGCGGCCTCGGCCGCCTCGGGCGCCGGCTCCGCGACGACCGGACCGTCGAGTCCGTCGACGACACCCTCGTCGTCGATCTCGTCATAGAGGGACACCCGGCGTTCGGTGGCGTCGAGCGCCGAGCTCCGGTTGAAGACGAGCGCGACCTCGCCGCCACCGACGGCGACGGCCTGGAGCGAAGAGTTGTTGTTGGGCAGCGCGGTCGGAGTCGGCTCGGCCCACGTCAGACCGGCGTCGGTCGACGTCGTCTCCCACACGTGGTCGGCCCAGCGGCTCCGGAAGCAGGCCCAGAGCGAACCATCTTGTCGCTGAACGATGTTCATGTGCACGCAGCCGAGCGAGCCGGGCACCGGAGCTTCGGACCAGCTCGCGCCACCGTCGTCGCTCCACCACACGCTCGACGTGTCCTCGTTGCCGACCCACTTCTCGCCGGGCACGGTGACACAGTTGAAGACGGGCAGCAGGACGCGGCCGCCGGCGATCACGACGGGCGGTTGGCGCACGAAGACCCCACCGTCCTCGGTCGCCGGGAGCAGCACCGTCGGCTCCTCCCACGTGTCCCCGCCGTCGCGCGACACGCGGCGGCGCACCTCCGACGTGTCCTGGTTGCCGGCGAGCTGCGCGGTGTAGAGCAGCCAGACGTCGCCGTCGGGTGCCGTGAACAGGACCGGGTTCTGCTCCGACCGCGTCGGGTCGTCGCTCAGCGGCACCGGGGGGAGCCAGGTGTCCGCGCCGGACGGCATACGACTGAGGTAGGCGGTGATGTCGCTGACGCCCTCCTGGGTGCCGCCGAACCACACGCACGCGAGGTCGCCGTTCGGCAGCCACGCGAGGTTGGCGGCGTGGCACTGCACCGTCGGGGTGGGGAGGTATGCCGTGTGGCCGCCTCCGTCGCGCGGGCGCAGCACGCCGTCGGTCGGGAGCACCTCGGCGGACGCACTGGAGACGCTCACGACTCTCCCCGCGCCGCCTTGAGGTGGGCCGTCGCGGCCTGCTCGAGGTGGATGAGGTCGGACGAGACGGTGGCGAGGGTGAAGCCCTGGCCGAGGCGCTTGGCGGCGACCTCACCACTCGGCGTGTGGAAGCCGGCGGCGATGCCGGCAGCCTTGGCAGCGCTCAGGATCCGGTCGACAGCGGCCTCGAAGGCCTCGTCGACGGCGGGGTCGGTCGACGTCGCCCCACCCACGGCGATGCGCAGGTCGGAGGGCCCGATATAGAGCCCGTCGATCCCCGGTGTCGCCGCGATGGCCTCGACGTTCTCGAGGCCCTGGGGCGTCTCGATCATGGCGAGCACGACGGTCGCCGCGTTGGAGTCTGCCGGGTTCGGGCCGATCCGCAGCTGCGACCGCATCGGGCCGTAGGAGCGGATGCCCAGCGGCGGGTACTTCGCGAACGACACCGCGCGGGCCGCGTCCTCGGCCGTGTTGACGAGGGGCACGATGATGCCGGCTGCGCCTGAGTCGAGGGCCTGCCCGATGAGGAAGGGGTCGTTGGCGCCGACCCGGACCATGCCGACGGACTCGCCGCCCGCGTCGATGGCCGTCATGCCGGCGAGGATGCCCTTGTAGTCGAGCAGACCGTGCTGGGCGTCAAAGCAGACGTAGTCGTAGCCGAGACGGGCGAGCCGCTCCGTCGACGCCGGGGAGTCGATGATGACCCAGTAGCCGAGGATCGTCTCGCGGGCCCGGACCCGCCGGGCGTAGTCGAGCACCCGCTCGCGGCTGCGTTCCATCGCGGTGCCCCCGCCGCTCATCGGTTGTACCCCGGCATGGATCCGGCGATCGCCAGGCCCGCCTCGTCGCACGCGGTGATGACGTCGTCGGGGAGCGGACCGGCTTGTGCAGCAGTGATGTTGGCCTCCAACTGGTGTGGTTTGGATCCCCCGAGCAGCACCGACGTCACGACCGGCTTGCTCAGCAGCCAGCGCAGCGACAGCTCGGGGAGGGTGATGCCGGCCTCCGACGCGATGGCGCCGAGGGCCTCGATGACCGCGAACGTCTCGGCGTTCCAGTAGCGGTCCTTGTACATCGCCGCGAGTGCCGACGAGCCGAAGCGCCCCTCGCCCGGCGACTCGGTGAAGGAGTGGCGACCGGTGAGCAGGCCGCCGCCGAGCGGGTTGTAGACGATGGTCGCCAGGCCCTTGCTCGTCGCGAACTCGGAGTACTCCGCCTCGATGCGACGGGCGACGAGGTTGTAGAGCTGCTCGGCCAGGATCGGTCGTGGCGTGCCGAGGGCGTCGCACGCCGCGAAGACGTCGCCGATCTGCCAGGCCGAGAAGTTCGAGACACCGATCGCGCGGACCGTGCCCTCCTTGACGAACTCGCCCAGGGCAGCGACGGTCTCGTCGATCGGCACCGAGCGGTCGGGCTGGTGGAGGTAGTAGACGTCGACGTGGTCGGTGCGCAGCCGGCGCAGGCTGGCCTCGAGCGAGGCCCGCAGTCCCGCGGCCGAGAGGAGCGGTGCGTCACCCGCGTCACCGGGGTAGATGCCGGCCTTGGTCGCGATCGTCGCGGCGTCACGCCGGCCGACGAGGATCTCGGCGAGCATCTCCTCACTGCGCCCGGCGGCATACCCGTTGGCGGTGTCGATCGAGGTGATGCCGGCGTCGAGCGCGGTGTCGACCATGGTGCGGGCCGTGTCGACGTCGACGGTGTCGCCGAACGTCATGGTCCCGAGGACGAGTCGCGAGAGCGGTCGGTCGAGACCCGGCAGGTCGGTGGTCGGGAGGGCTGCGGTCGTCATGAGGCCTTCTCGGTCTCGGCCGTGCGGGAGGCGGCGATGTGGCGGATGAGGTGACGCGGCTTGATGCCGGTCATGAGCCCCGGCTCGAGCGCGGAGCGGCGCAGGCGCTGGGTGTACTCCTCCTGCGGCCGCGAGAGGAGGTCGTCGGTGCGCCCGCTCTCGACGATCCGGCCGGCGCGCATGACGACCGTGTCCTGCGAGATGGCACGGACGACGCCGAGGTTGTGCGAGATGAAGAGGTAGGTCAGGCCCGTCTCGGCCTGGATGTCGGCGAGCAGCTCGAGGACCTGTGCCTGGACGGAGACGTCGAGCGCACTCGTCGCCTCGTCGCAGACGAGCAGCTCCGGACCGGACGCGAGCGCCCGGGCGATGCCGATGCGCTGGCGCTGCCCGCCGGAGAACTCGGGGGGCTTGCGTTCGAGGGCCGTGCGCGGCAGTCCGACCCGCTCGATGAGCGCGGCCGCCTTGTCGCGCTGGGCCTTGCGCGACTTCTCCCCGCGCACCCGGATCGGCTCGGCGACGATCTCCTGCGCCGTCAGGTGGGGGTCGAGCGAGCCGTACGGGTCCTGGAAGACCATCTGCACCCGGTGGCGGATCGGGCGCAGCTGCTTCTCGGAGAGCCGGGCGAGGTCGGTGCCGTCGAGGTCGATGACACCGGAGGTCGGCGTCAGCAGCCGGACGAGCGCCTTGGCGATCGTCGACTTGCCGCAGCCGGACTCCCCCACGATGGCGAGGGTGCCGCCGCGCGGGACGCTGAAGGACACGTCGTCGACGGCGCGGAAGACGTCCTTGCCGGTGCCGTACTCGACGACGAGGTTGCTGACGGTGAGCAGGTCCTCAGCCATGGCTGGCCTCCTTGACGAGCGGCTCGCTGGCGCCCGGGTCCTCCCAGGGACCGAGCTCGGGGATCGCTCCGAGCAGCTTCTGGGTGTAGGGGTGCTGGGGGTGGTCGACGACGTCGGTCACCGGGCCGCCCTCGACGAAGGCGCCTGCCTTCATGACGTGGACGCGGTCGCTCATGAGCCTCGCCACGCCGAGGTCGTGGGTGATGAGCAGCAGCGCGATGCCCGTCTGCTCCTGCAGCTCGAGGAGCAGGTCGAGGATGCCCGCCTGCACCGTGACGTCGAGCGCGCTCGTCGGCTCGTCGGCGACGATGAGGTCGGCGTCGGTCGAGACCGCCATCGCGATGAGGACGCGCTGGAGCATGCCGCCCGAGAGCTGGTGCGGGTAGGCGTCGAACTGCTTGGCGGGGTTGCGGATGTGCACCTGCTCCATGAGCGACAGCGCCCGTGCCTTCGCCTCGGCCCGGCCGAGGTCGGGATACTTGATCCGGACGGCTTCGGTCATCTGCCGGCCGATGGTGCGGATCGGGTTGAGGGCCGTCATGGGGTCCTGCGGGATGAGCGCCACGGCCCGGCCACGGAGCTTGTCGATGACCTTCCGGCTGCCCGTGACGTCCTGGCCGCCGATGCGGGCCTCGCCCGAGATGACCGCGAGGTCGTCGGGCAGCAGGCGCAGGATCGCCATCGCCGTCGTCGACTTGCCCGAGCCGGACTCGCCGATGATCGTCACCGTCTCGCCCTGGTCGATGTAGAAAGTGACGCCGTCGACGGCGCGCACGACGCTCGTCCCGGTCAGCAGCTCGACCTGCAGGTCCGTGACCTCGAGGACTCTCATGTCTGGTCTCCCTTCGCGCGGCGCACCCGGTCGCGCAGGCCGTCTCCGACGAGGTTGACGCCGACGACGAGCAGCGCGATGGCCACGCCGGGCACGGTGACGAGCCAGGGCTTGCCGGTGACGAAGAGCTCGCGTCCGTCGGAGATGATGCCGCCCCACGTGGGGTACGGCCGCTGGACGCCCGCTCCGAGGAACGACAGGGCGCTCTCGAGCAGCACGGCCTGGGCGAGCAGCAGGAGCACGACGACGAGCACCTGCTGGAGGATGTTGGGGACGACGTGCCGGCTGAGGATCGAGAGCTTCGGCAGCCCGAGCACCCGCGCGGCCGCGACGTACGGCTTCTCCCGCTCGACGAGCACGAGGGCGCGGGTGATGCGCGCCGGCTCGGGCCACTGGGCGAAGGCGATGACCAGCGTGATGACGGGGATCGACGGGCCGAAGAGCGCGACGACGAGGAGCAGCATGAGCAGCAGCGGCAGTGCCATCTGCGCCTCGAGCAGTCGCGAGATGATCGTGTCGACCCAGCCGCCGAAGTAGCCGGCCGCGGCGCCGGCGACGATGCCGAAGAGCCCCGAGACGAAGATCGCGAGGAAGCCGATGACGAGGGAGGTCTGGCCGCCGTGGAGGATGCGCGTGAGGAGGTCGCGTCCGTTGGGGTCGGTGCCGAGCAGGTGGCCCGCGCTGAACGGTGGCAGCGACGACTCGCTCAGCCGACCGACGATCGGGTCGGGCAGCGGGAGGACGTTGGCCAGGACCACGGGGATGACGACGACACCGGCGCAGATCGCCCCGACCCAGATCTTCACGGTGCTGTAGCGGGCCCGGCGGGCCGCCGCCGACCGGCGCAGCAGCACCTTCGTCACGGCCGACTCGCGGCCGAGGATGGAGCCGGGGACCTCGGCGAGGTTCGGCACCTGCGGGTGGCCGGGCAGGTTCGTCGAGGTGGTCATGAGCTGGCCTCTCCGAGTCGGACCCGCGGGTCCATGAGCGGGTAGAGCAGGTCCACGAGCAGCTGCACGGCGAGCGCCAGCAGCACGGTGACGAGGACGGTCGCCTGGATCAGCGGGAAGTCGCGCTGCTTGAGCGCGTTGACGACGAGCTCGCCGACGCCCGGCCAGTTGAAGACGACCTCCACGATGACGACGCCGTTGAGCATCGCCGCGAAGCGGGTGCCCAGCGCGGTCACGACCGGCAGGGCGGCGTTGGCGAAGGCGTAGCGCCAGGTCAGCGCACGCTCGGACACGCCGCGGGACCGGGCGACGGTCAGGTAGGGCGACGCGAGGTTGACGACCATCTCCCGGCGCACGAGCCGGGAGATGAGCGCGATCTGGAGGATCGCGATCGTGAGGGTCGGCAGGATGATCGAGGCGGCCGAGTCGAACCCCGACGGTGCGAACCAGTGGAGGTTCACGGCGAAGAGGATGAGCAGCACGAAACCGATCCAGAAGTCCGGCATCGACTGACCGGCGATGGTGCCGATGTTGGCCCCCAGCTCGGGAGCCGTGTTGTTGCGGCGCGCCATCCACACCCCCAACGGGATCGCGACGACCGACGTGACGACGATCGCCGCGACCGCGAGGGTGATCGTGTAGGGCAGGCGTTCCAGGACGACGTCGAGCGCGGGGCGCTTGAAGAAGAACGACGTGCCGACGTCGCCCTGGAACAGGTGTTGCAGGAACGTCCAGAACTGCACGGGGATCGGCTGGTCGAGCCCGAACTGCTGGCGGATCGCCTCGAGCTGTTCCGAGCTGGGGTTCGGCGGCGCATAGTTGGCCGCGGGGTCGCCCGGGGCCATGCGGAGCAGGACGAACACGGTCGCCACGGCCAGGAAGGCCGTCAGGACCGTCTGGCCGACTCGTTTGAGGACGTACGTGAGCATGGGATCACCTTGGTCTGGTCGGCTGGGATCAGCCGGAGACGGTCACGGCGGCGAGGTCGTAGGAGTTCGTCGCCCGGAGGTTGAGGTTCTGGACGCGCTTGCGCTTGGCGAGGACGTTGTTCGGCGTCCAGGCCCACACTGCGGGCCACTGCGCCCAGATCTTCTCCTGGGCCTGCTTGAGCAGGTCGTTGCGCTTGGCCTCGTCGCTCTCGGCGGCGGCCTGGTCGAGCAGGGCGGTGATCTCGGGGACGACGAAGCCGTGGTAGGTGTCGCGCGTCTTCTCCTTCTCCGCCGTGCCGCCGTACTGGCCCTGCAGGTTGGTCAGCGCGAGCCCGGTCTGGTTGCCGTAGCCGTTGGCGAGGATGTCCCAGTCACCGGCCTCGCCGCGACGCCAGGCGTTGATCTCGCCGCCCTTGGGGATCATCTTCAGCTCGGCGGTGACACCGACGGCCGCGAACATCTGCGAGATGGCCTCGAGCACGCGCGAGGCACCGGCGAACTCGGAGTCCTCCCAGATGATCCGCACCTTGAGCCCGGACGCGCCGTTGTCGGCGAGCATCTGCTTGGCCTTGGCAGGGTCGTACGTGTATTCACCGGTCTTCGCGAAGCCCGCGAGGGTCGTCGGGACGACACCCTCGGCCGAGTTGACCTGGCCGTTCATGAGCGCCTTGATCAGCGACTCGTGGTCGACGGCGTAGGTGAGCGCCTCGCGCACCTTGGGGTTGGCGAGCGGGCTGCCGGCCGGCTTGCGGAAGTTGTAGAAGAGGTGGATCAGGCGCGTGCCCGGGGTCTCGATGACGTCGATGTCGGCGTTCGTCTTGAGCGACGTCGCGGACTCGGGCGTGATGGTGTCGATGACGTCGGTCTGGCCGGAGGTGATGGCGATGACGCGCGCGCCCTCCTCCTCCTGGTAGCCGACGTTGACCGTCTCGAGCTTGGCCGGCGTGCCCCAGTAGTTGTCGTTGCGCACGAGGCGGTAGGTGCCGGTGCCGGAGTCGGCACTCGCGATGGTGAACGGTCCGGTGCCGAGGCCGGTGCCGAGCTCCTCGGCCTTGTTGTCCTTGGCCGGCGTGATGAGGATGTTGGACATCAGCGAGTTGAGCGAGACGACGGGGCTCTTGGTCGTCAGGGTGAAGGTCGTGTCGTCGACCTTGGTGAAGGTCGGCTGCTCGGGGAACTGCGAGGCGACGTAGCCGGCCTTGACCTCGAAGTAGAGCCTGAGCGCGGTCTCGACGTCCTCGACCGTGACCTTCGACTTGTCGGAGTAGTGGATGTCGTTGCGCAGCTTGACCGTCCACTCGGTGGGCTTGGTCTGCTCGAACGACTCGGCGAGGACGAGCTCGGGGGTCAGCTTGTCGCCGATCTTCGTCAGGGCCTCACGCACAGCGCGCTGCACGGTGACGGCCGCGTCGTACTGGTTCAGCTTGTTGTCGAGGCTGACCAGGTTGCGGTTGAGCACGATGCTCAGTGTGCCCCCCGCGGCCCCTGCCCCGGCAGTGCTCGCGGTGGTGGCGGACTTGGGCCCGGCGCAGGCGGCGAGCGCGGGAGCGAAGAGCGCTCCGGCGCCGGCCAGCGAGGCGAGCTTGAGGATCGAGCGACGCGAGACCTCCCGCGTCGGCTGGTCAGACGTGGGAAGCAGAGCGGGCTGCTGGGGCATCGGGACTCCTCGTTGAGCGGTGGCCTCCCCGTCGGCGGCGCACGCTGCGCCCCTCGGGTTGGACCACCTTTGCACCATTGCGCGATTCGCGCAATACCTGTAGCGTTTTTTGTGAAGGGACGGTTGTTCGCATGCCGTCCGGTGCGCTCCCGGAGCACGCCGCGGCACCCTTCATCCCCATCGGCAGGGTCGCCAATCTCCTTGTCGCACAGCACGAAACGCACAGGAAACACCGTGAGGAGGAGAACGTGAAGGCACTCGCCCTGGGCATCGTCGCCGATGATCTGAGCGGCGCCGCAGAGTGCGCATCCCACGCTCTCATGCGCGTTTCGCGCAGTACAGTCGTTCTCTCGGCCTCGTCGTCGCCCATCGCACCCGCGTCCGGTCTCCGACCCGACGTGCGCACCCCGGGCGGAGCAGACGACCCACTCGCCGTCCTCACCGTCGACACCGACTCGCGCCGTCTCCCCCACGCGGAGGCCGTGCGCGCGGTTCGCGCAGCCGCAGCCCTCGTCACGACGGCACCGGTCGTCGTCAAGAAGGTCGACTCGCTGCTCCGGGGACACGTCGCCGCGGAGGTCGCCGCCCTCGCCGAGGAGCTGCAGCGCACACCGGTCGTGGCCGTCGCCAACCCCGCGCTCGAGCGCGTCGTCGTCGACGGCGTGCTCCACGTCGGCGGCACGCCGCTGCACCACACCGACCTCTGGGCCGTCGAGCCGACCCCGGCGCCGGACCGGGTGGCCGCGGCCCTGCACCCGCTGGCCACCGTGCTCGTCCCGCACACCACCGTGCTGCGCGGCGTCGAGGCGGTCACGGCGGCCCTCGACGAGGCCACCCGCACCGGCTTCGTCGCGGTCTGCGACGCCGTGACGGACGCCGACCTCGATGTCGTCCACGCCGCCGCCGTCAGGGCGAGCGCGGCCCTCGGCTCCGACACGCTGCTCGTCGGGTCCGGAGCCCTGGCCGACGCGGCCGTGCGGGCCCTGCCCCGGGAACCGCGCCATGGCGCACTTCCAGCGACCGACAGCCCCGACTCCGCCCTGGAACTGCGCCAGGGCGAACGTCCAGCGACGGTGCGACGGTGCGACGGTGCTCTTCGTGCTCGGCACGCGCGCGCCGGGACTCCCGGCCCAGCTCGAGCGGCTCTCGGCTGCGCGCTCCGCGCACACGGTGCTGCTGCAGCCCGACCGCCTCCTGGCCGACCCGGGGGCCGTATGCGTCCAGCTCGCCGAGCGCGCCCGTGAGGGCGTCGTCGTGGTGGCGCTCGACCCCGCGGCCCGCGCCGACCCGAGCCGGTCGCGTGCCCTGACCGAGTCCCTCGCCGCCGCGGTCTCGCCCGTGCTCGACCACTTCGACGCGGCGTTCCTCTCCGGCGGTGAGACCGCCCGCGCCGTCCTCGACCGCCTCGACGTGCCCGCTCTCGACGTCGTCGCCGAGGTCGAGACCGGCACCGTCGTGAGCCGGCGCCCCGGTGGGCGGCTCGTCGTCACGCGCCCGGGCAGCTTCGGCGACCCGACCTCGCTCGTCCGCGTCGTCGAGCACCTGCTGGGGCCCACCACCGTGCCGCCGCAGGCCCCGCACCACCGCACCTCATCGACCACCACCGCACCCCGCGCCACCCCCGGCGCGACCACCGAGGAGAACTCATGAGCGTCGCCCTTCCCCGCATCGCCGTGACCATGGGAGACGGCGCCGGCATCGGCCCCGAGATCATCGTCAAGGCCTTGGCCGACCCGCACGTGGCGACGATGGCGCGCGTCGTCGTCGTCGGTGACGCGCTGCGTCTCAAGCAGGCCGCCGACATCGCCGGCGTCCCCGTCGACATCGTCACCATCGACGACGTCGAGGAGGCGAGCGAGATCCCCGGGCGCATCAACGTCATCGACCTCGCGCTGCTGCCGGCGGACCTCCCCTTCGGGCAGCTGTCGGCCGTCGCCGGCGACGCCGCCTACCACTACATCCGCGTCGCGTCCGAGCTCGCGATGGCCGGCAAGGTCCAGGCCATCTGCACCGCGCCGCTCAACAAGGAGGCGCTGCACGCCGGCGGCCACGTCTTCCCCGGCCACACCGAGCTGCTCGCCCACCTCACCGGCACGCCCGAGGTCTCGATGATGCTCTCGACCGAGAGGGTCAAGGTCATCCACGTGACGACCCACATCGGCCTCATCGATGCCGTCAACCGCATCGAGCCCGGTCTCGTCGAGCGCGTCATCCGTCGGGGCCACCAGGCCCTCGTCGACGCCGGCAACCCGACCCCGAAGATCGGCGTCTGCGGCATCAATCCGCACGCCGGCGAGAACGGCCTCTTCGGCTACGGCGAGGAGGCCGAGAAGATCGACCCCGCCGTGGAGGTCTGCCGCGCCGACGGCATTGACGTGCACGGCGCCCTGCCGGCCGACACGCTCTTCTTCCTCGCCGGTCGCGGCGACTACGACCTCGTCGTCGCGATGTACCACGACCAGGGCCACGGGCCGGTCAAGGTGCTCGGCCTCGAGGCGGGTGTCAACGTGACGATCGGTCTGCCCGTCATCCGCACGTCGGTCGACCACGGCACGGCCTTCGACATCGCCGGCACCGGCATCGCCGACCACCGTTCGATGATCGAGGCGCTGCGCCTCGGCGCGGAGATGGCGCCACGGCCCGTGGACGCCTAAGGTGCCCAGCGTGGCGAAGCACACCGCACAGACGCGTCGGGGCGAGATCGTCCGCCTCGCCACCACCAGTGGGCTCGCGAGCGTGGAGGAGCTCTCCGACCAGCTCGGCGTCACCGCGTCGACGATCCGGCGCGACCTCGCCAAGCTGACCGCCCAGGGCAAGCTGGCCCGCACCTACGGCGGGGTGATGAGCCTGGCCCACCATCCCGAGGCGTCGCTGCGCCAGCGTCTCGGGGAGGCGCACGCGGCGAAGCGCGACATCGCCCGCTGGGCCGCCGACCAGATCGAGCCCGGCGAGACGGTGCTCCTCGACGCCGGGTCGACGATGGGCGCGCTCGCCGACGCCATCACCAAGACGCCCGAGCTGACCGAGCTGACCGTCGTCACGGCCGGCATCAGCGCCATGGGCACCCTCGCCGACAGCGTCGGCATCGACGTCATCGCCCTGGGCGGCCGGCTGCGGCCGCTGAGCCAGGCCTTCGTCGGGCCGCTCGCCGAGGCCGCCGTCCAGCGCCTCAGCTTCGACCGGGCCTTCATGGGCGCCGACAGCGTGCACGCCGAGCGCGGTATCTGCGAGGCCGACCTCGAGCAGACCCGGCTCAAGGAGCTGATGATGAGCCGGGCCGAGCACACCTACGTCCTCGCGCACGCCGACAAGCTCGGCCAGTCGCCCTTCCACGCCTGGGCCGTCATGCCACGCACGTGGACGCTCGTGACCGACGAGTCCGCCGACCCCGTGGCGTTGCAAGCCTTCCGCGACAACGGCATCGACGTCGTCATCGCACCTCGGCGCGACTGACGAGTCCACGCATGCCGCCCACCCGAGTGGGCGGCATACACCCTCTGCCGTCGTGGCGGGCGGTCAGTCCTCGACGACCGTCGTCATGACCCAGTCACGCACCTCGGGCATGTCCTCGAGGTGCTCGACGATGTACTCGTGGTGCCTGTCGAGCTCGGCCTGGCACCAGGCCTTGACCTCGCTCGACCCACGCACCTGGCGACCGGCGTTGTTGATGGCGTCCATGACGAGGGAGTAGCGGTCGACGCCGTTGCGTACCACCATGTCGAACGGCGTCGTCGTCGTGCCCTCCTCGCTGAAGCCGCGCACGTGGAAGCGGTCGGCGTCGGGCCGCCCGTGGACGAGCTGGTGGATGGCGCCGTGGTAGCCGTGGAAGGCGAACACGACGTCGACGTGGTCGGTGAAGAGCTCACCGAAGCGCACGTCGTCCATGCCGTGCGGGTGGCTGCGCACGCGCGGCAGGGTCATGAGGTCGACGACGTTGACGACGCGCACGCGCAGCTGCGGCAGCTTCTCCTTGAGGATCTGGGCCGCGGCGACGACCTCCATCGTCACGACGTCGCCCGCGCAGGCGAGCACGACGTCGGGGTCGCGGTCGCCGTCGTCGGTGCCGGCCCAGTCCCAGATGCCCGCCCCGGCCGCGCAGTGGGCGACGGCCTCGTCCATCGTCAGCCACTGCGGCTGCGGCTGCTTGTCGATGACGACGAGGTTGACGTAGTTCTTCGACCGGAAGCAGTGATCGGCCACCGAGAGAAGGCAGTTCGCGTCCGGCGGGAGGTAGATCCGGGACACCTCGCCGCGCGCGTTGAGCACCGTCTGGATGAGGCCGGGTCCCTGGTGCGAGAAGCCGTTGTGGTCGTTGCGCCACGCCGTCGACGTCAGGAGGATGTTGAGGCTCGGCACCTTGGCCCGCCAGTCGAGCTTGTTGGCCTCCTGCAACCACTTGCTGTGCTGCACCGTCATCGAGGCGCTCACCATCGCGAAGGCCTCGTACGTCGCGAAGAGCCCGTGCCGGCCGGTCAGCGTGTAGCCCTCGAGCCAGCCGTGGCACGAGTGCTCCGAGAGCACCTCCATGACCCGCCCGTCGTGCGAGAGCTTCTCGTCCTGCTCGAGCACCCGCTCGGCCGTCATCCGGTCGGACACGTCGAAGACGGCGCCCACCCGGTTGCTGTTCGTCTCGTCGGGGCTGAAGAGCCGGAACGTCGTCGGGTTGCGCACGTAGAGCTCGCGCATCAGCTCGCCGAGGGCCCGCGTCGACTCCTCCCGGGCCGCCGCCGGCGAGGGCACGTCCCGTGCGAAGTCGCGGAAGTCGGGGATGTCGAGCTCGGTGCTGAGGACCCCGCCGTTCGCGTGCGGGGAGGCGCTCATCCGCAGGTCGCCCTCCGGGTTCGCCTGCAGCACAACGTCGGTCGGCCTGCCCGACTCGTCGAAGAGCTCCTCGGGCCGATAGGAGCGCAGCCACGTCTCGAGGACCGCGAGGTGCTCGGGGTTGTCCTTGACACCCGAGAGCGGCACCTGGTGCGAGCGCCACGAGCCCGTGACCGGGATGCCGTCGACCTCCTCCGGCCCGGTCCACCCCTTCGGCGTGCGCAGCACGATGAGTGGCCACCGAGGCCGCTCCCCCATCGTCCAGCCGTCCGCCCGTGCGTCCTGCTGGATGGCGCGGATCCGGCCGTACGCCGTCGCCAGCGTCTCCGCGAAGCGCTCGTGCATGCCCGGCACGTCGTCACCCTCGACCTCGAGCACGTCGTAGCCGTGCCCCTCGAGGAGGCTGCGCACCTCGGCCGGGTCCTTGCGGCCGAGCACCGTCGGCCCGGCGATCTTGTAGCCGTTGAGGTGCAGGACCGGCAGCACCGCACCGTCGCGCCGCGGGTTGAGGAACGAGATGCCCTTCCAGGAGCCCTCGAGCGGGCCCGTCTCGGCCTCCCCGTCACCGACGACGGCGAGCGCCAGCAGGTCGGGGTTGTCCATGACGGCACCGAAGGCGTGGACGAGGACGTAGCCGAGCTCACCACCCTCGTGGATCGAGCCCGGCGTCGTGACGGAGACGTGGCTCGGGATGCCGCCGGGCGCCGAGAACTGGCGGAAGAGGCGGCGCACGCCGTCCTCGTCGCACGTCACCTTGGGGTAGATCTCGGAGTACGTGCCCTCGAGGTAGCCGGCCGCGACGAGCGCGGGACCACCGTGGCCGGGGCCGGTGAGGTAGATCGCCTGCTGACCCGTGTGCCGGATGATGCGCGAGAGGTGCGCGTAGACGAAGGACAGCCCGGGGCTCGTGCCCCAGTGTCCGAGCAGGCGTGGCTTGATGTCGTCCGGCACGAGCGGCCGACGCAGGAGCGCGTTGTCCTGGAGGTAGATCTGCCCGATCGTCAGGTAGTTGTTGGCCCGCCACCACGCGTCCATCGACGCGATCTCGTCGACGGTCGGGGCCGGCACGGTGGCGGTCGTCGGGGTCTGGCTCGTCGTCACGGCAGGGCCTCTCGAGGGGTCGGCGATCGTGCGTCCCCACGAGCCTCACCGACGGGCGCCCGGCTGACAAGGGGTCGAAGGTCCCGCGACCGCGCGACCGGGCGGGACGGCATACGCCCTCGTCGACCGGCGCGGCCGGACAGAGCAGTGGGCCGGCCCCCGTCGGGACCGGCCCACCCCGCTCCGGAAGGTCAGCGGTTGAAGGCGTCCTTGACGTCTTCGCCCGCGTCCTTGAGCTGCTCGCCCCGCTGCTTGAGGTCCGCCGAGGCCTGATCAGTCTTGCCTTCGGCCTCGAGTCGCTCGTTGTCGGTGACCTTTCCGGTGGCTTCCTTGGCCTTGCCCTTCAGGTCTTCACCCATGTTCTTGGCCTTGTCTTCGGTACCCATGTCAGGGCTCCTTTCGCCGTAGATCAGATACCTCTCCCCCTACCCGGTCGCCGTCGATCGCCACCAGATCCGGACCACCGACGTCCAGCGGGGCGTCGCACGTCACAGGGCGTCGGCACCTTTTGCGACACTGGGGTGGTGTCAGCGAACCCGAGTGCCGCGGCGGACCAGCCCGAAGCGTCCACGCCGTCCGGTCGCGCGCCCCAGACCCGCGACCTGAGCCGGTTCGCCTACCTCTCCATCGCGGCCGCGATCGTCACCATCACGCTCAAGGTGATCGCGTGGCGGATCACCGGCTCGGTGGGCCTGCTGTCCGACGCGGCCGAGTCGGTCGTCAACCTCGTCGCCGCCATCGCCGTGCTCATCGCGCTCAAGGTCGCCGCGATGCCGGCCGACAAGAACCACCACTTCGGCCACACCAAGGCCGAGTACTTCTCGGCGGCGGTCGAGGGGATGATGATCTTCGTCGCCGCGCTCGTCATCATGTACACCGCGGTCGAGCGCTTCCTGCACCCGCAGCCGATCGAGAACGTCGGCATCGGCCTCGCCATCTCGGTCGTCGCCTCGGCGGTCAACGGCGCGGTGGCCGTCGTGCTGCTGCGCGCCGGGCGCCGCTACCGCTCGCTGACGCTGACGGCCGACGGCAAGCACCTCATGACCGACGTGTGGACGTCCGCCGGGGTCGTCATCGGTGTCGTGCTCGTCGCCCTCACGGGGATCGCACGTCTCGACCCGGTCATCGCGTTCCTCGTCGGCATCAACATCATCTGGACCGGCTGGAAGCTCATCCGTGAGTCCACCGAGGGCCTCATGGACATCTCGATGCCCAAGGAGGACAACAGCGCGATCGCCGAGATCCTCGCCCGGTTCGTCACGCGCGAGGTCCACTTCCACGCGCTGCGCACCCGCGTCTCGGGCCACCACCGCTTCGCCGAGGTGCACGTGCTCGTGCCCGGCGCGTGGACGGTGCAGCAGGGGCACGACCTCATGGAGGAGGTCGAGGAGGCCGTCCACCGCGAGTTCGGCGAGATCGCCCTGACCTGCCACCTCGAGCCCTCTGAGGACCCGCGTGCCTACGGCGACTACGCGGCCGAGTTCCCCATCCCGACCCACGACGACATCGTCGCGTCCCACGGGGCGGCGACGCGAGGCGACGAGCAGGCATGAGCCGTGCGCACGTCGTCCTCCCCTCGCCCATCGGCGAGCTGACCGTCGTCGCCGAGGACGGCGCCATCACGCACCTGCTCATGGACGCCGCGAAGTACCGCCCTGACGACCCCGATGTCCTCGGCGAGGCCGGTGACCCGGCCGACGAGCCCTTCGCGGCGGCCGCGGTGCAGCTCGCCGCGTACTTCACCGGTGCCCTGACCGAGTTCGACCTGCCGCTCGCCCCGCGCGGCGACGTCTTCCACCAGAAGGTGTGGGCGCTGCTGCGCGAGATCCCCTATGGCGAGACGCGCAGCTACGGCGACCTCGCGCGGGCGCTCGGCGACCGCAACCTCGCCCAGGCCGTCGGCACGGCCAACGGGCGCAACCCGATCGCCGTCGTCGTGCCGTGCCACCGCGTCATCGGCGCCGACGGCTCCCTCGTGGGGTATGCCGGCGGGCTGGGTCGCAAGCGCTTCCTCCTCGCGCTCGAGGAGCCCCCCGCCGCCGACTCCGGCCGCCTCTTCTGACCCCTCCCCCACTCGAGTGAGCGCCCCGCCCCACTCGAGTGAGCGGGCCGCCCCGTCCGTCACACTGGGACCTCACACTTCCGCGGGCCGGAGCGTCTACAGGGCATGAAGCGACCGTTCGAGCAGGCCGTCACCGAGCACGGGGCCGTCGTGCTGCGCGTCTGCCGCGCCGTGCTCGGCCCGATCGAGGCCGACGACGCGTGGTCCGAGACCTTCCTCTCGGCCCTGCGCGCCTGGCCCGACCTGCCCGACGACGCGAACGTCCGGGCGTGGCTCGTCACCATCGCGCACCGCAAGGCCGTCGACGTCGCCCGAGCGGGCGCGCGTCACGCGGTCCCGGTCGCGGCGGTGCCCGACACCACGGCCCCACGCGTCGACCAGCCGGAGGAGGCCCTGCCCGACGGGGACCTCTGGACGGCGGTCGCCGCACTCCCCGAGAAGCAGCGCCTCTGCGTGGCCTACCACCACGTCGCGGGCCTGCCCCACCCCGAGGTCGCCCGCATCGTCGGTGGCACGCCCGCGGCAGCGCGCCGCGCGGCAGCCGACGGCATCGCGCGGCTCCGGTCCACCTACGCCACCGACGGAAGGGTGAGCACCCATGTCTGACAACCCGATCCAGCTCCTCACGGAGGCCGCCTCCGGAGAGGCCGAGCGCCTCACCGTCCTCCACGCAGCCCTCGTCGACCGCGCCTCTGCGGAGTCCGCCGTCGACGTGACCTACCGCCTCGTCGACTCGCCCGTCGGATCGCTCCTGCTCGCCGCGACAGAGCTCGGGGTCGTACGCGTGGCCTTCGAGATCGAGGACCACGACCGGGTCCTCGAGTCGCTCGGGTCGTCGGTCGGCTCGCGGATCCTCCGCGGCGGCGACCGACTCGATCCGCTGGCGCGCGAGCTCGACGACTACTTCACGGGACGACGGCAGGGCTTCGACGTCCCGCTCGACCTGCGGCTGGCACGCGGCTTCCGGCTCACCGTGCTCCGGCACCTGAGCGAGATCCCGTACGGCTCGACCGAGAGCTACGGCGAGGTCGCCGTGGCGTCCGGCAGCCCACGGGCCGTGCGGGCCGTGGGGTCGGCGTGCGCGACGAACCCGTTGCCCATCGTGGTTCCGTGTCACCGCGTCCTCCGGTCGGACGGGTCCCTCGGCGGCTACCTGGGCGGTCTCCAGACGAAGGAGCGCCTCCTCGCCCTCGAGCACGCCGCCTGACCTGCGTCTGCCGTGACCGGGCGCTCACTCGAGTGGGACGGGGCGCTCACTCGAGTGGGTTGGGGGCGGGTTCGGCGATCGGCCTCGGAGTCGGCGTCCGCGGTGTCATGCTGAGGCCGTGACCGACACGACGAAGCCCGCGGTCGAGGAGGCCCTGGCCCCCGCCGCGATGGTCAAGATCTTCAACCCGGTGCTGCGCGGGCTCCTGTCGTCTCCGCTGCACGGCATCGCGAGCAAGGGCCTGCTCGTGCTGCACGTGACCGGACGGCGTTCTGGCCGCGTCTACGACGTCCCCGTCGGCCGCCACGAGCTCGACGGGCAGCTGATGACCTACGGGGGCGGCGCCTGGCGCGCCAACCTGCGCGGCGGGGCCGACCTCGAGGTGACGATCGACGGGCGTCGACGCCGTGCGCACGCGGTCCTCGAGGAGGACCCCGACCGTGTGGCGGAGATCTTCGACCGGCTCCTCAAGGAGCTCGGACCCAAGCGTGCCAACCGCGTCGCCCTCAAGGTCAACGTCGACCGGCCCCCGACGCTCGACGAGGTGCGCGCGGGCACGGCGGGCCGCGCCATCGTGCTCATCACGCTCCTCGACTGAGGCTCGACCCCACCCGCCGGGACGGGGCGCTCACTCGAGTGGGACGGGGCGCTCGCTCGAGGGGAACCGGTGGCACGATCGGGGCATGCGCCTCGGAGACCCGTCGTGAGCTGGCCCGTGAGAGCGACGACGGTCGTCTACGAGAACCCGTGGATCCGGGTCCGGGAGGACGCCGTGACCCGGCCCGACGGCACCGACGGCATCTACGGGGTCGTCGAGCTGCAACGCCCCGCCGTCTTCGTCGTCGCCCTCACCGAGGCCGACGAGGTCGTCCTCGTCACGGTCGACCGGCACACCGTCGGCACCTCCGTCGAGGTGCCCGCCGGCGGCACCGACGGTGAGGACCCGCTCGTGGCCGCCCGGCGGGAGCTCGCCGAGGAGACCGGGCTCGTGGCCCGGGACTGGAGGGAGATCGGCACGATGAACGCCCTCAACGGCGTGTGCCGCGCGCCCGAGGTCGTCTACCTCGCCACCGGTCTCGCGCGGGTCCCCGGCGCCCCCGCCAGCGCGGCCCGCGCCGAGGAGGGCATCCGTGACGTCCGGCGCGTCCCGGTCCGCGAGGTCATCGGTCTCGTCCGGGACGGCTCGATCACCGATGGCGAGACGATCGCCGCGCTCATGCTCGCGCTCGTCGCCCTCGGGCGGGTCTCCTGAACCCTCCCGCGAGCCCGCGACGCCCCGACGACCGGGCCACCCGGCATACGCCATCGCGGTGGATCGAGACCCGAGTGCAACGGTTCGCCGTGCCGTTGTGTCTAGGGGGTGTACGACACTGACAGCCAGACGATCGGCACCACCGATGACGACCGGGACCGGCGGGAGCACATGAGACGGAGGGACGAGGCGGCGTTCCGCAGCTTCGTGGAGGAGCGGCAGACGATGCTGCGCCGACGCGCCTACCTGCTCTGCGGCAACTGGGCCGACGGCGACGAGCTCGTCCAGGAGGCCCTGGCGCGGGTCTACGTCGCCTGGCCTCGCATCGCCACGGGGGCCGAGACCGCCTACACGAGACGCACGATGATGAACCTCTACCTCAACGACCAGCGCAAACGGCGGCGCGAGGTCCTCACCGACGAGGCGCCCGAGCCGGAGACGACCGACCACGACCGCGAGCTCGCGATGACCCTCACCGACCTGCTGCGCGACCTCCCCGAGAAGCAGCGTGCCGTCCTCGTCCTCCGCTTCTGGGAGGACCTCACGGTGCCCCAGATCGCCGAGTGCACGGGCGTGGCCGAGGGCACCATCAAGAGCCAGATCTCGCGCGGGCTCGCCGCCCTGCGCGACCGGCTCGCCGAACCACCACTGACCGGGGCGGGAGCGTTTCCATGAGCGACGACACCACGAGCGGACCCGGCGCTGCGCCGGAGGAAGGCGAGCTGCAGCTGCGAAAGGCGCTGTCCACGATGAACGACCTCGAACCACCCCGCGACGACCTCTTCGCCCAGCGCGCCCTGATGCGCGGACGGGCGCGCACCTCACGCCGGCGCTCGACGCTCCTCGGCGCCGCTGCCGCACTCGTCGTCGTCGGTGCCGTCGGCGCCTCCTGGGCGGCCGGCAACCACGGCGCGTCGTCGAGCAGCGCCAGCGCGGGCTCGGCGCCCGAGGTCATGAAGGACGCGACGGGGAGCGCCGGCGCGGACAACGGCGCCCGATCGCCCCAGACCCTCACCGGCAGCGAGGTGCCCACGGGCGTCGACCTCGTCCCGTCCGCCCCACCCGCTCGCGACTCGACCCGGTGGTTCGGCACGCTCTCGACGCCGCAGACCAACGCGTTCGACGCCGTCGCGCCCACCGTGGCCGCGCGCTGGCCCGACGTGTTCTCGGGGGCGTATGCCGCCGACGCCGCAGGTGGCCGCGTGGCCGTCGTCGTCACCCGGCACGACCCCGACCTCGAGGCGTTCGTGGCCGCCGCGATGCCGTCACCGACCGATGTGGAGTTCGTCGTCATGAAGCACACCCTGGCCGAGAAGGAGAAGGTCGCCAAGGAGATCGTCGACCAGCGAATGCTCTGGCGTTCCAAGGGGATCGAGATCATCGCCGTCACGCAGGACGCCCGCACCGACCGGGTGCTGGTGATGGCCGACGAGGGCTCCTCGGCCGGCCTCATCGCGCAGCAGTACGGCGACATCGTCCGGGTCGTCCCGGCGACCCGGACGCCCCCGGGCAAGTTCCCCGACGGGAGCACGCTGCCGCCCCTGCAGCAGTAGCAGGGCGCGGCGTCGGCCGCCGCGGTTAGGCTGCTCGACATGGAGCAGCCGACCCCTCCGCACGCACCGATCAGCCCGCTCGACGCGCTGCGACGCATCTGCTTCCTCCTCGAGCGCGGCCGCGAGAGCAGCTACCGCGTCGACGCGTTCCGCAAGACCATCGAGGCGATCACGCTCATCAGCGACGAAGAGCTGAAGGAGCGCGTCGAGTCCGGAACCCTCAAGCAGATCAAGGGAATCGGCGACTCGAGCGCCGCGATCATCGGCCAGGCGGTGCGCGGCGACCTGCCGGCCTACCTCGTCTCCGCCGAGGAGAAGCACGGCGCGCCGCTGACGACGGGTGGTGCTGAGCTCTACGCCGCGCTCCGCGGAGACCTCCACGCGCACTCCAACTGGAGCGACGGCGGCAGCCCGATCGAGGAGATGGTGCTCGCCGCCGTCGAGCTCGGGCAGGAGTGGATGGCGCTGACCGACCACTCGCCGCGCCTCACCGTCGCCAACGGCCTGAGCCGCGCCCGCCTCACCGACCAGCTGAAGCGTGTCGACGCCATCAACGCGAGCCTCGGCGAGGCGTTCACGCTCCTTCGGGGCATCGAGGTCGACATCCACCTCGACGGCACGCTCGACCAGGACGACGACATGCTCGACCAGCTCGACGTCGTCACCGCCTCGATCCACTCCAAGCTGCGGCAGCCCTCGTTCGAGATGACGCCCCGCATGGTGGCCGCCGTGCGCAACCCGCACACCAACGTCCTCGCCCACTGCACCGGCCAGCTCGTGACGGGCAACCGCGGCAAGCGTCCGCCGTCGCAGTTCGACGCCGAGAAGGTCTTCCGCGCGTGCCTCGAGCACGACGTGGCCGTCGAGATCAACTCGCGTCCCGAGCGGTGCGACCCCCCCGACGAGCTCATCGAGCTGGCGCGCGACCTCGGCTGCCTCTTCACCATCGACTCCGACGCGCACGCCCCGGGGCAGCTCGACATGAAGTCGCTCGGCTGCGAGCGCGCCGAGCGCCTCGGCATCCCGGCCGAGCGCATCGTCACGACGTGGCCCGTCGACGAGGTCCGGGCGTGGGCCAAGGGCTGATCCGAGAGACTGTCCCGGAAGCGATCCGGCCGCCCCCGGACGGGGGTTCGGAGCCGATTTGGACGGTGCCAGAATCTCCCATATAGTTTCGACGTCCCAACGGATAGGTCGGGCAGGTCCCCATCGTCTAGCGGCCTAGGACTCCGCCCTTTCACGGCGGCAGCACGGGTTCGAATCCCGTTGGGGATACGCAGTACAGTTCGACACGCACCACCCAGTAAGGCCCCGTAGCGCAGTTGGTTAGCGCGCCGCCCTGTCACGGCGGAGGTCGCCGGTTCGAGCCCGGTCGGGGTCGCAAGACACCAGAAGCGCCGCTCTCATCAGAGAGCGGCGCTTCTCGCATGTCCGGCGCCTCGTACGCTGGTGACCGTGCGGATCGCGGTGCTCGACGACTACCAGGGCGTCGCCCTGTCCAGCGCCGACTGGTCGCCGGTCACGGACCACCCGAGCTCTCCGTGCACCGTCGACGTCTTCCGCGACCACGTCAGCGAGGTCGGCGCCCTCGTCGAGCGACTGACCGGCTACGACGCCGTCGTCGTCATGCGCGAGCGCACCGCGCTCCCGGCCGCCGTGCTCGCCTCGCTGCCACGCCTGCGGCTCGTCGTGACGACCGGCCGTCGCAACCCGAGCATCGACGTCGCCGCGGCCACCGCCGCCGGCATCACCGTCTGCGGCACCGAGAGCCTCGCCACCGCCCCTGCCGAGCTGACGTGGGCCCTCGTCCTCGGGCTGGCACGACAGCTCGTCCCCGAGGCCACCGCCGTGCGCGAGGGCGGCTGGCAGACGACGGTCGGCCGCGACCTCGCGGGGCACACGCTCGGTCTGCTCGGGCTCGGCCGCATCGGCACGCAGGTCGCCTCCGTGGGCCGCGCCTTCGGGATGGACGTCGTCGCCTGGAGCCGGAGCCTCACGGCTGAGCGCGCCGAGCAGGCGGGAGTCCGGGCGGCCTCCCTCGACGCCGTGCTCTCCGGGTCCGACGTGGTCTCGATCCACCTCGTCCTCGCCGAGGGCACCCGCGGCCTCGTCGGCGAGCGCGAGCTGGCGCTCCTGCGCCCGGACGCACTGCTCGTCAACACCTCCCGTGGCCCGATCGTCGACGAGCGAGCCCTGCTCGCGGCCCTCCGGCGCGGTCACCTCGGGGGCGTCGGCCTCGACGTCTTCGACGAGGAGCCTCTCCCCGTCGGCCACCCGCTGCGCACCGCACCGCGCACGCTCCTGACGCCCCACCTCGGCTACGTGACGCGTGACGTCTACGCGACGTTCTGGGCCGGCGTCGTCGAGGACGTGACGGCATACCTCGACGGCTCCCCGATCCGCACGCTCTGACCGCTCGTCGGGTGCGAGGTCGCGCGGCGGCTGCGCCCCGACGACCCGAGCCGCGCGATCGCGCGCACGACCGGCCCGAGGGCGTATGCCGTCCGGCCGGCCCGAGCGTGCCCGTGACCTCAGCGGTGGCCGGCGCGCAGCACGAGCTCGAGCTCGAAGCGGACCTCGGGGTCGTCGAGCGCCTCGCCGAAGAGCTCCTTGAGCTGCGCCACGCGGTAGCCGACGGTCTGCTGGTGGACGAAGAGCTCGGCCGCGATCGGGGCACGCTGACCCTGGTGGCGCAGCCAGGACAGGAGCGTCTCGGTGAGGCGCTCGCGCACGGCCGGTCGCAGGCCGTCCAAGGGCGCGAGGCGGGTGCGGGCGAGATCGTCCGTGGCGAGCGGCTCGGCGAGGACGACGAGCTCGGCGAGGTGGTCCTCGACCCACACGGGGGCTCCGTCGGCGTCCGGCCGGTCCGGTCCGGGCGCGACGCCGTGGGCACCCGCCGCCGTCGCGAGGTGCAGCGACTCACCCGCCTGCTGCCAGGGGCGCGCCGGCCCGACGATGGCGCGCCGGCCCCGAAGCGCGCGCTCGAGGTCGCGACGACGCGCCTTGCGGCTGAGGAACGGGAAGACGATGAGGACGTCCGTGCCTCGCTCGGTGACGAGGCCGTCGGGACCGAGCGCACCGCGCAGCCCGTCGACGTGCGGGAAGGGCACGAGGGCGACGACGACGACCTCCGGGAGGGTCCAGCCGACGGCCGCCGCGAGACGTGCCACGCCCCCGTCGCTCGAGTCGCCGCGCAGGATCATCTCGAGCAGCTCGCCGCGCAGCCGCAGCTGCTCACCGGCGCGCTCGGACTGCTCCTGGGCGTAGCCCTGCGCGCTGGCCGCGGACAGCTCGTCGATGTAGGCGAAGAGGGACTCGCCGAGCGAGAGGAGAACGTCGGGCGGCAGCTGCGACACGTCGACGGTGCGCGAGATCGCGCGGAAGGTGACCCGCGCGCCGTAGCGGTAGGCCGCGAGGAGGGACTCGAGGCTCCGCCCGGAGCGCACCTCCCCGCGACCGAGGTTCTCGTAGACCCACTTGCCGTCCTCGGACAGCGCCTGCAGGCGGGTCCCCGGCAGGTCGAGGAAGCGGTTGAGGGCGACCGTGACACCGCGCCGGACGCCCTGCCCGAAACGGCCCTCCATCGGCATCGCGTAGACCGGGACGTCGCGCGGGATGCCCTCGATGATCGCCTCGACGATGTCGGTCACGACGGGACGCAGCACGGTCGTCACTTCGGCGGGGAGAGACAACCACGGCGGGTCGGACGTGGCGTACGCCACTTCGGCCTCCTGCCTTTTGTCGTCACGCAACAGTTTCCTACCCCAAAGAGTACGCGTCACCCCAAGATCCGGAAGCCGCTCGGCGAGGACCATAGGAGGATGACCCAGATCAGAGCTCTCCGGCGTGTGGCGTCGATCCTGACGACCCCGCTCGCGCCCGAGGACATCATCAATCTGGTCAACCCGCTGGCCTCGGCCCGACAGCTGCGCGGAGTCGTCACGAAGGTGGTCCGCGAGACCCCCGACTCGACGACGATCCACTTCCGTCCCGGCCGCGGCTGGAACCCCCACGCCGCCGGCCAGTGGGCCCGCATCGGCGTCGAGATCGACGGCGTGCGCCAGTGGCGCAGCTACTCCCTGTCGGCCGCCGTCGGCCACGACCCCGCCATCACCGTCACCGCGATCGGCTTCGTCTCGACGGCCCTGGCCCGCAGCACCAAGGTCGGCGACATCCTCTTCCTCGACACCCCGCAGGGCGACTTCGTGCTCCCCGAGCACCCCCGCCCGCTCCTCATGCTGACGGCCGGCAGCGGTCTGACGCCCGTCATGTCGATGATCCGCACGCTCGTGCCCCGCCGGCCCGACGCCGACGTCGTCCTCGTCCACTCGGCGCGCACCCGCGACGACGCGCTCTTCCACGACGAGCTGCTCGAGCTCGCCGACCAGTTCCCCGGCCTCACGGTCCGCCACTGGTTCACGCGCGAGGAGGGCGGGCGCCGCCTCGACCTGTCGGACGTCACCGACCTCGAGACGCTCTGTCCCGACTGGCGCGAGCGGGCGGCATACGCCTGCGGACCCACGGACTTCCTCGACGCGGCCACCGAGCTGTGGGAGCGCGACGGCGACGACGCGACGCACGCGGGCCTCACGATCGAGCGCTTCGCGCCCGTCCTGCTCGAGGGCTCCGGCGGCGAGGGCGGGCTGCTGACGTTCGAGAAGTCCGACAAGGAAGTGGAGGCGGCCGGCGACGTCCCCCTCCTCGAAGCCGGCGAGGACTGCGGCGTCGTCATGCCGAGCGGATGCCGCATGGGCATCTGCCGCAGCTGCCTCGTCCCGCTCGTCGCAGGCAAGGTCCGCGACCTGCGCACGGGCGAGGTCCACGGTGACGAGGGCGAGCTCATCCAGACCTGTGTCAACGCGGCCGCCGGACCCGTCCACCTGGACATCTGAGAAGGGAACCACCATGACAGCCACCACGAACCGACCGACGACGACGCCCCTCGAGGCCGCCGCCACCGGCGTCGCCGAGGGCACCGCCCCGACGACCCGGAACCGGAAGCCGGTCCTCGCGGCGTCCGGCGGACCCGCCAAGCGGCCGAGCGCCGCCGCGCATCTCAGCGACGCCGACGTCGAGCAGCTCGGCAAGGAGCTCGACGCCCTGCGCGACCGCGTCATCGCGACGCGTGGTGCTGCCGACGCCGCCTACATCCGCCGCGTCATCCGCGTCCAGCGCACCCTCGAGGTCGCCGGCCGCGCCACGCTGCTCTTCTCGAAGAAGCGCACGGCGTTCGTCGCCGGCACCGCGATGCTCAGCGTCGCGAAGATCCTCGAGAACATGGAGATCGGCCACAACGTCCTGCACGGCCAGTGGGACTGGATGCGCGACCCCGACATCCACTCCACGACGTGGGAGTGGGACTTCGTCACCCCGGCGGCCGCCTGGAAGCACACGCACAACGACCTGCACCACACGTGGACCAACGTGCTGGGCAAGGACAAGGACGTCGGCTACTCGATCCTGCGCATGGACGAGGACCAGCCGTGGCACCCCGGCAACCTGGGCAACCCGCTCTACAACATGATCCTCGCGCCGTTCTTCGAGTGGGGCATCGCCATCTACGACCTCGAGCTCGAAGCGGTCAAGGACGGCGAGAAGTCCAAGGACGACCTCAAGAAGGACCTCAAGGCCATGGGCCGCAAGGTCGTTCGCCAGTTCACGAAGGACTACGCCGCGACCCCGCTCGCCGCCGTCCCCTTCGGCTCGGGCAAGCAGGCGCTCATCGGCACCTTCACGGCCAACGCCATCCGCAACGTCTGGGCGCACTCGGTCATCTTCTGCGGCCACTTCCCCGACGGCGTCGACACGTTCACCGAGGAGGAGATCGAGGGCGAGACCCGCGGCGACTGGTACATCCGCCAGATGCTCGGCTCGGCCAACATCTCGGGCAGCAAGCTCATGCACCTCATGACCGGCAACCTCAGCCACCAGATCGAGCACCACTGCTTCCCCGACCTGCCGAGCAACCGCTACCACGAGGTCGCGGTCGAGGTGCGTGAGATCTGCGAGCGCTACGGCCTGCCGTACACGACCGGCCCGCTGCCCAAGCAGGTCTACCAGGCGTGGGCCAAGGTCTTCCGCCTCGCCCTGCCGAACCGGCCGCGACCGCTGCCGAAGAACGCCGCCCGCGCCGTCAACGCCCCGGTCCCGCCGCGGCGTCCCGCCCTGCCGATGGTGGCCCGTGTCGGCTGAGGCTGCCGTGTCGTCGGCACGACCGGTGCCGACGGCCGCCTTCTTCGACCTCGACCGCACCCTGATCAGAGGTTCTGCCAACTACCCGCTCGCGATCGCCGCCTTCCGCGGCGGTCACGTGCCGTGGAAGGACCTCGTCAAGGACACCCTCAACGCGATCTCCTTCCACCGCAAGGGATCCACCGATGAGGGCTCGGAGGCCCTGCGCGAGCGCATCCTCCGTGCGGTGGCCGGCATCCCGCAGTCCGACATCATCCACCTGACCGACGCGATCACGCCGGGCATCGTGCGCAAGGCGATCCCGGCCTCGATGGGCCTGCTCGCCGAGGCGCGCGCCACCGGCCACGACCGCATCGTCGTGTCGGCATCCCCCATCGAGCTCGTCAGCCGCATCGCGGCCGCGCTAGGGCTCGAGGGCGCCGTCGCCACGCGCAGCGAGCTCGACGAGGAGGGCCGCTACACCGGGCACCTCACCGGCGAGTTCTGCTACGGCGCAGGCAAGGTCATCGAGATCGAGAAGCTGGCCGCCGAGCGCGGCTACGACCTCGCGCGGTGCGTCGCCTACAGCGACTCGGTCAGCGACCTGCCGATGATGGAGCGCGTCGGCGAGGCCGTCGCGGTCAACCCCGATCGTGAGCTGCGCGAGCTCGCGCGCGAGCGTGGCTGGCGCATCGTCGAGGTCGGCCGCAAGCGCCACTGATCGTGTATGCCGTCGCCTCCCGAGCGGTGACCGCGTGAAGGTCCGCGCTTCGGTGGGGCGATCACCACACTGGACGGCGGATCATGCGGCAGGTCTCGCGCCGATCGTCCGCCGCCGTCGGCCGCCGTCGGGCGCCGTCGGCTGCCTTCGGCCGCCGTCGGGCGCCGGCGTCACCAGGAGGTGTGGAGCGGGCGCCCCTCGGCGAAGCCGGCCGTGCTCTGGAGCCCGACGACGGCCCGCTCGTGGAACTCCTCGAGCGTGCGCGCACCGGCATACGTGCAGCTGCTGCGCAGCCCGGCGACGATCTCGTCGATGACGTCCTCGACGGAGGGGCGCGCGGGGTCGATGTACATCCGCGCCGTGCTGATGCCCTCCTCGAAAAGGGACTTGCGGGCGCGGTCGTAGTCCGTGTCGGTCGCGGTGCGGTTGCGCACGGCCCGGCTGCTCGCCATGCCGAACGACTCCTTGTACTGGCGCCCGTCGTTGTCGGTGTAGAGGTCCCCGGGCGACTCGAGCGTGCCTGCGAACCACGAACCGATCATGACGTTGGACGCGCCTGCCGCGAGCGCGAGGGCGACGTCGCGCGGGTGCCGCACTCCACCGTCAGCCCAGACGTGCTTGCCGAGCTCCCTTGCGGCCGCGGCGCATTCGAGCACGGCCGAGAACTGTGGCCGACCGACCGCGGTCATCATCCGGGTCGTGCACATCGCCCCCGGGCCCACCCCGACCTTGACGACGTCGGCACCCGCCTCGATCAGCTCACGTGTGCCGGCACCAGACACGACGTTGCCGGCGACGACCGGCACCTGCGGGTCGAGCGCGCGCACCGCACGCAACGCGTCGATCATCTTGTCCTGGTGCCCGTGGGCGGTGTCGATGACGAGGACGTCGGCGCCGGTGTCGAGCACCTCGGCGGCCTTGGCCGCGACGTCACCGTTGATGCCGACCGCGGCGGCCACGCGCAGGCGCTGCCTGTCGTCGACGGCCGGCTGGTAGAGACCGGCTCGGATCGCACCACCCCGGGTCAGGATGCCGACGAGCTCGCCGTGCTCGGAGACGACGGGGGCGACCTTGCGCCGCGCAGCCGAGAGCCGCTCGAAGGCCTCCTGCGGGTCGATGGAGTCGGGCAGCACGACCATGTCCTCGTGCATGACGTCGTGCACCTGCGTGTAGCGGTCGACGCCGGTCAGGTCCTTCTCGGTGACGATGCCCACGGGCTTCGGACCGTCGACGACGACTGCGGCACCGTGGGCCCGCTTGCCGATGAGGACGAGTGCCTCGCCGGCGGTCATGTGCCGCTCGAGGGTGATCGCCGTGTCGTGGACGAGGTGGCGCTGCTTGACCCAGCCGACGACGTCGCGGACCACCTCGACGGGGATGTCCTGCGGGATGACGGCGATGCCGCCACGTCGGGCGACGGTCTCGGCCATGCGCCGCCCGGCGATGGCGGTCATGTTGGCGACGACGAGCGGGATCGTCGTGCCCGAGCCGTCTACCGACGACAGGTCGACGTCGAGGCGGCTCGTGACCGACGAGCGGCTGGGCACCATGAAGACGTCGTCGTAGGTGAGGTCGAGCTGGGGCTGGAGACCGTTGAGGAACTGCACGGGAACCCATGGTAGGCGGTTCCGGGGGCGAGCAGCGGTCGGCACCCGGCCCTGACGGGGCCCCGGGGTCAGGGTCCTCCCCCACCTGACCCTGAAGTGGACCCCCAACCAGGCCCAACCCCTGTTCGCGCGGCTGTCGGCGGCCCTAGCGTTGATGGCGCCGCGACTGCGCGGCAGACTCCGGTAGGGGGCAAATGCCATGAATGACAACAGGATCGGCGATGTCGGGCGGCTTGCGCGAATCCCGTCCTCCCGGGTGACGAAGTGGCTCGTCGTGGGCTTCTGGATCGTCGTGGTCGGCTTCCTCGCCGGCCCGTCGTCGAAGCTGCAGTCGGTCCTCAACAACGAGGCCGCGTCCTGGCTTCCCGCGGACGCCCAGTCGACCCAGGTCGTCGACCAGATCTCGGCATTCCAGAGCACCAACGAGTTCCCCGCCGTCATCGTCTACGAGCGGCCGAGCGGCGTCACGCCGGCCGACCTCGCTGCCGTGACCGCGCAGGTCGTGCGCTTCAACGCCCTCGAGCCGGTCAAGCGCGACTCGGTCGGCCCGATCCCGTCCGCCGACGGCCAGGCGCTCCAGGTCATCGTCCCGGTCGACGCCGGGGAAGCCGGCTGGGACTCCCTCAGCACCACGGCGACGCAGATGCGCGACATCGCCGCCAACGGGCCCGCCGGTCTCTCGATGCACGTCACCGGGCCGGTCGGCTACGGCGCGGACTCGTCGGAGGCGTTCTCCGGCATCGACGGCAAGCTGCTCTACAGCGCGATGGCCGTCGTGATCCTCATCCTGCTCATCACCTACCGAAGCCCGATCCTCTGGCTCCTTCCCGTCGTCTCGGCGGGCACCGCCCTGTTCGTCGCGCAGGGCGTCATCTACTTCCTCGCCGATGGCGACACCCTCACGGTCAACGCACAGAGCTCCGGCATCCTCACGGTCATCGTCTTCGGCGCCGGTACCGACTACGCGCTGCTCCTCGTGGCGCGCTACCGCGAGGAGCTGCGCCGTCACGCCGACCGGCACGAGGCCATGGCGGTTGCCCTGCACCGCGCCGGCCCGGCGATCCTCGCCTCGGGTGCCACGGTCGTCGCCGGCATGCTCTGCCTCCTCTTCGCGTCGATGAGCTCGACGAAGGGACTGGGCCCCGTCGCCGCGATCGGCATCGCCGTCGCCCTGCTCGTCATGCTGACGCTGCTGCCAGCCCTGCTCGTCGTCCTGGGCCGGTGGGTCTTCTGGCCCGTCCGCCCGACCCTGGGCTCCGTCGACGGCACCCGCGACGGGGTCTGGGCCCGCGTCGGCGCCCGGATCGCCCGGGCACCGCGACGCACCTGGGTGGTGACGTCGCTCCTGCTCGCGATCGCGTCGCTCGGGGTGCTCCAGCTCAACGCGGTCGGGCTGCAGAACAAGGACTCCTACTACACGACGCCGCCGTCGGTGATCGGCGAGCAGATCGTCGCGAAGCACTTCCCCGCCGGCGGGGGGTCCCCGGTCCTCGTCCTCGCGAACGAGGCCGCGGCCGCCCAGGTGCGGTCGTCGCTCGAGGCGGTCGACGGCGTCGACACGGTCACCGACCCGGTGACTCGGGACGGCCGCTCGCTCATCCAGGCCACCCTCACCTCGGCCCCGGACTCCGACGCGGCGACCGCGGCGCTCGACCGGATCAGGACGGCCATCGCGGCCGTGCCGGGTGCGAACGCCATCGCGGGAGGTGACACGGCGACCCGCGTCGACACGCTCCGGGCCAGCTCCGACGACAACGAGCGGATCATCCCCGTCATCCTCGGCGTCGTCCTGCTCATCCTCGTGCTCCTGCTACGCGCCCTCACCGCACCACTCGTCCTCATCGGGACGGTCCTGCTCTCCTTCGGAGCGGCAATCGGCCTGTCCGCGTTGGTCTTCCGGCACGTGCTGGGGTTCGCCGGCGCCGACTCCTCGTTCCCGCTCTTCGTCTTCGTCTTCCTCGTCGCCCTCGGCATCGACTACAACATCTTCCTCATGACCCGAGTCCACGAGGAGGCGAAGAAGGTCGGGACGTGGCGCGGGTCGCTCGTGGGGCTCGCTGCGACGGGCGGGGTCATCACGTCGGCGGGGCTCGTGCTGGCCGGCACCTTCGCGGTGCTCGCGACGATGCCGATCGTCGCGTTCGCCGAGATCGGCTTCGCCGTGGCACTCGGCGTCCTGCTCGACACGCTGATCGTCCGCTCGGTCCTCGTCACCGCCCTCAACCTCGACATCGGGGCACGGATGTGGTGGCCGAGCCGGCTCGCCCGCACCGATGCCGCGACCACCGCAGCAGCCGAGCGTCCCGAGCCCGCCGCCGAACCGGCTCTTCAGGGTTGAGAGGTCGTCGCCAGCTGGATGTCGGCTGGCGCGTCGGGCACGGGGCAGCGAGGCGCAGGCGCAGCCGGAGGCCCGATCCGGTGTCACCCGCTCGGATCGGTCAACGGCGCACCCGGTAGCGCAGGTGCAGCACCCGGTCGCCCTGGATCACCACGTCGGGATCCTCCAGCAGGTGCTGGGCGTGGACCGAGCCGAAGTAGCGCTTGCCGGACCCGAGCACGACGGGTACGACGTCCATGCGCACCTCGTCGACGAGGCCCGCGGCGAGCATCTGGCCCCCGACGTCACCAGCGGCGACCTCGACGATGCGGTCACCCGCAAGCTCCTGCGCCTGGGCCATGGCTGCCTCGACGCCGTCGACGAAGTGAAACGGCGCCTCGGGGTCCCAGCCGTCGGGCGGCGGCCGGTGCGTCACGACGACCACGTGGTCGATGCCGCTCGGAGGCTTCCCGTCCCAGCCGTCCGTCAGGTCGAATACGTGGCGGCCGACGAGTGTCACCCCGATCTGGTCCCAGTACGGCCGGATGTAGTCGTAGGACGTCTGCGACACCTGCAGCTCGCCACTCTCGTCCAACGGGACGTCACCGTCGGACAACCAGTCGAACAGCGGTCCGGGCTGGTCGTCCTCGTCCGCGACGAAGCCGTCCGCCGACACCGAGCCGTACATGACCACCGTGCCCACGGCGCTCTCCTCTGCTCTGGGGTGCCCCAAATCATCCATCGTGGGCTGTCGCTCGTGCAGGAGTCAACCGGCCCGCAGCGGCCCACGAGAGCAACCACACGGCATACGCCCGTTCTGCTGTGCGCGAGCGCGCGCGGGAGGACCATGGACGGTGGACGCGACTGCGCCCCGGACCGATTGGGGGAACGCCATGACGGATGCACCGCACGTGTGCTTCGACCGGATCCTTCCCAAGGACCTGATGCGCCCTCACCGGCGCGAGCGTGGCCCGGACGGCGCGGACCGCGCGATCTCACCCATCGGCAAGGCGTGGATGAACGGCACGACGCTCACCGTCCGCTTCCTCGAGGGCACGCCCGCGCAGCAGACCAAGGCCCGTGAGCAGGCCGCGTGGTGGCAGGCCGCCTGCAACATCTCCTTCGACTTCGGCAACCACCCGAACGCCGATCTTCGCGTCTCCTTCGACCCGACCGACGGCGCGTGGTCCTACGTCGGCACCGACAACAAGGGCATCCCGAGCAACGAGGCGACGATGAACCTCGGCTTCCTCGACGGTGGCACCGCGGGGCACGAGTTCGGCCACGCCATCGGGCTCGCCCACGAGCACTCGAACCCGGAGGGTGGCATCCAGTGGAACGAGCCGGTCGTCATCGCGGCCCTCGCGGGCCCCCCGAACCGCTGGGACGAGGCGAAGGTGCGCCACAACGTCTTCATGAAGTACGCCGTCGACCAGATCAAGGGGACGCAGTTCGACCCCGACTCGATCATGCTCTACGCGTTCCCGGCGACGTGGACCCTCAACGGCGTCGCGACGCACGCCAACGACGACCTGTCGTCGCTCGACAAGGCGTTCGTCGCGGGAGCAGCCATGTACCCCAAGGGTGCTCCCGTCGTCACCGACGCTGCGACCCTGACGGTCGACGGCCCGAAGGTCGAGGGCTCGATCGGCGCCGCGGGCGAGGAAGACCTCTACGCCTTCGACGTCGCGAGCGACGGGCTCTACGAGGTGACGACCCGCGGCTCGACCGACGTCTACGTCTCGCTCTTCGGACCGAACAGCGACACCGACCTCGTCGGCGAGGACGACGACAGCGGCTACGGCGTCAACGCGCGCGTGCGCGCCGGGCTGACCCCGGGCCGCTACGTCGCCCAGGTGCGCCACTACCGGCCGAGCGGGACCGGCGCCTACTCGATCCGGGTCCGCCGGCGCTGAGCCGGTTCGCGCCACGGAGCCCGACGGCCCCTTCGGGCCACGCCACGCCCTCCACCGAGGACGTATGCCGTCTGCACGCCACCCGGCGGCATACGTCCTCGCGCTCTGCCTCCGGCGTAAGGCGTTGACGATCGCTCGTAATGGAGTAATCCTGATTACATGATTACGAACGAAGCACTGGAGCGGGTGCGCGGCTGGTTCGTCGGCCGCCTGCCCGAGGAGTGGCGCAGCACGCCGCCCGAGATCACTGTCGACCGCGAGGAGATCACCGTCGTCCTCACCGTCACCGACGTCGACCTGCCCGACGGGTCGAGCGACGCCGAGCGTGACGAGGCCCGCGCCGGGCGCGCCAAGGCGTTCCGCGAGGACACCCGTGGTCGCCGCATCGAGATCGCCCGCGAGGCCGAGCACCGCTTCGAGCGCAAGGTGTCGTGGGCCGTCCGCGTCGGCGACCGCACGGAGCTGTTCACGCACGTCGCCGCGCCGGCGATGACCCGGCTGCGTCAGCCGGAGCGACTCGTCCTCGACACGCTCGTCGATGCCGGCGTCGCCAGGTCCCGCGCCGAGGCGCTGGCCTGGTGCGTCAAGCTCGTCGGGCAGCACGAGAGCGACTGGCTCGGCGAGCTGCGCGAGGCGATGTCGCACGTCGCCGACGTGCGCACGAAGGGTCCGGGGGCCTGATCAGCCCAGCTGGTCAGCCCAGCTGACCAGCAGGCCTGGTCAGCCCCTGCTGATCAGGCCTGCTGGTCGGTGCCGCGCTTGACGGCGGAGATCTCGAACTCGAGCGAGATCTTCTCGGAGACGAGGACGCCGCCGGCGTCGAGCGGCATGTTCCACTCGAGGCCGAAGTCGCGACGGTTGATCCGGCGCGAGCCCTCGAAGCCGGCCCGCAGGGCACCCATGGCGTCGGTCTGCACGCCGATGAGCTCGATCGGGATCGTGACGGGCTTGGTGACGTCGCGGATCGTCAGGTTGCCGGAGACCATGTAGGCGTTCTCCTCGACCTCCTCGATCTGCGTGCTCTCGAAGCGGATGTCGGGCCACTTCTCGACGTCGAAGAAGTCGGCGCTGCGCAGGTGGTCGTCACGCTGCTGGTTGCGGGTGTCGACGCTCGAGGCCTTGAGGACGACCTCGGCGTAGGACTTGGCCATGTCGTCGAGGTCGGCGTAGAGGCGGCCGGTCACGTCGTTGAAGGAGCCGCGCACCGTCGTCACCATGGCGTGCCGGGCCGAGAAGCCGATACGGGTGTGGGCCGGGTCGAAGTCCCAGTCCCCGCTCAACGCGGATCCGTGGTCGGTCATGGTCTCTCCCCTGCAGGTCGATGGATGAGTCGCGGCATCCTCTCACGACCCAGGGTGCTTGAATCTTTCACTATCGCCTCGTTCGTTGGCAAGTGCGGAGCACGGAGTCCCGGCCCTGAGCCCCCGCCGGCCGTCCTTCCCATACCCCCCGACGATCCCGCACACGCACGCGATGCGCCAGCCGCGGGCGGTTTGCCTGATGCCCCGAGGGGTCGGCTATAGTTCCACTCGTTGTCGCGGCCAGGTAGCTCAGTTGGTACGAGCGTCCGACTGAAAATCGGAAGGTCGGCGGTTCGACCCCGCCCCTGGCCACCACCCCCGAAACCGCAGGTCACCATCGTGTGACCTGCGGTTTCGTCGTTCCCGGGATGGGCGGAGGCTGGTACCAGACTTCTGGGCACCACCCGACGATGAGGAGCGCACGCGATGAGGCTCAACGAGGAGACGGCTCGGTCACGCCTGCGCGAGCAGGTCCACGGCGTGCTGTGCACGCTGCACCCCGACCGCGGCCCCGACCCGGTCCCGATCGTGTATGCCGTGAGCGACGACGGGCACGTCGGCATCCCGATCGACACGGTCAAGCCCAAGACGTCCTCCCGGCTTCAGCGCGAGGCCAACCTGGCGGCCGACCCGCGGGGTTCCCTGCTCATCGAGCGCTGGGAGGACGACGACTGGTCGAGGCTCTGGTGGGTGCGCGCCGAGCTCCAGCACGTCAGCGACCCGCCGTCCTCGCTGACCGACGACCTCGCCGACCGGCTGGCCAGCACCGTGCCGCAGTACGCCGACAAGCCCTTCCACCGGCTGCTCGTGTGTCGCATCGTCCGGGTCACCGGCTGGGCCGCCGGCGAGGCGTGACCACTGCGGCCGGCGGCCGGACCCGTGTCCGGACCGCGGTTTCGTCGCTCCCGGCTCACAGGGGAGGGATGATCCTTCGCTGTCGCAGCGACTCGAAGAGGTCGAGGAACGAGTCCGCCGAGTCCTGGTAGTCGAGGAAGCCCAGCTTGCGACTCTTGCCCATGTCGGCGAACGTCTCGACCGTGCGCCCCAGATCAGCATCTGTGTGCCACCACGACGCCAGCTCCGCCACCGGGTGCGGGGCAAGACCATGGCGCGCGACCAGGTCGGCCCACACCTCGTCGGCGTGGGTCATGCGCCCCTCGAGGGGCTGCGGCTGACCGGGGTACTCGGCGGGTTCGACACCGAGGCCCTCCGCGACCCGGCTCCACATCTGGCGCCACCGGAAGACCTCACCGTTGACGGTGTTGAAGGCCTGGTCACGCCCGGCGGGGTCGGTCGCCGACCATGCGACGTGCCTGCCCAGTAGGCGAGCGTCGGTGATGTCGGTGACGCCTGCCCACTGCTGTGGACTCCCGGGGAACACGAAGGGCTGCCCCGTCTGGCGACAGATGCTGCCGTAGACGGCAAGCGTGACCCCCATGTTCATCGCGTTGCCGAGCGCGTAGCCGATCATCGTGTGCGGTCGGTGCACCGACCACGTGAAGCCCTGCTGAGCCGCTGCCTCGAAGAGCGCGTCCTCCTGGACGTAGTAGAAGTTCTCGAACGGCAGTCGCCCTTGGCTCTCGCGGAAGGGCGTTTCGGCCGGAGCCTTGGCGTAGGCCTCGAAGGGACCGAGGTAGTGCTTGAGGCCGGTCACGAGGACGGCGTGCTCGAGCGTGGTGGTGCGACCGAGGACCTCGAGAGTGTTGCGCAGCATCGCACCGTTGACTCGGCAGTTCTCGGCCTCCGTCGCCTGCCGTTGCCAGGTGGTGAACACCAGGTGCGAGATCGACCTGCCCGCGACCGCACGCTCGACGGACTCGGGGTCGAGGACGTCAGCGAGGACGTGGTCGACGCCGGGAACGGGCTCGCGCACGGAGCGGGACAGGCCCACCACGTCGAAACCCTTGTCCAGCAGGGCGTGCGCGCAGTTCTGTCCACCGATGCCGGTGATTCCTACGACGAGGGCAGTGGGTGCCATGCGCGCTCCTTCGGGCGATGCTGACGGTGCGGCTGGTGACGTCCGAGCGTCCATGTCCGCGACAGGCCGATGGTGCCGCGATCTGGACAGGGCGTCAAGTGATGATTAACGTTACCTCGAAACAGCTCGCCTGCGTCTGCCCTCGACCGTTCCACCCCGACCACATCCCGGCTCCCGAGGAGGACCCCCATGGCTGGACGCATCCTCACCCGGACCTACGCCGCGCCCACCCTCTCGCGCCACGTCAGGCCCGGCACGTGCCGCCGCGGCGAGCCGGTCCCGAGTCGTGACGCGACGGTGCCCGAGTGAGCGCCCGGCGGATCGGGCAGGACGGGTCGCCTCGCGCTACTGTCGGGGAAAACCGACGCCAGCACAGAGGTGAGCCGAGAGTGGTCGAGCAGGTCGAGAACCTCGGTGGCCGCCTCCGCAAGGTGCGGCTCGCCACCGGGATGTCCCTTCGCGAGGTGTCCCGACAGCTGGGGGTCTCGCCCTCCTTCGTGTCCCAGCTCGAGAACGGCAAGTCGCAGCCGTCGGTGGCCACCCTCTACTCCTTGGCCCAGCTGCTGGGCGTGTCGATCGACGAGCTCTTCGCCGTGGACGGCGGCGCTCCGATCCCACCCTCGGGCACGGGTGACGACGCCGGCGGCACCGAGACCCTGGCCGCCGCCTCGCGTCCGGCGAACGCGGAGGGCCTCCCGAGCAGGTCGGAGATCAGCTCCCCTGTCGACGCCGTTCCCCGCACCGGTCGTGCCGAGCGCGTCTCCGTCACCAGGTCCGGCGGCCGATCCCGCCTCGAGATGGACACCGGCGTCGTGTGGGAACGCTTGGCCGACAACACCGGCGGGGACCTCGACTTCATCGAGATCGTGTATCCCCCGCACAGCAACTCGACCAACGACGGCCGGATGCTGCAGCACGCCGGCGCCGAGTTCGGATACCTCCTCGAGGGCGAGCTCGAGATCACGGTGGGCTTCGACGTCTTCACCCTGCATGCGGGGGAGGCCCTCGGCTTCGACTCCTCCCAGCCCCACCTCTTCCGCAACCTGCATTCACAGCCGGCCCGCGGGATCTGGTTCGTGGTCCACCCCACGTCCTGACCGCCGTACTGCTTGACAGGTCGTCGCCGAGCGTTCACTCTGACTGAACTCCCGTCGTTCCACCTGTTCAGCGGTTTGCACCGCTCCGAGCCATCTGCCGAGGACGTCATATGCGCGCGTTGCAGTTCACCGGGCCCGACCAGTTCCACCTCAACGAGGTCCCCGTCCCCGAGCCGGGCCCGGACGAGGTGCTCGTCGCCAGTCGGAGCGTCGGGATCTGCCACTCCGACATCGAGCTGCTCGCCGGCCGCTACATCATCCCCTTCGCCTACCCGGTGATCCCCGGCCACGAGTGGTCCGGCGAAGTCGTCCGCGTGGGCCGGGATGTCAAGGGTCTCGGCGTCGGCGACCGGGTCGTCGGCGAGTGCGTCATCGGTGACGACCACTTCGGCTTCAGCATCAGCGGTGCCGCCGCCGAGTTCTTCCTGGCCAAGGAGGCCTGGCTCCACCGCCTTCCCGACAACCTGTCGTGGACCCAGGGCGCCCTGGTCGAGCCGTTCAGCTGCGGCTACTACGCGACGGTCCGCGCCGACAACCTCGACGCGAGCGACACGGTTCTCGTGCTCGGGACCGGTCCGATCGGGCTCGGCGTCGTGGCTGCGTCGGTGGGCCGAGGTGCGAAGGTCGTCGTGGCCGAGCCCTCAGCGGACCGGGGGGAGCTCGCTATGCGGCTCGGTGCCGACGAGGTGCTCGACCCCACTGCCGAGGGCTTCGAAGACGCGGTGCAGGAGGCCACCGACGGAGACGGGGCCTCCGTCGTCTTCGAGGCGAGCGGCAAGCCGGCGGCGATGGCGACGGCGCTCGAGGTCGCTGCGTTCCGCGCCCGGATCGTCTACATCGGCATCGACGTGGGCGGCTCCGCCCCTGCGAAGCTCGGGCTGTTCCAGTCCAAGGAGCTTCAGGCCCGCGGCATCATCGGCTCCCCCGGCGTCTGGCCGCAGACCCTGCGCTTCCTGTCCCGCAGCGGGGTGGACCTCAGCCCACTCGTCACCTCCAGCCACGATCTGGCGGAATCCGAGAAGGCGATCACCGCCGTTCTGGAGGACCGGTCCCAGGTCAAGGTCCACATCACCTCGTCCGCCCGGCTCTGACGGGTAGGGGACCGATGATGCGCGCAGGAGTGCTCCACGGTCGCTTGGACCTTCGGGTCGAGGACCGACCAGAGCCACGACCCCGCGAGGGTGAGGTCCTCATCCAGGTCGCTCTCAACGGCCTGTGCGGTACCGACGCCACCGAGTACGCGAAGGGACCGATGATGGTCCCGCTCACGGACCGACACACCGGCAGCGGCCACGTGGGGCCCACCGTGCTCGGCCACGAGTTCATCGGGACCGTCGTCGCCGCCGGCCCGGACGCAGGGGACGGGGGCGGCAGACGCTGGACCGGCCGACGGGTGGCCTGCGGCGCGGGAGTCTCGTGCGGCTCCTGTCGGTGGTGCGCGGCCGGTCGCACCAACCTGTGCGAGCGCTACTACACGCTCGGACTGTCGACCCACGGTGGACTCGCCGAGCTCGTCGTCGCTCCCGTCAGCACCCTGGTCACCATCCCGGACGGGTGCGACGACACCGAAGCGGCGCTCGCACAACCCTTCGCGGTCGGCCTGCACGCCATCGACCGCGCCGGGATCGCTGACGGGGACGACGTCGTCGTGCTCGGCGCCGGCGCGATCGGCTCCTTCGTCCTGGCCGGGCTGCGTGGCCACCGGGGCACGGTCACCGTGGTGGACGTCGACCCCGACCGCCTCGACGTGGCGCGACGACTCGGTGCGACGAGCACCGTCGCGGTGAGCCGCGAGACGACGCTCGAGGAGCTACGGGACCTCGTTCCCCGACAGCCCCACGTCGTCATCGAGAGCTCGGGCGCGCCCGGCGCCGCGGCCCGCGCGCTGTCGCTCTGCGCGCGAGGAGGGCGGACGCTGCTGGTGGGCCTCGTCAAGGCCCCGCAGGAGCTCGGCCTCGCGGACATCGTGCTGCGTGAGGTCGACATCGCGACCACCGTCGCCCACATCTGCGCCACGGACATCCCCCGTGCCCTCGCGCTGCTCGAGAGCAGTCCGCTGGCGGGCGTCATCGGCACCACGACGGTGCCCCTCGACCATGTCGTCGCTCGTGGTCTCGACCCGATCGTGGCCGGGTCCGCGGGCGGCAAGATCCTGGTGGACCCTCGCCGTGGCTGACGTCGCGATCCTGGGCACCGGCCGCATGGGGTCGGCGATGGCGCGACGCGTGGGCGCCGCAGGGCACCGGGTGCGGGTGTGGAACCGCACGCTGTCATCCGCCCAGGCCCTGGTGGACTCGCAGACACACGGCGAGCTCGTCCTGGCCACGACCCCCTCGGCGGCCGTGACGGACGCGGACGTCGTGCTGACGATGCTCGCGGACGGCGACGTGACCACGTCGCTGCTGCTCTCGGAGGCCGTGCTGAGCGCCCTGCCCACCCACTGCCTCGTCATCGACCTGGGGACGAGCGGAGTGGCGGCGGCAACGCGTCTGGGTCGCCGGCTCACCGAGGCAGGACATCGCTTCGTCGACGCTCCCGTGTCGGGGAGCGTGCCCGCCGTCACCGCCGGCACCTTGCTCGTCATGGCGTCCGGGCGGCCCGACGACGTCATCGCCGCCCGGGGGGTCCTCGAGTCCTTCGCGGCCGAGGTGCTCCGGGTGGGTGACGTCGGCGCAGGCCAGGCGATGAAGCTCGCGGTCAACCTCGTGGTCCACGACCTCAACGCGGCCCTCGCAGAGGCCCTCGTCCTCGCGGAGCGGTCCGGAGTCACTCGGACCGAGGCCTACGACGTGCTCGAACGCAGTGTCGTCGGGGCTCCCTTCGTCCACTACAAGCGCCCGGCTTTCCTCGACCCGCAGACGCCGATCGCGATGAGCCTGGAGCTCGTCGCCAAGGACCTGCGCCTGATCACCGAGCAGGGCAGGACGACCGGCGCGGCGCTGCCGGTGACAGAGCAGACGCTGCAGCGCGTGCAGGGCGCCGTCGACGCCGGGTGGGGCTCGCGAGACATGGCCGACCTGAGTCGTATCCAGTCCGCAGGGGACCCACGCGAGTAGGCGTTTCGCCCGCTTCGCGGGTGTCCGTCCCCGAGGCGCGCATCACGGTCTTGTCTCGTTGACAAAGACCCGAGCGTGAACCTCTTGTTAACGCCAAATGCTCTATGTACAGTCTCACCCAACACCTTGGTCGCCCGTGATCCGGACGGTCAGCATCGAAACCCTCAGTGTCGAGGAGTGGGTCATGGATCCGAAGAACGAGACGGTCAGCCCGTCGCGCCGCACCCCCCGGGGCCTCTCGCGTGGACTGCTGACCGTGGTCGCGGCGTTGGCCCTTCTCGTCATCGCCGGCTTCATCTTCGCCCCGAGCAGTGTCAGCTCCGGTGCGGTCCAGAGCATGCTGCCGTTCGCAGCCGTGCTCGCCATCGTCGCCCTCGGGCAGACCCTCGTCGTCATGCAGGGCGGCATCGACCTGTCGGTCGCAGGCTCGGTGTCACTCGTCATCGTCATCGTGACCCACCAGGCCTATGGCGACGACTCCAAGGTGCTCCCGGCGGCCCTGCTCGCGCTGGGGGTCTCGCTCCTCACCGGGCTCGGCAACGGCCTGCTCATCGGACGCCTCGGCCTCAACCCCATCGTCGCCACCCTGGGCACCAACGCGCTGCTCTACGCCGCGGTGCTGGCCGTGTCCGGGGGGACCCCCCGCCAGACCACCGACCTGCTCGCCCGGCTCGCCGGTGACAGCACTCTCGGGATCCCACACGCGGTCCTCGTCGCCGTGCTCGCGACCGCCGTCGTCACGGTGGTCGTCAAGAAGACGGCGTCGGGACGTCGCTTCGAGGCGGTCGGGGCCAACGGCTCGGCGGCGTGGGCTGCTGGTCTGCGCGTGCAGGGCTTCAAGGCCGGCGGCTACGTCTTCGCGCAGGTCTTCTACTGGCTGGGCGCCCTGCTCCTGGCCGGCATCCTCAACAAGCCCACGGCATACCAGGGCGACAGCTACCTGCTGGCCTCGGTGGCAGCGGTCGTCCTCGGAGGCACCTCCCTGCTCGGCGGTCGGGGCAACCTCGTCGCCACAGCCGTCGCGGCGCTCTTCCTGATCCAGCTGGACCAGTTCGTGCTGGCCCTCGGCTTCGACTTCGCGGGCAAGACGCTCGTGCAGTCGGCCGCGTTCGCGATCGGTGTCGCGCTCTACACCATCAACTGGTCGCGGCTGCGACGGCGATCCCAACGTCCAGCCAGCACCGTCCCGGCCTGACCCCTCTTGCTTCATCCCTCACCCGGCTCATGACCATCAGAAAGGTCGATCCGCAATGTCCCGACCCAACACAGCCATCCGCGTCCTCGCAGTGTCGAGCGTCGCCGCCCTGGCACTCGCAGCCTGTGGCAGCTCGTCCGACGGCGCCTCTCCCGCCGCCAGCGGAGGCAGCACCGTCTCGGGCGCGCCATCCTGGTGCGGCTCCAAGCAGATCACCCTGGGCCTGACCGACGGGTTCGGCGGCAACAGCTGGCGTCTCGTCACGACGGCCTCCGCCAAGGACGAGATCGCCAAGTGCCCGAGCGTCACGAGCTTCACCTACGCCGACGGTCAGGGCGACACCCAGAAGGCCATCTCCGACATCCAGGGCCTGGTCGCCAAGGGAGTCAACGCGCTCGTCGTGTTCCCGGACGCCGGCAACGCCATGCTCCCTGCTCTGCAGAGCGCCAAGGAGGCCGGCGTCACCACGGTGCCCTACCGGGTCAACCCGGGCGGCGCCGACGGCAAGGACTACGACGTCTGGGTGGGAGCCGACTTCGTCACCGACGGCAAGAACTGGGCCGACTGGCTCACCAAGACCCTGCCGAGCGGGGGCAACATCCTCTTCCTGTCCGGCCCCGCAGGCAACAGCCAGGGCCTCGACGAGCTCAAGGGCATGAAGGAGGTCCTCGACCCGGGGAAGTACACCTTCATCGGGCAGGCGCCGTTCGAGGTCACCAACTGGGATCCCGCCAAGACCCAGCAGGTCCTGAGTGCCGCCATCGCGAAGTACCCGAAGATCGACGCGATCGTGTCCGACTTCGGACCGTCCCTCGTCGGTGCTCTGCCGGAGTTCGAGAAGAGCGGGCGCTCCATCCCTGCCCTGGCGACGTCGGACGGCAACGTCCTCTCGTGCTTCTACGAGGCGCACAAGGCACAGAACCCGGACTTCAAGCTCTTCACCGTGGCCACGGGCAACGACAACGCCCGACTGGCGGTCCAGTGGGCCGTCGCCCTCGCGACCGGTGGCACCCCGCCCGCGTCGAAGCAGTTCAAGGCTCCCGCCTTCGAGGACTCGGTCGGCGGCAAGCCCAGCCCGGTGACGTGCAAGAAGGACCTTCCCGGTGACATCTACCTGTCCGCCCAGATGGCCGGACAGGACCAGGCGAAGCTGCTCAAGTGACTCCGCACGGGGCGGCCGGTGCCGTCACGACCGACGGCCCGGCCGACCCCGTGCCCGTCGATGTCGCCACCGAGACCAAGACCAAGACGCTGAGCGAGACGCCGACCGAAACGCCGACCGAAGGACTGGACGTGACCAGAGACACCGCGGTGATCGCCGAGTCGGCGATGGTCCTCTCCGGCATCAGCAAGAACTACGACGGGGTCGCAGCGCTCACCGACGTCTCCCTGGAGATCCGTCGGGGCGAGGTCCACGCCCTGCTGGGAGAGAACGGCGCGGGCAAGTCGACCCTCATGGGGGTCGCCTCCGGTGAGGTGAGCCCGGACGCCGGCACCATCACCGGCGCGGGCCGGCTCATCGAGCGGCTGACACCCGCCCTGGCCACCGAGCTCGGCATCGCGATCGTCCACCAGCACCCAGCGGTGCTGCCCGACCTCACCGTTGCCGAGAACCTCGTGGTCGCCGTGCCCGGTGCCGTCCTCGGAACCGGGGCGGAGCAGATCCGCACGATGCAGCAGATGCTGGCCGATGTCGGCTCGAGCGCCCACCTCGAGGACCGGGTCGGCAACCTCAGCGTCGCCCAGCGCCACCTCCTCGAGCTGGCCAAGGCGCTCGCGGTGGAGCCCGAGCTGCTCATCCTCGACGAGCCCACGGCCCCGCTGGGCGCCGACTCCGTCGACATGCTCTTCGAACGCGTGCGGCGGGCCGCAGCCACCGGCACCGCCGTCGTCTACATCACGCACCGCCTCGCCGAGGTCCGCGAGCTGGCGGACCGCGTCACCGTGCTGCGCGACGGCAAGGTACGCGGCACTGCCGAGGTGGAGGCCATCAGCGACGATGAGCTTCTGTCGCTCATCGTCGGGCGCCAGCTCGAGTCGACCTTCCCGGTCAAGCCACCGCAGGACGAGCTGGGTGACGAGGTCCTCTCCGTGGACGGGATCACGGGTGGCGGCTTCTCCGACGTCTCCTTCACGGCGCGCGCCGGTGAGATCATCGGCGTCTCGGGGATCGTGGGCAACGGCCAGAGCGAGGTGCTGCGGGCGCTCGCCGGGCTCACGGCCTTCTCCGGCTCGGTCACGGTCGGCGGCACGTCGCGGACATCGCGCGACCTGCGCAAGCGCTCGGCCTACCTCCCGGCCGACCGACACGACGAGGGCCTCATGATGACGCTCTCGGTCCGCGAGAACGCAGCCCTGTCCGCCCTGGACCGTCTCCGGGGTCGTGTCCTGCTGAGCCGCGGCCGGGAGGACGCCCTCGTCGGGGCGGAGCTCACCGCTCTCGACGTCAAGACCGCCTCAGCCGAGACCGTCGTCTCGGCCCTGTCCGGAGGGAACCAGCAGAAGGTCGTGCTCGCCCGGGCCCTGCTCTCCCGCCCCGCCATCGTCCTGGCCGACGAGCCGACACAGGGCGTCGACGTCGGCGCGCGCGCGGAGATCTACCGGATCCTGCGCGAGGTCTCTGCCGCGGGCGTGCCGGTCGTCGTCGCGTCCTCCGACGCCAAGGAGCTCGAAGGACTCTGCGACCGCGTCCTGGTCATGTCACGCGGAGCAGTGCTCGACGTCGTCGAGGGCGCTCAGGTCACCGAGGAACGACTCATCCACTCGGCAGTCAGTGCGACGGTGCACCAGGGCGGCGCCAGCCGGACGGTCAGCTCCGTCTCGACCCGGCGGAGCCGCTTCCTCACCGGGGACTATGCCCCGGTCGTCATCCTCGCGCTCGTCATGCTCCTTCTCGGCGCCTTCGTGCTGTCGCAGAACCCGCGATACCTCGCACCCTTCAACCTCACGTCGGTCATGACCTCGTGCGCGGCCCTCGGCTTCATCGCCCTCGGGCAGACGATCGTTCTCATGACCGGGGGAATCGACCTCTCCGTGGGACCGCTCGCCGGTTTCCTGGTCGTCGTCGGCTCGTTCTTCCTGACCGCCGAGAAATCGGCCGCGGTCATGGCGCTGGGACTGGTCGTCATGCTGGCGGTCGCCGCCGCCACCGGCGCCGCCAACGGCAGCCTGATCCGCTTCGCCAAGTTCACCCCGGTGGCGGCCACACTGGCGAGCTACATCGGCATCCAGGGCCTCAGCTACCTTCTCCGGGACTCGCCCGGAGGGAACATCGCGATCTCGGTCACCCGTCTCGTCAAGACCAAGATCGGCCCCGTACCGGTCGTCTTCCTGCTGCTCGTCGTCACTGCCGTGGTGCTCGAGTACGCCCTGCGCAGGCGGGGCCCCGGCCTGCGGCTGCGCGCCATCGGATCCGACGAGGACGCCGCCCGCCGGGTCGGGATCAACGTCAGCCGCACTGCGGTCCTGGCCTACGTCGCCGCCTCCTGCTTCGTCTTCCTCGGCTCCATCGTGCTGCTCGGCCAGCTCGGCATCGGTGACCCGGCTCAGGGCGTGGGCTACACCCTGAGCAGCATCACCGCGGTGGTCCTCGGTGGCACCAGCCTCCTGGGCGGTCGTGGCACGTTCATCGGCACGCTGCTCGGCGCCGGGCTCATCGTCCAGGTCTTCAACGCCATGGTCTTCCTCGACCTGTCGCAGACGTGGCAGTACTTCTTCCAGGGCGCCCTCATCGTGGCTGCCGCCGTCATCTACAGCCAAGTGCGCCGGGTCAGGGCCTGACAGCGCTCGACACCATCACCAGACCTTCGAATCACCCTGCGGGCCAAGGCGGTCCGTCATCCAACGACAACCACCGAGGAGACTCAAGTGCGCGCAGCACGCTTCCACGGACAGTCCGACATCCGCATCGAGGACGTCGGATCCCCTGAGATCAAGGCGCCCGACGAGGTCCTCGTCGAGGTCCTCTGGTGCGGCATCTGCGGCACCGACCTGCACGAGTACCTCGTGGGCCCCATCGTCACCCCGACCACGCCGCACCCCCTGACCGGGGTGACCCTCCCCCAGACGCTCGGGCACGAGTTCTCCGCGCGGGTCGTGGAGGTGGGCGCGCAGGTCACCGACGTGGCCGTGGGCGACCGGGTGAGCATCATGCCTGCGATCGTCTGCGGCCGATGCACCTTCTGCCGGCAGGGACTCGGTCACCTGTGCGTCCGGTTCGCCTGCACCGGGCTCTCCGCCGAGACCGGGGGCCTCGCCCAGTACGCCGTGCTCAAGGAGTACCAGGTCTCGACCCTCCCCGACGAGGTGTCGGACGTGGAGGGTGCCGTCGTCGAGCCGGCCAGCGTGGCGGCATACGGCATCGACAGGGTCGGGATCCGTGGTGGCGACATCGTGCTCGTCACCGGCGCCGGCCCCATCGGCGTGCTGTCGGCCCTCTACGCCGATGCCCTCGGCGCTGCGACCGTCGTGATCGCCGAACCCAATCCCAACCGCGCAGCGCTCGCGGCCTCCCTCGACGTCGGTCCGGTCCTCGACCCGACCTCGGACGGGTTCGCCGAGTCGATCGCACAGCTCACCCGAGGCGCCGGCGTCGACGTGGTCGCCGAGTGCTCGGGCAGCACCCCGGGCCTGACCACGGCGATGAACAGTGTGCGCACGCGTGGCTCGATCGTGCAGACCGGCCTGCACACCAAGCCGGCCACCATCGACGCGATGCGGCTGTCGGAGAAGGACATCAGCTACGTCGGCAGCTGGTGCTACCTCATCACCGACTGGCCCCGCATCATCCGGCTCATCGCCTCGGGGAAGTACCCCGTCGCCAAGGCCGTCACGGCCCAGATCGAGCTGGAGCGGGTCGTCCCGGACGGCTTCGACGTCCTCGTGAACCCGTCGGGCGACCAGCTCAAGATCCTCGTCTCACCGACCGGCGCGACGCCGGCCTGACCGGGGCCACGACCCTGCGCCACCGGCCGCGACCGACCAGCTGCCGATCCATCCACGTTCTCGAGGAGTAGTCATGGTGTCACCGACGTACGGCACGAACGCGGTCGACTGGGAGAGTCGCCTGGACCTGGACCGGCTGCGCCGCGAGCGCCTGGCCCGGCTCAAGGCGGAGCTCGACCGGTCGGACCTCGGCGCCCTGCTGACCTTCGACTTCCACAACATCCGCTACATGACCGCGACCCACATCGGGACATGGGCGATGGACAAGATGATCCGTTTCGCCATTCTCCCCCGCGGGGGGGACCCCGTCCTGTGGGACTTCGGGTCGGCCGCCCGTCACCACCAGCTGCAGTCGACCTGGCTCGACGAGCCGCACGCGGCTGCGGGTCGGGGAGACCACTACGGCGCCCGCGCGGGCATCTCCACGCTGCGCGGCGCGATCTCCCCCGGGGCACGGCGCGCCGCGGACGTGGCCGCCAAGGTCGCCCAGGTGATGCGCGACTTCGGGCTCGACGGCCAGGCCATCGGCGTCGACATCGTCGAGCCGCCGGTCCTCTTCGCGCTCGAGGCGGCGGGTTTCCACGTCGTCGACGGACAGCAGGTCTTCCTCGAGGCGAGGCGGATCAAGACCGGGGACGAGATCGGCCTGCTCACGCAGGCAGCGTCGATGGTGGACGCTGCCTACGAGAACCTCTACGAGTTCCTCCGTCCGGGCGTCCGTGAGAACGAGTGCGTCGGCCTGGTGAGCAAGACGCTCTACGACCTCGGTTCGGAGCATGTCGAGGGGGTCAATGCCATCTCGGGAGAACGGTGCTCACCGCACCCACACGTCTTCACCGACCGGCTGATCCGGCCCGGCGACCCGGCCTTCTTCGACATCCTGCACAGCCACATGGGCTACCGGACCTGCTACTACCGGACCTTCGCCGTGGGCAGCGCATCACGGGCTCAGCGCGACGCGTACACCATCTGTCGCGAGCTGATGGACCGGGCGATCGACATCGTCAAGCCCGGCGTGACGACGGCTGACGTCGTCGCCCTGTGGCCCACTGCGCAGGAGTTCGGCTTCGCCGACGAGGAGGCGGCCTTCGCGCTCCAGTACGGCCACGGCGTGGGCCTGTCGATCTGGGAGCGGCCGATCTTCAGTCGCCTCACCTCCTTCGACAGCCCGGAGACGCTGGAGGAGGGCATGGTCTTCGCCCTCGAGACCTACTGGCCAGCGGCCGACGGCTGGGGGGCGGCCCGGATCGAGGAGGAGGTCGTCGTGACCGCCACGGGCTGCGAGGTCATCACGAAGTTCCCTGCCGAGGAGCTGCTCGTGGCCGGCAAGCGCTACTTCACGACCGGCGGACACCTGCCGACGATGCGCGACAGCCAGTCCCACCTCAACCGCGCGCCGCGCGCCACCGACGCCGACTCCGGCGCCGACGCCGACGCCAGCACGAGGAACAGCTCCACCCCGGCGGAGGTCGGCGCATGAGACTGCCCCTGGCGGAGCACCGTTACGGCGAGCACGGCGTCGTGCTCCCACCGGAGCGCAGCGACAGCAACGACGCCCTCGATGTCGACCTGGACATGCGGCGACAGCTCTACCGCTCGATGCGAGAGATGCGGACCTTCGAGAAGCGCGCCTACGACCTCTTCATGAAACAGTTGGTCAAGGGCACGAGCCACTTGTCGCTCGGCATGGAGGCGATCGCGGCGGGTTTCGGAGCCGCCATGCAGGAGGACGACTACACCTTCGCCACGTACCGCGGCCACGCACACACCCTCGCGAGGGGCGTGCCGATGACACCGGTGCTCGCCGAGCTGCTCGGACGGGCCAACGGCCTGATGGGAGGCAAGGGCGGTTCGATGCACCTCACGAGCGTCGAGCACGGGATGATGGGCTCCTACGCCATCATCGGGGCCCACCTGACGATCGCCAACGGAGCTGCGTGGTCCGCGCAGTACCGCGGGTCGGGCCAGGTGGCCGTCTGCTTCTTCGGCGACGGGACCACCAACATCGGCGCCTTCCACGAGGCCCTCAACTACGCCGCGGTGTACCGCCTGCCGGTCGTCTTCGTGTGCGAGAACAACCTCTACATGGAGTACACGTCCATCCGCGACATCACCGCCGTCGCGCACCCGGCGGCCGACCGGGCCGCGGCGTACGGACTCGAGTCGATCGTCGTCGACGGCAACGACGCCGACGCCGTCCACCTCGCCGCGCTCGAAGCTCTCGACCGGGCGCGCTCGGGCCGGGGCCCCTCGCTCGTCGAGGCCCTGACCTACCGCCACGGAGGGCACTCGCGCGCCGACCCCGGGAAGTACCGTCCCACCGGTGAGGTCGACGCCTGGAAGGCGTACGACCCACTCACGATCTACCGCGAGCGACTGGGGCGGCTCGGCGTGTCGGAAGCCGAGCTCGACGCCATGGACGCGACGGCTCTCGCGCTCGTCGATGCGGCCACCGAGGGAGCCATCGCCGGCGAGCTCCCCTCTCCCGAGAGCGCGTTCACCGATGTCTGGGCTGATGGAGGATGGTCATGGCGCAACTGAGCTACCGAGATGCCGTCGCGCGCGGCATCGCACAGGAGATGCGCCGCGACGAGCGGGTCGTCGTCGTGGGCGAGGACATCGCCGGGGCCGGCGGCGTCTTCAAGACGACGGTCGGCCTGCTCGACGAGTTCGGCCCGAAGCGGGTCATCGACACACCCATCAGTGAGCAGGCCATCCTCGGCGCGGCCATGGGCGCGGCGATGACCGGGCTACGACCGGTGGCGGAGATCATGTTCTCGGACTTCTTCGCCGTGTGCTGGGACATCGTGGTGAACCAGATCGCCAAGACGCGCTACATGACGGCGGGTCAGGTGACCATGCCACTCGTCATCAAGACGGGCAACGGCGGTGGCCTGCGCTTCGGAGCCCAGCACTCGCAGTCGATCGAGAACTGGGCCATGGCCATCCCGGGGCTCAAGGTCGTGACGCCGTCGACCGCCGAGGACGTCGTCGGCCTGATGGCCGCGGCCATCCGGGACGACGACCCGGTGATCTTCTGCGAGCACAAGGGTCTGTATGCCGCCAAGGGCGAGGTGCCCGACGGCGAGATCATCGACACGCTCGGCACCGCCAAGGTGCGCCGCCCCGGTCGCGACGCGACCATCCTGGCGCTCGGCATGATGGTGCCGAGGGCGCTGGCCGCTGCGGAGGACCTGGCCACCCGCGGCATCGATGCCGAGGTCATCGACGTGCGCTCCCTCGTACCACTCGACACCCGGACGATCCTCGACTCGGTCGCCAGGACCGGCAGGCTCTTCACCGTCGAGGAGAACCCCCAGCTGCTCGGCTGGGGTGCCGAGATCGCGTCGCTCGTCGCCGACGAGGCGTTCTGGGACCTCGACGGACCGGTGCAGAGGATCACGACCCCGCACATCCCGCTGCCGTCCGCCGACTCCCTGGAGGACCTCGTCATGCCGTCCGCCGAGAGCGTCGCCAGGACCGTCGAGAAGGCGCTGCAGTCGTGAGCGTGCCGCCGTCGCTGGCGCCCTTCCTCCCCGGGGGTCGGCCGGCCCCTCGCGCTTCAGGTGGCCACCGCCCCCGGCAGGTGCACTCTCCCCGGGTGCGCCGTCTGGCGCACGACCGGGGCGTCCACCTCGGGGGACTCACCGGCACCGGTCCGCGCGGCCGGGTCACGACGGACGACGTGAACCGGGCGGCCTCGATGGCGGAGCTCCCGCTCGCCTCTCCGGTCGCCGCTCCCGGCACGGTGCGCGCTTGCCACACCGCGGTCACCGAGGTGGAGGTCACCCGTCTGACGACCTCACCTGACCTGCTCGCCTGCCTCGTCGAGTCGTCGGTCCGGACGGTCCGGTCCGTCCGCGCGGCGACGGCCGAGGTCGTCCGTACGACGGTGTCGGTGCACGGGCCGCCCGGGGGCGCGCCACGGACGGTCGTCAACGCCCACGACCTCGGAGTGCAGGGGATCCAGCGGGTCCTCGGAGCCGCAGACACACCCCTGAACGGCTCTGAGGGGCAGGCCTCCCGGCCCGAGCTGTCGGTCCACGACCTCCGGGGAACCGGCGTCCTGTTCGACGTCCCCGTGCTCGAGGACAGCGTGGTCGTCGCGCTCTCGTTCGGAGACGTCGTCGACCGGCCCACCGTCGTCGAGCTCCCCGACGGTGGACGCGGGATCGGGATCGGCTCCTTCGTGCACCTCGCTCTCACCGTCGACGAGCATCTGGCCGGTGCCAGCGCAGCGCGGCTGCTCGCCCAGGTGCGTCAGCGCCTCGAGGCCCACGAGAGCGGGAGGTCGTCGTGAACGCCCGCACCGAGCACCTCGCGTACTCCACCCTCGTGCACCCGGGCGACACCTGGTCGGAGATGCGCGACAGCCTCATGACCTACGCGCCGGCCGTGAAGCGGAGGGTGTCGCCCGACACGTCGTATGCCGTCTCGCTCCGTCTGTCCGCCTCGTCGGCGCAGACGCTGACCGACAACCCGGGCGAGCGGGAACGTCTGCGGGTCTGGCTGGACGAGAACGACATGTACGTCTACACCGTCAATGCCTTCCCCTACGGCCCGTTCAAGGGTCGTGTCGTGATGGAGGAGGTGTACGAGCCCGACTGGTCGGATCCTGACCGGGTCCGCTACACCTGCCAGGTCGCCGACATCCTCGCCGAGGTCTGCCCGTCCCACGTGTCACCGTCCATCCAGACGTCGCCGCTCGCCTTCCGACCCAAGGTGCTGACGACCGCGGACCGGGCCACGCTGACCGAGAACGTCCTCACCGTGGTGGCACACCTCGTCGACCTCGAGCGCAGGACGGGGCGGCGAGTCAAGCTCGCGCTGGAGCCGGAGCCTGCCTGCTTCCTCGAGACGACCCCGGAGACGGTGGACTGGTTCCGCGAGGACGTCTGGTCCTCGACCGGGACGGAAACCCTGTGCCGGCTCACGGGACTCCCCGTCAGCGAGGTCGCGGGGCTGGTCCGTCGCCACCTCGGCGTCGTCTTCGACATCTGCCACCAGTCCGTGCAGTTCGAGGACATCGCCCGGTCGCTGGAGCTGCTCTCCGAGGCCGGGGTCCCGGTCTTCAAGCTGCAGGCCGCAGCCGCGCTCCGCGTCCCGGACGTCACCGACTCCGCCGTGGACGCCCTCGAGGCGTTCACGGACACGATCTACCTCAGCCAGACGACGGAGCGACGAGACGGGCGCCTCACGCGGTTTCTCCACCTCGCCGACGCCATCAGGGCCTGGCGCGCCGACCCCGCAGGAGGTCCTCGCGAGTGGCGGACGCACTTCCACGTACCGATCTTCCTCGACGACCTGGACGGACTCAGCACGACGCGGGCCGGCATCGTGGCCGCGCTCGAGGTGCACGCCCGGACCCCGCTCTCGGACCACCTCGAGATCGAGACCTACACGTGGGACGTGCTGCCCGCGCACCTCAAGAACGGTGACATCGTCGACTACGTCTCGCGCGAGCTGGAGTGGATCCGCGCCGAGCTGGATCGGTTGGACCCGGGGCGATGATCGACCATGCCTCCCTGCGGGACCGGGCCGAGGCCGCCCTCCCGCCAGACGTGTTCGCCTACTTCGCCGCGGGCGCAGGGGACGAGACCACCCTCGCGCGGCAGGAGCAGGCCTGGGACGAGGTGCTGCTGCGGCCGAGGGTGCTGCGGGACGTGTCGGCGACCTCGGCGGCGTCTCAGGTGCTCGGACAGCCGATCACCTCGCCCGTCCTCGTCGCCCCCACTGCCACCCACCGGCTGGCCCACCCCGAGGGTGAGGTCGGGGTCGCCCGGGCGGCCCGGGCGGCGGGCAGTCTCCTCGTGCTGTCGATGAGGTCGAGCACCCGGGTGGAGGCTGTCGCCGCCGCTGCCGGACCCTTCTGGCAGCAGCTCTACGTGCTACAGGACCGCGGCGTCACCGACGAGGTCGGCCGCCGTGCCGCCGCCGCCGGTGCGCTGGCTCTCGTGGTCACCGTCGACACCCCCCGCGTGGCTCGCAAGCGCGCAGGCCTGCCTGCCTCCCGTCCGAGCACCGGGATCATCGAGTCGCTCGACCACCGCCACGTCGCCGATCCACGGCTCATGCAGGCCGAGGACGTCGGCCCCCGCGATCTCGAACGACTCGCCGAGAACAGTGGGCTGCCCGTCGTGGCGAAGGGCGTGCTGACCGCGGAAGCCGCCCGGGACTGCGTGGCCGCCGGCGCTTCTGCCGTGGTCGTGTCGACGCACGGAGGGCGGCAGCTCGACGGGGTCGTCCCGGCGCCCCTGGCCCTTCCGGAGGTCGTCGATGCCGTCGGCGACCGGGTGGAGGTCTACGTCGACGGGGGTGTCCGAACGGGATCGCACGTCCTCAAGGCCCTTGCCCTCGGAGCGCGGGCCGTGCTCGTCGGACGACCGGTCATCTGGGCCCTCGCCACCGGCGGGTCCGACGGGGTGCGAGACCTCCTCGTCGACATGGCCTCGGAGGTGGAGGAGGCACTCGCCCTCGCCGGGTGCCGGTCCTGCGGCGACGTCGGGCCCGACCTCGTGCGCCGGTAGGACGAGCGGCGCTCCCGCACGGGCGTATGCCGTGCTGCGCTGCGCGAGCCGCCCTCCCTCTCCCCTACCTAGGAAGTGACGACATGACGACGACAGCGGTCACGGACCAGACCGAACGCGCTCTCTTGGCTCGGATCCCCACCGGGCTCTACATCGACGGCCGGTGGACCGAGGCTGCCGACGGTGGCCGGTTCGAGGTCGTCGACCCCTCCACCGAGACCGTCCTCGCCACCGTCGCCGACGCGCGACCCGACGACGGCGACCGCGCGCTCGCTGCGGCGCACGCCGCCCAGCCGTCATGGGGGCGCACTCCACCGCGCGACAGGGCCGAGATCCTCCGCCAGGCCTTCGAGCTCGTGACCATCCGCGCCGAGGACTTCGCGCTGACGATGACCCTCGAGATGGGCAAACCCCTCGCCGAGGCGCACGCCGAGGTCGGCTACGGGGCCGAGTTCCTCCGCTGGTTCGGCGAGGAGTCAACGCGGATCTCCGGCCGGTACTCCACGGCTCCCGACGGAGCCAACCGCCTCTTGGTCACGAGGCGACCGGTCGGGCCGTGCCTGTTCATCACACCGTGGAACTTCCCGCTCGCCATGGCGACCCGCAAGATCGCGCCGGCCGTCGCCGCAGGCTGCACCATGGTCCTCAAGCCTGCCGAGCTGACCCCACTGAGCGCCCTGCTCCTCGCCGAGGTCCTCGAGGACGCCGGCCTGCCGCCGGGTGTCCTCAACGTCATCCCCACGACCGACCCGGGGTCGGTGAGCAGCCCGCTGCTGTCGGACGCGCGGCTGCGCAAGCTGTCGTTCACCGGCTCGACACCGGTGGGCCGGCGGCTCATCGCCGCCTCGGCCGACCAGGTGCTCCGGGTCTCGATGGAGCTCGGAGGCAATGCCCCCTTCATCGTCTTCGAGGACGCCGACCTCGACGCCGCCGTCGAGGGAGCGTTCGCCGCCAAGCTGCGCAACGGCGGTGAGGCCTGCGTCGCCGCCAACCGCTTCCTCGTGCACCGGAGTCTCGCCGACGAGTTCGGACAGGCCCTCGCAGCACGGATGTCCTCCGTCACGGTCGGTCGTGGCACCGACCCGGCCACACGCCTGGGTCCCCTCATCAACGCCGCGGCCGTCGCCCGGGTGGGCCGTCTCGTGGACGGAGCCGTCGCCGCGGGCGCCCGTCTCGCCCTCGGTGGCCGGGCACTCGACGGACCCGGCCACTTCTTCCCGCCCACTGTCCTCACCGACGTGCCAGCCGGCGCGGACATCCTCGACGAGGAGATCTTCGGACCGGTCGCCTCGATCGTTCCCTTCGACACCGAGGACGAGGCCGTCCGCCTCGCGAACGCCACGCCGTTCGGACTCGTCTGCTACGTCTACACCCGCGACCTCGACCGAGGGCTCCGGATGGGCGAACGTCTGGAGACCGGGATGCTCGGCCTCAACACGGGCGTGGTGTCCAACCCGGCAGCTCCGTTCGGCGGCGTGAAGCAGTCCGGCCTCGGCCGCGAGGGAGGACGTGAAGGTATCGAGGAGTACCTCGAGACCTGCTACATCGGCGTGGCCGACCCGTTCGCAGCATTCGGATGAGGGTCGGTCCGCCGCCGCGCCCTCATTCCCCGGCGCGCGAGATGACCTCGGCCACGAGCCAGCCGGGTTCGTGGTCAACCTCCCAGCGGGCAGGTGCGCCGAGTCATGGGCGGATGCCGCCCACCTCCTGGGAGGGGACGGCATCCGCCATGTCGAGAAATCTGGCGCTTCGTCAGCGCACCGCGTAGGCCGACTTGACGACCTGCGTCACCGAAGCACCCTTGCTGTCGGTCACCTCGACCCGCGTGGTGACCGTCTTGCCGCTGGCACCCGTGTGGTCGACGACCGCGCTCCACGCCCCGGCGTTGCTGGACACCGCGGCGTCCGTCCACGTCGTGCCACCGTCGTAGGAGAAGGCAAACGTCGCCGAGACGATGTCACCAGGGGCGTAGCCGCCGTGACCGGTGACCCGGATCGGCAGCACCTGCCCCGCCGAGGCGCCGAGGGTCTTGCTGCCTTCCTCGGGCAGGCCGACCCGCGGGAAGAGCAGCGGGAGACCGACCGAGAACGTGTCGGGGTCGAGCGCGGAGCGGAAGCGCCACGTCGTCTTGACCTCGGTCGATCGGGCCCACTGACGCGCCGGGCTCCCGAACTTGCCGGTGTTCATCTCCAGCTCGTAGGCCGAGTCCTCGGCCGGCACCTCGAAGACGCCGTTGGGGGTGTAGCTGTAGCCGATCTCCTCGCCGTTGCGGCGCAGCGTGAGGTTGCCCTCGTCCCCGAAGCTGCCGGGGTTGGCCACGTGCCCGAAGTCGTCGCCCCACATCTGGGGGGCGAAGCCCATCAGGCCACCCTGCCGCTCGGCCGTCAGCTGCTCGAGGCCCTGGTCGTTCTTGATCGCAGCCGGGGCGACGATGCCGCCGTACCAGCTGTCGGTGCGGACGCTGCCGGCCGGGTAGGTGCGCCAGGCCTCGGTCATCGCCTCTCCGAAGGGGAAGCTCGAGGTGAGGTAGTGCAGCCACTTCGTGCCGCCGTCGGTGTAGAACTCGGTGCGCTTGGTCGCGACGTGGACCGCCTCATAGGCGGAGACACCGAAGGTGACGCCGTTGTCACGACCGGCATAGACGTAGTCCAGGAGCGGCGTGTCGACACCCATGCCCTTGTAGTCCGCCTCCGTGCGGCCGAGCTTCTTGTCCTGGGCGACGAACGTCTTGTCGTCGGTCAGCGGGGTCGACTGGGTGAAGCCGAGGTTGTAGACGTACGGGCTGCTGGCCGTCGCCTTCCAGGAGAGCGTCAGCTGACCACCGGGGGCGGTGGCAAGGAGCGCCTGGAGCTGGTCGCCCTCGACCATCGGAAGGGAGTAGGTCGCCACGCTGAGCGGCGTGAACCCGGCCACCGGCAGCCACTTGCCGGGAGCCGGAGCGTACGCGAGCAGGGCCCTGACACCGGCCGCGCGAGCCCGGTTGACCATCGACGGAGAGATGCCAGCGGTGCTGACCTTGACGAGCACGACCTTGCCACCCACGCGGGCGGGGTCGAAGATCGAGCCGGTACCGCCGTCGACGAGACCCGCAGTGCCGACACCGTCGAGGCCCGGCGCCGCGTTCGGCGCCGCGATCGGGTGCAGCACCGGTCCTGCGACGACCGACAGGGACTCGACGGCAGGCGCGTAGCGGCGCGACCAGTCACCGAACTCCCAGGTGCCCTGCTGGGGGTTGCCCTGCACGTCGGCGTACACGGCGGTCGTCGTCGAGCCACTGCTGAGGGAGCCGGCGTGGATCCACGTGTCGTCCCACGTGCGGGAGAACGAGAGGACCGAGGCCTTGGGCTCACTGGGCCGGTCCGTCTTGACCGACAGCAGGTGCGCCTTGGTCGCGTCGAAGTCGACGGTCGTGTCGCCGGTGATCTTGATCTCCGGTCGGCCGAAGTAGGCGATGGAGCCGACGGTGTTCGGGGTCAGGTAGGTCGGGTCGGGGCTCCTGACGAAGCTCGACAGGAAGTAGGTGCCGGGACGCACCTGGAACGTCTGCTCCGCGGCGCCGTTGTTGAAGGCGCGCTGTGCCTTGATGGAGTCGATGTTGACCACGTCGACGCTCGAACCCAGGTTGGCGGGCTGACCGAGGCGGTCCTTCATCCGGACGGTGAGCCGCACCGTCTGGGGAGTGACGTAGAGCGAGAAGGGCGTCGACACGTCGGCGCCGCCGGTGGCCAGGATGCGGCCCGTGACGTCGCCGTACTGCGCAGCCGCGAGCTTCGCGGTCGGGTCGACCTTCAGCGGGACCTTGACGGTGCCACCAGCGGGGACGGTCACCGACGAGGCTCCGAGGACGGCCGGCGTCGACGTGACGGCGGAACCGTCGTCACCCGTGACACCGGCGACGGACAGCTTGAGAGTGACCGGCTGGTCGGTGACGTTGGTGTAGGGAAGGTCGATGGTCGTGACCTGGGCGCTCGTGTGCGGCCACGCGAACGTCCCGGCCTGCACCGGCATGGTGATCACCGGGGCCTTCGCCGCGGCGATCACATCCAGTCGACCCGCGCCCTGCGCGCGGACGTCACCGGGAACATCGGACTTCGCCGACGACACGAGGGCCGCCTTGAGCTGCTGCCCGGTCCAGGTCGGGTGCGTCTGCTTGACGATGGCGGCGGCACCGGCGACGTGCGGCGTCGCCATCGACGTGCCCGACATCGCGACGTACGCGTTGTCGCCCCGCCCGCCTGAGCGGGCGGCGGTGATGCCGACGCCCGGCGCCGAGATCTCCGGCTTGAGGGTGTGGTCGACCGCTGTGGGCCCGCGGCTGGAGAACCATGCCGGCACGTCCTGACGGTCCACGGCGCCCACCGTCAGCACGGCGGGAGCACAGCCGGGAGCCGAGACCGTGTTGTTCGCCGAGCCCGTGTTGCCCGCCGCAATGACGAAGAGGGTGGAGCTCGTGGTGGCGAGCTCCTGCGCAGCGGACGACATCGGGTCGTTGCAGGCGGCAGGTGCCCCATTGCTCCCGAGGCTCATGGACACGACGTCGGCGCCCTGCGAGACCGCCCACTCCATGCCGCCGATGATCATCGAGTCGGAACCACCACCGTTGTCACCGAGCACCTTGCCGATGAGCAGCTGGGTCTCGGGCGCGACGCCCTTCTCGACGCCATCGCTCGCCGCGCCGGAGCCGCCGACGGTGGAGGCGGTGTGCGTGCCGTGACCGTGCACGTCCGACAGCGCTCCACCCGCTGAGCCGGTGAAGTCCTTGGACGCCACGATCCGACCCTGCAGGTCAGGGTGCTCGGCGTCGGCGCCCGTGTCGAGGACGGCGACCTTGGTGCCGGCCCCCTTGAGGCCCTCTGCCCAGGCCTGGTCGGCGTTGACCTGCTTGGTCGACTGGTCGAGGGTGGCGTACGCCTTGGCGTCGAGCCAGATCTTCTCGATCTTGGCGCCCGCCGCGGTGGACGGGTCCGTCGCGTCGGCGAAGAAGTGAGCGGCCTGCGCCTTGCCGGCCTTGAGCGCGATGCCGTCGATCGAGTGCAGCGTCTGGCCCTTTGCCGCGCCCTTCGGGGTGACCGGTGCCGAGCGGGCCCGGCTGAGGTCAGTGGTGTAGCGCGCGATGACCGGCACGCTGTCGGTGCTGGCGTCGTCGTAGCCCATGGCGACGAGCCCGGTCACGTTGAAGAGCTCCTCGTCCACCTTGCCCGAGGCCAGGGCGTCCACGGCATCGGCGGGATAGACGTAGACGTCCTTGCCGACCCGGCGCGTCTCGACAGAAGGCACGGTGCCGTCCTCGCGCGGCAGCACGGTGACGATCGGCGCGTTGGTGCCTGCCCCGGTGACGAGGACCTTGTCGCCCGTGATCAGGGTGACGGTCTTGGGGGCGTCGCTCGCCGCGTGGGAAGCGGACGATCCGACGATCGGGCGGGGTGTGGCACCTGAGTCCTGGCCGAAGGCCGAGGTGGGGGCGGCCGCGGTGGCGGCAACGATGGCAACCGTTGCCACCCCTAGGGTGTGACGCCAGATGGGGCGCATGCTGGTCCTCCGGGGAGTGTGGCGCGAGCCCGCTGTTCGGGTCACGCTGCGTGAGGGTGGCGCCGGGGGTGGGACTCCGGCGCCGCGAGCCACAGTGCCCGAGGAGCGAATCGTCGGGAAGAATGTGCGTGCGGCGGTTATGCGTCATGGCGCAGGTGCGCCACCCGCCCGAACGACGTAGGACGTACCGGAAGGAGCCGGCGTGGAAGCGCTTGCCGCGCTGGGCCTCGGCCCGGCGGAGTCCACGCTCTACCGCACGCTGGTCGGGCTGGGTGGCACGACCGTCGACGACCTCACCCATCGCTGCCAGCTCTCGAGCGCGGAGGTCGAGGAGAGTCTCGTCGGGCTGGAGCGCATGGGACTGGTGGCACAGTCGGCCGCCACGCCGGGCCGCTGGGTGGCGGCGCCACCGGGGATCGCGCTGCGCGCCCTCCTCAACGACCGCCGTCACGAGCTCGATCAGGCTGAGCTCGTGGCCGCACGGCTGGCGGAGGCGCACCGCACCGATGCTGCGGGGAGCGTTCACGATCTCGTCGAGGTGGTCGTCGGGGCCGGCGCGGTCGGACAGCGGTTCCACCAGCTGCAGCTGGGCGCCGTCGAGGAGGTCTGCGTCCTCGTCACCGACAACCCGACGGCCGTGACGGCGGCGGAGAACCAGGCCGAGGACATCGCGGCGGCCCGCGGCGTCCGGTACCGGGTCGTGCTCGAGCGCGACGTGCTGGAGCAGACGTCGCAGACCGAGCTGGTGGCGGTGATACGCCGCGACGAGGAGGTGCGGATCAGCGACCGTGTCCCGACCAAGCTCGTCATCGCCGACCGTCGCACCGCGATGGTGCCCCTTGACGCCGACTCCCCGGAGCCGGCGGCCCTCGTCATCCACTCGACCGGGCTCGTCCAGTCCCTCCTGTCGCTCTTCGACTTCGTCTGGCGCGAAGCCTGGCCGCTCAACTTCGTGTCTCCGGAGAGCGACGAGCTCGTGGAGACGGCCCCGGGTCCGGACGAGACCGACCTCCAGGTGCTCTCGCTCCTCATCGCCGGCGCCTCCGACGTCCTGGTCGCGCGGCAGCTCGACGTCGGGCTACGCACCGTCCAGCGCCGGGTCCGGTCGCTCATGGATGCCACCGGTGCCAACAGCCGCATCCAGCTGGGTTGGGCGGCACACGAGAAGGGCTGGCTCCGCCGACCGTAGCTCGACGGTCTCCGCCCCCGACCGCTGAGGCGGGTGCCGGTGCCGCCTGCTCGCCTGCTCGGCCAACGTTGGACAAGGGTTGTACATCTTTGCGATCGGACGCTTAAGGTCGGAGCCATGGACCCCCGCTCCGCGCTCGAGGCGGTCCGGACCGCTCCCACCCTCCTCGAAGCCATGCGGGCAGCGTCGACGCTCACCGATGTCACGGCGCAGGCGGACGGTGACGCCGTCCGTGACCTGATCTCGGCCACGCTCTCCGACGATCCCCTGACCGCCCTCGCCGCCGTCCACGCGCTCGGCGTCTGTGACGACCCCACCGCGGCACCAGCACTCGCACGCCTGGTGGCTGACGGGCGGCGCCACGTGGCGGAGCACGCGCTCGACGCGCTGCGGCACACGGCTCCCGTCGACGAGGCGCTGCCCCACCTCGTCAGCGCGAGCCGCGACGGCGGCTTCACTGGGATGCTGGCCCAGCGCACCCTCGAGAGCTGGGCGGTGCGGCAGCCGGACCGGGTGCGTGGTGCCGTGCTGACCCGCCTGGCGGCAACGGCCGACGACGACGGCCGCGCCAGACTGGCCGAGACACTGGGGCTGGTGCCCGGCGCAGCGACCACGACGGCGCTCGTGGCTCTCGCGGCAGACGACACCGAGGCGCTCCCGGTGCGCGCGGCCGCGACGGCCGCCCTCGGCGACGGACCCGCGGCCGACCACAGCGCCGAGGCGCTCCTCGTGTCGTTGGCCCGCACGGTCGGCCCTCTGGCCCAGACCGCCCGGCTCGCCCTCTTCGACCTGCGTCCGACCCCCGCACCGCCCGTGCCCGACGGGTTGACCGTCGTGCAGCTCTTCCTCCACTCCGACATCGACGGGCAGCTGCACCATTCCGGCCGGGGCGACACGGGCGGCATCGCCACGCTGCTCGTGCACCTCGGGGACGCCCTGCTGCGCGGCGAGCCCGCGATGGCTCGGGTCATCACCGTGTCGGGCGGCAGCCCCGAGCCGACCCAGTTCCCCTCAGGACGTCCGTCCGCCGCGCCCGGTGGCCACCTCGGCTCCTCGCTGCTCGCGAGGGGCCACCACTACGCCAAGGTGCCGCTGTCGGGTCCTGTGGGGGTGAGCCGTGCGTGGCCTGCGCGGGTCGCGGCGCGCCGCGGGATCCGGCGGGTCCTCCGGACCGCCGGTCGCGTCGACGCGATCCACCTGCGGATGGCCGACGTCGGGTCCATGGCCGCCGCAGAAGTGGCGGACGAGCTCGGCATCCCCGTCGTGCTGACCGTCGCGCCCGACCCCCAGGCCCTCATCGACGCGCGGGACCACGCCGGGACGTTGACCCGTGCCGGGTTCGACGAAGCCGATCTCGTGGAGCACCTGTGGTTCCGCGACCAGCTGCTCCGCGACCTCGCCGCGCGCGCCTCCCACCTCGTGCTCTTCCCGCGCCCACGGGTCGGCGACGACCTGCGGCGCTACCTCGGGATCGACATCGACGTGCAGCGAGACCGCCTCACCGTCGTCGGCGAGGGCATCGACGTGGCAGGTGTCGACCGCATCGTCGGCGAGACCCTCGATGGGTCGGGACGTCGCCGCGGGTCCGGCGTCGCATCCGCACTCGACGAGCTCGACACCCTCCTCGACACCCTCCCCGACGACCGCCGAGCCCTGCCGACCGTCGTGTCGGTCGGTCGGCTCAACCCCGTCAAAGGGATGGCGACCCTCGTGCGGGCCTGGCGCGACGACGCCCGGCTGCGCGAGCGCTGCAACCTGCTCGTCGTGGGCGGCGACCTCGACCACCCGAGCGACGAGGAGGCAGCCGAGCTGGCCCGGATCGACGCCGTCGTGCCTGCCGCCGAGGCGGCCGACCTGGGGCTGCTCGTGGCCGGGCACCGTCCCAACGCGACGACCATCGCGTGGCTCGCGCGGCTGCGCGGACGTCCGGGCGACACGGCGCCGCCCGGGGTCTACGTGAGCGCGAGCCTCAAGGAGGAGTTCGGCATCGCGATCCTCGAGGCGATGGCCGTCGGGCTCGTCGTCGTCGCACCAGACGGCGGGGGCCCGGCGACCTACGTCGCCCACGGGAAGACGGGCATCCTCGCCGACACGTCCAGTGCCGCCGGCCTCGCGGGCGCGACCCACGCCGCCCTCGACCTCGCAGCCGCACCGGCCGCCGACACCCGGAAGGCGCAGGCCCGGGACATGGTGCGCACGCGGTTCGGCATCGACACGATGGCCGCGTCGCTCGCCGGGGTCTACCGTGAGGTGGCGCCGCAGCGAGCGGGCGAGCCGCGCCTTTCCGACGCCGTGGAGGGAGCCTCGTGACGCTGCTCGTCATCAGCCCTGACTACGCCTCCCACCTCTACCCTCTCGCCACCCTCGCCACGGCCTGGCGTGATGCGGGTGAGCGCGTCGTCGTCGCCACCGGCACGGCCACCGATGCCCTCGTCACCGCCTTCGGCTACGAGCGCGAGCACCTGCAGCTGGGACGCGGCTCGAACCCGGGCGTCATCCGGGCCGAGGAGCAACCGGCGGGCGAGGACGACTCGCTCCGTGGGTTCTTCGAGGCGACGCGGCTCGGCGCCGTCGAGACGCTGGCCTACCAGGCCCGGGCGCGCGGTGACGACCTCCTCTGGAACGCCGTGGGCGTGGCCCGGGCCGTGCACGACGTCGTCGACCGGGTGCGCCCGGACACGGTCGTCGTCGACCACCTCGCCTTCGGTGCGCGACTGGGTCTCGCCAGCAGGGGCACCAGCCACGCCGACGTCGTGCTGGGTCACCCGTCCGCTCTCACCGTCGGCGACGAGGTCTACGGCTACCCGCCCGCCTGGCCGCGTGCCTTCACGCCCGGGCCGGACGCGCTCGCCGAGCTGCGGCGCCTCTCGGAGCAGGTGCGCGACGACTTCACCGCGCAGTGGAACACCGCACTGGCGCAGCTGTCGCCGGGGGCCACGCCGAGCGTCGACGCCTTCGCCGAGACCGGCGACGTCCTCATGCTCAACTACCCCGCGGAACTGCACGACCACGACCGCACCGCCCTGCTCCCGCGCCACACCTTCCTCGGCTCCGCGGTGCGGGCCGAGGCCCCGGACGAGGAGGTCGAGGCGTGGCTCGGCCGCAGCGACCAGCCGGTCGTCTACGTCAGCCTCGGCAGCTTCCTCTCCGCCCGCTCCGACCTGCTCGCGACGATCGTCGAGGCGCTGCGCCCGCTGGACGTCCGCGTCGCCCTGGCCCACGGGTCGACGCCGCGCCCCCTGCTGGGTGCTCTCCCGGAGTCGTGGCTCGTACGCGAGATGCTCCCGCAGGTGACCCTGCTCGGTCACGCTTCCGTGGCCGTCTCGCACGGCGGCAACAACAGCGTCACCGAGTCACTGACAGCCGGCGTCCCCCTGCTCCTCCTCCCCCTCTCCACCGACCAGTTCGCCGGCGCCGCCGCCGTCGAGGTGCAGCGGCTGGGCGAGGTGCTCGACCCCAACCGCGCCGACGCCGCTGCGATCCGCTCGGCCGCCGAGCGCCTGATGGGTCCCGCGGACTCCGTGGACCGCGCGGGGCTACACCGGCTGGGTGCGTCGATGCGCGAGCATCCGGGCCCCCTTCGGGCCCGCGACGCACTGACGCGGCAGACCACGCCCGCAGGCGGGAGCGGTCCCGCAACGCTCTGAGCCTCACCCCGGCGCGTGGGGACGTCCACCTCGGCAGGTGGGGCGGCGGCATACGCCCTCGGTCGGGCGGGGGCACGTCAGCGGGGGCGTGGGCTCCGCCACCGGCCGGCGGCGATCTGCTCGCCCCCGACCCACACGCCGCCGACGTCGGAGGTCGTCCCCAGCGCGAAGACCTTGGAGAGCGCGTCGTCGGGGGACGATGCGTTGTCGAGGCCCACGGCGAGCGGGTCGCCGGACTCGGGCAGCACCCAGACGGCGTCGAACTGCTTGCCGACCGAGAGGTCACCCACGTCGTCACCGAGCCCGAGCGCGTCGGCGCCCGCCCCGGTGCTCAGCCAGAGCAGGTGGGCCGAGGTCAGCAGCATCCCGTCCGGGCCGAGGAGCTGCTGGACGAAGTAGGCCTGCAGTCCCTCCTTGAACAGCGAGAAGCCGGTGCCGGCGCCGACGTCCGAGCCGAGGGCGACGCGCACCCCGGCCTCGACGTGACGACGGAGCGGGAAGAGCCCGCTGCCGAGCGCCGCGTTGCTCGTGGGGCAGTGCGCCACGGCGGCGCCGCGACCGGCGAGCGTGCTCAGCTCGGCATCGGTCGGGTGGACGTCGTGAGCGAGCACCGACCTCGGCGTGACGAGGCCGAAGCGGTCGTAGGTGTCCACGTAGGAGGCCCCGCCGAAGAGGGCGGCGACCTCGCTGATCTCGTGGAGGTTCTCGTTGAGGTGCGAGGTGAAGAGCGACCCCGGCACCTCGGCGAAGGTGGCGGCACAGGCCTCGAGCACCCCCTCGCTCGCCGAGAGGGAGAAGCGTGGTGTGACGGCGTAGCGCAGCCGGCCCTTGCCGTGCCAGCGGGCCGCGAGCTGGCGCGACTCGGCGTAGGCGCGCTCGGGGGTCGTGAGCAGCGGCTCGGGCAGCAGCCGGTCCGAGGTCACGAGGCCGGTCGCGACCCGCAGGCCCCAGTGGTCGGCCGCCTCGAACATCACGTCGACGGCCGGGGCCTGGTGGGCCCCGAAGACGAGTGCGGTCGTCGTCCCGGCGTCGACGAGCCCCGCCACGAAGTCACGGGCCACGCCCCGGGCGTGGTCGACGTCGGCGAGCCGCATCTCCTCCGGCAGGGCATAGCGGTCCAGCCAGTCGAGCAGCGGCAGGCCGAGCCCGCCGATGACGCGCACCTGGGGGAAGTGCACGTGCGTGTCGACGAGCCCCGGCAGGAGCAGACCCTCGCGCAGGTCGAGGACCGGCTCGTCGGGATGCTCCGCGCGCACCACGTCGAAGGGGCCCGCGGGCCGTGATGACGCCGTCCCCGACGAGCAGCCCGCAGTCGTCGTCGGACCGGAGCGTGCCTCCGGCGAAGGGGCTCGTCGGCGTGTCGAGGACGCGCACCCTGAAGATCGTCACGGACGGGTGCCCGGCGTCGGGCGCTCGAGCTGCCGCTCCCGCTCGAAGGCCGCGAGCAGGTCGACCGCGACCGCCACGGCGATGGTCGCCGGGCTCTTGCCGGTGAGCCCGGGCGCCCCGATCGGCGTCGTGATCCTGCCCAGGTCCTGCGCCGAATGGCCTTCTGCCGCAAGGCGTTGCTCGAAGCGGCGCCACTTCACCGACGACCCGATGAGCCCGATCGAGCCCAGGTGCGAGCACCTCAGGGCGGCGTCGCACAGCGCGACGTCCTCGGCGTGGTCATGGGTCATGACGAGCACGTGAGTGCCGCGCGGGACCTGCCCGAGCACGAGCTCCGGCACGGGCGCGTGGTGGACGTGCACACCGGCCACGGCGTCGGCGAGCCCCGCGAGTCGTCCCGCGGCCACGCGGTCGGCCCGGCCGTCGACGAGGTGCAGCTCGAGGTCGTGTCGGCTGAGGATGCGCGCCAGCTCGGCGCCGACGTGCCCCATCCCGAAGATCGCCACGGAGGGCACGACGGGCAGCGGCTCGAGCAGCAGCGACACCTCGCCCCCGCAGCACTGCTGGCCGTGCTCGACCGGGGCGCGCTCGTTGAGCGCCAGGTCCAGCTGCTCGGGAGCGACCTCGCCCCGGGCGAGCATCGCGCGCGCCCGCTCGACGGCCGTCGCCTCGAGGTTGCCACCGCCGATGCTGCCCCACGCGTCGTCGGGCGAGACGACCATCTTGGCGCCGGGCTCGCGCGGGGCGTGGCCGCGGACGGCCGCGACCGTCACGAGCACGCCGGGGATCCGGTCTGCACGCAGCCGCTGGGCTGCCGAGAGCCAGTGCACGTCAGTCACCCCTCCCGGCGGCGACCTGCTCCGAGTGCGGGCGCAGCGGGTGCCCGTCGGGGTCCGCACGCTCGGGCGCGACGCCGACGCCCTGGCGCCCGCCCCGTACGACCGCCACCGTGTGCGGCGGCTGGCCGGCGCCTCGTGCCTGCTGGACGGCCCAGAAGACCGCCTCGGGGGTGGCCGGCGACGCGAGGTCGACCTGCGTGCCGTCGGGCCCGAAGGCGGCGGCCGCCTGGCGCAGGGCTTCGCGGACCGACATGGCGAGCATGAGCGGGGGCTCCCCGACGGCCTTGGACCCGTAGACGACGCCGTCCTCGGTGGCGCGCTCGAGCAGTGCGACGTTGAAGACCTCGGGCATCTCCGAGAAGCTCGGCAGCTTGTAGGTGCTCGCCGATGCCGTGGCGAGCCGGCCGCGTGTCGGGCCGGAGGACTCGTCCCACCGGAGGTCCTCGAGGGTGAGCCAGCCCGCACCCTGCACGAAGCCACCCTCGATCTGGCCGAGGTCGACGAGCGGAGAGAGCGAGTCACCCACGTCGTGCACGATGTCGACCCGGCGCAGCCGGTAGGCGCCGGTGAAGCCGTCGACCTCGACCTCGGCTGCCGCGGCGCCGTAGGAGAAGTACTTGAACGGCGAGCCCTGCATCCTGGTCGAGTCCCAGTGGAGTCCCTCGGTGCGGTAGAAGCCGGCCGCCCAGAGCTGGACCCGTTGGTAGTAGGCCTCACTCACGAGATCGGCCCAGGCCACCTCTGCTGCGCCTGACGCCGCTCCCGACGCCGCTCGCGCGCACCCGTCCTCGAACCGCACGTCCTCGGCGGGGACGCCCAGCCGGGCGGCGGCCACGGCGCGGAGCCGCTCGAGGATCTGCTCACAGGCGTCCTTGACCGCTGCGCCGTTGAGGTCGGCCCCCGAGCTCGCCGCCGTCGCAGACGTGTTGGGCACCTTGTCGGTGCGCGTCGGCGCCAGCCGGACGAGCGACAGGGGGACGGCGAGCGACGTCGCGGCGACCTGCAGCATCTTCGTGTGCAGGCCCTGGCCCATCTCGGTCCCACCGTGCGTGATGAGGACCGAGCCGTCCTTGTAGACGTGCACGAGCGCCCCGGCCTGGTTGAAGGCGGTGAAGTTGAAGGAGATCCCGAACTTCACCGGGGTGACGGCCAGGGCCCGCTTCGTGTGCTCGTGGGACGCGTTGTACGCGGCGATCGCCGCCGAGCGCTCCGTGAGCTCGCCGGTCGTCAGCACCTGCTCCCAGCACGCGACGGCCCGCTCGGGGTGACGGACGACCTGGCCGTACGGCGTGGCCTCGCCCTCCGCGTAGAAGTTGCGCCGCCGCAGCTCGACGGGGTCGATCCCGAGCAGCGGGGCGCAGCGGCCGAGGACGTCCTCGATGACGAGCATCCCCTGGGGTCCGCCGAACCCGCGGAACGCCGTCTGGGACGTCTTGTGGGTCCGGGCGATCCGCCCGTCGGCCCGCAGGTGGGGGATCCAGTACGCGTTGTCGACGTGACAGAGCGCCCGCGCCAGCACGGGCTCGGAGAGGTCGAGGCTCCAGCCGCCGTCGGAGGTCAGGGTGGCATCGAGCGCCTGGATGCGACCGTCAGCGTCGAACGCGGCGCGCCACTGCGCGTGGAAGCCGTGCCGCTTGCCCGTCATCGTCAGGTCCTGGGTCCGGGTGAGGCGCAGGCGCACCGGGCGCCCGGTCAGGACGGCTCCCAGCGCGGCGACGGCTGCGTAGCCGTGCGGCTGCATCTCCTTGCCGCCGAAGCCTCCTCCCATCCGCAGGCACTGGACCGTGACGGCGTGACTCGCCAGGCCCAGCACGTGCGCCACGATCTGCTGGGTCTCCGTCGGGTGCTGGGTGCTGCTCTGGACGAAGACCTGTCCGCCCTCGTCGACGTGGGCGAGCGAGCAGTGCGTCTCGAGGTAGAAGTGCTCCTGCCCGGCGAGGTCGAGCTCGCCGCTGAACACGTGCTCGGCCGCGACGAAGGCCTCGTCGACCTGCCCGCGCTCGAGCCGCGGCTGGCCGCCCTGGAAGCTGCCGGCCTCGATCGCCTCGCGGACGGTGACGACCGAGGGCAGCGGCTCGTAGTCCACCTCGACGGCCAGGGCCCCGAGCCGGGCCGCCTCGAGGGTGTCGGCCAGGACCCAGCACACGGCGTGACCGAAGAACATCACCTCGGACGGGAAGAGCGGCTCGTCGTGCTTGACGCCGGCGTCGTTGACGCCGGGCACGTCGGCAGCGGTGAGGACGCGGACGACGCCCGGAACCGTGAGTGCTGGGTCGGGGTCCAGCCGCGTCACGCGGGCGTGGGCGTGCGGTGCCTGGACGGGGTGGGCGTGCAGGACCCCAAGGGTCCGCACGCTGAGGTCATCGGTGTAGAGCGCGTCGCCGGTGACGTGAAGGGCGGCCGACTCGTGCGGGATCGGCTGTCCGACGACGGAATCCGCGGCCCGGCGCGACAGGGACGTCATGCGCCCACCCCGTCGGCAGACTGCTCGTCCCCATGGAGGCGAAGGAGTGAGGTCCCGAGCACCGCGATGCGGTAGGCCGCGCTGGCCCGGTGGTCGTCGAGCGGGGTGCCCTCCCCCCGCATCACCTCGGCGGCCGCCTGCACCGTCGCCGCGGTCCAGGCCCGGCCCTCCAGGGCTGCCTCGGTGGCGAGCGCCCTGACGGGGGTGGCCGCCACGCCGCCGAGACCGATGCGCGCCCGCCGGACGGAGCCGTCGACGACATCGAGGGCCACGGCGACGGCGACGCTGGAGATGTCGTCGTAGCGGCGCTTGGCGACCTTGTGGAAGGCCGTGGTCGGGCTGAGCGGCAGGGGGATCCGCACCGCACGGATCAGCTCGTCGGGGCGGCGCACGCTCTGCCGGTAACCGGTCCAGTAGTCGGCGAGCGGCACCTGCCGGTCCCCGTCCGGACTCGCCAGCACCATGACGGCCTCGAGCGCGAGCAGGGCGGGCGGCAGGTCACCGATCGGCGAGCCCGTGCCGAGGTTGCCGCCGAGGGTCGCCCCGTTGCGGATGAGCCGGGAGGCGAACTGAGGGAACACCTGGTCGAGCAGCGGGATCCGCCCGGCCAGCTCGCGCTCGACCTCGGTGAGGGTCAAAGCGGCGCCGATCTCGACGGCCTCGTCATCGACCTCGAGGCGGCGCAGCTCGGGCAGACGGTCGATGCCGATGACGAACGGCGCCCTGGTGCCACGGAGGTTGACGTCGACGCCCCAGTCGGTCGAGCCGGCGACGACCGCCGCGCCCGGATGTGCCGCGAGCAGCTCGAGCGCCTCGTCGAGGTCGGCTGCCCGGGCATAGGTGCCGGTCGCCCCCGAGAGTCGGGTCCCGACCGGAGGTGGCGGCGCGCTCGAGCGCCGCGAGGCGAGCGCGTCGTCGGCCGCCGGGGAGTCGAGCACGAAGGCTGCGTCCCGGATCGGCCGGTAGCCGGTGCATCGGCACAGGTTGCCGGAGAGCGCCCCGAGCCGGAAGCCGTTGGGCCCCGACTCGTGCGCGTCCGCGTCGCTGCCCACACGGGCCGCGTCGTCCTGCCGGTCGGCCCGGTAGTACTCGGCAGCCATGGAGCAGACGAAACCGGGCGTGCAGTAGCCGCACTGCGACCCGCCTCGCACCGCCATCTCGTGCTGCACGGGGTGCAGGTGCTGGGGCGTCCCCAGTCCCTCGGCGGTGACGACCTCCTGGCCGTCCAACGAGGCGGCCGGCAGGAGGCAGGCGTTGACGGCCGTCCACTCGGTGCCCGACCCACCGTCGGGGCGGGCCACGAGCACCGCGCAGGCGCCACACTCCCCCTCGGCGCACCCCTCCTTGGCCCCGGTGAGCCCCTGCCCCCGCAGCCAGTCGAGGGCATTGGTCGCGGGGTCGGTGCCCGCCAGACCGCGCTCGGTGCCATTGACCGTCACCGAGAGGCGCTGCCCCGGCGTCATCCGAAAGTCCCGTCGTCCACGGACCCATGATGCACCGCCGGGTGCTGCGGTCAATCAGGGCTGGACGTTCAGGTCGAGGGTGTGCGCGCCACGCACGACCTTCGTCGCGAGGTAGTGGGCGTTCGCGTCAGACAGGTGGACGCCGGTCGGGACGCGACGGGCCACGGTGACCCCGAGCGCCCGCAGCTGATCCACCTTGTCGGGGTTGTTGCTGAGCAGCTCGACGCGGCTCACGCCCAGCGCACCGAGCATCTGCGCCGCGACGGTGTAGTCCCGCTCGTCCTCGCCGTAGCCGAGCGCGACGTTCGCCTCGTAGGTGTCGAGGCCCGCGTCCTGGAGCACGTATGCGTCGAGCTTCGGGTAGAGCCCGATGCCGCGGCCCTCCTGCCGCAGGTAGAGCAGGAACCCGCCGCTCGCGTCGAGGCGCTCGACCGACTCGCGCAGCTGGGCGCCGCAGTCGCACCGCCCGCTGCCGAAGACGTCACCGGTCAGGCACTCGCTGTGCAGCCGGGTCGGCGTCGGGTCACGGTCGCAGGCCCCTGGACCGGGGGCGTCCGCACGGTCCCCGAGACCCAGCGCGACGTGCTCGCGCCCGTCGGCGAGACCGTCGAAGGTGAAGACCCGCGCCGTCGTCGCGAAACCGTCGGCGAAGGTGACCGGTACGAGCACGTGGGTGCGGATGCGGGCCGGTGGGGGTCCCGGAGCAGCCGCCGGTGCGCGACTCGGCGCCCCGGGGATCACGCGCTCTCCCGGAAACGCGGCGACAACGCATACCTCAGCAGGACCACGTCGCCGATCTGGCGCACCTCGGCGAGCGTCGCCCGACGGCCGGCGTTCCAGGGGTAGCGCCCGTCACCGACGAACCGGCACGCCGCCGAGTCCCCGACGAAGAAGGGCGCCACGACGAGCTGGAGCTCGTCGGCGAGGTCGTCGGTGAGCAGCTGCGTGTGCACGGTGCCGCCGCCCTCGACCATGAGCCGCCGCACCCCCCGGTCGCCGAGGTCCTCGCAGACGCGGCGCATCGTCGCGGGACGACCGGCATCGACGACGGCCGCAGCCGCACCGAGCCGTCCGCGCGCCTCGGGCACGACGTCGCTGGGGCAGTAGACGATCTTGTCCGCACCGTCGGCCGCGAAGAAGCTTGCGGCGCAGTCGAGCTCGGCCCGTCTCGTGACCGTCACCTTCGTCGGCGACGGGGTGAGACCGCGGGCCACCCGTGCAGCCCGCCGCTCGGGCGAGCGGACGAGCAGGCGCGGGTTGTCGTGACGGATCGTGCTGGCACCGACGAGGATCGCGTCGCTCGCGGCTCGCTCTCCGTCGACACGGTCGAAGTCGGCGTCGTTGGACAGCATGAGCCGGGCCGAGGTGCCGGCACTGAGATAGCCGTCGATCGACATGCCACAGCTGAGCAGGGTGTAGGGGCGGTCAGCCACGGACGGCTCCTTCCGGTGGGAGCGCGGTCGGGGTGCGGGGGCCTCCGCGCCGTGACACGACGAGCAGCGCCGCACCCGGCAGGGCAGCGACGAACGACATCACGCCGTAGACGACGGCGGTCGCCACTCCCCCGGCGACGCCGAGCCCGGCCACGCCGAACACCCAGGCCGCCACCCCTTCACGCGGTCCCCAGCCGGCGACGTTGAGCGGCAGCGCCATCGCCACGAGGACGACGAGCGCGAGCGGCACGAGGTCGGCCACGGGCGCCTCCACCCCGGCACTGCGGGCGGCCAGCACGAAGGTCGCGACGTGCCCGACGACGACGAGCGCCGAGACCACGACGACGCCCGGCCACGTATGCCGTCCCAGGAGTCCGTGACGCACGTCGGCGACCGCGACCCGAAGGACCCGCGAGACCTGCGCGAGGGGCCCGGGTGGCACGGCCGGGGTGCGACCCGAGCGACGCCGCCGGGTCGCCACGACGCCGACCAGAGCGGCGGTCCCGGCGACGAGAACCATGGTGGCCACGGGGGATCCGCCCGGCTGCAGGCGCGACGGCAGCAGCAGCACGGCGCCCAGCGTCAGCCCGAGGAGGACGGCCTGACCGGCCGAGCGCTCCCACACGACCGACCGCACGCCGCGGCTGACGTCGCCGCCGTCACGCCCGTGTCGGACGCCTCGGTGCACGTCGCCGAGCACACCCCCGGGCAGGGTCACGTTGAGGAACTGCGACCGGTAGCACGCGGCGACCGCCGAGCGCAGGGACAGCTCGGACCCGAGGCCCCGGGCCACGAGGACCCACCGCCACGCGCCGCAGACGGTCGTGACCACGGCGATGGCGGCCGCCGCCGCGACCGAACGGGCGTCGACGTGGCGCAGTCCGTCGACGAAGGCGCCACCACCGATGCGCCACACGAGGACGCCGAGGATCACGAGCCCCGCGAGGGGGCGCAGCCAGGACCGGTCGCGCTGCATCTCCTCCGCCCTTTCTGCCCAGGATCTGCCGAGTATCCGCCCGGGACCCCTGATGGTGACGACGTCCGGCTCCACGATCGGGTTCAGCGACCCCCTACCCGCTCGAGCACGGCCGACACGTGTCCTGCGGTCTCCGACCACGATGACAGGGTGTCGCGTCGCGCCAGGGCATTCCGGCGCAGCCGTTCCCGCAGGGCCCCGTCGGTGAGCCACGACCGGAGCGCAACCGCCAGCGCCTCGGGGCTGCCTGCAGGGACGAGCAGCCCGGGCCGCCCGTCACCCGCCTGCCCGACCGCCTCGCGGACGCCACCGACGTCGGTCGCGAGCACCGGGACGCCGCGCGCGAGTGCCTCGGTCACGACCATCCCGTACGTCTCGAGGTGGGAGGGCAGGACGAGGAGGTCGGCGGTGGCATACGTCAGCTCGAGGTCCGCGCCGACGCGCGGTCCCACGAGGTGCACGCGGTCGCCGAGGCCCGCCGACGCGACCCGCCGACGCAGCCCGTCGACGACGTCCGGCTCGCGCGTGAGGGCGCCGACGAGGACGCACGACCACGGGAGGTCGTCCACGAGCGCGAGCGCCGCGAGGAGGTCGGCCTGCCCCTTGAGCGCGGTCACCGCGCCGACGCAGATCAGGCGCCCGCCGTCGGGACCGCCGGCCGCCACGCGCGCCCGGTCGACCCCGGGCCGGGCGACGCGCACGGCCGCGGGAGCGAGGGCGTACGCGTCGAGCAGGACGTCCCGGGTCCACCCGCTCGTCGTCACGACGGCCGCGGCCGCGGTCAGCACCCGGCCCTCAGCCGCGGCCGCGCTCGGGTCAGAAACCCCCAGCGGCAGGTGGACGACGACGACGAGATGGACGCGGTCCGCCGCGGGCACGAGGACGGCGTCCGCGGCCGACGCGACGAGGCCGTCGACGAGCAGCACCGACCCCGTGGGGACGGCCGCGACGACATCGGCCAGGCAGGCCGTCGCTGCCGAGTCCGGGTGTGGCCACCGCCCGGGCACGTGGTGCTCGCTCGCCTGCCACCCGAGGGCACGCAGGCCGTCGAGCACCCTGCGGTCGTAGGTGTTCCCCCCGCTCGGGAGCAGGGGGTCGTCGATCCCGGCCGGGACGACGGCGTGGAACTCCCTCAGAGCTCGCACTCGTAGCTCGCCCAGGCGACGTGTGACTCGTGGAGGGTCACGGCGAGCGCGGTGACCCGGTCGGTGGCGCCGCCGAGGTCACCGGCGCGTATGCGACCCGCGACCCGCTCCGCGATGGTGCGGGCCAGCACCTCGGTCGAGGTGTTGACCCCCGCGAAGTCCGGCTCGTCGTCGAGGTTGCGGTAGCCGAAGGCACCGACGACCTCGCGGACGTGCTGGGTCGCGAGACCGATGTCGACGAGGATGTCGTCGTCGTCGAGCTCGGGACCGCGGAAGGTCACGTCGACGACGAACGTCGCCCCGTGCAACCGCTGCGCCGGACCGAACACCTCCCCCCGGAAGCTGTGCGCGATCATCATGTGGTCCCGGACGGTCACGCTGAACATCGGCTCCCCGCTCAGTGGGTGGGTCGGTAGGAGATCGTGTGGCAGATGGCCGGCAGGGAGCCGTCCGCGAGGCGCGGCATCAGCGCGGGCAGCTCCTCGAAGGGCGAGTCGCCGGTCAGCAGGGCGTCGAAGGCCGGGTCGCGCAGGAGGTCGAGCGCGAGCGCCAGCCGCTCGGCATACGTGTATCTCGAGCGCCTCGCTGCCGCAACGGAACCCACCTGACTGGCTCGGATCCGCAGCCGCGACGAGTGGAACGCTCCGCCGAGCGACAGCTCGACCCGCGCGTCGCCGTACCAGCTGAGGTCGAGCACCGTCGCCTCCGGTGCGAGGAGGTCGAGCGAGAGCTGGAGCCCGGCACCCGTGGCGCTCGTGTGGACGACGAGGTCGTGGCCCCCGCGCACGTCGACGAGGTCGGCCGGCCGCGCGAAGCCGACCCCGAGCGACCCCGCCACCGCCTCCCGCGACGGGTCCACGTCGACGAGGGTCACCCGGCACCCGGGGACCCCGGCGAGCAGGCGCGCGACGCAGCACCCGACCATCCCCGCACCGACGACGGCGACGCGGTCACCGAGCCGCGGAGCGGCGTCCCACAGCGCGTTGACGGCGGTCTCGACGGTGCCGGCGAGCACGGCCCGCCGAGCGGGCACGTCGTCGGGGACGACGACGACCGCCCCGACGGGGACGACGTAGGACGTCTGGTGCGGGTGCAGGCAGAAGACCGTCCTCCCGACGAGACCCGTCGGGCCCTCCTCGACGACGCCGACACCGAGGTAGCCGTACTTCACGGGACCGGGGAAGTCCCCCTCCTGGTGCGGGGCGCGCATGACGGCGTACTGGTCCTCGGGGACTTTCCCACGGAAGACGATCGTCTCGGTGCCGCGGCTCACGCCCGAGTGCAGCGCCCGCACGAGCACCTCGCCCGACCCGGGAGCGGGCACGGTGACCGGCCGGATCTCGCCCCTGCCGGGCTCGACCACCCAGAAAGCCCGCGCATCGGTGGACACGCGACCAGACTAGGGCTGTCCGTGAACTCCGGCGGTGACGACGGCGTCCTTGGATGAAACCTCTCAAGCCCGGTGGAGGCGCAGTGCGTCACGTGACCCCTCACGGCCCGGTCGTCGGGCTCGTCGGCGTGCTGACCCTGCTCGCCGTCCTGGGCCGGGCGACCGACCTCGGCGCAGCCGGCTGGATCGTCGGCCTGGCCTCGGGGGTGGTGCTCTGCGCCCTGCTCACGGCCGGGCTCGTCCGGGCCTCGCGCCGGCGCCTCCTGCCCGCCGACCGTGTCACCCTGTCGAGGGCGGTGCTCGTGTGCGGCGTCGCGGCCCTCGTCGCCGACAGCGTGGCGGGGACCGTGGCGGGGACCGGGGGCACCGACGAGCCGACCGGCGTCCTCGTGGCCCTCGCCTCGGTGGCACTCGTCCTCGATGCGGTGGACGGCCGGGTCGCGCGCCGCACCGGGACCGTCCACCCGCTCGGCGCGCGCTTCGACATGGAGACCGACGCCTTCCTCATCCTCGTCCTCAGCGTGGCCGTCACCCGTGACCTCGGGTGGTGGGTGCTCGGCGTCGGGGTCGCCCGCTACCTCCTGCTGCTCGTCGCGCTCGCGGCCCGATGGGCGCCGTGGCTGCGCGGACAGGTCCCGGCACGTCTGTGGCGCAAGGTGATCGCGGCCTACCAGGGCATCGTCCTCACGGTGGCCGCCGCCGGCATCCTGCCCGCTGTGGCCGCAGCGGTCGCCGTGGCAGCCGGGCTCGGGCTGCTCGTCCTCTCGTTCGGCACCGAGGTCCTCACGCTGCGGCGGATGTCGGTGTCCCGACGCCACGAGGTCGAGGTCCTCGCTCCGCGGCCGGTCGTCGGGCAGATGGCCGTCGACGCGCGCGTGCTGCCGTGACGTCGCCACCCCGGGCCCGGACCGGCCGCCGCGTCGCCGGCCACGTCCTCACCACCCTCGCCGTCCTGCTCGTCTGGGTCGCGCTCGTCGCGCCGAACCCGGCGGTCGGCTGGTCGCCGACACCGCTGGCGCTGCTCCGGATCCCCGTCGAGGGCCTGGTCCTCGTGGCCGGGCTCCTGCTCCTGCGCGGCGTGGCCGCGCGGTCCTTCACGATCGCGGTCGGGCTGGGCCTCGGGGTCCTCCTCGTCGTCCGGGTCCTCGACGCGGCCTTCCTCGCGACGCTCTACCGGACGTTCAACCCGCTCACCGACTGGCGCTACGCCGGGTCGGCCACCGACCTCCTCGGCGACTCGACGGGTCCGGTGACGGCGGTGGTGGCCGTCGTCGCGGCGGGGCTGCTCCTGCTCGGCATCGTCGTGCTGACGCCCCTGGCCGTGCGACGGGTCGGGCGGGTCGTCGATCGCCACCAGACCGGCGCGACGCGCGCCCTCGTGGCCGGGGCGGTCGCCTGGGGCGTCTGCGCCTCGCTCGGGCTCGGCGTCACGGCAGACCTGCCCGCCGCGTCGTCGAGCACGGCGGCCCTCGCCGGCCGCGAGTTCACGTCGGTGCGCGACGGCCTCCACGACCAGGACGTCTTCGCCGCGCAGATCACCGTCGACCCGTACCGCGACACCGCGCCGGGCGGTCTGCTGACCGCGTTGCGCGGCAAGGACGTCGTCGTCGTCTTCGTCGAGAGCTACGGCAAGGTCGCCGTCGACGAGAGCCCCGACGTGGCAAGGGCGCTCACGGCCGGGACGAACGGGCTGAAGGCCTCCGGCTACACGACGCGCAGCGCGTGGCTCACGTCCCCCACCTTCGGCGGGATCAGCTGGCTCGCCCACTCCACCCTCCAGTCCGGACTCTGGGTGAGCAGTCAGCGGCGCTACGACCAGCTCCTCGACACCGCGACGTCGGCCGACCGCCGCCTCACCCTCGCCGGTGCCTTCGCCCGCGCCGGGTGGCGCACCGTCGACGTCATCCCGGCCAACCGTCACGACTGGCCCGAGGGCAAGGCCTTCTACGGCTACGACACCGTCTACGACGCACGCACCCTGGGCTATGCCGGGCCCGGTTTCGGCTACGCACCGATGCCCGACCAGTACACGCTGTCAGCCTTCGACCGGCTCGAGCTGCAGCGCCGCCCACCCGGTCGACGGCCGCCGGTCATGGCCGAGATCGACCTCGTGACGAGCCACGTCCCCTGGGCGCCGCTGCCGCGGCTGCTCGACTGGGCGGCGATCGGCGACGGCTCCCCCTACCTCGCCCAGGCGGGGCTCGCGACGCCACGCGACGTGGTGTGGAGCAGTCCCGAGAGGGTGCGGGCGGCATACGGCCAGACGGTCGCGTACTCCCTCGACAGCGTCGTGTCGTTCCTGCGCGCGACCCACGACGACGACCTCGTCGTCCTCGTGCTCGGCGACCACCAGCCGGTCAGCATCGTCTCGGGCGACCACGCCGGGCACGACGTGCCCGTCAGCATCGTCGCCCGCGACCCGGCCGTGCTCGCGCGCATCTCCTCGTGGGGCTGGCAGGACGGGCTGCGACCCGGACCCGCCGCCCCGGTCTGGCCGATGGACCGCTTCCGCGACCGCTTCCTCGCCGCCTACGGGCCGACCGCCGGCGGCTGAACCGGCGCCCACGACGGAGCGTCTTCAGGGGAAGGGAGTCCAACACCGCGACGCCAACGGGACGCCGCGGCGCGACCCGGACGACAGGAGCGCATCATGAGACTCCGAGGCGTGGGAGCGGTGGCGTTGCTCGTCTCCGCCGGCGTGCACCTCTACCTGTGGTTCGACGGGGTGCGCAACCAGAGCGTGGGGCCGATGTTCCTCATCAACGTCGTGGCCGGCGTCGTCATCGCGATCCTGCTGCTCCGCTGGGAGCACTGGGTCCCGGCGTTCCTGACCGCCGGTTTCGGAGCCGCCACGCTCGGGGCGTTCATCATCGCGTCCACCGTCGGACTGCTCGGCGTGCACACCGTGTGGGCGGGCGGCTCGGTCTGGACGGCCGCGATCGCCGAGGTGGTCTGCATCGTCGTCGGCGGCCTCCTGCTGCTGCGCGGGCGGTCGATGGCGCCCCAGCTGGCGCAACCCGCCAAACGGCACGCCGCCTGAGCCTCACCCGCATCGGGGGATGCGGGGGCCCCGACGCCACGGGAGGCTCGGAGGACAGGTCGGAGGCCTGTCCCCGTGACACCCGGAGGTCGAGATGCCCGCACGACTGCGCTCGGTGCTGGCAGCCGTGCTCCTCGTCATCGGCGTCGTGCTCGTGCCGGTCGGGGCGACCGCGACGTGGCTGCGCACGACGGTGACCGACACGGACACGTATGTCGCGACGATCACCCCGCTCGCCACCGACCCGGCCGTCACGTCCTTCGTCGAGGACCGCGCCACCGCACGCGTCGTGGCTGCGATCAGCGACCAGCACCTCGTCGACCGTGCGCTCGCCGCGCTGGAGAACCGCGGGCTCCCCGCCGCAGCCACCCGAGCGCTCGGACTGCTCGCGGCACCGCTCGCGGCCCAGGTCGAGCAGGTCGTGCGCCGGGTCGTCACCGCGGTCGTCGAGAGCGACCAGTTCGCCACTGCCTGGGTCGCGGCGAACCGGGTCGCGCACGCCCAGCTCGTCGCCGTGCTGTCACGGTCGCCCGACGGCGCCATCGTCGACAACGGGTCGACCGTGAGCATCGACATCGGCAACCTCGTCGAGCCCGTCGAGCAGCGCCTCGTCGCCGCAGGGGTCCCGCTCGTCGACAAGCTGCCGCCGATCACCGTGTCGGTGCCCCTGCTCCCCAGCAGCGACCTCGACACCGCACGCACCGCCTACAACGCCCTGCGCATCGGCGGCGTGGCCCTGCCGCTGCTGGCTCTCGCGTTCATCGCCGGAGGGGTCGCCATGGCGCGCGACCGCCGGCGAGCACTGGTACGCGTGGGGCTCGGTGCCGCTGTGGCCTGCGTCGTGCTCGTGCTGGGGCTGTCGTTCGCCCGGTCGCACGTGGCGAGCAGCCTGCCGCCTGGCGCCTCCGCCGCCGCGGTCTCCGTCATCGACACGGTCACCGAGGGCCTGCGCCAGCTCGTGCGCGTCGTCGTCGTGGTCGCTCTCGCCGTGGTGCTCGTCGCCCTCGTCGTCGGCCCGTCGCGCGGGGCCCGCCGGGTGCGGTCCCTGGCCGTCACCGGGTGGAACGGTGCCCGCGGCGGGATGGACCGCGCCGCCGGCACGCCGCTCGCGATCCCGGTCGCCGTCGGGGTCGCCGTCGTCTGCGTGCTCGTCGTCGTCTTCGCCGGCGACCTCGGAACGGGCTGGACGATCGTGCTCGCCGCCGTGGCCGCGCTCGCGCTCGTCGTCGCCCTGCTCGCCGGTCGGGCCCCCGCGCCCGAGGTCAGAGAGCCGGCAGCAGGAGCGTGATGCTCGTCCCCCGGCCGAGCTCGGACTCGACGTCGATGCGCCCGCCGTGCCTCGTCACCACGCGCTGCGCGATGCTGAGGCCGAGACCCGTGCCCGGCACCTGGAGGGTCTCCGGGTTCGTGCCGCGGAAGAACTCAGTGAAGAGGCTCTCCTGGTCCTCGGGTGAGATGCCGAGTCCGTCGTCGATGCACTCGAGCACGACCCGGTCGCGTCGGCTCGCGACGGAGACCGCCACCTTCCCGCCGGCCGGGGTGAACTTCACCGCGTTGCTCACGAGGTTCTGCACGACCCGCTCGAGGTCGCCAGCACTGCCCCGGACGAGCGGCAGCCGCTCCTCGAGGTCGAAGGTCAGACTGACCTGCTGGGTGTCCGCGCGCGGACGGAACATGTCGACGACGTCACGTGACACCTCGCCGAGGTCGACGTCGGCCTCGGGCATGGGCCGGTCGGGGTCGCTGACCCGCGACAGCGTCAGCAGGTCGTCGACGAGGCTCTGCAGCCGCTCGGTGTTGCGCTCGATGACCCCGAGCGACCAGTCGCCGTTGCCGTCCGGCTCCTGCCGGAGCAGCTCGACGTGCCCGACGATCGAGGCGAGGGGGTTCTTCAGCTCGTGCGACACGGTCGAGAAGAGCTGCGTCTTGCTGCGGTCGGCCTCACGCAGCTCGGCCGCGACCCGCCGCTCGACGGCATACAGCCGGGCGTTCCGGATGGCCCGCCCGAGGTCACGGCCCATCTCGAGCGCGGCCTGCGCCTCGGCGTCGGTCCAGTCGGGGTCACCGGGCCCGCGCGTGCAGGCGATGTAGCCGAAGCAGCTCGACCCCGAACCCATCGGCGCGATGAGCAGCGAGCGCGCGGCGGCGTCGGACAGGAAGACGCGCACCTGCGCGATGTCGTCGTTGCTCCAGAGGCGCGCCGGCTCGACGTGGCCGTCGGCGCCGACGACCGCGACGACACCGGCACGCCAGCAGCGGGCGGCCATCCGACGGGCGATCGCGACGAGCGAGACGGGCGTGTGCACGCGCTCGCCGCTGCGCGCCGAGACGCTCTCACGCTCGTCGTCGTCCTCGCCCGCGAAGGCCCGCAGCCACAGGCCCGCCGACGCGAGGCCGGCCGAGATCGGCATCGCCGCGACGTCGACGACCCGGGCGGGGTCGAGGTCCTCCTGCGCGATGCGCGCCACCGTCTGCACGGCCTCACCGAGACGGACCCGCTCGGACAGGGCGTGGCGCTGGCGGGCGGCCGAGATGGCGATGCCGGTCTGGTTGGCGAAGAGCTCGAGCACGGCCCGTTGCGTCACGTCGGGGCGACGCCCGCTGAGCGGCAGGTCGACCGAGAGGATGCCGAGCAGCTCCCCGACGGCGTCGAAGAACGGTGCGATGAGGGTGTCCTCGGGGTTCCACGCATCGGGGTCACCGGCAGGGGTCGGCGCGGTCCAGTCGGCCGACACCCAGCCCTCGGCCGACCCGTCGGGCAGCTCGCCGGCGGGGACGAAGCGCAGGCTCCCCCACCTCTCGGCCACGGCGAACTCGGCCTCGAGGACCGGACGCGGCGTCCGCCTGCCGAGCAGCTCGACGCGCGCGTCGTCGTCGCCGGCCACGGCCACGACCTCGATGTCGCCCGAGGGCACGACGAGACTGATCGCCGCCACCTTGAAGCCGACCACGTCGGCGGCGCCGTCGACGACCATGTCGAAGAGGATCGACAGGTCGTCCTGTGCGCTGACCCGGTTCATCAGCTCAGTGAGCCGACTGAGCGCCAGCACCTCCCACACCACGCCGTCGCGCACCCTGTCCCCTGTCTGCGTCATACCCCTGGATCGTGGCCGCCGCCACTAGGAATCATCCCGATGGTCACGATATGTCCGAGAGGCCGCTTGCGTGGGCGGACCGGCAGAACCCGCAACGGGAAGACACACCGTGAACGTCGATCCCTCGTCGGGGGTCGAGGCGACCGACACCGACCCGCCGTGCCCCTCGGCGATGGCGCGCACGATCGACAGCCCGAGACCGGAGCCCTGGATGGCCCGCTCGTTGGCCGCACTCGAGCGGAAGAACCGCGCGAAGACGCGCTCGTGGTCGGACTCCGGGATGCCCATCCCGGAGTCGGAGACGACGAGGCGGACCGTGTCCGGACGGCGGTCGTCGGGGTGCGCGGCGAGCGCGACCCGGCCGCCGTCCGGGGTGAACTTCACGGCGTTGGAGAGCAGGTTGGTGACCATCCGCTCGAGCGCGGCCGGGTCGCCCTCGATCCACAGCGGTCGCGGCGACACCTCGACCTCGCGCACGAGGTCGCGCTGCGCCGTCACCGTCTCGACCGACGTCCACGCGCTGGCGACGACGTCGGACAGGTCGCACCGGCGCGGGGCGAGCTCGAGACGTCCGGCCTCGATGCGGGAGTTGAGCAGGAGGTCCTCGATGAGCGAGAGCAGGCGACGGCCGTTGCGGTCGACGCGGGCCACGAGCTCGAGCTGGCGGTCGGTGAGAGCGCCGGCGGCGCCGTCCTCGAGCATCTCGGTGTAGCCGAGCACGCTGGCGAGCGGAGTGCGCAGCTCGTGGCTGACCGCCGACACGAAGTCGGACTTCGTCCGGTCGAGCTGGGTCAGCTCCTCGACCGCCTCACGCTCCCGGTCGAGCGCGACCTGCAGGGTGACCTCGACCTGCCGGCGTCTCGTGACGTCCTCGGCGACGCCGAGGTAGCCCGTGAGCTGTCCGCCCTCGTCGCGGATGCCGCTCATCGTCAGGGACACCGTGCGACGGGTGCCGTCCTTGCGGACATAGGTCCAGTCACGGGTCTCGGTCGCGGCGCCACCCCGGACGCGGTGCACGAGCACGTCGAATCCGGGCTCGACGCCGAGCTCCTCGGCCCGGCGGTCGATCTCGGCGGGGTCGTGCAGCAGCGACCAGTCCTTGCGGCTCACGACCTCCGACGCGCGCCAGCCGAGCACGGTCTCGGCACCGCGGTTGAAGAGGGTGATGACGCCGTCGAGGTCGGTGCCGATGATCGCGGTGGCGGTGGCGGCCTCGAGCACGGCCTCGACGAAGGTCCGGGCCGCACGCTCGTCGGTGACGTCGACGCCGGTCTTGACGAGGTGGGTGCGGTGCCCGGTGTCGTCGGTGAGGTACGCGTTGGTCCACACGATGTGACGCACCCCGAGTCCCGTGACGCGCCAGTCCTGCTCCTCGTGGAGCGGCACGGCACCCTCGCCGATGCCGGCCATCTGCGCGGAGACGCGCTCGTGGTCGTCGACGGGGAAGACCTCCGCGGCCGGACGTCCGACGAGCTCGGCCTCGGGTGCACCGAGCAGCCGCGCCGCCGTCGCGTTGAGGCGGGCGATGGCCCCGGCGCGGTCGACGACGATGATCGCGCTGGCGGCGGTGTCGAGCACGACGCTGCTGAGCTCGACCTCGCTGCGCAGGTCGGCGAGGGCAGCGCGGCGCTGCGTCGAGGCGACGGCGAGCGAGAGGGCGGTGACGGCGGCCGTCACGAGGAACGCCTGGGTGAGCGCGCCGACCGTCTCGGGCCGGAGTCCGCCGACCCGCGCCGCCGCAGCGAAGGGTCCGCCGCCGATGCTCGTCAGCGTGACGGCCAGGACACCGACGACGAGCAGCTGGATCGCGACCGTGCGCAGCCCGAGGCGCAGGGCGCCCCAGACGAGGACGGGGATGGGCAGGAACGCGAGCGGCAGCGCCTGGTCGGGATTGAAGACCCAGGCCGTGAGCCCGACGACGACGACCCACTGGACGAGGTCCTCGAAGCCCGGGCGGCGGGTGCGGCGCGTGCCCACGGCGATGCCGAGGGGAGCGAAGACGAGCACGGCGGCGGCGTGCGAGGCGGTGACGGCGGACGCGGTCGCGAGGAACGGGCCGCCGACACCGATGCTCACGGTGAGCCCGGCGAACAGGCCGAAGACGAGGGCTCCGGCGAGCGTCGCCGCGAGGAGGTTCCAGAGATCCTCCATCGACGCGAGCGCGGGTCGCCGGCCGCCGCGGGTCAGCAGCCCGTAGACGACCGCCACCTCGGCGGCATTGGCCACGCCGAAGCACAGGGCCACGAGGGGCGAGCGCCCTCCGTAGGCGTTGGCGGCCGCACTGGAGACGAGGACGCCCACGACGAAGAGCCAGGCCCGTGCGCCCCGTGCCGTCGCGACCAGGAACGACACCGCGAGACCGGCGGCCGGCCACCAGACGGCCACGGTCGACCCGGGCGGGGCGAAGCGCACCGCGGTCGCCCCGAGGACGAAGACGCCGACGAGCGCCAGGGCCGCCGCCACCCACCAGCGCGCGCGGCCGAGGGTCGGGCGGGTCACGAGGGTGCCCTGTTCGGGGCCAGCGTCCCGGAGCTCGTCGGTCGACGCGCGGCGTCACGTGCAGCCTTTTCCGCTGACCTCATTGACTCATGATGTCGCAGAGACGGCGACAATCCGGCAAAAGGGACTTTTCGCACCCCGTGTCGTCGGCCGGAGTGGCCGGTCGTCACCAGCCGGACTGCATCGCCGAGTGCTCGGGGGCCGGGGTCCGGGTCAGCTGGAGGAAGCCGCCGGGCATGTCGCGGCGGTCGATCGCCCGCCGGGTCATGCCCTTCGCCGCGGCGAGGGCGACGGCCTTGTCGACGAACGTCGGCTCGGTGCAGGTGAACTCGCGGCCCTTCCAGCGGATCGTGCAGCCGCCGGCGGCGCGGACGTTGCGGACCCAGTCGGTGCCTCGTCCCCACGGGAGGGCGATGATGAAGGTCGACGGCGTGGGGATGACGGCGATGGGGGTCGCGTAGTCCTTGCCGCTCGAGCGGCCTTGGTGGCGCAGCACCGCCCAGAGCGGGAAGACGCGGTGCCCGGCGAGCCGGACGGCGACCTTGTTGAACTGCTTCGCGCTTGCGGGTGGGCCTGCCATCCCCACAGCATCCTCCCCACCGGCCCCGACGGGGCTCCTTTGGTCGAGGGCGTATGCCGCCGGGTCGGGTGCGGCCGCGCGTCAGCCCAGGTGCCCACGCACCGACACGTGCCCCTTGAGCAGGTTGCGCGCGATGGTGCGGCGCTGGATCTCGTCGGTGCCCTCGTAGATGCGCAGCAGGCGCAGCTCGCGGTACCACCGCTCGACGGGCAGCTCGCGGGTGTAGCCCATGCCGCCGTGCATCTGGAGCACGCGGTCGACGATCTCGTTGGCCTTGACGCCGCCGTAGAGCTTGGCCATCGACTGGGACTGGCGCGAGTCGAGGCCGCGGTCGACCTGCCAGGCGGCGGCGAGCACGAGCCAGCGCAGCGCCTCGATCTCGACGGCGGAGTCGGCGACCATCCACTGGATGGCCTGCCGCTCGGCGATGGGCTGGCCGAAGGTGACCCGGTTGCGGGCCCACTCCATCCCCATCTCGACGAGCCGCTCGCACGAGCCGAGCGCGCGCGCGGGCAGCATGTAGCGCCCCTTGCCGATCCAGCGCATCGCGAGGTCGAAGCCCTTGCCCTCCTCGCCGAGGATCGCGGAGTGCGGCACGCGGACGTCGTCGAAGACGAGCGCGGCCGGGCCCCACTCGCCCATCGTGTCGATGGGGGTGCTCGTCCACCCGCGGTCGCGGTCGACGAGGAAGCACGTGACGCCGCCGTCGGCGCCCTTCTCCTTGTCCGTCACGGCGAAGACCATGACGAAGTCGGCCTCGTTGCCGCCGGTGATGAAGGTCTTCTCGCCGTTGATGACCCACTCGTCGCCCTCGCGTCGGGCACTCGTGCGGATGGCGCGGGCATCGGAACCGGCCCCGGGCTCGGTGATCGCGAAGCACGACCTCCGGGTGCCCTCGATCGTCGGGCGGAGATAGGTGTCCTGCTGCTCCTCGGTGGCCGAGAAGAGGATGTTGTCGGCCTCGCCGGCGAAGCGGAACGGCACGAACGACCGGCCGAGCTCGATCTCGATGAGCGCGGCGACGACGGCACCCTGGCCCATCCCGCCGTGACTCTCGGGTGTCTGGATGCCGAAGAAGCCGGACGAGCGGGCCTTGTCCTGAAGGGCTTTCAGCTCCTCGGCCGTGAGCCCGCGCTCGCCCCGCCGCTCCCGCTCGAGCACCTGCGGCTCCAGCGGTACGATCTCCTTGCGCACGAAGGTGCGCACCCAGTCGCGGATCTCGCGCTCCTCGGCGCTGAGGTCGAAGTCCATCGTCGGTCCCTTCGTCGTGCGGTCGGGTGGGTCGTGCCGTGGGGCGCCCGGCGGGCGTATGCCGTCCGGCGGGGGTCAGCGGGCGGCATACCTCCGCAGCTCGGCCTTGGCGAGGGCGTTCTTGTGCACCTCGTCGGGGCCGTCGGCGAAGCGCAGCGTGCGGATGCCGGCGAAGGCGGCCGCGAGCTCGGTGTCCTGGCTCAGCCCGGCGGCGCCGTGGGTCTGGATGGCCTTGTCGAGGATCCACTCGACGGTCTTGGGCGTCGCGATCTTGATCGCCTGGATCTCGGTGTGGGCGCCCTTGTTGCCGACGGTGTCCATGAGCCAGGCGGTCTTGAGCACGAGCAGGCGCAGCTGCTCGATGCGCACGCGGGACTCGGCGATCCAGTCGCGGACGACACCCTGCTCGGCGATGGGCCGCCCGAAGGCGACGCGCTCGGAGGCGCGGCGGCACATGGCCTCGATGGCGACCTCGGCGAGGCCGATCGAGCGCATGCAGTGGTGGATCCGGCCGGGGCCGAGGCGGGCCTGGGCGATGGCGAAACCGGTGCCCTCCTCGCCGATGAGGTTGCTCGCGGGCACGCGGACGTCCGTGAAGCGCAGCTCGGCATGGCCGCCGTGGTCGTGGTCGTCGTAGCCGAAGACCTCCATGCCGCGGACGACCTCCACGCCGGGGGTGTCGCGCGGGACGAGGACCATCGACTGCTGGCGGTGCCGGTCGGCGTCGGGATCGGTCTTGCCCATGACGATGAGGACCTCGCACTCGGGGTTCATCGCGCCGGTGATCCACCACTTGCGGCCGTTGATGACGTAGTCGTCGCCGTCGCGCCGGATGCTCGTGGCGATGTTGGTCGCGTCGCTGCTCGCGACGTCGGGCTCGGTCATCGCGAACGCCGAGCAGATCTCGCCGCGCAGCAAGGGTTTCAGCCACCGCTCCTGCTGCTCGGCGTTGCCGAACTGGGCGAGCACCTCCATGTTGCCGGTGTCGGGGGCGGCGCAGTTGAGGACCGCGGGCGCGAGGCGGATGGAGCGGCCGGTGATCTCGGCGAGCGGGGCGTACTGGAGGTTCGTCAGGCCGGCGCCGTGCTCGCCGGGGAGGAAGACGTTCCACAGCCCGAGGTCGCGGGCCTCCTGCCGGAGGTCCTGGAGCACGGGCGCGGTACTCCACGCCCAGCGGTCGGGCATTGCCGATACCTGCTCGTCGAAGACGGGCAGCGACGGCACGATGCGCTCGTCCATGAAGCCGAGCAGCTCCTGGCGCAGCTCCTCGGTGCGGGAGTCGAATCCGAAGTCCATGGTCAGCTCTCCTTGACGGCGGCGAGGCCGGCGGTGACGAGGGGGACGGTGGCCTCACCGATGCGGGCGAAGCCGCTCCCGACCGTCTGGCCCTGGGTGTAGCGGTAGTGGATGCCCTCGAGGATCACCGCGAGCTTGAAGTAGGCGAGCCCTAGGTGGAACGAGAGGTGCCCGAGGTCGCGACCGCTCGCGGCGGCATACCGCTGGCGCAGCTCGGGACCGCTGATGAAGCCCGGCGTCCGCGAGACGTCGGAGACGGCGACGCTGTCCATCATGAGCGGGAGGGTCTGGTAGGCCTCGAGCAGGGCGACGTCGGTGAGGGGGTCACCCAGCGTCGCCATCTCCCAGTCGAGCACCGCCGAGACCTCGTCGTCGCTCGTGACGAGGAGGTTGTCGAGGCGGAAGTCGCCGTGGACGATCGTCGGGTCACCCTGTGCCGGAACGGATCCCGCGAGCCTCTCGTGCAGCTCGTCGATGCCCGGGAGGTCCCGGCTGCGGGAGGCGTCGAGCTGCTGCTTCCAGCGCCGCACCTGCCGCTCGAGGAAGCCGTCGGGGCGACCGAAGTCGCCGAGACCGACCGACCCGGGGTCGACGGCGTGCAGGGCGACGAGGGTGTCGACCATCCGCTCGCTGACCGCCCGCACCCGTGTGGCGCCGAGGGGCTGGAGCTGTGCCTCGAAGCGGTAGGGCGTGCCCTCGACCCGCTCCATGACGTAGAAGGGCGCCCCGACGACGTCGGGGTCGTCGCACACGGCATACGTCGTGGGGACGGGGACGGCGGTGTCGCGCAGGGCGGTGATGACGCGGTGCTCGCGCACCATGTCGTGCGCCGTGGCGAGCACGTGGCCGAGCGGCGGGCGGCGCACGATGACCGTACGGGTGCCGTCACCGACCTCGTAGGTGAGGTTGGACTTGCCGCCCGCGACGACCCTCCCGCTGAGCGGGCCCGACAGCAGGTCGGGCGCCGTGTCGTCGAGGAATCGCCGGAGCCGGTCGAGCGGCAGGCCGGGCGGGTCCCCGTCGGGGGCGGCGTCGCGGGCGTCGGTCACGTCAGTCCTTCGGTCCGCCGGCGACGTAGATGACCTGGCCGGAGACGAAGCCGGCCTCGTCGCGCACGAGGAAGGAGGTCGTGGCGGCGATGTCCTCGGGCTGGCCGACGCGGGCCACCGGGATCTCCTTGGCGGCGCCCTCGAGGAACTGCTCGAAGGTGATGCCCATCCGCTCGGCCGTCTGGCGCGTCATGTCGGTGGCGATGAAGCCGGGGGCGATGGCGTTGGCCGTGACGCCGAACTTGCCGAGCTCGATGGCGAGGGTCTTCGTGAAGCCCTGGAGGCCCGCCTTGGCGGCGGAGTAGTTGGCCTGCCCGCGGTTGCCGAGCGCGGAGGTCGAGCTGAGGTTGACGATGCGGCCGAACTTCGCGTCGATCATGTGCTTCTGCGTCGCCCGCGTCATGAGGAAGGAGCCGCGGAGGTGGACGTTCATGACGGCGTCCCAGTCGTCGGCGCTCATCTTGAAGAGCATGTTGTCGCGGATGATGCCGGCGTTGTTGACGAGCACCGTCGGGGCACCGAGCTCGGACGCGACGCGGTCGACGGCCGCCTGCACGGCCGCCTCGTCGGACACGTCGACACCCACGGCGAGACCCGTGCCACCCGCGGACTCGATCTCGGACACCACTGCAGCGCAAGCGGACTCGTCGAGGTCGAGGACGGCGACGGCATACCCGTCGGAGGCGAGGCGCTTGGCCACGGCGGCGCCGATGCCGCGCGCGGCCCCGGTGACGATGGCGGTGCGCTGGGAGGTGTTCGGCTGGTCGGTCATGCGTTCTCCTGCTGGTCGGCGGTCTGGTGGTCGAGCTTCTGCTGGAGCCGGTTCATGCCGGCGAGCCAGGCGTCGGGGTGGGCGGCGCGCTGCGCGTAGTAGCCGCTCACCTCGGGGTGCGGGAGGACGTAGAACTCGTCGCCCGCGAGCGCCCGGAACGCGGCGTCGGCAACCTCGTCGGCGGTCAGCGTCGCGTCGAGGGTGAGCAGGTCCTTGAGCGGGCCGGAGCCGTCGAGCATCCGGGTCTGCACGCCCTGGGGGCAGATCGCCTGGACGACGATCCCGCGGTGGCGGTAGGTCGCGCTCAGCCACTCGGCGAAGGCGACGGCGCCGTGCTTGCTCACGGAGTAGGGCGCGTCGCCGAGCATCGTCAGCAGCCCGGCGGCCGAGGCGGTGACGACGAGGCGCCCGCCGCCGGCGTCGAGCCAGCGCGGCACGAGGTGCCGGGCGGCACGCACGTGGGCGAGGACGTTCGTCTCGAGGGTGCGGGTCCACTCGTCGTCCGAGGCGTCGAGACCCTTGAGGGTGCCGATCCCCGCGTTGGCGAAGAAGACGTCGACGTGCCCGAGGCGGTCGTATGCCGTGTCGACGAGGTGCTGCACGCCGGCGTCGGCCGACGTGTCGCCCGGGACCGCGAGGGCGCCCAACTGGTCCGCGACCGCCTGGAGCTCAGCGGCGTCGAGGTCGGCGACGACGACCTGCCAGCCCTCGCGGGCCAGGCGGGTGGCGATGGCGCGGCCGATCCCCCGGGCTGCTCCGGTGACGACGGCGGTGTCGGGCATGGTGCTCCTCGCGATGGACTAAGCGCTTGCTTACCCTGACGACAAGAGCCCCTCCACGTCAAGTGCCGCCCCGCCCCACCCCTCGAACGTCGAGGGGGCCAGAGTTCCAGCGGTCCTCAGCCGGCGACGCGCTCGATGAAGGCGACCGCCCGGTCCAGTGCCTCGCGCCCGTCCGCGGTGTCGAGGTCGAACTGGAACTCGTGCCCGAGCCGCGGCTCGTGGCCGTCGTCGAAGAGCAGGGCGTCGTGGTCGACGCCGTGCCGGTCGAGTGCCTCGACGAGCGCGACCGTGTGCGGGAGGAGAGGGTCACCGTTCCCGGCCGAGACGAAGGCCGGGGGGAACGACGACGTGACGTGCACCGGAACCGAGCCCTGACGGGTCGTCCGTTCGTCGTGGCGCCGGGTCGAGCCGAGGTAGGACCAGATGGCCGTGTCGATGAGCCAGCTGCCCAGCCGGGTCGAACCCTGCGCGAGGCTGAAGTCGTAGGCGCCGCAGAAGAGCACGAGACCCTTGAGGGACGCCGGCGGCACGTCCACCTCGATGCCGACGTCCTTCGCGTAGGCAGCGTCGCTGGCGAGCAGCGCGACCTGCGCAGCGATCTGGGCGCCGGCCGAGTCGCCGGCGAGGACGATGCGCGCCGGGTCGACGCCGAGCCGGTCGGCGTGGTCGACGAGGTGGTCGAGCGCGGCGGCGACCTGCTTGACGGGCGTGGGATAGCGCGAGCCGGGGGCGATCGAGTAGTCGACCCCGACCGTCGTGAACCCGCGGCCGGCGAGCACCCGGAGGTAGTTGGCGACGTCGCCCTTCGACCCGGACACGAACGCACCGCCGTGCACCCAGACCACCGTGGGCAGCGGCTCGGTCCGAGGTGGCCGGAAGACGTCGAGCCGCCCGTCGGGGGAGGCGATGTCATACGCCTCGTCGACGACCTCGACGAGGTCGCCCGGGACGTGCTTCTCCAGGGCGGCGCTCGCGTGCGCGGCCCCACGGTCGAAGACGGCCCGGATGAGCAGCGCCGACGGCCAGGGCGTGGTCCGCGCGGTCACGAGCAGCGCGCCGGCCGCGGTTGCCGTGCCCAGCGCGACCCTGCGCACGAGACCGCGAGTCCGGTCGACGATGACACTCATCCTGCGAATCTAGTCCGGGCACCCGCAGACCTTGGCCCCTCGACACCTGGCCACCCACAAACTGTGGCCTCTCGACGGTGGGGATGTGGGTGGGAGCGGGCAGGATCGGGGCATGCAGCTCTCCGACGTCGTCGCCACCTCGCACACCGTCACCGCCACGTCGTCGCGCACCGCGAAGGTCGAGGCGCTGGCGGCCTGCCTGCGGCGTGCGGCGCAGGACGGTCCCGACGTCGTCGAGGTCGTCACCGCCCACCTGTCGGGCGCGCTCCCCCAGCGGCGCATCGGCGTCAGCTGGCGCGGCCTGCAGGGCCTGCCCGACCCGGCCGACACCTCGACCCTGACCGTCGAGGAGGTCGATGCCGCGGCCACCGCGATCGCCGCCATCGGCGGGTCCGGGTCCGGCGCCGCCCGCTCCTCCGCCGTGCGCGAGCTCTTCGGACGCGCCACCGCCGACGAGCAGGCCTGGCTCCGCGGACTCATCACCGGAGAGACCCGGCAGGGCGCCGGCGACGGCGTCATGCTCCAGGCCGTCGCCAGGGCCGCCGACGTCCCCGACGCCGCGGTGCGCCGGGCCGTCATGCTCGCCGGCTTCGCGGGGCCGGTCGCCCGGGCCGCCCTCACCGGGGGCACCGAGGCCCTCGAGGCGCTCACCCTCGAGGTCGGCCGCCCGCTGCGCCCGATGCTCGCCGGCTCGGCCCCCGACGTCGCCGCAGCGCTCGCCACGCTGGGAGGCGAGGTCGTCGTCGAGACCAAGCTCGACGGCATACGCCTCCAGGCCCACGTCGACAACCGCACGAGCCCGGGCACCGTGCGCCTCTTCACCCGCACGCTCGACGAGGTCACCGACCGGATGCCCGAGATCACCGAGGCGCTCGCAGCCCTCGACGTCGAGACCCTCGTCCTCGACGGCGAGGTCATCGCCCTGGCCGACGGCGGCCGGCCCCAGCCCTTCCAGGTGACGGGTGCCCGCACGGCGAGCAGCGCCGACGTCGACCGGCTGCGCGAGGAGGTGCCGCTCACGCCCTACTTCTTCGACGTGCTCCACCTCGACGGCAAGGACCTGCTCGACGAGCCCGCGCACGTGCGCTGGGAGCGCCTCGCCGCGACGGTGCCGCCGGCGTGGCGGGTGCCGCGCGAGCGCACCGCCGACCCCCAGCGCGCCCAGCAGTTCTTCGCCGACCTCGTCGCGGCCGGGCACGAGGGCGTCGTCGTCAAGGACCCCGCGCTGCCGTATGCCGCCGGCCGCCGCGGTCCCGGATGGGTCAAGGTCAAGCCGCGGCACACCCTCGACCTCGTCGTGCTCGCGGTCGAGTGGGGTAGCGGTCGGCGCCGGGGGTGGCTGTCCAACATCCATCTCGGCGCCCGCGACGCCGACACCGGTGAGCTCGTCATGCTCGGCAAGACCTTCAAGGGGATGACCGACGAGATGCTCGCCTGGCAGACCGAGCGGTTCAGCGGCCTGGCGCTCGACCCGACGGACGTCGAGGCGGGGCGCTCGGACCAGCAGTGGGGTGTCGTGCCACTGCGCCCCGAGCAGGTCGTTGAGATCGCCTTCGACGGCGTGCAGAAGTCGTCGCGCTACCCCGGCGGCATGGCCCTGCGCTTCGCCCGGGTGCTGCGCTACCGCGACGACAAGCCGGTCTCCGAGGTCGACACCGTGCAGACCGTGAGGTCCCTCGCCGGCTGGTGAGCGAGGCCGGCGGATGGGGCCGGTGGGCCGGTCCCCGCCCGGCGCGTCGTGAGATGGCACGCCGCTATCTGTTGCCTACGCCACAGTACGTAGGTAAGTTCCGGCGCGACGGCAGATTGCGTGAATTCTTCACATTCCTGGAGGCACCATGTCCATGTCCGAACTCTCACGTCGCTCCGTGATCGCGGGCGGCCTCGCCGCAGCAGCGGCCGGTGCGGCAGCCGGAAGCGCCCGCGCCGCCGCGGGCTCCTCGCCTGCAGCGACCGCCGGCGAGACGGGCTGGGTGACCGCGACGATCGCCCGGATGTCCTTGGAGGAGAAGGTCGGTCAGCTCTTCATCCAGAACGTCTACGGCAAGGACGCCACGACCCCCGACAGCCGCAACGTCCCGCTCTACGGCGTCGCGAGCCCGGCGGAGGTCGTGCAGAAGTACCACCTCGGTGGTGTCATCTACTTCGCCTGGACCGACAGCGTGCAGAACCCCGACCAGATCGTCGGCCTCTCCAACGGCCTGCAGAAGGCGGCCCTGACGCAGTCGAGCAAGGTCCGGATCCCCCTCCAGATCGCGACCGACCAGGAGCAGGGCGTGGTGACACGCATCGGGCCGCCCGCCACGCAGTTCCCCGGCTCGATGGCCCTTGGAGCGGGCCGGAGCGCCGCCGACGCCCGCACGGCCGCCGCGATCACCGGCCGCGAGCTGCTCGCCATGGGCGTCAACACGAACTTCGCCCCCGACTGCGACGTCAACGTCAACCCGCTCAACCCCGTCATCGGCACGCGGTCCTTCTCGTCCCGGGCCGCCCTCGCCGCCGAGCTGGCGGCCGCGCAGGTCGCCGGCTACCAGCGCGACGGTGGCGTGGCGTCGTCGGCCAAGCACTTCCCCGGCCACGGTGACACCGCAACCGACAGCCACGTCGCGTTCCCGATCATCACCCACACGCGCGAGCAGTGGGAGTCGATCGACGCGCCGCCCTTCAAGGCCGCCATCAACGAGCAGATCGACATGATCATGACGGCGCACCTGTCGTTCCCGGCGCTCGACGACTCGGGCAACCCGGCCACGCTGAGCAAGCCGATCATGACGGGCGTGCTGCGCGGGGAGCTCGGCTACGAGGGCGTGATCGTCACCGACTCGCTCGCCATGCAGGGCGTCCGCGACCTCTACGGCGACGCCGAGGTGGCCGTCCGGGCCCTCCTCGCCGGCGTCGACCAGCTGCTCATGACCCCCGCGATGGACGACGCCTACGCCGCCGTCATCGCCGCGGTCCGCGGCGGCCGCATCCCGCGCAGCGAGCTCGACGCGAAGGTACGCCGCGTGCTGGGCCTCAAGTACCGCCGCGGCATCGTGGCCCGACCGTACGCCGACCCCGCCGCGCTCTCGTCGGTCGTCGGCACGCCTGCGCACCTCGCGTCGGCGAGCTCGGTCACCGACCGCACGACGACGCTCGTCAAGAACGACGCCAAGGCCCTCCCGATCGCCCCGGCCGGCAAGAAGGTCCTCGTCACCGGCTACGGCGTCTCGACGACGGCGACCCTCGCGGCAGCGATGACGGCCAAGGGCGCGACGGTCCAGACCGTCCAGACCGGCACGTCGCCCACCGACACGGTGGTGGCCTCCGCCGTCGCGGCGGCCGCCGACAAGGACGTCGTCGTCGTCACGACGATGAAGGCCTGGGACACGAGCGTCACGGACACCCGTGGCGGGCAGCAGAAGCTCGTCAAGGCGCTCCTCGCCACCGGGAAGACCGTCGTCGTCGTCGCCGTGCGCGACCCCTACGACATCGCCTACTTCACGAGCGCCCCGACCTACCTCGCGACGTACTCCTACAGCCCCGTCGCGATCGAGGCGGTGGCGCGTGTCATCACTGGCGACGTCGCGCCGACGGCCTCGCTGCCCGTCGACATCCCCGTGGCGGGCGACCCGGCCACGGTGCTCTACCCGTTCGGCCACGGCCTCACCTACTGACACCCGCCACGACAGGGAGCGACCAGATGACCAACCTCAACCGCAGGCAGCTGCTCACCGCCGGCGCCCTCGGCGCCGTCGCCATCCCCGCCACAGCAGCGGGTTCCGTTGCTGCGCAGGCCGGCCCGACGGCATACGCCAGCAGCTACCCCAACAACCCCGTCACGACGGGCGCGCAGAGCGCCGCCGCCTCGAGCTGGTCGGCGCTCTCGGGCCAGAAGGTCGGGATCATCACCAACCCGACCGGCATCCTCACCAACCTGCGCACCATCGTCGACGAGATGCACGAGTCCGGCGCCGTCGACGTCGTCGGCGTCTTCGGGCCCGAGCACGGCTTCCGCGGCACCGCGCAGGCCGGCGACTCCGAGGGCAACCACACCGACCCGCGCACCGGGCTCATGGTCTACGACGCCTACGGCGCCAACGCCGCCAAGATGACGACGCTCTTCCGCACGGCCGGCGTCGAGACCGTCGTCTTCGACATCCAGGACGTCGGCTCGCGCTTCTACACCTACATCTGGACGATGTACACGGCGATGCGCGCGGCCGTCGCCGTCGGCGCCCGCTTCGTCGTGCTCGACCGCCCGAACCCCATCGGCGGCACGGCGATCGGGCCGATGATGACCACGCCGTGGACCTCCGGCGTCGGCGCCAAGGAGATCGTCCAGGCGCACGGCATGACGGTCGGCGAGCTGGCCCGCTACTTCGACGGCGAGTTCCTCACGGCTGACGCGGGCGGCCGCCTGCGCGAGCTGTCCGTCATCGAGGTCAAGGGCTGGCGCAGGGACGTGCCGTATGCCGTCACCGGGCTCCCGTGGGTCATGCCGAGTCCCAACATGCCGACTCCCGACACCGCGCTCGTCTACCCCGGCACGGGGATGTTCGAGGGGACCAACCTCTCCGAGGGCCGCGGCACGACCCGGCCGTTCGAGCTCATCGGCGCGCCCTACGTCGACTACCGGTGGGCCGAACGCCTCGCCGCCCTGGACCTTCCGGGCGTGGGCTTCCGCGAGGCCTACTTCTCCCCGACGTTCAGCAAGCACACCGGACTCGTCTGCGGCGGCGTCCAGCTGCACGTCACCGACCCGTCCGCCTTCGACCCGATCCGCTCGAGCGTCGAGATGCTCGTCGCGGCCAAGGCGCTCTACAGCGATTTCGCCTGGCGCTACGACTCCTACGACCCGGCGCGACCCTACTGGATCGACAAGCTGACCGGCTCCCAGCGGCTCCGCACCCAGATCTCGGCCGGCGCCCCCGCCGCCGAGGTCGTCGGCGCGTGGCGCGACGAGCTCGCGGCCTTCGACGCGCGGCGCCAGCAGTACCTCCTCTACCGCGGCCCCTCGAACTGACCTGTCCACCGGCTCACCACCCGCTGCACGACCTGTTGCACGATCTAGGAGTGACATGCGCCTGCGCACCCTCGTCCCCGCTGCCCTCGGCAGTCTCGCCCTCGCGGGCAGTCTCGTGACCGCGGGACCCGTCGGCTCCGCGACGGCCGACGACTTCAGCAAGCCCGACCGCGGTTTCGCGCCGCCCAACACCGTGCTGTCCGACGCGAGCCCCGCGTCACTGGGGCTCGACCCGGCCCCGATCGCCGAGGCCGTCGACCGGATCCACGCCCACGAGCAGGTCGACGCGAGCGGACACCCGCTCTTCGCCGGCGCCGTCGGGATCATGGGCCACGAGGGACGCATCGTCGAACGCGACGCGAGCGGCTGGGCGCTCCGCTACGCCGACGCGAGCACCGAGCTGCCCCGCGACCAGTGGGAGCCGATGCGCACCGACACGATCTTCGACCTCGCCTCGGTGTCCAAGCTCTTCACCTCGATCGCCGTCGTCCAGCTCATCGAGGAGGGGCGCGTCTCCCTGGAGAGCCCGGTGGCGGCATACCTCCCGGAGTTCGCCGCGGGCGGCAAGGGGGCCGTGACGGTGCGCCAGCTGCTGACGCACACGTCCGGCTTCACCTCGTGGCTGCCGCTGTGGAGCAAGTGGCCCGACAAGGCCTCGCGCATCAAGGCCGTCATGGACCAGCCGCTGACCAACGCGCCGGGCACGACCTACCTCTACAGCGACCTCAACCTCATCACCCTCGGCGTCATGGTCGAGAAGCTGCGGGGCGAGCCGCTCGACACCGTCGTCCACGACCGGATCACGGCGCCGCTCGCGATGAAGGACACCGGCTACAACCCGACCGACAAGGCCCGGACGGCGGCGACCGAGTACCAGACGGCGCCGCCGCGCGGCATGGTCCGCGGCGAGGTCCACGACGAGAACGCCTGGTCGCTGGGCGGGGTCGCCGGGCACGCCGGGGTCTTCTCCACCGTCGACGACCTCGCGATCCTCTCGCAGGCGCTGCTCAACGGCGGCTCCTACCGCGGCGAGCGCATCCTCAGCCGCAAGAGCGTCGAGGCGCTCATCACGAACTTCAACGGCGCCTTCCCCGGCGACTCGCACGGCCTCGGCTTCGAGCTCGACCAGCGTTGGTACATGGACGCGTTGTCGGGCCCCCGCACCGCGGGCCACACCGGCTACACGGGCACGTCGATCGTCATCGACTTCACGTCGCGGTCGTTCGCGATCCTGCTCACCAACCGCGTGCACCCCTCTCGCAACTGGGGATCGATCAACCTCGCCCGTCGCGAGTGGGCCCATGGGCTCGCCGCGTCGATGGGCATCCGCCCGCGCCATGGCGACACGGCCTGGTTCACGGGGTCCGACAACGCGACGACCACCACCCTGACGACACCCGCCCTCCCCGTCGGTCCGGGAGGTGCGCGCCTCGGCTTCGACCTCTTCCTCGACACCGAGGAGACCGACCTGCTCCACCTCGAGCGCTCCACCGACGGAGGCGCGACGTGGACGGCCCTGCCGTTCGACGTCGTCGACCGCGGGCAGACCGAGACGGCCGACGGCGTCATCTCCGGCGCTGGCACGCGGCGCTGGGTGCAGGTGCGGGCCGACCTGCCGGCCGGGTCGCAGCTGCTGCGCTGGCGGCACACGACCGACGGGGGCTACCTCGGTCGGGGCGTCGCCGTCGACGACGTCGTCGTCCGGGGACCGGGCGGCGTCCTGCTCGACGGCGAGAAGACACCAGGCGCCTTCACGGCGGACGGTTGGCGGCTCGCCGGCCGCGACGCCGTAGCGTAGGCCCATGCCCAGGACCGAGGACGGGGCCTCGTCCCCCGCAGGTGCCGCGAGCGCGTCGCTGCTCATCCGCCTGCGGGGGATCAAGCCCTCGCTGTCGCCCGCCGAGGACCGTGTCGCCGACATCGTCCTCGCCGACGCGCGCCGCGCCGCCGGCCTGACCATCAGCGAGCTGGCCACGGCAGCACGCACGTCCGAGACGACGGTGCTGCGCTTCTGCCGTCGGCTCGGGCTCCCCGGCTACCCGCAGCTGCGGCTCGCGCTCGCCGAGGAGTCGGCCCACCCGCGCACCATGAACCGCGGCGGCACCGACATCAGCGCGAGCGACACCATCGACGACATCATCGCCAAGGTGGCCTTCAGCGACGCGAGCGCCGTCGAGGAGACCGCCCAGCAGCTCGACCGCGACGCCCTCGCCTCGGCGGCGGCAGCCATCGCCCGGGCCGGTCGCGTCGACATCTACGGCATCGGCGCGAGCTCGATCGTCGGCACCGACCTCCAGCAGAAGCTGCACCGCATCGGCATCGTCGCCTTCGCGTGGAACGACCCCCACATCGCCCTGACGAGCGCGACGCTGCTCGGCCCGGGCGACATCGCGGTCGGCATCTCGCACTCCGGCACGACGACCGAGACCATCGAGGCGCTGGCGGCGGCGCGCTCGACGGGTGCGCGGACGCTCGCGATCACGAACTTCCCGCTGTCCCGGCTGGCCTCCGGCGTCGACATCCTCCTGACGACGGCGGCACGCGAGACGAGCCTGCGCTCCGGCGCCACGGCGAGCCGCATCGCCGCCCTGACCGTCGTCGACTGCCTCTACATCGCCGTCGCGCAGCGCAACCTCCGCAAGGCCCGCAAGGCCGTCGCCGACACCCGCGAGGCCGTCGCCGGCCACCACGTCACCGACTGACACCGAGGCCCTTGACCAACTCGAGTGAGCGACCAGTCACAGTCGAGTGAGCGCCGAGCCACAGGCATACGTCCCGGAGTCGGCGACGCGTGGGACGCGGCGCTCAGTCGAGTGGGACGAAGCGCTCACTCGAGGACTGGGGACCGTGACGCGAATGTTACTCATTTACGGCATTGACGCTGGCGACGTAGGAAACTAACCTCGCACGGGTGAGCAGCGAGGTGACCGTGGACGCCCCCACTGAGGAGCGCCATCCGGGGACGACGTCCATCGACACGCACACCTCCCTCGACATCCTCCGGGCACTCAACGCCGAGGACGCGACGGTGGCCGGTGCCGTCGGTGAGGTCCTCCCCGAGCTGGCCCTCCTCGTCGACCGCGCGGTCGAGTCGCTCCGCGCCGGCGGGGCCGTCCACTACTTCGGCGCCGGCACGTCCGGACGCCTCGCCGTGCTCGACGCCGCCGAGCTGCGCCCCACCTTCAACGCCCCGGCCGGGCTCGTCGTGGCCCACCACGCGGGTGGCCCCGGCGCCCTGCTCGAGGCCGTCGAGAACGTCGAGGACGACGTCGACCTCGGTCGCGAGGAGGCCGAGGCCCTGCGTCCCGGCGACATCGCCATCGGCCTCACGGCCTCCGGGCGTACGCCGTTCGTGGCCGGCGCTCTCGCGCGGGCTCGCGAGCTCGGCGCCGTCACGGCCCTCGTCACCGCCAACCCGGACGCCGAGGTCGCCGTCCACGCCGACCTGCTGCTCGCCGTGCGCACTGGACCCGAGGCGCTGACCGGCTCGACCCGCCTCAAGGCCGGCACCGCCCAGAAGCTCGTCCTCAACTCGTTCTCGACCGCCGTGATGATCCGCCTCGGCCGCACGTGGAGCAACCTCATGGTCGACGTCGTCGCGACGAACGCCAAGCTCCGCGGCCGCGTCGTCCGGATCCTCCAGGAGGCCACCGGCGCCGACGCCGAGCAGGCCCGGCGGGCGCTCGACGACGCCGACGGCGAGCTCAAGCCCGCACTGCTCTCGATGCTCGCGGGCATCGACGCCGCCACGGCCCGCGACGCGATCGCCGCCCACGACGGCTCCGTGGCCCACGCGCTGACGTCCCTCGGCGGCCAGGTGGCCGCACCGGCCGCCCCCGCCGCCCCGACCCCCGAACGCTGAACCCACCACCCTCCCACCCACCCGTGCCGACCCCCAGGCACCCAGCAGAACCCGACAGGAGCACCACCATGACGTTCGCCTCACGCCTCCCCGGCTCGTCGCGGCGCGCACGCCGCACGGTCCTGACGATCGCCGCGCTCTCCGGAGCGCTCGTCGTGACCGCCTGCTCGCCCTCCTCCTCGGGCTCCTCGAGCGGCGGTGACGACGGCAAGGTCACCCTGACGGTGTGGTCGTGGCGCGTGGAGGACGAGGCGGCGTACACCAAGATCTTCGACGCGTACGAGAAGGCCCACCCCGGCGTCACCATCGACTTCAAGGCGTTCAAGGCGACGGAGTACAACAAGATCCTCGCGACCGGCCTCGCCGGCTCGAGCGGCCCGGACGTGCCGCAGGTCCGCTCCTACGGCCAGCTCCAGGGCACCGTGGCCAGCAAGTCGCTGCTGCCGCTCGACGGCAAGGTCGACCTCGCGGGCTGGGACGAGAACGTCGTCGCGAGCGCCAAGGGCAAGGAGGACGGCAAGACGTACTCGGTGCCACTCGCGCGCCAGACCGTCCAGATGTTCTACAACCAGGGCCTCTTCGAGAAGAACGGCATCAAGGCCCCCACCACGTGGGCCGAGTTCATTGCCGCCAACGACAAGCTCATGGCGGCCGGCGTCACGCCGATCGCCATCGGCGCCAAGGACGACTGGACGCTCCCGATCGTCCACGAGGTGCTCGCTGCCCCGCGCTTCGGCGGCAAGGCCTTCCAGGGCGAGGTCCTCTCGGGCCAGAAGACCTTCACCGACCCTGACTGGGTCGGGTCGGTGCAGGTCGTGGGCGACCTCGAGAAGTACATGCCCAAGAACGCCACCGGCGTGGCCCAGACCGACGCGCAGACGCTCTTCTCGGCCGAGAAGGCCGCGATGATCCCCGGTGGCAGCTTCGACCTGTCCGTCTTCCAGAAGGCCAACCCGGCCATGAAGATCGGCATCTTCCAGGTGCCGCCGGCCCCAGGCTCGCCGAGCGGGTCCGAGGCGACGACGGCAGGATGGGCCGATGGCAACTTCGCCGTCTCCGCCAAGTCGAAGCACCCGACCGAGGCCACGGAGCTCGTGAAGTGGATGACCACGAAGGAGTTCGGCCAGATGGTCAACGACGACATCAAGCAGATCTCGGCCGTGCCGGGTGTCGAGCCGACCGACCCGCTGCTCAAGCAGATGAGCGAGAACTACACGAAGTCCGGCTCGCCGTACCTGCTGCTCACCGACTTCCGCTACGGCGCACCCACGGGCACCGACCTGCTCGGCAAGGGCCTGCAGGAGATGCTGCTCGGCTCCAAGGACGCCACCGCGGTGAGCCAGGACCTCGAGACCGGCGTCAAGACCTGGTTCAAGCCGAGCGCGTGACGGTTCCTGCATGAGGCGCCGCACCGGCCTGGTCTTCGTCGCTCCGGCGCTCGCGCTCTTCGCGGTGTTCGTGCTCTACCCGATGGTGACGGCGTTCTCCTACGCCTTCTTCCAGTGGCAGGGCACGACCCGCGGAGCGTTCGCGGGCCTCGAGAACTTCGTGACGCTCTTCACCAGGGCCCCGTTCACGACAGACCTCCCGCGGGCGCTGCTGCACAACGTGCTCTTCTTCATCGGCACGATGCTCATCCAGAACACCTTCGGGCTCACGATCGCCTACCTGCTCTACACGCGTCCGCGCAGTTGCCGGATGCTGCAGACGCTCTACGCGATGCCCTACCTCGTCAGCCCGATCGTCATCGGCTACCTCTGGACGCTGCTCCTGTCGCCGACGTTCGGCCCGGTCAACACGCTGCTGACGAAGGTCGGCCTCGAGTCATGGGCCCTCCCGTGGCTCGGTGACCCGAAGACGGCCATCTGGGTCGTCATCCTCGTCAGCGTGTGGCAGTGGATCGGCTTCCCCGTGCTGCTCTACGGCGCCGCACTGGGTGGCGTCCCGGAGGAGCTGACCGAGGCGGCCCGCGTCGACGGCGCGAGCAACCGGCAGGCGTTCTTCAAGATCACGCTGCCGCTGCTCGTGCCCGCCATCGGCACGGTGTCGGTCCTGACGTTCATCTTCGCCATGGAGGCCTTCGCGCTCCCCTACGCCTTCGGTGGTTCGACCGGAAACCCCGCGGGCGCAACGGACTTCGTGTCGCTGCTCTTCTACCGCACGGCGTTCGACTCGGGAGCGACCGACGCCATCGGCAGCTCCTCGGCCCTCGCCACGCTGCTCTTCCTCATCATCTTCGGTGGCGCCTACGCCGCCACGGCCGTGCTGCGCCGTCACGAGCGGAGGATCACCGCATGACCACGGCCGTCGTCACCACCGAGGCGCCGCAGGAGCAGGTCGCGGCCCGTCCGGCCCAGGGCAGCCGCCGGCGCCCACCGCGGGTCAACCGTCCCGTGGGCGGCGCGGGTGCCAGCGTGCTCCTCTGGGGGTATGCCGCCCTGGCGCTCGTGCCGCTGCTGCTCATGGTGAGCAACAGCTTCCGCACCAACGCCGACCTCATCACCGACCCGCTCGGCCTCCCCGCTCCCCCGACGACGGCCAGCTACGTCGAGGCGTGGACCACCGGCAACTTCGCGACGTACTTCGGGAACTCGCTCCTCGTCACGGTCGGCGCGGTCGCGATCTCGACCGCCGTCGCGACGATGGCCGCCTACGCGCTGGCCCGCGGGCGGTCGCGGATCTTCCGCTGGCTCGAGGCGCTCTTCCTCTCCGGCCTGATGCTGCCGATCCACCTCGCGATCCTGCCGATCTTCTACCTCTTCGACGGGCTCGGGCTCATCGACTCGCGGCTCGGTCTCATGCTCATGTACGCCGCATCGGGCATCCCGTTCTCGATCTTCGTCCTCACGACGTTCTTCCGGCAGCTGCCCGAGGAGCTCGAGGAGGCGGCGGCGCTCGACGGCGCGAGCAGCTGGCAGACCTTCTGGCGGATCATGGTCCCGCTCGTGCGCCCGGCCCTCGCGACCGTGGCCGTCTTCCGGTTCGTGCCGATCTGGAACGACTTCCTCTTCCCGCTCGTGCTGCTGCGCAGCGAGGACAAGTACACCCTCCCGGTCGGGCTGACGAGCTTCTTCGGCGAGAACGCGACGAACTACTCGGCCGTCTTCGCCGGGCTCGTCATCACGACGGTCCCGCTCATCGTGCTCTTCCTCGTCGCCACGAAGCAGATCGTCGCGGGCTTGACCGCCGGCATGGCGAAGTGATCGGCTCGCTCGCGTGAGCGAGCAGCGGGTCGTGGCCGTCGACGTCGGCGGGTCGGGCCTCCGACTGCAGACGTGTGCCGTGTCGCCCGGCCCCGTGCTCACGGCACCGGGCGTGCGGGTCGGGGCGGGCGGCATCGACGTCGCAGCGCTCGTGTCCGACGCCCGCGCCCTGCTGGGAGCGCGCCCAGACGACGAGACCCGTCGTGGCACAGCGGCTCCCGCGGTCGTCGTCTGGTCGATGCGCGGCCTGCTCTTCCTCGCCGACCGGTCGGAGGTGCTGCGCACCGTGGCGCAGGGCCTGGGCGCCGAGCGCACCGTCGTCGTCAGCGACGCCGTCGCCAACCTCGTCGGCGCGACGGGCCGGATCGGTCCCGGCGCGGTCGTCGCGGCGGGCACCGGGGCGGTCGCGTTCGGCACCGACTTCGAGCAGCAGTGGCGCCGGGTCGACGGGTGGGGGCACGTGCTCGGCGACGCCGGGTCGGCGGCGACCCTCGGCATGGCCGGACTCCGCGCCGCACTGCGCGCCCACGACGGGCTCCCCGACGGGTCGCCGCTCCTGCTGGCAGCGGCCAGCGACCTGCTCGGCCCTCCGGAGGGCTGGCCGCGCCTCGTCATGACGAGCCCCGACGCCCCCGAGCGCCTCGCCGCCGTCGCACCGCTCGTCACGGCGGCCGCCGCCGACGACGACGTCTCCCACGCCCTCTGCGCCCGCTCCGGCGCCGACCTCGCCGACTCGCTGCTGCGCGCGGCGGAGGGCCTGACCGACCCGGTCCTCACGGCGACCGGCGGCCTCCTCAGCGCCCGACCGGTCGCGGACGCTCTCGACGACCGGCTCGCCCGGGTCGGCGCGGGCGCCCGGCGCTCAGCGGCCCGCGGTGGGGCCCTCGACGGCGCCCTCCACCTGGCCCGGCACCTGCGCGACACGGGAGCGGTCCCCGAGCACCCGGCATACCTCCTCACGACGTGATCGGCGGGCCGGCACCCCGCCCGGGCAGCTGACGAGCCCGGAATGGCCCCAGCGGTGCGGCGAGCCGGTACCCTCCGACGGGGGTGGTCCGATTCACCCGAATTGTGCCGTGCCTCCGCCGGGATCCACGTGCCGTCCGGACCACCGCCGTGACGCTCGAGAGGTTCTGACATGCCCGGTTCACCCCGCCGACTCACGGCACTCGTCGGTGCTGCCGCACTGGCGTTCGGTGCAGTCTCCAGCGCGAGCGCCGCTGCCCTGACGGCGGCTCCAGCACCGGCGACTCCCGCGACAGCGACTCCCGCGACAGCGACCCCCGCGCCGGCCTCGGCCGTGACACCCACGGGCACGCGATCCGTGGACTACCGCGACGTCCACCTCTCCGTCCCGTCCGACTGGGCCGTCGTCGACCTCGACGCCGACCCCACCCGCTGCGTCCGCCTCGACGTGCGGGCCGTCTACCTCGGCCGACCGGGCTCCCAGCAGGACTGCCCCGCACACCTCGTCGGGCGCGCCGAGACGATCTGGCTGCACCCGGGCTCCGACCGCGCCAGCACGGCGACGACCTCGAGGACGACCGCCCTCGGCACGCTCCGGGCCCACACCGGCACCGACCGCGCCGCCGGCACCAAGGTGGCGAGGTTCACGGCACAGGACGTGCAGGTCGACGCCACGTGGGGCGCGAGCGAGTCGAGGGTCGACGACGTCCTCGCCACCGCGACCGCGAGCTCGGCGGTCACGCGCACCGCCCCGGCCGCCGGCACGACGGCAGCCACCTCCTCCACCTCCGCCTCGTCCTCGTCCTCGTCCTCGTCGGTTAGTGCCTCCACGGCCACCGCCTCCCCGGGCACGGCCTCGACCGCCGCGACGTCGGGGCCACACCCCTTCACCGGGATGGCGTTCGACGCGTGCGCCGCCCCGAGCGTCGCGACGATGCAGTCCTGGCTGGCGTCCCCCTACCGTGCCGTGGGCATCTACATCGGCGGCTCGATGCGGGCCTGCGGCGACGGCAACCTCTCCTCGACGTGGGTGAGCCAGGTCAGCTCGATGGGCTGGGGACTCATCCCGATCTACGTCGGGCCACAGGCACCCTGCGTCGACCAGACCGGCCTCAGCACCATCGACCCGACGCAGGCTGCCGCGCAGGGCAGGGCCGCCGCTGCCGACGCGGCCGGGCGCGCGGCCTTCTTCGGTCTCGGCGCCGGCACGCCCGTCTACTACGACATGGAGGCGTACGACCCCACCGTCTCCGGCTGCACGGCCACGGTCCTGTCGTTCCTGACGGCGTGGACGCAGGAGCTGCACGCCCGCGGCTACACGTCCGGTGCGTACGGCAGCAGCGCCTCGCTCATGGTCGACCTGTCCAGGGCGATGGGCACGACGGGATTCACCGCACCCGACAACGTGTGGTTCGCCAGCTGGAACGGGCTGCAGACCCTGTCCGACTCGACGAGTCACCCCGAGTTCCGGGACAGCTACTGGGCCGGCGGCCAGCGGCTCCACCAGTACGCCACCGGCAGCGAGACGTGGGGCGGGGTGAGGATCGACATCGACGCCGACTGGGTCGGCGGCCGCGTCACGGGCGCGCCGGTCCCGATCAGCTACGGCTCCGACACGACGGGCCCAGGCAGCCCGTCGTTCGTCTTCACCGGCAACATGTCCTACTGGAAGCCCAACCAGGGCCAGGGTGTGCAGGGACGCGCCTACTCCACCTACGCCAACGGCAGCACGGAGGAGAACGGCGCCACGTGGTCCCCGGCCCTCTCCGCCGGCCTGTACACCGTGAGCGCCTACGTCCCGACCACCCGCGCCGACGCCAAGGTCACGTATGCCGTCACCGACGCGCGCGGGTCCGCGACCACCGTCGTCGACCAGTCCACGGCGGCGGGCACGTGGTCCCCGCTCGGCACCTACCTCGCCCGCTCCGGGACCTCGGTGCGGGTCCACGCCGGCGACAACGGACCCAGCCCCACGACCGCCCAGGTCGGCGTCGACGCCATGCGGTTCTCCCTCGTGGCCACCGCGCCGTCGGCCCCGACGTCGGTGTCGGCGGTCCCCGACAACGGCCGCGCGACCGTCCGCTGGACCGCGGCCACGTCGAACGGCAGCCCGGTGACGGGCTACACCGTGACGTCCTCGCCCGCGGGGGCGAGCGCGACGGTGTCCGGCTCCGCCACGTCGGCCACCCTCACCGGGCTGCGCAACGAGACGGCCTACACCTTCACGGTGACGGCGACGAACGTCATCGGTGCCGGCCCAGCCTCGACCCCGTCGGCGGCCGTGCGGCCCTCGTCCTTCTCGCACCTCGTCCCGGTAACGCCCACTCGCCTGCTCGACACCCGCGTCGGCACGACATCCAACCCCGTCCGCACCGCGATCGCCGCCGGCGCCTCGCTCACCATCAAGGTCGCCGGCGTCACCGGGTCACCCGTSCCCGCCGGAGCGACCGCCGCCGCGATCAACCTCACCGCCACCTCMCCCCGGGCGGCCGGCTTCCTCAGCGCCGACTCGACCGCCACCACCGGCAGCTCCACCGCCAACTTCGCCGCCGGCCAGACCGTCGCCAACCTCCTCGTCGGCCGCCTCACCACCTCCGGCACGCTGACGATCGTCAACCACTCCGCCGGCACCGTGCAGGTCATCGCCGACGTCACCGGCTACCTGCGCTGACGCGGCGAGTCGACCGAGCGAGCCGAGCCGAGCGAGCCGAGCGAGCCGGGCTTAGCGAGCCGGGCAGGCCGATCGGGTACGTCACGGGTCGGCTCGAGCAGCCAGGTCTACGCTCGGGCTGCCCCCCTCACGACCCGACTGGAGCCCGCATGTCCGAGCACGACGCCCACCGCCCCGGACTCGGGTCGATGCCCCACGAGGGCGGCACCGCCTTCCGTGTCTGGGCCCCGAACGCCGACGCCGTCGCAGTGACGGGCAGCTTCACCGACTGGTCGGGTGACGGCCACGCGATGGTCTCCGAGGACAACGGTCACTGGTACGCCGACGTGGAGGGCGCCGGGCCCGGCGACGAGTACCAGTTCGTCATCACGAACGGCGACCAGCGCCTCATGCGGATCGACCCGCGCGCTCGCGTCGTCACGAACTCGTCGGGCAACGCCGTCGTCTACGACCGCGACGCCTTCGACTGGGGCGGTGACACGTTCGGCTGCCCGCCGCACGACGAGCTCGTCATCTACGAGACCCACATCGGATCGTTCGTCGCCACCCAGGGTGATGTCGGTGACCTCGGTGGCCTGGCGGGCAAGCTCGGCTACCTCGCCGAGCTCGGCATCAACGCCATCGAGCTGATGCCGGTCGCCGAGTTCGCCGGTGACTACTCCTGGGGCTACAACCCGTCCAACCCCTTCGCCGTCGAGAGCGGCTACGGCGGCGCCGACGCGCTCAAGGCCTTCGTCAAGGAGTCCCACCGGCACGGCATCGCCGTCATCCTCGACGTCGTCATCAACCACTACGGCCCGAGCGACCTGTCCCTCTGGCAGTTCGACGGCTGGAGCGAGGACGGCAAGGGCGGCATCTACTTCTACAACGACGAGCGCTCGTCGACCCCGTGGGGTGACACCCGCCCCGACTACGGCCGCGAGGAGGTGCGCGCCTACCTCCACGACAACGCCCTCATGTGGCTCGAGGAGTTCCACCTCGACGGGCTCCGTTTCGACGCGACCCTCTACGTGCGCACCATCGACGGTCTCGGCAGCGGCGACCTCCCCGAGGGCTGGGACCTCATGCGCTCGATCACGACGACGATCCGTGAGCGGCACCCCGACAAGATCCTGATCGCCGAGGACCTCCAGTCCGACCCGGCGATCACCTCCTCCGACGAGGGCGGCGCGGGCTTCCACGCCCAGTGGGACACGAGCTTCGTGCACCCGGTGAGGGGGCTGTTGACGGCCGTCGACGACGCGGAGCGCTCGATGACCCAGCTCGCGGACGCCCTGCTTGGCAACGACGAGCCGTTCCGGCGCATCGTCTACACCGAGAGCCACGACGAGGTGGCCAACGGCAAGCTCCGGGTCCCCCACGAGGTCGACGGGGATGACCCGAGCGGCTGGGCGGCGCAGAAGCGCGCGACCCTCGGCTTCGCCATCGCCCTGACGACGCCCGGCATCCCGATGCTCTTCCAGGGCCAGGAGTTCCTCGAGGACGAGTGGTTCCGCGACGACGTGCCGCTCGACTGGGAGCGGGCCGAGCAGTTCCGCGACATCGTGCGGCTCGGCCGTGACCTCATCCACCTGCGCCGCGACGTCGACGGCGTCTCTCGCGGCCTGCGTGGCGAGGGCTTCGAGGTGCTCCACCTCGACGACGAGGCCAAGGCCCTCGCCTGGGCACGGCGCTCCGGCGACGACGTCGCCGTGGTCGTCGTCAACGCGAGCGTCGAGGCGCGCGACATCACGACGGGTATGCCGTCCGCCGGGCCGTGGGTGGTCCGCTTCAACTCCGACGCGGCGACCTACAGCGCCCTCTTCGCGGGCCACGAGACCCACGACGTGGACGCGGTGGACGAGCCCCTCGACGACCAGCCGGCGAGCGGCACCGTCTCGGTAGGCGCCTACACCCTCGTCGTGCTCACCCCCGCCTGACGCACGCGTCCCGGGGCGTGGCCCGTAGGGACGTCAGCACCTCGTAAGGCTCTCGTCATGGTCGGGCCATCCCGGACCCGGTGCACTGGAGCCATGACACGACGTCCCTGGATCGCCGCCACCGTCGTGCTCGGGCTCGTCGCGCTGGCCGTCGGTCTCGTGCTCTTCCAGCCGTGGCGGCTGCTCACCCGCAGCGTCGTCGACGAGCCGGTCCCCGTGGCCGTCGCGACCGCCACGACGGCCGGCGGGGGCACGGGGCCGACCACCGGGCATACGCCCCCGGCCGCACCAGCGGCTCCGCACGTCGTCGGCCAAGGGCGCTTCGTCGACGGGGAGCACGCCACCTCCGGCACGGCCCGGGTGCTCGAGCTGGCCGACGGCACGACGGTCCTGCGGCTCGAGGGCTTCTCGACGAGCGACGGGCCGGACGTCGTCGTGTGGCTGACCGACCAGCCTGCGGGAGGGGACGACTGGCATCGCTACGACGACGGCCGGTTCGTCCCGCTCGGCGACCTCAAGGCCACGGACGGCAACCAGAACTACGCCGTCCCGGCAGGCACGGACCTGTCGGGCCTGACCTCGGTCGTCATCTGGTGCGACCGGTTCGACGTCGCCTTTGGATCGGCACCAATCCGGTCCGCATGACGTCTCCGAACCACGGTTGACGGCTGCCGCCGCACTGAGGGGTCCGGTGGCAGCCGTCTCCGGCGGGCGCTGACGCGCCGCCGATGCGCGGGGGGACGCGCACGGAGGCCCACCTGACGAGTGTCGTCAGGTGGGCCTTGTCCGTGTCTCCCGGTGCTGCCGGGGGCGCTCAGCGGAGCGGGTTGAAGGGCGCGAGCTGCTCGGGCGCGCGGCCGGTGACCATCTGCTCGGCGAGCAGGCGGCCGGTGACCGGGCCGAGGGTGATGCCCCACATGCCGTGGCCGCCGGCGACGAAGACCTTGGGGTTCTTCGAGGCGCCGATGAGCGGGAGCCCGTCGATGGTGCAGGGACGCGAGCCCACCCACTCGTCCTGGCGGTGGTCGAGGTCGGCTCCCTGGAGCAGCGGGCGCGCCGACTCGACGATGGCCTTGATGCGGCGCGGGTCGAGCGCAGCCTCCGGCTGGCGGAACTCCATCATGCCGGCGACGCGGAGGCGGTCACCGACGGGCGTGCAGGCGACGCGCGCGGCCGGGAAGTAGACGGGGCCGTTGGGCAGGTCGTCGACGGCGACGCTGAAGGAGTAGCCGCGGCCGGCCTGGACCACACGCGTGACGCCGAACTCCCGCGCGAGCTTGCCGAGCCACGCGCCGGTCGCGACGACGACCGCGTCGTAGTGCTCGGCCTGGCCGAAGTCGTTCGTCACGAGCACGCCGGTCGGGGTGTCGGTGATGCGCGAGACGGCACTGCCGGTGACGATCTTGCCGCCGCGGGCGGTGACCGAGTCGGCGAGCGCGGCGACGTAGGCGCCCGGGTTGATGAAGCGCTGACCGTGCAGCACGATCGCGGCGCCGATCTCGTCGGACAGGGCCGGCTCGATGGCACGGGCCTCGTCGCCGCTCAGGACGTCGAAGGTGATGTCGCCGCCGGAGGCGTGGATGTGCTCGATCTCCTCGAGCAGGGTCTGGCGCTCCTCGGCCGTGCGGTAGGCGGCGGTGAAGGACTTCGCCTCGTAGGTGTCGGCGTCGACCCCGCCGGCCTTGAGGAGGTCGAAGCTCTGGAGCGAGAGATCGTTGACGGGCACGAGGGCCCCCATGGCCTTCTTCCACGCCGTCATGGTGCTGTGGCGCGTGAAGCCGGTGACGAAGCGGAGGAAGTCCGGGCGCGCGCTCGGCGGCACGTAGACGGGCGAGCTCGGGCTGAGGACGGCGCGCAGGCCGTACTTGAGCACGGCGGGCTCGGGCAGCGGCGTCGCGATGCCGGGCGTCAGCCAGCCCGCGTTGCCCCAGGACGCGCCGGCGGCCACGCCGTCGCGGTCGATGACGGTGACCTCGACGCCACGCTCCTGGAGGAACCAGGCGGTGGCGAGACCGACCATGCCGGCGCCGACGACGGCGACGCGCTCGGGGACGGGGGTACCGGCGGGGGTCACAGCGGCCATGCGATCGACTCCTGGGTCTGGTGCTCGGGTGGTGCCTTGCCTCCATGGTGGGGCCGCGCGTGAAGGGGCCCATGGTGCTGCGCTGCCAGTGTTTGCGAACCTTGTTGTGCTGGGAGCACCACACCGGGCCACAATGGTCGTATGCCGTCCGCCCCGTCCCGCGCGACCCGACGGTCCGCGACCCGCACCTCGTCGACGACCCCGGTCGGCCTGCCCATCGCTCAGCTCGTCGGCACCCTCGGCGGCGGCCTGCTCACGGTGGTCGTCGACGTCGGAGGTCCGACGGTCGACGACGTCACGCTCGCCGAGCCCGGCTCGGGCGTCTTCGGCCAGGCCGGCGACCTGCTCCTCGGCGTCGGGGTCGAGCGGCCGGCCGAGGCGGCCGCCCTGCTCGAGGGCGCGGCGGCCGTCGACTGCGGCGCCGTCGTGCTGCGGCGGGCCGCGGCCCGCAACCAGCAGGTGCGCGCCGCGGCGGCCCGCTTCCGCGTCAGCCTCGTGGAGCTCGCCGACCACGCGTCGTGGGCGCACGTCGTGTGGCTGCTGCGCGGTGTCCTCGACCGCGCAGCGAGCGGACCGGCGGTGCGCGCGGAGGGCCCGGTGCTCGACGAGCTCTTCGCCCTTGCCGACGCGTGCGCGGCCCTCGTCGCGGCTCCCATCACCATCGAGGACACCCAGTCGCGGGTGCTCGCCTACTCCTCGACCCAGGACGTCGCCGACCCGGCGCGCGTCTCGACCATCGTCGGCCGGCGGGTGCCCGACGAGGTCATCGCCAACCTCCGCGGGCGCGGGGTGTTCCGCCGGCTCGCGCGCTCCGACGAGCCCTTCTTCGTCCCGGCCGGGCGCGGCCTGCGGGCCCGCGTCGTCGTGCCGGTGCGGGCCGGCACCGAGTGGCTGGGCTCGATCTGGGCCGTCGTCGACGAGGAGCCACCCGAGCAGGTCATGGGCTCGCTCGCGCAGACGGCGTCGGTCGTGGCCCTGCACCTGCTGCGCCTGCGGTCGCAGGCCGACCTCGCCCGACGGGTCTCGGCCGACCGGCTCCGGGCCGTGCTGAGCGGCGACACGCTCGAGGCCGAGGGCTGGCTGCCGGCGGCACCGTGGCGGGTCGTCGTCCTCGCCGGTGCGCACCGGCCGCGCACCGACCCGACCGGTGAGGGCGCGCCCCGTGACACCGAGCACGAGCTCGACGTGTGGGAGTCCGCTGCTCGGCGCCGCTCGTGGCGCCAGCCGCTCCTCGCGATCTTCGACGGCGTCGCCCTGACCCTCGTGCGAGACGTGCCCGGCGACGCGTCCCCCGGCACGTGGGAGTGGCTGCTCGGCGTCGTCGAGGAGGTCGCGGGTGTCACGCCGACGGCCACGGCGAGCGCCGGCGGCCGGGTCTCGCGCACGGTCGACCTCGACCGCTCGCGACGCGAGGCCACCGAGGTGCAGCGCCTGCGCGACGTCGGCCGCGTCTCGGGCACGACCACGACGGTCGAGGACGCCTGGGCGGCCGTCACCAACGCCCGCGCCCTCGGAGGCATCTGGACCGAGGAGCTGCTCGGTCCGGTCGCCGCCCTGCGCGAGCACGACGAGGCCCACCACACGGCCTACCTCGAGACGGTCGCGGCGTGGCTCGACCACCCGGGCGACCCGCGGGCGGCCGCGGCGCGGGTCCACGTGCACCCCAACACGCTCCGCTACCGGATGCAGCGCCTGTCCGGCGTCGTCGAGCTCGACCTGCACGACCCCGAGACGCGTCTCGCCCTGCGCCTCCAGTTGCGCGCACTCGGCCACTGAGGCGAGCCGCCGGCGCTAGCGTGGCGTCGTGGGCGAGCAGGAGGCGGACGAGCAGGACGAGGTGACGACCGGCGGGCAGCAGTGGCTCGCACCGGACGAGTTCCAGCGGATCTACGGTCCGCAGCACCCGTGGACCCCCGCCGAGGTCCGGGACCTCCTCGCCGGGCTCGACGTGCCCTGGTGGGTGGCCGGCGGCTGGGCCCTCGAGGCCTTCACCGGCGTGGCCCGCGACCACGAGGACATCGACGTCTCGGTGCTCCGTCGCGACGTCGGCGCGATCCGAGCCCACCTCGAGCCGCACTGGCACCTGTGGTCCGCCGGCGACTCGGGCCTGCTGCACCTGCGGCCCGGACGGGAGGTGCCCGAGGACTCCGGCCAGATCTGGGTCCGCGAGCACGCGCTCGCCCCGTGGCGCGGGGAGATCCTGCTCAACCCGGACGTCGACGGACGGTGGCAGTTCAAGCGCGACCCCTCGCTCGTGGTGTCACTGGACGATGCCACGTGGGAGCGCGACGGTGTGCGCTACCTGCGCCCCGAGCTCGTCCTCGCCCACAAGGCCGCCTCGCCCCGCCCCAAGGACGACTCCGACCTCGAGGCCGCGCTCCCCCTGCTCGGTCCCGCCCAGGTGGCGGTGCTCCGGCGAGTCGTCGACGCCCAGCCGGCCGGCCATCCGTGGCGGGCTCGCCTGGACGGGGTTCGAGGCGGCGCCTAGGCAGGCGCCTCGCCCAGGTGGACCGTGCCGTCGGCGTCGACCCGGAAGTTCGGGTTGTGCACGAGATCCCACCGGAAGCCGTCCGGGTCGGCCACGCACGCACTGACCCCACCCCACTCGCGCTCGGTCGGGGCGGAGACGGAGGTCGCGCCGGCAGCCAGCGCGGCGGCATACAACGCCTCGACCTGGCCGACCTCGGTGACGTTGTGGCCCAGCGACACGGGTGGCGCCGAGGAGCCGTGCGCGACGTCGCCGTACTCGCTCGGCATCTGCGCGACGTCCCACAGGGCGAGGAGCACGCCGGGGGCACCCTGGACGAAGGTGATCTCCGGCAGGTGGAGGACGGAGCGGAAGCCGAGCCCGTCGACGTAGAACGCGCGGGAGCGCTCGACATCGCGGACGCCGAGGGTGATGGCGGTGATCTCGGGTGGGTTCGTCATCCCGCCACGATAGGACCGGCCACCGACGTCGCCGAGCCGTAAGGACCGGATAACCACCTCGTCATGGAGTGCACGACCGGGACGGGATTGACTCGGTGGTGAGCCGGTCAGGGTGACCGGACGAAAGGTGGAAAGCCATGTCTCACAAGCTGACTCGTAGGACCATCCGGTCTCTCTGTGTCGCCGCGGTCGCCCTCCCCGCCCTCGCCGCGGGCACCTCCGCCCAGGCGGGCGGCGTGTCGGGGCCGGCGTTCTACGTCGACCACGAGCTCTACCGGACGGTCGCGACGCCGACCGATCTCAGCGGCACCGGCGCACCCGCGCAGTCGTGGGACACGATCTACAGCTTCGGCGCCGTGCAGCGCAGCGTCGCCACCGCGGCCCCCGGCGACCCCGGCTACAACGGCGGACGCTGGCAGGTGCACGCCGTCTCGCTGACCAGCACGTATGCCGCGGCGCTGGCGGCCGGCGACCGCGACGGCAACGGCGTGCTCGACGCCGCGGACGAGGTGCAGGCGGCCATCGGCGCCGGAGCCCTCGTCGACGGCGGCGTCGTGAAGTACTTCGTGTGCACGGTCAACCCCGTCCCCCACGGCCGGGCCTGACCACAAGGTCCAACCACCGGGTAGCAGTCGGGGGAGGAACACCGTGTGGTGCGCCTCCCCCGACGATCTGACCGGTTTACCCCCAACTTTCCGTCGAGATCAGTGCCCGCCACCCAGAAGGTCGCGCACCTCTGACTCGCGATACCTCCGGTGCCCACCAAGGGTCCGGATCGAAGTCAGCTTTCCTGCCTTGGCCCACCGCGTGACCGTCTTCGGGTCCACACGGAACAGGGCCGCAACCTCGGCAGGAGTCAGTAGCTTCTCGGTCTCGTGTCGATCCTGAGTCGTCATTGTCATATCCCCACCACCCTGTCGCTAGGTGCAGCGACACGCATGCGCCCCAATCGGGGCTCAGTAAAGCAAGGGTAAAGTCTCGGCCAGTCTAATGGCGGTTAAACACTGAAAAGAGTCAAATCGTCCCGCTTCCGAGACACAAGGTGTATACGCCCGACCGGCCGCCCGGAAGCGTACCCCCGACCCCTGACGGTCCCTGGCGGACCCCCGAGCAACCCCCGAGCAACCCCCGAGCGACCTCCGGCCGGTCGGCCCGCTTCGAGCAGGTGCGACGCGCCGCCGATCAGGGGGTGGGGCGGGCGCAGGATTTGCCTCACTCATGTAGCGTTAGCACCACGAGAACACACACATTCCCGGGGCCGCTACGCGGACATCGAAGAACCACCCGGTTCTCCGAGGAGCGATGCCGTCCCGGCACGACGCACGAGGGGGTCACGCCATGGGGCGCGGCCGAGCCAAAGCCAAGCAGACCAAGGTCGCACGGCAGCTCAAGTACTACACACCTGACACGGACTTGAGCGCGCTGGAGCGTGAGCTGCACGGGCCGTCGCAACGCGACGTGTCCAACCAGCCACGATCCGTCGACGACGACGAGTACGACGAATACGGGAAGTGGGCCTCGGGCGGGCGCTGAGCCTGCCTTCCTCTTCCGTCTGCACCTCGTGCGTCGGGTGTTCACACCCGGCGCGCGATCGGTGCTGCCCTCGAGGCGCCTGAAGCTCCCGCCCACGTGGCGAGAGCGTCGGGGTGACGCATCGATGCCCGCACACCCTCCGGGGTGCTGCGGGCTTCGTCATGCCCGCGTCCGTGGGGCGTATGCCGTGTGCCGCGGTACTCCCGTCGGGTCGGGTGTGCCGCCCGGCCGGGTAACCGCGTGCCGGCCCGGGCTCAGGCGGTCGGGTGCTGCCCGACGACCTGCACGGCGCCGCCGTCGACGCCCTTGGCGCCGCGCACGATCTCGGCGTCACCGGCGACGAGGCCGTCGGCGTGCGCCCGCTCCTCGGTGGCGACCTCACCGAGACGCCACGCACGGATGCCGCGGGCCTCGCTCAGCTCGATGGCGCGCTCCGCCTGGGCCTCGGGGAGCACGGCGACGAAGCCGATGCCCTGGTTGAGGGTGCGCTCGATGTCGGCTTGCGGCACGCGGCCGAGGTCCTGCACGGTGCGGAAGACGGCAGGCGGGGTCCACGTCGAGCGGTCGACCCGGGCGAAGGTGCCGGTCGGGAGCACCCGGGCGAGGTTTGCGGCCAGGCCACCGCCGGTGACGTGGCTCAGGGCGTGCACGTCGACACCCTCGGCGGCGATGAGCTCGAGCAGCGGCTTGGTGTAGATGCGGGTCGGCTCGAGCAGCTCCTCGCCGAGGGTGCGGCCGAAGTCGTCGACGTGGCGGTCGAGCTGCCAGCCGGCGCTCGCGATGACGCGGCGCACGAGGCTGTAGCCGTTGCTGTGCAGGCCACTGCTCGCGAGGGCGACCACGACGTCTCCGTCGGCGACGCGCTGGGGACCCAGCACGGCGGCATACTCCACGACGCCGGTGGCAGCGCCGGCGACGTCGTACTCGTCGGGTTCGAGCAGGCCCGGGTGCTCGGCGGTCTCGCCGCCGACGAGGGCGACCCCCGCCTCCTCGCACGCGCGGGCGATGCCACCGACGATGGCGGCGATGCGCTCCGGGACGACCTTGCCCGTCGCGATGTAGTCGGTCATGAAGAGCGGCTCGGCGCCGCACACGACGATGTCGTCGACGACCATGCCGACGAGGTCGAAGCCGATGGTGTCGTGCACGTCGAGGGCCTGGGCGATGGCGACCTTGGTGCCGACGCCGTCGGTGCTCGTGGCGAGGATCGGGCGGGTCATCCGGGCGATCGCGCTCGCGTCGAACATGCCGGCGAACCCGCCGAGGCCACCGACGACCTCTGGTCTGGTGGCGCGCCGCACCGACGCCTTCATCAGCTCGACGGCCTTGTCACCTGCCTCGACGTCGACTCCGGCCGAGGCATACGTGATGGGGGCATCGCTCACGGGCCCCAGCCTACCGGCGCCAGAGGGACGCCCGGTCCGGCGTCCAGCCGACCGCCCGCCGGAGGGCGGTCAGGGGTGCTGGAGGGCGTTCTCGCCGCCGAGGCCGACCCCGAGGGTCACCCCGTCGACGTCGACCGAGCGGTCGTGGCCGGTGCGCACCGTCAGCGGCAGCGTTTCGAGGACGTGCTTGCCGATGCGACCGTCCTCGGGCAGCTCGATGGGGTACTTCCCGGTGAAGCACGCGGAGCAGAGCTCGTCGGCGGGCTGGTTCGTCGCGCCGATCATGCCCTCCTCGGAGATGTAGCCGAGGGAGTCGGCGCCGATCGAGGCCCTGATCTCCTCGACCTTGAGGCCGGTCGCGATGAGCTCGGCCCGCGTCGCGAAGTCGATGCCGTAGAAGCACGGCCACTGCACGGGCGGCGAGCTGATGCGCACGTGCACCTCGGCCGCGCCGGCCTCGCGGAGCATGCGGATCTGCGCCCGCTGGGTGTTGCCGCGCACGATCGAGTCGTCGACGACGACGAGGCGCTTGCCGCGGATCGTGTGCTCGAGCGGGTTGAGCTTGAGCCGGATGCCGAGCTGGCGCAGGGTCTGCGACGGCTGGATGAAGGTGCGGCCGACGTAGGCGTTCTTGACGAAGCCCTGGCCGAACGGGATCCCCGACTCCTGCGAGTAGCCAACAGCCGCAGGCACGCCCGACTCCGGGACACCGATGACGAGGTCGGCGTCGACGGGGTGCTCGCGCGCCAGCACGCGCCCCATCTCGACGCGGGCCTCGTGCACGACCCGGCCGCGGATGACGGCGTCGGGGCGGGCGAGGTAGACGTACTCGAACACGCAGCCCTTGGGCTGGGGCTCGGCGAACGTGTGCGAGCGCAGGCCGTCCTCGTCGATGACGATGAGCTCACCGGGCTCGACCTCGCGGATGACGGCGGCGCCGATCGTCTGCAGGGCCGCGGTCTCGGACGCGACGACCCAGCCCCGCTCGAGGCGGCCGAGCGCGAGGGGACGCACGCCCCACGGGTCGCGGGCGGCATACAACGTCGTCTCGTCCATGAAGACGAAGGAGAACGCGCCCTTGAGCTTGGGCAGCAGCTCGAGGGCGGCCTGCTCGGGGGTGCGGTCCTCGTCGGCCGCGAGCAGCGTCGTGACGAGGGCGGTGTCGGAGGTGTTGCCGCGGGCGAGCTCGCCGGTGATGCGGGTGCCGCCGAAGTGCTCGTCGACGAGGGCCTTGAGCTCGACCGTGTTGATCAGGTTGCCGTTGTGGGCCAGGGCCAGGGTGCTGTGGCCGGTGCCGCCGAGCGTCGGCTGGGCGTTCTCCCACGTCGAGCCGCCGGTCGTGGAGTAGCGCGTGTGGCCGATGGCGATGTGGCCGCGGAGCGAGCTGAGCGCGGTCTCGTCGAAGACCTGCGACACGAGGCCCATGTCCTTGTAGACGAGGATCTTCTCGCCGTCACCGGTCGCGATGCCGGCCGACTCCTGACCGCGGTGCTGCAACGCATAGAGCCCGAAGTACGTCAGCTTCGCGACGTCCTCTCCGGGAGCCCAGACGCCGAAGACCCCGCAGGCGTCCTGCGGGCCTTTCTCGCCGGGGATGAGGTCATGGTTCAAACGACCGTCGCCACGTGCCACAGCGCCAGTGTCGCACACGCCGGTGGGCGACTCGTCCGCGGTTCACGACCGCAGCGGCAGCTCGGCGAGCACCTCGTAGCGCGGCCGCCGCCCCCGCCCCTCACCGAGGTGGGACTCGACGAGCGCGAGGTGGTCGACCCGCCAGGCCGGCCCCTCCCAGGCGTCGAGCGCGCGGATCCAACGGGTCGCCTCGGTGGGGCGGTGGAAGCGGCCGAGCGTCAGGTGCGGGTGGAAGCGCGTCCCGTCGGGCGTCGCCCCCGCCGCCGTCGACGCACGGCGTATGCCGCCCGCCACCGCTCCGAGGTCACCGCGGACCTGCTCCACGCCCGCCCAGAGCACGCGGGCGGCGTACGGGTTCGGGAAGGCGCCGGCCCCTGCGAGCTGCAGGACGAGGGGATCGCGCCGTGCTGCGGAGCGCCCGAGCGCCTCGGAGAGGTCGTCGAGGCGGGCCTCCGGGACGGCGCCGAGGAAGGCGAGGGTGACGTGCCACTGGTGGCGGTCGGTCCAGCGGATCTCCGGACCCGCCTCGCGCCGCGGCTCGACGTGCGCCTCGAGGTCGTCGAGCACGTCGTCGGGAGGGACGACGGCGACGAAGAGCCTCACGGCGTGGAGGCAGCGCCCGAGGCGATGAGGGCGTCGACGTCGTCGATGCCCCACGCGGCGAGGGCGGCGCGGGTGTCGGCGCCGGGTGTGGACGGTGGGGTGCCGAGTGCGGCCGGGGTGCGCGAGAAGCGGGGCGCCGGGGCCGGCTGGACGAGGCCGTGGTGCTCGACGTAGGTGCCGCGCGCGGCGAGGTGCGGGTGGCCGGGTGCCTCGGCGTAGCTGAGGACCGGCTCGACGCACGCGTCGGTGCCCTCGAGGGCAGCCGTCCACTCGTCGCGGGTGCGGCTGCGGAAGGTGTCGGCGAGCAGGGCGCGCAGGGCAGGCCACGTGCGCGGGTCGAGGCGGTCGGGCGCGGTGTCGGTGAGGCCGGTCAGGCGCAGCAGCTCGGCATAGAACGCGGGCTCGAGCGGACCGACAGCGAGCCAGCCACCGTCGCTCGTCTCGTAGACGTCGTAGAAGGGGGCGCCGGTGTCGAGGAGGTTGGTGCCGCGGCGGTCGGACCACAGCCCGGCGCCCACGAGGCTCATGACGAGCGAGGAGAGGTGGGCGGTGCCGTCGACGATCGCGGCGTCGACGACCTGTCCGCGGCCGCTCGTGCGGGCCTCGAGGAGGGCGGCGAGGACGCCGACGACGAGGTAGAGCGCTCCTCCCCCGAAGTCGCCGACGAGGTTGACGGGGACCTGCGGAGGTCCGCCGGCGCGGCCGATGGCGTGCAGCGCTCCGGTGATGGCGACGTAGCCGATGTCGTGCCCGGCGGCGTGGGCGAGCGGGCCGTCCTGCCCCCACCCGGTCATCCGGCCGTAGACGAGGCGTGGGTTGCGACCGAGGCAGTCGGTGGGCCCGAGCCCGAGCCGCTCGGCGACACCGGGCCGGTAGCCCTCGAGGAGCACGTCGGCCTGCTCGACGAGCGCGAGGATCGTCGCGAGACCTTCGGGATGCTTGAGGTCGAGGGCGACGGAAGGGCGGCCGCGGCGCAGCAGGTCGGCCTCGGGCGACAGCGGGACGGGCAGCGAGCCCTCACCGGGCCTGTCGATCCGGATGACGTCGGCGCCGAGGTCGGCGAGCAGCATCGCCGCGAAGGGTGCGGGGCCGATGCCGGCGAGCTCGACGACGCGGATGCCGGCAAGGGGTCCCGTGCGCGCGGCAGGTGCGCCCTGGGCGTCCGGCACGCCCTCGGCGTGGCCGACCGGCGGGGTCACGACTGGTCGCGACCCGACCGGTCGAGGAGGATGCCGAGGACGCCGGCCAGGCCGGTGCCGATGAAGGCGCCGAGGGCGCCGATGTAGAGCGCGCCGGTGGTCGTCGTGTAGCCCTGCACCTCGTCACCGACGATCGAGATGGCGGCACCCACGATGAAACCCAGCACGGCGCCCGTGATGAGGAAGCGCTTGAAGTTGGGGATGCGGGGACGCTCGGGGCGGGTGGTCGGCGAGGGCTGGGTCACGAGTCCAGCCTAAGCGAGGTGAGCGGAAGCAGGCCGTCGAGGTGGGCCCGCTGACCGCTGGCCCGGACCCGCGCCCCGTCGAGGGCCGCCTCCCAGGCCAGGTCACCGACGGCGAGGCGCAGCCACGTCGCCGCGTCGGTCTCGATGACGTTGGGCGGCGTGCCGCGGGTGTGGACCGGGCCCCCGATGCACTGCACCGCGCCGTGCGGGGGGACGCGCACCTCGACGGTGCGGCCGGGGGCGATGGTCGCGAGCTCCTCGAGCGTGTAGCGGACCGCCGTCGCCGTGGTGCGGCGGTCGGCCTCCCAGCCCGCCTCACGGCAGGCGACGAGGGCGGCATGTCCCTCGGCGACGGGCGTACGGCGGCGTGGCGGCATACCTCGCAGGCTATCGGCGTGCGCCGACGGCCGACCGACGCCCTCAGCGCAGGCGGGGGATGACGTCGGCGACGACCTCGTCGAGGACCTCGCGGGTGGTGTGGAAGGGTTCCGTCGTGCGCGGCCAGTGGGTGATGACGTCGGTGAAGCCGAGGGCCGCGGCGCGGCCCACGGCGTCCTCGAACGCGGCAGCGCTCGACAGCGAGAAGGTCGGAGCCGAGTCGAGGTTGAGGTAGCGGCCGAAGCCCGCGGCGTCGCGGCCGGCGACCTCGAGGGCGGCGTCGACCCTCCGGCTGTGACCGGCCACGAGCTCCCACCACTCGTCGTCGGTGTCGGCGGTGCCGCCGTAGGTCATCCAGCCGTCGCCGCGCTCGACCGCCAGGCCGATCGACTTGGGGCCGTTGGCCGCGATGACGAGCGGCACCCGGTTGCCGGTGTCGCCGCCGCGAACCGGGCCGGGGAGGGTGCGCACGTCGCGGGCGGCATAGAAGCGGCCGTCGACGGTGACGTGGTCGTCACGCAGGAGGCGGTCGAGCAGGTCGGTGAACTCGGTGAAACGGGCGACGCGGTCACGGAGCGTGAGGTCCTCGCCCATGATCCGTGAGTCGAGGTCGCCACCCGTCCCGATGCCGAGGAGGAACCGTCCGCGCGAGATGTCGTCGAGGGCCAGCACCTCGCGCATGAACTGCACCGGGTGGTGGTTGTTGGGCGACGACACGAACGTGCCGAGACCGATGCGCTCGGTGACGGCAGCGGCCGCGGCGAGCGTCGGCACCGCGGCGAACCACGGCGACTCGGGCAGGCCGCCCCACGTCACGTGGTCGAAGGTCCAGGCGTGGTCGAAGCCCATCTGCTCGGCCGCGCGCCACATCGGCTCGGCCTCGGACCAGGGGTGCTCGGGCAGGATCGCCAGACCGAATCGCATCCCCTGACGGTAGTCCAGAACCGTTGTCGCCGACGGTGCCGAGCCGTAGCGTCGGAGAGGACAACCCACGCCCGCCGAAGGAGCAGCCATGTCCAATCTCGTCGTCCACTTCGAGATCCACGGCTCGGACCCCGCGCGCCTCGCCGACTTCTACGAACGGCTGCTCGGCTGGTCCTTCCAGCAGTTCGGCGACATGCCCTACTGGGCCATCGACACCGGCGACGAGGCGGCGAGTCAGGGAGGCGTCGGCCACGGCATCAACGGGGGCCTGACGCAGCGCCAGGGCCCCGCACCCGAGATCGGCGGGGCCGTCAACGGGGCCAACCTCGTCATCGCCGTCGACGACGTCGACGGCCTCTTCGCCCAGGGCCTCGAGCTGGGCGGGTCCGAGGCCCTCGCGCCGGCCGACATGCCAGGCGTCGGGCGCCTGGCCTACCTCCACGACCCCGACGGCAACGTCTTCGGCCTCATCTCCCCGGTCCTGTCCGACGGCACCACCGCGATGGGGTCGTGACGCCACTGCCACCTACGCTGGTCGCGTGACGCCAGCCCGAGGATCCGACCCCGCTGCACCGTCGTGGGCTGCCCCACCGACTGCTGCCCGCACTCTCGCCCTGGATCTCACGTGAGCGCGGGATCGACTGCGGCACAGCACGTCTCGCTCGAGTGGGACGAGCGCGGCGGCGTCACGGTCCACATGGACGGCTCGCCGCAGTCGCACGTCCAGCCCGACGACCCGACCCTGCTCGTCTTCGAGTACGTCCAGCACCTGGCGCTCGCCATCGACACCATGCCGCCGGGCCCGCTCGGCGTCACGCACGTCGGCGGCGCCGGCCTGACGTTGCCGCGCTGGGTGGAGGCGACCCGTCCGGGCTCGCCCCAGATCGTCCTCGAGCCGGACGAGGCGCTGACCGAGCTCGTCCGTCGCGACGTCCCCCTCCCCCGGCGCCACCGCATCCGCGTCCGCCCGGTCGACGGCTTGACGGGCGTGCGCGCCCTCAGGGACGGCTCCGCCGACGTCGTCGTGACGGACGCCTACGCGGGAGGGCGCGTGCCGGCGGAGCTCGTCGGGACGGCATACGCCCACGAGGTGGCGCGCGTGCTCAAGCCGACGGGCATCGCCCTCTGGAACCTCGCCGACGAGCCCGGGATGCGCTGGGTCGCAAGGGTGGTCGCGACGGTGGCCACGTCGCTGCCGCACGTCGCGGTGATCGCGACGCACGAGGTGCTCAAGGGCCGACGGTTCGGCAACTCGGTGCTCGTCGCCAGCGCCTCGCCGTTGCCGGCGGAGGCGCTGAGGCGTGACGTCGCCCGGGCAAACCTGCCGACCGGGCTGCGTGAAGGAGCAGCACTGACAAGGCTGGTCGCGGGCGCAAAACCCTTTGACGACAGGGGAATGCAGAGCCCGCCACCTCCCGAGGCCGGGAAGTGGCGGGCGCGTTGACGAGCTGAGGGCGGGGGCCTCAGGAGCCGAAGACCGCCGGGAGCGTGAACTCGTGCGCCGACGTGAGCTCGGCGACCGAGACGGAGAAGTGGCCGACGACCTCGAGGTCGCGCCCACCGGTCACGCCGATGCGCGCGTGCGGCACGTCACCGAGCATCGCCTCGAACTCGGCCGCGTGACCGGCCGGCACCGCGACGAGCGCGCGGGCGCTCGACTCGGAGAAGAGCGCCGTGAAGGCGTCGAGGGGGTTGCCCTCGGCGTCCGCGCCGATCGCATCGAGTCCGTCGACGGTGACACCGACGCCGTGACGCATGCACGCCTCGGCGAGGGCGATGGCGAGACCACCCTCGGAGAGGTCGTGCGCGGCCTCGACGATGCCGGTGCGCGCCGCCTCGACGAGGACCCGACCGAGGGCCTGCTCGGCCGCGAGGTCGACCTTCGGCGGGAGACCGCCGAGGTGCTTGTGGACGACGTGCGCCCACTCGGACCCGTCGAGCTCGTCACGCGTCGTGCCGAGGAGGTAGACGTGCGCGTCGTCGCTGCGGAAGCCCGAGCCGGAGCGCTTGGAGACGTCGTCCATGACCCCGAGCACGCCGATGACGGGCGTCGGGTGGATCGCGACGTCGCCGGTCTGGTTGTAGAACGACACGTTGCCGCCCGTGACGGGGATGCCGAGGAATCGGCACCCTTCGGCGATGCCGCGGATGGCCTCACGGAACTGCCACATGACGCCGGGGTCCTCCGGCGAGCCGAAGTTGAGGCAGTCGGTGACGGCGAGCGGGGCGGCGCCGGCGGTCGCGACGTTGCGGTAGGCCTCGGCGAGCGCGAGCTGCGCACCGGCATACGGGTCGAGCTTGGCGAAGCGGCCGTTGCAGTCGGTCGACACGGCGACGCCGCGGCCCGTCTCCTCGTCGACGCGCACGACGCCCGAGTCATCGGGCTGCGCGAGAGCGGTGTTGCCGAGCACGTAGCGGTCGTACTGGTCGGTGATCCACGACTTGTCGCAGAGGTTGGGCGAGCCGAGCAGCGTCAGCAGCTGCGCCCGGATCTCCTCGCCCGTCTGCGGCTTGGCCAGCTCGGCCGTGCCCGCGGCGTTGAGACCGTCGAGGTATGCCGGCCGGGCCAGCGGGCGGTTGTACGTCGGGCCCTCGTGGGCGACCGAGCGCGGCGGCACGTCGACGATGACCTCGCCGTGCCAGGTGATGACGAGGTGGTCGCCGTCGGTGACCTCGCCGATGACGGTGGCCTCGACGTCCCACTTCTCGGTGATGGCCATGAACTCGTCGAGGTGCTTCGGCTCGACGACGGCCATCATGCGCTCCTGCGACTCCGACATGAGGATCTCCTGCGGCTGCAGGCTCGCGTCGCGCAGCGGGACGAGGGAGAGCTCGACCTGCATGCCGCCGTCACCGTTGGAGGCGAGCTCGCTGGTGGCACAGGAGAGCCCGGCACCGCCGAGGTCCTGGATGCCGTCGACGACGCCGGCCGCGTAGAGGTCGAGACAGCACTCGATGAGCACCTTCTCGGCGAACGGGTCGCCGACCTGGACGGCGGGGCGCTTGGTCGGGCCGCCCTCGTCGAAGGTCTCGGACGCGAGCACCGAGACGCCGCCGATGCCGTCGCCGCCGGTCTTGGCGCCGAAGAGGATGACCTTGTTGCCGGGACCCGACGCCTTGGCGAGGTGGATGTCCTCGATGCGCATCGCGCCGACGCAGAGGGCGTTGACGAGCGGGTTGCCCTGGTAGCAGTCGTCGAAGACGACCTCGCCGCCGATGTTGGGTAGGCCGATGCAGTTGCCGTAGCCGCCGACGCCTGCGACGACGCCCGGCAGGACGCGCTGGGTGTCGGGGTGGTGCAGGTTGCCGAAGCGGAGTGGGTCCATGACGGCGATGGGGCGCGCACCCATCGACATGATGTCGCGGATGATGCCGCCGACGCCCGTCGCGGCGCCCTGGTAGGGCTCGACGTAGGACGGGTGGTTGTGCGACTCGACCTTGAAGGTGACGGCCCAGCCGTCACCGATGTCGACGACGCCGGCGTTCTCACCGATGCCGACGAGGAGCTTCTCGCGCATCTCGTCGGTGGTGTTCTCGCCCCAGAGGGAGAAGTGGATCTTGCTCGACTTGTAGGAGCAGTGCTCGCTCCACATGACGGAGTACATCGCGAGCTCGGCGATGGTCGGACGGCGCCCGATGATCTCGCGGATGTTGGCGTACTCGTCGACCTTGAGGCCGAGCTCGGCCCACGGCTGCTCGACGTCGGGCGTCGCCGCGGCGTGCTCGACGGTGTCGAGGAGGGGCGCGGTCTGGGTGTCGCTCATGCGGTGGCTGCGCTCTCGAGGGTCTGCTTGATGATCGAGGTGAAGAAGCCGCGACCGTCGAGGCTCGGGCCGTAGCCCTCCTCGACGGCGTGCTCCGGGTGCGGCATCAGGCCGACGACGTTGCCGCGCTCGTTCGTGATGCCGGCGATGTGGCGGTAGGAGCCGTTGGGGTTGCGCCCCTCGGCGTCGGGGACGTAGCGGAAGACGACCCGGCCCTCGCCCTCGAGCGTGTCGAGCGTCTTCTCGTCGGCGACGAACCCGCCCTCGCCGTTCTTGAGGACGATCGTGATCTCCTGGCCGGCCTCGAAGTCGGACGTCCAGTCGGTGGAGGCGTTCTCGACGACCAGCCGCTGGTCGACGCAGTTGAACTTGCGGTGGTCGTTGCGGATCAGCGCGCCGGGGAGCAGGTGGCTCTCGGTGAGCACCTGGAAGCCGTTGCAGATGCCGAGGACGGGCAGGCCGCCCCGGGCCGCGGGCACGAGGGCGTCCATGACCGGCGCGAAGCGTGCGATGGCGCCGCACCGGAGGTAGTCGCCGTAGGAGAAGCCACCGGGCAGGATGACCGCGTCGACGCCCTTGAGGTCTGCGTCGCCGTGCCAGAGCGGGACGGCCTCGCCGCCGCACTCACGGACGGCGCGCGCCGCGTCACGGTCGTCGAGCGAGCCGGGGAACGTGACGACGCCGATCCTCACTGCTCGCCGTCCTCCGCCTCGTCGGGCTCGCCGTCGGCGTCCTCTGCGGGAGCGTCGGCCTCGTCGGCAGCGCTCTCGTCCGCCGCGCTCTCGTCGAGCACGTGCACGGAGACGACGTCCTCGATGACCGGGTTGGACAGCAGGGTCTCGGCGGCCTCACGGGCCGCGGCGAGGTGCTCGTCCGTGACGTCACCGTCGACGGTGAGCACGAAGCGCTTGCCCTGACGGACGTCGGTGAATCCGTTGAACCCGAGCCGCGGCAGTGCGCCACCGACGGCCTGCCCCTGGGGGTCGAGGATCTCGGGCTTGAGCATGACGTCGACGACGATGCTTCCCATCAGTGGTGCTTCTCCCTGCGCTGGATGGGGGATGGAGGCGTCCCGAGGGACGGCCAGAGTCTATCGGGCGCCGTGCGGGCCACCGGACAGCGTCTCAGCGCGACTGCAGGGCGTCGAGCGCGACGGCCATCGCCATGCCGACGCGCCAGTCGATGGGCTTGCCGTCGGCGAGCGCCGGGAGGGTCACGTGGTAGACGTCCTTGACGCCGACCTTCTTCGTCGAGCTGAGCGCGACCGACCCGTCCTGGGCGGCGAAGTCGAAGTGGAAGAGGAAGGGCACGGGGATGTCGCCGACGACGGGGACGATGTCCCAGAGCCTGCGCACGACGGCGACCTTGGCGTTGCGCTCCTTGCCGACGAACTCGCGTCCGTCGGGGAGGCCGAGCGTCCACGTCGAGTTCACGAGCGAGGCCTTGAACTGCTTCTTGAACCAGCCGATCGGCTGGCCCTGGCTGTCGGTGACGTCGTATCCGGAGCTCAGGTCGATGCGCTTGCGGGCCTTGAACCCGAAGAGCGGGTGGGTCTTGGCCGAGTCGGTGTAGAAGGTCACCTGCTCCTTGGCGGCCATCCGCTTCTGCTCGGCGAAGCACAGCAGACCGAGCTCCTTGCCGAACTCGTCCTGACGGACGATCTCGTAGCGGTTGACCATCATGGTCAGCTTCTGGCGGAGGAGGTAGCGCTCGGCAGGGGCGTCGGACGTGGCGTCGGCGACGGGCTCGGTCATGAGCCCAGCGTCCCACAGCGGCACCGCGCGACAGCGTGCGTATGCCGCCGGGCTCGGGAGGTGCCGACGCTCGCCGGGTGCCGGAAACGCATACGACAGCGGCCCTCCCGGCTGGGTGGGACGGACGGCTCAGACGGGCGCGAGCCGGGCGTGGAGGTGCATGTCGTGCCATCCGTCGGGGTGGAGCAGGGCTGACCGGCGGGTGCCCTCGAGATCGAAGCCGTTCCTGACCGCCACACGACACGACGGCTCGTTGAGGACCGAGTGCATGAGCTCGACGCGGTGGAGCCCGAGCTCGAAGAGCCAGTCGGTCATGGCGGTGAGCGCACGTCCGGCCACGCTGCGACCGCGACCCTCGGGCAGCACCCAGTAGCCGACCTCGGCGACACCTTCGTCCAGGTGCAGGACCGGGAGACCGACCCTGCCGACGACGACACCTGCTTCGACGACGGCCCACTCGGCCCCGGTCTCAGCCTGCCAGCGGTGCCACGCCCGCCCGCGGACCCACTCGAGGGCCTCCTCACGCGTCAAGGTGCGACGGTGCCAGCGCTCGATGGCCGGGTCGGCATACGCCCGGACGAGCACCTCGGCGTCGGCCTCGACGAACGGTCGCAGGCTGAGCCCCGCGCCTGCGTCGATGACCGGCTGGGGCTGACCACTGACCGCGCCGGCAGGGACGGCCACAGGAAGCGACGACATGCGCCCATCCTCGCAGGCGGCACCGACAGAGGCACCGAGGCGGGAGAAGCATTGGAGCACAAGTCAATTCGATGTGGACAAGCATTGTCGGTCGCACGATCTCCATCTAGAATGGAACACATGTTCGGACGTGCGACGGATGCAGACGTGTGGAGAGCCGACCCGCTCGGCGACTCCGTCGACACGTCCGCCGCCACGTCCGCCCTGCTGCGAGAGGTGGCAGGCCTCGACGGTCGTGACCTCGACGACGCCGACCTCATCTCGGCCATCGACGCCCTCGAGCGGGCCAAGGCCGCGTGCGCGGCGGCCCAGGCACGGTTGACGACGCGCTTCGTCGAGTCGCAGGCACGCACCGCGACGCGTCTCCGGGCGGAGGCGCAGGCGTGCTCCGACGCCGGCGACTTCGACGGCTGGGTGGCGGCACGCGACCGGGCGCGCACCCTCGAGCTCGAGCGGGTGCCGTTCGAGACGCCGGGCCGTCGACCTGGTCCGTCGCGGTCCGATCGCCGGACGACGCTGTCGCGCACCGGGGTGTCGGCGCAGGTCGGCCTCGCGCGTCGGGAGTCACCGTCCCGGGGCGCTCGACTGGCGAACGCGTCGGTCGCCCTCGTGCAGCACCTGCACCACACGCTGGAGGCGCTGGGCGCCGGCGTCCTCAACGAGCGTCGCGCCGAGATCGTCGTGCGCTGCACGAGCCACCTCGACCCCGAGCTCAGGACGAAGGTCGACAGCGAGGTCATCGGGGCGCACCTCGACCTGTCCGACCCCACTGCCCCGTGCGGGGTCGGCTCCTGGGGTGACCGCGAGCTCGAGCGTCGCCTTCGCGCGTGCGCCGACCGCCTCGACGCGGCGGCCGCGGTCGAGCGGTGCCGCATCGCCGAGGGCGAGCGGCGGGTCACGATCCGACCGGTCCCCGACGCCATGGCTCTGGTCACTGCCCTGCTCCCCGTGGCCCAGGCCGTCGCGGTGCATGCCGCCCTGACGCGGGCCGCCCTGTCCGGCAAGGCAGCAGGCGACGAGCGCGGCAAGGGCCAGCTGATGGCCGACGCGCTCGTCGAGCTCGTCACCGGACAGTCCGTGGCCGACGACGTCCCGGTCGAGGTGCAGGTCGTCATCACCGACCGGGCGATGCTCGCCGGAGACGAGACCCCCGCCCACGTGCCCGGCTACGGCCCGGTCCCGGCCGGCTGGGTCCGCGAGCTCCTCACCCGGCATTCCGAGACGGAGACGGACGACCGTGCGGACCCCGCCACGACCGCGCTTCGCGCCGGAAAGTCGCGCCCCGGACAGTCGCGCCCCGGACAGGCCGACGCCCCGTCGGGCGTCCCGCCTGACTGCCGCGGCTCCAACGACTCGGAACCACGCCATTCCCCGAACGAGCACACCGCCAAGATCTGGGTGCGTCGACTCTTCACCCACCCGTCCAGCGGGACCCTTGTGGCGATGGACAGCGCCCGGAGACTCTTCCCGGCAGCCCTCCGCCGCTTCGTCGTCGCGCGTGACGGCACGTGCCGCACGCCCTGGTGCGACGCGCCCATCGCGCACGCCGACCACGTCGAGCCGCACGCCGACGGCGGTCCGACGAGCGCGGCCAACGGCCAAGGCCTCTGTGTCCGCTGCAACCTCGTCAAGGAGGAGCCGGGCTGGTTCTCGGAGGTGCTGCACGACGGACTCGGTCCCACCGACGCTCGCCCGCACACCCTGCGCACCACGACGCCGACCGGGCACCGCTACGGCTCGACTGCTCCCCCGCTGCTCCCGATGCCGCCACCTGCCGCTACACGGCCACGAGCGGACCGGCGGGCGCGCGACGGGCAGGCCGAGGTCATCCGGCTCGAGCTCTACCGGCGCGCCGACCTCGCGGTCGAGCTCACCGGTTGACCGTCAGAGCACGAGCTTCATCCTCGGCGCACTCGTCAGGACAAAGCCGAGCCGTTCGTAGAGCCGTCGCCCGTCGGGAGTCGCGCTGAGATCCACGCGGTCCGCATCGATCGATCGGGCCCACTCGACCACGTCGCCGACGAGGAGGGTGCCGATCCCGTGCCCGCGATGCTCCGGCACGGTGATGACGTTGGCGAGCCGCACCGTGCGGCCGCGAGCGCAGTGCGGGTTGGGAACCCCGAGCTCGAGCGTGCCGACCGCCGTCGCGACGATGACGCCGTCCACCTCTACGACCGGGAACCGAGCCGTGGCACCGTCATCGACGACGCGGACGAACCAGTCCCGCGCCGATTGCGCCCAGCCCTCACCCAAACCGCCCTCGTCGCCGCCCTCGTCGCCGTCGTACACGAGAGCCCACAGCGAGAGCAGGCGCGCGAGATCGGACTCGGTGGCCGGACGGAGACGTCCCACCGACGCGCCGGCCCGGTTGCCGGTCAGAAGGTCTCTCCTGTCAGGCGCTCGTAGGCCTCGACGTACTTCGCCCGCGTCTGGTCGACGACGTGCTGGGGCAGCTCGGGCGGAGGCCCACCCGCCTTGCGGTCCCAGCCCGACTCGGGCGAGGTCAGCCAGTCGCGGACGAACTGCTTGTCGTAGGACGGCTGCGGGTGTCCGGGCTCCCACCGCTCAGCCGGCCAGAAGCGCGACGAGTCCGGGGTCAGCACCTCGTCGGCGAGCACGAGCCCGCCCGTGCCGTCGGACGACAGGCCGAACTCGACCTTCGTGTCGGCGATGAGGATGCCGCGCTCGGCGGCGATCTCGTTGCCCCGCGCGAGGATCGCGCGCGTCAGGCGCGACACCTCGGCCGCGACCTCGGCACCGAGCTCCGCCTCGACCTCGTCGGGCGCCATCGGCAGGTCGTGCTCTCCCACGGGCGCCTTGGTCGTGGGCGTGAAGACCGGGTCGGGCAGCCGCGAGCCGTCGACGAGCCCGTCGGGCAGCACGACCCCGGAGACGGATCCCTTCTCGCGGTACTCCTCGAGCCCCCCGCCGGTCAGGTAGGCCCGCGCGATGGCCTCCACCTTGAGCATGTCGAGCCGGCGCACGAGCACCGCACGTCCTGCGACGGCGTCGGGGACCTCGGTCGAGATGACATGGTTGGGCACGAGGTCGGCGAGCTGGTCGAACCACCACAGCGACAGCCGGGTCAGCACGGCGCCCTTGTCGGGGATCTCCGGGGACATCATCCAGTCGTAGGCCGAGAGCCGGTTCGAGGCGACGAGCAGCAGCTGGTCCTCGACCACCTGGCCGTCGTCACCGACCGGCGCGTAGAGGTCACGCACCTTGCCGGAGTAGATGTGCTCGTAGCCAGGGAGGTCGATCGGTAGGTCGGTCACGCGCACAGCCTGCCACCTGCCCAACTGATCGGGCAGGGTGCGCTCGGGGGGAACGGGCAGGTTCACGACAGTGCCTCCTTGAGGGCATCGATCTCGATCACGGTGGACAGGCTCTGACGGGCCCGGTGGAGACGGGACTTCACGGTCCCCTCGGAGACACCGAGCGCGCCGGCCGCCTCGGCGATGGAGCAGTGCGACCAGACGACCAGCTCGATCGCCTCGCGCTGGACCTGCGGAATGAGCCTCAGGGCTCGGCGCACCTCGCTCATCTGCAGCTCGTCGTCGACCCGCTCCGCCGTCGATCCGGCGTGGTCGGGCGAGACGGCACCACCGGAGTCGGCCTCGATGCGCCCGTGCAGCAGTCGCTGCCGCCGCGCCGTACGTGCGACGTTGGCGCACTCCTGCCCCGCCATGACGAGCAGCACGGCCCGCGCCGTCTCGGACCGCAGCGCGTCCACGGTGCCGGCACGAGCCCGTCGCCAGACGGCGGTGAAGGTCGCCTGCACCACGTCCTCGGCGGCCGCCCAGGACGCCGTGCGCCGGAACGCGAAGTTGTAGACGGCGTCGCAGTGTCGCCGGTACAGCTCGGTCAGCGCCGCATCGTCGGCTCCCGCCAGCCGCGACCACAGCACGCGGTCGTCCGCCACCATGGCGGCAGCGGACCTCGGCTCTCCTCGGCTCGTGGTCGTGGTGCTCATGCCCAGGAGAGTCCGGCTCGGCCGGAACGGTTCGCCTCAGCCGACCGTGATCTCGCCGCGCTCGGCGCGGAGCGCGATGTCGGAGCGGTGGTGCGACCCCTCGAGCTCGATGACCGCGACGGCGTCGTATGCCGCCTGGCGCGCCTTCGACAGGGACGGCGCCACCGCGACGACGTCGAGCACACGCCCGCCTGCCGAGACGAGCGCACCCGACCCGTCGAGCGCCGTGCCTGCGTGGAGGACGACGGTGCCGGGCACCTCGGCCGCGGCGTCGAGCCCGGTGATGAGGTCGCCGGTGCGGGGTGACGCGGGGTAGTCCGAGGCGGCGATGACGACGACGACCGCGTGGTCCGACGACCAGCGCAGCCGGCCGAACTGGCCGAGCCCGCCCGTGGCCGCGGCGAGGAGCAGCTGCGCGAAGGGCGTCTCGAGGCGGGCGAGCGAGGCCTGCCCGTCGGGGTCGCCGAAGCGCGCGTTGAACTCGATGACCCGCGGCCCCCGCGACGTCAGGGCCAAGCCGACGTAGAGCACCCCGACGAAGGGCGCGCCACGGCGGCGCATCTCGTCGATGGTCGGCTGGGCCACGCGCCGCACGATGTCGTCGGCGAGACCGTCGGGCGCCCAGTCGAGGGGCGAGTAGGCGCCCATGCCACCGGTGTTGGGCCCGGCGTCGTCGTCGCCGACGCGCTTGAAGTCCTGGGCAGGCGCGAGCGCGACGACGGTCTCGCCGTCGCTGATGCAGAAGACCGACACCTCGGGCCCGTCGAGGAACTCCTCGACGACGAGCCGACCGTCGGGCTTGGCGAGGCAGGCTCGCGCGTGCTCGACGGCCACCTCACGCGAGTCGGTGACGACGACGCCCTTGCCGGCGGCGAGACCGTCGTCCTTGACGACGTGCGGTGCGCCGAGCGCGCCGAGGGCGGCCTCGACCTCGTCCATCGTCGTGCAGACGTGGGCCAGGGCGGTCGGCACGTCGGCCGCGGCCATGACCTCCTTGGCGAAGGACTTGCTGCCCTCGAGACGGGCGGCCTCCGCAGAGGGCCCGAAGACGGCGAACCCGGCCGCACGGCATACGTCGGCGACGCCCGCGACGAGCGGGGCCTCGGGTCCCACGACGACGAGGTCGACGTCGTGCTCACGGGCCAGCGCGGCGACGGCAGCGCCGTCGAGGATGTCGACGGGGACGCACAGCGCGGTCGCGTCGATGCCCGGGTTCCCCGGCGCGGCGATGACCGCGTCGACCTCGGGGTCGGCAGCGACAGCCTTGACGAGAGCGTGTTCACGGGCGCCGGAGCCGAGGACGAGAACCTTCACGGCGCCCACCCTATTGGCTCACCGGGCCGGCCCTGCCACGCTGTCTCGATGCCCGACACCCATCCGGCACCGGACCTCCTCGGACTCGTCCAGCACCTCGCCCACGTCGAGTTCGGATACCGACCTCTACCGCGCGGCCTGGCGGCACGGCGAGGGCACCATCGCCCTCGGTCTCGACACCAAGGGTCGCGTGCCGCACTGGCCGGAGGAGCGCGCCCATGTCGACGTCCGCTTCGTGCTCGGTCACCTCGTCGCCGAGACCGCACGGCACGCGGGGCACGCCGACATCCTGCGTGAGCAGCTCGACGGGGCGGTCGGACGCTTCCGCGACCGCGACAACATGCCCGGGGTCGACGCCGCCTGGTGGGCCGCCTACCTCACGCGCGTCCAGGCCGCCGCAGACGCGCACCGCTGAGGCCGCCCCTGAGCCGAGCCGCTCGAGCAGTCCGGCCCGCACCCGGGGCCACTCGTCGACGAGGATCGAGTGGACCGCCGAGTCGCGCCACGAGCCGTCGGCGCGCCTCACGTCGCGCCGCGTGATCCCCTCGAACGTCGCGCCGAGCTTGAGAATGGCGGCCCGCGAGCGCGCGTTGACGACGTCGGTCTGGATCTTGACCCGCCCGAAGCCGCACGTCTCGAACGCGTGCGCGAGCAGCAGGAACTTCGCCTCCGGGTTGACCTGCGTGCCCCACCAGCGCGAGCCGTACATCGTCCAGCCGAGGTGCACGTGCTCGCGGTCGGTGTCTACGTCGCCGAGCGAGCTCGACCCGACGACGGTGCCCGCCGGGCCGAGGTCGCCGTCGGCGACGAGCCTGATCGTGTATGCCGTCCGGCCCGTCCCGTGGGCACCGCGCGCCGCGACGGCGGCCGCCACGAGGGCCTCGGTCTCGGCCACCGACGTGTGCGGTCGCATCATCACGAAGCCCTGCTCGGAGCACCGCGGGTCGGCGTAGACGGCGAACAGTCCGGGGGCGTCGTCGGGGGTCGTGACGTCGAGGCGGACGAAGCGGCCGACGAGCGGCGCGCCGGTGGGCGGGACACAGACCTCGATGGGCATGAACTGACAGTAGACTTGATGGTTCCCGCGCCACCCGGCGCGTCCCTCAGAGTCCTTGGATGTCAGTGAGCACTTCGAACGCATCGTCCCAGCGGACCAGCGCGCCCGGATCGCGGGGCGCCTCGCCGGTGTCGACCAAGAGCATCCCCGACGAGCTCGCGCGCGAGATCGCGGTCGAGCAGGCCCACGTCGACCGCGTCCACGAGGAGCTGGAGAAGGCCGGCGTGCGCGCCGACAGCGTCCAGGCCGAGGGCCTGGCTCGCAGCCACTTCGGCCGTCAGGTCGAGGTCGGCGACGCCGAGGGCGCGGCCCTCTTCGAGCGCGACGCGCTGATGTTCCACGCCGCCAAGCGACGCACCGCCCTCGACACGCAGTACGAAGGCCTCGTCTTCGGGCGCCTCGACATCGACCACGCGATGCTTCGTGCCGCAGCAGTCGAGTCCAACGGCAACGGCCACCGCCCCGCCGACGGCAGCTCGGGCGGGGACCGCGAGATCCGCTACATCGGCCGCCTCGGCGTCCGCGACGACGACTACGAGCCGCTCGTCATCGACTGGCGCGCCCCGGCCGCCTCTGCCTTCTACCGCGCGACCCCGACGCAGCCGATGGGCGTCCTGCGCCGCCGCGTCCTACGCAGCCGCGGCACCGTCGTCATCGGCATCGAGGACGACCTCATGGTCCCCGAGGCTCCCGACGACCTCGTCATCGTCGGTGACGGTGCACTCATGGCCGCCCTGACCCGCAGCCGCGGCGAGCGGATGCGCGACATCGTCGCCACGATCCAGGCCCACCAGGACGAGGCGATCCGGGCCAGCGCCCGCGGCATCACCGAGATCACGGGTGGCCCGGGCACCGGCAAGACCGTCGTCGCGCTGCACCGCGCGGCCTACCTGCTCTACTCCGACCGCCGCCGCTTCGAGTCCGGCGGCATCCTCGTCGTCGGCCCGTCCGGCGCCTACACCGCCTACATCGAGCGTGTGCTCCCCTCGCTCGGCGAGGACAGCGTCATCCTGCGCGCCCTCGGCGACGTCCTCGACGTCGTGCACACCGAGCGGTTCGACCCGCCGGCCGTCGCGCGCACCAAGGGCTCGACCCGCATCCGGCCCCTGCTCGGCGCCGCCGCCCGTGGCCGCGTGCCGGGCACGCCGACCGAGTTCCGCGCCATGGTCGCGGGCCGCCCGGTCCGCCTCGAGATGCGCGAGCTCGACCGCGTGCGTGCCCGGGTGCTGCGCCAGCACCAGCGCAACACGGGCACGGCCGCCGCCCAGGACGCCCTCGGCGAGGCCGCCTGGACCTCCCTCGGCATCACGGGCGACCGGGAGGCCAAGGAGGAGTTCCTCGACAAGTGGGAGGACCACCTCGACGTCGAGGCGTTCATGCAGGTCTGGTGGCCGCAGGTCGACCCCCGCGAGGTTCTCCTGTGGCTCGGCGACCCCGAGCTCGTGCGCCGGCACGCCCGCGGCACCCTGCGCGACGACGAGATCGAGCCCCTGGCTGCCTCGTTCCGGCTCGCGCTCGAGACCGGCACGTGGTCGGTGGCCGACGTCGCGCTCGTCGACGACATCGCCGCCCGCGTCGGCCCGGTCCAGGAGGCCCCCAAGGAGGAGCGCGGCTTCTACGAGATCGAGGAGCTCGAGGACCTCAGCCAGTACGGCGTCACCGAGGTGCAGCCCGTCGTCAGCGCGGCGCGCGACGCCGGTGCCCCGCGTGTGCTCACCGACCCGCGCGACAAGCTCCTCGCCGGCCGCATCGGCAAGCCCGACGAGTACGCCCACGTCCTCGTCGACGAGGCTCAGGACCTCTCGCCCATGCAGTGGCGGATGATCGGCCGTCGCGGTCGGTATGCGTCGTGGACCGTCGTCGGCGACGCCGCCCAGGCGTCGTGGCCCGACGCCGCCGAGGCCGCCGCCGCGCGCGAGGAGGCCTTCGGGTCGCAGGCGCGCCAGCAGTTCCACATGGACACCAACTACCGCAACGCGCGCGAGATCTTCGACTACGCCGCCGAGGTCGTGCGCCGCGAGGTGCCGGACGCAGACATCCCCCAGGCCGTCCGCGAGACGGGCATCGACCCCGTGGAGGGCGTCCTCGGACCGGACGCCCTGGCCTCGGTCCGTGCCGCCGTCGAGTCGCTGCTCGAGCAGGTCGAGGGGGCCATCGCCGTCATCACCCCGGCCGTGCACGCCACCCTTCTCGAGCCGGTGGCCCAGCTCGGTGAGGGACGCGTCCAGGTCATCGACCCGATGTCGACGAAGGGCCTCGAGTACGACGCCACCGTCGTCGTCGACCCCGACGAGATCACCCGCGAGTCGCCCGGCGGGATCCGGGTGCTCTACGTCGCCCTGACCCGTGCGGCGCACCGGATGACGATCCTGGCCTGACCCGCGCGGAGCGGTGGGGTCCTCGCCCTCCGGCCTCCCGGACGAACCGACGTGATCGGTTCGTCCTGATGTCGGGGCCGTTCGGCGCAGACTTCGCCGTCTCGACGGTGCCCTGTCGTCCAATGTGGACCGGCAGCCTCGCCCGGGCGCAGGAAGGCTCGTTCCGGCCAGTTTTCTTTAGGTAAAGACTTGTTCAAGGATTCTGCGAACCGTCGACTGTGCCTCCACCCGGGGGGATGATTGCTACAACGTCAAGGCGCGCGAACCTACCCTCCCCGCCGCCTCCTCCCCCCTGAGGCCCTTGGCGTTCGGCGAAGTCCCGCCCCCAATGTGGACGACGCACCGGGCGAGGGACGAGATGCAACCCCCCTGCATCTCGCCCCTCGCCCGCTTCCATGCCCGGGGTCATCCCACCCGCTTCCTGAGAGAAGTCTGGGAACAGCCATCGGTCCGGTTCATTTCTTGTTCAAGCACCGGCAAACATTGACCCTGCCCTCTGGCGTCGCGCCCTCAAACCGACAAATGTGGCGGAACGGTCATCCGACCGCCCTCGGGGGCACCTCGGTAGCCAGGAGTACGCCTTGAAGAAGAGCTTCATCACGACGTCGGTCGCCACCGCAGCGATCGCCGCCACCGCCCTTGCGACGATCGCCACGAGCGGCGCGCAGGCAGCCACCCGGTCCGCCTCGGGAGCCGGCCTCGACCGGGCCGTCGCCGCGGCCAGGGCCCACGGTTCGGCCTTCGGCCTCGACCGGGACCAGGGCCTCACGTCCCGCAGCGTGGCCACCGACAAGGACGGCACCACGCACGTCCGCTTCGACCGCACGTTCAAGGGCCTGCCCGTCGTCGGTGGCGACCTCGTCGTCCACACCGACGAGGCGGGCGCCTGGAAGGGGGTCAACGCCGCGTCCACGTTGGTCCGGGTCGCGTCCACGACCCCCACCGTCGCCCCGGCCACGGCGGCCGCCACGGCTGCTCGCACCGTCGACTACACCGTGAGCGCATCGAAGCCGACCCTGGCCGTCTACGCGATGAGCGGCCCCGCCCGCCTCGTGTGGAAGACCCAGGTCGACGGTGTCGGCGCCCACGGTGAGCCAGCCGGCACGGTCGTCTTCGTCGACGCGCGCTCCGGCGCCGTCGTCGACCACTGGGCGACGGAGGTCAACGACGCCGGCACGGGCAACAGCCTCTACCTCGGCACCGTGACACTCCAGACCACCGCGTCGGGCGGCCAGTGGCAGATGATCGACGCGACCCGCGGTGGGGCCCGCACCGAGGACGGCAACAACGGGTCGACGACCTCGACGACGGGCACCCTCTTCACCGACGCCGACAACGTCTGGGGCACCGCCGGATCCACCACGAACCGGCAGACCGCCGCCGTCGACGCGGACTTCGGCGTCGGCGCGACGTGGGACTTCTACAAGAACACGTTCGGCCGCAACGGCATCAAGAACGACGGCAAGGGCGCCCGCAGCCTCGTCCACGTCGGCACGAACTGGGTCAACGCATCGTGGAGCGACACGTGCTTCTGCATGCGCTACGGCGACGGTGACGGCGCCAGCTACGGCCCGCTCGTCTCGCTCGACGTGGCCGGCCACGAGATGACGCACGGCGTCACCTCGGCGACGGCGGGGCTGACGTACGCTCGCGAGTCCGGCGGCCTCAACGAGTCGACCTCGGACGTCATGGGCACCATGGTCGAGTTCACCGCGAACACGAGCGGCGACCCGGGCGACTACCTCATCGGTGAGCGCTTCGCGAAGAACGGCGCGGGCCCGCTGCGCTACATGGACAAGCCGAGCAAGGACGGCGCGTCCGCGGACTGCTGGAGCAAGCGGGTCGGCACCCTCGACGTGCACTACTCGTCGGGCGTCGGCAACCACCTGTTCTACCTGCTCTCCGAGGGCAGCGGCGCCAAGACGATCAACGGCGTCAGCTACAACAGCCCGACCTGCAACGGCGGCGCGGTGACCGGCATCGGTCACGACGCAGCGGCTGCGATCTGGTACCGCGCCCTGACGACGTACTGGACGTCGTCGACGAACTACGCCGGTGCCCGCGCCGGCATGCTCTCGGCCGCCACCGACCTCTACGGCGCCGGCAGCGCCCAGTACGCCGCCACTGCCACCGCCTGGTCGGCCGCCGGCGTCAACTGACGCGCACGCCTCTCTGAGTCGAAAGAGCAGCTCGCCCAGCTCGGGCGAGCTGCTCTTTCGCTGCCTCAGTGGCCGACGAGGCTGCGGACCCGGTCGGCGCCCACGGCCAGCAGCAGCGTCGGCAGGCGGGGGCCGGTGTCCTTCGACACGAGCAGCCGGTAGACGAGCACGAAGAAGGCGCGCTGGGCGGCCGACAGCTCGGGGTCCTTGACCTTGGCCTCCGGGTCGATGCCGCGCTGGATCTTCGGCACGCCGTAGACGAGGTGGGTCAGGCCGTCGAGCGACCAGTGCCCGTCCAGTCCCTCGGCGAGCAGGCGCAGCGACTCCTGCTGCTGCTCGTCGAGGCTGCCGAGCAGCTCGGCGTCCGGCTCGGTGCGCACGATGGTGCGGTCCTCGGCGGGCACGTAGCCGAGCATCCAGCGCTCGGCGCAGTCGAGCCGGGGCCGCAGGTCGTCGGTGGAGGCCACGGGGTTGTCGGGCTCGAGCTCGCTGAGGATGCGGACGGCCTGCTCCTCGTCACCCTGCGTCACGTCGATGACCGACGCGATGGTGCGGAAGGACATCGGTCGCGGCGTCGAGGGCAGCGGACCCGCGGCCGTCGACGTGGCGCGCAGGTGCGCGGCGAGGTCGCCTGCCTGGGCCGAGCCGTCGGCGACCTTGCGGCCCAAGGCATCCCACTCGTCGTAGAGGCGCTGGAGCTCCGGACCGAAGGCGACGTCAAAGCTCTGGTTGGGCCGGCGCCGAGCGTAGAGCCAGCGCAGCACGGGCGCCTCCATGACCTCGAGCGCGTCGGTGGGGATCGGCACGCCGCCCTTGCTCGAGCTCATCTTGGCCATCCCGGCGATGCCGACGAAGGCGTACATCGGCCCGACGGGCCGCTCCCAGCCGAAGATCGGCGCGAGGTCCTTGCCGACGACGAAGCTGCTGCCCGGGCTCTGGTGGTCGACCCCCGACGGCTCGAACATCACGTGCTCGTGCCCCCAGCGCATCGGCCAGTCGACCTTCCACACGAGCTTGCCGTTCGTGAAGGTGTCGAGGTCGACGGTCTCGGTGTGCCCGCACTTCGTGCAGTCGTAGGTCAGCTCGTGGCTGTCGTCGTCGTAGGCCGTGACGGTCGTGAAGTCGGTGCCGCACGAGGAGCAGAAGGGCTTGAAGGGGTAGTAGCCGGCCTTGCCCTCGCTGCCGTCGTCCTCGGACGCCGCGCCGGAGCCGCGCTCGGCCTCGGTCGCCGCGGCGGCCTGCTCCTCGGTGAGCTTCGCCGCCTTGCTGCCGCCACCACCGCCGCCGCCCCTGCCCTTGCCCTTGCCAGTGGACTTCTGGCGCGCCGCCTCGACGGCCTCGAGCGTGCGGTACTGGTCGAGCACCTTGTCGATGGCGAAGCGCTCACGCATCGCGAGCAGCACCTGGTCGCGGTAGACGCCCGCGCGGTACTGCTCGGTCTGGCTGATCTGGCGCACCTCGATGCCCGTGGCCACCATGGCCTCGAGGAGTGGTGCCTTGAAGTGGTCGGCCCAGCTCGCGTGAGCGGAGCCCGCGGGCGCCGGCACCGAGGTCAGCGGCATACCGATGTACTGCTCCCACGAGTCGTCCACTCCCGCGAGGTTCTTCGGCACGCGGCGGAAGCGGTCGAAGTCGTCCCAGCTGAGGATGTGCTCGCAGTCGATCCCGCGCCGCTTGATCTCGTCGGCGACGAGGTGCGGCGTGATGAGCTCGCGGAAGTTGCCGAGGTGGATCGGTCCGGACGGGCTGATGCCCGACGCGCAGACGATCGTCTCGCCGGGGTGGCGCTCCTGCGCCTCGGCGATCACGTCGTCGGCCAGACGCGTGACCCAGTCGAGCGGGGTGACCTCTTCAGTCATGGGTTTCCTTCAGTTACAGAGGCTTTCGTATGCCGTGTGCGTGCGACCGCGCGACCGCGTCAGTTCGCGACGGCCGGCTTGAGCGGGAAGCGCTCGATGATCTCGTCGCGGCCCGGGCCGACACCGATCGCCGAGACGCGGGCGCCGATGAGCTCCTCGACGCGCAGCACGTAGGCTTGGGCGTTGGCGGGCAGGTCCTCGAAGCTGCGGCAGCCGGTGATGTCCTCCCACCAGCCGTCGAGCTCCTCGTAGACCGGCGTCGCGTGGTGGAAGTCGGTCTGGTTGACCGGCATCTCGTCGTGGCGCACGCCGCCGACGTCGTAGGCGACGCAGACCGGGACCTTCTCGAGGCCGGTGAGGACGTCGAGCTTGGTGATGACGAAGTCGGTGACGCCGTTGATGCGGGTCGCGTAGCGGCCGACCACGGTGTCCATCCAGCCGCAGCGGCGCGGGCGTCCGGTCGTCGTGCCGTACTCGGCGCCCGTCTTGCGGAGGAACTCGCCGCTGTCGTCGTGCAGCTCGGTCGGGAAGGGACCCTCGCCGACGCGGGTCGTGTAGGCCTTGAGGATCGCGATGACCGAGTCGATCCGGGTCGGAGGCACGCCGGAGCCGGTGCACGCGCCGGCCGACACGGCGTTGCTCGACGTGACGTAGGGGTAGGTGCCGTGGTCGACGTCGAGCAGGGTCGCCTGCCCCGCCTCGAAGAGCACCGTGTCGCCGCGGTCGAGCGCCTGGGTCAGCACGAGGCTGGTGTCGGCGACCATGGGAGCGAGGCGGGCGGCATACGACAGCAGCTCCTCGACGACGTCGTCGACGGCGGAGGCGCGGGTGTTGTAGATCTTCGCGAGCACCTGGTTCTTCAGCTCGAGGGCGGCCTCGACCTTCTGGCGCAGGATGCCCTCGTCGTAGAGGTCCTGGATGCGGATGCCGACGCGGTTCATCTTGTCGGCGTAGGTCGGGCCGATGCCGCGGCCGGTGGTGCCGATGCGGCGCTTGCCGAGGAAGCGCTCGGTCACCTTGTCGATGGTGCGGTTGTAGCTCGGGATGACGTGCGCGTTGGCGCTGACGAGCAGCTTGCTCGTGTCGACGCCGCGCGCCTCGAGACCGTCGAGCTCCTCGAAGAGGACGCCGAGGTCGATGACGACGCCGTTGCCGATGACCGGCACGCAGTTGGGGCTGAGGATGCCGGAGGGCAGCAGGTGCAGCGCGTACTTCTCGCGCTTGCCGTCCTTCTCGATGACGACGGTGTGGCCGGCGTTGTTGCCGCCGTTGAACTTGACGACGTAGTCGACGCTGCTGCCCAGCAGGTCGGTCGCCTTGCCCTTGCCCTCGTCACCCCACTGCGCTCCGACGAGCACGATTGCCGGCATCGGTCTGCCTTCCGGTTGTGGTCCAAGCCAACCGCAAGGTTATCGGTTCGAGACCCGTGCCCCGGACGCGGCTTCTCCGCCCCGGCCGAGTTGGGGTGGCGGATCAGGCCCCCCGACCCCGATTCCTCCGCCCCGGCGGAGAAAGGTGAGGCGGATCGGGCCACCCGGCCCCGATTGCTCCGCCCCGGCGGAGTTGTGGCGGCGACGATCGCCTCGCCACCCAGCGTGCAGCGCGCAAGCGACGGGCCGATCCGGTCCAGCTGCGCACCGGTCAGTGCGAGGCGAGCCAGTCCTCCAGGTAGGCGGCGACGCCGTCCTCGCGGTGGTGGCCCGTGACGACCGTGGCCGCGTCGAGGGCCGGGTCGACGGCGTTGGCGACGGCGACCGCGGTGCCCGCCACGGCGAAGGCCGAGACGTCGTTGTGGTTGTCGCCGAAGAAGACCGTGTCGGAGACGTCGACGCCGAGCTCGTCGGCGAGGGCGCGCAGCCCGTCACCCTTGGAGCAGGCGGCGTTGGCGATCTCGAGGTAGGTCGCCTTGGAGCGGTAGGTCACGAGGCCGGCTCGACCCGTGAGCGCCGCCTCCAGCTCGTCGACGAGCGCCGGCTCGCCCATCGCCATGACCTTGTGCGGCGGCTGCACGTCGACGCGACCGCCCGACACGTAGTCGTGCGCCGACTCCGGGCTCGGGTCGACGGCGGTGATCGTCGCCTCGCGCTCGGTCCACTCGTCGGGACCCCAGGCGTACCAGTCGTCCCCGGCGAAGAAGCTCGCGTGGAGCGCGAGCCGCTCGCACACGGCATACGTGGCCCTCGCGTCGTCGGGCGTGATCGCGACGTCGGTGACGACCGAGCGGTCTGCACGCAGCACGAGCCCGCCGTTGTACGCGATGAGCGGGGTGGGCTCCACGCCGCAGAGACGCTCGAGACCCTCGAGGGACGCGGGCATGCGCGAGCTGCAGAGCACGAACGTGTGGCCGGCCTCCCGCACCGCCCGGATGGCGGCCACGGTGCGGGAGGACAGCGTGCGTCGGTGGTCCAGCAGCGTGCCGTCGACGTCGGAGCAGAAGAGCGTCATGCGGTGCAGTGGCCGAGCAGGCCGGTCAGAGACCGAGCTCGCGCGCCGCCTCGGCCGAGCTGTCGCGCAGGAACTGCGTGCAGCGGGCCTCCTCGTCGCTCTCGCCGATGGCGCGCGCCGCCCGGGCGAGGGCCGCGAGCGCACGCAGGAAGCCGCGGTTGGGCTCGTGCGACCACGGCACCGGACCCTGGCCGCGCCAGCCGGACTTGCGCAGCGAGTCGAGCGCCCGGTGGTAGCCGGTGCGGGCGTACGCGTACGCCTCGACGTCGCGGTCACCGTCGGCGAGCGCGTCCTCGGCGAGGACGGCCCACGCGAGCGAGCTCGCGGGGTATGTCGCCGCCACCTGCACCGGGTCGACCCCGGCGTCGAGCTTCTCGGCGGCCGGGTCGACGGCGAGCCGGGTCTCGGGGATGCCGAGCAGGTTGTCGCTCACTGGTGCGTGCCCGCCGAGCGCAGCGCGTCACAGGCCTCGACGACGCGCTTGGCCATGGCCTCCTCGGCCGACTTGCCCCAGGCGCGGGGGTCGTACTGCTTCTTGTTGCCGACCTCGCCGTCGATCTTGAGCACGCCGGCGTAGTTGCCGATCATCCAGCCGGCGATGTCGCGCGTGAAGGCGTACTGCGTGTCGGTGTCGACGTTCATCTTGATGACGCCGTTGTCGACGGCGGCCGAGATCTCCTCGGGCAGCGAGCCCGAGCCGCCGTGGAAGACGAGGTCGAAGGGGCGCGCATCGTCCGTCAGGCCGAGCTCCGTGGCGGCGGCGTGCTGGGCCTGCAGGAGGATCTCGGGGCGCAGCTTGACGTTGCCCGGCTTGTAGACGCCGTGGACGTTGCCGAAGGTGAGGGCCGTCAGGTAGCGGCCGTTCTCGCCGGAGCCGAGGGCCTTGATCGTCGCGATGGCGTCCTCGGGGGTCGAGTAGAGCTTGTCGTCGATGGCTCCCTCGACGCCGTCCTCCTCGCCGCCGACGACGCCGACCTCGATCTCGAGGATGACGTTGGCGGCCTTGGCGAGGGCGAGCAGCTCCTGGGCGATCTGGAGGTTCTCGTCGAGCGGCACGGCCGAGCCGTCCCACATGTGCGACTGGAACCACGGCGTGCCGCCGGCCTGGACGCGCTCGGTGCTCGCCGCGAGGAGCGGGCGCACGAAGGAGTCGAGCTTGTCCTTGGGGCAGTGGTCGGTGTGCAGCGCGATGTTGACGGGGTAGTTCTTGGCCACCTCGTGCGCGTAGGCCGCGAAGGCCAGCGAGCCGCTCACCATGTTCTTGATGCTCGGGCCGGAGAGGTAGTCGGCCCCACCCGTCGAGACCTGGATGATGCCGTCGGAGCCGGCGTCGGCGAAGCCCTTGAGCGCGGCGTTCAGCGTCTGTGAGCTCGAGACGTTGATGGCGGGGTACGCGAAGGAGCCGGCCTTCGCGCGGTCGAGCATGTCGGCATACACCTCGGGGGTGGCGATGGGCATTGCTACTCCTGCTGTCTGGTGAGCGGGTTCACGATCCGCCGTGAATCCTGCCACGTATGCCGCCGCGTGCCCACGGGTGCCCACCCACCGGTGAGCGCCCGCTCAGAGAAGGCGCGCGACGAGCACTGCGAGGGCCCTCTGCTGCTCCCCCGGCTGCCACCCGCTGCCGTCGAGCGTGGCCCACACGAGGTGGGCTCCGCGGCGCAGCAGGACCACCTCGGCGGACCCGGCGCCGTACTCCGAGGGGACCGTCCCGATGCGGGCGCCGACCCCGGCCACCCGGCTCGGCGACGCCTTCGCGCAGGTCGTGAACGCGGCGTCGAGATAGGCGACGAGGCCTCCCGGGTCGCCTGCGGCGAGGTCGACGAGGCTGAAGGTGACGACCTTCGTGCCGGCCGAGCTCTCGGGCGGGGCCTGGTTGCCGGCCTGCTTGGGCATCGTCAGGAGGTAGCCCTCGACGACGCGTCGCGCCCGGCTCGCCGGGATGAACGCATCGTTGAGCAGGCCGGTCCACGGCACGAGGCCGTCGCACTGCGGTCGGGAGGGCAGCTCGCCGGGACACTGCGCCCGGTCGGCGGCGTCGGGACCCGGCACCGCCTCCTTGGGGGCGGAGAACGCGCTCGTCTCGGCGCCGGGGAAGACGGCGTCGAGGGGCACACGGCCCGTGCCGGTGAGCGGCCGCGTCGTGGTGCACCGCGGGGCGGCCTCGATGAAGGTCATCCCGGGATCGGGCTGGGCCGTCCCCGTCGTCGACGTGGCGCTGCGGACGGCGGGGTCGGCGCTCTCCGTGGTGCACGCGCCGAGGAGCGTGGTGGCCAGCGCCCCGACGGCCAGGGCGGCCAGGGCGGCCCGAGCGGCCGTGGCTGCGCGCCGCCGTGGCGCCCGCGTCACCACCGTCGCCCCGTCAGGCCCTGGGATCGAAGACGTACGGGGTCGTCGTCGCGACGCGGTGCAGGCCGAGGCGACGGAGGATCGGCTCGGAGTCGGGCGAGGCGTCGACGCGGACGTACTCCTTGCCGCGGTCGAGGCCGAGGCGGGCCCGGTGGAGCAGCGTGGCCCGGTAGAGCCCACGGCCCCGCCACTCCGGCAGCGTCGAGCCACCCCAGAGGCCGGTGAACCCGCTCGCGTCGTACTCACCACGGGCCGCGCAGAGGACCGGCCCCTCGCGGGACTCCTCGACGACGACGACGTCCATCGAGTCGGGCCGGGCGACCCACTCGGGATAGAGCGACTCGGTCACCCAGGCGTGGTCGTCGCCCCACACCGTCTCGGACATCGTGCGCATCCGGGCGAAGTCCTCGAAGCCGTCGGCAGCACGCACGACGACGCCCTCGGGCAGCGCGAGGTCCTGCGCCGCGAGTGGGCCGGCCTCGCCGAGGATCAGCGCCTCGTCGTCCTCGCGGACGAAGCCCGCAGCCTCGAGGCGCGCGCCGAGGTCGCTCGGCTCGTCGTAGTCGTAGGTCTTCCACTCGACCTTCTGGCCGCGCTGGGCGAAGAAGTCACGCACCCGGAGGACGAGACCGTCGGGGTCGTCACCGAGACCGTCCGGGCTCTCGACCATCGCGAAGTGGCCGGCCGGGTCGAGGTCGTAGTGCTTGCGCACCGGGCCGTCGAGCTCGAGCGGGCGCTCGGCCGTCCCGAGCGGGACGGGGGCGCGCGTCTGGTCGTGGAAGACCCGGAGCAGCTGCTCGGGCAGGGGCGCCGACGCCGGCGCGGCATCGCTCTGGAACGAACGGGGGTTCACAGGCACCAGCCAAGCATGGTCTGATCCGTCTCGTCATGCCTGTTTCCCCGCTCTCGCCCCGCGCCGCCACGGCTCTCGCCGACGCGCGCCCCGTCCCCTTCTGGACCGACCGTCCCGAGCGGCCCGACCCGCGGGCGCCCCTGACGGGCGCAGCGCCCCGCACCGACCTGCTCGTCGTGGGCGGCGGGTTCACCGGGCTGTGGGCCGCGATCCAGGCCAAGGAGGCCGACCCGTCGCGCGACGTCGTCGTCGTCGAGGCCGGCCGGCTGGCCGACGGCGCGTCCGGGCGCAACGGCGGCTTCATGGCGCCCTCGCTGACCCACGGCCTCGCCCAGGGCGTCGGCTGCTGGCCCGACGAGATGGAGACCCTCGACCGGCTCGCGGCCGAGAACGTCGCGGGCATCGAGAGGACACTGACGGCCTACGGCATCGACGCCGACCACCACGTGCCCGGCGAGCTGACGCTGGCCCTCACCGAGCACCAGGTCCCTTCCGTCCGCGAGTCCTTCGAGCTGCACCGCGCCCACGGCGTCCCGGTCGAGCTGCTCGACGCCGCGCAGGCGCGGGCCCGCGTCGACTCACCGCGCTACCTCGCCGGGATGTACGACCCCGAGGTCGCGCTCGTCGACCCCGCGCGCCTGGTCTGGGGGCTGGCCCGCGCGGCCGAGTCGCTCGGCGTGCGGCTCCACGAGCACACGCGTGCAACGGGGTTCGACACCGAAGGCGACGGCGTGAGGGTGACGCTCGACGAGGGCTCGATCCACGCGCGACGCGTCGTCATCGGGACGAACGCGTCGCAGGGCGTGCTCAAGCGCTTCAGCGCGTGGGTGCTGCCCGTCTACGACCACGTCCTCATGACCGAGCCCCTGACGCCGGCCCAGCTCGACGCCATCGGCTGGAAGGGGCGCGAGGGACTGACCGACGCGGGCAACCAGTTCCACTACTACCGAAGGACGCTCGACGACCGGGTGCTCTTCGGCGGCTACGACGCGAACTACCACTTCCCCGGACGCATCGACCCGGCGCTCGAGCAGTCGGATGCCTCGCACGGGCTGCTCGCCGACCACTTCCTCGACCTCTTCCCGCAGCTCGAGGGCATCCGTTTCACGCACCGCTGGGCCGGCGTCATCGACACGACGTCCCGTTTCACGCCGGTCTTCGGCACGGCGCTCGGCGGGCGGATGGCGTATGCCGTCGGCTACACCGGGCTGGGCGTCGCCTCGACCCGCTTCGGCGCGGCCGTCGCCCTCGATCTCGTCGACGGCAAGGACACCGAGCTGACCCGCCTCGGGATGGTGCGGCGCAAGCCGATCCCCTTCCCGCCCGAGCCGATCCGGTATGCCGCCGTGCGGGCCACGCGGTCCTCGCTCGCCGCCGAGGACCGCACCGGCCGGCGCAACCTGTGGCTCCGCGCGCTCGACCGGATCGGCGTGGGCTTCGACTCCTGACCTGCTCCGGGCTCGTCAGAGGACGACGAGGTCGGTGGGTCTCGTGTTGAAGCGCTCGACACCGTCGTCGGTCACCGCGACGATGTCCTCGATGCGTGCGCCCCAGCGGCCCGCGAGGTAGACGCCCGGCTCGATGCTGAAGGTCATGCCCGGCTCGACCGGGAGGTCGTTGCCGGCGACGATGTAGGGCTCCTCGTGGCCGTCGAGCCCGATGCCGTGGCCGGTGCGGTGGATGAAGTGCTCCGCGAGACCGGCCGCCGCGAGCACCTCGCGGGCGGCGCGGTCGATGGCCTCGCACGTCACGCCGGGACGCACGGACTCGACGGACGCCTGCTGCGCCGCCTGCAGCGCGGCATACGCCTCGGCCACGTCGGGCTCGCGGGGCGACCCGACGGCATACGTGCGCGTGCTGTCGGAGCCGTAGCCCGAGGGCAGCGGGCCGCCGATGTCGACGACGACGACGTCGCCGTCCTCGATGACACGGTCGCTGACGGAGTGGTGCGGACTCGCGCCATTGGGTCCCGACCCGACGATGACGAATTCGGCTGTGGCGTGGCCCTCCTCGACGATCGCAGCGGCGATGTCGGCCGCCACGTCGGCCTCGGTGCGGCCCGCGCGCAGCCACTCCCCGACCCGGGCGTGCACGCGGTCGATGGCGGCGCCGGCCGCGCGCAGCTCCGCGAGCTCGGCCGCGTCCTTGCGCATCCGCAGCTCGCGGAGGACCGGGCCGGCGAGCTGCTGGTCCGCCGCCCCGGCGTCACGCAGCCGCAGCAGGTGCAGGGCCGGTGTCATGTCGGACACCGCGACGCGACCGGTCGGCACTCCGCCGAGCGCCAGGGCGTAGGGGTCCTCGCCGTCGACCCACGTGCGCACCTCGACGCCGAGCTCGCCGAGCGGCACGTGACCGAGACCGGCGTACTCGAGCGCAGGAGAGACGAAGACGGGGGCGACCGCGGCGTCGCTCGGCACGACGAGCGCCGTGAGCCGCTCGAACGACGAGCCCGCGATGCCGGTGAGGTAGCGCAGGTCGGAGCCGGGTGACACGACGGTCGCCGCGACGCCTGCATCTGCCGCGTGGTGTCGCAGCCGGTCGAGCCGGGAGCGCATCGTCGGGACGTCGAGGACGGAGGAGGTGACACCCATGCGCCCGAACCTACCGCCGCCAGGCCCTCCACCTCGAGGGGGAACCGGCACGGGCACCGGTCTGCCTAGGCTGGCCCCCATGGACGGCCGGTGGACTGCCCTCGTGGCGCGGGTGAGGGCCTACTTCGGTGTCGACACCGACTGGGAGCGGGTCCCCGACGACTCGCCGCGCCAGCGGCGTGCCGACCTCTGGGTCGCCCTCGGCTTCCTCGTCGCGGGGTCGCTCGGCGTCGAGCTGCTGCGCAGCATCGACTCACTCGGCGCGCAGCAGGACTCGTGGGTCTGGCCGCACGTCGCCGTGGCCCTCGGCACGCTCCCGCTCATCTGGCGTCACCGGTGGCCCCTGCTCGTCGCGGCCGGGCTGTCGCTGCACCTCTTCGTCTTCGGCCTGCTCATGCCGGCGGTCGCGGTGTCGATGCCGATGCAGGTCGTCTACTTCCTCGCCCTCTTCACCGGCGTCGCCTGGGCACGTGACCGGCAGGCGATGCTCGGCGTCGTCGCCGGTGTCGTGCTGCTGATGTTCGGCTGGCTCGCCTGGCAGCTCGCGGTGGGCAGCGGCGTCGAGGAGGCGATGAGCCGCGGCGACGAGCCCCTCGTCCACCAGGGCCTCTTCAGCCCGGCCGGCGCCTACGTCGTCTACACCCTGCTCATCAACGTCTTCTACTTCGGCGGCGCCATCATCGGCGGCCAGGCCGCCTGGCGCGCCGCGCTCCAGCGCGACCGCCTCGCCGCCCAGGCCCGCACCATCGACGCCCAGGCCACGAGCCTCCAGAGGCAGGCCGTCGTCGAGGAGCGGCTGCGGATCGCCCGTGAGCTCCACGACGTCGTCGCCCACCACGTCTCGGTCATCGGGATCCAGGCCGCCGCGGCCCGTCGCGTGCTGCGACGCGACGCGGATGCCGCCGAGGGTGCTCTGCGCTCGGTCGAGACGTCGTCGCGCGACGCCGTGGCCCAGATGCGAGGGCTGCTCGGCACGCTGCGCGCCGACGACCACGAGGGGACGTCGGACGGGTCTGGACCGGGGGGCCGCACCCGGGCGCCCGAGCCCGGGCTCGCGGACGTGACGACCCTGGCCCGTGAGGCCTCGACCCACGGCCTCGAGGTCGAGTGCCACGTCGTCGAGGACGTGCCCGGCGCGGCCGCCTCCGTCCCGGCACCACTCGGGCTCTCGCTCTACCGCACCGCGCAGGAGGCGCTCGCCAACGTGCGGCGGCACTCGACGGCCTCGTCCGCGACGGTCTTCGTCCGCGTCGACCGGCGACCCGAGCACGGCTTCGCGCACGGCTACGCCGAGGTCGAGGTGCTCGACGGCGGGCGACCGCGGTCGGGCACGTCGGGGACCGGCCTGGGTCTCCTCGGCGTCCGCGAGCGCCTGTCGACGCACGGCGGCGTGAGCGAGATCGGGCCCCGGGTCACCGGCGGCTACCGGGTCCGCGTGCGCATGCCGCTGCCCGAGCAGGCCTCGTGAGGGCACCCGTCCGCGTGCTGCTCGTCGACGACCAGCTGCTCGTCCGGTCCGGCTTCTCGCTCATCCTCTCGGTGGAGGACGACATCGAGGTCATCGGGCAGGCGAGCGACGGCGAGGAGGCCGTGCGGCTCACCCGCGAGCTGCGACCCGACGTCGTGCTCATGGACGTGCAGATGCCGGTCATGGACGGCATCGAGGCGACCCGGCGCATCGTCGCCGACGACCTGGCCAGGGTCGTCATCCTCACGACCTTCGACCGGGACGACTACGTCTTCGCCGGCCTCACCGCCGGAGCGAGCGGCTTCCTGCTCAAGAACGCCGACGCCGACCACCTCATCGAGGCGGTGCGGGCCGTCTCGGGTGGCCACGCCCTGCTCGCTCCGGAGGTGACGCGGCGCGTCATCGAGCAGATGACGAACGGGCCGGTCGTCGACGCCCAGGCCGCCCCACGGCGGGACGACCGCGACCCGCGGCTCGACGACCTGACGCCGCGAGAGCTCGAGGTGCTCGGTCTCGTCGGTCGAGGCCTCTCCAACGCCGAGATCGCCGGACGGCTCTTCGTCGGTGAGGCGACGGTCAAGACGCACCTGTCCAACGTCTTCGCCAAGCTGCACCTGCGCGACCGCGTCCAGGCGGTCGTGCTGGCCTACGAGGCAGGTCTCATCCTCCGGGGGGACCCCGAGGATCAGCCGAACGGCTGATCCTGTGCACCCCCGCGCGGCCTAGCGTGGGTGGCATGAGCGAACACGGGGACCGCCTGACCAGACCACGCGCCACGGCCGACATCGAGCTGCGGCACCTGACCCGCACCTTCGGCGAGATCCGGGCCGTCGACGACATCAGCTTCACGGTCGGGGCCGGCCGGCTGACCGGCTTCGTCGGCGGCAACGGCGCCGGCAAGACCACGACGATGCGCATGGTCATGGGGGTCCTGTCGCCCAGCGGCGGCGAGGTGCTCTGGGACGGTCGCCCGATCACCGCCCTCGACCGGCGGCAGTTCGGCTACATGCCCGAGGAGCGCGGGCTCTATCCCAAGCAGGCGGTGGTCGACCAGCTCGTCTACCTCGGACGGCTCCGCGGCCTGAGCGCCTCGGCGGCCAAGGCCTCGGTGACGACCCACCTCGAGCGCCTCGGTCTCGCCGAGCGCGCCAAGGACCACGTCGAGAAGCTCTCGCTCGGCAACCAGCAGCGGGTCCAGATCATCGCCGCGCTCATGGGCCGGCCGCGGGCGCTCGTGCTCGACGAGCCGTTCAGCGGCCTCGACCCCGCCGCCGTCGACAACATGGCCGACCTCTTGCGCGAGCACACCGCACGCGGAGTTCCGGTCCTCTTCTCCTCCCACCAGCTCGACCTCGTCGAGCGGCTCTGCGAGCGCCTCGTCGTGCTCGCCAAGGGTCGGGTCGTCGCGTCGGGCAGCCCGGACGAGCTGCGCGCGACCTCCGTCTCGCGGCACCGGCTCGTCCTCTCGGTCGATGCCGGGTGGGTGCGCGGTGTCGGTGGCGTGCACGCCGTCGACGTCGAGGGACACACGGCCCTGCTCGAGATCGTCGAGCACGGCGCCGAACGGGCTCTCCTCGAGGAGGCCCTGAGACGCGGCGAGGTGCACGAGTTCTCGCCGCAGCGACCCACCCTGGCCCAGATCTACCGTGAGGTGACGGCATGACCACCCTCCAGCACCGACCGGACCCCGACACCGCCGGCGCCGGCGAGGCCTCCGGGCCCGCCGACGAGCAGACGTCCGGGGGCGGGCGTCCGTGGCTCATCGTGGCCGTGCGCGAGGTCGTCGTCCGCGTCACGAACCGCACGTTCCTCTTCTCCACGCTCTTCACGCTCGTCTTCATCGCCGGTTTCGCGGCCTTCTCGGCGTGGCAGGCGGGGAAGACGACGACCTACACCGTCGCCGTGTCGTCGGCCGAGGGCACACGCCTCGTCGAGCAGGCCGCGTCGACCGCGCGCTCGACGAGCGACACCGTCGTCATCACCCCGAGCACGGTCCCGGGCGAGGACGCGGCGCGCGCCGCCGTCGACCGGGGCGACGTCGACGCGTGGCTGCACGAGACGTCGGCCGGCTGGACGCTGACGTCCGGCGACGACGTGGAGGCGTCGCTGCGGACACCCCTCGAGGGAGCCGTGCGCGACGCCGCGCTCGACCGCAACGCGGCTGCGGCCGGCACGACGGTCGAGGCCCTCGAGCGCGGGGCGACCCTGGGCGCCGACCGCTTCGACGGGCAGACGACGAACCGCGGCTTCGTGCAGGCCGCCACCTTCGCCTTCGCGCTGCTCTTCTTCATGGGCGCCCTGATGTTCGGGCAGCAGATCGCCGCGAGCGTCGTCGAGGAGAAGCAGTCGCGGCTCGTCGAGATCATCGCGACGGCGATCCCGCTGCGCGCCCTGCTCGCGGGCAAGGTCGTCGGGAACTCCGTCATCGCGATGGGCCAGGTGGTGCTCTTCGCCGGGGTCGGGCTCGTGGCGGTGTCGTTCACCGAGTGGTCGTCGCTGCTGCCCGCGCTCTCGACGGCGGTCGTGTGGTTCGTCCTCTTCTTCGCGGTCGGCTTCTTCGCCCTGGCCTGTCTCTTCGCCGTCGCGGGCGCGCTGGCCTCGCGCACCGAGGACCTCCAGTCGACGACCTCGCCCCTGACGACCCTGCTCATGCTCGTCTACTTCGCAAGCTTCGCCCTGAGCGGCACGGCCCTCAAGGTCGCCTCTTTCGTGCCGATCGTGTCCGTCGTGGCGATGCCGGGGCGGATCATCGCGGGCGACGCCGCCTGGTGGGAGCCCGTCGTGTCCCTCCTGCTCATGGCGGCCTTCTCCGCGGTGGCCGTCGTCATCGGCGAGAAGGTCTACCGACGGTCGCTCATGCAGACCCGGGGCCGGATGTCGTGGAAGCAGGCCCTGCGCACGGCGGACTGACCTCAGGCGCGGCCCTGCGCCCGGCGCTGCACCGGGCGCTCACCCGGCGCCGTCACGTGGCGGTACGGCGAGCTCCAGAGCAGCAGGGCTGCGACCGCGAGCCCGACCACCCCGATGGCGATGGCGACCCGGTTGCCCCACGTCGCGGCGACGAGGCCCCCGAGGGGAGCCGCGACGGCGATCGAGCCCCAGTTGAGCGACCGGATCGTCGCGTTCATCCGTCCGCGCAGCCGGTCGGGTGTCACGAGGTTGCGGTAGCTCATGTCGAGCGGGTCGCGCAGCCCCATCGCCAGGCCGAAGAGCGCGTTCGCGACGAGCGGCCACACGATGGCATACGGCCCGGCCTGCGCGAGCAGCAGGAGGGCGTATGCCGCCGGGCTCAGCCACTCCGTCGTCGTGATCACCCGGCCGGTGCCGAAGCGCACGCCGAGTCGCGGGGACAGGCCCGCTCCGAGGACGCCGGTCACGCCGGTCGCCGCGAGGACGAGCCCGACCGCGAGCGGGTCGAGGTGCAGCTCGGTCGTGGCGAAGTAGACGAGGACCGTCGTGACCATGGCGTTGGCGAAGAACCAGAGGTGCAGCGAGATGGCGTACGGGCGCAGCACCCTGTGCCGGTAGACCCAGCCGGCGCCCTCGCGCAGCTCGCGCCACACGTGCCGCTCGGGGGTGCGCTCGGGAGCCCGCTCCTCGACGCGGACCGTCATGAGCACGACGGCCGACACGGCATACGACACGGCGTCGACGAGCACCGCGACGGGCGCGGACAGCAGCCGCACCAGCGCACCGCCGACGAGCGGACCGAGCGACTGCGTCGCGGCGTAGGTCTGGGCGAGCCGGGCGTTCGCCGAGGCGAGGCGCGTCTCCGGCACGACCGTCGGCAGGAACGACAGGTGGGCGGCGCTGAAGAACATAGAGGCGGAGCCGGCACAGAAGACGAGGACGGCGACGAGCGGCACCGTCAGGTGGCCGGTCAGGGCGAGCACCCCGATCGTGCCGACGAGCAGGGCGCACAGCAGGTCGGCCGCGACGAGCAGCGGCCGGCGCCGCACCCGGTCGACGACGACGCCGGCGAGCATGCCGAAGAGGAGGTAGGGCAGCCACGTCGCCGCCCGGACGATCCCCAGCTCGGTCTGGTCGGCGTGGAGGGTCTCGATGAGGAGCAGCTGGAGGGCGAGCGCCGAGACGAAGGTGCCCAGGTTGGAGACGGCGTCGGCGACCCAGAACCGGACGAATGCCGCATTACCGGGCGATTCGACCGACGTTCGTGACACCCCGAGCCCCCTCCTTACGCGATGCCTACCCTTCCTTGACACCACCTTGTCGAGTCCTGACCTGAACGTCGACCCGAGACTCCGATTCTGTCCTACCGTGGACGTGACGTTCGGAGGGCTCCGGGCGACCACCAGCGACCGGATGCTCCCCCGGTCGCGCCGAGCAGGCCCCGGCAACCGGATGCGTCGGGGCCTGCTCGATGCCCTCCCCCGGTCAGGCCGGTTGCGGGGCGCGCGTGCCGGTGGGCACCGGCTGGGGCGGCGGCGGCCCGACGTAGCGTGCGGCCGGCCGGATGATCTTCGGGTCGCGGCTCTGCTCGAGGACGTTGGACGTCCAGCCGACGACGCGCGCGACGCAGAAGGTCGGCGTGAACATCGACGGGTCGAGCCCCGCGAGCTTCATGACGACGCCGGCGTAGAACTCGACGTTGGCGTGCAGCTCGCGCCCCGGCTTCAGCTCGGCCAGCGCACGCTCGATGGCGTCCTCGACCCCGACCGCGAGGTCGACGAGCGGGTCGTCCCAGCCGCGGGCGATCTGTTTGAGCATCTCCGAGCGCGGGTCGCGCGTGCGGTAGACGGCGTGGCCGAAACCCATGATCCGGTCGCCGGACCCGATGCGGTCGCGCACCCAGCCGTCGGCCCGGTCCAGGGTGCCGATCTCGTCGAGGGCCTCGAGCGCCCGGCTCGGCGCGCCGCCGTGCTTCGGGCCCGAGAACGAGCCGATGGCCCCGACGAGGCAGGCCGCGAGGTCGGCGCCGGTGCTCGCGATGACCCGCGCGGTGAAGGTCGAGGCGTTGAAGCCGTGGTCCATCGTCGCGACGAGGTACTGCTCGACGGCGCGGGCGTCTCGCGCCGAGGGCAGCCGCCCCGTCACCATCCGCAGGTAGTCCTCGGCGTGGCCGAGGGTCGGGTCTGCCGGCACCGGCTCGAGCCCGTGGTGGAGACGGTGCGCGGCCGCGAGGATCGTCGGCGTGACGGCGACGGCCGCCAGGGCGGCCGCGGCCTTCTCGTCCTCGTCGCAGTCGTAGAGCGGACGCAGGCCGGCGATGCCGCCCCACGCCGACAGCGTCGTGCGCAGCACCTGGAGCGAGTCGGTGGTCGTCGCGCAGATGGCGGGGAGCAGGTCGGCGAGGCCGGGCGGCAGGACGCGTAGTCGCCCCACCTCTGCGGTGAAGGCCGCCAGCTCCGCGTCGTCGGGCAGGTGGCCGCGCTCGAGCAGGTGCCAGGCCTGCTCGAAACCGACCTGCTCGGCGAGCTCGACGGCGGAGTACTGCCGGTAGTGGAAGAAGCCCTCGTCGCCGCGGACGTCGCCGAGCTCGGTGTCGGTGACGACGACCTTGGCGAGACCCTTCGGGACCGTGATGAATCCGGTGGGAGTGGTGGACATGGGGTCCTCCTTTCAGGTTCACTCGTCACTCTCAGCGATGTTGATCAACATCGTCAATGTTGATCTCGTCAACGGTTGACCCGATCAACCCCATCGACCAGACCCGCCCGGAGGCGACGTGACGACCGCACGAGGCACGTGGATCACGACGACGGAGGCCGCCCAGCGACTCGGCGTCAAACGGGCGACCCTCTACGCGTACGTCAGCCGCGGGCTGCTGCGGAGCGAGCGCCGGCCGGGCCAGCAGGAGAGCCTCTTCGACCGGGCGCAGATCGACGCCATGGCCTCGGCGACCCGTCCCCCGGGCGGACCGCAGCCGGTCCTGCGCTTCCGGAGCATCGCCACCGCCGTGAGCCGACAGGCAGAAGGGGAGCTCTTCTACCGCGGCCGCGCGTTGAGCGACGTCGTCGCCCTGCGGTCGCTCGAGGAGGCAGCGGGGGTCGTGCTGGGGACGACGGTGCCGCAAGGCTTCTCGGGGTTGCCGGAGACGGCCGTCATCGACCTGACGAGTCTGCCGCTCGAGCGGCGGATGCCCGTGGCCGTGCAGCTGCTCGCGGCGGCCGACCCCTTCTCCTCGGACACGGACCCCGAGCGGGTCCGGCACGCGGCGCTGCCCGCGGTCCGGGCCGCGGTCGCCCTGGCGGGGGCCTCGTCGCTCGGTCAGGCGGCCCGCGCCCGGTCCGGCGACCTCACGGCCCTGACGCTGACCGCCCTCGGCGGCGACCCGACGGCCGGCGGCGACGTCGCCGTGCTCCGGGTGCTGCTCGTGGCCCTCCTCGACCACGGCCTCACCGCCTCGACCGTCGCCGCGCGCGTCGCGGCCTCGACACGCGCCGGGCTCCACGACTGCCTGTCGGCCGCGTACGCCGCGATGGCCGGCCCGCTCCACGGCGCGGCCCCGGTGGCCGCCCACGCGCTGCTCGCCGAGGGCGTCGACCCCGCCGTGCTCGTGGCGCGGTCGCTGCGCGAGCGGAGCGTGGTGGCCGGCTTCGGACACTTCCTCTACCCCGAAGGCGACCCGCGCGCCGACGTCGTGCTCGAGGCCCTGTGGCGTCGGCCCGGCACCACCCGGCTGCGGCGGCGCGTCGACGCGCTCGCGGCGCTCGTCGCCGAGCGCACGGGAGCGCTGCCCAACATCGACCTCGCGAGCGCCGCCGTGCTCCACGCCCTCGGCCTGCCCGCCGAGTCGGGCGAGGTGGTCTTCCAGGTCGCGAGGTCGGTCGGCGTCGCCGCCCACGTCGTCGAGGAGTATGCCGAGGAGCCCTTGCGCTGGCGCGGTCGCGACCCGCAGGGCTGAGCTACACCCGCTGGTCGAAGACGTGCCGGCGCACCCAGGCGTGCATCGCGATGGCCGCGGCCGCGCCGGCGTTGATCGAGCGGGTCGAGCCGAACTGCTCGATGTGGAGCACGGCCGTGCACTCGGCCCGCATCGGCTCGGACAGCCCGGGGCCCTCCTGGCCGAAGACGAGGACGCACCGGCGCGGCAGGTCGAACGTCTCGATGGGCACCGAGCCGGGCAGGTTGTCGACACCGACGAGGGCAAGCCCCTCGCCCCGCGCCCACGCGGCGAGCGCGGCGGCGTCCGGGTGGTGGTGCTCGTGCTGGTAGCGGTCGGTGACCATGGCCCCGCGTCGGTTCCACCGCCGCTTGCCGACGATGTGGAACGCGCGGGCGCCCATGGCGTTCGCCGTGCGGATGACCGACCCGATGTTGAAGTCGTGGCCCCAGTTCTCGACGGCGACGTGGAAGTCGTGGCGTCGGGCGTCGAGGTCGGCGACGATCGCGTCGTGGCGCCAGTACCGGTAGGCGTCGACGACGTTGCGCCGGTCGCCGTGCTCGAGCAGCTCGGGGTCCCAGTGGTCGCCGGACGGGCGCGGGCCCTGCCACGGGCCGACCCCGACCGCGACGGTCGGGCCGTTCGGTGCGTCCGGCCCGTTCGGGGTCTCACCCCCTTCAGGCGATGCCACGGGTCCCCTTCCGGTTCAGTCTGGAGTCACATCGGATGCCCGGAAGACTAACGACCGGGCGAACGGCCGGACGACCCACCGGGGCGGTCCGGTGGCGACAGGAGACCTGCCATGCGTTCCACGACCCCGGCGACCGGCTCGGTCACCACGCTCGCCGCGACCGGCCGGAGCCGGTCATGAGCACCGCCGCCACCGTGATCCTCGTCGTGCTCCTCGTGCCGATCCTCGCGATCTTCGCGTGGATGGTGGTCACGGCCTCGATGATCAAGGTGCCGGCCGGCGCCCTCGGCCTCGTGCTCAAGAACGGCCGGGCGACCGACCACTCCCTGACGCCCGGCCGGCACTGGGTGCCGCTCCTGCGCAAGACGATGGTCGTCGAGTACCCGTCGGTGGAGATGGCCTACCGCGCCGGCGAGGACGCGTCGTCGGCGGTGTCGCAGCTCGACCGCACCGGCCCCAGCCTCAGCTGCGCCCTCGGTGACCGGGCCCTGGCCGACGTCGCGTACACGGTGCGCTACGCGATCATCCCCGAGCGGCTGCGCACGGTCCACGAGCGGTTCGGGCCCGAGGGCGTCCACGGACTGGTCCGGGACGAGAGCGGCCGGGCGATCAGCCGGGCCCTGAGCGACCCCGCCGTCACGGTCGAGACCCTCTTCGGGCGCGCCCGCTCCGACACCGAGACCCGGCTCGCGGAGGCCGTCACCGCCGCGCTGGAGGAGCACGGCCTCCGCGTCACCGGCTTCGTGCTCGGGCCGGTCGACCTGGGCCGGACGGGGGAGGTCATCCAGGCCACGGTGCGCGCCACGTTCGAGCTCGCTCTCGAGGAGGCCGAGGCCGCCACGCGGATCGCCCAGGCCCAGAACGACGGCCGGCTCGAGCAGGAGATCACGACCGCACGCGAAGACGCCTGGCGCTACCGCGAGACCGACCTGTGGCGCGACCTCGTGCAGCGTTCGGACGGCGTTCAGGTGGGCCGTCGCCGTCCCGGCTACGGTCCCGGCCGGATGGGGCTCACGGTCCGCGAGGACCCTGCCGCTGGCCAGGGCGCCGCCGCGGCGGCCGACCAGCCTCCGGGCACTGAGCAGCAATGAACCGCGAGGGCTCCTTCGTCGATCGTCTCATCGAGATGGTCACGGTGCTCGTCCTCGGGCTCGCGACGGTCGGGACGGCCTGGTGCGGCTACCAGGCGTCCCAGTGGAGCGGGGCGCAGAGCACCGCGACGAGCACCTCGACCGACCAGCGCGTCGAGGCCAGCCGGCTGTTCGGCGTCGCGACCCAGAAGGTCAGCTACGACAGCAGCATGATCGCGCAGTACGCGCAGGCGGTGCAGGCGAAGAACACCCAGCTCGTGGCGTTCTACCGCGCGACCCTGATCCGCGAGGAGCTGCTCCCGGTCATCGACCGGTGGGAGGCCGAGATCCGGGCCGGCGGCACCCCGACGAGGCTCGTCGACGACACGAGCTACATGGACGACCAGCTCGGGCCCTACCAGGCGGCCACCGCGAAGGCGGACGCCTCGGGCAAGCAGGCGCTCCAGGCCGGGGAAACGGCGCACGACTACGTCATCAACACCATCCTGCTCGCGGTCGCACTCTTCTTCTCCGGCGTCCTGTCGAGCTTCCGCTACCGGCCGGCGCGCCTGCTGCTCGTCGTGGCCGCCATCGCGACCGTGGCCGTGGCCGCCGTGAACCTCGCGGACCTGCCCATCGCCTGACGACGCGACCGCACGCGCAACGGGATCAGGAGGAGGACGGCACGCGCGCCGTCGTGGGCGCCGCAGCGTCCTCGACCCCGAGTGTCCGGCAGGTGCCGCCACTCCTCCTTCGCTCCCGCGTCCATCGTGAACCGGGTCCGCGCGCCGACGGAAGGGACGTCGTCCCATCGATATCCCTTCGAGACCCGCTCGAGACCCCACAGCGCGCTGACAGCGCGGATTCAGGCGCTCCCGGGCACACGGCATACCCTGTCACCCATGCACGCACTCGCCTCCGTCCTGCCGGCCATCGCGCCGGCCCTCGGCCCCAAGTGGATGGACCCCACCTACCTGCTCCAGCAGTACGGCGAGGCCTTCTTCTGGATCGCCGTCGCCATCGTCTTCATCGAGTGCGGACTCCTCTTCCCGATCCTGCCCGGCGACTCCCTCCTCTTCGCGGTGGGTCTGTTCATCGCCACCGGCCAGGTGCACGTCAACCTCGGCGTGGCGATCGTGATCCTGTGCGCGTCGGCCTTCCTCGGCAACGTCGTCGGCTACGAGATCGGTCGGGCCCTCGGCACACCGCTCTATGCACGCGACGGCAAGGTGCTCAAGAAGAAGTACTTCGACCAGACGACGGACTTCTTCGACCGGCACGGCAACAAGGCCCTCGTCATCGGGCGGTTCGTCCCGATCGTGCGCACCTACATCACCGTCGTCGCCGGCGTCAGCCGGATGGAGCGCCGCCGCTTCTTCACGTGGAGCGCCGTCGGCGCCGTCCTGTGGGCGGCTGGCATCACCCTGCTCGGCTACTTCCTCGGCCAGGCCTTCCCGTGGCTCACCGACAAGCTCGAGGTCGCGATCCTGCTCGTCGTCGCCGTGTCGCTGCTGCCGATGGTCTACGAGTTCGTCAAGCACCGCCGCCGGGCCAAGGCCCTCGCCGCCGAGACCGCCGACGCCGCGGGCGACATCGCGGGCCACGCGACGGGCAGCGATCGCGCCTCCTGACCGCGCCTCCTGACCGCGTCTTGACGTGATGTCCTGACGCGCCTCCCGAGCCCGGGGCACACTGGTGCTGCAGGGGTGATGGGAGGACGTCATGGAGGCAACGACCGAGACCCCGCACACCGGGTCCGACCTCGGCGGCGCGTACCGCCGCAGCGTGCAGTGGTGGTCGCAGCAGGTCGCCTCGGTGGCCGACGACCAGTGGGGCCTGCCGACGCCGTGCAGCGAGTGGACGGTGCGGGACCTCGTCAACCACGTGACGGGCGAGGACCTCTGGACCTCGCCGCTGATGCGCGGCCGCACCATCGCCGACGTCGGCAGCCGCCTCGACGGCGACCTCCTCGGTGAGGACGCCCGGGACGCCGCGGCGTCGGCCGCGACCGAGGCCCTCGGCACCGTCGCCGAGAGGCTCCCCTCGCACGGCACCGTGCAGCTGTCCTACGGCGAGGAGTCGATGGACGAGTACGTCCGCCAGCTCGTGGCCGACCACCTCGTGCACGGCTGGGACCTCGCCGCGGCGATCGGGCAGGACCGCGCGCTCGATCCGGGGCTCGTGGCCGACGTGGCGACGTGGTTCGACCGCATGGAGGAGGCCTACCGCTCCGGCGGGGCCGTCGGACCGCGTATGCCGTCCGGCGGCGACGCGCAGACCGACCTCCTCGCGCGCTTCGGACGGGATGCCACGTGGGGTCCGAACCATGCGGGTTTCACCGCCTTCGTCGCGGCGTTCGGACGGGGCGACGTCGACGCGATCATGTCGCTCATGACCGACGACTGCGTCTTCGAGGCCACCGGACCGGCGCCGGACGGTCTACGCCATGAGGGCGCGACCGACGTGCGCTCGGTGTGGGAGTCGCTCTTCACCGAGACGGGCAGCCCGCTCTTCACGGCCGAGGAGTCCTTCGTCGCCGGCGACCGCGGGGTGCTGCGCTGGCGCTTCTCCTGGGTCGCCCCGGACGGCTCGCCCGGCCACGTGCGCGGCATCGACGTCGTGCGCCTGCGCGACGGCAAGGTCTGCGAGAAGCTCTCGTACGTCAAGGGCTGACGCCCCGAACACCCTCCGGTCAGGCGCCGGACGTGCCCGGGCCGGCAGAGTCGGCCGAGTCGGACGTCGGGTCGGGCTGGGTGGCACCGGGGGCCTGGGCCTGCGGCAGCGCGCCGGGCGCGCCACCCGGCTGGGTCGACGAGCCGCCGACGGCACCGGGCTGGGTGGACGCCGAGACGGCCGGGGTGCCGGAGCCCCCGACGGCGCTGTCGCCCCCGAAGGAGACGCTCGGGGCGACGGCCTCGGTCGCGGGGGTCTCGAAGTACTCGGCGCGCTTGACGCCCGCCAGGTTGGCGACGATGTTCGAGGGGACGGACTCGACCTTGGTGTTGAGCTCGCGCACGAGGGCGTTGTAGTAGCGGCGCGAGCTCGCGATGCGGTCCTCGGTGCTCGTCAGCTCCTGCTGGAGGGCGAGGAAGTTCTGGTTGGCCTTGAGGTCGGGGTAGGCCTCGGCGACGGCCATGAGGCGACCGAGCGCCTGGCTCAGCTGGCCCTCGGCCTGCGCCGCCGCGGCGGGGGTCGACGCGCCCGACATCGCGGCGGACCGGGCCTGCATGACCTCCTCGAGCGTGCCGCGCTCGTGCGACGCGTAGCCCTTGACCGTCTCGACGAGGTTGGGGATGAGGTCGTGGCGACGCTTCAGCTCGACGTCGATCTGGCGCCAGCCCTCCTCGACCTTGTTGCGCAGGCCGATGAGGCCGTTGTACATGACGACGCCGACGACGGCGAGGAGCACGACGAGGCCGAGCAGGATCCAGACGATGATCATGGGTTCTCCCGATAGAGGGCGGCGGGTCGGTGTGCCGATCGAGCCGATCCTAGTGCTGGGCGCACGCGTGCGGACCGGGTCGCGGGTGCGACGCAGGCGCTGCTCGCCCGGTTCCTGTCGGTGCCGGGCTCTAGCGTGGACGCATGACGACGCTCCGGTTCACGGCCGACCTGTGGCGCTGGGAGGCGCAGACGGGATGGTTCTTCGTGACGGTCGGCGACGACGCGTCGGCACGCATCCGCGAGGTCCCGCGGCCGCCGCGGGGCTTCGGCTCGGTGCGCGTCCGGGCGACCGTCGGAGCCACGTCGTGGACGACGTCCGTCTTCCCGGACGCGAGCCGGGGCGCCTACGTGCTGCCGGTCAAGAAGGCGGTCCGCCACGCCGAGGGTCTCGGCGAGGGCGACCCCGCCGACGTCGTCCTCGAGGTCCTCGAGTGAGCGGCCTCGACGCACCGGCCCGCAACCGGGTCGACCCCTTCGGCGACGTCGTCGCCGCCCCAGGGCGCGGCGACCTCATGGGCAACCGGGGCCGCCTCCACGACGGCGCCGGCACGCGCGACGTCCGCCGGCACCACGTCGGACGCGCGTGGATCACGTGCCTGCTCGAGTTCCGCGACCGCCGCGTGCGGCAGTGGGACCCCAGCCACTACACGCCGCTCTTCTTCCTCGACGAGGCGCTCGCCCTCGCGGCCGGGCATCGTCCGTGCGCCGAGTGCCGTCGCGCCGACTTCAGCCGGTTCCGCGACCTCGTCGCGGCGAGCCACCGCACGACCCACCTGCCGGCGCCCGGTCTCGACCGGCTGCTCCACGACGAGCGCTGGGACCCGCGGCGGCGCACCCGCCGGCTGCATGCCTACGCCTGGGGTGACGTGCCCGACGGCACCTACGTGCTGCTGGGTTCGGGTCCTGCCGTCGTCACCAGCGGCGGCCTGCTGCCGTGGCTGCCCGACAACACGTATGCCGCCACGCCCGTCGAGCGCCCGCGCGCCGGCGTCGCGACGGTGATCACGCCACCGTCGTCCGTCGAGGCGCTGCGGGCGGGGTTCGAGGTGCGCGTCGGGCGGCGCCCGGGAGGCCCTCAGGCGAGCCCGAGCTCCTCGAGCGAGAAGGCGTAGCGGTACTCCACGCCGGCCTCGGCGGTGATCCGGTCGCCGGCGCCGGTGGCGCGGTCGGCGATGGTGGCGACGGCGACGACCTCGGCGCCGTCCTCACGGGCTGCCTCGACGGCGGCGAGCGGCGACGCACCGGTCGTCGTCGTGTCCTCGACGACGAGCACCCGTCGACCCGTGATCGACGGCCCCTCGATGCGCTGCTGGAGGCCGTGCGCCTTGCCGGCCTTGCGCACGACGAAGGCGTCGAGGCGCTCACCGGCGGCCGCGGCCGCGTGCAGCATCGAGGTCGCGACGGGGTCGGCGCCGAGCGTCAGGCCACCGACGGCGGCATACGTGAGGTCCTTGGTCAGCTCGCGCATGACGATCCCGACGAGGGGCGCGGCCTCCCCGTCGAGGGAGATGCGGCGCAGGTCGACGTAGTAGTCGGCCTCCTTGCCGGAGCTGAGGGTCACGCGACCGTGGACGATCGCCTTCTCTCGGATGATCTCGAGCAGGCGGGCACGGGCAGCGGCGGTGTCAGTGACGGTCACGAGGCTCCATCGTAGGGCCCCACGTCAGTCGGACCGGAAAAGCGCTGTCGGGCGGCCGCGCCCGGGTGGTAGACATCCGGCGTGACGAGCGAGCTCGAGTTCCCCGACCTGCTGCGCCTCATCGACGAGCGGTCGCGGGCCTTCCGCTCGGCCGTCTCGACGGCGGCCAGCCTCGACGTGCCGGTCCCGACCTGTCCCGAGTGGACGCTGCTCGACCTGGTGCACCACCTGGGCGAGGGCCGTCGGTCGTGGGCCGCCACGGTCGCGGCCGGCCCTGCCGCCACCTCCCGGGTCCGGCCACCGTCGGACGGCGACGCGGCGGCGCCGAGCGAGCCCGACGCGCTGGACGGCTGGCTGGCGGCGTCCACCGGACAGCTCCTCGACGCGCTGCGCGAGGCCGGGCCGGAGCGCGGCTGCTGGACGTGGTGGGGCGACTCGCAGTCGCCCGGGACGTGCGGCGCGGTCGCGCGGCACCAGCTCCAGGAGATCGCGGTGCACACGTACGACGCCCAGCTCACGGTCGGTACGCCTCAGCCGCTCCCCGACGCCGTGGCCCTCGACGGTGTCGAGGAGTTCCTCTCCACGTGCTGCGCGACGACGAGCCCGTGGCCGCACGAGCCCGCCGTCGTCGACTACGCGGCGACCGAAGGACGCTCGTGGCGGCTCTGGGTCTCCGCCGACGGCGCACGCACCGCCCCCCGGCCCGAGACCGCCGGGCCGGTCGATGCCCGCGTCACCGGCACGGCGAGCGAGATCGTCCTCGCCGCGTTCTACGGCCGCCGTCCGCTGGAGGCACTGACGATCGAGGGCGACCGAGAGGTCATCGACCGGCTCATCGCCTGGGAGCCCGAGTAGCCCGACCGGGCGCGCCCTCGTGCAATGGGCGTATGCCGTCCTCCCACTTTCGGTGGGGGTGATCGTGCGGGCCGGTCGACAAACTGGAGGATCAGGCAGCCGCAGGATGGGAAGGACGAGTCATGGCCCCCCCGCACACCCCCGCTCGACGAGCCGTCCTCGCCCTCAGCACCCTCGTGGCCGGCCTGGGCCTCGCGGTCAGCTCCGTCGGGGCCGCGGCAGGCGCCGCCGCCTACCTCTACGTGGGCGGCGGCGGCTGCTCGGACACCGGTGCAGGCACGGCCGCGGTGCCGTTCTGCACCATCGCCAAGGCCGCGAAGGTCGCCGTCGCGGGGCAGACGGTGCTCGTGTCCTCGGGGACGTACACCGACGAGGTGTTCCCCTGGCACTCCGGCACCGCCGGCTCCCCCATCATCTTCCAGCCGGCCGCGGGCGCGGTCGTCACCATCGCGGGGGCCAAGCACGGTTTCACGATCTCCAACCAGAGCTGGATCACCGTGTCGGGCTTCACCGTCCGGGACACCACGAGCAACGCGTTCTACGTCTTCAACGCGACCGGCGTCCGGCTGTCGAACAACACGGCGCGGGGGTCGGGTAGCCCCGTGGCGGGCGCCACGGCATACGGCATGTACCTCAACTCGATGACCGGCTCGGTCGTCACCGGCAACCTCGTCACGGACAACTCGGCCTCCGGCATCTACCTGACGAACGGCTCGACCGGCAACCAGATCACGGGCAACGAGAGCTCGTGGAACGCGTACGGCTACGTGCGCAACGCGGTCGGGATCGACCTGCGGGCGCCCGGCAACCTCGTGAGCGGGAACCGCGTCCACGACAACGAGGACTCCGGCATCCAGTCCTACCCGGGCGGCGACCGCAACACGATCGTCGACAACGTCAGCTACCACAACAAGGGGTTCACGACCGCGGCCCTGACGAACTGCAGCGCCCCGCCGACCGGCAACACGGCCGGGTGCATCACCGGCGACCACGGCATCGACGACTTCGGCGTCACCGGCAGCTCGGTCGTCGGCAACACCGTCTACGACAACGTGGCGGCCGGCATCAACCTCGAAGGCGTGGCGTCGGGCACCCCGAGCGGGTTCACGTTCGCCGACAACATCTCGGTCGACAACGCCGCCTCGTGCCCCGACGGCGCGGGCGGCACGGTGAAGTGTCCCCGGACGAGAGGTGACATCCGCGTCGACGCGACGTCGCAGCTCGGCACGAGACTCGACTACGACCTCGTCAACCTCAGTGTCAGCGGCACGATGATGGTCTGGGGATCGACGTCCTACACGTCCTTGGCGGCGTTCCAGGCGGCGAGCGGACAGGAGTCGCACGCACGGCAGGCCGACCCTCGCTGGAACGGACCGGCGCAGGCCGACTTCAGCCTCCGCGCAGGGTCGCCGGCGATCGACTCGGCCGACTCGGGCGCGCCCGGCCAGCCGGCGCTCGATGCCGCCGGCCGTCCTCGGGTCGACGACCCGAGCACCCCGAACAGCGGGATCGGCGTGCGCTCCTACGACGACCGCGGCGCCTTCGAGTACCAACCTCCGACCACGAGAGGGGCGACATCATGAGCGCGTCGACGACCTCCACCCACCGCTGGCAGCTCCTGCTCGGCGTCGCTCTGACGATTGTCGTCGCGCTCGGGTCAGCCTTCGTCCTCACCGGCGCCACACGCGGGGCCGCCCCTGCCGCGCAGAGCGCCGCAGCCCAGCCGCTCGGCGGTGACTGCCCCGACATCGGGTCGCTCGTCGCGGCCGCCTCGACGACGACCGCGTCGACGACCGCGACGACGCACGGCGCGTCCGCGGCGGCCGTCCGTGCCGGGCTCGACACCGTTCTCTCCCGGGCCAGGGGCCTCGCGAGGACGACGGCCTCCGACGACGCCCGCGAGTCCGTGCAGAACCTCGCCGACGACCTGGCCGCCTACCGGCTCAGTATGACCCGACCGGCCACCGACCGCCACGCCGACATCGCCGCGACCGTCCGCGCCGACCTGACCGCCCTGCGTCGGCTCTGCGGACACTGAGGCTCCGTCAAACGACGTAGACGCGGGTCAGGCCCACGCGGGTGTCCAGCGGACGCGCGGCAGCGGATCGTCGAGGCATGAACGGACCACTCGTCACCTCCCTCGGCCACGCCGGTCTGCGCATCGACGCGCCCGGCATGCGGATGCTGTGCGACCCGTGGATGTCGCCACGCGGCGCGTTCCTCGGGTCCTGGTTCCCGTTCCCCGACAACGCGCACGTGCGGACACCGCAAATGCTCGATGCCGACTGGGTCGCCATCTCGCACGAGCACCTCGACCACTTGGATCTGCCGCTGCTGCAGGGCCTTTCGCCATCGACGCGTCTCGTCATACCGCGCTACCCCTCGAGGGAGATGCGCAACCGCATCGCGGGTGCGGGCATCTGCAACGTCGTCATCGAGCTCGACGCGTGGGAGCGGCTGGCCCTGAACGACCGCGGCGACTGGGTCACCGTCATCCCCGAGCTGAGCCCGATGTGCCACGACGCCGCGATCCTCGTCCACGTCGACGGGCACGCCGTGCTGCACACCAACGACGCGCGTCTCAGCGTCAGCCAGCTCCGCCGGGCCGCCGAGGAGTGCGGGCGTCCCCTCGACGTCATGGGGGTGCAGATGTCCGGGGCCTCGTGGCACCCCATCTGCTACGACTACCCGCGCGAGGTCGTCGAGCGGATCAGCTCCGAGAAGCGCTTGGGCAAGTTCCGCGCGGTGACCCGCCTGCTGCGGTCGGCGCCGCCGAAGATCGTCATGCCCTATGCCGGCCCGCCCGCCTTCCTCGACCCCGCCCTCGCGCACCACAACGCCGCGGTGCAGGCCCCCGGCATCTTCCCCGACCAGGCCCAGGCGCTGGCGTTCCTGCGCGACCGGCTCCCGGGCCAGACCTCGCTCTACCTGCTGCCCGGCGACCGCCTCCACGTCGGGCCCGGTGACGTCGAGCGCGACCCGAGGTGGGCCGACTTCTCCTTCGACGACACCTCCGAGTACCTCAGGGCGTATGCCGCCCGGCGCGCCGACGAGATCGCCGCGGTGTACGCAGAGCTGCCGGACCCCCCTCCGGAGAGCCGGATGGGCGAGCGCTTCCGCGACCACTTCCTCGCGCTCGGAGCCCTGTCCGGCTACTTCCTGCAGAGGATCGGCATGACGGTGCGGTTCGAGGTCGTCGGCCGAGCGGGCGGCACGTGGGACGTGCGGCTGGGGCCCGAGACGACGGAGGTGGACCTGTCCCCCGTCGGTGGGACGCCCGGCTACCACCTGACGGTCGAGGCCCGCTGGCTCGACGCGGTGCTCACGGGTCGCATCCGGTGGGAGGACCTCTTCCTCTCGCTGCGCATCCGCGCCAGCCGGGATCCCGACGTCTACAACGACTACCTCGTCGGCCTGCTCAAGCACGCGGACCGGGACGCCCTCGAGGCCGTCGAGGGGTACGAGACGAGCCGCGACCCGGCCGAGACGGTCGTGCTCTCCGACGGCCGGACGGACTACGTCGTGAGCCGCTACTGCCCCCACGCCGGCGAGGACCTCCAGTACGGCGGCGTCGTCCGCGACGGGAGACTCCGGTGCCTCGGGCACAACTTCGAGTTCGACCTCGAGACCGGGACCTGCCTCAACGCCAGGTGCGACCCGCTCCAGGTGACCCGGGCGCCGGCGCCGCTGCCGGCCGGTCGCTGAGGCAGGGACCGGAGGGGCGGGTCGTCGCGTCGTCGGCGGCGGTTCACTGGGGGTGGAGCAGGTAGACCGCGGTCTCGAGCAGCAAGGCCACGGTGCGCGACAGCGACGGAGCGCAGAGGTAGCCGGCATCGAGGTCCACCCGGCGCGGGACGACGTGCTCCAGGTACCACGTCTCGGGGTCCGGGGCGGGCGCGGAGGAGACCGCGGCGAGCGGTGGCTCGAGCACCCGTGAGTCGCGCATCCTGATCTGCGCCGGTCCAGTCAGTCCCGGTGTGGCCTCGAGCACCCAGCGGCACCCGGACGGGTAGCGGCGCGCCAACGCGACCGTCTCGGGCCTGGGGCCGACGAGGGTCATCTCGCCGCGAAGGACGTTGAGCAGCTGCGGCAGCTCGTCGAGCGAGGTGCGCCGGAGCAGGGCCCCGACCCTCGTGACGCGAGGGTCGCGCCCCATCGTGATGTCGAGACCCTCGCCACCCGAGGTCATGGTGCGCAGCTTGAGGATGGTGAAGGGGCGTCCGCCCGCGCCGACCCGCTCCTGGCGGAACAGCACGGGCCCCGGGCTCGTCGTGCGGATCGCGACCGCCGCCGCCACGACGACCGGCGCGCTCAGCACGAGGGCCACCGCGGCGACCACGACGTCAAGTGCCCGACGAGCGCGGCTGACCCGAGTGGATTCCGTCGTGCTCAGCCGGTCCCGGCCGCGACGAAGACGACGTCGAACTGGCTCGTCACCGCGCGGACGTCGTGTCCCCGGTCCACCACGTAGGCCGACGGCGTCATGTGTGTCCACAGCCGCGCTCCCTTCTTCCGCCTCTGCTCCAGCGCCCTGGTCAGCGCGTTCGGGACGTCCCCCGGGTCGACGAGGGTGACGAGCTGGCCGCGGTAGTGCTGCGCCCAGGTCCAGATGTCGACCGCTCTCGCCCCCTCGGCGAGGGGGATGTCCACGTAGGTGTGCACGTCGGCCTCGGCGCGCGCGACGTCGCCGGGATACGCCCCGGGGTGAGCCAGTGCCTTGCGCGCCTGGAGGGTCACCCGGGTGCCCCACCGGCGTACGGCCTCGCGCCAGCTCTGCTGCATCGCGTCGTCGCGGGAGCTGCCCTGGGAGGCGTACCAGGCATCGTCCTGCAGACCCGGGCTGAGGTCGATGACGTCCACCCCGGAGGCGGCGTAGCCGTCGACCGCGGCGAGGCTCGCTCCGGGGCTCGTGCTCGCGGAGCCGGCACCGCACATGCGCATGACCGCCGTGGACGAGGCGGTCCACGACAGGCAGCCCAGCTCGGGGACGACCACGTCGATGAGCACCTTCGTGCCGGGCGAGGAGGCGTGGATGTCGGCGACGGTGCGCCTCAGCATGTCCGCCGCCTGTTCCGGGGTCGTGCCGTCGTGGTAGCCGAGCTCGTCGGCGACCTTGATGCCGGCCACCCCTCGGCGGCGCGCGAGAGCGAGGGCGGTGCCGAGAACCTGGCGGTAACGGGTCGGTCCTGCGAGGTAGGCCTTGACGACGTCGGACTCGACCCAGACGCCGGTCCCCGTCGCGCTGAGGTCGTCGACGAGCTCGGCGTACCGTCCGTCCGTCGGCGTCTGGGTGCCGAGGACGCTCGCCGCCCGTGGGGTCGCGCTCGGGGCCGGCGCACCGCAGCCGCCGGCGAGAAGGGCCGACGCCGCGACGACCGAGGCCAGCACGCGCCTGGTCATCGCGGGGTGCCTGCCGTGAGCCGTCGCACGACGAGCACGGTGCTGACATCGGTGACGAGGTAGGCGACGGCGCTGGCCACGGCTGCCCCGGTCACCCCGAACGACGGGATGAGGGCGAGGTCGAGTCCGAGTGTCGCGAGCAGGCCGACGGCCTGCAGCACCGAACCGGTGCCGGGACGCCGGGTCCCCAGCAGGTAGCCGCCGGCCAGGCCCCCCGCGGGTGAGGCGCAGAGGCCGACGGCGATGATGGCGGCCGGCACGACGGACGCGACGAACTCCTGACCGTAGAGGGCCGGCAGCAGGGGTCCCGCGGCGAGCGCCAGCACGACGGCACCGACGATGCCCACGCCACCGAGCCACGGCAGCTGTCGACGCACGACCGTCGCGGAGGCCTCCGGCCCGAGGCGGGCGATCCGCGGATAGCTGACCCAGGTCACCGCGAGCGACGGCAGCCTGACGAGCTCGGCGAACTTCGAGGCCACGGCATACACGCCCAGCGGTGCCGGACCGGCGATGGAGCCCAGGACGAGGAAGTCCAGGCGCAGGTTGAGCAGGTTGACCAGGCCGCCGACCTGACCGAGCAGGCCGAACGACACGATGCTGCGGCCGAGCGGGCGGTCGGGACGCCCGGTCATCCGCATCCCCCGGCCGTGCACCTGGCGCACGAGACGGGCCCACCCCGCCCCGGCGACGACGACGTCGGCGACGATGAGCACGACGACGAGCAGCAGGGGCCCGCGCAGTCCGAGCAGCCAGGCGACACCGAAGGCGGGGAGGAAGGCTGCTTCCTCCCCGGCAGTGACCGCGTTGGACCCCTTCCGGTCGTCGAGCCCCTGGAGGCTCGACTTGGCGACGGCGAGCGGCAGCTGGGTCGCGACACTGACGCCGGCGAGGAGCATGACCAGCGGGCTCGCCGTCGGGAGCAGGACCGCATGGATGACGGGAACGAGCAGCAGCCACACCGCGGTGCCGATCCCCATGCCGGCGCCGAGCAGCACGAGGATCGTGGGCCACAGCCGCGGGTGCCCGGCGTGGGGGCCGGCGAGGAAGTAGCCCATCGCACCCGGCAGACCACAGGCGGCGAGGACGCCGACCAGACCCGGCAGGACGCGCAGCAGGGCGAGGACCCCGACGTCCTCGGCGCCTCCGACCCGCGCGACGAGGATCGTGCCGATCCCGAGCGCGACCACGGCGACGAGCCGGGCGCCGAGGTTGTCGAGGACGGCCCGCCCCGGGATGCGGAGGCGACGGGAGGCGTGGCTCGGGTTGAGACGCACCGACACGTCATCGCCTCCCCGGAACGGAGGCGGGCAGGACCTCCGGAGCCGGTCGCCGCGACACGGCCACATCGGCGAGGATCAGGTCGAGACCGGCGACGAGGCCCAGGACCGCCCACAGGTGCCGGAAGTGCAGCACCTCGTAGAAGAGGCCCGACATGAGGAACGCCGCGCCGAGGGCGGCGAGGAAGTGCGGCGACGGGACGAGCCGCGTCACCGGCCCCGGGTCGCCGCTGCGTCCCCGACCTCCCTCGGCCACGCCACGTCCCCGGCGTCCCGCGACGCGCGCCAGCCGTGCCGCCACGGACGCGAGCAGGACGACGAGGCCGACGCCTCCGATGAGGCCGAGCTCGACGAGCGTCGCCACGTAGTCGTTGTGCGCCTCCTTGACGTAGGGAGCAGGGATCGACGCCAGGGCCTCCTTCGTCCGCCCGGGACCGACACCGACCAGGGTCCCGTCCCAGAAGAGCCGGACGCCTTCGGAGAAGAGGACCTGCCGGTCCTGGCTCGACGAGTCCCCCCGACCGAACGAGTCGTGCAGGACCGGACCACCGGCGGCGGCGCTCGCCTGCACCGACCCCCAGTCGACCGAGGTGACGACCAACCCGGCGGCCGCCGCCAGGACGCACGCGAGCCCGGTCGCGGCGATGGCACCATGCGACCGCCATGACCCGACGACGACCCCGACGCCGAGGCCCACCAGCATGCCGAGCATGGCGCCGTTCGACCCGGTGAGGACGGTCGCGACGACGAGGAGGAGCACGGTCGCAGCGCGCGCGAGGCGGCGGCGCGGGTGTCGCGAGGCGAGGACGACGAACAGGCAGGCGACGAAGTAGTTGCCGGCGAGGTTGGGGTCGCCGAAGGTCAGGGCGGACCGCGAGCCGTCCCGGGTGGTCTGGCCGGCGAGCCACGGGATCCCGGCGAGGCGACCGGCCACCAGCAGGCCGGCGCTGACGATCCCGCTCCAGCACCACGTGACGCACACGAGTCGGACGAGGGAGTGGTCGGCACGCACGGCGTTGGCGATGGTGGCGGCCCAGAGCAGGAGGAACAGGTCCTGTCCGAGGACCGTCGTCGAGAGGAGGTCCCGGCTGGCGAGCGCGGCGACGGCACCGGCCAGGACCAGGAGCCACATGCCTGCGGCGTACGGCACGTGGAGGCGTACGCCGTTGCTCGACAGCCAGAGGAGCACCCCACCCATCGCGAGGAGGATGGGCAGGTCCGCAGGTGAGGTGTTGCCGGGACCGGTGGGCGTGAGGACCGGCATGCACGCGATGGCTGCGGCGATGAGGAGGCGCACGGACCGTGACGCCGGCACCACGGTCCGGCGCGCCGGCAGCGGTGCGGACGCAGCGGCCCGTCCTGTCGTCGTGGGCGCAGCGGCCGCCGTCGTCGTCACGACCCCACCTCCGCGAGGAGGGACGCGTGGGCGCGGGCGAACGGCGGTGAGTCGCTCGTCGTCGCCACCTCGCCGAGACCCACGAGCACGGCGTCCCGCCAGGCCGTGGTGCTCGGGTCGCGCCCGAGCGCGGGCGCGATGAAGTCGGCCACACCGGCGGCATACCACCCCTCGCCCCTCAGCAGATGCCGCACGGGGTCACCCCATGCACCCGCGCGGAGGCCCGCGTGCCCGTGGACCCGGGCACCGCTCGGGGTGTGCCGGTCGAGGTAGAGCGTGTAGGCGAGGGCGAAACGCACGCGGTCCCACAGTGGGGATCCACCGAAGCGAGCGTGCTCCCAGTCGACGACGCCGGTGACCCGACGACCCGTCCGCAGGAGGTTGCCGCACCAGAAGTCGCCGTGGGTGACGTGACCCGTGTCGAGGTCGCCCACCCGAGCCCTGGCGCGCCGGCACGCCTGCGCCGCCGCCATCCCGGCCTCGTCCGGCCAGCGGCTCTCGAGCGCAGCGGCGCCGTCGACCTCCGGCTGCGGCGGGACCGTGAGGCCGTGCAGCTGGGAGAGCCACCCGGCCGCCGCGTCGAAGTCGGCCCGCACGTCACGGCGACGGCCCGTGTGGTGCCAGCGGTGGTAGTCGACCGAGAACGGACGACCCGACGAGACCGTCGTGACGAGGAACGTGCCGGCCACGGTCTCGTGCAGGGCGAGCAGGCGGGGGACCGTCCCGCCGACGAGACCGGGGTCGAGCTGCCCCAGCTGATCGAGTGCGGCGGCCTCGGCACGGACCGACCGGGCGGCCCCACCGGTCAGGGCCACCTTCACCGCGAGGACCGGCGTCGTCGCACCGGAGGGTGTCGCCATGACGACCGCCTTGGGATGGTCGTCCCGCGACATGGCCACGACCGCGAGCCGGACCGTCCGGTCGTCCAGGTGCCGCCGCAGGACGTCCTCGACGGCCCCGAGGTCGGGGAACGCCGTCTGCCTCGTCGACGTGGTCATGGTCGGTGGACGATGACCATGCGCCCGGCCACGAGCGGACCGACCCAGCGGACGAGGTGGCGGTTCCGGCCGAGGCACGTCGTGGCCGTGATGAGCAGGGATCCGCGGGACCGCCCCGGGGGGACGGTCGCGAAGGCGTTCCAGAACCACGTCAGGCTCTCGACCGAGTCCTCGACGACGAAGGCTGCCGTCCTCAGGCCCGGCAGCACGACGAGCTCACGGTCGACGACGAGGCCGGCGTCCCGTGCGAGACGTGTCAGGCGCCTGGCGCTGAGCCGCCGCCCGTCGAGGAGGACGAGCCGCTTCGCCGACGACACTCCCGCGATCGCCGCCGCCGAGCCCCGTCGGGAGCCGCGGACCTCGACCACCGGCGTGCCACCCGGCACGAGCAGGGCCAGCGCGGCCTCGAGGGCGCTCACGACGCCCTCCCCCACCCGGGCACCGACGTCAGCAGCGGCCGGCGGACCTCGGGGTCGCCGGTGTAGACCTCCTGCAGGGTCGCGCCCAGGGTGCTCGCGTCGTAGCGGGTGCCGAGCTGGGCCCTGGCCCGCTCCGCCCAGGCAGCGGCCTGTCTCGGGTGGGTGAGTGCGTGGTCGAGCGCCCGGGCCAGCTGGTCCGGGTCCTGGGGCGCCACGAGCAGACCGGTCACTCCGGGGACCACGACGTCGGAGACCGCGTTCACCGACGTCGCGACCACGGGTATGCCGCACGCCTGGGCTTCGACGATGGCGCACGGCAAGCCCTCGTAGCGGCTCGACATGGCGAAGACGTCGAACGCCGGCAGCAGCTCGGCCACGTCCGTGCGGTGACCGAGCAGCAGCACGCGACGTTCGAGGCCCGACGCCTGCGCTCGACGGGCGGTCTCCTCCAGGAGGGGACCGCCACCGACCCAGACGAGCACGGCCGGCGTCGCCATCCGGGCCAACGCCTCGAGCATGACCTCCGGCGCCTTCTGGAAGTCCATCCGTCCGACCGTGCCGACGACCGTCGCGTCGGCGGGCAGCCCGAGCAGCGCCCGCGCGCGCAAGCGTGACGCCGGCGACGCGGTGACCGACGCGGGCTCGACCGCCGGACCGATCGTGACGAGCTGCTCGGGGCGGACCACCTTCCGCCGCAGCGCCTCGACCGCGACGCCGGTGCCGATGGCGAGATAGGCGTCCGTGACGTGCGAGAGCTCGCGCTCGGTACGGATGTAGGCGTGCCGCACGGCAGCGGACTGGAAGTCGTGCCAAGGGAATCCGTGCAAGGTGTGCACGATGCGGGGCACGCCTGCTCTCGAGGCCGCCACGCGTCCCAGGACGCCCGCCTTGGCGCTGTGGGTGTGCACGACGTCGAAGCCCTCGGCCCTGAGCAGCCGCGAGATCGACCGGAAGGCCCTGGCGTCCTGGGCCGGGTTGATCGGTGAGACGAGCTCCGGCACGACGACCACGTCGACGCCGCTCGAGCGGGCGACGTCGAGGAGAGCGTCACCCGAGCCGACGACGAGAGTGCTCGCGTACAGCTCTCGGGGCAGGCTCACCGCCCCGCGCACGGCGACCCCGCCGGCCCCGGCGACGCACCGGGTGATGATGTGCGCGACACGCTGCGTCATGCCCGCGCTCCTGTCATCCCCGGGTTCGTCGCTCGCCCGGCTCGCGCGGCCTGCTCGGCGCGGTCGACGAGCTCGACGAGGGACGTCCCCGGACGTGCCGGGAGGACGACCTCGACGCAGTGGAGGGACCGGGCGAGGCGCTCCGACTCGCCCACGATCGACGGATGCGCCGGGCCGAGGCCGGTGCCCAGTGCCAGCGTCGCGGCGAAGGCCCAGTACCGGCGCAGCTCGCCCGCGGCGTACGTGCCCGTGGCGAGGGCTCTCGCGGCGACCACCGGCGGGACCGGCCTCACCGAGGGTCGCGCCCCGGAGCCACGTCGGAGCACGAGGAGCAGGGACGGCGTCATGGCGGGCAGCGTGCCGTCCCACGGCTGCTCCACCCGGCCGTGGGGCATCGACCGACGGCCGGCCCGGACCGGGCCCGCGTCGACGCGTCGGGGCTCACGCAGCCCGTAGATCATCGCCCCGTCGTAGGTGCAGAGGTTGTCGCTGACCGACGCGCCCTGGTCCGGCCCGAGGCCGGCGACGAGCGTCGACTTGCCCACGCCCCCCGGCCCGGCGAGGAGCACGCCCAGACCTGCGACCTGCGCCGCCGAGACGTGCAGCGGAACGGCTCCCCCGACACCGGCCCACCACAGGGTCGGGTACTGCAGGAGCGCGGCACGCCAGAGCAGCTCGGTGCGCCCGGGAGCCACGAGGCGCAGGGCGCGGTGGGAGGGCCCCGGGCGGGAGCGTGCCGTCACCGAGACTGCCCTCGGCGACGGCTCGACGAGCAGGTCCAGACCGCTCGCGCAGGCGTCGGTGAGCACGACGCGACGGCCGTCTGCGAAGGCACCGCGGGTGAGCGGCGTCAGGCCGTGCACCTCGAACGGCTCGCGAGAGGACTCCAGCTGCACGACGACATCGGCGTCCCGGCCCGGCTGCGGCACCTCGGCCCGGTGCGGCGCCTCCGCTCGAGGAGGGTCGCCGAGGGCGCGGTCGATGACCTGCGACCAGCCGCGTGGCACCGACCGGACCTCCAGGGTCAGGCCGCAGGACTTGGCGCGCCGGCTCACGGCATCCTCCACATCTTGTGGCTGCTCAGGGCCCCGTGGTCGACGCGACGTGGCTCGGGGACGCCGTCGGCCGGATCCACCGGGATCTCGGGGGTGACCTCCGTGAGGGGGGTGATGGGGGGACGGTGGACCCGGCCACCCTCCGCGAGCGTCTGCCGGTCGATGAGCCACCGGCGCCGGAAGGTGAGCACGCCGACGACGGGCCAGTCCATCACCGCGGCGGTGCGGGCCAGCTCCTCGAGGCGGCGCTGCGCCTCGACGGTCGGGCTGAGCACGATCACGACGGGGTCGGCAGGGCGACCGACGTCCTCGGCCGGCCGCGCGACCGTCGCGTCGGGGGCGTGGTCGACATGCAGGCCGGTGAGCGCCTCGAGCTCGGCGCAGACGCGCGCAGCCCACCGGTCGTGCTTCCTCTCGACCGGGAGCAGCAGCAACGGCCGCCCGGTGAACCGGGCGGCGAGCACGGCTGCAGCACCGCCGAACTCACGCAGGGCGCGGGCACCCCGTGGTCCCCCGAGGTCGAGCGTGGGCAGGTGCCCGAGGAGCGGGGCGTGCAGCTCGGCCGCCACCCACCGACGGCCCCGGACCCGGGGGTGGAGTGCCTCGAGGATCGCCACGAGGCCCAGCGCGAGGATCAGCGCGGCCAGACCCGCCAGAGCCACGAGCTGGCCGACCTTTGGGCCGACCGGATCAGAGGACGCCGTCGCGGGATCGAGCAAGCCGATGCTCGATCGCTCCGACGCCGCCAGGACGAGGTCGGAGCGCTGCCGCAGCAGGTCCGTGAGGGTCGGCGCGTCCGCCGCGATCCGCGCCTGCAGCTCGAGTACCGCGCCCGGGGCAGCCGCCGCCAGCTGGTGGATCAGGCCGTCTCGCTCCTTCGTGAAGCGGCTGATCTGGTGGTCGAGAGCGGTCATCTTCACGGCGTCGCTCTGGTGAGCGGTGTTGGCGTACTTGAGAGCCTGCTGGACGAGCGAGTTCGCGACGATGACCGAACGGTCCGCGTTGCCCGTGGTGACGAGGACGTCGTTGACCGTGGAGACGCCCACTCGGTTCACGACGATCGAGTGGGTGGCGAAGGGAGTCGGGTCGCCCTCGAGCCCAGCTGCAGCCATGGCGTGACGCACCGTGTTGGGGGTCGTGATCACACCCTGGAGCCACTGTGTCGCAGCGTCCGCCTGGACATTGGTGCTGGCGAGACCACCGGACATCTGGACCCGCGCCGAGGCCTGGTACTGCAGGTCCTGGTTGGTGGCGTAGACGCCCGCCGCCAATGACGCCACCAGGACCAGCAACCCGATCAGCCACCAGTAACCACCGATCATGCGGCGGAAGGCTTCATCGATGCGCATGTCTTCTCTCTCTCAAGACGTCCGGGAATCAGTGCAGGACGGCGAACGGCCGCATCCGCGCCACCGGGCGGATGATCCGGTGCGAGGACAGGACCGACATCGCCGCGTTGACGCCGGCGTCGTCGAGGTGCGCCGTCTCGCTCGGAGCGGTGTCGTCGTAGCGGAACCGGAGCGTGGAGCGCCCCGCGGGATCGGGCTGGGAGGCCCCGCTCGTCGCGAACTGGTCGATGACGGTGCCCGCCCCGTGGCAGGCGGAGTGGAGGCTCTGGCCGCTGGACGGGCCGGCGACCGCGAGGTACGACGACGTCCGGTGCGTCCCGGGCAGCAGGACCGCCTGACCCGTCTGCGCGAAGGTGGTCCCGGGCACCATGAGGTGCGCCGGGTAGGCGCGGCACGAGTTGTGGCGGTGCACGACGGCACGTTCGCCGGCGACGTCCTCCTCGTAGATCGAGTTGTGGGGCGAGTCGACGACGAGCCTGCCCGGGGCGCCGCCGAAGGCGTCCGCCGCCAGCTGCCGGAGTGCCTGGTAGGTCGCCATGCGGAAGGCGAAGCCGTAGTTCATCGCCGCCGCGTTGGCGAGCATGAGCCGCTTCCCCTCGTCCGAGTCGAGACCGACCGGCGGGCACGCCGAGCTGAAGAAGAGGCGCATCCGCTCGCGGACCTGCTGGGTGGATCGCGCCGTGGCGAGGTGGAACAACGGCTTCTGGACCGCCATCGCCGCCCTCATGACGCGGGCGGTGTCACGCCGGCGGGCGAACAGGTGACCGATCTCGCCCGTCAGCACGCCGCCGCCGGCGTGGTACTGCAGCGTCACCTGGCCCTCGTGGACGCCGAGCTGCCGGGCGGCGACCGGGTCGAGGATCTCCTCGACCACCTGCAGCTCGACGAAGTGGTTCGTCGGACCCACGGTGCCGAAGCGGAGCCGGGCCAGCTGCCACGTGAGCGCGGGGACCTCGGCGACGAGACGCTCGCTGCCGCCCCACGCCGCGAGGTCGATCCGGCCGCTCTCCTCCACCCGCTCGAGCTCGGCGGGGTCGACCCCGTTCCGCTCGACGGCGAAGCCGGCGCCCTCGGTGGCGGCGGCGACCACGTCCCGATACGACAGGTCGCGCCGGTTGGTCGTGGGATAGGGGTAGCGCTCGCGCACCCGGCGGTAGAAGTCGCTGACGGCGGCATCGCTCGGTCGGTCGCAGCCCAGGGCGATGAGCGCCATGCCGCAGTTGACCGAGGAGCTCGTCAGCGTCGGTCGGATCGTCCCTGCCGTCGCCACGGCGATGCTCGAGGGCATCTCCATGGCCGACTTGTGGTGGAAGTCGGGAAGCACGACCGGTGGCGCCACGAGGTCCATCCCGAGCGTGGCGGAGTTCAGCGACGCGACGAGGTCTCGGTCCGCCGGGACGCGGTCGCTGTCGAACACGCGTGCCTCGTGGTGGCCTGCCGGCCGGACCGACGTCGGCTCCGCGGCGCGACCGGCGATGACGGTGATCTTCATGGGGCGAACCTGTCCTCGTGGGGTGCGGGCTGCATCAGTAGTCGTCCGGGTACGGGGCGGACGTCTGGAGGGCGAACACGTCGCCGGGTTCGGGGCGGTAGACCGGCAGCACCGCAGCGAGGGCGCGGCGCACGTCGTCCGCCGCGTTCCGCCGGGCGGCGTCGTAGAGCGCGAGCATCAGGGCGTCGAAGTGCTCGTGCACGGGGACGGCCTGCGCGCCGAAGATGCGTGGATGACTCGTGGGGAGGCATTCCTCGTCGTCGCTGAACAGCGACTCGTGGAGCTTCTCCCCGGGACGGAGCCCGGTGAACCGGATGTGGACGTCGCGGACGCCGAGCTGCCGTGCGAAGTTGGCCACGAGGTCGACGATCCGGACGGGTGAGCCCATGTCGAGCACGAACGTCTCCGAGCCGGTCGTCAGGTGCGCGGCCTCGAGCACGAGCCCGACCGCCTCCTCGATCGTCATGAAGTACCTCGTGACGTCCGGATGCGTCACGGTCACGTCCCGTCCGGCCGCCATCTGGGCCACGAGCACGGGAAGGAGCGAGCCGCGGCTGCCGAGCACGTTGCCGAAGCGTACGGCCGAGACCACGGTGCGGCCCCCCGCGTGCTTCTTGACCACCTGCTCGGCCAGGGCCTTGGTCGCTCCCAGGACGGAGGTCGGGTCAGCGGCCTTGTCGGTGGAGATGGCGACGAAGCGCTCGACTCCCGCCTCGACCGCGGCGACCAGCACGTTCTCGGTGCCCTGGACGTTCGACTTCACGCCCTCGCACGGATGCTCCTCGAGCATCGGCAGGTGCTTGAGCGCCGCCGCGTGGAAGACGACCTGCGGCTTGTACTGCCCCATGACCTGCCGCATGCGTTCGGCGTCGCGGATGTCGGCCACGACGGTGTCGTGCGACTCGAGGAACGCCTCTCCCCGCAGCTCGAGCTGGAGGCGGTGGAGGTTGGACTCGTCGTGGTCGAGCATGACGAGGCGGTGGGGCACGAAGCCGTTGACCTGGCGGCACAGCTCGCTGCCGATCGAGCCACCGGCCCCGGTCACGAGCACCGTTCTGCCCGTGATGATCTCGGCAACCTCCGGTGACGCGACGTGGAGCTCGCAGCGGCCGATCAGGTTGGCGACGTCGAGCGAGCACATGTCCGTGCCCACGACGTCGCGTCGCAGCAGGGCCACGAAGGACGGCAGCCTGCGGACACTCGCCCCGACGCGGGCGGCGGCGGTGGCCAGCCTCGTCACCTCGGCCTCGGGAAGCCCCGGGATCGCGAGGACGACGACGTCGATCCGCTCGGCCGTCGCGACCCGCAGGACGTCGGCCAGCCGGCCGAGCACGGGGAGGTGGCGAACCCGGCGCTTGTCGGGGTCGTCGTCGAGGAAGCCCACGGGACACAGCCCGAAGTCGTCGACTCGCTGCAGGTCCCGCGCGAGAGCCTTGCCTGCTGCCCCGGCTCCGACGATGAGGGTCCGGAGGCTGAGTCCCGGACCGGCGCTGCCGAGCCCCGGCAGGGTGACCAGCTGTGACGTCATCGCGTGCCCCCGATCCGCCAGAGCGCCGCACAGACCTCGTCGACGTCGTCATCGGTGAGGTTCTGGTCGAAGGGCAGCGACAGGGTGGTGGCGAAGACGGCGTCGGCGCCGGGAAGCCCGCCGGCAGGCACGACGCAGTGCTCGACGTGCCACGTCAGCCGGTGCAGGGGGATGAAGTGCACCGAGGTCCCGATGCCCTGGTCGTTGAGCCGGTCGATGAGCTCGTCGCGGGCGACCGGGAAGCCTGAGTGGACCCGCACCGCGTAGAGGTGCCAGGCGTGTCGGCCCTCGACCGGGCGCGGCGGCAGGCTGACCCAGGGGAGGCTGCTGAGCTGCGCGTCGTAGCGCGCCGCCACCTCGCGACGGCGTGCCTGGTCGGTGTCGAACCGGCGCAGCTGCGCACGACCGATCGCTGCCTGGACGTCCGTGAGGTTCGCCTTGAGGCCGTCGTCGGCCACGTCGTAGCGCCAGCTCGCCCCGGGCGAGTAGCGGCGCCAGGCGTCGCGGGACATCCCGTGCAGCCGGGTGCGGGCCATGACCTCGGCGAAGTCCTCGTCGAGGGTCGTCACCATGCCGCCCTCCCCGATCGCCAGGTTCTTCGTGGCGTAGAAGCTGAAGCAGGTCGCGCGGGAGATCGACCCGACCGGTCGCGTCCCGACGCACGTGCCGAGCGCGTGCGCGGCGTCCTCGATGACGTGGTCGAGTCCGATCCCGGCTGCCGCGGCGGCGGCCTCCACGTCGACCGGGTTGCCGCCGAGGTGCATGACGACCATGGCCGACACGCCACCGACGTCGCGCACGGCAGCGCGGATGTGCTCCTCGGCCGGGACGGCCGTCCAGGGGTCGACATCGACGAGGACCGGCACGAGGCCGGCATGGGTGATGGCTCCGGCTGCGCCGCAGAACGTGTTCGTCGACATCAGCACGCGCGACCCACGGGCCAGACCCAGGCCCCGCAGAGCGAGCTCCAGTCCCGCGGTGCATGAGCTGACCGCGACGCCCCGGGCGGCACCGACGTGGTCGGCGAACTCTCGCTCGAAGTCGGCGACCTGCTGCCCCGTCGTCACCCACCCCGACTCGAGGACCTGGGCGACGGCGGAGCGGGCATCGGGACCGATCACCGTGCGCGCGAAGGGAATCGAGCGAGCCGCGGCCACTCGTGGTGCGGATGTGTGGACCGTCATGGCTACCCCTGGACGTGAAGAGACTGCGAACGTGGGCGCGGGTGGTGCCCGCTCCCTCGACGGTAGGAACAGGGCGGCAGCCCCACACCCGCTCAGCGCCCGAGTCCGCCTACGCCATTCGCGGTAGACGCTCCCTCGGCACTCCGACCGAGGAGCCCACCGCGGCGGGCCTCCGCCACGGCCGCGAGCGTCGAGTGGACCTGGAGCCGCCGCAGGATGGCTCCCACGTGCGTGCGGACGGTGTTGGGCGACATGTCGAGCAGCCGTCCCGTCTCGTCCCGCGAGCACCCGTCCATGAGGCAGCGCAGGACGTCCTGCTGACGCGGAGTCAGGCGCAGGAGAAGGCGGTTCGACGCGTCCGACGTCGTCGGGACGCTCTGTGGGGCCAGCACGGCGGTCATCCGGGACACCGGCATGAACACCTCGTGCGCCCCGACCTCGCGAACGGCGGCCACGAGTCGGTCGAGCGACTCGTCGCTGCACACCCATCCACGGATGCCGGACTCGAGGGCGTCACGCACGAGGTCGGCCGCGCCCGCCTCGGTCAGGAGCACGATCCCCAGGTCGTGATCGCGTGCGAGTGCAGTGCGCACGAGGTCGGACGACAGCTCCTGGCGCGTGACCGCGTGCAGGACGAGCACGTCCACCCGGCCCGAGCCGAGGAGCTGGGGCAGACCCGCCGACGTGCTCGTGCGGCCCACCACCCGCATGCCGGGTCGCGTCTCGAGGGCCTCCGCCAACGCCTCCAGTACCAGCTGCTGTCGGGCGAAGACCGCAACCCGAACAGGTTGGGGCGCCATCGACACAGCATCGTTCGGGACGGTGCCTCGCGCACCCGCCGTCTGGACGACCTCCGGCTACGTCACATGGCCGACCGTGTCGTCCTCAGGCGCGCAGTCGCGCCGGCCAGATCGCCGCGCTCCCGTGGTCGGCGAGCAGCGCTGCAGCCTCGAGCCGGGAGTGGACCCCGAGCTTGGTGAGCAGGTTCTGCACGTGCGTGCGCGCCGTGCTGTTCTGTACGCCGAGCCGGTGGGCGATCTGCTGCGTCGCCAGTCCCCTCGTGATGCACCACAGCACGTCCCACTCCCGGTCGGTCAGGAAGCGGAGGGCCCAGAGCGGGTCGTGGGCGGACGGAGGCAGGAAGGCGCGCTGCAGCAGCGTCGCCTCCACGGCGACCTGCCCCTCGACGGCCCGGTCGAGCATGAGGCAGATCGCATCGAGGGACATCGCCTTGCAGAGGAAGCCGGCAGCACCGACGGAGAGGGCCCCGACGACCGCCTGGGGGTCGGCCGTCGCCGAGAGGACGACGACCTTGGTGCCCGGATGGCGTGCCGTCAGGACGCGCACCGCCTCGAGGCTCGTCCCGTCCGGGAAGTGCAGGTCGATGAGGCACACGTCGGGTGCGTACTCGGCGACCGCGGCGACGGCGGCGTCGGGCGCCAGGGTCAGCGCCACGACGTCGTGGCCGCGGGCCTCGAGGGAGGCGCCGAGAGCCTCGAGCAGGAGGCGATGGTCGTCGCAGACCACGATCCTCATCGCGCCTCGGCCCACGGCAGGAGTGGCAGCTCGACCGTCGCGACAGCGCCCCCGTGGACACCGTTCTCGAGCCGGAGCCGTCCACGACACTCCTCGAGGACAGCTGCCACCGTCACGAGACCGATGGAGTGCTGGGGCACGAGGCGCCCCAGCCCCGGCCCGTCGTCGACGACGGTCAGCACGGCCCACGGGGCGTTCGCACCGACGGCGACCGCCACGTGCCCGTCCGTTCCTGCGGCCCGAGCAGCGTTGTCCAGCAAGCAGATCAACGCGCGGACGAGCGAGATGCGCGACGCGAGCACGGGCACGGGCCCCTCCGCCTCGATCGTGACCGTGGACGACGTGACGAGGGCACAGCACGACACCGCGTACGTCGCGACGTCCCTCAGGTCGAGCAGTCCCGGGTCGTCTCCGGGTGCGTCCCCCAGGACGGATCCCACGAGCTCGGTGAGCCAGGCGACCTCGTGCTGGATCCGGCTCAGGCGCTCCTTGCTGTCGAGGACCTGCGGGTCGGCGAGCAGGCTGATCGTGGCCAACGGCTGGATGAGGTCGTGGCACAGCGCGCGCATCGCGTCATCGCCACCCGGACGACGCGGCGCCCGGTGACCACCCTCGATGAGTACGTCGCGACGAGGCTGCGCCTCACGACGGATGTAGTCCGACTTTCGGTTCGACATGCGGTCCCCCCGGACTTGTCTTGTGTACTCAGGCCGAGAACCCCGCTCGGCCCGGGTCAGGCGGTGACACGGCAGAGCACCGTCGCGTCCGGCGACGGATCATCACCCATCCCAACGGGTGACGTGACGGGATCTGACCGACGCGGCGGCAGCCGCCGGGCGCCCCAGCACCCGACGCACATCCGACCCCCCAGGTCGGAAGGCTGCCGTCTCACTGTCATCACTCAGGTCCAGAACTGTAGGAGCCAAGGCCCACTCCCGGCCCTCCGCCGGTCGTGGACCTAGTGGTGAGGAGTCGGCGACCTCCTGCCGTTTCACGGTAACACCGGGTGACGGCGACTGAGCACGATCGAGCGAGGATCGCCGAGTTCCCTTGCACGAACTGGACATCCGACACAACTCTCCCGTTCGCAGGCGCAAGAACGCCGACGAGGAGATCCTCGGCTCAGCGGCGGACGAGACGCGCCCGGCGGCGCACGACCGACCGAGGCACGACGCGGAGCAGCCCGACGATCGCCTTGTACTGCAGGCCAGGGACCGAGACGACCCGGCCCTTGTCGACGTCGTCGAGGCAGTCGGAGACGAGCCGCGTCGGGTCGAGCCACATGAAGTCGGGGCCCGGCTTGCTGATCCCCGCGCGCTGCTGGAACTCGGTGTTGGTGAAGCCGGGGCACAGGGCCGTCACCGTGACCCCCGAACCGGCGAGCTCGCTCGCGAGCCCCTCGCTGAAGGTCGTGACCCACGCCTTGGCTGCGGAGTAGGACCCGGAGGCGATGAAGCCGGCCACCGACGAGACGTTGACGATGCGGCCCCGGCCGCGCTCGCGCATCGCGACACCGGCCGCGTGCGAGAGGACGAGCACCGCCCGCGTCAGCACGTCGAAGGCGGCCTCCTCGACGGCGACGTCGTTGCGCAGGAAGCTGCGGCGCTGGCCGTAGCCGGCATTGTTGACGAGCACGTCGACGGGACGCTCGGGGTCGGCGACGCGGTCGGCGACCGTCTGCAGGGCCGACCGGTCCGAGAGGTCGGCGACGAGCACCTCGGCCGTGACGGCGTACCTGCTCGTCAGCTCGGCGGCGACGGCGTCGAGGCGCTCACGGTCGCGCGCGACGAGGACCAGGTCGTGCTGGCGGGCGGCGAGCTGCCGCGCGAACTCGTGTCCGATGCCGGCGCTCGCGCCGGTGACGAGGGCCGTGGGTCGCGTCGTGCGCGGTGCAGTCATGTGGCTCACCCTAGGGATCGGCCGTCGGCGCGGCGGTCTAGGGTGGCCGACTGTGCGCATCGCCACCTGGAACGTCAACTCCATCCGATCCCGCGTCGACCGCGTCGCCGCCTGGCTCGAGCGCAGCGACGTCGACGTGCTCGCGATCCAGGAGACCAAGGCGCGCGCCGACCAGTTCCCGCTCGAGCGGTTCGAGGCTCTCGGCTACGAGGTCGCCCACCACGGGCTGAGCCAGTGGAACGGCGTCGCCGTCGTCTCGCGCGTCGGTCTCGAGGACGTGCAGGTCGGGTTCGACGGGATGCCGGGCTGGGGCGACCCGGTCGCGCCCGAGGCGCGCGCCATCAGCGCGCTGTGCGACGGCGTACGCGTGTGGTCCCTCTACGTCCCGAACGGCCGCTCGCTCGACGACCCGCACCTCGCGTACAAGCTGGGCTGGCTCGAGGCGCTGGCGGCTGCCGGTCGCGGATGGCTGGCCGACGACCCCGGGGCGCAGATCGCCCTGCTCGGCGACTGGAACATCGCGCCGACCGACGCCGACGTGTGGAGCGTCCCGTACTACGAGGACAAGACCCACACCTCGCCCGGTGAGCGCGCCGCCTTCCAGGGCGTCGTCGACGCCGGCTTCAGCGACGTCGTGCGCCCGCACACGAGCGAGCCCGGCACCTTCACCTACTGGGACTACACGCAGCTGCGCTTCCAGAAGCGGCAGGGCATGCGCATCGACTTCGCGCTGTGCTCCCCCGCCCTCGCCGACCGCGTCGTCGGTGCCGCCATCGACCGCGAGGAGCGCAAGGGCAAGGGTGCCTCCGACCACGCGCCCGTCGTCTTCCAGGTCGGCAACGCCGAGCCCGTCGGGACGACGGGGTCCGACGCGTGAGGCGCCACGACCGCCGCGGCATCGTCACGCCGGACGGCGCCATCCTGTCGGTGCACACCCACGTCGACCCGGAGCTGCCGTCGGACGCGCCGACGCTCGTCCTTGCCCACGGGTGGGCCGTCGACCACGAGAACTGGATGCCGGTCGTCGAGCAGCTCGCCGACGAGCCGATCCGGGTCGTGCTGTGGGACCAGCGGGGGCACGGACGCTCGACGCTCGGGCTGCGTCGGGCCGAGATCGCGTCGATGTCGGTCGGGCACACGGGACGCGACCTCGAGGTCGTGCTGCGCAGTGTCGTGCCGCCCGCCTCCCCGGTGCTGCTCGCCGGACACTCGATGGGCGGCATGACCGTCATGGCGCTCGCCGAGCAGCGGCCCGACCTCTTCGGCACACGCGTGCGGGCGGCGCTCCTCGTCGCGACCGCGGCCTCCCACGTCGCCCTCGGCGAACGCACCGGTGAGGCGGCCGTCATGCGGCTGGCCGCCCGCGGCCTGCCCCTTCCCCCCGGCGGCAACGCCAGGATCCGCGCCCTCGTGCGCGGCCTCTTCGGCGAGGACGCCGACCCGGCGGACGTGGAGACCGCCTGCGAGCAGGTGGCCGCCACGAAGCTGACGACGTTCGCCGCCTTCTACGGTGCGCTGCTCACCGTCGACCAGCGGGCCGGCTTCCCCGCCCTCGAACGCGTGCGTGTCGCCATCGTCGCCGGCCGCCTGGACCCGCTCATGCCGGTGACGCGGGCGCGCGCGCTGCGCGTCGCCCTGCCGCACGCGACGTTCGTCGACATCCCCCGCGCCGGCCACATGCTGCCGTGGGAGGCGACCGACGTCGTCGCCGACGAGGTACGCGGTCTGCTCGCCGAGCTGCGCGCCCGGCCCGCCACCGTCTGAGTCCCGGGCAGGACGTCCGAGCGGCGTCGCCTCAGAGGGCGACGAAGCGGGGCCCGCCACCGTCTGAGTCCCGGGCAGGACGTCCGAGCGGCGTCGCCTCAGAGGGCGACGAAGCGGGGTGCGTCGGCGTCTGCAGGCTCGGCAGCGCTCGTCCGGCGGCCCACCCCCAGGGTGAACGCCACGCCGGCCCCGAGCAGGGCGGCGATCGCGCCCCCGAGGAAGACCGTCTGCACCTGCACGACGCCGGCCCCGATGAGCGCGTCCGTGTCGAGCTGGTCCGGCAGCCGGCGCACCGCGTCGAAGTAGCGGTTGAGCCCGATCGACGTGAGGAGCGCGAGCCCGACGACCATGCCGACCATCCGGGCCACGACGACGAGCGAGCTCGCGACCCCGTGCGCGTCGGCCGGGGAGTCTGCGAGCGCCGCGTTGTTGACCGGTGCGAGCGCGAGGCCCATGCCCAGGCCGACGACGACCAGGACGACGGTCGCCGGGACGGTGTCGCCGACCGACGCGAGCGTCCAGCGCGACATGACGACGAGGCCGACCCCGGCGAGGAGCAGCCCGGCGCCGGCGACGGCACCGTCACCGAGGCGGCGCAGCGACCAGCCGCCGACGAGGGCCCCGACGGGCACGGCGAGGAGGAAACGGACGAGGACGAGCGCCGCACCGGTCTCGTCGTAGGTGTCGGTGAGCCGCGCGAGGAGCGGCACGTCGACGACGACCGAGACGAGGGCCGCCCCGACGAGGAGGCTGACGACGAGCGAGCGGCTGCCACGGGCCCCGACGACGCCACGAGGGATGAGCGGGTCGGCCGCGTGACGGTGCCACCACACGAGGGCGACGAGGGCGACGGCGCCGACGGGCAGCAGGCTGTAGCCGAGTGGGCCGACGACCTCCTTCTCCGGGTCGGAGGACGCGAAGGTCAGCACCAGGCTGCCGAGCGCGACGGCCACGAGCAGTGCGCCCACGAGGTCGGCCCGCCGCAGGACGGCCCACCACCGGGGCGCCGTCAGCACCGCGACGACGACGAGCAGCGCGAGGCCGACGACACCGACCGGGGTCAGCACGCGCGAGCTGCCGGCGAAGGGCACGAAGGGCGCGCCGAGGGTCACGTCGGTGACGAGCGCCTCAGGAGCCGCGAGCGCGAGCCCGGTCACGGCGAGACCGACGACGAGCAGCACGGCCGTGATCGCCGACAGGACGCGGCGGCTACCGGAGGGCGTGGGGCGCGGCACGTCAGCCGACCCCTGCGTGCCCGCGCGGGGACCGAGGAGGTGGATGACGGCATACAGCACGAGGGCAGCGGCGACGTTGAGCCAGAAGATCGCCCGCCATCCGGACCACGCCAGCACGACCGCGCCGAGGACCGGCCCGAGCACCGAGCCGAGCTCCTGCACGGCGCCGACGACCCCGAGTGGCGTCCCACGACGGTGCGGCGGCCAGAGGTCCGCGACAAGGGCGAGGGTGGCCGGGACGAGACCGCCGCCACCGATGCCCTGGAGCACCCGACCGGTCACGAGCACCGGCATCTCGACGGCGAGCGCCGTGACGGCCGAGCCGGCGACGAAGACGAGGAGGCACCCGAGCAGGATGCGCCGGCGGTCGAGCAGGTCGGAGAGCCGGCCGATGAGGGGCAGCACCGCGATGTAGCCGAGGAGGAAGCCGGAGATGATCGGTGTCGCCCGCTGGAGGGCGTCGATGCCGATGCCGACGCCGGCCATCATGTCGGTGAGCGCGAGGACGACGACGTACGTGTCGGCGGCGGCCAGCGCGACCGCGGCGGACGCGGCCGAGAGCAGCGCGAGGCGATGCGTGCCGGCAGCGGCCCCGGACGGGTGTGGTGTCGTCACCGGCGCGTCAGGGCTTGGTGATGGTGACGGGCTGGCCGTACTGGTCGAGCGTCAGGGTGTAGGTCGACGTCGTGCCGGCGCCGAAGAACGGGCCCGTGATGACGACCTGGCGCAGCTCCTGGGAGTCCGTGAGGCCGTAGGTCGCCTGGAACGTGCCGTTGGGGTCGCCGATGAGGAAGAGGTCGGTGACGGCCTTGCCGGGCACGGTGCCCTTGATCGTCGTCAGCACCTCGGAGCCCTGGCGCACCTTCTCGCCCGCGACCGGGGAGGTCGTCGCGGTGAGGAGCGTCGTCAGCCCCTTGTCGGGTGAGAAGAGGACGGCCGGGTCGGGAAGGCCGAAGGTCTTGGGGTCGATCTTGTTGGTGCCCGGGACGAGCGGCAGCTTGGCGTAGACTTCGCCGTCGAGCGAGGTGATCTCGGCGTCGGCCTGGATACCGTTGAGCGTCACCTTGAAGGTGCCCTTGAAGGCCGGTGGGTGCTTGCCCCAGCCGTCCGCCGACACGACACCGCTCGCACCCTGCGGGACGTTGCTGCTCGCGAGCCCCAGGTGCACGGACGGTGCGGCGTCGACCGTGGCCTTGGCGGCCGCGAGCTGCTGGGCCGGCGAGAGCTGCGACGCGCTCGGCGTCGACCCGTCCGGGCTGCTCGAGCAGGAGGCCACCCCGACGACGCAGAGCGCCGAGAGGGCAGCGGCGGCGAGCGTTCCCGTGATGCGCATGGGGGTCAGGCTAACCGAGGAGGCTCCTCCCCTCGGTCCGCCACGGCAATGTGGGTATGGCTAGGGTCGGGGACGATCACGGCGGGACAACCCTGCCACCAGACGAAGGAGCACGAACCCATGGCCCTGCTCGGAGTGATCCTGCTGCTCGTCGGCGCCGGAGTCGGCGTCGTCTCCTACCTGGCGACCCACGCCGCCGCCGGGACGGTCGCCGTCACGGCCTTCGGCTTCACGCGCAACGCGACGCCGCTCGAGCTCGTCGTCTACGGCGCCGCCGCGGTCCTGCTCTTCGCGCTCGGCTGGGCCATGGTCTCGGCCGCCGCCCGCCGCCGTGCCCGCCTGCGCCGCGAGGACAAGGAGGCGACCCACGTCACCGAGCTCGAGGAGAACGCCGAGGCCGCACGCCTCGACCACGAACGCCGCTTCGAGGAGGCCGGCCTGCGGGACGAGGACCTGCGCCGCCGCGAGAGCGAGCTGTCGGCCCGCCACGAGGGCCTCGACACCCGTGAGGCCGAGCTGTCGCGCCGCGAGGCGGAGTGGCGCGAGCGCGAGGGCCCGTCGGTCGCCGACGTCGTGACCGGCCGCGCCGACGGGAGCGTCAACGAGGGCACCGCGTCGTGGGCGGACGAGCCGCGTTCGGCCGGCAGCGTCGAGCGCCCGGCCGAGACGCGGGGCAGCCGTCGCACCGACCGCACCGACGCGCTCGACCCGACTGACACGGCTGACACGGCTGACACCAGCTCCTCCGACGAGCGCGAGCAGCGCGACTCGACGGTGTGAGGGACCACACCGCCTACGTCTTCGACCTCGACGGCGTCGTCCGGGACTTCGCCCCGGGCGACGCCGACCCCGCGATCGAGGCAGCGCTCGGGCTGCCCGCGGGGCACGTCTCGGCGACGGCGTTCCGCAGCGAGCTGCTCCTGCCGACCATCACGGGCCGGCGCACCTTCGACGAGTGGTATGCCGCCATCTGCGCCGCGCTCGAGGAGGTCGTCCCCGAGCCGGCGCGGGTGCGCGAGCACATGGCGCAGTGGCACGCGAACCGCGGCACGGTCATCGACGAGACCGTCGAGCGCCTCGAGCAGCTGCGTGCGGACGGCCACCGCACGTACGTCTTCACCAACGGCACCGACCAGGTGCCGCAGGAGATGGAGCTGCTCGGGATCACCCGGCTCTTCGACGGCCTGCTCAACACCGCCGACTTCGGCGTGGCCAAGCCCGACCCGATGGCGTATGCCGCCGCTCACCGCGCCATCGAGGCCGACCTCGGGCGCGGGGTGGCCCGCGCCGAGGTCTGGTTCACCGACGACCGCGAGGACAACGTCGAGGCCGCCCGTGAGTTCGGTTGGGACGCAGAGCTCTTCACTCGCTGAGTGCCGTGTGTCAGACGAGGTCGAGCGCCTCGCCGTCGGGGTCGACGCCCACCGCGACCGTCGAGCCGTCGCGCACCTCGCCCGAGAGCAGGCCGCGGGCGAGGCGGTCGCCGATCTCCCGCTGCACGAGCCGGCGCAGCGGCCGGGCGCCGTAGGCCGGGTCGTAGCCGCGGGCCGCGAGCCACTGGCGTGCGTCGTCGGTGACCTCGAGGGTGATGCGCCGGTCGGAGAGCCGCTCGGCGAACGCCCGCACCTGCAGGTCGACGATGTGGGCGAGGTCGTCCCGGCTCAGGGCGTCGAAGACGACGACCTCGTCGAGGCGGTTGAGGAACTCGGGCTTGAACGACGAGCGCACCACACCCATGACCGACTCCCGGCGTGCGTCGGGGCTCAGCGTCGGGTCGGTGAGGAACTGCGAGCCGAGGTTGGAGGTCAGCACGAGGATGACGTTGCGGAAGTCGACGGTGCGGCCCTGGCCGTCGGTGAGGCGTCCGTCGTCGAGGACCTGGAGCAGGATGTCGAACGTCTCGGGGTGGGCCTTCTCGACCTCGTCGAGGAGGATCACGGAGTAGGGACGACGGCGGACGGCCTCGGTCAGCTGGCCACCCTCCTCGTAGCCGACGTAGCCGGGGGGCGCCCCGATGAGGCGCGCGACGGAGTGCCGTTCGGAGTACTCCGACATGTCGATGCGGACCATGGCCCGCTCGTCGTCGAAGAGGAAGTCGGCGAGGCTCTTGGCCAGCTCGGTCTTGCCGACACCGGTGGGTCCGAGGAAGAGGAAGCTGCCCGTCGGCCGGTCGGGGTCGGAGACCCCGGCGCGCGTGCGGCGCACCGCGTCGGAGACCGCACGCACCGCGTCGGCCTGGCCGATGAGCCGGGCGCCGATGTGCTGCTCCATGTGCAGCAGCTTCTCGGACTCGCCCTCCATGAGCCGGCCGGCGGGGATGCCGGTCCAGGCTGAGATGACGTCGGCGATGTCGTCGGCGCCGACCTCCTCCTTGACCATCGGCTCCTCGTCGCCGGTCGTGGCCGCGGCCTCGCGCTCCTGGGCGGTCGCGAGCTCCTTCTCGAGGGTCGGGATGTCGCCGTAGAGGATCTTGGAGGCGGCGCCGAGGTCGCCCTCGCGCTGGAGCCGGTCGGCCTGGGTGCGCAGGTCGTCGACGCGGGCCTTGAGGTCACCGACGGCGTTGAGCCCGGACTTCTCGGCCTCCCACCGGGCGTTGAGGGCGGCGAGCTCCTCGGAACGGTCGGCGAGGTCCTTGCGCAGGCGCTCGAGGCGGTCCTTGCTCGCCGCGTCGCTCTCCTGCTCGAGGGCGAACTCCTCCATCTTGAGCCGGTCGACGGCACGCCGGAGCTCGTCGATCTCGACGGGGCTCGAGTCGATCTCCATGCGCAGCCGGGAGGCGGCCTCGTCGATGAGGTCGATGGCCTTGTCGGGCAGCTGGCGGCCGCTGATGTAGCGGTCGGACAGGCTGGCCGCGGCGACGAGCGCCGAGTCGGCGATCGTCACCTTGTGGTGGCCCTCGTAGCGCTCCTTGAGCCCACGGAGGATGGCGATGGTGTCCTCGACGGAGGGCTCGCCGACGAAGACCTGCTGGAAGCGGCGCTCGAGGGCGGCGTCCTTCTCGATGTGCTTGCGGTACTCGTCGAGGGTCGTCGCGCCGACGAGACGCAGCTCACCGCGGGCGAGCATGGGCTTGAGCATGTTGCCGGCGTCCATCGCGCCCTCCCCGCCGGCGCCCGCGCCGACGACGGTGTGGATCTCGTCGATGAAGGTGACGATCTGGCCGTCACTGCCCTTGATCTCCTCGAGGACGGCCTTGAGACGCTCCTCGAACTCACCGCGGTACTTCGCCCCGGCGATCATCGAGCCGAGGTCGAGGCTGTAGAGGGTCTTGTCGCGCAGGCTCTCGGGCACGTCGCCCTCGACGATGCGCTGGGCGAGGCCCTCGACGACGGCGGTCTTGCCGACGCCCGGCTCGCCGATGAGGACGGGGTTGTTCTTCGTCCGGCGCGAGAGGACCTGGACGACGCGGCGGATCTCGGCGTCCCGGCCGATGACGGGATCGAGCTTGCCCTCTCGCGCGCGGGCGGTGAGGTCGGTGCCGTACTTCGACAGCGCCTCGAAGGTTCCCTCGGGGTTGTCGGACGTCACGGGACGCCCCCCGCGCAGCTCGGGGATGGCCCCCTCGATGGCGTCGGCGTCGAGGCCGAACTGGCCCGTGCGCGCGAGCGCGAGCAGGAGGTGGTCGGTGGAGACGTAGGAGTCGCCCATCGCCGTCATGTACTGCTGGGCCTGCTGGACCACGCGTCCCGCCGTCGCCGAGAGCTGCGGCTGCTGGGCGCCGCCGGTGACCTGCGGCATGGCGGCCATGGCCCGCTCGGCGACGGCGGTCGCGGCGGCGACGCTCGAGCCTCCGGCGGTGAGCAGGGCCGGGGTGGTCGTGCCGCTCTGGGCTGCCAACGCGAGCAGCAGGTGTGCCGGCTCGATGTTCGGGTGGTGCTTGCCCGTCGCGGTCGTCGCGGCCTGGGCGAAGGCCTCCTGAGCCTTGTTGGTCAGCTGTAGGTCCATGCGTACTCCTGGTGAGGGGATCGGTTCACTGGGGTCAACTGGCGCTGACTTGAGTCTATTCCACTCAACTTCGTGCCTGACCTGACGGTGACCGGCCTTCAGGTCAGGCAGAACTCGTTGCCCTCGGGGTCCTGCATGACGAGGTAGTGGTCCACCTCGGTGAGCGTCTCGCGCACGACCGTGGCGCCGAGGGCGACGAGTCGGTCGGCCTCCGCGTGCAGCTGCTCGCCCTTGCCCTCGGCAGGACCGGGCACCCCGCTGACCCGGACGTCGAGGTGCAGGCGGTTCTTCGCCGTCTTGCCCTCCGGCACCTTCTGGAGGAAGACCCGCGGCCTCGCTCCGTCGGGGTCCACGACGGCATACGCGTCGTTGTGGCGCTCGGGCGGCAGCCCCCAGGCGGTGAGCGCTTCGGTCCACGTCGCGAACCCCGGCGGCGGGGCGTCCTCGACGTAGCCGAGCACCTCGGCCCAGAAGCCGCCGAGGGAGCGCGGGTCGCTGCTGTCGATCGTCACCTGGAACGCGCGGGACATCGTCACTCCTCAGTCGTGCGGATCGGGGTCGTACCAGCCGTCGTGGACCGCGGCGAGCGCCTGGAAGCGGACGGCATACGCCCGGTCGGACGGGGTGCGCACGTAGACGGCCCACTCGTGGGCCTCGGAGTCGTCCTCGCCCGCGAGCGCCTCTCGCACGACGCGGACATCGGCCAGCCCCTCGGCCTCGAGCTCGTCCGCGAGCTCCTCGGCGGTGTCACGCTCCGGCAGCACGATGAGGTGCTGGGCGTCGTCGGTCGGGCTCACGCGCCCAGCCTAGGACCGACCGACGACCTCGTCCGGCTCGGCGCCGGTCTCGATGACGCGCTGGGCGACCTCGCGCAGCTTGACGTTGTGGTCCTGGGACGCGCGGCGGAGCACGTCGAAGGCCTCCTCCGACACGATCCGGTGTCGCTCGATGAGGATGCCCATGGCCTGGCCCACGAGCCGGTGGCTCTCGACGGCGCGCTCGAGGTTGGCCTCGTTCTGGCGGAAACGGTCGACCGTGACGATCCGGTCCACCGCCTGCGCCAGCGAGTGCAGGAGCAGCTCTGCGACGGTCCGCTCGGCCACACCGGGAGACGGCGTCCGGCCGACGCCGGCCCACACCCGACACGTGGCGTGGATCCCCGACGACTCCATGAGGACGCCGCGGGTCCCCGCGTCCGCCGGGTCCACCGTCGCCCCGTCGAGGTCGACGGGTCCGGAGAGCACCTCACGGACGGCCGGGGGCAGCGCGGACGGCGGCACGACACCGGAGGCGCCGGCGAGCAGGTCGTGCTGGGTCGCGGTCACCCGGATCACGGCCTCGCCGACGAGCGCCTCACCGATGGCGGACGCGGCGAGCGAGAGCGCCTCCTCGAGGTCCTCGGAGCGGACCAGCAGCCGCGCTGCGGCGGCGATCCGCGCCGCGGCGTCGAGCCAGCGGTCGTCGTTCGCTGCGGTCGCCGGACGCAGGTCGGTCACGGGCCCTCCAAGGTATGCGTGGGAAGGCCCGCGAACTTGGAGGCAGGACAGTGTTGCATCCCGTGACGCCGTCGGACAAAGCACGACACGAGGCAATTGCGAGGAGCGACCAATTCCCGCGCGGCACAAGGCCGCACGCACGCGACCTCCGGAGCTGGGCCCCGGAGGTCGCGTCTCGACAGCGGCGGTCAGGCCTGGTCGGGGTCCTGCCCGCTCTCGACGACGCGCGCCGCGATCTCGCGCAGCTTGACGTTGCGGTTGAGCGAGGCCTGCCGCAGCATCTCGAAGCTCTGTGTCGCCGTGATGCGGTGGCGCTCGATGAGGACGCCGACGGCGTGGCCGATGAGCCGGTGGCTCTCGATGGCCTGCTCGAGCTGGTGCTCCTTCTGCGCGCGCGCCTGCCGCGCGACGACGCGGTCGACGGCCTGGCCGAGCGACTGCGCGAGCAGGTCGCCGACGATGAGCTCGTCGCTCGAGACGAGACGCGGCTCGTCGAACTGCACCCAGGTCCGGCAGTCCGACTCGTGCGCCGTCGGGAGGAGCAGCAGGCCCTCCCGCTTGTCGCCGACCAGGACGTCGTGGCGGTGCGGCGAGGAGTCGAGCCCCTGCCGGATGCCCGGTTCGAGGTCGCCGACGGCCACCCGTCCGCGCGGGGACAGCACGACCGGCTGCCCCTTCGTCGGTGAGACGCGCAGGGTCACCGCACCGTCGAAGAGCACGGTGAAGCCGGTGACGGCCGTGGCGAGCACCTGGTCGAGCTCCTCCGCCGTGGCGAGGTCGACGGCGATCCGGGCGGCGAGCTCGCGCCGCAGACGGGACTCGCGCTCGCGCGTCTCGTCCCGGACGACGACGATGACGAAGCCGTCGTGCTCCGCCGTGCCCGGCACGCCCGCCGACCGGACGTGGACCCAGGCCTCACCGCCGCCGCGCCGGAGGATGCGGTAGCGGTCGTCCTCGACGGGTCGGCCGGACTGGAGCAGCTCCATGCGTCGCTGGTGCTGGTGGTGCTCGTCGGAGGACTCCGACTCCGGGATCCACCACGGGTACGGCGGCACGAGCGGACCCTCCGCGAGCGACCAGCCGAAAGTCCGGGTGAACACGTCGTTGACCTGGACGACGAGGCCCTCGGCGTCGACGACGACGAACGGCTCCTGGATGGCTCCGAGGATCGCCCGCAGCCACGCGGCGTCGCGCGACCGCGATCGCGCCCGCACGAGGTTGGCGGCGAGGCGCGCGCGGAGCTCCTGGGGCTGGAACGGCTTGATGACGTAGTCGTCGGCACCCTCGAGCAGCCCGGTGGTGCTGGCCTCGACGCCGGCCCGCGCGGACAGCAGGACCACGGGAAGGTCGCGCAGGCTCGCGTCGGCCCGGATCTCGCGCACGAGGGTCAGGCCGTCCATGCGGGGCATCATGACGTCGGCGAGGACGATCGACGGACGTCGGGCGCGCAGGTGCTCGAGGGCCTCGACCCCGTCGCGCACCGACACGACGTCGTAGTCGACGACGCAGTGGCGCGCGATGTAGTCGCGCATGTCGTGGTTGTCCTCGACGACGAGCAGGGTCGGACGCACGCCGTCCGGCCGCGTGGCCGGTGACATCGGGCCGGGGAGCTGCTCGGCTTCCGCGGACGACGCCTGCATCTCGGCCGCGACCGCGTCGCGCACGACCCAGCTGCTCGCCTCGTGGATGAAGGACTCGGCCGAGCGCGGCGTGATCGAGGGGCGCAGCGCGGCCCGCTCCGCGGGCCGGCCCCACGGGAAGGACACGGTGAAGGTGCTGCCCCTCCCCTGCCGTGACTGCACGGCGACGCGGCCGCCGAGCAGGTCGACGAGCTGGCGCACGAGCGACAGGCCGATGCCGGCGCCCTCGCGCGATCGTCGGTCGTCGCCGCGGTCGAGCTGCCGGAAGCGGTCGAAGACGAGGTCGAGGTCCTTCTCGGCGATGCCGATACCGGTGTCGGTGACCGAGACGGCGAAACCGGTGTCGGTCCCGCCCAGGTGGAGCGAGATGCGTCCGCGCGCCGTGAACTTCAGGGCGTTCGACAGCAGGTTGAGCACGATGCGCTCGAACATGTCGACGTCGACGTAGGCCTCGTGGTCGAGGTCGTCGCACACCACCTCGAACTCGAGTCCGGTGCGCTCGATGGCCGGGCGGAAGTTCGCGCCGATGCCGGTGACGAGCTCCTCGACGTCGGCCTGGACCCAGTGCGGCTCGACGGCCCCGGCCTCGACCCGCGTGAGGTCGAGGATGCGGTCGACGAGGCCGGCGAGACGGTCGGTGTTGCGGCGGATCAGCTCGAAGCGCTGGCGCTGCTCGGGGTCCAGGCCGTCGGCGGTGAGAGCGTCCTGCACCGGTCCGGCGATGAGGGTCAGCGGCGTGCGCAGCTCGTGGCTGACGTTGGCGAAGAAGTCGGACTTGGCGACGTCGAGCTCGGCCAGTGCCTCGGACCGGTGACGCTCCTCCTGGAGGCGGCGGATGCCGCTCAGCGCCATCGCGACGTGCGCGGCGCACAGCTCGGCGTAGACCTGGAGCTGGGCGTCCCACGGGCGGCGGGGGTTCTCGGTCAGCAGCAGGTGCGCGGTGGGCTCGAGCAGCCCGGGCTCGACGGCGGGCACGACGCGCACCGTCCGGCCCTCGTCGTCGACCCCGTCAGGAGCCGGGTCCCCCGGCGCGCACCAGCGCAGGTCGATCGCGAGGTGGTCGAAACCGTCCGAGCGGAGCACCTCGAGGGCACGACGGCGTACGTCCTCGGCGTCCTCGGCGTCGGCCAGCGAGGCGAAGAGCCGCGACGCGACGTCGGCGCGGCGCTCGGCCACCACCTTCGCGGTGGTCTCGGTCGCGACGTTGAGCACGCCGACGACGGAACCCGAGTCGTCGTGGATGGCGCCGTAGGACCACGTGAAGTAGGCCTCCTCGAGGTAGCCGGCGCGGTCGACGACGAGCAGCTCGTCCTCGACCCACGTCGCCGGGCCGCCACTGGTGACCCCCTCGAACATCGGGCCGATGACGTCCCAGACCTCGGGCCAGACGGCCCGCACCGGCCGCGCCCACGCGTCGGGGTGCTTGCTCTCGCCGAGGAGGGTGCGGTAGCCGTCGTTGTAGAGCATGAGCAGGTCGGGTCCCCAGCAGACGAGCATGGGGAACCGCGACGACAGGCAGACGTCGACGAGGATCCGCAGGTTCGCGGGCCAGGACTCGACCGGCCCCAGCGAGGTCGCCGACCAGTCGGTGCGCAGGAACAGGTCACGCATGCTCGTCGGGGACGAGGGCACGCCGAGGCTCGAGGCGTTCGTCGTGGGGGCGCCGGGCAGGGCGCCCTCAGGGTGGTGCGGGGTCACACGACCTCCGGGACTGGGGTCAAGAAGCTGCCTCCGGCGGCATTCCACAACGGCGCGCCCCGTCTGCTTGAGGCGTCCACAGTCTGACACACGAGCACCGCCTCGGGCGGCGGAGACCTAGCGCTCGGGCCGCCACACGACGAGCGCCTGCGACGACGGGGCGCGGGGCGGGCGCTGGCCGGGTCGGACCGCCACGACCTCGCCACGTGGACCGACCGCGAAGACCCGGGCGCCGGCCGACAGAGCCGCCTGGGCCGCCGCCAGGTCGGCGGCGAGCTCCTCGACCCGTGACCGGAGGGCGGTCACGTGGTTCTCGAGGTCGAGGATGCGCTGGATGCCGGCCAGCGAGACACCCTCCTGTGACAGGCGCTGCACGTCGCGGAGCAGCTCGACGTCGCGCGCGCTGTAGCGCCGTCCGCCCCCGCGCGTGCGCGACGGGGAGACGAGGCCGAGCCGGTCGTACTGCCGCAGCGTCTGCGCGTGCATGCCGGCCAGCTCGGCCGCGACGGAGATGACGAAGACGGGTGCGTCGTCGTCGTGCCCACCGGGGCGGGCACTCTTGCGGGCCATCGTCGTCACCTCGCTCGTCAGGCTCGGGCGCGCTGGAAGAGGTCGGCCCGGGGGTCGTGGCCGTTCTCGGCCGCAGCCATCCGCTCGATGGCCTCGCGGGCCTCGTCGGTCAGCCGTTGCGGCACGACCACCTGCACGCGGGCCAGCAGGTCGCCGGCGTGGTCGCCCCGCTTGACGCCGCGCCCCTTGAGCCGCAGGACGCGGCCGCTCGGCGTGCCCGGCGCCACCTTGACCTTGACCGACCCGCCGTCGAGCGTCGGGACCGCGACGGTCGCGCCGAGCGCGGCCTCCGCGAAGGTGACGGGCAGGTCGAGGGTGAGGTTGTCGCCCTCACGTCCGTAGACCGGGTGCTTGTCGACCCCCACCGTGAGGATGAGGTCACCGGCCGGCGCGCCGGGGTCGCCCTGGCGACCCTTGCCGCGCAGGCGGATCCGCTGCCCGTCCTTGACGCCCGCCGGGATGCGGGCATTGATCCGACCGAGGTCGGGGGAGCTGAGCGAGACCGTCGAGCCCTCGACGGCGTCGCGGAAGCCGATGCGCGTGTTGGCCTGGACGTCGGACCCGGGGCGCGGACCGGCCGTCGCGCCGTAGCCGCCGTAGCCGGCGCCGGGTGCACCACCGCCGAACATCTGCCCGAGGATGTCCTCGAGGTTGGGCTGGCCGCCGGCGCCACCGGTGTCGAAGCGCACGCGCTGCCCACCGGGACCACCCGCCCCGCCGAAGGCGGAGAAGATGTCCTCGAAACCGGCGCCCTGGCCGCCCGCGCCGCCCGCGGTGAAGCGGGCACCGCCGTGGGACATGGCGCGGATCGCGTCGTACTCGCGCCGCTTCTCGGGGTCGGACAGGACGGCATACGCCTCCCCGACCTCCTTGAAGCGCTCCTCGGCCTTGGGGTCGCCGACGTTGTGGTCGGGGTGCATCGTGCGCGCGACCTTGCGGTACGTCTTCTTGATCGTCGCGGCGTCGGCGTCCTGGGGCACGCCGAGGATCGCGTAGAAGTCCTTCTCGAACCAGTCCTGACTAGCCATGGCGCACCTCCTCGTTCACGGTGACTCTCACGCTGCTCCCATCATCGGGTATGCCGCCGGGCTGCGTGCGCAGCCCGGCGGCGGACGTCTCAGGCGGGGTCGGCAACCGAGACCCGGGCGGCGCGGACGAGCCGGTCGCCGATGCGGTAGCCCGGCTGGAGCACCTGGACGACGGTCGTGCCGGTCGCCCCCTCGGGCAGCTCGGCCTCGACGTGCATGAGGGCCTCGTGCACGTTGGGGTCGAACTCCTGTCCGGCCTCGCCGACGCGCTCGACGCCGAAGCGACCGAGGGTCGCCTCGAGCTTGTCGGCGATCGCGGCGAAGGGGCCACCGGCGAGGTCGCCGGCCTGGCGGGCCATGTGGATGTCGTCGAGGACCGGGAGCAGGGACTCGACGACGCTGCCGACCGCGGTGTGGCGGATGACCTCGCGGTCGCGGTCGACGCGCTTCTTGTAGTTGACGTACTCGGCCTGCAGCCGCTGCAGGTCGGCGAGCAGCGTCGCGGCCATGGTGTCCTCCTCGGCGAGGGCCACGCCCTCGGTCTGCGAGGACTCGCCGGCGTCGCCGGTCTCGTTGGAATCGGTTGCGGTGTGGTCGAACTCGTCCTCGCCACCGGGCTCGGACGACGCGCCTGCGCCGCCCTCGTAGTACGTGTGGTGGCGCTCGCCGTGGGCGGAGTCTGCCCGCGGCGGGGTGCCGGCGGCGTCGCCGCCGGCACCCGTCGCGCCCGTCGCGGTCACGTCAGGCTGCTCGCCGGGCGTGCCGTGCTTCGGGGACTCGGTCACTTGGCTTCCTTGGCCTCGTCGTCGTCGACGACCTCGGCGTCGACGACGTCGTCGTCGGACGCGCCGGACGCACCGGGCGTGGTGTCGTCGGCAGGAGCGCCGTCCTGCGCCCCGGCGGCACTCGCAGCGTTCGCGGAGGCCTGCTCGGTGGCGTACACGGCCTGTCCCATGGCCTGCGACTTCGTGTTGAGGTCCTCGACCTTCGCCTTGATGTCGTCGGCGCTGGCCTCGGACCCCTCGGCGATGGAGGCCTTGAGGTCGGCGAGCGACTCCTCGACCGGCGTCTTGACGTCGGCCGGGACCTTGTCGCCCGACTCCTTGAGGAAGGACTCGGTCGAGAAGACGAGCTGCTCGGCCTGGTTCCTCACCTCGGCCTCCTCGCGACGCTTCTTGTCCTCGTCGGCGTGCGCCTCGGCGTCCTTGACCATCTTGTCGATCTCCTCCTTCGACAGGGCCGAGCCGCCGGTGATCGTCATCTTCTGCTCCTTGCCGGTGCCCTGGTCCTTGGCGGAGACGTTGACGATGCCATTGGCGTCGATGTCGAAGGTGACCTCGATCTTCGGCACACCGCGCGGCGCCGGCGCGATGCCGGTCAGCTCGAAGGTGCCGAGCGACTTGTTGTGCTGCGCGATCTCACGCTCACCCTGGAAGACCTGGATGAGGACCGACGGCTGGTTGTCGTCGGCGGTGCTGAAGATCTCGGAGCGCTTCGTCGGGATCGCGGTGTTGCGCTCGATGAGCTTGGTGAACAGGCCACCCTTGGTCTCGATGCCGAGCGAGAGCGGCGTGACGTCGATGAGCAGGACGTCCTTGCGCTCACCCTTGAGGACACCGGCCTGCAGGCTCGCGCCCATGGCGACGACCTCGTCGGGGTTGACGCCCTTGTTGGGGGCCTTGCCGCCGGTCAGCTCGGTGACGAGGGCGGTGACGGCCGGCATGCGGGTGGAGCCACCGACGAGCACGACGTGGTCGATGTCGGCGACCTTGATGCCGGCGTCCTCGATGACCTTGTGGAACGGCGCCTTGGTGCGGTCGAGGAGCGACTTGGTCATCTGCTCGAACTGCGCGCGGGTGAGGTTCTCGTCGAGGTGGATCGGGCCCTCGGGCGTCATCGAGATGTACTGCGCCGAGATGTTGGTGCTCGTCGCGGTGGAGAGCTCCTTCTTGGCGCGCTCGGCCTCGTCGCGGAGGCGCTGCATCGCGATCTTGTCCTTGGACAGGTCCTGGCCGGTCTTGTTCTTCACCTGCGTGATGAGGTGCTGGACGACGACGTCGTCCCAGTCGTCACCACCGAGGTGGTTGTCACCGTTGGTGGCGCGCACCTGGATCGTGGCGAAGCCGTCCTCGGCGTCCTTGCCGACCTCGAGGAGGGACACGTCGAACGTGCCGCCACCGAGGTCGAAGACGAGGATGAGCTCGTCCTCCTTGCCCTTGTCGAGGCCGTAGGCCAGCGCGGCCGCGGTGGGCTCGTTGACGATGCGCAGGACGTTGAGGCCCGCGATCTCACCGGCCTCCTTCGTGGCCTGGCGCTCGGCGTCGTCGAAGTACGCGGGGACGGTGATGACGGCGTCCGTGACGGTCTCACCGAGGTAGGACTCGGCGTCGCGCTTGAGCTTCTGCAGGATGCGCGCGCTGATCTCCTGGGCGGTGTAGGTCTTGCCGTCGATCTCGGGCGACTTCCAGTCAGTGCCCATGTGGCGCTTGACCGAGCGGATCGTGCGGTCGACGTTCGTGACGGCCTGGCGCTTGGCGACCTCGCCGACGAGAACCTCGCCGTTCTTGGAGAACGCGACGACGGAGGGGGTGGTGCGCCCGCCCTCGGCGTTCGCGATGATGCTCGGCTCGCCGCCCTCGAGGACGGAGACGGCCGAGTTGGTGGTACCGAGGTCGATTCCGACGGCACGTGCCATGGGTGACTCCTTGATGATCTAGGTGGAGACCGTGGTGCTGGTGGTCCGGGTGAAACAGGTCCTCGCTCAATCTGCTCCCGCTCCGACGTGATTGTCAAAACCGGACTCGCAAATCTTGCGTTCACCCGACTCAACTCTGGGCTCTCGCGGATTGTTCCCGTCCGAGACACAGTCTTGGTGGCTAGCGTCGTGACCGGAGGTGCCTCATGCCGACGCACATGACTCGCACCGCGCTCGCCTCGACCATCGCCGTCGGCCTGAGCGCGCTCTCGCTGGCCGCCTGCTCCGCCGGCGCGCCGAGCACCGCCGGCGCCACCTCCGCGGGCACGTCCTCGACGTCGTCTCCGGCCGCCTCGACGGTGGCGACGACCAGCGCGACGAGCTCCCCGATCACCTCCCCGATCACCTCCCCGACCACGGGGACGACGCGTACGCCCTCGGCGACCTCGAGCGGGCCGGCCACCCCGACGGCCGCGCCGGCCACCTCGACGCCGGGCCGGGCGACCGGGACGGCGACGGTGGTGCGCACCCTGGCCACCGGGATCGACGTGCCGTGGGGCCTGGCCCGGCTGCCCGACGGGACCGTCCTCGTCTCGGCGCGCGACAGCTTCCGGGTCTACCGCCTCGACGTCGCAGCGGCCCGGCTGGCCCGGGTCGGCACGGTGCCGGGCGTCGTCTCGAACGTCGCACAGCAGGGTGAGGCTGGCCTGCTCGGCATCGCCGTCTCGCCCACCTTCACCCGCGACCACCTCGTCTACGCCTACTACTCCACGGCGGGCGACAACCGCATCGCGGCGATTCCCTGGGACCCGTCCGCGCCGGCCGGTCGCCAGCTCGGGACGCCGCGAGTGCTCGTCAGGGGCATCCCCCACAACGTCCACCACAACGGCGGCCGGATCGCGTTCGGGCCGGACGGCTACCTCTACGCGACGACCGGGGAGGCGCAGCAGCCGGCGCTCGCCCAGGACAAGGGCTCGCTCGGCGGCAAGATCCTGCGGATGACGACCGCCGGGCGCCCGGCCCCGGGCAACCCGTTCGGGACGCTCGTGTGGTCCTACGGCCACCGCAACGTCCAGGGCATCGCCTGGGACGCCGCCGGTCGCCTCTGGGCGTCCGAGTTCGGTGACCACAGCGAGGACGAGCTCAACCTCATCCGCCCCGGCCGCAACTACGGCTGGCCGCAGACGGAGGGGCGCACGAGCCGGGCGGGCATCACGGGCCCGGTCGCCCAGTGGGGCCCACCGGAGGACTCGCCGAGCGGCATCGCGATCGCGCAGGGATCGGTGTGGATGGCGGCCCTGCGCGGGCAGCGGTTGTGGCGCATCCCCCTCGACGGCTCGGCGACCACGGGGACGCCCCAGGACTTCCTCGTCGGTCGCTACGGGCGGCTGCGCAGCGTGCTCGCCGTCGGATCGGACACCCTGCTCGTGACGACGAGCAACCGCGACGGGCGGCAGAGCCCGGCGACGGGGGACGACCGCATCCTGCTCGTCCGGGTGATCTGAGCCTCTTCAGATCGACAGGCTGGACGTCGCCGGCATGGTCCTGTTCGCCGTCACGCTGACCGCGCTGCTGCGCTTCCTCATGGAGCCCGCGGTGACGCACTGGCCGCTGCTGCTCGTCGTCGCCGTCGCCGGCGCGGGACTGGTGGTGCAGGGGCTCATCGGCCTGGCCAACCAGAACGCCCTCTACCGTCAGGCCGACCCCGACCGCCTGGGCTCGTCCGCCGGCCTGCTGCGCACGTTCATGTACCTCGGCGCCATGCTCGCCGCCGCCGCCAACGCGGCAGCCTTCCCCGACCGCGCGGCCCACGAGCACGGCTACCACGTGACGCTCGCGACCGACGCGATGACCGATCTCGACGCGCGTCCCACGAGAGCTCCGTGACGCGGATCTTCCCGCGCCTCGGCGAGACCGCCACGACCGACGAGGTCCTCGCCCTGCTGCCCTGAGCCACGGCGACGCGCCACGGCCGCCCCCGACCCCTAGGCCCCGACGACGCGTCGCTGCTCGAACGCCGCCCGCAACGGGCCGACGTCGGCCTCGGGCACCCGCTCGTGCGCGAGGTCGTACGTCTCCTCGACGAGGGCGACCAGGGTCGCGACCGCGTCGTGCGGGGACGCGACGAGGAGAGACCGGATGCGCTCGACGAGACGGTCGGGCCGGTGGGCGAGCAGGGTCGCCTCGCGGTCCAGCCACTTGTGGAAGGGATGGGGCATCCACACCCGGTTGACGGCGAAGAGCGCGTCGAGCACCCCCTGCACGCCGTCGAGCAGGTCGCGGTGGAGCAGCACGACGTCGTCCCGGGCCGCAAGCATCTCGAGCCGCTCGCGGGGCCTCAGGTCGAGGGCCTCGAGCACCTGGGCGACGGCCAGCGCCTCCGGGTAGACGTCGCACCGCGTCCGCCACGCCTCGATGACCGCGTGGCCGTGCAGGGGTATGCCGTCGCGCAGCGCCGTGACGCGTACCTGCAGCTCCGCGTCGGTGTCGCCCGCGAGCACGCGGTCGAGATAGGTGTCGATGGTCGACGTGACGAAGCCGCTGACGTCGGTCTTGACGCCGCCGACGAGCAGGCCGTCGGCCCACTCGTGGTCGTCCTCCTCCGCATAGACGCGGGTGAGCCCGGCGCCCTCGATCGCCGCCTCGCGGTCGGCGACGGTCGGCGGGGAGGACCAGTAGACGTCGAGCTCGATGTCGGACGACGCGTCGGCGAGCCCGCGCGCCACGGACCCACCGATGAGCGCCGCTGCGACCTTGGGGTTCGCGGCATACGCCCGGACAGCCCTGCGCGCCAGCGCGATCCGCCGGTCGACATCGTCCACGGACATCCCGTCAACCTGCTGCAGGGATGCGCACGCTCGACACCGTGGTCAGCACCGGGTGGGCGTCGTCGCCGTCGCGGATCTCACCACCGCGCCAGACGATCGAGAGGTCCCGACCCTGGACGGTGAGCTCGGCGAGACAGTTGTCGAACCACGGACCGTCGGTGACCGCCCACGGGTAGGCGGGGTCGGGCACGTGCTTCGAGCGCTCGGCGACGAACCGCATGGGGCGCACCAGCCCACGGGCGAACGCGGACATCATGACGCGCACCATCCGCGGCATGGGGTTGCGGATCGGCGAGCAGACGGCCTGGATGACGCGGGACGTCGCGCCGTGGCGGGTCCTCGCGTCGACGACCTCGGCGACGTAGGAGTTGTGGACGTCGCCGGAGAGGAAGACGACGCTGGCCGGAGCCGCACCGCGCTCGCCCCGCGCCACCTGCATCACCATGTCGAAGACCTCGACGAAGCCGTCGTTGAAGGCGGCCCAGTGCTCGAGGTCGATGGACTGCCGGACCTTCTCGGCCCGGTCGGCGACGACACGTCCGTGGGTGCCCATGGCGAGCACCTCGTCGATCGCCTCGAGGTCGTGCAGCCCGGGAGGGAGCATGAACGGCAGGGACGTCCCGATGAGCAGGTGCTCGACGTCGCCGGTCAGCTGCTCGTCGAGCCAGCTCATCTCGTCGGGGTCGAGCATCGAGCGGTGCTTCGGCTCGAGGACCCGGGCGGCGCGCGAGTCGACGACGACGAGCCGGACGTCACCGAGGTCGCGCCGGAAGCTCCAGCGGTACACCTCGGGGTGGCGGTCGGAACGGCGGGCGAGGTCGAAGACGGCCTCGGTCAGGTCGAGCTCCTCCCCGCCGGGGTCGGCACCGGCGATGACCTGCGCGTAGATCTCGTCGTCGGCGAGCTGCGACGGCGAGAGGTTGCCGATGTGCTGGTAGACCCAGTACGAGGAGAGGCCGCCCATGAGCCGCTCGTGCCACCACGGGGTGCGGTTGATCTCCTCGTGCCAGGTCCACGACGTGTTCCAGTCGTCGCGGATGTCGTGGTCGTCGAAGATCATGCAGCTCGGCACCGTCGAGAGCAGCCAGCGGTTCGCTGCGTCACCCCACGCGAGCCCGTAGAGGTGGGCGTACTCCTCGTAGTCCTTGATCTCCTCACCCGGTGGCTCGGTGATGTCGCGGCGGGAGGCGATGAACTCGCGCATCGCCTCGGACGTCTCGTCGGCGTAGACCTGGTCACCGAGGAAGGCCACGAGGTCGGGCCACACCTCCTCGCCCCGGGCCAGGGCGAGCGCGAGCGTGCGCAGCGCGTCGACGCCGTTGGTGCGGTGCCCCTCATGGTCGTGCGGCACGGTGGTGCGGCAGGAGCCGAAGAGCAGCCGCGTGGATCGGCCGCGGTCGATGGTGCGGATGCGTGGGGGTGGGAAGGCGCTGTCGGGCTGGGGCCAGACCGGTGTGTCGTCGATGCTGACGGTGTAGTCCCAAGACCCGCCCGGCTCGAGGCCATCGACGGCGACGAGCGCGTAGTGGTGGCCCTTGACGGCGAAGGTCGGGGCCGTCCAGTCGCGGCCGTCGGCGTGCACCGCGACGACTCCCGCACCGGAGGTCTCGACCCACACCGTCGCATCGGTCTCACCGATGTAGCGCAGCATCGGGCCGAGGACGAGCGGCGCGATCTCGTGGCCGGTCACGACGGCAGGTTCTCGTCGAAGAAGGCGAGCGTCCGGTCCCACGCGTCGGCCGCCACCTCGGCGTTGTACTTCGACGGCGAGGTGTCGTTGAAGAAGGCGTGCCCGACGCCGTGGTAGACCCGCGCCGTGAAGTCGACGCCCGCCTGCTCCATCCGTGCCTCGAGCTCGGGCACCCCGTCGGTGATGCCGTGGTCGTCCTCGCCGTAGAAGGCGAGGACGGGGCACCCGATCGTCGCAGGGTCGGCGTTCTCGGGGAGGTGACCGTAGAAGGGCACCGCCGCGCGCAGCCGCGGGTCGGCAGCCGCGAGGGCGAAGGCGTACGTCCCGCCGAAGCAGAAGCCGACGACGCCCACCCGGCCGTCGACGCCCGGCTCGTCGACGAGCGCGTCGACGACGGCGCGCAGGGCCGGCACCGCCCACGCGGCGAACTCCGGCTGCCGCGCCGGCGTGGTGGCCGCGCGCATCTGCGGCTGGGCCGCGAGCCGGTCCTCCTCCGACGCGCTGAACATCAGCTCGAAGATCCGCGCACCCACCTCGGGCGTCAGTCCGACGTGCCCGAGCAGGTCGGGCGCGACGGCGACGTAGCCCTGCGCCGCGACGCGGTCGGTGACGTCCTTGACGTGGTCGGCCAGACCCCAGATCTCCTGGATGACGACCACGGCGCCGCGCGGCGTCCCGGTCGGGTCGGCGCGGTACGCGGTGAGGTCGTGGTCGGGGAAGTCGATCATCGTGCCCATGCCCCATTCCTACCCCCTGGCGCCGGGTCGCGGGTGTGAGGATGGCGTCGTGCCCACCCAGCCCGCCGCCGTCACGAGGGCGCTCGCGCACGTGCGCGGCCTCTCGACGGGACGCCCGCTCGACCCGACGTTGCGCGTCACCCTCAACTTCCACCCGGACCGGCTCGTGCGCGGCGAGCCGATCCTCGCCGTCATGGCCCGCGACGGCGTCTACCGCTCCCAGTTCGAGACGGGCACGGGCAACGGTGGGCTGACGGCGCACCCCGGTGGTGACCGGTGGCGCTGGGAGAGCCGGATCTTCGGCGGCGCCTACGACGACGCCGAGCCGGCGCTGCGGCCGAAGTACGGCGCCCTCGACCTGCACCGGAGGCCGTACGGCGCCGCGCCACGCTTCGGGTCGGCCCACGTGCGGCTGGCGGCGCACACGCTGGACCGGACGACGTTCTGCTTTCCCGACAGCGTCTTCGAGCCTGAGCACTTCGGCACCGCAACGGCCTTCGCGCTCGGCGAGCATGCCGAGGCCGCCGACCACGACCTCCTCGACGACTACGTCGAGGCCCACGCCCACGGGGTGCTCGACCTCGCCCGTGACGTCGAGGCGCTCGTGCTCGACCCCGGTTATCGAGGCACCGACGTCGAGGCCGACGCGCTCCGGCTCGGCGTGCCCGTCGAGTGGCACCCGGGCTACCGGCTCGACGTCGGGACCCTCCGTGCCCACCCGGGCTACCGCGGGCCGGAGTTCGTAGCGCTCGGTGAGTCGCTCGCCGTCGACGGCGTCGTCACCCCGCAGGTCGTCGGGGACGCCTCACGAGCAGGGCGGCACGACGAGCAGTCCCTCAAGCGGGTCTGGCACTACGTCGCGCGGTTCGGATCCGTTTCTGCCTGAAGGGTGCCCGCCTCGTCGCCGGTGACCACGGTCGTCACGACCGATGTCACCGACGGGCGGCGAGGCGTCGACGAGAAGCCGAACCGGCAGGGCGGGTCGACCGGTGCGAGGCCACCCAACACCGCGCCCTCGAAGCAGCCGTCGAGCGCCGTCACCGCGTGCAGGTCGGTGGCTCCGTAGAACTCCTGACGGTCCTCGAGCGCCGTGCCGCGGGTGCGGACCCCGCGCAGGACGACCCGGGCGACAGGGTCGACGACCGTCGCCCACCTCGGACTCGACGCGACGCGCGCGGGCACGGCCCGCAGGAGCCGGCCGAGCGGCCTACGCCCTCCGACCGTGAGGTCGAGGGACAGGGAGGGCGAGCTGACCTGCCAGCGGTCGCGGCCGGCGCGCACGGTGATCGGCTCGAGGCGCACCTCGTCGAAGGCGTACGTCGCCTCGATGAACGCCGCGACCTCCGGGGTCGGGGCGACGAGCACCCGGTGCCCGTCGGCCGTCTCGACCATCGCGTCGCCGAACGACCCGAGCGGCGTGCGCAGCCACGACCCGACGACGACCCGGACGCCGGACGTGGAGCCGACGCCGACGATCTGCCCGTGGAAACGCTGCGCTGGCACGGTCCGAGCGTAGGTCAGCCGCGGAGCCGCACTCACTCGACCCGCGAGACGGTGTCCTCGATCCCTGCGACGAGCTTCGAGTAGTCGTCGGTGGGCGAACCGCCGAGGACCGAGCCCCACGCCGGGACGAGCTCGGGACCGTAGCGGTGGCCGTAGCCGTCGGGCGGGTCGTGGCCGACGGCCATGTCGGTGGTCAGCTGCCAGAACGTCACGAACGGGATCCAGGTGACGTCGGGGTTGACGTCGTGACCCCGCGGCTCGCGCAGCCAGTCGGGCTCGGCGCCGAGCAGGGCCGGGTTCCACCAGACGACGGGGTCGGACGGGTGCTGGGCGTAGACGAAGCGCGGGAAGTCCCAGGCGCCGTAGTCGCGACCGTAGGAGTCGTGGGTCAGCTGGTCGCCGCTCGCCGCGAAGCGGATGTGCAGTCCCGCGTCGACGACCGGGACGATCTCGGGCGACCCCTCGTTGCGCCGGGCCGTCAGCGACTCCGCGATGTCGGTGAAGCTCGGGGTCCCCACCCAGACCCCGCCCTGGGCGCGCGCGAGCATGTCGTCGGCGTCGGTGAACGCCGCCTGGCCCCCGTAGGACCCGAGCGACTCCCCGCCGACGACGAGCTGCGGACGGTCGTCGGGCGGCAGCGTGCGCCACACGGCATACACCTTGTCGAAGAGCGCCTTGCCCGCCTCGCGAGGGGTGTCGCGGTCGGTCATCATCGACATCGCGCTGGGCAGGTAGGAGTACTGCATCGCAGCGATCGCGCTGTCGCCGTTGCTGAGGTACTCGACGGACTGGGCCGACCAGTCGTCGACCCACCCGGTGCCGGTCGTCGTGAAGACCGCGAGCACCCGGCGGTTGAAGGCCTTCGTGCGCTGCAGCTCGGCGACCACGGCGTCGGCGACGTCGTTCACCGTGCGCCCAGGCGTGCGCCCGGCGTAGACGCGGATCGGCTCGATGGCCCCGCGGTCGGTCGCCGCGGTGATCTGTGCCGGCGTGGGCGCGCTCGTGACGAACATCTGGCCCTGGAAGCCGAGGCTGTCCCACGACTCGAGCGACCCCGGACCGCCCGACCGCAGCGGCGACGTCGGCGCGGCCCGACCGGTCGGGGCGGTGTTGACCTGGGCCGCGACGCCGGCGAAGGCCTGCATGCCGCGGTGGAAGAGCACGCTGTCGGTCACCCACGCCGCCGCGAGGGCCACGACGACGACGGCGGTGAGCGTCGCGATCGTCTTGGGCAGCACGTGACCGGCGGCCTCGGCGAGCTGGTGGGTCGCCCCGCGCAGACCCCGCGCGATCGCGAGGAAGAGGACGGCGACGACGGCCGCGAGCGCGAGCGCCAGGGCCCAGTCGAACGGGTCGAGGGGCGTCAGCCGGACGAACGCCGCCGTGCGCGCCTGCGAGCGCACGTTGGCGACCGTCAGCCCGAGGACCGCCACCGCCCCGAAGAGCGGCGCTGCGACGAGCAGCCAGTGCCGGGCCTCCCCGCTCACCGTGACGTGCAGGTCGATGAGGCGGGCCACCCGACGGACGACCCACGCGACGAAGACACCCAGCGCGTAGCCGACCACGGCGCACAGGCCGCTGATGAGGCCCTGGTAGTACCACGTGCGCGGCAGCAGGCTCGGGGCCATCGACGTGAGGAAGTAGGCGGCGCCGAAGAACAGCCCGGTGCGCGACACGTGCCACCAGGCCCGGCTCGCGCCGGGCTGGATGCGCTGGTCGGACACGTCGGGCATGGATCCACAGTAGGTCGCCCCGCTGTCGCGCCGCCTCGGGTTTGGCCCCTAGGTGACGACCCTGGCCCGGGCAACCAGCCGGGCACCCTGCCGGGCACCCGTCGGCCCGCCGGGGCACGATGGGGACATGCGAGCCCTCGAGAGCCGGATCACGACCTACAGCCGCGACGGGCTGCGCTTCGACGTGACCGACGCGGGGCCCCTGGACGGTGACGTCGTCGTGCTGCTCCACGGCTTCCCGACCGACCGCACGAGCTGGGACCGGGTCGCCGCCCGGCTGCACGAGGCGGGGCTGCGCACCCTCGCCCCGGACCAGCGCGGCTACTCCCCCACGGCCTGCCCGCCGGACCGGGACGCCTACCGCCTCGACGAGCTCGTCGCCGACGTCGTCGGTCTCATCGAGGCCTCCGGGCGGGAGCGGGTCCACCTCGTGGGCCACGACTGGGGCGGCGCCCTCGCGTGGCTCGTCGCCGGCAACCACCCGACCCGCATCGCGTCACTGACCGTCCTGTCGACGCCGCACCCGGCCGCGATGTCGCGGGCCTGGCGGTCCGGCACCGAGCAGAAGCGCAAGTCCTGGTACATGGCGGCCTTCCAGGTGCCGCGGCTGCCCGAGCGGGCCCTCGCCGCCCGCTTCGACCGCCTCATGGCCCGCTCGGGCCTCCCAGCCGCCGACCGGAGCAGGTATGCCGTCCGGCTCGGTCACGCCGAGGCGCTCACCGGGCCGATCAACTGGTACCGCGCGGCCCGGCACTCCGGCGTCGCGGCACACCGCGTCGAGGTGCCGACGACCTACGTCTGGGGCTCGCGCGACCCGTTCCTCGGCCGGACCGCGGCCGAGCTGACCCACGAGCACGTGACGGGCGACTACGAGCTCGTCGAGCTCGACGCGGGGCACTGGCTGCCCGAGACCCGGGATGCGGAGTCCGCCGCGGCGATCCTGCAGCGGGTCGCGCGAGCCGGCTGAACGGCATACGCCCGCTCACCCGGAGGGTGACCGACGCCTCGCCCGATGCGGGGAACACGGGCGCGCGCGGGTAGGTTGCACGACCGTGAAGATCGACATCTGGTCCGACATCGTGTGCCCGTTCTGCTACCTCGGCAAGCGCCGGCTCGAGACCGCGCTCGCGCAGTTCGAGCACGCCGACGAGGTCGAGGTGCAGTGGCACAGCTTCGAGCTCGACCGCGGCGCCGCCCCCGTGTCCGACCGGCCGCTCGTCGACCTCGTCGCCGCGAAGTACGGCACGACGCGCGAGCAGGCGGTCGCCCAGCACGAGTCGATGGCCTCGGCGGCCACCGAGCTGGGTCTGACCTTCAACTGGGAGCACGCCCGCTACGGCAACACCTTCGACGCGCACCGGGTCGTCCACCTCGCCGCCGAGCAGGGCCTGTCCGACGCCGCCCACGAGCGCCTCATGCGTGCCTACTTCACCGAGGGCCTCGCGGTCGGTGACCGCGACGTGCTCGTGCGGCTAGCGACCGAGATCGGTCTCGACGAGGGCGCCGTGCGGGCCATGCTCGAGTCGGACGACTACGGCAACCACGTGCGCAGCGACGAGGCCACGGCCAAGATGCTCGGCATCGAGTCCGTCCCCTTCTTCGTCCTCGACCGGAAGTACGGCGTCTCGGGCGCCCAGCCCGTCGAGGTCTTCACCCAGGCCCTCGAGACCGCGTGGTCGACCCGGCACGAGGTGCCGGAGCCGGTCCCTGCCGGCGGCGGGTGCGGCGGCGGCTGCGGCGCCGGTGGCTGCGGCGGGGTCTGCGGCGCCTGAGGAGCCTCTGAGGGGTGCCGCGGCCCTACCGTGGTCGGGTGGCCCACCCCCTGATGTTCGACGGCGCGGACCCCTATCTGGCTCGGGTCCGCGAGATCTGCCTGGCGCTGCCGGGCGCCGACGAGAAGGTGTCGCACGGGCGGCCGAGCTTCTTCACGACGAAGGTCTTCGTCACCTACGGCGGCACCGTCAAGGGCGACCACGACCCGGAGCCCTACCGCCAGTCCGTCCTCGTGCTCCCCGACGCCGCCGAGCGGCCGGCCCTGCTCGGTGACGGACGCTTCTACGACCCTGCCTACGTGGGTCCGTCCGGCTGGGTCGGGCTCGACCTGCGTGCGTGCGGCCCGCCGGAGGAGGTCGACTGGCAGGAGGTCGCCGAGCTCGTCGACGCCTCCTACCGGCTGACGGCACCGCCCCGCCTCGTGCGCGAGCTCGACGCCGGCTGAGCGCGGGCGCGCCCATCGTCCTCCCGCGGCCGCGGGGCGCGTAAGGTACCGCTCGCTGGACGACGAAAGGCGCACATGGGACGGCACACCGATCCCGCGGCCATGGGGTCGCGGCGCGCCGCGGTGGTGACCCTGACGCTGTCCGCGCTGCTCGTCATGGGCGGCTTCGCGATCCTCCACGAGTCCGGTGGGCTGCGTCCCGGCCACCGGTCGACGCCCTCCACGCCCTCGGTGCCGGTGGTCACCCCGAGCAGCCGCGTCGCCGACGCCACCGAGCCCGGACGCACGCCCTCGACGCCGGCGACGACACCATCGACCTCGACGTCGACGTCGTCACCCCAGCCCTCGCTCACCACCCGCGCCCCGGCTCCTCTCGTCACCGCCCCGCAGCCGGCTCCGACCTCCTCCCCGCAGCCGTCGGGAACGGCCGGCCCGACGAGCCCGATCGGTCCAGCGCCCTCGACGAGGCCGGCGCCGCCGGAACGGGCCGGCGTCGCCCGGCAGGTCGTGGCCCTCGTCAACGTCGAGCGATCCCGCGCCGGCTGCGGCCCGGTGTCGGCGAACGCCGCCCTCCGGCGCGCCGCGCAGGGTCACAGCGACGACATGGCGAGCCGCGACTACTTCTCGCACACGAGCCCCGACGGGGTGACCTTCGCCCAGCGGATCCGCGCCGCGGGCTACGACGGCGGCGCCATCGCCGAGAACATCGCGGCCGGCCAGACGAGCGCCAAAGAGGTCATGCGCGCCTGGATGGCGAGTCCCGGGCACCGGGCGAACATCCTCGACTGCGCCTACCGGGACCTCGGCGTCGGCTATGCGACGGGCGGCACCTACGGCACGTACTGGACCCAGACGTTCGGCGGCTGAGCCACCCCTAGGTTGGTGCCATGCAGCCGTGGCACGCGCAGGACCGGCACGTCGTCCGACTCGACTGGGGACCCGGCGCCGCCGAGGCCCAGACGGCGTATGCCGTCGCCGCGGGCTCGCCCGTGTGCGCGGTCGTCGTCGACGTCCTCAGCTTCACGACGTGCGTGTCCGTCGCCGTCGACGCGGGCATCCGGGTGCACCCCTACCGCTGGAAGGACGGGTCGGCCCGGGCCTTCGCCGACGGGGTGGGCGCGACGCTCGCCCGGGGTCGGTCCGAGGCCCGCGTCGACGGCGGGGTCAGCCTGTCCCCGGCCTCGATCCGTGCGGCCGGACCGCTGGGCGACCTCGTCCTGCCCTCGCCCAACGGCTCGACGACCACCGCCGTGCTGGCCGGCGCCGGGGCCTACGTCGTGGCGGCCTCGCTGCGCAACCGCGCTGCGGTGGCCGGCTGGATCGTCGACTGGCTCGACGCGTCCCGGCGGTCGCACGGTCCGGCGTCGCAGCCGGCGGTCCTCGTCGTCCCGAGCGGTGAGCGCTGGCCCGACGGGTCCCTGCGCCCGGCCGTCGAGGACCTGTGGGGTGCGGGAGCGGTCGTCGCCGCCCTGGCCGGCCTCCTCGAGCACCGAGGCGGACCCCTCCTGCTCAGCCCCGAGGCCGAGGCCGCCGGCGCGGCGTGGCTCGCCGTGGAGCACCGGGTCGACGAGGCCCTGCACGCGTGCGCGAGCGGCCTCGAGCTCGTCGAGCAGGGCTGGCCCGACGACGTGGCGGTCGCGGCCGAGCTCGATGCGTCGTCGCTCGTGCCGGTGCTGACGGACGGCGCCTACACCGGACGCGCCTCGGTCAGGTGACGATGACGCTGGCCACCATGACGAGGGCAAAGCCGAACACCGAGATGACGGTCTCCATGACGGACCACGACTTGATCGTCTCGCCCACGGTCAGACCGAAGTACTCCTTGACGAGCCAGAACCCGGCGTCGTTGACGTGTGAGAAGAACAGCGAGCCACATCCGATCGCGAGGACGAGCAGCGCGAGGTGGTTGGCCGACAAGGTCGGCGCGAGCGGCGCGACGATGCCCGCCGCGGTGATGGTGGCGACCGTGGCCGACCCCGTACCCAGCCGGATGAGCACAGCCACGAGCCATCCGAGCAACAGCACCGAGATGCTGACGCCCTCGGCCCAGTCCTTGATGACGTTGCCGACCCCGGCGTCGATCAGCGTCTGCTTGAACCCGCCACCGGCGGCGACGATGAGGATGATGCTCGCGATCGCGGGCAGCGCGGACCCGACCGAGTCGCTGACCTGGCCCTTGTTCAGGCCCGACCCGAGGCCCAGGGCGATGTAGCAGTAGAGCACCGCGATGAGCAGGGCGACGATGGGGGTCCCGATGAAGTCCATCGTCTGGCGGACCCCGGTCTCCTCGTCGGTGACGAGAAGCTTGGTGATGGCGTCGACCAGCATGAGGACCACCGGCAGGGTGATGCCGATGATGGCCGTCGCGAAGCCGACGCGCTTGCGCCCGGGCGCCAGCGGTTCCTCGAAGGAGCCCAGCCCGCGGTTGGCGCCGGCATCCTCACCGGTGGCCCCGCGCCGAGCGCCGCCGGTCTCAGGGCCATCGTCGCCGGAAGGACCTGCGACCGCGGTCCCGCGGCCCGTGGCCCGAGCGCCGGCGGGCACCGCGGTCCGGGACGCGGCGGTCGCGCCAGCGGATGCCGTGCCGAGCAGCACGAGGTCGTCCGCCGACTTGGGCACCCACTTGTCGACGAAGCGCGCGAGCAGCGGTCCGGCCACCACCACGGTCGGTATCGCGATGATGATGCCGAAGATCAACGTGCGCCCGAGGTCGGCGCTGAGCAGACCGATCGCGGTCAGCGGGCCGGGGTGCGGCGGCACCAACCCATGAAGCACCGAAAGCCCTGCCAGGGCAGGGATGCCGACCTTCATCAGGGACAGCCCTGTTCGTTGGGCCACGAGGACGACCACCGGCACGAGCAGCACCACGCCCACCTCGAAGAACAACGGCAACCCGAGGATGGCAGCGATGGCTGCCATCACCCAAGGCAGCCGACCCGGCCCGACGCGTCCGACCATCGTCCCGACGATCCGGTTGGCGCCGCCGGAGTCCTCGAGCAGCTTGCCGATCATCGCCCCGAGCGCGATGAGGATGCCGACGGCCCCGGCCGTCGTGCCAAAGCCGGCCACGAAGCTCTTGACCGTCTCACCGGCCGGCATCGTCGCGACGGCTCCAAGCACCGCCGACCCGAGCATGAGCGACAGGAACGGGTGGACCTTCGCCCACGTGATGAGGACGACGACGGCGAGGATGCCGAGGATGCACGCCGCGACGAGCTGCGCGTTGCCGGCATACACCGGGGGCGCGTCGGCGGCCGGCAGTCCGCCCGGAATGGCCGTGGACACTGCAGCGGGAACTGCGATCAGAGACATCAGGCGTGCTCCTTCCGGTGGCCGAGGGCGGTCAGCGCCCGGTCCAGGACCTGAGCGGCGCTCCCCTCGTTGGTGATGGTCACTCCGGGCTCGTCTTCTTCGAGCGGCTCGAGCGTGGCCAGCTGGCTGGGCAGCAGGGACGGTGGCATGTAGTGGCCAGGGCGGTGCTCCATCCGCTCCTGGATGACATCGGACTCCGCCGTGACGTGCAGGAACCGGACGTGTGGTCTGCCCTCGCGGAGCAGGTCGCGGTAGACACGGCGCAGGGCCGAACACGTCACCACCGCCGACTCGCCCCGGCTCTCCTTGCGCGAGATCCACGCCCCGATCGCCTCCAGCCACGGCCAACGGTCCTCGTCCGTCAGCGGCGTGCCGCTGCGCATCTTCGCGACGTTGGCCTCGGGATGAAAGGCGTCGCCCTCGGCGAACTCCCACCCGAGGACGGTCGACAGACCCTTGGCAACCGTCGACTTCCCGCTCCCGGAGACTCCCATGACGACCACCACGTCGGGGTCGGGACCGCTCTCGCTGTCCAGCATTCTCCGAACCTAGCGCGCCGTCGCATGACGGAGGCCGTTGTGGCGGCGGGCATCTGGCAGGGTTCGGTGACACCGACGCGGAGCCCGGGTGCCACCGGACAGGTGATGGGGTCACCGGTGGCCGCCCATCGGGGCGGATGGCAGCTACTGGCCGAGCGCCGTCCAGAAGGCCGAGGCGGCCCGGGAGGGGCGGCCGGTGCGGCGCTCCGACCAGTCGGCCGAGGTCATGAGCGCGGTGACGGCGTTGACGCCGAGCCAGCGCAGCGGCTCGGGCTCCCAGTCGCGCGACGTCCGCCCCGCCCAGGGCAGCGTCGCCAGGCCCTCGGGGTCGTCGCCGCGGATCATCGCGGCCAGCGTGCGGCCCGCGAGCGCCGAGGTGGCCACGCCGTCACCGACGTAGCCGCCCGCGAAGGCGAGGCCGGTGTGGCGGTCGTGACGGACCGACGGGAACCAGTCGCGTGGCACGCCGAGGTTGCCGCCCCAGGCATGCGTGAAGGTGACGCCGTCGAGGACGGGGAAGAGCTCGAGGAGGATCCGGCGCAGGGCTGCGTGAACGCGCTCGTCGCGGTCGTAGAGCGGGGAGACCTTGGACGCGTAGTGGTAGGGAGCGCCTCTGCCGCCGAAGGCGATCCGTCCGTCCCGGGTGCGCTGGCCGTAGATCGTCAGGTGCCGGTTGTCGGCGAAGGTCGTGCGCTTGTCGAGGCCGATCTGCGCCCAGGTGTCGTCCGGCAGCGGCTCCGTCGCGGTCATGAGCGAGTAGATCGGTGCGATGGCGCGGCGGCGACCCGCGACGGTCGGCGTGTAGCCCTCGGTCGCGAGCACGACGTGCTCGGCACGCACCGTGCCGTGCGGCGTGACGACGCGTCGGCTGCGCACGTCGACGGCCGTCGTGCGCTCGTGGACGACGACGCCGCGGCGCTCGACGGCATCGGCGAGCCCGCGGACGAGCCGCGCCGGGTGGATGGCCGCGCAGTGCGGGGTGAACGAGCCGCCGAGCGCGTCGCTGACGCCGGCGACCGCGGTGACCTCGTGCGCGTCGAGGAGACGGTGGTCGTCCTCGCCGAAGCCCCACTCGCGATGGTCGGCGACCTCCTCGCGGACCCGTTCGAGCTGGGCCGGGTTGCGCGCGACCGAGAGGTAGCCGCCCTGGTCGAAGTGGCAGTCGATGCCCTCGGCGTCGGCGATCCGGCCGACGTCGGCGACCGTGTTGTGGAGCAGGTGCTGCATCCGCACCGCCGCGTCGCGCCCGCGCTCGGCGGCCATCCGCTTGAGCGACGCGGGGAAGAGGGCCGAGCACCAGCCACCGTTGCGGCCCGAGGCGCCGAAGCCGGCCACCTCCTTCTCGATGACGGCGACCCGGATCGTCGGGTCGGCAGCGACGAGGTGGTAGGCCGTCCACAGGCCCGTGTAGCCGGCCCCGACGACGGCGACGTCCACGTCGATGTCGGTGTCGAGCGACGGGCGCGGCTCGATGTCGTCGATCGTGTCGTGCCAGAGGCTGAGGCCGCGGTAACCGCTCGGGGGCATGGGCGGGATCATGCCACCTCCCAGGCCCTCCGCAAGCCCTGGGAACCTGTGCCTTTTCGCTTGAATCCCCTTCTAACACCTACGGAATCCGCGGTCCGGCAAGATTTGGGCCATCACTTCCGCCACGTCGCTCGGCGGGGCATGATGCGGGCATGAGCACCGTGGATCGCGCCCGTCTCGCCGAGCTGCACGCCCGAGAGCGGACAGCCTTCTCCGGGGCGCGGCCACGCTCCCGGGCCCTGGCCGAGCAGGCGGCCGCACACATGCCCGGCGGCGTCCCGATGAGCTGGATGGTCAAGTGGCCGGGCGACTTCCCGGTCTTCGTCGAGCACGCCGAGGGGGCGCACTTCACGTGCGTCGACGGCATCGACCACGTCGACCTCTGCCTCGGTGACACGGGGGCGATGATGGGGCACTCCCCCGCACCGACGGTCGAGGCCGTGACCCGTCAGCTCTCCCGCGGGATCACGACGATGCTGCCCACCGAGGACGCCATCGCGGTCTCGACCGGCCTCGCCGAGCGCTTCGGTCTGCCCTACTGGCAGTTCACGCTGACCGCCACCGACGCCAACCGCCACGCGATCCGCTACGCCCGCCACCTCACCCGTCGCAGCAAGGTCGTCGTCCACAACTGGTGCTACCACGGTTCCGTCGACGAGGCCTTCGCGACGCTGGGCCCGGACGGCTCGACGGTCGACCGGCGCAGCAACATCGGCGCCCCGGTCGACACGTCGGAGACGACGCGGGTCGTCGAGTTCAACGACCTCGAGGCGCTCGAGCGCGCCCTGGCCCACGGCGACGTCGCGGCGATCCTCGTCGAGCCGGCCCTGACCAACATCGGCATCGTGCTGCCCGACCCCGGCTACAACGAGGGCGTGCGCGAGCTCGCCACCCGCTACGGCGCAGTGCTCGTCAACGACGAGACGCACACGATCTGCGCGGGCCCCGGCGGCTACACCGGCGCGCACGGTCTCGATCCCGACCTGCTCGTCATCGGCAAGTCCATCGGTGGCGGCATCCCCTGCGGCACCTTCGGTTTCACCCGGGACATCGCCGACCGGATCGCTCGTTCCATCGAGCTCGAGGACATCGACGTGGGCGGCATCGGCGGCACGCTCGCCGGCAACGGGCTGTCGATGGCGGCCATGAAGGCCACGCTCGAGCAGGTCATGACGGCCGAGGCGTTCGAGCACATGGTGCCGCTCGCCGACGCGTGGGCCGACGGGGTGCAGGCCGGCATCGACGCGGTCGGTGCCGACTGGCACGTCACGCGGCTCGGCGCGCGGGCGGAGTACAACTTCTCGGGTCGACCCTCGCACGACGGCCAGGAGGCGCACGACGCCGACGACTTCGAACTGCAGCAGTACCTCCACCTCTACGCCCTCAACCGCGGGATCCTCCTGACGCCCTTCCACAACATGGCGCTGATGAGCCCGGCCACGAGCGCCGCCGACGTCGAGGCGCACACGACGATGTTCGGCGAGTGCCTCCACGAGCTCTTCGCCTGAGCCGTCACGACCTGGGCGTCACGCCACCCGGGCCGGGCCCCCGAACCGCGTGGCCACTCCGGGTGACCACAACGCGCGCAGCCGCGGCCCGGCCGGGGTGACACCGCTCGCCCCGAGAAGGTCGTCGGCGAGCTCGACGACGTCGGCGGCATACAACGGCCACGGCCCGTGCTCGTTGGGCACCCAGAGCGTGCGCCCGGCGACGCGGGTGTGGGCGCCCCAGCGGGCCGTGAGCCAGGTCTCGAGCGGCGTCGGCTCGACCGGCTCACCGACGCGGACCGTGAGGAGGCTGCGCAGTCCGCGGGCCGGGGCTCGGCGCCGGCTCGTGTAGGTCACGACGTCACCGTCGCGGCGCAGCCGCATCCGGGCCCACGTGTAGGGGATCCCGAGGCCGGCGCGAGCGCCGAGGACGACGAGGGCGCGCTCGGTCTCGAGCGAGCGGAAGAGCACACCGTGCCGCCCGGCGTCGTCGACCGAGTAGAGCCGGATGTTCGTCTCGAGGAAGCTGCCGAGCCAGGGCAGCCGAGGTGAGGGCGCCCGACCGAGCCGCATGCCGTCCATGACGAAGGGGACGAGCGCGACGTACGTGCGCCCGTCGGCGAAGACGTCCGGGCGCGTGCCCGCAGGGAAGAGGTGGCGCACGGAGCCCGGGTCGACGGGCCAGTGGACGAACGTCAGGTCACGCCAGATCTGGTCGAAGACGACGGGCGGGCGCAGCGGCGGGGGCGCCACGGGATACCCGTCCAGCGACGGGACGGCATCCACGGGCAGGTCCACGACCCCATCGTCACACGCCGGGACCCGCCGGCCCTCGACACGCGTCAGGAGCCCGCAGGGGCGTCGTAGCGGGACCGCTCCTCCTCGGACGGGGCGTGCCACCACGGCAGGTAGGCGTCGAGCTGTGCGCGCGTGATCGGCACGGAGCCGGGGGAACCGTCGCGGTTGCGACGCTCGATCCGCGCCCAGAGCTCCTCGACGGGAAGGTCGAGCACGTGCAGCTCGACCCCGACGCCGAGGGCCCGGGCCGCGACGCGCTTCTCCTCACGCTCGGCCTCGGCCCAGAGCCCGTACTCGAGCACGACGCTCACGCCGAGGCGCAGGAGCCGTCGGGTGTCGTCCCAGAGCCGGTGCTCGAGCAGGTCGCGGAAGGTGCCGTCGAGCGGGTCGATGCGCAGGTCGCGCAGCCACTCGTCGGGGCTCATCCGCACGGCGGGACGCTCGGTCTCGAGACGCCTCGCCAGCGTCGTCTTGCCCGCGCCGGGCAGCCCGACGACGAGGACGAGCCGCGGTCCCTCACCAGTCATGCCGTCAGGCTGACACACTCGCAGCGACGACGTGCACGAGCGACGGAGGACCGACGATGACCGTGGAGACACCGGCAGGCAGCACCCGCCGCCGCACGACGAAGCTCGGGATCGTCGGGGCCGGCGCCGTCGGCGCCACGCTGGCGTATGCCGCGTTGATGCGTGGTGTCGCCCAGAACGTCGCGCTGTTCGACGTCAACAGCGCCAAGGTGCGCGCCGAGGCGCTCGACCTCAGCCACGGCATCCAGTTCGTCCCGATGGCTCACGTCGACGGCTCCGACGACGTCGAGGTGCTGGCCGACTCCGACGTCATCGTCTTCACGGCGGGGGCCAAGCAGAAGCCCGGGCAGTCCCGGCTCGACCTCGCCGAGTCGACGATCGGCATCATGCGGGCGATCCTGCCGCGGCTCGTCGAGGTCGCTCCCGACGCCGTGCACGTCATGGTGACCAACCCCGTCGACGTCGTGACGTATGCCGCGCTCCAGGTGTCCGGGCTGCCGGCCGAGCGGCTCTTCGGATCGGGCACGGTCCTCGACTCGTCGCGGCTGCGCTTCCTCCTCGCCGGGCACACGGGCGTCGCAGCCCAGAGCGTGCACGCGTACGTCATCGGCGAGCACGGAGACTCCGAGCTGCCGCTGTGGTCGTCCGCGACCATCGGCTCCGTGCCGCTCCTGCAGTGGCGCACGTCGGACGGACGCATCGCCCTCGACGAGGAGGCCCGCGACCGCATCGCGACCGACGTCGTGCAGTCGGCCTACCGCGTCATCGAGGGCAAGGGCGCGACGAACTACGCGATCGGCCTCGCCGCCACGCGCATCATCGAGGCGGTCCTCTACGACGAGCGCCGCATCCTGCCCGTCTCGTCGCTGCTCGACGACTACTACGGCATCAGCGACGTCTGCCTGTCGGTGCCGGCGATCGTCCACGCCGGCGGCGTCGGCGACCGGGTCGAGGTGCCGATGACCGACGATGAGCTGTCGGGCCTGCGGGCGTCCGCGGATGCCGTGCGTGCGACGGCCCGGCGCTTCGGTTTCTGACGACGTGGTGGACACGCGAGGAGTGCCGCGTCCGGGTGCCGTGACGGCGCTCGGCGGCGGGATCGTCCTTGCCCTCGCTCTCGGCGTGGCCGGCTGCGCGGGCGACGGAGGGGCTCCCGCGGACGCCCCGACCAGACTGGCCCGCACCTTCGACCTCCAGGCGCACCGCGGCGGCGCGGACCTGACCTCGGAGAACACCCTGGAGGCCTTCTCGCGCGCGCTCGACATCGGCGTCACGACCCTCGAGCTCGACGCGCAGGTCACCCGCGACGGTGCCGTCGTCGTCGCCCACGACAACCGGGTCAACCCCGACACGTGCCGCGACACGTCGCCGGCGGCCCCGTCCGACGACCTCTTTCCTTACTCCGGCAAGCCCTTCCGGCTCCTGACGCTCGCGCAGGTGCGCACGCTCGACTGCGGCTACCAACCGACCCCCGAACACCCGGACCAGCGCGCCGTGTCCGGCGCGACGGTGCCCGAGCTCCGCGAGGTCGTCGACCTGCTGCGCGAGCGCGGCGCCGACGACGTCGGGCTCAACGTCGAGATCAAGGTGCAGGCGGACGACCTCGGGCTCACCGTGCCGCGCGCCGAGTACGCGGCGAAGGTGTGGGCGGTGCTCGACGAGGGCGGCGTCGCGGGCCGGGCGACGATCCAGTCGTTCGACTGGGCGAGCCTGACCGCGGTCCACCGCATCGCGCCCCGAGCCCGGCTCGTCGCCCTCGTCTCCCCCGAGCGGCTCGAGCGGGGCCAGGAGGGCGCGTCCCCGTGGCTGGGCGGCATCGACGTCGACGACGTGGGCGGCGACGTCGTGCGCGCCGCCTCCCGCATCGCCGGTGTCGTCGCCCTGTCGCCGCGGGAGGACCTCCCCGTCGATGCCGCGCTCGTCCGTTCGGCGCACGCCACGGGGCTCGCCGTCGTGCCGTGGACCGTCGACGACGAGGACGACATGGGTCGTCTCGTCGACCTCGGCGTCGACGGTCTCATCACCAACCGCCCCGACCTGCTCCGCACCGTGCTGACCCGGCGCGGCCTCGCGACACCCCCGTCCCATCCCGCAGCCGGGTGAGGCCCGTCGGGACGCCCCGGAGCATGATGGGGCTGTGAGCACGTCCGCCGCCTTCGACGCCGACCCGGCACCCGGCACGGCACCCGACCCGTCGGGCACCCCGCCGGCGCGGGCGACGTACCACCACGGTGACCTGCGCCGGGCCCTGCTCGAGGCGGGCACCGACCTCGCCCGCGAGGGCGGGCCCGACAAGGTCGTCCTGCGCGAGGCGACGCGCCGCGTCGGGGTCTCGGCCAATGCGGCATACCGCCACTTCGCCGACCGTGACGCGCTGCTGGGCGAGGTCGTCTCCCGCGCCCAGGCACGTGCCGCCGACGTCATCGGCGCCACGATGGACGCCGTGCCCGACGACCTCGAGACGGGCCAGCGGGCGCGTGCCCGCTTCCGGGCCGTCGGCGTCGGCTACCTGCGCTTCGCGATGGACGAGCCGGGGCTGTTCCGCGCGGCGTTCGCCGTTCCGGTCGACCTCAGCCGGGCCGCCTCCCCGGACGCGGCCGGCACGGGCGGGCGCACCCCCTTCCAGCTGCTCGCCGACTCCCTCGACGCCATGGTCGACGCCGGCGTCATGTCCGACGACGAGCGTCCCGGTGCCGAGCTGCTCGCGTGGTCGGCCGTGCACGGCATGGCGATGCTCGCCCTCGAAGGCCCGCTGCGCGACCTGCCGCCCGGCGCCGTGGACGAGCTCGCGCCGCGCCTCGTCCGCATGGTCGACCTCGGGCTCGGCCTCTCCGACGGCGCGGTCTGAGCGGCACCCACCGACACCTAGGGTGGGCGGGTGACCAGCGAGACCCGCGACAGCACCGGCTTCGAGCTCGACCGCGACACCCCGGCCTTCTACCGTCGGCTCGACCGCGGCCGCTACGCCCCGACCGTGCACGTGCAGGGCGCCTGGCGCGACGACGAGCAGCACATGGCTCCCGTCAGCGGCATCCTCGCCCACGAGATCGACCTCCACGAGCCACGCGAGGGGATGCAGCTGGCGCGCATCTCCTTCGACATCCTCGGCATGATCCCGGCGCGACCGAGCCGGGTCGAGGTGCGCACGACGCGCCCCGGTCGCACCATCGAGCTCGTCGAGGCGACGTTGCTCGTCGACGACCGCCCCGTCGTGCGCGCCCACGCGTGGAGGCTCGCCGCCCACGACTCCGAGCCCGTGGCCGGCGTGGAGCTCGAGCCGATCCCCCGACCCGACGAGATGCGCCCCTGGGAGGGGGCCGACACCTGGGAGGGCGGCTACATCGAGGGGCTCGAGTTCCGGGTCGACGCCGAGCGTCGCCCGGGCCGGACCCGGGCCTGGATCCGCGCGCTCAATCCCCTCGTCGACGGCGAGACCTGCTCTCCCACAGCCGATCTCGTACGCCTCGCCGACACCGCCAACGGCATCGCCGTGCGCGTCTCGCCGCGGGAGTGGATGTTCCCCAACGTCGACCTCAGCGTGCACCTCTTCCGCGAGCCGGTCCGCGGATGGGTCGGTTTCGACACCCGGGTGACGATGGGCCCGACAGGTCTCGGGCTGACCTCGACGACGTTGCACGACGAGCGCGGCCCCGTCGGTCGCGCCGAGCAGATCCTCACGGTCCGCCGCCTCCCGGGAGCCTGACCCCCTCCCCTCCGGACCGGTCGCCGGACCGCGACAACCTTTCGGCACGCCGACGCGTCCGGGGAGGTGTCGGCACGCCGCGCCAAAGCCCGGTTCGCCTGCCACAATGAAGGGCGCGATCGCGCCGACTCACACCCGCCGTCGCGCGGTCAGGACACCAGGGGACACCATGAGGACCATCCGCATGGACAGGAATCGCACCGTGGGCAGCGTCGCTGCCACGCTCGCGGTCATCGCACTCGCCGTGACGGCTCCGGCCGCCCGCGCCGACGACCTGACCGGCACGCCGACACCGCCCGGCACCTCGACGTCCACGGGCTCGACGGGCTCGACCGGCGGAAGCACCGTCGCCGACGCCACGACGACCACGACCTCCAGCAGCACGACGACGACCACGACGACGCCGTCCACCACGACGTCGACCACGACGACGTCGAGCCCCACGACGACGACCCCGCCGCCGCCCGCACCGAGCCCCGTCGTCATCGCGGCCGGCAGCTCCGGCTGGAAGGTCAAGGACCTCCAGGTGCGCCTGCGCCTCGTCAAGGCGTCGTACTGGACGTATGCCGTCTCCGGCTACTACGGCTGGACGCTCGGCCAGAAGGTCCTCGCCTTCCAGACCGACCAGTCCCTCCCTCGCACCGGCGTCGTCGACCAGCGCACCTGGAGCCGACTCGTCGCCCTCACCGCGACCGCGACCCGTCTCAAGGAGGGCTCGTCCGGCTACGCCGTCAAGGACCTCCAGTCGCGCCTGCGTGCCGTCAAGGCGTCCTACTGGTCCTACGCCGTGTCCGGCTACTACGGCTGGACCCTCGGCCAGAAGGTGCTCACCTTCCAGCGCGACCAGAACCTCCCCCAGTCCGGGGTGCTCGACCAGCGCACGTGGAGCCGGCTCGTCTCGATGTCGACGTCCCCGGTCGTGCTCGGCCGCACGGCGGCCGCCGCCAACGTCCGCGAGCTCCAGCGACGCCTCGGCGCCAAGGGCCTCTGGCCGTATGCGTTCTCCGGCACCTACGGCTGGACGCTCGGCCAGAAGGTGCTCGCCTTCCAGCGCGCCTACGACGTGCCGCAGTCGGGTGTCGTCGACAGCCGAACGTGGGCGCGCCTGCGGGCCCTGACCTACACCCCCGGCACCTTCGACCAGCACCGCTACTACGCGGGCCTGCGCCCGCTCGTGCCGACGCTCTCCTCGCTCGACAAGCGCTGCCGCACCGGCAGGGTCATGTGCGTCGACAAGTCGACCCGCACCCTGACGTGGGTCGTGAACGGCAAGCCGCTCACGGCCATGTGGGCCCGCTTCGGCCGTCCCGGCAAGGAGACGCGCGAGGGCACCTTCAGCGTCTCCCGGAAGTACGAGTACGTCATCTCCAACCTCTACTTCACGCCGATGCCCTACTCGATGTTCTTCTCCGGCGGCCAGGCCGTGCACTACTCGTCGAACTTCGCGCGGCTCGGCTACGCCAGCGCGAGCCACGGCTGCGTCAACATCGCCGACCACGCGCAGGTCAAGGCGCTCTTCTTCGCGGTGCGCATCGGTGACAAGGTCGTCGTCTACCCCTGAGCGGGCGTCCTTGCCGACAGAGCAAACCCGATCAAGTACGCGTGGGGCCGGGTCGCGCAGGATCGTGACGTGACCGGCTCCCGTGACACCTTCAGCGCCTGGCTGGACGTGCTCGTCGACACCCTCGACGAGCCCGACCTGACCGGCGAGCAGATCGCGGGCCGGCTGCACCTGTCACGGTTCCACCTCGACCGCATCGTCAGCGCGGGCGCAGGCGAGGCGCCGAGCTCCCTGCGCCGCAGGGTGCTGCTCGAGCGTTCGGCCTACCGCCTCGCGGCGAGCCGCCTCTCCGTCCTCGACGTCGCGGTCGAGGCGGGCTACGGCTCGCACGAGGCGTTCACCCGGGCGTTCCGTCGCGCCTACGGCACGACGCCGAGCGCGTGGCGCGGACGTCCGGGGACGATCCGTCTCGAGGCGGCCAACGACATCCACTTCCACCCGCCCGGCGGCATACGCCTCCCGGCCCAGCGAAAGGTCACTGCCATGGACCTCGTGCAGAGGATGGTCGAGCACCACATCTGGCTGACCGGCCAGCTCATCGAGTGCGCCGGCCAGCTCACCGACGAACAGCTCGACGAGCCGATCGTCATCAACGTCGACGACGATCCCGACCCGTCGACCCTGCGGCGCATCATCAGCCGGCTCGTCGGCCAGATGGCGATGTGGAACGCGACGATGGCGAGCCGCGACTACGACTTCTCCGTCGAGGAGCACGAGTCGCTGACGTCGGCGCGCCGCCGTCTCGCCGACGCCGCACCCGTCTTCCTCGGCCACGTGCGCGACGCGATCGAGGAGGGTCGGCTCGACGACGTCTTCGTCGACGCGTCGTGCGACCCGCCCTACGTCTGCTCCTACGGCGCGATGGTCGCGCACGTCCTGACGTTCGCGGCGCACCGGCGCACCCTCGCGGTGCGCGCGCTCGACAAGCACGGGGTCAGCCGGCTCGGGTGGGGCGACCCCATCGAGTGGCTCGACGCCGCCCACCACGCCTGACGGCATACGCCCTCGGGGACGGCGGGTCTCGGTCACTCGACGGTGGTCGTGACCTGCTGCCCGAGCTCGACGGTGCGGCTCACGGTGCACCACTCGTCGTGCGAGCGCTTGACGAGCTTGGGCAGCATCTCGCGCGCCGCGTCGCCGCCGTCACCCTCGGGGAAACGCACCCGGAAGCGCACCTCGATGTCCTGGAGGTGGTTGCCGTGCTCGTCCTTGACCTTGTCGGCCGTCACCTCGATCTCGAACTGCTCGGGCTCGGCGCGGCGCGTCGTCACGGTGTCGACGTCGACCGCGGTGCAGCCGGCGATGCCGGCGAGGAGCAGCTCGACCGGCGAGAGCTCCTCGGTGCCGGAGCTCAACGTGATCGAGCCTCCGCGGTCGTTGCGGGCCGTGTAGCGGCCGACGCTGTCGCGGGTCAGGGTGACGCGGCGCAGGTCCTTCGGGTCTCTCGCGGTCGTGCTCTCGGTCGTGCTCTCGGTCGTGCTCTCGGTCATGGTGCAAGCCTCTCAGACGTGGGGGGTGGCGGCTCGTCGCGTCCGGCGCTCAGAGCCAGGCGTCCGCGAGCAGCTCGTAGGAGCGCAGACGTGCCTCGTGGTCGTGGGCGCCGCACGTGACGATGACCTCGTCGACGCCCGTGGCCTCGACGAAGCCGGCGAGACCGTCGCGCACCTCGTCGGGCGTGCCGACGAGCGAGACCCGCGTCATCTCGCTCACGGCCTGGCGCTCGGCCGGCGACCACTGCGCCATGAGGCTCGCGATGTCGCCCTCCGGCTCGGGCAGACCGGCCCGTCGGCCGGTGACGATGCCGTGGAAGCGCTGGAGCACGCTCGTGAAGAGCCGCTCGGCCTCGGCCGTCGTGTCGGCGACCATGACGTTGACGCCGGCCATCGAGCGGGGGGCGTCGAGGCCGCCTGGCTCGGTCGACGGCGTGAACCGGGAGCGGTAGACCTCGAGCGCGCTCATCAGCGCGGCCGGCGCGAAGTGCGAGGCGAAGGAGTAGGGCAGGCCGAGGGCGGCGGCCACCTGGGCGCCGCCGTGGCTCGACCCGAGGATCCAGATCGGCACGTGGGTGCCTTCACCGGGGATGGCGCGGACCTTGGCGTCGGGGTCCGGGTCGCCGAGGTAGCCGATGAGCTCCTCGACCTCGCCGGCGAAGTTCATCGCGGCGGCCTCGTTGCGGCGCAGGGCGCGGGTCGTGAAGGGGTCGGTGCCCGGGGCGCGGCCGAGCCCGAGGTCGATGCGGCCCGGGTGGATCGTGGCGAGCGTGCCGAACTGCTCGGCGACGACGTACGGCGCGTGGTTCGGCAGCATGATGCCGCCGGCGCCGACGCGGATGGTCTCGGTCTGGTCGGCGACGTGGCCGATGAGCACGGCCGTCGAGCTCGACGCGACCCCGCGCATGTTGTGGTGCTCGGCCATCCAGTAGCGCTGGTAGCCCCACTTCTCGGCGTGCCTCGCGATGTCGACCGTCGAGGCGATGGCCTCACCGGCCGTGCCACCGTCGAGGACGGGGACGAGATCGAGGATGTTCAGCTGGGCTCTCGGGGCAGGACTCACGTGGGTGCCAACGGGCCGGCCGGGCCGCCGTATTCCGGGACGCGCGGTCCGGGCCGGCCCCTGCGAGCGTCTGCGAGGCGGGCACCGGATGCGGTGGAGGCACTCTTTGGGTACCTATGGATCACCGACACCGACGGCAGGTTCGTGTCGTCCCCACCCCGTGAGCGCCACCACCATGTCGACCGAGACCATCGCCCCCGCCTCCGAAGGCCGAGGTGTGCGCCCGCCGGGCGCCACGCCGCGGCTCGGCGTGCGCCTGCGCGTCGTCGCCGTCATCGCCGCCGCGTTCCTCGTGACCGAGGGGGTCGCTCAGGCGGTCACTCCCTTCATCCGCCAGGACGACTGGGCGTTCCTGCTGCCCGAGGGCTCTCCGGGGGCGGTCCCCCCGTCGTACTACAACGTCAGCGAGGGGCGCTGGCTCAACTCCGGCTGGTGGTGGCTGGTCGGTCAGCACGGCACCGTCACGACCGCCGCCCTGACGTATGCCGCCGCCTACGCGCTGCTCGTGGCGGGCATCTGGCGGCTGCTCCACCGGGCCGGGGTGCGCCCGCGACCCGCCGTCGACGCTCTCCTCGGCGTGGCGCTCTTCGCCTCGCCGGTCTGGGTCCAGCTGCTCTACTGGCCCGGGGCGCTGACGCCCTCGGCCCTCGTGGCCGCCGGGGCGGTCTGGCTCCTGCCCCGAGCCGCCCGCTCGGGGCGGTGGCTCGCGGTCTGGCTCGTCCTGAGCGGCATCGCCGCCGTGCTCACCTATCCGCCGATCGCGCTCGTGCTGCTCGTCCTCGCCGTCGTGTCGCTCCGTGACGCCCCGTGGCGCAGGGTGCTTCTCGTCGTCGCCGGCTGGGCCGCCGGGCTCGCCGCTGGTGTCGCGGTGGCCTACGCGCTCAACTGGGTCGTCAACGGGCACTTCGGCATCGAGGTCGCCGCCTGGCGTCAGGCCAACCCGTTGACCTCGCTCGACGCCCTCGGCGTCAACGCCGGTCGGTGGCTGTCGGCCGCGGGCTCGCTCTGGGCCGCGCAGTGGTGGGTCGCACTCGTCGCCGTCGTCGCCGTCGCCCTCGGCTGGAGGGACCCGCTCGTCCGCCCCCGGCTGCAGCGTCTCCTCCTCGCCCTCGCCGTCGCGTGCGGCGTCGACGCCGCGCAGACCCTCGCGACCGGCCTCGTCACCGAGGCCCGCGGCCAGCTGTGGACGTGGTTCGCAGCGGTGCTGGCCGTCGCGCTGCTCCTCGTCGACCGCGGTGCGGGCTCCAGGGCGCGCGTCGGACCAGTGCCCACCAGGCAGCCCGGGATACCGCCCACCGCACGCGTCGCGACGGCGCTGCTCGCGGTGCTCGCCGGGTGCGGGGTCCTGACGTGGCGCGCCGACATCGGCAGGCACCAGGACACGCGCCGGCAGTATGCCGCGATGGCCGAGGCCGCGACGGCGCACCCGACCGGGACCGCCCCGCCGACCGTCGTCGTCTACCAGGACCCCGCGCTCAAGGACACCCGCTCGGGCCGGCTCATGGCGAGCACCCTGTTCATGGCCGTCCGTCTCGAGCAGGACGGCCGCGTGCCACGCTGGTGCATCGGCATCGAGTGCCGGGAGATCGCGGCGCGGTCGACGGCGGGGCCGGTCGTCGACCTGGGTCGGGCCGGGAGCCTGCCCGGCATCGTCGGCATCGTCGTGCCGGCACCGCCCGGCTGGATCTGACGATCCGGGGTCGACCTGAGCCCGACCCGAGGACGGCCTCGCGGCGTGCCCTCAGGGCAGCTTCAGCTGGGAGACCTGGTCGTCGTAGTCGGGGCAGAACGCCTGCACGCCGGCGGCCATCAGCTGCTTCGCGCGCAGCGCGTCCCCGGTGTTGCCGAGCGGCTTGTCGCCGTCGTCGACCGCGATCTGGGCCAGCTCGACGCCGCCGTTCTTCAGGGCCCAGCACGTCGTCGTCCCGGTCTCGATGTCGTCGTCGACGGTGGCGCCCGTCACCGACGCCCCGAGCTTCTGCGCGGCGAGGACGAACTGCGCCTCCTCAGCCGAGATGCTCGGCCGAGCGTCTGCGATCCCCGCCGGCAGGTCGCCGAGGGTCGGGTCCGACCCGCCACAGGCGGCGAGGGACAGGACGACCACGAGGCCGGCCCCGGCAGCGAGCGTCCCGCGCAGTGCCGAGCGGACGGCATACGGCCGCGGAGCGTGCGCCGGTGTCTTCGTGTTCATCGTTACCCTGAACGCGTGAGCGAGCCCGATCGTCCCCGCGGCGCCGCGTCCGCGCGGCTGGCCGCCGAGGCGCCGATCGCCCGGGGTGCGGTCGTCGCGTCGCTGTCGGCCGTCGTGTTCGGGTTCGTCTTCCTGCCGCAGCTGCTCGGTCTGGCGCTCGCCGGGATCAGCCTCGTGCGCCGCGAGCCGGGCGGACGCCGACCCGCGCTGCTGGCCGCCGGCATCAGCCTGCTGCTCACCGTCGTGTGGGGCGTCGTGCTCGCCCTGCTCCTCAAGTGGTGGGCCACCTCCCGCTGACCCGACCCGCCTACTGGGAGTACGTCGAGAGGAACTTCTCGAGGCGTCCGACGGCGTCCTCGAGGTCCTCGACGCGCGGCAGGAAGACGAGCCGGAAGTGGTCGGGCGTCGCCCAGTTGAAGCCGGTGCCGTGCACGATGAGCATCTTCTGGTCGCGCAGCAGGTCGAGGGCGAAGCGCTCGTCGTCGCGGATGTCGTGGATTTTGGGGTCGAGCCGCGGGAAGAGGTAGAGCGCCCCCTCGGGCTTGGTCACCGACACGCCCGGGATCTCGTTGAGCATCTCCCAGGCGACGTTGCGCTGCTCGAGCAGGCGGCCGCCGGGCAGGATCAGCTCGTTGATCGACTGGTAGCCGCCGAGCGCCACCTGGATCGCGTGCTGCGCCGGGACGTTGGCGCACAGGCGCATGTTGGCGAGGATGTCGAGGCCCTCGAGGTAGTTGCGCGCGTGCTCCTTGGGCCCGGTGATCGCGAGCCACCCCGAGCGGAAGCCGGCGACGCGGTAGGCCTTGGAGAGGCCGTTGAAGGTGAGGCACAGCAGGTCGGGCGCGAGGGCCGCGATCGAGGTGTGCGTCGCGCCGTCGTAGAGGATCTTGTCGTAGATCTCGTCGGCCATGATGATCAGCTCGTGCTCGCGCGCCACCTGGGCGATGGCGTCGAGCACCTCGCGCGGGTAGACGGCGCCGGTCGGGTTGTTCGGGTTGATGACGACGATGGCGCGCGTGCGGTCGGTGATCTTGCTGCGGATGTCGTCGAGGTCGGGCGCCCAGCCGGCCTGCTCGTCGCAGACGTAGTGGACGGCCTTGCCGCCGGCGAGGCTCGCGGCCGCGGTCCACAGCGGGTAGTCGGGGGCCGGGATCAGCACCTCGTCGCCGTTGTCGAGCAGGCCCTGCATCGCCATGACGATGAGCTCGCTGACGCCGTTGCCGAGGTAGATGTCCTCGACGCCGACCGGCGGGAAGTCGCGGACCTCGTAGTGCTGCTTGACGGCGCGCCGGGCCGAGAGGATGCCCTTGCTGTCGCTGTAGCCCTGCGCCGTCGGCAGCTCCTGGATCACGTCGACGAGGATGTCCTCGGGCGCCTCGAAGCCGAACGGAGCCGGGTTGCCGATGTTGAGCTTGAGGATGCGGTGCCCCTCGTCCTCGAGCCGCTTGGCCTCGGCCAGCACGGGACCACGGATCTCGTAACAGACGTTCTGCAGCTTCTTGCTCTGGGTCACCGCGCGCATGTGGACCAGCGTCCCACCGCCGTGTGCCGTCGGCCGCGTCATTCCCACCATGTGACCCGTGCGGTGGATCACGCATCGGTCACGGTCCGTCGTGGGACGCGTGTGACGACGCGGCCACTCGAGTGTGACTGGGCGCTCACTCGAGTGGGGCGGGGCGCTCACTCGAGTGGGGCGGCGGTCAGGCGGTCAGCGCAGGAAGCAGCCGAAGCCACCGGCGGGGCTCGTCGCCGTGAGCGACTCGACGAGCGAGGACTCGGTCGCCGCGACCACGTCGATGGTCAGCGTGTGCCCCGACGCCGTGCGCGTCAGGTGGGCGAAGGCCGGCGGGGCGGCCGGCCGGACGGTCCAGCCGGACTGCTCGAGGTAGCCGACGAGCTCGGCGGCCTGCGGCCCGGTCGAGGGCGGGTAGGTGCGGGTGATGCGCCCGTCGACGCCCTCGCGGCACGGCGGGAGCTCGCTGTGCCCGAGCGGGACGATGGAGCGGTCGAGCACGTCGACCTCGCGCGCGAGCGACTCGTACGCGGCGACGTCGTCGGCGTGGACGCGGCTCGACCAGGCCCAGCCACCGAAGGCGACCAGGCCGACGAGGAGCACGCCGAGGACGATGGCCGCCGGGCCCGGACGCCGTCGCCTCCGTGCGACCCGCGCGCGCTCAGCGCCGTCGGAGGCGCCGTCAGGGGCGCCGATGGGGGCCTCGTCGACGAAGCCGGAGTCACTCACCGGGACAGTGTCCGGCACCGGGCCCCGTGCCGTCAGGGACCCCGGCAACTGTCGCCGATCCGTGACCCGGCGGCCTCAGCGTCGGACGAGGGGTCGGTCGAGGTCGAGCAGGTGGCGCCAGTCGGTGCGGCGGGCGGTGCGCAGGCCGCGGCGCAGCAGCAGCACGAGGACGACGAGCGCGACCGGGACGCCGACGGCCGTCGTCGTGAGGCCGAGGCTGTAGCCCTCGGGGAGCGTCGCGAAGCAGACGACGGAGGCGACGACAGCGAGGGGCCGTTCGAGCCGCTCCTGCCAGAGGGCCCCGAGCGACACCGCGAAGAACGGGAGCGCCCAGAGGGAGTACCACCCGAGGAAGACCGGGGCGAGCACGACGACGGCGAGCATGGCCCAGGCGATGCCGCGCACCGGCCGCAGGAGCGGCTCGGCCGCGGCATCCTCCGCCGCCAGGCCGCGGGTGTCCGCGGGCTTGAGCGCCGCGAGCCAGACGAGCGCGAGGAGCAGGGCCAGCACGACGAGTCCCACGGCCCGCGCCATCGCGATGCCCGGGTCGCGCCACTCGTCGTGGCCGAGCAGGTGCCCGACGGCACCGACGGCGATACCGATCGAGGTCGGCAGGGAGGTCCACTGCTCGTTCTTGCCCGGGGTCCCCGTCGGGTTGAGCCACGAGAACCCGAGCCCGGTCACGACGCCCCCGAGCGCCAGGGGGACACCCGAGCACAGCACCGTCAGGGCGCCCGCGCGCACGACGTCACCCCAGCGGGCGTATGCCGTGCCGTCCGTCCCCGGGGCCCGCACGGTCGCGACGTGGCGGGCCCAGAGGATGACGACGAACGGCAGCGCGATGACGGCAGTGACCTTGACCATGGCCCCGAGCGCGACGACGACGCAGGCGAGGACGAACCGCCCGCGCAGCGCGAGGGCGAGTCCGCCGAGCGCCGCGGCCACCATGAGGGCGTCGTTGTGGGCTCCTCCGACGAAGTGCGCGCCGACGAGCGGCACCGCGACGCCGAGCCAGAGCGCCCGGACCGGTGACCAGCCGATCCGGCGGGCGACGTCGGGCACGGCCCAGGCCATGATGACGACCCCGGCCACGGCGAGCAGGCGCAGCAGCAGGAGCGCGACCCACAGCTCACCCGAGACCGACGCGACGGCCCGGGCGAGGAGCAGCCAGACGGGTCCGTAGGGTGTCGGGCTGTCGAGCCACGTCGGCGCCGTCGAGGCGCGCCACGGCGAGTCGAGCTCGCGGACGACGTGGTCGTAGGGGCTGAGGCCCTGGTCCCAGAGCAGACCCTGGGCGGCGTAGGAGTAGAGGTCGCGGCTGTAGAGCGGCATCGCGGCGACGAGCGGCGCGAACCACAGGGCGATCGTCACCCACCACCAGCGCACCGACACGTCGGCGTCACGGAGTCGCCACCAGGCGAGGACGAGCAGGCCCATCGCGAGGACCGCGACGGTGGCGAGCAGGGGTGAGCCACCCTTCGGCGTCCACCAGGCGACGCCCGGCCAGAGCACCCCGGTGTTGAGCCGCGGCAGGGCACCCGAGCCCCACGAGGCGACCGCGAGCACGACGCCGGCGACGGCACCGGCCCAGCGCCACCGGCCGGGGGCGAGGGCAGGCCGCGCCTCAGCCATGCGTGACCGGTTCGTCACCCCACGCGAGCAGGCGCCACCCGGCCTCGGGGTCACCCTCCATCGTCACGACGTGCGCGTTGTCGAGCCTGCGACCGTCGAAGAAGTCGGCCGGCAGGCTGAGCGCGGCCGAGCACCACACGCGCATGGCGGCCCCGTGGCTCACGGCGAGGGCGGACTCGTGGCCGTCGGCGGCGATGCGCGCGATCGCCGCGTCGTAGCGCTCCATGAAGCCGGCACCGCTGTCGCCGCCGGGGATCGTGTGGTCGGGCTCGTCGCGCCAGCGGATGACCGCGTCGATGTAGGGCTGCCACTCGGTCGACATCTCGTAGTCGCCGGCCTGGATCTCGCGCAGCCCGGGCAGCACGACCATCTCGAGACCGAGCATCTCGGCGAGCGGCGCCGCGGTCTGCTGGGTGCGCACGAGGTCCGAGGTGTAGATCGCGCCGAGGTCCTCACCGCCGAGGCGGTCGGCGAGGGCCCGCGCCTGAGCCCGGCCCTCGTCGGTGAGGTCGAGGCCGGGGACGGCCGTGTCGAGCTGACGGGCGACGTTGGCGTGGGTCTGGCCGTGTCGCACGAGGTAGAGCCGCACGTCAGAGACCCTTGACGGTGACGCCGCTCAGGCACTCGACACCCTTGCTCGGCCCGGTGTGGAAGTCCTTGATGGAGACCGGCGCGGTCGCCCCGGCGGCGAGCGTGACGTCGACCTCCTTGCTGGCGACGTCGGAGCCGTCGGAGCTCTTGACGATGAAGACCGCCACGGTGAACGTGTGCTCCTGCGTGTCGGAGTTGGTGAGGGTGCCGGTGAAGCTCCACGACTCACCCGAGGGCGCACACGTCGCGCCCGTGAGGCTCGAGGCCGCGTCGAAGAGGCCACCGTCGCCGGGGTCGGTCGTGTCGACCGGGTCGGGCACGTCGTCGCTCGGGGTCTCGGCCGTGATGGTCGGCTGCACGGGGACGCTCACCGTCGGGGCCACGGAGTCGTCCGGCGACGACGGGGCGGGCTGGCCGCACCCCGCGAGCGCGAGCACGAGCGAGGCGGACACGCCCAGCGCGACGGTCGGGACGGCATACGCCCTGGGTGTCCGGATGACCCGGGTGGCGGTGCGGGGTCGGCCTGGCATGGGCACGTGCGGCCCCTTCCTGTCGGCAGGTGTGCGCGGCCCATTGTGCCCCGCGAGTCGTCAGGGCAGCGTCAGCCGGGCCGCGACGGCCGCGGCGACCACGACCAGACCGGCGCCGACGGCCAGCGTGTCGGCCGGACGCCACGGCGCTGGACCCGCCCACGTGCGGCGGCGGGCCTCGGCGAAGCCCCGGGCGTCCATCGCGAGCGCGAGCGTCGAGGCCTGCCCGAGCGCGCCGATGAGGAGTCCACCGGTGACGACGACCGCCTCGCGGCCACGGGCCAGGGCTCCGCGGTCGGCCCGGATGCCGCGCACCCGGCGGGTCGTCATGAGCTCGCCCCACAGGGTGTCGAAGGACTGGAGCCGCTGGAGCGCCGCCGTCGCGGCCACGACGGGCCGGGCCGGGAGACGGAGCCGCTGCGCGAGGTGGTCGCCGAGACCCTCCGGGTCGATGAAGCCGACGACGAACGCGGAGGGCACGAGCAGGCAGAGGACGCGCAGGGCAGCCGCCGCCGCGACCTCGACGTCCCGGCCGCCGAGGAGCCACGCCGACCAGGCGACCCCGACGACGGCGAGCGCGGCAGGGGCGAGGCGCGCGAGGACGCCTCGGAGGCGACCCTCCGGCGCGCGGCCCCGGCCCGGGGCGAGGAGGCCGACGAGGCCGAGGACGACCTCGACGGCGAGGACGGCGAGTCCCTGGCGCCACGTCTCGAGCAGCGCGGGCAGGGGCAGGACGCACAGGGCCGCCCCGAGCAGGGCCAGGGGCCCGACCCGGGAGAGCAGCGGGTGCCGCTCGGGCTCCGGGTCGGCGGGTGGCTGGGTGGGTGCGGCGAGCCGGACGACGCGGTCGGCGTCGTCGACGACCCCGGGGTCGTGGGTCGTGACGACGACGGCAGCGCCCTCGTCGCGGGCCGCGGCGAGCACGCCGGACACGGCGGCCCACGTGAGCCGGTCCTGCCCGACCGTCGGCTCGTCGGCGAGGAGGAGGGCCGGACCGTGCGCGACGGCGGACGCCATGGCCAGGCGACGCTGCTCACCGCCGGAGAGCTGGCGCGGGTCGGCCTGCGCGAGGTGCGCGAGCCCGAGCGCCGCGAGCAGGGCGTCGGCCCGCCGGCCGGCGGCCTCGGGCTCCTGCCCGAGCGCGAGCGGGGTGGTGAGCACGTCGTCGCGCACCGTGCGGCCGACGATCGAGGTCGCCGCGCGTTGCGGCACCCAGGCGACGACGCGCGCGAGGTCGAGCGAGGACCACTCGTGCGGGGGCGCGAGCCGGTCCCGCGCGGCGGCGCCGTCGCCGGTCTCGGCCGGGGTGAGCGGCAGCGCGAGGTCGACGGAGCCGCGCGACGGCTCGACGAGCCCGCCGAGGGCGGCCAAGAGCGAGGACTTGCCGGCGCCGCTCGGGCCGACGAGGGCCAGGGACCGACCGGCCCGGGCCTCGAGGTCGGCGCCGTCGACGGCGAGCGTCGTGCGGGACCGCTCCCCCAGTCGCCGGCTCCGGTGCTCGACCCGGACGTCGGAGGCCGCGGCGACGACGCGGCCTTGGGGCACGCGCCCGGCTGCCGCGTGCGGCGCCGGCTCGAGGTCGAGGGGCAGCGGCTCGGGGTCCGGCACCCCGGGGACCCAGATGCCCTGTGCCGCCAGGGATTCACCGTGGGCGGCAAGGACCGCGTGTGGCTTGCCGTCGGCCACGACCGAGCCGGTCGCGTCGAGGACGACGAGCCGGTCGACGAGGTCGAGCCACCCGTCGAGACGGTGCTCGACGACGACGAGGGTGAGACCGCGCCGCTCGACGACGTCGGCCACGACGGCCCGCACGTCCGCAGCCGTGTCGGCGTCGAGCATGGCCGTCGGCTCGTCGAGCAGGAGCACCGAGGGCTCCATGACGAGCGCCCCGGCGAGCGCGAGCCGCTGGGACTCGCCCCCGCTCAGGGTCGACGGCGCGCTGTCGGGCGACATCGCCAGCCCGACCTCGCGCAGCGCCGCCGCGACGCGGGACGGCATCAGGTCCCGCGGCAGCACGACGTTCTCGAGGCCGAAGGCGACGTCACGACCGATGCTCGAGGCGACGGTGCCCGCACCCGGGTCCTGAAGGACGAGGCCCACCGATCCCGGAACCTCCTGTGGCGCATGGCCGCCCACGGTGACCGTGCCCGAGAGCTCGCCGGCGTCCGCGGTGAGCAGCAGCCCGGCGACACCCCGGAGCAGGGTCGACTTGCCCGACCCGCTCGGCCCGGCGAGCAGCACGCGCTCGCCGGGCTCGAGGGTGAGGTCGAGGCCGTCGAGGACCGGACGCGAGCGCCCGAAGGGTCTCCACGTCAGGTCCTCCACGCGCACGCCGACACCCGAGGTCACCGACGGCGACCGTGCGTCGAGGTGTTCGGTTTCTCGTGCCACCGGCGCCTCCGTCCCCGACGGGTCAGACGGCCCGCTGCTCCCGGACCTCCTGGCCCGGCGGGAACGGGTTGAGCGCACCCGCGGCCGCGAGCAGGCGCGTCAGGCCGACGGCGAGGAGCGAGCCGAGGACGGCGACGGACGCACCGAGCAGGAGCAGGTAGGAGAGCTTGTAGCCCCAGCCCCAGTCGGTCCAGTAGGAGTACCACTCGTAGACGGCCTCGAACGCGCCGCCGAGGAAGCCACCGAGCAGCAGCGGCGCCCAGCTGTAGACGGCATACGCGAAGACGGCGAAGCCGAGCTCGACACCGAGGCCCTGCACGAGGCCCGACACGAGCGTGGTCAGGCCCCACTGCGTGCCGATGAGGGCCGACACGACGGCCGCGAGGAGCTCGGTGAAGACGGCCGCGCCGGGGCGCCGGATGATGAGCATGCCGACGATGCCGGCGACGAGCCAGGGCCAGTTGAAGAGGGCGCCGAGGGGCGGGAAGGCCGCCGACACGGCGTTCGACGGGACGGCGTAGACGAGCCCCCACGCCCAGTACGCGACGCCGAAGGCGACGCCGAGGAAGGCGCAGGTGAGCAGGTCGATGGTGCGCCAGCGGGTCAGCGGACCGCTCGCGGTGATGGTCGTGGACATGGTGTGTCTCCCGGGTTCCAGTGGATACGTGTGGATACCTGGGGGAAGCCAGCCGGACGGCACGCGTCGATGACGTGTGCCGTGCGGTGGCCTGAGAAATACCGACTTCCTTCGCCGGTGCTAACCGGAGCAGGTTCGAGGGTCTGCGGCTCGGCCCTTCGGGCTGCCGCACTCTCAGCGCGTGACGCGCTCCCCTGTCGTGATGGGTGGGTGGTGCTCTTCAGTTGTCGGGGTGACTCTACTCCGCAGCACGTGGGTACAGTCACGGCATGGGATCCAAGGACTCGAAGAAGGCCACCAAGGCGCTCGGCAGGGCGAAGGCCAAGGCCGAGGACGCCGCCACACCCCGCACGCCGCTCGGCGGCCCGGTGTGGAAGATCCTCAGCGTCGGCTCGACGATCCTCGCCACGAAGATCGCGACGGACGCGACGCAGAAGGGCTGGAAGCTCGCGACCGGCCGCAACGTGCCCGTCAAGGGTGACTTCGAGCGCGAGCGCACCCGCGACGTCATCCTCTTCACGGCGCTCTCGTCGATGGCCGTGGCCACGGCCCGGGTCGCCGTCGAGCGCGGCGCCGCGAGCTACTACCGCCGATCGACCGGTCACCTGCCCAAGGCTCTCGAGGACGAGAAGGTGTCGCCCACCGACAAGAAGGCCTCGAAGAAGGTCGCCAAGGGCAAGGCCAAGGCCGAGCGCGCCACGAAGAAGGCCATCGACAAGGCCACCGGCAGCCGCTGAGCCCGAGGCGACGTCCCTCAGGCCTCGCCGACGCGGACGAGCCCCGTCTCGTACGCCAGCACGACCATCTGCACCCGGTCGCGCAGTCCCAGCTTGGCGAGGATGCGCCCGACGTGGGTCTTGACGGTCGCCTCCGCGACGAAGAACGTGGCGGCGATCTCGGTGTTGTTCAGGCCCTTGCCGACCGCCTCGAGCACCTCGCGCTCTCGCTCGGTCAGGACGTCGAGCCGCTCGAGGCCGGACGGCTGCGCCGGGCTCGCGAGCACCGGCAGGAAGCGGTCGAGCAGGCGCCGGGTCGGGCCCGGGGCGACGACGGCGTCGCCGGTGTGGACGGCCCGGATCGCCGAGAGCAGCTCCGACGGGCCGGCGTCCTTGAGCAGGAAGCCGGCCGCCCCCGCCCGCAGGGCCGCGTAGACGTACTCGTCGAGGTCGAAGGTCGTCAGGACGAGCACCTTGGGGGTGTCGCCGCGCTCGACGACCCGGCGCGTCGCCTCGATGCCGTCGAGCCGCGGCATCCGGATGTCCATGAGCACGACGTCGACGTCGCGGCCGGGCAGCGCGTCGAGCGCGGCCAGCCCGTCGGCGCACTCCGCGACGACGTCGATGTCGGGCTCGGCGTCGAGGACCATGCGGAAGCCGGCCCGCACGAGGGCCTGGTCGTCGACGATCATGACCCGGGTCGGCCGGTCGGTCATCGCTCCCCCTCCGTCGGCATCGTCGCGAGCACCTCGAAGCCGCCACCGGCACGGGGCCCGGCCGTCAGCGTGCCACCGTGCACGGCGACCCGCTCGCGCATGCCGGGCAATCCGTGGCCGCGCCCGTCGTCGACGCTGCGCGCACCGACCCCGTCGTCGCACACCGAGATCCGCAGCGCCTCGTCGGTCTGCTCGACGTCGACGACGGCGCCCGCGGCCGGACCGGCGTGCTTGATGACGTTGGTCAGCGCCTCCTGGACGACGCGGTATGCCGCCAGGTCGAGTCCCACGGGCCGGGCGCGCTCGGTGCCGCGGACCGTCAGCGTCACCGGGACCCCGGCCGCGCGCACGCCCGCGACGAGGTCGTCGAGCTGGGCGACCCCACCTGTCGGTGCCAGCTCGACGCCCGACTCCGGGTCGCGCAGCACGCCCACGAGACGGCGGGTCTCGGTGAGGGCGTCCCGGGCCGTCGACCCGATGGTCTCGAGCGCGCCCACCGACCGGGCGAGCGCGCCCTCGGGACTGCGCTCGGCGGCATACGCGGCGCCGTCGGCCTGCACGACGATGACCGAGAGCGCGTGCGCCACGACGTCGTGCATCTCGCGGGCGATGGCCGCCCGCTCCTGCTGGGCGGCCAGCCGGAGGGCCTGCTCGCGCTCGCGCTCGACCCGCTCGGCGCGGTCCTGGAGGTCGGCGAGGCGCTGGAGGCGAGCGCGCTTGAGGTCGCCGAGCGCCCACGCCGCGAGGGAGGCCGCGGCGCACGCGACGAAGGTGAAGACGAACTCGCCGGGACCGGGCACGCGGCCGCTGACGGCGGTGAACCGTGCACCGGCGATGGCCGACCCGAGCGCCGCGACGCCGAGACCGGCGAGGCGCACGGCGCGGCGACGGTCGTAGGCGGCGAGCGAGTAGAGCGCGACGAGGAAGGCGATGTCGCCGGGCAGCAGGCTGCTCGTCGGGACGACCCGGATCGCGAGCGCGATGCTGACGACCGCGAACGCCGTGGCCGGGTGGGAACGCCTCCAGATGAGGGCGAGGTCGGCGAGGCCCACGACCGCCCAGCCGATGCCCTGGCCCTCGCCGAGCACGACGAGCCCGAGGAGCGCGAGGAAGACCGCGAGCGGGACGTCGAGGAGCAGCGGCCGGCGCTGCAGCCAGTCGTAGACGCTCCCCTCGCTCACGTCCCGAAGCCTACGAGGACGACGGGGTCGGGTCGTCAGACCGTGGTCGCAGATGCCGGCACCGACACGCGGGCACGGACGGCGCGGGTGTCTCCATCGTCACGCCCCGAACCCGGGTCGTCGGCTCCGGGCCGGGAGGACGATGGAGGTGGACCCGAGGAGGGGCCATGAGCAGTCACGGGAGACCCGAGCGGCACGGACCGGCGCCGGCACTGACGTTCCTCGGCGCGGCCGGGACCGTCACCGGCAGCAAGTTCCTCGTCGAGGGCGAGGGCGCGAGACTCATGGTCGACTGCGGCCTCTACCAGGGCGAGCGGCGCTGGCGGTCGCTCAACTGGGAGCCGCCTCCCGTCGACCCGGCCTCGGTCGACGCCGTGGCCCTGACCCACGCCCACCTCGACCACTGCGGCTACCTGCCGGCGCTCGTCCGGGGCGGCTTCGACGGGCCGGTGCACGCGACGTCCGGGACCGCGGCGCTCGCGGCCGTCATCCTGCGCGACAGCGCGCACCTGCAGGAGGAGGAGGCCGAGGGCGCCCGGCGGGGAGGCTGGTCGCGGCACGACCCGCCACTGCCGCTCTACACCGTCGGCGACGCCGACGTGGCCGTCGCGGCACTGCGCCCCGTCGGCGACGACGCAGCAGTACGCGTGGGCGGCTCGAACGGGGCGACCGTGACCTTCGTGCCGGCCGGCCACATCCTCGGCAGCTCGAGCGTGCTCGTCGAGGTCGACGGGGCGAGCGTCCTCTTCTCCGGTGACCTCGGGCGGCCGGACCACCCGGTGCTGCTGCCCCGGGCCCTACCGCCGGCTGCCCGCACCGTCGTCGTCGAGTCGACGTACGGCGACCGCGCCCACCCCGAGGTCGACCCCGAGCACCACGTCATGGCCGACGCGATCCGGCGCACGATCAGGCGAGGCGGCAGCGTCGTCGTGCCGGCCTTCGCCGTCGACCGCACCGAGATCGTCCTGCTCGCGATCGCCGACCTCGTCGCGAGCGGTGCGATCCCCGACGTGCCGGTGTGGGTCGACAGCCCGATGGCCCTCGCGGCGCTCGACATCTACCGCGACCCGACACATTCAGCGGAGGTGCGGCCGGGCGCCCTCGAGCGGCTGCGCCGCCTGTCCGGTCTGCGGACCGCGCACAGCGCCGAGGAGTCGATTCGGCTCAACACCCCGGGCACGCCCTGCATCATCGTGTCGGCCTCCGGCATGGCGACCGGCGGACGCGTCGTGCACCACCTGCGCCACCTGCTGCCCCAGGCGCGCAACACCGTGCTGCTCACCGGCTACCAGGCCATCGGCACCCGAGGCCGCGACCTGCACGCGGGGGCGCGCGAGCTGAAGATGGCCGGGCGCTACGTGCCGGTCCGGGCCGAGGTCGTCACCCTCGACGACTTCTCGGTGCACGCGGACGCCGACGAGCTGCTCACCTGGATCGGCGAGATGCCGCACCCTCCGGAGAGCGTCCACGTCGTCCACGGGGAGCCCGCGGCCGCGCGGGCGCTGGCGGACGGCATACGCGAGCGGTTCGACTGTGCCGTCTCGGTGCCGCGCCTCGGCGAGCGGGTCCTGCTCGACTGAGGTCTCGTCGGTCACTCGGCCCGCGAAGTCCTTCCCGCCGGGGCGAAGAGGTGGTGTCCTTGGAGGACAGCCCAGCGCGAGGAGGTGTGCCATGGAGGCACGGGTCGGTGACCGCATCACGATGGCCGCGGAGCACGTCGGTCAGAGCACGCGCGAGGGGACCATCCTGGAGGTGAAGGGTGAGGGCGGCGGCCCGCCCTACGTCGTCGAGTGGTCCGACGGGCACACCGGGATCATCCATCCCGGGCCCGGTTCGGTGCTGCGCTGCGAGCACCCCGCCGACGACGCCGCCGGCTCCTAGAGGTCGAGCGCTCGCACGATCGGCACCCCGGCCCGGTAGGCCAGGTGCAGGTGGCTCGGCGCGTCGATGACGGCCAGCTCGGCGGGCTGCCCCGGGGCGATGCGACGGTCGAGGCCGAGCGAGCGCGCCGAGACGGCCGTCGCGGCGTGCAGCGCCTCGGCGGGCGTCATCCCCATCTCGCGCACCGCGAGGGCGATGGCGAAGGGGATCGACGACGAGTAGCACGTGCCGGGGTTGCAGTCGGAGGCGAGCGCCACGTCCACGCCGGCGTCGATGAGGGCCCGCCCGTCGGGGTAGGGCGAGCGCGTCGAGAACTCGACGCCCGGCAGCAGGGTCGCGACGGTCGTGCCCCGGGCGGCGGCGAGCGCCTCGACGTCGGCGTCGTCGAGGAACGTGCAGTGGTCGACGCTGCGCGCGCCGAGCTCGCAGGCCAGGCGGACGCCCGGGCCGGGGCCGAGCTGGTTGCCGTGGACGCGGAGGGCGAGTCCGGCCGCGCGTCCCGCCTCGAGGATCGTGCGCGCCTCGTCGCCGTCGAAGGCGTGGGCCGAGTGCGGCTCGCAGAAGACGTCGATGCTCTCCGCGAGACTCGTCGGCCCGTCCGCGGTGACCGCGTCGAGCATCGGGCCCGTGACGAGGTCGACGTAGGCTGCCCGGTCCGACGCGTACTCGGGTGGCACGACGTGCGCGCCGAGGAAGGTCGTGTGCGAGGTGACCTCACGGGCGATGCGGAGGCTGCGCAGCTCGTCGTCGAGGGTCAGGCCGTAGCCACTCTTGATCTCGACGGTCGTCGTCCCCTGGGCGCGCATCTCGGCGACCCGGGCCGCGACGAGGGCTCGCAGCTCGTCGTCGCTCGCGGCCCGGGTGGCGGCGACCGAGACGGCGATGCCGCCACCGTCGTAGGGCGTGCCGGTCATGCGCGCCGCGAACTCCGCCGAGCGGTCGCCGGCGAAGACGAGGTGCGTGTGCGAGTCGACGAAGCCGGGGATGACCGCGCGGCCGCCGAGGTCGCGGCGGGTGTCGGCGTCGGGGGCCTCGTCGGCCGGTCCGACCCACTCGACCAGGCCGTCGGCCGAGACGACGAGGGCCGCGTCACGGACGACGCCGAGGAGGGCGTCTCCGCGGTCGGCGTGGCCGTCACCGCGGGCCGGGTCGTTCGTCGTCAGCTCCGCGATGCCCGTGAGGAGCAGGCTCACGCGTGCACCCCTCCGACGACCCCTCCCGCGACGCGGTCGATGGCGCCGACGAGCATCCGGCCGACGTCGCCCATCCGGTGGTGGCCGTCGCTCACGACGACGTCGCCACCGACGACGACGGTCGACACGTCGGACGCGACGCACGCGTAGATGATCTGGTCGTGCGCGGCGCCCGCGGTGTTGACCGTGTCGGTGCGCACCGTGACGAAGTCGGCGAGCGCCCCCTTGCTCAGGTGGCCACCGTCGGACCAGCCGAGGGAGCGGTAGCCGTTGAAGGAGGCCGCGAGGAGCAGGTCGTTGGCCGAGAAGCGGTCGCGCTCGTTCGTGACGAGCCGCTCGTGCATCTCGAGCCCCCGCAGCTCCTCGAACGGGTCGATGACGACGTGCTGGTCGGAGCCCAGCGAGAGCGGGCTCCCGGCGTCGTGGAGCGCCCGTGCCGGGCCGATGCCGTCGGCGAGGTCACGCTCGGTCGTGGGGCAGAAGCACGCGCCCGTGCCGGTGCCGCCGAGCAGGTCGATGTCGCGGTCCTCGAGGTGCGTGGCGTGCACGGCCGTCGAGTGGGCACCGAGGGCGCCGGCCTCGTCGAGCAGCTGGGTCGGACTGGCGCCGTAGAACATCTGACAGGCAAGGTTCTCGCCGTGCTGCTCCGACAGGTGCACGTGCAGCGGCAGGTCGCCGGCCGCCTCGACGACGCGCGGGAGGTCCTCGCGGCGCACTGCACGGACCGAGTGGATCGCCGCACCGAGCCGCACGCGGTCGGTCTCGGGGCGTCGCTCGGACATCCGGGACGCCCAGGCCTCGACGGTGCCGTCGCTGAACCGGCGCTGGCCCGGGTGCAGCTCGACGTGGCCACCGCCGTTGAGGCCGCCCTCGAGGTAGCACGTGTCGAGCAGCGTGAGCCGGATGCCGGCCTCGTCGGCGGCCTGACGCACCGCGAGCCCCATGGCGTTCGGGTCGCGGTAGGGATGTCCGCCCGGGCGGTGGTGGACGTAGTGGAACTCCCCCACGACCGTGATCCCGGCCTGCACCATCTCGGCGAACACGGCCCGCGCGAGCGCGAAGTACGTGTCGGGGTTGAGCTGCTCCGCAGCGGCATACATCTGCTCGCGCCAGCTCCAGAAGTTGCCGCCACCGCCGTTGACCCGGCCCCGGAGGGCGCGGTGGAAGGCGTGGCTGTGCGCGTTGGCCATGCCGGGCAGCGTCACGCCGGCGAGGCGGATGTCGTCGGGCTCGGGGTCAGCGTCGACGAGGACCTCCTTGAAGAGGCCGTCCTGGGTCACGAGGCGGACCCGCCGCGCGAATCCTCCTGTGAGCCAAGCACTCTCGCACCAGAACGCAGTCATCGGGCGTCGCTCATCGACTCGGGGTCCTTCCCTGTGCACAGCTCGGTCACGACGGCTGTCAGGGCCGTGACCCCATGGTGACAGTCATCCGTGCTCGCGAGCTCGGCGGGTGAGTGTGAAACTCCTGTGGGGTTGCGGACGAAGAGCATCGCGCTCGGCACGCCGTGCGTCGCGAGGATGCCCGCGTCGTGCCCGGCGCCCGTCCCGAGCAGGGGCGCGTCGGGGAGGACCCCGCGCAGCCTGCCGACGAGTCCGGTGTCGAAGGTGGTCGTCGGCGTCCACGACTCGGGGGTCGTCGTGGCGCCCAGACGGCCGGCCTCCGACGACACGGCATCGACCGCCGCGTGCACGACGTGCTCGCTGCGGCCGCGGACGTCGAGCCAGGCCGTGACGTGGCTCGGGATCGCGTTGACGCCTCCCGGGACGACGTGGACCTTGCCCACCGTGGCGACGCAGCCGAGCCCGACGGCATACGACCGGGCTGCCTGGATGACCGTGGCGAGGCCGATCATCGCGTCCTGCCGATCGGCGATGCGCGTCGTGCCGGCGTGGTTGGCCTCGCCCGGGATGTCGACCCGCCAGCGGCCGTGCGGCCAGATGTCGGTGCCGATCGCGACGGCCCGGCCGGCGTCGGTGAGGTCCTCGCTGCCGTCGGGGGCGAGCGCGAGCGCCTTGCCCTGCTCGACGTGCAGCTCGACGAAGCGGCCGACGCGTCGCACGGTGTCGTCGTCGCGGCCGAGGGTCTCGGGGTCCCGGCCCGCGCTGCGCCAGGCCTCGGCCATCGACACGCCGTCGGCGTCGGTCAGCGAGCGGGCCCGGTCGGCGTCGAGGGCCCCGGTGATGATGCGGGAGCCCGCACAGGCGATGCCGAAGCGGGCCCCCTCCTCGTCGACGAAGTTGACGACACCGAGCGGCACGTCGGGCTCGAAGCCGGCGTCGCGCAGCGCGTCGACGGTCGCGAGCGCGCTGACGACGCCGAGCGGGCCGTCGAACGCGCCGCCGTCGGGCACCGAGTCGAGGTGCGAGCCGATGACGACGCCGGGCGTCGTGTCGGGGTCGCCCCACCAGCCCCACTGGTTGCCGGCCCGGTCCTCGACGAGGTCGAGGCCGCGGGCCGCGCACTCGGCGGCGAACCACTCCCGCAGGTCGTGGTCGGTCCGGGTCCACGCGTAGCGGCGGTAGCCACCCGAACCGGCGTCGCGACCGACGGGCTCGAGATCAGCCCACATCCGGTCGAAGCTCGTCGTCACCTCGATCACCACTCCTCGCAACGTCGGCGTCTGCGTCCGGCTGTGTAACTAGGCTCTGTCCCATGGATCCTGACCGCGATGACACCGCCGAGCGTAGTGACTCGGGCCCGGAAACGCCGGTCCGCTCGCCGGCGGTCGACGCGGTCCTCGCGGCGGGCATCGAGCACACGGTGACCCGGCACGGGCGCGTCTCGAGCCTCGAGGAGGCGGCCGCCGCTCGGGGCATCGAGCCGCGTGACCTCATCAAGACCCTCGTCGTGCGCCGGGCCGAGGACGACCACGTCTTCGTCCTCGTACCCGGCGACCGCACCTTCTCGTGGGCCAAGGTGCGTGCCCTGCTCGGCACGAACCGCATCTCGATGCCCGACGCCGCGGCCGCGAAGGCCGTCACCGGCTACGAGCGCGGCACCATCACGCCCTTCGGCTCGGCCGCGCGCCTTCCCGTCATCGCCGACACGCACCTCGTCGGGCGCCGCATCTCGCTCGGCGGTGGTGGCCACGGGATCGGCCTCACGGTCAACGGCGACGACGTCATCCGTCTCTTCGACGCGACGGTCGCCGACATCTCCGACGAGGAGGTCCGCAAGGACCGTTGACGCCCCCGCGGTCCCGAGGGCGCAGACTGTGCACATGTCACGCACCCCGCTGCCCACCAAACCGTGCGCTCGATGCGGTCGCACGATCACGTGGCGCAAGGCCTGGGAGCGCGACTGGGCCACGGTGCGCTGGTGCTCCGACAACTGCCGCAAGCACGGCCTGACCCCCGTCGACCTCGAGCTCGAGGACGCCCTCACCAAGCTCGTCAGGGCGCACGCCGCCTCGGCCACGGTCGACCCGTCGGAGGCGGCTCGAAAGGTCGGCGGCGCGGACTGGGAGGCGCTCGTCGAGCCCGCCCGGAACGCCGCCCGACGGCTCGTCGCCGCCGGGCGCGCCCAGATCATCCAGGGTGGCCGGGTCATCGACCCGGACCACGCGAAGGGCCCGATCACGGTGCGCCGCCCCCGCTGAGCGGTCCACACGACCCCACCGGACGGCATACGCCCTCTCAGCCCTCCTGCATCGGGACGCGGACACCGCGCTCGTGCGCGACGCGGTCGGCGATGTCGTAGCCGGCGTCGACGTGGCGGATGACTCCCATGCCGGGGTCGTTCGACAGGACGCGCGCGAGCTTCTGCGCGGCGAGGTCGGTCCCGTCGGCGAGGGAGACCTGGCCGGCGTGGAGGCTCCGGCCGATGCCGACGCCGCCGCCGTGGTGGATCGAGACCCAGCTCGCGCCCGAGCTCGTGTTGACGAGCGCGTTGAGCAGCGGCCAGTCGGCGATGGCGTCGGAGCCGTCGGCCATCGACTCGGTCTCGCGGTAGGGGCTCGCGACGGAGCCGCTGTCGAGGTGGTCGCGCCCGATGACGATGGGCGCCGAGATCTCGCCCGTGCGCACCATCTCGTTGAACTTCAGGCCGGCCTTGTCACGCTCGCCGTAGCCGAGCCAGCAGATGCGGGCAGGCAAGCCCTGAAAGGCGATCCGCTCCTGCGCGCCGCGGATCCACTTGTGCAGGCGGTCGTTGTCGGGGAAGAGCTCGAGCACGGCCTTGTCGGTCGCGGCGATGTCGCGCGGGTCGCCCGAGAGCGCGGCCCAGCGGAACGGGCCCTTGCCCTCGCAGAAGAGCGGGCGGATGTAGGCGGGCACGAAGCCGGGGAACTCGAAGGCGCGGTCGTAGCCGCCCTGGCGGGCCTCGTCGCGGATCGAGTTGCCGTAGTCGAAGACCTCGGCGCCGGCGTCCTGGAACTCGACCATCGCCTTGACGTGCTTGGCCATCGAGGCGCGGGCGCGGTCGGTGAAGTCCTCGGGCTTCTTCTCGGCGTACTCGGCCCAGTCGGCGACGTCGACGCCCTCGGGTAGGTAGCTGAGCGGGTCGTGCGCCGACGTCTGGTCGGTGACGATGTCGATCTCGACACCCCGGCGGAGCAGCTCGGGGAAGACCTCGGCCGCGTTGCCGACGACACCGACCGACCAGCCGCGACGCTCGCGCTTGGCGGCCATCGCCTTCTCGATCGCGTCGTCGAGGTCGGTCGCGACCTCGTCGAGGTAGCGGTGCTCGACGCGCCGGTGCAGGCGGGCCGGATCGACGTCGACGATGAGGCAGGCGCCGTCGTTCATCGTGACGGCGAGCGGCTGCGCGCCGCCCATGCCGCCGCAGCCGCCGGTCAGGGTCAGCGTGCCGGCGAGGGTCCCGTTGAAGCGCTTCTCGGCGACGGCCGCGAAGGTCTCGTAGGTGCCCTGGACGATCCCCTGGGTGCCGATGTAGATCCACGACCCGGCCGTCATCTGGCCGTACATCGTCAGGCCGAGGTGCTCGAGGCGGCGGAACTCGGGCCACGTGGCCCAGTCGCCGACGAGGTTGGAGTTGGCGATGAGGACGCGCGGCGCCCACTCGTGCGTCTGCATGACGCCGACGGGACGACCGCTCTGGACGAGCATCGTCTCGTCCTGCTTGAGCGTGGTCAGCGTGCGGACCATCGCGTCGAAGGACTTCCAGTCGCGGGCCGCGCGACCGGTGCCGCCGTAGACGACGAGGTCGTCGGGGCGCTCGGCCACCTCGGGGTCGAGGTTGTTCATGAGCATCCGCAGGGGGGCCTCGGTGGCCCACGACTGCGCCGTCAGGGTCGTCCCACGCGCCGCGCGGACGGGTCGTGCACCTTCCATGTCACTCTCCTTCGAGGTGGAAAACGTTGGTATGCCGGGTCGCTCAGCGGAGCGGGCCGGTGACGGACTCGGCGGCGGCAAGGACGTCGCCGTCGGTCACCGCCCCGTGGGCGCCCTCGATGTCGGGGGCGAGGAAGCGGTCGGGCCCCGGGGCCGCGTTCGTGCGAGCGGACAGCGCGGCGATGACCGCGCCCGTGGCGGGCGACGGCTCGAGCGGGGACCGCAGCTGGATGCCGCGCGCCGCCGTCAGCACCTCGATGGCGAGGACGCGGCCGAGCGCGTCGACGGAACGGCGCAGCTTGCGGGCACCCGACCAGCCCATCGACACGTGGTCCTCCTGCATGGCCGAGCTCGGGATCGAGTCGACCGACGCGGGGACGGCGAGACGCTTCATCTCCGAGACCATGGCGGCCTGGGTGTACTGCGCGATCATGAGGCCCGAGTCGACGCCGGGGTCGTCGGCGAGGAAGGGCGGCAGCCCGTGGTTGCGGGCCTGGTCGAGGAAGCGGTCGGAGCGGCGCTCGGACATCGACGCGACGTCGGCCGCGACGATGGCGAGGAAGTCGAGGACGTAGGCCACCGGGGCGCCGTGGAAGTTGCCGTTGGACTCGACCCGACCGTCGGGGGTGACGACGGGGTTGTCGACGGCCGAGGCCAGCTCGGCGGCGGCGACGCGGGCGGCGTGCTCGACCGTGTCGCGGGCGCCACCGTGCACTTGCGGCGCGCAGCGGAGGGAGTACGCGTCCTGCACGCGGGTGCACTCCTCGGTGCGGTGCGACTCGCGGATCGGCGAGTCCGCCATGACGGCAAGGATGTTCGCCGCCGAGTCCCCCTGACCCACCTGGGGGCGCAGCGCGTGCAGGTCCCGCGCGAAGACGCTGTCGGAGCCGAGCAGGCCCTCGACGCTCATCGCGGCCGACACGTCGGCGACCTTGAGCAGGTGACGCAGGTCGTGGATGGCCAGCACGAGCATGCCGAGCATGCCGTCGGTGCCGTTGATGAGGGCGAGGCCCTCCTTCTCGGCGAGGACGACGGGCTCGATCCCGTGGTCGCGCAGGGCGGTTGCCGCGTCGGTGAGCGTGCCGTCTGCGAGGCGCACCGGCCCCTCGCCCATCGCGGCGAGCGCGCAGTGCGACAGCGGCGCGAGGTCGCCGGAGCAGCCGAGCGAGCCGTACTCGTGCACGACGGGGGTGATGCCGGCACTCAGCAGGGCGGCATACGTCCGCGCCGTCTCGAGGCGGACGCCGGTCCGGCCCGTCGCGAGGGTCGACAGGCGGAGCAGCATGAGGGCGCGCACGACCTCGCGCTCGACCTCCGGACCGGCGCCGGCGGCGTGCGAGCGCACGAGCGAGCGCTGCAGCTGGGCGCGCAGCGCCGTCGGGATGTGACGGGTCGCGAGCGCGCCGAAGCCGGTCGAGACGCCGTAGTGGGCGACGGTGTCGTTCGCGAGGTCCTCGATGACGGTGCGGCTGCGGGCGATCTCCGCCTCGGCACCGGGGGAGAGCTCGACCCGGGCGTCGTGGCGGGCGACGGCGACGACGTCCTCGAGGGAGAGCGGACCGGTGCCGACCGTGACGGTGCCGGCGCCGGTCACCGAGTGGGCGGCGGTGGCGGGTGCTGCGTTCATGGACCCATCGAACCGCCGAACGGCTGGCGTGTCGGCCCGCGAGGGAGGACAATTGTCTCGGATGCGAGACTTCCTCGATCGCGGACCGGAGGTGGCCCACATGTCCAACGCCCCCGCCGCCGCCAACGCGCTCGACGTCCTCGAGCACCTCTCGCGCCACGCCGAGCCGGTGCCTGCCGCGTCGATCGCCCGCGACCTCGGCCTGCCCCGCAGCTCGGTCTACCACCTGCTCAAGGTGCTGCACAGCCGGGGCTACGTCACCCACTACGTCGAGGAGCGACGCTTCGGTCTCGGCCAGGCGGCGTACGAGCTCGGGTCGGCCTACCAGCGGCAGGCGCCCCTGGCCCGTGTCGCGCGGGCGGCCATGCGCCGGCTCGTCGACCAGTGCGGCCGCAACGCCCACTTCGCCACCCTCGACGGACGCGACGTCATCTACCTCCTCGAGGAACGCGCCCCCGGGCAGCCGATGCTCGTCACCGACGTCGGTGTGCGCCTGCCCGCCCACCTGACGGCCAGCGGGCTCGCCATGCTGTCCGCCCTCCCCGCGACGCAGGTGCGGGCGCTCTACCCCGACCGGGCCTCGTTCGTGCAGCGCAGCGGTGGGGGGCCGCGGTCGCTCGGCGAGCTGCGGAGCGTGCTCACCCGCACGCGCACCGACGGCTACGCCCGCGAGGAGGGCACCGTGACGGCCGACCTGTCGTCGGTCGCCGTGCCGGTGCTCGACCGCGCCGGCCGGCCGCTCGCGGCGATCGCCCTGACGCTGCGGACACCCGACGCGAGCACGGAGCACGTCGCCGAGCTCGTGGGCCGGGCCCGTCTCGCCGCCGAGGACATCGCCCGCCGTCTCAGCCCCAGCCCGACCGGTCGCCGCTGAGCCCCCCACCGGGCACCGGGGTCTCCTAGGGTGCCGACATGGACGTCCACCTCATCGGCGGCGGCTGGGACGACGCCCTCGCCCCCACGCTCTACGGACCCTTCGTCGAGGCCGCCGCGCGTCGCGCCGGCGGCACCCCGCGCATCCTGCTCGTCGTCATGGGCACTGACCCCGAGTCGCTCGAGTACCACGAGAAGTACGTCCACACGCTCGGCCTCGTGGGTGGCCACGACCTCGTCGTGGAGCGGGTGTCCGAGGGCACGCCGCTGGAGCCGGCCGTCCTCGACGGGATCGACGGCCTCTTCGTCGGCGGCGGCCCCACGCCGGAGTACCACGCGTCGCTCGCGGGCAGCTACCACCGGATCCGAGCCCTCGTGTCCGCAGGTGTGCCGTATGCCGGGTTCTCCGCGGGGGCTGCGATCGCGGGCTCCCACGCGGTCGTCGGCGGCTGGCTCCTCGACGGGCGGCCCGTCTGCCCCGAGGACAGCAACGAGGAGCTCGACGACGTCGCCGTGGTCGGGGGCATCGGCCTCGTGCCGGGAGCCGTCGACGTGCACGCCGCCCAGTGGGGCAACGTCTCGCGCCTCGTCGCCGTGGTGGCCGCGGGGCTGGCCCCGAGCGGTGTCGCGATCGACGAGGGGACGCTCCTGCGGTCGGACGGTGCGGTGGCCGGCGCCGGACGCGTGTGGCACGTCACGCCGGACACGACGACGCCCGGCGGGGCGCTCGTGCGGGCTCGGGCCGGAGGTCAATAGGCTCGGCCCCATGCGCGCCATCACGATCCCCGAGCCCGGAGACGCCGACAGCCTCGTCCTCGACGAGGTGCCCGACCCCGAGGTGACGGCCGGCCACGTGCTCATCGACGTCGCCGCCGCGGGCGTCAACCGCGCCGACGTCATGCAGCGCCTCGGTCACTACCCGCCGCCTGCGGGCGCGTCGGAGTATCCCGGCCTCGAGGTGAGCGGCACCATCGCGGCGCTCGGCGAGGGCGTCGAGGACTGGCAGGTCGGCGACGAGGTGTGCGCCCTCATCGACGGCGGTGGCTACGCCGAGCGTGTCGTGGCGCCGGCCGAGCAGCTCCTGCCGGTGCCGCGCGGCGTCTCGCTCGTCGACGCGGCCGGCCTGCCCGAGGTGACGTGCACCGTCTGGTCCAACGTCTTCCTCGTCGCCAACATCCAGCCGGGCCAGGTGCTCCTCGTCCACGGCGGCAGCTCGGGCATCGGCACCATGGCCATCCAGCTCGCCAAGGCGGTCGGCGCGCACGTCGCCGTCACGGCCGGCAGCCAGGCCAAGCTCGACGTGTGCCGCGACCTCGGTGCCGAGTTCCTCGTCAACTACCGCGAGGAGGACTTCGTCGAGCGCGTCCGCGAGCTGACGAAGGGTCACGGTGCCGACGTCATCCTCGACAACATGGGCGCGAAGTACCTCTCCCGCAACGTCGAGGCCCTCGCCATCAGCGGACGCCTCGTCACGATCGGCCTCATGGGCGGCCGCACGGGCGAGCTCGACATGGGCATGCTGCTGGCCAAGCGCGCCGCCGTCATCGCCACCTCGCTGCGGGCCCGCCCCGCGACGGAGAAGGCCGCCATCGTCGCCGCCGTCCGTGAGCACGTCTGGCCCCTCATCGAGGCCGGCGCGGTGCGCCCGGTCGTCAACTCGCGCCACCCCCTCGAGCACGCCGCCGAGGCGCACCGCGAGATGGAGGCCTCGGGCCACATCGGCAAGATCCTGCTCACCACGTGAATCCGGTCGTGTCGGACTCGTCCCCTGACGCGTCCGACGCGACCGGCGTACGGTCGATCGATGGGCCACTTCGGCTCGAAGCGGCCCCCGATCGCAACGGGAGGTTCACGGTGTTCATCCAGGTCATCCAGGGTCGGTGCACTGACGCCGACGCCCTCCACCGGCAGATGGACCGGTGGAGCGAGCAGCTCGAGCCCGGCGCGTCCGGCTGGCTCGGGGGGACGTACGGCATGACGGACGACGGCGAGTTCGTCGGGGTCGTCCGCTTCGACTCGCGGGCCTCGGCCGAGGCCAACTCGGCCCGGCCCGAGCAAGGCGCGTGGTGGGAGGAGACGGCCCGGCTCTTCGACGGCGAGGCCAGCTTCCACGACTGCGACGACGTGACGATGATGCTCGACGGCGGCAGTGACGACGCGGGCTTCGTCCAGGTCATCCAGGGCCGGCTCAGCGACCCGGAGCGCTTCCGCCACATGATGGAGGGGCCGATGGACATGCTCCACGAGGCCCGGCCCGACATCATCGGCGGCACCATCGCGATCGCCGCCGACGGGTTCTTCACCCAGACGATGGCCTTCCGCACCGAGGACGCGGCGCGCGAGGGCGAGCTGAAGAGCCCGCCGCCCGAGGCCCAGGCCGAGATGGACCAGATGATGGCGTTGATGAGCGACGTCAGCTACCACGACCTCCACCACCCGTGGTTCGCCACAGCCGGCGCGCACTGACGCCCGGCACCTGAGCACGCCAAGGGGCCCGTGCGACCTGACGGGGGACGCACGGGCCCCGCCCCTCTGCCTCTCCGGGTGAGGCAGGATGGAGCGCATGAGCGACGACGCGAGCCGACAGGGCCAGGGCACCGACACCGACTCCCAGCGCGACGAGCCGCGCATCGTCGTCGTCACGCCCGACGGCATGGGGGTGGCGCACGCCCAGGACGAGGACCGCCCCGACGGCCAGGGCGCCCACCCTGAGGGCCGCGAGGAGCGACGCGAGCGCGAGCGCACCAACCCGGCCGACCTCGTCGAGGAGCCGGCCAAGGTCATGCGCATCGGGTCGATGATCAAGCAGCTGCTCGAGGAGGTGCGCAACGCGCCCCTCGACGAGGCCGGGCGCCGTCGACTCGCCGACGTGCACCACCGCTCCATCGAGGAGCTCAAGGACGGTCTCGCGCCCGAGCTCGTCGCCGAGCTCGACCGGATCGCCCTGCCCTTCCGCGACGACTCACCGACCGACGCCGAGCTGCGGATCGCCCAGGCCCAGCTCGTCGGCTGGCTCGAGGGACTCTTCCACGGCATCCAGACCGCGCTCGTCGCGCAGCAGATGGCGGCCCAGCAGCAGCTCCAGCAGATGCGCGCCCTGCCGCCCGGCCCGGGGACCACCTACGGCACGCCCCCCGGCGTGCAGCCCGGCGAGCACCACCCGGGCGAGCCCGGCCCCACCGGCCAGTACCTCTGAGCCGAGGCGGTCAGATCCAGCTCGAACGCTCGCGCTCGGTCGGCGCGACGTCGGTGTTCCACTGCGTGAAGGGCGCCTCGAGCTTGAACCGGAAGTCCTTCTGGCGCAGCAGCACGACGGGCTGGGCGTTCTCGGGGTTGTCGAGCGACTCGAAGTAGTCGACGCTCCAGTGGAACCACCGCATGCAGAAGAGGCGCATCGTCAGGCCGTGCGTCACGATGACGACGTTGCGCGGCGCCGCCGGCGTCTCGAAGTTGCGGTGCATCGACTCGAGGAAGGTCGACACCCGGTCGTAGACGTCCGACCCGGACTCGCCGTTGCTGAACCGGTAGTAGAAGTGGCCGTAGCGGTCGCGCTCGGCCTTCTGCTCCGCGATGTCGACGGGGTCCTGGAAGTTGGCCCAGTCCTGCTCGCGCAGGCGCGGCTCGACCCGCACGTCCCGCTCCGCCACCGGCAGCGCGAGCGCCTCGAGGGTCTGCCGGGTGCGCACGTAGGGCGAGACGTAGGCCTCCACGGACTCCCCGTCGAGCACCTCCCGGATCGCGGCACCCGTGTCGCGGGCCTGCTCGAAACCCTTGGGCGTCAAGCTGATCCGGTGGTCGGGCACGCGCTCGTAGACAGTGTCGTCGAGGTTGCCCTCGGACTCGCCGTGCCGCACGAGGATGATCCGGTTCGGTCGGTGCTCGAGGCTCACCGCCTCAGACTACGGTCGCGACCGCGTGCCGCCCCGCGTGCCGCCCACGGAGCGACGAGCAGCACGAGCCAGGCGAAGCCGACGACGAAGCTCGCGACGAGGATGACGACCCCGGCCGACCCGCCGAGGACCCGCGGGCCGACAGCGAGCAGGACGGCATACGCCATGAGCGCCGTGACGACGACGGCCCTGCGACGAGTCGACCCCATGACTCCCCCTCGCTGCGATGCGCTGACCACCCCATCGCACCACCCGCACGTGAACGGGCGGTGCCGTCCGGGTGACACGTCCCGGTCCGGTTAGGGTGAGGCGATGCGACAGGTGGGCGACCTGCTGACCGGTGACAGCCCCTGGCTGCGCCGGGCCTCGCACGTGCTCAAGTGGCTCGCGGTCCTCGTGGCCTGCTACCTCGGTGGCGTGGCCGCGACCAACCTCGCGCCCACCGTCGCCGAGACCTCCCAGTACCGCGCGGTCCTGCGCCTCGACCCGGTGCCGCGTCACTCCCCCGTGCTCCACGCGCCGACGATCGTCGGTGACGTCGACGTCCAGTTCGCCTCTCCCATCGTCGCGCCCGGGCTCGACGTGCAGGTCGCGGTGCGCGAGGAGATCACCAACCTCTTCACCCGGCCCAACGTCGACATCAAGGCGCTGCAGCCCTCGCCCGACGAGATCTCGTCGGCGATCGCGCAGGCGGCCGTCGGCGTCGGCATCCGCTTCGTCCTCGGCGCGACGGCGATCGCGGTGCTTCTAGCCCTGGCCTCGCACTACATCAGGCAGCGCACCACCCGTCGCCACCACGTGCTCTTCGTCGCGTCCGCGATGGTCGTGGCGACCGCCGTGACCTTCGGCGGGATCGCCCTGACCTACCAGCCGGGCCGCTTCGCGGAGTACCGCACGAGCGGCGTCCTCGGCGTGGTGCAGCGCAACGCCGGCCTGCTCGCCGACGTCGAGGCGCGCGCCACCCAGGTGACGCCGTACTTCCGCAACCTCCTCGCGGTGACGCAGGCGCTCCAGCAGAAGTACGTCGCCGGCAACGTCAACGAGCCCGTCTCGGCGCGCTTCCTGCTCGTCTCCGACATCCACGGCGCGAACCAGTACGCCCTGATGCGCACGATCATCGCGGGGGAGGACATCGACGCCGTCATCGACAGCGGCGACCTCGTCAACTTCGGCCGGGTCCAGGAGGGCGACGCCGCCGGGCTCTACCGCTCGATCCAGTCCCTCGGCGTGCCCTACGTCTTCACCAGCGGCAACCACGACCAGTCCTCGGCGAGCGACCGGGCCGTCCTGGCTCGGCTCGCGCGCATCCCCAACGTCGTGCTCCTCGAGGACGCCGCCGGGTCGCTGCGCGAGGTGACCTTCCACGGGCTGCGCATCACCGGCTTCAACGACCCCCGCTACTTCGGCGACGACAACGCCGACCCGACGGCCAAGGCCAAGCCCGCGGCCGACCGCTACAACGCGGCCGTCGCCGGCCAGCCCGAGCCCGACCTCGTCGTGACGCACGAGCCGTATGCCGCCGAGCAGGTCGAGCGAGGACGCCTTCTCATCAACGGGCACATGCACACCCCCGCGATCGAGGGCAACCGGATCCAGGTCGGCACCTTCACCGGTGGCGGGGTCGTCTCGCACTACTCCGAGGGTCCGGGGCAGGAGCTCGACGGCCAGCCGTACTCCTTCGACATCGCGCAGTTCGGCACGTCGTGCGAGCTGACCTCGCTGACCCGCTACTCCTTCCGCAACCTGCTCGAGGGCCGGCCGGCCTACGACAGCGTGCAGGTCATCAGCGGAGCCCGCATCGACCCCTACCGGCCCGCCGCACCGACCGTCCAGCAGCCGGGTCAGGACCAGCCGGACCCGGCCAAGCGCATCTGCAGCCGCATCGACGAGACGACGGTGCGATCGCTGCCGCTCGCCCCGGACGACCCGACATCGTCGGGCACCACGACCCCTGCCGTGCCGTCCGGGCTGTCGGTCACCCCTTGAGGTCGGGGAACTGGTCGTCGCGCCACTCGTTCGCGGGCTGGTCGGCGCCGGTCGCCTCGAGGTCGGTCTCGCGGCCCCGCAGCTCGACCCGGCGGATCTTGCCCGAGATCGTCTTGGGCAGCTCGTAGAACTCGATCCGCCGGACCCGCTGCCACGGCGCGAGCTTCGCACGGGCGTGGGCGAGGATCGAGCGCGCCACGTCCTCACCGGGCTCGTGGCCCGGGGCGAGGGCGATGTAGGCCTTGGGCACGGCCAGTCGCACGGGGTCGGGCGCGGGCACGACGGCGGCCTCGGCGACGGCCGGGTGCTCGATGAGCACCGACTCGACCTCGAACGGGCTGATCTTGTAGTCGCTCGCCTTGAAGACGTCGTCGGTGCGTCCGACGAAGGAGATGTAGCCGTCGGCGTCGACCGACGCGACGTCGCCCGTGTGGTAGAAACCGCCGGCCATGGCGTCGGCGTTGCGCTGCTCGTCGCCCTGGTAGCCGGTCATGAGCGGGACGGGGTGCTGGGACAGGTCGAGACAGATCTCGCCCTCGCGGTTGCCGTCCGAGTCGGCCTCCGTGACAAGGACATTCGTGAGCGGGTCGACGACGACGACCGGACAGCCAGGGAGCGGCCGGCCCATCGAGCCCGGCTTGACGGTGGAGCCGGGGGTGTTGCCCACCGCTGCGGTCATCTCGGTCTGTCCGTAGCCGTCGCGGATCGTCAGGCCCCACGCCTTCTCGACCTGCGCGATGACCTCGGGGTTGAGCGGCTCGCCGGCGCCGATGACCTCGCGCAGCGACCCCGGGCCGCCAGTCAGGTCGCTCTTGATGAGCATCCGCCACACCGTCGGCGGCGCGCAGATCGAGGTGACCTCGTGCGTGCGCAGGACCCGCAGCAGTGCGGCCGGGTCGAACCGGCTGTAGTTGTAGACGAATGCCGTCGCCTCGGCCGCCCACGGCGCGAAGAACGACGACCATGCGTGCTTGGCCCAGCCGGGGCTGCTGATGTTGAGGTGCACGTCGCCGGGCTGCAGCCCGATCCAGTACATCGTCGACAGGTGCCCGACGGGGTAGGAGCGCTGGGTGTGCTCGACGAGCTTGGGCCGGCTCGTCGTGCCGGACGTGAAGTAGAGGAGCATCCGGTCGTCGGGCGCCGTGCCCGGGTGCTCGGTGGGCGGGACCTCGAGGTCGTAGGCCGCCTCGTGGCGTTCCCAGCCAGCCGTGGCGGTCCCGGCCGGATCGGCCCCACCGACGGCGACGCGCAGGTAGTCGCCCGGCACGTCGTCGAACTTGTGCACCTCGGACGCGTTGGTGATGACGGCGCGGGCCGCGCCGCGCTCCATCCGGTCGACGAGGTCGCCGGGGCCGACGGCGGTCGTCGTCGGCATGACGACGGCTCCGAGCTTGATGACGGCTAGCATCGACTCCCAGAGCTCGACCTGGTTGCCGAGCATGAGGATCACCGAGTCACCGCGGCGCACACCGAGGGCGGCGAGGTGCGCGGCCACCTGGTCGGAGCGGCGGGCCATCTCGTCCCAGGAGTACGACGCCGACGACTCGTCCTGCTCGACGATCGTCAGGCAGGCGCCGACGTTGCCCCGGGCGACGGCGTCGAACCAGTCGACGCCCCAGTTCCAGCGGTCTCCCACGTCGGGGAAGGTGAACTCGCGGACGGCTCTGGCGTGGTCGCCGCGCAGGGCGAGGAGCTCGTCACGGGCGGCCCGGTAGGTCGCGGTCACACCCGGTTCGTCGACAGTGGAGGTCATGACCCGACGATGCCACACGCGCCTGCCGTGCGGCAGGGGACGGCGACGGGCTCAGAGCGACTGGTCGCTGCTGTCACCGAGGTCGCGCGGGCGGCGGCGCTCCTCCGCGAGCTCGGGTCGGTCGGGCCGGTCGGACCGCTGGCGCGGGATCGCCGTCGTGTCCTCGCTGTAGTCGTCGTCGCCGGCCGCGAAGGCCGGGTCCGAGCCGGGAGCGTCGACCATGCCGCGGCCGTGGGTGCGGCGGCGCAGGTCGTCCTCGTCGATGAGGCGGTTGATGAGCTGCTGGACCTCGTTGCTGCGCGGGATGTTCGTGAGGTTCTCGTCGGGGCTGTCGCCGGCCGACTCGATGTGCAGCGAGCCCGCGCCGATGATCCGGTCGACCACGGTCTGCTGGAAGCTCACGTCGGTGATCTTCGAGAGCGTGATGTCCTTGCCGTTCTTCGTCAGGATGCCTCGGCGCACCATGACGCGGTGCGAGGTGATGACGTAGTGGGTGGTGCGCCAGCGCAGGTAGGGCACGAAGACCGCCGGGACGGCGACGAGGACGAACACCGCCACGGCGATCCACTGGATCCGGTTGCCGGTGTCGTCGTCGGGGGTGGCGCGGGCGACGGTGATGCAGGCCGCGGCCAGCAGCAGGCCGAAGATCGTGGGCACGACGACGGTGAGCCAGTGCGGGTGCAGGTCGCGCTCGACCTTCTCTCCCTTGGCGAGCACGTTCTCCGGGAACCCCACGGTCATCCTCCTGTCGTCAGGTCCGCTCGGACCACGCGTTGCCACTCAGCCTAGGCGGTCACGCCTCCCCGTCGGTCGGGTCGGACTCCGCGAGCAGCCGCAGGCCGTCGGCCCGGGCCCGGCGCGTGGTCTCACCGAGCCACTCGGTGCCGAGGTAGACGTGGTCGGGTCCGACGAGCCCGACGAGCCCCTCGGCCTCCATCTGGTGCAGCACCTGCCGGTTGTCGACGACGAGCTTGAGGACGCCACCGTGGGCCTGGAGCTCCCTCGCGTAGCCGCGGAGCACGTCGATGAGGGTCAGGCCGATCTGGTCGACGCCGCGGAGACGGAGCACCACGACGGCGTGCCGCGACCCGTCGTCGACGCGTGGTAGCAATGCGCGGAACGTCGGGGCGCTGGCGAAGAAGAGGGAGCCGTACGGCTGGAGCACGAGCACCTCGCCGCCCGGCACGGTGACCGGTGGCTCGCCCTGACGCACCCTCCCGTCTCCGTCGAGGTCGAGGCGCGTGACCCGCACCCGGTTGGACTGCTCGACGACATGGAGCACGATCGCGAGGGCGACCCCGACGAGCACGGCGTACTGCACCGGGATGAGGAGGGTCAGCACGAAGGTGAGCGCGAGGACGACGGTCTGGACGGTCCCCGTGCGCATCACCGACTGCACCCTCGCCGGCTTCACGGCGCCGGCTCCGACGACCATGAGCAGCGCCGCGATGGACGGCAGGGCGACGAGGGCCACGACGTCGGCGAGCACGAGCACGACGAGCGCCATGACGCCGCCGGCGAAGCCGAGCGAGAGGCGCGTCCGGGCGCCCGCGGTCGCGACGAGCGAGGACGCCGACATCGAGCCGCCGACCGGCATACCCCGGAAGAGACCGGAGACGATGTTGCCGACTCCCTGCCCGATGAAGTCGCGCGAGGCGACGGACGGGCGCCCGTCGGGGTTGGGCACCGCAGCCGACACCGCGGCGCCCTGGACGAGTCCGATGAAGGCCAGAGAGACCGCGGGCAGCGCGAGGTAGGGCACGTCGCCGAGCGACGGCAGCGCCGGCAGCGGCAGGGAGTGCGGGACCGCGGCGATGTCGCCCACGACCGCGACGTGCGCGTCGAAGAGCGACCCCAGCACGCCGGCGAGGAGCGAGCCGACGGCCATCGCCACCACGAGGCCGAGAGCGCCCAGGCGGGTGCGCTGGAGCCCGACGATGAGGACGAGGGTCACCGCCCCGACGAGCAGGGTCATGAGGTCGATCCGCGACGGATGGAGGACCAGGTCGAGGGTGCGCATGACCCGGTTGGCGCCGGACGTCTCGGCTCCCGTGAAGTCGCCGAGCTGGCCGAGCACGATGTTGACGCCGACGGCCGTGACGAAGCCGGTCATGACCGAGCTCGGCACGAACCGCAGCAGCACCCCTCCCCGCAGCAGGCCGGCCGCGATCATGACGCCGCCGGTCAGCGCGGCCAACGTCCAGAGCGCCCGCTCCGGGTCAGGTCGAGACCCCAGGTCGGCGTCGGCGACGACGAGTGACATGGCGCCCGTCGCCTGGACGGCCATGAGCGTGCTGCTCGTGAAGAGCGCCGCGCCGACCATGCCGTAGAGGTAGCCGTAGAGACCGGCGAGCGGGTTGACGCCCGCGAGGACGCCGCTCGCCAGACCGTCGGGGACGCTCTCGACACCGAGCACGACCCCCGCCTTGACGTCGGCGCCCCAGGGCCGGCTCCTCAGCCGAGCGAGGGCTCCCCGAGCCGCCCCGCCCGTCACGGTGCCGCCGGCGTCGTCACCGATGGCGGCGCCAACATCCGGATCAGCCGCCCAGGATGCGGGCCTTCTGCTGCGCCAGCTCCTCGTCGGTGAGGATGCCCTGCGCGTGCAGTGCCGCCAGGCGCTCGAGCGAGTCCAGCATGTCGTCGGCTGCGGGCGCGGCAGGCGGGGGCGGCGGGGGCGGGGGCGCCTGGGCAGCCATGTCCTGGGCCTCCTGCTGCTGCCGGTAGGCCTCGGCATCCGCGGCCTGCTGCGCCTTGGCCTGCTGGCCCTGGTGCACCTTGCCGCTCACAGCGGTGGCGGTGCCGGCGACGACGGCCGTACGGGCGGCCACCCCCAGCAGACCGGGCCGGCCCCTGCGTCCTCTCATGACCCCTCCTCGTTCGATGCGATCGCGCTGAGCGCCACCTCGATGTCCTCACGCGGCAGGCGTTCCATGACGAGCAGCTGCCCGTCCAGCTCGCGCACCTCGGCAGCGATCTCGGACGCCCACACGTTCTCCCAGGCGATGACGAGCACCGTCGTGCCAGGATCCATCTCGGCGGCGATGCTGAGGGCGTCCTCCTCGCCGACGAGGTCGGGCATGACGGTCGGGAAGCCGAGCAGCTCCTCGGCACCCTCGGGTGACTCGGCGTCGTACATCAGCACGCTGCCGTCGTCGTCCTTGCGGACGAGCAGCACGTCGAGCACGCGGACCGCGCCCTTGTCGACCGCTCGCGCCACCGCATCGCGTATGCCGCCCTGCCGCAGCTCTCCGCGGAAGCCGATGACCGCCAGGTCCACTGGCCCGATCGGCCCTGTCGTCGCAGTCGACATGGGACTCCTCCCGGTTCGTGGCGGAGTCGTGACCGGCACCGCTCGCCTTCATGCTCCGGTGCGCCCGCGCCGTGGGCATCACCCCGACGGGGTGACGCCCGCCGTGCGCGCCGGTGGTGACATGACAGGCATGAGCGGAACGGACGTGCCGAGGGCCGGAGATCCTGGGGATCCGGTCCCCGGGGCGCCGTCCGGGCTCGTTCCGGCGAGGCGAGCACGCCCCGCGATCCCGCGGGGCGTGCTCATCCTCGTGGCGCTGGCGGCCGGCTTCGTCGTCGCCTTCGGCATCCACCTCGTGTCGGGCATCCTCGGGCCGCTCTTCCTCGCCCTCGTCCTGACCATCGCGGCCTTCCCGGTGCGCAACGCCATGGTCCGGCGCGGCCTGCCCCACTGGTTGGGCACGCTCGCGGTCGTCTTCGTGATCTACCTCGGCATCGTGGGGCTCGCCCTGCTCGTCGTCGTGTCCGGCGCCGAGCTCGCAGGCCTCCTCCCCCAGTACGCCGACGACCTCGCGGCCCTCGTCGCCGACGTGACCGACTGGCTCGCCGCCCGTGGGGTCAAGCCCGAGCAGACGCAGGCGATCGCCTCGTCCTTCGACCTCGGGCGCGTCAGCGCGCTCATCACCTCGCTCCTCTCGGACATCTTGTCGCTCGTGACGAACCTCGTCTTCGTCCTCGCGCTCGTGCTCTTCTCCGCGATGGACGCCCGGGGCTTCTCCGAGACCCTCACGACCCTCCGCACCGAGCGCCCTGCGTTCGTGTCGGCGATGATGTCCTTCACGCACGGCACGCGCCGATACCTCGTGGTGGCAACGGTGTTCGGTGCCATCGTCGCCGTCTTCGACACCATGTTCCTGTGGCTCGTCGGGGTGCCGGGCGCGCTCCTCTGGGGCCTGCTTGCCTTCATCACGAACTACATCCCCAACATCGGCTTCGTCATCGGCCTCGTGCCACCGGCGATCCTCGCGCTGCTCGAGGGCGGGTGGAGCCTGTTCGCCCTCGTCGTCGTGGTCTACAGCGTCATCAACCTCATCATCCAGTCGGTCATCCAGCCGAAGATCGTCGGCGACGAGGTGGGCCTCTCAGCGGTCGTGACGGTCCTGTCGCTCGTCGTCTGGTCCGTGCTGCTCGGCGGCATCGGCGCCGTGCTCGCCATCCCGCTGACGCTGCTCGTCAAGGCCCTGCTCGTCGACGTCGACCCTCACGCGCAATGGCTCGGCAGCCTCCTCGGGGACCGTCGCGAGGCGCCGTCCTGACGAGCCGACCGGCCGGCTGCAGTTCGGCTCGCGGGTCGGGCACGGTGCCCCTACTGTCCGGTAGTGGGACGTGTGACGCAGGGCACAGCGTGGCCGGCGGGCGGCGCCCCGGCAGGTTGCAGTGCTCGGCGTCAGCAAGCCTTCCACCCACAAAGGAGTGTGTCGTGAAGAGCAGGTCCGTCATGTCATCCACCCGCCGGCGTGCCCTCGGGGCCGGTCTCTCCGCCCTCATCGGAGCCGGAGCCGCCCTCGCCCTCGGCGCCCCGGCCGTCGCCGCGGGCACGGGCTACGTCGCCCTCGGCGACTCCTACTCCTCGGGCACGGGGACCCGGACGTACATCAGCGACGGCACGTCGTGCCAGCGCTCCGTCTACGCCTACCCGTCGCTCGACGCCTCGGCCCTCGGGCTGGCACTGAGCTTCCGCGCGTGCTCCGGCGCGACGGTCGCCGACGTCACGAACACCCAGCTGTCCGCGCTGTCGAGCACGACGGCATACGTCACGATCTCGGTGGGCGGCAACGACGCCGGCTTCGCGAGCGTCCTGACGACGTGCGCGCAGCCGAGCTGGCTCAGCAACTGCAACGGCGCCATCGACGCGGCCCAGGGCACCATCACCAACACGATCCCGGGCCGGCTCGCGACGCTCTACTCCTCGATCCGCGCCAAGGCCCCGAACGCCCGCGTCATCGTCGTCGGATACCCGCGCATCTTCAACGGCGAGGACTGCAACGCGTTCACGTGGTTCTCCCCCACCGAGGAGTCGCGCCTCAACGCGACCGCCGACCTGCTCAACGCGAAGACGGCCACGGCCGCCTCGAACGCCGGCTTCACCTTCGTCAACCCGACCTCGAAGTTCGTCGGCCACGCCGTGTGCGACAACGTCGAGTGGCTCAACGGCCTGTCCAACCCGGTCGGCGAGAGCTACCACCCCAACATCGCCGGGCACCGTGACGGCTACGCGGTCGTCACCAAGCCCGCCTTCGGGCTCGCCCTCACACTCTCGGCGTCGCAGGCCGAGGCCAGGGCCGTCGCGTCCGCCGACGCGCTGGCCCGGGACGCGAGGAGGTATGCCGCCGTCGACCGCACGATCACACCGGAGCGTTTCGTCGCTCCCGACCTCACGACCCCCGCGGCCCGCGCCGCCGCCGCGCGCGCCGGGGTCGACCTGAGCAGCCGCGCCAGCATCGACGCCGCGGACCGGCTCTACTCGGCCCGTCAGGACGCCGCGAGGAGGTCCGTGGCTCCGCGGTGAGCCCGCGGTGAGCCCGCGGTGAAGAAGTGGTGAGGTCGTCGGGCGTCGCCCGGGCACGGCACCTAGTCTGACCGGGTGCGCTACGACGACATCATCATCGGGGCCGGTCACAACGGCCTCACGGCCGCCGCCTACCTGGCCCGCGCGGGAAGGACTGTCCTCCTCCTCGAGCGATCGGACCGGGTGGGCGGCGCTGCCGTGTCCGCCCGCGCCTTCGAGGGGGTCGACGCACGACTGTCGCGCTACTCCTACCTCGTCTCGCTGCTGCCACGTCAGGTGCTCACCGACCTCGACCTCGACCTGCGGCTCATCCGGAGGCGGTTCTCGTCCTACACGCCGGTCCCGTCGGACCCCGCCCGCGGCCTCCTCGTCGACCACGGTGACGCCGCGGCGACCCGAGCGGCCTTCCGCGCGCTGACCGGTGGCGACGACGCGTACGCCGGGTGGAGCGACTTCTACGGCCGGATGGCCGACGTCGCCGCGCGGGTCTTCCCGACGGTCCTCGAGCCGCTGCGCTCCCGCGACGACGTGCGCACGCTCTCCGGGGACGGCGACTTCTTCGACGCACTGACGACGCGGCCCATCGGCGAGCTCATCGAGTCGGTCACCGACGACGACACGCTCCGCGGCATCATCGCCACCGACGCCCTCATCGGCACGTTCGCCTCGCTCGGCGAGGGCGACCTGCGCCAGAACGTCTGCTTCCTCTACCACCTCATCGGCGGCGGCACCGGAGACTGGGACGTCCCCGTCGGGGGCATGGGCGCGCTCACGGACTCCCTTGCGGCAGCGGCGGTCTCGGCCGGCGCGACGATCGTCACGGGCGCCGAGGTCACGTCGGTCGACCCCTCGACGGGCGAGGTCGCCTGGTCCGGCGGGAGCGCCGGCACCGGCAGCGCCGTCGGCGGCACCCTCGTGGCCGGTTGCGCACCCACTGTCCTCAACCGCCTCCTCGCCGCTGCGGGTGCGGCACCGGTCGACACCGAGCCCGACGTCGAGGGCGCCCAGCTCAAGGTCAACATGCTGCTGACGCGCCTGCCGAGCCTGCGCGACGCCGCCGTCGATCCCGCCGCCGCGTTCGCCGGCACCTTCCACATCAACGAGGGCTACGGCCAGCTCGAGCAGACGTATGCCGTCGCGCGCGACGGGAGCATCCCCGACCTTCCCCCGTGCGAGATCTACTGCCACACCCTCTCGGACCGCTCGATCCTCGGAGCGGATCTCGCCGCCACGGACGCACAGACGCTGACCCTCTTCGGCCTGCACCTGCCGGCCCGGCTCTTCCGCGCCGACAACGAGACCGCGACGAAGGAGGCCCTGGCCGCCACCCTCCGCTCGCTCGACTCGGTGCTCGGCGAACCGATCGAGTCGGTCCTCGCCCGCGACGCCGACGGCAACCCCTGCATCGAGGTCAAGAGCCCCGTCGACCTCGAGCAGTCGGTCGGCCTGCCCGGCGGCAACATCTTCCACCGCTCGCTGCAGTGGCCCTGGGCCGAGCGGGACGTCGAGGTGGGCACGTGGGGCGTCGAGACGGCATACGACAACGTGCTGCTCGGCGGTGCGGGCGCCCGGCGGGGCGGCGGGGTCAGCGCGATCCCCGGCCACAACGCGGCGCGGGCGATCCTCGGCTGAGGGCTAGGCGGGCCAGACGCCCGAGCTGCCGCGCCGGTGGCTGCCCATGAGATGGGTGTCGACGATGCCGACGGCCTCCATCAAGGCATACATGGTCGTCGGTCCGACGAACGCGAAACCCTTCTTGCGCAAGGCTTTTGAGAGCGCCTTGCTCTCGTCGGACACGGTCGGCACGTCGGAGTGGTCCTCCGGGCGCGGGGTGTCGGGCGGCTGGAAACCCCATACGAAGTCGACGAGGCCGCCCTCGTCGCGCAGCGCGATGGTGGCCCGGGCGTTGGTGATCGTCGCCTGGATCTTGCCGCGGTGGCGGATGATGCCGGCGTCACCGAGCAGCCGCTCGACGTCGGCGTCGGTGTAGGTCGCCACGACGTCGGGGTCGAAGTCGGAGAAGGCCGCCCGGAAGTTCGGGCGCTTGCGCAGGATCGTCGCCCACGACAGGCCGGCCTGGAAGCCCTCGAGGCAGATCCGCTCGTAGAGGCCTCGCTCGTCACGGATCGGCACCCCCCACTCGGTGTCGTAGTAGTCCATGAGGAGCGGGTCGACCGACGCCCACGTGGGGCGGGCGAGCCCGTCAGCGCCAACGACCGTCATGCCGCGACCCTAGGACAGCGCCCGGCGCATGACGACGCGGGGGAAGCCCCCGGACACGGAGTCGGTGTCGGCCGCCTTGGCGAAGCCGGCTCGCTCGAAGAGCACGCGCGTGCCGACGTAGGCCATCGTGAGGTCGACCTTCTGGCCGCGGTTGTCGACGGGGTAGCCCTCGACGGCGGGCGCGCCCTGGTCGCGGGCGTAGCCGACGGCGCCCTCGAGGAGCGGTTGGGCGATGCCCTGGCCGCGGTGACCGGGGCGGACCCGGATGCACCAGATCGACCACACGGCGACGTCGTCGACGTGCGGGATCTTCGCCGACCGCGCGAAGGGCAGCTCGGACCGGGGCGCCACGGCGGCCCAGCCGACGACCTCGGCGCCGTCGTAGGCCAGCACTCCCGGCGCGACGGCGCGGCGCGTCAGGTCGCGGACGAACTCGCCGCGCTCAGGACCGACGAGCGCCCTGTTGGTCCTCGAGTCGAGCCGGTGGCTCAGGCACCAGCACACGGTCGAGGCCGGGCTCCTCGGGCCGAGCATCGTCGCGACGTCGTCGAACCGCGCGAGCGTCGCGGGGCGCACCTCGAAGGTCATGGCGCCAACGCTAGCCAGAGGCGGTGACGGTGGCCGGTCCACCGCGCGGGCATGATGGGCCCGTGACGCCGGACCCGCATGCCGGACTCGACCTCGAGTCGCTCGACCTGCGCGAACCACCCCGGAGGACGAGGTCACGGCCGCGGCGGCCCGGGTGTTCAAGGCCGCCTGGGACGCCGTGAAGGAGGTCACCGAGTACACCGACTGGCGCGCGCAGCACCGGGAGCGCCACGGCTGACATCGTCGTCGCGCGGTTGATATGTCCGATTTGTCGACCGGCGGCTGCCGACCTCCGTACCGTGGCCGGACGGCATACGCCCGCAGTCATCTCGGAGGACCCATGCAGCCCAACGGCACTTCCACCCGCACCCGCGTCGGCCTCGTCATCGCCGCCTCGGCCGCGCTCGCGGCCACGCCGGCGATCGGCTCGTCGCGGCCGGCCGAGGCGGCCACGGTGAGCGTCCAGAACCAGGTCATCCAGCTCGTCAACGTGCAGCGGGCCAAGGTCGGGTGCCGCGCCCTCGTGCTCGACGCGCGCCTCTCACGAGCGGCGCGGGCGCACTCGATCGACATGGCGAAGCGCCGCTACTTCTCGCACACGAGCCTCGACGGCCGCACTTTCGCGCAGCGCATCCGGGCGCAGGGCTACACCGGCTCGCTCATCGGCGAGAACATCGCGGCCGGGTACCCCACACCCAAGGCCGTCATGGACGCGTGGATGAAGAGCCCGGGACACAAGGCCAACATCCTCAGCTGCCGCTACAAGGCCATCGGCGTCGGCTCGGCGGTCGGCGGGCCCTACCGCTACTACTGGACGCAGGACTTCGGCGGCTGAGGCCGAAGCACCTCAGTCGTCGAAGACGTGCCAGCAGATGGCACTGCGGCGACGCTGGTCGTCGAGCACGAGCTCACGGATGGCGCATGCCGCCGCGCCCAGCTCGTGCGCGGGCGACCTCCATGGCGTCCTGCGGACGGGTGTCGTCCGGGTGCGCGGACTCGAAGAGCGGCAGCACGTGCGTGGCACACCCGAGGGCCCACTCGGCGAGGAGCCGGTGGTGCTCGTCCGTCAGCGTGCCTCCGCGCCGGATCGTGATGACCGCGGGTCACGCTCGGTCGGCAGGATCGGCACGCTTCGTTCCTACCATGCAGAGGGCCGTGGTTGTTGATTACCCTTGCGGGTACATACCAGGTTGGGTACATTCACTACATGGACGCGGTACTGCAGGCCTTGAGCGACCCGAGCCGACGCACGGTGCTCGAGATCCTGCGCAACCACGAGGCGACCGCCGGCGAGCTCGCCGACGCCCTGCCGATCGCCCGGCCGGGCGTGTCCCGGCACCTGCGGGTGCTCCGCGAGGCCGGGCTCGTCGACGTGCGCCAGGAGGCGCAGCGCAGGATCTACACCCTGCGCCCCGAGGCGCTCGTCGAGGTCGACGAGTGGCTGGACGGCTACCGCGCCCTGTGGCAGAACCGGCTCGATGCCCTGCACACGGAGATCGCACGAGGAAAGAAGGCACGGAAGTGAAGATCACCGGCACGATGCGCGCCCTCGACGACACCCGCGGAGCAGTCCGCGTGGAGGACGTCTACGACACGGACATCAACGACCTCTGGGAGGCGTGCACGAACCCCGAGCGGCTGGCCCGATGGATCGCCGAGGTGTCCGGGGACCTCCGCGTGGGCGGGACGGTGCACGCCGTCTTCACGAGCACGTGGACCGGACCGGCGACGGTCGAGGTCTGCGAGGCACCGCACCACCTGCTGCTGACGACCGAGCCCGGCACCGACGACGAGAGCCAGATCGAGGCCTGGCTCACCGTCGAGGGGGCGCAGACCCGACTCGTCGTCGAGGAGCGCGGCCTGCCGGTCGGGCAGCTGCACTTCTACGGAGCCGGCTGGCAGGTGCACCTCGAGGACCTCGGGCGTTCACTGGTCAGCGGCGGCTCGGCCCACGCCGGTGGCTGGTCGCAGGAGGTGCCCGCACCGGCCTGGAAGGAGCGCTGGACGGCGCTGACCCCCGCCTACGAGAACCTGTCGGACCGCTGATGTCCGGCACGATCAGGTTCGACGGGACCACGGTCAACGCTCCCGACGCGCTCGCGCTGGCGACGTTCTACGCCGAGATCACCGAGGGCGTCGCGAAGGGCTCGGCGCACTGGGCTGCGGTCAGCACCGGTGGTGCGCTCATCGCCTTCCAGCAGGTCGAGGACTTCGCGCCACCGACCTGGCCGGGCGGGTCCGCGCCGATGCAGCTGCACCTCGACTTCTTCGTCGACGACCTCGCGGCGAGCGGGGCACGCGCGACCGCGGCCGGGGCCCGACTCCTCGAGGTCCAGCCCAACGACCACTGCCGCGTCTATGCCGACCCGGCCGGCCACCCGTTCTGCCTGTCGACATGGGAGGGACAGCAGCTCTTCGACAGGTGATCCGCGTCAGGTCGGGGTGAAGTCGACGAGGTGCAGGTGCAGGGTGCCACCGGAGGGGGCGGGGTAGCGCCGCCCGAGTCGGGTTGGTGGTCTGCGACGGTCCGGCTGGTCCGGCTGGTCCGACCCGTCCGGTTGGTTCGGGTCGGGGGCCACGGCGAGGCGGGGCGGCGCGTGGGGTGGGGGTGGTTGCTGGGGTGGGCCGATGAGCAGGCCGGTGTCGGTGTGGAAGGTGAGCCCGTCGGGGCGGGTGGGGTCGCCGGTGAGGGTGAACTCGCCGCGGTGGTGTCCGTCGTGGTGGAAGGTGCACAGGGCGAGCAGGTTGGTGGTGTCGGTGGGGCCGCCGTCGCGCCAGTGGGTCAGGTGGTGGATCTCGAGGTGGTGGGTGGAGGCGCAGCCGGGGAAGCGGCCGCCACGGTCGCGGTCCAGGACCAGGATGCGGGTGCGGTGTGGGACGACGCGGTGGGCGCGGCCGACGTTGACGGGGTGCCCTTGCGTCTCCCAGACCGGGGTCAGGGTGCCGTCGCAGGTGAGCTGGTTGGTGATGTGCTGGGGCAGGCGGGGGCGGCCGGTGAGCCAGCCACCGTCGGTGTCGAGGTGGACCTGCACCCGGTAGCGCGCCCGCCGGGCTGCACCACCAGCCCTGTCACTGCCTGCGGCGTCGAGGGAGCGGGTGGCGAGCACGAGCAGGGCGTCGGCCCACGTGACGCGGGGCCGGCCGCCGTCGATCTCGGTCCAGGTCGGGTGCAGGACGTCCCCGTTGAGGGCCTGCTTCTGCTCGTGGCTCACGCTGCCGTCAGCGTCGTGGTCGCTCTCGGGGGTGACGGTGTGGAAGAGGTGGTCCTTGGCCTCGGCCAACGCTGACTCGACGAGGGCACCGACCTCGGCCGGGGCGTCGTAGCGCAGCCGGAACCGGCCGTCGACGTCGAGGCCCATGCTCAGGTGCGCCGGCTCGACCGGCATCCGCTTCCGTGACCCACCGCGTCCGTCCTCCCCGCCGCTCTCGTCACCGGGCGGCATCTCGCCGGGCAGGCCCCGGCCGCGGTCGTCGACGCTGTCGGGCTGCAGGGTGAAGTCGTAGCGGGTCACCGAACGCTGCAGCTGGGTCACCGTCGCGTGCTGGGCGAACTGCGCGACCGTGGGGTCGAACGCGGCCGGGGTGTGCCGGGCCACGACCGCCGCCTGGTCCAGGCTGATCCGCCCCTCCCGCAACGCGGCAACGGTCGCGGGCAGCTCCCCCGCCCGGCGGGCCAGCAGCACCACCGCACCGGCCTGACCCCGGGACAGCCCCGCCCGGAGCATCAGCCAGTGCTCGGGCGAGCGCAGCCCCGCGGCCTGCCACGACCCGTCGGCCAGGACCGCGACGACGAAGTCGACGAGCCGGGCGTGCGCGTCGTGCAGGTCGGCGGCCAGGGACGCGACGTGGTCCCAGTCCTGCTCGTACTGGTGTTCGAATGACCAGACAAGAGTTGTCCACACGAAAACGTTTGTCCCGCAATGGTTTACGTCTCATTGGGACGCGCCGGACGGCATACCTCTGCGGCCGGACGGGCGCTCATGGGTAAGGATGGGGCATGCCAGAGCCCACGCGCCCGCAGACCCCGGACGACACCATCGGGGCACGCGACCTCACCGCCTGGCACACCCGCTTCGGGCGGTGGCTCGTCGACGTCTTCGCCGGCCTGGCCCGCGTGTCCCGACCGGCAGCCCGCCGCATCCGGTCGTGGTCCTCCGCGCACGTGGCCTTCGTCGTCTTCGCGGTCATCGCGCTCGTCGTCATGGTCGCCCTCGTCGAGGGCATCGAGACGGTCTACGAGGGTGTCGTCGGGCGCGACGGCCTGACGGCCGTCGACCAACCGGTGCTCGACACGGCGATCACCCTCCGCTCGCCCGGCCTCGACTCCGCCGTCACGGCCTTCACCGACGTCGGCGGCCCCGTCGGCATGCCGATCCTCGCCCTCGTCGCCGTCGCGATCATCACGTGGCGCCGTCGCCGGTGGACGCCGATCGTCCTCACCGTCATCGCCGCGGCCGGGTCGCTCGCCATGACGATCGTCGGCAAGAACGTCGTCGACCGCGCCCGCCCTCCGGCCTCGCTCGCCGTGCCACCGCTCGAGCTCTCGCCGTCGTTCCCGAGCGGCCACACCCTCAACGCGACGGTGCTGACGACGATCGTCGTCTACCTCGTCCTCATCGAGACGACGGCCGCCTGGCAGCGGACCCTCGCGATCACGCTCGGCACCCTCTTCGTCCTCACGATGGGGCTCTCCCGGGTCTTCCTCGGGCACCACTGGCTCACCGATGTGCTCGCCGGCTGGCTCATCGGCCTCGCCTGGGCCCTCGCGGTCATCACCGCGCACCGCCTCTGGCTCACGCTGCGCCAGCGACCTCAGGCGGCGGGTGGGCCCATCACCCCTTGACGCCTCCCTCGTTCGCACCCCGGATGAAGTAGCGCTGGAGCGCGAAGAAGAGCAGCGCGACCGGGATCGTCGTCAGCAGGGCGGTGCCGAGCTTGAGCGGGTACTGCGTGCCGGCGCCGAGCTGTCCGCTCGTCATGCTGGCCAGACCGGTGACGAGCGTCTGGTGCTCGGGGGTGCCCTTGGTCACCACGAGGAAGTGTGAGAACTCGTTCCACGAACCCTGGAACGACAGGATGGTCAGGGTGATGAGCGCCGGCTTGGCCATCGGCAGCACCACCGACCAGAAGGTGCGGAAGATGCTCGCGCCGTCCATCCGGGCCGCCTCCTCGATCGAGATCGGCACCGAGTCGAAGAACTGCTTCATGATGAAGATGCCTGCGGCGTCGACGATGAGGGGCAGGATCATCGCGGTGTAGGTGTCGTAGATGCCGAGGTAGTTGACCATGAGGAACTTCGGGATGAGCAGGGCCACACCCGGCACCGCCATCACCGCGAGGAGAGCGGCGAAGACGGCCTTGCGGCCACGGAACTGCAGCCGCGAGAGCGCATACCCGGCCAGCGAGTCCAGGAAGACCCGGCAGGCGGTGACGACGAGGGTGATGAGGACCGAGTTCTGTGCCCAGGTGGTGATCGGCACCGACGAGTCGCCGGTCTGGCCGAAGATGCGCTGCCATACCTGGGTGGTGAAGGGATTGGGCACGAGCGACAGCGGGTTGTTCGCGGCGTCCGGATCGGTCTTGAACGAGGTCGCGATCTGGATCAGGAACGGGTAGATGAAGAGCACGGCGAACGCGAGCACTGCCACGTAGAGCAGGATCGTCTTCACGGGGTTGGACCTGCGAACGTTCATCTGCGGCCTCCGCGTCGGAAGAAGGGCTTGCGCTCGTCCTTGTCGGTCAGCACGTACCGCTGGACGCGCGTCAGGACGACGATGATGAGGAACACGACGAACGCCATGGCCGCGCCCGAGCCGTAGCGGAAGTTGCCGAAGCTCTGCTGGTACGACAGGAAGGCGGGGCTCAGTGTCGTCCCCGCGGGAGCGCCCTTGCCCATGACGTAGATCTGGTCGAAGACCTGCCACGTGCCGATGAGCCCGAGGGTGATGACGAGGAAGAGCGCCGGTTTGATCATCGGCAGCGTCACGTGCCGCAGCTTCTGCCAGCGCGAGGTGCCGTCGAGCGCCGCCGCCTCGTCGATCTCGACGGGCAGGTCCTGCAGCGCCGCGATGAACATCAGCATGAAGGTGCCCGACGTCGTCCAGATGACGAGGAAGATGATCACGAACATCGCGACCGACGGCCCGGAGAGCCAGTCCCAGAGACTGCGTCCGAAGATCTCGCCCTGGGCCCACGCGGGGTTGTCGATCCCGACGGCGTTGAAGGCGAGGTGGAGCAGGCCGCGGCTGTCGCTGAACCACTGTGGGCCGTCGATGCCGAAGAATCCGAGGAAGGCGTTGACGGCGCCGGTGTTGGAGAAGAGGAAGAGGAACACCGTCGCGATGGCGATCGAGCTCGTCACCGACGGGAAGTAGAAGGCGGTGCGGAAGAAGCTGCGGCCCTTGAGCATCGTGTTGTTCACGAGCAGCGCGAGCGCGAGTGCGAGGACGGTCTGCAGCGGGACGACGAGCAGCACGTAGTAGAAGGTGTTGCCGATCGACTGCATGAAGTTGTCGCGGGTCAGGCCGTCACGCGCGAAGAGGTCGGTGTAGTTCTTCAGACCCACGACGTCGGTGCCCTGCCCGACCACGAACGGGTTGGTGTTGCCCTGCCAGTTGGTGAAGCTCACCCACAGGGCCATCCCGATCGGGATGACGAGGAAGAGCCCGAGGATGACGATCATGGGAGCGACGAAGATCCAGCCTGCCGCACCTTCACGCCCCCGTATGCCGCTACCGCTGCGGCGTGGGGCACGTCGGGCTCCGGGGGCGCCGGCCGGCCCGGTCGGGGTGCCCGCGGAGGCCGCGGCCACCTGTCCGGCTCGCGCGCCGGACGCGGAGACGTCGTCCTGCGGACGTTCGTCGATGGATGCCATGGAGCCCTCCTGGGGATCGGCGACCGTGGGGAGAGGGCGTCCGCCCGCCGCGCCATGGGGCGGGCGGACGCCGTGGCTGGGTCAGTCGGAGATGGCCGAGGTGCCGTTCTTCTGAAGCTCCGCGAGCCAGGCGTTCGGGTCGCCGCCCTTGCCCAGGGTCGCCAGCTGCGAGTTGAACTTCGTCATGACCTCGTCGAAGCCCGGCAGGTTGACCGGGCCCTGCGCGTACTCGCCGCCGGCGACGAAGGCCTGCTGGTCGGGGAACTTCGCCGCGAACGCCTTGGCGCCCTCCTCGGTCGAGGGCATGACGCCGAACGCGTCGGCGAACTTCATCTGCTGCTCAGTCGTGATGAGCGACTTGACGAGGTCGACGGACTGCGCCTGGTTCTGCGACTTGGCGGCGATGCCCCAGCAGTTGCTGAAGAGCAGCGTGCCCTTGCCGGCCGGGCCCGCGGGGAGCTCGACGACCTTGTACTTGAGGTCGGGGAAGTCCTTCTTGGCACCGCTGATCCAGTTGCCCTCGATGGTCATGGCCGCAACGCCCTTGCCCAGCGCCTCGCCGCCCCAGCCGGTGGCCGGGGAGGTGTCGGAGCTGAACTTGAGGACGCCGTCCTTCATCATCTTCTGGACCTCGGCGAGGCCCGCCTTGGCGGGTGCGCTGTCGGCCGTCATCGTCTTGCCGTCCTCGGAGACGATCCACCCACCGGCCTGCTTGATGAAGGCTCCGCTGCGGTTGATGTCGTTGCCGATGACGAGACCGGTGACCTTGCCCGACGTCAGCTTCTTGGCGACGGCCTCGAGGCCGGCCCAGTCCTTGGGGATGTCGGCGTCGGTGAGCCCGGCCTTGGTCCACAGGTCGGGGTTGATCTCAAGAGCGAGGGTCGAGTAGTCCTTGGGGGCGCAGTAGAACTTGTTGTCGTAGGTGAAGGCCTTCACGAGGGCCGGCAGGAAGCCGGCGTCCTTGACCTGGTCGCCGTAGGCGTAGAGGTTTCCGGCCTTGGCGAACGTGCCGACCTTGGAGGCGTCGGTGTAGAAGACGTCGGGAGGCGTCGTCGACGCGAAGGCCTGACCCAGCTGCTGGCCGAGGTCCGAGGCGGCGATGACCTCCACGGTGTTGCCGGTCTTCTTGGCCCACGCCTCCGTGGCCGCCTTGACCGCGTTGGTCTCGGCGTCGCCCGAGCTGCCGATCATGACTGTGAGCTTGACCGGGCCCTTCGCGGTGGCCTGCGGCGCGTTGTTGCCACCGCTGAAGCCGCCCCCGCCGCAGGCGCTCAGGGCGAGCACTCCGGTGAGGCAGGCCGCTGCGGCGGCCGTGGTGGTCTTGCGTGACATCGTTCTCTCCTGTTTTCGGGTGTGGTGTGGTCAGCGGCACGTACCCGTGGATCACGGGCGTATGCCGGGTGGGTCCTCGTCGGGCCGCGCTTGCTTGGCGGTGGGTCGGGTGTCGGCACGCGCGGGGGCGGCCGGTTCGCGCACGCTCGAGGCGCGCACGGTCAGGGAGGGCTCGAGGAGCACCGGTCCGGGTGTGGTCGTGGGGTCGACGAGCATGTCCCAGGCGGTGCGGGCGGCCTCGGCGACGGGCTGGTGGACGCTCGTCAGCTGCATGGCGGCAGCCACGTCGGTGTCGTCGAAGCCGACGACCCCGACGTCGCGTCCGGGCTCGAGGCCGCGGTTGCGCACGGCGCGCAGCACCCCGAGGGCGAGCAGGTCGGAGGCGCAGACGACGGCGGAGTCCGGACCGAGCCGGTCGAGCAGTCGGGCGGCGGCGTCCGTCGCCTCGTCGAGGTCCTGGACCGCCTCGGCGGTCGGGGCGTCGCCCGTGACGCCGAGCTCGGCGAGGCCGTCGGACCAGCCCTGCCGGCGGTTGTCACCCACGGGTGAGCCGGTGGGCCAGCCGAGCCAGCCGATCTGGGCGTAGCCGGCCTCGGCGAGGTGCCGCACGGCCTGGAGCACGCCGGCGTGGCCGTCGACGTCGACCCAGCGGGTCAGCTCCGGCAGGTCCCAGACGCGTCCGAAGGACACGAAGGGCACGTGCTGCTCGAGCAGCCAGGGCGGACGGGGGTCGGAGTGCCGGGTGTCGGCGAGGACGAAGCCGTCGACGAGACCGCTCGCGAGGGTCTGCCGGTAGCCGGCGATGACGTCATCGGGGTCGGGTGCGAAGGCCACGAGGTGGCTGGCGTGCGAGGGCGCCGACACGGTGAGCTCGACGAGGAACTCGTCGAGGATGTGGCCGAGGCGGCGGTGGCCCGACGGGTTGACCTCGAAGCCGTAGGCCGAGGCACGCTGACGGCGCAGCTGCTGCGCGGACACGTGCGGGGTGAAGCTCAGCCGCTCGATCTCCCGGAGCACGCGCTCGAGGGTGTCGGGGGCGACCTTGTGCGGTCGGTTGAGGGCGTTGCTCACCGTCTGGCGCGACACGCCCGCGGCCTCGGCGACGTCGACGATGGTCGGGCGCGACGGGGCGGCGACAGCGTCTCGCCGGGCCTCTCGGCTCTCGTCGGTGCTCACCCGTCACGCTCCCTTGCGCTTGGTCGCGGCCCGCCACGGGCCGTGTTGATCGTTCAAAACGGAACAGACTTGAACGTTCATACGTGAGGGAGCATGCTCTTGTCTGCCCCGATGGTCAAGCGTGCTTGACCATTCCGTGACAGGTTGGTCGGGCGCCCTCGGCGTCCCCCAGCACCCCTCCGGCAACGACCCCTGCTCCCGACGGAAGGCCCCTCGGTGTCCGAGCGCGACGCGCCGCTCCCCCCTCGCCAGCCCTGGCTGCACGAGTTGTCCATCGTCGTCGACGGGAACGCGACGGTGCTCTCGGACCGCTCGGGTGACGTGCTCCCCGGCACGAGCCAGGGGCTCTACGTCGACGACCGGCGCATCCTCGGCACGCTGCGCCTCGAGGTCGCGGGAGAGACGCCGGACTTCGTGGCCGAGCGCGCGTCGGGCGCGGCCGCCGACTACGCCGCGGCCGCGCGCGGGCTGGGCAACCCCGGCCCCGACCCGACCGTCGAGGTGCTCCGCAGCAGGCGCCTGCTCGGCTCGGGCACCCGAACCCTCACCGAGCACGTCGCCATCACCTCGCGGGCCGCGCAGACCGTGCTCGCTCCCCTTCGCCTCGTCGTCGCCGGCGACGGCCTCGACATCGGCGCCGTGAAGTCCGGCCACCTCAGCGGGCCCGCCACCGCGGCCACCGCGACGGCCGACGGTCTCGTCCTCACCGACGACTGGCACCGCACGACCGTCGCCCTCGAGGAGCTCCCCCCGGGCGCCACGGTGGCCGTGCGGCCGGGTGACGACGGTTCCGTCGCACTCGAGACGACCCTCGTCGTCGAGCCCGGACACACCACCTCGGCCTGCCTGCGCATCACCACGGAGCGGCTGCAGGCCTCCGCCTTCGACGCCGACCCCGGCTCCGACGCGCTGGCGTGGGACGACGTGCGCGTCACCGCCCAGGACCACCGGCTCGCACGCACCGTCGAGCGTGGCCTCGACGACCTGCGCCACCTCGTCCTGCGCGACCCGGCTTCGCCCCAGCACGTCTTCGCGGCAGCCGGAACCCCTTGGTACCTCACGCTCTTCGGCCGCGACTCCCTCTGGACAGCACGCCTGCTGCTCCCCTTCGGCACCGACCTGGCCGAGGGGACGCTGCACACCCTGGCCCGACGCCAGGGCACGACGCACGACCCCGTGACGGGCGAGGCGCCCGGCAAGATCCCGCACGAGCTGCGGCGCCACGTGCACCGCGACACGACCACGGGCATGACGCTGCCGCAGGTCTACTACGGCACCGTCGACGCGACCGCCCTCTGGGTCTGCCTCCTCGCCGAGGCGTGCGACTGGGGCCTGCCGCCCGAGCGCGCCCGCACCCTGCTGCCGGCCCTGCGGGCGGCCGTCGCCTGGCTCATCGGCGACGGTCAGCCCGACGACGACGGTCTGCTCAAGTACCTCGACACGTCCGGCACCGGCCTCGCCAACCAGGGCTGGAAGGACTCCGGCGACTCGATCCGCTGGCGCGACGGCACGGTCGCCGACGCCCCCATCGCGCTCGTCGAGGCGCAGGCGTATGCCGTCGAGGCCCTTCGCGCCGCCGCACGCCTCCACCGGTCGCTCGGTGACGACGACACCGAGGCCGCCACCGAGGCCGCCACCGAGGCCGACGCCGCGGACGCCGCGGCGACCGCTCTCGAGGGCCGGCTGCGCGCCCGCTTCTGGGTCGACACCGACGCGGGCCACCACCTCGCCCTCGCGCTCGACGGCGCGGGCCAAGCGGTCGACGGGCTCGGCTCCAACATGGGCCACGTGCTCGGCACGAGCGCCCTGACCCCCGCCGAGGCGGCCTCGGTGGCGGCCACCGTGACCAGCCGCGAGCTGCTCGACGACTTCGGCGTGCGGACCTTCGGCACCGGCAACGGCGGCTTCAACCCCATCGGCTACCACACCGGCTCGATCTGGACCCATGACACCGCGATCACGGCGATCGGCCTGTCCCGTGAGGGATTCGGCGCCGAGGCGAGCGAGGTCGCGCGGACCCTGCTCGCGTCGGCCGAGGCCTTCTCCTACCGCTGGCCAGAGCTCTACTCCGGTCTCGCGCTGGCCGGTGCGCCGACGCCCTACCCGGCGTCGTGCCGGCCCCAGGCGTGGTCGGCGGCCTCCGCCGTCGCGTTGCTCACGGTGGCGCTGCGTCCCCGACCCGACGCGGCCACCCGCACGCTGCACCTCTCGCCGGTGCGGCCCGCCCCCTACGGGGCGCTGCGCGTCGAGGGACTGCGCTTCTGCGGCGGCCGCGTCGACCTCGCCGTCTCGGCCGACGGTGACGTCGAGGTGCTCAGCGCACCCGACGACGTCACGGTCGTCACCGACTGAGGCGACGGCATACTCCACGGCATGTTCCCGGGGGGCCGGGGCTCCTAGGATCGGCAGGGTGAAGCCGGCGATCATCCTCGTGTCCGAGACCCGCTGCGACGAGCTGCTCGACGAGTTCGGGCGCTACGCCCGCGACTACGAGCTGCCCACGGCGACCTCCGCCCACGAGGCCAAGCTGGCCGCGAAGCGCGTCGTCGCCGAAGGCGGCCAGGTGGCGATGTTCGTCACCGAGTCCCGCCTGCCCGACGCCGACGTGCACGAGGCCTTCCACTGGTGGCGCCAGACGGTGCCGACCGCCCGCCGGGTCATCGCCGCGCACGTGTCGACCTTCAGGGAGGACGCCGAGCGCCTCCGCGGTGGCATGGCCAAGGGCAAGTACGACGCCTACCTGCTCGCGCCGCGGGGTGCCCGCGACGAGGAGTTCCACACCGCCATCTGCGAGCTGCTGTCCGACTGGGGCTCGACGGTGGCCGAGCCCGAGGTCGTGGCGGTTGCCCTCGTCTCGCCCGTCGAGGACGCCCTGACCCTGAGCATCCGCGACTACCTCGACCGGATGGGCCTGCCCAACCGCGTCTACGCGCCCGAGAGCGAGAAGGGCCGGCACGTCCTCGCGCTCGTCGCTGCCGAGGGCGGCGAGGCGGAGTTCCCGCTCTTCATGGACCTCAACCAGCGCGTCGGCAGTGCCAGGAGCGTGCGCGACGTCGCGTCCGCCATCTACGGCCGCCCGGCCGACGTCGATGTCGACCGCGTCGTCGACGTCGCCATCGTCGGAGCCGGCCCGGCGGGTCTCGCGGCCGCCGTCTACGCCTCGTCCGAGGGACTGAGCACCGTCGTGCTCGAGGCCGAGGCCGTCGGCGGACAGGCGGGCACGTCGTCGATGATCCGCAACTACCTCGGCTTCCCGAGGGGCATCAGCGGTATGCGGCTCGCCCAGCGGGCGCGCAACCAGGCGATCCGCTTCGGCACGCAGTTCTTCTCCGGCTGGCCGGTGACGTCACTCGAGCCCGGGGAGGTGGACGCCGAGGGCGTCCTCGCGCCGCACCGCCTCCGCACCGAGGGCGGCGACCTGCTCGCCCGCGCGGTCGTCGTGTCGGCCGGGGTGAAGTACCGCCGTCTCGACGCGCCGGGCATCGAGCGCCTCGTCGGGCTCGGCGTGCACTACGGCAGCGCCATGACGGCGGCCCGCGAGATGGAGGGGGCCGACGTCGTCGTCGTCGGTGGCGGCAACTCGGCGGGGCAGGCGGCGATCCACCTGGCCCGCTTCGCCCGCACGGTGACGATCCTCGTGCGGCGCGCATCGCTCGCCGAGACGATGTCGAGCTACCTCGTCGGCGAGATCGCCTACAACCCTCGGATCTCCGTCCTCGCCTGCTCCGAGGTCCTCGAGGGTGGGCCCGGCGAGGACGGCCGGCTCGGATGGGTCACCGTGCGCAACACCGCCGACGGCACGCAGGAGCGGCGCGAGTGCCGCGGCCTCTTCCTGCTCATCGGCGCGGCGCCGCACTGCGACTGGCTGCCCGACGAGGTGGTCCGGGACGAACGGGGCTTCGTCCTGACCGGCCGCGACGTGCCGCAGGACCGCTGGCGCGACGGGCTGCCGCCCGAGAGCCTCGAGACGACGGTGCCGGGCGTCTTCGCGGCCGGGGACATCCGCGCGGGCTCGATGAAGCGCGTGGCGTCGGCGAGCGGCGAGGGCGCCTCGGTCGTGCCGCTCGTGCACGCCTGGCTCGACCCGTCGCACTGACGACCGGGACGGGGACGAGTGGTCAGAGGCGGATGAGCTGGCCGTCGCGGAACGAGTAGCGGTAGGCCGTCGTCGTCGCCGCCGGCAGGTTGGCCGGGTGAGCCGCGTGGTTGCGGTGCGGGTGCGGCGTCGGCGCGGACGCCGTGCGGACGGGCGTCAGACCGCCGGAGACCCCTGCGGCGTGTGCCTCCCCGGCCCCCAGGGCCGTGGTGCCGACGAAGGCGACGGCGACGGCAGCGCCGGCTGCGCCGAGGCCGCGACGGAGCGTGGCACGGAAGGTCGAGGGAGCATTTCCGGGGCGGGGTGTCGTGTCCATGTCCCCACGTTCGCGCCGGCGCCTGTGGGGCGTCTGTGCCCAGGTGATGCGTTCGGCATGGGCTGGGCGGCCTTGTGCCGCAGCGGCGTTCAGCCCCGGAGGGTGCGTTCCATCTCGTCGGCCACCACGAGCGCGGCACCGGAGCCCTCGGCACGCATCCCCGCGATCGCTCCCTCGCGGTCGGCGTCCGACCGGTTCTGGCTCAGCTTGGCCTTGCCCTCGACCGACTCGACGACGACCTCGATGCCGACGATGGCCCGCAACCGCCCGCGGACGTACTTCGACGGGGCATCGGTGACGGACCACGGCAGCTCGCGCCCGGACTCGTGCCGCTCGGTGAGCCGGGTGACGACGTCGAGCACCCAGTCGGGGTCGTCGTGGACGGTGACGGCGCCACGCAGCTGGACCTCGGTGTAGTTCCACGTCGGCACGACGCGTCCGTGCTCGGCCTTGCTGGCGTACCACCCCGGGGAGACGTAGGCGTCGGCACCGCCCACGACGACGAGTCCCGGCGACCCCGGCGCGATGCGCGCCCAGTGCTCGTTCGCCCGGGCGAGGTGGCCGACGACGCGGTCGCCGTCGACGATGACGGGCAGCAGGGTGGAGTCCGGACGACCGTCGGGCCCGACGGTCACGAGGCGGGCGGCCGGATGGGTCGCGAGGAAGGCCGTGACGTCGGGTCCGGCCATGGCGTTCGCCGTGGGCACGTACATCCTCCGATGGTGCCACGCGCCCGGTGGGCGGAGATGCACAGAGCCCGCCGACGGGGGTCGACGGGCTCCGTGGGGAGGGATGGGCTTCAGCTGTGCCGGTGCGGGGCCCGGCGGGGTGCTGCGGTCCAGGGACGCGGGCTGCCGGCGTGCGGCGCGGGCACGACGTGCAGGTCGGCGCGCCCGGGACGCTCGGCGGAGGGGTCGAGCCGCTCGGCGAGGCTGCGCAGCAGGAGCGCGGCCCGGACGTGCCGGCGGGTGCGACCCACCTTGGGGGCGTGGTGACGGGCGGCGACGCGCTCGACGATGCGGTCGCGGGCGATCGCCTCCTGGGGCGACAGGCTCAGGGTCCCGGTGCTCATGCGAGGCTCACCTGCGCCCGCTTGACCCGGATGTCGCCGCTGCCCGAGTGCACGACGAGGCGCGCCTGGGCCTCGGAGTCCCCCGGTCCCGAGGTCTCCTCGAGGTCGATGTCGACGTCGCCGGTGACGGTGTTGAGGTCGAGGTAGGCCGCGACCCCGTGGGCGACGGCGATGGTGACGTCGCCCGTGCCGGTCCTGGCCCGGACCTCGCCGCCGTGCACACCGTCGAGGCGGACGTCGCCCGTGCCGGTCGTCAGCTCGAGGTCGCCGGTCGAGGCGCCGATGTGCAGGTCGCCCGAGCCCGTCTTGGCCTTGACCGCCGCGTCGGAACGGCGGAGGGAGATGTCGCCGCTGCCGGACGTCAGGTCGAGGCGCCCCCCGCCCGTGCCGACGGTGATGTCGCCCGAGCCGGTCTTGGCGTCGAGGTCGCCGCTCGCCGACTGGAGCGTGATGTCGCCGGAGCCGGACTTGAGCCGGGCCGAGCCGACCTCGTGGAAGGTGAGGTCACCGGCCCCGGTGGCCGCGCGGACCTCGCCGAGCAGCCCGGCCGCCGTGATGTCGCCGGCCCCCGTCTTGGCATCGACCGTGCTCGAGGCGGGCAGCTCGACCTCGACGTCGACCGAGCCCTTGGTGCCGAGCGAGAAGAAGCTGTCGCGCAGCTTCGGCGCCAGGACGGACACGTCGTTGCCGTGGGCCTCGACCGTGAACTTCTCGGCGATCTCGGCGCCGTGCTTGCCGTGCGGGTTCAGGCGGACGGTCGTCGTCGGACCGGTGCCGACGGTCAGCGTCAGGTCGCCGACGAGGAGCTCGGCCTTGAGGGTGATGGGACCCGTCGTGTCGAAGCGGGTCTCGAGGGTGGTGCCCATGGGAAATCCCCTTTGCTCTGTGGTCGTGAGGGTGGCGGTCGTGCTGTCGGTGCGCTGGCCGTGAGGCGTCTCGGTGCCGGTCATCGGACCCAGCCCTGCACGCGCTTGTTGGAGGAACGGTTGCGGCCGGGGGCGCCGGGCCCGAACTGCGGGCCGGGCGGCATCGGCGGGAAGCCGGGCATCGGCGGCACGCCGCTCCCCGTGGCGGCGCGGACCGCGTTGACGATCCACGTGTTGAGCGACTGGCCGCGGCTCGTCGCGAGCTCCTCGGCCCGGACCTTGAGGGCCTCGGGCAGTCGGAGCGTGATCCGCGACGTCTCGGCGCCCTCGTCCTCGGGTGACACCACGGTGGTGTCAGCCGTGTCGATCGCCTGGGTGTCGTCGGCGAGGGCCGACGGGCCGCCCCCGACGACGACGAAGACGGGCTCGCGGCCCTGCAGGCGGACCTCGACGGACGTGCCGTCGAGCTCGTTGGTGATCTCGGCCGCAGCGTGCGAGAGGGCGTCCATGAGAGCCAGGCGTGCTGACGAGTCGAGCGCGAAGCCGATCCGCTCGGCGGCCTGCTCGGTCTCCGGACCCATCGCCCTGGCCGCCTGGGCGAGATCCCGACGCAGTGCGTCGACGTACTCGGTGATGTCCATGTGCATCACTATGACACCACTGTGGTGTCACGTCAACACCATGATGACGCCGACGTGTCGCGGGGTACGTTCACCCCACTCCTCGCCCCTCGTTGAAAGGTGCCCGATGCGCAGCCTCGGAACCTCCGACCGCCCGTCCGTCCGCGCCGTCTCGTCCGCCATCGAGAAGGTCTCCTCGCGCACCCGGGCGCGCCAGTTCGTGCGGGTCATGAACCGGATGGGCGCGTCGCCCGCGGCGATCCTGCCGTTCGTCCAGGACTCCCCGAACTTCACGAACCGCCGCTTCGAGGGCGAGGAGCCGTCCCTGCGTCCGCGGGTCAAGGCCCAGACCAGCGCCCTGCTCGCGGCGATCCGGGTCAGCGGCCGCGGCCAGCCGGCGAGCACCGTGCCGGTCGTCACCGCGAAGCCGCCCCGCCAGCCGGGCGATCTCGCCGTCACGTGGTACGGCCACGCCACGAGCGTCCTCGAGATCGACGGTGCCCGCTTCCTCATCGACCCCGTCTTCAGCGAGCGCGTCTCGCCGATCCGGCACTCCGGGCCGAAACGGATGCACCCGGTCCCCGGGTCGATCGCCGACCTCCCGAGCATCGACGCCGTCCTCATCAGCCACGACCACTACGACCACCTCGACCAGCCGTCGATCGTCCGGCTCGAGGAGACGCACCGGCCGCACTACGTCGTGCCCCTCGGCGTCAACGCCCACCTGCTCGCCTGGGGCGTGCCCGAGTCGCGCATCACCGCGCTCGACTGGCGCGGCCAGACCGAGGTCGCCGGCATCCGGCTCACGTGCACCGAGGCGCGGCACAACTCCGGCCGCGGGCTCGTCGACAGCCAGACGCTGTGGGCGGGCTGGGCCCTGCACGGCCCGCGCCACACGGCCTACTTCGCCGGGGACTCGGGCACGTCGAAGCGCTTCGCGGCGATCGGCGCGGACCTCGGCCCGTTCGACGTCACCCTGATGCCGGTCGGGGCCTACGACTCGTTCTGGCCCGACATCCACATGGACCCGGAGCAGGCCCTCGCCGCGCACCGCGACGTCAACCGCATCGGCGACGAGGCCCACGCCCTCACCGAGGACGCCGCAGGCGTGGCCGACGACTTCATCGAGGGCGACCAGCGCATCGACACGCCGGGCGGCACCCACGAGGAGGGCGATCCCACCGAGACGACCCGCACCGTGCAGACCGCCGCACGCGAGTCGCTCCTCATCCCGATCCACTGGGCCACCTTCAACCTCTCGATGCACTGGTGGGCCGAGCCCGTACGCCGCATCCGCCGGGCCGCGGTCGAGGCGCGGGTCCCCGTCGCCTTCCCCCGCGTCGGCGAGCGCGTCGACCTCACGACCGGTGACGCCGTCAGCGTCGCGGCCGCCCACGCCGAGCCGTGGTGGGAGGACTGCGCGGCGCCCGAGGACCGCGACTGAGGGTCGGGAACTCGGGCGGCCCGCCCGACGCTGGACGAGAATGACGGCAGCCCGCACTCGCGTGGCCGCCCGAGCCGTGAGGCACGACAGGCAGGAGAAGCCCGTGCAGCTCCCGATCCTCCGACGGATGGGCGCGTCGACCGCGACCCAGCGTCAGCGCGCGAGCGCGTCGCCGAACTACCGTGAGGGCGAGTTCCGCTCCCACGAGCCCACGCACGTCGTCGCGACGTCCGAGGCCGAGGGCCCGGGCAGCATCCTGACGACGATGGTCCGCGAGTTCGGCCGCGGCCGACCGCGGGGCACCGTCCCGCTCGTGACGCCCCGGCACCCCCACGAGCCGGCCGACCTGGCGGTCACGTGGTACGGCCACGCGACGAGCGTCGTCGAGCTCGACGGGCGGCGCTTCCTGCTCGACCCCGTCTTCGGCAGGCGCGCCTCGCCGTCGGTCGTCGCAGGCCCGAAGCGCCTGCACCCGGTCCCGGGCCGCATCGCCGAGATCCCGCACCTCGACGCGGTCGTCATCAGCCACGACCACTACGACCACCTCGACGAGCCGTCGATCAGGCAGCTCGAGCGCACCCACCGCCCGCACTACGTCGTGCCGCTCGGGGTCGACGCCCACCTGCTGGCGTGGGGCGTGCCCATCGGGCGCATCACGAGCCTCGACTGGCGCGAGGAGACCGAGATCGCGGGCATCCGCATCACGTGCTCCGAGGCCCGGCACTTCTCGGGACGCGGGTTCGTGCGCAACCAGACCCTCTGGGCCGCGTGGTCGCTGCGGGGGCCGCGCCACGCCGTCTTCTTCGGGGGCGACTCGGGGCCGACCCACCGCTACGCCGACATCGGGGCCGACCTCGGGCCGTTCGACCTCACGATCATCCCGATCGGCGCCTACAGCGTGCACTGGCCCGACATCCACCTCAACCCCGCCGAGGCGATCGAGGCGCACCTCGACGTCAACAAGGGCGAGACCGGCGCGGTCCTGCTGCCCATCCACTGGGCCACCTTCAACCTCGCGACCCACTGGTGGAGCGAGCCGATCCGCTGGGCGCGACGGGCAGCCGCCGAACGTGGCGTGCGCCTGGTCGCCCCGCGCGTCGGGACGCGGATCCAGCTGAGCGACAACGACGTCGACGAGGTCGTCGCCGCGCACCAGGACCCCTGGTGGGAGTCGTGCGCCGCCCCCGAGGACCACGACTAGGAGTCCACGCGTCCCGACGGACCGCCGTCAGTGCTCGCCCGGCGGGCTCTCGAGCACACCACTGCTCGCGTATGCCGGGTCGTGGCGGTCCGTCGGGCCGGCCGGTGTGCGGAAGATCCACCGGCGCATCGCCACGAACCGCAGCGCCGTCGACAGGACGTTGGCCACGGCGACGACGAGGGTCTGGACGAGCGTCCCCGCGGAGGGGGCCACCGTGCCGAGCACGGCGAGCGCGACGGTCGTGGCGGCATACGTGATGGCGAAGATGACGAGCGCCTGGCCGTGGTGCGTCACAAGGTTGCGGCGTCCCGACACCCCGAAGGTCCAGGCCCGGTTGAGTCCGGTGTTGACGACGGTGGCGATGACGAGGGCGATGCCGTTGGCCAGCTGGGACGGGGCACCGCCCCGCACCAGGGCCGCGAAGAGGCCGAGGTGCAGGGCGGTGGAGATGACTCCCACGCCGGCGAAGCGGATGACCTGCTGCGAGAGGCGGGCTCGGGACACCGACGTGGAGTCCGACATGCTCGTCACCCTCGTCACCGTCGTCGCCGTCGTCACTGGAGGGGCTGGGTCAGGTCGTAGAACGTCGAGCCGTCGATCGTCACCGAGGTGAAGTTCGCCTGCACCCACGAGCTGATCTCCGACGAGGCGCTGCTGCCACCGTTCTGGTTGCCGAATCCCCTTCCGCCACCGGCGAAGTAGTGGATCTGGCCGTTCGCGACGTACTGCTGGAACTGCGCGAGCGTGGGGCTGGGGTCGGAGCCGTTGAAGCCGCCGATCGCCATGACGGGCAGCTGCGTGCCGAGCTGGAGACCGGCCGCCGTCTGGGATCCGACTGCTGCGGCGACCCACGTGTAGCTTCCGGCATCGGCCGAGAGGGCCGCGACGACTGCGGTGCTCGGCGTCGAGGCGTCGAGCAGACCGCCCATGCCGCCACCGGTTCCACCCGTCTGCGGACCGCCCTGCGTCGTGCCGTTGGCGCCCTGCTGGGTCGTGCCGGTCTGGCCCGGCAGCTGCGGCGGCGTGCCACCCATGCCGCCGCCACCGGGGCCGCGGCTCGACCCGGCGGGACCGGCCGTCACGATGGAGCCGCTGTGGCCCTGGGCGGTGGTCGAGACGGCATACGCCCCCGAGCCGGCCAGGCCGGCGACGAGCGCGGCGGCGAGGACGAACGGGACGGCGCGGGCGTGAATCCAGCGGGTCGCGAGGATGAGCAGGGCGGCAGCCATGCCGACCGCGAGGACCGAGATGCGCAGCCAGTCGCCGTAGGCCGTCGTCCGCGACAGGAGGATGAAGCTCCACGTCGCGGCGGCCGCGGTCGCGGCGGCGAGGGCGATGGTGCCGACCGCGCTCGAGCGGCGCTGCCAGGCCTCGACCGCACCCATGCCGACGACGGCACCGATCGCGGGGGCCAGGGCCACGGTGTAGTACTCGTGGAAGATGCCGGCCATGAAGGAGAAGACGAGCATCGTGACGACGAGCCAGCCTCCCCAGACGAGGTAGGCGGCGCGGCGCAGGTCGGTGCGCGGGCGACGGCCCCGCAGCCACAGGCCGGCCGCGAGGAGGATCAGCGCGCTCGGGATGAGCCACGAGATCTGGTCGCCGACACTCGAGGAGAACATCCGGAAGAGACCGGTCGAGCCCCACATGCCGCCACCCGCGGTCGCGCCGCCGCCGCCGACCGAGCCGATCTCGTCACCGCTGAGGCGACCGAGGCCGTTGTAGCCGAAGGTCAGCTCGAGGAACGAGTTGGTCTGGCTGCCACCGATGTAGGGACGGGCCGAGGCCGGGACGAGCTCGACGATCGCGACCCACCAGCCGGCCGAGAGCACCATCGTGCCGACGGCGAGCAGCGAGTGGACGATCCGCTTGCGCAGCGTCGTCGGGGCGGCGATGAGGTAGGCGAGCCCGAAGAAGGGCACGACGAGCAGGACCTGGAGGGTCTTGGTCAGGAAGCCGAGGCCGATGAAGACGCCGACGATCATCATCCACTTCGGCGAGGCCTGCTCGATCGCCTTGATCGTGGCCCAGGCGCCGAGCGCCATGAGGAGCGTCAGGAGCGCGTCGGGGTTGTTGAAGGTGAACATCAGGGCCGCGACGGGTGTCAGCGCGAGGACGACACCGGCGATGAGTCCGGCCGCCGCACCGAAGTGGCGCTTGACCGTCGTGTAGACGACGCCGACGGTCGCGACGCCCATGAGCGCCTGCGGCAGCAGGATCGCGAAGGAGCTGAGGCCGAGGAGCCGCACCGAGAGGGCCATCACCCAGAGGGAGGCCGGCGGCTTGTCGACGGTGATCGAGCTCGCGGCGTCGGAGCTGCCGAAGAAGAAGGCCTTCCAGCTGTCGCTGCCGGCCTGGACGGCCGCGGAGTAGAAGGAGTTCGCGTAGCCGCTCGCCGTGAGGTTCCACGTGTAGAGCACGAGCGTGACGAGCAGGAGGCCGAGGAGCGCGGGGCGCGCCCACGACGGGTCGGCGTCGGCTCCGCGCCACAGACGCTGGAGTCGGCCGGGACGACCCGCACGGCTGGCGGGATGCGTGGTCTGGGGGCGGGCGTCCGCCGGCCCGACGGGCGCCGGCGCGGTGCTGCCCGCTGTGCCGGTCGCGCCCGTGGTGGTGAGGGTCATCGTGTCCATGGCTCAACGTTCGGGCGGGCGGCTGTGCCGTTCCTATGACCCGACTTTGGTGCCGGCATGAGGTCCGGGTCGCACTCCGGGCTCACGCCGGAAGCGCGCCATGGCGCACGTCCGGCGGCGTCGAGGTCGGGATGACGGCGGGAAGTGCGCCACGGCGCTGGTCGGCCGGGAGGGTCCCCCGGGGCGCGGTCACGGGGCGGCGGGGAGGAGCAGGCTGAAGGTCGTGTCGCCGGGGCGGCTGTCGAGCTCGACGTGACCGCCGTGCGCCTTGCTGACGGCGGCCACGATCGAGAGACCCAGACCGGTGCTGCCACCGGCTCGCACGCGCGCGTCATCCCCACGGGCGAAGCGCTCGAACACGTTGGGCTGCAAGGCATCCGGCACACCCGGGCCGTCGTCGTGGACGGCGACCCGCACCCACTCACCCTCGGGGCGCACCGACGTCGTGACGCGGGTGCCGTCCGGGGTGTGCGTACGCGCGTTGGCGAGCAGGTTGGCCACGACCTGGTGCAGGCGGGCACCGTCACCCGTCACCTCGACGGGCTCGGGCGGCAGGTCGAGGTCCCAGCGGTGGCCCGGCGATGCTGCGTGCGCGTCGCTCACGGCGTTGATGACGAGCATCGACATGTCGACCGTGGTCTCCTCGAGGGGGCGGCCGGCGTCGAGGCGCGCGAGCAGGAGCAGGTCCTCGACGAGCGAGCTCATCCGGTCGGCCTCCGACTCGATGCGGCCCATCGCGTGGGTCACCGTCGGCGGGACGGGGTCGGGCTCGCGGCGCGACAGCTCGGCGTAGCCCTTGATCGAGGCCAGCGGCGTGCGCAGCTCGTGCGAGGCGTCGGCGACGAACTGCCGCACCCGCTGCTCGCTCTGGTGGCGCGCGTTGAGCGCCTCGTCGACGTGGTCGAGCATCTCGTTGAAGGCGGCGCCCACCTGGCCCACCTCGGTTCGGGTGTCGGTGTCGGCGGGGTCGACCCGCTCGGCGAGCGCGACCTGGCCGGAGTCGAGCGGGGTCTGCGAGACCTTCGTCGCCGTCGCGGCGAGCCGACGGAGCGGCTCGAGGTTGCGTCGCACCAGCCACGTCCCGATCAGGGCCACGAGGATGAGGCCCGCCGCGACCGTGCTGATCGCGAGGACCACCATCTGCTGGACGGTGCGCTGCTGCTGCGCCATCGGTAGTCCGACCACGAGGACACCCGGCGACGCATCAGGTGACGTTGGAAGGCTCCCCCTCGGCCGGAGAGTCTGGTAGGTCGCGATGACGCGGTACGTCCCGAGGTTTCCACCGAGGTCGATGTCCGTGGCGTTGGGACCGAGTCCCGCCCCGGCAAGGACCTGCAGCTGGGCCGCGGTGAGGTTGGTCGGCTGCTTGTCCAGGGACGTCGCCTTCCCGATGTCCGTCGGGAACAGACCCGTCGGTTTCGTGGGGAGGAAGGCGTTGAGCCCTTCGTCGCCCGGCCCCCCGAAGCGCCGCTCATCGTCCCCGCTCACGCTGAAGTCAGGGAGGGGCCCCCCGCTCAGGATGCGCGAGAACGACTCGTGGAGCTGGTCGTCGACCTGTCCGGTCAGCTGGCGGTCGAGGGCGACGACGGTGAAGGCTCCGGTCGCGAGACTGAGGACGGTGAAGAGTGCGAGCATCGAGGCGACGAGCTTGGCGCGCAGCGTCCAGGCCGACCACGGCCGCGCCTGGCCACGCGCGTCAGCGAGCCGCCGGCCCAGCGGCACCCGGGCGTCGGCGTCGCCGTCCACGCCGTCCACGCCGTCCACGCCGTCCTCGGGACGCGGCGTGGCCGCGGAGGGTGCCGAGACGGCATACGTCATCGGGTCGTCGGTCTCGTCACGGAAGCCGACGCCCTCGGGGAAGATGTCGGGCGCGCCCGCACCGTCGTCGTCGGGCAGGTCCGCGCGGTCCGGCAGCTCGGTGCCCGCCTCAGGCGGCCGGCTTGAGGACATACCCGGCTCCTCGCATGGTGTGGATCATCGGCTCGCGACCCGCGTCGATCTTCTTGCGCAGGTAGGAGATGTAGAGCTCGACGACGTTGGCCTGGCCGCCGAAGTCGTAGTTCCACACGCGGTCGAGGATCTGTGCCTTCGAGAGGACCCGCTTGGGGTTGCGCATGAGGTAGCGCAGCAGCTCGAACTCCGTTGCGGTCAGGTGGATCTCCTCGCTGCCGCGCATCACCTCGTGGCTGTCCTCGTCGAGGGTGAGGTCACCGACGACGAGCACCGAGTCGGACGCCGACACGGCGATGGTCGTGCGGCGCATGAGGGCACGGACGCGTGCGACGACCTCCTCGAGCGAGAACGGCTTCGTGACGTAGTCGTCCCCGCCGGCGGTGAGGCCCGAGACGCGGTCCTCGACGGCGTCCTTGGCGGTGAGGAAGAGGACGGGCACGTTGCTGTTGTCGGCACGCATGCGTCGCAGCACCTCGAGGCCGTCGAAGTCGGGGAGCATCATGTCGAGCACGACGGCGTCGGGGTCGAACTCGCGGGCCGCGCGCACGGCCTCCATGCCGGTGCCGGCGGCGCGCACCTCCCAGCCCTCGTAGCGCAGGGCCATGCCGAGCAGCTCGGTGAGGTTGGCCTCGTCGTCGACGACGAGCACCCGCACCGGGGATCCGTCGAGTCGCTGGAGTCGGGCCGCTGCAGGCTTGGTCTTCTCGCTCATGTCATCCAGTGAAACCCCTGGGCCTGTGCCGTGACCAGTACCTTCCTGTGCGAATCCTGTGGAGTGACTGTCCCGAAGTCCCAGCGGCTCGATGGCTGCGCCACAGCACCCGCACAGGCAGCCGCCCGACCGTTGGCCCCATGAGCAACGAGTCCACGCCACAGGTCCCGGCGTCGCAGCCGACGCCCGCGCTGCCGCAGTTCGACCCGAACGCGCCGGCCGCCCACCACACCGACGACACCCAGCAGCTCCCGTCGGCGACGACGACCGAGATGCCGGTGACCCCGCCGGCCACGCCGTACGCGTATGCCGTGTCGCCGGGGGCCGCGACCCCCCTCGCCGGTCCCGACGTGCCGCTCTCACCCACCGGCCTGCCCGTCCGCGAGAGGGCGGTCCGCGAGAAGGCGGTCCGCGAGAACCCGGCCGGCGTCGCGGGGACCGGTGACGGTCCTCGCTGGAACGCGAAGAAGACCGCGGTGACCGCCGGGCTCGCGCTCGTGCTGACGTCTGCGGGCGCCATCGGTGCCGCAGCCGCCATGCCGGCCGGGTCGACGGGCGGGGACACGGGCTTCCGCGGCCCGGGCGGCGGCCGCGGCTTCCAGTTCCCCGGGGGCCAGCAGGGCCTGCAAGGCCTACAGGGTCAACAGGGTCAGCAGGGCCTGACGAACCAGAACCCCAACCAGCAGGGCACGACCCCGCAGCAGCTGCCCAACCTGCAGAACGGCGTGCCGGGCGGCGGACTGAGCGGCATCGACCCGAACCAGCTGGGCCAGCTCGACCCGCAGGACCTGCTCCAGCAGCTCGGTCAGGGCATCGACCCGTTCTCCGGCCAGGACCCCGGCCAGGACCCGAGCCAGGACCCGGGCCAGGACGACTCGAGCTCGTCGGGAAGCACCACGACGACCTGATCAGCCACGCAGCGCTGCCGCGTACTCCTCGAGCGCCCTCGCCGCCCGGTCGACCTCGTCCTCGACCCGGGCGACGAGGGCTTCGTCGGCCAGGCGTCCCGCGGCCCCGAGGTCCTCGACCTGGTGGCACAGGTCGGCGAGGGCCGAGGCCCCGAGGTTGGAGGCGGTCCCCTTGAGCCCGTGCGCGATCCGGCCCTGCATCTGGGCGTCGCCCTCGGCGCGCGCGTCGACGAGGTCGGACAACCGCTGACGCGCACCCGAACCGAAGCGGTCGATGAAGCGCAGCAGCATCGAGGGGTCTCCGGGGTCGAGGTCGCGCAGCTCGTCGAGGCGGCTCAGGTCGAGCACCTCGGCGCCGGCCGCCGGCGCAGCAGCCGCCCCGGAACGCGGGCGCGGCGCGGGTCCCGAGCCGGTCCAGCGCTGCAGGGTCGAGGCGAGCAGCGCGACGTCGATGGGCTTGGTCAGGAAGTCGTCCATGCCCGCCTGCAGGCACCGCTCCCGCTCGCCGGCGATGGCCGAGGCGGTCATCGCGATGACCGGGAGGCGATGACCCGGCTCCTCCTGGGCCCGGATCGCCCGGGTCGCCTCGTAGCCGTCCATCTGGGGCATCTGGCAGTCCATGAGCACCGCGACGACGTCGTCACCCCGGGCGGCATGGGCCGCGACCCCCTCGACACCGTTGCCGGCGAGCACGACGGCGTAGCCCAGGCTCTCGAGGACACCCTGCGCCACCAGCTGGTTGACCTCGTTGTCCTCGACGACGAGGACCGTGCCGAGGTGCCCGTCGGGACCCGGCGGCGCGACGACGGACCTGGCCGTCGGGGGCTCGGGCACGAGGTGGCGACCGGCGACGTCGGCCATGGCGTCGAAGAGCGAGGACGGCATGACGGGCGCCGTCAGCGTCGCGTCGACGCCGGCCTCCTTGAGCGTCGCCACGTCAGGAGGCGGGACGTGCGCGCACACGAGCACGACGCGTACGCCCGCGAAGCGTTCGTCGGAACGGATCATCCGCGCGACCTGCAGGCCGCCTGCGCCCGAGCCGGGGTCGTCGAGCACGACGACGTCGAGCGGGGTGCCACCGCGGTCGGCCCGGTCGAGCTGGACGAGACCGTCGACGCCGGAGCCGGCCGACGTCACCGACATCGACCACGCGGAGAGCTGCTCCTCGACGCGGACGCGGTGCGGCACGTTGGAGCCGACGACGAGCGCCCGGAGCCCCGACACGGCCGCGGCCTGCGACTCGGAGCGGCCGAGGCTGCGAGCCGAGGCAGGCTCGAACGCCGCGGTGAACCAGAAGGTGCTGCCCTCCCCCGGCTCGCTCTCGACGCCGATCTCACCGCCGAACGCCGTGACGATCTGCCGGCTGATGGCCAGGCCGAGCCCGGTGCCGCCGTACTCGCGGGTCGTCGACGAGTCGCCCTGGGAGAAGGACTCGAAGAGCCGGGACCGCACCTCGGGTGCGATGCCCGCCCCGGTGTCGGTGACCTCGACCCGCAGCACGGGTCCGGTGTCGGTCACGTGGTCGAGCGTGAGGTGGATGACGACGCTTCCCGAGTCGGTGAACTTCACGGCGTTGGTCGTGAGGTTGGCGACGACCTGCCCGAAGCGCACCGGGTCGCCCGAGACCATGAACGGCACATCCGGACCGTGGGTCACAGAGAGGTCGAGCGACTTGGCCCGGGCCCGCTCGGCGAGCAGCGCGACGCCGCGTTCGAGCACCGCGGCCGGGTCGAAGTCGACCGACTCGAGCTCGAGCCGGCCGGCCTCGATCTTGGACAGGTCGAGGATGTCGTTGACGAGCTCGAGCAGCACGTGGCCCGCCTGGTCGATGCCGTCGGAGAGCCGTCGCTGGTGCGGGGTCAGCTCCGTGCGTCCGAGCAGCTCGCTCAGGCCGATGACGCCGTTGAGCGGGGTGCGGATCTCGTGGCTCATCGTCGCGAGGAACTCCGACTTGGCCCGGGAGGCCTCCATGGCGGCGTCGCGGGCCGCGGCGAGGTGCTCGGCGGTCCACTCGCGGTCGGCGACCCGGGCGAAGAGCGCGGTGATCTGCGTGATCGTCACGGCGTCGGACTCGACCGGCGGCGCCGCGCTGCGCATGTCGAGCACGACGACGCCCGCCACCCGGCCCTCGTGGACGATCGGCACGGCGACGATCGTCGAGCCCTCCGGCGACGGTTCGGCCACGACGGCGCGGCTCTGGGCGGCACGGGCGGCGAAGTCCAGGCCGACCTCGACCGGCAGCCGGCTCGACTCGGTGCCCTCAGGGGCCCGGACCGGCTCGCCGAGGGCTCCCTCGGCGTCGACGACGGTTGCGAGCACGGGGCGCCACGTCGTGTGGCGGGCAACCTCGACGAGCACGGCGGGCAGTGCCTCGTCCAGCGTCGCGGCCTCGTTGGCGGCGGTCGCCATCGCCGTGACGAGGCCGAGTGCCTGCTCGGCGTCCTTCTTCTCCGTGATGTCCTGGGTCGTGCCGCCCATCCGGATCGCACGACCCTCGGGATCGCGCGTGACGAGCCCTCGACCGCGGATCCAGGCGATGTCACCGGACGTGCGGACCACGCGGGCGTCGAACTCGAACGAGTCCGTGGCGACGAGCGCCGCGCCGACGACCTCGGACACGTGGGCCCGGTCGTCGGCGTGGATGCGGGCGAGGAAGCCCTCGTAGGTGGGGGTGAGGTCGGTGCGGTCCAGCCCGTAGATGCGGTAGAGCTCGTCGGACCACGACACGCGGTCGGCCGTGACGTCCCACTCCCAGCTGCCGATCTTGGCGATCGACTGCGCCTCGGCGAGCTGGTCGAGCAGCTTGCGCTGCGCGCTGTGCTCGCTGACCCGGTGCATCCAGCCCCGCCGCGCGCCCGAGTCGTCGACGAGCGGCGTGTGCGACACGAGCGCCCAGAAGCGGTTGCCGTGGGCGTCGAGGAGGCTGCACTCGATGTTGTCGCCGGGTTCGCCCCGGGCCGCGAGCTCCCCGAGGTGGTGGCGGAACTGCTCCTTGCCGATGTCGTCGACGGCGTCGAAGACCGAGAAACCGACCATGTCGTCGGGGTCACGACCGAGCAGCTCGGCCATCCGGGCGTTCGCGAAGAGGGTGCGCCCCTCCCCGTCGAAGACCCACAACCCGTCGGGCGAGGCGGCGACCATCCAGCGGAAGAGGTCGTCCCCCGCCGACTCGCGACCGCCCGCAATGCCCGACATGTCCCGATCCTCGCGCATGTGGGGCCGCGGCGCCCGGATGGCGCGCTCTTTTCGGCACGGGAGGCCGGGCGAGGCGCAGGTGAGCCTCGCCTTCGGTGACAGCGTCCCCGGCGGGTGCCACGATCGACGGGCACCGCCCCACCGTCGATCGGAGCACCACCCATGTCCGACGTGCGAGCGTCCGACGAGCCCACGCCCCTCGACAACGGCCACGACCCGGAAGAGCCGCACGACGCCAACGTCGGCGCGCGCCTCAACTGGCTCCGGGCCGGCGTCCTCGGCGCCAACGACGGCATCGTGTCGACCGCCGGCGTCGTCGTCGGCGTCGCGGGTGCGACCGCCGACAAGGCCGCGATCATCCTCGCGGGCATCGCCGCCCTGTCCGCGGGTGCCATGTCGATGGCTGCCGGCGAGTACGTCTCGGTCAGCACCCAGCGTGACTCGGAGCGGGCGCTCCTGACGCTCGAGCGCAAGGAGCTGCACGAGGACCCGGAGGGCGAGCTCGAGGAGCTGACCCAGCTCTACGAGGCCAAGGGGATGCGACGCGAGCTGGCCGCCGAGGTCGCGCGCGAGCTCACGGCCCACGACGCGCTGACCGCGCATGCCGAGGCCGAGCTCGGCATCGACCCGACCGACCTGACCAACCCGTGGCACGCCGCCGGCGCCTCGATGCTCGCCTTCGTCGTCGGCGCGATCCTGCCGATGCTCACCATCACCTTCAGCCCGGCCTCGATCCGGATCCACGTCACCGTCGTCAGTGTCGCCGCGGCCCTCGCCCTCACCGGCGCGGTCAGCGCCCGCCTCGGACGCAGCCCGGCCACCCGGGCGGTCCTGCGCAACGTCGCCGGCGGCCTGCTCGCCATGGGCGTGACGTATGCCATCGGCGCGGTCGTCGGGGTCAACATCGGCTGAGCGCGCGGCCACTTCACGGCCTGCACGCGGCATACGACCCGATCAGCGCCCAGCGGGCTGTAGAGTCGAGGTGTCCCAAGCGCCCGTCCGTGGCGCAACCGCCGGTCCGGCGCTCGGGGCACAGGGCGCGCGATGCGCGTCCACCGGGACTCGAGCCGAGTCCGCCGCCGACACCGACCCAGTCAGGCACGGTGTCGTCCGGGGGCCCAGCCCGCTCGACGTCCTCCGCGTCATCAGGAGGAACATGGCAACGCGCGTCCGCCGCCGACCGACCGACGGCCAGGGCCCCAAGCAGGGGCAGAACGGCCAGAACCAGGGTCAGCGGAAGGCCACCCAGCGCAAGGACGACCCTGCGCCGCTCATCCCCGTGCTCGCACGGCGGGTCCGCGAGGTCGAGTCCCGCGTCTCGAGCAAGGGCAAGGCCAGCCCGACGAACCGGACCAAGTTCCTCGTCGTGGCCACACTCATGCGGTCCGAGCGCGCCCGGGTCCGCGAGGACGCGTCGATCCCGTCGGCCACGCGAGCCGACCTGCTCAAGCGCCTCGACGGCATCGCGACGATCCTCGCGCAGATCGCGGCCCGTGACACGAGCCTGCTCACGCTGCTCGACGCGAACGCCAAGCCCGGCCCCGCGGCCCAGCAGATGCGGCGCGACTGGCTCCTCGAGTCGGGCGCCGAGCTCGCCGAGGAGGACCTCGTCATCCAGGCGCCCGAGCCCCCGCGGCCGGTCGTCCCGCCGCAGATCGCGGCCCGCCAGGTGATGCCGCAGTCGGTGCCGTCGCGGGCGCTCGCCAACCCGTTCCTGACGCCCGACGTCGGTCGCGCCCAGAGCGACTACCTTCCCAACCGGCTCGCCGGGTGGGACCTGCTCAGCCCGCTGTACCGCGCCTTCGAGCAGGGCGCCGGCGGAGAGGCAGCGTCGATGGACCTGCCGCCGACGCCGCAGATCGACCGCTTCTCCCCACCCGGGTCGCAGCTCATGGTTCACCAGTCCCGCTTCCTCCAGAGCGTCCAGGAGGGCCACCGCACCTTCCTGCTCGCCGACGAGCCCGGTCTCGGCAAGACGGCCCAGTCGGTCATGGCCGCCTCGATCGCCGGCGCCTACCCGATGCTCGCCGTCGTGCCGAACGTCGTGAAGATCAACTGGGCCCGTGAGGTCGAGCGGTGGACGCCGCAGCGCCGGGTCACCGTCATCCACGGCGACGGCAACGACGTCGACGCCTTCGCCGACGTCTTCGTCGTCAACTACGAGATCCTCGACCGGCACTTCGGGTGGCTCTCGAGCTTCGGCTTCCGCTCGATGGTCGTCGACGAGGCCCACTTCATCAAGAACCTCCAGTCGCAGCGCTCCCAGCAGGTCCTGGCGCTCGGCGACCGGCTGCGGTCGACGACGCCCGGCGGCGACCCGCTCCTCATGGCCCTCACCGGCACTCCGCTCATCAACGACGTCAAGGACTTCGACGCGATCTGGCGCTTCCTGGGCTGGATCAAGGACGGCAAGCCGACCGCCGAGATCACGCGGCGCCTCGACGACACCGGGCACACGCCCGCCGACCGCGCCTTCTACCCGGAGGCCCGTCGCGCGGTCATCGACATGGGCATCGTGCGCCGCCGCAAGGTCGACGTCGCCAAGGACCTGCCCGACAAGCGCATCGCCGACATCACCGTCGAGCTCGACGACGACCTCGGTCGGTCCATCCGCGAGGCCGAGCGCGCCCTGGGTCGCCGTCTGGCCCAGCGCTACCAGTCCCTCCTGGCTGCCGGCGACGGTCGCGAGGAGGACGGCGAGCCCGACACCGCCCTCATGCGTCGGGTCGCCGCCGCGGAGCTGCGTGCCGCGTCGGCCGAGAAGGGCACCGACAACGTCTTCTCGCTCGTGCGCCGCATCGGCCAGGCCAAGTCGACGCTCGCCGCCGACTACGCCGTGCAGCTGTCGCACTCGGTGGGCAAGGTCGTCTTCTTCGCCAAGCACATCGACGTCATGGACGCCGCCGAGCGCGTCCTCGCCTCGGCCGGCCTGCACACCGTGTCGGTGCGCGGCGAGCAGACCTCGAAGCAGCGCCAGGAGGCGATCGACGCCTTCCAGAAGGACCCCGAGGTCGCCGTCGCGGTCTGCTCACTCACCGCCGCCGGCGTCGGGCTCAACCTGCACGCCGCCTCCAACGTCGTGCTCGCCGAGCTGTCGTGGACCGCGGCCGAGCAGCAGCAGGCGATCGACCGGGTGCACCGCATCGGCCAGGACGAGCCCGTGACGGCCTGGCGCATCCTCGCCTCCGGCACCATCGACTCGAAGATCGCCGAGCTCATCGATGCCAAGCAGGGGCTCGCCGCGCGCGCCCTCGACGGCAGCGACGAGGACATCACGTCGGGCGACACGCTCCAGCTCGACGCCCTCGTCGAGCTGCTGCGCCAGGCCCTCGTCGAGCCCTGACGCCCAGCTGACTCGGGACCCTGGTCCCGTCCCAGCAGCCCCGGGGCGGGACGTATGGCCCTACCTCCTCACCGGTCCCCGCGATGGACTGGACCCGCGCCGCTGACCTGCGGCCCGAGGAGGAGACATGAGCACCATGCACGCGATCGTCTACCACGGCCCCGGCCGGAAGACCTGGGACGAGGTCCCGAAGCCGACGGTCCAGGCCGACACCGACGCCGTCGTCCGGGTCGACAGCGTGACCATCTGCGGCACCGACCTGCACATCCTCAAGGGTGACGTCGCGGCCGTCACCGAGGGTCGGATCCTCGGCCACGAGGCGGTCGGCACCGTCGAGGAGGTCGGCCCGGGTGTCAAGAACGTCAAGCCCGGCGACCGCGTGCTCGTCTCCTGCATCACCGCCTGCGGCGCGTGCCGCTACTGCCGTGAGAGCAGCTACGGCCAGTGCATCGGCGGCGGGGGCTGGATCCTCGGCCACACGATCGACGGCACACAGGCGGAGTACGTCCGCGTCCCCTTCGCGGACACGTCGACGCATGCCGTCCCCGAAGGAGTGACTGACGAGGAAGTACTCATGCTCGCCGACATCGGGCCCACGGGCTACGAGGTCGGTGTGCTGAACGGCCGGGTCCGTCCCGGTGACGTCGTAGCGGTGGTGGGCGCCGGCCCGGTCGGGCTCTCCGCCATCATGGGTGCCAAGCTCTTCAGTCCGGCGCACGTCGTGGCCATCGACCTGGCCGATGCCCGACTCGAGGCGGCCAAGCAGTTCGGGGCCGACATCACGGTGAACCCCTCCCGCGAGGACGCCGTCGCGATCGTCCGGGACCTGACGCAGGGTCTCGGCGCCGACGTGGCCATCGAGGCGGTGGGGGTGGCATCGACGTTCGAGCAGTGCGCGGCTCTGGTGCGCCCCGGTGGCACCGTCGCCAACGTGGGCGTGCACGGCGGCCCGGCCACCCTGCACCTGGAGGACCTCTGGATCAAGAACGTCACCATCACGACGGGTCTCGTCGACACCTACTCGACGCCGACCCTGCTCCGGCTCCTGGCCACCCACCACATCGACCTGGCGCAGTTCGTGACGCACCGCTTCCCGATGGCCGACTTCCTCGACGCCTACGACACGTTCGCCCGCGCGGCGGACACCGGAGCCCTCAAGGTGGTGCTGACGCGCTGAGGGGCACGCGACGTCAGAGGTCGACGTGCATGATCCGCAGGCCCACGCGCTCCCCGGTCGGGAGCTCGTGGGCCCGCGGCACGGTGCCGACGACCGTGAAGCCGAGGCTCTCGTAGAGCCGCACCGCGCCGGTGTTGGTGGCGACGACGGCGTTGAACTGCATGGCGGCATAACCGGACTCGCGGGCCCAGTCGAGGGAGTCGACGACGAGCGCGCGCCCGGCGCCGAGACCTCGGGCCTCGGCCGACACCATGTAGCTCGCCGTCGCGACGTGCGACCCGGGGCCGGGACGGTTGCGCCCCATCTTCGCCGTGCCGAGGACGCGGTCGCCGTCGACCGCGACGGTGACACGTCCCCCGGGACCGTTCTCGAGCCAGATGCCGCGCGCCTCCGTCTCGGTGAGGTCGGTCGGGAAGGGGAAGGTGTCGCCCGCGCGGACGACCTGCTCGATGACGGGCCACACGAGCGGCCAGTCGGCCTCGTCGAAATCCCGGACAGTGATGGTGGAAGCCACTCGAATCGCCTTACTTCTCAGGAACATTCGCGTCCAGTTCACTCAGCCACGCCACCGACGTCGCGTCGGACGGCATACGCCAGTCACCCCGCGGCGACAGCGAGCCTCCCGCCACGACCTTGGGCCCGTTGGGCAACGCGGAGCGCTTGAACTGGTTGGCGAAGTAGCGCTTGACGAAGACCTCGAGCCAGTGCCGGATCGTCGCGAGGTCGTATGCCGTCCGGTCGGCCTCGGGGTAGCCCGCGGGCCACTCCCCCGCCTCGCTGTCCCGCCACGCGTTCCACGCGAGGTAGGCGATCTTGGACGGGCGGTAGCCGCGGCGCAGCACGTGGAAGAGCGTGAAGTCCTGCAGGGCGTAGGGCCCGATCATCGCCTCCGTGCTCTGCGGCTTCTCGCCCTCCTTGGCCGGCACGAGCTCGGGCGTGATCTCGGTGTCGAGGATCGAGGTCAGCGTGCCGGCGACCTCCTCGTCGAACTGGCTCGACGACACGACCCAGCGGATGAGGTGCTGCATCAGGGTCTTGGGCACGCCGGTGTTGACGCCGTAGTGGCTCATCTGGTCGCCGACGCCGTAGGTGCACCAGCCGAGGGCGAGCTCGGACAGGTCGCCGGTGCCGAGGACGATGCCGCCGCGCTGGTTGGCGATGCGGAAGAGGTAGTCGGTGCGCAGGCCGGCCTGGACGTTCTCGAAGGTGACGTCGTAGAGCTCCTCGCCCCGGCCGAACGGGTGGCCCATCGCCTCGAGCATCTGGGTCGCCGCCGGTCGGATGTCGAGCTCCTCCCACGTGACCTCGAGCGACTCCATGAGCGCGATGGCGTTGCTCTTCGTGTGGTCGCTCGTCGCGAAGCCGGGCATCGTGAAGGCGAGGATGTCGCTGCGGGGCCGGTCGAGCCGGTCCATGGCCTTGGCCGCGACGATGAGCGCGTGGGTGGAGTCGAGGCCGCCGCTGACGCCGATGACGACCTTGGGCTGGCCGATGGCGCGCAGGCGCTGCTCGAGACCGGAGACCTGGATGTTGTACGCCTCGTAGCAGTCGAGCGCGAGGCGGTCCTCGTCGTCGGGCACGAAGGGGAAGCGGTCGACCTTGCGGAGCAGGCCGAGGTCGCCGGCCGGCGGGTCGAGCTCGAGCTCGACGGTGCGGAAGCCGTCGGTGCGCGCGGCGTGGGTGCGGCGGTTGTCGTCGAAGGTGCCCTGCCGCTGGCGTTCCTGGCGCAGCAGGTCGAGGTCGATGTCGGCGACGGAGGCGCGGGCACCCTCGGGGAAGCGCTCGCTCTCGGCGAGGAGGGCGCCGTTCTCGTAGACCATCGTCATACCGTCCCACGACAGGTCGGTCGAGCTCTCGCCCTCGCCGGCCGCGGCGTAGAGGTAGGCGGCGAGGCAGCGGCCCGACGCGCTGCGGGCGAGCAGGTGACGGTCCTCGGCGCGCGAGACGGTGATCGGCGAGCCGGAGAGGTTGGTGAGGATCGTCGCGCCGGCGAGCGCCGCCTCGTGGCTCGGCGGGACGGGGACCCACATGTCCTCGCAGACCTCGACGTGCAGGACGAAGCCCGGCACGTCGGTGGCCCGGAAGAGCAGGTCGGGGCCGAACGGCACCCGGTCGCCCGCGACGTCGATCGTCTGGCCGCGCTGGTCGTCGCCGGGCGCGAAGTGCCGCCGCTCGTAGAACTCGCGGTAGTTCGGCAGGTAGGACTTCGGCGCGACACCGAGGATGCGACCGCCGTGGATGACGACGCCGCAGTTGTAGACGCGCGAGCCCTTCTCCAGCGGCGCGCCGACGATGACGACGGGGCGGAGGTCAGCGGTGGCCTCGGCGATGCGGGCCAGGGCGTCGTCGACGGCGTCGAGGAGCGGGTCCTGCAGGAGCAGGTCGTCGATGGCGTAGCCCGACAGGCACAGCTCCGGGAAGAGCACGAGGCCGACACCCTCGTCGTCGAGCTCGCGCAGCTGCGTGATGACGGCGTCGGCGTTGCGCTCGGGGTCGACCGCCACGATCGGCAGGGTGCACGCGGCAACGCGGGCGAAGCCCTGGGCCCAGGAGCTGTAGAAGTCCATGGGCACAGTCAATCGCACGCCGTGCGGGCAGTGCGTGTGACGCGGGACTCGCCGCGAGCGCGGGCGTGTCCGGGACCATCTTTACTACCATCAGTAGTAGTCGGACACTCGCCCGACGAGCAACCGAGGAGGTCACCATGTCGGACCAGAACCCGGTCCACGTCCTTCACCCGGAGGAGTCCTGGGGCTTCCTCCGCGCCCACGAGTTCGGTCGCCTGGCCTTCCACCTCGTCGGTGAGGTGCACCTGACGCCGATCAACTACGCCCTCGACGGCGAGCGCATCGTCTTCATGACGGCCGAGGGCAGCAAGCTCTTCGGCGTGACGGCCAACCCCGACGTCGCCTTCGAGGTCGACGAGATCGTCGGTGAGCGCGCCACGAGCGTCATCTGCCGGGGCCGGGCGCGCACCCTGGAGGGACAGGCCGCCTACGTCGTCGAGCGCCTCCCCGTGCGGCCGTGGGTCGACACCCCGAAGTCCGTCGTCGTCGCAATCGAGGTCGACGAGATCTCCGGACGCCGCTTCGACCTCACGAGGCCGTGGCTGCGGGACCTGCCCACGGGCTGACCGCCTGACCGCCTGACCGCCTGACCGCTGGGCAGGCACGCGCCCTCGTCTACCCTTGGCGCGTGCCCACGTCCGCCCGGAGCCCGCGCGCGCAGGCCCTGCGCGCGCTCGTGCTGGCGCTCGTCGCCTCCGGCGGAGCCACGGCCGCGCACGCGGTCGGTGGCGGCCACCTCGTCTCGGGCGTCGGCGTCCTCGTGGCGACGGCCCTCCTGACCGGCGCCACCCTGCCGTTCGTGCGCTTCGGCCTGACGGCCGTCCGGTCCGCGGTCCTGCTCGCCGCCCTCCAGGTGGCTGCGCACGTCGTGCACGGCCTCGCGGCGATGGCCGTGGGCTCCCCCGTCCACGGGACCGGCGGCGGCCCCTCCCACGCGGCACACGGCATACGCCCCCTCGGTCGCATCGACACGGGCAGCGGCACGGTCGCCGGCGCGGCTGACCCGGATGGCGTGGTCGCGACGAGCGCGCTCACCGACCTGCTCCCGACCCCGACGATGCTGCTCGCGCACGTCGCGGCCGCGGTCACGATCGGCGTCCTGCTGACCCGCAGCGAGGAGTCGTGGCGGGTCGCCTGCGCACTCGTGGCCACGGTCGGCGTCGCGCTGACCCGTGCCGTGCTGTCACTCGCCCACGGCGCCGGTGCCCTGATCCACGCTGTCGCGGCCCGGTGCGCGGGACTCCGCGACCCGCGACCTCGGCCGTCGGACGTGCGAGTCCCGGCCGACGTGTGGCGCGCCCGCACCCCGGTGCGTCGCGGCCCGCCCGCCTTCCTCCTCACCTGACACCACCTCGCAGCGCCGGCCACCGCCCGGCCGCTGCCCCCTACCGTCATGCCCGAGGAGCACCATGTCCGTCATCGATCCCGCATGTCCGAAACCCCTCGCCCGCAAGGGTGCCCGCCCGACCACCGGCCTGTTCCGCGCCTTCTGGCGGTGGCACTTCTACGCCTCCGTCGTCGTCGTCCCGGTCCTGCTCGTCCTCGCCGTCACCGGCCTCGTCTACCTCTTCCGTTTCCAGATCGAGCCGCTCGTCCACCCGGACCTCATGCGCGTCGACCACGCGGAGGGTCAGCTGACGCAGCCGTGGCAGACCCAGCTCGAGGCGGTCCAGGAGGCGTCTCCGGGGGCCACCGTCGTCTCGTTCACGGAGCCGACCGGCGCCGATGCCAGCGCCCGCTTCACCGTCGAGGCGGCCGAGGGCCTGACCCGCGACGTCTTCGTCGACCCCTACACGGTGCGGGTGCTCGGCTCGCTCGACCCGGACTCGACGATCAGCGGCACCGCCGTGCGCCTGCACGCCGACCTCATGGCCGGCCGGATCGGCGACACCGTCATCGAGCTCGGCGCGTGCTGGGCGATCGTCATGGCCGTCACCGGCTACTACCTCTTCGTCCGCGGTCGGCGGGCGCGGCGTCGGCAGCGTGAGGTCGATGCACCCGGCGCCCGCCTGCGGACGACCCACGCCCGCACCGGAGCGTTCGTCGGCGCCGGGCTGCTGCTCCTCGTCGTCTCGAGCCTGCCGTGGACCGGCATCTGGGGCGAGCAGGTGCAGAAGCTGGCCACCGACCGCGGCACGTCGATGTGGGCCGAGGACCCGGGCGCCCTGTCCAACCCGACCTCGACCTTGGACGAGTCGCTACCGCACAGTCACCACGCCGTCCCATGGGCACAGGGCAAGAGCCTTGTGCCGCAGTCGGATCCGGTCTCGGCCGGAGACGAGGTCAGCGTCGCGAACCTCGACACCGCAGTGGAGGTGGGTGACCGTTCGGGGCTGGCGCACCCGGTGACGGTCGCGCTGCCGTCGGACGACCGCGGCGTCTACTCGGTCATCGGCTACGCCTTCGACGACCCCGGGGCCGAGCGGACCGTGCACGTCGACCGCTTCGGCGGCCAGGTCGTGAGCACGTACGGCTACGACGACTACCCGGCTCTCGCGAAGGTCGTCAGCCAGGGCATCGCCGTCCACGAGGGGCGCCGCTTCGGCACGCTGAACTTCTGGCTCACCGCGCTCTTCTGCGTGGCCGTCGTCGTGTCGTGCGTGACCGGGCCGGTCATGTGGTGGCGCCGCCGTCCGCGCGGCTCGGGCGCCGTCGGCGCACCCCGAGGGCGTATGCCGCTCGCCTCCTCGCCGCTGCTCGCCGTGCTCGTCGTGGGGCTGGCGGTCCTGCTGCCGGTCTTCGGGGCGTCACTCGTCGTCGTGCTGCTGCTCGACCGCGTCGTCATCCGGCGAGTGCCGCGCCTGCGCCAGGCGTTCAACACCGCCGACCGGTAGCGGTCACGACAGGTGCGCGCTCACCCCAGAGGTGCCCGGTCCCCGCAGGAGTGCGCGGTGCAGCGCGCACTCCTCGCGGGAACCCGCACCTCTGGCACGGGCGCGCACCCGCTCGAGCGCTCAGCCGACGGCGTCGCGGGCCGCGACGAAGGCGTCCACGCACGCGCGCACGTCGGCCTCCGAGTGCGCGGCCGAGAGCTGCACGCGGATGCGGGCCTTGCCCCGCGGGACGACCGGGAAGCTGAAGGCGATGACGTAGACGCCGTTGCCGAGCATGTGGTCGGCGATCTGCGCGGCCTGACGGGCGCCGTCCTCGCCGGGGAACATGACGGGACGGATCGGGTGCGTGCCCGGGAGCAGCTCGAAGCCGGCCTCGGTCATGAGCGTGTGGAAGAGCGCCGTGTTGGCCTTGAGCGTCTCGCGCTTCTCGGCCGAGCTCTCGACGAGCTCGAGGGCGGCCATGGAGCCGGCGACGACGGACGGCGCGACGGAGTTGCTGAAGAGGTAGGGACGCGAGCGCTGGCGGAGCAGGTCGACGATCTCCTGTCGCGAGCTCACGTAGCCGCCGGACGCACCGCCGAGCGCCTTGCCGAGCGTGCCCGTGATGATGTCGACGCGGTCCATCACACCGAAGAGCTCGGGCGTGCCCCGACCGCCGTCACCGACGAAGCCCACGGCGTGGGAGTCGTCGACGAAGACGAGCGCGCCGAACTCGTCGGCCAGGTCGCAGATCTCGTCGAGCGGGGCATACGACCCGTCCATCGAGAAGACACCGTCCGTGACGACGACGGTCCGCCTCGCGTCGGCCTCCCGGGCCGCCTCGAGCTGGGCCCGCAGGTCGGTCATGTCGGCGTTCTTGTAGCGGTAGCGCATCGCCTTGGACAGTCGCACGCCGTCGATGATCGAGGCGTGGTTGAGCTCGTCGCTGATGATCGCGTCCTCGGCGCCGAAGAGCACCTCGAAGACGCCGCCGTTCGCGTCGAAGCACGACGAGTAGAGGATCGTCGCCTCCGTGCCGAGGAACTCGCTGATCTTGTGCTCGAGGGAGGTGTGCAGCGTCTGGGTGCCGCAGATGAAGCGCACCGAGGCCATGCCGAAGCCCCACTCGTCGAGCGCCTTCTTCGACGCCTCGACGACGCCCGGGTCGTTCGCGAGACCGAGGTAGTTGTTGGCGCAGAAGTTGAGCGCCTCCGCCTTGAGGGTCGTCACGTGCGCCGACTGCGGCGACGTCAGCTCCCTCTCGTTCTTGTAGAGGCCGGCGTCCTTGATCTCCTGCAGCGTCGCGGCGATCTCGTCCTTGACTGAGCCGTACATCGGTGTCCTTCGCGGGTCGGTGGGGCGTGTGGCGCCACCCAGCGTATGCCCGGCCGTGTTCGCGGAACCGCTGACGTCCTGGGCGGCAGCGGAGGACGCTGGAAGGACGCCCGCGTCCGCGGGCCGGAGGAAGGAGTGAGGTCATGACGACACGACAGGGAAGCCTCGCACTGCTCGAGGACGAGGTGGCGCAGCGGCTGTTGCGGTCTCCGCTGCCCGCGCGGCTGGCGTACTCGTGGACCGACGGGTCACCACGGGTGGTGCCGATCGGTTTCCACTGGAACGGGAAGGAGCTCGTGTTCGGGACGCCGCCCGATGCGCCCAAGATGAGGGCTCTCAAGGACGGTGACCGCGCGGCCGTGTCCATCGACACGGACGAGATGCCCTACAAGGTGCTGCAGATCCGCGGGCGGGTGCGCACCGACACGGTCGAGGGGATCGCCCCCGAGTACGAGGAGACGACGGTCCGCATGCTCGGCGAGGAGCAGGGGCGCGCGTGGCTCACGAACCTCCGGGCCATCACCACCCACATGAGCCGCGTCTTCGTCACGCCCGAGTGGGTCGCGATCCTCGACTTCGAGACCCGTTTCCCGAGTGCGATCGAGCGGGCCATGGAGGAGGCGGCGAGCGCCTGAAGGACTCACGCCGAAGTCCCTACCGGCGCACGCGACGCGGCGTAGCGTGGAGCCACCGTTCATCGGGGGATCGACGACCTAGCGAGGCGATCACATGCCAGAGTTCATGGACGTTCACACCAACATGCCGGGTGTGACATCGGAAGCACTGATGGAGGCCCACCAGGCCGACCTCGACATCCAGGACGACGAGGGCGTCGTGTTCAAGCACGCCTGGGCCGACCCCACGAGCGGCCATGTGTTCTGCCTGTCCGAGGGACCGAGCGCCGACGCCGTGAGGCGCATCCACGAGCGCACCGGTCACCCGGCGGACGAGATCCACGAGATCACGGTCACGGCCTGAGCCTGCAGACCCCGTCGACCGGCCCCAACCGTTCCTCCTGAACCGGCTGTATCAGCAGCCCCTCAGGAGAACACTGGATCGCAGGGGCCGTCGCGCCCACTGCGCGGCCCGGGTCGAAGGAGTCCACCATGTCCAAGCGCGCGCTGCTCATCGGGGTCAACGAGTACGCGATCCCGGGGGCGAACCTCCGGGGCTGCGTCAACGACGTCCATGCCGTCGCCGGCGCGCTGACGGACCTCTACGGCTTCGCCGCGTCCGACATCACGATGCTCCTCGACGGCGCCGCGACCAAGGCCGCGATGACGCGGGGCATCGCCGACCTCGTCGACACGGCCCGGCCCGGTGACGTCCTCTACCTCCACTACTCGGGCCACGGCTCGAACGTCCCCGACACCAGCGGGGACGAGACGACCGACCACCGCGACGAGATCCTCTGCCCGCACGACCTCGACTGGAACGACCCGCTCACCGACGACTGGCTCCGCACGACGTTCGACCGGCTCGACCCGGGCGCGTCGCTCACCGTCGTCATGGACTGCTGCCACTCCGGCAGCAACACCCGCGAGCCGGTGCTCCTCGGCGGCCCAGCGCCGGAGGTCGTGTCGCGCTTCCTGCCCAACCCCGACGACGAGGCCCTCGGCGGCGGCTTCACGGGGACGCCACGACGCGTCCGCCGCCGTCGCCGCGCCGAGGACGTGCACGTCGTCGACATCGCCGAGACCCTCGTCAGCGGGTGCCGCGACGACCAGACCTCCGCCGATGCGCACATCGACGGCGACTACAACGGCGCCCTGACCTACTACCTCGTCCGGGCCATGCGCGAGGACCCGCAGTCGACCTACCGGGCCCTCCACGCCCGCACGCTCGCCGGTCTGCGCGGCAACTACGACCAGGTGCCGCAGCTCGAGGGGCGCGCCCCGCGCCTCGACCAGACCTTCCTGTCGGGGGTGGGCTGAGCCGTGTCGACCCTCGTGGGCGCCACGCCCCCCGCAGACCACGAGCCGTATGCCGTCCCGACCGGCGCGCATGCGCCTGTCCTTCCCGAGCAGCCGCTGCCCGACCCGCCGAGCGCCGAGGCCACGGAGCCGGCACCCCAGCACGTGGTCACCCCGCCACCCGAGCCGAAGCCGGCCGCCGATGCCGTCCCCACCCCGGCCCCCGACGCCGACCCCGACGCCGACCCGTCGCGGCCGCTGACCCGGGTCCGCATCTCGCACGGCGACCTGCGCTTCGCCCGCCACCACGTCCTCGTCGGGCACTACCCGGGCAGCACCCTGGTCGGCGGCGAGGGCGCCCTCGACGAGCTGCTCGACGGCCGGCTCTCGCGGGCCGCCCTGCTCGGCATCTACCCCGGGCCGATCGAGACGTGCCAGGTGTTCACCGACCCCGACGAGTGGACCCGCCCGCCGGGGGCGGTCGTGGCCGGGCTCGGCCCCATCGGCGGCCTGAGCGCCGCGTCGCTGGCGCGGGCGACCGCCCACGCGGTGCTGACGTCGGCCCTCGGCCACCTCACGGCCGGGGCGTCGGCGACGAGCACCGAGGTGCGACAGCTGAGGCTCTCCAGCCTGCTCATCGGCACCGGTCAGGGCGGACTCCCGGTCCGCGACAGCGTGCAGGCCCTGCTGACCGGGGTGCAGCGAGCCAACGACCGGCTCGCCGACACCGACCTCGGGGTGCACATCGCCGAGCTCGAGATCATCGAGCTGTGGCAGGACCGCGCGCTCCAGGCGGTCGAGGCCCTCGGGTCGTCGCTGACGAGCGGCGAGCTCGCCGACTCCTTCACGGCCGACCTGCGCCTCGAGGAGCGCCCGGGCCGCCAGCGTCGGCTGCTCTTCCAGGAGCCGACCGGCTGGTGGCAGCAGGTGCGGGTGCGCAGCGAGCCCGACGGGGGTCTGTCGTTCGAGGCGTCGATGCGACGGGCGGGCACGCCGACGCGCACCGTCCCGACGCAGCGGGCCCTCGTCGACCGGCTCGTCGAGTCGCTCGTCGACTCCCCGTCACCCGACCCGTCGGCGGCCCGGACGCTCTTCGAGCTGCTCTTCCCCAACGACCTCAAGGCGCAGGCGCCCGACACCGACAACCTCGTGCTGCTCGTCGACCGGGGCTCGGCGCACTACCCGTGGGAGCTGCTCGACGACCACGGCACCGAGGAGGACCGCGAGCCGCTCGGCGTCCGGCGCGGGCTCGTCCGCCAGCTCGAGGGCTCCTCGATGCGAAGCCACGTGCTCTCGGCCACGAGCAGCCGAGCCCTGGTCGTCGGCGACACCGCGAGCGGTCTGAGCGCCCTCCCCGCCGCCCAGAGAGAGGCCCGCGGGGTCGCAGATGCCTTGCGACAGAGCGGTTTCGAGGCCGAGCCGCTCATCGCCGAGAGCGGCACCAAGGTCATCCAGGCCCTCTTCGCGACGTCCTACCGCGTCGTCCACCTCGCCGGTCACGGTGTCTTCGAGTGGCCGCTCGGCGACGGGACGGACGCCACGGTCACCGGCATGGTGCTCGGCAACGGGATGTACCTCACGGCAGGTGAGGTCGGCCAGATGCGGCAGGTGCCCGAGCTCGTCGTCGTCAACTGCTGCCACCTCGGGTCGATGGGGCCGAGCACTCCCGTCGGCCCGGCAGTCCCGGGTGCTCCGGGCATGCCGACCGAGCGCGCCGGCAACTACCACCGGCTCGCCGCGAGCTTCGCGACCGAGCTCATCGACATCGGCGTGCGGGCCGTCGTCGCGTGCGGCTGGGCCGTCGACGACGCCGCGGCCTCGACCTTCGCGGCGACGCTCTACGACCGGCTGCTCTCCGGGCTGACGTTCGGCGAGGCGATCGCCGCGGCCCGCTGGCAGACGTGGAACGACCACCCGGCCGTCAACACGTGGGGCGCCTACCAGTGCTACGGCGACCCCGACTACCGCCTGGCACCGGACGCGGTCGTGCATCGCGCGACGACGGTGCGGCGGGCACCCGCGAGCGCCGAGCAGGCCAGGGTCGAGATCGAGAACCTCGGGCAGTCGGTCGACGTCAGCCGCAACACCCGCTTCGGGCTCGACCGGCTGAGCGAGCTCTACGAGGCCCTCTCGCCCGAGGACCGCGAGGACGACGCGCTCCAGGTGCTCATCGCCCGGACGTACAACAAGTTCGGCGACTTCGGGCACGCGACGCAGTACTTCGAGCAGACCCTCGAGCGGGGCGGGACGGCCCTGACGGTGCGCGACTTCGAGGTCTGGATCGACCAGGTCGTCCGGGCGGCGGCGACGAGCGACGACCCCGTCGACGACGCGGTCGCGACGATCGAGTCGGCCATCGACCGGCTGCGCACGCTCCTCGACAACCCCGCGTCCCTCGTGCTCGGGTCGCACGCACCCGAACGGGTCGCCTTCCTCCCGGGCGACGCCCCCGGGGCGTCGGGCGGCGTCGGCATCGATCGGCTGTGGCGGGTCGCGAGCGCCTACAAGCGGCTCGCCCTCGTCGCGTGTCCCGAGCGCCCCGGCTCGACCCGCAGCGGCGACTGGACGCGCACGCACGACGCGCTGACGAAGATGTCCGACTGGTACGCCGCGGCCCGGACCGCCTCGGGAGCGACCGACCGACGTCGCCACGGCGCGCTCGCCAACTGGCTCGCCGCCGAGCTGGCCCTGCGCTGGCGACCGGTCGAGGGACGCACCGGCCTCGACCGCTCCGAGGCGCGCCGGCTCATCGACGAGTCGATCGGTGCCGCCCGCGAGGAGGCCTACCTCGCGCCGACCTTCTGGACGGTCGCGGTCTACGGCGACCTGCTCGTCCTCGACGCGCTGTGGAGCCCCCGCGCCACCGACGCGGAGGCCCAGCAGGCCCTCGACCTCTACCGCCGGGCGAGCGATCTCGGCAGCGAGGAGCAGCTGCGCCAGGTGCGCGACCAGGTGGACTTCCTCATCGTCATGGCCGGCACGGAGGCGCAGCGCCGCGCCGAGTTCCTCCAGACCCTGCGCGACGGTCTCGTGGCCCTCGACGCTCCTCCGCCCGGCACGGACGACACGGACGGCACGGTCACCGCGTGACGGCATACCTCGCGTAGGTCGTGCCGCCGGCGAAGCGGCGGTGCTCGAGCAGCTCGAGGTCGAGGCGTATGCCGTCCGGCAGGGTCCGCGTGCCGCCACCGACGACGACGGGCACCGTCAGCAGGCGCAGCTCGTCGACGATGCCGGCGCGCAGGGCCTCGGCCGCGAGGGCGGGGCCGCCGATGCTGACGTCGCGGTCGGCCGAGGCCACGAGCGTGGCGACGGCGGCGGGGTCGAAGTCGCGCTCGAGCCGCGTCCGCGGGCCCGACACGGCCTCGAGGGTGCGCGAGTAGACGACCTTCTCGGCCGCCTGCCAGATGCGGGCGTAGTCGTGCTCGACGGCGTCGTCCGGATCGTCGGAGTCCTCGGTGGGCACCGTCTGCCAGTAGACCATCACGTCGTGGAGGCGGCGTCCGGTGAGATAGGTGCCGACGTCGCGCTCGAGGTCGTTGACGAAGGTGTGCACCTCCCGGTCGGGGGCGGCCCACTGGAAGCCGCCGGCGGCGTCGTTCACGTAGCCGTCGAGCGAGGCGATGGTCGTGTAGATGAGGCGGGCCATGTGTTGACTCTGTCACTCACGCACGCTCAGGGCACCTCGTTCGAGTGGGTCCTGTGCCGGCCCGAGGTCTAGCATTACCGGGGTTTGCGCCCGGCCACCCCGGGCCGATCCCCCTCCATCCCCCACCCTCAGGGAACGCTCTCGTGCTCCGACGCCTCACCCTCGCCTGCGCCACGGCCGCCCTCGCCCTCCCCCTCGCGGCCTGCGGTGGCAGCTCGCCCGCCTCGTCCCCCGAGGCCGCCGCGCACCCCGACTGGGCCGTCGTCGCCGAGCTCGTCTGCCCGTCGAGCGGCGACACCCAGGGGTCGCTGGCCGAGCACAAGATCACGTGCACGGGAGCGCAGGGCAAGCCGGTCGAGGCGGCCTTCTACGACCAAGCCGTCGAGCTCGACCGGCGGGTCAGCACGTTCGAGTGCACGAACGGCGTGAAGTCCGTGGCCGGCAAGAACTGGATGGTGCCCGCCGTCACGGACGAGAAGGTCGTGGCCAAGCTGCTCGACGCCGGCGGCATCAACCTCTGCTGAGCGCCGGTCAGTCGAAGTCCCGCAACGCCCGGTTCTCGATGTCGCGCAGGACCTCGTCGGCACTCGCCGCGCTCACGTCGCCACGTCGGCGCGCGTCGAGCACGAGTCGGCGTTCGGCGTCGCTGGCACGTCGGAGCACGGACTCGAGCGCCCTTCCCCGTCGGGCGTCCTCGTCGTCGCGCGCTCGGGCGTGGGCCATCGTCTCCTGCGCCGAGAGGTAGCCCTCGTACTGCGCGATCGCGGCACGACGGACGTCCTCGTCGAGGGAGGCCTCCTCGTGCCTGATCTGCGCCAGGCCCGCGGTCGTGGCGCGGATCCGCAGCCGCGAGACCTCGGCCGTCTCGTCGACATCGCTGCCGACGTGGAGGTACTTCGTCAGAGGGGTGAGCGTCAGGCCCTGCACGACGAGGGTGACCAGCACGGAGACGAGGGCAACGGTGACCACCTCGTCGCGGGCCGGAAGGGGCTCACCCGTCGCGACGACGGTCGGTAGCGCCACGGCCGAGGCCACGGTGACGACACCGCGCATGCCCGCCCACGCCACCACCGTCGACTCCCGCCAGCCGGTGGGCAGCGGGGAGTCGCGACGGCGGGCCCGAAGGCGGGCCAGCCAGGCGGCCGGGTAGATCCAGGCTGCTCTGAAGACGATGATCGTGCCGACCACGAGGGCGGCCAGACCCATGGTTCCCGCGCTCGTCTCGGTGGAGCGGATCACCGCGACGAGCTCGAAGCCCAGCAGCGCGAAGACGAGGCTGGTGATGAGGAAGTCGGAGAAGGACCAGACGGCACGTCCGAGGAGCCAGCCCGCCGAGGTGGTGGCGTCGTGACCGAAGGTGCGCAGGTAGAGACCGAGCACGAGGACGGCCAGCACGCCTGACCCGTTGAGGTGTTCCGCACCCACGTAGGCGACGAAGGGCACGAGCACGGTCACCGTCGTCTCGGCGTAGCCGTCGTGGATACGGCCCAGTACGACCTTCGAGACGTAGCCGACGACGAGTCCGACGAGCACACCGAGGACCACCGCTTCCCCGAGCTCGAGGGCGACGTCCGCTCCCGTGATGTCTCCCGTGACGGCAGCCACGATGGCGACCTTGTAGGCGACGAGTGCTGTCGCGTCGTTGAACATCCCCTCGCCCTCGAGGATGGTGACCAGCCGGTGCGGCAGGCGAAGCCGACGAGCCACGGCCGTCGCTGCGACCGGGTCGGGTGGGGAGACGATGGCACCCAGCACCCAGGCCACTGCCCAGGGCAGCCCCGCCGCGTGGGCCACGACGGCCACGACGGTCACCGTGGCCAGCGTCAGGCCGACCGCGAGCACGAAGACGGCACCCGCATGCTCCCTGAACTCGTTGACCGTCGTGCGCTGGGTCGCGGCGAAGAGCAGCGGTGGCAGCACCACGGGAAGGATGAGGGCAGGGTCGAGGGACAGCGGGTTGGCCGGGGTCACCAGGGCAATCACCAGCCCGAAGATCGTCAGCAGCACCGGCTGCGGGACCCGGATCCGGTCGGCGACCGGAGTCAGCACGATGATGCCCACCACCACCACGAGGGCCAGCACGGGTCCGTCCACGGTCGAACCCTAGGACAGCGAGGGCCCCGGCGTCCGGCGTGCGAAGGGACCGAACCACGTCAACACCGTGTTGACGACGACCACCACGGCGACGACGACGGCCCACGCGCGCGGCAGGACCGCGAAGGCTGCGACCGCAGCGCCTCCGAGCACGACCACCTTCGTCAGGACGCCGAGCTCGGGCACCTGCACGACCGCCCTGGGCGCCGCGAAGAGTCCCCAGAGGGTGACGGCGGCCGCGGGGATGAGGACGCCGCCGAGCATGTGGGCGGCGGTGGTGGTCCCGAGACCGGCTCCCCAGACCGCGAGCAGGACGACGGCCAGCACCTCGACGCCGAAGGCGATGACGTCATTGGCGTTGACGCCGGCGACGGAGCGCGCGGTCACGGGTCCGGCTCGTCGAGGAAGGCGTGCGTGAGGTCCGCGAGCTCGCGCGCCGACTCGGTGTTGACGAGCGCCCCGGCACCGTCCACGACCTGCAGACGGGCGGTCGGCAGGTGCTGCGAGAGCTCCTGCGCCGCGACGATCCCGGCCTTGTCCCTCGACCCGGCGACGAGGAGCACCGGCGCCGCGACGGCACGCAGCGACTCCGTGCCGTCGAAGCCCTTGAGCGCGTCCAGGACCGCGAGCATCCGCGGGCGCGAGACCCCCGCGTCGACGAGCCTGCTCTCCGGCACGAGACGCATCGCGAGGCGCTGCATCCGCAGGGCCCCCCGGCCCGGGCGCACGAGCGCACCGCCGAGGACGAGACGCCCGACGAGCTCGGGCCGCTCGACGGCGAGGCGCAGCGCGACGCTCGCACCCACCGAGACCCCGACGAAGTCGGCCTGCTTGACGCCATGGAGCTCGAGCTCGTCCGCGACGCCCGACGCCGCGTCTCCGAGGTCGAAGCCGACGGGGTCCTTGGGCTTGAGCCCCTTCATCCAGGGGGCCGTCATCGGGCGGCGGGCGCCGTAGGCCGACACGAAGTCCTGCCACGCGATCGGCGACTGGCCGAGACCGTGCAGCAGGACGAGCGGGCGAGGGGCCACGTCAGCTCCAGTCGAGGACGACCTTGCCGCACTGGCCGGACCGGGCGGTCTCGAAGGCCTCCTCCCACTGCTCGGCCGGGAAGCGGTGGGTGATGACCTGGGCGACCGCGGACCGGAAGCGCTCGGACGTCGCGATCATCTGCGACATGGCGTACCACGTGTCGTACATCTCGCGGCCGTAGATGCCCTTGAGCGTGATCATGTGGGTGATGACCTTGCCCCAGTCGAGCTCGTAGGACTGGTGCGGCAGGCCGAGGAGCGCGATGCGCCCGCCGTGGTTCATGTTGGCGATCATGTCGGTGACGGCCGGCGCAGCACCGGACATCTCGAGCCCGATGTCGAAGCCCTCCTTCATGCCGAGGTGGGCCTGAGCGTCGGCGAGGCTCTCGCGCGTCACGTTGATCGTCAGGTCGGCACCGGCGTGCTCGGCGAGCGCGAGGCGGTAGTCGCTCGCATCGGTGACGACGACGTAGCGGGCACCCGCGTGCCGTGCGATCGCGGCGGCCATGACGCCGATCGGGCCGGCGCCGGTGATGACGACGTCCTCGCCGACCATCGGCCACTGCAGGGCCGTGTGGGTCGCGTTGCCGAGCGGGTCGAAGACGGCGCCGAGGTCGGGGTCGAGGTCTGCGGGCTGGATCCACGCGTTGCTCGCCGGGATGACGACGTAGTCGGCGAAGGCGCCGTCGCGGTTGACGCCGATGCCCTCGGTGCGGATGCAGAGATGGCGGCGGCCGGCGCGGCAGTTGCGGCAGCGGCCGCACACGATGTGCCCCTCGCCGGAGGCACGGTCACCGACGGAGATCCCCGTGACGTCCTCGCCGATCTCGACGACCTCGCCGTAGAACTCGTGGCCGATGACGAGCGGCGGCGTGACGGTCGACGCCGCCCAGTCGTCCCAGCCGGCGAGGTGCAGGTCGGTGCCGCAGAGGCCCGCCCGCAGGACGCGGATCTTGACGTCGGCGGGCCCGCACTCGGGCTCGGGACGGTCGACGAGCGAGAGGCCGGGGCCTGCGGTCAGCTTGGTGAGTGCGCGCACGGGGAGAGTCTGCCACTGCCGATAATGGGAGCGTGCCCCCCTCTGCCGAGAGCCCCGCCCCGAGCCCCCGGGTGGCCGCCGCCGTCGCGCGGCTGCGGTCTGCCGGTGAGCGCGTCACCCCGGCGAGGTATGCCGTCCTGCACGTCGTCGACGCCGCCGACCTCGCCGACGAGCACCTCACCGCCGAGCAGATCGGCACCCGCGTGGCCGACGTCGAGCCGAGCGTGCACCGGGCCACCGTCTACCGCACGCTGACCTCGCTCGTCGAGACCGGCGTCCTCTCGCACGTGCACCTCGGCGGGACGGCGACGGTCTACCACCTCACCGAGCCGTCGCCCACCGAGCAGCACGAGCACGCCGCCCACGACCACGGACACGCCCATGTCCAGTGCCACGTCTGCGGGCGTGTGCTCGACGTGGCACCGGACGTGTTCGACGAGGTGGCCGCGCGGCTGCGAGCCGACCTCGACTTCACCCTCGACACCGGTCACGCGGCCCTGCTCGGCACCTGCGGCGACTGCGCGACGCCCTGACCGCGGGTCAGAGGGCGCGGAGGTCGAGGAGGTAGCCCTGGGCCGGGCCCATGATCGGGACCGGCAGGCCGACGGTCGTCAGGACCGACCCCGGGACGACGACGCCGTCCTCGCCGAGGGCCGGCTCCCACCAGCCCGGCGGGGTGTTCTGCACGACGGCGGGCAGGCCGGCCTCGGGACGCACCCGGACGGCATACGACCTGCTCGGGTCGAGGCCCGGCAGCGCCAGCGCACCGGTCGCGGCGTCGCGGCCGGTCACGAGACGGGCCACGGTGTAGGCCGCCCGGCTGCGGTCGCCGTCGACGGTGCCCGTGACGATGACCGTGCCGTCGGGGCTCTCGGAGCGCACGAGGTCGCCGGTGTGGAGCAACGGCCGCAGCTCGCGCGCGAGCGCGGTCCACCCCGTCAGCGCCTCGAGCTCCTCGTCGGAGCACTCCGTGATGTCCCACTCGAGACCGGCGTGACCCTGGAGCGCCATGAGCGTGCGGAAGCCGAGGTCGACCGTGCGGTGCGTCGTGTGGGCCGTGGCCGGGCCGACGTGCGTGCCCATGAGCTCGGCCGGCACGAGCAGGCTCGTCCAGCGCTGGATGTTGGCCCGCTCGAGCGCGTCGTTGCAGTCGCTCGTCCAGATGCGGTCGGTGCGGTCGAGCACGGCCAGGTCGACGCGCGCCCCACCACTGCTGCAGGACTCGATCTCGAGCTGCGGGTGACGCGCCCGGAGGTCGTCGAGCAGCCGGTAGAAGGCCAGCGTGTGCGCGTGGACGGCCGGGGTGTCGACGAGGCGCCCGGACGGGCCGTCGACGGTGTGCACCGCCTCGAGCAGGTCGCGGTTGTGGTCCCACTTGATGTAGTCGATGCCGATGTCGGTGACGAGCCCGCTGATCCGCTCGAGCAGCTGCTCGCGCGCGGCGTCGTGCGTCAGGTCGAGCAGCTGCTGCCAACGCCACTCGCGCGGTGAGCCGGCGGCCGGGCGCAGCACCCACTCGGGGTGCTCCCGCACGAGGTCGCTGTCCTCGTTGACCATCTCGGGCTCGAACCACAGCCCGAACTCGAGGCCGAGGCCCTTGACGTGGTCGACGAGCGCGCCCATCCCCTCGGGCCACACGTCGCTGGAGACGACCCAGTCGCCGAGACCGGCGCGGTCGTGGCGACGCCCGCCGAACCAGCCGTCGTCGAGGACGAAGCGCTCGACGCCGATCCGGGAGGCCGTGTCGGCCAGGGCTCTGAGGTGCTCGAGGTCGGTCTCGAAGTAGACGGCCTCCCACGTGTTGAGCACGACGGGACGCGGCCGCGACGGGTGGCCGGCGCGGGCACGAAGGCTGCGGTGGAGGCGGCGCGAGAGGCCGTCGAGCCCCTCGGTCGAGTGCACGAAGACGACCGTCGGGGCGGCATACGACTCCCCGGGTGCGAGGCGCACCTCGCCGGGAGCGAGCAGCTCGGCCCCGCCGATGACGGCGTGGTGGCGGCCGGCACCCTCGGGCAGCGCCTCGACGAGGTGCTCGTGGTTGCCGCTCCACGCGGTGTGCACGGCCCAGACCTCGCCCGAACGCCAGTCGAACCCGGCCGTGCCGGCCATCATGAGCAGCGTCGCGTCGTGGCCGGTGCGGCCGCGGCGGCTGGCGCGCAGGTGGGTGCCGTGGTCGAGGCGGCTGCGCTGCGGCGAGCGCTCGCGACACCAGCGGCCGGTGAGGTCGAGCACCTCGTCGGCGCGCAGCGGCAGCGGCAGGATCGCGCGCAGCGCCGAGACGTCGAGCGGAGCGGTGTCCTCGCCCGTGTTGGTCACCGACGCGTCGACGCGGAGCACGCCGTGCTCGTCGAGCGCGTGCCGCAGCTCGAGGCGTATGCCGTCCGGCGAGCTCGCGCGGGTCACGAGAGTCGTGCCGTCGGGCTCGCAGGTCACGTCGTGCCAGCGCACGGCACCCGCGGAGCCGGCGCGGTGGCCGGCCCAGCCGGGCGTGCCCGACCAGCCGTCGGCCTCGCCGGGCAGCACGGTGAGGGGCCACGGCACGTCGAGCGCGCTGTGGCCGACAGGAGCGAGCGTCAGCGCGGGAAGGGCGGCATACGTGCTCGCCCCGCCCTCGAGCGCGGGCCCCCAGTGGATGACCTCGGGCAACCCGGAGCCGCCGGGGCGCGGCTCGAGCACGAGCGCGGTCCCGGCGGACTCCAGGTGGACGGTGGACTGGGTGGACTGGTCGGTCAGGTCGGTCACGTCATCCCTTGGTCGCGCCGAGCGTCAGGCCGGCCACGAAGTGTCGTTGGAGCACGAAGAAGATCACGAGGGTCGGGATCGCGACGATCATCGACCCGGCGGCCACGAGGTTGTTGTCCGTGAAGAACTGGCCCCGCAGGTTGTTGAGCGAGCTCGTCACCGGGAACTTGTCGCCCTGCTGGAGCAGCACGGTGGCCCAGAAGAACTCGTTGTAGATCCACGTCGTCTGGAGCACCGCGAGCGCGGCGAGGGCCGGCCGGCACAGCGGCAGCGTGATCTGGAAGAACTGCCGCGTCACGCTCGCACCGTCGATGACGGCGGACTCGTAGAGCTCCTTCGGCAGCGCCTTCATGTAGTTGCTGAGCACGAAGGCGCAGAAGCCGATCTGGAAGGCCATGTTGACGAGGATCAGGCCGACGAAGCTGTTGAGCAGGGTGCCCGAGTCGCTGATCCACAGGGGCACCTCGATGGCGCGGAACATCCGGTAGACCGGGATGAGCAGCGCCTGGGGCGGCAGCAGGTTCGCTGCGAGGAAGAAGCCGAGCAGCGCGAGGTTGAACTTGAACGAGAAGCGCGCGACGACGAAGGCCACGCAGCACGACAGGAAGAGCGTGAGGATGACGGCGGGGATCGTGATGATCGCCGAGTTCGCGAAGTGCAGCCCGAAGTCGGCCTGCTGCCACGCGTTCGTGTAGTTGTCGAACGTGAACCCGCCCCACGAGACGTAGCCGTTCTTCGCCGTGAAGGCGTAGTCGCGGAACGAGTTGACGAGCGCGAGGAGCAGCGGGAAGAGCCAGATCAGCGAGATCAGGGTGAGCATGACCGGCAGCAGCCAGCGGCGGCCGGACTGCGGGCCCCCCTCGTGCGGCTTGAGGAGCGCCTGGCTGCGCTCCTCCACCGGGTCGGCGGCGAGGGACATGTCAGTCCTCCTTCATGGCGATGCGCAGGTAGATGAAGACGAGCACGCTCGAGATGAGCAGCATGATCGTCGCGAGCGCTGACCCGAAGCCGATGCGGCTCGCCTCGCCGACGACGTTCTGGGTCACGAGCGTCGAGATCAGCTCGAGGCCGTTGCGGCCCTTGTTGATGACCCACACGAGGTCGAAGGCGCGCAGCGACTCGATGAAGGTGACGACGAGGACGATGATGTTGATCGGCCGCATCACCGGGAAGACGACCTTGAAGAACGTCTGCGACTCGCTCGCACCGTCGATCTTGGCCGCTTCGCGCAGCGACGGGTCGACGCCCTTGAGACCGGCCAGGTAGAGCAGCATGATGTAGCCCGCGTGGCGCCAGCTCGCGGCCACGAGCGCGGCCCACAGGTTGACGTTCGGGTCGCCGTACCAGTCGGTCGTGCCACCCGTGATCGCGTTGATCAGTCCCTGGTCGCGCGAGTAGATGAGCTGCCAGATGAAGCCGATGAGGGCCAGCGACAGCACGACCGGCAGGTAGATGCTCGTCTGGTAGAACCGCGTGCCCGCCACGCCACGGTCGACGAGCACGGCGAAGAGCATGCCGAGCGGCGTCGCGACGAGGAACATCACGGCGAGCCAGATCAGGTTGTGCTGGATGGCCGGCCAGAACGGCGGGTAGATCGTCGCGATGTCCCGGTAGTTCTGCAGCCCCACCGACTTGATGCCGGAGAGCGGCCCGATCCCGTCCCAGTTGGTGAAGGAGAGCAGGACCGAGCCGATCGCCGGCAGCCAGACGAGCCACAGGACGATGAGGGTCGGCACGATGACCATCAGCGACACGACGACCTTGTCGCGTGTCGACAGCTGGTCGATACCTCTGTACTTGCGCTTGCTCGCCATGGCGGCTCGCCTCCCGTCAGGAACCGAAGATGCTCTTCTTCTGGGCCTCGATGCTCGTGAGGAGACCGTCGATGTCCTTGGGGTTCTTGATGAAGCTCTGGATCGCCGGGATCATCACCGTCGAGGCGAAGTCGGGGCGCGTGTCGCGGTCCATGAACTGCGCGATCGACTTGGCTGACTTGACGTACTCCAGCGACTTCTTCTGCAGGGCCGTGTAGCCGCTCGTGTCAGCCGTCTGGTTGGTGGCGATGACGCTCGGGTCGGCCTTGAGCGCGAGCAGCTGCGCCTCGGGCTGGGAGATGTACTGGAGCAGCTTCTTGGCGCCGCCCTCGTTCTTCGGCTTGGCGCTCATCATGTAGCCGTCGATGGGTGCCTCGATGGCGTCGGTGCCGATCGTCGAGTCGATCTCCGGGAAGGTGAAGAAGTCGAGGTCGTCCTGCTCGGCACCCTTGGTGAACTGCTGGGCGAGGAACGAGCCGAGGACGTACATGCCGGACTTCTTCTGCTGCAGCGACTGTGCCGCCTCCTGCCACGTGCGACCGAGCGAGTCGGCCTGGTGCAGGGGGAGGATGCCGGCCCAGGTGTCGAAGACCTTCTTGACCTTGGGGTCGGTCCAGGCCTCCTTGCCGGCCATCAGGCTGACGTGGAAGTCGTAGCCGTTGACGCGCAGGTTGATCTGGTCGAACGTGCCCATCGCGGGCCAGCCGTCCTTGTCGCCGAAGGCGATCGGCGAAAGGCCGTCCTTCTTCATCTGGGCGCCGAGGGCGTTGAGGTCGTCAAGGGTCTTGGGGACCTCGTAGCCCTTCTCCTGGAAGACGCTCTTGCGGTAGAAGACCGCCCACGGGTAGTTCGTGATCGGCACGAAGTACTGCTTGCCGTCGGCGGCGGTCGAGGCCTTCTTGAGGGCGTCGGACATGCCGGTGATGTTCTTCCACACGTCGGAGACGTCGCCGACGAGGCCCTTCTCAGCGAAGAACTGCATGCGGTAGCCGGCGAACCACGTGAAGACGTCGTCGGGCGAGCCCTGCAGGTAGTTGTTGATGTTCTCCTGGAAGGAGTTGTGGTCGACGGTGTTGATCTTGACCGTCGTGCCGGGGTTGGCCTTGGCGAACGCGTCCATGTAGGACTGGACGGCGGCCTTCGGCACGGCGTCCGACTGGTTGGAGCCGACGGTGACGGTGCCGGTGACGGCCCCCGTCGGGACGCCGGTGCTGCCCGTGCTGCCGGAGCTGCACGCGGCGAGGCCGCCCGCTCCGAGCAGGGTGCCGACGCCGAGGGCGCCGCGCAGCAGGGTCCGACGGTCGACGCCGCGGACGGAGGGGGGAACCATGCGGGCCAGGTACTCGGCCTCGCTCGAGGGGCGGGTCATTGCGGTCTCCTTTGACGCTGTGCCGGGTTCGTTGTCGATAGGAAGCGACAGAGTCGAACATCTGCCACCAGAAACCTTCAACAACAAACAGAGGATGTCGGCGCCCGGTGGCGCTGTCAAGGGATTCGTCGAGACCCACAGCCGTCTGCGACCGAACCGAGACCTTCACAGGGCGCTGACCTCCGGCTTTACACCGTTGTAACGCGATTCGCGCCGCATGGGGAGCCGGTCCAGCGACCCGTCCTGACAGCGCCGGCGGCGTCCCACGGGCCGAGACCGTTGACGAACATCCGCACTTCGCCACGTCCGATGTGTTTGAAAATGTTGACATCGCGGCGAGCAAAGCGACACCCTGTGTCCCATGCGCTCATGGCCGACGAAGACCCTGGCACTCGGTGGCGACTACAACCCCGAGCAGTGGCCCCGCCCCGTCTGGGACGAGGACATCGAGCTGATGCGGCGCGCCAACGTGTCGTTCGTCAGCCTCGGCATCTTCTCGTGGAGCTGGCTCGAGCCGGCCAAGGGCGAGTACGAGTTCGAGTGGCTCGACACGATCCTCGACAAACTCCACGCCGGCGGCATCGCCGTCGACCTCGCCACGGCCACCGCCACCCCGCCCCCGTGGCTCTCGGCCGCCCACCCCGAGATCCTCCCCGTCGACGTCGACGGCCACACGCTCTGGCCCGGCAGCCGGCAGACGTGGTGCCCGACGTCGCCCGTCTTCCGCGAGTACGCCGTCGCGCTCACCCGGCAGCTGGCGACGCGCTACCACGAGCACCCGGCCGTCGCGATGTGGCACGTCTCCAACGAGTACGCGTGCCACAACCTGCCCTGCTACTGCGACGAGTGCGCGCGGCACTTCCGCACCTGGCTCCAGCGCCGCTACACCGCCCTCGAGACGCTCAACGACGCGTGGGGCACCGCCTTCTGGAGCCAGCGCTACACGGACTGGGACCAGATCCTGCCGCCGCGCCGGTCGACGACGTTCAACAACCCGACCCACGTGCTCGACTACAAGCGGTTCAGCTCCGACGCGCTCCTCGACCACATGCGCGCCGAGCGGGCCGTCCTCGACGAGCTCTCCCCCGGCGTCCCCGTGACGACGAACTTCATGACGCTCGACCACTTCCGCCACCTCGACTACTCGCAGTGGACGCCCACCGTCGACGTCGTCAGCACCGACCACTACATCGTCGACACGCTCGCGCACCCGCGCGCCGAGCTCGCCTACAGCGGCGACCTGACCCGCGGCCTCGCGGGCGGCGCGCCGTGGATGCTCATGGAGCACTCGACGAGTGCGGTCAACTGGCAGCCGACCAACCACGCCAAGGACTTCGGCCAGACGATCCGCGACGCCGTGGCCCACGTGGCCCGCGGCGCCGACACGATCGGGTGGTTCCAGTGGCGCCAGTCCCGCGCCGGCTCGGAGAAGTTCCACAGCGCCCTCGTGCCGCACGCCGGTGCGGACAGCGCGCGCTTCCGCGAGGTCGAGGAGCTCGGCCGGATCGCCGGCCGCCTCGGCGAGCTCGTCGGCAGCCGCGTCGAGTCCCGGGTCGCGATCCTCCATGACTACTCGGCGATCTGGGCCGCCGAGGGTCCGTGCATGCCGAGCTCCGAGCTCGACGCCCTGACCGCGGCGCAGGCGATCCACCGTGCCCTCCACGACCGCGGGGTCACGGCGGACGTCGTGCACCCCTCGGCAGACCTCACGGCATACGCCCTCGTCGTCGTGCCGCAGCTCTACCTCGTCACCGACGAGCACGCGGCCGCCGTCGCCGCGGCCGCCGAGGCGGGCGCCGAGGTGCTCGTCACGTACTTCTCCGGCATCAGCGACGAGAACGACCACGTGCGCCTCGGCGGCTACCCTGGTGCGTTCCGCGACCTGCTCGGCGTCCGCGTCGAGGAGTTCTTCCCGCTCGGCCCCGACGACACGGTCGCGCTCGCCGATGGCACCGGGACGTGGTGGAGCGAGGACGTGACCGCCCTGCCCGGCACCGAGGTGCTGTCGACGTATGCCGCCGGGCCGCTCACCGGGCGCCCCGCGGTCACGCGTCGGGCGGGCACCGACAGCGCCGGATCCGCTTGGTACGTCAGCACGCTCCCCGACGACACCACCCTCGGGGCGCTCCTCGACGACGTCCTCTCCGCCGCCGGCGTCGAGCCGACCGTCGCGGGCCTGCCCCGCGGCGTGGAGACGACGCGTCGGCGCAGCGACGGCGACGGCTCGTGGCTATTCCTGCTCAACCACACCGATGCCGAGCAGACCATCGCCGCAACTGGGTACGACCTCGTCGCGGACGCCCCTGTCGACGGCAGCGTCCGCCTCGCCCCCGGTGGCGTGGCCGTGCTCAGGGAGGACTGACGATGCTCGCCAGCCAGCGGCGCTCCGTCATCCTCGAGCTCGTCGAGGAGTCCGGGGCCGTCAAGGTCTCGGACCTCGTCGAGCGGCTCGGCGTCTCCGACATGACGATCCGCCGCGACATCGAGCGCCTCTCGACCGACGGGCTGCTCGAGCGCGTGCACGGCGGCGCCCTGGCCCTCGGCGGCACCCGGAGCAGCGAGGAGCCCGGCTTCTCCGCCAAGTCGCTGCTCCAGCTCGCCCAGAAGCAGGCCATCGCCCGGGCCGCCGCACAGCGGGTCGAGGCGGGCAGCGCCATCGGCATCTCCGCGGGGACGACGACCTACGAGCTGGCCCGCGCCGTCAAGGACATCCCGCAGCTGACCGTCGTCACCAACTCGGTCCCGGTGGCCCAGCTGCTCCACGAGTCCGGGGCGCCCGGCCAGACGGTCGTGCTGACCGGCGGCGTCCGCACCCCGTCCGACGCCCTCGTCGGCCCGGTCGCCGTGTCGGCCCTGCGCTCGCTGCACGTCGACCTGCTCTTCCTCGGCGCGCACGGCGTCGACGGTCGCACGGGCCTCACGACGCCCAACCTCGTCGAGTCCGAGACGAACCGCGCGCTCGTCGCCTCGGCGCGCCACGTCTGCCTCCTCGCCGACTCGTCCAAGTGGGGCACCGTGGGCCTCAGCACCTTCGCCGACCTCGCCGACGTCGACCTGTTCGTCACCGACGCCGCCTTCCCCGAGCGGGCCCGCGAGGCCGCCCGCGAGAGCGTCGGCTCCCTCGAGATCGTGGAGGCCTGATGCCCACCGACAGCCGGACGGCAGCCCGTTTCACGACGAGGCACCTCGCCGACGGGCGCGAGATCATCTACGTCGACGAGCCGGGCACGGCCGAGCGCACGGCCGAGGACCCGCGGCCCGTCGAGCCGCGCGTGCAGTCGGGCGAGCTGCGCCATGACGCGCTCGTCGACGACTGGGTCGCCGTCGCCGCGCACCGCCAGCACCGCACGTTCATGCCGCCCAAGGACGAGTGCCCGCTCTGCCCCGCCGGCCACGGGTCGGTGCCGTCGGAGATCCCCGAGCGCGACTACCAGGTCGTCGTCTTCGAGAACCGCTTCCCGTCGTATGCCGTCACCTCCGTCGGCGCCGACGTCCCCGACCCGAGGGGGATCTTCGGCACCCGCCCGGCCGTCGGGCGCTGCGAGGTCGTGTGCTTCACGAGCAACCACGAGTCGTCGTTCACGGACCTCCCCGTCGAGCGGGTGCGCACCGTCATCGACACGTGGGCCCAGCGCACCGAGGCCCTCGGCGCCCTGCCCGAGGTCGAGCACGTCTTCGCCTTCGAGAACCGCGGCCGCGAGATCGGCGTGACGCTCCCGCACCCGCACGGCCAGATCTACGCCTACCCGTACCTGCCCGACCGCACCAAGGCCCTGCTCGAGGCCGCGCGACGCCACCACGAGCGCACCGGTCGGCTCCTCGGCGCCGACATCCTCGCCGCCGAGCGGGCCGACGGCTCGCGGGTCGTCGTGTCGGGGACGCACTGGACGGCATACGTCCCCTTCGCGGCACGTTGGCCGGTCGAGGTGCACCTCGCCCCGCACCGCGACGTGCCCGACCTCGCCGCCCTCGACGACGACGAGCGCGACGAGCTGGCCGTCGTCTACCGCGACCTGCTCGGGCGCCTCGACCGCTACTACGTCGACGCGGACGGGTCACCCGTCAAGCTGCCCTACATCGCGGCGTGGCAGCAGGCCCCGGCGAAGACCGGGCGTGACGTCTCGCGGCTGCACCTGCAGGTCATGTCGGTCCTGCGCGGCCCGGGGCGCCTGAAGTACCTCGCCGGATCCGAGTCCGGGGTCGGCGGCTGGGTCAACGACGTCGCCCCCGAGAAGGCGGCTGCCCGTCTGCGCGAGGTCGCCCGGTGAGCGACCGCACCCCCGACGAGGTCGTCGAGTCGGTCTCGGACGCCTTCGCGCGCACGTTCGGCAGCGCCCCGGCGGGCGTGTGGTCGGCGCCGGGCCGGGTCAACCTCATCGGCGAGCACACCGACTACAACGGTGGCCTGTGCCTGCCGATCGCGCTGCCGCAGCGGACGTATGCCGCCGCGTCCCGTCGCGACGACGGTGTCCTCCGGATGGCGTCCGTCCAGCAGGACGGCGTCGTCGAGGTGGCCCTCGACGACATCTCGCCGGAGCGGCCGGGCGGCTGGGCCTCCTACGTCGCGGGAGTCCTCTGGGCCCTGCGCCGTGACGGCCTGGCCGTCGACGGCCTGGACGTGCTCGTCGACTCCACCGTGCCGCTCGGCGCCGGACTGTCGAGCTCGGCCGCCCTCGAGTGCGCCGTCGCCGCGGCCGCGAGCGACCTCTTCGACCTCGACCTGCTCGCCTCGCCCGAGGGGCGGGCCCGGCTGGCCGCGCGCTGCGTCGAGGCCGAGAACGTCATCTCCGGGGCCCCGACGGGCGGCATGGACCAGTCGGCCTCGCTGCTCTGCGACGACGCCGCAGCCCTGCTGCTCGACTGCCGGTCCGGCGAGACGCGGCAGGTGCCCTTCGACCTCGACGCCGCCGGCTACGTCCTGCTCGTCACCGACACGAGAGCCGAGCACGCCCTCGTGGACGGCCAGTACGCCGCCCGACGTGACGCGTGCGAGGCGGCCGCCCGCGACCTCGGCGTCGAGACGCTCCGCGAGATCGATCCCGCCGGGCTCGACGCCGCGCTCGGTCAGCTCGGCTCCGACGAGGTGCGGCGCCGGGTGCGCCACGTCGTCACCGAGATCGAGCGCGTGACGCTCGCGGTGACGGCGCTCGAGGCGGGTGACCTCGACGAGGTCGGCCGGCTCTTCGACGCCTCGCACGCCTCGCTGCGCGACGACTACGAGGTCTCCTGCGAGGAGCTCGACGTCGCGACGGCGACGGCTCGCTCGCACGGCGCCCTGGGCGCGCGGATGACCGGAGGTGGCTTCGGCGGCTCGTGCATCGCGATCGTCCGGGCCGTCGACGCCGAGGCGGTGGCCGACGCCATCGCGGCCACCTTCGAGGCGGAGGGCTTCACGGCCCCGGTGTCGTTCACGGTGACCGCGTCCGGTCCGGCCGACCGCGACCGCTGACCCCCCGCGCTCACTAGGGTGCGTCCATGACCTCGGCGACGCCGCCCGCCCCCGGCACGACCCTTCCCGCTGCCGTGCGCCGGGGCTACGGCCTCGGGTCGGTCGCCACGGGGTCGTTCGGCACGGTGCCCGGCCTGCTCCTGCTGCCCTACCTCACCGACCGGCTCGGCGTGCCGGCCGCGGCTGCCGGCGTCATCGTCTTCGCGCCCAAGGCGTGGGACGTCGTGCTCAACCCGATCGCGGGCCGCATCAGCGACCGGTCGACGCACCCGGACGGGAGGAGGCGACCCTTCCTCATCCGCGCCGGACTGCTTCTCGCGGCAGCCTTCGCGCTCCTCTTCCTCGGGCCGACCGCGCCGCAGTGGCTCGCCGCCGGCTGGGTGGCCGTCGCGTACCTCGCCTGCGCGACGGCCTACAGCTTCTTCCAGGTGCCCTACGTCGCGATGCCGGCCGAGATCACCGACGACTACGACGAGCGCACCCGGCTCATGACGTGGCGGGTCGCGATCCTCGCCCTCGCGATCCTCGTCAGCGGCGGCGCGTCACCGGCCATCCGTGACGCGTTCGGGCCCGTCTGGGGCTACCGCGTCGTCGGGTTCTTCGTCGCCGCCCTCATCGCCCTCGGGGCCTACGGTGCGTGGCGGGGCACCCGGTCGGCGCCGGTCCGGACCGGCGTCGCGACGAGCGCCACCTTCGGTGACCAGCTGCGGATCATCCGCTCCGACCGGCCGTTCCGGCTGCTGCTGACCACCTTCGTGCTCCAGGCTCTCGCGACCGGCGCGATGCTCGCGGGGGTCGACTACGTGTCCCGCTGGGTCATCGGGACCCCGCTGTCGGCGACGTTGCTCTTCGTCTGCTTCGTCGCCCCGGCCCTCGTCGTCACGCCGCTGTGGCAGCGCTTCGGCACGGCTCGCGACAAGAAGGTCGGCTATCTCGTCGCGTCCCTCCTCCTCGGAGGTGGCGCGCTCGCCCTGGTGCTCGTGCGTTCGCTGCCCGACGGTGTCGTCTACGCCTGCGTCGCCGTCGTCGGCGTCGGCTACGCGGGGGCGCAGATGTTCCCGCTCGCGATGCTCGCCGACGTCGCGAGCCGCACGGACGAGGCGCGCACCCGTGTCGGGCTCTACACCGGCGTGTGGACCGCGGGAGAGACGCTGGGCCTCTCGCTCGGGCCGGCCACGTATGCCGCCGTGCTGGCTCTCGGCGGCTACGTCTCCTCGACGGGATCGACCGTGCCACAGTCGGACTCGGCCCTGACAGCGATCGCGCTCGGCTTCTCGCTCGTGCCCGCCGCCCTCGTCGCGCTCTCGTTCTTCTCTCTGCGCGCCTTCCCGTCGACCCGAAAGGACGCACCATGACGATGGACCACGACGAGATCCGTGAGGCGCTGACGGCGATGCGCGCCCGGGACCTGCCGACCCATGGCGGGCGCACCCTCGCCTACGTCTACGACTCCGGCCTGGCCTCGGCCGACGCCATCGGTCGGGAGGCCCTCGCGGCATTCGCGTCCACGAACGGGCTCGACCCCACGGCCTTCCCGTCCCTGCTCCAGATGGAGAACGACCTCGTCGGCATCGCGGGTCGGCTCGTCGATGCCCCAGCGGGATTCGCGGGTGCCGTCACGTCGGGCGGCACCGAGTCGATCCTGCTCGCCGTCCTGGCCGCCCGTGACGCGCGGCCCGAGATCGTGGCTCCCAGGATGATCCTCCCGACGACGGCACACGCGGCCTTCCACAAGGCCGCGCACTGGCTGCGGGTCGAGCCGGTCCTCGTCGACGTCGATCCCGTGACGAAGCGCGCCGGCCCCGAGGCCATGGCCGCCGCCATCGACGACCGGACCGTCCTCGTCGTCGCCTCGGCCCCGTCCTACGCGCACGGCGTCATCGACCCCGTCGCGCCGATCGCCGCAGCCGCCGCGGCCGCCGGGGTGCGCTGCCACGTCGACGCGTGCATCGGCGGCTGGGTGCTGCCCCACCTGCGCGACTCCGAGCCCGGGCAGCCTCCGTGGACGTTCGCCGCCCCGGGCGTGACGAGCCTGTCGCTCGACCTGCACAAGTACGCCTACACCCCCAAGGGCGTGTCGGTGCTGCTCCACGCCTCGGCCGACCTGCGCCGGACGCACCTCTTCGCGTCGGCCCGCTGGCCGGGCTACACGATGCTCAACACGACGGCGCAGTCGACGAAGTCCGGCGGTCCGGTGGCCGCCGCGTGGGCCGTCGTGCACCACATCGGCGCCGAGCGCTACACGTCGCTCGCCCGGGACGCGCGCACGGCCGCTCTCGACCTGGCGGCCGCGGTGGACGGCATACCCGGTCTGTCGGTGGCGGCTCCCCCGGACTCGACGCTGCTCTCCCTCGTCGCCGACGGCTCGTGCGACGTCTTCACGATCAGCGACGAGATGCTGGACCGCGGGTGGTTCGTCCAGCCGCAGATGCGCTTCCGCGACCTCCCGGCCACCCTGCACCTCACGTTCAGCGCGGCGACGGCTGCGTCGTCCGACCTCATCGCCACCGACCTCGCCGACGCGACGGCGGCGGCCCGCGTCTCCGGGCGGGCCACGGCCCCGGCCGAGCTCGTCGCGATGGCCTCGGCCCTCGACCCGACCACCCTCGACGAGGCGACGTTCACCGGACTGCTCGCCGCGGCCGGGCTGGCCGGGGGCGACGGGGGGCTCGTGCTGCCCGAGCGGATGGCCCCGGTCAACGCCCTGCTCGACGAGCTGCCGCCGGCCGTGCGCGAGGTGCTGCTCCTCGGTGTCGTCGACCGACTCGCCCGCCCGACCCCACCGGCCTGACCGACGGCGGCGACCGGGTACGCGAAAGGGCGGGCACCTCGCGGTGCCCGCCCTCGTCGTGTCGATGTCGCTCAGCCGGGGATGATGAGTCCCTTGGTGGCCTTGGCGCGCTCGAGGCGTGCGGCGACGTCCTCCCAGTTCACGAGGTTCCACCAGGCCTTGACGTAGTCGGCCTTGACGTTCTCGTACTGCAGGTAGAAGGCGTGCTCCCACATGTCGAGCTGGAGCAGCGGGATCTGGCCCACAGGGATGTTGCCCTGCTGGTCGAACAGCTGCATGATGTGCGGCCGCTCGGCGATGGTGTCCCACGCGAGGATCGACCAGCCGGAGCCCTGGATCGCGTTGGCGTTGGCGTTGAAGTGCGCCTGGAACTTCTCGAAGCCGCCGAAGTACTCGGTGATCGCCGCGGCGACCTCACCCTCGGGCTGGCCACCGCCGTCGGGGCTCATGTTCTTCCAGAACACGGAATGGTTGGTGTGACCACCGAGGTGGAAGGCGAGGTTCTTCTCCACACCGTTGACGGAGGCGTAGTCACCCGACTCGCGCAGCTCCTCCAGCTTGGCGACGGCAGCGTTGGCGCCGTCGACGTAGGCCTTGTGGTGCTTGCTGTGGTGCAGCTCCATGATGCGAGCGCTGATGTGGGGCTCGAGGGCGGCGTAGTCGTAGTCGAGCTCGGGAAGCGTGTAAGCCACTTGTCGTTCCTTTCTGGAGACCATCCGGCTCCGACCACTCTATGCCGCACCGGATCGGCGTCGACAGGGTGTCCGTGAGCACGGGCTGTGGGTCACGTACCCACTTGACCCACCCTCCGACGTCAACCCCACTTGAGGTCAAACCGTTACGGCTCAGGGATGGTCGAGGAAGGCCTCGAGGGTCTCGACGACGAGCCGGTGGTCCTCCCGCTGAGGCAGGCCCGAGACGGCGATGGTGCCGACGCAGCCGACCCCACGGACGATGACGGGGAAGGCGCCACCGTGGGCGGCATACGATCCCGGGTCGAGGCGTGAGCTGTCCTCGAACGTCTTGCCGGCGGAACGGAGCTCCTCGCCGACGTAGAGGGACGAATGACCGTAGCGGTCGACGACGGCGCTCTTGCGCTCGAGCCAGCCGTCGTTGTCGGCCGTCGCCCCGGGCAGCGCGGCGTGGAAGAGGCGCTGCCCGTTGCGACGGATCGAGATCGCGACCGGGGCGCGCGCGGCCCGCGCGGCGTCACGCAGCGCGACGCCCAGCGCCCAGGCCGTGTCGTCGTCGAAGCGGTCGAAGACGAGCCGCGCCTCCTGGTCCGCCAGCTGCTCCAGCGTCGGCTGGTCGGTCACGCGCGCGCCACCCGCCGGAACGCGATGCCGACGAGGACGAGGACGATGCCGACGCCGAACGCCATGAACGCGACGCCGAAGGCCAGGACCGACGTGAAGAGCGAGGCGCGCAGGAACGAGCCGGTCATGACGACCTGACGGTTCGGGTCGTCCTTGGGCAGCTCGGCGTACGTCTTGCCGCCGCTCGCCGCGAGGGCGTGCTTCTCGATGGTCTCGGCCTCCGAGTACGCGGTCCACGGCGAGTTCACGGGCTGCCCGGCGAACCTCGCCGCGTCCTCCGAGACGGTGATCTTCTCGCTGGCGAGCTGGGACTGCACCTGGTACCAGGTGAATCCGCCGGCCAGGACCATGATGACGCCGATGACGATGACGATCGTCCCGATGACGGCGACGGAGCCGAGTCGATTGGACGTGGTGCTGGTGGTGGGGGTGACGGTGCTCATGTGAGTCCTCCGAGGGGTGAGTTGTCAGAGCCGTGCACGCGCCGCCATCCGAAGCGGCTCACCTCCACGCTAGGGCTTCATCCCCGGACGTGGGGCCGGATGCGAATCACGCTTCGAGTCAGGCGAGTCCGAGCAGGTCGCGCACGTCGTCGGCCGTGATGGCGCCCGAGAGCGAGCCGCCTTCGTCGACGACGCGCTGGAAGAGGTCACGCTTGCGCTCCTGGAGGGCGACGACCTTCTCCTCGATGGTGCCGGCCGACACGAGCCGGTAGACGGTGACGGGACGGCTCTGCCCGATGCGGTGGGCGCGGTCGATCGCCTGCGCCTCGGCGGCCGGGTTCCACCACGGGTCGAGGACGTAGACGTAGTCGGCCTCGGTCAGCGTGAGCCCGAAACCGCCGGCCTTGAGGCTGATGAGGAACGCGACGGCATCGCCCTCGCGGAAGCCCCGGACGACCGCCTGCCGGTCGGTCGTCGACCCGTCGAGGTATGCCGTCGCGAGCCCCGCGCGCGTCAGCGCGGCCTCGACGCGGCGCAGGAAGCCGGTGAACTGGCTGAAGACGAGGGCGCGGTGGCCCTCGGCGGCGAGCTCGCGCAGCTGGTCGACGAGGAACTCGATCTTGGCGGCCGTCGCCTTGCCGGCGTGGACCTCGTCGACGAGGACCGGGTCGAGCGCGAGCTGGCGCAGCCGGGTCAGCGCGGCGAGGATCGCGACACGGTTGGACTCGGGGTCGCCGAGCAGGCCCAGGACGCGCTGGCGTTCGCGTTGGAGGTGCTGGTCGTAGATGTGCCGGTGGACCGGGTGCGGATCGAGCGCCATGACCTGGATCTGCTTGGGCGGCAGGTCGATCGCGACCTGCTCCTTGGTGCGACGCAGCATCAGGGGCCGGATCCGGCGGCGGAGCAGGTCGAGCAGCTCCGGGCGCTCGCCGGACTCGATGGGCTTGCGATAGCTCTTCGTGAAGACGTCGGGTCGCGGGTAGAGCCCGGGGGCCGTCAGGGAGAGCAGCGACCAGAGGTCCATGAGGGAGTTCTCGAGCGGCGTGCCCGTGACGGCGACGGTGAAGGGCGCCCCGAGCCGGCGGACCGCGACGTGGGTCTTGGCCTGGCGGTTCTTGACGAACTGGGCCTCGTCGAGCACGACCCCACCCCACCGCACGCCGTGGAAGGCGGCGTCGTCGAGGCGCAGGACGGCATACGACGTGATGACGACCTCGGCGCCCACGACGGTCTCGGCGAGGGTGACCCCGCGCTTGCGCTCGGTGGCCGTGACGGCGACCGCCGCAAGGTGCGGCGCGAAGGTCTCGAGCTCGCCCATCCACGTGCCGACGACGCTCGTCGGCGCGACGACGAGCACCGGCCCACGCCCCTCCGGACCGGCGTCGCCGAGCTCGCCGCGGTCGTGCGCGCGCACGAGGGCCGCGATGACCTGGAGCGTCTTGCCGAGTCCCATGTCGTCGGCGAGGATGCCGCCGATGCGGGCGTCCCAGAGACGCGCGAGCCAGCGGTAGCCGTCGAGCTGGTAGGGACGCAGGGTCGCCCGGAGGTCGGGTGGCACCTCGGCGAGCGGGCCGGACTCGAGGGAGCCGAGCGCCTCGACGTTGGCCGCCCAGCGCGCGCTCTGCTCGTCGACGACGCCGAGGGCGACGAGCTCGTCCCAGAGGTCGGCGTGGTGGGCGCTGAGGCGCAGTCCGCCGGTCTCGGGGTCGGCGATGTCGCGGGCCTCCTCGATGAGGTCGCGCAGCCGGTGCAGCTCGGGCCGGTCGAGCCGGAAGAACGCGCCGGACTCGAGGAGCATGATCTCGTCGCCACGCGCGAGCGCACCGAAGAGCGGCTCGAAGGGCACGTCCTCACCGTCGACCTCGACGGAGACCCGCAGGTCGAACCAGTCGCCGGGCTCCGCCTGCTCGCGCCGCTCGCCGGTGCCCAGCCGGACGACGGGGGCCGACGTGACCTCCTCGTAGGCCGGGACGTCGCCGTCGACCTCGACAGTGACGTGCTCGTCGGCCTCGAGCAGGGGCAGCGTGTCGACGGCGAACCGCGCGGCCGCCAGGCCGGTGAGGACGACGCGCGGCACGAGGTAGGCGTGACCGCCGAGGTCGGCACGCAGTGCGCCGGGGACCGAGCGGAGCGACGTCGCGGCCTGCACCGCGGCGGCCTCGGCGTCCCGGTCGCGGCCACCGACGGTGCCGAAGCGCGCCGTCGTGAAGGGCCGCGGCGTGCCGTCGTAGGCGTGGCTCAGGTCGAGGCGCAGCTCGCCGGGGACGTCGCTGACGACGCGGACGTGCACGGTGACGACCTCCGGCTGGACGTCCTCGGGCAGCTCGGGCGCCGGCAGGGGCACCTCGGAGCGGACCCGCAGCCGCTGGCGCAGGCCCGGGACGACGGAGCGCAGGAAGCGGCCCCGCTCGTCGGCCGGCACCCGCAGGCCGGCGAGCGCCGAGGCGAGGGCGTCGGGACCGAGGTCGAGGTCCTGGTCGAGGGGCACGAAGGTCAGCGAGTCGTCGTCACCCTCGACGGCGACGGCGTGCACCGGGTCACCGAGGTAGAGCCGCTCGCCGGTGGCGCCGGCCGGCATCCCCTCGATGTCGACGTCGAGGTCGAGGTCACCGCTGCCGTCGGGGGCCCGTTTGACGAGGAGCACGAGCGTGGCCGCGTCGTCGGCGACGTGGACCGGACCGGTGACGCCCTCGCCGGGCAGCACCTCGATGCCGGCCGCGCGGGCCTCGCGCAGCAGCGGCCAGACCTCGGGGCTCGCGTCGAGCGAGAGCGGCGGTGTCGCGGAGAAGTACGTCGTGCCGCCCGAGCCGTGCCGGGCGACGTCGTGCAGGCGCCCCATGATGCGCTCGTGCTCGGGCAGGAAGCGGATGCCGGCGCGCCACTGGGGCAGCGCGTCGTGCCACGAGAGGGTGCGGTGCCACGTGCCGGCGCGGGTCCAGCGGGTCGGTCGGAGGCCGTAGCTGAGCTCGGGCACCCCTCTCCGCCCCCGCTGGTCGCGGTAGACGGTGTCGACGAAGAGGCCGGCCGGCATGAGGTCGCCCCGGGGCTCGGGCCGCTCGGCGACCGGGGACGGCTCGACGGCGCGCGGCCGGACGTGACCGAAGACGTCGGACCAGTGCGGCGGCACGACGAGCGGCACCGGCTCGGCTGCGGCCGGCTCGACGACGCCCTCGCCCTCGGCCAGTGGCCGCGGCTCGACGACCTTGCCCTGAGCGACGTCGCGCGCCGTGAGCATGAGCGCCACGACGTGCTTGCAGTCGCTGCGGACCGGGCAGCTGCACGTGCCGCTCCAGAGGTGCGAGCGCCCCTTCGGGTGCGGCCGGGCCTCGATGAAGGTCTGGTAGGTCTCGTGGCCGCTGCCCTCGATCGTGCCGAGCAGCATGAGCCCGTCGGGGCGCGTGGCGAGCGAGCGCACCCGGCGCTCGGCGGCATACGCCTGCCCGCGCTCGAAGGTACGCGTGCCGACCTGCTGGGCGATGTCGGGGTCGGTGACATCACCCACCCACGTCGCCCGCCCCACGCTCCACACCACCCGAGCACTGTACGTTCGCCCGCCGACACCGCCGGGCATCGTCCACAGGGTCGGGCAGGATGGGCGCATGCCCAGCACGCCCGACCCCCGCGAGCTGACGCTCGCCGACTTCCCGGTCCACCGTCCCGTCACGACCCGGTGGAGCGACAACGACATGTACGGCCACCTCAACAACGCCGTCTACTACGAGCTGTTCGACTCGGCGATCAACGGGTGGCAGGCCGAACACGTGACGGTCGACCCGATGACCGACGCGACCCAGGGCGTCGTGGCCGAGTCGTCGTGCGCCTTCTACGCCGAGGTGGCGTTCCCGGCGCCGCTCGTCGTGGGCGTCCGCGTCGTCCGGCTGGGGCGCAGCAGCGTCACCTACGAGCTCGGCCTCTTCGTCGACCCGGAGCGCAGCGCCGTCGCCGACCCCTCGATCAAGGCCCTGGGAGGCTGGGTGCACGTCGAGATCGACGCCGCGACCCGCCGCCCGACCCCCATCCCCGACCACCTCCGCGCCCTGATGGAGACGGCGGTGGTGTCGCACGAGGGCAGCCCCGCATGAGCGACGGCCCCCTCGATGAGACGTGGGAGTCGTGGACCTCCCGCGTCGCCGCCGACCTCGCCGCGCTCACCGACGACGACTGGCTGACCTTCACCGTCCACGTGGCGTCACGGGCGTCGAGCACGTATGCCGCCGAGCGGGCTCCCCGATCGTGGCGCCGCGGCGGCGCGAGGCCGGCTCCTCGGGCGCGGGTGCCTGACGTCTTCGTCCAGGCGCGGCGGCTCGAGGGCGTGCTCGCGCTCGAGTGCATCGGCGACACGGAGTTCGAGGGCCTGACCGACCTGACGCGCGAGGCGCAGGAGGCACTGGTGGGGCTCGGATGGACGCGCGACGGCGACGAGCCGGAGTTCAGCCGGGCGTTCGACCGCGCAGCCGAGGCGGCGGAGCTGCTCCGCGCGAGCCTCGCGCAGGTGCTGGGTGCCGTCACGCCCGCCGACGTCGACATCCGGCGAGCGCCGCGTCCGTGACCCCGGAGCCGGCGCCTGCGCAGCCGAACCAGCGCAAGCACGTGGTTCGGCTGCGGCCCAGAGATCACCTCGCGGCGAGCTGGCCCTGGCCGGAGGACAGTTCGGTCGGAGCCGTCCCGACGACGGCTCGGTCCAGGGAAGGGATGCCGAACGCCATGACGATGTAGAGGCCGGTGGCGACGAGGGGCACGGGGCTCGGCTCGAAGCCGTGCGCGCCCACGGCCACGCCGTTGACGACGAGGAGGACGCCTCCCAGCGTTCCGGTGACACCGGCCAGTCGGACACGACTGCCGAGGTGCCCGAGGCGCAACATCGCTGCAGCGGACATCAGCAGAGTGACCCCGAGCAGGATGGTGAAGAACGAGTTCACACCCCACTCCACCCAGCGGACTGCCTCCGCGGCGGCGAACCGGGACGCCCGGTCCTCCGGTGGAGCGGCGGCCCAGGAGTCGACAGCGTGCTTGAGGGCGACGCCGTCCACAGCCATGTTGATCGCGATGAGGGCCACGGTGGCGGCGGCGGCCGCATCGCCGAGCCGAACGAGCGCCGGGGACGCCCCCACCCGCTTCAGGGTGCGACCCAGGATGACGAACCCTGCGACCACCAGGCCTGCCGACAGGAACTGCAGGTCGTGGACCCATACCCAGTCGGTGCTGTGGGCGTACTCGGCGAACACGGCCGCATGGGAGTTCGGAGGCTGGTCGTGCGGGTGAAGGATGCCTCCGGCGACTGCCAGACCTGCGCCGCCGACGAGCAGTGCGGAGGAGAGGAGGGCAGGACGCGACATGGGCGAGTGAGCTCTCGGATTCAGAGCTGGAGTGACGGTGGAGGTGTGCGGTCGCCATGCCATGAGGATGCCCATGAGGGCGAACATCGCGACGTGACCCCACGTGAGCAGTGCATCGCCGGGAAGAACGCCGAGCCAGTAGGGGCACAACAGGACGAGGAAAGGCAGAGCCATGACAACCGACATCTCGACGATGTGGCGTGCTGGGTGCCGTCGCACCCACATCCAGGACGCCATGCCGAGGGTCATGTCGAAGGCCATGGTGAGGGCCATGGCGTCCGGCCGGCCGGTCAGGCCGGGCCAGACGCCGTCCCAGATCGCACCGAACAGCCCCATGCCGACGACCATCGAGAGGGTCATCTCGAGGTAGGCGACGAGGAAGCGGGCGGGCCGGGAGCGCAGGAGCCGGCGGACGGCCGCGCGAGGCGAGCGGTCCGCATACAGGGTCGTGAAGGTGGTCATGCCGACGATGGTCGATCCCAGAGGGCCGATCCCGGACGTGCCAGAGGTCACGAACCGGGTCACGCGTGGGGCATGACCTTCACAGCAGGCCGAGCGTGCGGGCCCTCAACGCGGCTTGCGTGCGGTCGCGGACGCCGAGCTTGGCCAGCACGTGGGTGACGTGGTTCTTGACCGTGCCCTCCGACAGGTAGAGACGCTCGGCGGCCTCCCTGTTGCTGAGCCCGTCGGCGACGGCCCGTAGGACCTCCAGCTCGCGCTGGGTGAGCGGATCGACGAGGGGCTGCGAACGCGGCTCGCTCGGGAGTTCGGGCAGCTGGCTCATCCGAGCCAGGACCTTGGCGGCCACTGACGGCTGGAGAACCGATTCGCCGCGGGCCGCCGCCAGCACGGCCTCGACCAGCCGCGGGGCGGTGGCGTCCTTGAGCAGGTATCCGACGGCACCCGCACGCAGGGCGGGAAAGACCTCGTCGTCGCCGTCGAAGGTGGTGAGCACGAGCACGCGAACCTCGGGATGCTCGACACGCAGCCGCCGGGTCGTGTCCACGCCATCGAGCACGGGCATCCGCAGGTCCATGAGCACGACGTCGGGTCGGAGCCTCTCGACGAGCTCCAGCGCCTCGACCCCGTCCTCCGCGGCGCCCACGACCTCGACCTCTGCGCGCATCTCCAGGAGCGTCGTCAGGGCCTCACGAAACAAGGTCTGGTCATCGACGACAAGCACCCGCACCGGGCGATCGAGGCTCATCCCGGCATCTCGACCCGGACGGCCACACCGCTGCCCGGTGCCGACTCGACACTGAGGGAGCCGCCGAGATCCTCGACGCGCTCACGGATGCCGACGAGGCCGAACCCGCCGGCGGTGCCGTCGAGGCCACGCCCGTCGTCGCGGACCTCCAGGCTCACCACGTCTGGGCGGTAGGTCAGCCGGATGACGGCGGCGTGGGCATTCGCGTGCTTGCGGATGTTGGTGAGGCCCTCCTGAGCGGCGCGGAAGAGCGCCACCTGGACCTCGTCGTCGAGCCGGCGCTCGCGCCCTCGGACCTCGACGGAGGTGGACGGACCGGACGACACACCCTCGGCAGCCAGGGTCTCCAGCTGCGCGGAGAGCCACTGCTCGGGCCTCGCCTCCCGCAGGGCGGCCACCGACTCGCGGACCGACACCAACGCGCGGCGCGCCTGGTCCTCCGCCTGGCTGAGCAGCCCGTCGGCCCTCGCCGGGTCGCTGCTCAGCACCGCCCTTGCGGCCTGCACCTGCATGCCGACCACCGTGAGATGGTGCCCCAGCCCGTCATGGATGTCGCGCGCGACGCGCGTGCGTTCACGCATGGTGGCCAGCTCCTCGGCCTGTTCGCCGAGCTCACGCAGCCGGCGGTTGGCGTCGGCGAGCTCCGACCGTGCCTGTTGCTCACGCAGGTGCAGCGCTGCGAGGACGAAGGCGAAGGCACACGCGAGTCCGGTGCTGACCACCTGGCGCACCGCGTCGGGCATGGGCATCCCCACGTGGACGAACGGGACGAGCACCGCGACGACGACCGCCCATCCGAGCGGTAGCAGCATGACGGCCTGGACGACCACCACCACCAGGAGCAAGGTGCTGCCGACCCCTGCGCCGGCCACGTTGAAGACGACGAACCCGAGCGCCAGGGCTACCGTCAGGTAGGCGACTGCGGCCGCGCGCCCCCGACTGAGCGCCCAGCGGTAGCCGACCACCGACCAGGCGACGAACACCACCCCGAGAGCACCGGCCGGCATGACCGAGCCGCTGGGAGCGGCCTCGAGCAGCATCACCAGCAACGCTGCTACGGCCAGCGCCGACAGGGCCCGGTTCACCGTCCCAATGTCGCGCCCGGCCCCGAGCGAGTCAATCGCGGCCCGGCCCCGGCTCCACCGTTTCCGCTCAGCGGCCGGCGGCGACCCGCTTCGCCGCGCGCTTCATGACCGCGGTGTAGGCCGGTCGGGCGAAGCGCTTGGCGCGCCAGGCGACGTGCCCGTCACGGTCGGTGAGGATGACGTCGCGGTGGGCGTCGATGCCGCGCACGACGATCGAGGCGATCTCGTCGGCGGTGCGCTTCGAGCCGCTGACCATCTTCTTGCCGGCCTCCTCCATCTCGGTGTCGGCACCCTGGAACGACGAGCCGAGGTTCGTCCGGAAGAACGACGGGCACACGACCGACACGTCGATGCCGTGCGGCGCGAGCTCGTGCGAGAGCGTCTCGCTCAGGGCGACGACGCCGGCCTTGACGGTGTTGTACGCCGACATGCCGGGGGCGTGGACGAGTCCGGCGAGCGAGGCGGTGTTGACGATGTGGCCGCTGCCCTGCTCCTTGAGGAGCGGGGTGAACGTGCGGCAGCCGCGGACGACGCCGAGCAGGTTGATGTCGACGATCCAGCGCCACTCGTCCATCGTCGCGACGTCGATGCGGCCACCCGCGGCGACGCCGGCGTTGTTGACGAGCAGGTCGAGCCCGCCCCACGTCTCGCGCACGTGGGCGAGCGCCGCGGCCCACGCCTCGTCGCTGCGCACGTCGAGCGGGAGGTAGGCCGCCGCCTCCGGGAGCGCATCGGGCCGGTCGGTCTGCACGTCGGTCGCGAGCACGTGGTCGCCGCGGGCGACGAGGGCGCGGACGAGTGCGAGGCCGAGACCTGAGGCACCACCGGTCACGAGGACGCGGCGGGGGGACGTGGGAGCGGAGGCACGGAGCGAGCGGGACGGCATACGCCCCAACCTACTGGCGGACGGTGAGGGTCACCTTGCCGTGGGCGCGGCGCTCGTCGATCTCCGTGAGCGCCGCCGCGACGTCGTCGAGCCGGTGGCGCGTGCCGATGGGCGGAGCGAGCGCGCCGCTCTCGAGGAGCGGGAGGATCGCGTCCCACTGGGTGCGCAGGTAGGTCGGGTCGGGCATCCAGAAGGCACCCCAGCCGACGCCGACGACGCTGATGTTGTTCAGGAGCAGCCGGTTGACCTTGACCTCGGGGATCTGGCCGGCGGTGAAGCCGATGACGAGCAGGCGGCCCTCGGGCGCGAGGCTGCGGAGGCTGTCGGTGAAGCGGTCGCCGCCCACCGGGTCGACGACGACGTCGACGCCGCGTCCGTCGGTGAGCTCCTTCGCGGCCGCGAGGAAGCCGTCGGCGAGGACGACGTGGTGCGCGCCGGCCGAGCGGGCGGTCCCGATCTTGTCGTCGGACGACACGACGGCGATGACGCGGGCGTCCATGGCGCGCGCCAGCTGGATGGCGGCGGTGCCGATGCCGCCCGCGGCGCCGTGGACGAGCACGGTCTCGCCGCGCTCGAGCTGGCCGCGACGGGTCAGGGCGAAGTGGACGGTGAGGTAGTTCATCGGCAGCGCGGCGCCGGTCTCGAACGAGACGGTATCGGGCAGCGGGAAGACCATCGCCTCGGGCACGGCGACCGTCTCGGCGAAGCCGCCGAGCACCGGGAAGGCCGCGACGCGGTCGCCGACGCGGAAGGCGCTGCCCTCGCCGACCTCGCGCACGACGCCCGCACACTCGGCGCCGGGGACGAAGGGCAGGTCCGGGCGCATCTGGTAGAGCCCGCGGCTCATGAGGACGTCGGGGAAGCTGACCCCCGCCTCGTGGACGTCGACGAGGACGTGGCCGGCGGTCAGGGCAGGCTCGTCGACCTCGCCGACCGTGACGGACGACGGCCCGTCGAGGCTCGTGACTCGTGCCGCGTGCATGCTGCTCCTCATCGTCGGGGGACCTCGACCCTAGCCGCCCGCAGGGCCACACTGGACGGGTCGGCCGATGCGTGCCGCGGGACCCAGGAGGCGGCCATGGGCGTGGCCAACCGGATGATGCGTGGGGCCAACGCGGCGCACGTGGCGCTCTACCGTCGCTTCGACGTCGGCTTCCTCCGCTCCATCCGGGGGATGCCGGTCCTCCTGCTCACCGTGGCCGGTCGGTCGTCCGGCACGCTGCGGACCAGCCCGGTCGGCTACTTCCGCGACGACGGCGCCTACGTCGTCTGCGGAAGCGCCGGCGGCGCGGCGGCGGAGCCGCAGTGGTTCCGCAACCTCCGCCACGCCGACACGGCCGTCATCGAGGTCGGCGACGAGCGGATCGAGGTGGACGTCGAGGTCGCTCGCGGCGCGGAGCGCGACCGTTTGTGGGGTCGCCTGCTCGAGGTCGCGCCGTTCTTCGGCGGCTACGAGGCCAAGGCCGCCGGGCGCGTCATCCCGTTGGCTGCGCTGACCCCGCGAGCGCCGACGTCCGCGGCGCCCTGATCGTGAAGGATGCCTTGAGCAGGTCGGTGTCGCGCGAGCTCGGTCCCACGCGCAGCTCGAACTCGCCCGGCTCGACGACGCGTCGACCGGCCGCGTCGACGATGGAGCAGGCTGTGGCCGGGACCTCGATGCGGGTGGTCACCGACTCACCCGGCGGGACGGTGACGCGGCGGAACGCCTTGAGCTCCTTGGCTGCCCACGTGACGCTCGTGACGACGTCGGTGACGTAGGCCTGCACGACCTCGTAGGCCGTCCGCTCGCCCGTGTTGGTGAGCGTGACCTCCGCGGCCACGACGTCGTCGGGCGAGAGTTCGGTGGCGTCGAGGGTCAGGTCGGACCACTCGACGGTCGTGTACGTCAGGCCCTCCCCGAAGACGAACTGCGGCTCCTGGGTGAGGTCGGCGTAGCGGTGGCCGTGCTGCCCGCGCACCTGGTTGTAGTAGGTCGGCTGCTGCCCGACGTGCCGCGGGATCGAGACGGGCAGGCGTCCGGCGGGCTCGATGTGGCCCAGGACGAGCTCGGCTACGGCACGGCCGCCGCGCATGCCGGGGCTGAAGGCCTCGATGACCGCGGCCGCCCGGAGCGCGCTGGGCGGCAGGACGTTGGGCTTGGAGTGGAGCAGCACGACGACGATGGGGACGCCGGTGCCGTCGAGCTGGTCGACGAGGGCGTCGAGCAGGGCGACCTGACCGCCCTGCAGGTCGAGCGTCGCCGTCGAGCAGCCTTCTCCCGTCAGGGCGATCGTGTCACCCAGGACGACGACGGCGAGGTCGGCGGCGCGTGCTGCAGCCACCGCCTCGGCGAGCTGGGCCGGGTCGACGGGCGCGGGTGCTGAGACCGGCGGACGGGGCTGGCCGTCGGGGAAGAGCGGCCCCTCGGGGTCGGGCACGAGGGTCTCGATCTCGGCGCCCCGAGCACGGGTGACGGCCCAGGTCGACGGGACGACGGCGCGGAAGCCGTCGAGCACGGTCTCGACCGTCTCGCGCGGGTGACCGTCGGGCATCCAGTCGACCTGGCCGGAGGCGCCGGCCCAGTCGCCGAGATTGGCCTGCGGGTCGTCGGCGTTCGGCCCGAGGACGGCCACGGTGCGCGGGACGTCCGTGACGGCATACGGAAGCGTGCCGTCGTTGGTGAGGAGCACGAGCGAGCGGCGGGCGACGTCGAGGTTGAGGGCGGCGTGCTCGGCGGAGCCGATGACGACGCGCTGGCGCTCGGCGTCCGGCGGCCGCGGGTTCTCGAAGAGCCCGAGCTCGAGCTTGACGCGCAGCACCCGGCGGGCGGCCTCGTCGATGGCGCGCTCGTCGAGCAGGCCGCGCGCGACGGCCTCCTGGGCGGCCTCGAAGAAGGCCGGGGTCGTCATGACGAGGTCGTTGCCGGCGCGGACCGCGACCGTCGCGGCCTCGACGTCGTCGGCGCAGACCTTCTGCTCCCAGACCATCCGACCGACGTTGTCCCAGTCGGTGACGAGGGTGCCGGTGAAGCCCCACTCCCCCTTGAGCACCTCGTCGAGGAGCCAGCCGTTCGCCGTCACGGGGACGCCGTCGATCGCCTGGTAGCCGAGCATGAAGGTGCGGCAGCCCTCCTGCACGGCTCGCTCGAAGGGCGGCAGGAACCACGACGTCAGCTTGCGACGGCTGAGGTCGGCCTCGCTCGCGTCGCGGCCGCCCTGGGTCTCGGAGTAGCCGGCGAAGTGCTTGGCGCACGCGAGGACGGCCGTCGGGTCGGTGAGGCCGTCGCCCTGGTAGCCCCGGATCATGGCCGCGCCGAGCTCACCGATGAGGTACGGGTCCTCGCCGAAGGTCTCGCCGACCCGGCCCCAGCGCAGGTCGCGGGTGATGCAGAGGACGGGCGAGAAGGTCCAGTGGATGCCGGTCGCCGACACCTCGACGGCCGTGACGCGTGCCGCCTGCTCGACGAGGTCGGGGTCCCACGAGCAGGCCATCCCGAGCTGGGTCGGGAAGATCGTCGCACCCGGCCAGAAGGAGTGGCCGTGGATGCAGTCGTCGGCGGTGAGGAGCGGGATGCCCAGACGCGTCCGGGCCGCGAGCTCGATGGCGCGCGGCAGGTAGTCCGGGGAGGTGTGCAGGATCGAGCCGGCCAGCTTCGTGTGGACGATCTCGGTCAGGTCACCGCGCGCGTCGAGCTGGAGCATCTGGCCGACCTTCTCGGGCAGCGTCATCCGAACGATGAGGTCGTCGAGGCGCTCCTCCACGGAGAGCGACGGATCGCGGTAGGGAGCGTCGGTGGGGGCAGCGGCGGCAGCATCGTCGGGCACGTCCCGACGCTAGCCGACCGGCAGACCTAGGCTGGCAGGGTGATCGAGCCCCTGACGCGACTGCCCGACGGGACCATCAAGCAGGTCAACCCCTTCACCGGCACGAAGGTGTGGACGTTGCCGGGGCGCGCGGCCCGGCCTCTCGGCATCGCCCGGCCCGACCCGAAGCCCCTCGACCCGGCCGAGCACGAGCGCCACTGCGCCTTCTGCTGGGGCCGGATGATCGAGACGACTCCCGAGATCGCCCGGGTCGTCCGGGACGGGTCGTCGTGGCGCGAGGTGCGCGGGCTCGTCGCCGAGCAGCTCCACGACACGGTGCCGGAGCTGCGGCTCTTCCCGAACCTCTTCGAGATCCTCAGCTACGACTACTGGCACCTCGCCCACGGCTACGAGCCGACGCCCGAGTCGCTCGCGCACCGGGCGGCATACCTCTCGACGCCCGCAGGGCGTGCACACGTGACCGCGCTGGCGCGCATCCGGATGCGCTCGCGCGGTGCGGCTGGTGCCGAGGTCGAGCCGCTCGACGAGGACGACCTCGAGCGCGAGGCCGTCGGCCTCTTCGCCGGCAACCACCAGGTCGTCGTCTCGCGTCGGCACTTCGTCGACGGCGCGACGGACGACACCCAGAATGCCGGCGCCGGCACGCTCACACCCGAGGAGCACTGGCAGTACACGCGATTCACGATCGCTGGGGTCCGCGACCTCTACCGGAGCAACCCGCACGCCCGCTACGTCTCGGCGTTCCAGAACTGGCTGCGACCGGCCGGCGCGTCGTTCGACCACCTGCACAAGCAGCTCGTCGCCATCGACGAGCCGGGCGTGGACCTCGAGCGGGAGACCGAGCGGGTGCGGGCCGAGCCGGACCTCTTCGCGCGCTGGGGGCCGCAGTACGCCGAGACGCAGGGTCTCGTCGTGGCGCGCACCCCCACGGCCATGGCCTTCGCCGGGATCGGCCACCAGTACCCGTCGCTCGTCGTCTACACGTCGAACACGGCGTGCCGGCCGTGGGAGCTCTCGGACGACGAGGTGCGCGACTTCTCCGACCTCGTGCACGCGTGCCACGCGGCGACGGGCGCCGACGTGCCGACCAACGAGGAATGGCACCACGGCCCCCCGTCGCTCGACCTGCCCGTGCCGCTCCGGGTGGTGCTCAAGTGGCGGGTGTCGACCCTGGCCGGCTTCGAGGGCGGCACGAAGATCTACGTCAACACCATCGACCCGTGGGCAGTGCGAGAGCGCACCGTCACGCGGCTGCGGCTGCTCGCCGCGGACGGTCTCGTCTCGGACCGCCTCGACATCCCCTGAAGCGGCCCGCTCGGGTCAGACCTCGCTGCCGTGGCCCTCGGTGCGCCCGTCGGTGACTCCGCGGCCCGTCACGGACTGGAGACGGTCGATGTGCTCGGACGCCTGGGCCTTGGTGAGGTCGCCGGGCAACGTCTCGCCGGCCTCACGGGCCAGGGTCTCGAGGTAGCTGCGCTGGGCGCCGGTCATGGCCTCGTCGCCCGTGACCCAGTCCTCGGGGTCCTTGACCGTCGAGTCGCCGGGGGTTCCGGCAGTCGTGGGGGTGGTGGCGCCGATGACGTCGTCGGTCGAAGATGTGTTCGATTCGCTCATGGGGAGTCCGTACCCGGTCGGCCGCTGCCAGACACAACCCTCGACACGCGCTCAGCGGGCAAAGGACATCGCCTCGGTGACGTCGCTGCCCAGCATGTCGCGTCGGTCGAGCAGGTAGTTCTGGCGCATCAGCCACGGCGCGCCGTCGCCCTGCTGGGGCAGGTCGTCGGCCGCCCGCTGCACGTAGCCCGACGCGAGCGGCAGCAGCGGCTGTCCGTCCATCCCCTCGGGTGCCCGCGGCGTCGCGCTCCGCCAGGCGTGGTGCTCCATGTGGTTGAGCAGCCGGCACACGTAACGGCTCGCGAGGTCGGCCCGCAGCGTCCACGACGCATTGACGTACCCGACGCAGACGGCGAGGTTGGGCACGTCGGCGAACATCAGGCCGCGATACACCGTGAGATCCCCTGTGGGGCGGGCCTGCCCGTCGACGGTGATCGCGATGCCGCCGGCGATCTTGATCCGCAGCCCCGTCGCCGTCACGACGACGTCGGCGTCGAGCTCGCGTCCCGAGTGCAGCCGTATGCCGTGTGGCACGAAGGTCTCGATCGTGTCGGTGACGACGTGGGCGCGTCCACTGCGGACGGCCTCGAAGAGGTCACCGTCCGGGACGACGCAGAGGCGCTGGTCCCACGGGTCGTAGGTCGGCGTGAAGTGGTCGCTGACGAGGTCGGTCGAGCCGAGCGACTTGGCCGCACCCTTGGACAGCAACGACCTCATCACGGCAGGGCGCCGACGGCTCAGCTCGTAGACGCCCATGGTCCCGAGGACGTTCTTGTAGCGAGCAGCCGTCCCCGCGGCCTTCGTCGGGAGCACCCGCTGGAGCACGTCGCGGGACCGGTCGCGGCGGGGCAGGGACGCGATCCACGTCGGCGTCCGTTGGAGCATCGTCACGTCGGCACCGGCCTCGGCGAGCGAGGGCACGAGCGTCACCGCCGTGGCGCCTGACCCGATGACGACGACCGTGCGCCCGGAGACGTCGAGGTCGTCCGGCCAGAACTGCGGGTGCACGACGTCGCCCTCGAACGAGGCGAGGCCGGGCAGCTGCGGGTCGTGGGGCCGGTCGTAGTCGTAGTAGCCGCTGCAGAGGTAGAGGAATCCGCAGGTCAGCTGCTCGCGCTCGCCGCCCCTGCGCTCGACCGTGACCGTCCAGCGCGCGTCCTCGCTCGACCAGTCGGCCGCGACGACCCTGTGGCCCAGACGGATCCGCTCCGCGATCCCGTGCTTCTCCGCCGTCCGGCGCAGGTAGTCGAGGATCTTCGGCCCGTCGGCGATGGCGTCGGGGTCGGTCCACGGCTCGAACGGGAAGCCGAGCGTCATCATGTCCGAGTCGGACCGGACGCCCGGGTAGCGGAAGAGGTCCCACGTGCCACCGAGCGAGTCCCGGGCCTCGAGGATCGCCCACGAGCGCGTCGGGCTCATCGTCGACAGGCGGTAGCCGGCGCCGATGCCGGACAGGCCGGCTCCGACGACGAGGACGTCCAGGTGCTCGAGATCGCTCACCTGGCCATTCTCACCCACTGTGACGCAGGCCGCGCGATCGGCTACCGGACGGTAACCAGCGGCTACCCTCGGGCGGGTGACGACGGCATACCCCCACCTGCTCGAACCCCTCGACCTCGGCTTCACCACGCTGCGCAACCGCGTGGTCATGGGTTCGATGCACACCGGCCTCGAGGACCGCGCCAAGGACTTCGACCGCCTCGCGGCCTACTACGCCGAGCGCGCCCGCGGCGGCGTCGGCCTCATCGTCACGGGCGGCTTCGCGCCCAACCTCGCCGGCGCCCTCTACCCGGGTGGCTCCGTCCTCGTCACGAGCCGGCAGGCCCGGCGCCACCGGGTCATCACGAACGCCGTGCACCGCGAGGGCGGCACGATCGCCCTCCAGATCCTGCACGCCGGCCGCTACGCCTACCACCCGCTCGCCGTGTCGGCGTCGGCGCTCAAGTCGCCGATCTCCCCCTTCTCGCCCCGCGCGCTGACCCCGCGCGGCATCCGCCGCACCGTCGACGCGTACGCCCGCTGCGCCCGCCTGGCCCGCGAGGCCGGCTATGACGGCGTCGAGATCATGGGCTCGGAGGGCTACCTGCTCAACCAGTTCCTCGCGCCGCGCACCAACCAGCGCACCGACGCGTGGGGCGGCTCGCCGGAGAACCGGCGCCGCCTGCCCGTCGAGGCCGTCCGCGCCGTGCGCGAGGCGGCCGGCCCCGACTTCGTCATCGTCTACCGCCTCTCGATGCTCGACCTCGTGCCCGACGGGCAGTCGTGGGACGAGGTGGTCGCACTGGCCCACGAGGTCGAGGCGGCCGGCGCGACGATCATCAACACCGGCATCGGCTGGCACGAGGCCCGCGTCCCCACGATCGTCACGTCGGTGCCGCGCGGCGCCTTCACCCGCGTCACCGCGAAGCTGCGCCCCGAGGTCACCGTTCCCGTCGTCACGTCCAACCGCATCTCGATGCCCGACCTCGCCGAGCGGGTCATCGCCGACGGCAGCGCCGACCTCGTCTCGATGGCGCGCCCGTTCCTCGCCGACCCCGACTGGGTGGCCAAGGCGGCGGGCGACCGGGCCGACGAGATCAACACCTGCATCGCCTGCAACCAGGCCTGCCTCGACCACACCTTCGCCAAGAAGACGGCGACGTGCCTCGTCAACCCGCGCGCCGTCCGTGAGACGACCCTCGTGCTCGCCCCGAGCCGCCGCAGCAAGCACGTCGCCGTCGTCGGCGCAGGTCCTGCCGGGCTCGCGACCGCGGTCGCGCTGACCGAGCGCGGCCACCGGGTCGAGCTCTTCGAGGCGGCCGACGACCTCGGCGGCCAGTTCGCCATCGCCATGCGGATCCCCGGCAAGGAGGAGTTCGCCGAGACGATCCGCTACTACCGGAGGCGACTCGAGCTCGGCGGCGTCAAGGTCCACCTCGGTCGCCGCGCCGACGTCGAGGACCTCACCGACTTCGACGAGGTCGTCGTCGCCACCGGGGTGGAGCCCCGCGTGCCCGACGTCCCGGGCGTCGACCACCCGACGGTCGTGACGTATGCCGCCGCCGTCCGCGGCGAGGCACCGCTGGGTCAGCGCGTGGCCGTCATGGGCGCGGGCGGCATCGGCGTCGACGTCAGCGAGTTCCTCACCCACGTCGAGTCGCCGATGACGATCGAGCAGTGGATGGCCGAGTGGGGCGTCGGCGAGCCCGACGCCTCCCGTGGCGGCCTCGTCGAGGCGCACCCGTCACCCTCGCCGCGGGAGGTGCACCTGCTCCAGCGCAAGGCCACCTCCATCGGGAGGGGCCTCGGCAAGACGACCGGTTGGGTGCACCGGGCGGCCTTGAAGGCCAAGGGAGTCCACCACCACGTCGGCGTCAACTACGAGCGCATCGACGACGAGGGGCTCCACATCACCCACGGCGAGGACCACTCCGACCCGCAGGTCCTCGCCGTCGACACGATCGTGCTCTGCACCGGCCAGGAGTCCGTGAACACGCTCGGTCCCGCGCTCGCCACCGCCGGTGTGAAGGTGCACGTCATCGGCGGCGCCGACGTCGCGGCAGAGCTCGACGCCAAGCGCGCCATCCGCCAGGGCACCGAGCTCGCCGCGACGATCTAGGCCGCGGGAGGCGTGTCCTCGGCCGTACCATCGCGGCATGGGCGCATCCGACGTGCTCACCCTTCCCCGGACCGGCCTCAGCGGGGCCGTCGTCCGCATCGTCGAGCGCCTCGCCGAGATCGGCGCCCGGCCCGACCGGTCCCAGGACGAGCGTCTGCGCCAGGGCATGCTGATCTTCGCGTCGGTGCTCATCGCCCTCATCTCCTTCATCTGGGTCGGCACCTACCTCGCGTACGGCCACCCGCTGTCGGCCGCGATCCCGGCTGCCTACCAGGTGATCACCGTGGTGGGGCTGCTCGTCCTCTCGCGCACCGGCAGGTTCGCCGTGTTCCGCACGACGCAGCTCGTGGCCTTCCTCGTCCTCCCGTGCCTGCTCCAGGCGTCGCTCGGCGGCTTCATCGCCTCGAGCGGGATGGTCCTGTGGGCGATCTTCGTGCCGCTCGCCGCGCTGGCGCTGCTCGGGGTGCGGCGCTCGGTCGGCTGGCTCCTGGCCTTCTTCGTCGCGCTCGTGACGCTGGCCCTGCTCGACCCCCGGCTATCGGCGCAGCCGGCGGCCCTGCCGACCGGTTTCGTCGTCACCTTCTTCGTGCTCAACGTCATGGGGGTGACCGTCAGCGCCTTCGCGATGCTCGGCTACTTCGTCGAGCAGCGCGAGCGGGCCCGCATCGCCCTCGAGGCCGAGCAGGCGAGGTCGGAGCGCCTGCTGCTCAACGTGTTGCCGGCCCCCATCGCCGAACGTCTCAAGCGCGGCCCCGGCACGATCGCGGAGCACTACGAGGCCGTCACCGTGCTCTTCGCCGACCTCGTCGGCTTCACCGAGCGGACCCAGGTCATGCCCGCCGACGAGCTCGTCGCGCTCCTCGACCGCATCTTCTCGGCCTTCGACCGCGAGGCCGACGCGCAGCAGGTCGAGAAGATCAAGACCATCGGCGACGCCTACATGGTCGCGGGCGGTCTGCCGGAGCGGCGGCCCGACCACGTGCAGGCGGTGGCCCGGGTGGCGCTCGCGATGCGCGAGGAGATCGCGTCGATCGCGCGTGAACCGGGGTGTGAGTGGCTCGCCGTGCGCATCGGCGTCGACACGGGACCCGCCGTCGCAGGGGTCATCGGGCGGCGGAAGTTCATCTACGACCTCTGGGGCGACACCGTCAACACGGCGAGCCGGATGGAGTCCCACGGGCTGCCGGGGCAGATCCACGTGACCGACCGCGTCGCCGCTGCACTCGGGCCCGAGTTCACGCTCCGCCCTCGCGGGACGATCCTCGTCAAGAGCAAGGGCCCGATGAGCACCTACCTGCTCGACGCCGCGGGAGGCGTGACCGCGTGACCCACGAAGTCCTCCGTCCCGTGGGCTCCGGAGCGTGGGCGGTCGGCCTCAGCCGACCTCGGTGTGTCAGGACGGCCCGGCACCCTTGAGGTAGGTGTCGACGAGTCGCGCGGCGTCGCCGGCGCCGTCCTCTGCGCGGACGCGCTCACCGAGGGCGTATGCCGCCGCGCGGGCTCCCGGGGACAGAGCGACCTCGAGCGCCCGCTCGAGCCGAGCCGCCGTCAGGTCCTTGCGGGCGATCGGCGGTGCGGCGACCCCCAGGTCGGCCATCCGGCGGCCCCAGTAGGGCTGGTCGGCGGCGTGCGGCACCACGACCTGCGGCACCCCGGCCCGGACCGCAGCGGCGGTCGTGCCCGCTCCGCCGTGGTGGACGACGACGGCGCACCGTGGAAAGAGCAGGTCGTGCGGTGCAGCGCCGATCCCGATCGTCGTTGCGGTCGTGCCGACCGACAGACCGGCCAGACCCTCGCTGACGACACCACGCAGCCCGAGACGGCCGAGCACCCGGCCCGCATCACGCACGACACCCTCCGGGTCGGGCGTCGGCATCGAGCCGAAGCCGACGAAGACCGGGCCGGGCCCGTCGTCGAGGAACGCCGCCAGAGCCGGGTCCAGCGAGCCACCGCCGACGTCGTCGCGCACCCAGTAGCCGGTCTGCCGCAGCGCCGGGGGCCAGTCCGCGGCCGGCGGGACGACGTGCGGGCTCGCGGCGAGCAGCGTCGGCGTGCGCTCTGCAGCGGCCGTGTAGTGGCGGAACCGCTGTCGTGGCAGGCCTCGTCGCGCGCGGACGAGGTCACCGGCAGGGCGGAAGAGGTCGAGCGCGACCCGGCCCGCGAGGGTGCTCCATGCGTCGTTGACCCACGACGTCGCGCGCGGGCGCAGGGCCAGAGCGACCGAGTCACCGCGCGCGCTCGGCCAGACCGGCGCGAAGACGGCGTAGAGGTGCGGCTTGGTCGGACGGCCACCTCGGCCGTCAGGAGTCAGCAGCGCGTCGACGAGGTCGAAGGTCAGCGCCCCCGACAGCACGCCGTCAGCACCGTCGACGAGCCGCGCGACGTCCGCGGCCAGCGCCGAGGCGGTGTCGGCCATGACCTGCCGCATGAGCCGGGCCTCACGCACCTGCGTCCGCGCCGACCCGCGCAGTGCGTCACGCCCGAGCCCCTCGCGCAACGGCCCCTCGAGGTCGAACGACAACGGCTCGAAGTCGACGCCGCTGCCCGCCACGACGTGACCGAGGTCGGCCGGCGCAGCGAGCGACACGGCATACCCCGTCCGCCGGAGACGCTGCCCGAGCGCGACGAGCGGCTGGACGTCACCACGGGATCCCATGCCCATCAAGAGGATCCGCACGTCAGCCCCCGTCAGTCCTCGTCGAGCTGCGCGCGCACGCGCGGCACGACCTCCTCGGCGTAGAGGCGGATGCACTCCATCCGCTGGTCGTGCGGGAGCGTGCCGAACGAGTACTTCAGCTGGAAGCGGGAGAGGCCGAGCACGCGGACGGTGTCGACGATCTTGGCGGCCACGGTGTCGGGCGACCCGCAGTAGACGGCTCCCTCGGGGCCGAGCTGCTGGAGGGCCTGGTCCTTGCCCATGGGCGCCCAGCGACGCTCGCGGCCGAGCTTGTTCATGTAGGGCAGGAAGTGCGGCATGAAGTCGTCACGCGCCTGCTCGTCGGTGGCGGCCACATAGCCGGGCGAGTGCACCCCGATCGGCAGCTCGGGCCTGCCCATCTCGGACAGCGCGCGCCGGTAGAGATCGGCGAGCGGTGCGAACTGGCGCGCGGAGCCGCCGATGATGGCGATGACGACGGGGAAGCCGTAGTGCGCGGCGCGGACGACCGACTGCGGGGTGCCGCCGACGCCGACCCACACGGGAAGGTGGCCGGACTCCGTCGCGGGCATGACCTTCTCGACCTGGACGGGCGGGCGGATCGAACCCTCCCAGCGGATCGGCCGCTCGGCCACGACGGCCGCGAGCAGGTCGAGCTTCTCCTCGAAGAGCGTCTCGTAGTCGCCGAGGTCGAGACCGAAGAGCGGGAACGACTCGATGAACGAGCCTCTGCCGACGGTAATCTCGGCACGGCCGCGGCTGATCGCGTCGACGGTGGAGAAGCGCTGGAAGACACGGATCGGGTCGTCGCTGGAGAGGACCGTCACCGACGTGCCGAGCCGGATGTGCTCGGTGCGCCCCGCGAGGCCGGCGAGCAGCACGTCGGGGGCGCTCACGGCGTAGTCGTCGCGGTGGTGCTCGCCGACGCCGAAGAAGTCGAGGCCGAGCCGGTCGGCGAGCTCACCCTCGGCCAGGACCTCCCGGATCACCGTGGCGGGGTGGAGCGGGGCACCGTCGGGGCCGTTGGCGATGTCGCCGAACGTGTCGAGGCCGAGTTCGAGGCTCATGCGCCCATCGTAGGTATGCCGCCCACCTGCCACGTGCGCCCGGCGTCGGGGTCCCAGCGTCGGACCGACTCGATCGTGCCGTCGAGGGGGCGGGCGCGGCCGAGGACGGCGAGCGCCTCCCCGACCTGGCGCGAGCCGAGCCCGCGGGCGATGGTGACGTGCGGGGTCCAGCGGCCCGGACGCACCTGGTCGGGGACGTCGGGCGCTCCGACCGTGGCGGCGGCCAGCGACCGCTGGAGGTCGAGCAGCTCGGGCGTGGGCACGACGAGCCGGGCGAGGACATAGCGGCGCGAGCCCATGACGAGGAGTGACCCGAGGCGGATCGGCACGGGCCGCATCGTCTCGAGGACGCGGGCGACCCGGGCCTCGACGTAGTCGGGGACGACCCCGGCGAGCGCCAGGGTGATGTGCGGCGCGTTCGTCGCACCCTGGTGCTGCGACTGGCTCGGCAGTCCCGCCGCGGCCAGGGCCGCCCACTCACGCCGGACCTCCGTGTCGGAGGTGGCGTCGAGCAGGCCTTCGACCGCGTGCAGGGGCATGGTCAGGCGACCTGCTGCGAGTCACGCCCGCCGGTGAGGCCGAGGTGGTCGGCGACGAAGTCGCGCACGGCCGCCGAGTGATCGTCCCGGCGACCGTCACCGACCGGCACCACGAGCGTCGGGACCTCGAGGCCGGCGACGACGAGGAGGTCGAGCTCGCGCCGCTGGCCCTGCCGGCTCGACCCGATCTCGCGGTCGTCGTCGAGGTAGACGACGACCGGTCGGTGCGCGCGCACGGCGTCGACGAGACGGCGCACGAGGGCGACGTCGGGCGACCGCAGCAGGGCGGACTCCCAGACGTGGACGCCACCGGGCCTGTTCGCTCCGAAGCGGGCCCACGCATCGACGACGAGGGAGGCGGTGAGCTCGGCGGGGACCCGCGCCCGGCTCGCGACCTCGCGGACCCGCTCACGCAGCGGCTCGGGCAGGGCCGCCTGCGACGCGGGTCGCACGACCCAGGCGTCCCCGTGCTGCTCGGCGGCGCCGAGCAGGGCCCGGGACGTCTCGGTCGACTCGGCCGCGAGTGCGAGGAGCTGCGCGGTGTCGAGCACGACGACGTGGTCGACGTCGACGGGGTGGTCGGCCTGCCCCTCGGCCCGGTGCTCGACGGCGACGTGCTCGCCGGCCAGCCATTCGACGATGTCCTCGGCGGTCGAGGTGCGGCCCGACCCCGGGCGCCCCTCGACCATGACGAGCCCGTTCACGTCAGCCACCCAGCAGCTCCTCGCCGGCGCTCGCCCCGGCCTCGCGTGCCGTCGGTTGCCGGCAGGGAAGTGTATGTCAGCGGACATTTCGACCTCACGGCTCTCGAGGGTCGAGCCGCGCGAGGAGGGCCGCGAGCGACGTGCGTTCGCGGTCGCTCAGCGACCCGAAGAAGTCGGCCGCACCCTCGCGCCGTGCCTCGTCGACCTCGGCGAGGACCGACTCCCCCACCGCGGTGAGGGCCACGGTCATGGCGCGGCGGTCGTCGGGGTCCGGGCTGCGGTGGACGAGGCCCCGCGACTCGAGCCGGTCGACGACGTCGGTGGCCGAGCGCGGCGCGATGCGCAGGTGCTCGGCGACGACGCCGAGACGCGTGGGCCCGTGGTGCCCGATGACGCGCAGCGCGCGCGCGTCGTGGGGCGACAGGTCGGACCCGAGCCCGGTGGCCCAGCGCCGCCGCAGCGCCCGCGCCGCGCCCATGAGCAGCTCGTCGAGGGAGGGCTCGTCGGCGTCACGCATGGGGAGCAGCATACGGCCTGATTTGTAGATTGACCTCATAGTGAGGTAACCTCAGCATCATGAACCGGAGTCCACAGATGGAGTGACCGCATGACCGACACCACGACCACCCTCAGGCCGACCCACCGCGGCGGCCGCCAGCCCGAGAAGATCGACCCGCAGGACCGCGCCCAGCTCGCCGAGTCCCCCGTCTCCCTGCGACGGGTCGCGGGTCTCTTCCGCCCCCACACCCGCACCGTCGCCGTCGTCACCGCGATCATCGTGGCGATCTCGGTCGTCTCGATGGCCCAGCCCTTCCTGCTGCGCGCCGTCATCGACGACGCCCTCCCCCACCAGGACGTCCGCCTCCTGCTCTGGGCCGTCGGCGGCATGCTCGCCGTCACCGTCGTGAGCCAGCTGCTCGGCGTCGTCCAGACGTGGCTCACCACCTCCGTGGGCCAGCGCGTCATGCACGGGCTGCGCACTGACGTCTTCCGCCACCTGCAGCGCCAGTCCGTCGCCTTCTTCACCCGCACCCGCAGCGGTGAGGTGCAGTCGCGCCTCACCCACGACATCAGTGGCATGCAGTCGGTCATCACGTCGACGGCGACGTCGATCGCGAGCAACCTCACGACCGCCGTCGCGACGGCCATCGCCATGGTGGCCCTGAGCCCGCGCCTCTCGCTGCTCTCCCTGCTCGTCATCCCGCCGGCCGTCCTCATGACCCGCAAGGTCGCCCTGCTGCGCCGCGACATCACCGCCCAGCGCCAGCGTCGACTCGCCGACCTGCACAGCCAGGTCGAGGAGGGCCTCACCGTCAGCGGCGCCACCCTCGTCAAGACGCTCGGCGCCGGGGAGGCCACGGCCGACCGCTTCGCCGAGACGTCCACCGACCTCATCGACCTCGAGCTGCGCTCGCAGCTCGCCGGCCGCTGGCGGATGGCGACGATGCAGATCATCTTCGCCGCGATCCCCGCGCTGATCTACCTCGCCGCCGGACTGCCCGCGACCTCGGGCGGCATGACCATCGGCACGCTCATCGCCTTCACGACCCTGCAGGCCGGCATCTTCCGACCGCTCATGGGACTGCTCGACGTCGGAGCCCAGTGGGTCACCTCGATGGCGCTCTTCAGCCGCATCTTCGGCTACCTCGACCTGCCCGTCGAGGTCGCGCCTCCCGCCGATCCCGTTGCGGTGCAGCACGACCGGCTGCGCGGCGAGGTGCGCTTCGAGGGCGTCACCTTCAGCCACGACGCCACCGCCTCCCCCACCGAGAGGGCGTATGCCGTCTCCGACGTCACGCTGCACGTGCCCGCAGGCACGACGCTGGCCCTGGTCGGCGAGACCGGCTCGGGCAAGTCGAGCCTCGCCGGTCTCCTCGCGCGGCTGCACGACCCGCAGTCCGGGCGCGTGACGATCGACGGCGTCGACCTGCGCGACCTCGACCCTGCAGACCTCGCCCGGATCGTGGGCGTCGTCTCGCAGGACACGTACCTCGTGCACGCCTCGATCCGCGACAACCTCCTGCTCGCCGCCCCCGGCGCCACCGACGACGCGCTGTGGCAGGCCCTCGCCGCGGCCCAGGTCGCACCCCTCGTCGCGAGCCTTCCCGACGGCCTCGACACCGTCGTCGGGGCCCGCGGCCACCGCTTCTCCGGAGGGGAGAAGCAGCGCCTCGCGATCGCCCGCACGCTCCTGCGCAACCCGCGCGTCCTCGTGCTCGACGAGGCGACGAGCGCCCTGGACAACGAGACCGAGCGCGAGCTGCAGGCCGCGATCGACCGGCTCATGGCCGGCCGCACGACCTTGACCATCGCACACCGCCTGTCGACGATCCGCGACGCCGAGCAGATCGCCGTGCTCGACCACGGTCGGGTCGCCGAGCTCGGCGACCACGACGACCTGATGGCCCGCGGTGGCCGCTACGCGCGGCTCGTGCAGGCCCGCGAGGGCTCGGCCCGTGAGGCGCTCGCGGCCTGACCCCGAGCGGAGGGCACGACCCGACGAAGGTCGGCAGGGCGGCATACCTCGGTCGGATGCGGCCCCCCGGCACCGGTGTGGCACCGTGGGGGCCGTGGAACCCCTCGACGTGCCGGTCGCCCCCGGTGCCGTGCTCCGCGAACCCGCCCACCGGGTCTCGCGCCGGGCCGTCCTCATGTGGACGCTGCAGGCCCTCGTCGTCCTCGCCCTCCTGCTCGCGGGGCAGGTCGTCTGGTGGCTCGTCGACGACGCCCCGTCGCGCACTCCGCACTGGGTCGTCGGAGCCGTGTGGCTCGTCGCCGGCGCCGCGTACGCCGTCGCGATGCCGCAGTGGCGCTACCGCGTGCACCGGTGGGAGGCGACCCCCCGCGCGATCTACACGCAGAGCGGCTGGCTGTGGCAGGAGCGTCGCATCGCGCCGCTCGGCCGCGTGCAGACCGTCGACCTCGAACGCGGTCCCGTCGCCCAGCTGCTCGGCCTGGCCGCCGTCACGATCACGACGGCGTCCGCCGCGGGGCCCGTCACCATCCACGGTCTCGACCTGCCCGTCGCCCACGAGCTCGTCGACGCGCTGACGGCTGCGGCCGTGGCCGAGACGGGCGACGCGACGTGACCGAGGACGCGGAGGGCTGGCGCCGGCTCGACGCCCGGATGCTCCTCGTCCACCCCCTCGAGACGCTGATCCGTTTCCTGCCCGCACTGCTCGCGCTCGTCGTCTTCCGAGCCGGCTCCGAGGACAACGACCGGTGGGAGCTGTATGCCGTTCCGCTCATCGTCGCGTTCGGCGTGCTGCGGTGGGTCACGACCCGCTACCGCATCGCCGACGGCCAGATCGAGCTGCGGCGCGGCCTCTTCACGAAGCAGACGACGACGGCGCGCCTCGACAAGGTGCGCACCATCGACCTGACGGCGCGGGTCTACCACCGCGTCCTCGGCTTGGCCAAGGTCGAGATCTCGACCGCCGGCGGCCAGCACGACCGGCTCGTCCTCGACTCGCTGGGCGTCGACGCGGGTCGTCGCCTGCGGGCCGAGCTGCTGCACCGCGTCGACCCGGCCGTGACCGGTCTGCCCGCGCCGACCGGCGCGCCGGTGGCCGTCGACGACGTGCCCGACGACGCACCACCGCCCGTCGACGACGAGGTGCTCGTGCGCCTCGACCCGTCATGGATCCGCTATGCGCCGCTCACCGTGACGGGGCTCGCGAGCGCCGCGGCGATCGTCGGCTTCGCGTCGCAGGGCTTCTCGCGCTTCTCGCAGGAGCGGTCGGTCTTCCGGGACGGCGCGTCCTTCGTGTCGCGTCTGGCCTGGTGGGTCGACGTGCTGCTCCTGCTCGGTGTCGTGTCGCTCCTCGCGGTCGGCGCCTACGTCCTGACCTTCTGGGGCTTCCGGCTGACCCGCAACCGGCTCGGCACCCTGCACACGCGCCGCGGCCTGCTGACGAACCGGGAGACGAGCATCGACGCCGCCCGGGTCCGCGGCGTCCGGCTCGACGAGCCGCTCGGGCTCCGTCTGGCCGGGGCCAGCCGGCTCAAGGTGGTCACGTCGGGCCTGCTCCGCGAGCAGGGCGGCTCCGACTGGCTGTGCCCGCCCGCGCCGGCCGGCGTCGTGACGCCCCTCGCGCTGCGCATCCGCCCCGACGAGGCCGCGGTCTCAGGGCCGCTCACGCCACACGGCCCCGCCGCCCGGCGCCGTCGCCTGACGCGCGCCGTCGTGCCGGCGCTCCTCGTCGCCGCGCTCCTCGTCGTGGCACGGCTGCTGTGGGACTGGCACGGCTCACTGCTCGTCCTCGTGCCACTCCTGCTCGTCGGTGCCGTCGCCCTGGGTCGCGACCGTTACCGCGCGCTGGGGCACGCCGTGACCCCCGACCACCTCGTGACGCGACACGGCTCGCTCGACCGGCAGCGCGTCGTGCTCGACCGCGACGGCATCATCGGCTGGAAGGTCGAGCAGTCCTTCTTCCAGCGACGCGTCGGCGTCGCGACGCTCGTCGCCACCACTGCTGCCGGAGCCCAGCACTACGACGTCGTCGACCTCCCCGTCGAGATGGCGTATGCCGTCCTGGCCCAGGTCAGCCCCGACCTGGTCGCCGAGTTCGCCTGACACCGAAGGGCCGTCAGGTGGCCCCTCGGATGGACGCATGGTCACGGCTTCGGGCCACCGTGGTGGCCCGCTCGGGTCAGGTGGGTTCGCACACTCATCCCGATGCGCGTCGGCAGCGGGACACTGGGCATCCGGGCGGGCCCTGCCGGACGCCCACGACCCACACGGCCGCGACCGACACGGCGGACGCAGCGCACGACCTGAACCCAGGAGGATCCGCGAAATGACGTACGCCTGGCTCTTCGTCGCGGCCACGTGCGCGCTCGCGCTCGTCATGACTGCCGCGGTGTGGCGCCCGACCGCGGGACAGGCTGCACTGCTGATCACCGGTCCCGTCGCAACCGTCGCCGCTCTGGTCGGACCTGCCTGGGGTGGTCTCGGCCTGCTGGGCGTCTTGGTCGTCCCGTTCGGGTACCTGCTCGTGCCGTCGGTCCTGCCGTGGTCCAGGCCGTGGGCCAGGTGGGCGGTCCCGGCGACCGTTCTCGTCGCCTGCGCCGTACTCGCGGCACCGTCACGGTTCGCTGGTCCGATGTCGCTGTTCGCGCTGCCCTTCGGCTTCGCTCTCGTCGCGCTGGTCCGCGCGCTCTTCCAGCTCCACCGACCCACAGGACCCACGGCCTCGGGACCTGGCACGGTCGGTGGCAACCTCGCCGCTGGGCGAGCGGTCGTCGTGGTCGCCGCGCTCCAAGGGGCTGCCGCACTCCTGGCGGGAGCTGTCATCGCCGCCGTCCTGCTCGGCCCGAACGCGAACACCGGCGGCACGAGCGGCTTCGCCGGGCTCGGGACGGCCCTGGCCCTGCTGGTCGCCGGATTCGGCGTCACGGTCGCGGCCCTGTTCTTCGGTGTGGCCGTCGGTCTGCACCGTAGGTACCGCGACTTCCGATATGTCTTCACGGCCGTTCAGATCGTGGCTCTCGCACTGTGCGTGTGGGCCGTACACGGTGTCTGGGTCTGGGCTGCCGCCGCGTGGGTGGCAGCCACCGTCGCCCTCACCTACCTCGGCGCCGGCGTGGACTCCAGGGATCGAGTCGAGCCCACCACCGCCCACTGACGGCCAGCGGCAACGCGCCGCGGTTCGGGAGCAGGTCCGGCTCGCGCTAGTCGCCCGCCTGCCAGACGGGGCCCTCGTCGGTCCACGTGACGCCCTTGTTGCGGCAGAGGCAGAACGGGTGACCGACGGGGTCGGTGTAGACGCGCCAGCCGAAGCCGTCGCGGCCGACGGAGTCCTGGTGCAGGGTCGCGCCCAGGGCCACGACACGGCGGTGCTCGGCCTCGATGTCATCGACCTCGAAGTCGAGATGGAACTGCTTGGGGTGGTCACCGTCCGGCCACTGTGGGGCGCGGTAGTCCTCGACCGGCGTGAAGGCCAGCTCGATCTCACCGAGCTGGATGCCGGCCCAGCTGTCGTGGCTGCCCGCCTTGACGGGGAGACCCGTCACCTCCGAATAGAAGGCCGCCAGCATCATCGCGTCCGGGCAGTCGATGATGACATCGGTCAGTCGTAGCACCCGGAGATCGTGTCACACGGCCGATCGACCGGAGTCCGGGCCGGCCGGCATCAGGCGCGGTCGTGGAGGGTGACGTGGTAGCCGTCGGGGTCCGCGAAGGTGAAGGTCCGACCGAACGGACCGTCTATCGGCGCGGAGACGATGGTGTGACCGTCTGCGGCCAGGGCGTCGTGGATGGCCTGGACGTCCGTGGCGTGGAGCCAGATCGCGGCACCGATGCCCGGCTGGGCGGCTGATGCGAGATCGGTGCCGGTCACCACGTCGCGCAGCGCGAAGGCGATCGGCGTCGTCTCGAAGACGACGGCGTGCGGAGGCCCGGCCTGGGACCGCACGAGACCGAGGTACTGCTCGTAGAACGCCCGCGAGGCGTCGAGGTCGGTTGCCTGGAGCGAGATGAAGTCGGGACCGGTGACGGGCACGATGGCCTCCTTGAGTTCGTGTCAGTTATCTGACACGAATGACCGTATGTCAGAATACTGACATGAGTCAAGACGATGCCGGCGTCGACCTCGAGACGTCCCTGGGCTACCTGCTGAAGGAGGCGTCGAGTGCTCTGCGCGCCGCTATGGAGGACGTGCTGCGGCCGCTCGGGATGACGGTGACCCACTACTCGTGCCTCGAGCTGCTGGCACAGCGACCGGGCCTGTCGAACTCCGAGCTGGCGCGTGGGGCCTTCGTGACCCGGCAGTCGATGAACGTGCTGCTCCGGGCCCTCGAACGAGACGGCTTCGTGACGCGCCCCGCAGAGGCGCCGGTCGGGAAGGCCCTTCCGACCCGGCTGACACCCCGCGGCCGACGGAGCCTGGAGACGGCGAGCGCGGCGGTCCGGTCCGTCGAGGTCAGGATGCTGGCCGGCCTGACCGAGGCCGAGCAGAGGGACGCCTTCCGCATCCTGCGCGGCATGGTTCTCTCGCTGCGCGACAGCCCCGGCCGCACCGACCGCAGCTAGAACTGCTCCAGGATCCGGGCGATGGCGGCATACCCCTTCTCGCGGGCGTGCTCGAGCGCGGTGACGCCATCCTTGTCGGCGATCGACCGGTCGGCGCCGGCATCGAGGAGGAGGCGCACGATCTGCTGGTGTCGCTCGCCGCCGTCGCCGAGGATCACGGCCTCGAGCAGGGCCGTCCAGCCGAGGTCGTTGACGTGGTTCACGTCGATGCCGGTCTGCACGACGCGACGCACGTAGTCGACGTGCCCGCGCTCGCTCGCCGGGATGACCGAGACCCCGCCGAAGCGGTTGCGGACCGTGAGGTCGGGACCGGCGGGCAGCAGCGTCTCGAGCATCGCGACGCTGCCGGTCACCCCGGTGACGAGCCACGGGGTGTCGTGGCGATCGTCGAGCGCGTCGGGGTCTGCACCCATCGCGACGAGCACCCTTGCGGCGTCGACATGGTCGCCGGTGACGGCGAGGAGCAACGGAGTCCGCCGCTTCGCGTCGCGGGCCTCGATGTCGGCTCCGGCGCGCAGGGCCAGCGACACGGCGTCTGCGTCGCCGCGCTGAGCGGCCGAGAGCAGTGCCGCATCAGGGTCGTCCACACGGTCGGCCGTGGTTGCAGTCACGAGAACTCCTGTCAGTCGGTCGAATCCGCGCTCACGGGCCATCCGGAGCGGGGTGAGCCCCTCGTCGCGCGAGGGTCGGGTCAGCTGGACACCGCCGGCGACGAGCACGCGCACGGTGTCGACGTAGGAGGTCGTGTCGCGTCCGAGCCACACGGCCTCGTGGATCGCCTGGTAGCCGATCCGGTTGACGTGGTCGCGGTCGATCCCGGCGCGGAGCAGCTCGCCGACGACGAGCGCGTGCCCGCGCTCGGCCGCCCGGATGAGGCCGGTGCCGTTCCAGCTGTCCTTGTCGTCGACGCGGGCACCGTGGGCGAGTGCGAGGCGCAGCAGCCCGAGGTGGCCCTCGCTCGTGGCGACGAGGTATGCCGACTGCTGGGTCTCGTCCTTGGCGTTGACGTCCGCGCCCCGGCCGACGAGAGCTCTCGCTCGCGGCAGGTCGTCCTTCCACGCCGCATCCCGCAGCGCAGCGTCGAGCCGTGCCTGCTCGGCCGCCGACGGCGTCGCCATCCTGGCTCCTCCCGTGCTGGCCTCTCCCCCGTCGAGTGGCCTCGTCGTCACAGCAGACCCTCCCTGGGGCGTCTCGCCCCCGTCGAGTGGCCCCGTCGTCACACCCGTCGTCGTGACGGAGGTGGCTGGAGTGGCTGGTGTGGTTGCGGGGCCACTCGAGGTGCAGGCGGCGAGGGCGGTCGCCGCGGCCAGACCGGCGGCCGCCGCGACCGCGGCGCTCGCCCTGGTGCCGCGTCGCATGGTCCTCATCGTGCCAGCGGATCGGTGACGACCTCGTACGGCCCGGACGCGACCGGCTCGTCGAACTTGCTGTCGACGAAGAGCGTCCGGCCCCGGAGCTCCTTGGCCGTCGTCAGCACCCGCTCGGGGTCGGTGGCGACCTGGGACACGAGCCGGGCGGCCCGGCCGTCGGCCCGCAGCTCGAGCGTGGCGAGCAGCCGTGCGAAGTTGCGCACCACGGTGAGCCGCGACCCCTGCCGTACGAGGCCGTCGGCGTCGGTGAGCGATGCCCCGCCGGTCGCGACGGGCGACACCGCGGCCGTGCGCAGGTCGAAGCGCCAGAGCAGACCGGCATTGCCCTGGGCGACGACGAGGGCGGAGCGGTCGGCACTGACGACGATGCCTCCGAGGTTGAAGCCGGCTCGCTGCACGACGGTGCCGGTCGCGTCGGCCCAGCGGGTCACTCCCCAGGCCCTCTCGTCGACCGCCACCCGGAAGACCTGCGGCGCGTTGGAGTTCGTGAAGTAGGCCGCCCCGCCGGGACCGATCGCGACGTCGTTGAGGAACACGTTCTCCCCCGGAGCACGCAGCGCGGCCAGCAGGCGGCCGTCCGGCGCGTACACCCAGAGGTCGGGCCGACCGGTGCCGATGCCGTTCGGGCCGCCGGCCACGTAGACCCGACCGGCCGCGTCGGTCGTGATCCCGCGGGCCGTGAACCGACCGTCGGTGCCGTCGCCGCCCAGCCACTGCTCGGTCTGGGCCGTGCCGGCCGAGCCACGGTGGATCTCACCGCCCGTCACCTCGCTGACGTAGAAGACGCCGCGCCGCTCGTCGGCACCGATGCCCTCGAACTTCGAGCCGCCGACGTCGCCGGTCAGCCGATAGGTGCCCGGCCGACCGTGGCCGGGCGGATCGGCCTGTGCGGGCGCCCCCACCAGCAGGGGTGCGGCGGCGAGGACGAGGACGACGGCGAGGCTGCGCTTCATGGTGGGTCTCCCGGTGTGAGGTGATCGTGAGGACGAGGGTGGTCGTGCGGTCCCCACCACCGTCGCCGATCCAGCCCACCCACCGCGTCGGGCAACCGGCCACACCGGACTAGCCGATCGGATGATGCCGACGGCCCGCCCCGTCCCTAGGCTGCCGGTCATGGAAGAGGGCATCCTCGCGCCGGTGGCGCGACTCGACCGATGGCTCGACGCCATCCTCGTCGTGCTCCTCGTGACGTGCTCGGCGCGCTACCTGCTGCGCCACGACCTCGACGGCACCGCGCTCCTCGTCCTCGCGGGTGCCACCCTCCTCGGGGCCGCCTACCTCACGCGTCGGCTCGTCGCCGACCGTGCCGCGTGGCCCTACGTGTGGATCGCGGTCGTCGTCGTGCTCTGGGTGGCGCTGACGCTTGCCGCCCCCTCGTTCGCGTGGACCGCCGTGCCCGTGGCCTTCGCCGTGCTCCAGGTGCTCCCCTTCGCGTATGCCGTCACGGTCGTCGTCGTCATGACCGCCGTCGTCAGCGTGGCGTGGAGCCGCATCACCGACGACCTCGACCCGACGGTGCTGATCGGTCCGGTCGGCATCGCCCTCGTCACCGTGCTGTCCTACCGAGCCCTCGAGCGTGAGGCCCGCTCCCGGCAGGCGCTCATCGACGAGCTGACCGACGCGCAGGCCGATCTCGCTGCCGCACAGCACCGCTCCGGTGCCCTCGCCGAGCGGACCCGCCTGTCGCGCGAGATCCACGACTCCGTCGGTCAGGGGCTCTCCAGCATCACCCTGCTCCTCGCCGCGGCCGAGCAGGACTGGGACCGACGGCCGCTCGTCGCCCGCCAGCACGTCGTGGCTGCAGGGACGGCAGCCCGCGAGGGACTCGACGAGGTGCGCCGCGTCGTGCGCGACCTCGCCCCGGCGGACCTCGAGGACGACACGACAGGTGACGCCCTCCCGGCCGCGCTCGAACGCGCGGGCGCCACGGCTGCCTCCCACGGCCTCGACGTCAGGGTCCGCGTCCACGGCGACCCCGTCGCCGTGTCGGCCGACGTCGCCAGCGCTCTCGTCCGGTCCACCCGAGGAGCCCTGGCCAACGTCGTCGAGCACGCCCACGCCACCCGCGCCGACATCAGCCTGACCTACCTCTCCGACGAGGTGCTGCTCGACGTCCGGGACGACGGTCGCGGCTTCGACCCGACGCGACCCGGCCGACCGGACGCGCTCGGGGACCGCGGGCGCGGGCTGGACGGCATACGCCATCGGGCCGGTGACCTCGGGGGCAGCGCCGACGTCGAGAGCGCGCCCGGCGAGGGCACGACCGTGTCGGTCCGCTTCCCGATCACCGCGGGGGTTTCCCGTGGCTGACGGCACCGGCGCCGTCCGGGTCGTCCTCGTCGACGACCACCCGGTCGTCCGCGCGGGACTGCGCGCCCTCGTCGACGGCCAGGACGGCATCGAGGTCGTCGGTGAGGCGAGCGACCTCGCGGGAGCCGAGCGCGTCGTCGCAACGGAACGGCCGGACGTCGTCCTCATGGACCTCAACCTCGGGGACGGGCCGGGAGGGGCCGAGGTCACGGCGCGGCTGCGCGCCCTGCCGGAGCCGCCGCACGTCCTCGTCCTCACGACCTACGACACGGAGGCCGACATCCTGCGGGCCCTCGACGCGGGCGCGCTCGGCTACCTGCTCAAGGATGCCCCGGCCGACCAGCTCTTCGCCGGCATCCGGGCCACGGCCCGCGGCGAGACGGTGCTCGCCCCGTCGGTCGCGGCGCGGCTCGTGCGGCGCGCGGCCTCACCCGGGCCGGTCGTCACCGAGCGCGAGGTGGAGGTGCTCGAGCTGCTCTCGCGCGGGCTCGGCAACCGCGAGATGGCACGCGAGCTGCTCGTCTCGGAGGCGACCGTGAAGTCGCACCTCTCGCACGTCTACACCAAGCTCGGCGTCGAGACCCGGGCCGGAGCGGTCGCGGCAGCGATCGAGCGCCGCATCATCCGACCAGGCGGGTGATGCGGCGCTCGAGGTGACTGCTGTGACGGGTCTGACTCGACCTCGGTCAGAGGCGCATCGAGGCGCCGACCTTGTCGGTCTGCTCGTCGACGTGACCGCCGAGCCCGTCCTCGACCTCGACGTCCTTCGCCCCGACGGGCTCCGCGACGGGGTCGGTCTGGACCATCTCGCCGACGCCCTCGCCGGGCGCGGTCTCCTGGACCGTCAGCGAGAAGTCGTCACCGTGCTCGCTGACGCCGGCGACGACCGCGTGCTCGACGGCCGCGACCGCATACTGCCGGCGGACCACCTGCGGGTCGCGCGACAGGTCCTTCACGAGCGCGACGGCCAGCCCGATCATGATGACGAGGAAGGGCAGGGCCGCGACGATCGTGACGTTCTGGAGGCCCGACAAGGCGTCCTCACCGCCGATGAGCAGCATGATCGCGGCGACGGCGCCGGTGGCCGCGCCCCAGAAGACCACGGTCTTCTTCGACGGCTCGAGCGTGCCCTTCTCGGAGAGCGTGCCCATGACGATCGACGCGGCATCGGCGCCCGACACGAAGAAGATCGCGACGAGGAGCATGACGACGATCGCGGTCACCGTCGGCCACGGCAGGTTGCCGAGCATCGCGAAGAGCGATCCCTCGGGGGTCGACTGGCCGGCGATGTCCTGGCCGTGCTGCTGCTGGTCGATGCCGGCGCCGCCGAAGATGGCGAACCAGATGAGCGAGACGACCGACGGCACGAGCAGGACGCCCGAGACGAACTGGCGGATCGTGCGGCCGCGCGAGATGCGGGCGATGAACATGCCGACGAACGGCGTCCAGCTGACCCACCAGGCCCAGTAGAAGATCGTCCAGCCGGCGAGCCAGTCCTTCATGCCGTCGCCGCCCGCGGCGTCGGTGCGGGCCGACATCATCGCGAGGTCCTTGAAGTAGGAGCCGATGGTCGTCGGGACGAGGTTGAGGATGAAGACCGTCGGGCCGACGACGAAGACGAAGAACGCCAGGGCGAGCGCGAGCACCATGTTGATGTTCGAGAGCCACTGGATGCCCTTCTCGATGCCGGAGACGGCCGAGAGGATGAAGCAGACGGTCAGGACGGCGATGATGCCGATGAGCACGCCGTTGCCGACCTTGCCGATGCCGCCGACGATCTCGAGGCCGGAGCCGATCTGCAGGGCACCGAGGCCGAGCGACGTGGCGGAGCCGAAGAGCGTCGCGAAGATCGCGAAGATGTCGATGACCTTGCCGGCCGGCCCGTTGGCGCGCTTCTCACCGAAGAGCGGGGCGAAGGCCGAGCTGATGAGCAGCGAGCGACCCTTGCGGAAGACGCCGTACGCGACGGCCAGGCCGACGACCGCGTAGATGGCCCAGGGGTGCAGCGACCAGTGGAACATCGTCGTCGCCATCGCCGTCTGGACGGCCTCGGGGTTGCCCTTGGCCCCCGTGCCGGGCGGCGGGGTCACGAGGTGGGTCAGCGGCTCGGTCACGCCGTAGAACATCAGGCCGATGCCCATGCCGGCGGAGAACATCATCGCCACCCACGACGACGTGCGGAACTCGGGAGCCTCGCCGTCACCGCCGAGCGGGATGTTGCCGAACTTGCTCGCGGCCAGCCAGATGACGAAGACGACGAAGCCGGAGGCGACGAGCGAGAAGAGCCAGCCGGTGTTGTGGACGACGAAGTCGAGGCCGGCGGAGGCACTCGTGCTGAGGCTCTCGGTGCTGAGCGCGCCCCAGAGGACGAAGGTGATCGCCACGGCGGCGGCGACGCCGAAGACGACCTTGTCGACCCGGGAGGGCGCAGCCTCCTCGTGGTTCACCGGTGGTGGCTCGAGCGCCGGGTGCAGCGCGTCGTCGGGACTCTTGGTCAGTTCACTCATACGTCATGGACGGCACCCCGACGAGGTGCCGTCTGTCTCCTCACAGTTACGTGTCACAGATGTCTCGATGAAGCGACCACTGTGTCGAAGATGGGGGGACGAGCGCAAACGAGGGTGACGCCGGGAGGCGGCGGATGGCATACGCAAGCGTGAATCCTTTTGTATGCCAGAGGTTCCCGAGCCGCCGACCGCGCGGAGTGAGATGGGCCACGACAACGGCGACGGAGCCGCGAACCCGGTGGTTCGCGGCCCCGTCGAGAGGTGGGTCAGCGACTCGAGCCGACGAGCTCCGGCTCGTGGCCACGGGCGCCGGGGGCGTGGTCGTCCGGGACGACCTCGTCGTCGTGGTCGAGCATGCTCGCCTCGTCGAAGCGGTCCTGGCCGGCGAGGACGCGCGACGCCTTGTCGCGGTCGATCTCGCCGACCCAGGTGCCGATGAGGACCGTCGCGATGGCGTTGCCGGCGAAGTTCGTCAGCGCGCGGGCCTCGCTCATGAGGCGGTCGATGCCGACGATGAAGCCGACGCCCGGCACGAGGTCGGGGCGGTGCGACTGCAGGCCGCCGGCCAGGGTCGCGAGACCCGCACCGCTGACGCCCGCGGCGCCCTTGCTCGCGATGATCATGAAGACGAGGAGGCTGATCTGCTCGCCGATGCTGAACGGCTTGTCCATCGCCTCGGCGATGAAGAGGCTCGCCATCGTCAGGTAGATCGCGGTGCCGTCGAGGTTGAAGGAGTAGCCCGTCGGCACGGTGATGCCGACGACCGGGCGGGAGACCCCGAGGTGCTCCATCTTGGCGATGAGGCGCGGCAGGGCCGACTCCGACGACGACGTCGAGAGGATGAGGAGGAACTCGCGGCCGAGGTAGCGGAAGAGCGAGAAGACGTTGATCCCGGTGACGACCTTGAGGATGCTGCCGAGGAAGAGGAAGACGAAGATCGCGCACGTGACGTAGAAGGCAGCCATGAGCTTGCCGAGGCTGGTCAGCGAGCCGATGCCGGTCGCGCCGACGAGGGCGGCCATCGCGCCGAACGCACCGATCGGGGCGGCCCACATGATCATCGCCATGAGGCGGAAGACGAGGCGCTCGAGGTGCTTGATCGCGCCAAGGATCGGCTCGCCCTGATTGCCCATCTTCTGCAGGGCGAAGCCGACGAGGAGCGCGATGAGCAGGGCCTGGAGCACCGAGCCCGAGGTCAGCGCGGAGACGAGGGTGTCGGGGATGAGATGCATCAGGAAGTCGACCGCGCCCTCGGCCTTGGCGTCGACCTGCGACGCGCCCGACTCGGCGACGGCGGCCGTGAGGTTGAGGCTGTCACCGGGCTTGATGATGTTGCCGACGACGAGCCCGATCGTGAGGGCGACGGTCGACATCGTGATGAAGTAGCCGAGGGCGAGGCCGCCGACCTTGCCGACCTGAGCGGCCTTCCGGACCGAGCCGATGCCGAGCACGATCGTGCAGAAGATGATGGGCGTGATCATCATCTTGATGAGGTTGACGAAGCCGGTGCCGAGGGGCTTGAGGCTCTTGCCCACCTCGGGGAAGGCCCACCCCACGAGGATGCCCGCCACCATGGCGACGATGACGGCGATGTAGAGATAGTGGGTGCGGTCGCGCTTCGGGGCCGAGCCTGGCTGGGCGTCGACGGCGCTGTCGGCGGTGGAACTCACGGTGACCTCCGTTGGCTGGGTCCCGTGCTGGGCGCGGGACCGGTGAATGTGATGAGGCTCCCGCGGCCAGTGACTAGGGTCACGGTTGTGTTCATTGAGTTCTCGCGACGGGTGCTGACGGCCCCGGGGCGATGGAGCGTGGCGGGTCAGACCTTCGCGCTCCAGGTGCTCATCGCGGTGCTCGTCGTCGCCGCCGGGCTCGCCGGGGCGTACGGCCAGGCGCAGCGCGCCGGGGACCAGGAGGCGATCGCCCGGGCCCTCGCGGTGGCCGAGACGATGGCGGCGACGCCCGACGTCGTCGCCGGCGTCCAGGGTCCCGACCCGTCCACGGTGCTCCAGCCGTACGCCGAGCGCGTGCGGGTCGAGTCCGGGACCGACTTCGTCGTCGTCATGAGCCGCGACGCGATCCGCTACACCCATCCGGACCCGACGCAGATCGGCAAGAAGTTCCTCGGGCACACGGAGGACGCGCTCGCGGGTGGCGTCGTCGAGGAGGACTACACGGGCACGCTCGGGCCGTCGTCCCGCGTCGTCGTGCCCGTCACCGACCGGGGGAAGGTCGTCGCGCTCGTCTCGGTCGGCATCCGGAAGTCGGCCGTCGGCGAGCGGGTGCGCGCCCAGCTGCCGGGGCTGCTCCTCGCCGGGCTCGTGGCCGCGCTGCTGTCGGGCCTCGGGACGGGCCTCGTGTCGCGCCGGATCCGGCGACAGACCCACGGCCTCGGGGAGCAGCAGCTGCGCGAGATGTACGAGTACTACGACGCCGTCCTGCACGCCGTCACCGAGGGCCTCGTCATCACCGACCTCGAGGGTCACCTCCGGCTCGCGAACGACGAGGCCACCCGGCTGCTCGCCCTGCCGGCCGACGCCGTGGGACGCCCGGTCGCCGAGCTGGGGCTCACCCCGTCCCTGACGGCCGCGCTCACCGACGACGCCGTGCACGAGGACGAGCTGCACGTGACGTCGGCGCGGGTCCTCGTGCTCAACCGCGGGCCGGCCCGCTGGCAGGGCCGCCTCCTGGGCCACGTCGCGACGCTGCGCGACCGCACCGACCTGGAAGCCCTGACGGGAGAGCTCGACTCGGCCCGGGGCCTGACCGAGGCGCTCCGCTCGCAGGCCCACGAGTCGGCCAACCGGCTCCACACGATCGTCAGCCTCATCGAGCTCGGGCACAGCGATCGTGCGCTGGACTTCGCCACCGACGAGCTGCAGGTCTCACAGCTGCTCACCGACCGCGTCGTCGGCTCGGTCGACGAGCCGGCCCTGACGGCGCTGCTGCTCGGCAAGGCGGCCGAGGCGCACGAGCGCGGCATCGCCTTCGAGATCGAACCGGGCGCGCACTGGCCGCGCGACGTCGCGCCCACCCGTGACGTGGTGACGATCGTCGGCAACCTCATCGACAACGCCCTCGATGCCGTGGCCGGCGAGCCCGGCACGCCCCGCCCCGAGCGGCACGTGCGCTTCGACTCGAGGGTCGAGGAGGCGTATGCCGTCCTCGAGGTCGCCGACGACGGGCCGGGTCTGCCGCCGGGTGCTGTCGAGGACGCCTTCCGGCGTGGGTGGTCGACGAAGGACCAGGGCAGCGCGGGTCGCCGCGGCATCGGGCTGGCCCTCGTGGCGCAGACGGTCGACCGGCTCGGCGGGACGCTGGCGGTGTCGGGGCCACCGGGCGCGACGTTCACCGTGCGTCTGCCAGCCGGTGGAGCGGTCGACGGCGGCGGGAGTGACGATGACTGAGGTCCTGCGCGTGCTCGTCGTCGAGGACGAGCCGATCGCGGCGGAGGCCCACACGGCCTACGTCGGCCGGGTCGACGGGTTCGAGGTCGTGGCGACGGTGGGCACGTCCCAGGCGGCGCTGAAGACGTTGCACGACAGGGAGATCGACGTCGTGCTTCTCGACATGAACCTGCCCGACCGGCACGGGCTCGACGTCGTGCGCGCCATGCGTGCCGCCGGCCACCGCGCCGACGTCATCGCCGTCACGTCCGCGCGCGACCTCGACGTCGTCCGTGCCGCGGTGTCGCTCGGGATCGTGCAGTACGTCCTCAAGCCCTTCGTCTTCGCAACCCTGCGGGAGCGGCTGCTCGCCTACCGCGCCTACCGAGACCAGGTGACGAGCGGCGCCGAGGTCGGCACCCAGGCCGAGGTCGACGAGGTCTTCGCCGGCGCCCGTGTCGCGGCCGAGGCACGGCTCCCGAAGGGGATGGGCGAGGAGCTGCTCGCCCGCGTCTCACGACTGCTCCGCGAGGCGGACGGCGGACGCTCCGCGTCCGAGCTCGGCGACGAGCTCGGCGTCAGTCGCGTCACCGCGCGCCGGTATGCCGAGTACCTCTGCGAGACACGGGTCGTCGTGCGACGGTCGAGGTATGCCGGCGCCGGCCGCCCCGAGGTCGAGTACCTCTGGGCGCGGTGACGGCTCAGGCGTTCGCCGGCGTCGGTCGACCGAGCCGGGCGAGCACGCGCTCCTGACGGTCGGCGCCGTCCCGGATGGGCACGGCCGGCTTGCAGACACCGTCGTCGTAGAGGTGGTCCCCGAACCCGTCGGCCGACCTGTCGAGCATCTCGAGCTCCTCGTCCGACAGGTGCTCGTCGAGCCCAGCGGCCACAGCGATGTCCCAGCGGTGGACGACGAGGTCGAACCCGTAGAAGGTGACGATCGACGCGCCCACGGTCGTGCGGCCGAAGACGCCGTCATACTCCCGGCCGGCGACGTCCGGGTCGGCGAGCAGCTCACGCATCCGCTCGTCGTGAGCCCGCCAGAGGACTGTGGGGTCCTCGTGGTCGGCCGTGGTCGCGGCATCGACACCGCGCTGCTCGAGGAAGTCACGCTGGGTCGTGACGACGTGGGTCAGCACGTCGCGTGCGCTCCAGCCCGCGCAGGGACTCGAGCCGTCCCAGGCATCGTTCGGCACGCGGTCGACGACGGAGGCGAACGGCTCGGCGAGACGGAGGTAGGAGGCGAGGACGTCGGTGCTCGGTGAGGTCATGCCGTCACCGTAGGAAGCCGCGCGTCGGTGGGTCTTGATACTTTCCGACACGTGACGACGTCTGCCGGGGCAGGACGGACAGCGGCCCGCGACGACATCGAACGGGCCCATCTCGTCGACCCCACCGACCACACGTGGTCGATCGCCCGCAGCTCCGTCTCGCCGGACCTCGCAGACCTCGCCCGCCGGTTCTGGATCCCGGTGTGGGACGTGCCCGCGGGACGCGACTCGGTGCAGCGGGTCCTGCAGTACCCCGTCTGCCTCGTCGTCGTGTCCGACAGCTACGCGCGTTTCTACGGCGTCGTGTCCGGACTCTCGCACCAGATGCTCACGGGGCGCGGCTGGGCCGTCGGCGTCATGTTGCAGCCGGCCGCGGGCCATCTCGTGACGCGCGAGCCGGTGCGCCGGATGACCGACCGCTACGTCGACCTGTCGATGCTGACGACCCTCGACGGCATCGGTCTGAGCCGGCGGGTGCGTTCGGCGATGCGACCCGACCCGACCTCGGCGGAGGCTCAGGCCGAGGCGCGTGAGGTGGTCGAGGACGCGCTGCGGCCGCTCCTCCCGGTCGACGACGAAGGGCTCCTCGTCAACGCCATCATCGAGGACGTCGAGACCTCTCCCGAGCTGCTGCGGGTCGATGACCTGTGTGCGCGCTTCGACATCAGCGAGCGGACGTTGCAACGCCTGCTGCACAAGCGGATCGGGCTCGGGCCCAAGTGGCTCATCCGCCGCCGGAGGCTCCAGGAGGCGGCCGACCGGCTGCGGGACTCCGACGCGGAGCTGGCCGGCATCGCGGCCGAGCTCGGCTACGCCGACCAGGCCCACTTCACCCGCGACTTCCGCAAGGCGACCGGCATGACGCCCGGCGAGTTCGCCTCGCGCTTCAGGTGACACTGGCCCAATTCGTCTGCAGCACAGAGCTTTCGGTGTGGACAACGCTGGCTGGTTCGTTCGAACACCTGTACGATTGAGGGTATGGAGCAGAGCCGCAGCGTGCAGCAGATCGAGCGGGACTGGGACCACGTCGCGTCCCTGGCCGCCGACCTGCACGACGCGCACGCCCGGCTCGTCGACCTCCTCGTCGCCGTCCTCGCCGACGGGTCGTGGCAGGCGGCGGGGCTGCGCTCGCCGGAGCACTGGCTGATGCTCCGGGCCGGGCTCTCGCGGGGCCAGGCGGGTGCGATGGTGCTGCTGGCCCGGCGGGCGCAGGAGCTGCCCGCCACCGTCGCCGGGTTGCGGGAGGGGTGGATCAGCCTGGACCAGGCCGCGGTCGTGGCCCGGCACACCCCGGCCGCGTTCGACACCACGGTCGCGGAGTTCGCCCAGCACGCGACGGTGACCCAGCTGCAGCGCACCGTCACCCGCTACGACTTCACCCTCCAACCCGACAGCGTCGACGACCGCGGCCGCGGCCTGCCCGGCGAGATCCGCGACGGTGACCCAGCTGCAGCGCACCGTCACCCGCTACGACTTCACCCTCCAACCCGACAGCGTCGACGACCGCGGCCGCGGCCTGCCCGGCGAGACACCGGCCGGTGAGATGCCGGCCGGTGACGAGAGCGGCGGGGAGGAGGGCGGCGTCCGTGGGTCGGGGAAGCGGGTGCCGGTCGAGCCGGCCCACCTGAGCATGGGCCTCGACGCCGACGGGCGGTTCCGGCTGCGCTACGACGCGCCCGCCGAGGTCGGCGCCCTCGTCGARGCCGCCCTCGCCGAGGCCAAGGACCACCTCTTCCACACCSTCACCCCCGAGAGCGCCCGCGACGCTGACGGGGGTGTGAGCGACGAGCAGAAGCAGGCCCTCAACGGGGACGTGCTGCATCCCGCCCAGTACTGCACCGACGGAGGCCGGCCCCGCGTCACGTGGGCCGACGCCCTGCTCGTGCTCGCCACCCGTTCCCTCGACGCCGCCACCACGTCCGGCGCCGACGGTGCCGGACGGTCCGGTGCTTCGAGTGGTTCGGGTGGAGCTGCCCGGCGGGCTCGCTACCGGGTGCAGGTCCACCTCGACACCAACGGTGGCTGGCTCACCGGCCGGCCCCGCCTGCCCCAACACATCACGAACCACCTG
>NZ_LMIW01000001.1:833390-1354739 GCF_001429185.1 Terrabacter sp. Root85
CGGACACCACCGCGGCGAGTTCACCCTCACCGGCGACCCCACCCACCCGGACGGCCTCACCTTCCACACCGACACCGGCCTGCTCATCGGCCCACCCCRGAAACCACCCCCGCCACACCGGCTCACCCTGGCCCCCGACCCCCACCAACCGGACGGGTCAGACGGGTCGGACGGGTCAGACGAGCCGGACCGCCGCAGACCACCAGCCCGACTCGGTCGCCGCTATCCCGCGCCCTCCGGTGGCACGCTGCACCTGCACCTCGTCGACTTCACCCCGACCTGAGGGCGCGGCCGCCTGACGCGAACGGGGCTCAGGCCCACATCGGCATCAGGCCTGTGTGGCGCCGATCCCCTCAGCGGCCGTCACGTCGGTCCGCTCCACGACGCGTCCTCGGACGAACCACACGAGGATCAGGCCCGCGACGATGATGATGAAGCTGAACGACCCCGCGACGGTCAGCAGGGTGTTCTGGGTCCCGTTCGTGCCCACCTCGTCGATGCCACCCGTCGACAGCAGGACGAAGGGGTCGGTCAGCCCGTGGAGCACGATCGCCGGGATGATCGATCGCGTCACGCGCATCGTGAGGTACATGCAGACACCGAACCCGAACGTGTAGGCCATCGTGACGCCCACGGTCGAGACCGCTTGACCGCTCAGCAGGTTGACCGAGTGGAGCGCCGCGAAGACCAACGAGGAGACGAGCGCCACGACGCGCTCCGAGTGACCCGCATCGCGCAGCATCTTGACCGCGATGCCGCGCGTCAGCACCTCCTCGACGAGTCCGACGAGCAACCCCGTCACGATCGTGAGCACGATGACGGCGATGCCGTACTTCCCGTAGTCCGGGCCGATCACGCGCAGCACGATGGGGATCGTGACGAGGATCGGGCCCAGCCACATCCACCGCGACCCACCGATCGGCTGCGGGCCGAAGATCTCGCGCGTCCAGCCCATCGCCCACAGGAAGACGCCGAGGACGACAGCGCCGACGATGAGCGCGAAGGTGACGTCGACGAAGACGCTGCCGACGGTCGTCAGCAGCTCCTCCTCACTCTGTCGGGCGAAGACCCTCGACGCGAGCAGGCCCGCGCCGAGGTAGATCGCAAGGTAGACGACGACGAGGGGGAAGAGCCTCCAGAAGCCGCCCCGGTCGAAGAACGAGCGCAAACGGCCCCTGAGTGCTGTGGCTGAGACGTCGGACATGTGGACCTCAACTCCCCTGTCGTGCGATGAGGCTGACACGTCGGCGGGTCAGCGAGTCACCACGATCATCACCCATCGCTCTGCTCGATGCCATGCGGGTTCGTCACGCCGCGGCGCCTGCGTGCGCCATACTCCCCACGCGACAGGGGACGAACCGACGCGGTGGGTCGACGGTAACCTTCACCGCTACGGAGCACGGCAGAACGTTCTCCGCGAGATGACCGCGGCAGACGTACCGGCGGTCGTCGCGGTCCAGGAGCCGGGCGCGGTCCTCGGGCTGGCCGACGTCTTCTCGCAGGACGAGCACCCGTTCCCACGGGAGGCGATCGCCGAACGCTGGCTGCGTGAGATCGACCTCCCGGGGACCGACTGCTTCGTGGTCGGGCGCGACGACGCGGTCGCCGGTTTCGCCGCCACCCGTGGTGACGAGTTCCTGCACTTCGGCATCGCCGTCGAGCACTGGGGCACGGGCCTGGCCACGCTCGCGCACGACGACGTCCTCGACCACCTGCGTGGCGGCAGGGTCACGCAGGCCCGGCTCCGCGTCTTCACCGGCAACGGCCGAGGACGCCGCTTCTACGAGAAGCACGGCTGGCGGCCGACCGGCGAGCGCAGCAGGAGCTCGTTCGCGCCCTGCCCCGAGCTCCTCGGCTACTCGCGTCACCTCTGAGAGCGCCCGACCGCCCAGGTCGAGTACGCATACGGACGCGGTCCACGACAGTGAGCCGCGAGGATGGCGCCCATGGGCGCGGCAGAGTCGGCGGAGGGCCGGTGGGGACTCAGCCTGCCGTGGTGGTCACTGGCCATCGGCGTCCTGACGACGGCGTTCCTGGTCGGTCTGGCCTTCGCGCTGCTCGTCATGCACGCCCTGACCTTCGGCTTCACCTCCGTCGCGGGGCTCGGTTCGGTCGACGAGCCGGACGTCGACCGCTACGAGCTGGCGCTGGCGGTCGGCATCGGCACCAACGTCTTCGGCGCGCTGGGCCTGTCGCGACTGGCCCTCCGGACGCGGGCCGCCGCGTGGCCCCGGGTGCTGACGGCTCTGCTGATCGCCGTGGTCACCGGTGCGCTGGCCACAGCCGGGATGCTCGCAGTCCTGGGGATCGACCCCCTGCTGCTCGTCGACGGCCTCTGACGTCGAAGCACCGACAGCGTCAAACCTGGGGGTCGACGTCCGCGGGGTCGTGAGCCGTCCTGCCCTCGTCACGGCCTGCGGCGCGCCGGTCACGACGGCCGCGGACGACGGCGATGACGAGGCAGGCCACCATGCCGAGGAGGAAGAGAGGCAGGGCCGCCAGGTAGCCGAGGAAGAGGACGGCGTCCGAGGGAGCCGGGGCGCAGCCGAAGCCGAGACCCGTGCACTGCCCCGAGGCGTTGTAGTCCGGGAGCGTCAGGTGCAGCACGAGCACGAGGACGGCCGGGACGATCCAGAGCAGGCCGAGGGCGACGATGTACGGGCGAACGCTGCGTGGCTCCACACCCCCACCCTCGCCCATGACCGCCGGCCGCGCATCGTCGCCCCTCCTCAGCGCCGCCGACTTCCGCCTCGCGTCGACGACGCCGAGCGTCCGCATCCGCTCCTACGGTGACGGCATGGCCACTCACTGGACCTCGGCTGCGTCGCCTGACGGTCACAGCTCCTTGCGGAAGTGCACGTCGGCCGCGTCCGCCGTGGGTACGCCCTCCCAGCGGAAGATCTCGCGATAGCCCTGCTTCTCGTAGAAGCCGGGAGCCTGGAACGTGAACGACGTGACGAAGACGTGGCTGCAGCCACGCGACCGCGCCTCGGACTCGAAGTCGGCGAGCAGTCGCTCCCCGAGCCCGGTCCCGCGCACGTCCTCACGCACCCAGGTCATGCCGATGCCAGCCGCGACACCCCAGGTCCAGCCGCTGACGCCGGCCGCCAGCTCCCCCGACGCGTGTTCGAGCTCCGCACCCACGACCCGGTCGCGGGCACGTGGCCCTCGATGGTCGAGGGCAGCGACACCGGGTGTTGCCGCCGATGACGGAGTAGTCGCCGGTGCGGGGCCGACGCCGCACCGGTGCTGCCGGACCAGCCGATGATGCGTCCCTGATGTCCCCCGACGGGCACGTCGAGCACGACGACGGCGCGCCAGTCAGAGGCGCGCGATGACCTCGTCGAGCATCGTCTCGGTGAGCTTGCCCGTGAAGGTGTTCTGCTGGCTCACGTGGTAGCTGCCGACGAGTCGCACCCGCCGCCCGGTGTCGGTGGCCAGCACGGCCTCGGCACCGTGGCCGAACCTCGGCTTGGGTCTCGGCACGTCCCACCCCCGGCGGCGGGCCGCCCCGAGCGCCGCGTCCCAGGCGATGGACCCGAGGGCGAGCATCGAGCGCAGCCGCGGCTCGGAGAGCTCGAGGTCCCGGTCGAGCCACGCCGCGCACGTCGCCTTCTCCTCGGTCGTGGGCTTGTTGGCGGGCGGGGCGCACCGGACGGCGGCGACGATGCGCAGGCCCGTCAGCACGAGCCCGTCGCCCGAGGCCACCGACGTGGGCTGGCTCGCGTACCCACCTCGGTGGAGGGCGGCATACAACCAGTCGCCGGAGCGGTCGCCGGTGAACATCCGACCGGTCCGGTTGGTGCCGTTGGCCGCCGGGGCCAGGCCGACGACGAGCACCTCCGCGTCCGGGTCCCCGAAGGAGGGCCCGGGGCGCCCCCAGTACGGCTGGTCGGCGAACGCCGCGCGACGTCCCGCCGTCGCCACCGACTCCCGCCACGCGACGAGCCGCGGGCACGCGCGGCACACGCTGATGCGGGCATCGAGCTCGCGTATGCCGTCCGCACCCGTGGCTAGTCGGCGCACCTGCGCAGGGGTGGCCGCGACCGGTGTCTCGGACGTGGCCGGGTCACCCGGCCAGCCCGAGCCCGCCGGCACCGGCGACAGGAAGAGGCCGCCGGTGACGGGGTGCTGGGCCGGGTTCGGCAGGTCGGCGGGGCACATGGCCCCACGCTAGGCCGACCCGGCCCGCCCGTAGGTTCTAGGACTTGGTCTTGATCGGTGTCCCGGCGGCGTCGAGCACCCACCACACGTCCTTGACCGCCTGCCCCGTCACGTCACCGGGCTTCGTGTCCTTGGCCCAGTAGTAGAGCGGCCATCCACCCAGGGTGAGCTGCTTCTTGCCGTCCGGCGTGTCGATCGCAGCGACCGTGCCGGTGACCCCGGACGCCGTGGGCGCGGCCGCACCCATGAGGGCCGGTGGCCAGGCCGCCAGGCACTGACCCGTGCAGGCGCTCGTCGCGCCACCCTTCGTGTCCTTGTCGAACATGTAGAGCGTCATGCCCTTGCCGTCCGTCACGATCGTCCCGAGGGACGAGGTCGCCGTCTTGAGCTCGGCGACCTCGGCGCCGCCACCTCCGGCCGGAGTTCCGGCGGACGTGGAGGCCGACGGTGACGGGGCTGCCGGGCTGGCAGGTTCGGGAGTCGACGACCCACAGGCCGTCGTGAGCACCAGGACCGCGGCGGCGAGCGCCGTCGTGCTGATGGATCGGGTTCGCATCATGATGACCTCCTCGATCTCGACGCCCGGGTGGCGTCCATGTCGGATACGTCTCCCGGCGTGAGACGGTTCAGGGGTTGACAGAGTGAACCTGACGCGCCGCGCAGGCGTCTCTGGACGGTGGAGCACCAGTGAGGAGGTGGCTGCGGGATGCCGCTGGACGACGAGGCGGTCGCTGAGATCTACCGCGAGCACGGGCCGATGCTGCGACGCGTCGTCTGGCGCGCGACGAGCGACGCCAACCGGGTCGAGGACATCGTCCAGGAGGTCATCCTGCGCGTGTGGAAGCAGGCGCCCGAGGCCGACAACCTGCGCGCCTACCTCATCACGACCGCCCGCCACCTCATCGTCGACCAGCACCGTGCCGCCGGCCGGCGCCCCCAGCAGGCGCAGCTCGTCGACGTGGCCGAGGCGGACTCCGCCCTCGACCGCGCCCTCGACCAGGTGCTCGTCGAGGAAGCCCTCGGCCGCCTCCAGACCAACCACCGAGAGATCGTGCGCTACCTCTACTTCGAACGCCTGACCGTCGCCGAGACCTCCACCCGCGTGGGGGTGCCCGAGGGCACCGTGAAGTCGCGGGCCTACTACGCCGTGCGCAACCTGCGCGTCATCCTCGACGAGATGGGAGTGACGAGATGACCACCGGATCGGACGACCTGCACGTGCTGCTCGGCGCGTACGTGCTCGGTGGCCTGTCCGACGACGACCACCGTGCCTTCAGCGAGCACCTGCGCTCGTGCCGGCAGTGCCAGACCGAGCTCGGCCAGGTCTCCGGGATGCCGCGTCTGCTCGACCTCGCCGGCCCCGAGGGCGGGCCGCACCTCAGCGACACCCCCGTCGCCGTACCCGCTCCCCTCCTGACCGACCACGACGACGAGCATCTCGTCACCCTGCTCGGTGAGGTCGGCCGACGCCGCCGCCGACGTCGGGCGTGGATGTCCGTCGTGGCCGCCGCGGCCGCGGTCGTGCTCTTCGCCGCCGGCGCCTGGCTCGGTCCACAGCTGCTGACACCCACCACGCCGACACTGCCGACGACGCACGTCGCTGCGGCCGCCGTCGCGGGCAGCCAGGTCCGGATCGACATCGCCCTCGTGACGCGCGGCTGGGGGACCCAGCTCGACGTCAACTGCGAGGACATGCCGACCAACGGTGAGCTCGCCCTCTGGGTCATCGACCGGAGCGGCAAGGCGACGACCGCCGCGTCGTGGCGGGCGACCCCCGCCGGCTACTCCCGCGTCACGGGCGCGACGGCCTTGCGACCCAACGAGATCCAGGCACTCGAGGTGCGCACCGGCACCGGCAAGGTGCTCGCCGAGGCCCGCACGTGAGCCGGCCGACCTGACGGCCCGGGCACGCCCGAAGAGCACGCCTGAGGGCCCGGCTCGCGACTGATCAGGTCTGCGATCCCGGGCCCTGATGGCGGTTAACGTACCTCAACGGGCCAGCCGCCCAAGCGATTCGGGGTGTGGTGCGGGGCAGCCCCCCTGCCCCGCACCGTTTCCCCTGACACTCAGAGCCTCTTCAGAGGTGGTTGATACACCGCAGACCTCACAAGCCGGACGGCAGCCGCGTCGCCGGCGGCGTGACCGAGACCTTCTTCCCGGCGACGGTGACCTCACTGAGCCACATCGTCCGGCCGGGCACCTCCGAGCCGATCGAGTCGGGCGCCCACGCGTGGTAGACCATGAGCACGCGCCCGTCCTTCTCGAGGAGCGCGCAGTGGCCCGGGCCCGCCGCGACGTCGCTGCTCGTCAGCACCGGATCGGGGTCCTTCGTGAAGGGCCCGGTCGGGGACGCCGCCGTGGCGTGCCCGACGGCGTACCGGTCGCTGCCGTAGTCGTTGGCGGAGTAGAAGAGGTGGAAGACGCCGTCCCGCTCCCACACGAAGGGCGCCTCGACGAGCTGGCCCTCCCATGGGAGGTCCTGTCGGATCAGGCGTCTCGGCTCGCCCTCGAGTCGCAGTCCGTCGGCCGACAGTCGCTGGACGGAGATCCACGTGTCCCTGCCGACGGCGTTGCCGTCGTTCTTCCAGTAGAGGTATGCCGTGCCGTCCGACGCGACGAAGGGTGACGCGTCGATGGAGCCGCCCTGGTCCTGCTCGCAGACGAGGGGCTTGCCGCTCGTGTCGCGGTACGGGCCCTTGGGGTCGTCGGCGACGGCGAGACCGATGCACTGGATGGCGGGGTCCGGCGCCATCGTCGTGTAGTACATGACCCACCGGTCGCCGAAGCGGTGCGCCTCGGGCGCCCAGACCTTGCCGGGTGTCGTCCACGACGCGAGCTCGGGCAGGGCGTCACTGCCCTGGGTCCACGTGGCGAGGTCGTCGCTGACGAGCGTCTGGACGTTCATCCCGTTGCCGTTGGTGGCGATGGCCACCCAGCCGTCGCCGTCCGGGAGGATCTGCGGGTCGGGGAAGTTGCTCGGCCAGACCGGATTGGTCGCGGCCGGTGCTGCCTGCGTGGCGGGGGTGGTCACGGTGCCTCCGGGATTGGTGGACAGGCTGGTCGGGGCCCCGCCCCCGCACCCGACGAGGAGCACGGCTGCGAGGGCGACGGTGGTGGTGCGGATGAGGGTGCGCCTCATCCGGCGCCCGGGTCGGCCGGCCAGCTCGACGCGTAGAACCGCAGGTGGTCGACCTCGGCGGTGACCGCCGGGCTCGCCCCGCCGTGCGCGACGAGCCCGATGCGCGGGTGGGTGTCGGTGCGGAACGTCCACGTCGCTCCCCACGTCCAGTGCACGCCGTCGCGGCTCGTGCCGGCCCGGTAGAGGTGCTCGCCGGCGGCGTTGCGGTGGTGGGCGAGCCGCAGCCACAGCGTCGTCGCCGACGTGCCGATGACGGCACCGCCGTAGCTCGTCGGCCCGTCGGGAGCGGCCGGGTCGGCGGCGGTCTCCCGCCCGAACTCGGTCTGCCGGGTGTTCCAGATCGCGACGTTGGAGAGGCGCGCGAAGTCGTCGTCGTCCTCGTAGGCGACGAGACCGACCTGCTGGTAGTTGCGCACGGTGCCGACGCCGAGGTCGAGCGTCGTCCTCGCCTCGGCGATCCAGTCGCCGTCGCCCGGGGTGTCGTGGAGCAGGACGCTCGCGGTGTTGCCGCCGCCGACGAGGTCGGCGCCCTCGACCGGCCAGCGCAGGCTGCCGCCGGAGACGGTGACGGCCGGGTTGCGCCGCACCCACGTGAAGCCGGCGAGGCTCGGGTCGTCGAACTCCTCGGACTCGAGCAGGGCCCCGGCCACGGGCACGGGCGCGAGGCCGGTTGCGTCCGTGGCTGCCGGGTTGACCACGACGTTGTCGACGACCGCGTTGCTGCTGCTGAGGCGTACGGGGGCGGCGGCGGGCCTGGTGTCGCCGGACACCTGCACCCGGGCCACGACGTCGGCGAGGTCGCTCTCGGTCACCTCGGCGGTGAGCCCGTCGGCCGTCGCCTCGACGGTGAGCGTGCGCCACGCCCCGGTCGGGAGCGGGGACAGCGCCGTCGTCGACGAGCGCACGGTGCCGTCCCGCTCGACCTGGGCCGTGAGCCGGGCGCCCTTGGGGTCGAGCGTGACCTTGACGGCGGGGTCGCGACCGAGCAGGACCCGGAGCGGCTCGGTGCCGCGGTGGTCGAGGCGCACGTGGATCGGGCCGGTCGGGGCCGAGGCGGTCGTCGAGGCGGTGCCGTGGACGAGGGCCGTCCGCCCGGCCACGGGATCCGTCGGCCCCGCGCCCAGACCCCTGAAGCCGCTCGCGGACGGGTCGGTCGGTGTGACCCCGAGCCCGGAGGCCAGCGACGGCGCCGGCTGGGGCGTGTCCGAGGGTCCGGCGCCCGCACGGGTGCGCGGCCAGCCGTCGACCCAGTCGAGGCGGTCGAGGAGCATCGGTCGACGGTTGATGCCGAAGGTCGTCGTCAGCCAAGGGTTCGTCCGGTCGATGGCGTGGTAGGCGATGAAGTCGCGCCCCTCGGCATCCGTGACGACGGCGTGGTGGCCGGCGCCGACGAAGCGGTTGCCGTTCTGCGTCAGGACCGTCGTGCCGCCGACGCGCGACGTGAGGAGCGAGGTGCCCTCGGCGTCGACGAACGGCCCGAGCGGCGACCGCGAGCGACCGGCGAAGACGGAGTAGCCCGTCGTCGGACCCGCGCAGCAGTTCGCGGCCGAGCCCATGAGGTAGTAGAAGTCGCCGTGGCGCACCACGTAGGAACCCTCGTAGCGGTTGTCGACGGCGACCTGTGTGGCCGGGCCGACCGGGGTCAGGCCGTCGGCCGACATCCTCGTCACCCACAGGCCGCCGAAGTAGCTGCCGTAGTAGAGGTAGCGCTGGCCGTCGACGTCCGTGAAGCCCGCCGGGTCGAACGTCCAGAGGAACCCGCCACCCGACGCCGGCCGGGGTGGGACGGCCGGCGCGGGGGCGGGAGTCCAGGGACCTGCCGGGGTGGGCGCCGTCGCCGCACCGATCGCGGAGTCGTCACCGGGGTTGAGGGTCGTGTCCGTCACGGTGAAGTAGAGGACGTACCGTCCTGCGACATAGCGGATGTCGGGCGCCCACAGGCCCGACGTCGCGGTCGCCCACGAGGGACGGTTGCCCGCGTCGAAGACCGTGCCGAGATACTCCCAGCTCGACCAGTCTCGGGTGCGCGCCACGTGGATCGCGCCCGGTGCGTCACCCGCGCGCAGCGGGTCCGACGTCGCATACGCGTACCACCAGCCGTCGCGTCCGCGGATGACGGACGGGTCGGCGAAGGTGTCCGAGAACGCGTCCGAGACGGCGTTGTCGTAGGTCGATGGGGCGGCAGCGGACGGCATCCGACCGGCCGACGCGGAGGCCGCCGGGACCGCGGCGCTCACACCGACGGCCGTGACGAGTGCTGCGAGACAGGCGGTTCCGCGCCGCAGGGCACGGTGGCGCAGGGAGGTCAGGGGACGCATACGGACTCCTCAGCCCTTGACGCCGCTGCTGGCGACGCCCTCGATGACGTAGCGCTGCACGAAGACGTAGAGCGCGAGGACGGGGATCGCGGCGAGCATGGCGCCCGCCATGACCACGGGGTAGTCGATCGTGTACGCGCCCTGGAGGCGACTCAGGCCGGCGGGCAGGGTGAGCCGCTCCGGCGAGAAGAGGACGTAGATCGGCCAGATGAAGTCGTTCCAGTTGGCGAGGTAGCTGAGCACGCCGAGCGTGACGAGCGCCGGCCGCGCGTTGGGCAGCACGATCGACCACCACGTGCGGAAGGGCCCAGCGCCGTCGAGCCGGGCGCTCTCCTCGAGCTCCTTGGGCAGGCCCATGAAGAACTGCCGCATGAAGAAGACGCCGAACGCACCCGCCGCTCCGGGCACGACGAGCGCCCAGATCTGGTCGAGCCAGCCGAGCTTGTCGAGGAGCAGGAAGTTCGGCATGAGGAAGATGAACCCCGGCACGAAGAGGGTGAGGATGATGGCGCCGAAGATCGCCTTCTTGAAGCGGAACTCCATGCGAGCCAAGGCGTAGCCGGCGAGGGAGCAGACGACGAGGACGAGCGCGGCGTGCATCGTCGCGGCTGCCATCGAGTTGAGGAACCACCGCAGCACCGGGCTGGCAGCGTCCTGGAAGAAGAGGACGTCGAAGGCGCGCAGGCTCCACTCGGACGGGAAGTACGTCGGCGGCACGGTGCGCGACTCGCTCTGCGACTTGAACGCCGTGAGCAGCACGAGCAGCAGCGGCCCGATGAAGATGACGCTGAGCACGCCCATGCCGAGCCAGAAGAGTGGTCCGTTGCGGCGCTTCACGACTTCTTCTCCCTCAGGGCCCAGACGTTGACGAGGGAGACGAGGGCGAGGAAGACCGCGAGGACGTAGCTCATCGCCGAGGCCTGGCCCATCCGGTACTGCGAGAGGCCGAGGTCGGTGATCTCCATGATCGCCGTGCGGGTCGAGTCGCCCGGTCCGCCCTTGGTGATGAGGTAGCTCTGGCCGAACATGTTGGCGCTGGCGAGCACCGTGGTGACGACGACGAAGACGAGCACGGGCCGCAAGCCGGGGATCGTGATGTAGCGCAGCTTCTGCCACGCCGTCGCCCCGTCGATCTCGGCCGCCTCGTAGTGCTCGGCCGGGATGTCGGCGAGGCCTGCGAGGTAGATGACGGCGTTGAAGCCGATGGTCCACCAGACGGTGACGGCCGCGAGCGAGATCCACGCCCACGGCTGCTCGGTCGTCCACGCCGTGTCGCCCGGCAGGCCGAGCGCGGAGAGCACACCGTTGACCATGCCGAACGACGGGTCGAGCAGGTAGCGCCACATGAGGCCGACGACAGCGACCCCGAGCACGAACGGTGCGAAGAAGACGGCCCGGAAGAACGTGCGTCCGGGGAACCGACGGTTGAGCAGGATCGCGAGCAGCAGCGGCAGCACCACGAGGAACGGCACGCTGATGACGACGAAGATGCCGGTCGCCTTCATGCCGTTCCAGAACGGCTCGAACTGCGGCGACCCGCTGTCGAAGAGGTCGGCGTAGTTCTGGCCCCCCACGAACGGCTTGTTGGGCAGCAGGAAGTCCCAGTCGTGCAAGGAGATCCAGATGCCGAGGAGGCCCGGGACGGCGACGAAGGTGATGAAGAGGAGCAGGAAGGGCGACAGGAAGAGGTAGGGAGTCCACCGGGACCCGTGGATGCCGGATGTCGCTCCCCGGGAGCGACGCCCACCCGGCGCAGGCGTCGCTCCCGAAGGCGGTCTCGTGGGCTGTGTCGTGGTCACAGCCATGGCGTCAGCCGCCGTACTTCTTGGCGTTGGCCTCGAGGATCTTCGTCGCGCGGCCGGCTGCGTCGGACAGGACCGTCTTCGGGTCCTGCCCGCCGAGCACCGCGGCGTTGACGGCCTTGTCGAACTCCGGCATGGCGTCGCCGATGCCGGCGACGGCCGGCGTGAAGTGCAGGTCGTCGATCTGGCTGGCGAGCGTCGCCTGCTCGGTCAGGGCCTTGAACTCGGCCGACTCGCGGACGGAGTTGCGGGCCGGCACCTGGCCGCCCTTGGCCCACTCGAGGCTCTTCGTGCTGATCCAGTTGAGGAAGACACGGGCCGCGACCTGCTTGTTCGGGTCGGGCGTGCGCATCGTCGGAAGGACGAACTGGTGGGAGCCGGCCCAGGCGGCCTTGGTGCCACCGATGTCGGGCAGCGGCGCCACGCCCCACTGCAGGCCGGACTTCTCCTTGAGGGTGTTGATCGTCCAGATGCCGTTCCAGTTGAAGGCGGTCTTGCCGTTCTGGAGCGCGACGATGTCGGCGTCCTGGGCGATCTTCCCGGCCGAGTATCCCTTCGTGACGAGGTCCTGGAACCACGTCAGCGCCTTGACGCCGGCGTCGTCGGCCCAGAGCACCTGCTTGCCGTCGTCGGAGAAGAGCGAGCCGCCGAACTGGTAGATGAGCGACTGGATCGACAGGCCGCCGGTGAAGGGGAACGGGCTGGCCCAGTGGCCCTCGATGCCCTTGCCCTTCATCGTCTCGAGGGCCGCCATGTAGTCGTCGGCCGTCATCGGCGGCTTCTCGGGGTCGAGGCCGCCCTGCTCCATGACGCTCTTGTTGTAGAAGAAGCCGAGCGGGTGCACGTCCAGCGGGATCGAGTAGCGCTTGCCGTTGTAGACGCCGGCCTTCCACGGCACGGGCGCGAAGTCGCTCTCGTCGAGCTTGAGGGCGGTGGCGACGTCGTCGAGCGGCTGGACGACGTTGCGTGCGGCGTTCGTCGCGACCGAGTCGACGTGCATGATGCCGATGTCGGGGCCCTTGCCGGCCGCGACGGCGGCCGGGAGCTTGGCGTAGTAGTCGGCCCACTGCATCGTGTTCATGCTGACGGCGATGTTGGCGTGCTCCGTGTTGAACTGGTCGACGAGGCGCTTCATGTACGGGCCGTCGCCACCGGTGAAGCCGTTCCAGAACTGGAGGGCCACCTTCGGGCCGCTGTAGCCGGTCGCTCCCCCGCCGGCCGACACGGCAGGAGCCTGGCCGGGGACGCCGCTCGAGCCGGAGCCGCATGCGGCGAGGCCGGCCACGCCGGCGATCCCGAGTGCTCCCGACAGGATCGAGCGCCGCGAGAGCGGGGTGAGGGGTGACTGGGGGCGGGGCGTGGTGTTCGTCATTGAACGGTCCCTTCGGAGAGTCGGATGCAGTGCCAGGAGATGGGCGGCAGGGTTGCCGTGAGGGTGGTGCCGTCGGTGCCGTCGACCGCCGCGTCCCCCGGGCGCGGGGTCACCCGGTCGGGGTGGTCCTCGGTGTTCGTCGCCGAGGGGTCGTCGTCGTGCACCTGGAGGTGCTCGACGAGGGCGTATGCCGTGGGGTGGCCCCCCACGGCGGCCGCGACGTCGAGCGTCAGCTCGGCCGTCTCGGTGCGGCTGCGGTTGACGACGAAGACGGTGAGGTCTCCGGTGTCGGGGTCGTGGGTCGCGGTGACGACGAGCGCGTCGACGGGACCGAAGGCCTGGGTCGGGGTCGCGTCGCAGCGGACGGCGGGGCGCAGCACGGTGCCCCGGGCATACCTCGCCGTGAGCGCGAAGGGGTGGAAGATCGTCTGCTTCCACGCGGCGCCGCCGGGGCGGGTGGCGATGGGAGCGATGACGTTGACGAGCTGCGCCTGGCACGCCATCGAGACGCGATCGGTGTGCTGCAGGAGGGTGATGAGCAGGCTGCCGACGACGACGGCGTCGGTGACGTCGTAGACGTCCTCGATGAGCTCGGGTGCCTCGCGGATCTCGAGGGAGCTCTCGCCGTGGAAGCGCTCCTGGAACCACACGTTCCACTCGTCGAAGGAGACCATGATCCGCTTGTCGGAGCCCTTGACGGCGGCGACGTGGTCAGCCGTCGCCACGACCGACTCGATGAAGCGGTGCATGTCCTCGCCGCTCGCGAGGAAGGAGTCGACGTCGCCGTCGACGGGCTCGTAGTAGGCGTGCGCCGAGACGTGGTCGACGAGGTCGAAGCAGCGCTCGAGGACGACGCGCTCCCACGTGCCGAAGGTCGGCATGCCGCGGTTGGACGAACCGCAGGCGACGAGCTCGAGGCCGGGGTCGACGCGGCGCATGGCGCGCGCGGTCTCCTCGGCGACCCGGGCGTACTCCTCGGCGGTCTTGTGGCCCATCTGCCACGGGCCGTCCATCTCGTTGCCGAGGCACCAGACGCGCACGTCGTGCGGCTCGGGGTGGCCGTTCTTCGCCCGCTGGTCGGGCCACGAGGTGCCGGTCTCGGCGTTGCAGTAGAGGAGCAGGTCGATGGCCTCCTGCACACCACGCGTGCCGAGGTTGACGGCCATCATCGGCTCGACGCCGACGCCGCGGGCCCAGTCGACGAAGTCGTCGGTGCCGACCTGGTTCGTCTCGACGGAGCGCCAGGCGAGGTCGAGCTGCGTGGGACGGTCGGCCTTGGGCCCGACGCCGTCCTCCCACCGGTAGTTCGAGACGAAGTTGCCGCCGGGGTAGCGCACGACGGTGACTCCGAGCTCGCGGACGAGCTGCGCGACGTCGGTGCGGAAGCCCAGCTCGTCGGCATCGGGGTGGTCGGGCTCGTAGATGCCGGTGTAGACGCACCGGCCCATGTGCTCGACGAAGGACCCGAAGGTCCTCGGCCGCACGGGCCCCACCGTGAAGGCGGGGTCCAGCCGCACCGTCGCTCGTCCCATGCGCTCCTCCTTGACCGTCGGCGTCGGGTCGCACCGTGATGTACAACGGTTACCCATTTGCATCTGGGCTGAAAATTACAACGGTTACCGAAAAGTGTCCAGAGGTGTCCCGAGGTCATCACGCAGCGGGTCCCCGGGCGCTAGCCTGTTCCTCGACGGGGGCACACGGGTGCACTCAGGGGCAGTCAGGAGCCGGACAGGGCTCCGCACGGACGGAGGCACGGTTGGCGGCGCGGCTGCGGGACGTGGCGGAGCGTGCGGGAGTGTCGGTCAAGACCGCCTCCAACGTGCTCAACCACCACCCCCACGTGAAGGCCAGCACGCGCGAGCGCGTCGAGGCCGCCATGGCCGAGCTGCACTACCGCCCCAACCTGTCGGCGCGCAGCCTCAAGCACGGCCGCGCCGGGTTCCTCGCCCTCGCCGTGCCGGCGATGGACTCGCCCTACTTCGCCGAGCTCGCGGCGCGCATCACCGAGGAGGCGGCCGCCCTCGGCTTCATCGTCCTGCTCGACGTGACGGGAGGCGACGCCGACGCCGAGCGCGTCGTCCTCGAAGGTATGCGCTCGCACGTCATCGACGGCGTCATCTTCTCGCCGCTCGCCCTCTCCCCCGACGAGATCAGCCGGCGCGCTGACATCCTGCCCATGGTGCTGCTCGGCGAACGGCCCGTCCCCACGGGCTTCGACCACATCGCGGTCGACTCCGTCGCTGCCGCGAGAGCTGCCACGGAACACCTTGTGGCGCAAGGACGCCGGCGCATCGCAGCCGTCGGGCGCGAGACGATGAGGGGCACCGCCTCCGCTCGTCTGCGCGGCTACCGCCAGGCGCTCAAGGGCGCCGGCCTCCCCTACGACCCCGACCTCGTCATCGGCGTGCCCCACTTCGAGCGCGCCGACGGCCACGCCGCGATGCAACGGCTGCTCGCGCTGCCCGAGCCTCCCGACGCCGTCTTCTGCTTCAACGACCTCATGGCCATCGGCGCCCTGCGCGCCTGCGTCGAGGCCGGCGTGGACGTGCCGGGCGAGGTCGCCATCGTCGGGTTCGACGACATCGCCGAGACCCGCTACTCCAACCCGACGGTCACGACGATCTCGCCCGACCTCACCGGCCTGGCGCGAGCCGCGCTCGAGCTGCTGTCACGCCGCATCGACGGCGAGCGCGGTGACGCCGAGGAGGTCGAGGTGGCGTGGACGCTCGAGGCGCGCGAGACGACGCTCGGGGTCCCGGCCCGTCGGCACCGCCCGGCGGCGACCCAGGGCTGAGCCGGAGCGCTCAGTCGGCCGAGCTCGACGTCGCCGCAGCCGGGTCGGCCAGGGCGGCCGCGGGGGCGGCCGACGGAGGCTGGACCGGGAGCGTGACGCGGTAGGTCCGGGTGACGCTCGTGCCGACGCAGGGGGTGGAGGCCCTGGCGTCCGTGCCCGCCTTGCCCGTGGCGCCCGCGGCGCCCGCGGTGCTCGCGGTGCTCGTGCCGCTCGTCGTCGTGTAGCTCGCCGTGACGTCGGCCGTGACCACCTTCGCGGCAGAGAAGGCCGGCACGAGGAAGCGCACGGCGGTGTAGTCGTGGACGGATGCCGCGAGACGGTCCTGACGGTAGAAGGAGGAGTAGCCGCCGGTGTTGACCGGGTAGCCGACGTCGGCACCGTCCGCCGTCACCGTCACGGCCACCGAGCAGACGGGGGCGTCCGTCGTCCACGGGATCCGCACCCACGACTGCTGTCCGGCCACGACGGCGCCGAGCGCCCGGGTGACGGGCCGCAGGCCCGTGGAGACGCTGGCGTCCACGAGGTCGCTCTCCGCCGCTAGAGGCGTGACCGGCGCGGCCGGTGCGCTGCTCACGGCCGCCGCTGCGCGTGGCGCCGGCGTGGGCGCCGGTTCCATCGACTGGGCCCCGAGGACGACGGCGCCGGCTCCCACCGCGACCAGGACGGCACGACCGAGCAGCGTGCGGCGCGCCTGGGCGGGGGCAGACATGGGCGGTCCTCCGGGGACGGTCGGTCACGTGACGGCGCCGGGACCGGCGCCGCTGCCCCAGTGTGTCGAGGTCGCCGCAAGGGCAGCCGCGATAAGCAGCAGGAATCCCGCAAGGTCGGCGCAAGAGCAGCCCGGACCGGCGTCAGTCCCTAGGAGCTGAGGCGCCGGATCCCGCTGCGCGAGCGGCCTGCTCGACGCGCTCGCGGTGGGCCGCCCATTCGGCCGCGTCGTCGCTCGTCGACACCGGGTCGTCGCCGACGACGCCGTCGACCTGCTCCCGGAGGATGTCGGCGTGGCCGACGTGACGGTTGGTCTCGGTGAGGACGTGCACCATGAGGTTGAAGAGCATGACGTCCGGCCGGGGCCACCACGGCACGTGGCCGGGCGCGTCGATCGGCAGCGCCTCGATCGTCGCGTCGGCGTGGGCGCAGGCGCGGCGGTAGCGCTCGACGACCTCGGCCCGCGACTCGTCCACCCTGACCCACAGCTGGTCCCGGCTCACGAAGCCCGGGTCGTCGAACTGCGGCAGCGGCTCGGGGAAGGGCCGGCCCACGATGCCGCCGAGGTAGCGCGCCTCGGACAGCGTGAGGTGCTTGACGAGGCCGAGCAGGTTGGTGCCGGTCGTCGTCAGGGGTCGGCGTGCGTCGTACTCCGAGACCCCGTCCAGCTTCTGCAGCAGGGACGCCCGGACCCATCGCAGGTTGTCGTGGAGGTACGCCTTGGCGAAGTCGTCGATCACGGGCCCAGCCTCGCACGCGGGCACCTCGCTCACCCGTCGTGCGGCGCGGTCACACGGATCGGAAGAACCGCAGGTAGAAGGCCCCGAACACGAGGACGATGCCCACGTTGACCATGAGCCGCGCCCACACGTGGTCCCGGAAGAAGAGGACGTCGACGGCCACGACGACGGCCACCATCACGAGCGCGTAGAGCACGCCGAGCACGGGCCGTCCCATACCCCCAGTCCTACTCCCGATGTCCGCCGGAAGCCATGAGGTATGCCGTCAGCTCGGCCGGGTGCGAGAGCGCGGCCAGGTGCCCGCCGGGCACGACGTCGATGTCGAGTCCCAGCCGGTCGCGCGCCACGCGACGCTGGAGGTCGACCGGGAAGAAGCGGTCGTCGGCGCCGGCGACGACGCAGATCGGCACGTCGGGCCAGGCGTCGATGGCGCACGGCGTCTCGAAGGCACGCTCGACCTCGGGACGCTGGTGCTCCTCGCCACTCGCCGCGACCGCCGGGTCGACGTCGTGGAGGAAGTACGTGTCGAGGTCGAACTCCTCGCTCCACCCACCGGCGCGGGCCGCCGCGACCCGGGCCTCCTCGCACCGCACGGCGTCCCACCACGCCCCGGCGGTCTCGCCCGGCAGCGGGACCATGGCGTTGAGCAGGACGATGCCGGCGACGGGCCGCCGCGCGGCCACCATCGGCACGGTGAAGCCGCCCATCGACTGCCCGACGACCACGACGTCGTCACGACCCTCGACCGCCGAGGTCACGAGGGCGGCATACTCCGGCAGCCCGGCGTCCGGGTCGTCGGCGGGCAGCTCGACGGCGACGGCCTCGTGGCCGGCGTCCTCGAGGAGCGGCACGACCCGGTGCCAGTACCAGGCGGCGCCACCGGCGCCGGGGACGAGCGCGAATGTGGTCACTGTCCACATGCTAGCCCTCGACGGCGCCCGTGGGGCCGTGCGATCGTGGCCCCATGGCTGACGACCCCTCGATCCAGGACCGCATCGGCTCACTCATCGACGAGGAGCACCGGCTGCGCTCCGCCCTGCAGGCCGGCGACATCACCGTCGACGAGGAGCACGCCCGACTGCGCAGCGTCGAGGTCGAGCTCGACCAGTGCTGGGACCTGCTGCGCCAGCGACGGGCGCGGCGCGAGTTCGGCCAGGACCCCGACGGCGCCGAGGTGCGCTCCGAACGCACCGTCGAGGGCTACACCGGCTGACCGCCCCGAACACGCCTCAGATCGTGAGGCCGTGGCCGAAGGGGAAGAGCGCGTCGTCGTAGCCCGGCACGTCCTCGCCGTGCGCCCGCACCTGGTCCATCGACCGCGGGAGGTCGAAGGGCAGCCGCCCCTCGGGCGCGATGGTGCCGGTGACGGCGTCGAGCAGGGCGTCGTCGCTGCTGCCGTAGCTGCCGACGACGGCCGACGCGAAGCGCAGCAGCGGGGTGACGACGGCCGGCCGGTCGAGCACGACGTCGACGACGAGCGGGCAGACCGCGGCGATCCGCTCGAGCCGGGCGACGAGGCCGGGCGGGAAGTCGAGCGAGCCCTGGTGGAACCACGACTCGAGGAAGAGGTCCGACCGCGGGTCGAACGGGGCGTTGAGCCGCACGACGGCGACGTCGGCGTCCTCGGGCCGGTCGACGAGCTTGCCGTGCCGGACGACCGCCTCGGGTGAGACGCGCTCGGCGTAGATGCGCAGGCCCTGCTCGAGCGGGAGCCGATCGTCCACGTTGTGCAGCACGGTCACCGAGCGGGCCTGGGCGGCATACCCCTCCTCGCGGAAGTCTCCCCGACCCACGGTCGTGGCGGCAGCGTCCTCGTCGACGTAGGGGTCGTCGAACAGCCCGAGCCGGAACTTGACCGCGAGGATGCGGCGCGCCGACTCGTCGACCCGGGCCTCGGTGACCCGACCCTGGGCGACGAGGTCGAGGAGGATGTCGACGCACTCCTCGCCGCCGAACTGGTCGGCACCGGCCTCGAGGATCAGCTCCATGCGGCCGTGCGGGTCGAGGTGCTCGACGCCCCACGCGCGCGCCGGGAGCACCTGGTCACCGACGTGGTTGTCGTTGACGAGCTCCCAGTCCGTGACGACGACGCCGTCGTAGCCGAGCTTCTCGCGGAGCAGGCCGGTGACGACCTGCCTGTTGTAGCCGAAGCCGATCGGCTCGATCTCGACGCCGTCGACGACGAGGTCGACCGGCATCCCGTAGTACGGCATGATCCCCGCGGTGCCGGCCTCGATGATCGGCGGGAACGGCTTGAGGTGGTCGGCGAATCGCCCACCGGGATAGACCTGCTCGCGGCCGTAGGGGAAGTGCGCGTCCTCGCCGTCCTTCTGCGGACCGCCGCCGGGGAAGTGCTTGCTCGTGCACGCGACACTGCCCGCACCGAGCGAATCTCCTTGGAAACCCTTGAGATACGCCACTCCGAGCTCGGTCACGAGGTCGGGGTCCTGGCCGAAGGTGCCGGCCTGGCGCGCCCAGCGCGGCTCGGTCGCGAGGTCGAGCGTCGGGTGCAGGGCGGCCCGGATGCCGACGGCGGCATACTCCTGGCGGGCGATGTCGGCGAAGCGCCGCACCGCGTCCGCGTCGCGCAGCGCCGCGAGCCCCAGCGGCTCGGGCCACTGCGAGAACGCGCCCGCGGAGAAGGAGACCCCGACGTTCTCGATGAACGCGTGCCGCGGGTCGGTCGACACCGTCACGGGTATGCCGTGTGGCGTGCGCTCGGCGAGCGCCTGCAGCGCGTTGCTCCACCGGGCCGCCATCCGCGGGTCGGCGAGCGCGTGGACGTTGAAGTGGTTGAGGTGCTTGTCGAGCACGACCGTGCTCGTCGGCGACTTGCTGATGGTGCCCGGGTGCTCGAGCACCGTGCCGTCCGAACCGGCCTCGATGACGGTCTGGAACATCAGACCGACCTTCTCCTCGAGGGAGAGCCGGCCGAGCAGGTCCTCGACCCGCTCCTCGACGGTCAGGCGTGGGTCCTCGTAGGGATCCATCCGGCCGTTGCCGTTGAGGTCGCGGTAGGCGACGCCGTCCTCGGAGGTGGAGAGCTCGGGGCGCACGGGTGTGCCTTTCGTCGGTGCGGGAAGTTCATACGCGGGTCAGGCGATCGGGCTCGCGCCGAACTCCTCGACACCGATGACCGGGCGCAGGGCGCGCTCGACGGCCGTGGTGCTGAAGGCGCGACGGAGGACGTCGTTGCCGAGCACGTTGCCCGCGGCGCCCATGACCATGGCCTGGTCGAGCGAGAGGTAGCGGCGGGCGACGGTCCCCGACCGGACGGCCACGGCGTCGAAGAAGCCACCGCGGTCGTAGGAGTGGAAGTCGGCCTTGAGGTTGGCGAGGTTGGTGAACGCCTCGTCCGGCTCGTGCATCATCGCGAGGAACGCCGCGTGCGGCGTGACGACGCCGTCGCCGTAGGTCGGGCTCGGGTTCGTCGCCGCCCGGCAGTCACCGAAGCCGGGGTCGTAGTTCGTGCTCTCCTGGTCGGACATGTAGCCCGTCGGGTTGAGCCCGAGCGCGTCGACGCCGTACTCCCGGTAGCCGCCCTTGGGGTTGCTCGACGGGCTGAAGCCCCAGTAGCCGTAGCCGGCGTCGATGAGCCCGTGCTCCCGCTGCGCCCGGACGTGGAGCGGGTGGTTGCGACCCCACGATCGGGGCGCCCAGGCGGCCTCGTCGACGAAGACGTCGGGCATGAGCTCCTCGAACATCGAGCCGCCCCAGCCGGGCACGATGTGCATGCCGCGGTAGGTGTACGCACCCTCGTAGACGTCGAGGCCGTAGTAGGTGCGGTTCTCGCCGACCGGCTGCATCTCGTGCCACGACCAGTCGCACGTCGCGGGGAAGGTGCGCCACATCGCGAAGTACTGCTTGGCCGGCACTTGGCCGGTGATGATGCCGAGGTAGCTCGTGATGCGGGTCTCCGACACCGTCGTGTCGTAGTGGTGCGTCGTGAGCCAGACGGGGTCGCCGCCGATGTGGGTGCCCTGGTAGGTGCCCCCGGGGCGACCGTCCTCGTAGGGGTAGAAGCCGCCGTGGATGAGGCCACCCGGACGCACCTGGTGCGCGGGGTCGCTGTTGTCGTTGTAGAAGGAGTCCCAGCGCATCCGGCCGAAGATCCTCTTGGCCCACGGAGCGGCCGCGGCGTCGGAGCCGGCGACGACGAGCAGCGCGGCGCCGAGCCAGCCGTTGTCGACGCTCGAGCAGAAGGGGACGACCTTGTCGCCCGAGTCCGGCCACGTGTGCAGCGCCTTGGCGGTCGCCTCGTCGTACCAGTTGTAGTACATGCCGCTCGGCGTGTGGTGCTCCATCCGCTCCACCGTCTTGAGCGTGCGGATGAGGCGGGCCGACGCCTCGCCACGGGTGATGATGCCGAGCTCGCGGGCGACGACGGTCGACCAGAGGTAGCCACCGATGTTGGTCGGCGACGTGTAGCCCGAACGGTCGCCGGCGGCGAGCGACGCGGGGATGTTGTCGGCCGGCAGACCGGTCCTCGGGTCGGTCATCGCGACGAGGCTGCGCCACGTGTCGGCCGCCCACGTGCGCACCGTGGCGCTCTCGAGGGAGCGGACGGCATTCGGGCCCGTCGACCGCAGGAAGGCGGGCGCCTGGCGCGCGCCGGTCGTCGACGCGGACGCCGACGGTGCGAGCGCGAAGGCGGCGACGGAGGCCGCGCCCCCGACGAGCATCGAGCGGCGGCTGGGGGTGTAGAGCTTCTTCTCGGACATGGTGCAGTGCTCCTGTTTCCGGGGTGGGAGGCCTACTTGAGGCCGGTGGTGGCGATGCCCTCGATGAAGCGCTTCTGGAAGATGAGGAAGACGACGAGGATCGGGATGATGACGACGGTGGCGCCGGCGAGCAGCAGCCCGTAGTTCGTGCTGTTCTGGCCGGTCGAGTAGAGGGCCAGGGCCACCGGGAGGGTGTACTTGTCCTCGGACTGCGCCACGACGAGCGGCCACAGGAAGTTGTTCCAGCTGCCGAGGAAGGTCAGGATGCCGAGCGTCGCGAGCGCAGGACCGCAGAGCGGCAGGATGATCTTCCAGAAGATCCGCAGCTCACCGGCACCGTCCACGCGCCCTGCGTCGAGCAGGTCCCTCGGCAGGCCGAGGATGAACTGGCGCATGAGGAAGACGCCGAACGGGCTGACGAGGAACGGCAGGAAGAGGCCGGGCAGGGTGTTGACGAGTCCGGCGTTCGCGACGAGCACGAAGAGCGGCACGAAGGTCACGACGCCCGGGATCATGAGCGTGCCCATGACCGCGATGAAGATCGCCTTCTTGCCCCTGAAGTCGAGCATCGCCAGGGCATAGCCGAGCATCGAGCAGAAGACGAGGTTGCCGGCCGTCACGACGACGGCGACGACGATCGAGTTCGTGAAGAACTGTCCGAAGTTCAGCTTGCTGAACAGCTGCGTGTAGTTGTCGAGTGAGGCGCTCTCGGGCAGCCACGTCGGCGGGATCTGGCGCAGCTCCCCCTCACCCTTGAAGCTGCCGAGCACCATCCAGACGAACGGTGCGATGACGGCGACGAGCGCGACGGTCAGCAGCACGTAGAGCCACCAGCGGCTGCCCTGGCTCGAGCCGACCATGCCGGACCCTGTCCTGCTCGCCTTCGCCTTCGGTGCCGGGGCCGGAGCGGTCGGCCCGGTCGGCCGCGGTGCGGTGTCGACGGACATGTCAGGTCCTCTCTCGGAGCAGGCGGAACTGCAGGGCCGTGACGATCGCGATGACGACGAAGATGATGTAGCTCATCGCCGACGCGAGACCGTAGTTGCCGAAGCCGAACTGCTGGTAGGTGTACATCGACAGCGAGATCGTGCTGTTGAGCGGGCCGCCCTTGGTCATGACGAACGGCTCCTCGAAGAACTGGAGGTAGCCGATGGCCGTCGTGACCATGACGAAGAGCAGGGTCGGTCGCAGCAGCGGCATCGTGACGTGGCGGAACCGCTTCCAGGCGTTGGCGCCGTCGATGGCGGCCGCCTCGTGCAGCTCGGCCGGCACGGCCTGCAGCCCCGCGAGGAAGATGATCATCGCCGTGCCGAAGTTGCGCCACGAGGCCATCATGATGAGCGCCGGCATCGACCAGTTCGGGTCACCGAGCCAGTTGGGACCGGTGATGCCGAACCACCCGAGGGCGGTGTTGATGAGACCGCCAGGGTCCTGCAGGAGGAAGCGCCACACGACGGCCACCGCGACGATCGAGGTGATGACCGGCATGTAGAAGCCGAGGCGGAAGACCGCGCGGAAACGGGTGATCCCCTTGTCGAGCGCGACCGCAGCGGCGAGCGCCACGACGAGCGTCAGCGGCATACCGACGAGGACGAAGTACGCCGTGTTGGCGGCGGCCTTGCGGAAGGTCGGGTCCGACAACGCCTTGGTGAAGTTGTCGAGGCCGACGATGTTGACGCTGAAGGGGTGTCGCAGGTCGCGGGCCTTGGTGTCCGTGATGCTCATGAAGAGCGACTGGACCACCGGCCAGGCGGTGAAGGCGAGGAAGAGCAGGCAGAAGGGGATCGCGAGGATCCAGGCCGCCCGCCCCTCCCGACGGCGGGCCGATCCGACCCGGCCGGGGGAGCCTCCGTCGCCCGCCCCCCGGGACGACCCGTTCGCGGGTCGTCCCGGGGCGGTGACCGGAGGTGGCGTCACGGGTCCGGCGGGGGACCCGGTCGTGCCGGTCTGGGCGGTCATCGGATCACATTCCCGTGCCGATGGACTCGGCCTGCTGCTGGGCCGTCTTGAGTCCGGTGGCCGGGTCCTCGCCGGTCTTGGTGACCTTCTCCATCTCGGTGTCGAGCCCCTTGACGGCCTGCTCCCACGTCGGGAACGACGGCGGCGCCTTGGCGGTCTCGAGCTGCTTGCCGAAGACGGCGAGCTTCTTGTCCGAGGCGAGCGCGGGGTCCTGCCAGGCGCTCTTGACCGACGGGAGGTCGGTCGAGATGGTGTACCACTTCGACTGGACCTTGGGGTCGGCGAGCCACTGGACGAACTTCCAGGCGGTGTCGCGGTTCTTCGTGTTCTTGAAGACGACGAAGTTCGAGCCACCGACGAACGACGACGACCCGGCCGAGCCGGCGGGGATCGGGGCGACGTTGTACTTGTCCTTGAAGCCGGCGCCGCCGACCTTCTCGACCGCGGACATCATCCACGGGCCGGAGATGAACATCGGGACCTTGCCGCTCGCGAAGTCGGGCTCGGTCGTCGGGGTCGCCGGGGCGCTCTTGTTGGAGATGCCGTCGGTGAAGTACGACTGGTAGTACTTCGCAGCCTTGACCATCTCGGGGCTGTCGAAGTTGTACGCCTTGCCGCCGTCCTTCGTGAGGTCGGCGCCGTCGCTCCAGGCGAACGGCATGAGGGTCTGCCACGAGCCCTCGCCACCGGCCTGGAGGCCGATGCCGTACTGCGCGCCGGCCTTGGTCTGCATGGCCTTGGCCATGTCCTTGAGGCCCTGCGCGTCGGTGGGCACGCTGTCGTAGCCGGCCTTCTTGGCGAGGTCGGTGCGGTAGAAGAGCACGCGGGTCTCGACGTACCAGGGGATGCCGTAGGACGTGCCGTTGACCTCGGTGGTCTTCTGCGCACCCTCGAAGAAGGCGGACGTGTCGATCTGCGCCGGCGTCGGGTCGATGGCGTCGCTGCTCGCGAACTCGCCCATCCACGTGGTGCCGACCATGGCGACGTCCGGCGTGTTGCCGGAGGCGATCGAGGCCGTGAACTTGTCGTGCGCGGCATCCCACGGGATGGCCGTGACCTGGACCTTGACGCCGGGGTTGGCGGCCTCGAAGTCCTTCGTCAGCTTGGGCAGGTTGTCCCCCTCGGCACCCATCGCCCAGACGGTGATCGTGCCGGTGGCCTTGCCGGTGCTGACCGCGGCGCCTGTCTGACCGGCGGTGGTGCCGCCGTTCTCGGCGCTGCGACCGCAGGCGGTCACGGTGAGGGCCGCGGCAGTCATGCACGCGACCGTGATGGCTGTGGTGCGTCTCATCGGTGTCTCACTTTCTCGGGTGTCTCCGACATCGGTGTCGAGGGTTGGGGAGGAACGGACGGGGGCAGGGGGATGGCGGTGGAGGAGCCTGGCGGGTCGCGCTCAGCGGGTGGGGCAGCCGCAGGACCCGCGGATGACCACTTCCGTCCGCAGGATCTGCGGCTCGAGCCGCGGCAGTGCGCCGGAGACCCGCTGGTGCAGGCGCTCGGCGGCGATGACGCCGAGCTCGTGGACGGGCTGGCGCACGGTGGTGAGGCCGGGGCGCACGTAGCGGGACGTCATGACGTCGTCCCAGCCGACGACGGCGATCTCGCCGGGGACGTCGCGGCCGGCGTCCTGGAGGTGGCTCATGATCGCGAGGGCGAGCTCGTCGTTGGCGCAGACGAGGGCGTCGGCCTCGATCTCGCCGGCGAGGATGCGCTCGGCGACGGCCTCGCCCTCCCCCTCGCGGAACGGGACGCGGACGGGGGCTGCGGGCTCGAGGCCGCGCGCCCGGTGGGCGGCGACGAAGCCGGCGTGGCGCTCGGCGATGTCGGGTGCGCCCTCGGGGTCACCGACGAAGACGAGGCGCGTGCGTCCGTGGGCGAGCACGTGCTCGGTGAGCTGCTCGGCGCTGTGGGCGTTCTCGGCGCGGACGCTCTCGATGCCCTCCTGGGGCGTGCCCGCGATGATGACGACGGGCTTCTGGCCGTGCAGGGCCCGGGCGACGGCGGGCGGCATGGCGGCCGAGCCGAGCACGGCGATGGCGTCGACGCGGGTGGCGAGCTGGCGCACGGCGCGAGCGAGGTCGGCCTTGCCGTCGGTGAGCATCAGGGTGACGCTCTGGCCGAGCTCGGCGGCCCGCGACTCGAAGCCCATGAGCAGCTCGGAGTAGTAGGGACCGGTGAGCTCGGGCAGCACAAGACCGTGTGCCTCGTGGTGGCGCACGGCGAGGCTGCGGGCGGCGCCGAGCGGCACGTAGTTGAGCTGGTCGACGGCGTCGAGGACCTTCTGGGCCGTCGTCGACGACACGGTGCCGGCGCCCTGGAGGACGCGGGAGACGGTGGCGATCGAGACGCCGGCGCGCTCGGCGACGGAGTAGATGGTGGCGCCCGCCGAGGCCGCGCCGTCCGGGTGCTTGCGTGCTGTCGCCATGGGTCCCACCTCTCGCGTCTCGTCGTTGAGTGATGTGTCGCGACCAGGCCCCTGACCGGGTCTCCCCGGCTCTGTAAGCGCTTACATCTGCACCTCCATACTGCACAGGTCAGCGCGGGGGCGCAAGACCCGCCCCTCGCTGCGGACAGCCGTGAGGGGCCGGGCGGGCGTCGGTGACACCCCTCCCGGCCCCTCGTCACAGGACGTCGCCGGCGCCGATCGCGTATGCCGTCACGCCCCGGCGGAGCAACCGCCACGTCACCCTGTGGCTCGGGCGGGTTCGACTGTGCCACAAGTGAACTCGATATGCGCGATCACTCGTCGGACGTGATCCACCGCCCGTCGAGCATCACGTCGCGGCCGCGCAGCTCGTTCTCCTCGCGCCAGGCCTGGATGCGGCTCGGAACGACCCGGAAGAAGAGGTATGAACCCGAGGTCTCCCGAGGGTCGAATCCGGTCCGCTGGGCGAAACGGTCGGCCTCCGCGGGCTCGAGCGCGGTGGTCGGGACCACCTCGACGGACCCGTCGACCATGACGACGTCACGCGTCGCGCCGAGCCCGATCCGCACCCCTGCGCCGGACGCCAGACCGCGTCCCGCGACGCTGCGCTCACCCGTCGAGAGCAGCATCGCGCGCCCGTCCCAGTCGAACGACAGGGGCACGAGGTGCGGTGCGCCGGTGGCGGGATCGGTCGTCGCGACCCAGCAGTCGATCTCCCGGCCCAGCAGCTCTCGGGTGTCCCGGACCCTCTGTGCGGTCGGTCGCGGCGGCCGAGGGGACGCGGGCACCTCGGCGGGCGGACGGCATACGCCCTCGGTGCTGTCGGGGACGTCGTCGGCCGTCATCCCTGCATCACGCCGATCATGTTGCCGTCGGCATCGAGGAGCACGGCCACGGTGCGCCCGCCTCCGACGGCGGTCGGCTGCTGGTTGACGGTCGCGCCGGCTGCGGTGAGCGCGGCGACGGTCGCCTCGAGGTCGTCGACCGACCAGTAGGGCGTCGCGCCGGTCAGGCCCTTGCGGTGCCCGTTCGGGTCGAGGGCGATCTCCTGGCCGTCGACGGAGTAGCCGACGTAGTAGGACTCGTCGGTGTGTGGCTCGGTGCCGAGCAGGGTCGTGAAGACCTGCTTCGCGGCGGCGAGGTCGGCGACGGGGTAGATGAGGGTGTTCACGGCGGACATCTTGGACTCCTGGTGAGTGATCGCGGTGGGTTGCCGAGCGGTGGTGGTGTCACATCCGGTGGCGCCGGCTCGTCAGTGCTATGACGGATCACGACCGAAGGATGTGACGAAATGGACGACGAGACCCGCGAGCAGTGGCTCGCCCGCGACTTCGAGCAGCAGCGCCCACGGCTGCGGGCCGTGGCCTACCGCGTGCTCGGGTCCGCCGCGGACGCCGACGACGCCGTGCAGGAGGCGTGGCTGCGCCTCAGCCGCAGCGACACGACCGAGGTCACCAACCTCGCGGGCTGGCTGACGACCGTCGTCGGGCGGATCAGCCTCGACATGCTGCGGTCGCGCAGCTCGCGCCGCGAGGACAGCTGGGACACCGGGCTCGCCGAGCTCGTCGCGGGTGGTGACGTGCGCACCGCGCTGACCCAACCGACGCGCCCCGCCCCCGATCCGGCGAGCGAGGTCGAGCTCGCCGACAGCATCGGCCTGGCCCTGCTCGTCGTCCTCGACACCCTCGCCCCGGCCGAGCGGCTCGCCTTCGTGCTCCACGACCTCTTCGGGATGCCGTTCGAGCAGATCGCCGACATCCTCGACCGCTCCCCCGCCGCGACCCGCCAGCTCGCGAGCCGCGCCCGTCGCCGGGTGCGCGCCGCCGACGCGGACGGGTCCGGGCCGGCCCGCACCCGGCAGCGCGAGGTCGTCACCGCCTTCCTCGCCGCCGCACGGGGCGGCGACTTCTCCGCCCTGCTCGAGATGCTCGACCCCGACGTCGTGCTGAGCGCCGACGAGGCAGCGGTCGCGATGGGCTCGCCCGACGTGCTCCGCGGGCCCGAGGCCGTGGCCCAGCGGTTCAACGGCGGCGCCAGGTCGGCACGGCTGGCCGCCTTCGACGGCGGCATCGGCGCCGTGTGGACGCTGCGGGGCGAGGCCATGGTGGCCTTCCGCTTCACGGTGGACGACCGCGACCTCGTCACCGGCATCGAGATGGTCGCCGACCGTGCGCGGCTCGACGCGATGGAGATCTTGTTCCTGACGTCCTGACCGGCGCGCGAGCCGTCCGGGAGGCGGACTATCGTCGAGGACGTGGCTGAGGGGATGCGTGCAGCGGTCGTGCTCGGGTCGGGCGGGGCGCGCGGCTACGCCCACATCGGCGCGCTCGAGGTGCTCGCCGAGCGCGGCTTCGAGATCGTGACGATCGCGGGCACGTCGATGGGCGCGCTCGTCGGCGGGGTGGCGGCCGCAGGGAGGCTCGACGCGTACACCGAGTGGGCCCGGAGCCTGACCCAGCGCGAGGTGTGGCGGCTGCTCGACCTCAGCATCACCTCGCCGAACGGCGCGATCCGGGCCGAGCGGATCATCGCGAAGGTCGGGGAGATCCTCGACGGCGCGACGATCGAGAGCCTGCCGATCCCCTACACGGCCGTCGCGACCGACATCAACGCGCGCCGCGAGGTGTGGTTCCAGCGCGGGCCGGTCGAGCACGCGATTCGCGCCTCCATCGCGATCCCCGGCGTCATCACCCCCGCCGTCATCAACGGCCGGGTCCTCGTCGACGGCGGTCTCATCAACCCGATCCCCATCGAGCCGACCGCGGCGACCTCGGCGGACCTCACGATCGCCGTCTCCCTGTCGGGCATGCGGGCCACCGGCGGACCGACGACCCCCGTCAAGGAGTCGTCGGAGCCGGTGTCGCGCGAGGAGTGGACGACCCGGCTGCGGCGCAGTGCCGCCGAGGTGCTCGAGTCCGATCGGGTCCGTGCCATCACGAGCCGCTTCGGCGGGCACGCCCGCGACCACGACCACGACGTCGAGCACGACCAGCCGATCCCGCCGGAGGCCGTCGACCGGCTGGCGCAGACGCCGACCGATGCGCTCGTCGTCCGGTCGGCCGACGTCGGGCTCGTCGACCTGCTCAACATGTCGTTCGAGACGATGAGCGCCCTCATCTCGCGCTATCGGATGGCCAGCAACCCGCCGGACGTGCTCGTCACCGTGCCGTCCAACGCCGTGCGGACCCTCGACTTCCACCGGGCCGCGGAGATGATCGAGCTCGGTCGGCAGCTGACGACCGAGGCGCTCGACCACGCCGGCTACTGAGCCTCGTCATGACCCGGCGGGTCGTGTCGCGGATGGTGGGGTGATCACCCCACCGAGCGCAGCACCATCACGCACGCCATCCGTCGGCCTGTCGGTGGCCGGGCGGAGACTGGGCCGGTGGTGATCCTGCACGCCGACGCCGACGCGTTCTTCGCCTCCGTCGAGCAGCGCGACGACCCGGCGCTGCGCGGGCGGCCGATGGTCGTGGCCCACGAGGTCGTCGCGTGCCCGTCCTACGAGGCACGTGCGCTCGGCATCCACGCCGGTATGCCGCTGCGGCAGGTCCAGCGCCGTTGGCCGCAGGTGCTCGTCACCGGCTACCGCGCGGAGGCCTACGAGGAGGCCTCCGTCCGGCTGTTCGAGGTGTTCCGCCGCTTCACGCCCCTCGTCGAGCCCGGATCGGTCGAGGAGGCCTTCCTCGACGTCACCGGACGCGACCGCGGCGATCCGCGCGGGATGGCAGTGGCCCTGCGCGCGGCCGCCCGCGCCGAGGTCGGGCTCCCGGTCTCGGTCGGCGTCGGGCGCACCAAGCTCATGGCCAAGCTCGCGAGCCGCCGCGCCAAGCCCGACGGCCTCGTCGTCGTCGACGCCGAGCTCGAGGCGCGCGTCCGGCCTCGTCTGCGCCTCGACGAGCTCTGGGGTGTCGGTCCGACGACCTACGGAAAGCTCCACGCCGCAGGGCTGTTCGTCGTCGCCGACCTCCACGCCCTCGACGAGGACGACCTCAAGCACCTCGTCACCACGGCGATGGCCCGGCGTCTCGTCTCCATCGCGCGGGGCACCGACGACGCGACGATCCGCCTGCCCGGGCCGCGCAGGTCGGTCAGCGCGAGCCGGTCACTGCCCGCGACGCGGACCAGGTCCAAGGTCGTGGCGGTGCTCGACGGCTGCGTCGAGCGTGCCGTCGCGCGGGTGCTCTCGCTCGACGGGCCGCCGCGTCTCCCCCGCCGCCTCGAGGTCCTCGTCCGCTACGACGACGGCACCCAGGTGCTCCAGCGCGGCCCGCTCGCCGCCCCGTCGCTCGACCCGACCGTCCTGCGGTCCGCGGCGGGAGACCTGCTCGAGCGCACGGCCTACGAGTGGGACGGGCGCGGCGTGACGATGGTCGGCGTGACGCTGCCACTTCCGGCGCCGGCTTGACCTCAAGGTGGCTCGAGGTCGCAGGATGACCGGGTGACCTCACCGACGACGACCGACGCGCTGACGACGACCGAGGCGACGGCATACCTCCGGCGCATCGGCGCGGCCGCTCCCGAGTCCCCCACCCTGGCGGCGCTCGCGTCGCTCCACCGGGCGCACCTGCTGGCCGTGCCGTTCGAGAGCCTCGACATCTCGCTCGGCCGGCCGATCCGCCTCGACAACGCGTCGCTGCTGGCCAAGGTCGTCGACGCCCGGCGCGGCGGTTACTGCTACGAGCTCAACGGTCTCTTCGCCCTGCTGCTGCGCAGCCTCGGGTATGCCGTCGACCTCGTCTCCGCGCGCGTGACCACCGCGGCCGGTGGGCTCACCGACGACTTCGACCACGTCGCGCTCGTCGTGTCGGGCGGCCGGCTCGAGGAGCCCGTGCTCGCGGACGTCGGGTTCGGCGAGGGGTTCATCGAGCCGCTGCCGTTGCGCGACGGCTTCGAGCGACGCGAACGCGGACACCTCGTAGGACTCGTGCGGCGCGACGACACGTGGGTCTCCCGCGAGCGCCGCGACGGCGAGGACTGGCGCGACTGCTTCGTCTTCTCGACGGTGCCCCACCCGCTGACCGACTTCGCGGCGCGCAACGAGTGGCAGCAGACCTCGCCCGACAGCCACTTCACGCGGTCCCGGCTCGCGTCGCTGCTGACGCCCACGGGCCGGGTCACCCTGAGCGGCGACCGGCTCATCACGACGACACAGGGCCGACGCGAGGAGACCGAGCTCGCCGACGAGGACGCCGTGCGCGCCGCCCTCGTCGCCCACTTCCTCATCCTCCTCGACTGACTGACGCACCCCCTCGACCTCGCTAGACTGCGACCCATTCGGTGGCCGAGAGGGTGACATGACGCAGAACCCCGCCCAAGGTTCGGATCCCGATGTGCCGGGGAGCCGCCGCCTGATGCTCCTGCTGGCCATGGCGATGTTCGTCCTCGTGGTCGACACCTCCTTGATGAACGTGTCGATCTCGGCGGTCATCACCGACCTCGACACGACGGCCAGCGGGGTGCAGTCGGCCATCGCGCTCGAGGCGCTCGTCTCGGCCGCGTTCATCCTCATCAACAGCAAGGTCGGCGACCTCATCGGCCGCAAGCGGGCCTACGTCCTGGGCCTGCTCGGATACGCCATCGGGGCGCTCGCGATGACGCTCGCCCAGAGCCTCACGGCGATCATCATCTTCTGGGCGATCATCGGGGGCCTGGGAGCCTCGTTGCTCCTGCCGGCGATGCAGTCACTGATCCACGGCAACTTCGCCGGGGCAGCCCAGAAGCAGGCCTACGCGCTCGTCGGGGCCTCGGCCGCCATCGCCGCCGCGATCGGCCCACTGCTCGGCGGGTTCGTCACGACGTACCTGTCGTGGCGGGTCGGTTTCGCCCTCGAGGTCCTCATCATCGTCGTCGTGCTGAGCCAGATCCGGCTGGTCCGGGACGTCGAGTACACCGGTTCGCGCCAGATCGACGTGGTCGGCGCGATCCTGTCCGCCCTCGGCATGGGCGGGGTGGTGCTGGGCATCCTCGTCTGGCAGGAGGGGGGTCAGTACGTCGGCCTGCTCCTCGTCGTCGGGGCGACCGCGCTCGTGCTCTTGGCCCGGTGGCTCCGCCGGCGCAAGCGCGCCGGGCAGGTCACCCTGCTCGACCCGGACCTGTTCCGGCACCCGAACTTCACGGCCGGTGTCACGGGCCAGCTGCTGCAGCAGGTCACCCTGGGCGGCGCGATGATCGCCCTCCCGCTCTACTTCCAGATGACGCTGGAGTACAACGCCCTCCAGTCCGGCCTGTCGCTGGCTCCGCTGTCGCTGACGATGTTCGGGGCAGCCCTGCTGGCCGGACGCAAGGCCGGTGACCGGCGACCGGCCTCGATCATCCGCACCGGCTTCGTCCTCACGAGTCTGGGTGTCGCGATCATCCTCCCGCTCGTGCCCCGCGCCGACAGCGCGTGGTACTTCGTGGTCCCGCTCGCGATCACCGGTTGCGGCCTCGGCCTCCTGGTCTCGCAGCTGAACAACTACACCCTCGCCCCCGTCGAGGAGGAGCGCGTCAGCGAGGCCGCCGGCGTCAACTCCGCGGCAGGGTCCTTCGGGCTCTCCTTCGGTCTCGCGATGGCGGGCGGCCTCATGCTCGCTGCGCTGTCGGTCGGCTTCTCCCAGCTGGCGCAGAACAGCTCCGTCATCCCGGCCGCGCAGCAGCAGCAGATCGCCCAGGCCCTCGAGCACGACGCCGAGATCATGAGCAACACCCAGCTGGAGCAGCAGATCTCTGGCCAGCCGGCCGAGGTCGAGGCCGAGGTGCTGGCCATCAACGACGAAGCCCGCAACCGCTCTCTCCAGATCGCCTTGCTGGTCCCTCTCCTCGCCGGCCTGCTGGGTCTGGGCAACTCGTTCCGCATGCTGCGGTTGCCCGACCAGAAGCCGTCGACGTCACTCGACGGGCTCGACTTCGGCTGACGGTCGCGGGCCGGACTCAGGCCCAGGCGTCCGGGGTCGGACGGCAGAGGCAGAACGGGTGGCCGGCCGGGTCGGCGTAGACGCGGAACCCGCGGTCCGGCGCCGGCTGCGGCGGCTCGACAGGATCGAGTGCCGTGCCGCCGAGGGCGAGCACCCGCTCATGGGCGGCGGCGATGTCGGCGACGACGAAGTCGAGGTGCGCCTGCTGCTGGCCGCGGGGCCAGTCAGGAGACTCGTGCCCGGGTGCGAGCTGGGTCGCGATGCGCGGGCCGTCCCACAGCACGTTGAACCAGTCGCCCTCGGGGTCGGCCTCCACTCGGCCGCCCAGGAGGTCGGCGTAGAACTGCGCCACCCCTGCCGCGTCCGCGCAGTCGAGCGCGACGCAGTCCCAGCCGATCGTCGATCCAGTGCTCTTCTCTGAAGTCATGCCCACCACCCAACCACCGCCTGACGACAGTGCGTCAGACCGACGGAGCGGAGGTCGACAGAACGGGAGCGACAGAACGGGATGGGCCAGGGCCCGACCGGCGGCACCCCGCGCGTGGCGGCGCACGACATCGCGGGGTCGGAGAGCGTCCGAGCGCGGGAGGCGGGCCGCACCTGGACTTCGCCCCAGCCTTCGCTCGCCTCCTGGTCCCGCCGAGCAGGGATCATCGCCACCGGAATGGACCCGGGACCATGTGGTGCACGCGTCCCGGCCCGTGCCGGGTCAGGGCCGTCGATGCTCGCGCGGTGGCTGCCAGATGACGTCGCTCGGCGTGACGATCGCCGTCACCCCGAGCTGGTGGACGATCGTGTGGTGCCTCCCACAGAGGAGGGCACCGTTGGACAGGTCGGTCGTTCCGCCGTGAAGCCAGTGCACCACGTGGTGGGCCTCGCACCACTGCGGAGGTACGGAGCACCCCGGGTAGCTGCAGCCGTGGTCACGCTGCGCCAGCGCCAGTCTCTGGGCGGGAGTGAAGTAGCGATCCTCGCGGCCGATGTCGAGCGACTGGGACGGACCGCCCAGCACCATCGGGATGACCTCGGCCTCGCAGGCCAGCCGGCGCACCGTCGCTGCGGACAGGACCTCGTCGTTGTCGGCCAGCCCGGCACCGCGCAGGCGGTCGAGCAACGCCTCCAGCGACATCGTGACCACGAGCTTCGTCCTCGGCGTTCTGGTGACGCCTAGGGGCGCCGCGACGGCGCGTCCGATCAGCTCGAGCAGGGCGTCGGCACGGCGCGTCGCCGCCGACCGGGGATCGACGGACCCGCGCTGGACTCTCGCGCCGCCGTCCCCCGCATCGACGCCCCGCGCGCGTCGACCAGCCGCCCCACCAGCCGGCCCACCAGCGCCCTCGTCAGCCGCACCACCAGCGGCCTCGCCAGCCGCCCCACGCGCGGCGGCTGACCCTCGGCCGATCCGGCCAGATGATTCTCCACTGCCGGGCAGTGTGGGCCAACGACTCCAGTCCACATCAGGGCGCGGCCGCGCCAAGGCGTCGATCGCTGCGTCGACGATCGCCGAACCCTCGGGATCGAGTCTCCAGAGGTACTCCGTCATCCCGGCGCACCGGCCGATCTTCGTCAGCGACCGGGCTGCGCGGAGGCGCTGATCATCGTCCTCGACCACCGCCGGTGGTCGAAGGCCCGCCCGGGCGTGCGATGCCAGACGCCTCAGGTCCTTGATGCCGAGCGCCGACGCGCCCTCGACCATCGCGTCGACCACACTGTCCACCTGGGCGACATCAGCACACTGGATGACGTCGTCGCGCAAGCGCACGATGACCGCAGCCTTGTCGACCGAGATCGAGCCGTCGCGCACTCCTCCTGACAGTGCAGCCCACCGTGGCTCGTTCATGGCCGCGCCCACGGCGGTCAGAGCAGCCGACGCCCCTGCGGCCAAGCCGGGAGCGTGACCCGCGACCCAGTCGTTGCGGGAGAGCCCGGATCTGTCAGGCAGCCCTCGCGCGCTCACCTCGGCGGCCAGCACTGCGGACAGGTTGTGCGCCATCTCGCGCACGGCCTGAGCCTGCTCGATCGCGTCCCCGAGTCCCGTCTCGGCCATGGCCCACAGCGGCGTGCTGCGGGCGACCAGCCGGAGCTCCGCAGCCATGGCCGCCAGTCGTGCCGCGAGCCCCGGGAGGTCGGTCAGCCCGATCACCTCTGCGACAGCGGACTCCTGCTCGCCCACCGGACGCGCCGGCCGCTCGGGATGAGCGACACCGGCGCGGCGCGCGCCACCCCCGGGGCGCTCCATGGTCGATGCGGTCATGGTTCGATCATACGTTCGACTGCCGACAGTGCTCGCCGACTGTCCACAGGCCCAGGGGCCCTCGACGATCCCCGTCCGCGCGAATCCGCCGGCACCACCGGGCTCGCGCCCTCAGCGGGTCGGCCTCGGCCAGACGAGGGTCGTCGAGGTGACGGGGCGCACCGTCGAGGTGGGACCGGATCCGGTGACGGTCACGGTGTGCGTGCCTGGGGGAAGGTCGTCGAAGGTTGCGACGCCGTGCCCCTTCCGCAGGGTCGGCTCGGCAGTCGCGAGCACCTTGCCCTTCGCGCTGCTGACCGTGATGGTCACGGCCTTGCGCGGCGGGTCGGCGCCCGGGTCGTCCGACTCGAGGTCGAATGACACCTTGAGCGCCTGACCCTGCGTGACGAGGTCAGGCACGACGGCGCGGACGTTCGTGTCGGTGATCTCCCGCCTCCGGACGGGCTTGGCGCTGAGGATCTCCTGCACCTGGTCGAGGACGAGCTGGTTGCACTGGAGGTTGGTGTGCTGGTCGGGCACGCGGACCGCCAGGTTGGTGTCGAGCGCCTCGCCGAGACCGACGGCCCCGGTCAGCGGCACCGTGCCGTCGCCGAAGTCGTTGTCGGTGCCGAAGTCCTGGTAGGCCGTGGCCGTGCCGCCCGAGAGCTGGGCCGTGGTCGCGGTGGGCTGCCGGATGCCGACGATCATGTGGGCGGAGGTCCGGCTGTCCGGCCGGGCCGCCTCGGCGGCCTGGAGGTCGGTGTGGAAGGCCATCGCGTCGGCGACCATCGTGGTGCTGACGTTGGGCACCGACACCTCGGTCGTCTTGGCGTAGCCCCCGCCGTTGCCGATGCACGCGAACTCCGGCAGCAGCTGGAAGAGCGAGGGCATGCTCCGCGAGAAGTCCGTGAGGTCGATCGACAGCGGGCCGATGCCCTTCTTGACGCCGTTGACGAGCTGGGTCAGCGCGTCGGTCGCCCCGCGCCACGGCGTGCCGAGGGTGATGAGCTTGCGCGTCACCTCGGCGCCGCCGCACTTCTCGATGTACCAGCGGGCGACGAGGCCACCCATGGAGTGGCAGACGAAGACGACCTTCGCGTCGGCATACGCCCCGCCCTGCGCCCGCAGCTGCTCGAGCGCCGGCTCGACGACGGTCTTCAGGCGAGCGCCGTTGTAGCGGTTGGAGAGGCGCCAGTCGTACGCGTACGTGATGAGAGTGGCCGGCTTGCCGCCGGCGCCCCGCTGGTAGCCCTGCTTCTCGAGGGCGCCGACGAGAACGTCGTAGCCGCGGATCGGCGTCCAGATGCCCGGCAGGACGTGGACGTCGGGCATGAGCGCGACCGGTTCGACGCCGTCGCCCGGGTGGTCGTCGCCGATCCCCTCCGGCAGGACCTTCTTGAGGATCGACTGGCCGCCGGTCAGCAGCTTCCAGACGGCCCCGGCGCTCGGGGCCCAGATGAGGTTCTCGCTCGCCGGCGAGCCGTCGTCACCCCGGACCCCGAGCGTGCTGCCGGTGATCCCCGGAAGCACCACGACCAGGTCGTTGCTCGTCATGCGGACCCACCACCATCCTGCGTCGATGAACTGCGCCGGTGAACTGCGTCGATGAACTGCGTCGGACACTCCCGACCAACCAACGGTGGCACCAGCAGGGCCCGCTGATACGCGAAACGGCCAAGCCCGCGACGGCATCGGGTATGGATGCGGCACAGTGGATCCGGAACCCGCCGGACGACAGAGAGGCCCTCCCGTGGACATCACCGACGTCATCCTCCGCCAGCACGACGAGCAGCGACGGATGTTCGCCATGCTCGAGGAGTGGCCGCGCGACGACCACGAGGGCCTCGCCGCCGTCTGGAAGCGGCTCGAGATCCTCCTCGAGACGCACGCCGAGGCCGAGGAGCTCTACTTCTACCCGGAGCTGCTGCGCATCGGCACGGGCGGCGCCGACGCCGAGTCCGTCGACGAGGAGGTCGAGGACGCCGTCAAGGACCACAACGACATCCGCAAGTCCCTGCGCAAGGTCGGGCGCTGCCGCATCGGGTCCGACGCGTGGTGGACGGCGGTCGTCGACGCCAACGTCCACAACAGCGACCACATGGGCGAGGAGGAGCGCCAGGACCTCGCCGACTTCCGCCAGCGCGCGAGCCTCGAGCTGCGCCACGAGATCGCGGTCCAGTTCCTGCGCTACGAGGCGGTCCGCTGGGCCGAGGGGATCACCCCGAAGGACAAGGACCCGGAGCGTTACGTGGCCGCCAGGAAGACGACCAAGGCGTCGGCCACGGCGAAGAAGGCCGCCCGCGACGCGAAGAAGGCCGCCACGACCGCGCCTGCTCGCGCGGCCCGGTCCAAGAAGGCCTCCGCAGGCGCCTCCGAGGAGTGACTAGCCGGTCAGCCGGTCCCGGCGGCGACGTTCGAGCCGGAGTGCGGCGAGGACGAGCACGCCGGCGACCAGCCCCCAGAAGGCGGCACCCACGCCGGCGACGGTGATGCCCGACGCGGCCACGACGAGGGTGACGGCGCCGGCCTCGCGGGTCGAGGCGTCGGTCAGGGCGGCCGCCGCAGCACTCGCGAAGGTGCCGAGCAGGGCGAGGCCGGCGATGGTCTCGATGAGGCCTGCGGGCGCCGAACGCGCTGCGGCCGTGACGATCCCGGCGAGCGGGCCGAAGGCGAGGTAGGTGACGCCGCACGCGACACCCGCGACCCAGCGCCGGCTGCGGTCCGGGTGTGCCTCGGGCCCGGCGGCGAGCGCCGCGGAGATCGCGGCGAGGTTGATCGCGTGCGCGCCGCCGACGGCGCCGAGCGCGCTCGCACCACCGGTGTAGAGCAGCGGACCGCGGATGCCGGGCCGGTAGCCGAAGGACGCGAGCACGGCCATGCCGGGGATGTTCTGGCTCGTCATCGTGACGATGAAGAGCGGGATCGCCACGGCGAGAAGGGTCGTCGCGTCCCAGTTCGGCATGACGAGGACGACGGACGGGGCCGCCGCCCCGAGATCGAGCCGCCCGAAGACCCCCTGCACCGCCATGACGACGAGGGCCGCCCCGAGCGCGCCGATGACCGCCCACCGCCGCGCGACCGCGACGAGGACGAGCCACGTCACCATGACCGGCGCGATCGCGGCCGGCGACGCGACGACCGCCCGGAACGGGGCGACGCAGAGCGTCAGCAGCACCCCCGCGAGCATGGCGCTCGCGAGCGGCTTGGGGATCGCCTCGACGACCCGCTCGAGCGGTCGCACGAGACCGCACAGTGCGAGCAAGAGTCCACAGACGACGAAAGCGCCCACCGCAGAGGCGAACCCACCGCTCGGCACCGCGGCCGCGGCGAGCAGCGCCGCGCCAGGCGTCGACCACGCCATGGTGATCGGCATCCGCAGCCGCCACGAGAAGAGCACGCAGCCGAGGCCCATCGTCACGCAGAGCACGAGCAGACCCGAGGCCGCCTCCTCCGGACCGGCGCCGACCGCCCGCAGGCCCGTCAGCACGACGGCGAACGAGCTCGTGAAGCCGACGAGCCCGCAGACGACACCGGCCAGCACCGCGTGCGCCGTGGAGCCGGACGGGACGGGCGAGCCGGACGGGCCGGGCGAGCCGGACGGGCGGGTGTGCGACGTCACCGGCGGGTCAGGGCAGGTGGGCGCTCGCGGCGAGCGCACGGCATACGTGGTCGTATGCCGTGGGGCTGCCGGCGGCGACGAGCCCCGGGGGCGCCATGTCGCGAGGTGAGTACGTGACGCCCGCGGTCGTGCCGAGCAGGCCGCCGGCCTCGGAGAGCAGGAGCGAGCCGGGCACGTGGTCCCACGGCGCGGCCTTGGCGTAGACGATGTAGTCGGCCGCGCCCTCGACGAGCTTGGGGTAGTCGATGCCGCACGACACCCACGTCAGGGTCATCGGCTCGAGGCCGTCGAGCGACTGGCCGATCCACGCGCGGCGGGAGGTGCGGCCGCGCAGGGCACCCTCGGGCGGCTCGGGGACCGTCAGGCGACGCGACCCCTCGGCGTCGTGTCGCCACGTGCCGGCCCCGCGCTCGGCGACGAAGCCGAGCTCGTGCTGCGGCTGCCAGATCCACGCCCGCACGGCCGCGCCGGCGACCGTCTCGGCGACCATGACGGCGTGGTCCTTGGAGCCGTGGACGAAGTTCTTCGTGCCGTCGACGGGGTCGACGGTGAACGCGTGGTCCGCGGCGGCATACCGCTCCATGAGCGCGGGGTCGCCCGCGAACGTCTCCTCCCCGAGCACGACGGCGTCGGGGTAGGCGCCGACGAGGGCTGCCGTGATGAGCACCTCGGCCTCGCGGTCGGCGTCGGTGACGAGGTCGCCGGGTCGCTTCTCGTGGATCTCGCCGGCGGCGAGCGCCCGGAACCGGGGGTTGATGACCTCCTCGGCCACGTCCTTGAGCAGGCTCAGCACCTCGTCGGTCTCCACGCCCCCAACCTAGCGAGCGACGGTCGGCCTCAGCGGAGCGGTCTCAGGTGCTCGCGCACGTCGAGCCACCAGGCGAGGGTGGCGCGAGCCTGCTCGGCCATCGCCAGCGGGTCGGGCCCCGGCTCGGGCAGGGCGTCGACGAGGGCGGAGACGAGGTCCTGCCGCCCTCGCATGCCGAGGGCGTAGACGAGGCCGCGGAGCAGCTGGACCTCGGGCTCGTCCCGGCCGGTGGCGACGATCTCGGCGATCCGACGGGCGACGGCCTCCTCGCGCTCGTCGCGACGCCGACCCCGCGGCTCCATCGTGTTGCCGACGACGTAGCCCGCCTCCTTGGCGACATCGGGCGCCGAGGACGGCGAGAGCGCGACGCGCTCGAAGAGGTCGAGGTCCTCGACCTGGGCCATCCACGTCAGCACGGTCATGCTCTCGTGCGCCGCCACGGTGTCCTGGCGCGCGAGGGCGTCGGCGAAGGCCGCGGCGTGGACCCGGCCGATGATCCGGCTCTGCGGCGACAGCATGAGGATGCCGAGGGCGTAGGAGCGGTCCTCCTCGTTCGTCTCGCCGAGCGCCGTCTGCAGCAGGTCGCCGAGGATCGGCTCGTGGGCGGTCGCATGCCCTTCGGCTGCCTCGAGCTCGCCCCGGATGCGCAGGTGCGCCTCGCGGATCGCCTGGGCGGTGATGGCTCGACCGTTGCGGATGATCGAGGCCGCGGCCCGACGGTCCTCGGCCGTGAGCCCCGTCGCGACGCGGTGGCCGTCGGGACCCAGCGTGCGCACGAGGTTGGCGGCGCCGCGGTGCACGAGATAGGGGTGCGAGGGGTCGCGCAGGTGGTCGACCGCGAGCCGGACCGCCTCGAGCCGGGTCTCGGGGTCGAGACCGGTGCCGCGCACGAGCGTCGTCAGCACGCTGAGGCAGGCCCGCAGCGAGCTGGCGTTGGTGGGCTCGCGCAGCTGGCCGACGAGGACGGCGTAGCCCCGCGGGGCCTCCATGAAGCGCAGCAGGCTCAGGGTGTCGACGTAGAACTGCGCGTCGGGGCGGCCCACGACCTCCGCAGCCAGCGAGGCGACGACACCGGCGCTGCGGGGGTGCCCGGCCAGGCGCGCGATGGCCTCGGCCCGCTGCACGTAGTCGAGGCCGAGCCCGAGGCTGACCTCCTGGAGGAGGCGCCGGATCAGCCCCTCCCAGTCGCCGGCCCGCACCATCGCGTGCGGCATCCGTCCCAGGTGGTCCGAGAGCCGGTCCCAGTCGCCGCCGCTCATCCGCTCGTCGGCGAGCGCCCGCTCGAGCAGGACCAGGGTGGCGTCGACGTCGGGCGGGGTCGGCGGAGGGAGCGTGGCGGCCGGGCGCACGGGCTGGTGCGAGCGCGAGAAGAGGTCGACGGCGGCGAGGAGCTGGCCGTCGCGCAGGCCGAGCACCGTCTCGTAGCGGCGCACGAGCGACCGGGTCACCTCGACGCGGCCGTTCTCCCAGCGCCCGACCTGGGCCCGGTGCACCGGCTCGGCCCGACCCGCCCCCTGGGCGAAACCCGCAGCGCTGCGCAGGGCGGGGTCGGCGGCCTGCAGTCGGGCGTTGCGCAGCACCCACTGCACCTGTTCGTTCAGCACGACGACGCCCGGGCACGGCGCCCTGTTGCGCGTGGCGCCCACGTGCGCAACGACGACCCGTCGCGGCGCCCGACCTTCGTATCGTGACACCTGGCACCGGTGGGTCGGGGCGGGAGTCGAGGCCAGGGGGAGACTCCCGCCCCACCACCGGGCTGTCGCCGCATGAGCGTCGGGCATCGCACGCCCCGCTCGGCCCCTGTCTCCACGGCAACCCTTCCTCGCGTCGCGAGCCGGTCGGCTCCCACGCATCCTCCCCCGAGTTGCGATGTCGAGGGTTCACCGCAACGCGTGTTCGTGCGGGCCACCCATTGGGTACGGTAAGCCTCGGTACGCAGCCTGTGGAGGGGAAGCGGGCCTATGGACCGGGAGTCAGCACGCTGGCTCCCGGTCCTTCTTCTTCGGGGCGCTCGAATCGCGGGTGACGAGGGCGTATGCCGGCTGGCAGGCTGACGCCGTGACCGACGCCTCCCAGCCGCCCGCCGTGACCTCGCCCGAGACCTCGCCCGAGACCCCGCCCGAGACCCCGCCCGTGACCCTGCTGACCGACGGCGTCGTGACCCTGCGCGCCCACTCGGTCGACGACGCCGACGCGATCGTCGACCAGAGCCGCGACCCGGAGAGCCTGCGGTGGACGACCGTCCCGAGGCCCTACGCGCGCGAGGACGCGCTCGGCTGGGTCGAGCACAACCTCAGCGCCTGGGGCGAGCCCCGGGGCACGCGGTCGTGGGCCATCGCGTGGACCGACGCGACGGGCACGCCCCGCTACGCCGGGACCATCGACCTGCGCCCCGGCGCCGCGCCGTCGGCCGGAGAGCTCGGCTTCGGGCTGCACCCGGACGCCCGCGGCCACGGGCTCATGTCACGCGCCGTCCGGCTCGTCGTCGCGCACGCCTTCGCGACGCCGGTCTGGGGCGCACCGGTGACCCGTGTCCACTGGCGCGCCGTCGTCGGCAACTGGGGCTCGCGGCGGACCGCGTGGTCCACGGGCTTCACCTTCCACGGCACGCTCCCGGGCAGCCACCCCGACCCCGAGGGCGGCACCGAGGCGCTCGACACGTGGACCGCCAGCATCACCCCGGGCGTCCCGCTCGAGCCGCAGGCGCCGTGGTTCGCCGCGGTGCAGATCGACGGCGAGCGCGTCCGGCTGCGGCCCTGGCGGGCCGAGGACGTCGACGCGATCGAGCCGCGCGACGACCCCGGGCACTGGATGCCGTCCCGGTCGATCCTGCGACCCGAGACCTTCCCGGCGTGGCTGCGCACCCGGCAGGAGCGGATGTCCGAGGGCACGGCGGTCGACTGGTGCGTCGCCGACCTCAGCACCGACCGCGCCCTGGGGAGCGTCACCGTCTTCAGCCGCGGCGGGGCCATCACCGACACGGCCGAGCTCGGCTACCAGTTCTTCCCGAGCGCCCGCGGCCGTGGCGCCGCCAAGGAGGCGGCCCGGCTCGCCGTCGACCACGCGCTGGCCCCGGCGAGCGAGGGCGGGCTCGGCGTGCGGCGCCTCGTCGCCGAGACGGCCGCCGACAACGAGGCGAGCAACGGCGTGCTCCGGTCCGTCGGCTTCGTGGAGTTCGGTCGCGAGCACGCGGTCGACCGCGTGGCGGACGGCGGCTGGGGCGACGGCCTGCACTGGGAGCTGCTGCCGCCCGGCTCGACCGACTGAGGCCACACGCTGGACCGAGGTGCTCACCCTGGACACGGGCGCCCCTGTCGGCGGCCGTTCGGGTATGCCACGGTTGACGAAGCGCCGCCGGCCAGCCACCGGGCGGCGCGCCTGACGGAAGGACACGCGATGAGACTCGGGCACGAGCAGGAGCTCGACGCACCGCGGAGCGTGGTCTGGACGAACTTCATGGACCTGCGCCGGATCGGCCGCTGCTTCCCCGGTGCCGAGGTCACCGAGGTCGACGGCGACGACTTCGTCGGCGAGATCACGGCCAAGCTCGGGCCGCTCTCGATGTACTTCGACGGCACCGGCTCGATGGTCGAGCGCGATGAGAAGGCCGGACGAGCCCGCCTCACGGCCACCGGGCAGGAGCGTCACGGCCTCGGCAAGGCGACCATCGACATCACGCTGACGCTGCACCAGGTGTTGGGCGACGACACCCGCACCCGCGCGCACCTCGTGACCGACCTCGTCTTCCTCGGCTTCCCGATGGACTTCGGCACCGGCCTCGTCCAGCGCGCCTCCGACCCGCTCATCGAGCGCTTCCTCACGTGCATGTCGGTGTCGGGGCCGGTCCCAGATGCCGACGCGGACGACGACAGCCCGCTCGACCTCGTCCGCTCGGCGACCGACCTCTTCGGCTCCTTCCGGCGCGACCGCCGCGAGCGCAAGCGGCGATGAGGGTCGCCGTCGTCGGCGCGAGCGGCTACATCGGGTCCCGGCTCGTCCCCGAGCTGCTCCGCCGCGGCCACGACGTCGTGGCCACCCACCACCGGAGCCCGGCCACGGCATACCCCTGGTCCGGCGACGTCGAGTGGCGGCGGGTCGACGTGCACGACGAGGACCGCGTTCTCGAGGCGCTCGAGGGCGTCGACGCCATCTGCTACCTCGTGCACGGCCTCGACGCGGACGACTTCATGCAGCGCGACCGCCAGGCCGCCGACAACGTCGCGTATGCCGCTGGCGTCGTCGGCGCGGGCCGCCTCGTCTACTTCTCCGGCATCGTGCCCGACCTGCCCGACGACGAGCTCTCGGACCACCTGCTCTCGCGGCTCGAGGTCGAGGAGATCCTCGCGACGGCCGACTGCCCCGTGCTGACCCTGCGCGCGTCGATGGTCGTCGGGGCCGGGTCGACGAGCTTCGAGGTGATGCGCCAGATGTCGACCCGGCTCGGGGTCGTGCAGACCGTGCCGGCGTGGATGGGCAGCTCGGTCATCCAGCCGGTGGCGGTCGCGGACGCCGTCTGGTTCCTCGCCGAGGCGCTCGAGCGACCCGACGTGACGGGACACCTCGACGTCGTCGGGCCCGACCGGCTCAGCTACGTCTCGCTCCTGCGGACGTATGCCGCCCGCGCCCGACTGCTGCGCGTGCAGGTCCCCGTGTGGCTGGCCCCCGTCGAGACGGTCGCGCGCGTGGCCGGGGCCCTCGTCGACGTGCCGAACGGGACGGTGGAGTCGCTCATCCCGAGCCTCGGGCACGACATGGTCGGTGAGCGCGACGCCGCCGACGTGTTCGGCGAGCCGCCGGGTGGACGGCTCGGCGTCTCCGACGCGGTGACCCGGTCGCTCGCGACGACGCGGGCCGGAGACGGGGCCCCCGACGGGGCCGCGGTCGACGGCGACCCCCAGGCGCCGTCGGCCGGTGACCCGACGTGGTCCCGCCACCGGTCGGTCCTCGACTGGGCGTGGTCGACCGCCCGCGGGCGCTAACGGGCGATGTAACCGCCGTCGATGTAGAGCTCGAGGCCGGTGACGAAGGCCGCGTCGTCGCTGACGAGGTAGGCCACGCCGGCCGCGATCTCGTCGGGCCGACCGAGTCGACCCATCGGGGTCAGGTCGATCATCGCCTGCTCGAACGGGGTGCCCCGCGCGCCGTCGAGGATCGGGGTGTCGATGAAGCCGGGGTGGATCGAGTTGACCCGCACGCCATCCGTGGCCCAGTGCAGGGCGACGTTCTTCGTCAGCGTCCGGACCGCACCCTTGGCCGCGTGGTAGGCGGGCGAGGTGCCGAAGCCGCCGCTCGTGCCGAAGATCGAGCTGATGTTGACGACCGTGCCGTGGCCCGAGGCCTTGAGGTGCGCGGCGGCGGTCTTCATGCCGAGGAAGACCCCGGTCTGGTCGATGGCGATGGTGCGCTCCCAGTCGGCGAGGCTCGTCTCCTCGATGGGGGCGAGGTCACCCATCCCGGCGTTGTTGACGAGGATGTCGAGCGACCCGAACGCCTCGACCGCCCGGGCGACGGCGGCCTCCCAGTCGGCCTCGCTCGTGACGTCGTGCCGGAGGAACTCGGTTCTGGCACCGGAGGCCGTGAGCTCCTCGGTCGTCGTGGCCCCGAGCGCCTCGTTGACGTCGGTCAGCAGGACCGCTGCGCCCTCGTCGGCGAGCCGCCGCGCCGTGGCCTTGCCGATGCCGCTCGCCGCGCCCGTCACCAGTGCCACGCGTCCGTCGAGTCGCTTCATGGTGATCACTCCAGTTCAGTTGTGGGGCAGGCGCTCCGCCTTCCCCTCCAGTCTCTGCCGGTGGCGCGGGGGACGCAGTTCCCCACGTCACAGATCGGCCCACGTGACCGACGAGACACGGGCCTGGGGACGATCCTGACCAATGCCGACATGTCGGTCAGAGGGATCGGGAGGCCTGCGAATCAGGGTCGATCGGGGTCGATTTCGGGGTCGACCCCGGTTGCGGGAGACAGGCGCCGGGTATGACTGTGGATGCAGTGAGCCGACGAGGGTCGGACCAGTGCGAGATGAGGAGACACCGTGTCATTCGGTGAGCAGCTGAAGAGCAATGCGGACGAGGTCCACCTGCAGGAGAAGGCCAAGGACTTCGGCGACGCAGTCGTCGAGATGGCCAAGGCCGCGATGTCGGTTGCCGCGAGCTACGCGCACGACAACCGGGGCAAGGTCGACGGGGCCCTCGACAAGGCCGAGGCCAAGATCGACGAGAAGACCGGCGGCAAGCACGCCGACACCGTGACCAAGGTCCGTGCCTCGGTCGACAAGGGCATCGACAAGATCGTCGAGCATCACGACCAGGCGGCTCCTCCCACCCCCGCCGCCTCCGCCGTGCCCGACGACAAGCACAGTGCCTTCGACGAGGACACCCCCGCCGGCAACCCCACCTGAGCCGGCACCTCCCAGGGCCGTATGCCGCCGAAACCCCCTCGGCGGCATACGGCTTCGTCGTGTGCGGGTGCCGTGTCGGCCGCGTCAGCGTTGGTCGACGGAGATGTCGCCGGACCCGGTCCTGATTCGCAGCGTCGAGGTGCTGCCCGGGTTGGTCGGCACGCTCACCTCCGCGTCGCCGGACCCCGTCTCGGTGTCCACGGCATAGACGGTGTCCTGCGGCAGGCGCACCGAGACCTCGCCCGAGCCCGTCCTGACCGACACCGGCGAGGCCGCGGTCGCGAGCTCGACGTCGATGTCGCCGCTGCCCGCCTCGGCCGTGACCTGGTCGGCGCTCAGGTTTGCCGTCGCGATGTCCCCGGAGCCCGCCTTGAGCGTGACGTCGCCGAGGGAACCGGTCAGCGTGATGTCGCCGGACCCGGTGTCGACCGTGACGTCGGCCGCGTCAGGGACGATGACGACGTAGTCCACCGAGCACCAGGCGACGAAGCCGTGGCACTCCGCGTCGACGGTGAGCGTCGACCCGGTCCACTCCTCTCGCGGCGTCGGCTCGCTCGATCCCGGACCCCACGACACGTGCCGGCCGACCTGCACCGTGCCCGCCCTGCCGCCGCCCTGGACCTCGATGTCGCCCGCCCCACCCTTGATCGTCAGGGCGCCGGCGGGTCGCTCGTAGGTCTGGTGCTGGTCTGCGCTGCGCCAGAGACCGCCGGTGGCCGCGCCCCACGTCGTGGCACCGGCGGCGCTCGCGAGGACGAGGGTCGCCCCGAGCCCGGCGAGGAGCCACCAGGGGCGTGCCGTCGGGGTGGCGGGTCCGTCGCCGCTGCCGTGCGACCCGGCGGCCGGACCGACGGACGGCTCGGTCGTCAGGGTCGGGCGCAGCCAGGAGTCGCCGTAGGGCTCGGCGCCGCGCAGCGAGTCGCCGTGCACACGGTCGTCGGGGACGGACGTCGGCTGGCTCGTCGGCCGGTTCGGCGGCGGGTTCGTCGGCGGGTTCGTCGGTTCGTGCATGGACATGGTGGATCCCCTATTCCGAGAGGTACTGGAGCACGGCCAGGACGCGGCGGTGGTCGCCCGCCGTCGTCGGCATGTCGAGCTTGGTGAAGATGGCGTTGACGTGCTTGGCGATCGCGCTCTCGCTGACCTGCAGGGCGCGGGCGATGCCGGTGTTGGAGCGGCCCTCGGCCATGAGCGAGAGCGTCTCGCGCTCCCGGTCGGTGAGTCGCTGCAAGGGACTCTTGTCGCGTCGCAGCAGCAGCTGGGCGACGACCTCGGGGTCGAGCGCGGTGCCGCCGTCCGCGACGCGGCGCAGCGAGTCGACGAACTCGTCGACGTCGGCGACGCGGTCCTTGAGGAGGTAGCCGACGGCGGAGGTGGTGCTGGCGAGGAGGTCGGCGGCATACCGCTCCTCGACGTACTGGCTGAGGATGAGCAGCGCGACCTCCGGCCACTGCGCGCGGATGACGAGCGCTGCGCGCAGCCCCTCGTCGGTGTGGCTCGGCGGCATCCGCACGTCGAGCAGGGCGAGGTCGGGTCGGTGCCGCTCCACGGCGGCGAGGGCGGCCTCGGCGTCACCGACGGCCTCGACGACCTCGATGCCGTTGGCGGCGAGCAGCCGGATCAGCCCGTCCCGCAGCAGGATCGAGTCCTCGGCGATCACGACCCGCATGGCATCTCCGCCCTGAGCACGGTGGGACCGCCCGGCGGGCTGGTCACGGTGAGGGTGCCGTCGACTGACGCGACCCGGTGGGACAGCCCCGTGAGCCCGGAGCCCCCGCCGGTGGCCGCGCCACCCTGGCCGTCGTCGCCGACCTCGACGACGAGACGGTGGGCGTCCGAGGTGACCCGGACCGTGGCCCGCGTGGCACCGGAGTGCTTCGCGACGTTGGTCAAGGCCTCCGACACGACGAAGTAGGCGACGGCCTCGAGCGTGCGCGGCGGACGCTGGGCCAGGAGCACGTGCAGGCTCGTCGGCACCGGCGCGCGGGCGACGATCCCCGACAGGGCCGCGTCGAGCCCTCGCTCGTCGAGCACCGCGGGGTGCAGGCCGCGGACGAAGCCGCGCAGCTCGGCCAGTGCCTGCTTCGCCTCGTCGTGCGCCTCCTCGATGGCCCGCCGCGTCTCGGGCGGCGCGTCGGGCGCCAGCGCCGAGCGGGCCATCCCGAGGTTGAGGGCGAGCGAGGTGAGGCGCTGCTGGGCGCCGTCGTGGAGGTCGCGCTCGATCCGGCGGCGCTCGGCGTCGGCGGCGTCGATCACCCCGGCACGCGTCTGCTCGAGCGCAGTGACCCGCGGCGAGAGCTGCTCGCCACGCGTCTCGCCGAGCATCGGCCGGAGGATCGCGAGGTCGAGCGCGCCGAGCCGGCGGGCCGCGTGCGGGGCGAGGACGATGAGACCGAAGCCGACGGCGGTCGAGACCCAGATGCGGCCGACCCCCTGGAGGAGGCCACCGGAGAGGGCGAGCACCTCGGGGCTGATCCGGGCCCAGAGCGGCGACGTCACGAGGACGAGGCCGCCGCCCCAGCAGGACGCGACGACCGCGGCCGAGGCCGCGAGCAGCGTGGGACCGACGAACGCGTGGTACGCCAGCTGCCGCCACGTCGACGCACGCCCCAGCCGGGCCAGCCAGCCGCGCCATCCCGGTTCGACGGGGTCGGCCGGCGCGTGGACGACGACACCGAGCAGCGCCGCGGCCCGCGCGCGGTGCCAGCGGCTCAGCCCCTCCGACACGAGCAGGAGGAGGGCGACGAACGCGACGCCGACGACGACGACGAGCAGTCCCGTCGCGAGGCCCGCGAGCGTCCACACCACCGGAGCCGCCAGGGCACCGACGACCCCGCCGAGCACGACGTATGCCGTGTGGCGGGGTGCGAGGCGCCGCCCGACGCGGGCACGGATCGTGGTCACGCGACCACGGTAGGGGTCGGCGGGCGCGCCGGACCATGACGTTGATGACCGACCGGGGGTGGAGAAAAGTACAGGGCGGTCCGGTGTCGTAGGGGCTGCCACGGGGAAGCGGTGTCCACCATGCTGGGAGTGAGGCCGGGTCCGCCCGACGTCCACCCACCCTCGGAGGCCACCATGACGCAGCAACCCGACCAGCCGATCCCCCCGGCACCGCGCGAGATCCCGGCCGGCTGGTATCCCGACCCGGAGGGCAAGCCCCAGTCGCGCTACTGGGACGGCGACTCGTGGACCGACCAGCTCGGCCCGCTGCTGCCGCCCGCCCCGGCTCAGCCCGTCCAGGCCGCACCGTCCCTCGCGGCGGCCTTCGCGCCCGTGGCTCTCGACGCTGAGGGCCTGCCCGTCAGCGACCGGTCGCGGCTCGCGGCGGCGCTGCTCTGCTTCTTCGTCGGCGTCCTCGGCGTGCACCGCTTCTACGTCGGCAAGGTCGGCACCGGCATCCTCCAGCTCGTCACCTTCGGTGGGCTCGGCATCTGGGCGCTCATCGACTTCATCCTCATCCTCGTGGGGACCTTCCGCGACAAGCAGGAGCGGCTGCTCGTCAACTGGTGACCGCACGACATGCCACCAATGTGCTTCTGCGTCAATCGAATTGAAGGCGCCCGCTCAACGTCCGTTTTGCCCGCGTCAGCCCGGGTTTGGTCTAGGTAGATCGACTCAACCCGGCCGTCCGGCGTATCTTCCGGCGGTCCTGCTCCTTCTGAGGTCTCGACAGTTCGACCTCAAGGAGCAACCACCATGTCGCAGTTCGTCCTCGACCGTCCCGGAGAGCCCGGGGCCCACCGATCCATCTCGTCCAGCCGCCTCGGATCCCTCCGAGGGACCGTCACCGGCGCAGCCACCACGGCCGTGGACCGCCTCCAGGCGTTCCTCGTGGCCTACAGCCTCCAGGCCCTGCGGATCAGCCTCGGGCTGGTCTTCCTCGGCTTCGGTGTCATCAAGTTCGTCCCGGGCCTCAGCCCGGCCGAGGCCATCGCCTCGGCGACGATCGACCGTCTGACGTTCGGCCTCGTCTCCGGCCACACCGCGGTGCTGCTCACCGCCGTGACCGAGACCGTCATCGGGCTGACGCTCGTCACCGGCAAGTTCCTGCGCGTCGGCATCGTCGTCCTCGGCGGAGCGCTCATCGGGATCATGTCGCCGCTCGCCCTCTTCACGGCCGAGCTCTTCCCGCACGGCCCGACGCTCATGGGCCAGTACGTCCTCAAGGACATCGTCCTGGCCGCCTCGGCCCTCGTCGTCGCCGCCTACGCCCTCGGGGCCCGGCTGCACGCCGGCACGGACGACTGACCGGAACCGCGATCACGCAGCCGCCGCTGGGTGCACCCCGATGGTGATGGGGTGCACCCAGCGGCCGAGTGAAGGAGCCCACCGATGACCGCACTGACCACGAACCCCGCGCCGGCCCTCGGCGCACCCCGACCCCACCTCGTCGACGTCCCCACGGACCACCGGCTGCAGGCGCGCGGTCGCCGCCGCGACACGCACCGCTTCCCGGCCGCGACCTACCTGTGCCGCAGCGTCGCCCGCGAGGAGCGTGCCGTCGCCCAGCAGGCACTCGAGACGACGGACCGGTCCGCGTCGCGCCGGATCGGCGGCCTCGGGGGCGTCGTCGCCCTGCTCTTCACCGCCGCCCTCGTGGTGCTCGCGACCGGTCGTGCCGACACGCGGCCCGGCGTCCTGGCGCTCGTCGCCCTCGGCGGACTCCTCGTCGCCGCCATCGTGGCCCTCGTCGCGGTGCTGCGCAGCCACGAGCGCGAGCACGACGTCCTCGCCGAGCGGGTGCGGATGTACGACTCCCGCCTGCTGGAGCTGCGACCCCGACGCTGACCGTGGGGACGGACGGTCGACATACTGACGGCATGACCGAACACGTGACCATCACGACCGACGCCGGCGAGATGCCCGCGCACCTCTGGCTCCCGCCGAGCGGGCAGGGCCCGGGCATCGTCGTGCTGCAGGAGATCTTCGGCGTCAGCGACTACATCCAGCGCCGGGCCGCCCAGCTCGCCGAGCAGGGCTACGTCGTCGTGGCACCCGAGATCTTCTGGCGCCTCGGCGTCACCTCGCCCGTCGAGGGCGAGGACGCGCTGCAGCAGGGCATGGGTCTCGTGCAGCGCCTCGACTGGCCGGCGGCCGTCTCCGACGCCGCCGCGACGGTCGAGTGGCTGCGCGACCGTGACGAGGTCACGGCCGGTGTCGGCGCGGTCGGCTTCTGCTTCGGCGGCGGGCTCGGCTTCAACGTCGCCGGCCACCTCGAGTCCGACGGCTCGGCTCCGCTCGACGCGCTCGTCAGCTACTACGGCTCGGCCCTGCCGGGACTGCACGACGTCGTGACCGTGACCGCGCCGAGCCTGCACCACTTCGGCCTCGCCGACTCGTTCATCGACACCGAGACGGTGCGCCGGATCGAGGCGTCCGTGACCGTTCAGCCCGCCACCGTCTTCGAGACGTATGCCGGCGCCGACCACGCGTTCGACAACGACGACATGCCGTGGCACGACCCGGCGTCCTCGGCCCTCGCCTGGGCGACGACGAGCGAGTTCCTCCGCGAACGGCTGCCCGTCGACTGAGCATCTCCCTCTCTCTCCCGGAACGTCCTCGTCGAGCCGTGTCGAGGCCGCGCCGCGCCGATCGACGTGGGGGTGAGCCGGCAGCGAGCCGGGACCAGCCAACACCATCGAAGCCAGGAGCACCTCCCATGACGCAGTTCCTTCTCTCCGTCCACCACCGCGGGGGCGACGCCATGCCGTCCGAGGACGAGATCCAGCACATGTACGCCTCCGTCGACGCCTTCAACCGGAGGCTCCAGGAGACCGGGGCGTGGGTCCACGCCGGCGGGCTCACCGACGTGAGCCAGGCCAAGGTCGTCGACGCGTCGGCCGGGGCGGGGTCGATCACCGACGGGCCGTTCAGCGAGGCCCGCGAGTGGCTCGGTGGCTTCTGGATCGTCGAGGCCGCCGACCTCGACACCGCGCTGGCCCTGGCCCAGGAGGGCTCGGCCGCGTGTCATGGTCCGGTGGAGGTCCGGGCCCTCCAGGGCGAGTGACCTCGTACCGACCCGATGCGGACGACCCCGGGCACTGGGTGCCGCCGGGGCCGTTTGCGTGTGTTCGTGGTGGTCCGGCACGTGATCTCCCGGGCGGACGTCCGCACACCGGGTGGGCGGGTGCCGGAGCGGGTATGGCCCCGTGGGCTGTTGCTGCAGCCCTGCCCGTGACCGTCGAGGAGTACCCGTGAAGCTGCACCCGGTCGAGGCGGTGGCTCCCGGCCTCGCCGCGCGCATCGCGGGCGCCGAGCGCGGGGACGCCCGACGGTTCGCCTTCCGCGTCGCTCGCCTCGCGTGCGCGGTCGCGGGGGTGCACGACCGCAACGCGCTCGAGGTCGCCCGCGGGGGTCTCGAGCACTACCCGGAGGTCGAGGACCTCGTGGCGCTCTGGGACCTGGAGCGCGACCTCGACTCCGCCTGCGAGGCCCATCTCGGCACGCACCCCGACACGTGCAACCTCGACCAGCTCCGGCTGCACGACGAGTGCGTCGAGGCCCGTGCCGTCGCTGCCGTCATCGCCGCCCTCAAGCCCGACGCGCTCGTCGCCGCCCGGCAGGCCACCCACGAGGCATTCGCCGCCGGGTGCGAGGCCGCTGCCCTCGAAGCCCTCGCCGACCAGCTTCTCGTCAACTGACCCGACGCTCACTCGAGTGAGCGCCCCGCCCCACTCGAGTGAGCGCCCCGCCCCACGGGGCACCACGGGGGCAGTGTCAGGCGTTCCGCCGACCCAGCCGTCGCGCCCACCGATAGGCGGGCTCGCGCACGGCGACGACCCAGGCCGGCGGGGAGGTGCCGGCGAGCTCGTTGACGATCGGGTCGAACCGCGTGGCGGCGTCAGCCTGCTCGAGGCGCAGCTGCAGGAGCCCCACCGCGCGCCAGGGGCCACCGTCGAGCGATGCCGCCAGCTCGTACTCCCGCGGCACGACCTCGTCGCCACTGGGTCTCGCGAGCAGGGCGAGCGAGTGCTCCCCGGCCCTCGTCGGTAGCAGGGTCGTCAGTGATCGGCTCGCGGCCCACCGGACCGGACGCAGGACGTAGCGGCTGACCCGGCCCGTCCCCGTCGTGGCGAGGAGGAGGTCGGCGGGCCCACCGGACGTGCCGGCCGTCGGCAGCCGCACGGCGAGGCCACCGATGTCCCACCAACCGGGCCGGGTGCTCATGGCGCGCGAGACGCGGACCGTGCACGGGTGCACACCACGGTCGACAAGCAGCGGGACCCCCAGGTGCGCGGCCGGCGCGTCGATGCGCAGCTCGGCGTCCCAGGTCCTCCCGACGGCATGGAGCGGCTTGCGTCCGGAGGCCCATGCGACGAGCCCGAGTCCCGCGGCGAGCACGACGCCGGCAGCGCGCTCGGGAGGGGTGGGCACACGAGGCGAAGCGGGTCTCGCGATGGAGGTGGTGGTCACGAGGTCCACCTACCCAGCCGGAGGCGACTGCGCCGCCCCTGGGGCGGAGCGCTCACTCGAGTGGGACGGGGTGCTCACTCGAGTGGGGGTTGCGTCGTGTGGGAGGACATCGCGGGTGGGAGGTCGGCGGCGTCGCCGGTGGGCCAGGCCGCCGGATCGGGGCCGAGCGCGGCGAGCTCGGTCACCTGCTCGCGGCACCACGTCGACACCTCGCGTCGGCCGGAGAGGACGTCGGCGGCGAACTCACGCCACGGCACCCACTCGGCCGCCTCGACCTCGGCGGGGTCGTGGCCTGGCTGGGGTGCGACCCCGCTGACCCGGCCGACGAGGACCGGGCACAGCTCCCACTCGACGACTCCGTCCATCTCGGCGCGGTAGGAGAAGCGGGGCAGCACGAGGCGCAGGTCGTCCACGTCGAGGCCGAGCTCGTCGCGCGCACGCCGGCCGACGGCGTCCTCGACCGGCTCACCGGGCGCCGGGTGACCGCACGCAGAGTTGGTCCAGACTCCCGGGAAGGTCGCCTTGGCCAGGGCGCGCTGGGTCACGAGGAGCGAGCCGGCGTCGTCGAGGAGGTAGACGGAGAAGGCGAGGTGGAGCGGGGTGTCGGCGTGGTGGACCGTCGCCTTGGGCGCTGTGCCGATCGCCTCACCGTCCGGGGAGACGAGGACGACGAGCTCCTCGTCGGCGTCCGGCGTCACGACGGTCACCGGCCGGGCCTCGCGAGCTCGTTGACCGCGCCGCGGAAGACCGGGGGCAGCGTCGCGGCGGCGGGGACGAGCAGCCGCCGGGTCCAGGCCGGTCGCGTGACCTGGACGAGCGCGTGGGTGAGCAGCGTGTAGCGCCGGGTGGCCGCACGCCACGACCGCTCGTAGGACTGCGGGTCATCGGCGACGACCGCCGCGACCGCCGCCCGCGCGTGGGCGAGGCCGAGCGAGATGCCTTCTCCCGTCAGGGCGTCGACGTAGCCGCTCGCGTCTCCGGCGAGCAGGACGCGGCCCTCGACGCGGTGTGTCGTGCGCTGGCGCAGCGGCCCCGCGCCGCGCACCGACGTCACGACCGGCGCCCCGTCGAGGCGGTCGCGCAGCTCCGGGAACTCGGCGAGGCTCTCGGACAGGGGGTTTCGCTGCTTGCTGAGCACAGCCACCCCGACGAGGTCGTCGGCGACGGGCGTCACGTACGCCTCCCCGTGCGCGCCCCAGTGCACCTCGACGTGGTCTCCCCAAGGGCGTATGCCGTAGTGCTGGCGCAGCCCGTAGCGGCGGAGCGGGCGCGTGTCGGCGGTCCGAGCGACGCCTCCGCTCCCGCTCCCGCTCGACAGGCGGCGGACGGTGGTGTGGTCGCGGTCGAGCCCGAGGGAGCGGCGGGTCGGCGAGTGCAGCCCGTCGGCGGCGATGACCCACGGCGCGGTGAGTGTCGGCCCCTCACCACCCGAGTCGTCGGTGCGCACGGTCACGGCGGTGTCGTCCTGCGTCACCTCGGTCGCGCCGAACGGGAGCACCTCGACGCCGGCGGCGGCGACGGCCTCGCTCAGGGCGGCGTGCAGGGTGGTGCGCCGGATGCCGCGGCCGGGACCGGCCGTGAAGTCCGCCTCGGCGACCCGGCCCCGGGCGACGTAGCGGATGCCGCGGAGGTCGTGTCCGTCCGGGTCGACCCCCAGGCCGGCGAGCGCCTGGAGACCGCCGGGCATCAGACCCTCGCCGCAGGCCTTGTCGATGGAGCCGGCCCGCGGCTCGAGGACGACGGGAGACAGACCGGAGCGGACGGCATACAACGCCGTGGCGAGACCGACGGGTCCGCCGCCGATGACGATGACGTCGATACTCACGTCACGGCCCCGCTGGGGGCGTCTGCGGGAGAGGCGATCTCGCGGAGGGCGGCATTCTCGACGCGGATGCGGACGGTGAGCAGCGCTGCATTCGCGACGGTGAAGACGAGCGCCGTCACCCAGGCGGTGTGCACGAGGGGCAGGGCGAAGCCCTCGACGACGACGGCGACGTAGTTCGGGTGCGGGATGACGCCGTAGGGCCCGCGGCGGACGAGCGGGAGGCCGGGCACGACGATGACCCGGGTGTTCCACTGGTTGCCGAGGGTCGTGATGCACCACCAGCGCAGGGCCTGGCTGGCCACGACGAGCGCGAGCATGACCCAGGCGAGGGCCGGGACGAACGGGCGGTCGGCGAGCCACACCTCCGCGACGGCACCGACGAGCAGCCCGGTGTGGAGCACGACCATGACGGGGTAGTGCGACTGGCCCCGCTCGACGCCGCCACGCGAGAACGCCCACGCCGCATGGCGTTTCGACACGACGAGCTCGGCGAGACGCTCGAGCCCGACGAGCAGGACGAGGCCGGTGAAGAGCCACTGGGAGGTCATCGGCGCCTCCTGTCAGTCGGCCGCGCGGAGCAGGACGAGCTCGAGGCAGAAGCCGGGGCCCATCGCCATGAGCACGCCCCACGAGCCGGGCTCGGGGGTGTGGTCGGCGAGGGTGTCGGCGAGCACGTGGAGCACGGATGCGGAGCTGAGGTTGCCGATGCGGTCGAGCGAGCTCCACGTGACGCCGAGCGCCTCGCGGTCCACCTCGAGGGCCTCCTGCATCGCCTCGAGGACCTTGGGGCCGCCGGGGTGGGCGACCCACCAGCCGATGTCGGCGCGGGTCAGGCCCTCGCCCGCGAGGAAACGGTCGACGTCGTCGCGGACGTTCTCGCGCACGAGGTCGGGGACCTCGGCGCCGAGGACGATGCGCAGCCCCGTCGCGCCGACGTCCCAGCCCATGGCGCGCTCGGTCCCGGGGTAGAGGCGGCTGCGGGTGGCGACGACGCGCGGCTGGCCGGGCGCGAGCGCGGCGGCGCGGTCGGCCCCCACCATGACGACCGCGGCGGCCCCGTCGCCGAAGAGGCCGCTGGCGACGAGGTTCGCGGTCGACCGGTCGTCGCGCTGGACCGTCAGGCTGCACAGCTCGACCGAGAGGAGCACCGCGACGTCGGCGGGGTGGCCGAGGAGGTAGTCGTGGACGCGGGCCACACCGGCGGCACCGGCGACGCACCCGAGACCGACGAGCGGGACGCGCTTCACGTCGTCGCGCAGCCCGATCTCGGCGGCGACCCGGGCCTCGATCGAAGGGACGGCGAGGCCGGTGATCGTCGTCGACACGATGAGATCGACGTCCCGCGGGGTGAGACCGCACGCCGCGAGCGCCTTGGTGACGGCGTGCGAGCCGAGCTCGGTGGCGACCCGGATGAACTCGTCGTTGGCCGCGCCGAAGTCCGCGAGCTGCCAGTAGCGCTCGAGCGGCAGGGCGAGGTGGCGCTGGCTCACCCCGGCGTTGGCGTGGAACCGCTCGAGGAGCGCTCGGTCGGACCCCGTCGATCCGAGCACGTCGGCGAAGGCCGCCGTGACCTCGTCCTGCGCGTAGCTGTGCTCGGGCAGGACGCCGCGGACGGCCGCTAGGTGGCTCACCCGGCCAGCCTAGGCGTCGCCGACGCACCCGGGGGCGACGTTGGACAGCGGCCGTCGGGGCGCTCGGCCCCGGGGACACCTAGGCTCGGCGCGTGGCGGTGCGGCGGATGGTGCGAGGACTGGCGCTCGCCTGCCATCCGGGCCCGACCGTGGCCGTCACCGTGCTCACGGCGCTGCTCGCCTGGTCGGCCGGACACACGCTGGGTCGCGGCGTCCTCGTGACCACGGCCGTGCTCACCGGACAGCTGTCGATCGGGTGGTCCAACGACCTCGTCGACGCGCGCCGGGACCGCGCCGTGGGGCGCACCGACAAGCCCCTGGCCGCCGGCGCCGTGACCGAGCGGGTCGTCCGGGCCGCCTGCGCGGCAGCCCTGGCCGCGTGCGTCGTGCTGTCGCTCGCGTGCGGCTGGGCCTCGGGCCTCGTCCACCTGCTCCTCGGCGTCGCGTCCGGCTGGGCCTACAACCTGTGGTTCAAGCGCACCGCGCTCTCCCCGCTGCCGTATGCCGTCGCGTTCGCCGCGCTGCCGGCCGTCGTCACGCTCGCCCTCCCCCACCCCGTCTGGCCGCCGGCGTGGGTGCTCGTGACCGGGGCGCTGCTCGGGGTGGGCGCCCACCTGCTCAACGCCCTGCCCGACCTCGCCGACGACGAGGCGACCGGGGTGCGCGGGCTGCCGCACCGGCTCGGGGAGCCGGTCGTGCGGTGGCTGGCACCCGCGGTGCTGCTCGCGGGGTCGGTCGTGGCGGCATTCGGCCCCGGTCTCGACGCCACGGGGCTGGGACTGCTCGCGGCGTGCGTGGCCCTCGCGGTCGTGGCCGTCGTGGGGCGCGGGCGGCTGCCGTTCGTCGCGGCGGTGCTCATCGCCCTCGCGAACGTCGTCAGCCTCGTCGCGCGCAGCTGACCCTCGTCGCGCTCAGTCGGTCGGGGTGATCCGGACGACGACGCGGGTGCTGTTGCCGCGACGCACGACCCACTCGATGGCCATGAAGATCCGGAACTCGACGCCGTACTTGCGGCTGAGCCTGCGGTTCACGGCCTCGGAGGCGGCGGAGTCGCGGATGATCTCGGCGCGGCCCTCGACGACGGGCGCGTCGGGCTTGACGTTGCCCCGGCGGTCGCACGGCTGCAGCGTGACGCGCGGGTCGTGGCGCAGGCGCTTGAGCTTGCCGGCACCCTCGGGGGTGCTGACGATCGCGGCGCCGGCGTCGGGCAGCACCCACACGGGGGTTGGGACCGGCTCGCCGTTGCGGCGGTAGGTCGTCAGCAGCACGAAGCGTTCGCCACCGAGGTTGTGGAGCGTGGGCGCCTGGGTCATGGGCAGGACGTACCCGCTCCGGGCGTGCCGCGAGCAGGGTGCCCCGGTCGGCACCCTGTGCATTGGGTCACCCCGTGACTCACGGCCGGTTCGTCCGGCTCCCGCAGACCTGAGTCACCCCCTGACCCAATGCACAGCGCAGCCGACGGCATGAGGCGCCGCGGGGGCCTCTACCCGGCGAGCTCCACGTCCGCCACGTAGGCGTCATGGTCGGAGAGGTGGCGACCGCCCGACTGCATCGACAGGCGCCGTGCCTCGCGCGTCAGGAGCCTGCCGCTGGGGACTGCGATGTGGTCGATCGAGAACAGGCCCTGGAGCCGGTGCGGCTGGGACGCGGTCAACAGCTCGGCTCCGAGCAGGGTCAGCCCGGCACGGATCTCCTCTCGACCGGCCAGGCTGCCAGCCGCCTCCGTGCCGTCGAAGGCGTGGTTCCAGTCACCACCCCAGACCGTCGAGGCGGCTGGCAGGGCAGCGACCAACCGGCCCACTGCATGCTTCGTGCGGCTCGCCGTGTCGTCGCCCTGCCACGGGTCCCCACCGCCGCAGGAGCGCCACGGCAGGACCGAGCTGCAGAACGTCAGTCCTCCGACGTCGGCACAGGCGCTGGCCGGGTGCGGGTCCTTCTTCCATGGCTTCGCACTGAGGGCCGTTCGCACGGCGACCGCTGCCCAGGCGCGCTCAGGAGCCATTCGGGCTCTCGTCGCGTGGATAGTGAAGCCCGGAAGGGTGGTCCTGGTCGGCATCTCCGTGAGAAGCCAGATGTCGCAGGCGGCGTCGGTCATCAGGGGCGCGTGCGCGTCGGACCACTTGCCCTCGAGATTCCACGTTCCCAGCCTCATGTGGCCGACGCTAACCATGATCACCAGGGACGGTGGCCGTTCGTCGTGAAGCAGCACGCTGAAGGAGGCCGACACGAACTCGCCGCGGCGGAGCCCGGGCGCTGTCGTGGTGCGTGGCTACGATCGGCGGGTGAGCGCCAAGCCCGTCGTCGTCGAAGCGCCCAGTCCGTCGAGCCCGTCGGGCGTGCGGGAGGTCCGCGTCTCGAGCCCCGACCGGGTGCTGTGGCCGGCGTCCGGGATGGCCGACGGCCAGCCGGTGACGAAGCTCGACATGGCGCACTACCTCGTCGCCGTCGCCGACCCGATGCTCCGGGCGCTCGGCGACCGGCCGGTGACGCTCCAGCGCTTCCCGGAGGGCATCGAGGGTGAGGAGTTCTTCTCCAAGAACCCGCCCAAGGGTGTGCCCGACGGCACGCGCACCGTCATGTGCACCTATCCGTCGGGCCGCAAGCACCCGCAGCTCGTCATCGACGAGATCGCCGACGCCGTGTGGGCCGCGCAGATGAACACCATCACCTTCCACCCGTGGCCGGTCCGCACGGCCGACGTCGACAAGCCCGACGAGCTGCGCATCGACCTCGACCCGCAGCCGGGGCGCGGCTTCAAGGACGCCGTCGAAGCCGCGGTCGCGCTGCGCGAGGTGATGGCCGAGATCGGGCTGACCGCGTGGGCCAAGACGTCCGGCAACCGCGGCGTGCACGTCTACGCGCGGGTCGCGCCGACGCACGAGTTCCTCGACGTGCGCCACGGCGTCATCGGCATCGCGCGCGAGCTCGAGCGGCGGCTCCCCGACCTCGTGACGACCTCGTGGTGGAAGGAGGAGCGCGGCGAGAAGATCTTCGTCGACTTCAACCAGGCCTGCCGCGACCGCACCATCGCCTCCGCCTACTCGCCCCGACCGCTCCCGGGCGCGCCGGTCTCGACGCCGGTGACGTGGGACGAGCTCGGGTCCGTCGACCCCAAGGAGCTGACGGTGCGCACCGTGCCGCAGCTCGTCGCCGACCGCGGCGACGCGTGGGCCGGCATCGACGACGAGCTGGGCGACGTCGCGGCCGCGATCGCCTTGTGGGACAAGGACGTCAGTGAGCGCGGGCTCGGCGAGCTGAACTTCCCGCCCGACTACCCGAAGATGCCCGGCGAGCCGCCGCGCGTCCAGCCGAGCAAGCGCCGCCAGGACAAGGCGGATACGGAGTACATGGCTCCCAAGGCGGAGCGTGACGCCGACCTGCGCACGACGTGGGGCATGCCGGTCGTCCCTCCCGTCTCCCCGATGCTCGCCAAGCCGGTCAAGGACTTCACGGCGGTCAAGGTCGATGTGCTCTACGAGCCGAAGTGGGACGGCTTCCGGTCGATCATCTTCCGCTCCGGCGACCTCGTCGAGATCGGGTCGCGCAACGAGAAGCCGATGACGCGCTACTTCCCCGACGTCGTCGAGGCGGTGCTCGCCAACTTCCCCGACAAGTGCGTCATCGACGGCGAGATCGTCCTCGTCTCGCCCGAGTCCGGCGACCGGCTCGACTTCGACCTGCTCCAGCAGCGCATCCACCCGGCGGCCTCACGCGTCAAGAAGCTCGCCGCCGAGACCCCGGCGTCCTTCATCGCCTTCGACCTGCTCGCACTCGGTGAGGAGTCCTACCTCGACAAGCCCTTCGCCGAGCGCCGGGCCGCGCTCGAGAAAGCCCTCGCCACGGCCGAGGCCCCGGTCCACCTGACCGCCGCAACCGCCGACCGCGACGTCGCCCAGGGCTGGTTCACCCAGTTCGAGGGCGCCGGGCTCGACGGGGTCATCGCCAAGCCGGTCGACATCGCCTACGAGCCCGACAAGCGCCTCATGTTCAAGATCAAGCACGAGCGCACCGCCGACTGCGTCGTCGCCGGCTACCGGGTCCACAAGAGCGGACCCGACGCCATCGGCTCGCTCCTGCTCGGGCTCTACGGCGAGGACGGGCAGCTCGCCTCGGTCGGTGTCATCGGCGCCTTCCCCATGGCCCGCCGCAAGGAGCTCTTCGAGGAGCTCCAGCCGCTCGTCGCCGAGTGGGACGAGCACCCGTGGAACTGGGCTGCTCCCACGGAGGACACCGGCGGCGTACGCACTCCGCGGTCGTCTGAGTACTCCCGCTGGAACAACCAGAAGGACCTCTCCTTCGTGCCGCTGCGGCCCGAGCGGGTCGTCGAGGTGCGCTACGACCACATGGAGGGCACGCGCTTCCGGCACACGGCGCAGTTCGTCCGGTGGCGTGAGGACCGCACCCCCGAGTCGTGCACCTTCGACCAGCTCGACGAGCCCGTCAGCTACGACCTCGCCGACGTCCTCTCCGCCGGATCCGACTGAGCGACAGCGCGTCTCGGCCGATTCAGGTGCCGCGTCAGTGCCGCTTCGGTGCCGCGTCAGTGGCGCGGCTGGCGAGGGCGGCGGTCGTGGTGTCGGTCGGCGGCCTCGCGCAGCTGGGACACGACCTTCGTCTCGGCGTCGTTGAGGGCGGCCTTGGTGTCGGTGAGGTGGGAGACGCCGATCACCGTCGGCAGACCGCTGATGCAGACCTCGACGGAGGTGTGCATGCCCGGCTGGCCGCGGTCCTTGACCCGCAGCCCGATGTGGACCATCGACGGGTCGAAGCGCTCCAGCTGGGTGAACAGCTGGCTCAGCGCGTGCTCGATGAAGGGAAGGTCGTCCTCGTGGTACCCGTCCTCGAGACGGACCCGATCCATGAAGAGGCTGGACGTGCTCATGCCGAGCTCCTTTGCCGCGTGGGCGCCGGTGTCGACGTCCACCTCGATTCTATCGAGCCGCCTTGGCGTCCAACTGTTCCGGACCTATGAGGGTGGTCACCACGAAGATGCGACACCGCCTCTCCGTGCCCCCAGCGCCTGACACGGCTGCGGACGTATCGGGCCATGCCGAGTCCGTCCGCCGCCCCCTTTCCGGAGGACGATGGCGAGATGGACGCGACCCCTGACCTCAGATCGATGATCATCGGCTTCCGGACGTCGGCGGCCGTCAGCACGGCCGCCGAGCTCGGGCTCAGCGACGAGCTGGCGTCCGGGTCGATGTCCCTGGCACAGCTCGCCGCACGCGTGGGGGCGGACGAGGACACTCTCAGCCGGCTCATGCGGATGCTCGTCGCACTGGGTTTGTATGCCGTGTCGACCGAGGGCACCTACACCGCAACGTCGCTCGGGGCCGGGTTGCGCACCGATGCCCCCGGCTCGCTGCGCCCCCTGGCCCGCACGATCCAGGACCCGGCGACGTGGGCGGCCTGGGGTCACCTCACCCACAGCGTCCGGACGGGCGACACCGCCTTCTCGGCCCTGCACGGTGAGGACGTCTGGACCTACCGGGCCTCCCACGCGCGGGCCAACGCGGTCTTCAACGACACCATGGCGGCTCTGACGTCGAGGGTGGCCACGGCGGTGGCGAGCTCATACGACTTCACGGGGCTGACCTCGGTCGTCGACGTCGGCGGCGGGCTGGGGGCGCTGCTCGAGGCCGTCCTGGCCGGCCACGAGCACCTCGACGGCACGGTGTTCGACCTTCCCCAGGCGCTACCAGCCGGGCCGCCCTCGACGGCGAGCGAGTCGGTCGCGTCCCGGTGGTCGGTCGCGGCGGGCAGCTTCTTCGACGCGGTCCCGCCTGCCGATGCATACCTGCTCAAGAAGGTGCTGCACGACTGGTCCGACACGAAGTGTGTCGAGATCCTGCGCACCTGCCGCCGCTCGCTCGCACCGGGCGGGGTGGTGCTCGTCGTTGAGCTCGTGCTCGACCGACCGGGCCACGAGCTCCAGTCGGCCCTGTCCGACCTCAACATGCTCGTGCTGCCGGGTGGGCGCGAGCGCACGGCGGCGGAGTTCGACGCGTTGTTCGTCGCCGCCGGCTTCGAGCCCGCGCGACTGGTGGAGACCGACGCCGACGTCGTGATCCTCGAGGCACGCACTGACCGCTGAGCGCACTGGCCGGGAGCGGATCCCAGCCAATGTCCTGCGGACGCGTGGCGTGAGCGGTTCCATGGGGTGATGACGCAGGTGGGACTTCGCACCCGGCTGGGAGACGGCTTCCGGGCGAGAGCGCTCCGGGTGGGCACGTCCAACCTCGAGCGCGCCGTCAGGGTCGTGGTGCTCCTGGGTCATGCCTGGGCAGCACTGCTGTGCCTCATGATCGCCACCGGTTGGCGCGGACGCGCCGTGCTCAACGAGATCAGCGGGGACACGTACTGGCCGTGGCAGTCGATCGTCACCGTGGTTGCCCTGGGCGTGGTCATGGTGACGATCAGCATCGGTGCCGTACGCTCTGCCCCACGTCAGCGCGTCGTGCTGAGTGGCGCCGCACTGATCATCGCCCTCTTCACCATGGACGCCCTGTCCCTGGGGTCGGCGCGGCTGTGGCTCGTCGCACTCGGACTCGCTTGCACTGCAGCGGCGCTCACGCTGCCAGCGGGAGGGCGCAACCACGAGGCCGCGCGCTGCTCCCTGGCGTCCGCGCCTGCGGTCATGGCACTCGTCGCCACGGTCCGGAGCTCGGACGTCGACCAGGCGCTCGCCGCGATCCGAGGCCGCAGCCTCGCTCCGGCGGCGTCAATCCTCCTGTCGCTGCTGACGATCTTCGCCCTGGCTACCTCGGTCGAGGGGCAGCGGGAGCGCACCGGCCGTTTGCTGCGCTGGCGCGTCACCCGGCAGGCGGTGATCGCGGCGGTGGTCCTCAAGCTCCTGCTCCTCGCAGGGCTCTACCTCCACGTGACGGGTGGATTCCTCGGCGGAGAGGTCTTCTGGCGACCTCGCGTCGACCAGCCCCTGTCCTGGTTGCATGCCGCGCTCGTTGCCGGGTTGATGGTGTCCGTCGCCGCATGGAGTGCGCGTCGCCCCTTGGCTGCGGGCGGTTTCCCGCCGCGGCTCGCCGCTGTCTCGCTCGGCGTCGGCATCATGGAGGTGGCGGCCCTCGCGACGCTCGTCGCGATCACCGTGGTGGGGACCGTCGTGCCCTCGGCCGACACCAGCTCCTTCTTCGGCCTGCCCAACTGGGTGATCGACCACGTCGAGCGGGTGCAGGTCGTCATCGCGGGCGTCATCCTTCTCGCGGCCCTGGCCGAGCTGCTGGTTCGACGCGCTCTGAGCGCAGGCCTCTACCTCTGGCTCGCGGCGGGGCTCTGGCTGGTCCCCGCCCTGATCGGGATCGCCTTCGCGTCCGACACCTCTCCCACGGCCTGGGCGGCTCCGGGCCAGGTGGAGGCCGTCGTGACCGTCGCCGTGCTCGCGATGGTCGTGACCGGCCGGACGGCGGGTCTCCAGCCTCGAGCCCTGATGGTGCTCGTCGTGGTCCCCTTCGTCGTGCTGCACCTGGACAGCTTCTGGCCGGACGCGTGGATGGACCACGTGACCCAGATCGCGGTCGTTGCGGCGGTCGTCATCGCCCTGTGGCTCAACCCGCCGCCCGCCTACGCCGACCAGCGCCGCAACGAACGCAGTCGCTCGTTGCTCGTGGCCGGGCAGGTCGGGCTGCTCACGCTCTACCTCTACCTCTTCAACGACGCTCAGCTGAGCGGCGTCCTGGGGTCATCGACGACGATCGCCTGGCTCTGGCTCGGCATCCCGATCACGGCCGTCCTCACGGCACGCGTCGCCGGCCGAATGGGGGCCGGCCCCGAACCGACAGCCACGGCCTCCGAGCCGGGTCACGCGTGACGCTTCGACCCGCGTGACGGGCCGCGGCAGTACGGTTCGCGCATGGAGTTCACCCAGGAGGTCGTCGTCCAGGTGCCGCGGGCGCGGTTCATCGAGCTCTTCGACGACCCGGACAACCTGCCGAAGTGGCAGGAGGGCCTCGTCTCGTTCGAGCCGATCCACGGCGAGCAGGGCCACCCGGGGGCCCAGTCGCGGCTGACCTTCCGGCGTGGGCGCGGCACCCTCGAGATGGTCGAGACCGTGACGCGCCGGGACCTGCCGTATGCGTTCGAGGGCACCTACGACGCCAAGGGCGTCCACTCGACGACGCGCAACGAGTTCCACGAGGCCGGTCCCGACGCCACGCGCTGGGTGACCCACAACGACTTCGAGTTCCACGGCGTCATGAAGGTCGTCGGCCTCGTGCTCGCCAAGAGCTTCCCGAAGCAGAGCCTGTCGATGATGGAGGCGTTCAAGACCTTCGCCGAGTCGCAGCCGCGCTAGCGGCCACGACCCGGCCCAGGTCGTCTCAGGGCAACGGGCTCAGAGCAGGTCGGTGAGCTCCGTCCGCGCGGCCTCGCGCACGGCCGTGAGGGCGTCGATGGCGGTGCGCGCCCCGCGAGCCGCGGCCGCGAGGTCCTGACACTCGGCCACGGAGTGGAGCGACAGGGCCAGGCGCACGACCGGCACCTTGCTCGGCGCCATCGACAGCGACGAGACCCCGAGGCCGACGAGGACGAGGGCGAGCAGGGGGTCACCGGCTGACTCGCCGCAGACCCCGATGGGGCGGCCGGCTCGGGCGGCCCCCTCGCACGCGAGCCCGACGACGTCGAGGACGCCCGGCTGCCACGGGTCGAGCAGGTCGGACAGCGCGCCCTGCATGCGGTCGGCGGCCATCGTGTACTGAGCGAGGTCGTTGGTGCCGAGCGAGCCGAAGTCGACCTCGCCGAGCACGTCGTGGGCCCGCAGCGCTGCGCCGGGCACCTCGATCATGACGCCGGCCTTCGGCAGCCCGTTCTCGCGGACGCGGCGCGCGAACCACGCCGCCTCCTCCGCCGTCGCGACCATCGGGGCCATGACGCGCACGTCGGCCCCGGTCTCGCGGGCGGCGATGGCGAGCGCCTCGAGCTGGGCGTCGAGCAGGTCGGGCCGCTCGGCCGAGAGCCGCAGGCCGCGACGCCCGAGCGCGGGGTTCTCCTCCGGCCCGAGGTCGGCGAACTTGAGCGGCTTGTCGGCGCCGGCGTCGAGGGTGCGCACGACGACGCGCCGGCCCTCGAAGGGCGCGAAGACCCCGCGGTAGATCTCGGTCTGCTCCTCGACCGTCGGGGCCTTCGTCGCCGAGAGGTAGACGAACTCGGTGCGGAAGAGCCCGACGCCCTCGAGGTCCTGCGCGCCGGCAGCGACGGCGTCCTCCACGCCACCGATGTTGGCGAGCAGCGCGATCTCGGCGCCGTCGGAGGTCCGCCCGGCCCCGGAGAGGTGCGAGAGCGCCTCGGCGCGACGCGCCGCCCGCTCCCGCTGGGCGGTGACGAGCTCCATGTCGGGGTCGATCGTCACTTCACCGGTGTCGCCGTCGAGCGCGACGGGCGTGCCCGGGGCGATCTCGGTGGCCCCGGCGAGCTGGACGACGGCGGGGATCCCCATCTGCGCGGCGAGGATCGCCGTGTGGCTCGTCCGGCCGCCGGCCTCGGTGATGATCCCGACGACGAGCCGCCGGTCGAGCGTCGCCGTCTCGGCGGGCGCGAGGTCCTCGGCGACGATGACGCTGGGCTCGGTGAAGGAGGGTACGCCGGGGGCCGGGACCCCGAGCACCGCGGCGACCGCGCGTGACCCGACGTCACGCAGGTCGGCCACCCGCTCGGCGAAGTAGCCGCCGAGCGCCTCGAACTGGGCGGCATACGTCTCGACGGCGTTCTCGATGGAGTGCGCCCGACCGTGCCCGGCGGCGAGCTCCTTGGCCGCGGCCTTGACGAGGCCCTTGTCGCGGGCGATGAGGGCGGTCGCCTTGAGGATCTGCTGGGCCGTGTCGTCGACCCGGGTCGCCCGCTCCTCGAGCGAGACGGCGACCGACTCGAAGGCCGCGCGCACGTCGGCGAGCGCCGCCTCCTGGTCGTCGACCGCCGTCTCGTCGGCCGGCGGCCGGACCGGAGGTGCGACCTGCACCACCGGTCCGTACGCCGTGCCCGGACTGACACCGATGCCGTGCCTGGTCTCCGAAGGAGTCTCCGAACGGGTCTCCGACTCGGCCATGCTCGTTACTCCGCGTCGAGGTCGCGCGAGAGGAGCTCGACGAGCGAGTCGAGCGTCTCGTCGGCGCCGTCGCCCTCGGCCGTCAGGACGACCTCCTCGCCGTGCCTGGCCCCGAGGGCCATGACGCCGAGGATGCTCGTCGCGTCGACGGGGTCCTCGCCGGGCTTGGCGATCTCGACGTCGAGCCCGGAGGCGCTCGCGGCCTCGACGAAGAGGGCGGCCGGGCGGGCGTGGAGGCCCACCGAGGAGGCGATGGTGACGGTGCGGGTAGCCATGGACGTGCTCCTTCTATGGATTCAGGTGGTCGTGCTGTCGATGTGGATCAGACGGCGATCGAGCTCACGCCCTGGTCAGACCGTAGCGCTCGCGTCGACCTCTGCAAGGTGCGTGTCGCGGGACTTCAGTGCGACGACGATCGCGGTCATGACGAGGACGCCGATGACCAGGGCGAGCAGGAAGAGGAGGAAGTTGCCGATGAGCGGCAGCACCCAGATGCCTCCGTGCGGGGCCCGGAGCGTCGCGCCGAACATCATCACGAGGCCACCGGTGACGGCGGAGCCGATCACGGAGGAGGTGATGATGCGCACCGGGTCGGCCGCCGCGAACGGGATGGCTCCCTCGGAGATGAACGAGGCGCCGAGCAGCCAGGCGGCCTTGCCGTTCTCACGCTCCGGCTCGGAGAAGAGGTGCGGGCGGACCGTCGTGGCGAGGGCCATGGCGAGCGGCGCGACCATGCCGGCCGCCATGACGGCGGCCATGATCTTCAGCTGGGGAGCGTCGGACACCGTGCCGGCCGTGGCGAGGCCCGCGGTGGCGAAGAAGTAGGCCGCCTTGTTGACCGGGCCACCGAGGTCGAAGCCCATCATGGCGCCGAGCACGATGCCGAGCAGCAGCGCGCTCGAGCCGCTCATGTTGTTGAGGCCGCTCGTCAGCGCGTCGCTCAGGGCCTTGATCGGACGGCCGAGGACGGTGATGAAGAGCCCGGCGGTGATGAGGGTCGACAGGAGCGGGATGACGACGACCGGCATGACGCCCCGGACCCCCTTGGCCACCTTCCAGTGGGCGATCCAGCGGGCGACGAAGCCGGCGAGGAAGCCGGTGGCGAGGCCGCCGAGGAAGCCGGCGCCCATCGTCGCGGCAATGGAGCCGCCGACGATGCCGGGCACGAGGCCGGGACGGTCGGCGATCGCGAAGGCGATGAAGCCGGAGAGGATCGGCACGAGGAAGCCGAACGAGGCGCCGCCGATGACGAAGAGCAGGCCGGCCCACGACTCGAGGCTGAAGGCGCTGAAGCTCTGCGTGATGTTGTACTTCCCCTCGGCCGTCAGGCCGTACTTGACGATCTCGATCGGCCCCTGCTCACCGAGGGCGACCTGGGCGAGCATGAACGACAGGGCGATGAGGATGCCGCCTGCTGCGACGAACGGGATCATGTAGGAGACACCGGTCATCAGCCACTGGCGGATCTTCGTACCGGTGCTCGCGCCGCTCTCGACCTTCGAGGTCAGACCGCCGGAGGGACCACCGGCAGCGGCGGCCGCGACGGCGGCTGTGCGCTTGCTCGGGTCGGCGTCCCACTCGGTGACGAGCTGCTCGGCCTGGGAGACGAGCGCCGGGCCGTCGGAGATGCCCTTCTTGACGCCGACGTCGACGAGGGGCTTGCCGGCGAAGCGGCCGGCGTCCTTGACGGGCAGGTCGTGGGCGAAGATGACGGCGTCGGCCGCCGCGATCTCGGTCGCGCTGAGCGGCGTCGAGCCGGCGGAGCCCTGGGTCTCGACCTTGATCGTGTGACCCGCGGCCTTCGCGGCGTTCTCGAGGCCCTCGGCCGCCATGTAGGTGTGGGCGATGCCGGTCGGGCACGAGGTGACCCCGACGAGGTTGAGCACGCGCTTGGCGGCCGGTGCTGCTGCAGCGCCCGTGGTGTCCGTGCCTGCGGCACCAGCACCGGCACCGGCGGTTCCCGCGGCCCCGGCGGCCGCGGCGGCCATGACCGGCTGGTCGAGCTCGACCTCGGCGCTGACGATGCGGACGACCTCGGCCTCGGTCGTCGCGGCGGCGAGCGCCGCCTTGAAGTCCTTCTTCATGAGGGCGCGGGCGAGCTTGGGCAGCATCTGCATGTGCGCGTCGCCGCCGCCCTCGGGGGCCGCGATGAGGAAGACGAGCGTCGCGGGACCGTCCTTGGCGCCCCAGTCGATGCCGTCCGTGCGGCCGAACACGAGCGACGGCTCGGTGATGGCGGCGCTGCGGGCGTGCGGGATGCCGATGCCGCCGGGCAGCCCGGTCGCCATGGTCTCCTCGCGCTTGCGCACGTCGCCCAGGAAGGCGTCGAGGTCGGTGCACCGGCCGGAGGCGACGAGGCGCTCGCCGAGCGTCCGGGTCGCCTCGTGGCGATCGGCACCGGTGAGGTCGAGGACGACCTGGTCTTCGGTGATCAGGGACATGGTGTTTCCTTTCGGACGATCAGGACGATCGGTGCTTGTCGTTCCGGGTGTTCGGCGTCTCGTGGCGCGTCAGGAGAGGACGCGGTCGAAGTCGGGCTCGCGAGTCAGCTCGGCGCGTATGCCGTCGAGGTCGTCGGGTGAGGGCACGCGGCTTCCGGGGAGGGTGACCGCCGCGGCGCCCCACGTCACCCCCGTCATGAGGGCGTCCGCCGGGGTGAGCCCGGTGGACAGGCCGTGGAGCAGGCCGGCGAGCATGCAGTCGCCGGCGCCCACGGTGGACAGGGGGGCCGTGATCGTCGCGCGTGCGTGGGCGCACTCGTCGGCGGTCACGAGCAGGGCGCCATCGCCGCCGAGGCTGACGGCCACGACGTCGATGCCACCGGCGACGAGCTCACGGGCGGCGTCGCGGACGTGGCCCAGGGTGGTCAGGTCGTGGCCGACGAGCTCGGCGAGCTCCTCGTGGTTGGGCTTGATGAGGTGCGGCTTCGCGGCGACGGCGGCGGCGAACGGCGCGCCGGACGAGTCGATGGCGACCCGCAGCCCGCGCTCGCGCACCCGGCCGACGAGGCCGGCATACAGGTCGGTGGGCGCTCCGGGAGGGAGGCTGCCGCAGCCGACGACCCACTGGGCGCCGTCGGCGTGCTCGAGCGTCGTCGCGAGGAGGGACTCGACCTCGTCGGCCGAGAGGTCGGGGCCGGGCTCGTTGAGCTTGGTCGTCGTGCCGTCGGGCTCGAGGACGCTGATGTTCATCCGGACCGACCCGCACACCGGCACGGAGACGTGGCCGACCCCGGCCGCCTCGAGCAGCTCCTCGAGGAGGTGCCCCTCGGGTCCTCCGCTCGGCAGGACCGCGATGGTGGAGCCGCCCTGCGCGGCGAGGGCGCGGGAGACGTTGACGCCCTTGCCGCCCGGGTCGATGCGGCTGCTCGTGGCGCGGTGCACCTCGCCACGGCGGAGCGCGTCGATGAGGACGGCCCGGTCGATGCTGGGGTTGGGCGTGAGCGTGACGATCATGCGGTCACCACTTCCGGTCCGGCCGCGCGGATCTCGGCGGCGACGTCGTCGTCGAGGTCGGTGTCGGTGATGACGACGTCGACGTCGGCGAGCTGGGCGAATCGGTGGAGGTGGTCGTCGCCGGCCTTGCTCGAGTCGGTGAGGACCACGCACTTGCGGGCGGCGCCGACCATGGCGCGCTTGACGAGCGACTCGGACTGGTCGGGCGTCGTCAGGCCGCGGGCGACGGACAGGCCGTTGGTGCCGATGACGGCGACGTCGACGACGACGTCGGCGAGAGCGCCGGTGGCCCAGTCGCCGACGGCGGCGCCGGTCGTGCCGCGGACGCGTCCACCGAGGAGGTAGAGCTTGATGCCGGGGTGGGTCGACAGGACGGTCGCCGCGGCGAGGCTGTTGGTGAGGACGGTGAGGTCGAGGTCGGGCGGGAGCATCTCGGCGACGGCCAGGGTCGTCGACCCGCCGTCGAGGATGATGCTGCCGCCGCTGGGCAGCTCGTCGAGGGCGCGGGCCGCGATGCGGCGCTTGACGTCGGCGAGGCGGCCGGAGCGGGTGGCGAGGGTCGGCTCGACCTCGAGGCGCTCGACGGGGATCGCACCGCCGTGGACCCGGCGCAGGGAGCCACGACGCTCGAGGGCGGTGAGGTCGCGGCGCACGGTCTCGGCGGCGACACCCAGGGAGTCGGCGAGGGCGGTGACCTCGACCCGGCCGGCACGACGTGCCTCAGCGATGATCCGCTGCTGCCGCTCCGCTGCGTACATCGGACTCCCTCGTCCTGTGTGTTTCCCATCGTGCCCTCTGGGCCCGTGACACAAGGAAACCACCGGCTCGGCGTGAAGTAAATAGATTCGGGCACCCGTTTCTGTTGATTTCTGCGAGTGGAGCGGGCTAAACGGGCATACCGGGCGGGCCGCGCCCGTGCCCGAGCCAAGACCGAGCCACCTCGTGAGCAGACGCTCCCCCGAGACGCGGCGGACGGCATACGCTGCCGCTCGACGGCCAGTCACCGAGCAGATCGAGGACGATCCATGCAGAGCAGCACGTTCACGCTGACCACGCCCGACGGCACCGACGTCTTCGTCAACCGGTGGCTCCCCGACGGTGACGCGAGGGCGGTCGTCCAGATCGCGCACGGCCTCGCCGAGCACTCGAGCCGCTACGCCCGCTTCGCGCAGCGCCTCACCGACCACGGGTATGCCGTCTACGGCTCCGACCACCGCGGGCACGGCAAGACGTCGAGCCCACGCGGCTCCTTCGCCGAGCGGGACGGCTGGCAGACGGTCATCGACGACCTGCACGCCGTCACCGACAAGGCCCGCGAGGAGCAGCCGGGGCTGCCCGTCGTCCTCGTCGGCCACAGCATGGGCTCGTTCATCTCGAGGGGGTATGCCGCCCAGTACGGTCCCGAGCTCGCCGGCCTCGTGCTCACGGGCACCGCCGGCGGCGCCGGCGCCATCGGCAAGGTCGGCGTCTTCCTCGCCTCGACCCAGTCCAGGCTCCGCGGGCACCAGCACGCGAGCGGCCTGATGAACACGCTGAGCTTCGGGCAGTACAACTCGGCATTCAAACCGACCCGCACCGACTTCGACTGGCTCTCGAGGGACCCCGCCGAGGTCGACAAGTACATCAACGACCCCGACTGCGGATTCGTCTTCAGCGCAGGCGGATTCGCCGACCTGCTGCGCGGGCTCGAGTCGGTCAACACCGACCGCGTGGCCTCGCGCATCCCCAAGGACCTGCCGGTCCACCTCGCCTCGGGCGACCAGGACCCGGTCGGCGCCAACGGCAAGGGCGTGCAGCAGGTCGCCGACCAGCTGCGACGGCTCGGCGTGCAGGACGTCACGGTGAAGCTGTGGCCGCAGGCCCGCCACGAGATCCTCAACGAGACGAACCGCGACGAGGTCGAGGTCGAGATCGTCGACTGGATCGACGCCCACCTCGCCGCTCAGGGCTGACCCACATCGCGAGCGCACGGCAGCGCCCACTCGACCACGAACGTCGAGCGGGCGCTGCCGTTCTGGTGGTCAGCCGCCGCGCGGCAGGTCCGAGCGCGGGCCGACCGGCCCGGTCGCCGGCGAGAGGCGGCGTGTGCCCGCGAGCGTCTGGAGGCTGCGCGTGTAGGTGGGCACGATCGTCGGGACGACGCGCGGGTCGGGCTGGGCGCTCGTCGGCACCGGGGTGTGGTGGTAGTCGGCCTGCACGCGCTCGGGCGTCACGTCGATGACGACGTAGCCGTGGCTGACCCCGTCGATGTAGCGCAGCCACGGGTTGAGCTGCTGCGCCGCGTTGATGGCTTGCCGGGTCACGGCCACGACGACCTCGGGCGGCTGTCCGGCGAGCTGCGACGTGCGGCCGAGCACCTCGAAGAAGCCGTCGCTCGTCACCGACGGGCAGACGAACTCGACCCCCGCGGAGGCGTAGGCCGTCTGGCCGGGTGACGACCTGACGGGAAGGTCGCACGAGAACGACGCGTGGATGTCGCCGGTCAGCACGACCGCGTCACCGGCGGCCGGCGGCTGCGCGGCGAGGTGGTCGAGCAGGCTCGTGCGATCGGCGGTGTAGCCGTCCCACTGGTCGGCGTTGACGAAGGTCATCCCGGCGGCGCCGAGCGCGGCACCCGGGTAGAGGACCGGCGCGACCATGACCTGGTTGCCGAGCAGGTGCCACTGGCGACCCTGCTCGGCGAGGCCCTCCTTGAGCCAGGTCAGCTGCTCCGGCTCGGGCAGGTGCCGGGCCGGCGAGGCGATGGCCCCGTCGATCGCCGGGCTGACCCCGATCGGGACGAACCCGTCGAACGGCACGTCGGGCACGGTCACCTGGGCGCTGCGGTTCTGCCTCGTCTCGAGGATCGAGAGGTCGCCGAGGGCGCCGAACGTGAACCGCTTGAAGAAGCGCGTGCCCCGGTGCGGCACGGACTGGTCGGGCATCCGGAACGGCATCCACTCGAGGTAGGCCTGCATGGCCTGGGCCCGGCGCGCGAGGTAGTCGCCCTCGCCCGCCTGGTGGTTCTGGGCCCCGCCGGCCCACGCGTTGTTGGCGACCTCGTGGTCGTCGAAGATCGTGATCCACGGCAGCTTCTGGTGCGCAGCCTGCGCGTCGGGGTCGGCCTTGTGCAGCGCGTGGCGCAGCCGGTAGCCGGTCAGGTCGATGGTCTCGGTCGCGGGCTGGCCGTCGCGGACGCCGACGAGCGCGGCGGGGCCGTAGCGGTCGGCGCCGTTGCCGTACTCGTAGATGTAGTCGCCGACGTGGAGCACGAAGTCGAGGTCGTCGCGGGCGGCGATGGCGCGGTAGGCCGTGAAGAAGCCGCCCGTGTAGTTGCTGCAGCTGACGAGGGCCATCCGCAGCGCGTGGGTCTCGCCCGCGATGTCGCCTGCGGTCTGGGTGCGCCCGACGTCGCTGAACTCACCGAGCGACTGGAAGCGGTAGAAGTAGCGCGTGTAGGGGTCGAGCCCGGTGACGTCGACCTTGACCGTGTGGTCGCTGTCGGGCGTGGTCATGACGGTGCCGTGGGCGGCGATCCGCGTGAAGCGCTGGTCGCGGGCGACCTGCCAGCGCACCGGGATCGACCGACCCAGGCCGCTGCCCGGAGTGGCGACGGGCTCTCCGGGTCGGGCCGGTGGCGTGGCGCGGGTCCAGATGATGACGGAGTCGGCGGTGGGGTCGCCACTGGCGATCCCGTAGCCGAAGATGCCCCGACTCGCCGGCGCCGCAGCGGCGGCCGGGTCGAAGACGCGAGGGACGGCGAGGGCGGCGGTGGCCGCGGCCACACCCTTGAGGAGGGTGCGCCGGTCGAGGGACGGCGTTGTCATGCCCTGGAGGCTATGCCCGCCCGGTGACCGCCAGGGGCCTACGCGTCGACCGGCATCGGGCGACCGCGTGACCGACCGTGGTCGGCGACGGCATACGGCCTCCGGGGGCGCCGGCGCGTGGGGTGACGTGGCGGGTCCGGCGACGTAGCGTCGGCACATGAGCACCTACCTGCGGGTCCGGTCATGACCCGCCCGGTCCGCGTCATCGTCGGCGTCCTCGTGCTGCTCGTCGGAGCGCTGTGGACGCTGCAGGGTCTCGGCTACGTCGGCGGCAGCGCGATGTCGGGCAACACGCTGTGGGCCGTCATCGGGCCGATCGTCGCCGTCGCGGGTCTCGGGCTCGCGCTGTCGCGACCTCGCCGCCGCCCCTGACCGAGGCGGCAGGAGCCCTGCGGCGAGGTCAGCCGGTCAGCCGACGCGGGTCGGGCCGGTCGGGCGGACGGCGTCGTCGGCCACCGGCGGTGGGAGCGCGGGGGGTGGCGGCGGTCCCGGCAGTCCCGGGGGCACCTCGGCACCACCCTCGTCGAGCTGGAACGGCGGGTAGACGTCCGTCATGAGCGCGGCGTAGGCGATGACGCGGTAGACCCACCGGTTGAGGCCGGCGACGAGGTCGAAGAGCGCTCGCGGGTAGTGGCCGGCGAAGAGGAGCGACAGCCCCGCGACGAGGACGAGCAGTCCGAGCAGGCCTCCGCTCAGGATGTTGAGGCGACCGTTCCCGTCGGTGTCCCTCGCCCAGGTCCATGCCCACGAGCCGCCACCGACGAGCAGGCCGACGATGAGGTAGTGCGGGATCGCGAGCAGCCACCACTTGACGAGGACGAGCCCCCGGGAGAGCCGCCCCGGGTAGGCGATGTCGAGCCGCGCCGGATAGTCGGGCTCGTCGTCCAGGCTGAACGGCGGGTAGCGGTCGGTGCCGAGGCCGCCGCTGCTCGCGTAGTAGGACACGCGCCAGGTCCACCGGAGCACCCCGAGGTTGAAGTCGAAGAGCCCGCGGGGGTAGCGACCGGTGAAGAGGATCGCGAAGAACGCGAAGACACTGACGACCGAGAACGCGATCCACAGGAAGCCGAGCACGATGACGTGCGGGATCGCGAGGAACCACTTGACGAGCCACAGCCACCGCGAGAGCGGCTCGTCGAGGCGCGCATCGAGCGCGACCGGACTCACGGCTCGGGGGTGCGTCGACAGCGACGTCGGTGCGGCGACGGGGGACGCCTCGACGGTCGAGGCGGGCCGGACGCCGTCCGGCGGCGCGATGCCGCCAGGCTGGGGCGGCCTGGTGCCGTTCGCGCCGCGGACGATCAGGGCCACGGCGACCCCAGTCAGCACGAGACCGATTCCGAGCATGACGAGAGCGAGGGGCAGGAGGAAGCCGGCCCGCACCCCGACGGTGGCGGCGACGGCGACTCCCGCGCTCCCGTCGGCGTTCATGATGACGGCGGCCCACTGGCCCCCGGTGACGCGCCAGGACAGCTGCTGCTGGCCGGCACCGGTGGCCGAGGTGGTCCAGAAGGTCTGCGTCGTCGGGGCGGCCACGGTCGAGGCGCCCGGAGTCGCCCGCAGCACCGCGGCGCTCGCGCTCCCGTCGCGGGCCCGCGCGATGCCGACGACCTGCTCGTGGGCGACGCCCTGGAGGTATGCCGTGAGGTCGCCCGCCGGTGCCACGCCGAGGAACACGTCCGTCCCGGACGCGAGCGGACGTGCCGTGAGCCGGAGGTCGAGGTCGAGCCGGTCGAGCACCCAGGCGGGCACGTCGGGACCCGTCTCGACGACGATGTCCTCGGCGGTGATGGCCGGCGACTGGCTCGTGAGAGCAGGGAGCGTCAGGGAGAGGTAGCCCGCGTCGTCCCGACCCACGGCATACGTGATGGCGAGGCCGGCGCCGCCGAGGAGCAGACCGAGCCCGGGCAGGATGAGCAGGCAGCCGATGACGAGGGCCGCGATGTGGCGCCCAGCGGGATGGAACCCACCCGTCGGGCCCGGAGGGGCGATGGGGCCAACGGGGTTGGGACTGGTGGTGGTCACGACGATCACATCCTCGGGAAGCGGCCCGTGACGAGCCGCACGATGGCCTCGACGATCCCGACGACGCTGCCGACGACGCCGATCGCGAGCAGCACGCGCGCGACGACCTCCCAGCCGGTGCCGATGACGTCGAGCGGGAAGACCTGCCACATCTGCACCAGGGCGATGAGGCCGAAGCCGATGGAGATGATGTCGCCGAAGGCCCGCGGACGGGGCTGGTCGACGACGACGTTGACGAGGTCGGCGATGGCTCTCGCGATGATCGAGGCGTTGATCGCGCCGATGACGAGGACCGTGCGCGGGGTGAGGAACGGCACGACCTCCCAGCCGGGCCAGACGTTGATGAGCAGGAGCATGACGAGGCTGGTGAGGAGCGACCCGGCGTAGCCCGCACGCCGGCCTCGCTGGGGTACGGGCGCACGGGGGTCGAGCTCGTGGCCGGTCCGGTGGTCTCGCGAGTCGGAGGGCAGGTGTCCGGTCGGCGTGGTCATGACGCGCTCCCGGCGAACGTGGAACCCGCATGGGTGCCGAGGACGTCCTGGACGTCGAGGGGTAGCGCGGTCCGGAGCGCGGCCGCGAGGCCACCGGGCACGATCTCGCGCAGCTCGTAGCGAGCCCGCACGAGGGGTGCGGGCACCGTCAGCACCCGGGTGAGGTCGATGGGCGTGCCGCTGACGACGGCTTCGCACTCACCCGCGACGACGGCCGACCGGATCGTCGCCTCGAGGTCGCGCACCTGGCCGCCGCCGTAGCCCATGGCCGGCAGGACGCCTCGCGCGTTCGGGTACTTCGCGTAGGTCGCGGCGATGGACCCCACGGCATACGGGGTCGGGTCGACGATCAGGGCGGCACCGGCCGCGCGCGCGCCGACGACGCCGGCGCCGTAGGTCATCGAGCCGTGCGTCAGGGTCGGTCCGTCCTCGACGACGATGACTCGGCGGCCGTGGACGGCGGCGGGATCGTCGACGGTGACCGGGCTGTCGGCGCGCAGCACCGTGGCACGGGGGTTGAGGGCGCGCACCGATGCCTCGACGGCCTCGATGTCGGCGGTGCGGGCCGAGTCGCACTTGGCGATGACGACGACGTCAGCCATCCGGACGTTGGCCTCGCCCGGGTGGTAGGCCGCCTCGTCGCCGGGTCGCAGCGGGTCGGCGAGGACGACGTGGAGGTCGGGGACGTAGAAGGGGAGGTCGTTGTTGCCGCCGTCCCAGAGGATCACGTCGGCCTCCTGCTCGGCCTCGCGGAGGATCCGCTCGTAGTCGACGCCGGCGTAGACGACGACGCCCGCGTCGAGGTGCGGCTCGTACTCCTCGCGCTCCTCGATCGTGCAGTCGTGGCGGTCGAGGTCGGCGTAGGTCGCGAAGCGCTGGCACGCCTGGGCGGCGAGGTCGCCGTAGGGCATCGGGTGTCGGACCGCGACGACGCGCTGGCCGAGGTCGAGGAGCAGCCGGGCGAGGTAGCGCGTCGTCTGGCTCTTGCCGACGCCCGTGCGCACGGCGGTCACGGCTACCACGGGCTTCGTACTGCGCAGCATCGTGCGCCGGGCGCTGTGGAGACGGAAGTCGGCGCCGGCGGCGATGCAGCGTGATGCGAGGTGCATGACCTGCTCGTGCCGCACGTCGGAGTAGGCGAAGACGACGACGTCGACGTGCTCCCGCTCGACGAGGTCGGGCAGCTCGGACTCCGCGACGATCGGAATGCCTTGCGGATAGAGCGATCCCGCGAGCTCGGGCGGATAACGGCGGCCGTCGATGTCGGGGATCTGCGTCGCGGTGAAGGCGACGACCTCGGAGGCAGGGTCGTCGCGGAAGACGACGTTGAAGTCGTGGAAGTCCCGGCCGGCCGCGCCGAGGATGACGACGCGAGTCCGGGCTGCACGGTAAGTGTCGGTGCTGGGGCTGGTGGTGCTCATGGCCATCTCCACGGCTGGGTCACCGACGTGACCGACACACCTCACCACGGGTAGTCCTGGCTGCGGGACCCGCCTCTTCGAGTGTGCCACCGGGGCGTCGTGGCGGCGATGGTCCGAGAGCGGGATCACCCCGGTTTCGAGTCACATTCGGCCGCCGCCGGAGCGGGCCGGTGCCACGATCGAAGGGTGAGCGACACGGCGGCACGAACCGGGACCACGCACGAGCACGTCTCCTTGGCGCAGAGCTGGATCGCCAACAACTACAGCCCGTTACCCGTCGTCATCGCATCTGCCGAGGGCGCCTGGGTGACCGACGTCGACGGCCGCCGCTACCTCGACGCGCTGGCCGGCTACTCGGCGCTCAACTTCGGTCACCTCCACCCGACGCTCGTCGCCGCGGCCCGGTCGCAGCTCGACCGGCTGACGCTGACGAGCCGCGCCTTCCACAGCGACCGGCTCGGGCCCTTCTGCAGGGACCTCGCGACCCTCGCCGGCAAGGAGCTCGTGCTGCCGATGAACACCGGCGCCGAGGCCGTCGAGACGGCGATCAAGACGGCGCGACGGTGGGGCTACGAGGTCAAGGGCGTGCCGGACGGACGGGCCCGCATCGTCGTCATGGCCGGCAACTTCCACGGCCGCACGACGACGATCGTCAGCTTCTCCGACGACCCTCTCGCGCACGACCACTACGGCCCCTACACGCCCGGGTTCGACATGGTGCCCTTCGGTGACCTCGAGGCGCTCGAGGCCGCGATCACCGACGAGACCGTCGCCGTGCTCCTCGAGCCGATCCAGGGCGAGGGCGGCGTCATCCTCCCGCCGGACGGGTGGCTGCGCGACGTGCGCCGGCTGACCCGGGACCGGAACGTGCTCATGGTCGCCGACGAGATCCAGTCGGGGCTCGGTCGCACCGGCACGACCTTCGCCTGCGACGTCGAGGGCGTCGTGCCCGACATCTACGTCCTCGGCAAGGCACTCGGCGGCGGCATCGTCCCGGTGTCGGCGGTCGTCGCGGACCGTGACGTGCTCGGCGTCTTCACGCCCGGCAGCCACGGGTCGACCTTCGGCGGCAACCCGCTCGGGGCGGCGGTCGGGCAGGCGGTCGTCGGACTGCTCTCGACCGGCGAGTTCCAGCACCGGGCGAGGCACCTCGGCGCGCTGCTCGACGACGGGCTGCGCGACCTGATCGGGCACGGCGTCGACGCGGTGCGCTGTCGCGGCCTCTGGGCCGGTGTCGACCTCGACCCGGGCCTCATGACCGGGCGCGAGGCGTCGCACCGACTTCTCGAGCACGGCGTCCTCGTCAAGGACACGCACGGCTCGACGGTGCGCATCGCTCCCCCGCTCGTCGTCGGCGAGATGGAGCTCGAGATCCTCCTCGACGCCTTCCGGGCGATCCTGCGCTGAGGGGTCGATCCTGCATCCGTCTTGCGACCCGCGTTCCAGCACCGAGAGCTCCACCGTCCCTGAGGAGGGGTCATGGCACAGAAGAAGTGGTCGGACCTGACGAGCGGCCAGCAGCGGGCGATCCTCGTCGCGGGCTGCGTGCAGCTGTCGCTGGCGGCGACGGCATGGGCCGACCTGGCCCGACGGCCGGCGAGCGAGATCGTGGGGAGCAAGGGGAGGTGGGCCGCGATCATCGCGATCAACTTCGTCGGACCGCTCGCCTACTTCGCGAGGGGACGGCGGGTGGTCGCCCCGGAGGCGTCGGCCGCCTGAGTCGCGATGTCACGCGTACGGAGTGCGGCCTACGCCATGGCCGCGCGCTCGGCGCGGTCGCGGATGCCGCGGAGCATCTTCTGGCTCATGAGGGAGCTCGCGGCCGAGACCGGCTCGACGAGGAGCGGCGACCAGCGGTGGGTGTAGGCGAAGCGCTCGCGGGTGATGAGCCGTGTCGCGCGGTGCGGGTGCCGGCGCAGGACGAACGACCACGTGAAGTCGTACGGCGCGGCCTCCGGGTCGCCGGGCACGGCCGGCGCGGCGTGCAGCACGAGTGAGCGCCCGGGTTCGACCGAGGCGACGGCGAGGGCGACCTGCGGGTGGAGGCGCACGAGGTCACCGACGGCGAGCTGCTGCCATTCGGGGGCGATGGCGTCGGCGCTGTGCAGTCGGCAGCCGGCGAGGTTCTCGAGCCGGTCGTAGCTGTAGAAGCCGCCCCGATCGGCACCGAGCTGCACGACCCACGGCCAGACGTCCTCGGGCGGCGCTTCGATGGTGATGGCGCGCGTCGCCACGAGGCCGGCGACCGGGAGGATCTCGTCGCCCGGGAGGTGCTCGCGCGTCTCCTCGGTCGTCGCGCCCCAGTGCAGCGCAGACCAGCGCAACGTCACCACGGACAGGACCGCGGCGCCGGCGACCAACGGTGCGACGAGGCGCCTCATGATCTTCACGGTAGTCCGGAAACCGTTGGCGGTCGGCGAGATCCGCGTCACCGTCGGGTCGGGCGCCGGGGCGGCGTCGACACGAAACACCCCGGAAAGTGTTGGAGCCCGGCTCGCGTTCGCGAGTCCGGGCTACCAGTGACGGTTCACGTACCACAACGGGCCAACCGTCGAAGTCTTGGTCTTCCTGGGAACGAGTGTCCCGCCCCAGGGCGACCGCGCCAGAGTGACACGCCGGTGTCGGCGCAGTTCGTGGAAATGACGCAAGATGGCACAAACGGACCAGAAGTGACTAGTCCCCTATGCCTTCTCAGCTGATCGGCGACCCCGTTGCGAGACCAGTGAGAGCGCCGTCGGGGACGACGCGGACGCAGCCCCACTCGAGGCCGAGCCGGTCCATGACGGCCTGGCTCGTGACGTGACGCAGGCGGCCGCCGTCGACGAGCCACACCGGGTCGGCGGACCGCTCGCGCAGCAGGGTTCGGTCGAGCGGCATCTGGCGCAGGCCACTGAGGGACCCCTGCGGGATCTCGCGGACCTTGCCCCAGTCGAGGCCGAGACCCTCGAAGACCTCGGGCGACGGGATCCAGAAGGCCTTGCCGCCGTAGACGACGTGGATCGGGTCGGTGCCGCGCTCGCGGACGAGCGTGCCGTTGCCGGGGTGGGTCGCGACGTGGGCCATCGACCCGGGCTTGGCCGACACGACGGCGTCCCAGCGCAGCCCGCACGCGTCGAACTCCGCGGGTGACGGCACCCAGAACTGGCCCCCACCGCGGATCACCATGATGCGCGGGTCGGTCGAGTCGTGGATGACGCGGCCGTCGGCGAGGTAGCCCGGCACCTTGCGGGTGTAGCTCTCGACGAAGAGCCCGCGCCACGTCTTGCCGTTGCTGCCGGTGATGGCGCGCTCGGCCGGGTCGTCCACCGACGTGAGCTTGAGCCGCACCTCCTGGCCCGGGTTGTTATTGTCGTAGACGAGGACGTAGGTGTAGCGGCTGTCCTGCTCCCAGCCGTACGCGACGACCTGGTGGTCGTTGCCGAGCTCGGTGACCGAGCGGGCCTGGGTGAGTCCGAGCAGGACCGGCTGGCCGGAGTCGAGACGCGCCTTGAGCTTGGGCAGCTCGTCCTCGCGGGTCATCCGGGCGACGCCCTTGCCGCGCAGCCACGTCGGGTGGTCGAGGCTCGTCGCGTACTGGACGAACGTCAGGCCGTTGTCGACGAAGGTGTCCATGAGCCGGGAGTAGATGTAATCGGCGACGAGCGAGCCGTCTTGCGGCAGAGTGCCGTTCGTTGACATGGCGAGGCCGGCGTACCAGTAGTCCATGGCGGCGGCCGCCATGCCGCCGCAGCGGCCGCGGGTCGTGATGTCGACCCCGACGGCCGGGATCCGCAGGACGTGGTTGGTGAAGCCGTTGCTGAAGGCGAAGCCGTTCTCGGCGGGCGTGAAGCTGATGCGCATGGTCGTGTGTCTCTCCCCGAAGGTTTGGTTGGTCGGGGAGAAGAGACGCGGGCGCCCCTGTCGATACTGGGCACCGGTACTCATACCGGTCTCGTCAGGGCACTCCGGACAGGTCCCACGTCGTGCCGTCGGTCGTGTCGATGAGAGCGGCCCGGTCGCACCGGAGCGTCAGGGGCAGCCGGTCGGACACCGCGTCGACGACGACCTGCAGGCGCGCCCCGGGCACCCCGGTCGTGGCCGACACGTGCGGCATCCAGTGTCCGGGCTCGTAGTGCCGGTGGATCGTGGCGCCGGTCCGACGCAGCGCCTCGACCGCCCGGGCCTGCCGCGTGGCGAGAGCGACCGAGGCCGAGCCGGCGAGCGCCACGCGTCCGCGCGGGAAGACGACCGTGCCCTGCACCGAGACCTCGACCGGCCCGCCGTGGCCCAGCCCGGCCACGGCGGCGCCGGCCGCCTCCTGGTCCCAGGTCAGCAGGACGGCATACGACAGGTGGGGCACGTGGTGGCCGTGGGTGTGGGAGAGCAGCGTCGGGACGCCGTCCTCCTCGAGCCGCTCCCAGAGTGCGCGGACGGCGCGGTCGGACCTGCGGTCGAGCAGCAGGCAGAGCGCGAGCGCCATGGCCCATTGTGCGCACGCCGCCCGGCGACGGGGCGCCGTCGGCACGTATCACCGGCCCCGCTCGACCGTCAGATCAGAAGGGGCACCGTCGAGGCGCCCGGTACGAGGAGGGCGAGCCCGATGCCCGAGCAGATGGACCACCACATGACCTCGCAACGACCGGACCGGACCCGGTGGCGCCGGACCGCGATGCTCGCGCTCGCCGCGGTGACGGTGGTCCCGTCGTCGCTCTCCGCGTGTTCGACGGCACCGCCGGGTGCGACGCCGAGCCCGGCGACCGTCACGGTCACGCGCCCTCCAACGCCGCTCCCGACGTCGACTCCAGCCCCGGCATCCACCTCGACCTCCACCCCAGCCCCCGTGCCGGACGCGGTCGTCCCGGGCGAGCTCGAGGGCACGTGGCGCAGCCTCGACCAGGGATCGGCCGAGGTGCTCTACACCTTCCGGCCCGACGGCCGGTTCGAGCGGGCGGAGGTCATGATGCAGTCGCGCTCGAGCGGCACCTTCGAGTTCGACATCGGCACCAAGGGCGTGGTCGACGTGACCGGCCCGACGCTGACGCTGACCCCGCAGGGCGGCGTGCAGACCCTCCACGACCCTGACTCGCCGTCCGGCAGCTACGACGGGCGCCCGCTCGACGACCTGTCGAAGGAGACGTACAGGTGGTCGCGGGAGGGAGAGAACCTCGTCCTCGTCGGCAGGTTCGGAGCGGTGACCTACGAGCCGATGACGCAGGAGGCACCCCGGTGAGCGGCCCCGACTCACCGGCCGAACGCGCCGCCGGCCGGCTGGACGGGTGGGCGGCGCGGATCCGCTCGAACCCGGCGCAGGTCGCCGTCTCGGTCCTCGTCGCGGCGCTGCTCGCCGGTGGCACGTGGCTGGCTGCCCAGGCGGGCGGCGACTGGCTGCAGTCGACGCGGCTCGAGACCCGCTCCATGGCCCTGACCGTCGAGGAGGTGCGTCACCTCTACCAGGACCAGGCTCCGGTCGCACTCGACCTCGCGCTGCTCGAGGTGCGCGCCGACGCCTACCAGGACGCGTCCGACGCGGTCACGTCGCGGGGTCTCGCAACGCCCGGCAGCCGGCTCGCGGCCGCGGAGGCGGCGACGCTGCGCAAGACCGCGGGCGAGCTCCGGGCCGGGCTGCAGCAGGCGGGCAGCTCCCTGCTGTCCGCGGACTACGAGCGAGGCGACCACGGGTATGCCGTGAGCTCGCGCCTCGCGGACGCGCTCACTTTGACGGGGGCCGACCCCCAAGGCGTCCAGGACGCCGTCGCCGACGGTGACGCCCGAGCGGCGTGGGCGTTGCGGCTCGCTGCCATGTCGGTCGTCGCCGCGGCCGCGTTCGTCGTCGTACGCACGGCGGGCCACCGTCACCGGGCGCAGGCGGCGACGGGCCCGCACGCCCAGGGCACGCCTGAGGGTGCCGACGACGTCGGGCTGGTGCCCCAGCCGTGGCAGGAGCGGACCCGGGCCCAGCGCCTGGCCGCCGGCGTCGCTCTCGTCGCGTGGCTGCTGCTGCCGGTCCTCACCGCGGCCCAGCTCGTGCTCTCGAGCGGGTCCGCGCGCGACGACGCCGAGTCGTCACGACGGGCGACGACGATCACGGGCTCGCTGCTCGCGAGCCAGCTCTACAGCTCGTTCGCGCTCCGGAGCCAGCAAGAGCAGGTGCAGCTCGGGATGCTCTCTCTCGCACGGCAGTTCGTCGCCGTGGGAGACGACGTGCCGGGCCAGCCCGAGCTCGCGAAAGCCGACGCCGCCGCGGCGGCGACGTGGGCGCAGGTCGCGGGCGCGATGACGGCGCCGCCCACCGAGTCCGACGGGGTCCCGGCCGACGTCGTCGCGATGGTGACGTCCGAGCCGGCGGACTACGACCGGCTCCTCGCCGCCCAGCACGAGGCGGTCGACTCCTCGCAGCGACGCGGCGACGCGGCGAACCTCATGACCCTCGGCCTCCTCCTTGCCGCGTTCACGGCGACGGCCGCAGCGTTGGCGCGACGCCCCGGACGGGCCGGCACGACCGCGACGACGACCGCGGCGCTCATGGCGGCGACGGCCCTCGCCATCGGCGTCGTCGCGGTGCTCCGCTCGCTCGCCTGAGGACGTCGCCGGGCACGTCCTCGACACGGGCTGGGAGCCGGCGACACGGCATACGCTGACGGCGTGAGCCCCATGCCGGACGACCTCGACGTCGTCAACGCCAACCGCTACGTGTCGCTGACGACGTTCCGCCGGACGGGCGCTCCGGTGAGCTCGCCCGTGTGGGTCGCCCGCGACGCCGGTGAGCTCGTCGTCATCACCGTCGACCCGAGCGGCAAGCTCAAGCGGCTCGCACACACAGCCCGGGTCGAGCTGCGCCCCTGCGACATCCGCGGGCGCGTGCCCGACGGGGCGCCGACGTATGCCGGCACGGCCGTCGTCGACCGCAGCCCGGAGGGCGTCGCCGCGGTCAAACGCGCCATGGGCCGCAAGTACGTCATGGCGCGGCTCGGTGACGCCCTGGCCGCGGTCACCGACCGGGTGCGGCCGCGTGGCCCGCGCGCCGGCATCCGCATCACCCTGGGCTGACGCGAACAAAGGTTGGACACGCCGTTTCCGCGCGCCGCTGACCTGCAGTTATGTTGTCGAGCATGAGTCCCACCGCAGGAGCCCGGCTGGTCCAGCGCCAGCTCGGCGTCATGCTGCGCAGCAAGGTCGCGGGCGATGATGCGCCCGACCGCGCGCAGCGGATCTGGGGGGCCCAGGGCGAGCGGTGGTTCACGCCCGCGGACCCGGTGTGGCGGGTGCACGCGGACGCCTCGATGTTCCCGGCGGGCGTGACGTCCCTGCTGCTCCAGATGCTCCACCCGATGGCGATGGCCGGGGTGGCCGGCCACAGCGGCTACAAGAGCGACCCGTGGGGGCGCCTCCAGCGCACGAGCCACTACCTCGCGACGACGACCTTCGGCACGATCGAGCACGCCGAGGAGGCCATCGCGATGGTCCGCTCGATCCACGAGCGGGTGCGCGGCAAGGACCACCTCGGGCGGCCCTACCGCGCCGATGACCCGCACCTGCTCACGTGGGTGCACGCCGCCGAGATCGACTCGTTCCTCCGCGGCTACCAGACCTTCGGCGACACGCCCCTGACCGATGCCGAGGCCGACGTCTACGTCGCGCAGGCCGGCATCCCGGCCGGACGTCTCGGCGTCATCGACCCGCCCGCCTCGGTCGCCGAGCTGCGGGCCGTCCTCGCGTCCTACCGTCCCGAGCTCGAGACGTCGCCGGCCGCCCGCGAGGCCGCACGCTTCCTCCTGCTCGACCCGCCACTGCCCTTCTACGCTCGTCCGGGCTACGGGACCCTCGCCTCCGGAGGCGTGTCCCTGCTGCCCGGATGGGCGCGCGAGATGCTCGGCATCCCCCTGCCCGGCGTCGTCTCGACGCTCGTGGCGCGGCCGCTCGGGCACCTCGGCACGGCGGCGGTGCGCTGGGGCATGGCCGGGCTCGCCGAGCGTCGCCCGTCCGACACCCCTCCCGACACCCCGTCGGGCTCCCCCAGACCCCCCGACGAGCCGGATGAACTCGTCGGGGCCCAGGCCGCCAGCTGAGCGGCCACCTTTTGACCGGGCCGGGTTGCACTCAAGAAGCGGGTGCACCCGGCCCGGCGCCTACCTCCTGACGGCGAGCCGCCGTCGTCGCCCCGATGGCGTATGCCGTGGGCCGCCTCATCGCGTGGCCTGACGTCGCGCGGCCTGCCGCGCGAGCGGGCCCCGATCAGTAGGCTGCGGATGTGCCCAGACTCGTGCTCACCGTCATCGGCGACGACCGCGCCGGCCTCGTCAGTGCCCTCGCGGACGTCGTCACCGCGCACGACGGCAACTGGGAGGACAGCCAGCTCGCCGAGCTGGCCGGCAAGTTCGCCGGCATCGTCGTCGTGGGTGTGCCCGGTGACCGGGTGGATGCACTGACGGCCGCGCTGGGCGAGCTCGACGGGCTGCTCGAGGTGGCCGCCCATCCGGGCGCCGACGCCTCGGGCGTTGCTGACGACGCCGACGCGCAACGGCTCACGATCGACCTGCTCGGCAACGACAGCCCGGGCATCGTCCGCGAGGTGTCGTCGGTGCTGAGCCGGCACGAGCTGTCGATCGAGACGATGACGACCGGGACGCGGGAGGCGCCGATGGCGGGCGGGCTGCTCTTCGAGGCGCACGTTGTCGTGCGGGTGCCGGGCGGTTCGGACTCGGCGGCACTGCGGGCCGACCTCGAGCGCCTCGCAACGGAGCTGCTCGTCGACATCGCCGTCGCCTGACGGGGGCTTGCCTGAGGCCCTGGCCGCGGCGACTGTGCATTGGGTCATCAGGTGACTCAGCGCGGCGTGGCGGCTGCCCGGGGATGACGATGGGGCCCGCCTCGCGATGCGAGCTCGGGCCCCGTGACGGTTCACGTACCACAACGGGCCAACCGCCGAAGTCTGCGTCGTCGGTGGACGACTCCCTCCAGTGGAGACCCGCGCACGCGCCCGAATGTCCGAATTCGTGAGACCTTGCGGGACTCTTGTCGGGCTCTTGCGGAAGCGGACGGCATACGCCCTCTGTGCGTCTGGCGTCCTACGTCGCGGCGCCGATGTCGCAGGTCGCGAGGTGCGCCTGCCAGGTCGCGAGCAGCGAGCGGTCGCCCGAGGCGGCCAGCCCCTCCTGCCCGACGACCATGAGGGCGGTGGCGGCATGGACGGCGTCGTAGCCCCGGAGGCCGTGGGCCGAGGCCAGGTCGGCTGCACGCCTGGACAGTCGGTCGTCGACGACCACGAGGTGCATCTGCCCGGTCAGCTCGGCCAGGTGGTCGAGCAGCTCGGTGTGCTGAACGGCGCTGATGCGACCGGAGTGTCGGGCTCGCCACAGGGCGGAGGCGGCCTCCGGTCGCAGGGCCACGGAGGAGACGACGTCGTCGGCGTCGTCCCAGAGCCGCCGGCACCGGGCCGAGGTGGGTTCGGCGACGAGCAGGGGCACGAGGGCCGACGTGTCGAGGTAAAGGATCACCGGCTCTGGTCGCCGACGAGGTCGCCGATCCCACCGTCGACCGCGAGGGGTTCGGGTGACGGACGCTTGGGGTGTGCGCGCGTCGCGAGTCCCTCATCGAGGAGGGTCTCGAGGGCCGTGCGGCCGGACAGCGGGCGGATCTCGGCGACGGGTCGACCGCGGTCGGTGATGACCAGCGTCTCGCCCGCTCGGGCACGGTCGACGTACTCGCTCAGCCGGCTCTTCAGCTCACGGATCCCGACCTGTTGACCGCCCATGGTGACCACCTCATGGGTCATTGTAGTCACTTTGATCACCAGCCTGACGGATCACCGGCGACGAGAGTCTCGGTGGTGATGACGTTGTCGACGGCACGGATCAGGTAGAGCTCGCGCGTGTCCCCACGCTCGGCCGCGATGACTCCGTTGACGACGTGGTCGAAGGTGAAGTCCTCGAAGTCAGCCCGTGCGCCGCGGGCCAGGCCGTCGGGGCCGAGGAAGTGGCCGACGAGGTGCTCGAGCCACGGCACGGCGTGGTTGGACTTCTCGACCTCACGCCAGTGCAGGCAGCACCCTTCGACACAGGGGACCCAGTCGCACATCCCCCACGGGGTCAGGATCTCCGGATCGCTCAGCGGCGCAACGCCCCTGCCCGAGCCGCGCGCTCGTTCCGCTCTCTCGGCTCGCGGGTTCAGAGGGACGTCGTAGCCGTGCTCTCGCGGGTCGATGAGCTCGGCGTAGGCACGGAGCCACTCGATCTCCGGCTCGCGCAGACGCGGCCTGATGTCGAGTCGCCCGAGATAGTGCGTGCTGTATCCCATCGGTCCTCCGTGCCGGTCGCAGAAGCAAGTAGTGGTGGAGCCGAGCCAACCACCGCGAAGCGCTCGTGGGCGGGTGTCATCCACAGGCGAAGAGCGACCGCTGTGCGGCGGCGCGCTGCTGGGGACAACCTCGACGGGAACACCCAGTTCGCTGGCACGGTCGAGCCATGACCAGATCTCGTGAGCGTTGGGAGCTCGAGGACCCAGAGCTCGTCCTGCAATCCATCGACGACGTGTGTCCGCTCGTCTCCGGTCGTGTCGTGGTCGCGGCCCTGGAGCTCGAGACCCAGGAGGTGGTTGGCGCCTCCGTGGTGCCGGATCCGACCGAAACACAACCGTGCTGGGACCCGTATGACGCAGGTGCGCGGCTGCGCAGTGTCGCGGTCGACCTCGTCCCGGAGCCGAGAAGCACGCCGCGGGGCTGGAGGCCGATCACGCACCTGCTGGTGACAGTCGTGTGCCGCGAGGGCCGGGTCATCGACACCATCGCCGAGCACCGATGGTTTCAGGCGTGGCGCTACAGCAACCACCTCACCAGTGCGATCGATGGTGACGTCTACGTTGTGACTCCTCACGGCTGGACGGGCGTCATGGACCAGCGCGGAGGCCAACTGCCTCGGCTCCGCCCGCGCCTCGCCGTAGCCGTGAATCGGTCGACACGGGTCTTGTGATGCCGGCGGGTGCCGAGGATTCTGAGCACATGGACGCATCTGCTGACGTCGCGACCTCGCACGCCCCGACGCGCACGACAGGCTCGCCGGGGCCGACGGGCCACGTGAAGGCGGTCCCGATCGCGGACTACGGGTTCCTGTCCGACGGTGAGGTGACAGCCCTCGTGGCGCCGGGCGGCGACGTCGACTGGATGTGCCTGCCGCGGCTGGACTCGCCGAGCGTCTTCGGGGCGGTGCTCGGGCGGCACTCGGGGCGCTTCCGGCTCGGGCCGTCCGACGTCAGCGTGCCGACGGCGCGGCGCTACCTGCCGGGCACGATGGTGCTCGAGACGAGCTGGGGCACCCCGACGGGCTGGATCATCGTCCGCGACGTGCTGCTCATCGGGCCGTGGCGCCACGACGAGGACGTGTCACCGAAGCACCGGCGCACGCCGATGGACTACGACGCCGAGCACACGCTGCTGCGGACGATCCGTTGCGTGTCGGGCGAGGTGCAGACGGTGATGGAGTGCGAGCCGGTGCTCGACTACGGGCGCCAGCCGGTGACGTGGGACTACACCGACCTGGGCTACCACCAGGGCCGAGCGACCGGCGCGGGGTCGGACGTGGTGCTCACGCTGACGACGGACCTGCGGCTCGGCTTCGAGGGTGGGCAGGCTGCTGCGAGAACGCTGCTCAGGGAGGGCGACGTCCGCTACATCGCGCTCTCGTGGGGTGAGAAGGCGCCTCCGACCGACTTCGGCCAGGCGTACCAGCGGCTCGTGTGGACGGCCCACCACTGGCAGCACTGGCTCGCGCGCGGCCGTTTCCCCGACCACCCGTGGCGCGGCTACCTCCAGCGGAGTGCCTTGACGCTCAAGGGACTGACGTATGCGCCGACGGGTGCGATCGCTGCCGCGTCGACGACGTCGCTGCCGGAAACCATTGGTGGGGAACGGAACTACGACTACCGCTACACGTGGATCCGCGACGCGACGTTCGCCCTGTGGGGGATGTACTCGCTGGGGTTCGACTGGGAGGCCGTGGACTTCTTCTCGTTCATCGCCGACATGGCCGAGCGCGACGAGGACTTGCAGATCATGTACGGCATCGGCGGGGAGCGTGAGCTGCCGGAGTTCGAGCTCGACCACCTGCCGGGGTACGCCGGGTCGCGCCCCGTGCGCATCGGCAACGCCGCGCACTCGCAGGTGCAGCACGACGTCTGGGGCGCGCTGCTCGACTCGGTCTACCTCCACTCGAAGGTCGCCGACCACCTCGACGGGCGCATCTGGCCGATCCTCGGCAAGCAGGTGCGGACGGCGCTCAAGCACTGGCGCGAGCCCGACGCCGGCATCTGGGAGGTGCGCGGGGAGCTCAAGCACTTCACGTCGTCGAAGATCATGTGCTGGGTCGCGGTCGACCGCGGCGCGAAGCTCGCGTCGATGATCGGGGAGGACTCTCAGGCCGCGGAGTGGGAGCTGGCCGCCGAGGAGATCATGGCCGACATCCTCGAGCACGGGGTCGACGAGCGTGGGGTGCTGACGCAGTACTACGGGTCGTCGGCGCTGGACGCCTCGTTGCTGCTGGCGCCGCTGGTGCGCTTCCTGCCGCCGGACCACCCGGTGATCCGAGCGACGGTGCTGGCCATCGCGGACGAGCTGACCGTCGACGGGCTGGTGCTGCGCTATCGCGTCGACGAGACGGACGACGGCTTCTCCGGCGAGGAGGGGACCTTCACGATCTGCTCGTTCTGGCTCGTGTCGGCGCTGTCGGAGATCGGCGAGCACAAGCGGGCGCACGAGCTGTGCGCGAAGCTGCTCTCGTTTGCGGGGCCGCTCGAGCTGTATGCCGAGGAGATCGACACCCACACGGGGCGCCACCTCGGCAACTTCCCCCAGGCGTTCACCCATCTGGCCCTCATCAACGCGGTCATGCACGTCATCGCCACCGAGACGGGCGGCGAGCTGCCTCCCCGCTGACGCCCCGCACCGCGCTTCGTCGCCATACCGAGAACCGATCGGGCCCTCCGGGTCGACAGTAGAGATGTGTCACCGCTCGTCGCTCCCGACGACCAGAGCCTCCTCGAGGCGCTGGCCTCCGGGGACGTCGGCGCCCTCGAGAGGCTCTACGAGCGTCACGCACCGTGGCTCTCGGTCCGGCTGATGCGGCGCTGCAACGACCGTGAGGTCGTGGCCGACGTGCTCCAGGACACCTTCGTGGCCGTGTGGCAGGGGGCCCGGCGCTACCAGGGGACGGGCGAGGTCGGCGCCTGGATGTGGGGGATCGCGATCCGGCGGCTCGTCAGCCGTCTCCGGTCGCGCCGGGACGTCGTGCTCCTGCGCGACCCGGGGGCATCCGGCACTGCCGCGCCCACCGCCGAGGACGAGCTGCTCCTCGGCGTCGAGTACGGCGATCTCGGTCGGGCGATGGCCGCCCTGTCCCCCGAGCTGCGCGCCGTCATGCAGGCGACCGTGCTCGACGGCCTCACCACCCGGGAGGCCGCGCGACTGCTGGGCATCCCCCAGAACACCGTCAAGACGCGGGCCCACCGCGCGAGGGCGCGCCTGCGGGCGAGCCTGCTGGAAGGAGCCTCGTCATGAGTACGAGCCACGTGCGGCCGGACGACCTGCGTGCGTGGGTCCACGGCCACGCTGACGCCGTCACGTCGATGTCGCTGGAGCAGCACCTCGTGCGGTGCCCGCAGTGCCAGGCGAGCGTCGCCGCCGAGCTGCCACCGATGGCGTATGCCGTCGGCTCCCTTCCCGGGGTCACGCCGCTTTCGGAGGCGGTAGGTCTCGAGCAGCCTGGGCCACCAGCGCTTTCCGAGGTTCCGGACGCACCGGACCTGCCGGACCTGCCGGACCTGGCGGCCGTCTGGACCGCCGTGCGCGACGAGATCGAGGTGCCACGTGTGTCGCTGCTGGAGCGGCTCCTCGCGCGGCTCGGCCTTCCGCCCGGCGACGCGATGCTCGTGGCCGCGGCGCCGGCGCTGCGCGGATCCTGGATCTGCGCGGTCGCCCTCGCCGTCGCCTTCGCGGTCGGTGGGGCCGTGGCCGCGCGCAACGGCAGCGTCATGATCTTCCTCGTCGTGGCGCCGATCGTGCCGGTGCTCGCCGTGGCGACGGCCTTCGGCCCCGAGGGCGGGCCGGCGCTCGAGCAGGAGAGCTCGGCGCCGTACCCGCTCGCTCGCCTGCTGCTGCTCCGGACCGCCGCCGTGCTCCTCGCGGCGCTCCCCGTCGTGCTCGTCGGGCAGTTCGTCTTCCCCGAGTCGGCGGCGTGGGTGTGGCTCCTCCCGGCGCTGGGCTTCACCGCGGCGGTGCTCGCCCTCTCGACGTGGTTCGGGCCGTGGCGCCCGGCGAGCGCCATCACCGTCGCCTGGGTCTTCGCCACCGGCGCGGCCTCCCGCCTCGACACGATCTGGGCCGTCTTCGCGCCGCAGTACCTCGTCCTCTACCTCCTCATGCTCCTCATCGGGCCGCTCGTCCTCGTCCTTCGAGCCCGGCGACTCGGCACGATCGGAAGGATCGCGTCATGACCACAACCGGCTCGACCCCGGTCTCCCTGCGCGGTGTCACCAAGCGCTACCGCTCCCTCGCGGCCCTCGACGACGTCGACCTCGACCTCGGGCCCGGCATCACCGGACTGCTCGGTCCGAACGGCGCCGGCAAGACGACGATGCTCCGCGTCATGGCGACGGTGCTGCGGCCCGACGCCGGCGAGGTGCGGCTCCTCGGCCGCGACCCGAGCCAGCCGGATGCCCGCACCGAGGTCAGGCGGCGGCTCGGCTACCAACCGCAGGAGCTCGGCTTCCCGCGCGGGTTCTCCACCTTCGCCTTCGTCAACTACATGGCGGTCCTCAAGGAGTGGGCCGACCGTGGGACTCGCACCACGGAGGTGAGACGGGTGCTCGACCTCGTCGGCCTCGGCGACGTCGCTACGAAACGCATCAGTCGGCTCTCGGGTGGGCAGCGGCGCCGGGTCGCCCTGGCCCAGGCCCTGCTCGGCACACCGGAGCTGCTGGTCCTCGACGAGCCGACGACCGGGCTCGACCCCGAGCAGCGCGCGTCCTTGCGTGGCGTGCTCGCCGACATCGCCGCGACGTCCACCATGGTCATCTCGACGCACCAGACCGAGGACGTCGCCGCACTCTGCCGCCGGGTCGTCGTGCTCGATGCCGGGCGCGTGCACTTCGACGGCACGGTGCCCGAGCTCGTGTCGCTCGCAGCCGGACGGGTCTGGATGGCCGCGGCCCCGGATGCCGCGGCGCAGGCGTCGTGGCGCACCGCGTCCGGGCGCTATCGCAACGTCGGGGAGTCGGTGCCGAGGGGCGCCGAGCTCGTCGAGCCCAGCCTCGAGGACGCCTACCTGCTGCTGCGGGGCGCCACCGCCCCCACGTCCGCTGACGCCACGACCTCGGCGGAGGTGGCGTGATGACCACCACCCCGCAGGACGCCCTTGCCGTGACGACCGCCCTCGCCCCGCATGGCGGCTACCGCAGCCCGTTCGCCGCGCTCGCCCGCATCGAGGCATGGCGCTTCGCCCGACACCCGATGTTCCTCGTGGGCACGGCGCTCGGCGTCGTCTTCACGGCCATGGCCCTCAACGAGCAGGCACACCAGGTCACCAGCGACTCGCTCAGCCTGCCCGTCGTCGCCCTGACGGTGGGGGTGGCCTCGATGATCACCGCCTACCACCTGACGCGGTCCTTCCACAGGGCCGGCGAGCTGCTCGAGGCGTCGCCCACCTCCGTCACCACCCGGACGGCCGCGCTCTGCCTGATGGCTGGTGTCCCTGCCCTCGTCGCCTCGGCGTGGCTCGTCCTCTACTACGCCATCGGCCCGTCGGCGTTGAGTGCGCCGGAGTGGATGTACGGCCCCTTCTCGCCCGCAGCGGTCGCGACGGTCCTCGTGCAGAACTCGATCGCCTGCTCCGTCGGCGGGACCCTGCTCGGCGTCGCTGCCGGCCGGTGGTGGCGCTTCCGCGGCGCGTCAGCCGTCCTCGTGCTGGCGGTGGTGGTGTGGACCTTCGGCGTCCTCGGCGTCTTCACCAACACCGAGTCAGCACCAGCTGAGTGGTACCGCTGGGTCAGGCTGTTCGAGCCCCTCGGCATCTTCACTAACGCAGCGCAGGGTTACGTCGCGGTCACCAGCCTGACCGGGTCGCCGGCGTGGTACCTCGCGTGGACCCTCACGCTCTGCGGCCTTGCCGCCCTGGCCGCGTTGCTGTGGCGGTCGGAGGGTCGGACGCGGCGGCGTCTCGTCCGGATCGGCGTGGTCCTCGTCGCCCTCTCCGTCCTCACCTACGGCTTGGCCTCCGCCGGCGGGCTCAGCGAGCCGGTGCGCTCCTACCCCGACGGCCACAGCGTCGTCCTCGTCTCGAAGTGAACGCGACTCGCACGCTCGGGCCGGCAGCGGGCATCCCGTGGCGGCCCGTGGCGGCCCTGACTGTCGCCGGGCTGCTCCTCGTCGGGGTCGCGGCGACGTGGACCACCAGCGCCGTCGCGGGCACCACGCTGGTGGTGGGCGTGGCCGCCCTCGCCGCGGCGACGGCATACGTCCTCGACGAGGCGGCAGCCGAGGCAGTGGGGGCCGCGCCCACGTCACTGTGGAGGCGCAGCCGAGCCCGACTCGTCGTCGCCGGAGGGGTGCTCGTCGCGGGGTCGATGGGGGTCGCCGCTCTGGCGGTCAGGAGCGGGTCGAGCGCTCGGTTCGGCGTCATGGTGTGGCTGACAGGCTGTGTGCTCGTGGCCGTCGCCGCGGCCGCCGGCCTGCGTCGGAACGTGCCCGAGCCCGGGGACGCGGTCGGTGGCGCACTGCTGACGGTGGTCATCGCGCTGGCCGTCGTGAACCCGCTCTCGCGTTGGGTCGACGTCTTCCCGAGTGAGCCGGACGCACGGTGGGCAAGCTCGTTCGTGCTCTGGGGTGGCGTGGGCGCCCTCTGCCTGGCGGTGCTGACGCGCGCGACCCGGGACCCGCTCGCCTGACGAGTGGCGGTGCTGCTGTTCGATTCGCCGGTGGCGATGGGCCGTCGAGCCGTAGCGTGCACCCAGGGGCCGAGGCGACCGGAAGGCGCACCATGATGCAGTTCGAGGTCGACCCGCGCCGGATGGCCCTGCTCACCATCGACGTCCAGAACGTCTTCGTCGAGATCGGGGCGGACGCGCGCGCCGTGGTCGAGCGCATCAACCGCCTGGCGGAGGTATGCCGTGTGGCCGGCATCCCGGTCATCCACGTGCGGCACGCGGTGCCTGCGGACGCCGATCTCGGGATCCTCGGGGAGATGTTCCCGCCGGTGCGGGAGGGGATGCTCGACCGCACGTCCCGCACCGCCGCGTTCCACGAGTCGCTCGTCATGGACCCGTCCGACCACGTGCTCGAGAAGCCGCACTTCGGCGCCTTCCACGACACCGACCTGCTGACTCGGCTCGAGCTGCTCGGCGTCGACACGATCATCATCACCGGGATCGAGACGAACGTCTGCTGCGAGACGACGGCGCGCGAGGCGATGGTCCGCGACGTGCGCGCGTTCTTCATCAGCGACGCCACGACCACCGGCGGGGTGCCGGGGATGGAGGTCGCCGAGGTGCAGCGCGCCTCGCTGGCCACGGTCGGCACCTTCTTCGCCCAGGTCGCCACGACCGACGAGATGATCGACTGGATCGGTGCTGCGTCTGAGTCCACCGAGCGATAAGCGGTTGGCTCGTCGGTGGGTGGGGTGACGGCCGCCGAGGCGAAGGGTGGAGACTGGGGGTTCGGCGACTGCACCACGAAGGAAGCGGATGACTGCCCATGTCTGACCAGGAGACGTTCGTGACTCCGAAGTTCGCCCAGCCCTACTGGGCGAAGCACGCCTACGAGGTGCTCGTGGAGACCGCGGGTCGCTACAACGCCGTCATCACCTACTCCGAGCTCGCCGAGGAGGTCCAGCGTCGCTCGTCACTGCGGACCAAGTCGCAGATGCGCAACTGGATCGGTGCTCTGCTCGCCGATCTGGTCAAGGTCAACCACGTGCGCAACGAGCCGCCGCTCGCGTCACTGGTCGTCCGCAAGGACGACGGCCAGGTCGGCGCCGGCTACGACGAGGCGCTACGTGTCGCCGGCGAGGCCCCGATCACCGACCCGCTCGAGCGCGAGAACAGCGCGGCCGCCGCGCGACTCGAGTGCTACCGCCACTGGGGAGCCGACGTGCCTGCTGACGCGGTGCCGACGCTGACGGCCAAGGCGCGGGTCGTTCGGGCGAGCACGCCGCGTGCGACTGCGGCCACTGAGGCTCGCCGCGGCGCGGTCTGCCCGACCTGCTTCATGGAGATGCCCGTCTCCGGCCCCTGCCCCAACTGCGACTGAGTCGACCAGACCGCCGCGGGAGCCCGTCAGCGGTGCGTGCGGCGGTCGCAGCCTGCGATGCCTTCGCCCGCGACGCGGGAGAAGACGTCATGCGCGTGTCTGCTTGCGCAACGACGCTACGCAGCAGTGCCAGGCAGTCACAGTGCGAACGACGAAGGGTCTACACCGTGATGACGGGGTGGAAGTAGTCAAAGAGCCCGGCCGGGATGGGCTCATCGAACTTAAGCTGCATACGCACCACCGGCAGGGCCTTCCCGTCGTCGTCGGGCATGCTCGTCTCCTCGAAGTCGAGTGGCGTCGCGCCGCCGAGGAAGTAGAACTGAGACCCCTCGGCCTCGTCCCGCTTCACGAAGACGTAGAGCTTCACCCGGCGCTGAACGATGTTGTCGACCTCGCCGCTGGCCAGCGTGCGCCGAGCGCGGGTGTACCAAAGCATCGTCGACTGGTCGAGGAGGGCGTCCTCGTAAGCGGTGCTCGAGGTGATGCCCTCGCTCTTGTGCAGTGTCACGAAGATCGGGCAGTCTCCGGTTGCCAGATCCGCCCGGTAGCCGTAGATCGTCGACGTGAACTTCCGCGGCCACCCGAGCAGCCGGCACACTTCCTTGCGCGTGTACTGCCGGCCGGACGTGAACGCGCTCGACGAGTCGTAGAGAGCGGTGGCCATCGCATCGCCGGTTTCAGCAACGTCGTCGACGTGAGCCCGGAATGACGAGGATCGCTCGTAGTCCCAGCGGAACTCCGGCGTCAGACCGATGCGACCATCGTCGCCACGTTCGACGATCCCGGTCTTGTAGCGCTTCTGGTCACCTTCCGCATGCCCTTGCAGGGTGAACGTGTCGATGATGCTGTCAAGACGGCGATCCGGCACCGTGCCGCCATCATCACCGACTGCGTCACGGGCGTCGGCACGGCTCAGAGTCGGCGTGGTGAGCAACGCCCGCAGGAGGCGTGCCTCGCCGGCGCGCTTGGCCGGGAGAACCTCGTGCGAGAGAAGCTCGAGGGCCTTTGCCTGGCGCGGCGTCAGGTCGGTCGGCTCCTTGAGCGCGGCCTGCAGCAGGCTCGGATAGTGGGCACGTCGGGTGGCGAGCACGACAGGGTCGGTGGACTTGAACCGCCAGAAGTCCCGCAGCCGCGGAGTGCGTCCGACGCGGTCGCGCATCGCCATCAGCGCAGCACGCAACTTTGGCATGTCGTCGAGCCTGGTCTGGCTGATCGAGGAGAGCACGCGCGCCTCAGCCAGCTTGTCGAAGCGGACGCTCGAGAGACCAGCGACGACGCCGACCTCTTCCGCGCCAATGAGGTTCTGCCGGAGCGACTCCTTGTTGAGCGACTCATCTTCAAAAAGCGCCACGGGGATGAGGAAGTTGTTGGCGTAGTTGCCGATGAAGTCGATAACGATGAGGTAGTCCTTGCCGGCCGCTTTGCGCAGGCCGCGACCGAGCTGCTGCGTAAACACGATGGCTGACTGCGTCTGCCGCAGCATGACCACCTGGTTGACGCTCGGAATGTCGACGCCCTCGTTGAAGACATCGACCGTCAGAAGGTAGTCGAGCTCTCCGCGCTCGAGACGCTCGACGGCGGACTCTCGCGCTGGAATGCTGTCATCACCGGTGAGTGCGAGAGTCCTGAGCCGTCGTCCTCGCAAGGTCGCGCCGTTGAAGGCCTGCGACAGCTGATGCGCTTCCTCCTTGCGGCTACAGAAGATGAGCCCCCGAGGGGCAACCCCCGCCTGACCGTACGTTTCGATGCCAGTGAGCACATGGCGTACGCGTTCAGGTGACGTCAGCTTGGCCAGCAGCGTGTAGTCCTCCGTCGTGCTTCCATCGTCAAAGGAGATGTCGGCGACCCCGTAGTAGTGGAAGGGCGCCAGCATCTCTTCTTCGAGCGCCTTGGTCAGGCGGATCTCGTACGGCACGACGTAGTCGAAGAGCTCGTAGACGTTGAAACGGTCCGTGCGCTCCGGCGTGGCCGTCATGCCCAGCAGGAAGGCCGGCTCGAGGTGATCGAGGACCGTGCGGTAACTCTGGGCGCCCGCGCGGTGCACCTCATCGACGAGGACGTAGTCGAAGGCCTGGGGATCGATGCTGGCGAGGGTGCTGGCCTTCGAGAGTGACTGTATTGTGGTGAACACAAAAGGCCGGTCCAGCTCCCGTGAGCCCCCAGCGAGTTTGCCGAAGTCACTCAAGGGTCGGTCCAGCACGCGGGCGTACTCGAGCATCGTTCGATCAAGAATCTGTTCTCGATGAACGATGAAGAGCATGCGCTTCGGATTCACCGCTTTGACGTCGAGCGCCGACAGGATCGTTTTGCCGGTGCCAGTCGCGGAGACGACAACCGCACGCCGGGCACCGTTGGCTCGCACGTCGGCAATCGCGGCGAGCGCTTCGCGCTGCATCCGGTTTGGCAGCACGAGCGGGTGTGCCCCGCCACCCGCCAGGCCGTCGTCTCCGCCGTCTGCCGTGGGCGAGTCGTCGAGGTTCTGGCCCAGCCGATCCTGGGCGTCGATCTGGCTCACGCTTGCCAAACCGGTCGGCTGGCGTCGTGGGCGGGGCGGGGGTGCCGTATAGCCCACCGCGTACGCGTCGACCCAGTCCTGCGTCAACGGAACGGAGTCCCTGACCTGATACTCGCTGAGTTGGCGCAGCTGCTTGCCCAGGTCACTCGTGCTCGCAGCCGAGACGCGCAGGTTCCACTCGTGGTTTCTCACCAGGGCGGTTTCGGTGAGGTTCGAGCTGCCCAGCATGGCGGTGACTGACGTGTCGTGCTGGAAGACGTAGCCCTTCGGGTGAAACGCCGGCGAGCGATGGATGCGCACGTCGATGCCGTGCTCTTGCAGACGGAGCAGCTCGGCGAAGGCGGCCGGTGAGTTGAAGGCGAGATAGTCGGAGGTGACGATCCGGCCCTCTCCCTCGAACTCGAGCAGGTCCGTCAGCAAGAGGGCGATCGCTCGCGGCGAGACGAACGCGACCGAGAACAGGAAGCTGTCGCACGTGGCGAGCTCTTCGCGGATCACGCGCAGCGCCGTGTTGTCGGCGTCGTTGTAGACGAGCTGAGGGTGGCGGCGTCGGGGTGCCAGCTGGTCGGTGCCGAGGTAGCCGAACTGGACGTCCCGCGACAGGTCGCCGAGCCAGTTGAAGTCAGTGGCCATGGGTCAGATCACGCCTCACGAGCTCCACCGCAGGGAGGTCGGCAGGTGCCCACTTCAGCGTGCTCATCTCCAGCGGGGTGCACCAGCGCACCTCATCGTGGTCGTTGAGGTGGGGCTCGCCCGTGATGAGGTCGCAGTAGAAAGTCGTGAGCACGATCGTCGCGGAGTCGTATGTGTGTCGCGTCGTCTCGATCTCGGCGCCCACCACGACTTCGCAGCGCAGTTCCTCGTCGATCTCACGGACGAGGGCGTCTCGAGGTGACTCGTCCGGCTCGACTTTGCCTCCGGGGAACTCCCAGTAGCCGGCGAGCTTCCCGGGTGCTGCCCGGCGGGCACATAGGACCTTGCCGTCGGACTGGATGACGGCCCCGACGACCGGAATAACCAGCTTCCCCTGATGCACTCACCGAGCTTAGGAGAATGCTGCGACAACGAAGGTGCCGACACGATAGGGCGGCGTTCGAATCACGACGGCCTCGGGGACGCGGAACCGGTTTTTGTCAGGGCTGTCTGAGCACAGACGTCACAGACGGGTCCGTCGGGCATCGCGTCGGGTCTGAGCCCGGCCACCTCATGTATCCATTCCGAACCTGCCTCATCCCATCGCCGTCGACCGGAGTCGTTCAGTGCCCTGCGATAGGGAATACCGTGATGTAACGTCTGGGTCCGCACCCCTGGCAAAGCACTTGATGCGCCGCCCCCGGGCCCCAGTGACGGAGTCATAGGGTGTCACCGCAGTTTCCGTCGCTTCGACACCGGCGACGTGGCCCAGCGGGCGATCCGGGCCGGCGATGACGCGTTCCTGCTCAAGATGGCGTCGCTAGGAGATCTGCAGCGCTACCGCAATATCCGTAGCGGGCTCGGCCCTGTGTCTCCCGACAGCAGTTCAGCTCTGCACCAGGGTCCGTGAAGCCCTGCGGCGGCTCAGCGAGCAGAGGCAACCCAGCTCATGGGCTCGCTGGAGTGCACGAGCTCGATGTCGTTTCCGGCTAGGCGCGGGCCGTCTCGAACGCCGCCCTTGCCCGCGAGCCCTACGTCAGCGGAACGACCGTGATGTCGCATTTGCACAGCGCCCTCAACAAGCGCGGCGTCGACAACCGCGTCTGGGCCGCCGTCATCGGGGTCCGAGTGGGAGTTACGCCGACCCTGTCGGCACGCAGAGCAACTGATCAGACGTCGACCGGTGTAGATCTCCTGGGCTGCGCTCGTGCTTAGGACCCTCGAGATCCATCCCCCTTTTTGGTTGGCACCCCCATTCAACCCAAAGCACCGCGGCCGCGTTCTAGGGTGCATGTGGCTGGTTGGCAGGTGAGCACAGAGGGCGCCAGGCAAGGAGAGCAATGGAAACCACAGTCAGAACCCCACTTGAGATCTTTAATCTTCCCCAACGGCTAGTGGTTCCACTCTTTCAGCGGCCATACGTGTGGACCCAGGACGAGCAGTGGGAGCCCCTATGGGGCGACATTCGACGCGTCGCAGAACTCCGCCTGATGCAGCCGTGGGTGACGGCGACGCACTTCATGGGCGCTGTGGTCATCCAAGCCATGGACAACGTCGTCGGCACCGTCCAGCCGCGGGCCGTGATCGACGGACAACAGCGTCTGACCACGCTGCAGTTGTTCATCGACGCCGCCGGCGCAGTCTTTGAGGATCGCGGGATCGAGCATCTTGCTGCGCAGATGGAGGGGCTCACGCATAACCCTCAGCACTTCGTCCAGGACGGCAACGCGCTCAAACTGCACCACACGAACCGGGACAAGGTGGCGTTCGCGGAGGTCATGAATGCCGATCCGCCGGTGGACTACACCGCTCTTGGATCGACAAACAGCCTCTTCGTCGAGGCGCACCGCTACTTCACCGAGCAGGTGCGCCTATGGCTCGACGCTCAAGGGGACGAGACGCACCGTCGGGCCGAGGCGTTGGCGTCTGTCCTGACCACCTCCCTTCAGTTAGTCGTCATCGACCTCAGGCGTGACGAGAACTCGCAGGAAATCTTCGAGACCCTCAACGCCCGAGGAACGCCGCTCACGGCCGCGGACCTCATCAAGAACCTGGTGTTCCAGCGCCTGGAGCGGGAGGGCGTGGACACCGCCGCCGCCTACGCACAGATATGGCCGTTCGACACGCAGTTCTGGGAAGAGCGCGTCAGCGTCGGGCGGTATCGCATGACCCGCAGCTCGCTCTTCCTCAATCAGTGGCTCATGTCGCGTCTGGCCGAAGAGGTCGGGCCGCAGTCAACGTTCACCCGGTTCAAGCATTACGTCGAGCACGAGGCGAATCGCCCCATGTCATCCGTGTTGGAGGAGGTCCGCGGTCAGGCCGACGCCTACCGATCATGGACCGAACGTGCTCGTGACCCACACGCAAAGCTCAGCCGAGTCGAGCTATGCGTCTACCGTTCTCGGGCACTCGATAGCGAGGTGCTTCAGCCGCTCCTTCTGTGGCTGCACGAGCCGGGAAGCCCGCACAACCCGCGCACGATCGACAGCGTCGTCGCTTCGGCAGAGAGCTGGTTAGTGCGCCGATCTCTGCTGCGTCTGGCTTCGGCGGATCAGGGTCGTGTTGTTGCGGACCTCATCTCCGCCTGCCGCGGTAGCGCGGACACAGAGCTGGCCGATCGTGCGGAGGCGTTCTTGGCTCGGCAGAAAGCGCCTAGCACCTACTGGCCGAGCGATGACGAGCTCAAAGCCTTGTCCATCGAGCCCGCTTACAGGCGGTACAAGCGGGGCCGACTTCGCATGTACCTAGAGGCCGCCGAGGACGCTGCGCGCGGCTTCTCGACTACCGCCGACTCGAAGACCTCAAGTCGTGTGGAACGCGTCGGCTATCACATCGAGCACATCCTGCCTCAACGGTGGAAGACCAACTGGCCAGTGGAATCCCTGGCTGACGAGATCGAGCGCGATAACCACGTGCACCGCTTTGGGAACCTGACGCTGTTAACCGGGAAGCTCAACCTGGCGGTGTCGAATGGACCGTGGCTTGGGATCAAGGGCAAGCGAGCAAAGCTCGAGGCCCATGATGTGTTTTTGCTCAACCGCCGCATTCGAGCGGTTAGCGAGCACGGATGGAACGAACAGCGCATCGACGAACGCGGCTTGGCCATCGTCGATGCCTTCATTGAGGCATGGCCCGTTCCGGCGGGCCATGTGGGACTCGATATCGACGCACGGGCCTCCGCCGCCACACCAAACGTCGCGTTGCGGGACCTTGTTGCTGCCGGGCTGCTTCCAGTTGGCACCGAGCTGCGAGCGCGGCAGGGGTCCTGGGGAGACCAGGTCGCGGAGGTCCTGGAGTCCGGTCATCTTCGTGTGGGCGACAAGACGTTCGGCACGCCTTCGGCTGCCGGTCACCACCTGCGAAAGGGGGCCACCAACGGATGGTGGTTCTGGCGTCTTCCTGATGGTCGCAGGCTGCAGGACCTGCGGGCCGAGTTTCTCGCAAGCAGCACGAACTAAGGATCGCCATGGTCACCGCAGGCGACGATCTGGCGTACTACCCACTGAGCCAGCTTCCTTCCGCTCTCGATGCAAGGCCCGCTAGTCGGTTGCTCGTTCGTGGACCCTTGGCAGACGCACTCTCAGAGCGCGTGGAGAGTCTGGGTGCAGAGATTCGGGAGCTGGACTCGGACCCATCTCGGACCTTGTTGCACGACGGAATCTACTTCGTAGAGCGCAAGGGCCGCTGGGAAGCTTGTCTCGTCGCGGGTGAGGCGCCGGAGACTCAGACGTCCTCGGCTCGCTATCGCCATACGGATGATGGACCACACGAGCATCTCGCCCGGGCACGAGAGTGCCTCGTGGAGGATTGGGAGGACGGGCGGACGTTCACCGGCAGCTGTCAGTTCGCAGTTGACGACCTCGTGCGAATCGTCGGACGCGATCGTTTCGGTCGCGTCGAGCGAGTTGTCCGCTCAGGGGCCGGCTACCGGATTGTCGTGGTGGTCGACGGAGTGCAGGAAATCGTTGGCGAGGACTCGCTTCAACGCATCGCTGGTGACCCTCGCGACCCGAAGATGTGGGTATCTGAAGCCGCCGCATCCGCGCGAGACCTCGCGCTGACGCTGACGTGGACGAAACTGCGTCACCCTCTCAGTGACGTGCTCTACTCCTTCAACTCCTCCAAGACGCTTTTCCGGCCGTACCAGTTCTTGCCCGCACTGAAGATTCTCGACTCACCGACGGGCCGCTTGCTCATCGCTGACGAGGTGGGCCTGGGCAAGACCATCGAGGCCGGCTTGGTGTGGACCGAGCTAGAACACCGCACGCCGATGCGCCGGACACTGGTCGTCACCCCCTCCTCCCTGACGCTCAAGTGGCGCATGGAGATGAGCCGACGGTTCGACCGCGAGCTCGAGATCATCAAGCCAAATCGGCTTGCCGAGCTGGCAGATGCGCTGGTGGCCGGGAATGATCCCGAGCTGCACGGCATCGTCTCCCTCGAGGGGTTGCGGTCTGCAACCGACCCTCTGGAGAAGCTCTCGAGGATGGCGCCACGTTTCGACCTGGTCATCGTCGACGAAGCGCACGCTCTCCGCAACCTCGGCACTAGATCGAACTTGTTAGGTCGGCTTCTGTCGGATTGGGCCGACCACCTACTCTTCCTTTCCGCCACCCCGATCAACCTCGGCTCGCAGGACCTCTACAACTTGCTTTCGCTCCTGGACGACGGACTCTTCCAGGACTCAGAAATCTTCCGTCTACAACTAGAGCCCAACCGGCACCTAAACGCGATCTCGCGCGCCGTCTCCCGCGGGGATGCGACTGGGTCAGCCTTGGCGCACGTCGACGCGATCCGGAAGGCACCGCTGGGTGCAACGGTGACCGCCCGCCCAAGTTTCCGAAGACTGGTGGAGCTGCTGCGCTCGGAGACGGGGCTCACTGCTGCGGAGCGCTCGGAGATCAAGCGACTCGTCAACGACCTCAACACTCTAAGCGGGGTCTTGTGCCGCACACGCAAGGTGGACGTGCCTGACGCCAAGGCAGTTCGGGAACCACATCAAATCGAAGTTTCATGGGCCGCTGAGGAGAAGGACTTCTACGAGGGCACCTACGACTACCTAATGGCGCGGGCCCGAGCCCAGGGGGTTCCTCCGGGTTTCGCCACTCAAATGCCCCTCCGTCAACTGGCGAGCTGCCTTCCGGCCATGCGCGCCCGCATGATCGGCGGAGACGTTGAGAGCTTCATCGCAGAGATCGATGATTCCGACGACGACCTCAGTGGCGCTGACCTCGATGCGCAGCTCCTGTCTGGGGTGCCGGTCGCAGCACTCAGTCAGGGGCTGGATTCGAAGTTTGACGCGCTGCAGGAGCGGCTCACCTCGCTCAAGGAGCAAGGAGTCCGTCAGGTCATGATCTTCTCGACGTTCCGCGGCACCATCGCCTACCTTCGAGCCAGGCTGGCGGATACCTTCACCGTGGACGTCTTACACGGCGGCATCCCAATGCAAGAACGGCAGCCCGTGATCGACCGGTTCCGCGACGGCGCCTTCGAGATCCTCATCGCGAGCGAGGTGGCCTCAGAGGGACTCGACTTCGAGTTCTGCAACGTCCTGGTCAACTATGACCTGCCGTGGAACCCTATGCGCGTTGAGCAGCGCATCGGACGCCTCGACCGATTCGGCCAGAAGAACGAAAAGATCCTTATCCTCAACATGCACGTGCCGGGGACCATCGAGTCGGACATTCTCGAGCGACTTTACGAGCGAATCGGCATCTTTAAGGACTCCATCGGCGACCTAGAGCCCATCCTTCGGGACGAGTTCAAAGACATTGCACAACAGATCCTCGACCCAAACTTGAATCGGGTGCAAAGGCAGCGGCGCGCCGACGAGATTGCGCTAGCTGTGGAGCAGCGGCACGCAGATCTGAAACGCCTCAACGAGTCACGAGGGGCCCTGTCGACCATCGACCAGCTCAGTGTCGAGGGGTTGACTGATTCCGGCCCGGCGGACGGCCGCTATGTAGGAGCGGCCGAGGTGCGGTTGGTGATGGAGGTGCTGACGCAGGGAACGGGCGCCAGCATCACACCGAGCAGCCAAGAGGGCATCTTCGAACTCGTAGGAAATGCGCAGCTGTCGGACCTCGTCTGGCACCACCACGCAAAGCGTCGAAGTCGCCAGTCGACCGTTCACCTCCAAGCCGACCTGCGCAACGGGACGCCCACCCGTGTGACGTTCGACGCGGCAGTCGCGAGTGCACGGGACGTCGAGCTCTTGTCAGCCCGCCACCCACTCGTTGAGGTCGCCGTGGGGTTCCTTGAGGCCGATGAGTTGCGTCTGCGTCGGTACGGCCTTGTCGAGGTTTCGACGCTCCCACCACGCAGCCACTACGCCGTCCAGGTCGACCTTGTCGACCAGAGGGGCATTCGTCCGGCGCTCGAGCTCTGGGCCACGGCTGTCGATGTGGACTCAGGCCAACCTGTTGAGGGAGTCGGCGAGGCGTTGTTGACGCAACTTGCTTCTGGGGACCTTCGTGACACGACCTGGGCTTCCGTACGTGGCATTGAAGACTTGCTGAGCTCGCTAGAGGATGCAGCCTGGGCCCGGCGCGGGCTGGAGGAGCCCAGCCGGCGAGCGGAGAACGAAGCGCTGGCGCTGAGCCGCATCGATGCGCGGCGTGCGTCCTTGAATCTCAAACTGCGCAAGGCGGGCGAGACGCTCGACCTGGTGCGGCGGGAAGGGCGAGATCAGCGCGTGATCCGTATGCACGAAGGGCGCATCCGCAACCTCTCGGCCGACCTTGACAAGCTCGACCTCGAGCTTGAAGAAGCGATGGCTTTCTCACTCGTCATGAGAACGGTGGCGTTGCTCGAGGTCGTCGGACCGGCTACTTAGTGTCCCAAGACCGGCGACGCTCAGGGATGAACCTGGCTTCCTCGACGGGCAGGGCCAACTTAGTGAAGCCGGAGCCGAGTGCGGGCCACCGGGTCACGCGGAGCGAGTGCGCGTCGCCGCGGCTGTCGCGAAGGATCATGCGCCCATCCGGCGCGAGGGAGAAGTGCAGGCCAGACTGACTGGATCCGAAGTTGACCCGAAGACTTTCCGAGCTCTTTCCGTCCTCCCTGAGTTCCACGGGCGTGCCGTCCAGGGCGAAGACGCTCAGGGTGCCGTAACCCCGCGTCGGAAGGAGCCGCTTCGCATCTCTGTTCACAGCCGTGGTCCCCCCCGGCCACTCGTATCGTAGGACCGACTTTTGCATGGCCTCCCACGGCTCATAAAACTTCGTATGCGCTCGGTACAGACTGACGGACTGGTGCTGCCCGTCAGCGCCCTCGAACTCGAGGACGAAATCAAAGGCGGGACGGTGGAGGTTAACTTGCTCGTAGGGGCTGGACTCTGCGAGGCCCGAGGCCACGATTTCCTGCGGGCCAGCACCCGCAAATGTGTGAATCTTGGCCCCAGGGAGCTTGTGTTCGAGGAAGCGGGCCACGGCGGGAATCCGACTCATGCCGCCCACCATGAGTACGTGGGCGACATCTTTCGTTAGTTCGCCTTCCGGCATTGCACGCAACACTGCGGGCACTGCGCCACGCCTCCGTGCGAGATGGGCGGCCTTCAACGTGTTCACGACAAGGTCCCACGCGCCTTCTAACTGCGACCGAAAGGCCTCCTCGAGTTGCTCCACCGCATAGCGGAGGCTGGGAAGACGCCCGTCCGGATAGGCGATGTCGACGTCAACAGAACGGCTGGTGGTGAGGTCTAGCTTGGCGTCCGCAGCAGCGCGACGCACGAAGGCCTCAGCAACGAGTGGTGAGGGAAGGGTCTCGAGATCGATCCCCTTTTCCCGGAGGGCCTGAATCAGGTCAGTGGCGATCGCCGAGTCGAGCGTGTCGCCCGCCTCGTTGAGACCATCGGAAGCCAACACGAAGACCTTCGGGTCACGTCCCGGACCTGCTGTCACGTCGAGCAGGGCGACATCAAGGGTTCCGCCCCCCATGTCGAACACGAGAACGCGGTCCTCATCCAGATGCTTGCCATTCCTGGTTTGACTCTCGATCCAGTTCAGTCCGGCAGCGATGGGCTCGTCGATGAGCGTGGCCGGGCCTACGGCGAAACCGGCATTCTCAGCAAGTCCCAGTAGCCTCAGCCGCTGGTCCGCGTCCCACATAGCGGGGCAGCCCAGCCTGGTGTCCCCGGCATTGCCGATCGGCAGTCGTTCTGCGCGTGAGCGCGTTGCGAGCTCGACCAGCAGGCCTTCGATGACCTCGTCAACCGACCGCTCGATCGATCCGTCGGGACTACAAACCGTTTGGCGCCGTTCGGTGATTGCCCTCTTGACTGAACTGATCAACAGTCCGGGCTGGTGAGTCAGTGCTGCTTCTGCGACGACGAGTCGACCGTCAACCTGCGAAGCGACTGAGGGCATCCAAGAGGTGGAAACGCCGATCGGCACCACCGCCGGACGACGCAGACCAACTCCCTCTGCGACCAAGGTGGTACTGGTCCCGAAGTCGACTCCGATGGTATGGGTTGCGGCCACTGCGCGGCACTCCTAGGTACTGGGGATCACAGTCGCCTTCAGGAGGATGAAGCTCTCACCGTTCGGCTCCGTCATTTTGTAGCCGATTTGCACCACATTTACAGGCGATTCTGGAGAATCCCTCGCACCAATCAACTCATGCTCTTCGGGAACGAACGTCACGGTGGCTCCGACAGCGCCGATCGGCGTTAGTCCATCTCTGGCGACCAGGCTTTGAACCCGCTGCGAGATCCGAGAAGGGTCACGACCCTCGACGACGGCCGCGGTCGCATACGCCGCCAATCCTGCAAGGGACCGCAACGCGTCAATCTGGGCCTGACGTGTCTGAGACTCACGGGCACGACCTGAATCCTCGCCCGCTTGGGCAAGGCGCTGCTCGAGACGCCGCATGCGCTCCTGGGCCTCCGACAACTCCCGACGCGCCGCGGCCAGCTGGTCGCCCATTGCTTGCGTCTTGGCTTGCAGTTCGGTGTTCTCATTCTCAAGAGAGCCCAGTCGGTCTGACTGGCCCACGTCGGTCAGCCATGAACGTGCAACATCATCGCCGCTGAGAACCCGACGAATCGCGTCGCCCACGTCCGCGCTGTCCACTGCTTGGAGCAGAGGGCGTGGCGCCGAGAGTATCGCGAACAGGTGGCGTCTAGTCGGGGCTGAGGACAACGCTTCGTTGAGGATCGGGAGCACCACCGTCGACACCAGCGTCGGGTCCTCTAGTGCGGCGGCCAAGGGCCCTGAAGCCGCGTCACTCAGGGCTTCGAAGCCTGCTCCTCGCCACCACTCCGGCCGCCGGGCTTCGCCCTTGTCATGAGCCCAGATCCACTTGAGCAGTCGGGCTCGGGCAGTGTCACGTCCCAGAGGTGCCGGGGTTAGCCGGCGGGCCACCTCCTGGCGTTCGCGCGGGCCGAGGGCCGTTGCCGGGTCGCCTCCGTTCTCGAGCGAGCGCCGGACAAGCTCGCCAAACCATGAAGCTGCGTCCGGATCTGAAGCGGACATCAGAGGTGCTGTGACCTCGAGGAGCTGAGCTGGTGTGAGGAAGCGAGATGAATCGCGAGCCAGGAACCGACGACAGACCAGCGCATACTCGTCGAGGTTCGCGCCGGTCCGCGATTCCAGGCCTTGCTTCGCGCCGGCAAGACTCCTGAGAAGCAGTGTCACGGCCGGGTCGGGCCCCAGCAAAGCAATAGGATCAGGCGCTTCCGCGAGCTTCGTGCGCCGCGTGACGAGGGCCAGCACAATCTGTTCATTACCGGTAAGTCGTTTTGCAGCGGCCGTCAGAACATCGTTAGGCAGGTTCGCGAGCTGGCGCCCGGCCAGCAGAGGCGCTGACAACGATTTCGCGAGCGCATGAGCACGCTGTGGACTGTTCTCCTCATCGAGGATTGCCGCACATACCAGAGCAAGAGCCGGACCTAGTCGCTCCGCTGACGCCTTCAGGTCTTCGACGTCCGTCGGAACCGCGCCGCCGCTGCCTATGCGATGTAGCTCAGAAATGAGCCGAGCCTCGTCGGCGCTGTCCCTAGAAAGCTCGGCGGCTTCATTCAAGCTCATGGCATTGGCCCCCATGCCCATTTGGCCACCCGCTTCGGTGACCTGCTGTGGGCCTTTCGCCACGTGGCTTGGCTGGTCATTGTTGCTCAGGGACCAGTCATCGGATGACGTCTCTGGTGCTTCGAGCTCCGGATCCAGGGCATGAGGAGCGGGACCCCGATGACCTCGGTCCAAATCACCCGCGACTGAGGCCTCATCGGGCGGCGCCACGAGGCCCGCCAAGGCGTCGATGACCTCATCAGAGGCCGATGTCCAGGTGTAGCGACGCTTCGGTCCGTCCCCCTTGATCTCCACATCGGGCCGGCCCTCGAAGGAAACCCGAGAACGCTTCCATGCCGCGCTGGCGTCAGCTCTCGGACAAAGCTGTTCCACTTGGGCGATGAGGTCCTTGCTCGAGGCGGCCTTATTAACATCACGAAGGGCCATCGCGAAGACCACGTCCGGTGCCTTCACGAGCAGCTCCGATACCTCGGGTGAAGCAACCTTCGCAAGGTGCCGAAGGCCCCCAGCCGCCATGGCAAGCCGCATCACGGCACCGTCACGCCCAAGCCTGACGTGCGTGGATGCACCGGACCCCCAATCGACATCCCGCTGCATGCCATGACCCGCAACCGCTCGCCCAGACCGCAGGAGCGTTTGCGACGAGCCGTCAAGCTCGAGAACCACCTCAGTCTTCACAGGCCGCACACTACCCATCTACGTCTCGACCGTGGCGGCCTCCGTGAGACAGCCCGGAGGGGCGGGGCCTCCTATGAGCGCCCGGGGCTTTAGACATTCTCTGCATTCGGCGATGCGACTTTTCCGGACGATTGCACTGGATCTCAACCGTCGGCGCGCCCGGCCCAGGAGGGCGTCGGTGGCCCTATCGTTCACCCCAATCTTCTTCGGCAAGTGGTGAACCGTTGAGTTGGTCTCGGCGGCGGCGCCAGTCGGGCATCTGTTTGTCCATCAATCTGGCGAAGCGCTCGCCATGGTTGCTTTCGAAGTAGTGAGCCAACTCGTGGACGACGATGTACTCAAGGCAGTCAGGGTGCTTCTTGGCGAGTTCCACGTTGAACCACAGATGTCGGGTCGCACGATTGCACGAACCCCACTTGGTCTTCATGCGGCGCAATGTCCACCCGGGCACCGACACTGCAAGCTTCTGCTCCCATGACTGGATGACACCGGGGATGGCCTCCCGCAGTTGCTGTCGATACCACTGATCGAGGGCGCTGCGCCGCTGCTCGGCAGTCGTTGTACTCGGGGTGAATAGCACGAGCCGCTCGCCCTCAACTTCAAAGTGAGTGCGGCCGGGTCGCTCGACGACCTTCAACCGTCGCCGGAGACCCCAAACGTAGTGAGACTCCCCCGTGACCATTTCCCGTTCGCTTTGTCGCCGCGCGGCCCTGAGCGTCTCGCGCTGGCGCTTGATCCATGGCAGTCGCTGGATGACGGCGAGCCTAACCTGGTCGTCGTCGAAGCGCTCGGGTGCTGCGACGCGGACGCGCCCAAGCGGGGGATAAACGCCGATGTGGAGGTTCTTGATGTCTTTGTATATGACATCGATGTCGATCCCTCGGACGGTCAGGTACGCATTAGCTGTACTCATGACGTGCCTTGACGAGTTCGAACAGTTCATCGAGCTTGGCCTGGTCGAAGCCGTCGCCGAGGTTGACGCGAATGGCGTTCTTGACCTTGCGTTCCTTGATCGGGTTGCCAACCCACGCGTCGGGCTTGGTGTGCCGCACGATGGTGTCGATCTCGATTGCGAGGTGCTCGTCGGGGGAGAAGAAATCGACCAGTGCCCGCCTCGCGCCGTTGTCAGCCCAGTCCGGATATTTGGTGTCCGACTCCTTGGTGCCAAGTTGCATAGCGGCATCAAGCAGCTTGGCCAGGTACTCCTGATAATCGATGGCCTGCTGGCGGCGTTCCTCGATTATGGCGTCGAGTAGTTCGCTCATCCGGTCGTAGTACTTGGGGTTCATCGCTCGCTCGTCGATGATCACCTTGCGCATGTTGTTGGTGATCGTTTCGGCCACTGCCTCGGGGCTCTGCTTAATGCCCTCAGGGAGCTTGTCGATCGCACCCGAGCCGAGTTTGACGATGAGATCGATGAGGCCGGTGTCTTCGAAGTTCGAGACGGTCTCCGATGCGCTGGCTTGGATATAGGTGTCGAGCAGGAATCGCATGCCGGCTTCGTATTGCTTGAAGTCGACGTCCTCCCCGGCACCCAACTTCACCTCTGCCCGCACATCTACGTAGTGGGCGATCTCTTTCTTGATCGCTTCCGACTCTGCCTCGCTGTATCCCGCTTCGGTCATCTCGTTGGCGAGGTTCGCGAACGAGCGCGTCACGGCGGCGACCGCCTTGTAGAGCTCGACGCGCTTGGGCTCGTTGGCCCTCAGTTGTTCGGCATTGCCTTGCTCCATTGCACAAAAGTACTGCTGATACTGCAGTGTGTTCTTGGGCGGGGCGACGGCCTCAACCAGAGCGCGGACACGTTCCAAGGCGTCGTCGAGATCCTCCCGTGCCTTCTCGATGCGATCGCTTAGCAGCCCTTCGATGTCCTTTTTCTCATAACCGTCCAGGGCGCCCGAGGTGTAGTCGGTGATGGCGTCCTCGAGTGAGTTGAAGAGGTCCTGGTAGTCGATGATGTAGCCGTAGTCCTTGTCGTCACCGTCGAGACGGTTGACTCGACAGATGGCTTGGAAGAGGCCGTGATCGCGCATCTTCTTGTCGATGTAGAGGTACGTCGCGCTTGGAGCGTCGAATCCGGTGAGCAGTTTGTCGACCACGATCAGGAGACGCATCTGGCCTGGGTTCTCGACGAACTGCTTCTTGACGGCCTTCTCGAACTCCTCGACCTTGCCAACGGCGGTGTCCTCGGGTTCATCGAAGTAGTCGGCAAGCATCTTGCGGTAGATGTCGTACTGGCGGATTTTCTCGGTCTTGCCTTCGCCGGAGTCTTCCTTGGAGATGTCGCTGGCGTTTGGGACGTAGCTGGTGACGATGGCGCACTTGCCCTTGAAGCCGGCGTTGCAGAACAGCTCGTAGAACTTGCAGGCCTGGTAGATGCTGGAGCCGACCAGCATGGCGTTGCCGTGCCCATCCATCAGGCGGGGCTTGGTCTCCATGTCGAGCAAGACGTCGTTGACGATCTGCTTGGCGCGGGGCTCACTTGAGACGACCTTCTGCATAGTGCCCCAGCGCTTCTTCAGCTCCGCCCTTGAGAGGTCGGTCATGCCCTTGGTCTTGACCTCGAACCATTTGTCCACCTGTGCCGGTGACGTCAAGTTCTGGTCGATGTTGCGGGCCTCGTAGCGCAGGTCCAGGACGACGCCATCGTCGACAGCCTCGTCGAACTTGTAGGTGTGAATGAAGGAACCGAAGGTCTCGATGCTGGTGGCCTTGTCGGCCTTCAGGAGCGGGGTGCCAGTGAAGCCAAAGAACATGGCCTCCGGCAGGAGCTGCTTCATGGCCGTGTGCATCTTCCCGGACTGGGTGCGGTGGGCCTCGTCGACGAAGACGAAGATGTTGCCCTTGGCATTGAAGTCCTTGGGGATCTTGGCGTTCAGCTCGGCGATAAAATCCTCGCCAGCTGTGTCGAGCGCCTGGTCGTCGTCGCCTCCTCGGAACTTGTGTACCAGGGAGCAGATGAGCCACTCCTGGGTCTGGTTCAGGGTGCCCAGGAGGTCGGCCCCACTCGACGTTCGGTAGATCTGCTCGTTAACGCCGTTGAAGACCTTCTCAATCTGATCGTCAAGCTCGGTGCGGTCGGTGATCAGCAGAACCCTCGCATCGTCCTGGTGTTCACGAATCCACTTGGCAAGCCAGACCATCGTCAGGCTCTTGCCCGATCCCTGGGTGTGCCAGATGATGCCGCCTTCGCGTTTGGCGATGCGGTCCTGTGTGGCCTTGATGCCGAAGTATTGATTGTGCCGCGGACCCTTCTTGACGCCCGCGTCGAAGACGATGAAGTCGTGAATAAGTTCGAGAAAGCGGTCCTTGTTGCACAGCTGCAGCAGCGCACGGTCGAGCGGATCGGCAACCTCTGACGGCTCCTTCCACTCCAGCCAGTACTTCTCAGGCGTGTCGATGACGCCGTAGCGCAGACCCTCGACGTCGTTGCCCGCGAAGACAAACTGCACGGTGGAGAAGAACGGGCGGATGAACTCGGCCTTCTGGTTGCCGATGGTCTGCCGGATGCCCTCCGCGACATACACCTTTGATCGCTTGAGTTCGATGGTCGCCAGGGCGATGCCATTGACGTAGAGCACGACGTCAGGGCGCTTGGTGTGCTGGCCGAGCACGGTGACTTCTTCGACCACCACGTAGTGGTTAGCATCGGTGTTCGCCCAGTCAATCAGCCAGACGGTCTCGGTCTGCTCGCCGACACCGGGCTTCACATGCACGCCGTATCGGAGCAGTTGGTACACGTCCCGGTTCGCCTCATACAGATCGTGGCCAGCGCCCACCGAAGCAGCCTTGCCAACCTGATCAAGCGTGCGCGTGATCAGGTTGGAGTCGTAGCCGCGAGCCTCAAGGTTTTGGACGAGTAGCGCCGCCTCAATGTTCGAGTTGCACTCTCGGTACTCCCAATTGCCCAGGTACTCGTAACCGAGGTGATCGCGGAACAGCTTTACGACGCGTTCCTGCGCCTTGCGCTCGATTTGTCCGACGTCGCTCATGATGCGGCCTCCACGGGCAGGGGAGAGCGACCAGCCAGAAGCTGCTGCATCATGCCGGTCTTTATGGCGCGAGCCTTCATCACCCGTTTCTCCAGACCAGCGACCTCTGATTCAGCAGCCACCAAAACGGCAGCGATCTCATCCTGCTCGTCCTGCTCTGGGACTCTTACCTCGATCTTGCTGAACTCCGCGATCCATCGGCGCTTGTGGTCGACTGCCGCGAAATCGATCAGTTGCATCCGCTCGAAGATGTAGCGCAGGTTGACTCCGGGGCGAGCGGACAACATCTTCATCGCAGACGACTTTGCTTTGAAAGGGAAGTCGACAAATTTGGACGCGGTTGTGAAATCATCGAAGATGATGACGGGCAAGTTCCGAAAGATGCCGTGCCTCTCGGCGGTGTGGCCAAGCAAGAACGTTTTGCCTGCAGTGAGAACTGGCGTTCCGGTTCCGTTGTAGTCAGTACTCGAAACCAGGTAGCGCCCGGGTTGTTCATAGGCGAGAAGCTCCCCTAGTCTGCGCGACTGCCATTCAGCGGTATGTCCCGGCAACCGGGTGCGGCCGGTCAAGAGCTGCTGCATCATGCCCTGCCTGATCGCCTGCTTCTTATCGATGAGAGCGTCGAGTGTGTCGATCAGATCATCGGCGTCCGTAAGGGCTGCTGCGATACGCCTCTGATCAGAGAGCTCCGTCGGCACGAGCATCGGAATCGATCGCAGTTGTCCACCGTTCAAGGACGGCAGGGCGCCGACCGCGACTAGGTCGGACATGGTGAATGCGGTCAGGAGATGGTGCGCGAACCGGACGTCGAGCTGCCGCTCATCGACAATGAAGGCTGCCATGTTGTTGTCGATGCAACTGTCCTGTGCGAGGATTCGCTTCCGCTCTTTGAACACCGCTGCACCCACTTTGGCGAACACAATTGCGCGTGCGGGAATACGAACAGCCCCGAGGGCCTTCCGTTGCGACTCAGTGATGTAGTTGTTTGCGCGGGTCATGAACAGTTCATTGCCACTGCTGTTCATGTCGGAAACCTTGAAAAAGGGAAGGTCTCCAGACTTGCCACCCTGATGTCGTAGAGGGAATCCGCTACCTCCCCGGAAGGTTCCCAAGTCGCCCGCCGAGTGGACTTCACTCGCCGACGTCATGACTTAATCCCCATCGCGGCCAGATGGCGTTCGACTTTTTCTTCGAGCCTCCCCAACTCATCGTCGAGGTCGCCGACCGTGGCGGCGTACCGTTCGCCAAGCTGATGAACGCGCGCGACAAGTGTCAGCGTCAGTGCTTCGACTTCAGCGCGCACGCGACTGACGATTGTCGCCTGCCACTTGTCATCAAGAACGAGGCTCTTCACGTCGTCCTCGGTTAGGTCGGCGTACTTCATGAGTGTGGCCCTGTCGACTTCGGCCTGTAGTTCCTTGGCCGCCTTCTTCGCGGCCGCTTCGGCGTCGTAAAGCTTGATCAGGTGCTCCAGCGCCTTGACCTCTTCCGGGTCTGCCTTCTCGCGCTTGGCGACGCGGAGGCGCACGATCGCCAGCGCCTTCGAGATCTTGTCGTCGTCCATCGCTTCAGCGAGGAGGCCCTCTTCGTCCGCGTGCTCTTCGATGTACTCCTCGACAGCACGGTTGGCTTCCTCGGCGGCTGCCGTGAGCTCGTCGATCTTGGCCTGCTCGTCAGCGAAGTAGCGCGCCACGACGAGGGCGGAAGGGATCAGGTCCATCTTGTACTTGGCGGCACTGCGGCCTGAGCCGATAACCAGGTCGGGCGCCTCGGAGAGCTTGCGTTCCTTGTCCTCGATGGTCTTTCGAGGCTTCGCCGCTTCGATCCATCCCTCATTCATGATGAGGAAGACATCGTCATGCATCGTGTCGTGCCAGTAGGTCAGGAGTTGCTCATAGATGTCGTACTCGTCGAGGAGCGGCACGGGCTTGAATCGTGCGAGCAGGTCGTCGCCGACGGTAGCGATAAGATCGTTCGGCCGGGTCTCGGCATTGATCGACGCCAAAGTGTCGCGGTATGTAGCGAACCAGTCGGTCGTGAGCACCTTTGCCTCGTTGGCAAACTTCTGGAACTCGGTCGAGTCAAGGATGGCCTGCTGGACCTCGCTGACGTCGATAGTGAGGTCGCTGTAGCTTGGACGGTTCGGCTTGAAGAGCTGGCCGCGGAGCTGCGGGAAGGCGTCCCAGTAGGGGGCAAGTGCGTCGAGGTCAGCGTTCGGGATGCCACCCTGCAGGTGGGCGCGCAGATCCTGGAGGTCTTCGGGCTCTGAGGAGTCGATGTAGCGCGGGATGTTGAGATTATAGGCGTTCTTGCTGTCGGCGATCTCCGTCATCGGGACCATGCGCGAATAGCGCTTGATCTCAACCTGCTTCTTGAAGGTGTCGACGATCTTGTGGATGTCCTGGGTGCGGAGACGGTTCTTGTTGCCGTCCTTCGTGAAACCTGTGGACGCATCGATCATGAAGACGCCCGTGCGTGCCTGGGCGTTCTCCTTATCGAGGATGACGATGCAGGCGGGGATTCCGGTGCCGTAAAACAGGTTCGCCGGCAGACCGATGACACCCTTGATGAAACCGTACTTGAGCAGCCGGGTGCGGATGGTCCCTTCGGCGCCACCACGGAACAGTACGCCGTGCGGCAGGATGATCGCGGCCTTGCCGGTACTTTTGAGCGAGGTCAGCGCGTGTAGCAGGAAGGCGTAGTCGCCGTTCTTCTCTGGGGGGCGGCCGTACTCGAACCGGTTGTAGTCGTTCTCGAGTCCGTTATTCCATGACTTCACCGAGAACGGCGGGTTCATGACAACGTAGTCGAAGGTCCGCAGGTGGTCACCCTTAATGAACTGCGGGTTCGTTATCGTGTCACCCTTCTCTATCTCCGCGATTTCGTTACCGTGCAGGATCATGTTCATCTTCGATAGAGCCCAGGTGGCGTTGTCCTTCTCCTGACCGTAGATCGTCATCCCGCGAGGAGCTTCGGCGGCAGCCTTGAGAAGCAGTGAGCCAGAGCCACATGCAGGGTCGTAGACAGTCTGGTCCTGACGCGTGGTCGGACCAATGCCGACGACCTTGGCAAGGATTCGTGAGACCTCAGCTGGGGTGTAGAACTGGCCCTTGCTCTTGCCGGACTCGGTCGCGAAGTGCCGCATCAGGTACTCGTAGGCGTCACCGAGCAGGTCGTCGCCTTCGGCACGTGAGCCACGGAAGTCGAGGTCATTGAAGATGGTGACGAGCCTGGAGAGGCGGTCCTGCATCTCCTTGCCCTTCCCGAGCTTTTCCTCGTCGTTGAAGTCGGCCTGGTCAATGACGTTGCGCAACCCGTTGGCTTCGGCGAGCTTTGCGATGATCTTGTTGAAGCGATCGCCGATCTCCTTGTCGCCCTTGGCGGCCAGCATGTCCTCGAAGGAACCGCCATCGGGCACATCGATGAGGCTGTTTGGATCCGTCTTGGCCTTATCGGAGACGTACTTCACGAACAGCAGCGTCAGGATGTAGTCCTTGTACTGGCTGGCGTCCATGCCGCCGCGGAGCTGATCACAGCTCGCCCAAAGCGACGCGTAGAGATCCGACTTCTTCAGAGGCACGGCTGGCCTTTCCATGTTTCGACTGGCCGCCAGAACATCGAACGGCGCTCAAGACTGACGCGATTTCGCCCTTCGACGCGCTCGCGTTGCAGAGATGCGCCCAATGCTGCGTTGCCTGTCGACGATGCTTCATCGGACCCAGTCCTCCTGACGCACATCCTAGGTCCACGCGTGAGGGCTGGCCCTTTCCCACGCATGGGTCGAGCGTCAAGCGCCTAATACGGCTTGTGACCCGACGCCGGACTGACATCGGCCTTGCTTCAGCACACGGCCTGCCGCCACCCTTGACGAACCGTTCACCCACGGCTTGGAGGGCCTGCCCGTGGCACGTGCGGGAGGAGCCGAGCTCGCGACGAGGCGAGGGCTACCCGTGTTCGCCAGCGCCTAGAGACTTCGACGCGCTCGACGGCGTGAGGGCAACGCGGTCGCCGTCCCACGTGACGAGATACGGGTGGGTGATTTCGCCGATGAAATGGCCGCCGGTCTCGTTGCGGAAGGCGAGGAACTTGGTCTCGCCCGTCTCGCGGTCGTCGATGAACTTGCCGACGTAGAGGGTCGGGTCGTCGATCTCCTGAGCACCGGCGAGGTCATACGGCCCCAGCACCGACTCGGCCGACGCGATCCACACGCCGCCCGTGATGCCGGCCGCCCGCGCCGCCTCGGGCATGTCGCCGACCGAGCAGTTGAAGAGGAGCACTTGCTTCCCGTCCACGACATGCGTCTGGAAGACCTCGAGCTGCCCGAAGCCGGCCCCAGGCTCAGACAACGGCGACCGCAGCTCCCACGTCTCCAGGTCAGCAGACCACGCGTGCCCCACGACCCCGCGGTCCACCCGGTCAGAGGGATCGTGGGCAGGCCCCGCAGCAGACCGAGCCGTGATCAGCATGTGCCAGCCATCACCGTCCGGATCCGCCACCACCCACGGATCGCGGAACGCCTCGTCGTGCCAGTTCCCCTCGGGCGGCGGCGCGTACTTCTCGTACCAGTGACCGTCCGCCTCGAGCACCGGCCCCGGCGCCTTGTCCCACGTGTAGAGGTCAGGCGACACGGCATACCCGATGGACTGCACGTTGGCGCCGTGCTCGTTGAGCCGAGCCCCGGTGTAGAACATGAACCACCGCCCGTCCGGGTGCCGCACGACCGACCCGGTCCACGTCGCGAGCTCGTCGAAGGCCGGCGCGTCCGAGCGCACGAGCGCGTCGACGACGCGCTCCCACGAGACCAGATCAGACGACACCGCGTGCCCGATCGAGGCCCGGTAGTGCCGGGCGTGCGGGTCGCGCAGCGCCCGCGACGCGTAGAGGAAGAAGAGGTGGTACTGCTCCCCGTCGTCGACGAGCCAGAAGTCCCACACCCACGCCTCGGGGAGACGAAACACGATTCAGCCTTTCACGCCGGATGAGGCGATGGAGTTGATGAACGATCGCTGGAAAGCCACGAACAACACGAGCACCGGCGCAGTGATCATCGTGGCGTACGCCATGATCTGACCCCACGAGGTGTTGAGCTGCTTGAAGTAGTCGATGCCGACCATGACCGGCCGCAGCTCCTCGGTCTGCACCGCCATGAGCGGCCAGAGGTACTGGTTCCACATCGGCAGGAAGGTGAGGATCGCGACCGTCGCGATCGCCGGCCCCGACAGCGGCATGACGATGCTCCGGTAGATGCGGAACCACCCCGCGCCGTCGACCTTCGCCGCCTCGTCGAGCTCCTTCGGGATGCTGTCGAAGTACTGGTAGAAGAGGAAGATCGAGAAGGCGTTGGCGATGAACGGGATGATCTGCACCTGGTAGGTGTCGAGCCAGCCCTGCGAGATGCCGTCGGGCCCGAGGAAGGGCAGCTGGTTCGACCACCACAGCAGCGGCAGCGCGAGCGTCTCGAAGGGCACGATGAGCGTCGCGAGGATGATCCCGAGCACCGCTCCCGCTCCACGGAAGCCGATGCGCGACAGGGCGAAGGCCGCCATCGAGTTGACGACGATCCCGAGCACCACGGTGACGACCGTGATGACGACCGAGTTCATCATGAACTGCGCGAAGGGCACTCGCCCGAAGACGCCGGTGTAGTTCGCCGTCGAGATGTCCCCGGTCGGCATGAAGGCCTTGAAGCTGCCGAGGTCGTCGAAGATCTGCAGGTCGGGCTTGAAGCTCGACACGACCATGAAGACCAACGGCAGACCGAAGACGAGGCACAGCACGATCCGCAGCAGGAGGCCGAGGGCGTGCCGGGCCGGGTGCGGCCGGTCGCCACCGCGGTGCTGCTCGGGGACGGCGGTCTCGGCGACGTGGGCCAGGCCCTCGGTGCCGGTGGTGACGGTGGCGCTCATCGGACGACGTCCTTGTCTCGGGTGACGTAGCGGTTGAGCAGCGTGACGGCGAGAACGAGCACGAAGAAGGCGAGCGAGATCGCCGAGGCGTAGCCGGTCTGCTGCTGCTGGAAGCCGGTGCGCACCGCCATGAGCACCAGCGTCGACGTCGAGTCGAGCGGTCCGCCCTGGGTCATGATGTTGACCTGGGTGAAGAGCGCGAACGCCGAGATCGTGATCGTGATGAGGATGAACGTGCGGGTCGCGCGCAGCCCCGGCCACGTGACGTAGCGGAACTTCTGCCACCTGTCGGCCCCGTCGAGGTCGGCCGCCTCGTAGAGGTCGGCGGGGATGGTCTGCAGCCCGGAGAGCCAGATGACCATGTGGAAGCCCATCGCCTGCCACGCCGACATGAGGATGATCGCGAGCAGCGCCGTCTTCGGGTCGCCGAGCCAGTCCGGCCCGACGATCCCGAACTTGAGCAGCACCTCGTTGATGAGCCCGTTCTTCTGGTACATGAACAGCCACAGCATCGACACGACGACCATCGAGGTGACGACCGGCAGGAAGTAGACGGTCCGGAAGAAGTTGACCCCGCGCATCTTGACGTTGACGAGCAGCGCCAGCCCGAGCGCGCACGCCGACTGCAGCGGCACGATGACCACGGCGAAGACGATCGTGTTGCGCAGCGACTTCCAGAACGTCTCGTCCTGGAAGAGGCGGACGAAGTTGTCGGTGCCGATGAACTCGGCCGGCCGTGGCGAGATGAGCCGGGCGTTGGTGAACGCCAGCCCGAACGTCAGCCCGATCGGGATGAGCAGGAAGGTGATGAGCAGGACCGCCGCCGGCAGCAGCATGAGCAGTGCCGTCGTGGTCGATGAGCGAGAGCCCTTGGCCGGCTTGCGCTCCCGAAGCGTGGTCGCCGACGCGTTCTCGGCAGCGGTGATGGTGGACATGTCAGTCACTCACTGGAAGTAGCCGTTGGACTTCTGGTTGGCGTCGATGTTCTTGACCGCCTGGTCGAGCGCCTGCTTGGGGTCGGCGCCGTTGAGGATGTCCTGCGCGGTCTTCGTGAACTCCGTCGCGATGAAGGGGTAGCCGGGCGTCACGGGACGCAGCACGGCGAACTTCTTCGCATAGTCGAGGAAGACCTCGTTCTCCCCGCCCTTCTCGTAGCCCTTGACCTGCGCGGCGGCCGCGTCCGTCGCCGGGATGTTGTTCGTGTCCCTGGCCACGCTCGCGACGTACTTGTCCTGCGCCGCGAACTTCATGTAGTCGAGCGCGCCGGCCTGGTCGGAGCAGTTCTGCGAGATGCCCCATTGCCAAGAGCCGCCACCGATCTTCGGGCCGGTGCCGAGGTCCGGCGGCGGGAGGAAGAGGGTGTCCTTGCCGAAGGCCTTGCGGGTGTCGACCGCCGTCCACGTGCCGTTGTAGAGCATCGCGGACTTGCCGTTGATGAAGTCCTTCGCCGGGTCGGCGCCGGACTTGAGCGGCACGAGACCGTCGGTGACGAGGCTGCGGAACCACGTCGCCCACTCGACGGCCTTGGGCCCGTTGAGCGACCCCTCGGCGGTCTTGTAGCCGTCGCGGTTGATGAGGTCGCCGCCGAAGCTCTGGAGCATCGGGGAGTATGCGTAGGGCCACCACTCGCCGGTGAAGCTCGTCGCGATGTCGAGCGGGTTCTGGAAGTCGCCGGACGCCTTGATCTTCTTGAGCGCCGCGTTGAACTCGTCCTTCGTCCACGGGGAGTCCGTGGTCGGGACGCGGATGCCGTACTTGTCGAGGATCGTCTTGCGCGTCACCATGACGAGCGCGACGTCGTAGTAGCCGTAGGAGTACGTCTTGTTGTCCCACTTGCCGAGCACGGTCGGCAGGTACTTCGAGAGGGTGGCGTCGAGCCCGTCGAGCGGCGCGAGGTAGCCGGCCCACGCCCAGTTCGGCACGTTGGGGCCGTCGATGTCGAGGATGCACGGGAGCTTCTTGCTGGCCGCCGCCGCGACGACGGACTGGTTGTAGCTGTCCTGCGGGAAGGCCTGGATCTTGACCTTGTACTTGCTCTGGCTCTTGTTGTAGTCGTTGACGATCGCCGTGATGGCCGCGAGCTCGGCCTTGTTGCCGGCGTTGTGCGTCCACATCGTCAGCTCGCCCCCGGCGCCGCCGGAGCTGGAGCTGCCGCCCTTGGTGCAGGCGGCCATAGAGAGGGGCAGCGCCGCGGCGAGCAGGCCGACGGCGACGCGCTTGGTGGTGGGGGTGAGCTTCATCGGTTCCTCCGTGGTGGGAAGGTCAGCGTCAGTGCTAAAACCTTTCAGCCCCGAAGGTAGCGGCTCTGTCCAACCTTCCACAAGAGGTTGCTAAAACCTTTTCACCAGCAGGTATGCCGTGTCGGCGTCCTTACCGTGGGGTACGCTGTCCGCGGGTGCCCCGGGAGGGGGCACCCGGCATACGCGATCTGGCGGTGCCGCGCCGATGCGACGAACCGACGGGGGTGGCAGGTGACCAAGCGACCGACGCTTGCCGACGTCGCCGCCCTGGCCGGGATGTCCAAGACGGCGGTCAGCCTCGTGCTCAACGACCGCCCCGGCTCACGCCTGTCCGCCGACGCCGTGGCCCGCATCCACGAGGCGGCACGAGAGCTGAACTACCGGCCCAACCCCGCCGCCCGATCCCTGCGCCTCGGCACGACCGGCACCATCGGCTTCATCTCCGACGAGGTGACGATCACCCGCTTCGCCTCCGCGATGATCCGAGGCCTGCTCGACGTCGCCGACGAGCGTGACCACGGCGTCCTCATTGCCGAGACCGGTAACCACCCCAAGCAGCTCGCCAAGGCCCTCGAGTTCATGATCGACCGCCAGGTCGACGGCATCGTGTTCGGGTCGATGGCCGCTCGCCTCCTCGACCTGCCGCCGCTGCCCGAGTCGATGCGCGTCGTCACCGCCAACAGCGCAAGCAACGCCGGCGACGGCACCTACGCGTCCGTGCTGCCCGCCGAGCACGAGGCCGGTCGGGCCATGATGCGCCTGCTCCTCGAGCACGGCCACCGCGAAGGCATCGGCATCATCGGCAGCGCCCCGAGCGCCCCTGCCAACAAACGCTCGTCGGTGACGATCGGCGCGCGCTTCGCCGGCATCGACGAGGCCCTGACCGAGGCCGGCGCGACGCCGGTCGCCGTCGTCGACGTCGGCTCCTGGGAGCCGTGGAACGGCTACGCCGGGACCAAGCAGGTGCTCGAGTCGGGCGCCCCGGTCACCGCGCTGCTCTGCCTCAACGACCGCGTGGCGTTCGGCGCCTACCAGTCGCTGGGCGAGCGCGGGCTCCGCGTGCCCGACGACGTGTCCATCGCCTCCTTCGACGACGACGAGATCGCGTCGTACCTGCGGCCCGCGCTGACGACCGCGAAGCTGCCCTACGAGGAGATGGGCCGCAAGGCGATGGAGCTCGTCCTCGGCCCCGACGAGCCGGGTGGGGAGCACCTCGTCGAGATGCCCGTTCAGGTGCGCGGCTCGATCCGCCCGCTCGACCGCTCGTCATCCTGAGCGCACGCGAACCGGGCGCGGGTCGCCTCGTGACTGGCGCGCGCTGGGCAGAGACTGGATGTTGACGGGCCGTGGGCAGGACGGCGACTGGGTGAGGACTGTGGTTGGGCCGGCGCATCAGGGGGCTTGGGGCGCCCTTGGGGCGCCGGTTCCTGGCCGGCTCCGGGCCGCTTCCGGGCCGGCTCCGCGGGCCAGAGCACTGTCAGTGGTCGCGTCTAGAGTCTTTACATGGCAGGGGAACCCACGATGCTCGAGCTCCTGAGGAGCCGGCTCACCGACCTCGAGGTGCGACAGCGCGCCACGGGTGGCGCAGCCGAGGGCGGGTTCTGGGGGCGCTTCGCTGGGCGTGTGCCGTCGCCCCCGTCCGAGCCCGCCGCGCTGACCGCCCGGGCAGTTCGTCGAGCGCGCCGAGTGGCGCCCTCGGCCCGTCCGGCTCCTTGGGTTGCAGGGCCCTGGTCAGGGCTGGCGCCTGCCCAAGCGGATTCGCTGGAGCAGCTGGACCTGCGGCACCCGACGTGGCTCGACGCCGCCGGCTACGAGCAGATGGTCGACGACCCGGCGTGGGTCGAGTCGACCTCCGCTCGCGCCGAAGCCTCGGCGAGCATCGACGAGGCCATCGTCGCCGAGGCGAGCGCCGGGCTGGGCCTGACCCGCCATGCCGAGGCTGAGCTGACCGCGGCCGCCGAGCGCGTGGCCCGGCAGCGGCGCACCCACGAAGTCACGCTCGTCACCATCGTCTCCGAGCTCGTGTCACGCGGCATAGAGGCACCGGACGGCCTGTCGCGTACCGACTGGCTGCGCAGCCACGACCCGTCACTGACCGCCGGTCAGGCCAAGGCGTTCGTCACCGTCGGCACCGCTCTGGCCGACGCCCGGTGGGCGAGGTTGCGGCTGCTCGTCGCCACCCAGCAGGTCACGGTCGGCAACGCCGCACAGATCGTCGACTTCGAGGCGCGCACGACCCCGGTCGCCGACCCCGACGACCTCGTGACTGCGCTGGCCGACCTCACCGAGCAGGCGCCGCGGCTCCGACCCGAGGAGCTCGCCCGTCTGGTCCGGCACCACTCCGAGCAGGTCCGGCCGCCCCGCGACGAGGACCGGCTCGACCGCGGCCGCCGCGAGGCCCGCGGCTTGTGGTTCACGCAGCCCAACGCCACCGGCATGGTGGGTCTGCGCGGCGTGCTCGACCCCGAGGGCGCAGCCGTGCTCAAGGCCGCGATCGACCCGCTCTCGATCCCCTGCCCCGAGAAGGACGAGCACGGCCGCACGGTCACGCCCGACGACCGCACTCCCGCGCGACGCCGGATGGACGCCCTGCTGACGATGGTGCAGCGCGGGGTCGCCTCGGCCGACGGCGTCCCGACCACCGACAAGGCCAAGGTCGTCGTCCTCATCGACCTCGAGACCCTCGTCGATGACGTCCGCGGCACGGGCACGACGCTCACCGGCGACGTTCTCTCGCCCGGAGTCGTGCGCCGGATTGCCTGCGACGCCGAGATCATCCCCATGGTGCTCGGCCGCGACAGCGAGCCGCTCGACGTGGGGCGCAGCCAGCGCCTCTTCACCCGCGGCCAGCGCCTCGCGCTCATCGCCCGCGACCAGGGCTGCAGCTTCGACGGGTGCACGGTGCCCGCCACCTGGTGCGACGCCCACCACGTCGTGCACTGGCGACACGGAGGCTGCACCTCCGTCGACAACGGGGCCCTGCTCTGCCCGAAGCACCACACGGAGGTCCACGACCGCGACCTCACCGCGACGGTGGCCGCCACCGGCGTCACCTGGCACACCTGAGGACCACGCCCCACACCCCGCCGAGCCGGCGGGGTCACCGGCACGTCCGCCACGAGCCTCGTCGCTCCCGCGACCCGCCCGCCGGGGCGGAGTTACCGGCGCGTGCCCCACGAGCCTTGTCGCTCAGGCGCTGCCGATGAACCAGGAGGTGCCCGTGCTCACGTACTCCTTGCCGCACCGGGCGCAGGCGCGGTACAGCTGGCCGTCGGTGGTGTGGGTGGTCCTCCACACGTGGTGCGTGTTGGTGCGACACCCGAGCACGCGGTGGGGCGCCGGCTCAGGCTGCGGGCCGCCGTCGGTCAGGGCCGCGTGCATCGACGATGCCGAGGCGGCGACCCCGACTGCGTAACGCCAGGCGGCGACGCGTCCGAGCTCGTGCATCTCGGCGACCAGCTCGTCGTGGTAGCGGTTGCGCTCCTCGGAGGGCAGGCCATTGGTCGCCCGCTCCATGGCCGCCACGGCAAACCGGATCGATCCCCGCTGCTGCTTCCTTCTCATGACAACCCCTCCTTGGGCATCACGGCAAAACCGGACTGCGGTCGACGCGCAGATGTCAGGGCCTGCTGCGCCTGCCTGCCACCGGACTCCGTCAGGCGGTAGTACCTGCGTGCCGGCCGTCCCTCCCTGCTGGGGTCGATGTCCTCCCAGGAGGACTCCAGCCAACCCACGCGCTCGAGGCGCGCCAGGATCGGGTGGACCGTCCCGCTCGGCAAACCCGCGACCTTGCCGATCTGCGAGCCGTACCACTCCGCCCCGAAGTCGCTCATCAGGACGCCGAGGACCAACCGAGTGGCGATGGTCATGCGCGGAGCCATAGTCGTACTCTACCTAGGGGTCGATGAGACGACAAGGCCTCTGCGGCGGCCATACCGACAGCGGTCGGCCCGACCGCGTCGGCTCTGCGGTCGAGGTCAGGAGACCGTGGGGCGCTCGAGGCTCGGTGCGTCGGTCCGCGACAGCGTGATCATCGCGAGCTCGACGAGCTTGTGCTTCTCGACCTCGTGACCGAGCGCCGCGAGCCGGTCGGCCACCTGGGACTCGGTGTCGTCACCCGTCAGGTCGACGGCCGCGACGAGGAAAACACGCCCCGGGCCGACGAACTCGAGGTGCAGGAAGGTGATCCGCTCGACCTCCGGGCTGTCGTGCAGGGCGTCGAACGCACGCGCCCACAGCTCCGGGCGCACGGCCTGCCCGACGAGGTAGTCACGGTTGCGGCTGATGAGGAAGATCGCGACGACCCCGAGCAGCAGGCCGACGAGAATCGAGCCGAGCGCGTCCCAGACGGCGTTGCCCGTGACCTGGTGCAGGAAGATCCCGAGCCCCGCGATGAGCAGGCCGATGAGCGCTGCGGCGTCCTCGGCGAAGACCGCCCGCAGCGTCGGGTTCGACGTGTTCGCGATGAACTTCAACGGCCGCAGGCCGAGGGCTCGCGCCTCGGACCGCGTCTGCCGCGTCGCCTGGACGAACGAGACGCTCTCGAGCACGAAGGCGATGGCGAGCACGGCATAGGCCCAGGTGTACGACGTCTCCGGCTCCTCGTGCCCGAGCACCGAGATGCCATGCCAGACCGACACGACCGCACCGGCGCCGAAGAGCCCGAAGGCCGCGAACATCGACCACACGTACGCCTCGCGCCCGTAGCCGAAGGGGTGCGTCGTGTCGCGCTTCTGCCCGGCGCGACGCTCCGCGATGAGCAGGAAGATCTCGTTGCCCGCGTCGGCCCACGAGTGGGCGGCCTCGGCGACCATCGACGCCGACCCGGTGATGATCGCGACGACCGACTTCGCCACGGCGATCAGGGCGTTCATCGCCAGCGCGATGATGACGGTGAGCAGACTCTCGCTCTTCTGGCCCTGCTCGCGCTCCGCCGTGTCAGCCATGCTCGTCAGTCTTCCGTTCGGGGGTCACCCGCTCAAGGGGCGCTCAGATGGGCGCTCGAGCGGACTGCCCCGACGGCATACCCGATGGGGGCGTATGCCGTTCGCTGCATTCGCAGCCAACGGCACCGCCCCGCTCGGCTCAGCTGTGGCGCACGACGTCGAAGCGAGTGCGCGCGTGACCGGCATACCCCGGTCCGGCGGTCTCGTGCGCGACGGTCACCTCGCCCGCGGCCCGCTCGACGACGACGGTCGTCGTGAGGCGCTCTGCGTCCCCCGCATCGTCAACGCCTGCGACGGTCAGCCCGTCGTCCTCGACGAGCACCGACTCCCAGCGGCCGTCGACGACCGGGTCGAAGACGTGCAGCTCGACCGAATCGGGGCGGTAGCCGTCGGTCGACATCGGCGCCTCGGCCCACATCGGGATCGCGGCGCCGGCCCGGGCGAAGAGCGGGATGCGCTCGAACGGCGTCTCGACGGTGATCCGCTGACCGCCGGGGTGCAGCTCGCCGGTGTGCCAGTCGTACCAGTCACCCCCGGGGAGGTAGACAGTGCGCGAGGTCTGCCCCTGCTCCGTCACCGGCGCGACGAGCAGGTCGCGGCCGAAGAGGTATTCGTCGTCGAGGTCGACGACGTTCGGGTCGTACTGGTGGTCGAGGACGAGCGGGCGCTGTACTGGCTCCCCCGTCTCCGTCGCCCGGACGAACGCCGAGTAGATGTACGGCAGGAGCCGGTAGCGCAGCCGGACGGCCTCGCGGGCGAGGTCGTGGATCTCGGGGCCGAACGACCAGGGGTACTGGTCGATGTTGTTCGTCTCGGAGTGGTTGCGGCAGAAGGGAGTCAGCACGCCCATCTGCATCCAGCGCAGGAAGAGCTCCGGGTTCGTGTCACCCTGGAAGCCGCCGATGTCGGCGCCGACGAAGGGCTGGCCCGAGAGGCCGAAGCCGCACGCCATCGGCATGCTGACCCATAGGTGGTCCCAACGGGCCTGGTTGTCGCCCATCCAGTTCGCGGCGTAGCGCTGGATGCCGGCGAACCCGGCCCGCGACAGGATGAAGGTCCGCGCCTCCGGTCGGGCGGCACGCAGTCCCTCGATGGTGCCCATGGCCATGAGGAGGGCGTACTGGTTGTGGAAGCGCTCGTGCTTGGCGCGCCCCTTGTCGAAGAGCATCGCCTGCGGGGCGATCCCGCCGGTCGCGGGCTCGTTCATGTCGTTCCAGATGCCCGCCAGGCCCGACTCGACGTGCGTGGCGTTGAGCGCGCCCCACCACGACCGCGCCTCAGGCGTCGCGAAGTCCGGGAAGACGGTGTTGCCCGGCCAGACCTGGCCGACGTAGGTGTCACCGCCCTCGGTGCGGCAGAAGACGTCCTGCTCGAGTCCGTCGTCGTAGACCGCGTAGCCGGGGTCGTGCTTGACCCCCGGGTCGACGATCGAGATCACCCGAAAGCCCTGGTTGGCCAGGCCCTTGAGCATGCCGGCGGGGTCGGGGTAGCGCTCCGAGTCCCACGTGAAGACGCGGTAGCCGTCCATGTAGTCGATGTCGAGCCAGATGGCGTCGCAAGGGAACTCGTCGTCGCGGTAGCGCTTGGCGATGACCTCGACGTCCTTCTGCTTGTAGGCGTGCCAGCGGCAGTGGTGGTAGCCGAGCGCCCAGATCGGAGGCAGCGACGCACGGCCGGTGAGCCACGTGTAGCGCTCGAGGATGCTCGCCATCGACGGGCCGGCGAAGACGTACTCGGTCCACTGGCCGCCGTGGAAGGTGACGCGGTACTCGTCGTCGTGGCTGAACTCGTACTCGCCGCGATAGCCGTTGTCGACGAACGAGCCGACGGCGGCACCGGTGGCGGCGTCGCGCTGGTAGAAGAAGGGGATCGTCACGTAGTAGGGGTCGAACTCGATGCTCGACATGTCCGCGCGAGGGTCGGCCGGGTCGAGCCCCGCCCGGAACTCCGCGGTCGCGTGCTCGTTGAGGACGTCGGTGTTCCACATCGTGAAGTCCCGGCCACGTCGGTTGTGGTGGCCACCCTTCTCGCCCAGGCCGTAGATCGCGTCGTCGCGACCGATCCGGCGGCGCGTCGTCCAGGCATCGTTGAGCGTCGCGTAGGTCCAGTAGCGGCCCTCCGAGTCCGGCGTCGACTCGATGACGACCGACCCGTCGGTGCGGTGCACATCGACCCGGAACGGGTCGAGCCAGAGCGTCACGACGAGGTCGTCGGTGACGAGCCGCCACGCGCCCTCCGCCTGCTCGGCCCGCCACGAGACGTCACCACCACCATCGGGCACGGCCAGCGGGTCGACGCACACGGCATACGTCGGCTTCTCGTCGAAGACGCCCCCGCGGCTCAGCTGGACGCGCACGACGTCGGGACGCACCGCGTCGATGCGCAGCTGCTCCCCGTGCAGTCGGGCGAGCAGCCCGCGGGGCGTCTCCTCGACGGAGTCGACGCGCTCGAATCGGATGAAGTGGTCGGTCCTCATGCGTCCACCCTGTCAAAGAAGAGGCGACTGCGTGGCGGGCGCCCGGAGTCAGGCGACCTGCACTCAACTGACCTGGGCCGGCCCGATGCGGGGGTGGCGGATAGCCGCGCCGGTCGCGACGGGCGAGTGGCGGGACTCGCGCAGCACCCTCAGGACGAGCGACGGGTGGACGAGCGAGGTCGGCGGGTCGTCGAGCTGGAGCACCCGGTTGAAGGCCCGCGCGACGGGCACCGAGGCGTGCGAGGCGCGGATGACGCGCTGGAGGTAGCCGTTGACCTCGGCGGTGCCGAGCGGCCGCGGCCCTTCGGTCGCGGGGTGGCCGAAGTCGCCGCCGACTGCGATCCGCCACGGAGCCTCGATGATGCGAGCAGCCTTGCGGTGGAAGCGCTTCGGCAGATCGTCCGAACGGAGGCCCACCTGCGACGTGACCTCGCCCAGCGCCGCTGCCTGGAGCGCCGAAGACGTCATGCCCTGCCCGTAGATCGGGTCGAAGCTGCTCGACGCGTCGCCGAGCATGACGAGCCCCGGGAGCAGGTCGCGGACCTTCTCGTAGTGCCGTCGCTGGCTCGACGGGAAGCGGTAGGTCGACACCTCCGAGAGTCGCTCGCACCGGGCGATGAGCTGGCCGACCACCGGGGTCGGGAGGCTCGCCGCGAACGCCGCGATGCCGTCGTCGTCCGCCGGCGGAGCGTCACCGTGGACCCCGGCGAGCGTCACCTGCCACCGGTCCCCCTCGACGGGCAGCACGGCGCCGGCGCGGAACGAGCCCGGGTTCTCGATGCACACGACGAAGTGGCCCTCGAAGTCGTCCGGCGACCGGCGCATCGTGAAGGACGCGTAGCCGATGTCGATCCCGACGTGGGTCACGCGTGGGTCGAGCACGTGCGACGCCGCGAGGTCGTGCGCGAGGCGCGAGCTGCGCCCGGAGCAGTCGACGACGAGGTCAGCCGGCCGTTCCTGCCCGTCCACGACGACACCCGTGACGCGACGCCCGGACCGGACGACGCCCTCGACGGTCACTCCGTCCTCGACGGTGACGCCGGGTAGAGCCGCCACCCGTGCGCGCACGACGTGCTCGAGCAGGGGGCGGGTCTGCGAGATGGCGGGTCGGCCCCAGTCACCGCGGGCACGGTAGGCGCCACCCTGGTGCACCCACGCGCCGGTGCCGTCGACGCGTACGGCTCCGTAGCCCTCGAGCTCGTCCTCGATGCCGGGGAACCAGTCGCGGAGCAGGTCGAGGCCCGCCGACAGGAGCAGGTGCAGGTGCCGGCCCTGCGGCACGCGGCCGCGCGGGCCGACGGCCTGGGGCAGGTGCTCGCGCTCGAGCACGACGACCGACTCGGCGTGGTCGGCGAGCGCCCGCGCCGCGAGCAGCCCTGCCATGCTGCCGCCCACGACGACGACCCGACCCGTGCGACCGGTTGCCATGCGTCACCTCACCTCGCCGACGGACCCGAACAAGGACATATACAAGGACACGACAAGGCTAGAGCCGTGGGGGTTTGATGGGGGCATGACCGAGCACACCGACCTGCCGACCGCCGCCGCCGAGCCGTGCAGCCACGTCGCGGGTGACGCCCTCAGCCCGGCCGACCCGACGCCGGGGATGAGCCGGCAGGTCGCCCTGCACACCGAGTCGATGTGGTCGGGCACCGTCGACACCGAGGCCGGCGCCGTCTCCGGGTGGCACCACCACGGCGACCACGACACGACCCTGTACGTCGTCTCGGGTCGGATGCGGCTCGAGTCCGGTCCGGGCGGCGAGGTCGTCGTCGAGGCCGGCCCCGGCGACTTCCTCCGCGTGCCGGCCGGCGCCGTGCACCGCGAGTCCAACCCGGGCGACGGCACGTCACGGGCCGTCATCGTGCGCTGCGGTTCGGGCACGCCGACGGTCAACGTCGACGGACCGGCGCCGGCACCGGCGTCCGCTCCAGCGCCCGCCACGGCCCCGACAGCGCCTGACGGCACCTGAGCGACCATGCCTGACCGACGAGAGAGCTGAGCGATGCGCGCGACGATCACGGCCAGCGGCGGAGCCGACCCCGCCGTCGCCTGGGCCCGCTACGAGCACCTCGACCTCTGGTCGACGTGGTCGCCGCAGATCCAGGAGGTCATCGCCGCGACACCGCGCATCTCCCCCGGGCTCAACGGTCTCGTCGTCGGCCCACTCGGGGTCCGCGTGCCGTTCGAGGTGCTGACCGTCGATGCCGAGGCGATGGAGTGGAGCTGGCACGTGCGCTTCGGCCCCGTGCACGCCACCCTCGAACACGTCGTCCGGCCCGCACCGGGTGGCTGCACGACGGAGCTCGTCATCGACGGGCCGGCCTTCGCCGTCGTCGGCTACCGGCCCGTCGCGGCCCTCGCCCTGCGGCGTCTCGTCCGGCGCGACCTCTAGCCCGCGCGACCTCCGGCCCGAGACATCTCTGGCCCGCGGGACCTCCGGCCCGAGACATCTCTGGCCCGCGGGACCTCTGGCCCGCGCGACCTCCGCCCCGCGGGACCCCTAGCCGGCAGGAGGCACGGCGCCGCCGGCCTGCGCCCGGGCGGCCTCGCGGAGCCGCGCGGCCTCCGCGTCCGCCGCCCGGCACGCGTCGACGATCTCGCGCAGCGCCCCGTCGACGTCGACGGCGTGCTCGAGCGCGGTGACCTCGCGCTCCGGACCGTGGATGCGTATGCCGTGTGGCACCGCCGAGCCGATGACGAGCGGCAGCGGGTCGGCCTCCGGATGGCGCAGCGACACGTCCTCCCGGTCGAGCCGCCCGACGTAGACCGGCTCGACGCCGCGGCCGTTGCGGGTGGGGCGCACGACGACGACGTTCACGTCGTCGGTCGCCGGCGCGATGCTGTCGACCTGCTTGGCGGCGGCGAGGACGACGGCGGCCAGCCCGGTGGCATACACCCCGTTGCGCTCCCAGGCCGTGCGCGCCCGCCACGACGTGCGGCCCGACGGGGCGACCTCGCGGCCCTCCTCGGCGACGATGCCGATGGTCGCGAAGCGCACGAGGACGGTGACGTAGGCGCGATCCGTTACGGGGTCGGTCCCGGCGTCGAGGCAGGTGACGTCGCTGCCCGACAGGCGCAGCGCCTCGTCGACGACGGCCACGACCGCCGCCGGGTCGTGGGACTCGAGGAGCTGCCACGCGCCCGACGCGAGCGCCACCCGTCGGTCGGCGAGGACCCGGCGCGCGACGTTGCTCGCGTCGACGAAGGCGGACGCCCGCTCCGCAGCGAGCGCCTTGAGCTCCGTGCTCTCCGAGCGCGAGAGCCCCTTGGCCGTCGCCCCGGTCGCGGCGAGAACCTGCTGCCGGACGGCTGCCACCTCAGACGCGGTCAGGGGCGCGAGTGGCGTCACGACCGGCGGCCGGATCGCGCTGAACGGCTGACGGTGGAAGGAGCACAGGTCGCGGTCGACCGCGAGCGCCTCCTCGCGGTCGGACTCGCGACGGGCCGTGAGGGCCCGCCCCGCGAGCTCGCGGACGGAGAGCACCGCCGGGCGTCCGCCGACACGTCGACCCGCAGACGTGTCCGTCGGCAGATCGCTCGCCTCGTGCCGGCCGCGCCTGAGCAGGCGCAGCCGGCCCTGCCGCCCTCCGCGTCCCCCGCGATCGGGGCTGCCGGGAGCCGCGCGCCCCGACGACGCTCCCTGGGTCGGGGTGAGCCCGGGCGTGGCTGCCTCGATGGCGGGCGTCATGACCTCGGCGAGCGCCGCGGCCACCGGACCACCGACCCGGAACTGCACGCGCAGCCCGGAGGGGTGCGCGACGAGCCGCAGGATCGGTGAGAGCCGGATGCCCGGCGTCACCCCGGCCTCCTCGGCCTCCTCGGCCTCCTCGGCGTGGACCGTCTCGGCGTCGGCGACGGCCGGCTCCCCCTGCACGAGAAGGCGCCCGGGCGCGGTGGGTGCGGAGCCGTTGAGGACCGACCCGCCGACGGGGGACGAGGCCGCGCCGACACTCGAGCCGCCACCCCAGCCGCGCGGTTCGTAGTACTCGCGGCCCGCCTTGGTCGCCGCTCCGGATGCACCCGTCGAGCTGCCGTATGCCGACGCCGCACCCTGGCGACCCCGCTCGGGAAAGAGCGCGGCGAGCGACACCGTCGACTGTGCGGCGACGGTCGCGAGGGGGAAGGACACCCCGCTCAGGCGGCCGCGCCCGGCACGCCGGGACCCGGCCCGCGGCTGCCGCGCCGTCACCGACCAGAAGGTCCAGTCGGCCGGCGGCTCGGGCCACTCGGGGTCGGGCAGCCACTCGTCAGGCGGCAGCCACGTCGCGGGCGGCGTCGGCCACCCCGGCGGCGGGTTGAAACACACGGTCACAGCACGGCCCCCCTCGGCCACCCCTCGTGGCCCTCCCCGCCGGGCATCATCGCGCATCGACGGGCCCGCGGTGGAGGGATGGTCCAGAAGTCCGCGCACCCGTCGTCGCAGCGTAGCGCCGGAGCCCCCGCCGTGGTCGGCTCGCGCAGCCCCCGTCTTCCGCCCCAGTCCACCACCCCTCAACCGTCGAGAGGCCAGAGTTCGCGGGTTCTCACCTGTCGAGAGGCCAGAGTTCGCGGGTCCTCACCCGTCGAGAGGCCAGAGTTCGCGGGTCAGGCGTGACCGGTCTCGAGCAGACCGTCGAGCGCCTCGTCGCCGAGCGCGTCGACGCACGCCCGCACGATCTCCATGACGTCGGCGTCGGGGGCCACGGCCATGAGGTCGTGCGCCGGCCCGTCGAACTGCATCGGTCGCTCCGCCGACCCGAGCAGCAGCGGAAGCGGGTCCGCGAGCGCCGGGCGCAGGGTGACCGCCTCCCGGCTCAGGCTGCCGACGTAGATCGGCTCGAGCCCCTCGCCCGTCTCGGTCGGTCGCACGATGACGAGGTGGATGTCGTCGGCCGCGACGGCGATGCTGATCGCCCGCCGTGCAGCGGCGAGGGCAAACGAGGCCAGCCCGCCGAGGTAGAGCGCGTTGCGCTCGGATCGGGTGCGGCGGCGCAGCATCCGACGTCCGCTCGACGAGACGCCCGGCCCGCGCTCGGCGACGATGTCGAGCGAGGGGTAGCGGGCCACGATCGTGACGTAGCCGCGCGAGGTCTCGGTGTCCCACCCGGCGTCGACGCACGTGCAGCCGCACGTCGCCCCGGCGAAGGCTGTGTCGAGCTCGGCGATGACGGCGCAGCGCTCGTGCCCGGCGAGGTCGTTCCACTGGTCGTCGAGCGCGGCGGCGCGGTGCTGGGCGACGACGGCGTGCGCGACGTCGAGGGTGCGGCTGAAGCCGTCCGCCTCGGTCTCGGCGATCGCCTTGGCCTTGGAGCGGGCGGCGCGCTTGAAGACCGACACCTGCGGCAGCGCGGCGTTGAAGGCCTTGCGCTCGAGGAGGCTTCGCTCCTTGGCCGACAGCGCCGCCGTCTCGGGCGGTTCGGGTCGACGACGCGGTGGGTGGTTCTCGTGGTGCAGGCCCACGAGCGCCTCCTCGATCGAGCGTAGCGCGTTGAGGTCGCCGGACTCCTGGGCCTGCCGCGACCGCACCTCGAGCTCGGCGAGGCTCAGCGTCTCGGCGGAGCCGCGATCGGACACGGCCGAGACGTCGGTGCGGGCGCCGACGCCGGTGCCGACGCGCGTGCCGGCCGTGTCGTCGAGCAGGGCGCGGAGTCCGGACGTCGAGGAACTGAGCCGCACCTCCGGTGCGACCCTGAGCAGCAGGTCCACCTCAGATGTCCAGCCGGCCTGCAGAGGTCAGCAGGCCGTCGAGCTCCCACGAGCTCTCGGCCACGGCGCGCGTCGCGACCGGCTCGACCGTCTGGCCGGGCGAGGTCGCCACCTCGAGGGCGTCGGACGAGGCGCGGGCGCGCAGCCCGGCGAGCCAGCTCCCGCGGTCGGTGCCATAGGCGCCGGAGGTGGCGGCGGTCGTGCGGGGCGGCGAGCCGAAGCGCGGCGTGCCGGCCTCGCCCATGGTGCCGGCGGCGCGCTGCTCGACGACCCAGAAGGTCCAGCCGCGCGGCGGCGTCGGCCAGCTGGGGTCCGGCATCCAGTCGTCACCCGGAGCCCACGACGACGACGGAACCGGCCATCCCGGAGGAGCATTGAAGCGCACCGACATGTCTACCCCTTTGACCAGAGCCTCGACGGGGTCGACCCTGACCTCGACCCCACAAACGCACGGTACGACCCAAAGAGGGTCAAAGTCTCCGAAATGGACAAAAAGGCGCGCGCGTCCACCCGACCGCTCTCAGGGACCGCTCGGGGACGGCTCGGGGTCGACCCCGATGGGCAGCGTCACCACCGACCGCCACGCTGGAGGCATGACGACGAGCACGCTCTCCCCGGCCCGCGCCGCCGGCTCCCCGAGAGCCCACACCGCACCGGCCGCGTATGCCGTCACGCCACCGAGGACGCACCGCACCCCTCCCCCGTCCGCCACCTCCACCACCCCCGTGACCGCGCCGGCACGCGAGCGGGTGACGACGCGTACGACCACCCTCCCGGGCTCGCGGGAGGCGACGGACCGCGTGCCGCTCCTGGCGCTGCTCGCACCGCTCCTGCTCTTCACCCACGGCATCCTCGACTGGGTCGACGGGCTCGACTCCCTCGACGGGCTCCGCGGTCTCGGTGGGCTCGGCGGGGTCGCCGCCGCCCGCGACCAGGGCGCCCTGTCGGTGGCCGCGGGCGTGCTCCTCGTCCTGTCGGTGGCGAGCTTCGCGTGGCTGACCGTGGGCCTCGGCGCCCGGCTGCGCCACCTCCCCCTCGCGGTGCCGACGGCGCTGCTCGCGGCGTTCGGGGCCGGCGCGACGGCCGCCGTCTGGATCGGTCAGGTCACGGGTCTCATCGGCCACGAGGCGCCGGCCGCGCTCTCCTCGGGCGGCGGCGTCCTGACGGCCGTGGCCCTCGCGATGGTGCTCGTGGCCCTCACCGTCGAGGGGCGCCTGCCCGTCGGCTCTCTCGCCCTCGCGGCCGTCTCGGTCGGGATCATGCTGCTGCCCTGGGGCCTGGGCCCGCTCGCCTCGCTCGTGCTCCTCATCGCCCTCGCCCCGCTCACCCGGCCGGTCGAGGCGGACTGATGGCCTGACCCGACCGGGGCCTCCCGGTGCGAGCGTCAGCCGGGAGTCAGGAGCCCGTGACGTCTCTCGACGAGCGGACTCACCGGAAGCCCCCAATGATGTGGGGACGCGCCCGACCCAGGGCGCTGTCTTTTGTTCCTCACACCACAGGAGCTCACACATGCGTCATCCCAGCCTGACCAGACGCGGCATCGTTGCAGTCGCGTCGCTCGCCCTCACCTCCACCGCCGCGATCGGTGGCGTCGCCGTCGCCTCGACCGACGCGACCACCGCCGAGCCGGTCTCGACGCCGGTCACCATCAACACCCCCGACGGTCAGCTCATGAGCTACGTCGTCAACGCGCGCATCGCCAACCCCGGCCAGACGCGTCTCGTCGAGACCGCGGTCAGGGCCTCGGGCGGCGTCGTCGTCCAGTCGTGGCCGCAGATCGGCGTCGTCATCGCGCACTCCAAGGTCTCGACCTTCCGCGCCGACGTCGTCGCGCAGGGTGGCAACGCCGTCGACTCCGTCGGCGCGACCCGCACCGTCGCCGTCTCCGAGGGCACGCCCGAGGTCGCGGGGGCGTCCTGGGGCCGCGGCGCGTCCGGCTACAAGCAGGGCGCGAAGAAGGCCGACAACGGCGACCTCGAGTCCGACGCGTCGCCGGCAGCAGCCGGCGACCCGCGCGAGGCCGACCAGTGGGACCTGCGGATGATCAAGGCCGACAAGGCCCATGCCATCACCGACGGCTCCCGCAACGTGCTCGTCGGCGTCCTCGACAGCGGCATCGACCCCGACCACCCCGACCTCGCCGCCAACATCGACGTCGCCGACTCGGTCAACTGCACCGACGCCGGTCGGCCCGACCTCTCGGCCACCGGCTGGTACCCGACGACGAGCGACCACGGCACCCACGTGGCCGGCACGATCGCCGCGGCCCGCAACGGCGTCGGCATCGTCGGCGTCGCCCCGAACGTGCGGATGGCTGCGGTCAAGGTCGTCAACGACGCCGGCTTCATCTACCCGGAGTACGCCGTGTGCGGCTTCATCTGGGCCGGACTCAAGCACATGGACGTGACGAACAACAGCTACTACGTCGACCCGTTCGAGTTCTACTGCGAGGACCAGCCCGACCAGTTCGCCGCCAAGGAGGCCGTCCGTCGCGCGGTGACGTGGTCGACGAAGCAGGGTGTCGTGCACGCGGCCGCGGCCGGCAACTCGGCACACGACCTGTCGGACAAGTCCTCGTTCAAGGACACGACGAGTCCTGACGACCAGCCGAAGGCAGGTCAGGTCGACCGCACGCTCAACAGCGGCTGTGAGGACATCCCGACCGAGCTCGACGGCGTCGTGACCGTGTCGTCGATGCAGAGCGTTCCCACGGGCAGCCAGACCAGCCGCCTGTCGAGCTTCAGCAACCGCGGCCTCGGCAAGATCGACGTCGCGGCACCCGGCTCGACGATCCTCTCGACGATCGTCACGAACAACGGCTACGGCACGAAGAGCGGCACCTCCATGGCCTCCCCGCACGTCGCCGGTGTGCTCGCGCTGATGAAGTCGGTCCACCCGGCGTGGACGCCGGCGCAGATGATCGACAAGCTGCGCGAGCAGGCCGACGACAAGGCGTGCGGCGCCGCGACCGGTGGCCCGGTCTGCGTCGGCCCGGTCGAGGACAACAGCTTCTTCGGTGAGGGCGTCGTCGACGCCCTCGACGCCGTCAGCTGACCGACCCCGCACCCGCGGATCACACTCGAGTGGCCCCGTCGTCCCGTGACGACGGGGCCACTCGAGTGTGAGGGTGGGCGTCTGGGTGGGACGACGGGGCCACTCGAGTGAGCGCACAGTCCCACTCGAGTGAGCGCGCGGTCGCAGTGGCCCCGCGACGGCTGGGGCGGGGCGCTCACTCGAGTGTTACGGAGCGCTCACTCGACGGGGTGGTGGCGGAGGGAGCGGACGGTGCGGTTGAGGAGGACCAGCGCTACGAGCTGGCTCACGGCCACGACGGCGACCAGCGACGGGAGCGACCGGTCGTAGAGCCAGCCGGCCACGAGCCCACCGACGATCGCGAACGCTCCCTGCACCCCCGCGAAGACGCCGTATGCCGTCGCGCGCCGCGGTGCCTCCACGACCTCCGCGACGAGCGCCTTCACCGTCGAGTCCTGCACGCCGTAGGCCAGGCCCCAGACGGCGACCCCGACGAGGGAGAGCACGACCGAGCCCGACAGCGCGAGCGGGGGGACGAGCGCGACGAGCACCGGCACGGCATACAGCACGGCGCCGCCGCGGCGGTCGTAGACGAGCCCCACCCCGAGGGCCGCGAGCGCCTCGACTCCCATCGCGCCGGCATAGACGACCGGGACCGTGGCGACGGGGACGAGCCCCTCCACGGTGAGGTGGTAGCCGATGATCCCGAAGGTGACGAGGCCACCGGTCATGAGACCGGCGGCGAGCGCATAGCCGAAGAACTCGCGCGGCAAACCCGACCCGACGGCATCGGCGACCCACCCCCGCAGCCCACCACGAACCGCGCCACCACCCGGGACCGACTGCGTTGCAAGGCTGTTCGGCGCGGTCGTGGTCTCGACGTCGTAGACCGACGGATCGGGCACGCGGGAGCGGATGACGGCGAGGAGCAGCATCGCCGCCGTGCCGGGGATCGCGAGGACGGCCATGCTCGGCCAGATCGCGCCGGTGGCCGCGATGACGCCGGCGACGACGAGCGGTCCGGCGAAGGCCCCCACCTGGTCGAGCGCCTTGTGGACGCCGAAGCCGCGGCCACGTCCGACCGCCGACGCGACGTGGGCGAGCAGCGCGGACTTCGACGGGCTGCGCACGGCCTTGCCGGAGCGCTCGAGGAGGATGAGGACGGCCGCGAGCGCGAGGCCCGCCCCGCCGACGAAGGGCGTCACGGCGAGCAACGGCACGCAGACGGCGGTGAGGCCGTAGCCGAGGATCGTCAGCCCCCAGTAGCGCCCGGTCCGGTCGGCGAGCGGCCCGAAGACGAGGCGCAGCACGAGCGCCATCGCCTCCCCCGCACCGGTGACGAGCCCGACGACGAGCGCCGTGGCGCCGAGCGAGGCGAGGAGCGGGCCGTACATCGAGCGCGCGCCCTCGTAGACCATGTCCGCGGCCAGGCTGACGAAGCCGAACCACCACACGACCCGCCACGCCGACCAGCGGCCCCGGCCGGGTCCGAGATCGGCCGCGGTGGCGGGAACGCCGCCGGGAGTGGTGGCAGCCGGGTCGGTCATGCGGGGCAACCTAGCAACCGGACCTGCAACCAGAGCGCCCTCCGGGCCTAGCCTGAACGGGTGAGCAACCCCGACCGCCACCCTGCCGAGGTCGTCTGCGGCGACGACCCGACCCCCTCGACCGCCATCGTCCTGCCCTACCGGGAGGTGCCGCTCGGCGGCCCGCGAGCGATGCCGGTCCGTCGCAGCCTCCCGCAGCGCGAGCGCTCGCTCATCGGGGCGTGGTGCTTCGTCGACCACTACGGCCCCGACGACGTCTCGCAGACCGGCGGCATGGTCGTGCCCGGCCACCCGCACACCGGCCTGCAGACGGTGTCGTGGCTCTTCACCGGCGAGGTCGAGCACCGCGACACCACCGGCGCGCACGCCTTCGTCCGACCCGGCGAGCTCAACATCATGACCGCAGGCTCGGGCATCGCGCACTCGGAGTACTCCACCCCCGAGACGACGGTGCTCCACGGCGCACAGCTGTGGGTCGCGCTCCCGGAGTCCGACCGCAGCACGCAGCCGGGCTTCGAGCACTACGCGCCGCCGGTCACGGAGGTCGACGGCGCGCGGGTCCTCGTCTTCCTCGGCACCCTCCTCGGCCAGACCTCACCGGTCACGATGTTCTCCGACCTCGTCGGCGCCGAGGTGACGCTCGCCGCTGGCACCTCTCTCGACATCGACGTCGATCCCGAGCACGAACACGGACTGCTCTGCGACACAGGCATGCTCACGGTCGGCGACGTCACCGCCAAGCCCGGCGAGATCGCCTTCATGGGCACCGGCACCAGCCGCATCACCGTCGAGGCCGGCCCCGACGGGCCCGCGCGCCTCCTCGTCCTCGGCGGCGCACCCTTCGGCGAGCAGATCGTCATGTGGTGGAACTTCATCGGCCGCAGCCACGACGACGTCGTCGGCTTCCGCGAGGACTGGCAGCGCGAGCGGTCGCCGCGCGAGGAGGGGTCGTATGCCGCCGCGGCACCCGGCGCGCGCTACGGCACCTTCCCCGACGCCTGGGACCACACCCTCCCCGCCCCCGGCCTGCCCAACCTGCGCCTGCGCTCCCGCGGCTGAGCGCGAGGGAACGTCCAGCCTTTGACGTCCAGCCTTTGACGTCCAGCCTTTGACGTCCAGGGTTTGACGTCCAGGGTTTGACGTCGAATGTTTGGGGTCGGGCCATCGGCAGGACAAGGATGGGCCCATGCGCGCGACGACGATCCATGCCCCCGGTGACATCCGCCTGACCGACGTCCCCGACCCGACGATCGAGGCGCCGACCGACGCCATCGTCCGGGTCGTGGCCGGGTGCATCTGCGGCTCGGACCTCTGGCCCTACCGCGGCGCCAACCCGATCACGGCCGGCTCCACGATCGGCCACGAGGCCGTCGGCATCGTCGAGGAGATCGGCGCCGACGTCCGGCAGATCAGGAAGGGCGACTTCGTCGTCATCCCCTTCGTCCACTGCGACAACACGTGCCCGCACTGCCTCGCCGGCATGACGTCGGTGTGCGACCACCAGGGCTGGACCGAGAGCGGCCAGGCAGAGCTCGTCCGCGTCAACCAGGCAGACGGCAGCCTCGTCGCCACCGATGGGATGCCCGACGACGCGATGCTCCCCTCGCTGCTCACGCTCTCCGACGTCATGGCCACCGGCTGGCACGCCGCCGTGTCCTCGCGCGTGCAGCCCGGCGGCACCGCCGTCGTCATCGGTGACGGGGCCGTCGGCCTCTGCGGCGTCATCGCCGCCAAGGAGCTCGGCGCCGAGCGCATCGTCGCGATGTCGCGCCACGAGCCGCGCCAGGCGCTGGCCCGCGAGTTCGGCGCCACCCACGTCATCGCCGAGCGCGACGACGCCGGTGTCGAGGCCGTCATGGAGCTGACCGGCGGCATCGGCACAGACTCGGTGCTCGAGTGCGTCGGCACCGACCAGTCGATGAAGACCGCCTTCCGCATCGGCCGCCCCGGCTCGACCGTCGGCTTCGTCGGCGCCCCGCACGGCGTCGAGCTGCCCGTCCGGCAGATGTTCGTCCGCAACGTCGGTCTCGCCGGTGGCATGGCTCCCGTGCGCACCTACCTGCCCGACCTGCTGGGGCGCATCCTCGACGGCCGCATCGACCCGGGCCGGGTCTTCGACCTGACGCTCCCCCTCGACGAGGTCGCCGAGGGCTACCGCGCCATGGACGAGCGGCGTGCGATCAAGGTCCTGCTGCGCCCCTGAACCAGCCTCACCAACCCTGGACAGTGACCGACCGGCGACACCGAACGGGTATGCCGTGAGAGCACCAAGCCGTTGACGCTCGCGCTCCGAAGACCGCACGTGACCCGCGAACCCGAGCACACGGCATACCCAGCTGCGGACCAGGAGCGAGACGTGACGCACGCCCGGCTCATCGACACCGCGGCCCCGAGCGCGCCCCGCGGCATCGTCCTCGTGCTCCACGGCGGCGCGGCGCGGCGCACACCGATGCGCGTCAGCCCGACCCAGCTGTCGGTGCTGCGGATGGTGCCGATCGCGGGCCGCATCGCGCGCGCCGCGAAGGGCGAGCTCGCCGTGCTGCGCCTGCTCAACTCGACTCGCGGCTGGGACGCCCACCACACCCCGGTCGACGACGTGCGCTGGGCCCTCGGCGAGGTCGCCGACCGCTTCGGTCCCGACCTGCCCGTCTGCCTCGTCGGTCACTCGCTCGGCGGTCGCGCCGCGCTGCTCGCGGCCGGCGAAGACCCCGTCGTCAGCGCCGTCGCGCTCAACCCGTGGGTCTACCCGACCGAGGGGCACCTCGACCTGACCGGGCGACGCGTCCTCGTCGTCCACGGAGACGACGACCGCATCGCCCGACCGACGAGCTCCGCGGCGGTGGCCCGCGACCTCGCCCGCACCGCCGAGGTCGGCTACGTCACCGTCGAGGGGGGCAAGCACGCGATGCTCCGGCGCCACGGCGTCTTCGACGGCCTGGCCGCCGACTTCGCGGTCGCGACCCTTCTCGGCCGCCGACCCGAGGGCGTCGTCGGCCGGGTCCTCGCCGGTGAGGCCTGGGTCGACGTCTGAGCCGAGGTCTGACCGGACGTCGGCTCCAACGCCAGGGCCTTCGAGCGTCAGGGCCTTCGAACGCCAGGGCCTTCGCACGTCAGGGCCCCAGACACACGGAGGACGGCCTTCAGCACGTCTTGCGGCGAGATCGTCGGTCCAATTCAGCTTTTGTAGTTTTGTGACCGTTTGGTCACTAAACGTGTACTTACTTTGCAGTCGTCCGTTTCGCCCAATACAGTCGAGTCACCCCCTCCAACGACCGGTCCGGAACTGAAGTGAGGACCAGGATTGGCCCCGAGATTTGCGTCAGTCGATGACTACATCGCCTCCTACCCCGAGGAGACGCGAACTCAGCTTGCGGGGGTCCGCCGCACGATCCGCGAGGTAGCCCCTCACGCGGGCGAGAAGATCAGCTACGGCATGGCGACGTTCACCGTCGACGGCAAGCCCCTCATCTACTACGCCGGCTGGAAGAACCACGTCGGCCTCTACCCCGTCCCGACGGGTGACGCGCAGTTCGAGGAAGCGATCAGCCCCTACCGGCGCGCCAAGGACACCGTGCGTTTCCCGATCAGCCGACCGGTCCCGCTCGAGCTCGTCTCCGAGATCACCGAGCTCTGCCTCAAGCGCCGCGCGGCCGTCTCCGAGGGCCACGACGCCTGACACGCTGCCCGCCGCGGATCAGCCGGGGCCGGGTGCCTCGATGACCGCAAGGACGTTGCGGGCCGGGTCGGTGAACCACGCGATGAGCGGTCCTCCCTTGCGGAAGACCCCCTTGGCATCGGTCTCCATCGGCGTCCCCGCATACGTCTCGAAGACGACGCCCTTCGCGCTCAGCTCGTCGACCGCGGCCTCGATGTCGTCGACCGGGAAGTTGAGGATCGTGAACGACGCCGGCTCGTGGTTCGGCTTCGGGTAGACGAGCGTGGGACGCTCGCCACCCTCGCCGGCGAGGTGGAGCGTCAGCATGCCGTTCTCCTCGGTGACGCGCAGGCCGAGGGTGTCGGCGTAGAACGCCCGGGCGGCGGCGACGTCGTCGACGGAGAAGCCGCTGAAGGCGTGGGAGTCCTGGAGCACGGTGTGTCCTTCCGTGAGGGGGTTAGTGGTCGGGCGGCGCGCGCCCGGTCCCTCCAGTGAAGACCCGTGGGGCGCGCCACGGCGCGCCTCCATCGAAGAAACTTCGGTGGAACCCCAATCCAGTGGTCCTGCCTGCGGCGAACCCCCGCCCGGAGACGGTCGACGACGACCCCCCGTCTGAAGCAGAGCAGGATGGACGGTTTGTCTCCTCGTCAAGGAGGAACACAGATGCGCACCACCACCACTCGGATCGCCGGCGCCAGCCTCGCTGCTGCCGCCGCCATGGCCCTCAGCGTCGGCCCGGCCTTCGCCGCGGACGCCTGGGTCAGCGCCAACCTCAAGCCCGTCGCCGGCAACGGTGTCGACGGCAGCGGTACCGCCATGGTCGAGGTCACGGGCAACACGATCACCGTGACGATGGCCGCCAACGGCCTGCTCCCCGACAACCCGCACGCCGCGCACATCCACTTCGGCGCCGAGGCCCGTCACGAGTGCCCGGTCCTGTCCGACGACAAGAACGGCGACGGCCACCTCAACACGACCGAGGGCGGACCGGCCTACGGCGACATCGTCGTGTCGCTGACCAAGACCGGTGACACGAGCCCGAAGTCGGGCCTCGCGATCGACCGCTTCAGCACGGCGCCCGGCGGCAAGATCGCCTACCAGCGCGGCAGCATCAAGGTCTCGAGCGGCGTCGCGAAGGCGATCTCGGCCGGCCAGTCCGTCGTCGTCATCCACGGCGTCGACTACAACAAGGACGGCAAGTACTCCGGTGCCACGAAGAGCGACCTCATGCCGTCGCTCCCGACCGAGGCCACCGACCCGGCCCTGTGTGGCGCGCTGCGCGTCGCCCCGGCCGGCGGGATGCACACCGGCGGCGGCCAGGCCGCTGACGGCCTCAAGAGCGGTGGCCAGAACGAGGCCCTCATGCTCGTCGGTGCTGGCGCCCTGCTCGCCGCGGCCGGGACCGGCGCCTTCGCCGCCCGTCGCACCCGCTCGCGCGCCTGAGCGACCGACACCGAGCGGCCGACATCGAGCGGCCGACATCGAGCGGCCGACACCGAGCGGCCGAGTTCGAGCGGCCGACACCGACACGACCGACACCGACACGACCGACCGGGAGTGACCCGACCATGAGCGCACCGACCGGCTCCACGCCCGAGCCGACGTCGCCCACCGGCGACCGCAGCACCCGCCGCATCGGCGCGGGCGTGACGGCGGCGCTGGCGGTCACGGCAGTGCTCGTCGTCATCGGGATCGTCGCGCTCGTGGTCGGCCTCAGAGGGAGCCCGGGGACCCCCGGCCCGCCGCAGCCCGCGGCGGGCGGGGTCGCCACGGCCAGCGCCCCCGCGGCGTCCGGCCCGTCCTCGTCCAGCCCGTCGGCGTCCCCCGGTCAGGGTGGGACACCGACGGCGGGCAGGACGGCCGGCGCCGCGCCGGGCACCGTCGGCATCGGTGACTTCCTCGAGGCGTCCGAGCCGACGTCGATCGAGATCCCGTCGATCGGGGTGCGCTCCTCGCACTTCGTCCGGCTCGGCATCCAGGCCGATGGCACGATCTCCGTGCCGGGCACGGCCCAGGAGGTCGGGATCTACGACGCCGGCCCCACGCCCGGCCAGCTCGGCCCGTCGGTCCTCGCCGCGCACGTCGACACCCCCTCGGGCGTCCCGGGCATCTTCTACGAGCTGGGCAAGGTCAGGGCCGGTGACGTCGTCAAGGTGTCGCGCCGGGACGGGTCGCACCTGACCTTCACCGTCGACAAGGTCGCGGCCTACAAGAAGTCCCAGTTCCCGACCGAGCTCGTCTACAAGGGCGACTTCACCCAGGCCGAGATCCGCCTCGTGACGTGTGGCGGGCCGACCGACAGCCGCAACGAGTACCGCGACAACGTCGTGGTCTTCGGCCACCTCTCGCGCGCCGCCTGACGACCGCTCCGGGACCGCGCCCGGCCCGACCCGCACTCGAGCCTCGCTCGAGCCACACTCGAGCCACTTCAGCCCGGCGCATGCCGCGGGGTCCCCCCGAGGGACCCCGCGGCATACCCGTGGGGGGCTTGTCGAGGACCCCCTCCGGATGTGATCCACGTCTCACCCAGCTGAAGGTAAAGCGTTGGTATAGACGGGCACTTCGGACATTCAGGGGCGATCGGCGCGCGTCGTCGTTACCGTGGCGTGACATTTGCTAGTCGCCTCGTCTAGTCTTCCGGGAGTTCGGCCACCTGGCCGGGCTCTCGTGAGGTGGACCGCCTAGTCCTGTCACCGCCTGACGAGAGAGATCGAACCTTGTGACAGGAGCGGAGGAACCACACGTTTCTCCGGACGTCCTACGCAACGACTTCGGACGTCCTTGGGGTGAAGACCCACCCGCCACGCGAGCTTCGCGGGGCGGGGGTGGCCCGGGCACCTTTCCGCCCGAACCCGACAGCTAACTTCGTAGGCGCGGAGAGGTAACACGCGTGAACACTGAGAACATCCGCGGTCGCCATCGTGCGCCAGGCCGCCACAACCCCCTCAACGAACTCAAGCTCCTCGCCCGTGAGTCGGCTCAGCCGGCCATGAAGGCGGGCGCCGTCGTCGCCGCCACCGGTGGCCTGGTCGCCACCTTCGCCAACCCGGCGAGCGCCGACACCCTGTCGCCCAACTCGGGCGACGTCGCGGCTGCTGCCGGTGTCGACGCCGCGGCTCCCGCCGCTGTCGGCCCGGCCACGGCTGCCACCCCGGCCGCGTCGACCGCGCTGTCGAAGATCGGCTTCGCCCCGGCCGCGCAGAAGGCCGTCGCCCACCGCGTCGCGCCGGCCAAGCCGCAGGTCATCGAGGACGTCCAGGTCAAGTCCGAGCGGGCTGCCGCCAAGGCCGCCGCCCAGGCCGCCGCCCAGCGCAAGACCGCCTCCCAGCGCGCCTCCCGCGACCTGACCCGCGCCACGCTGACGACGAGCACGTCGTCGGCGAAGGCGAGCGTCAACTCCACGACACCGAGCGCCTCGTCCGGCGTGCGCGCCTCCTCCAACTGGGCCACCGCGGGCCAGTGCACCTGGGGCGCCCTCAACAAGTGGTACCAGTCCGAGGGCTACTACCCCGGCGGCTGGACCGGCAACGCCATGGCGTGGGCCTCGGGCGCAGCGTCCGCGGGCTACACCGTGACGGGCACGCCGCGCACGCGGTCGATCCTCGTCATGCAGCCCGGCGTCCACGGCTCCTCGAGCGTCGGCCACGTCGCCTGGGTGACCGCGGTCAACGGCAACGAGGTGACGATCATCGAGATGAACGCCCTCGCCGGTGCGTACAACTACAACACGCGCACGCTGACCGACGGTCCCGGCATGAAGTACATCTACGCGCCGTGACCCACCGGGTCGTCATCTCGACGACCTCCGCGACGACCAGCGCGGAGTTCTCAACGAGCTGAGCGCGTACGAAGGGGAGGATGCCTGCGCATCCTCCCCTTCGGCATACCCACCCGAACCCCTGCGGCCCGCGTGGGATCCCCCACACGCGCAACCCTGGACACACGGGAATGATCGACCGCCTGCCCTCCTTGTCGCCTAGGTAGTTGAAGGCTCCATCGATCGACGGTGGGGGCCGCCAACCGCCACCGACAGTCCCCTAGACGTGAGGAGCAGGCCTGTGTCCACGGCCTTCGAGAGCATCCGCATCGGCCGCTGGGACCTTCCCCAGCGCTTCGTCATGGCCCCGCTGACCCGCAACCGCGCGGGCGAGGGCCAGGCACCGACCGAGCTCAACGCCGAGTACTACGGCCAGCGCGCGAGCGCCGGCCTCATCATCACCGAGGGCACCCAGCCGAGCGCCGTCGGGCAGGGCTACCTCGACACCCCCGGCATGCACTCCGACGAGCAGGTCGCCGGCTGGCGCCTCGTCGCCGATGCCGTGCACGAGGGCGACGGCCGCGTCGTCGTCCAGCTCATGCACGCCGGCCGCATCGCCCACCCCGACAACAAGGGCGGCCTCGAGAGCCTGGCGCCGAGCGCCATCGCCGCGCCCGGCGAGATCGTGACCCCGAAGGGCCAGCAGGCGTATGCCGTCCCGCGGGCCCTGGAGACCGACGAGATCCCCGCGCTCGTGGCGGAGTTCGTCCACGCAGCGCGCCAGGCCGTCGCGGCCGGGCTCGACGGCGTCGAGGTGCACGCCGCGAACGGCTACCTGCCGCACCAGTTCCTCGCGCCGTCGAGCAACGAGCGCACCGACTCCTACGGCGGCTCGCCCGAGAACCGCGCCCGCCTGACCGTCGAGATCACGAAGGCCGTGGCCGAGGCGATCGGCGCCGACCGCGTCGGCATCCGCATCTCGCCCGCGCACAACATCCAGGGCGTCCTCGAGGAGGACGAGGCCGAGACGGCCGCGACCTACGAGTCGCTCGTGGAGGGCATCGCCCCGCTCGGGCTCGCCTACCTCAGCATCCTCGGCGACCCGGAGTCCGACCTCGTCCGCGATCTGCGCAAGCGTTTCGACGGCCCGGTCATCCTCAACACCGGCTTCGGCAAGGTCACCGAGCTGGCCGACGTCGAGGACATCCTCGAGCGCGACCTCGGTGACCTCGTCGCCGTAGGGCGCGAGTTCCTCGCCAACCCGGACCTCGTCCGTCGCTGGCGCGAGGGCGCCCCACTCAACGAGCCGAACTCCGCCACCTTCTACGGCGGCGGGGCCGAGGGCTACACGGACTACCCCGCCCTCCCCTGACACCCCACCGTCGAGTGAGCGCCCGGTAACAGTCGAGTGAGCGCCCCGTCACAGACCACCTGTGGCGGGGCGCTCACTCGACTGGGACGAAGCGCTCACTCGACTGGGCCAGGTCGGATGGGCATCGGCGTAGGCCGGTCAGGTGGGCGCCGGCGCTGGCCCGTCAGGTGGGCTCGGGCGGGTTCTCGGCGGCGCCCCCGGACGGGAGCGGGTCGCCGAGGGGTCGCTGGACCCACGCGACGTCGTGCGAGGCGCCGAACTTCCAGCCGATGTCGCGGTAGGTGCCGACCGGCTCGAAGCCCATCGCCGCGTGCAGCCGCCCGCTCGCCTCGTTGGGCTGGGTCATCCCGGCCGCCGCCATCCGGTAGCCGCGGGCCGTGAGCCGCTCGAGCAGAGCCTCGTAGAGCCGCCGCCCACCGCCACGACCCCGCCGATCGCCCGCGAGGTAGACCGACACCTCGCACGACCACCGGTACGCCGCCCGCTCCTTGAACGGTCCGGCATACGCGTAGCCGACGACCTCGCCCGCGTCCTCGAGCACGAGGAAGGCGTGCCGCGCCTGCGCCTTGGCGATCCGGCGCTCCATCTCGGCGACGTCGGGCCGCTCCGTCTCGAAGGTGACCGTCGTGCCGGTGACGTAGGGGGCGTAGATCGCAGCGCACGCGGCGGCGTCGCCGGGCGTGGCATCACGCACCGCCGGCGCATCGGTCGCACCGGTCGCATCGGGCGCATCGGTCGTACCGGTCGTAGCGGTCGCCGCGATCCGGTCGAGAACGTCGGGCACGTCGGGCACGTCGGGAACGTCGGACATGCGCCGATGCTAGGCCGAGCCCTCGGCACCGGGCCTGCCCGGTGGGTCGTCCTCCGGCTCCTCCGGCTCGCCCTCGGGAGGCGGCTGCTGCGTCCTCGACGAGTCCAACGCCTCGAAGAGGGTGCGAGGGGCGCGGGCCCCGCCCGGCACCCCGCCGGCGCCGACAGCGGCCGAGGCGCGCGGCATACCCGCCGCGAAGCGAGCGACGATGAGCGCGACGAAGGTGACGAGGTAGACCTGGCCGATGACGGCCTCACTCGCCGCGGCCATCCGGCCGAGATCCGTCACTGCTGCGACGTCACCGAAACCGACCGTCGAGATCGTCACGAGGCTGAAGTACATGTACGTCGTCGTCGGCACGTCCTCACCGAAGAAGGGGGTCGACGTGAACGCATCGAGGGTCTGGAAGAGGAAGGCATAGGTCACGGCGATCTGGAGGTAGGCAGCGACCGAGCCCATGATGGTCTGGACGGTGACCACCGTGTGCTGCAGCACCCGTCGGGCGATGAGCACCGGCGTCAGCGCGGCGGCGAGCAGCCACACCGTCTCGGGGGGCACCGTCTGGGTGCCGTCGGCGCGACGGTAGGTCAACGTCGCGACGCTGAGGATGAGGACCGCGGCGACGAGGACGTTGACGGCCCGACGCCAGCGACGTCGCAACCCTGACGCACGGGCGGCCGCGACGAGCGCCAGGCCACTGATCGCGTGCGCGAAGAGCTGGGCGACGACCGAGCCACGGGTGTCGACGAGTCCTTGGACGGCGATCGTGGCCAGCACGAGGACGAGGACGAGTCCGTACCGATCGAGGAGGGGGCGGCGGACGAGGACTTTTCGGCGCTCCGCGCGGCTCGTCGGGCCGGAAAGGTTGGGCCGGTCTGGCCGGTCTGGACGGTCGGGACGGTCGGGCGCACTCGTCGGGGCGGTCCTCGGCGCCTTCGCGTCGTCGTCCGCCCCGCGTTCGGGCCCGCGCTTCTGCCCACGCTCCTGCCCGTGATCGGGCCCGCTGCTGGACTCGGCCATGCCGCCCTCCTCGAGGGTCGCGGGGGGATGGGCTCCCGAGTCCGAGGATAGGGCGGTGGGGCCACCCGCGCCCGTAGGTCGTCAGAGACCGCGCCGACCGAGGGCGTACGCCATGGTCGAGCACCTGCTCGGCGGTCTCCTCCGGCGTCAGCGCGGACGTGTCGAACCCACCAGCCGATCTCACCGAAGTCCCACCGCATCAGGGCCACGAGCGCCTCCCGCCCGTCGGAGTCGAACTGGTCCTCGGGGTCGCGCAGCCCGTTGCGCCGGCACGGGTCGTATGCCGCCGCGAGCGTGGTCGGGCAGACACGGTGACGTACGCTCGAGGTGGGTCGACGAACCCGGGCTGCCGAGCAGCCAGGCCACGAGAGGAGACGGACATGAGCGTCCTGCGCCATCGCACGTCCGCCGACGTGGCCGTGCTCCCCGCCCTCGCCGCGAGCTTCGCCGCGGCGGTCGTCGTCCTCCTCGGCACCCTTCTCGGCACCGTCTCGGGTGCGGGAGCCGGTCAGGTGCTCCTCACCGCGGCGACTGTCGGCGTCCTGACGGTCGTGCTCGCCACGACCGCGGTGCGCACGGTGCGTCCGGTGCCGGTGCGCGTCCACGCGTCGGGGGTCCCCGGCGCCGTGCCCGCGTCGACGGCGTACTGGTGCGCCCTCGACGCGCCGCGCTGCCCCCAGCGTCCTCGGGCCCCGGGTCGGCACTGACCCCGTTCGTCGCACCTGCGACGTCCGGGACTCTGCCCACCCATCCCGGCCCCGCGCGGGCCCGAGCCGAGGAGCTCACCCATGCCTGACCTGCTGTCCCCCTTCACCCATGCCGTCGCCGCGGTGCTCGCGGCCACCCACGACGTTGCCGGCGCGCTCGGCCTGAGCCCGGGCTCCGCGGGCGCCTGGCTGCTCGCCGTCGCGCTGCTCGTCGTCGCCGTCCGCACGGTGCTGCTGCCCGTGACCATCCACGGGGTGCGCAGCTCGCACGCCCGCGCCCACGCCGCGCCCCAGCTGCGTGAGCTCCGCCAGAGGTATGCCGGCAGCCGCGACCTCGAGCAGCTGACCGCGATGCGCGCCGAGCAGAAGGCGATCCACGCCGAGCACGGCGTCTCGGGGTGGAGCCTCGCGCCGGCGCTGCTCCAGCTGCCGCTCTTCTACGCGCTCTACCGCGTCGTCTCCGACCTCACGGCCGGCCACTCGGTCGGGGCGCTCGACGCCGGGCTCGTCGCCTCGGCGTCGGCCGCGTCTCTCGCCGGGCTGCACCTGACGAGCCACCTCGGCACGACGCTGGGGTCGAACCCCCCGGCCGGGCTCGTCCTCGTCGCGGTCGCGCTCGGGGCAGCCGCGCTCAGCCTGCTCGCGCAGCGCTGGTTCGTGCTGCCGATGACCGACGTCACCGACCTGCCCGAGGGGATGGCGACGGTCCAGCGGCTCATGCCGTGGCTCGGCGCGGTCGGCGTCCTCGCAGCGGCGCTCGTCGTGCCGGCGGGCCTCATCGCGTACTGGTTCGTCAACAACGCCTGGACCTTCGCACAGCAGGGCATCATCTGGCGCTTCGCCCCGACGCCGGGCTCACCGGCCGCGAGGCGACGTGACGCCAGGGTGCTGGAGGGCGCCGCATCCCGACGACCCGGTGACGGCGTACCCCGTCTGCGGTGAGGGCGCGACCCCTCGCCGAGGTCGGGGGTGGCGTCTAGCGTGGTCGGCGTGAGCGCGACGCCGAGCGGGACCAGCCACGTGAGTGGGACGAGCGAGTCGACGAGGGTGGGCGGGCCCCACCTCGTCGACGACCTCCTGCGCTACCTGCAGGAGGGGCGTGACGGGCTGCTCAAGGCGCTCGACGGGCTGGGCGACTACGACGTGCGGCGCCCGATCACGCCGAGCGGCACCAACCTGCTCGGGCTCGTCAAGCACGTCGCCGGCGTCCAGCTCGCCTACCTCGGCGACTCGGTCGGGCGGCCGTCGGGCGAGCGGCTGCCGTGGGTCGAGGACGGCTCGATCTGGGACTCGGCCGACATGTGGGCGACGGCCGAGGAGTCGCGTGCCGACCTCGTCCGGCTCTACGAGCGGGCCGCGGTGCACTGCGACGCCACCGTGCGCGAGCTCGGGCTCGACGCCCCGGCGAGCGTCGCGTGGTGGCCGGAGGAGGGCCGGTCGACGACGCTCGGGTCGCTGCTCGTGCGCTGCGTCGCCGAGGTGTCGCAGCACGCCGGGCACGCCGACATCCTCCGGGAGACGATCGACGGGCGGGGCGGACGCGACCACGACGACCTGGGCGGCGAGGCGTGGTGGACCGACCACCTGGCGCGCATCCAGGCCGCCGCCGACGCGCACCGCACGCCGCCGACCGGTGACGGGGCCGGTGACGCGGCCGCTGACGCAGCCGCTGACGCAGCCGACGGCGGGGCCGGCTCATGAGCGACCGCCGGCCCAACATCGTCTTCATGCTGAGCGACGACCACGCCGCGCACGCCATCGGCACCTACGGCTCGGTCGTCAACCGCACGCCGCACATCGATGCGGTCGCGGCGGCCGGCGTGCGTCTCGACAACCTCTTCGCGACGAACTCGCTGTGCGCGCCGAGCCGGGCCTCGATCCTCACCGGCACCTACAGCCACGTCAACGGCGTGACGACCCTCGACACGTTCATCGACGCGTCGCAGCCGACCTTCGTCACGGCGCTGCGCGAGGCCGGCTACCGCACGGCGTTCGTCGGCAAGTGGCACATGGGGCAGGGCTCGAGCGGTGGCGTCGACCACGACCCGAAGGGCTTCGACCGGTGGGACGCCCTCATCGACCAGGGCGAGTACCACGACCCGCGCTTCCTCTCCGCCGACGGGCTGCGCGTCGAGCCGGGCTACGCGACCGACCTCATCACCGACCTCGCCATCGACTGGGTCGAGTCCCTGGACGAGGGCGACCACGACGGGGACGGGGACGGCGACGGGGAGAGGCCGCCGTGGTGCGTGCTCGTGTGGCACAAGGCGCCGCACCGACCGTGGGAGCCCGACGCCGCACACGCGGGGATGTATGCCGAGGGCGGGCCCGCCGGGGGCACACCCATCCCGGTGCCGGCGACGTTCACCGACGACCTGGCGGGACGGTCCGACACGGCCCGTCGGGCGGCCATGCGGATCGCCGACCACCTGACCGAGGAGGACCTCAAGCAGCCGGTGCCGCCCGGGCTGTCGGCGGACGAGGAGGCGCTGTGGAAGTACCAGCGCTACATGGAGGACTACCTCGCGTGCGTCGCGTCCGTCGACGACAACGTCGGTCGTCTGACCGCGTGGCTCACCGACCGGGGCGAGCTCGACGACACGATCGTCGTCTACTCCTCCGACCAGGGCTTCTTCCTCGGCGACCACGGGTGGTTCGACAAGCGCTTCATGTACGAGGAGTCGATCCGGATGCCGTTCGTCCTGTCCTACCCGCGCGCCGTCGCGGCCGGCCAGGCGCTCGACCGGATCGTCACGAACGTGGACATCGCGGCGACCCTGCTCGACGCGGCCGGCGTCGACGTGCCCGAGCGGATGCAGGGCCACTCGTTCTGGGGCGACCTCACGGATCCGGCTGGGGCGCAGCGCGACCGGGAGCGGGAGCGCGAGGGCTTCTACTACCGCTACTGGATGCACGACGACCGGAGCCACCAGGTCGGGGCGCACTACGGCTACCGCACGCACCGCTACACCCTGATCTTCTTCTACAACGACGGGCTCGGGCTGCCGGGCTGCTCGGACCGGCGCTTCGCCCAGGAGTGGGAGCTCTACGACCTCGAGGCAGACCCCGAGGAGCTCGTCAACGTCGCAGACGACCCCTCCTATGCCGAGGTGCGCGACGAGCTCGAGGCGCGGATGTGGCTCGCGCAGCAGGAGGTCGGCGACGATCCCCACCCGGACCAGTCCGTCCCCCGCCTGATCACCGAGGCAGGCTCGGTCTCCTAGGCGATGTCCTGGCCGATGTCCTAGGCGATGGCCTGCTCGATGGCGCGGTCGAGGCGACGCAGGGCCTTGCCGCCGCGGCGCTCGATACGGTCCGCGGCGCGCTGCTCGTCGGCGTCGAGGTGGCCGAGGAGGAAGGCCGCCGCGACGCCCGCGTCCTCGTCGATGGCCAGGTGCCGCAGCGTCGCCCGGGTGACGACGGCGTCGTGGTGGTCGCCGAGGAGGCCCTGCACGTCGGCCGCCCGCTCGGCCACCAGGCCGACCGTGGACCCGGTCACCGGCGCCACGGCCTCGGCGGCGTAGCGCAGCCGCTTGGCGGCCTTGCGCACGTCGTGGAGGCAGGCGGACCGCAGCTCGGGGTCACCCGTGGCGAGGGCGGCCTCGGCGAGGTCCGCCCGTTCGCGCACTCGCCTGCCCTCCTTGCGCAGCACGGTGCGCACGACCTTCTTCGCGCCGCGCTCGCCGTCGTCCGTGAAGGGCGGGTGCCTGACGACGCTGTCGAGCAGGGCGATCGCGGCGGCATACCGACTCGACCCGAGGGTCTCGTCGATGACCTCGGTGGCGGCGGTGGCGTCGAGGTGCAGCCGGGCCCGGAGACCGGTCACGGCCTCGTCGAGGCCGGTGAGGCCGGCGGGGCCGATGTCGTCGAGGAGCGTGTCGACGAGGTCCTGGACGACCTCGGCGTCGCGCGCCTCACCGAGGCGACCGGCCGCCCAGCGCAGCTCGTCGCGGAGCGGCTCGGTGACGGCCGGGTCGACGAGCGCGTGGAAGCTGGCGAGGGCGCTGCGGATCCGACGCATCGCGACCCGGAGGTCGTGGACCCCCTCGGGCTCCCCTGCGCGCACGGCGGCCTCGGCGGTCGCGAGGGCCTCCCGCTGCTCGCGGAGGTGCTCGCTCAGCAGGGACGCGGCGGACGGCATACGCATTGTCTACCCCTCAGCACCGTGGACGTCCCCGCTTCGCCGGATCCTGTGAAGACTCGACAGCCCCTGCCGCTCGGGTCCCAGGAAACGTACAGTCGAAAAGGTGGCACGGGTCACCGCTCCTCCCGCGATCGACACCGCCGTCGCCCCAGGCGCCAGGCTCCTCCTCGGTGTGCCCGGTCGTGCGCCCGACCCGGAGCCCGAGCCTCCCCCGCCGAGCCGGTGGACGCGCCTTCGCACCCGGCTGGCCCGGGTGCCGCGCCGCGTGTGGTGGGGCCTCGTCGCGCTCGTCGTCATCGTCGCGCTCGTCAGCACGTATGCCGTGACGCGACCTCCGGGACCGCCCGTCCTCACGCAGCGCGACGTCGACACGAGCGTCCAGCGCGGCATCGAGAAGCAGGCCGAGGCTGACGCTGCCGCGCCCGCCGACGGGTCGGTCGCGCACGCGGCGATCGCACCGTCGCTCGTGCTCATCCAGACCCGCGACACCGTGGCCGGCGAGCAGCAGGAGGGCAGCGGCGCGGGGGTCGTCGTCAACGAGGACGGCACGGTGCTCACCGCGCTGCACGTCGTCGACGGGTCGACGAACATCACCGTCACCTTCGCCGACGGCACGACCTCACCGGCGAAGGTCGCGACCGAGAAGCCGGAGAGCGACATCGCGACGCTCACGCCCTCGAAGCTCCCCGAGACCGTCGTGCCCGCCGTGCTCGGCGGCGGCGTGGCGGTCGGGGCGCCGGTCTTCGCCGTCGGCCACCCGCTCGGCCTCACCGACTCGCTGTCGGCGGGCGTCGTGTCGGCACTCGACCGGACGGTGCGCGTCGAGGGCGACCGCAAGCTCGAGCACCTCATCCAGATCGACGCGGCGGTCAACCCGGGCAACTCGGGCGGACCGCTGCTCAACAAGGCCGGGCAGGTCGTCGGGATCGTCACGGGGCTGGCGAACCCGACCGACCAGAGCCTCTTCGTCGGCATCGGCTTCGCGGTGCCGATCGCGACGGCTGGGGGTGCCGCGGGCAGCCCGCCCCGCTGAGACCGAGCCTCCGTGGGAGGCGAGCACCCGGCATACGCCATCGACGAGCGTGACCCAGCAGCGTGACCCAGCAGCGTGAACGAGCAGGAGGACGGCATGGACGGACAGGCACCCACTGGTCAACACGCTCGACACGCGCTCGAGCAGGCGCTCTACGAGGTGAAACGGACGATCGTCGGCCAGGACGTGCTCGTCGAGCGGATGCTCGTCGCCCTGCTCGCGCGGGGGCACCTGCTCGTCGAGGGCGTGCCGGGGCTGGCCAAGACGATGGCGATCAAGACGCTCGCGCAGGCCATCGGCGGGGAGTTCCAGCGCATCCAGTTCACTCCCGACCTCGTGCCGGCCGACCTCGTCGGGACGCGGATCTACAACCAGAAGGACGGCGAGTTCCAGGTCTCGCTCGGGCCCGTCTTCGCCAACCTCGTGCTCGCCGACGAGATCAACCGCGCGCCGGCGAAGGTGCAGAGCGCGCTGCTCGAGGTCATGCAGGAGCGGCAGGTGACGATCGGGCGCGAGACCTTCCCGGCGCCGGACCCGTTCCTCGTGATGGCGACGCAGAACCCCATCGAGTCCGAGGGGACGTATGCGCTGCCTGAGGCTCAGGTCGACCGCTTCATGCTCAAGGTGCTCATCGGATATCCCTCTGCCGCCGAGGAGTTCGTCGTCGTCGAGCGGCAGATCTCGGCGGCGGTCGCGACCGTCACGGTGCTCGACCCGGAGATGCTGCGCGGCTTCCAGCGCGAGGCGGACGCGGTCTACGTCGACCCCGCGGTCATCGAGTACGCCGTCCGGCTGGCCACCGCGACTCGTGAGCCGGCGAGCGTGGGCCGGGACGACCTGGCCCGCTTGCTGACGTACGGCGCGAGCCCGCGCGCGTCGATCAACCTCGTGCTGGCGGCGCGGGCGCTGGCCTTCCTCCGGGGACGGGACTACGCGCTGCCCGACGACGTGCGCGACCTCGCGCGGGACGTGCTGCGGCACCGGATCGTGCTGTCCTACGAGGCGCTGGCCGAGGACCTCTCGCCCGACGACCTGCTGACGCCGCTTCTCGCGGCCGTCCCGGTGCCGACGGCTCCGTTGCGCGAGCGGGTGGCCGGGTCGGCGTCTGTGGCAGGCGCTTTCGGGGCTGGGCCTGATGGTGGGGCCGGCGGCTCCGGTGGGGACGCGACATGGGCGCGACCACCACGCTGAGCGCCGAGAGCCTGCTGCGGCGCCTCGAGTGGAGGGTGGTGCGGCGGCTCGACGGGCGACTCCAGGGCGACTACCGGACGCTCTTCCGCGGTGCCGGTCTCGACTTCACCGACCTGCGGGAGTACGTGCCGGGCGACGACCTGCGGCACATCGAGTGGAACGTCACAGCGCGGCTCGACGAGCCCTACGTGCGCGAGTTCGTCGAGGACCGCGAGCTGACGGCGTGGCTGCTGCTCGACCACTCGGCGTCGATGGGCTTCGGGCCGGTCGACCGGCAGAAGGACCTCGTGCTCGCCGAGGTGGCGACGACCCTCGCCCACGTGCTGACCCGCGGCGGGAGCCGGGTCGGCGCCATCGTCATGGACACCGGGGTCGACCTCGTCATCCCGCCGGCGTCGGGCCGCAACCAGGTGCTGCGGATCGCGAAGACGCTGCTCGACCGCCGCGAGGCCCGCATCCCCCTCCTGGACAGTCGAGAGGCCATGAACCGGGAGGGCGGAGCGTCGAGCCTCCGTCGTGGCGTACGCCGGGTGCTGGGTCGCTCGGAGCAGGCTGGATTCCCAGCCCCGTCGGGGACGGTCACGGACCTCGGGGTGCTGCTCGCGGCGGCATACGGCATCGCGCGACGGCGGTCGCTCGTGCTCGTCGTGTCGGACTTCATCTCGGCGGACGGGTGGGAGGCGCCGCTGTCGCGGCTGGCGCGACGGCACGAGGTGGTCGCGATCCAGGTCGTCGACCCGCGCGAGAGCGAGCTGCCCGACGCGGGCGGGGTCTACGTCGAGGACGCGGAGACGGGCGAGCAGATCTTCGTCGACACGAGCGACGTCGCGTTCCGGGCCCGGCTCGCGGCGGCTGCGGAGTCGCGGCAGGCCGACCTCGAGGCGCGGGCGCGCACGGCCGGCGTCGACCTCTACCCGGTGCGGACCGACGACGACCTCGTGCGGTCGCTGCTGCGGATCTCCGAGCTGCGGCGGAGGCGACGGCGATGAGGTGGCGGCGATGAGCGAGCTGTCGCTGACGTGGCCGTGGGCGCTGGCGGGGCTGCTCGTCGTGCCGGTGCTCGTCGCCGGCTACCGGCGGGTGCTGCGCGCGCAGGAGACACGGCGGGCGGCGCTGGCAGCGGACGGGCTCGTCATGCCGGCTCCGGGCCGGTCCCGGTGGCGGCACCTGGGTCCGGCGCTGCTCATCGCGGCCCTGGCCGTCATGGTGCTGTCTCTGACCCGGCCGGTGGCGTCGGTCGCGGAGCCGCACCGCGAGGGCACGGTCGTGCTCGCGTTCGACGTGTCGAACAGCATGGCGGCGACCGACGTGAAGCCGTCGCGGCTCGAGGCGGCGAAGGCGGCGGCGCGGGCGTTCGTGGAGAAGCAGCCGGCGTCCGTGCGGATCGCCGTGGTGGCGTTCGGCGGGACGGGGCTCGTGACGCAGCGACCGACGCTGGACCGGGCGGCCGTGCTGGCGGCGGTGGCGCGGCTCAAGCCGGCCGGCGACACGTCGCTGAGCGACGGGATCCTCGGCGGGCTGAGCGCGATCGTCGGCAAGCCGGTCAAGGCGCCCGGCGATGCGGAGAAGGGCACGGACGAGGAGACGCCGATCGGCTACCACGGTGGGACGGCCATCGTGCTGCTCACCGACGGCGAGGACACCACGGACGACGGACCTTCCGGCGCGGCCGAGCTCGCGTCGGCGGCGGGGGTGCGGATCGAGCCGATCGGACTGGGGACGCCGGCGGGGACGACGATCAAGGTCGACGGCTTCAGCATCGCGACGGCGCTCGACGAGTCGTCGCTGCAGGCGGTCGCGGAGATGACCGGCGGGACGTACCGCCGGGCGTCGGATGCTGCGTCGTTGGCTTCCGTGTATGACGCGATCGAGCTGCAGTGGACGACGCGGACGGTGCCGCACGAGGTCACGTCGTGGGTGGCGGCGTTCGCTGCGCTGCTGCTGCTCGGCGGGGCGACGGTGTCGGTGCTGCGGCGGGGGCGGGTGATCTGACGTGTCGTTCGGAGTGCCGCTGCTGCTCGTGACGCTGGCCTTCGTGCCGGTGCTGCTCGGGGTCTACGTGTGGCAGCTGCGGCGTCGGCGGAGGCAGGCGGTGCGCTACTCCAACGTCGCGCTGCTGCGGGCTGCGGGGGCCGGGTCGGCGTCGTGGAAGCGACACGTGCCCATCGCCCTGGTGCTCGGGGCTCTCGGGCTGCTGGGGCTGGCGAGCGCGCGGCCGACGGTGCGGGCCGAGGTGCCGACGTCGAGCGCGACGATCATCCTGGCCCTGGATGTGTCGGGGTCGATGTGCGCGACGGACGTGTCCCCGAACCGGCTGAGCGCGGCGCAGGCGGCGGTGCGGTCGTTCGTCGAGGGGCAGGACGACGAGACGAAGGTCGGGCTCGTCGTCTTCTCGGGGTTCGCGCAGCTGGCGGTGGCGCCGACCGCGGACCGGGGCGAGCTGCTGTCGGCGATCGACGCGGTGACGACGGGGCGCGGGACGACGATCGGTGCGGCGATCCTGCGGTCGATCGACGCGATCGCCGAGCTGGACCCGAACGTGGCGCCGACGGATGCAGTGGACGAGCCGTCGACGGACGGGCCGGGCCTGGCTGACCCGACTCCTGCGCCCACGCCTACGGGTGGCGCAGGTGGGACCGGCGGTGGAGTGCCCGTGGACGTGGCGCCGGAGATCATCGTGCTGCTGACGGACGGAGCGAACACGCGCGGCGTGACGCCGGCGCAGGCCGCGGAGCAGGCCGCGGCGCGGGGAGTGCGGGTCTATCCGATCGGCTTCGGCACGACGAACCCGACGCAGATGGCGTGCACGCGCGACCAGTACGGCGGCTTCCAGCCTCGGGCGCGCGACTTCGGCGGTCCGGGCGGCGGGGCGTTGGGTGGTCGCAACTTCCTCGTGGTCGACGAAGGTGCCCTGAAGGGAGTCGCCCAGACGACGGGTGGCGAGTACTTCGCCGCGACCGACGCCGACGGCCTGACCAAGGTCCTGGCCGACCTCCCCAAGCACGTCACGGTCAGCGAGCAGGACATCGACCTCAGCGCGGCAGCCGGTCTGTTCGCGGCAGCGCTCCTCCTCGCGGGTCTGGGCATCTCGATCCGCCGCTCAACCAGCTGAGCTGCTCAGGCCGCGAGGCGAGCTGCAGACCCACCCCATCGGGGTGATGCGCGCCCGCCCCGACCAGGCCGACCATGGTGACCAGTGCTCTCGAGCGGGAGGGGTTGACGATGACAACTGCACCAGAGCAGATGCCCGAGATGTCGCCTGTCAGGAGGGGCGAACGTCATGGCTGACGGGCCACCGACGACCGGCGCGACCGGCGCGACCGGCGCGGAGGCATCGACCCAGCCCAAGCGCGCGGCGCTCGTCCTGCTCGCCCTGATCACGGTCGCAGCGGTCGCGAATCTCAACCTGTCGGTCGCCAACGTCGCGCTGCCGTCGATCGGCCGCGCCTTCAGCTCCTCCCAGACGACGCTCGACCTCATCGCCGTCGGGTACTCCCTCGGGCTCGCCGGGTCGGTGCTCTACCTCGGAGCAATCGGCGACCGCTACGGCCGCAAGCTGCTGCTCATCCTCGGCATGGCGCTCTCCGTGCCGGCCTGCCTTCTGGCGGCCTACGCCCCCTCCGACGTCCTGCTGTTCCTGGGGCGGGTGCTCGGCGGCGTGTCCGCAGGGATGGCCTACCCGACGACCCTCGCGCTGATCGCCGCGCTGTGGGCCGGCCCCGCCCGGACCCGATCGATCGCCTTGTGGTCTGCGATCGGTGGCGGCATCGCGGCTCTGGGACCGCTGGTCGCCGGCTTCCTGCTCGAGCGCTTCTGGTGGGGGTCGGTCTTCCTCGTCACGCTTCCGTTGGCCGCGATCGCGCTCGTCATGGCCGTGATGCTCGTGCCGGCTCACGTGAACGAGACCACCGATCCGGTGGACAACCTCGGCGGCGTGCTGTCCGTCGTCCTCGTCGGCGCGCTGATCCTCGCGATCAACTTCGCTCCCGTCCCCGGCAAGGGCACGCTGGCACTCGGCCTCGCGGTCGTCGCGGCCGCCGCGCTGGTCGCGTTCGTCGTGCGACAGCGGCGGGCCTCCGTGCCGCTCTATGACCTCCACATCGCTGGGCGCCGTGTCTTCTGGGTGGCGGCATGCGGGGGGATCATCGTCTTCGGCTCGCTGATGGCATCCGCCTTCGTCAGCCAGCAGTACCTCCAGAACGTCCTCGGCTACTCCACCTTCGAGGCCGGTGCGGCCTTCCTGCCGGCCGTGGTCTTCATGGTCCTCGTCGCGCCACGCTCCGCGAAGCTGATCGAGTCACGCGGATCCCGGTTCACGCTGCTCGCCGGCTACGTGTTCCTGTTCCTCGCGTTCGCCTGGATGCTCGGCTTCTGGTCCGAACGAAGCTCCTACTGGCAGATCGCCCTCGCCTACGCCTTCATCGGGATCGGCGTCGGGTTCGCCGGCACGCCGGCGTCGCACTCGCTCACCGGCTCCGTCCCGGTGCAGCGGGCCGGAATGGCTTCGGGCACCGCCGACCTGCAACGTGACCTCGGCGGTGCGATCATGCAGTCCGTCTTCGGGGCACTGCTCACCGCGGGGTATGCCGCCGCCGTCAGTGCCAGCATCGCCGCCGCCCCGAACGGCGACGAGATCACCAGCAGTGTGCAGAACGAGCTCACGAAGTCGTTTGCCGGCGCCGACGCCGTGGCCGGGCAGTATCCGCAGTACTCGGCGCAGATCATCGCCGGGGCCCGGGAGTCGTTCCTGTCGGGCGCCGACTGGGCCTATACGGCGGGCATCATCGCGATCCTCGGGGGTGCCGTCATCGTGTTCACCCTGTTCCCGAAGCACGAGGGAGAGCTGGAGCTGCTGGCGCGGTATCGCGCAGAGGACGCCCGGCCGACCAAGGAGGGAAGCCGCACATGAGTACGGATCGGCCCACCAGCGCGTCCCGGCTGGCTCCGGAGTCGCTGCGTGGCTACCAACGATCGTGGCTGAGGGCGGACATCATCGCGGGGCTCACCCTCGCGGCGGTGGCCATCCCCGAGACCATGGGCTACACCTCGATCGCCCAGGTGCCGGTGATCACCGGGCTCTACACGGTTCTCTTCCCGGCGCTCGTCTTCGCGCTGCTCGGCTCGTCCCGGCTCCTCGTCGTCGGGGCCGACTCCGCCACCGCAGCAATCCTGGCCGGCGGCCTCGCCGCCCTCGGGATCGCCGGGCTCACGCCGAACTCGCCGCAGTGGCTCGCCATGGCCTCGTTGACCGCGCTCATGTGCGGCGTCCTGCTCCTGCTCGCCCGACTGCTGCGGCTGGGGTTCCTCGGTGACTTCCTGTCCGCCTCGGTGCTGATCGGCTTCCTCACCGGCGTGGGCATCCAGGTCTTCACCGGCCAGCTGCCCGACATGCTCGGGATCCCCAAGGGAAAGGGCAACTGGTTCGAGCAGCAGTGGTCGATGCTGACCCGTCTGGGCGACACCAGCCTGCCCACCCTGGCCTTCGCCCTGGGGACGCTCGCCGTCATCCTCGGCTTCAAGCGCTTCGTGCCGAAGGTCCCGGGCGCGATCGTCGCGGTCATCCTGTCGATCATCCTGGCCTCCACCCTGCAGGTCTCGTCACACGGGGTGGCGATCGTCGGGCCGATGCAGGGCGGGTTCCCGCCGATCGGACTCCCCGGGGGAGTCGGCTGGTCCGATGTGCCGCAGCTGCTGGGCGTGGCCTTCTCCTGCTTCGTCCTCATCATCGCCCAGAGCGCCGCGACCTCGCGCAGCTTCGCCACCCGCCACGGCCAGCGGGTCGACATCAACCGGGACATCGTCGGCCTGAGCGGGGCCAACCTCGCCGCAGGCCTGAGCGGCACCTTCGTGGTCAACGGCAGCCCCACCAAGACACAGATCCTCGACGAGCAGAAGGGCAAGACCCAGGTGGCCAACGCCACCATGGCGCTGGTGGTGCTCGTCATCGTGCTGTTCTTCACCAGCGCCCTGACGAACCTGCCCAAGCCGGTGCTCGGGGCGATCGTGTTCCTCATCGGCGTCGACCTCATCGACATCGCCGGGCTGCGTCGGGTCTGGCAGGCCCGCCCCAGCGAGTTCTACATCGCGGTCCTCACGGCGGTCGTCGTGTTCGCCGTCGGCGTGGAGCAGGGCATCGTCCTGGCGGTGGTGCTCTCCATCGTGGAGATGGTGCGGCGCCAGTACCGACCGCACCGGTTCGTCATGGGCATCGACGCCGAGGGCGAGCCGACCTACGCCCGAGCGCAGCAGGGCATGCAGAGTGCGCCGGGGCTGCTCGTCTTCCGCTACGACGCCGACCTCTTCTACGCCAACGCCAACCAGTTCTCCGACGGGGTCCAGCAGCTCATCACGGCGACGCCGGACCCGGTGCGGTGGCTCGTGCTCGACTGCTCGTCGATCCCTGACATCGACTACTCGGCAGGGGCGGCGCTGCACCAGCTCGTGACGTTCGTCCACAACCGAGGAGCGACGGTGGCGCTGGCCGCCGTCGACCCGGACCTCCGCACGACCCTCGAGAAGCTCGGCGTCCTGCAGATGCTCTCCGTCGACCAGATCTACCCGACCGTCGCGGATGCCGTCGTTGCGTTCCGCTCGTCGTCGCCGAAGCCCGGCCCCGGCGCTCGACCAGCCGAGACGTAGGAGTTGTCATGACCGTTACAGGGACCCCATCGCACCTGAGCGCCGCCGAGCGACGGGCCCTCGGCAGGCAGGCGCGGCACCGCGTGCCGCTCGAGGCGCAGGCCGGCTGGCAACCACCGCCGGGACGACCCGACCCGGTGGGCCTGCTCGAGGCCCAGAACGCGACCCGAGAGCCAGACCTCGTTCCGGTCCGGCACGGCCGGATGATGGTGTCCGCGTTCACCTTCTACCGCGGCTCGGCCGCGATCATGGCCGCCGACCTGGCGACCAGGCGGACCGCGAGGCTCGATGTGCAGCTGTGTGGCGACGCCCACCTGTCGAACTTCGGGGTCTACGCATCGCCGGAACGGCAGCTGCTCTTCGACCTCAACGACTTCGACGAGACGCTGCCCGGCCCGTTCGAGTTCGACGTCTGGCGGTTGGCCGCCAGCTTCGTCATCGCGGCGCGCCACAACCAGTTCGAGCCCTCGGACGTCCGCGAGATCTGCCTGACCGTGGGCAGGTCCTACCGGGAGGCGATGGCGGAGTTCGCACAGCAGGACACGCTGGACGTCTGGTATGCCCGCCTGTCCGAAGCCGAGTTGCGGGCAGGGATGAAGCAGGCCCGCCGGAGCCTGGTGGCCCCGGACAAGGACAGCAAGGGCCACCAGCACGCCGCGGCCAAGCACGCAGGCGCGTCGATCAAGTCAGGGGAGGCCCTGCTGCGGAAGGCACACCGCCGGACCAACCTGCAGGCGCTGGCCAAGCTCACCGAGGTCGTCGACGGAAAGCAGCGCATCGTCAGCCAACCACCCGTGCTCATCCCGCGCCGCGAGCTCGAGAAGTACTACGAGCTGGACGCCGCCGACGTCGAGGACATCATCAGGCAGTTCTTCGCGCGCTACAGCGTGACGCTGAGCGACAGCCAGCGGCGCCTGCTCGACCGGTACACGATCGTCGACGTCGCCCGCAAGGTCGTCGGCGTCGGCTCCGTGGGGACCCGGGCCTTCGTGGCGCTGCTGGAGGGTCGCGACGAGAGGGACCCCCTGTTCCTCCAGGTGAAGGAGGCGACCCGGTCCGTCCTCGAGGCGCACCTGCCCAGAAGCGCGTACGCCGACTCGGGCCAGCGCGTCGTCGAGGGCCAACGCCTGCTCCAGTCGGCGTCAGACATCTTCCTCGGCTGGTCCGCGGGCATCGAGACGGACCGCTTCTACTACTGGCGCCAGCTCAGAGACATGAAGGGGGCGGCGGTCGTCGAGGCGATGATCCCGGCCGGCATGACCTTCTACGCGCAGATCTGCGGCTGGACGCTGGCCCGCGCACACGCGAGGACGGGCGACCCCGTCGCCATAGCGGCCTACCTCGGCCGCAAGCGGCGGTTCGAGAAGGCAGTCGCCGAGTTCGCGGAACACTACGCCGTCCAGAACGACCACGACTACGAGGCCTTTCTGGACGCCATCAGCTCAGGCCGGATCGAAGCGCGTGAAGGGGTCTGAGGTGATGGTCGGATCCTCGCCGCAGCACGCTGAAGACCCCGCGCCACCGGTGACGGCCATCCTGATCGCGCCCCCGCGTCGAGTGGTCGTCGTGGCGTTGCTCCGGGTCACCCTGTCGCTGGTCGTGGCCGTCGTCGTCTACTTCCGCATCCCGCTCACAGGGTCGTCGGACGCGCGGTCGATCACGATCTTCGTCTCCGGGTTGGTCGTCGTCGTCGTGACGCTCGCCTTCCAGACCCGCGGAATCGTTCGTTCGCCGTTTCCCCTGCTCCGGACGGTGGAAGCCCTCGCGACGACGGGTCCGCTGTTCCTCATCGTTTTCGCCAGCTCGCACTACGTCATCGACAACGTCGATCCCGGCAGCTACACGCAGCCGATGACACGGCTCGATGCTCTCTACTACACGGTGACGACGTTCGCGACCGTCGGTTACGGGGACATCTCACCCGTGTCGCAGACCGCGCGACTCGTGGCAACGCTGCAGATGCTGCTCGGTCTCGTCTTCCTGGGCCTCGTGGCGCGGGTCATCACCGGAGCAACGCGACTCGGGATGAAGCGGCGGCGCGAGGACCACGAGAGCTGACCGCCCGATCACGGCGGAGACCACGACCCAGTCCCCCTGCCGGGTCGATCGACCAGCGATCACCCCGTAGGAGTTGGGCTGCGATGGATGGGATCGTCCGTGGCTCCGTCGAGCCGACCGGGCCGTCAGCCGACCAGCTCGTGGAGGTGGACGCCGTGGTCCGTGGCGATCAGCTCGGCGGCCTTCTCGCCGATCATGATGGCCGCGGCGTTGGTGTTGCCGCTGACGACGTTCGGCATCACGCTCGCATCGGCGACACGCAGGGCCCCGATGCCGTGCACCCGCAGCCGCGGGTCGACGACCTCACCGATCCGGCAGGTCGACGTCGCGTGGTAGACGGTCAGCGCGTAGTGGCGGGCCAGGTCCTCCAGCAACGCGTCGCTCGGTTCGGATCCGACCTCGTGGCCGTGGGCCCGCGCCAGGTGCGGCGGGATGACCGGCTCACCGAGGCCACCGCCGGGCCACGCCTTCGCGATCTCGAGGGCCCGGCGCATCACGGCGACCATGACCAACACGTCGTGCGGGTCGCCGAAGTAGTTGAACGCGATGCGCGGTGGGACCGCTGGGTCGGCGCTGGCCAGCGTCACCGAACCCTCGGAGTGGGGTTGCACCGGATTCGGCAGCACGACCACCTGGCCGTGCGTCGGGTCGAGGAAGGACTCCGGGTCCTCGAAGAACGCGGACGGCGGGAGTCGGAAGACGCCCTCCCAGATCGCCGGTGTGTACCCGGTCGCGAGGAAGCCGATCTGCGCGTCATGGGTGTGCTCGTCGCCCAGCCCGGTCGAGAAGAACGCGACGGCGTCGTAGAGCGAGGATGACGCGATGCCGCGGCCGGTCGTGAACCACTCGCCGATGCGGCGCTCGGCTTCGGCCTTGGCAGCGGCCAGGGGCTCGGGGAGGTCGACATCGTCGGCCGGGTCGGCCGGGAGCGGACCAGCCGGCGCCCGGAGCGCGTCCGGGCCGAGGGACATGGCGACCTCGGTCATCGTCTCGCCGATGCCGTCGGCGGCGAACATCAAGGGCGTGTGGAGGTGGTCCTTGAGGTGACGCCCCACGTCCGGGAGGTCGACGAGGCAGTCCACCCCGACGGTGGCGAGCTCGTCGCGGGCCCCGACCCCCGAGAGGAGCAGGAGGTGCGGCGACCCGATGGCGCCCGCGCACAGCACCACCTCGGTGCCCGCGGCCACCTCCTCGAGGGTGCCGTCCCCGGTGCGGTAGGCGACCCCGGTGGCGCGGGCTCCCTCCCCGTCCGCCTCGATGAGGATCCGCTCGACGAGCGCGCCGGTGACCACGGTGAGGTTCTCGCGGTCCATCGCGGGTTCGAGGTAGGCGTGGAAGGTCGAGCTGCGCCGGCCGTCCTTCGTCGTCGTCTGGAAGAGCGAGGCCACCCCCTGGGGTTCGAGGCGGTCGCGACCGTTGTAGTCACCCTGCTTCAGGCCCGTGGCGCCCGCGGCCTCGACGAACTGGTTCGAGGCGCGGAGGATCGGCTGGCGTACCGACACACCCAGCGGTCCGTGGTGGCCGTGCACGTCGAGGTCGGAGTGCAGCTCGGGACTGTGCACGAAGCCCTCGGCCTTGCGGAAGTAGGGCAGGACCTCGTCGTAGGACCAGCCCTCCGCGCCGCCCGCGGCCCACGAGTCGAAGTCGCCGGGGTGCCCTCGCACGTATGCCATGTAGTTGAGGCCGGAGGAGCCGCCGAGCATCTTTCCCCGCGGCACCATCATCTGGCCGCCGACGAGGCCCTTTCCGACACCACCGGGGTCGCCGTTGTACATCCAGTCGGTCGCGGGGTCGTTCTGCAGGCTCGCGACCGCCGCCGGCACGAGCTCAGCGGGCGGGGGCGGGCCGCCGGCCTCGAGCAGGCACACCGTGACAGCCGGGTCCTCGCTCAGCCGGGCAGCGACCACGGCGCCCGCCGATCCCGCCCCCACGATCACGTAGTCGTACGTCGAGCCCATCGTTACCACCTCGTCGTGGTGCCTCGCCGAGCGGCGGGGACGGTCTCGCCACGCAACCACACTCCGGGAGGGGAGACAAGGGAGCCGGCGTCCCAGCGGCGACGTCGGTCAGCCAGTCAGTGGAGGGTCTCGTGGTGACGGCACATCTCGACGAACGTCGCGATGCGCGCGGCCCGGGTCTCCGGCTTCTTGGCGTCGCCGATGCGGTAGAGGATCGCGTAGCGGTTGGCGCCCGTGAGTGTCTCGAAGAACGCCTTGGCCTCCGGGTCGGCAGCGAGCGCGGCGGCCAGGTCGTCGGGCACGGTCGCGCTCTTCTGACCGGCATACGCTGCCGCCCACCGGCCGTCCGCCTTCGCCGCGTCGACCTTCGCCTGCCCTGCCGGGCGCATGCGGCCGGCCGTGATCAGCGCCTCAGCCTTGTCCCGGTTGATCTGCGACCACTTGCTCCGCGGTCCTCGCGGGGTGAACCTCTGCAACCAGTAGGTCTCGTCGTAGCCCCGCTTCTGCCCGTCGATCCAGCCGTGACAGAGGGCGACGTCGAGCGCCTCGACGTAGGTGACCGTCTCGGCCGCCCCCGCCTTGCCGATCTTGAGCCAGAAGCCGCGGCGGTCGAGGTGGTGCTCGTCAAACCAGGCCTCGCAGTCGGAGAGCGTGGCGAACGAGATCACCGGCTCACCGGCCAGCTCCTCCGGCGCCTGCTCGTCGGACATACGGCCATCCTGTCATCGGCCGCCGACGGGGTGGCCGGCTGCCGCTGGGCGCCAGGGCTCGTGCTGGTGCGAGAGCCAGACCTCGTCGGGGGCGAGTGCCCGGATCAGCCGCTGGCCCTCGGTGCGCGGATGGTCGAGCTCGTCGAAGAAGACCGCCGTGTCACCGGCGATGACGACGGAGCGACCGCCCGTGCGGACGACCACGACCTGCGAGCCTCGCGTGTGGCCGGGGGTCGACACGAGCTGGATGCCGGGCAGCAGCTCGAGCGTGCCGTCGACGGTCTCGTAGTCCACTCCCGGCGCCTCGACCCACTCGCGGATCGTGTAGTCGTCCTGGGTCCGCGCGTCATCCAGCTCCGCCCTCTGGACGTACACCGGCTTGCCGGCAAAGAGGTGGTTGCCACCGCAGTGGTCGAAGTGCAGATGGGTGTTGACCACGACGTCGATGCCGGCCACGTCGAAGCCGGACTGCTCGCTCAGTGGAGTCAGCCGAGGATCCATGTCGTCGACCGCAGGGTGCAGCTGCGTCATGCCGGTGTCGACCAGCACGCGCGCGTCGGGATGGTCGATGACGTGCACGTAGACCGGCATCCGCTCGCCGTCGGCCAGCAGCTCGGCGACGAGGACGGGAGTGACCGTCACCGTCGATGGCCCGCCTTCCGATTCCGCGCCCGTCTCCATCCGTGGATCACCCATGGTGGCCAGTCTGGGGCAGAGCGGCGGACGACGGTGGCCAAGTGCCGAAGTCGGCCACCGTCGCTCGCCGATGCGTCCTGCGTCAGTCGCCGGGCGCGTCCGGGCCGGTGGAGATCTGGCGCAGCGTCGAGATCACCGTGACCTCGGGCCAGTGCTCGGCGTGCAGCTCGGCGAACTTCCGCTGGTCGGCCACGGCCTCCTCGACGGTGTCGTACTGCAGGATCGACCATCCGCCGATGACCTCCTTGGACTCGGCGTACGGCCCGTCGTGCTGGGTGATCTCACCCTGGCTGACGACGAAGTTCACGGCGTCCTCCGTCCCGTAGAGCCCACCACCGTCGAGGAACACGCCCGCGGCGGCCCGCTCGCCGACGTGGACGTCCATCGCGTCGAAGAGCGCCTGCGGCGGCGTCCCGATCCCCTCTTCCATCCTCACGAACCCCATGAAACGCGGCATGTCGATCACTCCTCCTGGTTGCTGTGGTGTCCTTCGTACTCGTACGTCGACCGGGTGGGCAGGTCCTCGACACACGTCTCGAGAATTCTTCGGAAGCCCAGAATGATCCGCTCCGCCGTGCCCCGACGGTGTCGTCACCCAGCACTAGAGTCGGCACGGTCGCCAAGCACCTGCCTCGCGGCGACCACCGGCGAGCGCCTGGACCATCACGGAGGACACCGATGTCACGCACCCGGATCCACAACTTCTCGATCTCCCTCGACGGGTTCGCCACCGGCGAGCCGCAGTCGCTCGAGACCCCCTTCGGGCACGCCGGCCAGAAGCTCCACACGTGGATGATGCGCACCCAGTACTGGGACCCGGACGGCACCGACGGGGTCGACCACGCCTACGCCGAGCGCCACGGCCCCGGCATCGGCGCGGAGATCATGGGCGCCAACAAGTTCGGCCCGCCCGGCTGGCACGACGACCCGGACTGGAAGGGGTGGTGGGGCCCCAACCCGCCGTTCCACACACCCGTCTTCGTCCTCACCCACCACGCCCGCCCCTCCCTCGAGATGGAGGGCGGCAACGTCTTCCACTTCCTCGAGGCCACCCCGGGCGAGGCGCTCGAGACGGCCCGCGCGGCCGCCGACGGCCAGGACATCCGGATCGGTGGCGGCGCCACCGTCGTCCGCGACTTCCTCGCCGCCGGGCTCGTCGACCACCTGCACCTCGTCCAGGTCCCGATCGTGCTCGGCCGCGGCGTCCGCCTCTGGGACGGTCTCGAGGGCGTCGAGGACGCCTTCGACATCGAGACCGTCGCCTCCCCGACCGGTGTCACGCACTTCACCTTCACCCGCAAGGCGTCGTGAGGTCACGTCCCACGCGGGCCCGGGCACGCGGCATACGCCATCGGTGGGGGTGACGCGTCCAGACGGGCACTGGCAGGCTGGCTGCATGATCCTGCCGAAGGTGCGCGACCCGCGCCTCGTGACGATCCGCCGTGGCGGACTGCTCACCGACGCAGATCACCGGCTGCTGTCGCTGTGGGCCGCCACGTGCGCTGAGCACGTGCTGCATCTCTTCGAGGCGGAGGCGTCGTCGGACACTCGCCCTCGGGACGCCATCGATGCGGCTCGGGCGTGGGCCCGCGGCGAGATGAGGATGATGGATGCGCGAGCCCGCGGTGGGCTTGCGATGGGAGCCGCCCGGCCGCTGCAGGGAGCGGCCCGGTTTGCGGCATACGCTGCCGGCCAGGCAGCCTGCGTGGGCCACGTGGCCGAGCACGACCTGGGCGCCTCCGCGTACGCGATCAAGGCCGCTCGCGCTGCACACCCCCACGAGGTCGACGCCGGACGGCTCGAGCGTGACTGGCAGCGAGACCAGCTCGACGCCCGGGTCCGCGCACTCGTCCTCGACGACCAGGTCCGCCGGAACGCCATCTGCTGGGGCGTCTTCGAGGACTGACGATGCCAGGCCCCCAGCACCGGCCAGGCGGCCACGGGCCCACGCCACACGGCACACGGCACACGGCATCGGTCGCGGTGACGCGGCTAGCGTGTGGGCCGTGACGACAGACCTGACGGCAGACGAGACCACCGACCACGCCGCGATCCAGGGGATGGTGGACGCGTTCTTCGGGGCGTTCGTCTCGGGGCCCGGCTGCGCCGAGCGGATGGACCTGCTGCGCGGGCTGCTGCTCCCGCGGGCCGTCATCGTGCGCACGTGCGGGATGGAGCCCGCGGTCATGGGTGTCGAGGAGTTCATCGCACCGCGGGAAGCGCTGCTGACCGGCGGCTCGCTCACCGACTTCCGCGAGTGGCCCGCCACGGGGCGCGTCGAGGTCTTCGGCGACATCGCGCACTGGTTCGACAGCTACGCCAAGGCGGGCACGCAGGAGGGCGAGCCGTTCACCGGGAGCGGGATGAAGACGATCCAGCTCGTCCGCACCGCCGACGGGTGGCGGATCAGCGCAGCCGCGTGGGACGACGAGCGCGAGGGCCTGACGCTGCCGACCGACGCCGGCTGAGACCACCCGGATCCAGCCGGCGCCCGGCTGCGGTTCACTGGGATCGTGGCTGCGCAACGCCTGGGGACCGCGCCCCTGCCGGACGGGACGCGGGTCGCGTATGCCGTCACCGGCGGCGGTCCGTTCCTCGTCGTCGCCCCGGGTTGGCTGAGCCACCTCGAGATGGGGTGGGCGATCCCGGCCGAGCGGATGTTCCACGAGGCGCTGTCGTCCGGACGCACGCTCGTGCGCTACGACCGCCCCGGCTGCGGCCTCTCCGACGCCTACGACGGTCCCCGCACCATGGACCTCGAGGTCGCGACGATCGGTGCCGTGGCCGACGCGGTCGGCGCCCAGCGGTTCGACCTGCTGGGCTGGTCGCTCGGCGCGGCGGCGGCCGTCCAGTGGGCCGCCGAGCGGCCCGAGACCGTGTCGCGGCTCGTGCTCTACGGCGGGTGGCCCACCGGCAGCTCCATCGGTGACGACGACAGCCGGCAGCACGTGCTCGGCCTGCTCGCCACCCACTGGGGACTCGGGTCGGACCTGCTCACCGACGTCTTCGCCCCCGACGCGGACGCGGGCACGAGGCGCACGCTCGCTCGCTACCAACGCGCTGCCTCCTCGGCCGAGACGGCGGTCGCGCTGCTGCGTCTCGCCTACGAGCTCGACGTCAGCCCGGACCTCAGGCAGGTGGCCGCGCCGACCCTCGTGCTGCACCGGCGCGGCGATCGGGCGGCACCGATCGCCGGGGGACGCACTCTCGCACAGGCGATCCCGGGCGCCGAGCTCGTCGAGCTCGAGGGCCGCTCACACCTCCCCGCCATGGGCGACGCGCAGTCGGTCGTCGACGAGGTGCGGCGCTTCCTCGGCCTGCCGACGTTGCGCCGGGCCGTGCCGACCGGGCTGACGACGCGCCAGACGGAGGTCGCAGCACTGGTCGCGGAGGGCCTGACGAACCGCCAGATCGCCGACCGGCTCGGCATCACCGAGCGGTCTGCCGAGTCGCACCTCGAGCGGATCCGCGTGCGCCTCGGGTTCAGCTCCCGCGCGCAGGTGGCCGCCTGGTACGTCGCCCGGACCCCATAGAAAGAGACCCCGAGAAGTGGGGTAGTTCCACGGCTGTGCTGCTGACTGTCCGTGGACAGCATGAGGAGATGACCCGACGCATCGTGCCCCTCGCCGTCTCCGCCGCCGCCTGGTGCGGCTTCGTCGCCATCACCGCGTGGACGATGGCCTTCCTCGCCGGCGCGCTGCTCCCCCGCACCGTCGACGGCCCGGCACGCACGAGCACCGGTTGGGCCGTCGCCGTCGACCTCGCCCTCCTGCTCCTCTTCGCCCTCCAGCACTCGGTGATGGCGCGCCGCCCGGCGAAGGCCTGGCTCCGGCGCCGGGTCCCGGCCGAGCTCGAGCGCACCACCTACGTGCTCGCGACCGGCGTGTGCCTCGCCCTCCTGCTGGCGCTGTGGCAACCGTGGGACCAGGTCGTCTGGCACGTCGAGGGGGTGGCGGCATACGCCCTCTGGTCGCTGTGCGCGGCGGGCTGGGCCCTCGCGGTCGCGGCGACCTTCGCCGTCGACCACCTCGAGCTGATCGGGCTCAGGCAGGCCGGCTGGGGTGCCCGGACGACTCCGTCCGACGACGGACCCGCCGCGCTGCAGGTCGGCGGCCTCCACGCGATCGTGCGGCATCCGTTGATGACCGGGATGGTGCTCGCGTTCTGGGCGACTCCGCGGATGAGCGCGCCCCACCTGCTCTTCGCCGTCGCCGCGACCGGCTACATCGCCGTCGGGATCACCTTCGAGGAGCGCGACCTCCGCCGCACGTTCGGGGCGGACTACGACGCGTATGCCGCCCGCGTCCCCGCGCTCGTGCCCGGCCTCCGGCTGGGGCGTGCGGCGCACGTGGCGGCGCCGTCAGGGCGCGACCGGGCCTGACCCACCTCGCGGTCGAGGCAGCAGTCACTCGCCGCGGATGCGGTCCGGCTTGAGGAGCACGAGGGCCAGCGCGACGAGCAGACCGGCGACGATGCCGACGACGAGCCCGCGGCCGACGTCCTGGGTCAGCGCGCCGCCCATGAGCCCGGCGAGCGCCCCGATCGACGCGCACCCGGTGAACGTCGCGATCACCTTGGCCCAGAAGGGCGCCTGCACCTGACCTGCCATGCCGCCACAGTAGTCGCGCACGTGTCCCGCGGATGCCCGGCCGCAGATCCGTCGCCCTGTCCCCGCGCTCGGCTAGCGTCTCGGGCATGGTGGTCCACCGGCTCACGGTCGAGCAGGCACGTCGCATCGCGGTGCACGCGCAGCTGCTCGACCTGCCGCGCCCGACCGATCTCGTGCAGACCGTCGAGCGCCTGACCTTCCTCCAGATCGACCCCACCGCGGCCATCGCGCCGAGCGCCGACCTCGTCCTGTGGAGCCGGCTCGGCCGCACCTACGACCCCGCCGACCTGACGAAGACCGTCGAGCACGACCGCACCCTCGTCGAGACCGTCGCCTACGTGCGCAGCCCGACGGACATCCCCGCCGTCATTGCCGAGGTGCGCGAGGCCGAGCCCTACCCCTTCATGGCCACCTGGCTCGAGGCCAACGACTCCTTCCGCCGCGACATCCTCGCCACGCTCGAGGCCGACGGCCCGCTCCTCTCCCGCGACATCCCCGACACGAGCGTCGTCCCCTGGCCCTCGACCGGCTGGACGAACAACCGCAACATCACGAAGATGCTCGAGGCCCTGGCGCTGCGCGGCGAGGTCGCCATCTCCGGACGCAAGGGCCGTCAGCGCTACTTCGACCTCCCCGAGCGCGTCTACCCGCCCGACCTGCCGAGGCTCACGCTCGAGCAGGCCGTCGACCACCGCAACGAGCGCCGGCTCGCCTCCCTCGGGATCGCCCGCGCCACCGGCACCGTCATGCCCGGCGAGGGCAACTACGTCGGCGACGCCGGTGAGCCCGCCGAGGTCGACGGCGTGCCGGGCACGTGGCGCGTCGACCCGGCATACCTCGACGTCGCCGACGCCTTCACGGGCCGGACCGCGCTGCTCAGCCCGTTCGACCGGCTCATCCACGACCGGGTCCGCGCCGAGCAGCTCTGGGGGTTCGAGTACATCCTCGAGATGTACAAGCCCAAGGACCAACGGCGCTGGGGCTACTTCGCGCTGCCGATCCTCCACCACGACCGTCTCGTCGGGAAGCTCGACGCCCAGGCCGATCGCAAGGCCGGCACCCTCGTCGTCAACGCCGTCCACGAGGACGTCCGCTTCACCAAGGCCGTCCGGTCCGCCGTCGACCGCGAGATCGCCGACCTCGCGGCGTGGCTCGGACTCACCCTCAGCGGCCCCGCCGCGCCCTAGACCCCGCACCACACTGACCTCCAGGAGAGCACCGTGCGCAGGATCGTCGCCTACGTCATCACCTCCCTCGACGGCTCCGTCGACGACCCCACCCGCTGCTTCCCACCCGACGTCGACCCCGACAAGCCGCAGCCGCCGACCTTCGACGACGTCCTCATCGAGCGTGAGACCGCGCTCATCGGGCAGCAGGACGCCGTGCTCCTCGGCCGCCACATGTATGACGAGTGGGCGCGCTACTGGCCGACCTCCGACGAGCAGCCGTTCGCCGACTTCATCAACGGCGTCACGAAATACGTCGTCACCTCCACCCCGCTCACCACACAGTGGGGCGAGGCCGAAGCCGTCCAGGGACCGCTCGCCGACATCGTCCGCGACCTGAAAGCCCTGCCCGGCAACGACATCGGCGTCCACGGCAGCATTCAGCTCGCGCAGTCACTCCTGGCCGAGGGTCTCGTCGACGAGCTGCATCTCGCCGTCGCGCCGGTCCTCGACCCCGAGGGCCGCCGCCTCTTCGACGGCCTGCCCGAGCTGCAGCGCCTGACCCTCGTCAGCGCGACTCCCACGCCCGGCGGAGCCCTCTGGCTCGTCTACCGCCCTGCCTCCCCGGTCTCGTAGGCGCGCCGCCGACCCAGCGTCCCGCTGACGCGGTAGCCGGGCATCGCCCGCTGCGAACGCGCCGAGAGGATCGACCCGTCGCTCTGGTGCGAGAGCACCGACAGGCGCGACATGTTCGACAGCAGCGACGCCATGCTCATCGACGACCCGACCGACAGGAACGACGCGAACGACCCGACGCTGCCGATCGAGAGCACCGACCCCACGCTCCCGATCGAGAGCACCGACCCCGTCGACCCGATCGACAGGAACGAGTCCCGCGACGCGATCGACCACTTCCCCGTGCGCGATGTCGCCATGACCGCAGCCTAGGCACGCGTACCCAATTCCGATGGCGTATGCCGTCCCGCCCGCTCTTGAGGTATCACCCCCTCCGCCCGCTCCTCCTCTCCTGCAACGGCGGCGCCCCGCGCCACACGGCATACGCAGACCCCTCAGGAGCACCTCGTGAGCAGCACGTTCGCCTTCACCGTCCACCCGCGGGCCCGCCTCGGTGAGGACCTCGCCCGCGTCTGGTCGCCGCTCGGCCGTGTGCCGGACCCCGTCTACGACACCGCCCTGCGCCGGCTCCCGCTGCGCCCGATCTCCATGGCCGGCATCCACATCGGCGGCGCGCACGTCGGCCACGTCGTGCTCGTGCCCTTCGGGGCGCGCCACCTGCTCACCTCCCCCAGCGAAGGCCGGGCCCGCGTTCACCGTGCGGTCGACAAGGCCCGCGCCCTCGGCTGCGACGTCGTGGGGCTCGGCGCCCTGACCGCCACGGTGACCGCGGGCGGGGTCTCGCTCCGCGGCCGCTCCGACATCGGCGTGACGAACGGCAACGCCTTCACCGCAGCGATCGTCGACGACCAGGCCCGACGCCTGCTGCGCGACGCCGTCGACCACGCCTCCGATCCGCGCGTCGCCATCGTCGGGGCCACCGGCAGCGTCGGCGGGGCGGTGACCCGGCTGCTCGCCCGCGACCGCGCCGCCGCCCGGCTCACCCTCGTCGCCCGGTCGACGGGACGGCTCGACGCGCTCGCCGCCGACGTCGGCCGTCAGGTCCCGACGACGACCGCCACGACGATGGATGCCGTCGCGACGGCTGACCTCGTCATCCTGCTCACCGCCTCCGCCGACGCGCTCCTCGAGGCGCGGCACCTCGCGCCCGGCGCGGTCGTGCTCGACGCGACCCAGCCGCGCAACGCCTCGCCGACCCTCGTCGACGAGCGGCCCGACGTGCTCGTCGTCGACGGCGGAGTCGTCGACATCCCCAGCCTGCGCCTCGTCGGCGGCAACATCGGCCTGCCCGACGGCCGCTCCTACGCCTGCTTCGCCGAGACCGCCCTCCTCGCCCTGACCGGCCACCGTGGCCACTTCTCCATCGGGGTGCCGACGCTCGAGCTCGTCGACCGGACCCGTGGCATGGCGGCCGACCTCGCCCACCTCGGCTTCCGGGCCGCGGAGCCGACGAGCTTCGGCCGCTCCGTCACCGTCGGCCGCTCCGCCACCACCACGGTCTCCACGATGGCGGTGGCGTCGTGACGACGCTCGTCCGCGGCGGCCACCGCGCCCGCTACCGCGTCGTCCTCCTCGGCGGCGGCTACGTCACCCTCCACGCGTATGCCGGCCTCATGCGTCACGCCGGACGTGCCGTCCGCGCCGGCGACGTCCAGGTCGTCGTCATCAGCACGGACGACGCACACAGCTTCCACGGCTTCACCGGGGAGGTGCTCGCGGGCTTGCTGCCCTACGACCGGACGCGCACGCCGCTCGTCGACGCGATGCCGCACGCGCACGTCGTCCTCGGCCGTGCGACGGCGATCGACGCCGACCGTCGGGTCGTGCGCTACGTGCTCGCCGACGACGAGGCGGGCCGGCACGTCGACCCGCAGCACGACTCGGACTCGGACTCGGGCTCGCACTCGGACGCGAACTCCGACCCACACCACGAGCGCGTCCTCGACTACGACGCCCTCGTCGTCGGCACCGGGGGCCGCGAGCCCGCGACCGCGGTGCCCGGCCTGGCCGAGCACGGCTTCACCCTGCGAGCGCCCGGCGACATCGCAGTCCTCACCGAGCGGGTCCGAGAGGCGGCGGCGCACCGTGGCCTCCGCCGACACACGGTCGTCGTCGCCGGAGGCGGGATGGCCGGGGTCGAGATGGCGGCGGCCGTCGCCGACCTCGGCGGGGCGCGCGTTCGCGTCGAGCTCGTCCACTCCGGCGACGCGATCCTCCCCGAGCTGCGTGACGAGCAGCCCCGTCTGGCCCGCCGTGCCGAGCAGGAGCTGAGGCGTCTCGGTGTCCGGGTCCGGCTGGGAGTGCGCCTCGCGTCGGTGACGGAGGACCACGCATACCTCTCCGACGGGACGAGTCTCCCGGCGACCACCGTCATCGCGACCATCGGACAGCGCCCCGTACACGTCCCGGGACTCGACGCCCACCGCGACCCGCGCGGCCGGCTCGTGACGCGCCCCGACCTCGCCGTCGTCGACGGGGTCTGGGCTGCTGGCGACGCGGCGTGCGTCGTCCACCCCACGACCGGCGAACCCGTCCCGGCCAACGCGCTGTGGGCGATCAAGGGCGGCGAGCACGTCGGCCGCAACCTCGCGCGGACGCTGCGTGGTCGCCCGACCCGGCCGTTCGCATACCGCGGTCTCGGCCAGGCGGCCTCCTTCGGGGTCGGCCGCTCGATCTCCGAGCTCTACGGCATCCCCTTCACCGGCTGGGTGGCGTGGGTGCTGCGGCTGACCTTCTTCCTGCGCTTCATGCCGTCGCGGCGCAAGGCGGCGCAGGTCGTGACCGACTTCGCCCGCCATGCCGCACACGGCCGCAACGCTCCGGCACCCGCCGGGCCCGCGGTCGCCGAGCCAGCGGTCGCCGAGCCCGCGGTCGCCGACCTCGCCGCCGCCCGCACTGCCTAGCGCGACCCGGTCGTCCATTCGCGCGGGGCGGATGTCGCCGGAGTGTCGAGATGCGAGGGCGCCGTTCGACGTGGTGGCATGACGACCACCTCAGGAGGAGCCATGACCACGCAGCCCATGACTGGCAACCCCGCCAGCCCCGCACCCAAGGGCCCGGCGTCCTACTTCCCGTCGATCGAGAAGACCTACGGCCAGCCGATCGAGCACTGGATCGGCCTCGTCCGCGAGCAGCACGCCGCCGGCACGGTCAGGCACGGCGAGCTCGTCGCCTGGCTCAAGACCGAGCACGGCCTCGGGCACGGCCACGCCAACGCCGTCGTCGCCCACACCCTCGGGCTCATCGAGGCCGAGGCGTGACCGAAGCCCACGTGACCGAGCCGAGCCACCACGAAGAGCCGAGCCACCCCACCGAGCCGAGCCACGTCACCGAGACGCGAGCCGCCTACGACACGGTCGCCGTCGACTACGCGAGCCTCCTCGAGGGCGAGCTCGCGCGCAGCCCGCTCGACCGGGCGCTGCTCGGGCACTTCGCGGAGCTCGTCGGCCTCGAGGGCGGCGGCCCGGTCGTCGACGTCGGCTGCGGACCGGGTCGTATCACCGGCCACCTAGCGAGCCTCGGGCTCGACGTCAGCGGCATCGACCTCTCGCCGGGCATGGTCGCCGAAGCGCAGCGGCGGCACCCCGACCTCGACTTCCGCACCGGGAGCCTCGCCGCGCTCGGCCTCCCCGACGCCTCGGTCACGGGCGTCGTCGCGTGGTACTCGATCATCCACACGCCGCCTGAGCTGCTCCCCGAGGTCTTCGTCGAGCTCCACCGGGTCATCCGGGCGAACGGCCTGCTGCTGCTCGCCTTCCAGGCCGGCGGCTTCTCGGTGCGGCACGAGCAGGCCTACGGCCACGCGGTCACCTTCGAGGCCCACCGCCACGACCCGGACGGCGTCGCCGCACAGCTGGCCGACGCCGGCTTCCGCGTCACCGTTCGCACCGACCGGGTCCCGCAGGACTACGAGAAGACGCCCCAGGCCTTCCTCCTCGCCCGCCGCGGCTGAGCCTCGCCGCCGCAGAGGCTGTCCAACGTTCGGAAGTAATCCGCCGATCCGGGAGTTGTCGCTGAGGACGGCCCAACCGGGGCCCGACCGATGAGGAGCTCAGCGTGCGTGCGATCTGGAACGGCAAGGTCATCGCCGAGAGCGACGACACCGTCGTCGTCGAGGGCAACCACTACTTCCCCCGCGAGTCCGTCGACGACAGCGTGCTCGTCGACAGCAGCACACAGACGACGTGCCCGTGGAAGGGGGAGGCGTCGTACTTCTCGGTCGCCGTCGACGGAGACACCAACCGCGACGCCGCCTGGTACTACCCGACGCCCAAGAGCGCCGCAGCCGAGATCAAGGACCGCGTCGCCTTCTGGCGCGGCGTCACCTTCACCGACTGAGCGCCGCCACGACACTCACGCCCGGTGGCGCGCCGCGAGCGCCCGGGCGACCCGCTCGATGAGGTCGTAGGGCACCGGGTCCTTGTAGAAGAACTGCACCGTGTCCTTGGCCGCCCGGTGCGGCGCGATCTCGGCCTCGAGATCGGGGTCGAGCTCGCCCACCGGGTAGAGCCCGACGTGCTTCTTCCACCCCGCGAAGTGGATGCCGTAGCGGTCGGCGAACATGATGGCCGGCATGCCGTAGCGGATCTTCTCCTCGCCGCCGGGCACCGCCCGCCGGAGCGCGGCATGCACCTGCTCGAGCACCTGCCGGGGCCCGTCAGGAAACCCGTGGACGTAGGCGTCGACGGTCGTCGGTGCGCCCGGGGCCTTCGCGTCGGGCGTGGTGTCTGTCGCGGTGTCGGGCGTGGTGTCGGGCGTGGTCTCCGGCTCGCTCATCGGTCCCCCTCGTGCCCTTCATGGCTGCTGCGTCGTCCCTCGCCAGTGTGACCCACTCGGGGCCCGGCGACCATGGTCCATTCGCCGGACAGGGCGGTGCCGATCACCTACGGTGAGCCGATCACCAGGGGATCAGGGAGCACGATGCGCAGTCGCAGCACCAAGGGACTCGTCACGGCCGCGGCTCTCGTCGCGCTCGCGGCGATCGGCGGCAACGCCGCACGAGGCTCGGACGAGATCGCGCCCAGGGGCGCGGGTGCGTCGCCCGTCGTGACCGTGACGAGCACGCCGGCGCCGAGCGTGACGACCGACGGAGACGCAGCACGACGCGCCGCCGAGGCCACCGCCGACCAGGCTGCTGCTGACCAGGCTGCTGCTGACCAGGCTGCTGCGGACCAGACTGCTGCGGCGAAGAAGGCGGCGGATGCCAAGGCTGCCGCCACTCGCGCCGCCGCGGCCACGGTCGCGGCCGACCAGGCTCGGGCCGCTGCGGCGGCGAAGGCCACGGCGTCTGCCGCCACGTGGGCGGTCACGAAGGTCGTCGACGGGGACACGATCTGGGTCTCGCGCTCGGGGATATCCCGCAAGATCCGCTTCATCGGCATCGACACCCCCGAGACCGGCCAGTGCGGCTTCACCGAGGCCCGCAACGCGCTGCGCGGCATCATCGGGGGCCAGCGCGTCACCCTCACCGCGGGTGCCCGGGACGACGTCGACCGCTACGGCCGACTGCTGCGCTACGTCGACGTGAACGGCGTCGACGCGGGCCTGCGCCTCGTCAAGCAGGGGTATGCCGTCGCCCGCTACGACTCGCGCGACGGCTACGGCTCGCACACCCGGGAGGCGGCCTACGTCCGCGCCGACGCAGCAAGCCCCAAGGCCGCCTGCGCCGACCCCGGTGCCGGCACGTCCAGCGGCAGCACGGGCGGCAGCGGGTTCACCGGGTCCTGGCCGCTGGCCGGCGACACGTACCCCTGCCCGCAGTCGCGTCCGGTCAAGGGCAACGAGAACTCGATGATCGCCCACGAGCCCGGCGACCGGTACTACACCGTGACGAAGCCCGAGCAGTGCTTCGCGACGATGGCCGACGCCGAGGCGGCCGGCTTCCGCCCCGCCAAGGTCTGACCGTGCGTCGACCGTTGTCGGGAGGACGCCGCGGTCACCCGGTCCCGCGCCCCACGTCGGAACTCCACCAGCGGGAGCAGTGACGCAGGGCGCGCGTGATGATGCCGCTGGTGCCTCAGTCGTCGAGCTCGAGGATGCAGGCGGTCCCGACGTCGACGAAGCCGACCCGGCGGTAGATGTCGGCAGCCGCATCCGATCCCGCCGAAAGGAAGACGATCTCGACGCCCTGCTCGCGGCAGGCGGCGACGAGGGTGCTCGTGATCGCCGTGCCGTGACCGCGGCCTCGGTGACCCGGGGGCACGGCGATGCCCATGAGCTCGGCGACGTCACCACGCGGAGCGGCCGACCCGGCGCCGCAGAGGCGGTTGCCCTCGAACGAGGCGACGACGAGGAGGTCTCCGCGCTCCATGAGCTCGGGTCGCTTGCCCGGGTCCTTCGGCTCCACCTCGTCGCGCCCGGCGAAGCCCGCCGACACCGCGCCCATGGCCAGCGACAGGTGCGGCTCGGCCGGGTTCAGCGCCCGGGCCCGTGGGTCCGCCGCCACCGGAACGTCCGACGGCATGACGAGCAGCGGGTAGCGGTGCGGCTCGTGGCCGGCCGCACGCACCGCAGGCAGCAACGACGGCGTGACCTCGTCGACCCACTCGACGGCCCGCGGCACCTCGAGCTCGCGCTGGGTCTCGAGCACACGGCATACGTCATCGGCGCTGAAGGCGCCCCGGCCACCCAGCCGGGGGCGCGCGTAGAACTGCCACCCCGTGCCCTCCTCGGCGACGAAGAGGGTGAAGGGCCCGACCTCCTTGGCGCGGGCGACGGCGCGCGGGACGCAGTCGTAGTACGCCTCGATGCGGTCCAGCCGCGCCTCGTGAGCTCGCCCCATGGCGCCACCATGACAGTCCGCGGCACGCGCGAGCGACCGGATTACGGCGTCAGCGCTGGACCGGGTAGACGAGGTGCGTGACCCGCTCACCCTCGACGACCGTGGTCGGGTCGCCGAGCACGACCTGGCCGGCGGCCTCGGTGAAGTACGGACGCCCGACGCCCAGGAAGCACGGCACGAGGTCGATCGCCACCTCGTCGAGCAGCCCCTCGGCGAGGCACTGGCTCGCGATCTCACCGGCCGCGACACCCACGGCGGAGTCACCCGCGACCTCGCGCGCCCGGGCCACCGCGTCGTGGACGCCGCCCGTCACGAACTCGACGGTCCCGCCGGGATAGCCCCAGCCTTCGGGCGGCTCGTGGGTGAGCACGACGACCGGGACCCCGAGCGGATGCCTGCCCTTCCACCCGTCGGTGATGTCGAAGAGGTGCCGGCCGACGACGAGCGCGCCGAGGCTGCCGGCCCACGACCGCCAGTAGTCCGCGTCGGTCCGGGTCAGGTGGAAGGTCATGTCACCGCCGGCCGACTCCCACGGCACATCGCCGGCCTCGTACCAGTCGAAGAGCGGACCGACCTCGTCGTCCGGACCGGCGACGAACCCGTCCAGCGACATCGATGCCGATGACACGACCTTGCCCATGGTGCTCTCCTGTCTGCGAGGTGCTCGTCCACCAGTGCGGCCCCAGCGCTCAGCGGCGGCCCCGGCGGGTGCGAAGGTAGTCGGCGACGACGTACTCCCCGAGCCGCGAGATGTCGGGCGTGAAGACGCGCCCACCCGCCCGCCGGGCCACGGCGTCGACGAAGCGCGCCAGCCCCGGGTCGTCGCCGAGCATGAAGATGTTGAGCTGGGCCCCCGAGCGCCGCAGCTCGTCGACCTGCGCCACCGTCGCGCGCACGGTCTCCTGCGTCGCCGGCCAGTGGAAGGTCGGGCGCCCGTCCACCTCGATGTGCGCCGTCGGCTCACCGTCGGTGACGACGAGGACGACCGGCTCCGCGTCCGGGTGCCGCCGCAGGTGCCGCGAGGCGAGCATGAGCGCGTGCTGGAGGTTGGTGCCCTGCACCCACTCCGGCTCGGCCTCAGTGAGCTCCGTCGGCGTGAGCGTGCGGGCCGCGAGGTTGAAGCCGATGATCTGCAGCGCGTCGTGCCGGAAGCGGGTCTGCACGAGGTGCGAGAGCGCGAGCGCCGTCTGCTTCATCGGCCCCCACCGGCCCTCCTGCATCATCGAGAACGACATGTCGACGCACAGCGCGACCGCCGCCACCGAGCGCCGCTCCGTCTCTGCCACCTCGAAGTCCTCGACGAGCAGCTCGACCCCACCGCCCGAGGCCGTGCTCCGTCGGGCCGCGTTGCGCTGCAAGGCGTTCGAGACGGTGCGCACCGTGTCGATGGGCAGCTCGTCGCCGAACTCCCACTGACGGGTGAGCCCGGTCGGCTCGTCGGCCTGACCCGCCGCGCGGTCGTCGTGGTCGCCGCGGCCGGCCGCCTCGACGCGGTCGAAGACCCGCTTGAGCGCGGTCTCGCCGAGGCGTCGCACGGCACGCGGCGTGAGTCGCAGGCCGTCGTCCCCGCGGGAGACGTAGCCCTGGCGTTCGAGCTCGCGCTCGAGCTGGCGGAGGGCCTCCATGTCACGGGCGGCGTCCGCGCCGAGGTACTGCTCGAGCCGCTCGACGTCGACGTCGTCGAGGGTCGCGCCGAAGTAGCCCTGACCGAGCTGCTCGCCGAGCTGCTCGAGATCGGCGAGCTCGGCAACCGCCCCGACAGCCTCCCCGTAGCCCATCGGCTCGCCGCCCTGACCCGGCTGCACGGGGCTGCGCCGGTCGAGACCGGGCCGCAGGGCGCGCAGGTTGTCGGAGAGCTGCGCCATCTGCGACGCGAGGTCGGGGTCGCCGAGGGCGTCGGACATGAGCTGGCCGAGCTGCTCGCGCTGCTCGGGGGTCAACGAGGCCATGAGCCGGTCTGCTGCGGCCTGTCGCCGGGCCAGGGCGTCGATGAGCTCGTCGACGTTCTCGGGGTGCTCCGGGAAGAGGTCGCCGTGCTTGTCCATGAAGTCGCGGAACTGGTCCTCGGTGTCCTCGTCACGGGCGTGGGCGGCGAGGAGCTGGTTGAGGTCGGCGAGCATGTCCTTGACCGCCTGCATCGCCTGGGGGTCGTTGCCCGACAACGCCTGCTTGAGCCCCTCGAACTGCGCCCCGACGACCTCACGCTGGAGCATCTGCTGGATCTGCTCGTACGTCTGCTGCGCCTCGGGCGAGTGCCACGCGTAGTCCCCGAGCGCGCGGACCGCGCCGGCCACGTCGTCGGGGATCGTCGCGAGGTCCATCTCGGCCAGCCGGGCGTCGTCACCGTCCTCACCGGCGAGGGTGTCGCGCTCCTCGGCGAGCGCCTGGTCGAGCATGGCGCGCACCTGGTCGAGGGTGCCGCCGAGGTCGCCGCGCCGACGCGCAGCCTCCCGCAGACGGCGTACGCGGTCAGCGAGGTCGTCGAGGCCGCGACGTCCGTCCATGCCACGTCGCATGAGCTCGCGCAGCGCCTCCCGCAGGGAGCCACCGGCGAGGACGTCGTGCCCGACCTCGTCGAGGGCTGAGCGGACGTCGAAGGGCGGCGCGAGCGGGTCGGGCCCACCGGACCACGGCGCATAGCGGAACCGCCCGTGCACCTCGTCCCCGTCGCGCGGCGTCATCGGCACGACCTACGCCCCGTAGACGGTACGGCCGGCGACGGAGTCCTTGTCGATGCGTCGCGTCAGGTGCAGTCCCTCGAGCACGAACTCGACTGCGGCAGCGACCTGCCCGGGGGTCGCGTCGTCGCCGTGCCCGAGGCGGTCGAGCACCTTGGACAGGCCCGGCACCGGGCCCACCTGCGCAAGCAGGTCGGCGCCCGGCACGAGCTCCCCGGTCTCGACGACGGCGCCCTCGGCGAAGAGGTTCGTGAAGCCGGTGAGGTCGAGGCCCGCGAGGCGCGAGCGGTAGGTCTCTGCGACGGCGAGGCGCAGCAGGTGCGTCAGCACGTCGCGCTCCCGGCCCTCCTCCCCCATCTCGAACTCGACCTTGCCGAGCAGGGTCGGCACGACGGTGGGGACGTCGCAGACGCGCGCGACGGCATACGCCTCCCCGGAGCGGGCGGCGCGGCGCAGCGCGGAGCCGGCCACGCCCTCGGCCCCCGCGATGGCGAACCGCGCGGAGACACCGGAGCGCTGGTCGACGGCCGACGACTCGCGCAGCCCGCGGGTGAAGCGGGCGACGACCTCGAGGAGGTGCTCGGGCACGTCGGCGACGAGCGCTGACTCCTGCGCGATGAGGGCGACCTCGTCGCTGACCTCGGTCGGGTAGTGGGTGCGGATCTCGGCGCCGAAGCGGTCCTTGAGCGGCGTGATGATGCGGCCGCGGTTCGTGTAGTCCTCGGGGTTGGCCGTCGCGACGAGGAGGATGTCGAGGGGCAGCCGCAGCGAGTAGCCGCGGATCTGGATGTCGCGCTCCTCGAGCACGTTGAAGAGGGCGACCTGGATGCGCTCGGCGAGGTCGGGCAGCTCGTTGAGGCCGAAGATGCCACGGTTGCTGCGCGGCACGAGGCCGTAGTGCACCGTCTCGGGGTCGCCGAGCGTGCGGCCCTGCGCGACCTTGACGGGGTCGACGTCGCCGACGAGGTCACCGACGCTCGTGTCGGGCGTCGCGAGCTTCTCGGTGTAGCGCTCGCTGCGGTGGCGCCACACGACGGGCAGGTCGTCGCCGAGCTCGGCAGCGAGCCGGCGGCAGCGGGTGCACGACGGCGCGTGCGGGTCGTCGCCGATCTCGCAGCCCTCGACGACGGGGCTCCACTCGTCGAGCAGGCCCGAGAGCGTGCGCATGAGGCGGGTCTTGCCCTGGCCGCGCTCGCCGAGCAGGACGAGGTCGTGGCCCGCGAGCAGCGCCGTCTCGAGCTCGGGCAGGACGGTCTCCTCGAAGCCCACCATCCCGGGGAAGGCGTCGTCGCCCGCGCGCAACCGGGCCAGGAGGTTCTCGCGGATCTCGCTCTTGACGCTGCGGTGGACGTGGCCGATGTCGCGCAGCTCGCCGAGGGTGGTGGCACGACCGGTGTCGGGGTGGGTCATTGCTTCACGCTACGTCCGACTCCCGACCCTGTCGAAGGGTGCATCGAGGGCTGGTCCGGCATCGCCCTGCACGAGCCACCACCAGGGCCCGTGACGCCGGCTCGCGCCCTCGTTGAACGCGTGGTGTCGGGCGCTGCCCTGCTTCCGTATGCCGTGTGCCCGGATCCGCCGGGACGCGTGACGTGCGCGAGGTGTCGTCGTGCGCGCCCGGGCGGTCCTCCGTTCAGTCGGTGGAGGACTCTGCGCGGTCTCCGGCCCAGTCGGTGTGGAAGGTGCCCCCGCGATCGACGCGTGTGTAGGTGTGCGCGCCGAAGTTGTCGCGCAGCGCCTGGATGAGCGCGGCCGGCAGACGGTCGCGGCGCAGGCCGTCGAAGTAGGCGAGCGAAGACGCGAAGGCCGGCGCCGGGACGCCGCGCTCGGCCGACACGGCGACGACGCGGCGCCAGGCCTGCACCCCGTCGCCGATGGCGTCGGCGAACCACGGCGCAGTCAGCAGCGTCTCGAGGTCGGGCTCGGCGGCATACGCCTCCTTGATGCGGTCGAGGAAGCGGGCGCGGATGATGCAGCCACCGCGCCAGATCGTCGCGACCTCACCGAGGTCGAGGTCCCAGCCGTGCTCCTGCGAGCCGGCGGCGAGCTGGTCGAAGCCCTGGGCGTAGGCGACGATCTTCGAGGCGTAGAGGGCGGCCCGGACGTCGTCGACGAAGGCGTCGCGCTCGACGTCGCGCTGCGTGGCGGGGTCGAGGTCGGCGAGGTCCGTGAAGGTCTCGCGCACCGCGGCGCGCTGGCTCGTGTGGCCCGACAGGCTGCGCGCGAAGGTCGCCTCAGCGATGCCCGTGACGGGGACGCCGAGGTCGAGGGCGCTCTGCACGGTCCAGCGGCCGGTGCCCTTCTGCTCGGCCGCGTCACCGACGACGTCGACGAACGGCTTGCCCGTCGAGGCGTCGGTGTGGGCGAGCACGTCGGCGGTCATCTCGATGAGGAAGGACTCGAGGTCGCCCTCGTTCCACTCTCGGAAGACGTCGGCGATCTCGGCGGGCTCGAGACCGAGGACGCTGCGGAGCAGGTCGAAGGACTCGGCGATGAGCTGCATGTCGGCGTACTCGATGCCGTTGTGGACCATCTTGACGAAGTGGCCGGCGGCGTCAGGGCCGAGGTGCGCGGCGCACGGCGTCCCGTCGACCTGCGCGGCGATCGACTCGACGACCGGAGCCAGGCGCTCGTAGGCGTGGTCGGACCCGCCGACCATGATCGAGGGACCGTTGAGCGCGCCCTCCTCGCCGCCCGAGACGCCCATGCCGACGAAGTGGATCCCCTGGTCGGAGAGAGCCTTCTCCCGTCGGAGCGTGTCGGCGAAGTGCGCGTTGCCGGCGTCGACGACGATGTCGCCCTCGTCGAGCAGGGGCACGAGCTCGTCGATGACGGCGTCGGTCGGGCCACCCGCCTTGACCATGACGATGATGGCTCGTGGCTTCTGGATCGCGGCCACGAAGTCCTCGACCGTCTCGGCGGGGACGAAGTCGCCCTCGTCGCCGAACTGCTCGACGAGGCTCGTCATCCGCGAGGTCGTGCGGTTGTGGACCGCCACCGTGTGGCCGTGGCGGGCGATGTTGCGAGCGAGGTTGCGACCCATGGTCGCGAGGCCGGTGACGCCGATCGTTGCGCGTGTGTCCATGTGGGCGGCAACCTCCCCGGCGACCGGTCCATTCCGCGGTGTCCACCCACCGGGCCGGACCGCACAGCCTCCGATGGGGTTGAGTGGTGCCATGGGAACGGACGCGCAGCGGATCCGCGAGCTCGCCGAGGGGTTGACGACAGCGCTGGCCCGGCCGGTCGGCGCCAGTGACGAGATCGCCGGCGCCCTCGCGGAGAGCGTCGCCGCGCTGCGCCGGCTCGCCGACGTCGTCGAACGGCACTCCGATGCCGCCGCGGCCTCCGGGCGCCCCGCTCCGGTCGAGGTCGTCGCGCCCGTGCTCGGTGTCGACGGGTGCACCGCCGGCTGGGTGGGCGCGCTGCTCGAGCCGGGCGCCCCACGTCCGCGCATCCTCGTCGCCCCGACGATCGCCGAGCTCGTCGCCATGGTGCGCGAGTCGACCGGCATCCGAGTCGTCGGCATCGACATCCCGATCGGCCTGCCGGACAGCACGATCCGCCAGGCCGACGTCCTCGCACGCAAGGCACTGCCCGGCAAGGCGTCGTCGATCTTCTCGACACTGACCCGCACCGCCTACGGGGAGGCCACGCGTCTGGACGCCGACGCCGTCAACCGTGGCCTCGTCGGCCAGGGCGTGGGTGCCCAGGCGTTCGCCCTGCGCGACAAGATCGTCGAGGTCGACTCCTGGCTGCGCACGCGCCCCACCGTGACGGTGCTCGAGGTCCATCCGGAGGTGTCGTTCGCGACGATGACCGGCGCACCGATCCTCGCGAGCAAGAAGACCGACGACGGACGCGACCAGCGGCTCGCAGCGCTCGCGGCCGCGGGCATCGCGCGCCCGTCCGTGCTCCAGGGCCAGGGGTATGCCGCCGACGACGTCCTCGACGCCTGCGCGGTCGCGTGGTCGGCCGCGCGCCACGCGGCAGGCCTGGCCCGGTCCCTGCCCGACCCGCCGGAGGTCTTCTCCGACGGCATCCCGGCCGCCATCTGGGCCTGAGCGACGCACGCGCGCAGTCGTGTCCGACGATGGGCGCATGCAGATCACGCTCGACGACCTCACCCCCTTCGGCAGCTACCGCCTCGACCCGCACAGCACCTTCATGACCCTCGAGCTCTGAGTCGCCGGTCCGACGCCGGCTCCGTGTGCACGGGGCGGCGTCAGTGCCCCGCCGGCATCAACGTCTGACCGCTCTCGCCTGACGCCCGGTGCACACGGCACCACGATGCGACCGAGGTATGCCGTCACGACCGGGCGCGACGGCATACCTCGTCCGGTGGTGGGCCGGGGCTCAGGCGGCAGGTGCCACCTGCGGAGCCCGACGGATGAAGAGGACGACGACCGCGGCGAGGAGAGCCGCGCCGGCGCAGAGCGCGAAGAGCTGGCGGTACGCCGTGAGCGACGGCACCGCGAAGCTGCCGAGGATCACGGTGTTGGCGGCGAGGATGCTGCCGCCGAGGGCCGAGGCGAGCGAGCTGCCGAGGCTGCGGAAGAGCGCGTTGAGCCCGTTGGCGGCGGCGATCTCGGTGCGCGGCGTGTGCTCGTTGATGAGCGAGGGGATGGCGGCGTAGCCGATGCCCGTGCCGATCCCGACGATGGTCGTGCCGATGATGACCTCGGTCAGGCTCGAGGTCCAGACGATGCGCATGAACCACCCGGCGGCGACGACGACCGCGCCGAGGGCGAGGGTCTTCGGGGCGCCCCACGAGCCGATGAGGCGCGCGGCGATCGGCGAGAAGATGATCATCGCGATGCCGCTCGGGAGCAGGGCGAGACCGCCGGTCATGAGGCTCGCGCCGAAGCCGTAGCCGCTCGCCTCGGGGGCCTCGACGAAGGCCGCCGTGCCGAGGAACGACGCGAAGAGGGCGAAGCCGAAGAGCACCGAGGCGACGTTGGTCAGCACGATGGGACGGCGGCGCAGCGCCCGGAGGTCGACGAGGGGGTCCTGGATGCGGGTCTGGCTCCAGCCGAAGACGGCGAAGAGCACGGCGGACGCGGCGAGCAGCCACCACACGCGGGGGTCGGACCAGCCCCAGGCGGCGCTCTGGGTGAGCGGGAGCAGGAGCGTCAGCAGGGCGGCACCCATGAGGGTCGCACCGACGAGGTCGACGCGGCCGCCGCTGCGGCCCGGAGCCTCGGGGACCATGATCCGGATGCCGGCGAAGGCGATGAGCCCGGCGACGGAGGTGATCCAGAAGAGCGCGTGGAAGGAGAAGTGCTCGGCGACGAAGCCGGCGAGAGGCAGGCCCAGCGCACCGCCGACGCCGAGCATGGCGCTGACGAGGGCGACCGACGACGCGACGCGTTCCTTGGGCATCGTCGTCATGAGCAGGCTGATGCCGAGCGGGATCGCCGCAGCCGCCATGCCCTGGATCGAGCGCCCGAGGATGAGCAGGCCGATGTTGTCGGTGAGGGCCGTGAGGAGCGAGCCGAGGGTGAGGGCGGCGAGGGCCACGAGGAGCATCCGGCGCTTGCCGAACATGTCACCGAGGCGGCCCAGGATCGGCACGGAGATGGCGGCGACGAGCAGCGTCGAGGTGAGCAGCCACGAGACGTTGCTGGCCGACGTGTTCAGGTCGGCCGGCAGTGACGAGAGGACGGGGACGAGCAGCGACTGCGAGAGCGCGACGACGAGCGCACCGAGGCCGACGAAGACGAGCTGGACGGTGGCCCGGCTCGACTGTGCCCTCGACGTCGTGCTCGGTGCGGTGGCGACTGCCGTCTCGGGCGGCTCGGTGCTGACGGACATGCGGACTCCTCCGGAGGATCTGGGTGTGGTGACACTGTACGCCCGTTGTGACACTGAGTGTCAAACGCGGCATGAGATGCCATCCGGTGCTAGGATCGGGACATGCCGCCGACGCCGACCACTCTCCGCGACCGGGCACGCGGGGCCGTGCGTGACGAGGTGTCCAAGCAGGCGTGGCGCCTCTTCGCGGCCCAGGGCTTCGAGCTGACCACCGTCGACCAGATCGCCGCCGCGGCAGGCATGTCGCGCCGCACCTTCTTCCGCTACTTCGAGAGCAAGGAGGACCTCGTCCTCGACCGCCTCCTCGAGTCGGGTGAGTCCGTCGTCGACGCGATGCACGAGCGGCCGGCGGACGAGCCGCCGTGGACGGCGCTGCGCGGCGCCTTCGAGGCCATCGTCAGCGTGATGGAGGCCCATGCCGTCAGCTCCCGGCCGCTCCAGCTCATGCTCCATCGCGAGCCCGTGCTGCGTGGCACCGTCACCGAGCTGCACCGACGCTGGCTCGAGTCGCTGACCCCCCTGGTGGCCGGGCGCATGCCCCGCCGCCGTGGCCACCGAGGTCCCGACGTGCGCGCGGCCGCGATGACGAGCAGCGCCCTCGCCTGCCTCGAGATCGCGCAGACGACGTGGGCCGCCGACCCCTCGGTCCGACTCTCGTCGCTGCTCGACGAGGTCATGGGCGCCGTCTCGCCGCTCGACTGAGCACCGCCCGCACACCACCCGGACCCGCCACGACGTGACCGAGGTATGCCGTCGCGACCGGACACGACGGCATACCTCGTCCCAGCGGGGCCTGTCTCTCTGACCCCGTGGAGCTCAGCCGGTCACAGCGACCCGGAGGGCTCCGGCGGTCGCGTCCCAGCCGGGCTGGGTCGGGTGGACGAACTCGGCGACGTCACGGCCCGGCGTGCCGACGGGCACGAGCCACGCCTTCGAGTTGTCGGCGACGACGTGCGGGTCGAGACCGTGGACGCGGCCGCCCCAGGCCGCCTTGACGGTGTCGACGAAGTGGTACTGCGTCGTGGCGTCCTCCGCGTCGAGCTCGGCGATGCCGCGCGCCTGGAGGTCGTCGCCGAGGCGCTGGAGGTCGTTGAGCGCCGTGCCGGAGTCGTAGACCGGCGCGACCTCGGGGATGCCGTAGCTCTCGGTGTTGACGAGGAACGGGTAGCTGAGCAGGTAGACCTGCGCGTGCCCACCGGACCGGGCGACGACGGCACGCAGGGCCGCCTTGGTGCGGTCGACCATCTCGGGCGCCTTGGCCGTCGCCGCGTCCAGCGCCTGCTTGCAGCTCGACGGGTCGCGGACGGTCAGGCAGTTGACGACGATGGTCGAGAAGCCGATGTCGTTGCCGCCGATGGTGACGAAGACGTAGTCGGTGTCGGGCGTGACCGCGTCGATCTGCGGCCGGGCGACGAGCTGGCACGAGACGGTGCCGGTGTAGAGGCCGCCCACGCCGACTCCGGCGACGAAGGTGTAGGTGTAGGAGAAGTCGGGCTGGGTCGGGACGCCGCAGAGTCGCTCGTTGTGCGCCCGGCGCAGCCACTCGGTCTTCTGGTCGGGGTGGCGCGCCGGGTCGATCGAGTAGGTCGCACTCTTCGTGGACGGGTCGCCGAGCTCGCGCGGCTCGAGGATGTCGGCGACGACCCCACCGCTGCACGCCACGTCGCTGTAGCTCGCGCCGATCGAGGCCGCGACCTGCGAGCCGTAGTTGTCGGGCGAGCGGTAGCAGCTGCGCTCCTCGTAGCTGCCCGTGCCGTTGCCGGCCGAGTAGGAGTCGCCGAGCTGGACGACGTGCGGCGCGGTCGTCGTGGTGGACGGAGCAACGGCGGACGGAGCGACGGCGGACGGGGAGGCCGCGGCTGACGGAGCGGCGGCCGCGCCGGCCGTGAGTGCTGCGGCCGTGGCGAGCGCCGCGACGAGGGCTGCGGCGGGGCGGGCAGGGCGGCCGGTGGGTGCGGAACGGGGCACGGCGGGACTCCTTCGTCCGGTGTCGGTCTCCGAGGAGAACGACACCGACACGACGGAGGTCACGCGGGCGCCGTGGCCGCCACCCCACGCGGAGGAGGTATGCCGTCACGGACGTGCGTGACGGCATACCTCCTCGGGTCCTGGCGGGGGTCAGCCCTGCGCGAGCTGGGACACGTCGTCCCACTTCTCCCAGGTCTCGATCCGTGAGGCGTAGTCCGCCTTGGCGATCGAGAGCGGGGCCGCGCCGAAGAAGACGCGCAGCGGCGGCTCGTCGGCGTCGACGACCTCGAGCACGGCCGCCGCGGAGGCCTTGGGGTCGCCGGGGCCGGAGGTGTTGCGGGCCGCGCGCTCGCGGTGGGTGCGTTCGCGGATCTCGTCGTAGGTGGACGACGGCTCGGAGTGCTTGGCCGACGGGCCGGCCCAGTCGGTCGAGAAGCCGCCGGGCTCGATGAGCGTGACCGTGATGCCGAAGGGCGCGACCTCCTGGGCGAGCGACTGGCTCAGACCCTCGAGCGCCCACTTCGACGCGTGGTAGGCGCCGACGATCGGGAACGCGGAGATGCCGCCGATCGAGCTGACCTGGATGATGTGGCCCGAGCCCTGCTCGCGCATGATCGGCAGCGCCGCCTGTGTCACCCAGAGCGCACCGAAGAAGTTCGTCTCGAGCTGGTCGCGGACGTCGGCCTCGCTCAGCTCCTCGACGAAGCCGAAGTGGCCGTAGCCGGCGTTGTTGATGACGACGTCGAGCCGGCCGAAGCGATCGTGCGCCTGCTGCACGGCGGCGAAGTCCGCGTCGCGGTCGGTGACGTCGAGGGCGATCGGCAGCAGCCGCTCGCCGTAGGTCTGGACGAGGTCGTCGAGGGTGGAGGTGTCGCGGGCGGTCGCGGCGACGTTGTCGCCTCGCTCGAGTGCGGCGATCGCCCACTCGCGACCGAACCCACGGGACGTTCCGGTGATGAACCACGTTTTCGTCATGCGTTCGACGCTATGACTTCGAGTGCGCTCCAACGCAAGCCGCGCCGTCGCTGCCAGACCCCGGTTCGAGGTGATGCCGACGCCCCGCGTGGACCCCGCGATCACCTCGAACCAGCCGGGGGCCGGCCCTCAGGATCGTCGGGCGGTCCGGGCCAGCCAGGTGAGCGCGTCCTCGGCGGTGCGGAGCACCGAGATGTGGCCGTCGCCGGGCTGGAGCCAGAGGTCGGCGTCGGGCACGGCGCCGGCGAGCCACTGGCCGTGCGAGGCCGGGACGATCCGGTCGGCCCCGCCGTGCACGACGAGCGTGGGGGCCGACACGGCGCCGGGCTCGAAGCCCCAGTCGGAGACGTAGGCCAGGTCGTCGTCGATGAGCGCCGCAGGACCCGCAGCGAGGGCGGGCCCGACGACGGAGCCGAACCAGCCCCACGGTCCGGCGAACGCCGCCTCGTCGGCCGGCACGAACCCGACGTCGATCTCACCCTCCGGCCCCTGTGCGGCGGCGGCCTCGTGCGCCTCCTTGGACTCGCGACCAGCTGCCGCAGCGCGGAGGGAGGCCTCACCGCCGGGCGCCATGCCGGCGAAGAACGCCAGCCCCGAGGCGCTGAACGGGGCGACCGCGGAGACGCTGACGACGGATCGCACCCGGTCGCCGAGCAGCGCGCCCGACGCGAGGGCGTGCGTGCCGCCGCCCGAGTGCCCCATGACCGCGAAGGACCCCACGCCGAGGTGGTCGGCGACGGCAGCCACGTCCCGGGCGGCCGAGGCGACGTCCCGACCCGGCCGAGGCGTCGACCCGCCGTAGCCGGGCCGGTCGTAGGACACCCAGCGGATGCCGAGCCGGGCCGCGGCCTCGAAGAGGGGCCGTGGCGGTGCGCCGATGTTGGGCGTCCCGTGGTGCCACACGACGACGAGCGGCTCGACGTCGGTGGCTCCGCCGGCCCCGAGGTCGCCGGTGTCGTAGACGTGCAGCACGTGCCCGTCGCCGAGGTCGACGTCGCTCTCGGTGACGGCGCTCGGGGCGGCTGGGGTGTCGCTCACAGGGCTTCGGCCTTTCGTCGGAGGTGGTCCTGCTCGGGGATGCTCGTCGTGAGCCGGGACGCGAGCAGGTAGCTGTCGCGAGCCCCGGCGGCGTCTCCCGACATCTCGAGGAGGTGGGCGCGCACCGCGTGCAGCCGGTGGTGCCGGGCGAGCCGCTTGTCCTGCTCGAGGTCGTCCAGCACGGCGAGCCCGGCGACAGGTCCCTCGACCATGGCGAGCGCGACGGCGCGGTTGAGCGTCACGACCGGCCCGGGCGCGAGCTGCTCGAGCAGCCCGTAGAGGGCCAGCACCTGCTCCCAGTCCGTCTGCGCCGCCGTCGGCGCCTCGTCGTGCACGGCCGCGATCGCCGCCTGCACCTGGTAGGGCCCGAGCCGGGTCCGCGTCAGGGCGTCGGTCACGAGGGCGACGCCCTCCCGGACGTATGCCGTGTCCCACCGAGAGCGGTCCTGCTCGGCGAGCGGCACGAGCTCACCGGCCTCGCTCGTCCGGGCCGGCCGTCGCGCCTCGGTGAGCAGCATGAGGGCGAGCAGCCCGGCGACCTCGCCGTCATCGGGCAGGAGGGCGTGCGCCTGGCGCGTCAGGCGGATCGCCTCTGCCGTCAGGTCGATCCGGTGCAGCGAGTCACCACTGCTCGCCGTGTGACCCTCGGTGAAGACGAGGTAGAGGACGTGGAGCACCTCCCGCAGCCGCTCGGGCACGTCGTCGGGCGGCGGCATCCGGAACTCGGCCCCCGACTCGCGGATCCGCTGCTTGGCGCGGCTGATCCGCTGCGCCATCGTCGCCTCGGGCACGAGGAACGCATGGGCGATCTGCGCCGTCGTCAGACCGCCGACCGCCCTGAGGGTCAGGGCGATCCGTGACGCTGGAGCCAGCGCGGGGTGGCAGCAGAGGAGGAGCAGCGTCAGGGTGTCGTCGTGGTCGGCCGGCCCGGCGGCATACGCAGGCGGAACGACGAGGTCGCCGACCGGCACGTTGGTCGCATCGGCGAGCTCGCGTCGGATCCGCGCCTCGTCGCTGCGCAGGCCGTCGATGAGGCGACGCGAGCCGACCCGGATGAGCCACGCCTTGGGGTCGTCCGGCACGCCCTCCTCGGGCCACTGCGCTGCCGCGGCGAGCAGCGCCTCCTGGGCGGCCTCCTCGGCACGGTCGAAGTCCCGGTAGCGACGCACGAGCGCCCCGATGACCTGCGGCGTCACGCTGCGCCACAGGTCGTCGGTCACCACGGATCCGCCCACGTCACAAGCCTTCTCAGAGGTCCTCGGCCGATCCACCCATGAGCGGGCGCACCTCGACGACGGCGAACCGAGCGTCGGGGAAGCGTCCCGCGATCTCCTCGGCCCGCTCGGGAGTCGCACAGTCGACGACGAAGTAGCCGGCCATCTGCTCCTTCGACTCTACGAAGGGACCGTCGGTGACGAGGCTCTCGCCGTCGCGCACCCGCACGCTCCGGGCCGTCAGCGGGTCCGCGAGCGCCTGCGCGGTCACGAGCTCACCCGACTCGCTGATCTCGCCCATGAGCTCCTCGAAGTCGCGCAGCATCCCGGCGCGCTCGTCGTCGGTCATGGCCGCGGCCTCGGGCGTACGCAGGAAGATCGGGTGCCCCCACGTCTGCGGGTTGCTCCAGATCATGAGCAGGTACTTCACGTCGACTCCTTCGTCCTGGCGCCGTCGCGGCGGCCGGTTCACGTCTCGTCAGGGACGTCGGAGCCGTGGCCGCGATCTCGACACCGCCACCGACCCTTCCACAGACCGGTGTGGCGGGGGCCGCGGTAGCGTCGCAGCGTGTCCGCCGCCGCCCCCTCGACCGCTCCCCCGACGCCCCTCGACGAGCGCGCCGCCGAGGCCGAGCGGTCCGTCACGGCGCTCTTCGCCGGGCGGCTCGGGCGTATGCCGTTGACGCACCTCGCGCGCATCGTGCACCCCGCGCCGCCCGGGTCACGGACGTTCGGCGGCCTCCGCGGGGCGTGGCACTACTGGTGGCAGGCGCACTACCTCGACGCGGTCGTCGACGCCGGCCTCCGGTCCCTGCGCACCGGTGACCCGGCAGGCGCGGAGGCCCGTGCCCGGCAGGGTGACCGGCTGCTCTCGACGATCCGGCTGCGCAACCGGGTGCGCTGGGTCAACGACTTCTACGACGACATGGCCTGGCTCGCGCTGGCCTCCGGTCGGCTGCAGGACCTGCACGACGAGATCGGGCGCACCGCGCGTGGCCGACGCCTCCGCGCGGCCGGCAGCCACCTCACGGCGCAGCTGCGGTCGGCGCACACGGACGACCTCGGGGGCGGCCTCTTCTGGAGCCGGGACCGCGACTTCAAGAACAGTCCCGCGACGGGCCCGGCCGCGCTGCACCTCGCCCGTCTCGGCGACACGGACGAGGCCCGCCGGCTCGTCGACTGGCTCTACGCGCGCCTGTGGTCGGTGGAGAGCGGGCTCGTGCTCGACGGCATCCGGCTCCTGGGTGGTGAGGAGGTGCTCGTCCCCGACGTGTGGTCGTACAACCAGGGCACGGTGCTCGGCGCGCTCGTGACGCTCGGGGACGACCAGAGCCTCGCGCGGGCGGCCGCGCTCGTCGCCGCGGTGGACGCGCGGCTGACGACCGAGGTCGGTGGCGCCCGGGTGCTACGGACGCACGGCGGCGGCGACGGCGGCCTCTTCACCGGGATCCTCGTGCGCTACCTCGCGCTCGCCGCGAACGTCCCGGCCCTCGACCCGGAGGCGCGGGAGGCCGCACGGCGGCTCGTCACGGGCACGGCCGACGCGCTGTGGACGGGTCGCGGCAGCCTCCGGGTCGCGGGTCGGCGTGACCCGTCGGTCTTCGCCGTCGAGCCGGGCGGACCCGCACCGGTGCCACCGCTCGAGCTGTCGCCGCAGCTGCAGGCCTGGACCGTCCTCGAGGCCGCCGCCGCGCTCCGCTGACCCCGTCGGGAAGGTCTCGGATCGGGCACGAAGGCTGGGAGCGGGCTGGGAATCCCGCCTCCCACGGGTGAGACTCGAGACGTGCGCACCCCACGAGCCCTCGCCGCCGGCCTCACCGCCGCGGTGCTGCTCGGCGCCTGCTCGACCACGGGGCCCACCGATCACCGAGGGGGCGGCACGACGGGAGCCGGCCCGACGGCATACGCCAGCGCGTCCAGCGCTCCGTCCCCGGCGCCCTCCACGACGGCACCGGAGCAGACCCCCACACCCGCTCCGACCAGCACGCCGAAGCCCGCGCCCGATCCGGCGTCGATCGCGGCGCTCATCGCGATGCAGTACGACGGCGGCAACCTCAGGCTCGGGCGCGAGCGCGGCAGCACCGACGCGTACCGGCAGTACTTCGCGACCTACGAGAGCAACGGGCTGACGATCTCGGGGCGCATCAACATCCCGCGCGGCACGGGCCCGTTCCCGGCTGTCGTCCTCGCGCACGGCTACGTCGACCCCGCGGTCTACACGAACGGCGAGACCATGCTCCGCGAGCGCGACCACCTCGCGCGGCAGGGCTACGTCACGCTGCACATCGACTACCGCAACCACGCGCAGTCCGACAAGGACCCGCGCAACGACGCCAACCTCCGGGCGGGCTACGCGGTCGATGCCATCAACGCCGGGCTGGCGCTCAAGAAGGCGCAGGTCGTCGACCCCGACCGCATCGCGCTCATCGGCCGGTCCATGGGCGGCGGGGTCGTCTACACCGCCCTGGTCGTACGCCCGGGGCTCTTCCGCGCTGCCGTGGCCTACGCGCCGGTCAGCTCCGACACCGTCGACAACTTCGACAAGTGGGTGCGGCGCGACGCCTCCCGCTCGGGCGCGGCCCGCGCCGTGATCGGCCGCCTGGGCACTCCCGAGGCGCAGCCGGCGGCCTGGGCGGCGACCAGCCCGCGCACCTATTTCGGCCGCATCGCCGAGCCGCTCCTCATCCACCACGGGACCGCCGACGAGGACTGCCCGCTGTCGTGGTCGCGCGAGTCCGTCGCGGCGCTGAAGGCCGAGGGCAAGGATGTCGAGCTGCGCATCTATCCCGGCGGGCGGCACACGCTGACGTCCCCGCAGTGGGACACCTCGATCCGCCGCACCGAGGCCTTCCTCGCCGAGCACCTGGGCTGACGTCCGGTGCGACTTGCCACGGCTACGTGGTGGGCAGACCCAGCAGACGGGCGCCGTTGTGCCAGAGCACGGCACGCATCCAGTCGTCGCCGAGGTCGAGACGGGCGAGCGCGTCGACCTGGTGGGCGTAGGGGTAGGGGATGCTCGGGAAGTCCGAGCCGAGCACGACCCGGTCGCGCAGCCCGCCGAGACGGTCGACGTAGCCGTCCGGGAAGGGCGCGAAACGGTTCGTGAAGTCCGTGCCGCTCATCGTCGTGTCGAGGTGGACGCCGGCGAACTCCTCTGCGAGGTCGGCGAACTCGTGGTACTCCGGCATGCCGAGGTGGGCGACGACGAGGACGAGGTCGGGGTGCCTGCGCAGCACCTCACGCACCGCTCCCGGGCCGGTGTGGGTGCCGCGGATGGGCGCCGAGCCGGCGTGGACGACGACGGGCACGCGGGCGGCCTCGAGCCGCGCCCACGCCGGGTCGAGCCGGTCGTCGTCCGGGGTGAAGTCCCCGACCTGGACGTGGATCTTGAAGAGGCGGGCCCCGTCGTCGAGGGCCGCCGCCACCTGGTCACCCACGCCCGGCTCCGGGTAGAACGTCGCGCAGTGCACGGCGTCGGGCACCTTCCGGGCGAAGTCCGCACACCACTCGTTGAGCCACGTCGTCATGCCGGGCTTGTGCGGGTAGACGAGAGCCGGGATCGCCCGGAGGCCGAGAGCGCGAAGCGTCGCGAGACGCGTCGGCTCGTCGTCGCGGTACGTGATCGGCCACGGCGCGCCGTAGTGGCTCTCGGCCTCGTCGAAGTAGGCCCACACCTTGCGTTGCATGGCGTCGGGCAGGAAGTGCACGTGGACGTCGGCGAGCCCCGGCAACCCGAGGGAGCGGACGTATGCCGGCACGTCGGCGTCCGTCGCCGGGCCCGATGTCGTGCGGGGTGCGTCAGAGGTCGTCATCGTCTGGCAGCGTAGGTCAGGCCGGTCGCCCTCGCCGGGCGGGCGATCACGTGCCACGCACCGTCAGCACGGCACCGACCCACGATTGGTCGTCGAGGCCGTCGAGCGCGGCGCCGATGCTGCGCTCCTCGAAGGCGAAGTGGGAGTCCATGATCGCCATGAGCCCGTCGAGCTCCCCCGCGAGACGAGTCCGGCGCGCCCCCGACGCCTCCGATGTCTCCGACGCCTCCTCGGCGAGGACGGCCACCCGGGTGAGGATGCCGGCGACGAGGTGATGGTCCTCGGCGAGCTTGTCGAGCATCGGGCCGAGGTCGGGGCGCTCGGCCCGAAGCGCGGCGAAGAGTCCGTCGTCCTCACCGGTGTGATGGGCCTGGAGCGCGCGGCAGAAGCCGAGGCAGTGCGCGAGGAGCCCTGCCACCGGCGAGGAAGCGCCGACCGCCGGCGCGCCGTCCCGGCCGAGGCCGTCACGGAGGACGCGCACCCGTGCCCGCAGGTCGTCGTGCACGGCGCTCAGCTGGGCAGCGAGGGCCGCCGTGCGGTCCTGGTCGTCATGACGTGGGTCGCGGGAGCTCGGGGGCATGGTCCACCCAGTCCATCACGTGCACCCGCCGACGCAGAGCGCGCCGCTGCCTGACCGGCAGCGGCGCGCTCGACGCGGAGCGGAAGGGAGTCAGCCGGCGAGGGCGCCCATCGGGTCCCAGGCGGGGAGCACGATCGGGTCGCGGGTCAGCGCCTCCTGCAGCTCGGCGGGCAGCGCGTCGCGGCGCACGGCCACCTCGAAGACGAACTCGGCGAACCACGAGTCGTTCATCGTCATGAAGCCCTTGTCGCCCTTCTCGGTGCCCCAGCTGTTCTCGACGCGCCAGCGACGCGGGACGTCGTCGAGCAGGTCGACGCCGGTGAAGAGCATGGCGTGCGTCATGAGCGACTCGTGGTGCAGCAGCCGGTCGGCCTTGCCGAGACTCGGCTCGGTGCCGTAGATCGCGGCGCGGTCGAAGAGGCCGGCGTCCCAGAGGCCGAGGGTGGCGTTGGACATCTGGCCGGTGTCGCAGCCGAACCAGACCGGCTCGCCGCCGACGATCGCCCGTGCCGCAAGGGACTTCATGAGGTCCGGCTCGACGTTGAGGTAGGTGACCGGCGGCGCCCCGACGACGTTGCCGAGGTGCTCGACCGTGAAGGTGTGCCCGTAGGGGCTGCTCGCGCGAGGGTCGTTGACGAGGCACACGTAGTCCTCGAGCGGCACCGTGACGTAGCGCTCGGCGAACTCGAGCGGCGTCATCGTGCCGTCGCGGTGGAAGCCGCCGTCGGTGTCCTTCCACTGCCACACGAACGACTCCGGCGGCGTGCCGAGGTGGATGCAGAGCAGCCGGTGGACCGTCGCGAGCACCTGCTCCTTGGCGTCCTGGAGGTCCTCGGCGCCGGCGCCGTCGGCTGCCGCGGCCCGCAGGTCGCGCGCGGCCTGGCGCAGGATCGTGCTGAGGTCGCGGTTCATCTGACCGGTGTTGCTCGAGCTCTTCGTCTCGGGCATGGCGACCTTGGGCACGAGGCCGTGCTTGACGACGAGCGCGACGAACATGTTCCACTGCCCGCCGTCCTCGGCCGGCGTGGCGAGCAGGTGCGCCACGGTGCGGTCGTCGACGTCGCGGTCGGCCGTCGCGATGACGGACTCGAGCCAGTGGTTGGCCTTCTCGAACTTGTCCCAGAAGAGCAGGTGGTTCTGCGAGAACTCGAAGTCCTTGACCTTGAGCTTCTCGCGGGCACTCGCGCGCAGCAGGTTGGTGCCGGCGAAGAGCCAGCAACGGCCGCTCTTCTCCTGGGAGGTCGCCGTCCAGTCGTCGAGGAGGTTCGAGACCGAGTGGTCGATGCCCGTCACCACCCGGCGGTCGAGCGCGATCTCGTCGACCGACGTCGTCGTGACGGCATTCTGGAGCATTCGTGCGGTGGGGTCGGCCTCGAACGCCTTCGTGAGGCGCTCGACGAGGTCGGGGGCGAGGTCGCGCGGCATGGGCCACTCCTTCGAGCTTCTCGGGATCCCAGCATCGTATGCCGCCCCGCCGGCACCCACCCGGTCCCGCCCCACTCGAGTGAGCGCCAGGCCCCACTCGAGTGAGCGCCCCGCCACACCCGTCGCGGCAGGTCGGTCACAGGCTCTCGGCGACGACCTCGATCGGCACCACACCGGTGTACGCCTGCGCGGCAGCCCGGACCTCGTCGGCGGTGAGGGAGCCAGGGACGAGCGCCGGGTCGGGCCGGAACTGGACGACCGTCCCCGGCGGCGCCTGACCGGGCACGGCCTCCAGCACCCCCTGTGGCAGGCCGTGCTCGAAGCGCTGGCTCCAGCCACCCTCGGCACGCCGGTTGGTGTGGACGACCCACTCGCTGAGGGCGGCGACGACCGAGATGCCGGCTCGCGGCGACCCGTCGGGCAGCAGCGGTGCGTCGTCGCGGCCGTAGAAGCGCAGGTCCTTCGTCGCCATGATCGGCTTGACGCGCGCGACACCGTCCTCGTCGACGCGGGTCTCGGTGCCGCGGCCGTCGTCGGCCACCGAGACCGAGCCGTCGGCGTGGAGCACGACACGGATCCGGGTCGTGCGTCCCTCGACAGCCTCGTCGACGGGGTAGGCGAGCACCTCGAGGACGAGCCGCACCGGGCCGCCGGCAGCGAACGCACCTGCGTTGGTGCGGATCTCGTCGAGATGGTCGGTGTCGACAGCCCTGCTCCAGTCGTGCGTGGTTCCCACGCCCCCACCCTGTCAGAGGTCAGCGCGCCGTCAAGGCCATGATCGCCGCCGAGGCCGCGAGCTGGCCGGACGCCGCCGCGGCGACGACCGAGGCCATCGGCATCGGGTAGGCGGGCAGGTGCGCCATGTCGCCGGCACAGAGCACCCGCTCCCGGCTCGACCGGGCGAACTCGTCGACCCGCACGGCGCCGGACGCGTTGAGCTCGAGTCCCAGCTGCTCGGCGAAGGGCGCCGACTGGCTCAGCTCCGGCTTCACGAAGAGCCCGGCGACCTGCTCGGTCGTCCCGGCGGGCACCGGCTCGCCATCAGCACCCGCGAGCACCACGCGTACGCCCCCGTCGTGCCGCTCGGCCGAGACGACACGCTCGGTGCGCACGGTGGTCCCCACCGGGAGACCGTCGGGCACGGCGTCTCCGTCGGTGAGCACGACGATCTCGGACGCGATGCGTCCGAGCAGGCCCGACAGGTGCGGGGCGATGGTCGCCCCGAGGATGCCGACGCGCTGACCGCTCAGCTCGTGGCCGTGACAGAAGGGGCAGTGCGCGACGAGGTCGCCCCACAACGCGTCCAGCCCGGGCACGGGCGGGAGGGTGTCACGGACGCCGGTGGCGAGGACGAGGGCCCGCGCCGTCACGGCCGTGCCGTCGGTCACGTACACCCGGAACAGCCCGTCAGCCTCCTCGACCGACTCGACGCGCTGCTCCCGCACGCTCACGGTGTCGTATGCCGTGAGCTGCTTTCGCGCGTCGGCGCGGAATTCCGCCGGCGGAGTGCCGTCGTGGGCGACGACGTTGTGCATGTGGCTGACCGTGGCGTTGCGATAGGTGCCGTCGTCGAAGAGGACGGCGTCGCGGTGGACGCGACCGAGGGTGAGTGCGGCCTGGAGCCCGGCGGGGCCTCCGCCGATGACGGCGACGTCGGTGTGTGTGCTGGCGGTCATGGTGGCTCCCTGGGTGATTGATCCGGCGAGTGCTGGGCGGCTCTGTGCCTGTTGCGATCCAGCGTGTACCTTCATGTCGACATGAAGGCAAGGGCGCGCGACGAGAGCTGGACCGTCGGAGAGCTGGCGGCACGCTTCGACCTGCCGACGAACGTGCTGCGCCACTGGGAGACGCTCGGGCTGCTCACGCCCGATCGCGACGGGTCCGGCTACCGGCGCTACGGCCGGGGCGACCTCGTCCGTGTCGCGGTCATCCTCCGCAACAAGGCGGCCGGCATGACGCTCGAGCAGATCGGCGTGCTGCTCGACGGCGAGGCGGCCGGACGGCACGAGGTGCTCGAGGCCCACCTGCGCGACCTCGACGAGCGGGCACGGTCGATCGAGCGGTCACGCGAGATGACCGAGCACGCACTGCGGTGCAGGGCGCACGACATCGTCGCGTGCCCGCGCTTCTCGCAGCACGTCGCCGACCTGACCGACGGTCGCGCGGCGACGGCGCGCATCGACGACTGGGCGTAGGCACACGTCCCATCCGGACCCGCGCTGGTCTTACGTCGACAGCGAAGGGGCCTTGGCGCGGCGGCCGGCGCAGGCGAGGATCGTGCCCATGAGACTGCTCGTGCTCGGAGGCACCCACCACGTCGGCCGCGCGTTCGTCGAGGCTGCCCTCGCCCGCGGCGACGACGTCACGACGGTGACCCGGGGCCTCACCGGCACCGCCGTCGAGGGCGCCGAGGCGCGCCACGCCGACCGCCTCGACCCCGGCGCACTTCGCACGGCGCTCGGGGACGACGAGTGGGATGCCGTCGTCGACACGTGGTCGGCCGAGCCCGTCGCCGTGCAGACGTCGGCGCGGCTGCTCCGCGGTCGCGCAGGGCACTACACCTACATCTCGTCGTGCTCGGTCTACACGTGGCCCATCGCCGTGGGATCCGACGAGGGCGCGCCCGTCGTGGAGGGCGACCCGGCCTCGACGGACGCCTCCGACTACGCCGCGGCCAAGCGGGGCGGCGAGCTCGCCGCCCTGGCGGAGTTCGGCGGTGACGTGGCCATCGCCCGGGCGGGCCTGATCCTCGGGCCCTACGAGATGGTCGGCCGGATGCCCTTCTGGCTCAAGCGGATCGCGGCGGGCGGGCGCGTGCCCGCGCCGGGACCCCACGAGCGGCCGCTGCAGTACGTCGACTGCCGGGACATCGCGGACTGGGTTCTCGGGTCACGGCCGGTCGGCACCTTCAACATGGTGAGCGAGCCGGGTCACACGACGATCGGGGCGCTGCTCGACGAGGTGCGCACCGTGACGGGGAGTGACGCCGAGCTCGTCTGGCTCGACCCCGCTGCCGTCGAGGCGGCCGGGGTGCAGCCGTGGACCGAGCTGCCGATCTGGGTCCCGCCGACGGGCGAGCTCGCGGGCCTGCACGCCCTCGACACCTCTGCCGCCCGGGCGGCGGGGCTGCACTGCCGGCCGATGCCCGAGACGGTCGCCGACACGTGGGCCTGGCTGCTGCGCGAGGGCCTGCCGGAGCGGCCGACGAACCGCGGTGGTGGCCCGATGGACGCCGACGCCGAGGCCCGCCTCTGGGCCGCCCACGACGCCGCCGCCACCTGAGAGCCCCACCCCCCGTCGCGTGGGTCCGGGGGATCGTGGGGTCAGCGGGTGCGGGCGCGGTGAGCGGCGGCCTTGACGCGACTCTGGCACCGGGCAGAGCAGTAGCGGCGTGTGCCGTTCTTCGACCCGTCGACGTAGACGCGGTCGCAGACGGGCGCGTCGCACACGCCGAGCCGTCCGCCGAGGTCGCTGCCGATGGCCACGGCCAGGCCCGAGGCGATCCCGGCCTGCCAGCCCCGGACGTAGCCGTCGTCGGGGCCGTGGAAGTGCAGCTGGTGCCGGCCTTCCTCGTCGGGGTCGAGCCGCGGCCGCGCGGCCGTCGATGCGAGCAGGTCGTTGACGACGGCGGCCGCCGCCGCGAGGTCGTCACGGTCCGCGGCCTCGAAGACGACACGCGCTTGAGGCACGACCTCGAGCAGCCCCCGCGCATTCACGGCCGTCGGCCGCGAGCGCCGGTCGGGCGAGGACGTCGCGTCGGCCACGCCGCGGACGAGGTCCGCCCCCACCGGGGGGTCGTAGGCCGCCCCGTGCGCCTCTCCGGGGCTCGCAAGGTTGACGAGGGCCACCGTCGCGTCGAGCAGTCGCTCGACATGACTGTCGAAACGCATTTGACCAGTCACCGTTCCCTTCGTAGCCTCGTGACCACCAAAGTCTAGTTCGACAGTCAGGAGCCGCCGTGGACCGACCACCGCGCACGACCTCCCTGCCGCCCCGGCTGCGGGTGCTCATCGCAGCCCGCTGCGTCAACCGACTCGGCGGCTACTCGATGGCCTTCCTCGGCGTGCTCCTCGTCCGCGAGCTGGGTGCGGGACCTGCCGAGACGGCCCTCGCGCTCACCTGCTTCGGGGTCGCGACGATCCCCTCGCGCATCCTCGGTGGTCACCTCACCGACGCGTGGGGCCACCGGCCGACGATGCTCCTCGGCCTCGTCGCCTGCGCCGCGGCACAGCTCGTCATCGCCGGCGCGCCGACCCTCGCCTGGGCGCTCCTCGGTGCCGTCCTCCTCGGGCTCGCCTACGAGGTCGTCGAGCCACCGACGCAGGCGCTCGTCTCCGACCTCGTGCCCGAGCACTCCCGCGCCTACGCCTACTCGGCGCTCAACGCCTCACTGGCCGTCGCAGGCGTCCTCGCCGGTGTCGTCGCAGCAGCCGTGTCGGGTCTCGGCCTGCGCTGGCTCTTCGTCGTCGACGCCGCCACCTGCCTCGCGTGCGCAACCCTCGTGGCACACCGCATCCCCCGCGCCACGACACCCACGACGAACCGCCCCCTCGAGCAGGACGGCCGTCGGGTGGGCACCCTGCCACGCCACGACGTCTCGGCCGACGCGCGCTCGACCCCGGCCCGCGCGCGCTGGGTCGCTGCCCTGACGGACCGCCGCCTGCGCCCCGTCGTCGCCTTCGGGACGGTCGCGGCGACGGTGACGATGGTCGTCGTCTTCGGCGTGCCGCTCCTCGTCGAGCAGCGGGGCCTGTCGCCGGCCGTCACCGGCTGGGTCCTCGCCGCGGGCGCTGCGGCCAGCGTCCCGGGCGCCTGGCTCGCGGCTGCACTCCGTCACCGGACCGACGACGCGGGGGTCCTCCTCGTCGGCGAGGTGGTCGCGTCGGCGGGGCTCGCGACGATCGCCCTCGCCGGCCACCCGGTGACCCTCGCCGCCGGCCTCGTCGCCTTCGACGTCGGCGGGCTGCTCGTCATCGCGACGACGATGGCCCGCGCCGGCACCCTCGCTCCCGACGGCGCCCGCGGCACCTACCTCGCCGTGCTGGGACTGACGTGGGGTCTCGCCACGTCCGTCGCGCCGGCGATCCTCACGACGCTCGGGACGGCATACGGCCCCGGGGCACCCTTCGGCGCAGCAGCGGCCCTACTGCTCGGGACAGCCGTCGTCCGCGCCGCGCGACGGGCACCGCGGGTTGCCGGTCACCTCTCGGCCGGTCACTGACCCGGCGAGCCCCCGGACCTGGCGCGGCGGCATACGTCATCAGTGGCAACCCGGCCTCCGGGCTGGTCGACACGGCCGGGGTCCGCAGCGCCGGAGGTCGCGTCCGCGTGTCAGGGATGCGGGCCCATCGGGCATGGGGGGAGGGCGACGTCAGACGACTCGCCCCGTCGAAAGGACCTTCCCCCATGTGGGCTCTCTTCTCCCGCCGCGCCCGGCTGTGGCTCATCACCGTGCTCGTGGCTCCTGTGGCCAGCCTCGTCCTCGGCCGGCTCGGAGTCGCGCTCGAGAAGCGCAACGGCCCGAGCACCATCAGCCGCGGCCTCCGCGGCGGCAGCCGACTGCTCGACCGGACACGGTCGAAGGCCAAGGCGAAGCGGCGCTCGTAGGTCACGACGGCCGAGCCCGCACCCTCCGGCCGGCGCTAGCCCCCGGGGCTCAGCGACCGCGGTTGCGGCGGCGGACGTCCTTGGGGGGCCTGCCGCCGGCATACGAGCGCGACGGGTCGACGACGTAGCCCTGGCGCAGGGCCTCGCGGCCGACGAGCATCCGGAAACCCATCCGATCGCGCTTGCTCAGCGTCACCTCGGCCGGCACCGTGCGCCCGGCGAGCGAGAGGTCGAGGCGCACGACGTAGCGCTTCGTCACGTGGCCCGACGAGCTGCGCACGCTGCGGCGGTCGTGGACCGGGCACTCGATGGTGCGGCCGTCGTCGTCGGCGTCCTGCCAGGGGTGCACGGTGAAGCGCACCCAGGGCTGCCCGTCCCGGTCGAACTCCTCGATCTCCTCGGCGTGCAGCGACGACGTGCGAGCGCCCGTGTCGATCTTGGCCTTGAGCCACGGCAGGTCGATTCCGGGCATACCGACCCACTCCCTCCACCCGACGGGAGTGCTTGAATAGGCCGGCCCAGACACCCGCCCATCTTGGCAGGACCCTGCATGAAACTCGCGATCCTCTCCCGCGCGCCGCGTGCCTACTCGACGCAGCGCCTGCGCACCGCAGCGCTGGACCGCGGGCACCAGGTGCGGGTGCTCAACACGCTCCGCTTCGCCATCGACCTGTCGGGCCCCGAGCCGGACCTCCAGTTCCGCGGACGCCCGATCTCCGACTACGACGCGGTGCTGCCGCGCATCGGCAACTCGATCACGTACTTCGGCACGGCCGTCGTGCGGCAGTTCGAGCAGATGGACGTCTACACGCCCAACACGGCCAACGGCATCTCCAACGCCCGCGACAAGCTCCGTGCCGCGCAGATCCTCTCGCGCCACCAGATCGGCATGCCCGCAACGACGTTCGTGCGCAACCGCGCCGACGTCATGCCGGCCATCGAGCGGGTCGGCGGCGCTCCCGTCGTCATCAAGCTGCTCGAGGGCACCCAAGGCATCGGCGTCATCCTCGCGCCCGACATCAAGATCGCGGAGGCGATCATCGAGACGCTGCACAGCACGAAGCAGAACGTCCTCATCCAGAGCTTCGTCACCGAGAGCCGGGGCCGCGACATCCGCGCCCTCGTCGTCGGCGACCGCGTCGTGGCCGCGATGCGGCGACGGGCCAGCGGCGACGAGTTCCGCTCCAACGTCCACCGCGGTGGCACCGTCGAGGCGGTCGAGCTGACGCCGGAGTACGAGCAGGCCGCCGTGCGCTCGGCCCAGATCATGGGCCTGCGCGTCGCCGGCGTCGACATGCTCGAGGGCAACGACGGGCCGCTCGTCATGGAGGTCAACTCCTCCCCCGGCCTCGAGGGCATCGAGGCCGCGACGAAGCTCGACGTCGCCGGCGCCATCATCGACCACATCGCCGGCCAGGTCGCCTTCCCCGAGATCGACGTGCGCCAGCGCCTCACCGTGTCGACGGGCTACGGCGTCGCGGAGCTCGTCGTCCACGCCGGCGCCGACATCATCGGCAAGACGATCGGCGACTCCGGCCTCGAGGAGCGCGACCTCCAGGTGCTCACGCTGCACCGGGGCACGAGCGTCATCCCCAACCCGCGCCGCCGCGTCGTGCTCGAGGCCGAGGACCGGCTGCTGTGCTTCGGCCGCCTCGAGGAGATGCGCTCGATGATCCCGGAGCGCCGGCGCCGCCGCGCCAAGGTGCGCAAGCTGCCGAGCGACCCGATCCACACCGTCGCCTGACGGAGCGGGCGTGTGCGGTCAGGCCCGATGGCGTATGCCGTCAGCCCCGGGGCGTCACGTAGACCTTGCGGAGCGTCTCGGTGACCGTCCACGTCGTCCGAGCGCCCTCGGGCAACCGCACGACGGAACCGGGTCCGAGCTCGAGCGTCGCACCGCCCTCCACCCCGAGGGTGGCGCGGCCGGAGAGCACGACGAAGACCTCGTCGGCCTCGACGTCGGTGACCGTGCCCGGGGTCATCTCCCAGACGCCGACCTCGGCACCCGCGACCTCGGCGAGAGACGTGACGGCCGCGGTCGGCACACCGGCGAGCACCTCCACCCCTGCGGGGACCTGCTCGTCCAGGGGCTCCGCACCCGCGTCGGCCACGAGGAGCGCCACCGCTGCTGGCGGTGCGGGGCGCTCGGCGGCTGACGGGTTCTCGGGCTCGGCGTCGGGTCCCGGGGTGGAGGGGTCGCTCGTCACCGTCGCAGACTAGTGCGAGCCGCTCGCGTGCCTTCGCGTCTCGAGCTCGGCGCGCAGCCGGGCCACCTCGGCGTCGGCAGCCGCCACGCGGTCGTCAGCCGCCGAGAGGGTCCCGTCGGCGGGTCCGGCGGTGGTGCTCCCGGCGGGGCCGGCGGTGGCGTCGGGCTCCGACCGCATCTGGTCGACCTCGGACTTGAAGATGCGTGCTGACCGTCCGAGGCTGCGGGCCATGTCGGGCATCCGCTTCCAGCCGAAGAGGAGCACGACGGCGAGGGCGATGATGCTGAGCTCCGGCCACCCGAGATCTGCCACGGGAACCTCCTGGTGTCGGCGGCACCGGCGACTTCCGGCGCCCGGGCACGCATGGTGATGGGGCACCGTAGGAGCCGCGGGTGGGAAACGGCCGGGAGCCGGCTGTGAGCCCGCCGAGCGCGGGGTCAGCACCGGTCGGCGCGTCAGCGCGCGACAGCTCCTGCGTCGACTCCGGCGTCGACTGCGGCGTCGACTCCGGCGTCGACTCCGGAGTCCTCGCGGGCAGCGAGCGTGTCGAGGTCGCGCTCGGCGTAGAGGCGGTGCTGCCACTCCTCGTTGAGGATGGTGCGCAGGATCCGGGTCACGGCGTACGGCTCCGGCTCGGGATAGCCGGCGGCCGTGACGGGCTCGGTCGTGCGGGCGAGGTCGTCGTCGGTGAGGCCGTCGACGACGCGACGCACCGTCGCCATCCGGTCGGCCCGCAGGGCGAGGACCTCGTCGAGCGTCGGGCGCGCAGCACGGTCGCGCGGCACGGGCGGACTGTCCGGCATGTCGTCGTGCGGCAGGTCGAGGGCGTCCCAGGGCTCCGGGTCGCCGAGGAGCGCTCGGCACACCCACGCGTCGGTGGCGAAGACGAGGTGGCGCTGGGTCTCGATGAACGACCACTCGCCGTCGACCCGCTCGTGCAGCTGCTCGGGCGTGAAGGTGCGCGCCCGCTCGACCGTGCCGGCCCAGAGTCGCTCGACGACGTCCCAGCCCTCGCGATAGCCGGCAGCGTCTGTCGGCCGCATCTTGGGCCGGTCGGGGTCACGGCGGTCGAGCTCGGCCTCGATGAGCGGCGCGACGTCGACCCCGTTGATGACGAGGTTCTCGACGTCGCCGGTGATGTCGACGTCCTCGAGCCAGACGTCACGCGCCCGCAGGCCACGCAGGTCCACCATCCGCAGGGAGGCACCCCGCAGGTCGACGTCGTGCAGCCGGGCTCCGTCGAGGTAGACGTCCTCGAAGGTCGCCCCGGTCAGCCGCACTCTCTCGAAGCGGGCGCCCTGCTGGTCGTCGTAGGTCACGTCGCTCATCCCGGTCTCCTTGGCTCGTGGTCGCTGGCGCCAGAGGAAGCCTAGAACCGGTCCCGGACGATCCGCGTCCCGAGACCTCCGGTCAGTGGACTCCCTCGACGATGAGCAGGACACCGAAGACGACGAAGGCCGCGGCTGCGCCCCACGTGATGACGCGCTCGGGCAGACGCTTGCCGAGGGTGGCGCCGACGACGATGGCGAGGGCGTCCGCGGCGACCATGCCCACGGTGCTGCCCAGCCAGGTGCCGAACCACCCGTGCTGGGTCGCCAGGGTGATCGTGGCGAGCATCGTCTTGTCGCCGAGCTCGGCGAGGAAGAAGGCGACGGTGACGGCGATGATCGCCGTGCGCCTCGTCGTCCGAGCGACGGCGGCCTCCTCGTCGGAGAGGGAGTCGCCGCGCAGCGTCCAGGCGGCGAAGAAGAGGAAGGCGACCCCGGCGGTGATCGAGATGGCGTCGCGCGGGAGGTTGTCGCCGATGGCGGCGCCGATGGCGACGGAGCCGAGGTGGACGACGGCCGTCGCGATCGTGATGCCGGCGAGGACGTGGAGCATCTTGAAGCGGGTGGCGAAGGTCATCGCCATGAGCTGGCTCTTGTCGCCGAGCTCGGCGACGAAGATGACTGCTGCACTCAGCAGGAACGCGGACATCGGATCGGTCTCCTCGGCGCAGCCACGAGGCACCGCAGGGAGCCTCGACCTGGCGCGCCCGTCGGTGGGTCGGCACGAGGTCGAAAGTCTCGTCCGCCGCGGGTCCGCGCCTGCCGTGCTGGCGTCGCGATCAGGGCCGACCGCACCGGGCCGGAGCCAGTATGTCGATGCGGTCGTTGGGGACTACTCCCTTTCGATGCGCCGACCGTAGGCCGAACGCCACGCGTCGTGCAACGTCTCGGTGCGCCTAGCGATTCTTCTCGGAAACCCTTGGGACGCCGATGTGCCGACAGCCGACGTAGTGACATCCCTTGTCGTTCAACGGATCCGGCGAGGCCGGTTCGAAGCTGACGAGGAGGGCGGCGACGGCCTGGTCGCCGAGCTCGACCTCGTGGGACACCTCTGCCGGCTCGCCGGGTGGGGTGACCTCGACCCGGGTCGCGCCGCCGAAGGGCTTGCGCTCCCGGACGACGACCTCGGCGTCGACGGCGATTCCGGTCTCGGCGAACCAGCGGAGCAGCGCCGGGTCGTCGTCGTCGATGCGAGCGACGAAGCGGCGCTCCCCCGCGGGGCTCGTCGCGAACGGCTCGGCGGTCGGCTGGTGCAGCACGCCGTCCGGCGTGGGGATCGGGTCACCGTGCGGATCGCGCCACGGGCGGCCGAGCTGGTCGTCCATCCGGTCGACCATGAGCGTCGAGACGGCGTGCTCGAGCACTTCGGCGTCGTCGTGCACCTCGTCCCAGGAGTAGCCCAGGGACCGGACGAGGAAGGTCTCGACGAGGCGGTGACGGCGCACCATCCGCAGCGCCTGCTCGAGACCCTCGTCGGTCAGCCGCATCCCGCCGTAGCGCTTGTGGGCGACGAGCCCGCCGTCGGCGAGCTTGCGCGCCATCTCCGAGACCGACGACGTCGAGACCCCGAGCCGGGCGGCGACGGCCGCGTTGCTCACCGTCTCGTCCTGCCACTCACCCAGGGAGAAGATGACCTTGAGGTAGTCCTCGACGGCGGTGCGGTTCTCGGTCCTGGCCACCGCCAGAGACTACGTGAGCAGCCGGGCCAGCAGCACGAAGCAACCGACGAAGAGGATCGTCGTGAGCGTCCCGGTGACGAGCCGCCTGGTCTCGAAGTTCGGCATGCCTAACTTCTATCATGGGCGCACCGAGCGACGGTCGGATCCCCGACGAGAGGCGCGTCACGCCAGGCCGTCGGCGACCGCGACGACGAGCCCGCCGAGCATGAACGCAGCGATGGCCGCTGCCAGCGCCGGAGCGGGCAGGTCGGGGATGAACCGGCGCCAACCGGTGACCGCCCCGCTCGCCCCGTGGTGCGCGTGGGTCAGGGCGTGGCCCTTCCCCCGCGAGAGGAGCTGTCGGTTGACCGGATAAGCCGCGGCGAACGCCGCGACGAGCGAGATCGACATACCGACCCAGAAGACGGCGTTGACGAGGCCGGCATCCATGGCGCCGGGGATCACGGCCATGACGAGGTTGTCGACGACCTCCATGGTGAGGATCGAGACGGTGTCGGCGGCCAGGACGAGCGCGAGCGCGGCGCGCAGCGACAGGCCGCTGCGCAGCAGGGGGAGGCTCGAGAGCGCGTAGCCGAAGAAGAAGGCGAGGGCCACGGAGAGGGCGATGGTCGCGCCGGCGGCGAGCCCGACGGCGGTGCCGATCATGAGGCCGAGGATCTCGCCGACGGCACAGCCGGTGAGGCAGTGCAGCGTGGCGCCCGCCGCCATGGAGGCCAGCCCGCCACCCGGGCCCGCAGTCGCGTCCTGGGCACCAGGGTGCTCGTGGGCGTCGTGGTGCTCGTGCGCTGACGTCGCCGCCTCGTTCATGGTCGTCCTTCCGGTCCGGGGGCCACGGGACCCCGCGGGGCCCGTCACCCGGCATACCCCCCATGGGTATGCCGCCGCTGGCGTCAACGCGCGCCCGCCGTCGAGCATTCCCGTCCTCCTAAGTCGGGCGTTCGCCACTCGAACGGTGGAGCCATGCACAAGGATTGGATGCGTGACACAGCACGTCGACGGCGAGCACGCGCACCGGATCCTCCTCGACCACGCCGACCGGAAGGTGACCGGCCCGCTCGAGGACCCGGCGGTCCTCGCCGCGGTCGTCGGGATCGAGCGCCTCGTCGTCGCAACGGGATCCACCGACGTGCAGGTGCTGCACGCAGCGCTCGCGGGGCGGCGCGTGCCGGGCGCGGACCCCGAGCGCGTCGCCACCCTCGTCGCCGAGGCGACCCGTCACGTCGTGGCCGGACTCATCCGCCGCAGCACGGGCCAGTCCATCGACGCCGGCGTCGTCAACCCGGCCTCCGGCGGCTACGAGATCACGACGGACGCGACCCTGCTGCGTGCCGCCGTCCGGGCCGCGCAGGGCTCGATCGACACGATGCCCTACTACGGCATCCGCTACGGCGAGCGCGGCTCCCGCTTCGCCACGACGGACTCCGCGTGGCTCATCTCGCTCGCCGCGCTGGCCGAGAGCCGCGCCGTGCACCAGGTCCAGTGGCTCTCGCGCGTGCTCGCCGCACGGGGGATGCCGACCTGGCTGCTCGAGATCCACCTCGACGCCCTCGTGTCCGAGGTGCGCTCCGTGGCCGATCCGGCCGCGGTGGGGTCGCTCCCCGCGGCGGCGGACGTGTTGGCGGTGGCCCGACGCCGACACGTCGACGACGAGCTGATCCGCTCGGCAGACGACTGGGCCGACGAGGCGCTCCGCCAGGACCTGCCGGTGCCGCGCACCGGCGCCCTCATGGCGGCAGCGATCGCCGACGAGCGGTCCGGGGTGACGCGGGACGACCGCGCCCTCATGGACTGGGTCACCGACCCGGCGCGGGTGGAGACCGACGTCGCGACGCGGCTGCTGGCCCTTCGGCGACGTCTTCTCGCCAGCGCCCGCTGACGGGTCGCGGGCGCACTCGAAAGTCGGTCGCGATCAGCGCTTGACCTTGACGCAGCGTCAGGGTTGCACGCTGTCCACATGACCACGAAAACAGCCATCGAGATCGTCGGGCTCACCAAGTCCTACGGCGACCACGCAGTGCTCAAGGGAGTCGACCTCAGCGTCCCCGCGGGCACCATCTTCGCCTTGCTCGGCTCCAACGGCGCCGGCAAGACCACTGCAGTCAAGATCCTCTCGACCCTGCTCAAGGCCGACGGCGGGACCGCCGCCGTCGACGGCCACGACGTCGCCACCGAGCCCGACCAGGTCCGCGCGGCGATCAGCCTCACGGGGCAGTTCGCCGCCGTCGACGAGATCCTCACCGGACGCGAGAACCTCGTCCTCGTCGCCCAGCTGCGACGTCTCGACGGCCCGGGAGCGATCGCCGACTCCCTGCTCGAGCGGTTCGGCCTCACCGAGGCCGGCGGGAAGCGCGTCGCGACCTACTCGGGCGGCATGCGCCGCCGACTCGACATCGCGATGAGCCTCATCGGCGACCCGCCGGTGCTCTTCCTCGACGAGCCGACGACAGGGCTCGACCCGCAGTCGCGCATCGAGGTGTGGAAGACGGTGCAGGAGCTCGCCGGCCGGGGCACCACCGTCCTGCTCACCACGCAGTACCTCGACGAGGCCGAGCACCTCGCCGACCGGATCGCGGTGCTCCACGAGGGCCGCATCATCGCCGACGGCACCCTCGCGGAGCTCAAGCAGCTCCTCCCGCCGGCGAAGGTCGAGTACGTCGAGAAGCAGCCGTCCCTCGAAGACATCTTCCTCGCGATCGTCGGCCACGACGACGCCGCCCACCAAGGAGCCCAGCGATGACCACCTACGTGTTCCACGACACCGACGTCCTGCTCAAGCGGTCCCTGCGCCACATCCTGCGCAGCCCCGACACCATCATCACCACGGCGATCACGCCGATCGCCATGCTGCTGCTCTTCGTCTACGTCTTCGGCGGTGCGATCGACGTCGGCGGCGCCTCCTACGTCAACTACCTGCTGCCCGGCATCCTGCTCATCACCGTCGCCTCCGGCATCGCCTACACGGCCTTCCGCCTGTTCACCGACGTCTCGGGCGGCATCTTCGAGCGCTTCCAGTCGATGCCGATCACCCGCTCGGCCTTCCTCTGGGGGCACGTGCTGACCTCGGTCGTGGCCAACCTGACCTCGCTCGTGCTCGTCGTCCTCGTCGCCCTGGCGATGGGCTTCCGCACCGGCGCCGGCGTGCTCGCCTGGCTCGCGGTCCTCGGGATCATGCTGCTGTTCACCCTCGCCCTCACCTGGCTCGCGGTGATCCCGGGCCTCACGGCCAAGACCGTCGACGGCGTCAGCGGGTTCTCCTACCCACTGATCTTCCTGCCCTTCGTCAGCTCGGCCTTCGTGCCGACCGAGAGCATGCCCGGCCCCGTCCAGTGGTTCGCCGAGCACCAGCCGGTCACCTCGATCGTCAACACCATCCGCAGCCTCTTCGAGCAGCAGCCCGTCGGCAGCGACGGCTGGATCGCCCTCGCCTGGTGCGTCGGGCTCCTCCTCGTCGCCTACGCGCTCGCGATGCGCACCTACCGCAGCAAGCTCGCCTGACCCGGCATACGCCATCCACCTCGTGAAGGAGACCCTCATGAACAACCTGCTGAGCAAGATCATCGGCGACAAGAAGGAGTGGAAGGCCATGGAGGCGCGGGCGCACGCGTTGCCCCACGACTACCGGGTCGTCTACGGCGAGATGAAGTCGTACATGTGGCGCTTCACCTCGGGCGACGGCATGGACGTCGTCGCGGTCCTGCGCGACGTCCTCGAGCTCTTCGAGACCAGTGCTCGCGAGGGGCGGCGCGTCCTCGACGTCACCGGCCGCGACGTCGCCGCCTTCTGCGACGAGCGCCTGAGCGGCGTCACGACGTATGCCGACACGTGGCGGTCCGAGCTGAACCGCGCGGTCGCGTCGAAGGTCACCTCGAAGGTCGCAGAATAGGGCCATGCTGACCATCAGCCAGCTCGCGGCGTACGCCGGCGTCACCGTGCGCACCGTCCGGCACTACCACGCCAAGGGTTTGCTGCCCGAGCCCGAGCGCGACCACTCGGGCTACCGGCGCTACGACGCGGCGGCGGTGGTCCAGCTCGTGCGGATCCGCACCCTCGCCGACGCCGGGGTCCCCCTGTCCCGCGTCCACGAGCTCCTCGACGCCGGCGACGAGGAGTTCGCAGCGGCGGTCGAGCAGATCGACCGCCGCCTGCGCACCGAGATCCGCGAGCTGCAGCGGCATCGTGAGCGCATCGCCAAGCTCGCGGCCGGAGACAGCCTGGCCCTGCCGCCCGAGGTCGTCGCCTACGTCGACCGGATGCGCGAGCTCGGCTTCCCCGAGCGGCTCATCGAGGTCGAGCGCGACAGCTGGATCCTCATCGCGGCGCAGATGCCCGACGAGGTCGCGGCCTTCATGGAGATCAAGCAGAGCCAGATCGAGCACGAGGTGCTGCGCCGGCTCTACCTCGACATCGGCGACCTCGTCGACTGCGCCCCTGACGACCCCCGGCTGCCCGCGCTCGCCGACCGGGTGGCCGCCTTCATCGAGGCGGCGTCCGCCGAGGCCGAGGGCATCGAGGACGTGCACCCCGTGAGCGACGACCTCATCGCCCTGCTCGACGCGGCGTTCCTCGAGTCGTTCGCCTGCGCCGCCCGGCTGCTCGAGCTGCTCGAGGAGCGCGGGTGGACCGGGTGGACCGACATCCGGCGGATGGAGCCGGCGCGCTGAGCGATCGCGGACTGTCACATCTGCCGCGTCCCGCTCGTCAGTAGAGCGAGACACCCCCGCGAGAAGGAGACGACCATGAAGACGATGACCTGCCGAGACCTCGGCGGACCGTGCGACCTCGCCCACCAGGCCGACACCGCCGACGAGATCATCAAGGCCCAGGACCGCCACCTCAAGGAGGCGGAGAAGTCGGGCGACGCCACCCACGATGAGGCCCGTCAGGCGATGAAGGCCCGGTGGCGGCACCCGAAGAAGTCGATGGCCTGGTACACCGGGACCAAGCAGACCTTCGCCGCCCTGGCCGACGACTGAGAGCTGGCGTCGATCCGGCCACCCGCCGTTCGTGTGGACGGGCAGGGTGGCCGTGTCGCGCTCAGTCCAGGCAGAACTCGTTGCCCTCGACGTCCTGCATCACCTGGCACGACTCGTTGAAGCCGTCGGCGCGCAGCAGCGTCCCCCGGGTGGCTCCGAGGGCGACGAGCCGTGCGCACTCGGACTCGAGGGCCGCCAGGCGCTCGTCACCGACGAGCCCCGTGCCGACCCGGACGTCGAGGTGGACCCGGTTCTTGACGACCTTGCCCTCGGGGACGCGCTGGAAGAACAGGCGCGGACCCACCCCCGTCGGGTCGGAGCAGGCGAACGCCGAACCCTGACGCTCCGACGGCAGCGACCGGTCGAACTCGTCCCACGAGGCGAAACCCTCGGGCGGTGGCGGCACCTCGTAGCCGAGCACCTCGCACCAGAAGCGAGCCACGCGCTCGGGATCCGCACAGTCGAACGTGACCTGGACCTGCCTGACCGTCGCCATGCGCTCACCCTAGAGGCGCCCCCGCGGGGCTCGCCACGCCGATTCCCTTGAGGGTGCGGGCGTCTCCGGTTGTCGGCCCCACCCACCTGTGTGAGCCTTGAGCGCGGCCGACCAAGGGCGTCGGCCCTGAACCAGGGGATGGGACATGCGAAATCGAACGCTTGCCCGCAGCGTCGCGGCCACGGCCGCGATGGCCGCGATCGTCATGGGAAGCAGTGGTGCGGCTTCCGCCAACGACAAGACGATGGTGCTCAAGAAGGCCGACGGCACCGTCGTGGTCAAGGCCACGTGGGATGACCTGACCGACAACCTCTGCGTCATCGTCTACGGCGGCTCGGGCGCGTGGGGACAGGTGGCGATCGGCTCCCACTACGGGCTGTCCGAGCCCGACCGCGCCATCCGTTCCGCGTCGAACTCGGGTGGGGCCGGGTGGTACTGCACCGGCAACCTGAGCATCCGTGAGGACGCGTTGTACGACATGCAGCTGCGTTGGGAGAGCTCCGCCGGCACCTGGCTCTACTCGCAGAAGCAGACCTTCTACACCTGAGCCGGCGACCGCCTCGGCGCCCGCCGCTGCTGCCACCACGATCGAACGCCGGTCCGACGTCAGTCGGGCCGGCGTTCGTCGTGCCACCTCGGGAGGCGTCTCAGAAGTTGTTGGCCATGTTGGTGAAGCGGCTGAAGTGGCCCTGGAACGCGACGACGATCGTGTCGGTGGGGCCGTTTCGGTGCTTGGCCACGATGAGGTCGGCCTCGCCCTCTCGCGGAGAGTCCTTCTCGTAGGCGGCCTCTCGGTGGAGCAGGATCACCATGTCGGCATCCTGCTCGATCGATCCCGACTCGCGAAGATCGCTCATCGCGGGCTTCTTGTCGGTGCGCTGCTCGGGACCACGGTTCAGCTGCGAGATCGCGATGACCGGCACCTCGAGCTCCTTGGCGAGCAGCTTGAGGGCACGGGAGAACTCCGAGACCTCCTGCTGGCGCGACTCGACGCGCTTGCCCGAGCTCATGAGCTGGAGGTAGTCGATGACGACGAGCTTGAGGTTCTCGCGCTGCTTGAGCCGGCGGCACTTGGCGCGGATCTCCATGAGCGACATGTTGGGCGAGTCGTCGATGAAGAGCGGCGCATCGGAGACACGGCCCATGGTGGAGGCGAGGCGGGTCCAGTCCTCCTCGCGCATCGTGCCCTTGCGCATGTGCTGCAGCTGGATGCCGGCCTCGGCCGAGAGCAGACGCATGGTGATCTCGGTGCGGCTCATCTCGAGCGAGAAGACGACGGCGGCCATCTTGTGCTTGATCGCGGCCGACCGGACGATGTCGAGACCGATGGTCGAGTTGTGCGTCGGGATCATCGACTCGCCGGCGAGGTACAGGTGGTCATCCGCCGCCACCTCGATGCAACGAACCGGGACCGACGCGATGCGACGCACGTCGGTGATGAACCGCGATGACCGGCGGGTGAGCGTCTTGCGTCGAAGCTCCTTGTGCAGGAGCGCCTTCCGAGGAAGCCAGAACACGTCGTCGTCACACGTGAAGTTGACGTCGTAGGCCGTGGACGACTCGACCGAGCGGCCCTTGACCGCGCGCGTCGCGATGGTGCACCGGTAGCCCAGGCTGACGACGAGCTCACGAACGCCCTCGGCCAGGACGCGGTTCGTCACGGTGAACTGCACACAGCCGGCATTGGTCACGGTGCCGTCGGTGTCGAGCAGACCGGCCAGCAGATCGCGACGCTGGGCCTCGCTGGCGCGCAGGTACGCCTGCGGGACGTGCTTGTCGCCCAGGACGCCGAGACCGCGCAGCAACGCGGTCACCGTTCCGTGCTCGTCGCGACAGACCTGGCACCTGCGGAGACCGGATGAGGGCCGGCCGCAGTCGGGGCACGAGGGGTGGGCACTGGAACCGAGACCCTTCGCGCGACCTCCGCACGACCTTCCGCAGGTCTTGACCTGAGAAGTCCGCGGGACGAACTCTTCGCCGCAGACGACACACGTCCGGGCGACGACGGGCTCGTCGGGCAGGGACAAGGAGTAGCGCATCCGGGCCCCAAGGGGCTTGACGACGAGACCCTCGGCCTCGAGTCGCATCACCAGCTCGGGGTCCGCCGTGGTGATCGAAGCCCCGGCACTCGTGCCGTCTCCGAGCCAGGCACCGAGTACATAGGGCGGGACAGGCAGCGACCGGCTCTCGAGCTGAAGGGCGCCCGCGTTCGCGATGGAGTGGTTGAGCCTCGCCTCGACCGTGGTCGTGCGCACAGAGAGCGCAATCTCTCCGGTGGTGCGCACCGACCCCACACCCTTGCCACGCCGCTCGGCGCGCGAGTGCGTCAACCACTGGTGCTGCTCGTCGGCGACCAACACCGAGCCGTCCGAGAACTCCACCTCGTAGCAGGGGCGGTCGTCCATGACCTCGGTGGCCGCCACGACGCGAGTGGGACGGCCGTCCGAACCGATGACGAAGTCACCGACGGCGACCTCGCCCATCGTCGTCCACCCGGCGGGTGTCGGGAGCGGCGTGTCGAGGGCGAGCGCCTTGCCCATCGCCGGTCGGGCGGCGATGACGATCATCTGGCCGGGGTGCAGGCCGTTGGTGAGGGCGTCGAAGTCGGTGAATCCCGTTGGCACACCGGTCATCTCACCGGAACGGCCCGACGCGACCTCGATCTCGTCGACCGTGGCCTCGATGATGTCGCCGATGGCGTGGTAGTCCTCGCCGCCGCGCTTGTCGGCCACGGCGTAGACCTCCGCCTGCGCCGCGTTGACGATGTCCTCGACGTCGCCACCACCCTGGGCGTAGCCGAGCTGGACGATGCGGGTGCCGGCCTCGACGAGGCGGCGCAGCACGGCGCGCTCGGCGACGATCTGGGCGTAGTAGCCGGCGTTGGCCGCGGTGGGCACCGAGGCGATGAGCTGGTGGAGGTAGGCCTGGCCGCCGACGCGCCCGAGGTCGCCGCGCTTGGTCAGCTCGTCGCTGACGGTGATGGCGTCGGCGGGCTCACCGCGACCGTAGAGGTCGAGGACGGCGTCGTAGATGAGCTCGTGGGCGGGACGGTAGAAGTCGGTGCCCTTGAGCTGCTCGACGCAGTCGGCGATCGCGTCCTTGGACAGGAGCATGCCGCCGAGGACGGACTGCTCGGCCCCGACGTCCTGCGGCGGGAGACGGTCGTCCGGGGGGCCTTCGTCACGGGTCGACGACGACGCGAACGCGCTCGTGCTCAGCTCAGCGAGCGACACGTGCTCCCCTTCCCCTGAGTAATGAATGACATCGGTGCAACCCGGTCCACATCAGTAGACAGCGTGGCGCTGACAGCGCCGGGCAGGACGGCGCCGACGAGACCTACCCAGCCCGTCGCGCGCCCTTCCCGAGGAGCACCCGCCCCACCGTAGGTGCGGGGATCCACGGACAACAACCTCAGCCGCCCCTCGACCTCGTCCCCCTGTGGACAACCGGTGGACGGACACCCTCGACACGCCGTCAACAGGTGTGGACAACGTGTGTGAACAACTGTGGGCATGTGGCGCCGGTCACATCACGTCGTGCTCGGTGACCTGCACAAATGGCTGTCCACGGGCTGTGGAGAACAAGTTCTCACCCCTGTGCGTTGTCCACAGCCCGTCGCGACACGCCCGACCATGGGGTATGCCGTCCGCCGCGGTCGCGCGGGCACGCTCAGAGCCCGGCGGCCGAGGCGTCGTAGTAGTCCCGGTTGCGCAGCATCGAGGCGGCAGCCTCGTCGAGCAGCGCGGTCGCGTCGGCGTGCCACTGGAGCACCGAGGCCGGGCACGAGGCCGACAGCGGACCCTCGAGCGCGGCCGCGACGGCCGCGGCCTTGCCGGGTCCGGAGGCGACGAGCACGAGACGTCGCGCGTCGAGGACGGTGCCGAGACCCTGGGTGACGCAGTGGGTCGGCACGTCCGTGATCCCGTCGAAGAAGCGTGCGTTGTCGTGGCGCGTGCGGTCGGACAGCCGCTTGACGCGCGTTCGCGACGAGAGTGCCGAGCCGGGCTCGTTGAAGCCGAGGTGACCGTTGGCACCGATGCCGAGGATCTGCACGTCGACCCCACCCGCGTCACGGATGAGTCGCTCGTACTCCGAGGCCCCGGCGACGAGCTCGTCCTCGTCGTGGCCGGAGCCGTCGGGCACGTGGAGCCGGTCGGGCGACAGCCCCAGCGGCCCGCAGACCTCGCGGAGCAGCACCTCGCGGTACGACTGGGGGTGACCGGCGGGCAGGCCGACGTACTCGTCGAGCGCAAAGCCACGGGCGCCGCGCAGGTCGAGACGACCGGTCGCCACGGCCCGCGCGAGCTCCGCGTAGAGCCCCAGGGGCGACGACCCGGTCGCGAGCCCGAGGACTGGCTCGTCGCGGTGTGCGGCCCCGAGGCCGTCGATGACGACCTCGGCCGCCCGGCTGGCGACGTCGGCAGGCGTGGGCAGGACGAGGACCTCCATCACCCCACCCTCTCACCGGGCACGGTGACGCCGTTGAGCCCGTCCGGGGAGCCGACGGAGGCCAGCCGCGGGGCGCCGGGGAGGTCCGGTGCGGACAGCCACGCGGCGCCGAGGGCCGCCACGGGCACGTCGGCCGGCAACAGCTCGACGCGGTCGGGCAGGCCGAGGGCGTCGATCATCCGAGAGCTGCGTGCGCGCCGTTCGAGGTCAGCGCGGATCCCGTCGAGGAGCGGGGCCCCCAGCCCGGCCAGGCCGCCACCCACGACGACGCGTTCGGCCCCGGAGGCGAGGGCGAGCAGCTGGACCGCCAGCCCCACCCCCGTGCAGAGCACGTCGACGGCGGCGGCCGCGAGGGCGTCGCCGGCAGCGGCGGCCGCGAACGGGTTCGTCGCCCGACGCCCGGCCACCGGCCAGAGACGGGCGAGCGCCGAGCCCGAGGCCACGGTCTCGAGGCAGCCGACCTGGCCACACGTGCACGGGGCGTCCCCGCCGACCGGCAGGTGCCCGATCTCGCCTGCCGCCCCGTCGATCCCGCGGACCACGACGCCGTCGCGCACCACGGCCGAGGCGAGCCCCGTCCCGAGGTTGAGGTACGCGAGTGCCAGACCACCGGGGCCGGCAGGACCACCAGGACCACCAGGACCGATGTCGGCAGCCGTCGACCCCTCGGCCCATGGCGCGCGCAGCCGCCAGGCACCGAGGGCGGCGGCCTTGACGTCGTTCTCGACCGCGACCGGCACGCCGAGGCGTACGGACAGCTCACCGGCGAGGTCGAGCGACTCGACCCCGAGGTTGACGGCGTGCCGGGCGACCCCGCTCACGGGGTCGACGAGCCCGGGCATGCACGCGCCCACCGACACGACGTCCGCGGCACCCCCGGCGGCCCCGGCACCCCCGGCACCCCCGGCGGCCCCGACACCCCGAGCCTCGGCGGCGAGGACCTCCCGGGCGAGGCGCACGGCAACGTCGACGACCCCTGACGCGCCGCGTCCGGACGGTGCCGAGCGCATCGCCAGCACCGAGCCGTCGGCCACGAGGACCACAGCCGTCTTCGTCCCGCCGATGTCGATCCCGAGCCGCGGCTCGGCCGTCATCGCGCCGGCACCCCGAGGTAGCGGCCGAGGGCCTGGGCGACGACGACAGAGCCCCCGAAGGTCACGAGGTCCGCACCGCCGCGAGGCCAGCCGCAGTCGACGACGATCGTCGGATGTCCTTGCGCACGAAGGCGATCGGCGACCTCCCAGAGCGGGTGCCCCGCGGCGAGCCCACGGCCGGCCACGGCGACCCTGGCACCCTCGGGCACGTCGCCCTCGGGTGTCGTCAGCCCGGCGGCCGTCGGGCCCCAGGCGACCCGCCCGACGGCGAGGTTCGGGTCGGAGGCCACCTGCACGATGACGGCCTCGCCCGGGGCGTCGAGCCACGTGCGCACCGCGTCCCCGACCTCGAAGCCGCCGACGAGCGCGCCGTTGGCCCAGCCGGGCTCCACCACGTCGGCGGTTCTGCCGTGCGCACCCGGGCCGCCGGCTGCGAAGCCCTGGGACAGCAGGACGACCCGCGCCGCCGCCTCCTCGAGTCGCTCGAGAGGCAGCCGACCCGACTCCGCCGCCCGCACGACCGCCTCGACGACGGCGAGGTAGCAGTCCTCCGTCGTCTCGGACCCGACACAGAGCAGGTCGCACCCCGCGACGAGGGCGCGAACCGCGGCCTCGGGGATGCCCGTCTCGGCCGAGGCCCCGGCCATGTCGAGGGCGTCGGAGACGATGACCCCCTCGAAGCCGAGCCGGTCGCGGAGCACGTCGCCGAGGACGACGGGCGAGAAGGTCGCCGGACGTTCGGCGTCGATGGCGCTGACGACGACGTGCGAGGTCATGATGCACGCGACCCGCGCCTCGATCGCCGCACGGAACGGCTCGAGCTCGCGCGCGTCGAGCACGTGCGCCTCGGCATGCACCCGCGGCAGCGCGTGGTGCGAGTCCGTCACGGTGTCGCCGTGGCCCGGGAAGTGCTTGGCGCACGCGGCGACCCCGACCGACTGCACACCGTCGACGTAGGCGGCCGAGTGCCGCGCGACGTGGGCCGCCTCGGCGCCGAAGCTGCGGACCCCGATGACGGGGTTCTCGTCGGCGGAGTTGACGTCGACGACGGGCGCGAGGTCGAGGTTGATGCCGTATGCCGCGAGCTCGCGGCCGATGGCCGCGGCGGAGTCCCGGGTCAGCGCGGTGTCGTCGAGGCGACCGAGCAACGCGTTGCCGGGCTGCGTCGACCCCGTCGGGTAGTGCAGCCGCGTCACGTCACCGCCCTCCTCGTCGACGGCGACGATGACGTCCGGCGCCACCGACCGCAGCGACCCACACAGCTGGGCCAGCTGGTCGGGGTCCACGACGTTCGCGCCGTACAGACAGACGGAGGCCAGCCCGGCGGCATACTCCCGCTCGATCCACGCGGGGACGGTGGTGCCGACGAATCCGGGCATGAGCGTGCCGACGGTGAGGCGCCGCAGCGCCTCTCGTGAGGTCTTCATCTCAGCCCTTCACCGCCCCGCCGACGAGGCCGTTGCTCATGCGCCCCTGGACGACGAGGAAGAAGATGATGACCGGCACGGCGACGACGGTCGACGCGGCCATGACCTGGCCCCAGTCGGTCTCGCGGGTCGCGCTCGCCTGGACGAAACCACGCAGCCACAGTGGCAGGGTGCGCGACTGCTCCTCGGTCATGACGACCAGGGCCACGGTGAACTCGTTCCACGCCTGGAGGAACGCGTAGACGCCCGACGCGACGAGCCCGGGAGCCAGCAGCGGGAACGTGATCCGCAGGAAGGCCTTGGTGCGTGAGAGCCCGTCGACCATGGCCGCCTCCTCGAGCTCGACCGGCACGCCCGCGACGAAGCCGCGGAGCATCCACACGGTGAACGGCACGACGGCAGCGGTGTAGAGCAGCGCGAGCCCGAGCACGTTGTTGAGCAGCCCGACCGAGCTCATCATCTTGTACTGCGCGATGAAGAGGCCCTCTGCCGGAAGCATCTGGATGAGCAGCAGGGCGAGGATGAACGAGCGCCGGCCCCGGAAGCGGAAGCGGCTGATCGCGAGGGCCCCGAGGAAGGCGATGACGATCGCGGCAGCCACGGTGACGAGGGTGACGGCGAGCGAGATCCCCAGGGCGCGAACGAATCCCGCGTCGCCGAAGACCGTGGCGAAGTTGTCGAACGAGCCGCCGAAGGGCAGGAAGGTCGGCGTGCTCGACTGGAGCGTCACCTTGTCGAGGAAGGCCGAGTTGATCATCCAGTAGACGGGGAACGCCCAGACGAGGGCGAGGAGGACCGCGACGACGGTGAGGACCGAGCGCCTCCTCGAGCCACGGATCGATCGACGGGAGCTGACCGGGCCGAGGATGCGGGTCACGACTCCTCCTTCATGAGCGAGCGGACGTAGTACCAGCTGACGGCGACGGTGAGCAGGAGCATGAGGATGGAGACCGCGCTGGCCATCCCGAAGTCCCCGGCGCCCGTGCCGAGCTGGTAGATGTACGTGCCGAGCAGGTGGGTCTCGTTGGCCACGCCACCGGCGTCCTGGAGCAGCTTGATCTGCGTGAAGACCCTCAGGTCCCAGATGAGCTGGAGCAGCAGGACGATCGAGATGACCGGCGCCACGAGGGGAAGGATGATGTGCCGCAGGCGTTTCCAGCCGCCGGCACCGTCGATCTCGGCCGCCTCGAGCACCTCCGGGGAGAGCTGGGTCAGGCCGGCGTAGATCGACAGGGCGACGAAGGGCACGCTCATCCAGACGACGATGACGGCTGCGACGACGAGGAACGAGAGCGGCTCGACGAGCCAGTTGTGGCCCTGGGCGTCGACGCCGACGCGCTCGAGCGCCCAGTTGAGCAGGCCGTTGCGCCAGTTGACGATCCACGTCCACACCGTCATCGAGGCGACGACGGGCATGGCCCAGGCGAGCAGCAGTGCGACCTGGAGCACGAGGCGGCCGGCGCGGCTGACCGCGCCCATGAGCAGGGCGAGGCCGAGGCCGATCGCCACCGTCGACAGGGCGCACACGAGGCAGAAGGCGATGGAGCGTCCGACGATGACCCAGAGCTCCGGGTCGGTCACGAGGGACGCGTAGTTCGCGAGGCCCACCCACTCGGGCGGCTGGCCGAACTGCTGCATCATCCCGAAGTGCTGGAAGCTCGTGACGACCTGCCACCCGACGGGGTAGCCGAGCGCGGCGACGAGCAGGACGAGCGAGGGAAGCACGAGCCACGCGGGCGTATGCCGTCGGGCGGGGCGGGCGGGAGCCGTGGGCTCCGGCGCGGGAGCGGTCTCGGGGGGAGCGGTCGCCGTGGAGGTCATGGGCGGGCCTTTCGAACCTGACGTCCGGCGGTCGGGGTGGAGGGATCTCCCGACCGCCGGACGTGGTGTCATGCGAGGGTCAGGTCACTTGAGGTTGAGCAGCGGCGTGATCTTCGCGTCGTACTCCTGGGCCAGGGCCGTGAGGTCCGAGGCGTCCCGGATCTTGGAGAAGAACTCCTCCATGACCATCTTCGACTCGACGGTGGCCCAGCCCGGGGCCGCCGGCGTCAGCTTGGAGTTCGTCGCGGAGTCGATGAGCGCCTTGGCGAACTGGTCGTCACCGAGGGAGCTGACGTAGTCGGTGTTGGCCGGACCGAGACCGGCACCGCCGAGCTTCTTCTGGTAGTCCGCGGAGAAGATGATCTTGAGCAGCTCCTTGGACAGGGCCTGGTTCTGGCTGGCCTTGGAGATGGCGATGTTCGAGCCACCGGCGAAGACCGGGGCGGCCTTGCCGTCGTTGCCCGGGAGCACGAAGGCGCTGAACTTCGCGTCGTTCCACTCGCGGACCTTCTTGCCGTCCTTGTCCTTGAGGTCGCCGATCGACCAGTGCGCCCAGCCGGGAGCCATGATCGTCGCGGCGGCGAGCGACGTCTTGCCGGTGACGTTCCCGGACTCGTCGAGGATCTCGTCGGCGTCGTTGACGTAGAGCCACGGGGTCTGGTCCTTGGCATCGGCCGGGGCCTTGGACGCGTTCCTGTAGAGATCCTGCAGCTGGGTCAGACCCTTGACCGTGTTGGGGTCCGCGAGCGTCGAGACCCACTGGCCGTTCTCCTGCTTCGCGAGCTCGCCGCCGTTGGCGAAGATCCACGAGATGCCGTTGCGCCAGTCCTGGCCGCCGAGGAAGAAGCCGGAGAAGTTCTTGATGGTGCGGGGGTTCTTGGTGGTGATCGTCGTGACGGCGGCGTTGAACTCGTCGAGGGTCTTCGGCGCGGCGACACCGGCCTCCTTCCAGATGTCCTTGCGCGCGAACATGTAGCGCGAGCCGAAGTAGTAGGGCAGCGCGTACTGCTTGCCGTCGACGCTGCCGACGTCGACGAACGACTGCAGCAGCTTGCTGCCGCCGAGCTCCGGGTAGAGGTCGGAGACGTCGCTGAAGGCGCCGACGTTGGTGAAGGTCGGGCTCTGCGTGTTGCCGATCTCGGTGACGTCGGGGGTGTTCTTCGGGTCGGGCAGCGACGTCGTCAGCTTCGTGACGAGGTCGCCCCAGCTCTGCTCCTCGATCTTGAGGGTGGCGCCGGTCTTGCTCTTGAAGGTGTCCTGCAGGTACGTGCGCAGCTCCTTCGGGGTGTCGGTGCCGGCGAGCCAGAGGGTGATCGTCTTGCCGGCGTTGCCCGACGCGCCCGCGGTGGGGTCGGTGGTCGAGCCGGTGGCACCCCCACCGCACGCGGTGAGGACGAGCGCCGCGGTGGTCGTGGCCACGGCCAGACCCAGGGTCTTCTTCATTCCTTGTCTTCCTTTCGAAGGGCCGCGGTGCGGACCGGTTGTTCGCTGGACGCGAGTGGAGGGGTGTCCCTGTGGAGGGGAGTTCGAGGGGAGGTGCGGTGTCGTGGTGCGGTGTCGGGGAGCGATGGCGGGGAGCGATGGCGTATGCCGCCGGGCCGGGTCGGGGTGGACCGCGGCGTCAGGCGACGCCGAGCTGGTCCCAGAGCACGAGGACGGCGGCGCCGCGCAGGACGATGTCGTCGGAGCGGTGCGCGAGGCGCACCGTGAGGTCGGTCGTCGTGCGGGCGAGGAGGCGGGCCCGGAGGGTCTCCTCGACGGCGTCCCGCAGGACCCCGCCGAGCAGGTGCTCGGGGCCGCTGAGCACGACCTCCGACAGGTCGAGGGCCGCGACGACGGGGGCGAGGGCGATGCCGAGCCGCTCGCCGGCCTCGCGCAGCGGCCCCTCCGGGTCGTCGCCTGGGGCGGCGGCGAGCGCCTTCTCGAGGTTGGGCGCCGAGATCCACGTCTCGAGGCAGCCGACCTTGCCGCAGCGGCACGTCGCACCGCCGTCGGTGCCGACGGTGACGTGGCCGATCTCGCCGGACGCGAAGTGCGCACCGCGCACCCGCTGGCCGCCGACGATGAGCCCGCCGCCGACACCGCGGCCGATCTTGACGAGGACGAGGTCGTCGCCGCCGTCGCCGAGGGTGTAGTCGGCGTGGACCGCCGCGTCGGCGTCGTTGACGACGAAGACGGGCAGGCCGGTCGCGTCGGCGACGATGTCGCGCAGCGGCACGTCGGTCCAGCCGAGGTTGGGGGCGGTGTCGACGACGCCGCCCGGGCCGACGATGCCGGGGGTGCCGACGCCGATGCCGAGCAGGGGCGCGGTGGCGGCGCCGATGACCTCGTGGACGAGGTCGAGCACCGTGTCGACGACGGCCTGGCCGGAGTCGTCGCCGATCGGGCGCTCGGCGCGGACGAGGATGTTGCCGTCGAGGTCGAGCACCGCGGCGCGGAGCACCTCGTGGGCGGCGAGGTCGACGCCGATGGCCTGCAGGCCGGTGCGGTTGACGTCGACGAGCGTGCCCGGCTTGCCGGGACGCACGACCTCGGACGGGCCGAGCTCGACGGCGTGGCCGCTGTCCATGAGCTCGGAGACGAGGTCGGAGACGGTCACCTTGCTCATCCCGAGGCGACGAGCGAGGTCGGCCCGGCTCATCGCGCCGACGGAGTAGAGCATCTGCAGCACGAGCGAGAGGTTGTGCCGCCGGCCGTGCGCAGGCAGTACGGCGGTGCGGGGGGAGACGCGGCGGGCTCGCGGCAGTGCGGTGGTCACGAGAGTTAGTAAAGTTTACTAACTCTCGATGTGGCAACCCCTTCGTCGAGAAAAGTTCACCGGCCCTCCGGCCGATCGAGGTGATGCTGACACGGAGGTGGGTAGCGCCATCACCTCGAACGAGGCGGTCTGGAGGGGCCCTGCGTGGGTGCCGCGACATACAGTCGAGGCATGTGCCGCAACATCCGACAGCTTCACAACTTCGAGCCCGCCGCGACGAGCGACGAGGTCCGTGCCGCCGCGCTGCAGTACGTCCGCAAGGTCAGCGGGAGCACCAAGCCCAGCCAGGCCAACCAGGCGGCGTTCGACGAGGCGGTCGAGGCGATCGCCCACGCGACGGCCCACCTCCTCGAGCACCTGACGACGACCGCGCCGCCCAAGGACCGCGAGATCGAGCGCCAGAAGGCGCGCGAGCGCAACGCCGTCCGCTTCGGCACCCCCGCCTGACCCGCGCCGGCTGACCTCCTTGTCGTTCTTCGTCGCTGCCGTCGCGGCGCTCCTCGCGCTGCTCACCCTCATCCTCCACCGTCGCCTCGCCGTCGCACCCGGCTGGCCCACGGCCGCCCGACGCGGCATCGCCGTCGTGCTGACGCTCGGTTGGGCCGCGACCCTCTGCGCCTTCGCCGTCCAGAGCGGCGTCATCGACCCGCGCGGCACCCGGTGGCTCGCCTGGGTGGGCATGACCTGGCTCGCGTTCGCGTGGTACCTCCTGCTCGGTGCGCTCGTCCTCGGGATCCTTGCTCTCGCAACGAGACTCGCCCACCGCCCGGACGCGCGCCGGTCGATCCTGCGCGGGGGCACGCCGCTGGTCGTCGTCGCGGCACTCGGCACGACGGCCTTCCGGAGTGATGTGCCGGAACTCGCAAGCTCGTGACGCCACATCCCCGGCTCCAGCCTCCACGAGGCGTCGGAGCCCACGGTCTCGACGGTCACCGACGCCGACGTCCCGGCCGAGCTCAACGGCCTGCGCGTCGCGCTCGTCACCGACCTGCACGTCGGCCCGATCCGTGACGCGGGCTTCACCCGCCGCGTCGTCGATCAGGTCAACGCGCAGCACCCCGACGTCGTCGTGCTGGGCGGCGACCTCATCGACGGCAAGGTGAGCCAGGTGTCCGACGCACTCGCTCCGCTCGCCGACCTCGACGCCCCGTTCGGGGTCTTCGCCGTCAGCGGCAACCACGAGTTCATCTCCCAGGAGGCCGACGCCTGGATGGACCACTGGGAGACCCTCGGCATCGACGTCCTGCGCAACGAGAACGTCACGCTGACTCGGGGATCCGCCTCCATCCGGATGGCCGGCATCCACGACGAGACCGGCCGCGGACCCGACTCCCCCAACATCGACGACGCGCTCGCCGGCGTCCCCGCTGACACCTTCACGATGCTCGCCGCGCACCAGCCCAAGGCCGCCGAGTCGGGTCAGGGCAAGGGCGTCGACCTCCAGCTCTCCGGCCACACGCACGGCGGCCAGCTGTGGCCGTTCCGGTATGCCGTCCTGCTCCAGCAGCCGGTCATCGACGGCCTCGGTGCGGTCGGCGACGTGCCGGTCCTGACGAGCCGCGGCGCCGGCGCCTGGGGTCCCCCCGTCCGGGTCCTCGCGCCGCCGGAGATCCCGGTCATCACCCTGCGCGCCGGCTGAGTCCCGCCCTAAGGTGGCCGCATGGGCATCTGGGCGACCCAGGTCACTCCGCGGCTCGTCGCAGCCGGCGGCGAGGACGAGAAGGTGCGCGCCCTCCGGGCGCGGGCCTGCGAGGGGCTCCGTGGCGAGGTCGTCGAGCTCGGCTTCGGCAGCGGGCTCAACGTCGGGCTCTACCCCCACGCGGTCACCCGCGTCGTCGCCGTCGAGCCGTCCGACGTCGCCTGGGAGCTGGGCGCCCAGCGACGTGCCCGCAGCCCGATCCCGATCGTCCGGGGCGACCTCGACGGCCAGTGGCTCAGCCTGCCCGACGCGAGCGCCGACGCGGTCCTCTCGACGTTCACGCTGTGCACCATCCCCGACGTCGGCCGCGCCCTCGCCGAGGTCCGGCGCGTGCTGCGCCCCGGCGCCTCGCTCCACTTCCTCGAGCACGGCATCGCGCCGGAGCAGGGCGTGCAGCGGTGGCAGCGCCTCATCGAGCCCGTGCAGAAGAGGGTCTTCGACGGGTGCCACCTGACCCGCCCGATCGACCGTCTCGTCGAGCAGGCGGGTCTCTTCATCGAGGACATCGAGCGGGCCTACGCGCCGATGCCGAAGGTCATGAGGCCGTGGGTCTTCGGCTACCTCGGCCGGGCCGTGCGGCCGGCCTGACGGCGAGCACGACCCAAACGTCCGGCACACCCCCTCGTCAAGGCAGAGACGGACGCTTCGGCGACGATCCACACGGACAGGGGACGGTGCAGCGGGCGGACGAGGTCCTCGCCGACCCCGCTCTCGATGTCGTGGTGCTCGACGGCTGACGGTCCCGTCCGCGGCGCCGACTACGGTTGGCACATGTCGATCGGCCCGCACCCCGACCTCGTGTCGGAGGTGCGGGCCGCTCTCGTCGCCCGGGCCGACCCGGAGCGGGCAGCCGGCCAGCAGCGCTACATGAAGTCGGCGATGCCGTACGTCGGCCTCACGTCCCCGCAGCTCAAGGCGGCCCTCGCTCCCCTGCTCCGCGACCCCGGCCTCGCCATGGAGTCACGGGAGCAGTGGGAGGCGACGATCCGGGCCCTGTGGGACGGCGCCACCCACCGGGAGCAGTGGTATGCCGCCATCGCCCTCGCGCGTCACCGCCCCTACCGCGCGTGGGTCGACAGCGACGCGATGCCCTTGTGGGAGAGCCTGATCCGGGCCGGTGCGTGGTGGGACGTCGTCGACGACATCGCGACCCACCTCGTCCGCGACACGGTGCTCGCCCACCCGACGGTCGAGGGGCTACGGATGCGCGACTGGGCCGGATCGGACTCGCTGTGGGTGCGCCGAGCGGCGATCATCTGCCAAGTCGGCGCGCGTGACCGACTCGACCAGTCGCTGCTCACCGACGTCGTCGAGCCCAACATCGATGACCCGGACTTCTTCAGCCGCAAGGCGATCGGCTGGGCGCTGCGCGACCATGCCCGCGTCGACCCGCAGTGGGTGCGCTCGTTCGTCGCCGCCCACCCCGACCTGTCCGGCCTGTCGCGACGCGAGGCGATCAAGCACCTCGGACCGCTGTCGTGAGGCCGTCGTGAGCAACACCGCCCCCCTGCCCACGAACCACCGCCGCGAGATCGTCCGCCTGGCGGTCCCGGCCTTCCTCGCACTCATCGCCGAGCCGCTCTTCCTCCTCGCCGACTCGGCGATCATCGGCCACCTCGGCACCGCCGAGCTCGCCGGGCTCGGGGTCGCGAGCGCGTCCCTCGTGACGGCAGCCGGCATCTTCGTCTTCCTCGCCTACGGCACGACGAGCGTCGTCGCGCGCCACCTCGGCGCCGGCGACGAGCGCTCCGCGCTGAGCGCCGGCCTCGACGGCTTCTGGCTGGCCCTCGGCCTCGGCACCGTCACGGCCGCCGCGGTGGCTGTGTGGGCCAGACCGATCAGCGCTGCCTTCGGCGCCTCCCCGGCCGTCATCGAGCAGGCGACGACCTATCTGCGCATCTCCGCCCTCGGCATCCCCGCGATGCTCGTCATCCTGGCGGTCACGGGCGTGCTGCGTGGCCTCCAGGACACGACCACGCCCCTCGTCGCCTCGGTCGTGGGCTTCGGCGCCAACATCGTGCTCAACCTCGTCTTCGTCTACGGGTTGCACTGGGGCATCGCCGGATCCGCGTGGGGCACCGTCATCGCCCAGACCGGCATGGGCCTCGCGCTCGTCACCGTGCTGCTCGTCAAGGCCCGGGCCCGGCAGGCCCGGCTGCGCCCGCACCCGGCGCGCGTCCTCGCAGCCGCGCGGACCGGCATACCTCTGCTCGTGCGCACCGTCGCCCTGCGCGCGATCCTCATCGTCACGACGTGGGTCGCGGCCTCGCTCGGCGACGTGACCCTCGCGGCCCATCAGGTGGCGATGACGGTCTGGTCGTTCCTCGCCTTCGCGCTCGACGCCCTCGCGATCGCGGCGCAGGCCATCACCGGTCGCGCCCTCGGCGCCGGCGACCGGACGGCGGTTCGGGAGGCCATGGGCACGATGATCCGCTGGGGGGTGTGGGGTGGGCTGGCCCTCGGGCTCGTCATCGCCGGGCTCCACTCGGTCGTGCCGCCGCTCTTCACCCCGGACCCGGCCGTCCAGCAGGCGCTCGGTGCGGCCCTCGTCGTCGTCGGGCTCGGGCAGGCGGTCGCGGGCTACGTCTTCGTCCTCGACGGCGTGCTCATCGGTGCGGGCGACGGCCGGTGGCTCGCGTGGGGCATGGTCGTCACGTTCGTCGCCTACCTGCCGCTCATCCTCGCGGTGCGCGCCGCGGGGCCCAGCGGCTCCGCGACCCGCGACGTCGTCGTGCTCTGGCTCGCCTTCACCGGGTTCATGGTCATCCGCGGCGTCCTGCTCGGTTGGCGGGCCCGCCGTGACGACTGGATGGTCGTCGGCGCCCGCTGAGCGTCAGCTCGCCCGGACGGCACCGGCCACGAGGAGCCCCGCGGAGGCCAGCGACAGCGCGGCCCGCACGTGGTTCATCGCGACCCAGCCCGGCGCATACCCCTGCCAGGCCGCCGCCGCGGCGGCGGAGCCGGCGTCCACCCGGCCGAGCGCGTCGTTGCGCGGCACGTGGTAGGCCGCGGTGACCCCGAGGGCGACGGCGCCGGTGAGCGCCCCGGCCACGAGCAGGGCCCGAGCGCTGCCGCTCGAGCGGGCGAACGCCCAGCCGCCGACGGCGAGCGACCCGAGACCCGAGACGACGAGGGGCACGGCGAGGCCGCGTGGCGCCGTGACGTTGATGGCCTGCATGGCGCGCACGGCGTCGCTCGCCGCCAACCGGTCGAGGCCAGGCATGACGAAGGTCGAGAAGCCGACGAAGACGCCCCCGAGCACGCCGGTGCCGAGGGCGGTCGCGAGGGTGACGGTGCGCATGAGAGTCGTGTCCATGTCTCCATGACACTGCGCCGGGGTGAGCAGGTGAATGTTCTTTCGGCTCATCAACCTCAGCGATCGTCTCATCGGCGTACCGTGTGGCGATGGACACCCTCAGCGCCGTCATGGACGGCCACCGGGCCCGCGGCGCCTCGCTGCTGCGGTGCGAGATGCGTGCGCCGTGGGCTCTGCGGATCGAGGACGAGGCCGCCCTCGGGCTCGTGGTCATGGTGGCGGGGACGGCTGAGCTCCTGCCCCAGCGGGGCGAGGCGATCGCCCTCGGCACCGGCGACCTCGCGCTCGTCAAGGGCACCCACCCGTGGGTCTTCGCCGACGACGTCGCGACCGAGCCCGGCGTCGTCATCGAGCCCGGTAACGTCTGCCGGTCCCTGACGGGCGAGCACCTGGCCGTGTCGCTCGGGCTCGGCACACGCACGTGGGGCAACGCGGGTGACGAGCCGGGAGACACGACCTTCCTCACGGCGTCGTGGGAGCTCGCGAGCCAGGTGACGGGCCGGTTGCTCGACGCCCTGCCCGACGTAGCAGTCGTCCGTGCCGACGAGGCCGACCCGACCCTCTCGGGGCTGCTCGCCCGTGAGGTGCAGCGCGACCTCCCCGGCCAGGACGTCGTGCTCGACCGCCTCGTCGACCTCGTGCTCATCGGGGCCGTCCGCCAGTGGTTCTCGCGCGCCGAGGACTCGGCGCCCTCCTGGTGGCGGGCCGGGTCCGACCCGCTCGTCGGCCGCGCGCTCGCGGCGCTGCACGACGAGCCGGGGCAGCCCTGGACCCTCGACGTCCTCGCCGCCCACGTCCACGTGTCGCGCGCGACCCTCTCACGCCGGTTCACCGAGCTCGTCGGCCAGTCGCCGATGGCCTACCTCACCCACTGGCGGCTGGCCCGCGCCGCCGACCTGCTGCGCACGGGCAGCCTCAGCGTCGAGCAGGTCGCACACGCCGTGGGCTATGCCAACGCGTTCGCCTTCAGCGCCGCCTTCAAGCGTGAGCACGGGTCGGCGCCGCGCGCCTTCCGGTCGGCGCCCGTGGTCCCGGGAGCCTCGAGCCCCGTCCCCGGCTGACCTTCCGGCGCCTCGGACAGCGCACCTATGACGTCCCGCAGCGTCCCAGCGACCCTGACCGACGCGTGGGCTCGGTCAGGGCCAACTGCTACGGGTTTCCCAGCGTTCTTTAAGGTCGGGCGCTCATAGTCGATGTCGTGAGTTGCTCCTGTGCGACTCGGTGATCTCCTCCCCCTGTCGGATCACCGGGTCAAGGGCACCCGCCCCTGCTGGTCGAGTTCGGCGACGTGACCAGCAGGGGCGGGTTTTTCTCGTTTCCGGGCCTGCTCGCGCGCTCTCGACGGCACCCTCACACGGCACCCTCACACGGCACCCTCACATGGCGCCGTCGGCGACCTCGACATCGGACAGCAGGGCCTGGACCTCGGCCGTCGTCGGCATCGCCGTCGAGCACCCGAGCCTGCCGGCGACGAGAGCACCGGCGACGTTGGCGAAGTGCAGGACGCGCTCGAGGTCCCACCCCTCGAGCAGGCCGTGCACGAGCGCCCCACCGAACGCGTCGCCCGCACCGAGGCCGTTGACGACCCTCACGGGGAAGGCGCCGACCCTCACCTGCTCGGAGGGCGTCATGGCGAGCACGCCCCCTGGTCCCTGCGTGACGACGGCGAGCTCGACGCCCGCCGCCAGGAGCGCGCGGGCCGCCCGCTGGGGGTCGGCCTCCCCCGTCGCGACCTCGCACTCCTCGATGTTGCCGACGGCGACGGTCGCGTGACCGACGGCCTCGCGCACCCGCCGACGGGCCTCGTCGGGGTCGCTCCAGAAGGCGGGCCTGTAGTCGAGGTCGAGGACGGTGAGCGGTGCCCGGCCGCGCTCCTCCCAGGCAGCGTGGTGGGCCGCTCGGCTCGGCTCCTGGCTGAGCCCGGTGACGGTGGACCAGTAGACCCGCGCCTCCCGGATCGCTTGCAGGGGAAGGGAGTCCGCCGTGATGAGAAGGTCTGGCGCGATCGGGTAGCGATAGGACCAGATCGGGAAGTGGTCAGGTGGGAACACCTCGCAGAAGGTGACCGGGGTCGGCGGCCCAGCGGTGATGGTCTGCACGTGAGCGTCGTCGACGCCGAGCTGCAGCAGCTCGCGATGGACGAAGCGTCCGAAGGCGTCGTCGGCCGTGGCGCTGACGAGCGTGGCGCGCCGACCGTGGCGGGCCGCGGCGACCGTGACGTTGGCCGCGCTGCCGCCGAGAAACTTCTCGAAGGTGCGCACCTCGTCGAGCGTGACGCCGTGCTGGAGGGGGTAGAGGTCGACGCCCACCCGACCCATCGCGACGAGGTCGTAGACGGTCATGGGAGCCTCCCACCGGTGCCGGTCCCACGCCGGCGTCTGGACCTCCACGCTAGCCGCGATCAGGTCACGGAATGGTCACGGCTCTTGACCGATGCCCTCCGGCACCCTCATTCTCCTCGTGAGAGCGCTCTCACGGCCACGTCTCACGCACGGAGAGCGCTCCCACACCCACACTGGGGATGAGACCAAAGGAGCTCTCCATGACATCCCGTTCCACCCGGATCGGCGCGCCCTCCGTGCGCTCTCGCCACGCCGTACTCGCCACCCTCACCGTCGGACTGCTGGCCCTCTCGGCCTGCAGCTCGGGTTCGGGTGCCGACAGCCCCTCCACCCAGGCCGGCAGCACCGGTGGCGGCGGACCCGTCACCCTGACGCTCGCCACCTTCAACCAGTTCGGCTACGAGGAGCTCATCCCCGAGTTCGAGAAGTCGCACCCGAACATCAAGGTCACCCACAAGAAGGCCGCGACCTCCAACGAGGCCCGCGACAACTTCTTCACCCGCCTCTCGGCCGGCAGCGGCATGGCCGACGTCGAGGCCGTCGAGGTCGACTGGCTCCCGGAGATGCTCCAGTACTCCGACAAGTTCACCGACCTCAACTCCGCCGACGTCCAGGGCCGCTGGCTCGACTGGAAGGCCAAGGCCGCCACGGATGCCGAGGGCCACCTCATCGGCTACGGCACGGACTCCGGCCCCGAGGCCATCTGCTACCGCAGCGACCTCTTCAAGGCCGCCGGCCTGCCGAGCGACCGCGAGTCGGTCGCCAAGATGTTCGGCAACACCTGGGAGAGCTACTTCGCCGCCGGCAAGCAGTTCAAGGCCAAGTCGAAGGTCCCCTTCTTCGACAGCATCGGCGCCACCTACCAGGGCATGGTCAACCAGCTGGAGGCCGCCTACGAGAACCCGAGCGACGACGCGATCACCGCGACGGACAACGCCGCCGTCAAGAAGATCTACGACCAGGTCATCCAGGCCGGCATCACCGACGGTCTCTCGGCCAAGCTCCAGCAGTGGGGCGACGACTGGACCGCGAGCTACCAGAAGAACGGCTTCGCGACGATGCTCTGCCCCGGCTGGATGGTCGGAGTCATCGAGGGCAACGCCAAGGGCGTCAAGGGCTGGGACGTCGCCAACACCTTCCCCGGTGGCGGTGGCAACTGGGGCGGTTCGTACCTGACCGTGCCGAAGCAGAGCGCCCACCCGAAGGAGGCCCAGGAGCTCGCCGCGTGGCTGACCGCGCCCGAGCAGCAGATCAAGGCCTTCAAGAAGGTCGGTGCCTTCCCGAGCCAGAAGCAGGCCCTCGAGAGCCAGGACCTGCTCTCCTTCACGGTCGCGTCCTTCAACAACGCGCCGACCGGCCAGATCTTCGCCGACCGCGCCAAGGCCGTCACCATCACGCCGTACAAGGGCACCCACTACTTCGCGATCAACGACGCGATGCAGCAGGCCCTGACCCGCGTCGAGCAGGGCAGCTCCCCGCAGGAGTCGTGGGACAAGTGGGTCGGCGACGTCAAGGCCCTCGGCTGACCTGATCCCGCCGGTCGACGGGTCGAACGCCCGACCCGTCGACCAGCCGACCGCGGACGGCCCGGTGCACCCCTCACCGTTCACCCGGGCACCGGGCCGTCCGCCCGACCATCGGAAGCGCCATGACCGTTCAGTCCCCCACCCGCACGACGCAGCCGGACCCGCCCGGCGCCGCGGCGATCGTGCAGCGCACGCCCCTGCCGCCCCGCTCGGGATGGCGGCGCCGCCTGACGAAGCTCGACGAGAAGGCCGCGCCCTACGCATACGTCTCGCCGTTCTTCATCCTCTTCGGCATCGTCGGGCTCTTCCCGCTGCTCTACACCGCGTGGGTCTCGCTCCACAAGTGGAGCCTCATCGGGGGCCAGGGCGACTTCGTCGGGCTGAAGAACTACGCGGACGTCCTCGCGCAGCCCTACTTCTGGAACGCGCTGAAGAACACCGTCAGCATCTTCCTGCTTTCGAGCGTGCCGCAGGTCATCGCGGCCCTGCTCATCGCGGCCGCCCTCGACAGCGGGCTGCGGGCCCGCACGTTCTGGCGGATGGGGGTGCTGCTGCCCTACGTCGTGGCCCCCGTCGCCGTCGCCCTCATCTTCAGCGACCTCTTCGGCGACAAGTTCGGCCTCGTCAACCACCTGCTCGGCCTCGTCGGCATCGACCCGATCCAGTGGCACAAGGAGGTCCTGCCCAGCCACGTGGCCATCGCGACGATGGTCAACTTCCGGTGGACCGGCTACAACGCCCTGATCTTCCTCGCCGCCATGCAGGCCATCCCCCGCGACTACTACGAGGCGGCCATGATCGACGGCGCGGGCCGCATCCGCACCTTCTTCTCGATCACCATCCCGCAGCTGCGCGCGACGATCATCTTCGTCGTCATCACCTCGACGATCGGCGGCCTGCAGATCTTCGACGAGCCGCGGATGTACGACCAGTACGGCCTCGGCGGCGCCGACCGCCAGTGGCAGACGCTGACCCTCTACCTCTACCAGCTCGGCTGGACGCAGAAGAACTTCGGCCGCGCGGCCGCCGTGGCGTGGATGCTCTTCCTCATCGTCATCGTCTTCGCGGTCGTCAACTTCCTCGTCACCCGCCGGATCGCCTCGAAGGGACAGCGATGACCGCCCCGACCCTGACCCCTGCGCCCGTGGTCAAGCCCCGACGGGGCACGAAGCTCGTGCGCCGCACCCAGGCCAGCCCGACGGCATACGTCTTCCTCGCGATCGTCCTCGTCGGCTCGGCGTTCCCGCTCTGGTGGTCCTACGTCATCGGCAGCAAGGACTCCGCGGCCATCGTGCAGGACCCGTTCTCGTTCGTCCCCGGCGGGCACTTCCTCCAGAACGCGAGCACCGTCGTCACGACGATCCCGTTCTGGAAGGCCCTCGGCAACAGCATCCTCGTCAGCTCCACGGTGGCCGTGCTCGTCGTGCTCTTCTCGGCGATGGCCGGCTTCGCCTTCGCCAAGCTGCACTTCCGGGGTCGCAACGGTCTGCTCGTCTTCGTCATCGCGACGATGGCCGTGCCGACCCAGCTCGGGATCGTGCCGCTCTTCATCGTCATGAGCAAGCTCGGCTGGATCGGCAGCCTCTGGGCCGTCATCCTGCCCAGCGCCGTCAGCGCGTTCGGCGTCTTCTGGATGACGCAGTACCTCCAGGAGGCGCTGCCCGACGAGCTCATCGAGGCCTCGCGCGTCGACGGCGCGTCGACGCTGCGGACGTTCTGGTCCATCGCGCTGCCAGCCGCCCGCCCGGGTGCGGCGATGCTCGGCCTGTTCACCTTCATCGCGACGTGGACGAACTTCTTCTGGCCGTTCATCATCCTCGACCCCGGCAACCCGACGCTGCCCGTCGCCCTGCAGCAGCTGCAGGCCGCCTACTTCGTCGACTACTCCCTCGTGCTCAACGGGGTCGTGCTCATGGCGCTGCCCCTCATCGTCCTGTTCGTCTTCGCCGGGAGGCAGCTCGTCTCCGGCATCATGCAAGGAGCCGTCAAGGGATGACCGCCCAGACGCGTACCCACCAGACCCTCATCACGCCGGGCACGACGCCCGCGACGAATCTCCCCGTCGCAGAAGGACGCCCGGTGCCGCAGGACTTCCTCCTCGGCGCCGCGACCGCGGCCTTCCAGATCGAGGGGGCCCGTCACGAGGACGGCCGCACCGACTCGATCTGGGACACCTTCTCGCACACCCCCGGCGCCGTCGTCGACGGTGACACCGGTGACGTCGCGTGCGACCACTACCACCGGTATGCCGCCGACGTGGACCTCATGAGGTCGCTCGGCCTGCAGTCCTACCGCTTCTCGACGTCGTGGGGACGCATCTGCCCCGACGGCGGACCGGTCAACGCGAAGGGGCTCGACTTCTACGAGCGGCTCGTCGACTCGCTCATCGAGTCGGGCATCGCGCCGTGGCTCACGCTCTACCACTGGGACCTGCCGCAGGCCCTCGAGGACCGCGGCGGCTGGACCTCGCGCGAGACCGTCGACCGCTTCGTCGACTACGCGCTCGCCGTGCACGACCGGCTCGGCGACCGCGTGCGCACGTGGACGACCCTCAACGAGCCGTTCTGCTCGGCCTTCCTCGGCTACACCGCCGGCATGCACGCGCCGGGCCGCACCTCACCCGCCGACGGTCTCGCCGCCGCGCACCACCTCCTGCTCGGCCACGGCCGGGTCGTGCAGGAGCTGCGGGCCCGCGACGCCTCGCTCGAGCTGGGGCTGACCCTCAACTTCACCGTCGCCGACCCGCTCGACCCCTCGGACCCGCGCGACGTCGACGCCGCGCGCCGGGTCGACGCGCAGATGAACCGGATCTTCCTCGACCCGATCTTCCGCGGAGAGTATCCCGCCGACCTCCTCGAGGACGTCCGCCACCTGGGACTGACCGACCACGTCATGGACGGCGACCTCGAGGTGATCTCCACGCCCATCGACGTGCTCGGCGTCAACTACTACAACGGCGAGGCCATCGGCCACGAGCCGCCTGCCGACGCCCTCGACGACAGCGTGAACGGCGGCCGCACCACCCGATCGCCGTTCCCCGCCGCCGATGACGCCCACCGCCACCCGCGCGGGCTCCCCGTCACCGCGATGGACTGGGAGATCCAGCCCGAGGGGCTGACCCGCCTGCTCGTCCGGCTTCACGAGGAGTATGCCGGCCCGGCCGGGGTCGCCCTGCACGTGACGGAGAACGGCGCCGCCTTCGACGACGCCCCCGACGAGGACGGCTTCGTCGACGACCGCGGCCGGACGGCATACGTCCGCTCGCACCTCGGCGCGATCCTCGACGCCGTCGACGCGGGGGTCCCCGTGCGCGGCTACTTCTACTGGTCGCTGCTCGACAACTTCGAGTGGGCCTGGGGCTACGCCAAGCGCTTCGGTATCGTCCGAGTCGACTACGACACCCAGGTGCGCACGCCCAAGGCGAGCGCGCTCGACTTCGCCCGCATCATCTCGACGCGGAGGCTGCCCAGCCCGTGGGACGCCCCGGCCACGAGCGGTGACGGCGACGACCCTGCAGGAGAATCGACACCATGAGCGACGGGACGCTGGCCACCCCCGTCGGACGACCCACCCTCGAGGAGGTCGCCCGGGTGGCCGGCGTGTCCCGGGCCACGGTCTCGCGCGTCATCAACGGCTCACCCCGGGTCAGCCCGGACGTGCTCGTCGTCGTCGAGAAGGCCATCGCCGAGCTCGACTACGTGCCCAACCGGGCCGCACGGTCACTCGTCGCCCGCGCGACGATGTCGATCGCGCTCGTCGTGCCCGAGGACACGCACCGCTTCTTCGGCGACCCGTACTTCGCCGACGTCGTCCAGGGCATCAGCGACCGGCTCGACGACAGCGACTACGTGCTCAACCTCCAGCTGACGCACCCGAGCTCGCCGTCGGAGAAGACGAAGCGCTACCTGCTCGGCGGCAACGTCGACGGCGCCATCGTCGTCTCGCACCACTCCGGCGACCACTTCCTCACCTCGCTCAGCCGGTCGCTGCCCGTGGTCTTCGGCGGGCGACCGATCGGCGAGGCCAAGGACCGCGACTACTACATCGACGTCGACAACCGGCTCGGCGGCGTCCGGGGCACCCAGCACCTCATCGACCGGGGTCGCACCGCCATCGCGACGATCACCGGACCGGCCGACATGCCGGCATCGGTCGACCGCGAACAGGGCTGGCGCGACGCCCTCGCCGAGGCCGGGCTGTCCGACCACCGCCTCGCGCGTGGCGACTTCACCGAGGCCGGCGGCATCCGCGCCGCGCTCGCCCTCATCGACGAGCACCCCGACCTCGACGCGCTCTTCGTCGCGAGCGACCTCATGGCGAGCGGGGCGCTGCTCGCGCTCGACGAGCGCGGGCTGCGGGTGCCTGACGACGTCGCGATCGTCGGTTTCGACAACAGCAAGTACGCCACGCGCGGCAAGGTGGGGCTGACCACCGTGGCCCAGCCCGCCCAGGAGATGGGCGTCGTCATGGCCGACACGCTGCTGCGCCTGCTCGCGGGCGAGTCCCCGCCCCGGGTCACGACGCTCGACACGGAGCTCGTCGTCCGCGACTCGAGCTGACGGGCAGCGGAAGTGCGGGGAACTCGTGTGCCCCCCGTGACAACCTCCCGCGGTACGCGAGCGTCCTGATCTGCATCGGCTCGACGAGCGAGCCCACCAGACAGGGGATCCATCACATGTCCGTCACGCGTGCCCTCACCGCCATCGCCCTCGCCACCGCGACGACCATCGGCACGACCGCCCTCGTCGTCGCTCCGGCGCACGCCGGGGGCGCACCCGATCTCGGCACCGTGGACGTCGACCGTCAGGCCCGCCTGCACGACGGCGTCGTCACCCTTCGAGGCACCTACACGTGCACCCTGCCCGACTCGCCGGCGCTCTCCGGTCCGGGGACGCTGGGCCTCGAGCTCGTGTCGCGGTCGGGGGCAGCCGCCACGACACCGCTCACGGTCTCGGTCCCGGTCACGTGCGACGGGACCGAGCGCAGCTGGACCGTCTCCACCGCCGCGGGTTCACTGCGCCAGGGCCGGGCCTGGGTGCACGGCCACCTCGAGGTGCCCGATGCCGCCGGCAGCACGCCCTGGGAGTTCTTCGACACGACGGTCGCGGTGGTCGGCCGCCGCTGAAGGGCCCGCCTCACCGGCGAGCCGACGGCACACCTTGGGGTCAGCGACAGCTTGGGGTCAGCGGCTCAAGGAGGACGGCGTGGGTCGACCCGAGCGTGTGCGCGCCGCCGCTCGGGGAGGTATGACGAAGGGCCGGGCTCCGCCTGTGCGGAGCCCGGCCCTTCGACGTGTCAGACCTCGACGGTCAGGCGGGGACGACCTCGAACTTGAGGGTCGCCGCGACCTCGGGGTGCAGACGGACGGTCGCCTCGTAGGAGCCGAGCGTCTTGATGGCCTGCTTGACCTCGATCTTGCGCTTGTCGAGCTCCGGGCCACCGGCAGCCTTGACGGCCGCGGCGATGTCGCCGTTGCTGACGGCACCGAAGAGGCGACCGGACTGGCCGGACTTGGCCGGGACCTTGACCGACGTGGCCTCGAGCTGGCCCTTGACACCCTTGGCGGTGTCGAGGTCCTTGATCTCGCGGACCGCACGGCCCTTGGTCAGGGCGTCGACCTGCTTCTGGCCGCCCTTGGTCCACGGGGTCGCGAGACCGCGCGGCATGAGGAAGTTCCGGCCGTAGCCGTCCTTGACCTCGACGATGTCACCAGCAGCACCGAGGCCGGTGACCTCGTGGGTGAGAATGAGCTTCATGGTGTTCTCCTCGTTCCCGAAACCGGCTCAGCGAGCCGAGCTCGAGTAGGGCAGCAGGGCCATCTCACGGGCGTTCTTGACGGCCGTGGCGATGAGACGCTGCTCCTGGGTGGACACACCGGTCACGCGACGCGCGCGGATCTTGCCGCGGTCGGAGATGAACTTGCGCAGGAGCGCAGTGTCCTTGTAGTCGATGTTCTCGACCTTCGCCGCCTTCAGCGGGTTGGCCTTCTTCTTGGGCTTGCGCACAACGGGCTTTGCCATCGTGGTGCTCTCCTTCTTGATGAGAGCCCGGGGTTTGGTGCCCCGGGATGGGTTAAAGAACTAATGGGGTATGCCGTCTGGCTGCGTCACCGGACGGCGGTGCTGACCTGCTCGATCAGAAGGGGGGCTCGTCGTAGCTGGGGGCTGCGCCCCAACCACCACCCTGCTGGCCACCGGCAGCCGGCTGACCGCCACCGGAGCCACCGCTCCAGCCGCCGCCCTGCTGACCACCTGCGGCCGGGGCACCCTGGGCACCGCCGGCAGAGCCGCCGGTCGCCCACGGGTCCTCGGCCTGGCCGCCGCCGGAGCCACCGCTCCAGCCGCCACCCTGGCCCTGGCCGCCGCCGAAGCCGCCACCACCGCCGCCGGCACCGCGCTGGGTCTTGTTGACCTTGGCGGTGGCGCTGCGCAGGGACGGGCCGATCTCGTCGACGTCCATCTCCACGACGGTGCGCTTCTCGCCTTCCTTCGTCTCGTAGGAACGAGACTTCAGCCGGCCGGACACGATCACGCGCATGCCCCGCTGGCACGACTCGGCGACGTTCTCCGCCGCGTCGCGCCACACCGAGCAGCGCATGAACAGCGTCTCGCCGTCCTTCCACTCATTGCTCTGGCGGTCGAACTGCCGCGGCGTCGAGGCCACGGTGAAGTTCGCGACCGCAGCCCCGGACGGCGTGAAACGCAGCTCGGGGTCGGCGGTCAGGTTGCCGATGATCGTGATGACGGTGTCGCCTGCCATGGACCAGTCCTTCGTCGGTTGATCGAGCGGATCAGTAACTTCGCTGAATCAGGCGCCGGGGCGCAGCAGCTTGGTGCGCATGACCGACTCGCTGAGGTTCAGCTGGCGGTCGAGCTCCTGGGCGGTGGCCGGCTCGGTCGTCATGTTGACGACGACGTAGATGCCCTCGGACTTCTTCTTGATGTCGTAGGCAAGACGGCGGCGGCCCCAGATGTCGACGTTCTCGACGGTGCCCCCGTCGTTCTTCACGACGGTGAGGAACTTGTCCATCGTCTTGTCGACGGTGCGCTCTTCGGTCTCCGGGTCGAGGATGACCATGAGTTCGTACTGACGCATGCTTCTAACCCACCTCCTCTGGTCTCGGCGGTCACGAGTCTCTCTCGTGACAGGAGGGTTGCATTCGTCCCGCCGCGAGCCTGGGGCCCGGCCTGATCTTCCAGCCGGGTTCAGCCTCGCAGACCTCACCGACATCGGTCGGTTCGATCCACAGGCCACCGGGCACACGGCGAACTGGGCAAGACTACCGGCCCGGACGGCATACTCCGAAATCGGAGGGCCCTCGCGCGGCCACGGCTCAGGAGAAGCGGACGATGAGCCGGTCCTCGGCGCCGCTCATCGGGCCCGCCAGGTCGTCGGGCTCACCCTTCGACCGGCTCCACCGGTCGCGGGCCCGCAGCCACACGACGGCCACGAGCCACAGCACGGCCACGACGCGCAGCATCGAGAAGAAGGCGTACCACGACGCCGGCAGACCACGATCGGGCACGGTCGTCGCCGCGATCGTCAGCCACACCGCGACGAAGTTGAGCGTCTCGGCGCCGGCCCAGATGAGGTGGTCGCGCCACTGGAGGGCGCACCACGCGATGAGCGGCAGCAGCCACAGCGAGCTCTGCACGGTGAACGACTTGCCGGTGACGAGCACGATGCCGACCATGACGAGCGACACCTCGGCGATCGTCGGGCGTCGGGCCGACGACAGCGCGAGCACCGCCCCGACCACGAGGGCGACGAGCCAGCCGACGACGGCGAGCGCCGTGACGGCCCCCGTGGGCAGGGGGTGCCCGGCGAGCTGCGGCAGCAGCCACGGTGAGCCGTAGCCGGCTCCGGCCGACGCCCACCCCTGGTAGGGGGAGGCGGCCGCCTCGCGGTTGAGCAGCCAGAGCCCGGAGAGCAGCGCGCCGAACGTCAGCAGCGCGTAGCCGACGACGCGACCCATCTCGCGCAGCCGACCAGACCGGACGCAGAGCAGCGCGATCGCGACGAGGATGAGCACGGGATAGGTCCGCGCCCCGATGGCGAGCCCGAGCAGCACTCCGGCGAGCGTCGGGTTGCGCCGCGACCACGCCCACATGCCGGCGCTGGCCAGCGCCACACCGAGCAGGTCGGCCGAGATGAACCCGGCCAGCACGACGACGGGGGACAGCGCGACGTGCGCCGCCGAGATGGGTCGAGCGGCCGACGACGCGACGAGCCACACGATGACGAGCAGCAGCAGGGTCAGCAGCACCGACCACAGTGCGAAGTACCACGCGGCCCGCGTCTTGAGCGATCCGTCGTCGGGGCCGAGGCTCGCGACGGCCGTGAGCACGAGCCCGGTCAGGGGCGGCTGCCCGGTGACCGGCGCGCCGTCGCCGCCCTGGAGGTATGCCGCGAGGCCGGCCTTGAGGTTCGCGTCGCGGTACGCCGTGGGCAGGTCGGCGTAGCAGGCGCTCCAGAACTGGGTGTCGCCCGTGAAGCCGGTGCGCAGGCAGGGGGCGCGCAGCAGGATCGCGAGCCCGGCGGTGACGGCCGTCAGGGCCGACAGCAGCGCGGCCGTGAGCACCCACGGGAGCTCACGGGCTGCGGCATACCGTCCGCGGGGGCCTCCGATGATCTCGGAGGCCGCCCGCACGACGGGGTCGTCGACCTTCTCGGTCACCGGACGGTCACCCCGTCACCCCGTCACGGTCCCCGGCCCGCGCGCGCGTCATGGGGCGTTGCCGGGTTTGGTCGAGGTGGGCGACGGCCCTCCTCCCCCGGGCAGGGGAATCGTGATCGTCGGCTGCGTCGTCGTCGGCTGGGGCTTCCCGGTGCCGATCGTCTTCGTCGGCTGCTGCGTCGTCGTCGGCGGTGCCGTCGTGGTGGTCGGCGCCTGTGTCGTCGTCGTCGCGGGCGCCTGGGTCGTCGTCTGCGGCGGCGGCGTGAACGTCGTCGTCGGGGTCGGGATCTTGTCGTCGCCGACACCAGCGCGGTTCGGGAAGTCCTGGACCTCCATGTTGTCCGTCACGACCTTCATGAAGTCGTAGAAGACGTCGGCCGGGATCGTGCCACCCGTGAGGTTGGTGTCCTCGGAGCTCGTCAGCGTCTGCGGGTTCCCGTTCGCGTCGGGCTTGTACATGCCGATGGACACCGCGAGCTGCGGGATGAACCCGGAGAACCAGATCGACTTCGCCTCTGAGGAGGTGCCCGTCTTGCCCGCGACCGGGCGGTTCAGGCGCTGGAGCTTCGTCGCGGTGCCGCCGTCCTTGACGGTGTAGGTCATGGCGTCGGTGACGTCGGCGGTCACGTCCTTGTCGAAGGCGCGCTTCGTCTGCGGCTTGGCGTCGTAGGTGAAGTCACCGGTCGTCGAGGTGACCTTCTTGACGAAGTACGGCTTGGCCCGCACTCCCTGCGAGGCGATCGTCGAGTAGGCCGTGGCCATGTCGATGACGTGCGGCGAGGCCGTGCCGAGGACGTTGGTGAGGGTCTCGTCGAGACCCGGCGTCCGCGCGGGGATGCCGGCGTCGATCGCCGCCTGCCGGGTCAGGGCCGGCGTGATCGTGCTGTTGAGGTTGACGAAGGCCGTGTTGATCGAGCGACCGATCATCCGGCGCATGTCGACCATGCCGTAGGAGCGGTCGCCGAAGTTCGTGATCTTCGTGCCGTCGATCTCCTGGGGCTGGTCGCCGTCGAACTTCGTCTTCGTGGACACGCCGTCGCGGACCGCCGCGAGGACGGCGAACGGCTTGAAGTTCGAGGCGCCCTGCATGATCGCCTGGGTCGAGGTGTTGAACTGCGACTTGGCGTAGTCGGCGCCGCCGTACATCGCGACCACGGCACCGTCGCCGGGCCGGACCGCGACGAGGCCGCCCTGCACCTTCTTGGGCAGGTTGTCCTGCATCGCCGCGATCGCCGCGGTCTGGGCCTTCTTGTCGATCGTCGTGACGATGCGCAGGCCGCCGTTGTCGATGTCCTGCTCCGAGAGGCCGGTCGAGACGAGCTCGCGCTTGACCTGGGCGGTGATGAAGCCGTTGGGGCCCGACGAGAACTTGTTGCCCTTGTAGGCCTGGATCTTCGGCAGCTCGGTGTACTTGGCCCGCTCGGCCGCGCTGAGCCAGCCCTCCTGCACCATCCCGTCGAGGACGTACGCGTAGCGCTTGGTGAGGTTGGCCTCGGCCGTGTCACCGTTGGCCGGGTCGTAGAGGGAGGGCGCGTTGATGACCGACGCGAGCACGGCGCCCTCGCCGACGCTGAGCTTGGAGACGTCCTTGCCGAAGTACGCCTTGGCCGCGCTCTGGATGCCGTAGGCACCGCGGCCGTAGTAGATGGTGTTGAGGTACTTCTCGAGGATCTCGGCCTTGGAGAGCTGGCCGTCGATCTTGACCGCGATGAGGATCTCCTTGGCCTTGCGGGAGATCGTGCGGTCCTGGGTGAGGAAGTAGTTCTTGACGTACTGCTGGGTGATCGTGGAGCCACCGACCTGGGTCTCACCGGTGACGCTCGTCTTGACGGCGCGCAGGATGCCGCCGACCGAGATGCCGTTGTTCTGGTAGAACGTGCGGTCCTCGGCGGCGATGTGGGCGTCCTGGACGAACTTGGGCACCTGCTTGAGCTTGACCGACTCGCGGTTGCCGTCCTGGACGGCGATGCGGTCGAGCTCGGTCTTGCCGTCGCTGTAGTAGACGATCGAGACCTGCTTGTTGGCCAGCTCGTTGGGCTGCGGGATGGCGGTCTGGTTGTAGGCGATGACGACGCCGACGACGCCGAGCACGAGCAGCACCGCGGCGGCGATCGAGCCCCACTTGAGCGTGCCGATGGCCCACTTCTTCCAGCCGGTGCGGCCCTCGCCCTCACCGTCGGCGAAGCCGGCGGTCCCTGCGGACCGGCCGTTGCCGTTGCCATTCCCTGCGCGCTGGGGCCGGCCCTTGTCGGCCGCCAGCTGGGCAGCGCGGATGTCGCGCCTGCTCTGCGTCACAACCTGCTCCATTCACTGATCAGGCCCGAGAAACCGTCCCGGGCCGCCACTCAGTATGACCTGACCGGCGCCGTGACGACGAAACGACGGAGGCGGCTCACACGAGCGGCACAAGCACCCCACAGACTGTTTTCACATACCCGGGGGCGGCGTGCAACCTTTCTCCGGGGTCAGCCGCTCCTGCAGGATGTGACGACAGTGACAGGCACCGACGCCGGGGCGAGCAGCCTCTCCGCCGGGCCGCTGACAGGGGGACGAGCCGTGGACCGAGGGTCCTTCGACGACTTCGTGGCGACGCGCTCGACCCGACTGCTGCGGACGGCATACCTGCTCACGCACGACCGCGCACTCGCCGAGGACCTCGTGCAGACCTCGCTCGCCAAGGCGTGGTTCGCCTGGGGTCGCATCGACGGCCAGCCCGACGCGTACGTCCGCCGGGTCATGGTCAACACGTACTCGAGCTGGTGGCGGCGGCGCTGGAACGGCGAGCAGGCCACGGCCGAGCTGCCCGAGCGCGCCACGGCTGCCGGGCACCGCACCGAGGCCGTACGCGTGGACGACCGCACCGACCTCTGGCGGGCGCTCGCTCGGCTACCGAGGCGCCAGCGGGCCGTCGTCGTGCTCCGCTTCTACGAGGACCTGTCCGAGATCGAGACCGCCGAGATCCTGCAGTGCTCCGTCGGCACCGTGAAGAGCCAGGCGAGCCGCGCGCTGGCCAAGCTCCGCATCGACCCCACCCTGAGCCCGACCTCCGACGAGGAGCGTGTCCGATGAACCTCACCGACCTGCGCGACGAGCTGACCACCCACGCCGACGACCTCGGCACCGCCCCTGACTTCACGGCCGGCGTCGCCGGCCGGGTGCGCACGACGAAGCGCCGTCGCGCCGTCGCCGCAGGCTCGGTCGCGACGCTCGCCGTCGCCGCCCTCGCCGTCGGGGTCGTGACCTCGCTCGGCCGTCCCGCGCCGACGGTCCCGGCCGGGCCGCCGTCGAGCGCTGCTCCGATGATCGGGGCCGACGGCATGCCGTTCCGGTCCGTCCCCGACGCGCCCGGCGACGTCGTCAAGGACGGCCTGCGCTACCGAGCCCGGGTCGGCGACGACACCCTCGTCGCCGGTTTCATCGGTGACCGCGGCCAGGGTCAGTTCTCGCTCGTCTGGGAGCCCACGACGACCCACGTCTCCATCGGCGCCGAGTGCTACCTGCCCGGCCTGACCGACGCCGAGGCCGCGACGTACATGGTCACGGTCAGCTTCGGGGGGACCGCCGGCTTCTTCGGCAGCTCGTGCGCGGCCGGCCGGCCCGCGGAGCGCGACTTCCCGGCCGGGGGAACCGTCCCCGGCGAGCCGGGCCAGGGCTGGACGGAGCTGACGGTCGGGCGCACCGCCTCGGTCCGCATCCAGCTCGTCGACGCGAAGACGCGCAAGCCGGCCTCGGTCGACGGCGCCCAGCTGACCGGCGCCATCTACGCGCAGGGCGCACGGGCCCTGATCAGGGACCTGTCCGGCACGCCGGTCGCGGCGCTCCCCGACGTCATCGAGCGTGAGGGCTACCGCTACCGCCTCACGGCTTCGATCGCCGGTCCGATAGACGTCGCCGGTACGCCACTGGAGACGGCAGCCCCGCAGAGCGGGCCGTTCCTCGTCACGTCCGGCACGGTCGTCACCGGCTCCCCTCGCCGCGAGCCAGCCTATTTCCAGCTCGAGGGCCTGGTCGGGGAGCAGACGCAGTGGATGGAAGGCGGCTCGCAGACCGCACCCCAGCCGTCCGGCGACGGTCGGCCGCTGCAGCTCGTCGTCGCCGAGGGGTCGGCGCCGCCGCACGGCACGGGCTTCATCGCCATCTACACCCCAGAGCCCTGAGCCGCCCACGCGTCGCGTCGCCCAGCCGCTGAGCGCGACCGCAGGCCCGGGTCAACCAACAGGCACGAACCACCAGGACGTCGAACAGACGCCGAAACCTGGGTTCGGTCCTGTTGGTTGACCCGGCGTCGAGGAACGTGTCACGCGATGCGTCGGCGTGATGTATCGCAGCGATATATCTGGGTGTACCGTAGTCACGTGCCGAAGTCCGAACGTCCTCAGAGCCGCCGCGCTGCGCTGCTCGAGTTCGCGGTCCTCGGCCTGCTCCACGACGGCCCGCTGCACGGCTACGAGCTGCGCAAGCGCCTCACCACCGCGCTCGGCATCTTCCGGGCGCTGTCCTACGGCTCGCTCTACCCGGCGCTGCGCCACCTCGTCGACTCGGGCTGGATCCACGAGACGACCGAGGCGGCCTCGGCCAGCAGCAAGCGGCCCCGGATCACCTACGAGCTGACCGCCGACGGCAAGGAGCACTTCCAGGACCTCGTCGCGGCCAGCGGCCCCGACGCCTGGGACGACGACGACTTCGACGTCCGCTTCGCCTTCTTCTCGCGCACCGAGGCGCAGGTGCGCCTGCGCATCCTCGAGGGCCGGCGCTCCCGGCTCGAGGAGCGGCTCGCCAACATCCGCGACGCCTCCCAGGCCCGCCGCGAGCGGATGGACAGCTACACCCTGGCCCTCCAGCAGCACGGCGAGGAGCGCGCCGAGCGCGAGGTGCGCTGGCTCGAGGAGCTCATCGTCGCCGAACGCCGCGCGGCCCTCGACCCGGGCCCGGCGGCCTACGACGAACCCGGCCTGGCCACCACAGACATCACCACCCCCCAGAGCACGACCACCAACAACAAGGAGTGATCCATGGGATCCGTACGCGTCGCCATCGTCGGCGTCGGCAACTGCGCGAGCTCGCTCGTGCAGGGCGTCGAGTACTACAAGGACGCTGACGCCACCACCGGCGTCCCCGGCCTCATGCACGTCAAGTTCGGCGAGTACCACGTCTCTGACGTCGAGTTCGTCGCCGCCTTCGACGTCGACGACAAGAAGGTCGGCAAGGACCTCTCCGAGGCCATCAACGCCTCGGAGAACAACACCATCAAGATCGCCGACGTCCCCACCACGGGTGTCGAGGTCCAGCGCGGCCACACGCTCGACGGTCTCGGCAAGTACTACCGCCAGACGATCGACGAGTCCGGCGCCGAGCCGGTCGACGTCGTGCAGATCCTCAAGGACCGCAAGGTCGACGTCCTCGTCTCCTACCTCCCGGTGGGCTCCGAGCAGGCCGACAAGTTCTACGCCCAGTGCGCCATCGACGCGAAGGTCGCCTTCGTCAACGCGCTCCCGGTCTTCATCGCCTCCGACCCCGAGTGGGCCGCGAAGTTCGAGGCCGCCGGCGTGCCGATCATCGGTGACGACATCAAGAGCCAGGTCGGCGCGACCATCACGCACCGCGTCATGGCCAAGCTCTTCGAGGACCGCGGCGTCGTGCTCGACCGGACGTACCAGCTCAACGTCGGCGGCAACATGGACTTCAAGAACATGCTCGAGCGCGAGCGCCTCGAGTCCAAGAAGGTCTCCAAGACCCAGGCCGTCACGAGCAACCTCACCGGTCCGCTCTCGGGTCTCGTCGACAGCAAGAACGTCCACATCGGCCCGTCCGACTACGTCGCGTGGCTCGACGACCGCAAGTGGGCCTACGTCCGCCTCGAGGGTCGCGCCTTCGGCGACGTGCCGCTGAACCTCGAGTACAAGCTCGAGGTGTGGGACTCCCCCAACTCGGCCGGCATCATCATCGACGCCATCCGTGCGGCGAAGATCGCCAAGGACCGTGGCATCGGCGGCGCCCTGCTGTCCGCCTCGTCCTACCTCATGAAGTCCCCGCCGGAGCAGCGTCCGGACGACCTCGGTCGCGCCAAGCTCGAGGCCTTCATCGCAGGCACCGAGGAGCGCTGACCCAACCGGTCAGTCCCGAGCCCGTATGCCATGAGGCCCCTCCCAGCCGGGAGGGGCCTCATGGCTGTCGCTCCTCGAGGGTCACTCCTGGCGCCGGACGCGGCTGGACTGGATGACTGCCGTGACTCCCAGGGCCACGAGCACCAGGGCCGGCAGCAGCGCCGGTGACCGCCAGGGCGTGAACTGCGGGTACGAGGCGACGGCGACGGCGGCACTGACGGCGCACACCAGCCCGGCGAGCACCTCGAGGAGGCCGAGCGCGCGCGAGAGGCCGGCGGCTCGGTGCGGGTGGTGGGGCGTGGAGCGAACGACGTTGACCGCGACCGCACCGAAGACCAGAGCGACGCCGCAGACCGCCACGCCGATGGGGGTGTAGAGCGTCTCCAGCTCGGCACCGGACCGCGTGCCAGCCACGACGAGGACGATCCCCGTGCCCAGTGCCGCCGTGGCGACGACGACGTGCCCCATCGCGATGGCCATGGCCTGAGCGGACGGTGCACGCCTGCGTGAACCGAGGTGCGTGGAGGTTGTCATGCTCCAGCACAGCACCGATCCGGCCGCTGCGGACGAGTATGTCGACTCAGTCGGAGCCGGTGACCAGGGCGCAGCGCTCGGGTCGCGGTGGAGACGAAGGCCGAGGAGCGACCCCGACGTGCGCGCTCAGCCCGCTGACGGCATACGCGAGGGGTTCCCGCCGCCCTCCGCGTCGGCACCTTCGGCAACCCCCGCACCCTCGGCGCCCTCTGCACCCTCGGCGCCCTCGGTGCCCTCGGCGCCCTCGGCGCCCTCGGCACGGTGGCGGCGCACCTGCCAGACGACGAGGGCCACCACGACGACGACACCCACGGCGACGGCGGCGCCGCGCCCGAGCCACGTCTCGACCCGGGTGTACGAGCGGCCCGCGAGGTAGCCGGCCGTGACGACGGCGCTCCCCCAGGCGATGCCGCCGGCGGCGTTCCAGACGAGGAAGGTCGGGTAGTGCATCTTCGACATCCCGGCCAGGGCCGGCATGACGGCGCGCAGGAACGCGGTCCAGCGGCCGAGGAAGACGGCGGCGCCGCCGCGGCGGCCGAGGAAGCCCTGCGCCTGGTCGATGCGCCCGCGGTGCCGGTCGAAGGCGCGCAGGGCCACGACCCGGCCACCGAGATGACGGCCGACCTCGAAACCGACGGTGTCGCCGACGATCGCGGCCACGACGACGACGACGAGGACCGCGGCGAGCGGCACGTGCCCGAGCGAGGCGGCCACGCCACCGAGGATGGCGACGGTCTCACCGGGCACGACGAAGCCGACGAAGAGCGCGTCCTCGACGAAGACGATCCCACCGACGACGAGGAGCACGAGCCACACCGGTGCGTGGAGGACCTGGGTGGTGATGGTGTCGAGCAGGGCGCTCACGTCGGGGGCTCCTATGGGTGGCGACAGATTCCACGCGCAGTCTCGGTGAGTCGGCTGGGAGTCCACTGGATGCGCGTCACAACATTTGGACACCCATAACGTGATGCATGGTTCTGTGGTCAGAATGGCATGCAGACCGGGGCGCGCCGTGCGCCCGACCGCGAGAGGACGAGCCAATGGCAACACCGCGACTGGGCGAGATCGCCCCCGACTTCGAGGCCACGACGACCGAGGGCCCGATCCGCTTCCACGACTGGAAGGACGCCAGCTGGGCCGTCCTCTTCAGCCACCCGGCCGACTTCACGCCGGTCTGCACCACAGAGCTCGGCCGCGTCGCCGCCCTCGACGACGAGTGGAACAAGCGCGGCGTCAAGGTGCTCGCCGTCTCGGTCGACCCGATCGAGCAGCACGAGGAGTGGAAGGGCGACATCGAGGAGGTCAGCGGTGCGACCGTCGGCTACCCGATCATCGCCGACGACTCCCGCCAGGTCTCCGAGCTCTACGACATGATCCACCCCGGCGAGGGCGACACCTCGGGCGTGCGCTCCGTCTTCATCATCGACCCGGCCAACAAGGTCCGCCTGTCGCTGACCTACCCCAAGAGCGTCGGCCGCAACTTCGACGAGATCCTCCGCGCCGTCGACGCGCTCCAGCTCACCGACAGCGGCCCGTTCTCCACGCCGGCCGACTGGCGCGAGGGCCAGAAGGTCATCGTGGCCCCGACCGTGTCGACCGCCGACGCCCGCGAGCGTTTCGGTGCCGACGCCGTCGACGAGGTCAAGCCCTACCTGCGCTTCACGACCGCCCCGGCCTGAGCGGCGGGACGGACGGTGGCCGGCCCGTGCGGGGTCGGCCACCGTCGACGTACCGATTGTCCTGTCACGACACGGGTGACGTCAGCACCCGGGTCAGGCGGTCGGGCTGGCGTCGCCACTGCCGAGCAGGCGGGCGCCGACGCCGACCCCGGCCTGACCGCGGGCGACGTCCAGCAGCGCGTCGACCGCGCCGCGGGCGCTCTCGCCGCTCCACGTCATCCGCGACACCGTGAGCCCGGCGACCATGGGGGCCGCGAACGACGTGCCGCTCCAGGCGGCGAGCCCGTCCGGGAAGTCCTCCTTGCGGCCGACGAGCGGGGGCTCGCGGTAGACGTAGGTCCCCTCGGGGAAGGCGTTCACGACGTCGGTGCCCAACGCGTACACGTCGACCCAGCTGCCGTGGTTCGAGAAGCCCGCGCGGGCGCTGCCCTCCTCGTCGGCGAGCGCCCCGACCGACACGGCCCACGGGAAGGCAGCCGGCCAGAACGGGCCGCGGTCGCCGTCGTTGCCCGCGGCCGCCACGAGCACGGTCCCCTTGAGGTGACGCAACCGTCGCTCCCAGAAGACCTCGAAGGACAGCAGGGGCAGGTTGCGCCGGGTCCGCGTGCCGCCCGACAGGTTGATGACGTCCGGCGCGTGCCGGAGGGCCCGGACGAGGCCCCTGACGACGTCCGTCTCGAAAGCCGCGCCCCCGACCGAGAGCACGGCCTCGACGCGGACCTCGGCCGCGGGCGCGTACGTCCGCACGACGCCCGCGATGAACGTGCCGTGTCCGGTGTAGTGGCCGACCGTCGGGGGCTCGGGCGGGCCCGTCACACCCTCGAGCCACGAGTGGGCGGCGATGACGTCGCGCAGTGTGCCGGTGTCGACGACGACGACCCGTCCGCTGCGGCCGTCCATGTTGTCCGGGACGACGGACTCGTCGAAGGAGTCGACGGACCGGGGCTGGGGCTCCTTGGCCATGCACCACGTCACTGGCGTCACGTGGATGAGGTGGTCCGGGGTCGCCACCCCCACCCCGAGAGCGTCGTCGAGCTCGGCCACGACCGAGGGCACGTGCGCACGAGCGGGCAGGACGAGGGCGTGCAGGCCGACGGTCTGCTGCGGCGTCTCGTCCCCGGCCTTGTCGACCGGGAGGTCGAGGCCGAGGTGCGTCACGACCCTCGGCACGTCCTCGTCGCGGACGAGGACGACGCCGGGCCGGTAGAGGTAGCGGGCCACGCCGTGCGCGTCGCGCTCGACCCCGAGGTCGCGTCCTGCTCGTCGGAACGCCTTGACGATGCGGCGCACCTGGACGTCGGACCGGTCGGTGACCACCCCGTCGTCCCAGGGATCCCACCACTGGATCGCGCGCAGGACGTCATCGCGCCCGCCCACGTTCGAGTTGCTGCCATCATCACTGGTAGTCATGAGTTACCTCCGGGGCGGGGACATGAAACAGGTCCGACATGAACGCCAGACATGCAGCAGACGAGGCGGCCGCCGCGGCTGATACACGTCCCCCGAGCCCTGTCGCGGACGACCTGCTCCCTCTCGCAATATCCCAGCCCGGCCTCGCCACCACAACGGCTCTGGAGCTGCTGGCCGGACCGGCCGGGCCCCACGAGCGTTCGCTCGCACACCACGCCCTCGCCATCGTCGAGCGTGACCGCGGGCGCACGGAGGCCGCCCTCGCCCAGGCGAGACGGGCCGTGGCGTACGCCCGTCGCGCGGGGCCCGACCGCGAGGCGGAGGTGCGGGCGACGCTCGGCACGACCCTCGTCTTCGCCGGGCGCACCGCCCAGGGACTGCTGCAGCTGGAACGCGCGCTGCGGCTCAGCACCGGCCCCACCCGGCACCGGGTGCTCCACCTGCGCGGGTGCACCTTCTGGCTGCTCGGTCGCTACGACGAGGCCGTGCAAGACCTCACGCGGGCCGTGGAGCTGAGCCGGCGGGCACACGACCGTCTCTGGGAGGGAAGGGCGCTCGGGTCGCGTGGCGATGCCCGCCGAGCGCTCGGTGACGCCGACGGGTCGAGCGCGGACTACGCCGCCGCCGAGGCCGTCCACCTCGAGATGGGGGCCGTCCTGGAGGCGACGCTCTCGGCACGCAACCGGGCCCTCGTCGCCCTCCAGCGCGGCGACGTCGTCGTGGCCCTGACGCTGATGGACCAGGCGGAGGAGCGCTACCGGACGGCCGGGGTCGACTCGGTCGAGCAGCTCGTCGACCATGCCGAGGCACTGCTCACGGCCCGGTTGGCCGCCGAGGCGGAGGGCCTGCTGGAGGCCGCGCTGGCGCGCCCCGACCTGGCGCCGGTGTGGCGGGCCGACCTGCTCCTCGCGTCGGCGCGCGCCGCGCTCCTGCAGGGCCGGTGGGAGGCCGCGGCCACGCGCGCCCGTGAGGCCGAGCTGACCTTCCGCGCTCACCGTCGCCACCGGTGGGCGGCCCGGTCGACGCTGCTCGGGCTCGAGGCGGCGTATGCCGCCGAGCAGGAGGCTCGCCGGTCCACCGAGGGGGTCAGCGCCCTGCCCCGTCCGTCCTTGCCCGAGCTGCTGCACCGGACACGGACGCTCGTACGGGCGCTGCGCCGACTCGACGACCCGTCCCTGCCGGAGGCCCTCCTGCTGCTGGCGCAGGTCGCCGGCGACACCGGCCACGAGCGCCTGCGGTCTCAGTCCCTCCGAGACGCCTCCGACCGGCGCAGCTACGGCGCGCCCCTGCCCCGTGCCGCGGCCTGGCTCGCCCAGGCGCTCCTCGCCGAGCAGGCCGGCGACCGGCGCGCGCTCCGGCACTCCTGCCGGCGGGGGCTGGACGCCGTCGACGAGCACCGGTCGCTCATCGGCGACCTCGAGCTGCGCGCCCTCGCGAGCGGTTACGGGCTCGACCTGGTCTCGATCGCCGTCGCGGACGCGGAGGCGGCCGGTGACGCCCGGGCCGTGCTCTGGTGGACCGACCGTTGGCGCGCGACCGCCCTCACCGGGCCGGCCGTGCGCCCGCCCGACGACCCGGAGCTGGCGAGCCAGGTCTCGGCGCTGCGTGACGTGACGCGCCGCCTCACCCTCGGCGGGGAGGAGCACCACCTGGTGCGTGAGCGCGCGCGCCTGGAGTCGGCGGTGCGCAGCCGCTACCGCCGGCTGCGCGCCGGAGGCACCGACCACGTCGGCCGCGACCTCGACCGTCTCACCGACCGTCTAGGTGAGACGACGCTGCTCTACGTCGCGATCGTGCGCGGGTCGCTCGTCGCGGTCACCGTGGCCGACGGACGGGCTCGGCTGCGACGCCTCGGCGACGCCGCGTCGGTCGAGCGCGAGGCGACGTACGCCCGCTTCGCCCTGCGCCGGGCCGCCTACGGGCGCGTCGTCGACGTGTCGGCTGCCGGGCAACGGCTCCAGGACGCCCTGCTCGGGACGCCCGATCCGGCCTGGTGCCGTCCGTCAGTGCTCGTCGTCCCGGCCGCCTCGCTGCTGACCGTGCCCTTCGCGCTGATGCCGGCGCTGCGGGACGCGGCCCTCACCGTCTCGCCCTCGATCGCCCTGTGGGCTCGGTCGCGCGAGGACGCTCCGCCTCGGTCATCGCACGGGCACGTCGCCCTCGTCACGGGCCCGGGCCTCAGCTCCGAGCAGCGCGAGGTCGCCGACCTGCGTCGCCTCCACGGGGACGCCGTGGTGCTCGGCGGCGACGCCGCGACGGTCGAGGCCACCCTCGGTGTGCTGGAGGGAGCCCGACTGGCCCACCTCGCGGCCCATGGCGACTTCCGGGCGGATGCGCCGCTGTTCTCGTCGCTCCTGCTCGCCGACGGGCCCCTCATGGTCCACGACCTCGACCGGCTGAGACGACCCCCACGCTCGGTCGTGCTGTCTGCGTGCGACTCCGGGGGCGTCCACCCGATCGGCGCCGACGAGGCGCTCGGTCTCGTGTCGAGCCTGCTCGCCATGGGCACGCGGTCGGTCGTCGCGAGCGTCAACCCGGTCAACGACGCCGCCACGGTGAGGGTCATGTCGACCGTCCACGCAACCGTGGCCGCGGGCGGGTCGCTCGCCGACGGCCTTCGTGACGCCCGGGCCGCCGGAGCCGAGGACCCGCTCCTCGCGGCCACGGCCGCATCGTTCACCGTGTGGGGTGGCTGAGGGCCTGTGCCGTGCGGGTCAGCGGGCGTCGAACCATGGCGTCGACATGACCCGCGCGCCGTCGTGCTCCAGCACGATGCGAGCCAGGCCGAGCGGCACCCGCTCGAAGGTGAACTGGCCGTCGTCGAGGTCGAGGCGGGTCAGCGACGCGGACGTCTCGAGCAGCACCTGGGAGCCTGCGGCATACGGCCGCTCTGCCCGCATGACCACGCCGACGACGTTCGAGAAGTCACCACGACGACTCATCTCCAGCTCGATGGACACGCCCTCGTGCTCGAAGACGATGAGGTGGGAGGCCATGCCCGACCCGTTTGCGTCGCGCACGGCTGCCTCGTCCAGCGTCCCGGTCATCAGGCGCATGAGCGCCGTGTCGACATGGCGCAGCTCGAAGGCGGCCCGGCCGAGCTCGACGACGGCATCGGGCACGGGGTCGACGACCGCCGCGATCCGTCCCAGACGGTCGAGGAGCTCGAGGTCGTCCGGGTGCAGCTCCTGGTCAGACATCAGGGCCTCCCCCTCGGGTCGAAGATGTAGCCGGAGGCGCCGATGAGGTCGCGCAGCTTGTCGAGGCACCGCATCCGGGTCGGCCCGATCGAGCCGACCGACATCCCGAGCGCGTCCGAGATGGAACGGTAGTTCGGGCGGTCGCTCGCCATGAGGGCCCGGAGGAGCACCTGACAGCGCTCGGGCAGGTGGCAGAAACACGTCCAGAGCTCGCCGTCGCGCTCGTCGTCGAGCAGTGCGGCGTCGAGCGCCAGCACCTGGTCGTCGACGACACGCGTCGCGAGGTCGTCGTCGCGCACGAGGTGCTCGCGGCCCCTCTTGCGCAGGACGGCGAGGCACTCGTAGCGAGCCGTCGTCGAGAGCCAGCCCGCCAGGGCTTCGGGCTGCGCGATGGTGTCGAGGTGGTCGAGGAGCTTGAGCCACGTGTTCTGCACGACGTCGGCGGCGTCCTCCTGTCGGAGCCGGTGGCCGCGCGCGACGCCCCACAGCAGTGACGAGAAGCGCTCGACGACGGTGTTCCACGCGGCGGCGTCTCCCTGCGAGGCGCGGGCGACCAGCTCGGTGAGTTCACCAGGTTCGCCCATGCGTCGCCCCTCCTCTGGGTGCTCAGTCTAGGTCTCACACCGGGCAGACGCGGCTGTCAAGCGAATTGATACGTCCCAGGGGGCACGCGTGGCCCGGGCATGCGAAAGGGTGGCCGCTCCTCCCCTGTCCGGGAGCGACCACCCTTCGCGTCGGGTGCTGCGGAGCCGTGCTCACGCGGCAGCCGGGCTCACTTCGACGACGTCTGCTTCTGCGACTCGGCGTTGGTCTTGCACTTCTTGCCCATGGCGTCGAGCTTGTCGCCGGCGGCCGAGACGACCTGGCGCTGGCCGTGCCAGTCGCTCTGGAAGCGGTCGGCGTCGGTGCCGCCCCAGTTGCCCTTGATCGTGGAGACGGCGCCGTTGACGGCCTCGACGATGCCGTCGAGCTCGCCCTTGTAGCCGACGAGCTTGTCACCGGACGCGGACACCGCGTCGGCGTTCATACCCTTCTTGTAAACAGCCATGTCAGTTCCCCTTCAGGAGTGAAGCGTGTGTAGGTCGTGGTGAGATGAGGTGGATCAGTACTGCGACGAGGTGCTGCGCTGCTGCTGGACCTCGTGGTCGATCGTCGACTTCATCTCGGTGAGCAGCTTCTGGGCCTTCTGGAGCTCGGGACGGTGCGTGCCGGTCCACTCCTGCTCGAACTGCTTGGAGTCGTCACCCTGCCAGTTCTGCTTCAGGGACTCGACCTCCTGGTCGACCTTCGTGATGAGCTTCTGGATGGCCTCCGCCTGCTGCTGCAGGACGTTGCCCTGAGCGTTGACCTCATCGTCGTTCATTCCGAGCCAAGCCATGACCTTCTCCTTTGCCTGTGTTCCCCCGACTGATTCGGGAAGTTCTCTTCCGGACCAACCGTGCAGGCCCGCGCTGTGCCAACTCCTCGACGTCCGCTGGGCCCTTCGGGCAGTTCGTCCCGATGGGCGGCATTCGTCGACATGCAGAAACCTATGTCAGCCCTCGGGGGGTGTCGATGGGGAGCACTCCCCATGATTCGTGACCCTGTCGGGCACCGATGGCGTATGCCGTGTCGTGGCGCGAGTTCGCCTGTGCCCCAAAGCGTCTCCCCCGCAACACACCGTGAAGGTCGCAACTCACCGGCATCCGATCCCGGTGTGTCGTGACCTACTCGGTGTGTTGCGGGGGGAAGGGTCACGGGCGGGCTACCTGGAGCAGCTCGAACTTGCCCTTCTCGATGATGAAACCGCGGCCCGGGGGGAGCTCTGCCCGGTTGAGGGCGGGGAGGTTGGCCTTGAAGACGGAGAGCCCCTCGTTGCCGTCGGGGTGCAGGGCGAGGCCGGAGCGCGACGTCTTGAGCAGGGCCTGGAGGCCGAAGTTGCTGCTGAAGAACGCTGCCTCACCCTCGGCGACGACGAGCTGGTCGTTGTCGACGCAGGCCTTGGCGAGGGTCGTCAGGGCGTTCTCGGCGCCCGACGGCGCGAGGTCGTCGATGCGTTCGACGAAGACGGCGATCGGCCTCGTGACGCGCCCCTCCTCGATCTCGGCAGCGAGCCGGCTCGCGAGCGCCGACGTGGCCTCGCCGCCGACGGCGGTCTCGGCCCAGATGCCGAGGTCGAGCAGCTCCGAGGTGCGGCGCGGGGTCATGAGGTAGAGCGCCGAGCCGGAGCTGAACCGGAAGAGGCCGGCGGCGGTCGTCGCGACGGCGGTCGTGCGTCCCGACCCGGACGGGCCGGTGATGATGAACGTGCCCTTCGGGTCGAAGCCGATCGGCTCGAGCGTCGAGGACGCGACCCCGACGACGGGACGCCCGCCGAACTCCGACGGGAGGTCGCCGAGGGGGATGACCTCGGCGAGGCTCTCGATCGGCGGGGCCTGGCTGACGCCGGCCTTGCGGGTCGCGTCGGCGAAGGCCTCGATCGCGGCGGCCTGCACGGTGACGTCGGACGAGCCGCCGAGCACCGCGACCTGCACCTCGGACCCGGACATGAGCCCGCGCCCCGGGGGTGACGCCATCGTCAGGACGTCACCCGGCACGCCGAAGACGGAGTAGTCGTCGACGTTGCTCATGCGCAGGATGATCCGGCCCTGCACGGCCGCGGCGAGGTTCGTCGGCAGGCCGGTGCGCTGGTCGGACGCGATGATGAAGTGGACCCCGACCGGTCGGCCGTCCGCGGCGAGGCCGGCGAGCAGGTCGAGCCACTGGAAGCGGCCGCCGACCTCGTAGGCCTGGCGGAACGCCGTCATGTTGTCGATGAGGACGATGACGCGCGGCTCGTCGGGGCGGCCGGCGAGGCGGCGGTAGTCGGTGATCGTCGCGGCACTGACGGCCGAGTAGCGCGAGGCGCGCTCGTCGATCGTGGACCGGAGCGTGCGGAGGAGGCGGATGACGCGCTCGTGGTCGCCGCCGGGGATGATCGAGCCGACGTGCGGCAGGGCCTCGAGCATCGCGAGACCACGGTTGCCGAAGTCGAGTCCGTAGACGTGGCAGGGACCGCCGCGCACCGTGTAGCCGGCCGCGACGGCCATCGAGCGGAGGAAGACGGACTTGCCGGAGCCCGACGTGCCGTAGATCGCGATGTTGCCCTCCTTGTCGGGGCGGAACGCGATCTCGGGCTGGGCCTGGTTGTCGGGGTCGTCGGCGACGCCGAAGACGAGCTCGTCGTCGCGGCGCTGCGTCGGGAGGGTCGCGAGGTCGTAGACCGAGCGCATGTCCGGCAGCCACGGCTTGCGAGGCTTGGGCAGCTCGGCCACGCGGGCGGCCCGACCGAGCGTGCTGACGAGACGCTGGATGTCGGTGGGCCCGAGGTCCGCGGCGTCGTCGGCGCCCTCGACGCGCGGCGGCTCCCACTCGACGCCTCGGCCGAAGGTGAGCGTCTCGACCTTCATGTCGGGGGGCGGCGGGACGTCGGAGGTCCACCCACCGGCATACCCCGTCTGGAAGGGGACGAGCCGGCCGGGGCCGGTCTTGGACACGGCACGGCCGGGCAGCGCTGGGTCGAAGAAGGCGGCCTCCTTGGACCCGAGCACGTCGTCGGAGTCGTTCTCGTCGGCCATCCGCAGCGCCATGCGGAGGTTGGTGTTGGCGCGGAGGTTGTCCTTGATGACACCCGCGGGACGCTGCGTCGCGAGGATGAGGTGCAGCCCGAGCGAACGACCGCGCTGCGCGACGTTGACGACGCCGTCGACGAACTCCGGCACCTCCTGGACGAGCGCGGCGAACTCGTCGACGACGAGGATGAGCGACGGCGGGGCGTCCACCTCTCCGCGACGCTCGAGCTCGAGGAGGTCCTTCGCCTTGTGCCGGGCGAGCAGGTGCTCGCGGTAGTGCAGCTCGGCCGCGAGGGAGGCGAGAGCGCGGCGGACGAGGTGCGGCGAGAGGTCGGTGACGAGACCGACGGTGTGCGGCAGCTTGACGCAGTCGCGGAAGGCCGAGCCACCCTTGTAGTCGACGAGCAGGAAGGTGACGCGCTGCGGCGAGTGGGCCGCGGCCATGCCGAGGATCCAGGCCTGGAGCAGCTCGGACTTGCCGGCGCCGGTCGTGCCGCCGACGAGGGCGTGCGGGCCGTCGGAGCGGATGTCGACGGAGAAGGTGCCCTGGCTCGACTGGCCGACGATGGCACGCAGGTTGCCGGGCTTGCGGGGCAGCACTGCGGGCGCGTAGGGACCGGTGAGGATCGAGCGCGACTCGCCCCACTTCTCGATGACGGCCTCCTCGGAGCTCGCGAGGTCGGTGCCGGCGAGGGTGAGGAGCGAGACGGCACGCGGCAGGTCGCTCGCGTCGTCGACGGGGACGCCGGCGTCGACGACCGGTGCGAGCTGGCGGGCGCAGGCCATCGCCTCGTCGTAGCCGATGCGGTCGACGGCGACGGGCTGGACCTCCTCGCCGGCGTGGACGTAGCCGGCGAGCGAGCTCTGGTCGTCGCTGACGACGAGGAAGGTGTGGCAGGCCGCCGGGAGCAGCTGCTGGGTCTCGGCGACCCAGAGCACGAGCACGCCCTGGCGGTGGCCGCGCTCAGCGATGGCGACGAGGCGGCTGCGGTCGATGGGCGCGTCGCGCTCGACGAGCACGAGGACGGTCGGGCGCTCGGCGCTGGCCTGCTCGCGCTCTTTCGCAGTGCCCTTGGCCTCGATGATGTCCTCGAGGGCGTCGGCGAGCGCCGAGCAGGCCGGGGCGCTGGCAGCGAGGTGGTCGGTGCCGATCGGGCTGTGCGGCGACGTCGTGTGCGGCAGCCACTTGAGGAAGTCCCAGTCGCGGGCCGAGCTGCCCGAGGCGAAGGAGCAGATGGCGAGCTCGGCGGGCGAGTGCAGCGCCGCGGTCTGGAGCACGACCGAGCGTGCTGCGCCGAGGGCGTTGGCGCGCTGGCCGGCGACGCCGATGGCCCCGTCGGCGAGCGGGCTCGCGACGATCGGCACGTCGTGCACGACCTCGAGGCCGTGCAGCTGCTCGGAGACCTCGAGCCAGGCCTCGGCCTTGGAGCGGCCGACGGCCGGCATCTTGATCGCCGAGCGGGACGGACGGGTGCCGAGGCCGAGCCGGAGCTCGGCGTAGCCGTTGCCGTCGCGACGACGGGTCCAGAGCAGGGCGCTCCGGTCGCGCACCGCGGTCAGGCAGTCGACGCCGCTCGGGTGCTCGCCGCGACGGGTATGGCCCTCGACCTCGAGGGAGCCGCGGATGCGCTGCGAGAGCAGGGCGAGGTCCTCCTTGAAGTCCTCCATCGCCTGCGTGAAGTCCTTCTTCTGCTGGCGGCGGGCCTCGTAGTAGGTGCCCGCCATCATCATCGGCATCATCAGCATGAAGATGATCGAGAAGGCGCTGCGGGTGATGAGGTACATGACGATGCCCATGAGCAGCGGCACGATCATCGCGACGAGCGGCATCGGGTTGGGCTTGCCGCGCTCGGGCAGGTCCGGGACCTGGAACTCCTGGCCGGAGAAGAGCGGCGCCACGCGCGGAGAGCGCGAGAAGGCCACGGTGCCGGCGTCGCCCGACAGCACGCCGCTGCCGGGTCGCGTCACGACGCCGTCGCCCTGGAGGTGCACCTCGAGCTCGGTGTCGCCGATGCGCACGACGTCACCGCTCTTGAGGTGGGCGCGGGTGACCTGCTGCCCCCCGGCGGTGATGCCGTTGGCCGAGCCGAGGTCGACGACCTCGACGACCTCCTGGATGACGAGCTTGGCGTGCTTGCGCGAGACCGACTCGTCGGACAGCTGCACCTCGCTGCCGCGTCCGCGGCCGATGTATGCCGTCCCGCGGGCGAGCGGGAACTCGCGCCCCGCGTCCGGTCCCGACCGGATGTAGGCGACGGCCGCGGGACGGCCGCGGTCGACGAAGCCCTCACCGGCGCGGGTCGTCGAGACGCGCATGCCGGACTGGAGGCCGCTCTCGGCGACGGTCGCGCGGGGGTCGAGGCCGCGCATGTCCTGGTCGACGAGGGCGAGCGTCATCGGCGCGTCGACCCCGAGCACGGTCGAGCGGTGCGGGTCGGCCGCGGCGAGGTAGGCGGCGAGGTCCCCGACCGTGGTCGCGGAGTCCGTCGTCGCGACGAGGTCGGTCTCACGGTCTCCCGACCGGAGGACGAACTTCAGCTTCACGCGTCACCCTTCGTGCTGTTCGAGGCGTTCGAGGTCGAGCCCGCTCCGCGACGGCTGCCGCCCCGGCGTCCTGCGTCCCCGGTGGTCGGCGCGGTCGTGCCGATCCCGGCCTTGGTTGACTTGCCCCGACGGGTGGGCTGCTGGGGCCGACCCTGGCGACGGGACGTGCGCGCGAGGGCAGGTCCGAGTCCGGCCCCGGTGGGCAGGTGGTCTCGGAAGGTGCGCAGCGACACGTCGCCCCGCAGCTTCTGCCAGAAGCCCTGCCCGCTGCGGATCCGCTTGCGCGCCGTCTCGACGTCGGCCCAGAAGGCCTCGACCTCCTCGGGCGTCGGCTCGGCGACGTCGAAGACGTGGCCGTTGGCGGCGGCCGCGAGCGGCACGAGCGCCAAGTTCGGCGCCGGGGCCCCGTCCGGGGTCGCCCCCGTCTGCGAGGGCTCGCCGGGGCGGAGGGGCTCGGTGCGCCCGGGGTCGGCCGGCTCCGAGACCGAGGAGGTCACGCGGACCGGGGCGCCCATGAGGGCGCCGTCGACGACCGGGCTCGGCTTCTCGGGCGGCGGCCCGAAGACGTGCTCCTCGAGGGCGCGCGCCTGTTCGAGGCGAGTTCCCTTGACCGGCAGCGGCATCCGCAGGTCGCGGGCCGTATCGACGACCTCGCGCCACCCGCCGCTGACACGGCTCGCCGTCTCACCGGTCGTGCGCCGTCGGCGACGCCGCAGCCACTTGGCGAGTCGGATCGCGCCGTAGACGACGAGCAGGACGAGCAGCGGCACGGCGACGAAGAAGATGAGCCAGCGCAGCCAGTCGGGCCAGTTGTCGGGGTCGAGCGGGTTCTTGTCGTCCTTGGGCGGGTTCTTCAGCTGCGTCGCGTTCTGCGCTTGGTCGGGACCCTGGAGGACGCTCGGTGGGTTGTTGGCCGCGGGCGGCGGCACCTGGGCGCCGGTCTTCTTCTCCTCGGACTTCTGGATCAGCTGCTGCGGCTTCTTGTTGCGGTCTGGGACGAACTGCTTCCAGTAGATCGGCTGCCACGAGCCGTCGGTCTTGGCGACCTCGACCCAGGCATGGACGTCCTTGCCCTTGATCGCGCCGGTCGCGTCGGGCTCGGCGCCGAGCACGACGCGGGCCGGCACGCCGAGGCGGTTGGCCGCGAGGGCGAGCGCCGACGCGTACTGCTCGTCGTTGCCGGCGAGCTGGGTGGCCTTCATGAACTGGGTCATCCGCCGGAGGCTGTGGCCGGGGAGGAAGACGTTCTGGTAGTCACCGGGGGCGCCGCCGTCGGTGTAGGCGCCGTCCTGCATGGCCTTGGCCACGGCGACGACCTTCTGCCACTGGCCGTCGACGCGCTCGGTCCACGGCGAGATCTTGTCGTCGATGAAGGTGAGGTTCTGGCTGTCGACGACGGTGCCGTCGGCCACGTCGACGTCCTTGGGCAGCTGCGCGTCGACCTTCTGCGCCAGGGCGCTGACGGAGTACGTGTCGCCGGCCTGCAGCTTCTCGGGCAGGACGCCGGTGTCGGTGTCGACGTTGAAGCGCAGGTCGTCGGCGAGCTGGTCCCCCCGGGATCCACCGAAGTCGAGACCCGTGACGGTGCCGAAGGTCGGCAGCCACACGTCGCTGTAGCCACCGGCCGGCACGCCGACGGTCGCGGTGACCGGGTCACCGGCCCCCTCCGCGGCGATGTGGCTGCCGACCTTGCGGAAGCTCGTGCCCTCCGGGTCCTCGCCCGTGCCGAGGTTGGCGATGTTGCCGGCGCCCCACACGAAGTCGTCGTAGGAGTCGAGCGCCGCGATGCGCACCGGGACACCGGCCGGCAGTCCCTTGACCGTGAGCAGCGTCTTGTCGAAGAGCTCGGAGCCGTTGGGCTCGGTGTACTGGCGGAAGCCGGCGAGCGGGGAGGCGTACTGCGTCACGTCGAAGGGCGGCTGGAGGCCCGTGCGGAACACCGTGCGGTCACCGGGATCGGCACCCGGCAGCATCGGACCGACGAAGAAGCCACCCACGGTCGCGACGGCGAGCAGGGCCGCGGTGGTGACCGCGCGCGTCGCACGGCCCGCGCCGTTCTGCAGCGCGGGTCGGTTGCGGTTGCTGCGCAACGCCGTCCACCCGATGGCGACGAGGGCGAAGAGGGCGCCCTGGAGCAGCACGCCTGCCGGCGTCAGCGTGCCGAGCACGATCGACGCGACGAGCAGCACCACCGGTGCGACGAGCGCCGTCACCGCGCCGGTCCACCGGCGCGCCACGCCGTAGGTCAGCGACCCACCGACGAGCGCGAAGAGGAACGGCAGGGCCATGTAGGGGCCCTCGGAGTCGACGGGCGGGAGCGCAGTGAGCAGCTCCTTCCAGCCGGGCACGGCCATGTGCACGAGGGTCGCGAACGTCTCGCCCGACGGGATGAACCCGGCGATGAGGTCCTCGCGGACCGCGAGCGGACCACCGAGGAGGAGGTATGCCGCCGCGACCGCGAGCAGCGTGAGCACCCCGGGTGCCCGGAAGGTCGCGGTCACGTGGGCGACGAGCAGGCCGATGACGAGACCGGCCAGGCCGACCCAGAGCCAGCCGAGGCCGAAGAACGTCGTGCGGAATCCGACGAGCGCCAGGCCGACGAGCACGACGGTGAAGCCGGCGTCCACGAGGTGGGCGGTGCTGGGCCGCAGGCGGGCCAGCTGGGCGCGCGCTCGCTCGCCCGCGGTCGGCGGCGTGACCAGCGCGGAGGGCGGCGGGGCCGGGATCGAGCCGGCAGCCCCGGCGGACGTCGGAGAGCTCATCGGGCCACCCCTGAGACGAGAAGTGTGCGGAGGTCCTCGAGCGCGGCGAGCGTGAGGATGACGAGGCCGCCGCCTCGACGGATGCCGTGGTCGGCCTGCGGGTCGAGGACGACGATGACGCGCGTCACCTCGGGCGGGAACTGCCCGGCCGCGCGCTGCAGCTCGATGAACGGCCGGTGCGGACCGGTGACGATGAAGCACGTGCTCGTGTCGGGCGCGAGGTCGGCGGCGTCGAGCGAGGTGGTGAAGAGGTCGACGGGCCCGGGCTCGACCCGGGACATCGCGTCGAGGCCGACCTGCGGCACCGACTTCGTGACCTTCTGCGACCCGCAGACGATGGTGCAGTCCTGCTCGTCGAGCATGACGCGGACCATGATCGAGGAGCCGACCGAGATGGCCGTCTCGACGTCGGCCTGGATCGCCGTCGGCGCGTTCGCCGCCATGACGTCCCGCTCGACGTCGCGGTCGCTCCGGCCGGTCTTGCCGTGACCCGAGCGGTACTGCTCCGGGTCGGGGTCGACGATGATCGTCACGTGCGACCGGCGCGTGTCGAGGAACTGGCGCACGAGGAGCTTGCCGGCCTTGGCCGAGCTGCGCCAGTGGATGTATCGGCGGTCGTCGCCGGGCTGGTACTCGCGCAACGCGTGGAAGGCGAGGTCGCTCATCGACACGTCCTCGGTGGTGCTGCCCTCGAGGTCGCGCAGCAGACCGGCGCCGAGCGACTCGAGCGCGACGGTGCGGGGGTGGACGAAGAGCTCGGTGCGCTCGGTCCACGTCAGGGTGCGGCGCATGAGACCGAGCGGGTCACCCTGGACCGTCGTCGCGGGACCGACCTGGATGACGCCGCGGCGCGACGTCGGCACGACGAAGAGCTCCTCGTGGGCGTTGCCCGGGGTCAGGGCCGGGAGCACGAATCGCGCCGCCGACAGACCCACCGGCAGCTCGACGAGGATCGGCAGCATGGGGGTGCGGGCCTCGTTGGTGACGAGGATGCGCCCGGTCGCGGGGTCGCCGACGACGACGCGGCGCGGGTCGACCTCGGCGAGGATGCGCACCTTGGTGCGACCGAGGGCGAGGACGAAGCAGATCGCGAAGAGGAGCAGGGCCGCCGCGGCCACCATGAGCAGCTCGGTCCAGCCCCCGCGGGCCCCGACGAACCAGCAGACGAGGCCGAGCGCGAGGATCGTCCAGCCGAGCGGTGAGATCCACCGGAGGATGCCGGCGACCGGGCGCCACACGCCCTCGGTCCGACCCGCGACCTGCTCGATGGATCGCGTGATCGGCTGGGTGATCTGACGGATCCCCCGGCTCGTCGTGCCCGGGACGGCGCGCGCCCGACCGCCGGTCGTGGTCGCCGTGGGGGCGGACGCCGCCACGGGCGCACCGGCACCGGCCGGCGCTCCCTTGCGTGACGGCATACGGAAGCGGCCGCCGCGACGCGACGACGTGGCCCCCTGGTCCTGCTGGGTCATGCGGTCCCCTTGGTTGCTTCTGCGGTTCGCGGTCAGGCCGAGGCGCGCTCGGCCGGCGGCGCGATGTCGCCGAGGATCTGGTCGACGCACTGCTCGACGGTCGTCCCGGCGAACTGCGCCTCGGCGTTGAGCAGGAGGCGATGGCTGAGGATCGGCTCGGCGAGCAGCTTGATGTCGTCGGGCACGACGTAGGTGCGGCCCTGGCTCGCGGCCCACGTCTTGGCGCAGCGGACGTAGGCGAGGCAGCCACGGACCGAGAGGCCGAGCTTGAGCGACGGGTGACGGCGCGACTCCTCGGCGATCCGGCTGACGTAGCCGAGGATCGCCGGGTCGACGTGCACCTCGTCGGCGAGCTTGGACATCTCGACGATGACGTTGCTCGCGATGAGCGGGCTCAGCGTCTTGGCGCGGTCACGCGTCTTGGCGTCGGCGAGGACGGCGATCGTCGCCTCGTGGTCGGGGTAGCCGACGCTCGCCTTCATGAGGAAGCGGTCGAGCTGCGCCTCGGGCAGGCGATAGGTGCCGGCCTGCTCGATGGGGTTCTGGGTCGCGATGACCATGAACGGCTCACCGACGGAGTGGGGCTTGCCGTCGATGGTGACCCGCCCCTCCTCCATGACCTCGAGCAGCGCCGACTGCGTCTTCGGCGAGGCGCGGTTGATCTCGTCGGCGAGCACGATGGTCGCGAAGATCGGGCCCGGGTGGAACTCGAAGCTCTGCTTCGTCGGCTCGTAGATCGTGACGCCCGTGACGTCGCTCGGGAGCAGGTCGGGCGTGAACTGGATGCGGCTGTGCGTGCCCTGCACCGTGGCCGAGAGGGCGCGGGCGAGCTGCGTCTTGCCGGTGCCCGGGAAGTCCTCGAGGAGCATGTGGCCCTCGGAGAGCAGGCAGGTCAGCGCGAGCCGCGTCACGTGCTGCTTGCCGAGGACCGCCTTCTCGATGTTGCCGACGAGCTGGTCGAAGGTGTGCGCGAACCAGGTGACCTGCTCCTGCGTGATGCGACCTGTGGTGGGAGTGGCCGTCATGGGTGTCGTTCTCCTGTCATGTGTTTCATCGATCGTGGGGTATGCCGTGTGGCTGGGTCGGGGCGCGGCCGGCTCCCTCGCGGGAGCGGACCGTCACCCCCAGGGATTGCGTTGCGCGGAGTCGGACCCGTTCGACGACGAGCAGGTCACGCGGACCCAGCCGTTGGGGAACCCGAAGAACTTGTTGGAGTCGTTGCCGCCGTTGCTCGGGCGGTGCGACCCGCCGGAGCCGTTGTCGGGGTTGGACCAGCCGCCGTCGGAGCTGTCGACGGTGCAGCTGATGGCGCCGATGTAGTTCGACAGGTTGTAGCCGATGTGGTTGCAGTTGGAGCCGCACTGGGTGCCGTCCGGCTTCAGACACCCGGTCGCGCCGCAGCCGCTGCCCTTGTAGACCGAGTTCACCTTGGGCTTGGGCGCGGCGTTCGTCGTGCCCGAGATCGAGGTGTACGGACCCCAGCCCGAGTCGGTCGCGAAGGCGCGGACCCGGATGGTGCGGGTGTCGCTGTAGCCGAGGCCACCGATCGTCGTCGACTCCCGGCCGGCGCCGAACGTCTCGTTCTTGTCGCCGGTCACCTGGTACTGCGTGATCGGGCGGCCGTTGTTGGTCGGCGCGTTCCACGTGAACGTGATGCTGTTGTTGTCGTGGTTCTCGCCCGGGTTGCGGATGGCGTTGGTCGGCCCGTAGGGGTGCACCCGGATCGCGTTGGACATCGGCGAGCAGTAGCCGGCGGAGTTGCAGGCCCGGATGGCGATGGTCCTCGACGTCGTGTCGAGCGGCCGTGTCGTCCCGGCAGTCGGGCAGCTGGTGCCCGAGCAGGGGAACGAGCCGGTGACCCCGTCGGTCGTCCAGTGGATCCGGTCGTAGCCGCCGGCGTGCGCGCTCCCGACCCGGAAGGTGACGTCGATCGTCTTGTCGGCGCGGGGGGTCGTGGCCGTGAGGAGGGTCGGGGTGTCCGGGTAGCCGTTGGCCGTGTAGCTCGAGAAGTTGGCCTTGTCGGAGGTTGCCGGACCGCCGTTTGTGGCGGTCACGACGTACTGCACCGTCTGGCCCTCGTAGGGGATCGTGTCGCTCGCGACGCGCGAGTCACCACCGGAGCGGGTCGCGATGAGGCTCCAGGCGCCACCACCGGTGCGACGGAACACGTCGTACTTCGTGATGGGCGGACCGTTCGGGTCCGTCGCCGCCCAGGCGATGGAGACCTGGGCGTTGGTCTCGCCGGGCACCGGGTCGCGCGGGCTCAGCGTCGGAGCGGGCACGGCAGCCGGCTTGCCGAAGGACTGGGCCTTGACCTGGACCCCGAAGGGACCCCAGCCGGCCTCGTTGTTGGCCTGGACGCGGACGTTGTAGGCGTCGTTGTTGATCAGGCCGCTGATGACCTTGGTCAGACCAGGGGCCGCGACCTCCGCCTGTCCGGTGGCGCCGGCGCTGCCGCCGATGTTGACCCACTGGACGCGGTACTTGAGCACCTTGCTGCCCTCGTTGGGCGGCTCGCTCCAGCGCACCGTCAGCTTGCGGTCGCCCGGCGTGATGTCGGTGATCGACGTCGCCTTCGGCTTGGTGTCGGGCCGCACCGTGTTGCTGCGCGGGCTCTGGTCGGACCAGCCGACCGGGTTGCGGCTGCGGACGGTGAACGAGTAGTCCTGACCGTTGGTCAGACCCGTGATGGTGCACGGTGACGACGAGCAGGCCTTGGTGCCGCCGCCCGGTCCGATGGTTGTGACCTCGTAGGCCTGGATCGGCAGGCCGCCGTCGTAGGCCGGCGGGCGGAAGTCGACCCGCGCGCTGCTGCCGAGGATGCGGTCGGCGACCGCGGTCGGGGCAGCCATGGGGTCGGGCTTGCTGCGGACGCTGACGGAGACCTGGCCGAGCGCCGAGGGTCGACCGGGAGCGTCGACGGCCTGCACCGTGATGCGGGCGTCACCGCGACCCTTGTCGGAGGCCGAGACCGTGAGCTGGCACCCGCTCTGGGTGACGCTGACGCCCGTGCCCGAGACGACCCGGGCCGACTGCACCTGGCAGCGAGGGGCCGTCAGCGGGCTGTCGAGGTACTGCGAGAGGTTCACCGTGCGGCTCGTCCCGGCGATGAGACCCTCGATCCGGACCGGACGCAGGGTCGCGGCGGGTGGGGCGCTGACGACCCGGACCATGATCTTGTAGGACTCCGCCCCGCCCTTGGCCTTGACGGTGACCGCACCGGTGGAGCCCTCCTGGGCGGCCGGCTGGGCCCTGAGCACGACCTGGCGCCCACCGGCGCCGGCCTGGCTGAGGTCGACACGGTCGATGGCCGGGTCCCACGTCGCTTCGTACTGCGCGGTGTTGGCGTCCATCCCGGTGGGCAGCCACGCGTGGCAGAGCCTCGGGATGTCGAAGGTGCGGGCCGGGCCGTCGGCGACGAGGCGGACCTCGTGGTCGGGGCAGCGCAGCACCGGCACGTCGGGCCCGATCTGGACCGGGATCGTGACGTAGGCCGTCTGGGCAGTCTTGTCGGCCGGACCTGTCGCGTTCGTGACCTCGAGCATGACCGCGGCCGGACCGACGTAGCCGTTGGTCGCGGTCAGCTTGAGTGCGGTGGCCGACGTCACCGACGACTGGAGGTCATCTTCCGGCGACGTCGAGACCGTCTCGGGCGAGGTGACCGCGATCCTGCCGCCGCGCGGGTCGACGACGTAGTCGGCAAGGTCGACGTCGACCGTCGAGTCGGCGCCCATCTTGATGGTCTTGCCGTCGACGACGTAGGGCACACCGTTGGTGCCGGCCGGCACGTAGATGAGGGCCATCGCCGAGGCGCCGTCGGCGTCCTCGATGACGTACGGGACGACGCGGGCCTGCGGTCGCAGCTGGATGCGCAGCTTGCGGCCCTCGCGGGCGACGCCGTCGCCGATGAACTTCGTGATCTTGAGACTCGCCTGGTCACCGTCGAGGTCGCGGTCGTTGGCGAGCGCGTCGACGAGGATCGAGGTCTCGCCCTGCTTGGCGAGGCCGGTGTCGTCGACGGCGATCGGCGGGTTGTTGAAGTCCTTCTGGCCGCGGACGGTCAACGTCGACTTCGACGCGTCGAAGAGCCCGTCGGTGATGCCGTAGGTCAGCACCTTGGCCGGGCCGTCCTCGGGGGCGACGACCTTGAAGGTGTCGTCCTTCTGCTTCTGGAAGTCCTTGAGCACGTCGGCGTCGTTGAGCGTCGACAGGTCGACGAACGACACCGAGTCACCCGCCGCGATGAGGTCGTTGGACAGGACGTCGGCGTGGACCGTGCGCCCGGGGGCGGCGACGACGTCGTCCTCGACGGCGACCGGCGGCTGCGGGTCGCCCGGCTGGACGACGCCGACGCGGACGAAGCCCTCGCTCGTCAGGCCGAAGCGGTCGCGCAGCTGGTAGCGGATGACCTCCGTGCCGGCGCTGCGGGGGTAGGCCTCGTAGCGGATCGTCGCGGCACCGAAGCCGAGGACACGACCGAGCTTGAGGTCGACGGCCTTGCCGTCCTCGCCGACGATCCCGCTGACGAAGGTGAGGTCACCGTCGGGGTCGACGCCGCTCGTCGGCACCGTGATGGCCAGGGTGTCACCGGCCGTCACGCTGGCCGAGAAGCTGCGCGCCGACGGGGGCTGGTTGGGGTACTTCACCGCATCGGGCAGCGGGTTGATCGTGACGTTGATGCGCCCGGTCACCGCCCGGGCGCGCAAGCCCTCCGGGTAGGTGGCGTACTCGAGGATGGCCGACGTCGGGCCCTTGAGGGTCTCCTGGTCGGGGACGTAGCGCACGACGGTGCCGGAGGCGAAGGCCTGACCGCCGCCGGAGAGCACCTTGACGCCGGCGGGGTCGAGCTTGAGCGGGATGCCCTCGCTCATGGAGTCGTTGTCGAGCGCCGGGATCGTCACGGCGTCACCGACGCGCACGGTCGCGACGTCGTCGACGACCGTCGGGAGCACCTTGTCCTTGGGCTCCGGCTTCTGCACGACCGACAGCTGTCCGACCGCGGTCTTCGTGCCGTCGCTGATCGTGTAGCTGACGGTGCCGCGGCGCGGCGTGTCACCGTCGAGCGGGGCCGTGGCCTCGGCGCGGACCCACCGGCCCTGCACGACCGAGACGCGCAGCCACGCGTCACCGGTGACGACGCGCTGGACCACGAGGACGTCGCTGCGCGGGCTGTAGTCGTTGGAGAGCACGTCGGCGATGACCGGCGTCTGACCACGGAGCACGGCGGCGTCCGGCGTCGCGACGGGCGGCAGGTCGACCGACGGGTTCGGCAGGATGTCGACGCGGATCCGGCCGACGCTGACGCCGGAACCGACCTGGGCGGCATACGTCACCGTCGAGGTGCCGGGGGTCTGCCCCGTCACCGTGAGGACGCTCGTGTCGAGGTTGGTGTCGAGCTTGAGCTGGCCCGGGCCCTTGACCGACTGCGCGAGGCGCATGCGGGCCTGCGGGTCGGTCGGGTCGGCGCCGGCGATGTCGTTGCCGAGCGGCTGGAGCTGCACCGGCTTGCCGACGACCGCGCGCACGACGTCGGGCTGCGTCTTCGGCGGGACGGCCTTGCTGTCCTGCTCGCTCAGCACGTCGAGCGTGACCGACGCCTTCTGGGTGCCGCCGCGGCCGTCGTCGACGACGTAGTCGACGACCTGGTCGCCCTTGTCGCCCTGGGCCTTGACCGTGAGCGCGCCGGAGCCGTCGACGCCCGTGGTCGTCGGGTCGACCGCCGAGACCTGGATCGGGTCGTTCTCGGCGTCGCGCCAGTCGGCGATGACGCCGATGCGCACCGAGCCACTCGCCACGACGGGGTACTTCGCCTGGGCGAGCTTGGCCTGACCCGTACGGATCTTCGGCGGGGTGTTGGTGTCGGCGCCGACGATGCGGACGTTGACCTTGGCCGTGGCCCGGCCGTTCTTGGCGGTCGTGCCGTTGTTGACGGTGTAGTCGAAGGAGAACGAGCCGCTGGCCTCCTCCGGCACGGTCACCTGGACGGTCTGGCCGTCGGCCGAGGCGCTCGAGGAGATGCCCTCGACGCCGGGCTGGGTGACGTCCCCCGGGGAGATCGCGAGGATCGAACCCTGCGAGTCGGAGTCGTTGTCGAGCACGTGCAGGGTCGAGGTGCGCCCGGCACGGACCTGGAGGTTGTCCGGCTGCGCCTTGGGCGGCGTGCGGCTCACCTCGTCGTCGACGAGGTTCTCGTCCTTCTTCTTGTTCTTGTCGTCGGTCTGCGGCGGCGGGATGACCGAGTTCCAGTTGTCGATCTTGACGCGGTTGCGGTCGATGTCCCAGACGTCACCGGAGTCGAGGTCGTTGAGGACGATGAGCCCACGGTTGACGCGCAGCTTGACGCCGTCGGTGCGCACGCCCTTCTTCATCGCTCCGAGGTCGACCGTGTCGGCGTCGGTGGGCGACCCGCAGTTGCGGCCGTAGTAGACGTTGGAGGCCCCCGCCCACGCCGCGTGGATGCAGCTCGCGAGACGCACGGGCGCGGAGAGGAAGAGCCGCTGGCCCGGAGCGCCCTGGCTCAGCTTCACGCCACCGGTCGTCGGGCTGTCGCCGGTCAGGGAGACCTGCGTCAGCTGCGCCTCGTCCTGGATGAGGACGGACGCCGCGTCGGGGCCCGGCTGCTGGAGGGCGGCGAAGGCGGGGTTGCCGGGCTCGGCGTTGCCGAGCGAGAGCTGCTCCGGCTCGGTGAGCGCGTCGGAGTAGAGCTTGCCGGTGGCGGAGTCCCAGACGACCCAGTGGCTGCCGACCGCCGTCACCTGCGCCGACTTCGACGTGAAGCCGAGCTTCGTCGTGACCGGCTTGGCGAAGGCGTTGCCCTCGGGCCTCAGCAGGGTGACCGTGCCCACCTCGGCGGACACGGCATACACCGTGCCGTCGACGCCGACGGCGACGGCGGAGTTGCCGCCCACCTTCGCGAGCGGCTTGGCCTGGGTCTGGAGGGCGTCGAGGCCGGTGATGCCGCTCCGGTCGTCGACCCGCTGGGCCCGCAGCTCGCCCTTGGCCGGGTCGATCATCGCGATCGTCCCGCCGCGCACGTCGACGAGGGGGGTGGTGAAGACGCGGTTGCCGGTGGCCGTGCTCGGCTTCGGCACGACGATCGACTGCTCAGGAGCGAGGGTGCCCTCGGCCGGGTTGATCGGGACGATCTGGTTGCTCGCCTTGGAGTAGCCGACGATCGCGGCGCCGTCCTGGAAGATGTCGAGACCCGAGCCGGTCGAGCCGTCGGACAGGACGCCGGCGTCGAGCTGCCCCGCCGGCTTGTTGATGCGGCCGAAACGCGCCTGCTCGGAGTTGGTGACCCAGATGCCACCGTCGTTGAGGTCGGCCTTGCGCGCCACCTCGCCCTCGCTGCGGGCGGCGAGCCACACGAGCAGGCTCGCGACGAGGGCGACGACGACGGTGGAGATGACTCCGACCCGTCGCTTGGTGGCGGCGGTGCTCATGCGTTCCCCTGTTCGGCGACGACCATGCGGTCCTCGGGCCGGTTCTCTTCAGCTGGCGTGGTGTCGGTGGTGGCCGGGTCGTCGATGAGGGCGAGGTCGTCCTCGGTGACGAGCTTCGTCGAGAGCGCGTGCTCGACGAGTCGGGCCTTGCGGTTGGTCGCGAGCTTGCCGACGCCGCCGTGCAGGCCGCGCGTGCCGGCGTCGGCGAGCTTCTGGCAGACGTTGTCGAGCTTGCGGTTGAAACGGGTGATGGTCCAGCCGAGCCGGTCGGCGGCAGCGGCCGAGGAGGGTATCTGGCTCGTACCCGCTTCCCGGCGGCGGAGGAACGGCTCGCAGAGCGCGACGATGAGCAGCTTCTGGTCGGGGGTGAACGAGACGCGCCCGACCGTGGCCGCGCCGACCTCCTCGTCGTCGGAGTCGGCGGGTGGGTCGGCCGTCACCGACGTGAAGGCGGGGCTCGCGACGTGGATCTCGAAGTCGTAGGTCGTGGGGCCGGCCGTGAACCAGACGATGAGCTGCTTCATCGCGAGCGGGATCTTCGCGCCCGGGTTGAGCCACGCCTGGAAGAGGCCCTGCTCGTCGGCGACCGTGGCCGTCAGCGTCGAGCCGGTGTTGCTCAGCCACCAGAAGCCGTTCTCGAAGGACACGACGAGGAAGGTGCGGTGCAGGTAGGGGTTGTCGTCCACCTCGATGTCGCCGGTGCGACCGATGGTCAGGCCGGTGTCGGGTGACACGGAGTACTCCTCGCCGCAGAACACGACGGTCACCTTGCTGTGGATCACGATCAGGTCCCCTAATTCCTGTCGACACGCTCTCGCGCGGGTGCTCGCGGCTAACGATGTCCGGCCGCGCGGCGTTACGGACGTCTGTGGTGGTTTGGTGGTGTCTGCGTCGAGGTTGCCGGTCCGACCGTTTCGTGTCCACCCGCCGGCATACTCAGCAGCTGGTGCCGCCCGCCCTCACTGCGCGGTCTCGCACTGGACGTCGGCCCCCGGGGAGGCCTGGCCAGCGCGGGCCACGACGACGGTGGCACACACCTTGGCGCCCTTCGGTGCCTTGACGGTGTAGGTCCTGGCCGTGACGGAGACGAGCCTGGCCCGCTCCGGGTTCCCCGCGTCGGACGGCGTCGGTCCGTAGGACACCCGGAAGGTGTCCTTCGTGGAGGGCTGCGGGTAGTTCCACGTGAAACGGACACTGCCCCGGCCCGACGTCGCCGAGATGGTGGGCTTGTCGAAGACACCGTCGCCGATCGCGCTGTCGTCACCGGGCATCGAGACGGTGGCGCTCGGCGTGGGCGTCGCCGGACCCGGACCGGACCCGGACCGGAGCACGAGGAAGACGACGAGACCGACGAGCACGACGACCGAGGCGGCCAGACCCCAGAGCACCGCGGGCTTCGCGAGCGGGGACGTCGGTGCCGGCGCGGAAGCCGGAAGTGCTTGTGTCCCTTGCGTGCTCGCGGCGCGACGGACCGTCGCCTCCTCAGCGGAGTCGCTCCCGAGCGGAGCGGTCTGGCTCCTCACCGGGTCGGTCACGGCGGACGGACGAACCGGGGCCGCTGCGGCCGCGACGCTCGGGCTCGGCATCGGTGCGGGCGACCACCGCTGCCCGCCGGCCTCGGAGCGGCGGCGCGTCTCGTCGTCGAGCATCGTCGGCGACGGACCGACGGGTTGGGCGACCACGGTCTGCGGCGCCTTGATCCGGGTCCGGTCGTCGTCGTCACCGCCGCGTCCGGTCGGCGAGCCCTGGGTCTGGCTGACGAGCGTCGTGTGACCCTGCTCGTCGAGGACGACGATCGGCGTGCGGCCCAACCGCTGCTGCTGCTCGACCGCCTGCAGCGCCCGGGCGAACTCGAGCGCCGACGCCGGTCGGTGCGCGGGGTCCTTGGCCATCGCCTGGGCCAGCAGGCGCTCGAGACCGGCCGGCACGTCCTGGCGACCCGTCGCGGGCGGCGCGGTGCTCCGGATCCGCGGCATCAACGCATACGCCGAGTTGTCACCGCCCGGGATCTCGAACGGCGAACGGCCCACGAGCAGCTGCCACAGCGTCGCGGCGAGCGAGTAGACGTCGGAGCGCTCGTCGCCGTTGCTCTGGCCGTAGAGCACCTCCGGCGGGGCCCACGGCACCGAGACGCCGACGTCGTCGGTGGTCTCGGCCGGGGCGTCGCCCTCGCGGGCGCCGCGACCGGCGATGCCGAAGTCGGTCAGGCCAGGAGCGCCGTAGGCGCTGATGAGGACGTTGGCCGGCTTGATGTCGCGGTGCGTGATGTGGGCGCGGTGCGCCGTCTCGACGGCACTCGCGAGCTGGATGCCGGTGCGCAGGACGTCCTCGACGGAGAAGCGCTCGGCCCGGGCCCGCATCGCCAGGTTGGGCGGCGGGTAGTACTTCATGACGAGGTAGGGCCGGCCGTCGTCGGACGCACCGGAACGGAAGACCTGCACGATGTACGGGTGGTCGCCCAGGGCGGCCATGGTGTCGGCCTCCTCGACGAACTGCTGGCGCAGCGCGTCGGTCAGGCCCTCGGACTTGAGCACCTTGACCGCGACCGGCATGCGGGGGCTCTGCTGCTCGTAGAGGAAGACGTCGGCGTAGCCGCCGGAGCCGAGCGGCTGGACGAAGACGAGACCCGGGATCTTCGGGGGCGCACCCTTCTTCACGAGGCATCTCCGTCCGCGGCCGGCAGGTGGTCGGGCGTGCGGGTCACGACGCCGCCTCGAAGGTGAAGGAGACCTCGTCGGCCATGGACACGAGCGACCCGGGCTCGAGGACCTGCTGGTCGTTGGCACGCAGTCGGAGCGGGCTCTCGCCGGGCAGCGTCACCGTCGTGCCGTTCGTCGTCCCGAGGTCGCGGATGAGCACGTGCCAGCCCTCCAGGATGACCTCGACGTGGTTGCGCGAGACGTCGCGCTCGGGGCTCGGGACCTTGACCACGTGCGGTCGGTCGTGGACGGCCAGGCCGTCGCCGAGCTTCGGGGCGCGGCCGAGCAGCACGCTGCGGTCGAGGGTCACGACGTCACCCGTCGACAGGCGGAGCACGCCCAGCGGCGGTCGCGGCATCGTGAACGGCTCCTGCGGCGGGATGCTCGCGCCGCACACCCGGCAGCGATCACTGTGCGGAGGCGTCGGGTGGCCTGCTGAGCAGAGGACGGCGAGGACGCTGGGTCCGGAGAAGGTCTGGTTCTGCGCGGCGTTGCGGGCCTCGAGGAGAGCGCTTCGGTCGACGGTCAGCTCCGTCTCGTCGTCGTCCGTCCCCGCGCCGATGTCGGCGGTGTGTGCGGGCGGGTCCGCGACGGGTTCCGTGCCCGTGGCCGCCGGGGGGACCGGGGGCAGGGCGACGGGGAGCGAGACGGGCACGTCGAAGGTGGGCTCGGCAGGCGGCTGCGCCGCGCTCGCGTATGCCGTCGCGGCCGTCGGTGCGGATGGCGCGGTCTGCGCGGGGGCGGGGGCGGGGGCGGTGCTCGCCGGCGGCGGTCCGGTCGAGATGAGCGGGGTCGCCTCTGGTGCGCGGACGCCGGGGGGCGGGGTGTTCATCGGGGGGAGCAGGCTCGGGGCCGGCGGCGGCGTGTGCCGCCCCGAGAAGGTCGGGACCTCCGGCTCCGGCTTGGGCACCTCGGCGGCCGGGGTGGACCGAGCCCACGGCACGGAGGAGATGAGCCCACCCTCGGGCACGACAGGCGCCGACGGGATGGGCCGCGCCGGCACCTCGGGCGCCGGGGCAGCGTTCGTGACCGGCGCGTCGGACGCGTCGGCGACGGACGGGACGAACGGGACGGACGGGACGGACGGGTTGGGAAGGTGGTCGTCCTCGTCGTGCCCGGCCTCGTCCTCGTCGGACCGCGTCAGTGACGCGAGCACCTTGCGGTGCTCGTCGGCGGCCGTGGTGTGGCCGAAGAGGTAGTCGTAGCTCGGGGGCGCAGCGGGCTGGTCGTCGTCCGCGTCGTCCGTCTCGTCAGGGTCGTCGAGTGCGGAGGTGGTGGGCCCCGCGGCCGGACGACGGACTGCTCCGGCGACGGGGGCGGACGGAGCCGTCGACGTCGGGGACGCGTCGGGCTCGAGCACCGGGCGGGCGGCCCACGTCGAGTCGACGTCACGCGGCGCCGCCGCGGGCAGGTCGTCGGCCACGGGCGCCGGCGCTGTTGGCCCTGTCGGCGCTGTCGGCCCTGTCGGCGCTGTCGGCGCTGGCGGCGCTGTCGGTGTCGGTACGGGTGTCGTCGCCGGTGCCGTCGTGGCGACGGGTGGCGGGGACGTCGGCGCCACGGGCGCGGTCAGCGGCGAGGGCGCCGGAGCAACGGCCTCGGTCGGCGAGGAGGCCGACGGCTGAGTCGGCGACGTCACCGGCTCGGACGGCACGGACGTGTCGTGACCGGATGCAGGGGCGGGGGCGGGTGTCTCGCCGGACGCACCTACCCCGTCGCCCAGGAGGTCGCTCGACGGGGTGGCACGCACCGGCACGGCCGGGGTGACCGAGGTCCACGAGCGGAGCGCCGGCAGCGGAGCGGGGAGAGGCTCTGTGGCGACGACCTCCGGCGTGCGGGACGGCTCGGCCGCACTCTTGGAATGACCTTGCGCTGCAGGCTCTTCCGCACCCGACGTGTCGGACGTCGCTGCAGCAGAGGTGGATTCGTCGTTCGAGGTGCCGACATCGGATGTCGTCGGCGGAGTGCCACCCTGGGCCCAGCTGCGTTTCCACGTCGAGCGGCCAGGCAGGCTCCGTGCGTCAGGACGGTCCGAGGCCGCACTGCCGTCCGCTGTCGACGTGGCGAAGGTCGGGATGCCCGGCCCCATGGCGTCTTCGCGCCCGGGCGCCACCTCCGGCTCGGACACGGCCGCTGCGTCGGGAGGGTCCACGTGCTCCTCGCTCACCACCGGCGCACCGGCCCCACCGGTGGACGCCGCGGTCTGCGGCGGGGTCGCGTCGGCGGCCTCGTCCGGCACGGTGGGCTGCGCCGACTCGACGCCGAGCGCTGCAGGGGATGCGGTGCCGGGCGACGGCGATCCGGCCGCGAGGCCCTGCGTGGGCACGGGCTGCGCCCGCTCGGCCTCCTCGAGCACGCGGAGCACGACCCGGTCGGGATGGTCGGGCAGCTCGAGGTCCGTCCAGACCTTGCTGCTCGTGGCTCGCACGTCGTGCTCGGTGCCGTCAGCGAGGGTCACGAGGGCCGAGACCGGCCCGAAGGCGACGATGCGCGTGCGGGGCTGCCAGTGCACGCCGACGAAGTGGTGCGCCTTGCGCATCCCGCCGACCGTCAGCACCTCGACGACGTCGTCGATGTCACCGCCGTCGGCAGCGTCGCTCGCGGCGATGGTGCGCTCGTCGTCCTCGTCGAGTCCGATGAGCAGGTGCATGCCGGGGCCCCCGATGTGCGTCCACCCTTCGGGGGCCCGGTCGACAACCACGGACGGGCCACTCACGTCTACGACCTGCTCTCCCCTGATGAGCCGTTCACGTTCTCGCGCGGGGTCGTGTCCTCGTCGACGTCCGAGTCGGAGTCCTCGCCCTGTACGGCGACGACGATAGCAGTGACGTTGTCGCGGCCACCGGCTGCGACACCACGTCGCACGAGCTCCTCGGCGGCCTCGTGGGCGTCGGGGTGATCGGCGAGGACGGCCTCGATCTCCTCCCGGGTGAGCTCGTTGGACAGACCGTCGGAGCAGATGACGAACGCCTCGCCGGGGTAGGGCGGGAAGACCCACGTGTCGACGACACCCATCGGGTCGCGCCCGAGCGAGCGCGTGACGACGTTGCGCCCGGGGTGGCGGTGCGCCTGCTCCGGGGTGAGGAGGCCCCGCTCGACGAGCTCCCAGACCTCCGAGTGGTCGACGGTCACCTGCGAGAGCCGGCCGTCGAGGCAGCGGTAGACGCGGGAGTCGCCGATGTTGAAGACCGCCCAGTGACGCGACCCTCCGACGGACACGAGGGCGAGGCCGGCGACGGTCGTGCCCATCCCGGTCTGCTCGGGGTGTCGCGCTGCCGACGCGAGGATGCGGCGGTTGGCCTCGCCGACCTGGGCGACGATGTCGCGCACCTGCACGACGGGCCGGTCGGCGAGCTCGGCGACGGTCTCGGCGGCGATCCGGCTCGCGACCTCGCCCGCAGCATGGCCACCCATGCCGTCGGCGACGACGTAGACGGTGCCCCGCGTGCACGCGGAGTCCTCGTTGTGCGCCCGGACCCGACCGACATCGGTGGCCAGGCCTGCCGAGATGGCCGGCAGCGTCGTGCTCATGCGTCCACGTCCAGGTCGGTGGCAGTGGTGGCAGCGCCGGCGTCCGTGCGGTCAGCGGAGCCCCACGGGGTGACGCGCGCCGTCGTCAGCACCCGGCGGATGAGCTCGTAGTCGGCCACGGCGTCGGTGCCACCCACGGCGCCGGTCAGCTGGACGAGGTGTGCCGGGGCATCGGCCGCGGCGGACGCCCCGGAGGTCACGAGGTGGAAGAGGTTGGCCTGCAGGACGGTCTCGACGTCTGCGTCCGGCCACGTCGCGTCGCAGCCGACGAACTGCGCGCCCCCGAGGTCGGCGGCATACGGCTCGGAGACGGCTCCGCCCCGCGAGGTGGCCAGGGAGGCGATCTGCTCGAGGGAGTCCTCGATGCGGAAGGACGGCCCGCACTGCTCGATCGTGACGACGACGTTGGGTGCGAAGGCCCCCTCGCGCGGGAGTCGCGCCGCCATCGTCGTGCCCGGCGCGTGCGCGGGCTCCCAGCCCTCCGGCACCTCGAGGGCCACCGACGGCTGGCCCGGGAAGTCGGCGCTCGGGTAGGCGAGGGTGCTCATGGGCTCGTTCCTTTCGGTCGTTCCCGCGGGGGTCGGGGACGGCGCGGTCAGTCAATCATTCACGGCATGCCGTGTCAGATCGGGTGACGCACCGTCACGGCGGCGATGGCGGCGCGGGAACGAGGTCCCGTCGAGCGTACGACCGCACCACCGGCGCCGCGATGGGGAGAACTCCCCACCGCACGATGGGCGGCCGCTCAGGCGCAGCCCACGCGGCGCAGCCCGCTCAGGCGCGGACACAAGGGGAAGCCCGACGGCCGCGAACCGTCAGCCCACCGACTCGCGGGCGGCCCACCAGGCGAGCAGCTTCTCGCGGGCGGCGTCCTTGCCGATGGGTCCGTCGTCGAGGCGGACCGACAGGAGGAAGTCGTAGGCCTCCCCCAGCACCGGACCGGGACGGATGGCCAGGGCCTCGGCGATCTCGTTGCCGTCGAGCTCGGGACGGACGCTCGCCAGCTCCTCCTCGGCCGCGAGGCGCTCGATGCGCTTCTCGAGGTCGTCGTAGGCCCGCGACAGCCGCTGCGCCTTGCGGGCGTTGCGCGTCGTGCAGTCCGACCGCGTCAGCCGGTGCAGGCGCGTGAGCAGTGGCCCGGCGTCGTTGACGTAGCGCCGCACGGCCGAGTCGGTCCACTGCCCGTCGCCGTAGCCGTGGAAGCGCAGGTGCAGCTCGACGAGGCGCGCGACCTGCTTGGTCGTGTCCTTGTCGAAGCGCATCGCCTTCATCCGCTTGCTCGCGAGCTTGGCGCCGACGAGCTCGTGGTGGTGGAAGGAGACGCCGCCGCCGTCCTCGAAGCGCCGGGTGGCCGGCTTGCCGATGTCGTGGAGGAGGGCGGCGAGACGCAGCACGAGGTCGGGGCCCGGCACCGACTCCGGCGGACCGTCGGCGGGGCCCTCGAGGTCGATCGCCTGCTCGAGGACGATGAGCGAGTGGTCGTAGACGTCCTTGTGCCGGTGGTGCTCGTCGAGCTCGAGGCGCAGCGCGGGCAGCTCGGGCAGGAAGACCTCGGCGAGGCCGGTGTCGACGAGGAGGGTCAGACCGAGCCGGGGCCGGGGCGACAGGAGCAGCTTGGTGAACTCGTCGCGGACCCGTTCGGCCGAGATGATCGAGAGCGTGCCGGCCCGCTCGACCATCGCGGCACGCACCTCGGGCGCGACGTCGAAGCCGAGCTGCGAGGCGAAGCGCGCCGCCCGCATCATCCGCAGCGGGTCGTCGGCGAAGGACTCCTCCGGCGCGGCCGGTGTCATGAGGCGCTGCCGCACGAGGTCGGAGAGCCCGCCGTGGACGTCGACGAACTCGAGGCTCGGCAGCCGGATCGCCATGGCGTTGACGGTGAAGTCGCGCCGGACGAGGTCGCCCTCGAGGTGGTCGCCGAACATCACCTCGGGCTTGCGTGACGTGCGGTCGTAGGTGTCGGCGCGGTAGGTCGTGATCTCGATGACGTGCGCACCCTTGCGCAGGCCGATCGTGCCGAACTCGCGACCGATGTCCCAGTGCGCGTCGGCCCATCCGACGACGAGCGCCAGGATGTCGTCGGGACGGGCGTCGGAGGTGAGGTCGAGGTCGGGTGAGACACGCCCGAGGAAGGCGTCGCGCACCGGGCCGCCGACGAGGGCCAGCTCGTGCCCGGCGGCGGCGAACCGCTCCCCCAGCTCGGTCAGCATGGGCAGGACGGGTGCGAGCCGGGCGACGGCGGCCCGCAGGAGCGGGAGTCCGGCGTCGACCGGCTCGTGGCTGTCGGCGAGGGGCGTGTCGGAACGGTCAGGCACCCGACCAGCCTAGTGAGCGTTCGCGCTGCTCCTGACCGCGCGCGTACGCGAGGGGTGGGCCACGCATACGCGCCCGGGAATCGCCCGGGAATCGCCCGGGACCCGACGGGGACCCGACCGACCCCGCCCCGGGCCCGCCGGTCGGCACCCCTCGCGTGCGGGGTCTCCCCGACGACGAGAGCGCTCCGGGCCTTGCCCGTTATGGTGGCGATGTGAGCGCGCAGCCCGTCCCCAGCCCCGTGCCGGGGAGGCGTCTGCCCGCCGTCGAGGAGCGTTCTGCGGGCGGCATCGTCGTGGACGTGCAGGAGGGCCTGGCCCTCATCGCGATCATCGCTCGCCGCAACCGGGCCGGCCGCGTCGAGTGGTGTCTGCCCAAGGGCCACGTCGAGCCGGGCGAGACGCTCGTCGAGACGGCCGCGCGCGAGGTGGCCGAGGAGACCGGCATCGTGGGCCGCGTGCTCGTCGAGCTCGGCACCATCGACTACTGGTTCGCGACGTCCAACAAGCGCGTCCACAAGTTCGTGCACCACTACCTCCTCGAGGCCACGGGCGGTGAGCTCTCCATCGAGAACGACCCCGACCACGAGGCCATCGACGTCGCCTGGATGCGTCTCGACGAGGTGCACCGCAGGCTCACCTTCCCCAATGAGCGCCGCATCGCGCAGGCGGCGTGGAACCGGCTGGCGGGGACGGCGTGATCCTTGGAGGGTCGCGGCGTCCCGACACGAGGGGGCGCCGCGGGAGCCACCTCGTGCGCCGGCTGACCGCCACGGCAGCGACGCTCGCGGCAATCGGCCTGTCCGTCGGCCCGGCCGCGAGCGCCGTCCCGTCCCCGGCCGGGCCGAGCACGTATGCCGCCGGGCCCGGTTCGTCCGCCACCCACCGAGCCGCCGTGGTGCCCGCCAAGGACGTCGCCGTCGTCGTGCTCGACACGCTGACACCCGCTGTCGTCGGACCCGGCACGGACGTCACGATCACGGGCACGGTCACCGCACCGCTCACCGGACCGCTCTCGGGCCCGGAGGTCCGGGTCGTGCGCGGCGACGTGACGGTCAACCAGCGCAGCGCCCTCGACGACTGGGCCACGGGCCGCACCGAGACGTCCGGCCGCACCGTCGACACGACGTCGCTGGCCACGGTCGCCGCCGGTCAGACGCAGCCCTTCACCGCGACGGTCCCGTGGGAGCGGCTGCGGTCCGACGATGCGTTCGCGGCGCTGCCGATCTCCGTCGAGGTCGTCCAGGAGGGCGCGAGCGAGCCCACCGGCATGACGCGCACCTTCATCGCCTGGAACGGCCGCAAGGAGTACGTCCCGCTCAAGGTCGCGACGGTCCTGCCCGTGACCCTCCCCCCCACCGTCGCGCTCGCCGCGCGCGACGACGCGGCCCGCCTGGCGGCCTGGGAGCAGGCGATCGGCCCCGACTCGCGGGTGGCCCGCATCCTCGAGGGCACGCGTGGCACGCCGGTCGACCTCGCCGTCGACCCGTCGGTGCTCGGTCCCGATCTGGGCGCCGGCTCCGGGACGACCGGTCCGACGCCGAGCGGTACGTCGACTCCCGGCGGCACCGGCACCACCGCTCCAGCGCCCTCCGGCACCTCGGGCACTCCCGCCCCGTCCGCCTCGGGAGCCACGGGCACCACGGGCACCCCGGCCCCGGCAGCCGGGACGAGCGCCCCCGCCCCCGATGGCACCACCCAGACCCCGTCGACCCCGCCGACGACGTCGACCCCGCCGCCGGCCGGCACCCCGTCCGAGGCCACGCTGGCCATCGCGCGCCTCGGCGACGACGTCGTCACGCAGCTGAGCGGGCGGAGCGTCTGGGCCCTGCCGTACGCCGACGCCGACGTCGCCGCCACGGTCGGCGTCGACCCGGTGAACTCCCTCGTGCGCGACCTCGTCAGCCGGGCGTCCACCCTCGCGGGCCGCCTCGGGCAGCCGGCCCGGGCCGACATCGTCTGGCCCGTCGACGGCCTCCTCCCCGCCGGGCGCGAGCAGGGCATCAAGACGCTGCTGTCCGGCACGACGGTCAAGAAGCCCGCCGGCATCGTCGTCAACGCCGCGGCTGTGACGAAGGAGACGGCATACACCCCGACCGCGCGGCGGGTCACGGCGAGCGGGACGCGGCTGCTCGCGTACAACACGCGTCTGTCCGCACTGCTCCCGAAGCGCACCGACCCCAGCCCCGTCCTGTCGGTGCAGCGCTACCTCGCCGAGACGCTCGTGCTGCTCGGCGAGCGCGCCGGCACGCCGCGCTCCGTGCTCGTCACCGCGCCGCGCACCTACGACCCCGACGCCGCCGACCTCGCGACCTTCCTCGCGGCCACGTCGAGCGCGCCCTGGCTCGAGACCGTCGACGCCGCGTCGCTGCTCACCGACAGCGGCAACGACAAGGCCGTGCCGCAGACGAGGCCGACCACCGCCGTGGCCTCCGCCGCCCCGAAGCCCGTGCTCAACGCGCGCCGGCTCGCCCGGATGGCCGACCAGCGCGACACGCTCCTCAGCGTCTCGTCGGTGCTGCGCGACGGCGAGGAGTTCGAGCGCACCTACCGCGAGGTGCTCGACGGGCTCGCAAGCGCCCGGTGGCGCTGGAACCCTGCCGGGTGGGTCACCCTGGCCAACTCGGTGGACGCCGACATCAAGGCCGCGACGAGCGCCATCCGGGTCGTGCCGCGCACGAGCACGATCAACCTGCTCGCCGAGAACGGCACGTTGCGCATCACGGTCGAGAACGGTCTCGACTACACCGTCGAAAACATCCGCCTGCGGCTCGTGCCCGACAACCCCCGGATCCGGATCGTCGAGCAGCCCGACCCCGTGACGATCGGGCCGTCCTCGCGCACCAACGTCCCCGTCGAGGTCGCCGCGGTGGCCGCGGGGCGCGCCGAGATCCGTGCCTTCCTCACGACCGCCGACGGCACCCAGATCGGCTCGCCCGCCACGATCCCCGTGTCGGCCAACCCGCTCGACGCCGCCATCTACTGGGTCGGCGGCATCCTCGTCGGGCTCGTCCTGCTGGCCGGCGTCATCCGCGCCGTGGTCAAGGGCACCTCGCGTGTCGACGAGATCGCCGACATCGAGGCCGTCACCGCGGCACACGAGGCGCTCGGCGATGCGGACGACCGGGATCACGACTGAGTCGGCCTAGGATGGGTGGCGAGCCACGCATCCGCGCACGACATGACGAGGGAGGGTGACGCACGTGCAGGGAGTCGGACCCGGATCCGTCCTGGGCGGCCGCTATGCGGTCACGCTGCGCACCTCCGAGGGCACCCACCACGAACGCTGGCGTGCCAACGACCACACCCTCGAGCGCGAGGTCGTTCTCGTCTGCTTCCCGGCCGGTTCGTCGGTCGCCGCCGCCGCCCTCGATGCGGCCCGCCGCGCCGCCGGCATCGAGGACTCCCGTCTCGTGCGGGTCCTCGACGTGGGCACCGACCAGGGCGTCGGCTTCATCGTCGAGGAGCCGCTGACCGGCGCCGCGCCCCTCTCGCACCTGCTGCAGAGCGGTGGCCTGTCACCCGACGAGGTGCGCCGCCTGACGGGCGAGGCCGCCACCGCCCTCGACAAGGCGACCCATCGCGGCCTGCACCACCTGGCCCTGACGCCGAGCTCGCTCCTGCGCATGTCCGACGGCGCCGTCAAGGTGCGCGGCCTCGCCACCGAGGCCGCCCTCACCGACGCCGACCGGCTCTCCGACGAGCGGGCGTCCCGCGCCGACGCGGTCGGCCTCGTCAAGATCGCGTATGCCGGCCTCACCGGTCGCTGGCCGATGGTGTCCGTCGACGACGGGCTGATCCCCGCCGGCGGGCCGGTCGGGCTCGAGGCCGCCCCGACGATCGTCGGCGGCGTGGCCGCCCCCTCGGAGATCGCCGTGGGCGTGCCCAACGACCTCGACCTCATCTGCCGGATGACCCTGGGCAGCGGCCGGCGTGGACCGGTCTCGCCCGGCGACCTCGCCCTGCAGATCGCGCCGTGGCCCAGTGAGCAGGCGTCGTCCGACGGCGCCACCGGCATCGGCCTGCGCAGTCGTGACGACCGCGAGTCCCTCGAGCCGACGCGCGTCATGCCGTCGGTGCGCGCCGGCGCCGCCGCGGTCGGCGCTGCAGGCGCAGCCGGTGTGGCCGGTGTGGCCGGGGGATCGATGGCGGGCGCTGCCGGCGACTCCGGCCCGTCCAGCACGATCTTCTTCGACAGCGTCCCCGACGCACAGTCAGGCACGACGCCCGCCCGCGGCGCCACCACCGAGCGGCTCCAGGGCGGCGTCGCCGCGGCCGGGGCGGCAGCAGCCGGCGTGGCCGGAGCCATCGGCGACAAGGTCGGCTCGTTCGCCCGCGCCGCCGCCGACAAGGCCGCCTCCCGGGCCGCCGAGCGCCGTTCAGCGCACGACGACGACTTCGACGGCGAGGACATCGGCCTCGTCGACGCGCTCGACGAGGCCCCCGCGACCCGCCTCGAGCCGCCCCTGCCCGTCTTCGGCCGCGAGGCCCCTGAGGCCCCCAGCGGTGCCCAGTCCCGCATCGCGCTCGCGATCGTCGGGGTGCTCGTGCTCATCGCGCTCTTCATCGGCATCAACAACGTCATGAAGATCGGCCAGCACGACGGCCCGGCTCCCGCCGTCACGGTGACCAAGACGCGCACCCCCGCCGCCACGCAGACGCAGGGCACGACCACCCAGGCGCCGCCGAGCACGACCCAGGCGCCGCCTGCCGCCGCGGTCAGCGTCGTCGGCGGCACGGGCTTCGACCCCGAGGACGGCACCGAGGCCGACCAGAACGTCAAGCTGACCTTCGACGGCGACCCGAGCACCCAGTGGCGCTCCCGCTGGTACGGCACTGCCTCCTTCAACGGGAACAAGGACGGCGTCGGGGTCCTGCTCGACCTCAGCGCGCCCACCGTCGTCAAGGAGGTGGAGCTCGTCCTGCCCGCCGAGCAGAACGTCACCGTCTACGCCACCGACTCCGGCTCGACGAAGTCGCTCGACGGCGCGCAGAAGATCGGCTCGATGAAGAAGGCCAACGGCACCGTCGTCATCAAGACCAGCGGCCAGCTCCAGCCGGCGAGCAAGATCCTCGTCATCGTCACCAAGGCGGCGCCCGCCGAGGCCGCGAACCACTACCGCGCGCAGATCAGCGAAGTGACGGTGCGCTGACCGTGAGCCCGGGGGTTGCCGCCCCGATCGCTGATCTGAGCGACCGGGAGTTGCTGGCACTGCACGTCGACGGCGACGACCATGCCTTCGCCGAGCTCTTCCGCCGGCACAAGGACCGGATGTGGGCCGTGGCGCTGCGTACCGTGCGTGATCCCGAGCTCGCGGCCGACTGCGTCCAGGACGGCTTCATCGCGGCCTTCCGCCGTGCCGAGTCCTACCGCGGCGAGGCTGCCGTCACGACGTGGCTGCACCGCATCATCGTCAACGCCTGCCTCGACCGGCTCCGTCGGCGCAAGCCGACCGCCGAGCTGCCCGAGTACGAGCTCGCCGACCGGCACGACCACCACGCCTCGACGGAGGTCCGCCTCGACATCCAGGAGGCCCTCGCCAGGCTCCCCGAGGGGCAGCGGGCGGCGCTCGTGCTCGTCGACATGCACGCCGTTCCCGTGGCCGAGGCCGCCGTCATCCTCGGCGTGGCCGAGGGGACCATCAAGTCGCGGTGCGCCCGCGGACGCGCGGCCCTGGCCCAGCACCTCGGGCTCACGCCGGGCGTCCGTCCCGTCGAGCAGGACTGACGGCGGTCCACGTCCGGCCCCCATGGGGTACGGGACGACCGGTGACCGGTCGGCCCCTGGGCTCGCTGGGCCACCGCTCGGGCACCGGCCTAAGAATGGTTGAATCCGGTGGAACCCGACGGCCACAGGGGGCCGTCGAAACCACGGCGACCGGCATACCCCTGCCCTGCCCGTACGACCACCGCACGCTCTGCCCGAAGGACCACATCCGTGGACGAGTCCGCGCACACCCCTGAGCACGACCCTCGCGTCCGTGACCCCGACGGACGTGCGGCGACGGAGCCGGCACCTCCCGCCCATCTCGACGGGCTCTACGGGCTCGACGGGCACGAGGTCGCGGACGACGCCCCTCTGACCCGCCTCGACGCGGACGTCGAGCAGCACGTGCGCACGCTGCTCGCCGGCGCGGCCGACCCGGGACCGATGCCCGACGCCGTGTCCGAGCGCATCTCGGGCGCCCTGCTCGACGCGGCCCGGCTGCGGGTCGACCCCGGACCGCTGTCCGCCTCACGTTCCGGCTCGGACGCCATGGGGACGGACGACGCGGACCACGACACCGTGCTCGCGATGCCGACTCGCGCCGTCCGTCCCAAGCCGATCTACCTCGTGGCCGCGGTCGCCGCGGCTGCCGCCGTCGTCGCCGTGGGCGCCTCGGCCCTGCACGTGACCAAGCGTCCCAACGGCGCGGCGGTCGTCGGCGACACGTACGCCTCGGGGGCCACGACGTCCCCGCCCAGCCCGCCGGGGACCTCCGGCGGGCTGCACATCCAGCTCAGCACGACGGCATACACCGCCGGCACGCTCGCCACGCAGGCCCGAGCGCTGCTCGACCACCCCGGCCAGCCGATCCGCGACCTGGCGGCCGAGTCTCCGGGTATCGGGCCGATCGCGACGCCGATCGGGCTGGAGGCGTGCCTCGAGGAGATCGGCGCGGTCGGTGCGGCCGACCCGGCGCCCGATGCCGTGTCGGCAGACCTCGCCACGTTCGCCGGACGTCCAGCGGTCGTCGTCGTCGTCACGAGGGCCGGCGCCAGCACTGCCTGGGCCGTCGAGCGCAGCTGCACGACCGGGGCGCCGGGCCTGCTCGCGGGTGCCACGCCGGTCCCCTGAGCCCCACGAGCGCACTCGCACCACGCGCTGTCCCGCCACGCGGGCGCACCCGCGCAGGCTGACAAGCGCGGGAACAACAACCGCCTAGGATCGGTTGAGGCCTATGCGGCTCGCGGCCTCCCGCCGTACCGGTTCCAGTCGGTCACCGGGCAGGGACGAGCGGCCACGACACGAGTTTCACGAGGAGCAGCCCACATGTCCGACGTCCGCAACGTCATCATCATCGGCTCAGGCCCGGCGGGATACACCGCCGCCGTCTACGCCGCGCGCGCGAACCTCGCGCCCCTCGTCTTCGAGGGCGCTGTGACCGCCGGTGGCGCGTTGATGAACACGACCGAGGTCGAGAACTTCCCCGGCTTCAAGGACGGCATCATGGGGCCCGACCTCATGGACGGCATGCGCGCCCAGGCCGAGCGCTTCGGCGCCGAGCTCGTCACCGACGACGTCACGGCCGTCGACCTGACCGGCGAGGTCAAGACCGTCACCGACGGCGAGGGCACCGTCCACCGCGCCCGCTCGGTCATCCTCGCCATGGGCTCGGCCTACCGCGAGCTCGGCCTGCCCCGCGAGAAGGAGCTCTCCGGCCACGGCGTCTCGTGGTGCGCGACCTGCGACGGCTTCTTCTTCCGCGACCAGGACATCGCCGTCGTCGGCGGCGGCGACTCCGCCATCGAGGAGGCGACCTTCCTGACGAAGTTCGCCCGCACGGTCACGATCATCCACCGCCGCGAGGAGCTGCGCGCCAGCAAGATCATGGCCGACCGCGCCTTCGCCAACGACAAGATCCGCTTCGCCTGGAACTCCGAGGTCGCCGAGATCCACGGCGAGGGCAAGCTCTCCGGCATCACGCTGCGCGACACCGTCACCGGTGAGACCCGCGAGCTGCCCATCACCGGACTCTTCGTCGCCATCGGTCACGACCCCCGCAACGAGCTCCTCGCGGCCGGCGACGGCGTCACGGTGTCTCTCGACGACGCCGGATACGTCCTCGTCGACGGCCGGTCGACCCGCACCAACGTGCCGGGCGTCTTCGCCTGCGGCGACCTCGTCGACCACACCTACCGCCAGGCCATCACCGCGGCCGGGTCCGGCTGCGCCGCTGCCCTCGACGCCGAGCACTACCTCGCCGCGCTCGAGGACACCACGTCACCCGCCGAGGCCGCTGCCGAGGCCGCCGTCATCGACGAGACGGACTCGGGCGAGATCCCCGACCCGCGCGTCACCGTCGGCGCCGACGCCTAACGTCGATCCCGACGCCCGAACTCACGACCCAGCCCCGCCGCCCCCGCGCCAACCACGAGAAGGAATCTCCATGGCACTGAAGAACACGACCGACGCCACCTTCGCCGACGACGTCCTCATGAGCGACAAGCCCGTGCTCGTCGACTTCTGGGCGACGTGGTGCGGCCCGTGCCGCAAGGTCGCCCCGATCCTCGAGGAGATCAACGAGCAGTACGGCGACAAGATCGAGGTCGTCAAGCTCGACACCGACGCCAACGTCGACACCGCCGCCCGCTACGGCGTCGTCTCTATCCCGACGCTCAACGTCTACGTCAAGGGCGAGGTCGTCAAGACGATCGTCGGCGCGCACCCGAAGCCGAAGCTCCTGCGTGAGCTCGAGGAGTTCATCGCCTGACCGGCAAACGTCGAAGGGGTGGTCCACCGTCACGGTGCCACCCCTTTCGCGTACTACGCTGCTGACGGCGCCCGACCGCTCCGGACTGACGCACAGCCACCCGCGACCCCCTCCGGAGCCCCTCAAGGAAAGGAGCCGAGATGACCCCACAGCAGTCAGTCGTGCTCCGGCGCGGTGACTCCGGCCCGGCCGTGGCCGCCGTGTGCGAACGCCTCGTCCTCTCGGGCGACCTTCCCGGCGGCTCGGGGCACAGCGACCGCTTCGGCGACGCGGTCTACGACGAACGCGTCGAGCAGGCCGTCAAGTCCTTCCAGCAGCGTCGTGGCCTCATCGTCGACGGCATCGTCGGTCGCTCCACGTATGCCGTCCTCGACGGCGCCCGCTGGGCGCTCGGTGACCGGGTGCTGCGCTACGTCCCCGAGCACTTCGTCGAGGGTGACGACGTCGTGGCCCTCCAGTCCCGGCTCGTCGAGCTCGGCTTCACGCCCGGCAAGGTCGACGGCCTCCACGGACCGAGCACCGACGCCGCGCTGCGCGCCTTCCAGGCCGCGGTCGGGCTCGTCCCCGACGGCACCGTCGGACCCGAGACGATGCGGGCCTTCGCGGGGCTGCGCCGCTCGGTCAGTGGCGGATCGGCCAACGCCCTGCGCGAGCGCGAGCAGATCCGTCGCAGCGGCTACAGCCTCAGCGGGCGCACCATCGTGCTCGACCCCGGACACGGCGGCGGCGACGTGGGTGCCCAGGGCCTGCGTGGGCTGGCCGAGGACCGGCTCGCGCTCGACCTCGCCCGACGCATCGAGGGCCGGCTCTCCGCCCACGGCGTCAGCGTCGTCTTCACCCACACCGAGGCCACCGACGGCGGCACCGACGAGGAGCGGGCGGCCTTCGCCAACTCCTGCGAGGCCGACCTCGTGCTCTCGCTCCACACCGACCACTCCGTCACGGGCTCGGCCCACGGAGCGGCCACCTACTTCTACGGCCACCCCGACAACGCCGCGCATGCCGACTGGTCGGTCATCGGCGAGAGCTTTGCCGACCTGCTCCTGCGCGAGGTCGTGGCCCGCACCGGCCTGACCGACTGCCGCGCTCACGCTCGCACGTGGCCGCTGCTGCGACGCACGCGGATGCCCGCGGTCCGCCTCGACTTCGGCTACCTCAGCCACGAGGGCGACGCCTCGGCCCTGGCCAGCGCGCAGACCCTCGACCATGTGGCCGAGGCCGTCGTCGTGGCCCTCCAGCGCGTCTACCTCGGCGAGGCCGACACGTCGCGCACCGGGGTCCTGCGTCTCGACGACCTGCGTCGCCACCTCGAGACCATGCGCGCGCAGCAGGTGGGAGCCGAGCGCACGGTCGGCTGACGCGCGGCAGCCGTCTCGACGGCTCAGCGGCGGTCGGTCACGTGCGCGTGGCTCGACCCGTTGGGATGCGTCTCGGGCACCGGCCGCACCCGGGGCACCCGGTCCAGGGCCCGGACGATCGCTGCCGCCGCCCCGTCGCGCAACGTGACGACCGTGCGCAGGTCGATCCGCAGCCGCGGGTATGCCGGGTGGTCGCGCTCGACCCGGAAGCCGACCTTCTCGAGGAAGGCGACGTCGAGCACGCAGGTGTGCCTCGAGACGGCGAGCGGGCGCGCCGCCACCGCCTCGAGGGATCGCGTGCGGTGCCGCAGGGCGTCCTTCGCGGCCGACTGCACGAGGGCCTTGCGCAGTCCCCGGCCTGCGTACCCGGGCCTCGTGACCGCCGTGACGAGCATGAGCGTCGACGGGTCCTGCGGCGACGTCGGGAACGCCGCGAGCCGCGCGACGTGTCGCGCCGGGGCGAGGACGACGTGACCAGCCGGGGTGCCGTCGACGTAGGCGATCCGACCCGGAGGTCCCCAGTCGGCCGTCACCGTCTCGACCCACTCGGCCAGCGCGTCGAGCGGGTCGTCCGCGTCGGAGTGGCCGTTGCGCGGCACCGTCTGCCAGAACGTGCACGGCGCACACGCACCGACCAGGTCGCCGACGACGTCGGGCGTCAGGGGCCGGAGCTCACGCATCGCGTCTCCTCACAGCCCTCATGCTCCCCATTCTGACCCGCCGCCCCCCGGTCGGCAGCATGACCACGAGAACCGCCGTGTCGAGGTGGTGTGGACGCGGTGTCGAGGTGGCTCGGGGGTGGTGGTGAGTTCGCCACGTGGCCCTGCCGAGAGTGCCGGTGGGCGCTCCCCGAGCCACGCGGCATACCGAATTAGGGTGGGCAGCATGAGCGAGCCGGGCACCTACGTCGAGAAGAACTTCAAGCGCGACACGAACTACATCACGACCCGCATCACGGCCGACGCTCGGGACGGCTTCCCCGTCGAGGCGGGCCGCTACCGCCTCGTCGTCTCCCGGGCGTGCCCGTGGGCCAACCGCGCGATCATCGTGCGGCGCCTCCTCGGGCTCGAGGACGCCCTGTCGATGGGGATCTGCGGCCCGACCCACGACCGGCGCAGCTGGACCTTCGACCTCGACCCCGGCGGCCTCGACCCGGTGCTGCAGATCCCCCGCATCCAGGACGCCTACTTCACGCGCGACCCCGAATACCCCCGCGGCATCACCGTTCCCGCGATCATCGACGTGCCGACCGGCGCCGTGGTGACCAACGACTTCAAGCAGATCACCGTCGACCTCGAGACCCAGTGGCGCGACTTCCACCGCGAGGGTGCACCCGACCTCTACCCCGAGGCCCTCGCCGACGAGATCGAGTCGGTGAGCGAGCCGATCTACCGTTACGTCAACAACGGCGTCTACCGCTGCGGCTTCGCCGGCACCCAGGACGCCTACGACAAGGCCTACCGCCGGCTCTGGGAGAACCTCGACCTGCTCGAGGAGCGCCTGTCGACGCGCCGCTACCTCGTCGGCGACCACATCACCGAGGCCGACGTGCGCCTCTTCACGACGCTCGTGCGCTTCGACCCCGTCTACCACGGCCACTTCAAGTGCAACCGGAGCAAGCTCATCGAGATGCCGGCTCTGTGGGGCTACGCGCGTGACCTCTTCCAGACGCCCGGTTTCGGCGACACGGTCGACTTCACGCACATCAAACGGCACTACTACGTCGTGCACAGCGACGTGAACCCGACAGGAGTCGTGCCCCTCGGCCCGTCCCTCGAGAACTGGGCGACGCCGCACGGCCGTGAGGAGCTCGGCGGTTCGCCCTTCGGTGACAGCACGCCGCCGGGGCCGCCGCGTGAGGTCGTGCCGCCGGAGCACAACCCCGTGCTCGCCCTGCTCGCCGGCTGACGAGTCCCTCGACGGCGTATGCCGTTGGGTTGCCTTGTCACACAAGGCAACCCAACGGCATACGCGCGTCAGGAGCGATAGAAGTCCGCGAGGACCGGGGCGAGCACCGCCGCGGGGACCTGGTGGAACTCGCCGGGGAGCTCGACCGCCCGGGCGTCAGGCAGCGCGTCGGCGAGGACTACGGCCGAGTCGTGCAGGGCCGGCATCATCGTGCCGCTGCTGCAGACCGAGAGGAAGGGCACCGTCACGCGGCCCAGGGTCTCGGTGGGCAGGTTCTGGTCGTCACCCCCCAGGCAGAGGCCGTCGTACTTGACCGTGTAGGTCATCGCGAGCATCGGATCCCACATCGGTGTGCCCTTCATCCCCTCGACCATCTCGTCGGGCATCCCGACGACGATGTTGTTGAAGTAGCGCAGGATGCCCTCGCGGTCACCCGCCGCCTCGAAGCGCTCGAGGGTGCCGATGTAGTCGTCCGGTGCCGGCCAGGCGTCGCTGCGGTAGGGCACCTCGATGGCCGACCCCTTGGCGATCGGTGCGCCCGCGGCGATGGCCTCGACGACGAGCGCGCCGCCAGACGAGGCGCCGAAAGCGTAGGCGGGAGAGGCGGATTCACCTGCTGCCGCGATGACGGCGTTGAGATCCTCGACCTCGCGCGCAACCGCGTACGGCTGCGTGTCTCCACTGTCGCCGCGTCCACGACGGTCGTACGTCACGCCCGTCAGTCCCAGCTCGCCCAGCGCCTGGGCGAGGTCCCGGAACGCGCCGCGGTCACAGAAGGCGCCACCGACGACGACCGCGACGGGTCCCGTGCCGTAGGCCTCGAAGGCGATGGTCGTGCCGTCTGCGGATGTGGCCTTCTCGACCTGGCTCATGTCTGACTCCTGGCTGCGTGCGGCCCGCGTGTCGGACCCTCACTCCCATGTCGATCGGGGGTCACCCTTCTCGACACTTCGATTTTCGAAAGGGACACCTGGTCACGTGCGCTTCCGGGAGAAGACCTCGCGGCGGTCGGCCTCCGGCACCGTCTCCATGAACTCCGTGACGGCCGCCGAGAGCGCGGGCCACGTCTCGTGTTGCTCGATCGGCACCACGGTGGCGACGACCTGGTCGGCGTGCACCTCGACGAGGTTCCACGACTGGGGACCGTCGACGCCCATGAGCAGCTCACGCGGCGCTCCGACGTCGTCGACGTAGCTGACGCCACCCGCGACGATGACCGGGACCGAGCCGAGCGTCCCGAAGCTCGTGACGTGGAGGTGGCCGCTGAGGACCGCGCGGACGTCGCTGCCCTCCACGACCGCGCGCAGTCGATCCACGTCGTCGAAGTCGAGCAGCTGCATCACCGGAGATCGGTAGGTGATGGGGGCGTGGTGGATGACGAGAATCGTGCCGTGCTCCGCCGGTGTGGCCAGTTCGTTTGCCAGCCAAGCATATTGGTCGTCGGTGAAGCCCCCGTGGTGATAGCCCGGCACCGCGGAGTCGATGGCGATGACACGCAGCCCCTCGCAGTCGGTCACGGTGTCCTGCGGGGCATCCGTGTCGATGCCGTGGAGCGTGCGGGCCATCGGGCGACGCTCGTCGTGGTTGCCGCCGGTCAGGACGAGGGCGCAGCCGAGCCGCGCGACGACGGGGTCGACGATGTCGCGCAGCAGCTCGTACGCCGCGGGGTCACCGCTGTCGGCGAGGTCACCCGAGAGGACGAGGGCGTCGACCCGCTCCCCCGACGACTCGACCCGCGCAAGAGCCTTGCGCAGCTGCGCCTCGGTGTCGATGTGGCCGGCGAGCAGTCCGCCGGCGGCGATGAGGTGCGTGTCGGACAGGTGGGCGAGCACGTGGGTCGGCGCCGGCCGCGATCCGGTGAGGGCCATGGCGCCAGCCTAGGCGGGCGTGGGCCCGGCAGGGACAGGTGGAGTGTCTCTCTGTCGTCAGGCCCGTGGGAGACGTTCCGGGGTGCCGGCAGGCGTCGCGGGTGCGAGGCTGGAGGCGGAGGTCCCGATGCCGATCCCTCGTGCGGTCACGCAGCTGAACAAGAAGCTCAACAAGGCCCTCGTCCACCTCGCCGGCCATGGCTGGTTCGTCGAGCTCGAGCACGTCGGCCGACGGTCGGGGCGCACCTTCCGGGTGCCGATGATGGCCTTCGACCGCGGCGGTGTCGTCACGGTCGCCCTGACCTACGGTCGCAGGGTCGACTGGCTCGCCAATCTCGGGGCCGCAGGCGGCGGGCGCATGCACCTGGGTGACGAGGTGCTGACCCTGGGCGCCCCCGTCGACCTCGCCGAGGACGAGGGCCGGTCCCGGATGCCCCAGCCGCCCCGGATGATGCTGCCGGTGCTCGGTTGCCACGACTACGTCGAGATCCCCGTCCTGGCGCGTGCGCCGTTCAGGGGCTGGTGAGTCGCGCGGGTCTCAGTGCCGCACCTGGCACGCCAGGCACCAGTAGAGTCGACGTCCCGCAATCTCCCTCTCCTGCAAGGGATTCGAGCACCTCGGGCACGGTTCTCCGGTGCGCTTGTAGACGAGGAACCTCCGGTCGAAGGTGTCACCGAGCCGCTCCCCCGTCAGCCGTCGGCTGATCTCCCGAGCCCGCCCCGAGCGCTTGGCGCGGGCGGCGGCCTCCACCTGGTCCGGGACGGTGAGGATCTGCGAGAACACCCGACCGAGCGGCATGAGGAGGACGAGGTCGGCCCAGATCTCGCGCCAGACCTCCTCGGACACATCGACGCCTCGCGTGAGCGGGTCGACGGCGAGACGATGGAGCACCTCACAGCGGTAGACGTTGCCGACCCCGGCCACGACGGACTGGTCCATGAGCAGCTCCGCCACGGTGCGACGGCTCCGTCGCACCCGGTCCCACCCGGTATCTGCACGTTGGCCACGCCGCAAGGGGTCGGGTCCGAGCGTCCCGACGATCTCGCGTTGTCTCGCCCGGTCGACGAGGGTGCAGATCATCGGCCCGCGGAGGTCGGCCCAGTGCCCGGGACCCACGAGCCGCAGCCGGACGGCTCCCACCGGGGCCGGTGGGACGGCAGCGTCGAGATGTTTCACGGGAAACATGCCGATCAGTCCGAGGTGGACGTGCAGCGTCGCATCCCCGATCTCGACGAAGAGGTGCTTGCCCCAGGCCTGGGCCCGCTCGAACACCCGTCCGTCCAGGCGCTCGGCGTCGGCCGCGAACCGGCCCTGCGGACTCGACGCCTCGACCTCGTGGCCCCGGAAGGCCCGGTCGAGGCGGTCGGCGAGCGCGTGGATGGTGTGACCCTCGGGCATCCTCGACCTCCCTGTGCCCCTCGTTGCCCCGGTGGCTCGATCCTGCAGGACGTACCCGATCCGCGACGCACCGGGTCCTGGCATCGACGTACCAGTGACCGTGCAGGTGCTGGGGCTACCGTGGTGCGGGAGAGCAGAGTCAGGGGCTGTGCCCGTATGTTCGACCCCACCGGACCCAGGGGGCCGCATGACCCACACCGCCAGCGTGACGGCGGAGCCGGCGACGAGGGAGCGCTCGTCGTGGCGCCCTCGGCGCACACTGCCCGACTGGCTCGTGGTCCTCGGCGCCCTGTGCCTCGCCCTGGTCGTCACCGGAGCGGTGCTGCAGGTGGCACACCCGTTCATCCGGCACGACGACTGGTCGTTCACTCTTGGTCGCCACGAGCCGGGATCAACGGCACAGCTCATCCGCAACCTCTACGAGGGCCGCTGGGTGAACACCGTCTACTGGTACGTGATCGGACAGCGCACCTCGATCGTCGTGGCCTCCACGGTCTTCGTCGTGGCCTACTCCGCCTTCGTGTGGGGGTTCGTCCGCGCGCTGGCGCCGCCCACCCGGCTCTCGACGTTCGTCCTGACCTTCGCCGTGTTCGTGTCGGCGATCTGGATCCGCCTCATCTACTGGCCCGGCACGCTCTCGGCCTCGATGATCGTCGCCGCCACGGCCGTGTGGACGCTCCCCTGGGCCCGGAGACGCCGCTGGATGCTCGCGGTCTGGATGGTGGTCTTCGTCGTCCTGTCGATCCTGTCCTACCCGCCGGTGGCCGCCCTCGTGTTCCTCACGTTCGTCGTCACGGAGCTCGGTGAGTCCACGCGCCGCCTGCTCGTCGGGGCCGTCGCCTTCGTCGCGTCGTACGGCATCGGTGTCCTGACGGTGTACGCCCTCAACTGGCTCGCGTTCGGCACGTTCGGCCTGACCATCTCGGCCTGGCGTCGGCCGAACCCGCTCAGGAGCCTCGACGACCTCACGACCAACGTCGGGCGCTACGGCACCCAGTTCGCCTCCCTCGTGGCTCTTCTCGGATGGGCGGCCGTCGTCGCGGCCGTCTGCGTCGTCTGGGCGCTCGTCGACTCCACGACGCGACGCGCGGCCGTCATCGTGCTCGGCGCCGTCGTCATCGTCGTGGGACTCGAGGCGGGGCTCACCGTCTACTCCGGCGTGGTCACCGGCACGAGGGCATCGCTCTGGGCCTGGCCCGCCGTGTGTTTGCCGGCAGCCTTGCTGCTCAAAGGAATTCGGCCGTCACGGATCGCCGGCCTGGTGGCGCTGGCGCTCATCGCCGTCGTCGGCGTCGTCTCTTGGCGCACCGACCTCGGGGCGCACCGGGTGACGCGTGACCAGTACGACGTCATCGTCAGCGACACGGCAGCCCTCGTGGGCCAGCACCCCGGCGACACCGTCGTCATGTGGATGGAGCCGCGCTGGAAGGCGACGGCCCGGGGCTCGATGACCGCCGTCACCGTGCGGTCCATGCTCTACGACCAGCAGGGTCTCTACCCGCGGTGGTGCCAGCCGGCCGAGTGCGCGTCCATCGCCCAAGCCGTGCAGCAGGATCCCCACGCCGACGTGCTGCGCGTCGGCGGTCTCACCGTCGTGCGCATCCCCCGTCCGCCGGCCTGGCTCTGACGGACGGTGTGCGTCAGTCGCGCGCCGGGGACGACATGCCCATGAGCCCGAGGATGCGGCGCAGGTCCTCCATCGAGGCGAACTCGACCGTGATCTTGCCCTTGCGCTGACCCAGCGCGATCGCGACCCGGGTCTCGAGGTGGTCCGAGAGTCCCGAGGTGAAGTCGTCGAGCTGCGGGTGGCGGCTCCCTGCACGCGGCCGACGGGGCTTGGGGGCGTCATTGCCCTCGCCGAGCGCGACGAGCTCCTCGACGTTGCGCACGGACAGGCCCTCGGCCACGATGCGCTGGGCCATCCGCTCCATAGCCGCACCGTCGGCCATGCCGAGCAGGGCGCGAGCGTGGCCAGCACTCAGGACACCGGCCGCCAGGCGTCGCTGCACGAGTGGCGGGAGCTTGAGCAGCCGCAGGGTGTTGGAGATCTGCGGTCGGGAGCGACCGATGCGCGTGGCGAGCTCCTCGTGGGAGCACCCGAAGTCGTCGAGCAGCTGCTGGTAGGCCGCGGCCTCCTCGAGCGGGTTCAGCTGGCTGCGGTGCAGGTTCTCGAGCAGTGCGTCGCGCAGGAGGTCGTCATCGCTCGTGTCCTTGATGATGGCCGGGATGACGCCCAGGTCCGCAGCCTGCGAGGCACGCCAGCGGCGCTCACCCATGATGAGCTCGAAGGTCTTGCCCTCGGCCTCGTCGAGCTGGTCGGCGGGGATGCGCCGCACGACGATGGGCTGGAGCACGCCGATCTCACGGATGGAGTGCACCAGCTCGCCCATGTGGTCCTCGTCGAAGACCGTGCGCGGCTGCTTGGGGTTCGGGCGGATCGAGTCGATGTCGAGCTCGGCGAACTCGGCGCCGGGGACGACGGCGAGTCCACTGCTCGTCGTCTCCGCTTCCTGGACCGGAGCGTCACTGCTGGATGTCGACGTGCTCGGGGCGGCCGTGCTCGGCGGCGTGGTCAGATCGGCAGCCCCGTCGGGACCGGCCGGTGCACCCGGCGCCTCGGCCGTGGTGAGCCCTGCCTGCTTCTGCTCGGTGAAGAAGACGTCCACGGGTCGACCGGCGCCTCCGCTCGGCGCGCTCGGGATGAGTGCCCCGAGGCCTCGACCCAGTGCTCGACGCTTCTCCGCCATTCGCCAACCCCTCGCCATCTCCGACGCGGCCATCGCGTCCGTCGGTCAGTCTAGGTGCACGTGACCACTCCGCCCGCGCACCTGACCTCATGTCGCGCTATCACGTCGACACGCCAGCGGCGACGTTCCACGTGAAACGACGCCGGTCGCTCCGAGTCTCACGATGTTTCACGTGGAACGGTGGGTGGCCGTGACAGGCCCGTCGTCCCCCTGCTGGAGAGTGCGCCTGGACGCCCGAGTCCTCTGACGCCGAGCCGCGTCCGTCTCGTTTCACGTGAAACGAGCGTCGACGGGACTGGCAGTGACACGCCTACCCCACCCTGTCGAGCCGCTCAGCGACTTCCTCTTGTTTCACCTGGACTCTGCGACGTCTCGAGGTGCATCGAGCGGCCGCCGGGCGCAGCGCTCCTCAGCTCAAACGGATGCGAGTGCGCGTTTCACGTGAAACGGGGCCGTCACCAGACGATGACGGCCCCGTTTCGGGACGAGGATCGTGTCGAGGTCAGGTGCGACCGGCGGCTCCGCGGTCGGCGATCTCACCCGCCGCCTCGAGGTACGCGAGAGCCCCACTGCTTGCCGGGTCGTAGGTCATCACGGTCTCGCCGAAGCTCGGCGCCTCCGACACCCGGACCGAGCGGGGCACCGACGTCCGGAGCACTTCCGTGGGGAAGTGCTCGCGGACCTCGTCGGCGACCTGGGCCGACAGGCGCGTCCGGCCGTCGTACATCGTCAGCAGGATCGTGGAGACGTGCAGCGCCGGGTTGAGGTGACGCTTGACGAGGTCGATGTTCTTGAGCAGCTGCGAGAGACCCTCGAGGGCGTAGTACTCGCACTGAATGGGGATGAAGACCTCGCTGGCGGCGACCATGGCATTGACGGTGAGCAGGCCCAGACTGGGCGGGCAGTCGATGAGGATGTAGTCGAACTCGTGTCCGGCCTCAGCTGCGGCAGTGATCGCCTTCTGGAGGCGCGACTCACGCGCCACGAGCGAGACCAGCTCGATCTCGGCACCGGCGAGGTCGATCGTCGCCGGTGCGCAGTAGAGGTTCTCCACCGTGGTGCAGCGCTGCACGACATCGAGCAGCGGGGTCCCCTCGACGAGCACGTCGTAGATCGACGGCACCTCGGCGTGGTGGTCGATCCCCAGGGCCGTGCTGGCATTGCCCTGCGGGTCGAGGTCGATGACGAGGGCCTTGAGTCCCGACTGCGCGAGGGCGGCCGCGACGTTGACCGTCGTCGTCGTCTTGCCGACGCCGCCCTTCTGGTTGGCCACGGTGAGGACCCGTGGACCCACCGGCTTCGGGAACGGACGACCGGTCAGCTGGATGCGGCGACGGGCGTTCTCGGCGAGCTCCATCGCCAGCGGCGTGTCCTGGCCGGCGGTCGGGATGGCCGCTGCGAGGGCCTCACGATCGGCATGGTCGGCCCTGAGCTCGGAGGCGCGTCGGGCTTCGTCCACAGCGTTGTCCCCAGCCTCGGTCGACGTGATTTCCCGTTCAACAGAGGCATTTCCCGGAGCGTCATCCACCGCGTTGTCCACAGGGGCCGGCAGCTCGTCGTGCGCCGCTTCGACCCCCGGAACCTCGGCCTCCGAGGGTGTGAGACCCGAGTCCTCGACCGGCCGGTCGTCGGGTGCCGCTCCTGCAGCGGGCTCGATCACCTGACCCTCACCGAAGGCCGCGGCCTCGTCGGCGAGCGGCTGCTCGGTCGACGGCAGCGGCTCGTCGGAGGCCGAAAGGTCGTGCCCGAGCTCGAGGGGATCGGGCTGCGCGCCCGGCGCCTCGGTGTCGGAGGACATGGGCTCGACGTGCGCTTCCACCGTCCCGGGGCCACGCTCGCCGGCCCCGTCATCCGAAGCGATGTCGTCGCCGGGCTCCGTGGCGCCGGGCTCCGTGTCGACGGTGCTCTCGTCGACCGCACCCTCGTCGTGCGTCCCCGCCCCGTCATCGGTTCGGGACGTGGCGTCCGCCGGAGACAGGGTATCCGCGACCTCGCCGGTGCCGGAGTGCGCCGCCTCGGCAGCGTTCGCTGCCTGCGTCTCGTCGCCCGACGTCTCGCGTCCCGACTCTGCCTGCTGCCCGTCACTCGTTTCACGTGAAACGCCCAACATGCGCGCGAGCCACCCGAGACGTCGGTGCTCCGGTCCCGGTTCGGGTTCACTCGGCCAGCCCAGGTTGGTCGACATCGTCACAGGGAGTGCACCTCCGGGTTTGAGGGACGGCCCGCGGCTGGATCCGCGAGGGTCGTCCATCGAAATGGTCTGGACACGATCATGGCTGATGGCGCGGACGCCCGCCCGCTTCCGGGTCGGAGCGTCGCGAACCGCGCGGCCGATCAGCCCGACGGCGGGCCGAACCGGCACTGGACGGCTGGCGCGAGCGGAACCGTCGACGGTCCACGACCTCGCCGATCGTCGCCCGGAGCACGATGGTGGGGTCACCCAGGAGGTCCCCACCGTACTCGTGCACCTCGGCGTCGATCACGCCGAGACGCGTGAGTGCCGTACGTCCTTCGGCCAGCTCGTCGACGGCGCTGCTCCCCTTCAGGGCGAGCAGGCTGCCGCCCGACTCGAGCAGCGGGAGCGTCCATTCGGCGAGCTGCACGATGCGTGACACCGCCCGGGCCGTGACCCACGGGGCGTGCAGCCGGTCCCACATGGTCTCGGCCCGCGCCGTGTGCACCGTGACGTTCGTCAGACCGAGCTGGGCGACGGTGCCCGACAGCCACCCGGTGCGCCGGGCGAGCGGCTCGACGAGGTGCAGGTCCAGGTCGGGACGCGCGATGGCCAGAGCCAGACCGGGGAGACCGGCACCCGACCCCACGTCGATGACCTGCTGCGTCTCCCCGCTCCGGGGGATCGCCTCGTGGACGACGCCGCAGTTGAGCACGTGACGGTCCCAGAGCCGCGGTGTCTCACGAGGGCCGATCAGGCCGTGGCTGATCCCGGTGTCCGCCAAAACCGCCACGAAGTGCTCGGCCAGCGCGAGCCGGTCCCCGAAGACCGCGGATGCCGCGGCCGGCGTCGCGGGCAGCTCCGCCGGGTCGAGAGCATCGTGGGTCACGCGCTCTCACTCCTCGTGGATGCCGTCTCGGATGCAGCGGTCGATTCCCGTTTCACGTGAAACGGGGGGTGGTCAGGCAGGAAGGATGACGATGTGACGGTGCGGGTCGACACCCTCGGACTCGGACACGAGACCGGCGGCTGCGACCTCGTCGTGAACGACCTTGCGCTCGAAAGCGGTCATCGGCTCGAGCGCGCGCTTCGTCCCCGACTCCTGCACTTCGGCAATGGCGACCTTGGCCAGCTCGACGAGAGCCGAACGACGCTGCGCGCGGTGGCCGGCGATGTCGAGCATGAGGCGGCTCCGCTCGCCGGTCTCGACCTGCACGGCCAGTCGGGTCAGCTCCTGCAGGGCCTCGAGCACCTTGCCGTCGGTCCCGACGAGGCGACGCGGGACGCGGCCCTCGTCGGAGTCGACGATGGCGATCGCGGCTCGGTCGCCGTCGACGTCGACGTCGATGTCCCCATCGAGGTCGGCGATGTCGAGGAGGGTCTCGAGGAAGTCGGCCGCCACCTCACCCTCGCGCTCGAGCATCCGGACCCGCGACTTCTTCTCGCCCTTGTCGGCCTTGTTGCCCTGGTCCTCGACCTCGGGCTCGTCGGAGTCCACAGTCGCGTCCGAGCTCTCGGCCGACGAGGCGGTCTCCACCGCCTCGTCGCTCCGGGAAACCTCGACCGACGGGGTGGACTCGGGCACCTCGGTGACCTGCTCGGTGGTCTCGCCGGTGGTCTTTCCGGTGATGGGCTCGGCAGTGGCGTCAGTGGGCGTCTCGACGTCCGTGGCCTGGGTGTCGCTCATTGGAAACTCCTTCGTTCACCGGGGGGCAGATCTGTGGACAACTCACGTCTTCGCAGGTCAGAGGCCCCAAGGCAGTGTGGACAAGTGTGTGGATGAACCTCAGCGGCGGTTCTTGGTCGGCTGCGTGCGGGCACGCTTCTTGCCCTTCGGCTGCTGGCGCTGACCCGACTTGACCGCGTCGTCGGGGACGGTCTCGGTCGACTCGAGGCCCGGCACGGTCAGCTCCTGCATGTCCTTGCCCTTGCGCTTCATCCGCTCACGGCGGGCGCGCTCGGCCTCGGACCCGGGCGCCGGCATGTTGCGGATGACGTAGAACTGCTGGCCCATGGTCCACAGGTTGGTGGTCAGCCAGTAGATCAGGACGCCGATCGGGAAGTTGACGCCCGAGATCGCGAAGAAGATCGGCATCAGGTACAGCAGGACCTTCTGCTGCTTCGCAAACGGGTTGTCCAGAGCGGCTGCGGGCATGTTCTTGCGCATCAGCTGGTACTGCGTCGTGAACGTCGTGGCCGACATGAGGATGATGAGGACGGCCGTGAGGATCTTGACGTTGAGGGAGGCTCCCGGCGTCAGGAAAGAGTCCGACAGCTTGGCGCCGAAGATCGTCGAGCTCTCGATCTGCGCCGCCACCTCGCGGGTGATCGGGCCGATCGCGTCGTGGCCGGGCACCCCCTCGGCCTGGGCCTTGAGGTTGTTGAGCAGCTGGAAGAGCGCGAAGAAGAAGGGGCTCTGGATGAGGATCGGCAGGCAGCTGCTGAACGGGTTGGTCCCGGTGCGCCGGTAGAGATCCATGATCTCCGCCTGCTGGGCCTTCTGGGACTCAGGGTCTCGCTTGCCCTTGTACTTCTTCTGGATCTTCTGCATCTCCGGCTGGATGAGCTGCATCCGGCGGGAGGAGTGGATCTGGCGCACGAAGAGCGGGATGAGCAGGAGTCGGACGACGACCGTGAGGCCGACGATCGACATGGCCCAGGCCCAGCCGGCCAGGTCACCGTTGAGGCCGATCTTGTCGAAGAGCCAGTGCCAGCCGTACATGACCCAGGCTTCACCGAGCTTGATCGGATAGAGCAGGGTGTTGAAGAAGTCGATCACGTGTTTCCTCTGTGGTCTGGTGGGCCGGCCGGTTCAGCTCGGGCTCGAGGTGTCTGGGCCACTCACCACTGATCGGCAACCATATGCCGGTTGGTCAGGTCGTGGGTTCGCGGTGGGAGACCGCGTGCGGGACTGCGTGCGGGGCGTGCTCGTCGTGCTGGTGGTCGTGCTCGTCCTCGGCGGTTCCGGCCGGACGGAAGTCCTCCGGCCGCACGTCGTTTCGCGTCGCCCACGTCTGGGGAACGGGGTCGACCCCGCCCGGGTTCCACGGGTTGCAGCGGCCGAGCCGGCGGATCGCGAGCCAACCACCACGTAACGGTCCGAACCGGGTCAGCGCGGTGACGGCATACGCCGAGCAGCTGGGGTAGAAGCGGCAGCTGGGTCCGGAGAGTGGGGAGACGAACCGCTGGTAGAAGCGGACCGCCAGCAGCAGGGGCGCCGCGAGCACCTGGTTGACCGTGGGGCTCATGGCCGACACGCCTTCTCGAGCTGGCGCCCGACGGCGAGGTCGAGCTCGTCCCACGTCGCCTCCGCCGCGGCCGGGTTGGCGCGCACGACGAGGTCGAGGCCGGTCGGCATGCCGGTCAGCCGGGTCGCGACGCTGGCGCGCAGCCGGCGCTTGGTCCGGTTGCGCACGACGGCGTTGCCGACGGCCTTGGACACAACAAAACCGACGCGCGGCGGAAGTTCCGCACGCGCATCGGTCCGGTTGGCATGCACGACGATGAGTCGCCCGCCTGCTCTGCTGGCGCCGGGCCCGCGTACTGCCGTCGTGAAGTCCGTCCGCTCACGCAGTCGGTGACGTGCCGGCAGCACGCCGCGGCCTCCGGCTGCTCAGGCCGAGAGCTCGGCGCGGCCCTTGCTGCGGCGGCGGGCGAGGATGGCGCGGCCGGCGCGGGTGCGCATGCGCAGGCGGAAGCCGTGCGTCTTGGCGCGGCGACGGTTGTTCGGCTGGAAGGTGCGCTTGCTCACGAGGTTCTCCGTAGGTTGCAGGGGCCCGTCCGACGTCACGACGACGTCGGTCCGGCTCCCGTTGTGGGGCTGTCGGTGGCCGATGCGACCGCAATCGGCAAGCCCGTGGAGGGCCGAGGGGGTCCGGCTGGGCCGGGCTCGGGGCCATGGGCATGCGAAAGAGGTCGCAGACACGCTCGGTCAACGATACGGGAGCCGTCGAGAGAGGGTCAAACCGACGGAGCCGCCCCGGGCGAGCAGACCAAAACTCACGATCCTCGAAGGTCCCACGGCGATTGCAAGCCGACACGCCGTCCGGCCGGAGATCTGTGGACGACTCGATTGTCACCGGCGAGCCTGCGGCTGTAGGTTTTCGACTCTCACGATCCTCGCCACCCCATGCACAGGCTGTGGACAAACGTGTGGACAACAGGGCATCGTTCACCAGGACACGGACGGACCCCGCAGGTCCGACCCCGGCGCACTCGAGCCCTTGCTCGAGACGAACCGAGCCGGGATCGCAACAGGTGCAACGGAATTGACTCAGGGGCAGGTGGGATCAGGTGGCCGAGACAGGCGTCGATTACGCGCAGATCTGGCAGCAGACGCTCGGCACTCTCGACTCGGTGGGCCTGTCGAACCAGGAGCGCGCCTTCGTCCGGCTGTGCCGCCTCGTCGGCGTGCTCGACCAGACGGCGCTCGTGCGTGCACCCAACACGTTCACCAAGGACTTTCTCGAGCAGCGGGTGCGTGAGCAGATCCACGAGGCCCTCGCGAGCCAGCTCGGCCACCCGGTCCAGCTCGCGGTCTCGGTCGACGAGAGCCTCGAGACGGACCTCGGCATGATCAGCGACGAGCCGAGTGGTCAGGTCCACGACGGCTCGCGCAGCGGTCCGGGCGCCGGACAGATCGGGGGCGCCGGCTCCGGCTCCCCGTCCGGCAACGGCTCCGGGGCCATCGGCGGCCACCAGAACGGCGGCTACGGCCAGGCCGCCCACAACCCGCTGCGCGACCTCGCCGAGAGCGCACCAGCGCTCAACGGCGCCGACCTCGACGAGCCACGGCAGCCGACCTACGAGTCGCAGACGCGGATGGAGCTCGGCCCCGACCCGCTCAGCGGTGGCGAGAGCGGGCCGCTGCGCCTCCAGCAGCGGCCCGAGCCCAGCTCGCCGGGCGACACCAGGCTCAACCCGAAGTACACCTTCGACACCTTCGTCATCGGCGCGAGCAACCGTTTCGCCCACGCAGCCGCGGTCGCGGTGGCCGAGGCCCCGGCCAAGGCGTACAACCCGCTCTTCGTCTACGGCGAGTCCGGGCTGGGCAAGACCCACCTGCTCCACGCGATCGGGCACTACGCCCGCACGATGTTCCCCAACGTGCGCGTGCGCTACGTGAACTCCGAGGAGTTCACCAACGACTTCATCAACAGCATCCGCGACGACAAGGCGAGCGCGTTCCAGAACCGCTACCGCAGCGTCGACGTGCTCCTCATCGACGACATCCAGTTCCTCCAGGGCAAGCTGCAGACGCAGGAGGAGTTCTTCCACACCTTCAACACGCTGCACAACGCGAACAAGCAGATCGTCATCACGAGTGACCTGCCGCCGCGCGAGCTGTCCGGCTTCGAGGACCGGATGCGCACCCGCTTCGAGTCGGGCCTGCTCACCGACGTCCAGCCGCCCGACCTCGAGACCCGCATCGCGATCCTGCGCAAGAAGGCGATCCAGGACCGGATGAAGGTGCCGGACGACGTCCTCGAGTACATCGCGACGAACTTCAGCACGAACATCCGCGAGCTCGAGGGCGCGCTCATCCGCGTCACGGCGTTCAGCAACCTCAACCGCCAGGCGGTCGACCTGCCTCTCGCGGTCATCGTGCTCAAGGACGTGCTGCCCAACGAGACGCCGAACCAGGTGACCGCGGCGACGATCATGGCGGTGACCGCGGCCTACTACGCGGTGACGCTCGAGGACCTCTGCGGCTCGAGCCGCTCGCGCCAGCTCGTGACGGCCCGCCAGATCGCGATGTACCTCTGCCGCGAGATGACCGACCTCAGCCTGCCGAAGATCGGCCAGCACTTCGGCGGCCGCGACCACACGACGGTGATGCACGCCGACCGCAAGATCCGCGAGCTCATGGGTGAGCGCCGCGCGATCTACAACCAGGTCACCGAGCTGACCAACCGGATCCGCCAGCAGTCGCACTGACACCCGAGCACGCCCGCTGACGCGGCCCGATGGCGTATGCCGTCGGGCCGCGTCGGCGTCAGGCCGCGGCTCCCGCGTGGGCCGGCCTCGCAGCCTTGGCCGCGCGCCGGGCGGCCACGGTCGCCGCCAGCGCCTCGTCCCACGGGGTCGGTGCGAGCCCGAACGTGCGCTGGGTGAGCTCGGAGTCGAGGACGAAGGGCCGCTCGAACTGGTGGCGGGTCTCGCGCAGCTCGCGCATGAAGGGGACGACGATGCCGGCCGCGGTGCCGAGCGGCCGGGGCAGCACGCGTACCCGACGCTGCTTGACGCCGGCGACGCGCGCGACGTCGCCGGCGGCCTCGTCGAACGTGCGGGCCGGCGCGGTCGGCACGTGCCAGGCCCGACCCCAGCCGTCGTCGCCGGCGGCGACCCGGGCTGCGAGCCGGCCGACGTCGGGGACGTAGGTCCACGAGTGGGCCGCGTCGGCCCGGCCGGCGGGCACGAGGGGCGGTCGGCCGGCGAGCAGCGCGTCGATGACCACGTCGCCCAGGTAGCTGGTCCGCGGCGTCGTGCCCGGTCCGAAGTAGTCGCTCGAGCGCAGCTCGGTGACGCGCAGCCGGCCGGCCTCGTGGCGGGCCAGCGCCTCGGTCCACATGTCGGCACGGATGCGGCCCTTGTGACCGGACGGCCGCAGCGGGTCGTCCTCGTGCATGGGCGCCTCGACCTCGCCGTAGCCGTAGAGGTTGCCGATGATGACGAGGCCGGCTCCGGACTCCTCGGCGGCGGTGAGGGTGGCGGCGGCGATGGGCGGCCAGTCGGTGTCCCAGGTCATGTAGCTGGGCGGGTTGACGGCGTTGACGACGCTCGCGGCACCGCGCGCCAGGGCCGTCAGCGCGGACGCGTCGCTCGCGTCGACGGCGACGACCTCGACCGCGTCCGGGTGGGTGTCCTGCCAGGGGCGTTCGACGACCCGCCCCGAACGGGACGCGAGGGTCACGGTGTGGCCGAGGGCGACGAGTGCGGCGGTCGTCGAGCGGCCGACGCCGCCGGCGCCGAGGACGAGGTGGTGGGTCATGGTCTGCTCCTTCGAGGATGTGGCGTGAGCACCGCTCACATTTCGAGGGTGACAGCAGTCGGCGACGAAAGCAAGAGCACTGCTCACATTTTCGCGCGAGATGTGGCAGGCTCGGTCCATGGACCCGTTCGACGTCACACCCGCGGACGCATCCGCCCATGCACCCGCCGATGCACCCGCCGACACGCCTGCCGGCCCGCTGGGCAAGCGCGCCCGGAACCGGCTCGCCGTCGAGGCCGACATCCTCCGCGTGGCGCGTGAGCACCTGGCCACTGACGGGGCGGCCGCGCTCAGCCTGCGCGCCGTCGCCCGCGACCTCGGCATGGTCTCCTCCGGGATCTACCGCTACGTCGAGAGTCGCGACGAGCTCCTCACCCGCCTCATCGTCGACTCGTACTGGTCACTCGCCGCTGCCGTCCGCCGCGCCCACGACACCGTCCCCCACGACGACCTCGAGGCACGATGGGACGCCATCGGCCGCGCCCTGCGCGCGTGGGCGGCCGACCGGCCGCACGACTTCGCGCTCATCTACGGCTCTCCGGTCCCGGACTACGAGGCCCCGTCCGAGCGCACCGAGGAGCCGGGCACGGCCGTCCTCGTCCTGCTCGTCGCCCTGCTCGACGACGTCCGGGCAGCGGACCGGCTCGCCGACCCTCGGCGGCTCGGCCTCGTGCCGGCGCGCGCCGAGGCCGGTGTCGGCGCACTGCTCGAGGCACCGATGTTCGCTCTGACGCGGCTGGACGCCGTCGCCCTGACCCAGGGCCTGGCCGCCTGGACCCTGCTGCTCGGCGCCGTGACGAGCGAGGTCTTCGCCCAGCTGGGCCCGGTTCCGGACGGCGAGGCCCTCTTCGAGTGTCTTCTCGCGGCCTCGCGACGGTGCGTCATCGCGCCGGCCGGTGACTAGTCGGCCCCCTCCGGGACGGCTGCACCCGCCCAGGCACACGGCATACGTCCACATCCGTCCACAGGTTTGTCCACACCTGTGTGCACAGCGTGACCTCCCCGTGACCCGAGGCCCATAGACGCGACGAGACCGAGGACCACAGAGTTGTCCACCGCCTGTGGACAACTCTGTGGAAGCCGTGGGCCGGACCGTGCACAGGTGACTAGTCATCAATCATTTCAAATCGGACATATCCCGACCGCTCTTCCACACGCCTCTGTGGAAACGTGTGGACGACGGCCGGAAAGCTGCGGACAACCCACGGGCTTCCTGTGAGGACGATGTGCACGGCCGAGATCCGTCCACAGGGCGGGGCCGCCGCATCCGGCGCGACCCCACACGCCGTGCACACCCCCATCGGCAGGCTGACCTGCACCGACGCCGGTTGTCCACAGCATCCACAGCACCTATGACTATGACGAGATCCCAGTCATAGAGGGGAGCCCCGACAACGAGGGTCCGACCGGACGCCCAGGGCCGGCTCGAGAGGGTCCACGGACCCGGCGGGCAATCGTGTGATTTCGCCGCCTCGGCGATTCGGGGAGTGTCTGTGGTGCCAGTCACCGGCAGGCACTAGTGTCTGAGCCCCAATGTCCTTCCCCGTCGAAGTGAGTGCACCGTGAAGTTTCGGGTTGAGCGAGACGTCCTGGCCGAGGCCGTGACCTGGGTGGCCCGTGGGCTCCCGGCGCGCCCGCCGGTTCCTGTGCTCGCTGGCGTGCTCGTCGACGCGAACGAGGACGGCACGCTGACGCTGTCCGCCTTCGACTACGAGGTGTCCGCGCGCATCACCGTGCCGGCAGACGTCGCCGAGGCCGGCCAGGTGCTCGTGCTCGGTCGCCTGCTCGCCGACATCTCGCGCAACCTGCCCAACAAGCCGATCGACGTCAGCACCGACGGCAGCAAGGTCAACGTCGCCTGCGGCTCGTCCCGCTTCGCGCTCCGCGAGATGCCGGTCGCCGACTACCCGACGCTGCCGCTCTCGCCCGAGACGAGCGGCACCATCGCCGGCGACGTCTTCACCCAGGCGGTGGCCCAGGTCTCGATCGCCGCCGACAAGGGCGACACCCTGCCGATCCTCACGGGCGTGCGGATGGAGATCGACGGCGACAAGGTGACCCTCCTCGCGACCGACCGCTACCGCCTCGCGATGCGCGAGCTGACGTGGAGCCCGTCGGCCACCGACGCGAGCCACGTCGCGCTCATCCCGGCTCGCCAGCTCTCCGACACGGCACGCGCCCTCGGTGCGTCCGGCTCCGTCGAGCTCGCGCTCGGCCAGGGCGGCGACGGCCTCATCGGCTTCGAGGCCGGCCAGCGCCGTGCGACGACGCGTCTGCTCGACGGCGAGTACCCCAAGGTCACCTCGATCTTCCCCACGTCGGTCGACACCGAGGCGGTCGTCGAAACAGCGGCGCTCGAGGAGGCCGTCAAGCGTGTCGCCCTCGTCGCCGAGCGCAACACCCCGGTGCTGCTGAAGTTCACCGACGGCCAGGTCGCCATCGAGGCCGGCACCGGCGACGACGCCCAGGCCTCCGAGGCCGTCGAGGCCACGCTCAACGGACCCGAGATCCAGATCGCGTTCAACCCGCAGTTCCTCCTCGACGGCCTGCACGCCGTCGGCACCGCCTGGAGCCGTCTCTCGTTCACCCAGCCGAGCCGCCCGGCCGTGCTGACCGGCCAGGCCGAGGCCGACTCCGAGCCCGACACCAGCTACCGCTACGTCCTCATGCCGGTCCGCTTCGCCAGCTGACACCCACCTCCCGCACCGCCCTCGCGGCGCACCCGAGCGCCCGGTGCCGTATGCCGCCGGGCAGGCGTAGCCTCGAACCGCGCCACCCGCTCCGCCCCGCACGCTTCCCCGCCAGACTCCCCCGCAGAAAGGCTCGCGACATGCAGCTCGGTCTCATCGGTCTCGGCAAGATGGGCGGCAACATGCGCGAGCGCTTGCGTCGCGCGGGCCACGAGGTCGTCGGCTTCGACCGCAACCCCGACGTCGCCGACGTGCGCACGCTGCCGGCGCTCGTCAAGGCACTCGAGGCCCCGCGCGTCGTGTGGGTCATGGTGCCGGCCGGCGACCCGACCCGTGAGACCGTCGCCAAGCTCGCCGAGCTGCTCGAGCCGGGCGACCTCGTCATCGACGGCGGCAACTCGCGCTTCACCGACGACTTCGAGAACGCCAAGCTGCTCGGCGAGAAGAAGATCGGCTACGTCGACTGCGGCGTCAGTGGTGGCATCTGGGGCCTCGAGAACGGCTACGGGCTCATGTGCGGCGGCGACAAGAAGTGGGTCACCCGGGCGATGCCGATCTTCGACGCGCTGCGGCCGGACGGCCCGCGCGACGAGGGTTTCGTCCACGCCGGCAAGGTCGGTGCCGGGCACTACACGAAGATGGTCCACAACGGCATCGAGTACGGCCTCATGGCTGCCTATGCCGAGGGCTACGAGCTGCTCGAGAAGAAGGACATCGTCACCGACGTCCCCGGTGCCTTCAAGGCGTGGAGCCGCGGCACCGTCGTGCGGTCCTGGCTGCTCGACCTCATGGTCGACGCGCTCGAGGAGAACCCCCACCTCGACGACGTGTCCGACTACACCAACGACTCCGGCGAGGGGCGCTGGACCGTCGAGGAGGCCATCGCCCTCTCCGTGCCGATGCCCGTCATCTCGGCCTCGCTCTTCGCGCGCTTCGCCTCGCGCCAGTCGAGCTCGCCGACGATGCAGGCCGTCGCGGCGCTGCGCGGCCAGTTCGGCGGGCACCAGGTCATGACGATCGCCGAGGGCGAGAAGCTGCGCCAGGGCGACGTGCCGGCGGCCCCGGCCAAGAAGGCCGCGGCGAAGAAGGGCGCCTCGCGTCGCTCCGCGACGAAGCAGGCGAGCAAGCGTGCGTCCGCGACGGCCTCGCAGGCCAACGTCGGCGCCGCGAAGAAGGCCGCCTCCTCGGGTCGGGCATCGGCGACGACGGCCACCGACATGGCCGACTCCGCGCGCGGCCAGAAGCGCGCGGCGAAGAAGACCGCCAAGAAGGCCTGAGCAGAGCGCCGCACCCTCCTTGCACGTCCGTCACCTGACCCTCAAGGACTTCCGCAGCTACCCGAGCGCCGAGCTCGCGCTGACGCCGGGCGTCACCACGCTCGTGGGTCTCAACGGCCAGGGCAAGACGAACCTCGTGGAGGCGGTCGGCTACCTCGCCACGCTCGGGTCGCACCGCGTGGCGACGGACCAGCCGCTCGTCCGGTTCGGCGCGGCCCAGGCGATCGTGCGTGGGGCCATCGTCCGCGACGACCGCGAGACGATGGTCGAGCTCGAGATCACGCCGGGTCGCGCCAACCGCGCCCGCCTCGGGCGCTCCCCCGTCTCGCGGCCGCGCGACGTGCTCGGCACGGTGCGCACGGTGCTCTTCGCGCCCGAGGACCTCGCGCTCGTCAAGGGCGACCCTTCGGAGCGGCGGCGCTTCCTCGACGAGCTGCTCGTGCAGCGACAGCCACGGTGGTCGGGGGTCCGGTCCGACTACGACAAGATCCTCAAGCAGCGCAACGCCCTGCTCAAGTCCGCGGCGCCGGTGCTCCGCAAGGGTGCCCGTCGCCCGCCGCGTCCGCCGCGCGACGGCGACCAGCCGGTCGACGAGGCCCGCGAGGCGGCCCTGCACACCCTCGACGTGTGGAACGACCACCTCGCCTCGGTCGGGGCCCAGCTGCTCTACGCACGGCTGCGGCTGCTGCGCGACCTCGTGCCCGACCTCTCCGAGTGCTACGACGCGGTGAGCGCGGCCGCCTCGAACGCACGCGCCACCTACAAGAGCTCCCTCCACGAGGACCTCGCCAAGCGGCTCGCGGCCGGTGAGGTCCCCGAGATCGAGGAGCTGCGCACCGGGATGCTCGACACCCTCGAGCAGGTGCGCTCCAGCGAGATCGAGCGGGGAATCTCCCTCGTCGGACCCCACCGCGACGACCTCGTCCTCTCGCTCGGCGAGCTGCCCGCCAAGGGCTACGCCAGCCACGGCGAGTCGTGGAGCTTCGCGTTGGGACTCAAGCTCGCGGCATACCGGCTCCTGCGCCGCGACCTCGGCGACGACCCTGTGCTCGTGCTCGACGACGTCTTCGCCGAGCTCGACTCCGGCAGGCGCGAGCGGCTCGCGGCGCTCGTCGCCGACTGCGAGCAGGTGCTCATCACCGCCGCGGTCGGGGCCGACGTGCCCGACGTGCTCCGCGAGAACGGCACGACGTATGCCGTCGTGCTCGGTCAGGTCCAGGCCGCGGGCTCCGTGGGTGCGTCCGTGAGCGAGCCACCTCAGGCCCTCGCGGAGGACACCGCCGGCGATGAGTCGGGTGGGGAGGGCGACGATGAGTGACGACGCCCCCGGGGCCGAGCCCCCCGACACGGCGGCCGGTGCTGCCGAGGACGCTCCCGCGCCGACCGACGAGGACACCCGGATCGCCGACGCCGCGGCCTCGGCGCTGGCGCGGGCGCGGGCCGGAGCGGCCGAGAAGGGCCTGCGCCCCGGCATGCGGCCGAAGAAGCGACGCCGCCCGATCGGTGACGCGCCGGTGCTGTCCGGCTCGGCCCGCGACGGTCGCGACCCGGCCCTGCTCGGTGACCAACTCGACCGGCTGCTGCTCGATCGCGGCTGGAAGGTCGACGTGGCGGTCGGCTCGGTCATGGGCCGCTGGCCCGAGATCGTGGGGCCCGACATCGCCGGCCACGTCGAGCCGCTCACCTTCGTCGACGGAATCCTCACGGTGCGCGCCGACTCGACGGCCTGGGCCACGCAGATGCGCCTGCTCGCCTCGTCGCTGCTCGCCCGGATCGACGAGGAGATCGGGGCCGGCGCGGTCAGCGAGCTCAAGGTCGTCGGCCCGAGCGCGCCGTCGTGGAACCGCGGCGCCCGTCGCTCCCCCGACTCGCGAGGACCGCGCGACACCTACGGCTGATCGGCGGCGCCGCTCAGACCTCGCTCAGACCCCCCTTAGACCCCGCTCAGGCCGATGACGACGACGGTGGCGACGAGCAGCACGGTGCCGGCGATGACGACCCACGCGAGGACCCGCGGCACGCGCCGGGATCGCGCCGGCGCGGAGGCGTCGGTGTCCTCGGTGTCCCCTGTGTCCTCGGCGTCGGTCTCGACGGCCGCACGCTCGACGGCGGGCAGGCTCTCGGTTGTGGTCGGCGCCGGCGATGCGTCCGGCTCGGCCACCGGCCCTCTTCCGGCGGTCGGCGCGACCGGACCGACGGCACCGTGCAGCGCCGAGCCCAAGGCGTCGGCGATGGAGGACAGCACCTCGGCGACGACGGGAGGCAGGGGCGCACCGCCGGGTCCGGTGACGGTGGTGCGTCGCGTGACCGAGCCATGGGCACGCGACAGGTCGACGGAGTCGAGGCGTCCGTCCGGTCCCGGGTCGACACCGGCTGCGAGCAGCTGGGCCCGCACCTCCTCGGGCAGCGCGTCCCACGAGTCGTACTCGCGGCCCCCGACGTTGATCGTGATCACGCTGCGAACTGTAGGACCGCTCGGAGGGCGGGTGTCGGTGTTCCGACGCAGACTGTCGTCATGACCTCGACGCAGCCAACGCCGCAGACCCGGACGCCGCACTGCACGATCGTCCCGCCCTACATGCTCGAGGCCCTGGCGGCCAGCGACGAGCCGGCCCTGGCCGCCCACGCCCGCGAGGCGCTCCGGCACGACGAGGAGCTGCGCTCCTCGCGGCACACGCCGACAGCCCGCCCGACCACGCGACGGGCCCCGCGTCGTGAGGACGTCACGTCGCCGACGGCCCACGGCACGGGACCGCACCGCACGATCGCCGACGCCCAGGGCAGCCAGACGACCCCAGGCACGACGGTGCGCACCGAGGGCGCGGCCGCGAGCGGCGACGTCGCGGTCAACGAGGCCTACGACGGACTCGGCGCGACCTGGGGGCTGTGGTCGACGGCCTACGACCGCGACTCGCTCGACGGCAAGGGGATGCCGCTGCTCGCCACGGTCCACTACGGCCGCAACTACGACAACGCCTTCTGGGACGGCTCGCAGATGGTGTTCGGCGACGGCGACGGGGTCGTCTTCGAGCGGTTCACCCAGAGCCTCGACGTCATCGGGCACGAGCTCGCCCACGGCGTCACCGAGCACACGGCCGGCCTGCTCTACCAGGGCCAGTCGGGCGCGCTCAACGAGTCGATCTCCGACGTGTTCGGCGTCCTCGTCAAGCAGAAGACACTCGGCCAGAGCGCCGCGCAGGCCGACTGGCTCGTCGGCGCCGACCTGCTCAACCCTTCGGTCCAGGGTCGCGCCCTGCGCGACATGCGCAACCCCGGCACGGCCTACGACGACCCACGGCTCGGCAAGGACCCGCAGCCCGCGCACATGGACGACTACGTCGAGACCCAGGACGACAACGGCGGGGTCCACATCAACTCCGGCATCCCCAACCGCGCCTTCGTGCTCGCGGCCGACGCGATCGGCGGCAATGCCTGGGAGGGCCCGGGCGCGATCTGGTATGCCGTCGTGTCGGGTGACGGCATCAAGGCCGACTGCGACTTCGCGACGTTCGCCGGCCTCACCGTGGCCGCCGCGGGCAGTGCCCACGGTGACGGGTCCGCCGAGCAGACGGCCGTGCGCTCGGCGTGGGAGCAGGTCGGCGTGCTCACCGCGGCTGCCGGTGCTCCGGTCGGTGAGGCGGGCGGCGGCGGCGGTTCGACCCCGACGCCTGGTCCGGCAGGGGGCGGGCCCTCCGGACAGGTCCCGGGCGCCGACGCCCAGGTGCTCCTCCGTCGCTCTGGTGGCTTCGCCGGCCAGGTCCGCGAACGCCGCCTGGCCCTGGGCGACCTGTCCGAGCGGGACGCGAAGGACTGGCAGCACCTGCTGGCCGCACCGACTCTCCAGCGCATCGCCGCCTCGACCGAGCGCACCCACCCCGACGCGTACATCTACTCCGTCGTGTGCGACGAGGCCGGCTGCGACGTGACGCTCCAGGAGCCCCACCTGCCCGAGGCGATCCACTCCCTCTTCGAGCGCACCCTCGCCGACGACTGAGCACGCGCTCAGTTGTCGGCGAGGAAGTACGGGTCCTCCCCCTCGGGGATGTCCGTGTCCCGGGCCCGACCCGGTGCGACGACGATGCACTCGCCGTCGAGGGTGCAGCGCTGCAGGCTGCGGTCCCCGGTCGTCGCACCGACCTGCACGGTGACGGTGCCGTCGCCCCCCAGGCGATAGCTGACGGGTGAGGCGCCACCACGTGCGCTGCTGCTGCCGCCCTCCATCACGACAGCGCCGTCGCTGGTGCGCACGACAACCAGTCCGCCATAAAGGAACGTCCGGTCGGGGCCCAGCTGCGAGTCGTCGAGCCCGTCGATGTAGCCGGTCGCGAGCAGGTAGGCGCCGTCCGCCGAGAACGCCCGAAAGACGAGCGGCCCGCAGAGCCGCCAGATCGTCCGACCTGAGGTGAGGTCCGTCAGCTCGTTGCAGACCTGCTTCGAACCCGGCTTCGGTGCCACGCCGACGAGGGCCGTCCCACGGGCGGCATCGACGAGTGTGGGGGATCCGGCGACCGCTCGGCGTGTTCCCGTGGCGACGTCCCACGCGACCGAGCTGCCGGTGAAGCCTCGGCTGGCATAGACGACGGGCCCGACGATCCCGACGGCGTCGTACCCGGGCGACTCGGCGTCGGCCACCCCCTGAGGAGCACAGTCGCAGGTCGAGGCCGTGAGCCGGCCGATGCGGGCCCCCGCGGCGTCGTACGCCGTGAGCGAGACTCGCGACTCGATGACGAAGACGCTGCCGTCGGCGTTGACCGTGCTGGACTCGCCGTCGAGCCGCACCGTGTTGGCCCCGGTCGAGTCCACGACGTAGTAGACACCGGTCTCCCCCTGGGCCACGAGCCACCCGCCACCGGCCAGCCGCGCGAGCGAGCCGCCGGTCAGCTTGCCGGTCAGCGCGATCTGCCTCGTCCCGTCGTAGATGACGCCGTCCGCGACGTAGGGGACGGTCGTGGTCCCGGTCGGCCCTCCCGTGGCGAAGCGGACCGTGACCGGCGCGGGGGCGCCGTCGGCGGTGAGGGTCGGGATCGACGTGGGAGTGGGGGCGCTGCTGGCGCTCCCGGTCGGCGCGGACGGTCGCCCCGTGGGGGCCGTCGTCGACGCCGACGGTCCGACGGGCAGCGGCCGGTCACCGGTCGGTCGCACGGCGGACCACCCCACCGGCACGGCGACGGCCAGCACGAGGCCCGCCACGAGCGCGGTCCCGCCTAGCTCGCGGCGTCGGTTGGAACGGTCGCGAGCGATCGCGCGCTCCGCGAGGTCGGCCACGACGCGTACGCCCTCGCCGCGCTCGTCGAGCACCTGCTTGAGACCGGGGTCGATGGGGTTCATGCCGTGGCCTCGCTCATTCGGGAGCGCAGCGCGGAGATCGCGCGGCTCGTGTGGCTCTTGACGGTGCCGATGGAGCAGCCGAGCACCTCGGCGGTCTGGGCCTCGGTGAGGTCCTCGTAGTAGCGCAGCACGACGGCGGCGCGCTGCTGGCGCGGCAGGCTCTGCACGTGGTGCCAGAGGTCGATCGACGTCGCCGGGTCGAGCCCGGCTGCCCCTGGCGGGTCGAGCACCTCGAGGACGTGGCTGCTCGGTGACTCGTGGCGGCGCAGCAGTCCGCGCCAGCGGGAGTTGTTCTCGTTGACCATGACCCGGCGCACGTAGGCGTCCGGCAGCTCGGCGACCTGCACGCGGTCCCAGTGGCGGTAGACCTTGGCGAGCGCCTTCTGCAGCAGGTCCTCGACGGCGTCCCGGTCCCCGCTCAGCAGGTAGGCGAGTCGGGCGAGCGACTGCTCGCGCGCCCTGACGTAGGCCGTGAAATCGGCCCTCCGCTCTGCATCGTCCATGACCCGCGTCCCCTGTTGTCGGCTCGTCCCGGCACGTGCCGGCATCCATCCAGACCGTCATCCGCACGGAAAGGTTGTCCGCGCAGTGTCCCGACTCGAGCCTTCGCGCGGTGGCGCCTGACGTCACGATCGGGGACGGTCTGCCCGGGTCGTCCCGACGCCGCTGCCCGCCCTGCCGAAACGAGGGGAAGTCTTTACGAATCCTTTCCGGACGCGGACCTCCCGCGCGTGGTTGCCTGTGTCGTTGGCCTCCACTCCTCGAAAGGTTCGACATGCGTCGTACGCCGCTCATCGCCACCGCCTCGGTCGTCGCCGCGGTCGGTGCCCTGCTCTCGACGGCGGCCGCCGGCTCCGTCGCCGCGCCGGCCCCCGCCACGGCCGGGGCCTCCGTGCCCGCGGACCTCACGCTCGTCCAGGTGCGCCAGAGCCTGCTCGGCTCGCACAGCTGGTACGCCCAGACCTACCGTGGCGTGCCGGTGCTCGGCGGCTGGTACGCCGTCCACGCCACGGGCGCCGCCGCCTCGGTCGACGACGGTCGTCGTGCCGTCACCGGCCTCACCTCGGTCTCACCGGGTGTCGCGCGCGCCTCCGCCGCCACCGCCGCGAAGGGCCACGGCAACGCCCGCGGCAGCCGGCTCGTCGTCGTCCCCGGAGCCGCCGGGGCCGCGGCCACGCTGGCCTGGCAGGTCACGACCGACCAGGACAAGCAGGTGCTCGTCGACGCCCGCAGCGGCCGGGTCACGAAGGTCACCGACGAGCGGGTCCTCGCAAGCGGCTCGGGCAAGGTCTTCGACCCCAACCCCGTCGTCGCCCTGCAGAACGAGTCGCTCAAGGACGCGAACAACGCCGACAGCGCCGTCCCCGCGTCGGCCTACAAGACGGTGACCCTCGCCAACCTCGACGGCTCGGGCTACCTCAAGGGCAGCTGGGCCAACGTCACGAACAGCAAGAAGGGCAAGAACGCCGCCGCCTTCTCGTCGACGCTCTCCTTCCCCTACACCCGCAGCGACACACGGTTCGAGCAGGTCAACAGCTACTACGCCGTCGACCGGGTCCAGGCCTACATCCAGTCGCTCGGCTTCGCCGACGTCAACCACGAGTCCCAGGACCTCAGCGTCAACACGACGACCCAGGACAACTCCTGGTACACCCCGAGCCAGGACACCATCACCATCGGCACGGGCGGCGTCGACGACGGCGAGGACCAGGAGGTCGTGTGGCACGAGTACGGCCACGCGGTCCAGGACGACCAGGTGCCGGGCTTCGGCAGCGGCTCGGACGCGGGCGCCATCGGTGAGGGCTTCGGCGACTACCTCGCGGCCACGATGTCGCAGGGCAACTCGGCCGACACGGCCACGACGCCATGGGTCTGCGTCATGGACTGGGACTCGACCTCCTACACCTCGACGACGCCGCACTGCATCCGCCGCCTCGACACGACCAAGACCGTCGCCAACCGCACCGGCGAGGTGCATGACGACGGCGAGATCTGGAGCCACGCGCTCTGGGACGTCAACAAGGCCTTCGGCCGGGACAAGGCGACGCGCATCATCCTCGAGGCCCAGTTCTCCTACGCCCCGTCGACGACGTGGGCCGCGGCAGCGGAGAAGACGGTCGACGCCACGACCGCGCTCTACGGTGCGACCGACGCCGCCACCGTGCGCGCGGCCTTCCACGCCCGCGGCATCCTCTGACGCGGGGATCCACCCCACCGAGGTCGTATGCCGGGAGGCCGGGTTCCGCTGGGACCCGGCCTCCCGGCTTACCCGGGTTCGGTGCCCTCTTTGGTGCCCTCTTTGGTGCCCGGCTCGGGTCGCGGCAGGGCCCGGACGGCCTGTGGACGACGGCTCTCGGGCCGCCCAGGACGGAGGAGAATGGGTGCGGACGGACGCCTCGAGGTGGCGCAGGGCGCTGCGGCGGGTGAGGGTGCCTGAGGGGCGCTGGAGACCCGGGGCGTGATCCTCCCCTCGGATCCACGGGTTCTCGGGCCGGAAAGTGCCCGTTTCGCGCGTCTGAGGGCACGGTTTACGGCCCCGGACCGTTAGACTGATGAGGTTGCGGCTCGACGTCCACGTCGGGCCGCCCACATGAGGTCTGACCATCGAGGAGAGCCGTGTCCGACGCCGACGAGCCGATCACCACCAGCACCACCCCCAGTTCCACCGGATCCGACTCCGTGGCAGCACCCGACACCGCGACTCCCGACCCCGACGCGCCCGTGGTCCCTGCGGCACCGGCGGTCCCGGCCGACGTCCGGCCCAACGGCGTCGACTACGACGCGAGCGCGATCACCGTCCTCGAGGGTCTCGAGGCCGTGCGCAAGCGCCCCGGCATGTACATCGGCTCGACCGGTCCCCGCGGCCTGCACCACCTCGTCTACGAGATCGTCGACAACGCCGTGGACGAGTCGCTCGCCGGCTACGCCGACACCATCGACGTCACGCTCCTCGCCGACGGTGGCGTCCGGGTCAAGGACAATGGCCGCGGCATCCCCACCGACATCCACCCCGTCGAGAAGATCAGCGCCGTCGAGCTCGTCCTGACGCAGCTGCACGCAGGCGGCAAGTTCGGTGGCGGCGGCTACAAGGTCTCCGGTGGCCTGCACGGCGTCGGCAGCTCCGTCGTCAACGCCCTGTCGACCCGCCTCAAGGCCGCGGTCCGCCAGAAGGGCCACGTCTTCCGGATGAGCTTCACCGACGGCGTGCCCGACGGGCCCCTCGAGAAGCAGGAGGCCACCGACGAGACCGGCACGACGATCACCTTCTGGGCCAACGCCGACATCTTCGAGACCGTCTACTACGACTTCGAGACCATCCGGGCCCGGATGCAGCAGATGGCTTTCCTCAACAAGGGCCTGACGATCAACCTCGTCGACGAGCGCATCGAGCAGCCCGCGGGCGAGCGCGACGTCGACCTCGACGACCTCGACGAGGACCTCGAGCTCGTCGAGGAGTCGACCGAGGACGACGAGCCCCAGGACGCGGCGGCCGACGCCGGCTCCGGCGAGAAGAAGACGCTCACGGCCAAGCGGGTCAGCTACCGCTACGACAACGGCCTCGTCGACTACGTCAACCACATCAACGGCAGCAAGCGCAGCGAACCGGTGCACCCCGAGGTCATCTCGATCGAGGTCGAGGACGAGGCCCGCTCGCTGAGCCTCGAGCTCGCGATGCAGTGGACCAACGCCTACAGCGAGTCGGTCCACACCTACGCCAACGCGATCAACACCCACGAGGGCGGCACCCACGAGGAGGGCTTCCGCGCGGCGATGACCAAGCTCGTCAACGACTTCGCGCGCCGCCAGAACCTCCTCAAGGAGAAGGACGAGAACCTCACCGGCGACGACGTCCGCGAGGGCCTCACCGCCGTCATCTCGGTCAAGCTCGCCGAACCGCAGTTCGAGGGCCAGACGAAGACCAAGCTCGGCAACTCCGAGGTCAAGGGCTTCGTCCAGCGCGCCATGACCGAGGAGTTCGGACACTGGCTCGGCGCGCACCCCAACGAGGGCAAGGACATCGTCCGCAAGTCGGTGCAGGCCGCGGCCGCGCGCATGGCGGCCCGCAAGGCCCGCGAGGCGACCCGCCGCAAGGGCCTGCTCGAGTCGGGCGGCCTGCCGGGCAAGCTCAAGGACTGCCAGAGCAAGGACCCGAGCCTTTCCGAGGTCTTCATCGTCGAGGGTGACAGCGCCGGCGGCTCGGCCACCCAGGCCCGTGACCCGCACACCCAGGCGATCCTCCCGATCCGCGGCAAGATCCTCAACGTCGAGAAGGCGCGCATCGACAAGATCCTCGCCAACAACGAGGTCCAGGCGCTCATCTCCGCCTTCGGCACCGGCATCGGCGAGGACTTCGACATCGACAAGGCGCGCTACCACAAGATCGTGCTGATGGCCGATGCCGACGTCGACGGCATGCACATCCGCACGCTGCTGCTGACGCTCCTCTTCCGCTTCATGCGCCCGCTCATCGAGGCCGGCTACGTCTACCTCGCGCAGCCGCCGCTCTTCCGCCTGCGGTGGAGCAACGGCATCGACCACCAGTTCGCCTACTCCGACAAGGAGCGCGACGGACTCCGCGCCCTCGGCGAGAGCAAGGGCTGGCGCCTGCCGAAGGACAACCCGATCCAGCGCTACAAGGGCCTCGGCGAGATGAACTACTCCGAGCTGGGCGAGACGACGATGGACCAGAACAGCCGCACGCTGCTGCAGGTGACGCTCGACGACGCCGCCAAGGCTGACGAGGTCTTCGCCGTCCTCATGGGTGAGGACGTCGAGTCGCGGCGCTCGTTCATCCAGAAGAACGCCCGCGACGTGAAGTTCCTCGACATCTAGCCCACCGAGGACGTATGCCGTTCGCCCGGCCCCTCTGGGACGGGACGTTCCACGTGAAACGCACGACACGGCATACGCCATCACCGGTGCCCCACGAACTGTACGAATGTGACTGAGAGACAAAGGGATCTGACGTGAGCGACGACCTGCCTCCCAACGACGGAGACGACGCCAACGAGACGCCCGGCAACGAGACACCTGGCGACGAGACGCCCGACCAGAGCATCGAGGACATCCTCGGGCCCGACCCGGACGCCACCGACGCGAACGACGACGACGGCGACCCGAACGCCAGGGCGGTCGTCGTGCCGACCGACCTCCCGCAGCACGACCGGGTCGAGCCGATCGACCTCAACACCGAGATGCAGCGCAGCTACATCGAGTACGCCATGTCGGTCATCGTGTCGCGCGCGCTGCCCGACGTCCGCGACGGCCTCAAGCCCGTGCACCGCCGCATCGTCTACGCGATGTACGACGGCGGCTACCGCCCCGACCGGGGCTACAACAAGTGCGCGCGCGTCGTCGGCGACGTCATGGGTCACTACCACCCGCACGGCGACTCGGCGATCTACGACGCCCTCGTGCGCCTCGTGCAGGACTGGTCGCTGCGCTATCCCCTCGTCGACGGTCAGGGCAACTTCGGCTCCCGCGGCAACGACGGCGCTGCTGCACCGCGATACACCGAGTGCCGGATGGCCTCGATCGCGATGGAGATGGTGCGCGACATCGAGCAGGACACCGTCGACTTCGTCCCGAACTACGACGGCAAGACGATGCAGCCCGCCGTGCTGCCGAGCCGCTTCCCGAACCTGCTCGTCAACGGCTCGGCCGGCATCGCGGTCGGCATGGCCACGCAGATCCCCGCGCACAACCTGCGCGAGGTCGCGGCCGGCGCGCAGTACTACCTCGACCACCCGGACATCTCGCGCGAGGACCTCCTCGAGGCGCTGCTCGGGATCATCAAGGGCCCGGACTTCCCGACCGGCGCCCTGATCATGGGGCACAAGGGCATCGAGGACGCCTACCGCACGGGCCGCGGCTCGATCATCATGCGGGCCGTCGTCGAGGTCGAGGAGATCCGCAACCGGCAGTGCCTCGTCGTCACCGAGCTTCCGTACCAGGTCAACCCCGACATGCTCGCGATGAAGATCGCCGACCTCGTCAAGGACGGCAAGATCTCCGGCATTGCCGACATCAACGACGAGACCTCGGGGCGCACGGGCCAGCGTCTCGTCATCACGCTCAAGCGTGACGCCGTCGCCAAGGTCGTGCTCAACAACCTCTACAAGCACACGCAGCTGCAGACGACCTTCGGCGCCAACATGCTCGCCCTCGTCGACGAGGTGCCGCGCACCCTGCCGCTCGACGGCTTCATCCGGCACTGGGTCGACCACCAGGTCGAGGTCATCGTCCGGCGCACGACCTTCCGCCTGCGCAAGGCCCAGGCCGACATCCACATCCTGCGTGGCCTGCTCAAGGCGCTCGACCGGCTCGACGAGGTCATCGCCCTCATCCGGGGCTCGCGCACCGTCGAGATCGCCCGCGACGGCCTCATCGAGCTGCTCGAGATCGACGAGATCCAGGCCAACGCGATCCTCAACATGCAGCTGCGCCGCCTCGCGGCCCTCGAGCGCGAGAAGCTCATCGAGGCCCACGACGAGCTGCAGGCACTCATCGACGAGTACACCGCGATCCTCGCCTCGCCGGTGCGCCAGCGCGAGATCATCAGCGAGGAGCTCGCCGGGATCGTCGAGCGCTACGGCGACGAGCGGCGCACGACGATCGTGCCCTTCGACGGCGACATGTCGATGGAGGACCTCATCCCCGAGGAGGACGTCGTCGTCACGATCACCCGTGGCGGCTACGCCAAGCGCACGCGCGTCGACCAGTACCGCTCGCAGAAGCGCGGCGGCAAGGGCGTCCGTGGTGCATCGCTGCGTGGCGAGGACGTCGTCGAGCACTTCTTCACGACGACGACCCACCACTGGCTGCTCTTCTTCACCAACCTCGGCCGGGTCTACCGCGCCAAGGCCTACGAGCTGCCCGAGGGCTCGCGCGACAGCAAGGGCCAGCACGTGGCCAACCTGCTCGCGTTCCAGCCCGGCGAGCAGATCGCCCAGGTGCTCGCGGTCCGTGACTACGCGAAGGCCGACTACCTCGTCCTCGCCACCCGCGCGGGCCTCGTCAAGAAGACGCGCCTGGCCGACTACGACTCCAACCGTTCCGGCGGCCTCATCGCGGTCAACCTCCGCGAGGGCGACGAGCTCGTCGGCGCCGGCCTGGCCTCCAACCGCGACGACCTGCTGCTCGTCTCGCGCAAGGGCCAGTCGGTGCGCTTCACCGCGACCGACGAGGCGCTGCGCCCGATGGGCCGCTCGACCTCGGGCGTCACGGGCATGAAGTTCCGCGACGGCGACGACCTGCTCGCCATGTCGGTCGTCGAGGAGGGCGAGAGCCCCGACGTGTTCGTCGTCTTCGAGAACGGTCTCGCCAAGCGCACCCCGGTCTCGGAGTACCGCCTCCAGGGTCGCGGCGGCCTCGGCATCAAGGTCGCCAAGCTCTCCGAGAAGGGCGGCGACCTCGTCGGCGCCCTCACGGTCATCGACACCGACGAGGTCATGGTCGTCATGGAGAAGGGCAAGATCGTGCGCTCGCGCGTCGACGAGGTGCGCCACACCGGCCGCTCGTCGCAGGGTGTCAAGTTCGCGACGCCCGACAAGGGCGACTCGATCGTGGCCGTGGCCCGCAACGCCGAGTCCGCCATCGTCGTGGGCGAGGTCGAGGACGGCGAGGGGGCTGAGGGCGACGCGACGTCCGCTCCGGGAGCGCCCGCTACGGTTCCCGGCGCCGATGGCGTACCGTCGGACCAGACGTCGGGTGACGAGGCGAGCTCGTCGGACACCGACAACGGAGGTGACGAATGAGCGCGACCAGCCCTGAGGGCTCCCTGAGCAGCCCGGGCACGTCGACCCGGACGGGCAGCGGCTCCGGCTTCACCGACGACCAGGGCCAGAACGGCTCCTACTACGCCTCGACCGGTTCGAGCGGGTCGTCCGGCAGCACGTCGGGTGCCTCGAGCGCGGACCCGGCCACCGCGCTCTCGCGCGGGGCGGTCACCAACCGCACGGCCCCGACGCAGCGGGTCGGCTCCGGCCAGTCCGGCGCCGGGTCGTCGACCGCCGCCGGTGCGCGCACCACGACCGCGCACCGCAAGCCCAAGGGCCCGCGGCGCGTCCGCCTCGCCGTCGCGCGCGTCGACCCGTGGTCGGTCATGAAGATGAGCTTCCTGCTCTCCGTCGCGCTCGGCATCGCCGGCGTCATCCTCACGGCCGTCCTGTGGATGATCCTGTCGACGATGAACGTCTTCACCGACATCGAGGGCGTGCTCCAGTCGCTCCAGACGACGACGTCCGACCCGTTCTCGATCAAGGACTACGTCGGCTTCGGCCGCGTCGTGTCGCTCTCGATCGTCATCGGTGTCATCGACGTCATCCTCATGACGGCGATCGCGACCGTCATGGCCTTCCTCTACAACATCTGCTCGGCCCTCGTCGGCGGCGTGCAGCTGACGCTCACCGACGACTGAGCCGGTCCGAGCCGGTCTGAGCCGGCCCCCGTCGACTCTCGGCCGGCGTCGCGGACGCGGCCACACGGCATACGCAAGCGGCCCCTACCCTCACGGGCGGGGGCCGTTTTGTATGAGGCGAGGTGCATCGGGTAACGTTTCCCCTCGCGTCCGGTCGTCATCTCTGATGGTGTGGATCGGGCGCGCGAAGGTGACGATGGGCCTATAGCTCAGACGGTTAGAGCGCTTCCCTGATAAGGAAGAGGTCGGAGGTTCAAGTCCTCCTAGGCCCACCATCACCGCCACCACGGAGAGGATCCCTCGCATGCTGAAGCGTCTCGCCCTCGTCGGTGCAGCCGTCGCCGGCGTCGTCTTCCTTCGCAAGAAGGCCAAGCAGCAGCAGGCCGAGCAGGACCTGTGGACCCAGGCCACCGACGACGTGCAGGCGCCCGTCGCACCGGCCACCGCCCCCACGGCGACCGACGAGGCCGACACCTCGGCCTGAGGCCGCTCTCCCCCACTCGGGGCCATGGCGCAATTGGTAGCGCACCTGCTTTGCAAGCAGGGGGTTAGGGGTTCGAGTCCCCTTGGCTCCACCACATGTCAGAACCCCTTTCCGGTCACCGGGGAGGGGCTCTTTCGTGCCCGTACTGCAAATAAGTACTGCAGTTCCGGTCGTCAGGACCCTCATCCGAAGGCCTCCCCACTGCCGCCCGTCACGCGATCAGCCTGTGCCACGAGTGCCCCGTCCGCGCCATGTGTCTTGCCTCCGCGCTCGTGTTCCGCGAGGAGTACGGCGTCAGCGGTGGACTCACCCCGGGCGAACGACGGCCCCTCGAAACTCGCCTGGCTCGAGGGGAAGCACTGGGTGAGGTGCTCAGCTCGGCACTAAGCTACTCCGACGAGCGCAACCAGCAGGGTGCGGCCCGATGAGCTCCCACCTGGACGCGGCGTCGTCCACGAGCTCGCCCTCAAGGAAGGCGTCTGCGTTCGGCCCCTGCTCCATCGCGTGACGGACCGAGAGACCGGGGAGCACACCGTCGTCGTGAGCCATGCCGCTCGGTCCGCGAGTGGCGCTGCCCCAGCTGTGCCGAGGTCGCCAGACGCCTGCGGATGCAGCAGTGCTCAGAAGGCTGGCGCCTCGACCACGAGCCAGGTCGTCTCGGCGCCTCGTGGAGCGAGTTCTGAGTGTGGGCTGCCCATCCTCTTCCGGCGCGGACTCGTCCGCATTCTCCGCGGTGTCGACGACGCTTGAAAACAAGGCCATAGCGACGGTCGAAAACGAGGCCACCCAGACAGATTGGTTGGGTGATCTCAGTGGAGGATTGGGCTCTGATCGGGCGGCTGGTCGCGGACGGTGTTCCGCAGCGCCAGGTAGCCAAGGATCTCGGGGTCGGACGGTCGACGGTGGCGCGGGCGTTGGCCTCGGATCGGCCGCCGAAGTACGAGCGGCCGGCGGTGCCGACGTCGTTCACGCCGTTCGAGTCGCTGATGCGGCAACTGCTCGCGGCGACGCCGGACATGCCGGCCACGGTGATCGCCGAGCGGGTCTGCTGTGGCGGGTCGATCACGTGGTTCCGTGACAACGTCCGACGATTGCGTCCGCAGTATCGGCCGGTCGACCCCGCGGACTGGTTGGCGTGGCTGCCCGGGGACGCGGCGCAGTGCGACCTGTGGTTCCCGCCCAAGAAGATCCCGCTCGAGGACGGCTCGAAGGTCCTGCTGCCGGTCATGGTGATCACCGCGGCCCACTCACGGTTCATGGTCGGCCGGATGATCCCGACCCGGCACACCGAGGATCTGCTGCTCGGCATGTGGGTGCGGCTCCAGCGCCTCGGCCGAGTCCCACGCAGGCTGATCTGGGACAACGAGTCCGGCATCGGCCGCGGCAAGAGGCACGCCGAAGGCGTGGGGGCGTTCACCGGCACACTGGCTACCACGCTGCAGCGGTTGAACCCCTACGACCCCGAGTCCAAGGGCGTGGTGGAGCGTCGCAACGGGTTCTTCGAGACCTTCTTCATGCCGGGCCGGACCTTCGAGTCACCGGCCGACTTCAACACCCAGTTCGCCGACTGGCTCACCATCGCGAACGCCCGGATCGTGCGCACCACCAAGGCTCGTCCGGTCGAGCTGCTCGATGTCGACAGGGCGGCGATGCTTCCCCTGCCGCCCGTGGCGCCGACCGTGGGTTGGGTTAACCGGGTCCGTTTGGGTCGTAACTACTACGTCCGCGTCGACTCGTCGGACTACTCGGTCGACCCGGCGGTGATCGGCCGGTTCGTCGACCTGACCGCGGACCTGGCCAGGGTCGAGGTGCGCCACGAAGGACGCCTCGTCGCCGCTCACGACCGAGTCTGGGCACGCGGCATGACCATCACCGATCCCGTCCACGTCGCCGCGACCAAGGTGCTGCGCGAGCAGTTCCAGCGACCCCGACCAGCGCCGGATCCCCAGGAGGGCTTGGCGCGCGACCTGGCCAACTACGACCGCGCGCTCGGGCTCCTCGACGGCGGGCTCGCCGATGGTGAGGTGGCCTGATGACCACCAGGACCAACAAGGCGAAGAGCAACGGCAGCGAGCCGCTCAAGCAGCTGACCTACTTGGCGTCGGCGTTGAAAGCGCCCCGGATCATCGAGGCCGCCGCGCGGCTGGCCGACCACGCCCGCGACGCGGGATGGACCCACGAGGAATACCTCGCCGCAGTGCTGGACCGTGAAGTCGCAGCCCGCAACGCATCCGGCGCACAGCTACGCATCCGGGCCGCCGGGTTCGCCGCAAGGAAGACGATCGAAGAGTTCGACTGGGACGCCCAACCCGCGGTCCGTCAGCAGATCGCCGCACTCGCCTCCGGCGGCTTCCTCACCGAGGCCCGCAACGTCGTGCTACTCGGCCCGCCCGGCACCGGCAAGACCCACCTGGCCACCGGCCCGGGCATCGCCGCCGCGCACCACGGACACCGGGTCCCGTTCGCGACCGCGACCGAGTGGGTCACCCGCCTGACCGAGGCCCACCGCGCCGGCCGGCTCCCGCAAGAGCTCACGCGGCTGCGGCGCTACGGACTGATCATCGTCGACGAAGTCGGCTGCCTGCCCTTCGAGCAAGACGCCGCGAACCTGTTCTTCCAGCTCGTCTCATCCCGCTACGAACACGCCTCGCTGATCCTCACCTCCAACCTGCCGTTCAGCGGCTGGGGAGGTGTCTTCGGTGACCAAGCCGTCGCCGCCGCGATGACCGACCGCGTCGTCCACCACGCCGACGTCCTCACCCTCAAAGGCGCCAGCTACCGGCTCCGCAACCGCGACATCGACACGTTGCCCAGCATCAGAACCCAGGACACGGCAGACTAGAAACCACGAACTGGTGGCCTCGATTTGGAACGTCGGATCGGCCTCAGGTGTGAGCGTTGTCGACACGCGGGTCATCCTGGTCGCTGGGATCCGGCTCATGGGCTAGTTCTGCTAATCGTCTTCGTAAATGCGCAGACTCCAGCCACGAACTCGTGCTCCATAAAACCCGGGACACCCCAAAGTCTCCCGACATCCCGGGGCGGTTCAGACCGCCACCACGTCATAGGACGGGCAGCCCGCCAGTTGCGGCGCGGACTCAGCCGTGACGGTGAGCCTGCCAGATTCTGGTTCGACCTCGATCACCGTGCAGGCCCTCGAGGCCGACCAGCGCGTCGCAGTTGTCGCAGTTGTTGGTCAGGGAACACTGCAGCACAGCACGAAGCGAGCTCGGTCATCGTCGAGGTCCTCGGAAGATCCGGCTCTCGGTCGTTCCACCTCCTGGGGGCCTCGACCCCACCTCAGCGAATCACTAGCGCGGCGTGTCCACCCGCCCGTCTCAGGTACGAAGAGCCCAGCTATTGAGGCCGCTTCTCCGATGCAAGCTCACAGGCGATCGCCGCCGAGGTGAACTACCGCAAAGATCAGCGGGCCGGATCCAAGGCAAAGCGGATGCCGCGCGCGCTTATCGCTTCCACAGTTCCGAGTCAATGCTCCTATTGCGAGGACTGCTCCGGCGTAGGTTACGCGAAACATCATTGAGATCACGCGTAATGTGGCTCAACCAAGCGTGTCTATCCCCGACATCGAGGCCCAACTCGCTGAGCATATCCTCACTCCATTCCTGCTCCTCCGACAGTTCCGGCCTCAGTGAGAAGGAGACGTTCGAAATCTGATACAGACTTGGCCTCTTCTCGAAGCCGTGGCGACCGAATTTAGAACTTGAGGGGAGGCCGCCACTCCTTGATACGCCGAAAGGGTTGCCGAAAGGGGTCTCCGGACTTACATCTCCAACGACTCCATCGGCGCTCCAGTGGGAAAACCTCCCCAAAGATTGTCCTTGCATGTCGATTTCATTAACCTTAGCATTCTTCTGCACGACAACTTTAGGCACCTTGGTTCGCCTCACCCGAAGATGAGACATCCCCAAGCGGTACTCCACACGAAGGAAATCAACGTACGAAAGATAAACGTCAGTCTCAGTTCTAACATGCGTTAGGGCCGAAGGTCGAGGCGTGGAAGTCTTTACGGAGAAGACTTGATGCCTCCTCTCCGCCGTGAGTTCATCCGGCTGCCGCCAATAGTCTGGCAGGATGGCAGATTTCACGTCATCCCTAGCCTCACGAACGCGCGACCGCACTCCATCCGTCGTCTCGTACGCTGACAACGCCTCCGACAGCGAGGAAGCTGTGCCCGGCCGGAGAACCGAGTTTCGTACGGTCTCACGAATGTCGGGGACCGGCGAAACGACTAAATAGCGCTTTGGAGAAGTGGCACTCGGACTAAGTTCTGTCGGGTCTACTCGCGACAGGCACCTATCACGGCTGACCCAAGAGTGCTCGAGCACTAGGTGCAAGCGCATCATCCTAAAGATCCACTGACGATCTCCCTGAAACCAGTTGCTTCTCCGTGTCAGATCGACCGCCAGGGGGATTGACAGATATGTCGTTGTATCTGCCGTTTTCGGCAGGAGAGTCGGGGGCAGCGCGAGATCGGTCACAATGACTGGCCTCCGAGATTCAGAAAGAGTCGTGGTGCCGGAACGAAAAGCCGGGTGTATCCGGAGTGGACTCAGGCAAACCCTCATCCTCCGGATCCCGCTTGTTCCATCCCAGCCGTGAAGCGTGGATCAAAGCCGCTCTGTATACTGGCTCACTGATAAGCCTAAGTTCCTCAGCACGTTTGAGAGCGGCTAGTCTCGTGACTCCAAAAGCCTCACTGATCGACTCTACGACTTGCCACGCGAATGGCTTAATTCCGGTTGCTGGCAGTGCTTGTGCAGGGATAAGCAGAGATCCAGCAAAGCGATTTGCTTGCTTCTCGGCGAGCTTGGAAGGGGCAAATTCTCGGTGCATCAGCAGGTGCCCCAGCTCGTGAGCGGCGTCGAAACGTACACGCTTTCGACCCCCACCCTCCGTCTTTACCAAGACCAACGGCTGATCGAACACCCAGCATGAAAATGCACTGATATTCTCGGAAGTTTGTGGCATCTTTCCCAAGACAATCCCCAAGTTTGACAAGACCCAGTTGACGTTGGGGATCGGGCCGTTGCCCACACCGAGCCTGTCTCTGAGCACTGTCGCGAGAATCTCCGGAGCCAGGGCCGACGACCCGGAAATGCTCGGCTGGGGGTGATCTTGGAGAAAGGGTCGCCAATCCTCCCAAACCGCGTTCACTCTTTCGTACACCAAGGACAGGTCCGCATCGTCTGCAGCATGGGCGGCTCGAAAGTGACCGAAGTCAACGGCGTGGAACATCGGCTCATCCAGCTCGAACTTTAACTGTGTCACAACTGGCCTCCTGCGAACCGGGGCGATGATTCACGATACGGCCCGCGACCGCGTCGAGGGAACCAACACGCCGCATCACTTCGTGCCGCCTTCCAGGGTTGGAGCGGGGTGGGTCGCCTTTAGGGTGGAGACCCTTGACTCCAGAGCGGTCAGCGGGTGCGCAAGTAGGCCGCTGAGACACGCCTGTCGTACCAGGCTCCGTGCTGAGATGGCCAAAGACAGGCCACGCAGCCCCAAGACGCATGCGCACGCAACGATCAAGATCGCCATCCACAACGGAAATTTGGAAGCAGCAGACAACGCGAGGATCAGCAGGGGCAGCAGGAGACTCAACCGAAACGCGGCCTCACTCTCGTACCGGTCACACGTCGAGTAGATCTCCTTGTTAGCTGACAAAAGTTCTGTCTTGAGCGTGGCATGGTCGGTGGCTCGTTTCGCCGCCAACTCTGCTTCCAGCTCATCCATCAATTCGGGATCTATCACCTCCCGCATTTCACCCAACGCCCTTCGTGTTCTTCCAAAAGCCCAATCGCTGGACGCTTCATAGTCAGTGTAATTGGCTCCGAAGTGCCGATCGAGTCGCGAAACTAGAGCTTTCGTGATCCCCTTGTCCGGGGAAACATCCAACACGCTCCCCACGAGGAAGGCCGCGAATGCCGTGATGGAGAGCGCTGCGCCCTGACCCAGCCATTCCGGCCAGGCCAAGCCCCTAAATGGTGCCACTAGCGAGTCGAGCGCGTCGGGGAATCGCCAGGCCATTAGCAGGTAAAAAGATGCGAGCCAAGCCGCACCACAACCAAGCGGCACACGAAGTTCTCGTAGCCCGGGTAGGAGGTTCGTAAGGATGAGGGCCCCCTCTTGATTCACCCCGTGAGGAGGCCCGTGTGGCATCCACCCACACGCTACCGCTAGTGATCGGCGTGCGCACCCGATAGCCACAAGGTTGCTGGCGTGATCCAGTGGCCGAACGGCTCGGCCACCCCACTTGGCGGACCGTGACGTCGGAGCCAGGCCCCGGCCCGTTGACTCCCCTCATTTGTTGGCTAAGAACGTCCTCTCACTGCAACCACCGCGGGCACAGCCGGCCTATGGCCGACAGCCCTGCCGTACCTAGAGCAATCGAGCTCAACTGGGCCGAGCAAGACGCAGGCTGGGTCAGCGACCCTGAGCGTCGGGAGCAGCCAGGACTCGCGCCGGAGCGTGGCTTGCCTGGAGTGTGTCTTGTCTGGAGTGCCATTGCTAAATTGGCCTCTTATTCATCAAGGCGCGGCTGCGCCGCGGGAGCCCCTGCGGGCGGCGCTGGCGCGCCGTCCTCGGCGGCTACGGGATAATCTCCAGGTTCTTGGCCAACTGGGCCTGCATTCTCGTCCATCGCTTCTTCACGAGCGCGCGGTACTGTGCGTCGGTCATGGAGTCTTTGCCATTAACCTTTGGGATTGCGGTGTCAGCCGCGGCGCAGAACAGGAGCGCCTCTATCTCCGTTTGTTCTGCTGAGCTGGGCGCCCTGCTGGTGCGGTTGAAGTACTCATCAATAGTTTCCGACTGCTTTTTTCGGTTCACCGACCGCTCAAGAAGGGCGAGGTTTCCCAAAGCCCCCAAGGGCCATCCGGTCTGGCCAGCGCCGAGCGTCATCTTGAGGACTCGATCGACGGGAATCAGATGCTCGACATCGTACTGATTCTTTGCTTGATCGTGCACCGAGATTTTCTTGGAGTAGAGGAACTTCAAGATGACCTTGTCGCTCGATGACACATTTGGCCTCTTGGTCGCTGCCTCCGATAACTGCTCAGTGAGCCAAACCCCCATAGCGTTCGACCACTCCTCCTTGCTATGCACGGAAGCGTAGTGATCTGATGGCGCGCCAGTTGAGTCCCACACTCGTTCGTATGCGTACGTGTAGAGCGGCCCTCGCCACGTCTGGCGCATGATGTCGATCAGGTAGTGCTGCGGGAAGGCTGCCCGCAACTTTTGCTCCTTGGCCGCCGCGCCCGGACGGCGCGAGTAGTTCGAGGCCCGGTCATAGCCGTGCGCTGCGGCCGCGGCGACCATGCTGACTATCTGCAGCTCACCGTGTGCTAGAGCACTGGACTCCTTGGTCAGCGACAGGGCAAGGAATGGAGCGAGCGTCTCGTCAACCAGCTTGGCGGCCTTGAGGATGCACTCAGTGACAGCATCGAGCTTGTATCGGCCCCGCCCGTCCTTCTCGAGCTGGCTGGGGATCTCGTCCATGTCTTCCAAGCGCAAGCCTAGGACTAGGGCGACCAAGGGGAAGGCAGAAGACGACTTGCTCGCCTCGGCTGCGGATGCAGAGAACAGGCGTGGAAATTTCTTGCCCAGTACCTGACTGAGGCCGAATAGGTACTCGAACAGACTAGCCTCGTTAGCGACCTGGGACCTGTCGACGGTATACCCCTCGCTTTCCAACTTGGCATAGCGTCCGTCGATCGCTGCGCGAATCTCCTTATCGGCGACGCGCACCTTCATGCCAACCCACGCAGCGGCGAAGATCTCGTACTTGGACAAGATCGTGCCCTGCGTGTTAATGCGTTCGAAGATCTCAGGGAGTGCCCCATCCGGTCCCGAATAGATGAGAACTGGGATCTCATATGTACCGATGTCGACGCGGGCCTCAATCTGCTTCAGCAGTTCCAGAACGTGCACCTGCAGTTTCTTGTCTTGGGCCTTTGTAGTCTCGGGGAGGCCTAGTTGAGCACAAACGCTTTCGACCAGTTTCGACCACTCGAAGGCCGTTCGGTCGACCTTCTTAACGGTCCTAAGCCACTCGACAATCGCGTTACTGACCGCCTCGTCGGTCGGAGGCTTTCGTTTGAATAGGGCCCGCAGTTCCGCAGCAAGCTTGCCCACTTGGTCCACGGGCAGCAGTTGCGCTGTGGCCTCGGCGAACGGGGCTAGGAGGTGGTCAGCGATGGTGTTCGCTCGCTGCAAGCCATCTACGATCGCATACACCGGAGAGTCGACGGACTTGCCATTGATAGTAACGCGGCGTTTGGTTCGCTCACTCAACAGGAGGGCGCCGATCGGATACCCTGACACGATCGAGTCGATCAGTTCTTGTCGCTTCTTGGGAGGCCACACAAGCGATCGCTGGAACTCCGGAACTTCGAAGGAGATGGGATCTTCCAGGGCTGGGCCAGTCTTGACGGTCGCGAGTCTGGACAGTCGCCAGAGAACCGGTTGCGTTGCCATGATATCCCCTCTATTGCAGCCCATTGCGGGTCCAGTAAACTGCGTGTCTCTTTTGGTGTGACTGTGTTTAGCGCAACTAGTTATCCATCATGCCAAGGACGGCATTGATTGCCGCTTGCGCCTGCGCGGCGGACAACAACCCTTGCTGCTCCATGCGCTTGACTTCCTGAAGCCTCTCGACGACATCAGAGCGGGATTTTGCAGCTTGCTGACGGAAAGCGGAACCGAGTCGTTGGAAGTGTGGCTGCATCACGAGCGCGCGGATGATGTCCATAGCCGGATCCACCTCCTTCGCCCCTGGATTTGGCGGCACGACTAATGGGATGACGTGGTCGGGGCACGCTTGGGCGTGGTCTTGAAGGGCTTGCAGGGGGAGGACCCATGCGTCGCCGTCGAACCTGAGAGAGGTAAGGACCTGCTGATGTTCCAGAGGGTCGACGTGCACGATCCCAGGGAGCAGCGGGTGAAGAAAGAGCGTCTCCTCCATCTTGCCCTCCGTCCTGCCTTCTTCCTTTCGACCGCGGACATTCTGAACGATGAACTGGTAACTGCGCTGCTTGGAGAACGAAGACTTGACCGACCAGCGATACTTGGCAGCGTCACGCAGTCCTGCGACGTCGTCCCCGTCAGCGTCGTGCCCTTGTGGAAGCGTAAGGATGCCCGCCGAGAAGGCGGCGAGAGCGATGCCCCACTCGACCAGCGCCCCGATGATGAACCGGTTAGCTCGACTGGACGGGTTGAAGTTCTCGACAGCGATGTGCAGCAGCCACTGGAGTTCCTGCGCCAACTGTGGGTCGGCGGCAAATGCCTGCTTCAGCTGCGCGAAGTCCGAGGTGGAGTCAGCTGGTGCTGTTGCGTAGCCATGATTAGTTCTGCCGACAACCACCTCGACCCGCGGGCTCGGGATTCTGATGTCGATCGGTAGGTGCGGCTCGTCAGACACCCTCGAACCCTAACCATCGGTGTCCTCTCTGTCCTAGAAAGGAGCGGTCAAAGATGCTGCCATGCCGAGAAGCTAGCCCACGCGCTGTGTGGCCACTGGGTGGCCTTGGGACATGCTCGATTCGTGCAGGTGAGCGGCAGGCGACAACGCATCCCCGCTTGGGCTCAGAGTGGCACTCAGCACAGCCTTGACGAGCCGGCCGGGTAGATCCGCAGCACTCTGCTCGACATGTGTCCGAAAGACATGCCATGCCGCTCCGACGGCCACACCGTTGCCTACCTGCTTGTACGAGGCCTGGTCCCGCTGGTCCCCAAACGAGAAGGAGCGAGAGAAGCCCTGTAGGCGGGCGGCTTCGTGCGGCGTCAGACGACGTCTGCGGCTGCCGATGATCGAAGTCTGGGTGATTGCAACCAAGGCCGGCAGGTAGGTCGGTGCCTTGGCGCGGATGCCTGATGGCCGGAGGTGCATGACCGTCTCCCACAGCGATCCGGTGTCCTGCGCCTGCCACTCCAGCTTGCGCCGCGACTCCGGGAACTTGGCGAAGGAGCGGTTGGCTTTTTTCCAATCATCGATGATGTCGCGGTGCTCGTCGTAGAACCGGGCATTCTTTATGAGGAAGTCAGCCTTCCAGCGCGGCAGGGCGTCCAGCTCAATGGGGTCAAGTCCTCGCTCCGGAATCCAGGCATCCGCCCACAGGGGGAAGCCCGGGAGGCGTGTACCGCGAGCGGACCACATGCGCTGCACCAGGTCGTCCCAGACGTTGATCCACTCGGTCTCGTCGCCCGTGAGTTGGTACTTGGACAGGTTCGGGATCGTTGAGTCGTTGTCGAGGATCCAGTCAGCGTCCCAATCCTGCACACTCCATCCGTCAACGGGGGCGCGAACAACAGTGGGCGGAACGTCAACCTCCGCCATGGCCCGCTCTGGACCAACGTACGTGCCGAGAATGAACACCCGGTCTCGGACCTGGGGCGTTCCACCCAGCGAAGGCGGCAGGAAGTGCGGTGAGAAAACCGACGGCGTCGACGACACTCGGTACCCAAGCTCGCGCAGCGTCTGGATGATGACATCCCACTCATGGCGATGGCGCGGGCCCGCAAGGTTGCGAACGTTCTCCAGGAGAACGACCGCCGGAGTGCGCTCCTCGAGGATCCGCGCGATGTTCCAGAACAGGGTGCCCCGTGCCTCGTCCATACCGCGCTGATAGCCGGACTTCGAGAAGGGCTGGCACGGGAATCCGGCTGCGAGGACGTCGTGGGCTGGGACCTCAACGGGTCCGTCGTCGGGCGTCGCGATGGTGATGTCGGTGTTGACGATCGGCTGGTGCGTCTCAGGCAGAGGGTCCACCCAGTTGCGGATGTAGGTCTGGCGCGCTTCGGGGTCGATCTCGGAGACGTAGACGCACCGACCGCCGGCGTGATCCAGCATGGCGTGAAAGCCGCCGATGCCAGCGAATAGATCCACATAGGTGAACGGTGCGAATCCCTTTGGCATAGAAGAAAGCTTAGCTGAGATTTCAGCTGGGTCAAGCTCCCGCGCGGGGTAAGCGGAGCCCAGGGGCGAGGCGTCCATCATGGCAAGTCATACCTCCGTTGATGCACATCCCGGAGGCCGACCCGATGCGCTTGTAGTTGGTTGATCGATGCTGCGAGGCAGCCCACCACAAGCCGCCGACAACGTTGGTCGCAACATGCCCCGTCAGGCCAGAAGGAGTTTGGCGACCGCTGTTGGGTCGTCCTGAACGCGGCACTCCCACACCCGCACGACGTGCCAGCCGTACGCCTCGGCGAGCTCAGTGGACCGCTTGTCGCGCTCGGCATTTCGGCGCATCTTGTCTTCCCAGAGGGACGCGTTCGGTCCGGTCCAAGGTCTCTTCCGTCCGTGATCTGGGCAGCCATGCCAGAAGCACCCGTCCACGAAGACGGCGATGCGTCGGCGCGGTAGAACGAAGTCAGGCGTGCATCCCTTGGCAATGCGAGGGTGAAGGCGAAAGCGGCCTCCGATGGCATGCACGGCCTTCCGCAGGAGCACCTCAGGCGCGGTGCTCGTTCGCCTCCGGCCGGCGAGGTGGGACCCGGCACGGGTGCTGACCCACTGCTCAACCACCCGGCGAGCCTACGTCGATGCGGGTCGCGGGGCCATCTCGCCTTGATCCTCACCATGCTGGTCACAGTGCTCTCGCCTCGAGCTCGCGGGCAGACGCGCACGCCGCAAGGGTCGACCTCGCCCCCGTCGGGCTTGCCGTCCCCGGCGGGGAGGTAGGTTCAGTTCCATGAGTGACGAGTGTCGGCATGGCATGAACCCGCAGTGGTGCTCGATGTGTCGCGGTGTCGACGACAGCGCTTTCAACGGCGTGCGCGGAACAGGACTGCAGGGCGGCCAGGCTAAACAAGATCAGTTGGATCGGCTCTGCCGTCAGCTGGGCGTCCCAACCGTTCCCGTCGGTGTAGGCAGCAGTTTGCCGTCGCACATCTTCGAGGCCGCCGCTCGCCAGTGCGGCGTCCCGCTTGGATCCATGCCGGAGATCGGGGAAGCCCTTGCCCGCAAGGCTGGCCTCCCTTGGACCGCCGACTGTGACAGCCGCGGCACGGTGAGTGGCGGCGGATCCACCGTCACGCGAGAGGGCCTCGACGTAATCAACAGGGCTGTTGCTGGACTGCTTCTTCGCAAATAACGTCAGGCGTCCCCCTGCCTCCGGCTTCCTTGCGTACTGCAACGAAGTACTGCAACAGGCCCAGCTGCTGGTGCCTTCAACAGACAATCCACGGCGCCCGCCACACCTGGACGCTGTAACCCGCGATCCTTGCGCCGAGTTTGCAAAGCAGGGGGTTAGGGGTTTGAGTCCCCTTGGCTCCACCAGCAACGACCTCGTCCGTCTCGGGCGGGGTCGTCGTGTTTGCGGGCCAGGGTCGTGCGCGCGATCAGGTGGCCGCAGGTGGTATCCGGTCGACCGGCTCGCCAGGTAGCGCCAGTGCTGACAGCAGGAGCACGAGGCACATGAGCGTGAGTGCCGGGACGGCGTGCGGGTCGATGTCCATGCGGGTGTAGTACATCCACTCCGAGACCACAAAGCTGAGAGCGCCCACGGTCCAGCCACCGAGCAGGACCCGCCCGACAGCGCGTTCGAGCAGCACTGCGGACACGGTGAACGCCAACGTCAACAGACCCCAGACCAAGGTGACGGCCCCCCAGTACGTCGAGGCCTGGTCCGCGACGTGAGAGGCGTACGCGATGAAGACGGCGGTCGTGGCGATCCCGAGACCCAGGGCCACGACCGATGTCCAGGCACGCTGGTCGAACCGTCGGAACGGCACCCGTGTCCGCGACGTCACGGCCAGCAGGGTCGCGAGCGCTGTTGCGCCGACGAGGAGCTCACCGACCAACGCCACCAGCCAGCCGATGTCGACGCGGTCGGCGCCGGACGCGTTGAACACCCCGACGAGGGTGAGCGAGCCTGCACCGCAGGCGGCGCCGGTCGAGGTGAGCAGCGCCACCGCCACTGCTGCCCTGACACGGGGCACGAGCATCGTGACCCCGGCGGCCAGAGCCAGCAGGCCACGGGTGATTGCTGCGGGGAGCTGCTCGGGTGCGTTGTCGGCGTAGGTCCCGCCGTCGAACCAGGGCAGGAAGATGCTCAGGAGGAGGAGCAGCCCACCGACGAGGGTCGCCCCACCCGCGACTCGTCGCCACACAGGCGCCGTCGTGCGGTGTGCCGCGGCGGCCGTGACGGGGTCGGGCTGCGCGGGAAGGTCGCTGGGGACGGCAGGCTCGTCGGGTGTCGCGGGTGGAGCGGACGGTTGGGGCGGGGATACCGACTCGGCTTCCGCCGGCGCAGCGGTCGGTCCCACGACGGTGGCCGACGACGCCGACGCAGGCCCTGACACCGACGCGTCGTCGCGTGAGGTCTCGACGGGCCGGAGTCGTCGACCGACGAACTGCTCGTCATCGGGTCCGGAGTGGGAGTCGGGGTCCGTCACGCTGGCCGCGGTCGCTGCGGGCTCGGGCGGGCGTGGAGGTGACTCGAGGAACCCGGTCCGACGTCCGACCGAGGCGGTGACCGGCACGATGACGGACCCCGTCGGACTCGTCAGGGTGAGGCTGCCGGCATACGGCCTGTCGGTCGGGGAGAAGGTCACGGTCACGACGGAACCGTCCACGACAGCGCTGAGCGGTGGGTCGGCCTCGACGCGGACCTCTCGTGCCAGCGGCACGCCGGCCACCTGCAGCTCGCGCTCGACAGCGACCGCAGCCCCGAAGGCGATCTCGCCGAAGTCCAGGGCCGGAGGGCTGACCCGGGGTGCCGAGGCGTCGATGACAGCGGCGGCATCGTCGGCCACGGACTTCGTGTCGGCACGGGCGACGGCCTGGAGCGCCTCGAGTGCGCCGAGCGCAACGCCCAGGTCGGGGTGTCCGAGCCGGTCGCGGAGCTCGACGACGGCACCGCGTCGGTAGGTCGGGTCGGGCTCACGCAGGGCCGCCACGATCGCCTCCGGGATCGGCACGGGCCGCACCTTCTTGTGGCGGCTCTTCGCGAGGTAGACGTCGCCGGACATCTCGACGTCCCGCCCGGGTGTCTGACGGGGATTTTGTTCTCGGACCCGGTCGAAGACGTAGTCGTAGAGCTCGCCCAGCGACACGAGGCCGTCCTCGTCGCGGTCCGCCTCGCCCGTCAGCAGCCCGTGCACGACCGCCGAGGTGAAGACCGACGGCTGGACCTCGTGGTCGCTGGTCAGGGTCGTCCCCTCGAACGCGTACTCCATGGCGCTCGAGGCACTGATCACCGCGCGCCCGCGGCCGCCTCCCAGGCGCCCGGCCGGGAAGCTCTCCATGACGTTCACCGGACCGGCCGCCCGAACCGCGACGCCCTCGCCGAAGGCACCGCCGTAGCAGCAGTCGAGGAAGAGCACGATGGTGCGAGCCCGCGCGGTGCGCATGCAGCGCTGGATGAAGTCGGCCGGCACCGCCGTGGAGCCCAGCCGGTCCGGGCGGGTGTTGCGCGCCGCGACGAACAGCTCGCCCGAGTCGCTCTTGAGCCCGTGGCCTGAGAAGTGCAGCAGCAGCAGGTCGTCCGGGCGACTCTCCGTGAAGAGGTCGTCGATGTGCGACTGCACCTCGTAGGAGGCGGCGTTGTGCACGATCGACACCTCGAAGCCGCCGATCTCCGGATCGCCGAGGACGGCCGCGAGGGCGCGCGCGTCGGCCTCGGGGGCGCGCAGCTGGCCGAGGCTCGCGTGGTCGTAGGTGTCGTTGGCGATGATGAGCGCTCGCCGGGCGCCGGCCGCCGCGGTGTCGTTCATGGCGGTGGTGCCCCGTGCCGCGCCAAGAAGATCCTGAGCAGGTCCTCCTGCTCGACCGAGCTGGCCCCGGACAGCTCGATGACGTCGCCGCTGATCTCGAGCCGCACGCTTCGCGTCTCCTCGGACGCGCGCCCGAGCCACGCCCGCAGCGACGAGATGAGCCCCGCGAGACCACCTGATCCGATCACCGCGACGGCCAGGGCGTTCATCGTCTCGGGGTCCAGCCCGCGCGCGCCGGGTTCGACAGGTCCGGGGAGCTGTCCCGAGGACGGCACGACATCGACGGCGTCCACGTGCCGCAGCTCCTGACGGAACTGTCGGTGCAGCAGGTCGACACGCGCGGCATCGGCCCCACGCTCGTGGAGCGTCACGTCAATGCTCGTCCCCATCGGCCCACCTCACGGCGCCGGACCCGCTTCCTTTCGATGGTAGCGGGGCCCGGCGCGAGCGAGACGTGGCTTTCAACAGGTCAGGAGACACTCCCGGGCCCGCGGGTCCGGTCGTTGGGGCGCCGGGACGGGTCGGGCGAGGGCAGACTGCCGTCATGAGCTCGAGCGTGCCGGACGCCGATGACCTCACCGAGTCCCTCACCCGCCAAGGCGTACGCGTCGTGGCCGGGTGGGCGACCAACGCCTCCAACCTCGTCCACGCGAAGTCGATGCCCGTCGAGCGCACGGCCGCCTTCGTCGCCGCCGGAGCCGGCATGTCGCCGGTCCACCACGGCTACTCCCTCGACGGCTCGATCCAGTTCACGCCGTTCTACGACGCGGTCGGCGACCTGCGGATGCGTCTCGTGCCCGAGGGCGTACGCGTGCTGCCCGGTGGGCTGGCCGCTGGGCCCACCCACGTGGTGACGCAGGACGGCGAGCCGGACCCGACCGCGCCGCGGCACGTCCTGGCCGAGGTGGTCGCCCGGCTGGCCGCCGCCGGCCTGACCGCCCGGGTCGGCCACGAGCTCGAGTTCGTCCTCGTCGCACCGGACGGCTCTGCGCTCCCGCACGGCGCGTGGACGCCCTACGGCCTGTCGGTTGTCGTCGACCGATCGGCGCTCATCGCCGAGATCGTCGATGTCGCGGCGGCTGCCGGGCTCGGGATCGAGCAGCTCCATGCGGAGTACGGCCCCCACCAGCTCGAGGTGTCGCTGGCGCCGGCAGGCCCCGTCGAGGCCGCGGACTCGGTGGTCCTGCTCAAGACCGTCATCGGGATCGTCACCCGCGCGCACGGCCTGGCGGCCTCCTTCTCACCGGTCCCCTTCGCCAGCACGGTCGGCAACGGCGCGCACCAGCACCTCTCCCTCGCCTCCGAGGGCGTCAACCTCTTCGACGACCCGGCGGTCACGACGCCGCACCGCCTGTCGACGCGGGGTGGGCACGCCATCGCCGGGCTTCTCGACGGGCTCATCGGGGCGCAGGCCGTCCTCACGGGCTCGATCGTCTCGGGTCGTAGGCTCCGACCCGGTCTGTGGTCGGGAGCGACGATCTGCTGGGGCGCCGAGAACCGCGAGGCCGCAGTGCGTTTCCTCGCCGGCGGACCCTCGAACCCGCACGGCGCGAACATCGAGGCGAAGCTCGCGGACCCGTCGGCAAACCCCTACCTCGCCTCGGCGGTGCTGCTCGGCCTGATCCATGACGGCATCCAGCGCCGGTTGCCGCTCCCGCCTGAAACCGTCCGCGACACAGGGCAGCTCGACGACGCCGACCGCGCGCGGACCGGACTCTCGCTCGTCCTGACCGACCAGGGTGCGATTCTCGACGCCTTCACCGGATCGGTCGCTGAGCGCGTCCTCGGTGAGCGGGCGGCGGCAGCCCTGCTCGCCGTCCGACGCCACGAGCGGGACGCCTTCGCGGGCCTCGCACCTGAGCAGCTCTGCGAGCGTCTCCGACTCACCTGGTCGATCTGAGATGACGCTCGGCCTCGACGGAGCCGCACGCGACCTGCTCGCCGAGCTCGCCGCCACGCCCCTCGTCGACCACCACGTGCACGGCGCCTTCCGAGCGGCTCCCAGCCGGGCGGCCTACGGCGACGCGCTCAACGAGGCCGACACCGACCCCCTGCTTCCCGACGTGGACCCCTTCGACAGCCAGGTGGGCTTCGCGGTCCGTGCGTGGTGCGCTCCCCTGCTCGGGCTCGACCGCCACGCGAGTCCCGACGACTACTGGGCCCGGCGGTCCGAGCTCGGCGAGGACGAGGTCAACCGGCGCTTCCTCGCCGCGGCGGGGGTCAGCGACTGGCTCGTCGACACCGGGCATCGAGCGGACGACCTGCTGACGCCCACCGAGCTCGCCGCCACCGGCGGCGGCCGCGCCCACGAGGTCGTGAGGCTCGAGTCGCTCGCCGAGTCGATGGTGGCCGACGGGATCGAACCGACGGCGTATGCCGCCGCATTCCGCACGCTGCTCGCCGAGCGGGCGCGTGGTGGCGTCGCGGCGAAGTCGGTGCTCGCCTACCGTGCGGGGTTCGACGTCGACCTGAGCCGTCCGAGCGACGCCCAGGTCGAACGCCACGTCGCGGCCTGGCTCAGGGACGTGGCACGCACCGGCTCGGTCCGACTCACCGACCCGCGGCTCATCGCCTTCGGCATCCACGAGGCGGCCGAGCTGGGACTGCCCCTGCAGCTCCACGTCGGCCTCGGCGACCGGGACATGGACCTGCGCCGCTCCGACCCCCTGCTCCTCACCGACCTCCTCCGGCTGCCCGAGATCGCGCGCGTGCCGGTCATGCTGCTGCACTGCTACCCGTTCGAGCGACAGGCTGGCTACCTCGCGCAGGCCTTCCGCAACGTCTTCCTCGACGTCGGGCTCTCGGTGAACTTCGTAGGGGCGCGGGCGACCGCGCTCGTGGCTCGCAGCCTCGAGCTCGCCCCCTTCGGCCAGGTGCTCTACAGCTCGGACGCCTGTGGTCCGTCCGAGCTGCACTTCCTCGGAGCACGCTTGTGGCGCAACGCGATCGCCCGGGTGGTCGGTGGCTTCGTCGACGCCGACGAGTGGTCCGCCGTGGACGCCAGCAGGGTCGTCCGGATGATCGCCCGCGACAACGCCGTCCGCGCCTACGGCCTGCCGGCGACCGGTCCCTGAGACGACGAAGGCCCGGTTCGAGGTGGTCGCGTGCGTGTTTCCACGCGCGGACTACCTCGAACCGGGCCCGACCCGGCGGTCGACTCAGCGAGCCGACGCCGGCAGGTGGATCGTCAGGTAGCGGTTCTCGCCCTCACGGAGGGTGACGACGGTGGCGCCGGACTCGGTCGACGACGAGTCGTACCAGGCCTCCTCGCCCGTGTAGGCGTTCTCGAGGTGGATGCGGAAGTCGCCGGCCGGCAGGGTGACGGGCCGGAAGGTGTTGCCACCGAACACGTCGAAGTCACCCATGTGTGCACCGGTCGAGCTCTCGATGAACCCGATCCAGCCCTCGCCGGCAGGAGACCCATCGGCGTTGACGAGCTCGCCGGAGATCGTGCTGGCCGGCGCGAGCTGTGCCGAGAAGGCGGCGGACCGCCCCGCCTTGATCGTGATCGGCGTCGCACCCTCGTACGTCGTCGAGTTGCCCGACCACTCCGGTGCCCACGTGCCCGAGCTGAAGTAGCCGGTGTAGACAACCGGACGGTAGGTGCCCGCCGCGATCAGGCCGAGCGTGTAGCGCCCGTCCGCGTCGGTCGTGGCGCAGTCGAAGCACTCGCCGCTGCGGTCGAGCAGCTGCCCACGCGGGTTGACGGTGGCCCCCTCCACGGGGTTGCCGAACGGGTCGGTGATCCGGCCCGAGATCGTCACCGGCGGGTCGATCTTGACGTTGCGGATCGTCTTCGTCGCGCCGGCCTTGACCGTGACGAGGTCGGCTGTCGCCTGCGAGGTCGCCTTGAACGCCCAGACGTCACCCGACGGGTAGGGGCCGTGGCCCATCCCGAGGTGGACGGCATACGACCCGGCCGGGAGGCCTGAGACCGTCCAACGGCCGGTCGCGTCGCTGCACGTCGCGACCTGGCCGTCGACGCGCGCGCCGGCGTGGCCGACGTACGCGTCGGGGCAGGCGCCGGCGAGAGGCGTGCCGAGCTTGGCGTCGACGGCGAGGCCGGTGATCGTCGCGCTCTTCGCGAGCGCTGCGTCGACGATGGTCGGCCGGCCACGGACGACGCTGAACGTGTCGGCGGCCGTCAGGGCCGCCTTGTCGTCGTAGTACTCCTGGACGAACCGGCCTTCCGGGTCGGAGATGCGCGCCGTGAAGGTGCCTCCACCGCCCCAGAGGTCGGCCTCGTAGTGACCCGATGCGTCGGTGCAGGCCTGGCCCGCCGTCTCGGGCCAGTCGACGACGGGCATCCGGATGACGTCCACGCACGCGCCCTCGACGGGAGCGCCGGTCGTGCTCGTGACGGTGCCGCTGACCTGTGCTCCGGGCAGCAGCTGGTCGGACGCGTCGACGGTCTCGCCCTCACCGACGGTGAAGACCGTGGCCTCGTCGCGGGTCGAGGCTCCGACGGCCCACTGGTCCGCGCCTCCGGACGAGAGCTCGACGCGGTAGGCGCCGGGAGCGACGACGGACCGCCACGTCCCGTCCATCTCGATCGACGCGTAGAGACTCGGCGAACCGTCGTCGGGCTCGATGTAGACGTAGCCGTCCGAGACGGGCTGACCGTCGGTCCCGCGCAGGGTGCCGGTCAGGGAACTGCCGGTGGCGAGTGCGACGTCGACGGTCGCCGGGGTGACGTACTCGTCGGCCGTGCCGAAGTCGGACGCGTCCTGGGCCCACTCGCCGAGGTGGATCCCGTCGTAGCTGCTGACCTCGACCTTGTAGCCGACCCCGACGGGCAGCCCGTAGATCTTCCACTGGCCGGTCGTGCCGTCTTCCCATCCGGTGCACGCGGAGGAGGCGTAGTCGTACGTCTCCGCGACGTAGGCCGTGACGCAGCCGTCGAGGGGTGCTCCGGTCCGGGCGTCGGTGATGGTCCCCTCGAGTGACACCGCCTCCTCGACGGTCAGGACGTCGTCGACGGTCGTGTCGGCACCGGCAGCAGCGGTGAACACCGTGGCTGCTCCGCGGTCAGCCGCACCGGTGGCCCACTGGTGGAACGGCTGGTTGCTGAACTCGACCTGGTAGCTCCCCGGAGCGACGAGCGCGCGCCAGGTGCCGTCCGAGACGTAGGCGAAACCCGTGGCGGCGGCAGCGTTCTCGGGCCACAGCGACACCGAGGTGCCGTCGGCGGGCGAGCCGTCGGACCGGGTGAGGTGCCCCGTGACGACGGCGCCCTCGGCCACCCGCGCCGCGACGGTTGCGGGAGCCACGACCTCGGCCGCCGAGTCGAAGCCGTCGGCGTCCGTGGCCCACTCGGGCAGGTGGACGCCGTCGTAGGGCTGGATCTCGACCTTGTAGGCGACGCCGGACTCGGTCGTGGTGACGCTCCACGCGCCGAGCTCGTCGGTGCAGGCCTGGTCGATGTACGAGTACGACGTGTCGTAGACGATGACGCAGGCCGGGACGGCGGCGCCCGTGGCGTCGTCGACGACCGTCCCCGAGAGGGTGGCGGGTTCGGCGGATGCAGGAGCGGCGACGACCGAGGTGGCGATCAACGCCCCCGCCAGTGCCGCTCCCACGCGCTGCAGTGCTGAACGCATGTGTGAGGTGCCTTCTGTGAGTCCCCTGTTGCTCCGGCGGCTGCCGGGCGAGCAGAACGTAGCAGTGCGGACCGACACGATCGAGACATAGCACGGTCCTCGTTGAGGACGACGTGTCACGACGACCTGCGGATGCGGGTGATCCGGGGGAACGTCGCCGTTTCGCACGCGTTCGCGGCATACTTCGTCGGACATCGCTGCGGGTGACAGGGGAACACGTGCTCACACGACCATCTCGGCTTGCCACGGCCATCGCCGTGACGACCTCAGTCCTCGCGGCGGCCCTCGCCGTTCCCGGGGCCAGTGCCGCTCCGTCAACGGGCGGCGACCCGGCCGGTACCCAGACCATCGCGACCGGGCGAACGGCGTCGATCCCGACGGCGCCCGTGCCCACCGGGGCCACGGACGTGGGGCTGCACCTGCGCGGTGACCAGGAGCAGTTCCTCGTCCGTCCCGACGGCACGGCCGAATCCCTGGCCCTGCCGGCGCGAGCAGCCTTGAACGGCTGCGGTTCCATGGCATCCGGCCTGGACGACACGTTCGACGCTGTCCGCTGGCACGACGACGTGACGGATGAGCAGGGCAGTCGCCGGCTCGCGCCGGGCAGGACCCTCGTCAGCGGGGCCCCGGCGGGATGGCTGGAGGCGCAGGCCCTGGTCGCCTCGGACGGCGAGCGGACGGTCGAGCTGCACCGGATCGACGCGCGCACCGGCGACGACGTGCTCATCGCCTCCGTCGTCGACCCGGAGGACCCCACTCAGGCCCTGACCGTCACGGCGACCTGCCAAGCCGACGGGTGGACGGTGATCGGAAGACACCTCACGCAGGTGCACGTCTTCCGGCTGACCGGCGACGGCAGCTCGCTCGAGCTGCTCATGTCCTCGCCTGTCAGCTCGCTGGACACGTTCGGTGTCGTGGCGCGGGACGGGGACGCCCTCGTCTACCTGCGCACCGCACGCGACGGCGACGGCGTCTTCCGGGGCACCGTCTACCGGCGGGACGGCGCCGGTTCGGAGACGGCGCTGGTGCCTGCGCGTTCGGTCCGATCGGCCCTGATGACACCGTCTCGCACGTTCCTCAGCGTCCGGGGCGAGACGGGCTACCAGTTCCTCTCGATCCCCGTCGGGGGAGCTCCGACGGAGCTCCCCGTCCTGCGCGACGCGACGTCGGTGCGGCAGACGGGCGACGTCGTGCTCGCCGCTGTCCCCTCCGGCACTGCCGGCGGCGTCTACCGGCTGGACGGCACCACGGCGTCACGTATCTGGCAGCCCCCGGCGTCCAGGGTCTGGGCCTACGAGGCGAGCCTCCCGCCGGGGCGGGTCCTGTGGAGCGACAACCTCGACGGCGGTTGGTCCGTGCGCTCGGCATCCGTGCTCGAACGCTCGCCGCTGGAGATCGGGCCGCCCGGCAGGCTTGCCGCGTCCACCTACCCGAACGTCATGGCTGACGGCCGGCGAACGGCCTTCCAGGACAAGACGACCTCGAGGATCGCAGTGGACGACGGCGTGATCACACGCTCAGCGGGGCCCAGCTCCTGGCCCGTGGGCATGTCGGGGCACCGAGTCCTGGACGCGAGTCCCGGCGGTGGCCCGAACCGCTTCTACGACGTGGTGACCGGAACGTGGCGCGACTACGGCGTCGTCGGTGCGCGCACCTTCTGGGGACCGTATGCGGCCGTCGACTCAGGAGCCGGCAGCATCCGTCGCGTCGACCTCGGGACGGGACAGACCTCGATCTGGCTGACCCCGGCGATGGTGGGACTGCCGTCCGGATGGTCGATCACGCCGTTGGCAGTCGGGTCCGAGCTGCTCGTCTACGCGTTCGGCGATGGTGGCCCCTCCACCGGGACGCAGCAGGTCGGGTGGTACGCGTGGCGCACGGGCGTGCACGGGGTGATCTCGGGCGTCTCCCGCCCCGGTTCACAGTCGACCTTCGACGAGTTCGTCGTCACCACGGCCCTGACCGACAGCGGGCCGGCCCGGACGGTCTGGGACACCTCGAGCGGGTCCCCGGTGCTGGCCGTCCCCGGTTGGGAACCCATGCACATCGGCAGCTCCGGCGTCTACTGGACCGACGACGTCACCGGCGAGGGCAAGGCAGTGGCGCTGCCGCGCGCTCCTCATGCGCCCAGACACGAGGGCAACCCGATCGCCCCGAGCACTCGCTACCGCTCGAGCCCGACCCCGTGGCGCGGCGAGTGGGTGTTCACGGAGCCCCTGACCAGCTGCTCGCTCAGGATCAGCACCAGTGCGGGGGCGAGCGTGGCCACCAAGCCGTGCGCTCCGGCCTACGCCGCGTTGGGTGAAGCCGTGGTCGACTGGGACGGTCGAGACGCGGTCGGCGGGGTCGTCCCGGCGGGCGCCTACACGTGGACGGTCCAGGCCGAGGGGGTCGGCGGCCGGGCCGTCGACGTCACGGGCAGTCCCACCATCACGGGTGTCATCTCGGTCCTCGCCGACTCCTACGTCCCGCTCCAGCCCGCCAGGATCCTCGACACCCGCACGGGACTCGGCAGCGTCAAGGGCCCGCTCACCGGTGGGCACGAGCTCGCGCTCCAGGTGGCCGGACGCGGCGGGGTGCCGGCGAACGCGTCGGCCGTCGTCCTCAACGTGACGGCGGTGACCCCCGCGGGACCCGGATTCATGAGCGTGTACCCGTCCGGCACGACCCGCACCGCCGCCTCGACCCTCAACTACGCCAAGGGTCAGACGATCGCCAACCAGGTCGTGGCGACGCTCGGTGGCGACGGGAAGGCGCGCATCTACTCGCACGCCGACAGCCACGCCGTCGTCGACGTGGCGGGCTACTACCCGCCCGGTCGCAACTACGCCGCCCTCCCTCCGGCACGACTGCTGGACACGCGGGCGACGAAGGTGCGGCTGCCTGCGGGGGGCAGCGTCGACGTGCAGGTGACCGGTCGCGGCGGTGTGCCGTCAGGTGCCGCGTCGGCCGTGCTCAACGTGACCGCGGTGAGTCCGTCGGCGCCCGGCTTCCTGACGGTCTACCCCACGGGCGTGGCCCGGCCGGACGCCTCGAACGTCAACGTGCCCACGGGCGGGGTCGTGTCGGGCATGACGGTGGCGAAGCTCGGGACCGGTGGGAAGGTCCGCATCTTCTCGCACTCGGCCTCGGACGTCCTCGTGGACGTGGCCGGTTGGCTGCCGTCGTCCTCCGACCTCACGGCGCTGACCCCGGCGCGAGTCCTCGACACCCGGACGGGGCTCGGGGCGCCGAAGCGGGCACTGACCGCAGGTCAGGTCGTCGGGCTCCAGGTCACGGGCCGTGGGGGCGTCCCGGCGACGGGGGTGACCGCCGTCCTGCTCAACCTCACCGTCACGGCCGCCGGGGCTCCCGGGGTGGTGACGGCCTACCCGAGCGGGTCGAGCCGTCCCCCGACCTCGACCCTGAACTTCGTCGCCGGGCAGACGGTCTCCAACAGTGTCCTGGTCAAGGTCGGAACGGACGGACGGGTCAACCTCCACACGAGTGCCGGGACGCAGCTGGTCGCCGACGTGCAGGCCTACGTGCGTCGCTGACGTGGGAGGCCCGGTTCGAGGTGTTCGCGTTCCCACGCGTGGAACGCCTCGAACCGGGCCCGACCCGGCGGCGGTTAGCTCGCCGTCGCCGTCCAGCGCTGGGTCGCCGCACCGGTGTCGGTCACCTGGACGACCTTGCCGGAGCCGTCGACCGCGAGCGACAGTCCGCTGTGCTTGGCCGTCAGCTTCAGCTGCGTGCCCGACCGCGTGACGTTCCACTGCTGGTTCGTCGTCCCGGTGCAGGTGTACTGCCCGACGAGGGCGCCGGACGTCTGCGAGCTCGAGAAGACGTCCATGCACTGCCCGCTCTGCGCGTTCTTCACCTGGTACGCGCCCGAGTCCTGCAGCGTCACGACCCACTTCTGCGAGGCCGACGACGACACCGCCGCGGTGCCGAGCTGGGCCGAGTCGGCCCCCGGCGCCTCGAGGGCGAGCCCCGACCCGACGTTGCCGAGCGAGTACTGCCCGTCGGCGATCGGCGGCGGCACGACGTCCTCGGTGCCCACGGTCATCGCGAAGACGTGCACCGCCGAGTTGGCCGGCAGCGTCACCGCGGTGACCTCCTTGGCCGGGTCGAGCCGCACCGTCTTCGTGTAGAGCCGGTACGCGACGGTCGGGTATGCCGATCCGGTCGGCGTGTTCTTGCCCATCGTCGTGACGGCCGTCTTGGCGCCGTAGGTGTCGGTCGCGAGGCAGCACCAGTTCGGGAAGCCGACGGTCACCGCGGCCGACGAGCCGTCCGTGTAGTGCACGGTCGCCGCACCACCCGCCGAGCCACTCGTCCCCGTCCCGAGGAACGCCAGGGCGTTGCCCCGCCCCGAGACCTGGATCGTCTCGCCGGCCGACGCGACGTTGTCCTTCGTCCCCGGCTGCGACGACGGCCAGGTGAAGTCGAAGCCGTTTGCGGGAACCTTCGCCCCGGGCGAGACGCCCTGCGCCGCAAGCCGTTCGGCGATGAAGCTCGAGCCGCCGCCGTCGATGTCACCGGCGGCCGGCGACGCCTGTGCCGTGACGCCGACGTTGCTGAAGGCGCTCGCGAGCGACGGGAACGCCAGCCGCGTCTTCGTGGTGTCCGTGACGGTCCGTGAGACGTCCCGCACGGTGTATGCCGCCGAGGCCGTCACGGCATACGACCCGGGTGTAGCTCCTGCCGGGGGTGTCACGCTGAAGCGGGCGGTGAACGTGCCACCGTCCTTGAGGTCCGTGGCCGTCGTCGGCCGGGAGGCCACCGACGTCCAGCCGGACGGGACGCCGACCGACGCCGACGTCACCTGGACCGGCTTGCCCGTCGCGTTCGTGAACGTCGCCGAGACCTCGCGGCCCTCCCCGGGCACCGAGATGACCGGGGCCGTGACGTCGAGGGTCGCGTTCAGCTCACCCGGCTGGGCGCCCCCGACCGCGCCGGCACCGGTGATCCGCACCGAGTGCGAGGTGCCCGTCGACACCGACGCCGTCTTGACGTGGATGACGCCCGTGGCGGCGTCGTAGAACCACCCGGAGGCAGTGGCGTCGAGCGCCGACGTCGAGGCCACGCCACCGACCTCCACCCCGTCGACGGCAATTGCCGAGGGCGCGGTGTTCGTGTGCACGGCCAGGCCGTAGCCACGCGAGGCAGGCTTGCCGGCGTACGAGCCGTGCACCGACCCGAGGGTCACCGTCACCGGACCCTTGCCGGTCGCAGGCGCCGCGACGTCGAAGCGCTGGGACGCGCTCGCGCCGGACTTCCACGCCTGCGAGCGGCCGTCGTCCTCGTAGTTCGTGAAGGTCGACGTGCCCGACGGATAGACGTCGAGGTCGAGGCGGCCCGAGTCCTTGCCGGCCTTCCAGTCGAGCGTGCCCTCGGGGAACATCGGCACGACGGCGCCGGCGCGGACGAAGAGCGGCAGCCGGTCGAGCGGCGCCTTGTAGCCGTTCACCGTCTGCCCGCCGGAGTAGAGCCGGCCCGTCCAGTAGTCGACCCACGTCCCCTCGGGCAGGTAGATGCCGTCGCGCACGGAGGTGTCGGAGTAGACCGGTGCGAGGAGGAAGTCGTCACCGGCGAGGAACTCGTACTTCGCCGCGTCGCCCCACGTCGCTGGGTCCTTCGGGTAGTTGGCGTAGAGCGGACGCGTCGGCCCCAGACCGGTGCGGGACCCGTTCACCGTGTGCGTGTAGAGGTAGGGCAGCAGCCGCTCGTGCAGCTCGAGGTAGCTCCGGTTGATCGAGGTGTACGGCTCGCCGTAGCGGTACGGCTGCTTGTCCTTGGCCGCCCACCCGCTCATCGCGTACGTCATCGGGAGGAACATCTTCCACTGGAGGTCACGCGTGTACGTGTCCGCGCTGCCCCCGAAGATGCCGTCGATGTCACCCGTCGTCACGTGCTGCCCCGACAGGGTCGAGCCGGCATACGTCGGGATCTGCCACTTGATGTAGTCCCACGAGCCCGACTGGTCGCCGCTCCACATCGCGCCGCAGCGCTGCGTGCCTGCCCACCCCTCGATGGTCAGGACGGTCGCGCGGTCGGTGCTGCCCGACTCGATCCCGTCGCGGGCCTTCTCGCACGCGTCGAGCGCGAAGCGGTAGCCCGGCCCGACCCACGCCACGTCGGTCTTGCGCACGCGCACGCCGCTCGCGACCTCGTACGGCTGGTTCGTCAGGTCCGACTGCGTCCACAGCCCGAGCTCGGAGCCGTGGTCGACGAGCATCTCGTGCGTCTCGGGGAGGTCCTCGTAGCCGCAGCCGTAGCCGTCGTTGACGAGCGTCCACCCGAGCGGCATGCGGTTGGCCGCGTAGCCGTCGGCGATCGCGGTCGTGTCGCGCAGCGTCTCGCGCTCACCGCGGTTGGCGTTGTGCAGGTAGCAGTCGGCGTCGCCGACCTCGAGCGCGTACATCGGCAGCATGAGCGGGCGTCCGGTCAGCTCGGTGTAGCCGTCGAGCACCTGCCGCGTGTCGCCGACGAAGTAGTACGCGTCGAAGCGCTGCTCCTGGTGCGTCGTGCGCACCGGAGCGTGGAAGTCGTAGGTGCCGGGCGCGAAGGTGTTGCGCAGCACGCCGTAGCCCGCGCCGGAGAGGTAGAAGGGCGCCGCGTTGGGATTGCCGCCGTCGTCCCAGTTGTCGTCGCGGCTGATCGTGATCGAGGTGTCCCGGTGGCTGAAGCGGCCGTTCTGCATGCCGCCGCCGAAGAACTGCTCCTGAGCTCCCCGGGCGAGGGTCTGCGTCATGCCGCTCGCGTTCCACGCCAGTGGCGCCGTCTCACGCATCAGCTCGGCGCCGCTCGCGTCCTGCAGCCGGAGGGTGATCGGGGACTTCGTGACCGTGAGCCGCGCCTTGGCCGTCGAGATGACGTATGCCGTGCCGGTGTCCGTCACGCTGGACCCGCCGCCGGCGTAGTCCCGCTTGACGACGATGTCGGCGTCCGGAGCGGACGGATCGGCCGGGTCCGCCGACGCGGGGTCGGTGAAGGTGCCGTCGGGCGCGACCTGGACGCGCAGCAGGTCCGTGTCGTCGACCTCGACGCGCAGCTTCGCCACGCCCGAGCCGAACGTGTAGGTGTCGCCGCTGCGGCTGTAGGCCGTGACGTCACCGAGGTGCGCATCGGCGGCCTGTGCCGGGCCGGAGACCAGCACCAGGCCCGAGAGGGCGACGGCGGCGCCCGCGAAGGCCACCACCCCTCTCCGCGCTGTGTGTTTGAAACTGCTCATTCAAGCATCCTTTCGCTCACATTCAGTCACCCTCTGTGGGTAGGACCGTAGAGGTGGGCGAAAAGGGGCGTCAAGAGTTCGGGGCAAATCAGACAGTCCTGGACGATCTCCGTCCTGCTCGAGAGCCCACAGCGAATCCACGGGATCTTCCTCTGGCGCAACCCCGGCTCTGGTGCCATGCTCGGTGGTGCAGCAAGTCTCCGAGTCCCTTCAGGGACACCGGAGCTCGTGGGTGTGATGCGTGGAAGGAACCGAACTGACGCGCTTGATGTGATGCAATCTTCATCGAGCCCCTCGCGCAACCAGCCGGACAGGGTCTAGACTGGTGGTAGCGAAGGGTTGGGCCCGCACGAACCGCGCCCAGCCCTTCTGCATGTGCTGGCTCGCTCTGTCCCCCTGTCGGAGCGAGCCAGCTCAAGCAGAGAAGGACCCGGATGCCCACGGCATCCGGGTCCTTCTCTGTGTGCCTCCGGTCCGGCGCCGGGCCCCGAGGGGACCGGCACCGGAGGGTGTCACTTCGTGCTGTCGCCGTTCTCCTGCGCGAGCTTGGCCTTGGCCGAGCCACGCGGGGACGACTTCGTCGAGGCGCCGTTGATCGTGCCGCCCTCGACCGCATCGGACGTGATCGCGTCGGAGTCGGGCGCGGCGTCGACCGCGGTGACCTCACCCTCGGCGGTCGCGGGTGCACCCGCGAGCTCGTCCACCGCGTCGGTCGTCGCGTCGGTCGCGTCGTCGACGGCCTCGCCCGAGCGGTCCTTCGCGTCGGCGATGGCGGCCTGGCCCTTGGCCGCGAGGTCGCCGGCCTTGTCCTTGGCGGCGTCGGCGAGCTCGGAGCCCTTCTCCTTGGCCTTGCTCGCGGCGTCGGTGACGGCGTCCTTGGCGTGGCCGACCTGCTCGGCCGCCTTGTCCTTGAGCGTCGCCGCGTCGGAGGCCAGGGCCGAGGTCGTCGAGCCACCGCCACCGGCGCCGGCGCGCGTGTCGAGCGGCGTGGCCCACGGGTCGTCGGCCTGCTTCTGCTTGCGGAAGGCTGCGACCGCCGCGACAGCGGCGGCGGTCAGGCCGATGGCGATGAGCCACTTGCCCTTGCCGCCACGCTTCTTGGCGACCGCGTCACCCTTGAGCACCGAATAGGCGTCCTGGGCACGGTGGCCGCCGACGGCAGCCGACTCCCTGGCCTGGACGGCTGCCTGCTCGAGGTGCGGCTGGGCCGCCTCGCGAGCCTGCTCGGCGCCGGCCGCGAGGGCGGCTGCGGCGGTCGCGATGGCCGCGCCGACCTTGGGCAGCACCGTGTCGACGAGCGTCGACTGGGCGGCCTCCACCTTCGGCTTGGCGCGGTCGGCCGCCTCGTGGAGCGCGTCGCCCGCGGCGTCCTTGGCCGTGGCCGCAGCGTCGTAGAAGCGCTCACGGGCCGTGTCGGCTGCGTCCTGGAGCGCAGGCGTCGCCGCCTCCTTGGCCGCCACGAGCCGCTCACGCGCTGCGCCGGCGGCATCCTGGACAGCCGGCGTCGCGGCGTCCTTCGCGGCATACGCGCGATCCTTGGCGGCTGCGGCGGCATCGCTCGCGGTGTCAGCGGCGCTGTCTTTCAGCGTGCCGATCCGGTCACCTGCCGCCGAGCCGAGATCGGCTGCTGCGGAGCGTGCCTGGTCAACTGCAGCCTCAGTGCGGGACTGCTTGGTTCGGAACATACGTCCTCCTAAGTCCACTCGTCCTTACCCATCCTGCCAACTTCGGCCACTCACCGCACGGTTGCCTCCGTGCGTGGACGGCATCGTCACCGATCCCGATCGCGGATGCCGTCACGCGCTCCGTTCAGCTCGTGGTGTCGTGCGGCGGTCGCGGCACGTGCGGGGCGGCGTCGGCGTCCTCGGGAGCCGGGGCGCCCGGGTGCGCGGCCGGAGCCGTCGGCGGGTGGTCGAGACCGAGGACGGTGTCCTCGAGGGTCGTGTCGGTGAGCGCCTCGCGGGTCGGGACCGGCACGTCGCCGGCGGCGGCGTCGAAGCCGCGCTCGTCGACCGGCGTCGGACGGTCGATCGGGGCCGGGGCCTCGAGCGGGCTGGCCGACACCGGGGCCGGGGCGTCGGGGTCGACCGGGAAGGGCTCGCCGCCCGTCACGTCCGTGGCTCCCGCCGCTGCGGCAGCGCCCGTGGCGGTCGACGGTCCCGAGGTGTGACCCTCGGCGACCTTGTCGACGCCGCGGCCGACGTGCTCCTTGACCTTGGCCACCTTGTCGGCGTACTTGCCCTCGGTCTTCTCGTCGATCTTCGTCGTGGCCGTCTCGACGTAGCCGTCGATCTTCTCGCGGTTCTGCGCGGTGTAGTCACCCGCCTTCTCACGCGCCTGCTTCGCCGCCTGCTTGGCGGCGTCCTGCAGCTGCTTGGCCTTGGTCTCGAGGTCGAGCTCCTCGGCCTTCTTCTTCAGCTTGTCCATGAACGACATCGGCACTCCGTCCTGCGCCGGCTCCGGGCCGGCTGTCATCGGGTCGCGTCCTCGACTGCTGTGAGGATGATCCTTCTCCTAGGCCAACGGTGGGTCCACCCCCAGCGTTCCGCCACCCCTGCCGCATACCCGCCCGGACGGCATACGTGCTCGGTCGTGCGAGGATTGGGCCCATGAAGGCAACCCTGCACACGAACCACGGTGACATCGTCATCGACCTCTTCGAGCACCAGGCCCCGAAGACCGTGGAGAACTTCGTCGGTCTCGCCAAGGGCGAGAAGGAGTACAAGGACGACGCCGGTCGGACCAACCCGACCCCGTTCTACGACGGCCTGATCTTCCACCGCATCATCCCGAACTTCATGATCCAGGGCGGCTGCCCGATCGGTCAGGGCTTCGGCGGTCCGGGCTACGCGTTCGACGACGAGATCAGCCCCGACAAGGACTTCACCAAGCCCTACATCCTCGCCATGGCCAACGCCGGCAAGCGCATGGGCAAGGGCACGAACGGCTCGCAGTTCTTCATCACCACCGCTGCGACGACCTGGCTCCAGGGCAAGCACACGATCTTCGGTGAGGTCGCCGACCAGGCGTCCCGCGACGTCGTCGACGCGATCGGTGCCGTCTCCACCGGCGCCAACGACAAGCCCGTCGAGGACGTCGTCATCAACTCGGTCACCATCGAGGACTGAGCCTCCGCTCCACCCGCACGACAGCACCACCCGCATCACCGAACCACCGCCCACGGACGTGACCGGCAGGGGGACTCCCGTTGTCTGACAACCCACCCAGCGGCCAGCAGGATCAGCCCCCGCTCGAGCCGGGGGTTCCGCAGCCCGCTGCCGGTCCGTCCGTGTGCCCGCGCCACCCCGACCGGGAGGCCTACGTCCGCTGCCAGCGCTGCGGCCGACCGGCCTGCCCGGAGTGCCAGCGCCCGGCCGCCGTCGGCATCCAGTGCGTCGACTGCGTGCGTGAGGCCGCCCGCACGACGCCGAGCGCGCGCACCGTCTTCGGTGGGCGAGCGACCGACGGCACGCCCGTCGTCACCTACTCGATCATCGCGATCTGCGCCGTCGCCTACCTCGCGCAGCGGGCCAACCCGAGCGTCACGCAGAACTTCGCGTTCGCGCCGGTCGTCGGGTGGACCGAGCCGTGGCGCTTCGTCACCGCGGCCTTCCTGCACTCGCCCGCGACGATCTTCCACATCCTGCTCAACATGTTCGCGCTGTGGAGCCTCGGGCAGTACCTCGAGCCGATGCTCGGTCGGGCCCGGTTCGCGGCGCTCTACCTCATCAGCGGCATCGGCGGACAGGTCGCCGTGACGCTCCTCGCGGGATCGCCGACGATCCCGGGTCTGCGGGCCGGCCTCGACGACGCGTGGCTCACCCCGGTCGTCGGCGCGTCGGGCGCGATCTTCGGACTCTTCGGCGCGCTCCTCGTGCTCAACCGGCACCTCGGACGCTCCTCGGCGGCGATGTACGCGACGATCGCCATCAACGCGGCCTTCGGCTTCTTCTACCCCGGCATCTCGTGGCAGGCCCACCTCGGCGGCCTCGTCACCGGCGTCGTCTGCGCCGGCGTCATCGTCGTCTTCCGACGACAGGGCGTACGCCATCTCGTCTGGGCCGCGCTCAGCGCCGTCCTCGTGCTGCTCGTCGCCGTCACCGTCGTCAAGTACCTCACGGTGCCCGAGGCCATCCGCGAGCTCAGCATCTTCGGCTGAGGTCGCCGTGCACCTCGTCTGCGTCACCGGCCCGCCCGCCGTCGGCAAGATGACGGTGGGCCGTGCCGTGTGCGACCTGACGGGCTTCCGGCTCTTCCACAACCACATGTCGATCGAGCCGCTGCTCGGGGTCTACGACTTCGGCACGCCCTCGTTCCAGCGGATCAACGGCCTGATCCGCCGCGAGGTCATCGCCGAGTCGGTCGTCGCCGACCTGCCCGGCCTCGTCTTCACCTTCGCCATCGACCTCGACCACCCCGGCGACCTCGCGCAGCTGCACGAGCTCGTCGAGCCGGTCGAGCGAGCCGGCGCACCGATCGACGTCGTCGAGCTCTACGCGCCCCAGGACGTGCGGCTGGCCCGCGAGGGTGGCACCGACCGGATGGACCACAAGCGCAGCAAGCGCGACGTCGAGTGGGCCCGCTCCCACGTCGTCGACCTCGAGTCGCGGGCCCGCCTCAACACCGACCCCGCGCGGGACGGCGAGCAGCTGCTGCCGGGTCACCGTCACCTGCGCCTGGACAACGCGCACGGAGACGCCCGCGCCACCGCCGAGCGGGTCGTCGACGAGCTCGGGCTGCCGCGGCTCTGACGGCCGTCGGGTCCTTCTCCACCCTGGGAGCCGAGAGTTGTCCACCGGGTGTGGATAAGCCTGTGGATGTAGTTACACATGTGTCATTCATCCCCAGCTGGGGACAACTGTGTGGATAACTCGCGCGATCCGCGCTGGAGGTTGTGCACGGCCGTCATCCACAGCTGTGGACGTGAGAGCCGTGCGCCGGCTGTCCACAGGTGTGGACAGCCGGCGCCCAGTGGGGTGTGTGCAAAAGGGCCGCTCCGTCGTGATGACAGGAGCGGCCCTCAGGATGCGGGTCGGTGCGGGGTTTCGGTGGGCTCAGCGCCACCGCATCGTCATGATGAAGCCGCCCATGAGCAGGACGAAGCCGATGCCGAGGTTCCAGACCCCGATGGACCCGATGGGGTACTTGTACTCGGTCACGTAGTAGACGACGATCCACAGCAGCCCGAGGACGAGCAGCGTGATGAAGACGGGCGCCCACCAGGTGGGGTTGGGCTCGGCGGCCTTGCTCGTGCGGGGCGGGGTGTATGCCGCCGCCTTGTGGTCGCGGCCTTTGGACTCGGGCACTGCGTTCTCCTTGCTCTGAGTTGAGGCAAGGGTAACCAATGACGCGCTCGGCGTCCCCGTGCAGGCGTGCCGGCACGGTGATCGGGGCGATGCCCTCGGACGGACCGGTCGGTCCGGTTGCCCCCTGCGCTCGGCGGTGCCCCTCGAGAACGTCTCGAGGGGCACCCCGACGGGTGGCTCGGCTGTCGACGGCGAGCGGGCGGATGCGCCCCCTGTCTGCGCCCCGCCCGCCGCCGATCCACACCCGGTGACCGGGTCGAGGATGACAGGCGCAGGCCCGCGTGTCGCGTCTGCGCTTCCTCCGTTGCACGAACCTGCAGGACGGGGTGCGTCCAGTGAGTTGACCTGAGTCCGGAACCGGGCATGCTGGCAGTCACGGACAGCAGATCAGGGGACGATGCGATGACCAGCCCGATGTCGGGTTCCGGGCCGAGCAGGGACGACGCACAGCTGCGAGCGCCCTCGCTGGCCGCGGCCGCCGTCGAGCTCTCGTCCGTCGTCAACGGGCTCGCCGTCACCAGTCTTGACGGGGGCAGGACCCCCGGCTTCCGCCGGCTCGGGGTCGGCGCCGAGCAGATCGAGCGCAACCTGGCGACCGCGGTCGAGCCGCTGACCCGCCGCTCGGTCTGGTCGATCCAGCCGATCATGAACTTCGACCCGGTCGACGGCAGCCGCACGACGAACGCGCGCTCGATCGAGCGCGGCCTCACGCTGCTCACGATCACCACGGAGCGCACCCTGCGGCTCAACCCGCTGCTGTCGTCCGAGAAGCCCGACGTCCGGGTCGGGCCCGCGCAGTTCCAGTGCATCATCGCCGACGAGGCCACGGCGGTCGTGGCCGGACCGCTCAGCGAGGACGGCTTCCCCACCGCGTGGCTCGCCACCCGGTCCGACGTCGTCGACCGGGTCCTCTCGCTCTGGCACGAGACCCTGGCCCGATCGAGGGCCGCCGTCCCCGAGGGGACGAGCCCGCCGTTCACCCCGCGGCAGTGCCTCGTCGCCCGGCGCCTCGTCGTGGGCACCAAGGACGCCGCGATCGCCCGCGAGCTCGGGGTCTCGCTGCGCACCGTCGCGGCCGAGATCTCCCACCTCGTCACCCAGCTCGGCGCGCCCAACCGCGCCGCGGCGACGCTCGCCCTCCGCGGAGGCACCCAGACCAGCGAGCTCTCCCCCTACGCGCCCTACCTCCGGTCGGTCCACGAGCCGTGACGAGGCACAATGGAGGCGGCGCGGAGGGTCCGCGCGAGCGAGGACACGAGTCATGACGGACGCCGAGCAGCCTGAGCCGCCCGTGCACGCCGAGCAGCCCGAACCGGCGACGGTCGACGACGCCATCGACGCCGGCGACGCCAACGACGTGGAAGCGTCCCCCGCGCCCTCCCGCCGCCGACCCCGTCTGACGTGGGGGCTGGTCGTCCCGGTGGTCATGGCCTCCGCCGGCGTGATGTTCGCGATGAGCTTCCAGACCGCGCAGGGCCGAGACCTCCGCGCCGACCGCGACCTGCCCCAGCTGATCATGGAGGGTGACTCGCGCGTCGCGGAGAAGGCGAGCGTCCTCGACGGGCTCGAGAAGGAGGTCGAGGCGCTCTCGAAGACGAACGCCCCCACCGACGAGCACCTCTCGAGCCTGACCCGCGCTGCCGACGAGCTCGCCGCCCCCGCCGCGACGACGAAGGTCCGGGGCGCCGCCCTCGAGGTGACCCTCGACGACGCGAAGCGCACCGCCGACTCCCTGCCCGACGGCTTCACCGCCGACGACATCGTCGTGCACCAGCAGGACGTCCAGGCCGTCGTCAACGCGCTCTGGACCTCGGGTGCCGAGGCGATGATGATCCAGGACCAGCGGGTCATCTCGACGAGCGCCGTCCGCTGCGTCGGCAACACCCTCATCCTCCAGGGCCGCGTCTACGCCCCGCCCTACCGGATCACCGCCATCGGCGACATCGACCGCATGCAGCAGGGCCTCGACGCCGACGCCTCCGTCAACATCTACAAGCAGTACGTCGACGCCGTCGGTCTCGGCTACGCCCTGCACACCCACAACTCGATCGAGTTCCCGGCATACTCGGGCTCGGTCGACTTCCAGTACGCGTCACCGATCCGCTGAGCGCGCCCCACCACCCCTCTGAGGCCCCCGCATGACCAGCCCCACCCGCATCCTCGTCGTCGACAACTACGACAGCTTCGTCTACACGATCGTCGGCTACCTCGAGCAGCTCGGCGCCGAGTGCACCGTCGTGCGCAACGACGCGGTGCCGGCGACCGACGCCGCGGCCTACGACGGCGTGCTCGTCTCGCCCGGCCCGGGCACTCCCGAGGACGCCGGGGTGTCGATGGACATCATCCGTGAGTGCGCCCGCATCGGGAAGCCGATGTTCGGCGTGTGCCTCGGGCACCAGGCGCTCGGCGTCGTCGCCGGTGCGGTCGTCGGGCGGGCGCCGGAGCTGCTCCACGGCAAGACCTCGCTCGTGCACCACGACGGCACCGGCGTCCTCGAGGGCCTGCCGAGCCCCTTCACCGCGACCCGCTACCACTCGCTGACCATCGACCCGGCGACCCTGCCCGACGAGCTCGTCGCCACCGGCAGCACCGACTCGGGCCTCGTGATGGCGGTGCGCCACCGCGACCTGCCGCTGCACGGGGTGCAGTTCCATCCCGAGAGCGTCCTGACCGAGGGCGGCCACCGGATGCTCGCGAACTTCCTCGCGCTGTGCGGTGACACCGCTGCCGTGCAGCGCTCGGCGGGGCTCAGCCCCCTCGTGACCGCCGCCGTCTGACGCGACGGTCGACACGGCATACGCCAGCACGCACGACGAAGGGCCCCTCCCGGTCGGGAGGGGCCCTTCGTCGTATGCCGGGTGCTGACCCTAGGGGGTCGGCGGCGGGGTCGTGGTCCCCGGGCCGGTCGTCGTCGTGCTGGGCGGCGGGGGCGTCACCGTGACGGTCGCCGTCTGGTTCGGGGTGCGCGCGACCTTGACGGTGATCTGGGTGCCGAGCTTGACGACGTCGCCGGCCCGGTCGACGGAGAGCACCTCGTCGGGGTTCTTGTCGGAGTCGACGGTCTGCTTGACCGGGCTGAGGCCGGCGTTCTGCAGCGCGACGGCGGCGAGGGCCCAGTCCTGGCCGACGAGGTTGTCGGGCACCTTGACGTTGCCGGTGGCGTAGAAGATCTTGATCTTCGAGCCCTTGGCGACGACGGCCTGGGCGGCCGGCTCGGTCTTCGTCACCTTGTTCTTCGCCTGGTCCGGGGTGTTCTCCTCCTGGAAGCCCGACACGACGAAGCCCTGCTTCTCCAGCTCGGTGCGTGCGTCGTCCTTGTTGAAGCCGGTGACGTCGGGCACGGTGAGGTTGTCGGGACCGGTCGACACGAGGTACTTGACGACCGACTGCTCCGCGATCCTCGTCCCCGGCTTGGGGTCCTGGCTGATGACGTCACCCTCGGTGACCGTCGTGCTCGCTGCCGGGGACTTCTCACCGCGGAGACCGTTCGTCGCCAGGGTGCGCGCCGCGACGTCCTCCTGCATGCCCTCGATCGTCGGCACGGCGACGAGCGTCACGCTCGGCGTCTGGTTGCCGAACCACTTCACGCCGCCCCAGCCGACGAGGGCGAGGAGGGCGATGACGAGCCCGGTGATGAGCACCGCCTTGCCAGTGCCGCCCTTCCGGTCGTCCTGCTCCAGCTCGTCGTGGCCGACGGCGGGCAGGCCCGCGGTGTTCGCGTAGCGCTCGCTCCGGGAGGTGACGGGGGCCTGCACGGCGGTCGGGGTCCCCGGTGCGGCATACGCCTGCGGGAGGGTCTGGGTTGCGGCAGCCCCGACGGCGGCTGCGGTGCCGAGCGCCGCGGCGCTGATCTGCCGGCCGAGCCGGACGTTCTCGAGGTCGTCGCGGAAGGCCGTGGCGTCCTGGTAGCGGGCCTCGCGGTCCTTGGCGAGGGCGTGCAGCGTCACGGCGTCGAGGTCACCGGCGACGGCGTCGTTGAAGACGCTCGGCGGCTGGGGCAGCTCACCGACGTGCTGGTAGGCGATGGCGACGGCTGAGTCGCCGGTGAAGGGCGGCCGGCCGGCGAGCAGCTCGAACAGGAGGCACCCGGTCGAGTAGAGGTCGGACCGCTCGTCGACCGTCTGGCCCTGGGCCTGCTCGGGAGAGAGGTACTGCGCGGTGCCGACGACCGACTGGGTCTGGGTCATCGTCGCGGCCGTGTCGGCGATCGCCCGGGCGATGCCGAAGTCCATGACCTTGACGTGCCCACCGGTCGTGATCATGACGTTGGCCGGCTTGATGTCGCGGTGGACGATGCCCATCCGGTGGCTGTAGGCCAGGGCGTCAAGGATGCCCTCGGTGACGCGGATCGCCTCGGCCGGCTGGAGCTGCTGCTGGTCGGTCAGCTTCTGGCGCAGCGTCTCGCCGTCGACGTACTCCATGACGATGTAGGGCAGGGTCGTCCGCGTGCCGTTGGGGCCCTCGACGACGCTGTCGTCCTCGCCCGAGTCGAAGATCGCGACGATCGCCGGGTGGTTGAGCCCGGCTGCCGACTGCGCCTCGCGCCGGAAACGCATGAGGAAGTTCGCGTCGCGGGCGAGGTCCGAGCGAAGCATCTTGATCGCGACCTGACGACCGAGCCGCGTGTCATGGCCCAGGTGGACGTCGGCCATGCCGCCCCGACCGATGAGCTCGCCGACCTCGTAGCGTCCGCCGAGGACACGGGGTGCGGTGCTCACGTCGTTGGCCTCTGCTCGTTCGGGTGCTGGGTCATCCTGGTCCACTCGTCGGGCGCCTGGATCGCGCTGCTCGGGCTGGTCGGTCATGTCACTTGCCCTTGCCCTTTCCCTTGCCCTTGCCGGCATGGGCGGGCTGCGGCTTGGTGCTCGTCTGCTTCGTGGCGGCGGTGGCCTTCGTCGCCGTGCTGGTCGGCGCGGCCGTCGTCGTCGTCCGGGAGGCGCTCGCGGTCGGAGTCGTGGTCGCGGACGTGGACGGAGTGGTGGTCGCGGGGGGCGTCGGGCGGGCGGCGGGGCTCGCGGCGGCGCCGTTCATGACGCTGCCGAGCGCGAAGGCGCCCCACGCCACGAGGGCGACGGCCGGGACGGCCAGCCACGCCCAGCGACGTCCCGCCGAAGGCTCCGTGGCGGTCTCCGAGGGGCGCGTGAACCGACCGCGACGCTCGGCGCCGACGAGCTCCCGTGCGGCAGAGACGAGTCCGGCCGCAGCGCCACCGGCGCGGCCGGCTCCTGCAGCCGGTGTCCCGGCCAGCGCGCGGGTCGGGTCGGCCGCGGGGATGACCGTCGTGGAGTCGACCGCCGCAGGAGGTGGCGTGACCCCGGGCAGGGACCCGAGCGGCACCCCGGCGGCCTCGGCCACCGCGCGCGCGTCGGCCGGGCGGTCGGAGGCGGACTTCGCGAGGCACGCGTCGACGACCTCCCGCAGGTCCAGGGGCACCGTCGAGGGCAGCTCGGGCGGCGCGTCGTTGACCTGCGCGATCGCGGTCGCCACGGGCGTGCCCATGTCGAAGGGCTTGCGGCCGGTGATCATCTCGTGCGCCACGACGCCGAGGGAGTAGATGTCGCTCGAGGCCGTCGCCGGCTCGCCGAGGGCCTGCTCCGGGCTGATGTAGTCGGGAGTGCCCAGCACCTCGCCGGTCAGGGTGTGCCCCGACCCGTCACCGACCCGGGCGATCCCGAAGTCGGTGAGCTTGGCCTGCCCCTCGGGCGTGACGATGATGTTGGCGGGCTTGACGTCGCGGTGCACGACGCCGGCCTCGTGGGCCGCCGACAGGGCCAGGGCGGCCTGGCCGAGCAGCGAGCGCACCTCCTCGGCCGGCATGCCGCCGTCTCTCTCGCGGATGATCTCGCCGAGCGTGCGTCCCGGCACGAGCTCCATGACGAGGTAGGCCGTGCCGTCCTCCTCGCCGTAGTCGAAGACGGACGCGATGTTGGGGTGGTGGAGCGAGGCGCTGCCCCGGGCCTCGTCGCGGAAGCGCTCGAGGAACGCGTCGTCCTCGGGGCCCTGCGGGCGCATGACCTTGACGGCGACGGGACGCCGGAGCACCTCGTCGATGGCCTCCCAGACGGTGCCCATGCCGCCCGAGGCGATGGCCGTGCCGAGGGTGTAGCGACCGCCGAGGGTCGCGCCGGTGGAGAGGGTCATCGGCCCAGCACCGCCTCCATGACCTGGCGGGCGATCGGGGCGGCGACGCGGCCACCGCCGATCTCACTGCCCGTGACGCCGCCGTCCTCGACGACGACGGCGACGGCGATCTTGGCGTCGGTGGCCGGCGCGAACGAGATGAACCACGCGTGCGGGGGCTTGCCCGGGTCGTGCTGCGCGGTGCCGGTCTTGCCCGCGACCTCGACGCCGTCGATCTGCGCCCGCGCGCCGCTGCCGTGGTCGACGACGGAGACCATCATCTTGGTCAGGGTCGAGGCGGTCTGCTCGGACGTCGCCTGCGACAGCTCCACCGGGTCGGGCGTCGACTCGATGATGTCGAGGTTGGCGCTGCGCACGGAGTCGATGAGGTAGGGCGTCATGACCCGGCCCTGGTTGGCGATGCCGGCCGCGACCATGGCCATCTGGAGCGGCGTGGTGCGCACGTCGTACTGCCCGATCGCGGCCTGGGCGGCCTGCGGGGCGTTGAGGTCGGCCGGGACCGAGCTCACCGAGACGCGCATCGGGATCTGGAGGGCGTCACCGAAGCCGAACTTCGCGGCTTGGGCGCGGATCTTCTCGCCACCGAGCTCGAGTCCGAGGGAGCCGAACGTCGTGTTGCACGAGATCTCGAGCGCGTGGATGAGCGTCGTCTTGTCGCCCGGCCCGCAGGGGCGGCCGTCCTCGTTGGGCAGGTTGGTGCTCGTCAGCGGCAGGTCGAGCTCGGCCGGGCCGGGCACGGAGGAGTTCTCGTCGCTGACGACGCCGTTCTCGAGTGCGGCGGCCGCCGTGATGACCTTGAAGGTCGACCCGGGCGGGTAGACGCCGTTGATGGTGCGGTTGAGGTAGGACTTGTCCTTGTCGTTGGACAGCGTCTGCCAGGCCTTGGAGGCCTTGGTGAGGTCGTGGCTCGAGAGCGGGTTGGGGTCGTAGGACGGGTGGCTCACCATCGCGAGGATGGCCCCGGTCTTCGGGTCGAGGGCCACGACGGCGCCCTTGTTGTCGCCGAGGGCCTTGTCGGCCGCCGCCTGTGCCTTGGGGTCGATCGTCAGCTCGATCGTGGCGCCGGAAGTCTTGCGACCCGTGATGAGGTCGGTGACGCGCCGCACGAAGAGGGTGTCGGCATCGCCCGAGAGCAGGTCGTCGGAGGCGTGCTCGAGACCGTAGGGGGCGCCTACGGCATACGAGTAGAAGCCGGTCATCTGGGCGTACAGCTCGTCCTGGGGGTAGGTGCGCAGGAAGCGGTACTGGTCCTGGACGGGCACCGACTTCGCGACGGCCTGGCCGCCGACGATGATCGACCCGCGCTCGCGGGAGTAGCTGTCGAGCAGGGTGCGCTTGTTGGACGCCATCCCGTTGAGCGTCTTCGCCTGCGTGAACTGCACCATCGTCGCCGCGACGAGGAGGGCGGTGAAGAGCGCGGCGATGACCACGGACAGGCGGCGGATGGGGGTGTTCACGTCAGCCTCACCACCTGGGTCACCTCGGCCGGGGCCGGCTCGTCGGCGGCGACACCCACGGGGATCTCGGGCATCGGCCTTCGGGCCTGGTCGGAGATGCGCAGCAGCAGCGCCATGATCACCCAGTTCGCGAGCAGGGACGAGCCACCGAGCGACATGAAGGGCGTCGTGAGGCCGGTCAGCGGGATGACCCGAGTGACGCCGCCGATGACGATGAAGAGCTGGAAGGCGACGGAGAACGACAGGCCGATGGCGAGCAGCTTGCCGAAGCCGTCACGCACGCCGAGGGCGGTGCGGATGCCGCGCTCGCAGAAGATGAGGTAGAGCACGATGATCGCGACGGACCCGAAGAGGCCGAGCTCCTCCCCGAGGCTCGGGAAGATGAAGTCGCTCTCGGCGAAGGACGTCAGGTAGGGCCGACCCGCGCCGAGCCCGGTGCCGGTGAGACCGCCGGAGGCCATGCCCCACAGGCCGTTGGCCAGCTGGTTGGACCGCTCGAGGTTGTCCGGCGAGAAGGGGTCGAGCCACAGGTCGACGCGCTTCTGGAAGTGCGTGAAGGCCGACAGGGCGAAGGCGACGGCCGCGGCGAAGAGCAGCAGGCCGATGGCGATCCACGAGACGCGCTCGGTGGCGACGTAGAGCATCGCGACGAAGAGACCGAAGAAGAGCAGCGCCGAGCCGAGGTCCTTCTGGAAGACGAGGACGAGCAGCGCGAGCACCCACGCGACGAGGATCGGGCCGAGGTCGCGCCCGCGCGGGAAGGTGAAGCCGAGGACCTTCTTGCCGGCGAGGGAGAGCACGTCACGGGTCTGCACGAGGTAGCCGGCGAAGAAGATCGCGAGGGCGATCTTGGCGAACTCCCCCGGCTGGAAGTTGAGCGGGCCGATCGAGATCCAGATCTGGGAGCCGTTGATCGTGCGGCCGATGCCGGGGACGAGCGGCAGCAGGAGCAGCACGAAGCCGACGGCCATCGTCACGTAGGTGTAGCGGCGGAGCAGGCGGTGGTCGCGCAGCACGAAGAGGACGGCCACGGCGAGGGCCACGGCGAGCGTCGTCCAGATGATCTGGCGATAGGCGTCACCGTCGGTGCCGAGCTTGCCGCGGGCGAGGTCGAGGCGGTGGATCATGACGAGCCCGAGCCCGTTGAGCACCGTCGTGATCGGCAGGAGCACCGGGTCGGCGTAGGCCGCCTTCCAGCGCAGCACGAGGTGGACGGCAAGCACGAGCGCGGTGAAGCCGCCGGCGATCGGGATGATGTTGGCCGGCACCGTGCCGTTGCGGTTGAGGTCGGTCGTGACCCAGGCGAGCAGCACGATGCCGATCGCGAGGATCAGGAGCATCAGCTCGGCGCCGCGGCGCGTCCGCGGGGTGAGGGGCTCGACGGTCGTCGTCACGCGAGGCTCCCCAGGGGTGCCACGAGGCGGACGGCGGGCGCGGCCACGGCCGGCGGCGTCGTGATCGACGGGTTCGGGCGCGACGTCGACGGCCGCGGGATCGGCAGCGTCGTGCTCGGGCTCGGCGTCGTCGGGGGTGTCGTGGGCACCGGCGTCGGTGTCGGCGACGTGCCGCACGGCGTGCCGGTGGCGGCGAGGCGCTGGCAGCGCTCCGCCTCGCCGCGCAACGCAGCGACCTTGACGAGTGCGTCGGCGAGGTCGCGCGCGGGGATCGTGTTGCCGACCGAGGCCTGGACGTCGCTCGGCAGGTCGGAGACAAGGACGTCGGACGGCGACTCGACGTGGGAGAGGCTGATCGGTCCGAGGTCCTGGGAGACGCCGCGGAAGATCGCGACGTGCGCTCCGTCGGTCGCGACGTAGTACTGCTTCTGCGACCAGGCCCAGGCGGCATACCCGCCGCCGACGAGGATCGCAGCGACGACGATGACGCCGATGGTGCGCAGCACGATCTTGGAGCGGCGCGAGCGCGTGTGGTCCTCGGCGAGCTCGAGCGAGTCGTCGTCGGGCTCGGCGCGGCCCGTGGCCTCGCGCGACAGGGCGGCGGCCTTCTCGGCAGGGCTCGTCGGGATCGCACGGGTGCGGCCCCGCATCCGCTTGCCGGCGGCGCCGACGACCTGGGGCACGGTGGTGGGCAGGTCGTCACCGTCGGCGTCGACGACCTCGGCGACGATGACCGTGACGTTGTCGCGGGTGCTGGCCTTGAGGGCGACCTCGATGCACCGGTCGGCGGCCTCGTCGGGCGTGCGCGCCTCACGGAGGATCTCCTCGATGACGTCGGCGCCGACGAAGTCGGACAGGCCGTCGGAGCAGAGCAGGAAGCGGTCGCCGATCTTGGCCTCGCGCAGCGAGGTGTCGGGCTCGTCGTCGGGCTGGCCGGTCATGACCCGGGTCACGACCGAGCGCTGCGGGTGGTGGCCGGCGTCCTCCTTGGAGATGCGGCCCTCGTCGATGAGCTGCTGGACGAAGGAGTGGTCCTTCGTGATCTGCGAGAACGTGTCGCCGCGGAGCATGAACGCCCGCGAGTCGCCGATGTGCGCCATGGCGAGCTTGTTGCCGGTGCGCAGCATGACGATGGTCGTGCTGCCCATGCCGGCGAGGTCGGCGTTCTCCCGCATCGCCTTGGTGAGCTTGGCGTTCGCCGCGTGGAGGGCCTCCTCCAGGAGCGGGATCGCCTGGTCGGCGGTCACGTCCTCCTCGTCGAGCGGGGCGAGCTCGCCGACGATCATCGAGCTGGCGACGTCGCCTGCGGCGTGGCCGCCCATGCCGTCGGCGAGCACGAGCAGGTTGGGCCCGGCATACCCCGAGTCCTCGTTGCGGGACTTGGGTCCCAGGCCGAGGTCGGAGCGCGCGGCATAGCGCAGAGCGATGGCCATCCGGTCAGCCTCGCAGTTCGAGGACGGTCTTGCCGATCCGCAGGGTGGTGCCGATCTCGACGGGTCGCGCCCCGGTCAGCCGGTCACGTCCGATGAAGGTGCCGTTCGTCGAGCCGAGGTCCTCGACGACCCAGCCGTCGCGGCCCGACGGGTCGGGATGGATGCGGCAGTGGCGGCCCGAGGCGTAGTCGTCGTCGAGGACGAGGGCGCACTCGGGGTTGCGCCCGATGAGGATGCCGCCGCTGCGCAGGGGCAGCGACGTCCCGGTCAGGGGGCCCTCGGTGACGACGAGCGTCGTCGGGTTGCCCTTGCCGCGGCGACCCTTGCGAGCGGGCGCCTCGGGGGTGACGGCGGCGGCACCCGCCGCGCCGGCACCGACGGCCGCCGGGGAAGGCGTACGTCTCGGGGCCGCCTTGCGGTCCTGCTTCGCGGCCTGCTTGAGCGCCTTGCGCTGCCCGCGACGGCTCACCGCCGTGCCGTAGATGTCGGTGCGCAGCACGCCGACGACGCTGAAGATGAAGATCCACAGCAGCGCGAGCAGACCCAGCCGCAGCAGGGTCAGGGTGAGTTCACTCATGCGTCACCAGATGTCATCAGCGGAGGGCCGTCCAAGGGGGTCATCGCGCTCACCGGCGTCCGGCGCGGAAGGTCGCGGACGTGCGGCCGATCGTCAGGCGGTCGCCGTCCTGGAGCCGCTGGCTCGAGACGCGCTCGCCGTTGACGAAGGTGCCGTTGGTGGAGTTGAGGTCGCGGATCGAGGTCACGAGGTGCGGGCCGTCGGTCGTCACGCGGATCTCGCTGTGGCGGCGGGACACCCCGGGGTCGTCGATGACGATGTCGGCGGTCTCGTCGCGGCCGAGCGTCGTCAGGCTGCCGAGGAGGGGGTAGCGGTCGCCGCCGATGTCGAGCCACGGACGGGCGGACGGGTTGGAGCGGGGTGCCGGGCGGTGGACCGGGGCCTCGTCGATGGCCGTGCCGTTGGTGGTCTGCGGCCGCGGTGCGGCCGGGGCCGGCTCGCGGGCGGCGGACTCGCGCCCGGCCTGCTTGGCGGTGGCCGGGCGCACGCGGAAGACACCGGTCTCGAGCCCCTCGCCCTCGACGAGCGCGACCTCGAGGGGGCCGCCGGGCTGGTAGCCCTGCGAGTCGGCGTGCTCCTGCGCCGCGGCGACGAGGTCGTCGGACAGGTCGTCCTCATAGTCGCCGAGCCGCTCGTAGTCGGTCTGGCTCAGCTCGATCGTGTAGAGGTTGGGCACCATGGCCCGGCCGTGGCCGAGCAGCGCCGCCCGGTCGTCCATGGCGCGGCGGATCGCCGAGGCGATCTCGACGGGCTGCACCTCGGACTTGAACGCCTTGGCGAAGGCACCGTGGACAGCCTTGGCGAGACCGTGCTCGACACGGTTGATGATTCCCACGCCGTCTCCTCCTCCTTGGTGAGCGCTCCTGTCGGGCGCTTCATCGTAACCGGGTCAGCACCCCGAGCCTCCAACCGACAGTCGGCGCGGGGTGCCGCGAAACGTCCGTTTCGCCCCCGTGAGCCCCGGTCGGCGGGTTTGATGTGCGACGGAAGCATGGGACGATCACCCGGGGTCCCGCGGCGGGTTCCCGCACGTGGTTAGGCCAGCAAGGAGCGCTCGATGAGCAAGGACGAGACCGGAAACACCGAGAGCCAGGGCATCCCCGGCTTCTCGGCGAACAACTCCATCCCGGGTGGTTTCGCCCTTCCCATCCCGACGGCGACCGCCGGCGCGGCCCAGCCCGACGAGGCGCCGGCCGACCCGTGGAGCTCGACGTGGGAGGACACCTCCTGGCAGACCGGCGACACCGGTGCCATCCCGACCGTCGCCGCCGGCGACGCAGCATCGGCCTCCGACGACTGGACCGCCTCCTATGAGTACGGCGGCGAGAGCGCCGCCGGCGACGCCCACGAGCTGAACGGCCACGCCCAGAACGGCTCGACCCAGAGCGCCTCGGACACGTCCGGCGCCTCCGGCGCGACGAACTCGTGGACCGACTGGCACCCCTCCGACCCCGGTACCGCCGAGTGGCCGGCCGCGAGCAGCGACGAGCCCGAGGAGACGTACACCGGGTGGACCCCGGCGGGGGCGAGCCTCGCGGACTACGCGGCGGGCACCGTGCCCGGTCCCTCGGCCGCGGCGTCCACCGACCACTCCGCGGCGCAGGAGGCGTATGCCGCCCGGCCGGCCGTCGACCCCGACGTGGCCGCCGCGGCTGCCGAGCTCGGCCACGACGTCGAGTCCCCTGCGGAGCCGTCCTACGACCTGACCCCCGCGGCGCGCACCGGCAACTCCGACCGCCCGAGCGCCGAGGACCTCATCACGGCCCGGTCGAAGGGTGAGCGCCAGAAGGTCAAGGCCAACTCCGGCCTGCGCAAGGCGTTCGGCCTCGGCCCGAGCGTCAAGGAGATGCTCGAGCGCGACCGCATCGACCGGATCGCCCGCCCGCTCAACGGCCGCAAGACGATCATGGTCATCAACACCAAGGGCGGCGGCGGCAAGACCCTCGTCACGCTGATGCTCGCGAGCTACCTCGGCCGCTACCGCTCGGGCTCGGTGCTCGCGTGGGACAACAACGAGACCGAGGGCACCCTCGGCATGCGCGCACCGTCGCAGAGCCACCACCGCACGGTCGTCGACCTGCTCGGTGCCCTGCCGACGATCGCCAACGACCCCAACGCCGGCACGTCCGAGCTCGAGCACTGGGTGCGCGAGCAGCGGGGCCTGAGCTTCGACGTGCTGGCCTCGGCCGACGACGACGAGGCGATGCGCATCATCGGTGAGTCGGAGTTCGAGAACCTCCACACGCAGCTCTCGCGCTTCTACCGGATGATCGTCGTCGACACCGGCAACAACCGTCTGTCGCCGAACTGGCTCGCGGCCGCAGCCCGCGCCGACATGCTCGTCTTCGCGACGTCGCTCAAGGACGACACGTCGGTCGTCGCGGCCAAGAACCTCGACGCGCTCGTCGCGATGGGCCGGGGCGACCTCGTGCGCAACGCCGTCTGCGTCATCTCGCACACGTCGGCCAAGGGCAACGACGTCGGCGCCGGCGTGCACACCCGCGAGCACTTCGAGCAGTGGGTGCGCGCGGTCGTCGACATCCCCTACGACCCGATGCTCGCACCGGGCCTGCACCTCGACCCGCTGAAGATCAGCCCCAAGACGCACCAGTCGTGCATGGAGATGGCTGCCGTCGTCGTCGACGGCCTCTGACGCTTGTCGCCCGGTCGGGGAGGCTGCTGACGTGGCCCTCATCGCGCTGACCGGAGCCGCCGGGCGCATCGCGACGGCGCTGCGCCCGCGACTGCGCGCGGCCGGCCACCGGCTCGTCCTCTGCGACGGCCTCGGGGTCGTCGTCCGCGACGTCGACACCGCGACCGAGCGAGCCGTGGAGTGCGACCTGCGCGACGTCGACGGCCACGCGGCGGCGTTCGCCGGCGCCGACCTCGTCGTGCACCTCGGCGCACACTCCGACGAGCGGTCCTGGGCCGAGATCCTCGCCGTCAACATCGACGGCACGCACGCCGTGTGCGAGGCGGCGCAGCGGGCGGGGGTGACGAGGATGCTCCTCGCGAGCTCGGTGCACGCGGCCGGCTACGTGCCGGTGGACTCGCCGGGTGCCGCCGAGGGCATGCCGCTCCCGGCGCCCGACACGTACTACGGCGTCAGCAAGGCGGCGCTCGAGGCGCTCGGTGGGTTGTATGCCGGCCGCTTCGCGATGACGGTCGTCAGCGCCCGGATCATGACCTCCGACGACGCGCCGGGCGGCCCGCGCTCGCTCCAGTCGTGGCTTTCCCCCGACGACATGGCGCGGCTCGTGCTCGCGACGCTGACGACGTCGGCCGGTGGTCACCACGTCGTGTGGGGCGTCTCGCGCAACACGCGGCGCCGGGTCGACCTGGCGCCCGGACTCGCGATCGGCTTCGACCCGCAGGACGACGCGGAGGCGTATGCCGCGGGCGTCGAGCAGCGCGACCCGAGCCGTCCGCCCGGGGTGCTCGGAGGTGGTTTCGCCACGCCCGACTACCGGCTGGGCGAGCCGCACGGCGGCGCCCGGTCCCGCTCCTGAGCAGCACGCGCGCTTTGGTGTGCGTGATGGTCCTGCCTCCGGTGGCGTGATCACCCCACCGGACGCAGGACCATCACGCCTTCCATCGGCCGTCGCACGACCGTCCTCGACGGTCTGGAAGGGACGTTCGCGGAGCAGGTGGCCGGCTGAGCGTGGGCCCGGTTTGGCGATAGCGGGCCTCATACAGCACACTGTCTGCTTGTCACGCGCGAGTGGCGGAATGGCAGACGCGCTGGCTTCAGGTGCCAGTGTCCGAAAGGGCGTGGGGGTTCAAATCCCCCCTCGCGCACGCGTGAAGACGAGGGCCCCGACCTATGTGGTCGGGGCCCTTCGTGCTGTCTGGGGCCCTCGTCTTCACGCGTATGGAACAGGCGGATTTGGGAGGAGCCGGAGCGAAGCGGAGGCGACGGTTCCCCCCTCGCGCCGAGATCTGCCACAACACCAGACGAATTCGGTATCTGACCGCCATATCGAGCGTCTGCCTGTCACCCGGCTCGATCAGCTCCGGTCACGGCCCGACGGAATCCCCGAAGGCCCGGCGCCCCCAGGAGCGATCGCGGTCCATGGCGCGGCCGTGCGGGGTCGACTCTCCACGTGAAAGGAGCGCCACATGTCCAGTCAGTCCTCCACCAGCACTCGACTCGGTCGTCGCTCAGCCGCTGCGCTCGGCACCTCCGCTCTCGTCTGTCTGGCCGTCGCCGGGCCGGTCCTCGCCTCCGAGCGACCCGATCCGGTCTCCGGTTCGCAGCCCTCGTCCGTGTCGACGAGCTGCGGCTACGTCGGTGGCGGGTCCGTCGTGTCCTGCACCGACGCGTCGTCTGCATCCTCTGCGTCCTCCGCTTCCGGCGCGGGATCGGCGAACTCCGCCGAGCAGGGCACATCCGCCGTCGTCGCACCCGTGTCGCGCCGGATCGTCCTGCCCACGCCCCAGCCGTCCGACCTGCCCGTGGTCGGTCTCGGCGTCGCCGCAGCGGTCGTCGTCGCGGGTGGCCTCCTCATCGCCTCGACGAACCGGCGCCGTCCCGCCTGACCCTGCGTGACCCCGCGTGGCACCGCCTGGTCGCCCCGCCTGATCGCCTCGCTCGACCCGTCGTCCCATGAACCCACCCAGGCCACGTCGACGACCGACCCGGCCCGGCGGCATACGCCATCGTGTGTCGCCGGGCCCCGGGCGTACGCCCGCAAAACGGGTGTTCGAGGCGCTGACCCGAGGGGTATGTAGGCGGGAGCCGTGCCCGGGGGCACGGTTCAGCAGAGACCAAACCCGTGAATGTTCAATCATCGCCGGGTCCCGTACCATGACCGCTGACGAAGGCCCCTGAGATGTCAACTGACGTGCACCTTCAGACCGAAAGGCCCCGGTGCCACTGACATGAACCGCCTGCAGGAAGGGTTCGTGCTCGGCGACCGCTACCACCTGGTGAGCCGCATCGCCTCCGGTGGCATGGCCGACGTCTGGGCCGGCACCGACTCGGTGCTGCGGCGCGAGGTCGCGGTCAAGGTCATGCGTCCCGACGCCGACCACGAGCGGCTCTTCGCGCTCCGCTTCCGCGACGAGGCTGTCCACTCCGCGGCGCTGCTGCACACGAACATCGCGACGGTCTTCGACTACGGCGAGGACCAGGGTCTCGCCTTTCTCGTCATGGAGCTCGTCTCCGGTGAGCCGCTCTCGGCCGTGCTCAACCAGCGCGGCCCGCTGCCTCCAGCCGAGGTCCGCTCGATCATGGGCCAGGCCGCGCTCGCGCTCGGCGTCGCCCACGAGGCCCGCGTCGTGCACCGCGACATCAAGCCGGCCAACATCATGGTCCGCGAGGACGGCCTCGTGAAGCTCACCGACTTCGGCATCGCGCGCGCCCTCGACGCGTCCGGGCACACCCAGCACGGCGAGATGCTCGGCACGCCCAACTACATCAGCCCCGAGCAGGCCCTCGGCCATGCGGCCACGGGCGCGAGCGACCTCTACGCCCTCGGCGTCGTCGGCCACGAGATGCTCGTGGGCAAGCGCCCCTTCGACCGCGGCACCCCCATCGCCACGGCCCTGAGCCACGTCAACGAGCCGCCCCCGCCGCTGCCCGACGACGTCCCCGAGGACCTGCGCGACCTCATCGCCGAGTGTCTCGAGAAGGACCCCGAGAAGCGTCCGGCCAACGCCGCCGCCGTGGCGGTCCGCCTCGGCCTCGGCGACCAAGAGCTGCGCGGTCTGGCCCTGGGTCTCGCGACGGCCATCAACGGTTCGCCCGCCGAGATGCTCGACGAGGTGGAGGAGCTCCACGGCGAGGTCCGCGACCCGGGACAGCGCACCGGCTCGGGCCCGGCCGTGACCGCCGACCAGCTCGGCGCCACCCAGGCCATGCCGTCCGGAGTCCGCGACTGAGCGTCGGGACCGAGCGCCCCACCGGGCACCCAGGGCTCGACAGCCCACCTGCCACGGTCGCCGTTCCGACCTAGTCTGGCTTCCATGGCGACCCTGCCGCTCTTCCCACTCGGCACCGTGCTCATGCCCGGTGCGCGGATGCCGCTGCAGATCTTCGAACCGCGCTACGTCCAGCTGCTCAAGGACCTGCTCGACGGCCAGGACGAGCGTCTGCCCGTCTTCGGGGTCATCGCGATCCGCGAGGGCTTCGAGGTCGGTGACGACGGTGTGCGCGCCCTGCACCCCGTCGGCTGCGGTGCCCTGCTGGTCCAAGCGGCAGCCCTGGAGGGCGAGCGCTTCCTCGCCGTCTCGGAGGGCACCGACCGCTTCCGCCTCGACGCGATCGACGAGTCCGCCGGCACCCCGTACACCACGGCCCGCATCACGTGGCTGCCCGAGCCCGACGGTGACGTCCCGGCCATCACCGTCCTCGCGGCGCGGCTGCGCGCCGAGCTCACCGCCTTCGCTGCGGCCACCGGAGCCGAGCCGGAGCTCCCCACCGAGGACCGGTCCCTGGCGTATGCCGTGCCGGACACCGTGAGCCTCGACGTGGCCGACCGCCAGCGCCTCCTCGCGAGCAGCGACACGGAGTCCCGCCTGCGCCTCGGCATCCGGCTCGTCCGGCGCGAGCGGGAGTTCGCATCCGCGCTGGGCGCGGTGGGCCGGGCGCCGATCCCGCCCTTCAGCCTGAACTGACGCGAACCGACGCGACGCGAACCGACGCGACGCGAACCGACGCGACGCGCCGCAGCGCGACGACGCGTTCGAGGGCGGCCCAGCCCGACGGCATACCTGGGTCCCCCTGTATATGCCGCCGGGCCGCTGCCGCGGTCATCCATGCACCGGATGCGGCGTGCCCCCGAGGTGGTTCGGGTGGCTCCCCCTGGCCCCACCCGAGCACCGCTTACCCATTTCTCGGTGCGTCGATCGTCGGTGCCGCCGTCCACCGCTCAGCGCAGGGTGGCGACGACCTCGGCGGTGACGACCCACGTCGCGAGAGCGCACATGACGACGAACGAGACGTTCCAGACGGAACGGGGCAGGTGGGTCAGTGAGGCGAGGACCCCGGGGTCGCTGCCGCTGCTCCGGTCCTGGAGCACGGCCACGAGGTGGCGCCACGCGCCGATGACGAGGACGACGCCGAGTCCGACGAGGACCTGGGTCTGGAGCGCGTCGTCGCGCCACCACCACAGCGCCGCCGAGCCGGCGATGGCGACGGCCATGACGACGACGGTGAGCGCCGAGCGGACCCGGACGAGGGCGAAGAGCAGGACGGCCAAGCCGGCCGTGACGACCGGGGCCGCCCAGCCGCGCTCGGCCGCCCACACCATCGCGGCGCCGAGCAGCGCCGGCATCGGGTAGCCGGCCCACGTCGACGCGACGCGACCGGCGCCGCGCACGGGGCCCCGGGTCACGGCGTGGCCGGACATGTCGCCCCGGAGGACGAAGCCGGTGAACTGGCGGCCGACGAGCACCCCGACGACGGCGTGACCGAGCTCGTGCACGAGGGTGACGGCGAGCCGGACGACCCGCCAGAGGGGCTCGACGGCGACGAGCACGAGCGCGACGCCGAGGACGACGAGCAGGCGAGGCGCCGCCAGGGCGACGTCGCCCGTCGCCGGGACGACCCGCTCGCGCACTGCCTCGAACCACTCCACGGACGCAGAACCTAGCCGACGCCCATGTGGGCGCCCGAGGCAGCGTCCCGTTGGGTACGGGATGAGGAGTCGCGCGTGAGGCGCCGGCTAGCGAACGCTCTCGGGGCGACAGGACGGACGGTTCACGGCACCATGCAAGACATGCGTCAGGGGTCCCTCGTCCGCGCACCCGGTCGGCACCGAGCCACCGGCGCGAGCGCGTCCCGCGGCCGTCGGCCCGCGTGGCTCGGCGCCGTGGTCCTCACCGTCCTGGCCGTCGTGGTCCCGCTCTGGCTGTGGCAGGCCCGACCGTTCGACTCGCGGCACGGCTTCGGCGTCGACTCGCCGCCCGCGGGCATCGGCGCCGCCCAGGCCCCGCTCGGCGCCCCGCCGACGATGCCCGGCGGCACGGGCGGCTACACGTTCATGCGGATGCAGGCGAACGGCACGGACCCGGTGGCCTACGACCCCTGCCGGCCGATCCACTTCACGACGAGCACCGTCGGCCTGCCGCCGAGCGGCGACGCCCTCGTGCGCGAGGCCGTGGCGACGATGTCGGAGGCGAGCGGGCTGCGCTTCGTCGACGACGGCCTGACCGACGAGGCGCCGGCGCCCGAGCGCGACCCGTACCAGCCGGACCGCTACGGCGACCGCTGGGCGCCCGTCTACATCGCGTTCGCGACGCCCGACCAGATCCCGCGGCTCGCGGGCGGCACCGTCGGGCTCGGCGGGAGCACGCCGCGCGCGGCCGGGGACGGGGCCCTCGTCTACGTCACCGGCTCCGTCTGGCTCGATGCCAAGGCCATGGACGACCTGCTCGCGGCGGGTCGCCGGGACTCCGCGCGGGCCGTCGTCGAGCACGAGATCGGTCACGTCCTCGGGCTCAACCACGTCTCCGACGGGTCGCAGCTGATGTCGCTGACGGGCGGCGCCGGTGCCGGACCGGCCGACGGGGACCGGCGCGGGCTGGCGATCCTCGGCCGCGGGGTGTGCCGCCCCGACCTCTGACCGTCACGACCGCGCCGCGCCCGCCGAGGGCGTACGCCAGGGGCGGGGTCCCGGGGTCAGCCGAGCAGCGCTCCCGGGTGGCGTGACGTGAGCACCTCGAGGAGCAGCCGGTGCAGCGGGACGTCGACACCCGACTCGCCGGCGAGGCGCACGACGGCGCCCGTCCATGCGTCGAGCTCCGACGGCCGGCCCTCGAGCAGGTCGCGCTGGAGCGAGGTCGTCGCGTCGGCCGGCTGGTCGTCGACGAACGCCATCGTGCCCGCGACGACGCGCTCGGGCAGGCGTATGCCGCGGGCCCGGGCCAGCGTCTCCACCTCCCGCATCGCGTCCTGCAGGAGCGCGCGACGGGGCGGCTGCGAGCGGAGCTCGCCGATGGTCGCGTCGAGGGCGGCACCGAGCCCACCGAAGGGCACGACGAAGAGCATCTTCGACCACAGCTCGGCCCAGATGTCGTCGGGCACCGGCGAGACGGCGCCGGACCCCGTGATGGCCTCGCGCAGCCGCGTGACGCGGTCGGAGGCGGCGCCGGGAGCGGCCGACCACTCGTCGAAGGCCAGCGAGGCCGGACCGCCGGCGTGCGTGATGCGGCCGGGGCCGTCGATGAACGCGAAGATCTTGGCGATGCCGGGCAGCACGGCGGCGCGTCCGACGACGCCGGCGACCTGGTCGGGCGCCTCGACGCCGTTCTGGGTCGTGACGACGGCGGTGTCGGGGCCCACGAGGGAGGGCAGCGACGCGAGGACCGGTGGGAGCTGCCACGTCTTGACGGCGAGCAGGACCACGTCGACCACCCCGATCGAGGCCACGTCGTCGGTGACCTGTGCCGGCTCGACGGTGACGTCGCCGGCGACGCTCGTCACGACGAGGCCGTGGTCGCGGATGGCCTCGAGATGGGCACCGCGCGCGACGAACGTGACGTCGTGCCCGGACGCCGCGAGGCGCCCGCCGAAGTAGCCGCCGATCCCGCCCGTGCCCAGCACCGCGATGCGCATGACCGCCCCCTCCTCGTCGCCCGGATCGGCTCGTCGGGCCGTGCATCGGCCCCGAGCACGAGCCCTCGACACCATCATCGCGCCCGGGCCGGTCCCGGAGGTAGCGTCGTGGCGCACCGTCTCGTCGAGACGCAGCCGCAGGAGGCCCTCATGGAGCTCACCACCACGGTCAACGACGAGGCGCGGGTGCTCGACGTCGACGGCACGGAGTCGGCCGTGGACGTCGTGCGCGACGGCCTCGGGCTGACCGGCACCAAGCTCGTCTGCGGGAGCGGGGTGTGCGGTGCGTGCACGATGCTCGTCGACGGCGAACCGGTGCTCGGCTGCCTCACCCCTGCCACCCGGCTGCGCGACGCGAGCGTCACGACCGTCGAGGGCCTCGCCGACGGCGACGACCTCCACCCCGTGCAACGCGCCTTCGCCCACCACGACGGGCTCCAGTGCGGCTACTGCACACCGGGGTTCGTCGTCGACGCCGTCGCCTTCCACGACCGGTGGCGGGCCGAGCACGGTGCCGACGAGCCGGACGGCCCGAGCCGCGTGGTCATCGCCGAGGCGCTCGCCGGACACCTGTGCCGGTGCGGCTCCTACGAGGGCATCTACCGCGCCGTCGCGGCCGCGTGCCGCGGCGAACACGACGGCGGGGTCGGTGACGTGGAGCGCGTCGACGCCCCGGCCAAGGTCACCGGCGCGGCGGTCTACACAACCGACGTCGTCCTGCCCGGCATGCTGCACGCCGCGATCCGGCGCTCCGACGTGGCAGCCGGGACCGTCGGCCCGATCCGCTTCCCCGACGGCGTCGTCGGCCTCGACGTCCTCGGCGACGACCGACGCGTGCGCTGGGCCGGGCAGCCGATCGCCGTCGTCGCGGCGGAGACCCTCGCCGAGGCGCGCCGGTTCGCGCGCGAGCTCGTCGTGCCCGTGACGGCCCACGACTTCGTGCTCGACCCCGAGGTGGCCGTGCGCCCGGGTGCCCCGCTCGTCTACCCGACCCGGGGCGAGCGGAAGGCCGCGCCGTCCGCCGGTGAGGGCGAGTCGATGCCGGCACCCTGGGACGGCAACCGCCACGGACCCTCGCGCAGCCCCTTCCTCGGCACCCTCGCCAAACGCCGCGTCGGCGCCGCGCGCGCCGCCGGGAGACGCGGCCTCGTCGAGCTGGAGTTCCACACCGCCGCCCAGCTGCACACGGCGTTCGAGCCGCACGCCTGCGTCGCCGACTGGACCGACCCACAGCATCTGCGGGTCTGGCTCAGCACCCAGGGCGTCGACCTCATGCGGCACGCCATCGCCGACCGCTTCGACCTCGACCCCGCGCAGGTGGAGGTCGTCGCCGAGCACGTCGGCGGTGGGTTCGGGGCCAAGCTCTCGCTCACGACGGAGGCCACGAGCGCGATCGCCCTGAGCCGCCTCGCGCGTCGACCGGTACGGCTCGTGTTCGACCGGCACGAGGAGCTGACCGGCACCGGCAACCGACCGGGGAGCCGGTCGCGCGTCTCGATGCTCGTCGACGACGACACGCAGGCCGTCAAGGCGCTCGTCGTCGACACCGACAGCCACGCGGGGGTCGCGATCGGCAACAGCGTGGCCGCCCTCTCGATGCTTCTCTACGAGCGCACCCCGCGCCTGGCCCGCGACGTCGACGTCGTGACGAACGCGCCTCCCGGAGCGCCCTTCCGAGGGCCCGGCGGCCCCACGAGCGCCTGGTCGCTCGAGCAGACCGTCGACGAGGTCGCGCACCGTTTCGGCCGCGACCCGATCGGGCTGCGCGCCCAGTGGGACGGCAACCAGAAGCGTCAGGCGCTCTACCGCTGGGCCAGTGCGCTCCCGACGTGGGAGCGGCGACCCGCCACGGGCAGCCAGTCCGGGCGTTTCCGGCGCGGCGTCGGCGTGGCTGCCGGCAACTGGATCTACCTCGTCGACCCCGACTGCGAGGTCGTCGTGTCGGTCCAGGCCGGACACCTGGTCGCGTCGACGGCGGCGCAGGACATGGGGACCGGGAGCCGCACGGTCGTCGCCCGGGCGGTGGCCGATGTCTTCGACGTCGACCCGACCCACGTCGAGGTCCGGCTCGGCCGCTCCCACGGCGGCACGGCCCACGGCCCGGCGTCCGGGGGCAGCCGCACGACGGTGTCGCTGTGGTCGACCGCCGTCGAGGCGGCCACCAGCCTCCGGGACCGGGTCGGCACCGACCTCGGCCGTGCCCCCGACGGCGCGTCGGCGACGGCGAAGCGCGGGGGCGACCGCGGTCTCCGAGCCGTCCCGATGACGATGAACGGCATCCAGATCGGCCGCGGCTTCTCAGCGGCCCTGCACGTCACCGAGGTCGAGGTCGACACCCGCACCGGGAAGACCCGCGTGCTCCGCGTGCACGGCGGCATCGCCGTCGGCCGCATCCACGCACCCGTCCTGGCCCGGAGCCAGTGCGAGGGATCGATCATCCAGGGCATCGGGCTCGCGCTCTACGAGAACCAGGTCCTCGACCCGCACACCGGCCTCACCCTGACCGCCAACCTCGAGGACTACCGCATCCCCCAGCTCGGCGACACCCCGGAGATCGACATCCACTTCCACGAGGAGGGCTGGGACCGCGTGCCCGGCGGTGGGGTCGGCCTCGGCGAGGTCGCCACCGTCAGCCCTGCGGCCTCCGTCGGGAACGCGATCTTCAACGCGACGGGCTGGCGACCGCTGACGCTCCCGGTGCGGCCCGACCGACTGCTCGAGGGACTCCGCACGGAGGTCACGCGATGAGCCTCACGATCCTCACGGCATACGACGAGCGGCCCGACGACACCGGCGATCTCGTCTACCGCGCCGGCGGCACCGACCTGCAGGAGCGGCTGCGCACGACGGGCGCCACGCCGCACGTCCTCGACCTGACGGGGGTCCCCGGCTTCGCCGCGGTCGAGCGCACCGACGGCGGCACGCGCCTCGGCGCCGGCGTCACGGTGGCCACCGTGGCCCGCGACCTCGCTGCCGACTACCCGGCGCTCGCGCTGACGGCGGCGGGCCTGGCCACGCCCCAGGTGCGTGCGGCCGCGACCATCGGTGGCAACCTGCTCCAGCGCACGCGCTGCTGGTACTTCCGGCACCCGCACACGTCGTGCTTCAAGTCGGGCGGCGTCGGCTGCCCCGCGCGCGACGGGCGCCACCTCTACGGCGTCGCCTTCGACACCGCCCCATGCGTCCACCCGCACCCGTCGTCCCTCGCGATGGCCCTGCTGACGTATGCCGCCACCGTCGACACGACGCAGCGTGACGGTCTCGGGGTGGGCGACGTGCTCGGCGACGGGTCCGATCCCAGCCGTGACCACCTGCTCGCCGACGACGAGGTGCTGACCCGCGTCACGCTGCCACCTCCCGCTCCGGGCGAGCGGGCCGCCTACTTCCGGTCGATCAGCCGGTTCGAGGCCGAGTGGCCGCTCGTCGAGGCGGTGGTCCGCGTCGTGCGCGACGACGCCGGCACGGTCACGTCGTGCGGTGTCGCGATCGGTGGCGTGGCGCCGGTTCCCTTGCGGCTCAGCGCCGTCGAGGAGCTGCTGACCGGCTCGACACTCGACGACGACGTTCTCGCCGAGGCTGCGCACCTGGCCACCGAGGGCGCGAGCCCGCTCCCCGAGACGGGCTACAAGGTGCAGCTCGTCGAGGCCACGGTCCTCGAGGTGCTCGAGCGCGTGCGGTCGTGAGGGTCCTCGTCGTCAGCGACACGCACGCGCCACGCCACTGGAAGGCCTGCCCGCCGGCGCTGCTCCCGCACCTCGGGTCGGCCGACGCCATCCTGCACGCCGGCGACGTCTGCACCCCCGACGTCCTCGACCTGTTGGCGTCGTTCGCGCCGGTGCACGTCGTCATGGGCAACAACGACGTCCCGGAGGTCGCCGACTGGGGTGCCCCCGAGACGCTGGAGGTCGAGCTGGACGGGCTCCGCGTCGGGATGATCCACGACAGCGGGCAGCGCCAGGGGCGCACCGCCCGGATGCGCCGACGCTTCCCGACGGCCGACCTCGTCGTCTTCGGGCACTCGCACATCCCGCTCGACGAGACCGGCGACGGGGTCCGCATCCTCAACCCCGGGTCCCCGACCGACCGTCGGCATCAGCCGGCCGGGACCTTCGCGTGGCTGGACGTGCGCGACGGAGCGCTCGTCGACGCCCGGTTCGAGCAGCTGCCGCGCTGAGCGCGCGACCGGCCCGACCGGCCCGACCGGCGCGACCGGCGCGACCGGCGCGACCGGCGCGACCGGCGCGACCGGCGCGCCCGAGGCTGGGTTCAGCGACCTCCGAAGGTCTCCAACAGGATCTGGCGCTCGCCTTCCGTGAGGTTGGTGGCGACGAGCTTGCTGTGGATCCCGCGGAGCCGCTCGCCCACGCGGTCGAGGTCGCCCTGCTCGGTGACGACGAAGAGCGCCGACGTACCCGGGGTCAGCTCGGTGCGGATCGTCTCCAGCTGCTCCTTGGTGATGCCGGCGTCCTCCGTCATCTTGCTGATCGCCCCGATGGCCGCGCCGACGACGCCCCCGACGACCGGGACGAAGAAGAGCGCTCCGACCAGGACTCCCCAGAGCGCGCCCCAGCCGGTACCACGCCACTTCTCGTCGTTCCCGTGGCTCATGCTGGGATGCTCGTCGCCCTCGGGCCAGGTGACGACGGCGTGGTCGACGACCTTGAGGAACCCCTCCGCCTGACAGTCCTCGAGGACGGACTCGGCGTGGGCGGCGCCGTCGAGGGTGTCGAACTTCCAAACCGTGAAGGCAGCCATGTCCTGCTCCTTTGCGTGACGCCGCTGGCCGGATGGCCAACCGACGGTGGTCGAGGCTGTGTCGTCGGAGCGTGCATGCGTCTGCGGACGAGCAGCCCCCACGAGACCCACCCTGCCGCGCGGCGCCCCCGCGATCCTCCCCCTCACAGGGTGAGGTCTGCCGTCACCAGCCCCACGAGCCGGGGCAGCCCTTGAAGGGACCGACGACGCGATCGGTGACCCATCCTCCGTAGAAGCCGCCCTCCTGCGGCCGGACCTGCTCGCCGTCGACGAAGCACGCGTCGACGAGCCCCGGCATGACGGCGACGTGACCGGCGAGGACGGCATACGTCGGCACGGGGTCGGGGTAGGTCCACGCGGCCCGGGGCGCCCGCCGCCCGCCACCGACGACGTCGAAGTACGCCGCCTGGCCCTTCCACTCGCACACCGAGCTGCCCGGGGCGGCGACGAGCGCACCGTCGACGAAGGCGTCGAGCGGGAGGTAGTAGGTCGGCGGGTGGCTCGTCTCGAGCACCCGGAGCGAGGCCCGGGTGCGCGCCACGACCTCCCCGCCGAGGTGCACCTCGACGAGCTCACCGCTCGGGTCGACGGCCGGTGGGCGCGGGTAGTCCCAGACCGACTCCTGGCCCGGTCCGGCCGGGAGCGGCACCGGGCGACTCATCGGGCCACTCCGCAGATCTGCTCGAGCCCGGACGCGAGCCGGTCGACGTCGTCGGCGCTCGTGTAGGGAGCGAGTCCCATCCGCAGCCCCCCGGTGGCGCCGAGCCCGAGCGCGTGGCTGGCCTCCCACGCGTAGAAGTGCCCGGCCGGCGCGTTGACGCCGCGTTCGGCGAGGGCGACGCGCAGGTCCTGCGGGTCGTGGCCCTCCACGGTGACGAGCAGCGTCGGGGTCCGTCGCTGCGCGTTGCTGTGTGCCGTGAGCCCCGGGACGGCGCGCAGCCGCGCCTCCAGCGTGGCGAGGAGGCCGTCCTCGTGGGCCTCGAGCGCGGCGAAGGAGGAGACGAGTCGCTGACGGCGGGGCTGCGAGGGGTCGGTGAGGGCGAGGTCGGCGAGGAAGTCGACGGCGGCCGTCGTGCCGGCGAGCAGCTCGTAGGGCAGCGTGCCGAGCTCGAACCGCTCGGGCACGGCGTCGGACGAGGGCAGCAGCTTGGCGGGGTGCAGCGTCTCGAGCAGCGCAGGCGCGGCGGCGAGGACGCCGTGGTGCGGGCCGAGGAACTTGTACGGGGAGCAGACCCAGAAGTCCGCGCCGCTGGCCGGCACGTCGGTGAGCACGTGCGCGGTCGCGTGGACGCCGTCGACCCAGAGCAGGGCGCCCGCGGCGTGGGCGATCTCGGCGATGGCGGGGAGGTCGGGACGCGTGCCGATGAGGTTGGACGCGGCCGTCACCGCGACGACTCGGGTGCGCCCGCCGACGACCGCGGCGACCGCGTCGGGGCTGAGCTCCCCTGTGCCCGGGTCGAACTCGGCCCAGCGCACGGTCGCACCACGAGCCTCGGCAGCGAGGACCCAGGGCCGGATGTTGGCGTCGTGGTCGAGGCGGCTGACGACGACCTCGTCGCCGGGACCCCAGTCCGACGAGAGCGTGCGGGCGAGCTGGAAGGTCAGCTCGGTGGCCGAGCGGCCGAAGACGACGCCACCCGGGTCGACCGCCAGCAGGTCGCCCATCGCGGCGCGGGCATCGACGACGACGCGGTCTGCGCGTCGCTCGGCAGCCGTGACGGTGCCACGGTTCGAGATGGCCGAGGTGAGCGTCTCGACGACCGCCGTCGCGACGGTGTCCGGCACCTGGGACCCGCCGGGGCCGTCGAAGTGCGCGGCACCCTCGTGCAGCGCGGGGAAGTGCCAACGGATCCGGTCGACGTCGTACGCGGTGGGTGGTCCCAGTGGTGCCATGGCCCCATCTTGGCCGAGGGGCGAGCAGATCGTTCGTTCGGACCCGCAGGCGGGCGGACCGTCCTACCGTCGACAGAGGGGTGGTCGCACGTCGTCCTGCCCGCACACTTCACGGGGGTTTCCATGACCCGTCCTCTCCTGCTCGTCGTCGACCACGACCTCGATGCACTCGCCCGGACCGAGGGCGAGCTGGCCCGGCGCTTCGGCGCGGACTTCCGGGTGCGCGGCGAGTCCGACAGCGCCGTCGCCCTGCACCACCTCGAGCTCGCGGCCAAGCGTGGCGACCCCGTCGCGCTCGTCCTCGCCGACCCGTGGCTGCCCGTCCTCGGGGGCGCAGAGCTCCTTCGGTCGGTGCGCACCCTGCACCCGGACGCCGCCCGCGCCCTGCTCGTGCCGTGGGGCGCCTGGGCCGACGGGCGCACGGCCGAGGCGATCCTGCGTGGCATGTCGCTCGGCGACATCGACTACTACGTGCTCCAGCCGTGGACCTCGCCGGACGAGCTCTTCTGCCGCACCGTCTCGGAGTTCGTCCAGGTCTGGTCGCGCACCGTCGCGAACCGCCGCCGCGAGGTGGTCGTCGTCGGTGCGGCCCGCGACCCGCGCGGTCATGCGGTCCGGACCCTCCTGACCCGCAACGGGATCCCGCACGCGTACCTCGACCGCGGCTCGGCCGAGGCGGTGGACCTGCTCCGGGCGATCGAGGCCCCGCGCCCGGACGACGAGGACGGTCCGCTCGTCATCTGGCTCGCAGCGCTGGGCGGTCGCGTCCTGCTCGACCCGACCGACGTCGAGATCTGCCAGGCCTGGGGCATCGGGACCGACCTCTCGGTGCCCCGGGGCGACGGGGGCGACGGGGGCGACGTGGGCGACGGGGCGCGCGACGAGGTGCGCGAGGTCGACCTGCTCGTCGTCGGCGCCGGGCCGGCCGGTCTCGCGGCCGCGGTCTACGGCTCGTCCGAGGGGCTGTCCGTGCTCTGCGTCGAGGAGCACGCGCTCGGCGGCCAGGCCGGCACGAGCTCGCTCATCCGCAACTACCTCGGCTTCTCGCGGGGGGTCTCCGGCGCGGAGCTGGCCCAGCGCGGCTTCCAGCAGGCGTGGGTCTTCGGCGCGCGGTTCGTCCTGACCCGGCGCGTCACGGCGATCGACCGGACCACCGACGCCGACGGCACCTCGTGGTTCGTCGTCACGGTCTCCGACGTGGGTGATGTGCGGGCGCGGGCGGTGCTGCTCGCCACCGGGGTCGCCTACCGGCGCCTCGGGGTGCCGTCGCTCGAGGCCCTGAGCGGGTCCGGCGTCTACTACGGCGCGAACGTCTCCGAGGCGCACGGACTCGCCGGAGCGCACACGGTCATCGTGGGCGGCGGCAACTCGGCCGGCCAGGCGGCCCTCCACCTGCAGCGGTATGCCGCGGACGTGACCGTCGTCATCCGCACCCCGGACCTCTCGGCGACGATGTCGCGCTACCTCATCGACGAGATCGAGGCATCGCCCACGATCACGGTCGTCCCGAACGCCGACGTCGTCGACGGGACCGGCGACGGCTGGCTGTCCGAGGTCGTCGTCGCCGACCGCACGACCGGCGAGCGGCGCTCGATCCCGGCGGACGGGCTCTTCGTCATGATCGGCGCGCAGCCCCACACGGCGTGGCTGCCCGAGGCGGTCACCCGCGACCCGTGGGGCTTCCTGCCGACCGGCGCCGACGTGCGCGAGGCCGGTGCCTGGACCCTCGAGCGGCCCCCGTGCGCCCACGAGACCTCGGTGCCGGGCCTCTTCGCGGTCGGGGACGTGCGCGCGGGGTCGGTCAAGCGTGTCGCGTCCGCGGTCGGCGAGGGGTCGGTCGTCGTGTCGGAGGTGCACCAGTACCTCTCACTCGTCGAGGCGGCGTCGCGGTCGAGGAGCTCGGAAGCGCAGGCCGACCCCGATGGCTGACCGACCCGGCGAGGGACGTCCCGGCGCCCGGCGGCGCGCGGCCGTCGGTGCCGTCGCGCTGACGCTGCCGCTGCTCGGCCTCGCCGTCCTGCGGCTCTCCGAGCAGCTCGACATGCAGTGGCAGCACGACCCGACCCACTTCTGGATGGTCCTCGGCGCAGCCGTGCTCAGCGCGCTCACGGCATACGGCACGGGGGCGGCGGCGGTGCGACGCGGGGACGTGCGCGTCATGTACGTCTCGCTCGCGTTCCTGTCCGCCTCGGGCTTCCTCGGGCTGCACGCCCTCGCGACCCCGCACATGCTGCTCGAGACCGCCTCGGCCGGGTTCAACATCTCCACCCCCGTCGGCATCGCCATCGGCTCGCTCTTCGCGGTCGCGTCGGTGCGCGAGGTGGAGGCCGACCGGGCGGCCGCCGAGATGCGGCGGGCGCGGATGCTGCGCGTCGCCCTGCTCGTCACGATGGTCGTGTGGGGCGTCGCCTCGCTGCTGCGGCTCGGGCCGTTCGGCGCCGGGCCGGGGCTCGCCCGCGACTCCCCGCCGATGGTCGTCGCGGGTGTCGTGTCGGTCGTGCTCTTCGGGGTGGCAGCCGTGACGTACGTACGCCTCTGGTGGCAGCGCGGTGGGCTGCTGCCCGCGGCGATGGCCTCGGCGATGGTGCTCCTCGCCGAGGCGATGGTCGCGATCGTGCTGGCCCCGAACTGGCACTACTCGTGGTGGGGCTGGCACGTCCTCATGCTCGCCGCGTTCGTCCTCGTCGCCTGGGGGGCGCAGCAGTCCTGGCACGAGGAGCGCTACGCCGCGCTCTACACCGCCGACACCCTCGCCGGGCGTCGCGAGATGTCGATCCTCTTCGCCGACCTCAAGGGCTTCACGACCTTCTCGGAGGGCCACGACCCGAGCGAGGTCACCGACATGCTCAACGCGTACTTCACCGTCGCGATCCCGGCCGTCGTCAAGCGGCACGGCGGCACGATCGACCGCCTCATCGGCGACGCGATCATGGCGACCTTCAACCGGCTCGGCGACCAGCCGGACCATGCCCGCCGGGCCGCGCAGGCCGGCCTGGACCTCCAGGTCGAGACGGCGCGGATCGCCGACCAGCACCCGGGCTGGCCGCGTTTCCGGGTCGGGATCAACAGCGGCGAGGTGCTCGTCAGCGTGCTCGGCAGCGAGGGCGGACGCACCCACACCGTCATCGGCGACGCCGTCAACGTGGCCTCGCGGATCGAGGGCCAGGCCCCCGTCGGGCGCGTTGCCGTCACCGCCGACACCCTCGCGATGCTCCCCGGTGCCACGACCGAGCCGCTCGGCGCCCTCGCCCTCAAGGGCAAGGGCGAGCCGGTGGAGGCCTTCGTCCTCGTGACCCTCTGACTCCGGTCGAGGTGATCGCGTGAGGCCCGTGGCTCACGCGATCACCTCGAACGCGTCGGCACTCGCGTCGTCACTCGGTGACCGCACCGTCCTCGAAGAGGCGGGGGACGCGGTGGTTGGCGAGGAAGCGGGCGTCGGGGTCGTAGGCCGACCGGATCCCCTTGAGCTGCAGCCACGCCGACTCGGTGTAGCCCGTGCGGGCATCGACCTCGTTCTCGGCGAAGTTGAGGTAGCTGCGGCCCGTCGACCACGGCTCGAGCGAGCCGGTGAGCGCGTGGGCGTCGAGCTGTCCCTGCATCGCGAGCTCCGGCGTCGCCGCGATCGCGACGGCGAAGACGGCGTATGCCGCGTCGATCGTCGCGAGGGCGCCGTGGCCCTCGGGCGCACGGCCCAGGGCGCCGCCGAGCTGGCGCAGCTCGGTCGAGAGCAGCGACGACGTCGAGCCGGGGCCGACCTGCTCGAGGAGCGTGTCGATCGTCGCGTCGCCGAGCTCGCCGATGAGCGTCCCGTCCGAGACGGCGGGCGTCGGGCCCTCTGGGTCCATGTGCAGCCGGGTCAGCGACCGGGCCGGCACGCGGTCGAAGGTGTCGATCTCGGGACCGAGGCCGCGCAGCATCCCGAGGACCCCGCGGGCCTCCGCGTCGCAGCCGAGCACCGCCCCGTCGATGACGACGAGGGACCGGCCGCGCAACGGCTCGGGGATCGCCGGCAGCGGCGGGAGGTCGAGGAAGCGGAACGACGTCGTCACGGCGTCGGGGGCCTCGGGCGCCCAGTCGGCCCAGCGACGCAGCACGCGCTCGGCCTGGTCGCGGTCCCAGACGAGCATGCCGGCATACGCCGTCTCGATCGGGTAGAGGCGGAACTCGAGCGCCGTGACGACACCGAAGTTGCCGCCGCCGCCGCGCAGCGCCCAGAAGAGCTCGACGTTCTGCGTCGCGTCGGCGCGCACGTGCTCGCCGTCGGCGGTGACGAGCTCGACGGCCGTGAGGCTGTTGGAGGCGAGGCCGAGCTTGCGGGCGTACCAGCCGATGCCGCCACCGAGGCTGTAGCCGGCGATGCCGACGTCCGGTGAGCTGCCGTGCAGGGCCGCGAGCCGGTGGTCGGCCGCGGGCTCGGTCGCGTCGATCCACAGGGCACCGCCCTCGACGCGGGCGATGCGGCGGGTCGCGTCGATGCTGACCCCGCGCATCCGCTCGGTGCGGACGAGGACGACGTCCTCGAGACCACGCCCGACGAGCGGGCCGGCGTTGTGGCCGGTGCTCTGCGGGGCGACCCGGAGGCCGGCGGCCGCGGCCGCGCGGACGACGGCCTGGACGTCCGAGACGGTGCGGGGCAGGGCGACGGCGGCCGGACGCTGGTCGAGGGCGACGTTCCACGGCATCCGTGCCGCGTCGTAGCCGGGGTCGCCGGGGAGGTGGACCGCACCGTCGCAGAGTCCGGCGAGGCTCGTGGCCCGTCGGGCGGTGGGGGTGAGGGTGGTCGTCATTGCTGGTCTCCTGGGTCGGGGCGCCCGGCGTCGTTGCGTGTGGTGGGCGCGGGGGTTCAGAGACCGGAGGGGCCGTCCAGATACATCGGGTGGCAAAGGTCCGTTTCGTCCGGCGCGCCTCTGGTGCAACGGATCCGGATCCGCGTGGTGCCGGCACGGCCGGATCCTGTTTCGGCGTCGGATGCATGCTGGTTAGGTGGACGACATGACGACCGACATCGCACGCGACCTGATGCTCGACGGCTTCGGCCGCATCCGAGACGGCCTGCCGGAGGTCGTCGACGGCCTCTCCGTCGACGAGCTGCTCTGGCGCCCCGACGCCGACGCGAACCACATCGCGTGGCTCGTCTGGCACCTCGCGCGCCAGCAGGACGACCAGGTGGCGCAGCTGACCGACGCGAGTGAGTCGGTGTGGACGGGCGACGGCTGGGTCGAGCGCTTCGGGCTGCCCTACCGGGCGGACACCCACGGCTGGAGCATGTCCTCGGCCGACGTGGGCCGCTTCACCGTCGCCGACCCGGCCCTCTTCGCGGCCTACCACGCCGCGGTGCACGAGCGCACCGTCGCGCTCGTCGAGGAGCTCGACGGCACGGCATACGCCCGCGTCGTCGACGACCGCTGGGACCCGCCCGTCACGGTGGCGGTGCGCCTCGTCTCCGTCCTCGACGACGCGGTCAAGCACCTCGGTCAGGCGGAGTACGTCCGGGGCCTCGTCGAGCGTCGCCGCTGAGGCCGTCCGCTCAGGGGCCGGTGAGGGCTCGGTATGCGGCGGGCGCCACGAGGGCGAGCAAGATGAAGGCCCAGCCGCCGGTGAGCCGACGCCCGGACGATGCGGACTCTGGGACCCCGGGCGGTGGGCCGGAGACGAGCAGGAAGAGCGGGACGGCCACGACCGCGGCCGGGGAGAAGAGCGCCCAGAACCAGGCCCAGCGGGTGGCCCACCACGGCTGTTCGCCGTTGGACACCAGGGCGACGGTGGCGAGCCAGAGCACGAACCCGACTCCGGGCAGCCACCCGGGCACCCGCCATCCGGCGAGCTTCTGCCCGGGGTCGCGCCACGTGTCCGTGACGATGTGGACGTCACCGAGCCTGCGGAGTGTCTCGGCGACGTTCTCGGTCACCACCTCGCGCGCACCGACCTCGCTCGGTGACGCCGCGGTGGGGTCGCTCACCTCGACGACCTCAGCGAACCTGTTGCGGCCGCCCTCGCGCCACGTCAGTGACACCGTGGAGTATCCCGTCGCACCCGAAGGCAGTCCTCCCGACACGTGCACCTCGTCGACCGCGCCGGACATGACACCCGCCCGGAGGTCACCGAAGGTCGAGGGGGCCGACCCGAGCAGGAGGCCGCACCCGAGCAGCACGAAGCAGGCCACGAGGAGTCCGTAGCGGACGCGTCGCCACGCGTGCGGCTGCACCCTCGCCAGCACCGGCCCCTGCACCGGAGATGTCGTCATGCGGAGACGATAGGGCGACAGGGGCCCCGATGTGTCCGCAAACGGCCCGGGATGTCTGACGGGATGTCTGACGCGATCTCCGGCGCCGGAGGTGGCCGTGGGGTCGGCTGGGGCGTCTGTGAACCGGGTGTCGGGCGGGGTCGCGGGGCGGTTCCAGCACAGGTCTCGCACAGGTTGACGTGCGAAAATGGGAGTAATGAGCAGCCCAACCGTGAGTCCCGTTGTCGCCGTCGCGTCCCCGACCGAGGGCGTCGTCACGACCTCCCGGAACGTGCGGCACGACCGTCGTCACGACCCGGTGCGGCTGCGTCGACTGGCGCTCATCGCTCGCGGACGGCGCGCCCGCATGGCCGCCACGGTGGCCGTCGTCTTCGCCCTCGCCGGCGTCAACGTCGCCAACCACGTGCTCGGCTGGGACACCATGTGGCTCGGCCCCGTCGGTGCCGTCGCCCTCCTGGCCTTCGCCCGGTGGCAGGGCCTGTCCTGGCACCAGCTCGGCCTCGCCCGGCACACCCACGCCCGCGGCATCCGCTGGGGACTCGGCGTCATCGCCGTCGTCGGGCTCGTCTACCTCGTCGGCATCCTGCTCCCGACGACGCGCACCGCGTTCCTCGACGTGCGCTACCACCTGCCCCCGGCCGGTGCGCTGCTCACGGCCTTCGTCATGATCCCGGTCGGCACGATCCTGCTCGAGGAGGTCGCCTTCCGCTCCGTGCTCTGGGGCTTCCTCTCCCGGCACGCCCGGATGTGGCAGGTGCTCGCCGGGTCGTCCCTGCTCTTCGGCCTCTGGCACATCTTCCCCGCCATGGCCTCGGCCACCGGCAACGAGGCGATCGGCTCCGCCGTGTCCGGGCTGGGCCCCTTCGCCAAGGCGGCCGTCGTCGGCGGCACCGTGCTCTTCACGGCGCTCGGTGGAGTCCTCGCCGGCGAGCTGCGCCGGCGCAGCGGCAGCCTCTTCGCGAGCGTCGGCATGCACTGGGCGACGAACTCGCTCGGCGTGCTCTTCGGCGTCCTCGCCTGGCGCCTCGCCGCCTGACGCACCGGCTCACGCGCTCACCGGTACGGGCTGCACTCAGGAATGCGCGCTCGGACGATGAGTGCGTCGTGCAGCGTGCACCGCTGGCGCGGGCGCGCACTGCTGGGACAGGTGCGCTCAGGCGCCGGCGCCCGCCCCGGCGACCTGCGGGACGTACGTCTGCTCGGCGATCTCGTCACCGCACTGCGAGCAGCACCATCCGGTCTCGCGCTTGAGGTAGCTGTGTCCGGCCGCGCGGCAGGCCCGGCCCGGGCCGGCGTCGTCCCAACGCGGCCCGGCGCCCGTCGGCCGGCCGGCGCGGACGTAGGCCGTGGCGAAGAGGGAGCCGACGAGGATGGTGAGAAGGGCGAGAGGCCAAGCCGCAGCCAGGGAGGCTGCTCCGTCGACGATCACCGAGTTCATGTCGCGAACTCTCGTCCGCGTGGTGCAAGACACCGCCGGACACACCGGCAAGAACTCCGCAAGAAGTGCGCAAGACGCACACCGGGATCAGCCGGACATCGGTTGACCCGCAGGCGGCCGTGGCCACCCAGCGGGATGCTGGGTGGCCACGACACGGCATACGTGCTCGGAGGGGTGGGTCAGTGGATGAGCTGCCCCACGAGGTTCGAGACGTCCGGTGAGCCGAGACCGGTCGGGTCGTCGTAGCCGACCTTCGCGTCGAGGCCCGGTCCCTGCCAGGCGTTGTTGCCCGACGTCACGTCGTGGAAGGCGAGGGCGTGCGTCGCCCCGGTGCCGATCGCGTAGAGCGCCGGGTTGAGGGCGCCCAGACGGTGACCCGCCTGCTGGTCGGCGAGGGCGCCGATCGCGGCCCACTGCGGCGAGCCGGAGCTCGTGCCGCCGTAGAAGTAGAAACCGTTGTCGTCCGGGTTGGCGTTGAAGCCCTCGTAGACGAAGACCGACGTGTAGACCGACGCGTTGTAGGACACGTCCGACGTCGTGCGCATCGCGTTGCCGGTGACGCCGGCCTGGTAGGCGGGCACCGGGAAGACCGTGCTCGGGGCGCCGCCCGTCGCGCCGATCGGGCCGAGCGTGCAGCCGAACGGCTGGTGCACGGCGCACGACGCCTCGTCGCCCCACACCGTCTCGCCCTGGTAGGCGCCGGTGTCGCTCGCGAAGAGGTTCGTGCCGCCCACCGCGGTGACGAGCGGGTCGGAGGCCGGGTAGCCGGCCGCGAGGGCCGGGCCGCCGTTCGAGGCGCCGTCGTCGCCGGAGGAGGCGAAGAGCGAGATCCCCTTGGCGGCGGCCGCCGCGAAGTTCGCGTGCGACTGCTGGAGCTGGAGGTTGTTGCCCTTGCCCTTGATCGCGGCCTCGTCGGCGCCGTAGCTCATCGACAGGACGTCGCCGAGGTCGTGGTCGACGGCGTACTTCACGGCGACGTTGAGCGCGTTGCCGTAGTTGTTCGGCGCGACGACGAGGTTGATCGTCGCGTCGGGTGCGATGGCGTGCGCCCACTGGACGTCGAGGCTCGTCTCCCCCGCCCAGCTGAGCGGCTGGCCCTGGTGGGCCGTGCTCGTCTGCGGAGCACCTCCGGGGTAGTAGACGTTGAGGTCGGCCTTGGGCAGGCCGAACGTCTGGCTGAAGACGTCGAGGTCCGCCCGGACCGTCGGGCTGCCGTAGGCGTCGACGACGACGATGCGCTGTCCCTTGCCGGTCCACCCGTCGGGGATGTCGTACGCCTTGCGGATGAGGGCCGGCGTGTAGCAGGCGAGCCCGATCCGGGCCACGCACTGCGACGGTGTCGGCAGTGCGCCCGGCTTCGTGCCCGTGGAGAACTGCTTCGTCAGTGGGTGGACGGTGTAGACGATGTCGCTGCCGTCCGTGCCGGCGGCCGACGCCTCCGACCCGGCCGCGAAGGTCGTGCCGAGCGCGAGGGCGCTCGCGGCGAGCCCCACCCCCACGACGGTCCTGGTGCGCCTGGTGTGTGTGCGCATGGTGCCCCTTCCCTGTAGCCCCCGAGGCGGCTCGCTCGAGCCGTCTCGGAACGTAGGTGCGGTTTCTGCGAACCGGCTGGGTGCACCCTGCCGGTCACATGGGAGACATCTCGGACGACGGTCCGCCCGCGGCTGCGACACTGGCGCGCATGGACGGCTTCACGATCCGGGCGGTGCGCCCGGACGACTACGAACGGCTCGGGGAGCTGACGGCCGCGGCCTACCTCGACGACGGGCTGCTCGACTACGGCGATGCGGACCCCTACCTCGCCGTGCTGCGCGACGTCGGGCGTCGGGCCGAGCACGCCGAGGTCCTCGTGGCGGTCGACGACGCGGGCACGGTCCTCGGCGGCGTGGCCTTCGTCGGCGCTCCCGGCCCGTTCGCCGACGTCGCGCGCGAGGGTGAGGCCGAGTTCCGCACGCTCGCCGTCGCGCCCGAGGGTCGCGGCCGCGGCATCGGGACGGCCCTCGTCCGCGAGTGCATCGACCGGTCGCGGGCCCTCGGACGGCGCCGCGTCGTGCTCTCGACCCAGCCGATGATGCACGCCGCCCACCGCGTCTACGAGCGCTTCGGCTTCACCCGCGCCCCGGAGCGCGACTGGTCACCGATCGCCACGCTGACCCTGCTCGTCTACGAGCTCGAGCTCGAGACCGCTCGGGACTGAGCGTCGGCCGCCGACCGGGTGATGAGCTCGCGGACGGCCGCGACGATCGTCGGGTCGAGCTCGACGTGGGCCTCGAGCAGGCGCAGGAGCGTGGCAGCCGCGTGGGCGTTGCGCTCGTATCCGGGCACGAGGTCGGCCAGCGGCAGCAGGTCCGGGCCGAAGCGACGCTCGACACCGCGGTCGACGACGAAGACGTCCTGCTGCTCGCCGTGCCCGAGCCCCAGGTGACCGAGCACCGTGACCCAGCGGTCGACGGCATACCCCTGGATGAAGCGGGTCGCGGTGAGGCGCTCGCCGCGCAGGTCGCGGTGCAGCCCGACGTAGAGGTTGGTGATGGCCTCGCCGACCTCGTGCTGGAGCGAGGGCGGCTGCGGCAGTGGGACTGTGGGGACCTCGAGGCCGGCGGGTGCGTCGGCGCGGCTCCAGTGGATGCGGCCCGGCGGGTAGCCGGCGGTCGCCATGTCGGCGAGGGCGAAGACGGCGTACTCGGCGAAGAGGTCGCCCTCGAGGAGCGCCTTGCGGCCGAGGTCACTGTTCTCGAACGACCACACGACCGGGTGCGCGGCCTCGAGCCAGTCGATGTCGGCGATGTAGCGGTCGCGGGTGGCCGTGTCGTCGACGACGACGAAGAAGTCCGCGTCGGAGTGCTCGTCGAGGCGGTGCAGGTCGCGGCCGACCGAGCCGAGGCCGAGCAGCGCGACCGCGTCGCCGCGGCGGTCGAGCTCGGCGCCGAGGCGGTCGAGGAAGGCGAGCAGGCGTTGCGGGACGGTGGGCGGGGTGGGGTTGGACGGCATACGTCGTCTCCTTGTCGGTGTGTCAGGGAGTCGACGTTTCAGCCCGCCCGGCCCGGGGGGCCGTCGAGGTCGCGACAGGGGCAGGGTATGCCGTCGCGTGCGTCCGCGGAAGGGGTCGGGCGGGTGCGGGGCCGGCTGCCGGGCGAGTGCCCGGCGAGGGAGCGAGCGGTCCCTCGGAGTCAGAGGCTTCGGACGGCGTGTCGCCCCGGCGTGCATGGCAGGGTGGAGGGGTGCCCGTGACCATCGACGACGTGCGGCGCGTGGCCGAGCAGCTCCCCCGCTCGTACGAGGTGCTCGTCCGCGACCGCGTGAAGTTCCGTGTCGGCAAGATCGTGTGGCTCGCGTTCTCCGCCGACGAGACGCAGATGGGGTTCGCCTTCCCCAAGGAGGAGCGCGACGTGCTCGTCGCGAGCGAGCCCGACGTCTTCCTCATGCCGCGCCGGTCCGACCTCCGCTTCAACTGGGTCGAGGTGCGCCTCGACGCGCTCGACGTCGACCGGATGCGCGAGATCGTCATCGACGCCTGGCGACTCGTCGTGCCCAAGACCGTGGCGCTCGCCCGCGCCGGCGACTGAGCCGGACCCTCAGGCGTCGAGCCCGGCGACCTCACGTGCCGTCGCGACGAACGCCGGGGCCGTGACCTCTACCCCGTCGAGATAACCCCCGACGAGCGCGGCGTCGCGGAGCAGGACGAGCGCCGCGGCCGAGGCCTCGGGGTCGGGCAGCCCTGCGGCGCGGGCCAGCTCGGACAGGGACTGTCGGAACCACGTCCGGTGCGCGGTGACGATTCGCCGCACCGCGCTGTCGGCGTCGGGGAACTCCGCCGCCGCGTTGATGAACGGGCAGCCGCGCGTGTGGTAGCTCGTGATGTCGAGCGCGATGGTGTCGATGACCCGGCCGAGCAGCTCCGTCGGGGTGCCGCCGTCGGCCTCGGCGTCCGCGAAGTAGCCGCGCAGCGTGGCGTCCTCGGACTCGAGGTAGGCCACGACGAGCGCCTCCTTGCCGGCGAAGTGGCGGTACATCGTGGCGCGGGTGACGCCGGCCTCCTCGAGGATGCGATCGACGCCGACGCCGTTGATGCCCTCGCGGTAGAAGAGCCGGGAGGCGGCGGCGAGCAGGCGCTCGCGGCCGGGGGTCCGCGTCGTCGTCGGCTCGTCCACGTCGCCACGCTAACGCAGGTGATAGACCGGCTCGCGCGGTCCGTTGGCCGAGGGGAAACCGGTGTGCCCGACCTCTGGCGCACGTCGACGGGAATGGCTACTGTAGAACGATCGTTCTGCCTGCTGGACCCATCCACCCCTCACCGCACGGGAGAACCCCATGAGCACCACGCCACCCGCCACGCCCGCCGCCACCTCCGTCATCACCGCCACCGAGCGCGCCCAGGTCGAGGCTGCCAACGCGAGCGGACGCCAGCCCGTCGTCTTCGTCCACGGCCTCTGGCTGCTCCCGAGCAGCTGGGACGCGTGGCGCGAGCACTTCGAGTCCCTCGGCTACGCCACGCTCGCCCCCGGCTGGCCCGACGACCCCGAGACCGTCGAGGAGGCCCGCGCCCACCCGGAGGTCTTCGCCGGCAAGACCGTCGGCCAGGTCACCGACCACGTCGCCGACGTCATCCGCCTGCTCGACCGCGAGCCGGTCGTCATCGGTCACTCCTTCGGTGGCCTCATCACCCAGAAGCTCGCCGGTCAGGGTCTCGCCCGAGCCTCCGTCGCCGTCGACCCGGCGCCCTTCCGCGGCGTGCTGCCCCTCCCCGTCTCGGCGCTGCGCGCGAGCTCTCCCGTGCTGACCAACCCGGCCAACTACAACCGGCACGTCTCGCTGACCTTCGACCAGTACCGCTACGCCTTCGCCAACGCCGTCAGCGCCGAGGAGGCGGCCGACCTCTACCGCACGTATCCCGTTGCGGCGCCGGGCCGCCCGCTCTTCCAGGCCGCCACGGCGAACTTCAACCCGCGCACCGAGGCCAGCGTCGACACCGGCAACCCCGACCGCGGCCCGCTCCTCGTCATCAGCGGCGAGAAGGACCACATCGTGCCGTGGGCCATCGCGCACGCCTCCTACAAGCGTCAGCTGAAGAACCCCGCCCCCACCGAGATCATCGAGATCCCGGGGCGCGGGCACTCGCTCGTCGTCGACAGCGGCTGGCGCGAGGTCGCCGACGCCGCCGCCGCCTTCCTCGCCCGCCACGGCGCCGGGCCCGACGCAGCCCCGGAAGCAGCCCCGGACGCAGCCCCGGAAGCAGCACCAGACGCAACACCAGACGCCTGAGGCCCCGCGCGGTCAGCCGATCCGGTAGGTCGCGGACGCGCGGAGACCCCGCTCCGCCTCCCCGCGCTCGATGCAGAACTCGTTGCCCTCGGGGTCGGTCATCGTCACCCAGCCGGTGCCGTCCTCCTTGCGGTGGTCCGCGAGGAGGGCGGCACCCGCGGCCAGGGCCCGTTCGACGGCGTCATCGCGGGTGCCCTCGTCGGGTTCGAGGTCGAGGTGGATGCGGTTCTTCGCCGTCTTGCCCTCGGGCACCGGGATGAAGAGGAGCCCCATGCCGGGATGGGGGAAGGAGGGGGCCACGACCACCTCCGGGTCGTCGTCGTAGAAGACGTTCCAGCCGAGCAGGTCCGCCCAGAACGTCGCCAGGGCGCGCGCGTCGGCGCAGTCGAACGTGATGCTGTGGATTCCCAGGGCCATGAGCGCAGCGTCGTCCCGATCGCCTTCGGCCGCAAGCCGTTTGCGTATGCCGTGTGCCGGCGTCACGCGGGGCCGCACAAGTCATCGGGGAGGCAGTGCGACGGCACAGGAGGCGCACAGGGGTGCTCGCGACGGTGGAGTCATCCCCACCGAAGGAGCCCCCGATGAGCACCCTCCCCCGCGCCCTGCGCCGAGCCCGACTCTGGACCGCCGGTCTGCTGACCGCGTCCACCGTCCTCGTCGGCGCCATCGGCATCCACCTCGCCGACGCCCAGAACGCGACCCAGACCGTGGCGACGCAGACCTCGTCCGGGACGAGCGACTCGACCTCGTCGAACGCGGCGAGCTCGTCCGGCTCGTCCGGCTCGTCGGGCTCGTCGGACACCTCGTCCGACTCGAGCAGCTCGGACGACTCGAGCTCGAGCTCCGGCTTCAGCGCTGTCGCCCCCGTGAGCGGCAGCAACGTCCAGGCCCAGACGAGCTCGGGTGGGTCGTGATGGACACCGTCGCGAGCCCTCACGTCGTGGCGAGCACCTTCCAGGCCATCGGCACGACGAACTCGGTCCTCGTCACCCGGCCCGAGGTCCTTGCCGACGCCGTCGAGTTCGCCCAGCGGCACCTGCGCGAGGTCGACCGCGCCGTGAGTCGCTTCCGCCCCGACTCCGAGGTCAGCCTGCTGGCCGAGCGGGCCCGCGGGGCACCCGCCGAGGCGTTCGTGTCTCCGACCTTCGCGGCATACCTCCAGGCGGCGCTGCGCGTCGCGCGCCTCACCGGCGGTCTCGTCGACCCGACCGTGGGGTCGGCGCTCGCGGCCGAGGGCTACGACGACGACCTCGACGTCGTGCGCCGTCGCGCCGGCTTCCACCAGGTGCGCGTCGCGTGCGTGCCGCACTGGCACACGGTGCACCTGAACGTCTCCGCGCGCCGCGTCTCCGTCGCGCCCGGCACGCTGCTCGACCTCGGCGCCACCGCGAAGGCGTATGCCGCCGACACCGTCGCTGCGCTCCTCGCCGAGTCCCTGCCGGGCGGGTTCGCCGTCAACCTCGGAGGCGACGTCGCGGTCGCCGGTGACCTACCGCCCCACGGGTGGGCGATCGGCATCGAGGACGCGTCGGGGGCCACACGGCAGGTCGTCACGAGCACCGGGCAGGCCGTCGCGACGTCGTCGACCCAGCTGCGCGTGTGGGAGACCGACGACGGCCCGCGCCACCACATCGTCGACCCCCGCACCGGCCACGTCGCTCCCGTCGTCTGGTCGCAGGTGTCGTGCGCCGCGGCGACGTGCCTCGAGGCGAACGCCGCCTCGACGGCCGCCGTCGTGCTCGGCACCGACGCCCCGGCCTGGCTGACCCGACAAGGCATCCCGGCACGGCTCGAGACGGTCGACGGTCGCGTCGTCACGACCGCCGGCTGGCCGGACGTGTCCCGGAGGGCTGCCTGATGAACGAGCTGCTCTGGTACGTCTCGCGCGCCACCGGCGTCGTCAGCATCGTGCTGCTCACCGTCGTCGTCGTGCTCGGCCTCGTGACGTCCGGCCGGCGGCGCCCCACGGGCGAGTCGGCAACGATCGTCATGGCCCTGCACCGGTGGCTCTCGCTCGGCGCGAGCGTCTTCCTCCTCGCGCACATCGCGACCGCGATCGCCGAGACGTACGTGTCCATCGACCTCGTCTCGGCGGTCCTGCCGTTCACGTCGGGCTACGAGGCCCTCTGGGTCGGGCTCGGGACGCTCGCCTTCGACCTCCTCCTCGCCGTCGGCGTCACCTCGGCCCTGCGGCACCGCCTCGCCGAGCGCACGTGGCGACGCGTGCACCTGCTCTCCTACGCGCTCTGGCCGATGGCGATCGTCCACGGCCTGGCGCTCGGCACGAGCGGCGAGCTGCTCCTCCGCGGCACGACCGCCGCCTGCGCCGTCGTCGGCGTCTCCGCCATCACCTGGCGCTACACCTCCACCCACGGCGACCGCGAACGTCGCGTCGCCGTCGCAGCCCAGGAGTGGTCATGACCTTCACGTCCCTGCTCGCCGAGGCGGGCCTCACCGGCCGCGGCGGCGCGGCCTTCAGCACGGCGACCAAGGTCGCAGCCGCGCACGCCCACGGCGCCCGCCTCGTCGTCAACGCCTGCGACGGCGAGCTCGGCGCCGCCAAGGACACCTGGGTCGTCGAGCACCGCCTCGCCGAGCTCGTCGACGGCGCCGCCCTCGTCGCCGACGGTGCGCCGGTCACGTATGCCGCCCACCGCGGCTCCGAGACCGCGCGCCGTCTCGCCGGGGCCGGGCTGCGGGTGCTCGAGGTGCCGCCGCGCTACGTCTCCTCCGAGGAGTCGGCGATCATCTCGCTCGCGCAGGGCGGTCTCGCACGCCCGATGACGAAGCGACAGCCGTTCGTGCGCGGAGGTCGTGACTCCGAGGGTCGCCGGGTCAGCCCGACCGTCGTGCTCAACGCCGAGACCGTCTGGCGGGCGGCGCAGGTCGCCCGCAACGGTCCTGCGTGGTTCCGGTCGTTCGGCACGCCCGACCAGCCGGGGCCGCGGCTCGTCGCCGTCAGCACCCCGTCGGTTCGCGGCGTCGTCGTCGAGACCGCTGCCGGCGCTCCGCTGGGCGACCTGCTCGACCTCGCCGGCGGCCTGCCCGACCGCTCGCCGGCCGTGCTCGTCGGCGGCCTCGGCGGCACCTTCGTCGCGGCCGTCCACGTGGCGGACCTCGTTTGGTCCGACGCCGACCTCGCCGGGGTCGGCGCCCGCACCGGGCCGGGCGTCGTCGAGGCACTCGACCCCCGCGACTGCCCGCTCGAGTTCGTCGACCGCTGCCTCACCTGGGCCGCGGGCGAGTCCGCCGGACAGTGCGGCCCGTGCATGTTCGGGCTGCCCGCCCTCGCCACCGACTGGCGCGCGCTGGCCGCGGGAGGCGACCGGACGGCATACGACCGCGTCGTGTCCCGGGTCGGGCTGCTGCCCGGCCGTGGAGCGTGCCGCTTCCCCGACGGCGTGGCCGGCTTCGCCGGGTCGGCGCTGCGCGTCTTCGCCGACCACCTCGAGCAGCACCGCGCCGGCCGCTGCCCTGCTGCCGAGCTCCGCACCGCCCCGAGGGGGACCGATGTCCACGCCCACTGACGTGCCGGCCGAGCGCGCGACCGAGGACGGCGCCGACCACACGCGCCGGCGCCTCGGGCTCGTCCGCGAGCGGCACCTGGCCGTCGACCGCGTCGCCTGCTCGGGTCACGGCGTCTGCGCGCAGCTGCTCGCGGGGGTGACCCTCGACGAGTGGGGCTACCCGGTCGTCGCGGACGACCGTGTCGTCGGTGACGACGGCAGGGCGGCGGCCGACACGGCGGTGAAGCTGTGCCCGGCCCGGGCCCTCTACCTGCGCTGAGCGACTTCGCGAGCGGCGCAGGGCTGCGAGTGGCAGGCTGTGCGGCGTGCCCGCGCTGCGACTCAAGTGTCCAAATGTGCTCGATCAGGTGTTCAATCGTGCAGTAATGCGCATAGAATGCGCGTCGTGATGCGCGAAGCAGTGGTCGGGATCGACGTCGGCGGCACCCGGATCAAGTCGGCCCTCGTCACCCCCGACGGCCAGGTGCTCGCCGAGGCCGTCCGCCCGACCCCAGACAAGGTCGGCGAGCAGCTCGGCGAGGTCGCCGCCAAGGCCGTCGTCGAGCTGACGGCCCGCGTCGACGAGGCCGTCGACCTGCTCGCAGTCGGGGTCGCCGTGCCCGGGCTCGTCAACGACGTGACCGGCATCGGGGTGTGGTCGGCCAACCTCGGCTGGCGCGACCTCGACCTGCGCGGCAGCATCGCCGCCCACGTCGACGTGCCCGTCGCCATCGGCCACGACGTGCGCTCGGGGCTGCTCGCCGAGCACCGCCTCGGAGCCGCGCGCGAGGCCGACAACGTGCTCTTCGTGCCGCTCGGCACGGGTCTCGCGAGTGCCATCCTCTGCCGGGGCCAGCTCGTCACCGGCTCGCTGTGGACCGGCGAGATCGGCCACATCGTCGTCGTGCCCGACGGCCCGCTCTGCGCGTGCGGACAGCGCGGCTGCCTCGAGGCGCTCTCGAGCGCCGGCGCCATCGGGCGCCGCTGGTCCGAGGCGACCGGGCTCGTCGGTGACGCCGAGGAGGTCGCCCGCCGCGCCCAGGCCGGGGAGCCCGAGGCCCGACGCATCTGGCAGGAGGCCATCGACGCGCTCGCCATCATGGTCGCCCCTGTCGTGGCGGCCGCCGGCACGGAGCTCGTGCTCATCGGCGGCGGGCTCGTCCACGCCGGCGACACCCTGCTCCAGCCCTTGCGCACGGCCCTCACGGCCCGCCTCGGTGGTCGCGACGACGTCGCCGTCCGCGCCGCCGCCCTAGGCGACCGCGCCGGATCGCTCGGCGCCGCGACCATCGCCCTGGACCTCGTCGGTCGATGATCGTCACCTTCACGCCCAACCCGGCGCTCGACATCACGTATGCCGTCCCCTTCGTCGCGCTCGGCGAGACCCACCGCGTCGCCTCCGTCAGCGAGCGCGCCGGCGGCAAGGGGCTCAACGTCGCAGCGGTGCTGACGTCGATGGGCTGCCGGTCCGTCGCGGTGGCGCCCGTCGGGGAGATGGACCTCGACCTCTTCGCCTCCGACCTCGGGGCCCGCCGGGTGCCGCACCGGCTCGTCCCATCACCCTGCCCGACGCGCCGGTCGGTCGCTGTCGTCGAGGCGAGCGGCCGGGTGACCCTGCTCAACGAGCCCGGCATCGGGCAGTCGCAGCGGGTGTGGGACCGCGTCGCCGACGAGATCGAGGCGCTCGCCCCGGAGGCGTCGACGCTGACGGTGTCGGGCAGCTTCCCGCCGGGCACCGATCCCGACCTCGTCCGCCGGGTCACCCGCCTGGCCCACGAGGCGGGTCTCCGCATCGTCCTCGACGTCAGCGGCGCTCCCCTGTCGCGCGCTCTCGCCATGCGGCCCGACCTCGTCAAGCCCAACCGGGTCGAGGCGGCCCAGACCCTCACCGGGCTCGGCCGCGGCGAGGTGCCGTCCGTGCCCGGGGCCGCCCGCGCCCTCGTGGCCGCTGGCGCCCGTGCCGCGATCATCAGCGACGGCACGAACGGCCTCGTCCTCGTCCACGACGACGTCGCCCTCCGGGCCCACCTGCCGCGTCCGCTCTCGGGCAACCCGACTGGCGCGGGCGACGCCCTGACGGCCTCGCTCGCGGCCGACCTCGACGGCGACGGCGACCTGCCGCAGGGGCCCGAGGCGTGGGCCTCGGTCCTTCGCCGCGGCGTCGCCTGGTCGGCCGCGGCCGTGCTCCAACCCGTCGCCGGCGCCGTCGACCCGGCCGACGTCACCCGTCTGCTCCCCACCGTCGAGATCGAGGAGATCCGTCTGTGACCCGCTCCGCCCTGACGCCCCTGCTCGCCGAGGCGTCAGCCGCCGGCCGTGGCGTGGCGGCCTTCAACGTCATCCAGCTCGAGCACGCCGAGGCCTACGCCGCGGCGGCCGAGCGCGTCGGGCTGCCTGTCGTCATGCAGATCTCCGAGAACTGCGTGCGCTACCACGGGTCGCTCGCGCCGATCGCGGCGGCGACGCTCGCCATCGCGGACGCGTGTGCGCAGCCCGTCGTCGTCCACCTCGACCATGCGGAGGACGTCTCGCTCGTCGAGGAGGCGGTCCGGCTCGGGCTGACGTCGGTGATGTTCGACGGCTCGACGCTGTCCGACGACGAGAACCGCGCCGTGACCCGTCGCGTCGTCGAGCTCTGCCGCGCGGCCGGGGTCAGCGTCGAGGCTGAGCTCGGGGAGGTCGGCGGCAAGGACGGCGTCCACGCGCCGGGCGTGCGCACCGACCCGGACGACGCGGCCCGGTTCGTCGCCGACACGGGCGTCGATGCGCTCGCGGTGGCCGTGGGCAGCAGCCACGCGATGACCGACCGCACGGCGCAGCTCGACACGGATCTCATTGCGGCACTGGGCCGCTCGGTCCCGGTGCCGCTCGTGCTGCACGGCTCGTCCGGGGTGCCCGACGCGGGGCTCGTGGCCGCGGTGCGGGCCGGGATGACCAAGGTCAACATCGCGACGCACCTCAACCAGGTCTTCACGCAGGCGATGACCGAGCGGCTCGCGGCGTCGCCGACGGTCGACACGAGGAAGTACCTCGGCGCAGCCCGCGACGCCGTGACGGACGAGGCCGCCCGCCTGATGCAGCTCCTAGCCCTCCACTGACCGTAGAAAGGCCGCCACGTCTGGCCGCTCCCCAACCGTCGAGAGGCCAAAGCTCGCGGGTGGGCGCACGTCGAAAGGCCAAAGTGCGTCGCGAACTTTGGCCTCTCGAGTCGCCGAGACCCGCAGACTTTGGCCTCTCGACGGTGTCAGGTGAGGACGATGCTTCTCGTGAGGTTGCGGGGGGCGTCGGGGTCGAGGCCGGCGGCGTCGGCCTTGCCGAGGCACAGCCGGTGCAGGCGCACGAGGTCGGCGAGCGGGTCGATGTCGCGGTGCTCGAAGTGGGCCCCGGTCGCGCGCACCTGCTCGGGCAGCCCCTCCGGCACCTCACCGAACGCCCACACGGCCCGTCCCGGCGCCGCGATGCTGATCGGTCCGTGGCGGTACTCCATCGCGGGGTAGGACTCCGACCAGAACTGCGCCGACTCGCGAAGCTTGAGCGCGGCCTCGTTGGCGATGCCGTTGGACCAGCCGCGCCCGAGGAAGGTGACCTGCTCCGCCAGCGCGAGGTGGCCGTATGCCGCCGACGCGTCCTCCGCGAGGACGGCTCGGGCCTGCTCGGCCACCGGACCCAGGTCGTCGCCGAGCGAGGCGCGCAGCAGCGCGAGGGTCGTCGTGGCGAAGCGGGTCTGCACGACGCTCTGCTCGTCGACGTCGTCGAGCAGCACCGTCGCGTCGGAGCGCTCGGCCACCGGGGTGCCGGCCGTCGCGACGATCGACACGTGCGGCGTGCCTGAGGCGCGCAGCTCCTCGACGACGGCCATGACCTCGGTCGTCGTGCCGGAGCGGCTGATGAGGACGACGCGGTCGTAGCCACGCGCGAGCTGGTGCTCGGAGGCGGCATACGCGTCGGTGGGGCCCTGGCCGAGCGCCTCGCGGCGGGCGGCATACGCCTGTCCCATGAACCACGACGTGCCGCACCCGATCGTCGCGACCCGCTCACCGGGGCGCGGGAGGTGCCGCGCGACGTCGTCGAGGCGCGTGACGACGCGCTCCCAGTCGTCCGGCTGCGTGGCGATCTCCTGGGCGAGGTGCGTGGTCTGCGGCATGGTGGCTCCCGACGGTTCGGCGGTCACACGGCTCTCGCCGTGACGGTGGTGATTGTGTTTGCGCGAAACACAGCGTAAACGCGCATAGATGCACATGTCCATTGCTCGAACTGCGCGGTATCGTCAGCGCGTGACCGAAGAGAGCGATCTCGCCCGCAACCGCGCCAGCCGTTGGTCGATCATGCTCGACCGCCTCGCGACGACCGGCCGACTCGGCGTCGGCGAGGCGTCCGAGCTGCTCGGCGTCAGCGAGGCCACCATCCGGCGCGACTTCTCCGAGCTGGCCAAACGCCAGCTCGTGGCCCGCAACCACGGTGGTGTCGTCGCGACGAACGTCGCCTACGAGCTGCCCTACCGCTACCGCAGCAGCATGGCCGACGACGACCGGACGCGGGTCGCCGAGGCGGCGGCCGCGCTCGTCCTGCCCGGCCAGGTCATCGGCCTCAACGGCGGCACGACGACGACCGCGACCTCACGGGCCATCACGGCGCGCGAGGACCTCGCGGCCGACGGCGAGATCACGATCGTCACCAACGCCCTCAACATCGCGACCGAGGCGGTGCTCCGCCCGCACGTCCAGTGCGTCTCGCTCGGCGGGGTCGCGCGGCCCGAGTCCTACGAGGTCACCGGGCCGCTCGCGACGCTCGTGCTCCAGCAGCTGTGGCTCGACGTCGCCATCGTCGGCGTCAACGGTCTGTCGGCCCGCGAGGGCGCCACGTGCCGGCACGAGGAGGAGGCCGCAATCATCCGCACGATGATCGAACGGTCGAAACAGGTCATCTGCGTCGCCACGGGTGACAAACTCGGAGTGCGGACCTTCGCCTCGATCTGTCCCGCCGAGCGCATCGACCACCTCGTCACTACGGTGGGCGCTGACCGCGACGAGGTGGACGCGCTGCGCGAGGCCGGTGTCGAGATTCACCAGGTCTGACCGCTCGACGCCCCCTTGCGTGATTGTGATCGAATTGATGAACATCCAGTCAGAATTGCTCTTGCGGATGGCAAAGACGCCCCTCTAGGTTGGCCTAATTGTGTGACCGGGTCGGCGCGTGATCACGTTGCCACCACGTCCGGCACCGAACCAAGGAGAGACATGAGGTCGACGAAGCAGTCTGTGGTCGTCGCGGGGCTGGCCATCGCAGGCCTCGCCCTCGGCGCATGCGGCGGAGGGACAGGTGCCGGTACGGCACCGGGGGGCACGGCCGGCGGCACCGCCGAGGAGGCCAAGACGATCAAGCTCGTCGCGGCCGAGTACTCCAAGGACCACACGAAGGCGTTCTGGGACGCCTTCGCCAAGACGTACCACGAGAAGACCGGATACACCCTCGAGGTGCAGGTCGTCAGCTGGGACAACATCGACCAGCAGTCATCGACGATGATCCAGAACAACCAGGCCCCCGACATCCTCAACCTCAACGCGTACGCCAGCTACGCGAAGGACGGCCTGCTCTACGACTCCGACGCGGTGCTCCCGGCCGTCGTCAAGGACGACATCCTCGACACGTTCGTCAAGTACGGCACCTACCAGGGCAAGTTCTACGGCTTCCCCGACCTGTCCTCGGCCCGCGCCTTCTTCTACAACAAGACGCTCTTCCAGCAGGCCGGCATCGCCGCGCCGCCGAAGACGTGGACCGAGCTCGAGGCCGACGCCAAGAAGATCACCGCCCTCGGTGGCGGCAAGGTCGGCTACGCCCTCCCGCTCGGCCCCGAGGAGGCTCAGGGCGAGTTCTCCATGTGGCTGTTCAACAACGGCGGCGACTGGAAGACCGACGGCAACTGGGTCATCAACTCCGACAAGAACGTCGCGACCCTCGACTTCCTCAAGAAGCTCGCCGACGAGAAGGTCACGCAGAACAACCCGGCCCGCACCAACCGCGCCGACGCCTTCGACCTCTTCAAGTCCGGCACCGCCGGCATGGTCATCGGCTTCAGCCCGCTCGCGGCCGACCTCGACAAGGACAAGAAGGTCGACTACGCCGTCGCGCCGTTCCCGTCCAACGACGGGACCGAGAGCAAGACCTTCGGTGTCACCGACTACCTCATGGCCTTCAAGAAGCCGGGCAACGAGAAGGCGGTCAAGGCCTTCTACAACCTCTACTACACCCCCGACCAGGTCAACACCTTCATCAAGGCCGAGGGCTTCCTCCCGGTCACGAAGTCGGGCGTCGCGTACTTCTCCAACGAGAAGGCGCTGCAGGTCTACCTCAACACGCTGCCCAACGCGAAGCTCACGCCGACCGACGACCCCACGTGGGACAAGGTCAAGCTCGCCGTCCAGCAGAACCTCGGTGGCGCCATGAACGGCTCCCCGAAGGCCACCCTCGACGGTCTGCAGCGGACCGCCGAGAGCGGCGGCTGAGGCACCAGCCCCGATGAGCGACAGCACCACGGTGTCCCCCGATCCCGCCCCCGTGGCGGGGTCGGGGGACCGTCGTTCGCGTATGCCGTCCCGCGCCGGTCGTCGGCGCCGTGCGGGACGCATCGGCCAGGTCCACCCCCTCGTCGCGCTGCTGTGGCTCGCGCCGGCACTCGCGCTCATCCTCGGCGTCGTGCTCTACCCGGCGATCAAGCTCTTCGACGCCTCGCGCGGCGAGTACTCCATCACCGGACTGCGCAAGGGTGACGCCGGCTGGGACAACTACGTCAAGGTGCTCGAGCACCCCGACCTCGGCACCGTGCTGCGCAACACCGTCGTGTGGGTCGTCGCGGTCGTGGCGATCACGATCGTCCTGAGCCTCGCGCTCGCCCAGTTCCTCGTGAAGAGCTTCCCGGGACGACGCTTCGTCCGGTGGGCCGTCATCATCCCGTGGGCCGCCTCGCTCGTCATCACGAGCCAGCTCTTCGTCCTGCTCTACGACTACAACTACGGGATCATCAACCACATCCTGTTGAGCCTGCACGTCATCGGCACGCCCATCGACTTCCTCGGTGACGACAGCTGGACGATGTTCTCGATGGTGGTCGTCGGCGTCTTCGTGTCGCTGCCCTTCACGATCTTCGTCTTCATCGCCGGCCTCGGTGCGATCCCGGACGACGTCATGGAGGCAGCCACCGTCGACGGTGCGAGCCCGTGGCAGCGCTACTGGAACATCACGCTCCCGCTCATGCGCCCGGCGCTCATGATCGCGACGGTGCTCAACGTCATCTACGTCTTCAACAGCTTCCCGATCATCTACACCCTCAACGACCGCAACCCCGGCTACCTGCACGACACGACGATCACGTTCATGTACAAGCTGGCCTTCAAGAGCCAGGAGCACGACGTGGGCATGTCGGCGGCCGCGGGCATCTTCAACGTCCTGCTGATCCTCGTCGTCGTCGGCATCTACCTCAAGATCATCAACTGGCGCGAGGAGACGAGCCGATGAGCACGACGACGGCCCCCGCGCCCAGCGCTGCGGGCACGCCTGCGCCGCAAGGCAACCCCACGGCATACAACCGGGATCCCAAGCGGCGCAAGCGGATCCTCATGGCGATCGGTGGCGCGCTCGTCGCGTTCGTCTTCATCGCGCCCTACCTCGTCATGGTGCTCGACTCGCTGCGCACGAGCAGCGACGTCAAGAGCACGCCGCCGAGCATCCTGCCGAAGGTCTGGCAGTGGGACACCTACGCCCAGATCCTCGGCGACGAGCGGTTCCTCAACTGGCTCAAGACCTCGCTCATCGTCGCGACCGGCTCGACGGTGATCGTCATCCTCGTCGCGATCCCCGCGGCCTTCATGACGGCGCGGCACCGCTTCCCGGGGCGCGGTCTCTTTCTGCTGCTCGTGCTCGTGACCCAGATGTTCGCGCCCACCTCGCTCGTCGTCGGCCTCTACCGGCAGTTCTTCGAGCTCAACATGATCAACACCTACGGCGCGCTCATCCTCACGAACGCGGCGTTCAACCTCGCCTTCGCGATCTGGATCCTGCACGGCTTCTTCTCCTCGATCCCGCTCGAGGTCGAGGAGGCGGCGGCCCTCGACGGTGCGAGCCGGTGGCAGATCCTGCGCAGGGTCATGCTGCCGCTGACGCTGCCGGGCCTCGTCACCGCGACGATCTTCACGTTCATCGCGGCGTGGAACGAGTACGTCGTGGCCCTGACGCTCATGATCGACGACGACAAGAAGCCGCTCACGGTCGGCATGCGGGCCTACATCACCGGCTACGAGCAGCACTGGGACCAGCTCTTCGCGGCGTCGGTCATTGCCGTCGTGCCGGTCGTCATCCTCTTCGCGATCATCGAGAAGCACCTCGTCGGCGGCCTCACCGCGGGGTCCGTCAAGTAGTCGACGCGTCCCCGCCGGCCGGTCTCAGATCCAGGCCGGTGGGGGCGGCACGACGACGCCGACGACCGACCCGAGGTCGGCGACCTGCGTCCCGGCTGCCTTGATGCGCACGCACTCCGCGGGCGCGCACCAGCGCGGCACGACGCCGCCCTGGGCCTGGCGCACCATCATCCGCAGCGTGCCGGCCATGATTGAGCCCTTGCTCGTGGCTCGTTGCGCCGGGTCCTGGTAGAGCACGACGGGGCGGCGGGTGCCCGACGGCCCCGGCACGGTCGCGCGGTCGACGAGGGCGGCATACTCGCTCCGGGTCTGCTGGTGGGCGCCGATGTTGGCCCGCCACGTCAGGACGCCAAAGACGGTGAGCGCGGCGAGGCAGGCGATCCCGATGCGGGGCGACCACCCGGCGCCACCGAGCAGCAGGGCCGCGGGGACGAGGACGGCCATCCACGCCCAGAGCTCGCCGCGCGGGTCGGTGACGACGCCGGTGACCACGGTCTGCGCTGCGCTCAGCGCGACGACGACCGCGAGCCCGGCCACGAGGCGCACCAGCAACGGCCGGATCGTGCGGTCGAGCCAGGCGGCGACGACGGCGACGATCCCGACGAGGGCGGCGATCCACAGCGCGGAGCCGAGGCGGAGCGCCTCGCGCGCGAACCGGCCGGCGTTGACCCGCAGGGTGTGCAGGTCGTGGATCGGGTTGGGGTGTCGCCACGCGGCGATCTTGAGGCCGAGGTGCCCGAAGAAGATGCCGTTGAGGCCGTAGATGACGGCGACGCCCACGGCGTACGCCACGACGTAACCGCCGGCGAGCAGCAGCACGTCCTTCCACGGGCGGGTCCGCAGCTGGACGACGGCGGCGAGGAAGAGGACGACGCCCACCGGCGGGTAGGTCAGGGTCGTCAGGACGGTGGCGAGCAGGAGCCACACCGCGAGCCTCGGCCGGGTGCGCGAGGCCCACGGCAGCGTCCACACCGCGGCGGCCGCGATGAGGACCGACGGCGTCAGGGTGCCGGGCCAGTAGAGCAGCTGCACCCAGAGCGCCGACGCGAAGACCGTGACGCCGAGGAGCGCGTCGACCGCCCAGTGCAGCGCGCGGTCGACCGGACGCAGCACGCGCCACAGGCCCGCGACGAAGACGACGTATGCCGTCACGTACGTCAGCGACGCCGTGAGCGGGGTGCTGTGCTGGCCGACGCCGACCCACCAGGCCCAGTTGAGCCAGCGGCCCTCGGAGAGGTTCTTGGCGTAGACGCTCGTGGCGAACGGGGTGTGCGGCGGCAGGAGGAAGGGCCAGTCGTCGCGGCGGATGAAGGGCACGACGGCCTGCGACACCGCGTCGGTCAGCACGAGGGCGAGGACGAGCACCGCGGTGACGACGAGCCACCGGGGCGGCAGCCAGCCCGGTCGGGCGGTACGTGCGGTGCCGGTGGCCGCCGCGGTCGGTGCCGTCATGGTGCGGACCCCTTCACGGGAGGGAGGAGCGGTGCCTACACGGTACGCAGGTGAGGTGGACGAACCGGTCGTCTGCGGGCTCTGCCCAGCGACTTTCCAGCGGACTCACCGCTCGTCAGCTCGATCGCGCTCCGAGTCGAGCCACGGCGACTCGACCGTTGGCGAGTGATCCGGCACTGGCGTGCGGGGTGTCGCACCGAGTCGTGCTCTCGAGCAGACTGACATCGCTGTCGACGACCCAGCCGCGATCGGCCAGGAGCCGGGAGATCTGTCGCTCGGACCAGAGGGACCGCCAGGGCTCGCCGGCCAACGGGGACACGGCACCCGACAGGCGGGAGACCAGTCCGGCCACGCGCCGCCCCACCTGTGCCGACAGGGAGCGCGACTGGTACTGCGCGACAAGGACGCTGCCGGCGGCGGAGATGCCGGTGAGGGCGTCGAGGGTGGCGCGCACCTGCGGGCGCGAGAGGTAGGGGATGACGCCTTCCCAGATCCACACCGTGGGCCGGAGCGGGTCGTGCCCGGCGGCGGCCAACCGCGGACCGAGCGGTTCATGGGTCAGATCCACGGCCACGAACCGCAGGTCGCACACCGGGGAAGGAAGGGTCTCGGCTCGACGGCGCAGGTCGGCCTGGGATGCGGGGTGGTCGAGCGAGAACACTGTGATCCCGCGCAACGCGGGCAGGTGCCACGGCCGGCCGTCCAGCCCGGCGCCGAGAAGGACGACCTGCCAGGCCCCGCTCTGCTCGAGCGTCCTGCTCACCGCGGTGTCGATGAGCACGGTGCGCGGCGCCATCACCGCGGCGCAGGCGCTGACCGACTGCACCACCAACCGGGCGCGGCCGTCGTCGGGGAGCTCACCGCGTCGAGCCAGCCGGACGGGCTCGAGCTCCGCCTCGGACAACAGCCGCTCGGCGACGGGGTCAGCGAACGGCTCGACCCCTGCTCGCCCGTCGGCCACGGCACGGCCCTGACAGACGAAGACCGCCGTCCGACTCGGTTGTCCCAGTTCCACGCTCCGACCCTACGACGGGTTCCGCGGCGACCGCTGGGGCGCGTGGGCGCGACGCTCGTGTCGCAGAATGCTCAGGACTGCAGGGAGAGGTTGTTGCCGTCGGGGTCGTGGAACCAGGCGACCCGGGCGCCGTCGGGTGCGGTCCAGATAGCGCGGTCGTCCTGGGCCATGCCGTCGTAGCGGTTGAAGGTGACGCCAGCCGCGGTGAGCCGGTCTATCTCGCCGTCCAGGTCGGCGACGATCCACCCCAGTACCGTGTAGGGCGCTGTGCGGACCTCCTCCACGGCTGTGATGCGAAGCTGGCTGGTGGGCGTGTCGTGGACCAACGCAAACGGTCGCGCGTCGACGAGATCGAGGCCGAGAACGCCACCGTAGAACCGCTCGGCGGCATCCAGGTCACTGACGCCGACGAATCCGACCTGTTTCACATGTCCGAACACCTCGTCTGCTCCTTCCCGACACGCGCATCATGGTGCAGCATCCCGTGAAACAGTTGCATCACCTGGGGATGCAGCGCCAGCGTTCAGGCGCGTCGCCGCTGTTGTCGGTGGCGACTCAGAAGATGCCCCCGCCTCCTCCGGCGCCCCAGGGAATGAAGTGGAAGGATGTGTTCTCGCCCGAGCTTCGGTCTGGATGTACCGAGGCGTCGAAGTGGTTGCGACCCAGCGGTGGCGGCCGATGGTGCATCTCAAGCTCTTCTTCGTGTTCATGAGTTGAGAGTGCGCCGGCGGCTCGGGGCTGTCTGTGCGCTGCGCGACATACAGGGCTGATCCCGACTCGTGCCATGGAGATGTGCCTGACAGGCGGCGCAGTGACGCATCTCCGGGACGCCCTGTAGCGCGCCCGGGATGCGCGAACGCGCTGCGTGCAGCATTCGGGGGCCGTTGTCGACCGCGGATCATGACGTGGGTTCGGTGATCCGCAGTCCTTTACCCCGGGGCGCCGCTGTAGATTTTGAAGGCTCAACCAACCTGCCCAACGCGAGGAGCATCTGATGACCAGGATCGTGGTCTTCGGAGGCACCGGCTACACCGGTGCCAACGTCGTCCGAGAGGCAGCCTCGCGCGGTCATCAGGTGGTGTCGGTGAGCCGGACCGAGCCGAAGGACCTGGTGCGGGGCGTTCGGTACGAGACCGGCGACGTCGAGCAGGTCGCGGGGCGGCTCGTCCCAGACGCCGACGCGGTCGTGGCGGCGCTGTCGCCGCGTGGAGACATGTCCGGGCGACTCGTAGAGGTCTACCGTGGTCTCGCGCAGCAGGCGGCCGCGGCTGGCGCGCGGTATGTCCAGGTCGGCGGTTTCAGCTCGCTGCGTCCGGCTCCGGGGGCGCCACGCTTCGTCGAGGGGGACATCCCCGAGCAGTTCCGCGACGAGGCTCTCGAAGGGGAGGCGACCCGCGTCCTGCTGGCCGAGGAGGCGCCCGAAGGGCTGGACTGGGTCTTCGTCAGCCCCGCGGGCGGCTACGGCGCGTGGGCGGCGGGCGAGCGTACCGGCAGCTTCCGGGTCGGTGATGATGTCGCGTTGTTCGACGCCGAGGGAGGCTCTTTCATATCCGGCGCTGACTTCGCCTCGGCGATCGTCGACGAGATCGACCGCCCGGTCCACCACCGAGCGCACATCGGCGTCGCCTACTGAGCGAGGTCAGCCGAGCCGCGTGACGACCGTGGCGTCAGGCGCTGACGACGGTTGATGGCCCAACCGAAGATGCAGCCAACGGAGAGACCGACTGGCGGCGAAGGGCCGCACGTCGCCGTTCGGGTCCACCCAGATCTGCTGACGACCGACATCGGCTGGCGCATGATGGGCCCATGCCCAACGAGCCGTCGCCGGATCCCCAGCCGGGGCCACCGCGCGGCGCCGGTTCCGGACAGATGGGTGTCGCGCCGGAGACGTACGTGTGGCCTCTGGTCGCTCTCGTCGTCGTCATCCTTCCGCAGGTTCTGGTGCCGGCGAGAATGCGCGAAGGACCACCGATCGTCGTGCCCGCGACCGAGGCGGCAGTGGTCCTGATACTGCTCGCTGTGGCTGCGAAACCGGGGCCGGTCCCCCGGGCTGCTCGTCCCCTGGTCTTGTCGCTCGTCGCCGTCCTGATCGTGGCGAACACGGGCGCCGCGGTGAGGCTCGTGGCACTCGTCCTGCGAAGCACGCCCGAAGGTGAGACGCCTCCCACCGTGACACAGCTACTCGTCACGGCCGTCACCTTGCTCGCCACGAACATCGTGACCTTCGGGCTGCTCTACTGGCAGATCGACGGCGGCGGCCCCGACGTGCGCCGGGTCGGTGCCGCGCGCTATCCAGACTTCCAGTTCCCCCAAACCGGCATCGAGGGACTCGCGCCACCCGACTGGCAGCCACGATTCCCAGACCACCTCTATCTGGCGTTCACCAACGTGGTCGCGTTCAGCCCCACCGACACGCTCCCACTGACCCATCGCGTCAAAGGACTGATGGCGATCCAGTCGATGATCTCCCTGGCCGTTCTCGTCGTGGTGCTGTCCCGGGTGATCAACATCCTCCCGCCCTAGGCCCTGCGTCACAGACCGGTCGAGTTCCTCGCGATCGAGGGCCCCTACAAGCTGTCCCGTCCCGGGTTCATGTGAGGCTCTGGGGTGTCCCGGGTCTCGCCCCTGCGCGGCGATCGCCACCGCGCCAGGGACGTGCGGTCCGCACTCGCCCCCGATGATGCTGTAGGCGGATCACCCCCGGCCTGCCTACGCTTGAGTGGTCGCCGCACCGATCGAGGAGGCTTCATGGCTGGGAGCGTGATTCGGTTCGAGGCGCAGACGGTGATCCGTCGGCCGGCGAGCGAGGTGTTCGAGCGGCTGGCCGACCTGCCCGGCTATCGGCAGTGGATGCACCGTGACGGGGTGTTCGGCGGCACGGAGCTGACGTCCGCGCTGCCGGTGCGGGCCGGCACGACGTACGTCGACCGGACGCGGATGGGTCGCTTCGTCGGGGAGGTGACCGAGCACGTGCCGTCGACGCGCCTCGCCTTCAGCGAGACGTTCAGCATCTTCGGCCACTCGCTCACCCAAGCGCGTCCGCGCTACCTGCTCGAGGTCGACGGCGACTCCACGGTCGTCCACCACACCGCTGAGGCGGAGCTCTACGGCGTGGCTCGCGCGTTCAAGCCGGTGGCCGCGCGGATCGTCACGCGGGAGCGGTCACACACCCTCGCCTCCCTCAAGCGCTCCCTCGAGGGCTCACCCGACATCGATTAGCCGGTCGACTCCGCGGGCGACCATGTGCGGCAAGGACCCTCGTCGTTCTCGTCCGGCCGAGCGGCTGTGCCGCTTAGACTCCGCAGCGCGTGGAACGTCGTTCACGCACACGTCGGAGGATCAGGGGACGTCGATGAGCCGATTCGCTGCACCCGTGCCCGGGTCGCTGCGCACCATGACGATCACCAAGCACCGCTATCGACTGCTCTTCCGTGGCCTTCTCCTCGATGCGCTCGCGTCGAGCACCTCGGTCACCCGGTTCCTGTACGCGGCGTTCCTGGCCCTGCTCTGCTGGGGCCTGAGCGGCCGCTGGGTCGTCGGGGTGGTGGTGACGGCGGCGGCGGTGGTCGTGATCGTCACGCACTGGTGCGTCCGCATCCGTGCGGGCCTGCGCTCCGGCCTCGCCATCGGCCAGACGGTCACCACCGGGTACACGGCGTGGGGCGAGCTGACGGTCACCGACGTCACCGGCACGCTCTGCCTGGGTCGCGGCTCCGCCGCGTCGGTGACCCGCACGCGGGACCGGGTCATCGCGTGGCTGCGCAGCACCTCGTTCGTGCTCCCGACCGAGCTGCTCACGGACGACGACATCGCCTTCCTCGAGGGTGTGGGCGAGGCGCCGGCGCCCTCCGCTGTGCCCGTGCCCGTGCCGGTGTTGCCGCTCGAGCTCGTCGTGACCGAGCAGGTCCAGGCGCGGGTCATGGCCGCCGCCGTGCGGGTGCGCGCCCGGTCGGCCGACGTGCTCTTCCCGCTCCTGACGCCCGCGCTGCTGCTGGCCCTCACGGCCCTGACCCGGTCGCGGATCGTCGCTCTGGCGGCCGGCTTCTTCCTTCTCGTGTGCATCGGCATCTACCTGGAGGCTCGCCACGCGGCGCGCACCACCAGCCGCGCGAAGTATCCGGTGGGCGCGACCATCCGAGCGAGCGTGACGCCGGACCACCTCGTGCTCCAGAGCCGGGGAGGGACGGTGCACTCACGGTGGAGCGAGTTCGTCTCCCGGCGGCTGACCTCGGACGCGGTGCTGCTGCGACGCGATCGGCGCCGCCCGGAGACCACCGTCGTAATCCCCCGTGAGCTGTTCAGCGAGCGCGCCCTCGCCGACCTCGCCACGGCGGTGCCCCGCTCCTACTAGGCAGGGAGGGTCGCCCGCGGGGCGTCCCCGGCCGGGCAGCTCGTGTCGACGGCAGGGCTCGGTCGGTCAGTCGGTGAGGGAGGGGGCGGCGGCATACTCCTCGTCGGTGACGGGGGTCAGCCAGTGCACGACGTCGTGGTCCGCGTCGCCCTCGTTGATGGCGACGTGCACCATGAGCCGGGTGGGCGCGGCGCCGTGCCAGTGCTCCTCGTCGGCCTCGAAGAGGACGCGGTCGCCGGGGCGGATGACCTCGATCGGGCCGCCGCGGCGCTGGCAGAGGCCGACGCCCTCGGTGACGAAGACGGTCTGGCTGAGCGGGTGGCGGTGCCAGTGGGTGCGGGCGCCGGGCATGAAGTGCACGAGGTTGGCCGAGACGCGGGACGGAGCCGGCGCGGCGGCGACGGCGTCGATGTAGACGTCACCGGTGAACCAGTCGCTCGGGCCCTTGACGGTGTCGACGGAGCTACGGGTGATCTGCATGGGTTTCCTTCTGACTGTTGGGGATCGCGGTGTCGGTGGTCGCGGTGGGGCTCGGGGTGTCGGCGGCCCAGGAGGCGAGCAGCTGGAGGCGCTCGGCCGAGGGCGAGCCGGGCTCGGCGGTGTAGACCATGAGGACGAGGCCTGGCTCGGCGGTGATGGCGAGCTCCTCGTAGGCGAGGGTCAGCTCGCCGACGACGGGGTGGGTGAAGCGCTTGGTGCCGGTGCCGTGGGTGCGCACGTCGTGGGCGCTCCACAGCCGACGGAAGACCTCGCTCTGCGTCGAGAGCTCGCCGACGAGGTCCTGCAGGCCGCGGTCGTGCGGATCCCGGCCCGCCTCGGAGCGCATGATGCCGACACACATCCCGGCGAAGAGCTCCCAGTCGGGGTAGAAGTCGTGCGAGGCCGGGTCGAGGAACTGGAAGCGGGCGAGGTTGGGCAGGCGGCCGCCCTCGCCGATGACGGGCGAGTAGAAGGCGCGGCCGAGCGCGTTGGTGGCGAGCAGGTTCTGGTGGGGGTCGCGCACGAAGGCGACGGCGTCGCGGATCGACTCGAGGGCCCACTGCAGGCTGGGCCGGGACGCGGGCTTGCCGGCCGCGCGTCGGCGCGGACGCCCGGACGTGGGTATGCCGTCCGCTGCCCTCGCGAGGTCGAGCAGGTGGGCGCGTTCGGTGTCGTCGAGCTGCAGGGCGCGAGCGAGCGCGTCGAGGACGCCGGCCGAGGCACCGGCGATCTGGCCTCGCTCGAGCCGGGCGTAGTACTCGACGCTGAGCCCGGCGATGGTCGCGACCTCGCTGCGGCGCAGGCCGGGCACGCGTCGGCCACCGCTGACGGGCAGCCCGACCTGGTCGGGGGTGATGCGGGCGCGGCGGGTCATGAGGAACTCGCGCACCTCTCGGCGGTTGTCCACGCCTTCGAGACTAGGCCGCGTCGAGGGGTGGGCCGAGCCGTGAGAGGTGCCCTGTCAGTACGTGCCTCCACAGGGACTTCCTCGGCCGCTCGCCGGCGGGTTCACTCGAGTGGTGGGCCGTTGGGCCCGGCGGGCCGTGGGCTCGCGACGAGACGATGGAAGGAACACGCGATGCGTGGAGTGGTCATGTACGAGCCCGGCGACGTGCGGGTGGAGGAGCGCGCGGATCCACAGATCATCGAGCCGACCGATGCGATCATCCGCCTGACGGCGACGTGCATCTGCGGCAGCGACCTGTGGCCCTACCGCGGTGCGGAACCGGTCGACCACCAGGTCATGGGGCACGAGTACGTCGGCGTCGTCGAGCAGGTCGGCTCGGAGGTGCGCACCGTAAGAGTCGGCGACTTTGTCGTCGGGTCGTTCTGGGCGTCGGACAACACGTGCGAGATCTGCCGGGCCGGCTACCAGGCGTACTGCGTGCACCGCGTCCTCATGGGCACGATCGGCACCCAGTCCGAGCTGGCGCGGATCCCCCTCGCGGACGGCACGCTCGTGGCGACGCCGGGGCAGCCGGACGCCGACCTCATCCCGTCGCTCATGGCGGCCTCCGACGTGCTCGGCACCGGGTGGTTCGCCGCGGTCGCCGCCGAGGCGGGCCCGGGCAAGACGGTGGCCGTGGTCGGCGACGGCGCGGTGGGGCTGATGGGCGTCCTCGCCGCCCGCGAGCTGGGTGCCGAGCGAATCATCGCCTTCAGCCGGCACGCGGACCGTCAGGCGCTCGCGCGCGAGTTCGGTGCGACCGACATCGTCGAGGAGCGCGGCGAGGCCGGGGTGGCGCGGGTCAAGGAACTGACCGACGGGCGCGGGGCGCACTCGGTCATCGAGGCCGTCGGCACGCAGGAGGCGATGATGCAGGCGATCCACTCGACGCGTGCCGGTGGCCACGTCGGCTTCGTGGGCGTCTCGCACGACGTCGCCATCCCCGGCGACGAGCTGTTCATGGCCGGCGTCCACATCCACGGCGGACCGGCGCCGGTGCGGGAGTACCTGCCGCACCTGATCCAGCTGATCTGGGACCGGAAGATCAATCCCGGCAAGGTCTTTGACCTCACTCTGCCGCTCTCGGAGGCTGCCGCTGGCTATGCGGCGATGGACGAGCGCCGGGCGACCAAGGTGCTGCTGACGCTGTGACGACGACGGAGAGAACGCCCTCGGGGCGGATGCAGTTGGAGGACTTCCTCGCGCACGTGCGGGCGCGGCGGGTCATCGAGGGAGGGTCGGAGGCGCACGCGTTCATGCACGCGGAGTCGCAGGAGGCCATGCGCGTCCTTGCGGAACTGAACGGCGCCTACCGCTCGCCGGACGAGGTGCGGGCACTGCTGTCCCGGCTGACCGGTCGGGAGGTGGCCGAGTCGGTGACGGTCTTCCCACCGTTCTACTCCGAGTTCGGCAAGAACCTCACCCTCGGCGAGGGCGTCTTCATCAACATGGGCTGCCGCTTCCAGGACACCGGCGGCATCACCATCGGCGACGGGACACTGATCGGGCACGGCAGCACGCTGACGACGCTCAACCACTCGATGGACCCGGCCCGGCGCGCCGACATGGAGCCGGCGCCGGTGACGATCGGCCGCAACGTGTGGCTGGGCGCCGGCGTCACGGTCGTGCCCGGCGTGACGATCGGGGACGGCGCCGTGATCGGGGCGGGCGCGGTCGTGACCAAGGATGTCCCCGCCGACACCGTCGCCGCCGGCGTGCCCGCGAGGGTCATCCGCCCGACCGGCTTCACCGCCTGAACCGCGAGCCATCCCGACCTCGTGGAAGGCATCGCGGGACAGCCAGAGGACAGCCGGACAGACAAGCGGACAGCATTGCATCCGGTTCGCAGCACCCTCCCTTTCCGGGCATTTCGTCGCTACTTTGTGAAAGCCCCTCACCCTCAAGGGACATCGCCGGTTCCGGGGGCAGGAAGGACTCACATGAAAGCCAGGATCCTTGCCCTCGCCAGCTCGCTCGCCGTGGCAGCACCGTTGGCCATGGGGACTGTCGGGGAGGCCAACGCCGCACCGCCCAGCGTCACCGAAACCCCGCCCGTCACTCTGGTCGACGGGATGACCTCGCCGAGGTACGACTACACGACTGCCATCCGCGAGACCGTCTGGGTCGACACGCCCGACCTGGACGGGGACGGCAAGGCGGAGCGCATCGCGACCGACATCATCCGGCCGCGCGAGCTCGACGGCACCGCGCGGGTGCCGGTCATCATGGACGCCAGCCCCTACTACCTGAGCCTCGGCCGCGGCAACGACGGCGAGTTCAAGGAGTATGCGGCTGACGGCAGCCCGACGAAGTTCCCGCTCTACTACGACAATTACTTCGTGCCACGCGGCTACGCGTTCGTCGCCGTCGACATGGCCGGCACGGCCCGCTCGACCGGGTGCACCGACGAGGGTGGCCGCTCCGACGTCGAGTCCGCCAAGGCGGTCGTCGAGTGGCTCAACGGGAAGGGCAGCGCCCACGACTCGAGCGGCGCCCTCGTCCAGGCGACCTGGAGCAACGGCAGCACCGGGATGATCGGCAAGTCCTACGACGGGACGCTCGCCAACGGCGTCGCCTCCACCGGCGTCGACGGGCTCAAGACGATCGTGCCGATCAGCGCCATCAGCTCGTGGTACGACTACAACCGCTGGCAGGGCGCCGTGAAGTCGCGCCACTACGCGAGCAGCCTCTCGCGCACCATCGCCCAGCGCCGCACCATCCCGACGGACTGCTCGGCGCGGCTGGCCTACATGGACGCCAACGACGCCGACTCCACTGGCGCCTACACGGACTTCTGGGCCGAGCGGGACTACCGCGACGGCACCTTCTACGACGCGTCCAAGGTCAAGGCGAGCGTCTTCATCGTCCACGGGCTCCAGGACACCAACGTGAAGACCATGAATGCCTCCAAGTGGTGGGAGGCCTTGGGGCAGAGCGGAGTCGAGCGCAAGATGTGGCTCAGCCGCCTCGGCCACGTCGACCCGTTCGACCACGACCGGCATGAGTGGGTCACCACCCTCAACCGGTGGTTCGACCACGAGCTCATGGGGATCGACAACGGGATCGACCGTGAGCCGGCCGTCCGCGTCGAGACCGCCCCGGACCAGTGGGAGACCTCGAAGACGTGGCCGATCCAGTCCGCGCGCACGATGTCGCTCAACCCACGCGAGGACGGCACGCTGGCCCTCGGCAGGCAGGACCCGGGCACCGCCTCCTACGTCAACAACTCCCGCCTGTCGGAGACCAATGCCGTCTCGCTGACTGCCAACCCGAACCGGTTGCAGTTCCTCACCGGAGCGGTGACGAAGGACGTCCGCATCTCGGGCACGCCGACGGTCGACCTGACGGTGACCCACTCGGCTCCGGTCGGGCAGGTGTCGGTCATGCTCGTCGACTACGGCGCCATGGACCGGGTCAGCACCTCCGGTGACGGGGCTCAGACACTGACCACGGAGACTTGCTGGGGAGGGTCCATCGCCACGGACGACGCCTGCTACAAGGACGTCACGCGTCGCCTGCAGACCACCCAGCTGCAGGTGCTGGCCCGCGGTTGGGCCCGTCTCGACGGCGCCGGCAGGCACCAGGTCACCGTCGAGCTGGCCGCCAACGACATCGTCGTCCCGGCCGGACACCAGCTGGGACTCGTCGTCAGCGGGGCGAGCAACGGCGTGATCGCCGTCGACACCAGCGCAGGGACGTATGCCGTCGACCTGCGCTCCACGCGGCTGAACCTGCCGGTCTCAGGCTCGATGAGCGGCTTCGCACCCGGGCGCCTGACCGCCAAGGACACCGACAACCTGGCGAAGGGCACCCTGCCCGACTTGGACGAGACCCTCTGGCCCCGTTGAGCCATTACGCACGCGCGGTCGCTAGTCCTTAGCGGCACCTGCCAGTACAAGCGGCCCCCACCTCTGAACACAGGGAGTGGGGGCCGCGTCTCGACCCGGGTGAGGAGTGCGCCCGGGGCGTGCAGGCATGAAATGCGCGACGCAACGCGATCGCTCGTCGTGTGCGGTGCGCCCAAACGCGGCGAAGTGACGCAGGTCCGGACTGGCCGCTGACGCGGCTGTCCCGATGGTTGCTGCTGACCATCAGAGCTCGTTCCGATCGTCGGCGCGGGCTAGAGATTGTCGTTGATCAGTTACCGTCGCAACATAAGAACGCAGCAAGGGCGAGGGCCAGTCGCGAGGAGGAGATTGCCTTCCTCATCCTGGAGCAAGTCCCTGGGTAAGCATTTGCCTCGCGGATGCTGGAGCGGGGGCCCGTGACGCGGTCGCTACAGGGACGCCCGACCCACGGACAAGGGAATCTCCGCCGTGGTCAGCCGGTTCGACGCCCTTCTGCGATTCGATTCGCCAGCCTCCGCCTCGGACGACAACTCGGCACCGAAGTCGTTCCGGTCCTTTCCCGCCGCGAGCTCGCAGACCCATCCGCACGCGCGTGACTCGACCCACAGCTAGGCAGTCGGAGTCGCACACCAAGATGTGTTGCCCAGTGAGGTTGTCGAGCCCGGTGACGAATGCAACCTTGCCAATCGCTGAAGGGATGGCACTCGCCCTGCGTACCCTCGCTCTCCGGGCAACGGCACTGTGGAGGTGCGGCTACTGGGAGGGGTAGAACTGCCTACTCGACGGGATCTACAAGCTCGATGTCGTAATTGATGCCCGTCATCTGCAGCATCTCTCGCAGCCCGAGCAACCGAGCCTCGACGTTGACCCCGCCTTGTTGGTCAGTAACCTTGAGGGTTGGCTGTGAGGGGTTTCGTGGGTTGCCCCCGACTCCGAGCATCGTGAAACCGAAGTTCTTGACCTCGCTATACGCGTTCATTGCCGTTGCAGCGGCGGTAGCGAGCGATGCTGCCCTGGTCTTGAACGTGGCATTGGTCCGCTCGGCGTTTGTTGTCTCCGCAGCCGCTTGGGCAGTCGATGCTGCCTGACGCTGCAGGGAACGCACGATGTCCAGCACCTCGGCCATGATTTCGTCCGGTGACCGACGTGGCGCTGGATGGCCCGGGTGGCTGTTCTCGATCTCGCGGAAGGGCATCTCGAAGTCGTCCCACCACTTGTGAAAGACGGTCTTGAGCGTCTCCGAAGGCTGTTGCCGGTTCGGTTCGCACGTGGCGTTGAGCGCTTTCACGAGCTTATACATGTCGTCTTGGTCCGGCAACGTTGTCTGGAACCGTCCGAGCGGGGGCGGAAGGTCGCGCTTGCCTTTGAAGCCAATGAGCAGAGGGGCGACCAACGTCGGCTCATTGTCGACTTGCTTGCTCAGCGCTCCCGCCTCGAACAGGAGCCAAGGCTTCTCCTGGTTGCCGGGAGTGACGCAAACGATGCCGAAGTCTGACTGGTTCAGTTCCTCGATGATGGCCTGGCTCCAGTTGCCGCCCTTGCTGATGTCCTCGCCGCTGACAAACGGGTCGAAGTCCTGGTTGATCAGGGGCAGCCATCTCCGCAGTAATTCGGCCGTCTTGCGGCTCCGCGTCCCCGACCAGCTGATGAAGATCTTCATCGTGCCTCTCCCTGTAGTGACTCAGCCTGACGCTACCAAGCAGGCTGTCGCCAGAGCGCCCACACGGCCGGACGACCTGACCGTTGGGAGGCTCTAGCGTCGGAAGGGCCGCACTCCTGGGCGTGGCTCTGGGCGTTGCCATTGGGATCACGGAGCAGACGTGGCGAATCGCTCTAGGAGCCTTTGCCGCGATTGCACTCTTTGGCACCGGACTTATGTATGACCTCGGTCCGGCGGTCCCAATGCCCTGTCGGTCATGACGATCATTTTCGCGTCGTTCGCATGCCTCCTGGTGGGCGTCCCTTCTGCTTTCCTCGCCTATAAGCACACTCGTCTGGGGGGAGAGGCACACCGGCAGGCGTCGCGAGTGACTGCGGGGCGCAAGTCGTGGGCGTCATCCTTGCCGCAAGAGGTTCTCCCCCAAGAGCCTTGCTCCTCAGCCAAGGAGCAAGGCGCCAACTCCACCTTCGCACCGCGAAGGGTAGGCCCTCGGTCGCAAGGCAGGGCCTGGCCAACGTCCGCTTCTCGGCAGCGCCGGTAAATAACGACCGCGGGAGAGGCCAGCTCGCGGCGGTGTGACGCGCCGCCGACGGCCCGAGCTCAGGACCTCCGCTTCGGTCCATCGCCCCCATCGTCATCGATGGTCATCGTTGCTTCGTCCGATTGCCGACCTGTGCCGAACGTCGTATTGCATAGGACGCAGGTGAACCTGCCCACTCCGTCCGACGGATGCGGCCCATAGTGCTCGCAGACGGGGCACTCGGCGTTGAGGACTCGTATCTCGAAGGCCACGCATGGAGCGAACGCAACGGCGACGCCGCCGTGGGCGGGATCGGGCGCGGTTAACACGCGGCGAAAGGGACGCACTGTGCAGCGTGTTGAATGCCGGACCCCAAGAAGTGCAATGATCGGGTCGGAGTCGGACCCAGAGGGCTATGGAGATTGTAGAAAGTGCCGATGGCCCCGCGACCGGTTCCCGAGCTGGTCGGGAAGCAGCCCGCCTACGAGCTCGGTGAGCAAGGCCATCTCCTGCTCCGACACCCCCGCCTCCCTCTGACCCGGACGGATCGGCCCCAGAATCGGGGACGGCTGTTCGATGATCGGGTCAGCCGCTGTCAGTTCTGATGATCATTTCGACTTCCATCGCTGACAGGAGGCAGCAGAGGCTCAGTCTCGACGGGGTAGAGCAGGGCGGCTTGCTGGGCGTTCAGCCGGTCGAGGGCGCCGGTCACACTCAGGATGCGGCGAAGGTTGTCGTGGATGAGGGCTCTGGGCTGGGAACCGGGGTGGCTTGCCGCGATTAGTTCCTCGGCCTTCGTCGTATCGCCGGGAAGGCGTGCGCCGATCTTGCGTCGCGAGCTGGGAAAGTCGGTCTCAGTGAGCAGCCGGTCGGCGGGGATTGCGCTCACTGTCTCGGGCGGCATCGCTCCGTTGACGGAGAAGTAGCAGCCGAGGTCGAGTGCGCGGCGCAGGTCGGTGGGACCACCGGTGAACCAATGAAGGATCGCACCGGGGTGCGGCCTGCGTTCGAGCGCCTCAAGGAGTTCGGAGGTTCGACCCGTACTGTGCAGGGAGATGAGCACCGGTGCGTCGTGGCATTCGTCAAGGACGGAGTCGAGGATGGTCCGTTGCTGCTCACGTGGCCCACGACGGTCGAGCCCGACTTCTCCGACTACGGCGAAGTATTCGAGGGCTTTGCGGAAGGCCTCGGGTCGGTAGGCGTCACGTGACTCCGCTACTGCAGGGTGCGTGCCAACGCCCCACAGGACATTCGTGTCGACGCGCCGAACGACTTGGCGTGCCTCGTCGAGACTTCTGGTCATGCCGAAGACGAAGGCGTTGCCGAGGTCATGCACCTGCTGGCGGGTCACGCTCGGGGCGATGTGTGCGTGTGCGTCGATGCGGGGTCGTTCAGTCCTGGGGAGCATCAAAGAGTTCCTTGCGTCCACGTCGGGCGACGTCGAGATACGCCTCCACGTTGGCACCTTCCGGCCATGGGGCGCCGCTGATGAGGTCACGTGAGGCGATGGGGTGCTTTTGGGCATATTCAATGGCCCAGAGGTCGCCGTGGCGGTTGTATCGGAGTTTCGCGAGGCTGTCACCGGTGAGGCGCTGGCTGGCGTATGTGGTGGGGTCTGCGAGTTGGGCGGCCACGTACGCTCCGCGGCGAACGAGGCACGCAACACAGAGCCCACAGTTGAGGTTTGGGTCTCCCCCCTTGTATCGGCCACTGTCCAGCTTCGCGCAGGACAGGGACTCTCCGGTGAGATGCAGGAATGAGGTAAAACCGCTTGTTTGCGCCGCAGCCGCAGCCTGCTCAAGCATCTGGCCCTTCGTGACCATCTCGTACGGATTGCGGACTACGACGTCGAGCCCGAGGCCGCTGAGTACGCGATTGAGCATGTAAAAGGTGAAGGGATGCGTGGAGCGGGTAGTGAGCGCTCCGCTGCGTGCCGGGGTGAGAGGGTAGTTGACGCTAGTTGATCCGTTCTCGGGGACGATCACTTCGCTCGCGTGGCGGGCGCTTGCGGCTGCAATCCCCATGGACATGAACAGAAGGGAGCGGCTGCGAGTGGATCGCTCCTTTTTGCGAGTTGTGACTCCGAGGTCGTCTCGTTGCCATTCGAAGGCATTGTTCGCGCTCGCAAGCGTCTTGCGGATCTGTTCCTGTGCGTGACGTACGGCGCGCGCGGCATCGCGGTGCCCAATGTGGAGTGTGTTTGCAGCATCGTCCAGGCTGATGACTGCGCCACAGAGGGAGTCGAGCCCGCCCGAGAGCAGCATGACCCGCTCGATGTCTGCGAGTCCCTTCATCTGGCCGATCGCGAGCGCGGCGGCCGGGATAAGATCAAGAGTCCAGATGTCTCCGGTGAGCCATGCCAGTAAGTCGACGACATCGTCTTGCACCTCCTTTGTCCACGCGTCAGGGTTCTCGACATGGACGGAGATCACCAAGTCGCGAACGTGATCCGCGGGGCGTGCCTTGGTGAGGTCTGCGGAGTAGGCGGCGACAGCCACTCGAAGGACGTCGAGAGCCTGTGGGGCGGCCGACCCGTATTGGTAAGCGTTCCACGAGAGTGTGCTGGCGATTCCGTCGGACTGGTCGTTCGCTGGCCAGATCACGGCTCTGCCGTGAGTTCGGAGGGCAGCCCCCGCGGGAGCCAGTTCCAGGTGGCTCGAGGGTCTGTTCATGACGGTCCCTTAATGAAGATGGTGATGACACCTTCGAGGATGTCCCCGCAGTGCTTTCCGAACATGGAGGGCCCAAAGTATGCACCTCTCACTACGGGGTGGTCTTTAAGGGTCTCGTGGATGTAGTCCTTCAGGTCGTGCTCAAGGGTGATGATCTCGTCCACGGTGCGGGTAGCAGCGAAGGCGTCGGCGGTCAGTTCACGGATTGCCAGCTCGTACACGTAGTGCTCGGCGAAGAGCTGAACGGTGTCGGCTGGTGTTGCTTCGGTGACTTCGTCGCTGAGTTGGATGAGGGCTTCGAACGAGGCGCGGCGGAGCACTTCGTCGTCGGGTGATCCAGGCGGACCTAGCGTGGCGTTGAGAATGGCGTCGCAGCGCCCCTCGGCGGAGAGGGCGCTAAGAGTTTCGAATGACAGTGTTGGGTCAACCTCGGCCAGCATTCCGCGATCACCGGATGCGACCGCGTACCCGGCAGCCAGGGCGGCGCCTGCTCTCGCTGCGTTGCTGCGAGCACCCCCCGAGCCGCGAGATGTGGAACCGCCACGGCTGGTCGTAGTCCCCGACCCGCGACTGGGACGACCGGCCGGCGGCGTCCAACTCGCTGGTGCCGTAGTCGAGGCACGAAGGGCACGAGCGATCGCGGCCGCGAGTTCAGCAGGGCCAGGCGTTTTCGGCCGGGGACCGTCCGAGGATCCGCCTGAAGTTGACGGTGTTAAGTCCATTTCCCCAACAAGGTTTTGGACCTGCTTCCATGCGGACGAACCGCTGCCCCCGTATGCCCCTGATGTGCCCATCAGCCCATGCCAAGCTTCTCTCGAGCCGTGTTTCGAACCGGCTGCGATGCGTCGGAGTCGTCAGCTGCGATCTCCTTGAGGATGTCGGTGGGGTTCGTCATGCGGGCGAGGCGGAGGATTGACCCTGGGTTGAGGGTGCGGAATCCCCGGCGTCGTACAGCGGCGTACACCGCTCCGGAGGCCGAGGGGTGTTCCGCTGCCACATCGCAGATGGCATCGAAGACCTTGGTGGGGTTCTTGAAGGAAGCCAGCCGGTCCATGACCTTGGGCACAAAGACGGCGAGCTCCTCACTCTTCCGCTTCTTCAGGCTGGCGACGAGCGGCTTGATCTTGGTGTCCGCGCCGGTGTTGAACTCGACGAAGGCCGCGTTCTCCCAGTCGAGGTGTTTCTCACGAATGTCGATTCCGTGGAAGGTGCGCGCGAGGCTGAGGTATGCACCTACTTCGTCTGCGTGATCACTGAGCCGTGGGCCGCTCCTGCCCCACTCCTGCATCTCGGAGGAAAAGGCCTCGTCCGGGTACTCCGCACCATCGTCACCGTTCACCCACGCGTCGAGACGGGCAAGGGCGGCCGAGCGCTCCTGGTCCGACATTGACGCGAAGGCCGTGAACTTTGTGAGGTCTCGCTCTTCGAAGATCGCCAACTTCAAGGAAACCCCATGGTCGATAAAGATGCCTCTCGCTCGGGCGACGCTGTTGCGGATGCCCCAGCCGTTAAGGAAGCGCTTTACAGCGCGCGGACTGCTCCACCTATCGGCCGACAGGACCTCTGCGAACGCGTACGCAAGACTCTCCTCCTCGTCGGTGGGTCGCGGCGTATCCGCGTTCAGTCGACCGAAGATGCCGTCAAGTCCACCATCCCAATTCCGAGCGACATCCTCCGCGAGGACTGCAAACTGGTCCGGGTCGTTGATTCGGCGTTCTGCGAGAAGGAGTGCAACGAATACCACGGCCCCCGGCTTGGTCAGGCGAGGCAGTGTGACCGGAACCTGAACGATCTTCTCCAAGTACCGGTTGGCGAACTCGGGTCCCCGACCGCCGTGCTGCTCGATGGCGGATCGGATCAACTCCTCCTCGGCCGCGAGCACGAACGTCATCTTGGGCACACTGAGAAAGACCTTGATCGCTTCGAGGACGGCCACCACCGTTTCCGGCAGACACCGGTCGAGGTCATCGACCAGAACCACGATTCGCTCCGTACCGCTAAGAGCGTTCATGGCTTCGGCGAAGTCGGCACGAAATCCAGCCATGTTGCGTGGCTTCTCGTTCTCCTGCGGAGTGAACGCTTTGACAAGCGCTTCCGGGTCGACGCTCTGGGTGATGACCGCGCTGCCCAGGGCGACTGCCACCTGGGACCAGGCGATCCTCTTCATCAGTCCGCGGATCTTCTGTTTGACGTCCGAGTTGTCCTTTGCAGCCGTCTCCAGCGCGGTGAGCACCTGCGCGATGAGGGCTGTGCGCATGTCAGCGACATTCTCGTACTCCCACGGGTCTGCCCGCAGCACGATGACTGAGTCGTCGTCCTTGAGTCGCTCTTCGATCATCGAGAGCGCGGATGATTTGCCACCACCCCACGGCGACTGGATCGCGACGGTTACCGGGTCGAGTTCGGGCGCCAGTAGGGCTTGGACCACCGTGTCAATCAGCCCGGAAAACCCGAGCAGGTCACTCCCGGTCGGGTTGTCGTTCCACAGCCTGATGGCGTCGTTCGTCATATTCTCTCCGCTCTTCTCCCCGGAAGATACCGGGCCATACCGACAAACGCGCCGCAAACCTGCCCTTGCCCGAGCGTCCGACTCGGGAACTCAACCTGCAGGGCCGAGGACGGCAGATCTCGGCGACGTCAGCGTCGGCGAGCTCTTCGTCTTCGATCTGAAAGACAGTCACTGATGCACGTGTCAGCTCGCATCTGATCTCCTGCCGGCGCCCCGGACCTGGTCCTCACTCGGGTCGGGGTCTCAGAGCGCGTCTGACACGACCCGTGTAACCCTTGGCTGTTGGTGAACCATGTCGCGCTCGAACATGCTCCATGTTGAGTTTCGGACCGTGTGCAACGGTGCACGCACGGACCGGTAGCGGGACGGGGCCAGCGCGACGGCGGGCGGCAAAGTCATCTGTGAAATCTTTGATGCCATCACTGAATGCCGAATGCTTCGTCATGCTCGTTGGTCCAGATCTACCCGACCGTGACGAAGTCGAAGGTAGGCCAGGCATGCGTCAAAGTGGGCGGGATGGGCTCCGTCGCCGGCGTGTTTCTTGATGCGCTCGGCGCTAGTCGAAGACGACTCATTTCAGCAGCAGAGCGGCCAGGGTGGGACTCCTTTGTCACCCTCCGGGCCGCCCTCTACATGCTGGAGCTCAGGGACGGAGCGAGTGCTGCCGTGGGGCCAGTTCGACTGGGAGGCCGTCGGCGATGACTGTTGGTGCCGCAGTCCTCGTCGAGGTCTGGCCGGAAGTGCACCGTCCCGTCCGCGTCGGCGCCTGCGATCTCGGCCGACGCCCAGTCCTGACGCCGCCCTGCGACGTCGAGTCCGAGGGGCAGGATGTGCCCCGGCCGCGGAGGCACGTGGAGGGTGGTGCCGGCCGCGATGGGGGTGCCGTCGATGGCGACCGTCACCGTGGCCGGCGCGCCCGACGCGTTGAGGACGTGCAGGGCGTGCTGTCCGTCGTCCGTGCTCGTCGTCGTGCCGAAGACACCCGGCCACTGCGTCTCGAGGCGCAGCCCCGGAGTCACGCCGAGGCTCGACATCGCCCCGTCGAAGAGCACCGGGTCCGACGGCGCATGCGCTGCGAGCACGATGGCGCCCCCCTCGACGAATGGCACGTCGACGCCGCACACCGCGCCGTAGACGTCGGTCAGCACGACGTCGCCACGCTCGTGCGACAGAGCCTGCACCCAAGCCGGCCCGCATCTCGGGCCACGGCTGCGCCCACCCGTGCGCGACGAGCGACGGGTAGGAGTGGCCGGTGTCGCGCACCACCTCGCCCGCCGTGAGACCAGCGCGTCCGCCAGCACCGTGCACGGCGACCCGTCGAGGTCCCGCTCGGGCAGCGGCCCGAGCAGTACGACGTTGCCACCGGTCGTCACACGGCCAACCAGCCGCTCCTGCACGACTCGCGACAGGTGGCGCCCAGTGCCGACGAGCACCGTCGACCCCGGCGCCGGGTCGCGCCGCTCGAGATGCGTTGCGCCAAAACGGAACCCACCGGGCAGGAGCGACCGCGCCAGCGCCTTGCGCTCGCCCGCGCCGCGGTGCGACGTCAGGTCGTCGACGACCTCAGTCATCAGCTCAGACCCGGGGTGGTACTCCGTCATGTACGCGTCGAGCACGAGTCCCAGCGACACGTCGTCGTGGTCCCCGTCCATCCGGGCGAGCCACGGCTCGTGTAGAGGCGACGGTGTCGCACCCCGCCTCGACGAGCAGGTCGAGGCGCTGGCCTCACTCGGCGCGCGCGACGCGGAAGTAGTGCACCTCCCCCGACATGACGACGACGGGCTCGCCGTCGATCCGGATCTGGCGCTGGACGGTCCCGATCATGAGGAGGCCTTCGGGGACGTGATGGTGACGGACACGGGCTGGAGGCGGGCCGCGTCGGGCCCGGTGAGCAGGACGATCTCGCCCTCGTCGACACGCGTCGTGAGGTCACGGCCTGCGTATGCGAATCGCGAGGCCTGCACGTCGAAGGTGACCTCGCGCGCCTGGCCGGGCTCGAGGTCGACGAGCGCCCAGTCGGTCAGCTCGACGAGCGGGCGGGTCACCTGGGCGACGGGGTCGCGGAAGTAGAGCTGGACCACCTCGCGGCAGGGCCGCTCGCCCGTGTTGGTCACCGTGACGGTGAGGGTCGTGGACCCGTCGGTCGTCATCGTCGGCGACGACAGGACGGGCGCGCCGTAGTCGACGGTCGTGTAGGACAGGCCGAAGCCGAAGGGCAGCCGCGGGTAGGTGAGGGCGTCGATGTAGCGGCCCTCCTGGTGGTCGACGTCGGCGCGGATGAGCCGGCCCGTCCGGCGCTGGTGGGTGCTCGTCGGGATGTGGCCCGTCGAGAGGGGGAAGGTCATCGGCAGCCGGCCGTGCGGCTCGGCGTCGCCGAGCAGGATGTCGGCCAGGGCAGTGCCGGCCTCGACACCGGGGTGCCACACGACGAGCACCGCGTCGGCGAGGTCGAGCAGCTCGGTGAGGTCGAGCGGGCGGCCGGTGTAGACGACGGCAACGAGCGGCTTGCCGAACGCCGCCGCGGCGCGCACGAGCTCTAGCTGGCCCGGCGGCAGGCCGATGTCGACGACGGACTGCGCCTCGCCGGAGCGGGACCGGTGCTCGCCGAGGAGCAGCACCGACGTGTCGGCGGCGCGCGCCTGCATGAGGGTGACGTCGGGGAAGCGGCCGTCGGCGACGGTGACCCGGTCGCCAAGGCGCTCGCGCAGAGCGGCCTCGGGGGTGACGACCTCCTCGCCGCGGCCGTCGAGGACCCACGTGCCGAGCAGCGCGTCGCCGTCGTCGACGAAGGGGCCTGACAGCAGGACCTTTCCGGCCTCGTCGCCGAGCGGCAGGACGCCGTCGTTCTTGACGAGGACGTGCGCGGCCTGCGCCGCGCGGAGGGCGGCGGCCCGGGTCGACGGAGTCGGCGCGTTCGACGCACCCGGCCGGGCGGCATACGGACGCTCGAAGAGCCCCAGGCGGAACTTGAGGCGCAGCACGCGGCGGACCGCGTCGTCGACGAGCGCGAGGTCGACCTCGCCGGACTCGACGAGCTCCTCGAGGTGCTCGAGGTAGGTGCCGCTCACCATGTCGAGGTCCACGCCGGCGCGGATCGCGAGGGCCGCGGCCTCCCGCTTGTCGGCGGCGACGCCCTGGAAGACGATCTGGCCGATGCCGTTCCAGTCGGCGACGACGACACCGTCGAAGCCCCACTCGCCCTTGAGGACCTCGCGGACGAGGTGCTCGTGGGCGTGCATCGGGATGCCGTCGATGTCGTTGAAGGCGGCCATGACGGTGAGGACGCCGGCGTCGACGGCCGACCGGAACGGCCGCAGGTGCAGGTTGCGCAGGGTGTTCTCGCCGACGCTGACCGTGTCGTAGTCGCGGCCACCGGCGGCGAGGCCGTAGCCGGCGAAGTGCTTGGCGCACGCCGCGAGGCGGTCGGGGTCGCTCGGGTCGTCGCCCTGGAAGCCCCGGATCAAGCCGGCCGCCAGACGGCCGGAGAGCACCGGCGTCTCGCCGAGCGACTCGGCGACCCGGCCCCAGCGCGGCTCCTCCGAGATGTCGACCATCGGCGTGAAGGTCCACGCCACCCCGTCGACGGCCGCCTCGCGGGCGGCGATCTCGCCGATCTCCTCGGCGACGTCGGGGTCGAAGGACGCCGCGATCCCGAGCGGGATCGGCGCCACGGTGCGGTGCCCGTGGATGACGTCGCGGCCGAAGAGCAGCGGGATGCCGAGACGGCTGCCCTCAACGGCGTGCCGCTGGGCGGCGTCGATGTTGCCGACGAGGACGCCCTCGTCGCGCTCGTTGCCGGCGGTCGCACCCGAGGCGTAGAGGCTCGAGCTGATCCGTCCCGACGCGATCTCGGCGGCGTCGTCGTCGGGGTTGATGTTGGCGACCTGGTGGGTCTGGCCGACCTTCTCGGCCAGGGTCATCTCGGCCATGAGGAGGTCGATGCGCTCCTCGACGGGCAGCGTGGCATCGAGCCACGGCCGCGGCTGGGTGGGCGGCGTGGCGGTGACGTCGGTCATGTCAGTGGGTCTCCACGAGGATCTCGCTGGTCGGGGCCGTGGCGTCGGTGGCCTCGGCAGTCCGGGCAGTCTGGGCCGTCTGGAGCCCGAGCAGGTCCGCGGTCCGGACGGCCGCACCCGCCCGCCGGTAGGGGTTGGTCAGCGGTCGCAGGCTCAGCTCACGCCCGTTCACGGTGACGCGGCGGACGCCGTGCCCCTCGGGCCCCACGACGTAGCGGACCGTGAGGTCGGTGCCGGCCAGCGGCAGGCGCGCGGTCAGCTCGGAGGCGCCGGCGCCGGCGCCGGCGTCACCGCTCGGCGGCAGCACCGGGTCGATCTCGACGTCGTCGCCGCGCTGGCGGATGCCGAGGAGCACCTCGGTGACGAGCCGGAGCACGAGGCCGGGGCCGGAGGAGTAGACGCGCCACCCTCCCTCGAGCGGCACGTCGCCGGCCATGAGCGCGGCATACCGCTCCGACGCGTCGTAGCGGTCGGTGAAGGCGCCGTCGGACGAGGAGTAGTAGCACGTCGTCTGGCGCGGGCGGGCTTGTGGCACGAGCGAGTCCAAGCCCACCGGGCTCGCCTTGGCGAGAGCTGTGAGCAGGGCTGCGCCGTCACCGACCCGGGCCAGCGCCTCGGCGTAGCGCAGGTGGGCGTGCATGTACATGAGCCCGATCTCGCGGCCCCAGAAGGTGCTCGCCTCGGCCCGCTGGAAGACGCTCATCGGCCCACCGACGTAGCTGACCGGCCGGTCGAAGAGCCGCGCCCCGTCGGGTCCGAGGAGGTGCTCCTCGATGAGGTCGAGGTGGTGGCGCGCCTGCTCGGGCGTCAGCAGGTCGGCACCGATCGCGTGGATCCACGGCAGCACGCCGTAGTGCAGCCCGGTGCGCTCGTCGCTCGGGTGGACGAGCGGCTCGAAGTGCCCGTCCTCGTGCTGCAGCAGGTAACCGGGCAGCACGGGGTCGGCCGCGAGCTGGTCGAGCAGGGCGTCGTGGGTGCGCTCGGCGAGCTCGTCCGCGTCGGCGGCCAGGGCCGAGGCGCCGTCGGGCGCGCCGACCGCGTGCAGCCCCTCGGCGAGGGTGCGCAGCGACTGCGTCTGGAGCACGGCCGTCCACGTGGACACGAGATGGGCCGCGAGGTGCGGGTCGGCCGGCTGGAGCGAGTCGTTCCAGTCGCCGTGGCCGTATGCCGGCAGCGGGCTCCCGGGGACCGTGCACTCCGCGATCCGCGCGACCGCACGACGCAGGTGCTCGGCCACGCTGGCCGTCTCGCCGAGCGCGTCGTCGCCGACGAAGGCGACCGCCTCGTCGAGCAGGCTCGCGTCACCGGTCGTGCGCAGGTAGTCACCGGCCGCGAGGACGGGCCAGAAGACGACGTCGCCGTGCGAGTCCTGCTGGCCCGTCTCGGCCAGCGGCGGGAGGAACTCGAAGGCCTGCGGCCAGTCGCCGCGGGCGTTCTGGGCGCGGAAGACGCGCAGCAGCACGTCGCGGACGGCGTCCTGTCGCCCGAGCGCCGTGAGCAGCCCGACCGGACCCTGGCAGACGTCGCGGGTGCCCCACGCGCCGCCCGAGAACTGCTCGAGCCCGCGCGGCGAGAGGTAATGGACGAAGGCGTTGTGCGTGAACCACGGCAGGGCCGCCGAGAGGTTCGCGGCCTGGGAGCCGGCGTCACCGAGCGACGACCCGTCGAGGGTCACGGCGTGGCCGGCCTTGTCCCAGAACGCTGCTCCGAGGCGCTCGCCCGTGGGGACGACCTCGCCGGCCGCAGCATCGCCGGCGCCAGGGGCAGAGCGGACGACGACCTCGAGCTGCTCGCTCGCGTCGAAGAGCACGGTGAGCCAGCCCGGTCCGCGGCCGACGCCGTCGGCCTGGAGCCGGGCGTCGCCGACCTCCGGGTCGCCGGGCCCGGTCCACGAGACGCGCCACGGCCGTGGGTCGTTCGCCGTCGTGACGTCGAGGTGGTCGTCGGCCGTCGCCACCGACGGGGCGTCGGACAGGTCGTCGGCGACCTGCAGCGCGAGCAGCACCCGTCGCGGAGCTGCGCCGTGCTGCCCGACCGAGAGCGTCAGGGCGTGCTCGTCGGCAGGCGCGCTCGAGGTCACGGTGAGCACGGGACCCGACGCGGCGGCATACCACCACGTGCAGTGGTCGAGGCCGGTGAACCACGCGCTCGGGGTCTCGAGGAGGCTCCACGTGCCGTCGGCGTCCTCGACGAAGAGGCGCATGCCGTGGGCCCGCTGGAGGCCGAGGTAGGTGCGACGGCCCGTCACGACCGGGTCGCGGCCGACGTGGCCGCGGGTGATCTGCGAGTGGAAGGTGCCGGCCATCCACACCGTCGACGCGAGCGAGCGCGAGTCGGGCGTGAAGGTGTCACCGGTGCGGAGCAGGTGGCCGTGCGGGCGCAGGACCGCGAGCTCCTTGGCGGGGGTGACGAGCTGCCCGCCGCGGACGGTCCACGCGAGCTCGGTGCCGTCGTCGGCCGTCTCGACGTCGGTGCGGTGCTCGAGCAGGCCGGCGTCGGCGAGCTCGGCGCGGTCGAGTGCCCGTGACGCGAAGGCCGGGCTGGACGACCACAGCGTCGCCGGCGTCGCGGCGTCGTCTGCACCGTCGAGAGCCTGGCCGTGGGCGCCGTCGCCCGCCGGCGCCCACGGGGTCGGTGTGGCCGCGATCGCGACGTCGGCCCAACGGGCGTCGGCGTCGGACGTGGCCTCGGGGTGGTCCTCGAGGGCGATGCCCCAGAAGCCGGTGCGGTGGGTGTCGGCGGGTGCGATCTCGACCGGGGCGTCCTGCAGGGCGATGAGCGAGTGCTCGTGCTGGAGGCGCGCGCTCGGCAGGTCGACGGCCTCGAGCCCGGCCCAGTCGACACCGGGGCCGGTGCGGCGGACGAGCTGGAGGGCATCGGTCGCCCAGCCGGTGCCCGTGCCGGTCGTCCCGACCATGAGCCACGGGACGCGCTCACCGGGCATGTTCTGGCGAACGGCGACCGCGGTGCCGTGGCCGTCCGTCGCGACGGGGGTGAGGTCGAGGTACTGGCTGACGTAGTACTCGTTGATCCGGACGTTGCCGAGGGGCGCCAGGGCGGGGTCGTGCGTCAGCACCGCGTCGGCGGTGACGGGCTCGCCCGTCGCGTTCGTGAGCTCGAGGTCCCAGTGCCACGTCGGCGTCTCGGGTGACCCGTCGCCGAGCGTGAGGACGAGGCGGTAGTCGAGGCCTTCGTGGCGGCCGGTGACGACGACGGCGCCGTCGACCGAGGTGACGACCGAGCCGCTGCCGGGGCCCAGCAGGGCCCGACGACGGATGCCGTCCGGCCCGTGCACGCGCAGGTGGACGTTCGTCAGACCCGCCTCTGCGACGGTCGCGGGGTGCAGCAGCAGGCTGGTGCCGAAGGCCTCGAGACGGCGCAGGGCACCGTGGGCGAGGACCTCGGCGGACAGCCCGGAGCTGCCCACCAGGGTGAGGACCGTGGGGGCGGTCAGGACGGCGTTGTCGTCGAGCACGGTTCCTGTCTACCAGCGGTGGACTCCGCGACCTCACGGGCGGGGCGGTCGTACGCTGGAGGTGCCCCGAGCGCGTGAGAGGCGGTGGCGGTCGTGTCGCAGTGGCGTGAGCAGTGGTCGGAGCAGGAGTGGTTCACGCTCCGGCTCGCCCCCGTGTGGGTGCTGAGCGCCCTGGCCGGCCGCATCCGCTTCGACGACGACGAGCGCGGCGCCTTCTGGGACGCCGTGACCGACGCGGCCCTGCGCAGCGAGGGTCCCGGGCGCGAGCTGCTCGGCACCGCTGCAGCCGAGCGCCTCTGGCTCTTCGACGAGTTCGAGCTCGACGGCCGACCGGTCGTCTCGGGCCTGCTCTCCGTGAGCCGGCTGCTCGAACGCATGGACACCGACACGCGGACCGACGTCCGGTCGAGCATCCTGCGCGTCGGTGCGGGCGTGGCCCTGGCCCGCGGCCACTTCGGCCGCCGTATGACGCTCGAGGACGAGCAGACCCTGCTCCTCGTCGAGCAGCTGCTCCAGACGGCCCCGGAGACCCTGAGCGACAACCCGCTCAACTCTCCGGCCACCATCTGAGCCGCGCTGACCTCCGGGGGTGGGCCATCCGGCATACGCGGAGGTAACGGGCATACGATCGCCGGGTGGGCGAGGTCGAGCAGACTGGCCGAGCGCCCGCCGTCGTGAACGGTGCCCGCACACCCGGGCAGGAAGGACGCAGGGGAACCCTATGTCTGACAAGCAGATCGGTCGCGAGATCGGCCAGGCCCTCGGGGCCCACCTCACCCGGCGCTCGCTCTTCGCGCTCGGCGGTGCCGCTGCGGTCACGGGTGCGCTCGCCGCGTGCGGCAGCAACACGGGACGCGAGCCGGCAGCCACCGGTGGCGCGACCGGAGGCGGCAGCGGGACCACGCTCAACCAGTGGTACCACCAGTACGGCGAGGCCGGCACGCAGCAGGCCGTCGAGAAGTACGCCGCCGCCTACAAGGACGCCACGGTCAAGGTCAGCTGGAAGCCCGGCGACTACGACCAGTCCACCGCGGCCTCGCTGCTCACCGACGCCGGGCCCGACGTCTTCGAGTACGGCAACGGCCCGACCATCGACATGATCAAGGGCGGCCAGGTCGTCGACCTCACCGACCTCATCGGCGACACGAAGTCCGACTTCAACCCGAGCATCCTCGAGCGGATGACCTACGACGGCAAGACGTATGCCATCCCGCAGGTCGTCGACATGCAGCTGCTCGTCTACCGCAAGTCGATGCTCGACAAGGCCGGCATCACGCCGCCCCAGACCATCGACGAGCTCATCGACGCGGCGAAGAAGCTGACGCAGGGCAACGTCAAGGGCCTCTTCCTCGGCAACGACGGTGGTGCCGGCCTCATGGGTGGCCCGATGCTGTGGTCGGCCGGGCTCGACTACCTCACCAAGGACAACCAGTTCGGCTTCGACGACCCGCGAGCGGCGACCGCACTCGGCAAGCTCCGCGAGATGTGGGACGCCAAGGTGCTGCTCCTCGGGGCGCCGAAGGACTGGTTCGACCCGTCCGCGCTCACCGCTGGGCTCACGGCCATGCAGTTCACCGGCCTGTGGACCTTTCCCGACCTCAAGAAGGGCCTCGGCGACGACTTCGGCGTCATGGCGTGGCCCGCGCTCGACGACCAGGGCAAGGCGTCGGTCCCCGTCGGCGCCTACGGCTCGTGCGTCAGCGCCAAGAGCAAGGACGTCGAGGCCGCCAAGAAGTTCGCCAAGTGGCTGTGGATCGACCAGACCGCCTACCAGCTCGACTTCGCGACGGCCTACGGCTTCCACATCCCCTCGCGCACGAGCCTCATCGGCCAGGCCTCGACGCTCACGAGCGGGCAGGCGGCCGAGGCGGCCAAGCTCGCCACCGACGTCGGCCACGCGCAGAGCCCGATCCTGTGGACGCCCAAGTGCGCCACGGCCTTCGGTGACGCGATGAACCGCATCGTCAAGGAGGGCGCCGACCCGGCCGGCGAGATCGCCAAGGTCAAGACCGTGGCCGACGCCGAGCTGAAGCGGGTCCTCGCCTGACAGCGCAGGCCGACCCGGCGGCATACGACAGCGCCGCGCAGCGGAAGGCAGCCGACCGGGCGACGCCGCCCCCCACCGCGGGGAGGCCGTCGCTCGGTCGTCGCCTGCGCGGGCGCCAGGACCGCAACCTGTGGTTCTGGGTCTTCGTCGGGCCGTTCGTCATCGGGCTGATCGTCTTCGTCTACGTCCCGATCGCCTGGTCGATATACCTGTCGTTCTTCGAGTCCTACAACACCGTCACGCCCACGAAATTCGTCGGCGTCGGCAACTACCTCGACATGCTGCGCGACCCGGCCTTCCGCAGCAGCCTCGTCACCTTCCTCGCCTTCGCCGTCTTCATCGTGCCGACGACCTTCGTCATCTCCCTCGGGGCGGCGCTGCTCGTCGCGCGCACCCGGGTCATGCAGTCGTTCTTCCGGACGGTCTTCTTCCTGCCGACCGCGTGCTCCTACGTCGTCGCCGCGCTCGTCTGGAAGATGTCGATCTTCAGCGGCATCCGCTCGGGCCTGGCCAACGCGGTGCTCGGCTGGTTCGGCGCCGACTCGATCCCGTGGCTCAGCCTCGCCGACCCGCCGTGGTACTGGCTCGTCATCGTCACGGCGCGGCTCTGGCTGCAGGTCGGCTTCTACATGATCCTCTTCCTCGCCGGCATCCAGCGGATCAGCCCGACGCTCTACGAGGCGGCCGCGATCGACGGCGCCGAGGGGTGGAAGGTCTTCCGGCACATCACCCTGCCGCAGCTGCGCGCGACGTCGACGGCGGTGCTGCTGCTCCTGCTCATCAACGCGTTCCAGGCGTTCGACGAGTTCTACAACATCCTGTCGACGTTCGGCACCTACCCGCCCTACGCGCGGCCGCCGCTCGTCTACCTCTACTACACGGCGCTCGGCTCGGGCCAGGACTTCGGCCACGGGTCGGCGGGGGCCGTCATCCTCACTCTCATCATCGCGATCGTCGCCGTGGTGCAGGGCCGCATCCTCCGACTCGGCGACAGGGGCGACTGATGGCGATCGTCCGGAGCAAGCGGCAGACCCGGATCACGGGGTGGGCCCGCTACAGCGCCCTCGTCGCGGCGGCGCTGCTCTTCCTCGTCCCCTTCTACCTGCTCGTGCGCAGCGCGTTCATGCGCGAGCAGGACCTCGGGTCGCCCGACTTCCACTGGCTGCCGCCGGTCTGGGAGACCTCCAACCTCACCGGGCTCTTCGACAACCCGGCGATCCCGATGGCCCGCAGCCTGCTCAACTCGGGCCTCATCGCGGTGACCCAGACGATCGGGGTGCTCGTCGTCTCGGGTCTCGCCGGCTACGGTCTCGCGCGCATCCCCTACCGCTGGTCCAACGCCGTCTTCTACACGATCACCGCCACGCTGCTCATCCCGGCGGCCGTGACGTTCGTGCCGAGCTTCGTCCTCGTGTCGACACTCGGCTGGATCTCGACGCTGCGCGGCCTCATCATCCCCGGGCTCTTCCAGGCGCTCGCGACGTTCCTCTTCCGGCAGTTCTTCCTCGGCTTCCCCAAGGAGATCGAGGAGGCCGCCTTCATCGACGGGCTCGGCTACTGGGGCACCTTCTGGAAGATCGTCGTCCCCAACTCGTTCGGCTTCGTCGCGGCCATCGGCACCATCACCTTCATCGGCTCGTGGAACGCCTTCCTCTGGCCGCTCGTCATCGGCCGCGACCAGGAGTCGTGGACGGTGCAGATCGCGCTGTCCACCTTCCTCACGGCGCAGTCGGTGCAGGTGAGCCAGCTGTTCATGGCCGCGCTCGTCGCGATCGTGCCGCTGCTGCTGATGTTCCTCTTCCTCCAGCGCTGGATCGTCGAGGGCGTCGAGCGCACCGGCATCGGCGGCGACTGACTGCGGTGGATCGCCGGCGTGTGCTGCCGGTGATCCACCGCGCACGGCCGCCTGACGGCCACCCACGGCGTGGGCCGTGCAGCCCGGGTCAGGGCAGCTTGGCGACGGTGAGGAGCACGGCAGAGTCCTCGAGTGCCTCGAGCGAGTGGCGCGCCTGCGGGACGACGAGCAGGTCACCCGGCGCGCCCTCCCAGGCCGCGTCGGCGGTGCTGATGCGCACCCGTCCGCGCAACACCTGCACCGTCGCCTCGCCGGGGTTCTCGTGCTCGGTCATCGACCGACCTGCCGCCAGCGCGACGACGGTCTGGCGCAGCACGTGCTCGTGGCCGCCGTAGACCGTGTCGGCGCCGCGACCGCTCGAGGTCGTCCTGGCGTGCTCGAGCAGCTCCCGGGCGAGGGCGGTCAACGACGACTTCTCCATCCACTCACCATGGCACCCCGGGGCCCGGTCGTCGATGGTGCCGTCGCCCCTGATGGCGTATGCCGGGTGGCGCGGTCTCCGGGTCAGCGAAGGCGCCGCAGGTGGTCGGGTGCCGGCATCCGGCGCACCTCCACGCTCCAGAAGCGGACGACGAGCGGGTAGGCCGGCACGAGCGTGACCCGGTGCTCGAAGCCGCCGTCGGGGGTGGGCACGACCTCGGACCGCTCGACCTCGGCGGCGGCCGCGACGGCACGGTCGAGGTCGCGGCGGTTGGTGTGGAGCACGACGGCGCCGACGTAGGTGATGCTGGCGAGCTCGTGGCCCCGGCCGGTGTCACCAGCGAGCAGGGTCCACGTGAAGGAGTCGCCGGCGATCGACCAGTGCTGCACCTGCGCCGCACGCAGGTCGAGGGCCGCGAGGTCGCCGACGTCAACGGGCAGCTCCGCGGGGAGCTCCGCGGGGAACTCGGCGGGCAGTTCGGTCACGTCACCATCGTGCCGCGTGGCAGCGGACGACGGTCAGTCGAGGTCCTGCACATCGGCCCGCTTGGCGATCGTCGCGGTCGCGCGACGGCACGCCGTGACCGGCACCCGCGGCACGATCTCGTCGAGGAAGCCGAACCGGCGCCGGAGCGAGCGGTGGTAGGCGTCGCCGCTCGTGTCGGAGACGAGGGCCGTCCACCAGTCGGCGAGGTCGCCCCAGCCGGGTGCCGCGAGGGAGCCGCCGTACTGCTGGAGCGCGAGGCCCGCGCAGAGGCTCGCGAAGGTCATCCGCTGCTCGAGCGGCCACTCCGCGAGCGTGCCGACGAGCAGGGCGGCCCCGAAGACGTCGCCGGCGCCGGTCGGGTCGACCTCCTGCACCCGCAGCGACGGGACCTGGGACTCCTCGCCCGTGCGGGCGTCGATGCCGAGCGCCCCGTTGGCGCCGTCGGTGACGATGGCGACGGGCACGCGGTCGGCGAGGGCGTAGACGGCCTCGACGGGCGACCGGGTGCCCGTGTAGGCCATCGCCTCGACGGCGTTGGGCATGAAGACGTCACAGCGCTCGAGCCGGTCGAGCACGTGCGGCGACCACTCCTCCTTGGGGTCCCAGCCGACGTCGGCGAAGACGAGCGCTCCGTCGTCGCGCGCCCGGTCGACCCAGGTCCGGCCGCTCGCGCCGAAGGCCTCGTCCTCGCCGAGGTCGACCATGACCGCGCGAGACCGCGGGGGCGTCCCGATGAGCTCGGCGGCGGCGACGGGGGACGGGTGACCGTGCGAGACCATGCTGCGGTCGCGGTCGACCGACATCGAGACGGTGACGGGGCTGTGCCAGTCGGCGAAGCGGCGGCTCCGGGCGAGGTCGATGCCCTCCTGCTCCTCGAGGGTGCGCCAGCAGAAGTCGCCGTAGTCGTCGTCGCTGAAGGCGGCCGCGAGACCCGTGCGCAGGCCGAGGCGACGGGTGGCGACGGCGAGGTTGGCGATGCCGCCGGGGCACGAGGCGAGCCCCTCGGCCCACACCTCGGTGCCCGGCTTCGGCGCGCTCGGCAGCCCCGCGAAGATCATGTCGAGGAAGACGGTGCCCCAGACGAACACGTCGAGAGCCGGCTCGTCGGCGGTGCGACGAGACGCGAGCGGGTCGAACGTGTGGTGGGGCGGCACGCCCCCATGATCCCGCACTGCCGTCCGCGACTCGCCGGGTTTTCCCACGGTCGTATGCCGTGTCGGCGCAGATCGTCCCGATGTCGCCCACGTCGAGTGGCCCCGTCGTCACACCTTGGTACGGTCCGAGGGTGGTGCTGCCATGAAGCTGGTCATCCTCGGCGGGGGCGGGTTCCGCGTGCCGCTCGTCCACGGCGCGCTGCTGCGCGACACCGCGGACCGGCGCGTCACCGAGGTCGTCCTGCACGACACGGACGGCGCGCGGCTCGACGTCATGCGACGGGTGCTCGGCGCCCAGGCCGCCCGGGGCGCGGCGACCGCGCCGCCGACGGTCACGGCGACGACCGACCTCGACACGGCGCTCGCGGGTGCCGACTTCGTCTTCTCCGCGATGCGGGTCGGAGGTCTCGAGGGCCGCACCGCCGACGAGCGGATCGCGCTCGACCTCGGCCTCCTCGGACAGGAGACGACCGGCCCCGGGGGTGTCGGCTACGGCCTGCGCACCGTGCCGGTGGCGCTCGACGTCGCCGAACGCGTACGCCGTCTGGCGCCCGACGCGTGGGTCATCAACTTCACCAACCCGGCCGGGCTCGTGACCCAGGCGATGCAGTCGGTGCTCGGTGCGCGGGTCGTGGGCATCTGCGACTCCCCGTTGGGCCTCGCCAAGCGCGCGGCCGGGGCCCTCGGCCACGATCTCGACGACCTCGAGATCGACTACGCCGGGCTCAACCACCTCGGCTGGCTCGCCGGGCTGCGCCACGACGGCCGCGACCTGCTCCCCGACCTCCTCGCGGACGACGTCGCGCTCGGAGCCATCGAGGAGGGCCAGCTCTTCGGCACCGAGTGGCTGAGGACGCTCGGTGCCCTGCCGAACGAGTACCTCTTCTACTACTACTTCACCCGTGACGCGATCGCCCAGATCATCGGGGCGCCGCAGACGCGCGGGGAGTACCTCGTCGGTCAGCAGGCCGACTTCTACGCCGGGGTGACCGACGAGCCCGAGCAGGCTTGGCAGCGTTGGGACTCCGTGCGACGCGACCGCAACGCGACCTACATGCAGGAGACCCGCGAGAGCGACGACGGGCACACGCAAGAGCGGGCCGAGGCCGACGTCGAGGGAGGCGGCTACGAGGGCGTGGCGCTCGCGCTCATGGCCGCGATCGCGCGCGACGAGCCGGCGCGCCTCATCCTCAACGTCCGCAACGGCGGCGCCGTCGTGGGGCTCCCGGACGACGCCGTCGTCGAGGTGCCGTGCCGGGTCGACGCGGCCGGGCCGGTCCCCGGCACCGTGAGCCCGCTCCCCGGCCACGCGCTGGGGCTCGTGCAGCAGGTCAAGGCCGTCGACGAGCTCGTCATCCGGGCCGCCGTCGAGCAGTCCAGATCCCTTGCGGTGCAAGCCTTTGCGCTCCACCCGCTCGTCGACTCGGTCACCGTCGCGCGCGAGCTGCTCACGGCATACTCGATGCGTCTACCCGAGCACTACGCAGGCCTGCGGTGAACGCCGCGGCGGAGCCGTCCGGCGTGCGGGAGGATCGGGTCGTGCGCCTCGACCTCAACGCCGACGTCGGGGAGTCCTACGGCGCTTGGACGCTCGGCGACGACGCCGCCGTGCTCGACGTCGTGACGAGCGCCAACGTCGCGTGCGGCTTCCACGCCGGCGACCCGCTCACCCTCCGCACGACCTGCCGGTATGCCGCCGAGCGGGGTGTCGTCGTCGGCGCGCAGGTGGCCTACCGCGACCTCGTCGGCTTCGGGCGCCGCTTCATGGACGTCCCTCCGGACGAGCTGACCGCCGACATCATCTACCAGCTGGGCGCCCTCTCCGCGATCGCCCAGGTCGAGGGCACCGACGTCGCCTACGTGAAGCCGCACGGTGCCCTCTACAACGCGGTCGTCCACCACGAGGCGCAGGCCCGGGCGCTCGTCGACGCCGTCGTGGCGGTCGACACGTCGCTGCCCGTCCTCGGCCTGCCCGGCAGCCTCGTGCTCGAGCTCGCGACGGACGCGGGGCTGCGCGCCGTGACCGAGGCGTTCGCCGACCGCGGGTACACCCCCGACGGGCGCCTCGTCCCGCGGACCGAGCCCGGAGCCTTGCTCCACGACCCGGGGGAGGTGGCCGTCCGCGTCGTCCGGCTCGCGCAGGAGGGCCTCGTGACCGCCGTCGACGGCACCGATGTCGAGATGCGGGCCGAGTCGGTGTGCATCCACGGCGACACCCCCGGCGCGGTGGCGATGGCGCGGGCCGTGCGCGCTGCGCTCGAGCAGTCCGGCGTCGAGATCCGCCCCTTCGCAGGCTGAGCGTGGAGGCCCGGCTGCTGCCGATGGGCGGCGCAGCCCTGCTCGTCGAGGTGGCCGACACCGATGCCGCGCTCGCCCTGCGTGCCCACCTGGCACCGATGGTCGAGCGTGCCGCAGGTGTCTGGGAGGCCGTCGACCACCTCGTGGCCGGGGCGCGCACCGTCCTCGTCGTGCTCCGGGACCCCGGGCGGCGGTCGGACGTCGGCCTGGCGTGCCTCGACGAGGCGACCCGCCTGACCGTGGCGGTCGCCCCGCCGACCGACGCGGCTGAGGTCGTGGTCGAGGTGCCGGTGCGCTACGGCGGGCCCGACCTCGACGAGGTCGCCCACCTCACCGGACTGACCCGCGACGAGGTCGTCCGCGCCCACACGGGCACGACGTGGCGGGTCGGGTTCGGGGGCTTCGCGCCCGGCTTCGCCTATCTCGTCGACGGCGACCCGCGCCTGCACGTGCCGCGTCGCGGCGAGCCACGCACACGTGTCCCAGCCGGATCCGTCGCTCTCGCAGGCGATTTCAGTGGCATCTACCCCCAGGACTCCCCCGGCGGGTGGCAGCTCATCGGCACGACCGACGCCGTGCTGTGGGACGTCGACCGCGACCCGCCCGCGCTGCTCGCGCCGGGCACGTCGGTCCGTTTCGTCGACGCCGACCAGACCTCCTCGAGTGGCCCCGTGACCCCGGCCGTCCCACCCGTCACGGGGAGGGGTGGGACGACGGGGCCACTCGACTCCGGGGGGTCTCGGATGGGTGGGGCTCAGGGGACGACGGGGCCATTCGACTCTGGGGGGTCTCGGGTGGGTGGGGACATCGGGCGGCGGGGGCTCGAGGTGCTGGCCACCGGGCCGCTCACCCTCGTCGAGGACCTCGGCCGCCCGGGTCTCGCCGACGCGGGGGTGGGCCGTTCCGGGGCGGCCGACCCGACGGCATACCTCCTCGGTCTGCGGCTCGTCGGGCACCTGCTCGCCCCCCACGAGGCGAGCGGGCCGGCGCCCGCGTCCCTCGAGGTCACCCTCGGCGGGCTCTCGGTGCGCGCCCATGGTGACCTGCTCGTCGCGCTCACCGGCGCGCCCTGCCCCGCTGACGTCGACGGACGGCCGGTCCCGCACGGCGCCCCCGTCGCGCTGGTCGACGGGGCCGTGCTCACCCTCGGGGTGCCCGCTGCCGGCCTGCGCACGTGGCTCGCGGTGCGTGGCGGCGTCACGGTCGCGCCGGTGCTGGGCTCACGCGCGACCGACACCCTGGCGCGCGTGGGTCCGCCGCTGCCTGGCGCCGGTGACCTGCTCCCGATCGGGCCGCCACCAGCCACGTTCCCCGTCGTCGAGGTGGCACCGCAACCGAGCCTCACCGACGGCGAGGCGGTGCTCGACGTCGTGCCCGGCCCCCGTGCCGGCTGGTGCGACCTCACCGGCGTCGACGAGACCTCCTGGGCGGTCTCCTCGCGCAGCAACCGCGTAGGAATCCGCCTGGAGGGCAACGCGATCCAGCGATTGCCCGCGTATGCCGACCGCGAGCTCCCGAGCGAGGGGATGGTCCCCGGGGCGGTGCAGGTGCCACCCGGTGGCGAGCCCGTCGTCTTCCTCGCCGACCATCCGGTGACCGGCGGCTACCCCGTCGTCGCCGTGCTCACCTCACGAGCCATCGCGCTCGCCGCGCAGCTGCGCCCCGGCCAGCGGGTGCGGCTGCGGTGGTCGCGCGGGGACTGAACCCTCAGGCGCTGCGTGCCCCGGTCCCGGTGTCCGGCTCGCGCCGCACTGCGGAGCGCCAGAACGACACCTGGTCGGCGGCCTCCGGGGCGATGACCGTTGTCGGGCGCGCGACGGGCAGGGCGGGCACCGCGGGACGCACCGGGAGGATCATCGCGACGTCCGCACCGCCCCACGCGGAGACCCCGAGCTGGACCCACCCGCCGCGTCGCGTCGCGACGTCGCGCACGAGGGACAGGCCGAGCCCGGTCTGGGAGAGGTCGTCGCGCACGCCGTCGAGCACGCTGCTCGGGAGGTCCTGACCGGCGGCCGAGCGCAGCATGTCGGTGGTGAAGCCGCGGCCGGAGTCGGCGACCCCGATAGCGATGGCGCCGCGCATCGGGCGGGCGTAGAGGAGGACGGTGTCGTCGTCGTGCGCGGTGTAGCGCAAGGCGTTCTCGATGAGGGTGTCGAGGCAGGCCCGCAGCCGCTCGCTCGAGCACTGGAGCGTGAGCGCCGACGACTCGACCTTCCAGCTTCGCTGGGCGACGGCCGACCACCGCTCGGCCGTCTGGTGGAGCACCGAGTCGAGCTCGACCTCGGTGACCTCGAGGTCGGAGCCGACGCGCATGCTCCGCACGAGCCGCTCGCACACGCGGGTGAGCCGCGCCAGCTCCTCGTCGACGACCTGGAGGTCGGCGTGGTCCTCCCCGGGTGGCGTGCGGTCCATGAGCATCTCGAGGTAGCCGCGGGAGATCATGAGTGGCGACCGCATCTCGTGTGATGTGCGCAGCGTGAGCAGCTCACGCATCGTCGAGTCGGCGCGCTCCCGGGCCGCGTTGACCGTGAGATCTGAGAGCGCCTGCTGACGACGGCGCACGTGCCAGATCATGAGCGCCATGAGCAACAGCATGAGCGGGATCTCGGTGGTCTCCTGCCACTCGAGGACGTCGGTCATGACGCGGTAGACGAGGATCGCGCCGGTCACGAAGGTGAAGACGCCGAGGCCGACCCACGTGGACCGCGGGCTCCACTGCTCGAGGCCGAAGCAGAGCGCGAAGGCCGCCCAGGCGATGTGGTACGGCACGGTCTCGCTGCCCGGCAGCGCGATCATCGCGGCCGAGCAGAGCGCCGCGATGACACTCCAGACGAGGACCATCCGGTGCCGTCCCATCAGGCGTCCTCGTAGAGCCCGTACCCGACGCCGCGCAGCGTCTCGACCGGGATGTCCTGGCCGAGCTTGGCGCGGAGCCTGCCGACGCACACCTCGACGACGTTGCTGCCCGGGTCGAAGTCGAGGTGCCAGACGTCGTGGAGCAGCTCCTCCTTGTGGCACACCTGGCCGGCGCGCCGCATGAGGTGTGCGAGCAGGCTCAGCTCGCGCTCGGTGAGGGCGGCGCTGCGCGCCCTGAACGTCGCCCGGCGGCGCCCGACGTCGAGGCGTATGCCGGCCACCTCGAGGAAGCCGTCGTCAGCGGGAGCGCGCGCCGCCCCGACGTTGCGTCGGACGCGAGCCATGAGCTCGGTCAGGCTGAACGGCTTGGACACGACGTCGACGGCCCCGCGGTCGAGCGCCTCCACCCGGGCTCCCACGTCGGTGACGCCCGACAGCACGATCACCGGCGTCGTCTGCTTGCGCTCCCTGATCGCGTTGAGCACGGCCATGCCGTTGAGCCCGGGCATCACGAGGTCGAGCACGACGAGATCGACGTCCCTCGACGCGAGCCGGTCTATCGCGGCGTTGGCCGAGGCAGCGGTCACCACCGAGTGTCCTTGGGACGACAACGACTTCGCCAGCAACGTGCGTACGCGTTCCTCGTCGTCGACCACCATGACAGTTGCCATGAAAGTCCCCCCTCCCCGATCTGTCGCCAAGTATGGATCCGAGCGTGTGACGGCGGAGTGGGAAAGGTCACAGAGCTGGGAAATCCGTGGTCGAGACCCGCATCTATCAGCGCAAATCGGGCGCCAACATGACAGGAACATGACGGCGGGCTGGCAACGGCATGACAGGTCCCTGAGCCGAGACCAACCCCGTCGATGACAGTTGCCTGAGCCGTCGACCCATCTCCGCAGAGCGCCATGACGGCGCGTGCGACGTTCTCGGGACGACGGGCTCGCACCGAGCCCTGCAGAGCATCACGTGGGGGTTGCCGTGGACATGCCAAGGCTGCGTAGGCGTTGCGTCCCGATCATCGCCGGACTGACCGCACTCGCCATCGCGGGGGTGGCCCAGGTCGGTGGACCGCTGGCTGCAGCGGCAGCCGCGCCGAGACCGGCGGCCGCGCCCGCGGCGCCCGCCGCGGCACCGGCCGCGGCACCGGCGGTGACCACTCCGACGGGTGGACCCTGCCCGACGACGACTGCCGCGGGGAAGGGCTGCATCACCCTGACCGTCGCGAGCGCACGCTCCGTGGGCGCCGGGCCCGGCTTCATCCACAAGGGCGACCACGTCACGGCATACCAGTGGATGGTCAACGAGGACAGCACCGGCGACCCGGGCACGGCTGACGCCCCGCTCCTCGACCGGTGCCTGCCGTCGCGGGCGCCCGGCGGCAGCACGAAGCCGGCCACCCCCCAGGCGGGCGACCCGACCGAGCCCTATGCCGACAGCTGCCCGTGGCCGTCGGTGCGGCCCACGTCCGGATTCTCCAAGATCGTCGCGCAAGGCTCCGAGGCCGACCTCGACTCCGCGAAGGTCCTCGAGGGTCTGGCCCCCGGCAAGTACCTCATCTCCGTCACGGCCGACGGCTACAAGATCGACGGCGCGCACTTCACCGTCAAGGCGGGGCTCAAGGGCCTCGTGGACGTCGCGATGCAGCCGCTGCCCCTGCCGCTCGCCACGATCAAGATCCAGGTCTTCAACGACAACGTCCCCGCGGACGGCACCTACGAGGCCGACGCCGAGCGGGGTCTGTCCGGCTTCACCGGCAACCTCTCCGACGTCCTCGGGCCGGTGAGCACCGACTACTACGGCAACGCCCTGTGCACCGTCTACCGGCACGATGCCGCCGGACGGATGACGTTCGGCACCGACGGCAAGCCGGTCGTCGACACGACCCGCTCCACCGGCAAGTGCACGAGCGACGCCTCGGGCGTCATCACGATCCCCAACCTCGGCCCGAACCGTTACGGCGCCACCGTCTCCCCGCCCGCCGGCCAGTCGGGCTGGGTCCAGACGACGACCCTCGAGGGCGGGCACGACCACGACATCTGGGTGCAGGAGGGCGACACCGGCCTCGACACCGAGTTCATCAAGGGCGCCGAGCCCGTGCCGGCGACGCAGTTCGGCTTCGTCCGCGTCAAGGCCATGCCCACGTCCACCGCGACCGGCGAGGTCAAGGGCGTCGCCGTCGCCGGCCTGCCCTACGTCGGTGGGCAGAACGGCCAGGTCGTCCCCGAGACCGGCTGGGCCGGGTCGAAGTACGCCGGCCCGATCGCGTCGCCGTGGGTGGCGCTCTCGGACCTCACCGGTGGGGACGCGGCCGTCTACGTCGGGCGGGGCGCGGCCAACGGCTCCTTCGACATCAAGAACGTCCCGGACGGCACCTACCAGCTGACGATCTGGGATGACGCGCAGGACTACATCCTCTGGAGCTTCAACGTCGAGGTGTCCGGCGGCGACCTCGTCGACGTCGGCAACAAGATGCTCGTCGGCTGGTTCACGCACGTGCGCGGCACCGTCTTCGTCGACGACAACGGCAACGGCAAGCGCGACCCGGGCGAGGCTCCGGTCCCCGGCTTCACGCTGACCGTCCGCGAGCGCGACAACTCGCTCATGGACCAGTACACGAACCTCGTCAACACCGGCGACGACGGTGTCTACGACATCAAGGAGGGCTACCCGCTCAGCAAGTGGCTCGTCCTCGAGGCGTTCAACACCCGCTACCGGACCACCGGCGTGACCTACCAGGCGGACAACGAGGACTCCCCGACGACCATCCTCGGCGGGCTCGTCGACATCGACTTCCTGCCCGTCATCGGCCTCTCGGGACGCATCGACTGGGGCGTCGAGCCGTACGCGACGAACGAGAACGGCGGCATCGCCGCCACCGTGTCCTACGACGTGACGCGCAACGAGCTCGACCCCGCCGACGCCGTGAGCGAGGACTACCAGCCGGGCATCCCCGACGTGAACGTGCACGTCTACGCCTCCGTGCCCTGCACGGCCACGACGGCCGAGGAGAAGGCGAACGCGTGCCGCCAGGGCAAGGCGATCGTGCCGCTGTCGGTGCCCAACCCGGCCCACGAGACCGACCCCACGGCCCCGGCGACCATCGCGAACGCCGATCCCGAGCGCGGCGCGCTCGTCAAGGGCGCCGAGGTGCAGGACCAGTACCCGAGCGAGGAGTGGGCCCCGCCGCGGGGCTGCACCGCTCGCCAGTGGGACGGCACCGAGCTGACCGACCAGCTCGCCCTGCCCGAGTCCGGGCCCGAGGCGAACAACCTCTGCGTCGAGGCGCCGATGATGGGAGTGCAGGTCGGCCCGTCCGACAGCACGCCCGGGGCAGCCGGCCAGACGGTCAACGGCAACTACGGCTTCGGAGACCTCCCCGCGGGTGACTACATCACCTCGGTCGAGATCCCGACCGACCCGGTCGACGGCAAGCCGATGTACCAGGTCACCCGTGAGGAGGACGTCAACGTCTTCGACGGAGACAGCTACCTCTCCCAGGAGAACTTCCCGCCGACCGTGGCCGAGGCGGCCTCCGACGGCCCCGGCACCGGCAACGACCCGCTGCCCCCGACCCAGCCCCCGTCGCAGGGAGCCGGCATCATCTCGGGCTGCGCGGGCGCGCTCCACACCGTGCGCGTCACGAACCCGGCCTTCCTCGACGGCGGCGGCAGCCCCTTCGAGGGCCAGGACCGGCCCCTGTGCGACTCCAAGCTCATCACCGTCCGCAGCGGCCAGACCGTCGCCCCGAACTTCAACCTCTACACGCCCGTCCCGATCCCCACGCACTTCTGGGGCCTGACGATCAACGACCTCGGCCTGTCCCTCGACAAGCGGAGCGCCAACTACGGCGAGGCCCAGGGCCTGCCCAACGTCCCCGTCGGCCTCTACGACTGGAGCGGACGCCTCGTCGACACGACGCACACCGACTTCAACGGCTTCTACGAGGCCCTCGAGCCCTCGACCGGGACGTACAACTGCCCGGTCCCGGCCGGTCCCTGCCCGAACATGTACCGCTTCACGGGCAACGACCCCGGAGGACCGGGTGACCCGAACCCGGACTACAACCCGGCCTACCGGACGATCAGCACGAACTTCCAGGGCTGGCCCGGTCTCTACACCGTGACCGACACGGCGCCCACCCAGGCCGCCGCGACGGTGCTCGCCCCCGGGACCACCGCGTCGAACCCGGCGCGTTGCAACCTCGGCACGACGGACCCGCAGCTGCTCGCCGTGAGCCGGCCGTATGTGCGTCCCTCGTCGGCGGCCGCCGACCGCACCGTGACCATCACGGGCACCGGCTTCGGGGCGACCCGCGGCACCGGCACCGTGACGCTGACGAACAGCGCCGGCACGAACGTCCCCGTGACAGTCGGGCCGTGGTCCGACACGAGCATCACGTTCACGGTGCCCACGCTGTTGACCACGACAGCGGGCGCCCTCAAGGTGACCGTCACCAACGGGTCGAAGCGCTCGACGTACAACGGCCTGACGGTCTGGAACCTCGGCACCCAGACGAGTACCAGTGGCACGACCGCCACCAACCCGCGCGTCGTCGAGGTGGGGCCGGGCAAGGCGTACGGCAACGTCCAGGCCGCGCTCGAGGCGGCCACGCCGTCCTCGACGAGGCGGCACTGGCTCGTCGTCGTGTGGCCGGGCGCCGCGACCGCGCTCAACCCGCGCGGTGAGTACAACGAGAACCTCCTCGTCCACCACCGTGTCGCCATCCAGGGCGTCGGTCCCGGCGGCTTCACGACCAACGCTGACGGCTCCCAGCGGTGGGTGCCCGGCTCGATCATCGACGGGTCCGGCTTCAGCCCTGACCTGCCCGGCGGCACGGCGTGGATCACCCGGCTCGGGACGCTGACCTACAGCGGCGAGCTCGACGTGCCCGACGCCGCGACGATCACCGTGCTCGACGACCCGGCGCGCGCCAACGTGGGCGACACGGCATACCCCGTCGCCATCGACGGGCTGCAGGTCACCGGCGGCGCCCAGTCCGACTTCCCCGGCAACGTCAACGTGCTGACCGGCGGCGTCACGACGCCGTACGGTGCGGCCGGCGCGCTCGTCACCCAGGGCGGCGGCATCTACCTGCACAACAACAACCGCAGCGTCCGCATCACCGACAACGTCATCGTCGGCAACAGCGGCAGCTACGGCGGCGGCATCCGCGTCGGCACGCCCTACACCGGCGACAACCGCAACTACGACACCCTCATCGCCGACAACCAGGTGCTCAACAACGGCGGGACCAACCTCGCCGGCGGCATCGGCCTCTTCACCGGCAGCGATGGCTACAAGGTCCTGCACAACGCCATCTGCGGCAACTTCTCCGCGGAGTACGGCGGCGCGATGACGGCCTTCGGCTACATGTCGAACACGGGTGGCAACAACGGCGGCACCATCACCGGCAACACCATCTGGTTCAACAGCTCCTACGACGAGGGTGGCGCCGTGATGCTCGCCGGCGAGCTGCCGTCGAGCCCCACCGGCCTCAGCCCCGGTACGGGCGAGGCGACGATCGACGCCAACGTCATCGACGCCAACCTCGCGAGCGACGACGGCGGCGGCATCCGACTGCTCCAGGTGGCCGGAACGCACGTCACCAAGGCCGACCCGCAGACGATCACCATCACGAACAACACCGTCACCAACAACGTGTCGGCCCACGAGGGCGGCGGCATCGCCCTCGACGACGCGCCGTTCGTCAACTTCGTCGACAACACCGTCGCGGGCAACATGACGACGGCGACCGCGGTCACCTCGGACGGTCTCCCGGCCCCGGCAGGCCTCGCGACCGGGCCGAACAGCGACCCGCTCATGGCCAGGCTCAACAGCGGCGGCGCAGGTGCCTTCGCGATCGTCAAGGTCACCGGGCAGTCGACGTTCAGCAAGCCGGTGCTCCTCGACAACGTCTTCAACGACAACCGCGCCGGCACCTACGTCGGCGGCTACGTCTACGGCATCGGTGGCACCCTGCCCGACGGTGCGACCAACTCGGTCGACCCCTGGGACATGGCGGTCGTCGGCGGCCCGGGCACGCTCCACCCGGTGGGCGGTGTCATCCAGACGACGACGGGCACCGACGGCGGAGTGGGCGTCACCGTCAGTGACACCCCCGGCTTCAAGGACCCGACGCCCGAGCTGACGGTCACCGTCCTCGCCGCACGCACCTTCCCGGCCTTCCGCGAGGCGGCCATCGTCACGGCCCTGTTGCCCCCTCGCCTGCGGGCGGACTACCACCTCTCGGGGACGGCAGCCACGGCATACGCCAAGGGCCGCGGGAAGACCTCGGTCGTCTACGGAAGCCAGACGTTCCTGGGCATCACCGCCCAGTGGACCGCGACCGTCACCGCGGCAGCGCGCGACATCGACAACCAGGCGAGGCCGACCGGATCCGGGACTGCCGCACGGTACGACTCCGGCTCCGACCAGTACTACCCGTAACCCCCAGTCCGGCCCCCGGGGCACCCCAGTCACTCCCACTGGATCCCCCGGGCCCCGGGGGCCAACCCACTCACCACCCGTCCGGCCCAGGAGCCGGACCGACCTCAGGAGCACCTCATGACCGACGAATCACGCTCAGACGCCGCACGGCGCACGGCGGGCTCAGGTCTCGGCCGGCGAGCCGTCATGCTGGGTGGGGCGGGCGCCGTGGGCAGCGTCTTCCTCGGCACGCGCCTCAGCTTCGGACAGCAGGCCGCCCGCCCGACCGTCGTGCAGGCCGCCGCAACGGGCCCCGCCAAGTCGGTGCACCTGGCCGGCACCGACGGCTGGGTCAGCATGCCGGCCGGCTCGCCCGACGACCTGCCCTTCTTCCCGGACTCGCTCGCGCCGTCGCCCTTCGACACGTACGTCTTCGGCTTCCGTGACGTCACGGGGATGTCGGCGACGCAGGTGGCGGCCACGCGCGGCAAGGCGCAGATCTCGGCGCCGATGCTCGCCTTCGACGAGCTGGACGAGGTGACGATCACGCTGTCCAACCTCGGACTCGTCATGCGGCCCGACCTCTTCGACGGCCACACGCTGCACTGGCACGGCTTCGTCAACGCCATCCCGCTCTTCGACGGCGTGCCGGAGCTCTCGCTCGCCGTGCCGATCGGGCGCGACCTGTCCTACTTCTACCGCCCCCGCGACGCCGGCACGTACATGTACCACTGCCACTTCGAGGACGTCGAGCACGTGCAGATGGGCATGACCGGCATGGTCTTCGTGCGGCCGAAGCAGAACAGGGCGCCGGTGGCCGGCCACCCGATGGGCACCAAGTACGCGTACAACGACGGCGACGGCAGCACGCGCTACGACCGCGAGTTCGCTTTCATGATCACCGAGCTGTGGTCGGCCGCCCACTACCGCGACGCCCACATCCAGGTCAGCGACTGGACCGACTACGCCCCGAGCTTCTGGCTGCTCAACGGCCGCGGCTACCCCGACACCATCGCGCCAGGGGGCAACCCGACGTCGACGGCGGCGGGTCGGCTGCAGTACCAGCCGATCAGCTCGCTCATCACCTGCAACGTCAACGAGACGGTGCTGCTGCGGATGTCGAACCTCGGCTACCAGAACCACGCCCTGACGCTCGACAACGTCGACATGCAGATCATCGCCAAGGACGCGACCCTGCTCCGCGGTCGCGACGGCTACACGAACTACCTCGAGACCAACACCGTCGACGTGGGGCCCGGCGAGAGCCGGGACGTGCTCGTCACGCCCCACCAGCCCGGCGAGTACCTGCTCTACGACCGCAACTACGCCTATCTGGGCAACGGCGGGGGACCCGGCTGGGGCGGCATGATGACCGTCCTCCGCGTCGGCGCGCCCGGCACCTACGGGCTCCAGACCCAGCCCAACACCTGACGAGCCGACGGAGGACGATCATGCGACTCAACCGATCACGACGCCACCCGGGTGACGCGGCGAGTGCCGCGCGCACCCGACGGCGCACGGGCATCCTCGCGGCCGTCGGCGCCCTCGTCGCCGCGGTGGCCGTCGGCTCGACCGCCGGTGCCCAGGCTGCGACGTCCGAGGGGCTGCTCTGCCAGACCGACCCGCAGCAGACCTTCTCGCTCACCGCGCGGACGGGCTACGTCTCGACGCCGGACGGCAACTCGATCTACATGTGGGGCTACGGGATGAGCTCCGGACAGTTCCAGCTGCCCGGGCCGGTCCTCTGCGTCACGTCCGGCCAGCCGGTCACCGTCATCCTGCACAACGACCTGCCGGAGGCGACCTCGATCCTCTTCCCGGGCCAGAAGGCGGTCAAGGCGAACGGCAACCCGGCCCAGCCCCAGCTCGACACGGGCGGCTCCCTCACCTCGATGGTCCAGCCGGCCGGTGCCTCGGGCGGCTCCGTGACGTACACCTTCACGGCGGGCTCGCCCGGGACGTACCTCTACTCGAGCGGCACCGACGTGACGAAGCAGCAGCAGATGGGCCTCTACGGAGCGCTCGTCGTGCGCCCCGCCGGGGCGGCCGGGCAGGTCAACGCCCGCGCCGACTCGGCCTTCAACCCACAGCACGAGTACGTCTTCCTCCTCTCGGAGATCGACCCCGAGGTGCACCTGGCCGTCGAGCGCTCTCAGCCCGTCGACTGGGGCGCCTACAACGCGCGCTACTACCTCATCAACGGCCGCAGCATGCCCGACACCCTGGCGCCCAACAACGCCTCGTGGCTGCCGAGCCAGCCCTACGGCGCCCTCGTGCACATCAAGCCGTACGACCCGACCAGCAACCCGCTCCCGGCGGTCATCCGCTACCTCAACGCGGGACGGGGCAACTACCCCTTCCACCCGCACGGGAGTGACGAACGCGTCGTCAACAAGGACGGTCATGCCCTCCAGGGCACGAGCGCCACTGCGCCACAGGATCTTTCGTACCTCAAGTACGACATCGACGTCATGCCCGGGCAGACCGTCGACGCGCTGATGGACTGGCGCGACGTCGAGCAGTGGAACGCGACGACGAACCCGATCCCGACGCAGCTTCCCGTCATCACCGACCAGCTCCTCGTGGGCGCCGACACGTGGTTCAGCGAGAGCCCCTACCTCGGCACGAAGGGCACCTTCCCGTCGAACATCACCGTGAACAACGAGTGCGGCGAGTACTACCACGTGGCCCACAGCCACGCGCTCCAGCAGGCGACCAACTACGGCGCAGCCTTCGGCGGCATGATGACGGTCTTCCGCATCGACCCGCCCGCCGGCTGCCCGACGAGCTGAGGACGACAACGATGACCTCTCGACCCAGCCTCCGGCACCGCCTCGGCGTCTCCGCCGTCGCCGCCGCGCTCGCGACCGTCCCCTTCGCCGCCGCGACTGCGTATGCCGTCTCGCCGGCCTCCGTGGCCACGTCGGCCTCCGCGGTCACCTCCTCCGTCGCCCCGGCTGTCGCACCCGCGGTTGCGCCGGCGGCACCGGTCGGCAAGCTGACTCCGAACACGCCCGGCTGCACCGTCACGCCGGCGTCCGCGCCTGACCCGGAGATCGTCGCGTGCGACCTCTGGGCCAAGCCCGGCACGAACCAGGTTCTCGGACAACCGATCCCGATCTGGGGCTACTCGACGACCTCGGCCGGGGCGGCCACCGCGCCCGGCCCGGCCATCATCGCCCGCCAGGGCGACCGCGTCGTGCTGACGCTGCACAACGGCCTCGACGAGCCGACCTCGCTCGCGCTGCCCGGGCAGCCCGCGGCGTCCATCACCGAGGGGCTGCCCACGGCGGCCGCGACGACCGGCATCGCGCCGGGCGCCACCGCGCGCTACGTCTTCACCGCAGGCCGGCCCGGCACGTTCCTCTACGAGGCCGGCCACACCTCGGGCGGAGCCCGTCAGGTGGCGATGGGTCTTGCCGGTGCGCTCGTCGTCCTCGGCGACGGCACGGCATACGGCCAGGCGTACAACGACGAGGCGGTGCTCGTGCTCAGCGAGATCGACCCCGCCCTCAACGCGCACCCGACGACCTTCGACATGCGCGAGTTCCACCCGGCCTACCGGCTCATCAACGGCAAGCCCTTCCCGTCGAGCGACCCCGTGCCGACCGACCAGGGCCACACCGTGCTCCTGCGCTACGTCAACGTCGGGTCCGAGCTGCACTCGATGAGCACCCTCGGCGCCGACCAGGTCGTCCTGTCGCACGACGGGCACGGCCTCGCGTTCCCGGAGCCGTCCGTCGTCGTGCCGGTCGACCCCGGCGTCAGCGTCGATGCGCTCGTCACCGTGCCCACCGGACCCGAGTCGAAGGTCGCGGTCTACGAGTCCTCGGCCCGGCTCGACAACGCGGGCCAGACCACGGCCGACCCGCTGGCGGTGGCGTTCGGCGGCATGATGACCTTCCTCGACACGAACGCGCTTGCACCCTCGACCGACGGAGTGGGCCCGGTCTCGACAGCGATCTCCGCGACCCCGAACCCGACGGACGCCACCGGCCCCGTCACCGTCACCGCGACCGTGAGTGACGCGACCACAGGTCACGGCACCGTCAGCCAGGCCGAGTTCGTCGTCGACGACGCGGTCACCGTCGGCGTCGGCAGCGGCGTCCCGATGACCGGGACCTGGGGGGTCGAGACCACCACGGTCAGTGGCGCGATCCCGGCCGTGGCGACCGCAGCGGACTGTGTTGCGCCCGTGCCTCCCGTCGACCTGCACTGCCTGACGTCGACGAAGCACACGGTGTTCGTGCGCGGTCTCGACGCCGCCGGCAACTGGGGCGTCGTCGGGTCGGTGATCCTCAACGTCGCCAAGTCCGGCCCGCAGACCGTCGCACTCTCGGTGAGCCCGTCGCCCGCCAGCGGCAAGGGCACCGTCACGGTCAACGCGACCGGTGACGACACCGCTGCCGGAGGCACGATCACCGGAGCCGAGTACTTCCTCGGTGCGGCCGCCGGCGCCAACGGCACCGGCCACGCGATGACCCTCAACCGGGTCGCGACGAAGGTCGCCGAGACCGGGACCATCCCGGCCGCGGACGTCCTCGCGCTCGGCGAGGGGACCGCGAAGGTGTGGGTCCACAGCCGCAACTCCCAGAACATCTGGGGCCCGGCCGTGCCCGTCGACCTCACCGTCGACCTCACAGCGCCGGCCGTCAACGCCGCCACCGTCGGCCCCAACCCGACCAACGCGGTGCTCAGCTCGAAGTCCTACCCCGGCTACCTCGTGATCTCTGCCGAGCTGCAGGACCGCGACGCCGGCAACGGGCTCCAGAGCTCGGTGCTCGCCGGCGAGGCCTTCGTCGACCCGACGAGCACGACCCCGACGTTCGGCAAGGGACTCAGCCTCATCGCCGTCGACGGTGCGTTCGACTCGCCGACGGAGCAGGTCTACGGCCTCATCCCGCTGACCCAGGTCAAGGCGATGACACCGGGCGAGCACCAGGTCTACGTGCACGGCAAGGACGCCGCCGGCAACTGGGGCAGCCTCACCGCGAGCAACGCCCTCGTGCGGCTCTTCGTCGACAGGACGGCACCGGTCCTCGGGGCCGCGTCGGCCTCGCCGAACCCGACCAACGGCTCGGCCACGGTCACGCTCTCCGCGCCGGTGACGGAGGCCCCGGTCCCGACCTACGTCGGGCCGCGCTTCCAGGGCGCCGAGTTCTGGATCGGCACGACCGACCCCGGTGCCGGCAAGGCGACGCGGGTCCAGGTGACCGACTCGGGCACGGGTGTCACGGCGGCGATCCCGCTGACCGGCATCCAGCCGGGCACGGTCCAGTTCAACCTCCGCGTCCAGGACGCGGCGGGCAGCTGGAGCAACGCGTCCGCGGTCACGGTCCAGGTGACCCGGCCCAACGCGATCTTCAGCGACACGTTCAACAGCGGCAACCTGCTCGCCTGGTTCGGGCGGAGCGGGGCAGTCTCGACAAGCCTGGCTGCCGGCATACCGTTCGGCACCGGCAGCTACGGCATGGTCGCGACCGGCTCGGCCACCCCGGCGTACGTCACCGACACCACGCCGTCGGCCGAGACGACCTACCGCGCGCAGTTCTCCTTCAACGCCAACACGCTCTCGTCGGGCACCAGCACGACGGCCTGGCTGACGGTGTTCGAGGGGCGCAGCGCCACGGGTCAGTCGTTCGCGGTGCAGTACCACCGCGTCGGCACGGGGGCGGTGACGCTCCGCACCGTGATGAACCGCGCGGCGTTCGGCGCCACGACGAGCCCGGCGCTCAGCCTGGCCTCCGGCGCCCACACGATCCGCATCGACTGGGTGCAGGGGACGGGCGGGTCGCTGACCCTCCGCGTCGACGGCACCCTGCGTGACACGCGGAGCGGCAACAACACCGGTACGGCCCTGCAGATCGAGACGGCTCGTCTCGGGGTCATCGCCGGCACCACGTCGACCACGGCGGGCACGGCCTGGTTCGACAGCTTCGTCTCGACCCGGAACAGCATCCCCTGATCCGGTCCCACCTCGTGCCGGGGTCACCTGCCCGTGACCCCGGCCGGCAGCATCGGAGGGCAGTCCGAATGAGCACCACCACAGCAGTTCCGCCGGTCCAGCCGGCCGGTCCCACCGGACCCTCCGCCCCGTCCACCCGGACGGGTCGGCAGGGTCGGGCCAGGGTCGCGCTCGCCGTCGTCGCCGTCCTCGTCGTCGCGGTCCTCGGTCTCCTCGGGGCCCGTGCGCTGCGAGGCGGCGACGACCCGGGGCGACCGGTCCCGCACTCCGACGCGATGGAGACGGCCCTCGGCGTCCGCATCTCTCGCGTCGCGGTCGTCGGCGACGGTGGCCTCGTCACCGTCAGCTACGTCGTCCTCGACGTCGACAAGGCGAGCCGCTTCCAGGCCGACGTCAAGCACCCGCCGGTGCTGCGCAGCGAGGCCCGCGACGGCTCGACGAACCGCGTCTCGGTCATGCGGCAGGGGCACATCAACCGCGCGGGCGCGACGTACTACTTCGTCTACCAGAACACCGGGGGCGCGCTCCGCGCCGGTGAGGACGTGACGATCGAGTACGGCGGCCTCCGCCTCGAGCACGTTCCGGTGCTCTGATGAGCCTGCTGGGACTGCGACGGGCCCTGCTGGCCCTCGCGGTGACGCTCGGCTCGGCCCTGCTCGTCGCGCTCGGCGCGGGCCCGGCCTCGGCGCACGCCTACCTCGCGTCGAGCAACCCGCCCGACGGGGCCAGCCTCGCGGCCGCCCCGCGCACCATCGAGCTGCGCTTCACCGAGCACGTCGTCCTCGCCTCGACCGAGATCATCGTCACCGAGCCGGACGGCCACCGCGTGGCTCCGACGGCGATGACGCTCGTCGAGAGCGACGAGGACCAGGAGGCCCCGGCGACCGTCGTGGCCACGATCCCCGCGCTCGGCGTCGGCGCCTACCACGTGTCCTGGCGGACCCTGTCGAGCGACGACCTCCACGAGTCCGCGGGCATCTTCGCCTTCGGCGTGCAGAGCGAGGTGCAGGCGGCCGGTCCGAGCGAGACGAACCCGGACCTCTTCGAGCTCGTCGGCCGGTGGGCCGTCCTCGCGGGGATCGGGGCCGGGCTCGGCGCCGTCGTCGTCGGGCGCCTGCTGCGCCGCGTGCCGGAGGCGACGAGCGGTATGCCGCGGGCCTGGCTGCGCCGTCAGGCGTTCCGTCTCCTCGTCGTCGGGGCGACGGCCGCCCTGGCCGTCGCGCTCGTCGACCTCGTCCGCTTCGGCGCCGGGGCCTTCACCCCCGGCTACGTGCTGCGGTGGGGGCTGCGCGAGGCGGCCCTGCTCGGAGCGGCGCTCGCCCTCCGACCCGACCGGCCGGCATCGGGCAGGGTGTCGCGCGACGTCGCAGCCACGGCCGCGCTCGTCGGCGCCGGCCTGCTCACCGTGAGCATCGGTCACTTCGGCGTCCGCGGCGGCCCGACGTGGGTCGTCACCTCGACCGCGCACCTCGTCGCCGCCCTCCTGTGGGCGGGCTCGGTGGCCGCCCTCGCGCTGCTCGGCGTGCGCGCCGCGCGGCTGGGACTCTCCCGTGCGGACGTCCGCGGGATCCTGCGGGGCTTCCGCACTCCCGCGACGGTCTCGGTCGTCGTCGTCGCCGTCACCGGCGTCTACCTCGCGAGCGACGTCGTCGTCTCGGTCGATGCCGTGCTGCTCACCACCTACGGTCGCGTCCTGCTGGCCAAGGTCGCCCTGGCCGGTCTCGTCGGGCTCGTCGCCCTCGCGACCACCCGCGCCCTGCACCCTCGGGGGTTGCAGGACGGTCGGGTCCGCCGGCGGCTCATCGCGGCGGAGGCCCTGGGGCTGCTCGTCGTCGCCGCCCTCGGTGGTCTCCTCGCCACGGGGCAGCCCGCCGTCTCGCCGCGCCTCGTCAGCGCGCAGGCGCCGAGCGTCATCGACGACCGGCCGGTCGCCGACCTCCAGCAGACCCTCGCCCTGCGGCCGAACCGTCCCGGCGCCAGCGTGGCCCTCATCGACGTGCTCGACACCCGTCGGCCGTCCCCCGGGCCCGTCACGGGTGTCTCCGTCACGGTCCGAGGCGGTTCGTCCGGTGGCGTCGAGGCTCGTCCCGCCGCGGCCGAGGCCCCGGTGACGGCGACCGCCGTGACGCCGTCGCGCTGGTCGGCGGCGCTCGAGCTGCCGGCCGGTGGACCGGTCGACGTCGACGTCGTCGTGCACCGGCGCGGTCTCGACGACGTGCGCAGCACCGTGCACTGGGTGGTCGGCCCGAGCGCCTCCGACCCGGCCCCGGTCGTGTCGCGGGCGCCCATCTCGGGGCTGCTGGCCTCGGCGTCCGCCGCGCTCGCCGTGGCCGCCGTGATCGGGGCCGCCTGGCTGCTCTGGAGGCGCCGCCGCCGTCCGGCTCCGGCACCGGGTCGTACGCGCGCGGTGGCCGAGCGCGGGGGCGCCCGGCCCGCGGCGTCCGCTGCCCGGCCCGCGGCGTCCGCCGTCCCCGGCAGCACCGACTCGGCTCAGGACGAGACCGGCACTGTCACCCCACGATCCGCCGCGAGTCGGTGACGGCCGTGGAGCCCTCCCGTCGCGACGAGTCGGGCCGGAGGGCAGGATGGCCCGTGGTCCTGTGGGACTCGGCGTTCGTTGCCGCAGTCGAGGATTTCGCGCTGTACTGGTGAGTGGGCGGCCACGCGCCCGAGGAAGGACAGGGACATGTCAGGGGCGACCAGGCGACGACTGACCGCGGCACGAGCCGTGGCCGCCTCCGTCGTCGTGGCGACGGCCCTGGTCGGGTCCGCAGCGCGGGCCGTGGCCGACACCGCGCCGGCCGTGCCGACCCCGACCCCGGCGCCCTTGCTCTCACCGCTGGTCCCGGGAGGCGCTGCGGCCACGGCCAGCAGTGATGGCTCGACGCCACCGGCGCCGCCGCTCTTCGACAGCGGGTTCGGCTCTGTCGCAGGCGATCTCGTGCTGCCCGTCTTCGACGAGATCCGCGTCGCGGCTGCGGCCCTCGCGCAGGAGGCGCCTCCGGTCGTCGCCGCGACCCTCGAGCCGGGGGGCGGGTCGAGCGCCAACCCCACACCGTGGCGACCCAAGGCGGTCATCAAGATCCCCGTCGTCGTCACCGTGCCGCCCAAGGGCACCACGCGGCCGACCGCACGCACCAAGGACGAGATCATCTGGGCGGCATACGCCTCCGCCGCGGAGCGGCAGCGTGCCTGCCACATCCCCGTCATGCTGCTCGCCGCCATCGGCGAGGTGGAGTCGTCCTCGCTCCGTGGCCGGACGCTCGACGCGTCGCACGACGCCGTCCCGCCGGTCCGGGGTCCGGCGCTCTCCGGTGGCTCCTTCTCGGCGATCCGCGACACCGACGGAGGCCGCTACGACGGCGACCCGGTCTGGGACCGCGCCGTCGGCCCGATGCAGTTCATCCCCGGCACGTGGCGCATCTGGGGCGCCGACGGCAACGCCGACGGCGTCAAGGACCCGCAGAACATCGAGGACGCGGCGCTCGCGGCCGCGAACTACCTCTGCGCCGGTGGCCGCGACCTCTCGCGCCCGGCCGACCTCACGGCGGCGGTGCTCTCCTACAACCACTCGCAGGCGTATCTCTCGACGGTGGTCGGCATCGTCCAGGCCGTCGACTCCGGCCAGCTCGCCGGCCCCTGACCGCGCCACCCCTCCAACCGTCGAAAGGCCACGAACCGGGACCCGGTCCGTGGCCTTTCGACGGTTGACAGGCCGCGAGGTGCCCGGCATTCCCACTGGTTGGGTGGGAAAGGGCCGCACTCTGGACCCGTTTGGGCAGAGATAAGTGCTGGTTATACATTCGATTACATGACCGTCACCGACTCCGCGACCGGCACGGCCCCGGTGCGCCCCGGCACCCGCCCGCCCCGCGCCGGCCGCTCCAACGGGCAGTGGAAGGTCGACGGCACCGAGCCGCTCAACGCCAACGAGACCTGGAAGCAGGAGGACGGCGGGCTCAACGTCCGCGAGCGGATCGAGCAGATCTACTCGCGCGAGGGCTTCGCGTCGATCCCGCCCCAGGACCTCTCGGGGCGCTTCCGCTGGTGGGGTCTCTACACGCAGCGCCGCCCCGGCATCGACGGCGGCCGCACCGCTCAGCTCGACGACACCGAGCTGTCCGACGAGTACTTCATGCTCCGCGTCCGCCTCGACGGCGGCGCGATCAGCCTCGCCCAGCTGCGCGTCCTCGCGGAGATCAGCCACGAGTTCGCCCGCGGCACCGCCGACATCAGCGACCGGCAGAACATCCAGTACCACTGGATTCGCGTCGAGGACGTCCCCGAGATCTGGCGGCGCCTCGAGGCCGTCGGTCTCCAGACGACCGAGGCGTGCGGCGACACCCCGCGTGTCATCCTCGGCAGCCCGCTCGCCGGGGTGGCGCAGGACGAGATCATCGACCCGACGCCCGTCATCGACGAGATCCTCGACCGCTACATCGGCGACCCGGAGCTCGCCAACCTGCCGCGCAAGTTCAAGTCGGCCATCACCGGCCACCCGAGCCTCGACGTCGTGCACGAGATCAACGACATCTCCCTCGTCGGGGTCGTCCACCCCGAGCTCGGCGCCGGCTACGACCTCTGGGTCGGCGGTGGCCTCTCGACGAGCCCCCGCCTCGCCGAGCGGGTCGGGGTCTTCGTGCGGCCCGAGGAGGCGGCCGAGGTCTGGCACGGGGTCATCCGGATCTTCCGCGACTACGGCTACCGCCGGCTGCGCAACAAGGCCCGCCTCAAGTTCCTCCTCGCCGAGTGGGGTCCCGAGAAGTTCCGCCAGGTGCTCCAGGACGAGTACCTCGAGCGCGAGCTCCCCGACGGCCCGCCGCCGGCGCCCGCCAGCGGCCCCGGCGACCACGTCGGCGTGCACCTGCAGAAGGACGGCAAGCGCTACATCGGCGCGGCGCCGACCGTCGGTCGCATCAGCGGCGACGTGCTCACCGGGCTCGCCGACCTCATGGAGCACGTCGGCTCCGACCGGCTGCGCCTGACCCCGCACCAGAAGCTCGTCGTCCTCGACGTCCCGGGCCGCCTCGTCCGGGGCGCCGTCACCCGCCTCGAGAAGCTCGGCCTCAGCACCGCGCCGAGTCCCTTCCGGCGACACACGATGGCGTGCACCGGCATCGAGTTCTGCAAGCTCGCCATCGTCGAGACCAAGGCGACGGCGGCGACGACGATCGCCGCGCTCGAGCAGCGTCTCGCTGACGTCACCGAGCAGCTCGACACCCCGATCAGCCTCAACGTCAACGGCTGCCCGAACTCGTGCGCCCGCATCCAGGTCGCCGACATCGGCCTCAAGGGCCAGCTCGTGACGATCGACGGTGAGCAGGTGCCCGGCTTCCAGGTGCACCTCGGCGGCGGCCTCGCCTCCGTCGACCGCGACGAGGCCGGCCTCGGACGCACCGTCCGCGGCCTCAAGGTGACGGCCGACGACCTGCCCGACTACGTCGAGCGCGTCGTGCGGACCTTCCTCGACCAGCGCGAGTCCGGCGAGAGCTTCTCGTCGTGGACCCGCCGCGCAGACGAAGGAGCACTCCTGTGACCGCAGTTCCCCTCGCGACGCCCAAGGTCCCGCGCAAGCGGCGCAGCGATGCCGAGCTCAAGGCGATCGTCGACGACTTCAACGCCACCCTCGGCGCCGACCCCGAGCGCGAGCCGACCGCCGACGAGGTCGCGGCGTGGGCCGCCTTCCACTTCGACGGCACCCTCGCGGTGGCCTGCTCGATGGCCGACGCCGTGCTGCCCCACGTCGTCTCGCGCTTCGCGCCGGGCGTCGACGTCCTCTTCCTCGAGACCGGCTACCACTTCTCCGACACGATCGTCACCCGCGACATCGTCGCCGAGGACCTGCCGATCACACTCGTCAACGTCATGCCCGAGCTGACCGTCGCCGAGCAGGACGAGGAGTACGGCGCTCGCCTCTACGAGCGCGACCCGGCACTGTGCTGCCAGATGCGCAAGGTCGAGCCGCTCGCGCGGACCCTGCCGCTCTACGAGGCATGGGTCACCGGAGTCCGCCGCGAGGAGGGCCCGACCCGGGCCGACACCCCCCTCGTGACGTGGGACGCCAAGAACGGCCTCGTCAAGATCAACCCGCTCGCGGCGTGGACCTTCGACGAGCTGCTCGCGTATGCCGGTGAGCACCAGGTCGAGGTCAACTCCCTCCTCTCCGACGGCTACCCCTCGATCGGCTGCGAGCCGTGCACCCGCCGGGTCGAGCCCGGCGAGGACCCCCGGGCCGGCCGCTGGGCCGGCTTCTCCAAGACCGAGTGCGGACTCCACACATGACGACGACCACCCCTCTGGACGCGGCCCCGGCCGCCCCTGCCGGTGACCCGGGCGACTCCGACGACCGCCGCCTCACCCACGTCGACACCCTCGAGGCCGAGGCGATCCTCGTCATCCGCGAGATGGCGGGCGAGCTCGAGCGTCCGGCGCTGCTCTTCAGCGGCGGCAAGGACTCCGTCGTCATGCTCCACCTCGCGACTAAGGCCTTCTGGCCGGCGCCGATCCCCTTCCCGGTGCTGCACGTCGACACGGGCCACAACTTCCCCGAGGTCCTCGCCTACCGCGACGAGACCGTCGAGCGCCTCGGCCTGCGGCTCGTCGTCGCGAGCGTGCAGGACTACATCGACGACGGCCGGCTGCGCGAGCGCGCCGACGGCACCCGCAACCCGCTCCAGACGTTGCCGCTGCTCGACGCCATCAACGACCACCGTTTCGACGGTGTCTTCGGCGGTGGGCGACGCGACGAGGAGAAGGCGCGCGCCAAGGAGCGCATCGTCAGCCTCCGCGACGAGTTCGGCCAGTGGGACCCGAAGAACCAGCGGCCCGAGCTGTGGAACCTCTTCAACCCCAGGCACCGACCGGGCGAGCACGTGCGCGTCTTCCCGATCAGCAACTGGACCGAGGTCGACATCTGGCGCTACATCGACCGCGAGCACATCCCGCTCGCGCCGCTCTACTACGCCCACGAGCGCGAGGTCTTCCAGCGTGACGGCATGTGGCTCGCTGTCGGCCCGGTGAGCCAGCCGCGCGACGACGAGCCCGTCGAGACGCGCCTCGTGCGCTACCGCACCGTCGGCGACATGTCGTGCACCGGGGCCGTCGAGTCCCCGGCGCGCACGAACGCCGAGATCGTCGTCGAGGTGGCCGCCTCGACCCTGACCGAGCGCGGCGCCACGCGCGCCGACGACCGGATCTCCGAGGCCGCCATGGAGGACCGCAAGAAGGAGGGTTACTTCTAGTGACCGCCCCCACCCAGACCACGCCGGTCCTCGACCCGGCCGCCGTTGCCGGTGCCGCCCGCGGCACCCTGCTCCGGCTCGCCACGGCCGGTTCGGTCGACGACGGCAAGTCGACCCTCGTCGGTCGCCTCCTCCACGACACGAAGTCGGTGCTCTCCGACCAGCTCGCCGCCGTCGAGCGCGTCTCCCGCGACCGTGGCCTGACCGCCGCCGACCTCGCGCTGCTCACCGACGGCCTCCGCGCCGAGCGCGAGCAGGGCATCACCATCGACGTCGCCTACCGCTACTTCGCGACGGCGAACCGCTCGTTCGTCCTCGCCGACTGCCCCGGTCACGTGCAGTACACGCGCAACACCGTCACCGGCAGCTCGACGGCCGACGTCGTGGTGCTCCTCGTCGACGCGCGCAAGGGCGTCCTCGAGCAGACCCGCCGCCACCTCGCCGTGACCGCGCTGCTCCGGGTGCCGCACGTCGTCGTCGCCGTCAACAAGATCGACCTCGTCGACTTCTCGCAGGAGGTCTACGACCGCGTCGAGTCCGAGGTGCAGGCCGTGGCCCGCGAGCTCGGCGTCGTCGACGCCATCGCCATCCCGGTCAGCGCCCTCGACGGCGACAACGTCGCCGAGCGCTCGCCGCGCACGCCCTGGTACGCCGGCCCGAGCCTCCTCGAGCTCCTCGAGGCGCTCCCGCCGTCGGACGACCCGGGGGGCGAGTCCTTCCGACTGCCGGTCCAGCTCGTCATCCGCCCCCAGGGCGCGGCCCGTGACGAGGCGCACCGCGACTACCGGGGGTATGCCGGCCAGGTGGCCTCGGGCGTCGTGCGCGTCGGTGACGAGGTGGTGGCCCTCCCCTCCGGCCGCCGCACGACCGTCGCCGGCATCGACCTCGGTGACCGTGAGCTCCAGGAGGCCTTTGCGCCGCAGTCGGTGACGCTCCGGCTCACCGACGAGATCGACATCTCGCGCGGCGACGTCATCGCCGCGGCCGCCGACGCCCCGGAGCCGACGCAGGACATCAAGGCCGTCGTCTGCTGGCTCGGCGACGCGCCGCTGCGCCCGGCCCAGCGCCTGCTGCTCAAGCACGGTTCGCGCACGGTGCAGACCGCCGTGCGCTCCCTCGACGGGGCCCTCGACCTCGACGACCTCCACACGGTCCCGGCGGAAGCCCTGTCGCTCAACGACATCGGCCTCGTGACCCTCCGTCTCGCCGCGCCCGTCCCGGTCGAGAACTACTCGACCTCGCGCCGCGGTGGCTCGTTCCTGCTCATCGACGCGCACGACGGGCGCACCGTCGCCGCCGGCATGGTGGGCGCGACCCTGCCCACCGCCGCCGACGCCCCGACCGAGCCCGAGGGTGACGAGGAATGGGAGATCTGAAACCGGCCCTGCCGGTCGTCCTCGACCTGACCGGTCGGCTCGTCGTCGCCGTCGGCGGGGGCCCGGTGTCCGCGCGCCGGGTCCGCGCCTTCCTCGACGAAGGCGCCGTCGTGCGGGTCGTCGCCCCGTGGCTCTGCGAGGACCTGCGCGATCTGGCCGACGCCGGCCGCGTCGAGTGGCTCGAGCGCGACTACGCCGGCCCCGCCGACCTCGACGGCGCGTGGTTCGCCCACACGGCGACGGGCGAGCCGTCCGTCGACCGCGAGGTCGCCGCGGACGCCGAGGCCCTGCGCGTCTGGTGCGTCGACTCCACGGACGCCGCCGGCACGACCGCGAGCGTCGCCGCCCGCGCCGACGTGACGACCCCCGACGGCCGCGTCACCGTGGCTGCGTATGCCGCCGGCGACCCCGGTCTCGCCGTGACGATCCGCGACGGCGTCGAGCGGGCGCTCGTCTCGGGCACCCTCGACCTGCGCCGCACCCGCACGCACGGCCGTCGCGGCTGGGTGGCGCTCGTCGGCGGCGGGCCGGGCGTCGACGGCCTCCTCACGACCCGCGGTCACGAGCTGCTCGCCTCGGCCGACGTCGTCGTCGTCGACCGGCTCGCGCCCCGCGCCGTCGTCGACCGGCTGCCTGCGTCGGTGCGCGTCATCGACGTCGGCAAGACCCCGGGCAACCACCCGGTGCCGCAGTCGCGCATCAACGACATCCTCGTCGAGGAGGCCCAGCGCGGCCTCGGCGTCGTGCGCCTCAAGGGCGGTGACCCCTACGTCCTCGGCCGCGGCGGCGAGGAGCGCGACGCCTGCGAGGCACACGGCATACGGGTCGAGGTGGTGCCCGGCGTGACGAGCGCTGTCAGCGTGCCCGCGGCGGCCGGCATACCCGTGACCCACCGCGGCGTCGCGCGCGGCTTCACGGTCGTCACGGGCCACGAGGACATCCCGGTGCTCCCGACGGGCGGCGACCACACGCTCGTCCTGCTCATGGGTGTCACCCAGCTCGCCCGCACGACCGAGCTGCTCGCCCGGCACGGCCGGTCGGCCGACTGCCCCGTCGCGGTCGTCGAGCGCGGCTTCGGGCCCGACCAGCGCACCACGGTCGGCACGGTCGGCACCATCGCCGAGCTCGCCCGCGAGCGTGGCGTGCGGTCCCCCGCAGTCGTCGTCGTGGGCGACGTCGTGCGCCTCGGCCCCGACTGGCAGCAGCGCTGACCTCTGAGCCGTACGCCGGCTGCTGGGCCACGCCCCGCCCCCGAGCCGCACCCCGCCGCCGAGCGGGCTTGGACGCGCGCCCGCTCTCGGCTATCGTGGTCGCGAACGCATACCCCCATGGGTATACATCGACCAAGGAGATCGACCATGTGCCGAGCGGCCACCTGCAAGACCTGCGGCAAGACGACGTGGGCCGGCTGCGGCCAGCACGTCGACCAGGTCATGCGCAACGTGCCCGCGGGCCAGCGCTGCCCGGGCCACGCCGAGTCCGAGAAGGCGTCCGGTCCCGGCTTCCTCAGCCGCATCCTCGGTCGCGGCTGACGCACGCCTCGGCAGGCGCGACCGGCTCAGCCGAGCGCGGCCGCCTGCGCCTCGACGATCGCCGCGCGCTGCGGCCACCGGACCGCCTCGGCCCGCCCACCGAGCGCCGCCACGACGACCGTGCTGCCGACGACGCACCACACGGTGAGGGTGCGCGAGTGCTCGCCGTCGAGGACGAACGCCTGCTCGGCCGCCTCCACGTGCGTCGTGCCGGCCACCTCGGGCGCCGCGACCGCCCGCAGCTCGCCGACGTCGGAGAGGCCCTTGCTCTGCGGCATCGTCCTCGGGAGCGCGCGCAGCTCGGTGAGGGCCGCACGGGCGTCCTCCGGTGACGCGAAGGGGATGACCTGGATGAAGAGGTCGGCCCGGCCCACCTCCTGGTAGCCGCGCACGCTCGTGACCGAGCGGATCGCGCGTGCCCGGGTGATGGCCTCGCTCGTGCTGCCGCTCGCGCCGGTGCGATAGGTCCGTCCACCGCGCGCGACCCACGGGCCCCCGGGGACATCGCCCGGCGACAGGCAGGTGTTGCGCGAGCCGATCGACCTGACCTGCGCGAGCATGAGGCGTCCGATGTTCGTCACGCGGTCACGATATGCCGGAGGTCGTCGCCCGTGCGGCGATCGGTCCGCGTCGGGCCGTCGTGCCGAGATCGGCCGACCCCGCACCCCCGAGAGGCAGCCATGCACGACGACATCCCCCTGACCGTGGGCCGCGTGACCCGCGTCCTCGCCGAGCGCATCCTCCCGGCCGTCCATGCCGAGTCGGTGCCGCTCACGGCCGAGTGGCACGAGCTGCCGGGCGAACCGGTCCCGCCGGCCGAGGGGCTCGCGCTCGACTACACGCCGTATGCCGTCGGGACCCCGTGGGGCGCCGCCTGGGGCACGACGTGGTTCCGGCTCACCGGGGAGGTGCCGGCGCACTGGGCCGGACGCCGCGTCGAGGTCGTCGCCGACCTCGGCTTCGACCGCGACATGACGGGCTTCCAGTGCGAGGGACTCGTCTACCGCGCCGACGGCACGCCGGTGAAGTCGCTCAACCCGCGCAACCAGTGGGTCCTCGTCGCCGAGGAGGCGGAGGCCGCGCAGGCCGTCGAGCTCTACGTCGAGGCCGCCTCGAACCCGATCCTCGTCGCAGGCAACCCCTTCGTGCCGACGCGCGAGGGCGACATCGTCACGAGCTCGTCGACGCGCCTCTACTCCACCGGTCGCCTCGACCTCGCGGTCTTCGAGCGCGACGTCTTCGAGCTCGCGCTCGACGTCCAGGTGCTCCTCGAGCTGCAGGCCGAGCTGCCGCCCGGACCGCGGCGCATGCAGGTGCTCCAGGCCCTCGACGACGCCATGGACCGCCTCGACCTCCAGCACGTGGCGTCGACGGCCGGGGACGCACGCGCCGCCCTCGTCGACGTGCTCGCCCGCCCCGCCGAGGCGAGCGCGCACGAGATCTCCGCCGTCGGCCACGCCCACATCGACAGCGCCTGGCTGTGGCCCGTGCGCGAGACGATCCGCAAGGTGGCCCGGACGACCGCGTCGATGACGACGCTCATCGACGAGACCGACGACTTCGTCTACGGCATGTCGAGCGCCCAGCAGTACGCGTGGATCAAGGAGCACCGGCCCGAGGTCTGGGAACGGGTCAAGGCAGCCGTCGACGCCGGCCGCTTCGTGCCGCTCGGCGGCATGTGGGTCGAGAGCGACACCGTCATGCCGTCCGGCGAGTCGCTCGTGCGCCAGTTCCTCCACGGCCAGCGCTTCTTCGAGACCGAGCTCGGCATCCGCTGCCGCGGCGTCTGGCTGCCCGACAGCTTCGGCTACTCACCCGCCCTGCCACAGCTGATGCGCCGGGCCGGCTTCGAGTGGTTCTTCACGCAGAAGATCTCGTGGAACCAGGTCAACACCTTCCCGCACCACACCTTCCTCTGGGAGGGCATCGACGGCTCCCGCGTCCTCAGCCACTTCCCGCCGATGGACACCTACAACGCGCAGCTGTCCGGCGCGGAGGTCGCCCTGGCCTCGCGCCAGTTCCGCGAGAGCCGCGTCGCCACCGGCTCGATCGCGCCCGTCGGATGGGGCGACGGCGGCGGCGGCACGACCCGCGAGATGACGGGCCGGGCGAGCCGCCTCGCCGATCTCGAGGGCAGCCCGAGGGTGCGCTGGGAGCACCCCGACGCCTTCTTCGACCGCACCCGTGAGCAGCTGCCGCAGGCGCCCGTCTGGGTCGGGGAGCTCTACCTCGAGCTGCACCGGGCGACGCTGACCTCGCAGCACCGCACGAAGCAGGGCAACCGTCGCACCGAGCACCTGCTCGTCGAGGCGGAGCTGTGGGCGGCCACGGCCGCCGTGCGGACGGGGACGGCATACCCCCACGACGAGCTCGACGCCCTGTGGGAGCAGGTGCTGCTCCAGCAGTTCCACGACATCCTGCCCGGGACGTCGATCGCGTGGGTGCACCGCGAGGCGGTCGAGCAGTACGCCCGGGTCACCGAGGCGGCCGAGGCGATCGTCGCGCGCTCCCTCGCGGCGCTCGTCGGTGAGGGCGACACGGCCCTCGAGGCCAACGCCGCGCCCTTCGAGCGTGCCGGGGTGCCGGCCGGCGGCGTCGTCGAGCGGGAGTCGCGGACCGACGAGCCCGGGGCGTATGCCGTGTCGCTGAGCGAGCGCGACGGCGGCTGGGTCCTCGACAACGGCGTCGTCGCGGTGACGGTGTCGGCCGAGGGACTGGTCACCTCGGCCGTCGACCTCGCGACGGCACGCGACGCCATCGCACCGGGGCGCGAGGGCAACCTCCTCCAGCTGCACGAGGACGTCCCGAACCGCTGGGACGCGTGGGACGTCGACCGCTACTACCGCAACCGGGTCACCGACCTGCGCGACGAGAGCGCACTGTCGGCCTCGGTCGACGAGGAGGGGGTCGCCCGGGTCGTCGTCGAGCGGCGCATCTCGCCCGACTCCACCGTGCGACAGGAGCTCTCGCTCGCACCGGGAGCGAGGCTCCTCGAGATCGAGCAGGAGACCGACTGGAACGAGACGGAGAAGTTCCTCAAGGTCGCCTTCCGGCTCGACGTGCGCGCCGAGCACGTCGCCGCAGAGACGCAGTTCGGCTTCCACCGCCGGGTCACGCACACGAACACGAGCTGGGAGGCGGCGAAGTTCGAGACGTCCATGCACCGCTTCGTGCTCGCCGAGGAGCGCGGCTTCGGGGTCGCGCTCGTCAACGACTCGACCTACGGCCACGACGTGACCCGCGACGTCGTCGGCGACGGCGTCGTCACGACGCTGCGCCTGTCGCTGCTGCGGGCCCCGCGCTTCCCCGACCCCGAGACCGACCAGGGCGTCCAGACGCACCGCTACGGGCTCGTCATCGGGGCCGACGCCGAGGTCGCGACACGCGAGGGCGCGCTCATGGGGACGCCGGCCCGTCGGGTCACCGGTGGCCACGGCGTCGGCCCGCTCGTCACGGCGACGGGTGAGGGCATCGTCGTGTCGAGCGTCAAGGAGGCCGCCGACCGCTCGGGCGACCTCGTCGTCCGGGTCTACGAGTCGCTCGGGGGCCGCGCCCGGGGCACGCTGCGGCTCGACCTCCCGGTCGGCTCGGTGACGACGGCGACGCTCCTCGAGGAGCCGCTGGACGACGGCGAGGTCCCGGTCGTCGATGGCGCGGTGCCGGTGGAGCTCGGTGCCTTCGAGGTGCGGACCCTGCGGGTCGTCCGGGCCTGAGCCCAGCCGCGCAGCGGTGCTCTCCGACGTCAGATGACGGCGGCGAGCACCCGGTCGATGCGCGGCAGCGTCACCGGGTCGTCGGGGATCTCGAGGAACCAGGCGGCGAGGCGCTCGCGCTCCGGCTCGCTGCTCGCACCGACCCAGCGCGAGCAGGCGAGCTGGCCGATGTGGGCCTGCTCGGCGACGAGCATCGTGAAGTGCCCGCGGCGGGTGACCCGCCCCGGTCCGCCGGCCTCGCGGTATGCCGTGTGCAGCCGCCGCGCGCGGGCCGGGTCGTCGTCGCCGAACTCGAAGAGCACCATGGCGAGCTCCTGGCTCGGGTCGGCCGGGCCGAGGTTCTCGAAGTCGATGACGCAGACGTCACCGCCGGACGTGGCGAGCACGTTGTCGGCCCAGAGGTCGCGGTGGCAGACGATGGGCGCCTCGTGCGGCTCGACGACCGACTCGACGGCGACGAGCTCGTCGACGAGCGCGCCGAGCTGCCCGGCGAACGGTGCACCCTCCTCGAGGACCCGCTGGTGCAGCTCGCGCCACCGCTGCTCGCCGAAGCCCGTCGCGAACCAGTTGTCGACGGCCTCGTCCGACGGCGCGCCCGCCCGGTGCAGTCCCGCGAGCGTGCGCCCGACCGCGACCGGGTCGAGTCGGCGGGTCCGTGGCTGCAGGTCGACCCACTCGAAGACCCGGACGGCCGTCTCGCCGTCCGCGGTGTCGACGGTCGTGGCCACGTCGCCGCTGGTCGTGCGCAGGATCCGCGGCGTGACGACGCCCTGCTCTCGGGCCGCCGCGACGAGGTCGGCGTCCCTCGAGGCTGCGTCCAGGTCGGGCGTGGCGAACCACTCCTTGACGGCGTGGCTGCCGTGACCGGTGTCGAGCCGCCACACCTGGCCGAGCTGACCGCGCGCGACCGGGCCGGTCAGGCTCGCGGTCCCGTCGAGACCGTAGGCGTCTGCGACCTCTCGGGCCGCTGTAGGGGTGAGCATCGGATCCCGTTCGCGCTCAGGCGATCCCGGTCACGGGAGGAGGCGCCAGACGGCGACGCCGACCGTGACGACGGCGAGAGCGAGGGAGGCCCAGCCGAGGGGCGATCGGCCGGATCGCCCGCGACCGAGGAGGAGCAGCAGCGCCGCGAGGACCGACAGGACGGCTGCGACGACCGTCTCCTCGGCGCCGAGGTCGATGGTCCGGATGAGGATCGTGTCGGTGACGCCGTGACGGGTCAGGAAGCCGAGGACGCGGATCACGACGAAGAGCCACCAGCCGACCGTGATCCAGAAGAGCGCCACACCGATCTGCCCGAGCAGCGGGTCGACGGTCTCGTCGGTGACCTGGCTGGGAGCTGAGGTGGCCGGCCAAACCGGCTGTCCGGCATACGGATTCGGCGGCACGGGGGGAGCAGACGGCTGCGGGGAGGGCCACGACGGGTCGGCCGTCGGCAGCTCACGCGTCGGCTCGAAGACGGGGATGGCCTGCGTCGGCGCCGCGGCCGCAGGTGTCGTGGGTCCGGCCGCGCCGGCGCCCGGACCGCGCGGCAGGTTGGGCACGGGGACGGTGAACTGCTCGTCCGGGCCCGTCGGCCCGGTGGACCCGCCTGACACGGGGGTGTCGCTCATGGCGACAACGTACCTCGCGACCCGGCGCCCCGGCGGGATCGTCAGCGCCCGGAAGGCACGGTGGACTGCCCGACCGTCAGTGCGGGAAGGACGTCCACGTGTCGTCCGTGGTCCGCCCGTCGGTCAGGCGTCGACGGGCGGAGGCCCGGCGAGCGGACGCACCTCGATCGGGACGCCGGTCGGCGCCCCACCCGGCCCGGGTGACGACGACGCCTTCGCCGCGATGGCATACGCCCGTTCCTCGCTGTCGCACTCGACGACCCAGAAGCCGATGAGGAACTCCCGACCCTCGGGGAACGGCCCGTCGCTGACGGCGGGCGCCCCGTCGGCGTGGCGCACGATCCGTGCCTGGTCGGGCCACGCGAGCCCGGCGTTGAAGACCATCTCGCCGTTCTCCTCGAGCTCCCGGTCGAACGACCGCTGGAACTCGATCATGTTCGCGATGTCTGTCTGGCTCCACTCCAGCACCTCGCGACCGCCGTCGTGCCCCACGTGCATCATCAGCATGAATCTCATCGCGGCCTCCTTCGACGCTGGCAGTGCTCCGATGTCGACACTAGCCATGGGTCGCTGCTCGCGGAGGGAGAGACGTCGTCGACGTCGTCGGCGACGGACCGGACAGGGCCGACCCCGGCGAGACGTCGACGATGATGGGGCGAAAAGCTCGCACGGAAGGTGATCGATGAGCCCCCCGACCCTGTTCCTGACCGTGGGACTGCCCGGCACCGGCAAGACCACCGCAGCCCGGCGCCTCGAGGTCGAGCAGCGGGCCCTCCGACTGACGAAGGACGCGAGCATCGAGGTCCCGACGCCCGGTGAGCTCGACGGCAGCGAACCCGTCGACGACCCACCGGCGGGCTTCGCCTCCTGGGCGGAGTGGCGCGCCCGTCGCTGGCCGGCCTCCGTCTGACACCCGCCGGACCGGGGGCGTATGCCGTCCGCGACGTCGGGCGAGCACGCCGACGCCGCGGACGGCGGGCACTCAGGCGGCGCCGTAGCGTCGGCGGGCCACCGTCAGGCCGACGAGCGAGATCACCGCGACCACCATGTAGTAGACGCTCGGGGCGTTGAGCGAGCCGGTGAGGCCGATGAGCCAGGTCAGCACGAGCGGGGCGATGCCGCCCATGACCGTGACGCCGACGTTGTAGGCGACGGAGACGCCGGTGGCCCGCACGTCGCTCGGGAAGAGCGTGGTCAGCAGGGCCGGCAGAGGGCCGAAGTAGAAGGCCATGATGACGCCGAGGAGCCCGATCGACACGACGAGGACCGGGACGGTCGGCGAGGCGATGACGATCGCGAAGAGCGGCCAGGCCAGCACGAGCGCGCCCACGGCGGCCCACACCATGACCCGGGCCGGTCCGACGCGGTCGGCCAGCCGACCGACGAGCGGGACCCCGACCATCGTCACGACGCCCGCGACCACGCCGCCGAGGTACGCGGCGCTCGCGGGGACGCCGAGGTTCTTCACGGCATACGTCGGCATGAAGAGGATGAGGTAGACGGAGATGGTGGCGACGCCGACGCAGGCCGAGCCGGTGACCACCCGTCCCAGGTGCTCGGTGAACGTGGCGCGGATCGGTGCCTCGTTCGGGGTGCTCTCGGTGAACTCCTTGGGCTCCGTGAGGCGAGCCCGGACATAGAGGCCGACCGGACCGATGAGGCACCCGATGACGAACGGGATGCGCCAGCCCCAGGAGTAGAGGTCCTCCTTGGACAGCTGGGTGAACAGCACGTAGCCGAACGCCGACGCGAGGAACATCGAGATGCCCTGGCTCGCCACCTGCCAGGAGGCGTAGTAGGCCTTGCGGTGCGGCGCGGTCTCGACGAGGAACGTCGTCGCCGAGCCGAACTCGCCGCCCGCCGAGAAGCCCTGCACGAGCCGTGAGACGAGGATGATGACCCCGGCCCAGGCGCCGACCATGGCGTGGGTGGGCGCCGCCGCCATGAGGACGGTGCCGACCATCATGAGCAGGAGGGTGAGGGTCAGGGCCTTCTTGCGCCCGTGCCGGTCGCCGTAACCGCCGATGAGCATCCCGCCGAGCGGACGGACGAGGTAGGAGATGGCGAACGTCGCGAACGTGAGGATCAGGCCCAGGGTCTGGTCGCCCTCCGGGAAGAAGTTCTCGGCGATGACGATGGCGAACGACGCGTAGACGATGATGTCGAACCACTCGAGCGCGGCGCCGATGGAGCTGCTCAGCACCGCCTTGCGGGCTTCGGCCAAGCGTTCGGGAGTCACGTCTGTCGGTGTGGCGGTCAGGGTCATGGTGCTCCTTCGGGACGGCGTGGGAGGTCGGGGCGCGTCAGGCGCTGAGGTGGCTGAGGAGGTTGGCGAGGAGGGTGTCGCAGCGCTCGATCTGCTCGATCGCGACGAACTCGTCCGGCGCGTGGGCCTGCGCGATGTCGCCGGGGCCGCAGACGACGGTCGGGATGCCGGCGCGCTGGAAGAGGCCGGCCTCGGTGCCGTAGGCCACCTTCTCGGTGGAGGCCTCGCCACCGACCCTCGTCACGAGGTCGATGACGTCCTCGTCGTCCGCGGTTTCGAGGCCCGGTGCCTGGGCGCCGATCGACACCTCGACGCGGGCGTCAGGGTTCTCGCGGCGCATCTCGGCCTCGATGCGGCGCGCCTCGGCGCGGAAGGTCTCGACGGTCGCGTCGACGTCCACCGCGCCGACGGCGCGGAACTCGAAGGTGAGCGAGCACTCGGCCGGGACGGTGTTGACGGCGATGCCGCCCTCGATCTGGTTGACCGTCGCCGTCGTGAAGGGCACGTCGTAGTGCTCGTCGAACGGGCCGTCGGTGCGGAAGCCGTCGGCGACGCCACGGACGAAGCGGACGAGCTGGGCGGCATACTCGATCGCATTGACACCGAAGGGCGTCCGCGAGGAGTGGGCCGCGACTCCGTGGAAGGTCACCTGCAGCATCGTCAGCGACTTGTGGCCGCGGATCACCCGCATGCTCGTCGGCTCGCCCACGATGCAGGCCCGGGGGCGCAGCCCACGCTCGACGATCGCGTCGACGAGGGAGACGGCGCCGACGCAGCCGACCTCCTCGTCGTAGGACAGGGCGAGGTGGACCGGCTCACGGAGCGGCGTCGTGCTCAGGGCCGGCACCGTGGCCATGACCGAACCGATGAAGGCCTTCATGTCGCAGGAGCCGCGGCCGTAGAGACGGCCGTCGCGGATCTCGGGGACGAACGGCTCACTGGCCCAGTCCTGCCCGTCGACCGGCACGACGTCGGTGTGCCCCGACAGGACCACGCCCCCGGTGGTCGTGCCGTCCGCCGCCGGGATGGTGGCGAGCAGGTTGGCCTTGGTCCCGTCGTCGTTCGTGATGAGGACGGGCTCGACGCCGTGCTCCCGCAGGTGCGCGGCGACGAGGTCGATGAGCGGCAGGTTGGTGTCGCGGCTCGTCGTGTCGATCTCCATGAGCTGCGTCGTCCAGTCGAGACCGGCCGGCTGGGTCGGTCGCGTCATCTCGCGGGTCGCGCCTTCGGGCGGCATGCGTCGCTCCTGTGTCGGTCGTGCGTGCTGAGGACGGTGTGGCGTCGGGCCGCCTTGAGCGGGCCGCACCAGTGACCGAGAATGGCAGCCATGCCACGAAGAGCCCGGAATGCGCAGGATCTCGCGACGAGTGCTGAGATTCCGCAGGATTCCGCCGCACGCGCCGACGAGCTGGACCTGGCGATCGTCAACTGCCTCCAGCTGCAGCCTCGCGCGTCGTGGACGCTCGTCGGCGAGGCGCTCGACGTCGACCCGGTGACGGTGGCCCGACGCTGGCAGCGACTCTCGTCGGCGGGCATCGCCTGGGTGTCCGGGCGGGCGACCGGGCAGGGGCGCCCCGAGTCGTGCCTCGCCGTCGTCGAGCTGAGCTGCAGCGCTGCCCAGACACTGGCCATTGCGCGGCAGGTCACCGAGCTGCCCCACGTGCTCAGCGTCGAGCACACGAGCGGGCCCCGCTCCCTGACGATCCTCGTCGAGGTGCGCGACCTCGCGTTCCTCTCCCGCTTCCTCCTCGAGTCGGTCGGCACGATCCCGGGCGTCGTCGCGACGAGCAGCCATGCGGTGACGAAGGTCTACTCGATGGGCGACCACTGGCAGCTGCACGTGCTCGACGCCTCGCAGCGCGCCGTCATGATGCGGGCGCCGCAGCCGCGTCTCGACGGCCTGACGTCCGAGCAGACCGACCTCGCCCGGGGCTACGACGCCGTCGACCGTCAGCTGATCCTGCTGCTCGGCGAGGACGGGAGGATGCCGGTGGCCACCATGGCAGCGCGGGCGGGGCTCAGCGAGAGCACGGTCCGGCGCCGGCTCGCCGACCTCGTCGGCAACGGACGCGTCGTCCTCCGGTGCGACATGGCTCTGCCGGACTCGGGGTGGCCGGTCATCAGCTGGCTCTGGGCCTACGCCGACGCCGGCGACATCGACGCGGTGGCCACGACCCTGCGCCGGCTGCCGGGCATCCGCGTGTGCTGGCGGATCTCCGGTGGCCGCCCCAACCTCATGATCGCCCTGACGACCCACTCGCTGACCGAGCTGTCGCACGTCGAGGCCCGGCTCGCGGCCGAGGTGCCGCAGATGACGATCCACGACCGGTCGATGGTGCTCCGTTCAGTCAAACGGATGGGTCGTGAGCTCGACCTCGACGGCCGCAGCGTCCGCTCGGTCCCGCTCGACATCTGGGCCGACGCGGCCGGCCCACCGCACTGACGCGCGTCGACCGATGGCGTATGCCGTCCGCGACCTCGGGTGGACGAGTCGCCTCAGGTGGCCGTCGCGAACAGGCGCGGCTTGCCCGGACCGAAGGCGGCCGCATCGGGCACCGGCTCGACGACGACGTGCTGGCTCGAGACGTGGCCGAGCCCCGTGTGTGCTGCTCCCCTGACGTGGTCATCCACGCGGATGCGCCAGCCGGGTCGCGAACCCACCCGTCAGCCCACAGGGTCGGCGAGGTCCCAGCCCTCGGCGACGACCTCGTCGACAGCGGCGGTGGCCGCGGCCAGTCGCTCGTCGCGCGTGCCCCGCACCTCGACCCACGGCACGCGGCGGGCCGTGAGCTCCTCGCGGAACCGACCCTGCATCCACGCGCGCCCGTGCTCGCCGTCGCGAATGCCGTCCGGGACGAAGGGGATCTCGTCGCCAGACAGGAGGTAGAGGGCCGGAGTCGGGCGGGCGTCGGCGAGGGCCCGCACGCTGGGCGACGGGGTGCCGACGTGGCGCTCGTGCAGGAGCGTCGTCGCGAAGGCGTCGGTGTCGCAGACGAGCAGTGGTCGCGGTGCGGCGGCGGCCCCCGCGTCCTCGAGGGCGGCCTGCTCGCGGGCCACGAGCTCGAACTCGGCGGTGTGCCACGGCCCGGTCAGCCCGCCGGCTCGCCGGTCGGTCCACTCACCCCAGAACTCGGGGACGACCGTCGTGCCGTAGTGCGCGCCCAGGGCGTCGGCCAGCGTCGTCGTGCCTGTCGACTCGGCGCCCACGACGACGACGCGCTTGGCGAACCACGCCCGGACCGGCGACGGCAGCGCCCACCAGGAGCCGGCGACGTCGGCACGCACCGCGGTCCCCGAGATGGGGGTCGAGGCCCGTCCCGGGTCGACCTGCACCCATGTCGCGCCGAGCCGACGGGCCATCTCCTCGCCGTACGCGTCGCTCGTGAAGACCGCGTCCACGGGAGCGTCGAGGTGCGACTCGATGACGTCCATGTGCAGGTCCCAGACCTCCGGCGAGTCGAAGTCGACGTCGTGGTCGTCCGGGGCCGCGACGACGCGGGCCGTCGGGTGCTCGGCCTGCACCCAGCCCACGCGGACCTCGACGGGGATCGACTCGACGGTGTGCGCCATGACCTCGACGGTGACGCGGTCGCACGAGCTCGTCGCCGCCCGCACGAGCGCCTGGTGGCCGGCGTGGAAGGGGTAGAACTTCCCGATGACGAGCCCGTGCCCGTGACGCCCGGTCATCGTCCGCGCACGACGAGGGCCACGCATACGGCACCCGTGGGGAAGCCCGCCACCTCGATCCGGTCCATGGCAGGAGAACGTACCGGGACGACCGGCCCGGAGTCGCCGACGGAGCGGGCTGCTCACGTCGACCGACGTCCCGACATCGCGGTAACCGACGGCTCACGATCATCAATCCGGGTGCGGCAGGCCGCCGGGTGGGGTGCACTGGCGTCATGGGTGGAGTCCACGAACCGGAGTTGCCGACGCTGTACGAGTGGGCGGGCGGTCTCGCGCCGCTGCGCCGGATGATCGACTGCTTCTACGACCGGGTCGAGCTCGACGAAGCCTTGTCGGGGTTCTTCCCGGGCGGGGTGTCGGAGCATCATCGAGCCCACGTCGCGGACTGGTGGGCCGAGGTGCTCGGCGGTCCTGCGACCTACACGGAGCGGCACGGGGGGTACGAGTCGATGCTCCGCCACCACCTCGGGCTGGCCATCACGCCAGCGCAACGGCACCGGTTCGCAGCCACGATGAGTCTGGCGGCCGACGACGCCGAGCTGCCCGCCGACCCGGAGTTCCGGGCCGCGATCATCGGCTACCTCGAGTGGGGCACCCGGCTCGCCATGGAGAACTCCCAGCCCGGCGCCGAACCGGTCGAACGCGCTCCCACTCCACGGTGGGGCTGGGGCGTCGCGCCGCCGTACCTGGGGTGACCGATCCGGGAGTGGTCGGAGCGATTCCCGCCGGAGCGCGGAAGTCGGGCGGTCACGAGCTCCAGCTGGGGAAGCCGGGAGCGAGCTCGTGACCGCCCGACGTCCGGGCGACCGGTTGTCTCAGGCGAAGGCGATGAACGCGACGGGGTCGGAGGTCGGCTGGTCGGACCCGCCGTCGGGCTCGACCGTGATGCCGGCGCCCTTCGAGTGGCTGGCGTCGCCGCTCAGCACGACCACCTGGTCGCCGCCGCCGGGCATCAGGCCCGCCGAGGTCATGTGACCCGTCGCGTCCTGGAGCCACAGCTGGAAGACCTTGCCCGAGGGCGGCTGCGACATGCCGGACGTGACGATGACGGCCTTGTGGAGCGAGTTGGAGCGGACGACCGTGGCCGTCGCGCCGCCGGCGAGCCGCTGCCCGTAGCGCGTGGCGTCGGGGGCCGCGAGCACCTGGTCGGCGATGGCCCGGGACGGATCCTTGTCGATCTGCTTCCAGACCGTGAACCCGCCGATGGCGAGCACGGCCACCGTGGCGGCAGCGACGACGACCCGCCAGCCGCGGGCGAGCCCCCGGGTGGAGCGGGACCGGCGACGCTCGGTGAGGTCGTCGGCGTGCTCGACCTGGGTGGCCGGGGCTCCGGTGGCGGCCGGAGCCTGCACGGGCTCCGGGGGCGTGGACGACGTGACGTCCTCGTCGACGGACTCGTGCTGCGGTGCCGTGAGGGGCGGCAGTGGGCGGACGGTCGCGATCTCGGCGAGCACCTTGGCCCGGAGCGAGGCCGGCGGAGCGGCCTCGGTCAGCACCGACAGCTCCGACGCCGCGGCGACGAGGCTCTCGACCTCGGCCTGGCAGGCGGTGCAGCCGGCGAGGTGGCGCTCGAAGCGCGCTCGCTCGACGTCGTCGAGGGCGTCCACGGCGTAGGCACCCGAGAGTGCGTGGATGTCTTCGCTCACAGTGTCACCCCCAACGTGTCTCGTAGTCTGATCAGTCCATCACGGATGCGTGTCTTGGCGGTCCCGAGTGGCAGGTCGAGCATGGTGGCCACCTCCGTATGGGTGTATCCCGAGAGGTAGGCCAGCTCGAGGGCCTGCCGCTGGACCGGTGTGAGCGTCTCTAGCGCCCGATGAACCCGCTCCGCATCGAGCCGTTCGACGACGGCCTCCGCTGTGGAGTCGTGGGTGACGTCCTGGTTGCTGGCGCCGTATCCCTCGTCGCGGTGACGGGCTGCCTCCGCCGACCGGACCCGGTCGACGGCCTTGCGGTGAGCGATGGTGAGCATCCACGAGAGAGCTGCACCCTTGCTCGGGTCGAACCGTGCGCTGTGCCGCCAGATCTCGAGGAAGACCTCCTGGGTGACTTCCTCTGACTGGGCCGGGTCGCGCACGACCCGGCGGACGAGACCGAAGAGCCGGGAGGAGACGGCGTCGTAGAGCTCTGCGAAGGCCGTCTCGTCTCCCGTCGCTGCTCGGCGGAGCAGCTGCTCCAGGGTGACTGGGCGGGCGGGTCCCCCCGGCGACTCATCGCCGGAGGGAACCACCGAGAACCGTGACATGGGGTCCATTGTGTCGCCCGTCGTCGTGGTCTGCGTCAGCCTGGTCAGGTGACGATCAGGGCATCAGGACGCCGTCGATGATGTACACCGTGGCGTTGGCGGTCGGGACGTTGCCGCAGATGACCTTGGCGTCGGCCTTGCCGACGGTGAAGTTCTCGCCAGAGCCCTTGACCGTGATCGTGGTGCCGGCGAGCGTCTTGTGGTCGCCCGCGAGCTGGTCCGGCGAGAGCTTGCCGGCCACGACGTGGTTCGTGAGGATCTTGGTGAGGGTCGGCTTGTCGGCGAGGACCTTCTTGAGGTCGGCGGCCGGGATCTTGGCGAACGCGTCGTTGACGGGCGCGAAGACGGTGATCTCGGGAGCCGAGTTGAGGGTGTCGACGAGGCCGGCGGTCTTGACTGCGGTGACGAGCGTCGACAGGAGCGGGTTGGCGCTCGCGGCGGTCGCGACCGGCGCGGTGGCCATGCCGTTGAACGAGCCGGCGCCGTCCTTCGGCACCGCGGCGCAGCCCTCACCGAAGACGGCCGCAGCGGCGTCCATCGACTCGGACGAGGTCATCGTGTCGGACGGCGTGCTCGTCATGGCGTCCGAGGACGTCGCGGCGGGCGTGCTGCCACCGGCGGCGGCGGTGTTGTCGCTGGAGCTGCCGCAGGCCGCGAGGCTCAGGGGCAGGGCGATGGCGAGGGCGACGAGGCCGGTACGGGTCTTCATGCTCTTCATGTCAGTCACTCCTTGTGGCTGTGTGGTGCACGGTCATCTGGGATTCGGTGCCGCTGTGGCTCCGGATTGCTTGTCGGAGAAGTTTTTTCGCGGGTTCTTGGCCGTATGCGTTCACGCGACGGTCACCACCACCTCCTGGATGCCGCTCGACCCGCTGGGGAACGGCGTGGCGCGTTCGGTGATCTGCGCCTGCCCCTCGAGGTCGGTCGCGCGCACCGCGATGCGGTGCAGTCCGGGCTTGGCGTCCCACGGGAGGTACCACTGGCGCCAGTAGTCGATGCCGACGTCGGGGCCGAGCTTGGTCTTCTGCCACTGGCCGTCGTCGATCTTGACCTCGACCGTGCCGACGCCGCGGTGCTGGGCCCAGGCGACGCCGGCGATGGCGGTCGTGCCGGCCTTGATCGTCGACAGGGGTGCGGGCGTGTCGATGCGCGCGCTCGTCTTGATCGGGGCGTCCGTCGCCCACTGCCGCTTCGTCCAGTAGGACTGGTCGGCGGCATACGTCGTCAGGGTGAGCTTGGTCAGCCACTTCGTCGCGCCGACGAAGCCGTAGAGGCCGGGCGTGATGAGGCGCGCGGGGAAGCCGTGGGTGTCGCTGAGCTGGGCGCCGTTCATGCCGATGGCGATCATCGCGTCGCGTCCGTCGCGGACGACGGCCAGCGGGGTGCTGATGGTGAAGCCGTCGACGGCGGTGCTCAGCACCTGGTCCGGGCTGCCGGTGATGCCGGCCCGGTCGAGGACGTCGGTCAGCTTGACGCCGAGCCAGCGGGCGGAGCCGATGTAGCCGCCGCCGACCTCGTTGGAGACGCACGTCATGGTGATGTCGCGCTCGATGAGCGGCATGGCGGCGAGCTCGGCGAAGGTCATCGTGAAGGGCTTCTCGACCATGCCGTCGACCTCGAGCGTCCACGTGTCGACGTCGACCTGGGGCACGACGAGGTTGGTGTCGACGCGGTAGAACTTGTCGGTCGGGGTGCGCAGTGGTGAGATGCCGGAGACGGTCGTCTCGAGCCCCTTCGGCAGCGCCTTGGCCTTGTCGGCGGCGGCGGGCAGGACGACCTTCTTGACCGACTGGGCGCCGGCGCGCAGCTGGCCACCGACCGCGGCGAGCGCCGCGAGGGCCGTGACGCCGAGTGCGCCGAAGAGGAAGCCGCGGCGTCCGGCCTTCGAGCCGGCCGTCGAGCTGTCGGGCCCGGTGGCGTTCGTCATGACCGCGTCCCGGGGGCCGGTGGTCTCCCGGACGACGTCGCCCGAGGCGGTCCGGGCGAGACGGGCGAGCCAGACGAGCGTGGCGACACCGGCCGCCATCGCGGCAACGGCGGGCAGCGCGTCGAGCGGGCGGGCCGCGGGCCGCAGCAGCGCGGCGGCGCCGGCGAGGCCGGTGAGCAGCACGATGAAGCCGACGGCGACGGGCATCCGGCGGCGGGCGAGCAGGCCGGCCACAGCGGCGAGGACGAGCGTCACGACGAGCACCGACCCCTGGAGGATCAGCTTGTCGTTCGTGCCGAAGGTCGCGATCGCCCATTCCTTGACGGGCGTGGGGGTCAGGTCGATCACGGTCGACCCGATGGCGAGCACCGGCGAGGATGCGGGAGCGAGGAAGCCCGCGACGAGGTGGCCGGCAGCGATCCCGGCAACCGCGGCGAGGATCCCGCTGAGGGCAAATCGTAGGCGCGTCATGACTCGTGGTTCGGCGCGAGAGGGCGATCCGGATTGTCGGTCACCCGGCGCCGGCGGGCGTGCGGCGGTGGGAAGAGCACGGGCGCCGCCGTTGTTGACCGCACGTGAAGAACATCGGATTCCTCTCGTTCGGGCACTGGAACCCGTCGCCGCACTCGGGCACGCAGTCGGCGTCGGACGCCCTGCTCCAGTCCATCGACCTCGCGGTCGCCGCCGAGGAGCTCGGCGCGGACGGCGCCTACTTCCGGATCCACCACTTCGCGCGCCAGCTCGCGTCGCCGTTCCCGCTGCTCGCCGCGGTCGGGGCGCGCACGAGCCGGATCGAGATCGGGACCGGCGTCATCGACATGCGCTACGAGAACCCGCTCTACATGGCGGAGGACGCAGGGTCCGCCGACCTCATCTCCGGCGGGCGGCTCCAGCTCGGCATCAGCCGTGGGTCACCCGAGCAGGTGATCGACGGCTTCCGCTACTTCGGCTACGAGCCCACCGACGGCGACCACGCCGCGATGGCCCGCCAGCACACCGAGGTCTTCCTCGACGTCCTGTCCGGCCGGGGCTTCGCCGAGCCGAACCCGCGCCCGATGTTCCCCAACCCGCCCGGGCTGCTCCGCATCGAGCCGCACGCGCCGGGGCTGCGCGACCGCATCTGGTGGGGCGCCGGCAGCCGGGCCACCGCCGAGTGGACGGCCGAGCAGGGGATGAACCTCATGAGCTCGACCCTCCTCACCGAGGACACCGGCGTGCCCTTCCACCAGCTGCAGGCCGAGCAGATCCAGCGTTTCCGCGACGCGTGGACGGCAGCGGGGCACGAGCGGGAGCCGCGAGTCTCCGTGAGCCGCAGCGTCTTCCCCATCGTCGACGACCGGGACCGCGCGTACTTCGGCCGCGAGTCGGCGAGCCAGGACCAGGTCGGACACATCGACGGCGGGAGCGCCCGCTTCGGCAAGACGTACGCCGGTGAGCCCGACCAGCTCGTCCGTGACCTCGCGGAGGACGAGGCGATCGCCGCCGCCGACACGCTGCTCCTCACCGTGCCCAACCAGCTCGGCGTCGACTACAACGCCCACGTCATCGAGAGCCTCCTGACGCACGTCGCTCCGGAGCTCGGCTGGCGCTGACCGCCGCGCTCCCCTCAGCCGCGCGCGAGCAGCTTGCGGAGGGTGGAGCCGTATGCCGCCCCGGCGACCTTCGCGACGACGGGGTCGAGGAGCGTGGGCACGCCTCGCACCTCGATGTGCTGCGTCCACCGGACCGTCGACCCGGCGGCCGTGGGCGTCACGAGCAGGTCGATGCGTCCGCGGACGACCTTGCCCTCCTTGCGGATCCGGGCGCTCCCGGCCGAATGTGTCGTCGGCTGGACCACCGACTGCACGACCATGACGTCGTCGAAACCCACCGGCCCGACGCCCGTCCGCGCGACGAAGCGCGACCCCTCGACGAGCTCGCTCGCGCCCATCGCCTCGCCCGTCACGGTCGTGAGCGGGATGACGGCCATGTGCGCGCGCAGGTCGAGGATCCGCCGCCACGCCTCGGGTGCGGGCAGGGGGGAGTCGAGGTGCACCTCGAAGTCGGCCATGGGGTCAGTCTGTCCGGTCCGGCGCCCCGTGACACCTGTCACGCGCAGGACGTGACGCCTGCTGCTGACGCGGAGCATCGCCGAGCGGGAGAGTTGGGTCATGACCACCACACCTCGTCCGGTCGACGGCGCCTCGGGGGCGCCGGCGATCGAGCTGCGTTCGCTCGTCAAGAGCTTCCCTTCCCGACGCGGGTCCCAGGATGCCGAGGTCCGTGCCGTCGACGGCATCGACCTGCGCATCGAGCCCGGCGAGGTCGTCGCCTTCCTCGGACCCAACGGTGCCGGCAAGACGACGACCCTCGACATGGTGCTCGGCCTCACCGAGCCGACGAGCGGCACGGCCGAGGTCTTCGGCCGGCGTCCTCGCGAGGCCGTCGTCGGCGGGCACGTGTCCGCCGTCCTCCAGACGGGCGGGCTCCTGCGCGACCTCACCGTCCGCGAGACGGTCCGGATGATCGCGTCGACGTATGCCGTCCACTCCCCGGTCGACGAGGTCATCGACCGTGCCGGGCTGAGGTCGCTCGCCGACCGCCGCGTCTCCAAGTGCTCGGGCGGCGAGCAGCAGCGGCTGCGCTTCGCCCTGGCGCTCCTGCCCGACCCCCGGCTGCTCGTCCTCGACGAGCCGACGGCGGGCATGGACGTCACGGCCCGGCGCGACTTCTGGGACACGATGCACGCCGACGCCAGCGCGGGCCGCACCGTCGTCTTCGCCACGCACTACCTCGAGGAGGCCGACGCCTTCGCCGACCGCATCGTCCTCATCGCCGGCGGCCGCATCGTCGCCGACGGCACGACGGCCGAGATCCGGTCGCAGGCGAGCGGACGCACCGTCTCCGCGACGCTGCCGCCGGGCTCGGTCGCCGAGTCCGTCGCGAGGCTGCGGACGGTCGGCGGCGTGCACCAGGTCGAGGAGCGCGGCAACCGGGTCGTCGTCACGGCCGGCGACTCCGACACCGTCGCCCGGCTGCTCCTGCTCGAGCTCGGCGGCACCGACCTCGAGATCGTCACCGCCGGCCTCGAGCAGGCCTTCATGACCCTGACCGGTGACGGCCGCGACGCCCGTGACGCCCGTGACGCCCCTGACGCCCGTGACGCCCGGGACGCCCGCGACGCCACGACCCCCGACGAGGAGCTCGTCCGATGAACGCCACCTTCACGCTGCTCGAGATGCGCCGGATCACGCGCGACTGGGCGGGCATGTTCTTCACCGCCGTGCTGCCCGCCTTCTTCTACCTCATCTTCGGCGCGACGGTCGATGCCAAGGACGCCACCATCGGCAACGGCAACGTCGCGATGTACGTCATGATCAGCATGGCCGCCTACGGCGCCGTCACCGCGACGACGAGCATCGGCGGCAACGCGGCCGTCGAGCGACAGCAGGGCTGGGGGCGCCAGCTCGGGCTCACGCCGCTCGCCGACTCGTCCTACATCGCCATGAAGGCGCTCATCGCCATGACCGTGGCGGCCGTGCCGATCCTGCTGACCTTCGCCCTCGGTGCTGCGACCGGCGCTCGTGGGTCGGCGCAGGCCTGGGTGCTCAGCGCGGTGCTCTGCCTCGTCGGGTCCGCCGTCTTCGCCGTCTACGGCCTGCTCGTCGGCACGGCGTTCCGCTCCGAGGCCGCGGTCGGCGCCGCGAGCGGCACCATGGTGATCTTCGCCTTCCTCGGCAACGTCTTCATCCCGCTGTCCGGGGCCCTGCTGGCCTTCGCGAAGTTCACGCCGCTCTACGGGTACGCCGCCCTGGCGCGCTATCCGCTCACCGAGGGCTACCTGCCCGACGGGTCGCAGGACCCGCTGTGGGTGCCGATCGTCAACGTGCTCGCCTGGCTCGCGATCTTCGGGACCGCCGCCGTGCTCCTCGTGCGGCGCGGCCGGGAGCGCCAGTGACCCAGCGGGCGTCGGTCTCCGACGTTCCGGGTGCCCCGGCCGCCGACCCGGCGCCGGGGCGCAACCCGTGGGAGCGCTTCGGCTGGGTCGTCCAGTCGGTGTGGCTCGTCTTCCTCGTCTTCCCCGTCATCGCGATCGTCTCGAGCGGTCTGCCCGTCTGGCAGGTCGTGCTCGGGCTGGCGCTCGTGCTGACCTTCGCCGTCGTCTACGGCCTCGGCGCGCAGCACCTCCAGCGCCTGCACCGGAGGTGCGCGCCGACGCAGCGTCGGGGTGTCGGCTACCTGCTCGTGCTGGCCGGCTGCGCGATCGGGCTGGTTCCACTCATCGGCGCCGGCAGCCTCGGCTTCCTGCCCTTCGTCGTGTCGTTCGGGATGTTCGCGCTGCCACTCGCGTGGTCGATCGCCCTGGGCATCGCGTGCGTGGCGATCGCGACGGCGGTCGCGGTCTTCGTCGACCCCGACGAGGGCACCTGGGTCGTGGCCATCATCGTCTTCGCCGTCGGTGCGATGACCGGGGCGGTCCGGCTCATGACCGACCGGGGTGAGGACTACGAGCGGATCTCGCGCGACCTCGCCATCGTCGAGGAGCGCGAGCGCGTGGCCCGCGACGTCCACGACGTGCTCGGCCACTCGCTCACCGTCGTCACGGTCAAGGCCGAGCTGGCCGAGCGTCTCGTCGACCTCGACCCCGAGCGGGCCAAGGGCGAGCTCGCCGAGATCCAGGCGCTGAGCCGTCAGGCGCTCGCCGAGATCCGGGCGACCGTCGGGGGCCTGCGGGTGGCCCGCCTCGGTGACGAGCTGGCCTCGGCTCGCACGGCGCTCGCCGGCGCCGGCATCGAGGGCCACGTGCCCGACGACCCGAGCGCGGTCGACCCCCGCCACCGCACGGTCCTCGCCTGGGTGCTGCGCGAGGCGACGACCAACGTCGTGCGCCACAGCGACGCCGACGCCTGCTGGGTCGAGCTCGAGTCGAACCGTCTGACTGTCCGCGACGACGGTCGCGGCCTCGGCGAGCGGCCGGAGGGGAACGGCATACGCGGGCTGCGTGAGAGGGTCGAGGCCGCGGGAGGTCGGCTCTCGATCGAGACGGGCCCCGAGGGCCACGGGACCGTGCTGGAGGTGGCGCTGTGAGCACGACGATCAAGGTGCTGCTCGCCGACGACCAGGCCCTGGTGCGTGGGGCGCTCGCGGCGCTGCTCGCGCTCGAGCCCGACCTCGAGGTCGTGGCCGAGGTGGGGCGCGGTGACGAGGTCGTCGACGCCGCACGTGCCTCGGCCGCCGACGTCTGCCTCCTCGACATCGAGATGCCGGGCGTCGACGGCATCGCCGCCGCGGCCGCCGTGCGCGACGCGCTCCCCGGCGTACGCACGCTCGTCGTCACGACCTTCGGCCGCCCGGGCTACCTGCGTCGGGCGCTCGAGGCCGGCGCGTCCGGTTTCGTCGTCAAGGACACTCCGGCCCGCCAGCTCGCCGAGGCGGTGCGGCGCGTGCACGCCGGGCTCCGCGTCGTCGACCCGTCCCTCGCCACCGAGTCGCTCGTCGACGGAGCCAACCCCCTGACCGAGCGCGAGCGCGAGGTGCTCGGGGTCGCGCTGCGCGGTGGCACCGTCGCCGCCATCGCCGGGGTCGTCCACCTGTCGCCGGGCACGGTCCGCAACCACCTCAGCGCGGCCATCGGCAAGACCGGCACGTCGACGCGCGCCGAGGCCGCCCGCGTGGCCCAGGAGCGTGGCTGGCTCTGACCGGCCTTTCGAGGATCGAAGTGTCGAGTCGGGTCGCCCCCGTTCGACGTCGTGGTGGAGGCTGGGACGGACCCGGCACGACACGCAAGGAGAGACCGATGCGCTACCTCATGATCCACAAGATCGACGAGTCCCGCCCCGAGGCCTGGAACCCGAGCCAAGAGTTCCAGGACGCGATGGGCGCGCTCATGTCGGAGTACGCCGAGTCGGGCATCCTGCTCGCCGCCGAGGGCGTGACGCAGAGCAAGGACGGCGCGATCCTCCGCAAGACCGAGGGCGCCGGCGTCACGGTGACCGACGGCCCGTTCAGCGAGGCGCGCGAGGTCATCGGCGGCTTCGCCCTCGTCAACGTCGAGAGCAAGGAGCAGGCGCTCGAGCTGGCCGGGAGGTTCGCCTCGCTCTTCGACGAGGTGTCGGTCGAGGTCCGCCGGGTCTACGAGTTCGAGGACCTGCCGCAGCCGTCCTGAGCCGACCGACGTCGTGGAGGTTCGCACCCCTCGGACGGGGTGCGAACCTCCACGCTGTCGTGTGCCGTCCGGTGGCGCGAGCGGGTCAGGCGGTGGCCGGCGCCGAGGTGCTGCTGCTGCCGGCGGCCCGGCGCGCCATGAAGGCCGCGACGAGCTCGACGATGCCGATGACGATGAGCGCGATGCCGGCGATGCGGGTGAGCACGACGAGCGACGAGCCCGGGAAGATCGCGACGACGAGGCCGCCGAGGATCGAGACGACGCCGCTGACGATGAGGAAGACGCGGGTGCCGGTCGTCCGGTCGGAGCCGAAGCCCTGGACGAGCGCGGCGATGCCCTCGGCGATCCAGCCGATCGCGATGAAGATGGCGATGACGGCGAGCGAGGTGCCGGGTCGGAAGAGGCAGATGATGCCGGCGATGATCGAGAGCACGCCGAGCCCGATGGAGACGGGCTTGAGCCAGCCAGGGTCGCTCGGCAGGTCGCGCGTCACCGACAGGCGGACGGCCCCGGCGACGATGAGCTGCAGCCCGAACATGATGGCCACGATGAGCAGGGTCGCCTTGGGCCAGACGAGCACCATGATGCCGAGGATGACGGACAGGATGCCCATGGCGATGAGGGCGCCCGACCATCCGGACGAGGTGGCCGGGGACGCCCACGTCGCGGCGGCCTCGCGGCGCGTCCTCGGTGCGTCGGGTGCGGGGTCGGTCGGGTCGGGTGACGCTGCGTTCGGGACGGTGCTCGACATGGCTTCCTCCGTAAGGGGTGAGGTGCTGCCCGAGGTGCGGCACCACCAGTCTCGTCCCGATCAGCCCCCGGTGCTCGCTTTTGCCCCGCGACCCGCGCGGCGGCACACGGGGCGAGTGGCCGTCCGTGGCGGGCCCCCCGGTGGACCGATAGCGTCGACGCCGTGAACATCATCTTCGTGGAGCCGTCGTTCCCGGCGAACCAGCGTCGCTTCGTGCACGCGCTCGCCTCGGTGGGCGCGAACGTCTACGGCATCGGTGAGTCCGACGAGGCGCACCTCGGCGACGAGGTGCTGGGCGCGCTCCGCGGCTACTACCGCGTCGGCTCGGTGACGAACGTCGAGCAGATGGTCGAGGCGGTCCGCTACTTCCAGGACAAGGTCTGGATCGACGCGCTCGAGGCGACCGTCGAGGCGCACACGATGCCGGCGGCGCAGGTCCGCGAGGCGTGCGGCATCCCCGGCACGAGCGTCCGCACGACCTGGCTGTGCCGCGACAAGCCGTCGATGAAGGAGGCGCTGCGCCAGGCGGGCGTGCCCACCGCGGCGAGCGCGGCCGTCGACTCGGCCGCCGAGGCGCGCGCGTTCGCCGAGCGCGAGGGCTACCCGCTCATCCTCAAGCCGCGCGCGGGCGCCGGCGCCCAGGGCACGGTGCGCGTCGACTCCGACCACGAGCTCGAGCAGGCGCTCCAGGGCTACGCCCGCGAGGGTGCGAGCTCGATCGCCATCGAGGAGTTCGTCGAAGGTCACGAGGGCTTCTACGACACGATCAGCCTCGACGGCCGCGTCGTGCACGACTGGGCGACGCACTACTACCCCAACGTCCTCGAGGCGATGCGCCAGCGCTGGATCTCCCCGCAGTTCATCACGACGAACCGCATCGACGAGCCGGGCAACGCCTTCTACACCGAGGTGCGTGAGCTCGGGCGCCGCGTCATCGAGGCGCTCGGCATCGAGACGTCGGCCACGCACATGGAGTGGTTCTACGGCCCCAAGGGCCTGAAGTTCAGCGAGATCGGCGCCCGCCCCCCGGGTGTCGGCGCCTGGGACGTCTACTCCGCGGCCAACGAGGTCGACGTCTACCGCGAGTGGGCGCACGTCATCACCCACCGCGCGCCCGAGCGCCAGATGCAGCGCACGTATGCCGCCGGCATCGTCGCGCTCCGCCCCGACCACGACGGGTCGATCACCGGCTACACCGGCATCGACGAGATCCAGTCGCGCTACGGCGAGTGGGTCATCGACGGCCACTTCCCGCCGGTCGGGCACGGCACCCAGGGCGTCGAGGCCGGCTACATGGCCAACGCGTGGGTGCGACTGCGCCACCCCGACTTCGACACGGCGCGCGCCATGCTCGACGACGTCGGCCGCACGATCCACGTGCACGCGGGCTGAGCGCGGTTGAGCCCTGTCCTGATGTCGACGACGATCCTGCTCGGCCCCCAGCGGTTCACGACGACCGTGGGCGCCACCGTGCGCTCCCTCGGCGTGACCGGCCGCATCGCCATGGTCAACTCCGGCTGGGAGGAGCGCGAGTCCGACGACGCCGAGCTCGCCGGCCACCTCGACGGGCGCGGCGTCAACCTGCGCCTGCACCACCGGATGATGGACGTGCTGGCCAAGGACCAGCACTTCGCGGCGGCGGCGGTCGCGTTCCGCGACCGGATGGACGAGCTGCGCGCCTTCTACGGCATACGGCTCCAGGCGGCGATCGACGCCGTGCACGCCGTCGCGCACCGGACCTCGATCCACGCCGTCGGCCCCATCGCCGAGGAGTCCGCGATGGAGGCCGTGCGCGAGGTCGACCGGTGGTATGCCGCCGAGCTCGAGGAGCTCTACGGCTCGGTCCGCGCCACCGCGCCGCTCGACGAGAGCGGCACCATCGGCTGGCACCGGGGCGAGATCGGTGCGCTCCTCGACGAGTGCGAAGCGGTCGTCATCGCGGGTGGCAACGTGCGCACCCTGCTGCGCACGTTGCGCGTCTTCGACGTCACCCTCCGGCCGGAGCAGTCCGTGGTCGCGTGGTCGGCCGGTGCGATGGCCCTGACCGACGAGGTCGTGCTCTTCCACGACTTCACGCCCCACGGCGTCGCCGCGGCCGAGCTCCACGACCGGGGGCTGGGTCGGCTGCCCGGGATCGTCGCGCTGCCGCACGCCAAGAGGCGGCTGCTCCTCGACGGCCACGAGCGCATGTCGGTGCTGGCCCGGCGCTTCGCCGAGCACCGGCTGCTCCTGCTCGACGACGGGGCCGTCGTGCGCTTCCCCGACGGCGCGACCGAGCTGCCGGTCGGTGCGCGCGTCATCGACCGCACCGGTCACGTCTCGGTGGTGGGGGTCGCGTGAGCGCCATGGAACGCCTCGCCGTCAACCGCCTCCGCGAGCGACTGCCGCTCGACGGCCCGACGATCGACCGCTTCGTCGAGCGCTACGGGTGCCCGATCATCGAGGGCGAGCGCGCGACCTTCCTCTACCGAGGCAACGTCGACGAGGTGTGGGTGCGCCACCGCGTCGTCGGTCTGCCGGATCCCCTGCCGCTCAAGCGGATCGGCGAGTCCGACCTCTGGGCCGTCACGACCGTGCTGCCCGAGGGGTCGCGGGTCGAGTACCAGATCGAGATCCGCAAGGGCGACCACTACGAGCGCTTCAACGACCCGCTCAACCCGCGCCTGGCGCACAGCCCGATGGGGTCGTCGTCGGTGTGCGCGGCCATCGGCTACCGCGTGCCCGACTGGGTCGCCCACGACCCCGAGGCCCGCCCCGGCACCCTCGTCGAGGAGCAGGTCCACAGCAAGGCCCTGCGGCGCGACCAGCCGGTGCAGATCTACCTGCCGGCGCGCTTCAACCGGGCGCAGCGCTATCCGCTCCTCGTCGTCCACGACGGCACCGACTACCTCCAGTTCGCCGCGATGAAGACCGTCCTCGACAACCTCATCCACCGGCTCGACGTCGACCCGCTCGTCGCGGTCTTCGTGCCGCCTCGGGACCGGCTCAAGGAGTACCCCAACCACGCGCCGCACGCCCGGTTCATCGCGCGCGAGCTCGTGCCGCTGCTCACCGAGCGACTCCCCCTCATCGACACACCGGAGGCGCGCTGCCTCATGGGCAGCTCCTTCGGCGGCATCGCGTCGCTGTCGACGGCGGTGCGCTACCCCGGCTTCTTCGGCTCGCTCATGCTCCAGTCCGCCTCGCTCGTCTTCACCGACATCGGCTTCGACCACGGCGGCGGCCCGGCCTTCGACCCGGTCGTGAAGTTCGTCAACCGCTTCCGCGAGAAGCCGTCGGCGGTCGTCGACCGCCTCTTCATGTCGTGCGGCGTCTACGAGCCGCTCATCACCCCGAACCGGTCGATGGTCCCGGTCTTCCGCCATGCCGGCATGACGGTGCGCTACACGGAGTCGCGCGACGGCCACAACTGGGAGAACTGGCGCGACCGTCTCGGTGACGGACTCGCGTGGCTCTTCCCCGGACCCCAGAAGTTCGTCTACGAGTGACGAGCGCAAGTGAGAAGGCAGGTCACCCATGAAGGTCACCGACCGGTGGTACTCCGACCGTCTGGGCCAGGACATCAGCGTCGCGAGGTGGGGCTCCTACGGCGCGCCCGTGCTGCTCTTCCCGACCGCGGGGGGTGACGCGGAGGAGGTCGAGCGGCACAAGATGATCGCGCACCTCGAGCCGCTCATCGCGGCCGGCCGAGCCAAGGTCTACTCCGTCGACAGCGTCGCGGGGCGGGCCCTGGCCGAGGGGCGCGGCACGCCCGACCACCAGCTCGCCCTCTTCAACGGCTTCCACGAGGCGATCGCCCGCGAGGTCATCCCGGCGATCCACTCCGACCTCGGCGGCCAGCCGATCCCGGTCACCGTCGCGGGCGCCTCGATCGGCGCCTTCAACGCCCTCGCCATCACGTGCCGCTACCCCGAGCTCGTGCAGTCGGCCGTGTGCATGAGCGGCACCTACGCCATCGAGCAGTTCCTCGGCGGGCACGTCAACGACGACCTCTACTTCAGCTCGCCGCTGCGCTTCCTGCCCGGTCTCGAGGGTCCGGCGCTCGACGTTCTACGCACGCGGATGATCGTGCTCGCCTCGGGCAGCGGCCGCTGGGAGGACGTCGGCGAGTCCCGTGCCGTCGCGCACCTCCTCGGCAGCAAGGGCATCCCCAACCGCGTCGACGACTGGGGCACGGCCTACGACCACGACTGGCCGACGTGGTGGGCGATGCTCCCGCTCTACCTCGACGACCTCCTCCCCTGACGGCATACGCCCTCTCTCCCGGTCGAGGGCCGCTCGGTCACGCGTGAGGTCGTCGGGAATCGGGAGGCCCGGGGTGGGCGCGGGGCCGTAGCGTACGTCGCATGGAGTCGAAGAGCACCGCTGCGAAGACCGCGTCGCGCCCCTCCGCCGGGTCCCACCCGGCCGACGTCCACGACATGATCCGCGTCCAGGGCGCGCGCGAGAACAACCTCAAGGACGTCAGCCTCGACCTGCCGAAGCGCCGGCTCACGGCGTTCACCGGCGTCTCCGGCTCGGGCAAGAGCTCGCTCGTCTTCGCGACCATCGCCGCCGAGTCGCAGCGGATGATCAACGAAACCTACAGCGCCTTCGTCCAGGGCTTCATGCCGTCGCTCGCGCGCCCCGACGTCGACTACCTCGACGGCCTGACGACGGCCATCATCGTCGACCAGGAGCGGATGGGTGCCAACCCGCGCTCGACGGTCGGCACCGCGACCGACGCCAACGCGATGCTGCGGATCCTCTTCTCCCGCATCGGGACCCCCCACATCGGGCCGCCGACCGCCTTCGCCTTCAACGTGCCGACGCGGGTCGCGAGCGGCGTCATGAAGACCGACAAGGGCAACCGCCAGGAGACCTCGATCGTCCGCGAGGCGGTCTACCAGGGCGGCATGTGCGCGCGCTGCGAGGGGATGGGGTCGGTCAACGACTTCGACCTCACCGCGATCTACGACGAGAGCAAGTCGCTCGCCGACGGCGCGCTGCTCGTCCCCGGCTACAGCATGGACGGGTGGTACGGCCGGATCTTCAGCGGCGCCGGACTGCCCATGGACAAGCCGGTCGGCAGGTTCACCGAGCGCCAGCTCCAGAAGCTGCTCTACGGACAGCCCGAGAAGATCAAGGTCGAGGGCGTCAACCTCACCTACGAGGGCGTCCTGTCGAAGGTGCAGAAGTCGATGCTGTCCAAGGACCTCGACGCGATGCAGCCGCACGTGCGCCGCTTCGTCGAGCGGGCGGTCACGTTCACGACCTGCCCCGAGTGCAAGGGCACGCGACTGTCGCAGGAGGCGCTGAGCTCGAAGATCAAGGGCAAGAACATCGCCGAGCTGTGCACCATGCAGATCAGCGACCTCGCCGAGTGGCTCCGCGACGTCGACGACCCGTCGGTCGCACCGCTCCTGCGGGGGCTGCAGCACCTGCTCGACTCCTTCGCCGAGATCGGACTCGGCTACCTCTCGCTCGACCGGCCCGCGGGCACGCTGTCGGGTGGTGAGGCCCAGCGCACCAAGATGATCCGTCACCTCGGCTCGTCGCTCACCGACGTCACCTACGTCTTCGACGAACCGACGATCGGGCTCCACCCCCACGACATCGCGCGGATGAACCAACTGCTGCTCCAGCTGCGCGACAAGGGCAACACCGTCCTCGTCGTCGAGCACAAGCCCGAGACGATCGCCATCGCCGACCACGTCGTCGACCTCGGCCCGGGCGCGGGCACCGCGGGCGGTGAGGTCGTCTTCGAGGGCACCGTCGAGGGACTGCGCAAGAGCGACACGACGACGGGCCACCACCTCGACGACCGGGTCAACCTCAAGGCCTCGCTGCGCGAGGCGACCGGGGCGCTGCAGGTCCGCGGCGCGTCGACCCACAACCTGCGCGACGTCGACGTCGACATCCCGCTCGGGGTGCTCTGCGTCGTCACCGGGGTCGCCGGGTCGGGAAAGAGCTCGCTCATCCACGGGTCCGTCGCCAAGCGCGACGGTGTCGTCGTCGTCGACCAGGGTGCCATCCGCGGCTCGCGCCGGAGCAACCCCGCGACCTACACCGGACTGCTCGAGCCGATCCGCAAGGCCTTCGCCAAGGCCAACGGCGTCAAGCCCGCGCTCTTCAGCTCCAACTCCGAGGGGGCCTGTCCGGCCTGCAACGGCGCCGGCGTCATCTACACCGAGCTCGGCGTCATGGCGACGGTCGAGTCGACGTGTGAGGAGTGCGAGGGCCGGCGCTTCCAGGCCGCGGTGCTCGAGTACGAGCTCGGCGGGCGCAACATCGCCGACGTCCTCGCACTGCCGGTGGCCGAGGCGCTCGACTTCTTCGACGCAGGCGAGGCGCGCACCCCTGCCGCCCACACGATCCTCGAGCGGCTCGCCGACGTCGGCCTCGGCTACCTCACGCTCGGCCAGCCGCTCACGACGCTGTCCGGCGGGGAGCGCCAGCGCCTCAAGCTGGCCACCCAGATGGCCGAGAAGGGCGACGTCTACGTCCTCGACGAGCCGACGACCGGCCTGCACCTCGCCGACGTCGAGAACCTGCTCGGCCTGCTCGACCGGCTCGTCGAGTCGGGCAAGTCGGTGCTCGTCATCGAGCACCACCAGGCCGTCATGGCGCACGCCGACTGGATCATCGACCTCGGACCGGGGGCCGGTCACGACGGCGGCAACGTCGTCTTCGAGGGGACACCGGCCGACCTCGTCGCCGACCGCCCGACGCTGACCGGCGAGCACCTCGCCGCCTACGTCGGGGCCTGACCGGGCGCGCGCCGTGGACCTCGACGCCGCGGTCGCCGATGTCGTGCGCGAGCACGGCTTCTCGGGCGTCGTCCGCGTCGACCTCGGCGGCGAGGTCGTGCACGCCTCGGCACACGGTCTCGCCGACCGTGCCCACGACCTGCCCAACACGCTCGACACGCAGTTCGGGACCGCCAGCGTCTGCAAGGGCCTGACCGCGCTCACCGTGGTGAGCCTCGTGGCCGAGGGTCGCGTCGCCCTCGAGACCCCTGTGCGCGCGGTCGTCGGCGACGACCTGCCCGACATCGGGGAGGACGTCACGATCGAGCACCTGCTCTCCCACCGTTCGGGCATCGGAGACTACCTCGACGAGGACGCCGACCTCGACGCCTCCGACTACGTCATGACCCTGCCGGTGCACCGTCTCGCCACGACCGAGGGCTACCTGCCGGCCCTCCGCGGACGACCGGCGAAGTTCGCTGCGGGAGAACGCTTCTCGTACTGCAACAGCGGCTTCGTCGTGCTCGCCCTCGTCGTGGAACGGCTGACCGGCACGAGCTTCCACGAGGCGGTCGAGGAGCGAGTCTGCGCCCGCGCCGGGACGGTCGACACGGCATACCTCCGCTCCGACGAGCTGCCGGGGCGCGCCGCGCTCGGCTACCTCGACGCCGTCGGGCTGCGCACCAACGTGCTGCACCTTCCCGTCCGTGGCAGCGGTGACGGTGGGATGTACACGACGGCCGACGACCTCCACGCGCTGTGGGACGCGTTCCTCGGCGGTCGCATCGTCGACCCGCCCTGGGTCGCCGAGATGCTGCGCCCGCGCACCGACGTCATGGACGACGGCCGGCGCTACGGCCTCGGTGTCTGGCTCGACGGGACGGGTGACGGGGTGGTGCTCAACGGCTACGACGCCGGCGTCTCGGCGGTGACCCGGCACGAGCCGTCGCGGGACCTGACGTGGTCGGTCCTGGCCAACCGGAGCGACGTCGCGTGGCCGGTCTCGCAGCGCCTCCGCGAGGTCCTGGCGGGCTGAGGCCACCCCTCGGGGAGTCCGCATCGCGGACCTCCGGGCGCGACGCCCCACGCCGTCAGTGATGCCCCCGGGCAGCACACAGGGACCCGCGGCGGTCTGCTCTGCAGGCCTGTCCCGGGTCTGGATCCGACCTGTCCTACGGATTGACAGGTGATCGAATGTGATCGATTGTAGTCCCGCCCAAGCACAAACGAGCGATCAGGCTTGGGTTGCCCGATGACGTGCACCGGACCGCAGCGGCCTCCCGCCAGCCGCGGACCCCCCACCCAAGGAGTCGCGAATGCGCAGAACGTCCACGCTGGCCGCCACGGCCGTGCTCACCCCGCTGCTCGTGCTCGGCCTCGCCGCGTGCGGCCAGTCCACCGGCGGCGCCACGGCCGACGCCCAGCCCGAGTCGGGGCCGGTCACGATCTCCTATGGCATCTGGGACAAGAACCAGATGCCGGCCATGCAGAAGATCGCCGACGAGTTCCACGCCGCGAACCCGAACGTCACGGTCAAGATCCAGGTGACGCCGTTCAAGCAGTACTTCACGACCCTGCAGACGGCCGCCGCCGGCGGCGGTGCCCCCGACGTCTTCTGGATGAACGGCCCCAACGTCAAGCTGTACGCCGCGAACCAGCAGCTGCTGCCCCTGGACCAGACGATCAGCCGCGCCAAGCTCGACCTCGCGAAGTACCCCGAGGCCCTCGTCGACCTCTACACCTACGACGGCAAGAGGTACGGCATCCCGAAGGACTTCGACACGATCGGCGTCTGGTACAACAAGGGGCTCTTCGACGCGAAGAAGCTCGCCTACCCCAAGGACGACTGGACCTGGGCGGACTTCCAGTCCGCAGCCCGGGCACTCACCGACAAGACCAAGGGCGTCTACGGCGCCGCGGCTCCCGTCGAGGACCAGGCCGGCTTCTACGACACGATCCCCTCGGCCGGTGGCCAGGTCATCGACGCCGCCGGCACCAAGAGCGGCTTCGACTCCCCCGAGGCGCTCCAGGGCATCGAGTTCTGGACCTCGCTCGTCAAGGACGGGGCGTCGCCGACGGTCCAGCAGATGACCGACACGAGCCCCGGCGACATGTTCAAGGCCGGCAAGGTCGCGATGTACTGGAACGGCTCGTGGGCCGCGGTCGAGTACAACGGCGTCCCCGAGCTCAAGGACGCCGTGAATGTCGCGCCGGTCCCCGCCGGGCCCAAGGGCCAGGTCTCGGTCATCCACGGCCTCGGCAACGTCATCTACGCCAAGACGAAGCACCAGGACGCCGCGCAGAAGTTCGTCGGCTTCCTCGGCGGTGAGCGCGCCGCGCAGATCCAGGCGGACGCCGGCGCGGTCATCCCCGCCTACGAGGGCACCCAGGAGGCGTGGGTCAAGGCGATGCCGCAGTTCAACCTCAAGGCCTACGTCGACGAGGTCGCGACCGCCGTGCCCTACCCGGCGTCGAAGAACACCAAGGCGTGGACGACCCTCCAGACCGACCTCCTCACGAAGGTGTGGAACGGCGAGGTCGACGCGGCGACGGGCCTCAAGGACCTCGCCACGCAGATGAACGCGGCGCTCGCCAAGGAGAAGTGACCGTGGCGGGCGTGCTCACCGATAGGGAGCAGGCGTCGGGATCCGTCGGCGCGACCGCGCCCGGCGGCGCCCCGTCGGGGTCGGGGAGCCGGGGCGACACCCCGGCCCCCGGCCGCCGGCCCGGTCGACTCGGTCGGCCCGGTCGACTCGGTCGACCCGGTCGCGGCATGTCGCGGATGCGGCGCAACGACCTCTTCTGGGCGGCGGTCTTCATCCTCCCGACCCTGCTCGGCCTCGTCGTCTTCTACCTGTGGCCGGTCGTGCGCACACTGCTCATCTCCTTCACGGAGACGGGGCCGTTCGGTGGGTCGGAGTTCGTCGGGCTCGCCAACTACCGCGAGCTGTTCGGCGACGCGCGGCTGTGGGGGACGATGCTCAACACGCTGAAGTTCACCGTCGTCGCGCTGCTCGGCATCCCGGTGGCGCTCGTCATCGCGGCGTTGCTCAGCACCGAGGGCCTGCGGGGGGTGCGGATCTACCGCGCCCTCTACTTCCTGCCCGTGGTGACGATGCCGGCAGCGGTCGGCCTCATCTGGCGCACGCTCTACAACGGCGACGTCGGCGTCATCAACGCGCTGCTCGGGCTCGTCGGGATCGAGGGCACGAACTGGCTCTCCAATCCCGCGACGGCGCTGTATGCCATTGCCGCAGTGGGCATCTGGCTCAGCCTGGGCACGCAGATCGTCATCTTCCTCGCTGCGATCCAGGGCGTGCCGAAGGACCTCTACGAGGCGGCCGCGCTCGACGGCGCGGGCCGCATCCGGCAGTTCTGGTCGATCACGCTCCCGCAGATCAGCCCGAGCGTCTTCTTCATCTCGGTGCTCGCCGTCATCGGCGCGCTGCAGACGTTCGACCTCATCTTCGTCATGACCGGGCCGACGAACCCGGCCTACCCGCAGACCGAGACGATCGTCGCGCAGTTCTACCAGCGGGGCTTCGTCGAGAACCAGCAGGGGTATGCCGCCGCGATCGCCCTCGTCATCCTCGTCGTCATCGTCGCGGTGACCGCCCTGCAGTTCCGGCTCCAGAAGAAGTGGGTGCACTATGTCTGAGCTCGCGACCCGGCTCCCTCGCGCGCGGGGCCGAAAGCGTCTGCGCCGCAACCACCTCGGCGTGCACGCCGTCCTCATCCTCGGCTCGGTCGTCATGGTCGGCCCGTTCTTCTGGGAGGTCATGACCTCCCTCAAGACCCTCGGCGAGACGCTGACCGTGCCGCCGACGGTCTTCCCCCGCTCGCCCCGGTGGAGCAACTACGGCGACGTCTTCGACACGCTCCCCTTCGGCCAGATGTTCTGGAACAGCACGATCCAGACGCTCGGGCGGGTGCTCGGCCAGCTCGTGCTGTGCTCGATGGCCGGTTATGCCTTCGCGCGCTTCGAGTTCCGCGGCCGGGGCCTGCTCTTCGGCCTCTTCCTCTCGGTCCTCATGGTCCCGAGCCAGCTCTTCCTGCTGCCGCAGTACGAGATCGTGTCGGGCCTCGGCTGGCTCAACTCGCTCCAGGCGCTCATCGTCCCCGGCCTCTTCAGCGCCTTCGGCACGTTCCTGCTGCGCCAGTTCTTCCTCAGCCTGCCGCGCGAGCTCGAGGAGGCCGCCAAGCTCGACGGCGCGAACCACTGGCAGATCTTCACCCGGATCATGCTGCCGCTCGCCAAGCCGGGCCTCATCGCGCTCGCCGTGCTCGACGTGCTCTGGTCGTGGAACGACCTCATGTGGCCCCTCGTGGTCAACAACGACCCGACGAAGATGCCGCTGTCGGTCGGGCTCGCCTCGCTCATCGGCCAGTTCTCCGTCGACACGACGACGCTCATGGCAGGTTCCGTGCTCGCCACGCTGCCGGTGCTCCTCCTCTTCGTCGTGCTCCAGAAGCAGTTCATCCAGGGGATCGCGTTCAGCGGCTCCAAGGGCTGAGACCCTCGAACCACCACCACCCGGAAGGTGCCCCACCCATGACCGAGCAGCCCCAGCAGCCCGACCGGCCCGACCAGCCCGACCAGACCGACCTCCGCATCGCGATCATCGGCTTCGGCCTGCGCGCCAGCCTGGCGAGGTACGCCCACCGTCCCGGTGAGGGCAGCCGCGTCACGGTCGTCTGCGACCCGGCCGAACGGGGCCGCGCGGACGCCGCGGAGCGCATCGACGGCGTACGCCTCGTCGACGGTCTCGACGAGCTGCTCGCTCCCGACGTGCGCGCCGACATCGACGCGGTGCTCGTCCTGACGCCCGACCACGCGCACGCCGAGCACGCCGTGCGCACCCTGGAGGCCGGCATACCGACGTTCGTCGAGAAGCCGCTCGCGACGAGCGTCGCCGACGCCGACCGGGTGCTCGAGGCCGCGCACCGCACGGGCACGCGGCTCTACGTCGGGCACAACATGCGGCACATGCCGGTCGTCCGGGCGATGCGCGACGTCATCGAGGCGGGAACGATCGGCGAGGTCAAGGCGGTCTGGTGCCGGCACTTCGTCTCGGCGGGTGGCGACTACTACTTCAAGGACTGGCACGCCGACCGGCGCAACACGACGGGTCTGCTGCTGCAGAAGGGCGCCCACGACATCGACGTCATCCACTGGCTCGCTGGCGCCTACACGCGGCGGGTCAGCGCGGTCGGCGCCCTCGCGGTCTACGGCGACGTCACCGACCACCGCGACAACTCCGACCGGCGGATGGCCGACTGGTACTCCCTCGACAACTGGCCGCCCACCGAGCAGCGAGAGCTCAACCCGGTCGTCGACATCGAGGACATCTCGATGGCGAACCTCGTCCTCGAGGGCGGGGTGCTCGCCAGCTACCAGCAGTGCCACTTCACGCCGGACTACTGGCGCAACTACACCGTGATCGGCACGACGGGCCGGCTCGAGAACTTCGGTGACGGCCCCGGCGCGCTCGTCAAGGTGTGGACCCGCCGCACCGACACCTACCGCGACGACGCCGACGAGGTCATCGAGATCCCGGCGGCCGACACGACGGGTCACGGCGGCGCCGACCCGCTGCTCATCGCCGAGTTCGTCCGCTTCGCCCGCGACGGCGGCCCGACGATGACCTCGCCCGTCGCGGCGCGTGAGGCCGTGGCGGCCGGGGCCTCGGCGACGACGTCGCTGCGCACCGGCGGTGGCGCGGTCGACGTGCCGGCGCTCGACCCCGCCCTCGTCGCCTGGTTCGAGGGCGGCCAGGCCTGAGGGGTATCAGCGGCGGGACCGGCGCCCTCTGAGGCGTAGGGGTCCGTGGCTCGAGCGGGCCCGTTCCCCGAAGGACGACCCATGAGCGTCACCGACGTCTTCCCGCTGATCAAGGCACCAGATGCCTGGCCCGTGCCGGTCGTCGCCACGGTCGCCATGGTCTGCCTCGCGGGGCTCGACCTGCTCGGGGCGGTCCTGGCCAAGGAGTGGGCCGAGAACGGCAGCGTGCGGGCGCTCGTGCTCGGCGCAGGCGCCTTCCTCGTCCTCTTCTGGGTGTATGCGTCGTCGCTGAGGTACGCCGAGCTGGCTCTCGTGACGATGGGCTGGGTCGTCATGCTCCAGGTCGGGCTCGTCCTCATCGACCGCTGGCGCTACGGGGTGGAGCTGCCCACGGGCAAGTGGGTGGCCATCGGGGTCGTGCTCGTCGCGCAGGCCTATCTCGTGCTCGCGCCGGCGGCCGAGCAGGCGGGCGCCGCGGCGGCCTCCGGCGGCTAGACTTCCGACCACGGACAGGGGTGCTCCGGGTCGCCGTCGGTGCCACCTGCCACCGTGCTCTCCGTGCCCGCCGAAGTCCCGGGTCCGGTCTCCGGTCCGGGCGCCCCGAAGGAAGTCCATGCGTCGACGTCTCGTCCGCCCCACGGCGGTGGCGGCCCTCGGCGTGCTCGCGCTGGCCTCGGGTACCGCATGCACGACGAGCACCGCGACGCCCGCCCCCACGCGAGGCACGACGGCGAGCACGACCCCCACCGCGGCGCCGACGACCGCGGTCGCGCCGCTCGTCGTCGGGGCCGTCTTCGACCACACGACGCTCGACCCGACGCGGCAGTTCGACCGCAGCGGGGCGATGCTGACGCACGCGCTCTACGAGACCCTGACGACGCTCGACCCCGACGACCCGACCAAGGTCGTGCCCGGGATGGCCGAGTACACCCTGTCCCCCGAGGGCAGGTGGCTGACGCTGCGGCTGCGCAAGGGCCTCGTCTTCTCCGACGGCACACCGGTGACGACCGACGACGTCCTCTTCACCCTCCAGCGCGCGCGAGGGCTGTCCGGTCCGGCCGGCTCGATCCTCGGCACCGTCTCGGCGGTCAAGGTCGACGACCGCACCTTCACGCTCAGCTCTCCCGGCTCGAACTTCGCCCTGCCCGCGATCCTCGCCAACCCGGCCTTCGGCATCCTCAACGCGACGGCGGTCAAGGCGCACGGTGGCACCATCGGCCCCGGTGACGAGGCGAGCTCCTACCTCTCGCAGCACTCGGCGGGCTCGGGCCCCTACGTCATCAAGAGCGTCAGCGGCACCTCCGAGGTGCGGCTCGCGGCCAACCCGATGTGGTCGGGGCCGACCCCTGCCTTCCCCGAGATCGTCGTGCGCAACCTCGACGCGCGGCGGCAGCTGGCCGCCATCGGGTCCGGCAGCGCCGACCTCGTGCTCGACCTCTCACCGAGCCAGGCCGATGCAGCCACCGGCCGGCCGCAACGGTCGGCCGTCACGGTGACGACGATGCGGTCGAGCTCGCTCGTCTACCTCGCCCTCGGGCGCGACAAGGCCCTCAACCCGTGGACCGCCGACCCCGACTTCACCGAGGCGGTTCGCCGCGGCCTCGACCGTGAGGCGCTCGGCAGGGCTGCCGCGCCCGGGTCCATGCCCGCGGCGGGTCTCATCCCCGCCGGCATCGTCGGTGCCCTCGAGGACCTCGCGCCCTCGCCCGCCCCCACTGACGGCACCGACGGCACCGGGACCCCGACGCCCACGACGTCGACGACCTCGGTCACGCCGGCCCCGTCCTCGTCGGGCACCACGGCGACGCCCGACGGCATCCTCACGACCGGGGCGGACGGCATACCCACGCCCGTGGTGACGCTGCCCGTCGTGCCCCAGCGCGATCTCGCCGCGGCCAGGGCGGCGCTGCGCCGCTCCGGCTACAAGGGCCAGCCGATCCCCCTGTCGTATGCCGCCGACCTGCCCATCCAGGGCATCCCGACGAGCGCCCTGGCGGTGGCCGTGCGTGCGCAGCTCGCGCAGGTCGGCATCAAGGTGCAGCTCAACCCGGCGCCCGCGGCCCAGGCGGTCGCCGCCTACCGCAACGGGCGCACCGCGTTCAGCCTGTGGAGCTGGAACCCCGACTACCCGGATCCCGAGAACTACCTCGCCTTCGCGCCGGGCGAGCTCGTCGGGTCGCGCGCCGGGTGGGCACGTGGCACCGACACGCTCGTCGACGACCTCACCGAGGCGGCGCGTTCGTCGGTGGGTGACAACCGGGCGGGGGCGTATGCCGCCTGGCAGCTCGCGATGAACCAGCGCAGCCCGTTCGTCCCCCTCCTCCAGCCGTCGACGCGCTTCGCGAGCGGCGAGCGGGTCAAGGTCCTGCCGGGCAACCCGGTCTGGACCGTGGACCTCGCCCGGCTCGGCTGACCAGCCGACTCACGGCGGCTCTCCTCCGGGGGTGCTCTCCGCTGTCTCGGTGGGCTCTCGGTGGCCTCTCCGTGGGCTCGTCACGCGTGTCCGGACGGGCCTCCGGACGGCTCCGTGCAGGGCCTCGGGAGGGGGTCCGGAGGCCCGATTATGAGATCCCGGGGGATGCCCTGTAACGTTCTCTTCGTCAGCCCGACAGGGAGCACCGGACGCCACCGCTGAGCGAAACTTCGCTCGCGAAGTAGGCCGGTCCCGGGGTTGGCACCACAGAGAGAAGGACCGCTGGTTCGGTCTGATCGACGTGGGAGCCCGCGTGTCTGGCGTGGCCGGTTGGGTCTGCTCCTCGGAGCCGGCGCCGATTTGGACCAGCGCATCGAGGCGGGTAAGTTTTAAGGGTTGCCCCGGAGGCCTCCTCGTTGAGGTGGTTGATGGTGTGTGTCCGATTCTTGAGAACTCAACAGCGTGTCAAAAATCGATGCCAATTACCTCGTCCCGAGGCCTGGNAAGGGTTGCCCCGGAGGCCTCCTCGTTGAGGTGGTTGATGGTGTGTGTCCGATTCTTGAGAACTCAACAGCGTGTCAAAAATCGATGCCAATTACCTCGTCCCGAGGCCTGGTTCGGTCCACCGTCTGGTGGTCTGGGTGGGTTTTGGGCGAATTATCCTTTGGTTGAATTGAACTTCTAGCTTTTTGAGCTGGTTGTTCGACTTCAGTCAGGTTTTCGAGCCCTTCATGGGTTCAAAGTTTGCTCANGGTTTTGGGCGAATTATCCTTTGGTTGAATTGAACTTCTAGCTTTTTGAGCTGGTTGTTCGACTTCAGTCAGGTTTTCGAGCCCTTCATGGGTTCAAAGTTTGCTCACTGTTCTGGCCTTTCGGGGTTGGGGGTGGGTGTTTGAACATCAACGGAGAGTTTGATCCTGGCTCAGGACGAACGCTGGCGGCGTGCTTAACACATGCAAGTCGAACGGTGATGACGGGAGCTTGCTCTTGTYTGATCAGTGGCGAACGGGTGAGTAACACGTGAGTAACCTGCCCCAGACTCTGGGATAACCCCGGGAAACCGGAGCTAATACCGGATATGACACCAACCTGCATGGGTATGGTGTGGAAAGTTTTTCGGTCTGGGATGGACTCGCGGCCTATCAGCTTGTTGGTGAGGTAGTGGCTCACCAAGGCGACGACGGGTAGCCGGCCTGAGAGGGCGACCGGCCACACTGGGACTGAGACACGGCCCAGACTCCTACGGGAGGCAGCAGTGGGGAATATTGCACAATGGGCGCAAGCCTGATGCAGCGACGCCGCGTGAGGGATGACGGCCTTCGGGTTGTAAACCTCTTTCAGCAGGGAAGAAGCGAAAGTGACGGTACCTGCAGAAGAAGCACCGGCTAACTACGTGCCAGCAGCCGCGGTAATACGTAGGGTGCGAGCGTTGTCCGGAATTATTGGGCGTAAAGAGCTTGTAGGTGGTTTGTCGCGTCTGCTGTGAAAATCCGAGGCTCAACCTCGGACTTGCAGTGGGTACGGGCAGACTAGAGTGTGGTAGGGGAGACTGGAATTCCTGGTGTAGCGGTGGAATGCGCAGATATCAGGAGGAACACCGATGGCGAAGGCAGGTCTCTGGGCCATTACTGACACTGAGAAGCGAAAGCATGGGGAGCGAACAGGATTAGATACCCTGGTAGTCCATGCCGTAAACGTTGGGAACTAGGTGTGGGTCTCATTCCACGAGATCCGTGCCGCAGCTAACGCATTAAGTTCCCCGCCTGGGGAGTACGGCCGCAAGGCTAAAACTCAAAGGAATTGACGGGGGCCCGCACAAGCGGCGGAGCATGCGGATTAATTCGATGCAACGCGAAGAACCTTACCAAGGCTTGACATACACCGGAATCACTCAGAGATGGGTGCGTCTTCGGACTGGTGTACAGGTGGTGCATGGTTGTCGTCAGCTCGTGTCGTGAGATGTTGGGTTAAGTCCCGCAACGAGCGCAACCCTCGTTCTATGTTGCCAGCACGTCATGGTGGGGACTCATAGGAGACTGCCGGGGTCAACTCGGAGGAAGGTGGGGATGACGTCAAATCATCATGCCCCTTATGTCTTGGGCTTCACGCATGCTACAATGGCCGGTACAAAGGGCTGCGAAACCGCGAGGTGGAGCGAATCCCAAAAAACCGGTCTCAGTTCGGATTGGGGTCTGCAACTCGACCCCATGAAGTCGGAGTCGCTAGTAATCGCAGATCAGCAACGCTGCGGTGAATACGTTCCCGGGCCTTGTACACACCGCCCGTCAAGTCACGAAAGTCGGTAACACCCGAAGCCGGTGGCCCAACTGTTTACAGAGGGAGCCGTCGAAGGTGGGACTGGCGATTGGGACTAAGTCGTAACAAGGTAGCCGTACCGGAAGGTGCGGCTGGATCACCTCCTTTCTAAGGAGCAACTCGCCCAGGCCGTCATGGTCTGTGGCGCAGTGGCCTCGCCACCGACGTACGCTCGGTGGGGGGTGCTCAAGGGTGGAACATCGATTACTTGACACCGTCCTGGTGTCTCTCACAAGTACAAGCCGGCAGCTCCCCTCGCGGGGAGTTGCGTCCCCCTCCGGGGGGTGCGGCAGTGGAACGTGGGGGATGGCGGGTGCGGTGTCTGACACGTTGTTGGGTCCTGAAGGATCGGACGACACACGCCTGCCCTCGTTACGGCGAGGGGGTGTGTGTGGGCTGGTTTTTCTGGTTGTGGGCCTCATCGAGATCGCGAGCTGTGCTTGTGGTGGGTGTGGGGTGCCGGTTGTATTTTGAGAACTTCACAGTGGACGCGAGCATCTTTGTAGTGTCAAGTTTTTAAGGGCACACGGTGGATGCCTTGGCACCAGGAACCGAAGAAGGACGTAGGAATCTGCGATAAGCCTCGGGTAGTCGATAACCAGACTGTGATCCGAGGATTTCCGAATGGGGAAACCCGGCTGGAGGCAAGTCCAGTCACCCGCACCTGAATATATAGGGTGTGTGGAGGGAACGTGGGGAAGTGAAACATCTCAGTACCCACAGGAAGAGAAAACAACATGTGATTCCGTGAGTAGTGGCGAGCGAAAGCGGATGAGGCTAAACCGGGCGTGTGTGATAGCTGTCAGGCGTTGCACGTCCGGGGTCGTGGGACCCACCAACCAGTGCTGACATGCTGGTAGGGAGTAAGAAATCTGCGTCATAGTCGAAGAGCATTGAATGGCTCGGCATAGAGGGTGCGACCCCCGTAGACGAAATGGTGTGGACTCCCGGTGGATTTCCCAAGTAGCACGGGGCCCGAGAAATCCCGTGTGAATCTGGCAGGACCACCTGCTAAGCCTAAATATTCCCTGGTGACCGATAGCGGACAAGTACCGTGAGGGAAAGGTGAAAAGTACCCCGGGAGGGGAGTGAAATAGATCCTGAAACCGTGTGCCTACAATCCGTTGGAGCCTCCCGCCGTTGGGCGTGTGGGGTGACAGCGTGCCTTTTGAAGAATGAGCCTGCGAGTTAGTGCTCAGTGGCGAGGTTAACCCGTGTGGGGAAGCCGTAGCGAAAGCGAGTCCGAATAGGGCGTTTGAGTCGCTGGGTCTAGACCCGAAGCGGAGTGATCTACCCATGGCCAGGTTGAAGCGCAGGTAAGACTGCGTGGAGGACCGAACCCACTTAGGTTGAAAACTGAGGGGATGAGCTGTGGGTAGGGGTGAAAGGCCAATCAAACTCCGTGATAGCTGGTTCTCCCCGAAATGCATTTAGGTGCAGCGTCACGTGTTTCTTGCCGGAGGTAGAGCTACTGGATAGCTAATGGGCCTCACCAGGTTACTGACGTTAGCCAAACTCCGAATGCCGGTAAGTGAGAGCGTGGCAGTGAGACTGCGGGGGATAAGCTCCGTAGTCGAGAGGGAAACAGCCCAGATCACCAGCTAAGGTCCCTAAGCGTGTGCTAAGTGGGAAAGGATGTGGAGTTGCTGTGACAACCAGGAGGTTGGCTTAGAAGCAGCCACCCTTTAAAGAGTGCGTAATAGCTCACTGGTCAAGTGATTCCGCGCCGACAATGTAGCGGGGCTCAAGCACACCACCGAAGCTGTGGCATTGACATACTGCTCGGCACCGACACCTGCGGGTTCGGTGTCCAGGCGTGTTGATGGGTAGGGGAGCGTCGTGTGGCCAGGGAAGCGGCGGTGTGAACCAGCCGTGGAGGCCACACGAGTGAGAATGCAGGCATGAGTAGCGAATGACGGGCGAGAAACCCGTCCGCCGAATAACCAAGGGTTCCAGGGTCAAGCTAATCTGCCCTGGGTAAGTCGGGACCTAAGGCGAGGCCGACAGGCGTAGTCGATGGACATCCGGTTGATATTCCGGAACCGGCGAAGGACCGCCCATGACGAACCTTGTGATGCTAAGTGCCTGAAGCACGCCCACCGGACCTTCGGGTCCATCGGGTGTGTGGAGCGCACGACCCGATCTGGTAGTAGTCAAGCGATGGAGTGACGCAGGAAGGTAGCCTCCGCGTGGCGATGGTTGTCCACGTCCAAGGGTGTAGGGCGCGATCCAGGCAAATCCGGGTCGCATGAAGCCTGAGACCTGATAGTGACCGCGAATGCGGGAAGAGGGTGATCCTATGCTGCCGAGAAAAACTTCTAGCGAGGTTCGAGCCGCCCGTACCCCAAACCGACTCAGGTGGTTAGGTAGAGAATACCAAGGCGATCGAGTGAATCGTGGTTAAGGAATTCGGCAAAATACCCCCGTAACTTCGGGAGAAGGGGGGCCCTGATCGTGACGCCACTAGCTGGCTGAGCGTGATCGGCCGCAGAGACCAGGGAGAAGCGACTGTTTACTAAAAACACAGGTCCGTGCCAAGTCGCAAGACGATGTATACGGACTGACGCCTGCCCGGTGCTGGAACGTTAAGGGGACCGGTTAGCCTCACGGCGAAGCTGAGAACTTAAGCGCCAGTAAACGGCGGTGGTAACTATAACCATCCTAAGGTAGCGAAATTCCTTGTCGGGTAAGTTCCGACCTGCACGAATGGCGTAACGACTTCTCCACTGTCTCAACCACGAACTCGGCGAAATTGCACTACGAGTAAAGATGCTCGTTACGCGCAGCAGGACGGAAAGACCCCGGGACCTTTACTACAGCTTGGTATTGGTGTTCGGTACGGCTTGTGTAGGATAGGTGGGAGACTGTGAAGCCGTCACGTCAGTGATGGTGGAGTCAACGTTGAAATACCACTCTGGTCGTTCTGGATATCTAACCTCGGTCCGTGATCCGGATCAGGGACAGTGCCTGGTGGGTAGTTTAACTGGGGCGGTTGCCTCCTAAAAGGTAACGGAGGCGCCCAAAGGTTCCCTCAGCCTGGTTGGTAATCAGGTTTCGAGTGTAAGTGCACAAGGGAGCTTGACTGTGAGACAGACATGTCGAGCAGGGACGAAAGTCGGGACTAGTGATCCGGCGGTGGCTTGTGGAAGCGCCGTCGCTCAACGGATAAAAGGTACCCCGGGGATAACAGGCTGATCTTGCCCAAGAGTCCATATCGACGGCATGGTTTGGCACCTCGATGTCGGCTCGTCGCATCCTGGGGCTGGAGTAGGTCCCAAGGGTTGGGCTGTTCGCCCATTAAAGCGGTACGCGAGCTGGGTTTAGAACGTCGTGAGACAGTTCGGTCCCTATCCGCTGTGCGCGTAGGAAACTTGAGAAAGGCTGTCCCTAGTACGAGAGGACCGGGATGGACGAACCTCTGGTGTGTCAGTTGTTCTGCCAAGAGCACCGCTGATTAGCTACGTTCGGAAGTGATAACCGCTGAAAGCATCTAAGCGGGAAGCACGTTTCAAGATGAGGTTTCCAGGCCCGCGAGGGCGAGAGGCTCCCAGCTAGACTACTGGGTTGATAGGCCGGATGTGGAAGCACAGCAATGTGTGGAGCTGACCGGTACTAATAAGCCGATAACTTGACTTACAAAGATGCTACGCGTCCACTGTGCGGTTCCCGAGATACAAACGGGAACRCCACCCACTGATTGATATCTCCATAGAGTTTCGGCTGTCATAGCGAAGGGGAAACGCCCGGCTCCATTCCGAACCCGGAAGCTAAGCCCTTCAGCGCCGATGGTACTGCACTGGTGACGGTGTGGGAGAGTAGGACGCAGCCGGACA
>NZ_LMIW01000002.1 GCF_001429185.1 Terrabacter sp. Root85
CCGGTCGACCTCGAAGCGGCCTACTACGCTCAAAACGAGGCCCAGCAGGATCTGGAGCTCTCAAACCACTGAGTCTCCCGACTCACCGGGGCGGTTCACCTGCGAGAACGGGTTTGGCCCGTGGTCCTATCCGGCCTCGCTCAACTCGATTCGGTGGTGACGTCGTCGGCCAGCTCGTCGACAGGCACTTCGATGTTGACTATGACCTGATTGGCCTGAGCGGGCGGATCTCATCACGGAGCGCGTCGGGCATGTCCACCACAAAGAGCCCACACCGAACTGTTCAGCTGCGCCGCGAATCCAAAAGGTGATGGAGGCGCGGGCCTCCTCACTTGAAAGCGCGATGATGGCGCGCGAATCGGCGAGCCCGCTCTTGCCTGAGGCAAGGCTCGTTTGAGAACGTGTTGGTTGATCTTCTTTATCTGCGCGCCCTTCAGCTTTCTTTGGCGGGCGTAGGCCTCGACGAGAACGCCGTTGTCTTCCGTACACCCGTCGACTTGGACGCATGTGCCGCCCGGAGCGGGCAGGTCTCTTGGCACGGAGCGCGCCGGGAGGACGCTCGCCGAGTGGCCGCGAGTGAGGGCCTCGGGAAGCTGACGGCTCATCCGGTCAGGTCGTGTGGATGTCGTGGTGTCGCTGCCTGCGATTGAAGGCGTTCAATGAGTCATGGGCACGCTGCCGTCGAAGACCATGACGCTCTTGTTCTCCGACATCGAGGGATCAACCCAGCTGGTGCGTCGTCTGGGTTCTGGCTACGCCGCCACGCTGGGCACGCACCGGCGTGTGCTCCGGTCGGCATGGACGACAAATGGGGGCACGGAACTGGGCACCGAGGGAGACAGCTTCTTCGTCGCATTCGAGACAGCCGAGGCGGCGGTGTCCGCCGCTGTTCAAGGGCAGCGTGAGCTGGCGGCTTCTCGCTGGCCCCTGAGGGAGCAGGTTCGTGTGCGGATGGGTCTGCATACCGGGGCACCAACGGCCTACGACGGGGGCTATGTGGGAATTGACGTGCATCGGTGTGCCCGAATCGCGGGGTCGGCGCACGGTGGTCAGGTCGTAGTTTCGGCTGCCACCGCCACCCAACTAGGCAACGGCAATCTGCCTCCCGGCGTGACGCTGCGCGACCTTGGGCTGCACCAATTGAAGGACATGCCCGATCCTGACCACCTGTACCAGGTACAGGCCGACGACCTGCCTGCGAAGTTCCCGCCGTTGAAGTCCATCGGCGCCATATCTCGGATACCCGTGCCGCCGACACCACTCATCGGGCGCGCGACGGAAATCGCGGACTTGGGCGTCCGGTTGAGAGCACGCCAGGCGCGCCTGCTGACCCTCACCGGCGCGGGTGGATCCGGCAAGACGCGACTCGCCCTCGAACTCGCTCGCGAGTGCGTAAACGACTTCTCGGACGGCGTGCACTTCGTGCCGTTTGCAGAGTCCCACGGTCCGGACCAGATGTGGGACGCACTCGCCGAGACGTTGGGCACGCAACGCGGAGCCGCCGACGTCCTCGCACGTCTGAGCACCCTGGAAGTGCTCCTGCTGCTCGACAACCTCGAGCAGCTGCCCGAGGCGGACGGTGTGATCACGCAGATCCTCCACGGCACGCGAGATGTGGCGCTGGTCGCAACCTCACGCAGGCCCCTGCACCTTGCTGAGGAACAGGATTACCCGGTGTCGCCCCTTGATGTTCCGGCCGACGACACTCTTGCTGCGACGCAGGCCTCTCCCGCCGTGCAGCTGTTCGTGCAACAGGCGAGGAGGGTACGGCCCAGCTTCCACCTCAACGCAGAGAATGCCGCCGATGTAGCAGACCTGTGTCGGAGACTGGACGGCCTGCCCCTAGCTATCGAGATCGTCGGCGCCCGAGCCAAAATTCTCTCACCACGTGCTCTGCTCGCGCGTGTCAATACCGGGCTGGACATGTCCTCGTCAGTGGGCGGCGTTGCCAGCCGGCAGCGCACAGTCCGAGCGACAATAGGCTGGTCCTACAACCTGCTTCCAACCGAGCTCCAAGCGGCATTCACGCGACTCGGGGTCTTCGATGGCGGCTGTGACCTGCGCGCTGTCGCTGCGGTCCTCGACGACGGATCCGACCTGACCGGAACGGAGCCACTAGACGTGGTGAGCAGCCTCGTCGACGCCAGCTTGGTAACGATCAGAGAGAACCACGACGGCGAGCCGCGCGTCCTCCTACTCGAGACCGTGCGGGCGTTCGCCGTCGACCGGCTCGTTGCAGCGGCCGACCTGGACACTGTCCGCGGTCGGCACGCACGGCATTACCTGAGCGTGGTGAACCGCGTCGGCCCCCGACTTCAGGGAGACCGATTCTGGCAGGCGCGCGAGGAACTCGACGCCGAACAGAACAACATCCGAGCAGCGTTGAGCTGGTGCCTGTCATCACCGGAGAGCATGAGTGGAACCGAAGACAGACACTCCTTGGCACTTAGGCTGTGTGCGGGACTTTGCGGCTACTGGACAGGCGCTTTCCATTTCAGCGAAGCCCGTCGGTGGCTGGAACCGGTCGTCGCGCGGGCGGGTTCGACTGAGAATGTGGCGCTCGCACAATGTCTGGCGGTCCTGGCGGACAGTCTGATCGCGCTTGGCGAGCCGGACGAGGCGAAGCGTCACGCACGACGCGCCGTCCAGATGTACCGGGATCTCCACCAATCTGGGTGGTGGCTCGCCCAAGCACTGCGCGCGCTTGCGTTGGCAACCTGGGAGTGCGGCGACGCTGGTGAAGCCAGGCTTCTGCTTCAGGAAGCCTTGGAGGTCGGGCATGCTTCAAGGACCGAGGGGCCCTACCACCGCATCCTGGACCACTTCGCCACGCTTGAGGCCGTCGAGCACCACTTTTCGAGATCTCTGGAGCTGTACGACGAGGCAATCGGGCTCGCAGAGGCCGCTGGGCACTCCACCGCGGCGGGTGCTTACCAGTACAACCGAGCATGCCTTTTCAGGGAGATGGGGAGAGCCGAGGATGCCCGGCATGAAATGGGCCTTCTGATCCCGGCCATCCTCCGGGATCCGAACACCTACAGACTCATCCATTTGGCCGAGGACTACGGCGCGATCCTTTCGGCGCTCGGTCACCACCAGGATGCGGCACGGCTGCTCGGTGCCGCGGAGGCCCTGCGCGAGCGCAGTGGCTATCGGCGCTCTCCCAGCCAAGAACTCTCGATCGTAGATGTCTATGCGGCAGGGAGGCGGTGCCTACCGAGTCAGGATTGGGATAACAGCTATGCGATCGGCCGAGCGTCCACGGTGCAGCAGCTTCTCGCGGAGCACTCGAGCGATCCCTCGCCCGGGCGTGTCGAGATCTTTTATCAGATGCACGAGCCGGGGTCAGGATGAGACCACGGGCTTGTCAAGAACTGGCCCGGGCCGCGATATCGGCCCGCGGCCAGTCGAGAGGTCGCCAAACGGGCCGGGTGTTCAAAACCCGGAAAGGCAGTTCCTAATGGATGGACCCCCGCGTGCTGGATCCCCAAGGCGCGAGCAGTGAGATCCCTAACGACTGACCTCTGGAGACAACTGTAATGCCGCAGCGTCAGGGCGCACCAGGCAATCCAGCCCAGCTACCGACGCACGCGGAAGAGTCCCGATCAGGATGGCGAGGGCAACTCGAGTCGGACGCATTCGTGACCTGTTGGTCAGCTCGTGGCTGGCATCACTTGGATGGTGCCGGTGAAGCAGGATCGGTCCGGGTCGTAGAGCTGACCCTGCTCATGGACCTGGCTGCCCGCGTGGGCGCCTTCCGCGACTACGCCGTTCATAACCACCGCACCCGTGGACTGGTTGAGCGTGCCAGTGAGCGGGGCGATAAACGTCTCACCGACCTCCCAGTCGAACGTGACATGTAGGACCGTCCCGCCCGCGCGAACGCTCGTGAGGCGCGTACGAAGGCTGGCCGTGGCTCCCTGTCGGGACACCGTGCCCTCCCAGACGCCGGGCCCGACTGCACACTTGTCGAAGGTCCAGACGATGGGAGCGGAGTTTGCATGTGCTGCGCTGGGTGTGAGCGCCAGTGCTGCTGCGGCTGCCCCTACGGCAAAATATCCGCGGCGGCGCGATGTGGTCGTGGAGTACATCGTGGTCTCCTACCGTGAGCCGCTGGCCCTCCCAGCGGTCATACGAAGATTTACCGAGCGTCGGCGCCGCGTCTGTGCCCGCAACAACACTTCGCGCGTGCGCGGCCGCACTTGGAACGCCACCGCCTGTCGCCGGGCTTTGCCGTGTACTGCCCCTCGACAGTTAGGTCGGTGGGACTCACGAGCTCACCGGTGGCCGGTCTTCCTCGCAGGCATCCGACCGCGTGTCGGGAGGGAGACACCTGTGCCCACAACGCCCGTGCGCGACGGTCTGTTAGGTCACCGAGGGCAAATGAATCTATGCCGGCGGGACGAGCTTCGAGTGGACGGCGGGCGAAGGGGGCGTCGTCGCACGTTCGCCTGTGTCGTCGCGCGCACAGACGGGAGGCGACGTTCAGGTCCACAGTGACGAGATGCTCTTGATGCTCGCCTGCGGTGCGGCCCTCTGCCTGGCAGGGGCGCTCGGCGTGCGGTGGCGCCACTATGGCTTGGCGATGCCAGAACGCAGCCCTCGCGACGACGGCACAACGGCAGCCCCGGGTGCAGACCTCTGCTGGCTGCTCAGCGTCGGCTTGCTAGCCGGCATGGTCATCGGAGTTCTCGTGTTAGGGCCGGCAGCCCGGCTCGCGATGCGGCTCATTGCCGCGGCCTCTCCACCCCAGGCGCAAGGTGCGGATACCACTTTCGGAGCAACCGTCGGGGAGATCACGGTCGGTGGCACCCTCTTCCTCGTCGTCGGATTTGGATTGCTCTCGGGGGTCGCTGTTGGGCTGGTCTACGTCTTCGCGGCCTTCGTCCTGCCTCGAGGGATGCTCGGAGGCGTCATCTTCGGCGCCGTGCTTCTGGTGCTCTTCGCCAGTCGAATTGATCCGCTGCGCGCCGCCAACCAAGACTTTGAGATCGTCGGACCCGGCTGGCTGTCCGTGGTCACATTTACCTCACTGGCGCTCACCACCGGCGCGCTCACAGCACCTGTCGCGGGACGGATCGCGGCGGCCCTTCCGGCGCCGCGGTGGTGGGCGGTCGGCTGGCTTGTCCCGGGCGGGCTGCTCGCCATCGGAGCACTGCTGGGGTCTTGGCAGGCCCTGGTCATCGTATTGGCCGGCAGTCTGATCTACCTGACGTGTGAGCGGAATCCCCGATTCGGCGCGCTCGTCCGGGAACGGGGCCGGCGAATCGTTCAGGTCGCACTGTCAGCCGCCGTGCTGCTCGCGCTGCCCGATTTCCTCAGCGCAGTTAAGAGCATCGTGACCTAGACGCATCGACAGGGGACGAATCTATTCGCAATATCAGGGCCCGACTTCAGCGGGAAGACCACCATTTCCTAAGGTCCGACGGGCCGCGAGGCCAGCCTCGCGATAGCTCTTGCGAAGTAGGTCCTGGAGAGCTCCGAGATGCGCGCTCGAGCCCCTTCACTGAATTTCGTGGTTCCCCAGAACGATTCAGGGCATCTGTAGCCCTAAATGGGGTTGGACCAGTCGCGTCGGGTGGCGACGAGCCAGTACGCCAGGAACATCACGATCTCGAAGTACTCGGTAAGGATGACCGAGTACGGCACCTGCCGCCAGATGCAGAAGCCACCGATGAGCAGGCCCGCCCACATGAGGCCAGTGATCAGCCGGTCTGTGAGTAGCGCGCCGTTCGAGGTTGGCGGCGCTGCGGACCGGTCCGCTTCGCTGCGCAGGCTAAGCGGAAACGCGTGGCTTGCGGCCGCGAAGGACAGGTTCGCAATGAGCAACCCCGCCGCAGTGAAGTGCAGGACGCCAAAGATGCTCACATCTCCAACGAGTGTCCTGCGGCCGAAGAGGAGGAAGCCACCGACGATGACCAGCAGGAAGACAACTTCAGCGACCCAGGAAATCCCGACCAGGACGCTGGCGAACTTGGCCTCGTCCTGTCCCCAGCGGAAGGACCGCCAGTGCATGAGGCGCCAGTCGAAAAAGGTGAATAGGGCCGCGCTGATGAGGAAGGCCCAAAGGACGACCCGCAGGTTGTCCAAGATCTGGGCTTGGGTTAGCACACCCAGGTCATGAGGGTCGCGCCGGCGCGGCCACGAGCATCGGCGTGAAGTTGTTCGGCACCAGGGCGACGAAGAACGCATTGAAGCCGGCGAAGTTGAGCGCATAGTCCTCGAGCTTGGAGCTGCTCTTGTACGCGATCAGGCACACCCCGGTGGCCATGAGGGCGCCGACGAACACGTCGCGCACCGGGCCCGCGTACGAGTCGCTGATCGAGTCACGCCACACGCCGCGGGTGAGCCGTTCCCCGACGGTTGCCAGCATGAGGAAGACGGGCGGCAGGACAAGGATCATCCGCAGGTAGCGATATGTCTGCAGGGTGATATTGCTGGTGTCCTCGGCAACACCCACCATTTGTGCGGCCATGCCTCTTGACGGTACGCGCGCCAATTCAGGCATGCGCCGGATTTGCTGAGTTTGTGCAGGCGCTGCTCGCCGCACCCGGAGCGAGCGATTCAGACGATGCTGTGGTCGGCGCTGACGAGTCACAACCGCGCCAGGCGCTGAGTATGGCGCATTTGGAGCGTTCCACCAACTTGCCGGATCCGTGTTGTGGCCAACCCCAAATTGGCTACAGAACCTAACGATCACCTATGCCGATGCGCCGTCGCGCGAGTTCTACCGAATCGGCATGAGCGCCAACGCGACGGGAAATCCGGTCTATGTGCTGGACCCTAATGACAAGGCCTGCCTGTCGCGCACGTACGTGGCCAAGATCACTCGTGGCAACCGACGGGGTCAAGGGCACCAGCGTGGATGCACCACACCCACTCGGCGCGAAGGCCGTAGTCCAGCAGCCGCGTCACTTCGCCGCGAGTTCTGTTAGCCGCGGTTCGACGTGTGCGAGCTGGCAGCCAGGCGCTGCCGCTTAAGCGGAGGTCGGACGCCGACGTCTTCCGCCAGACGGCAGGTCTAACGCGCCGCTGATGCAGCGAAGCTCGGATGGTCATGCGGCACAAAGCGACACAGCCTCCGTGTTGGGGAACCCTTGCGCCGCAACTGCCAAGCGTGCGTGGGCCTTGTATCAATGCGGCTTGGTGCTTGCACTGTTTGAGGTGAACCTCGGTGTCGTCGACTCCACGGCGTCGACCGGCAGTCGAACTTGCGCAGTTTGAGGTGGTGCCAATGAGCAAAGCGACGGAGTCGGCCATGGAGCGGAAGGTGGCCATTTCTCCCACATCCGGCGCGGCGTCGCTACGGGCCGCGTCCGAAGAGAAGGCCTACGCGGCACTGTGGTCAGGGCGTCGGGCCGCCCTGCGATCTTTGACCGCAGCCATCAAGAGGGAAGATCTCCAGGCGCTTGAACAGCTTTACGAAGAGTGGCGCGAGGACCTCACGCTGCTACCTTCTACGCCGGCGTGGACAGGCTGGGGCGTCGCGGGACGTTTGGCCGTGGTGTCGCAGAAGCTTGTCTTCTTCCAGGAGAAGTTACTCGGTGGCTGGAAGGTGCGGTTCATGATGGATGGAACGCGCGTGACGGTAAAGGGACACCCTCTAGCATGGACCGGGACTGTCGGCATGCGCTTGGATGATGGCGAGTCTCACCACACCGTCGTTCTCACACCTCCCCGCTATGTCAACCTCAAGGAGGTCAGTGCTCCGGCAGAGGAGCCTGGATGGGCCGAAGTCGTTGAAAAACTGGGCGGCGGGTTCGGGTCTCTAGGGTCGGCTGTCGATTCAACCAGCGAGGCGTTGGGACTGGACCAAATCACGGAGATTGCAGGTGAGGCCTTCTCGGCATTCAAGTCTTTGCGAATCGCACGTGTGCATCGCTCGATGTGGGCGGAAATTCTGAATCGGCTCTCGAAGGGGGAATCGGCGCCATTCTTGGCCAGCGACGAACCGGCCCGAGCCGCAAAGCCTCGAAGGTCCCGCGCCGCACGACGGGCCTCCGAGCGGGTGTTCAGTGAAGAGTCGTCGACTGCCGAGCGCCTCTCTCTCGATGGCGGCGAGAGCGAGTTGAGTGCTGACTTGACCATTAAGCATCTTGCTGAGCAAAGCGGTCTCACTGCGGAGCAGCTCGGAGCAATCGTCGAAGCCATTAGTTTCCTCTCCCTCAAGGAGCTGAAATCGCACGGCTACTCGCGCATTCCGAGACTTGGGACACTCGTACTGAATAAGACCGCAGTAGGTTTTCGCCCCACAGCAGAATTTCGTGCAGCAGTGAACGGCTCAGGCGGGCGACGCTGAGGCCATGGGACGTAGGGCCGTGAGCCAGAGGACACCCTGCGCTCTGAAGGCGCCAAGGTGGCGAACACAAATCCTCTTGCTGAAGATCGCCGAGCAAGCACCGCGTCATCACGAAGGCTCTGGGAGCAACATCGGCCACGCGTCACACCGACGCGTGTCAACGTGTTTCGCCGAGTGGACGTTGACGTTGCCGGCACGTGGGAAGGTCGGCAGTCTTCTCAGCCCTGCGCCTCAGCGATCAATCCTTCTCGGGCGCTTCGGGGGTAGAACAGACGTTGCTCGATCAGTCGATCCACTGCTCGCCCGACGGCTTCTTGGCTGACAGCACCGGAGGCTCGGATCTGCCGGACGTGACGCTGTCGCGCGGCGTTGCTGCCGATCAGGTTGTGGACGCGGTTGTCGGTCGACTCCAGCAGGCGAACCCTGACTTCCTCCATGCGTCGGGTTCGTTTGCCGAGCAGCTCGACGTCATCTGGGGCCAAGGGCGTTTCCGGCTCGGTCAACATCCAACCGATCTCCACCGCCATGATGAGCGTCGGCATCAGGTCGTAGATCTGCGTGTGGAACTCGTCCACGCTCGCTGCATCGAGTGGCACGTTGCTGGTCGCGTGGTCGTAGTAGGCGTCGAAGAGTTCAAACACCATGTCTAGGTGATCATGCTCGAGCGCCTTTCGAACAATCCGACGGATCAGCTCGGGCGCCGCGCCGTCCCGGAGCGGTGCAGCGAGACCGATCGCCGCCCGGTCGTTTCCCGCGTGAGAGACGGCATCGATGACGAAGGCCACAGCGGCCATCAAGGACCCGTCGATGGCGAGTCCAGTGCGTTGGTCCTCAGCCCACAACCGGAGGAACTCGACGGGGGCGCTGCCGCCAGCGGGCCAACTGATGCCCCAGGCCGCGGGCATTCGTGCTTGGCTGAGAGAAACCAAGGTGTCGGTGTTGAAGTCAAGCCTGCTGGCCCTGGCAGCGTCCTGCGCAACCGTGACGACCTGCGAGTACTTGCTTGTTTCCGCGTGGCGCGCCTCCGCGTCCAATGCAGGTAATTGCGCGTGCAACCAGCGTGATATCGGCGCGGACTCCGGCCGCATCTGGAAAGTCGCCACGATGGGCTCGACTGGCCGGTCCCAAGATGACGCGCCGAACTGCTCACTCTCTCGCATGAACCGTGTTCGACCGTCCAAATGCTCGACGGCGTGCCAGCGATCGAGCAGTGTCTCCCCAGTCGCGGCCATCCATTGCTCACGCTGCGCCGACAGGTCCACGGTCATCTCGAGCAGGGGGGCGTTGCCTGTCGCAGGGCCTGAGCAACTCTCAGACACCGGTCGGACAAGCCCATCTCACCGATCCACACCTTCCAATGCGGTCCGCAAGGTGCCAGCGACCCGCTCGGCATCCCGCAAGGACATGCCCGCCTCTCCGAGAACCACCACAAACATCTGCTCGGTCCGGACTCCGTCCGCGTCAAGCGGCAGTTCGCCTGGTGGGTCCACAACTTCACGCTTCTTGATGACGGACCGGATGTGCTCGATCAGCGCCTTGCCAGCCCGTCGTCCCCAACTCTCGAGCTCGTCCCGAGCGCTCGCCTCGAGACCCTGGATGAAGGACCCCACGAGAATGCCAGCCACGGCCGTCAGAATCTCGGGTCCCAGAAAGTAGTCCCCCTCAGGGACGATCTCGTACACCTCCGTGCCCAATGAGTCGGCCACCTGCTCAACCGCCGTGTTCACGTCGGACATCCGAACCCCCTGCCACGCTGTGCTAGCACCTAGTTCTCAAGTGTTGCCGATCACAGCCTCGAATGGAGCGGTGACGGAGGGGACTCCCCCAACCTGTGCTCCTCGAGCACAATGTCCGGCACACCTCGTCCGGTTGGGCTCGTCGGCGCAGTGGACCGTTGAACATACCCGCTCCGGACAGACGCGTCCCGAGCGGCTCTGCAGTGAGCGTCTATCCGCCGCTTGTCGGTTGCGTGAGCCCGTCAAGGATCACCGCTCGGCAATGCGCGCTCACCATGGTCGAGCGCACATATATTCTGCCAAGTCGACCGTGACCCGACGTGAACGATGCGATGGGCATGCGGCCAAAGCCGCCGACTCAGCTTGCGGGAGCGCCAGATCACGCGGTCTTGGGAGATGTCAGGCAGATATGAGAGCGCCACGGCCGGCACGGTCTTGGCTGGTTACAGAGAGGGACCGCCCGGAGGTCGAGAGCCTCTGCCCGGATTGAGGGGGACCTTGACGTTGCAGCGTCGGTAATCCCTGAGGACTACTCGCGCTGCCCGACGTCCGGGCTTGTCCAGGTTTGGGAGCAGTTGCGCGAAAGTGCTGAAACTGCGCTCGAAGCCTTCATGGGCGCGGGGACGGCCCGAGGACCTTGAGGTTTCGTGATGCGGAGCAAGACACCTTCTCCGTATGAACGCGCGACGTGACCGCTCCTCGGCACTCCACTCTGCGCAAGACCGGACGTTCCGTGGACCGAGCTTGGGGAAAGGAACCGACCCAGGCGGCATCGGCCACTTTGCCCATTTCGCTGCGGCACATATCGGACAAATGTAACGTTTCGGCCACACCCGGTGCCGAGTCACGGCAGCTGAGTGTCTCCAGGGAAGAGAGCAACGATGACCGCTATCGCACCGGACACTGAAGCAACCACATGGCTGGTCGGGGGTGCTCTCGAGATCGGCTTCACGACGACCTTCGACTGGGTCTACGACGACAAGGGCACCGGCGCCGCCGCGTGCGGCTCGTTCTGGCAGCCCAACGTCTCGGGCATGCCTGGCTACTGGTCGTTGGGCAGCCTCGGGGTCAACAACGGCGGCAACTACAACTACAACCCGTCAGGTGACCGGGCCATCGTCGTCGTCAAGGACTTGACCGGCACGGCGCTGGCCGCCCCCACCGGCTACACCCAGATCTGGGCCGACCACGGCTCCGGCGGTAACAACGACGGCTCCGTCTGGCGACCGATCGCTCCCGACGGCTACATCGCGATGGGACTGGTCGTCGTCGGCGGCTACAACCAGCCGTCTCTGGACGCCGTCCGTTGCGTCTCCCAGTCGCTGGTCCACCGGGCCACCCCAGGCGCATCGGTGTGGTGCGACGCGGGCAGTGGCGCCCACGGCGACTTCGGCTCGTGGGAGGTCCTCCCGCCCGCCGCCGCGCCGGGCACGCTGTCGCTGGCCCCCGGCACGTTCTGTGGGTCAGGGTCCTATGACGAGAACACCGTGCGGGCCGAGCCGACGACCCTCTACTCCTTCGCGGTGGCCCTTCCCGAGCAGCCTGAACCGGCGCCGCCCGCCTACCCGGCGCTGACGAGCAACGTGAACCCCGGACCGTTCGGCGCGGGAGCAGCCACCGTCACCAGCAGCCTGCCGTGGTTCGCCGTCAATGACCCCGACTACCCGGCGCTACAGAGCATGGTCAAGTCGCCGACCTACCGGCTCGAGCGCACCGACAAATGGGCCTTGGACGACGCTTTCTGGTTCAACGACGAATCGGAATCCATCACCCGGGAACTGCAGGTCACCGTGGGAGTGAACGGCAGTAGCGCCACCTCGTTCGCATCCGAGACGGGTATCGAGCTGGGCTTCGAATACGGGTTCAGCAAGCTCGTCAAGGGCAGCGTCAAGCTGAGTCAGAAGTTCACGTATACGACCTCCAGCTCCAACGGGTGGAGCAGCGAGACCTCGAAGAAGACGACATACGTCGTGCCTCCGATGACGGCCATCGCCATGTACGTGCTGAACAGCACGTACTCCCTCTATCGCCAAGACGGCTCGCAGGTGAACACGGACAGCGCCGGGTACAACGTGCCCGCCACGATCTACGTGACCCAGTTCCCGCCGGCGAAGCCCAAGGTGGCCAACGAGTAGTTTTCCCCTTCGACGTAGGGCTCCCCGGACCCGCAGAGTCCGGGGAGACCTACGTCCCCACTTAGGGCACCGGCCCCCCGACCTCGAGAGCGTGCGGGAGGGGCGCCTATTTGACCGCCTGTCACAACGTGACCTTGACGTAGTTGGGCACTGTCGCCCGCCCACCTCTCACGTTCCGGTGCTGTCATATACAGCTCGCGACGCGTCGTACCAGGGGCTCCAACAGCATCTTGTGTCTTTCCGTCGCTAAGGCCACCCGGATCTGCGGATGAACTCCAAGTCATCCGCCCGCGCGGTTGCGATGACTCTTCAGGGTGACTCTTTATGTGGCCGTCCGCGGCGAGGCGTCCCCGTTCAGACGGCCCGAGCGCGCCGTGTTCAGGTTGGGGTGATGACGACCTTGCCGAGGGCGCGGCCCTGCCCGACGTGGGCCAGCGCTTCCGGTACCTCATCGAGTGGGTAGGTGCGGTCGATGTGGATACCCACGTGACCGGCGAGGCACAGATTGGTCAAAGGCTGGAAGTGGGCCGGACCCGGCTTCACGGCTAGCACCCCGAGGTGGCGGCCCGTGATCATGCCTACCGTCGCACCGATCGTGAGCACCCGAAGCAGTGATCGGACGGACCCGCCGACGCATCGGTACCAGCCGCCGGGAGCGAGCGCGCGACGGTAAGCGAAGACCGACCGGTGGGCCACGAGGTCCAGGATGAGGTCGTACGGCTCGTGGCCCCGGGTGAAGTCATCGCGGCGGTAGTCGATCACCTCATCGGCACCGAGGGTCCGCATGAACTCCAGCTTGTGTGCGTTGTCGACGCCGGTGACGTGAGCACCTGAGCGCTTGGCTAGCTGGATCGCGAAGGAACCAGAGCCGCCGCCCGCACCGTTGATGAGCATTCGGCTCCCGGTCGAGGCGCGGGCCGTGCCCTGAAGCGCGATCGCGCCGGCCTGCGGGATCGTCGACGCCTCGGCGAAGGTCAGCTCCGCTGGCTTGAAAGCCAGGGCCGACTCGCGGGCAACCGAGTACTCGGCGAAGCCGCCCATGAGCTGCAGGTTGTCGCCGTAGACCTCGTCACCCGGATGGAATCGAGTGACGCCCTGGCCGACTGCCTCGACAAGCCCGGCGATATCCGAGCCAAGCGTCGGACGTCGCGGCGCGCGCAGCCCACCCATGCGCGCGTACAAGGGCGAGCCACGAAGGCCCTCCCAGTCGCTGAGGTTGATCGACGTTGCCGCGATCTTCACCAGGACCTGCCCGGCAGCGGGGGACGGAGTCGGGACGTCCTCCATACGCAACACGTCGGGGCCCCCGTAGCGCTCGTATACGACAGCCCTCATGTCCCGGTCCCTCCAACGCGGTCATGCCTCGATCCTGTCAGGCCTGCGCCAAGGGCCTGCGTCCTTTCGCCGCCAAGCGGTCACCTCCTACCGCCGCGTGAGGGGGCGCCTGCCGTGTTCCGGACGTGCCGAGTCGCCACCGTTGCAAGGGTCAGTTGACTGCGCTCGCTCGGGCCGTCGCGTTACGAGCGCGCCCTCCCGGGCGGCCATTGGACGTCATCGGTTACCTCTTTGACCAGCACTCGGCGGACACGATGCAGATCGATGACACACCTCCGCTTGTGGGTCCGTCACGCGCTACGGTCGGCCTGTGGCCGTGACCAGTTTCTCGACGCCGGCAGGTCGTGGCTTCTCTGACGGGGCCGCCCTGCACGGGCTTGCTGCACTGTCCGGCCCGTACTTGCCGTGGAGTTCGGGCGCGATGCGACCCGCCGGGCTCGTGACCGTGTGCAACGACATCGTCCTGAACGAGCGGCGTCGCATCGTCGAACTGGGCAGCGGTGTCAGCACCGTTCTGCTGGCCCGCCTGCTGCACCAGCGACCACCGCCCGGTGGCTTCCTCATGGCGAGCGTCGAGCACGACCCGGTCTGGGCCCGGTGGGTGCGCGACCAGCTCGATCGCGAAGGCATGGGGACCGATGTCACGATCGTTCCAGCGCCGTTGGTGCCGCACGCCCGCGCCGACCCCGGCCTCGCTTGGTACGACGAGGCGGCCCTGGCCCAGGGACTTCGCGAAGCGCTACGAGGAGACTCGATCGACCTGCTGTTGGTGGACGGCCCGCCCGCTCATGCCACCGGCCACGGCTTGGCCCGCTACCCCGCCCTGCCGGTTCTCGCAGACCTCCTTGCCCCGGGCGCCAGCCTCGTTCTCGACGACACCGATCGTCCCGGGGAGCAGGAGGTCCTGCGCCGGTGGGAGCACGAGACCGGCCTCACCTTCGACCGCAGCCCCGAGCGTGGAGGCGTAGCCGTGGCCCGGAAGGCCGCCGAGGCCACGGGCCCCAGCCATGGCTGACCCGACCTCGACGGGCCGGCGGCCGCTCACCATCGCGCGAATCATCGGAGTGCTGGAGCGTGGCGGGGCCCAGCTCTCCGCGCTGCGGCTATCCGCCGCCCTGCGCTCCGAGGGTTTCGACACCCGCCTGTACGCCGGGGACGCCACCGACGAAGGGATCGCCCTCGCGGCCGCCTTCGACGTGCCCGTCGAGACCTTCGCTCGGGACGCACACCTGCAATGGGTGCCCTCGACCGATTTCGCAGCATGGCTGCGCCCCCGCCTGGCCGACGCCGACCTCGTCCACGCCCACATGTTCGGGGCCTGGTGGGCGGCAGCCGCCGCCGTGCCCGACGGGGTTCCGCTCGTGGCCTCCGAGCACAACGCCATGACCTGGCCGTACGGCGACCATGTCGCCCAGGCCCGCGCCGCCGCCGGACGCCTTGCGGCCTTCTTCGCCCACGGCCCCGCCGCCCGCGGCTTCGCCGAATCACTCGGCGTCCCGGAAAGCCGGATGCTCGAGGGACGCTCCATCGTCGACGGCTTCGATGCGCGACCGCTGCCCGGCCTGCCCAGCCTCAGGGTGACCTTCGCCGGGCGCCTGCACCCCGAGAAGGGTGTCGACGTCCTGCTCGAGGCACTGGCCCTGCTCCCCGATCCGCCGACGACGCTCCTCCTCGGAGACGGCCCGCTGCGCGAGTCCCTCACTGCCCGGTCGCACGCCCTCGGCCTGTCCGACCGGGTTCTCCTGCCGGGATGGGTGCGTTCGCCTGGCTCCTACATCTCAGGAGCCAACCTGCACGTCGTCCCGTCCCGCGAGGAAGCCTGGTCCCAGAGTGCCGTCCTCGCCTTCGGCCTGGGGGTGCCCGTCCTTGCCAGCGCCGTCGAAGGGCTACCCGTCACGTTGGGACAGGGCCGCGGTGTGCTCGTCCCGCCCGAGGACCCCGAAGAGCTCGCCTGCGCCATGGACGAGCTCCTGCACGGACGGGGGGTACCCGACCCCACACCGGGGCGCGTCTACGCCGCACGCTTCACCCCTGAGCAGATCGCGCCGTACTACGCCGACACCTACCGGCAGCTCATGCCTGAGCAACCGGCCACCCCACATAAGTCCCACGCCTCACCGCAGCGAGCCGCCGACGCACCCGCGTGACACGAACCGGTCGATCGAGCCGTGACCGGCTCACCGCTGCGTCATCCCGCCGCTTGCGGGGCGCGTCGAGTTACCGGATCCGTCCATGGGGGGCGTTCGCACCGAGGTGTTTCAGGCACGGCCACCCGGCGACGCGGCTACTCTCCAGCCGACGACCCGGCGGGAGAAAGAACGTCAAATGACCAACGCCGCGTACGCCCAGGCGGCGACGGTGGGGCAGGTGCTGAGAGACTCAGTCCCATGCTCAGCACGACAAGGATCACCATGGCAGCGCAGCGGAGTCCCAGAACCGACCGGACAAGCCCGAACCCGGCCCCGTCCAGTTCGGCTGACTCGCCGGTTTTCGACCGTTCGAGGCGTGGGCTATGAGCGCCGGCGGCGGTCGCAGACCTCAGACCCGCGGGCGGGGACGCGCCTCTCGGCGGTCCCAGGATCTTCCCGGGCTGCCGCGCGACGGCCTTCGGATCGTTCCCCTGGGGGGCTTGGGTGAGATCGGCCGCAACATGACGGTCTTCGAGCACGCCGGGCGGCTACTCATCGTCGACTGCGGCGTCCTGTTCCCTGAGGAGCACCAGCCAGGTGTCGACGTGATCCTGCCGGACTTCTCCTGGCTCCGGGACCGTCTCGACAAGGTCGACGCGATCGTGCTCACGCACGGCCACGAGGACCACATCGGCGGCGTGCCCTACCTGCTGCGCGAGCGACCGGACATTCCGGTCGTGGGCTCGCGTCTCACGCTCGCCTTCCTCGAGGCGAAGCTCAAAGAGCACGGCATCACCCCCGTCACCGTCAAGGTCAGCGAGGACGACCGGCGCACCTTCGGTCCCTTCGACTGCGAGTTCATCGCCGTCAACCATTCGATCCCCGACGGGCTCGCCGTTGCGATCCGCACCGCGGCGGGTCTCGTCCTGCACACGGGCGACTTCAAGATGGACCAGTTCCCCCTCGACGGTCGGGTCACCGACCTGCGTGCGTTCGCTCGCCTCGGCCAAGAAGGCGTCGACCTCTTTCTCGTCGACTCGACGAACGCGGAGGTCCCCGGCTTCACGGTGTCAGAGGGCGAGCTCTCCCCCGCGATCGAGACCGTGTTTCGGACGACGCCAGGCCGGGTCATCGTGTCGAGTTTCGCCAGCCACGTGCACCGCATCCAGCAGGTGCTCGACGCGGCCCGCGACCACGGACGGAAGGTGGCCTTCGTCGGCCGGTCGATGGTGCGCAACATGGGCATCGCCGCGGACCTCGGCTACCTGGACATCCCGCAGGGCTTGGTCATCGACCTCAAGCAGCTCGAACGCCGCCCGGCGAACCAAATCGCGCTGATCTGCACGGGATCGCAGGGTGAGCCGCTCGCCGCCCTGTCCCGGATGGCCAACCGCGACCACCCCATCCGCGTCACCGAGGGCGACACCGTGCTGCTCGCCAGCTCCCTCATCCCCGGCAACGAGAACGCCATCTACCGCGTGATCAACGAACTGACCCGCTGGGGCGCGAACGTCGTGCACAAGGGCAACGCCAAGGTGCACGTCTCCGGCCACGCCAGCGCCGGCGAGCTCGCCTACTGCTACAACATCGTCCAACCCTCCAGCGTGCTGCCCGTGCACGGTGAGTGGCGTCACCTGCGGGCCAACGCCGACATCGCCATCCGGACAGGCGTCGACCCCAAACGCGCCCTCATCGCCCACGACGGTGCCGTCATCGACCTCGTCGATGGCCAGGCGAGGATCACCGGCACCGTCCCTGCCGGGCTCGTCTACGTCGACGCCATGACCGTCGGTGGAGCAACCGAGGAGTCGCTCCACGTGCGCCGCACCCTGGCCGAGGAAGGAGTCATCACAGTCGTCTGCATCGTCGATCCCGACACCGGCAAACTCACCGAGGAGCCCGACTACCTCGCCCACGGATTCGAACACGCCCCAGGCGACTTCGCCAAGGCCACGCCCGCCATCCAGAAAGCACTCACGACCGCCACCAAAGAAAACATCGAGGACATCGAGCAGATCGAGGAACTCGTCCGCCAGGCAATGTCCAACTGGGCCTACCGACAAACCCGCCGCAGCCCCCTGATCATCCCGGTCATCGTCGACGCCTGAGCCTCCGCCGGCCCGCCGCGAGCAACACCCTCCCGAGGGCTGTATGACGATCTTGGCTGCGGACCCGCCCTCACGACACCTGGCATGTCCGACTTCCCTCACAGCCCCATCCAGCCATCCGTGCTAAAGACGCTGCACTGGTCACCCGATCCTCAACCCCAAGGGCCACCGGACAGACACAGTGAGCGGTGCGCCGGAAGCCCGAGTCATATCGGCTCCCTTCTGTTGTCAACCGGTCGCGTGGAGGTGGGTCTTCCGCGGGGTGGCTGTGCGGCGTAGCGTCGTTGGCGCGGGTCCGGGAAGTGGCTGATCCGAAGCGCTGGTGAGCGGGTTCGAGCCGGCCGCGCTGGATACATGAGACGCCCCGCAGTGCCCTCCCGGGCCCGTGTCTTTTGCCTTGACCGCCGCGGCGGCCGAGGCGGCTGCGGCGTCGGTGACGAGCTGGCGATAGATGGCATCGGAGATCCTGCGCTTCAAGCACCGGATCGCCTCCAGGGGCCGCTTGCCCTCGGCGCGCTTGCGCCGGTAGTAGGCCCGCCCATCGGTGTCCAGTCGGATCTGGCAGATCGCAGCGATGTGGATCATGTGGTTAATCCGCCGGTCCCCCCCGCCCGGGAGAGCCTGTGGCGGGAATGCTCGCCCGAGGAGGCATCAAGCGGCGCCGTGCCGGTCCACGACGCGAACCTGTTCCGGTCAGCGAACCGGGCCACGTCCCCAACGTCCGCCAACACCCGCGCCGCGACGACCGGGCCGACACCACGCAGGTCCATCAGGTGCGACCCGCGGGCCAGGACGATCGCCTTGAGCTCGGCGTTGGCCTTCTCCATCTTGGACTCGACCGCGACCAGCTCGGCGAGCTCCTCGGCCGCGATCCGGCGCCGGGTCCTGCCAGCGATGTCGCGCGGGCGGACCGAGGCGAGCATCCGCTTGGCCTGCCCGGTGGTGAGATCCTTCTTCGCCTGTCCCGGAAGCAGTTCCGCCAACAGCGCCTGGAGCCGGTCCACGGTCTGCACCCGCCGCCTGCTGAGTGCCTCACGCCGGTCGACCAGCATCCGCAGCGCCTCGAGCTCACCGTCCGGCCGCAGCACCCGCAAGCCCTGGGTGCGCACCGCGACCATCGCGATGGAGTGCGCGTCATGGGCATCGGTCTTGCGGTTGTGACCGGTATCGAACAGCCGGACCCGCGCGGCGAGCTTCGCCGGGACATCGACGACATCTTCGCCAGCCTCGAGCAGCCGCTGCGCCAGCGGGCGACCGACCCCGTTCGCTCCTTCGACCGCCCAGGTCCGCGCCGGCCACGCCTTCGCGTACCTCAGCATCGCGGTGTAGCCGGCCTTGTCGGTGGTGAACCGGCCGTGACCGAGCCGGCGCTCATGGTCGTCCACGACCTCGATCGTCGCCGACAGCTTGTGGGGATCGACCCCGATGATGACCCGTTCCATGCCCGTGCTCCCACCTGTGCTCGTGCCGACGTGGACGACGAGGTGGGCAGTGCTACTACGAGCAGGGCAGTCCCTTCTTGAGCCACGCCTCGTCACGGTGACCGGCGGGCCGCAGACCGATAGAGAGCCACACCGGTGACGCTGGTGGGCAGCCGCAAAGAGAGCTGCCCGCCGATCACCTGGACCGAGTCTGGCCAGACACCGGCCCTACCGACAATCGTCTAGTAGCCGCGATCGTCCACACGTCGGGCTCCATAGGCACCGAGGACCGTATCGATCCTGGGCTGACGCCGTGAGCGAGTTCATGCGGCGGCTTAATAGCCGCTCTCCCCACCACCACCGCCACCGGCACCGCCGTAGACGATCACGAGAACGACCAGCACGACAGCGACTGCCACAAGTCCTGCGATCATCCATCGCTTGGTCAGCACCCGGACCACCCCTCCCATCGGGCGCCAACCTTTTCGGGGTCGGCCCCACACATCACGACGCGCAGCGCCAAGCCATGCTTCAACCGGGGGACGCGACATCGCCCGCTCGACCCGGGAGCGGGTCCCGTCTAGAAGGTCCGTGAATGCCGAGGCGGCTGCGTCCCATCGCCGCGTGCCGGGCCGCACCTCATTCTGCAGGTCGAACAAGACGCGACGGACTTCCCAGACGGACATGTAGCGGACTCTCAGCATCTCGCCCTAATCTCTGCTCGCTGCGGCCGCGCAGCCCTTTGCGAAGTGGAGGCATTCGGTGACGGTCATCAAGTCCCTCTGGGCCAGCGTTCAGGGCGACCCGGTCTTCATGCGCCGGGTCAACGGCTGGTTCACCATCTTCTGGCTCGTGATGATCCCGGTGTCGCTGGTGACGCACTGGGTCAACTCCGTGGTGTACGTGTCAGCGCTGTCGTTGTGGGCTCTCGTCTCGGGCCACTGGTCCGCGTGGCAGGCCGCTCGTGTCGAGGTGAAGCAGCACGAGGAAGCCCAAGCGGCCCGCCACGAGAACCTGGCTGAGGAAGTCGTCGAACAGCTCGTAGAAAAGACAGACGTACAACCCCAGCCCACGACTCAGACTGTCTGAGAGGCGCCGCTGCTGGCGCGGTCTCCCCTCACCGGGTAAACCGCGACCTTCGCGAGGGGGCGGTCGCTAGGACTACCCGTCTGCGTCAGTTCGCCGCTAGCGGGGCACACACTGATACGCGTGTTCGGCCTGCTGGCTGGTGTGTCGGCACGGTGGAAAGGTGCTGCGGCCCCAGAAGGCGCGATACGGCCCCTGCCGCGGGACCAGAACCCCGGCGCGGATGCGGGGACAACGCGGGGTCATCCACCACGCCGTGTCCCGAACCACCTTCCGGTTAGAGCTCGATGTGGGCGCCCATGACGATGGTGCGCTCGGGTGGCAGGTGGAAGACCTCCGTCCGGTTCGCGGCGTTGTGGTACATCCAGGCGTAGAGGCGCTTGCGCCACGTGCGTAGCCCACGGTGGCCCGTCGCCTGGACGGTCAGCACCGACAGGAAGTAGTGGGCCTGATCGAGATCGACGTCGAGCGCACGCGATGTTCCGACGGCCAGTGCCAGTCCCTTGGGGATGTCTTGGCTGTCGGTGAAGCCCACGTGCACCTTGACGTGCACGAACCCGTCGGTGGCGTCGCCCAGGTCGTCGACCTCGACGCGGTCGACGTGGCGGATGTGGGGCACGTTCTCGTTGACGATCTGTACGAGGATGACCTGTTCGTGGACGACGTGGTTGAAGTCGGCGTTGGCCCGCAGGGCGAGCGGCGTCGTCGTCGCATTGGGGTGCGGGAAGACGGCCACCCCGGGAACGCGCCGGACGAGCTCGGGGTGGTCGCGAACTACCTTGAGGAAGAGCTGGAGCGGGCCCTCGAGGTCTCGTTCCTCGGCATGGAGCGCATCGGTCCCGCGCCTGAACGTCGTCATGATCGCGACCACAAGGGCCGCGATGACGAGCGGTAGCCAGCCGCCGTTGACGATCTTCGTGAGGTTGGCGCCGAGGAAGGTCAGCTCGACGGCGACGACGAGCACGATGTACACGACGAGTTTCCACGTCTGGACCTGCCACACGTACCTCGCGAGCAGCAGGAAGAGTGCGCTCGTCAGGAGCAGGGTGCCCGTGACCGCGAGCCCGTAGGCCGCCGCGAGCCGGCTCGAGCTCCGGAACGCCGCGGTCAGCACGAGCACGCCGACGAAGAGGATCCAATTGATGACGGGCACGTAGATCTGGCCGCCCTCCTCACGGGAGGTGTGCCGCACGGCGAGCCGGGGCAGCATCCCCAGTCGCACGGCCTGCCGGGACACCGAGAAGGCGCCCGAGATGACTGCCTGCGAGGCGATGACGGTGGCCACCGTGGCGAGCAGCACGAGGGGCAGGGCGGCCCACGACGGGGCCAACAGGAAGAAGGGGTTCGACACGACGGACGGGTCGGCGAGGATCATCGCACCCTGCCCCAGGTAGTTGACGGCGAGCGCGGGGAAGACGACGACGTACCAGGAGAGGCGGATCGAGCGGGCGCCGAAGTGACCCATGTCGGCATAGAGCGCCTCGGCGCCGGTGATGGTCAGCACCACCCCGCCCATCGCGACGAACGCGATGAACGGGTGCTGAGCGACGAACATGAACGCGTACGTCGGCGAGATGGCCTGGAGGATCAGGGGGTTCGCGACGATGTGAGGCAGGCCGAGCATGGCAAGCACCGTGAACCAGAGGACCATCACCGGACCGAAGGCCTTGCCCACGACGCCCGTGCCCCAACGCTGGATGACGAACAGCCCGGAGAGCACGACGAGGGCAATCGGCAGCACGAGGTCTACCAGGGTGGGGTTGGCGACCTCGAGTCCCTCGATCGCCGACAGGACCGAGATGGCGGGCGTGATCACCGCGTCCCCGTAGAACAGGGCGGCGCCGAGCAGGCCCATCGCCATGACCGCTGCGAGCCGACGAGTGCCTTGCAGGTGGCGGCGCAGGAGCGCGACGAGCGCGAGGATGCCGCCCTCCCCGTCGTTGTCGGCCCGCATGGCGAGTGACACGTACTTCATCGACACGACGAGGGTGATCGACCACAGGACCATGGAGATCACGCCGAGAACATCACTTCGGTTGGCCCGCACCGTGTTGTGCTCGATGCTGAAGACCGTCTGCATCGCATAGAGCGGGCTCGTGCCGATGTCGCCAAAGACGATGCCCAGCGCGCCAAGCGCCAGCGGAAACGTCCTGCCGCTGCTGTGATGGTGGCCGTGGATGCCGCTGGGGCGCGCCGCATCCGGTCCCGCGGATTCTGGTTGCCGCGCGGCCGGCGGTGTCGCTTCGCCCGCGGACGTCACACCGTCATCGTGGCACGGGTGCCGACGGCCCGTCCGACGAGTCCGGCAGATCCGCTAGATCACGGACCTCACCAGATGTCTGCACTCGTCGGCACGGGCACGGAGCAGCGTGCGTCTTTTCGCCGCCTGGCAGGCGCATCTCCCCTGGCACGAGTCCGGGATTAGCCCTGTATGTCGCGCAGCGCACAGACATCCCCGAGCCCCCGGCGCACTCTCAACTCATGAACACGAAGAAGAGCTTGAGATGCACTATCGGCCGCCACCGCTGGCAGCCCACCACCGTCGCGGGCATGCGCGAACGGGTCTGCGTTCTCTGCGGTCGCAACCACTTCGACGCCTCGGTACATCCGCGCCGGAGGAGGCGGGGGCGTCTTCTGAATCGCCACCGACAGCAGGGGCGACCTCAGTACAGATGACCTTCGCGAGGCATTGTTCGCCGCCGAGCACCGAGTGCACTCGACGCAAAGCGGCTGCACCATCTGCGTCACTCCGCCGCGAGGCGACCTCCCGTGAGCGGCAGCTCCGCTCAGCTTCGATCACTCGTGTTTCTGGGCGACGAAGGCCGCGATTACCTCTTGCGAGGGGTGACCCCATCCGATGCAGAACGGGTGACCCGCGGGGTCGGCGTAGACCTGGTGTCCCTCTTCGCTCGTGAGGTCAGGAGCCTTCATGAGCAGGCTTGCTCCGAGCGCCATGGCTCGCTCATGAGCCTGAATTGGCTCCTCCACGTGCAGGTCGAGGTGCATCTGCTGGGGGGATCCGTCGGGCCATTGCGGTGGGACGTGGTTCGGGGCGTGCTGAACGCCGATTCGCCAGTTGCCGGCCTCGTCGATGACGCAGTGGAACTGCTTGTCTCCGAAGACGTGCCCGCCCACGAGGCCAGCCCAGAATGCGCTTTCGGCGTCAATGTCGGCCGCATCAAAGACCGTGACCTGCCTGATGATCTTCATCCTTCTGGTCCTCTCACGAGCTTTGCCTTCAAGGTACCCAGCAAAGAGGACGGTCTACTTCCGGAACGGTCGAAGCTGAATGGTCGCACCGTCGGGTTACTACACGCGCCGCGTGGCCCCCTGAGCCGATCCGTCACCCCGGGAGCCGTCGTGACGTAGACGTCTCCCCCAGATCCCTGACGCCGACACTCGGGTGGTCAACGAGACGAGCACGAGCATCGCCGGCGTCCCGCGGGATACAGATCACCGAGCATCTGGGCCAGGAGAGGCACGCCAGTCCGGCCGCTGGAGCGGGGCAGCACTCCCCAGCCTGGAACTCGAACCGGCCGATGTCCTTAGCCCACCCAGCGGGGTATCTGCCTCTTGTGGAACGTCGACCAGGCGGTGGCGAAGTCAGCGGTGGCTCGGTCGGCGCGGGCCTGCTCCAGGGCATGCAGGCGGCCGAAGGTGAAGGCGTTGTCGCCGTCGAGGTGGGCCTGCATCCCGTACTCACGTAGCCGTTGACGGGCGACGACCGAGTCCTGACGGACCCCGAGGGCCTCCTGGACCTTCTTGGCGGAGGCTGCCAGGGAGCGGGCTCGCTTGCCGACGACAGGTGTGGCGGCCTCAGCGGCGTAGCGCAGCCGCTTGGCCTTCTTCCGCGCCTCGTGAAAGGCGACGTCGCGGGCCTCGGGATCCGGCGCAGACGTGATCGCACGAACCTCCCGATCCAGCCGTTTGACGTCGCGGCGCAGCAGCCGGCGTACGCCCTCCTCCGCGGCCGCGTCGGCGTCCGGGCTCAGCGGCGCAGCCCCGACCAGGTCGTCGAGGGCGTCGAGCATCCGAAGGTACCGTTCGCTCTCGAGGGCCTCTAGGGCACGTTCGCGTCCGGCCTTGTATGCAGCGCTCAACTCGTCGTCGATCCGCGCGGCGACGGAGCCGACGACCAGCTCTGGGGGCTCCTGTCCGAGCACCCCCGTCAGGTGCTCACGCAGGACCTGCGCGTCGCGGGCTTGCCCGAGGGACTCACCGAGCCAGCGCAGCTCCGCTCGGACCGGATCGGTCGCGGCACGCTCGAGCATCGGGGCGAAGCTGGTCAGCGCGGACCGGAGCCGGCGCGCGGCAATCCGCATGCGATGGATCGACCCGGCCTGCCCGGCCCGCACGCCAGCGTCCCGCAGTTGCAGCTTGGCCGTCTGTTCCGTCAGAAGCGCGACGAAAAGCTGCCCTACCGTGCCTCCGGCCAGGTCGTCCTTCGAGGGCGGAGCCGGGAGAGCCGATGCGAGCTCACCGACGGTGCGGGCGAACTTCGAGGACACCCGCGCCGGTGAGGCTCCCGCAGCCACGAGGCGCGCCTCCACGGCGTCCAGCAATGTCGGGGACGCACCGTCGAGCTCGACCTCCCATTCCCGCCACGACTGCTCCGGGCTCAGGTCGACCAATCTGTGCGCCCGCACATGGTCGTCGCATACCCGGGCAAGGACGGCGCCGTCAGAGCCACACAACACATACTCACGACGGGTCGTGCTCACCGATGCGACGGCACCAAGCAGACGGTCCCGCACGATGGCCCGCACGTGCGTGAGCAACGAGGCGGGCACCGTCTCCTCTGCCTGCCCGAGTGGAACCTGCAGCTCGGTGCGGGTGTCCCCGCTGACGGGCAGCTTGAGGTGCCAGCCGGCGTCGGCGCCGCCGCTGCGTCGTCGCAGGGTCACTCCTCGGCGGGCCAGATCCAGACCCGCCGTGTCGAAGTACACCGCGTCCAACCGGAACTCCTCCGGCGGAGGGACCAAGCCCACGCCCTCGGCCTCGGCCAGGTTCGGCAACACCATCGTCGGGTCGACGTCATATTTGCGCTCAACCTCGTCATGCCGAGTAGGGCTCATGTCCATCATCTTCGCGCAGCAGCGGCGGCCGGGAGCCGGGATGCCACGGTTGACCTCTCACGGTGGGTGCCGGGCTCGGCCAACCCTCCGTGCGCACTGCACTCGACTGGGCAGATCCCAGCGTCGAGCCGCCCCCGACGGCTATTTCGGGTGGCATCCGCAGCGTCCGGTAACCGGGCACTTCGACCGCACAAAGCGTTGCGTCCATTCGCCGCATCTTTAGATCGCGCTTTCACGCACCTTCGCCAGAGAGCAGGTCGAGGAAACGTTCTGCGTCGCCGGTGCGGGGCAGGTTGTTGAACATGACGTATGGCCGTGGGCGGCCGTCGACCAGGTCTAGCAAGCGACGCAGCTCGTCATCCGTGTGTACGTGCCGCGATCCCGTCGTGCCGTGCAGGCGGTAGTAGGTCTGCTCCGGTGTCACCGTCTCGGTCTGCATCGGGTCGACGACATGCACCAAGTCCAGCTCGGCACACAGCTCCCTGAGCAGCGACGTGGGCCACTCGCCGCGGGGCTCCCACAGCAGCCGACCGGCCGGCCGCTGCACCTTCGAGAGGAAGCCACGCAGGCGCTGGACGTTCTCCGCCGTCGGGCGGAAGCTCTTCGGGCACTGGAGCAAGACAGCGGTGGCCCGCAGCAGGCGGGCGCACTCGAGAGTCCGCTCCCAACCCGCAAGGACCTCAGGCGTGGTCCGGAACCCTCCCACCTGGCCGTGGGCGCTGTCCGGCAGAGGCTGTTTCAATCGGCGGTAGGTCGGGCTGTTGGACTCGTGGGTGACGATCTGCCACGCCTTCATCGTGAACTCGAAGTCGTCCGGTACTTGGGTCCGCCAGCGCGTGAGCACGGCGTCCGCCGGCGGGTCGTAGAACGTGTTCTGCACCTCGACGACGGGGAAGCGCCGCACGTACGACGCCTGCGAGACCGTCCAACCGCACAGGCCGACCCGGACGTCCACGCGCCTACGCCTTCCCGGGCGAGGACGACTCAAGGCTCACGACTGTCATCCCCACCCTCGAGGGGCGGTCCATGGCGGCGAGAGCTGTGCCGGCTTCCTCGAGTCCGATGACGTGGCCCACGAGGTCGGCGGGGCGCAGCGTGCCGGCCTCGATCAGGGCGAGCATCGCGGGGTAGTCGCGGGCAGGCATGCCATGGGAGCCGTAGATCTCCAGCTCCTGGGAGATGACGAGGTCCATCGGGAGCGGCGCGGTCGAGTTCGGGCCGAGCAGCAGTCCGGCCTGCACGTGTCGTCCACGCCGACGCAGGCTACGCACCGAGGCGACCGCCAGTTCGGGCGAGCCAAAGGCGTCGATGGAGACATGCGCGCCGCCTCCCGTTACCGCCCGGATCGCCGAAGCCACGTCCTCAACAGCCCCGCCGTCGACAACCGCAGACGCGCCCAACGACGAGGCCCGTTCCAGCGCAGCAGGATTCACGTCGACAGCGACGACCTGGGCACCAAGAGCCACCGCGATCATCACCGCCGACAGACCGACTCCGCCACACCCGTGCACCGCCAGCCACTGACCAGACTCAAGACGACCGTGCGTCGTCAGAGCCCGGAACGCCGTCGCGAAACGACACCCCAGCGACGCGGCCGTCACGAAGTCGACCGAGTCGGGCAGCCGCACGAGGTTCGTGTCGGCCCCGTGGATCGCCACGAGCTCGGCGAACGACCCCGGACCCGTGAAGCCCGGCTGCGTCTGGTCGGGACACACCTGCGCCTCGCCGGCAAGGCACCACGAGCACACACCACACCCGCACACGAAGGGCACCGTCACCCGGTCGCCGACAGCCCGGTCCCGCACGCCAGTCCCGACCGAGGCCACGACACCGGCCAGCTCGTGACCGGGGATGTGCGGCAACGACACGGGGTCGTGCCCCTTCCACGTGTGCCAGTCCGAACGGCATACGCCCGTTGCCTTCACAGCGATGACGACCCCGCCCGACGGACACTCGGGCTCCGGAACGTCCCGCAGCTCCGGCATACGCCCGTAGTCGTCGTAGACGACGGCCTTCACGACGCGTGCGGGTCCGTCAGGACGTCGCGCCACGAGTGCTGCGGCGAGTAGCCGAGCAGGTCGCGCGCCTTGTCGATGGAGTAGAAGGTCTCGTTGCGTCCCATCGGCCGCCGCAGCTCGACCCCGTCGTAGAAGCGCTCGCGCACCTCGTCGGTCGTCGCGGCGACGGACATGTCGGCGTTGGCGACGTTGAAGACCTCGTAGCCCAGACCGTCGACCTCGAGGCATCGCTGCACCATCTGGCCGAGGTCGCGGGTGTCGATGTAGGCGAAGATGTTGCGCCGCCGCAGCGCCGGGTCCGTGAGGAACGGCGGGAACATCTCGGCGTACTCGTGCGGCTCGATGACGTTGTTGATGCGCAGGCCGTAGATGTCGAAGCCGGTGCGGGCCTGGAAGGAGCGCGCCGTCACCTCGTTGGCGACCTTGGACATCGCGTAGGAGTCCTCCGGCACCGTCGGGTGCTCCTCGTCGACCGGCACGTAGAGCGGCCGCCGCTCGCCCTGCGCGAAGCAGACGCCGTACGTCGTCTCCGACGACGCGAAGATCACCTTGCGCACGCCGAGCCGCGTCGCGGCCTCGAGCACGTTGTACGTGCTGAGCACGTTCGTCGCGTACGTCTTCGCCTCCGACGTCAGCAGGATCGCCGGCACTGCGGCGAAGTGCACGACGGCGTCGTAGGCCGGCTTAGCCGGCAGGTCCAGCTCGTCGAAGCGCGCCAGTCCCGCGAGCGCCGAGTAGACCTCGCCGGCGTCGGTCAGGTCGACGCGGAGGTCGTCGACGGCCGTATGCCGCAGCGGCACGAGGTCGGCGTTCGTGACCTGGTGCCCCTGCTCGGCGAGGAACGTCGAGACGTGCTTGCCGGCCTTGCCGCTGCCGCCGGTGAAGAAGATGCGCATGCCCCGATCCAATCACCGATGCCGGAACACCGTTTGGGAGCGCCGGTCACGCAGCACGTGACAGCAGCAGGGGGAGCAGCATCTCGCGGAGCGCCTCCTCGGTCTGCCTGGCCGAGAGTCCACCGTCGAACCGGAGGATCCGCCACGTCGTGGCGTCACAGATGGCGATGATCTGGGCCAGTCGTCGGGTGCGAGCCGCCTTGTCGTGGACGCCTTCGAGGTGCTTGGCGAAGGCCTCGCGGCACCAGCTCACGTGGTAGCCGCGGCTGCGGGCGGCGAGCTCCGGCACACCGGGCGCCTGCCCCGCCTCGGCGTAGAGCTTGAGGATGAGGGCGCCGTGGTTCTCGTAGTAGCGGACCAGCGAGTGCAGCGTGCCCTCGGGGCTCTCCCCCACTGCGGCCGCGCGGTCGGCGGCGAGCCGCGAGAGCTCACGCTCGACCGTTGCGGCCAGGAGCCCGTGCTTCGTGCCGAAGCGCCGGATCACCGTCTGCACCGTGACCTCGGCCGCGGCGGCGACGTCCTCGAGCCGGATGCGGTCGTACGGGACGTCGGCGTAGAGGCCGAGCATCGCGTCGATGATCCGCTGGCCGGTCCGCTCGGCCGCCTCCGCCCGGGCCGTCATCCGGTACGCACGAGCCGCCCCATCTTTCATGCGAGCAATGCTAACCTCAATATATTCATGTCAGTCTCACTAAGATCAACTCACCCAAGGAGCACTCGATGGACCACTACACCCCCGCCTCCGGCAGCGAAGGCACGCTCGCCGGGAGCACCGCCCTCGTGCCCACCCGGCTCGGCCGGCTTCACGTGCGTCTCGTCGGCGACGGGCCCACGACCGTGCTGTGGTCGTCGATGTTCGTCGACAGCCACACCTGGGACCCTGTGCTGCCGCTGCTGCCTCAGGGGCGCCGGTACGCGCTCGTCGACCCGCCCGGATTGGGCCTGAGCGAGCCCCTGCGCGAGGCCAGCGACATCGCCGGCGCCGCAAACGCGGCCACCGACCTGCTCGCCGGACTCGGCGTGGACGGCCCGGTCGACTGGGTCGGCAACGCCTTCGGCGGGCACGTCGGCTTCAAGCTCGCCGCGCGAGCCGGGCTGCTCCGCAGTCTCGTGGCCGTCAGCTCACCGGCCCAGCCGGTCGACGCCCCGCTGCGTCGGCAGATCACGCTCCTGCTCCCGATCCTTCGCACGGCAGGTCCCGTGGGGCCGGTGCGCACGGCGATCCTCGCGGCCATGCTCACCGATGCCTCCCGAGACCGTGCGCCTCTGCGTCAGGTGGTGGAGGAGTCCTTGGCGCGGCCCACCCGCCGCAGCATGGCCTTGGCCGTCCGCTCCTTCATCCTCAACCGGGTCGATGTCACCGCTGAGCTCGCAGACCTCACGGTCCCGAGCCTCTTCGTGGCGTCCGACGACCGCGGCGACTGGAGTCCGCAGAATGCCGAGGATGCCGCCGCTGTGGCACCCGACGCCGCAGCGGTGACGGTCGAGCGAGCTCGCACCCTGGTCCCGCTGGAGCAGCCTGAGGCCCTGGCCTCCCACCTCCGCCGGTTCTGGGACCGCCTCGCGTGAGCATGCGAAGGGGCGGCTCGGGTCCGAGGGTCAGGATCCGAGCCGCCGCTGTCGATCACGTGGTGAGGAGCCGGCCTCTCAGCAGAGAGACTTCGCGACTGCGTTCTTGGCCTGGCCCCCGCCGACGGCCTGAACGAGCTGCCCCACGTTCTCGAATCCCGGGACGCCGCCGCTGTTCACCGTCTTGTGCACCTGGCCGAAGCACGCCGAAGTGGACGGTGCTGCGTTGGCGCTGCCGGCGAAGCCGACCATGGCGAGAACGGCGATGGACCCCGTGGCGAGAATGCGCTTCATGAGACATCCCTTTCTGTTGGTGGGTGCGAGTCACCCATCAACACCTATTCCGCACGGGGGATGCGTCCGGATGCAGTCCGCCCGGACTTTTCTTCCGGGCGGCTCAACCGCTGACATGATGACGACCATGCAGGACGACGCGGACCGGCAGACCGAGACCCGCGCCCTGCTGGCCGAGCTCGGCACCGCCATGATCGCCACCGGACAGCCGGTGCAGGAGATCGAGGAGGAGCTCGCCGAGGTGAGCGTCCGCCTCGGATTCCCCGAGGTCCAGGCCGCCGTCGGACCGACCGGCCTCATGGTCAGCCTCACCCCGGGTGGCCCGTCGACCTTCCGCTCGGCCCCTCCCGGCCTGCGCCTGCACCAGTCGGCGAGCGTCCGTCTCATCCGCCACCAGCTCGTCACCGGCGTGCTGACCATCGCCGCCGCCCGCGACGAGCTCGCCGCCACGGCCAGGCGCCCCGTCCAGCAGCCGGCCTGGCTCGTCGCCCTCGCCTGGCCCGTCCTCGCCGTCGGCATCGCCCTCATCCTGCAACCCGGCTGGGCCAACATCGCCGCGGCCGCGGCCTGCGCCCTCATCGTCCTCGCCCTCGTCCAGCTCGCCGAGCGCTACGAGGTCGTCAAGGCGCTGCTCCCGACCCTCGCCGCCTTCGCCGTGTCGCTCGTCGTCTTCGGCGCCGCCAACGCGGGCCTGCTCGAGGGGCCGCTACGCACCGTCCTGCCCCCGCTCGCCGTCCTACTGCCCGGCGCGCTCGTCGTCAACGGCATGTCCGAGCTCGCCTCCGGCCACATGCAGGCCGGCTCGGCCCGACTCGCCTACGGCCTGACCCAGCTCGGCCTCTTTGCCCTTGGCCTGCTCATGGCCACCGCCCTGCTCCGGATCCCGACCCAGACCCTCGTCAACCTCCGCGTCGACGAGATCGGCTTGGCCGGAGCCGTCGTCGGCCTGCTCCTCATCGGCGCGAGCATCTGCCTCATGGAGGGCGTCCCACTGCGCATGCAGGGCTGGGTGCTGCTCGTGCTCAGCCTCGCCTTCGGCGCGCAGGTCGCCGGCCAGGAGCTCGGGTCGATCGCCCTGGGCGGCTTCGTCGGCGCCATCGCGGCCAGCCTCGGCGCCAGCGTCGTCGAGCTGCGCCGCCCGCAGCTGCCGCGCCTCGTCCTCTTCCTCCCCGCCTTCTGGCTCCTCGTCCCGGGCAGCCTCGGCCTCGTCGGCGTCACCGAGCTGGCCGCCGGCCGCGAGTCCGCCACCGACGTCGCCCTCGGCCTGCTCGGCGTGGCCATCGCCATCTCGCTCGGCCTGCTCGTCGGCTCCTCCGTCGGCCGCGCCCTCCGCGGCCGGCTCGCGACCCCCGTCGCACGCGTCGACCCCACCACGTGACCCGCGGCCACGGCATACGACCCCCACGGCATACGAGGGCACGGCATACGACCCCACGGCGTACGGCTAGAGTCGGAGACGCAACACCCTGTCCTCTCGCCAGGACGGGGTGTTGCGCGTTGCCCGCCGGTGCGGACAGCGCCACCGGGGGTACGGAACGTAGGCTCTAGGGTCAACTGGCCCCAGACCAGCACGCCGAGGAGGCACCGTGTCTCAGACTTCATCCCGGATCAGGACGATCCTGCCGACGTCGAGTCGCACCGCGTTGGGCGCGACCGTCGCCACCGGTCTGCTGACCGCTCTCGCCCAGGCCCCCGAGCGCCTGAGCCGGCTGCTGCGCGACCGCTACCCCATGGTCGCCGTGACCGGCATGACCGGCGTCGGCAAGAGCCAGCTCGTCGACCGCCTCTCACGCCGCTCGACCGACGACGCCGCCGCCGAGGTCGGCTCGGCCACCATGGAGCGCCGCACCCGCAAGGGCGCCAAGCTGCACGGCTTCCGCTTCCTCGTCGTCCCCGGCGACAACGCCGCCACCCGCCTCGCCGCCCTCGACGAGGTCTTCCACGACGAGCCGGTCGACGGCCTCATCCACGTCGTCGCGAACGGCTACGCCACCCCGCGCCGCGCCGGCGGCACGAGCGGCGTCGCCACCGCGACCCGCGAGGAGCAGCTCGCCGCCGAGCTCGAGGACTGGACCATCACCTCGCACCGCATCGCCTCGCTGGCCGTCCGCCGCAGCAAGCCGATCTGGCTCATCATCGCCGTGACGAAGACCGACCTCTACCCCGACGACGTCGACGAGGCCGTTCACTACTACTCGCCCGGCAGCGGCACGCCGTTCGGCGACAAGGTCGACGCGCTGCGCGCCCTCGCCGGCGGTGCCAAGCTCTCGATCGACGTGCTCCCCGTCTCCAGCCAGGGCGGCGACCGCAAGTCGCCCCTCCCGGAGAAGCGCGCCGGCGCCATGGTCGACGCCCTCGCCACCCGCCTCGGCCAGCTCAGCGGTCACGCCTGACCCCGGGCGTCCCCGCCGGGGCGTCGCCGCGGCGGCACCGACCCACGTCAGTAGCGGTCGGTCTCTCGCAGCGCCTTCGGCCGGCCGTCGGGGTCGTGGATCAGGTCGAGCGGCAGCGGCGCCCACGCCCGCTGACGGGCCGTGAGCTGCGGCATCGGCAGCAGGCGCAACCGCCCGGGCGGTCGCGCGCCGTACCTGCCGCCCGCGTGCCAGGCCTCGAGGTCTGCTGCACGGCTCGCATAGGCCTCGAACATCCCTGCCGGATCGAGGCAGTCGTCCATCGCCGCCTCGAGACCATGGTCGCCCACCGCCTTCAGCCGGTCGAGGTGCTCGGCGGCCAGCGTGAGCCGCAGGTCGCGGGCATACGCCTCGTCGAGCACGACGGCCGACAGCTCAGAGTCGTGCGTCCACGAGCGTCGGCTGAAGTTGTCCGAGCCGATGCCGGCCCACGTGTCGTCGATGACGCAGACCTTGGCGTGGACGTAGACGGGCACGCCGGCACGGTTCTCGAGGCCGTATGCCGCCACCCGGCCGGGAGCGACCGCCTTCAGTCGGGCGATCGCGCGGTCACGACCGAGCAGCTGCGGCACGCGGTTGACCCCGTCGAGGTCGGGGACGAGCGGGATGACGACGACGAGGTGCAGGCCCGGCTGCGTCCGCAGCTGCTCCTCGAAGACGCGAGCCACGTCGTGGCCCCAGAAGTACTGGTCCTCGACGTAGACGAGACGCTCCGCCCGCTGCACGGCCTTGGCGTAGCCGCGCGCCACGCTGCGCTCCCCGCCCCGGGCGAAGGGATAGTCGCGGCCGTGCCTGAGGTCGGGATAGGTCCGGAGGAGCTGCACCGTGTGGTCTCCGGCGGGCGGCGGAGGCGGCCACTGCTCGGGGAGCGGCGCCGGCGAGCTGGCCAGGCCTCGGGCCTGGTCGGCCGCGCGTCGCCACGGGGCCCGCGTCAACGGCGTCGGGTCCTCCCACCGCTCCCGGAAGACCGTCTCGACGTCGTGGACCGCCGGCCCCTGGATCGCCGTCTGGACGTCGTGCCACGGCGGGTGCGCGCCGTACTCGTCGGCGAGGCGCTGGGGCTGCGGGTCACCCTCGTGCGTCGCGTCGTCCCGCCGGTTGTGCGCGAGGTCGATCCCGCCGACGAACGCCACGTCGCGGGTCGGGTCGTCACGGTGCCGGATGACGACGAACTTCTGGTGGTGCGATCCACCCGTGCGTACCCGCATGTCGAGCAGCACCTTGGCACCCCGCTTCGCCAGCTGCTCCCCGAGGTGACGGTTCTCCGTGGCGAAGAAGCCGGTCTGGTCGAGGTGCGAGCGCCACACCAGCCCGTAGACGACGACGCCGCGCCGGTCCGCGCGGGAGAGCACCTCGACCACCTCGCTGCCGGGCTCGCCGGTCAGCCGTTCGTCGCCGTCGCCCTGCCAGTCGGTGAAGAGCACGAGGTCGCCCGGCCCCGTCGCCTCGAGTGCGTCGTGCAGCGCGCGGAAGTACGTCGCGCCGTGGATGAGTGGACGCACGTGGTTGCCCTCGGACCACGCCCGGTCACCGTGGAGCGCGTCGACCCGGGTCGTCGGGTTGCCGCGCTCGGCCCGGGTCAGCAACCAGTCAGCAGGCTCGACCATGCACCGAGCATGCCCCATCCGGGACAGCAGCGAGCGCTCCCGAAGCCATACGCGCCCGACACCGATCGCGTATGCCGTGAGGCGGGGTCAGCGGGTCAGCTCGGCCTCCTGCCCCAGCCGCTCGAGCTTCATCGGGTTGCGCATCGCGTAGACGTGCGTGATCCGGCCGTCCACGACGGCGACGCTGACGACCGTCGTCCCGAAGGCCGGCAGGTCGATCCGCACCGCGCGCCCGCCGTTGAGCGACAGGGTCGCGATCTGCGCACCGTCGCTGACGCGGGGGAAGGCCGACAGGAAGTTCGCCACCTTCTTGGCACCGGTGACCGGATGCCGGGCGGCCTGCGCCAGCCCGCCGCCGTCGGCGACGAGGACGACGTCCGGGGCGAGCACGTCCATGAGCGCCTGCACGTCACCGTTCGTCACCGCGGCCATGAAGCGCTCGAGCACCTGCTCCTGCTCCGACCGGTCGACGGCCACCCGGGGGCGACGGGCCGCCACGTGCTCGCGCGCGCGGTGGGCCACCTGGCGCACCGCCGCCGTCCCCTTGCCCACGGCCTCGGCGATCTCGTCGTAGGGAACGTCGAAGACCTCGCGCAGCACGAAGACCGCCCGCTCGGTCGGGGTCAGCGTCTCGAGCACCGTGAGCATCGCGATCGACACGCTCTCGGCGAGCTCGACGTCCTCGGCGACGTCCGGACTCGTGAGCAGCGGCTCGGGCAGCCACTCGCCGACGTAGTCCTCGCGCCGGCGGGCGAGCGTCCGCAGCCGGTTGAGCGCCTGCCGGGTGACGATGCGCACGAGGTAGGCCCGCGGGTCGCGCACGACGGCGCGCGCGTCGTCACCGAGGTCGGCCCACCGCAGCCACGTCTCCTGCACGACGTCCTCGGCGTCAGCTGCCGACCCGAGCATCTCGTAGGCCACCGTGAAGAGCAGGCTGCGGTGGTCGAGGAACGGGTCTCGGCTCATGCCGTCGAGCGTACGGCGGCGCGCTCGGCCATCGGCCCCAGACCGCACGCCGCCGCGAAGCCCTCCGACTCGATCCCGAGGGCGACGTTCGAGCGCGTCGTGAGGTTGGCGTAGCCGATGACCGTCGTCAGCTCGACGACCCCGGCGTTGCCGAGCTGCCCCTCGAGGCTCTCGACCATCTCGTCGGTGACGGTGGGCGGCGTCTGGCTCATCGCCTCGGCGTACGCCATGACCTCCCGCTCGAGCGGCGTGAAGACGTCGGACTCGCGCCAGCGCGGGATCTCCCGCGCCCGCTCGACGTCGAGGCCGTGGTTCTTGGCCATGAAGTAGTTGAAGTCGAGGCACCACGTGCAGCCGACGAGCGACGCCACGGCCATGTGGGCGAAGGACTTGAGGCCCTCGTCGCAGGCGTCCCACTTCTGCAGCTGCTGCCCGAAGCGCATGCCGGCCCTGAGCGCCGGGACGTGGTGCCACATGACACCGAGCGACTCAGGCACCTGGCCGAACATCCTGCGGCTGAAGACCTTCACGACAGCGCCGTACGCGCCGGTGATCGGCTTCGGCTGGATCCTGGTGGTCATGGTTCCTCCTCGGGGGAACGTCGGGGTTGCGTCGACATGAAGACACCGGCCGCGCCCCGGATGTGACATCCCGCCGCCACGACATCGAGAACGCCGGGCCGCAGCGCCCGCTCCCGGGCCGCCTCCGTGGAAAACTCGGAGTGATGCAGACCGGTGACTTCGAGCTGACGACGGACGAGCTCCGCGCCGTGGTGGCGTATGCCGTGTCGTGCGCCGAGCCCTCCCTCCTCCTCTTCGAGCGGGCTGAGCCCGACGACCCGCGCCCGGCGGCCGCGCTCGACGCAGCGCGCGCGTTCGTCGACGGCGCTCCGCGCTCGCGCCTCCAGAGGACGGCCGCCACCGACGCCCACCGTGCCGCGAAGGAGGCGTCGACCGAGCCCGCCCGGCACGCGGCAACCGCTGCGGGCGACGCCTCCGCGGCGGCATACCTCCACCCGCTGGCCAAGGCGACGCAGGTGCGCCACATCCTCGGGGCGGCGGCCCACGCCGCCCGGGCGGCCGAGCTCGCCCGGGGCGATGACCCCGTCGTCGCGGAGTACGTCGTGACGGCTGCCGCGAAGCGGGCCACGCCCGAGCTGCTCGACGTGCTCGGGCGCTACCCGCGAGCGCCGCACGGGCGCACCCGGGTCGCGGCCCTCATGACCCGGCTCGACAGCCTGCTCCGCGACCCGCCGCCCACGCCCCGCGTCGTCGACGACCCGGGCCCCTTCTTCCACGGGACGCGAGCCGACGTCGCCGTCGGCGAGCTGCTCACCCCGGGGTGGCGCTCCAACTACGGCTCGGGCCGGCAGTCGAAGCACATCTACCTCACGGCCGGCCGCGAGGGCGCACCGCTCGCCGCCGAGCTGGCCAGCGGCGACGGGCCGCCGCGCGTCTACCGGGTCGAGCCCGTCGGCACGATCGAGGACGACCCGAACGTCACCGACAAGCGCTTCCCCGGCAATCCGACCCGCTCCTACCGCACGACGGAGCCGCTACGCGTCGTCGAGGAGATCCTCGGCTGGGAGCCTCCGCCGGCGGCGATGGTCGAGCACATCCGCTCCCGGATGGGCGAGCTCGCCGAGCTCGGCATCGAGGCCATGGACGACTAGGGACCGACCGAGGAGGGGACGATGACGGACTACGAGGTCAAGGCGCTGACACCCGAGACGTGGGACGCGTACGCCGCGATGATCGAGCGGCACGGTGGCGTCTTCGGTGGTTGCTGGTGCACGTGGTTCCACACGATGAGCTGGGAGAAGGAGCGCGAGTACGAGGCGAACCGGGACCTCAAGAAGCGCCTCGTCGAGGAGGGCCGGGCGCACGCCGCCCTCGCCTTCGACCGAGACGAGACCGTGGCCTGGGCTCAGTTCGGCTCTCCCGCAGAGCTGCCCAACATCTACCACCGCAAGCAGTACGAGGAGGAGCTCGACCTCCTGCCCGACTACCGGATCACGTGCATCTTCGTCGACAAGCGCCACCGCCGGAAGCACCTGTCGGACCTCGTGCTGCGAGGCGTCCTCGACCTCGTGGCCGCGTCCGGTGGCGGGGTCGTCGAGGGCTATCCGCACGACAACGACGGCAAGAAGAAGTCGGTCCTCTACGACGGGACCCGGGCCCTCTACGAGCGGGCCGGCTTCGACTACGTCCGGGCCAAGGGCCAGGGCAACTGCGTCATGCGCCGGATCGTGCCGTGACGGCGATCTTGCCGCGGACCCGGCCGGCCTCGAGGTGCCTCATCGCGTCGACCGTCTCGGCCAGGGGGTAGGCCCGCTCGAGGCTCGGCACGACCTGGCCCGACTCGAGGAGCGCGGCCAACCGCACGTAGTCGGCGCCCCGCTCCTGCGCGATGACGCTCGTCAGGCGCTGACCGCTGAAGGCCGACGACAGCCGCGCCCGGAGCTGTCGGCCCATCGTGCCGCCCGTCCAGTCGCCGCCGCCCTCGCCACCGACGAGCACGAGGGTGCCCCTCGGGGTGAGCGCGCGCCGCAGCCGGGAGAGCTCGGACAGGCCGGCGATGTCGATGATGAGGTCGTAGTGGCGCGTCCCGTCCGCGACGTCGTCGACGGCGTAGTCGAGCACGTGGTCGGCACCCAGGGCACGGACGAGGTCGGCCTTGGCCGCGCTGGCCACCCCGGTGACCTCGGCGCCGGCCGCCTTCGCGAGCTGAACGGCATACGACCCGACGCCGCCGGAGGCGCCGATGACGAGCACCTTCTGCCCCGCGGCCACCCGGCCCGCGTCGACGACGGCCTGCAGGGCGGTGCCCCCGGAGATGGGGACCACCGCGGCCTGCTCCCACGTCACGGTGGCCGGGCGGTGAGCGAGCTTGTCCTCGCGGGCGACCGCGTACTCGGCGACCGAGCCGGGGGCGACGCCGAAGACCTTGTCCCCGACGGCGAACGTCGTCACCTCGGAGCCGACCTCGACGACGACGCCGGCGACGTCGCGGCCGATGACGGGCTGCTTCGGCGACCGGAGGCCGAAGACGAGGCGCAGCAGCCGCGGCTTGCCCTGCATGAGGTGCCACGTGCCGCGGTCGAGACCGGCGGCGCGGACCTCGACGAGCACCTCGCGCGGCCCGATGACGGGACGGGCGACCTCGGCGACGCGCAGGACGTCGGACGTGCCGTAGCCGTCCTGGACGACGGCCTGCATCGTGCCCGCGACCCGGTGCGACTGACCTGACCCGCTCCCACCGATGACGGTGGCCGGTTGGTCCTTCATGACTGCTTCTCCCTCGTCTGCGGCGCGTCGGTCGCGTCGTACTTAGTACGAACACGGTAGCGTACTTAGTACGACGCTGGCTAGGGCCAGCGCCACGAGCGACGAGAGGCACGACGTGACGACGAGCAGAGGCGGCAGCCCCGCGCCCGCGACCCGCGCGCCGCTCAGCCGGGACCGGGTGCTCGACGGGGCCATGCGCGTCGCCGACGACGGCGGGCTCGGCTCGCTGACGATCCGTGCCGTCGCCGAGCAGCTCGGCACGAAGCCGATGTCGATCTACCACTACGTCGGCGGCAAGGACGAGATCATCGACGGCATCGTCGACCGCGTCTTCGGCGAGATGGATCTGCCTGCCACTGAAGGGGACTGGCGCGCGGAGATGCACCGCCGCTGCGCGTCCGCGCGCGCGGTCCTGCGCCGCCACCCGTGGGCCATCCCGCTGCTCCAGTCACGCACGAGCCCGGGGCCGGCGACCCTGCGTCACCTCGACGCCGTCATCGGCTGCCTCCGCGGCGCCGGTTTCTCGCTCGCGCTGACGGCACACGCGTACGCCCTCATCGACTCCTACGTCTACGGCTTCGCCATGTCCGAGGCCTCGTTGCCGATCAACGGCCCGGAGACCGTGGGCGAGGTGGCCGAGTCGATGATGCTGGAGTACCTCGCCGCCGACTACCCCAACCTGCTCGAGTTCACGACCGGCCACGTCCTGCTGCCGGGCTACGACTTCGGCCTCGAGTTCGACTACGGCCTCGACCTCGTCCTCGACGCGCTCGAGGCGCGAGTGAGCCGCGGCGCGCCGTCGTAGACGGTCACACCGCCACGCTGCCCCAGTGCCTCAGGCTCGGAGGACCCTCTCCATCGCCTTGCCCTTGGCGAGCTCGTCGACGAGCTTGTCGAGGTAGCGGATCTTCTGCATGAGCGGGTCCTCGACCTCCTCGACGCGGATGCCGCAGACCGTGCCGGTGATCGCGGACGCCTTCGGGTTGAGGTGCGCCTGGTCGAAGAAGCCCTCGAAGGTCGTCTCGGCGGCCAGGTGCTGGTCGAGCTCCTCGTCGTCGAAGCCGGTGAGCCACTCGATGACCTCGTCGAGCTCGGCCTTGGTGCGGCCCTTGCGCTCGAGCTTCTTCACGTAGAGGGGGTAGACGGACCCGACGGACGTCGTGAAGATGCGGTGCTCCATGCGTCGAGCGTAGCGATGCCCGCTGACGCCGGACCACGCGTGGGACGGGGAAGAAGCACGCGGCATACGGACGCCTTTCGTCCGGGAGACGTCATAGCGTTCTCGCCATGGCCATCGCTCGCTATCCCAGCTTCGTCATCGACTGCCCCGACGCGGAGGCACTCGCCACCTTCTACGGCACCCTGCTCGGCTGGACGGTCAAGGCGTCCGACGGGTGGGGCGAGATCCGCGACACGGAGACGGGCCAGTGCATCTGCTTCCAGCAGGTCGAGGACTTCAGCTCGCCCCAGTGGCCCGGCCAGGTCGTGCCGCAGCAGATGCACCTCGACGTCATGGTCGAGGACCTCGACGCGGCCGAGCCGGAGGTGTTCGCGCTTGGTGCGACCAAGCACGACAACCAGCCGGGCACGTCGTTCCGCGTCTTCCTCGACCCCGCCGGCCACCCCTTCTGCCTCTGCGTCGACTGACCCGTCGGCTGACCCGTCGACCGCCGCGTCGACGGACGCCTCAGCTGCCAGCGACGGCGCTCGGGCAGCTCAGCCGACGAGGTGCTCGAGGGCGAGCTGGTTGAGCCGGACGAAGCCGTAGTCGCGCTCGGCGGCCTTCTCGGCGTCGAAGCCGTCGTCGGTCGCGAGGAAGTCCTCGAGCGACTCGCCGGCACCCAGGGTGGGCTCGGCGAGGTCGAGCACGCCGGCATACGCCCACGCCTCGGCGGTGCGCGGGTCGGCGCGGAAGGCGGCGGCCTTGTCGGCGAACAGGAGGTACATCGCCATGCACGCCTTGGCCGACTCCCACACCCCGTCCATGTACTCGGTGCGCGACGGCTTGTAGTCGAAGTGCCGCGGGCCGGTGTAGCGCGGCACGTCGGGCACGCCCGGGAAACCGTTCTCGAGGAGGTCGACGGTGAAGAAGGCCGAGACGAGGTCGCCGTGGCCGAAGACGAGGTCCTGGTCGTACTTGATGCCGCGCTGGCCGTTGAGATCGATGTGGAAGAGCTTGTCGCTCCACAGCGCCTGACCGAGCGCGTGCGTGTAGTTGAGACCCGCCATCTGCTCGTGTCCCGTCTCGGGGTTGAGGCCGACGATGTCACCGTGGTCGAGCTCGGCGATGAGGGCCAGAGCGTGCCCGACGGTCGGCAGGAAGATGTCGCCGCGCGGCTCGTTCGGCTTGGGCTCCAAGGCGATCCGCAGGTCGTAGCCCTGGGACTTGATGTAGCCGGCGACGGTGTCGAGGCCCTCCTTGTAGCGGTCGAAGGCGGCGTGGAGGTCCTTCGACCCGTCGTACTCACTGCCCTCGCGACCGCCCCACATCACGAACGTCGAGGCCCCCATCTCCGCAGCGAGGTCGACGGCCCGGAGCACCTTGCGCAGACCGAAGCGGCGGACGCCGCGGTCGTTCGCCGTCAGGCCGCCGTCCTTGAAGACGGGGTGGCTGAACGTGTTCGTCGTGACCATCTCGATGGTGAGGCCGGCGCGGTCGGTCGCGTCCTTGAGCTGGCCGGTGATGCGGGCGCGGGTCGCGTCGTCGGCGTCGAAGGGGAAGACGTCGTTGTCGTGGAAGGTGATGCCCCACGCGCCGAGCTCGGCGAGCTTGTCGGAGTACTCCCACGGGTCGAGGACGGGTCGCGTCGGACCGCCGAAGGGGTCGGTGCCGGTCCAGCCGACGGTCCACAGGCCGAAGGAGAACTTGTCGTCGGGGGTGGGCTGGCGCGTCATTGCGACTCCTCGAGGGGATTAGTTTTGTCACGCAACTTACGTCGTGGACCGGCTAGGGTCAAGGCATGGCCAACCTGCGCCAGGCGAGCCTGCGCCACGCGAACCTCGCCCTCGTCGCGCGCACCGTCCTCGCCGCCGACTCCCCACCGTCGCGCGCCGACGTCGCGGCCGCGACCTCCCTGACCCGCTCGACGGTCTCGCGCCTCGTCGACGAGCTCGTCGCCGGCGGCATCCTCGAGGAGGTCGAGTCGGTCGTCGGCGGGCCGGGACGCCCGGGTCGTCCGGCCACCCCCCTCCGGGCGTCGACCGGTCGCTTCGCCGCGCTCGGCCTCCAGGTCGGCGTCGGCCACCTCGCGGTACGCCTCGTCGACCTGACGGGGGCGGTGCTCGCCGAGCGGCTCCTGACCGCAGACCTCGCAGGCTCACGCCCCGGGAGCACATTGCGTCGTCTGAGGACGATGGCCGGTCGGGTCCTCGAGAGCGCTCCCCTCGGCTGCCACGTCGTCGGCGCCGGCCTGGCGCTGCCCGGCATCGTCGACGTCGAGGCCGGTCGCCTGCTCAGCGCTCCCAACCTCGGCTGGGAGGATGTCGTGCCCGGAGTCGCGCTCGAGGCCGTCCTCGGAGGCCTGCCCCTGCGCCTCGGCAACGAGGCCGACCTCGCCGCGCACGCGTACGCCCATCCGGCGCCCGGGCACGACAGCCAGCCCCAGGACTTCGTCTACCTCAGCGGTGAGGTGGGCATCGGCGGAGCGGTCGTCGTCGACGGCGAGGTCATGACCGGCCGCCACGGCTGGGCCGGGGAGATCGGCCACGTCTGCGTCGACCCCGACGGACCCCCCTGCCGCTGTGGCTCCACCGGCTGCCTCGAGCAGTATGCCGGCCGGCTCGCCATGCTCGACGCCGCGGGACTCGACGCGTCCACCACGCCGTCCGAGCTGGCGGCCCGGGCCCGAGACGGCGACGAGAAGGCGCAGTTGGCCACCCGATCGGCAGCCCGGGCTCTCGGCGTCGCCCTCGCGGGCGTCGTCAACGTCCTCGACATCCCCACCGTCGTCCTCGGCGGACACCTCGCGCAGGTGTGTGACCTGCTCACCCCGGAAGTCGAGGAGATCCTCGGCAGGCGGGTGCTGTCAGGGCGCTGGGTCAGCCCTCGGGTCGTCATCGCGTCGGACGACCCCGCGCCCGGAGCCACGGGGGCCGCCCTGCTCGCCCTGGACGAGCTCGTCCGAGATCCCGCCGGGGTGCTCGGACACTGAGAAGAGCGCCTTTCCGTCGGGAAAGGCGCTCTGGTGGCGTGAATGGACGCAGAAATGCGACAACCCCGCCAACGGTGTTGGCGGGGTTGTCGTGAATGGTTGTCCGGCTGCGTCCTACTCTCCCACACCGTCACCAGTGCAGTACCATCG
>NZ_LMIW01000003.1 GCF_001429185.1 Terrabacter sp. Root85
CTGGCCACCAGGTACGACAAGCTCGCCCTGACCTACCGGGGCGGGGTCGTCCTCGGCGCGATTGTCACCTGGCTACGCGAACTGGGAGACACGCCCTAGCTGTCCCTCGTGGCCGGCTCGTGGACGTACGTCACGCGCTTGCCCATTGCGTCGGCATACGCGATCTCGCGCCGGGTGGCCTCTCCGATGTAGCCGCCGGGGTTCACGATTCTCACCTCGTCTGCGAGGTCGATCCGGCGGAGGTGCAGCTCTCCCAATGAGCGGACGAGGGAAGGGTCCGGCACGGACACCTCGGTGGCCTCCGGAGCCAAGACGATCGCCAGATCGAGCGTCAGGCGCGTGCGCTCAGCCGATAACTCGCTGCCGAAGCGCAGGGAACCGCACAGGCAGACGATCTTTGGGCGATCAACTGGCACGTCGGACATGGGCACCTTTCAAGAGCCAAAGAACCGGCAGTCTCTCATGATGCGTAGCCGGGCACGCCTCGGTGAAGCCGGGTCGTTCCCGCAATCGCACGTTCTCCCAGCGGCCCGGTCCCTCGCGGAGCGGCATGACAGGCCGTCGGCCTGACCTTGGATGTCGCGGTCCTCCTCGGAGGTGTTTGATACATATCTGTGCGACGGCGCGCACCAGTTGAAAGAGCCGAGGGTCCTGGTTGATCGGCCGCATGGAGAGCGAGGACGAGGGAGTGCGTGAGGGCGTTTGGGCGGACTTGCTGATTCGGGCAGCCATCCTGGCGGCATGTCTTGGTGTGACTGGTTGGGCGTATGGCAACGGTCACGACGGTCAAGTCCGGATCGGTGGTGTACGACGGTGATCCGTTGAGGTCGTTCGTTCAGGCGGTGATCGTGGCGGCGATCAGGTCGTTCGGTACCTCCTCGGGCTTGTCGTCAGCGGAGCGCTCGGTGAGGACGGCTCGGGCGTTCTTCAGCGCTTCCAGGCCGAGGTAGCGGCGCTGCTCGGCCCACTCGTCGTGCTGCTCCGCCAGCACCGCTCCGACGAGGCGGATGACGGCCTCGCGGTTTGGGAAGATACCCACGACGTCGGTGCGCCGGCGGATCTCACGGTTGAGCCGCTCGTTCGGGTTGTTGGACCAGATCTGGCGCCAGATCTCCTTCGGAAACACGGTGAAGGCGAGGATGTCCGCCCGGGCCAGCTCGAGGTGCTCAGCCACCGTCGGGAGCTTCTCGTACAGTCCCTCCAAGACCCGGTCGAACTGGCCGTTCACGGCCTCGGCGTCGGGCTGGTCGTACACCGAGTGCAGCAGCGCCTTGACCCACCCCCACTGCGACTTCGGCGTCGCGGCCATGAGGTTCGCGGCGTAGTGGGTGCGGCACCGCTGCCACGACGCGTCCGGCAGGGTCGCCCCTATAGCCTCGACCAGGCCGACGTGCGCATCGCTGGTGACAAGCGCGACGTCCTTGAGGCCGCGGGCGGTCAGGTCCCGGAAGAACCCGAGCCAGCCGGCGCCCGATTCTATTGTGGCGGTGTGGATCCCGAGGACCTCCCGGTAGCCGTCAGCGTTGACACCGGTGGCGACCATCACCGCCACCTTCACGACACGGCCCGCTTCGCGGACCTTCATCATGAGCGCGTCGGCCGCGACGAACGTGTACGGCCCCTCGTGCAGCGGCCGGGTCCGGAACGCGGCGACCTGCTCGTCGAGGTCCTTGGCCATCACCGACACCTGCGACTTGGACAGTCCGGTGATCCCTAGCGTGCGGACGAGCTTGTCCATCCGCCGGGTGGACACCCCCAGCAGGTAGCAGGTCGCCACGACCGTCGTCAGCGCCGCCTCCGCCCGGCGGTGGCGCTCGAGCAGCCAGTCCGGGAAGAACGACCCCTCGCGCAGCTTCGGGACCGCGACGTCGATGGTGCCGGCGCGGGTGTCCAGGTCGCGGTGGCGGTAGCCGTTGCGACGGTTGGTGCGCTCGTCGCTGCGGACCCCGTACTCGGCGCCGCACACGCTGTCGGCCTGCGCGGACAGCAAGGCGTTGATGAAGGTGCTGAGCAGCTCACGCATCAGGTCGGGACTGGCCTGGGCCAGCTGCTCGTGAAGAAAGGCGGCAGGGTCGATACTGGTCTTCGCGGTCATCGCGATGCTCCATTCGAGGGTGCTGTGAGAGGTTCACTCGAAGGATCACGCGGTGACCGCACCTGCATGTGCAGGGACACGCTCACCGGTGTCGTCGTACACCAACGCTATGGACTCAACTGTCACGACTCTCTTGGCGCTGTGAGTGCGGGTGCATCCGGTGTATTTGTCGGCATATCCGTTGTCGAAGCATTCGGCTTGATGAGGCCACCCAGAAAGCAAGAGGACTGGGTGCAGGCTGGGTCTCTGGATAGAGCCGGACGTAGCCCGCTGCACTACGCCGCCCTGGAGGGAGACGTCGAGGCCGCCGATGCACTGATCACCCAGGGCTCGCCCCGGGTTTGCCTGACCATGCCGGGTACACCCCTCTGAACTTCGCGGCCCAAGGACTGCACGCCAGCGTCGCGCGAAGCCTGCTGGCCGGCAGGGGTGCCGGTTGGCCCGCAGGACCGCTTCGGCAGGACGCCGCTGTTCGTGGCGATCATGAGAGTGGGCGACCAAGGCGGTGAGGTCGTGCGGCTGCTGCTGGCCGCCGGGGCTGACCCTGACCTTCAGAACTTCTCTCACAACAGTGCCCGGTCGGTCGCCGAGAAGACCACAAACTTCGATCTCCTGAGGTTCTTCCGCCCTGACTGACGGCGTCGCTCAACGTCGCGCCTTTGCTTGCACGTGCAGGTCTCGATGCGGCACGACCGGGCACCCGCAGCCGCCCTTCACGCGACGTATGCAGACGTTCCCTACGCCCCTGTCACGGCGACCGGTTCGACAGCCGATTGCGCACAGCGGTGAACCAGTCGCGCATGCCATGACCGTCGTCGTGAGGATCGGAGGAGGCTCGCGGGCGGACCCCGACACGGCTGGGGCATCCGCCCGATGACCGCAGGCGCGTGACGGTGCCATTCCGGGAGTCCGGGGCACACTTGACGGATGGTCGTACCGTCCCGGCCAAGCCGGCAGACCAACCTCGCCCTGCTTCTGCTGCTGGCGGGAGCCTTCGCGACCGGCTGGTTGGCGTTCGGGGTCGAGGGTTCGCCGCAGTCCAGGACCGTGAGCGAGGTGCACGGCATCCTGGGCCTGGGCATCCTGGTGCTCGCCCCGTGGAAGAGCGTGATCGTGCGACGTGGACTCCGTCGTCGGCGTCGGCACACGGTGGCCGTCGCCCTGGCGGTGGTCGTCACTGTCAGCCTGGCTGCCGGGGTGGTCCATGCCACGCTCGGTCCCCTTGAGGTCGGCGGCGTCCGTGTGCTCGCCGTGCACGTCGCCTCTGCCGTCGCAGTCGCGCTGCTCGTGCTGCTCCACGTGGCGCGTCGGGCGCAGCGACCGCGCCAGACCGATATGTCCCGTCGAACCGCGTTGAGAGCCATCGTGGTCGGTGGCGCCGCGGCACTGGCCTACGGCGCGGCGGAGTCCGTCACGTCGGTCGCAGGTCTCCCGGGTCGACACCGTCGGGCGACCGGGTCATACGAGGTGGGGTCTGGCGTCCCCTCCACCATGCCGGTCACGCAGTGGTTCACCGACGACGTGGCCCGTATCGACCTGGACACGTACGCGTTGAGGGTCAGCCGACCCGGTGAGCCGACGACTGCACTTTCACACGGTGAGCTCTTGGCGATGAGTGGCACGACGCAGGTGGCGGTCCTGGACTGCACGGGCGGGTGGTGGGCCGAGCAGACTTGGCGCGGCCTCCGTCTGGACACCCTGCTCGGGACCCCGGACCGGGGATCTGTCGTCGTCCGTTCGGCGACCGGCTACACGAGACGCTTCCCACCCGAGGACACGTCCGTTCTGCTGCTGGCCACCCAGGTGGGCGGCGCCCTGCTCTCGTCCGGCCACGGCGCGCCGGTCCGGTTAGTCGCACCCGGACGCCGGGGTTTCTGGTGGGTCAAGTGGGTCGACCACGTCAGCGTCGAACCGCAACCCTGGTGGTCAGAGCCACCGTTTCCCCTGCAGTAGGCGCAAAGGGGTGACTCGTTTCGAGGGCAGGGTCCTGAATCGACCGAGCCGCGACGCTGCCGCGCCTCGTCATCCGCGCCGCTCACCCTCGCGCTGACGAGCCGCGTACGACCTGTCTGCAGAACCGCTCGCGGAGAGCGGCATGGCCGTGCGGCGGGATCGGAACACGCCTGAGCACCGGCTCCGCCCGGACCGCCGTCCCGCTCACACCCGTTCGACCCGGTCGGCCTGTGGTCCTCGATCGCTCTGTCGCACCTGGTACCGGACCCGATCGCCCTCGTGCAGCGCCTCGGCGTCTCTGAGGACAGACACGTGCACGAACAGGTCCGGGCCTCCCGCGTCCGGGGCGATGAAGCCGAACCCCCGCTCCGCGTCGTAGCGTGCGACCACTCCCTCGCCCCCGCGCGCCGGGACGTCGGATGCCCCCAGGTGTCGCGACCGAGCGCGGGTCGTCGATGCCGCGGGTGCGCCCCGGGGTGGCGAGCTGCGTGCGAGGCGCACGTCGCGAGCCTGCGGCCCCTTCTCGCTCACGACGATGTCGTACGTCACCCGGTCCCCCTCGCCCAGGTCGGGGAGGCCGTCGGCCAGCGCCCGGACGTGGACGAAGACATCGGGGCCGCCCGACTCGGGGGTGATGAACCCGAAGCCCTTGTCCGCGTCGTACCAGGACACGGTGCCGTCCGCCCCGTCGGATGCCACGGCCTGCTGGGCGGCCTCGGCACCCAAGGGCAGCAGATGGTCAGCCTGCGGTCCCTTCTCGCCGTCGACAACGAGGAACGCCACCCGCTGCCCCTCCGAGACCACGCCGCCCGCCACGATGGCCGAACTGTGCACGAAGATCTCGGCACCACCGCCATCGGGCGTGATGAACCCGTACCCCTTGGCAGGCTCGTACCAGGCGACGGTGCCGAGCACGCCCAGCGGTGTATCGGCGGCCTGGTCGGCCGTGACCCGGACGCGGCGTGCCTGCGGGCCGCGGTCCCCCTCGCCGATCTCGAACTCAACCACCTGCCCCTCCCGGAGCAGCTTCATCGCGTCGTCGCTGACGATCTCGGACGCATGCACGTACAGGTCCTCTGCGTCCTGCCCGAGGGCGATGAAGCCAAACCCCCGGTCGGCATCGAACCAGCGGACGGTTCCCTCGGTCACGGCTGACTCCTTGTCGAAGCTACGGTCGGTGTTCCCCTAGTGTCCCTGACGGGACTGCGACAGCGCCCGGCGCCCGGCGCCCGGCGGTGCTCGCACTGCCGTGGCAGGTGCCCGACGGCGACATCCACGGCGCCCGGCGACGCGCCGTCAGCGGCCTGACCGGACGTAGACAGACCGTCGCCGCCATACACCTCGGAATGCCGAAACCCATACTGCTCAGGCGCGGTCGGGTGGATGATCGAGTATGCGCTTGAGGAACTTCCCGTGCTGGGTCATGGGCCACATGTACCTCCACAAGCCCGGAGACAAGGAAATGCTCGTCTGCCAGCGCTGTGGCCATCAGGAACTGATGGCGACCCGGCAGATGCGACAAGGAGGCGCTCCGCTGGGCCCTCGCTCTTGGAAGGAATGACGGACGGAAGGGTCGAGTTCGCGAGTCGTCGGCCTTCACCTGCGTGGTCCGCGTAGCGATCTCTTGTGTTGCGAACAAACATGCGACAAGCGGCATGGTCGGACGTCGTCCGAGGAGCGGCAAGAGCGGGCGTTCACGTCCCGCGTTCGGAGTGGATCTTCCAAGGGGCTAAGAGCACATTTGAGCCAAGCCCACCCATATCCGCAAGTATCGACTTGTCGGACTTCAACCTTTACCTGCGGAACGTTCCGACAAGGAGTATGCCGGAACGAGGGCCCTCGCCGAATGGCCCCATAGCCCACCCCAGGAGGTGGCAGCATGACCCGATCACGCAGCATGACCCTCGCCGCGGCATTCATGGCCGGCTTGACTATTCCCGCGGTCTCGCTGGCAGCCCAGGCCTCGGCCGCCCCTCCCGGAAACGGTCCCTGGCAGACGATCCAACAGCCGCCGCAAAGCGAGATCCAGGAGGACTTCTGTGACGTCGCCGGGCTGACGGTGGAGTTCGAGTTCGCCGACGTCATCCAAGTCAGGCCGTCGCGCACCCTCGGGCCCGACGCATTTCCGTACGACTTCTACTTCGTCGAAGGCTATGAGAAGTACACCAACGTGGACACCGGAAAGTCCGTCACCGATACCCATGCGGGCGACAGCCAGGACATCCGGCTCATCGACAACGGAGACGGCACCTTCACCCGCTACGTCATCAACAAGGGCCACGGCGTCCTGTACTCCGACAACGGCGACGTGCTCGCCCGCGACGCGGGCGCGTTCAGCTACAACGTGGTGTACAGCTTTAACGGGACCCCTAGTGACCCCTCGGACGACTTCAAGCTTCCGCCCCCCTTCAACTTCAAGCAGGTGGGCAACAACTACGACTTTTGCGCGGTAGTGGTCGGCGCGATCGGCTAGAAGTACCCACGACGTGCAGCGGACAGTCCCTGCTCGAGTATCCGCGGCGCGCTGGGCAACGCGAGGAAGACCGAGCGTGTCCCCCGTCCACTCCGGTGTGCCAGAGCGAATGGCGGGGGAGACGCGGACCACGCAATATGCACGCGCTCACCGGCACGACCGCTCGGCGGCATATCCGGACGTTGCCGTCCCACCGTCGAGGGCAACGGTCGGCGCGGTTAGGTGGGTCGCTCGCTCTCCCGGTAGTCGATTTCCAAGCCGCAAGCTCGAAGGGCTTTGGCCAGCGCTGAGCCTCGACGGGTCCAGGCCGCTTCCGTCTGGGCATCGGGGAACCTGAGGTCTCCGGGTCGAAGCGGTTGAGTGTGTCGGTGTACTCCTGCGCCCAGTCGGTCAGCGCCGCCGCGAGCTGGTCTGGAATGCCGAGCTCAAGGGCGTCGAGGTTGCGACCGTTCGCGTCCCAGAGGGATGACACTCGTAGTCCGCCATGAGCCTGAGCACTAGGTCAGATGACGGCCGACATGCGGAAGTTGCGGACGATCCACTGTGCCGCAGTCTCGAGGAATATGCCCAGTCGGGCCGACCCAAGACGGGCACCCCGACGCGTGCAGCACCGGCAGATACGCAGGCGTGCCCCGTGCTCACCCCTGCCACTCCTCGGCGAGGACCGCATAGGTGTAGCCGTCGAGCCAGCCGAGCTCTGCGTGGAAGGAGTCCTTGACGCCGTGCTGCTCGCGTCGCATCCCCAGCTTCTCCAGCACCCGCCACGACGCGACATTTTCGGCGAAGCAACCGGCCTGGACCCGGCGAAGCCCCAGCCGGCCGAACGCATTCGCGAGCGCATCGCGTGCCAGCGCCGTCGCGATACCCCGGCCCGCATGGTCCGGGTCCACGAAGTACGAGAGCCGCCCCTCACGGCCTACGAACTCCACCTCGTGACCCGACTGCCCCATACCGTCGACGACCCCCAGGGTCGCCTGGCCGACCATCACGCCGTCGAGGACCGCCACCGCCCGGTGGTGATCGTGGTCGTCGTAGGCCGCCCAGTCGGCGACGTAGTCCTCGGTGTCCTCGATGCGCTGCTGCAGGAACCAGTGGGTTACGTCGGGCCGGTGGCGCCAGGTCAGGAACTGCTCGGCGAGCTCGGCCGTGGGGGAGGTGAGCTTGAGCCCGGGGATCGTCACGTTGGGGGACTCTAGCTCGGCGAGTAGCCGAAGATCACCCCAAGCCGGGCCATCGTCGGAGAAGGCCTCATCCGCTGCGGATCGACCCTGGCGACGACGTGGCTCGCGAGCCCATCGGCTCGAAAGGACATGGCCGACAACCCAGCGCCTGCAGCGACCTCTCGTCGGCACGATCGCGCTCATCGCGGCATGGTCGGACGTCGGTCCTCAGCGTGTCCCGGAGGTGGGTTCCTGCCTCGCAGGCGCTGGTTTGGCCGATCGCCTGTGGCCAGTTCCGCCGAGCGACCAAACGTCTTGTTAGGCCTCTTCGCGCAGCTTTCTCAGCGTCTCCGCGAAGTCGGGGTTCACCCAGCCTGTGTAAGAGACGTCCTCTGGGGCGACGACCACTTCTCGCACGTCGTCCTCGAGCGCGGATAGCGAGGGGGCGACGAGAGTGACGGCCTGGTTCGGATCTGGTTCCTCGTGATCCCAGAAGAAGATGCGGCCTTCTCCGTCCATGCCCAGAAGGTTGCCGCCGTCGCAGTCGGCGAAGGGAAGAAACCAAGCGGGAAGTTCGCCACCCAACTCCTCACACCGGCTGAGGATCGTGTCCGTTCCTTCGAGCCCGGCCCGAAGGAAGTTGTCGACGCCCACCTCAGGGTGGCGCGTGAGCTGGTTGGCACGGACGCGGTCGCCGTTCCGGACGGTAAGCAGCATCTCTCGCAATGACGTCGGGAGAGGCCGCCCGACGGCGCTCTCTGTGGCCGAGACTTCTTCGGCTGTGGCCAGTGGTCGCGCTGGGCCGAACCGCTCGAATCCCTCCACGAACCCCTCCTCGTATCGACGCTGGTCTGTGGCCGAGGGTAGACCAGAGTGTGCATCGCCGGGCCGGACCAGACGGTCTCACGCAGAGTCCGGCGGCAGTGTGCGCACGTCCTCAACTCGGCATTATGTGGGTGATCGGTGTCAAGAGGCTTCGGTGGTGTCGAGGCTGGTGATGAGGTTGTCGTAGATCTCGGTTCGTCGGGTTTGGCCTTTGGC
>NZ_LMIW01000004.1 GCF_001429185.1 Terrabacter sp. Root85
GGCCAAACCCGACGAACCGAGATCTACGACAACCTCATCACCAGCCTCGACACCACCGAAGCCTCTTGACACCGATCACCCACATAATGCCGATGACAGTGCGTTCGCTCAGTTCCCGCCGGTCGATGTCCCGCTCGGGTACGGTCAGCTGGGCCGGCCGCCGGTGTTGGTGATGGCTGCGGGCTACTCCCGGATGCTGTTCGCGGTGATGATCGCCTCGCGTCAGGCCGCCGACCTGAGCCGCAACTATGCCGACGCTCGCAGGCCCCCGGCGTCGTGGACCGCTTCACCCTTCAGGCTGCCCACCGCCGGCCAGCGTGCCCCTCGGCATAGTCGCGTTGTCGGTATAGGTCGAGCTATGCGGACATCCGCATAGCTCGACGAGGTCGGCTACATCCCCTTCGAGCCCGAGGCCGCGACCTGTTCTTCCAGCTCGTGTCCTCCCGCTACGAACGAGCCGCGCTGATCGTCACCAGCAACAAGCCCTTCGGCCGCTGGGGCGAGGTCTCGCGACGACGTCGTGGCCGCCGCGATGATCGACCGGCTCGTCCACCACGCCGACGTCGTCAACCTCAAAGGCGACTCCTACCGGCTCAAGAACCGCGACCTTGGCCGCGTCCCTACGCCCCTGGGAGCCGAGGACTGACATGACCAACAGGGAAAAGGGCCGATTTCACCCGTCGCAAAGGGGGTTCGATTTCAGCCGCCGTTGACACGTTGTCCTCGGCGCTCGTCGACCCTCGCCGACCGCTTCCATCGGAGATCTCGAGATCCTGCCTCAGTGGGGGACTGGAGATCATGTGGGTCATTTGGGTGTCCTTTCGCCGACACTCACTGACTGTCCAGGCGTCAGGCAATTGCTCCGGACGTGAGATCGTCTGGAGCGGCCGATACACCGGCGTTAGCGAACGCCGGTCGTGTGCACCGGGCGCGAACGGGACCTGCCGTCACGGCCCCAGCACCCCGGCCGTCAAGTCGGTCCAGCGTCAACCGACTTCACCGCGCTCGGGTATCCGCTCCGTGCCCTCGATCTCACTGTCTTGGAGGCATGAGCCGCCCGAGCAAAGCCTCGACGGCAGGCCCTCCCCCTGGGCCGCACCACCTCGTCTTACCGAAACCACACCACAACAGCGCCACATCCGGCGGCAACGCACTTTGGAACGGGGACCCTGAGAACTACCTGAGAGGTTGCTGGACGCAACTGGGTGCCACTGCTAGCCTCTCCAAGCACAGGGGCCGCCCAAAGAAATCGGCACAAGGCTGGACGGAGCAACGATGCCTCGTATTGCACATTCAGGTTTGGCGCTGGCATGCGGAGCCGCGCTTGCGGTCGCGCTTGCGGTCGCGCTTGCCGCACCCGCACATGCTGGTTCTACTTCAAGAACCTGTGGCAATTCCGCCGTCGTTGTCGGGTTCACTGAGAACAACGGCGGGGGCACCTACGACGATGCCCCGAATACCTGCGGGGTGCTCGGAGTTCGAGTCAACTACGCCCACATCGGTGGGTCGAGCTGGACCGCGTGGAAGTACTGCGCGTATGGACAGGGCGGTGTCAGCCAAATCCTCTCCGGAACGAACCCCTTTAGGGCCCAGCACTCGACCTCCGTTGGCCCCCTCTCCTTTTACTCCACTCTGTAGATGCAATGAAACCAGTAATATGGCGCTCCGGACTCGTGCTTTTGATCGCCATGCTGTCGGGATGCTCCTCCCCCTCCGTGGAGGAGCCAACAGCGAGTGCTGGTAACGCTCTCCACGGCATGGACCTGTCCCTGGCGTCCGAGGCGCAAGCCGCCGAGATCAGGGACAACAAGGTCGACGCCAGCGAGTACAGAGCCGCTTTCCAGCGTTTCCGCGAGTGCCTGAGCGCGGCTGGTTACGAACTGGGTCAGGTCGAACTAAAGCACGCGATGTACGAGTTCGCGATGCCGGACGCTGCCGTTCAGAGCGGCGCCGAAAAGAAGTGTTACCACGCCGAGTTCAACTTCGTTGACATCCTGTGGCAGACGTCGGATGGAGTGCAGAACGGTTCGCAGGAAACACAACACCTGCGTGACTGTCTGCGGAAACGCGGCGTCGAGCCCGGTGACACGCGGGCGAAGGTGGACATGCAGATGCGCGAAGAAGGGGTCACTCTTCGTGATTGCTTTCGCTAGCGGGCCTGCCCCGGTTGCTAGGATCCGCGGATGAGCGCCCGTCGTCGAGCCCGCCCAAGATTCAGGTCTTGGGCGGGCTCTTGGGTGCCGGTTGTGGTTCTCGTGACCTTGTGGGCCGTGCCGGTGGCGGCTATCGCTATAGCTGTCCCGTTGGCGAGCAAGCGCGAGGTTGCCAGCGTTGCACCGGACGAGCCGTCCCTGGTCAAAGTGGGGAGCCGTAGCACGGACTACCGCACCTCCGTACTCGTAAATATCGAGCTGAAGCAGCTCGGCGAGGTGCGATCGCCCGTGGCCGGAATTGTCACCAGCATCGCCCAAGATGCTGGCCCGATTCAATCGGGTGAGGAACTTTTTGCCGTTGACGGCGTGCCGGTCCTGGCGCATCGCGGCCGAACGCCTCTGTACCGAGAGCTTCGATCTGGCGAGACGGGGCCTGAAGTGGCCCTGCTGAGCCAATTCTTGTCGGATGCCCGCTTACTCGACCGGCGGAAGGTGAGCGGCACCTTCGGGCCGACGGTGAAGGCCGCTGTCACGGGCTTGCAGAAGCGGCTGCGCGTGCCTCAGGACGGCGTGTTCCGGCCAAGCTACGTCGCTTTCGTGCCGAATTCCGCGACAGCCATTGGCGAAGCCTCTGTGACCCTCGCCAGTCCGGTTGCCGTCGGTGACCCAGTCCTTGGCCTAGCACCGACGCCAACGGACATCTCGATCACACCCGCGAGCCAAGGCTCGTCTCTAGCGCCGCTGCAGAAGGGGGCGCTCACCCTGACTTTCGGCGACCGAGAGATAGCCATGTCTGGTCTGAAGCCGACCGCTGGAGAGTTGACCGCCGTCTACACCAGCCTGCGCGAGGCCGTTACTACCGGCGCTGCGCAGATGACCGGAGGTGGCGGCGGAGGCGCGCCGGAACAATACGTCGGCGGCCTGATCAGGCTCTCACGCGCCCAGGAACGTGCCGTCGTGCCAAGCACTGCCGTCTACATGACGATGTCTGGCGCCCAGTGCCTCTTCCGCCTGGAGAGGGGGACTTGGAATCCCTTGCCCCTGGGGACGTTGCGGGGCGCCGCGGGCGAGCTGGGCGTCGTGGTCGTGGACTCGGCTTTGGTGGACGACCAGGTTGCTCGGGATCCTCTCAGCCTCCCCGCAAACGTCCTCGCCGGGTGCACGTGAGCTCACCTATGCAGATCGAGGTTCTCGATGCAGCGGTGCACTTTGGCAACCGCATCGTGTTCTCTGGGTTGACTACGCATTTTGCTTCAGGCCAAGTGACCGCCCTCGTCGGTCCCTCCGGGAGCGGCAAATCGACACTGCTCGCCGCCCTTTCCGGCTACCAGTCGCTCAGCGCCGGATGCATCGAGTTTCACGGTTCAGGCCCCGCACCCTTACCTCCGGACCCGAGCCGTGTTGCCTGGGTGCCCCAAGGTTCTAACGCCCTAGCTCGTCGAAGCGCCCTGGAGAACGTGGCCATCGCCCCCTTAAGCTCCGGCGCACGACTCAGCGACGCGCGGGAGCGAGCAGTCGAGGCCCTGGAGCTCGTTCATCTCGGTGACCGGCTTCAACAGCAGGCGCGCCGGCTTTCAGGAGGCGAGTTGCAGCGGCTTGCGCTCGCTCGCGCCTTGGCCTCGGGCAAGGAGCTGATCCTTGCCGACGAACCGTCCGCCAACCTTGACGCGACCAACACTGAGTTGATCGCGCAAATCCTCCATGAGCTCAGAGCTCGCGCCACAATCGTAGTGGCAACGCACGACCCCATCCTCGTCAGTTCGGCCTCAGCCGCCGTCCATCTTCGGACCCTGGAAAACCATGGCAACTGACCGCTGGCGCCCGCACCTGCTCATCCGCGAGGCATTCAAGAATGTCTTCGGAGCTGGGTCGCGCATGTTTCCTGTCCTTGCGCTCGCCGTACTCGCCGGCTCCGGTTCAAGTGCCTTCATACTCGTCGAAACCGAATCACTGCGGAAGGAAGTTCAGGCCCTCGCGGACGACGGACACAACGTCCTCACCTTCTCTGCGTTGAAGCCCGAAGAACCAACCCTCATCTCTCGAGCCTCATGTGAGGCGCTTGCGACACAGTCCGGGGTCCGGGCTGCCGGGGTTCTCGAACCAGAGCGGGAGCTCAACGTGCTTCCAGTGGGCAACCGCCTCCCTGCCCAGCGGGCCAGCATCACCCTATTCCCCGAATTGAAGGACGCCGACCTGCTCGTCGGACCCAAGCTATCCGATCATGCGTCCGGAGGCTTCGTCGTCCGCATCGGTGACGAACCAGCAAAAGCCGTGGTTGCGGAGCCACACGCAGAAGGTCTAGGCACTGGCTTCGGCATCACCCTCCCGCCCCGGGCCAGTGCGAGCACAAGCGAACATTGCGTAGTCATCCTCGATCCCTTCGCAGACGCGCAAACGACAAGGGACGCCCTCGCCGCACAACTACACACGAGCGGGAACGCGGTGACGTCCACCGAATTGCTAGTGCCGACCAATGACCCGGTGGACACGTACCTCAAGCGCCCGAGCCGCTGGCTTCCCCTACTTCTTGGAGCGCTGGGCGCCTTGGCCACAGCAATCAGCACTCGCCTCCGTGCAAGCGAAATTGCCGTTTACCGCATGTCCGGCACATCCGCCACCTCGGTCGTGTCCCTGCTGACCGTGGAAGCACTACTGATCGCAGGAACCGCCGCAGCCTCGGCCGCGACGGCGTCCGCTGTCCTGGCAAAGGGGCACCTGGACGCGACGGTTCCCGTGGTTTGGGGCTTGGCTATGGCGGGCGTTTGGACGCTCACTTCTATCGTCGCCTCGCTCGACCTCGCGGTGCGCAGTCCTAACGATCTAGCCAAGGACCGTTAGCCCCGGGTCTTCCCCCGGTCGCTGACAAGCAGATGACGGTGGCAAGCAACGCTTTGTGCAAACCAGGGGCCAGAAGGTTCCGGAGGCTCACCTTCAGCGCGGCCCGAAGGGCAACGACGAAGCCGCCGACGGGCTCGCCAACCTCGTGCCGCTCCGGGCCCGCTGCCCACGAACGCGTGACCTTGCCCAGCCGCAATGGTCGCCTTCGACTACGACGAAGCCGTCAATGGCTTGATCGGTAGGCCGTTCTCAGTGCTGAACTCTTGACGCTCCACCTGAGCCAGAAGGGGTGTCTGGCACTAGAGCGTTCACTTGACCGGCGTTGACCGGCTGCGCAGGTGCGTTCGTGCCGTCCCGCCGAGCCCCGGAACACACACTGCGGCCCCGATGTACCGAGGACCGTCAGCCAACATCCGGATCTCATGGGTTCTAGCCGAGTGCCTGGCTGTGCTGGGAGGCTCGGTTCCGGTAGCGGCTGGCGGGTCAGCACTCTCCGAATCTGATCCTGCGAGGTCTTGCGGCAGACCGTGCGCCCGCCAGTCGTGAGGAGGGCGGTGACCGCTGCTGGGATGTCGTGCCGATCGGAAGTTTGATCAGAGCACTTTGGCCATGAGATCGCTGGGAGTCCTCCTCCGCGCTGCTGAACGGGAATGTCGGTGTCGGCAAAGGAGTCAAGGAGGACTGGTGCGATGCTGTTCGTGGGTGACGACTGGGCGGAGGACCACCACGACGTCGAGCTCGTCGACGAGCACGGCAAGGTCCTGGCGAAGAAGCGCTTCCCGGAAGGGCTAGCCGGGGTGACCCGGTTGCACGCCCTGATCGCCGAGCAGCTGCCGGATCCGGGCCGCGACCCCGAGCCGGCCATGGAGGTGCTGGTCGGGATCGAGACCGAACGCGGCCCGTGGGTCGCCTCGCTGATCGCGGCCGGGTACACGGTGTACGCGCTCAACCCGAGGTCGGCGGCGCGGTATCGGGAGCGTCACTCGGTGTCGGGGGCGAAGTCCGACGCCGGGGACGCGCACGTGTTGGCCGAGATCGTGCGGCTGGATCGTGCTGAGCATCGCCCGGTCGCCGGGGACAGCACGTTGGCCGAAGGGATCAAACTCGCCGCGCGGGCCCATCAGGGGTTGGTGTGGGAACGGACCCGGCATGTGCTGCGGCTGCGGAGCGCGCTGCGGGAGTTCTATCCCATTGCGCTGCAGGCGTTCCCGGACCTCGATGCCCCTGACGCGCTCGAGCTGCTTGCCAAGGCTCCCGACCCGGACCGTGGCGCAGCGCTGACTCACCGAACGCTCCTCGCGGCCTTCACCAGAGCCAACCGGCGCGACCCGCAGTCGCGGGCCGAGACCGTCCTGGGGCTGCTGCGCGCGGAGGAGCTGCGTCAGCCCGGACCGGTGCAGACGGCGTTCGCGGCGATCGTGAGCGCCGAGGTCGCCCTCATCGCCGCCCTGAACGAGCAGATCGACACCCTGGAGCAGGTGGTGGGCGAGCATTTTGGCCGGCACCCGGCAGCGGAGCTGGTCACGAGCCTGCCGGGACTAGGCGTGATCCTGGGAGCTCGCCTGCTGGGTGAGTTCGGCGACGACCCACAGCGGTACGTCGATGCCAAGGCGCGTAAGTCGTACGCCGGGACCGCGCCGATCACCAAAGCGCCCGGCAAGAAGAAGGCCGTCCTGTCCCGGCACGCGCGTAACAAACACCTCGCCGACGCCGCGCACCAGTGGGCGTTCTCCTCGATGCGCGGCTCACCCGGCGCCAAGGCCTACTACCGACAGAGCGCCCGTGGCACCAGCCACCAAGCCGCCCTACGACAGCTCGCGAACCGGTGGATCGGCATCCTGCACGGCTGCCTCAAAACAGGCGCGTTGTACGACGAAAGAATCGCCTGGGAGCACATCCTCCAACGCGCTGCTTGACAGCAACAGAACCTGGGTGAACCGCCCCGGCATGTCGGGAGACTCCAAACCTTGGGAAGGTTGGAGTCATGCCGGGGAACACGTCCAAGAGGTACCCGCCTGAGCTGAGGGCTCGG
>NZ_LMIW01000005.1 GCF_001429185.1 Terrabacter sp. Root85
CCCCACACCGGCTCTTCGGACAAGCCACTTCCCGGACCCGTCACGACCCAGCGTAGAACGCACCTCCCTGCCGCGTCTTGACACAGAAGGGAGCCATGTCCGTGCGTCAATCAATGGTTGACATTTGATGCGTCGTCAACCTAGTCTTGACGTCGTGGAGGTGACGGAGTCGGCCCTGAAGCACGGGATCGACGAAGCCGACATCGGACACGCATGGACCAACGCCATCCGGCTAGTCGAGTACGAGTATGGCGGCGAGGACCGTCTTCTCGTGATCGGCCCGGACCGACACGGTCGGATGCTGGAGCTCGTCGCCGTTCCAGTCGGAGAACCCACCCGGATCATCCACGCCGACCGACTACGACCCAAGTTCTTCGACTACTTGAGATGAGGTGAATGACATGGCAACCCTGAAGACCAACCACGACCGCACCGGTTTGGATCAGCTCGACCCGTCGACTCACCCGGCCCGTGATGCCGCGTCCTTTCGCCGCATCATCGCCGCCCGAAACCAGCTCGCGGATGCCGAGCAGGAGATGCGTGAGGCTGTCCGCGCAGCCCGTGCGGCGGGCGACTCGTGGACCGTGATCGGTGCTGCACTCGACATCTCACGTCAGGCTGCCCAGCAGAGGTTTGGGGAGCGCTGACGGCGGCATGAACGGTCAGTGCTGGTGCTGATCCATCGCCGACTCAATCGCGATGAAACTTCCGAGTCGGGTTGTGCGCGGCCATGGCGGCGTCTCGCGCCTCGTGGTCCAGCTGAGGTGCACGATCGCGAATGTGCCGTCCGATCCGCGATAGACCACGCAGTCACAGCCCTCGCACTTTGCGATGGCGGTTAGGTCTAGCCCGTGCAGTTCGTGACCGTCGGCGATCTCCGCCGCCGCTTCATCCTCGAAGGCCCGAGCGCTTTCGCCTTCGGCTCGGCGCCAAGGCTCGCGGAAGTCGGTCGATGTCATGAGGGCAGAGTGGCACGCAAGCGCGCAACATGCGGTCCCTGAACCGCGCGGCCTGCGGCTTGAGAGTGCCTTCGCTACGCCTGTTGGTGCAGACTCCGTACCGTGATCGCCAAATGAGGCCGGCGTGCTGAAGATTCCCCCGTCCATACCGCCGTCCGCCCCGTGGTCGCGGGCGCGGACGGTCGCGCTACTTGCCGGCATCCTCGCCGGGCTTACAGCTTCGGCAGTGGTCATCGTCGCGGCCGGATTCGCCGAAGGTCGTTGGCACTCATTCATTGCGAGCGCTTTCGGTGTAGCCGGTCTGTGGTCGGGCTATTACACGTATAGGGCGATCATGCGCAGGACGCACGTTCCTACGACGTGACGTGCCTCGGCGGAGGCGCCTACTAGCGACCGGGAAATGCCTGTGCCCGCCGTGAGCGCTACGCGGCAATGTCGGACGTCCCGTCCTCCGAGCGGCAGAAGGGGACGTTCGCCGCGCAGGGGCGGAAGGCTCGACGCAGACCCAGCAGTAGAGGCGGTGGCCAGCGGCTTCGCGCACCGGACGAGCTCTGCGAGCCGTTCCAGATCCTCCGCCAGCTCGGCCGGGTCATCCGGTTAACTCGGCCCGTCGTCCGCCGAAGGCTTCGCGCGGTTACATGCCATCGTCGGAAACCCTGCCTCAGGGCGCTTCCCCGACGTCGTCGTTAAAGAAGAGTCTTTCCCGCGAACGCGTCCGGTGGCTGCGCTGCAGGGTGGCGACAGCGATGTCAATGTCGCCCGGCACGACAGGCTCCCATGCACGCCAGGGGCGTCGCCAGTCTCGCCGATGCCGATTGCTGAGAATGTCCGGGTACCGGGCGGCGACAGCCTCGCCGTCGGCCGTCGGCCGTGGGCTCGAGGCAGCTTCTCGTGAGCTGAAGCGATCCAAGCAATGCCTGTTCGACGCACACGCTGACCAGCCCTTCCGCGCGGAGCGGGTCGACCACGCATCGTTCGAACCAGTGGAGAGGGCTTCCACATGGGTATCCGTGTTCCACCTCGAGCTTGTCCCCGAACTCCTGCGCCACATAGCGCGCCAGACGCTGCGGGGTGATATCGCGCGGGTGCCCGTCGAAGAGCGGGGCGAACGATGCGAGAGCTGGCCGCGCGGAGCGCGTAACCGGCTTGACGGTGACCCGATAGCCCACGAACCGGCCCGGAACCCCCGCACCGCGGTCCGTGAGCCGCACAAAGTGGCCGCGGCACAGGAGTTCCTCCAAAGCCCACGTCATCGCCCAACCGGGGCTGAACGGCGCCCAACCCCGCAGGAGCACGTCGAGCTCAGCTGCGCACAATCGGCCGGAATGGTCTTCCCGGACCTGATTGCTCATGGGCCAAAGCTGCCAGCTCTCATTGTCGTCGCCCTCGCCGTCACGACCGCCTCCGTCGCCATACCACCCGTAGTACCCGCGTCGGCCGCACTGAGTGCACTCACGCAAGCTCTGGGCCTCGGCGCGTTTGGACTCCCAGTGATGCCAACCGAAGCGGCACGCGAGGCTCTTGCGGCGCTGGGCCTGCTCGGGCGGGTCGAACGCGGCGGCCGCTTGCTCGGCCGCGACCCCCTCCGCCGCGACCCCCTCCGCCGCCGTCTTCGCCGCGGCTCGGTGCGCCGGGGACTTCGCCGGGGCCCACTTCTTGGCCGCCCGCTTGGCGCGATTCCTTCTCTTGCTGTTGCGGTGCTGCGGGTGCTTGGTCGTGGTCATGCCTCAGTGTGCTTACGTGCACCGGACCGCGTCTGTGCTCGGGAGCACACGTGCGCACCCGGGATGACACACCAGTTCGCCGTGACGGCCGCGGCCTTTCCTCGTCGGAGGGGCGCTGGGCGAAGGCGGTCGTGCGTCCCGCCGCTGGAAGGGCGGTTACGACGCCGACGCGTTGGTTGGCTCCGCCTGTGGCTGTACCGGCGAGTTCGGGCAGTGGTGAACTGATAGCGCGCGCAAAGTGCTGGAGCCGCAGGTCGCCGGGGCATGGCTGGGAGGGCACTTCGAGTTGGTCGGCATCGGAGTGGCCGGCGCTGCCCGGCGGGCGGGAGTCAGTCGGGGACTCATGCACGCCCTTCTGGAAGGGCCCGCCGCACGAGCGACTCCTCCTGATGACGTCGTCAGCCCACTGTTGATCCGGCGAGGCGCCTCTATGCGTCCGAGGGATGGCAAGTCGTCCGTCAGGGCATCGGCGAAGCAACTGTGATCACGGGGAAGCGAACTACGGCCGCGGCGGGTGAACTCATGACCAGCAAGCGGTGCTACCGACCACTCACATCTCGCTGAAGCCACGCGCTGTCATCGGCATTATGTGGGTGATCGGTGTCAAGAGGCTTCGGTGGTGTCGAGGCTGGTGATGAGGTTGTCGTAGATCTCGGTTCGTCGGGTTTGGCC
>NZ_LMIW01000006.1 GCF_001429185.1 Terrabacter sp. Root85
ACCGGTCGACCTCGAAGCGGCCTACTACGCTCAAAACGAGGCCCAGCAGGATCTGGAGCTCTCAAACCACTGAGTCTCCCGACTCACCGGGGCGGTTCAGGGATGTCTGCCGCGGACAGTGCGGTCGACCTTTGACGGATATGGGGGTCTGCGCGCCACTATGCGAGCAAGGTTCGAAGCTCCTCGATCAGTGCGGTCATGTTGACCGGGGTGCCAGTCTCGACTGGCACCACTGGGCCTAGTCCGAGGGGGCGCGCTTGGGTGCTCCACTTCGGCCAGTCCATAGCGAGGCGGTCGGCGTCTGGGTGGATGCGGTGTCTTTGGCGTTCTTGAACGCGGGTGCGCGCGATTCCCGGTGCGACAGTGCACCAGATCTCTACCACGCGCGGTGAACCGATTCGCTCGATCGCTCGCTGCGCATGGCCAAGGTCACGCGGTCGGAACCACCATGACTCCAGAACTACGGTCCCCTTCAAAGTCGCCGCTAGCGACCAGGCCATCTCCATGCTCGCCGCACCAAGAGGGCCGCTGAGTTCGACCGGCCATTCGAGCGCATCAGCGACTGACTCTTTGATGGCGTCTTTGCTCAGAACAGGAACGCTCAGCGCGTCCGCGAGCTGGATGGCCAGAGTGGACTTCCCCGAGCCCGGCAAGCCGTTGACGAGGATCACCATGGTCGCCATTGGCCCATCATGCAGGGCTGGACGTTGCACCGCCCCGTGCACCTTCCTGCCCCCGACAACGTGGCCGATCCTGCGAGTGAATGGTCGTGTCCTTCGGTGCGGCCGGCCCGCGGCCACCGCATGATTGGACCGTGCATGAGCCTCGACCCGTTTTCACCCAAGAACCACCGGTCATCCTCCGGGCGATGACGCTCGAAGACGCTGACATCATCGCGGGATGGGCCGCAGACGAGGGTTTCTGCCGAGCCGCTGAGTGGACCCTTGGCCTTTCCCGCGAGGAACACCAGCAGTTCCAGGTACGTCTCATCTGCTCGCCCCCGTCAGACCTCGTCCGGCTGGGGGCTGTTCATGATGGCCACCTCGTCGGCTACGTGGTTCTACAGGGTGATGAGCCCCGCCGGCGCGAGCTCGGCTTCCTCATCGGACCCCGTACCGTTTGGGCCCGCGGACTCGGAAGGGCCGCGGCCAGGGCCGGGCTGAGGCATGGTTTCGAGGAGATGCACCTTGACGAGATCTGGGCCGAGGCCCTGGACGCGAACCGCGCCTCCATCCGCGTCCTGCAGCGCCTTGGCCTGCGCGAGACAGGACCCGGCGAAGCCGGCAACTACCTTGACCAGCCGACCCACTACCGCCAGTTCGTCATCACAGCCGAGGCCTGACGAAACCGCTCAGTACGTCAGGGCCGAAATCGTGAGGACGTCGGCGGGAGTCGTTTACCGCTCTTGCCGCGCTGAGCACGGCCTAGTCCCGTCGCGGCGAAACGCTCCGCCCTGGCAAGGGCACCCCAGCTGGCGGAATGTCAGACCGCGGCCACATCCGGATGATCCTTGTGAGTGTTCTCGGCACGAGCAACTGGGAACACGCACGATGCGACGGCGACGGCTAGACCGATCAGCGCGACGATGACCCACTGCTGGAACGTTGCTTGCGCCTCCACCGCGGAGACGCTCGTCGGCTCAGCACTCGTCAAGGCGAAGGCGCGCCACGTGCTGAGCCAGTTCATTGCGGCAACGATCGATCCCGCGGCCACGAGTAGCGAAACGCCTCTGGCCCAACGGAGCAGTTCTCTCACGCGGTGACCCATGCGCGCCACCGTAGCGGTCGGAACGGCGCGGGGCTTTCACATCGAGCCGACGTTGCCCTCGTCAGCGGCGGCGGCAGCTCGGTCTTCGGGCGACGTGGGTGACCAACCCGTCGACCTCAAGCGCGCTCGCCAGACGCCCGACCATGCCGCTCTGAGGGCGACTACGATCGCCCGACCATGCCGCTCTGAGGGCGACTACGATCGCCCGACCATGCCGCTCTGAGGGCGACTACGATCGCCCGACCATGCCGCTCTGAGGGCGACTAGACTACGATCGCCCGACCATGCCGCTCTGAGGGCGACTACGATCGCCCGACCATGCCGCTCTGAGGGCGACTACGATCGCCCGACCATGCCGCCGTCGGGACGGTCGGGTGCCAACCGAGCCGACCCCGAACGCCTTATTGTGCGAGACGGCATCCACGGGCCCGAGCCGCGCTAAACCGCACGGTTGCTGCCGATGTCAGGCATGATCGCGCCATGGCCGCGCTGAGCCGACTCACGGATCCACACGCCGGTGACTGGGTCAACGAGAGACTCCTCGGGCACGACCTTCCCGGGATTCCGGTCGGTTCTGTCGTGCCGACGGGATTCTCCAGAGTGGTGCGGGTCTTTCACCCGGCGGGCGCGCAGACGTGGGCGCAGATTGCGGCCGCGAACGACCGAAAGATGCATCCGCTCGCGCAGTGGTGCGGTATCTGCCCGGACTTCGACGGCACGAGCCGCAACGGCGACGACGACCCTGAGGAAGGGTCGATGCCGCCGGACGTGCAAGCCGCAGTTTTCGATCACCTCCCCGGAGAGGACTTGGTCTTCGCAGTCTGGGTCGGCTGGGGCAGTTGGACTGACTTGGAGCTGCCTGAGGTTGTCATGCCCGGGTGGGGCGGCCGGGACTACGCCTTGTTCACCGGGCCAAAAGGTGTCGTAACAACGTGGCCCGGAATGCAGGAGACGTTTCCACAATCGGCCAGCTTGGTGTGGCCGCAGGACCACGCCTGGTGCCTTGCCACCGACATCGACTGGGACAGCACCCTCGTCGCCGCAGGCGATGCCGTCGCCGAGGGGCTATTGGCTGACGACCGACTCGAGACCTTCGAGGTCGCCTACTTCGACGACTTGAGCTGGCCGGGAGACGGGGTCAACCCCGCGCCGCCCTGGCTCCCTCGACCGTTCTGAGACGCTCCAGCCGCGTCCGCACATGGCTCCCTTCTGTGTCAAGACGCGGCAGGGAGGTGCGTTCTACGCTGGGTCGTGACGGGTCCGGGAAGTGGCTTGTCCGAAGAGCCGGTGTGGG
>NZ_LMIW01000007.1 GCF_001429185.1 Terrabacter sp. Root85
TGGCCACCAGGTACGACAAGCTCGCCCTGACCTACCGGGGCGGGGTCGTCCTCGGCGCGATTGTCACCTGGCTACGCGAACTGGGAGACACGCCCTAGTGGGCCGGCCACACCGTTCGGCTCCACCGCACCTCGACGAAGCAGATGCACCACCCGTTCGTCGGGGACATCGAGCTGACCGGTGAGGCGCTGGAGCTGCCCAGAGACGCCGGGCTCACGATCATCACCTACACGGTCGAGCCCGGCACGCCCTCTGCCGAAGCACTGCAGTTCCTCTCCAGCTGGGCCACGAGCGAGCCGGCTCCGAGCAGCACCCACGAGACGACGAGCTGACCGAGTGGCCGGCTGACGGGCTCAGCCAGCACGGCGCGAGCCCGCCCCTCGGGTCCTGTGATTGCCTGTGCCGACTTGCGGCCCGGCCGCTGGCGCTCCGATCATCTGGTGATGAACCAGACGCCTGCTGCGACGAAGCTGAGACGTGCCGTAAGGGCGGTCATCCTGGCCGAGGACGACCGGGTCCTGCTGTGTCGCTTCAGCTTCCCGCACCCAGCGGTCCCGACGGGCGCAACGGTCGTGTGGGCGGCCCCCGGCGGCGGCATCGAGCCCGGCGAACTGCCTCTGGCGGCACTGCGCCGTGAGCTGCACGAGGAGACCGGGCTCGTCTTCGACGCCGACCCGCCTCACGTCTGGCACCAGGAGGTCGTCGCCCCCGGCCACGCCGACGGCTACGACGGTGTGGTCAACGACTACTTCCTGGTCCGAACCCCGCTCTTCGATCCCCGGGGCGCCCTGTCCGACGACGAACTCGCCGCCGAGCACATCAGCGCGATGCGATGGTGGCGGCACGCAGAGATCGCCGAATACGACGGAACCGACCTGTTCTCACCCCGCGACCTCGCGACACCGTTGGCGGGATTGATCGCCGGCGACATTCCGGCCACGCCCGTGGTGCTCGGCCTGTGATTCGCTAACGCAGAGGCGTCTGCTCCTGTCGCCGATGACCCCTCGGGCCGCCGACGCTGACAGCCCTGCGCGGACGCGGTGAGCCCGGCGGCTCCGCTCCGGTGGGGCTGGATCGAGCCAGTGCGCTCAAGGAACGCGGAAGCACTCTTCCTGTCATGCTTGATATGTGGGTGATCCTTCGGGGTCGCCGACGCTCCTACGTTGGGGTGTCCGTTCTCCTCGAGGAGGCCCCGTATGCCGAGCGTTGT
>NZ_LMIW01000008.1:0-946876 GCF_001429185.1 Terrabacter sp. Root85
GCATCAACGGTTCGATCAGCTCCCACTGAGCATCGGTCAGCACGGCAGAACGCGACATGCATCAACCATCACAGCCGACCGTGCCCACATTCAGGAGACACGCCCTAGCCCCCTCGAGTGAGCGCCCCGTCCCACTCGAGTGAGCGCCCCGTCCCACTCGAGTGGCCCCGTCGTCACACCGATCCGGTCCGTCGGTGTGGGACCGGTGGGGTTCCGGGGCCACTCGACGGGAGTGACTGGTGGGGTCTCGGGGCCACTCGACGACGCGGCTTGGGCCCGTTAGCTGCGCGCGTCGTGGGCGGGGTGCTCGGGACGGTGCTCGACCGGCACGAAGTCGGAGGCGCCCTCGTGGAGGTCGAGCACGCCGTCGGCGTCCTCGGGCAGGGCCTCGACCTCGTCGATCTCGAAGGTGGAGGCGTCGGCGTCCGCGGCCGTGAGCGGCACGGGCTGGGACTCCTCCACGGCCTCGGCGTGCCACGGTGACCGGTCCGGCCCGGCCGTGCCTCCGGGGACCGCTGGCACGTCGTCGGCGGCGACGGCGTCACCCGGTGCGGCATCGGCCGTCTCCGGCGACGTCGTGGGCGGCTCGGCGTCCCCGGCGGTCCAGTCATCGGGGACCTGCGGCTCGTCGAGCAGCGAGGTCATCGAGATCGCCTGGGTCTCGCCGAGCATCGGGAAGGGCACGTGCGGCTGGGTCGCGTCCCACTCGGGCTCGGGCCGCGCGGGGTCGTCGGGGTCGAGGACCGCTGCGGCACGCTCTCGCGACTGTCGGGTGCGCTCGCTGCGCTCGGCGTCATCCTGCGCGTGACGACGGTCGTCGTCCTCGACCCGGCCGTCGAGGGCGCGCAGCTCGTCGGCGGTGCGCTCGACGACGTCGAGCTGGCCCGACGCGAGGGCGTGGAGCAGGGTCCGCAGCGGCGCCATCTCGGCCGCGAGCCGGGCGCGGCGCACGAGGTGCACGTCAGGTCGCTCGATGCGCGACTCGGCGTAGGCCTCGAGCACGGCATCGAGCGTCTCGGCCGGCGCCAGGCTGGCGAGCTCGGCGAAGTCGTCCGCCGGGTCGCCGACGCGGCTTGCCTCCCAGGCCAGGACGCCACGCACGTGACCGCTCGACGAGTCGTCATCGTCGTCGAACGACGCGAGGACGTTCTCGCCGGTGAAGGTGCCGTGGACCGTGGTCGGGGCGAAGCGCCACAGCGAGACGTCCTCGAGTGCGTGCTCCCAGCGCGTGAGGAGCCCGGTGGGCACGTGCCCCGTCGCGGCGGCCCGGTCGAGCTCGGAGAGCTGGCGGCGGCGGTACGCCTCGGCGTCGTACGAGGGTCGCCCGGCCTCCTCGTAGAGCAGGTGCTCGACATTGTGGATGTGCGCGAGGGTGCGACCCACCTCGGCCGTCAACGGGCCCGGACGGAGCCCCGCGAAGTCGAGGGGTCGACCGGGGACGCGCAGGTAGACGGCCGCTCGGCCCTCCGGCACCTGGGCGAGGCCGCGGACCATGGGCATGGCCACGTCGAGCCGGCGCCCGAGCAGGCCGGACAGGGCGGAGATGTCGTCGAGCATCGCGCCGGCCGCCGACGTGCACGGCGCCTTGACGACCCAGCGGCGGTCCTGGCTGTCCTGGACGTAGGCGATCTCGAAGAGGTCGCCGGGACGGCCCGGGACACCCTCCACCGTCACCGGGTCGAGGCCCGGCACGGCCGAGCTCGCCAGGGCGGCGAGGAAGAGCGGGCTGCGCGTCACGTGTCCACCGTAGGTCGAGCAGCGCGCCGAGCGTGGGAGGCGACGCCCGCGCCGGTCGGTTCGGTGCAGGCTCGACACCGGTGCGCCGGTGCCGGCTCGCCGCCCTAGGGTGGGTCGCGTGGCAGTGACCGACGAGACCCTGGCCGACCTCGCGCTCTCGCGCAGCTCACTGGACCGGGTGGCGCTCGAGCGTCGGCGGCCCGAGGTCCTCACCGAGCTGCTCGACGACCCGCGGACCCGCGTCGCCGAGGTCCGGGGTGACCGCATGCAGGTGTCGGCCCCAGACGGCGCACAGGTGGCCGGTGACGACGGGCTGGCGCTCGTCCTGCGCGCCCCCGAGCCCGAGGACCACGCCCGGCTCGGACTGCACCTCGGCCGCGACGGCGACGGTACGGCATACGTGGGCGTCGTCTCGACGGACGACGGAAGCGCGGCCGACGAGGACCGGCCGCCGGAAGGCTGGCTCACGCTGCGGCAGGCGGGCGAGGCGCTCGCACCCCGCGACGCAGGCGTCTTCACGACCGCGCTGGCACTGGCCCACTGGCACGCGACGCACCGCTTCTGCCCTCGCTGTGGCGCCCCGACCCATCCCCGACAGGGTGGCTGGGTGCGGCGCTGCGAGCGCGAGGGCAGCGAGCACTACCCGCGCACCGACCCGGCGGTCATCATGTCGGTCGTCGACCCCGACGACCGGCTGCTGCTGGGCCGGGGGGCGCACTGGCCCGAGGGTCGTTTTTCCGTGCTCGCCGGCTTCGTCGAGCCGGGGGAGTCGTTCGAGTCCGCGGTCGCCCGCGAGGTCGCCGAGGAGGTCGGCATCTCCGTCGAGGCGGCGCGCTACCTCGGCAACCAGCCGTGGCCGTTCCCCTCGTCGGTGATGATCGGTTTCCAGGCGACGACGCGCGAGACCGAGCTGACGATCGACCCCGTCGAGATGGCCGAGGCGCGCTGGGTGAGCCGTGAGGAGTACCGCGACCTGCTCCGCGACGGCTCGATCCGCACGCCGAGCGGCATCTCGATCGCCAAGCGGATCATCGAGCACTGGCTCGGCCAGACGGTCGAGTCCGTCGTCGAGCCGGGCACGGGGACGAGCTTCTGAGCCTAGTCGGCGCGGCCCGTCAGCCCGCGAGGCGCGAACGGACCTCGGCGAGCGAGGGGTTCGTCGCGGCCGAGCCGTCGGGGAAGACGACGGTCGGGACCGTGCGGTTGCCGCCGTTGACGTGCTCGACGAAGTCGACGTGCTCGGGATTGGCCTCGAGGTCGATCTCGGTGAACGGCACGCCCTCGCGGGTCAGCTGGCCCTTGAGGCGTGTGCAGTAGCCGCACCACGTGGTCGTGAACATCGTGATCGAGCCCTCGTCGGGCGTGACCTGCGTGGACTGGGGCATCGGTTCCTACTCGTGTCGCGACGTCGTGCGTGGTGGTGGGGACGGCCCCCACGGGCGTCGTCCCTCGGTGCAAGGATGACCCCATGGCCAAGCGCGGCGCAAAACGATCCCCCAGGATGGACCTCGACGTCTACGAGACCGAGGTCCGTCGGCTGCAGGCCGAGCTCGTCGCGTTCCAGGAGTGGGTGCGTTCGACGGGTCAGCGGGTCGTCGTCGTCTTCGAGGGGCGCGATGCCGCCGGCAAGGGATCGGCGATCAAGCGGATCACCGAGTACCTCAGCCCTCGCGTCGCCCGGATCGCGGCCCTCCCGGCGCCGACCGACCGCGAGAAGACGCAGTGGTACTTCCAGCGCTACATCGCCCACCTGCCCGCGGCCGGAGAGATCGTGCTCTTCGACCGGTCCTGGTACAACCGCGCCGGCGTCGAGCGGGTCATGGGGTTCTGCACCGACGAGCAGTACGCCCGGTTCCTCGAGCAGGCCCCGCTCTTCGAGCAGATGCTCGTCGATGACGGTGTCATCGTGCGCAAGTACTGGTTCAGCGTCTCCGACGTCGAGCAGGAGCGCCGGTTCCGCAGCCGCGCCAAGGACCCCATGCGCCAGTGGAAGCTCTCGCCGATGGACCTCGAGTCCATCACCCGCTGGGAGGACTACTCCGAGGCCAAGGACATCATGATGGCCGCGACGAGCACCGACTGGGCGCCGTGGCACGTCGTCGAGTCCGAGGACAAGCGGCGCTCGCGGGTCAACGTCATGCACCACCTGCTCAGCTCCATCCCGCACGCCGCGGTGGCGCCCGTCGTGCCGCCCGTCCCCAAGCGCCCGGCTCCGCGCGGCTACGAGCGCCCGCCCCAGCACGAGCAGAACTACGTGCCGGACCACGCCGCGAGCGTGCTGGCCGCCTCGAAGGGTGATCGCTCCTGAGCGCAGTACCGTCCGCCGACGAGATCCTCGCCGGGCTCGACCCGGAGCAGCGCGAGGTCGCGATGGCCCCGCCGGGCCCCCTGTGCATCCTCGCGGGGGCCGGCACGGGCAAGACGCGCGCCATCACCCACCGCATCGCGTATGCCGTCCACTCGGGTGCGCAGCAGCCGCAGCGGGTGCTCGCGCTGACCTTCACGGCCCGCGCCGCCGGTGAGATGCGCACGCGCCTGCGTGGGCTCGGGGTGCAGGGCGTCCAGGCCCGCACCTTCCACGCCGCCGCGCTCCGGCAGCTGCACTTCTTCTGGCCGCAGGCCATCGGCGGCGCCGCCCCCGAGGTGATGAGCCACAAGGCGGCGGCCGTCGCCGAGGCGGCGAGCCGGCTGCGCATGCAGTTCGACCGCACGACCGTCCGCGACCTCGCAGCCGAGATCGAGTGGGCCAAGGTCAACCTCCTTACGCCGCAGTCGTATGCCGCCCGCGCCCGAGAGCAGCGACGCGAGCCCCCGGGCCTCGACCTCACCGCCATGGCACGGCTCTTCGAGGCGTACGAGGACGTCAAGCAGCGTCGCGGCGTCATCGACTTCGAGGACGTCCTGCTCCTCACCGTCGGCATCCTCGACGAACGCGAGGACATCGCCCGCACCGTCCGCGGCCAGTACCGCCAGTTCGTCGTCGACGAGTACCAGGACGTCAACGACCTCCAGCAGCGGCTCCTCGACCAGTGGCTGGGGGAGCGCAAGGACCTCTGCGTCGTCGGCGACCCGGCCCAGACGATCTACTCCTTCACCGGGGCCAGCCCGCGACACCTCGTCGGCTTCTCCCAGCGCTTCCCGGGGGCGCAGGTCGTGCGTCTCGTGCGCAACTACCGCTCCACACCCCAGATCGTCGGGCTCGCCAACACCATCGTCGCGTCCGGCACCCAGGCGGCGCGCGACGGGTCGGTGCGCCTCCTCGCGCAGTCCGAGCCGGGTCCCACGCCCGAGCTGACGAGCTATCCCGACGACCCGGCCGAGGCTGCCGCGGTCGCCGACCGCATCCGCACGCTCGTCGCCGGCGGGCACCAGGCGGCCGAGATCGCCATCCTCTTCCGCACCAACGCCCAGTCCGAGGCCTTCGAGTCGGCTCTCACCGACGCCGGGGTGGCCTACCTCGTGCGGGGTGGCGACCGCTTCTTCGCCCGCAAGGAGGTGCGCGATGCGGTCCTGCTGCTGCGCGGCGCCGCCCGCAGCGACGACGGCGAGAAGCCGCTCGGCGAGATCACCCGCGACGTCATCACCGGCGCGGGCTGGTCGCATCAGCCCCCGTCGGGCAGCGGGGCCACCCGAGAGCGGTGGGAGTCGCTGACCGCGCTCGCGACGCTCGCCGACGACATCGCGGCAGCGGCCCCCGACGCCCGGCTGCCCGAGCTCGTCGCCGAGCTCGAGCGGCGGGCGGCCGAGCAGCACGCGCCGGCCGTGCAGGGCGTGACGCTCGCCAGCCTGCACGCCGCCAAGGGCTTGGAGTGGGACACCGTCTTCCTCGTCGGCGCCTCCGACGGCCTCATGCCCATCTCGATGGCCGAGGGTCCCGACGCCGTCGAGGAGGAGCGACGCCTGCTCTACGTCGGGCTCACGCGCGCCCGCAAACAGCTCTTCCTGTCGTGGTCCGGCGCCCGCACGCCGGGAGCCCGGGCCACCCGCCGCGTCTCGAGGTTCCTCGCGCCGGCGGCCGACATCCTCGGCCAGGGCGCCCGCAGCGAGGCGAGGTCGGGCGGCTCCAAGCGGTCCGCGCCGAAGGTGGCACCCCTCGCGCACTGCCGCGGCTGTGGCGCCGAGCTCGTCTCCGCGGCGCAGCGCAAGACCGGCCGCTGCGACGACTGTCCGCCCACCTACGACGAGGCGACGTTCGAGCGGCTGCGCACGTGGCGCCTTGCCGTCGCGCGCGAGGCGAGCGTGCCGGCATTCGTCGTCTTCACCGACGCGACGCTCACCGCGATCGCCGAGGACGCGCCCTCCGACGAGGGTCGTCTGTCGGTCATCAGCGGCGTCGGTGCGCGCAAGCTCGAGCAGTACGGCAGCGACGTCCTTGCCATCCTGGCCGGTGCCGACCCGCAAGAAATCTTCGAAAGCCGTTCTGCGGCAAAGTAATCCGCGGGTTAGACGCATTGGCCCAAAATAAGTTCGGAAAACTTCGTTAAATCAGTTGTTCGCCCGCGAGGCGCACGCGTACCCTTGACGAAGTCAAGCCCAGTGGTCTCGGTGGCCAGCTGGGGCCCGTGAGCAGAAGTGAGGAGGTCGGCCTGATGGACAACACCACGATGACGATGAGCGCAGTCTCCTGCGTCCTTTCCGTGCGTCTGCGGCCGACCACCGGCGATGTCCGCCTGGCGGCCACGCGCGCTCCGGAGCAGGGGACCACTGTGTCCATCGCCGCCGTCATGGGCGGCCGTGTCGCCGACTTCCGCGCCCCGATCCAGGGAGACGTCTCGGTCACCGGCCTCACGTCCGCCCCCGCCTACAAGACCCTCGATGTCGTTCGCTCCCGTTCTGGGAGGCCACCGGTCTGACAAGACCCGAAGCCTCACCTCCAGGCCGCGAACCCGACATCACCGGGTCCGCGGCCTTCGTGTTACCCGGGGGAGTTCCCCGGCCGAATGCCGCTCCCACACCGCACCAACCGACACCGACAGATGAGCACCCGACCGGGTGCCTGACAGATCAGGGACACAGATGACTCCCCGGATGCCGAGCAGCAGGACCGAGACCCGCACCACCGGTGCAGGCCTGCGGACCAAGCCAGACACGAGTGAGCAGGGGCACCCCACCACGGGCGCCCAGGAGACGGAGGTGAGAACGATGCAGCTGAGCGAACTGATCGACATGAGAACCGAGGCGGAGCAGGTCGGCGAGACCATTCCGTGCCGCGACTACGACGCGGAGCTCTGGTTCGCCGAGCGACCCGAGGACGTCGAGTTCGCCAAGACGCTCTGCGGGCTCTGCCCGGCGCGGGTCCAGTGCCTCGCCGGCGCCCTCGAGCGCCAGGAGCCGTGGGGAGTCTGGGGCGGGCAGCTGCTCGTCCAGGGCGCCATCGTGGCTCGCAAGCGGCCCCGCGGCCGTCCGCGCAAGCACCCCGTGGCTGCCTGAGCCTGCGTGACCACGCATGACCCAGACGCCCACGGCCACCACCAGCACTTTTCTTCACAGACCAGGAGATCGTCATGAACCAGCTCGAGATGCTGGCTCGCGACCGGATCAACCAGCGCAGTCAGCGCCAGGAACGCAGCGGCATCCGTCGCAGCGCCCGGCTGATCGCCCAGGAGATCCGGGACAGTCGACGCCACAGCCAGAAGTGAACGACCGCGCCACGAGGCGCGTTGCAGGACAACTGAATCGAGTGAGCGAGCCGCGGGTGACGCGCACGTCACCCGCGGTTCCGCACGTCCGGGGCCGTTCGCCCAGCTCCTGAACCCCCTGCCCAGCTCCCTCCTTGCCCGGGCCGAGATCCCGCGTGGCGCCACGAACCACCCCCACGTCGGCGGATACTCGAAGAAGGAGAAGGGAGAACCCCGTGAACACCTCTACCGAAGCGGCGAGCGAACCAGCTACCGACGCCGCAGCCAGTGACGAGTCCCTCGTCTGCTCCGGGTGCGGCACGACCCCGCGGACCGAGGACCGGTCCGCAGCCCGGCTCACGTGGAGCCGAGGCGCCGACGCCGGGCGCACGACCTGGACGTGCGAGCGATGCAGCCGCGAGAACCTCCGCTCGATCGAGAGCAAGCTCGACCCCGTCTGGTGGTGACGAGCAAGGCCGTGTGAGCGCTCCGGGCGATCATCCGTCAATGGCGTCCGTCAGTCGGCGTCGACCACGGGCGGTAGGTCCGCCCCGGGGAGCAGCTCGTCGACGATGGCGCGCCCGTGGACGGTGCCGCCCAGCTGGCTGAGCACGCCGATCCCGCCACCCCACACCCGGTGGATGAGGAGGTACTCCGGCGGCAGGTTGAGCTTGTAGGCGACGGCGTAGTTGGGCTGGCGCGGGTCGTTGATGTGCGCGAAGACGCCCCGGAGCCAGTCCCGGCTGAAGGTGAACGTGTCGGTGCGGAACGGCGCCATGAAGGGCTCGAGGTAGTCGAGGAGCCGCTGAGGGTCGAGGTCGATGTTGTCCTTGACGAAGCCGATCCCGCGCAGACCCTCGAGCACGTCCTCGGCGCTGCCCTCGAGGCCGGTGGTGAGCAGCGGCCCGATCTCGGGCGGCATGCCGTTCGGGAGCCGGTTCACGGCCCCGAAGTCGATGACGCCCAGGCGCCCGTCGGGCGTCATGCGGAAGTTGCCGGGGTGCGGGTCGGCGTGCAGCAGCCCGGCTCTGGCAGGCCCCGCGAGCAGGAAGCGCAGGTACAGCTGCGAGGCGGTGTCGCGCTGCTCCTGGGTGCCCTCGGCGATGATCCGCGAGAGGGGGAGCCCGTCGAGCCACTCCGAGACGATGACGTGCTCGCGGCCGTCGACGACGTGCGGCACGGCGAAGTCGGGGTCGCCGTCGAAGGCGGCAGCGAAGGTCGCCTGGGACTCGGCCTCGAGGCGGTAGTCGAGCTCCTCGGCCATCCGGTCGCGCAGCTCGTCGAGGATCGGGCCGAGCTCGATGCCGGGCACCCAGCTCGCCGCGACCTTGGCGACCCGGCTGATCTGCCGGATGTCGCTCATCAGCGCGGCGCCGGCGCCGGGGTACTGGATCTTCACCGCGACGTCGCGACCGTCCTTCCAGACGGCCCGGTGCACCTGCCCGATCGAGGCGGAGGCCACGGGGTGGTCGTCGAAGGACTCGAACCTGCTGCGCCACCGTGTGCCCATCTGGGCGCGGAGCACGCCGTGCACGGAGGTGGTCGGCATCGGCGGGGCGCTGTCCTGCAGCTTGGTCAGCATGGTCCGGTAGTGCACGGCGAGGTCCTCGGGCAGCGCTGCCTCGAAGATCGAGAGCGCCTGCCCGAACTTCATGGCGCCGCCCTTGAGCTCGCCGAGGACCTGGAAGAGCTGCTGCGCCGTGCGGGCCTGCAGCTCCGCGGCCACGATCTCCGCCGGGCGACCACCGAGCCGTTTGCCGAGGCCGAGTGCGGTCCGACCGGCGAAGCCAAGCGGCACCGAGGCGAGCTTGGCCGAGCGTACGACGGCCTTGCGTGGCAGGTCGGTCACGGCGCACCTCCTCGGGCGGGTCGACGGTCTCGTGCGGGCGCGAGTGTGGTCGGTCCGGCGCCGGTGAACGAGACAACATCGCGCGGCGGCGGGTCGAGCCCACCCTCGACTCTATGTGCACCCGCCCGGGCTGGTGCGCCCGACCATCTGTCCAGCCTTGGCCCTGCGTCGGTCACGCCCCGCGGCGGAGCGACGCATCCCCGGTGCCAGTCCACGCGCCGCCGGGGCCGCTCGTGCCGCCTGAGGCAGGGTGCGCCGGGCAGAGCGGGTGCGTCGGCCAGCGTCGGTGGTCCATCCGTGGCCACGGTGGGCTCACCTCGACCGAGACCCCGGGCGGGGGAGGGTGGCCCTCGAGGACCCCGTTCACGAGGAGGGTCACGCTGCCGACGACGAGATGGGACAGGCCCGGAGCGAGGCCGTCGTGCTCGCCCTCGGGCGACCCGGCCGGCGCGAGGGCCCGTGTCGGCGTCGCCTGGCTCATCAGTGTCGGCCACGCGTCGTCGCGGTCGGCCCGGTGCCGGTCGAGGCACCAGAGGCACGGCGCGCCGGGGGAGCCGTCGACGAGCGGACCGATCACCGTACGGGGCCCGGCCGGGGCCACGGGCAGGTGCGGGACGCCATGACGCAGCCAGAGGTCGCCACGACGAGGGTCGACGACGGGTGACCCCACGAGGACGACGAGGTCGGGCCGTGGGCGCAGCGGCGCGGCGACCGCTCTGTCGACCGCGGTCCGGCCGTGCACGACGAGCGTGCCGGCGTGCGCCAGCGCCGCGGCGATGTCGGTGGCGACGTGGCCACAGCCATCGACGACGACCCGCCCGGAGGCGCTGGCGCGTGCAGCGGCAGCGGAGCCGGACGACGACACCCCCGCCGGGTGCCGGTCGGTGAGCACGCCGAGCTCGGCGACGAGCTCGAGCAGGGCACGCCATCGTGCTGGAGCGATGCCAGCGTCGGCCGCCACGCGCTCGGTCGAGACGAGGGGGAGGGCGCCGTCGAGACGGGCGAGCAGGGCGGCCTCGGTGTCGCTGACCCCCGTGACGACAGGACCGCCCGGGAGCACGCCGAACTGGACCTCGCCGCGTCGTCTCGTCAGCGGACGCAGCCAGACGGGCACGCGGGGGTGGGGTGGGACGGCAGCAGCGGACATCGGACCTCCAGACCCGGTGGCGCCACCAGCGTGCGCCACCCTCGGTCGTCAGGCTCGCAGCCGCCCGGGTGCGGCGGTGCTCGTCGTCCACAGCCCCTGACGGCGGGTCGAGGACCTGACGCCTCCGGTCGGGCGTCGGCGGGGCCTGAGTCGGCCTGCGGGCCGGCTCGAGGCGGGTACGCGCGAGGGGGCGGGACCGTGTGGTCCCGCCCCCTCGATCTGCAGCGTCAGCGACGCCGCCGCGACCTGGTCAGGCCTTGCCCAGAATGCGGTTCAGGTTCGTGCCACAGACGGGGCACTGTCCCTTGGCCATGCGGCGACCGTTGTCAGAAACGACAACCTTGCCCTCGGCCTCGCGCTTCTCCTTGCACTTCACGCAGTAGAACTCGCCCTTGTAGGTCTCGTCAGCCATTGATGTCTCCTTGTAGATGGCACCCATCCGACGGGTGCCTCGACTCGTTCAACCCTAGAGCACGCTGAGCACGAAATCATGCTCATCCCCGCTTGGCGCGCCCGTCCGCGATGAGGTATGACGCGCGAGCGCGGCCGTGTCGGGCCCGTGCTCCGGGGCGTTGTCCCCACGCTGGCCTACCCTGCCCTCATGGCGACGGTGCGACGTGAGGTGGTGCACACGGTGGTCGACGGGGTGACCGTCGAGGTCCGCCGCAGCGCCAAGCGTCGCCGCACCGTGTCGGCCTATCGCCAGGAGGGGCGCCTCGTCGTCCTCGTCCCGGCGCGGATGAGCCGCGCCGAGGAGGGGGAGTGGGTGCGCACCATGGTCGCTCGGGTCGCCGCGTCCGAGCAGCGCCGCCAGCGCAGTGACGGCGACCTCGAGCAGCGCGCGCTCGCCCTGTCGCGCGAGCACCTCGGCGGGCGCGCCGTTCCCGCGAGCGTTCGCTGGGTCTCCAACCAGAACTCCCGCTGGGGTTCGTGCACCCCGGCCGAGGGCTCGATTCGCTTGTCCGACAAGCTCCGTGGCATGCCGAGCTGGGTCGTCGACTACGTCCTGCTCCACGAGCTGGCCCACCTGCTGCAGCCGGGGCACGGCGCGGAGTTCTGGGCCCTGCTGCAGGGCTACCCGCGTCTCGAGCGTGCCCGCGGCTACCTCCAGGGCGTCTCGGCCGCCGCCGGGCTCGACCTCAGCGACGAGTGAACGCGACGACGCGCTCCGCCTGACGGCATACGGCCACGTATGCCGTGACGCCCCGCGCGCGCCGGCCCGTCGGTCAGCGTTGGTGCAGTCTCAGGCCGGCATCCACGAGGGGGCGCAGGTCCTCTCGTGTCCCCTCGGGGAGGGCGTCCACCGGCCACCACCGGACGTCGATCGACTCGGTGCTGACAGCCGACTCGGCCGACTTCGGGGTGCGCGCCGCGAAGCGGATGTCGAGGTGCTCACGGCACGTGCCGAAATCTCCGGAAAGAAGATGTCGATCGAGCTGCGCGATCTCCGGAAAGGCCGTGATGTCCGCAATGCCCGACTCCTCACGCGCCTCACGAGTGGCCGCGTGCCACACCGACGCGTCCCCGGGCTCGAAGTGTCCGCCGAACTGGAACCACGCCCGCGCCCGGCGGTGCAGGGTCAGCAGCGCGGCGTCGCCGTCGTCGTCGAGCACGATGACGCTGCCCGTGAGGTGTGCCGGCGGTCCGGCCTTGCTCATCGCGTCCGGATGGGCGTGGAGGTGGTCGAGGAACTCCCTGCGAAGGCGCTCCTGCCGCTCGTCCGGCGCAGCCCACGACTCCAGCCGTGCGACGGCGTCGTCGTGCAGGCGGCGCCAGGCGGCCGCGTTCGGCCCCTCGAGGGGCTCGAGGGGCTCGCGGGACCCGCGCGGGTCCCGCGGCACCGGCGGGCGGTGCGCCCCCGTCACCGCTGAGGGCCGGCGCCGGTGTCGCCACCGGTGTCGCCACTGGTGTCGCCGTCGTCGCCGGTGGCCGTGCCCGTGTCGGTGCCTGTGTCGGTGCCTCTGTCGGTGCCGCTGTCGGTGCCGCGCTCGCGGTCGGCCTCCTCGAGGATGCCCTGGAGCACGGAGTCGAGGTCCGCGCCCAGGTTGTCGCCGCCCTCGGGCAGCGCGCTCGTCGAGGAGGTGCCGGTCGCCCGCTCGACGTAGCCGATCGGGTCGTCGAGGTCGGCCGACGTGGGGGCGAGGTCGGGGTGGGCCCAGCGGCCGTCGCGGAGGGTCGCCCCGCCGGCGCTCTCGAGCGCGGCCCAGAGGTTCGCGGCGTCGCGCAGCCGGCGCGGGCGCAGCTCGAGCCCGACGAGCCCGGCGAACGTCTTCTGGGCCGCTCCGCCCACCCGACGCCGGCGGATCGTCTCGGCCAGCGCCGCCGACAGCGGCAGGTGCCGGGCCGTCGTGCGGTCGGTCACGTGGTCGACCCAGCCCTCGGCCAGGGCGAGGAGCGTCTCGAGCCGGTCGAGGGCGGCGCGCTGTGCAGGGGTCGGCTGCGGCCGGAAGAGGTTGCCCTGCAGGGCCGTGCGCAGCGCCTCGGGGTCCGAGGGGTCGATGGTCGACAGGGCCGACTCGATGGCGTCGGTGTCGATCGTGATGTTGCGGGCGTAGTCGGAGACGGCCGAGAGCAGCTGTGGCCCGAGCCATGGCACCTCGGAGAAGAGGCGGACGCGGGCCGCCTCGCGGACCGCGAGGTAGAGGCGCACCTGCGCGATGTCGATCTCGAGCGACTCGGCGAGCTCGGCGACGTTGCCGGGAAGCAGGGCGACGACGCCCGGCTCGGTGAGGGGGAGGCCGACCTCGGTGCCGGTCACGACCTCGGTGGCGAGCGTGCCGACGGCCTGGCCGAGCTGGGCCGAGAACATCTGGCGGCTGAGGTTGCCGAGCATCGGCGCCCACTGCTCGACCATCTGCCGCGGGTCGAAGCCCTCCGGCAGCCCCTCGGGCAGGGCCTCGCCGAAGGCCTCCGGGCCGAGATCTCCGACCTGCTTGCGCATCGCGTCGGACGTCGCGGCGGTGACGCCGTCGGAGACCGGCTCGATGAGCTCGAACCAGCGCGGCATCGTCGCCTCGACCCACTCGGCGCGGCTCAGGCCGGTCGCGCGCCAGGCGGGGGAGGCCAGCGTCGTCTGCTCGTCGAGCCACAGGGTCGCCACGGCGACCGCATCGGCGACCGCGCGTGCGGCGGCCTCGTCGTGCACGTCGTTGCCCTGCGCCGCCATCACGTGTCGGCGGGCGACCTCGGTGGCCAGGTCACGCGAGCCGGTCGGGGAGTCCTGCGCAGCCATGAAGGTGCCGAGCTGGGCACGCATCGCGGCTTGGGTGGCCGGGTCGCGGGGGTCGACGCCCATGCTCTTCATCGCCTCGGCGAGCTCGGGGTTGTCGGCAGCCTCGCCGAGCACCTTCTCGAGCATGGCCCCGAGGTCGGACGGGTCCATCCCGCCGAGGTCCGGCAGGCCGGGGAAGCCCTCACCGAAGCCGCCGCCGAAGCCGCCGCCGAAGCCGCCCCCGAAGCCGCTGCCGAAGCCGGCCGGGCCGGCTCCCGAGCCGGGTGAGCCGCCGCCAGGCCGGTTCAGCGGCAGGCCGAAGGGGGACTCGCCGGGCGCCCGGCCCGCATCGGGCTGGCCGACCTGGTCGCCGGCGTCGCCCGGCTGGCCCGCGTCGGCCTGGCCGGCGTCGCCCGGCTGGCCCGCGTCGTCCTGCTCCTCGCCGGACACGTCGTCCTTGTCGCTGTGGTTGTCGTCACCGCGTCCACGGTCGTCGGCCATGCCTGCTCATCCCCACTCGAACGGATCTCGTGCCGGCCGTCTGGCCGTACACCAAGACAACCACGGATCGACCTCGTTGGTTCCCCACCCCGGGCATGGGCGCGGGCACGGGCGCGGGCATGGGCGCGGGCATGGGCGCGGGCGCGGAACGCGAGGGCCCGCGCGGCGGCATACGATTGCGGGCGTGACGGTCACCCTTGCCGAGATCCGTGAGACACCTCTGTCGGTCGACGAGGTGCTCACCAGCGTCTCCTCGCCCAAGGCGGGAGGCGTCTGTCTCTTCGTCGGCACGGTGCGCGACCACGACGGGCCCGCCGGCGACGTCGCCGAGGTGACCGCGGACAAGACGGTGGCCGCCCTCGACTACTCCGCGCACCCGCAGGCGGCCGAGGCGGCCCGTGCGCTCGCCGCCCGTCTCGCGGCCGATGGACGCTCCGTCCGGCTGGCCGTCGTCCACCGGGTGGGTCACCTCGAGGTCGGTGACGTCGCGGTGGTCGTCGGCGTCAGCGCCGAGCACCGCGGCGAGGCGTTCGACGTCTGCCGCGAGCTCATCGACGAGTTCAAGGCGACGATCCCGATCTGGAAGCACCAGCGCTTCGCCGACGGTGCCGACGAGTGGGTCGGCCTGCCGTGAGGACGATCAAGCGCGTGCCGGAGCAGCCCACCGGTACCGACCTGCCCACTCGTGCCGAGGTGCTCGAGGGTGAGGACACCGGCAGGCTCACCCGCGGCAACAAGGCGGTCCTGGCGGCGTTCTTCGTAGCCCTCGTCGTCATGGTCATCGGGTCGGTCGTCCACCTGCCGTATGCCGTCATGAGCCCCGGGCCGACGCAGGACACCCTCGGCACCTCCGGCGCCCAGAACAAGCCGATCATCGCGATCTCGGGGTTGCCGATCTACCCGACCGACGGCGCGCTGCGCTTCACCACGGTGCGCGTCGAGGGCGGACCGGGCTACCCCGTCGACGCGTGGGACATCCTGCAGGCGTGGGTCGACCCCGCCCGCGACGTCTTCCCCGTCGACGACGTCTTCGACCCGCAGGTCACCCAGGAGCAGGTGGCCGAGGCGAACGCCGTCCAGATGGAGGGCTCGCAGGAGGAGGCCACGGCCGTCGCGCTGCGCGCGATCGGCAAGGAGGTGCCGACCCACGTCGCCATCGCGGGCATCACCGACTCGTCGAAGGCCAAGGGTCTGCTCAAGGTCGGCGACCGTCTCGACAGCATCGACGGCGAGCCCGTGACGACGACGCAGGCCCTGCGCGACGCCCTCCAGAAGAAGAAGCCCGGCGAGAGCGTGTCCCTCACGGTCACGCGCGCCGGCAAGGAGGTGACGGTCGACGTCCCGACCGTCGAGGGCCAGGGTGGCCGCACGGCTCTCGGGGTCCTCCTCGGGCTCGACCACGACTTCCCGGCCAAGGTCACCATCGATGCCGGCGCCATCGGCGGTCCGTCCGCGGGACTCATGTTCTCCCTCGGCATCTACGACAAGCTGACGCCCGGCCCGCTGGCCGGGGGTCACCAGATCGCCGGCACCGGCACGATCGACGACGAGGGCAAGGTCGGCCCCATCGGCGGCATCCGGCAGAAGCTCGCCGGTGCCCGCTCGGACGGCGCCGCCTACTTCCTCGCCCCGGCCGACAACTGCAACGAGGTGGTGGGCCACGTGCCCGACGGCCTCGACGTCTTCAAGGTGGGCACCTTCGACGAGGCTCGCACCGCGGTCGAGGCCATCGCCAAGGGCCAGACGGGCTCGCTGCCCCGCTGCTGACGTCGCGGGAGTGAGCCCTCAGGTGCTCAGTCCTCGAAGGTCGCCTTGAGGGCCTCGACGAGCCCGGGCGCGATGTCCTTGCCGGTCGCGACGGCGTCGTCCGAGTCGTGGTCGCGCTGGCGCAGCAGGCAGATCGAGGTGCCGTCGCGCAGGACGGCCACGACGAGCCGTACGTCCTTGCGGTCCGGGTGGGCCGCGAGGTGGTCGACGGCGTCGTCGCCGCGGGAGGGCAGCTCGCGCTCGGCCTCCGGCGGCACGACCATGCGCTCGATCGCGAAGGCGCAGCCGTCGACCTCGTCGGGCCAGGCGAGCCGGCCGAGCAGCGTCTCGAGCGAGCTCGTCGTGGGCAGGCCCTCCTGCTCGATGGCGGTCAGGGCGCCGTCAACGAGGTCGGAGGGCCCCATCTGGTCGCGCAGCTGCGGCTCGCGCTCGAGCAGGTCAGCCGTGCGCACGAGCGCGAAGAGCCGGGCGGGCTGGTCCCAGCCGGAGGCCGCGACGTGCCGCTCGGTGTCGAGGGCGGCGATGGCGAGAGGGTCGATGACGGGCTGCGCGTTCACGCCCCCATGCTGCCGTATGCCGTCGGGTGGCCGGCGCTGACCCGGCGCTGACCCGGCGCAGACCCGGCGCAGACGCGTCGCCGACCCGGCGCGGACCGGGCGCCGCCCCCGGGACGGGCCGAACGCATACGCCCTCGACGCTCGGGGTCTCGTGCCGGTCACGTTGCGGTATCGCGCCGCGGGTGCCGCACGAGCGCGGGTTATGGTTGCCGCAGGCGGCCTCAGGAGGCTGCCCACGGGTCCGCCCGACCACCTGCCCGCCCCAGCACCCAAGGCACTCCACGTGAGCGACAGCAACTTCGGCCCCCCGCCGGGCAACTTCAACGACGACGACTCGGGCTCGCCCCGACGCCCCGACGCGGCCACGCTGCCGCCCACCCGACGCCCGCTCGTCACGTCCCTCGTCGTGGCGGCCGCGCTGCTCGTGGTCATCGCCATCGCGGCGCAGTTCTGGACCGAGGTGCTGTGGTACCAGTCGGTCGGCTTCGCGGGGGTCTTCAGCACCCAGATCGTCACGAAGATCCTGCTGGGTCTCGTCGGTGGGCTGCTGACAGCGGCGATGGTGTGGTCGAGCATCCACTTCGCCTTCCGCAACCGTCCGATCTACGCCCCGTCGCCCGACACGCAGGCCATGGAGCACTACCGCCAGCTCGTCGAACCGATGCGTCGCACCGCGACGATCGCCGCACCGCTCGCGGTCGGCCTCTTCGCCGGTCTGTCGGCAGCGACGCAGTGGGACACCTTCCTGCTGTGGCGCAACGGCAGCCCGTTCGGCACCACCGACCCCGAGTTCGGCCTCGACATCGGCTTCTTCGTCTTCGACCTGCCGTGGATCAACTTCGTCGTCGCGTTCCTGACGATGATCCTCGTCATCGGCTTCATCACGGCCGCCTTCACGCACTACCTCTACGGGGGCATCGTCGCCGGCAACAAGATGCGCTCGACCCAGGCCGCCCGCGTGCACCTGTCGGTCATCGCGGCGGCCCTCGTGCTCGTGCGCGCCGTCGCCTTCTGGGTCGACCGCTACAACCTCGCGACCGCGCAGTCGACGAAGATCACCGGCATCCAGTACACCGAGTCGCACGCGATCATCCCGACGAAGGGCATCCTCGCGCTGGCCGCCGTCATGTGCGCGATCATGTTCCTCACGACGATCTGGACGCGCTCGTGGCGCCTGCCGCTCGTCGGCGTCGCCGTGCTGGCGGTCATCGTCGTCGCGGTCGGTGGCATCTACCCGGCCCTCGTGCAGTCGCTCAAGGTGCGTCCGTCGGAGAAGTCCCTCGAGGTCCCGTACATCCAGCGCAACATCAACGCGACCCGGGCGGCCTACGGCTTCAGTGCGATCAAGGTCGACTCGTACGACACGAAGACCGTCGCGGCGCCCGGCCAGCTGCGTGGCGACGCGGCCACCGTGCCGGGCATCCGACTCATCGACCCCAACGTCGTCGGCCCGACGTTCAAGCAGCTCGAGGCGAGCAAGGGCTACTACCAGTTCGCCGACGTGCTCGACGTCGACCGCTACCAGATCGAGGGCAAGTCGCAGGACACCGTCATCGCGGCCCGCGAGCTCGACCTCAGCGGCGTGCCCGACGGCCAGCGCAACTGGCTCAACGACCACACCGTCTACACCCACGGCTACGGCGTCGTCGCGGCCAAGGGCAACACGCGGGAACCCGACGGTCGTCCGACCTTCATCGAGTCGCAGATCGGCACCGAGGGTGCGCTCGGGAAGTACGAGCCGCGCATCTACTTCGGCGAGAACTCGCCCGAGTACTCCATCGTCGGCGGCAACAAGCAGGAGTTCGACTACCCGGACCCCCAGGGCACCGGGCAGATCAACTACACGTACGCCGGCGTGGGTGGCGTGCAGCTCGACGCCGTCCGGCGCCTCGCGTATGCCGTGAAGTACCGCGAGATCAACTTCCTCCTCTCCGACGCGGTGACCAACGACTCGCGCGTCCTCGACCACCGAACGCCGCGCGAGCGCGTGCAGCGGGTCGCGCCGTGGCTGACGCTCGACGGCAACGCCTACCCCGCGGTCGTCGACGGTCGGGTCCAGTGGATCCTCGACGGCTACACGACGTCGGCGAACTACCCGTACTCCCAGACGACGACGCTCGACACGGCGACCGAGGACGCCGTGACGAGCACCCGCAACTCGGTGCGTGCTGTGCAGGCCGGCCAGGTCAACTACGTCCGCAACTCCGTCAAGGCGACGGTGGACGCCTACGACGGCACGGTGACGCTCTACCAGTGGGACGAGCAGGACCCGGTGCTCAAGGCGTGGATGTCGATCTTCCCGGGCACGGTCAAGCCGCTCAGCGACATCAAGGGCTCGCTCATGGCGCACCTGCGCTACCCGGAGGACCTCTTCAAGGTGCAGCGCACGCTGCTGGAGAAGTACCACGACCAGGACGCAGCGTCGTTCTACGGCGGCCAGAACTTCTGGCGCGTGCCCGACGACCCGACGCAGCCCGCCGACAACCTGCTCCAGCCGCCGTACTACCTCTCGCTCGCGATGCCCGACCAGTCGAGCCCGGCGTTCTCGCTGACCTCGACCTTCATGCCGACCGGTGACCGCAACGTGCTCTCGGGCTTCCTCGCCGTGGACGGCGACGCGGGCAGCCAGGACGGCAAGAAGTCGTCGGCCTACGGCAAGATGCGCCTTCTCGAGACGACGGGTGGGTCGGTCAACGGCCCCGGTCAGGTCTACAACGACATGCGGACCTCGACCGTCACCTCCAACGACGCGTCGCTCGGTCGCCAGCTGACCCTCGCGCAGTTCATCTCGACGACCTCGTCGACCGGGGCCAGCGTCATCTTCGGCAACCAGCTGACCCTGCCGGTCGGTGGGGGACTGCTCTACGTCCAGCCGATCTACGTCCAGGCCCGATCGAGCGGCTCGGGTACCTACCCGCGCCTCTCGGCCGTGGCGGTCGCCTTCGGCGACAAGATCGCCTGGGCCGGCTCGCTCGATGCGGCTCTCAACGACCTCTTCGGTGGTTCGTCGGGTGCGCAGGCCGGTGACACCGGCACGACTCCGACTCCGACCCCGACTCCGACACCGACACCGGGCAGCACGGCGACGCCGACGCCGACGCCGTCGTCGACCGCGACGCCCGGGAGCCCGGACGCGGCGGCGCTGTCGAAGGCGCTCAAGGACGCCCAGGCGGCGTACGTCGAGGGCGAGGCTGCTCTCAAGCGGGGTGACTTCGCCGCCTACGGTCAGGCGCAGGCCAAGCTCAAGGAGGCCCTGACGCGCGCGGTCCAGGCCTCACCGCGGTCGGCGCCGACCGCGACACCCTGACCGACCGATCTCGATCACGACCTGTGGCAGCACGTGAATCGCGTGCTGCCACAGGTCGTTCCGGCGTCGATCACGCTGGATCGGAGCACGACCGGGCCTCGATTTGGTCCTGCGCGAGGTTTCGCGTAACGTTGCTCTTGCCGACGCGGGGTGGAGCAGCTCGGTAGCTCGCCGGGCTCATAACCCGGAGGTCGCAGGTTCAAATCCTGCCCCCGCTACTGATCGCGTCAGCGACACGAAGGGCCCCAGAGAGATCTGGGGTCCTTCGTCGTTCCCGGGCGGAGCCACTGGCGCGACGACGTCCCGTCGCGGCAGGCTGGGCCCGAGGCGCCGCGTCCGGTGGTGCACGCTGAGGGGGCACCGTGGTGGAGGAGACAGCCCGGGAGCGGGCCACGAGACTCATCGCCCGGGGCAACCCGGCTGGCCTGCTCTACGGCGCCATCATCACCGGCGCCGTCATGAGCGCGACCGCGAACCACGCACCGTCGACGGGGCGCGTCGTCGTCGCGGCGGTCTTCGTCCTCGTCGTCTACTGGCTCGCCGACGTCTACGTGCGGGCCTTCTCCGACCAGTTCATCCACGCCGGGTCGCCGTTGCCCCGGCGGATGGCCGCCGCGGTGCGCCACGAGTCCCGGGTGCTCCTCGGGGGCGTGCCCGCCCTCGTCGTCGTGCTCGTCGCGACCCTGCTCGGCGCCGATACCGCCCTCGCGGTGAACCTCGCCCTGTGGCTCACCGTCGTCGAGCTGGGTGCGGTGGGCTACCTCGGGGCGCGCGCCGTCGGCTCGAGCCAGCGCACGGCCTTCCGGGAGTCGCTCGCTGCAGCGCTCCTGGGCGTCGTCATGGTCGCGGCCAAGACGTTCCTGCACTGAGCTCCGCCACCGGTCGCCGGCACTCCGCCGGAACCCTCTGCGGAGCGCGACGCGCCGCGAGGTTCAGGACCCCTGGACCAACGACCCCAGGGACCTCAGGTAGCGGCCCGCGACGAGGCGCTGGGCCCGGCGCCCGACGGGGCCGATGAGGCGCGCCAGGGCGCCGTCCGGGCGTGAGAACGCGCGCACCGTGAAGGTGACCGCGCCGTCTTCCCCGAGCGACACGACGAACGACTCCTCGCCCGCCTCCGGGTGTCCCGGGAGCGTGCCGTAGGCGAAACCGCGACGCCGCGGTCCCTCGACGACGTCGACGACGCGTACGGGGGCCCGGAGGGACAGCGGCCCGGGGCCGAGGCGCAGGTCGGCGACGACGGCGGGCAGCACGAGGGGGCTGGAGGCGACCACGCGCACGCCGGCGCCGCGCTGGACGGCCCACCCGAGCAGCGCCTCCGTCGCACGGTCGAGGGCGTCCGGGCCGTGGCCGACGAGGGCGCGCCGTCGCAGGTGCCCGTAGCCCGCCGGGAGGGGGCCCTTGCGCAGGCTCGCGCCCACCTCGGGATAGGTCAGCGGCGCCAGCGCCAGCTCGGCGAGGCGGTCGCCCGCGAGGAGGAGGGGCCCGTTCATGCGCCCAGCATGCCCGATCGTCGCGGTCGTGCGGCGAGGACGGGTCATCCACAGGAGGTCCGCGCGTCGCCCGCCTCACCCCTCGTCGCGTGCACAATGAGCGCGTGCTGCTGACCATCACGACGACGGCGACGGGGACCACGGTCGCGAGCGACCTCGGCTACCTGCTGCACAAGCACCCGGACCGTGTGCAGGCCTTCGAGCTGCCGGTCGGCACGGCACACGTCTTCTACCCCGAGTCGGACGAGCAGCGGTGCACCGCAGCGTTGCTGCTCGAGGTCGACCCCGTCGGCATCGTCCGGGGCAAACGCTTCGGCGGCGACGGCTTCGCGCTCGCCCAGTACGTCAACGACCGTCCGTATGCCGCGTCGTCGATGCTCGCGGTGGCGCTCGGCAAGGTGTGGGGCACGGCGCTCAAGGGACGGTGTCCGGCCCGACCGGACCTCGAGGGCGCCGCCCTCCCGCTCACCGTCGCCGTGCCGGCGCTGCCCTGCTCGGGTGGCGTGGACCTCGTCCGGCGGCTCTTCGCGCCCCTCGGCTGGCAGGTCCGGGCCGACGCCGTCGCGCTCGACCCCGAGGTGCCGCGGTGGGGCGACTCGCGCTACGCCGACGTGACGCTGACGGGCACCATGCCGCTCGCCGACGCCCTGAGCCACCTCTACGTGCTCCTGCCGGTGCTCGACGGCGCGAAGCACTACTGGGTCAGCACCGACGAGGTCGACAAGCTCGTCCGGAACGCCGGCGCGTGGCTGGGCAGCCACCCGGAGCGCGACCTCGTCACCCGTCGCTACCTCAAGCACCAGCGCGTGTTCGTCGCGGAGGCCACCGAGCGCCTCGACGCGCTCGACGACGTCGCCGCCGAGTCGCTGCAGCCCGAGCCGACCACCGTCGGTGACGGTGTCGAGCCGGCGACCCCGCTCGTCCGACTCCGGTCCGCCGCCGTCCTCGCCGCCCTGCGCGACACGGCCTCGCACCGCGTCGTCGACCTCGGCTGCGGCGAGGGCGCGCTGCTGCGCGAGATGCTGGCCGACCCCGCGTTCACCGAGGTCGTCGGCGTCGACGTCGCGGCCGGTGCCCTCGAGCGTGCCGAGCGCCGGCTGGCGCTGGAGCGGATGCCCGACAGCGTCCGTGCGCGCCTGACGCTGCGCCAGTCGTCGGCCACCTACCGCGACCGCGCGCTCGAGGGCTTCGACGCCGTCGTCCTCATGGAGGTGGTCGAGCACCTCGACCCCGACCGGCTGCCGGCCCTCGAGCGCAGCGTCTTCGGCCACGCGCGCCCGATGGCGGTCGTCGTGACCACGCCGAACGCCGAGTTCAACGTGCGTTACGAGCGTCTCGAGGCCGGCGCGATGCGCCACCCCGACCACCGGTTCGAGTGGACCCGTGCCGAGTTCGGGCAGTGGGCCTCGGCCGTCGCCGAGACCCACGGGTATGCCGTCGAGCTGCGTCCTGTGGGCGAGGTCGACCCGGAGGTCGGGTCACCCACCCAGCTCGCCCTCTTCCGACGCGTGGACCTCCGTCCGGACTCCGCGGCCGACGCCGGCCTGACGAGCGAAGGTGGTGCGGCATGACGACGATCGCGATCCCGGAGCTCGCCCTCGTCGCCCTCGTCGGGGCGTCCGGGTCGGGCAAGTCGACGTTCGCGGCACAGCACTTCGGCCGCTTCGAGGTCATCTCGAGCGACTTCTGCCGTGGCCTCGTGTCCGACGACGAGAACGACCAGGCGGCCTCGAAGGACGCCTTCGACGTGCTCGCCTACATCGCCGGCAAGAGACTCGCCGCCGGACGGCTCACGGTCATCGACGCGACCAACGTCTCGAAGGACGCTCGACGCCAGCTCGTCGAGCTCGCCAAGGCGCACGACGTGCTGCCCGTCGCCGTGGTCCTCGACGTGCCGGTGGCCGTCGCCGTCGAGCGCAACCGCGAGCGGCCCGACCGCGACTTCGGCGCCCACGTCGTCAGACGGCACCACGACCAGCTCCGTCGGTCACTCAAAGGCCTTGGGAGAGAAGGCTTCCGCAAGGTCCACGTGCTGAGCGGCGTCGACGAGATCGCCTCGGTCGAGGTGATCCGCGAGCGACTGCTCAACGACCGTCGCGACGAGCACGGCCCGTTCGACGTCATCGGCGACGTGCACGGCTGCCGGGTCGAGCTGGAGCAGCTGCTCGACCGGCTCGGCTACGCGATGGTCCGCGACGACGAGGGGCGAGCCGTCGACGCCAAGCACCCCGAGGGCCGCCGTGCCGTGTTCGTCGGCGACCTCGTCGACCGGGGTCCCGACACCCCGGGGGTGCTGCGCCTCGCCATGGGCATGACGGCGGCGGGGCACGCCCTCGCGGTCCCGGGCAACCACGAGCACAAGCTCGTCCGCGCGCTCGACGGCGCCCGCGTCCAGGTGAGCCACGGGCTCGAGACGACGCTCGCCCAGCTCGAGCAGGAGCCCGCCGAGTTCCGCACGGCCGTGCGCGACTGGTGCTACGGCCTGGTGTCGCACCTCGTGCTCGACGACGGCCGGCTCGTGGTCGCCCACGCGGGGCTCAAGGAGGCCTACCACGGACGGGCCTCGGGGCGGGTCCGGTCCTTCGCCCTCTACGGCGACACGACGGGGGAGACCGACGAGTTCGGGCTGCCCGTGCGCTACCCGTGGGCGCGCGACTACCGCGGCCGGGCGATGGTCCTCTACGGCCACACGCCGACGCCCGACCCCGAGTGGGTCAACAACACGATGTGCCTCGACACCGGGTGCGCCTTCGGCGGTCACCTCACGGCACTGCGCTACCCGGAGAAGAAGGTCGTGCAGGTCGCCGCCGAGCAGGTCTGGTACGCGCCGTCCAAGCCGTTCCCGGTCGCCGGCGGGGGCACCGGAGCTGCGGACGACACCCGCGCCGGGCAGGCCCGTGGCGACGACGACCTCGACCTCACGGACGTCCTCGGGCGCCGCGTCGTCGAGACGGCCCACCACGGGCGCATCTCGATCCGCGGCGAGAACGCCGCCGGCGCGCTCGAGGTGATGAGCCGCTTCGCCGTGCACCCGCGCTGGCTCGGCTACCTGCCGCCGACCATGGCGCCGGTCGCGACGTCGCGGCGCCCCGACCTGCTCGAGCACCCCGACGAGGCCTTCGGCGCCTACGCCGAGGCCGGCGCGGGTGACGTCGTGTGCGAGGAGAAGCACATGGGCTCGCGAGCCGTCGTGCTCGTGTGCCGCGACGCCGCCACGGCAGCCCGGCGCTTCGGGGCCCGGTCGGGCGAGACCGGGGTCGTGCACACCCGCACGGGTCGGTCGTTCCTCGACGGCCCGCTCACCGAGTCCCTCCTCGCGCGGGTGCGGACGGACGTGGGGGAGGCCGGGCTCTGGGACGAGCTCGGGACCGACTGGCTCCTGCTCGACGCCGAGCTCCTGCCGTGGTCGCTCAAGGCCGAGGCGCTGCTGCGCGAGCAGTACGCCTCCGTCGGCGCGGCGGCACGCGCCGCGCTGCCCGCCGCCGTCGACGTGCTCGAGCGGGCTGCCGGCCGCGGTCTCGACGTCGCGGCCCTGCTCGGTCGCACCACGGCACGGCGGGCCAACGCCGAGGCGTTCACGGCGGCATACCGCCGGTACTGCTGGGACGTCGATGGTCTCGAGGGCGTGCAGCTCGCGCCCTTCCAGCTGCTCGCGGGTGAGGGCAGCACGTGGCACGACCGCGGGCACCGGTGGCACCTCGACCGCATCGACCGCCTCGTCGACGCCGACCCGACGACATTCCGCACGACGCGCCGTCTCGTCGTCGACACCGCCGACCCGTCGTCGGTCGCGGCCGGGGTGCGGTGGTGGGAGGACCTCACCGCCTCGGGTGGCGAGGGCATGGTCGTCAAGCCGGCCGCCGGCCTGCTGCGCACCCGCGCCGGTCTCGTGCAGCCGGGCCTCAAGGTGCGCGGCCGGGAGTACCTCCGCATCATCTACGGACCCGACTACACGGTGCCGCACCACCTCGAACGGCTCCGGGAGCGCAACCTCGGGCACAAGCGGTCCCTCGCCCTGCGCGAGTACGCGCTCGGGCTCGAGTCCCTGGAGCGACTGGCCCGGGGCGAGCCGCTGTGGCGCGTCCACGAACCCGTCTTCGCCGTGCTCGCCCTCGAGTCGGAACCGGTCGACCCCCGACTCTGACGCATTCCCCCTGCCACGCCGGGCACACGTCTGGGACATCCGCTGTCTCGGGGTCCGGCATGCAGGAGGTGCGTCATGACAGCGAGCACGCGTCAGACAGCCGTGCGTCGGCCGTCCCACCTCACTCGGGACAGCGGCCGGCCCGGGGTGCGCGCCCGGCTCTCCGCCGCGGCTGCGATGCTCGTGCTCATGCTCGGATCCGTGGTGCTGTCGGCGCAGTCGTCGGCCGCAGCCACGAGCTCGGGCCGCGCGATGTGGGTGTGGTCGTGGGCCGACGCGGGGTCCGTGGTCCAGCTGGCCCAGTCCCGTGGCGTCGGGACGCTCTTCGTGGGCGTGCCGCCCGACCTCGCGACGAGCCCGCCTCACCCTGCTCGACCGGCTCGTGGCCGCCAGTGGTGGCCGCCCCGTCGAGGCGGACATCCCCTTCTGGTTCGGCCAGGTCGAGGCCGGCAAGAAGTCGACCCTCGACACGGAGACGATGCGGCGCGTCTCGGCAGTGACGATCAGGGCCTACCGCAACACGGCCGCCGGCCCGGACGGCACCCTCGCCATCGCCGCCGCCGAGCTCAGGACCGCAGCGGCGCTCGGTAGGCCCGTCCGGATCGGCCAGGAGACGAACGACCTCGGGACCGACCCCACCGAGGTCAAGCAGACCTTCTACGGCCAGACCCTGACTCGGATGAACGACCAGCTCGCCCAGGTCGACTCGGGCGCCGCGGCCTACGCGACGTACGCCGGCGTCGCGGTCCACGACGCGACGGGGTATGCCGCGATGGCGCCGTGACGGCGGACAGCGCTGTGAGGGTGCGGTGACCAGGGACCGGACGCGGCGGCATACGCGAGCGGTCCACGTCGTTGTCCCGGTGACGTCGCCCGTCGGGCGGCCCGGGCAGCAGGAGGCACCATGAAGGCCATCGTCATCGACCGGTTCGGCGGACCCGAGGAGCTGCACGAGGCGCAGCGGCCCGACCCGCAGCCGGCCCCCGGTCAGGTGCGGGTCCGGGTCGAGGCCGTCGGGGTCAACCCCGCCGACGGCAAGGCCCGCAGCGGCCTCATGGCCTCGCCGGACACGACGTTCCCGCTCGTGCCCGGTCTCGAGGCGGCCGGTGTCGTCGACGCGCTGGGGGACGGCGTCACCGACGTCGCTGTGGGCGACCGGGTCGTCGGCTTCGCGGAGGGCGGTGCCTACGCCGAGCTCGCCGTGCTGAGCACGTATGCCGTCATGCCCGACGCGCTCGACGCCACCGTCGCGGTGTCGCTGCCCGTCGCGGGCGAGACGTCCCGACGCGTCCTGCGCTTCCTGGGCGTGCAGCCCGGCGAGACACTCCTCGTGCACGGGGCCAGCGGGGTGGTCGGCGAGGTCGCGACCCAGCTCGCCGTCGCGGGCGGTGCCACCGTCATCGGCACGGCCTCGGCCGCCAACCAGGAGCGTGTCGCGGCCCTCGGCGCCACGCCGACGACGTACGGCGACGGCTGGCTCGACCGCGTGCGGGCCCTGGCGCCGAACGGGGTGGACGCCGTGCTCGACGCGAGCGGCGCCGGAGTGCTCGACCAGTCGGTCGAGCTGCTCGGAAGCCCCGACCGGCTCGTCACGATCGCCGACCCGGCCGCCTTCACCACGGGCATCACCTTCAGCGGCACGTCGCAGCGTTCGGCGCAGGAGCTCGCCGACCTCGTGGCCCAGCGGGCGTCCGGCGCCGTCACGACGACCATCTCGCGCGTGCTGCCGCTCGCCGAGGCGGCCGCGGCGCAGGCGCTGAGCGACAGCGGCCGCGCCGGCGGCAAGCTCGTGCTCGTCCCCTGACCTTGCGCGCCCTCCGCCTCAGCGCGAGAGGCTGCGGACGGGCAGCTCGAACCACCTGAGGTGGTCGAAGTCGACGTTGACGTGCGCCTCGTCGCACCGCGCCGGCGTCGCAGCGGCGAGGACCGCACGCGCGTCGTCGAGGTGTCCGGCGAGTGCGTCCTCCCCAGCCCGCTCGAGCTGCGCCGGGTAGGTCAGGTGGCCCTGCTCGAAGCTCACCTGGTGCAGCCGTAGCGGGGGCTCGACAGGCCCGTCCTGGTGGCGCCAGAGCCCTGTCGCGGGCTCGAAGTCGTAGTCGCCGAGCAGTCGCCAGCCGTCGCGGGCCACGAGGCGGACGGCCTCGATGACGTAGTCGGCGACGACGTCGGAGATGAAGTAGTTGAAGTTGACCCGGACCCAGCCGGGCTTGATGCCCTCGCAGCCGCGCCCGATCTCGCGCTCGAACTCGTGCGAGCGCTCGAGGTCGATGCCCAGGAGGTAGTGGCCGTAGGGCCCCGCGCACGAGCAGCCGCCGCGGGCCTGGATGCCGAAGAGGTCGTTGAGCACGGCGACGACGAAGTTGTGGTGGAGGTAGCGCTCGCCCTGCGCGTGGACGACGAAGGAGACGATCGACAGGCGCTCGGCCTCGAGGTTGCCGAGGATCTCGATGGCGGGCTCGTCGCGCCAGGCCGTGACCGCGCGCTGGAGGAAGTGGTCCTCGCGGGCGCGGATGGTCTCCACGCCGACGGCCTCCTTGAGCTTGAAGACGAGCCCGGCGCGGATGGCCTCGATGATGGCGGGCGTGCCGCCCTCCTCCCGGTGCGCGGGGTCGGTGAGGTAGTCGTGGGCGTCGGGGTTGACGTAGGCCACGGTCCCGCCGCCGGGCACGTCCGGCACCCGGTTGGTCATGAGTTCGCGGCGCACGACGAGGACGCCGGGCGTGCTCGGGCCACCGATGAACTTGTGCGGGCTGAGGAAGATGGCGTCCTTGTATGCCGTCGGGTCGGCGACGCCCCGGCCGCCCCGGCCGTACATCTCGATGTCGACGTACGGCGCGGCCGCGGCGTAGTCCCAGAACGCGAGCGCGCCGTGCGCGTGGAGCAGGGAGGAGATCGCGTCGGTGTCGGTGACGATGCCGGTGACGTTGCTCGCGGCCGAGAACGAGCCGATGAGCAGGGGCCGGTCGGCGTGCTCGACGAGACGCTCGCGGAGCACCTCGATGTCGACGTGCCCGTCGAGGTCCTGCGGGATGACGACGACGTCGGCGACGCACTCGCGCCACATCACCTCGTTGGAGTGGTGCTCGTAGGGCCCGATGAAGATGACGGGCCGCTGATCGGCGGGCACGAGATCGCCGGCGTGCCAACGGTCCTCGAAGTTCGACGGGATGCGCAGGCCGAGGATGCCGACGAGCTTGTCGATGGCCCCGGTGCAGCCCGAGCCGGCGAAGACGACGACCGTCTCGTCGTCACCACCCACGGCGTCGCGGATGGTGCGCCGGGCGTCCTCGCGCAGCCGCGTCGTCTGCAGCCCGGTGCCAGAGCTCTCGGTGTGGGTGTTGGCGTAGCGGGGGAGCACCTCGTCGCGGATGAAGTCCTCGATGAAGGTCAGGCCGCGGCCCGACGCGGTGTAGTCCGCGTAGGTGACGCGGCGTGGGCCGTAGGGGCCGTGCATCACCTGGTCGTCGCCGATGACGCTCGCGCGGATCGTGGTCAGCAGGTCGTTCTCCGGGGCTCCAGCCATGCCCCAAGCATACCGCATGGTGATGCTAGCCAAGAAGAGCATAACTATTAGTTACATGAGATGGAGAGCGCGTCAAGGGTGCGGTTATGTGAGCGGCACGACGCACACGACCGTCCCGGTGCCGCCCTGCGACACGGCACTCGTGAACGCGCGGGTCGAGCCGTGACCGGCGCAGATGCGGCGGACCGAGGAGTCGTCGGTGAACGCTTCTCGCTGCACGAAGACGACCCTGCCCAGAGCGGCCGGGTCCGAGCAGTCGACGGCCCGCACGTCTCGGGCCGGGTCCGCAGTGACGCACTGGCCCGTCGAGATGTCCTGGGCGGCATCGTCGGAGGTCACGGCGCGGAAGACCAGAAAGGCCAGGACCGCAAGCAGTATCGGGCCGAAGCGCCGGAGGCTCGAGGCGTGTGCAGGCTTCGGCATGGAGCCGTCCTGTGGCGAGTCGGTCAACGTGAGGACTCCAGTCGTGGCGGGGTGGTGGCGGGAGGTGCCCCCGCATTCTGCACGTACTCGACGCCCAGGTGTTGCGTTCACGACTCGTCACCTCCCGCGCTCCGTCGCATAGGGTCGATCCGTGACAGCGATCTCCTATCCGCTCGCGGAGCACACGCTCGCCAACGGCCTGCGCGTCATCGTCAGCGAGGACCACACGGTGCCCAACGTCGCGGTGAACCTGTGGGTCGGCGTCGGCTCCCGCCACGAGACCCCTGGACGCACCGGCTTCGCCCACCTCTTCGAGCACCTGATGTTCCAGGGCAGCCGCGACGTCGCGTCGGGCGAGCACTTCTCGGCCCTCATGGACGAGGGTGCCCGGCTCAACGCCACGACGTGGTTCGACCGCACGAACTACTTCGAGACGGTGCCGACCGGTGCACTCGAGCTCGCGCTGTGGCTCGAGGCCGACCGGCACGGCCACCTCCTCGACGCCGTGACGCAGGAGAACCTCGACAACCAGCGCGACGTCGTCAAGGAGGAGAAGCGCCAGCGCTACGACAACGTGCCCTACGGCTCGGCGCTCATCGACATCTACGCGACCGCGTTCCCCGAGGACCACCCCTACCACCACCCGACGATCGGGTCGATGGAAGACCTCGACGCCGCGACGCTCGAGGACGTCCACGCCTTCTTCCGCGCGCACTACGGGCCGAACAACACCGTCCTCACCCTCGTCGGCGACGTGACCCCGGAGGAGGGCTTCGCCGCTGCCGAGACGTACTTCGGCGGCCTCCCGGCCATCGAGCTGCACCCGCGGGAGCGGCACGCGCAGCTGCCACCGCTCTCCGAGCCGGTCCGGCTCGACCGCGTCGGTGACGTCCCCAACGACCGGATCTACGTCTCCTTCCGGCTCCCCGTCGACACGACCCCCGACTACCTCGCCTGCCAGGTCGCCGTCGACGTGCTCGGCGGCCTGGCGAGCTCTCGGCTCGTGCGCCGTCTCGTCCGCACCGACGAGACCGCCGTGGCCGTGGGCGGCTGGACGATGGGACTCGTCGACGGCGTCGGCCTCGGCACCATCACCGTGGACGTGTCCGCAGGCGCCGACGTCGAGAAGGTCGAGGCCGCGGTGTGCGAGGAGATCGGCCGCTTCATCGACGAGGGGCCGGATGCCGCCGAGCTCGAGTCGGTCATCGCCGACACCGAACGCTCGTGGCTGAGCGCGCTCGCGAGCATCGAGGAGCGCGCCGACCACATCAGCCACCACGCGCTGCTCACGGGCGACCCGGCATACGTCAACACCTTCGTCGAGCGCATCCGCGCGGTGACCGCAGAGCAGGCCCGCGCCGCCGCGGCGGCGTGGCTCGACCCCGCGTCGCGGGCGGTCGTGCGCTACCTCGCCGAGACGAGCAAGGACGCTGACCAGCCCGACGACACCGACCGCACCGACAAGGACTCGGAGGAGGCCGCATGACCGCCGTCGCCCGCCCCGTCGTCGCACCGCCCGGGCCGTGGGACTTTCCCGAGGGCAGCGCCCACGACCTGCCCAACGGCCTGCGCCTGCTCACCTACGACGTCCCCGGCCAGTACGTCGTCTCGGTGCGCCTCGGCCTGCCCGTGTCGCTCCGGGACGAGCCGCGCGAGCGCGAGGGGGTGGCCTCGATCATGTCCCGCACCCTCGACGAGGGCACCGACGAGCACACGGCCGAGGAGTTCGCCCGGCTGCTCGAGCGCAAGGGTGTCAGCTTCGGCGCGGGGATGGCGGACGCCGGTCTCTCCCTCGACCTCGACGTCGTCAAGGGCAACCTCGAGCCCGCGCTCGACCTGCTCCGGCAGATCCTCACCGAGCCGGCCTTCCCGCAGACCGAGGTCGCCCGCCAGGTGCGCACCCGTCTGGCCGAGATCGAGCAGGAGCGCTCGGTCGCCGCGCACCGCGCCGGGCTCGAGTTCGTCCGCACGTTCTACGGCTCCGACGACCGCTCGTCCCGGCCCACGGGCGGCACGCGCGAGACCGTCTCGTCGATCACGCGAGACGACGTCGTGGACTTCCACGCGGAGCACGTCGTCGCCGCCGGCGGCACGGTGGTCGTCGCCGGGGACCTCGACGGGCTCGACGTGCCGGCCCTCGTCGAGGCCGCCCTCGGTGGGTGGGCCCACGGTCCGCGGGACCGGGAGCGCTACCTCCAGCACGCCGCCGTCCTCGCGCCCGACCGCGGTCGCATCGTCCTCGTGTCCCGCCCGGGCTCGGTGCAGACCGAGTTCGTCATCGGGGCGCCAGGACCCGACCGCTCCGTCGAGGGTGGGTGGGCGCCCTACCCGGTGCTCGGCTTCGTCCTGGGAGGCTCTCCGAACGCCCGCATCGACGCCGTCCTGCGCGAGGAGAAGGGCTACACCTACGGCATCCGGTCGAGCTTCCGCCCGCGGCGTCGCGGCGGTGTGTTCCTCACGTCCGGCTCCGTGCGCGCCGACTCGACCGCGGAATCTCTGAGGCTCCTCGTCGAGATCCTCGAGAGCGGCCGGGACGGGTTCAGCGACAAGGAGATCCGCTCCGGTGTCGACTTCATCTCCAAGACCGCGCCGGGTCGCTACGCCACCGCTGACTCCATCGCCGACGAGGCGGTGGGCATGGCTCTCGACGGTCGCACCACGGCGTTCACGACCGACAACCTCCGCGACCTCGCAACCGTCGACCGCAGCCGGGTCGAGGCGGCCTACGCCCGCTTCGCCGGAGGAGCCGGCATCGGCAGCGGCGAACCCGGAGCCGGGTGGACGATCGTCGTCGTCGGCGACGCCGCGGCCCACCTGCCAACCATCGAGGCCCTCGGCCTCGGCGACGTCACCGTCGTCACCGACGCCTGACCCCGGAACGACCTCGCGGTCGAGGTGATGCCGACACCCGGGTGCGTCTCGGCATCACCTCGAATCGGGGGAGTGCGTGTCGGTCGGCTGGAGCGGGCGCTCCATGACGTAGTCGTCCTCGTACACACCGCCGACGAGGAAGCGCTTGGTGCCGACTCGGTCGAAGCCGCTCTTGCCGTAGAAGCGCTGGGCGCGCTCGTTCTGCTGGTTGACGCCCAGCCACACACCGGCGGCGCCGGAGTCGCGTGCCCAGTCCAGGGCCCGGCTCATGAGCAGCGCCGCAGCGCCCGTGCCATGAGCCTGCGGCAGGACGTAGATCTTGGACAGCTCGACGGTCGGGCGGAGCCGGATCGCGGCGCTGACGTCCTCGTCCCGTGGGTCGCCGGCGACGAGCATCGCGTACCCCAGTGCGGTCCCGTCGCGCTCGGCCAGGAGGACGTGGCGGTGGGCGTCGGTGACGTAGTCGGTGAAGCGGGCGGGGGAGAGGACCTCCTCGACGAACGCCTCGACACGGTCACGCGTCATCGACGGCGGACACGCGAGCACGAACGTCGCTGCGGCGACCTCGGCCAGCGCTGGCACGTCAGCCTCGCGGGCAGGGCGGACCGATGCGACGGGGACCGCCGGGGCGGGTACCGCGGAGTCGGAGGAGTCGGCGGGGTCGGGGGAGTCGGTGCTCATGCCGAAAGGCTATGCCGCCCAGTGCATCCCGCCCAGTGCATACCGCCCAGTGCACCCCGACCACCGCGGCCTCAGGCGGGCGTGGTGCCGATGCGCGAGAGCACCTCGTCGTGCAGCAGGCCGTTGGTCGCGAGCGCGTTGCCGCTCCAACAGCCGTCCTTGCCGTCGAGTCCGGTGAACCGCCCACCGGCCTCCTGCACGATCGCGACGAGCGCGGCCATGTCGTGGACGGCGAGCTCGGGCTCGGCCGCGATGTCGGCGGCCCCCTCGGCCACGAGCATGTAGGACCAGAAGTCGCCGTAGGCACGGGTCCGCCAGCAGTCGTCCATGAGGTCGAGGAAGTCGTCACGCCGCCCGCGCACCCGCCAGCCGGCGAGCGACGAGTACGACAGCGACGCGTCGCCGAGCCGTCCGACCTGGGACACCGAGATGCGCTTGGCCGACGACAGGGAGCGGCCGCTCCAGGCGCCTGAGCCGGTCGCGGCCCACCAGCGACGCTGCAGGGCCGGCGCGGCGACGAGGCCCAGCACCGGGACGTTGTCGACGACGAGGCCGATGAGCGTGGCCCACACGGGCACGCCGCGGACGAAGTTCTTCGTGCCGTCGATGGGGTCGATGATCCACCGCCGCGGACCGTGCCCGGTCGTGTCGAACTCCTCGCCCTCCACGGCGTCACGCGGGCGGGTGCGCTTGAGCTGCAGCCGGACGAGCTCCTCGGCGGCCCGGTCGGCGTCGGTGACGGGCGTGAGGTCCGGCTTGCTCTCGACGACGAGGTCGGCGGCACGGAAGCGTGCCATCGTCACCCTCTCGACGGCATCCGCGAGGACATGGGCCAGACGAAGGTCGTCGTCGTAGGAGGTCACCGGCTCAACCTAGCGGCATCGGTCCGAGCAGTGGCGCTGAGCCCGGCGACGAAGGTCGCTGCGGCTCAGTGCTCCTCGGTCGTGCTCCGGCTGCTGAGCAGGCGACGCAGCGACTCGAGACGTGACGCGCCGGCCGGTCCGGCGTGACCGTCGGCCACCCAGGCGTCGAGCGCGCACTCCTCCTCGTCGTGCGTGCAGCCGCGGGGGCAGTTGTCGGTGCCCTCGGCGAGGTCGGGGAAGTGGTCGATGATGTGGTCGACGTCGATGTGGGCGAGTCCGAACGACCGGATGCCCGGCGTGTCGATGACCCAGCCGTCGTCGGAGCCGTCGGCACCGTGCAGCCGCAGTGCCACGGCGTTCGTCGAGGTGTGGCGCCCGCGGCCGGTCGTGTCGTTGACGACGCCGGTGGCGCGCAGGGCGCCGGGGACGAGGCCGTTGACGAGAGTGCTCTTGCCGACGCCGGAGTGCCCGACGAGGACGGAGACCTTGCCGGAGAGCCTGGCGCGGAGGTCCTCGAGGCCGGAGAAGTCGCCGTACTTCCACGACGTCACGACGTGCTCGACCTCGAGCGGCGTGTAGTGCGCGAGGAAGTCGCTCGGGTCGACGAGATCGGCCTTCGTCAGCGCGAGCAGCGGCTCGAGGTCCGCGTCGTAGGCCGCGACGAGGCAGCGGTCGACCATGCGCGGCCGCGGCTCGGGGTCGGCCAGGGCCGTCACGATGACGAGCTGGTCGGCGTTGGCCACGATGATCCGCTCGTAGGGGTCCGTGTCGTCGGCCGTGCGTCGCAGCACCGACCGACGCTCCTCGATGCGCACGATGCGGGCGAGCGCGTCCGGACCGCCAGCCAGGTCGCCGACGAGGGCGACGTCGTCACCGACGACGACCCTCGTGCGGCCGATCTCACGGGCCTTCATGGCCGTGACGACGCGTTCGGGCTCCTTCTTGCCGAGCGAACCCTTGGGGATGAGGCACGTGTAGCGGCCACGGTCGACGCCGATGACCATGGCGACGACGGCGTCCGCGTGGGCGGGCCGCTCCTTCGTGCGGGGCCGGGACCCCTTGCGACTGGGGCGGACCCGGATGTCTCCCTCGTCGAGGTCCCGCCAGCTCATCGAGTGAGCACCACCGGGCGTGAGCCGTCGAGCATGCCCTGCCACAGCCCGACGAAGTCGGGCAGCGTCTTGCGCGTCGTGTCGATGTCCTCGACGTGCACGCCGGGCACGCGCAGTCCGATGATCGCGCCTGCGGTGGCCATGCGATGGTCGTGGTAGGTGCGGAACCGGCCACCGTGCAAGGGTGCCGGCGAGATGCGCAGCCCGTCGTCGGTCTCGGTGACGTGCGACCCGACCCGACCGAGCTCTGCCGTGAGGGCCGCGAGACGGTCGGTCTCGTGACCGCGGATGTGGGCCACGCCCCGGATCCACGTCGGCGTCGACGCGAGCGCTGCGAGAGCAGCCACCGTCGGGGTCAGCTCGGCCGCGTCGTGCAGGTCGATGTCGATGCCGACGAGCTCACCGCTGCCGACGACCGTGAGTCCCGAGCGGTCGAGGCGCACGTCGGCGCCCATGGTGTCGAGGATCTCGCGGAGGAGGTCGCCGGCCTGGGTCGTGTGCTGGGGCCATCCGGGCACCCGCACCGTCCCGCCGACGACGAGGGCCGCCGCGACGAAGGGCCCGGCGTTGGACAGGTCCGGCTCGACCGACACGTCGAGGGCGTTGATCTCGGACGGCTCGACACGCCAGGTGTCGGGCTCGCTGTCGTCGACGATCGCGCCCGCGTCGCGCAGCGTCTCGACCGTCATGAGGATGTGCGGCTCGCTGGGCACCGGCTTGCCGTCGTGGTGCACCGTGACGCCCTCGTCGTAGCGTGCCCCGGCGAGGAGCAGCGCCGAGATGAACTGCGACGAGGCCGACGCGTCCATCGTCACCGACCCGCCCGGCACCCGTCCGCGCCCGTGGACCGTGACCGGCAGGTGCCCGTCGTGGTCGTCGACCTCGACCCCGAGCGCGCGCAGCGCGTCGGTGACCGGCCCCATCGGGCGCACCCGCGCCTGGGGGTCGCCGTCGAGCCGGACCGGCCCGTCGGCGAGCGCCGCCACGGCGGGCAGGAAGCGCATCACGGTGCCCGCCAGGCCGCAGTCGACCGTCACGTCACCGCTCAACGTCTCGGGCGGCGTCACCACCCAGTCGAGCACGCCGCCGACCGCACCGACCCCACCGCTGCCGGACTCACCTTCCGGCGCGACGTCGTCGATGCGTACGCCCAGGGCGCGCAGCGCGTCGGCCATGAGGAGCGTGTCACGCGAGCGCAGTGGCGCCCGCAGCCGTGAACGGTCGCTGGCGAGTGCGGCGAGCACGAGGTAGCGGTTGGTCAGGGACTTGCTACCCGGCAGGACGACCGTGGCATCGAGCGGTCCGGGCGCGAGCGGCGCCGCCCAGTCGGGCTCCTCGGTCAGGGTGGCGCCGTCGGTGGCGCCGTCCGTCACGGACATGGGGTGGGGCGATGGATCAGCGGGACTCAACTCAGCTCACGACGTCCTGGGCTCGATGGGCGAGCAGGCGCGCCTCACGCTTGGCGGCCCGCTGGGCGTGACGGGCCTCGCGGCGCGTCGTCTTCGTGGCGTGCTGGGCGCGCCAGGCCAGGCCCGGCTTGCCCTCGGTGTCGACGGCGGCGAGGAGCAGGCCGCCGAGCAGGCCGACGTTCTTGAGGAAGAGGCTGCGGCTCTGCGCCTTGCGGGTGGGGTCGGTCTCCTCCCAGAAGGCGTGCTCGATCGCCGTCGTCGGCACGACCGAGGCGGCGAGCACCGTCGAGGCGAGCCGCGGCATCCGACCGGTGGCGAGCAGGATCCCCCCGCCGAGCAGGGCGGCGCCGTTGATCCGGACGAAGAGGTCGGGGTCCTTCGCGGCGACCTCGGCCCCCGGCACCTGGCCCGGCACCTTCTGGAGCAGGTGGGCGGCCTGGTCGGTGCGCGCAGCCGGGTGGCGGAGCGCCTCCACGCCGGCGGCGACGAAGACGGATGCGAGCAGCGGGCGGGCGAGACGACGGACGATCATGCGTTTTCCTCCTCTGGCCGCGACCCGTTCGAACGCGTCGTGACCATCGTGGACCTGTGGACACCTACGGTATCGACATACCCGCGGCGCAGGACGTGCCGCCCACGCCGGCCCTCGGGGTCGTCGCGGTCGTGACGGACGCGTATGCCGTCACGATCCATGTCGCCGGCCACCCGGCATACGCTGTGGCGCATGTGCGGGAGGTATGCCGCGAGCGCGCGGCCCGACGAGCTCATCGAGGCCTTCGACGTCGACGAGGACCACACCGACGAGCCCGCGCGCAGCGTGCTCAAGAACCCCCAGAGCCCGCCGGCCGGCGAGCCCGACTGGAACATGGCCCCGTCCAAGCAGGCGTTGGTCGTCCTGACCCGGAGGCCTCGCGGCACCGGAGGCACCGACGGCGCAGACGAGGAGGCCGTCCCCGCCCGGCAGCTCCGGATGCTCACGTGGGGTCTGGTGCCGGCGTGGTCCAAGGACGTCTCGACGGGTCTGCGCATGACCAACGCGCGCGCGGAGTCGGTGCTCGGCAAGGGTGCCTTCGCCAAGGCCGCCCTCTCGCGCCGCTGCCTCGTGCCGGCCGACGGGTGGTACGAGTGGCAGGTCTCGCCGACCGCGGTCGACGCCAAGGGCAAGCCGCGCAAGCAGCCCTTCTTCATCCACCGCGCCGACGGCGCCCCCGTCGCCTTCGCCGGGCTCTACGAGTTCTGGCGCGACCGCGAGCTGCCCGAGGGCGACCCGGCGGCGTGGTTGACGACCTTCACGATCATCACGACCGCCGCCGACCCCGGCATGGACCGCATCCACGACCGCCAGCCCCTCGTCCTCGAGCCCGCCCAGTGGGAGCACTGGCTCGATCCCGACGAGAAGGACCCGGGCTACGTCCAGGGCGTCCTCGAGTTCGCCGCGCCCGGACGCTTCGAGGCGCACCCGGTCAGCCGTGCGGTGGGTGCGACGCGCAACAACGGTCCCGCCCTCGTCGAGCCCGTCCCCGAGTCCGAGCTCGAGGGTGTCGTAGACCCGATGACCGGTGAGGTGGTCGGCGCGTGAGCGCACCGGCCCGTGAGGCGGTCCGCGAGATCGAGACGCCCGGTGGGCCCGGACGCGCCCACATCCAGCGACCCGCACGCCCACGCGGCACCGTCGTCCTCGGCCACGGCGCCGGGGGAGGGCTCGGAGCGATCGACCTCGCGATCGCCCGCGAGGTGCTCGTCGGCGCGGGCTGGGCGGTCGTGCTCGTCGAGCAGCCGTGGCTCGTGGCCGGTCGCAAGGTGGCCGGTCGCCCGCCCACGCTCGACGTCGCCTGGGTGCCGATCGTCGAGGCGCTCATGACCGGCAGGGGCCGCCTGCCGCGCCCCCTCGTCGTCGGCGGCCGCAGTGCGGGCGCGCGCGTGGCGTGCCGCACGGCCGGACCGCTCGAGGCCGATGCCGGCCTCCTGCTCAGCTTCCCCCTCCACCTGCCGGGTCAGCCGGAGAAGCTGCGCGCCCACGAGCTCGCGCTCGCGCCAGAGCCGTCATGGGTGGTTCAGGGCACCAAGGACACGTTCGGCACGCCCGACGAGGTGCGCGCGCACCTGCCGGTGGGCACGACGCTCGTCGAGGTACCCGGCGCGCACAGCTTCCCGAAGGGCTCGCGCAGCGCCCTCACCGAGGCTCTCGGCACGATCGCGGGAATGCTGCCCGGCTAGGTGTCGTTGCACGGAGCATGGTCACCTGCCCCACCCGTGAGCCCGAGAGCATCGCGACCGTGCCGACCGAGCACGGTCTGCTGACGCAGCCCACCGGTCTAGGCTGGGAGGCGATGGCAAAGGACAAGAAGACCGATCCGAGCGCCGCCCTGCGGCTGACGGACCCGAGCACCGACACGAGCGCGACGACCCGGGGGGCGACGCCTGCACCGTCCGACCCCGACGACCTCGCGCGCGCCGATGCGACCGTCGACGTCGCGAGCGAGAGCGAGCACGCACGTCGAGCGCGCTTCGAGCGCGAGGCGATGCCCCTGCTCGACCAGCTCTACAGCGCTGCTCTGCGCACGACGCGCAACCCGAGCGACGCCGAGGACCTCGTGCAGGAGACGTTCGCCAAGGCGTACGCCGCGTTCCACCAGTACAAGCCGGGCACCAACCTCAAGGCGTGGATGTACCGCATCCTCACCAACACCTACATCAACAGCTACCGCAAGAAGCAGCGCCAGCCCCTCGAGTCCGACTCGGCCGAGATCGAGGACTACCAGCTGGCGCGGGCCGAGTCGCACACGTCGGTCGGGCTCCGGTCCGCCGAGGCCGAGGCGCTCGACCACCTCCCCGACAGCGACGTCAAGCGCGCCCTGCAGGCGATCCCCGAGGAGTTCCGCCTCGCGGTCTACTTCGCCGACGTCGAGGGCTACGCCTACAAGGAGATCGCCGAGATCATGGACACGCCCATCGGCACCGTCATGAGCCGCCTGCACCGCGGCCGCCGTCAGCTGCGCGAGCTCCTCTCGGAGTATGCCGCCGACCGCGGTTTCGCGGCGGCCGGCACCTCCGAGGGTGCGGCGATGGGTGCGGGGATCGCTGCTGGCACGGAAGGAAGCCGGTCATGAACGACCACACGACGGGTGGACAGGGTGCGTCGGACAGCGCGATGACGCGCACCGACTGCTCCGAGGCGTTGCTGAGGGTCTACGAGTACCTCGACGGCGAGCTGGGCCCCGACGAGTGCGCCAAGATCCAGGCGCACCTCGACGAGTGCGGGCCGTGCCTCAAGGAGTACGACCTCGACACGACCCTCAAGTCCCTCATCAAGCGTTCGTGCGAGTGCGAGCAGGCGCCGGAGGCGCTGCGCCTGACCATCATGTCGCGCATCTCGATGACCATGATCCAGGTCGACCGCGGCTGAACAGCGGCCCACGACGTCAACGTCGGGTCCCACGGACACGACGAAGGCCCGCCCCGAGCTGCTCGGGTGCGGGCCTCTGACGTCTGCGGCTCAGGCGTTGGGCTTGCGGCCGTGGTTGGCGGCGTTGCCCTTGCGGGAGCGGCGCTTGCGGGCGCGCTTGCTCATCGTCGGCTCCTAATGGGTCGTACAGTGGTCTCGGGCCCCGGTGCGGGACACGAAGACCCGATTCTTCCACATCCTGCGCGAGTGGCCAATTTGGTCGCAGGTTTGCCCTGCAAACCTTAAAATCTTCGTATAGATCCGGCATGGGTACGCCGGATCTGCTTCCGTGCGCCCGCGCGCGCAAGGCATCCTGTGCATTGAGGGAAACCTCTGTTGTTCTGTGCTGCCGCAGCAACGCCCCTCCATGGCGCACGCATCCGGAACATCCATCTATGAAGGAGCCCCCACATGTTCGCTGCCCTCCTGTCGGCACTCGCGTCCAACGACCTCGCCACCCGCGCCATCATCTCCCTCGCTGGCGTCTGGGGCTGGACGGGCGGCTGAGCACTCTGCCTTGCCGGACGGCGTCGGGACCCTCGCTAGGTCCCGACGCCGTGGCACTACCGTGGCTTCCGTGACGACAACGGCCATGGCGAGCGCCCAGTCGCGCTGGCTCCCGTACTATCTGGCGCTCGTCGTCACGACCTCGCTTACCGTCGGTGTCTCCTCCTGGTTCCTGTTGCCTCGGCCGTCCTTCGGCCCGCTCGTCCTCCTCTGCATCATGGGCCTGGTCAGCTATCAGATCCGCGAGCCGGAGCTGGGTCTGCGCATCAGCTTCTCCTTCCTCTCGATCATCCTCGTGGCCTCGGCCGCGATCGTCGGGATGTTCGGTGCCTGGCTGGTCGGAGCCCTGTCCATGCTCGTTGACAGGGAGCAGCCACGTCGGAGCGTCACGATGTTCAACGCGGCGATGTGCAGTCTCCTCGGCGCGAGCAGTGCTCTCACGTACGCGCTCCTCGGCGGCGTCGAGGGAGACGCGATGGTCGGCATGGGACCGGTCAGGCTTGCCTCCGATGTCGGCTGGCCCCTGCTGGCCGCTGACATCGCCGCCTGCCTGGTCAACGCGGCACTCCTGTCCGGTGTCATCAGCCTCGACAAGCGCGTGCCCTTCTGGGTGCAGATGCGGCAGGTGCTGACCGGTTCGGGTGTCGCCTACGTCGGCTACGGCGTCATCGGTCTGCTCTTCGTCATCCTGTGGTTCCCTGCGGGACTCGGCGCCTTCAGTGCATTGCTCGTCCTCGCGCCGCTGCTCGCGGCCCGGTGGGCCTTCATCCAGTTCGGCGAGGAGCTGCGCTCTCACGAGCGGACCGTCGACACCCTCGTCACGGCGCTCGGCACCAAGGAACCGGCCGCCGTCGGAAGGAGTCGTCGGGCTGCTGCACTTGCGGAGTGGGTCGCCGAGGGGCTGGGCCTGCCGCCCGGCCAGATCGGCACGGTCCGCTACGCCGCGACGCTCCACGAGATCGGACATCTGGGAGTGGCCACCCGCCTGCTCCGCCGGGCACCGTCCTCACTCAGTCCTGCCGAGCGGCGCGTCATCGACGGCCACAGCGTCGTGGGTGCCCGGATGATCGAGGGGATCGACTTCCTCGAGGACGCCCGATCGGGCATCCGCCACCAGCACGAGCGTTTCGACGGGAGTGGGCGACCTGACGGCCGGGCCGGGCAGGACATCCCCATCGCGGCGCGAATCGTGGCCGTGACGTCGGCCATCGACGAAGTCGTGCACGCGTCCGACGCCGGCGCTGGCGTCACCGTCGCTGACGTGGCGCGCGCGCTGAGCGCCGACCCGGGTCGGTTCGACCCCGACGTCGTGGCGGCGGCGATCGCCGCCCTGGACCGGCACGGGCTGCCGACGTCCGCACCCGCGGAGGCGGCGACGTGAACGGTGCTCTCCGTCGCGAGCCGGTCGCCGGATTCTTCGGCGTCCTCGGCCTCGTCGCGTCTGTGGCGGTCGCGATCCGAAGCGGGGACGTCCCCGCGGCGCAAGACCTCACGACCATCTGGTTCGTCGCCGTGTTCGCCGTGGCGATCGTGGTCGGTGAGTGGTTCCACGTATCCGCGCCCGGATTCCGCGAGGCAGCCCCCATTTCCATGGGCGCTGCCTTCGGACTGGCACTGACCACGGAGCTGCCCGGGAGGGTGCAGCTGCCTTATGGCGCCCCACTGGTGCTGGCGGTCACAGCCGCGTCCATGGCGCTCGGCACCACCGTGCGCGTCGTCGCCGGGCGCGACACGAGCCTCGTCGACGCGGCCGGGCGGTTCGTGGCGATCCTCGCGGTGACGCTTGTCTACCGCGTCGCCGTCCTGGGCCAGAGTCCCGGCGCCACGCTGCGCGAGGGCTCGTACGCGCCGTGGCAGCAGGCACTCCTGCTGCTCGGGATCTGTCTGCTGGCCCTGGTGACCGATGCCCTCTTCACCTCGCTTCTGCAAGGGCTTGCGGTCGGCGCCAACGTGCGCCGGATCTTCGTCGAGGAGTTCCGATCCTCGTTCGCGCTGTCGATCGCCGTCGCGGTCACCGGCGTCCTCATCGCGCTCGCCGCCCCGCCCCTCGGCATCGTGGCCCTGCCGCTCTTCCTCATCCCGCTCGTCCTGACGCTCTTCGCGTTCCGGCGCTACGTCAGCATCCGCGCCACCTACCTCCAGAGCATCCGGACGCTCTCGCGCCTCACCGACGCCGCGGGCTACACCCCGTCCGGGCACTCCGAGCGCGTGGCGGCCCTGTCGGTCCAGGTGGGCCGCGAGCTGGGCCTGTCGGAGCGCGAGCTGCTCGACCTCGAGTACGCCGCGCTGCTCCACGACATCGGACAGGTGGCCCTCGTCGAGCCGATCCCCGGTGGCGCCACCGTCCTCGCCGCGCCGGCCGACCAGCGGCGCATCGAGGCCGACACCGTCGCCATCGTCCGAGAGACCGGCGTCTTCGAGGGGGTCGCGCGGATCCTCGAGCACCAGACGACGCCCTACCGCCAGGTGCGCGAGCTCGGCGAGGAGATCCCCCTGACGAGCCGCATCGTCAAGGTCGTCAACGCCTACGAGGACCTCACGGCGGGGGCCCGCAGCGCTCGGGCGCGTGAGGCGGCCGTCGAACGCATCTACCTCGGACTCGGCTACGAGTACGACCCGCGCGTCGTCGACGCCCTCCTCAAGTCCCTCGGCTCCTCGGCCCACGCCTGAGACAGGGGTCACACCGCGCCGGAGGCCCTTGGGTCGGTCCGTGTCGCCGTGCCATGATGGCGACTTCGGGCAACCCCCGTCGCGAGAACGAAACCTGCAGGCCAGACCCCCGGCACTGTCCACCAGTGAGGGCGCCTGCCCTCTTCGTCTCCATGCGAACGAGGTGTTCCAGCATGAGTGCGTTGCCCACCAGCCAGCTCTTCGACCCCAGCGACCCGGTCTTCCGGGCCCACGTGGGCGGGAAGCTCGGGGTACACGCCACGTCGGAGCTGCGCGATGCTGCCGACCTCTCCCTCCTCTACACGCCGGGGGTCGCCCAGGTCTCCCTCGCCATCGCGGCCGACCCGACGCTGGCCGCCGTCTATACGAGCCGACGCAACACTGTCGCCGTCGTCAGTGACGGCACCGCAGTCCTCGGGCTCGGCGACGTCGGACCGCTGGCCGCCATGCCCGTGATGGAGGGCAAGGCGGTGCTCTTCAAGCACTTCGCCGACGTCGACGCCGTCCCCGTCTGCATGGAGACCGGCAGCGTCGACGAGATCGTCGACGCGGTGGCGCGGATCGCACCGACGTACGGCGGCATCAACCTCGAGGACATCTCGGCGCCGCGGTGCTTCGAGATCGAGTGCCGGCTCCAGGACCGTCTCGACATCCCGGTCTTCCACGACGACCAGCACGGCACGGCGGTCGTGGCCCTGGCCGCCCTGCTCAACGCGGTCAGGGTCGTCGACAAGGACCTCGCCGACCTCACGGTCGTCGTCTCCGGCGCCGGTGCCGCCGGTGTCGCCGTGAGCCGGATCCTCGTGTCGGCCGGCGTGGGCGACGTGGTCGTCGTCGACTCCCGGGGCGTGCTCGGTCCCGACCGTGACGACCTGGCCGCCCACAAGCGCGAGCTCCGGGAGGTGACCAACCGGTACGGGGTGACCGGCGCCATCGGCGACGCGCTCTCCGGGGCCGACGTCCTCATCGGCGTCTCCGGGGGCACGGTCGCCGAGCGCGACCTCCTGCGGATGGCACCGCGCGCGATCATCTTCGCGCTCGCCAACCCCGACCCCGAGGTGCACCCGGCCGTCGCCGCCCGCTTCGCCGAGGTGGTCGCGACCGGCCGCTCCGACTTCCCGAACCAGATCAACAACGTCCTCGCCTTCCCCGGCATCTTCCGCGGCGCACTCGACTCTGGGGCCCGCCGGATCACCGAGGAGATGAAGCTCGCGGCAGCGCATGCCATCGCCGGGCTCGTCGACGCACCGACGGCCGACCGGATCGTGCCGAGCGTGTTCGACGAGCGCGTGGCGCCGGCCGTGGCCGAGGCCGTCTCGGGCCGGGTCCTCGGGGGAGTGCGTTAGCCGGCCGACCGTGACGACGCTCCCGGTCCGTCCGGGCCGGGAGCGTCGTCGTCGGCCGGGTCGGTGAGTCCTCTGGCCGCGAGGGCCTCACCCGTCGAGCGTGCGAAGGCGACGACGTGCACGACCGTCGGCACGACGACGGCCCGTGGGTTGCGGTCGAGACCTCGGGCGCGGGCCGACTCGCGCACGCTGGAGAACGACCCCGCCACCCAGGGCACCGAGCGCACGACGACGCCGAGGGTGAGTGCCACGACCTCGGGGTCGACGACGCGGCGCAGCGGGCGGGCCGCCCGCACCACGCCGTCGAGCAGGTCGGTGACCGGCGTCGTCGCCGTGAGGATGCCCGCCGCGACGAACGCGTTGACGATGCCGAGGACGACGCGGACGGCATACGCGAGGTCGCGCGACCACCACTGGAAGGCCAGCAGGACGACGAGGACGGGGAGGAGGCCACGCATCGAGCGCACGAGGCGGCGCGCCGGGAGGCGCGCTGCCAGCACGACCCCGACCAGGACGACGGTCGTGACGGCGAGCGGCCACACCGACTGCGCGAACCAAGGCGTCGCCCCGACGACGAGGACGCCGACGAGCTTGAGCCACAGAGGCATTCGATGCACCACCGACGTGCCGGGGACGTGCGCCGTGAACAGGCCGGGACCGTTCACGTGGCGTCGGACAGCGCGAGGTAGCGCTCCACGGCCGTCGCCGGCTCACCGTCGAAGACGATGCGCCCCTCGTCGACGACGAGGGTCCGGTCGGCGTGGAGGGCGAGCTCGAGGTCGTGGGTCGCGACGACGACGGACTGGGGGAGCGAGTCGAGCAGGGAGCGCAGCCGGAGGGTGTTGCGTCGGTCGAGGAGCGTCGTCGGCTCGTCGAGGACGAGCAGACCCGGTTCGGTGGCGAGGACGACGGCGAGGGCCATGAGCTGACGCTCACCCCCGGACAGGTCGTAGACGCTCTGGTCGGCGAGGGGGGCCAGTCCGAAGCGCTCGAGCACCCGCTCGGCGGCGGCCCGGCGCTCGGTGCGCGACCGGTGCAGGCGCCGCAGGGAGAGCTCGACGTCCTCGCGCCCCGTGGGCATGACGAGCTGCGAGATCGGGTCGGTGAAGGCGAACGCGACGCGGCGGCGCACGCGGGCCCCGTGACGCACCGTGTCGAGGGCGTCGACGGTGACGGTGCCCGACGTCGGGGTGACGAGACCGTTGAGGAGGCGGAGCAACGTCGACTTGCCCGACCCGTTGGCGCCGATGACCGTCACCCGCGACTCGGTCAGGACGAGGTCGACGGGACCGAGGATGGTGCGCGTCCGCTGCCCGGGCGAACCGTCGACGGGCACGGTCACCGTCGCGGCCTCGAGGCGGACCTCCGTCACGGACGGGTCACGCGCTGGGGCGCCGCGGGCGCACGAGGACGTCCGGGAAGGCGCGGTGCACGGCGACGGCGGCGACGACCGCGACGACGTCCTTGACGAGGTCGCCCGGGAGGAAGGGCAGGTCCGCGCTGATCGCGGCCGACAGCGGCAGCCGGAGGTTGACCATGAGCCCGACGACCCCGAGCGCGTGGACGACCGCGACGGTCGTCGCGAAGGAGGCGAGCAGGAGCAGTGGCACCCAGAGCGACCGGTTGGTGCGGCGGACGACCACGCGGGCGGCAACCCCCACGACGAGCGCCGCGACGAGGAACGACACGAGGTAGCCGGCCGTCGGTCCGCTCAGCACCTGCAGGCCGGACTGACCCCGGCTGAAGACCGGCAGCCCGACGAAGCCGAGCAGCAGGTAGAGCGCCACGGCGAGGCCGCCGCGGAGGGGCCCGAGCACGAGCCCGGTGAGCACGACTGCGAGGGTCTGCAGCGTGATCGGCACCCCGAACCCGCCCACGGGGATGCCGGGCACGACGGCGGCCGCGACGAGGAGCGCCGTGAAGACGGCGACGAGAGCGACCGACTGCGCGTCGACGCCGTGGGTCTGCTGACCGGCGCCGCGATCGCCGGCCCGGGAGGCCTGGCCGGTCGTGGTGGCGCTCGACTCGGCACGGTCCCGGGTCGCCGTCGTCGTCTGCGCGGGCTCGTGGCGCACGGGGGTGTTGTCGGTCACGGGCAGGACCCTACCGGGGCGCCGTTCGGCCTCCGGTCACTATGGTGCTGGAATGCTCGCTGCCTACGCCGCCGGTCAGTCCGCCTCCGACCCGCTCTCCGGTCTCGTCGTCGGGGACCGCCCCGATCCGGAGGCCCGCCCGGGCTGGACCGTCGTCGACCTGCGCGCCGCCGCGCTCAACCACCACGACGTGTGGTCGCTGCGTGGCGTCGGCCTCGCGGCGGACCGGCTGCCGATGGTCCTCGGCTGCGATGGCGCCGGGGTCGACGCCGACGGAAACGAGGTCATCGTCCACGCCGTCGTCCCCTCGGAGGGCTGGCGCGGCGACGAGACCCTCGACCCGCGACGCACCCTCCTGTCAGAGCTGCACGACGGCACCCTCGCCGAGAAGGTCCTCGTCCCCGAGGGCAACGTCGTGCCGAAGCCGGCGTCGATGTCGTGGGAGACGGCTGCCTGCCTCTCGACGGCGTGGCTCACGGCATATCGCATGCTCTTCACCAACTCCGGAGTGCAGCCGGGCGGCACTGTGCTCGTCCAGGGCGCCGGTGGCGGTGTCGCCACGGCGCTCATCCAGCTCGGCTCGGCCGCCGGCTACCGGATGTGGGCCACCTCCCGCGACGAAGCCCGGGGTCAGCGGGCCCTCGAGATCGGCGCTGACCGCGTCTTCGGCTCGGGCGAGCGGCTGCCCGACCGCGTCGACGCCGTCATGGAGACCGTCGGCGCGGCGACGTGGTCGCACTCGGTCAACTCGCTCCGCCCCGGCGGGACGATCGTCATCTCCGGGGCGACGTCCGGCGACGCCCCGGCGAAGGCCGAGCTGACGAAGATCTTCTTCAAGCAGCTGCGCGTCGTCGGCTCGACGATGGGCACCCGCGAGGAGCTCGGGCAGCTGGCCCGCCTCGTCGAGCAGGCACGCATCGAGCCGGTCGTCGACTCGGTCCTGCCACTCGCCCGGGCCCGTGACGGCTTCGCACGGATGGTCGACGGCGACGTCTTCGGCAAGGTCGTCTTCACCGTCGGGTGACGTCCGCGGGTTCGTCCCGCCCTGCCCCCGGAGGTCACGACCCGTGCGCGCCCGAGACGTGCACGACCGCCGACAGGCCGTCCGCCGACGGCGAGCCGGCCTCGCCGACCAGCCACTCGCACCACAGCGCGGCCCGCAGCCGGGCGACGAGCTGTCCGAGCTCGTAGGGGCTCTCGGCGCCGAGGGTGACCGAGAGCCGGCCCACGTCGGCGGTGCCCGACTCGACGCCGTGCAGCGCAGCGCGAACCGCCCGGGACACCGCGTCGAGGCGGGTGTCGGTGCCGGCGGGGGCGATGCCCACGGCAACGGCCTCCGGGCTGCCCGGCTCGATGCCCAGAGCGGCACGCACGGCCTCGACGCGTCCGTAGCCGAACCAGTCCCCGGGGCCGGTGCGCACGAGGTCGCGTCCTCGGGGGTGGGACTCGAGGGGCTCGTCGACGAGGATCCCCGGCAGCCCCCGCAGCACGGCGGCGGGCACGGCGGACACCTTGCCCTTCGCGAGGTCTGCCGCGGCGGCGATCTCGTCGGCGACCGCGCGGGTCGTTACCTCGAGCGGCTTGCCGTCGGCGTCGGTGCCCCCGCGCAGGTCGTCGAGGACGCGCAGCCCGTGGGCGCCGAGGGCGAAGTCGACCTGTCCGACGCGCCAGGCACGTCCGGCGGTGTCGCTCAGGACCACCCCGACTCGGACGCCGTGCCGCGCGACGAGGGCGTCATGGACCTGCTCACAGATGCCGTCGGGGTCGTGGGGGAGCAGCAGCCACCCGCCGCGCGCCCCCGTGTTGGAGCCGTCGACACCCGCAGCCGCCATGATGGGCCCGGCCTTGGCGCGGACGATCCGCGTGACGCGGTCGCCCACCGAACGCTCGGCGACGACGTACTCGGTCTCGCCGTGCACGACGCGGTCCTTGTCGGGGTCGTGCGTCACGAGACCGAGGGCCTTGCTCGCGATCTTGCTCGAGACGACGACGACGTCGCCGTCGGCGAGCCGGATGCCCGCGTGGTCGAGACCGACCTGGAGCACATCGGCGAGGTCGTCCCCCTCGCGCACCTCGGGTATGCCGGTGAGCGGGGTGATCGTGATCGGCGCGGTCACGCCCGGGCTCGCTCCGTGCGCAGCCGCAGACCGAGGTCGAGGGCCGCCCCGGCCATGTCGGCCGCCGCCTCGACCGAGCTCATGAGCAGCGGGCGGCGCAGGACCTCGAGACCCCGGCGTGCCGGCATGGGGTCGTCCTCGTCGACGAGCCAGCCGTCGAGGAAGTCGGCGTAGAGCCCGGCGACGCCGGCGCTCGACTCCTCGACCCCGATCGTGCGCAGGCACACGTCGGCGTGGCCCCGCACCGGGCGCCCGCCGACGAGGGGGGAGACCCCGACGACCGGCGCGCGGGTGCCGCGCAGCGCGTCGCGCACACCCGGGACGCCGAGGATGATGCCGATCGAGACGACGGGGTTGCTCGGCGGCAGGATGACGACGTCGGCCTCGCGGATCGCGTCGAGCACGCCGGGAGCCGGCGTGGCCCGGTCGAGGCCGGCCACGACGAACCGGTCGGCTGTGAGCTCTGCGCGGTGGCGCACCCACCACTCCTGGAAGTGGATCGCCCGCTGCTCGCCGTCCTGCTCGACGACGACGTGCGTCTCGACGGGGGTGTCGGTCATCGGCAGGAGGCGTACGCCGAGCTCACCGAGCCCCCAGCGTTCGGAGAGCCGCTCGACGACGCCGCTCAGCGGCATACCCTGGCCGAGCAGCTGCGAGCGGTAGACGTGGGTGCCGAAGTCCCTGTCTCCCAAGGTGAACCACTGTGGCTCGGCGCCGAGCGCGGCGAGCTCCTCGGCGAGGTGGTGCGACTCGTCGGCGCGCCCCCAGCCCTGCCCCTCGTGGATGCCTCCGCCCAGGGTGTAGAGCAGCGTGTCGATGTCGGGGCACACCCGCAGGCCGAAGAGCGTGATGTCGTCGCCGGTGTTGCCGATGACCGTCAGCTCGAGCGGATCGGGGCGGTCGGGATCGGCGACCAGTGGGTAGGTCTGTCGGGCGTGGTGGAGCAGGCCCCGGAGGAACCGGGCGCCGCCGACTCCTCCGGCCAGGGCGGTGATGCGCATGCGCCGATCCTCTCAGCAGTCTGCCCCCGTCCCGTCGTGCGGGGTCGGCCCGGACATTTCGAACCTGCGAATATCACCAACGGGCTTGACGTAGGGCATATGACACGCATGTAATTTCATTGTTGTATTCGGTCGGGGTTGGATCGCTGGGAATCTTGGACGCATTTGTCCGGAACCTCCGGAGAACGGTGCCGCTCGGTGCGACAGTGCTGACACAAAGTGCAGTCAGGGTCGAGGAGGGGTCATGCACGAGTTGATGGTGGTTTGGTCGGACACGGGCGAGCAGGAGGGTGAGCTCTCCTGGCAGGAGCGTTCGCTCTGCGCCCAGACCGACCCGGAGGCGTTCTTCCCTGAGAAGGGCGGCTCCACCCGCGAGGCCAAGAAGGTCTGCGTGGGATGCGAGGTGCGATCCGAGTGCCTCGAGTACGCCCTGTCCAATGACGAGAGATTCGGCATCTGGGGCGGACTGTCCGAGCGAGAGCGCCGCAAGCTGAAGAAGCGCGCGGTCTGATCGTGAGGTTCCAGCCCGGCACCTCGCTGGTGTCCGGGTGCAGGTAGCCGCTGTGCCCGACGAGCTCGCCGAAGACCTGAGCACCCCCGCTGGCGCGGGGAGTGCGTCGTCCGTGTCGTTGTCCGCCCCTCCCTCCACCGGGCAGCGACCGAACGGAACGGTCGACGCGATCGTCGTCGTGCACAACGGAGCTGCGTGGCTGGCGCAGTGTCTCGACGGCCTGGCCGCCCAGACACTGCCGCCAGCGCGGCTCGTCATCGTCGACGTCGCGAGCAGCGACACGTCGAACGCCATCGCGCGCGCCCACACCGGCGTGCGTCGGGCGATCCCCTCCGTCGAGATCGTGCGTCTCGACGGCCGCGCGCCGATCGGTCGCGCCATCGACGCCGGTGTCGCGGCGCTCCCCGTCGGCGCCGACGCGTCCACGAGCTGGGTGTGGGTGCTCCACGACGACACCGTGCCGCGTGCCAACGCGCTCGCCCAGCTGCTCCAGGCCGGGCTCCGCTCGAAGTCCGTCGGGGTGGCCGGGCCCAAGATCGTCGACTGGGACGACCCGCGACGCCTCGTCGAGATGGGCATCCAGATCACCCGCACGGGCCGCCGCCTGGCCTCGCCCGCCCGCGGGGAGGCCGACCAGGGCCAGTACGACCACCGCGCGGACGTCCTCGCGGTGAGCACGAGCGGCATGCTCGTGCGACGCTCCGCCTACGACGACATCGGTGGCTTCGACCCCGCGTTCGTCGAGCACGGAGCCGATCTCGACCTCGGCTGGCGGGCGCAGCTCGCCGGCCACCGCGTCATCGTCGTGCCGGGTGCGGTCGTGCGCGACGCGTCCGCCGGCATCGACGGTGAGCGACCGGGTGTCCCCAGGCCTCGTGAGCTCGAACGCCGCGGGCGCCGGGCCGCCCGACAGGTCACGCTGGCACGCTGCTCGCCGCTGGCCGCACCGTTCCTCGCCGTCTGGATGGCGCTGTCCGCCCTCGTGTCGTCCGTGACCCTGCTCGTGGCCAAGCGCCCGAGGCAGGCCTGGCGCGAGCTGACCGACGTCAGCGCGCTGCTCCACCCGTTCGCGACCCTCGGCGCCCGCTGGCGTGGACGCCGGACCAAGCGGTTGCGTCGGGACCACCTCGGCACGCTCTTCGTCGCACCGGCCGTGGCCGCCCGCACCACCATCGACCACATCCAGGACGCCATCACCCCCGAGCGCAGCCGCGCGCGGCGCGAGGCGGCCCTCACCACCGAGACCGGCCCCGTCGCCGACGACTCCGAGTCGCTCGACCACCTGCCGGCATCGCTGCCGCGTCGCATCGTCTCGCACCCCGGGTTCCTCGCCGTCCTCGCCGTGCTCGTCGCGACGACGGCCGCCTGGCGCGACGCCATCCGGGCCGGGGCGCTCTCACCCACGAACGCCGGCGTGGCCGGCGGCGAGCTGCGACCCGTGTCGACCGACGCCTCTGGCCTGTGGCACGCGTTCCGCGACGCCTGGCACGGCGCGGGACTCGGCACCGGCGCCGAGTCCGGCCCCCATCTCGCCGTGCTCTCCGCCCTGACGTGGCTCGCCGAGCGGGTCCCCGGCGTCGCCGAGAGCCGGTCGAGCGCCGGGGTGACCATCGCCTGGCTGCTCTTCCTCACACCGGTGCTCGCGACGTGGTCGGCCTACCTCGCCGGACGCGTCGTCACCTCCTCGCGGGTCGCCCGGGCGCTGGGTGCCCTGGCCTGGGGCACGGCCGGCGTCGCCGCGACCGGCATCGCGCAGGGCCGGGTCGGCGTGGCCGTCGTCCACGTCCTGCTGCCCTTCGTCCTCGCCGGCTTCTGCCTCGCGGCCCGCCGCGACGGCACCTTCACCGCCTCCTTCGCGACGGCGCTCGCGACGGCGGTGGTCGGGGCCTTCGCGCCGCCGCTGCTCGCGCTCTCGGTCGTCGCGGCCCTGCTGCTCCTCGTCCTCGGCCCGGGCCTGCGCCGGGCCCGTGCTCTCGTCCTGCTCGTCGTGCCCACCGCGCTCCTCGGACCGTGGGTGGCCCAGTTCGTCGAGGACGCACGGCTGCTCCTCTCCGGTCCCGGCCTCGTCACGACCGTCGACGACCGCGGCCCGTCGGGGGTGCTCGCGCACGTCCTCGGCGAGCCGGGGGCGACCAGCTGGGCCGTGTGGCTCGGTGCGCCGCTCGTCGTGCTCGGGGTCCTCGGGCTCGCGACGCGGGGACGCAGCCGCGCCGAGTCCGTCGGTCTGCTCGTCGGTGGGGTGCTCGCGCTGCTCGGGCTCGCCGCCGCCCTATTGTCCGGGCGGGTCGTCCTCGGCTCGGCCGAGACCGGGGTCGGACAGTCCGCCACGGCACACCTCTGGGCGGGCGTCGGCGTGCAGCTCTGGCTGGCCGGCCTGCTCGTCGGGGTGCTGGCGGGCAGCAGGCCCGTGCTCGAGTCGCTGGCCCGTCCGGGTCGTCGCTGGGGGTTCGCCGCAGCCGTCGCCGCCGCGGCGCTCGCCGTCGTCCCGGTCCTGGCAAGCGCCGCCTCCTGGGGCGTCCAAGGAATCGGCCACACGCTCTCGGTGGGGCAGGCGACCCTCCCCGCCGTCGCGATCGAGCAGGGCAGCGGCCCGCTCGGCAACCGCCTGCTGCTCCTGCGCCCGTCCGACGACGTCGTGGACTTCGTCCTCGCCGGTCAGGAGCCGGGCGAGCTGCTGCGTGACCTCGACCGCACCCCCGACGCCGATGACGCGCCGCTCGTCGACGCCGTGGCCAACCTCGTGGGCGGCCGCGGGGCCGACTCCCTCGACTCCACCGCCCTGGCCCGCCTCGGCGTCGGCTTCGTGCAGGTGCGGGCGACGGCCGACTCCGCGCTCGCCCGCCGCCTCGACTCCTCCGGGGGTCTGAGCCGTCTCGGCACGAGCGAGCGCGGCATCCTCTGGAAGGTGCAGCCGCTGCCGGCCGCCGACGGCGGGGTCGCTGCGACCGCTCCGTCCCGGGCCCGCCTCGTCGACGCCGACGGAGCGCTGCTGCGGGTCGTGCCCACGTCGGGACCGCACGCCGCGGTCGACACGATGCTTCCGGCCGGGAAAGCTGCACGCTTCGTCGTCCTGGCCGAGCCCGCCGAGTGGTCGCAGCAGGCGCTCGTGACCTTCGACGGCCGAGAGCTCCTACCGGTGGCCGGGGCCGCCCAGCCCACGTATGCCGTGCCCCCCACCGCCGGGGAGCTCGAGATCGATCTCGCTGCAGCACAGCCGTGGTGGCGGCTCGGCCAGGGTCTGCTGCTCGGCTTCGTGGTGTTCATGGCCGTGCCCTTCGGCAACCGACGCTCGAGGAGGCGCACATGACGACGAACGTGCCCGGAATGGTCCGGGCGGGTGCCGTGGCGCTCGTCGCCGCGGGACTCGCGGTCGGAGCGACCCGGGTGAGCGGCTCCGTGCAGCTCGCGACCCCGGGCGGGCAGGCCGGCCTGCCCGAGTCCTCCACCGTCCTGCTCGACGAGTCCTCCCTCGTGTGCCCGGGCCAGCAGCGACTCGGAGCCACGGGGCTGAGGGACGTCGAGGGCACCGTCACCGTCGCGGCGGCCACTCCCGACCAGGGTGTCGTCGCCGGTGCGCCGGCGGGCGGCTCCGGCACCGTGGCGCTGCTCGGCGGGTCGTCGTCCACCGGGCTCGCCCAGAGCTCAGACCGGGGAGCGGAGGTCTCGGCCGGCACCGCCGCCCCCGACGTCGTCATCGCGAGGGCGCGGGGCGCCTTCGCCCCGGGGCTCGTGGCCACCCAGGTGTGGCGCCACGGCGGTGACGACGACCGCGGCCTGACCGTGACCCCCTGCCAGCTGCCGTCGTCCGACGTCTGGCTCGTCGGTGGCGGTGGGGGGCCCTCGCGCACCGAGCGCGTCATCGTCAGCAACCCCGGAGCCAACGCCGTGTCCGTCTCCCTCGAGGTCCTGGGGCGAGGGGGGCCCGTCGACGCGGCCGGCGCGCGCAGCATCTCCATCCCGCCTCTCTCGCGGGAGGTCGTCTCGCTCGACGCCCTCGCGCCCGACGAGGCCGGTCCGGTCGTCCACGTCACCGCCACCGGTGGCGTCGTGTCGGCCGTGCTCGACGAGCAGTGGATCCTCGGTGCCACCGGCCGCGGCATCGACGATGCGACCCGCGCCGCCTCGCCGAGCACCGACCTCGTCGTGCCCGGTGTCGAGACCGGCGGCGGCATCTCGCTGCGCCTGGCCAACCCCGGCAGCACCGAGGCCCTGGCCCAGGTGCGACTGCTCACCGACAAGGGGGCGGTGCAGCCGGAGGACCTCCGGGCCGTACGCGTGCCGGCGGGCTCGACGCTCGACGTGGCGATCCCGTCCAACCCGGCTGCCTTGGGTGTCGGTGTCCGGTCCGACCAGCCGCTCGTGGCTGCGGCCTGGACCGAGCGCCGGGCGACGACCGGGGACCAGATGGGCGACTTCGCCTGGACGCCCGCGACCCCGGCCCTCCGGGGAGTCGCCGGAGTCCTGCTGCCCGGACTCGACGGCACCACGAAACGCCTTCTCCTGACAGCAGGTTCGGCTCCCGCGACGGCTCAGGTGCGGCTGGGCTCCGGCGACAGCGCCCAAGTGTCCACCGTCGACGTGCCGGCCGCCTCGACCGTGGCCGTCGACGCCAAGGACGCGAAGGGCGTGTGGGTCGTGCCGACGAAGGGGACACTGCGAGGCGCCGTCTCCGTGGCAGGGATCGACGGGGGAGTGCCGTTCTTCTCGGTGGCCTCGCTCAGTGACGCGCCCGTGCGGGCCCTGTCGGTGCCGGTGCGTCAGGTGCGCAACTAGCGACGGCCCCGGCCGGCCCGGTGTCGGCGGGTCACTCGCCGAAGCCGGGGTCGAGCTCCTCGGGAGCGACCCCGAGCAGCCCGGCGACCTGCTCCGTCACGATGTCGGCCACGAGGGCAGCGACGTCTCGCCGGTCGGTGACGCGCGTCTCGACGGGCCGACGATAGACGACGATCCGCGCCGGACGCGCGCTCGTCGCCGGGTAGAGCCGGCCGAGCGGCACCTCGCGGTGGTCCCACGGAGCAGGTCCGCGGGGCACGTCCTCGACGGCGAACTCCACTGCGGGAAAGGCACGCCCGCACGTCGCCTCGAGCCGGGCCGCGGCGTCGAGGACGAAGTCGTCGAACTCGTCGCGGCGCGAGGTCATGGCGGGGACCGGCGGCCAGGCCAGAGGCCCCCGGCGGCCACGTCCGTGCCGGTCACGCCGACGACGGCGCCCGGGCGTGCGGGGTGAGGCGGTGTCCACGTCTCCACTCTAGATCGACCGTCACCTCGCGCACGGACGCCACCCGGCGGCATACGCCCTCGGTGATCTCGTGCTCGGACGGCGTGGTGATTCGTCCTCTTCGGGAGGGCGGACTAGAGTCCCGGATCGTGGGTCTGACACGTGGTTGCTCGAAGACGGGATGCGCCCGTCCTGCCGTCGCGACCCTGACGTACGCCTACGCCGACCGTGCGGTCGTCGTGGGCCCACTCGCGACCTACGCCGAGCCGCACACCTACGACCTGTGCCTCGAGCACGCCGAGCGGATGACCGCTCCCCGTGGCTGGGAGGTCGTGCGTGTGGGTGGAGACTTCCCCGAGCCGGCCCTGGCCGCCGACGACCTCCTCGCCCTGGCCGACGCCGTCCGCGAGGCCGGCCGCCCGCGCACGAGCCGCCCCGGAGAGACCCGCACGACGTCCCGGGGCCAGGCCGCCGCGGAGGCCGAGTCCGGCGCCGTCGAGTCCGGCCGCCGCGGACACCTGCGCATCCTCAAGGACTCCTGACCACTAGGGTGTTCGGCGTGCCCCACCTCGCAGACTTCGTCAAGGCCTACGACGTACGTGGAATCGTGCCCGACCAGCTCTCACCCGACGTGGCCCACGCCCTCGGCGCCGCGTTCGCCGAGGTCGTCGCCGTCCCGGACGGGGCCAGCGGTGTCGTCATCGGCCACGACATGCGCCCCAGCTCGCCGGAGCTCTCCGCGGCCTTCGCCGCCGGTGTGACCTCGCGCGGCGTCGACGTGACCGTCATCGGGCTCTGCTCGACCGACGGCCTCTACTACGCCAGCGGCGCCCTCGACCTCCCCGGCGCCATGTTCACGGCGAGCCACAACCCGGCCCAGTACAACGGCATCAAGCTGTGCCGGTCGGCGGCCCGCCCCGTGGGCCAGGACTCGGGACTCGCCGAGATCCGCGACCTCGCCCAGTGGCTGCTCGACGGTGGGACCGGCCTCGCTCACCCGGCCGGGGGTCCCGGCTCGGTGACGACGCGCGATCTGCTCGGTGACTACGCCGCCTTCCTGCGCGGCCTCGTCGACCTGTCCGGTTCGCGCCCGCTCAAGGTCGTCGTCGACGCCGGCAACGGCATGGGCGGCCACACGGTGCCGGCCGTGCTCGGCACGGGCGCCGGCCTGCCCGAGCTGCCGCTCGAGATCGTCCCGCTCTACTTCGAGCTCGACGGCACCTTCCCGAACCACGAGGCCAACCCCCTCGACCCGGCCAACCTCGTCGACCTCCAGGCCGCCGTGCGTCAGCACGGTGCCGACATCGGCCTCGCCTTCGACGGTGACGCCGACCGCTGCTTCGTCGTCGACGCCGACGGCGAGCCCGTCTCGCCCAGCGCCGTCACCGGGCTCGTCGCGGTCCGCGAGATCCTCCGCGCCCGCGAGGGCGGCGACACCGAGGTGTCCATCGTGCACAACGTCATCTCGAGCGCCGCGGTGCGCGAGATCGTGCTCGAGCACGAGGCGACGCCGGTGCGCACCCGCGTCGGCCACTCGTTCATCAAGGCCGAGATGGCCCGCGCCGGAGCCGTCTTCGGCGGCGAGCACTCGGCTCACTACTACTTCCGCGACTTCTGGTACGCCGACACCGGCATGCTCGCCGCCATGCACGTGCTCGCCGCCCTCGGCGAGCAGGACGGCCCGCTGTCCGACCTCTGTGACGAGTACGAGCGCTACGTCGCATCCGGCGAGATCAACTCGACGGTGACCGACCAGGCCGCCGTCGTCGAGCAGGTGCGGGCCTGGGCCCAGGTGCGCGGCGCCGGCACCGACGAGCTCGACGGGCTCACCGTCACGAGCCCCGAGGGCGACGCCCCGATGTGGTGGTTCAACGTGCGCGCCTCCAACACCGAGCCCCTCCTGCGGCTCAACGTCGAGGCCGCCGACCGTGAGACGATGCAGGACGTGCGCGACGAGCTGCTCGCCCTCATCCGGTCGGGTGCCACCGTGAGCGACGAGACCGGGTCCACCCCCGCCCAGGACGCAGGAGACGCTTCGTGAGCCAGAGCCAGCAGACGATCGAGCCGTGGCTGCGCGGCATCCTCCGGTGCCCGCAGTGCAAGGGCGAGCTCATCGACGCCGTGCACACCGCGGGTGAGCACGCCGGCACGAGTGAGACAGCCGCGACCGGCGAGACCGCCGAGACCGCCGAGCTGCGCTGCGACACGTGCCACCTCGCCTACCCCGTCGAGGGCGGCGTCCCCGTCCTGCTCGTCGACCTCGCCCGCCGCACCGACGGCTGAGACCCGTGGGCGCCGTGTTCGACGAAGCCCGCCTCGACGACGAGGGCGCCCTGGCCGCTCTCGACTCCAGCGACACGTTGCGCGCCCTGGCGGGCGCGGGTGCCCAGGTGCGGCGCACGGTCGCGGCCTCGACCGAGGCCGGCCTCGACCGGCTCCGTGACGTCGAACCCCGTGGGGTCGTCGTCGCGGCCGCCGGCGGGTCCGTCGCCGTGGCCGACCTCTTCGAGGCCGTGTCCCGCGGCGCGTCGGCCCTGCCGGTCCAGAGCTGCTGTTCGGGATCGCTGCCCGGCTGGGTGGGGGCCCTCGACGTCGTCATCGCCGTGTCCCAGTCCGGTCGGGCGGCCGGCACGCTCGCCCTCGCCGCCGAGGCGGCGCGGCGTGGCGCCTTCCTCGTCACGGTCGGGGCGGCCGACTCGCCGCTGGCCGAGGTCTGTGCCCGGGCCCACGGCGTGCACGTCCCGATCGCGGTCAGCGGGGCATCCTCCCGCACGTCGGTGTGGGCCCAGGCCACTCCTGCGCTGCTGGCCGCCGACGCCATGGGCATCGCGTCCGTCAGCCACGAGACGCTCGCCGAGCTCGCCGACGTGCTCGACCGCACGGCCACCGACGCGCGCCCGTCGTCCGAGTCCTTCGTCAACCCCGCCAAGGTGCTGGCGACCGAGCTTGCCGAGTCGACGCCCATCGTCCTCGGCGAGGGCCGCTTCGGGGACGTCACGGCCCGCCGGGCGGCCGCGATGTTCGGTCGCACGGGCCGCGTGCCCGTCGCGCACGGCGCCCTGCCCGACGCCGCGAGCCAGATCGTCGCGTGCTTCGACGGACCCCTCGCGCCGGGCCAGTCCGGTGGCGGCGGGAGCGACGACATCTTCGCCGACCCGTTCCTCGACGGCCCGACGCGGCCACCGCTGCGGCTCATCATGCTGCGGGACACCTCGCCGGGTGAGCCGCACAGCCTTGCCGAGACCGTCGTGTCCGTGGCCGAGGACGCGGGCGTGCGCGTCTCGCTCGTCGACGCCCCGGCGGCCGACCCCCTGCTGCGCCTCGCGCACCACGTCGCCCTGACCGACTTCGCCGCGACCTACCTCGCCCTCGGCTTCGGCTTCGACCCCGCCACCTCGCCCCACGTGCGCCTGCTGCGGGGCGCCCGCGACACCTGACCCGCCCGGCACGCCGAGGGCGTATGCCGTGTGCCGACCGCGTGCGGAACGGATGCCGTCCGGGGTCGGTCGGGTCTCCCACGTAGGCTGCCACGGTGACGGAGCACTACGACCTGGCCATCATCGGCAGCGGTTCGGGCAACTCGCTCGTGACCCCCGACTTCGACGACAAGCGCGTCGCGATCATCGAGGGTGGGACGTTCGGCGGCACCTGCCTCAACGTCGGCTGCATCCCGACGAAGATGTTCGTCTACGCCGCGGACCTCGCGCGCGACGTGCGCGAGGCCGGCCGCTACGGCGTCGACGCCACGCTGGAAGGTGTGCGCTGGGCCGACGTCCGCGACCGCGTCTTCGGGCGCATCGACCCCATCTCGGACGGTGGCCGGCGCTATCGCGTCGAGGGACCCAACACGACGGCCTACCTCGGGCACGCGCGCTTCACCGGTGACCGGACGCTCACGGTCGACCTCGGCGACGGCCGCGAGGAGACGGTGACGGCCGACCAGGTCGTCGTGGCCGCCGGCGCCCACCCGGTCGTGCCCGACGTCGTCACCGAGTCGGGCGTGCCGTTCCACACCTCCGACACGATCATGCGCATCGACGCGCTGCCCGAGCGGCTCGCGATCATCGGCGGCGGTTTCATCGCGGCCGAGATGGCCCACGTCTTCGCCTCGTTCGGCGTGAAGGTGACGGTCGTCGTCCGGTCGTCGCTGCTGCTGCGCCACCTCGACACCGACATCGCACGGCGTTTCACCGACCTGGCCCGCGAGCAGTGGGACGTGCGCACCGAGACGGCGGTCACGGCCGTCGAGACCGGCGTCGGGGGGGCGGGCGTACGCCTGCGCCTCGACGACGACACGGCCGTCGACGCCGACCTGCTGCTCGTCGCCACCGGTCGCCGGCCCAACAGCGCCGACCTCGGCGTCGAAGCCGGGGGCCTGCGGCTGCTCGACGACGCGCGCATCGAGGTCGACGCCTACGGCCGCACGAGCGCCGCGGGTGTCTGGGCCCTCGGCGACATCAGCGCGCCGCACCAGCTCAAGCACCTGGCGAACGCCGAGGCCCGGACCATCGCGCACAACCTCGTGCACCCCGACGACCTGCGCGTCCTGCCGCACGAGAACGTGCCGTCCGGCGTCTTCAGCCACCCGCAGATCGCCACGGTCGGCCTGACCGAGCAGGAGTGCGTCGAGCAGGGCCGCGCGCACACGGCGTACGTCCAGGCCTACGGCGACACGGCATACGGCTGGGCCATGGAGGACACGACGGGCATCTGCAAGCTCGTGGCGGACCCCACGACGGGTCTCCTCCTCGGAGCCCACCTCATGGGTCCGCAGGCGACCTCCCTCATCCAGCCGCTGGTGCAGGGGATGGCGTTCGGCACGACCGTCCACGACCTCGCCCGCGGGCAGTACTGGATCCACCCGGCTCTCGCGGAGGTCGTCGAGAACGCGCTGCTCGGGCTGAAGCTCGACGACCCGGCCTGAGCGCGTTCCCAGCGGGCTCCCAGACCACCCTAGGATGACGCCATGGCAGGCGGACTCGTAGCGCTCCTCGACGACATCGCGGCACTCGTGAAGCTCGCGGCGGCATCCGTCGACGACGTGGGCGCTGCAGCCGCGAAGGCCAGCGTCAAGGCCACCGGCGTCGTCGTCGACGACACGGCCGTGACCCCGCGCTACGTGCAGGGTCTGGCACCCGAGCGCGAGCTGCCGATCATCAAGCGGATCGCCCTCGGCTCGCTGCGCAACAAGCTGCTCATCATCCTCCCGGTCATCATGGTGCTCAGCCAGTTCGTGCCGTGGCTGCTGACGCCGATCCTCATGGTCGGCGGCGCCTACCTCGCCTACGAGGGCGCCGAGAAGGTCTGGGAGATCGTCTCGGGCCACGAGGAAGAGGAGGCCGAGGTCGGCGAGGTCGACGAGAAGGCCGTCGTCTCCGGCGCGATCCGCACCGACTTCATCCTGTCGGCCGAGATCATGGTCATCGCCCTCAACGAGGTCGACACCGAGCCCTTCGTCTCGCGCCTCATCATCCTCGTCATCGTGGCGCTGCTCATCACGGCGCTCGTCTACGGCGTCGTCGGCCTCATCGTCAAGATGGACGACGTCGGCCTGCACCTCGCCGGGCGCGAGTCAGGGGCCTCGCAGCGCATCGGCCGGGGCCTCGTCAAGGGGATGCCGAAGCTGCTCTCGGTGCTGTCGACCGTCGGCATCGCGGCGATGCTCTGGGTCGGTGGGCACATCCTGCTCGTCGGCGTCGACGAGCTCGGCTGGCACGCGCCCTACGACCTCGTCCACCACCTCGAGGAGGGCGTGGCCGGGGTGGCCGGCATCGGTGGCTTCCTCGCCTGGGTCGTCAACACGCTCGCGTCGGCCCTCATCGGTCTCGTCGTCGGCGCCGTCGTCATCGCCGTCCTGCACGTCATCCCGCGCCGCACGAAGCACGACGAGGCCGCAAGCACGCACTGACCCGCACCGCTGGAGCCGGCCGCTCGGCGTATGCCGTGTGCTGGCCTCTCCCGAGTCGCTGGGGAGGCCGCGGGGTGGGACCCGTCGCCACGCCCGTCATACGTCCGTCCGGGCGGAGGAGGTGTGGCGGTTTCGGGTCTGGCGACAGCACCAACTCCGCCGGGGCGGGGGTAGGTGCCGCCGAGACAACATATGCGCTCAGACCGCGGGGAGCTGTGGGGCGTGGCAGCGCAGGCCTCGACAGGGGATTCGAGGCCGACGAGGCTCGCGGCTAGACTGGGCGACTGCCGGCGTGGGTGATGACCCGCCAGATGAGCCCAGAGGGGCGCGCCGGGTCTGCAGACCGACGATCAAAGGAAACGATCACTCATGTCCTTCGACTACAAGGTTGCCGACCTGAGCCTCGCCGAGGCCGGCCGACACCAGCTCCGACTCGCCGAGCACGAGATGCCCGGCCTCATGGCGATCCGCGAGGAGTACGCCGAGGCCCAGCCGCTCAAGGGCGCCCGCATCGCCGGCTCCCTTCACATGACGGTGCAAACGGCCGTGCTCATCGAGACGCTCACCGCGCTCGGTGCCGAGGTCCGCTGGGCCTCCTGCAACATCTACTCGACGCAGGACGAGGCCGCCGCGGCCGTCGTCGTCGGCCCCCAGGGCAGCGCCGACGACCTCCAGGGCGTCCCCGTCTTCGCCTGGAAGGGCGAGACGCTCCCCGAGTACTGGTGGTGCACCGACCAGATCCTCACCTGGCCCGGCGGTGAGGGCCCGAACATGATCCTCGACGACGGCGGCGACGCGACGATGCTCGTGCACAAGGGCCGCGAGTGGGAGCAGGCCGGCCAGGTGCCGCCGACCACCGAGGAGGACTCCGAGGAGTTCGGCGTCTTCAAGGAGCTCGTGCGCCAGACGCTGACCACCGACCCGCAGAAGTGGACGACGGTCGCGGCCGGCATCAAGGGTGTCACCGAGGAGACCACGACCGGTGTCCACCGCCTCTACCAGCTGGCCGAGGCCGGCGAGCTGCTCTTCCCGGCCATCAACGTCAACGACGCGGTGACGAAGAGCAAGTTCGACAACACCTACGGCTGCCGCCACTCGCTCATCGACGGCCTCAACCGCGCCACCGACGTCCTCATCGGTGGCAAGGTCGCCGTCGTCGCCGGCTTCGGCGACGTGGGCAAGGGCTGCGCCGAGTCCCTCCGTGGCCAGGGCGCTCGCGTCATCGTCACCGAGATCGACCCGATCTGCGCCCTGCAGGCCGCCATGGAGGGCTTCCAGGTCGCTCGCCTCGAGGACGTCGTCGAGTCCGCCGACATCTTCATCACGACGACCGGCTGCTACGACGTCGTCACGGCCGAGCACATGACGAAGATGAAGAACAAGGCGATCGTGGCCAACATCGGCCACTTCGACAACGAGATCGACATGGCCGGCCTCGCCCGCGTCCCCGGCATCCAGAAGACCGAGATCAAGCCGCAGGTCCACGAGTGGACGTTCACCTCGGGCAGCTCGATCATCGTGCTCTCCGAGGGTCGCCTGATGAACCTCGGCAACGCCACCGGCCACCCGAGCTTCGTCATGAGCAACTCGTTCTCCAACCAGACGATCGCCCAGATCGAGCTCTTCACGAAGACCGGCGACTACGCCAAGCAGGTCTACACCCTGCCGAAGCACCTCGACGAGAAGGTCGCGCGCCTGCACCTCGACGCCCTCGGCGTCCGGCTCACCGAGCTGACCAAGGGCCAGGCCGAGTACCTCGGCGTCGACGTCGCCGGGCCGTACAAGCCGGAGCACTACCGCTACTGAGCCCACCCCGGTGCCGCCCCGCACCGGAGCGGCACCCCACGGCGTACGGATGCCGCCCACCTCACGAGGTGGGCGGCATCCGTGTGTTCGGGGTGGGAAGTGCTGCCGTCAGCGCGGGGCGCGGAGCAGGACGTACTCCGAGCCGCGCTGCACGACCGTCCACTGCGCCTGCTCCGTCAGCGCCTCGATGACCGGCTGCCCCTTGGTGAGCAGGGCGTACGTGCAGCCGGTCCGGCGCACGTAGGCCTGCCAGGCCGGGGCTGCGCGCTCGAAGTCGAGGTGCTCCTTGACGTGTCCGGTCGCGTAGACCTCGACGCGCCCGTCGATGGTGGGACGCACGTTCGGGTGGCGCCAGATGAGCCAGCCCCCGACGCCGTAGTCGTTGCACACGACGGTGCCCTGCGGCAGGGCCGACAACGGCGTGTCGAGGTCGTTGGCCCCCCACGTCGGGACGGCCGCTCGGGTCGGCAGGATCAGGGCTGCGACGAGCAGCCCGAGCGCCGCGAGGCCGACGGTCAGGCCGACCTCGCGCCGAGTCACGGGTTCGCGGTCCGGCGGGAGCAGGCCCTGGATCGTCGCCGCGGCGACCGGGGCGATGACGGCGGCTCCGACGGCGACGGTCCGGCTGTAGAGCAGGGCCAGCCCGATGGCGAGCCCGACGAGGAGGATGTCGGTCCAGCGGGCGCGGTGCCGGGCGCGAGCCCAGACGAGGACGACGGCGCCTGCGAGGGCGAGGAAGGCGAGGAAGCCCGGCTGCCGGAGCGACGGCGGCATCCACTCCTCGATGTACTGGGTCGTCTCGTTGACGGCGAAGGGCGACAGGAGCAGCTCGGGTCCGGTCGGCGTCACGGCGGCGGCCGCGAGGGAGGCCAGTGGCACGAGCGCGAGGCGCAGCCACTGCCGGCGGGTCACCGCACGGTCGAGCGCGATCCCGAGCAGCGCGACGACCCCGATGACGACACCGAAGAACCACATGCCGTGCGTGCAGGCCCAGACCCACGTGACGGGCACGAGCCACCACCGCGGGCGAGCGTCCGCGGCCGAGCGCAGCCAGGCCGCCGTGAAGGCCACGGCGAAGGCGAACGAGAGCAGGTGCGGCCGCAGCGACAGGCTCTGGCTCATCGCCACGAGGGCGACGGACGTGACGGCGGCCGAGGCGAGGAGCGAGGCCCGCGGCCGGGTCGCGCGCCACAGGGTGAGTCCGATGGCGGCCCCGCCGAGGGGGAGCAGCCAGGCCACACCGGGCAGCCCGAGGAACTGCTGGACGACGCTCATGAGCAGCTCGGGCAGCCACTCGTGCAGCCGCCACGGCTGCGTCGACATCGTGCTCCACGGGTCGGGCCCGTTGAAGGTCCACGTCTCGCGGAGCCGGTCGCCGGCGGCGAGGTGCCAGAAGGTGTCCGGGTCACCGACCGGACGGGCGATCTGGACGACGGCGACGAGGATGACGAGGCCGGGCAGCGCCTGGCGCACGCCGAGCGGCAGCGGGCCGCGTCGGCCGTGCGGGGTCGGCTCCGGCCCTCCGACGACCGGGCCGTCGACGGGGCCGGTGTCCGGGTCGTTCTCCAGTCCGGTGTCCGGGGCCAGCTCGGCGGCCGGGGCGGTTCCCCGCGTGTCGCTCGTCACCGGGCGATCATCCCCGCTCACCGGACGGGACGGGGGCTTTTGGGCGGATTGGCACGCGGCGCGGCTGGTTGCGCGAACCGCTCCTGCCGTGCTCCTCGACGCTCCCGGGCGGCCCTCCCGTGGGAGGATCGGGGGACTCACCGACCACCCGTCTGGCAGGGACCCTCCATGAAGAAGCTCCTGACCGGTGCACTCGCACTGGCCCTCTCCGTCTCGCTCGCCGCCTGCTCGAAGTCCGTCGACCCGGCAGCGACACCGACCACTCCGGCCCTCTCGACCTCGAGCGCGACCACGCCGTCCGACACGATGTCGTCGGGCACGACCGACGACACCGGCGCCACCGACACGGGCACGACGAACGCGACGGCCGGTCCCGTCGACCAGGCGACGCCCGAGGCTGCGATGACCTCGTGGCTCGACGCCATGGTCGCCGGTGACGGCAACACGGTGTGCACGCTCATGGCCACGGGAGGCAAGGCCATCTCGAGCATCCCCGGGGCCGCTGCGGCCTGCGGCAAGACCATCACGCCGATGCTCGACCAGATCAAGGAGCTCGGGGCGGCCTTCCAGGGCCTGAAGATCAGCGGCGCCACCGTCAACGGCAACAACGCCACCTTCGAGAGCGTCACGACCGAGCCGGCGCTCGCCGCCGACGTCGTCTCGAGCTTCAAGGCCGTCAAGATCGGCGGCAAGTGGTACGTCACGCAGAGCTGACGGCCTGACGCCGCACCGCTCCACGGGGGGTCCCGACACCGTCGGGGCCCTTCGCCGCGTCGCGAGCCGTATGCCGTGGCCCGCTCCCGTCACGTGCTCGCGGAGGGTTTGCGAACGGCATACGGCGCCCGGTCACGACTCGCTTGGGTCAGCAGGTCGTCAGGCGTGTGTGATGATTTGGTCAGGACGTACGGGGCGCGTGGTCCGCGGTCCCGGGAAGGAGTGTGTCGTGAAGGGTCGGGTACTGGTCGTCGACGACGACCTCGCACTCGCCGAGATGCTCGGGATCGTGCTGCGCAACGAGGGGCTCGAGGTCACGCACGTGGCCGACGGCTCCGAGGCGGTCGGTGCCTTCCGTGAGTCGCGGCCCGACCTCGTGCTGCTCGACGTCATGCTCCCGGGGCTCGACGGCATGGAGGTCTGCCGTCGCATCCGTGCCGAGAGCGGGGTGCCCATCGTCATGCTCACCGCGCGCACCGACACCGTCGACGTCGTCGTGGGGCTCGAGTCCGGCGCCGACGACTACGTCGTCAAGCCCTTCAAGCCGCAGGAGCGCATCGCCCGCGTCCGAGCCCGGCTGCGCCGCGGCGACGAGCCCGCGCCCGAGAAGCTGTCGATCGGCGACCTCGAGATCGACGTGGCGGGCCACTCCGTCAAGCGCGACGGCGAGTCACTGTCCCTGACGCCGCTCGAGTTCGACCTGCTCGTCGCGCTGGCGCGCAAGCCCTGGCAGGTCTTCACCCGCGAGGTGCTCCTCGAGCAGGTGTGGGGCTACCGCCACGCGGGTGACACCCGCCTCGTCAACGTCCACGTCCAGCGACTGCGCTCCAAGATCGAGCACGACCCCGAGCGGCCCGAGATCGTCGTGACCGTCCGTGGCGTCGGTTACAAGGCCGGCCCGTCCTGACATGACGGAGCGCGCGGCCCGGAGCGGACCCGCGGGGCTGGCCTCGCGGGCCGGTGCGGCGTTGCGCCGGGCCTGGCGCCGGCTGCTCCACCTGTGGCGGGCCTCCCTCGGCTTCCGCGTCGTCGTCGTGACGATGCTCCTCGGCATCCTCGTGCTCACCGCGGTGGGCACCTACCTCTACGGCTCGATCGCCCAGGGGCTCGTCGACAGCCGCCAGCGCATCGCGTCGGAGGACAGCCTGCGCGACGCGACCGACGCCCAGGGACAGTTCGACTCGACCGACCAGACGGACACGCAGGAGAAGCTGACCCAGTTCGCGACGACGCTCATCAACACCTACCGGCGCGACGCGGGCAACGAGACGCGCTACGTCGTGCTGACGCGGTTCGACGACAACACGTCGCCGTTCATCGTCAGGACGGTCGAGAGCGGCAGCGTCGGCGTCCGGTTCATCCCCGACGAGCTGCGCCAGCAGGTCGCGGCCCAGCCCGACCGCCAGCACCTCCAGGTCGCGACGATCGAGGAGGGCAACGGCAGCATCTCCGCCGTCATCGTCGGCCAGAAGGTCGTGCTCCCCGTGGCGGGCAACTACGGCCTCTACTTCATCTACCCGATGGACCGTGAGCGCGAGATCATCAGCTTCATCGGGCAGACCTTCCTCTTCGGCGGTGCCGCCCTCATCCTGCTCATCGGTGCCATCGCCTTCGTCGTGACCCGGCTCGTCGCCGACCCGGTGCGTCGCGCCGCCTCCGTCGCCGAGCGCTTCGCCGAGGGCAACCTCAACGAGCGCATGCAGGCGAAGGGCGAGGACGACCTCGCACGCCTCGGCACGTCCTTCAACGGGATGGCCGCCTCGATCCAGCAGCAGATCGCCCAGCTCGAGAACCTCTCGCGCGTGCAGCAGCGGTTCGTCTCGGACGTCTCGCACGAGCTGCGCACGCCGCTCACGACGATCCGCATGGCCGGCGACCTCATCCACGACTCCCGGCACGACTTCGAGCCGACGGTCGCCCGCTCGGCCGAGCTGCTCCGCGGCGAGCTCGACCGCTTTGAGTCGCTGCTCAGCGACCTGCTCGAGATCTCGCGGTTCGACGCCGGTGCGGCCGTGCTCGAGGTCGAGGCGAGCGACCTGCGTGCCTGCGTCGAGCGGGCCGTCGACGCGCACCGCACCCTCGCCGCCCGCAAGGGCACCCAGCTCGTCGTCAACGCACCCTCGAGCGCCGTCGTCGCCGACATGGACTCGCGCCGGATCGAGCGCATCCTGCGCAACCTCGTGTCCAACGCCGTCGAGCACGGCGAGGGCAAGCCCGTCGAGGTGACGATCGGGTCCAACGACTCCGCCGTCGCCGTGACGGTGCGCGACCACGGCGTCGGGCTCCGGCCGGGCGAGGCGGCGCTCGTCTTCACCCGTTTCTGGCGTGCCGACCCGGCCCGGGCCCGCACGACGGGTGGCACCGGCCTGGGCCTCGCCATCGCGCTCGAGGACGCCCGGCTGCACGCCGGCCGCCTCGAGGCCTGGGGAGCACGGGGAGAGGGGTCGTGCTTCCGCCTCACCCTGCCGCGCCAGGCCGATGCGACGATCACGAGCTCGCCCCTGCCGCTCAGCCCGCTCGCGGCGGAGGCCGCCCGCGCCCGCGCTGCCGGAGGGGACGACTCGACCGGCCCTGCGGGCGGCGACGGGTCCTCGGACGCCGGCCGCCCGGCCGACGACGACACGCTGCGCCTGCGACGCATCGTCGTGGAGCGCGCCCCGTGAGAGCCCGCGGTCTCGCGGCGCTGCTGCTCGCCGCCTCCACCGCCCTCGCGGCGTGCGGTGGCCTGCCCGGCACCGGCCCGGTCGTCGAAGGGCGCGCGCTGGGGGAGGTGCTCAACGAGCCGGTCCGCGTCGTGGCCGTCGGCCCGTTCGACGGGGCGAGCCAGGAGGCTGTCGTCCGGGGGTTCCTCCGGGCGGGCGAGGACACCGACGAGACCCATGCCACCGGGCAGTTGTTCCTCACGCCGCAGTCGGTCGACCTCTGGCGATGGTCGAGCGAGGACGTCGTCGTCTACGACGGTGACCTCACGCTGCGCCGGCTCACCGACGACACCGTCGAGGTGAGCGCCGACGCCCTGGCCAGGCTGACCCCGGACGGCCGCTACGTCGAGCAGCCGCCGGGCACCCGGGAGAAGGTCACCCTCGGCCTGACGAAGGTGGGCGGCGAGTGGCGCGTGGAGCTGCCCAAGACCGGCTTCGGGCTGTGGCTCGACAACGACCAGTTCAACCGCGTCTACGTCAACCGGGTCGTCCACTACGTGACGCGCACCGGGCGCGACCTCGTGCCGGACTCGCGGTGGTTCCCGATCGGGTCCCGTCTGGCCACGACCCTGGCGCGGGCCCAGCTGAGCGCCGTGCCCGGCCACCTCGCCGGCGCCGTCGCCACGGGCGTGCCCACGGGCACCCGGCTGGCCGTCAACGCCGTCCCGGTGACGAACGGCAGGGCCCAGGTCAACCTCAGCAGCGAGGCGCTGTCGGCCGACCCGGCCGGTCGCGCCGCGATGTGGGCCCAGCTGACCAAGACGTTGAGCCAGATCTCGTCGGTGAGCTCGGTGTCCCTCGCCGTCGACAGCACCCAGCTCGAGCTGCCCGGCGGCGTGACCACGGTGTCGTCCGCGGCCGAGCTGGGCTACGACGTCGTCCCCAAGACCTTCCTCGACACGGCGCAGCTGCGCACGGGCGATGCCATGAGGCGCTTCGACCCGCGCTACGTCCCCGACACCCAGGACGCGAAGCGGCCCGACCTCAAGCCCAAGGACGGCGACATCGCGCGCATCCGCGACACGTGGCGCAGCCTCGCGCTCGCCGTCGACAGCAAGCAGGTGGCGGCGGTGTCGGCCAACGGGCGTGACCTGTCCATCTGGCGTGCGACCGAGCAGCCGAGGACGGTCGCCTCCTTCGCTACATCGCTCATCCGCCCGGTCTACGACGCCGACGGCTACCTGTGGATCGCCGGCAGCGACGAGCACGGCGACGACCGCGTCTACGTGCTCGACTCCGTCTCGAGCGACCCCGACTCCGCCCCGAAGCCGATCAGCACGCCGTGGCTGGGGGACCGCCGGGTCAAGGCCATCGCCGTGGCCGCGGACGCCACCCGCGTGCTCATCGTCACGACCGACCGGTCGGGAGGCGACGAGCAGCTCGGTCTCAGCGGCATCGTCCGCGCGACGAACGGCGAGCCGCAGGCGCTCGCGCAACCGCTGCGCCAGGCCCAGTCGCTGACCCGCATCCAGGACGTCACCTGGCTCGACCCGGTCGGGTACGCCGTCCTGGGCCAGGAGCGCCAGGGTGACCCGATGCGGGCGTGGCTGGCGACGATCGGTGCGGGCGTCGACGGCACACGGACCGGCGCAGCGCGGCTCGGCGCGGTCCCCGGAGCCGTGACCATCACGACCGTCGGCGGCCCGCGCGGCATCATCATCGTCACGAGCGACAACCGGGTGCTCGCCAGGGCAGGCTCGAACTGGCCCCTCATCGAGCGCGGCAGCGACGTCCTCGTCCCCGGCGGCTGAACGCCGCCGGTCCGGCCGTCCACACCCCCGCACGCCCGACGGCCGTCGTCCCCAGTGACGGCCTCAGGTCTCGACCCTCAGGCCGCCGTGAGGTGGGCTGGAGGCGTGCGAGGGCGTCGCGGGTCAGGGCTGGCAGGCCCGCCGCGGCGCGAGAGGCGCGTGGGGCGCGGGGTCGGGGACCTCGGGCGGGCAATCGGCGCCGCCCTCTCGGTCGGCGCGGCCCGGGTGCGCGACAGCGACCTCGTCGACCTCGTCCTCCCGCGCGAGTGCGGCGGATGCCTCCGTCCGGGTGCCGTCTGGTGTGCTCGGTGCACACGTGCCCTCGAGGGCCTGGCCTTCGGGGCACCCGCCTCGCGTGACCCCGGCGGTCACTCGACGCATACGCCCGCGGTGCAGGGCCACGCCCGCGTGCACGGCGGCGGACCCTGGGTCGTGCCGCATCCCGTCCCGGAGGGCATGCCGCCCGTGCACGCCTGGGGCGTCTACGCCGACCCGCTCCGCGCGGCCGTGTCCGCGTGGAAGGACGCCGGCCGGCGCGACCTCGAGGCCGTCCTCGTGCCCCTCCTCGCCGTGTCGCTCGACGCGGCGCTGGCCGGCGTCGGCTGGGACGCAGGGGGCGTGCTCGTCGTCCCGGCCCCCTCGTCGCGACGCGCCGTCCGCGAGCGCGGCGACACGCCGATGACAGGCCTGTGCGAGGCAGCGGTCGCACAGCTCGTCGGGCGACCCGGGCCGGCGCTCCGGGTCGCCCCGGCCCTGCGTCACGTGCGGCGCGTGGAGGACCAGTCGGGACTGGGGACGGTCGAGCGCCGCGGCAACCTCGCCGGGGCCCTGTCAGTGATCCCCCTGTGGCACAACGTGATCCGGGGCCGACGATGCCTGCTCGTCGACGACGTCGTGACCACGGGGGCCACCTTCGCCGAGGCCGCCCGGGCGCTGCGGGCTGCCGGTGCCGGGTCCGTCGTGGGCGCCTCGCTGGCCGCCACCCAGCGGACCCGCGGGTGACCCGTGGCCTCCGGGGAGGCCCTGGCGGGCACCGTGCGTGTGATGTTGCCGGGGGATGTCCGGCACGCCTTCCAGTGGGCGCGCGGCCCCAGTAGTGTCGAGTCATGGACCCCCGTCCCACGGGGAACGGCCTGCCGGCCGCCCTCGGGGACGTGATCGACAGGAAGGGGTGGTGCCGCGTCGACCGCGGGCCCGTCCTAGGTGACCAGAGGCCCGGAAACACTCTCACTGCCCGCACGAAGAAGACGTGCGCGATCAAGGAGGAACCGTGGAGATCGTCGTCACTGGACGCCACGTCCAGATCCCCGACCGATTCCGTGAGCAGCTCGACGAGCGACTGGCCAAGGTGCCCGCGCTCGCCCCCAAGGTGCACCGCATCGACGTCGTCGTCACCCACGAGCGGGTCGCCCGTGGGTCCGAGAAGGTCGAGATCACGTGCCACGCCAAGGGTCCCGTGATCCGGGCGGAGGCTTGTCTCGACGACAAGTACGCCGCTCTCGACGCGGCCGTGGACAAGCTCATGGACCGCCTGAGGCGGGTGCACGACAAGCGCAAGGTCAGTCGCGGACGACGCATCCCCGAGTCGGTCGCGCAGGCGACCGCCCGCATCGACGCCTCGGCGAACGGCGCGGCTGCCGACGACTCCGCAGCCGGCGACGCCGGTGACGGTCGGGTCGACGACCTCGAGCGCTTCGGTGCGCTCGGCAACTCACCCATCGAGGTCCGCGAGAAGATCCACACGGCCGCGCCCATGTCGCTCGAGGACGCGGTCAACCAGATGGAGCTCGTCGGACACGACTTCTTCCTCTTCCACGACGCAGACACCGATCGCCCGAGCGTGGTCTACCGGCGCCGCGGCTGGAGCTACGGGGTGCTGCACCTCGAGACCGACGCGGACGTCGCCGTCGCCGCCACGGGCTGATCCCCTGCTCCCCGGACGTCGACGGCGTCGGGGCGTCCCCGTCCAGGGGGCGCCCCGACGGGCGTCCGGACCGCGCCGCGCCGATGCGGGCCGTCCATCGGGCGGCGTGTCCGTGGTCTGGGCCAAGATGGAGGCGTGAACCCGCCCCCCGACGTCATCCGTGTCCTCATCGTCGACGACCACGCCCTCTACCGTCGGGGTCTGCAGACCGTCCTGTCGACGGAGGACGGCATCGAGGTCGTCGGTGAGGCGGCCGACGGGATCGAGGCGGTCGACCAGGCCGAGGAGATCCTCCCCGACGTCATCGTCATGGACGTCGGCATGCCCAAGCGCGGAGGCATCGACGCGTGCCGGGTCATCAAGCAGCGGGTGCCCTCGGCGCGCATCCTCATGCTGACGAGCTCCGACGACGAGGCCAACCTCTTCGAGGCCGTCCGGGCCGGGGCCAACGGCTACCTCCTCAAGGACGTGCCTCCCGAGGAGGTGGCGGCCGGCATCCGCAGCGTCTTCCAGGGCCAGTCGCTCCTCTCGCCCCTCATGGCGTCCAAGCTGCTCGAGGAGTTCAAGGCGATCAGCCAGAAAGACGTGCCGCCCGCGCCCACGCCGGGGCTGGAGCTGCCGCGGCTGACCCACCGCGAGCTCGAGATCCTCCGCAGCGTCGCCAAGGGCAAGCTCAACCGTGAGATCGGCGCCGAGCTGTTCATCTCCGAGAACACCGTGCGCAACCACATCCGCAACATCCTCGACAAGCTGCAGATGCACTCGCGCATGGAGGCGGCGATGTATGCCGTCCGCCAGCGGCTCATCGACCCCGACTGACCCCGACTGCCGCCGACCGACCGCGAGCACCACGACCCACCACGACCGACCGGGCCGAGACGCCCAGGAGCACCGTCCATGACCGTTGCCACGCGCCGGATGACGCGGGCGCAGGCGCGCCGCACCGCCATCGCCGCCCAGGGCTTCCTCGACCCCCGCCCCGAGCCCTTCACCGCGACGATGCGCCACGTCCAGCGCGTCGTCGACCGCGTCGGGGTCGTCCAGATCGACAGCGTCAACGTGCTCGCCCGCAGCCAGTACCTCCCGTTCTTCTCCCGGCTGGGGCCCTACGACCCGGCGCTGCTCGACCGGGCCCGCGACCGCGCCCCGAGACGCCTCGTCGAGTACTGGGCCCACGAGGCGAGCCTCGTCCCGCCGTCGACGTGGCCGCTGCTCGACTTCCGCATGCGCGCGGCCGCCGAGAAGGCGTGGGGCGGCATGCGGCGCATCCTCGAGGAGCGCCCCGACTACGTCGACCTCGTCCGGGCCGAGGTCGAGGCCCGCGGCCCGATGACCGCGCGCGAGGTCGAGGTCGCGCTCGCGCACGACCAGCCCCGGCGCACCGACCACTGGGGCTGGAACTGGTCCGACGTCAAGCAGGCCCTCGAGTACCTCTTCTGGGCCGGACGGATCAGCTCGGCAGGGCGCACGTCCCAGTTCGAGCGCCGGTATGCCGCACTCGCGGCCACCGCGCCGCCGCCGCTGCGCGAGGCCTGGACCGACCGTCCCGGACCGGAGGCCGACCCCGACCGCTACCTCGAGCTCGTCCGCATCGCCGCCCGGGCCCACGGCGTCGGCACCGAGCTGTGCCTCGCCGACTACTTCCGGATCAGGCGCGAGGACGCCCGCCCGGCCATCGCCCGACTCGTCGCCGACGGCGAGCTCATCCCGGTCACCGTGCCGGGCTGGAAGCCGGCCTGGCTGCACGCCGAGGCCCGGCTGCCGCGACGCATCCACGCCGAGGCCCTGCTCAGCCCCTTCGACTCGCTCGTCTGGCAGCGCGAGCGCATCCACGCCCTCTGGGACTTCCACTACCGCATCGAGATCTACACACCCGCCGAGAAGCGCGTCCACGGCTACTACGTCCTGCCCTTCCTCCACGGAGACGCCCTCGTGGCCCGGTGCGACCTCAAGGCCGACCGCGTCGCCGGCGTGCTGCGCTGCCACCGCGTCACGTGGGAACCCGGGGCGCCCGCCGAGGCGCGCCCGGCCCTGCTCGCCAACCTCGAGTCGATGGCCGCCTGGCTCGGGCTCGGTCGCGTCGACCTGCCCGTCGACCAGGCCCTCGACCAGGGGGTCGACCAGGCCGTCGACCCGACGGGCGCCGCCGCGGGCGGCTGAGCGCGTCCCGGGGCACCCGGCATACGCCCTCGGGCACCGGCGCGGACCGGGCTGCCCACGGTGTCGGAACCGGGCCGCGCGCCGATGCGTTGGTCGTTGTGTCCGGAAGGCGGCTAGCCTAGGCGGGTCCCGTGACCCATCACGGGCGATGGAGCCCGCCCACCGGGCGAGTCCACACGTTCAGTCGGGAGTGAGATCACCAGATGGCCGTCATCGAGAAGCTGCTTCGCGCCGGCGAAGGCCGGACCCTGAAGAAGCTCCAGGGCATCGCCAAGCAGGTCAACGCCCTCGAGGCCGACTTCGAGAAGCTCACCGACGAGGAGCTGCGCGACGAGACCAAGGGTTTCCGCGAGCGCCTCGACAAGGGCGAGACCCTCGACATGCTGCTGCCGGAGGCGTTCGCCGCCGTCCGCGAGGCGAGCAAGCGCACCCTCGGCAAGCGGCACTTCGACGTCCAGGTCATGGGCGGCGCGGCGCTGCACATGGGCAACGTCGCCGAGATGAAGACCGGTGAGGGCAAGACCCTCGTCGCGACGCTCCCGAGCTACCTCAACGCCCTGTCGGGCAAGGGCGTTCACGTCATCACGGTCAACGACTTCCTCGCCGAGTACCAGTCCGAGCTCATGGGCCGCGTCCACCGCGCCCTCGGCATGGAGACCGGCTGCATCCTCAGCCAGATGACGCCCGAGCAGCGGCGCGCCGAGTACGCCAAGGACATCACGTACGGCACGAACAACGAGTTCGGGTTCGACTACCTCCGCGACAACATGGCGTGGGACCCCGCCGAGCTCGTCCAGCGCGGCCACAACTTCTGCATCGTCGACGAGGTCGACTCGATCCTCATCGACGAGGCGCGCACGCCGCTCATCATCTCCGGCCCGGCCGACCTCGCGACGAAGTGGTACGTCGAGTTCGCCCGCATCGCGGCCCGACTCAACCGCGGCGAGGACGGACGCGGCGACTACGAGGTCGACGAGAAGAAGCGCACCGTCGGCGTCCTCGAGTCCGGCATCGCGCGCGTCGAGGACCTCCTCGGCATCGACAACCTCTACGACACGGTCAACACGCCGCTCATCGGCTACTTGAACAACTCCATCAAGGCCAAGGAGCTGTTCAAGAAGGACAAGGACTACGTCGTCATGAACGGCGAGATCCTCATCGTCGACGAGCACACCGGCCGCATGCTCCCGGGCCGCCGCTACAACGAGGGCATGCACCAGGCCATCGAGGCGAAGGAGGGCGTCGAGATCAAGAACGAGAACCAGACGCTCGCCACGATCACCCTGCAGAACTACTTCCGCATGTACGGCAAGCTCTCGGGCATGACGGGCACGGCCCAGACCGAGGCCGCCGAGCTCAACTCGATCTACAAGCTCGGCGTCATCCCGATCCCGACGAACCGCCCGATGGTCCGCAAGGACCAGGCCGACCTCGTCTACCGGACCGAGGTCGCCAAGTACGACGCCGTCGTCGACGACATCGCCGACAAGTACGCCGTCGGCCAGCCCGTCCTCGTCGGCACCGTGTCGGTCGAGAAGAGCGAGTACCTCTCGCAGCAGCTGAAGAAGCGCGGCATCAAGCACGAGGTCCTCAACGCCAAGCAGCACGAGCGCGAGGCCGCGATCGTCGCCGACGCGGGCCGCAAGGGTGCCGTCACCGTCGCGACCAACATGGCCGGTCGAGGCACCGACATCATGCTCGGCGGCAACTCCGAGTTCCGGGCCGTCGCCGAGCTGAAGCGTCGCGGGCTCGACCCGCACGAGACGCCGGAGGAGTACGAAGCCGCGTGGGACGAGGCGCTCGCCACGGCCGAGCGCGAGGTCGCGGCCGAGCACGAGGAGGTCACCGAGCTCGGCGGCCTCTACGTCCTCGGCACCGAGCGCCACGAGTCGCGCCGCATCGACAACCAGCTCCGCGGTCGTTCCGGCCGTCAGGGTGACCCGGGTGAGTCGCGCTTCTACCTCTCGCTCAACGACGACCTCATGCGCCTGTTCAACGCCGGGCTCGTCGACCGCTTCATGCAGACCGCCGGCATGGAGGACAACGTGCCGATCGAGTCCAAGATGGTCACGAACTCGATCCAGAAGGCCCAGGGCTCGGTCGAGGCGCAGAACTACGAGATCCGCAAGAACGTCCTCAAGTACGACGACGTCATGAACCGCCAGCGCCAGGTCATCTACGACGAGCGCCGCGCGGTGCTCGAGGGGGAGGACCTCCACGAGCAGCTGCGGCTGTTCGTCAACGACGTCGTCGGCTCCTACGTCGACGCGGCCACGGCCGAGGGCTTCGCGGCCGACTGGGACCTCGAGAAGCTCTGGGACGCGATGCGCCAGGTCTACCCCGTCTCGGTCACCATCGAGGAGGTCGAGGACATGGCGGGCGGTCGCCAGGCGATCACCGCGGACCTGCTCCGCGAGCAGCTGATGTCCGACGCGCACCACGCGTACGACCAGCGTGAGGAGACGCTCGGGGCGGAGACGATGCGCGAGGTCGAGCGCCGGGTCGTCCTGTCGGTCCTGGACCGCAAGTGGCGCGAGCACCTCTACGAGATGGACTACCTCCAGGAGGGCATCGGCCTGCGGGCCATGGCCCAGCGCGACCCGCTCATCGAGTACCAGCGCGAGGGCTTCCAGCTCTTCGAGGCGATGATGGAGGCCATCAAGGAGGAGTCGGTGAGCCACCTCTTCTCCGTCGAGGTGCAGTTGCCCGAGGCCGCCGCCGCTCCCGTCGGCGCCGCGCCGATGTCGGTCGGGGACCTCGTCGGCGGGCTCGCCGCCGCCGGTCACGTCGCTGACGACGCGACCGGTGCCGCCGCCCGCAACGGCGAGACGGACGAGGAGGCTGAGGCCGCGGCCGCTGGACGCCGCCCGTTCGGCTCCGGCGTGCGCGTCTCCGGCGTCGACCTCGACCCCGAGTCGCAGCGCCCGGCCGCCCTGCACTACACCGCCCCCGGCGAGGACGGCCGCGCCGTCGAGACCGGCGGCCAGCAGACGGTCGAGCGCAAGGCCGACCGTCGCGGCAAGAAGGTCAAGCGCAAGCGCCGCTGACGCAGCGACGCACGACGGCCCGGGCCCCTGAGGGAGCCCGGGCCGTCTGCACCCCCACCCGAGGTCGTACGCCGGGTGCGCGGCCGCGGATGACGCGCGCGGTCAGCCGATGGTGAGCGCCGTGACGAGCCACCGCCCGTCGAGGCCCTCGAGCCGCAGGGCCAGGGCCCGGACTCGCCCGTGCGACACGACGACGGCGCAGGCCTCGACGATGCCGTCGGCCGGCTCGCACACGCGCACGCGACGCACGACGGCCGAACGGCGTGGGCCGGGGGTGCGACGCCGGCCGGCGACCATGGCCTGCCTGGCGATGACCGAGTAGATCGTCGGCGCCGTGTGCCGGATGAGCTGGGGAGCGGGGCGCTGGCCGGAGACGACCTCGACGATGGCCTGCGCCAGGCGGCCCACGAGCGGGGCCGGCTCGGGGAGCAGGCTCGTGCGGGTCGGCTGCCGGCCGAAGTCCTCGTCGTCGCGCGCGCCGAAGAAGTCGAGGGCGAGGGCGTCCTGGGCGTAGGGCGGCTCCCCGTGCCAGGCCTCGTCTGCGCTGATGATCCGAGGCGCCGTCTGGGGGATGCGCCGGACGGTGAAGCCGTCGCGGGTGGAGGTGCCGGTCTGGCCGGGTGTGGTGGTCGCTCGCGTCATCACCGGGCTCCCTGCTCTGCGGGGACCCTGTCGCCGGCGCCGGCGCTGGACGGCCGTGGCACGGCTGCGTGGGACTCAGGGTTGTCCGGCCCTGACGGGGCGCTCGAGGGCGGACGCAGCTGCACCCCCGGCATGATCACGTCGGGGTCCTCACCCACGACGTCGCGGTTGGCGGCATACCACCTCGGCCACTCGCGGGAGATCTGTGCGTCGGAGGCGTCCGGACCGAGGTGTCGGGCGGCGATCGTCCAGAGCGAGTCGCCACGGCGCACCGTGACGAGGTCGTGGGCCGATGCGGCGGGACGCGGGGGCGGGGCCATGAGCTGCGACCGGTCCGCGTCGAGCACCGGCACGGGCTGCGTCGGGAGGTAGCCGGGCCCGTCCGGCGGCCTCGGGGACGCAGGTGCGGCGATGCCCTGCTGCGTGCCTGGGGTGGGGGAGTGGCCCGGATCGACGGGGAGCCCGGGAAGGTCGGCGGGCTGCGAGTGGGACGACGGGGTCGGGCTGGCAGACCCAGCCGACCCGGCGGACCCGGCGGACCCGGCGGACCCGGCGGACCCGGCGGACTCGGCGGACGGTGTGTAGCCCGGCGTCAGCTCGGTGGGTGTGTAGCCGGGCGTCAGGTCCGGTGCGGAGGCCCCTTCGGCGGACGACGCCTGAACACCGGCGCCGCGTGCCGTCGGAGCGGAGCCGGCACTCGAGACGGGCGCCGGGGGCAGGGCCACCGAGCCGACCGAGGCGCCGAGGACGAGGGTCAGCACCTTGCGCACCGCGGTCGGGGTGACATGGTCGGCGACCTCGCTGGCCACCCGTCCTGCTGCACCCGGAAGGAGGGAGGCGACGGCGAACAGGCACCCGAGCGCGAGCCACGCGGCGAGCAGGACGCCCATCCAGGCGAGAACGAGAAGGAGGACGTCGTCCGGCCGGGCGGTGTCAGCAGTGTGGCTGCACCGCCGTGCGACCGTCACGAGAGTCAGCAGGGTGATGACGGCGACGGCCAGCCCGACGGCGCCGGCCCCGACCTCGCGCAGGCGCGGGCCGTCCAGGCCCGTCCGCTGTCGCTGAGCGGGGAGAGGCCTGGCTGCGCGGCCGCTCTCGTCGTCTCGTCGGGCGGCCCTGCGTGCTCCCGCTCCGTGTCCCTGTGCTGGCTGCAGTCCCCTGTCCATGGCTTCATTCAATGCAGTTTGCTTGTGTTTGGTCAAGTATGCTGTTGGTCAAGAATCGCCGGGTGGCCCGCGACGTCGGGGCAGGGGAGGGTGTGCGCATGCGCTGGGACCGGCTCTTCGACGACCTCGAGGCGCAGCTGGCGCTGGACGACGTGCGGGAGCTCGAGGCCGAGGTCGCCGACCGCACCCGGCGCGAGCGCGCGCTGCTCGACCTGCACACGCGGCTGCTCGCGAACGTCGGTGCGACGCACGTGGGGCTGCGGGTGCGCGACCGCGTGCTCACGGGTCGGCTCGTCGACGTGGGGCCGGACTGGGCACTCGTCGAGACCGCGCCGGGACGGCCGGTCCTCGTGGCTCTGCCTGCGGTCCGCGCGGTGTCGGGACTGGCGCCGGGGGCTCGGACGCCCTCCGTCGTGGCCCGGAGGTTCGGCCTGGGGGCGGCCCTACGGGCGGTGAGCCGCGACCGCGCCGTCGTGGAGGTCGTGGATGTGGACGGGCACGCATCGACGGGGACCATCGACGTCGTGGCGTCCGACCACCTCGAGATCGCCGAGCACGCGGCCGACGAGGCCCGACGAGCGGCCAACGTCACCGGGCGGACGCTCGTGCCCTTCTGGTCACTGGGCTCGGTCCGCCGGCTCTGAGAGCCGGGACCGGGGTGGCCTCACTCCTCGGCGGAGCCGCCGAACGGGTGCGCCTGCACGAACGACTTCGTCTCGGCGTACATCCGCTGGATGTAGCCCTCGAGCTCCGTGGCCTCGACGCGCCACTGGCCCCGGCCACCGATCTTGATGGCCGGCAGCTCCCCGGAGCGCACGAGGGCGTACGCCTGGGCGGAGGAGATGTTGAGGATCTCCGACACCTCGGCGAGCTGCAGGAACCGCTGGGCCACGTTGACTCCTCCTCTGGGCACCGTCTGGCGACGGCCTCGACCACACCCGTACCCCCCCGCGGCGCGTCCGGACACGGCCGGTGCCACCCGACTCCGGCACGGGCTCGTGGGTCGAGGGCAGGGAACGGCTCCATCCTAGGGATCCGTGCCGTCGTCATCGTCCGTCGTCCCCAGCTGTGCACCTTGACGGGCGGTGTGCGCCGGGTTGATGCAAGATGTTGCCGCGTCCGTCCGGTGTCGTGCGACGGGCGTCCAGCCATCGCCGAGCGGACCACAGGGGGCCCACATGACCGAGCTGGCCAGTCCCAGCGCCAAGCGCCTGCAACGACCGTCCTGGCGTGACAGTCGCCTCGTCGTCGGTGTGCTGCTCGTCGTCGTCGCCGCGACGCTGGGGGCCAAGGCCGTCGCCAGCGCCGACGACCGTGTACCGGTGTGGGTCGCGGCGAGCAACCTCGTGGCCGGTGACGAGGTCGAGGAGGCCTCCTTCGTGCGCGCCGACGTGCGACTCGCCGATGGTATGAACGCCTACCTCGCCGCCGACGCCCCGGCTCCGACCGGCTCGTTCATGGTCCGTGACGTGCGCGCGGGTGAGCTGGTGCCCGTGTCCGCCGTCGGCGACGCCGCTGCCGTCGCCGTGCAGCGGGTCACGGTCCGCGCCGACGCGATGTCGACGACCGGCCTGGCACGGGGGAGCCGCGTCGACGTCTTCGTCACGCCCAAGGCCCCGACGACGAGCGACGCGGCCACCACCCCGACGAAGAAGGTCCTCGAGTCCGCCGCGGTGGCCGCGGTGATGACGAGCAGCGGTGGCTTCGGCGCGGGCTCGATGACGTCGGTGCAGATCTACGTGCCGGCCGACAAGGTCCAGCCGCTCGTCGAGGCCGTGGACGGCGAGGCGAAGCTGACCCTCGTCCCCTCCGTCGGGACGGTCACCGGCGGCGGCGCATGACCGAGGTCCTGACCGCTCTCAGCCACCAGTGGGAGTCGTCGGTCGCGACGACCCTCGAGGGTCTGCGTGACGTGACCGTGACGCGGCGGTGTGCCGACGTGTCCGAGCTGCTGTCGGTGGCCGACGCGGGTCTGGGCGACACTGCCGTTGTCTCCTCCGACCTGCGCGGCCTCGACCTCGCGGTCGTGAATCGCCTGCGCGCCAACCGGATCCGCGTGATCGGGGTGCACCCCGCCGACGACGAGCCCGCCGAGCGCCGCCTGCGACAGCTGACGATCACGGTGACGCTTCCCGTCGACGCGGGGACCGACCGGTGGGAGGTGTCGCTGCAGGAGGGATGGGGCGCATCCGACGACCTCGAGGCGGCCCTGAGCGGCGATGCCGGCGTCGGCGCCGGCCAGCAGTCCGCGCCCGACCACCCTGAGGAATCGACCGACGGTGACGCGGGGTGGCGTCCTGCTGGCTCCGGTGGCATCGCCGCAGGCCGTGAGCACGTCGGCTCGCGCGATGCCGACGACCCGTCCGGCGACGACGCGGCCGCGGGGCGAGTGACCGGTTCGCGGCCCGTCCCCGAGCGTGCGTCGGTCATCGCGGTCTGGGGACCCACCGGCGCGCCCGGTCGCACGACCGTCGCGACGACCCTGGCTGCGGAGGTCGCCGGCCGTGGCGTCGAGGTGCTGCTCGTCGACGCCGACACCTACGGGGGCTGCGTGGCGCAGACCCTCGGGCTGCTCGACGAGGCGCCGGGCGTGGCGGCGGCGTGCCGTGCGGCCGACCAGGGCCTGCTCGACCTGTCCGCGCTCGCGCGCCTCGCCCCGGTGGTCGTCCCGGGACTCCGCGTGCTGACGGGCCTGCCCAAGGCCGAGCGGTGGCCCGAGGTGCGCGCCGCGGCGCTCGAGCGGGTCCTCGAGCTGAGCCGGTCGCTCGTGCAGGTCGTCGTCGTCGACTGCGGCTTCTGCCTCGAGGACGACGAGGAGCTCAGCTACGACACCGTGGCCCCGCGACGCAACGAGGCCACGCTGACCTCCTTGGCCGCCTCCGACCTCGTCGTCGCGGTGGGCGGCGCCGACCCGGTCGCGCTCCAGCGTTTCGTCCGGGGTCTCCAGGAGCTCGGCACGGTGCCGTCCGGCGAGCCCGTGCCCGTCGTCAACCGGGTGCGCAGCGGCGCGGTCGGGTCCCGTCCCCAGTCCCGCATCGCCGACTCGCTCCTCCGGTTCGCCGGGCTCGCGTCCGTGCGGTTCGTGCCCGACGACGCCACCGCCGTCGACGCGGCCCTGCTCGCGGGGCGCTCGGTCGTCGAGCACGCGCCGGACTCGCCCGTCCGTCGTGCGGTGGCCGACCTCGCGACCGGTCTGCTGCCGTGGACGGTGGCGCCGCCCGAGCCGCGCGAGCGGAGACGGCGTGGCCGCCGCCGTGGTCGTGGGCGCCGGTCGTCGAGTGCCGTCGGCGCCTGAGCGCACGGCGTCCGGTCAGGGCGCGAAGAGGATCGTCAGGCCACCGAGCGTGTAGAAGACCATGACCACCATGAGCGGGACCTGACCGATGACCGCGGCGCGACGGTCGAGGACGGTGATCGCCCGCTCGTGGGCGGCGAGGACGCCGAGCAGGTGCCCGACGACGATGCTCACGGCCTGGATCGTCGCGACGAGCGTCGGCTGGATGAGCACGTCGTTCGGGGTGAGGTCGGCAGTCCCGAGCAGGTCGGCACCCGTTCCGAGCGGGTCGGTGAGCAGCCGCCACGCGTACTGCCCCTGGTAGACCCAGAGCGACCAGTAGTGCGCGATGACGTACCCGCCGGCGATGGGGATCAGCGACGGCGCGATGTCACTGACGAAGGAGAACGAGCGGGAGACGGGCTCACCGGCGAGCCTCACCGACACGACCGAGGCCAGCCAGAGCGTCACGGCCACGAAGCCGAAGAAGGCGACGAGGGTGGCCGTCCGGAGCAGTGCCGACGGCAGGGGAGAGGACTGCACGAACGTCGCCCACGAGAGGTTGGCCGAGAAGCCGTCGTATGCCGTCCCGCCGAGCATGACGGCGACCGTGGGCACGAGGCCCCGCTGGCCACGCAGGCCGTTGACGCCGTGCAGCGGGGTCCGCAGCACCCAGCGCCCGTCATGGCGCCGGCCGAGCGGTGAGAGCAGGCCGAGCAGCCGTGACCACGCCTCGAAGGGGTCGGCGTGGTCGAACCACGTGCGGCCGAAGACGGCCGCACCCAGCAGCGACACGGCGAAGAAGCCGGCGACGAGGACGCGGAGGAAGCCCAGCGACGTGTTGTCCTCGGCGACGAGCTCGACCCACGTGAAGGTCCCGAGCCCGAGGGCCGCGGGCCACAGGCCCCAGCGGTATGGCAGGGCCGCGAGGTCGGGCGAGACACGGGCAAGTCGGAGCAGGCCGGCGTGGAGCGCGCGGAGCGGGTTGATGACCCGCCAGACCGGGCCGAGGAGCATCGAGGAGAAGGCGAGGCCCACCCACAGCCACACGTAGACGACGTGGGGCACCGGGTTGCGGGCCGAGTCGGGGCCGAACACGAGCGCCGCCAGCGTCCACACCGTGACGATGCCGGCCAGGACGCGGGCCACGACGCGCAGCCAGCGCGAGTCCAGCACGGCGGCGACGGGCCCGGGCAACAGCACCCCGTCGGTGTCGCGCAGCCGCGGCTCGCGCCACAGCGTGCTGATGGCGACGAACGAGATGACGAGCGCCGCGACCGCCGCGATGACGAGGGCGGTGAACGGCAGGGGAAGGTCGCCGCGGCTACCGACGCCGTGGGCGGGGACGACAGCCGGGACGGAGCCCGGAGTGAGGGCTGATGGGAGGGCGGAAGCGAGGGCGGCCGGGAGGGACGCCACGGTCAGCGGACAGCGACCGTGAGCAGGGTCAGGGCCGGCTCGTGGGTCTCGACCTCGTAGAGGCCGGCCTCGGTGCCGGTGAGGCGCAGGGTCGTCGGGGTGCCGGCCTTGAGCGTCGCCTCGACGTCGAAGCCGTGGGCGTGCAGCTCGTCGTCGTGGTCGCTCGTCACGACGAGCTCGAGCGTCGAGCCGATCGGCAGGTCGACCTGCGCCGGGGCGGGCGTCACGGTCGTCCCGGTGACGGTCACCTCGAGGCGCTTGACGCTGCCCGTCGAGACGACGCCGGTGCTGCCGCCCGGTCCGGGATCGGGGGTGCCGGACGAGCAGGCGGCGGCACCGACGAGCGCGAGGACGCAGACGGCATACGGCAGGGCGCGAAACGTACGCATGGCCACGATCCTAAGCAAGGGCGTCTGGCAGAGTGTGAGCATGTCTGACCGCCTGACCTCGCTCGACGCGTCGTTCCTCTACCTCGAGGAGTCCACCACGTCGATGCACGTCGGGTCGGTCATGGTCTTCCAGCCTCCTCGCGACGGCTTCGACTACGACCAGCTCGTCCGCATCATCGAGAGCCGGATCGGGGCGATCCCGCGCTTCCGGCAGAAGGTGCGCGACGTCCCGGGCCGCATCGGCAACCCCGTCTGGGTCGACGACGAGGCCTTCGACATGGGCTACCACGTGCGTCGCGCCGGCCTGCCGCGTCCGGGCAGCGACCGGCAGCTGCAGGACTTCGTCGCCCGGGTCCAGCCGCGCAAGCTCGACCGCACCCGCCCGCTGTGGGAGGTCTACCTCGTCGAGGGCCTGCACGACGGTCGGTTCGCCATCGTCACGAAGACCCACCACGCGCTCATCGACGGCGTCAACGCCCTCGACATCGCGCACGTCATCGTCGACGCCGTCAAGGGTGAGGACCAGGACGACGTCGTGCCGCCGTGGGAGCCGAGCCGGTCGCCGTCGTCGGTCGAGCTCGTCACGGGTGCCGTCATCGACGCGGTGCGCCGCCCGACGCAGGTCGTCGACCTCGTCCGCGGCGGTCTCAATGACGCCCTCAACGTCGGCCTGCGTGCGGTCGAGTCTGCCGGCCAGGTGCTCTCGACGGTCGCGCGCACCGCCGCTCGTCCCGCGCCCGACTCGCCCCTCAACGCCGAGATCGGCTCGGCCCGCCGGTGGGTCATGATCGCGACCGACCTCGAGGACTACCGCCTCGTGCGCAAGCGGCTGGCCCGCGGCGCGTACGCCGAGGACGTGACGATCAACGACGTCGTGCTGGCGACGATCGCGGGCGGCTTCCGGGCGTGGCTGCTCGGGCGTGGCGAGGCCGTCAGCCCCCACACGTCGGTGCGCGCCATGGTGCCGGTCAGCATCTACGGCGACGACCCGGCGGGGATGTATGCCAACCAGGTCATGGCCTGCGTCGTCAACCTCCCGGTCGGCGAGCCCGGGGCCTCGATGCGCCTGCACCAGATCGCGTTCGCGATGCGCCAGCAGATGGAGGGTGGTCAGGCGGTCGGGGCGACGTCGCTCGCCAACCTCGCGGGGTTCGCGCCGCCGACCCTGCACGCCCTCGGTGCGCGTCTCGGCTCCGCGATGTCGCGCCGCCTCTACAACGTCATGATCACCAACGTGCCGGGCCCGCAGACGCCGCTCTACGCCGGAGACGCCGAGATGCTCTCGACCTACCCGGTGACGCCGCTCGCCAAGGGGCAGGCCCTCTCGATCGGCATCACGTCGTACAACGGCGGGGTCTACTTCGGCCTCAACGCCGACCGCGACGCCATGCCCGACGTCGACGTGCTCGGCCAGTCCATCGTCGAGTCGCTCGCCGAGCTGACGAGCGGGAGGGAGTCCTGATGCCGGTCGTGCGCGTCTACGTGCCGCTGGGGCGGGCGGGCCTCGAGGAGCTCGCCACCGCGGGCGCGCTCGCTGCCGGTCCGGGCACGCCCCGGACGGCGTATGCCGTCACGTCGGGTCTCGAGCAGGCCGCGCCGGGTCTCGACGTCGAGGACCTCGAGTACGCCGCTTTCAGCGATGCCGTCGAGGCTGCGGCCGGGCTGCGGTCGGTGCGCTCGGACCGTCGCGTCGTCGCATCCGCCGACGCGGACGCCACGTGGGTCTCACCGCGCGACGGTGCGCCCGTGTCGAAGGTCGTGCTCACGGCGCCGCTGCCCCTCTCGCGGGTCGCGTCGTTCCACGTCGACGACGAGGTGACCGGCGACGTCGACGAGGAGGCCGACGAGCTGCTGTGGTACGACGTCACCGAGCTCGACGACGTGCGTTCCTTCTTCGGCTGAGCCCCGACATGGCCGACGACGAGGTGGTCGCCCTCTACGACGAGGCCGGTCACGTGTCGGGATCGTCGCCGCGGTCGGTCATGCGCGCGCGCAACCTGCGTCACGCGGCCTCGTCGATCGTCGTGCGCGACCCGCTCGGTCGCATCTACCTCCACCGTCGCACGACGACGAAGGACGTCTACCCGGGTCTGCTCGACGTCGCGGCCGGTGGGGTCGTCCTGGCGGGGGAGGATCCGGCTGTGGGCGCGGTACGCGAGGTCGACGAGGAGCTCGGTGTCGCCGGGGTCCCGCTCGAGCCCCTCGGCGTGGCGGACTACGCCGACGAGCACACGCGCTACCGGGCCTTCCGCTTCGTCGTGACGTGGGACGGCCCGATCCGGTGGCAGCCCGAGGAGGTGTCATGGGGCGAGTGGGTGACGGTCGAGGAGCTCGTGCGCCGGTTCGACGACGAGGTCGACAGCATCGTGCCGGACAGCGTGGCCGTGTGGTCGTCCCTCGTGCGCGGATGGCATGCCGACCGGGTCCCGCTCCGCCAGGGCTGGGACAGCGTGGCGACGCTCGTGGAACAGCGCTGGGTCGACCGCACCGCGCGCCGGCCCGACGTCGAGACGGCGCTGCTCGCCGAGGCGGTCCTGCTCCCGGCGATCGCGGACGGGCTTCCGGTGGAGGTGCCCCGCCCGGTCGTGCTCGACCGTGCGCCGCTGCGGCTGCGGCACGCCCTCGTGGTGGGCGAGGCCGTCGATCCGGCACGCCTGAGCTCGGCGGACGGCGAGGTCTTCGCGGCCTTCCTCGAGGTGCTGCACGCCACCCCGCTTCCCCTCGCGGCCGATGCGGGGTGCCCGTCGGCAGCGGACGACCACGTCGAACGAACCGTCCGGGTGGAGCGGCTCGGGCACGTCGTGCTGCCCCTCCTGCCGCCCGAGCACCGCTCGACCGCGGAGGCGCTGCTCGAACGGGTGGCGACCGTCGGTGAGCAGGCCCTCTGCCACGGGGACCTCGTGAGCGAGCACGTCCTCGCGCGAGACGGGCGGCTGTCCGGGGTCATCGACTGGGGCGACGCCCGGGTCACCGACCCCGCTGTCGACCTCGCCTGGGCGCTCAACGCGACATCGGTCGCCTTCGCCGACGCTGTGGCGTCCGGCGTGGACGACGACACGAGGGCCAGGGCCCGGGCCTGGTGGGCGCTCGCGCCGTGGTTCGACGCCCACCGCGACGTCGCGTACCCCGAGACGGTGGACGTTGACCCGTCCGGTGCGCTCGCACACGACCTCGAGGTCGTGGTCTCCCGTCTGCTCCGGTGGCGCGGCGCCTGACGGGCGTGGTGCCATGACTTCATCTCTTGTCACGACCGAACGATCGTGCTTTTATTGATGTCATGGGCAAAGGTGAGAGCACGAGGACCGCGATCCTCGACGAGGCCACCGAGCTCGCGTCGCTCGTCGGGCTCGGTGGGCTGACCATCGGCACGCTGGCCGCGGCGACGAAGCTGAGCAAGAGCGGGCTCTACGCCCACTTCGCCTCCAAGGAGGCGTTGCAGGTCGAGGTGCTCCAGCACGCCCGCGAGCGGTTCACCGACGTCGTCATGCGTCCGACCGTGGCCACACCCCGTGGCGAGCCGCGCGTGCGCGAGTTCTTCGACCGCTGGATCACCTGGCAGTCCACCGCCTTCGACGGCGGCTGCATCTTCGTCGACGCAGCAAGCGAGTTCGACGACCAGGAGGGCCCGGTCCGCGACGAGCTGGTGCGCGCCGAGCGCGACAAGCTCGAGTCCCTCACCCTCATCGTCGGCACCGCGATGAGCGAGGGGCACTTCCGCGACGACGTCGACGCCGAGCAGTTCGCCTACGAGCTCGAGGGCATCGTTCTCGCGCACCACCATGCGCGTCGGTTGATGCGCGACGGTCGTGCCGAGGAGCGGGCGCGCCGGGCCTTCGACCGCCTCGTCGACGACTGCCGGCCCGTCGCCCGCTCGGCCTGACCACCACGCATCCGGTCCTGCACGGACCACCCGTCCCGATCACCATCCAGAAGGAGCAGTCATGGCCCTCCAGTCGCCACAGAAAAGCACGAACGATCGGTCTATTAAGTCCGCCACCACTCACATGGCGTTCCGGATCTTCGAAGCGCTCGCACCTCGCGTGGGAGCGCGGGTCGCCGAACGGCTCTGGTTCCGACTGCCCCCGGCCCGACCCTCGATCGCCACGCCCTTGGGTGCGACGCCGATCCGGGAGCTGCTCGGCTCGGCCTTCGAGGTCGAGCTCCGCGGCCGCTCCGTGCGGGGCTGGGTCTGGGGTGAGGGACCGGTCATCTACCTCGTGCACGGCTGGGGCGGGTCCCTCGAGCAGCTGACCCCGCTCGTCGCGCCCCTGCTCGACCGGGGCCTGCAGGTCGTCGCCTTCGACGGGCTCGGTCACGGCCGCTCGGACCCGGGGGTCCACGGCTCCGGCTCCTCCGATGCGGTCGAGCTCGGTCGCTCCCTCGACGCCGTCGCCGCGCGCTTCGGGCCTGCGCGGGCCGTCGTCGCACACTCGATGGGCGCCCTGTCCGCACTGCTGGCGATCCGCGACGGCTGGGTGGCAGTGGAGCGGCTCGTCCTCATCGCCCCGCCGAGCGGCATACCCGACCTGCTCGTCCGCCTTCGGAGCGAGCTGGGGCTGGGCGCGCGGACGACGCGCCGGCTCGTCGAGCGGGTCCGCCTCCGCACCGGCTACGCGCCCGACGAGCTCGACCTCGTGACGATCGCGACCTCGCTCGAGCGGCCCGAGCGGCCCGACCTGCTCGTCGTCCACGACCTGCTCGACCGAGAGGTGTCGCACGCGCCCTCGGCGCGCCTCGTGCAGTCCTGGCCGGGGGCCGAGCTGCTCTCGACCGCCGGGCTCGGGCATCGTCGGGTGCTCGCGGACGCCGCGGTCGGGGGAGCCGTCGCCCGCTTCGTCGACCGCCTCCCGGTGGAGGCCAGCCTGCACGGCGACGACCGTCCCCAGCCGTGGCCGGACGCGGTCGCCGACGGCCGATCGGCAACCGGCCGGCAGGCCCGCGCCGGAGCGGCCTGACCGTCCCACGTGCTGGTCCGGGGGAGTCGCGCTTGCGTCATCCCTTGTTACCTTGCGCGGATGGACTTCACCGCTGACGAGTACGCCCGCCGCGATGCCGACCGCCTCCGCGAGATCCTCGCCGGACCACCCGTGACGTGGGTCTTCCTCGGCGACAGCATCACGCAGGGGGTCGTGCACACGCACGGCCGCCGCGGCTACGTCGAGCACTTCGCCGAGCGCGTCCGCGGTGAGCTCGGTCGTCGTGGGGACGCCGTCATCAACTCCGGCGTGTCGGGGGCCACGACCGAAGACCTCCTTCCCGAGTTCCACTGGCGGGCAGGACGATTCGCGCCCGACGTCGTCTTCGTGATGTTCGGGACCAACGACATCCTGGCGGGGGAGGACGGCGTGCGCGGCTTCCGCTACCGCCTCGACCAGATCGTCCAGCGCTCCCGCGACGTCGGAGCCACGGTCGTGCTCCAGACGCCCCCGCCGGTGCTCGAGGACGGCGGCCGCGGGCCCCGCCTCATCGCGCTCTACGCCGAGGCGGTGCGCGAGGTCGCACGCGACCTCGGGGTGCTCGTCGTCGACCATGCCGCCGCGTGGGAGGCGGCCGCGGCCGACGCGGGCCGGGAGGTGGCGCCCGACGGCTGGCTCGACGACACGTTCCACCCCGGCGCGCGAGGGCACCACCAGCTCACCCTCACCCTCCTGTCGGCCATCGACGTCGCCGACCCCACGAGCGTGGTCTGCTCGCTCGTCGTCGACGACGCCGTGGGCGCCACCGCCTGAGGGCGCCTGCCCACCCCGCCTCCGACCCCACTCCGACCCCGACCGCACCGCGCCTCCACCCCGAGGGTGGGCGGCGTCGGTCAGGGGCGGCTCAGGGTCGGGTCAGGGCGCTCCCCGGCAGCGCCACGGCCCCGAGTGGCGCGACGATGGGGTCATGACACAACCGATCCCGAACCCGTCCGGCCAGTCCCTGACCCCGACGAGCGACGAGCGCACGTGGGCCGTCCTCGGCCACCTCGCCGCCATCGTCGCCGCCGTCATCTCCGTCGGCTGGCTCAGCTTCGTCGGCCCGCTGCTCATCTGGGCCGTCTACAAGGACCGCAGCGCCTTCGTCCGCAAGGCCGCTGCCGACTCCTTCAACTTCAACCTCGCCGTCTGGGCGGCGATCATCGCCGGCTGGGTCATGCTCTTCACCGTGATCCTCATCCCGGTCGCCATCATCGTGTGGATCGTCGCCGTCGTGGCCGCGCTGTGGTTCCACATCAGGGCGGCGATGGCCGCGAGCCGCGGAGAGAGCTTCCGCTACCCGTGGAGCATCCCCGTCCTGCACTGAGCGCCCCGGCAGGGCTGACGGGCACCGTGGCCGGCATGGAACGATGGGGTGGCTCCGCCCACGAGGCGGGCCACCCCACTCGCCTGCACCGGGCGAGACCCCGTGCCAACCGCAGGAGAACTTGATGGACGCCGTGACCCACGTGCCCGCACCGGCCAACGAGCCGGTGCTCGACTACGCGCCGGGCTCGCCCGAGCGAGCCGCGCTCGAGGTCGCCCTCGCCGAGCTGGGGTCGACCCAGACCGAGCTGCCCCACACGATCAACGGCGAGCGGGTCACCGGCACCGGTCGCAAGATCGCCGTCCGCCAGCCGCACGCCCACCGCAAGGTCCTCGGCACGCTGCGCAACGCCACCGTCAAGGAGGGCCAGGCCGCCGTCGACGCCGCCAAGGCCGCCGCCCCGATGTGGCGCGAGCTGTCCTTCGACGACCGCGCCGCCATCCTGCTCAAGGCCGCCGAGCTGCTCTCCGGCCCCTGGCGCGCCCGCCTCAACGCGGCGACGATGCTCGGACAGAGCAAGACGGCCTACCAGGCCGAGATCGACGCCGCGTGCGAGCTCATCGACTTCTGGCGCATCAACGTCCACTTCGCCCGCCAGATCCTCGAGCAGCAGCCGCCGCTCAACGCCAAGGGCATCTGGAACCGCTCCGACTACCGCTCGCTCGAGGGCTTCGTCTACGCGGTCACGCCGTTCAACTTCACCGCGATCGCGGGCAACCTGCCGACCGCCCCGGCCCTCATGGGCAACACCGTCGTGTGGAAGCCGAGCCCGACCCAGCAGCTCGCGGCGCAGCTGACGATGGAGCTGCTCGAGGAGGCCGGCATGCCTCCGGGCGTCATCAACATGGTGACGGGCGACGGCATCAACGTCAGCAAGGCAGCCCTGCGCGACGAGGACCTCGCCGGCATCCACTTCACCGGCTCGACCCCGACGTTCAAGCACCTGTGGCACGAGGTCGGGACCAACCTCGACCGCTACCGCACCTACCCGCGCCTCGTCGGCGAGACCGGCGGCAAGGACTTCATCCTCGCCCACCCGAGTGCCGACCCGGCCGTCCTGCGCACCGCCATGATCCGGGGCGCCTTCGAGTTCCAGGGCCAGAAGTGCTCGGCCGCCTCGCGCGCCTACGTCCCCGCCTCGGTGTGGAAGCAGATCAAGGGCGACCTCGTCGACATCACCAACGGCCTGACCCAGGGCGACGTCACCGACCTGTCCAACTTCATGGGTGCCGTCATCGACGACCGCGCGTTCGCCAAGCACCAGGACGCGATCGACCGGGCTCACGCGACCACGGGCATCGACGTCGTGGCCGGCGGCACCTACGACGACTCCGTCGGCTACTTCGTGCGCCCGACGGTGCTCGAGATCAAGGACGCCGCCGACGAGTCCTTCCGCACCGAGTACTTCGGCCCGATCCTGTCGGTGCACGTCTACCCCGACGCGCAGTACGACACCGTGCTCGACCAGATGGAGCGCTTCGCGCCGTTCGGGCTCACCGGCTCGATCATCGCCCAGGACCGTCGCGTCATCGCCGACGCCACGAAGCGCCTGCGCTTCGCCGCCGGCAACTTCTACGTCAACGACAAGCCGACCGGCGCCGTCGTCGGCCAGCAGCCGTTCGGCGGGGGCCGCGCGTCGGGCACCAACGACAAGGCGGGCGCCGCGCAGAACCTGCTGCGCTGGACGAGCGTGCGTTCGATCAAGGAGACGTTCGTCCCGCCGACGAACCACACCTACCCGCACATGGGCTGACCCGCCCCCGAGCACGTATGCCGCTGGGCCCGTCTCCGTCAGGAGGCGGGCCCAGCGTCGTGCAGGGGTGTCAGGCGCGCTCGGACAGCCAGGCGTTGCCGGTTCGCTGCTCGCTGCGGATCGCATCGATGACGGCAGGGGCGGCGGCCTTCTCGACCTTGCCCCCGAAGAGCGGGATCGAGGCCTTGAGGTCGCCGTCGATGCTGATCTGCGTGCCGCCACCGGCCGGGGCGAGCCGGACGCTCGACCGCATCGCGACGGGAGCCCCGGCCACCTCGACCGTGAGGGTGCCGGTGCGGGTGCCGTCACCGGCGGCCCCACCCCACTCGTAGGTCTCCGTCACCGAGAGGGTCGGTCCGACGATCGACTTCGCGAAGTCGGGGAGGTCGTCGGCGGGCAGGTCGCGCTTCGTCACGACGCGGGCGCCGTCACCCGCCGGGCTGACCGCGGCCTCGTGCCGTTGGGCGTGGGCCTCGACGCACTTGCGCTCCTGGAAGGCCACGTCGGTGACCATGGCGTAGACGGTCTCGGGCGGGGCGGCATACGTGATCGTCTCGGAGATCTTCATGGCCGACACGCTATTGCACCGTCCACCGCACCCCGAGGACGTATGCCGCGCGGCCGGGTCACGCGCCCGGCGCCGAGGTGACGCTCAGGCGCCCGACCGGGCGCGGTCGGACAGGGCCGCGAGTGTCGTGCCGGACGTCTCGAGCTCGCGGCGGAGCCGGGCCAGCTCGCGCGAACGGACCGCCGTCACGCGGTTGAGCAGCTCCTGGAGCCGATCGCGCTCGGCCAGGCGCTCGCCCGGCTCGACCCGGCTCGGGCCGGAGCGCTCGACGACGAGCCGGCCGTCGATGGTCAGGTCGCAGCGCGTCAGGGCCGGCTCGAGCGCGCGGACGCGGGCTGCCGACTCGACGGCGGTCGTGGTCCAGGACTGGAGGAGGCCGCCGACCCGGTCGAGCTCGGTGGCGGCGCGGGTCACGAGGTCGCGCTCGTGGCCCGTGGGGTCGGGCCTCCCGGTGCGCCCGACCCGCCGCGCGGCCGCGTCGAGGTCGACGACGAGGTCGGCGAGCTGGTGGGCCTGCGTGCGCAGGGCGCCGCCGAGCGCCGACGTCGAGCCGGGGTCGCCGGGGGAGAGGCTCATCGGGCGTCACCCGCCTGCGTGGCCGGACGGCTGTCTCGCGGCACCTGCTCGTCGACGCCGGCGGGTGCCCGCCCGGGGGCGGCGCCGAGGTCGAGCAGCCGCTCCTCGAGTGCCTCCGAGAGGGCCCGGAGGGTGTCGGCCGCCTGCTCGACCCAGGTGTCGAGCGCGCGCTGCGTCGGCAGGTCGCCGAGGTCGGGAAGGTGCGTCAGCAGGTCGTCGGAGAGCGTCCGCGTCGTCGACCGGCCGGCGGCGAGGGCTCGCAGCGTCGCAGGGTCCGCAGCGCCCGCCACCCGGCTCCCCTCGGTCATGGCACCACTCTAGGGACTGGGCGTCCGGCTGCCCCGGAGTTCTCCACCGCCTGTCCCGTCCATCACTCGTGTCACAGTCGCGGAGCGTCCGGCGGGGGTGGTTCGGGCGTGGACGCCGACGGGGATAGGCTCACATGGTGAGATGGGCGGCACAACGACGTGCCGCCGTACGGGCCACACGGTGAGGAATCCGACGACCGCATGTCAGCGTCACTCGAACAGACTCGAATCGACGTCATGAAGGCCGCTGCCGCGGCAGTGGCGCCTCCCCCTCGACGGGGTCGCGGCCGATCCGGCGGCACCGCGTCCCGCGAGCTCGAGGAGTTCCTCCTCGCCTACTACCGCCTCGTCGCGACCGAGGACCTGCTCGCGCGCCCGGCGCGCGAGCTCGCGACCATCGCCACCGAGCACCGCGCCTTCGCCCAGGATCGCCCGGTCGGCACGTTCAACGTGCGCGCCTTCAACCCGACCGCCGACGACGAGGGCTGGTCCACGGGCCACTCGGTGGTGCAGATCGTCGTCGACGACATGCCGTTCCTCGTCGACTCCGTCGTGGCCGCGCTCGGCGGCTTCGACCGCGGCGTCCACCTCATCGTGCACCCGCAGATGACCGTCTCGCGCACCATCACCGGTGAGCTCAAGTCGGTCATCACCGACGGCTCGACGACCGTGCAGTCCACCTCCCTCGGTCTCGTGCGCGAGTCGTGGATGCACCTCGAGATCGACCGCCTGCCGGCCGACGCCCTGCCCGACGTCGAGGCCCGGCTGCGGCACGTCCTCGAGAACGTCCGCGACTCCGTCGAGGACTGGCCCAAGATGCGCGCGCACGCGCTGACCATCGCGAGCGAGCTCCGCTCGGCGACGCCACCCGGCACCGACCCGCACCAGGCGCGCGAGACGAGCCGTTTCCTCGAGTGGCTCGCACACAACAACTTCACCTTCCTCGGCTACCGCGAGTACTCCCTCTCGCACGAGAACGGCAAGGACGTCTCGCGCCAGGTGCCCGGCACCGGTCTCGGGCTGCTCCGCTACGACCGGCCGTCTGCCGGAAAGGGACTCGTGCTCACGCCGGCTGCCAGCCGAGCCGCTCGCGACTCCACCATCCTCATCATCACCAAGGCCAACTCGCGCGCGACGGTCCACCGCGACGTCTACCTCGACTACATCTCGGTCAAGCGCTTCGACGCCCGCGGCGAGTGCGTCGGCGAGCAGCGCTTCCTCGGCCTCTACGCCTCGGCCGCCTACAACGACACGATCCACGACATCCCGCTCCTCGACGTACGGGCGCAGGAGGTGCTGCGCCTCACCGGGCTCAGCGCCGACAGCCACTCCGGCAAGGACATCCTCCAGATCCTCGAGACCTACCCGCGCGACGAGCTCTTCCAGACGAGCCCCGCACAGCTGGCCGAGATCGCGACGAGCGTCCTGCACCTGCAGGAGCGCCGCAAGACCAAGCTCTTCCTGCGTCGCGACGAGTTCGGCCGTTTCGTCTCGTGCCTCGTCTACCTCCCGCGCGACCGCTACAACACCACGGTCCGACTGCGCATCGAGGCGATCCTGCTCGAGGCCTTCGGCGGCGAGAACATCGACAACACGACGCGGGTCAGCGAGTCGACGCTCGCGCGCCTCCACTTCGTCGTGCGCATGCCGGCGGGCACCGACATCCCCGACATCGACGAGGCGGAGCTCGAGAAGCGCGTCATCGACGCGACCCGCACCTGGGACGAGGACCTCTCCGAGGCGCTCGGCCAGGCCCGCGGTCTCGAGGGCGCGGCCCGCACGATGGCGGCGTACGCCAAGGCCCTGCCCGAGGCGTACAAGGAGGACTTCGACGTCGAGACGGCGGTCGAGGACCTCGACCGCATCGACGCGCTCGGCGACGGTGACCGCACGACCGGCCTGCACCTCTACGACGACCCCGCGTCGGACGACCCCCGCGAGCGGCGCTTCAAGCTCTACCGCCGCGCCGACCTGTCGCTGACGCAGGTGCTGCCGCTCTTCACGCACCTCGGCGTCGAGGTGACCGACGAGCGCCCCTACGAGGTGCCCGGACCCGACGGCCGCACGCTGCACATCTTCGACTTCGGCCTGTGCGCCGACGCCCGCACGTGGGGGTCCGGCGACGCAGCCCTCTCGGCCGACGTCCGCGAGCGCTTCGAGGAGGCCTTCCGGGCCGTCTGGGACGGCCGTGCCGAGTCCGACGGCTTCAACGCCCTCGTGCTCGCCGCGGGTCTCACCTGGCGGCAGGTCGTCATCCTGCGCACCGTGGCGAAGTACCTCCGCCAAACGGGCTCGACCTTCTCGCAGGACTACGTCGAGTCGGCGCTCGCCGCCAACACCGGCATCGCCCGCAGCCTCGTCGAGCTCTTCGAGGCGCGCTTCGACCCCGACGCCTTCCCCGAGACCGAGGCCGGCCACGACAAGCGGGCGTCGCGGCAGAAGCAGGTCGTCACGCGCATCAAGGAGGCACTCGACGACGTCGCGAGCCTCGACCACGACCGCATCGTGCGTGCCCTGCTCGGAGTCATCCAGGCGAGCCTGCGCACGAACTTCTACCAGCCCGACGAGAACGGACGCGACAAGTCGTACGTCTCGCTCAAGCTCAACCCGAAGAAGGTCCCCGACCTCCCGGCCCCGCGGCCGATGTTCGAGATCTGGGTCTACAGCCCCCGGGTCGAGGGCGTGCACCTGCGCTTCGGCAAGGTCGCCCGCGGCGGTCTGCGCTGGTCCGACCGCCGCGAGGACTTCCGCACCGAGGTCCTCGGGCTCGTCAAGGCGCAGATGGTCAAGAACGCCGTCATCGTGCCGACCGGCAGCAAGGGTGGCTTCTACGCCAAGCAGCTGCCCGACCCCGCCGTCGACCGCGCCGCGTGGATGGACGAGGGCATCGCGTCCTACAAGCTCTTCATCTCCGGGCTGCTCGACCTCACCGACAACCTCGTCTCGGGTGCCGCCGTGCCGCCGCGCCGTGTCGTGCGCCACGACGAGGACGACACCTACCTCGTCGTCGCCGCCGACAAGGGCACCGCGAAGTTCTCCGACATCGCGAACGGCATCTCCGCCGACTACGGCTTCTGGCTCGACGACGCCTTCGCGTCCGGCGGCTCCGCCGGCTATGACCACAAGGGCATGGGCATCACGGCGCGCGGCGCATGGGAGTCGGTCAAGCGCCACTTCCGCGAGCTCGGCGTCGACACCCAGACCCAGGAGTTCACCGTCGTCGGCGTCGGCGACATGAGCGGCGACGTCTTCGGCAACGGGATGCTCCTCTCTGAGCACATCCGCCTGCTCGCGGCCTTCGACCACCGGCACATCTTCGTCGACCCCGACCCGGACGCCGCGACCTCGTATGCCGAGCGCCGGCGGATGTTCGACCTGCCCGGGTCGTCGTGGGCCGACTACGACGAGAAGCTCATCAGCAAGGGCGGCGGCATCTTCCCGCGATCGGCCAAGTCGGTGCCGGTGAGCGCGCAGATGGTCGCGGCCCTGGGGCTGCGCTCGGGCACGAAGTCGATGACGCCTGCTGACCTCATGAAGGCGATCCTCCTCGCGCCGGTCGACCTGCTGTGGAACGGCGGCATCGGCACCTACGTCAAGGCGGTGGCCGAGACGAACTCCGAGATCGGCGACCGGGCCAACGACGCCATCCGCGTCAACGGCAGCGACCTGCGCTGCAAGGTCGTCGGCGAGGGCGGCAACCTCGGGGCGAGCCAGCTCGGCCGCATCGAGGCCGCGCTGGCGGGTGTCCGGATCAACACGGACGCCATCGACAACAGTGCCGGCGTCGACACCTCCGACCACGAGGTCAACATCAAGATCCTTCTCACCGAGCTGACCCGCTCCGGCGAGCTGACGACGAAGCGTCGCAACACGCTCCTCGCCTCGATGACCGACGAGGTCGCCGAGCAGGTGCTGCGCGACAACTACGAGCAGAACGTCCTGCTCGGCAACGCCCGCGCGCAGCAGCACGCGATGCTCGGCGTGCACGAGCGCCTCATCCAGTTCCTCGAGGCGAACGGCGACCTCGACCGCTCGCTCGAGTTCCTCCCGAGCGACGCCGAGATCGCGCGCCGCCAGAAGGACGGACTGGGCCTCGCGTCGCCGGAGTTCTCGGTGCTCGTCGCCTATGCGAAGCTCTACCTCAAGAACCAGCTCATCACGACGGCCCTGCCCGACGACCCGTGGTTCGAGTCGACGCTCGCCGAGTACTTCCCGAAGCCGTTGCGCGGCAACTACGCCGACGAGATCGCCGCCCACCCGCTGCGCCGCGAGATCATCACCAACGCGGTGGCGAACTCGATGGTCAACCGCGGCGGCATCACCTTCGCCTACCGGGCGGGGGAGGAGACCGGCGCCACGCCCGAGCAGGTAGCGCGTGCCTACGTCGTCTGCCGCGAGGTGTTCGACCTCGCCGGGTTCGTCCGGGGCGTCGAGGCCACCGACAACGTCGTGAGCACGGGGGCGCAGACGGCGCTCTACCTCGAGTTCCGTCGCCTCATCGACCGCTCGGTGCGCTGGTTCCTCACCTCACGCCCGGCGACGCTCGACATCGCGGCCGAGGTGGCGCGCTTCCGCCCCGGCATCGAGGCCTTCTCCGGCCGCATCGCCGAGCTGCTCCAGGGCAGCGAGCGCACCCGCCTGCAGCGACGGGCCCGCGAGCTCGAGGGCAAGGGCGTGCCGGAGGATCTCGCGCTCGCCGCGGCGTCCCTGCTCGACCTCTACTCGCTGCTCGACTGCATCGAGATCGCCGAGGACACCGGCGAGAAGCTCGACGACGTCGTCGGGGTCTACTTCCTGACCTCCGAGACGTTCTCGATCGACGCGATGCTGACGCGGGTCACGATGCTGCCGCGCGACGACCGCTGGGACGCCATGGCCCGCGGCGCGCTGCGCGACGACCTCTACGCGGTCCTCGAGAGCCTGACCCGGTCGGTGCTCGAGGTGAGCAACCCGCGTCACGACGCCGCGGGCCGCCTCGCCGAGTGGTCCGAGCTCAATGCCGACGCGCTCGGTCGGGCCCGGGCGGCCCTCGGCGGGATCGAGCGGATGAGCCACGCCGGCATCGCCGCGCTCTCGGTCGCCCTGCGCACCCTGCGCACCGTGACCAAGCCGGCGTCGTCCGGCCAGCCCGCGCCCATCCAGGCCGAGGCGCCGTCGGGTCCCGCCCCGACGAAGAAGGCGTCTGTCAGGAAGGCGCCGGCGAAGAAGGCGTCCGCCGCGAAGAAGGCGGCTCCGAAGAAGGCGGCCAGCGCGGCCCCGAAGACCGAGGCCAAGCAGCCCGCCACCAAGACGGCGGCCGTGAAGAAGGCCCCGGCCACGAAGACCGCGACCAAGCAGGCGGCCCGTGCCGCTGCGGCCCGAGTGGCCGCCGAGTCCCGTAGCTGACCGACCACCTCGTCGAGTGAGCGCCTGACCACACACGAGTGAGCGCGCCGTCCCACCTGCCACGAGGCAGGAGGGACGGCGCGCTCACTCGAGTGGGACGGGGCGCTCACTCAAGTGGGGTGGGTGAGGCCACCGAACGCGTGGGCCCCGTGGCTCACTAGGCTCGGGACGTGGCAACCCTGAGCGAGCTCCTGCGCGGCCGGACGAACCTGCCCGACCACGACGTCGAGTGGCTGCAGGTCGGTGACTGGCAGCTCGTCGCCGACCTCTCGTTCGCCGATCTCGTGCTCTGGGTCCGGTCGACGAGCGAGTGGTGGGAGGCCGTGGCCCACGTGCGTCCCACCACGGGCCAGCTCGTCTTCGTCGACGACCAGGTGGGCCGCATCGCCGACCCCGGCCGCACCCGTGACCTGCTCGACGAGGCCGCGGCCGAGCAGCGCATCCTGCGCGTGCGCCAGGTCGTCGTCCCGCACGAGCACGGAGCCGACCAGTCGGTGCGCGAGGAGTACATCCCCGTCGTCCGTGGTGGCCACGTCGTCGCCGTCCTGACCCGCCACACGAACCTCTGGACGACGCGCACCCCGAGCCGCCTCGAGCTGACCTACCTCGCCACGGCCGACGCCCTGTGCCGGATGGTCACCGGGGGAGAGTTCCCGCACAGCGGCGCCCCGACGGGCCTGCGACGCGGCGCACCCCGGGTCGGTGACGGCGTCATCCGACTCGACGTCGACGGCATCGTCACCTACGCGAGCCCGAATGCCGTCTCCGCCCTGCACCGGCTCGGGCACCTCGGCGAGGTGGTCGGGGCGAGCCTCGCCCAGATCGTCACCGACAACGTCCGCGAGTCCTACCCCGTCGACGAGGGGCTGCCGCTCGTCGTCACTGGGCGTCAGCCCTGGCGCACCGAGGTCGTCGCAGGCGGCACGACCGTCTCGATGCGGGCGATCCCGCTCACCGAGGCCGGGCAGCGGTTCGGAGCCATCGTGCTCATGCGCGACGTCGGCGAGCTGCGCCGCCGCGAGCGCGAGCTCATGACCAAGGACGCGACGATCCGCGAGATCCACCACCGCGTCAAGAACAACCTCCAGTCCGTGGCCGCGCTGCTCCGCCTCCAGTCGCGCCGGCTCCCCGACGGCGAGGCCAAGATCGCGCTCGCCGAGGCCGAGCGCCGGGTCGGCACCATCGCCATGGTGCACGACCAGCTGAGCCAGGGCTTCGACGAGACGGTCGAGTTCGACACCATCGCCCAGCGCGGGCTCAACGCCGTCGTCGAGGTCTCGGCGAACGGTGCGCCGGTCCACACCGTCACGGAGGGCTCCTTCGGGCGCCTGCGCGCCGAGGACGCGACGTCGCTCGCGATGATCATGAGCGAGCTCGTCCAGAACGCCATCGAGCACGGCCTCGGCGACGCCGGGGGAGAGGTGCGCATCTTCATCGACCGTCAGGCCGACGAGCGTGGCCAGCAGATGGTCGTCGTCTCGGTCGAGGACGACGGCAAGGGCATCGACCCGGCCCGCCGGCCCGGCTCGGGTCTCGGGACCCAGATCGTCCAGTCGCTCGTCAGCGACCTCCAGGGCCGCATCTCATGGGAGGCCGTCGTGCCGCACGGCACCCGGGCCCGGTTCACCGCGACCCTGCGCCCCATCACCTGAGGGGCACGGGCGCCCCGGTCGGCACCGGACCGCATACGCGGGCAGCCAAAAGCCCGGCGACCGGGGAGGGTCACCGGGCTCGACGACGATGGTCGTGCGGGGCTCAGCCGGCGCGGCGAGCCCGCGCGTTGCGGCGCTTCAGGGCGCGGCGCTCGTCCTCGGAGAGGCCGCCCCAGACGCCGGCATCCTGGCCGGTCTCGAGGGCCCACTTGAGGCAGGTGTCCATGACCGGACAGGTCCGGCACACAGCCTTCGCCTCCTCGATCTGCAGGATGGCCGGGCCGGTGTTCCCGATGGGGAAGAACAGCTCCGGATCGGCCTCCAGGCAGGCAGCGCGGTCGCGCCAATCCATGTGGATCGTGCTCCTTCATGTATCTCGGTTCGCACCGACGCCGGGTGTCGGTCGCGGTGCATGTGCTCGGGGCGCCAGCGTCGTTGTCGGAGCCAAGTCATGGTGTCGTCGTGCGGGGGGATGACCCCCTGACCAACGGAAACGCGCACGAAGTTGTTCCGTACGCGTTGAGGGCCATGATCCAGTGTGACCAGCAACCATGTCCGTGTTCAACGCCTTGGGCGCGGATCACACCAAGGATTGAGTCTATCGGCAGACGGCTCCCAGTTCCAGACCTCCGGCCCGTCCGTGGGGATCGGGAGCCGCCCGGACGGTCCGGACCAGCCGGATCGCTAGGCTGGCGAGGTGACCGAATCGACCTCTCCGAGCCGCGAGGTGCGTGGATCCCACCGCGCCGCAGGGCTGCTCACGCTCCTGGAGGCCCTCGCCGTCCTCGGCTTCGCCGGCTTCTACGTCTACGAGATGGTGACGGGCGCCACAGACGACGTCACGCGGGCGGCGACCTCCGGGGCCCTCATCCTCGTCTTCGGGCTGGGGCTGCTCGCGCTGGCCCGGGGCTGGAACCGCGCCGCCGACTGGCCACGCACCCCCACCGTGCTCTGGAACGCCCTCCTGCTGCCGGTCGCGTGGTCGCTGCACGAGTCGGACCGCACCCCCGTGGCCCTGGCCGTCGGGCTCGTCGCGGCGGCGAGCATCGTGGCGGCCGTGTCGGCTCCGGGGCGCCGGGCCGACGGCAGCCCGGACGGCGAGCGCGACACGGACGTCGTCAGCTGAGCGAGAGCCAGTCGTTCCAGCCGTTGTGGAGCACGAGCCAGGCGATGAGGCCGTACCCGGCCTGTCCGGGGTGGGCGCGGTCGGGGCTGGCCGCGAGGTCGGCCATCCACTGGTCGTGCGTCGCGAGGGGGCGGTAGCAGTCGACGTAGGTGATGCCGCGGCGTGAGCACACGTCGGCCTGGGCCTCGGCGAGCGCCTCGATCTTGCGGTTCATCTCGTCGTCGAGCGTCGGCGTCAAGCCGACGACGAAGACACCGATCCCGGCGTTGGTCGCCTCGTCGAGGACGTTGGCGAGGTTGAGCCGCGAGCGGGCCATCGTCATGCCCGACAGGACGTCGTTGGCGCCCACGTTGAGCACGAGACGTCGCTCGGCGCGTCCCTTCCAGCGCGGGTGGCACTCGGCGCCCCAGCGGGTGACGACGTCGCCCGAGGTGTTGCCGCGGACCCCGAGGTTGTAGGCCGTCAGGTCGAGGTCCGGGTGCTGCGTGCGGGCCACGACGCGTCCGACCCAGCCCAGGCCCTTGGGGTCGCCGTAGCCGGCCGTCATCGAGGCGCCGACGAAGACCATGCCGACGTCGCGGATGCCCTCGGCGACGGTGAACTCGGCGCTCGGGGCGTAGTAGGGGTCCTCCGTCGGGGCCACGTCCGCCGGGGCCTGCGGGGACACCGCAGGTGCGGCAGGCGCGGTGGGGACGGCGGGCTCGGGGGTCGCCGCGGGAGCCGACGCGGCGGCATACCGCCCCGGGGCGTCGGTCGTGAACTGGGTGTGGGACGAGGGGTAGGCGGGGCCCACGCCGTAGGGCTCCCTCGGTGCCTCGCCGTGCGTCTGGGCCCTGTCGCTGCGGTCGCTCACTGCTCAGTCCTCGTCGTCGTCCAGCCGGGCGAGCCATGTCGCGAGTCGCTCGACCGGCACCTCGAACTCGGGGTTGAGGTCGACGAACGTGCGCAGCTGCTCGGCGAGCCACTCGATGGTGACCTCGTCCTCGCCGCGGCGCGCCGCCAGCTCCTCGATGCCCCTGTCGGTGAAGTACACGTGGGGAGGTTATCGCGTGCCGGGGTGGGGCAGGCGGAGGCGGGCCGAGGACCGGGCACATCGCCTGCGTGCCGACGGGAGACGACCGCCTGCGTATGCCGTCACGCCGGGGACGCAGCGAGGGACCCCGCCGTCGTGGCGGGGCCCCTCGGGTGCTCGGTGTGCCCGTGCGGGCGGGTGCGGGCTCAGCGCCCGAATGCGCGCTCCATGAGCTCGGCCTGCTCGGCCGCGTGCTTCTTCGACGAGCCGGTGGCCGGGGAGGCCGCGGCCTTGCGGGCCACGACGCGCCACGGACGGGTCTCGCCGAGGTCGCAGAGGTCCTCGTGCAGCCACTGGGCCATGAGCGGCCAGGCACCCTGGTTGCGCGGCTCGTCCTGCACCCACACGAGCTCGGCGCCGGGGTACTTCGAGGCGGCGTCGATCATCTCCTTCTCGGGGATGGGGTAGAGCTGCTCGACGCGGATGACGGCCGTCGAGGTGTCGCCGCGCTTCTCGCGCTCGGCATCGAGCTCGTGGACGATCTTGCCGCTGGCGAAGAGCACCCGCGTGACGTCCTGGGTGACGCCCTCGTGGTCGGCCAGGACCGGCTGGAAACCGCCTTGCGTGAAGGCCTCGACAGAGCTGGCCGCCGCCTTGCTGCGCAGCATCGACTTCGGGGTGAAGACGACGAGCGGCGTGCGCGGACGGGCGTAGGCCTGCCGGCGCAGCAGGTGGAAGTAGCTCGCCGCCGTCGACGGGTAGGCGACCGTCATGTTGTTCTCGGCGCAGAGCTGCAGGTAGCGCTCGATGCGCGCCGAGCTGTGGTCGGGACCCTGCCCCTCGTAGCCGTGCGGCAGGAGCAGCACGACCGAGCTGCGCTGGCCCCACTTCTGCTCGGAGCTGGAGATGAACTCGTCGACGATCGTCTGCGCGCCGTTGCCGAAGTCGCCGAACTGCGCCTCCCACAGCACGAGAGCGTCGGGACGCTCGACGGAGTAGCCGTACTCGAAGCCCATCGCGGCGTACTCGGACAGCAGCGAGTCGTAGACCCAGAAGCGGGCCTGCCCCTCGCCGAGGTAGAGCAGCGGCGTCCACTCCTCCGCGTTGTTCTTGTCGATGAGCACCGCATGGCGCTGCACGAACGTGCCGCGGCGGCTGTCCTGACCGGCGAGCCGGATCGGGGTGCCCTCCTTGAGGAGCGTGCCGAAGGCGAGCAGCTCGGCCATCGGCCAGTCGATGCCGCCCTCGTGGACCATCTGGGCACGCTTGTCCATGAGCTGCTTGAGCTTCGGGTGGATCGTGAAGCCCTCGGGCGGGCTCGCGAAGGTCTCTCCGATGTGGACGAGCTCGCTCGCCTCGACCCCGGTCTCGGTCGCGGAGCGCACCGGGGCCTCGTCGTCCTGGACCTGCGCCGTGGGGCGCTCGAGGCCGGCGTTGTCGGGGGCGTCGGAGTCGCGGTCGTTCGGCTGGGGCGGCGTGGCGGCCTGGGCCTTCTTCGCCTCACGGGTCTCGACGAAGACGCGCTCGAGCTGCTGCTGGTAGTCGCGCAGCGCGGCCTCGGCGTCCTCGACGCTGATGTCGCCGCGACCGATGAGCGACTCGGTGTAGAGCTTGCGGACCGAGCGCTTGGCCTCGATGAGGTTGTACATGAGCGGCTGGGTCATCGACGGGTCGTCGCCCTCGTTGTGACCGCGTCGGCGGTAGCACACCATGTCGATGACGACGTCCTTGTTGAACTCCTGGCGGAACTCGTAGGCCAGCTCCGCCACGCGCACGCAGGCCTCGGGGTCGTCGCCGTTCACGTGGAAGATCGGCGCCTGGATCATGCGGGCGACGTCGGTCGAGTAGACCGACGAGCGCGAGCTGCTCGGCGAGGTCGTGAACCCGACCTGGTTGTTGATGACGACGTGGATCGTGCCGCCCGTGCGGTAGCCGCGCAGCTGCGAGAGGTTGAGCGTCTCGGCCACGACGCCCTGCCCGGCGAACGCCGCGTCGCCGTGCATGAGCACGGGCAGGACGGTGAAGGACTCGCCCGCGAGGTTGAGCCGGTCCTGCTTGGCCCGGACGATGCCCTCGAGCACCGGGTTGACGGCCTCGAGGTGGCTCGGGTTGGCGGCGAGGTAGACCTTGGTCTTGCTGCCGTCCTCGGAGACGAACTCGCCCTCGGTGCCGAGGTGGTACTTCACGTCGCCCGAGCCCTGGACCGACTTGGGGTCCTGGGTGCCCTCGAACTCGCGGAAGATCTGGCCGTAGGACTTGCCGGCGATGTTGGCCAGCACGTTGAGGCGGCCACGGTGCGGCATGCCGATGCAGACCTCGTCGAGGTTCTCGCTCGCGGCGCGGCACAGGATGCGGTCGAGGAGCGCGATGACGGACTCGCCGCCCTCGAGCGAGAAGCGCTTCTGCCCGACGAACTTCGTCTGGAGGAAGGTCTCGAAGGCCTCGGCGGCGTTGAGCCGGCGCATGATCCGCATCTGCTCGTCGCGGTTGGCCTTCTCGTAGGGTCGCTCGACCTTGTTCTGGATCCACTTGCGCTGCTCGGGGTCCTGGATGTGCATGTACTCGATGCCGACGGTGCGGCAGTACGAGTCACGCAGGATGCCGAGGATCTTGCGCAGCTTGAGGAACGGGTAGCCGCCGAAGCCGCCCGTCGCGAAGGTGCGGTCGAGGTCCCACAGGCTCAGGCCGTGCGTCGTGACGTCGAGGTCGTGGTGGCGGCGCTGTTTGTACTCGAGCGGGTCGGTGTCGGCCATGAGGTGGCCGCGCACGCGGTAGGCGTGGATGAGCTCCTGGACGCGGGCGACCTTGTTGATGTCGTCGTCGTGCGAGGAGTCGACGTCCTGGATCCAGCGGATCGGCTCGTAGGGGATGCGCAGCGACTCGAAGATCTCGTCGTAGAAGCGGTTGTCGCCGAGGAGCAGCTGGTGCATGATCCGCAGGTAGTCGCCGGACTGGGCGCCCTGGATGATCCGGTGGTCGTACGTCGAGGTCAGCGTGAGGATCTTGCTCACGGCGTTGCGGTTGAGCGTCTCGGTGCTCGCGCCCTGCCACTCGGCGGGGTAGTCGAGGGCGCCGACGCCGATGATGGCGCCCTGGCCCTTCATGAGGCGCGGGACCGAGTGCACGGTGCCGATGCCGCCCGGGTTGGTGAGCGAGATCGTCGTGCCCTGGAAGTCCTCGACGGTCAGCTTGTTGGCGCGGGCCTTGCGGACGACGTCCTCGTAGGCGGTCCAGAAGTGGACGAAGTCCATCTCCTCGGCCGACTTGATCGAGGGCACGACGAGCGTGCGGCTGCCGTCGTCCTTCTGGAGGTCGATGGCCAGGCCGAAGTTGACGTGGGCCGGCACGACGAGGGCGGGCTTGCCGTCCTTCTCGGTGAAGCCGTTGTTCATCTCGGGCATGAGCGCCAGGGCCTTGACCATGGCGTAGCCGATCAGGTGCGTGAAGCTCACCTTGCCGCCGCGCGAGCGGGCCAGGTGGTTGTTGATGACGACCCGGTTGTCGATGAGCAGCTTGGCCGGGACGGCGCGCACGCTCGTCGCGGTCGGGACGGTGAGCGAGACCTCCATGTTGGCCACGACGCGGGAGGACGCGCCGCGCAGCGGGGTGACCCGGTCGTCGTTCACCGGGCCGGTGCCCTTGACCGCGGGGATGTCGCGCGGCTTGGGGGCCTCGGCGGCGGACTCGTCCTTGGGTGCCGCCTTGGGCTCGGTCTTGGGCTCGGTCTTGGGCTCGGTCTTCGACTCGGTCTTCGGCTCCGCCTTGGCCGCCGGTGCGGCGGGGGTCCTGGCCGGTGGCGCGGGCGCCACCTTCGGCCGGGTCGTCGCGGCCGGCGCCGGGGCGGGGCTCTGCGCCGGGGCCGTCGAGGTCTTCGCGGGGGCACCGTTGGACGACCCGTTGGTGGACCCGGTGGCCGAGCCGTTGGCCGGCGTGCTCGTCTGCGGCTTGGTCGCGGTCGCCGTGCGGCCCGGGGCCGCGCTCGCGTCGGCCTCACCCGGCCGGTAGTCCTCGAAGAACCCCCACCAGGCCTTGTCGACCGACGTCTTGTCGGTCAGGAACTGCTGGTAGAGCTCGTCGACGAGCCATTCGTTCGGCCCGAATGCTGCAATCGGGTCACCGGACGTGGACTGATCGGACACGGCGAATGCGCCTCTTTCGTTTGGCTCGGGTGCGTCGTTGCCTATACAGGGGTCAAGCCTAGACCCGAATGCTCTGATACCGGACGGGGGCTCGGATGTCGAGCCCGACCATCGACGAGGCGTTCCTCACGTCCACAGGGCTGGCCCTCGGGGACGCTCTCGAGTATCGCCCGTGCCCGATGGAAGCCCGCGTCAGCTGATGTCGGCGCGCAGCGTCCGCCACGTGCCGAGACCGGCCATCACGGCGGCATACGCCATGAGCACGAGCGCGCCCGCCCACCAGGAGAGCTGGGCGACCGGCTGACCGTCGAAGCCGCCGCTCGTCGACTCGAGCATCGCGCTCGTGGCGCGGCTCGGTAGGTAGGGGGAGATGCTCTTGCCCCAGTCGGTCAGGGCGAGCACGAGCCCGAGCACCGGCTCGACGATCCACGCCACGGCGACGGAGATGAGCAGCGCGGCGACCTGGTTGGGGATGAGGATGCCGGCGCCGAGGCCGATGAGGGCCCACAGGCCGAGGACGAGCAGGGAGAGCGCGAGGGTGCGCCAGATCGCCGGGTCGGCGAACGGGGCGACACCCTTGGACGTCAGCACGAGGGTGCCCGCGCCGACGGCGCCCGCGAGCGAGAGCAGGCCGTAGAGCACGCCGATCGCGAGCAGCGAGATGACCTTGGCCGCCATGACGCGACCGCGCCGGGGGATCGCCAGGAAGGTCGCGGTGATGGTCTGGTGGCGGTACTCCGAGCCGATCGTGAGCACGCCGATCGACAGCGTCAGGAGGTAGCCGACCTGCAGGCCGCCCGTGAAGACGGCCTTGGCGATGGCGACGTCGGTGGTGGGAGCCGCCGCGGCCTGAGGGCCGCGCAGGGCGTCGCTCGTGAACACGAACGCGAAGAGCACGGCGAAGGCGGCGCCGCTGACGAACACGGCGATGGCCATGCCCCACCAGAGGCGCGTCGTGAAGAGCTTGCGGAGCTCGGCCCGCACCGCCGCGGTCATCGCAGGTCTCCTTCGCGGTCGGCCTGACCTGCCACCGGCGTGGGCTCGGTGAGCAGGGCGGGGTCGATCGGGGGTCCGCTCGGCGGCGGGAGGTCGGCGGGCACGCTGCCCGCTCCGGGCGTGTCGAGCCCCAGGTTGCGGTTGCGGTGCGCGTCGTTCTCGGTGAGGTTGAAGAAGAGCTCCTCGAGGTGCGTCTGCTCGCTGCGCAGCTCGTGGATCGCGACGTCGCTGGCGTGCGCCACGTCACCGACCACGGCGAGGTCCTCGGTGGTGACGCGCAGGCCCCGCCCGCTCGGCGTGACCGTGAGGCCGCGACCGCGGAGCGCTTCGGACAGGCGGTCGGGGTCGGACGTGCGGACGTAGGCCGTGGGCTCGCCACGCAGCTCGGCGACGGTGCCCTGGGCGACGCGCTGGCCGTTGGCGATGATGACGACGTCGTCGACCGTCTGCTCGACCTCGGAGAGCATGTGGCTCGAGATGAGCAGCGTGCGACCCTCGTCGGCCAGGTGGCGCAGGAAGCCGCGCAGCCAGCGGATGCCCTCGGGGTCGAGGCCGTTGGCCGGCTCGTCGAGGATGATGACGCGCGGGTCGCCGAGCAGGGCGCCGGCGAGCCCGAGCCGCTGGCGCATGCCCATGGAGTAGCCGCCGGCCCGCTTGCGGGCGGCGGCGGGGATGCCCACGAGCTCGAGGAGCTCGTCGACGCGCGAGTCGGGGACACCGGCGACCGCAGCCTGCACGCGCAGGTGGTTGCGCCCCGTGCGGCCGGGGTGGAAGTTCGTCGCCTCGAGGGCGGAGCCGACGACGGTGAGCGGGTTGGGGATCTCGGCGTAGCGGTGGCCGTCGATCGTCGCCGTGCCGTCGGTGGCCCGGACGAGGCCGAGCAGCATGCGCAGGGTCGTCGTCTTGCCGCTGCCGTTGGGCCCGAGGAAGCCGGTCACGCGTCCCGGCTCGACGTCGAAGTCGAGGTGGTCGACGGCGGTGAAGGAGCCGAACCGCTTCGTCAGACCGCGCACCTCGATGTGCCCGGTGAACTCCGGTCGTCCGTGCACCACCGTGCTCCCTCCGTCGGCCCACGTGGGCGCCACGACCCCCGCCGTGATGCGCCCAACTCAACCACACCGCGTACCCGGTCCACACGGAGGTCGCAGCGAGCGGTCCGCGCCGCCGCGGGCCGGTGCGCCTCCCTATAGTTGGGCGCACCATGACCTCCCTCCGCGACCAGGGTCCGGCCACCCCCGCCACCAGCCAGGTCACCCCTCCCGTCACCGCGGGCGCCCCCGGACGGGTGGCCCGGCCGTGACCGAGTGGCTCCTCGTCCTCGGCGCCGTGCTGCTCACGGCCGGCACCGCGCTCTTCGTCGCGGCCGAGTTCTCCCTCGTGGCCCTCGACCGGCCCACGGTCCAGCGCGCCATCGACGAGGGTGACTCGCGGGCCCGTGTCGTGCTCCAGTCGCTCAAGCAGCTCTCGACGCAGCTGTCGGCGGCCCAGGTCGGCATCACCATCACGACCCTCGTCGTCGGCTACCTCGCGCAGCCCTCGATCGGGGTCCTCGTCGCCGGGCCCCTCGAGGCCGTCGGTCTCGGCGCCGGTGCGGTGGAGGCCGTCTCGAGCGCCCTCGCCCTCCTGCTGGCCACGATCTTCTCGATGGTCTTCGGCGAGCTGCTGCCGCAGTTCCTCGGCATCTCCGCGCCGCTCGCGACGGCCAAGGTCGTGGCCCTGCCCGTGCGCGTCTTCGCCGTCGTCGCCAAGCCGCTCATCATCGTGCTCAACGGCTCGGCCAACGCCTTCCTCCGCGCGCTCGGGATCGAGCCGCAGGAGGAGCTGTCGGGCGCACGCACGCCGCAGGAGCTCGCGAGCCTCGTCCAGCGCTCCGCCGAGGCCGGCACCCTCGACGTCACGACCGCACGCATGCTGACCCGCTCGCTCGGTTTCGGCGAGCGCACGGCCGACGACGTCATGACGCCGCGCGTGCGGTGCACCGGCATCCACCGTGAGGAGTCCGCCGACGACGTGCTGCGGCTCTCGCGGCGCACCGGGCACTCGCGCTTCCCGGTCCTCGGCGAGGACTGGGACGACATCGACGGGGTCGTCCACGTCAAGAAGGCGATGGCCGTGCCGCACGAGCGGCGCAAGGACGTGCCCGTCTCGGCGCTGATGTCCGACCGCCTCGTCGTCCCCGAGACGATCCGCCTCGACCCGCTCCTGCGCGAGCTGCGCGAGGGCGGCTTCCAGATGGCCGTCGTCGTCGACGAGTACGGCGGCACGTCGGGAATCGTCACGCTCGAGGACGTCGTCGAGGAGATCGTCGGTGAGGTCTCCGACGAGCACGACCGCAGCCGGCAGGGTGGCCGCGAGCTCATCGACGGGTCGTGGACCGTCCCCGGACTGTGGCGCCCCGACGAGGTGCGCGACGCCTTCGACGCCGACGTCCCTGACGGGTCGACCTACGAGACGATGGGCGGCTTCGTCATGACGAGCCTGGGCCGGGTGCCCGTCGTCGGTGACGTCGTCCGGCTGCCTGGCTGGCGCATCAACGTCGTCGGCATGGAGGGGCGCCGCGTCGACCGGCTGCGCTTCGTGCCCGACCCGGAGTCCCTGCCGCCCGGCGACGGCGAGGACGCACGTGACGCATCCGCCGCGTCCGGCCTGCCGGACCGGGCCGGTCGTGTGCCGTCTGCCCGGGAGACGGGGGAGCGGTCGTGAGCGGCGCCTGGGTCTACGTCGTGTCGGTGTTCCTCCTGCTCGGCAACGCCTTCTTCGTCGGCGCCGAGTTCGCCGCCATGGCGGTGCGACGCTCGACGCTCGAGCCGCTGGCCGATGCGGGCAGCAAGCGCGCCCAGTCGTGCCTGCTCGCGCTAGAGCGGCTCGGGTCGATGCTCGCGACCGCCCAGCTCGGCATCACCGTGTGCTCGGTCGGGCTCGGTGCGCTGGCCGAGGCGGCGCTGCACCACCTGCTCGAGCCGATCCTCCACGGCTGGGGGCTCTCCGACGCCTGGGCGAGCGGCGTGGCCCTGGCGCTCGCACTGCTCATCGTGTCCTACCTCCACGTCGTCGTCGGCGAGATGATCCCGAAGAACCTCGCGATCGCGGGGCCCGACCGGGCGGCGCTCGTCCTCGTGCCGGCGCTCTTCGTCATCGCGAGCGCGCTGCGCCCGATCATCCACGCCATGGAAGCGATCGCGAAGGCGCTCGTGCGCCTCTTCGGGGTCGAGCCCAAGGACGAGATCACGTCGGCGTTCACCGCCGAGGAGGTGGCGCACATCGTCGGGGAGTCCCGTCGCGAGGGCCTCATCGAGGAGGAACGTCACGGCCTCGTCGCCAAGACGCTCGAGTTCTCTGACAAGCGCGCCCGCGAGGTGGCGGTCGACGTGCGGTCGCTGACGACCGTCGAGCTGGGCGCGACGCCCGCCGACATCGAGCGCCTCGTCGCCAAGCAGGGCTTCTCCCGCTACCCGGTCCGGGACGCCGCGGGCGAGATCGCCGGCTACCTCCACCTCAAGGACATCCTCTACGCGGACGACGAGCGTCATGAGCAGCCGATCCCGCCCAAGCGGGTCCGCCGGCTCGCCACCGTGCGCGCGGACGACGACATCGAGGACGTGCTCGCCACGATGCAGCTGACGGGCGCGCACCTCGCACGCGTCATCGACGACGACGCCGCGGTGACCGGTGTCGTCTTCCTCGAGGATGTCCTCGAGGAGCTCGTCGGCGAGGTCACCGACACGACCCAGCGCTGACCGGCCGCCGGGGTCGAGCCCATCGTGCTCAGCCGGGCTGCCGCTCCAGCCACTCGAGGTATGCCGTCCCGCGCGGTGAGAGCTCATAGCCGACGTCGTGGCTGATCGTCAGCCCGAGGGCCTTGAGCTTGCGGATGTCGACCTTCATCGGGAGCAGCTCGACGCCGCGCAGGGCCGCCAGCTCCTTCGAGACGACGTGCGGGTTGTCGCGGATCCACTCGAGGATCTCGCGGGTCCACGGACCGGTCGGCCGCGCATCGAGCCGTCGGAGACGAGCCGCGATGTGGCCCAGCGACTCGTCGTCGGGCAGGCTCTCGCGCAAGGCGATCCGCGGGTCCTCACCGGCCCAGCTGAGCCGGATGCGATAGACGGTGTCACCGCCCTTGCCGCCTCGAGGTGAGGGCTTGCGCTCCCTCGGGGCGAGGAACCGCTGGAGGGTCGCGAGGTCCTTGACGCCGGACGTGCGCGCGTCGCGCTCGGTGAGCTTGTCCGGGTCGCGCACCCGGCTGACGGCGTCGAAGCGGACGAGGCCGGCCGGGGTGAGCTGCAGGCCGCCGACCTTGACCCGCGGGGCGTCCCACCGGCGGAAGGCCTGCGTCACCGTGCCGGCACGGATAGCCTCGGCGACGGGCTTGGAGATGAGCACGACCTCATCGTGGCACGTGCCGGCCGGCAGTGGCGCGCCCGCGCAGCCCCACGCATACGTCCTCGTGCGCCGTGCTGCGGGCGGTGGTCGGGGGCGGGCGGCCTTGCGGATGAACGCGATTCCGGGGTGCACGTGCAACTCCACCACGTCCGGCAGCACGAGCACGCCGGACGGGGGCGCTATCGACGGACGGCCGTCACGCACGCCATCGGCACGGTGAGCTCGAGAGCCCCCTGCTCGGCTGCGACGGCGTCGAGCCTGGCCGCGACGTCGGCGAGGACGCGGTCGGCCTCCCTATCGGGCACGACCGAGCGCCAGCCCGGCACGAAGCCGAGCCGGACGAACCAGTGGGCGAGCAGTGCCCGCCCGTCGGCGAAGCGCATCCGGAAGACGTCGGTCGCGACGTCGACGACGTCGAGGCCCGCCACGGTCAGCTGGTCGGAGACCGATGCGACGGTCGCGCGGTGCTGCTCCTGGGCGTCGAGGGCGTGGCGGTGGTCGTCGAGACCGAGGTCGGACAGCGCGCTGCGGTAGGCGGCGTACACCTGCTCCATGTGGCCGACGAGGTTCGTCGTCGTCACGAGTCGTCCCCCGGCGCGCAGCACGCGCGCACACTCACGGAGCACGGCCGGTGGGTCGTCGAGGTTGTTGATGCCGAGGTTGGAGACGACGAGGTCGACGGACGCATCCGGCAGCGGGAGGTGCTCGGCGGAGGCCACGACGACGTCGACGTTGGTCAGTCCGAGGAAGGCCACCTTGTCGGCGAGGCGCTCCATGGCCGCCGCCCACGGATCCACGGCCGTGACCCGGGACTCGGGCCCGCAGCGCTGCGCGAGCTCGACGGTGACGAACCCGGTGCCCGCGCCGACGTCGACGACGCTCTGCCCCCGGTGCAGCGGCACCCGGTCGAGCAGCATGAGCCCGAACGGCGCCGACCAGAGCGGCAGCTCGTCGTAGTGGGCGGCCACCTCGGGAGCGGACCAGTCGATGTCCTCGTGGCTCGTCACCCGGCCATCGTCGCAGCGGCAGGGCGTCCGGGTGGCCGACGCGGGGGTGCATTCCGCGTCCATGGCGGTCTGCTGCTAATCTCACCGGGCGCACGAAAGTGCGTGCCGCCCCCGTAGCTCAGGGGATAGAGCACCGCCCTCCGGAGGCGGGAGCGCAGGTTCGAATCCTGCCGGGGGCACCAACCGACACGAGGCCTTGAGAACGCGCGAAGCGCCGTCTCAAGGCCTCGTGTCGTCCGTGCCCACGGCAGCTTCGGGGAGGCGGCCTCCGAGGAACGAGGAGGACGTCGGAGTCCTGACGCGGGCCGCCCTCGGGCAACCAGGGGCATCCGGGGCATCGCGGGAGCCGCAGGACGGGCTCGTAGACTCGGCGGCATGACGCCGGAGCAGCTGCGCGCCCTTCTCGAGGAGGTCGCCGCGCAGGCGGCCCGCACCGGGGAGCTGCCCGACGAGGCGCAGGCCGGTCCACCCGCCGGGCCGCTCTTCCGTCCCACCGACACCCGCGTCGCCGGCGTCGTCGCCGACTGGGTCACGCCGGTCGCGCAGCGGTGGGCGCCGCAGATGGACCTCGAGCCGCGGGACCTGGCGCGCGTGCTCGCCCAGGGGCTGACCCGCCAGAAGCCGGTCGCGGCCGTCGAGGTGGCACCCAGCGGCCTCATCGCCCTCACCCTCGAGGACTCCGCGAGGTCGGCGATCGTCCCGCTCGTCATCGAGGACCAGGACCACTACGCCCTCGCCGCGGGCGAGCGTCGGCACGACCTCGTCGAGGCGCCCGGCTCACGGCTCGTCGACGATCCTGTCCGCTCTGCCCAGCTCGCGCACGCCCGGCTCTGCCGCATCATCCGCAACGCCGAGGCCGCGGGGGTCGACCGGCGTCCGTCGACCCGGCTCGGCGAGCTGACCCACGTGGCCGAACGCCACCTGCTCGTGGCCCTCGCGGACCTGCCGCAGCGCCTCGCGACCCACGTCGGCGACGAGGTCCAGCAGCGTCGAGCCGTGACCGACCTCGCGGCGCTCGCCGACGCCTGGGACCACCCGGTGCGACCGACGGTCGTCGGGGTGCACCCGCAGCCCGTCCACGGGGCTCGGCTGCTCCTCGCCGACGCCGTCCGCATCGTCTTGCGCAATGGACTCGCCCGCCTGGGCGCGGCAGCCCCCGAGAGGATGTAGTCATGCGCGCACACGAAGCAGGAGCGCTGCACGCGGAGGGCTATCGCGGCCCCGCGTGGCTCCAGACCCCCGTCGACGTCAACGCCCTCGTCCCGTCCCTCTGGGCGACCTCCGTCGGTCGGGGCGCCGACGGCGTCCTCACGGTCGGTGGGATGAGCGTGACCGAGCTGGCACGCGAGTTCGGCACCCCGGCATACATCATCGACGAAGACGACTTCCGTTCGCGCGCAAGGGATTTCAAGCGGACGTACGCCGAGGTGTTCGACGGGCTGTCGGGTGGCGCCGACGTGTTCTACGCCGGCAAGGCCTTCCTCTGCACCGAGGTGGCGCGGTGGGTCCACGACGAGGGCCTGCACCTCGACGTCTGCACGGGCGGCGAGCTGGCGGTGGCCAAGCGGGCCGGCGTCCCCGGCGACCGGATCGGCCTGCACGGCAACAACAAGAGCGTCGCCGAGATCCGCGACGCCCTGGACTACGGCGTGAGCCGCATCGTCATCGACTCCTTCGACGAGATCGAGCGCGTCGCAGCGGTCGCCGCCGAGCTCGGCGTCGTCGCACCGGTCCTCATCCGCGTCACGGTCGGGGTCGAGGCGCACACGCACGAGTTCATCGCGACGGCCCACGAGGACCAGAAGTTCGGGCTGTCTCTGTCCGGCGGACACGCCTTCGAGGCCGCCCGTCGCATCCTCGACCAGCCCGAGTCGCTGCGCTTCCTCGGTCTGCACAGCCACATCGGCTCGCAGATCTTCGACACCGCCGGCTTCGAGGTGTCGGCCCGCCGCATCGTCGGGCTGCACACCCGCATCGCGCGCGAGCTCGGCGTCGAGCTGCCCGAGCTCGACCTCGGCGGCGGCTTCGGCATCGCCTACACGACCGAGCACGACCCCCTGCCGCCGAAGAACCTCGCGGCCGGTATGGCCGAGATCATCGAGCGCGAGTGCCGTGCCGAGGAGGTCGCCGTGCCGCGCATCTCGATCGAGCCGGGACGCGCCATCGCGGGCCCCACGACCTTCACGCTCTACGAGGTCGGCACGGTCAAGCCGGTCGACCTCGACGGGGGAGCGGAGCGCGTCTACGTCTCCGTCGACGGCGGCATGAGCGACAACGTCCGCACGGCGCTCTACGACGCCAACTACTCGTGCACGCTCGCGAGCCGGGCCTCGACCGCACCTCCCGTGCTCGCCCGCGTCGTCGGCAGGCACTGCGAGAGCGGCGACATCGTCGTCAAGGACGAGTTCCTCCCGGCCGACGTCGGCGCGGGTGACCTCCTCGCCGTCCCCGGCACGGGCGCCTACTGCCGCTCCCTGTCGAGCCAGTACAACCACACGCCGCGCCCACCCGTCGTCGCGGTCCGTGAAGGGGTCGCCCGGGTCATCGTGCGGCGCGAGACCATCGACGACCTGCTCGCCCTCGACGTCTGATGGATCTGCAGATCCTGCGCCACGGATGTCCGGATCGCGAAACAATGACCGTCCAGCACCCGGACAGGCGGCAGGATTCGCACCGTGGACAGCGCCGTGAGTGACACCCAGCCGTTGCGCGTCGCCCTGCTCGGGGCAGGCGTCGTGGGCGGAGCCGTCGCGCGCCTGCTCACCGAGCACGCGGACGACATGGCCGCGCGTGTCGGCGCGCCGCTCGAGATCGTCGGCATCGCCGTGCGTCGCGCCGGCCGGGACCGCGCCGCCCTCGGGGTCGACGCCGGCCTCTTCACGACCGACGCCGAGGACCTCGTGACCCGGGCCGACGTCGTCGTCGAGGTCATCGGCGGCATCGAGCCGGCTCGTTCGCTCATCCTGCGCGCGATGGAGCACGGCGCCTCGGTCGTCACGGCCAACAAGGCGCTCCTCGCCGAGGACGGCCCGGCCCTCTATGACGCCGCGGCCCGCCACGGCGTCGACCTCTACTACGAGGCCGCCGTCGCCGGGGCGATCCCGCTGCTGCGCCCCCTGCGCGAGTCGCTCGCCGGTGACGAGGTGCGCAAGGTGCTCGGCATCGTCAACGGCACGACGAACTACGTCCTCGACAAGATGGACACGACCGGGGCCGGTTTCGCCGACGCGGTCGAGCAGGCCCAGGCCCTCGGCTACGCCGAAGCCGACCCGACCGCCGACGTCGAGGGTTTCGACGCCGCGGCCAAGGCCGCCATCCTCGCCTCCCTCGCCTTCCACACCCGGGTCTCGGGCACCGACGTCTACCGCGAGGGCATCACCGAGGTCTCGGCGGCCGACGTCGCGGCGGCGCGCGAGATGGACTCCGTCGTCAAGCTCCTCGCGATCTGCGAGCACACCGACAAGGGCGTCAGCGTCCGCGTGCACCCGGCGATGATCCCGCGCTCGCACCCGCTGGCGGGGGTCCGCGAGGCGTTCAACGCCGTCTTCGTCGAGGCCGACGCCGCCGGTGAGCTGATGTTCTACGGGAAGGGCGCCGGCGGCGACCCGACGGCCTCGGCGGTCCTCGGTGACCTCGTCGCCGTCGCGCGCCACCGCGTCGGGGGTGGCCTCGGGCCGGGGGAGTCGAGCTACGCCGACCTGCCCGTCCTGACGATGGGCGACGCCCAGACGAGGTACCACATCAGCCTCGACGTCGAGGACCGGTCGGGTGTCCTCGCCCAGGTCGCGGCTGCCTTCGCCGACCACGACGTGTCGATCGAGACGGTGCGCCAGCAGCTCGTGCCCGCCGGCGACGGCGAGGCGGCCAGGGCCAACCTCATCATCGTCACGCACACCGCGAGCGACGCCGCGCTCTCGTCCACGGTCGAGCGCCTGCGCACGCTCGACGTCGTCCGTGGCGTCAACTCCGTCATGCGCGTGGAAGGTTCGTGATGGCCCACCAGTGGCGCGGAGTGATCCGCGAGTACGCCGACCGCCTTCCCATGCTCGAGGGCGCGCCCGTCGTCACGCTTCACGAGGGCGGCACCCCGCTCATCCACGCCGAGAAGCTCTCCGAGCGCGTCGGCGCCGAGGTCCACCTCAAGTACGAAGGCCTCAACCCCACCGGCTCGTTCAAGGACCGCGGCATGACGACGGCGATCAGCGTCGCTGCCCGCAAGGGGGCCAAGGCCGTCATCTGCGCGAGCACGGGCAACACGAGCGCGTCGGCCGCCGCCTATGCGACGAAGGCCGGCATGACGTGCGGCGTCCTCGTGCCCGACGGCAAGATCGCGATGGGCAAGCTGAGCCAGGCGATCGCCCACGGGGCCACGCTGCTGCAGGTCGACGGCAACTTCGACGACTGCCTGACCCTCGCGCGCAAGCTCGCCGAGGCCTACCCCGTCGAGCTCGTCAACTCCGTCAACCCCGCGCGCATCGAGGGCCAGAAGACCGCGAGCTTCGAGGTCGTCGACGCGCTCGGGGACGCCCCCGACATCCACTGCCTCCCGGTCGGCAACGCCGGCAACATCACGGCGTACTGGCGTGGCTACCGCGAGTACCTCGCCCAGCCCGTCACCGATGCGCCCGCGGGACCGGCCACCCACCTGCCCAGGATGTGGGGCTTCCAGGCTGCCGGTGCCGCGCCGATCGTCCTCGGCCACCCGGTCGACCACCCCGAGACCATCGCGACCGCGATCCGCATCGGCAACCCGGCGTCGTGGGAACAGGCCGTCGCCGCCCGCGACGAGTCCGGTGGCCGCATCGAGGCCGTCACCGACGAGCAGATCCTCGACGCCCATCGCTACCTCTCCTCGCAGGAGGGTGTCTTCGTCGAGCCCGGCTCGGCCGCGTCGGTCGCGGGCCTGCTGGCGAGCCACGCCGCAGGGCTCGTGCCCTCCGGGGCGCGCATCGTGTGCACCGTGACCGGCCACGGGCTCAAGGACCCCCAGTGGGCGCTGCGCACCGCCGACGGGAGCGAGGTCGTGCCGACCCGCGTCTCGGTCGACGCCTTCTCGGCAGCCCAGGCCCTCGGTCTCGAGGGCTGACCGCGTGAACCGGGTGCCCGCGGGCCGCTCCGTCAGCGTGCGGGTGCCGGCGAGCAGCGCCAACCTCGGTCCCGGCTTCGACTCCATCGGCCTGGCCCTGGGCCTCTGGGACGACTACGTCGTCACGACGTCCGACCGCGCCGGTCTCGTCATCGAGGTCACCGGCGAGGGGGCTGCCGACGTGCCCACCGACGGGCGGCACCTCGTGCACGCCACGATGCAGCACACGTGGCGCGCCCTCGGCGCCGAGCCGCCCTCGGGGTTGCACATCGCGGCCACCAACGGTGTCCCGCACAGCCGCGGGCTGGGTTCGTCGGCGACGGCGATCGTCGCGGGCGTGGTTGCTGCACAGGCACTTTCGTGGGGTGCCGACGAGACCGAGTATGCCGCGTGGCCGGCTCCCGGTGCCACCGTGCCCGTCGACCTCGGCCTGGCGACGCACCTGTCGAGCGAGCTCGAGGGGCACCCCGACAACGCATCGGCGAGCGTGCACGGCGGCCTCACGGTGAGCTGGATGCCGGACGGCAGTGGCCTCGACCGTGGCGAACGGACCGTCACGGCCCGTCTCGTCCCGCACCCCGACGTCGAGGTCGTCGTCTTCGTCCCGGAGACGCAGCTCGCGACGCGGACGGCCCGCGCCGTGCTGCCGGCCACGGTCCCGCTCGCGGCGGCTGCCGCCGGTGCCGGACGCGCCGCCCTGCTCGTGCACGCGCTGACAGCCGATCCTTCGCACCTGCACGCCGCGACCCGCGACTGGCTCCATCAGGAGGCCCGGCGCCCCTCCTATCCGGCCACGATGGAGCTCGTCGACCTCCTCCGCTCGCACGGGCACGCGGCCGTCGTGTCCGGGGCAGGTCCGAGCGTCCTCGTCCTCACGACGACCGAGGCCGCGGGCGACGTGCAGTCCGGGCACCTCGCCGAGCGGTGGGAGCGGCTCACGCCCAGGGTGCCGGCCCACGGCGCCACGGTGCACGCTCGCTGAGGCGCGACATTCGTGACCTCCCTCACCCGTGCGAGGGTCCCTGGGTGGTATCCTGAGCCCGCACCACTCGCCGCGACACCGCAGGCCGGTGCATCACCCCCACACTGAGGCGAAATCCTTTGCCTCTGGGCGCGTTCTGCGCCGAAGTGGATCTCAGACGGCCAGGTCACCTGGTCCAAGTCCGGCCCGCTGGAATGTCCCGGGCCGCAAACGAGGGGGAAGGATCCTTCGTGTCAGAAACAACCACCCGTCCGCTCTCTGGCCTGTCGGCCATGAAGCTGGACGAGCTCAAGGGCGTCGCGTCGTCGATGGGCATCACCGGCACGACGAAGATGCGCAAGAGCGACCTCGTCGAGGCGATCAAGGCGCGCCAGTCGGGCGGCTCGTCCGCTCCGGCTGCATCGACGCCCTCAACGGCGTCGACGGCATCGACGGGCTCCGACGCCGCGGCCCCCACCGAGGCCACCACCGAGGCCGCCCCAGCCCGCGCGTCGCGCCGGGTCAGCCGCCCGGCGGGCTCGGCCACGACGGCCGAGTCCTCCACCGAGTCCTCCACCACGACCTCCACCACGACCTCCACCGAGTCGGCCGGCCAGGCGCCCGCCGAGGATCGCGCCCAGGGCCGTGACGAGGCCCCGACCGGGGACCGTGCCCCGCGTGCCGAGCGGGGTGCCCGCGGCTCCCGTGAGAACCGTGCGGCGCGTGCCGACGCCCAGGACTCCACCTCGTCCGAGCGGTCCGACGCCGGCGACCACCAGGCGTCCGAGGGTGACGATCACGAGGGTCGTCAGCGCGACCGGGGTCGCGGACCGCAGTCCGACCGCGGTCAGCAGGGCGACCGTCAGCAGGCCGGCCGTGGCGACCGCGCGGACCGTCAGCAGGGCGGCCAGCAGTCCGACCGCCAGCAGTCCGACCGCCAGCAGTCGCGTCAGCAGGGCGACCGCCAGCAGGGCGACCGTCAGCACGACCGCGGCCAGCAGTCCGACCGCCAGCAGACGCGTCAGCAGGACCGCCAGGACCGTCAGCAGGACCGCCAGCAGCCCGACCGTCAGCAGCCCGACCGTCAGCAGGACCGTCAGGACCGTCAGCAGGGCGACGTGAACGACCAGAGCCGTGGTCAGCAGTCGCCGTACGACGACGAGGGTGGCAGCCGTCGCAGCCGCAACCGTCAGCGCAGCCGGGACCGCAAGCGCGGTCGCGGCCGTGAGGGTGGGCAGGACTGGAACGACGCCGACCTGCAGGTCGGCGACGACGACGTGCTCGTCCCTGTCGGCGGCATCCTCGACGTCCTCGACAACTACGCCTTCGTCCGCACGTCCGGCTACCTCGCCGGTCCGAACGACGTCTACGTACCGCTCGGCATGGTCAAGAAGAACGGCTTGCGCAAGGGCGACGCGGTCACCGGTGCCGTCAAGGCGCTGCGCGACGGCGAGCAGCCCTCGGGCAACGTCGGACGCCAGAAGTTCAATGCGCTCGTCCGCCTCGACACGGTCAACGGCCAGACGCCGGAGGAGGCCGCCAAGCGCGTCGACTTCGGCAAGCTGACCCCGCTCTACCCGCAGCAGCGACTGCGCCTCGAGACCGAGCCCAACGTGCTGACGACGCGGATCATCGATCTCGTCGCGCCGATCGGCAAGGGCCAGCGCGGCCTCATCGTCGCCCCGGCCAAGGCCGGCAAGACGATGATCATGCAGACCCTTGCCAACGCGATCACGACGAACAACCCGGAGTGCCACCTCATGGTCGTCCTCGTCGACGAGCGCCCCGAGGAGGTCACCGACATGCAGCGCGCCGTCAAGGGCGAGGTCATCTCCTCGACCTTCGACCGGCCGGCCGAGGACCACACGACGGTCGCCGAGCTCGCCATCGAACGGGCCAAGCGCCTCGTCGAGCTCGGGCACGACGTCGTCGTGCTCCTCGACTCGATCACCAAGCTGGGTCGCGCCTACAACCTCGCAGCTCCGGCGAGCGGCCGGATCCTCTCCGGTGGTGTCGACTCGGCTGCGCTCTACCCGCCGAAGAAGTTCTTCGGCGCCGCGCGCAACATCGAGAACGGCGGCTCGCTCACCATCCTGGCGACGGCCCTCGTCGAGACCGGCTCGAAGATGGACGAGGTGATCTTCGAGGAGTTCAAGGGCACCGGCAACATGGAGCTGCGCCTGAGCCGCGACCTGGCCAACCGCCGGATCTTCCCGGCCGTCGACATCAACAGCTCGGGCACACGCCGCGAGGAGATCCTCCTCGCGAGCGAGGAGCTGAAGATCATGTGGAAGCTGCGCCGGGTCCTCGGCGGCCTCGACGCGCAGCAGGCCATCGAGCTGCTCATCGATCGCCTCAAGAAGACCCGGACGAACTACGAGTTCCTCACCCAGGTCCAGCAGACGAGCGGCTCCAAGCTCGACGACGAGTCCTGACCGACGACAGATCGGGGACGGTGCCACATCGGCGCCGTCCCCTTTCGGCGTTTCATGGGCTATTCGGGTCAAATGTTCCTAAAATGGACGCATCACCCCGAACCCACCATGGAGAACCATGTCTGCGCCTGCCGGCGACCCCGATGCCAGCCCCGTCCGTGTCCTCGTGGCCGATGACGACGCTGACATCCGAGACCTCGTCGAGTTCAAGCTGACCCAGGCGGGGTATGCCGTCGAGGCCGTCCCCGACGGCATCAGCGCCTGGGAGGCGTTCGCGGCCAACCCGCCGCAGCTGGCGGTGCTCGACGTCATGATGCCCGGCCTGTCCGGCATCGACGTCCTCCGCAAGATCCGCGAGAGCGAGTTCTCCACGGTCCCGGTGCTGCTGCTCAGCGCCAAGTCGCGCGACTCCGACGTCGACACCGGTTTCGCGGTCGGCGCCGACGACTACGTCATCAAGCCGTTCAGCCCGCGTGAGCTGCTCCATCGCGTCAACGGCATGCTCGCCCGGGCCCGATGAGGGGGAGGGCGTCGTGATCATCGGGGCGGCGCTGCTCGTCGGAGCCACGGTCGTCATCCTCGGCGCGTGCGTGCTGCTCATCCTCGCCGTCGTCGCGGTCCGCGCGCGACGACACAGCCGCACCCAGCGCGACGAGATGCTGCTCTCGCCGCTCCGGCCGCCCCTCATCACGGTGGCCTCGGGTGAGGACGACGACGGCGCGGCCGCAGAGCAGCTGACGTGGGCGACCGGCGTCTCTCGCACCGTCCTCGACCGCAACATCGTCGAGATGCTGACGAAGATCCGCGGTGTCCCCGCCGAGCAGCTCGTCCACGTCCTCGAGGTCCACGGCGCCGTCGACGCGGCGGTCGCGCAGATGTCGAGCCGCTCCACCGTCAAGCGCGCGCGGGCAGCCCAGCTGCTGGGCCTGGCCCGCGCCGGGCACACGGTCCCGCTGCTCGTCGAGGCCCTCGGCGACGAGGCGGTCGAGGTGCGCAACAGCGCCGCCTACGCGCTCGGGCTCATCGGCGACCCCGCGGCCGCCGGCCCGGTGCTCGCGGCGATCGGCGCACCCGAGCGCGGGCTGCCTGCGGCCACGGCGGCCGAGGCCCTGCAGTCGATGGGTGTCGGCATCTCGGAGGTGCTGCGCGACGGGATGGCCGACCCCAACGCCCGCACCCGCATGGTCGCCGCCCACCTCAGTGGCGAACGCAGCTTCACCCGTGGGCTCCCGGAGCTGCGCGGACTGCTCGACGCCGACCCTGACCTGACGGTCCGCGAGACGAGCGCCTCGGCCATCGGCCGCCTCGGCCGGAGTGAGGACGTCGGCATCCTCGTGCGGCACACGGTGCCCTCCGAGCCACTGGCCCTGCGCCGGGCCTGCGTGATCGCCCTGGGTGACCTCGGTGAGGCGGAGGCGATCCCCGCGCTCGCCGTCCTGCTCGACGACTCGGACCCGCGCCTGGCCGAGCTCGCGGCGACGGCCCTGCTGTCGATGGGTCCCGACGGTCGCGACGCCCTCGCGGGCCACGAGAACGACCCCGCCGTGCGCTCCGCGCGACTGCTGGCCAGCCTGCAGAAGGCGTCTGCATGAGCTGGGACGGCTTCGTCGAGGGGCTGCGGTCCTTCGTCCTGTGGAGCATGGACGTCACGGCGGTGCCGATCATCATCTACTTCATCCTCATCAACACCTCGCTGCTCGTCCTCATCGTGCTGGCCTACCTCGAGTTCCGAGCCCAGCAGCGTCGTCGGTCGACGGCGGTCACCTGGCAGGGAGCGGGCCTGGCCCCCGGGGTGTCGTTGCTCGTCCCGGCCTACAACGAGGAGGCCGGCATCGTCATGGCGGTCAAGTCGTTCCTCACACTGCGCTACCCGCGGCACGAGGTCGTCGTCGTCGACGACGGCAGCAGCGACGAGACCTTCGCCCGCCTCGAGGAGGCCTTCGACCTCGTCCAGGTCCCGCGCGAGCTGCCGCACGAGATCCCGATCCGGGCCAAGGTGCTCGGCATCTTCGTCCCGCGCGACGGCCGCACCCGCCTCGTCGTCGTCCGCAAGGAGAACTCCGGCCGCTCGGAGGCGATCAACGTCGCCATCAACGCCGCGAGCGAGCCGCTCGTCGCCATGATCGACGGGGACTCCATCCTCGAGCCCGACGGCCTGCTCCACGTCACCCGTCCCTTCGCCGACGACCCGACGCGCATGGTCGCGACCGGCGGCGCCATCCGCCCGGTCAACGGCAGCCGCGTCGTGTCGGGCCGCATCGTCCGCGTCGAGATGCCGCAGACGTGGATCCCGCGCATCCAGCTCGTCGAGTACCTCCGGGCCTTCCTCCTCGGCCGCACCGGGTGGTCGCGCCTCGGCGGGCTCATCCTCATCAGCGGGGCCTTCGGTCTCTTCCGGCGCGACGTCGTCGTCGAGGTCGGTGGTCTCGACCCGGACAGCATCGGCGAGGACTTCGAGCTCGTCATGCGCATCCACAAGCGGCTGCGCGACGAGGGCCGCGACTATTCCATCGAGTTCGTGCCCGAGCCGGTCTCCTGGACCGAGGTCCCCGTCACCGCCAAGGTGCTGCGCAACCAGCGCCGCCGGTGGCACCGCGGTCTCTGGGAGACGCTCTGGGCCTACCGCTCGATGCTGTTCCGCCCGAAGTACGGCCGCATCGGCTGGCTCGCCCTGCCCTACTACTGGCTCTTCGAGCTGTTCGCACCGCTGCTCGAGCTCTTCGGGATCATCATCGTGCCGCTCGCGCTGGCGCTCGGCATCGTCAACGTGCCCTTCGCGATCCTCTTCCTCGTGCTGGCCTACGGGTATGCCGTGCTCGTCACCCTGTCCGCGATGGTCGTCGACGAGTGGGCCTTCCACAAGCACGACCGGTGGCGTGCCATCTGGCAGACCATCGCGGCGTCGGTCCTCGAGAACATCGGCTACCGCCAGGCCACCGTGTGGTGGCGCCTCGAGGGGTGGTGGTCGAGCCTGCGCGGGAAGAAGCACGTCTGGGGAGTCATGACCCGCACGGGCTTCGACGAGGACCCCGCGTGACGGGCGGGCTGCCGGTCGTCTCGAGGCGCTCCGTCGGCAGCCAGATCCGGCTGCTCATCGGCATCCTCGTCATCCTCGTGCCGATCGGAGCCATCATCTCGGTGGCCACGATCCACTCGCAGGGAGCCTCGGTGCGGGCCTTGACGCTCGCGCTCGGGCCGGCCCGCGAGGCCAACAGCGCCGTGCTGCTCGACATGACCCGCGCGGAGGGGGCCTGGCGAGAGAAGGTCGTCGGTGCCCCGGCCCCCCTCGACCCGCTCTCGTTGCGCCCCCGGGTCGAGAAGGAGCTGGCCGTCGTCGAGGCGGGCACGCAGCACGAGGAGCTCGCAGCCGACGACCGGGCCAGCTTCGCACCGCTCGTCGCGGCGCAGCGCACCGCCGTGGAGGGCTGGTTCACCGCCGCCGAGGCCTCGCTCGAGAACGTCCCCAGCGGACCTCCGGACGAGGCCCCGACGGGACCCCCCTCCAGCACGCCCGGCACCCCCGAGCCGGGGAGCACCGGCACCGCACCGACCACGCCCGAGGCGCGGCAGCGCACCCGGGTCGAGACGGCCTACGCCGCGTTCCTGTCGGCCAACGGCTCGCTGGAGGAGGCCATCCGCTCCCAGCGCGACGCCGCGCGCGTCGAGTCCCGCGAGGCGACCGGCATCACGTCCGGCGTCATCATCGCCGTCGCGGCGGTCGTCGTGCTCGTGCTCATCGCGGCCGGCTTCGGGATGGACCGCGCGGTCGGCCTCCCGCTCGCTCGCCTGCGTGAGGTCGTGCGCCGGCAGGCCGAGGAGGACGTCATCGCGATGGCCAACCAGGAGGAGGGCGCGCTCGAGGTCCGCATGCTCGCGCGCGACTTCAACGACCTGACCCGCGCCAACGCCCGCCTCGTCGACCAGCAGGCCGCGGTGCTCGAGATGCAGGAGCTCGTCCTCGACGTCGGCCGGGGCGCCCGGTCGGCCGTCGACGTCCACGAGGCACTGCAGCGGGTCACGACCAAGCTCGGCGCCGGCCTGGGCGCCGACCGCGTGCTGCTCTACACCCTCGGCGAGGACGGCCAGACGATCGAGGACCGCCTCCAGTGGCACACCGACGACCTGCCCGACCTGCCGCCGCTCCCACGCTCGCTCGCCCAGCAGGTCGGTGCCGTCAACGACGAGCTCCGCCGCGACGTCGGCTTCTTCGACCTCGGTGACCTCCTCGCCCACCAGGCGTACGACGACGAGCGTGCCCGCGCCTTCCACCGGGCCACCGGGGCCCGGTCCCTGCTCATGCTCCCGGTCGGGACGGGCGGCCGGGGCCTGGGCATCCTCTCGGTGATGATGGTGAGCGCGCCGCGCCGCTGGCACCGCCACGAGATCCAGGCCGCGCAGCAGTGTGCGGCCATCGCCGCCCAGTCGATCGTCGCGCTGCGCCTGTCACAGATGCAGGACGAGCAGGTGCGACGCCTCACCGAGCTCGACCGCCAGAAGACCGACTTCATGGCGACCGTCAGCCACGAGCTGCGCACCCCGCTGACCTCGATCAGCGGCTACCTCGAGCTGCTCGTCGACGGCGACTTCGGCGACGTCTCCGACGGCCAGCACGTCGCCCTCGACATCATCGGACGCAACGCGACGCGGCTGCGCGGGCTCATCGAGGACCTTCTCGTCCTCAACAAGATCGAGATCAGCGGCCTGCAGGCCGTGTCCGAGGAGGTCGCCGTCCGTGACCTCCTGCGCACGGTCACCGAGACGATGGAGCCGGTGGCCGCCGCCGGGGGAGTGCAGCTGCTCTGCACCGACGTGCCCGACGACCTCGTCGTCCGGGTCGACCGTGGACAGGTCGAGCGGGCGCTGATCAACCTCGGCTCCAACGCCGTGAAGTTCACCCCAGAAGGTGGCCAGGTGCTGCTGTCGGCCGAGCGCTCCGGTGACTCCACGATCATCTCCGTGCACGACACCGGCATCGGCATCCCGGCCAGCGACCTCGCGCGCCTGTCCGAGCGCTTCTTCCGTGCCGGCAACGCCACGGCCGCAGCCATCCCCGGGACGGGTCTCGGGCTCGCGATCGTGCGTGCCATCGTCGAGGGCCACGGCGGCGAGCTCGTCATCGCGTCGGTCGAGGGGGAGGGCACGACGATGCAGGTGGTGCTCCCCGTCGCCCAGCCGGCGAAGGTCCCGGCCCGGCGCTGACATCAGGGGGCGGGGCACTCCGGGAGCCGCGCCGGGAGTCCCGAGGATCCTCAGAAGCAGCCGCCCCGGGGGCGGCCCCGCAGCTGCTGCGTGACGGTCCATCCGGTCGCCGGGTCGCGGAGCACGTCCCCGGTCGGCGTCGTCGGCCGCGGCCTCGTCCCGGAGCTCGTCACCCGGGGAGAGCGGGTCTCGCCGGTGCGCGCGTCGAGCGACCAGCGCTCGGTGACCCAGACGGGCTCGCCGGTGACGGCCGCGGCCGTCGTCCGCGGGTACCAGACCTCGACGGCGACGACGTCCCGGCCCGCGAGGCGAACGCTGACGTCCGTCGGAGCGTCGGGTCGCGTGGGCAGCACGCGCCACGTCACCGCGCGGGCAGCGAGGTCGACCCCGAGGACCGAGCCGTCCGAGCCCGGGACGACGACGTGGGTGTCGTCGGCCGCCGCGAGGCGCTGGCCGGACCGGGTGCCCACGGGCAGCGCCACCTCGACCGAGTCCCACGAGCCCGAGTCCGGCGACCAGGCGACGAGCGTCTGCCCGCGGACGCCGACGACCGCGGTGGAGCTCACGACGGCCGACGCGCGGTAGGCACGGTCGGCGTCGCCGTCCACCGGTGACTCCTGCCACGACCAGCCGCCCGGGCCGCCGTCGAGCCGCTCGGCGGCGAGGACGGCGTCACCCTCGGCAGGGGCCCCCACGGCATACCCCTGGACGACGCCGATGACGTCGGCCAGGCCAGTCGGCGTCGAGACGGAGCCGGACGTGACGTCGACGACGTGGGTGGCGTGGCAGCCGACGATGACGACGTGGCCGTTGCTGACGACCGGAGGCTCGCTCAGCAGGTCCGGCACACTCGTCGTCCAGCGGACGGCCCCCGAGGGGTCGGCGCCGGTGACCGGCCCGGCCTCCGTCGCGGACACCTCGGGACAGTCGTCGAACGAGCAGCCGGCGCCCGAGCACGCCGCGGTCGAGAGCAGCACGGCGACCGCTCCGGCGACCGCCGCGCGGCGCCCACCCACCCTGCCCCTGACACCCATGCGCGCATCCTCGTCCTCCGCCGGCCCCGTCGTGGAGGAAAGACACTCGAACGCCCCCGATCGATGCATGTCCGGGACGCGTCGTCGCCGCGTCCGGGTGGGGGAATGCCGCGGCCCTCTCGTGCGTTTGGGAGGAGGTGCGCCGATCTGGCACACTCTTCCTTTGGACCGGTTCACGGGAGAGCAGCTCCCCAGCGTGAGCAGCGATGACACCGACCCGGCCGACTACCTCAAGGAGACAACGTTGAAGAAGGACCTTCACCCCGAGTACGTCGAGACCACGGTGACCTGCACCTGTGGCAGCACGTTCGTCACGCGCAGCACCGAGACGTCCGGCAAGATCTCTGCCGACGTCTGCTCGCAGTGCCACCCGTTCTACACGGGCAAGCAGAAGATCCTCGACACCGGTGGCCGCGTGGCCCGGTTCGAGGCCCGTTACGGCAAGAAGGCCGCCAAGTAGGTCTCCCGCACGCCGGCTCCCACGACTTCGGTCGTCGGGAGCCGGCGTTCGCTTTACCCCGACCCGTCCCCTGAGCCGAAGGGCCTGCCGTGCTCGATTCCGTCCAGTCGATCCTCGACGAGTACGCCGAGCTCGAGCTGCAGCTCGCCGACCCGGCCGTGCACGGTGACCAGGACCTCGTGCGCACCCTCAACAAGCGGTATGCCGCCCTGGCGCCGACCGTCGCCGCCGCCCGCGAGTGGACGGCGGCCGGCGACGACCTCGAGGCTGCACGTGAGCTCGCTGCCGACGACGCGTCGTTCGCCGAGGAGGTGCCCTCGCTCGAGGCCCGCCTCGCGGCCGCGGAGGAGCACCTGCGGCGGATGCTCGTGCCCCGCGACCCCGACGACGACCGCGACGTCATCCTCGAGGTCAAGGCGGGGGAGGGTGGCGACGAGTCGGCCCTCTTCGCAGGCGACCTGCTGCGGATGTACCTCCGCTACGCCGAGCAGCGCGGCTGGCGCACCGCCGTCGAGGACGCGACCGAGAGCGACCTGGGTGGCTACAAGGACGTCCGGGTCTCGGTGCGCGCCAAGAGCGCTCCCGGGCTGGGCGAAGGGCCGTGGGCCCGCCTCAAGTACGAAGGCGGCGTCCACCGTGTCCAGCGCGTGCCGGTGACCGAGAGCCAGGGGCGCATCCACACCTCGGCGGCCGGCGTCCTCGTCATGCCGGAGGCCGAGGAGGTCGAGGTGACGATCGACCCCAACGACCTGCGCATCGACGTCTACCGCAGCAGCGGCCCCGGCGGGCAGAGCGTCAACACGACCGACTCGGCCGTGCGCATCACCCACCTGCCCTCGGGCCTCGTCGTGTCGTGCCAGAACGAGAAGTCGCAGCTGCAGAACAAGGAGGCCGCGATGCGCGTGCTCCGGGCGCGGCTGCACCAGATGGCCAAGGACGAGGCCGACGCGGAGGCGAGCGCCGCCCGTCGGTCGCAGGTGCGCACCGTCGACCGGTCGGAGCGCATCCGCACCTACAACTTCCCCGAGAACCGCATCTCCGACCACCGCACCGGCTACAAGTCCTACAACCTCGACTCGGTGCTCGACGGAGACCTCGACCCCGTCGTCCAGTCGGCGCTCGACGCCGACGAGGCCGCCAAGCTGGCGGCGCTCGCCGAGGGCGACGGGCCGCGCGCGTGACGGACCTGCGCGAGGGTGTCCGGGCTGCTGCTGCGCGGCTCCGCGACGCGGGGGTGGCCTCCGCCGACGTCGACGCGGTCGAGCTCGCGGCCCACGTGCTCGAGGTCGACGCCTCGGAGGTCCGCCGCCTCATGGTGCTCGGCGGTCGCACGCTCCCGGGGTCGTACGCCGTCCTCGTCGAGGAGCGGGCCCGGCGGGTCCCGCTGCAGCACCTGACGGGCCGCGCCCACTTCCGCCGCCTGACCCTGTCGGTCGGCCCGGGGGTCTTCGTGCCGCGGCCCGAGACCGAGGTCCTCGTCGACCTCGCGCTCGTCGAGGTCGATCGGCTGTCGGCAGCAGGCGCCGAGGCCGTCAGGGTCGTCGACCTCTGCTCGGGCTCCGGCGCCATCGCCCTGTCCGTCAGGGCGGAGCGACCGGACGCCGACGTGCGCGGCCTCGAGCTGTCGCCCGACGCGTACGCCTGGTCGGTGGCCAACCGCGACCGCCTGGGTCTCGACGTCCGGCTCGAGCAGGGCGACGCGACGCTGCCCTGCTTCGAGGACTGGGCGGGCGCCGTCGACGTCGTGACCGTCAACCCGCCCTACATCCCCGTGGGCGCCGTGCCCGTCGACCCCGAGGTGCGCGACCACGATCCCGACGTCGCGCTCTACGGCGGCAGCGAGGACGGCCTGGCCATCCCGCTCGCGGTGGCCCGGACGGCCGCCCGGCTGCTTCGTCCCGGCGGCCTCGTCCTCGTCGAGCACGCCGACTCACAGGGCGAGAGCCTGCCCCGCCGCCTCGCGGCGACGGGGCAGTGGACCGACGTCACCGACCACGACGACCTGTCCGCCCGCCCGCGGGTGACGGTGGCGCGCCGCCGCGTCTGACCCACGGGTCGGCCCGGCGCCCGGGCGCTCGACCGCGCCCCAGTAGGCTCTGCCCGTGAGCGAGCGCTACGACTGCACCGACCCCGAGGGGCGTGCCGAGGGCATCCCGGCCGCGGCCTCGGCCGTCCGACGCGGCGAGATCGTCGTCCTGCCGACCGACACGGTCTACGGCATCGGCTGCGACGCCTTCGACGCCACCGCCGTCGCCTCCGTCCTCGCGGCCAAGGGCCGCGGCCGCGACATGCCGCCGCCGGTCCTCATCCCGACCGCCCGCACGGCCCAGGGCCTCGCGACGCAGGTGCCCGACTACGCCCAGCGGCTCATGGAGAAGTTCTGGCCCGGACCGCTGACGCTCGTGCTCAAGGCGCAGACGTCGCTGCACTGGGACCTGGGCGAGACCAACGGGACCGTGGCCCTGCGCGTGCCCGCCCACGAGATGACCCTCGAGCTGCTCGGCGACATCGGTCCCATGGCGGTCACGAGCGCCAACACGACCGGCGACCCCGCGGCCCGCACGGTCGACGAGGCGGTCGGGATGCTCGGCGAGTCCGTCGGGGTCTACCTCGACGGCGGCCCGGCCGGCGAGGGGCAGCCCTCGACGATCGTCGACTGCACCGGCGAGACCCCCGTGACCCTGCGCCTCGGCGCCGTGAGCCAGGACGAGCTCGACGAGGCCCTCGTGCCCGAGCCCGTCCTCGAGGCCCCCGAGCCCGACGCCGAGCCGGCGGCCGAGGCCGACGCGACTCCCGCGGCGGACCCCGCGACCGAGCCGGACGCGGAAGCCGACGTCGAGCCGGGGGGCGAGGCGCCGGCCGAGGCTGCCGAGACGCTCGGCGAGTGGCACGACGTGTCCACGACCGAGCGGCCGTCCGACGGTGCCAGCACGACGCAATAGAGTTGGCTCGCGCTCGCGCCCCACTCCCGACCCCCCGGAGAACTCCCATGGCTGACGACACGTTCTACGGCTCCGACTTCGGTGCCCTGCAGTCCTTCGACCCCGACATCGCGGGGGTGCTCCTGTCGGAGCTCGACCGCATCCGCGGGGGACTGCAGCTCATCGCGAGCGAGAACATCAGCTCGCCCGCGGTCCTGACGGCCCTCGGGTCGACGTTGTCGAACAAGTACGCCGAGGGCTACCCCGGTCGCCGCTACTACGGCGGCTGCTCCGAGGTCGACAAGGCCGAGACGATCGCGATCGAGCGCGCCAAGGCCCTCTTCGGCGCCGACCACGCCAACGTCCAGGCGCACTCCGGCGCGAGCGCCAACCAGGCCGTCTACGGCGCCTTCATGGCTCCGGGCGACACGATCCTGGCGATGGCGCTGCCGATGGGCGGCCACCTGACGCACGGCACCACGGTCTCCTTCTCCGGCAAGTGGTTCAACGCCGTGCACTACGGCGTCGACCAGCAGAGCGAGGACATCGACTACGACCAGGTCGAGGCCCTCGCCCGTGAGCACCGTCCCAAGGTCATCTGCGCCGGCGGCTCGGCCATCCCGCGCCTCATCGACTTCGAGCGTTTCCGCGCCATCGCCGACGAGGTCGGCGCGATCCTCTGGGTCGACGCCGCCCACTTCATCGGCCTCGTGGCGGGCAAGGCCATCCCCTCGCCCGTGCCGTACGCCGACGTCGTCACCTTCACGACGCACAAGGTGCTGCGCGGCCCGCGCTCCGGCGCCCTCGTCTGCAAGGCCGAGCACGCCGCCGCCATGGACAAGGCGATCTTCCCGATGATGCAGGGCGGCCCGCAGATGCACACCATCGCGGCCAAGGCGGTCAACTTCAAGGAGGCCGCGACGCCCGAGTACGCCCAGTACGCCAAGGACGTCATCGCCAATAGCCAGCAACTCGCGGCCAGCCTGCTGTCGCTCGGCATCCGCCCGACGACGGGCGGCACCGACACCCACCTGGCGCTGCTCGACCTCCAGGGCGTCGGCGTCACCGGCAAGGAGGCCGAGGAGCGGGCCGATGCGGCCGGCATCGTGCTCAACAAGAACGCCATCCCCTTCGACCCGCAGAAGCCCAACATCGCCTCGGGCATCCGCGTCGGCACGCCGTCGGTCACGACCCAGGGCATGGGCCTGGAGGAGATGAAGCAGATCGCCTCGCTCATCCACCGCGCCGTCACCGAGGGTGACGCCGACCCCGACCACGCGGTGAGCAAGGACGTGCGTGCGGAGGTCACCGACCTCGTGACGCGCTTCCCGGCATACCCTCGCTGAGTCAGTCCCCCCGCCAGCGTCGGCGCCCGAGCGAAGGTCGGTAGGTGCACGAGTACGTCCTCGTCCTCATCGTGGCCGCTGCGGTCACGTACCTCGCCACACCCTTCGTCCGCAGCGTCGCCGTCGCGACCGGGGCGTTCACGGCCGTCCGCGAGCGCGACGTCCACAAGACCCCGATCCCGCGGCTCGGGGGAGTCGGCATCTACATCGGCTTCGTGGCGGCGGCGCTCGTGGCGAGGGCGCTGCCCTACCTCGGGACGCTCTTCTCGACGAAACAGATCTTCGGCGTCGTCGCCGCAGCCGGCATCGTGTGCCTGCTCGGGGCGTTCGACGACATCCGTGAGCTCGACTGGCTGACCAAGCTGGCGGGACAGATGCTCGCCGCGGGCCTGATGGCCTACACCGGGGTGCAGCTGCTGTCACTGCCGATCTTCGGCACGACCATCCTGCCGACCCCCGTCCTCGTGCTCTTCACGGTGCTGGTCGTCATCGCGTCGACGAACGCCGTCAACTTCATCGACGGGCTCGACGGGCTCGCCGCGGGGGTCGTCTGCATCGCGGCGTTCGCCTTCTTCGTCTACAGCTACATCGTGTCGCGCTCGTTCGTGCCGGCCAACGTGTTCTCGACCGCGACCTTCATCTCGGCCGCCCTCGTGGGCTGCTGTGCCGGCTTCCTGCCGCACAACTTCCACCCGGCCCGACTCTTCATGGGCGACTCGGGAGCGCTGACGCTGGGGCTGCTCCTGTCGGCGGCGACGATCACCCTGACCGGCAACGTCGACCCGGGCGAGGTCAGCGCCAACGACGTGTCGGCCGCGTTCCTGCCGATCCTCGTCCCGCTCGCGGTCCTGCTGCTGCCGCTGCTCGACATGCTGCTCGCCGTGGTCCGGCGCACCCGTGCCGGCCAGCGACCGTGGCACCCCGACGCGATGCACCTGCACCACCGCATGCTACGCATCGGTCACGGCCACCGCCGTGCCGTGCTCATCCTCTACCTGTGGGCCGCCATCGTGGCGCTGGGTTCGGTGTCCTTCGTCATCTGGGACGGCCTCCGTCCGCTCGCGGTCGTGGGGGCGGCCGCCGCGATGGGTGTCGTGCTCACCGTCTGGCTTCCTCGGTGGAGGCCGTCCGAACGCTTGTGATAGCATTCACAAGCACCTGAGGGGAGTCTGGGAAGACCGCCACAGGAGCCCGGAAGTCCTTTCCACACAAGCGATCCGAGCATCATCCGGATCAGCCCGAACCCCGCCCGCACTACGCCTCACGACGCACCCAGGCAGGTTTTCTTGAGCGCCACACCGGCACGCGACGCATCACAGTCAGATGCCTTCGCGCAGCTCCTCCGGGGCTCCCTGCTGCCGACGGCCGTGGCCGGCCTCGTCTGCGTCGTCGTCGGGCTCTTCTCGAGCCCCAAGGCCGCATGGTCGGCCGCGCTCGGCGCCGCCATCGTCCTCTTCTTCTTCAGCCTGACGCTCCTCGTCATGAAGCGCACGGCCGACCTGCCGCCCACGACGACGATGATGATCGTCATGGTCACCTACACCTTCAAGGTGCTGGTGCTCGGCGTCGTCATGTTCGCGCTGCGCGACGTCACGTGGGCCTCGGGCTTCGCGATCGGCCTGTCGATCACGGTGTGCGCCGTCGTCTGGCTCTTCTTCGAGATGCGCGCCTACAAGCGCCTGCGGATCTTCGCGTACGACCCCGACGGCGCGGCCTCGCTCGACGCGACGCCCGACTCGAAGCCTGACGCGACGCCCGAGGCGGCGCCCCACCGGGAGCCGCGTGATGAGCCGTGACACGGGAGGTCGACATGACCACACCACCGACGCCGGAGCCCAGCGACCCGAGCGAGCCCACGGTGCCCAGCGAGCCCAGCGAGCCCTCTGCGGAGGACAAGGCCGAGGAGCTGCGGCGGTTCAACACCCGCGAGCAGGACTCCGCCTGGCGTGCCGTCGCCTACATGCTCACCGGTCCGCTCATCTACGGCGGTCTCGGTGCCCTGGCCGACCACTGGCTGGGCACGACCTGGCTCGTCGGGGTCGGGATCGTGGGTGGAATGGCCCTGTCGCTCTACCTGATCTGGTTCCGATACGGTACCCATTGAGCCCGACGGCCTCCGTGCCGCACGTCAGCGCGTCGCCCGCCGGCCCGCCGACGTGGAGCCCCACCGGGAGCCCACTCCCGAGCACCGACTCTCCACCCCTGACGCAGGTCGTCAGCCGAAGTGCCCAGAACCTACAAAGGAGTAACCCGTGAGCATCGTGGCCGCCGCCCCGACGGACTACACCGCCCCCGGCGTCGAGGAGTTCTGGCAGCCCCTCTTCGGGACCGACGGGCCGTTCGCGATCACCCGCCCGATCCTGCTCATGGTCCTGGCCACCGGCCTTGTCGCGTGGTTCCTGCTCGCCACGACGAAGAAGAAGGCTCTCGTGCCCGGCCGCGGCCAGATGGGCACGGAGGCCGTCTACGGCCTCGTGCGCAACGGCATCGCCAAGGACCTCATCGGCAGCAAGGAGTTCATGCGGTTCGTCCCGCTGCTCTTCGCGCTCTTCACGACGATCCTCGTCAACAACCTGTTCGGCGTCATCCCGCCGATGAGCTACCCGACGATGAGCCGTATCGGCTTCCCGATCGCGCTGTCGCTCATCGTCTGGGTCGTCTTCCACGTCGTCGGCATGCGCAAGCACGGCTTCATCGGCTACTGGAAGTCGCTCGTGCCCGCCGGCCTGCCCAAGGCGATGATCCCCGCGATCTTCTTCCTCGAGCTGATCACCGACCTCTTCACGCGCCCGGTCACCCTCGCCCTGCGACTCTTCGGCAACATGTTCGCCGGCCACATCCTCATCGTCCTGTTCATCACCGGTGGCTGGTACATGCTCACCAACGGCGGCATCCTCGTCATCGCCGGCGGCGTCACGTGGATCTTCGCCTTCGTCATGACGCTGTTCGAGATCCTGGTCCAGTTCCTCCAGGCCTACGTCTTCACCCTGCTGGCCGCCCTCTACATCGGCGGCGCGGTCGCCGACGAGCACTGAGGCCGACGCCTCCCGCGCCTCCGGCGCCCTACGAACTGCACCACCGCACGAGCACCACACACCAGCTTCGCCCCCGCCCGTCTGGTAACCGCCAGCCGGACAAGACAAGAAGGAATGGAATAAACATGACTGGCAACATCGCCATCCTCGGTTACGGCCTCTCCGCCATCGGCCCCGGTATCGGTGTCGGTCTGATCTTCGCCGCCTACATCAACGGCGTCGCCCGTCAGCCCGAGGCCCGCGGCATGCTGCAGCCGATCGCCTTCCTCGGCATGGCCATCACCGAGGCGCTCGCCATCTTCGGTATCGCGCTCGCCTTCGTCTTCAAGGGCTGACGCCCCTTTCCGGGGCAGCCCGAAGCACCGATCGTCTTTCTCTCTAGGAGAACCTCATGCAAGCAGTGACCGTGACCGCCGAGGGCGGCGAGGGCGGCTTCTGGGCCACCGCGGCACCGATCATCCCGCACCCGCTCGAGTTCTTCTTCGGCCTGGCGTGCTTCGCGATCCTCTACGTCGTCGTGAAGCAGAAGGTCGTGCCGCGCCTCGAGCAGATCTACGCCGAGCGCACTGCTGCGATCGAGGGCGGGATGAACAAGGCCGAGGAGGCCCAGGCCCAGGCCCAGGCCGCGCTCGAGCAGTACCAGGCGCAGCTCGTCGAGGCCCGCTCCGAGGCCGCCCGCATCCGTGAGGACGCGAAGGCCCAGGGCGCGCAGATCATCGCGGAGATGCGCGAGCACGCGGCGTCCGAGGCCTCTCGGATCACCGAGACGGCGCACAAGCAGATCGAGGCCGAGCGCCAGCAGGCGGTCGTCTCGCTCCGCGGCGACGTCGGCCGCATCTCGACCGACCTCGCGAGCCGCATCGTCGGGGAGTCCCTCCACGAGGAGACCCGTCAGAAGGGCATCGTCGAGCGGTTCCTCGCCGAGCTCGAGTCGGGCGACGTCGTGCGCGAGAAGGTCGGCGGCGCCGCCGGCAGCCCGGGCGGAGACGCCTGATGCAGGGACCCTCACGCGCAGCAGCGGCGGCGAGCCGCGAGGCTCTCACCGGCGTCCTCGCTGCCGGTGCCGACCGTTCGCGGTTGGCCGAGGAGCTCTTCGCGGCCGTCGGGATCATCGACAGCAGCGCGACCCTGCGTCGCGCCGTGGCCGACCCGTCCCGCGAAGGCGTCGACAAGGCCCAGCTCGCCGAGCGGCTCTTCGCGGGCAAGGTCAGCGCCGAGACGCTGGTCGTGCTCAAGGGTGCCTTTGGCCAGCGCTGGAGCTCCGAGCGTGACCTGACCGACACGGTCGAGTCGTATGCCGTCGAGGCCGTCATCGCCGAGGCGGAGGTCCAGGGCCGTGCCGACCGCGTCGAGGACGAGCTGTTCCGCTTCGAGCGCATCGTGGCGGCCGACGCCCCGCTGCGCTCGGCGCTGGCCGACTCGCAGGCGCCCGCCGACAAGCGAGCCGACCTCGTGTCCTCGCTCCTGCGCGAGAAGGTCGCACCGGAGACCCTCGTGCTGGCCCGTCAGGCCGTGGTCGCCCCGCGCGGCCTGCGCTTCGACCGGGTCCTCGAGAAGTACCTCGAGACGGCCTCGAGCCGCCGCGAGCAGCAGACGGCCATCGTCACCTCGGCCGTCCCGCTCACCGACGACGACCGTGCCCGCCTCGCCGCGGGCCTGGCTGCCATCTACGGCGGCACGGTCCACGTCAACACCGTCGTGGACCCCCGGGTCATGGGCGGGGTCAAGGTCGAGATCGGTGACGAGCTCATCGACGGAACCGTCATCCGCAAGCTCGACGCGGCCCGCCGGGCCATGGGTGCCTGAGGCACCCACCACCAGCTGTGATCAACCACCGGCCCGTCCTGCGGGTCGAAACCGAGGAGAAGATCTGACATGACGGAGCTTTCGATCCGTCCGGAGGAGATCCGGGACGCTCTGGACTCGTTCGTCCAGTCCTACGAGCCCGGCGCGGCCTCCCGCGAAGAGGTCGGCCGCGTCACTGACGCCGGTGACGGCATCGCTCACGTCGAGGGTCTGCCCTCGGCCATGACCAACGAGCTGCTCCAGTTCGAGGACGGCACGCTCGGCCTCGCGCTGAACCTCGACGTCCACGAGATCGGCGTCGTCGTCCTCGGTGACTTCGCGGGCATCGAGGAGGGCCAGACCGTCAAGCGCACGGGCGAGGTCCTCTCGGTCCCGGTCGGTGACGACTTCCTCGGCCGCGTCGTCGACCCGCTCGGCAACCCGATCGACGGTCTCGGCGACATCAAGTCCGAGGAGCGTCGTGCCCTCGAGCTCCAGGCGCCCAACGTCGTCCAGCGCAAGTCGGTCCACGAGCCGCTCCAGACCGGCATCAAGTCGATCGACGCGATGACGCCGATCGGCCGTGGCCAGCGCCAGCTCATCATCGGCGACCGCCAGACCGGCAAGACGACGGTCGCGATCGACACGATCATCAACCAGAAGCGCAACTGGGAGTCCGGCGACCCGGACGCCCAGGTCCGCTGCATCTACGTCGCCATCGGCCAGAAGGGCTCGACCATCGCGTCGGTCCGCGGCACGCTCGAAGAGGCCGGCGCGCTGGAGTACACCACGATCGTCGCGGCCCCCGCGTCCGACTCGGCGGGCTTCAAGTACCTCGCGCCCTACACCGGTTCGGCCATCGGCCAGCACTGGATGTACCAGGGCAAGCACGTCCTCATCGTCTTCGACGACCTGAGCAAGCAGGCCGAGGCCTACCGCGCCGTGTCGCTGCTGCTGCGCCGTCCGCCGGGCCGCGAGGCCTACCCGGGTGACGTCTTCTACCTGCACTCGCGGCTCCTCGAGCGTTGCGCCAAGCTCTCCGACGACCTCGGCCACGGCTCGATGACGGGTCTGCCCATCATCGAGACCAAGGCTGGCGACGTCTCGGCGTACATCCCGACCAACGTCATCTCGATCACGGACGGCCAGATCTACCTGCAGGCCGACCTGTTCAACGCCAACGTGCGTCCGGCCATCGACGTGGGTGTCTCGGTCTCCCGAGTCGGTGGTGCCGCGCAGATCAAGGCGATGAAGTCCGTCGCCGGTCGACTCAAGCTCGACCTCGCGCAGTTCCGCGCCATGGAGGCGTTCGCCATGTTCGCCTCCGACCTCGACCCCGCCTCGCGAGCCCAGCTCGCCCGTGGTGCGCGCCTCGTCGAGCTGCTCAAGCAGCCGCAGAGCTCGCCGTACCCCGTCGAGGAGCAGGTCGTCTCGATCTGGGCCGGCACGACCGGTCGCCTCGACGACGTCGCCGTCGAGGACGTGCGGACCTTCGAGTCCGAGCTGCTCGAGACGCTGCGTCGGGACGGCAAGATCCTCCAGACGATCCGCGAGACCCTCAAGCTCGACGAGGACACCGAGACGGCGCTGGCCAAGGTCGTCGACGAGGTCAAGTTCACCTTCCGGGGCACTGGCAAGGACGGCCTCGAGGCCGGCAACGAGGAGTTCGACGAGATCGCCGACGACCAGATCACCCAGGCGAAGATCGTCAAGCAGAAGTGACCACCTTCCGTATGCCGCCCGGCCAGCCGGGCGGCATACGGAAGCGGGCGTGAGCCCACCCTGCAGGCAACCACAGACTTTAGAGACCAAGAGAGGCGGAGCACATGGGAGCGCAGATGCGGATCTACCGCCAGCGCATCAAGTCCGTCAACTCCATCAAGAAGATCACCAACGCGATGGAGCTGATCGCGGCCGCACGCGTCGTCAAGGCCCGCCAGCGGGCCACCGAGGCGATGCCGTACACGACCGCGCTGACGCGTGCCGTGTCCGCGGTGGCGACCAACACGAACGAGGACCACCCGTTGACGACGGCGAAGGAGACCGCGAAGCGGGCCGGCGTCGTCATCATCACGGCGGACCGCGGACTTGCCGGTGCCTACTCCGTCGCGGCGATCAAGGAGAGCGCGGAGCTCATCTCCAAGCTGACCGCCGAGGGCAAGGAGGTCGTGCCCTACCTCGTCGGTCGCAAGGCCGTGAGCTACTACAAGTTCCGCAAGCGCGACTACGCCGCCGAGTGGACCGGCTTCTCCGACGCCCCGACGTTCGAGAACGCCAAGGAGATCGCCGACCGCATCACGGCCGACTTCCTCAAGCCCACCGAGGAGGGGGGCCACGACGAGATCCACGTCGTGTTCACCCGCTTCCGCTCGATGGTGCGCCAGGACCCGTTCGTGCTGCGCCTGCTGCCCCTCGAGGTCGTGGAGGCCGACGACGCCAGCGAGGACGAGAGCCTCGACCTCAGCGTCAACCGCTACGAAGAGGGGCAGATCCCCCCGGAGTACTCCTTCGAGCCGAGCGCGTCCGAGGTCCTCGACCTGCTGCTGCCGAAGTACGTCCGCAACCGCATCTTCACCGCGCTGCTCAGCTCGGCGGCCTCCGAGCTCGCCGCCCGCCAGCGCGCGATGAAGTCGGCCACCGACAACGCGACGGAGCTGATCAAGACCTACCAGCGCCTCGCCAACCAGGCCCGTCAGGCCGGCATCACCCAAGAGATCAGCGAAATCGTGGGCGGCGCCAACGCCCTCGCCGAGAAGTAACGCCCACAGGTAAGGAAGCAGACCACCATGACTGCAGCTGTCAGCGACACCACGTGGACGGCCCCGCCCGCGGGCGGCGTCGGACGCATCTCCCGCATCATCGGCCCGGTCGTCGACGTGGAGTTCCCCGTCGACGCCATGCCCGAGCAGTACAACCTGCTCACGACCGAGGTGACCCTCGCGGGCGAGACGAAGAACCTCAACCTCGAGGTCGCCCAGCACATCGGCGACAACATGGTCCGTGCCATCTCGCTCCAGCCGACCGACGGTCTCGTCCGCGGCTCGTCCGTGCAGGACACCGGCGGCCCCATCACCGTCCCCGTCGGTGACGTGACGCTCGGCCACGTGTTCAACACGACCGGCGAGTGCATGAACCTCGCCGAGGGTGAGCGGCTCGAGGTCAAGGAGCGCTGGGGCATCCACCGCAAGGCCCCCGCCTTCGACCAGCTCGAGTCCAAGACCACGATGTTCGAGACGGGCATCAAGGTCATCGACCTGATGACCCCGTACGTCCAGGGTGGCAAGATCGGCCTCTTCGGTGGTGCCGGCGTCGGCAAGACCGTGCTCATCCAGGAGATGATCGCGCGTGTCGCCCGTGACCACGGTGGCGTGTCGGTGTTCGCCGGTGTCGGTGAGCGCACCCGTGAGGGCAACGACCTCATGGTCGAGATGGAGGAGGCCGGCGTTCTCGGCCAGACGGCCCTCGTCTTCGGCCAGATGGACGAGCCGCCGGGCACGCGTCTTCGCGTCGCGCTGTCGGCGCTGACGATGGCGGAGTACTTCCGCGACGTCCAGAAGCAGGACGTGCTGCTCTTCATCGACAACATCTTCCGCTTCACGCAGGCCGGCTCGGAGGTCTCGACCCTCCTCGGCCGTATGCCGTCCGCCGTGGGTTACCAGCCCACCCTGGCCGACGAGATGGGCACCCTCCAGGAGCGCATCACCTCGACGCGTGGTCACTCGATCACCTCGATGCAGGCGATCTACGTGCCGGCCGACGACTACACCGACCCGGCCCCGGCCACGACGTTCGCGCACCTCGACGCGACGACCGAGCTCTCGCGTGACATCGCGTCGATGGGTATCTACCCCGCCGTCGACCCGCTGTCCTCGACCTCGCGAATCCTCGACCCGCGCTACGTGACCGCCGACCACTACAACACGGCCGTGCGCATCCGCTCGATCCTCCAGCGCAACAAGGAGCTGCAGGACATCATCGCGATCCTCGGTATCGACGAGCTCTCCGAAGAGGACAAGATCCTCGTCAACCGCGCCCGTCGCATCCAGCGCTTCCTGTCGCAGAACACCTACGTCGCCAAGCAGTTCACCGGCATCGAGGGTTCGACGGTGTCGCTGGCCGACTCGATCGAGGGCTTCACGAAGATCGCCGACGGCGAGTACGACCACGTCGCCGAGCAGGCCTTCTTCATGTGTGGTGGCCTCGACGACGTCGAGCGTCAGTGGGCGGAGATCCAGAAGAACCTCTGACCTGGATGGATCGATTCACCCGACGACGGGGAGGTGCCCTCTGGGCCCTCCCCGTTCGTCGTCTGTGGGTGCCGAGCTTGGCGGTGGCCGTCGTGGCCGCCGCGATCGTCCGCGCCCGCCACGGGCTGGACCTCAGCGACAGCTCGCACGCCGTGGAGCTGGCGCTCCGCCTCGCCCAGGGTGACGTCCCGTTCCAGGACGAGATGAACGTCGAGGCCCTGCCGGGTGCATGCAACCAGCAGGTCGTGTCGTACACCACGACCCCGGCGCTGCTGTGCCTCCTCGCCGTGCTGCGGGTTGGGCGCCACCGTCCGCCGCGTCCGCCACGACCACCTGCGCCGAGTGTGACGAGAACCGCAGCCCGTGGACGCCCTCCGCGTCCCCCGCGGGGCATGCGGGTACGACCGACGGTGTTGACAGAGATGAAACCGTCAGCGCCGACGCGCCCAGCACCTCGCACCAGGACACAGCTCAAGGACAAGGAGAATCGTGAGCACGCCCACCCAGCAGGCCCCGCGCCACCGGGTCGTGGTCATCGGATCGGGTTTCGGCGGACTGTTCAGCACGCAGAAGCTGAAGCGCGCCGACGTCGACGTGACCCTCATCGCCCGCACGACGCACCACCTCTTCCAGCCGTTGCTCTACCAGGTGGCCACCGGCATCCTCTCCGAGGGCGAGATCGCCCCGTCGACGCGCGAGGTGCTGCACCGCCAGGACAACGCCAAGGTGCTGCTCGGTGAGGTCGAGACGATCGACCTCGAGGCGCGCACCGTGACCCACACGGCGGTCGGCCGCGAGACGGTCACGCCCTACGACTCGCTCATCGTCGCCGCGGGCGCCGGTCAGTCGTGGTTCGGCAACGACCAGTTCGCCCGGCACGCCCCCGGCATGAAGTCGATCGACGACGCCCTCGAGCTGCGCGGTCGCATCTTCGGCTCGTTCGAGCTCGCCGAGCTCGCCACGACGCAGGCAGAGGTCGACCGCCTCATGACGTTCGTCGTCGTCGGCGCAGGCCCGACCGGTGTCGAGATGGCGGGCCAGATCTCCGAGCTCGCGCGACGCACCCTCAAGCGCGACTTCCGCCGGATCGACCCGACGAAGGCCAGGGTCGTCCTGCTCGACGCGGCTCCCGCCGTGCTGGGCTCGTTCGGCGAGAAGCTCGGCGACCGAGCCGTCAAGCGCCTGACCGAGATGGGCGTCGAGGTCCGCCTCGGTGCCAAGGTCGTCGACGTCGACGCGACGGGCATCGAGGTGGAGCACGGCGACGGCAGCCGCGAGCGCATCGAGTCGGTGTGCAAGGTGTGGGCCGCGGGCGTCAGCGCGTCGCCGCTCGGTCGCCAGCTCGCCGACCAGTCGGGCGCTCAGCTCGACCGGGCCGGCCGCGTCGAGGTCCGCGACGACCTGACGCTCCCGGGCCACCCCGAGGTCTTCGTCGTCGGCGACATGATGGCGCTCGACGGGCTGCCGGGTGTCGCCCAGGTCGCCATCCAGGGCGGCCGCTACGCCGCGGAGCAGATCGAGCGACGCCTCGACGGCAAGGAGCCCAAGGGGCCGTTCGAGTACTTCGACAAGGGCTCGATGGCCACGATCTCGCGCTTCTCCGCCGTCGCGTCGGTCGGCAAGGCGCAGTTCAGCGGGTTCTTCGCCTGGATCCTCTGGCTCGCCGTGCACCTCGTCTACATCATCGGCTTCAAGCACCGGATCACCACGCTGCTGCACTGGGCCGTCACCTTCATCGGCCGTGGCCGGTCCGAGCGGGTCGTCACCGAGCAGCAGGTGTTCGCCCGGCAGGCGATCGCCGACCTCGGTGAGGAGTTCAGTCCCGAGCTGCCGCCCGTCGCGACGGACCGCACGCACGACGAGTCCTGACCGGTCCGGGTGCGACCCGGACCCCCGCCACCACGCCGGGCCGGCTCCTCGAGGGGAGCCGGCCCGGCGGCATACGTGGTCGGTGGCGTGCACCGTCCTGCGGTCAGGGACGCGTCAGGGGACGAGACGCTCCACGGCTGCGCCGAGCCGGGGGAGGGCGGCGACGACATGGCCCTTGGCCTTGCCGCGCAGCGAGCCGTAGACCTTGGCGGCCGAGCCGTGCGAGGTGTTGGCGGCCTTCGCGTCGGTCACCGCGAGCAGGGCGTCGGCCGCGGCGTCGGGCTGGGCCGCGAGGTGGGCCCCGAACGGCGCGTCACCCTTGGTGGCCCAGAACGGGTCGAGGGCGCTCGCGAACTGGGGGAGCAGCCGGTCGGTGGCGCTCGTGACGAAGTTGCCACCGAGCTTCTTCGCGGCGGCGTAGCCGGCCTTGACGGCGGCTCCGCCCAGTCCGGACTTGTCGGCGACCTCGGCGTCGATGACGTCGGTCAGGGTCTCCACCGCCACCGGGCGGCGGGTCGGCTCGAGAAGGGCGTCGGACACGGTTGTGCTCATGGATAGGACTCCTGTGGAGGATGGGGAATCGGCGCGAGCGGCCTGCGCCACCTCGCGTACGGAGCATCCTCGCAGAGGCACTAAACTGCAGAGCACACCCCCACGATCCGGAGGAAACGTGAGTTCGCTCAAGGTTGAGATGGTTGCCGCCGACCGGAAGGTCTGGGAGGGCGAGGCCAAGTTCGTACGCGCCCGGTCCATCTCGGGCGAGCTGGGCATCCTGCCCGGCCACACCCCGTTGCTCGGTGTCCTCGTCGAGGGCGAGGTCTCCATCGAGTCCCTCGAGGGCGAGCGGCGCACGGTGACGGTCGACGGCGGGTTCCTCTCGGTCGACTCGGACGTCGTCACCATCGTCGCCGAGCACGTCGACGCCTCGTCGCTGCAGACGAGCTGAGGTCGCGCGTGCCGTCCGTTCTCGTCTCGACCGAGATCGTGATCGGCACGCTCCTGGTGGTCGCGGTGGCCGTCCTCGCGACGACCTTCCTGCGCCGGCGTTACATCGCCAAGGGCCTGCCCCTGACCCTCTGCGGCATGCGCCGCACGGAGTCCGACCGCTGGCGCCTGGGTCTCATCCGGTTCGGTGACAACGCCCTCGAGTGGTATGCCCTCGGGGGCGTCTCCGTGCGCCCCAAGCACCGCTGGCTGCGTCAGCGCCTGCTGCTCGACGCTCCGGAGCCGCTGAGTGGCAGCGACTCGATCCCGCTGCTGCCCGACGCGAGCCGGGTGCCGTGCAGCGACGGCGACAGCGACTTCGAGCTGGCCCTCCAGGGGCCGGCCTACACCGCGCTGCGCTCGTGGCAGGAAGCCGCGCCCCCGGGCTACAACGTCAACGTCGCCTGACGCAGCCCCGCTCCGGCCCACCCGCCTCGCCCGCTGGTCGCTCGTCGCGCACGAGATCGCGCACCCGCTGCGCCCAGGCGACCTGTTCTGCGCGATCTCGCGCAGTTCACGGCGCACGGTCTTCCTAGGACGACCGTCGCGTGACAGGTCGAACTCCCAGCCAGGGGTCGCGTGGGGTGGCCACGACGTCCGCGCGCACACCCGTCGCCCGGGCCTCGAGGTAGGCAGTCTCGACCCGTTCCCGCACCCAGCGGGGTCGCGAGCGGATCGAGTGCGGCGTCACCCCGACGACGACGACCCGTGCGGTCTGCAGATCGGTGTCCTGCTCGACCGTCGACTCCCAGGCCAGGCCATCGGCGTGCCACTGGCGGCTGTGCACCATGACCGCGAGGGCGACGTCGTCGATCCAGACGTCGGGTGTCGTCAGGCGGCGCCCCGACGAGGCGCGGACCTCGGGGTTGGCCCACACCGCGGGCAGGACCGTGGACGAGGAGAGGAGGCGCAGCAGGTCGGCCTCGGGGACGGACCAAGCCCCGGAGGCCGCGACCGCCAGACCCTCGTGCAGTCGTCGTGAGCCCGCCTGCCCGCGGACGAGCGTCCAGTGCGCGAGGTCGCTCAGCCGTGCCTTGCGCGACTGGGCCGCGGCGACGAGCACGGCTCGTGCCTGCTCGTCCGACGGTGCGGCCGCCGCGGCGTCGACGGCCGCCCGGGCGGGACACGACAGGCGGAGCGGGCCGCGCCGGTAGATGGGCTCGTCGAGCAGCGTCGTGTTGCGGACGAGGACCCACCCATGAGCCCGGGAGCGCAGGGGAGCCGGGACCAGGACCTGGATCGGGTTGGACACCGGAAGTCCTGCGATCCCGTGAACCGCTGCGGCCGACGAGCCTGCGAGCCAGCTTCTCGGACCGGCGAAGAGCAGGGCGGCCATCAACCGCTGCTGCTCGGAGGGCACTCCGTCGGACAGCAGGACGACGCCTCGCAGGACGAGCCGCCATTCTCGCCCGAGCCTCGTGCGCAGCTGGGCCGGCGTCAGGCCGCCCTCGAGAAGCTGCCGGCGAGTCAGGACGCCGAACTGGTGCACGGCAAGCTCGTGCAGCGGGGCGGGGAGTCTGGGGTCCACCCGAGCATCGTGCGCTCCGGCGGGGCGTCGGTCCCGCCTCGGCCGTCAGGGTGTGGACGGTGCGCGACAGGCTTCCGGGGCTGTGGACGACACCGTGGTCGGGCGCGAGATCGCGCGTTTGCCGCGCCCAGGCGACCGCAGATGCGCGATCTCCCGCGCGACCAAGGCGCCGAGGCCGTATGCCGTATGCCGTGTGGCGGGTCAGTGCTTCTTCGTGCGCTCGGGCTTCTCGACGCGGCCGCCACCGGGCTGCCACAGCACGTCTCCGCCGATCGGCTTGTTGGCGATCCGGGCGAGGATGAAGAGCAGGTCCGAGAGGCGGTTGAGGTACTTCGCCGTGAGGACGTTGACGCCGCCGACGCCCCTCGCGCCCGTGCCCTCGGGGGCCGGCTCGGTGCCGTGCTGGTCGGCGGCCGCCCACGCCGAGCGCTCGGCGCGACGCACGATGGTCGTCGCGAGGTGCAGGTGCGCCGACCCGGCCGTGCCTCCGGGGAGGATGAACGACCGGAGCTTCTCGACCTGCTCGAGGTAGTGGTCGCAGTCCGCCTCGAGGTCGTCGATCCAGGGCTGCTCGACGCGCAGGGGCGGGTAGTCGTAGGCGTGCCGTAGCGGCGTCGACAGGTCGGCGCCGACGTCGAAGAGCTCGTTCTGGACGCGCTGGAGGGTGGCCCTGACCTCGTCGGGCAGGTCGCCGCACGCGACGGCGATGCCGATGGCGGCGTTGGCCTCGTTGGAGTCGGCGTAGGCGTGCAGCCGGGCGTCGTTCTTGCTCACCCGCGAGAAGTCGCCGAGGCTCGTCGTGCCGTCGTCGCCGGTGCGCGTGTAGATCCGCGTCAGGTTGACCATGGGGCCACTCTCTCACCCGTCGTGGAGGCGCCGTCGGTCGGTCGGTGCCCCGATAGGGTTCGGTGGGTGAGAGAGCGATTCCGTGTCGTCGGTGGTGCCCACCTCGTGGGCGAGGTCGCCGTCGTCGGCGCCAAGAACAGCGCCCTGAAGCTGATGGCCGTGGCCCTGCTGGCCGTGGGCCGCACGACGCTGACGAACGTCCCGGCGATCGCCGACGTGACGATCATGGCCGAGCTGCTGCGCCGGCTCGGGGTGGGTGTCGACTACGACCCGGCGGCGGGCGTCGTCGTCCTCGACGTCCCCGAGCGCATCGGTCACCGGGCCGACTACGAGCTCGTCCGGGCGCTGCGCGCCTCCATCTCCGTGCTCGGCCCGCTCGTGGCCCGCGTCGGCGAGGCCGACGTGGCCGTCCCGGGTGGCGACGCGATCGGCTCGCGCGGCCTCGACCTGCACGCGGCCGGCCTCGAGGCCCTCGGCGCCGAGGTGCACGTGACGCACGGCTACCTCGTGGCCACGGCGCCGGCCGGCCTGCGCGGCGCCGACATCCGGCTCGACTTCCCGAGCGTCGGGGCCACCGAGAACATCCTCACGGCGGCTGTCCTGGCCAGCGGCACGACGACGATCGACAACGTCGCCAAGGAGCCGGAGATCATCGACATCGCCGAGATGCTCGTGTCGATGGGCGCCAAGCTCGAGGGCGCCGGCACGTCGCGGATCACCGTCCACGGCGTCGAGGCCCTCGTCCCGACCGAGCACGCCGTCGTCTCCGACCGCATCGCGGCCGGCACGTGGGCCTTCGCCGCCGCCACGACGCGTGGCGACATCGAGGTCGTCGGTGGGGTCGCCGAGCACCTCAGGGCGCCGCTGGGCGCCCTCGAGGAGGCGGGGTGCCACGTCGAGGTCACCCCTCGCGGGTTCAGGGTGTCGGCCGTCGACCGGCGCCCGCGCGCCTTCGACGTCGCGACGCTGCCCTACCCGGGCTTCCCGACCGACCTGCAGCCCTTCGCCCTGTCCTACAACGCCGTGGCGGACGGCTCTGCCATGGTCACGGAGAACCTCTTCGAGGCCCGCTTCCGCACGGTCCAGGAACTGGCCCGTCTCGGCGCCGACGCGCAGATCGACGGGCACCACGTCATGACCCACGGCGTCCCGATGCTGTCCGGTGCCCCCGTCGAGAGCAGCGACATCCGCTCCGGTGCCGCACTCGTCATCGCCGGCCTCGTGGCCGAGGGGGACACCCTCGTCAGCGGTGTGCACCACATCGACCGCGGCTACCCGCGCTTCGAGCAGGCGCTCCGCGCCCTCGGCGCCGACGTGACGCGCGAGCCCGACGACGAGCCCCCGTTCGAGTAGGCGAACCCGCAGAACCGCCGGGCCAGTCCGCGGCTGCGGCGGCGGATCGCCCCTTTTGTCAGGAGCGCTCAGTCCCGGCACGGAGGCCGGCGGAGTTCTTCGCTCGATGTTCGTATTTTCTTGACCACTTCTTGACTCCTAGGGGCAACGTTTTGGCTGGCTGAGGCGTCATCATGGTGACGGCACAGCGTTGAGAGGGGTCTACATGACGCTGAACACCCACCGCAGGGGTCCGGTCAGAGTGCTCGACGCACCCGACGGCCACGATGTCATCATCGAGGGGCGTCTCGACGTCCACACGGTGCCCGACATCCGTGACGCGATCCACGCGGTCATCAACCAGGGTCCTGGCGAGCTGCGCCTGCACCTCGGCGGCGCCGAGATCGGCGACGCGACGGGCCTCGGTGTCATCGTCCACCTCCACCGGCGCGCCACCCGCGCCGAGCGCCGTCTGCTGCTCGTCGATGCGAGCGACCGCACGACGCGCCTGCTGCGCGGGTGTCGGCTCGAGCGCATCCTCGCCCCGCGGCATCCGGCACCGGCGAGCCTGACTGTGGCGCCTCTCACCGCCTGAGCGCCTCCCCACCGCTGCACCCCGCCGCTACCGTCGAGCCATGTCTTCGACGGAGAGCACGCCGCATCCGGCCGCCCGGGTGACCCCCGACCGACCGTGGGTCATGCGCACGTATGCCGGCCACTCGAGTGCCGCTGCGAGCAACGCGCTCTACCGCCGCAACCTCTCCAAGGGGCAGACCGGCCTCTCCGTCGCCTTCGACCTGCCGACCCAGACCGGCTACGACCCGGACCACGTCCTCGCGCGGGGCGAGGTGGGCAAGGTCGGGGTCCCGATCAGCCACATCGGCGACATGGCAGCGCTCTTCGACGCCATCCCGCTCCGCGAGATGAACACGTCGATGACGATCAACGCGACGGCGATGTGGATGCTCGCGCTCTACCAGGTCGCCGCCGAGCGCCAGGCCGAGGCCGCCGGCGAGGACCCGGCCGCCTGGGTGCACGAGCTCGCCGGAACGACCCAGAACGACATCATCAAGGAGTACCTCTCTCGCGGGACCTACGTCTTCCCGCCCGCGCCGTCGCTGCGGCTCATCACCGACATGGTCACCTACACGGTGCGCGAGATCCCGAAGTGGAACCCCATCAACATCTGCAGCTACCACCTGCAGGAGGCCGGGGCGACCCCCGTGCAGGAGATCGCCTACGCCATGTCGACGGCGGTCGCCGTGCTCGACGCCGTGCGCGACTCGGGGCAGGTGCCGCCCGAGGAGTTCGCCAGTGTCGTCGCCCGGATCTCCTTCTTCGTCAACGCCGGCGTGCGGTTCGTCGAGGAGATGTGCAAGATGCGCGCCTTCGTGCAGCTGTGGGACGAGCTGACCCGGGAGCGCTACGGCGTGACCGACGCGAAGGCCCGCCGCTTCCGCTACGGCGTCCAGGTCAACAGCCTGGGCCTCACCGAGGCCCAGCCCGAGAACAACGTCCAGCGCATCGTCCTCGAGATGCTCGCCGTGACGCTCTCCAAGGACGCCAGGGCCCGCGCGATCCAGCTGCCGGCGTGGAACGAGGCGCTCGGTCTGCCGCGCCCGTGGGACCAGCAGTGGAGCCTGCGCATGCAGCAGGTGCTCGCCTACGAGTCCGACCTGCTCGAGCACGACGACCTCTTCACCGGGTCGGTCGTCGTCGAGGCCAAGGTCGCCGAGCTCGTGGCCGGGGCGAAGGCAGAGATGGCCCGGGTCGAGGAGATGGGCGGCGCCGTCGCCGCCGTCGAGTCCGGCTACATGAAGTCCGCGCTCGTCGCCTCCCACGCCGAGCGTCGACGCCGCATCGAGACGGGCGAGGCCGTCATCGTCGGGCTCAACCGCTTCGAGACCACCGAGCCCAACCCGCTCACGGCCGACCTCGACACCGCGATCCAGACCGTCGACGCCGACGTCGAGCACCACGCCTCCGAGGCCGTACGCGCGTGGCGCGAGACGCGTGACGCCGACCCCGAGCGCCGGGCGCGCGCCGCGGCGGCTCTCGAGCGCCTGCGCGCCGACGCGGCGACCGACGTCAACCTCATGGCGGCCTCGCTCGAGTGCGCCCGTGCCGAGCTGACGACGGGGGAGTGGGCCGCCGCCCTGCGCGAGCAGTTCGGCGAGTACCGCGCACCCACCGGGGTCTCCGGCTCGGTGGGCGTCGGCGCGAGCGAGCCCGGGGACGCCCTGTCCCACGTCCGTCGGCTCGTCGCGCGCACCGGCGACGAGCTCGGCGAGAAGCTGCGCATCCTCGTCGGCAAGCCCGGCCTCGACGGCCACAGCAACGGCGCCGAGCAGGTGGCCGTGCGGGCCCGGGACGCCGGGTTCGAGGTCGTCTACCAGGGCATCCGGCTGACTCCCGAGCAGATCGTCGCGGCCGCCGTCGCCGAGGACGTCCACCTCGTCGGGCTCTCGATCCTCAGCGGCTCGCACATGGAGCTCGTGCCCGAGGTCCTGCGTGGCCTGCGCGAGGCGGGTGCCGGCGACGTACCGGTCATCGTCGGAGGCATCATCCCCGAGTCCGACGCCGCCGCCCTGCGGGCCGCCGGCGTCGCCATGGTCTTCACGCCGAAGGACTTCGGCCTCAACGACATCATGGGCGAGATGGTGGGTGTGATCCGCGCCGCACGGGGTCTTGCGCCCCTCGAGTCCGCGCCCGTCTGAGCAGGCGTAGCGTCGCAGGTATGAGCGACCTGCAGTGCGCCGCGCGCGTCATCGTCGTCAACCCTCCGGCGCTCTCCGACGTCGCGTGGCTGGCGTCCGCGATCCACCTCGAGAAGGTCCAGGCGGTGTATGCCGCCGACGACGTCCCCGACACCGGCCCGGTCGAGTCGCTGGCCGACGACCTGGTCGTGCCCTCGCACCTCGGGCACGGCGACCTCCACGACGGCTCATCGGGCCTCGAGGAGCTCGTCGACCGGCACCGCGGCGAGACCGTCGTCGTCGTGCGCGGAGGGGAGGCGCCCGACCCGGTCCTGCTGCTCGTCGACGCCGACGGCGTCACCGCCCAACCGATAGAGGGCTTGTCCTGATGGCGTCGGCGGCGACCGCCGGGACCGTGGTCGCCGAGCTCGAGGCCGAGGTCTCGCCGGAGGCACTCGCATCGGTGCGCAAGCGCCTCGCCCCCGACGAGGAGGCGCTCGGCGTGCGGATGGGCACGCTCTTCGCCATCGCCAAGCGACACACGCGGCTCCCGCTCAGCGAGGTGCAGCAGCTGCTCGCCCACCCGGCCTACGAGCCCCGGCTCGCGGCCCTCTGCATCCTCGACTTCAAGGCACGGCGCAAACGGATCGACGGTCACGGGCGCGGCACCCTCGCCCGGACCTACCTCGGCCACCACGACCGGATCACGACGTGGGACATGGTCGACCGGGCCGCTCCGCGCGTCATCGGCCTGTGGCTCGTCGGTCGTGACAAGCAGATCCTGCGCGACCTCGCGCTCTCGCCCGAGCCGCTGCGCCGGCGCACCGCCATGACGGCGCCGCTCGGCTTGCTCGACACCGACGACGTGGAGGTCGGTTGGGAGCTCGCCGCCCAGCTCGCGACCGACCGGGATCCGTTGGTGCACAAGCCCGTCGGGATCTTTGCCAAGCACGCCGGTGAGCGTGACCGCGACCGGTTGGTGGCCTTCCTCGAGGAGCACGTCGAGGGGATGCCGCGCCCCGCCGTCCGGCTCGCCGTCGAGAAGCTGCCGCCGGACCTTCGCTCGCGCTGGGTGTGAGGGCCGGTGCGCCGGTGCGCCCGGGCGGCCACACGGCATACGCCCTCGGTGGGTCAGAAGAGGCGGGACTCCGCGTCGTCGATGCCCTTGAGGGCGTCGTAGTCGAGCACGACGCAGCGGATGCCGCGGTCCTCGGCGAGCGTGCGCGCCTGTGGCTTGATCTGCTGGGCGGCGAACACCCCGGTGACGGGCGCGAGGTGCGGGTCGCGGTTCATCAGCTCGAGGTAGCGGGTCAGCTGCTCGACACCGTCGATCTCGCCGCGGCGCTTGATCTCCACGGCGACGCTCGTGCCGGCCGAGTCCTTCGCGAGGATGTCGACCGGACCGATGGCCGTCATGTACTCGCGGCGCACGAGCGACCACCCGTGGCCGAGGGTGTGGATGTGCTCGGCGAGCAGCTTCTGCAGGTGCGCCTCGACGCCGTCCTTGACGAGGCCGGGGTCGACGCCGAGCTCGTGGTCCGAGTCGTGGAGGACCTCGTGGAGCAGGACGGTGAGGCGGTCCTCGCTCTTGGCGTGCTGGACCCGCCACACCGCGACGACTCCCTCGCCGGCCTGGACCTCGTCCGGCTCGACCTCGGCCATCGTGCAGGGCGGCGACATCCAGTTGAGCGGCTTGTAGGAGCCGCCGTCGCTGTGGACGAGCACCGACCCGTCGGCCTTGACGACGAGCAGGCGGGTCGCGAGCGGGAGGTGGGCCGTGAGGCGACCGTCGTAGTCGACGCTGCACCGGGCTATGACGAGACGCACCGGTCCACCCTAGAGGAGGGGGCGTGGGCAGCGTCACGCCCCGGGCGGGTGTGGGCGGCGCACACCCTCTGCGAGACTCCACCCATGGCTCGTGAGTTCACCAAGGTTGGCGTCATCGGACTCGGCACCATGGGTGCCGGCATCGTCGAGGTCTTCGCACGCAACGGCATCGACGTCGTCGCGGTGGAGGTCACGGACGAGGCGGTCGAGAAGGGCAAGGGCGTCCTGCAGCACTCGACCGACCGGGCCGTCTCCCGCGGCAAGCTCGCGGCCGAGGACCAGGCCGCGCTGCACGCCCGGGTCCTCTTCACGAGCGACATGGCCGACCTCAAGGAGTGCCAGCTCGTCGTCGAGGCCGTGCCCGAGCACCTCGACCTCAAGAAGGACATCTTCGCCAAGCTCGACGCCATCGTCTCCGACGACGCGATCCTCGCGACGAACACGAGCTCGCTGCCCGTCACCGAGATCGCCGTCGCGACGATCAACCCCAAGCGCGTCGTCGGCATGCACTTCTTCAACCCGGCCCCCGTGCTCCAGTTCGTCGAGGTCATCAAGACCGTCATCACGAGCGACGAGATCTTCGAGGACGTCAAGGCGCTCGCCGAGCGGCTCGGCAAGAAGCCCGTCATCGTCGGCGACAAGGCCGGCTTCATCGCCAACGCGCTGCTCTTCGGCTACCTCAACCACGCCGTCGCGATGTACGAGAGCAAGTACGCCACCCGCGAGGACATTGACGCCGCGATGAAGCTCGGCTGCGGCTACCCCATGGGCCCGCTCGCCCTCATGGACCTCATCGGCCTCGACACCGCCTACGAGATCCTCGACACGATGTACAAGCAGGGCCGTGACCGCCTGCACGCGCCGAGCCCGATCATCAAGCAGATGGTCAGCGCCGGGCTCAAGGGTCGCAAGAGCGGTCGCGGCTTCTACACGTATGCCGCACCGGGCAGCTCGGCGGTCGTCGACGACGCGTTGACCCCCGCGGCCGCGGAGGACTCGACGTCCGGCACGCGCCCGATCCGGACGGTCGGAGTCGTCGGCTCCGGCACGATGGCCACGGGGATGGTCGAGGTCTTCGCCAAGGCCGGTCTCGACGTGACCTTCGTGGCCCGCAGCGACGCCAAGGTCGAGGCCGTCCGGGCGGCGCTCGCCAAGAGCCTCGAGAAGGCCGTCCAGCGCGGCAAGGCCACCGAGGAGGACCGCGACGCGGCGCTGGCCCACGTGCGTGGCACGACCCGCCTCGAGGACCTCGCGCAGGTCGACCTCGTCGTCGAGGCCGTCGTCGAGGACCTCACCGTCAAGCGCGCGCTCTTCGAGAACCTCGACGAGATCTGCCGCCCCGGCGCCATCCTCGCGACGACGACGAGCTCACTGCCCGTCGTCGAGTGCGCGGCCGCCACGAAGCGTCCCCAGGACGTCATCGGCATGCACTTCTTCAACCCGGCCCAGGTCATGAAGCTCGTCGAGGTCGTGCACACGGTCTCGACCGCCGACGACGTCGTCGCCACGGTGCGGGCGCTCTGCGCGACGGTCGGCAAGCACGCCGTGACGTGCGGCGACCGCGCCGGCTTCATCGTCAACGCCCTGCTCTTCCCCTACCTCAACGACGCCGTGAAGATGCTCGAGGCCAACTACTCCACGGCCGACGACATCGACACGGCCATGAAGACCGGCTGCGGGTTGCCGATGGGTCCGTTCGAGCTGCTCGACGTCGTCGGCCTCGACGTGTCGCTCGCCATCGAGCGCGAGCTCTACCTCGAGTTCCGTGAGCGCGGCTACGCGCCGGCGCCGCTGCTCGAACACCTCGTCACGGCCGGCTACCTCGGCCGCAAGACGGGGCGTGGCTTCCGCACCTACGCCTGACACCTACGCTGGAGCCATGCCCTCGCGTCGACGTCCCAGCAAGCACGCGCGCGAGCACGTGCCGCTCGACGTGACGCGGATCCAGGGCGGCTCCACGCGGGAGGAGTCGTATGCCGGCACGCGCTGGACCGTGCGCTCGGTGAGCGGCGCGTCCGCCACCCGTGACTACCTGTGTCCGGGCTGCCAGCAGGACATCCCCCCGGGCCTCCCGCACGTCGTCGTGTGGCCGGCCGAGGGCGTGGGCGGGCTCGGGGACCGGCGGCACTGGCACACCGGATGCTGGCAGAAGCGCGACGCCCGTCCGAGCGGCAACTCCTACCGCTGAGACTCGTCCGGTCGATGTGTCCTCCGGTCACCCGTGGCCGCGGGATGCATCGAACCGCGGAGCCCGTCGGGGCGTGAGGGCCTCAGGCGTCGAGGACGGGGCCGAGCTCGCGGGCCACGAGCCGCAGGGGAGCGGTGTCGCGCTGCGCCCGGGCGAGCACGATGGCTCCCTCGAGGGCGCAGAGCATGAGGGTCGAGAGGGCCTGCGCCCGTCGGGGCGTCCGGCCCATCGAGGCGAGGGCGTCGGTGATCGGGCGCTGCCACGTCTGCAGGGCCGAGTCGGCAGCCTGCCGCACGGCCTCGTTGGTGTCCGCGCAGTCGATGACCGCTGCGGCGACCGGGCAGCCTCGTTCGAAGGCACGGACCGCGAGGTCGGTCGACCAGTCGTCGACGATCGCTGCGAAGAGCCGCGCGGGGGTCGGCCGTCTCATCCTGGCGAGGTGCTCGTCGACCCGTTCGGCGGCCCAGGTGCCGGCCCACTCGAGGGCCTCGCCGACGAGCTGGTCCTTGCCGGCCGGGAAGTAGTGCTGGAGGGAGCCGCGCGGTGCGTCCGCCGCAACCACGACCTCTCGCAGCCCCGTGCCGGTGACGCCGGCCCGCCGCAGGCGCTGGGCGGTCACGTAGACGATGCGCTCGCGCGGTCCGTGCGTGCTGGCTGACATTGGCGCCCTTCCCATGCTCGACGTGGGTCTCGACTATGACACCTGTCATGCTCAGGCCGCTACTATGACAGTTGTCATATGGCGCGGGAAGGTCGGAGGCGGCAATGGAGACGCGAGTCGGGTTCATCGGTCTCGGCATCATGGGACGACCCATGGCCGCCAACCTGCGGCGCGCGGGTGTTCCTCTCTCCGTGTGGAACCGGTCTCCGGCTGGGGTCGCTGCGCTCGAGGCCCTCGGAGCCGTAGTGGGTCCCTCGCCGGCAGCCGTCTTCGAGGCGAGCGACGTCGTCCTGCTCATGCTGGCCCACGAGGCAGCGGTCGACGAGGTCCTGCAGCGGGGGAGCGCTGCGTTCACGCGGATGGTGTCGGGGCGCACGCTCGTGCACCTCGGCACGACGTCCCCCGGCTTCTCTGCCGGGCTGGCCCGGGACGTCGAGGGGGCCGGGGGCGACTACGCCGAGGCACCCGTCTCGGGGTCGCGCATCCCGGCGGAGCGGGCGGAGCTCGTGGCCCTCGTCGGCGGGCGACCGGACGTCGTCGACCGCGTCGCACCGCTGCTCGCCGCGATGTGCCGCGAGGTCGTCCGGTGCGGCGAGGTCCCCGCCGGGACGGGCACCAAGCTCGCCGTCAACCTCTACCTCTGCACGATGGTCGCCGGGCTGGCGGAGGCCTTCCACCTCGCCGACCGTCTCGACCTCGACCTCGAGGTCTTCCGGCGCGCCCTCGACTCCGGTCCGATGGCGAGCGCGGTGTCGGCTGTCAAGCTCGCCAAGCTCGTGGCCCGTGACTTCGAGGCCCAGGCGGCGGTGCGCGACGTCCACACCAACACCCGGCTCATCGCCGAGGCGGCCCGGGCGGTCGGGGCGCACAGCCCGGTGCTCGAAGCGACCCGTGAGCTCTTCCGCGAGACCGAGGCCGCCGGGCTGGGGGCGCTCGACATGGCGGCCGTCGTGACCGCGCTGGAGCGGCGGGACGCCGCCCGCCCGGGGTAGGGAACGCCTCGTCGGGTCCCCGGCACACGGCATACGCCATCGGGTGGAGTCGGCGGCTAGTGCCGGCGCTGCCGGGGGACGAGGACCTCCTCGTAGAGCAGCAACGCCCCTGCGGCGAAGGGGATCGCGAGCAGCGCGCCGAGGATGCCGAGCAGGGCTCCACCGGCGAGCGCGGCGACGACCGTCACGGCGCCGGGGACCGCGACGGTGCGCTGCATGATGCGCGGCATGACGGCGTAGTTCTCGATCTGCTGGTAGACGATGAAGTAGATGATGACGATGAGTGCCTTCTTGGGCTCGTCGAAGAAGGCGACGACGGCGACGACGGTCGCCCCGAGGGTGGCGCCGATCATCGGGATGAGCCCGAGGAAGCCGACGAGCACCGCCAGCACCGCGGCGAACTGGAGTCCGATGAGGCTCATCATGATCCAGGCGAAGAACGCGTTGATCGCGGCCACCGCGACCTGGCCGATGGCGTACGACCCGACCCGGCGCATCACCTCCTCGGCGAGCGAGACCGTGCGCGGGCGCCGGCTGGCGGGGACGAGGGCGTAGGCCGCCTGCTTGACCGCAGGGAGGGAGGCGAGGAAGTAGAGGGTGAGGACGAGGACGGTCAACCCGCTGAAGACGCCGGTCGCGATGACCTTGCCCGCGTCGAGGACGCCGCCGAAGACGCCGGCCCACAGGTTGCCGTCGGCGACGCGCTTGTTGACCTCCTCCTGGATGCGCTGGACGAGCTGGTAGCGGTGGTCGACGTCCTGCACCCACGGGTTCGCGAGGAGGTTGTCGAAGAGCCGTGGGGCGTTCGTGGCGAGCTCGCCGCCCTGGTCGGCCACGGGCGGGATGACGACCCAGCCGACGAGCGCGAAGACGGCGAGCACGCCGAGGAAGACGATGGTGACGGCCCACCCCCGGCGCAGGTTGCGCCGGGTCAGCGCCTCGACGAGCGGGTTGAGGGAGAGCGTCAGGAAGAACGAGATGACGAGCAGCGTGATGACGGTGCCGAGCCGGCCGACCGCCTGCACGACGGCATACGCCGTGAGGACGCCGACGGCGCCCACGAAGCCGATGTAGAAGGGCGACTGGCGGTTGAACGGGGTGCCGCTCTGACCGAAGTCGCGCCGGCCGCCCTTGCCCCGCTTGGCACCGCCGGTCCTCGACGGGGCCGGTGCGGTGGCGCCGGTCCCGTGGGGCCCGGCGGTGCCGCCGGGCGCGTCGGTCGGGGCGCGGGGTGGCGTGCTGCCGGCGGGCGTGCTGCCGGCGGGCGTGCTGGCGTCGGACGACCCCGCCCCGATCGGGAGGGTGGTCGTGAGGAGGTCGGGCTCGGGCGGCGCCTCGGGCGACGCCGGGGGCTCGCCGTACGCGGCTCGCGAGGCGCGCTCGTCGAAGCCGAGGTCGCGGGCCCGGAACTCGTCCATCCGGGCGCGCTGGGCGCGGCGGTACGCCGTCCACCGTCCCCAGATGCTCACGTCCGCGAGCCTACGTCAGGCACTCCCCACGGGGCCGGGTCGCCCGTGGCGTGTCAGTGCGGGGGGACGCCCTGCGGGGAGAGCCGCCGCGCGCCGCCCCGCGCGCGACCGTGTCCCGGGCGGGACGGCATACGGGTACGGGACGGGTGAACGAGAACACGACGACACCCGACCGGCGGGGTCGCTCGCACACCGACCAGCTCGAGGAGCACCCATGCCCAGCGTGACCCGCAGCTTCACCGTCCATCCCGCGCCCGCGGTCGTCATCGCCTACCTCAAGGACTTTGCGAACGCCGAGGAGTGGGATCCCGGCACCGAGTCGTGCACGCGCGTCGGCGACGGACCGGTCGCGGTCGGTGCGCGGTGGCACAACGTCTCGAAGATCGCCGGCGTCACGACCGAGCTCGACTACGAGCTGGCCGAGCTCACCGACACCCGGATCGTCCTCGTCGGGCGCAACGACAGCGCGACGTCGACCGACACGATCACCGTCCTGCCCTCGGGTGAGGGCAGTGAGATCACCTACCACGCCGAGCTCGACATGCACGGGCTCGCCAACCTCGCCGCGCCCGCGATGAAGCTCGTCTTCGAGAAGCTCGCGAACGACACCGAGGAGCAGCTGACCCGGGTGCTCGAGTCCCGCTGACGCAACCGACGAGGGCCGGCCCACCGTGACGGCGGGCCGGCCCTCGTGCGACGGCTGCAGGGCGGCTACTGGTCGGCGAAGCGGTTGATCGCCGACTCGAAGCCCGCGCGCTTCTCGGGGTCGGTGACGCCGAGGCCCGGCTCGGGGGAGAGCGTCAGCACGCCGACCTTCCCCTGGTGGGCGTTGCGGTGGACGTCGAGCGCCGCCTGCCCCACCTCGTCGAGCGTGTACGTCTTGCTCAGCGTCGGGTGGATGAGCCCACGGTTGACGAGCTCGTTGGCCTCCCACGCCTCGCGGTAGTTGGCGAAGTGCGAGCTGACGATGCGCTTGAGGTTCATCCAGAGGTAGCGGTTGTCGTACTCGTGCATGTAGCCCGAGGTCGACGCGCAGGTGACGATGGTGCCGCCCTTGCGCGCGACGTAGACGCTCGCGCCGAAGGTCTCGCGACCGGGGTGCTCGAAGACGATGTCGACGTCGTAGCCGCCGGTCAGCTCGCGGATCTTCTTGCCGAGGCGCTGCCACTCGCGGGGGTCCTGCTCGGTGCCCTCGTCGTTCCAGAAGCGGTAGTCCTCGGCGTTGCGGTCGATGATGAGCTCGGCGCCCATGGCCCGGCAGATCTCGGCCTTCTCGGGCGAGGAGACGACGCAGATCGGCGTCGCGCCGCCGGCGAGGGCCATCTGCGTGGCGTAGGAGCCGAGGCCGCCTGACGCGCCCCAGATGAGCACGCGGTCGCCGAGCTTCATCGCGGCGCCGTTCTTGGAGATGAGCTGCCGGTAGGCCGTGCTGTTGACGAGGCCGGGTGAGGCGGCCTCCTCCCACGTCAGGTGGCCGGGCTTGGGCATCAGCTGGTTGGCCTTGACGATCGCGAGCTCGGCCAGGCCGCCGAAGTTCGTCTCGAAGCCCCAGATCCGCTGCTGCGGGTCGAGCATCGTGTCGTTGTGGCCCTCGGCGTCCTCGAGCTCGACCGACAGGCAGTGCGCGACGACCTCGGTGCCCGGCTTCCACTTCGTCACGCCGGGGCCGGTGCGCAGGATGACGCCGGCGAGGTCGGACCCGACGACGTGGTAGGGCAGGTCGTGGCGCTTGGAGAACTCCGACATGCGGCCGTAGCGCTCGAGGAAGCCGAAGGTCGAGACGGGCTCGAAGATCGAGGTCCACACGGTGTTGTAGTTGATCGCACTGGCCATGACGGCGACGAGCGCCTCGCCCGGCGCCAGCTCCGGCACGGGTACCTCGTCGATGTGCAGCGACTTGCGCGGGTCCTTGTCGCGCGTGGCGAGCCCCTCGAACATGCCGACCTCGTCCTTGTGGACGGTCGCCCCGCGGTACGTGGCGGGGATCTCGATGTTCGCGTAGGTCTCCTGGGTGCGGTCGCCGGAGAGGATGGCGTCGCGGATGGCCTGCATTGAAGGTCCTTACGTCGCAGCGTCATTGGTGGGTCGAGACAGAGTCGAACCAGTGCGGTGTGTCCCCGAACGTAGCGAGACGTGACCCGCGGGTAGCCGCTTCTGAGACGGCCACCACAGGTGACCTGGGTCACGGGATAGCGTCAACGCGTGCGACGGACGACGGCGGGTCTCGGCTGCTGGCTCGTCCAGCCGGTCTACCTGCTCGTCGAGCTCCTCGTCGCCGCCGGCGCCTCGGCGGCCTACAGCCTGCGCGACGACACGATCAGCGCGCTCGGGATGCTGACGTGCGCGCCCGGTCACGCGGGGTCGACGGTCGACGTCTGCTCCTCGGGCCATGCCGCGCTCGACGTGGCGTTCGTCGTCTTCGGCCTCCTGCGGGCAGCGGGCGCCGTGCTGCTGCGACCGCGTCTCGGCGCCGGGGGATGGGCGCTCGCCGCCGTCTGGCTGTGGGTCGCGTCCGCGCTCTTCGCTGCTGCCGTCGGGCTCGTGCCCGTCGACCAGCACCCCGGGTGGCACGGGGTCGTGGCGCTTCCCGTCTTCGTCCTCCAGCCGCTCGCCGTCCTCGTCACGGCCGAGGCGCTGCGGAGGTCACACGCCGTGTCACAGGGCGTCGCCGTGTCCGGTCTCGTGCTCGGCGGTCTCATGGTGGCCTCGGCTGCGGCGTTCGGGTTGCGTCTCGAGGACCCGACGTGGGTCGGTGCCCTCGAGCGCCTCGCCCTGTGGCCGACCTACCCGTGGCTGGCCGCCGTCGCCTGGGCGCTGCTCGGCGCCAGGAGGTCGGAGACGGTCGCGAAGGTGTAGCCGTCGTCGCGGAGCCTGCGGATGATCGCGGCGAGCCGGTCGATGGTGATGAGCCGGTCGTCCGAGCCCGTGTCGTGGGCGAGGATGATCGACCCGGGACGCACCTGCGACGCGATGTCCTCGACGATGCCGTCCGGATGACTGGCCACGAGGTCCTCGCGTGCCTGGGCCGACCACAGGACCGTCGTGAGGGTCGACTCGGCGGCCGCGAGGAGCGACGCCCCTCCGACGTGCCCGTAGGGCGGCCGGAAGAGCGTCGGCGCCACGCCGTACGTCTCCGTCATGAACCGGGTCGTCCTCGTGATCTCGTCCGTGCACCGGGACCAGTCGAGCCGACCGAGGTCGGGGTGCTCGAAGGTGTGGTTCGCGAGCTCGTGCCGGCCGACGCTGTCGCGGTGCAGCGCGCCGTGGTCGCGCACGTTGCGCCCGAGGCAGAAGAACGTGGCCGGCACGTCCTCCGCCTCGAGCGCGGCCAGCACCCGTGGGGTCCAGTCAGGGTGCGGACCGTCGTCGAACGTCAGCGCGACGCGGCGCTGATCGCCCGCACCCGCCCAGACGACCGAGGTGGCTGCCGCCGAGGGGGTGGATCGGTCGGGACGGACGGCGCTGACCGGGCTGCCGTAGAAGGGCAGCGGGGTGTTCTCGTCGAGCCGCTCCACGAGTCGCACCGCCCCGACGGCCCCGGCTGCTCCGACGGCTGCACCGGCTGCCGCGGTCAGGGCCTGACGGCGTGTGACCTCCATGTCAGCCGATGCTACGGGCTGCCCGCCACGATCCTCGGGCGAGTCGGCACCACGCGTGCCACACTGGCGCCCGGTCGACGGGGAGGTCGACCGCGGGTCGAGGGAGGTGGACGTGCGGCGTGCCGTGGTGGGCGCTCTGGCTGCGGTCGTGATGGCCGGTGCCGGACTCGTCCCGCTGCTCGTCGCCGACGACCCGCTGCCGGTCCTGCGCAACGGCGCGGGCTGGCGCGCGACGTCCGTCCTCGCGCCTGCCGCGCTCGGCGACCGGCTCGTGGAGCCGCTGGCCGAAGCCCTCTGGCTCTTCGACGGCACGGTCCCCGCGGCCGGCGCGCGCACACGCGTCGCGGCCCAGGCGCTCCAGGACCTGCACGCCCTGACCCGACCGAACGGGGCCGTCGCGGCCGGCCCCGACGCCCCCTGGGCGTACGCGTGGCCACGGGACTCCGCCTTCGTCGCCGTCGCGTACGCCGAGACCGGGCACGTGGCCGATGCCGAGCGCGTCCTGGGCTTCCTCGCACGCGTCCAACGGCCCGACGGCGGCTTCGAGGCGCGCTACCGGCTGGACGGAACCGGTCCGCCGGACGACCGTCCTCGCCAGAGCGACGGCGCCGGGTGGGTGCTCTGGTCCCTAGAGCAGGTCAGGGTGGCGAGCCCCGGTCGGGTCCTGCCCGCTGGGCTGCGCGGACTGCGCGACCGGTCCTTCCGTTTCGTCCTGGCGCAGACAGCGGCGGGCACCCGCCTGCCCGAGGTGTCACCCGACTACTGGGAGGTGCCGGAGCGGCGGGTCACCCTCGGCACGGCGGCTCCGCTCGCCGCCGGGCTCGAGGCCGCGGCCGGGACCTTCGCGGCCGAGGCTGACACCGGGCGGGTGGACCTGGCCAGGCGGGCGGCTCGCGGGCTGCGGTCCCTGATCCGTGCGGAGTTCGGCCCCGCGTACGAGCGGCACGGGCGGTCCGGAGGGCTCGATGCGGGCGTCACCATGCTGATGCCACCCTTCGCTGCAGTGGGCGACGTGGCCGCGGAGCGTGCCTGGGAGCACTACCCGGTGCTGGCCCTGCGTGCCGGGGGTGGCCTCGCCCCCGGTGTCGAGTGGAAGGGCGACGGCGTCTCGTGGACGCCGGAGACCGCCATGGTCGCCTACACCGCGGCAGCCTCCGGACACCCTCTCGTCGCCGAGCGCTGGCTCACCTGGCTCGACGGGCACTGCACGTCGTGGGGGAGCCTGCCGGAGAAGGTCCTGCCGGACGGGAGCCCCGCAGGACCGGCGCCGCTCGCGTGGACCGCCGCCCTCGTCGTCCTCACCGAGGTCGAGCTGGCGGCGCAGCGATCGGGTGTGGACGCGACGTCAGTGTCCGGCGTGGGCTGACGGCTCGACGAGCTCGACGAGGACACCGCCCGCGTCCTTGGGGTGGATGAAGTTGACGCGGCTGTCGCTCGTGCCCCGCTTCGGGGTGTCGTAGAGCAGCCGGAGGCCGCGCTCGCGGAGCGTCGCGCACACGGCGTCGATGTCGGTGACGCGGTAGGCGAGCTGCTGGATGCCGGGGCCGCTGCGGCCCAAGAACTTCGCGATCGTCGACTCGGGGGAGAGCGGCGCGAGCAGCTGGATGCACGAGCCGGAGTCACCGACGCCCATCATCGCCTCGCGGACTCCCTGCTCCGCGTTCGTCTCCACGTGGAGCATCCGCATCCCGTACGTCCCCTCGTAGAACGCGATGGCCGCGTCGAGGTCGGGGACCGCGATGCCGACGTGGTCGATGTGGGTGAAGAGGGGGTCGGGAGTCGCGCTCATGGTCCCAACGTAGGGCGGCGTGACGGCATACGGCTGCTGTATGCCGTGTGCGCTTGGTCATGCTCGTCGAGGGGCCTCGCGGGGTCGCGACTAGAGTTGACGGCGACATCCCCAATGACGTCGGAAGAGGCTTCACCCATGACTGCTGACCGTCCCACCTCCGTGATCGTCGCGGGCGCCCGCACCCCCATGGGTCGGCTGCTCGGCTCGCTCAAGGACTTCTCCGGGTCCGACCTCGGTGGTGTCGCCATCAAGGGGGCCCTCGAGAAGGCGGGCGTCGCCCCGGAGCAGGTCGACTACGTCATCATGGGCCAGGTGCTGCAGGCCGGCGCCGGACAGATCCCGGCCCGCCAGGCCGCGCACGCCGCCGGCATCCCGATGACCGTCCCGGCCCTGACCATCAACAAGGTCTGCCTCTCCGGCATCAACGCCATCGCCATGGCCGACCAGCTCATCCGCGCCGGCGAGTGCGACGTCGTCGTCGCCGGTGGCCAGGAGTCGATGACCAACGCGCCGCACCTCATGACGAAGTCGCGCGAGGGCTACAAGTACGGCGACGTCACGATGCGCGACCACATGGCCTTCGACGGCCTCTGGGACGCCTTCACCGACCAGGCCATGGGTCTGCTCACCGAGCAGGCCAACGCGGGCGAGCAGGCCTTCACCCGCGAGGAGCAGGACGAGTTCTCGGCGCGCAGCCACCAGCTCGCGGCCAAGGCGTGGAAGGACGGCCTCTTCGACGACGAGGTCGTCCCGGTGAGCATCCCGCAGCGCAAGGGCGACCCGGTCGTCTTCAAGAACGACGAGGGCATCCGCGCCGACACGACGACCGCGTCGCTCGGCGGCCTGCGCCCGGCCTTCAGCAAGGACGGCACGATCACGGCCGGCTCGGCGTCGCAGATCTCCGACGGTGCCGCCGCGGTCGTCGTCATGAGCAAGGCGAAGGCCGAGGAGCTCGGACTCACGTGGCTCGCCGAGATCGGCGCGCACGGCATGGTTGCCGGGCCCGACTCGACGCTCCAGCAGCAGCCCGCTCGCGCCATCGCCCGGGCCTGCGAGAAGGAGGGCATCACGCCCGCCGACCTCGACCTCGTCGAGATCAACGAGGCCTTCGCGGCCGTCGGACTCGCGTCGGCCAAGGAGCTCGGCATCGACGTCGACAAGGTCAACGTCAACGGCGGCGCCATCGCCCTCGGCCACCCGATCGGCATGTCAGGTGCCCGCATCGCCCTTCACCTCGCGCTCGAGCTGAAGCGTCGCGGCGGCGGTGTCGGCGCGGCTGCCCTCTGCGGCGGCGGCGGCCAGGGCGACGCCCTCATCGTCCGCGTGCCCGCGACCGCCTGATCGCCCGGGTCCTGCACCGCGTGGCGCGCCGATCCGTCGACGTCCCCGCCCTGGTCGAGTCGGCCATGGCGGGTTCGCCGCGCGCCGTCGCCCGCCTCATCTCCCTCGTCGAGGACGGGCACGAGTCCCTCCGCGAGGTGATGGCGGCGCTCGCGCCGCATGCCGGCAACGCCTGGGTCATCGGTCTCACCGGCTCACCGGGCGTCGGCAAGTCGACGACGACGACCGCGCTCGTCGGCGCCTTCCGCGAGCGGGGCCTGCGCGTCGGCGTGCTCGCGGTCGACCCGAGCTCGCCGTTCTCGGGCGGGGCGCTGCTCGGCGACCGCGTCCGCATGCAGGACCACGCCCTCGACCCCGACGTCTACATCCGCTCGATGGCCTCGCGCGGCCATCTCGGCGGACTGTCGTTCACGACGCCGCAGGCCATCCGGGTGCTCGACGCTGCCGGGTGCGACGTCGTGCTCGTCGAGACCGTCGGGGTGGGGCAGTCCGAGGTCGAGATCGCCGGGCTCGCCGACACGTCGGTCGTCCTGCTCGCGCCCGGCATGGGCGACGGCATCCAGGCCGCCAAGGCCGGCATCCTCGAGATCGGAGACGTCTTCGTCGTCAACAAGGCCGATCGCGACGGCGCCGACGCGACGGTCCGCGACCTGCGCCACATGATCTCGCTCGGCGACCGCACCGAGCCGGGTCTGTGGCGGCCTCCGGTCGTGAAAACCGTTGCGGCACAGAAGGTCGGCATCGACGAGGTGATGGAGGCGCTCGACAAGCACCGGGCGTTCGTCGAGGAGAACGGCGAGCTGGCACGGCGCCGCGAGCGTCGCGTCGGCGACGAGATCGAGACCATCGCGCTGACGACCCTGCGTGCCCGGCTCGGGCACGTCGGTGGTCACGAGGGCGTCGCCGCGCTGGCCCGTGACGTCATCGCCGGGCGCACCGACCCGTATGCCGCCGCCGACCGTCTCGTCGAGCAGCTCGGCTCCTGACCCGCAGGTTCGGGCTGGCTGGCTCACCGCGACACCTGTAGCCGGGCAGCGCGGCGATGCCGACCTGGGGCGGCGCGCTGTCCACAGAGCCTCGGAACACCTGAAGTGGGGGTCGTCGGCCGGAGTCCTGCGCGTGGCGACCGCGCGCGGGTGCTTGCTGTGTCGCGGGGGACCGCTCGCAGGGCCCGCGGTGGCGCGGAGGGAGCGGGCGGCATACGGACGCGGGGGAAGGCCTGCAGGCGGACGCGGCGAGCGCGCGGCGGATGTAAATGGATGGCGCGGAGGACGAGGCGGTGTCACCGTCGAGGGATGGACATCATCCCGCTCGACCATGACGACGACGTCATGCTCAAGGAGCTCTTCGGCGTGGCCACGCGCAGCGAGTCCGTCTCGCGCGTGCAGCCGATCCAGCGCACCGAGGACGAGTTCCTCAAGATGGTGCGCTTCTCGTTCCCCGGCGAGCGCGAGGAGAGCGTGGTCGCGGTCGTCGACGGCTCACCCGTCGGCTGGGCCCGCGTGTTCTTCCCCGAACGCGACAACCTGGACAAGTGCTGGTCGCACCTCGAGGTCGACCCGCAGCACCGCGGGCAGGGCGTGGGGGCCGCCCTCGTCGACTGGATGGAGCAGCAGGCCCGGGCGGCAGGCCGGGACATGCTCCTGACCGAGGTCTTCGTGCCGGTGGGCGACCGCGAGTCGCACGCCGACCGCGAGTTCGCCCTCCGCCGTGGCTTCACGGTGTCGAGCATCGAGATCGTGCGCTCGCTCCCGCTCCCGGTCGCGGGCGACGTCATGGCCGAGCACGAGCGTCGTGCCGCCGAGGCGATGGGCGACCTCTACGAGCTGACCGTCCACGTCGACGGCGTGCCGGACGATCTGCGTCAGGGCGTCTGCGACGCGTCGAACCGGCTCATCCTCGACGCCCCCACGGGAGACGTCGAGTTCGAGCCCGAGTCGATGACCGTCGACGACTACGAGACGCTGCTCCAGCACCTGCGCGACACCGGTCGCACGATGGTCACGGCGGTCGCCGTGCACCGCGAGTCCGGCGTCGTCGCGGCCTACACCGACCTCTCCATCCCGTCCGGTGACCCGCACGTCGTCTTCCAGTGGGGCACCCTCGTGCTGCCCGAGCACCGCGGCCACCGGCTCGGCATGGCCGTCAAGGTCGCGAACCTCGAGGAGCTGGCCCGCCTTGCGCCAGAACGGCGTTCGGTCCAGACGATGAACGACGAGCAGAACCCCTGGATGGTCCAGATCAACAAGGACCTGGGCTTCGCCATCATCGAGGAAGCACTGACGATGAAGAAGGCCTTCTAGGCCGAGCGGCTCGGTGGGGTGCTCGCGCGACGACGGCGGGGGCGGCATACGGTGAGGTCATGCTGATCGCCTTCTCCGTCGCCCCCACCGTCGCGGCCGACGACACCGGATCCGTGTCCGACGCCGTCGCCCGAGCCATCCGCGTCGTGCGCGACTCCGGTCTGCCGCACCGCACCGACGCGATGTTCACGACGATCGAAGGGGAGTGGGACGAGTGCATGGCTGTCGTCAAGCAGTGCTGCGACGTGCTGGCGGAGACCTCGCCGCGTGTCGGGCTCGTGCTCAAGGCCGACATCCGTCCCGGCTGGACGGGCGAGCTCGACGGCAAGCTCGAGCGGCTCGAGGATGCGCTCGGCCGTCAGCAGGATGACTGAGGGCGACTGGGCCCTGCGCCCGCTCGCACCCGAGGACTGCGACGAGCTGGGCCGGGTGCACATGGCCATCTGGCGCGACGCGTACGCCGACCTCATGCCGGCCGACTACCTCGCCGGGCTGAGTGACGAGCGCTGCGCGGACCGCTGGCGTGAGCGGGTCGCCCTGCCGCCGGACGCGCCCCAGCGCACCCTCGTGGTCGTCGATTCTGACGGCCGGCTCGCGGGTTTCGGCAGCGCCGGCCCCAGTCGCGACGAGGACGCACCCTCCGAGTGGGAGCTGTATGCCGTCAACCTCGCCCCGCACGCCCGTGGCACGGGCGTTGCCGACCGGCTCGTCGACGAGCTCCTCGGCGACCGCGACGCGACCTTGTGGGTCATCGAGGGCAACGCGAGGGCCAGGGCCTTCTACACGCGGCGCGGGTTCGTCGACGAGGGTGGGCGCGAGCTGCACCCGCCGACCGGCACCCCGGAGATGCGGATGGTCCGCCGCCTCGCCTGACGCGCGCAGGACAATCTGCGCATAACGGGCATAGGTCGCCGACCGTCGAGCGTGACCGGTCTGACATCGGCTCGTGTCGCTGCACGAACTGCGTCAGGAGTGTCGCAAATGTCCTCGGCGAGCCGTTCCCGCGGATTGGGGATGCAGCACGGTCCGTGCGTATCGTGGGTCGCGGCCGAACGCGCTCGGCCTGTCCCCCTGCGTCACCGAAAGGCTTTTCCATGCCCCGCACCGCGACTCGTCGACGTGCTCTTGCCGCCGCGCTCGCCTGCGCTGCCATGCTCTCCGCCTGCACCGGCAACTCCGACGACGGCACCGCCGGGACCGGCGGCTCGGCGACCCCTGTGGTCGCGGCCGATGCCGCCGACACGACCGCCGCCTCCGCCGTCGGTGCCGCAGCGACGTCCTCGCTCGACGCCTCGGCCGCCGGCGCGGCTGCTCGCAGCAAGGCCTTCGTCGGGGCCGCCCTGCAGTCGGCGAACGCGTATGCCAAGACGCTGCCCGGGCGCACCGCCGCGGAGAAGGCCGACGCCGAGCTCGCCACGACCGGCGTCAAGGTGCTCGCGCTGTCCCGCGCCGGAGACGCCCCGGCGCAGATCCTCGCGCAGACGACGCTGAAGAAGACCGGTGCGGCCGTCCTCGTGCTGCTCGTCGGTGGCCAGTCCGGTGCGCCGTTCAAGGCGGCCGCCGTCACCCCGATGCTCCCGGACGCCAAGCTCGACGCCCTCGACCCGACGACCGACGGCTCTGCCGCCGTCGCCGACGGCAAGGGCCTGAGCGCCAAGCCCGACGACGTCGTCTCGGCGTTCGCCGCCTCGGTGAAGTACCCCGACCCGACGGCGACCAAGGTGCTGGCCGACGACCCGCTCTCGGAGCAGCTGCGCCAGTCGGCCCGCGCGCAGTCGCAGGCCCTCAACAACCAGGGTGCCTTCACCCAGGAGCACGAGCCCAAGGGCGTCATCGGTGGCCTGCGCCTCAAGGACGGCAACGGCGCCATCGTCTTCGCCCACCTCGTGCGCAACGACGCCATCGCCATGCGGACCCCCGTCAAGCTCACCCCGGCCAAGGACCTGACGCTCCTGACCGGCATCAAGCAGATCACGACCGAGGCCAACCTCACCTCCAACGAGATCGTCGCCATCGTCATCCCTGCGTCCGGACAGGCGCGCATCGTCGCCGCTTCGGACCAGCTCGTCGCCGGCTCGGGTCGGTGAGGCAGGATTGATCTATGAGTCACCAGCCATTCACCGCAGCAGCACTTCGCGGTGCCGTCGACCTGTCATCGCTCAAGCGTCCGGCCCAGCCGGCTGGCCCCGCATCCGGCGCGGCCTCCACCTCCGCGGACGGTGCTGGCCTCGTCATCGAGGGCACTGACGCCACGATCCGTGACGTCATCGCGGCGTCCGACCGGCACCCCGTCGTCATGGTGCTGTGGTCGCCGCGGCTCCAGGAGTCGGCCGACTTCGTCACGACCCTCGGTGCGGTGGCCCGCCGCTACGCGGGCCGCTTCCAGCTCGTCACCGTCGACGTCGACGCGAACCCCACGATCCTGCAGGCCTTCCAGGTCCAGGCCGTGCCGGTGAGCTTCGCCTTCGTGCAGAGCCAACCCGTGCCGCTGTTCGAGGGCGCGCAGCCCGAGGCCCAGGTCACGGCCGTCATCGACCAGGTGCTCCAGCTCGCGGCGCAGCACGGGGTCACCGGCACCGTCACGGTCGGGGACGAGGCCGAGGCAACGGCCGACGAGGCCGAGCAGGAGCAGCCGCTGCCGCCACTGCACCAGAAGGCCTTCGACGCCATCGAGGCGGGCGACCTCGACGGGGCCGCCTCGGCCTACCGCGAGGCCCTCGCGCAGAGCCCTGCCGACACCGACGCCAAGCTCGGACTCGCCCAGGTCGGGCTCATGCAGCGCACCCAGGGGGCCGATCTCCAGGCCGCCCGTGCCGCTGCGGCCGCCGAGCCGACCGACGTCGACGCGCAGATCCTCGTCGCCGACCTCGACCTGCTCGGAGGTCATGTCGAGGACGCCTTCATGCGGCTCATCGACACGGTTCGCGTCACGGCAGACGCCGACCGCAACACGGCGCGTGAGCACCTCGTCGAGCTCTTCGAGGTCATCGGCGTCACCGACGAGCGCGTCGCGAAGGCACGCAAGTCCCTCATGAGCGCCCTGTTCTGAGGCTCTGACACGAAGCGGGCCATCCTCCACGTCGGAGGGTGGCCCGCTGTGCTGTGTGGGTGCCGTCGCGTGCCCGGCGGTGTCAGGTGGCCGACGTGGCGACGAGCGCGTCGGCCAGCCGTGTGACGACGTCGTCGGCCGTGGCACCGACCGAGTCCGTGCCGTCGACCCACAGGCCCCAGTGCGGCGTGGCGGGGTCGGCGCCGTCACGGACGACGACCACGTGGACCGGCTCGGGCTCGACGAGGTCGAGGAAGTCCTCGAGCCGGTCACCGAGCGCGTCCTCGGCGACGACCGCGTCGAGGCCCTCGAGCTGGTAGGTCTCGGCCACGGCCAGGGCCGCTGACCAGCGCAGCAGCCGACTCCGCAGCTGTTCCGACGTCGGCGGCTCGTCCCACCCGGGGACGGCGCCGCTCGTGACGGCCGCCTCGAGGGCCGCACCGTCGACGACGACGGCCCGTTGGAGACGAGCAGCCACGGCCGACGCGAGGCCGGCCCGAGCGTCGGCGCGGGCCGCCGTCACGAGCACCAGCCGGCCGCGCGGACCAGACTCGTCGAGCTCGCTCATCCGCCGAGGGCCGCCGACACGACGTCCTTGGCCTCGGCCTGCACCCGGGCGAGGTGCTCGGCACCCTGGAAGGACTCGGCGTAGATCTTGTAGACGTCCTCGGTGCCCGACGGGCGCGCGGCGAACCACGCGCTCTCGGTCGTCACCTTGAGACCGCCGATCTTGGCGCCGTTGCCCGGGGCCTCGGTCAGCTTGCCTGTGATCGGCTCTCCCGCAAGGGTCTCCGCCGTCACGTCGCTGGGGGAGAGGGCGCCGAGCTTGGCCTTCTCCTCACGCGACGCCGCCGCGTCGATGCGGGCGTATGCCGGGTCGCCGTGTCGCGCTGTCAGCTCGGCGTAGTGCTGGCTGGGCGTCCTGCCGGTCGCGGCGAGGATCTCGGACGCCAGGAGGGCGAGCAGGATGCCGTCCTTGTCGGTCGACCAGACCGTGCCGTCCTGGCGCAGGAAGCTCGCTCCGGCGGACTCCTCCCCGCCGAACCCGACCGAGCCGTCGAGCAGCCCGGGCACGAACCACTTGAAGCCCACGGGGACCTCGAGGAGCGTGCGACCGAGGTCGGAGGCGACGCGGTCGATCATCGAGGAGGACACGAGGGTCTTGCCGATGGCGGTCGTCGCGGGCCAACCCGGTCGGGCCCCGCCGTAGAGGTACTGGATGGCCACGGCGAGGTAGTGGTTGGGGTTCATCAGGCCGGCGTCGGGCGTGACGATGCCGTGCCGGTCGGCGTCGGCGTCGTTGCCCGTCGAGATGTCGTAGGCGTCCTTGGCGTGGATGAGCGAGGCCATCGCGGACGGCGAGCTGCAGTCCATCCGGATCTTGCCGTCCCAGTCGAGGGTCATGAAGGCCCACTGCGGGTCGACGCGCGGGTTGACGACGGTGAGGTCGAGCCCGTGCCGTTCACCGATCTCTCCCCAGTAGGCGACGGACGCGCCACCCAGCGGGTCGGCTCCGATGCGCACGCCGGCCTCGCGGACCCGGGCGAGGTCGACGACGTTTGGCAGGTCGTCGACGTAGGTGCCCATGAAGTCGTAGGAACCGGCCTCGCCGCGGGCCTGCTCGAAGGCCACGCGGCGGACCTCGCGCAGCCCACCGCGGATGAGGTCGTTGGCGCGCTCGGCGATGACCGACGTCGCGTCGGTGTCGGCCGGGCCGCCGTGCGGCGGGTTGTACTTGAAGCCGCCGTCGGCCGGCGGGTTGTGCGACGGCGTGACGACGATGCCGTCGGCCAGTCCGCTGGCGCCCGAGGCCTTGCCGCGATTGGCGCGGAGGATGGCGTGCGAGACGGCCGGGGTCGGGGTGAACCCGTCGCGGTCGTCGACCAGCACCTGCACACCGTTGGCCACGAGCACCTCGAGCGCCGAGCGCCAGGCGGGCTCGGACAGCGCATGCGTGTCGCGGCCGATGAAGAGCGGCCCGTCGAAACCCTGCGAGACGCGGTAGTCGACGATGGCCTGCGTCGTGGCGAGGATGTGGTCCTCGTTGAACGCCGTGCGCAGGCTCGACCCGCGGTGTCCCGACGTGCCGAACGCGACCTGCTGGTCGGGGTCGTCGACGTCGGGGTGCCGGTCGTAGTAGGCCCCGACGAGGGCGTCGACGTCGACGAGGTCCTCGGCCTGTGCGGGCTGACCGGCGCGCGGGTGGGTCATGAGGGGTCTCCGTTCGGGGTCGGGTCGGCGTCGCTGCTCGCGAGGGTCCCGGACACGACGGCCGGGACGGAGGGCTCGTCGACGGGGACGAGCCAGACGGTCGACAGGCGCGGGACGGTGAGGTCGGCGGCATACGGCTGCTGGTGCCAGGCCTCCTCGCGCGCCTCGACGACGGTGCCGGTGCTGCTCGGGGCGTCGGGGTGGTAGCCGGCCGTGTCGAGGACGACCGTCCACCGCCCGCCGCGCGGCAGCCCGATGCGGTAGGACTGCTGCGTCTCGCCGCTGAAGTTCATGACGCACGCCACGACCGGGGCGTCGGTCGCCCGGTCGCCCGTGCCGAAGCGCAGCCACGAGAACGTGTTGTGGGCTGCGTCGTCGGCCTCGAGCCACTCGAAGCCCGAGCGGTCGGAGTCGAGCTCCCACAGCGCCCGGTTGCCGCGGTAGATGCCGTTGAGGTCCTTGACGAGGTTGTGCACGCGGTAGTGCAGCGGCTGCTCGAGCAACCACCAGTCGAGGCTGCGGCCCTCGGACCACTCGGACTCCTGGCCGAACTCGCAGCCCATGAAGAGCAGCTGCTTGCCGGGGTGGCACCAGAGGTAGGCGAGGAAGGCGCGAAGGGTCGCGACCTGCTCCTCGCGCGGGCCCCGCGACTTGCGCAGCAGCGAGCCCTTGCCGTGGACGACCTCGTCGTGGCTGATCGGCAGCACGAAGTTCTCGTCGAAGGCGTACATCAGGGAGAAGGTGAGCTTGCCGTGGTGGTAGCTCCGGTAGATCGGCTCCTCGCCGAGGTACTTCAGCGAGTCGTTCATCCAGCCCATGTTCCACTTGAAGCCGAAGCCGAGACCGCCCTCGTTGGTCGGCTTCGTGACGCCCGGCCACGTCGTCGACTCCTCGGCGATCGTGACGATCCCGCCGACCCGCTTGTAGGCGGTGCCGTTCGTCTCCTTGAGCAGCTCGACGGCCTCGAGGTTCTCGCGCCCGCCGTCCTTGTTGGGCACCCAGGCCCCGGAGTCGCGGGCGTAGTCGAGGTAGAGCATCGAGGCCACGCCGTCGACGCGGAGGCCGTCGAGGTGGAACTCCTCGAGCCAGTAGATGGCGTTGGCGACGAGGAAGTTGCGCACCTCGGGCCGGCCGTAGTCGAAGATGTTGGAGCCCCACTCGGGGTGCCAGCCCTTGCGGGGGTCCGGGTGCTCGTAGAGCGGCAGGCCGTCGAAGCGGGCGAGGGCCCACTCGTCGGTGGCGAAGTGCCCGGGCACCCAGTCGAGCAGGACGCCGATGCCGGCACGGTGCAGCTCGTCGACGAGGAAGCGGAAGTCGTCGGGCCGGCCCCAGCGCGAGCTCGGGGCGTAGTAGCCGGTCACGTGGTAGCCCCACGACGGGACGTACGGGTGCTCCATGACGGGCAGGAACTCGACGTGCGTGAAGCCGAGGTCGCGCACGTAGTTGACGAGGTGCTCGGCCAGACCGCGGTAGCCGAGCTCCTGGCGCCACGAGCCGAGGTGGACCTCGTAGATGCTCATCGGTCCCTGGTGGGCGTTGCTCGTGCGGCGGCGCTCCATCCAGTCGTCGTCGCGCCAGTCGTAGTGGGTCTCGGTGACGATGGCGGCCTGCTTGGGCGCGACCTCCGTCATCCGCGCCATCGGGTCGCTCTTGAGCCGGACGAGCTCGTCGGGGCCGCGCACGGCGAACTGGTAGTTCATCCCCTCCTGGGCGCCGGGCAGGAAGAGCTCCCAGATGCCGCTCTCGCCGAGCGCCCGCATCGGGTGCGAGCGGCGGTCCCAGTCGTTGAAGTCGCCGATGACGTGGACGGCCTTGGCGCGCGGCGCCCACACCGCGAACGACACGCCCCGGACGTCGCCGAGCGGGCCGGGGTAGTGGCGCACGTGCGCGCCGAGGACGGTCCACAGCTGCTCGTGGCGGCCCTCGTTGATGAGGTGGCGGTCGATCTCGCCGAGGGTCGGGGCGAAGCGGTAGGGGTCGTCCTGCTCGTGCTCCACGCCGTCGCCGTACTCGACGAGGAGGCGGTAGTCGTGGGTCGTGCCGAAGTCGGGCGAGGTCATCGACCAGATGCCGTCGCGGACGTGCTGCAGCTCGACCCGCTCGCCCGAGTCGAGACGGGCGCCGACCCGTGTCGCGAACGGGCGGTAGGCGGTGATCGTCAGGCCGCCGGGCCCGACGTGGTGGCCGAGCAGGTCGTGCGGCTGGCCGTTGCGGCCCTGGAGGAAGGCCGTGATGGCGGCGTCGTCGAGGGAGGGACCGTGGGCGGTCTCGGTGGTCATGGCGTGCCTTCCTCGGTGGTGAGTCGCTCGACGGCGCCGAGCGGGATCGGCAGCCACGAGGGCCGGTTGCGGGCCTCGTAGACGACCTCGTAGAGCGCCTTGTCGAGCTCGAGCGCGCGGGTCAGTGCCTGCGCGTCGGCGTCGGGCGCCCCTGCGACGGAGGCGTACCCGTCGAGGAAGGCGGCCCGGCAGGCCGCCGCCCAGGCGGTCGCGTCGACCGGTGACTCGGCCAGCGCCACCGAGCCCGCGGCGTAGTCGAAGGAGCGGAGCATGCCTGCGACGTCACGCGCCGTGAGGTCGGGGAGTACGCGTTCGGCGAGCGGGCGCAGCGGCTCACCCTCGAAGTCGAGGGCCACCCACCCGCGCTCGGGCACGTCGAGGACCTGGCCGAGGTGGTAGTCGCCGTGGATCCGCTGCAGCGACGGCCAGTGCACGTCGCGCACGGACGCGACGACGCGCTCGACGGCGGCCGAGCGGGAGGCGAGGTCGGGCACGAGGGCCACGGCGGCGGCATACCGCTGGCGCATCGACGCGACGACGGCCTCGCGCGCCTCGGGCGTCACCTCGTGCGTGCCGAGAGCGTGCGCGAGCGCCGTGTGGATCTGGGCGGTGACGATGCCGAGGTCACGGGCCCGGTCGGTGAAGTCCGTGCCCGACGCGGCGGCGACGAGTGCGACTCGCCACGCGTCCTCGACCCCGGGGATGAACTCCTGGGCGAAGGCGAGGTGCCCGTGCATCGTCGTGCCACCGGTCGGGGCGTCCCAGGCACCCGACAGGTGGCCGATGGCCATCGGCACACGGTCGGAGCCCTCCTCCGTCAGGGCGGACTGCACGACGACGTCGGGGTTGTCGCCGTCCTGGAGGGTGCGGAAGACCTTGACGATGACCGGCTCGGCCGGGCCGCCGTCAGGAGCGGTCATGCGGCAGATGACCGACGTGTTGGACTGCTCGCCGCTGAGCACCGTCGACGACGACACCGAGCCGTCGGCGTGGCCGGTCGAGGAGCCGGTGGCGAGCGCGTTGCTGCCGACCGAGGCCTGCGCCTCGTCGGAGGCGCCGCCGCCGAGGATCGTCGCCATGAGCTGGCTGACGTAGACCGGGTCGTGCGGTCCGTCGTAGACCCACCGTGTGCCGAGGACGCTGTGCTCCATCGTGCCGAGCAGCGCGTGCTCGGCGCCCTCCAGAGGGGCCGAACGGTAGGTGAGGGGCACCTGGTAGACGACGGCCGGGGCCACGGCCTCGTCGGCGAGGAGCAGCGTCTCGCAGCCCACGTCGCCCTCGGGGTCCTCGAAGCGGAACCCGCCGACGCGGCGAAGCTGCGGGACGTGGCCCTTGCCGTGGTACCACCGCTGGTGCGGCATCCACTCGGTGACCATCTCGGTCTTGGTCGGCACGATCGACGCGCCCTTGTGCACGATGGCCATCAGCCGCGGTCCTCCCCGCCCCGCACGCGGAGCCAGAAGAAGTCGCGCGAGCCGAGCGTCAGGGTGACCCGTCCGTCGCTCGCCACCCACGGGAAGCCGCTGCCGCCGAAGAGGTCGATGAGCTCGCGGCCGGCGAGCTCCTCCGGCAGCTGGATCGTCGCGGCCTGGGGGCGGCTCGAGAGGTTGTTGACGCAGAGCACGGCCTCGCCGGGCTCGTTGCCGTCGGCCTCCAGGGTGCGTGTGAACGCGAGGATGGACTCGTTGTCGGCCTCGACGACGGTGAAGTCGCCGAGCCCGAAGACCGGATGCCGTCCGCGGATCTGGAGCATCCCGCGCACCCAGTGCAGGAGCGAGGCCGAGGAGGCCATCTGCGCCTCGACGTTGATGTTGTTGTAGTGGTAGACGAGGCTGCTGATGACGGGCAGGTAGAGCTTGCCCGGGTCGACGCTCGAAAAGCCGGCGTTGCGGTCGGGGGTCCACTGCATCGGCGTGCGCACCGCGTCGCGGTCGGTGAGCCAGATGTTGTCGCCCATGCCGATCTCGTCGCCGTAGTAGAGGCACGGCGACCCCGGCAGCGAGAGGATCAGCGCGTGGATGAGCTCGATCTCGGGCCGTGAGTTGTCGAGCAGGGGAGCGAGCCGGCGGCGGATGCCGACGTTTGCACGCATCCGGGGGTCGGGGGCGTACCAGCCGTACATCGCGGCGCGCTCCTCGGGCGTCACCATCTCGAGCGTCAGCTCGTCGTGGTTGCGCAGGAACGTGCCCCACTGGGTGCCCGACGGGATGGCCGGCGTGTCCGCGAGCACGTCGATGATCGGGGCGGCGGTCTCCTCGCGGAGCGAGTAGTAGAGCCGGGGCATGACCGGGAAGTGGAAGCACATCTGGCACTCCGGCGCCTCCTCGGTGCCGAAGTAGTCGACGACCTCGGCGGGCGGCTGGTTGGCCTCCGCGAGCAGGATGCGGCCGGGGTACTCGGCGTCGACCATGGCGCGCAGCTTGGCGAGGAACTCGTGCGTCCTCGGGAGGTTCTCGCAGTTCGTGCCCTCCTCCTCGAAGAGGTACGGGACCGCGTCGAGACGGAAGCCGTCGATCCCGAGGTCCATCCAGAAGCGCACGATGTCGAACATCGCCTCCTGCACGGCCTGGTTCTCGAAGTTGAGGTCGGGCTGGTGGCTGAAGAAGCGGTGCCAGAAGAACTGCCGCCGCACCGGGTCGAAGGTCCAGTTCGAGACCTCGGTGTCGACGAAGATGATGCGGGCGTCGTCGTAGCCGTCGTCGGTGTCGGACCAGACGTAGAAGTCGCCGTAGGGCCCGTCGGGCTCGGCACGGCTCGCCTGGAACCACGGGTGCTGGTCGCTCGTGTGGTTCATGACGAAGTCCGTGACGATGCGGATGCCGCGGGCGTGGGCCTGCGAGACGAGCTCGGTGAACTCCGGCAGCGTGCCGAACTCGGGCAGGACCGCCTTGTAGTCGGCGATGTCGTAGCCGCCGTCGCGCAGCGGAGACGCGTAGAAGGGCGGCAGCCAGAGGCAGTCGACCCCGAGCCACTGGAGGTAGTCGAGCCGGTTGATGAGACCGGTGAAGTCACCGGCGCCGGAGCCCTTCGAGTCGGCGAAGGCCCGGACGAGCACCTCGTAGAAGACCGCCTTCTTGAACCACTGCGGGTCGTGCTTGAGGCCGGGCTGGGACAGGTTGAGGCCCTGCATGCGTCAGTGGCTCCTCACGTGGATGATGTGGACGGGTTCGGAGTCGGGACCGAGCCGCACGAAGTTGTCCTGGCGCCACTCCCACGTCTGGTTCGTGATGTGGTCGTGCGCGTCGAACGTCGACCACGTGGCCATACCCAGTGCCTCCATGTCGAGGTGCACCCACGTCTCACGCGTGGCGTGCGGGTCGAGGTTGGCGATGACGAGGACGGTGTCGCGCTCGCCCGTGGCCCGGTCGACGACACGGGACTTGCTGAAGACCATGACGTTCTCGTCGTCAGCCGCGTGGAAGCGCAGGTTGCGCAGCCAGTGCAGCGCGGGGTGCCAGCCGCGGATGTCGTTGAGCCGCTTGAGGTACCAGGCGAGCGAGCGGCTCTCGAGGGGGCCGCCCGGCTCGTAGAGGTACCACTGCCGGTCCTTGTACTCGTACTTCTCGTTGTCGAGCTGCTCCTCGGCCCCGGGACGCGCCACGTGCTCCATGAGCTCGTAGCCGGCGTAGATGCCGTAGGTCGGGGCCATCGTCGCGGCGACCGCGGCGCGCAGCTTCCACGCGGTCGGGCCGCCGTACTGCATGTAGGGCGTGAGGATGTCGTGCGTCGTCGGCCAGAAGGCCGGGCGCATGTACGCCGACCCGGTGTCCTCGCCCGCGAGCTCGGTGCCGTACTCCTCGAGCTCCCACTTCGCGTTGCGCCACGCGTAGTAGGTGTAGCTCTGCTGGAATCCGGCCTTGGCGAGGTGGTGCATCATCGCCGGCTTGGTGAAGGCCTCGGACAGCCAGATGGTGTCGGGGTGGTCCTGCGCGACATCGGCGATCAGCCACTGCCAGAAGGCGACCGGCTTGGTGTGGGGGTTGTCGACGCGGAAGATGCGCACGCCGTGGTCGAGCCACACCTGGATGACCCGGCGCACCTCGGCGTAGGACCCGGCAGGGTCGTTGTCGAAGTTGAGCGGGTAGATGTCCTGGTACTTCTTCGGCGGGTTCTCGGCGTAGGCGATGGTGCCGTCGGCCCGCGTCGTGAAGAGGTCGGGGTGCGTCTGGACCCACGGGTGGTCGGGGGAGGCCTGCAAAGCGATGTCGAGGGCCACCTCCATGCCGAGCCGTCGCGTCTCGGCGACGAAGTGGTCGAAGTCCTCGAACGTGCCGAGGTCGGGGTGGATCGCGTCGTGTCCGCCGTCGGGCGAGCCGATGGCATAAGGCGATCCGGGGTCGCCGGGCTGGGCCGTGAGGGTGTTGTTGCGCCCCTTGCGGGCCGTCGTGCCAATCGGGTGGATCGGCGTCAGGTAGACGACGTCGAAGCCCATGTCGGCGATGGCGGGCAGGCGCTCGGCCGCGGACCGGAACGTGCCCGACACCCACTCGCCGGTCTTCTCGTCGCGGTGGGCGCCCTCGGACCGGGGGAAGATCTCGTACCAGGCGCCGTAGAGCGCGCGCTCGCGCTCGACGAGCAGGGAGTATGCCGGTGACGCCGACACGAACTCCCGCAGCGGCACGAGGGCGGCGAGGCCGGCGATCTCCGGCGAGGTCGCCGCGCCGAAGCGGTGCGCGGCTGGGGTCCGGTTGTCGCCCAGGGCGACGACGCCCTTGTCGATCTCGGCGGCGTCGACGCCCAGTCCGCGGACGGCCGCGGCGAAGCGCTCGAGCACGCGGACGCCCTCGGCGCACATGAGGTCCTCGTCGACGCCGGCGGCGATCTTGATGCCGGCGTCGTGCACCCAGGTCGCGTAGGGGTCGGACCAGCCCTCGACGCGGTAGGTCCACCAGCCCTCGCGGTCGGCGACGACGGTGGCGGCCCACTCGGACAGGCCGGGGTTGACGCTGTGCATGGCGAAGTAGTGGTCAGTGCCGTCGGGGTCCGTGAGCACGGCCGTCGCGTTGACGGCGTCGTGGCCCTCGCGGAAGACCTTGGCCCGGACGGTGAACTCCTCGCCGACGACCGACTTGGCCGGGCGGGTCCCGCCGTCGACGAGCGGACGGACGTCGCTCACGGGGATGCGTCCCATCGGGAGCGCGTCACCCGGCATGCCCTCGACGGTCGGCGGGGCGCTCACGGGGTGGTCGGGGGCGAGGTGGACGGCTCCTGCCTCGGTGTCGTCGACGAACGCGGTGTCTGCGGTCGGGGTGGCATCGTCGCGTCGTGGTGCTTGGGGGGCGGCGTTGCGCACACGGTTCGGCTTGCTGGAACGGGGCTTCTTCGCTGAGCCAGTCACGTGATCGACCGTATCGAAGTTGCAGCGTTTGGCCCATGACGCGCCGAGGCCCCCCGTCCGATGGGTGAAACCCCGCTGCAAGGGTTGCAAGAAGCCGTCATCGCGACCCCTATGCTGTCCCCTTGTGAAGGCCATCCGTCGCTTCAGCGTCCGTACCGTCCTGCCGAGCCGCATCGAGGGACTCGGCGTCCTCGCGAGCAACCTGCGCTGGTCCTGGCACCCGCCGACCCGCGACCTGTTCGAGAGCATCAGCGCCCGCAAGTGGGCCCAGGCCGGTGAGGACCCCGTCAAGCTCCTCTCCCGCCTGTCCTCCGACGAGCTGGCCGCGCTGGCCGCCGACGACGAGTTCGTCGGCAGCGTCGTGGCCGCCAACGAGGACCTGCACCACTACCTCTCCGACGAGCGCTGGTACCAGTCGTGGAGCCGCGAGCAGGAGGCCGCCGGCAAGGCTGCCCCGGCCGCGATCGCGTACTTCAGCCCGGAGTTCGGCATCACGTCCGTGCTGCCGCAGTACTCCGGCGGCCTCGGCATCCTCGCCGGCGACCACCTCAAGACCGCGTCGGACCTCGGCGTGCCGATCGTCGGCGTCGGGCTCTTCTACAAGACCGGTTACTTCAAGCAGTCGCTCAACCGCGACGGGTGGCAGGTCGAGACCTACCCGGTCCTCGACCCCGACGGCCTCCCGCTGTCGCTGCTGCGCGAGGAGGACGGCACGCCCGCCGTCGTCACCGTGAGCCTGCCCGCGGGCCGCCAGCTGCACGCCCACGTCTGGAAGGCGCAGGTCGGTCGCGTGCCCCTGCTGCTGCTCGACTCCGACGTGCCCGGCAACGACGAGCAGACCCGCAAGGTCACCGAGTCGCTCTACGGCGGCGGCGGCGACACCCGCCTCGAGCAGGAGCTGCTCCTCGGCATCGGTGGCGTGCGCGCCCTGCGTCTGTGGTCCCGCCTGTCCGGCGACCCGACGCCGGAGGTCTACCACACCAACGAGGGCCACGCCGGCTTCCTCGGCGTCGAGCGCATCACCGAGCTGGTCCGCGACCACGGCCTGACCTTCGACGAGGCCCTCGAGGCCGTGCGCGCGGCGACGGTCTTCACGACCCACACGCCCGTGCCCGCCGGCATCGACCGCTTCGACGCCGCGAAGATCAACCTCTTCTTCGGCGGCGCCAACGCCATCCCCGGCGTGCCGGTCGAGCGCCTGCTCGCCCTCGGCGCCGAGGACTACGAGGGCGGCCAGCCGGGCATCTTCAACATGGCCGTCATGGGCTTGCGGCTCGCGCAGCGCGCCAACGGCGTGTCCCAGCTGCACGGCGTCGTGAGCCGCGAGATGTTCGACGGCCTGTGGCCGGGCTTCGACGACGTCGAGGTCCCGATCTCCAGCATCACCAACGGTGTCCACGCCCCGACGTGGGTCGACCGGGCCGTCTACGACGTGGCCCGCAAGCACCTCGGCACGACCGACATCTCGGGCGAGAACGCCTGGGAGCGCATCGACGAGGTGCCCGCCGATGCCGTGTGGTCGACCAAGCGCGTCATGCGCGAGAAGCTCGTCGCCGACGCCCGCCGTCGCGTCAAGGCCTCGTGGCAGAAGCGTGGCGCGAGCGACGCCGAGCTCGGCTGGGTCGAGGACATCCTCGACCCCGACGTGCTGACGATCGGCTTCGCCCGACGTGTGCCGACCTACAAGCGCCTCACCCTGATGCTGCGCGACCCCGAGCGCCTCAAGCGTCTCCTGCTCCACCCGGAGCGTCCCGTGCAGCTCGTCATCGCCGGCAAGTCGCACCCGGCCGACGAGACCGGCAAGCGCCTCATCCAGGAGATGGTCCGCTTCGCCGACGACCCCGAGGTGCGCCACCGCATCGTCTTCCTGCCCAACTACGACATCGCGATGGCCCAGCACCTCTACCCGGGCTGCGACGTCTGGCTCAACAACCCGTTGCGACCGTTCGAGGCGTGCGGCACGTCGGGCATGAAGGCGGCCCTCAACGGCGGCCTCAACCTCTCGATCCTCGACGGCTGGTGGGACGAGTGGTTCGACGGTCGCAACGGCTGGGCGATCCCGACCGCAGACGGCGTCGAGGACGCCGACCGGCGTGACGACATCGAGGCCTCGGCGCTCTACGACCTCATCGAGAACGACGTCGCCGCGAAGTTCTACGACCGGGACGCCGCGGGCCTGCCGCAGGGCTGGATCGACATGATGACCCACACCCTCAAGACGCTCGGCCCGAAGGTCCTCGCGAGCCGCATGGTGCAGGACTACACGGAGCAGCTCTACAGCCCCGCGGCCGGAGCCGGTCGCTCCGTGTCCGGGTCGGAGTTCGCCGGTGCCAAGGACCTTGCTGCCTACAAGACGAAGATCCGCAGCGCCTGGCCCAAGGTCAAGGTCGAGCACGTCGAGCCCTCGGGCCTGTCGGACTCGCCGCAGATCGGCGACGTCCTCGACCTGCGCGCCTACGTCGCCCTCGACGGGCTCACCCCCGACGACGTCGAGGTGCAGCTCGTCCACGGACACGTCAACGACGTCGACGAGCTGTGGGGCATGGAGGTCGCCCCGCTCGCCCTCGTCGAGTCCTACGCCGACGGCCGGCACCAGTTCGCCGGCTCGCAGCCGCTGCGTCGCACCGGGTCGTTCGGCTACAGCGTCCGCGTCGTCCCGAAGCACCCCGGGCTCGCCGGCCCGGCCGAGCTGGGACTCGCGCGCAACGCCTGAGGCTCGACGACCGATAGCCCGGACCCCGCTGGGGTCCGGGCTCTCGTCGTCCGAGGACGTATGCCGTGTGCCGGGGTCCCGACCTCAGCCCGCGGTCGAGCGCCAGACGTGCATCGACGCGGCCTCCATCGCGACGGGCGTCCCGGCAGCGCAGTCCCCGGCCGGGGGAGTGGGCCGCTCCCCGGCGCTGTCCCAGAGCAGCTCGTAGGCCGTGGCGCCCGGCGCCTTCGGCAGCGTGACCTCGGCCTTCTGGGCCGACCCGTTGACGACGATGAGCACCGACTGCTGGTCGAGTCGCGCACCGTCGTAGAGGGCCTGGAGGACGTGGGCGGCGGGCCCGTCCCAGCGGTCGCCCATGGGGTGCCCGTCGGAGGCGAACCACGCGAGGTCGGTCGAGCCGTCCGCATGGATCTGCCTGCCGGAGAAGAACGCCCGCTGCCGGAGCACGGGGTGCTCGTGTCGAAGGCGGACGAGGTGCCGCGTCGTCTCGAGGAGGTCGTCCTGCCAGGGCTCGAGGTCCCACGACATCCAGCTGATCTCGTTGTCCTGGGAGTAGGGGTTGTTGTTGCCGCGCTGGCTGCGACCCACCTCGTCGCCGGCGTTGAGCATCGGCACGCCCGTCGACAGCAGGAGCGTGCCGAGCAGGTTGCGGATCGACCGGCGTCGCGCAGCGGTGATGTCGGGGTCGTCGCTGCGACCCTCCACGCCGTGGTTCCACGACCGGTTGTCGTTGGACCCGTCGGCGCCGCTGTGGCCGTTGGCGCCGTTGTGCTTGGTGTCGTAGGTCGTGAGGTCGGCGAGCGTGAAGCCGTCGTGGGCCGTGACGAAGTTGACCGAGGCGATGGCGCCGCGGTCGTGGCGGTCGAAGAGGTCCTGTGACCCCGCCAGGCGGGTCGCCAGCTCGCGGACGCCGTGGCCGACCCCTCCCGACGCGGAGGCGGCGAGGTCGCGCAGCCAGAAGGTCCGGGTCGCGTCGCGGTAGCGGTCGTTCCACTCCGAGAACGGGGGCGGGAACTGGCCCGTGCGCCAGCCGTGGATGCCGAGGTCCCACGGCTCGGCGACGAGCTTGGCGCGGGACAGGACGGGGTCGGTGCGCAGGGCCACGAGGAAGGGGTGGTCGCGGTCGTAGCCGTCGTCCTTGCCGCGGCCCAGTGCGACGGCGAGGTCGAAGCGGAAGCCGTCGACGTGGCACTCCTGCACCCAGTAGCGCAGCGAGTCGAGCACCATCTTGGCCACGACCGGGTGCGTGAGATCGAGCGTGTTGCCGCACCCCGTGACGTCGATGTCGCGGCCGCGACCGTCGACGCGGTAGTACGCCCGCTGGTCGAGCCCGCGCCACGAGAGCGTCATCCCCTCGCGGGCGTTCTCGGCCGTGTGGTTGTAGACGACGTCCAGGAGCACCTCGATGCCGGCGGCGTGCAGGTCCTTGACCATCGTCTTGAACTCGTCGAGGGCGCCCTGCGGGTCGGCCGTCGCCGCGTACGCGGCGTGCGGCGCGAAGAAGCCGAGCGTGTTGTAGCCCCAGTGGTTCGTCAGGCCGCGCAGCACGAGGTCGGGCTCGTGGGTGAACGTGTGGACCGGAAGGAGCTCGACCGCGGTGACCCCCAGCCCGAGCAGGTGGTCGACGAACGCGGGGTGGGCGAGGCCGGCATACGTCCCGCGCAGCTCCTCGGGGACGCCCGGGTGCAGCTGGGTGGCGTTCTTGACGTGGACCTCGTAGATCAGCGACTCGGTGAGTGAGCGCCTCGGGAAATCGTCTGCACCCCAGTCGAACTCGTCCTCGACGATGACGCAACGAGGCAGGTGCGGGGCCGAGTCGCGGTCGTCGCGCACCCAGAGGTCACCGCGCAGGTCCGGGCCGACGTGGTGGGCGTAGACGGCGGGGTCGAGGAGCACCCCGCCCTCGATGGCCCGGGCGTAGGGGTCGAGGAGCAGCTTGGCGGGGTTGTGCAGCAGGGACCGGTCCGGGTCCCAGTCGCCGTCGACGCGGAAGCCGTAGCGCTGCCCGGCCCCGACCCCGGGCACGGTGTCGAACCACGTGCCGTGCGCGCGATGCCGGAGCGGCACCCGGCGCTCGGTCTCGGTGCCGTCGGCGGCGATGTCGAAGAGGCAGACCTCGACGGCCCTGGCGTGGCCGGCGTAGACGGAGAACTGGGCTCCTTCGGCGGTGAGCCGGACCCCGTGCTCGGGAGGCAGGTCTGGCGTCGTGGGAGGGGGCGGGCACATGTGTCTGAGCGTAGGGGGTGGCCGATCGCACCCCCGGGCCGGATCGACCTCGTCGCGCAGGCTCGTTACGGTTGGCGCATGACCGATCCGACTTCGCTGCCCAACTTCATGCCGAGCGCGCCCGACGCCGGCCCCAACGGAGCCCCTGTCAGTGACGCGCCCGTGCGTGACCGCATCCTCGACGTGCTCAAGGGCCTCGGCATCGGGGCGAGCATCGACGGGGACGGCGACCTCGAGTTCGCCATCGTCGACGACCAGGGCACCAGCACGACCCTCTTCGCCCGCATCGCCGAGGGAGACCTCGCCCTCGTCCGCTTCTTCGGCCAGTGGCAGCTCGCCGAGCCCGTCTCGTCCGATCGCAACGAGCGCCTCGCCCGCTGCAACGACCTGACGATGCAGCTCAACATCGTCAAGCTCTCCCTCGTCCAGGAGAGCCTCGTCGTCTCGGCCGAGCACGTCGTGACCCCGAACGCCGACCTCGACATCCTCGTGCCGCTGTCGGTCAACCACATCCTCCAGAGCGTCGGCTTCTTCTTCCAGTCCTGGCTGCCGATGGACGACGCGCCCGCTCCCGGCGACGCCTGATGGGTGAGTTCGTCCGGCTCGAGGTCGAGGACGGCGTCGGCACGATCCGTCTCGACCGGCCGAAGATGAACGCCCTCAACGTCCAGGTCCAGGAGGAGATCCGCGAGGCCGCCGCCGAGGCGACCGCGCGCACCGACGTGAAGGCGGTCATCGTCTACGGCGGTGAGCGGGTCTTCGCCGCCGGGGCGGACATCAAGGAGATGCAGACGATGTCGTACACCGACATGGTCGAGCGCTCCGGTCCGCTCATGAGCTCGATCAGCGCCGTGGCGCGCATCCCCAAGCCGGTCATCGCCGCGATCACCGGGTATGCGCTCGGTGGAGGCTGCGAGCTGGCGCTCGCGTGCGACTTCCGGGTCGTCGCCGACGACGCGAAGCTCGGCCAGCCCGAGATCCTCCTCGGCATCATCCCGGGCGCCGGCGGCACGCAGCGCCTCTCGCGGCTCGTCGGAGCCTCGCGCGCCAAGGAGATCATCTTCAGCGGCCGCTTCGTCGACGCCCAGGAGGCGCTCGCCATCGGCCTCGCCGACAAGGTCGTGCCGGCCGCCGACGTCTACACCGCCTCGCGTGAGTGGGCCTCGACCTTCGTCGGCGCCGCATCGTATGCCGTCCGCGCCGCCAAGGAGGCCATCGACCGTGGTCTCGAGGTCGACCTCGAGACCGGGCTGGAGATCGAGCGTCTGCTCTTCGCCTCCCTCTTCGCGACGAAGGACCGGGAGATCGGCATGTCCTCGTTCGTCGAGCACGGCCCGGGCAAGGCGCAGTTCGAGGGTCGATGACCCTCACCCGTACGCCGCTCGAGGCGGACCCGCGGCGCCCGTGCCGGTGGGTCCGCCTCGGGCGTCTCCGGGAGCTCGGGGGGACTCGGCCGTGACCGCCGTGCCGGGGCGCGGGCCCCTCGACGTCCTCGTCGTCTACGTCCCCGTCGGCGACACCGACGCAGTGCTCGGGGCGCTCTTCGCCGCCGGGGCCGGGGCGGTCGGCGACTACCGCGAGTGCGCCTTCGTCACCCGCGGCACGGGACAGTTCCGGCCGGTCGAGGGTGCGACCCCGACGATCGGCGTCGTCGGGGACCTCGAGAAGGTCGCCGAGAACCGCGTCGAGGTCGTCCTCGAGCGGAGGCTGCGGGCCGACGTCGTCGCCGCGCTCCGGGCCGCGCACCCCTACGAGGAGCCGGCCTTCCACGTCCTCGAGACCGCCGACGTCGACCCGGCCTGACGGTTCGGCGCCCAGGTCGGTATGCCGTCCGGCGCAGGAACTGCGCCATGGCCCGGTCTCGTGCACGGCGGAGGTGGGTTCGGCGCAGGAACTCCGCCGCGGCGCGGTCCGGCTCAGGAGGTCTTGAAGCCGCCGTTGCTGTGGAGCAGCTGGCCGTTGATCCAGCCGCCCTGCTCCGAGAGCAGGAAACGCACGAGGTCGGCCGTGTCGCGCGGCGTGCCGAGTCGGCCGGCCGGGGTGTCGGCGGTGCCGAGCGCCCGGATCCGGTCGTCCATCCAGCCCGTGTCGATCGGACCGGGGTTGATGACGTTGGCCCGCACCCCGCGGTCCGCCAGCTCGACGGCCGCCGCGATGACGATGCGGTCGAGGGCACCCTTGCTCGAGCCGTAGGGCAGGTTGTGCGCGGTGTGGTCGCTCGTCAGGGCCACGACGTGGGCGGCGGCAGGCCCGACGGGCTCCTGGACCGGCAGCCGCCCGGCCACGGCCCGGATGAGGAGCCACGTGGCGCGGGCGTTGACGGCGTAGTGCCGCTCCCAGCTCTCGAGCGAGGTCGTGAGGATCCCCGCTGTCGACCGACTCGCAGTGCGACATGACGAGGCCGGTCACGGGTCCGAGTCGCCCCGTCGCCGTGGCGACGAGCGCCTCGGGGACAGCCGGGTCCGAGAGGTCGCCGGGCAGGAGCTCGACGCGGCGACCCAGGGCTCGGCACTCGTCGGCGACGGCTGCCGGGTCGTCGGCGCCGCGCTCGTAGCCGAGCCGATCGTCGTAGGGCTGCCAGTGCCCGAGGGCGAGGTCCCAGCCGTCCGCGGCGAGTCCGAGGGCGAGCTCGGAGCCGATCGAGCGACGCCTGCCGACCCCGGTGACGAGGGCGACCCGGGGGCGCGTGGACGGGACGGGGGAGGCGGACGACATGGCGCCCATCCTTCGCAGTTCGGACAACGCTCGACAACCGGTTTGCCTCGTCCCAGCCCTCCCGGCAGGCCCACGGCGTGCGCGCGGACGACGGGGGACGGCATACGCCAGGGGTCTGGTGGTGAGCGTCACGCCAGAGGCGTGCGGACTGAGCGGGCGCTCAGTGAGAGGATGGACGGCAGTGCCGGAGCGACCTCCGGCAGTTCCATGAGCACCACCACCAGCAACGGAAGAGGACGTTCACCCATGAACATCGTCGTCTGTGTCAAGTACGTGCCGGACGCCCAGGCCGAGCGCACGTTCAACGCATCTGACAACACGACCGACCGCGAGAACGTCGACGGCCTGCTGTCGGAGCTCGACGAGTACGCGGTCGAGGAGGCCCTCAAGATCGTCGAGGCCGGCGAGGGTGAGGTCACCGTCCTGACGGTGGGCCCCGACGCCGCCGCCGACGCCATCAAGAAGGCTCTGCAGATGGGCGCCGACAAGGGTGTGCACGTCAACGACGACGCCATCCACGGCTCCGACGCGATCGCGACCTCGCTCGTCCTCGCCGAGGCCATCAAGAAGATCGGGGACGTCGACCTCGTCGTCACCGGCATGGCCTCCACCGACGGCACCATGGGTGTCGTGCCCGCGATGCTCGCCGAGCGGCTCGGCCTGCCGGCCGTGACGTTCGCGTCCGAGCTGACCGTCGAGGGCACCACGGCGACGATCCGCCGCGACGGCGACGCCTCCACCCAGACGATCACGGCCACGCTGCCGGCGCTCGTGTCGGTCACCGACCAGATCAACGAGCCGCGCTACCCCTCGTTCAAGGGGATCATGGCCGCGAAGAAGAAGCCCGTCGAGCAGTGGAGCCTCGCCGACCTCGGCGTGGACGCCGCGCAGGTCGGCCTCGACGCCGCGTGGACGAAGGTCGAGTCCTTCGCCGCCCGTCCGCCGCGCTCGCAGGGCGAGATCGTCGCCGACGAGGGCGATGGCGGCAGCAAGCTCGCCGCCTTCCTCACCGAGCGCAAGTTCGTCTGACCTGCCCCTGACCTTCCCAGCCAGCAAAGGAGATCCGCACCATGGCTGAAGTACTCGTGCTCGTCGACCACGTCGAGGGCAAGGTCCGCAAGACCACGTCCGAGCTGCTGACGATCGCCCGCCGCCTCGGCGAGCCGTCCGCCGTCTTCGTCGGCCCCGGTTTCGACGCCGCCAAGGAGACCCTCGCCCGCTTCGGCGCCGAGAAGATCTACCGCGTCGAGTCGCCCGAGGTGCTCGAGCACCTCGTCGTCCCCCAGGCCGAGCTGCTCGCCCAGCTCGTCTCCTCGACGTCCCCGGCCGCGGTCCTCGTGCCGTCCTCGCCGGAGGGCAAGGAGATCGCCGCCCGCCTCGCCGTCAAGACCGAGTCGGGCCTCATCACCGACGCCGTCGACGTCCAGGCCACTGGTGACGGCAGCGGTGGCGTCGCGACGACGCAGTCGGTCTTCGCCGGCTCCTACACCGTGTCGGCCACCGTCACGAAGGGCACGCCCATCGTCGCCGTGAAGCCCAACTCGGCCACCCCCGAGGAGGTCGCGGGTGCGGCCGCCGACGAGGTCGTCGACTTCACCCCGTCCGACGCCGCCAAGGGCGCGAAGATCACCGAGTCCAAGCCGAAGCAGGCCACCGGCCGCCCCGAGCTGACCGAGGCCGCCATCGTGGTCTCCGGTGGACGTGGCACCGGCGGCGACTTCTCCAAGGTCGAGGACTTCGCCGACTCGCTCGGTGCCGCCGTCGGTGCCTCGCGTGCCGCGGTTGACGCCGGGTGGTACCCCCACACCTCGCAGGTCGGCCAGACCGGCAAGCAGGTGAGCCCGCAGCTCTACGTCGCGTGCGGCATCTCCGGTGCCATCCAGCACCGCGCCGGCATGCAGACGTCCAAGACGATCGTGGCCGTCAACAAGGACAACGAGGCCCCGATCTTCGAGCTCGTCGACTTCGGCGTCGTGGGCGACCTCTTCAACGTCCTCCCGCAGGCGACCGAGGCGATCACGGCCGCCAAGGACTGACCGCCCCCGTCGGGCCGAGTGCCCGACGCCGCACGACGGCGGCCCCCGACCACGAAAGGTCGGGGGCCGCCGTCGTGCGAGCACGAGGCCGACCCTCAGGCCGCCTCGGAGTCGAGGTCGACCCGCGACGACAGCCGGATCCAGCTCTCGAGCCGCTGCCGGTTGAAGGCGTATGCCGAACGCCCCGTCCCGAGGGTCCACCATCCTCCGCGCAGCGCCTCCGACGGCAGGCGCACCGGTCGCCCCTGCCCGTGACGCCACTCGAGCCGTCCGCTCGACGACACGCGCCGTACGTTGCGCCGGTCGATCGTCGTCGTCATCAGGGTGTTGTGCACGCGCAGGCGCTTCGTCCCGAGGTCGATGCGGGCCGACCACGCCCGCCAGGCGAGGGCGAGCGCGAGGGCCAGGCACACGGCATACGTCATCGTCGCGGGCAGCGACGGGACGAGGCGCACGAGCAGGCGGGCCACGAAGTAGCCGATGGCGGGACAGGCCAGGGCCGCGACGGCCCGGTGGCCGGCGGGCGCGCGCAGCCGGCTGCCGCCGGTGCCCTCGTGCCTGCCACCCATGGGGCCGATCATAGGCAGACCGGCCCCACGGGTGGGGTGGACGGGTGATGCGTGTGGTGCTGGGTGCGCCCCGGCGTCAGGGACGGATCGCGGTGGCCGCCGCCACGACGTCGACGAGGCCGTGACCCTTGTCGAACGACGTCGTGCCGTTGCCGGCCGGGTCGCTGACGTAGGCGGCTCCGTCGGCGTACTTCCAGGCCGTCGCCTTGATGGCGGCCTCGACCTGGGCCGGCGTCGCGCTCGGGTTGGCCTGGAAGAGCTGGGCGACGATTCCCGAGATGTGCGGCGTCGCCATCGAGGTGCCGCTGATCGTGTTGTAGTCGCCGTTGTTGCGCGGGTCGCCGCCCGTCGTGCAGATCGGCAGGTAGATCCGGCACGACGACGTGATGCCCTCACCCGGCGCCGAGATGTCGGGGTAGGAGGCGAACTGCCCCGAGCGCCCGCGCGAGCTGAAGTCGCTGACCGTGCCGCCCCGGGTGCCGGTGTCCTGGTCGTTGTACGACGCGACGGAGATGATGCCGCCCGTCGGGTCCTGGCCGGGAGGGTTGGAGAGGTTGGCGGACCCGTCGCCGCCGTCGTTGCCGTTGGCCCAGACCGAGACGACGCCCTCGCCGACGAGCGCGCGCTGGAGCTTGACCGTCGCCGAGTTCGGGTCGAACTCGCCGCCGCCCGTCGGTCCGTAGGAGTTGCTCGTGACCTTGATCGGCGGGCAGGTGCTGGCCGGGACGCCCGCGCCGCAGGGCGCGGCGTGGTGCTCGAGGACCCAGTTGAGCGCCGAGTCGGCGCCGACGATGAGCAGCACGGCGCCGGTGCTCAGGCTGACGATGCTCGCGCCGGGGGCGGCCCCGTGCATCTTCGTGCCGTCGGACAGGGTGACGTCGCGCCCGGCGACGATGCCGGAGACGTGCATGCCGTGACCGCCTGCGGCGAGCAGGTCGGTGTTGAGGCTGCCGGCGTCGACGGGCTGGCAGGGGAGCAGCTCGAGCGGGTCGCACACCATCTTGAGGTTCTTGACGACGGCCGAGGTGCCGTCGGCGTTCTGGAGGAACGGGTGCGTCGGGTCGACGCCGGAGTCGATGACGGCCACGCTGACACCGGAGCCGTCGAGGGCCGTGCCGTTCGCCCCCGTGAGGGTCGCCCGGGCCTCGGAGCCGCGGGTGGCCGTGTTGGACGTCGACAGGAACATGTCGATGGGCTGGTTGCCCTCGACGTACGTGACGCCGGGGACGGAGCGCACGGCGTCGATCTGCAGGGGGAGCCCGGCCGCGACGACGACACCGATCTTGTCGTAGGTGTCGCGGACCGTGAGCCCGGACGCGGTGGCGGCCCGGCGTGCGGCCCCGACGTCCGTCGCGTGGACGAGGACCGTCGTCGGCGTGACGGCGGACAGGGTCGACCAGTGCTGCGCGAGCCACGTCGACAGCGGTGCGCGGGCCTGGCCGGTGCCCAGCAGGCCGGCGGCGGCGCCGGACGGCGCGGACTGCGGACCGGACGAGGCCGGCGACGCGGCGGCGACGGTGGCCGAGGTCAGGGCGGTGGCTGCTGCCAGGGTGACCGTTCCGAGACGGAGGCGGCGTGAGGCGGTCAATCGCATGAGATCCCTCTCTGCTGGGCCACCCCACGTCAGTGGAGGGTGGCGACGTGACTGGCCAACGAGGGGGCGCGGTGTGAGGTTACGCACGGGTAGCCGGCGGGACGGCATACGCCATCGCCCACGGGAGTGGGTGGACGCCTCGTCCTGCGGCCGTCCGGCCGGGGTGTCCGGGCGTCCTAGAATCGGTGGGTGACTGCCTATCTCGACCATGCGGCGACCACGCCGATGCTCCCCGCCGCCCTCGCGGCGATGACGGAGCAGCTGGCGGTCGTGGGCAACGCCTCGTCCCTGCACCGCACGGGTCGCGCCGCGCGCCGGGCCGTCGAGGAGTCGCGCGAGAGGATCGCCCGCTGCCTCGGTGCGCGACCCTCCGAGATCGTCTTCACCTCCGGTGGCACGGAGTCGGACAACCTCGCCGTCAAGGGCACGTACTGGTCCCGCCGGGATCGCGACCCGGCGCGGGTGCGCCTCCTCGTCGGCGCCACCGAGCACCACGCCGTGCTCGACTGCGTCGACTTCCTCGTCGCGCACGACGGTGCCAAGGTGACGTGGCTCGACTGCACGCCCGAGGGTGTCGTCGAGCCCGCGACCGTGCGCGCCGCCATCGAGTCCGACCCCGACTCGGTCGCCCTCGTCTCGGTGATGTGGGCCAACAACGAGGTCGGAGCCGTCCAGGACGTCCGTGCCATCGCCGACGTGGCGCACGAGTTCGGGGTGCCGTTCCACACCGACGCCGTGCAGGCGGCCGGGCACCTGGCCGTCGACTTCGAGGCGAGCGGCGCCGACCTCATGTCGGTGACCGCGCACAAGCTCGGCGGTCCCATCGGCGTCGGCGCCCTCGTGCTGCGCCGTGACGCGAAGCTCGTCCCGCTGACGCACGGCGGCGGGCAGGAGCGGCAGGTGCGGTCCGGCACCCTCGACACCCCGGCCATCGTCGGCTTCGCTACCGCGCTCACCGAGGCCACGGCCTCGATCGAGGCCGAGTCGGCGCGGCTCGTCGCGCTGCGCGACGACCTCATCGAGCGCGCCATGGCGATCGCCCCGGACATCCGGCCGTCCGGGGTCTGGCGCCGTGGCGAGGGCGTGAGCCGGCTCCCCGGCAACGTGCACCTGCTCGTGCCCGGGTGCGACGGTGACTCCCTGCTCTACCTGCTCGACGCTGCGGGGGTCTCCTGCTCGACGGGGTCGGCGTGCCAGGCCGGCGTGCCCCAGCCCAGCCACGTGCTGCTCGCGATGGGGGTCGCCGAGAGCGACGCCCGGGGCGCCCTGCGCCTGACGCTCGGGCACACCTCGACCCAGGCCGACGTCGACACGTTCGTCGACGCGCTGCCCGCTGCCATCGAGCGCGCGCGCCGCGCGCGGGAGGCGACCGCGTCGTGAGGGTCGTGGCGGCGATGAGCGGTGGCGTCGACTCGGCGGTCGCCGCCGCCCGCATGCTCGACGCCGGTCACGAGGTCGTCGGCGTCCACCTCGCCCTGAGCCAGAGCGCGGCGACGCTGCGCGAGTCGGCGCGCGGCTGCTGCACCATCGAGGACGCCGGCGACGCCCGTCGGGTGGCCGACGTGCTCGGGATCCCCTTCTACGTCTGGGACATGGCGGCCCGCTTCAAGCGCGACGTCGTCGACGACTTCCGCGCCGAGTACGCTGCCGGGCGCACGCCCAACCCGTGCCTGCGCTGCAACGAGAAGATCAAGTTCGCCGCGCTGCTCGACAAGGCGCTGGCCCTCGGCTTCGACGCCGTGGCCACGGGTCACTACGCCCAGGTCGTCGAAGCGGAGGACGGGAACGGGGGAGTGCGGCGCGAGCTGCACCGCGCCGTCGACATGGCCAAGGACCAGAGCTACGTCCTCGGCGTGCTCGACGCCGACCAGCTGGCCCGGTCGTTCTTCCCGCTCGGTGACACGACCAAGCCGCGGATTCGCGAGGAGGCGGCCGAGCGGGGCTTCTTCATCGCCAGGAAGCCCGACAGCCACGACATCTGCTTCATCGCCGACGGCGACACCAAGGGGTGGCTGACGCGCGAGCTCGGCGAGGCCCCCGGAGACATCGTCGACACGTCCGGTGAGGTCGTGGGCCAGCACGCCGGGGCCTTCGCCTACACGGTCGGACAGCGCCGCGGGCTCGCCCTCTCGCGGCCCGCCGCCGACGGCGAGCCGCGCTACGTCGTCGAGGTCCGCACCGAGACCAACCAGGTGGTCGTCGGCGCCGCCGACCTGCTCGGCGTCAACGCGATCACCGGCGACCATGCCCGCTGGTGCGGCCCGGCGCCGCAGGGCGTCGTGCACGTCGGTGCGCAGGTGCGTGCGCACGGCGAGGAGTATGCCGCGACGGCCTGGGCCGATGGCGACCGCGTCGAGGTGCGGCTCGAGGGCCGCGTGCGTGGCGTCGCGCCGGGACAGTCCGTCGTGCTCTACGAGGGCACGCGGGTCGTCGGCTCGGCCACGATCTCCGCCTCTCGGCTGGAGCGAACCCCCGTCGGGTAGCCGGGAGGCGACCTCAGTCCAGCGAGCGGCGCCACGTGACGGTGCGGGCGCGCGGTCGGAAGCCCAGGGCGCGGTAGAGCCGCTGGGGACCCGGGTAGTCGTCGTCGCCGCGCGGGCTCACCTGTGCGACAGAGGCGCCCACCTCGGCGAGCCGGTGCAGGGCGGCGAGCGTCACGGCTCCTGCGAGTCCGCGACCGCGGTGCTCGGGCACGCACCCCACCGGCTCGACGAGACCCGCGCCGTGGGCCGGGTCGAGCCACACGAGGGCCGAGGCCACCATGGTGTCGTCGGCGTCGAGGGCGACCCAGTCGAGGTCGTGGCGGTAGGGCCACGCGCCCATGAGCTGCTCGTAGGCCCGCTCGTCGACCTTCGACGGGCCCACGTCGGACCACGAGGCGGCGTGGACGGCAGCGCGGGCGCGGGCCTCGTGCGGCTCGATGTGACGGAAGGTGTAGCCCGGGACGTCCGGCACCGGCGGAAGATCGGCGAGGTCGAGCTCGTGGTGCGTGAAGAAGGGCTCGTCCGCGTGCGGCTCGAATCCTGCTGCGGCGAGGGCCTGCTCGGCGACATCTCCCTCCATGACGAGGGCCGACTGCGTCTCTGCGTCGCTCACCTCCTCGAACCAGTCGACGACCTCCGCGGCGACCTCGGGCCGCGCGGGGTCGACCTGGAGCTCGAACCAGTCCGGCGCCTCGGCCCAGCCGAAGCCGACGACCTCGCCGCCGTCGGTCCAGAGGGCGATGGCCTCGTCGTCGTCGAGACCCATCGGGTCGACCGGCCGGTAGTAGCGGCTCCACGCGAGCTGACCGGGGTGGAAGCGGGAGGCGGGTGTCCAGAGCCGCGAGGCAAGGCCCTGCATCGCCCGCAGGTCTGCAGGTCCCGAGAAGTCATGGCGGCGCACCGGCATCACGCTACTGCCGTCAGACTCCGGTGGGGCGTCGACCACACCTCGCGGTGCGGTCCCGGATCCGGGTGCGCCTAGGCTGGCGCGGTGACTCTCGCTTCCGGCATCGGCTCCTGGCCCGGCACCTCGGTGCGCGACGCGGTGCGGCAGGTGCGCGAGATCCTGGACGGCCACGTGCCCTACCTCCCCGAGCTGCCCGCACGGGGGCCGGGAGCCGACATGGTCGGGCGCACGGCAGGCCTGCTCGTCGAGCTGCCCGTCGACCTCCAGCCCATCGGGTGGCGGCTCGTCGACCGCCCCGGACGCGACGCGTCGCGCACGGCGGCGATGCTCCGCGAGGACCTCGACGAGCTCGCCGAGGCCTACGACGGGCACACCGGCCCATTCAAGCTCCAGGTCGTCGGACCGTGGACCCTCGCCGCCAACGTGTGGCTCTCGCGCGGCGAGCGCGTCATCGTCGACGACGGCGCCAGCCGTGATCTCGTCGAGTCCCTCGCCGAGGGCGTACGCGTTCACGTCGCCGCCGTGCGCAGCCTCGTCCCCGGGGCGCGGATCGTGCTCCAGGTGGACGAGCCCAGCCTCCCGACCGTGCTCGCCGGCCGGCTGCCGACCTCGTCGGGGTTCGGTCGCCTGCCGAGCCTCGACCCCCAGGTGGCCGCGGCCGGCCTGACGACGGTGCTCCGGGCACACGACGGCGAGACGGTCGTGCACTGCTGTGCGGCCAGCCCACCCCTGCCACTCCTGCGGGCCACCGTGCCGACCGCGTTGTCGCTCGACACCTCCGTGCTGCGCCCCCGCGAGTGGGAGGGCGTCGCCGTCGCGGTCGAGGACGGCATACGCCTCCATGCCGGCGTCGTGCCCACCGACGGGAGCCGGACGCGACCGCAGGACCTGGCCGCCGACCTCGTCGGGGCGTGGACGCGGACCGGCCTCCCGCTCCGGTCGCTCGCGGACGTCGTCGTGACGCCCGCGTGCGGCCTGGCCACTGCCTCACCGGAGGTCGCGAGGGCCGTGCAGCGGGCAGCCGTGGAGACCGCCCGCGAGCTCGAGGAGCGCAGCGCCGGCTGACCGTCCCCGGCGGCTCCCCATCCTGAACGGCAGAGGCCGGCCACCCCGAAGGGTGGCCGGCCTCTGCTCGGTGAGCTCGGTGGTCAGCTCAGAGCGCGGAGCCCGCGGTCCACTTGGCCCAGCTGAGGTTCCAGTCCGAGTAGCCGTTGCCCATCGTCATCGGACGGCTGGTGCCGGTCGTCTCGACGACGTCGCCGATCTGCATCTGGCCGAAGAGCCACTGGCCGTTGGCGTCGCTCATGCCCGTGCAGCCGTGGCTGACGTTGCGCTTGCCCTGGTCGGCGACCGACCACGGGGCCGTGTGGAGGAACTCGCCGGAGTTCGTGACGCGCATGGCGTACTTCACCGGGGTGTCGGCGTAGTAGTTGGGGTCGTCCTTCTTCAGGCCGATGGTCTCTGCACGCATCGTGATGTTGGTCTGCTTGTCCATGATGACCTTGACGCCCGAGCGGGTCACGAAGCCGGGACGACCACCCGTGACGGGGATGCGCTTGGCCCACTTGCCGTTGATGAAGAGGTCCAGCTGGTCCGTCTTGAGGTTGACCTTGGCCACGACGGCACGCCCGATGGTGAAGTCGGAGGTCCGGCTCATCTGTCCGTAGCGGTTGCCGCCGGCGGGGACGCCGTTGAGGTTGGCCTCGACGTGCACCTTGGTGCCGGCCTTCCAGTACGTCTTGGGACGCCAGTGCGCCTCGCGTGAGCTGAGCCAGTACCAGGACCCGGCCTGGGCGGGGGTCGAGGTCACCTTCATGTGCTTCTCGAAGCTCGCCTTGTCGACGACCGGGAGGTCGAAGCGGGCGACGACCGGCATGCCGATGCCGACGGTTCCTCCGTCACGCGGGGAGACGGCGACGTAGACCTGGTCGTCGAGCGTGAGGTTCGCGGTGCGGAACGTCTGCGTCGACTCGGTGGTCTTGCCGTCGGAGTCCTCGGCCGTGAGGTCGAGGGTGTACTTGACGCCGGGCTCGAGCAGGTCGGACGCGGTCCACGTGCCGCCGTCGAGGGTGCCGTCGACGGGGATGCGGTTGCCCTTCTTGCTCTTGTACGAGAGCGAGGCCTTCTTGAGCGTGCCCTTCTCGGCCGAGGCGGTGACCCGCGTGTCGACGGAGACGTCCTCGGACTCGTCGCCCGGGGTCGTCTTGAAGACCACCGGGTCGGTGGTCGGCGTGGGTGCCGCCGACGTCGTGCCACCAGCGGTCGCCGAGGAGGTGCCCGCGGGCTTGCCGTTCTCGGCCGTGGCAGTTGCATTGCAGGCCGTGACGCCGAGCATGGCCAGGACGGCCATCCCCGAGACTGCGGCGGAACGGATGCTCAACTTCACGCGTGAATACCCTTCGCAGACGTGACGCCGGGCGTCCCAGGGCGGGACGGGGTGCGGCACGTCGATAGTGACCCTGCTCCAGTGTCACCGATCCGGCGCAATACGCCAAAACGTACGGCGAGTCCAAACTCCTGCGTGTCGCAGGGTCGGGCGGCGCGTCAGGACGTGGTCCGCGGACGCACCTCGCGACGCAGGATCTTGCCGGTGGGACCCTTCGGCAGCTCGTCGAGCGACCAGATGCGGCGGGGGTACTTGTAGGCCGCCAGGCGCTCCTTGACGTACGTCTGGACGTCCTCGAGGGTCGCCGTCGAGCCGGGCCGCAGCACCACGGCGGCACCGACCTCCTCGCCCATGAGGTCGTCGGGGACACCCACGACCGCGGCCTCGAGCACGTCGGGGTGCGTGTAGAGGACCTCCTCGACCTCGCGCGGGTAGACGTTCAGGCCGCCGCGGATGATCATGTCCTTCTTGCGGTCCACGATCGTGTAGTAGCCCTCGTCGTCGACGGTGGCGAGGTCGCCCGAGCGGAACCACCCGTCGGGGATGGCCTCCTTCGTGGCCTCGGGCCGGTTCCAGTAGCCCTTCATGATGTTCTCGCCGCGGATCGCGATCTCGCCGATCTCGCCCGCCGGGGTGTCACTGCCCTCGAGGTCGACGAGCTTCATCTCGCAGCCCGGGATGGCCCGGCCGATGGTGCCCGGCTTCGTCGGCTTGTCGGGCATGTTGAACGAGGCGACGGGGGAGGTCTCGGACAGGCCGTAGCCCTCGAGGATCTGGCAGTGGAACTTCTCCTCGAACGCCTTCATCACGGCCTCGGGCATCGCCGAGCCGCCCGAGGCGCACGTGCGCAGGCTGCTCGTGTCGGCCTCGTCGGCGTTCGGGTGGTTGAGGATCGCGGCATACATCGTCGGGACGCCCTGGAAGATCGTCACGTGGTCGCGACCGAGGACCTCGATGGCCTTGGCCGGGTCGAACCGGGGGATGAGCGTCAGGGTGGCGCCGCGCTGGACCGACGTGTTGAGCCCGCACGTGAGGCCGAAGACGTGGAAGAGGGGCAGGCAGCCCATGATGACGTCGTCCTCGGTGATCTCCATGATGTCGGTGGCCGAGCGCTCCGCGTTGCGGTGCAGGTTGAAGTGCGTCAGCTCGGCGCCCTTGGGCTTGCCGGTGGTGCCGCTCGTGTAGAGGATCACGGCGGTGTCGTCGTCGGCGCGCTCGACCGGCTCGAGCACCGGGGCGCCCGCCGTCTCGGACGCGTCGAACTGGCCGTCGGCCGGCCCCATCGGACCGCACACGACCAGCCGGGTCCCGGTCTCGGCCGCAGCCTTCCCGGCCTCGTCGGCGAAGTCCGGCCACACGAAGCTGAAGCGGGCGCCGCTGTCCTCGTAGAAGTACTGGATCTCGCCCGACTTGAGCAGCGGGTTCATCGGCACGACGACGCCGCCCGCGAGCAGGGTGCCGTAGAAGGCGACGGGGTATGCCGGCACGTTGGGGAGGATGAGTGACACCCGGTCGCCGGGCTCGAGTCCCGCCGCACGCAGCTGGCCGGCCACGGCCGCCGCCGCGCTGTGCAGCGCCGACCACGACAGCTCGACCTGGTCGAGCTTGATGCCCACCTTGTCGGGGACGCGTGCCGCGGTGGCGGTGAGGTTGGCGGCGAGGTTGGTCATCTCTGCTCCTTCGCAGGGGGCGGGCTCCGGCCCATTGTCACTGCTGGGTCGCCCGGTGAACAGACCCGCCGCCACGTGAGGAGTGTCATCGGGCGGGTGACCGTCGGAGCCGGCTGGCAGGATGAGCGCGTGAGCGAGAGCAGCGGCCCCACGCCCGTCACCGACGACGTCCCGACCGAGGTCCACCAGGAGTGGGCCGAGCTCGCCGAGCAGGCCGCGGCGGCCCAGTTCGCCTACCACGTCAAGGATGCGCCGACCATCAGCGACGGTGAGTACGACGCGCTGATCCGCCGGCTCAACGCCATCGAGGACGAGCACCCCTCGCTGCGCACGCCCGAGAGCCCGACCCAGAACGTCGGGGGTGCGTCGTTCGCGACCGGCTTCGAGACGGTCGACCACGTCGAGCGGATGCTGAGCCTCGACAACGCCTTCTCCTTCGAGGAGCTGCAGACGTGGGCCGAGCGCGTCGAGCGCGAGGTCGGCGACGGCGCCCACTTCCTCACCGAGCTGAAGATCGACGGCCTCGCCATCAACCTGCTCTACGAGAAGGGCCGCCTCGTGCGCGCCCTGACCCGCGGCGACGGCCGCACCGGCGAGGACGTCACCAACAACGTCCGCACGATCGAGGGCATCCCCGAGCGGCTCGCGGGCGACGACGTGCCCGACCTCGTCGAGATCCGCGGTGAGGTGTTCTTCCCGACGGCGGCGTTCGCCGACCTCAACGCGGGCCTCGTCGAGGCGGGCAAGGCCCCCTTCGCCAACCCCCGCAACGCCGCTGCCGGCTCGCTGCGCCAGAAGGACCCCAAGGTCACCGCCACCCGGCCGCTGCGCATGCTCGTCCACGGCATCGGAGCGCGCCGCGGCTTCGACATCGAGCGCCAGAGCGAGGGGTACGCCGCCCTCCGCGCCTGGGGTCTGCCCACCTCCGACGAGGTGCGCGTCCTGCCCGACATCGCGTCCGTGCAGGAGTTCGTGACCTTCCACGGCGAGCATCGCCACGACCGGGCCCACGACATCGACGGCATCGTCGTCAAGGTCGACGAGGTGGCCCTCCAGCGCCAGCTGGGCGCCACGTCGAGGGCGCCGCGGTGGGCCATCGCCTTCAAGTACCCGCCCGAGGAGGTCAACACCAAGCTCCTCGACATCCGCGTCAACGTCGGGCGCACGGGCCGGGTGACGCCCTACGGCGTCATGGAGCCCGTCGTCGTCGCCGGGTCCACGGTCGAGCAGGCGACGCTGCACAACGCGTACGAGGTCGAGCGCAAGGGGGTGCTCATCGGCGACACGGTCGTGCTGCGCAAGGCGGGCGACGTCATCCCCGAGATCGTCGGCCCCGTCGTCGACCTGCGCGACGGCACCGAGCACGCCTTCGTCATGCCGACCGACTGCCCCGCCTGCGGCACGCCGCTCGCCCCCGAGAAGGAGGGCGACAAGGACATCCGCTGCCCCAACACACGTTCGTGCCCGAGCCAGCTGCGCGAGCGGGTCTTCGCGCTCGCCGCGCGCGGCGGTCTCGACATCGAGGCCCTCGGCTGGGAGGGCTCGATCGCGCTGCTCGAGTCGGGCGTCATCACCGACGAGGGCGACCTCTTCGCCCCGGCCCCCGACAGCCCCCACGCGGGGGAGTACGGCCTCACCCGCGAGAAGCTCGCGCAGGTCCCGCTCTACACCAGGGCCGCCAAGAAGACCGACCCGGACGAGGCCGTCCTCGACGGGCGCGTGCTCTCTGCGGGTGGCGACAAGCTGCTCGCCGAGCTCGAGAAGGCCAAGACCCAGCCGCTGTGGCGGGTCGTCGTGGCCCTCTCCATCCGGCACGTGGGACCCACGGCGGCCCGGGCGCTGGCCACCCACTTCGGCTCGATGGAGGCGATCCGGTCGGCGTCGACCGAGGAGCTGGCCCAGGCCGAAGGTGTCGGCGGGGTCATCGCCGAGGCCGTCACCGCGTGGTTCGAGGTCGACTGGCACCAGGAGATCGTGCGCAAGTGGGCCGACGCCGGGGTCCGGATGGCCGACGAGGTCGACGAATCCGTCGAGCGGACGCTCGAGGGCAAGACCGTCGTCGTCACCGGCTCGCTCGAGGGCTTCTCCCGTGACGAGACGAAGGAAGCCATCATCAGCCGAGGCGGCAAGGCCTCCGGCTCGGTGTCGAAGAAGACCGACTTCGTCGTCATCGGGGCCAACGCGGGCTCCAAGGCGGCCAAGGCCGAGGAGCTGGGGCTGACGATCCTCGACGAGGACGGCTTCCGCCGCCTGCTCGAGACGGGCGCGGCCGACTGACGGGTCCGACCCCGTCGGACCTGATCGCACCCGTCGAGCCCGCGTGACCGCACCGGCGACCGCCCGGTCCCGAGGCTGGCTCGCATGTGTCGCGAGCCCACAGAACCGCGTCAGGTGTGTGGGTCCCCACCGTCCTTTCGGCGTGCAGCCCTCCTAGGCTTTGCCGAAGTTTCCCGGACTTTCCGGAGTCGTCGCCCGCCCGTCACACCGACCGGCACGGCCCGACACCACGCTCACCCGAGCGCGACGCACGAGGAGGTGCAGGTCTTGACGGGTACCCCGTTGCTCGAGACCAGGGCCCTGACCAAGGAGTTCCGTGGCTTCCGGGCCGTCTCGGAGGTCGACCTGACGGTCGCCCGCGGCACCGTCCACGCGCTCGTCGGACCCAACGGTGCGGGCAAGACCACGCTCTTCAACCTGCTCACCGGCTTCCTGACCCCGACGTCCGGCGCCGTGCTCTTCGACGGTGAGGACATCACCGGCAAGGCCCCGGAGCAGATCGCACCGCTCGGCATCGCGCGCTCCTTCCAGATCACGAGCCTCTTCGAGGCGATGACCCTGCGCGAGCACCTCGAGCTGGCCCTCGCCAGCCCGACCGGCATGGGCAAGCAGTGGTGGCGCTCGGTCACCCGCATGGCCACGTTCAAGGACCGCGCCATGGAGCTGCTCGAGCAGGTCGGCCTCGCCGACCGGGCCGGCGCACCCGCCTCGTCGCTGGCCTACGGCCAGAAGCGCGCGCTCGAGCTCGCGATCGCCATGGCACTCGACCCCAAGCTGCTGCTCCTCGACGAGCCGACGGCCGGCATGGGCATCGAGGACGTCGACCGCACCATCGCCCTCGTCAAGCAGCTCGCCGAGGGCCGCACCGTGGTCTTCGTCGACCACAACATGCACGTCGTCGGATCGCTCGCCGACCGCGTCACCGTGCTCCAGTCGGGGCAGGTGCTCGCGGAGGGACCCTACGAGCAGGTGCGCGCCGACGAGCGGGTCATCACGGCATACCTCGGAGCAGCCCATGAGTGACGACACGACGGCCACGACGACGACGGAGCAGCCTGCGCCCGACCGCGCCGGTGCGCCGGAGGCCGGGAGCCCCGGGCCTGGCGCCGCACGGATGCTCGAGGTGTCCGGGCTCTCCGCCTGGTACGGCGAGGCCCGCGTCCTCACCGAGGTCAGCATCGACGTGGCCCCCGGTGAGGTCGTCACCCTCGTCGGGCGCAACGGAGCCGGCAAGACGACCCTGCTGCGCTCGGTCATGGGCCTGCACCGGCAGATCGAGGGCACGATGACCCTGGACGGCGCCGACCTCGCCAAGCGGTCGGCCGACGCCCGGGCCCGCGCGGGCATCGGCTGGGTCCCCGACGACCGCGGCATCTACGCGAGCCTCACCGTCGCCGAGAACCTCCTGCTCCCGCCGGTCGTCCACGCGGACGCGTGGCCGCTCGAGCGGGTCTACGAGTTCTTCCCCGTGCTCCACGAACGCCGCGACTTCCCCGGCACGAAGCTCTCGGGCGGCGAGCAGCAGATGCTCGCGATGGCCCGGGTGCTGCGGATGGGTTCACGGCTGCTGCTGCTCGACGAGCCGAGCGAGGGCCTGGCCCCCGTCATCGTCCAGCGCATCGGCGAGATCATCCGCGAGATCAAGGGCCAGGGGGTCGCCGTCCTCCTCGTCGAGCAGAACGTCACGTTCGCCTCGACGGTCGCCGACCGGCACTACCTGCTCGCACAGGGCAAGGTCGTCGAGCACCTCGGCAACGAGGACTTCCGCGCTCGCGAGGGCGAGCTGCTCACCTACCTCGGGATGTAGCACCCACCCGTCGCCCGGCCGCGTCAGGCGCCCGGGCGCAGCCGGCTCCGTCGTCACGACGCCCTCGCGTCACACCGCACACACCGCACCCACCGTGGTACCCCGTCACACCCGCACCACACGTCACCACTCGTCACAACCCCAGGAGGGGACATGCGTAGCAGGACAGTCCAGGGCACCGTCGCCATCGCCGCGACCGCGTCGCTCGCGCTCGCCGCGTGCGGAGGGGCCGGCGGCCCCCAGTCCGGCGGCTCGAGCAAGCTCACCGACGACAAGCTCGTCATCGGCCTGCTCAACGACCAGTCGGGCGTCTACAAGGACCTGTCCGGTCCCAACAGCAAGGTCGCCATCGAGATGGCGATCGAGGACTACAAGGCCAAGTACGGCGACAAGGCCGTGGCCAAGGACATCGAGGTCGTCACGGCCGACCACCAGAACAAGGCCGACATCGCCAACTCCAAGGCGCAGGAGATGTACGACCGCCAGAAGGCTGACATCATCCTCGACGTGCCGAACTCGGCCGCCGCGCTCGCCGTCGCCACGCAGGCCAAGAACAAGAAGAAGCTCTACATCAACATCGGCGCCGGCACGACGGCGCTGACGGGCGCGAGCTGCAACAAGTACACCTTCCACTGGGCGTACAACACGAGCGTCCTGGCGCGCGGCACGGCCGGCACGATCACCAAGGCCGGCGGCAAGAAGTGGAACATCGTCTACCCCGACTACGCCTTCGGCCAGGACATGAACAAGTCCTTCACCAAGGAGATCACCACCGCGGGCGGCACCGTCGGCCAGTCGATCGCCTCGCCCTTCCCGAGCGACAACTTCGCCACCTTCATCACCAAGGCCGGCGAGGGCGACCCCGACGTCATCGGCTCGATGCACGCCGGTGGCGACCTCATCAACTTCGTCAAGCAGTTCAACCAGAGCTCGCTCAAGGGCAAGGTCCAGCTCGCGGTCGGCCTGATGTTCATCACGGACATCCACTCGCTCGGCGTCGACCAGTTCGCCGGTACCCAGTTCACCGACGCCTGGTACTGGAACTTCGACGCGCAGAACAAGAAGTGGGCCGACCGCTTCAAGGAGAAGACGAACACCCGTCCGTCGTTCGCCCACGCCGCCAACTACTCGGCCGCGATGAACTACCTCGAGGCCGTCCAGGAGGCCGGCACCGACGACGCCGACACCATCGTCGGCAAGCTCGAGGGCAAGAAGATCAACGACGTCTTCCTGCGCAACGGCGAGATCCGCAAGGCCGACCACGCCGTCATCCACGACGTCTACCTCGCCAAGGTCAAGAGCTCCGCCCCGGAGGAGTGGGACTACGAGGACATCGAGAAGACGATCCCGGCCTCCGAGGCCTACGGGGAGGCCAACCCCGCCTGCTCGATGAGCTGACACCCCCTTGCGTATGCCGTCCGGTCGCGTCCCACGCGGCCGCGCCGGACGGCATACGGCACAGCGCGACTGTCGAGGCAGCCGCACCCAGCCCGATCGACCGCGAACCGAGCGAGAGACATGAGCGAATTCATCCAGTACACCCTCCAGGGGCTCGCCGCCGGGGGCTTCTACGCGCTCTCCGCGCTGGGCCTCGCCGTCATCTTCGGCGTCCTCGGGGTCGTCAACTTCTCCCACGGCGCCTGCTACATGCTCGGCGCCGTCCTGTCCGCCGTCCTGCTCGCCGAGCTGAACGTCGGTTTCTGGGCCGCGCTCGTCATCGTGCCGATCCTCATGTTCGGGTTCGGCGTGCTCATGGAGCGCCTGCTCGTGCGCTGGTTGCTCGAGCTCGACCCGCTCTACAACTTCCTGCTCACGTTCGGCCTCACGCTCGTGATCGTCGAGGCGGTCAAGCAGCGCTACGGCGTCTCGGGCCTGCCCTACCAGGTGCCTGCCGGACTCGGGGGCCAGGTCTCCGTCGGCTCGGTCAACCTCTCGGTCTACGCGATCTTCGCCTGTCTCTTCTCGGTCGTGGTCTGCGTGGCGGTCGGGCTGCTGCTGACGAAGACGCGCATCGGCATGATCGTGCGCGCCGCCACCGAGGCACCCGACCGGACGCGGGCCCTCGGCATCAACGTCGGGCTCTGGGTCACGCCCGTCTTCGGCTTCGGCATCGCCCTCGCCGGCCTCGCAGGGGTGCTGGCCGCCCCGACCCGCGCGATCACCGCCGAGATGGGCAGCAACTTCATCATCATCCTGTTCGCCGTCGTCGTCATCGGAGGCCTCGGATCCATCCTCGGGGCGGTGGTCGCGGGCTTCCTCGTCGGACTCGTCGAGGCCTACGGCATCGCCTACGCCCCCACGTACGCCCAGATCGTCATCTTCGTGCTGATGGCGATCGTCGTTCTCGTCCGGCCCTCGGGGCTCTTCGGACGGGAGGAGGTCGCATGAGCGAGCAGATGACCGCCAAGGTCGACGTCGACCTGGCCCAGCCCTCGATCCTGTCGCGGCGCAACCCGCTGCGCTACGTCATGCTCCTGGCCGGCCTCGCCGTGCTCGTGATGCTGCCGTACTGGATCTACCCGCCAGTCGCGATGGACATCCTCTGCTGGGGTCTCTTCGCGATCAGCGTCGACCTGCTCCTCGGCTTCACGGGGCTGCTCAGCTTCGGCCACGCCGCGTTCTGGGGCGGCTCGGCCTACTGCACGGGGCTCATCGCCACCCACTGGGGCGTGCCCTTCCCGGTCGCCGTCATCGGCGGTGCCGTCTTCGCGATGCTCATCGCCTGGCCGATCGGCTACCTCTCGGTGCGGCGGACCGGCATCTACTTCGCCATGGTCACCCTGGCCTTCGCGCAGATGCTCTACTTCATCGCCAACCAGGCGCGTGACCTCACGGGCGGCGAGAACGGGCTCCAGGGCATCCCGAGGAACTTCTTCGGCATCGAGGCGGTCGAGACCGACCCGTTCTACTTCTACTACGTCGGCGCCGCGATGATCCTCGTCGGGATCCTCGTCGCGTGGCGCGTCGTCAACTCGCCCTTCGGCCGGGTGCTGACGGCCGTGCGCGACAACCCGGCCCGGGCGCGCGCCCTCGGCTACGACGTCGAGCGCTACAAGATCACGGTGTTCATCATCTCGGCCGGGCTCGCCGGCCTCGCCGGCGGCGTCTTCGCCGTGAGCCACCAGTTCGCGTCGCTGCAGGAGCTGATGTGGACGACGTCGGGCAAGGTCGTGCTCATCACGGTCCTCGGCGGCATCGGGACGCTCTGGGGCGGCCTCGTCGGCGCCGGCGTCGTCGTGACGCTCGAGGACTATCTCGCGAGCTCCGGCTTCGAGGGCATCGGCCTCATCACCGGCACGATCTTCGTCGTCATCGTCCTGCTCTTCCGCCACGGCATCTGGGGCACGGCGCGCAACGTCCTGCGCCGCTACGTCCTCGAGAGGCGCGGCAGGCAGCGCGACTGAGAGACCTACCGGTTGGAGGTATCCGCGCGGCGGTTCCGTCGGCGCGGATACCTGCAACCGGTCAGGACCGAGGCGTCAGGATGCGGCGGCCGCCGCGGCCCACCACGAGCCACGCCACCGCGCCGAGACCCCAGTTGGTGACGGTGTTCTTGACGACGGCGTTGTCGCCGCTGAACTGCTTGACGCCCGCGGTCCGGCTGAAGACGCCGAGGTCGGCCCAGTCGGCGGCGCGCAGCACGGCCGCCACGAGGGCGTTGCGTGTGTTGGCGTCCAGCACGACGAGGACGGCTCCGAGCAGGAGCGCCGTGGCGGCGAGCAGGCACGCGAACCAGACGATGTCGCCGAGCAGGGTGCGCACGCGCCTGATCCCGGCCCCGGTGAGGGTCGCGGCGCGGCGGGCGCCGGCCCGCACGTCGGGGGAGCGGCGCGCCCGAGGCGCGACCTCGGCCATCTCGGCCTTGGCGGAGGCCCGGTCGGCCGGTGCGTCGGTCGACGTCTCGGTCGCCGTGTCGGTCGCCGTCTCGTTCGCCGTCGGGGTGGGTGCTGGGCCGGCCGAGGCGGCGGGGGTCGGGTCGGCCGCTTCGGCCGCGGGGGCGGGAGGCGCTGGCACGTTCTCCCTGGGCGCGGTCGTCGTCGTGGTCGGGCTGGCCGGGCTCGTCATCGAGGGTTCTCCTTGGGTGGTTCGTGGATCCGCCGTGGTCAACGAGCGACACCCGCGGCAGGACACGCCTCGCGCCGGAGGACTTCGCGGCAGGGGCCACGCGATGCCGTGCACGGCCCGGACGCGTGGTCCGGGCCCGAGGGGCTGCCCCATAGACTGGCCCGCATGTCATCCCTGTCCCGCGACGACGTAGCCCACCTGGCCGGCCTCGCCCGGATCGAGCTCTCGGACGCCGAGCTCGACCGCATGGTGGGTGAGCTCGGAGTCATCCTCGAGTCCGTGGCCAAGGTCCAGCAGGCCCCGACCGACGGCGTCGCCCCGATGTCGCACCCGATGCCGCTCACCAACGTGACCCGCCCCGACGTGGTGCGCCCCAGCCTCGGCGCGGGCGCCGTGCTGGCCGGGGCGCCCGAGTCCGAGCAGCAGCGCTTCTCGGTGCCGCGCATCCTCGACGAGGACTGAGCAACCCCTGAAGCCTGCGTATGCCGCCTCGCCGAGCACCCGGCATACGCCCCGCCCGTGACGGGCACCACGAAAACTCCTGTCGCAGCTACGAACCGAAGGCACTGACGTGACCGACCTGCCAACTGACCTGACGAGGGCCACCGCCGCCGACCTGGCCGGCGCGCTCGCGAGCGGGGCCATCAGCTCCGTCGAGGTGACCCAGGCGCACCTCGACCGGATCGCCGCCGTCGACGGCCAGGTGCACTCCTACCTCCACGTCGACGAGGCCGGGGCGCTCGCCCAGGCCCGGTCGATCGACGACCGGCGTCGGGCCGGCGAGACCCTCGGCGCTCTCGCCGGGGTGCCGATCGCCGTCAAGGACGTCATGACGACGAAGGGCCTGCCGACGACGTGCGGCAGCAAGATCCTCGAGGGGTGGATCCCGCCCTACGACGCGACCGTCGTGTCGAAGCTGCGCGAGGCCGGCCTGCCGATCCTCGGCAAGACGAACATGGACGAGTTCGCGATGGGCTCCTCGACCGAGCACTCGGCCTACGGGCCGTCGCACAACCCGTGGGACCTCGACCGGATCCCCGGTGGCTCGGGTGGTGGCTCGAGCTCGGTGCTCGCCTCCTTCCAGGCACCGCTCGCGACCGGCACCGACACCGGCGGCTCGATCCGCCAGCCCGCCGCCGTCACGGCCACGGTCGGCACCAAGCCGACCTACGGCGGCGTCTCGCGCTACGGCCTCGTGGCGCTCGCGAGCTCGCTCGACCAGGCCGGCCCGTGCGGTCGCACGGTCCTCGACACCGCCCTGCTCCACGCCGTCATGGGTGGGCACGACCCGATGGACTCGACCTCCATCGACGCGCCGGTCCCTCCGGTCGTCGAGGCCGCCCGCGCCGCCAGCGTCAAGGGGATGCGAGTCGGCGTCGTCAAGGAGCTCGGCGGCGAGGGTTACCAGCCCGGTGTGCGCGCCCGCTTCGACGAGTCCGTCGCCCTGCTCGAGGAGCTCGGTGCCGAGGTCGTCGAGGTGAGCTGCCCGAACTTCGAGTACGCCCTCGCGGCCTACTACCTCATCCTCCCGAGCGAGGCGTCGAGCAACCTCGCCAAGTTCGACGCGATGCGCTACGGCATGCGCGTGCTGCCCGAGGGCATCGACGCGCCGAGCGCCGAGCAGGTCATGGCCGCGACGCGCGACGCGGGCTTCGGCCCCGAGGTCAAGCGCCGCATCATCCTCGGCACCTACGCCCTCAGCTCCGGCTACTACGACGCCTACTACGGCTCGGCGCAGAAGGTCCGCGCGCTCATCGCGCAGGACTTCGACAACGCGTACGCCCAGGTCGACGTGCTCGTCAGCCCGACGGCGCCGACGACGGCGTTCAAGCTCGGCGACAAGCTCGAGGACCCGATGGCCATGTACCTCAACGACATCGCCACCATCCCGGCCAACCTCGCCGGCGTCCCCGGCATGTCGATCCCGTCCGGTCTCGCCGACGAGGACGGCCTGCCCGCGGGGATCCAGATCCTCGCGCCGGCCACCAAGGACGAGCGTCTCTACTCCGTCGGTGCCGCCCTCGAGGCCGCGCTCGTCGACCGCTGGGGCGGTCCGATCCTCGACCGCGCGCCCGTGCTGGGCGCCGCTGCTGCGAAGGGAGCCTGACATGACCACCGTCGCGACCGATGCCGTCATGGACTACGACGAGGCCATGACGAAGTTCGACCCCGTCATGGGTCTCGAGGTCCACGTCGAGCTGCACACGGCCACGAAGATGTTCTGCGGCTGCCCGACCGAGTTCGGCGCCGAGCCCAACTCGCAGGTCTGCCCGGTGTGCCTGGGCCTCCCCGGCGCCTTGCCCGTCGTCAACGAGAAGGCCGTCGAGTCGGCCATCCGCATCGGCCTGGCGCTCAACTGCGAGATCGCCGAGTGGTGCCGCTTCGCACGGAAGAACTACTTCTACCCGGACATGCCGAAGAACTTCCAGACGTCGCAGTACGACGAGCCGATCGCCTTCGAGGGCCACCTCGACGTCGAGCTCGAGGACGGCAGCGTCTACCGCGTCGAGATCGAGCGCGCGCACATGGAGGAGGACACCGGCAAGTCGCTGCACATCGGCGGCGCGACCGGTCGCATCCACGGCGCCGACCACTCGCTCGTCGACTACAACCGCGCCGGCATCCCGCTCATCGAGATCGTCACCAAGCCCATGGTGGGGGCGGGGGAGCGCGCACCCGAGGTGGCCAAGGCGTACGTCTCCGCACTGCGCGACCTGCTGCGCGCGCTCGACGTCAGCGACGTCAAGATGGAGCAGGGCTCGATGCGCTGCGACGCCAACGTGTCGCTGCGCCCGCGCGTCGGTGAGCCGCTCGACGAGGCCCAGCTCGAGGTGCCGCTCGGCACGCGCACCGAGACCAAGAACGTCAACTCGCTCCGCTCCGTCGAGCGGGCCGTGCGCTACGAGATCTCGCGGCATGCGGCGATCCTCGAGGGCGGCGGCTCGATCCTCCAGGAGACCCGGCACTGGCACGAGGACACCGGCATCACGACGTCCGGTCGCGTCAAGTCCGACGCGGAGGACTACCGCTACTTCCCCGAGCCCGACCTCGTGCCGGTCGCGCCGACGCGCGAGACCGTCGAGACCCTCCGGGGCACCCTGCCGGAGCCTCCCGGACTCCGTCGCAAGCGGCTCCAGTCCGACTGGGGCTACAGCGATCTCGAGATGCGCGACGTCGTCAACGCCGGAGCGGTCGAGCTCATCGAGGAGACCGTCGCAGTCGGCGCGAGCGCCGGCGCCGCGAAGAAGTGGTGGCTCGGTGAGCCGTCACGGCGCGCCAACGCCGAGGGTCAGGACATCGTCACGTACGCCGCCGGGCTGGGTCTGACGCCCGCGCACATCGCCGAGCTCGACGGGCTCGTCGCAGCGGGGCGCCTCAACGACTCGATGGCGAGGCAGGTGCTCGACGGCGTGCTCGCCGGCGAGGGGACCCCGACGGCCGTGGCCGACGCCCGGGGGCTCGAGCTCGTCCAGGACGACGGTGCCCTCGAGGCCGCCGTCGACAAGGTCATCGAGGCCAACCCCGACGTCGCGGCCAAGATCCGCGACGGCAAGGTGGCGGCCGCGGGCGCCCTTATCGGCCAGGTCATGAAGGAGATGAAGGGCCAGGCCGACGCCGGCAAGGCCCGCGAGCTCATCCTCGCCAAGCTCCAGTAACCCGCTCCACCCGTCGAAAGGCCACGTTCCGGCCGGTCCAGAGGTCCGTGACCTCGGGGAGGCCCGGGACGTGGCCCTTCGACGGTGACGAGGGCGTCGGCGCAGGGTCAGCGCTTGCCGCCGCCGAGGAGACCACCGAGCAGGCCGCCGAGGATGTCACCGGCGCCGCCGCTGCCAGCGGACGACCCGGAGCCGCCACCGAGCACCTGGCCGAGGATGTCCTGGAGCGGGTTCGAGCCGCCGGACGCGGCACCCGTCGACGTCGCGCTGCCCGGGGCCTGGACCGGCCCGCTGTCGGCGCCCACGCCGCCGGGGAAGAGCGAGCCGCCGTCGGTCGACCCGCCGCCCGACGGGGCCGTCGTGCCGGTCGAGCCCGACCCGCCGCCGAGCATCCCGCCCAGGCCGCCCTGACCCATCTTGTTGGCGAGCCACGACATGACGATCGGGGCGAGGATCGGCAGCAGCTTCTGCACGAGGCTGCCGGACGACCCGCCGAGCCCGCCGAGCTGGTTGACCACCTGGTCGGTGCTGCCGCCGAAGATGTTGCCGACGATGGCCTTCCCGTCCTGCTCGTCGACGTCGTCGAGGCCGTTGATCGTGCCCTGGTGGTCCGAGAGAGCCGTGAGCAGCGAGTCGGCACCGGCGGGGTCCGAGGCGTTGGCCTGGAGCCCGCCGAGCAGGGCTGGCAGCGCACTCTCCGCCGCCTGGCGGACCTCGTCACTCCCGACCCCGAGCTGGCCTGCCAGCTGGTCGATCGGTACCTGGTCGAGGATCTCGTCGTACGAACCCATGGGTGCCCCTCCTGCTCGTGGGTGGCGCCGGTGCCGACCCCTGCTCGTCAGGCTAGCCACGTCCGGTCGCCGGTGGCGGCCCACGCGGTGCGAAGCCTGCTGCGAAGGGTCAGACGGCTCCCACCGCGGAGAGGGGCAGCGAGATGAGCCGGTCGGCGCCGTCGTTGTTGCTCGTCGTGATCCAGACCCGGCTGCCGACGAAGTGGACGTCGCGGATGCGACCGTAGGTGCCCTGGAGGTGGCGGGTCGGGGTGCCGGCGGAGCCGTCGGCGTTGACCGGCACCCGCCACACCGACTGCCCGCGCAGGGCTGCCATGTAGACGGCCCCGTCTGGCCCGACGGCGATGCCGCTCGGTGACATCTCGGAGGTCGGCCACTCGGCGACGGGGTCGACGTAGTCGGGGTTGTCGGCGCGGCCCTCGACCTCGGGCCAGCCGTAGTTCTTGCCGGGCTCGACGAGGTTGAGCTCGTCGAACGTGTTCTGTCCGAACTCGCTGGCCCACAGGCGTTTGCGACTGTCCCAGGCCAGCCCCTGGACGTTTCGGTGTCCGTAGGACCAGATCGGGGAGCCGCCGAACGGGTTGCCCGGGGCCGGGTCGCCGTCCGGGGTGATGCGCAGGATCTTCCCGCCGAGGGAGTCGAGGTTCTGAGAGAGCGAGGTGTCGCCGGCCTCGCCCGTGCCGACGTAGAGGTAGCCGTCGGGCCCGAAGGCGATGCGGCCCCCGTTGTGGTTCCGACCACGCGGGATGCCGGAGAAGATGACGACGGGCTCGCCGATCGTGCCGTCCCGCCACGGCACGGCGGCGATGCGGTTGTCGCTCTCGGTCGAGTAGTACGCGTAGAAGACGGGATCGGCGTCGAAGTCCTCGGGTACGGCGAGCCCGAGGAGTCCGCCCTCGCCCTCCGTGCGGGTGATCGGCACCTTCCCGGCGACCGTCGCCCTGCCCCCGGCTCCGGGCTTGGGCACGTGGTGGATCAGGCCCGTGTTGCGCTCGCTCACGAGGGCGCTGCCGTCGGGCAGCACGGCCACCGACCAGGCGATGTCGAGGCCGCCCAGCAGGGTCACGGGTCCGACCGGCTGGGCTGCGGGTGGACGCGTCGGAGTCGTGGGGGCCGACGACGCCGAGGTGCTCCCCGTCGCGGTGGTGGCGCTCGAGGTCGCCGAGGTGGTCGTGCCGGCACCCGTCGCGGGGGCGGAGGGTTCGGCCGTCGAGCAGGCGGTCGTGACCAGGGCGACGACGACGCCACCCACGAGCGCGCGGCCGATCGGTCGGGAGGTGTGCGGCATACCTCATTGTGTCCCACGTGGCGTCTGGGACAGCGGTGTCTCAGCCCCCGCGTCGTCGTTCGAGCGTCTCGACGAGCCCGTCGCGCACCTCGGGGTGGACGACGTCGGCGTCGACGACCCGTCGTGCGGCGGCGAGGTCGCCGGTGACGGCGCGGAAGAGCACGAGCAGGTCGATGTCGTGGGAAGGTCGCTCGATCTCGATGGTCGCGCCGGTGTGCACGGTGCCGGGGACCACGACCGAGTGGTAGGCGCCGGTGCGCCCGGCCTCGGTGAAGCGGCGTACCCAGCGGGGCACACCCATGTGCGCGGCGAAGGTGCTGCACGGGATGCGCGGCACCTCGACCTGCAGCACGACGTCGCCGATGCGCCACCGCTCGCCGACGAGCGCGTGTGTCGTGTCCACGGCGAGCGTCGTGATGTTCTCGCCGAATCCCCCTGAGGGGATGGAGCGCCCGATCTGCTGCTCCCAGAGCTCCTGGTCCTCGCGCGGGTACGCGTAGACCGCCTGGAGCGCGCCGCCGTGGTGCTTCGGGTTGCCGATCTCGTCACCGACGACCCCGCTGCCGAGACCGCCGTGCTTCGGCCCCGGATCGCGGACCGCGAACGACTCGACGGGCCGCTTGTCGATCGCGGTGGGTCGGCCGCCGCCCTCGGGGGCGGTGCGTCGGCCCGAGCCGAGGGCGAGGACGTGGGGGTGGTGCGTCACCCGGGCGAGCCTAGCGGCGTCGCGCCGGACCTTTCCCCGACCGGTCCACGACCGTTCCCGGTCCCCTCCAGGTCGGGCCGCCCGTCTTGGCTAGCGTGGGCGCCATGACTGCCCAACCCGTCGTCGTGTCCGTCCCCGACCCCGAGTTCGCCGAGGCGCTCGCCGACCTCGACGGCGTCGACACGGTCGTGTGGGACATGGAGGGGCCCCACCCGCGCGGTCCCGAGATCCGCTACGCCGTCATGCCCTACATGACGAGCCTCGACCTCGCCGACGTCACCCGCGGACTCGACGCCCTCGAGGTCGTGCAGCTGCAGAGCGCCGGCTACGAGCAGTTCGTGGGCCGGCTCCCCGAGGGCGTGACCCTCTGCAACGCGGCGGGCGTGCACGACGCGTCGACGGCGGAGCTCGCGCTGACCCTGACCCTGTCGTCGATCCGGGACATCCCGGAGTTCGTCGGGTCCCAGCACCAGGGGCGCTGGGAGCCGCTGCGCCTGCGCTCGTCGCTGGCCGACCGGCGGGTGCTCGTCGTCGGCTACGGGCGGATCGGCCGGGCCATCGCGCGGCGCTTCGCCCCGTTCGAGGTCACGCTGACGGCGGTGGCCTCTCGAGCCCGGGAGGGCGACGAGCTCGTGCCGCGGGTGCACGGCATCGACGAGCTGCCCGACCTGCTGCCCGACCACGACGTGGTCGTCGTCATCGTGCCGCTGACCTCCGCGACACGTCGTCTGTTCGACGCGACGCTGCTCAGCCGTATGCCGGACGGCTCCCTCCTCGTCAACGTGGCCCGGGGGCCGGTCGTCGACACCGACGCCGTCGTGGCCGAGTGCGCCTCCGGCCGGCTGCGGGCGGCGCTCGACGTGACCGACCCCGAGCCGCTGCCGCAGGACCATCCGCTGTGGACGACGCCGGGCGTCCTCGTCACACCGCACGTCGGGGGAGCGACGGACGCGATGCGCCCGCGGGCCGTCGCCCTGGTGCGCCGACAGGTCGAGGCGCTGCTCGCCGGTGAGCCGGTCGACAACGCCGTGGCCGGACCCTTGTCTGCCCCTCGGACATAGTGGACACTGTCAACATGACCGAGACCATCGTCGCCATCGGCACGCGCAAGGGGCTCTGGATCGCCCGCAGCGCCGACCGGCAGGACTGGACCCTCGAGGGTCCGCACTTCCTCATGAGCGAGGTCGCCTCCGTCGCCGTCGACACCCGCGAGGGGCGCTCGACCGTGCTGGCGGGCGTCAAGTCGTGGCACTGGGGACCCACGGTCCAGGCCTCCACCGACGGTGGCCGCACGTGGACCGAGAGCGCCCAGCGGGCCCTGGCCTTCCCGGCCGACACCGACACCGCGCTCGAGCGCGTCTGGCAGCTGACGCCCGACCCCAACGACACCGACGTCGTGTGGGCGGGGGTCGAGCCGCACGCCCTCTTCAAGAGCACGGACCGCGGCGAGCACTACGAGCTCGTCCGGGGCCTCTGGGACCACCCCCACCGCCCGACCTGGGAGCCCGGCTTCGGCGGTGGCGCCGTGCACACGATCGTCCCCGAGCCCGGGCACCCGGAGTCGGTGCTCGTCGCGATGAGCGCGGGCGGCGTCTACCGCACGGGCGACGGCGGGCAGACGTGGGCTCCGAGCAACCCCGGCATCCGGGCCGGCTTCATGCCCGACAACGAGTACCCGGAGTACGGCCAGTGCGTGCACAAGGTGGCGCGCGGCCAGGGCGAGGGGGAGCTCTTCGCCCAGAACCACAACGGTGTCTACCGCTCGCACGACAACGGCGCGACGTGGGACTCCATCGCCGAGGGGCTGCCGACCGACTTCGGCTTCACGGTCCTCGCCCACCCGCGCCGTCCCGGTGTCGTCTGGGTGGTGCCCGTGGCCGACTCGGGTGAGCGCATCCCGCCGGACGCCCAGCTGCAGGTCCAGCGGTCCGAGGACGCCGGTGCGACGTGGCGCCAGCAGGCGACCGGTCTGCCCGGCCACAGCTACACGTGCGTGCTGCGCGACGCAGCCTCCCTCGACGCGGCCGACCCGGTCGGCGTCTACCTCGGCACCCGCAACGGCGACGTCTTCGCCTCGGCTGACGAAGGTGAGACCTTCCAGCGCATCGCGACCCAGCTGCCCGACGTGCTCGTCGTGCGCGCCGCCCAGCTCGCCTGACACGCAAGGGATTCCGTATGCCGTCCGCCCCCGTCCGCGTCATCCTCCCCGGCATGCTCCGCGACCTCGTGGGCGGCGTCGCCGAGATCGAGGTCGAGTCGCCGTCCGAGTCGCAGACCGTGGCCGAGCTGCTCGACCGGGCGTTCTCCGGTCATCGCATCCTCGACGGGAAGGTGCGTGACGAGCGCGGCCAGATCCGTCGGCACGTCAAGGTCTTCGTCAACGGCGAGGACGCCACGCGCGGCGAGGGCATCGGCGCAAGGGTGCCGGCCGGAGCCCGGGTCCACATCATCAACGCCGTCTCAGGAGGCTGACGGCACCCCGGACATCGGCCCGAGCACGGGGAAGTCGGCCCGCAGCACCGCCCCGCCCGGGGTCTCGCGGCTCAGTGTCAGGTCGCCACCCAGTGACCGCAGGGTGTCGCGCAGCAGCCGGAGCCCGAGGTGCCCTCGGTTCGAACCGGACGGAGGCTCGTCAACCGTGGCCGAGGGCCCCACGCCGTCGTCGCGCACCTCGACGACGACGCGCTCGCCACGGAGGGCGGCCGACACCGCCACGGTCGAGGCGTCCGCGTGCTTGTCGACGTTGCGCAGCCCTTCGCGCACGACCCGGAAGGTCAGCTGGGCGACGGCGAGCGAGTCGTCGAGCCGGGGGTCCACCGAGACGTCGACGTCGGTTCCATGGCGGCGCTGCCGGTCCGCCAGCTCCTCGACGGCAGCCACGAGGCCCCCGCTGCGCAGGTCCGCCGGGTAGACGTCGGTGAGCAGCTCGCGCGCCCCCGTGGCGCTGCGTGCGAGGTCGGCCGTCGCCTGCTCGAGCAGGTGCCGCTCTGCGGTCGCCTCCTCCGGCAGGGCGGCCGCGACGGTCGGCAACGCGTACCCGAGCCCCACGATGTCCTGCACGAGTCCGTCGTGGAGGTCCTGCGAGAGGCGTCGGCGCTCGAGGTCCGAGGCCGACAGCGCGTGGGCCATCATCTCCTCCCGCTCGGCGAGGCCGCGGTCGACGCGGCGGGCGAGGGACAGCGCGAGCGGGAGCAGGGCGAGGGCGAGCAGCAGGAGCGAGACGAGGCCCAGCGTGGTGAACTGCCAGCGGATGTCGGCGACGTCGTGCTGGATGCGCTCGGTGGGCCAGTAGGCCTCGAAGACGAGGGGATGGCCGTCGGCGGCGCGGAAGCCGACGTAGACCTCGATGAGCTCCTCATGGGACTGCTCGGCGGCGTTCTCGGGCTTGTCGAGGTCTGACAGCTCCGCGGTCGCGCCGGTGCCCCCGAAGAGGGCTGCGACGTCGGGTTCGAGCTCGTACGTCCTGCCGGTCATGCCCGCCTCGTCGGTCCACAGCACGAGCCCGTCGGCGGTCCAGATCTTCATGTGGGCGATGGACCCGTCGGCCATCCGTGCCCGCATGAGGCGCTCGAGGGGTGCCATGGCCTCGGGCCGTCCGGCCCGCACCCCCTCGTCGACGAGCGGTGCCACGACCGAGTTGGCGAACGCGACGCTGCGCACGTCGGCCTCGTGGAGGGAGAGGGACTCGGCCAGGGGTTTGGACAACAACAGCGTGCCCGAGGCGACGACGAGCAGCACCGCCACGCTCCAGACCACGAACCGGGTCACGGCGCTGCGCACGACGGTCGACCGGCCGGGTGGGAGCGGCCCTCGGCTCGCCCTGCCGGAGGCGAGGTCAGATCTCATCGTCGAGCCGGATCAGCTTGCGCCGCAGAGCGATCATGACGGCCTCGAGCTGGCTGTGCGCGTCGAGCTTGACGAGGATGTTCTTGATGTAGCCGCGGCAGGTGAGCACCGAGATGCCGAGCGTGCGGGCGATGGCCGTGGGGTCCCGCCCCTGGGCGAGCAGGGCCAGGACCTGCTGCTCCCGAGAGGTCAGCAGCTCCGGGGTGCCCTGTCTGCCGGACCCGTTGCCGACGAGCGCCCTCAGCAGCACCGGGTGCACGGCGAAGGTCCCGCGACTGGCCTCGCGCAGCGCTTGGATCAGCTCGGCGAGCGGGCCGCCCTTGGGCAGCAGGGCCGAGGCTCCGGCCTCGGCGGCGCGGGCCAGCAACGCGTGGGTGACGTGGGCGGTGAGGACCACCACGCGCACCTGCGGGTGCGCATCGGTGACGCGGCGGGTCAGCTCGATGCCGTCACCGTCGTCGAGGTGCACGTCCATGACGATCGCGTCGGGGCGCGCACGGTCGATGATCGCGAGCGCGTCGACGACGCCGCCCGCGGTGCCGACGCTCTCCATGTCCGGCTGGGCTGACACGGCGAGCGACAGGGCGTCGGCGACAGTTCGGTGGTCGTCGACGACCAGCACACGCATCATCTCGGACGACATCGAGCCCCCTCGTCGTCAGGACAGTGCGCTCCCCGGCGCACCGCTCCGCGCACCAGTATCACGGCTGGAGGCCTCGCGTGCGGAGAAACGGCCCTCGAAAAGTGGGGGTCGGGGCACCCGCCGCTGGGTGGTCCGGCGTCATCCGGCGGCGCCCACCATGGGAGGAGTTCTGCAAGGGGGGATCCGGATGAACGGAACTGCTGGGCTTCGCGTACGCCTGTGTGGGGGACTCGTCGTGGGAGACGGGGACCTCGCCCTCGGCCCGCGCGACGTCGGAGGGGCCAAGGCGCGTCAGGTGCTCATGGCGCTGCTGTTCGAGGCCGGTGCGGGTGTCTCGAAGGGACGTCTCATCGAGTTCCTCTGGGGTGGAAGACCGCCCGCCGGTGCACTCGGCACGCTGGAGGCCTACGTCAGTGTGCTCCGGAAACGGCTCGCGATGGTGTTCCCGGGCGGGACGCCGGTCGTCACGGTCCCGGGCGGCTACCGCTGGGACGTGGACCGGGCGCCCGTCGACGTCGTCGAGTTCACCCGCCTCGTCGCCGCCGCACGCGCGGTCGACGTGTCCGGGACCGATGCGCTGGAGGCGTATGCCGCTGCCCTCGCCCTCGTCGAACGTCCTCTGGCGCCGGTGGACGGCGACCTGCCCTGGCTCGAGGAGCACGTCTCCGGTCACCACTCTCGGGTGCTGCGCGTGCTCACCGACGCCGCGCGCCTCGCGCTGGACGAGGGCGACCCGTCCCGGGCCGAGACCTGGGCCCGGGACGCGATCGAGCGCGACCTGCTCGTCGAGGCGGCTTGGCAGGTGCTGCTCGAGTCGCTGGAGCGCCAGGGACGCCAGGCCGAGGCGATGCGGGAGTACGAGACCTGTCGCTCGGTCTTCGCCGACGAGCTGGGCTGCGACCCGGGACCGGGACTGCGCACGGTCTTCACGCGTCTGCTCGCGGCGACCTCGTCCGACGACGACGGGCTGCGCGACCTCGTCGACGCCGTCGTGCGCCTGCACGTGCGGCTGCTCGCCCACGGGGCTGACGGTCGCGGGGCGGGCCGGCTGCCCTCCGCGCACGCGGCCGGAGGTCGTGGGGCCGGGGGCATGGCACAGCCCGAGGCGCTCGCCTCCCTCGAGGAGGACTGCCGGCGGCTCCGGTCGCTGCTCCGCGCCGCACGCGAAACGGTGCCGTCGGGTCTCCCGGGTGGCCGACCGGCCGAAGACGTCAGGAGAGCGGCCACGGCGTGACGACGCGTCCGTCGAGCTCGTCGAGGAGCACGGGCCCGAGGATCCGGGAGTCCACCGAGCGGGAGCGGTCGTCGCCCATGACGAAGACGGCACCTGCGGGCACGGCGACGGGGCCGAACCACACACTGTCCATCGACTCCTCGTCGACCCACGGCTCGGTCACCGGCACGCCGTCGACGACGAGCCGCCCGTCCTCGAGGCCGACCACGTCGCCGCCGACCGCGACGACGCGCTTGACCCACGACGTCCCGGTGGGCACCTGAGCGCCGGCGTTCGTCGTGGACGCCGCCCGCTCGGCCCACCCCGGGCCGACGACGACCACGTCGCCGCGGTACACGGTCCCCGCCCACGGCGTGCGGAGCAGGATCACGTGGTCGCCCGCCGACAGCGTCGGGCTCATCGAGTCGGAGGTGACACGGACCGGCTCGACCACCCAGTGCGACCCGACGGCGAGACCGACGGCGAGCACGGCGAGTGTCCGGCGCGCGCGGCGCGAGCCGTGGTGGAGGCCACGACCCCGACGACCCGCGAACGGCGACTGCACGTGCGGCGTCCGAGGGGAGCGCACGGTCCCGGTTGCCGACGCGCCATCCCCTGGCGGTCGTCCCGACGCGGACATCGGCAGGCTCACGTGAACCGGGCCACGGCCCAGACGATCCAGCCACAGACGCCCACCGCGAGCAGCAGGTTGGTGACGGAACGGCGCTGGGCGGGGGCCATCAGGCCGACGAGGAGGGCCAGCGCCGCGAACTCGGCGGTGACGCAGACGGCATCGAGCAGCCCCAGGGCCTCGACGGTCGAACCGCCCTCGGACCCCGGGATGACCGGCATCCCGTTGCCGTGGCCGCCGGGCACGAGCAGGGGACCGTGGTGCCCGCCACCGGACACGGCCGCACCCTCGCTGTGGAAGGGCAGTCCTGCGGTGCGGGACACGACGTAGAGGGCGATGAGGCCGGCCGTCGAGAGCACCGCCGCGGGCAGGACCCGCCTCGCGGTGCCGCGCCACAGCGCCTGGCCCAACCACAGCTGGGCGGTGGCGACGACCGCGAAGAAGACACCGGCCGGTGCCCACTCGTCGACGTGCTCCGGCGTCACGACCACGTGGACGAGCCCGGCCACCCCGAGGAGGGTGCCGGCCGCGCGGGCCTCGGCCGACGGCGTACGCCAGCGGTGTGCCGGCTGCGGCGTGCCCTCGTCGTCGACCGCGGCACCGGGAAGGCCCTCGCGGGCCGTCGCGGTCACAGCTCACCATCCTCTGGCAGCGACCTGCACGGATCACTCATCGGGTCGGTCGACTCCCCGGCCACGACCTCGAACTGGCTCATCATGTCGTGGTCCTCGTGGACGAGGTTGTGGCAGTGGATCATGTACTTGCCCCGCCCCTCGAAGCGCATGACGACCCGCACCGTCTCGTTCTCGCCGACGTAGACGACGTCCTTGGGCCCGAGCTCGTGGGCCATCGGCGCCGCGCCGTTGCGGTCGAGCACGCGGAAGTCCACGAGGTGGATGTGGACCGGGTGGAACCAGCCGCCCGACGAGTTGCGGATCTCCCACACCTCGACGTCCCCCTCTGCGGGGTTTGCCTCGACGAGCGCGAACCGGCTGCGCACGACGTCGTCCCACGTGTGGCCGTTGATCGTCCACTGGCTGTTCTTGCGCACGAGGTCGAGCCTTCGGGTGCGCACGGCGTCGGCGGCGGTCAGCGCCATGACCGGGTTGGTCGGGTTGAGCTGGTCGGGAACGGCGTTGTCGGCCGGGTCGAAGTCGTCGCCGACGACGTCGAAGGCCATGACCTTGTTCGTGTTGTCGTAGTCGATGTTGTTCTTCGGGCTCGAGTTGCCGAGCACGACCCGCCGGCCCACGGGGTAGCGGCTGAAGTCGACGACGACCTCGTAGCGCTCAGCCATGCCCTGCCGGAAGCTCCTGACCCGCTGGGGTGCCGGCATCAGGCCCCCGTCCGTCGCGATGACGACGAACGGGTCGCCGGAGTCGAGCGACCACTGGTAGGACCGTGAGATCGAGGCGTTGAGCAGCCGGAAGCGGTAGCGCCGCCGCTTGACCTTCATGACCGGCCACGGCACCCCGTTGACGAGGACGACGTCGCCGAACATCCCGGACTCGTCGTGGTTGTCGAAGTAGAGCTGCCCGTCCGTCGCGAACATCGCGTCGCTGACGACCAACGGGACGTCGAACTCGCCGTGCGGGATCGGCAGCGACTGCTCGAGCGGGTCCGTGAGGTGGTACTGCGCTGCCAGGCCCATGAGGACGTTCTCCGCCGTGTGGTGCAGGCCGTGGTCGTGGTACCAGAGCGTCCGGGCCGTCGGGGTGTTCGGGTAGACGTAGTCCTTGTACTGACCCGGGTTCGTGATGTCACTGGCGTACCCGTCGTACTCCGGGGCCGACGGTGACCCGTGCAGGTGCACCGAGGTCCACGGCGTGTAGCGCAGGAGCGGGTGGGTCGCCGGCAGGTTGTTGACCTGGCGCATGACGGTGCGGCGGCCCTGCGCGACCTTGACCGTCGGCCCGGGCACGCTGCCGTTGTAGCCCCACAGTGGCGTCTTGAGGCCCGGGACGACGTCGGCCATGACCGGCTTCATGTAGACCTTGTAGTAGTCGGTCGTGCTGTCGACCCGGCTGGGCTGGAGCACGGGCGGCACCCGGAAGGGCAGCGTGAACGGCTTCGGCAGCCTGCTGGTGGCGAGCCGGCTCTGCGTGCTCGAGCCCGCCCGGACGGTGCGCTCCAGCGGCAGGGCCAGAGCGGCGCCACCCACGACGCCCAGCTTCATCAGGTCACGACGCGACAGTGACATGGTTCCTCCTCGATCGACTCCAACTCCCTCTAGGACAGCGGGGCGACCTTGGGATCTCCTTGTGGGTCGGGGGAGCCCGTGCCCAAGGTTTCCGCAAGGCCGCGCGCGGAGCCTGACGGGAACGCCCGTACCGGGCGCCCGTCACCGGACCTACGCGTGAGAAGGCAAGTCATGAGACGTCCAACCGCAGCGGCGCTCGCCGCAGTCATCGGCCTCCCGGTCGTCATCGGTGTCAGCGCATCCGCCGCCGTCGTCGGCGGTACGCCCGGACCGGGCCTGGCGGCCGTCGGTCCCGTGAGCGCGACCAACGGCTACCCCACCTGGTACAAGGACAAGAACGGGCTGCGGCTCGAGCTGTGCGTCGCCGCAGCCGACCCGCTCTGTCCCGCTCGAGGCGACCTTCCCGACGAGACGGCGCCCGTCGCCTTCCCTGACAACTACCCCGACGAGGCGTTCTACTCGCTGACCGGCGCCCAGGTCGACACGGCGAGCGCCGGCGTCGCGCGCCTCGACATGGCCCTCGAAGGAGCGTTCTCCGCCGGGCCGGTCGTCGACGGCGAGCAGGTCGTCTTCGCGCGGATGCGGCTCAAGATGACCAACGTCCGCAACGACACCGACTACACGTTCACGACACCCGTGGGGACGAAGACCCTCAAGGCCAACCGCGACGGGCTGATCTTCGACACCGAGGACATCGGCATCGGTGCGCCGGGCGACTTCTCCGGCGCCCTCGGCGGCCGCATCGGGCCGTTCCTGACGTGGGACACGTTCGGCACGCGGACGGACCCCGCTCTCAAGGGCGACACCTACGTCGGCGATGGCATCACCGACCACCGGATCAAGGGCAGCCCCTACGGCACGAACGTCTTCCGGATCCAGGGGCCGGGCGTCAACCCGTCCGCGACGACCGACGCGTGCCCGACGGTGACCGGGCCCGTGGCCGACTGCATCGAGACGGACCTCTTCACCGTCCAGGGAAAGGTCGCGACGACCTCCGGCGTGTCGGCCGACGCCGCGACCTACGCCCGCTCGTCCGGGGGTGCCTCGCTCGTCGACGTCTTCGCCTCGTCGGAGCCGGGGGAGCTGCAGGCCATCGAGGTGGGCGACGCCTCGAGCGTCGTCGGCTTCGCCACCACAGCCCTGACCGGGGGCGACGGGAGGTACTTCGCCCGGGTCGCCGCCGACGGGCTGCCGAGCCGAGTCCAGGTCTCGAACGTCGGCGACGTGCCGCCGTCACGCAAGACCATCGCCGTCGTCGACCGGGTGTCGGGCACCGCCGTCTTCGATGCGGGCCGGCGCGTGCTGTCGGTCGGGGCCAGCTCGAGCGACACGTTCGCCGACCCGACGCTCACCGCCGTCGGTCTCGGTGACCTCGTCGGCGGCACGCTGGTCGTCGACCCCCTCGTGGCGCCGCCCGTCACGGTCACGGTCACCTCCGCCGCCGGTGGCGCCGTCACGATCCCGGTGACGGTGACCGGCCCCGCCACGGACCCGATCCCGGTCAGGGCCCAGGCCGGACCTGACCAGACGGTCCAGCCGGGACAGGTCGTCACGCTCGACGGGTCCACGTCCCGCGGCACGATCCTGTCGTACGCGTGGGAGAGCCCCGCAGGAATCTCCCTGACCTCGCCGAACAGCGCCGTTGCGTCCTTCACCGCCCCTGACGCTCCCGGCGACTACGAGCTAGCCCTCGTCGTGACGGGACCCGGGGGCACGAGCGACCGTGCCACGGCCACCGTCACGGTCACGCCGCCGGTGACGGTCGTCGTCGCGAGCGCCGGGTCCGACCAGACGGTGCGGCGCGGGACCGTCGTGACCCTCGACGGTGGGGCGTCACAGGGAGCCGCGACCTATGCCTGGGCGCAGGTGGCCGGCCCCACGAGGCCGACGGTGACCCTCTCCGGCGCCACGTCCGCCCGACCGACGTTCACGTTCCCGCTCTTCCACGCCTCGGACGGCAACGCGGGCCCGCTGACGTTCCGGCTCACGGTTCGCGATGCCACCGGGGCCCTCACGTCCACGGACGACGTGGTGGTGACGCCCACCTCCGACACCGTCGTCGTGACGACGGCGCGCTTCAAGGGCCAGTGGCGCATCGACGGCACGAGCAGCGTCGTGGCGGGACAGCGGGTCACGGCGCACCTGGGTGGACTCGCCGGGGCGGTCATCGGATCAGCGGTCGTCGACGCGGCCGGCGGGTTCTCGATCCGGCCCGCCACCGGACCCGTCGCGACCCAGGGCGCCACGGTCGTCGTCGAGTCGGAGCTGGGCGGTGTCTCCACCCCGTTCACCGTGCGGCTGAACTGACCCCTCCCCGGGGTGGGCGCAGATACCCCCGGCCGTCCACCCCCGAGGTGGCCCCCTCCTTGCGGAGGGGGCCACCGTCGTGAGTGCTGGCTCGGGTCGCCCGCCTCGGTCGCGCCGTCGTCAGCGACCGACGCCGAGGAGGATGGGCAGGACGGTGCGCTCGAGCTCTCCGACCGCGAGAGAGCGCGGTTCGACGAGCCGCTGGGTCATCGAGCCCTGGGCGAGCGCGATCGCGACGCGGACGAAGAGGTCGGTGGGGATCGGGAGGGTGAGTCCCTGGCGCGACACCGCCTCGTCGACGACGGACACCAGCTCGTCGCGGACCCGACGCTGCTGGGCAGCCCAGGTGCGTCGCGCGTCGGCATCGCGGATGGCGTGCAGGGTGAACTCGGTCGTGAGCACGAGCCAGCGCTCTCTGCTGTCGTCGGCGAGCGCCGCGAAGACGTCGCGGAGCACCTCGTCGGCGCTCGCGTGCTCGCGTTTGCTCGCACGGCGGATCCGGTCGACGAGCGCCTCCGAGTGGCGTCGGGAGAGCTCGACGACGAGGTCGTCCTTGGAGCTGAAGTTGGAGTAGAAGGCCCCTCGCGTGAAGCCGGCGCGTTCGCAGATGTCCTCGACCGTGGCGCCGTGGAACCCGCGCTCGGCGAAGACCTCGCTCGCGGCCTCGAGGACACGGTCGCGGGTGGCCTGGCGACGCGCGCTGATGCGCGGAGCGGTGGACGGGGCTGTGGCGGACGGCATACGCCAAGGATACAACCTCGAATTGAATACAACCTCGTATCGGAGCATACTCGTCGGGTGACCACTCCCAGCCCAGGCCGACCCACGGACCCCGACCAGCGCACCGTCGTCGTCGACGACGTCAGCGTCGCCGGCACGCACGAGCCCTTCGTCGAGCACGTGAGCTTCACGGCCCCGGCGGGTGTCGTCACGTTCGTCCCGACCGACCCGGGCATTCCCCAGGTCGCACTCGCCCTCGCCATCGGAGGCCGGGTCGCCCTGCTGCGTGGGCGGGTCAGCATCGGCGGGGTCCCGGAGCGAGCCGAGCTGCAGCTGCGCACGCGGCTCGTCGACGTCGCTGACGTGACGGCCCCCGAGGACTCCCTGGCGGTGCGGGCCGTCGTGCAGGAGGAGCTCGCCCTCGCCGAGCGTCCTGCCTCCCGCTCGGCTGTCGCCACCTTCCTGTCCGAGCACGACCTCGCCGACCGCTCCGGGGTGCCCTGGGAACAGCTGCCCGCAGGGGTGCGCACGGGCCTGCTGCTCGAGCTCGGCGCCCTCCACCCCCACGTACGCGTCCTCGTCCTCGCCGGTGCCGAGCGGCACGGCGGGGACCACGCGGTCTGGCTCGAGACCTGCCACCGGCTGGCCCGGGAGGGCTTCGCCGTCATCGTCCTGACGACGGCTGCCCTGGCATCCACGCTGCCTCCCGACGAGGTCGAGGCCGAGCCCGCGCCGCAGCCGGCGCTCGCGTCCACATCGCAGCCCGAGCCCGAGCCAGAGCCCGAGCCAGAGCCCGAGCCGGAGCCCCAGCCGGAGCCCGAGCCAGAGCCCCAGCCGGACCCCGAGCCCGAGCCCGAGACCGAGCCGGAGACCGAGCCGGAGACCGAGCCGGGGCCGGAGACCGCTCCCGACCCGCAGGACACCACCGCAACCACCCCGAAGGAGCCCTCGGCATGAACCCCGTCCGCCTCGCGGTCGCCGAGCTGCGCCGCCTCACGAGCTCGCGCCTGGCCCGGCTCGCCCTGGCTGCCCTCGTCCTCATCCCCACCCTCTACGGCGGTCTCTACCTCTATGCCAACCACGACCCCTACGGCGGCTTCCCGCAGGTGCCGGCGGCCGTCGTGAGCGACGACACCGGCACCACCCTCAGCACGGGGGAGAAGCTGCAGGTCGGCGGGCGGGTCGCCGACCAGCTCGTCGACTCGAGGTCCTTCGACTGGCACCGGGTCTCGCACGACGAGGCGATGCGCGGTGTCGACGACGGGACCTACGCCTTCGCCGTCATCCTGCCCCGGACGTTCTCGGCCGACCTGGCGTCGACCGCCGAGTTCCGGCCGCGACAGGCCACGGTCGTGCTCGAGACGAACGACGCCAACAACTACATGACCTCGACCATCGGCAACCAGGTCATCAAGCAGGTGACGGCATCGGTCGCGAGCGAGGTGAGCCGGACCGCGGCCAGCAAGCTGCTCCTCGGCTTCAGCGACGTCCACGACCAGCTCGTCAAGGCCGCCGACGGCTCCGAGCAGCTGCGGGCCGGGGCGGTCAAGGCCGACGACGGCGCGAGGAGGCTGGCGAGCGGGGCCCGCACCCTCGCGACCGGTCTCGACGACCTCGCCTCCGGGGCCAGGCGCCTCGACACCGGTGTGGGCCAGGCGGCCTCCGGCGCCGACAGCCTCGAGGCGGGCGCCGCCCAGCTCGCCTCCGGCCTGTCCACGCTGCAGTCCCGCACCGCCAACCTGCCGGCCCAGACCGCGCGGCTCGCCGACGGCGCCGAGCAGGTCGCCGCCGGCAACCGGACCATCGCCTCCTACGGCACCAAGGCCGCGACCGCGTCGACCCAGCTCAAGAGCCGGATCGCCGCCGACCGGTCGAGCTTCCTGTCGGCCCTGCGCGCCCAGGGGCTCACCGACGCCCAGCTCGCCGTCGTCGAGTCGCGGCTCGACGTCGTCGACGGCTACGTCGACACGGCCGACAGCACGATCCAGTCGGCCTCCGGCAGCCTGACCCGCCTCTCCAAGGGCGCCGACCAGGTCGCGACCGGCGCCCGGACGCTCGCCTCGGCGACGCCGGCCCTGACGAGTGGCATCGCCCAGGCCCACTCCGGCGCCGTCCAGGTCCGCGACGGCGCGAGCGCGCTCGCCACCGGTCTCGACCAGCTCAAGACGGGCTCGAGCGCGCTCGCGTCCGGCGCGACGAAGGCCTCCACCGGCGCCGACCAGCTCTCGTCGGGCGCGAGCTCCCTCGCCTCCGGCCTCGACTCGCTCGTCAAGGGCGCCACCGACCTGCACGCCGGTCTCGTCAAGGGCCGTGACGCCGTGCCCGACCCTTCCGACGCCCAGCGCAAGGCGATGGCCCAGACGATCGGCAACCCCGTCGGGGTCTCGTCCGACTCCCTCTCGTCGGCCGGCTCCTACGGTGCCGGGCTCGCGCCGTTCTTCATGAGCCTCGCGCTCTGGATCGGCGCCTACGTCCTCTTCCTCTTCGTCCGGCCCCTGTCGACGCGTGCCCTCGCGACGAGCCAGCGCTCGGTCCGCACCGCCGTCGGTGGCTGGCTCGCGCCGGCGCTCGTCGGCGTCCTCCAGGCCGCGGCGCTCGTGCTCGTCGTCGGGAGGGGCGTCGACATCCGGATCGCGCACCCGGTGCTCGCCTTCCTCTTCCTCGTCTTCGTGTCCATGACCTTCGTCGCGATCCTGCACGCCCTCGCCGCACGGCTCGGCGCCGTCGGGAAGTTCCTCGGCCTCGTCTTCATGGTCGTCCAGCTCGTCAGCGCGGGCGGCACGTTCCCCTGGCAGACGTTGCCCGCGCCGCTCCAGGCCATCCACCACGTCGTCCCGATGACGTACGCGATCGACGGGCTCCGCCGGCTCATGTACGGCGCCGACCTCGGTCCGGTGCCGGGCAGCATCGCGGTGCTCGCGGCATACCTCGTCGGTGCCCTCGCCGTGTCGACGGTCGCTGCCCGGCGCTCGCGGATGTGGACGCCGTCGCGGATCAAGCCCGAGCTGAGCCTCTGAGCGGTCCGGGCTGACAACGCGGCCGGTCCGGAGCATGCTCGGAGTCATGAGCAGCGCCTCGAGAGAGAAGACCCTCATCCTCATGCGTCACGCCAAGGCCGAGGAGGGGCCCGGCAAGGTCGACCACGACCGCGAGCTGGCGGCCCGTGGTCGACGGGACGCCAAGGCGGCCGGGAAGTGGCTCCATGCCGAAGGCCTCGTGCCCGACCTCGTCATCTGCTCGACGGCGCAGCGCACGCGGCAGACGTGGGAGGAGGCGTGCCGCGGTGGCGCGCACACGGAGTTCGTCGAGTTCCGGCGCAGCGTCTACCTCGGCGGCTCCGAGCAGACGCTCGAGACCGTGCGCGAGGACGCCGGTGACACCTCGACCGTCCTCGTCGTCGGCCACAACCCGACGATGGCGCAGCTGACGAGTCTGCTCACCGACGGCGAGGGCTCGCGCGAGGCGCACGAGGCCCTCGGCGAGGGCTTCGTCACGAGCGGGCTCGCGGTCCTGCGCTACGCGGGGGACTGGGCCGACCTCGACCTCGGCACGTGCGAGCTGGCGCGCTTCCACGTCAGCCGCGGTCACGACGACTGACCGGCCGACGCCCGGTCGGCACGGGCTCAGGCTGTGAGATGCGGTGTCCACCCAGCGGACACGGTTCTATGCTGCTCGCATGACGCAGACGCCTGACATCAAGCCCCGCAGCCGCGACGTCACCGACGGTCTCGAGAAGACCGCCGCGCGGGGGATGCTCCGGGCCGTGGGCCTCGGCGACGACGACTGGGTCAAGCCGCAGATCGGCGTCGCGAGCTCGTGGAACGAGATCACGCCGTGCAACCTGTCGCTCGACCGGCTCGCCAAGGCGGTCAAGGACGGCGTGCACGCCGCTGGTGGCTACCCGCTCGAGTTCGGCACGATCTCCGTCTCCGACGGCATCTCGATGGGCCACGAGGGCATGCACTTCAGCCTCGTCTCCCGCGAGATCATCGCCGACTCCGTCGAGACGGTCATGAATGCCGAGCGCCTCGACGGGTCAGTGCTGCTCGCGGGTTGCGACAAGTCGCTCCCGGGCATGCTCATGGCTGCCGCCCGTCTCGACCTCGCGTCGGTCTTCCTCTACGCCGGCACGATCCTGCCGGGCATCGCCAAGCTCTCCGACGGCACCGAGAAGGAGGTCACGATCATCGACGCCTTCGAGGCCGTCGGTGCGTGCAACGCCGGGAAGATGTCGCTCGAGGACGTCGACGCGATCGAGCGCGCCATCTGCCCGGGGGAGGGCGCCTGCGGCGGCTTCTACACCGCCAACACGATGGCCGCCGTGGCCGAGGCCATCGGCATGTCGATCCCCGGCTCGGCCGCGCCGCCCGCCACCGACCGGCGCCGCGACATGTACGCCCGCAAGTCGGGCGAGGCCGTCGTCGAGCTGCTCCGCAAGGGCATCACCGCGCGCGACATCATGACGAAGCCGGCCTTCGAGAACGCCATCGCCGTCGTCATGGCCTTCGGCGGCTCGACCAACGCCGTGCTCCACCTGCTGGCCATCGCGCACGAGGCCGAGGTGGACCTGACGATCGAGGACTTCCGGCGCATCGGTGCGAAGGTGCCGCACCTGGCCGACGTCAAGCCGTTCGGCAGCTTCGTCATGAAGGACATCGACCACATCGGCGGCATCCCCGTCGTCATGAAGACGCTGCTCGAGGCCGGGCTGCTCGACGGCGACTGCCTCACGGTGACGGGCAAGACGATGGCCGAGAACCTCGACGACATCAACCCGCCGCACATCGACGGCCGGGTCATCCGCGAGATGGCGACGCCGATCCACAAGACCGGTGGCCTGACGATCCTCACCGGCTCGCTGGCGCCCGAGGGCGCCGTCGTGAAGTCGGCCGGCTTCGACGAGTCCGTCTTCGAGGGCACCGCCCGCGTCTTCGACGGCGAGCGCGCCGCGATGGACGCCGTCGAGCAGGGCTCGCTGCAGAAGAACGACGTCGTCGTCATCCGCTACGAGGGCCCCAAGGGTGGTCCCGGGATGCGCGAGATGCTCGCCGTCACGGGCGCCATCAAGGGCGCGGGCCTGGGCAAGGACGTCCTCCTGCTCACCGACGGTCGCTTCTCCGGCGGCACGACCGGCCTCTGCGTCGGCCACGTCGCCCCCGAGGCCGTCGACGACGGGCCCATCGCCTTCGTGCACGACGGCGACACGATCCGCCTCGACGTCGCCAACGGCACGCTCGACGTGCTCGTCGACGACGACGAGATGGAGCGTCGCCGAGCTGAAGGCGTCACGCACCCCGAGCCGAAGTACACCCGCGGTGTGCTCGCGAAGTACCGCAAGCTCGTCGGCAGCGCCAGCCGCGGCGCCGTCTGCGGCTGACCCTCGCTCGGGTTCGAGGTGATGGCGACGCCCGGCTCGGTGTCGCCATCACCTCGACCCAGGCTGGGCGGTCGATGGCGTATGCCGTGTGGCCGGTTCAGCGTTCCGTGTCGCGGAAGGCGCGGGGCGTCATCCCGGTGTGCTCGCGGAACCGGCGGATGAGGTGCCGCTCGTCGCTGAATCCGGTTGTCGCAGCGATGTCCCGGACGCCGAGCCCGGTGTGCACGAGCAGGTCGGTGGCAGCCTCGAGCCGTCGTGAGGCGCGGTGGGCGTAGGGGCTCGTGCCGGTCTCGGACCGGAACCGTCGGCGCCATGTCTCGTAGGCCATCCCGACCTCCGCGGCCACGGACGGCAGGTCCAGCGACTCGGCGAGGTCGCGGTCGAGCAGCTCGAGGGACCGATCGAGCCAGCCGAGCCCCGCGGGTCCGCGAGGATCCCTGCCCGCACCTGCGGTCGCGATCGCCTCGAGCAGGGCCGTGAGCAGGTCGAGGGCCTCGGCGTCCCGGCCCGCGACGGTCGTCGGGCGGGTCCGCTCGCCGAAGGCCGCGAACCGGTGGCGCCACCTGGCGACCGGCAGACCGTGCGCGAGGGGGTGGTCGGGCGTGAGCGCACCACGTCGCCGGGCCAGCTCGAACGCGACCCCGTCGAAGACGACGAAGACCTCGTCCCAGCCGTCGCGGTCGGCGCCGTACCAGTGCGGATGGCCGGGGTGCACGACGACGAGGGAGCCCGCGCCGAGGGACTCGTCGCGCCCCGCGTCGCGGTAGCGGCCCGTGCCCGCGGTGACGAAGGTCAGGCCCCACGTCGGGTGTCGCCGGGTCGTCCCCACCGGTAGGCCGCTGCCGCCGGTGAGGCGTCCGGCCACGAGCACCTCGCCGAGCCGGCCTGACGGCACGCGTCGAGCGCTCTCGCCGTGCGCCGCCCGCTCGTCCATGAGGTCATCGAACCAGATCGTTCCCCTGTGACCACGCCGTTCCGGGTCGGGTCCGAGCACGACTGGTGTGCTGGGACCTGCGACGACCGCTCGGGTCGTTCACGATCCACGGAGGACGAGCCACCACATGCCCACCGACCTGCTGCCCGCGCTCACCACGGCATACCCCGTGTCAGACGTCGACGTCGCGGCCTACCGCTCGAACGGCCACGTGCGCCTGGCCCAGGTGGCCACGCAGGAGGAGGTGGCGGCGTACCGCGTGCCCGTCGCGGCGGCCGTCGAGCGCCTCAGCACCGAGACCCGGCCCCTCGCCGAGCGCGACAGCTACGGCATGGCGTTCCTCCAGGTGATGAACCTCTGGCGGCACGACGAGGACGTGGCGCGCTTCGTCATGGCCTCCCGCTTCGCCGACGTGGCGGCCCACCTGCTCGGCGTCCCGCGGGTGCGGCTCTACCACGACCAGGCGCTCTTCAAAGAGCCCGGCGGGGGCTACACGCCGTGGCACCAGGACGCGATGTACTGGCCGCTGGACGGCTCCCGGTGCCTGACCATGTGGATGCCGCTCGTCGACATCACCCCCGCCCACGGCGGGCTCGCCTTCGCCTCCGGCAGCCACGTCGACGGGCCGCTCAGCGACATCGGCATCTCCGACGCGTCGGAGGAGCACTTCGACCGGCTGCTCACGGAGCGCGGCCTCGTCGTCGACGAACCGGTCGCGATGCGTGCCGGCGACGCGTCCTTCCACTCGGGCTGGACGGTGCACAAGGCCCTCGGCAACTCCTCGGACCGGATGCGCGAGGTCATGACCGTCATCTGGTTCGCCGACGGACTGACGGTGCTCGAACCGGCCAACTCGGCGCAGGCCAACGACCTCACCTCATGGCTGCCCGGGCTCGCACCGGGCGACGTCGCGGCCTCGGACGCGAACCCTGCGCTGCCCCGCTGACCCGGGACGCGTCGCCGCGAGGCTAGGAGCTCTCGCCGGGTGTCGGCGACTCCGTCCGCTCCGGCGACTCGGCGCGCGCCTTGAGACCTGCGGCCTCCATCACGAGGTAGCGGTCGGTGAGCGAACGGTAACCACGCCCGACGACCGAGCCGAGCAGGCCCGACTGGGTGATCGAGAGCGTCGCCCGGCACGTGCCGCGGCCCGTCCCCTCGACGCCGTGGCGACCCGTCGTCAACGTGCCGGGCCCGCTCGCCTCCCACGTGAAGTCGTGCCCCTCGGTGAGGCCGGTGACGGTCCAGACCGTCGTCGGGATCCGCGGCTGGTCGATGCGGGCCCGCGCCCCGACCCGCAGCCCGTCGTCGAGCAGCGTCACCGACCGCACCGACGCGGTCCACTCGGGCCAGCGCTCGACGTCGCGCATCACCGCCCAGACGCGGGCGACCGGCGCGTCGATGTCGATGCTCGTGTGCTGCTCCACGGCGTCTCCTCAGGCTGGTGCGGCCCCCGGGTCCGGTGCCACGTCGGCCGCCCAGTGGCGCCACACCGACGTGACCTGCATGCCGACCTTCTCATAGAGACCGAGGGCGCCGGTGCGGGAATCGGTCGACAGCTCGGACCGCTCGCCGCCGTGCGCGCGGGCGGCCTCGAAGGCGTCGACGAGCAGCGCCCTGGCCAGACCCCTGCCGCGCTCGTCGCGGCGCACCGCGAGCTTGTCGACGTAGGCGCAGCCGCTCGACACGACGACGAAGGCCATGCCGACGACGGTGTCGGACGCGTCGACCATGAGCCGCAGCTGCCACGGTTCGTAGCCCGGTCGTCGCGAGACGGTGGCCGTCCACTCCTCGAAGGTCGAGCGCTCGCGTTCGGACCACTCGAGGAAGGCGTCCTCGTTGACCGTCCACGTCGCGCGGAGGTCGTCCTCGTCGCGCGGCTCGCGGACGGCATACCCCTCCGGGACGGGCTGTGGCTCGATCGCCTGCCCGGCCGGCAGCTCGAGCACCCACGACGTCCACAGGGTGCGGTAGCCGAGAGCCGAGAGGAGGCGCTCACCGGCCGAGTCGCCGGGCACCGGCTGGCCGACGACGGTGCCGCCGTCACGCGCGCCGACGGCTCGCGTCCAGCGAGACAGGGCCGTCCCGAGGCCCAGACCGCGGTGGGTCGGTGCGACGGCCGCGTCGGCCCAGCGACCCTTGTAGACCTCCGCGTACGCGACGAGCCGGTCTCCGTCGAGCACGCCCACGGACTGCGTGGCGAGGTCGAAGGCGGGACGCTGCCAGTCGCCGACGATGTCGGCCTCCTCGATGAGCACCTCTCCGACGTCGTGCAGCTCGCAGGCCGCCATGAGGGCGGTGACGGCAGCCGCGTCGTCCCGCGACAGCGGTCGGTCGGCGAGGTGGGCCGCAGCAGGCGGCAGCTGGAGGGGCACGGCGCTCGTCATGCCGGTCAGTGTCCCGAGCCGGTCGCGCCGGCGACAACCGACTTTCGCGGACCGGGGACAGCGCCGGCGCCCCGACCGCCGGTGTGACAGTGGGTGAGATCACGAGGTCACATGTTGAGACGCCCGAGATGGTCGATTGACACCGCTGGGGCTTGGTAGGACGGTTGTCACGTGGCCCGACTCCTCGTACTTCCCTAGCGCGCCGACCAGCTCGAACGGTCAGCGCGCCCCCTTCCGTCCCACCGCGGGACCGAAGGGTTTTTTTGTGGCTGGAGTCAGCCCGAACCGGCATCACCACGCAGTGCTCGAGACAAGGAAGAGATCGTGAGCGACACGACGAAGCAGGCGCCCTCGCCCGCCGACGTGGCCTCCCTGGCCCGTCCCCGACCCGCGGCGGAGGCCAAGCCCGTCGAGCCCGTCGGGCCCGTCACGCCGGCCCGTGAGGTCACCGGGGCGCAGGCGCTCGTACTCTCCCTCGAGGCCATCGGCTGCGACACCGTCTTCGGCATCCCCGGCGGCGCGATCCTGCCCGCCTACGACCCGATGCTCGACTCCAAGAAGGTCCGTCACATCCTCGTGCGCCACGAGCAGGGTGCCGGCCACGCGGCCGAGGGGTATGCGTCGGCGACCGGCAAGGTCGGCGTCTGCATGGCGACGTCGGGCCCCGGCGCGACGAACCTCGTGACGCCGCTCGCCGACGCGCACATGGACTCCGTGCCCATCGTCGCGATCACCGGTCAGGTCGCGAGCGCCGCCATCGGTACGGACGCCTTCCAGGAGGCCGACATCCGCGGCATCACGATGCCGATCACGAAGCACAACTACCTCGTGACCGACCCGGCGAAGATCCCGCAGGCGATCGCTGAGGCGTTCCACGTCGCGAGCACGGGCCGGCCGGGTCCGGTCCTCGTCGACATCAGCAAGGACGCGCTCCAGGCGACGACGACCTTCAGCTGGCCGCCGCAGATCGACCTGCCGGGCTACCGCCCGGTGCTCCGTCCGCACGGCAAGCAGATCCGCGAGGCGTCGCGCCTCATGGCTGCGGCCAAGCGGCCCGTCCTCTACGTCGGGGGCGGTGTCGTGCGAGCCCGCGCGAGCGAGGCGCTGCGCCGGCTCGTCGAGCTGACCGGCATCCCCGTCGTCACGACCCTCATGGCGCGTGGCACGGTGCCCGACAGCGAGCCGCTCAACCTCGGCATGCCCGGCATGCACGGCACGGTCGCCGCGGTGACGGGCCTGCAGAAGTCCGACCTGCTCATCACGCTCGGCGCGCGTTTCGACGACCGGGTCACCGGCCAGCTCTCGACGTTCGCCCCGCACGCCAAGGTGATCCACGCCGACATCGACCCCGCCGAGATCTCCAAGAACCGCATCGCCGACGTGCCGATCGTCGGTGACGTGGGCGAGGTCATCAAGGACCTCATCGAGCAGATCACGCTCGACCGGGCGACGGCGGACGACGACACCGACGCCTGGGACTACGCCGAGTGGCGCGAGCGCGTCGCCGACTGGAAGCGGACCTTCCCCCTCGGCTGGACCGACAGCGAGGACGGCACGCTCTCGCCGCAGTACGTCATCGAGCGCATCGGGGCCCTCACCGGACCGGAGGCGACCTACGTCGCGGGTGTCGGCCAGCACCAGATGTGGGCCGCGCAGTTCGTCAAGTACGAACGCCCCAACGCGTGGATCAACTCCGGTGGCCTCGGCACGATGGGCTTCTCGGTCCCGGCAGCCATGGGCGCCAAGGTCGCCGAGCCCGAGCGCACGGTCTGGGCCATCGACGGTGACGGCTGTTTCCAGATGACGAACCAGGAGCTCGCCACCTGCGTCATCAACAACATCCCGATCAAGGTCGCGATCATCAACAACAGCTCGCTCGGCATGGTCCGCCAGTGGCAGACGCTCTTCTACAACGAGCGCTACTCCAACACCGACCTGCAGCCGACGACCCAGAGGGTGCCCGACTTCGTCAAGCTCGCCGACGCGTACGGCTGCCTCGGCCTGCGGGCCGAGACGCCCGAGGAGGTCGACGCCGTCATCAAGCTGGCGCTCGAGACCAACGACCGCCCGGTCGTCATCGACTTCATCGTGCACCGCGACGCCATGGTGTGGCCGATGGTGCCGGCCGGCGTCAGCAACGACATGATCCAGGCCGCGCGCCACGAGGCGCCGGTCTGGGAGCGGGAGGACTGAGCATGAGCAAGCACACCCTGTCGGTCCTCGTCGAGGACAAGCCCGGCGTCCTGACCCGCGTGGCGGCGCTCTTCTCCCGACGCGGCTTCAACATCAACTCCCTCGCCGTCGGCCCGACCGAGCTGCCCGACATCTCCCGCATCACGGTCGTCGTCGAGGTCGAGGGCGCGGCGCTCGAGCAGGTGACGAAGCAGCTCAACAAGCTCATCGAGGTGCTCAAGGTCGTCGAGCTCGACCCGCACGCCTCGGTGCAGCGCGAGATCCTGCTCGTCAAGGTCCGAGCCGACCCGGCGACCCGCAGCCAGGTCATCGACACGATCCAGCTCTTCAAGGCCAAGGTCGTCGACGTGACGACCGACGCGATCGTCATCGAGGCCACCGGCACCTCCGACAAGCTCCGAGCCCTGCTCGACGTCCTCGAGCCGTTCGGCATCAAGGAGCTCGTCCAGTCCGGCATGGTCGCCGTCGGTCGCGGCTCCCGATCGATCACCGACCGCAGCCTGCGTAGCGCCTGACCCCGGCTCCACCCGGCCGGGCTCCACCCACCGCACCACCAGACCCACTGCACACCGCAACCGAAGGAGAAGGCCACCATGGCCGAGATGTTCTACGACGACGACGCCGACCTGTCGATCATCCAGGGCAAGAAGGTCGCCGTCATCGGCTACGGCAGCCAGGGCCACGCCCACGCACTCAACCTTCGCGACTCCGGCGTCGACGTGCGCGTCGGCCTCGCCGAGGGCAGCAAGAGCAAGGCCAAGGCCGAGGCCGAGGGCCTGACGGTCACGTCGGTCGCCGACGCGGTCAAGGAGGCCGACCTCGTCGTCATCCTCACGCCCGACCAGGTGCAGCGGACGGTCTACGCCAACGACATCCAGCCCAACCTCAAGGACGGCGCTGCGCTCCTCTTCGGCCACGGCTTCAACATCCGCTTCGGCTACATCAAGCCCGAGGCCGACGCCGACGTGCTCATGGTCGCCCCCAAGGGACCGGGCCACATCGTGCGCCGCGAGTTCGCCGACGGCCGTGGGGTGCCCGTGCTCCTCGCCGTCGAGCAGGACGCGTCGGGCACCGCCTGGGACCTCGCCAAGGCCTACGGCAAGGCGATCGGCGGCCTGCGTGCCGGCGGCATCAAGACGACGTTCACCGAGGAGACCGAGACCGACCTGTTCGGCGAGCAGGCCGTCCTGTGCGGTGGCGCGAGCCAGCTCGTCATGTACGGCTTCGAGACCCTCGTCGAGGCCGGCTACCAGCCCGAGGTCGCCTACTTCGAGTGCCTCCACGAGCTCAAGCTCATCGTCGACCTCATGATCGAGGGCGGCATCGCCAAGCAGCGCTGGTCGGTCTCCGACACCGCCGAGTACGGCGACTACGTGTCGGGTCCGCGCGTCATCGACCCGAGCGTCAAGGAGAACATGAAGGCGGTGCTCGGCGACATCCAGAACGGCACCTTCGCCAAGCGCTTCATCGACGACCAGGACGCCGGCGCACCGGAGTTCAAGGCGCTGCGAGAGAAGGGTGCCCAGCACCCGATCGAGGGCACGGGCCGCGAGCTGCGCAAGCTCATGGCGTGGGTCAAGCAGACCGACTCCGACTACGTCGAGGGCAGCGCCGCGCGCTGACCCGTCCGCACGGCTCGGCGGCCGGTGTCCCGTTCGTGGGGATGCCGGCCGTTCGCGTGCCGCGACCTGTCAGCGGCCGCTGAGCCGCTGCGGCTGGAGGGCGAGCCAGTCGGCGAAGGCCTGGCCGCCGGTGTCCGCGTCGCCGGGGAACGGGACGTTGCGTCGCTCGGCGAACGCCTTGAGGAGCCCGCCGACGGGCGGTACGCGCACGACCTTCGGGGCGGAGGCGCCCCGGTGCGCACGCAGCAGGGTGGCGACCTCACCGACCGTGAGCACGTCGGGACCCGCGACGTCCGTCGCCCTGGCGTATGCCGTGGGGCGCGCTCCCAGCGCAAGGTCGGCCAGGCGCGTGGCCACGAAGTCCGTGTCGACGGGCTGGAGGGCCATGTCGCCGATGGTCACCGCGATCGGCCCTGCACTCAGCTTGCGGGCGAAGAATGCTGCGAGGGAATGGAACTGGGTGGCGCGCAACACCGAGGCGGCACCACCCGCAGCTTCGATGCCCTGCTCGGCGCGCAGCTTGCGGCGGTAGTAGGCCAAGGGGTGCTCGTCGATGCCGACGATCGAGATGTGCACGAGGTGCACGCCGTGCTCGGCAGCCGCATCGGCCAGCCGGCGCGTCCCGTAGACCGTGACGGTGTCACCGCGGGACGTGTCGTCGGCGCAGTGGACGACGGCGTCGGCGCCCGCCAGGACGGCCTCGAGACCCTCGCCGGTCGTCAGGTCCACGCCGGTCCTCCGACTGGCCGGCACCGCCTGGTGTCCGCGGGCCACGACCTCGCGGACGACCCGCGAGCCGAGGTCCCCGGCGCCACCTGTCACGACGATGCGCATGACCCCACCCTGTCGTGCCCGCCCGTGCCGGCGCAATGCCTCGCGCGTGGTGCGTGGTGTCGAAGCGTCCGGCATACGGGATCGGTGTTCCATGAACTGATACCCCGAACACCCCTCGGACCCGTGTTCACATTGTGGTTACATCCCGTGATTCTGCGCGAACGACGGCCTAGACTCGACGACGGCACATCGCGGTGCCGCCGACGGCCCGCGCCCCCTGTCGTGCGTAGGGTCCCGCCCGTCCGGAAGGGTTCCTCTGTGACCAAACCCGTTGTCCTCATCGCCGAAGAGCTGTCGCCCGCCACGATCGAGGCACTGGGACCGGACTTCGAGGTGCGTTCGGTCGACGGGGCCGACCGCGAGGCACTCCTCCCGGCGCTTGCCGACGTCGACGCGATCCTCATCCGCTCGGCCACGAGGATGGACGCCGAGGCCATCGCTGCCGCGAAGCAGCTCAAGGTCATCGCCCGAGCCGGTGTCGGCCTCGACAACGTCGACGTCCAGTCGGCGACGCAGGCCGGGGTCATGGTCGTCAACGCGCCGACGTCCAACATCACGTCCGCCGCCGAGCTCGCCGTGGCCCTGCTCCTTGCGACGGCCCGCAACATCGCGCCGGCCAACCAGGCTCTCAAGGCGGGGGCGTGGAAGCGCAGCAAGTACTCCGGTGTGGAGCTGCTCGACAAGACCGTCGGGGTCGTCGGCCTCGGCCGCATCGGCGCCCTCGTCGCCGAGCGCCTCAAGGGCTTCGGCATGAGGATCCTCGCCTACGACCCCTACGCGTCGCCGGCCAAGGCCGGACAGCTCGGGGCCCAGCTCGTGGGCCTCGACGAGCTGCTCGCCCAGTCCGACTTCATCACCATCCACCTGCCCAAGACGCCCGAGACGCTCGGCCTCATCGGGGAGGAGGCTCTTGCGAAGGTCAAGCCCTCGGTTCGCATCGTCAACGCTGCCCGTGGCGGCATCGTCGACGAGGCCGCCCTGGCACGCGCGATCGCCGAGGGCCGCGTCGCCGGCGCCGGCATCGACGTCTTCGCCACCGAACCGACCACCGAGTCACCGCTCTTCGAGCACGAGTCCGTCGTCGTCACGCCGCACCTCGGCGCCTCGACCGAGGAGGCCCAGGAGAAGGCCGGCATCGCCGTCGCCCGGTCGGTGCGTCTCGCGCTCGGGGGAGAGCTCGTCCCGGACGCCGTCAACGTCAGCAGCGGCTTCATCGCCGAGGAGGTCCGCCCGGGCATCCCGCTCGTCGAGAAGCTCGGCCGCATCTTCACCGCGGTGTCCGGCAGCGTGCCGGCCCAGCTCGACGTGGACGTCCGCGGCGAGATCACCGCCCACGACGTCAGCGTGTGGAAGCTGGTCGCCCTCAAGGGACTGTTCACCGACGTCGTCGAGGACGCCGTCACCTACGTCAACGCCCCTGTCCTCGCCGAGCAGCGCGGCTGCGTCGTGCGGCTCGTCACGGACCCCGACTCCGGTGACTTCCGCAACGTCACGACGCTGCGCGGGACCCTCGCCGACGGGTCGGTCGTCTCGGTCTCGGGCACGCTGACCGGCCCGAAGATGGTCGAGAAGCTCGTCGGCGTCAACGGCTACGACCTCGAGGTCCCGCTCTCGGACCACATGCTCGTCTTCGAGTACTCCGACCGTCCGGGTGTCATCGGCGCGGTCGGTCGGATCCTCGGCGACGCGGGCATCAACATCGGCGGCATGCAGGTCTCACGCCAGGACGACCGGGCCATCGGGGTGCTCAACGTCGACAGCGCCGTGCCCGCAGCCATGGCCGCCGAGCTCTCCGAGGTCATCGAGGCCAAGACCTTCTCGGTCATCGGCTTGCAGGACTGAGCCGCGGCCGGACAGGTCTGCCGGACACGTCGCCCGGTCAGCTCCGCCGGTCAGGTCCGCCGGCCGGCGTCCGTCTCGACGCGCTGGGGACTCTCGGCGTCCCGCTCGTCCTCGCTGTCCTCGTCCTCGCCGTCCTCGTCGTCCTTGTCGTCGGCCGGCTCGAGGCCGGCGAGCTCAGGGACGAGCTCGTGCCGCTTGCTGAACGTGTCGACGATCGCGAGGGCGACCGCCGCGATGGGGATGCCGATGAGGGCACCGATCGGGCCGAAGAGCGCGGCGCCGGCGATGACCGAACCGAGGGCGACGGCCGGGTGCACGTCCATGGTGCGGCGGCTGATGCGCGGCGTGAAGACGTAGTTCTCGAGCTGCTGGTAGACGGTCGCGAACACCGCGATCCACAGGGCGTTGATCGGCTTGTCGAGGAGGGCGAAGAGGGCTGGCAGGGCCACGCCGATGTACGTGCCGATCGTCGGGATGAACTGGCCGACGATGCCGGCGAAGATGCCGAGGGGCAGCCAGAACGGCACGTCGATGAACCAGAAGAAGGCGACGTGGAAGACGGCCGAGAGCGAGGCCAGGACGAGCTTGGACACGACGTAGCCGCCGGTCTTCTCGACCGAGATCGTCCAGACCGTGATGAAGACGCGCTGGTAGCGCTGGGGGAGCCACGAGCCGATCGTCTGGCGCAGCCGCGGGCTGTCTGCCGAGAAGTAGTAGGCGAAGACGAGGATCGTCAGGGCGTCGAAGAGGAAGGTGATGACGGAGCCGAAGACCCCGATGATGCCGCCGCCGTACTTGCCCGCGAGCTCACCGAGCTTGTCGGGCGTCAGGCTCAGGGCAGTCTGGATCTGCTCGATGTCGAACTGGGTGCCGAAGGTGGAGTTGACCCAGTCGATCGCCGAGGTGATCGCGCCGGGCAGCTGCGACCCGAGCTGTGAGAGCTGCGACACGAAGACCTGTCCGAAGAGCTCGGCGAGCCCGGCGAAGAGCAGGAGCATCCCGAGCATCGTCATCCCCGTGGCGAGGCCCCGCTTCATGCCGCGCTGGCTCAGCCACAGCACGACCGGCTCCATCGCGATCGACAGCAGCCACGCGAGCAGCAGCAGGAAGAGGAAGCTGCCCATCGCGTGGAAGGCCCACGTCGCCACGGAGAGCAGGACGACGGCGACGAACACCGTGACGATGATGCGACGGGCGTTGCCCGGCGTGATGGCGATCCATCGCGCCTCGTCGTCGAACGGCACGCCCGGGACGGCGTGGCTGGTGTGCCGGGTGCGAGTGGCAGCGGCCCGGTGGTCCGGGTGGTCGGCGTGGTGGCGAGCGGTGCCGGTGGAGGGGTCGGCAGGCGCGTCGGGGTGGTCGGCGCTCACGCGGCGAGCCTACGGCTCCGAGCAGGGGGAGCGGGGGATGCGCGGCACCGCGCCGCGGCCCCCAGCCCTGACGAATGGCGGACACCGCGTCTCATCCAGTGGAAACCCCCTTTACCCATGGGTAGCCCGGCGTACCGTGAAATGCATGACGCGGCAGGTCGTACTTATTCCCCGCCGCGGCGAGTCCAGGTAGTCAGCACCTCGCCGCGGAGATCCCGCGCACCCCTCTGCTGACCGGTTCGCCCACCCGGGCTGGAGCCACCTGAGACCACCACACCGCACGCAACTCGAAAGACGTGATCACCATGAGCGAAGACGCCAAGGCTGCCCGTCAGGCCCTGCAGGAGTCTATGGACCTGCGCGACCAGGGTCACACCGAAGACTGAGCCAGACCCGACGACGTCCGCGGCCGAGCCGCGACACCGTGACGACGGCCCCTGCCCTCCCGGGCGGGGGCCGTCGTCGGTTCAATAACTGAGACGCAGATTCCACATCACAAGACGGGTTCTAGGCTGACGACATGGCACAGACGCAGGTCAAGGACGCCTACTCCATCGCCGTGATCGGCGGTGACGGCATCGGGCCCGAGGTGGTCGCGGAGGGACTCAAGGTCCTCGACGCGGTCACCGGCGAGAGCGGTCCGAAGTTCGCGACGACCGAGTACGACCTCGGCGCCCGCCGCTGGCACGACACCGGCGAGACGCTGCCCGACTCCGTCCTCGAGGAGCTGCGCGGCCACGACGCGATCCTCCTCGGTGCGATCGGCGACCCGAGCGTCCCGAGCGGCGTCCTCGAGCGCGGCGTGCTGCTGCCGCTGCGCTTCGCCCTCGACCACTACGTCAACCTGCGCCCCGCCAAGCTCTTTCCCGGAGTGGCGAGCCCGCTCGACGTCGCGCGCGTCGCCCCCGACGGCATCGACTTCGTCGTCGTCCGCGAGGGCACCGAGGGGCCCTACACCGGCAACGGCGGCGCGCTGCGCGTCGGGACCCCGGCCGAGATCGCGACCGAGGTCAGCGTCAACACCCGCTTCGGGGTCGAGCGTGTCGTCCGCGACGCCTTCTCCCGCGCCCAGGCGCGCCCGCGTCGCCACCTGACCCTCGTGCACAAGCACAACGTCCTCACGTATGCCGGCCACCTCTGGCGCCGCACCGTCGAGGAGGTCGGAGCCGAGTTCCCCGACGTCGAGACCGCCTACCAGCACGTCGACGCCGCGACGATCTTCATGGCGACCGACCCCGGCCGCTTCGACGTCATCGTCACCGACAACCTCTTCGGCGACATCCTCACCGACATCGCCGCGGCGATCGCCGGCGGCATCGGGCTCGCCGCGTCGGGCAACATCAACCCCGCGCGCACGACCCCGAGCATGTTCGAGCCCGTCCACGGCTCGGCCCCCGACATCGCCGGTCAGTCCAAGGCCGACCCGACCGCCGCCATCCTCTCGGTCGGCATGCTCCTCGCGCACCTCGGCCTCGATGCCGAGGCGGGCCGGGTGGACGCGGCCGTCGCCGCCGACCTTGCTGAGCGTGGTGACGCCGTACGCAGCACGACGGCCGTGGGCGACGCCGTGGTCGCGCGCCTCTGACAGCGACGCCACACGGCATACGCCCGACTGGGCCTCGCCCGCGGGTGGCGGTGTCGGGCGCGTGGTGCGCCGCGCGGTCCGGACCGGAGCCCGTGGGCGGTGCCCGACTTCGTCGTCTCACGATGTGGGCGATAGCCTGACAACCGGATCACCGTTGATTTTGCTCCTGGAGGTTTGTCATGTCCCAGCTGTCCTTCGAGGTCAGGCGCCGCGACGACGTCACGTCGCCCGAGCGCATCGCCGAGGTCCTCGAGAACCCCGGCTTCGGCAAGACCTTCACCGACCACATGGTCGTCGCGACGTGGACCGCCGAGGGCGGCTGGGGCGACGCGCAGGTCAAGCCGTACGGTCCCTTCCAGCTCGACCCGGCGGCGGCGGTGCTGCACTACGCCCAGGAGATCTTCGAGGGCATGAAGGCCTACCGTCACGCCGACGGGTCGATCTGGACGTTCCGCCCCGAGGCCAACGCCGCCCGCTTCGCCCGCTCGGCCCGCCGCCTCGCGCTGCCGGAGCTGCCCGAGGCCGACTTCATCGAGTCGCTCCGCCAGCTCGTCGGCGTCGACCAGGCGTGGGTCCCCGCCGGAGACGCCGGAGAGAAGAGCCTCTACCTGCGCCCGTTCATGTTCGCCTCCGAGGCCTTCCTCGGCGTGCGTCCGGCCCAGCAGGTCACCTACTCCGTCATCGCCTCCCCGGCCGGCGCCTACTTCTCCGGCGGTCTCAAGCCCGTCACGCTGTGGATCTCCACCGACTACGCCCGTGCGGGCGAGGGCGGCACCGGCGCGGCGAAGTGCGGCGGCAACTACGCCAGCTCGCTCGCCGGCCAGCTCGAGGGCATCGAGCACGGCTGCGACCAGGCCGTCTTCCTCGACTCCTCGACGCACACGTACATCGAGGAGCTCGGGGGCATGAACCTCTTCCTCGTGACCCGGGACGGCCGCATCATCACGCCGGAGCTGACCGGCACGATCCTCGAGGGCGTGACCCGCAGCTCGATCCTCGAGATCGCCAAGGAGCTCGACCTCGAGCCCGAGGAGCGGCGCATCCCGATCGAGGAGTGGAAGGAGGGCGCGGCCAGCGGCGACATCGTCGAGATCTTCGCGTGCGGCACCGCGGCCGTCGTCACTCCCGTCGGCGAGCTGCGCTGGGACGGCGGCTCCGTCGACCACCGTCGTGAGGGCCACGAGGACCGCTACGCCGAGGCCATCCGCGCCAAGCTCCTCGACATCCAGTACGGCCGCGCGGAGGACTCGCACGGCTGGCTGACCCGGCTCGTCTGAGTCGGGGGAGTGGCGTCCGTGGTTGACGCGCCGTTGCGGCGGCCGCGCCTCGTCGCCACCGACCTCGACGGGACGCTGCTGCGCTCCGACGGGCTGATCTCCCCACGCACGAGCGCTGCGCTGCGCGCGGCCGAGTCCGCCGGCATCGGCGTCGTCTTCGTGACGGCGCGTCCGCCCCGGTGGCTCGACCCGCTCGCCGACGCCGTCGGCGGGGACGGCACGGTCATCAGCGCCAACGGCGCCTTCGACTACGACGTGCGCACGCGGACCGTCGTCGCGTCCTACCCGCTCGACCGTGCACTGCTGCTCGAGATCGTCGCGGACCTGCGGGCCGCGGTGCCGGGCATCGGCTTCAGCGCCGAGCTGAGCGGCGGTGTGCACACCGAGCCGAACTACCCCGAGCTGCACCCCCGCTGGGTGCCGAGGGACCTCGTGCCGGCCCCCATCGAGGATCTCCCGCCCGACGCCGTCGTGGGCAAGCTGCTCGCTCGCACCGAGCACCTGCCCGAGGACGAGGTCATCCCGCGCGTGGCCGAGGTGCTCGGCGACCGCGCCCTCGTGCAGCACTCGGGCACCGGGGGGCTCGCCGAGATCTCGGCCCCGGGCGTGACGAAGGCAGCGGGCCTCGTGCGGTGGTGCGCCCGCGCCGGCATCCACCCCGCTGACGTGTGGGCCTTCGGTGACATGCCCAACGACATCCCGATGCTCGAGTGGGCCGGAGTCGGGTGGGCCGTCGCGAACGCCCACCCGGATGCCCGCGCCGCTGCGACCCGCACGTGCGCGTCCAACGACGAGGACGGCGTCGCGCGCACCCTGGAGTGGGCGCTCGGGCTCTGACCCCGGCGGCACGCCGGCTTCGAATGCCCGGTGATGCTGTCCGAATGGTCTGTTGTGGCTCCATTGGCCCGGTAACCGCACCGAAACGCGTCGGAAAACGGCCTGTCCCAGCACAGAAGAGGTCCCTCCGAGGTCTGTTCGGCTGCGATGTGCGGCGCTAGCATCGGTCCAACTTCATACCGAAGATGGGAGTGCAGGGCATGGCTCAGGCAACTGGTCTCTCCGACGACGAACGCCGTCTGGCGGAACTCGGCTACAAGCAGGAGCTCGACCGCTCGTGGTCGGGTTTCTCGAACTTCGCGATCTCCTTCTCCATCATCTCGATCCTCGCCGGCTGCTTCACGACGTTCGGCCAGGGCTTCAACAACGGCGGCCCGATCGCGATCTCGTGGGGCTGGCCGATCGTGGCCGCCTTCATCCTCGTCATCGGTCTGACGATGTCCGAGCTCGTCTCGGCCTACCCCACGTCCGGCGGGATCTACTGGTGGGCCAACAAGATGGGCGGCGCCCGTGCCGGCTTCTTCACCGGCTGGCTCAACCTCATCGGCCTCGTCGCCGTCACCGCGTCCGTCGCCTACGGCTGCGCCACCTTCATCGACCTGGCCCTCAGCACGTGGTCCAAGGGCTACGCCGACGGCTACTCGCTGACGCGCGTCTTCTGGATCTTCCTCGTCGTGCTCGTCGCGGCCGCGGTGCTCAACATCTTCAGCGGCCACCTCATGGCCGTCATGAACAACGTCTCCGTGTGGTGGCACGTCGTCGGGGCCTCCGTCATCATCCTCATCCTCATCGTCGTGCCCGACAACCACCAGAGCTTCTCCTACGTCTTCACGGAGAGGTTCAACAACTCCGGCTACGCAGACGGCTCGACGAGCTCGCCCACCTACTGGCTCCTCATCGTCCCGTTCGGCCTGCTGCTGACGCAGTACACGATCACCGGCTTCGACGCCTCCGCGCACCTGTCGGAGGAGACCTCGGCCGCGTCCAAGGCTGCGGCACAAGGGATCTGGCGCTCGATCTTCTACTCCGCCATCGGCGGCTGGATCCTGCTCCTCTGCTTCCTCTTCGCGATCCCCAACGGTGCCGACGGCAAGCCGGACAACGCCGGCGTCGGCGGCGGCGGCGTGGCCTACATCTTCACGCACGCCATGGACTCGAAGTGGGCGGCCGCGATCCTCACGATCTCGGCGGTCGGGCAGTTCTTCTGCACGACCTCGTGCATGACGAGCGCCTCGCGCATGACGTTCGCCTTCAGCCGCGACGGTGCCGTGCCCGGCTCGCGCCTGTGGTCGACGCTGACGGGGGCGAAGGTGCCGGCCAACGCCGTCATGCTCGTCGGCGTCGTCAGCGCGATGATCACGCTGCCCGCCCTCGTCGAGGTCAACATCGGCACCGAGGAGGCGCCGCTCATCGTGCCGACCGCCTTCTACGCGGTCGTCTCGGTCGCCGTCATCGGCCTCTACCTGGCCTTCCTCATCCCGATCTGGCTCCGCTGGAAGATGGGCGACGCGTTCGTGCCCGGCTCGTGGACCAATGGGCCGAAGTACAAGTGGATGAACCTCGTGGCCGTCATCGAGATCGCGATCATCTCGATCTACTTCATCCTGCCGTTCGTGCCCGGCGGTGTGCCCTTCACCGACGGCTTCGAGTGGAAGTTCGTCAACTACGCCCCGATCCTCACGCTCGGTTCCCTGCTCGTGCTCGCCATCTGGTGGCGGGTCTCGGCACGTCACTGGTTCAAGGGCCCGAAGACCAACATCGACCCCGAGGTCGTCGACGCGTTCAGCGAGTGACCACGGAGCCGCGGGCCCGGCCGGACCCTGCTCCCGGTCCGGCCGACCAGCTCGCCACCGCCCTCGCTCGGCTGTCCCGCGCCGGACAGCCGAGCGAGGTGACGGAGCTCCCGGGTGGCCTGACGAACCACAACTACCGCGTGCGGACCGGCGACCTCGACGTCGTCGTGCGGGTGTCGTCGCCGACGAGCGCCCTGCTCGCCGTCGACCACGAGCACGAGTGGCTCAACTCGATCGCCGCGGCCGAGGCCGGGGTGGGTGCCCCGGTCGTCGACTACGTGCCCGGGGCCGGCATCCTCGTCGTCGAGTTTCTCCCGGGGCGCACGTATGCCGCCGCGGACGTGGGTGCCAACCTGCCCCGCATCGCAGCGTCCCTGCGCCGCCTGCACGCCGGGCCGCCGTTCGCCTCGCGGTTCGACATGTTCGACATCCAGAGGTCGTATGCCGCCATCGTCCGGGAGCGCGGCCTGCGGGTCCCCGAGGGCTACTGGCGGCTCGAGGCCGCAGCGGCCCGCGTCGAGCAGGCGCTGCGGGTCCACCCCGACCCGCTCGTGCCGTGCCACAACGACCTGCTCGCCGCGAACTTCCTCGACGACGGCGGGGAGGTGCGGATCATCGACTACGAGTACTCCGGCATCAACGAGGCGGCGTTCGAGCTCGGCAACCTCGTCAACGAGTCGCGGCTGGGCCACGACCTCCTCGTCGAGCTGGTCGACGCCTACCACGGCAGGGTCAGCGACCGACTGCTGGCGCGGGCCGAGCTCTGGGGACTGGCCGGGCAGTACGCGTGGACCCTCTGGGGCGCGATCCAGCACGGCGTCTCCGACCTCGACGCCGACTTCTGGGCCTTCACGACCGAGCGCTTCGAGCCGGCGGCGTCCCTGCTGACGAGTCTGCGTCTCGACACGCTCGTCGCCGCCGCCGTCGGTGACGATCCCGAAGGAGCCTCATGACCGAACTTCCCTCTCGCGCAGAGATCGTCGTCATCGGGGGCGGCGTCATCGGCGCCAGCGTGGCCTACCACCTGGCCCATCTCGGCCGCACCGACGTGCTCCTCGTCGAGCAGGGCAGCCTCTCGTGCGGGACGACGTGGCACGCCGCCGGACTCGTCGGGCAGCTGCGGGCGAGCGAGGCCGGGACCCGGCTCGTGCAGTACTCGACCGACCTCTACTCGCGCCTCGAGGCCGAGACCGGCCTCGGCACCGGCTACCGGGTCTGCGGCGGCCTGACCGTGGCCCGCACCCCGGAGCGTCTGGTCGCGCTGCGGCGCACGGCGGCCAGCGCGGCGGCATACGACCTCGACTGCGAGCTGCTGACGCCCGACCAGGCGCGCGAGCGCTACCCGCTCATCCGGGTCGACGACGTCGTCGGCGCCATCTGGCTCCCCGGTGACGGCAAGACCAACCCGACCGACCTCACCCAGGCCCTCGCCAAGGGGGCCCGGCAGCTCGGGGTGCGCATCGCCGAGCGGGTCCGCGTCACGGACGTGCTGACGCGTGACGGACGGGCCGCAGGGGTGCGCACCGACCACGGAGACGTCGAGGCCGACGTCGTCGTCAACTGCGCCGGTCAGTGGGCGCGGGCCGTCGGCGCGATGGCCGGGGTCAACGTCCCGCTCCACTCGGCCGAGCACTTCTATGTCGTGACCGAGCCGATCGAGGGCGTGCACCGGGACCTGCCCGTGCTGCGCGACCCCGACGGCTGGACCTACGTCAAGGAGGAGGTCGGGGGCCTCCTCGTCGGCGGCTTCGAGCCCGAGGCCAAGCCGTGGGTGTCGCCCGACCGGATCCCGTACCCCTTCGAGTTCGCGCTCCTCGACGAGGACTGGGAGCACTTCGAGGTGCTCATGGAGAGCGCGATCCACCGCCTGCCGGTGCTCGCCGAGACCGGGATCCGCAAGTTCTACAACGGCCCCGAGAGCTTCACGCCCGACAACCAGTTCATCGTCGGTGAGGCGCCCGAGCTGCCGGGCTTCTTCGTCGGGGCGGGTTTCAACTCGGTGGGGATCGCGAGCGCGGGTGGTGCCGGACGCGCGCTCGCCGAGTGGGTGGTCGAGGGCGGTCCGACACTCGACCTGGTGAGCGCCGACATCCGTCGCTTCTCGCCGCTCGCCGGCAACCATGCCTGGCTCCGTGAGCGCGTCGTCGAGGTGCTGGGCCTGCACTACGCCGTGCCGTGGCCCAACCGCGAGCCCGAGACGGGCCGCGCGCAGCGACTCTCGCCGGTGCACGACCGGCTCGTCGCCCAGGGGGCGGTGCTCGGGACGCGTAACCACTGGGAGCGCGCCAATGTCTTTGCGCCACAAAGCCAGTCGCCACGTCTCGACTACTCGTGGGATAGGCCGACCTGGGTCGACTGGTGCGTCGAGGAGCAGCGGGCGACGCGCGACGCCGTGGCCGTCTTCGACCAGACGTCCTTCTCGAAGTACCTCGTCGTCGGCGCGGACGCCGAGCGAGCGCTGCAGTGGATCTGCACCGCCGACGTCGCCGTCCCCTTGGGTCGCACCGTCTACACGGGCATCCTCAACGGTGCGGGCACCTACGAGTCCGACGTGACCGTGACCCGGACCTCCGACCGCGAGTTCCTCGTCGTCAGCAGCGCGGCCACCACCGTGCGCGACCTCGACTGGCTCAGGCGGCACCTGCCCGTCGGTGCCGACGCAAACGTCGTCGACGTCACGAGTGCGTATGCCGTCCTCGGCGTCATGGGACCGCGCTCGGCCGACCTGCTGTCGGCGCTGTCGGACGACTCCTTCGACGACGCCTCCTTCCCGTTCGGCACGAGCCGCGAGGTGCGTCTCGGGTCGGCCGTCGTGCGGGCGACGCGGATCACGTACGTCGGTGAGCTCGGGTGGGAGCTCTACGTGCCGACCGAGCTCGCCGTCGGCGTCTACGACGACCTCTTCCGTGCGGGCGCCGACGTCGGCGTGCGGCCTGCCGGCTACTACGCCATCGAGGCGCTGCGGCTCGAGAAGGGCTACCGCGCGTTCGGGCGCGAGCTGACGACCGAGACCGGGCCCGTGGCGGCGGGGTTGACCTTCGCCTGCAAGCTCGGCACGGACGTCGACTTCCTCGGGCGGCGGGCCGTCGAGGCCGCGAAGGCCGTGACCCCGCCGCGACGGGTCGTGTCGTTCGTCCTGGGGAACCCGGCGGCCTACCCGTGGGGCGGTGAGCTCGTCCTGAGGGACGGTCGACCCGTCGGTCAGGTGACGAGCGCGGCGTGGGGGGCGACCGTGGGGGCCGGCGTCGGCCTGGCGCTCGTGGGGGACCGTGGGACGGGCGGGGCCACGGCGGAATGGGTACGCACGGGGGAGTGGGTGATCGACCTGGCCGGCGAGCGGCACCCGCTCTCGGTCGGGCTGCGGGCGCCGCTCGACCCGCAGGGGTTGCGACTCCGGCAGGCTGGGTCCGACACGCCCTAATGGTTCTTTCTCAGACCATTGACGAGGTGGAGGTGACGGTATTGGATCGACACGTGAGCGCAGCCGAACGACAGCCGTCCCTGCCGGACGTCGTGCTGCGCCCCGCCACCGGCAACGTCTTCGAGGGCACCGTCGAACAGCTCGCGACGGCCATCCGGCTCGGCGTCTTCGCCCGCGGCGAGCAGCTCCCGCCCGAGCGCGAGCTCGCCGAACGGCTCGGTGTCAGCCGCAACACGCTGCGCGAGGCAATCGCCGCCCTGCGCGACTCGGGCCTCGTGACGACCCGACGCGGACGTGGCGGGGGCACCTGGGTCACCGAGTCGGCCGAGCTGCCCTCGAGCACCTCCGGCGCCTTCGTGCGCAGCGGCGCGGCCATGCGCGACGCCCTGACCTTCCGCCGCGTCGTCGAGCCCGGCGCCGCCTGGCTCGCAGCCACCCAGTCCCTCGCCGGCGACCAACGGGCGTGGCTCGCCGACAGCCTCGTCGAGGTCGACGACGCTCCCGACCCTGCCGCACACCGGGTTGCCGACTCGCGGCTGCACCTGGCCGTCGCGACCCTCTCCGGGTCGCCGATGCTCATCGACGCCGTGACGCGGTCGCAGGCGGCCCTGCACGACATGCTCATGGCGATCCCCGTGCTCCGGCGCAACATCGAGCACTCGAACGCCCAGCACCACCAGATCGTCGGGGCCATCCTCGGCGGGAACGCGGAACGAGCCCGGGCGGTCATGGAGGAGCACTGCGACGCCACCTCCGCGCTGCTCCGTGGCCTCATCGGCTGAGACGACAGGAAGGCACGACATGGCGCCCACACCCACGCTCACGCTCGACCGGCTCCGCGAGGAGATCGAGTCCGGAGACATCGACACCGTCGTCGTCGCCTTCACCGACATGCAGGGGCGGCTGCAGGGCAAGCGTCTGCACGGCCACTACTTCCTCGACCACGTGCTCGAGGACGGCACCGAGGGCTGCAACTACCTCCTGGCCGTCGATGTCGACATGAACACCGTCGACGGCTACGCCATCTCCTCGTGGGAGCGCGGCTACGGCGACATGTTCTTCGACCTCGACCTCGACACCCTGCGGCGCACGCCCGGCAGCCGTCACTCGGCAACCGTGCAGTGCGACCTGACGTGGCTCGACGGCAGCGGCGCAGTGGCGCAGTCGCCCCGGTCGGTGCTCAAGGCCCAGGTCGACCGGGCCGCCGGGCTCGGCATGGCCGCGCACTGCGGCACCGAGCTCGAGTTCATCGTCTTCCAGGAGTCCTACGAGCAGGCCTGGGACGCGAACTACACGGGCCTGACCCCGGCGAACCGCTACAACGTCGACTACTCGATCCTCGGCGGTGACCGCGTCGAGCCGCTGCTGCGCGAGATCCGCAACGAGATGTATGCCGCCGGCGCCGTCGTCGAGAGCGCCAAGGGCGAGTGCAACTACGGCCAGCACGAGATCGGCTTCCTCTTCGACGAAGCCGTGCGCACGTGCGACAACCACGTCGTCTACCGCAACGCCGCCAAGGAGATCGCGGCCCACCACGGCCAGTCGCTGACGTTCATGGCCAAGTTCGACCAGCGCGAGGGCAGCTCGTGCCACATCCACCTGTCGCTGCGCGGCCTCGACGGAGAGACCGTCTTCGTCGACGAGGAGCGCGAGCACGGGCACAGCGCGATGTTCGAGCACTTCCTCGCCGGCATCCTCGCGACCCAGCAGGAGCTGACCTACTTCTACGCACCGAACATCAACTCCTACAAGCGATTCGCGTCGGCAAGCTTCGCCCCGACGACGGTGGCGTGGGGCCGCGACAACCGCACGTGCGCACTGCGCGTCGTCGGCCACGGCGCCGGCCTCCGCGTCGAGAACCGCATCGGTGGCGGCGACCTCAACCCCTACCTCGCCGTCGCGGCCATGCTCGCCGGTGGTCTCCACGGCATCGAGCACGAGCTCGAGCTCGAGCCGGCGCTCGAGGGCAACGCCTACACGTCGGACAAGCCACGCGTGCCCTCGACGCTCCAGGAGGCCCGTGACCTGCTCGCCGGGTCGACCATGGCCCGAGCGGCCTTCGGGGACGAGGTCGTCGACCACTACGTCAACGCCGCCGACGTCGAGATCACGGCCTTCAACGCCGCCGTCACCGACTGGGAGCGCAGGAGAGGATTCGAGCGACTGTGACCACCACGCACGACGTCATCAACCCGGCCACCGAGGAGGTGGTCCGCACCGTCGAGCTCGCCTCGCTCGAGCAGACCGACGCCGCGATCGCCCGCGCCTCGGCCGCGAGCCCCGCGTGGCGCGCGGTGAGCCCCGCCGACCGGTCGCTGCTCCTGCGCCGCTTCTCGGACCTCGTCGGCGAGCACCAGGAGGAGCTCGCCCTGCTCGAGGTCGAGAACGCCGGCCACACCATCGGCAACGCACGCTGGGAGGCGGGCAACGTCCGCGACGTCCTCGCGTACTACTCGGGGGCGCCTGAGCGGCACTTCGGTCGGCAGATCCCCGTCGCCGGCGGCATCGACGTCACGTTCCGCGAGCCGCTCGGTGTCGTCGGCATCATCGTCCCGTGGAACTTCCCCATGCCGATCGCCGGCTGGGGCTTCGCACCGGCTCTCGCCGCCGGCAACACGGTCGTGCTCAAGCCCGCCGAGCTGACCCCGCTGACCGCCGTCCGCCTCGGTGAGCTGGCCCTCGAGGCCGGGATCCCCGAGGGGGTCTTCACCGTCGTCCCCGGCAAGGGCACGGTCGTGGGGGAGCGCTTCGTCACGCACCCCGACGTGCGCAAGGTCTGCTTCACCGGCTCCACGGTCGTGGGCCAGCGGATCATGCGCGGGGCCGCCGACCAGGTCAAGCGCGTGACCCTCGAGCTCGGCGGCAAGAGCGCCAACATCGTCTTCGCCGACTCCGACCTCGAGCTCGCCGCGGCGCGAGCCCCCTACGGCGTCTTCGACAACGCCGGCCAGGACTGCTGCGCGCGCAGCCGCATCCTCGTCGAGCGCAGCGCCTTCGACACCTTCATGGAGCACTTCGAGACGGCGGTGCGGGGCGTCGTCGTCACCGACCCTCGCGACGAGGCAGCGGAGATGGGCCCGCTCATCAGCTCCGGGCAGCGCGACACGGTGCGCTCCTACGTCGAGGAGGCCACCGAGGACGTCGACGTCGCCTTCCGCGGGGAGGCCCCCGAGGGCAGCGGCTACTGGTACCCCGCGACGGTCGTCCTGCCGCGCTCGACGACCGACCGGGTCTGGCAGGAGGAGGTCTTCGGGCCCGTCGTCGCGGTCATGCCGTTCGACGACGAGGCCGACGCGGTCGCCAAGGCCAACGACACGGCATACGGCCTCTCGGGGTCCATCTGGACCCGCGACATCGGTCGTGGCCTGCGGGTCGCGCGTGGCGTCGAGGCCGGCAACCTCTCCGTCAACTCGCACAGCAGCGTCCGCTACTCGACGCCGTTCGGCGGCTTCAAGCAGAGCGGGATCGGGCGTGAGCTCGGCCCCGACGCGCTTGACGCGTTCTCCGAGGTCAAGAACGTCTTCATCTCGACCGACTGACGGTCGACATACCAACACGCAGATCCACTGGGCTGGAAGGGAATCCACATGGCAGGCAGGCTCGACGGCAAGGTCGCGGTCATCACGGGCGGGTGCTCGGGCATCGGTCTCGCGACCGTGCGGCGGTTCGCCGAGGAGGGCGCGAAGGTCGTCATCGGCGACCTCGACGAGGCGAACGGCACCCGCATCGCCGAGGAGGTCGGCGGCACCTTCGTGCGGGTCGACGTCGTGAGCAAGGAGGACGTCGACGCGCTCTTCCGCACGGCCAAGGAGACGTACGGCTCGGTCGACATCGCGTTCAACAACGCCGGCATCAGCCCGCCCGAGGACGACTCCATCCTCGACACCGACCTCGACGCCTGGCGCAAGGTGCAGGAGGTCAACCTCACGTCGGTCTACCTCTGCTGCAAGGCAGCCCTGCCCTACATGCTCGAGCAGGGCAAGGGCTCGATCATCAACACGGCCTCTTTCGTCGCCGTCATGGGCGCGGCGACGTCGCAGATCTCCTACAGCGCGAGCAAGGGCGGCGTGCTCTCGATGTCCCGTGAGCTCGGCGTGCAGTTCGCCCGGGAAGGGGTCCGCGTCAACGCGCTGTGCCCCGGTCCGGTCAACACCCCCCTCCTCCAAGAGCTCTTCGCCAAGGACGAGGAGCGTGCCGCACGGCGGCTCGTCCACGTCCCGATGGGCCGTTTCGGCGAGCCGGAGGAGATGGCCAACGCCGTGCTCTTCCTCGCCTCCGACGAGTCCAGCTTCATCACGGCGTCGACCTTCCTCGTCGACGGCGGCATCTCGGGCGCATACGTCACGCCGCTCTGAGGCGAGTGGGAGGCTGGAGCAGGAGGTCGTCATGGGTCGTCCGGTCATCGGGATCACCGCCTACGTCGAACGCGCGTCGTGGGGTCGCTGGGTCGACGTGCCCGGAGCCCTCGTGCCGCACCGCTACGTCCGACAGGTCGAGGAGGCGGGCGGGATCGCGATCGTCATCCCGCCGCGCCCGGACTTCGACGACGGGACGGCGCTCGAGATCGTCGCGCGCCTCGACGGCGTCATCCTCGCCGGTGGGGTCGACGTGGCGCCCGAGCTCTACGCGGACGAACGGCACGCCTCCGTCCAGGCCTCACGTCCCGACCGTGACTCGACGGAGCTCGCCATCGCCCGGGCGACGGCAGGAACCGACGTGCCGCTCCTCGGCATCTGCCGGGGGATGCAGGTCATGGCGGTCGCGGCCGGTGGGCTGCTCGAGCAGCACGTGCCCGACCGCGTCGGCCACGACGAGCACTCACCGGCGCCGGCGACGTACGGCAACCACGCAGTGCGCACCGTCGCGGGGACCCGGCTGGCCGAGATCCTCGGCGAGGAGGCCGACGTGCCGAGCTACCACCACCAGTCCGTCCTGACCCATCCGGGCTACGAGGCCTCGGCGTGGGCCGACGACGGCACGCTGGAGGCGATGGAGGACCCGGACGCCTTCTTCCGGCTCGCGGTCCAGTGGCACCCGGAGGTCGGCACGGACCCGCGCCTCTTCCGGGCCCTCGTCGAGGCCGCCGCCACCAGCCGATGACGGATGCCGTCCCGCCCGGTCGAGGTGAGGTCGGACCCCGGGCGGGTGGCGGGATCACCTCGAACCGCGGAGTGGGACAGCGGTCCCACGATCCGGACGCGGTGTTTCGCGGATGTTTCGCGAGCCCTACCGTGAGCGTGTGATGAAGCGACCCGTGCCCACCGGCACCCTCATTATCGAATAGCGCGACGAGCACCCCTCGTCGCGCAGACCTCCCAACCCTGGGGGGTCTTTTTGTTTCCCGAACCACCCCGAGGGAGACACCGCGTAGGCCGCCACCCCGGCCGCCGCGACCACGAGAAGAGACCGGGACGCCTCCCACACCCGCGTCGCCCGCCCCTGGACAGGCGGTCGGCCGAACCCCCGAGATCGAGGACAATGAAGGCCATGGAAGCGCTGCACGTCTACGACACCACCCTGCGCGACGGCGCCCAGCAGGAGGGGCTCAACCTCTCGGTGTCGGACAAGCTGGCCATCGCCGGGCTGCTCGACGATCTCGGGGTCGACTTCATCGAGGGCGGCTGGCCCGGAGCCAACCCGAAGGACACGGAGTTCTTCGAGCGGGCCCGCACCGAGCTCGACCTGCGTCACGCGACCCTCGCCGCCTTCGGGGCCACCCGTCGCGCCGGCGGGGTCGCGGCGGAGGACCCCCTCGTGCGCGCCCTCGTCGACTCCGAGGCTTCGGTCGTGTGCCTCGTCGCCAAGTCCCACACCGGCCACGTCGAGCGGGCCCTGCGCACGACGCTCGAGGAGAACCTCGAGATGGTCCGCGACACGGTCGGCCACCTCGTCGGCCAGGGTCGCCGCGTCTTCCTCGACTGCGAGCACTTCTTCGACGGCTGGCACCTCGACCGCGACTACGCCCTCTCGGTCGTGCGCACCGCGCACGAGGCCGGCGCCGAGGTCGTCGTGCTCTGCGACACCAACGGGGGCATGCTCCCGCACCAGGTCGAGGAGGTCGTCGCCGACGTCATCGCCTCGACCGGCGCCCGCGTCGGCGCCCACTGCCACAACGACACCGGCTGCGCGGCCGCCAACTCCGTCGCGGCCGTCCGGGCCGGGGCGACCCACGTCCAGGGCACCGTCAACGGCTACGGCGAGCGCACCGGCAACGCCGACCTGCTCACGGTCGCCGCCAACCTCCAGTTCAAGCTGGGGCTCGACGCCATGGAGCCCGACGCGTTCCGCCGGGCCATGCACATCGCGCACGCCATCAGCGAGGTGACCAACGTCCCCGCCTACAGCCGCCAGCCCTACGTGGGCGCCAGCGCCTTCGCGCACAAGGCCGGTCTCCACGCGAGCGCGCTCAAGGTCGACCCCGACCTCTACCAGCACATGGACCCGTCGCTCGTCGGCAACGGCATGCGCACCCTCGTCTCCGACATGGCCGGGCGGGCGAGCATCGAGCTCAAGGCCCGTGAGGCCGGCCTCGACCTGTCCGACCGCCCCGACGTCGTCGCCGCCGTGCTCGCCGAGGTCAAGGACCTCGAGCTGCGCGGCTGGACCTTCGACGCCGCAGACGCGACCGTCGAGCTGATGCTCCGCGAGGCGCTCGAGCCGGGCTGCACCGACTACTTCGAGGTCGAGTCGTGGCGGGTCATCACCGACTCCTCGGGCGAGGGGGACGCGACGTCCGAGGCGACCGTCAAGCTGCGCGCCGACGGTGCCCGCCTCATCGCGACGGGCGAGGGCAACGGTCCCGTCAACGCGCTCGACCACGCCCTGCGGGAGGCCCTGGCTCGCGCCTACCCGGAGATCGAGAAGATCGAGCTCATCGACTTCAAGGTGCGCATCCTCGACGCCTCGCACGGCACCGACGCCGTGACGCGCGTGCTCATCGAGACCTCCGACGGAGAGACGTCGTGGGACACCATCGGTGTGGCCGGCTCGATCCTCGCCGCGTCGTGGCGTGCCCTCACCGACGGCATCGTGCACGGTCTGCTGCGTCAGGGTGTCCCGAGGCGCTGAGCAAGCCCCGGCAGCCAGCCGGGAGCGTCGGCGGCGAAGGTCGCCGCGTCGTGGCGCGGGGCACCGAGCGGCACGGCGCCGACCAGGCCCTCGGGGAGCGCGCCGAGGTAGTCGCGGTTCGTCGTCTCGATGAGGTCGGGGTGCTCGGGCCACGCGCCGATGACGATGCCGAGTGGCCGGACTCCTCTGTGGAACAAGGCTTCTCGCGTCAACATGGTGTGGTTGAGGGTGCCCAGCGCACTGCGGGCCACGACGAGCACGCCGCTGTCGGGCAGGACCTTCGCGAGGTCGGCCAACGTCTCCCCGGCGTCGGTGAGCTCGACGAGCAGACCGCCCGCGCCCTCGACGACGACGAGGTCGCGGCGTACGGCCAGGTCCGCGACGCGGGCCACGTGGTCGGCCAGGGTGGGCAGGTCGGCGCCCTCGAGCGCGGCCGCCGGCCTCGGCGCCATGGGCGCCCGAAGGCGTACGCCCTCGACGACCGCCACGCCCGTCAGGCGCTCCACCTCGGCCATGTCTCCCGGCTCGCCGGGTGCCACCCCGGTCTGCGTGGGTTTGTAGGCCGTGACGCTGAGCCCCGCGGCTCGTGCCGTGGCGACGACGGCCGCCGTGACGACGGTCTTGCCCACGTCGGTGTCGGTGCCCGTGACGAGGACGACGCGGGGAAGGTGCGCCTCAGTCATCGTCGCCGTGCGGTGGGATGGACCCGAGTGGCGAGGGTGGTGCCGGTGGTTGCACACCCTCGACGGCCGCGACCGACGGGAGGCCACGGACGGGGGAGGGAGCGTCCCCTGCCCGTGGCCCCTCGACGGTAGCGGGGTCGGGAGCCCCGCCGTGAATCGCGGCCGCCCGGGCCACGAGTCGGGCGGCCGCGTAGAGGTCGTCGCCGGACAGGTCGGCACGGGCCGTGACACGGAGGCGGGACACGCCGTCGGGCACGCTCGGTGGCCGGAAGCAGCCGACGAGGACACCCTGGGCGCGCAGGTCGAGGGCCGCGGCGACGGCGCTCTCGGGCGACGGCATCGGCAGCGACTGGACGGCTCCGGCCGCCTGATGGATGCCACAGATCGCCGCGATGGTGCCGGCGTTGGCGCGGACCGCGGCCGCCAGGCTCGGGTCGTCCGCGACGAGGCCCGCGGCGGCGCAGGCTGCGGCCGCCGACGCGGGCGCGAGCCCGGTGTCGAAGATGAAGCTGCGCGCGGTGTTGACGAGGTGGTGGCGCACCGTGGTCGGGCCGAGCACCGCACCGCCCTGGGATCCCAGCGCCTTCGAGAGGGTCAGGGTCACGACGACGTCGCGGGCCCCGTCGAGGCCGAGCTCGTGGACGAGGCCGCGGCCGTGACCGGCCACCCCGATGCCGTGCGCCTCGTCGACGACGAGCAGGGCGCCGTGACGGTGGCAGACCTCCACGAGCGCGCGCAGGGGCGCGGCATCGCCGAGGACGGAGTAGATCGACTCGACGGCGACGAGGACCCGCCGATCGGGCCGCGCTGCGAGCTCGCGGTCGAGGGCTGCGGCGTCGTTGTGGGCGAACGTGGCGTAGGGGACCCGGGACATCCGGGCGGCGTCGTGGAGGGAGGCGTGCGCGTGGGCGTCGAGAAGGATCTCGGCACCCCGCCCACTCAGCGCGGTCAGCACCCCGAGGTTGGCGGCATACCCCGTCGAGAAGGCGAGCGCGCTCGCCTGGCCCGTGAGGCGGCACAGGGCGGCCTCGAGATCACGGTGGACGGGAAGGGTGCCGCTGACGAGCCGGCTCGCCGTCGCCGAGGCTCCGTAGCGCTCCAGCGCCTCGTGGGCGGCCGCCACGACACGGTCGTCGCGGGACAGGCCGAGGTAGTCGTTGGAGGCGAGGTCGAGCGGGTCACGCGACCCGCGCCGCGGACCGCCCAGACGCAGGACGGGGTCGAAGCGCTCGGTGCTGCGCTCGGCCCGCAGGTCGGAGCGCTCCGCCAGCCACGCGTCCCAGGTGCTCATCCGTGGACCTCTGCAACGGCGCCGACGACCCCTTCGGCGATGACACGGACGTCGTCATCCGTGCAGACGTAGGGCGGCATCGTGTAGACGAGGTCCCGGAAGGGGCGCACCCAGACACCACGCCGCAGTGCTGCGCGGGTGACGCGGGCGACGTCGACGGGCGACGTCAGCTGAACGACGCCGACGGCTCCGAGGGTGCGCACGTCGGCGACGTGGGGGAGTGACGCCGCGGGAGAGAGGTGCTCGGCGAGAAGGCGTCCGACGCGGGGGACCTGGTCCTTCCACGTCGCCTCGACGAGCTCGACGGAGGCATTGGCCACGGCGCAGGCGAGCGGGTTGGCCATGAAGGTCGGGCCGTGTAGGAGGGCTCGGAACGCCGATCTGGTGATCGCGTCTCCGACCTCGCGCGTCATGAGCACCGCTGCGAGAGAGAGGTATCCACCGGTCAGAGCCTTGCCGACGCAGATCACGTCGGGGGCGACGTCGGCCCACTCCGAGGCGAAGAGGCGACCGGTGCGACCGAAGCCGGTCGCGATCTCGTCGACGACGAGGAGCAGACCGTGGTCGTCGGCGACCTCGCGCAGCACCCGCAGGCAGTCGGGGTGGTAGACGTGCATGCCGCCGGCGCCCTGGAGGACCGGTTCGACGACGACGGCGGCGAGCTCGTCGGTGTGGGTCTGCGCGAGGAGGCGCACCTCGGCCGTCCAGAGGTCGAGAGCGGAGCGGTCCGTCTCCCAACGGTCCTCGCCGGTGGGCGTGGTGACGAGGCGTGCGGCCGGGGGCCTCGGGGCGAAGACCTGCCGGGCCAGGGCGCCCGGGAAGGCCGAGTGCATGCCGTCGACGGGGTCGCACACGCTCATCGCGGCGAAGGTGTCACCGTGGTAGCCACCGCGCACGGTGAGGAAACGCTGGCGGTCGGGGCGTCCGCGCGCGGCCTGGTACTGCAGGGCCAGCTTGAGGGCGACCTCGACCGAGACCGAGCCGGAGTCGGCGAAGAAGACGTGGGCCATCGGGCCGGGGGCCATCGTCGTGAGGCGTTCGGCGAGCCGGACCGCGGGCTCGTGCGTCAGTCCGCCGAACATGACGTGGCTGAAACGGTCGACCTGCTCGTGGGCCGCGGCGTCCAGGACCGGGTTGCGGTACCCGTGGACGGCGCACCACCAGGAGGCCATCGCGTCGACGGCCTCGAACTGCTCGCCGTCGGGGGCCGTGAGGGACAGCCGCACGCCCGAGGCGCCCTCGACGGCATACGGCTCGGGTCCGTCGAGCGGGGCATAGGGGTGCCAGACGAGCCCGCGGTCACGGGCGGCGAGCGGCGATCCCGGGGCTTCAGGCATTGGCGGGAAGGTCCGTGCCGGCCCCCCGACGCCGCTTCGCCGGGTCGTGCGTGGCGATGGGGACGCCGCTCGGGACGGAGGTGTGCTCGTCGGCGCCGAGGACGACGAAGCCGTGGTCGCGGATCAGCTCGAGGTCGGCCTCGGCGGCCTGGCCCTCGGACGTCAGGTAGTCGCCGAGGAAGATCGAGTTGGCGACGTGGAGGGCCAGGCCCTGGAGTGAGCGGAGATGCATCTCGCGACCTCCGGCGATGCGGATCTCCTTGTCCGGGTTCACGATCCGCGCCATCGCGAGGATGCGCAGGCAGCGTCCGGGGGTGAGATCCCACGTGCCCTCGAGCGGCGTGCCGTCGAAGGGCATGAGGAAGTTGACGGGGATCGAGTCCGACCCGAGGTCGCGGAGGGCGAAGAGGGCCTCGACGAGCTGGTCGTCGGTCTCGCCGAGGCCGGCGATGAGGCCCGAGCACGGTGACAGACCGGCGTCCTTGGCCTTGGTCACCGTGTCGACGCGGTCCGCGTACGTGTGGCTCGTGACGATGTCGTCGTGGTGCGACTCGGCCGTGTTGATGTTGTGGTTGTAGGCGTCGACGCCGGCCTCTCGCAGCCGCTCGGCCTGCCCGTCCTTGAGCAGCCCGAGGCAGGCGCAGACCTCGACGTCAGGGTGCTCCTGCTTGAGCGCGCCGACCATCCCGGCCACGCGCTCGACGTCGCGGTCGGTGGGGCCGCGTCCGCTGGAGACCATGCAGATCCGGGTCGCGCCGCCGCGCAGTCCGGCGGCCGCCTGCTCGATGGCCTCGTCGGGCTTCAGCCAGGTGTACTTGAGGATGTCCGCCTGCGAGCCGAGTCGCTGGGAGCAGTAGTGGCAGTCCTCGGGGCAGAGGCCCGACTTGAGGTTGACGAGGTAGTTGACCTTGACGGTGTTGCCGAAGTGCTTGCGGCGCAGGCGTGCCGCGGCCGCGACGACGGCCAGCAGCTCCTCGTCGGTGGCGCGCAGGACGTCGAGGGCGTCGTCGGTGCTCGCGGGGGTGCCGGCGAGGACGGCATCGGCGAGATCGTCGAATCGGCGGGTCATGCGGGCTCCTTGCGCGCGGCGTTGAACGGTGTTCAACTTGAACGGTGTTCAGTATGCCGAGTCGCTAGGCTCGGCTGTCAACGCGGGTCCGCCGGACCCGCATGCCGAGGGCAGGGGAGCGTGTGGCACTCAGTCGGGAGCAGGTCGTGGCGACCGCCGTCGACCTGCTGCGGCGCTACGGGCTCGGTGACCTGTCGATGCGTCGTCTCGCCCGCGAGCTCGGCGTCGCGCCCGGCGCCCTCTACTGGCACGTGGCGAACAAGCAGGAGCTGCTCGTCGAGGTGGCCGACGTGCTCCTCGCCGAGATCCCACTGCCGACGGGCGACCGCCCGCCGGCCGAGGCGCTCGCGGGCCTGGCCGTCGACGTCCGCGACGCGCTCGTGCAGGTGCCGGATGCTGCCGACGTGGTCGGGCTCGCGTATGCCGTCGAGCCGGGTGCCGCGCGGGCGCTCCGCGAGCTCGCCCGGCTCGTCCACGACACCGGCGCACCGGCGTCCGAGCGCGACGAGGTGGCGGCACTCGTCGTGCACCACATCCTGGGATCCGTTGCGGGGCAGCAGGATCGAGCACTCGCGGCATCGGTCGATCCCGACCTGCCGGCGCCGGACGCGACGACCGAAGCCAAAGCCTTCGAGGTCGGACTCGCCGTCATCGTCCGGGGTCTCGCGGGCTCAGGCCAGGCGCTCGGGACATCGTAAGTGCTGGGCGGTCCAGGCCCCGCCCAGCACCACCCCCTGAAAGGGTGGAGATCGTCGACGCGCGTGCCTGGACCTTCGCCGACACCCTTCAGAGCACGCGGGGTAGCGCCTGATACGCCGCACATGACTTTTTCTCCACGCCCCTGCCCGACACCCGGTCTTGGCATGCTGGTGCGATGCCGCTACGTACGACGAAGCACTGGTTCGGCGTCGTGCTCGACGCTCCCGACGCGTCCGCCCTGGCGCACTTCTACGAGCGCCTGCTCGGCTGGACGCTCTACAAGGACACCCCGGGCTGGGCGACGCTCGCACCCTCGGAGACCCACGGCTACAACCTCTCGTTCCAGACCGAGCCGAACTACGTGCGACCGGTCTGGCCCAGTGAGCCGGGGAAGCCGATCATGATGCTCCACCTCGACCTCGAGGTGGACGATCTCGACGCGGCCGTGGCATACGCCGTCGAGGTCGGGGCGGAGCTCGCTGAGCTCCAGCCCCAGCAGGACGTGCGGGTGCTGCTCGACCCTGCCGGCCATCCGTTCTGCCTCTACGTCGACGACTCCGACTGACGCGGATTTCGCTCTGCGCGAGCCGAATCGGCTGTGGACAGGTCTAGTCGGGAACGTGCGACGCGGGTAGAATCGAACACGTGTTCTGCATATCTGCTTGGGTGAAGTAGGATCTGTGGATGACCGCGAATCCGGTTCGGGAAGTGGACTACCCGTCCACCTACCAGCAGCTGCTGGAGTGGTTCCCGGACGACCAGTCCTGCCTGGACTACCTGGCCGGACTGCGCTGGCCCGACGGATTCGTGTGCCCGAAGTGCGAAGCCACTGAGTTCTGGCGCACCGGTGCCGGGCTGTGGATGTGCCGGGCCTGCGGGCGGCGCACGTCGGTCACCGCGGGAACGATCTTCGACCGGACGCGGACGCCGTTGTCGACCTGGTTCGCGGCGATCTGGTTCCTGACCTCGCAGAAGAACGGGATGTCCGCACTCGGCCTGCAACGGCTCCTCGGGTTCGGCTCCTACGAGACGGCGTGGGCCTGGATGCACAAGCTGCGCCGGGCGATGGTCCGCCCGGAGCGGGACAAGCTGTCCGGGATCGTGGAGCTCGACGAGACGATGATCGGCGGCGTCACCCGCGGCCGGACGGGCGGCTACGGCGACAAGGTCGCGGTCATGATCGCCATAGAACACAACGAAACCCGCCGCCTGGGCCGAGTCCGGCTCGGCGTCGCCACCCAGCCCGGAACCACCGAGCTGGTCGACTTCGCCACCCGGGTCATCGAGCCCGGATCAACGATCCGCACCGACGGCGCCCGCACCCTGCGCCGGCTCGCCGACCTCGGCTACACCCACGAGTTCACCCTCGGCTACTCCGCGCCCGACAAGGCCAGCGTGCTGCCCGGAGTGCACCTGGTGGCCTCACTGCTCAAGCGCTGGCTGATCGGCACCCTGCACTTCCGCGTCGAGGAGGCACACCTGCCCTACTACCTCGACGAGTACACCTTCCGGTTCAACCGCCGCAACGCGAAGTCACGAGGACTGCTCTTCTATCGGCTGCTCGAGCAAGCCGTCGACACCGACCCGCACCCGCTGAAGGGCCTGCTCAAGCCAGAAACCGGCATACCGGACTTCACCTAAGCAGATATGCAGAACACGTGTTCGAAGGTGTGGCGATGGTGACGGCGGAGGGCCTGGAGGCTCTCGTGTCGGCGCTGTCGCGAGTCGGGTCCGACGGTGACTCGGACCAGGAGCGGGTCGACCAGCTCGCGGTCCTCGAGCGTGTCAAGTCCGCGGTGGGGGCGGCCCAGGTGCGGGTGACAGCGGCCCTCGTCGAGTCCCAGGCGCAGGTCGCACAGGCCTGGCTCGACCGGGCGCGGGAGTGCTCCGACGCCGGGCACTTCGACGGGTGGCGCGCCGCGCGGGGGCAGGCCCGCGCCGCGTCGGTCGACGACGAGGGTGCGGCGACCGGGCAGCCATCGACCCGGTCGCGCAGGCGAGGTTCGTCGGGTCTGACGGGGGTCGCGGCGCAGGTCGCCCTGGCCCGGCGCGAGTCACCCGTCCGCGACGCGCAGCACGTGCGGCTGGCGCTCGCCCTGACCACGGAGATGCCGCACACGCTGGCCGCGCTTGAGGCGGGTGAGGTCAGCGAGTGGCGCGCGCAGATCATCATCACCGAGACCGCGACCCTGACGAGCGAGCAGCGCACCCTCGTCGACGCCGAGGTCGTCGGGCCAGTGGGTGACGCCGGTGACGCCCGGGACGTCGGCGAGCAGGTCGGTGCCCTGGGCGACCGCGAGCTCGCCCGTCGGGTCCGCGCCGCCGCGTACCGCGTCGACGCTGCCTCGGTCGTGGCCCGGGCGGCGAAGGCGAAGGCCGAGCGGCGGGTCACGATCCGCCCCGCCCCTGACACGATGGCCTACGTCACCGCTCTGCTCCCCGTCGCGCAGGCCGTTGCCGCGCACGCCGCCCTCACTGCGGCCGCCGATACCGCCCGCGCCGGCGGCGACGAGCGGGGCAAGGGCCAGGTCATGGCCGACACGTTCGTCACCCGGCTCACCGGGCAGACTGCCGCCGACGCGGTCCCCGTCGAGGTCCAGCTCGTCATGACCGACCGGGCCCTGCTCGCCGGCGACACCACGCCCGCGCAGATCCCCGGCTACGGCACCGTCCCTGCCGTCTGGGCCCGCACGCTGCTCACCCGATCCAGTGACCCGGGGAACGAACGCTCGGCCCCCGCGACGGTGTGGCTGCGGCGGCTCTACACGCACCCGGCCACCGGCACCCTCGTCGCGATGGACTCCACCCGCCGCACCTTCGAGGGCGGACTGCGGCGCTACCTCCTGACCCGCGACACCGGCATCTGCCGCACCCCTTGGTGCGATGCCCCTGCCCGACACCTCGACCACATCCACGACCATGCGGACGGCGGACCCACCACGGACACCAACGGCCAGGGCCTCTGCGTGCGCTGCAACCACACCAAACAGCTCCCCGGCTTCACCGCCGCGACCATCCTCACCCGACAACCCGGCGCACCCCACACGGTGCGCATCACCACCCCGACCGGGCACACCTACACCTCCCACGCGCCACCCCTGCTCCCCGGTCAGGGCCGGCGCGCGGTCTCGGCTGAGGTGACGACGTCGATGGCGTCGACGAGGCGGGTGCGCAGCGCCTGACCGCGGACCGAGAAGCCGCGCTGCGCGGCGGCATACTCCGCCTTTCCCTCGGCGGTCTCGATCCGCACCGGCTCGTAGCCGTGCTCCCGCAGGTCGTACGGCGCCGCCCGCATGTCGAGGGTGCGGATGTCGCGGGCCAGCTCGAAGCAGTCCATCACGAGGTCGCTCGACACGGCCGGCACGAGCTTGTGGGCCCACGTGTAGGCGTCCATCTATGCGCGAGGATCGGATCAACAGCTGTGGGTAGGTCCCGTCCGCATGCCGAAGAGCGGACGTCCAAGCCGTGGACTCGCGGGTGCTCCGACATCTCTCATGATTGCCAAGCGAGAGGCTAGAGCGTTCGCGGCTAGCCCTTCGGCGAGGCCGCTACAGCGCTTGCGTGCGGAGCCGGAGGGCGTTGCTGATGACGCTGACGGAGGACAGGGCCATCGCCGCTGCGGCGATCATCGGGGAGAGAAGGAGCCCGAAGCTCGGGTAGAGGACGCCGGCGGCGAGGGGGATGCCGGCGGCGTTGTAGATGAAGGCGAACACGAGGTTCTGGCGGATGTTCGACATGGTGGCCTTGGACAACGCCCGGGAGCGGACGATGCCGGTGAGGTCGCCCTTGAGAAGGGTCACTCCGGCGCTCTCGATGGCGACGTCGGTGCCGGTGCTCATGGCGATGCCGACATCGGCCGCGGTCAGGGCGGGTGCGTCGTTGACGCCGTCACCAGCCATCGCGACGACGCGCCCTTCGGCGCGCAGTGCCTGGACGACGTCGCTCTTGTGGTCGGGTAGGACCTCGGCCTCGACGCGGTCGATGCCGAGGCTGCGGGCGACGGCGTTCGCGGTGACCTTGTTGTCGCCGGTGAGCATGACGACGTCAATGCCGTCCGCGCGTAGCTCCTTCAACGCAGCGGCGGTGGTGTCCTTGACCGGGTCGGCGATGGCGAGCACGCCAGCCACGCGACTGTCGATCGCGACGTAGACGGCGCTGGCGCCATCGGCGCGCAGCCGGTCCGCGTCGGCGTCCTTGGTGGCTGTGTCGACGTCATGCCCGGCGAGGAACCGTTGACTGCCCACGAGGACGCGTCTTCCGTCGACGGTGCCGGTGACGCCCTTGCCGACGGGCGCGTCGAAGTCGGCTACGTCAGGAATGCTCAGCCCGGCGTCGGTGGCGGCGCGGACGATGGCCATCCCGAGGGGGTGCTCGCTGGCGCGTTCGACGCCGGCGGCGAGCCGGAGGAGCTCGTCCTGGTCCGTGCCGTCGGCGGCGGCGACGCGGGTGACCGAGGGGCGGCCCTGGGTCAGGGTGCCGGTCTTGTCAACGACCAGGGTGTCGACCTTCTCCATCCGCTCGAGTGCTTCGGCGTTCTTGATGAGGACGCCGAGGGAGGCGCCGCGGCCGACGCCGACCATGATCGAGACTGGCGTCGCGAGCCCCAGGGCGCAGGGGCAGGCGATGATGAGCACGCTGACGGCGATGACGAGGGCGTGCGCCAGGCGGGGCTCAGGCCCGACGGTCGCCCACACGATGAACGCGACCAGTGCCGCGGCGATGACGACGGGCACGAACACGGCCGACACCCTGTCGGCGAGCCGCTGGATGGGGGCGCGGGAGCGTTGCGCGTCGGCGACCATCTGGACGATGCGGGCGAGCATCGTGTCCCGGCCGACGTTGTCGGCACGCATGACGATGGACCCGGTCTGGTTGACGGTGCCGCCGATGACGGAGTCACCGGCCCGCTTGGTGACGGGCATGGACTCGCCGGTGACCATGGACTCGTCCAGGGTCGAGCGGCCGTCCTGAACGGCTCCGTCGACGGGGACGGACTCGCCGGGCCGGACGCGCAGCAGGTCTCCGACCTGGACCTGCTCGAGGCTGACGTCGGCCTCGGTCCCGTCGGGGTCGATCCGGTGTGCGGTCTTGGGGGTGAGGTCGAGCAGGGCGCGGATGGCGCCGGAGGTGCTCTCTCGGGCGCGTAGCTCGAGGACCTGCCCGAGCAGGACGAGGGTGGTGATGACGGCGGCGGCCTCGAAGTAGACGGCGACCGTCCCGTCCATCCGGAAGGACTCGGGGAACAGCTGCGGTGCGACGGTGGCGACCACGCTGAACAGCCACGCGACGCCGGTGCCCATCGCGATGAGGGTGAACATGTTCAGCTTCATCGTCCGGACGGAGGTCCAGCCGCGCTCGAAGAACGGCCATCCGGCCCAGAGCACGACGGGTGTCGCAAGGACGAGCTGCCCCCAGGTGGCCACGGAAGCGGGGATGGCGTCGTGCAGGGCTGGGATGAGCTCGCGCCCCATCGAGAGGACGAGCACCGGGATGGTGAGGGCGACGGCGACCTTGAACCGGCGGGTCATGTCGGCGAGCTCGGGGTTGGGGCCGCTGTCCGCGGTCACGGTGACGGGCTCGAGGGCCATCCCGCAGATCGGGCAGGTGCCCGGGCCGGGCCGGCGGATCTCGGGGTGCATCGGGCAGGTCCACTCGGTGACGTCGCTGGGGGCCGCTGCGGTGCCGGCGGGGTCCTCACGGTCGTGATGGTCGTGCTCTCGATGGTCGTGACCGGAGCCTGCATGTCCTGCCGGGCCGGTCAGGTAGGCGTCCGGGCGCGCCTCGAACCTCGCGCGGCAGCCGGGGGAGCAGAAGTAGTAGTCGTGGCCGTCCCGCTCGAGGTGGTGCTCGCTGGTAGCGGGGTCGACGTCCATGCCGCAGACGGGGTCCTGCACCAACGAGCCCGTCGGGGAGATCGAGTGCTCGCTGTGCGTGTCCATGCCTCCATGATACCCCCATGGGGTATATGCGCAAGGGTGTGATGAGCCTTGGGGCGCCCAGCGGTCCCCTCGCCGGAGTCGAGACGGGCGGGCCCGACACCGGAGCGGGCGACGGCCGTACGAGCCACCGCCCCGATGGAGCGAACAGTTCTGGCCCCGACGAGGCGCCGAATCCGTTGTGACGCCCTGTTCGCCGATGGGCACGTACAACAAGACCTCGATGTGGACGCAGCACTCGACGGACGGCGCTACCCAGCCGACGCGTGGGCACTTGCCAAGCGGCCGGAGCTACACGTCCCGAAGTCGGCCGCGGCCAATGGGTGGAGTACGCCACGGGTCGAGTTCTCGAAGGCCGCCCGCGGACTGAATGAAACGTCCTGACTTGCCGCGCTTGCGGTCAGCTCGAGGTTCGGGAGATCTGAAGCGTGAGCTCGATGGCGTCGACGAGCCGGGCGCGCAGCGCCTGACCGCGGACCGAGAAGCCGCGCTGCGCGGCGGCATACTCCGCCTTTCCCTCGGCGGTCTCGATCCGCACCGGCTCGTAGCCGAGCTCCCGCAGGTCGTACGGCGCCGCCCGCATGTCGAGGGTGCGGATGTCGCGGGCCAGCTCGAAGCAGTCCATGACGAGGTCGCTCGACACGGCCGGCACGAGCTTGTGGGCCCACTTGTAGAGGTCCATCCCGGCGTGGAGGCACCCCGGCTGCTCGAGGGCCGTCTGGCTCTCACGGGTCGGCGTCAACACGTTGAGTGGAGCGGCCTCGGGGGTGAAGAAGCGGTACGCGTCGAAGTGCGAGCAGGCGACCTGGTGGCTCTCGACCACGGCGTCGGTCCCGGCGCCGCCGAGCCGCAGCGGCCATCCCGCGTGCCGCACGTCGGTCGGGTCGAGCCGGTAGACCATGGCCCACTCGTGCAGCCCGAAGCAGCCGAACCGCGCCGGTCGACCTGCCGTGCCCACAAGCAGCTCGCGGACGAAGCGCAGCGTGTCGCCGCGGGCGGCCGTGAAGGCCTCCACGTCCACCCCGACGACGTCGCCGTCGACCTCGTAGAAGCGCCAGTCGACCTGCGGCGCGCGCGCTGCCCCCACGAGGGACGTGCCGGCCCCGGGGTGCCAGCGGCGCAGCTGTGCTGGCTTGAACGCGTAGTAGGTGAAGAGGAAGTCCTCGACCGGGTGCTTGCGGTGGTCGCGTCGGCGAGCCAGGTGCGCTGAGGTCGCTGTGTCGACACGCGCCTCGTGCGCCGCCGTCCGCTCGCGCCACTCCGGCTCGCTCATCACCTGCACCCCACGAGGGTAGGCGAGTCGCGGCCCCGAACCCCACCGCGCACCCGCGACCCGAGGGCAGGATGGCCTCATGGCACCGGACGCGGAGCGACCCACCCACCTGCTGCACCGGCTGACCTCCTACACCCCGGAGCGGGAGTGGACCGAGGTCCCCGATGACGATCGGCTCGTGCAGGACCTCGTGCCCAACGACGTGACGCGGCGGCCCCGGTCCTACAAGCGTTACGACGACGACCTGCGACGAGTCCTCCTGCCGCCCGACCTCCCCGCGTCGTCGGCGGCGGCCACCGCTGTGCTCGCCGGCACGGCGACGGTTGCGCCGAGCCGTCTCGACCTCCCCGGCCTGGCCCGTCTGCTCTTCCTGTCGTCGGGCGTCACCCGGCGCACGACGCGCCCCGACGGCGGGGTCATGCTCTTCCGCGCGGCCGGCTCGGCCGGGGCGCGCTTCCCGCTCGAGCTCTACGTCGCCGTGCCGCGCGGGGCGGGCGTCGAGGGGCTCGAGCCGGGCCTGCACTGGTACGACCCCGAGGCCCACGCCCTCGTCGTCCTCGGCCCCGCGCCGTCGGGCGACGCCGTGACCGTCGTCGTGACGGGGGTGCCGTGGCGCACCGGCTGGCGCTACCGCGAGCGCGGCTTCCGCCACATCTACTGGGACGCCGGCACCATGCTGGCCCAGACGCTCGCCCTCGCCGACGCGGCAGGCCTGACAGCACGGCTCTTCACGACCTTCCCCGATGCCGAGGTGGCCGCCCTCGTCGGCGCCGACCGCGTGCACGAGTTCCCGGTCGCCCTCGTGGCCCTCGGTCCCGGCGACCCGGCCGTGCACCTGACGGGCGACCCGATGTCGGGCCACCACGACGCCGACGGTCTCGAGTTCCCGCTCGTGACGGCCGCCCAACGTGCGGGGGAGCAGCGCCGCCTCGGCGCCGAGCTCGAGCGCGGGGCTCCGGTCGCGCTCACCGCCGAGGGCGGACCCAGCACCGATGCCGTCGTCGTCAGCAAGGGGTCGATCCGCCGGCTCCACCCCGACCGGTCGCTTCCGCGCCACGTGCTCGTCGACGCCATGAGCGCCTCGCTGCGCGGCATCGACGTCCCGCACTGGCTCGGCGTCAGCGGCGTCGACGACGTGCCCACCGGCATCCACCGGTGGCCCGACCTCGCGTCGCCGGTGCGCCCTCTCGACGAGCGGTCCGTCCGCGACGAGCTCTTCGCGGCCGCCCTCGAGCAGGGCCTCGCCCGCGACGCCGCCTTCGTCGCCATGAGCGGCGCGCCACTGGACGACCTCGACGACCACGCCTATCGCGAGGCGCAGCTGCTTGCCGGCGTCGCCGAGGGCCGCCTGCACCTCATGGCGTACGCGTTGGGCGCGGCCGCGTCGGGCATGACCTTCCGCGACTCCGACCTCGCACACCTCCTCGGGACGGACGTGGCCGGTCTGCTCTGGACGTGCGTCGGCGTGCCGGAGTACCGGACCCGGCCCAGCGGGCAGCCCGGGTCGCCGGCGGACGTCACGATCGTCTGGCCGCGCTGACCGCCCTCCGCGGGGGAGTGCCACCCGTCGTAGGGTGGGCGCGTGCGCATCGCGAGGTTCACGACCGGGGACGACCCGGCATACGGCATCGTCCAGGGCGACCCCGGCAGCGAGGTGATCACGCCGCTGTCCGGCGACCCGCTCTACATCGGCCTCCAGCCGAGCGGACAGCCGCCCGTCATGCTCGACGACGTGCGCCTGCTCGCACCCGTCATCCCGCGCTCCAAGATCGTCGCGATCGGCAAGAACTACGCCGACCACGCCAAGGAGATGGGCGGCGAGGCGCCGGCCGAGCCGATGATGTTCTTCAAGCCCAACACCGCCGTCGTCGGTCCGTTCGACCCCGTCGTGCTCCCGGCCGGCAGCAGCGAGATCTCCTACGAGGGCGAGCTCGCGGTCGTCATCAAGACCATCACCAAGGGCGTCAAGGCAAAGGACGCGGCCGAGTGCATCTACGGCTACACCATCGCCAACGACGTCACGGCCCGGGACTGGCAGCGCAGCGACGGCCAGTGGGCCCGCGCCAAGGGCTTCGACACGAGCTGCCCCCTCGGCCCGTGGGTCGAGACCGAGCTCGACCCCGCCGACCTCTCGATCGTCACGACGCTCGACGGCGACGTGAAGCAGGACGGCACGACCGCCGACATGATCCACGACATCGCGACGATCATCGAGTACGCCTCGGCGGCCTTCACGCTGCTGCCCGGTGACGTCATCCTCACCGGCACGCCGGCCGGCGTCGGGCTCGTCGAGGCGGGTCAGCAGGTCACCGTCGAGATTGCGGGCATCGGGTCGCTGACCAACACCTTCGTGCGTCGCTGACCCTTTCGGGCTCCCACTAGGCTGGGTCGCACCATGAGCGACAACACCACCAGCACAGGTATGCCGTCTTCCCCCGCCAGCGACGCCGGCGAGCACGTCGAGATCCGCACCGAGGAGCGCGTCCGCGTCTCGACCTCGGACGGCTCCGGTCCGGTGCGCACTCGCGTCGCCCCGAGCCCGACCGGTGACCCGCACGTCGGCACGGCCTACATGTCGCTCTTCAACCTCGCCTTCACCCGGCAGCAGGGCGGCCAGTTCGTCCTGCGCGTCGAGGACACCGACCGCGCGCGCTTCCGTGAGGACTCCGAGGCCCAGCTCTACGACACCCTCGCGTGGCTCGGGCTGCACTGGGACGAGGGCCCCGACATCGGTGGGCCCTTCGCGCCGTACCGCCAGTCCGAGCGTCTCGAGACGTACCGGCCCTACGTCGAGCGCCTCCTCGAGGACGGCCACGCGTACTACTGCTGGTGCTCCAAGGAGCGTCTCGACCAGATGCGCGAGATCCAGCAGAAGACGAAGCAGCCGACCGGCTACGACCGTCTGTGTGTCGGCAAGACGCGTGAGGAGCGCGCCGCGCTGCCCGGCTTCAGCGAGACGCCGGTCGTGCGCATGCTCGTGCCCGACGACGTGCCGCTCGTCTTCGACGACGTCATCCGCGGCAAGGTGTCGGCGCCGCGCCCCGACGACCAGGTGATCCTCAAGGCCGACGGGTTCCCGACCTACCACCTCGCTGTCGTCGTCGACGACCATCTCATGGGCATCACCCACGTCGTGCGCGGCGAGGAGTGGATCAGCTCGACGCCGAAGCACGTCCTGCTCTACCGCTGGCTCGGGCTCGAGCCGCCGACGTTCGCGCACATGCCGTTGCTGCGCAACACCGACAAGTCCAAGATCTCCAAGCGCAAGAACCCCGCCGCCCGTCTCACGTGGTTCCGGGAGCAGGGCTACCTGCCCGAGGCGCTCGTGAACTTCCTTGCGCTGCTGGCCTACCCGCCGCAGCAGGACGCCGAGGGTGCCGACGTCGAGGTCTTCACCTTCGACGAGTTCAGCCGCACGTTCGACTGGGCCAAGGTCAACCCGATCGGCCCGATCTTCGACCTCAAGAAGCTCGACTGGCTCAACGGCGTCTACATCCGGTCGCTCGAGGTGGGCGAGTTCGCGAGCCGGCTGCTGCCCTACCTCGTCGCCGACGGCGTGCTCGGCGAGACGCAGTCGCTCGGTGAGCTGGCGCGCCTCAAGTCCGTCGCGGAGCTGATCCAGACCCGCATGGCCCTGCTCACCGAGGCGCCGGCGCTCGTGCGTCCGTTCTTCGTCGCCGACGACCAGCTCGTCATCGACGAGGACGCGCGTGCCCAGCTCAAGGACGACGCGCCGGCCGTGCTCGACGCGGCGCTCAAGGTGCTCGGCGACATCGACGACCACGGCATCGGCGTCCTCGGCACGGGCAGCCCGTGGAACGCCGCGGGCATCGAGGAGGCGCTGCGCGCCGCGATCGTCGACGGGCTCGGCATCAAGCCGCGCCTCGCCTTCGGCCCGCTGCGCACGGCCGTCTCGGGCGCCCGCATCTCGCCGCCGCTCTTCGAGTCGATGGAGATCCTCGGCAAGACCTCGACCCTGAGCCGCCTCCGGTCGCTGCGCGACTCGCTCTGAGGACATCGGGGTGGAGGGCGTGGGGGGCTGGTCCTGGCCGCTGCACGGCATCCGCCTGCACACGGCCGACCTCGACCTGACGGTCATGACCGAGGCGGACCTGCCGACGTTGTGGGCCCTGCTGCCCGACGACCTCGAGCTCAACCCGCACGCGACGACGTATGCCGGCCTCGACGTCCCGGCGAACCGTCGGGCCGTCCTCGCGCAGGGTTACTGGCGCGCCCTCGGGATGTGGTCGCCCGACGACTGGGCGCTGCCCTTCGTCGTCCGTTCGGCGGGCGCCGTCGTGGGCGCCCAGTGGCTCGAGGGGCCCGACTGGCGCTCCGACCGCACCGTCGACTCCTCGTCCTGGCTCGTCGCCGGAGCGCGGGGGAGGGGGCTCGGACGGCAGATGCGGGCCGCGGTGCTCGCTCTCGCCTTCGGCCCGTTGAGGGCCGAGGCGGCGATCAGCTCGGCCGTGGTCGACAACGCGCCGTCGCTCGGCGTCTCACGCTCCCTCGGCTACCACGACACCCACCGTTCGGTGCTCGAGCACTCGGGGCAGACGCTGCAGCACGTGCGCCTCGACCGGAAGACGTGGGACGCCTCGGGCCGGTCGCGGCACGTCGTCGTCGAGGGTGTCGACCCGGCCCTGCCCCTCTTCGGCCTCGACCCGTGACAGGAGTCCACTCGTGAACCCGCCCAGCCTCGCCGCCGTCCTCGACGGCGTGCGCGCCGTGCTGCTCGACGTCGACGACACCATCGTCGACACGGAGGAGGCGATGGTCGCCGCCGGGACCGAGGCGGCCGCCGCGATCTGGCCGCACCGCTCGGGCCTCGACCACCGTGCCATGGCGCAGCGCTACTACGACGACCCGGAGCGCTGGTTCCCGCGCTACGCCTCCGGCGACGTCCCGTTCGACACGATGCGGTCGGGTCGGCTCGCCGAGGTGGCCGTGGCGTTCGGCCTCGAGGTTCCCGACGGCGCCCACCGGTCCTTCGAGGACGCGTACGCCCCGGCCTTCCGCAGCGCCCAGCGGCTCTTCCCCGACGTGCCGGGACTGCTGTCCGCCGCCGAGCAGGAGGGACTTCCCGTCGCGCTGCTGACGAACTCCGCGCACGCGCCGACCCGCGTCAAGCTCGAGGCCCTCGACCTCGCCGAGCGCTTCGAGGTCGTCGTGACGACCGACACCCTCGGCTTCGGCAAGCCCGACCCGCGCGTCTACCTCGAGGCGTGCCGGCTCGTCGGTGCCGAGCCCCGCCGGGTGGTCTGCATCGGCGACAGCATCGAGTGGGACGTGCTCGGGGCCCAGGCTGCCGGCCTGCGTGCCGTCTGGCTCGATCGAGGGGGTCTCGGGACGACCGAGCTGGTCGCCACCGTGCGCGGTCTGGACGAGGTCGCGGCCGCGCTCGACCGCCGATTTGGGCCACCGCTCACGGACCGGTAGTATTCCCATTCGGTTCACCCCGTACCGGCCGCGAGGCAGGCTCGGAGTGAAACCCCTTGGGGTATGGTGTAATTGGCAACACTACGGTTTCTGGTTCCGTCATTCTAGGTTCGAGTCCTGGTACCCCAGCTCTGGTTCACGGCAACGTGAGCCGATTCGGAGAAATCCAGCCTTCACGGTAAGGTTTCTTCTCGTGCCGAGTCCGCTCGGCACCGCTCACGGCCCCGTTGTGTAGCGGCCTAGCACGCCGCCCTCTCAAGGCGGTAGCGCGGGTTCGAATCCCGTCGGGGCTACGTGATGCTCGAGAGGGCACAAGAAGACCCCGGTCCACATGGACCGGGGTCTTCTTGCATGTCAGGGTGGCCCACGGTCGAGGCACCCTATGCTGACGCTCGTCATAGGCACGCCGAGCAAGGAGCCGCCGCATGACCGCGACGACCGCCGTCGCCCCTCCGGAGGTCACCGCCCGCCGCCGTTCCTGGCGCCCGGCGCTGGGCACTCCCCGCCGGGTCTTCGACACGACGTTCTCCGGCGTCGGCCTCACCGTGGCGGCGTGGTTCTTTGCGCTGTCGCTGCTGCCCTCGCTCCTGCCTCGTGGCGCGATGGTGCAAGGCATCGCCTCGGGTGTCACCGTGATGATCGGCTACGGCATCGGTGCGGGCACCCATGCGCTCTGGCGCTACCTCGGGATCCCGAGCGTGCCTGGCCGGGCGCGACGCATCCTCGTGGCGATCTTCGTGGGCCTCGGCCTCTGGGCTGCGGTCTTCACCGGCTGGCGCCAGGTCGGCTGGCAGAACGAGATCCGCACGCTCTACGGGATGGAGCCGGCGTCGCCGACCCAGTGGCCCGTCGTCATCGGCCTCACGGTGCTCCTCGCCGTCCTCATCCTCGTCGTCGCCCGGAGCCTGCGCCTGCTCTTCCGCACCGTCTTCCGCTGGCTCGGGCGCCGCCTGCCCCGCCGTGTGGCGGTCGTCGTCGGCTCGGCGGTCCTGCTCGCCCTGATCTGGTCGCTGCTCACCGGCGTCCTCGTCAACGGCTTCTTCGCCGTGGCCAACAACACCTTCGCGCCACGTGACACGCTCATCGCCGAGGACATGAACCGTCCGCAGGTCCCCGAGCGCTCCGGCAGCCCGCAGTCGCTCTCCAGCTGGGACCTGCTCGGGCGCCAGGGACGCTACTTCGTCGGTGGTGGACCGACCGTCGCCGAGCTCGACGCCGCGAACGGCGGCGGCGCGAAGGAGCCGATCCGGGTCTATGCCGGTCTCCGCTCCGCCGAGACCGTGCAGGGGCGCGCCGACGTCGTCCTCGCCGAGCTGAAGCGAACCGGCGCCTTCGACCGCAAGATCCTCGTCGTCGCCACGACGACCGGCACCGGCTTCCTCGACCAGAACGGCACCGACCCCCTCGAGTTCCTCTGGAACGGTGACACCGCCATCGCGGGCGTCCAGTACTCCTACCTGCCGTCGTGGATCTCGCTCCTCGCCGACCAGGACGCCGTCCGCGAGACCTCCCGCGTCGTCTTCGACACCATCCACCAGTACTGGTCGACGCTGCCCGAGGCGAGCCGGCCGAAGCTCTACCTCTACGGGCTCTCCCTCGGCTCGTTCGGCGTCGAGAGCATCCTGTCCTCGATCAACGTCATCAACGAGCCGATCGACGGCGCCCTGATGTCGGGGCCGCCGTTCGTCAACGACCTCCACGCCCGGCTCACGGCCCAGCGTCAGCCCGACAGCCCGGCATACCTGCCGGTCTACGAGCAGGGCCGTACGGTGCGTTTCACCGCGGAGCAGAACGGCCTGGACCGCGGGGGCTCGACCTGGGGTCCGACGCGGCTCGTCTACCTCCAGCACGCGAGCGACCCCATCGTCTTCTTCTCGCCGAGCATGGCCTTCAGCTCGCCCGAGTGGCTCAAGGACGGCGAGCGTGGGCCGGACGTGTCGGCGCGGATGGGCTGGTTCCCCCTCGTGACGATGTGGCAGGTGCTGCTCGACCTGCCGGGCGCGGGCAGCATCCCGATGGGCTACGGGCACCTCTACTCGGCCACGTCCAACCTCGAGTCGTGGGTCGCCGTGACGAACCCGCCCGGCTGGACACCCGACAGGACGGCGGCGCTGGCGTCCGTCCTCGAGAAGCGGCCCTACAAGGACACCTGAGCCTCGTCCCTGCGTGACTGGAGCCCGGCGCGGGCGAGGTCACGCAGGGAGGCGCCGGGGAGGTACGCCGAGGTCAGGGCGAGTCCGATGCGCGGCAGGGCGGCCTCGTCGGCGAAGACGAGGTAGACCGGCTCGTGCCGGGGGCGGAACTTCTGCTTGAAGCTGTCGAGCGACCGGAAGCCGTACAGGGGTTCCATGGCCTCTCCGAGCTGGTCGAGCAGTCGCTCGAGCGCGGCCCGCTCGGCCGTCCCGTCGCCGGAGTGCGCGAGCGGCGCTCCTGAGAGCGACACGAACGACGCACCCTGCTCACGGAAGGACAGGCAGGCGCTCGCGATGAGGAACTCGGTCACCGGCCGGAAGCCGTCCGGGAGGCGCCGCATGACGTCGAGCGTCCACCCGCGGACCTCGCCGCCGGCGGAGTGGACGGGCAGCCACGAGGTCACGCCGTGGACCGTCAGGTCGGCGTCGACGGCCAGGCCTACGCGCGTGTCGGGGTCGAGGGCCTCGTCGACGCCCCCGAGCGTGAAGCCCATCTCGGGCAGCCCCTTGTCCGAGACCCAGAGCTCGGAGATGGCGCGCACCTGGGTCAGCAGGCCGCGGGGCATCTCGGCGAGCTGCCCCTCGCGGTAGGTGATCCCGTCCTTCGTCGCGCGGTTGAGGGCCGTGCGGACGCTCTGCCAGGACTTGCCCTTGAACTCGAGGTCGGGCAGGTCGATGATCGCCTCCTCGGCCACGAGCACGTCGCGCCGGCCGTGGGCACGCCCCCAGTCGGCCACCTCCTGTGTGACGGAGAAGAAGCACACCATGAGCCCGTGCGTCTCCTGCTCGTCGACGTAACCCTGGAGCACGTCAGCGCGCGTCGCGGCGTCCGCACCGACGGGGTCGCCGAGGGCGATGGCCGTGCCCCGGTGCACCTGGAAGGCGACGTAGCCGACCGGTGCACCCGACGGGTCGCGGTGGACGTACCAGTGGTTGTCGGGCCAGGTGCCCATCCACGCCATCGTCGACCCACCGTGCTCCTTGAGGAGTGCCACTGCGGTCTCCCGGTCGCTCGCCCCGGTCGCGAGCTCCCTGCGCCGCTTCCGTCGTGACCGCGCCTGGAAGGCCGACCGCCCGAGCACGAGGACGGCGAGCTGGAGCAGCGTGATGACCACGGTGACGACGAGCTCGGGGATGGAGGTCGCGACCTGTCCGTCGCCGTTGAGCTGGTCGGGCGCCACGACCTCGACGACGATGAGCAGGGACTGGGCCAGCAGGGAGAGGGTCGCGAGCCCGCCGGCGAGGAACCACACCCGACGCGAGCCGCGCCGCAGGCCGTCGGCGAGCAGGAGCGAGATGGCTGCGCTGATGAGGACGCTGAAGGCGTCCGTGTCGTCGGAGGTCGCCCCGAGCGGCCCGTCCGACGGCGTGAAGTAGAGCAGGATCTGGACCAGCGCGCTGACGAGGTAGAAGGCTGACGACACGACCCGCCACTCGTGCCGGCTGAAGCGAGGCAGCGCGAGCGACGGTCGGCGGCCGAGCAGGACCGGCCCGAGCGCGAGCCCGACCGAGATGCCGATGGCGTGCTCGAGGTCCCAGAGACGTCCGACGTAGAGGAGTGCGACGACGGCGTAGAGGGACAGGACCGCTCTGAGCCGCCCGCGCCACGGCGGGGTGAGGGTTGCGCTCGCCGCGGCCACCGCTCCGAGGGCACCGGCGCTGAACCCTGCGTCCAGCTCTGCCGCGAGCCGGGCGGCCCACTCCCAGCCGGTGCCGTCGACGACGAGCAGGAACAGCGAGGCCAGCAGGACGCCGGCCAGGTGCGTCGACGTCGCGGCGACCGCGACCCGACGGGTGCCCAGACGCCACTCCGACCAGCCGACCATGAGCAGGGCTCCGCCGGCCACGGGGAGGTACTGCGACGGGGTGAGGGCGAAGAAGGCGCCGGTGACCGGTGTCCACCAACGGCCGTCCTGGAGAGCCGGGAGACCGTACGCGACGTGGTTGACGAGGTCCCGGTCCTCGAGCGCGTTCCACAGCGTGCCGGTCGCCAGTGCCAGCACGAGCATGGTGCCGACGACCACGATCGTGAAGGGCAGGCGGCGGGCGAGGGCGGTCGCCCGGGCCGTCGGACCGGGGTCCGGTGCGTCGTCGGGGTCGTTCGAAGCTGTCGTCACGCGCGCGGCCCCTTCCCGGGTCTCCGGTCCGCGGTGGACCTGTTGCGATGCTAGTGCGCGGTGCTCGCGGACGGGGTGGCCGTCGTCCCGGGGCCGCCGAGCCGTCGGGCACTGACCGACTCCTGCCCCACACGTCTCAGGGCGAGCAGCACCGGGTCGGTCAGGACGGTGCCGACGATGGCGTAGCGCATGGCCTCCTCGGGCGGGGCGGTGGCCAGAGCAGGCGCGACGTCGGTCTCGGCGACCGAGAGCATGGCCCGGTGCCACGTGTCGAGCGTCGCGTCGTCGACGCTCCACCCTCCGGCAGCAGCGGCCGTGAGCGCCTGGGCGAGCTGGAGACCGGCCGGCGAGTGCTCACAGCCCGGCGGCCCGAGGGCGCGCACCCGCTCGAGCGACTCGGGCGTGACGTCCCCTGCGGCCCCCGGGGTGACGTGGGGGCGCAGGGCCTCGTGCGCGGCCCCGAGGAGCTCGTGCCGGCTTGCGGGTGGCTCGTCGAGGGCATGGACGACCTCGCGTACCCGGTCGATCGAGAGCCGGCCGACGTCGACGAGGGTGCGCACGAGGCGGACCCGCTCGACGTGGCTCTCGTCGTAGGAGGCGCGGGTGACGCCCTGGGCCACGCCGGCATGGAGCAGCCCTTCCCGCAGGTAGTACTTGAGCGTGGGGATGCTGACGCCGGTGGCTTCGGCCAGCTCGGAGATGCGCATGAAGTCCTCCCTTGACTTTGGATAGTATGACTGTCCAAACTTGGATAGCACCACTATCCGAGAGGCGTGTCATGAGCGGTTTCGTCCACACGAGCCACACCCACGACGGCGAGCTCGCCGTCTTCCTCATCGGCATGCGGGTCAACCACCCGTGGCGCCCCGATCTCTGGGGTCCGGTGTTCGCCGCGATGCCGGGCATGATCAGCGAGCTGTATGCCGCCAAGGCCGCCGCCGCACGCGGGGACGGGCCCGACCTCGGTTTCCTCGAGGCCCGCACGCTTCTCGGCGCGGGAGGGCCCACCCTCGTGCAGTACTGGCGGGACGTCGAGTCGGTGTATGCCTACGCCAACGACCCCGAGCGACGCCACCGTCCGGCCTGGACGGCCTTCTACCGTCGGAGCCGAAGGGCGACCGGCGCCGTCGGCATCTGGCACGAGACGTATGCCGTCCCGGCCGGTGGGCACGAGAGCCTCTACGTCGGGATGCCGCCGACCGGGCTCGGCAAGGCCTTCGGCCTGACCGAGGACCGCAGCCGTCGACGGCACGCCCGGATCGGCCGGAGCGAGGTCGCCGCCGGCAGCGCCGCCCCGGAGGGCGCCGTCAGCTGAGCTCGCGCAGGCCGGGCAGCACGTCGGCCGAGAACTGCTCGAGGAACCGGCCCTGGTCGTGGCCGGGCGCGTGGAAGACGACGTGGTTGAAACCCCAGTCGACGTACTGGCGCACCGCGTCGACGGCCTCGGCCGGGTCGCTCGTGACGATCCAGCGCTTGGCGATCTCCTCGTCGGACAGCTCGTCGGCCAGGCGTTCCATCTCGACCGGGTCGTCGACGCCGTGCTTCTGCTCGGCGCTGAGCGACAGGGGCGCCCAGAAGCGCACGTTGTGCAGCGCCTGGTCGGGGTCACGGTCGTAGGAGAGCTTGATCTCGATCATCCGGTCGATGTCGTGACGCGTGCGCCCGGACTTGGCCAGACCCTCGTCGACGGCGGGCAGCAGCTTGTCCTCGTAGAGCTCGCGGCCCTTCCCGGAGGTGCAGATGAACCCGTCACCCGACCGGCCGGCATACCTCGCGACGAGCGGACCGCCGGCCGCGACGTAGACGGGGATGGGCTGCTCGGGGCGGTCGTAGACCGTCGCCGCGTGCGTCCGGTAGTAGTCGCCCTCGAAGTCGACACGCTCCTCGGTCCACAGCTTGCGCATGAGCGTCACGGCCTCTCGCAGCCGCGCGAAGCGCTCCTTGAACTCCGGCCACGGCGAGCCCGCGGCGCCGACGGCCACCTCGTTGAGGGCTTCGCCGGTGCCGATGCCGAGGACGATGCGTCCGGGGTTGAGGGCTCCCAGCGTGCCGAAGGCCTGCGCCACGACGGCCGGGTTGTAGCGGAACGTCGGGGTCATGACCGACGTGCCGAGCTGGATCCGCTCGGTGCGCTCGCCCGCGGCCGCGAGCCAGCTCATCGCGAAGGGGGCGTGGCCCTGCTGGTGCCGCCAGGGCTGGAAGTGGTCGGAGATGAAGGCCGAGTCGAGCCCGACCTGCTCGGCCTGCGTGGCCAACGTGACGAGGCCGCGCGGACCGAACTGCTCCGCGGACGCCTTCCAACCAACCTTGAGCACACCGACTCCTTCGGGCCGTGGGGGAGTGACCTCCGTCAGCCTACGTCGGGGTGCACAGGGGCCGTCGGGCCGTCACCAGTGGACGACGACCTGGTCGCCGATCCGCACCTCTCCGTAGAGCTGGATGAGCAGCGGCTTGTTGCGGACGTTGACGCAGCCGTGCGAGGCGCCGGCGTAGCCGAGGCGAGCGAAGTTCGAGGAGTAGTGCACGGCCTGGCCGCCGGAGAAGAACATCGAGTACGGCATGGGCGTGTGGTAGAGGTTCGAGATGACGTCGACCTTCTTCTTGTAGACGGAGAAGACGCCCTCGCGGGTGGGCAGCTCGTCGCTGCCGAACCGCACGTCGAAGCCGTACTGCGGCACGCCGTCGACGACCCAGGTGAGGCGCTTCGTCGACTTGCTGACGCACATGACTCGACCGGTCATGCAGCGCTCGTCGACGTCCCACGAGACGGACGAGGGGCTGGGCTCGACGGGCTTCGGCTTGACGTTGGCGAGCTCGTCGGTCGTCGGTCGGTGCGTCATCGACACGAGGCGGTCCCACGTGCGCTCGTCGAGCGTGCCGGTCGCGTCGAAGCCGCGCTTGGCCTGGAATCCACGGACTGCGGCGGTCGTCTTGCTGCCGTAGCGGTCGCTGACGTCGCCGTCGAACCAGCTCAGCTGTCGCAGCCGGGCCTGCAGGGAGCGCACCTTCGGGCCGGTGTCGCCGGCGCGGAGCATGATGACCGGTGCCGGCTCGGGCTCGGCCGTCGCGGAGGGAGTGGGTTTCGAGGGCTGCGTCGGCCGCGCCGGCGTCTGCTGCGTGGGCGTCGGCAGAGCGCTGGTCGGCGGCGTGACCGTGGACGGGGCGGCCGGCGGCGTCTCGACGGCGGTGCGAGTGGGGGTCTCGGTCGTGGGTGCCGGTGTGCCGGACGATCCGGACGTCGCGGTCTGGCCGACGCGCGTGGCGGCAGCCCCGATCGTCTGGTCCGGGCTGCAGGCCGTCGTCGCGGAGACGAGGGCCGCGAGGCCGACGAGCACGAGCGTGCGGCGCAGGCCGCCCGTGGCCTGGAGCGGTGAGGTGGCTGTCTGCATCGTGACCCCTTGTCTGAACGCGACGTGCCGTGCGTCGGTGCACTGCACTGAGGGTGACGCGACGACGCCCGGAATGGTTGTCCGGGTCGGGGTGTCGATCCGGATCGTGACCGATCCGTTGTGCACGGCCTGCCGTCCCCGACGCCGTTGTCGGGAGGCGGCCGGGAGCCGATGGGGTCAGGCGTTGTGCTGCTGCTGTTGCTGCTGCTGCATGGCGTGGTGGCGCCGCAGCACCTCGGTCAGCTTGTTGGCCCCGGCGACAACCGTGGCAGCGTGCAGCCGACCGGGCTGGCGCGAGAGGCGCTCGATGGGCCCGGAGATGGACACCGCGGCGACGACGCGACCCGACGGCCCGCGTACCGGGGCCGAGACCGACGCGACGCCCGCCTCGCGCTCGGCGACGCTCTGGGCCCACCCGCGACGGCGCACGCCGGACAGCGCGGTGGCCGTGAAGGCTGCACCCTGCAGGCCGCGGTGGAGCCGGTCGGGCTCCTCCCAGGCGAGCAGGACCTGCGCGGCCGAGCCGGCGAGCATCGAGAGCGTCGCGCCGACCGGGATCGAGTCGCGCAGTCCGACGGGCCGCTCGGCCGCGGCGACGCAGATGCGCTGGTCGCCCTGGCGGCGGAAGAGCTGCGCGCTCTCGTTCGTGTGGTCGCGCAGGGCGCCGAGCACCGGACCGGCTGCCGCGAGCAGACGGTCCTCGCCCGCGGCCGAGGCGAGCTCGCCGAGCCGCGGACCGAGCACGAAGCGTCCCTGCATGTCCCGCGACACGAGACGGTGGTGCTCGAGCGCGACGGCCAGACGGTGGGCCGTCGGACGCGCGAGCCCGGTGGCTCCGACGAGCTGGGCGAGGGTGGCCGGACCTGCCTCGAGAGCGCCGAGCACCGTGGCGGCCTTGTCGAGAACACCGACCCCTGAAGAGTTGTCCATGCACTGATACTGACGTCTCAGGCACTGAGACGTCAATCCACCAGGCCCACAAAAGGTTCAGGCTGGCCGAAGAGCGATGTCGCGACCAGGTCCTCGATGGCGCACGCGCTCGAGCACCGGAACGCCGCCGCGGAGGGAAGTCAGAGGGAAGTCATGGCAGGGACACTGGCCGAGAAGGTCTGGGACGCACACGTCGTACGTCGCGCCGACGGGGAGCCCGACCTCCTCTACATCGACCTCCACCTCCTCCATGAGGTGACCAGCCCCCAGGCCTTCGACGGGCTGCGGCTCGCCGGCCGGCCCGTGCGCCGCCCCGACCTGACGCTCGCGACCGAGGACCACAACGTCCCCACGACGCCCGGCCCGATCACCGACCCGGTGTCGAAGATCCAGGTCGAGACCCTCCGCCGCAACTGCGAGGAGTTCGGTGTCCGCCTCTATCCGATGGGTGACGCCGACCAGGGCATCGTCCACGTCGTCGGCCCGCAGCTCGGCCTGACGCAGCCGGGCATGACCGTCGTCTGCGGCGACAGCCACACCTCGACGCACGGCGCCTTCGGTGCGCTCGCCTTCGGCATCGGCACCTCCGAGGTCGAGCACGTGCTCGCCACGCAGACGCTGCCCCTCAAGCCCTTCCGCACCCTTGCCGTGAACGTGCGCGGCGAGCTGCCCGACGGCGTCACCGCCAAGGACATCGTCCTGGCCGTCATCGCCAAGATCGGCACCGGCGGTGGCCAGGGCTACGTCATCGAGTACCGCGGCGAGGCCATCGAGGCCCTGTCGATGGAGGCCCGGATGACGGTCTGCAACATGTCCATCGAGGCCGGCGCGCGCGCCGGCATGATCGCGCCCGACCAGACGACGTTCGACTACCTCGAGGGTCGCCCGCACGCCCCGACCGGCGCGGACTGGGACGCCGCGGTCGCGGAGTGGACCTCGCTGCGCACCGACGACGATGCCGTCTTCGACGCCGAGGTCGACCTCGACGCCGCCGAGCTGACCCCCTTCGTCACGTGGGGCACCAACCCCGGCCAGGGTCTGCCGCTCTCGGCGTCGGTGCCCGACCCCGAGGAGTTCGCCGACGAGAGCGACCGCCTCGCGGCCGCCAACGCCCTCGCCTACATGGGCCTCGAGCCCGGCACGCCGCTGCGCGACATCAAGGTCGACACGGTCTTCGTCGGCTCGTGCACCAACGGTCGCATCGAGGACCTGCGCGCGGCGGCCGCCGTCGTCCAGGGTCACCGGGTCGCCGACGGCGTCCGCATGCTCGTCGTCCCCGGGTCGGCCAAGGTGCGCCTCCAGGCCGAGTCCGAGGGGCTCGACAAGGTCTTCACCGAGGCCGGTGCCGAGTGGCGCCTGCCCGGCTGCTCGATGTGCCTCGGCATGAACCCCGACACCCTCGCCCCCGGCGAGCGCAGCGCGTCGACGTCCAACCGCAACTTCGAGGGCCGGCAGGGCAAGGGTGGCCGCACCCACCTCGTCAGCCCGCTCGTGGCGGCGGCGACCGCCGTCCGGGGCACGCTGTCGAGCCCCTCCGACCTCGACAGTGCCAGCCGGGCGCACGGCCAGCTGGCGTCCGCGACGACCGGGGAGGCCTGAGCCATGGATGCGTTCACGACCCACACGGGTATCGGAGTCCCGCTGCGCCGCAGCAACGTCGACACCGACCAGATCATCCCGGCCGAGTACCTCAAGCGCGTGACGCGCACCGGCTTCGAGGACGGCCTCTTCGCCGCCTGGCGCAAGGACGAGTCGTTCGTCCTCAACAACCCGGTGTATGCCAACGGCTCGGTCCTCGTGGCCGGCCCCGACTTCGGCACGGGGTCGAGTCGCGAGCACGCCGTCTGGGCGCTGATGAACTGGGGTTTCCGGGTCGTCATCAGCTCCCGCTTCGCCGACATCTTCCGCGGGAACAGCGGCAAGCAGGGCCTGCTCACGGCGATCGTGTCCCAGGACGACGTCGAGCTGATCTGGAAGTACCTCGAGAACAACCCCGGTGCCGAGATCTCGGTCGACCTCGTGGGTCGCGCGGTCCACGCCGGGGAGATCGTCGCACCCTTCGAGATCGACGACTACACGCGCTGGCGCCTCCTCGAGGGCCTCGACGACATCGGGCTGACCCTGCGACACGAGGATTTCGTCGCAGATTTCGAGTCGCACCGGGCGAGCCACAAGCCGGTGACGACTCCCGGCTGACGGCACCTTCCTGCGGCGCCCAGATTGTGCCTGAGAGTGAACGGATCCCCTTGTCAGACAGGGGGATCCGTTCTCGTTTCAGGGCGAATCGGACACGGCTCAGACGTCCCCGTGCCGTCCGAGAAGCCGCTCAGAACCCGTCAAACTCCTTGCGACACAACGAAAAACCCACCGACCGGTGATGGACGTGCCTGCCGTGGCGGCCTAACGTCAGGAGGTAGCCGGACCGGTTCCGGACGCACATCGTCGGGTCGCCTGACACCGACAGTCCTCTGGAGGGGAAGACGTGAACAAGGCAGAACTGATCGACGCGCTCGAGGTCAAGCTCGGCAGCAAGAAGGTCGCATCCGACGCGCTGGAGGCGTTCCTCGACGTCGTCATCCGCGAGGTCGCCAAGGGTGGCAAGGTCGGCATCACCGGCTTCGGCACCTTCGAGCGGGCCGACCGGGCCGCACGCACCGGCCGCAACCCCAAGACGGGGGCGACCGTGAGGATCAAGAAGACCCGCGTCCCCAAGTTCCGTTCGGGCACGAACTTCAAGGAGGTCGTGTCGGGCGCCAAGAAGCTCTCCAAGACCGAGTCGGCCGCCTCGCGCGCCTCCGCCGGCACCTCGGTGGCCGCGGCCCCGGCCACGCGGACGACGGCGAAGAAGACCGCCACCAAGGCCGCCCCGGCCAAGGCCGCGGCAAAGAAGACGACGACGAAGGCCGCTGCGACGAAGGCTGCGCCGGCCAAGCGCGCCACGGCGACCAAGGCCGCCCCGGCGAAGGCCGCGGCGAAGAAGACGACGACGAAGGCCGCTGCGACGAAGGCTGCGCCGGCCAAGCGCGCCACGGCGACCAAGGCCGCCCCGGCCAGGGCGGCGGCGAAGAAGACGACGACGAAGGCCGCTGCGACGAAGGCTGCGCCGGCCAAGCGCGCCACGGCGACCAAGGCCGCCCCGGTCAGGGCGGCGGCGAAGAAGACGACCACGAAGGCCGCTGCCACGAAGACCACGGCGGCCAAGAAGACGACGACGGCGCGCAAGGCGACGGCCAGGAAGACCGCCTCGAGGTGATGCCACGCGGCGCCCGGCACGGGCGTCGCCGGACGTGACGTGGGCCCGACCGGCGACGGTCGGGCCCACGCGTGCGTCAGCGGATGGGCTGGCCCGGCCCGACGCCCACGATGTGCAGCGCGATGACGAGGTCGTCGACGACCTCGACCGTGAGGCGCTGGCCGAGGCGCAGCAGGCGCAGGCCGCTCGCCTCGAACGCCGGTGCCTCGAAGCGCAGCTCGACGCCGTCGTCGCGCAGCACGCTCCCGGTGTGGGTCTCGGGGTCGAAGCGGTGGACGGTGGCCTGCATGCTCCTGATCCAACCAGATGCCCGGTGCTCGAGGACGGTGCGTGTCGCGGGGCCGAGCCCGAGCCGGCGCGCCCGCGCGAGGCTCCGTGCGTCGTCGACGTCGGTGCGCAATCGGGGGAGCGGCAGGTCCAGGCGCACCGCCCCGTCGGCCTCGTGACGCGCGGCGCTGTCGGTGCCGAACCGCGGCGTGAAGCCGCGGCCGCAGCGCAGGACCGTGCCCGTGCCGTCGGCGTCGGGCACGAACGACTCCTCGACGGACGCAGCGGCCTCGAGAGCCGACCGCAGCGAGGCGGCGTCGAGCGAGGGCACGTCACCGAGCAGGGCGGCCACGCGGGCGCCCGGCCCGGCGTGCCGCATACCGGCGGAGACGGCCTCGTTGAGCCCGGTGCCCGGGTCGGCCACGACGTGCACCCCACGCGTACGCCACCTGGCCGCCAGGCCCGCGTCGCTCGTCACGAGCACGAGGTGGTCCGGCCCGACGGCCGCGGCGGCCGCGGCGAGCGTGTCGGTCGCGATCGCGGCACTGAGCTCGGTGCGGTCCGAGCCGACGGCGCGGGCGAGGCGCGACTTGCCGTGGCTCGTGTCCTTGACGGGGACGACGACGTGCCAGCCGGCGGACGGCTCTGCCGGGGGGTGCGCGTGCGAGGAGGTCGTCATGCTGGCGATATCGTCCCACTCGCCGCCCTGCTGCTCGACACCGCGCCGTGAGGTGGACAAGATGAAGCCCAGCCACGTCGACCGGCGTGCGCACGACGAGGAGGACGTGACACCGTGACTGCCGGCGCACCCAAGAGGCGGTTGCCGTGGGCCTACCGGCTCGTGGCCCTCCTGCTCCGGCCGCTGCTGATGCGGGTCACCAAGCGCGACTGGCGCGGGCTCGAGAACATCCCGGTCGAGGGCGGCTTCGTCGTCTCGACGAACCACATCTCCTACGCCGACCCGCTCGTCTTCGCGCACTTCATGTTCGACAGCGGGCGCGAGGCCTACTTCCTCGGCAAGGACAGCCTCTTCGCGATCCCGTTCGTCGGCTGGCTCCTCAAGAAGTGCGGACAGATCCCCGTCTACCGCAACTCCGCCGCAGCGACCGACTCCTACCGGGCCGCGGTCGAGGGCGTGCGCGCCGGCAAGGCGCTCGGGATCTTCCCCGAGGGCACCATCACGCGCGACCCCGACCTGTGGCCGATGCGGGGCAAGACGGGCGCCGCCAGGGTCGCCCTCGAGACGCGCTGTCCCCTGATCCCGGTGGCGCAGTGGGGTGCTCAGGAGATCCTGTCCCCCTACGGCCACAAGCCCTCGCTCTTCCCGCGCAAGACGATGATGATGTACGCCGGTCCGCCGGTCGACCTGACCGACCTCTACGACCGCCCGATCGACACCAAGGTGCTGCGCGAGGCCACCGACCGGCTCATGGACCGCATCACCGGGCTGCTCGAGGTGCTCCGGGACGAGAAGCGTCCGACCGAGCGCTTCGACCCGCGCAGCCACGGCGTCCCCGAGATCGGTGACCCCCTCAAGCATCACGAGATCGGGCGCGCCAAGCGTCACCGCGGTCGGGACGGGAGTCCGTCGTGACGGCTCGCGTCGCCGTCATGGGCAGTGGCAACTGGGGCACGGCCTTCGGGATGATCCTGGCCGACGCCGGGTGCGACGTGACGATGTGGGCCCGTCGACCAGAGGTCGCCGACGCGATCAACGCCGGGCGCAACGACGCCTACCTGCCCGAGCTCGAGCTGCCGTCGGCCGTCCGCGCCACCGTCGACCCGGCCGAGGCCCTCCACCGGGCCGACGTCGTCGTGCTCGCCGTGCCCTCGCAGACGTTGCGCGACAACCTGACCCGCTGGGGCGCCTCGATCCCCACCGACGCCCCGGTCGTGTCGCTCATGAAGGGCGTCGAGCTCGGCACGACGATGCGGATGAGCGAGGTCATCGCCGAGGCCGCCGACATCGCGACCAACCGCATCGTCGTCGTGTCCGGCCCCAACCTCGCGCCCGAGATCGCCCGTCGCCAGCCGGCCGCGGGCGTCGTCGCGTGCCGTGACATGGCGACCGCCGAGCGCGTCGCCAGCGCCTGCGCGACCCCGTGGTTCCGGCCCTACACCGACACCGACGTCATCGGCGCCGAGGTGTGCGGGGCCACGAAGAACGTCGTCGCGCTCGCGTCCGGCATGGCCGAGGGGATGGGGTTCGGCGACAACACGAAGGCCACGATCATCACCCGTGGTCTCGCGGAGACGACGCGCCTGGGCCTGGCTCTCGGCGCGCACCCGCAGACCTTCATGGGCCTCGCCGGCGTCGGAGACCTCATCGCGACGTGCATGTCGCCGCTCTCGCGCAACCACAGCTTCGGCGTGCGGCTCGGGCGTGGCCGCACCGTCGAGGAGGCGACCGCCGAGCTGCGCACGACGACGGAGGGCGTCAAGTCGTGCGAGTCGATCCTCACGCTCGCCGGGCAGCACGACGTCGACATGCCGATCTGCGAGCAGGTCGTCGCCGTCATCCGTGACGGTCACTCGGCGAGCGAGGTCGGCCCGCGCCTCATGTCACGTGACCTCAAGGCCGAGAAGCACTGAGGGCGTATGCCGCCCGCCCGGCTCGCGTCAGGCGTGGTCGAGCGCCTGGGCGAGGTCGGCCCACAGGTCGTCGACGTGCTCGATGCCGACCGACAGCCGGACGAGGTTGACCGGCACCTGCTCGGACTCCGAGGGGTGACGCCGGCGGCGCTCGAGCTGTGACTCGACGCCGCCGAGGCTCGTCGCGTGCAGCCAGAGACGCGTCGAGGCGCAGACCCGCTCGGCGGCGTCCGCGTCACCGGCCACGTCGATCGAGACCATGGCGCCCGAGCCGGGGTAGCGCACGCGCTCCACGGCCGGATGGCCCTCGAGGCGGCGGGCCAGCTCGGCCGCGCTGGCGCTGGCCCGCTCGAACCGCACCGACAGCGTTCGCAGTCCGCGCAGCGCGAGGAAGACCTCCATCGGTCCGGCGATCGCCCCGTGCAGGGTGCGGTGGCGACGCAGCCGATCGCCGATCGCGCGCCCGCGCTCGGTGTCGGCGACGACGGTCGCGCCGAGCACGACGTCGCTGTGACCCGAGAGGTACTTGGTGACGGAGTGCACGACGACGTCGGCGCCGAGGGAGAGGGGCCGGCACAGCAGCGGGGTCGAGAGGGTGTTGTCGACGACGCTCGTCACGCCGAGCTCGCGTGACCGGGCGAGGACGACGTCGAGCTCGGTGACGTCCATGAGCGGGTTCGTCGGCGACTCGAGCCAGAGCAGGTCGGCCGACTCGAGGGCGGCGACGAAGCCGCCCGTGTCGGTGGCGTGCACGCGGACGACCGTGCCGCCGGCCTTCTCGTGGGCCACGAGCAGGTCGCCGGTGCCGTTGTACGTCGTGTCGGGGGCGACGACCGTGCCGCCGGCCGGGACGAGCGCGAGTGCCGCCGAGATGGCTCCCATGCCCGACGCGTGCACGAGCGCGTGACCGCCCTCGAGGCCGCCGAGCGCCTCCTCGAACGCGTTCCACGTCGGGTTGCCCGAGCGGGCGTAGTTGACGGGCCCGTCCGCGGCATACGTCGACGTCAGCTCGACGGCGACGTTCGCGGGCGAGCCGGGGGAGCGCTCGGGGCGTCCCGACGCCACGAGGAAGGTGTCGACGTGCAGGTGCTGCGAATCCGCTTCGGTGCCCACGCCCTCAGGGTACGAGGGGCCCCCACGGTCTTCGATAGAGTCTCGTCTGATGACCACGGACCAGCCCCAGCCCGACCTGCCGAGCCGCCCCCGCGTCGCCATCGTCTTCGGAGGGCGCTCCTCGGAGCACGCAGTCTCCTGCGCCACCGCTGCCGGGGTACTGCGCGCCATCGACCGCAGCAAGTACGACATCATCCCGATCGGCATCTCCCGCGACGGGCAGTGGGTCCTCGCGGCCGACGAGCCGAGCCGCTTCGAGCTGACGGCCGGGCGCACACCCGAGGTCGAGCCGAGCGCCGCCCACGTGGTGCTGCCGCTCTCGACGCGCGAGAGCTCGCTCACCTCGCTCGAGGCCGGCCGGCCGCCGCAGGAGCTCGGTCAGGTCGACGTCGTCTTCCCCCTGCTGCACGGGCCGTTCGGCGAGGACGGCACGCTCCAGGGCTTCCTCGAGCTCTCCGACGTCCGCTACGTCGGCTCCGGCGTCTTCGCCTCCGCCGCGGGCATGGACAAGCACTACATGAAGGTCGTCTTCGCCGGCCACGGGCTGCCCGTCGGGCCGTATGCCGTCATCACCGACCGCGCGTGGCGCACCGACCCGGCCGCCGCCATGGACGCCTGCGCCGGTCTCGCCTACCCGCTCTTCGTCAAGCCCGCCCGGGCCGGCTCGTCGATGGGGATCACCCGGGTCGACGACCCCGCCGAGCTCCAGGCCGCCATCGAGGTGGCCCGCGAGCACGACCCCAAGGTCCTCGTCGAGGCCGGGATCGCGGGCCGTGAGATCGAGTGCGCCGTGCTCGAGGGCCACGGCACGTCCGGGCCGCGCACGTCCGAGGTGGGCGAGGTCGCGGTCCACGACAACCACGGCTTCTACGACTTCGAGGCGAAGTACCTCGCCGAGGCCGACGTCGACCTCACCTGTCCCGCCGACGTGCCCGAGGAGATCTCCAAGGAGGTCCGACGGCTCGCCGCCGAGGCGTTCGAGTCGCTCGGCTGCGAGGGGCTCGCGCGCGTCGACTGCTTCTACACCGACGACGGCCGGGTGCTCATCAACGAGATCAACACGATGCCGGGCTTCACGCCGCACTCGATGTACCCGCGGATGTGGGCGGCCTCGGGCGTCGCCTACCCCGACCTCATCGACGAGCTGATCTCGCTCGCCCTCGAGCGGCGCACCGGCCTGCGCTGAACCGGGCCGACCGGGCACGTTCCGGGGACTGCCGGGTCGGCCACACGGCATACGCCCTCAGGAGCAGTGGCGACCGGTGGCCGGGAGGGACTTCGCGACGTCGGTGAAGGCCGGCAGCAGCAGCGGCACCGCGCCGTAGGCACCGGGGGCCAGCACCTCGATGGCCGGGTCGCGGCCGTAGGTCGTCGCCACCGACCCGTCGCTGAGGGGGCGCACCACCCAGTCGACGCCGTCGACGGTCACGCAGTCGTCGGTGGTCGGGCCGAGGGGGTCGAGCCCGCAGCGGGCGATGAGCGCCGGGTCGCCCCACGCCGCGACCGACCCGTCGTCGGGCTGCGTCGTCACCCTCGTGTGGCCGCTGACGTCACCGGGCCACCGGGCCGAGGCGCAGACCGGCGCCGACGCCTGGGGCGCGAGCGCCACCTCGGGGGCGCGGCTGCACGCGGACAGCACGACGGCGACGCCGATGAGCGCCGCCGTCGTGAGGTACGGGCGTCCGGTCAGGGGGCTGGCCTCAGACGTGGACGACCGTGCAGGTCAGGGTCCGGGTGATGCCGGGGACGTCCTGGAGCTTGGCGATGACGAGACGGCCGAGGTCGTCGACGTTGGAGGCCTCGACGCGGGCGATGACGTCGTAGGGACCCGTGACGTCCTCGGCGAGAGTCACGCCCGAGATGCCCGCGATCGCCTCCGCCACGCTCGCGGCCTTGCCGACTTCGGTCTGGATCAGGATGTAGGCCTGGACCACGTGTCACCTCACTGTGTGTCGATCGTTGGACGGTCGTGCACGGGCGCGATGCACTGGCCCGACCGCTCGGAACGGCAGGTCCCAGTGTGACTGCGACCGTGCCCTGACGCTACCTTGCCATGGGGCCTCACGTCCCATGGAAACCGGGGGCCTGAGACGGCCGTCCACCGAAAGGGTGTGTGATCCGTGCCGAACGGGCAGCGGCTCCAGCGTGGGCCGATGATGACGGGCGGGACGCCCTTGCGCGACCTCGACGAGGACGAGCTGCTCGGGCGCATCCTCCCGGCCTTCCCGGGCACCGACGAGCTGCTCGTGGCCCCGGGTGACGACGCCGCGGTGCTGCGCACGTCCGAGCGCACGATCGCCACGACCGACACCGTCGTCCTCGGCCGTGACTGGCTCGACGCGTGGTCCTCCGGCGCGGACATCGGGCACAAGGTCGTGGCCCAGAACCTCGCCGACGTCGCGGCGATGGGCGGCCGGCCCACGGGGATCCTCGTCACGCTCGTCGCCGACCCCGACCTGTCGCTGGAGTGGGTGCTCGACCACGTGGGCGGCCTGGCGCAGGCGTGTGCCGCCGCGGGCGTGGCCGTGCTCGGCGGAGACCTCTCGTCCGCGCCGCCCGGGGTCGTCATGGTGTCGGTCACGGCGCTCGGCCGCCTCGACGGCGAGCCGGTGCTCCGCTCGGGGGCGAGGCCCGGGGACGTCCTCGCCGTCCACGGGTCGCTCGGCCTCGCCGACGCGGGCCTGCGCCTGCTCCGGGCCGACGCCGTCGAGCGGCACCCGGTCGCGGTCGCCCGTCAGCGACGTCCCGACCCCCCGCTCGCCGCGGGGCCCGAGGCGGCGGCCGCCGGGGCCACGGCGATGCTCGACCTCAGCGACGGCCTGCTGCGCGACGGGGGGCGGATCGCCCGGGCCAGCCGCGTCGTCATCGACCTCGACCCGCGGGCGCTCGCCCCGGACGTCGACGCCCTGACCGAGGCCCTCGGGGCCGAGGCCGCGCTCGACTGCGTGCTGGCCGGCGGCGAGGAGCACTCGCTGCTCGCGACCTTCCCGCGGGGGTCTCTGCCCGTCGGCTGGCGGGCCATCGGGTCCGTCCGGGCTCCCGGGGCCGGTGAGGGTGCGGGCATCCTCGTCGGCGGCCGCGTCGTCACGCACACCGGCTGGGACCACTTCCGCGGCGCCTGACCGGAGCGGCAGGCGCGCGGCTCGAGGTGGGGCGCGAGATCGCGCAGCCCGTGCGCCCGGGCGACAGCGGGTGCGCGATCACCCGCACGACGAGGTATGCCGTCGCGTCCGGACGCGGCGGTCACCTCGACCCGCACCCGGCGGGCACGACGAAGGCCGGCCCCCTCGGGGGACCGGCCTTCAGCGTTGTGGTGAGGGACGTTCAGCGAACGACCTTGCCCGCCTTGAGGCAGGAGGTGCAGACGTTGAGTCGCTTCGGCGTCACACCGTCCACCAGCGTCCGAACGCGCTGGATGTTGGGGTTCCAGCGGCGCTTGGTGCGGCGGTGCGAGTGCGAGATGTTGTGACCGAAGCTCGGTCCCTTGCCGCAGACGTCGCAGTTGGCAGCCACGGGTATCTCCTGAAATTCGATGTTGACGAAGTGCTGAGCTCCACCACTGGATCGGGGCAGACGCACGAGGGCGCGCGTCACCCCGCAGTCACGGGGGGAACCGGTAAAGCGTAGCCGACGAGATGGTCGGACGACAAAACGGCGTGAGCACCCCACTGACCCCGCCTCACACGAAGGTCCGGGCCGTCTCGACGAGCTGGGCGGCATACGCAGGTCCGTGCGACGCCGCGTGCACGGCGAGCGGGTGCAGCTGGTGCAGGCCCACGAGCTCGCGCCACCCCGGGCGGAGTCCGGCGGCCTCCTCGTAGGCGGCGAGGACGCGACCCAGGCCCGGGCAGCCGAAGAGGGCCAGCATCGCGAGGTCGGTGAGGCCGTGGCCGCCGTGCGCGGCCGGGTCGATGAGGACGGCGCCGTCGGCCGTGAACACGACGTTGCCTGCCCACAGGTCGCCGTGGATGCGCGCCGGGGGTCGGTCGTCGTCGAGGTCGCCGGACGCCAGCCGGTCGCAGACGCGGTCGACGGTGCGGGCCCCGGCGGCGTCGAGGTGACCGCGGTCGAGGGCCCGGCGCACGAAAGGGCGCACCCGCTGCTCGGCGTAGAACAGGCCCCACGTCGGCGTCGGGTCGTTGCTCTGCGTCTGGCGCCCGATCCAGGCGGCACCGGTCCAGCCCGCCGGGGGAGACCCGAAGGCCGGCGCACCCGCAGCATGGGTCACGGCAAGACCCCGCCCGAGGGCCTCGGCCGCCTCCTCCGTCGGAGGAGAGGGGTGCAGCCGTGCGAGGTCGATGTGCCCGGCACCGACGCCGCGGACTTCGACGACGCGGGCGCCGCCGCGCTCCTGCGCCTCCCCGAGCCAGCGCAGGCCGGCCGCCTCGACCTCGAAGAAGCCGGCGGGGGCTGCGGGCCACGACTTCCGGTGGGTGGGGGCGGCGCTCGACACCGCGCCCACGCTAGTGGCCCGTCGTCCTCGGCGGTCCCTACCGTCCTGGGCGCGCCCACGACGCCGGTGCGGCACCGGACTGGTGCATGCGACCGTCCGGACGAGGCGCTAGCCTGCCGAGCATCGGCGAGCCGATCCCCAGGCCGATGGACACGCACGACGAGCAGGAGGTCCGATGCCCGGCGCAGCGCCGCCGCCCGACGGGCCGCTCAGCCTGCTCGACCTCGTCGCGGTCCGCCGGTGGGCCGTGCTGACACGGTCGCTCTTCGCGGCCCGCCGCGCCGAGATCGACGCCCTCAACGTCTTCCCCGTCCCCGACGGCGACACGGGCACGAACCTCTACCTCACCTTCGACGGCGCGGTCGAGCGCACCCTGGCCACCGCGGACGTCACGACGGCCGACGCGCTGCTCGCCGTCTTCGCCCGCCACCTGCTGTGGACCGCCCGGGGCAACTCCGGCGTCATCCTCAGCCAGCTGGCCCGCGGACTCGCCGAGGGCTGCGCCGGGGCAGCCGAGATCGACGGCCGCGTCCTCGCCGAGGGTCTGCAGCACGCAGAGCAGCGCGCCCGCCAGGCCGTGACGGACCCCAAGGAGGGGACCATCCTCACGGTGGCCCGCGCCATGGCCGAGGCCGCCGCCCGGGCCGCCGGGTCCACCGCCCCGGGGTCGTATGCCGTCACCGACGGCGCCGGCGACCCCGACCCGGGTGCCCCCGCAACAGGCGATGGACCCGTCGGCGTCCACGCCGTCGCGCTCGCAGCTCTCGACGCCTCCCGGGAGGCCCTCGAGCACACGCCCGAGCAGCTCGAGGTGCTGGCCCGCGCCGGCGTCGTGGACGCCGGGGGAGCCGGGCTCGTCGTGCTCCTCGAGTGCCTCGAGCGGGTCTGCGCCGGCCAGCGCGCTCGCTCCGGGTCCGACGCCTCCGACCGACGGGCCCGGCGCCGGCCCGACCCCCGGAGCGCGGCGCTCAGCGCGGCTCGACCGGCCGACGGCGCCGAGGCCCCCGGCATCCCGGAGTTCGAGGTGATGTACCTCCTGCGCGACTCCGACGACACGGCGGTGGACGCCCTGCGCGCCCGCCTCGTCGAGCTCGGCGACTCGGTGCTCGTCGTCGGCGGCGACGGGGAGTGGAACGTCCACGCCCACGTCGACGACGCAGGCGCCGCCGTCGAGGCCGGCATCGAGGCCGGCCGCCCGCACCGGGTGCGCATCACGCGCCTCACCGACGAGCACGGCCACGGCACTCGAGGTCCGCGGGTCGACAATGCCGGCACCTCGGCGGTCCGTGGTGCCGCGATCGTCGCGTGCGCCGCCGGCGTCGGTCTCGAGGGGCTCTTCGAGGACGCCGGCGCGGTCGTGGTCCGCTCCGGACCCGGTCGGCGCGCCTCGACCGGGGGTCTCATCGACGCCATCCGCCAGCAGCACGCACGCGGGGCCTCGGGCGTCGTCGTCCTGCCCAACGACGGCGACACGCTCCTGGCCGCTGCCGCCGCCGTGCGTGCGGTGGCCGATGACGGCATCGAGGCGCACCTCGTCCACGTCCGCACGGCCGTGCAGGGCATCGCCGCCCTCGCCGTCTTCGAGCCGACCGCCGCGGCGTCCGCCAACGTGCTCGCCATGCAGGCGGCTGCGTCGGCGACCCGACACGGCGCGGTCACCGTGGCCAACCGGGCGGCGCTCACGAGCGGCGGTCCGTGCGAGGCGGGTGACGTGCTCGGCGTCGTCGACGGTGACGTCGTCATCGTCGGCTCCGACCAGCTCGACGTCTCCCGGCAGGTCGTGCAGCGGCTGCTCGCGAGCGGCGGTGAGCTCCTGACGGTCGTGGCGGGTGTCGACGCGCCCGACGGCCTGCTCGAGGCCGTGACCGCCGAGGCCCGCGTCGCCCACCACGGCATCGAGGTCTCGCTCCTCGACGGTGGGCAGGCGGTCTACCCCGTGCTGCTGGGGGTGGAGTGAGGTGCCGGTGCTCACCGAGGACTCGCCGCTCACCAAGCTGCTCACCAAGCCCGACGCCGCCCAGCTGGCCCGCACCAAGGGCCTGCAGAGTGTCGGCGACCTGTTCGAGTTCGTGCCCCGGCGCTACGTGCGCCCCGGCCAGCTCACCGACCTGTCCTCGCTCCACGTCGGCGAGGAGGTCCTCGTGGTGGCCGAGGTCCGCACGGCGACCTCGCGGGCCATGCGCAACCGTCGAGGCAAGATGCTCACCGTCGTCATCGGCGACGACCACGGCAACGAGCTCGACGTGACCTTTTTCAGCGCCTTTGGCCACGAGAAGAAGCTGCTGCCCGGCGTGCGCGGGCTCTTCGTCGGGCAGATCGGCGCCTACGGCCGGCGGCTCCAGCTCACCCACCCGGAGTACGAGCTCTTCGACGACGACGAGCAGGGTGAGGCGACCGTCGAGTGGTACCGCACCCACCGCGTGCCGGTCTACTCGACGACGGGCAAGCTCAACTCCCTCAAGCTGCGCCGGCTCGTCCACCAGGCGCTCGACTCCGTCGACCGCGTCCGCGAGCCGGTTCCCGACGGCGTACGCGCCGCGCGGGGTCTCGTCGACCGCGCCGTCGCGCTGGAGCTCGTCCACCGACCCTCGCTCGACGACCAGCCGTCCCGTGGGCTCGACCGGCTCAAGTACGACGAGGCGTTCGTCCTCCAGGCGATCCTCGCCCAGCGCCGCAAGGCCGCCGAGTCCGAGCTCGCGACGCCGCGGCCTCCGCGTCCCGGCGGCCTGCTGGCCGCCTTCGACGCCCGGCTGCCCTTCGAGCTCACGGCGGGGCAGCGCGAGATCGGCGAGGTGCTCACGACCGAGCTCGCGTCCGACCGGCCGATGCACCGGCTCCTCCAGGGCGAGGTCGGCTCGGGCAAGACGGTGGTTGCGCTGCGGGCCATGCTCGCCGCCATCGACGCTGGCGGCCAGGCCGCCCTGCTCGCCCCCACCGAGGTCCTGGCGGCTCAGCACCACCGCTCGATCACCGCGATGCTCGGCGACCTCGCGCAGGGCGGCATGCTCGGCGGTTCGGAGTTCGGGACCACCGTGGCGCTGCTCACCGGGAGCCAGAACACCGCGACCCGCCGTCGCTCCCTGCTCGACGCGGCCTCCGGCGAGGCCGGCATCGTCGTCGGCACCCACGCGCTCATCCAGAAGCACGTCCAGTTCGCGGACCTCGCCCTCGTCGTCGTCGACGAGCAGCACCGCTTCGGCGTCGAGCAGCGGGACGCCTTGCGCGAGAAGGGCATCCGGCCACCTCACGTGCTCGTCATGACGGCCACCCCGATCCCGCGCACCGTCGCGATGACGGTCTTCGGCGACATGGAGACCTCGACGCTGCGTGAGCTGCCGCGCGGTCGTTCGCCCATCACGACGCACGTCGTCGACGCAGACCGGCCCGGCTGGGTCGACCGCACGTGGCAGCGCGTCGCCGAGGAGGTCGCCAAGGGCCACCAGGCCTACGTCGTCTGCCCGCGCATCGGTGACGTCGACGACGAGGCCGCTGCCGCCCCGGGCAGCGGCGCCACCTCCCGCGACACGTCCGACGAGGACGCCGGCTGGGAGACCCACTGGGAGGGGGACGAGGGCGAGGTCGAGGGCGACGCCCCCGAGCGGGAGCTGACCGGCGTCTACGCGATGCTCAGCACGCTGCGCGCCAACCCGGCCCTCGACGGCACGCGTATCGGCGTGCTCCACGGCCGGCTCGACCCCGACGCCAAGGACGCCACGATGCGTGCCTTCGGGGACGGCGAGATCGACGTCCTCGTCGCCACGACGGTCATCGAGGTCGGCGTCGACGTGCCGAACGCTTCGGTCATGGTCGTCGTCGACGCCGACCGGTTCGGCATCTCCCAGCTGCACCAGCTGCGGGGTCGTGTCGGCCGTGGTGCGGTGCCCGGGCTCTGCCTGCTCATGACCCAGGGTGCGGGGGAGCGTGCCGCCGAGCGCCTCGACCAGGTCGCCGCGACGACCGACGGCTTCGAGCTGGCCCGCGCCGACCTGCTCCTGCGCCGCGAGGGCGACGTGCTCGGGGCGCGCCAGAGCGGCCGGGGCAACTCCGTGCGTCACCTGCGCCTCGGCAGGCTCGAGGACGAACAGATCATCGCCGACGCCCGCGAGGACGCCTTCGCGCTCGTCGACGCCGACCCCGGGCTGCGCGAGCACCCGGCGCTCGCCGCCGCGGTCGCGATGCGGCTCGACGAGGAGCAGGCCGTATGGCTCGAGCGGGGCTGACATGACACGGATCATCAGCGGCACGGCAGGCGGTCGTCGCCTCCAGACGCCGCCCGGGTCCTCGACCCGACCCACGTCTGACCGGGTCCGCGAGGCGCTCTTCAGTCGGCTGGAGCACCGGGGGCTGCTCGAGGGCGCGTGCGTGCTCGACCTCTACGCCGGGTCCGGTGCGCTCGGCCTCGAGGCCGCGAGCCGCGGCGCCGCGCAGGTCCTGCTCGTCGAGTCGCGCCAGGCTGCCGCGAAGGTCATCCGCGCCAACGTCGGCGTCATCGGGCACCCGGCCGTCCGCGTCGTCGCCGACACCGTCGAGCGCGCCCTCGCCGCCGGCCCACCCGCCGGCGTACGGATGGACCTCGTGCTCATCGACCCGCCCTACGACGTGCCCGAGGACGCCCTGGCGGCCGTGCTCGCCGCGCTCGTCGGGTACCAGTGGCTCGCGCGTGACGCGTTCGTCGTCGTCGAGCGCTCGAGCCGCTCACCGCAACCGACGTGGCCCGAGGGGCTCGAGCTCTCCGGCGAGAAGCGCTACGGCGAGACCGCGATGTGGTTCGCCGAGCCGCCGCCGAGCGACGTCGTCGCGTGACCCCGTGGAGCGAGGTTCACGCGACGTCGGGGACCCGGAAGGTAGGTTGGGCCGCGTGACGAGCGAAGCGCGCCGCTGTGTCTGCCCCGGCTCCTACGACCCGATCACCAACGGTCACGTCGACGTGGTGACCCGGGCCAGCAGGTTGTTCGACGAGGTCGTCGTCGCGATCCTGCACAACCCGAGCAAGCACGGCACGTTCGACATCGAGGAGCGCACCGCCCTCATCGAGCAGTCCGTCGGCCACCTGCCCAACGTCCGGATCGGCGCCTGGGCCGGCACCCTGGTCGTCGACGTGTGTCGCGAGGTCGGAGCGGCGACGATGGTCAAGGGGCTGCGGGGCGGCACGGACTTCGCCTACGAGCTGCCCATGGCGCACATGAACCACCACCTCACCGGCGTCGAGACGCTCTTCATCGCTGCCGACCCCACGCTCCAGCACGTCTCGAGCTCGCTCATCAAGGAGGTCGCGCGCTACGGCGGCGACGTCAGCGGCCTCGTGCCGGACCCGGTCCTGGCGGCGCTGATCGAGCGGCTGGGGGAGCGTTCGGGCTGATTTGGGCGCACGGCGCGCCTCTAGTAGCCTTGGAGGTCGGTCCACGTCCGTCTTGGCGCGGGCCGAATCCTCAACTGTGCGCAGGAGTCATGGACCGTCCCGATCCCCGTTCTCCTCTGGTGCTCGACACCAGAGAGCTTGTTCGGCGACCGGGCACGATGCACGAGATCTCGCGCACGGTGACGTTGCCCGACGACCTCGGAACCGACGTCATCTCGATCCAGACCGGTCAACCGGTCCAGGTCGAGGTGCGCCTCGAGTCCGTCGTCGAAGGTGTCCTCGTCACGGGTTCGGCCAGTGGCACGGCGACCGGCGCCTGCGTGCGGTGCCTGGATCCTCTCGAGCTCGATGTCGAGGGGACCTTCCAGGAGCTGTTCGCCTACGCCGACCGGGCGGCGCACCACCACGAGGTGGGAGCCGACTCGGACGAGGACGAGGTGCACGAGCTGGTCGGTGACCTCATCGACCTCGAGCCCGTGCTCCGGGACGCTGTCGTGCCGACGCTGCCGTTCCAACCGGTGTGTCGGCCTGACTGCCCGGGGTTGTGTTCCGAGTGTGGGATGCACCTCGCGGAGGACCCGGACCATCATCATGAAGTGATCGACCCGAGGTGGTCGTCCCTCAGCGGACTGCTGGGGAACGACCCGCAAGAGAAGAGGAACTGACGTGGCTGTCCCGAAGCGGAAGATGTCGCGCTCCAACACCCGTTCGCGTCGCGCGAACTGGAAGGCAACGCCGACGACGCTCACCACGTGCCCCCAGTGCGGTGCGGCGACCCAGCCGCACATCGCGTGCCCCTCGTGTGGCACGTACAAGGGCCGTCACTACGCCGCTGCCGAGCGCACCGAGCACCAGGCCTGATCACCCCGTGAGCAGCCCCGTGAGCAGCCTTGGTGCTGGGGGTGTTCCGGCGGTGCCGCAGCGGCCCGTCGATGCTCTGATCGCCCACCTCCGTGAGGTGGTCGGCCAGGACATCGACGAGCCGCTGCTCCTGCGTGCCCTGACGCACCGGTCGTACGCCTACGAGAACGGTGGCCTGCCCAACAACGAGCGCCTCGAGTTCCTCGGGGACTCCGTGCTGGGCCTCGTCGTCACCGAGTCGCTCTATCGTGAGCACCCCGACCTCGCGGAGGGGCAGCTCGCCAAGCTGCGCGCCGCCGTCGTCAACATGCGGGCGCTTGCCGACGTCGCCCGGGTCTTCGACCTCGGGCAGTACGTCATGCTCGGCAAGGGTGAGGAGGCCACCGGTGGCCGCGACAAGGCCTCGATCCTGGCCGACACGCTCGAGGCCCTCATCGGCACCGTGTTCCTGTCGACCGACATCGACTTCGCCGCGCGCTTCGTGCACCACCACTTCGATCCCCTGATCGAGGAGGCCGCCACGCTCGGCGCCGGTCTCGACTGGAAGACGAGCCTGCAGGAGATGGCGGCCGGCTCGGCCCTCGGCTCGCCCGAGTACCGCGTCAGCGAGCAGGGGCCCGACCACGAGAAGGAGTTCCACGCCCGCGTCGTCGTCGGCGAGGAGGTCCTCGGCGAAGGTCGCGGCCGCTCGAAGAAGGAGGCCGAGCAGAAGGCCGCCAAGGAGGCCTGGCACGCGCTCGACGGTCGTCGCAGCGCCTCCGTGTCGTCGGCGGCCACGGGCCAGACGCAGGCCTGAGCCGCGCGTGCCGGAGCTGCCCGAGGTCGAGGTCGTCCGCCGCGGCCTCGCCGACCACGTCGTGGGTCGCCACGTCACGCGTGCCCGGGTCACGGGCGTCCGCGTCGCGCGTCGTCACGACGCTGGGCCGGAGGACCTCGCGGCGCGACTGCACGACGTGACCGTCACCGCGGCCTCGCGTCGCGGCAAGTACCTCTGGCTCGCCCTCGACGGCGAGGACGCGCTCATCGTGCACCTCGGGATGAGCGGGCAGATGCTCGTCGAGCCCGCTGACGCTCCGCTCGAGAAGCACTGCCACGCCCGCTTCGACTTCGCCGACGGCGGGCCGCAGCTGCGCTTCGTCGACCAACGCACCTTCGGCGGCCTCGCCCTGTCGCCGCTGCGTCCCGACGGCATCCCCGAGTCCGTCGCCCACATCGCTCCCGACCCCTTCGAGCCGGTCTACGACCAGGCGGCCGTCGTGCGGCGGATGAAGCAGCGCGACAGTGCGGTCAAGCGGGCCCTGCTCGACCAGTCGCTCGTGTCCGGCATCGGCAACATCTACGCCGACGAGGCGCTCTGGCGCGCCAAGGTGCACGGCGAGCGGCTGTGCTCGTCGCTGACCAAGCCGACGCTCTCCGCCGTCCTCGACCGAGCACGCGAGGTCATGGCGGAGGCGCTCGGTCAGGGCGGCACGAGCTTCGACTCGCTCTACGTCAACGTCAACGGGGCGAGCGGCTACTTCGACCGGTCGCTCCATGCGTACGGCCGCGCGGGCACGCCCTGCGACCGCTGCGGCACGATCATGCGGCGCGAGCAGTTCATGAACCGCTCGTCCTTCTCGTGCCCCGTCTGTCAGCCTCGCCCGAGACGCCGGGGCCCGTCCTGACCGTCGGGGACGGTGGACGGGCCGCGGCGTTCTCGTCAGGTCGGTCCGTCGGCGAACCGTGCCGTTCGTTCAGCTCCCGGTCGGGCGACGCTTCGGCGCGGGACGCACCGGGTCGTCGTCGACGGGCTCGACGTGCTCGGGCACGACGATCGGCTTGATCCGCGCCCAGACGAAGAAGAACGCGCTCATGAGGAGCAGCACGATGCCGGCCCACAGGTTGGCGTTGACGCCGCCGGTCTTCTGCAGCGCCTGGTCCCCGAAGATCCCCATGACGAGGAGGATCAGGCCGTAGAGGCCCAGCAGGGCGCCGATGAAGTTGCGGATGTCGAAGGCGCCCGCGGTGTGCTTCTCGCCCCGCTTCCCGTCCGGGTCAGGTGCGTCGAGCCGGTGTTGGTCACTCATGTCGAGACTCCTGTCAGAACAAGAAGTTGAGGATGATGACGAGGCCGAGGGAGATGCCGGCCAGGGGAAGGGTGCGGCGGAACCACGGCATCGTGCGCTCCTGGGGGTCGACGAGCTCCTCTCTCGGCGTCTCGGAGTAGACGAGACCGCGCAGCTCGGAAGACGGCTTGGGCTCGGTCACGAGCGACACGCCGACGCTGAGCACGATGTCGACGACGAACGCCGCGGACGCCGCGACGAACGCGGCGCCCTGGCCGCTCAGGGGGATGACCCCGAGGCTCGCCGACCCGAAGCCGTCCTCGCTGAGGAACGCGACGAGCACGGCCGAGAGCGTGCCGGCCGTCAGGCCGACCCACCCGGCGGTTGCCGTCATGCGCTTCCAGAACATGCCGAGGATGAAGGTCGCGAACAGTGGTGCGTTGAAGAACCCGAACAGCGACTGGAGGTAGTCCATGACGTTGCTGAAGGAGCTGGCGATGGTGGCCGTGAAGATCGCGATGACCGTCGCTCCCACGGTGGCCAGACGGCCGATGCGCAGGTAGTAGTCGTCGCTGTGGTCCTTGCGGATGTAGCGCTGCCACAGGTCGTAGCTGAAGACGGTGTTGAACGCCGAGATGTTGGCCGCCATGCCGGCCATGAAGGCGGCGAGCAGTCCGGCTATCGCGACGCCGAGCAGCCCGTTGGGCAGGATGTCGCGCATGAGCAGGAGGAGTGAGTCGTTGTACTTCACGCCCTCGCCCGATGCGCCGCCCGGCGGGGTGCCGCCCGCCTTGAGCTCGCCGATCTCCTTGACGAGCACGGCGGCGACCATGCCGGGGATGATGACGAGGAAGGGCACGAACATCTTGGCGAACGACCCGATGATGGGTGTCTTGCGAGCCGCCGACATCGAGTTGGAGGCCATGGCCCGCTGCACCTCGACGAAGTTCGTCGTCCAGTAGCCGAAGGACAGGACGAAGCCCAGGCCGAAGACGATGCCGACGACCGACCAGAACGGCGAGTCGAAGCCCGAGAGCGCCTGGCCCGGCCACGAGTGGAGCTGCTGCTCGGCCGACGGGACGCCCGCCGACGCCGGAGCCGACGTGGCGAACTCCGTGACCTTGTCCTTGAGGCCCTGGTAGCCGCCGACGCGGTGCAGGCCGATCAGGGTCAGCGGCAGCAGGGCGGCCACGATGACGAAGAACTGGAGCACCTCGTTGTAGATCGCGGCCGACAGGCCACCGAGCGTGATGTACGACAGGACGATCGCGGCGGCGACGAGCAGCGCCACCCAGAGCGGCCAGCCGAGCAGCGCGTGCACGATCGAGCCGAGCAGGTAGAGGTTGACGCCGGCGATGAGCAGCTGCGCGACGGCGAAGCTGATCGAGTTGACGAGGTGGGCACCGGTGCCGAAGCGGCGGAACATGAACTCGGGGACCGAGCGCACCTTGGAGCCGTAGTAGAAGGGCATCATCACGACGCCGAGGAAGAGCATGGCGGGGATGGCCCCGACCCAGAAGTAGTGCACGGTCGAGATGCCGAGCTCGGCACCGTTGGCCGACATGCCCATGATCTCGACGGCACCGAGGTTCGCCGAGATGAAGGCGAGGCCGGTGACCCAGGCCGGCAGCGACCGGCCGGAGAGGAAGAAGTCGATGGAGTCGGACACCGCGCGCCTCGCCATGACCCCGATGCCGAGGACGAAGACGAAGTACAGGGCGATGATGACGTAGTCGACCGGTTTGGCGCTGATGAGGGCGTCCGCCGTGGGCAGACCCGCCAGTGCGTGCATGCGTTCAGTCCCTTCGTTGAGCGACGACCGACGCTAGCGCAGCCTCTCAAGCCGGGCGAGTCAGGATGTGCGAGTGCCGCGTGCCCTCGTGATGAGCCGTTTGAGCGGGACGGAGGTGTCCGCCGCGCTGTCGGCTTCGATCGTCATACCCTTCTCGAGCGCTCGTTTCACGGCGAGGTAGTCGGTCGGGACGCCGACCGACTCGACGGCGATGAGCAGCCCGTCGCGGTAGCTGAGCAGCGAGAAGCGTTCGGCTGCGACGTCGCCCCGCACGATGGTCCGGTCGGCGCCGTGCGGGAGCCCCGCCATCTGGAGCCGCAGGTCGCCCTGGTCGCTCCAGAACCACGGCACGCGGTCGTATGCCGTCGGGTGGCCGACGAGGGTCGCCGCTGCCGCCCGCGCCTGGTCGGTCGCGTGCGGCACGCTCTCCAGCCGCATCGCGCCCGGCTCGCCGCGGTCGAACGGGTTGGGTCCGACGGCGCAGTCGCCGGCCGCGACGGTGACCCCGTCGGAGGTGAGGGCGTACTCGTCGACGACGATGCCCCGAGGTTCCACGAGCAGGCCGAGCTGCGCGGCGAGGGCGGTGCTGGGGACGGCCCCGATCCCGACGACCAGCAGGTCGGCGGGTACCACGGTGCCGTCGCCGAGCTCGACACCCGTGGCACGTCCGCCCTCGCCCGTCACGCGGACGGCGTCGGAGCGCAGGAGGATCCGCGTGCCGCGGCGCTCGTGCGCGCGTCGCACGGCCTCCGACAGCATCGGGGTGACGGCGCGGCCGAGGAGCCGGTCCGTGGCCTCGACGACGGTGACAGCGGACCCGAGTGCCCGAGCTCCGGCGGCGATCTCGAGCCCGATGAAACCACCGCCGACGACGACGACCTCTCGAGCCGCGTGGAGCCGAGGCGCCAGCCGGTCGGCGTCGGCGAGGGTGCGCACCGAGTGGACCCCGTCGAGGTCGGCGCCCTCGACCCCCAGGCCGCGGTTGACCGCACCCGTCGTCAGGGCGAGGCGCTCGAAGGTGAGGGTCCGGCCCGAGGCCGTCGTGGCGCTCCCTCCGGAGGCGTCCCGGCCGATCGTCACGACGGGCTCACCGGTGACGAGCTCGACCCCGAGGTCGGCGAACCAGGCGGCGTCGTGGAAGACGAGGGAGCCGCGGTCGTGCTCGCCGCGCAGGTAGCTCTTCGACAGGGGTGGGCGCTCGTAGGGCGGCTCGGGCTCGGCGCCGACGAGCACGACGGGCCCTGTGTCACCGAGCTCGCGCAGGGCCGTGACGAGCGAGATGCCGGCCTGCCCGGCGCCGACGACGAGGGTGCTGACGGTCGCGGCGGTGGCCATGCGTCCACCCTAGGGTGGGCCCATGACGTGGTCTCCCGCGAACCCCGAGTCCGTCTTCACCTACGGCGCTCCGCAGCTGAAGTTCGGCGCGGGCGCGGCCGACGAGATCGGGCACGACCTCCTGGTGCTCGGTGCGTCGCGGGTGCTCGTCGTCACCGATGCCGGCGTGCTCGCGACCGGCTGGCCGGACCGCGTCGCCGACGGCATCCGCGGGTTCGGGGTCGAGGTCGTCGTCCACGACTCGGCGCACGTCGAGCCGACCGATGCGAGCCTCCTCGCCGCGGTCGATCGGGCCCGAGCGGACGGACCGTTCGACGGCTACGTCGCCGTCGGCGGTGGCTCGGCCATCGACACCGCGAAGGCGGTGGACCTGCTCCTCAGCGACGGCGGGGAGCTCATGGACTACGTCAACGCGCCGGTCGGTGCCGGTCGCGCACCGACCCGCCCGCTCGCGCCCCTCGTCGCGGTGCCCACGACGACCGGGACCGGAGCCGAGAGCACGACGATCTGCGTCCTCGACGTGCTCTCGCTCAAGGTCAAGACGGGCATCTCCCACGTGCGGCTCCGGCCGAGCCTCGCCGTCGTCGACCCTCGACTCACGGCCACCCAGCCCGCGGGGGTGACGGCGAGCGCCGGCATGGACATCCTCTGCCACGCCCTCGAGAGCTGGACGGCCCGGCCGTTCACGAGCTACGAGCGCAAGCAGCCCGGCGAGCGCGTGCCCTACTGCGGCAGCAACCCGATCGCCGACATGTGGTCGGAGCGGTCGATGTCCTTGCTGGCCAAGGCGTTCCGGACGGCGGTTCGCGACGGCTCCGACGAGGCCGCCCGCGGCGAGATGGCGCTCGCGGCGACGTTCGCCGGCCTCGGGTTCGGCAACGCGGGCGTCCACGTGCCGCACGCCAACGCGTACCCCATCGCCGGCCGGGTGCGCGACTTCCACCCGCACGGCTACCCGAGCGACGAGCCGATGGTGCCGCACGGCATGGCGGTCGCGCTGACGGCGCCCGAGGCGTTCCGGTGGACCTTCGGGTCCGACCCCGAGCGGCACCTCGCCGCGGCCCGGCTCCTCGACCCGGCGCACGGCAGCCGCTGGGAGTCCGAGCCACGTGACGTGCTTCCCGGCGTCCTCGTCGACCTCATGCGCGACATCGACATGCCGAACGGCCTCCGGGCCGTCGGCTACGACGAGCGCGACGTCGACGCCTTGGTGGAGGGCTCGCTCAAGCAGCAGCGGCTGCTCGCGACGAGTCCCCGCGAGGTCGGACCCGACGACCTGGCCGGCATCATGACCCGCTCGCTGCAGCTCTGGGAATAGTGGTCGACGCGAGGGGCGGGTGGCGGCATACAGTGCCGTCTGTGACCACGGAGCCCACGCACCTGCCCCTGCCCCTCGACAGCGACTGGCTCGACTGGGTCGGCGCCCGCGGCGAGCAGCAGCTCGCGCTGGCGCGGTCCCTCGTCGAGGGCCTGCGCAGCGACCCGCCGAAGCAGCCGCTCGAGGTGCTCCGGGTCTGGAACGACGCACAGACGGCGCTGTCCAACGCCGCGTCCGTCGGGTCGCTCTTCTCCGAGGTGCACCCGGACGCGGCCGTGCGCGAGCGCGCCGAGTCGGTGGCCCAGCAGGTGCAGAAGCTCGACACGGACCTCGGTCTCGACACCGAGCTGTATGCCGTCCTCGCCGGGCTCGACGCGAGCACCCTCGACGCCGACGCGACGAGGGTGCTCGAGAGGACGTTGCGCGACTTCCGTCGCTCGGGCGTCGACCGCGACGAGGAGACCCGCGACCGCCTCCGTGCGCTGAGCGAGCGCGCGATCCTGCTCAGCCAAGAGTTCAGCAAGAACATCCGCGAGAACGTCCGCAGCATCCGGGTGACGCCCGACCGGCTCGCGGGGCTGCCGCAGGACTGGGTCGAGGCGCACCCGGTCGACGACGACGGCCTCGTCACCGTGACGACGGACTACCCCGACGTCGTGCCCTTCCGGACCTTCGCGCACGACGCGCAGGCCCGCCGTGACCTCGTCACCGAGTTCCTCACCATCGCGTGGCCGGCCAACGACCGCGTCCTGCAGGAGATCTTCTCGGTCCGGCGGGAGCACGCCTCTCTCCTCGGCTACGCCTCCTGGGCCGACTACGACGCCGAGGTCAAGATGATCGGCAGCGGGGACGCCATCGGCGAGTTCGTCGACCGCATCACCGAGCTGTCGGCCACGAGCGCCGAGCGCGACAAGGCGGTGCTGCTCGAGCGGCTGCGCCAGGACCGTCCCGACGCCACCGACATCGACGGGGCCGACGTCTCCTACTACGCCGAGCTCGTCCGCAAGGAGGACCTCGCCGTCGACGCGCAGCGCGTGCGCACGTACTTCCCGTTCGAGTCGGTGCGCCAGGGGCTGCTCGACGTGACGGGCCGGCTCTTCGGGCTCGAGTGGTCGCCGGTGCCGCGCGAGGACGCCCGCACGTGGCACGAGGAGGTCGCGACCTACGACGTCTCCTTCCACGGCGAGCGCATCGGCCGCATCCACCTCGACCTGCACCCGCGCGACGGGAAGTACAAGCACGCGGCCCAGTTCGACCTCGCGCGCGGTGTCGACGGCACACAGCTCGCCGAGGGCGTGCTCGTCTGCAACTTCAACCGCGGCCTCATGGAGCACGACGAGGTCGTCACCCTCTTCCACGAGTTCGGCCACCTCGTGCACCACGTGCTCGCCGGCCGCACCGAGTGGGTGCGCTTCTCGGGCGTCGCGACCGAGTGGGACTTCGTCGAGGCCCCGAGCCAGATGCTCGAGGAATGGGCTTGGGACGCCGACGTGCTCGCCACCTTCGCCCGAAACGCCGACGGCGAGACCATCCCCGCCGACCTCGTCGAGGCGATGCGCCGGGCCGACGACTTCGGCAAGGGCTACGACGCCCGGACGCAGATGTTCTACGCCGCGCTCTCCTACGACTTCCACGTCAACGAGACCGACGACCTCACGGCCCGCCTGCGCGAGCTCATGGAGCGCTACTCGGTGTTCCCGTACCTCGACGGCACGCACATGCAGTGCCACTTCGGTCACCTCGACGGCTACAGCTCGGCGTACTACACGTACATGTGGTCGCTCGTGATCGCCAAGGACATGTTCTCGGCCTTCGACAAGGGCGACCTCTTCGACCCCGAGGTCGCCGGCGCCTACCGGGACAAGGTCCTCGCGCAGGGCGGGCGACGCGACGCGGCCGACCTCGTCGAGGACTTCCTCGGCCGTCCCTACACGTTCGACGCGTATGCCGCGTGGCTCGCGGAGTGACCGCGGCGCGGCCTGACGGCCTGCTCGTCACGGCGCTGACCGTCTACCCCGTCAAGTCGCTCGCCGGGGTCCCGGTCGACGAGGCGGTCGTCGAGGCCCGCGGGCTGCACGGCGACCGGCGCTGGGCGGTCGTCGATCCGGAGGGCACCAAGGTCACGGCGCGCGAGGAGCACGTGCTCCTCGGCCTGAGGGCCGAGCCGCTCGACGGCGGGGGAGTGCGCCTCGTCGCACCCGGCGCGGACGCGCTCGAGCTCGGCCCGCCACGGGGAGCTGCGCCGGTTCCCGTCGCGTTCTCCGGGCAGGACCACGCGCTCCCCGCCGGCGCCGACGCCGATGCGTGGCTGACCGCCCGGGTCGGACGCCCGCTCCGGCTCGTGTGGCAGGACGACGAGACGCACCGGCCCATCCGTCCGGACATGGGTGGCGCCGATGGCGACCGCAACTCGCTCTCCGACGCCGCACCCCTCCACGTCACGTCGGAGTCGTCCCTCGCGCGCCTCAACGACTGGCTGCTCGAGACGGCGGCCGAGCGTGGCGAGGGGCCGCGAGATCCCTTGGGGCACGACCGGTTTCGGCCCAACGTCGTCGTCTCCGGGAGCGACCCGTTCGCCGAGGACGCCTGGACGACGGTCCGCGTCGGGGACGTGCCGTTCCGGGCGACGATGGTGTGCGACCGCTGCGTCATGACGACGGTCGACCGCGGCGACCTGCGCACCGGCAAGGAGCCGATCCGCACCCTCGCCCGACACCGGAAGTGGGACGGTGCCACGTGGTTCGGCATCCGACTCACGCCGGAGCTGCCCCTTGCCGACGGTGCCGTGCTGCGGGTCGGCGACCCCGTCGAGCCGGCCTGACCGAGCTGGGCCGAGCCGAGCCGAGGGGCGTGGCGAGAGATCGGCTGCGAGATCGCGCGGCTGGGGCACGTCAGCCACCCGACCTGCGCGATCTCACGCACGACGAGCCGGGGCGCGAGGCGTCAGGTGAGTCGGGACAGGACCTCGCGCAGGTCGGTGAGGCCGCGTGCCTCCTCAGGGCTGAGGGCCGCCAGCGGCGTGGACGACAGCCGGCGATAGACCGCGGCCATCCCCTCGAAGAGCTCGGGCGAGACGCCGGCCGAGCGCTGGGTGGCCGCGATGCTCTCCATCTCGTCGACGAAGCGCCCGCTCTTGGCCGCAGCCACGGCGACCCGTCGGGCGGCGCCCTCGACCTGGGCGGGGAGCTCCTCGGCGAGGTCGTCGAGGACCGGCGCGAGCACCCCGAGCGCCTCGGCCGTCTGGAGGGCCTGCGCCCAGACGGCCGTCGTGCCCTTGTAGACGGACGCCGTGCACATCTTCACGGCCGAGGCCTGGCCGACGCGGTCGCCGACGATGCGCCGTCGCAGCCCGACGGCCGGGACCCGAGCCACCTCGGCCGCGCGGGCGCCGGAGAGGTAGAGCATCGTGTCGCCGTCCGGCTCCGGCGGACCGCCGCTGACGGACCCGTCGACGAGGTCGAGGCCCTCGGCGGCCGCCCGGCCCGCGAGGCCGGAGACCCGGTCGGGCGACACGGCGTTGGCGTCGAGGATCAGCGGTGTCGAACCGGTCGCCCCGGCCGCGTCGATGACCGATCGGAGCACTGCGTCGGCAGCTCCGGGAGGGCAGATGCTGACGACGAGGTCGACAGCGGCCACGACGGCCTCGAGGTCGGGCAGCAGCTCGAGCCCGCGGGCCAGGGCGGCCGTGCGGTCGCTGCGTCCCCGCACGGTCGCGACGACCCGGGTGCCGCCGGCCGCCCACGCGCGCCCCAGGGCCGCCCCCATGGCTCCCGGGGAGACGATGGCGATGGTCCGGACGGCGCGGGCTCCCGGCTGGAGCTCGGCCGTCGGGGAGGGTGCGCGCGCCGGCCCGACGCTCACGGGATCGGGAGCTCCTTGAGCACGACCGCCTTGCCGGTGCTGCGCTGCGACAGGTCGGCCATGGCCTGGCGCACCGTCTTGGAGAAGAGGTGCGCACCCTTGATCGTCGGGTGGATGCGGTCGGACTGGACCTGCTCGGGGTGGGCCCGGATGGCGTCGGCCCAGTCGGCCACGATGACGTTGGGCCGCCCGCGGGCGATGAGGTCGAGCGTCGCGTTGTCGGTGTCGACGCGGGCGAACGGTCCCATGATGTTGACGAGCACGACCATGCGGCCCGGGCCGAGCACGTCGAGCACCTGCTTGACGCGGTCCTCGTCGACGCCGGCGTTGGTGCCGAAGGCGAGGATGATCGCGCGCCGGTTGCCGTCACCGCGCGCGGAGACCTCGGCGAGACCGTCGGACCAGCGACGGTTGGACTTCGCGTCGATGCGGATGCCCGGGAAGTAGTAGCGCAGCGCCTGGAGGCTGCCGACCATGATCGAGTCGCCGTACGCGTCGATCTCGGGCCCGGAGGGCATCGTGAACGAAGCCTGGGCCGCGGACGCCGCTCCCGACGAGGACGGGCTCGCACCGGTCGTCGCGACGGGATGCGACACCGCCGAACCGGGCGCCGTGGTCGCGGGGGAGTGGCTCGCCATGCCGTCGGCGGCCGCCTCGTTGGCGGCGAGCATGCGCGCGGTCTCGCTCTGGTCGGGGGCGGTGAGCACGATGACCGCCGTCACGACGGCCAGGGCGGCGACGCCCGCGCCGACGACCTGCTTGGTGCGTCGGGTCAGGCCCGAGACGTGCCCGCGCAGCCGCGTCGCCACGCCCCGGAAGCCGAGGGTGCGGAACGGCGTCTCGACGAAGCGGAACGTGAGGTCGGCGAGTGCGAACGTCACGAGCACGCACCACAGCCGCGTCAGCAGGTGCGACGTGGTGCCGGGCGCAGACGGGTTGTCGAGCGCCACGAGCAGGATGACGGGCCAGTGCCAGAGGTAGATGGAGTAGGACCGGGCGCCCACCCAGCCCGCGACCGGGTGCCGCATGACCCGCTGCACGCCGGTGACCCGGTCGGGGCGTCGCTCGATGACACCCATGACGAGGACCGCCGTCGCGAGCGACGCGAGCACGATCCCGCCGCGGAAGGTCACCGTGGACTGCTCGTCGAGGAGGACCATCTCGGCGAGCAGGACCACGAGGGCCAGCGGGACGGCATACGACCCGAAGCGACCCCACCGCGATGGCGCCACCCACAGCGCGAGCTGCGGGCTGGCCCAGGCGAAGGCGAGGGCGGCGCCGGCCATCAGCCCCACGACGTGGGTGTCGGTGCCGTAGTAGACGCGCGTGGCGTCGGTGCCCGGCGTGAAGAGCAGCGCCATGAGCAGTGACGAGCCCACCCCGACGGCCACCGCCACCCCGACGCGAACCCGGCTCGACACCGCGAGCAGGGCGAGGGTCACGAGCGGCCAGAGCAGGTAGAACTGCTCCTCGACCGCGAGCGACCAGAAGTTCATGAACAGCTGCGGCGCGGTCTGGTCGAAGTAGCTCGTGCCGGCCGTGATCTCGGTCCAGTTCGTCGAGAAGGTCAGGGCCCCGACGATCTGCCGGGCGATGTCGACGAGGAGGTCCTGGCTGACGGCCCGTGCAATGAGCACGCTCGTCACGACGCAGAGGACCAGGGCGGGCACGAGCCGGCGCGCTCGCCGCACCCAGAACTGCGAGAGCGCGATCCGGCCGGTGCGGTGGTGCTCGCGGACGAGCAGCGTCGTGATGAGGAAGCCCGAGACGACGAAGAAGACGTCGACGCCGAGGAAGCCGCCGGGCAGCCACGAGGCGTTGAGGTGGTAGACGAGGACCCCGACGATGGCGAGGGCCCGCAGCCCGTCCAGGCCCTCGATCCGAGCCGGGCGTCCCGACGGCGCACGCCCCGATCGGGGGGTGGCCCCCGTGGCCGTGTCGGCGGTCTGACCCGTGTCAGCCGCCCGTGAAATCGCCGACGTCGTCACGTCGCTCCTTCCGTGGGCCGCGGTGAGTGGAGTCACCGCCGTGCCTGATGTGAGCATAGGTACGCGTGGGGCTCCCGTTGCGGCGCCACGCGGCATACCGTGTCGGGGTGGGTGTCGAGCAGGAGGCCGAGGTGACCGGCGCGCCGGTCCGCGTGACGCTGTTCGTGCGCGGGGAGGTGCAGGGCGTCGGCTTCCGCTGGTGGACGCGCGCCCGCGCGCTCGAGCTCGGTCTGGCAGGGCACGCCCGCAACACCGCCGACGGTCGGGTCGAGATCGTCGCCCAGGGGCGACGCGCGGCCGTCGACGCGCTCGAGGCGCTGCTGCGCGAGACCCCGTCGACGACCCGGCGCCCGGGACACGTCGAGAGCGTCGTCGTGCAGCAGGGCGTTCCGAGGGACGGAATCTCCGGGTTCGTCGAGCGCTGACCCGCCTAGGCTGACCGGGTGAGCGACGTGCCCGAGGTCCCCGCCGAGCTCGCTCGGCTGCGCAGCAGCATCGACAACATCGACGCCGCGCTCGTCCACCTGCTCGCGGAGCGCTTCAAGTGCACCCAGCAGGTCGGCCGGCTCAAGGCCGAGGAGCACCTACCCGCGGCAGACCCGCAGCGCGAGGAGCGCCAGATCGCGCGGCTGCGGGCGCTCGCCGACAGCGCCGGCCTCGACCCGGTGTTCGCCGAGGCGTTCCTGGGCTTCATCATCGCCGAGGTCATCCACCACCACGAGCGCATCGCCAACGGCGACTCGTAGCCGTCGTGCCGGAGGGCGCCGCGCCGGGCCGGTGCCCTCAGTAGAGGGTCGCGTCCTGGCGCTTGTCGAGGGCCGCGTCATAGGCCGCGGCCTCGTCGTCGGAGGCGAACCCGCCGGCCTCACGCGTCATCGCCCCCGCCGTCGGCAGGGTCTTCGGGTCCACCCGTGACGCGCTGTCCCACAGGCGGCTTCGCTTGATCGCACGCGCGCACTGGAAGTAGACGCGCTCGACGGCCACGACGAGCACCGAGGCCGGCAGCACGCCCTTGACCTCGTGGCGGGCCAGCTCGTCCGGGTCCGTCGAGACGACGGCGGTGCCGCGCACACGAAGCTCCTCGCCGAGGCCCGGCACGAGGAAGATCAGGCCCACCCGCGGGTCGGCGAGGACGTTGCGCAGGGTGTCGAGGCGGTGGTTGCCGCGGCGGTCGGGGATGACGAGCGTGCGCTCGTCGCGCACGACGACGAAGCCGGGACGGTCGCCCCGCGGCGACTGGTCGAGGCCGCCGTCGCCGACCGTGGCCACGACGACGAAGGGTGCCGCGTCGATGATCCGCGCCTGGCTCGGCGTGATGGTCGCCGACTCCTTGGCGAGGCTGTTGGCCGCCGGCGCCGCGGGGTAGACCTCGAGCAGCCGTTCGAGGGTCGTGACCGTGTGTTCGTCGTGCGCTGCGCGCTCCTCGGCATCCACCCGACCACGGTATGCCGTCCGTCCCAGCACGCGCAGGCGCTCACCTCCCCGGAGCACGGCCCCACGACTAGTACGCTGACCGGGATCGCTGGCTGGCTGGACAAAGGATTTCTCGGGTCGTGTACGTCAAGAGCCTCACCCTGAAGGGCTTCAAGTCCTTCGCCTCGGCGACCCACCTGCGTCTCGAGCCCGGCATCACCTGCATCGTCGGCCCCAACGGCTCCGGCAAGAGCAACGTCGTCGACGCGCTCGCCTGGGTCATGGGAGAGCAGGGCGCCAAGTCGCTGCGCGGCGGCAAGATGGAGGACGTCATCTTCGCCGGCACGTCCGGCCGGGCGCCGCTCGGTCGCGCCGAGGTGGCCCTCACCATCGACAACACCGACGGCGCGCTCCCGATCGACTACACCGAGGTGACGATCGCCCGCACGATGTTCCGCAACGGTGGCTCGGAGTACGCCATCAACGGCACCCCGTGCCGCCTGCTCGACGTGCAGGAGCTGCTCTCCGACAGCGGCATCGGCCGCGAGATGCACGTCATCGTCGGCCAGGGCCAGCTCGACACCGTGCTGCGCGCGACCCCCGAGGAGCGCCGCGGGTTCATCGAGGAGGCCGCGGGCGTCCTCAAGCACCGCAAGCGCAAGGAGCGCGCGCTCCGCAAGCTCGACTCGATGGAGGCCAACCTCACCCGGGTCCAGGACCTCACCGGTGAGATCCGCCGGCAGCTCGGTCCGCTCGGGCGCCAGGCCGAGACCGCGCGCAGGGCGGCCGTCATCCAGACGGACGCCCGCGACGCGCGCCTGCGCCTCGTCGCCGACGACCTCGTCCAGCTGACGTCGACCCTCGAGCAGGAGGTCGCCGACGAGTCCGCCCTCATCGAGCGTCGCTCCGAGGTCGAGGCGTCCATCGGCGACCTCGGCCACCGGCTCTCCACCCTCGAGGAGGCCGCCGAGGCCGCTCGTCCGGCCCTGACCCGGGCCCAGGACGAGTACGTCTCGCTCGGCCGGCTCGTCGAGCGGATGGCCTCGACCCGGTCCCTCGCCGCCGAGCGCGTGCGCCTGCTGAGCGAGGACGACGGGCCAGAGGCCCCCGGCCAGAGCCGCGACCCCGAGCAGCTGCGCGCCCAGGCCGCCGACGTCCGCGAGCAGGAGGCGTTCCTCCTCGAGGAGATCGCCGAGGCCAAGGCCGCCCTCGAGAACGCCGTCCTGACCCGCACCGAGGCCGAGCACGGTCACGCCGAGGAGACCACCCGCCTGCAGCGCGAGGCCCGAGCCGCGGCGGACCGTCGCGAGGGCCTGGCCAAGCTCGGCGGCCAGGTCGGCGCCAAGGCCTCGCGCATCGAGGCCCGCGAGGCCGAGGTTGGACGCCTGCGCGGCACCATCGAGGCCGCCCAGGCCCGCGCCGCCGAGGCCGAGCACGAGTTCTCCCGTCTCGAGTCCAGCGTCGCCCAGGACGAGGAGGGTGAGGAGGGGCTCGACACGGCCTACGAGGAGGCTGCCGCGCGCCTCGACGCCGCCGAGGCCGAGCTCGCCCGCTGGAAGGAGGCCGAGGCGACCGCCGAGCGTGCCCGCACCACGGCCGCCGCCCGGGTCGAGGCCCTCGGTCTCAGCCTGAGCCGCAAGGACGGCGCCGCGGCGCTCCTCGCCGCCGCCGACGAGGGCCATCGCATCCTCGGCTCGGTCGCCTCCCTCGTCACCGTCGAGCCGGGCCTCGAGAACGCCGTCGCCGCCGCCCTCGGGACGGCCGCCGAGGCCTTGGCCGTCGGGTCGCTCGACGCCGCCGCCGCGGCCCTCGACGCGCTGCGCGACGGCGACAACGGCCGGGCCAGCCTTCTCGTCGCGGAGTCCGCGACCCGCGTCGACCCCGCGTCATGGCCGGCTCTGACGGGCGATGCCCGCTGGGTCCGCGACGTCGTCGAGTGCCCCGACTCCGTGCGTCCGGCCGTGGAGCAGGTGCTCGAGCGCGTCGCCCTCGTGCCCGACGGCGCGGCCGCCCGCACGCTCGTCCGCAGCCACCCCGGAGTCACGGCCGTGACCCGCGGCGGCGACGTCTACGCCCCCGGTGCGGTCCGCGGTGGCAGCACGACGGCGCCCAGCCTGCTCGAGCTGCAGGCCGCGTTCGACGACGCCCAGGACGCGATGGCGCGGGCCACCCGGGAGGGCGAGGAGGCCCGCTTCCGCGTCTCGGGCGCCGACGCCACGCGCGCCGAGCTCGCCGACGCCGTCGAGGCCGCGCTCGAGCGCCTCAACGAGAGCGACGCCCGGATGGCGGCGATCGCCGAGAAGCTCGGCTCGCTCGGCCAGACCCTGCGGGCTGCGCGCTCCGAGGTGGAGCGCACCGAGAAGGCGATCGCGGACGCCACCGCGGCCCTCGAGGCCGACCAGACCGAGCACGCCGCCCTTCTCGAGCGGCTCGAGGCGGCGAGCGGTGAGGGCGACTTCGCCGACGAGCCGTCGACCGAGGAGCGCGACCGCCTCGAGGCCGTGGCCCGCGAGGCCCGTGCCGCCGAGACCGAGCTGCGTCTGGCGCTGCGCACCCGCGAGGAGCGTGCGCGCGCCCTCAAGGACCGCGCCGACGCGCTCGAGCGCGGCGCCCGCCACGAGGAGGAGGCCCGTCAGCGCCTCGCCGAGAAGCGGGCCCGACGCCAGCGCGAGGCCGCCGTGGCCGGGGCCGTCCGCACGGCCGCGGCCTGGGCGCACGAGCTGCTCGCCGAGTCGGCCGAGCAGGCGGGTCGCGCCCGCGCTGCCGGGGAGGCCGAGCGCACCGAGCGGGACGCCGAGCTCGCCGTCGTGCGCCGTGACATCGCGACCCTGCAGGCCGAGCTGCGCGAGCTCACCGACACGGTCCACCGCGACGAGGTCGCCCGCACCCAGCAGCGGCTGCGCATCGAGCAGCTCGAGACGAAGGCCGTCGAGGAGCTCGGCATCTCGCCGTCCGACCTCGTGGAGGAGTACGGCCCGCACCAGCTCGTCCCGGCCGTGCCCGACCCCGACGCCGATCCGGACGCGCCCCAGCCCGATCCGGTCCCGTTCGTCCGCGAGGCGCAGGAGAAGCGGCTGCGCCAGGCCGAGCGCAAGCTGAACGCCCTGGGTCGCATCAACCCGCTCGCGCTCGAGGAGTTCACGGCGCTCGAGGAGCGGCACAAGTTCCTCACCGAGCAGCTCGAGGACCTCAAGAACTCCAAGCGTGACCTGCTCGACATCGTCAAGGAGGTCGACGAGCGCGTCGAGCGCGTCTTCGCCGAGGCCTTCGAGGACACCGCGGTCCAGTTCGAGCGCGTCTTCCAGCGACTCTTCCCGGGTGGCGAAGGGCGTCTCGTCCTCACCGACCCGTCCAACATGCTGACGACGGGTCTCGAGGTCGAGGCTCGCCCGCCCGGCAAGAAGATCAAGCGGCTCTCGCTGCTCTCCGGTGGCGAGCGCTCGCTCGTGGCCGTGGCGCTGCTCGTCGCCATCTTCAAGGCCCGGCCCTCGCCCTTCTACATCATGGACGAGGTCGAGGCCGCCCTCGACGACGCCAACCTCGGCCGCCTCATCACCCTCTTCGAGGAGCTGCGCGACAGCTCGCAGCTCATCGTCATCACCCACCAGAAGAAGACGATGGAGATCGCCGACGCCCTGTACGGCGTCAGCATGCGCGGCGACGGCGTCACGACCGTCGTGTCGCAGCGACTGCGCGACGTGGCCGACCGAACCGCCTGACGACACGGCATACGCCCTCCGTCCGCGCGCCCTCCGGGCCGCGGGGCGGGGGAGTGCGCGTCGGCGCCTCGGGTTGCGAAATCGTCACTCCGTGCTATTTGCATCACACGGGTCACATGCGTCACTCTTGTCACATGGTTTACCTGGTCATCTCGATGCTCGTCGTCACCGTGCTCGCTGTGGCGGTCGTCGGCGTCGTCGCGGTGCCTGCGCACCGCGGCGGCCGGGACCTGCTCACCGCCAAGGGGGAAGGGGTCGCACGCTCGGCACGTCGCCGTGCAGGCACCCTCGGTCGTCCGCGCGCCCGCACGCACTAGCCGCGCCCGACCGCCTGCCCACCCTCCTCGGCCACCGGCCACTGCCGGTGGCCGAGCCGCGTCCCGGGCTGCCCGGGGCCGTGATCGAGGTCGTGATCGCGGCGTCCGGGACCTCCACCCCAGCGTGGTTGGATGGCTGACGTGGACACTGTCTGGACATACGTCATCATCGGCGTCGCCATCCTCGTCGGCGCGGTCGCCTACGGCGTCAGCCTCGTGCGCGGCCGCGGCCGCACCGTCGAGCGCGAGGCCCCGCCGACCCGTCCGGGGCTGCCCGGCGAGGACCTCGACCGCCGGCCACCGAGCGGCACCACCGACACCGTCGCTCCGCCTGCGGGGCCGCCCGCGTCCACGACGCTCGAGCCCGAGGCGCCCACGGCACCGGAGCCGACGCCGGCCCCCGAGCCGACCCTCGAGCGACCGGAGTCCGCACGGGGTCGCCTCCAGCGCCTGCGGGCCCGTCTGGCCAGGTCCAACTCCTCCATCGGCCAGGGACTGCTCGCACTGCTCTCCCGTGGCAAGCTCGACGAGGAGGCCTGGGAAGAGGTCGAGGACACCCTCATCTCCTCCGACCTCGGCGTCGAGGCCGCGACCGAGCTCGTCGACTCGCTGCGCACCCGCGTCAAGATCGACGGCACCACCGACGAGGCAACGGTGCGGGGCTGGCTCCGCGACGACCTGCTCGCCCTCGTCCAGCCCGACATGGACCGCCGCATCGCGAGCAGCCGCATCGGCGACCGCCCCGCCGTCATCCTCGTCGTGGGCGTCAACGGCACCGGCAAGACGACGACCGTCGGCAAGCTGGCGCGCGTCCTCGTCGCCGAGGACCGTGAGGTCCTGCTCGGTGCTGCCGACACCTTCCGCGCCGCAGCCGCCGACCAGCTCGAGACGTGGGGATCCCGCGTCGGGGTCGCCACCGTGCGCTCCGACAAGGACGGCGCCGACCCTGCGGCCGTCGCCTTCGACGCCGTCAAGGCCGGTATCGAGGAGGAGGTCGACGTCGTCATCATCGACACCGCCGGCCGCCTCCACAACAAGGTCGGCCTCATGGACGAGCTCGGCAAGGTCAAGCGCGTCATCGAGAAGCAGAGCCCCATCGACGAGGTGCTCCTCGTCCTCGACGCGACGACCGGGCAGAACGGTCTCCAGCAGGCCAAGGTCTTCTCCGAGGCGGTCGACGTCACGGGCATCGTCCTGACCAAGCTCGACGGCACCGCCAAGGGCGGCATCGTCGTCGCGGTCCAGCGCCAGCTCGGTGTGCCGGTCAAGCTCGTCGGCCTCGGCGAGGGCCCCGACGACCTCGCCCCCTTCGACCCCGAGGCCTTCGTCGACGCCATCGTCATGTGACGACGCGCGCTCCCGGGCCACGACGACGAGCACGTGTGCCGGACGGCATACGTGCTCGTGGCGTCCGGTGGACGAACGGGGGAGTCCACGATCTGGACGCCCACGGTGCGGGAAACCATCCGCTAACAACCCCCACCGGTTGTTGACACGGCTGTAACAAACGACGCGGTCGCCCGAAATTCGGCCCGTCCATCGTTCTCGCCATGAGCGCACTTACCTTCGTGACGGCAGACGCGCCGTTCACCGACAGCGGGAACACCGCGTGGGTCCTGGCAGCGGCCGCACTGGTCCTGTTCATGACCCCCGGTCTCGCCCTCTTCTACGGCGGCATGGTTCGCACCAAGAGCGTCCTCAACATGATGATGATGTCGTTCATCACGATGGGCACGGTCGGCACGGTGTGGATCCTCTGGGGCTACAGCCAGACGTTCGGCCCCGACATCGGCGGTGGCCTCATGGGCAACCCCTTCACGCACTTCGGCCTGAGTGGCGTCATCGACCAGATCTACGGCTACGTCCCGGCTGACGCCGCGGCGGGCACGGCAGCGGCCGGCGGCATCCCCGCGACCGCCTTCGTCGCCTTCCAGGTCGTCTTCGCGATCATCGCCGTGGCCCTCGTCTCGGGTGCCATCGCCGACCGTGCGAAGTTCAGCACGTGGACGATCTTCACGGTCGTCTGGGCCACCCTCGTCTACTTCCCCGCGGCCCACTGGGTGTTCGCCTTCAGCGGCTACGCGGCCGAGACGGGCGGCTGGATCGCCAACAAGGCCGACGGCCTCTTCCTCGGCGGCGCAGGCGCCTACGACTTCGCCGGCGGCACGGCCATCCACATCAACGCCGGTGCGGCGGGCCTCGCCCTCGCGCTCGTCCTCGGCAAGCGCATCGGTTTCAAGCGTGACCCGATGCGTCCCCACAACCTGACGCTCGTCATGATCGGCGCGGGCATCCTCTGGTTCGGCTGGTTCGGCTTCAACGCCGGCTCGGCGCTCGGCGCCGGTGTCCAGGCTGCCGGCGTCTGGGTCAACACCCTCGCCGCGACCGCGACCGCCATGCTCGGCTGGCTCCTCACGGAGAAGCTGCGCGACGGTCACGCGACCTCGCTCGGCGCGGCCTCCGGTGTCGTCGCAGGCCTGGTCGCCATCACCCCGGCCTGCGCCACGGTCTCGCCCATCGGTGCCCTCATCGTGGGTCTCGTCGCCGGTGTCGGCTGTGCGCTGGCGGTCGGCCTGAAGTTCAAGCTCGGCTTCGACGACAGCCTCGACGTCGTCGGCGTCCACCTCGTCGGTGGTCTCATCGGCACCCTGCTCATCGGCTTCCTCGCCACCAAGGGCAGCCCCACCGGTGCTGCCGGGCTCGACGTCAACGAGGGACTCTTCTACGGCGGTGGCGGCTCCCAGCTCGTCGCCCAGCTCGAGGGTGCGCTGGCCGTCCTGGTGTTCTCCTTCGTGGTCACCTACCTCATCGGTCTCGCCCTCCACAAGACGATCGGCTTCCGCGTGACGCCGGAGGAGGAGACCAGCGGTATCGACCTCGCCCAGCACGCCGAGACCGGGTACGACTTCGGTTCCTTCGGTGGATCCCGGACCGGTGTCGTCGCCGGCCACACCGCCACCGCACCCGCCCCGTCCGCCGAGAAGGCGCCCAAGGAAGAGGCCTCCGCATGAAGCTCATCACCGCCATCATCAAGCCCCACCAGCTCGACGAGGTGAAGGAGGCCCTGGAGGCCTTCGGGGTGGCCGGCATGACCATCAGCGAGGCCAGCGGCTACGGCCGCCAGCGCGGCCACAGCGAGGTCTACCGCGGCGCCGAGTACACCGTCGACTTCGTGCCGAAGGTGCGCCTGGAGGTCCTCGTCGACGACGTCGACTCCGCAGACGTCCTCGAGGTCATCCTCAAGGCGGCCCAGACCGGTCGCATCGGTGACGGCAAGATCTGGTCCGTCCCGGTCGAGGAGGTCGTGCGGGTCCGCACCGGCGAGCGGGGCGTCGACGCTCTCTGAGCGTCGACGGTCCACTCGCAGTACCGAAGAAGCACCACACGCAACTCAAGGGGACGGCGAGACCTGACATGACGGATGTGACCTCACGACGTCTGGACCTCGCCGGCACCCGAACCTTCGCGACGCCCGGCGCGGGCCAGACCCGCCGCCGGGCGCTCGCGGAGTTCGGGTTCGGGTGGCTCCAGGAGCTCTGGCGCGAGGCGTGCGCGGGACGTCGCCACGAAGGTGTCGCCCTCGCCGCGGTCGGCTCGCTCGCCCGCGGCGACGGCGGACCGCTCAGCGACTACGACCTCGTCCTCGTCCACCACCCACGAGGCCTGTCGGGCAAGGAGGTCGGCGCCTTCGCCGACAAGCTCTGGTACCCGATCTGGGACGCCGGGGTGCGGCTCGACCACAGTGTCCGCACCGTGGCCGACTGCCGGGCCGTCGCGTCCGACGACCTCTCCGCGGCGGTCGGGCTGCTCGACCTCACCCACGTGGCCGGGGACGCCGACGTCGTCAACGCGGCGCGGTCCACCGTGGCGCACGACTGGCGGGCCAACGCCCGCACCCGGCTCGGTGAGATGCAGGAGTCGGTGATCCAGCGCCACGCCCGCCAGGGCGACCTCGCCCACCTCATCGAGCCGGACCTCAAGGAGGCCCACGGCGGCCTCCGCGACATGTCGGTGCTGCGGGCCCTCACGGCCGCCTGGCTGACCGACCGGCCGCACGGCGAGGTCGACGAGGCCTACGAGCGCATCCTCGACGTGCGTGACGCCATCCACGTCGTCACGGGGCGCGGGAGGGACCGGCTGACCCGCGACGACCAGGACGCGTGCGCTGCCCTGCTCGGCTACACCGACGCCGACGACCTCCTCACCGACCTCTCGACGTCGGCACGCACCATCGCGTATGCCGTCGACGGCACCCTGCGCCGCGCCATGCAGTCCCAGCGCGCCCGCACCCTGCGGGTCGGTCCCCGCCGTCCGCAGCTGGCACCCCTCGGCTACGGCCTCTACCGGCACGACGGCGAGGCCGTCCTCGGGCCGTCCGCCGACCTGTCGTCCGACCCGATCACCCCGCTGCGCGCGGCCGTCGTGGCTGCACGCGGCGGCATACCGCTCTCGCCGACGACGCTGAAAAACCTCGCCGCCACCGCTCCGGTCCTGCCGGAGCCCTGGCCCGAGGTCGCCCGCAACCTCTTCGCCGACCTGCTCGCGTCGGGCCCCGGGCTCGTCACCGTGTGGGAGGGCCTCGACCTCGCGGGCGTCGTCGAGCGGTGGATCCCGGAGTGGAAGGCCGTGCGCAGCCGCCCACAGCGCAACGCCGTGCACCGGCACACGGTCGACCGCCACCTCATCGAGACCGTCGTGGCGGCGAGCGGCATGGTCCGCGACGTCGCCCGGCCCGACCTGCTCATGCTCGCCGCGGTGCTCCACGACATCGGCAAGGTGCCGGGGTCGCAGGACCACAGCGTCACCGGGGCCGAGCTCGCCGACACGGTGCTGCAGCGGATGGGCGTCACCGACGCCGATCGCCGGACCATCGTGCGGCTCGTGCGCGAGCACCTCACCCTCGTCGACCTCGCCACCCGCCGCGACCCCGAGGACCCGGCCACCATCGCCGCCCTCTCGGAGGCCGTCGACGGGTCGGCCATGACCCTCGACCTCCTGCGCGCCCTCACCGAGGCGGACGCGTCGGCCGCCGGCCCCAAGCCCTGGAGCGACTGGCGCGCCGGTCTCGTCCAGCGCCTGTACCAGGCCTGCCGCACCGCCCTGACCAACCAGACCCAAGGAGAGGGGCCTCTCGTCGTGGAACCGATCGAGACCCTGCCGCTCGGGGGCGACGCGCTCGACCGCATCGCGTCCGGAGAGCCCTACGTCACCGTGTCATCCCTCGGTGGCGCCCACCGCATCGACATCATCGACCGCGACCGCGCCGGCCTCTTCGCCGACACGGCCGGGCTGCTCGCCGCGCACGGCTTCGTCGTGCGCTCGGCCATCGTCCGCACCATCGACGGCCTTGCCGTCAACGAGTGGTGGGTCGACTCACCGGGCAGCGAGACCCCACTGCCCGAGGTCATCTCGCGCGACCTCGTCCGCGTCGCCAAGGGGGACCGATCACCCCTCGGCAAGCTCCAGCGGCGCAAGTCGAGCGGGGTGCGCAGCCCCGGCTCGGGCTCCGTCGACTCGACGCGCGCCATGGTCATCAGCAGCGCGTCCGACAGCGCGACCGTGGTCGAGGTCCGCGCGACCGACCGTCCCGGACTGCTCCAGGACATCGGCATCACGCTCGCCCGGGCGTCGCTGTCGGTGCGCTCTGCACACATCGCGACGTATGCCGGCCAGACGCTCGACACGTTCTACGTGACCGAGTTCGGCGGGGGCCAGCTCGCGCCCGCTCGGGCCGCCCAGGCCGTCGCGATGATCATCGACACCTGCGACGCCGACTGACCCGTCGGGTCAACCAACCGGCACGACGGCGTCTCCGGCGGCCGACCGAGCGCGGCCGCGGGCGAGCGTCCTGTTGGTTGACCCGTCAGTCGAGCAGGCCGGCGTCGTGGAGGTGGTCGAGGACGAGCCGGTCGACGGCCGACACCCGGTCGCCGTCGCCGGCCGTCAGCCAGGCGATCTCGTCGATCTCCCGCGACGGCACGAGCTCGCCCGTGTGCGTCGCCGTGTAGCAGGTGAGGCGCACGACGAGCCCGTCCGTGCGGGCGTCGGCGAGCGCCTCGAACGTGCCGACGTGGGCCGCGGTCGACGGGTCGACGGACACCGCGAGCTCCTCGTCGAGCTCGCGGACCAGCGTCTCGAGGTCGCTCTCGCCCGGCTCTCGCTTGCCACCCGGCAGGTAGAAGCGGTCCCGGCCGGCGTTGCGGGCCGTGAGGAGCCGGCGCTCCTCGAGGTGGATCCACGCGATCTTGTCGATGAACGGCGGGGTCGTGGACGGCAGGGCACGGGGGTCACTCACCTGCGCGACCCTACGCGGCGGCCCCCGCCCTCGCCCCGGGAGGCCACCGAGTCGGAAGTGGTCGGCGGAGCGGATAACCTTGCCGGGTGTTTGCATCCCTGTCTGACCGCCTGACCGCGACGTTCAAGAACCTCCGCGGCAAGGGCCGACTCACGGAGTCCGACGTCAACGCGACGATCCGCGACATCCGCCTCGCCCTGCTCGACGCCGACGTCGCCCTGCCCGTCGTCAAGCGGTTCACCGGGTCGGTGCGCGAGCGCGCCCTCGGTGCCGAGGTCAGCCAGGCGCTCAACCCGGCCCAGCAGGTCGTCAAGATCGTGCAGGAGGAGCTCGTCGCCATCCTCGGCGGGCAGACGCGCACGATCCGCTTCGCCAAGCAGCCGCCGACGGTCATCATGCTCGCCGGCCTCCAGGGCTCGGGCAAGACGACCTTCGCCGGCAAGCTCGGCAAGTGGCTCAAGGACCAGGGCCACACGCCCCTCCTCGTCGCCGCCGACCTCCAGCGCCCCAACGCCGTGACCCAGCTCGAGGTCGTCGGCGAGCGCGCCGGTGTCCCCGTCTTCGCGCCCGAGCGCGGCAACATGGGCGGACACGACGCCGTCCTCGACTCCGGCGAGGGCACCCGGTCGTTCGGCGACCCGGTCACCGTGTCGCGGATGGGCATCGAGCAGGCCCGCGCCAAGCAGTACGACGTCGTCATCGTCGACACGGCCGGCCGTCTCGCGGTCGACGCCAACCTCATGCAGCAGGCGTCCGACATCCGCTCGGCGATCTCGCCCGACGAGGTCCTCTTCGTCATCGACGCGATGATCGGCCAGGCCGCCGTCGAGACGGCCCAGGCCTTCCACGAGGGCGTCGCCTTCACCGGTGTCGTCCTGTCCAAGCTCGACGGTGACGCCCGTGGTGGCGCCGCCCTGTCGGTCGCCGAGATCACCGGCGAGCCGATCATGTTCGCCTCGACCGGTGAGAAGGTCACCGACGTCGAGGTGTTCCATCCCGACCGCATGGCGAGCCGCATCCTCGACATGGGCGACGTGCTGACGCTCATCGAGCAGGCCGAGCGCGCGTTCGACAAGCGCGAGGCCGACGAGATGGCCCGCAAGTTCCTCGCGGAGGAGGACTTCACCTTCGAGGACTTCCTCTCGCAGATGAACGCCATCAAGAAGATGGGCTCGCTCAAGTCGATGCTCAAGATGATGCCGGGCATGCAGGGGATGCGTGACCAGCTCGACGCCTTCGACGACCGCGAGTTCGACCGCGTCGAGGCGATGGTCCGCTCGATGACGCCCTTCGAGCGCACCCACCCCAAGCAGATCAACGGCTCGCGCCGCGCCCGCATCGCCAAGGGCTCCGGCGTCACCGTCACCGAGGTCAACCAGCTCCTCGAGCGCTTCGGCCAGGCCCAGAAGATGATGAAGTCGATGGCCCGCGGCGGCGGGGGCGGCCTGCCGGGCATGCCCGGCATCCCCGGCACGGGCAAGCGCGGCAAGCAGCAGCAGCCGCAGCGCAAGAAGAGCAAGAGCGGCAACCCCGCCAAGCGCGCCGCCGAGGAGCGGGCCGCCGCGGAGAAGGCCGCCTCCGGGCGCGCCGCGTCGGCGGCCGGCGCCTTCGGGGCTCCCGGCGCCAACGGTGCGGACGGCGCCGGTGCGGCCGACGAGGACCCGCTGGCCGGCTTCGACCCGTCGAACCTGCCCAAGGGCTTCGAGAAGTTCCTCGGCGGTCGCTGACCGGTCGCGAACGGCCCGACGAGGCCGCGGTGACCGCGGGCGTCGGTCGGCTGGCCGACCCCGCAAGATTCGGGCTGACCGAGGGATCCGACGACGCCCGCGGGGCGTCGGAGGCGCGTCCTGACGAGTCGTCACGACGACCCCATGGCCGAGCTCGTGACGCAGCGCGACTTCCACCCGGCCTCGATCGTGGCCGCGGCCGTGCAGCTCGCGGTGTCGCTCATCGTCGTCGCCTCGATCGCGTGAGCGGTCCCCGTCCGGAGCGCGACCCGACGCCCGTGACGGTGCCCGCCGGGCGGCATACGCTCGATGCGTGGTCACCACCGACGGACGTTCGCGGGTGCGGCTGCCCGACGGGCGGCGTCTCGACGTGTGGCTCGGAGGTGACCCGCGGGGCACCCCGCTCGTCTTCTTCCACGGCACCCCGGGCGGGCGGCTGCAGGCCGCGCTCGGCGACGGCGCGGCCTCCCGCGCCGGCGTCCGGCTGGTCGCGTTCTCCCGTCCGGGCTACGGCGGTTCCACGGACGGACCCACGACGCTGACCTCCGTCGGGACGGACGCCGGCTCGGTCGCGGACGCGCTCGGGATCGACGCCTTCGCCGTGCTCGGCGTCTCCGGAGGAGGGCCGTATGCCGTCGCGGCCGCAGCCGTCCTGCCCCAGCGCGTGCGCGTGGTCGGGGTCGTCGCCGGGATCGGGCCTCTGCTCGAGCTCGACCCGTCCGCGGCGGCCGACCCCGCGGTCCGCGCGGCGCTCGCCGGGGACCTCGACGAGGCGGTCGCCCTCCAGGACGGCGCGATGACCGACCGCGGGCGGGGGAGCGGACCGGGTGCTCGGGCGAAGGTCCGCGTGGGCGGCTTCGTCTCGCCCGAGATCCTCGAGCCGTGGACCGGCAGCGGTCGCCCCGGCGTGCCGTCCTACCGCGGGGTGTCGCGGGACGCGCTCGCCTTCACGGCCGGCTGGGACGTCGACCTCGGAGACGTCCGCGCCCCGGTCCACCTCTGGTACGGCGACCGTGACCGGACGGTCGGGCTCGAGCACGGGCAGTGGCTGCACGCCCACCTGCCGACGTCCCGGCTCATCGTCCGGGAGGGCGCCGGACACCTCGCGACGCTCCTGGCGCACTGGGCGGACGTCCTCACGGATCTGGCGCGCGACGGAGGTTAGGGTCGGTGCCATGAGTGCACCGGTGCTCCACGTCCGCGGTCGGGTGCTCGTCGGTCCCGACGACGTCGTCGACGAGCTGTGGGTCATCGGAGGGCGTGTCTCGTTCACGCCGCCGAGCGACGGAAGCGACGTGCAGACGCTCGAGGGCTGGGTGCTGCCCGGTCTCGTCGACGCCCACTGCCACGTCGGTCTGGGGCCGCACGGTGGGGTGCCGCGCGAGGAGGCCGAGCTGCAGGCGATCACCGACCGTGACCGCGGCACGCTGCTCATCCGCGACGCGGGGCAGCCCGGCGACACGCACTGGGTCGACGAGCGCGACGACCTGCCCAAGATCATCCGCGCCGGCCGCCACATCGCCCGCACCCGGCGCTACATCCGCAACTACGCCCACGAGGTCGAGGAGGACGAGCTCGTCCGCCACGTCCGGCTCGAGGCGCACCGCGGCGACGGGTGGGTCAAGCTCGTCGGCGACTGGATCGACCGCGACGTCGGCGACCTCGCGCCGAGCTGGTCGCGGCAGGCCGTCGCCGACGCCATCGCGGCCGCGCACGAGGAGGGGGTCCGGGTCACGGCGCACTGCTTCGGCGAGGAGTCCCTGCGCGACCTCGCCGCCGCCGGCATCGACTGCACCGAGCACGCGACCGGTCTGCGCGAGGACTCGATCGACACCTTCGCCGCCCAGGGCATCGCCATCGTGCCGACCCTCGTCAACATCGCGCAGTTCCCCGACCTCGCCGAGCCGGCGAAGGAGAAGTTCCCCGAGTACCACCGCCACATGCTCGACCTGCACGAGCGGCGCTACGCCACGGTCGGCGCGGCGCACGAGGCCGGCGTGCCGATCTACGTCGGCACCGACGCCGGTGGCAGCCTCCCGCACGGTCTCGTCGCGCAGGAGATGGTCGAGCTGACCAAGGCCGGCCTGACGAACGCCGAGGTCGTCGCGGCCGCGACGTGGGGCGCGCGCGAGTGGCTCGGACGCCCCGGCATCGTCGAGGGAGAGGACGCCGACCTCGTCGTCTACGCCGCCGACCCGATCGCCGACGTCACCGTCGTCGGCGAACCGCGAGGTGTCGTGCTGCGAGGTCGCGTTGTCGTCTGAGCACCTGCCCGGGCCCGCCGCCGACGAGGCGCCGCTCACCGCCGTGGGCGAGCGTGTCGAGGTGCGTCCCCCGTCGACGGCCGACATCGAGTCGTATGCCGCAGCCGTGACCCTCTCGGAGCGGCGCCTCGCGGACTTCGCCATGCCCAACCCGCACAACCTGCCGGTCGTCCTCGACCACCAGTCGCCGACCTACCGCACCTTCATGGTGCACGCGCTCGACCCCGAGGCCTCACACGGCCTCGTCGGGCGCATCAACGTCGCGAACGTCGTCGAGGGAGCCTTCCGCAGCGCGACCGTCGGCTACGACTCCTACGACCCGTATGCCGGCCGCGGACTCTTCGTCGAGGGGCTGCGCCTCACGCTCGACCTCGTCTTCGCCGACCAGCCGCACGGGATGGGCCTGCACCGCGTCGAGGCGAACATCCAGCCGGCCAACCACCGCTCCGCCGGGCTCGTGCGCTCGCTCGGCTTCGTCCACGAGGGCTTCTCGCGCGACTTCCTGCACCTGCCCGGCATCGACGGGCGCCGGGACTGGCGCGACCACGACCGTTTCACCCTGCTGTCCACCGACTGGCCGGCCGTGCCCTACCGGCCGCACGGCCACCGCCGCATCGCCTGCGTCGTGAACGGTTCGGGGTCCACGGCCTTCGGCGCCTACGGCGGCACGAGCCTGGCCTCGGCCCTGGCAGCCGAGCTCGGCATCCCGCTCTACACCGCGTCCATCGTCGAGAGCCCGGCCACGCTCTTCGAGCTGCTCCGCGTCTCACCCGTCGGCGGCGTCGTCGAGTGCCGGCTCGGCGGGCCGCAGCTGCGGATGGGCCTGGCCCGCGCGGGCTTCGAGCCCTCCGGGGTGCCGGTCCTCGAGGGCGCCACCGACGTGTCCCGGCGCGAGGTCGTGCGCCACGCCCTCGCGGTCCGCGCAGCCCACGCCTGAGGGCGCGGACGGCATACGCCATCGGGGTGGACGAGTCGCGCGCGCTCGCCCACTCGCGGGTGCGTGTCCGGAGCACCCCTTCGGGTCTGGCAGAATGGAGGGCTGTACCCGTCCGGCCGCTTCCGGCTGGACCGGACGCCTACACACCGAGCGTCGGCACCCCGGCTGAACCCAGCCGGTCTCGCCGCGCTCACTACTGGTTGAGGAGACCGCCACCATGGCAGTCAAGATCCGTCTGAAGCGCATGGGCAAGATCCGTGCACCGTTCTACCGCGTCGTCGTCATGGACTCGCGCACCAAGCGTGACGGCCGTGCCATCGAGGAGATCGGCAAGTACCACCCCACCGAGCAGCCGTCGCTCATCGACATCGACATCGAGCGCGCGCACTACTGGCTGGGCCAGGGCGCGCAGCCGACCGAGGCCGTCGCGGCGCTCATCAAGATCGTCGACGAGGGCAAGCTCCAGACCAAGGAGCCGAAGACCCCGAAGAAGGACCTCTACGAGGCTGCGATCGCCGCTGCCGGCGGCAAGACCGACGCCGGCACCGACGGCCCGACGCCGCGCAAGAAGGCCGCCAAGAAGGCCGAGCCCAAGGCTGAGGCCAAGGCCGACGAGCCCAAGGCCGACGAGCCCAAGGCCGCCGAGACGACCGAGGCTCCGGCCGAGGCTGCCGGCGACGACGCCGCGAAGGCCGAGGCCTGAGCATGCTCGAGGAGGCGCTCGAGCACCTCGTCAAGGGCATCGTCGACCACGACGAGGACGTCGTCGTGGTCCGCAAGGAGCTGCGCCGCGGTGAGCTGCTCGAGGTCCGGGTCCACCCCGACGACCTCGGCCGCGTCATCGGCCGCTCCGGCCGCACGGCGAGCGCGCTGCGCACCGTCGTCGGCGCCCTCGCGGGCAACAACAACGTGCGCGTCGACATCGTCGACACCGACCGCGTGCGCTGAGCGCCGACTCTGACAGAGTCACCGAGAGGGGCGTCCCGGACCACCGGGGCGCCCCTCTCGCGTGCCAGCGCCCGACCTTCGCGCACCGGTCTCCGACCGCCCCCAAACCTGAGAGGATTCGGCCCATGAACGTCGTCCTCGCCCGCATCGGCAAGCCCCACGGTCTGCGTGGAGAGGTGACCGTCCAGCTGCACACGGACGACCCCGAGACCCGCTTCGCGGTCGGCACCGTCATCGAGACCGAGGCCGAACCGGGGTCCGGAGTGCCCACCACGCTGACCATCGCGTCGACGCGCGTGCACCGCGGCATCTGGCTCATCACCTTCGAGGAGATCCCCGACCGCGTCGGCGCCGAGAGCCTGCGCGGGACGCGCCTCGTCCTGCCGGAGTCCAACCCCCAGGTCGAGGACGACGCCTTCTACGAGGAGGACCTCGTCGGGCTCGAGGCGCGCGACCCGAGCGGCGAGAAGGTCGGCACCGTGAGCGGCCTCGAGATCGGTCCCGCCCAGGACCGGCTCGTCCTCACCCTGACCGACGGCGTCACGGCCTACGTCCCGTTCGTCAAGCGCATCGTGCCCGTCGTCGCGGAAGACCACGTCGTCGTCGACCCGCCGCCCGGCCTCTTCGACCTCTACCGCGAGGGCACCGAGTGACCGTGCCCGACCCGCGTCGCGACCCGCGTCCGCCCAGGCGTCCGGCCATGCGCGTCGACGTCGTCTCGATCTTCCCCGACTACCTCGCCCCGCTCGACCTGTCCCTCATCGGCAAGGCGCGCGAGGACGGCCTCCTCGACGTCCGTGTCCACGACCTGCGCGACTTCACGCACGACCGGCACCGCACCGTCGACGACACCCCGTACGGCGGGGGAGCCGGCATGGTCATGAAGGCCCAGCCGTGGTCCGAGGCGCTCGACCACGTTCTCGCACAGGACAACCCGTCGCAGGCGAAGCCCCGGCTGATCGTCCCCGGGCCCGGTGGGCAGCCGTTCACGCAGGCGCTCGCGCGCGAGCTCGTCGACGAGCCGTGGCTCGCGTTCGCGTGCGGACGCTACGAGGGCATCGACGAGCGCGTCTACGACCACGCCCGCGAGGACCTCGGGCTCGAGGTGTCGGTCGTGAGCCTGGGGGACTACGTCCTCAACGGCGGCGAGGTGGCTGTCCTCGCCATGGTCGAGGCCGTCGGCCGGCTGGTGCCCGGCGTCATCGGCAACGCCGAGTCGCTCGTCGAGGAGTCGCACGAGGACGGCCTGCTCGAGTACCCCATCTACACCAAGCCCGCCTCGTGGAGCGGCCGCGACGTCCCGCCGGTCCTCCTCTCGGGCAACCACGGCGCCATCGCGGCCTGGCGGCACGAGCAGCGGCTCGCACGCACGGCGGAGCGGCGGCCCGACCTGCTCCACGCCTCGCACGCCGCCCCCGACGGCGGTGACGTCGTCATCAGTGCTGCGACGCCGGGCGACGTGCCCGAGCTCGCCGTGCTCATGCGCGCGTGCTGGGTCCAGGAGGCCGTCGCCAACGACACCCTCGACATCCCGGCCCTGCACGAGAGCCTCGACGACGTCCGGGCGAGCCTCGACACGACGCAGACGTGGGTCGCACGCAGCGGCGGCCGCCTCGTCGGAGCCGTCCGCACGAGCGCGGGCGCGTCCGACGACGACTGGTTCGTCGGGCGCCTCTGCGTCGCCCCGGACCTCCAGGGTCGTGGACTCGGCAAACGCCTCCTCGAGCACGCCGAGTCGACGGCGCCGGACGGCATACGCACGTTGACGCTGCACACGGGCGCGCGGAGCACCGACAACCTGCGGATGTACAAGAAGGCCGGCTACCGCCTCGTCGACACGGCCGCGCCGATCCCGGGCGCGGTCACCCTCGTCAAGCGCCGCCGCCGCTGAGGGCGGGGCCTGCCTCAGGACGGGGCCTGCCTCAGGACGGGGCCTGCCTCAGGACTGGGGGCCTGCCTCAGGAGACGAGGGCCACGCCGAGGTCGGCGGGCAGCAGGAGGCGCCGGCGGATCAGCGCCGCCTGCACGCCGGCCGTGATCGACTGCGTCGCCATGATGGCGAAGAGGACGAGCACCTGTGCCGTGGCCGCCTGCACGGCGCTGCCACCACCGAGCATGACGCCGATGAAGGCGCCGGGCAGCGTGACGATGCCCGAGGTGCGCACCTGGTCCAGGCTCGGCAGGATCCCCTCGGGCACCCGTCGGGCGATGATCTCGTCGATGGCCTGGCTCGACGTGAGTCCCAGGGACAACGACGCCTCGTACTGCCCGTGCTCCTCGCGCAGCGCTGCGAAGGTGCGCCGCCCGACGAGCGTGTGCACCGTCATCGTGTTGCCGATGACGATGCCGGCGACCGGGATCACGGCGATCCCTGTCAGCGGGACCGCGCCGGTGGCGAGCACGATGGCGACGACGGGCACGACGCCACAGGCCATCGCGGCCGCGGCCCACGGCCACGTGCGTGGCGCACCGACCCGTTTGGACGTCGTCGCCACCGCCGTCGCGAACATGGCGCCCACGGCGAGGAACGACAGCCCCAGCGACCCGACCACCGCCGTGATGACGAGCGCCACGAGGGAGAGCTGGACGACCGCCCGGGCGCCGGCGATCGCCGACTGGCGTCCCAGACCCACGCCGCTCAGCCGGTTGGCGAGCAGCGTCACGACGAGCAGGACGGCGAGACAGAGGTACACGGGCCAGCCGGGGGAGACGTCCACGGGCACACGCTAGGGCACCGAGGGTCGGCGTCCACCGCTGCCGATTTCTGGTATGCCGTGTGCTCTGGCAGACTTGCTCCTTGCGTCCGGCACACGACGGCCCCTGCCACAGGGGGAGTCGGGTCACCACCAGCTCGACCAGATCCACCGGTGACTCGACGCGGCCCGACGGACGCGACCCACACCTTTGTGACGAGGTGGCCTGTGGCACCCAGGAAAGCGAAGCATCATGCACACGTTTGACGACATCAACGCGGCATCGCTGCGCTCGGACGTTCCCGACTTCCGCGCCGGCGACACCCTCAAGGTCCACGTCAAGGTCATCGAGGGCACGCGCTCGCGTGTCCAGGTGTTCCAGGGCATCGTCATCCGTCGCCACGGCGGCGGCATCGGCGAGACCTTCACGGTCCGCAAGATCTCCTTCGGTGTCGGCGTCGAGCGCACCTTCCCGGTGCACACCCCGGTCATCGACAAGATCGAGGTCATGACCCGCGGTGACGTCCGCCGCGCGAAGCTGTACTACCTGCGCGGTCTGCGCGGCAAGGCTGCCAAGATCCGCGAGAAGCGCGACAGCATCCCGGCCAAGACCGGCGCCAAGAGCTGACGACCTGCTGACGCAGACGTCCGTCCAGTAACGCGAGGCGCGGTGGACCCCGAGCGGGCCGTTCCGGAACGATCCGGTACGTCCCAGCAGGCGGGGTCCGCCGCGCCTTCGTCGCGTCCGGGGGACGTCGCGATGTCGCCGTCGACGTCGCCGTCAGGGCGCGGCGGTGGCCGGGCCACCCACGCGGCGTATGCCGCCGCGCGACGTCACCGGTGGCTGCTCGGACCCGCGCTGCTCCTCCTCGCGATCGTCGTCGTCCGGGCCTTCCTCGTCACGCCCTTCGGCATCCCGAGCGAGTCGATGCAGGACACGCTCCTGATCGGCGACCGGATCCTCGTCAGCCGCACCACGGCGCCGACCGACCTCCAGCGCGGCGACATCATCGTCTTCGACGCCTCCCAGGCGTTCAACCTGCGGGTGCCCGAGCGCGGCATCGTGCAGACCCTCGTCGAGGCCGTCGAGAGCCTGGCCGGCAAGGGCCAGCCCACCGACTACGTCAAGCGGATCATCGGTCTGCCGGGCGACCGCGTCAGGTGCTGTTCGGCCGACGGACGGCTCGAGGTCAACGGCGTCGCCGTCAGCGAGCCCTACGTCGCACCGGGCCAGAAACCGAGCGCCCTGACCTTCGACGTGACGGTGCCCGCCGACCGGTTCTGGGTCATGGGCGACAACCGCGGCTCGTCGTCCGACTCCCGTGCGCACCTCGGCGATCCGGGGGGCGGCATGGTGCCGGGGGACGACATCATCGGCAAGGTTTGGGTGCGATACTGGCCGCTCGGTCGGCTCGGATCGGTCGACCAAGGACAAATTGCCTCCGTCCCACGAAATGGTGAGTGATGTCGCAGTACACCGGACGCCCCGAAGACCCGACGCGCGGGCGCAGTGCTGACGACATCGACGGTGACCTCGACGACGACAACCTCGACGACGACTACGACGACGAGCCCCGCGGTTTCGGCGCGACCCTTTTCGCCGGCGTCAAGGAGCTCGTCATCGTCGTCGTCCTCGCGATGGCGCTCTCCTTCGTCGTCAAGACGTGGCTCTTCCAGGCCTTCTACATCCCGTCCGGGTCGATGGAGAACACCCTCGTCAAGGACGACCGCGTCATCGTCAGCAAGCTGACACCCGGACCGCTCGACCTCAAGCGCGGCGACGTCGTCGTCTTCGAGGACCCGGGCGTGCCCAGCCCGTGGCTCGGCGACCTCGGTGAGCAGCACAGCACCGTCGGTGGCCCCTTCCACGACGCCCTGGTCTTCGTCGGCCTGCTGCCCGAGGACTCCGAGAACCACCTCATCAAGCGCGTGATCGGCCTGCCGGGCGACCACGTCCAGGCCGACGGCGACACCGGCAAGCTCAAGGTCAACGGCGTCGAGATCACCGAGCCCTATGTCAAGCCCGGCGACTACCCGAGTGAGGGCAAGAAGTTCGACATCACGGTCCCCGCCGGGCGCGTCTGGGTCATGGGCGACCACCGGAGCGACTCCTCCGACAGCCGCTGGCACGACGACGGCACCGGGGCCACCGGCTCCGTGCCGATGGACAAGATCGTCGGTCGCGCCCTCTTCGTCGTCTGGCCGATCGACCACGTGACGTGGCTCGGCGTCCCCGAGCGCACCTTCTCGCAGGTCCCGACGCCCACGACGCCGTCGACGACCCCGACGAAGAAGGCCACGGTCAACCCCAGCCAGAGCGGCAAGCCGAGCGCCACGACGACGAAGGCCGCGGCGGGCTGATCCGCTCGAGCTACGCCATGGCACGCCCTGCTCCCTCCAAGAAGCCCTCGCTGCGCGTCGAGCGCGCCCTGCAGCGATCCGGTCACCGACTCCTCGCCGGCATGGACGAGGTGGGCCGCGGCGCGCTCGCCGGGCCGGTCAGCGTCGGTATCGTCGTCATCGACGAGACGGTGCGCTCGGCGCCCATCGGCGTCAAGGACTCCAAGCTCTTGACCGAGCGTGCTCGAACGGTGCTCGTGCCGCGCATCCAGCGCTGGGCCGTGGCCCACGCCGTCGGGCACGCGAGCCCTGACGAGATCGACGAGATCGGCATCATGGGTGCTTTGCGCCTTGCCGGGATGCGGGCCCTGGCGGGACTCGGGGTCGTGCCGGACCTCGTCATCCTCGACGGCAACCACGACTGGCTGACGGCCCCGACCGAGGTGGGGCTCTTCGCCTTCGCCGACGAGTCCGCACCGACCACGCCGCCGGTGACGACGATGATCAAGGCCGACATGAAGTGTTCCTCGGTCGCGGCCGCGAGCGTGCTGGCCAAGGTCGAGCGCGACGACATGATGGTGGCCCTCTCGGCCGACCACCCGGCATACGGCTGGTCGCTCAACAAGGGCTACTCCGCGCCCGAGCACATGGACGCGCTGGCGCGTCTGGGCCCCTGCGAGCTGCACCGCCGCTCGTGGCGCCTGCCCGGCGTGTACGTGGGCGAGCCGGTCGAGGTGTTGAATGAGGGGACGGAGTCGTTCGCTCCGGCGCCCATCACGGCAGAGCAGACAGGGACGGCGATCAGGTGAGTTCGGAAGATCTCGAGAAGTACGAGACCGAGATGGAGCTCCAGCTCTACAAGGAGTACCGCGACGTCGTCGGCCTCTTCACCCACGTCGTCGAGACCGAGCGCCGCTTCTACCTCGCCAACTCGGTCGACGTGAAGGTGCGCTCCGACGGTGGTGAGGTCTTCTTCGACGTCACGATGGCCGACGCGTGGGTCTGGGACATCTACCGGCCGGCGCGGTTCGTCAAGAACGTGCGCGTCGTGACGTTCAAGGACGTCAACGTCGAGGAGCTGCCCAAGCCCGACATCAAACTGCCGGAGAACGGCGACTTCAGCTGAGCCGTCGGGCTTCGTCCACACCCCCTCGCCGATCGCGTATGCCGTCCACAGCCGCGCGCTGACGGGTGTCCTCGCCGGGTCGGCGCCGGGAGGGTGGTCGTCATGGACCTCTCCACCCGCGCCCTCGGTGACTACGGCGAACGCCTCGCGTGCCGCTACCTGCTCGCTGAGGGCCTGACGATCATCGACCGCAACTGGCGCTGCGCGCGCGGCGAGATCGACGTCGTCGCCGTCGACGGCCGCGAGCTCGTCGTCTGCGAGGTCAAGACCCGCACGAGCGAGGCCTTCGGCGCGCCGTTCGAGGCCGTGACGTGGCGCAAGCAGCGTCGGCTGCGGCGACTGGCCGGGCTCTGGCGCGACGACCACGACGAGCTCGCGCGGGGACTTGCCCTGCGCATCGACGTCATCTCGATCCTGCGGCCGCGCTCGGGACGGGCCAGCCTCCAGCACCTGCGCGGGGTGTGCTGATGGGCACCGGCCTCGGCCGCACCCGGTCGGTCGGGCTGCGTGGTGTGCACGGGTTCGTCGTCGACGTCGAGGCGCACGTGACGCCCGGCCTGCCCGGCTTCGCGATCAGCGGGCTCGGGGACTCGGCGGTCAAGCAGTCGTCCGACCGGATCAAGGCCGCCGCCGCCCGCATCGACGACATGCCGGTCAGCCAACGTCGCGTCACGGTCAACCTCTCGCCCGCGGGGGAGCGCAAGATCGGCACCGGCTTCGACCTCGGAAAGCACAGTTTCCGACATACCAAACGACCGCTTGCTTTTGAGACGCGAATTCCATTGTGCTGCAGGGGAATTCGATGCCACATTTCCGCTCGCGACCACTCCGTGTCGGTGCACGGTGCCATGATGCGCTGCATGACCGAGCCTTTATGGACAGACAAGCTGTCAGCGTGGTCCACCTTCGCCACAGCGGCATTGACGTTCCTGCTCTTCATTGCCGCGGTCGTGGCTGGAATCGCTGCTCTCCACACGTTAAGGGTCTCAAGGCAGGCAAGCGTCGCTGCCATGGCCGCCGCCGAGGCTGCTCGGGCCGCGAACGAACAGGCTCGCCTTGACAGCATCGAGCAGACTCGCCCGTACGTGTATGCCGAGATTGTCCCCAGCCTGACCGGCATCCACCACTACGACCTGAAACTTCGCAACAGCGGCAAGAGCGCTGCGCGTAATCTCACGCTCGACTTCTCTGACTGGCCCGACCCGCTCGATGAAGTGGCGACCTCAGTCCGCACTCTCTTCCAGACGCCTAGAACCCTCCCGCCCGAATGCAGCATCCGCGCCATCTGGCGACTCCAGGGCCAGTTCACGGATGGGAGCACAGAAGCCGGAATGCCGAAGGCGGGCCAGATCAGCGTCCTCTACACCAGTGACGACCCCTCGTGCCCCCAGTATCGAGAGCACTTCGACGTCCAGATCAGCACGTCGGGCATGTGGCCGGTGGGCGAGGAAGGGCCGACGCCTCAGGGGATGAACGGCGACGTCAAGGCCTTCTACGTCTTGGGCCAGAGGCTGCTCCGTCGAGTCGCCGAACTCGGACGCTGACCACCCGGGGCCGAGAGGCACGTCACCCCCGACCCCGGGTGGCGTTCAGAGGCCCCTGAGGGCTTGGGCGAGATGCGCCCACGGCGCGGTGCTCAGAGGTGGTCGAGTCCGACGTGCTCCCACGGCGTGCGGCTGCCGGCCAGGGGTTTCTCGCCGCGGCGGTGGGCGCGGTGAGAGAGTGCACCCCAGCCGATCAGACCCTGCACGTCTCCGAGGCTGAGGCGGTCGGCCTCCTCGCCGCGCCCGGTCGCGCGCAGGTGCTCGGTGAGCGCTCGCTCCATCGCGCTGGGGCCCATCGCCCCGACGTGCTCGACGGCGGCCGCGCAGGGGGCGCAGAGGTGCCCCACGAGGTAGTCCGGGGAGGCGCGCCCACCGAGGGAGCCGACCGAGGCGCGCTTGGGCTCCCACACCCGCGAGGCGGCGGCTTTGTGACCGCCGAGGCGGCTGACCTCCTGGGCTGGCAGCGTCTGGGCCTCGACCCCGCACATGAGGCACCCGTGGATCGCGAACACCTCTCCGGCTCTCTGCGGGAACGGCGGGAACGGCGGGGCGAGCCGCACGTCTGGCGCGGTGGCGGCGACCATCTCGGCCAGCATCGCGCCGTAGGCCTGACGCAGCTGTGCCCTCGCCCCGAGGCGGACGTGCGCCCACCGGTACGGCGAGCAGGTCGCCGGGCTGGCCCCCGCCTCGATCAGCGGCACGAACCGGGCGACCCAGCGCACTTGGGCGCCGGGCACGGACAGGTGCCGCAGCATCAGGTCGACCCTCGGCGGGGCGGGCTTGCCGATGACCTCGAGCGCGAGCAGCGCGCACTCGACCCGGTGCCTCGCGGTGTCGGGGCCGAGCCGAGCGGCGAGCCCGGGGTTGGCGTCGACGATCTGCTCGGCCTCGGAGGCGATGCGGGCGCACGAGGCGCAGCGGACGAAGGACAGCGGCCCACCGCGCGGCGTCCCGCCCGGCGCGGCCGGCGGCTGGTCGGCGCGACCGAGGGTCTCCACGGTGACGACCTTCGGGCCCTCGGCCACGGCCACGCCGCAGGCGAGGCAGGCGAGGTGTCCCTCAGGCAGCCGGACGGGGCTGTCGGGCACCTGCAGGTGCACCGGGTCGAGGTCGGCGGTGACCGCTGTGGTCCGGGTCATCGCCGGGCCTGCCGTACCGGCTTCGGCTCTCCGTGAGCCCGGCGGATGCGGCCCCCGCAGAGGGCGACGGTGTCCTGCGGGGTGGCTGTCTCGATCGTCCAGCACGGCTCCTGCCGCCGGGCGTCGTGCTTCGCGCACGGGACGGCGAGCACGGCGAGGAACGCGCGCCGCTGGGTCGCCCTGACGGCCAGGTCGTCGAGCAGTGGTCGGGGTCTGGGCATGGGGCTGCCTCGCTTTTCGCGACTCAGCCGAGGCCCTGCTGCCATCCCGGCGGTGGTGGGTTGTGTGCCCGCTCCGCGCTCGGCCCGTGAAAGGAAGATCGTCGCGGAGCGGACGCCTCAACGGTAACCCCGAGGACCGACGGCGAAGGGGCATTCGCGCCGGGCCGTGCGAGCCGCGCAGCGTACTACGCGCCGGATGTCTCAGGGTGACCGAATGACATGACTGAGGCCGTAGGGACGCTTCGGTCTTGAGCAGAGCGGGGCGCTCTACTCCGTCTGGCCGTCCTCACATGCCGATGTGCGGACGTTGTGAATCCGCTGTCGTCTACGCTGCTGAACGTGGCAAATGAGGTGCGGTGCTTTCACTCACACCCGCCCAAGCGTGAGACACGGCTGTCGGACGGGACTGAACATCGCGGGGTCGTCGTGTGCCTGCACCCGTTCGGGCTGGGTGTGTTTCTTCCGGACCAGGAGACCTTTGGGCATGTCGATACCCCGATGATGGGCCGGTCCGCGACCTCGGGGCTTGACGACTATCCCCCGGTTGGCAGCGTCGTGTTGTTGACGGTGCTGGGCTACTCGGGCTTGGAGCAACTGCGCCTATCGGTCAACACCTGATCGTCCGCTCGTGCCGCGATGCGTGCGGTCGCGCCAATGACAGACGCAGCCGGGGTCCGTCTAGACCGTGCGGGTCGCCGGGCCGTGCGGGCTGCGTAGCGTACTACGCCCCCGATACCCCTCCGGGCATACTTGGAGCCGGAGAAGGAGGTCACCATGACGACCGCAACGGAGACGACCGCTCGACCGGAACACCGGCCACACCGGCAGCCCTCTCAAAGGGCTCTCGCCACACGCTCGCTCACGGCCGCCCTGCGCCTGACCGGGGACGACAGGCGTGAGGCCCTGCGGGCGCACTTCGACGAGTTCGTGCCCCCGCGCCGGGCGACGTGCCCGCTCCGGTGAGGGCTTCAGTTCTTCGGTCTTCAGTCTTCAGTCCTTGAGACAAGTCTCAAGGGGACTGAAGACTGAAGGAGACCGAAGCGGCTGTGCGCACCACTCATCCGGGGGCGTCGGCGGGCCAGTAGTGCAGGCGTCGGTAGTACGGCTTGTCGCAGAGGTTGCAGTCGGTCAGGCACTTCTCCTCGCGGACCAAACCGCGGTCGAGTGCCAACGCCCTGCCCTCCAGGTTCAACGCCTTCGAGCCAGCCTCGATGTTGTCGGTGAGCTCCTGACCGTGCGCGCCGGGATGCTCCGCCACGTAGGCGGCGGTGCGCAGGGCAACGGCCTCGACCTCCTCAGCTCGGGTCTTCTTCGGGGCGCCGCCTCTGGCGGCGGCACCCGTGGGCTCGGCCACCAACCGGCCCTCGACAAGGTCCACTCTCATCGGCGGGATCGCGACTCCACCGAGGCGTGGGACGACGCCGAACCGGCGCGTCGAGGTGGGGTTGTCGGGGTTGTCCGACGAGTACGTCCAGAGCCCGTCCGCGCCGGCCTGAGCCTCGACACCTCCCATCAGGTGGCCACCGGCCAGGGTGTTGTGACCGGTCACGAGGGCGCTGGGCACGTCGACCTCGCGCATCAGCCGACGGAAGGCGGCGTACCACTTGCCGTACCAGTCGGTTCCCTTCCCCGCCGTGTTGAGGATCGCGGTGAGCCCGTCCACCATCACGATGAACGGCGTGGTGTCGTCCCTCCCCTCACACTCCTGGCAGAACGCCAGCCGGTGCGCCCACCAGTCGTAGATGTCCGGGTCGGTCAGATCGAGGATCTGCGGGCCACCGAGGGTCTCGAGGTGGTCCACGACGACATGGGCCCCGACGACCACGCCCTGCGCTTCGAGCTCCGCCTCGAAGTCGGCAGCAAGCGTCTCCACGTTGATCAGATAGATATCAGCCTCCGCCTCGGCGAGGTCTGGCACCTCGAAGCGGTCGAGGAAGCGCCGCCCGGGCGTGATTAAAGCCGCCGTCAGGTCGATGATGAGGGTCGTCTTCCCGGCCTTGGGGTTGCCGCCGACCATCGGCATCGTGCCGAAGGCCCAGACGTCCTGCACCAGCCACCTCTTCGGCTCGCCGTTGCGACCACCGTGGCCGAGCGGCAGCGGCTCCGGCATCGCGGCGTAGGTCCCCAGCAGCCGGTCGCGGACGCGCTGCAGCATCCGCCCGGTCAGCACCACGCCGTCGTCGTCGCTGATGAGGCCTTCGCTTGCCCGTATGCGCATCGCTGCCTGCTTCTCGGATGACGCTCCCGCCCACGCGGCCGCCCACTCGCTCATCGAGAAGGTCTCGGTGACTCCACCGTGGATGATCCTCATCGGCCGGCCTCCCGGTCGTCGTTGTTCTGCTTGTCGTTCACGTGCTCTCCTTGTGCATGGTGGGTAGGAGCCCCGGTTCTCCGGGGCTCCTGCTTTGTGTGGGGTCAGGCGCTCTGCCGGGCGACAACCGCGCGCAGGTTCTCCAGCGCGGCAAGGCACTCGGCGGCGATCTCCGCGAGCGTGGGTGGCACGGGCCGAAGGTGCGCGGCCTGCCACCGAGGGTCAGCCGTCCCCAGCGCGAAGCCGGTCCGGTGCCAGCGCATGTAGTGCATCGGGCACAGGCCGCGGGTCTTCGAGCGTGTGTGGCAGCCGTCGACGGCGCACGAGCGGGCCTCCCGCTCCCGGCGCGCCGCCACGGCGGCGATGAGGCGCTGGTTGTCGAGGTAGCGCCCGTAGCCGCCGGGCAGCCGGTGCACGGGGTAGACCTCGGCCAGCATCTCGTCCATCGAGCGGGCGGCGCTCATCGCTCCCCGCCTCCCTCGGCCGCCTCGTCCGGCACGAACGGCCTCAGCAGCTCAACGACCTTCGCCACCTGCTCGTCGCTCAGCGGCGGCAGGGTCGGCTGGGTGCTCACTCCTGCTCACCGCCCTCGACGATGCTCCCGGCGTTGACGGCGGAGGACAGGTCGACGATGCGGGACTTGGGGCCGTAGGCGTACCGGCCGGACCGGACCTTGGTCGACGGCATGGTGCGCAGCATCCGGTCCACCTCATCGAGGTCGACCACGACCTGGCGGGCGCCGATGCGGTAGCCGGTGATGTAGCCGTTGCCGATCCAGTTGCGGATCGTTCGCTCGGTGACCTGCGCGTGCTTCCCGGCCTGTGCCAGGGTGACGAGACGACGGCGCGTCTCGCGGTTCTGTGGCTGGGCCGGCTGGGCGGACCGGGTGAGGTCGGCATTGGACTGGGACATGACAGGGCTCCTCCGTGGAGCCACGCTGTTTCACCGAGCGCGTGGCCGCTGGGGGAGCCTTACGTCGTGCTGGCCCTCGCCAATATGGGGCCTGTCCCTTTCGCACGGAGCACCGTCTGGATGTCGAGGCGCGGTGCTCATTTCCTCAAGCCCAAGTCTACCCGACCCGCACAGGGTCACCTAGGGCCACCAGAGGCGCTGTGCGCCCTCCTACCGGCCTCTCAGCCCTGCCGGGTATCCCTGCCGCACCCATGACGCGGGAGCCCGCACAGGGCGAATTTCCGCTGGCAGCAAGGGGATTCGTTGGGGCTCAGTCGGACTCGGGCAGCCGCAGCTTCTCGAGCACGTCCTCGTCGAAGTCGGTCTGCGGCCCGTAGGTCTTCTCGGTCGTCGCGAGGTTGATCAGGGTCGGGTCCCAGTCGTCCCGAGGCGGGCTGGACCACATGCACCAGAACTTGAGCGTGCGCGGCCCGAGGCGCCCGTCGGCGAACAGGTAGAGGTTCGTCGTGCCGTAGAACTTGCCGGGCTCGCCGAACGTGCGGATCACGCGGCCGGCTCGCACGTAGTCCTCGTGGGTCATGCCCTCGGTCCGGTCCTGAACGACGTACCAGTGCGGCGCCGAGTCGGCGTAGGTCTTGGCCCAGGTCCACGACAGCGTCGGCGCGAGGTCCAGCCACCACGCCAAGTCCCCGCGGTCACTCACGCCGTGGCCTCGACCTCGACCTCGACGGGCCGGCCGAGCAGGTCGGTCAGCCGCAGGCGGTCCTTCGTCCACGGCACGCCCTTCCTGGTGGCGCGTAGCACCTCCACCCGGAGCACGGCGGCGGTCACGGCGCGCTGGACCTCGACCGGAGCCGCCTTGAACGCCGCGCCGGGGTCGACCGCGCCGAGGATCGGGTTCGTCGTGCTCCGGGCCACGGCATCGGCCAGCCGGGTCTCAACCTGCTCCATCTCGGCCTCGACCGTTGCCGTCGCCTTCGCCAGCTGACTGCCGGTGATCTTGCCGAGCGCGTAGTCCGTCTCGAACTGGTCGAGGCGGGTGGTCAGCACGGCCCGGCGCTCCCGGTCGGCGCTGATGAGGTCGCTGGTGTCGCTCGGCGTCAGTCCGGCGATGACCCGAGGGTCGCGGATGAGCGCGGCGACGACCTCACGGACGTACTTGTCGGTGTCCTTCGAGCCGATCGTCACGTGGGTCGCGACCGCGCACCGGTAGTAGTTGAACTGCGTCGGCTCCTTGGTCTTGTTCGGGCGCGTGCTGCTGCTGGGTCGCATGACGGCACCGCACTCGCCGCAGGTGTAGAGGTTCGTCCCGATCCACCGCGAGCGGCTCGTGTGGTTCGCGGCCTTGCGGCTCGGTTCGGTGAGCAGGGTGTGAACGGCGTGCCAGGTGTCCTCGTCGATGATCGCTGGCCACTTGGCCTTGGCGATGATCTGCGGGTCGCGGGTCCGCACCCGGCCGGTGCTGACCTTCCCTGCGTTGCGGGGTCGGAGCAGCATCTCCCGCAGTGCAATCGGGCTCCACTCGTTGCCTGAGGTGGTGACGATCTTCCGGTCGTTGAGGACGGCGGCGAGGGAGCGCAGCGAGCGACCGTTGAGGATGGCAGTGGTCATCTCGCGGATGACCTCGGCCTCCTTCTGGTTGACGGTCACGCCGTCCTTGGCGTAGCCGAAGGGCCGCCGGCCTCCGCGCCAGAGCCCGGCCTCCGCCGCCTGCGCCTTCTGGGATCGCAGCCGATCACGGGTGTTGTCGACCTCGGCTCGAGCGGCTGCACCGAGCATCCGGGCCACCATCCGGCCACTCGAGGTGGAGAGGTTGAGGTCACCGGACTTGACCGTCTGGACCTGGAGCTCACGAGCCTCCGCCAGCGAGATGAACTCCTCCAGTTCGGTCGGGCGTCGGTGCAGCCGGTCGGTGTGCCACGCGACGATGGCCTTGACTTCACCCCGCCGTACCGCGTCGAGCATGGTGCGGTAGCCAGGTCGCCACTTGCCGCTGGCGGCGCTGATGTCGTTGTCGACGTATACCCCGACGACGTCCCACCCGAGGCGCTCGGCGAGGGCTCGGCAGTCGGCCTCCTGCCGCTCGACGCCGAGGCCGGCACCCTCCCTGTCTCGGCTGATTCGTGCGTAGATCGCGGCTTGGACGGGGGCTCTCGGCGGGTGTTTTTCCATATGTCCATACTAGTGCTTTGCCCTGGCCATCTTCGTCGCGGTCGCCGCCGCGATGCGGCTGGTGCCACCCACGGTGGTGCGCGACCTCGTGCACATCGGAGAGGTGGGTCTCGACGGGACGGTGCGACCCGTCCCCGGCGTGCTGCCCCTGGTCCGGGCGGCCGCGATGACCGGGGTGCGTCATGTCGTCGTCCCCGTCGCCAACGCCGGCGAGGCCCGTCTCGTCTCGGGCACCCGCGTCCACCCCGTGGCCGACGTGACCGAGCTCGTCCGGCGCTATGACGCGCTGGGCAAGGGCCGGGGCGTCGACGAGGTTCCGGTGCCGCTCGTCGTGCCGCCTCCTCCCGAGGCGGTGCGCGACCTCAGCGAGGTCGTCGGGCAGGCCGACGCGAAGCTCGCCCTCGAGATCGCGGCGGCCGGCGGTCACCACCTGCTGCTCGCCGGTCCACCCGGTGCAGGCAAGACGATGCTCGCCGAACGGCTGCCGGGACTGCTGCCGGCCCTCGACGAGGCCGAGTCGATGGAGGTCACGGCGATCCACTCCGTCCTGGGTGCCCTCGGCGCCGGTGAGGACGTGCGACTCATCTCGAGACCACCGTTCGTCGCGCCGCACCACGGCGCGTCACAGGCCGCGGTCATCGGTGGCGGCAGCGGACACATCCGGCCCGGCGCCATCACCCAGGCCCACCGAGGAGTCTTGTTCCTCGACGAGACCCCCGAGTTCGACAAGGGGGTCCTGCAGTCGCTGCGCACGCCGCTCGAGCGCGGGTCCGTCTCCATCGCCCGCGCCCAGGAGACCGTGACGTTCCCGTCGCGCTTCCAGCTCGTCCTCGCCGCCAACCCGTGTCCGTGCGGCAACGGGTGGGGCAAGGGTCTCGACTGCACGTGCACGCCGCTCATGCGCCGCTCCTACTTCGGCAAGCTGAGCGGGCCGCTCCTCGACCGGGTCGACCTGCAGGTCCATGTCCAGCCTCCGGGCCTCTCGATGGCGGGGGCACCCGCGGGCGAGTCGACGACGTCGGTGGCCGCGCGGGTGGCGGGGGCGCGCGAGGCACAGGGTGAGCGCTGGTGCGAGGTGCTCGAACGCCGTCGCGGGGTCAACGCCGACGTCCCCGGCTCGGTCCTGCGCGGTCGGCCGTGGCGGCTCCCGACCTCGGCGACGACCACCCTCGACCGCGCCCTCGAGAGCGGCTCGCTCAGCCTCCGCGGCTATGACCGCACCCTGCGCTGCGCCTGGACCATCGCCGACGTCATGGGGCTGCAACGCCCCGGGCGCGAGGAGGTCGACCTCGCACTGTCGCTGCGCCACCGGGCCGGGGTGGCCGCATGAACGTGCGAGGCCGGCGCCGTTGGGCGGCTCACGGTCGCGTGGGCTCGATGGTGGGGGTGCGCCGTGGACGCTGACCGGTTCGCCCGAGCGGCGCTGTCGCGTCTCGCGGAGCCGTGCGACAAGGAGGTGCCCGGTCTCGTCGACGAGCTCGGAGCCGTCGAGACGTTCGAGCGCATCCGCGCCGGCCGGGGCACCTTGACCCGGTTCCGGGCCCGGCTGGCCACTCTCGACACCGAGCGCGACCTCGACATCGCCGCGAGGGTCGGCGCGCGGGTCGTCGTGCCCGGCGACGACGAGTGGCCGGAGCGGCTCGCGCAGATCCCCGTACCGCCCTACTGCCTCTGGGTCCGCGGGCCGCTCGACCTTGCCGAGACGGTGGAGCGCTCCGTCGCGATCGTCGGCTCCCGGACCGCCACCGGCTACGGCGAGCAGGTCGCCTCTGACATCGCAGCCGGCGTCGCGCGGAGGGGATGGAGCGTCGTGTCCGGCGCCGCGTTCGGCATCGACGGCAGTGCCCACCGCGGTGCCCTGGCCGTCGACGGAGCGACCATCGCCGTCCTGGCCGGAGGGGTCGAGCGGCCCTACCCCTCGGCGCATGCCACCCTCATCTCACGGATCGCCCGCGACGGACTCGTCGTGTCGGAGGTGGCCCCCGGGTCGGCGCCGATGAAGTCACGGTTCCTCGCCCGCAACCGGCTCATCGCCGGGATGACGCGCGGCACGATCGTCGTCGAGGCCGACCTGCGCTCCGGCTCGCGCAACACCGTCAAGCACGCGATCGAGGCCGGCCGCCACGTCGGCGCCGTGCCCGGTCCGACGACGTCGATGACGTCGGCCGGCTGTCACCAGGAGATCCGCGACGGCCGGGCGGTCCTCGTCACGAGTGCCGACGAGGTCATCGACCTCGTGGGCGACCTCGGCGACGACGCGTGCGAGCCGGCCCGCGGGCCGGTCCGGCCGGAGGACGACCTGCCACCTCTCGATGCCTCGGTCCTCGAGGTCGTGCCCTTCCGTTCCGGCCTGACCCTCGACGCCGTCGTCCGCCAGGTCGCCCTCGCGCCGCTCATGGTCCGGGCGGCGCTCGGACGCCTCGAGCGGAAGGGCCTCGTGACCGAGTCCGCCGGCACCTGGCGCAAACGCCCCCAGCCCCGCCAAGCCAAGCCCGACTGAGCGCCAGGTCCCCGTCGAGTGAGCGCGCAATCGCACTCGAGTGGCCGCTCCGCCACACGGGTCCCAAGGGGGTGAGTGACGGATGGGGTCACGCGGCCACTCGAGGACGGCGCGCCTCAGGCTCGAGCCCGGGACGTCGCTCCCGACGCGGTGCGGTACTTGCCTAACCACCGGCGCTTTGCGATGGTGCGGGAGTGACGGATGTGGTCAGGGCGGTGCCGGACGTGCTCGAGCAGCACTCCGAGCTGCTCCACGCATACGCCCGTCACCTCGGCGCCGAGCGGGGTCGCTCGGTCCACACCCGGCGTGCCTACCTCGGCGACGTCCGGCACCTGCTGACGTTCGCGGCGACGCGCGGGATCGACGAGATCGGTGACCTGCGCATCGGGGACCTGCGAGCGTGGCTGGGGGTCCAGGCCGACGCTGGCGCTGCCCGAGCGACGATCGCGCGCCGCGCTGCGTCCGCGCGCACCTTCCTCCGGTGGGCCGAACACACCGGTCGCATCCCCACCGACCCGTCCCTGCGCCTCGTCGCACCCAAGCGGTACGCCACGCTCCCCGGCGTCCTTCGTCAGGGCGAGGCCAGCGAGATGCTCGACCTCGCCGCCACCCGAGCCGACGACGAGGATCCGATCCACGTGCGTGACCGCGCGGTGCTCGAGCTGTTGTACGCCAGCGGCATTCGGGTGGGGGAGCTCGCAGCGCTCGACATCGACGACCTCGACCTGGCGCAGGGCGTCGTGCGCGTCATGGGCAAGGGCGCCAAGGAGCGGATCGTGCCGTTCGGTGCCCCCGCAGCGCGTGCCATAGAGGCGTGGCTGGCGGTCAGGTCCAGGCTCGTCGGTGAGCACTCCGGACCTGCGCTCTTCCTCGGCCGCCGGGGCCGGCGCGTCGACGCACGGCAGGTCCGATCCGCCGTGCACGAGCTGCTCTCGCACCTTCCCGATGCGCCGGACCTCGGTCCGCACGGTCTGCGTCACAGCGCCGCCACCCACCTGCTGGAGGGCGGCGCGGACCTCCGGATGGTCCAGGAGATCCTCGGCCACGCGAGCCTCGCGACGACGCAGATCTACACGCACGTCTCCGTCGACCGGCTCCGCCGCAGCTACGAGCAGGCCCATCCTCGAGCGTGACCGGGGCCGGTGGCTCCTACGTGAGCGGGAGCAGGACGACCGGCACCCGGCCGACGAACGACAGCGGGTCGAGGTAGGTCTCGCCCCGGAGGACGCCCCAGTGCAGACAGGTGCGAGGGGCGCAGTGACCCGGGGTCGCCGTCAGGACGCCGACGGTGTCGCCGCGGCCCACCGCGGTGCCGACGGGTGCGGCCGCGGCGACCGGCTCGAAGGTGCTCCTCAGGCCGCTGTCGTGCGCGACGACGACGACGGCACGTCCGGCGATGACGCCGCTCCAGGAGACGCGCCCCGCGGCCTGAGCCCGGACGGACTGACTCACGGTGGCGGCGAGGTCGACGCCGCGGTGGCCGGGCAGCCACGGCTGGTCGGGCGGGTCGAAGCGCCGCACCACCTCGGGCTCGGGGTCGAGCGGCCAACCCCACCGAGCAGCCGAGGGGCTCGACGCGACCTGAGTGGCCGGCCGGGCTCCCGCCATGCCCACGGGGGCGAACGGCGCCGCACTCGCCCCGGACACAGACGCAACGGCAAGGACGGTGCTGAGCAGTGCTGACCCGATGGACATCCCGTCATGCTCGTCCTGCAACCGCGGCCGTGCGACGTGTCCTCGTCTGCCTGTGGATGACCAGCCCATTCGCCCGGTGGCTGTGGAAGGCCGTCACGTGACGGCCAGGTGTGGCGTCGCGGCCACTCGAGTGGGGTAGGACCGGCCGCTGACTCCACTGGGTCAGGTGTGACGGCGGGGCCACTCGAGTGTGATTGCGCGCTCACTCGTGTGGGACGGGGCGCTCACTCGACTGGGCGGGCGTTGGGGCGGTCAGGCGGTTCGGGTGCCGGCGGCGGCGAGGCGGCGGCTGGCCTCGAGCAGCACCTCGTCCTTTTTGCAGAAGGCGAACCGCACCAACGTGCGCGCCGCCTCCTGGTCGTCGTGGAAGACGGACACCGGCACCCCGACGACCCCGGCGAGGTCCGGCAGCCGGCGGGCGAACTGCAGCCCGTCGACCGCACCCAGCGGCGCGGCGTCCGCGATGACGAAGTACGTGCCCGACGGCCGGGCGACCTGCAGGCCCGACGCCTCGAGCGCCGAGCACAGCAGGTCGCGCTTGGCCTGGAGCGAGTCCCGCAGGCCGGCATACACCTCGTCGCCGAGCCCGAGGGCGAGGGCCACGGCCGGCTGGAACGGTCCGGACGCGACGTACGTGAGGAACTGCTTGACGGTGCGCGCCGCCGCGACCGCCTCGGCGGGACCCGAGAGCCAGCCGACCTTCCAGCCGGTGGCCGAGAACGTCTTGCCGCCCGAGCTGATCGTGATGGTGCGGTCGGCCATGCCCGGCAGGGTCGCCATCGGCACGTGCTCGGCGTCGTCGAAGACGAGGTGCTCGTAGACCTCGTCGGTGACGACCCAGGCGTCGTGCTCGCGCGCGAGCGACGCGATGAGATCGAGCTCGGCCCGCGTGAAGACCTTGCCGGTCGGGTTGTGCGGCGTGTTGAGCAGCACGAGACGGGTCCGCGAGGAGAAGGCTGCCCGCAGCGACACCTCGTCGACCGCGAAGTCGGGGAAGCGGAGCACCGACGTGCGGCGGGTCGCTCCCGCGAGAGCGATCGTGGCGGCATACGAGTCGTAGTAGGGCTCGAAGGTGACGACCTCGTCGCCTGGCTCGCAGAGGGCGAGGACGACCGACGCGATCGCCTCGGTCGCACCGGCAGTGACGAGCACCTGCGACGCGGGGTCGAGCGAGATCCCGTAGAAGCGCTGCTGGTGCGCGGCGACGGCCTCGAGCAGCTCCGGGACCCCCGGCCCCGGCGGGTACTGGTTGCGGCCGCCGTCGATCGCGGCCTTGGCCGCCTCGAGCATCTCGTGGGGCCCGTCCGTGTCGGGGAAGCCCTGCCCGAGGTTGATGGCGCCGGTCCGGGTCGCGAGCGCCGACATCTCGGCGAAGATCGTCGTCCCGAAGGGCTGCATGCGCGAGATCAGCGGCGAGCTCATGGCTCGAGCGTAGCCACGACCGACCCGAGGACGGGGGAGAGCCCCCGCCTGGGCACCGGGCGGGGGCTCTGCGCCCTGCGGCGGCTGTGGAGGGGTCCTTTGCCGCGGACGTGAGTGGAGATCCCACCCGGTCAGGGGGTCCGTGTGGGATCTCCACCCCCACCATCGCGGTCGGGCCGAGAGTGTTACGCGCCGTCCACGAGTCGGCTCGGCAGACCCCAGGGCGTATGCCGTCCGGCCGGCTCAGGAGGCCGCCGCGGCGCCCAGCCCGCACCCGGTGACGCGGTAGAGCGTGTAGTCGCCGTCGGTCTGCACGGGCTCGACGCCGTCCACGTTTGCGAGGTCCTTGAGCCCGGACGAGCGCTCCGGGCGGTCGAGCCAGTAGACGTGCGTCGAGTCGATGGCCCAGCGGATGTCGTGGCGCGCCATGGCGGCGCAGACGTCCGGCCGATTCGCCATGTCGTCGAAGCCGGTGCCGATGACGATCTCGTCGCCGGTCGTGGGGATCGGGATCGAGCGGTAGAGGGTGTTGGTGCCGAAGAGCGGCCACATGAGCGGCGAGCCGTTCTCGGGGCGCCCGACGACGCCCTGGCCGGGCGGGATGAGGGCGTTGAGCCGGCGCAGCGAGTCCTGCGCCTCGAACGACAGGATGACCTTCTTCGGGTCGTCCGGCTGGAAGAAGCCGGTGAGCATCCGTTCGCGGGTGGCGCCGTTGAGCCCGAGCGTGAGGACCGGGATGACGAGCACCGCGACGAGCCCGACGACGACGGGCCGCGACCCGAGGCCGGGCACCTTGCGCAGCAGCTCGCGCAGGGCCGGGGCGGCCGCGGCGACGAGGACGACGCCGGGGACGGCGGCGAGCGAGGCGAGCCGGACCTTGTCGTTGTACCAGTAGCCCGTGATGAGGGAGGTCCACGACATCGTCGACGACGCGGCCATGACGTAGAGGACGACGACGGCTCCCCACATGGCCACGACCGGCAGGGCGGCCCTGGCGCGCAGCGCGATCCAGCCGATCCCGAGGGCGATGAGCAGGACGAGGCCCCAGAGCACGTCGGGGATCTGCAGCCGGCCGCCGACGACCTCGACGAGGGCGGTCCAGGCCGAGACCCGGTCCTTCCACTCGTAGGACTGGGTCGAGGCCAGCTGGGCCGACACGACGGGAGCCGCCACGAGCCCGGCCACACCGACGACGGCGACGATCGCGAGGTCGCGCGCGACGACCCACCACGAGACGTGGTGCAGCAGTCCGGCCCGCACCCTCGCGGTGACGAACCAGACGAGCGCGAAGAGCACGAGGGCCACGAGCGCGTTGGGCTGGATCAGGGCGAGGCCCGGCAGGGCGGCGCCGAAGGCGAGCCACTGCCCGATGCGCCCGGACCGCGCGGCCTGGAGCATGAGGGCGAGCGCGCCGGGGGTCAGCGCGGTCGCCATGAGGTTGGGCCAGAGGACGCCCCAGCCGAGGAGGATCGTCGGGAAGGCGATGAAGGCTGCGGAGGCGAACCCGGCGGCATACGTCACGAGGCGGGAGGTGCCGAGCGCGTGGCGCACGAGGGCCACGCAGCCGACCGGCCACACGAGGGCCGCCAGCACGATCGTCGCGACGTTGGTGCCGGGCAGCACGTCGGCGACCCCGGGCAGGAGGCTGGTCGCGATCCAGGAGTGGAAGCCGTTGGGGTAGAAGGTCGGGTTGGCGATCGAGAAGTTGCCGGTCTCGAGGAAGGTCTTGATGCGCCCGAGGTGGTAGACGGCGTCGGGGGAGTCGACGAGCTCGTCGGGTCGCCCGATCGCCGGGAGGATCGTGGCGAGCGCGAGGACGGCACCGATGGCGATGGCGACGACCGCGTCGGGCCGCGGCCGGCCGAGGAGACGGCGGGCCGCGCCGAGCTCCGGGTCCTGGCGCCCGAAGAGCCGCATCCCGAGCCAGGCGACGGCCACGGCGACCGCCGTGACGACGACGAGCGGCAGCAGCCCCCAGCGCACCCCGACCCGCTGCGCGAGCGTCGCGCAGACGGCGATGATGCCGACGGAGACCGCCGGGGAGACGGCCAGAGCCTCGAGGCCCCGCGCGCCCAAGGCGCGCACGACGAGCCAGCCGGGCAGGAAGAGCACCAGCGAGAGGACGACGAAGGCCGGGATCGTCTCCACCCAGTGCGCCATGCGGGACATTCTGTCGGGTCGCCACGATTTCTCCACAACCCGGGTCAGGACGTACGATGGTCGGCGGTCCCGTGTGCTCGTCGCACGGACCGTAATTCGCGCGTCTTCTGCCGGTCCGCCGGACCGGGTCACACCACGGCAGTCCCCACCGTTCGCGGCGGGGCGGGGTGCGTCAGGCGCCAGGAGTGAGGTCGTATGCCGCCCGCCGGGCCACGTCTGTGACGTGACCGCCGGGCGTCGGCGCCCACGCACAACTGACAACATCGAACCAAGGGAGAACACGGCATGGCCGTCGTCACCATGCGCCAGCTCCTCGAGAGCGGCGTCCACTTCGGGCACCAGACCCGTCGCTGGAACCCCAAGATGAAGCGCTTCATCATGACCGAGCGCAACGGCATCTACATCATCGACCTGCAGCAGTCGCTGACGTACATCAACAACGCGTACGACTTCGTCAAGGAGACGGTCGCCCACGGTGGCACCATCCTCTTCGTCGGCACGAAGAAGCAGGCCCAGGAGCCCATCGCCGAGCAGGCGACGCGCGTCGGCATGCCGTACGTCAACCACCGCTGGCTCGGTGGCATGCTCACCAACTTCCAGACGATCTCCAAGCGCCTCACGCGCCTCAAGGAGCTCGAGGAGCTGAACTTCGACGACGTGGCCGGCTCGGGCTACACGAAGAAGGAGCTGCTCATCCTCAAGCGCGAGATGATCAAGCTCGAGCGCACCCTGGGCGGCATCCGCACCATGGCCAAGGTCCCCTCGGCCGTGTGGATCGTCGACACCAAGAAGGAGCACCTCGCCGTCGACGAGGCGCGCAAGCTCGGCCTCCCGGTCATCGCGATCCTCGACACGAACTGCGACCCCGACGAGGTCGACTACAAGATCCCCGGCAACGATGACGCGATCCGCTCCGTCACGCTGCTGACGCGGGTCATCGCCGACGCCGTCGCCGACGGTCTCGTCCAGCGCTCGTCCGGCAAGTCCGGTGGCGACGCGCAGGCCGAGGAGCCGCTGGCCGAGTGGGAGCGCGAGCTCTACGCCGACGCCGCTGCCGGCACGGAGACCACCGAGGCCCCCGCCGCCGAGGCGACCGAGGCTCCGGCCGCTGACGCCACGGAGGCTCCGGCCGCTGAGGCTCCGGCTGCTGAGGCTCCGGCTGCTGAGGCTCCGGCCGCTGAGGCCAGCGAGGCCCCCGCCGAGGCGACGGCCGGTGCCGAGAAGGCCTGACGGTCTTCCGCACCAGCCGCACCACACGAGTCAATCTCCACTGACGAAAAGAGCGATACAGAGCATGGCGAACTACACCGCCGCTGACATCAAGGCGCTGCGCGAGCAGACGGGCGCCGGCATGATGGACGTCAAGAAGGCCCTCGACGAGGCCGAGGGCGACCGCGCCAAGGCCATCGAGATCCTTCGCGTCAAGGGCCTCAAGGGCGTCACGAAGCGTGAGGGCCGCTCGGCCTCCAACGGCCTCGTGGCGGCCTCGGCCACCGACGGCGTCGGCACCCTGGTCGAGGTCAACTGCGAGACCGACTTCGTCGCGAAGGGCGAGAAGTTCATCGCCCTGGCCGACCAGGTCCTCACGCAGGCCGTCGCCGCCGGCGCCACCGACGCCGACTCGCTCCTCGCCAGCACGTTCGAGGACGGCAAGACCGTCCAGGAGCTGCTCGACGAGGCCAACGCCACCATCGGCGAGAAGATCGAGGTCCGCCGCGTGGCGCGCCTCGAGGGCGACAAGGTCGTGTCCTACCTCCACAAGACGAGCCCCGACCTGCCCGCGCAGATCGGTGTCCTCGTCGCGCTCGAGGGTGGCGACGAGACCGTCGGTCGCGACGTCGCGATGCACATCGCCGCGTTCAGCCCCACGGTGCTGACGCGCGAGGAGGTCCCGGCCGAGACGGTCGAGAACGAGCGTCGCGTCGCCGAGGCCACGGCCAAGGAGGAGGGCAAGCCCGAGGCTGCCCTTCCCCGCATCATCGAGGGTCGCGTCAACGGCTTCTTCAAGGAGAACGTCCTGCTCGAGCAGGCCTTCGCCAAGGACGCCAAGAAGACCGTCGGCAAGGTGCTCGAGGAGGGCGGCGCCACGGCGAAGTCCTTTGCGCGCTTCCGCGTCGGCCAGTGAGGTCCTGACCCCACTCGTGCCCTCGCAGCACGCGTAGCGCAGAACCCGCGCATCACGACGACGTATGCCGGTCGCCCCCTCCGGGGCGGCCGGCATCGTCGCGTTCCGGGGCCGTCACCGGCCGCTCCGGACCCACCCCAGGAGGAGTCCCATGAGCACGAGCACCGACACGCCGGCCGATGCCGAGGTCGACGGCCCACTGACCGTCTCGATCACCCGTCGCGTGGCCCCCGAGGACGAGCTGCTCATGCAGGCCTGGGTCCACGCCGGGACCTCGATGGCCGAGCACTTCGAGGGCTTCCTCGGCGCCGGATGGGTGCGGTCCGGCACCGAGGACTGGCACATGCTCTACCGCTTCGACTCGCGCGCCCACCTCGACACGTGGGAGCGGTCGCCCGAGCGGCTGCGGTGGCTGCGCTCGGCGGCCGACCTCGTCGAGCACCGTCGCACGGAGTACCGCACCGGCATCGAGGGTTGGTTCGACGAGCCGGCGTCGTCGTCGGTGCACGAGGTCGGGGCGACCGGACCGGCGGGACCGCCTGCGCCGCCGCGCTGGAAGCAGGCGAGCGTCATCTGGATCGCCTTCTTCCCGACCAGTCTGGCGCTGTCCTACCTCCTCTCGCCGTGGAGCGGGGACTGGCCGGTCGTCCTGCGCGTTTTCGTGACGACCTTGCTCGCGACGCCGTGGATGACCTACGTCTTCCTCCCGTTCGTGACCCGGCTCTTCGGTCGGTGGCTCAAGGCCGACTGACGACTGGCGTCCGGCCGACAGCGACGTCGGCGAAATCGCTTGTGAGGCAAGCCTTTGTCTCGCACCTCACAGTCCTTCTGTCTGGTGGCTCACAGCGCTCCTGATACCCACGGGGGTACTTTTGGAGCATGACCACCACCATGAGAACCCTCGTGGTCCTGGGAGCGGGCACGGCCGGCACCATGGTCGTGAACAAGCTGAGGCACCGCCTCCCCACCAGCGAGTGGCGCATCACCGTCGTCGACAAGGACGACCTGCACGACTACCAGCCGGGCTACCTCTTCCTGCCCTTCGGGCTCATCGAGCCGGAGCAGGTCAGAAGGACCCGTCACGGTCTCATCACCGAGGGTGTCGAGCTCGTGCTCGGCGACATCGACCGCGTCGACCCGCAGGCCTGTGAGGTGTCGCTCCTCGACGGACGCACCCTCGTCTACGACGAGCTCGTCATCGCCTCCGGCACGAGCCCGCGTCCCGACCAGACGCCGGGGATGCTCGGGGCCGAGTGGCACCGCAGCGTCGGCGAGTTCTACACCTACGACGGCGCCCTGGCGCTCCGCGAGTCGCTCGCCGGCTTCTCGGGCGGCCGGCTCGTCGTGCACGTCACCGAGATGCCGATCAAGTGCCCGGTGGCGCCCCTCGAGTTCGCGTTCCTCGCCGACGACTTCCTGCGCCGCCGTGGTCTGCGCGACCGCTCCGAGATCGTCTACGTGACCCCGCTCGACGGCGCCTTCACCAAGCCGGTCGCGAGCCGCGAGCTGGGCCACCTGCTCGCCGACAAGGGGATCACCCTCGAGACCGACTTCATGGTCGAGCACGTGGACCAGGAGCGGCGCGTCCTCGTGTCCTACGACGAGCGCGAGGTCGCCTACGACCAGCTCGTGACGATCCCGCTCAACATGGGCGCCGACTTCGTCGCCCGGTCGGGACTCGGCGACGAGCTCAACTACGTCCCGGTCGACAAGCACACGATGCGCTCGACCGAGCACCCGGCGATCTGGGTCCTCGGCGACGCGAGCACCATCCCGACCTCCAAGGCCGGCTCCGTCGCGCACTTCTCCGTCGAGGTGTTCGTCGACAACTTCGTCGAGCACGCTCGCGGGCAGGCCATGACGCACTCCTTCGACGGGCACGCCAACTGCTTCGTCGAGTCCGGTGGCGGCAAGGCGATGCTCCTCGACTTCAACTACGACACCGAGCCGCTGACCGGCACGTTCCCGCTGCCACACCTGGGTCCGATGACCCTGCTCAAGGAGTCGCGGGCCAACCACGTCGGCAAGCTCGCGTTCCGCCACATCTACTGGAACCTCCTGCTCCCCGGACGACCTCTCGGCCTGCCCGCGCAGATGTCGATGGCGGGGAAGGTCCCCGCCGCCTGAGCTCGACCAGACACAGACAAGGAGCGTCACCATGCCCACCACGACGATCGCCGGCCAAGCCGTCGAGGTCAACGACGAGGGCTTCCTCACCCGTCCCGACCAGTGGTCCGACGACCTCGGCACCGAGCTCGCCCGGCTCATCGGGATCGAGCTGACGGCCGACCACTGGAAGCTCCTCCACTTCCTCCGCGACGACTTCGCCCACCAGGGCGAGACCGCGACCCTCCGCCGCGTCAGCACGCAGACCGGCACCCCGATCAAGTCCCTCTTCGACCTCTTCCCCGGCAAGCCGGCCAAGAAGATGGCCTACGTCGCGGGGCTGCCCAAGCCGAAGGGATGTGTGTGATGACTACGCACGCCGACCAGACCACCCCGTTCGTGCCGAGGTTCGACGCGCCCGAGTCGCAGGGCCGCAAACTGGCGATCATCTGCAGCAAGGGCAACCTCGACATGGCCTACCCGGGCCTCATCCTCGCCAACGCGGCCCTCGGTGAGGGCGTCGAGACCCACCTCTTCTTCACCTTCTGGGGCTTCGACATGATCAACAAGAAGACCTCGGGCGACCTGAAGTTCACGATGCTCGGCAATACCGCGACGCACCTGCCGCAGGGCCTCGGCGGCATCCCCGGGATGACGCACCTCGCCACGTCGCAGATGAAGAAGGCCATCGCCGACCTCGACGTGCCCGAGGTCCCGGAGTTCCTCGACCAGATCGTCGGCTCGGGCGGGCACCTGTGGGCCTGCCGGATGTCGGCGGACATGCAGCACCTGACCGAGGTCGACCTCCGGGACGACGTCGAGGGGATCATCTCGGCCTCGGACTTCATCGAGCTGACGGAGGGCGCGCAGCTGCTCTTCATCTGAGCCACCGTGGTGGGTGCGGCCGGTCGGGCCGGTGTGGGCCCGGCCGGCCTTCACACGATCTCCACACGTCGCACCCTCGCCCCCCGTGCGCCCGCTCCTAGGCTCAGGGGCATGAACCAGGGGTATGCCGCACCGTCCTCGAGCGCCAGCGCTCCCGTGCTGCTCGTCGTCGAGGACGACCCGACGATCAACCAGGCCGTCACGGATCGACTTGTGGCAGAAGGCTTCCGGGTGGTCCAGGCCTTTGACGGGCCCGGAGCCGTCGCCGCCCACGCGGAGCACGCCCCCGACCTCGTCGTCCTCGACCTCATGCTGCCCGGCTTCGACGGGCTCGAGGTGTGCCGACGCATCCAGGGGGAGCGCCCGGTGCCGGTCCTCATGCTCACGGCGCGCGCGGACGAGACCGACCTGCTCGTCGGTCTCGGCGTCGGCGCCGACGACTACGTGACCAAGCCGTTCCGCATGCGTGAGGTCGTCGCCCGCATCCGCGCCCTGCTGCGTCGCGTCGAGCGGGCGCGCGAGCTGGCCGCCGAGCAGCCGCCCGTGCTGACCGTCGGCGACCTGACCGTCGACCGCGGGTCGCGCCGCGTCTCGGCACGGGGGAGCGAGGTGCACCTGACGCCGCTCGAGTTCGACCTCCTGCTGGCCCTCGCGGCCGAGCCGGGGGCGGTGCGCGAGCGCGACGGGCTGATGCGCGAGGTCTGGGGCTGGGCGGACGCCGGCGGCACCCGCACCCTCGACAGCCACGTCAAGTCCCTCCGCGCCAAGATCGGGGCCGACCGCGTCCGCACCGTCCACGGCGTCGGCTACGCGCTCGAGGCCGGCGAGCCCCTCGTGGCCGCCGACCACGACGACACCCCCGAGGCGCCCGACGAGCCGCGGCCGTGAACGCCGACCGGCCCCTCGACGGCATCCGCTCGATCAAGGCCAAGCTCGGTCTGCTCGTCGCGGCCAGCATCGTGGCCGCGTCGCTCGTGTCCGTCATCGGTGACCGGGCCGGTGTGCCCGGCTGGCTCACCCTCCCGGTGACGGTCGCCGCCGCCCTCGGGGTCACCCAGTGGCTGGCTCGCGGGATGACCTCACCGCTGCGCGAGATGACGACGGCGGCGTCGCGGATGGCGACGGGGGACTACTCGCAGCGCGTCACGGCGACGTCCGCCGACGAGGTGGGGGTGCTCGCCGACGCCTTCAACACCATGGCGGCCGACCTCGCCGGCGCCGACCAGCAGCGACGCCAGCTCGTCGCCACCGTCTCCCACGAGCTGCGCACACCGCTCGCCGCCCAGCAGGCCCTGCTCGAGAACCTCGTCGACGGTGTCGTGCGCCCCGACGACGCCGTCCTGCGCACCGCGCTGGCCCAGGCCGAGCGGCTCGGCACGCTCGTCGGCGACCTGCTCGACCTCAGCCGCGTCGACGGCGGTCGCGCTCCGCTCGCGCTCGCGGACGTCGACGTCCGCGAGCTCGTCGAGGGCGCCGTGGCCGAGGCCGGCGTCTCCCGGCGCGGCACCGTCCACGTCGTCGACGTCCCCGCCGACCTTCGCGTCACCGGGGACGCGGCCCGCCTCGCGCAGCTGCTCGCCAACCTGCTCGACAACGCCGACCGGCACAGCCCGGCCGGTGGCCGGGTCACCGTGAGCGCGGGTCCCGACGGCCCGGACCGGTGGTGGCTCATGGTCGCCGACGAGGGACCGGGCATCCCGCCCGAGCACGTGCACCGGATCTTCGACCGTTTCGGGTCGGGCGACGACGCCGGGGGAGGCACGGGCATCGGGCTCGCCATCGCGAGCTGGGTGTGCGAGCTGCACGGCGGGTCGATCTCCGCGGTCTCGCCGCCCGAGGGGGAGCACGGCGCCCGGCTCCGGGCCGTCCTGCCCCGCACCCCTGCCCGCACGTCGCCGTCTGCCACCGAGGGCCTCGTGGAGGTCCCCTCCGGTCCCCCGATCCCCAGGATCCCCTCGATCACCACCGACGCGACCGCGCCCGCCGCGGCGCCCGACACCGAGGAGCCCACCGTGCCCGCACCCATCCCCGCCGCGGCGGGACCCACCCCGTCCGGAGCGCCGGGCGCCCCGGGCTCCGAGGGCCGCCCGACGGCATACGCCGGCGTTCCGGTGGGGGCGCCCAGGCCCGTCGTCGACTCGCTCTTCGGCGACCTCTGGCCGGAGGCCGGCCTCGGGCCGCAGGTGCGCCTGCTGCTGCTCTGCCTCGGCGTCGGCGTCCTGTCCGCCGTCCTGCTGCCCTACCGCGACATCGGGGTCGCCCTCTTCGGGGTGCTCCTGCTCGGCGGCGTCGTGCTGTGGCGCTCGACGCGCCATCGTGCCGGCCGCTGGACCACGGCGAGCAGCGTGCTCTGCGTCGTACTCGCCTCCTTCTCGGTGCTGCGAGCCGCCGAGTGGCTCACGGTCATCTCCGTCATGCTCGGGGTCGTCGTCCTGACCACGGCCCTCACCGACGCCAGGGGATTCCTCTCCGTCGTCGCCGGCCTCGCCTCCTGGCCCCTCGCCGCCGTGCGCGGACTGCCGCTGCTCGGGCGCACCGTCGCCGCGACGAGCCGCATCAACGTCGTGTGGCCGGTCGTGCGCACGGCCGCCATCTCGCTCGTCGCGCTCGTCGTCTTCGGGGGCCTCTTCGCCTCCGGCGACGCGGTCTTCGGGTCGTGGGCGCAGGCGGTCGTGCCGCACTTCGCGTGGGACGGGCTGACCTTCCGCTTCTTCGTCGGCTTCGTCATGGGTGGTGCCCTGCTCGCCGCCGGCTACGTCGCCCTCAACCCTCCGCGCGTCGACCGGGTCGCGCTCCCGGAGGGACGCCCGGTGGCCCGGCTCTGGGAGTGGGTCGTGCCCGTCGGCCTGGTCGTCGCCCTCTTCGCCGCGTTCGTCGTCGCCCAGGCCGCGGCGCTGTTCGGCGGTCACGACTACGTCCAGCGCACGACCGGGCTGACGTATGCCGAGTACGTCCACCAGGGCTTCGGCCAGCTCACGGCCGCCACGGTGCTCACCCTGGCGACCGTGGCGCTCGCGGTCCGCAAGGCGCCACGCTCCACGTCCCGGGAGCGTCTCGTGCTGCGGGTCGCGCTCGGAGCGCTGTGCGCCCTGACGCTCGTCGTCGTCGCCTCGGCCCTGCACCGGATGGACCTCTACCAGCAGGCCTACGGCTTCACGCTGCTCCGGGTGCTCGTCGACGGTTTCGAGCTCTGGCTCGGCCTGCTAGTCGTGCTCGTCCTCGTCGCCGGGGTGCGTCTCTCGGGCTGGTGGCTGCCGCGGGCCGCACTCGTCTCTGCTGTTGTCATCGTGCTCGTCGGGGGCCTGGCCAACCCCGAGGCGTGGGTCGCACAGCGCAACATCGACCGCTACCAGGCGACGGGCAAGCTCGACGCGGCCTACCTCCGGACGCTGGGAGCGGACGCCACCCCGGCGATCGTCGCCGGCCTGCCGCGCGACGTCTCGGCCTGCATCGTGCTCCCGTCGACGATCTCGGCACGCGCCTCCCGCGAGGACGCCCTGTCGTGGAACCTCGGCCGCTCCCGGGAGGCCTCCGTGGACGTCGCGCCGATGACCCCCGCCGAGGCGGCCCGGTGCCCGGGCCTGATGTCGGGCGGTCTCAACCCCTGAGGCAGGATGTCCGGGTGCGCCGCGACATCGCCGACCTGTTCGAGCTCGACCCGGCCCTGACCCACCTCAACCACGGTGCGTTCGGGGCGGTGCCCCGATCGGTCCGCGAGGCGCAGGACCGCGCCCGGGCCCGCATCGAGGGGGCGCCGATGCGGGCCTTCCGCGACGAGCTCCCCGCGACGCTCTCGGGTGCCCGCGAGGCGGCCGCGACCTTCCTCGGCGTGCCGGCAGGGTCGACCGCCCTCGTGCGCAACGTCACCGAGGCGGTCGGGGTCGTGCTCCAGGGTCTCGGCATCGGCCCCGGTGACGACGTCGTCGTCGGCAACCACGGCTACCTCACGGCCGGCTGGTCCGCCGAGGCGCGCGGTGCGACGCTGCGGACGGCGGTCTTCGGCGTCGACAGCGACCCGGACGACGTCGTGGCGGCCTTCGCGGCCGCCGTGACCGACCGCACCCGCCTCGTCGTCATCGACCAGATCACCTCCCCGACGGCCCTCGTCCTCCCGGTCGCCGAGGTGGCAGCCGCCGTCGCACCCGTCCCGGTTCTCGTCGACGCCGCCCACGTGCCCGGAGCCCTGCCGGACCTCGACGTCGAGGCTCTCGGGGTGGCGTTCTGGGCGGGCAACCTGCACAAGTGGGCCTACACGCCGCGCGCCGCCGCCACGCTCTGGGTGGCTCCCGAGCACCGCGACGGGATGCGTCCGCTCGTCACCTCGTGGAGCCACGGGCTGCCCTTCCCCGAGCGCTTCGACCTCCAGGGCACCGTCGACCACTCGTCGTGGGTGGCCGTGCCCGACGGCCTGGCCGCCTGGGCCGCCCTCGGTGGCTGGGAGCAGGTCCGGTGCAACGCCGACCTGCTCCTGCGCGGGGCCGAGCTCGTGCGGGACGCACTCGGCACGGACGGCCCGCACGGCGGCATACCCTCCGCCCCGTGCCTGCGCCTCGTCGCGCTGCCCGACGGGGTGGCGACGACGACCGAGGACGCCGAGGCCCTGTGGCAGCGGTTGTATGCCGTCGGGCTCGTCGTGCCGCCCGTGGCCTTCGAGGGGCGCGGCTACGTGCGGCTGGCCGCCGCGCCGTACAACGACGAGGACGACTACGCCCGCCTCGCGGCCGTGCTGCCGGGCCTGCTGTCCGACGTCCGAACCGCCTGAACCCGATGCGGCCGATGTCCGCCGGATGTGGAAAGATCGACCGACCGCCGGAACGCTGCCCACGAGGAGGCCCTGCGCCATGACCGACGCCCAGACAACCCCCTTCCACCGGGTCCTTCTCAAGCTCTCCGGTGAGGTGTTCGGGGGCGGGAGCATCGGCCTCGACCCGGCCGTCGTCTCCGGCATCGCCAAGCAGATCGCCGACGCCGTGCGCGGGGGCGTCGAGGTCGCCGTCGTCATCGGCGGCGGCAACTTCTTCCGCGGCGCCGAGCTCCAGCAGCGCGGCATGGACCGCACGCGTGCCGACTACATGGGCATGCTCGGCACCGTCATGAACTGCCTCGCCCTGCAGGACTTCCTCGAGAAGGAGGGCATCGAGACGCGGGTGCAGTCCGCGATCGCCATGCAGCAGGTCGCCGAGCCGTACATCCCGCGCCGGGCCATCCGCCACCTCGAGAAGCACCGCGTCGTCATCTTCGGCGCCGGCGCCGGCATGCCGTTCTTCTCCACCGACACGGTCAGCGCCCAGCGCGCCCTCGAGATCAAGTGCGACGCCGTGCTCATCGCCAAGAACGGCGTCGACGGTGTCTACGACGCCGACCCGCGTACCAACCCCGACGCCAAGAAGCTCGAGACAGTCACGTTCCAGGACGCCATCGTCGAGGGGCTCAAGGTCGTCGACGCGGCGGCCTTCAGCCTCTGCATGGAGAACAAGCTGCCCATGGTCGTCTTCGGCATGGAAGGCGCGGGCAACATCACGCGCGCCCTGCTCGGTGAGAAGATCGGCACGCTGGTCACCAACGCCTGAGCGCCACGGCACCTGCCGCGCGCGAGCACGACCACCGCGAAGCACCCGAACCACCTGTCACCCTGCACCACCCCTGCAGCACCCCCGCAGCACCCCACGAACGAGGGACGAGGAAGCCAGAGCCATGATCGAAGAGACGATGTTCGAGGCCGAGGAGAAGATGGACAAGGCCGTCGAGGTCCTCAAGGAGGACTTCGCGGGCATCCGCACCGGGCGCGCCAACCCGGGCCTGTTCAACAAGCTCACGGTCGAGTACTACGGCGCGCCGACCCCGCTGCAGCAGCTCGCCTCGTTCCAGAACCCCGAGCCCCGCACGATCCTCGTCATCCCGTTCGACAAGTCGGCGATGCACGAGATCGAGCGCGCCATCCGCGACTCCGACCTCGGCGTCAACCCGAGCAGCGACGGCAACCAGATCCGCTGCGTCATGCCGGAGCTGACCGAGGAGCGCCGCCGCGAGTACATCAAGCTCGCCAACCACAAGGCCGAAGAGGCACGGGTCTCGGTGCGCAACATCCGTCGCAAGGCCAAGACCGACCTCGACAAGCTCGTCAAGGACGGCGAGGTGGGCGAGGACGACGGGTCGCGTGCCGAGAAGGAGCTCGACGGCCTGACCAAGAAGCACACCGACCTCGTCGAAGGACTCGTCAAGGCCAAGGAGGCCGAGCTGCTCGAGGTGTGACCTCGATGCTCGACCGATGATGACGACTGACTCCCCGTCGGACCCCGTGGACCCCGCACCCGCGGCCCAGGCCGGCGACGGCGGGGCCGGGCCGCTCGAGCCCGTCCCCTACGACCCTGCGCTCGACGAGCTCGCCGGCCTCCCCGCCGAGGAGGTCATCGAGCAGAAGCAGAGCCGCGCGGGACGCAACCTGCCCGCGGCCATCGGGGTGGGTGTCGGCCTCGGAGCGCTCATCGTCGCGACCCTGCTCATCCGCAAGGAGTCGTTCATCGTCCTCGTCGCGCTCGCCGTGGCCGTGGGCATCTGGGAGCTGCGGGCGGCCCTGCGGCACGCAGCGGTCCGGGCTCCGCTCGTCCCACCGGTCGTGGGCATGGTCGTCATGCTGTGGGCGGCCTTCGTCCACGGGCCTGCCGGTCTCGTCGTGGCCTGGTCGCTGACGTGCCTCGCCGTCGTGCTCTGGCGCGGCACCGGCCGCCTCGACGGAGCCGGGCGCGACGTCCTCGGCGGCATCTTCATCGCCACCTATCCGACCTTCCTCGTCGGCTTCGCCATCCTCCTGCTCGCACCCGAGGACGGCGTCGCTCGTCTCTTCGTCTTCCTCATCACGACCGTGTGCAGCGACGTCGGCGGGTACGCCGCGGGCGTCCTCTTCGGCAAGCACCCCATGGCGCCCACCATCAGCCCCAAGAAGTCGTGGGAGGGCTTCGCGGGCTCGGTGCTGCTGTGCGTCGTCGCCGGCTCGCTCACCGTCCACTTCCTGCTCGACCACTCGTGGGTCATCGGGATCGCGCTGGGTGTCGGGGTGGCCGTCGCTGCGACGGTCGGCGACCTCATGGAGTCGCTCATCAAGCGGGACCTCGGCATCAAGGACATGTCCAACGTCCTTCCCGGTCACGGCGGTGTCATGGACCGGCTCGACTCGCTCGTCGTCGTGGCCCCCATCGTCTGGGCCGTGCTGACGCTCCTCGCCGCCAAGCCGGGCTGACCGGGTGGTCGCGGAGCGGGTGGCCGCGGACCGGGCGTCCGGCTCCGAGGCCGTGCCTTTCGACCAGACCGGCCGGGTCGTGCTCGTGACGGGTGCCGGAAGCGCGAGCGGCATCGGCTTCGCCACCGCACGGATGCTCGGTCGGCTCGGTGCCGCCGTCGTCGTCGCGGCCACGACCGACCGGGTGCACGAGCGCGTCGCCGAGCTCCGTCGCGACGGCGTGACGGCCAGTGGCCACGTCGGCGACCTGACCCGGGAGCTCGAGGCCGGAGCGCTCGTGGCCGCCTGCCTCGCGGAGCACGCTCGCCTCGACGTCGTCGTCAACAACGCCGGCATGACGAGCGCTGCCGACCCCGACCCGCTCGGCGGAGACCTGGGGTCCACCGACCCGTCGCGCTGGCGAGGCTCGCTCGCCCGCAACCTCGACACCGCCTATCTCGTGAGCCGGGCGGCCCTGCCGCACCTTCGGGTGTCCGGGGCAGGCCGGCTCGTGCTCGTGAGCAGCGTCACCGGCGGCGTCATGGCGATGCGGGGCGAGGTCGCCTACGCCACGGCCAAGGCCGCGCTCGTCGGGCTCGCCCGGGCCCTCGCGGTCGACGAGGGCCCGCACGGCACCACGGTCAACGCCGTCGCCCCGGGCTGGGTCGCCACCGGCTCCCAGACCGACGAGGAGGCGCGCGACGGGCGGGCCACACCGCTCGGTCGCTCAGGCAGCGCCGACGAGGTGGCCGCGGCCATCGCCTTCCTCGCCAGCCGTGAGGCGTCCTACGTCACGGGCCAGGTACTCGTCGTCGACGGCGGCAACGCGGTCAGCGAGCAGCGCGCGCAGGCGTGACCCTTCGAGACCGCGGACGTGACCCAGGCGTGACCCTGGGCGTGGGCACCGGCGGCGGGAGGGCGGCATACGCCCTCGGTGCCGGCCACGGCGCCCGGCCGACCCGTTTTGACTCCACCTGAGAGACTGGAGGGGAGATGATCGACACCCCAGCCCCCGCCTCCGAGTCCGCCTCCGAGTCCGCTACTGAGCCCGCGTCCGTGCCGGCGCCCGTCGTGCTGCCCGAGCCGACGACCGCCCGCCCCGTGCCGGGGCAGCTGACCTTCCAGGCGCCCCGTCGCGGCAAACCGCCGCGGCACCTCGCCGACTTCACGCCGGCCGAGCGCAAAGAGGCCGTGGAGTCGTTGGGGCACAAGGGTTTCCGGGCCAAGCAGCTCTCGACCCACTATTTCGAGCGGCTCGAGGACGACCCCGAGCAGATGACCGACCTGCCGAAGGCCGTGCGGTCCGAGCTCGTCGCAGGCCTGCTCCCGACGCTGCTGACGCCGATCGTCCAGCGCGTCGCCGACGACGGCCAGACGATGAAGTACGCGTGGCGGCTGCACGACGGCGCGATCGTCGAGTCCGTGCTGATGCGCTACCCCAAGCGCGTCACCATCTGCATCTCGAGCCAGGCCGGCTGCGGCATGAACTGCCCGTTCTGCGCGACCGGCCAGGCCGGCCTGACCCGCAACATGTCCGCCGGCGAGATCGTCGAGCAGGTCGTCTGGGCGGCCCGGGCGCTGCGACGGGGTGAGCTCGCCGGGGGCGGTGACGACGACCGCGAGGCGCCGCTGCGCGTCAGCAACGTCGTCTTCATGGGCATGGGCGAGGCCCTCGCCAACTACAAGGCGTCCATCGGTGCGATCCGCCGGCTCACCGACCCCGCGCCCGACGGCCTCGGCATGTCGGCCCGCGGCATCACGATGTCGACGGTCGGGCTCGTCCCCGGCATCGACAAGCTGACGGCCGAGGGCATCCCGGTGACCCTCGCCCTCTCCCTGCACGCCCCGGACGACGAGCTGCGCAACGAGCTCGTGCCGATCAACACCCGGTGGTCCGTCGACGAGGCGCTCGACGCCGCCTACCGCTACTTCGAGGCGACCGGCCGTCGCGTGTCCATCGAGTACGCCCTGATCCGCGACATCAACGACCAGGGCTGGCGCGCCGACCTGCTCGGCGAGAAGCTCAACCGGCGGGGCCGGGGGTGGGTGCACGTCAACCCGATCCCGCTCAACCCGACGCCCGGCTCGAAGTGGACCGCGAGCCGGCCCGGCGTCGAGCAGAACTTCGTCGAGCGCCTGCGTGCCCACGGCATCCCGACGACGATCCGCGACACCCGTGGCCAGGACATCGACGGGGCCTGCGGCCAGCTCGCCGCGTCGACCGCCTGACCCGTCGACTCGACGACGTGACGGGGCCTGCGGCCGGCTCGGCGCGTCAACCGGCTCACCCGCGTACGCTGGCGGGGTCGTGCCCGGCTCGGGCACTGGTGACGAGTCGCCGGGCAGAGCACGGGGCGGCCCACCAGGAGGTCCTCGCATGGTCCAGCTCAGCCTCGGCGTCATGGCCCGGTCCCTCAAGGAGAACGAGCACCGGCTGCCACTGCACCCCAAGCACGTCGACCGCATCCCCGAGGAGCTGCGCGAGCGGATCTTCCTCGAGACCGGCTACGGCGATCGACACGGCGTGTCCGACGACCAGCTCGAGCGCTACGTCGGCGGGTTCCTCAGCCGCGAGGAGCTCGTCGCGCAGTGCGACGTCATCCTCGCGCCGAAGCCCCTGCTCAGTGACATCTCGGCCCTGCGGGTCGGGCAGGTGCTCTGGGGCTGGCCGCACTGCGTGCAGGACGCCGAGCTGACGCAGGTCGCCATCGACCGGAAGCTGACGCTCATCGCCTTCGAGGCGATGAACCACTGGAACAAGGACGGCTCGTTCAGCCTCCACGTCTTCCACAAGAACAACGAGCTCGCCGGCTACTGCTCGGTGCTCCACGCCCTCCAGATCGCGGGGATCACCGGTGACTACGGTCCCCAGCGCCGTGCGGTCGTCATCGGGTTCGGCGCCACGGCCCGCGGGGCGGTCACCGCGCTCAACGCGCTCGGGATCGGCGACGTCGACGTGCTGACCCACCGCCAGAAGGCGGCTGTCGCCTCGCCGATCCACTCGGCCCGGATCGTGCACTTCGACACCGACGACACGACGGCGCGCGTCAGCCACGCGGTCACCGAGGACGGCCCGGTGGCCCTCGGGGAGTTCCTCGCCGAGCACGACATCGTCGTCAACTGCGTGCTCCAGGACACCGACGCCCCGATCACGTTCATGACGGACGACGACCTCAAGCGGATGACGCCGGGCAGCATCGTCATCGACGTGTCGTGCGACGAGGGCATGGGTTTCAGCTGGGCGAAGCCGACGACCTTCACCGACCCCACCTTCCTCGTCGGCGACCACGTGCTCTACTACGCCGTCGACCACAGCCCGTCCTACCTCTGGGACGCCGCCACGTGGGAGATCAGCGAGGCGCTGCTGCCCTTCCTGCCGACGGTCATGGGCGGGCCCGAGGCCTGGGACGCCAACTCGACCGTCCGGCGGGCGATCGAGATCCGGGACGGCGAGATCCAGAACCCGGCGATCCTGTCGTTCCAGGGCCGCTCGCCGAAGCACCCGCACCTGCCCCTCGCGACGTGACGAGGGGTCGTATGCCGGGTGCTGCGGCCCGCTCGGGCCCGGCCGGCGCGGGCGTGGCCGTTCAGGCCGGCTCCGCCCGGTAGGTGCGACGGTAGGCGAGGGGCGAGAGTCCCACGGCGGCCGCGAGGTGCTGGCGCAGCGAGGCGCTCGTGCCGAAGCCGGCCGCGGCGGCCACACGGTCGACGGGCAGGTCGGTCGTCTCGAGCAGGTGTCGGGCTCGGTCGACGCGAGCCCGCGCGAGCCACGTGCCCGCCGTCTCGCCCGTCTCCTCCCGGAAGCGGCGGGTGAACGTGCGCACGCTCGTCCCGGCGTGCCGGGCCAGGTCGGCCAGGCCGATCGGCTCGTCGAGGTGCTCGAGGGCCCACGTCCGTGTCGACCCGGTGCCCGCGTCGGACGCGTCGGGCACGGGTCGCTCGATGAACTGGGCCTGCCCGCCCGCCCGCCAGGGCGCGACGACGGCGCCACGCGCGACCCGGTTCGCGGCCTCGGTGCCGAGGTCGCTGCGCAGCACGTGGAGCAGCAGGTCGATGCCCGCGGCGTTGCCGGCGGAGGTGAGGACGTCGCCGTGGTCGACGTAGAGCACGTCGGGGTCGAGGTGGACGGTGGGGAAGTGGCGGCGGAAGAGGTCCTCGTAGACCCAGTGCGTCGTCGCCTCGCGGCCGTCGAGCTTGCCGAGGCCCGCGAGGACGAAGGCGCCCGTGCAGATCGAGAGCCACCGCGCGTCGGGGCGGGCCCTGCCGGCGAGCGCGACGAGGTCGGCGGGCAGCTCGCCCCGCGTGACGATGGGGGTGTTCGTGATGCCCGGAACGACGACCGTGTCAGCTTGCGCGACAATGGAGTTCGGGTGCGTCGGCAAAGCGGCATAGCCGGCCGACGTCATGACGGGTCCGTCGTCGAGCGTGCACATCGAGACCTCGTAGGGCGGGGGAGCGCCGGTGAGGCGGCCGGGCCAACCGGGGTCGAGGGCGCTCGCGCTGAAGAAGCGGTGTGGCAGCCCGAGCTCGAACGCCACGACGCCGTCGAGGGCGAGGACGGCCACGCGGTGCGGTCGCGGGAGAGCTGCGGTCATGGCCAGATCTTTGCACATCATGTCCTTCTGGCCACTCGTCGTGACGGACTCCGATCCCGCACAGTGGGTCCGTGAGCCTGACCGACCGCCGCGCCGACGTCCCCGACGACGCCACACCCGACCCTGCCGTCACTCCGGGCCGATCCGGCCACCGGATCCACCCGGCCTGGTGGGTCGCCGCCGTCACCTTCCTGACGATCATCGGCGCGGCCGGCTTCCGTTCGACGCCGGGCGTGCTCATGACGCCGCTCCACGAGGAGTTCGGCTGGCCGATGGGCGTCATCGGTGGCGCCGTGTCGGTCAACCTCGTCCTCTTCGGGCTCGCGGCACCGTTCTCGGCGGCCCTGATGGAGCGCCTCGGCATCCAGCGGGTCGTCGCCGTCGCCCTCGTGCTCGTCAGCGTCGGTTCCCTCCTGCCGATCTGGATGACGGCCTCGTGGCAGCTCGTCCTGTGCTGGGGGATCGTCGTCGGCCTCGGCACCGGCGCCATGGCGATGAGCCTCGTCGCGACCGTCACGGGGCGCTGGTTCGTCGAGCGACGCGGCCTCGTCACCGGCGTGCTCACGGCTGCGGGTGCCACGGGCCAGCTCATCTTCCTGCCCGTCCTCGCGTGGCTCGCCGAGAACCACGGCTGGCGCACCGCGGCGATCGTCACCTCGGCCGCCGCCCTGACCGTCGTCCCGCTCGTGCTCTGGAAGCTGCACGACCACCCGAGCGTCCTCGGCATCACGGCCTACGGCGCCCCGGCCGGCACCCCGGTCGGTCGTCCGCCTCGGCCGACGGGCCACCCGGCGCACCTGGCCCTCGCGACCCTGCGTGACGCGGCGCGCACCAAGGTGTTCTGGCTGCTCGCCGGCAGCTTCGCCGTCTGCGGTGCCTCGACGAACGGCCTCGTCGGCACGCACTTCATCCCGGCCGCCCACGACCACGGCATGCCGACGACGACCGCCGCAGGCCTCCTCGCCCTCGTCGGCGTCTTCGACATCGTCGGCACCGTCTTCTCCGGCTGGCTCACCGACCGGGTCGACCCACGGATCCTGCTCGCGGCCTACTACACGCTGCGCGGCGGCTCGCTCTTCCTGCTGCCGGCGCTCTTCAGCGACTCGATGCACGTCAACATGCTCGCGTTCGTCCTCTTCTACGGCCTCGACTGGGTCGCGACGGTGCCCCCGACGATCGCCCTGTGTCGCAGTGCGTACGGCGAGCGCGCGCCGATCGTCTTCGGCTGGGTCTTCGCCTCGCACCAGATCGGGGCCGCCGCAGCGGCCCTCGGGGCGGGTCTCGTCCGCGACCAGGTCGGCACCTACGACCTCGCCTGGTACGTCGCCGGCGCGCTGTGCCTCGTCGCCGCCGTGATGTGCGTCGCGATCACGACCGCTCGTCTGTCAGATGCGTCACCTCGGCGCACCGACTCTGGCGCGGCGGCGCCACCGGCGGCACAGTGAGGCCATGAGCGACGGCGCTTCGACGGCATACCACCGCATCCACGACGACAGCCTGCGCGACCCGGAAGGGTTCTGGCGTGCGGCCGCGGAAGGCATCGACTGGGTGACGCCGCCGACGCGCATCCTCGACGACTCGAGACCGCCGTTCTACCGGTGGTATCCCGACGCCGAGCTCAACGTCTGCTTCAACGCCGTCGACCGCCACGTGGTCGCGGGGCGCGGCGAGCAGCCCGCGATCCACTACGACTCGCCGGTGACGGGCACGAAGAGCACGCTGACGTATGCCGTCCTGCTCGAGCGGGTGCGCGCGGTGGCCGGTGGGCTGCGTGGGCTCGGCGTCGGCAAGGGCGACCGGGTCGTCATCTACATGCCGATGGTCCCCGAGGCCGTCATCGCGATGCTCGCGTGCGCCCGCATCGGTGCCATCCACTCCGTCGTCTTCGGCGGCTTCGCCCCGCAGGAGCTCGCCGCGCGCATCGACGACGCCGCGCCGAAGGTCGTGCTGTCGGCGTCGTGCGGCGTCGAGCCGAGCCGCGTCGTGCCCTACAAGCCGTTCCTCGACGAGGCCATCCGCCGCTCTGCGCACCAGCCCGAGCGCTGCGTCGTGCTCCAGCGCGAGCAGCTCGTCGCCGAGCTCGGCGAGCGCGACATCGACTGGGCCGACTTCGAGTCCGGCGACGCGGCCAGCGAGGGCAGCGAGTGCGTCACGGTCGCAGCCACCGACCCGCTCTACATCCTCTACACGTCCGGGACGACGGGGAAGCCGAAGGGCATCTACCGCGACTGCGGTGGCTATGCGGTGGCCCTGCGGTGGTCGATGGCCAACCTCTACGACGTCGCCCCGGGCGAGACGATGTTCACCGCGAGCGACGTCGGTTGGGTCGTCGGGCACTCCTACATCGTCTACGCGCCCCTGCTGACGGGCGCCACGACGGTGCTCTACGAGGGCAAGCCCGTGGGGACCCCCGACGCCGGTGCGTTCTGGCGGGTCATCGCGGAGTACGGCGCCGTCTGCATGTTCACCGCGCCGACGGCCTTCCGCGCCATCAAGAAGGACGACTCGACGGCGTCCAAGGTCGCCGAGCACGACCTCTCCCGCTTCCGCGCCCTCTTCCTCGCCGGAGAGCGGCTCGACCCCGACACGTACGAGTGGGCCTCCGCCGCGCTCGGCAAGCCGGTCATCGACAACTGGTGGCAGACCGAGACTGGGTGGCCGATCGCCAGCAACCCCGTGGGGATCGGGCTGCTGCCGGTCAAGGCCGGCTCGCCCACGGTCGCCGTGCCGGGCTACGACGTGCGGGTGCTCGACGCGACGGGCGAGCAGGTCGAGGCCGGCACCGAGGGTGCCATCTGCATCAAGCTGCCCATGCCGCCCGGCACGCTGCCGACGCTGTGGGGCGACGACGACCGCTACGTCAGCTCCTACCTGTCGGCCTATCCCGGCTACTACCTCACCGGAGACGGCGGCTACCTCGACGAGGACGGCTACCTCTACGTCATGGGTCGGACCGACGACGTCCTCAACGTCGCCGGCCACCGCCTCTCGACCGGGTCGCTCGAGGCGGCCCTCGCCGGCCACGAGGCGGTCGCCGAGTGTGCCGTGATCGGCGTCCACGACGACCTCAAGGGACAGGTGCCGCGCGCGCTCGTCGTCCTGAAGTCGGGCGTCGACGCCGAGGCCGACGGTGACCGGATCAAGCGCGAGCTCGTCGCCCGGGTGCGGTCGGAGGTCGGGGCCGTGGCAGCCCTGCACCAGGTCGACATCGTCGCCGGCCTGCCCAAGACGCGGTCGGGCAAGATCCTGCGCAAGACGATGCGTGAGCTGGCCGACGGCAGGGCGCCGGCCGTGCCCGCGACGATCGAGGACGCCTCGGTCCTCGAGACCCTGACCCCCGTCCTGCGCGGCCCATCGTCCTGAGGCCCCTCCTGCACCGAACGCAGCGTTCGGTCTCGAGCTCACTGTTCCAACAGCGCGTTCGGCACCGAACGCTGCGTTCGGTCAGGGAGCCGAGGCTAGGGAGTCAGGGAGCTGGGGTTTCCAGGAGGGGGAGGACCTCGTCGACGGAGTCGACGAGGTGGACCGCCGCCTCCATCGGGCGACCGGCGGCGATGGCGTGCAGGGCCGGCCAGACGGGCACGCGCTCGGTCCAGTGCTCGCGCCCGACGAGGACGAGGGGAGGCAGGGGAGCGCCCTCGGGGGCGTAGTAGAGCGGCGTCACGGCCTGGAAGATCTCCTGCACCGTGCCGGCCGCACCGTCGAGCACGACGATGCCGCCGTTCGACCGGGCGAGCAGCCCCTCCTCGCGGATCGCGTTGGAGAAGTACTTCGCGATGACGTCGCAGAAGACGTTGGGCGGCTCGTGACCGTAGAACCACGTCGGGATGCCGAGCGACCGGGCCGACGGGCCCAGCGTCTCCGACGGCGCCTGGAGCTCGTCCCCGACGATGTCGTGCCGTGCGGCGAGCGCTGTCGTGGCCCACGCCGTCACGTCGGGCCGGAAGCCCGGGACGCTCGCAATGAGACCGACGGCCTCCTCGACGGCGGCTGCGCTCCGGCACAGCGCGCCGAGGTTGGCGGCCTCCATCGCTCCCGGACCGCCACCGGTCGCGACGAGGTGTCCCTCCTCGGCGAGCGCGTGCCCCAGCCCTGCAGCGCCGGCGTATGCCGCTGAGTCCCGTTGCAGCGCATGGCCGCCCATGATCCCGACGACCGATCGCCCCTGGACGAACTCGTCGAGCTCGTCCGTCACCGAGTCGTCGTGGATCGCGCGGACGAGGGTGGCGTACGCGTCGGTGCGCAGCCGCGCGTCGACGAACCACGCGTACGCCTTCGCGTCGGGCGTCGCCGCGTAGCCGTGCTCGAGACCGGCGTAGAGGTCGGTCGGGAAGTAGAGGCCGCGCCACGGGTCGACCGGGGCGTCGGCGATGCCGGGGAAGAGGATCGCGCCCCGGGTCAGCAGCATCTCGGCCACCCGGACCGGCACCGTGCCCCCGAGCACGACGAGGCCGGTCAGGTCTCCGCGGGCCGCCAGCCGGTCGCCGTAGCCGGTGAGGTCGAGGTCCTGGAGCCGCAGTCCGCGCAGCGGTCCGTCGGAGGCGAGGTGGTCGTCCAGCTCGTCGAGCGTCTCGATCTCCATGCGCCCCATCCTGCCCCGGCCGGGTGGCCGAGGAGCGGACCCGGGCGACGTCGCGTCGGCCGCGGCTGACAGGATCGGCGGCATGGTCGGCGTGCTCGAGGGATTCGCGACGATCGCGATCATCGTCGCGGTCGGCTGGCTCCTCGCCGACCGTCGGGTGCTCGACGACTCCGCCCAGGTCAACCTCTCGCGCCTCGCCTTCCACGTCGCCTCGCCGGCGCTGCTGCTCACGGTCATGCAGCGCACCTCGCTCGACGCCGTCCTGTCGGCCAACCTCGTCACGTCGCTCATCAGCTTTGCGATCGTCGTCGGGCTCTACCTGCTCATCGCCCGGTTCCGTTGGGCGGGAGGGACGCTCGGGTCACGGCTCATCGGCAGCCTCTCGGCGGCATACGTCAACGCGGGCAACCTCGGCATCCCGATCGCGCTCTACGTCCTCGGCGACGTCGCGTGGGTGGCGCCGACGCTGCTCATGCAGCTGCTCATCATCACACCGGTCTACATGGCGCTGTTCGACAGCGACGCCCGTGGCGAGCGCCCGACCCTCGGCCGCAGCCTGCGCCGGATGTTCAGCAACCCGATCACCCTCGGTGCGGTGGCGGGCCTGCTCATCGCCGTCTTCGACATCCACCTCCCACGCGTCATCGCGGCGCCCATCGACCTGCTCGGCGCGATGGCCGTGCCGTCGATGCTCGTCGCCTTCGGCATCTCGCTGCGGCGCGGACCGCGCCCGGCGACCGGGCGCACCGCCGAGCACGTGTGGACGATCGTCGTCCTCAAGACCCTCCTCATGCCGGCCATCGCGCTCGGCGTCGGCCTGGCGCTGGGGCTACGGGGCGAGGCGCTCTTCGCCGTCGTCGTGACGGCGGCCCTCCCGACGGCGCAGAACATCTTCACGTATGCCGTCCGCTACCGACGCGAGGTCAACCTCGCCCGTGACGTCATCTTCGTCAGCACCTTCGCATCGGTCCCGGTGATCCTCGGGATCGCCGCCCTCTTCCACTGGCTCGTCGGCGTCTGACCGCCCCCGGTCCCCGTCCAGCGAGCGCTCCGTCCCACCGGTGTCGGACGGAGCGCTCACTCGAGTGATGGTTGGGGGCGTCAGCCCCAGTTGGCGGCCTGGGTGAGGCAGAAGGGGTGACCGCTCGGGTCGAGCAGCACGCGCCACGTCTCGCCCGGCTGCTCGTCGGGCAGCGTCGCGCCGGCCGCCACGCACTCTGCGGCCGCCGCGTCGAGGTCGTCGACGGCGAGGTCGAGGTGGAACTGCTTGGTGCCGCGCTCGTTCGGCCACGCCGGCGGTTCGTGGTCGTCGACGAGTCCGAGGCCCAGGGCGACGCCACCGGGGCCGGTGAGCATGGCGTACTCGTCCTGCGCGTGCGCGACCTCCCAGCCGAGCACGGTCGACCAGAACGTGGCGTCGCGGCGCGCGTCCGAGCTGTCGAGGGTGAGCATCTTGAGGGCGGCGATGGCCATCGGGATCCTTTTCGTCGGTGACGGTGAGAGGTCAGCATCGCTCGTGCCGACCGTCTCCGTCTTGGACGAACCCGACACCGGGGCGTGTCGGCGCACAGACGCGCGGCGCCCGGTTCCGTTGCCACGAACGCGTCGTGGACCACGGGAACCGAACGCCGCGCGGCGATCCTGGCTACGGAGTGGGTCAGAACCCCCCGAAGTCCCCACCGCCGCCGAAGTCGCCACCACCGAAGTCGCCCCCGCCACCGAAGTCGCCGAAGTCCGAGCCGCCGCCGTCGCCGCCCGTGTCACCGCCGACATCGCCAGTGTCGCCTCCCGCGTCTCCTGCATCGCCGCTGTCGCCCGCGTCGGCGTTCGCGTCGCCGGCCTCCTGGGCCTCGGGCGAGGAGTCGTAGCCCCCGAGCATCATGTCGGCGAGCGCTGATCCGACGACGACACCCGCGATGGTGCCGAGCATCGAGCCCGCGATCATGCCGCCCATGCCCATGCCACCGCCCATGCCGCCTCGGCCCCCGCCGAAGGCGCCCTGGAGGTAGCCGGGACGGCTCATCTCGGCGCGGGTCGCGCTGCGGGCGAGGTCAGCCGGCTGGTCGCTGCGCGGGCGCTCACCCTCGGGGAGGTCCTCGTTGAGGCGCTGGAGGACCATCTGGCGCTGCTCGGGGGAGAGCTTGGCGAAGGCCTCGGTGTGCACCCTCTCGATGTCCTCCGGCGGCGCGGTGCGCAGCAGGTACTTGTAGCGGGCGATGGCCCGCTCGTCCTCGGACGACGCGCCTCCGCGCGGCGGCGGGACGGCATACGGCGCTCCCGTGGGCGGCTGCTGGGCCCGCTGCTGCTGCTGGAGGGGCTCACGGCCCAGGAGCTTGTCGAGGAATCCCATGTCTTCTCCTTCGTCGGCGGTGCGTCGGCGTCGCGCTCGTCGGATACCTACCCCAACGAACGGCACGGACCAGCGTTCCGGACGGTCCGAGTCCACACACGCACGAAGCCACCCGCGAACGGGTGGCTTCGTGGCCGGCGACACCCCCACGGCATACGCACGGAGTCGGGAAGGCTGGGGTCAGAGGTGGTTCTCGGCCTCCGTGAGCACCGAGCGCAGCCGCGACTCGATGTCGTCGAACTGCTCGGGGCCCATGATGAGCGGCGGCGCGAGCTGGATGACGGGGTCGCCGCGGTCGTCGGCGCGGCAGTAGAGGCCGGCGTCGAAGAGCGCCTTGGAGAGGAAGCCGCGCAGCAGCCGCTCGGACTCGGCGTCGTTGAACGTCTCCCGGGTGGCCTTGTCCTTGACGAGCTCGATGCCGTAGAAGTAGCCGGCGCCGCGGACGTCACCGACGAGGGGCAGGTCGAGCAGCTTGTCGAGCGTCGCCTTGAAGATCGGGGCGTTCTGCTTGACCCGGTCGTTGAGGCCCTCGCGCTCGAAGATGTCGAGGTTGGCCATCGCGACCGCGGCGGAGACCGGGTGGCCACCGAAGGTGTAGCCGTGCGGGAAGTAGGTCGTGCCCGTCTTGAACGGCTCGAAGAGCCGGTCGCTCGCGATCATCGCGCCGATGGGGGAGTAGCCGCTCGTCATGCCCTTGGCGCACGTGATGATGTCGGGCACGTAGCCGAAGTCGTCGCACGCGAACATCGAGCCGATGCGGCCGAAGCTGCAGATGACCTCGTCGGAGACGAGGAGCACGTCGTACTCGTCGCAGATCTCGCGGACCCGCTCGAAGTAGCCGGCGGGCGGCGGGAAGCAGCCACCGGAGTTCTGCACCGGCTCGAGGAAGACGGCTGCCACGGTGTCGGGGCCCTCGAACTCGATGGCCTCGGCGATGCGGTCGGCGGCCCAGCGGCCGAAGGCCTTCTCGTCACCCTGCAGGTGCTCGGGGGCGCGGTAGAGGTTGGTGTTCGGGACCTTGTGCGCACCGGGCACGAGCGGCTCGAACATCTCCTTGGCCGCGGGGATGCCGGTGATCGACAGGGCGCCCTGGGGGGTGCCGTGGTAGGCGACGGCGCGGGAGATGACCTTGTGCTTCGTCGGCTTGCCGGTCAGCTTGAAGTACTGCTTCGCGAGCTTCCAGGCGGTCTCGACGGCCTCGCCGCCACCCGTCGTGAAGAAGACCCGGTTGAGGTCGCCGGGGGCGTGGCTCGCGAGCCGCTCGGCGAGTTCGATCGCCTTGGGGTGCGCGTAGCTCCACAGCGGGAAGAACGCGAGCTCCTTGGCCTGCTTGGCGGCCGCCTCGGCGAGCTCCTCACGGCCGTGGCCGGCCTGGACGACGAAGAGGCCGGCGAGTCCGTCGATGTACTCGTTGCCGCGGTCGTCCCAGATCTTCCAGCCCTGGCCCTTGGTGATGATCGGCACGGTGTGGCCGAGGCCGCCCTCGGTGCGGTCCTCGAACACCGAGTGGCGCGTGAAGTGCATCCACAGGTGGTCGCGGGCGGCCTCGGAGTGGAGGGTGCCCATCGGCGTGCGGTGGTCCGAGGTGGGTTCCCAGACCTCGTTCGGGTTGATGCTCATCGTGTACCCCAGTTGTAGAGCTGTTTGTTGAGTTTCAGGTAGACGAACGTCTCGGTCGCCGTGACGCCCGGGAGCGGGCGGATGCGGGTCGTGAGCAGCTCGAGCAGGTGGGTGTCGTTCTCGCAGACGACCTCGGCCAGGACGTCGAAGCTCCCCGCCGTCGTGACGACGTAGGAGACCTCTTCCATGTCGGTCAGCGCGTCGGCGACCGACGTCATGTCTCCCGACACCCGCAGCCCGACCATCGCCTGGCGCTGGAAGCCGACCTGTAGCGGGTCCGTCACGGCGACGATCTGCATGACGTCGGCGTCGAGGAGTCGCTGCACACGCTGGCGCACCGCGGCCTCGGAGAGCCCGACCTCCTGGGCGATGGATGCGTAGGACTTGCGCCCGTCGTGCTGGAGGAGCTCGATGATGGTCTTGCTCACGTCGTCGAGATTGACCGAGGGTTTCTTGGCCCCGTTTCCCCCGGTGTTGGCCACACCTCGGATCGTCGTCATGGGGCGATACTGACCTGTGGAACGCGCTGTTGGCAAGTCCCCGCGCAACTGATTCCGAAGATTTATCTCGACAAGTCTTCACGATTGCGAAGGTATGTGTTTAGCATTCCCGCATGACTTCGCAGCCGCGCCAGCTCCGCAACTTCATCGGTGGCCAGTACGTCGACCCCGACGCCGACGCGACGACCGACGTCGTCGACCCGTCCACCGCACAGGTCGTGGCCACGGCCCCCGTCAGCTCCCAGGCGGACGTCGACCGGGCGTACGCCGCGGCGGCCACCGCGTTCGAGACGTGGGGCGACACGACCCCCGGCGAGCGGCAGGCCGCCCTGCTGAAGTTCGCCGACGCCATCGAGGCCCGGGCCGACGACTTCATCCGCCTCGAGGGTGAGAACACCGGCAAGCCGCACGCGCTGACGCAGAGCGAGGAGATCCCTCCGATGCTCGACCAGCTGCGCTTCTTCGCCGGCGCCGCGCGGGTGCTCGAGGGCAAGTCGGCGGGGGAGTACATGAAGGGCCACACGTCCTTCGTCCGCCGCGAGCCGATCGGCGTCGTCGGCCAGGTGACGCCGTGGAACTACCCGATGATGATGGCGATGTGGAAGATCGCCCCGGCGCTCGCCGCTGGCAACACCATCGTCCTCAAGCCCTCCGACACGACCCCCGAGACGACCCTGCTCCTCGCCGAGCTCGCCTCGGAGTTCCTGCCCGAGGGCACCTTCAACGTCATCACCGGCGACCGCGAGACCGGCCGCATGCTCGTCGAGCACCGCACGCCTGCCCTCGTCGCCATCACCGGCTCGGTGCGTGCCGGCATGCAGGTCGCCGAGAGCGCGTCGCGCGATCTCAAGCGCGTCCACCTCGAGCTCGGCGGCAAGGCGCCGGTCATCGTCTTCGACGACGCCGACATCGAGGCCGCCGTGGAGGGCATCGCCATCGGTGGCTACTTCAACGCCGGGCAGGACTGCACCGCCGCGACGCGTGTCCTCGCCGGCCCCCGCATCCACGACGACTTCGTCGCCGCGCTCGCCGAGTACGCCAAGGGCTCGGCCAAGGTCGGCATGCCCGACGACCCCGACGCCCTCTTCGGCCCCGTCAACAACCCGAACCAGGTCGCCCACGTCGGCGGCATGATCGACCGCCTGCCCGACCATGCCCGCATCGAGGCCGGCGGCCGCCGCGCCGAGGGCCTCGGCGAGGGCTACTTCTTCGAGCCCACCGTGCTCGCCGGCCTGCGCCAGGACGACGAGCAGATCCAGAACGAGATCTTCGGACCCGTCATCACGGTGCAGCAGTTCAGCGACGAGGCCGAGGCGCTCGCGTGGGCCAACGGCGTGCAGTACGGCCTCGCGTCGTCGGTGTGGACGCGCGACTTCGGCAAGGCCATGCGCATGAGCAAGCGGCTCGACTTCGGGTGCGTCTGGATCAACACCCACATCCCGGTCGTCGCCGAGATGCCGCACGGGGGTTTCAAGCACAGCGGCTACGGCAAGGACCTGTCCATGTACGGGCTCGAGGACTACACCCGCATCAAGCACGTCATGGCCAACATCGACTCATGAGCTCACGCGCCGTCCGTTCCGGACGGCGCGTACTCGTCTGTCGCACAAGGTATCCGACAGCAGCACTGTCTCGGGTCAGCGTTGATCCCCTCCACCACCCGACCCCCACGAAACCCCTGGAGATGAACCCATGAACGAGAGCTCCTTCGACAAGGACAACCCGATCCTGCGCGCCGCCCTCATGCGCGGTCTCGTCAGCCGGCGATCGGCCATGATGGGCGCGGCCGGCGTCAGCGCGGCGGCCTTCCTTGCCGCCTGCGGCTCAGCGGGGAAGAACCCGACATCGGGTGCTGCCGGCACGGGCGCGGCGAAGAAGACCGCGGCAGCCGCCACCGACATGTCCGACAGCGAGAAGATCATCAACTGGTCGAACTGGACCGAGTACATCGACGTCAACGACAAGACCAAGTCCCGGCCGACGCTCGAGGCGTTCACGAAGCAGACCGGCATCAAGGTCAACTACTCCGAGGACTACCTCGACAACGACGAGTTCTACGCCAAGGTGCGTCCGCTCCTCGACGGCGGCAAGGACACCGGCCGTGACGTCTGGTGCAGCACCGACTGGATGGTCGCCCGCCTCATCCGCCAGGGCTACGTCCAGAAGCTCGACCTCGCCAACATCCCGAACGCCAAGAATCTCGATGCCTCCCTCCAGGAGGTCGAGTTCGACCCCGGCCGGCTCTACTCGCTGCCCTGGCAGAGCGGCTTCGCCGGCATCGGCTACAACCTCAAGGCCACCGGCGGCAAGAAGATCGAGACGATCACCCAGCTGCTCACCGACCCGTCGCTCAAGGGCAAGGTGACGTTGCTGACCGAGATGCGCGACACCGTCGGCCTCGTGATGATGGAGCAGGGCAAGGACATCTCGAAGTTCACCGACGCCGACTTCCAGGCCGCTATCGACGTCATCCAGCAGGCCAAGGACGCCGGCCAGATCAAGGGCTTCACCGGCAACGAGTACACCGACGGGCTCGCCAAGGGCGACATCGCCGCCTGCGTGGCCTGGACCGGCGACGTCGTCCAGCTCCAGTTCGCCGACCCCAACATCCAGTACACGCTGCCCCAGAAGGGCTTCACGCTCTGGTCCGACAACTTCGTCATCCCGGCGCTGGCCAAGCACAAGAAGAACGCCGAGAAGCTCATCGACTACTACTACGACCCCGCCGTCATGGCCCAGGTCGAGGCCTACGTCAACTACATCGCGCCCGTCGCGGGGACCAAGGAGGAGCTGGTGAAGATCGACGAGTCACTGGCCTCCAACCCGCTCATCGTCCCGCCGGCGGACGTGCTGGCCCGGGCCCAGGTGTTCCGCGGCCTCAGCCCCGCCGAGGAGACGAAGTACTCCAAGATGTACGCGTCGATCACGGCCGGCTGACGGTGGACACGAGCAAGGGCGACCTCTCGCTGGTCGCGCTCACGAAGTCGTACGGGTCGTTCACGGCGGTGCAGCCGCTCGACCTCACCATCGAGGCGGGATCGTTCTTCGCCCTGCTCGGCCCGTCGGGCTGTGGCAAGACGACGACGCTGCGGATGATCGCGGGGCTCGACGCGCCGACGAGCGGGCGGATCCGCATCGGTGAGAAGGACATCACCGACACCAAGGCCTACCAGCGCAACGTCAACACCGTGTTCCAGTCCTACGCGCTCTTCCCGCACATGACGGTCATCGACAACGTCATGTTCGGCCTGAAGCGCCGGGGCGACAAGGACGCCAAGCGCAAGGCGCAGGAGACGCTCGAGCTGGTGCAGCTGGCCCAGGTCGGCGACAAGCGTCCGACCCAGCTCTCCGGTGGCATGCAGCAGCGCGTCGCGCTCGCGCGTGCCCTCGTCAACCGCCCGGACGTGCTCCTGCTCGACGAGCCGCTCGGGGCGCTCGACCTCAAGCTGCGACGCCAGATGCAGATCGAGCTGAAGCGGATCCAGCAGGAGGTCGGGCTGACGTTCATCCACGTCACGCACGACCAGGAGGAGGCCATGACGATGGCCGACCGGATCGCCGTGATGAACGCCGGGCGGCTGGAGCAGCTCGGTGACCCGGCGACGCTCTACGAGATGCCGCGGTCGACCTTCGTCGCGAACTTCCTGGGCCAGTCCAACCTGCTGAGGGCCCAGGTGCTCGGGGGGCCGTCCGACGACGGCGTGGTCCGCGTGCGCAGCCACGACACCGAGCTCGAGGTGTCCCGTGAGCACCTGCCCGACGGCGTGACCGACGTGTGGCTCGGCGTGCGCCCGGAGAAGCTGCGTCTCGGCGAGGCCGGTGGTCCCAACCGGCTGCGCGGCATCGTGCGCGATGTCTCCTTCACCGGCGTGGCCACGCAGTACATCGTCGAGATGCCCTGGCGCCAGGAGCTGACCGTCGTCCAGCAGAACGACGGCACAGCGCGGGCCACGCTCGGGGAGACCGTCACCGTGTCGTGGGCCGCGGCGCACGGGTTCGCCCTCGACGCGTCGCAGGACGCCGAGGCCGGTGCGGAGCTGGTGGACGAGCATGGCTGAGTCCGGGGTCCTGCCGACCGCGCCCACGAGCGCGTCGCCGAGCACGCCACGGGCGGCCGGACCCCTGGCCGAGCCGCGCAAGCGGCGCAACTGGGTGCCGTACGCCCTGCTCCTGCCCGGGATGCTGTGGCTCGTCGTGTTCTTCGTCCTGCCGATGATCACCCTCGGGTCGCAGTCCCTGCAGGAGGGGAACGTCGACGACGGCTACGTGTTCACGGGCAACGTCGGCATCTACGTCGACGCCTTCCAGCAGTACTGGCCGCAGATGGTCCGGTCGCTGCTCTACGCGGGGTCCGCGACGGTGCTCGCGCTGCTGCTCGGCTACCCGTTGGCGTACTTCATCGCGCAGAAGGCCGGACGCTGGAAGAACGTCGTCCTCGTGCTCGTCGTCGCCCCGTTCTTCACGAGCTTCCTCATCCGCACGCTGGCCTGGCGCACGATCCTGTCCGACGACTGGTTCATCACGCAGTGGGCGCGCAAGCTGCACATCACCGACCTGCTGCAGGCCGTGGGCCTGACGAGCAACGACTCGCTGCTGTTCTCGCAGTTCGCGGTGATCATGGGCCTGACCTACAACTTCCTGCCCTTCATGATCCTGCCGCTCTACACCTCGCTCGAGCGGCTCGACCCTCGGCTGCTCGAGGCGGCCGGAGACCTCTACGCGTCACCGTGGCAGACGTTCCGCAAGGTCACCTGGCCGCTGTCACTGCCGGGCGTCGTCGCCGGCACGCTGCTGACCTTCATCCCTGCGGCCGGTGACTTCATCAACGCTCGCCTGCTCGGCAACACGCAGACGACGATGCTCGGGTCGGTCATCGACGCGCAGTTCCTCCGGGTGCTCGACTACCCGCTGGCCGCCGCCCTGTCGTTCATCATGCTCCTGACCATCGTGACGATGGTGACCATCTACGTCCGCAAGGCCGGAACGGAGGAACTGCTGTGATGGCCTGGATCAAGAGGCACCTCATCGCCTTCGCCGCGCTCGCGGTCCTCGTCTACATGCTCGTGCCCAACATCGTCGTGGCGGTCTTCTCGTTCAACGAGCCGAAGGGCAAGTTCAACTACAGCTTCAACGAGTTCTCGACTGCGGCGTGGACCAACCCGTGCGGCACCCAGGGCATCTGCGAGTCGCTCGGGCTGAGCCTGCAGATCGGGCTCATCGCGTCGATCACGGCGGCGATCCTCGGCTCCATGATCGCCTTCGCGCTCGGGCGCTACCGGTTCCGGGGCCGCTCGGCGACCAACCTGCTCATCTTCATGCCGATGGCCACGCCCGAGGTCGTCATGGGCTCTAGCCTGCTGACCCTCTTCCTCGCACTGGGCGTGCCCTCCGGCGAGGGCGCGATCCTCATCGCGCACATCATGTTCTGCGTGTCGTTCGTCGTCGTGGCGGTCAAGGCCCGCGTCGCCACGCTCGACCCGAAGCTCGAGGAGGCGGCCGCCGACCTCGGTGCCAACCCGACCCAGACGTTCCTGCGCGTCACCCTGCCGCTCGCGGCCCCGGGCATCGCCGCGGGCACCCTGCTCGCGTTCTCGCTCAGCTTCGACGACTACATCATCACCAACTTCAACGCGAGCCCGAGCTCCATCACGTTCCCCATGTTCGTCTGGGGTGCGACGGCCCGCGGCGTCCCCGTGCAGGTATACGTCATCGGCACCGTCATGTTCCTCCTCGCCCTGTTGTTCGTCGTGACCGGCCAGGTCATCGGCAAGCGGCGCAACCGTCAGGTGGCCTGAACGCCCATGCGTGTCCTCATGATCGGCTCCGGCGGGGTCGGTGACGCCGCCGCGCGCATCGCCGCCGAGCGTGGCTTCTTCGAGCGCTGGGTCGTCGCCGACTACGACGTGACGCGTGCCGAGCGCACCGTCGCGGCCGTGGCCGGCCGTCATCCCGGGGAGGCTCGTTTCGTCTCGGCCCAGGTCGACGCCTCGTCGGCCGAGGCGGTGACGGCGCTCGCACGCGAGCACGGGGCGACCCATGTCTTCAACGCCGTCGACCCGAAGTTCAACATGCCGATCTTCACGGGCGCCAAGGCCGCCGGGGCCGACTACCTCGACATGGCGATGAGCCTGTCGCAGCGGCATCCCGAGCAGCCCTACGAGAAGGTCGGCGTCATGCTCGGCGACGAGCAGTTCGCCGTGGCAGGGGAGTGGGAGGCCGACGGTCGCCTCGCGCTCGTCGGCATCGGCGTCGAGCCGGGGCTCTCCGACGTCTTCGCCCGCTACGCCGCCGACCACCTCTTCAGCGAGATCGACGAGCTCGGCACGCGCGACGGCGCCAACCTCGTCGTGCACGACGACGACGGCAACGAGGTCTTCGCCCCGAGCTTCTCGATGTGGACGACGATCGAGGAGTGCCTCAACCCGCCCGTGGTCTGGGAGAGGGATCGCGGATGGTTCACGACCGCGCCCTTCAGCGAGCCCGAGGTCTTCGACTTCCCGGAGGGCATCGGGCCGGTCGAGTGCGTCAACGTCGAGCACGAGGAGGTGCTCCTCATGCCGCGCTGGGTCGACGCCGGGCGGGTCACCTTCAAGTACGGCCTCGGCGACGAGTTCATCACCATCCTCAAGGTCCTGAACACCCTCGGCCTCGACCGCACCGAACCGATCACCGTCAAGGGCGTGCAGGTCTCGCCCCGCGACGTCGTCGCGGCGGCACTACCCGACCCCGCGACCATCGGGCCCCGGATGACGGGCAAGACGTGCGCCGGCCTCTTCGTGACCGGCACCGGCAAGGACGGTCAACCCAGGCGCACGTACCTCTACCACGTCGTCGACAACGCCGAGACGATGGCGGCCTACGATGCGCAGTGCGTCGTCTGGCAGACGGCGGTCAACCCCGTCGTCGCCCTCGAGCTGCTGGCCCGGGGCACGTGGAAGGGGGCCGGCGTCCTCGGTCCCGAGGCGTTCGACGCCGTCCCGTTCCTCGACCTGCTCGCGGCACCCAAGCCCGAGGGCTACGGCTCCCCGTGGGGCATCGACGAACGCTGAGCAGCACTCGCAGGGACAGGGGGCCGACGGTGGACACGACGACAGGAATAGGGTTCCAGGCATGGCAGCGGTGACGCAGAAGTCAGTGATCGACTCGGTGCCCAAGGGCCTGCTCATCGGCGGGCAGTGGCGCGACGGCAGCGACGGGCAGACCATCGCGGTCGACGACCCGTCGAGCGGCCGGGTGCTGACCCACGTCGCGGCGGCGTCGGTCGCCGACGGCCGGGCCGCCCTCGACGCCGCCGTGGCGGCGCAGGCCGACTGGGCCCGTACGGCGCCGCGCGACCGCGGCGAGCTGCTGCGGTCGGCCTACGAGAAGATCACCGAGCGCGCGGAGGAGTTCGCGATGCTCATGACGCTCGAGATGGGCAAGACGCTCGCCGAGAGCCGTGGTGAGGTCACCTACGGTGCGGAGTTCTTCCGCTGGTTCTCCGAGGAGGCCGTGCGCATCTCGGGGCGTTGGTCGACGGCTCCCAACGGGGCGACCCGGCTCATGACGATGAAGCAGCCCGTCGGCCCGACGCTGATGATCACGCCGTGGAACTTCCCGCTCGCGATGGGCACCCGCAAGATAGGCCCGGCCATCGCGGCCGGCTGCACGATGGTCGTCAAGCCGGCCAGCCAGACGCCGCTGACGATGCTCGCGCTGGCCGAGCTGCTCCGCGAGTGCGGGCTGCCCGACGGCGTGCTCAACGTCGTCATGACGACGCACGCGACGACGGGCGACGTCATGGAGCCGCTCATCCGCGACCCGCGCCTGCGCAAGCTGACCTTCACCGGCTCGACGCCCGTGGGCCGCTCGCTCATGGAGCAGGCCTCGCAGGGCATCCTGCGGGTCTCGATGGAGCTCGGCGGCAACGCCCCGTTCCTCGTCTTCGAGGACGCCGACGTCGACCGGGCCGTCGACGGCGCGATGCTCGCCAAGATGCGCAACATGGGCGAGGCGTGCACCGCCGCCAACCGCTTCTACGTCCACGAGTCGCTCGCCGACGAGTTCAGCGCCAAGCTGGCCCGCCGGATGGGTGCGCTGACGCTCGGCAAGGGCACGAAGAAGGGCGTCGACGTCGGCCCCCTCGTCGACGAGAAGGCCCGCGACAAGGTGTCGGCCCTCGTCGACGACGCCGTCGCCAAGGGCGCGAAGGTCCTCGTCGGCGGCTCGGCCCCGAAGGGTGCCGGCTGGTTCTACGAGCCGACCGTGCTCGCGGACGTGCCGACCGACGCCGACATGGCCCGCGAGGAGATCTTCGGACCGGTCGCGCCCGTCACGACCTTCCGCACCGACGCCGAGGCCATCCGCCTGGCCAACGACACCGAGTACGGCCTCGTCGCCTACCTCTTCACCCAGGACCTCTCGCGGGCCATCACGATGAGCGAGGCGCTCGAGTACGGCATGGTCGGCGTCAACCAGGGCATCGTCTCCAACCCGGCCGCCCCCTTCGGCGGCGTCAAGGCGTCCGGCGTCGGGCGTGAGGGCGGCTTCGAGGGCATCGACGAGTACCTCGAGACGAAGTACGTCGGCATCGCCCTCTGACGACGGCTGGGCCGGCAGCCCACGCGCTTTCGGGACATTCACGGAACCCGCCCGGCACGCTGCCGCCCTGTGGTGCAATCTGCGCATGGTGACACCAGCCGGCTCCCGCGACGCGGGGTCCCTGCGCCCGCTCGGCGCCCTGCTCAGCGAGACCGACGACGTGCTGCGACGCGGGTCGCCGGCCGGTGCGCGCGTGTGGTCGACCGGCTTCCCGGCGCTCGACGCCGTCCTGACCGGTGGCCTGCGCTCCGGTGAGCTCGTCCTGCTCGGCGGGCCGGCCGGCCACGGCAAGACGACGATCGGCCTCCAGCTCGCCCGCAACGTCGTCGCCGCGGGCGCCACCGCCCTCGTCCTGTCCTACGAGCACGAGAGTCACACGCTGCTCGAACGGCTCATCTCGATGGAGGCCGCCGAAGGCGACCCCGGCGAGGTGGCCGGGGTCATCGACGTGCGGCGCGCGCTCGAGACGGCCGACCACGGCGGCTCGCTCGACACCGTGCTGGGCAGCCTGCCCGGCGGCCGACGCGCCCTCGCGGCGCTCGGCAGCTACGGCGACCGGCTCCAGATCCACGAGTCGTCCGGCGCGACGACGACCCTCGACACGATCCGCGCGACCGTCGACCGCGTCACGGAGGCGACGGGCCAGGCGCCCTTCGTGCTGCTCGACTACATCCAGAAGGTGCCCGCCGACCGGGGCGAGGAGGACGATCGCATCACCGCCGTCGCCGAGGGGCTCAAGGACCTGGCCCTCTCCGCCCGCGTGCCCGTCGTCGCCATCTCGGCCGCCGACAAGGAGGCGCTCGCCGCGGGACACCGGATGCGCACGCACGACCTGCGCGGCTCCTCGGCGCTCGCCTTCGAGGCCGACGTCGTGCTCATCGTCAACGACAAGGTCGATGTCGTCTCGCGAGAGCACCTCGTCTACAACCTCGGCAACATCCAGCGTTTCCGCGGCTGGTCGGTCGTCAGCGTCGAGAAGAACCGCCACGGCAAGGCCCACGTCGAGCTCGAGTTCGCCAAGGACTTCGAGCACGGCCGCTTCCACACGGAGGGCCAGGAGGTCACCGAGCGGCTCATCGACGACCGGGTCTTCGTCTCCTGAGCCGTCCCACCCGATCGCGTATGCCGTCCCGTGGCGTGTGCCGTCCCGTCGCGTCCGCGCGCCCGCGCCGTCGCACGCGGGTGCCGTGACGGCATACGCGGTCCCGGCCGTCTCGCCGGCTAGCGGGTGATGACGGTGACGTGGAGGTCGTCGCGCTCGTCGGCGACCTGCTCGAGGATCTCGAGGACGGTGTCGTAGGCGCCGCGGTCGTGCTCGCGCAGGGTGGCGGCGTGGTCCCAGACGAGCTCGAGGGGCACGCCCCGGGCGCCGTCGAGGTCGCGCAGCGCGTCGAGCAGGGCGTCCCAGTTGTGCCCGAACCAGTCGGGCAGCTCGAGTCCGGATGCGAACGCGTCGAGCACGCCGGCCTTGTCGTTCCCGCCCGAGACGACGCGCACGTCGTGGCCGAGCCAGGCGAGCTGGGCGATGTGGTCGTCGGCCTCGCTGTGCCGGCCCAGGAACGTCGTCACGTGCCCTCCCTGATCCGGCTGAACGATGCGTAGTGGTCGTCCGTCCAGTATCGCTCGCCGCTGCTGCCGGTGATGATGCGCCGGGCCCCACGGTCGGCGGATCCCGGTGTCACGACGGTGAACTCGCGGTAGTAGCCGCTCGTGTGCGGCGGCAGGATGCGCTCGCGGTTGTCGAAGGTGCGGTTGTCGCTGCGGGGGTAGGGGAACGGGCCGCCGGCGCGGATCAGGGCCATCGTCTCGCGGGCCTGCGCGGGCAGGGCCGACTCGGCGACCCAGGGCAGGCCCGAGACGGGGTCGGTGTCGCCGGTCGCAGGGGTGCCGCTGGCGGCCGGACCACTGGCCGAGGTGCCGCGGGCCGAGGACGCGGCCGGGGACGACGGACCCTGTGCGGCGCGCACGACGACCCAGGCCAGCACGACGAGGGCCACGGCGAGCACGCCGAGGAGGACCTGGCGCGAGCCGAGCGTCTTCACGTCGTCATCATGCCCGAGGAGGCAATGGTCCGAATCCTCTGACGGCGCCGCGCCGCTGGGGGAGACTGCGGCACGTGAGCCTTCTACGCGGCCTCTTCGGGGAGCGGGGCGGCCGGCGTGACGAGCCGGCACCCGCGGTCGTGGCGCGCGACGTCGGTCACCGGGTCTTCGTCGAGCGCCCTTCCGAGCAGGTCTGGCCACACCTCGTCGCCCCCGGGCCGGGGGCCGAGCTCGGTGTCGACTGCGTGCGGGTGCTCGCCCTGCCGGCTGCGGGCCCGGCGGGACTGCCTGAGTTCGCCGGGGTCTGGCGGCGGTCGAACGGTCGGCTCTGGGTCGGGCTCAGCACCGTCGTCGCGGTCGAGCACGGGGTCCAGGTCGTGTCCCGGTCGGCCGACGGTGCGACGGCGCTCACCCTGACGACGACGGTGGAGCCGCTCGACGGCGGCTGCGTCGTCGCCCAGCGGCTCGACGGCCTCGCACCCTCAGACCCCGTGGCGGAGTTCGCCCGGGCCTGGATGGCGCGGGCGCTGCTCGGGCTCAAGGCGGACGTCGAGGGGAACCCGCGCAGCCGGACGGCGGACCAGACGGCCGACGGACCGGTCGAGGAGGCGATGGCGAGCGGCTTCGTCGGACACGGTGTCGCCACGGCCGGCGGCCCCGGGGTCCTGCCCGTGCACGAGACGGCCTCGATCGAGGTCGCCGTCGCCCCCGACCGGCTCCGCGAGCTGCTCGAGCAGCCGTCGTCCGAGCAGCTGCTCAAGCCGTCTCTCGAGCAGCTCGTGCGCCTCGAGCTCGCCGACGAGCCCGGACGCGAGCACGTGCTCGCGGTGCACCGCCACGACGACGGGCGCCGGGCCGCCTCGGTCTCGCTCCTCACCCCGGCGTCGGAGCCCGGGCGGACCGTCGAGCGGGACCTCACCTCCTCCCACGAGGCCGACGTCGTCACGACGGTCGAGCCGTGCGCGGTCGGCGCCCGCCTCACCGAGACCTTCACCGGCTGGCTCCCCGCCGGGCCCGGTCGCGTCGTCGACGGCTCCGGGATCGCCGCGCTCATGGCCACCCGTCTCGCCGTCGTCAAGAACGTCGCCGAGGCCGGTGTCGTCCCGCAACGTGACCCGAGCACCGGCTTCCTGCCGCCCGGCCAGGTGCCGGACCTGCCGCCCCCGTCGCGCCCGCCGACGAGCGGGGCGCCACTGCCGCCGGTGGCCTCCGGTCCGTCCGCACCGGGCGCCGCCCACGCCGTCGGCGCCCGCCCGTCCGTCCCGTCGAGCGTCCTGCTCCCGCCGCCGCACGTCGCGGCACCTGCGGCCGGCTACGACGTCGGGCCGTGGCGGATGTGGACCGACGACGGCTTCTATGCCGCGAGCGAGGCCATGTGGTGGTGAGGGCCCGCCCAGGTCAGCAAGGACGATCAGGTCCGTCGTCGGTGCTCGGCGCTAGCGTCGGAGGATGCTCGAGACACCTGACGAGACAGCCGCCCTCCAGGCCCTGCTCGACGCCTCGCACGCCAAGGCGTCGGGCCACCTGCGGAGCATCATCGACGACGACCGCACCCTGACCGCCGAGCAGCTCGTCGCGCTGCTCACCGGCATGAAGGTGCTCTCCGTGGCCACCGTCACCGCGGCGGGCGAGCCGCGCATCAGCGCCCTCGACGGCCACTTCCTCCACGGCACGTGGACGTTCAGCACCGCCGGCACGTCGGCCAAGGCCAAGCACCTCGAGACGCGGCCCGCGGTGAGCGTCGCGCACGTCGACGGCGAGGACCTCGCCCTGTTCAGCCACGGGTACGCCGACCTCATGCCCCCGGGACCGGAGCGCGACGAGGTCGAGGCCCACTGGACCGCCCACTACGGCAGCAGCCCGTGGTCCTGGGCCGACGACATCCGGATGTACCGCCTGCGCATGACCTGGGCCGTCGCCTACGCCTTCAAACGCGACGAGCTGCTCCGGTCGAGGGGAGTGACCGCCTGACCGCAGTGCCGTGGCCTGCGGGAGAATGCCGGGGTGACTGACACCTCGGCGCGCCCCCGCCGCATCCTCCTGCTCGGCTCGACCGGCTCGATCGGCACGCAGGCCATCGACCTCGTCCAGCGCAACCGCGACCGCTTCGAGGTCGTCGGGCTCTCCGCCGGCTCCAACCTCGACCTCGTCGCCGAACAGGCCGTCGCGCTCCGCACCCCCGTCGTGGCCGTCGCGAGCGGGACGCCGGACGACCTCGCCGCAGCGCTCGCGCGCGCGTCCGACGCGGCCGGCGTGACGGCATACGACCCCGAGCTGCTCGTCGGCCCCGAGGCGAGCACGACGATCGCCGCGCGGGAGGCTGACGTCGTCGTCAACGGCATCACCGGGGCCATCGGCCTCGAGCCCACCCTCGCCGCGCTGCGCGCCGGCACGACGCTCGCGCTCGCCAACAAGGAGTCGCTCATCATCGGCGGCCCGCTCGTCAAGGCGCTCGCGGCCCCCGGCCAGATCGTGCCCGTCGACAGCGAGCACTCGGCGATCGCCCAGTGCCTGCGCGGCGGCCGCGCCGAGGAGGTGCGCCGGCTCGTCGTCACGGCGAGTGGTGGCCCGTTCCGCGGTCGGTCGCGTGACGAGCTCGCCGACGTCACCCCCGAGCAGGCCCTCGCGCACCCCAACTTCGCGATGGGCCGCGTCATCACGACGAACTCAGCGACCCTCGTCAACAAGGGCCTCGAGGTCATCGAGGCGCACCTGCTCTTCGACATCCCGTTCGAGCGCATCGATGTCGTCGTGCACCCGCAGCAGATGATCCACTCGATGGTCGAGTTCGTCGACGGCTCGACGATCGCACAGGCGGGGCCGCCGCGGATGCTCGTGCCGATCGCTCTCGGGATGTCCTGGCCCGAGCGCATCGCCGACGCCGACGTGCCCGTCGACTGGACCCGGGCGCAGTCGTGGGACTTCGAGCCGCTCGACGACGACGCCTTCCCGGCGGTCTCTCTCGCCCGTCGGGTGGGGGAGGCCGGTGGCACGTGGCCGGCCGTCTACAACGCCGCCAACGAGGTCGCCGTCGACGCCTTCCACGAGGGCCGCATCGGCTTCGTCGACATCGTCGACACCGTCGCGCACGTCGTCGACGCGTATGCCGCCGAGCCGGCCTCAGGGGTCAGCGACCTCACGCTCGACGACGTCCTCGCTGCCGACGCCTGGGCCCGCCAAACCGCCCGGAGCACCATCGCCGGGTAGGCCACGGTTCGAGGTGTTCCACGGTCACCGGTGGCCGTGGAACACATCGACGCGGGAATCACAGGAAGTCGATGTGACAATGGAGGGGTGCTGTTCTTCCTAGGGGTCCTGGTCGTCGTCGTCGGTGTGGCGCTCAGCATCGCGCTGCACGAGATCGGCCACCTCGTGCCGGCCAAGAAGTTCGGGGTCAAGGTGACCCAGTACATGGTCGGCTTCGGCCCGACGGTCTGGTCGCGCAAGCGTGGCGAGACCGAGTACGGCATCAAGGCGATCCCGCTCGGCGGCTACGTCCGGATGATCGGGATGCTCCCGCCCCGCCCCGGTGACAAGCCCGGCGAGCTGCGCACCCTCTCGACCGGCCGCTTCAGCCAGATGGTCGACCAGGCCCGGGCCGACTCGATGGAGGAGGTCAAGCCCGGCGACGAGGACCGCGTCTTCTACAAGCTGAGTCCCGGCAAGAAGATCGTCATCATGCTCGGCGGGCCGGTCATGAACCTCATCATCGCGTTCGTCCTCATCACGGGCGTCATCACGCTCTACGGCCTGCCGCAGGTGGCCCCCAAGGTCGGACTCCTCTCGGCGTGCGTGCCGACGACGGCCCCGACGCTGCAGGTGCCGCAGCCCGCCTGCAAGCCCGGCGATCCCGTCGCGCCGGCCAAGGCCGCGGGCCTGCAGGAGCGCGACCGCATCCTCTCCGTCGACGGCAAGCCGGTCAGCACGTGGGACCAGGTCACCGCGGCCATCCGCGACAGCAAGGGCGCCACGATGGCGTGGGTCGTCGAGCGCGGCGGTCAGCAGGTCACGATCGCGATCACGCCCGCCGTCCTCGAGCGCGCCACGTACGACGACCAGGGCAACCCCGTCGCCAAGGACGGCAAGCCCGTCCTCGCCTCGATGGGCTTCGCGGGCATCACGCCCGGCCAGGAGCTCGTCCGCACCCCCATCGCGCAGGCGCCCGGCTTCGTCTGGGACCGGATCGTCGACACCGCCTCGATCATCGTCAAGATCCCCGAGAAGATGACCGGCGTCGTCCAGGCCGCGTTCGGGTCCGAGGCCCGAGACCCCAACGGCCCCATCTCCGTCGTCGGCGTCGGTCGCATCGGCGGCGAGGTCGCGGCGCTCGACATCCCGGCCGACGAGGGTGGCAACTGGGTCAAGCTCGCCCAGCTCATCCTGCTCATCGCCTCCCTCAACCTGGCCCTCTTCGTCTTCAACCTCATCCCGCTGCTCCCGCTCGACGGCGGTCACGTCGCAGGAGCCCTCTGGGAGGCCGTCAAGCGGGGCTGGGCGCGACTGCGGCACCGTCCCGACCCCGGCTTCGTCGACGTCGCCAAGGGGCTGCCCATCGCGTACGGCATGAGCCTCGTCCTCATCACCATGTCGGTGCTGCTCATCTACGCCGACATCGTCAAGCCGATCAAGCTCTTCGGCTGAGCAGGCTGAGACGGCCATCCCACCTCCCCGGCTCCCGCTTCGGCGGGGCGCGACATAATGGCGGCATGAGCGTCTCCCTCGGTATGCCGCCCCTGCCCCCGCCGGTCCTCGCCCCGCGGCGACAGACCCGCCAGATCCAGGTCGGCAAGGTCGGTGTCGGGAGCGACTTCCCGGTCTCGGTGCAGTCGATGACGACGACGCCCACGACCGACATCAACGCGACGCTCCAGCAGATCGCCGAGCTGACGGCCTCCGGCTGCGACATCGTGCGCGTGGCCTGCCCGAGCCAGGACGACGCCGACGCCCTGCCGGCGATCGCGCGCAAGAGCCAGATCCCGGTCATCGCCGACATCCACTTCCAGCCGAAGTACGTCTATGCGGCCATCGACGCCGGCTGCGCAGCCGTGCGCGTCAACCCGGGCAACATCCGCCAGTTCGACGACCAGGTCAAGGAGATCGCCAAGGCGGCCAAGGACGCCGGCGTCTCCATCCGCATCGGCGTCAACGCCGGCAGCCTCGACAAGCGGATCATGGAGAAGTACGGCAAGGCGACGCCCGAGGCGCTCGTCGAGTCGGCGGTCTGGGAGGCGGGCCTCTTCGAGGAGCACGACTTCCACGACTTCAAGATCTCGGTCAAGCACAACGACCCGGTCATCATGGTGCGCGCCTACGAGCTGCTCGCCGAGCGCGGCGACTGGCCACTCCACCTCGGTGTCACCGAGGCCGGCCCCGCCTTCCAGGGCACCATCAAGTCGGCGACGGCCTTCGGCGCCCTCCTCTCGCGCGGCATCGGCGACACGATCCGCGTCTCCCTCTCGGCCCCGCCGGTCGAGGAGGTCAAGGTCGGCATCCAGATCCTCCAGAGCCTCAACCTGCGCCCGCGCAAGCTCGAGATCGTCTCGTGCCCCTCGTGCGGCCGCGCCCAGGTCGACGTCTACACGCTCGCCGACCAGGTCACCGCCGGCCTCGAGGGCATGACGGTCCCGTTGCGCGTCGCCGTCATGGGCTGCGTCGTCAACGGCCCGGGGGAGGCCCGCGAGGCCGACCTCGGGGTCGCGTCCGGCAACGGCAAGGGCCAGATCTTCGTCAAGGGCGAGGTCATCAAGACCGTCCCCGAGGCGCAGATCGTCGAGACGCTCATCGAGGAGGCGATGCGTCTCGCCGAGGAGATGGGCGAGCCGGTCGACGAGGAGTCGGCCGGGGCCCCGAGCGTCTCCGTCAGCTGAGGTGCGTGCCCCCGTCCGCTCGACCGAGCGGTATGCCGTCCTGCGCGACCTCGCCGAGCGTGTCGTCGCGCTCCGGCCGGGTGAGCGCGTGGCCGTGGCGGTCGACGGGTTCGACGGCGCCGGCAAGACGGTCCTCGCCGACCAGCTGGCCGAGGTGATCGGCGGTCTCGACGCCGCGCGTGACGTGCTGCGCGTCACCATCGACGGCTTCCACCGGCCCAGGGCCCAGCGCATCGCGCGGGGTCGCGGGCCGGAGACCTTCTACGAGGACTCCTACGACTACGACGCGTTCCGGCGCGCCGTCGTCGAGCCCTTCCGTCGGGGCGAGCCGGTCACCCCCGCCGTCAACGACGTCGAGGCCGACGAGCCGGTGCGGCCCGCCCCCGTCGCCGTCGGGCCCGACACGGTGCTGCTCGTCGACGGGATCTTCCTCCAGCGTCCCGAGCTCACCGAGGCCTGGGACGCCGCCGTCTGGGTCGACGTCCCCTTCAGCGTCTCGGTGCCCCGGGGCAACGCCCGCTTCGGGGACGGCCACGACCCCGACCCGGCGGCGGAGGCGAACCGCCGCTACGTCGAGGGCCAGCGGCTCTACCTCGCGGCCGCCGACCCGCGGGCCCGTGCGACGTGGGTGCTCGACAACACCGACCTCGAGCGGCCCGTCCTCGTCGCGCCACGCTGAGACCCACCCCGACAGCTGCCCGGCGGCTTTCCGGCAGCTGCCTGCACGGTGGTCGTGACGGGTTCGTGAGGCGCGCCGGGGTGACACCCGGCCCGCGGGCAGGCACTCTTGGGTGGTGCTCCGCCAACGCCTCCCCGTGCGACCGCTGTCGGTGGTCGACCACGACGCCGCGCTCGAGGTGTGCGCGCGTGACCGGGTGGCCAACGCCTTCGTCGCCGCCCGCATCGTCGAGGGATCGCTGCGCACGTCCCCGGGCGCGCTCCTCGGGCACTGGGGGGACGGTGAGCTGCGCGGCCTCGCCTGGGTCAGCGCCAACGTCGTGCCGGTGGAGCTCGACGACGACGGCGTCGCGGCCGTCGCGTCGCGGATCAGCAGGATGCGCCGTCAGTGCGCCTCGATCTTCGGCCCGAGCGGGCAGGTCGGCGGTCTGTGGGACCGGCTCGGCCCGACGTGGGGCCCTGTTCGCGCGATCCGCACCCAGCAGCCGCTGCTGACGACGCGCACGCGCCCGTCGGCTCTCGGCCTGAGCCTCGACGCCGGTGTGCGCCCGGCGCGGATGGACGAGGTCGATCTCGTGCTGCCCGCTGCGGCACACATGTTCACCGAGGAGATCGGCTACCCGCCCTACTTCGGCTCCGACCGCGGCTACCGGGCGAGCATCGCCGCGCTGATCCGCGCCGGCCACACCTTCGTCAAGATCGAGGACGGCGAGGTCGTCTTCAAGGCCGACGTCGGCTCGCTCGCCCTCGGCTGCGCCCAGGTCCAGGGGGTCTGGCTGCACCCTCGGCTGCGCGGACAGGGTCTCTCGGTGCCGGCCATGGCGAGCGTCGTCGAGCAGGTGCTGTCAGGCCTGGCCGACGAGGTGTCGCTCTACGTCAACGACTTCAACGTCGCGGCCCGGGCGACCTACGAGCGGTGCGGTTTCCGCGAGGTCGGCTCGTTCACGACGGTGCTGCTCTAGAGTCCTCGGGAGCCCGGCCTAGGGTGGGCTCATGAAGACCGCGACGAATGCCCCGCTCGGCAAGGACGCCATCGCCCTGGCCGGCCTCTTCCTCACCTCGGGCACGATGCACTTCGTCAAGCCCGAGCCCTTCGAGGCGATGGTGCCGAAGCAGCTGCCGTCTCGTCGCGCACTCGTGTATGCCTCCGGCGCGCTCGAGATCGCCTGCGCCGTGGGGCTGTTCGTCCCTCGCACGCGTCGCGTGGCCGGTCTCGCGTCGGCGGCCCTTCTCGTCGCGGTCTTCCCGGCGAACGTCAGGATGACGGGCCACGCCAAGCGTCGCCTCGACCGGAAGCCGGACGACGCGAAGCGGCAGGGCTACCTCGCCGCGACCGTCGCGCGGCTGCCGCTCCAGTGGCCGATGATCCGCACGGCGCTGCGCGCCGGGGGAGTGATGCGCTGAGGCGTCAGGCCTGCTCGCCGAACGCGATGCTGATGCTGTCACCGACACGGCGGTAGCCCATCGCCGTGTAGATGGCGTTCGACGTCGGGTTGGCGAGGTCGGTGTAGAGCATGCAGGCCTCGCCCGCGTCGAGGCGGGCGCTGCTGAGGGCGGCGACGACACCGCTCGCGTAGCCGTGTCCGCGCAGCTCCGGTGGGGTCCACACCCCTGAGATGCGGGTGACGCCGCCGCTGGCGGGGGAGGCGTAGGCCATCGACACGGTGCGCCCGGCGTCCTCCCAGAGGCCCACCCGTCCGTCGGTGACGTGCCGGTCGAGCGACGGGACGACCCGGCCCTCGCCCTCGATCGCGTCGACGAACTGCTGGTGCCAGCCGTCGACGAGCGCCGTGTCGGCGTCCGTCGCGAGCCGGAAGGAGCCGCTCACCTCGAAGGGCACGTGCGGCGGGGTCGGGAGGTCGAAGCGGCCCACCTCCATGGCGACCCTCGACGTCGCTCCCGTGCGCGCGACCCACTCCGTGGCGAAGGCCTCGGCCGGTCTGCGCTGGCCGCCGACGCCGGGCAGCACGTCGCACTGGTCCGCGAGCAGGGCCGCGAGGTCGCGGGCCTCGTCGGCGCTGGCGAGCGCGATGTGCAGCGGATGGGGCGGCGTGTGCATGAACGCGCCGACGACCTCACCCGACGCGTCGGTGGCGGCCCACCACCGGGCCCCGACGTAGCGGCTGCGGTCGACGACGAGACCGTGCGTCACGCTCGCGACGACGCTCAGTGCCTCCGGCTCGCGCGCCACGAGGCCCGCGAACCGAGCCTGTGCCTCGGCGGCGTCGGTGACGAGCGTGAACGTGCTGGAGGAGCGCGACATACGGCAACTCTCGCAAAGGACGCGGACGCGTCGCGAGCCGTTTGACGGGCAGCCGACCGGTGACCGGGTCAGACGTGGGCGACGACCTCGGCGTGGGTCATCGCGAACCACGCGTCGGGGTGCCTCGACCAGTCCTGCCACGCGGCGCTGATCTCCGCGAGCTCGTCGGCCGTGACGAGACCGCGCTCGAGCGCCTGCGTCGCGAAGGTCGACTCGAGCGTGCGCCGCGCCCACGTGCCGCCCCACCACGCGCACTGCTCGGGCGTCGCGTACGTCCACAGCGAGGCCGACGGCGTGAGCCGGGAGAGACCGGCCGCGTGCGCCCAGGCGACGAGGTGGCGGCCGGCGTCCGGCTCGGCGTGGTTGAGGCGCGCGAGGCGGTGGTAGAGCTCGAGCCAGCGGGTCATCTCCTGCGACGCCGGGTGCCACACCATCGAGGCGTAGTCGACGTCGCGCACCGCGACGATGCCGCCCGGGCGCGTGACCCGCGTCATCTCGCGCAGGGCTCCCACGGGGTCGGTGAGGTGCTGGAGCACCTGGTGGGCGTGGACGACGTCGAAGGACCCGGCGGCATACGGAAGGGCCATGACGTCGGCGCGCTCGAAGCGGGTGCGCTCGTCACCTCGCGCGGCGGCGTGGCTGCGGGCCTGCTCGAGGGGGCCGTCGACGTTCTCGACCCCGACCACGACGCCCGAGGGGCCGACGGCCGCGGCGAGGTCGAGGGTGATCGTGCCGGGCCCGCAGCCGACGTCGAGGACCTGCAGGCCGTCGTGCAGGTGGGGGAGCAGGTAGGCCGCCGAGTCTGCGGCGGTCCGCGCGCCGTGCGACGCGAGGACGCTCGGGTGGTGCCCGTGGAGGTAGACGTCCGCCATGGCGCGACGCTACGCCTCGTCCGCGGCACGCGGTGGGGCCGTCCACGCACGACGAAGGCCCGCCCCTGGAACGGGGCGGGCCTCCACCGAGTGCGGAAACCGGGTGGTGGTCTCAGCTCACTTGGTGAGCGGGGCCAGCGTCGGGTCGTTCGCGTAGGCCTCGGCTGCGTTCTCCTTGGTCACGATGACCGGGGGGAGCAGGTTGGCCGGGACGACCTTGACACCGTTGTTGTAGGACTTGGTGTCGTTGACCGTCGGGGCCTGGCCCTTCTGGAGGGCGGTGACCATGGCGATGGTCTCCTTGACGAGGTTGCGGGTGTCCTTGTTGATCGTGGAGTACTGCTCACCCGCCATGATCGACTTGACCGACTCGACCTCGGAGTCCTGGCCGGTCACGATCGGCACGGGCTTGCCGGCCGCCTTGACCGACGTGATGATCGCGCGGGCCAGCGTGTCGTTGGGCGACAGGACGCCGTCGAGCGCCGCGCTCGTGTAGTTCGCCGCGAGGAGCGTGTCCATGCGCTTCTGGGCGTTCTCGGCCTTCCAGCCCTGGGTGACGACCTGGTTGAAGTCCTTCTGGCCGGACGTGACCTTGAGGGTGCCGTCGTCGATCTTCGGCTGGAGCACCTTCATGGCGCCGTCGAAGAAGACCTGGGCGTTCGCGTCGTCGGGCGAGCCGGCGAAGAGCTCGATGTTGTACGGGCCGTTCGGCTTCTTCTTGGCCATGCCGTCGAGCAGGGCCTGACCCTGCAGCTCGCCGACCTTGAAGTTGTCGTAGGCCACGTAGTAGTCAACGGCCGCGGTGTTCTTCACGAGACGGTCGTAGGCGATGACGGTCGCGCCGGCGTCCTTGGCGGCCTTGAGCTGGGTGCCCAGCTGCGAGCCGTCGATGGCGCCGACGACGATGACCTTGGCGCCCTTGGTGACCATGGCCGAAATCTGGTTCTGCTGCTCCGAGACGCCGCCGTTGGCGAACTGGACGTCGCCCTGGAAGCCGGCTGCCGACAGGCCGTCCTTGAACAGCTGCTCGGCGAGCACCCAGTTCTCCGACGTCTTCTGGGGCAGGGCGATGCCGATGACGGCGTTGGCGGGGAAGCCCGCCGCGGCGGATCCGCCGTTCGATGCGCCCGGCGTCGTGCCGGTGTCGCTGCTCCGACCGCAACCGGTCAGAACAAGGGCGGCCACAGCCGTGACGCCCAGCACCTTGGTAAAGGTACGCATGTGCTCTCTTTCCTCTCATCGCGTCCGGGCGGAGCGCGGATCCCTCTCGGTCGCGGGCGGGCGCCCTGACCGGGTCTCTGGTGGTTCTTGGGTGGGTTTGGGGGGCTTTCGTCGGGCCGAGCCGGGGCTCAGCTGGACTGGCGGATGGTCTCGGAGACGGGAGTCGTCTCGGTGGCCGCGGACGGCGACGGTGGGGCGGACGAGTCGTCGTCGCTGCCGCCGCGTCGGAAGTTGCGGGTCAGCATGCCGAGGAGCGACACGCGGCCCTGCGACTTGTTGTAGACATCGAAGGCGACGGCGACGAGGAGCACGAGGCCCTTGATCATCTGCGTCGCGTCGGCGCCGATCCCCTTGAGCTGCAGGCCGTTGTTGAGCACGGCCATGACGAGGCCTCCGACGATGGAGCCGACGACGGTGCCGACACCGCCGGTGACGGCGGCGCCACCGATGAAGACGGCCGCGATGGCGTCGAGCTCCCAGCCGACACCGTCGGACGGGCCGGAGGCGGTCGAGCGCGCCACGAAGATCATGCCGGCGAGGGCCGCCAGGATCGACATGTTCATCATGACGAGGAAGTTGACCTTCTTGCTCTTCACACCGGACAGCTCGGCCGCGTGGCGGTTGCCACCGACGGCGTAGATGTGGCGGCCGATGACGGTGCGGTTGGAGATGAAGCCGTAGAGCAGGACGAGCACGGCCAGGATGATCCCGGAGATGGGGAAGGACGTGCCGGGGCGGCCGGAGCCGAAGAGCAGCGTCGCACCGATGATGGCGGCGCAGATGAGGCCGAGCCGCACCCACATGACCCACGCCTCCTCGACGTCGGCACCGAGCTTGACGAGGGCGCGACGGCTGCGGAGGCTGCCGACGACGATCCCGACGGCGAGCAGCAGCCCGATGAGGACGGTGAGGTTGTTGTAGCCGGTGTCGGGCCCGACCTCGGGGAGGTAGCCGCCGCCGATGACCTGGAAGTCCTCGGAGACCGGCACCGAGTTGGACTTGCCGACGTACTGGTTCGCGCCGCGGAAGAGGAGCATGCCCGAGAGCGTCACGATGAACGCCGGGATGCCGACGTACGCGGTCCACATCCCCTGCCACGCCCCGACGAGGGCGCCGATCGCGAGGCCGAGGAGGATGCCCATCCACCAGCTGAGGTTCCAGTCACGCATCGCGATGGCCACGCAGATGCCGACGAACGCCGCGACGGAGCCGACGGAGAGGTCGATGTGGCCGGCGATGATGACGAGCACCATGCCGATGGCGAGCACGAGGATGTAGGAGTTCTGCTGGAAGATGTTGATGACGTTGTCCGGCGTGAGCGTCAGCCCGCCGGTCCAGATCTGGAAGAAGATGATCAGCGCCACGAGGGCGAAGATCATGCCGAGCTGACGGGTGTCGCCACCGAAGATCTTCTTGACCTTGTCCATGGGTGCAGTCCTGGCTGTGTCGGGTGTGGATGGGGGAGGTGTCGGGTCCGGCGTCTCGGCGCCGGTCACGCGCTCTCGCGCGTGGTCGCCTGGGAGCCGCCGTGGGTGCGCCGGGTCATGAGTCGCATCAGGGACTCCTGGTCGGCCTCCTCACGGGACAGCACGCCGGTGACCGCGCCCTCGGCGATCGTGTAGATGCGGTCGGACAGGCCGATCAGCTCGGGGAGCTCGGACGAGACGAGGATGACGCCCTTGCCCTCCGAGGCCATCCTCTGGATGATCCCGTAGATCTCGAACTTGGCGCCGACGTCGATGCCGCGCGTGGGCTCGTCGAGGATGAGCAGGTCCGGCTCGGTGAAGAGCCACTTCGCGAGGACGACCTTCTGCTGGTTGCCGCCGGAGAGCTTCGAGACCCCCTCGTCGACGTTGGGAGCCTTGGTGCGCAGGGACTTTCGATAGGACTCGGCGAAGTTGTACTCCTCGCGCTCGTCGACGACGAAGCCGTGGGTGATGCGCGAGAGCCGCGCCGACACCGTGGTGCGCTTGATGTCGTCGAGGAGGTTGAGACCCAACGTCTTGCGGTCCTCGGTGACGTAGGCGAGGCCGGCGTCGATGGCATCGGAGACGGACCGCAGCCGCACCTCCTTGCCGTCCTTGAGGATGGTGCCCTCGACGTAGGTGCCGTAGGAGCGGCCGAAGAGGCTGCGCATGAGCTCGGTGCGCCCGGCGCCCATGAGGCCGGCGAAGCCGACGATCTCGCCGCGGCGGACGAAGAAGTCGCTGTGCTTGGCCACGAGCCGGTCGGCGACGCTCGGGTGACGCACCGTCCAGTTGCGCACCTCGAAGAAGACCTCGCCGATGTCGGGGGTGTGGTCGGGGAAGCGCGACTCGAGGTCACGACCGACCATGCCGCGGATGATGCGGTTCTCGTCGACGCCGTCCTCCTTGACGCGGAGGGTCTCGATCGACTTGCCGTCGCGGATGATGGTGATGGAGTCGGCGATCTGCTCGATCTCGTTGAGCTTGTGACTGATCATGATGCAGGTGACGCCCTTGGAGCGCAGCCCCGCGATGAGGTCGAGCAGGTGCTGGGAGTCGCCCTCGTTGAGCGCGGCGGTCGGCTCGTCGAGGATGAGCAGCTTGACGTCCTTGGAGAGCGCCTTGGCGATCTCGACGAGCTGCTGCTTGCCGACGCCGATGTCACGGATCTTGGTGTCGGGCTCCTCCTCGAGGCCGACGCGGGCGAGCAGCTCGCGCGCCTTGACGCGGGTCGAGAGCCAGTTGATGACGCCGCTCTTGGCCGTCTCGTTGCCGAGGAAGATGTTCTCGGCGATCGACATCTCCGGGATGAGCGCGAGCTCCTGGTGGATGATGACGATGCCGGCGTGCTCGCTGTCGCGGATGTTGTTGAACTCGCACAGCTGGCCCTCGAAGTGGATCTCGCCGTCGTAGGTGCCCGCGGGGTGCACCCCGGAGAGCACCTTCATGAGGGTGGACTTGCCGGCGCCGTTCTCCCCGCAGATCGCGTGGACCTCTCCGCGGCGCACGGCCATGGAGACGTTCGAGAGCGCCTTGACGCCGGGGAACTCCTTGGTGATGTCCCGCATCTCGAGGATGACGCTGCCGGGCGGGTTCGCGGCAGGGGCCGCGGCGCCGGTGCTGTCCGCACCCGAGGATCCAGGAGCCGGGATGGAGGGGTCGCTCATCTGGTCGTCAACACTCCTTTGTGGTGTTTCGTGAGGCGCGAACGCCCTCCCCGATTGTTGCTCACCGTTCACCCGTGCGTGGCCGAACACCCCGTCGTGTTGTCACAAGGACGTCACGATGTCTGGACGAGTTCGACCGCACCTGCCGATCCGGCAGGCTCACTGAACACGCGGGGCTACTCGCCGGTCAAGCCCGTGACCGGTTCCTGTCCGGTCAGGACGGGAAGTGGACAGGACACGGGCCAACGGGGCATCCCGGGCGGCCGATATCCTGCCGGGGTTCCGCACCCGCGCGCACGAGTCACGCCGCGCCGTGCACCCTGCACCACTCGAGGAGTCCCGGTGGCCCTGCACATGTCGTCCCTGTTCCTGCGCACCCTTCGCGAGGACCCGGCGGACGCAGAGGTCCCGAGCCACCGGCTGCTCGTCCGCGCCGGCTACGTGCGCCGGGTCAGCCCCGGTGTCTACACGTGGCTTCCCCTCGGCCTGCGCGTCCTGCGCAACGTCGAGAAGATCGTCCGCGAGGAGATGGACGCCATCGGCGCCCAGGAGCTGCTCTTCCCGGCGCTGCTGCCCAAGGAGCCCTTCGAGGCCACCGGTCGCTGGACCGAGTACGGCGACAACATCTTCCGACTCCAGGACCGCAAGGGCGCCGACCACCTCCTCGGCCCGACCCACGAGGAGATGTTCACCCTCACGGTCAAGGACCTCTACAGCTCCTACAAGGACCTGCCGCTCTCGATCTACCAGATCCAGACGAAGTACCGCGACGAGGCACGTCCGCGGGCCGGCGTGCTGCGCGGCCGCGAGTTCGTCATGAAGGACAGCTACTCCTTCGACGTCGACGTCGCCGGTCTCGACAAGAGCTACCAGCTGCACCGCGAGGCCTACGTCCGCATCTTCGACCGCCTCGGCTTCCACTACGTCATCGTCGAGGCGATGGCGGGCGCCATGGGTGGCAGCAAGAGCGAGGAGTTCCTCGCGACGGCCGAGGTCGGCGAGGACACCTACGTGCGGTGCACGAGCTGCGGGTATGCCGCCAACGTCGAGGCCGTGCGCGTGCCCACCCCCGACCCCGTCGGCTGGGACGGCGTGCCCGCCGCGCACGCCGAGGACACCCCCGACACCCCGACCATCGACACGCTCGTCGCACACCTCAACGAGCGCTTCCCGCGCGAGGACCGCCCGTGGGCCGCCGGCGACACGTTGAAGAACGTCGTCGTGACGCTCGTGCAGCCCGACGGCACCCGCGAGCCGCTCGCCATCGGCGTCCCCGGTGACCGCGAGGTCGACGAGAAGCGCCTCGGCGCGCAGGTCGAGCCGGCGGAGGTGGAGGCCTTCACCGAGGCCGACTTCGCGGCCAACCCGGCGCTCGTCAAGGGCTACATCGGTCCGGGTGCGCTCGGGCTCGAGGGCACGACCGGCATCCGCTACCTCCTCGACCCCCGGATCGCCGAGGGCAGCCGCTGGGTCACCGGCGCCAACGTCGCCGGCCAGCACGTCATCGACCTCGTCGCCGGTCGCGACTTTGCGGCCGACGGCACCATCGAGGCCGCCGAGGTCCGCGCCGGTGACGCCTGCCCGAACTGCGACCACACGCTCTCGACGGCCCGCGGCATCGAGATGGGCCACGTCTTCCAGCTCGGCACGAAGTACGCCGAGGCGCTCGACCTCAAGGTGCTCGACCAGAACGGCAAGCTCGTCACGGTCGTCATGGGCTCCTACGGCGTCGGTGTCTCGCGCGCCGTGGCGTGCGTCGTCGAGGGCAACCACGACGAGTCGGGGATCATCTGGCCGCGCGAGCTCGCACCCGCCGACGTCCACGTCGTCGTGGCCGGCAAGGACGAGGCCCTCTTCGTCAAGGCCGAGGAGATGGCCCGCGAGCTCGAGATCCAGGGCCTCACCGTCCTCGTCGACGACCGCAAGGGCGTCAGCCCCGGCGTGAAGTTCAAGGACTCCGAGCTCGGCGGCATCCCGACGATCCTCGTCATCGGCCGCGGCCTCGCCGACGGGACGGTCGAGATCAAGGACCGTCGCACGGGCGAGCGCCGGGAGGTCGCCGTCGACGACGCCGTCGCCGCCCTGACCGCCGAGGTCACCGCGGAGGTCGAGCGCTCGTGACGGCGGCCGTCCCGCCCGTGCGGGCCGTCCTCTTCGACTGGGGCGGCACCATCACGCCCTGGCACGAGGTGGACTTCCACGCGACGTGGGGGGCGTATGCCGCCGGGCTCGGTCACACGGGCGACGCGCACGCCGCGTTCGTCGCGGCCATCTGCGCCGCCGAGGACGCCGCGTGGCGCCGCGGGCGCAGCGGCGGCGGCAGCGCACGCCTGCACGAGCTGCTCGAGTCGGTCGGCGTCACAAACGGCCACCCGGGCGCCGAGGAGGCGCTCACGGCATACCGCGCCTTGTGGGAGCCGCACACGATCACGGCGCCGGAGATCCGCCCCCTGTGGGAAAGCCTGCGCGAGAAGGGGATCCGTGTCGGCGTGCTGTCCAACACGCTGTGGGACCGCGACTACCACCGGTCGCTCTTCGAGCGCGACGGCGTGCTCGACCTCGTCGACGTCGACGTCTACTCCAGCGAGACCCCGTGGGTGAAGCCGCAGCCCGAGATCTTCGCCCACGCCGCCCGTGCGGCCGGTGTCGAGCCCGCCGAGTGCGCCTACGTCGGTGACCGGTCCTACGAGGACGTGCACGGTCCGCAGCAGGTCGGCATGCGCGCCATCTGGGTGCCGCACTCGAGCATCCCGCTCGACCAGCAGGTCTCGCACGACGCGACGCCCGACGCCGTGGCGCACGAGATCACCGACGTGCTGACGATCGTCGAGTCCTGGAACGCCCGCGCCGACGGTGCGGACGCGTGAGCGACCCGACCCTCACGACCCTCGCGTTCCTCGCTGCCGCGGCGTTCGTCGCGGGCTGGATCGACGCCGTCGTCGGTGGCGGCGGCCTCGTGCAGCTGCCGGCGCTGCTCATCGGCCTCCCCGGCGCGTCGCCGGCGCAGCTGCTCGCGACGAACAAGTTCGGGTCGATCTTCGGCACGGCGACGAGCTCGGTCACCTTCTACCGTCGCGTGCGCCCCGACCTGCGCACGGCGCTGCCGATGGCGGCCGTCGCCTACGTCGGGTCGATCGGCGGGGCGCTCATCGGGCTGCACATCCCCAAGTCGGCCTTCAACCCGATCATCCTCGTGCTCCTCGTCCTCGTCGGCGCGTACACGCTCTTCAAGCCGGACCTCGGCTCGGAGTCGATCCGCCGCTACCACGGCGCCAAGCACACCGTGCTCGCGATGCTGACCGGCTTCAGCATCGGGGTCTACGACGGCGCGCTGGGTCCGGGCACCGGCAGCTTCCTCGTCTTCGCCCTCGTGGGCCTGCTCGGCTACAACTTCCTCGAGGCGAGCGCCAAGGCCAAGATCGCGAACTTCGCGACGAACCTCGGTGCGCTCACCGTCTTCCTGCCGATGGGTCTCGTGATCTTCAAGGTCGGGGTCGTCATCGCCGGGGCCAACCTGCTCGGCGGCTACGTCGGGGCGCGCACGGCCGTGGCGAAGGGGAGCGGCTTCGTGCGCGTCGTCTTCGTCCTCGTCGTCAGCGCCTTCATCGTCAAGATCGGCGGGAGCCTGCTCGGCTGGTGGCCCTGACGGGTCGGACCGGTCGAGTCGGACCGGTCGGGTCGGGTCTCAGGCCCGGTCACGACGAGGCGGCGGTAGGTGGGGACGAGCACCCGACGAGCCGGCTCGCGGTCGGAGCCGACGCCCCGGGCCTGAGTACGTCGGCTCTGCGCGGGTGGCATGCGCTCACCGTAAACTGCCCGCACGGCTCCGGAGGGGGCCACGACGCCGAGTCAGGGAGGGCCGCGTTCGCATGTCCAGTCGCCCGTCCAGCCGCATCGTCGGGGTCAGCGCGCACGTTGCCGAGCACGTCCTCACCATCGAGGAGGTCGAGGCCCGCGTCGTCGGCGCGAGCGACGGGTTCGTGCCTCCGACCGGGGTCCTCGGACGCCTCACCGGAGTGCGGCGCATCCACCACGCCGGTCCCGACACGCAGGCGTCCGACCTGGCCGCACAGGCGGCGCGCACGTCGCTGGCGTCGCTGGGCCTCGCCGTCGCCGACGTCGACCTCCTCGTCTTCGCCTCGGCGTCGCAGGACCTCGTCGAGCCCGCCACCGCGCACATCGTGGCCGACCTGCTCGGTGCCCGGTGCCCCGTCATGGACGTCAAGAACGCGTGCAACTCCTGGCTGAACGGCGTCCAGGTCGCCGAGGCCCTCATCGCCATGGGGCAGTACGAACGCGTCCTCGTCGTCACCGGTGAGATGCCGTCGCGCGCCGCGCGCTGGAGCGTGCGCGACGCCCGGCAGTTCGTCGAGTCGGTGCCCGGCTACACGATGAGTGACGCGGGGGCCGCAGCGCTCGTCGAGCGAGCCTCTCCCGGCGCGCGCGGAGAGATCCTGCACCGCTGGTTCACTGCAGAGTCGCGGCACTGGTCCGTGGGCCAACTCCCCGCCGGCGGCACCCGCCATCCCCGCGACGTCGACAAGGGCTACTTCGTCATGGACGGCGCGCGCCTGCGCCAGGCCTTCGACAGCGTCGACGTGGAGGAGATCCACCGAGCCCTCAAGGCCGACGGTCTCGGGGCCGAGGACTTCGCGGCGGTCGCCGTCCACCAGGTCGCGATGCCCTACCTCGACGTCTTCGCCGCACGCCTCGGCCTGCGTCGCGACCTCGTCGTCGAGACGCTGCCCGACCACGGCAACTGCGCCTCCGCCACCCTGCCCCTCCAGTGGCAGCAGATCGAGCGGCTCGATCTGGCCGGCCGGGGTGAGCCCGTCCTGCTCGTGGGCCTGGCCGGAGGCATCAGCGTGGGCACGATGGCGGTGCGGTGGTGAACGCTCCGGCGCCCCTGGGTGCCGGGGGAGTCCGCCTCTGGGTCATCGTGCCGGCCTTCAACGAGCAGGAGGGCATCGGGCGGACCATCGCCGCGATCGCAGCGCAGCGTGACCGCGACTTCACGCTCGTCGTCGTCGACAACGCCAGCACGGACGGGACCGCGGACGAGGTCGAAAGGGTCTGTGCGGCCTACGATCTCGGAGTCTCGATCGTCACCGAGCCGCGCAAGGGCACGGGCGCTGCCTCCGACACGGGTGTACGCCACGCCATCGCGCACGGAGCAACGCACGTGCTGCGCACCGACGCCGACACGTTGCCGGTCCGCGAGTGGACCGCCGTCGGTCGGCGTGCCTTCGCCGGCGGCGCCGACCTCGTGACCGGGCCGATGCGGGCACGCACCGACGAGGTGCGCCTGCAGCCGTGGGAGCGGGTCGTGCTGCCCGGGGTCATCGGCCTGTGCCAGACGTTCGGCCGCTTCCGTCCGAGCAACAGGTCTCCCGAGCTGCACGGTCCCTACCGGATGAGCCCCGGTTGCAACATCGGCATCAGCGCCGCGGCCTACGAGGCGAGCGGTGGCTTCCCGCGCACCGCCATCGAGGAGGTCCACGAGGACCGGGAGCTCGTCAACCGGGTGCGCCGGGTCAGCTCCCGGATCGAGTACCACCGTGGCCTCGTCGTGCACGCGTCGGTGCGACGCCTCCGGGCCTACGGCCTGCGCAACACCCTCCGGTGGTACCTCGACCACGGCCACCGCCCCGACGTCGTCGACGTCCGAGGCGTCGCGTGAGGGCGCTCGCGCGCACCGACCCGGGGAGCCGCTGGGAGTCACGGCTGATCCGCTCGGCACACCCCGTCGTGGCCCGCGTCGTCGACGCGGCCGTGTCGCGACGCGGAGTCGTACGCGTGCCCGGCGTCGGCGTGCTCGTGGCAGACCCGCGGTCGGCACGACGGGTGCTCACCGACACCGAGGCCTTCGCCAAGAACGGCCCGGGGTCGTCCGGAGCACTCTGGACCCCGGTGCTCGGCGACCGGGTGCTGCTCAACATGGAGGGCGACGACCACCGCGGCCTGAGGCACACCCTCGCCGACCTCTTCTCGCCCCGGGTCGTGCGCGAGGTCTGCGACGCGGCGGCCCGTCCCATCGTCGCGGGGGCCGCGGCGCGGCTGCGGGAGGGGGAGGAGGTCGACGTCGTCCGGCTCGCCCGTGAGGTGTCCGCTGCCGTGATCGGGGCGGTCGTCGGGCTCGACCCCGAGACCCCGCCGTCGGTGCTCCTCGAGGCCAGCGACGCCATCGAGTCGATGGTCACGTGGCGCACCCGCACCTTCGACGACGCTGCGGCACAGCGGGCGCGCGCGGCGCTCGCCGTGGTGCAGGACGCCGCCGAGTCCGCCCATGCTGCGGGCTCGTCGGACACGGTCATGGGTCGGCTGGCGCAGCAGGACGCATCGCTCGACGACGCGCGGTCCCTGGCCGCCGCGCTCTTCCTCACCGGCACGGGCACGGTCAGCAGTGCGTTGCCGCGGATCGTCGGCCAGCTGGCCGATGCGGGCCTGCTCGAGCCGCACGCGGCGAAGGGGTGCCGGCTCGACGACGTGGTCGCCGAGGGTCTGCGCATGACGACGCCGAGCCTCGCGACCGTGCGACGGGTCGTTCGCCCGACCGAGATCGACGGGGTCCGGCTTCGCGCCGACGAGCGCGTCGTCGTGCTCCTGTGGTGGGCGACGCGACGCGACGGGGGCTTCGAGCCGGGACGACCCGCCACGGGCGACCTGCGCCACCTGTGGTTCGGAGCCGGCTCGCACTTCTGCCTCGGCGCCCCCCTCGCGCTCGCCGAGCTGCAGGCCATGACCGGCATGCTCCTGGAGGTCGCGGGAGAGCGCGGGCTCGTCGTGACGTCGCGTCGGGCCGCCCGACGCGTTCTCGTGCCGAGATACGCCGAGCTCACGGTCCGCTGCCCGGACGCCAACCGTGCGAGGGCGAGGGCGAGGGCGAGGGCGAGCTCGGGGGCGGGCGCGACCGGCGCCAGGAGCGCGGGCCGAGCGGCATGACCGGCGGGGCCGACATCGTCACGGCGCTCCTCGCCCGGGCGGCCACCGAGCCGCAACGGGTGGCGATCCGGGACCACCGGGCCCGGTCGGTCGCCTACGGCGAGCTCGGCAGCGACGTCCGTGCCGTGGCGGCCCACCTCACCGCCCACGGGGTCGTCCCGGGTGACGGGGTGCTGCTCGCCGTCCGGCCCTCGCCGCGCGCCGTGGCGGCTGCGCTCGGTGTCGTGCTGGCCGGGGGTGTCGTCGTCGTGGCCGACCCCGGCGCGGGGCAGGCGCTGCTCGACGTGCGGCGTCGCGTCGTGCCCGTGCACGCGGCGGTCGCGGACACCCTCGTGCACGCCGCCGGTCACCGGCCGCTCTCGTCACTGCTCGCGCGGCTGCCGGCCACCTCGGGCCTGCAGCTGCCCGACCTGTCGGCGGCCGGGCTCGTCCACGTCGTCACCGGTCCACGGCTCCCCGGGGTGCCGCGCACCGCGACCCGGTGGGAACGCCTGCCGGCGCCGCTGTCGGCGCCCGTCGTCGGGGATCCCTCGCGCGAGGCACTCGTCGTCTTCACGTCGGGCTCGACCGCCGCGCCCCGGGCGGTCGTGCACACCCTCGCGTCGCTCTCGGCGGGGGTCGGCGCCGCCGTCTCGGCACTCGGCCTCGACACCGACGACACCATGCACACCGACCAGCTGATGATCGGCCTGCCGACCCTCGTGGCCGGTGCGGTCTGGTCGCTGCCGCCGGTCACGGCGTCACCGGACGCGTGGCTGCGTCAGGCGGCACGCGAGTCAGCGACCCACGCGTACGCCGTCCCGGCCAAGGTGCTCGCAGCGGCCACCCGAGGACTGCCACCGACCGTGCGGCACGTCGCCATGGGCGGGGCTCCCGTGCTGCCGGCCACGGTGCGACGTCTCGAGGTGCTGGCCCCCGGCGTGGATGTGCGCGCCGTCTACGGACTCACCGAAGCGCTGCCGGTCGCCGTCGCCACCGGGGCCGACGTGCTGGCGTCACCCTCCGGGCGCACGAGCCTCGGGCGGCCACTACCCGGCGTCGCGGTGCGCATCGACGAGCCGGGGCCCGACGGGGTGGGCGAGGTCGTCGTGCGGGCGGCGCAGGCGCGGCACCGTCTCGCGGGGGAGCCGCCGAGTCAGGAGGTGCGCACCGGCGACCTCGGCGAGCTGGCCGCCGACGGCACGCTCCTGCTCGCCGGTCGAGCCAAGAACATGATCATCCGCGGACAGGCCAACATCTACCCGGAGCTCGTCGAGCCGCTCCTCCTCGACCGGCTCGGCGACGTCGTCCGGGACTGCGCCCTCGTCGGGCTGCCCGACGCGGTCACGGGCGACGAGCACGTCATCCTCGCCGTCGTCCCGGTCGGCGAACTCGGCAGGGTCCGCCCGGCGACGGCGTCACGGGTGAGCCGTCTCGTCCACGGCGCCTGGGCGGCGCTCGCCGACGAGACCTGGCGACCCGACGACGTCGTCCTCGTCGACGCGCTGCCGCGGCGGGGCCGCTCCGGCGTGGTCGACCTCGATGCGCTGCGGGCCGTCGTCTCGCACGACCGGTCGGGGGCGGTCTGATGAGGGTCGCCGTGACCGGAGCCAGCGGCTTCGTCGGCGCCGCCGTCGTCGACCGGCTGCTCGAGCGTGGCCACGAGGTGCTCGCCCTGTCCCGGCGACCGGTTCGGGCGCGCCCCGGGCTCGTGCACCGTCCGTGGGACCTCACGACCGGTGTCCTGCCCGACCCGTCGCCCGTCGACGTCGTCGTCCATGCCGCCGCGCGCGTCGACGAGTGGGCACCCCGGGCCGTCCACGACGCCGTCACCGTGGGCGGCACGCGTGCGGTCCTCGCGACGTGGCCGCGGGCCCGGGTCGTCCTCGTCTCGTCGTGCAGCGTCTACCCCCTTCGGCCCCCCGCCGGCTCTGGGCACGTCTTCACCGAGGACGTGCCGGTGACGACGCACCACCTGTCCTCCTACTCGCGCGCCAAGGCCGACCAGGAGCGGCTCGTCCTCGGGCGCGCGGGCAGCGTCGTGCTGCGACCCCACGCCGTCCACGGTCCCGGCGACCCGACCCTGCTCCCGCGGCTCGAGCGCGCCCGACGCCGCGGCCGGCTGCTGTGCCCCGGCAGCGCTGACACGCTCGTCCACCTCACGGACGTGCGTCTGGTGGCAGATGCCGCCGTCGCCGCCAGCGAATCCGCTTGCGGCACAGCGGTGCTCAACGTCGCCGATGATCACGCTCTGCCGCTCGCCGTGGTCGCGGCCGGTGTCGCCAAGGCCAACGGATGGCCCGAGCGCCCACTTCTCACCGGAGCGGGCGTCGCCTGGGCCGCGGCGCTGGCCCTGGAGGCCACCGCCCGGCTGACCCGGGCGTCCACGCCTCCGCTGCTCACGGCATACGCCGTCTCGCACCTCGCGGTCACCCGCGTCTTCGACACGACCAGGCTGCGCGAGCAGCTCGGCGTCCTGCCCGCTGCGACAGACCTGTCCCGATGGCGCCACGAGCGCACGGGCCACGGGGACGGCGACTCATACGACTGACACCCCGGCGACACAGCGCACGCACAGGGTCCGCCACAAATGTGTGTGACATGACCTCACTCGCCCTCCCCGAGAGCCGCGACCTCTCGGTGCCGGCCGCGTCACGACGCCAGGCCCTTGCCCCGACGCCCCGCTGGTGGCGCGACGCCTCCGCCGTCTTCGCCTGGGGGGTCACGCTCTTCGTCGTGGCCCTCTGGGTCGCGGGCGGAGGGCTGATCGCTTTCGGCTCGCTCGGTGAGAGCCTCACCAACATCGGCCGCCTCGCCGGGCTCATCGCCTCGGTGCTGATGCTCCTGCAGGTGCTGCTCATGGCGCGCATCCCGCTCGTCGAGCAGGCCTGGGGACAGGACGAGCTCGCCCGCGTGCACCGGCTCGTCGGCTTCACCTCGTTCAACCTCATGATCGCCCACATCGCCCTCGTCACCGTCGGCTACAGCGCCGGCACCGACCTCGGCGTCGTCGCCACCTTCGTCGACCAGGTCCTGCACTCCCCGGGCATGCTGCTCGCCCTCGCCGGCACGATCGCGCTCGTCATGGTCGTCGTGACCTCCGTGAAGAAGGCTCGGGCCAGGCTGCGCTACGAGTCGTGGCACCTGCTGCACCTCTACGCCTACCTCGGGGCCGGCCTCGCACTGCCGCACCAGCTCTGGACGGGGGCGGACTTCAACGCGAACGTCACCGCGACGGTGTTCTGGTGGGGTCTGTACGCCTTCGCACTGGTCGCCGTCCTCGTCTACCGGGTGGGGCTGCCGCTCATCCGCTCGCGCCGCCACCGTCTGGTCGTCTCCGCGGTCGTCGCCGAGTCCCCGACCGTGACCTCGGTCGTCATGACGGGCCGCCGCCTCGACCGTCTGCCCGTCCGTGCCGGCCAGTTCTTCCAGTGGCGCTTCCTCGACGGCGCGGGCTGGACCCGGGGCAACCCCTACTCGCTGTCCGCCGCGCCCGACGGCCGCTCGCTCCGGATCACGGCCGAGGCCGTCGGTGGCTCGAGCGCACGCCTCGCGACCCTCCGCCCGGGCACCAAGGTCCTCGTCGAGGGTCCGTACGGCCGCCTGCACGCCGGGGTCCGCACGAGCGAGAAGGCCGTGCTCATCGGAGCCGGCATCGGCATCACGCCGCTGCGCGCCATCCTCGAGGAGCTGCCCGCGTCGCCGGACGGTGTCGTCGTCATCTATCGCGTCGGAAGCCAGTCCGACATCGTCCTCGGCGACGAGCTGCTCGACCTCGCCCGCGCCAAGGGCGGCCGCGTCGTCGCCGTCGTGGGCCACCGCAACCGCGAGCGCGACAGCTGGCTCCCCGTCGACTCACGTCACCTCAGCGACGTCGAGGCCCTGACCCGGATCGTCCCCGACATCGCCGAACGCGACGTCTACGTGTGCGGCAACCCCGCCTGGATGGACACGGTCATCACCGCCGCCCACGAAGCCGGCGTACCCCAGGACGCCGTCCACCACGAGCGCTTCGCCTACTGAGACCTCGCAGCCGTCGCACCGACTCCGTGACCTGCACCGACCCGAACCGAACCGAATCGAGCCCCCCAATGCGTCGCATCGTCCTCTGGGCCATGAGCACCCTGACCGTGCTCGTCCTCCTCTTCAGCTACAGCACGTCCCGCAGCTCGTCCGCCGTCGTGGCCGCCGAGACCCGGCCGGTGACGGCGAGCAGCAAGACGTCCGACAGCACCGGCTCCACGTCCGGGTCGTCGTCCGCGTCCTCGACCGACTCCTCCGGCCAGGAGCCGGCCGACGACACCGCCACCGACGACACGACCACCTCGGGCACGACCTCGTCCGGCTCGGGCTCGAGCTCGTCGGGCTCGTCCTCGGGCTCGTCCGGCTCGACGAGCACCTCGTCCGCGGCCAAGACGTATGCCGGTGACGCCGTCATGACCCGCTACGGCAACGTCCAGGTCCAGATCACCGTCAAGAGCGGCAAGATCACGGCCGCCGAGGTGCTCCAGGTCCCCTGGAACGACCGGCACGACCAGATGATCAACTCGGCCGCCGTCCCGGTCTACAACCAGGAGGCCGTCAGCGCCCAGTCGGCGCAGATCGACGTCGTGTCCGGTGCCACGTACACGTGGGACGGCTACACGCAGTCCCTGCAGTCCGCCATCGACCAGGCCAACCTCTGAGGCACTCTTGAGACAGGCGACCAAGGAGCGAACCATGAGCCGACCCGTCACCCGACCGCGCCAGCCCGGCGTCCCCGACCCCGCCCCGGCCCCGGCACGGCGCGCGTGGGTCGAGCAGATCATGGGCATGCCGATCTCCATCCACCTGCGGGGCGCCGACGTCGACGGTCTCGCCGCCCACGAGGCGGTGGCGTCGGCCTTCCGGATCCTGCGCGAGATGGACTCGATCTTCTCGACCTACCGCGAGGACTCCGACCTCATGCGACTTCGCCGCGAGGAGGTCCAGGTCTCGCAGTGCAGTCCCCTCGTGGAGGAGGCGCTGCGCATCGGGCAGGAGGCCGAGGTGCTCACCCGGGGGGCGTTCACGACCTTGCTGCCCACGGGCGACGGTGACCTCGCGTTCGACCCGACCGGCCTCGTCAAGGGGTGGGCCGTCGACCGTGCGTCCGTGCCCCTGTCCGGCCTGGAACGGATCTCCTTCTGCATCAACGCCGGTGGCGACATCCTGATCGGCGCCCACGCCGACATGCCCGCCGACGGACCCGAGTCCATCGCCTGGCGGATCGGCGTGGAGGACCCTCTCGACCGGCAGCGGATCGCGAACACCCTGACGCTGACGCGCGGGGCCGTGGCGACCTCGGGGACCGCCGCCCGGGGTGCCCACCTCTACGACCCCGCGTCCGGTGAGCTCGTCGGACGTCCCGGATCGGTGACGGTGACCGGACCGACCCTGCTCTGGGCCGACATCTGGGCCACGGCACTCTTCGTCGGCTCGGAGCGCACGAGCGAGGCCTTCGCCGCGAACGCGACGGACTACCTCTCGACGGCCCTCTGACCCGACCTGGCGCGCCCGGGCGCCGGCCGCTCGGCCGCCCGGCGGGATGCTCCGCAAGGACAAAAGGCGCACGGCTGCCCGAACCGGGAAGGCCTTGAGGCTTTCTTGCGGAAACCATGCGTGCCCCGGGGTTCGCACCTTGCAGTTGGCGCGGAAGAGTCGTCTTCATCAGCAGCAACGGTCGGGGGACCGGCTCGCTGACTCAGAGACCTTCGGGCGAGTGCCCGCCGATCCGGGGAGGAGAGCGCCATGACCATCAGCACCGACACTGACCCTGCAGTGACGGTGCGCGGTCGCGGCGCCCTCCCCGGTCGGCGGGCCCACTCGGAGCTTTCGGTGGGGGGAGTGGACCGGAGCGGGACGGGCCAGCCGGTGGGAGGCCGGCCCGTCCCGACCCGGGACATCGCCCGACGTCCGCGGCGCCCCGGGACGGCTCTGGCCCGGGACGCCTTCGGCGCCGGCCGTGGCCGCTGAGCAGGTCGTGAGCCCGGCCTGTCCCGGACTCACGGTCGACGAGCTCGACCCGAGGGCCCTGACCCGTCTCGCATCGGAGCTCGAGAGCGACGACCTCGCCCGCTCCATCGCCCAGACCTACCTGCGGATGCTCGATGCCCGGCTGGCCCGCGCCGCGTCCGCGCTCGACCGCCGCGACGAGGTCGCGGCGATGGACGTCCTGCTCAGCCTGCGCGTCTCGTCGGCCACCGTCGGACTCGTCCGGCTCGAGTCGGCCGTGCTCTGCGTCATCGACGCGGTCAGTCGCGGTGAGACCGAGCTGGCCCGCGAACGCGGGACGTCGATGCTCGGCGTGGCCCCGGGTGCGCGCGTCGCGCTGCGGTCGCACCTCGACCGCTCGGCACCGCCCGTCGTCGCCTGACCTCCGAACGCGTCGACACGTGCGGGCGGCCCAGCGGCCCCAGCCACAGCGCCGTCGGCGTCAGAACGCGTCGGGCTCCTCCATGCGGTAGCCGACGCCCCGCACGGTCCGGATCGGGGCACGCGTGCCGTCGGGGCCGAGACGGCTCAGCTTGCGGCGGAGGTTGCCCACGTGCACCTCGACGAGGTGCTCCTCGGACCAACCGGGGCCCCACAGGCTGTCGAGGAGGACGGCGCGCGACCACACGCGGCGCGGTGCGCTGATCAGGGTCGAGAGCAGGTCGAACTCGGTGCGGGTCAGGTCGACCTCGTGGTCGTCGACCGTGGCGACGCGGCCTTCCGGGTCGACGGCGATGCGGCCGTGACGCACGAGCTCGGGTGCCGGCTCGTCCGGTGTCGCGCCGTCGGCGGGCGGCCCGCCCGCCGAGACGGCCGAGACGGTGCCGGCCGGACCCGTCGCGTCGTCGGAGCCGTTGGGTCCGCCGGTGCGCGGCCGCCGGAACATCGCGTTGACGCGGGCCTGCAGCTCGCGAGGGCTGAACGGCTTGGTGAGGTAGTCGTCGGCGCCGATCTCGAGGCCCATGAGGCGGTCGATCTCGTCGGTGCGCGCGCTGATCATGACGACGTAGGCCTGGCTCACGTCGCGCACCCGGCGGCACACCTCGATCCCGTCGAGGTCGGGCAGGCCCAGGTCGAGGGTGACGAGGTCGGGGTCGGTCGCGACGACGAGCTCGAGGCCCGCCTGTCCCGAGGACGCCGCCGAGACCTCGAAGCCCTGCATGGTCAGGCTGTGCGTGATGAGCTCACGGATGTCGTCGTCGTCCTCGACGACGACCGCGGTGCGCGCTGAGCCCATCATGCGGTGATTGTTGCAGAATGCGGGGGTTTGGCCCGCCAGATGCGAATGTCGGGCGGTTCGTCGCCTCAGCCGACCACTCCACCGAGCCCCTCGCCAGCCACCGCACCGAGCTGCGCAGCCAGCTGCTCGGGGTCGGTCGTCGGCAGCTCGCAGACCATCCCGCGGCAGACGTAGGCCGCAGCGCGTCCGCCGACGAGCGGGCGGTCGGCCAGCAGCGGGACGCCGGGCGCGTCCGGCTCGCCGCGCACGACGACGAGTCCGGGGCTCGGGGACCGGCGCGCCACCACCTCGAGCGCGTCGGCGTCGCGACCGGACCCGACGACGGCGACCTGCAGCGGTCCGCTGACGAGGGACTCGGCGACCGCGAGCGACCACCCGCCGAACCGCGGCTCGCGGACGGCGAGCCCCATCCCCGCAGCGGTGGAGGTGGCGCCCGCCGCGAGGGCGGCCGGGTCACCGGTCACCGCGCCGAGGGTGACGAGCGCTCCCGCCAGAGCGGACTGCCCCGCCGGCTCGGCGTTGTCCGCGGCGCTGCGAGGGCGCAGGTAGAGCGGCTCGGCGTCCGAGGCGGTGTCGTGGAACCCGCCGTCGTCGGCCGCGAAGTCGCTCGCGGCGTCCAGGACCTGTCGGGCGGCCTCCAGCCAGCGTGGCTCACCCGACACCTGGTGCAGCACGAGCAGGCCGTCCGCGAGGTTGCCGTGGTCGTCCGCGACGGCACGAGCCGTCCCGACGGTGCCGACTCGTGACGCACGCCGCAGCTCCCCGTCGACGACGTGGACGTCGAGGACGTGCGCGGCGCACCGGGTCGCGGCGGCCACCCAGTCCGGCCGCTCGAGCGCGGCGCCGGCATCCGCGAGCGCGGCGATCGCGAGCCCGTTCCACGACGTCACGACCTTGTCGTCACGACCGGGCTGAGGTCGCCCGGCGCGGGCTGCCAGCAGTCGTGCTCTCACGTCGTCGAACCAGTCGCGGTCACCCGGCTCTGACGGCAGCTGCAACGTCGAGGCGCCGTGCTCGAACGTGCCCTCGGTCGTCACGCCGAGCAGCTCGGCCGCGACGGGGCCGTCGTCGTCCCCGAGGACCTCTCGCAGCTGCTCCGGTGTCCACGCGTACGTCAGCCCCTCGACGCCGGCAGCGTCGGCGTCGAGCGACGACGCGAAACCTCCCGTCTCGGTGCCGAGGTCGCGCACGACGAAGTCGGCCGTCTCACGGACGATGCGCTCTGCCAGCGGGTCGCGGGTCACCTTCCACCACGTCGTGTAGGCGCGCAGCAGCAGGGCGTTGTCGTAGAGCATCTTCTCGAAGTGCGGCACGACCCAGCCGGCGTCGACGGCGTAGCGCGCGAAGCCACCGGCGAGCTGGTCGTAGAGGCCGCTGCGCGCCATCGCCTCGAGCGTGCGGGACGCCATCGCGAGGGCGTCCCGGTCCCCGGTCCGGGCGTGGTGGCGCAGCAGGAACTCGAGCACCATCGACGGCGGGAACTTCGGTGCGCCGCCGAAACCGCCTGCCACGTGGTCGAACTGGCGGGCCAGCAGCCCGACCGCGGACGACAGCGCTGCCGGCTCGACGGCATACGGCGTCGGCGGCTGGAGGGCCTCGGCGAGGCTGGTGGCGATGTGCGAGCCCGACGCGCGCACCTCGTCCTCGCGGGTGCGCCAGGCCTCGTCGAGGGCCGCCAGGACGCGGAGGAAGTGGTCGCGCGGGAAGTAGGTGCCGCAGAAGAACGGCTCGCCCTCGGGGGTGAGGAAGACCGTCATCGGCCAGCCACCGTGGCCGGTCGTCGCCGTGACCGCCGACATGTAGACGGCGTCGATGTCGGGTCGCTCCTCGCGGTCGACCTTGACCGGGACGAAGCGGGCGTTGAGCGCGGCGGCGACGGCCTCGTCCTCGAACGACTCGTGGGCCATGACGTGGCACCAGTGGCAGGCCGCGTAGCCGACCGACAGGAGCACCGGGACGTTCCGCTCGCGCGCCTCGGCGAACGCGGCCTCGCCCCACTCCTGCCAGTGCACCGGGTTGTCGCGGTGCTGGAGCAGGTAGGGGCTCGTCGCTCGGTCGAGGCGGTTGGGCATGGCTCCACTCTCGCGCACGCCGGGCGCCGGCCGGGGACTGGTGCGTCACACACCCGGCCCACGCATACCCCCCGGGGTTAGTGTCGAGGCATGGCCAGAGGCTGGAGCATCCGTCGCTCGTGGACGGGCGGGGCTGCGTTCGCAGCTGCCGCCCTGGTGCTCACGGGCTGTTCGGCAGCGCCCGCGGCGACGAACCCGATGGGCGGCGCCATGGGTGGCGTGCGCGCCGGGTCGAGCAGCGGCGTCCCGATGGCGGCGCCGCTGGCGTGTGCGGCCCCGACCGACCTTCCCGGGTCGCGGGTGACCGTCAGCCTCGTCGACATGGGCATGTCGCGGATGATGGGCGGCGTCGCCCCGATGGGGGCCCGGATGCTGCTCGTCGCGCGGCCCGCGACCGTCCACTCCGGACCGGTGAGCGTCGTCGTGGAGAACTCCGGGTGGCGCACCCACGAGCTCGTCGTCCTGCCGCTCGTCGCCGACGCCGTCGCCGGACAGCGCGTGCCGGGCCGGGACGGCACGGTCGACGAGTCGGGCAGCCTCGGGGAGGCTTCGGCGTCCTGCGCCGCGGGCCACGGTGACGGCATCGTCTCCGGCGCCGTCGGCTGGGTGACGGTGACCCTGGCGCCGGGCCACTACGAGCTCGTCTGCAACCTCGAGAACCACTACGCCGACGGGATGCGCCAGGGGCTCGTCGTCACCGGCTGAGGCCGGGGGCGACCGGCCGGGCCGTCAGGCGGCGACGGCCTCGCGCGGCGCGACGAGGCGCTCCCAGCGGATCCGACGCGCACGCCACGTGAAGATGGCGAGCTTGGCGAGCTCCTCGAGGATGCGGGCCACGAAGATGCCGACGTAGCCGAGCGGCGTGTGCAGGCCGAGGAGGACGGCGAGCGGCAGCCCGATCAGGAAGGCACCGGCGACGTCGCCCATGATGACCCCGCGCACGTCGTTGGCGCTGGGCAGCACGCCCGCTCCGACGATCATGTTGCGCACCTTGACCACCTGGAACGCCGCGTTGATGAGGATGCCGACGCCGGCCATGGTGCGCACGTCTCGACCGGCCTCCCCGAAGAGGACGTCGAGCAGCAGCACCGAGGCGGCGAAGAGGACCCCGAAGACGGCGGCGGTCCCGACGCCCGCGCGGGTCAGCCGCCGCACCCAGGCCATCGCGTCGTGGACGTCCCCGCGACCGACGGAGCGGCCCACGAGGGTGGTCGTGGCGCTCATCAGCCCGATGCTGCCGACGACGAAGACGCCCTCCAGCGTCGTGACGATCTGCGCGGCGGCCAGCGCCTCGTCGCCGAGCTGCTGGAACACGACGTTGTAGAGGAAGGTCCCGACGGTCCAGAAGAGCTCGGTGACGCCGAGGGGGAGCGCGAGGACGAAGAGGGGCACGATGACGGCACGCCACTGCCGGACGCTGTCGGGCAGGCTCCAGCCGACGACGGCGCGCCGGCCGTAGGCCATCCACAGCAGGATGAGCGTCTTGACGACGGCGGTCACGAGCGTGGCCCAGCCGGCGCCGGCGACGCCGAGCGAGGGCAGCGGGCCGAGCCCGACGACGAGGGAGTACGCGATTGCCGAGTTCGCGAAGACGGTGACCATCGTCGCGATCATCGGGCTCGTCGGTCGGCCGGCCGAGCGGAGGACACCCGAGAGGATCGCGCTGAGCATGACCGGCAGCGTCGCGAGGACGGTGAGGCGGAAGTAGTCGGTGCCCGCCGCCGCCACCGACGGGGAGGCCCCGACGAGCGACATGAGGTGGTCGGCGAAGAACCACGGCACGAGCGAGACGACGACGCCGAGCCCGACGGCGACGAGAAGCGCCGCCGTGACCGTGTGGTCGAGGGCGTCCCGGCGACCGGCGCCGTGCGCCCGCGCCACGAGGATGCTCACCGACGTGCCGAGACAGCCGAGCGTCACCGCGAGGATGAAGGTGAGGCTGTTGGAGAAGCCCACCGCGGCGATCGCCGTGGCCCCGAGGCTCCCGACGACGATCTGGTTGACGAAGTTGAGCACGAGCATGAGGACGAACTCCATGCTCACCGGCACGGCGATGCGCGCGATCTCGCGAGCAGGGGTCGGCGTGGCCGAGCGCTGGTCGCGGGAGGTGGGCATGGCAAGGCGAGGCATGCGAGTGCCTTTCGACAACGAAGGTGGGGGAGCGCGACAAGGTTAAGGCTTCAAGCACCCCGGAGTCGAAACGATTTGATCGACGACGTCGAGCGCGTGTCGTCGACGGTGCTGAGGCTGTCACGAGCGTGTCGAGTCAGCGCTCGAGAGCCCGCCGGCTCAGTCGTTCATCGCCTTGATGATCGTCACCGCGAGGCTGATCCGGTCGTGTGCCCAGGCGTCGTCGGCGGGGCCCTTCGCCAGCGCCTCGGCGGCGTCGAGGGCGTTGTCGGCCTCCCGGACGATCGTCCACGCACGGGCCCGCCCCTCGTCGAGGCCGGCGCGCTCGCAGATGATCTCGAGCCGCCGGCGCAGCGACCACCGGACCTCGGACCCGGTCCCGAGCTCGTCGGCCCGGTTCCACAGGGCGGGGGCCACCTCGAACGCCGGGTCGCCGGCCATCGGCTTGGGGTCGATGGCGAGCCACGGGGAGCGGTAGGCGGCGAGCACGTTGGTGTAGTGCAGGTCGGTGTGCAGCAGCCGGTCCTCGGCGGGGGCCCGCTCGACGAGCTCGCGGGCCAGCGTCGACGCCTGGTCGAGGTAGCGCCGCGGCAGCACCGCGGGTGCGGCCGCCAGCTCCTCGGCCTGACGGAGGGCGTATGCCGTGAGGCTGGGCACGCGCGGGTGCGGGGGCCGTCGCAGCACCCGGAGCAGGTCGCCGATGACGCCGCACGCCTCGTCGATGTCGACGCGGGTCAGGTCGCGGGTGTGCAGCCGCTCGAGGAGCAGGGCGAAGCGCGCGGGGTCGGCCCGCACGAGGCGCGCCGCACCGTGCCCGTTCCACGTCTGGAGCGCGAGGTGCTCGGTCGCGGCCTCAGGGTGCGGCCAGGTGATCTTGAGGATGCCCTCGCCGCTCACCCCGACGACGTCGCGGCCCGAGCCCAGCAGGCGCACCGGGATGGCCACCGCGCACACGCCGTTGGTGGCTCGCCCGATGGGCTCGAGCTCCCAGTCGGCGAGCAGGTCGGTGATGAGCCCCGGCAGTGCGTCGATCCAGTCCTCGCCGGAGACGTAGCCGTCGGGCTCGTAGCCGCTCACCTCGTGGGCGAACAGGGCGGGGATGAGGTCGTACATCGGGTCGTAGCTCACGCGGTGGCTCCCGGGAAGGCGGTCAGGGGCACGTCCCAGTCGACGGCGAGTGCCTGGAGGTCGGCGCTCCAGCGCGCGACGTCCTCGAGGGAGGCGGCGCTCGGGCTCGGGCCGGCCACCTCGGTGCCGGCGTCCACGGCGGACGACAGGGTCTCGGTCGCGAGGCGTCCGGCCGCCTCGGGTGTCGTGACGGGGTAGGGCAGCGCCCACCCGGCAGGCGTCGTCGAGCTCGCGCCGGACACGGCGATGTCGAGGCGCACCAGGGCGGCGAGCGTGTCCTCGGCCCGCGACCGCTGGTCGCCAGAGCTCTGGGCCGCGACGACCTCGAAGGCGTACACGAGGGGGGAGGTCCGGGACACGATCTCGGGTCGCACGGGGCTGGGCGGCGACGTGGCGACGTCCCGTCCGAGGAGCACCGCGCCGGCGAGGCGTTGTCCGTAGGCGGCCGCGAGCAGCTCGCGGGTGTCGACGGTCGCCGTCGTGAGCGCGGACCAGTCCTCGGGCCCGAGCGAGTCGAGCAGGGCGGCGAGCTCCCGGCGGGTGCGGACGGGCCGCTGGCTCGTCGCCGGGGCGGCCGAGGGTGTGGGGGTGCCCGTGGAGCCGGGCCGCGACGACGGCGCCGGCCCGGCGGCCACGGCGGCGTCGATCACGGCCGTCGGCACGCCGGCGTTCGTGAGCCGGCCGCGCAGGACGCGCAGCTGCTCCCGGTTGACGGTGCGGAGCCGACGGACCAGGCCGCCACCCTCGTCGCCCGCGAGGACCGACGTCTCGGCCGCCACGATGTGTTCGAGGTCGGCCACGGCCGAGAGCAGGAGGGCCTCGTCCGGGGCCGGACGGCGGGTGGGCACCGGCGGGGGAGGCGGCGGCACGTCGAGGCGCAGGCCGCGGTCGACGAGCAGCGCGAGGGCGGCGGCACCGCCGCCGAGCACGAGAAGGCGGCGCGGGGGACGGCCGAGACCGTCCATCACCCGTGACCCGAGCCCACGGGTGTCGCCGTCCATGCCGAGATCTTCGCACGCGGGCGGCGGTCTGCGACGACCCCCCGGCGCCGATAGAGTGGTGGGCACGCGGTGCCCGTCGCGTCCTTCGGGGCGTCGGCGCCGGACATTCGAGAAGAGCAGGAGGCGTCGACTGATGAGCACGGCCCAGGAGATCAGAGCGACGCTCGAGCCGGTGCTCGCGCCCCTCGGGCTCGTCGTCGAGGACGTCTCCGTGTCTCCCGCCGGCAAGCGGCGGCTGGTTCGCGTGCTCGTCGACGCCGACATCGCCGGTCTCGACGCAGCCGACACGACGAGTGCCGTCCCGCCGCTCTCGCTCGACGCCGTCGCCGAGGCGACTCGGGCCGTGAGCGACGAGCTGGACGCGAGCGACGTGATGGGTCAGGCCCCCTACGTCCTCGAGGTGTCCTCACCCGGGGTCGGCCGGCCGCTCGCCTCCCGCGACCAGCTCCGGCGTCAGGTGGGGCGGCTCGTCGAGGTCGTCCACCAGGACGGCACCGACACCGGGCGGCTCACCGAGGTCGGCACGGACTCGCTCACCCTCGAGGTCCAGGCCACGAAGAAGACTCCGGCGCGCCACCTGACCCTCGACCTCGACACCGTCCAGCGCGGCACCGTGCAGGTCGAGTTCACGCGCGCCGAGACCACGAACGACGCCGCCGTCGACGACGCGGGGGACGACGCCTCCGACGACGCGCACGACGACACCCACGACCCGGACGAGACGTCCGCCCTGGAAGGGGACCACTGATGGACATCGACCTCGCAGCCCTGCGCGCCTTGGAACGGGAGCGCGACATCAGCCTCGACGTGCTCATCCCCGCCATCGAGCAGGCGCTCCTCGTCGCCTACCACCGCACCGACGGCAGCCAGCGCATCGCGCGGGTCGAGCTGGACCGCAAGACCGGCCACGTCATCGTCTGGGCCCGTGAGGAGGGTGACCTGCTCCCGGTCACCGAGGAGGGCGAGCGTCCGCAGCGCGGCGAGCCCGGACCCGAGTTCGACGACACCCCGGTCGGCTTCGGCCGCATCGCCGCCTCGACGGCGCGGCAGGTCATCGTCCAGCGCCTGCGCGACCTCGAGGACGAGGCGATCCTCGGCGACTTCAAGGGCCGCGAGGGTGACGTCATCTCCGGCATCATCCAGCAGAGCCAGGACCCCCGGAACGTCCTCGTCGACTTCGGCACGGTCGAGGGCATCCTGCCGCTGGCCGAGCAGGTGCCGGGCGAGCGCTACGTCCACGGCGAGCGCCTGCGCTGCTTCGTCGTCAGCGTCAAGCGTGGGCCCAAGGGCCCCCAGGTGGGCCTGAGCCGCACCCACCCCAACCTCGTGCGCACGCTCTTCAAGTTCGAGGTGCCCGAGATCGCCGACGGCACCGTCGAGATCGCCGCGCTGGCCCGCGAGGCCGGACACCGCACGAAGATCGCGGTCCACAGCCGGGTCGCCGGCGTCAACGCCAAGGGCGCGTGCATCGGCCCGATGGGCGCCCGCGTCCGTGCCGTCATGACCGAGCTGCGCGGCGAGAAGATCGACATCGTCGACTATGCCGACGACCCCGCCACCTTCGTCGCGGCCGCCCTGTCGCCCGCCCGGGTGCAGTCCGTCGAGATCGTCGACGCCGCGGCCCGCGCCGCGCGGGTCGTCGTGCCCGACTACCAGCTGAGCCTCGCGATCGGCAAGGAGGGCCAGAACGCCCGCCTCGCCGCCAAGCTCACCGGATGGCGCATCGACATCCGTCCCGACACCGAGGCCGCCGACGCGGCAGCGGAGCGCGGGACGACCGACGGCTCCTGAGGTCGGCTCGCGCCGACGGGCTCAGGAGTCCTTGAGGACGAGGACCGGCTGGCCGGAGCGGCAGGTCACGAGGAGGCGGTCCTCGCGCGAGTCGCTCTTGAACGTCGCCCGTATGCCGCCGTCCTCGCGCTCCACCTCGTAGCGGTAGCCGTTGCTCGGGGTGACCGAGCGCAGCTGCACCTGACCGTCCCCGCAACGGGCCGTCAGGGAGCCGCCCGTCGTCGAGAAGCTTGCGGTGGGACTCGTGGAAGCCCTCCCGTCAGGCTGGGCGGTGGTGCGGGACCCGGCGGGTGCGTCCGAGGTGGACGACGGACCCTCGGGTCCCGGCGCCGCGGCGGAGGTGTCCCCGTCGACGGGTGGACTGTCGGTCCGGCCGGCGACGACCGGGCCGATCGGCGCGACGGTGTCCGCGCTGCGGGTGGACGCCTCGTGGGGTGCCTGGGTCTGGGTGCCTCCCGGCTCCGCAGGCGGGAGCAGGGCGGGGTCCGGCGACGGCCCCGTGGTCGTGGGGCCCGGCACGAGCGTGCCGCCGGCCGTGGACGGGACGGTGGTGCTCGGCAGGGTCGCCGTCGCTGAGGGGAGTGGCTGCTCGAGCTCGCCCGCGACGTCCTGACCCACGCGCGTCACGACGGTCGTCGTCACCGTGGCGGTGACCGCCACGACGGTCAGCCAGCCGAGCGCGAGGCGCAGCGGACCCGCGCGTCCCGACGTCATCGCGGACCCCCGTCCCGCGGGCCCGGCGGATGCGTCACGACCGGGTCTGCGCAGGTCGGCCCGGGCGTACCGTGAGGCGTGTGACCCACGTGCTCGTCATCGAGGACGACCCCGCGATCCGGGGATCGCTCGTACGGGCCCTGACCGGCCGCGGGCACGCCGTGTCGAGCGCCGCCAGCGGGCTCGGCGGGCTCGAGCAGGTGCTCAACGAGCACCCGGACGTCGTCCTGCTCGACCTGGGCCTGCCCGACGTCGACGGCCACACGGTGCTGACCATGCTGCGCTCGGTCACCGCGACCCCGGTCATCGTCGTCACGGCGCGTGACGACGACGGCTCGATCGTCCGCGCCCTCGACTCGGGGGCCGACGACTACGTGCCGAAACCCTTCACCCTCGACCAGCTCGAGGCCCGGATGCGGGCGGTGCTGCGGCGCAGCGAACCGGCCCACGCCGACGAGCGGATCACCGTCGGTGGTCTCGTCATCGACCCGTCCCGCAGGGGCGTGACCCTCGACGACGTGCCCGTGGACCTCTCGCGACGTGAGTTCGACCTCCTCCTCATGCTCGCCGGTCGCGTCGGTGAGGTCGTGACCAAGCGCGAGATCATCGTGGAGGTGTGGCAGCAGGTCTACGGAGGCGGCGAGCGCACCGTGGACGTGCACCTGTCGTGGCTGCGTCGCAAGCTCGGCGAGTCGGCGGCTCATCCGCGGTACCTCCACAGCGTCCGAGGGGTGGGGGTTCGGCTGGCGGCCCCGGAGGACGTGCCCTGATGCGTCGTCAGATCACGTGGCTCGTGGCCGCGACGACGTCTGCGGTCGTCGTCGCCTTCATCATCCCCCTCTGCCTGCTCGTGTCGAACGTCGCCGAGGACCGTGCCGTGAACCGGGCCCGTCAACAGGCGCACAGTGTCGCCACCGTCGTCGCCAGCGTCGACAGCGAGCAGGTGCTCTCCGAGGCCGTCGGGCTCTTCACGGCGCAGGGCATGGTCGTTGCCGTGCACCCGCCGTCCGGCCGGGTCATCGGTCGTGACACGTCGGTGGGAGACGACGACGCCGAGGTCGCCCAGGCGAAGTCGACCCGCACGGCGTTCACCCATCGCACCGACACGGGTCTCGACGTCATCATCCCGGTGCAGACCGAGAGCGGGGTCACGGTCGTCGAGTCCACCGTGAGCAACGACGAGCTGCGTCAGGGGGTCGCGGCCGCCTGGGCCACGATCATCGGTCTCGGGCTGCTCCTCGTCGGGGTGGCGGCCGTGATCGCCCTCCGTCTGGGCCGCCGCGTGAGCGTGCCCGTGACCCGGCTGGCGGCGGTCGCCCACCGGATCCGCGAGGGCGAGCTCGGCACCCGTGCCGTCCCCGAAGGGCCACCCGAGACGGTCGAGCTCGCGGGGGCGCTCAACCAGCTCGCCGACCGCATCGACGTGCTCGTGACGTCCGAGCGTGCGGCCGTCGCCGACCTCGGTCACCGACTGCGCACACCGGTCACCGCCCTGCGGCTCGACAGCGACCTCGTGACGGACCCGGAGGTCTCCAGGCGGCTGCGCCACCATGTCGACGAGCTCCAGCGCAGCGTCGACGCCATCGTCCACGAGGCCCGCCGCCCGTTGCGCCGTGCGATGCCGAGCGGGTGTGACCTCGGGGTCGTCGTCCGCCGACGAGCCGCCTTCTGGGAGCCCCTCGCGCAGGACCAGGAACGGGCCTTCGCCGTGACGGGCCCCGACGGTCCGTGTGCCGTCGACGTCCCGGAGGAGGACGTGAGCGACGTCGTGGACGTGCTGCTCGACAACGTCTTCGCGCACACGCCCGAAGGGGCGGGCGTCGAGGTCGCCGTGCGCGTCGACGAGGGCCGGGCCCACCTCACCGTGGCCGACGGCGGGCCGGGCGCCGCCGAGTCCGCCCTCGACCGGGGCCGCAGCGGCAGTGGGTCGACGGGTCTCGGGCTCGACATCACCCGTCGGGTCGCGGAGGCCGCCGGTGGCTCGGTCGCCCTGGCCCGCTCCGACCTGGGCGGCCTTCTGGTGGAGGTCTCCCTACCCCTGCGACCAGGGAGCGGTACGCGCCCAGGCTGAGAGCGACCCGGGCGGAGTCGCGCGACGACGGACGAGCACGGATCGTGCGCCACGTCCGCACCCCACGCATACGATGGCAGGGCAGCACGGGTTCGGCCCCTCTTCCAGGCGGGGGAGGATGCCCGATGCGCGGTCTCGCCCCGTGGCGCGGTAGACTTACCTGTGGCCGACCGGACTGGACTCCGTGCTGAGCCGTCCCGCACCTGTGTGGGATGTCGAGGAATGGATAGCTGGTCGGCTCTGCTGCGAGTGGTCGCGGCGACGGACAGAGATGCCGGGGACACCTCCCCGGTCACGCTTCGTCCCGACCCGAGACACCGGATGCCGGGACGTGGTGCATGGCTGCACCCGACGCCCGACTGTTTCGAGCTGGCAGTGCGCCGCAAGGCGTTCGGACGTGCCCTGCGCCTGCAGGTCGCCCTCGACGTCAGCGCGGTGGAACGACATCTCGGAGTCCAGGACGCGCAGCAACGCTCCGGTGCCCCACACGGGTCGCACCGATCAGTCAGAGATCAGTCAACGAACCAAGGCGGGTTGAAAACGCTATGAGCACCCGATGAGTACTCAGCGATGAGCAAGCCCCAGCAATAACCCACGGTTCGGCCACTTCCTGTTCAGGCCGGACCAGGAACAGGAGAGATGTGGCTAAGGTCCGGGTCTACGAGCTCGCAAAGGAGCTCGGAGTCGAGAGCAAGACACTGCTCGCACACTTGAAGAGCCAGGGAGAGTTCGTCCGGTCGGCATCGTCGACCATCGAGCCCCCCGTCGTCCGCAAGATCATCGAGACCTTCCCCCGGGAAGGCTCGTCCAGCGGCGACAAGAAGCCGGCGGCCCCCAAGGCCGCCCCCACGAGCGCGGCCCCCGCCGCGCCCCAGAAGGCTGCTCCGGCGCCGTCGGCCCCCGCGCCGGCCGCTCCCGCAGCCGCAGCACCGGCGGCTCCCGCCCCGGCTGCTCCCGCAGCACCTGCTGCCCGCGAGGCCGCTCCGGCCCCCGCCAAGGCAGCTCCCGCACCCGCCGCCCCGGCACCGAAGGCTCCGGCCCCGGCTGCTCCGGCCCCCGCCGCTCCTGCGGCGTCGGCTCCGGCTCGGGTGCAGTCCAGCCGTGACGGTGGTCAGCAGACCTCCGGCGTCCCGGCCTCCCCGCGTCCGGCTCCCCGTCCGGGTCAGCCGCGTCCGGGCAACAACCCGTTCGCCCCGAGCCAGGGCATGGGCCAGTCCCGCGCCCCGCGTCCCGGTGGCGACACCGCGCCGCGTCCGGGCAACAACCCGTTCAGCCCGAGCCAGGGCATGCCGCGTCCGCAGCAGCGCCAGGGCGGTCAGGGAGGTCAGGGTGGCCAGCGTCCGGGTGCTCCCGGTGGCGCCCCGCGTCCCGGTGCCCCCGCCGCAGGCGGTCGTCCGGGTGCTCCCGGCGGCGCCCCGCGTCCGGGTGGTCCGCGTCCCAGCCCGGGCATGATGCCCGAGCGCAGCACCGTCGGCCGTCCCGGCCAGCGCCCGGCCGGCGGCCCCGGCCGTGGCGGCCCGGGTGGCGCCGGTGGCCGTGGTGGCTTCGGTGGTGGCCCCGGCGGCGCCCCCGGTGGCGGTCGCCCCGGTGGCTTCGGCGGTCCCCGCGGTGGCGGTGGCGGTCGTGGCTCGACGGCTGGTGCCTTCGGTCGCGGCGGCGGTCGTCCGGTCCGAGGCCGCAAGTCCAAGCGCGCGAAGCGCCAGGAGTTCGAGCAGATGCAGGCGCCGAGCCTGGGTGGCGTCAGCGTCCCCCGTGGCGACGGCAAGACGACCATCCGCGTTCGTCGTGGTGCCTCGCTGACCGACTTCGCCGACAAGATCAACGCCAACCCGGCGTCGCTCGTCACCGTGCTGTTCCACCTCGGCGAGATGGCCACGGCCACGCAGTCCCTCGACGAGGAGACCTTCAAGGTGCTCGGCGCCGAGCTCGGCTACGAGATCGAGGTCGTGTCGCCCGAGGACGAGGAGCGCGAGCTGCTCGGCTCGTTCAACATCGACCTCGACGCCGAGCTCGAGGCCGAGGAGGACGAGGACCTCGAGGCGCGTCCGCCGGTCGTGACCGTCATGGGCCACGTCGACCACGGAAAGACGAAGCTCCTCGACGCGATCCGCTCCGAGGAGGTCGCCGAGGGCGAGGCCGGTGGCATCACCCAGCACATCGGTGCCTACCAGGTCGCCACGACGCACGAGGGCGAGAAGCGCGCCATCACGTTCATCGACACCCCCGGTCACGAGGCCTTCACGGCCATGCGTGCCCGTGGTGCGTCGGTGACGGACATCGCGATCCTCGTCGTCGCCGCCGACGACGGCGTCATGCCGCAGACCATCGAGGCGCTCAACCACGCCCAGGCGGCCAACGTGCCGATCGTCGTGGCCGTCAACAAGGTCGACAAGCCGGACGCCAACCCGGCCAAGATCCGCCAGCAGCTGACCGAGTACAACCTCATCGCTGAGGAGTACGGCGGCGACACGATGTTCGTCGACGTCTCGGCCAAGAACGGCACGAACATCGACGGGCTCCTCGAGGCCGTCCTGCTCACCGCCGACGCGGCTCTCGACCTGCGGGCCAACCCCGACAAGGACGCCCGTGGTGTCGCCATCGAGGCGCACCTCGACAAGGGCCGCGGCCCGGTCGCGACCGTCCTCGTCCAGTCGGGAACCCTCAGCGTGGGCGACTCGATCGTGGCCGGCAGCGGTCATGGCCGTGTGCGTGCCATGCTCGACGAGCACGGCAACAACGTCGAGCAGGCCGGTCCCTCGCGTCCGGTCATGGTGCTCGGTCTGACGTCGGTGCCGGGCGCCGGTGACACGTTCCTCGTGGCACCCGACGACCGCACCGCGCGCCAGATCGCCGAGCGTCGTGAGGCCGCGTCGCGTGCGGCGAGCCTCGCCAAGCGCCGCAAGCGCATCTCGCTCGAGGACCTCAACGAGGCCCTCGCCGCGGGCAAGGTCGACACCCTCAACCTCATCCTCAAGGGTGACGTGTCGGGTTCGGTCGAGGCGCTCGAGGACGCGCTGCTCAAGATCGACGTGGGCGACGAGGTCGACCTGCGGATCATCCACCGCGGTGTCGGTGCGATCACGCAGAACGACGTCAACCTCGCGACGGTCGACAACGCGATCATCATCGGCTTCAACGTCCGCCCTGCGGAGCGTGTCGCCGAGCTGGCCGACCGGGAGGGCGTCGACATGCGCTTCTACTCGGTCATCTACCAGGCGATCGACGACGTCGAGGCAGCGCTCAAGGGCATGCTCAAGCCGGAGTACGAAGAGGTCCAGCTGGGCACGGCCGAGGTCCGCGAGGTCTTCAAGTCGAGCAAGTTCGGCAACGTCGCGGGTTCGCTCGTGCGCTCCGGCGAGATCAAGCGCGGGACCCGTGCGCGGATCATCCGCGACGGCACCGTCATCGGCGAGGGCATCGAGATCACCGGTCTGCGTCGCTTCAAGGACGACGTCACCGAGGTCCGCGAGGGCTTCGAGTGCGGTATCAACCTCGGCAACTTCAACAACATCGAGATCGACGACGTCATCGAGACGTTCGAGATGCGCGAGAAGCCGCGCGCCTGAGCTCGACCGGTCCGACGGCGCCGGCCCCCACGGGGGTCGGCGCCGTCGCCGTCCGCGGCGGTCCCCACCCGCCCCGCGGACGCCCGAGTGGGAATGCGCGGGGCCCCCGGCCCGCTACTAGGGTGAACACCACGTCGGCCCGGCTGTCACGGCCCGACCGCACAGCACACGAAAGAGGTAGCCATGGCTGACCCCGCCCGCGCCCGCAAGATCGCCGACCGGATCAAGGTCATCGTCGCCGAGTACCTCGAGTTCCGGCTCAAGGACGAGCGCCTCGGTTTCGTCACCATCACCGACGCCCGCGTCACCGGTGACCTCCAGCAGGCCTCCGTCTTCTACACCGTCTTCGGCAGCAACGAGGACCGCCAGGCCACGGCCGAGGTGCTCGAGGCCAACAAGGGCCGCATCCGCTCGGCCGTCGGCAAGGGCATCGGCATCCGTCTGACGCCGTCGATCGAGTTCATCGCCGACGCGCTGCCCGAGGGCGCCGCCCACCTCGAGGACCTCGTGGCCCAGACGCGGGCGAGGGACGAGGAGCTGGCCCGCGCCGCGGCCAACGCCAAGCCCGCCGGCGACCCCGACCCCTACCGCAAGCCGGTCGACCGGTCGGCGGACGACGAGGACAGCGACGACGTGGACGCCGAGGTGGACGCGGACGTCGACGCCCGATGACCGACCGCTCGGGTGGCCTGCTCGTCGTCGACAAGCCGGCCGGATGGACGAGCCATGACGTCGTCGCGCGCGCCCGTCGTCTCTGTGGCACGCGCCGGGTCGGCCACGCCGGCACGCTCGACCCGATGGCGACCGGCGTCCTCGTGCTCGGCGTCGAGCGCGGCACGAAGCTGCTGACCTTCCTCGTCGGCTGCGACAAGTCGTATGCCGCCACGATCCGTCTCGGGATGGCCACCCTCACCGACGACGCCGAGGGTGAGACGACCCAGGCGCTCGGGGTCGACGACGTGCCCGCGCTCGAGGCGGCCCTGCCCGCGGCCGTCGCGGCCCTGACGGGCGACATCCAGCAGGTGCCGAGCTCGGTCAGCGCCATCAAGGTCAAGGGTGTGCGCAGCTACACGCGCGTCCGGCAGGGCGACTCGGTCGACCTGCCGGCCCGGCCGGTCACGGTGAGCCGTTTCGACGTGCTCTCGGTGCGCCCCGGCACCGCGACGGTAGAGGTGGGGCCCCCGATCGACGTCGTCGACGTCGAGGTCGAGGTCGACGTGTCGTCCGGCACCTACGTCCGCGCGCTCGCCCGCGACCTCGGCGAGGCGCTCGGCGTCGGCGGCCACCTGAAGGCGCTCCGGCGTACGCGGGTCGGCCGCTTCGGGCTCGACGCCGCGGTCTCGCTCGACGACCTCACGGCCACGTCGGAGACCGACGGGCCGGACGGCATACCCCTGCTCCCGATCGCCGACGCGGCCCGGGCGCAGCTGCCCGTCCACGAGGTGACGGCCGAGGAGGCCGTCGCCCTCGGCTACGGCCAGCGCATCCAGAGCGCGGTGGACGGTTCCGACGCGGTGGCCGCCATCGACCCCGACGGGCGTCTCGTCGCCGTGCTCGACGAGACGCGTCCGACCGCCCGGGCCAAGGTGGTCTTCGCCGCGTCCGGGGCGGGGGCCTGAGCCTCGTGCCCGAGCCCTCGGACGTCCGCTCCGACGGGGCCACTACAGTGGTCGCCGTGCAGCGCTGGTACGGACTCGACGACATCCCGGCCGACCTCGGGCCCACCGTCGTCACCCTCGGCAACTTCGACGGGGTGCACCGCGGGCACCGCGAGGTCCTGACGCGCGTCGTGCGCGAGGCCGCCGACCGCGGGGCCCTTCCCGTGGCCGTCACCTTCGAGCCGCACCCGATCGCCGTGCTCTACCCCGACCGCGCCCCGGCTGCCGTCATGTCGCTCGAGCAGCGACTGGACGCGCTCGCGTCGGTGGGCGTCGGCGCGGTGCTCGTCATCGAGTTCACGCGTGACTTCGCCCAGCAGACCCCCGAGGAGTTCGTCCGCGGCACGTTCGTGGACGCCCTCGGTGCCTGCGCCGTCGTCGTCGGCAAGGACACCCGCTTCGGCGTGCGCAACTCCGGCGACGTCGGCACGCTGCGCGAGCTCGGCGCCGCGCACGGCTTCGAGGTCATCGCCCTCGACGACATCGGCGAGGGGGCCGACGAGGGCGCGCGCTGGAGCTCGACGCAGCTGCGCGCCGAGCTGCTCGCCGGCAACGTCGACCACGCCGCCCAGATCATCGGCCGTCCGCACCGGGTCACCGGCACCGTCGTGCACGGCGACCACAGGGGCCGCGAGCTCGGCTACCCGACGGCCAACCTCTCGCAGGACCACGAGGGCCTCGTGCCGGCCGACGGGGTGTATGCCGGGTGGCTCGTCCGTCTCGGCCTCGACGAGGGTGCCCCCGACCGCACCCTCCCGGCGGCCGTCTCCGTGGGCACCAACCCGACGTTCGACGGTCATCAGCGCAGGGTCGAGGCCTACGTCCTCGATCGCACCGACCTCGACCTCTACGGCGAGCGCGTCGCGGTGGAGTTCGTCTCGCACCTGCGTCCCACCCTGAAGTTCGAGTCGATCGACACCCTCGTCGAGCAGATGGCCCAGGACGTGGTCCGGTGTCGCGAGATCCTCTCGGCGATCGTCCCGTCGTAGCCGGGCCGCTCCTGCCGCCGACGCGGCCTTCCGCGGGCGGCCGTCGGGCGGTACGGGGCCCCGCCGGGCCGTCGTGGCTGCGGGTCGACCTCGGACTGCTCATCGGCGCCCTCGGCCTGTCGGTCGTCGGCGTCGTCCTCGTCTGGTCGGCCACCCGCGCGTCGGTCGGCGGGACCGCGGCGCTCAAGCAGCTCGTCGCGCTGGGCGTCGGCATCGCGTGCGCCGCCGTGGTGACGCGGCTCGACGTGCGCGTGGTGCGGGCGGTCGCTCCCGTCGTCTACGTCCTTGCCGTCCTCGGGCTCGCGGCCGTCGTCTCGCCGCTCGGGTCGACCGTCAACGGCTCGCGCTCCTGGATCCGGCTGCCGGGCGGCATGAGCCTGCAGCCGTCGGAGCTGATGAAGGTGGCCCTGGCGATCGGGCTCGCGATGCTCCTCGCGGAGCGGGCCGAGCGCGGGCTGCGCCAGCGCCACCGGGACGTCGCGCTCGCGTGGGTCGTGGCCGGCATACCCGTGGTTCTCGTGCTCGCCCAGCCCGACCTCGGCTCTGCGCTCGTGCTCGTCGCCATGGCGGTCGTCATCATCGCGGCGGCCGGCGCCCCGGCCCTGTGGACGCTCGGCGTCCTCGTGGCCGGCGCGGCGGCCGTGGCTGCTGCCTTCCTGACGCCGGTCCTGTCGGCCTACCAGCGCAACCGGCTGCGCGCCTTCCTCGATCCCTCGCTCGACCCGCAGGGTATCGGCTACCAGACCCGGCAGGTGCGCATCGCCATCGGCTCGGGCGGGCTCGGCGGCCAGGGGCTCTTCGAGGGTCGCCAGACCCAGGGCGGGTTCATCCCCTTCCAGGAGACGGACTTCGTCTTCTCCGTCGCGGGGGAGGAGCTCGGCTTCCTCGGCGCGGCAGGGCTCGTCGTGCTCATCGGGTTCATCGTCGTGCGGTGCGTCGTCGTGGCGCGCCGCGCCGACGCGTTCGGGCGCCTGGTCGCGATCGGTGTCGCCGTCTGGCTGGGGGTGCAGGCCTTCGAGAACATCGGGATGAACCTCGGGCTCATGCCCGTCACGGGGCTGCCGCTGCCGTTCGTGTCGAGCGGTGGCTCCTCGCTCATCGCCTCGTGGATCGCCGTCGGCCTCGTCGGCAACGTCGCCGCGGCGTCGCAGCGGCGAGGCGGACGACCCGTCGCGGGTCGCCTCCGGCGGGGTTGAGCCCCGCCTCCGGTTACCGAGGGGTCACATTTCGACGTGGACGACGACGGATGCGTGACTGGCACGACGATTGTTGACATCATCCCGGCATGGCGGTCGCCCGCAGACGCCGATGACGCGCAACCGCAGTGACAAAGGAGTCCACATGCCCCTCCAGGCCCTTGCCGACCGGGACGTCGACCAGAACGTCCTCGACGGACGCGCTCCCAGCGTGGGTGCGCTCTTCCGCAGCCGGGTCCGGGCCACGCCCGACGCGCCGGCCTACCTCTACTTCGCGGAGGGGTCGAGCGAGCTCACCACGCTGACGTGGCGGCAGACGCACGAGGTCGTGGAGCAGTGGGCCGCCGGGCTCGTCAGCCTCGGGGTGGCGCTGGAGGACCGCGTCGCCATCGCGTCGACGACCCGCGTGGAGTGGATCCTCGCCGACCTCGCCGTCATCTGCGCCGGCGGTGCGACGACGACCGTCTACCCGACGACGATCGCCGAGGACGTCGCCTACATCCTCACCGACTCCGGCAGCGGCATCGTCTTCGCCGAGAACGCCGAGCAGGTCGCCAAGCTCCAGCACGTGCGCTCGGAGGTGCCGGGCGTCCGGCAGGTCATCGCCCTGACCGGACCGGGCAGCGACGACGGCTGGGTCATCACCACCGACGAGCTCGCCGAGCGCGGCCGCGAGTGGCTGGCCGCGACGCCCGACCTCGTCGACTCGCGCATCGACCAGCTCACCCCCGAGTCCCTCGCCGTCGTCATCTACACGTCCGGCACGACCGGGCGGCCCAAGGGCGTGCGCCTCGTCCAGGACAGCGTCGTCTACGAGGGCGCCGTCATCGACGCCATCGGCACCTTCACCAAGGACGACCTCCAGTTCCTCTGGCTGCCGCTGTCGCACGTGTTCGGCAAGATGCTCGTCGCGACCGGGCTCCAGATCGGCTTCCCGACCGCCGTCGACGGCCGGGTCGACAAGATCGTCGAGAACATGGCCGTCATCAAGCCGACCTTCATGGCCGGCCCGCCGCGCATCTTCGAGAAGGCGCACGGACGCATCGCCCTGATGTTCGCCGGCGAGAAGGGCGTCAAGAAGAAGCTCATCGACTGGGCGCTCAAGGTGGGCGGTGAGCTTCGCGACGTGCAGGCCCGCGGTGAGCAGCCCTCGTCGGGCCTCCAGCGCCGGCACGCGCTCGCGACGAAGCTCGTGCTGCACAAGGTGCAGGAGCGATTCGGCGGGCGGGTCCGCTTCATGATCAGCGGTTCCGCGCCGCTCAACGCGGACGTCGCGCGCTGGTTCGGGTCGGTCGGCCTGCTCGTCCAGGAGGGCTACGGCCTGACCGAGACGTCATCGGGCACGACGGTGAACGCCCCCGAGCACGGCTCGTACCAGTACGGCTCCGTGGGCTGGCCGCTGCCGGGCACGGAGGTCCGCATCGCCGACGAGGACGGTGAGATCCTCGTCAAGGGCCCCGGCGTCATGCGCGGCTACCACAACAACCCCGAGGCGACCGCCGAGGTGCTGACCGAGGACGGCTGGTTCCACACCGGCGACATCGGGCGCATCGACGAGCGCGGCTTCCTCTACGTCACCGACCGCAAGAAGGACGTCTTCAAGACCTCGGGCGGCAAGTACATCGCCCCGGCCGAGATCGAGGCCCGCTTCAAGGGCCTGTGCCCCTTCGTCAGCCAGTTCCTCGTGCACGGGGCTGGCCACAACTACGCGACGGCGCTCGTGACGCTCGACCCCGACGCGGTGGCCGGATGGGCCCCGACCGTCGGGCTCGACGGCAAGACGTACGCCGAGGTGGTGGCCTCGCCGCAGGCGCACGCCCTCGTCCAGCGCTACGTCGACCAGCTCAACGACGGGCTCAACCGCTGGGAGACGATCAAGAAGTTCACCATCCTCGACAAGGACCTCACCGTCGAGGAGGGCGACCTCACCCCGAGCATGAAGCTGCGCCGCAAGGCCGTCACCGAGAAGCACCGCGCCGAGCTCGACGCGATGTACGACGGCTCCTGACGCCGAGGCTCAGCGCCGCGCCGGGAGGTCGATGACGGCCCCGGCGTCGGCGCGCCCCGGGTCGGGGAACGCGACGTGGTGCCCGTGGCTCGCGACGAGTCGCGGGTCGGCCCAGCGCTCGGTGCGTGGGGTGCGGTAGTTGAACCACAGGGTCGGTCCGGCCGGGGCACCGAGCACGACCCGGGCCACGGCCGCGTCGTCGGGGTGGTGGAAGACGTCGCCGTTCGTCGAGACGAGGTAGTGCCGGGCCGGTGCCGCCCGGAGCAGGGCTGCGACGACGTTGGCCTCGCTGCCGTGGTGGGGCAGCTTGAACGCGTCGACGCTGAGGGTCTCGTCCCCACGGGCCCGGGCCACGCCCTGCAGGGCCGCCGCGAGCACGCCGCCGTAGGCGTCGGCGCCGAGCACGACGCTCGCCCCGCGATGCTCGACGAGCAGGGCGATGCTGCTGCCGTTGGGCACCGAGGAGTCCTGGGGCGTCCGTGTGTCGGCGAGGTGCTCCAGGTCGTCGAGGGGCCCGAGCACGTCGAGACCCACGTCGCGGTCGGGTGCGCCGAGGGCAGCACGGAGGCTCTTCGACCACGTGTCGGCCAGCCGGGTGAGCCGCTTCGTCGTCGGGGAGAGCACGGTCACCGTCGGCCCACCCGGCACCGCGACCTCGACGAAGCCGCCCGCGGCGCCGGTGTCGACCGGCCCGCCACCGAACGCGGCGTTCCACGGCAGGGCGCGGGTGTGGGACGCCAGCGCGGCGGGCCCGCCGGCCAGGGGGTCTCCATCGGAGCCGCGGAGCGCCGCGACGAGGCTCTCGCCCTGGTCGACGCTGCGGGGCCGGTCGGGCCCTGTGACCGGGAGGTGCGGGCGCCCGTTGAACCAGAAGTCCCCGACGTCGGCGGCCAGGTCGCTGGCGAGGAACGGCAGCATGCCGCCGATGTGGTCGTTGTCGATGTGCGTGATGACGGCGACGTCGATGTGCCGGTCACCCGGGTCGAGGCGGCGCAGCCGCGCCTCGAGGAGGGGCCACGTGTCCGGAGGGCCGCCGTCCACGAGCATCCGCCACGTCGTGCCGTCGGGGCGCTGACACTCGACGAGGAGGCAGTCGCCCAGTCGCGCGGGCAGCACCTCCACGTGGATCGCCGTCGGCACCGTCGCCACCTCTCCACCTCCGCCCACCCAGACTAGGTCCGGGTCCCCGGCGTGTCCGGGCCTTGGCCGAGGGTGGGCGGTTCGCCGTGTTTTCGGTGCAGCGGCAGACCCACGTACCATGGCGGGATGCCCGGAGAGTCCCTGTTCAACGCCCTCGAGCCCCTGCTGGAGCGGGTCAACAAGCCCATCCAGTACGTCGGCGGCGAGCTCAACTCCACGGTCAAGGACTGGCACGTCGGCGGTCACGGCCCCGACGGCGAGGAGCTGACCACGCGGTGGGCGCTGATGTACCCCGACGCGTACGAGGTCGGCGTCCCCAACCAGGGCGTCATGATCCTCTACGAGGTCCTCAACGAGCGCGCTGACGCCCTCGCCGAGCGCACGTATGCCGTGTGGCCCGACATGGAGGCGCAGCTGCGGGAGGCGGGCCTGCCGCAGTTCACCGTCGACGGGCACCGTTCGGTGCGTGACTTCGACCTCTTCGGCCTCAGCTTCTCGACGGAGCTCGGCTACACCAACATGCTGACGGCGCTCGACCTCGCCGGCATCCCGCTGCACGCGATCGACCGCGACGTCGACGACCCGATCGTCATCGCGGGCGGTCACGCGGCCTTCAACCCCGAGCCGGTCGCCTCGTTCATCGACGCCGCCATCGTCGGCGACGGCGAGCAGGCCGTCCTCACCGTCACCGACATCGTGGGGGAGTGGAAGGCCCAGGGCCGGCCCGGCGGTCGCCGCGAGGTGCTGCTGCGCCTCGCCCGCACCGGTGGCGTCTACGTCCCCGCCTTCTACGACGTCTCCTACCTGCCCGACGGGCGGATCCAGCGGGTCGCGCCGGCTGCCGACGCCACGGGCGTGCCGTGGCGCGTGTCCAAGCACACCGTCATGGACCTCGACGCGTGGCCGTACCCCAAGCAGCCTCTCGTGCCGCTCGCCGAGTCGGTCCACGAGCGCATGTCCGTCGAGATCTTCCGCGGGTGCACGCGCGGCTGCCGCTTCTGCCAGGCCGGCATGATCACGCGCCCGGTGCGCGAGCGGTCGATCACCGGCATCGGCGAGATGGTCGAGCGTGGCCTGGCCGCCACGGGATTCGAGGAGGTGGGCCTGCTCTCGCTGAGCTCGGCCGACCACTCGGAGATCGCCGACCTCACCAAGGGGCTCGCCGACCGCTACGAGGGCACCCAGACCGGCCTGTCGCTCCCGTCGACCCGCGTCGACGCCTTCAACATCGACCTCGCCAACGAGCTGACCCGCAACGGTCGCCGCTCGGGCCTGACGTTCGCACCCGAGGGCGGGTCCGAGCGCATCCGCAAGGTGATCAACAAGATGGTGTCCGAGGAGGACCTCATCAACACGGTCGCCGCGGCCTACGGCGCCGGCTGGCGGCAGGTCAAGCTCTACTTCATGTGCGGCCTGCCCACCGAGACCGATGAGGACGTGCTCCAGATCGCCGAGCTCGCCAAGAAGGTCATCGAGACCGGCCGACAGGTCTCGGGTCGCCGCGACATCCGCTGCACCGTCTCGATCGGCGGCTTCGTGCCCAAGCCGCACACGCCGTTCCAGTGGGCCTCGCAGCTCGGCGTCGAGGAGACCGACGCGCGCCTGGCCAAGCTCCGCGAGGCGATCCGCGCCGACAAGCGCTACGGAGCGTCCATCGGGTTCCGCTACCACGACGGCCAGCCCGGCATCGTCGAGGGGCTGCTCTCCCGCGGTGACCGCCGCGTCGGCAAGGTCATCGAGGCCGTGTGGCGCGACGGCGGCCGCTTCGACGGGTGGAGCGAGCACTTCTCCTACGAGCGCTGGATGCGCTGCGCCGACGAGGCCTTCGCCGACGTGCCGGTCGATCTCGCCTGGTACACCACGCGCGAGCGCGGCGAGTCCGAGGTGCTGCCCTGGGACCACCTCGACTCCGGTCTCGACAAGGACTGGCTCTGGGAGGACTGGCAGGACTCGCTCGACGAGACCGAGGTCGACGACTGCCGCTGGACCCCGTGCTTCGACTGTGGCGTCTGCCCGCAGATGGGTACCGAGATCGAGATCGGGCCCACCGGCAAGACCCTGCTGCCGCTCACGGTCCTCGGCTCCGGCCGGGAGGACCTCCTCGAGCACCAGCACTGAGCCCCCCGGCCGGTCATGGCGGGCGTCCCCCAGGGGGCCGTATGCCGCGTGCCGGGGGAGGGTGGCGGAGCGGCATACGGCTGCTCGGGTCCCCTGTTGCCCGGAGCACACGACCCGGCGAGCGCGCGCTCGTCGGGACGTGCCCGTCCGAAGTGCCTCAGACGGCGACGAAGATCCGCGACGCCTGTGACGACGGCGGCCTGGTCGGCCCCCGGGAACGGTGAGACCGGTCCGGGGACTGGCCCGAACCGGTCTCACCTCGTGGACTCGAATGCGGTTGTGACGGGCCCGTCGTGGTCCGGCCTCCCCCTCGGCCGGGCCACGATCAGGTGGAGGGCCTCACCTCACGGGCTGGAGACGGAGCCACCGTTGGCGATGGTGAGCGTGAAGTTCTCCGCGCCGCACGAACCGCTGATCGGCAGGTGGTTCCCGTCACCGGCGTAGGTGACGAGCCACTTGTAGTTCGACGCGCTCGCCGTGGCGATCTCGAAGGACGAGTTGGCCGTGACGGCCGTCCCCGCGCCGCTCAGCGCCTTCGTCTCGGTGTACGCCGGGGTTCCGGTGCACGTCGAGCCGGCGTAGAGCGAGAACGTCACGTTGCCGCTGGGCGTCCCGCCCACGCTGGCGATGACGGCGACCGAGTCCTGCGGCCGGAGCGTCTGCGCCGTGGTGAGGGAGGCGGGTGCCCTCGTGACCACGCTGGCCTCGTTGGCATCGCCACACGTCCCGGCGGCGGGGTCGTTCTGGCTGTTGCCCGCGTAGCTGGCCACCCAGGCGTACTTGCCGGGAGCCGTCGGCGTGAAGGCCGTGGCCGTGGCGGTGGCGGTCGTGCCCGTCGACCGTGTCGCCGCGACCGTGCTCGTGGCGCCCGCGATGAGGTTGGCACCGGTGCCCGTGTCGACGCAGGACGTCGAGGTGATCGTGTCGCCGGCGGCGAACGGACCGTAGAGCTTGAACGTCACGTTCCCCGGAGCGATGCCGCCCGAGGGGAAGTAGCCGTTCGAGATCGTCGCCACGTCACTGATCGAGGTGCCGAGGACGACCGTGGCGGTCGCCTGGGTCGTCACGGACGGGTGCGCCGGTGCGGCGACGACGTCCTCGTTGGCGTCGGTGCAGCCGGTGTTGTGGCTGGCCGCGTTGTTGTTCGGAGCGTTGCCGCTGTAGGAGGCGAACCAGTGGTACGTCCCGGGTGCTGCAGCGAGGAACTGCGGACTCGGGGTGTTGTAGGTGCCGTTCCCACTGACGGTGACGGCGCTCGAGGTGTAGGCGACGGTCGTGCAGTCGTCCGGACCGTAGAGCGTGAACGTGATCGTGCCACCCGCGGCCGCACCGGCCGTGTTGGTGGTGTTGATCACCGGGCTGGCGGGCTGGCTCGCCAGGCCGCTGATGCTCGCCTGGTCGGTGATCGCCTCGCCGATGTTGACGTCCGCGCCCGCCGTGGTGCCGAGCGTCGGGGTGACCGGGTCGACGGTGAAGCACTCAGTGCTGCTGGAGTCGCTCGAGCTGGGGATGCCGTTGGCCGAGTCGCCGCTGAAGGTGGCGCGCCAGCAGTAGCGTCCTGCCGAAGTGACGTAAGCCGTCGGGGAGAGGACCGTCACGGGGTAGGCCGCTCCGGTGAGGTTCGTCGAACCCACCGAGGTGCCGCTCGAGGTGCACAGCCCGGGTGAGTCCACCTTGCACAGCGAGAAGGCGACGGAGCCGGCCGGGGTGGCCGTGCCTCCGGTGAGGCTGACCACGGCAGAGTCCTTCACGGGGACGATGCCGGTCCCGATGGAGAGGTTGCCCACGATCGGGTTGCCGGCGCCCGTCTTGGGCGTCGTCACGGTCGTCGAGGAGCAGTTGGTGATCGGCGGCGCGTTCTTGAGGATCGTGTCCTTGTAGTCGGCGGTGTCGGAGTTACCGGTCACGGTGCTCGGGATGGTGTTGGCGAACGACTTGCAGGCCGTCCCACCGCCGAAGATCGTGGCGGTCAGGTCGACTGCCGCCTCGCCCTTGAACCCGTCCGTGCTGAAGGCGGCCTGCGAGACGCTGGCGTCGAGCGTCGTGCCGGCGCTCAGGGTGAGGTTCGGCTTGGTGCCGGACCACGTGCGCAGGACCAGGTCGCGACTGCCACCCTGCTGGTCCCAGAGGATCATGAAGTCGCCGGCCCTGCGGTTGGCCCACGGGTTGCAGCTCGCGGTGAGCTGCGCGTCCGTCGCGCTGTCGTACGCGCACGCGGCCGGTGGCGGGTCCTGCATGAACTCATAGGCGATGAAGCCGCTGCCGCTGTTGGCGTCACGCTCCCACGCGAAGTAGAGCCAGTCATGACCGGTGCTCGTGTCACGCGCGGTGTCGAGCCACGCGTTGCGCAGGTCGACCTGGGCATTGGGGTTGGTGAGCCCCAGCATCGGTGGTGTGGCGTTGTGGATGACGCCGATCTTCGTCGTGTTCGAGTTGATCGGCCCGAGCTCCTTGACGCTGCCCGACAGGTCGGTGAGCTGCGTCGAGCCCGCGTCGGGAACGACGCCGTCGATGGTGAACGGGCCGTCCGCGGCCCGAGCGATGAGCGGGTTCATCAGAACGCCCGCCGTGACCAGCGCGGTCGCCGCGAGCATGCCCGTGGCCTTGCGCCTGAAGCTGCGATGTGTCCGTCCTGCCGATGAGCTGGACTTCCCCCGAGACACGATCCATGAATGATTCATGCTCGTCTCCAATGTGTGCCGGTTGTCCGGCCCCCGATCCGGGTGGAGAGCATCCGTCGGCGGTGGGCCTGCGTCTCGGGTGGCAGAAACCACCACGAGAGCTCCGCCCCCACGGAGTCGCCGCGCAGGGCCGACCAGTGCTCAACTGTCGACGTTAAGCACGTGACCCAGGTCGCACAGCCGTTCCCCGGATCTCGTCCCTTTTGCGGGTGAAGTCCGGGACGAAGTCGCGAACTGTCCTGCCTTTCAAGCTATTCCGCGAAATGCACGCCTTTAGACCGGGAAACCCACGTGCGCCAGTGCTTGGCGCACGAGGACGCCGTGCGAGCCGGGCATCTCACCGCGCACGGCGAGAGACGCGGCCTCCTCCGGTGTGACCCAGGAGAGGTCGAGGGCGTCCTGCTGAGGCCGGCAGTCACCCATGACGGCGACGACGAACGCGAGTGAGACGGCGTGCTGCCGCGGGTCGTGGAAGGGCGTGACGCCGGGCGTCGGGAAGAACTCGGCGACCGTGAACGGCTGCGGCGACAGGGGGATGCGCGGGAGCGCCATCGGACCGAGGTCGCTCTCGACGTGCCGGGTCAGGGCGTCGCGGATGCGCTCGTGGTAGAGCACGCGACCGCCGACGACCTCCTGGCCGATGCCGCCGTCGCTGTCGGCGCGGAGCAGCAGCCCGACGTGGGTGACGACGCCGCGGTCGTCGACGCGGACCGGGATGGCGTGGACGTAGAGGATCGGCAGTCGGTCACGGGCGTTGTCGAGGTCCTCGCGGCTCAGCCACGCACCCGTCGTGTCCACTTCGGTCATGACGTCATCCTGCCAAACGCGTGCGCCGAGCCCAGGCGCGGTCCATCCGCGGCGCGTCGGGGGTCACCGGAGAGACCGGATCCACGCCCAGAGGACGGCCCCCGAGCGGGCGAGCTGCCGCCGGTCCACGACGGTGGGCACGTCGGTGGCCGAGTGGTATGCCGCATACGGCACGCTGCCGAGCCGGACGGCGGGGATGCCGGCCCTCTCGAACGACACGTGGTCGCTCGCCCTGTTGACGCACGCCCTGGTCGCGGCGACGGGGACCGCCGCGCGACGGATCGCGTCCGCGAGGGAGGTGTCGGCGCCGCCGACGTGGCACACCGGCACCGCAGCGGCTCGCACGCCGACCCGGTCGAGCGCGACCATGCCGCGGACCGCACGACGTTCGGACGCGCCCAGTCCGGCGACGAAGTGCCGCGAGCCGAACGCGTACAGCGTGCCGTTGCCGCCCCGCGCCTCCTCGGCACCGAACGCGACGAACCGCACGGGGAGCGCGCCGGGCTGCTGGAGCGTCATCCGGGCCACCTCGGCCATGACCATGAGCCCGGACGCGTTGTCCTCGGCCCCGGGCGACTGCGGCACCGTGTCGAGGTGCGCGCCCACGACGACGTGCGGCTGCGTCGGGTCGAAGCCGGGCGGGTCGGCGACGACGTCCACCGTCGTGCCGGCGGGGACCCGCACGCCCCACGACACACCGGCGGGCACGGCGACGGGCTGGAGGGTGACGCGGTAGCCGGCTGCACGCAGCTGCCCCGCGACGTAGGCCGCAGCCCGGTCGCTCGCCGGGCTCGCCGCGTCACGCGGACCGATCCCCGCCAGAGCACGGATGCCGCCGAGCACCGTGTCGACGTCGAAGGGGTCCGCGCGGGGCGGGGGCACAGGCGAGGCCGAGCGCGAGGGTGAGTCGGAGGGGGAGGTCGACAGAGGCGTCTGGGCGGCGTCCTCCGTCGACGTCGAGGGCAGCGAGGAGGTCGGCGCGGACACGGGGGACGCGCCCTCGGACCCGGGAGCCGGGGCTCCGCCGGTGCACGCGGTCGCAGCCGCGAGGAGGGCGACGACGGCCAGCGCGGTGCGCGACCGGCGCCGGCGACGGGTCGAGGCGGCCATCCGGCACGCTAACCCGGTCACCTGTGGGTGGCCGCCGAGCCGCAGGGTCGTGGAGATCCACCGGCGCCTGGTGCCGACACGACTCCACGAAACCCGCGCCGCGGGCCTCAGGCGCCGGGAACCGCGAAGACCTTGCCCGGGTTCATGATGCCGAGCGGGTCGAAGACGGCCTTGAGGCGACGCTGCCGGTCGAGCTCGGCGTCCCCGAGCTCGAGGCCGAGCCACGGCACCTTGACCGACCCGATGCCGTGCTCGCCGGTGATGGTGCCGTCGAGCGACAGCCCGAGCCGGATGAGGTCGTCGAAGGCCTCCCACGCGCGCGCCAGGCTGTCGGGGTCGTCGTGGGCGAAGACGATCGAGGGGTGCAGGTTGCCGTCGCCGCCGTGGCCGCTCACCGGGATGAGCACCGACCGGCGCTCGGCGATGGCCTCGATGCCGCGCACGAACTCGGCGAGCCGGCCGATCGGCACGCACATGTCCTCGGCGAGGCGACCGCCCATCGCCTCGAACGCGGTGCTCATGACGCGGCGCCCCGCGAGCAGCGCCTCCGACTCCTGCGCGTCGTCGGCCACCGCGACGTCGGTCGCCCCCGCGGACTCCAGCAGGGCGGCATACCTCGCGACGTCGTCGGCGACGTGACCCGGGCGGTCGGACTGCACGAGCAGCACGGCGGCGCAGTCGTCGGGGAACCCGAAGTCGCCGAACGCCTGGATGGCCCGGACGCTCGTGCGGTCGATGATCTCGAGCAGGCACGGGCGGTGCGGGTCGCGGCGCAGCGCGACGATGCCGGCGACGGCGGCGTCGAGCGAGTCGAAGACGGCCAGGGCCGTCAGGGCCGGGTCGGGCGCCGGCTCGAGCCGCACGACGGCCTCGGTGACGACGCCGAGCGTGCCCTCGGACCCGACGAAGAGGCCGGTCAGGTCGTAGCCGGCGACGCCCTTGGCGGTGCGGTGACCCGTGCGCATGACCTCGCCGCCCGGGAGCACGACCTGCAGGGCCTTGACCCAGTCGGACGTGACGCCGTACTTGACGCAGCACAGGCCGCCGGCGTTCGTCGCGATGTTGCCGCCGATGGTGCACGTCTCCCACGACGCGGGGTCGGGCCCGTAGAAGAGGCCTGCCGACGCCGCCGCACGCTTGAGGTCCGCGTTGACGACGCCGGGGCCGACGACGGCATACCCCTCGAGCTCGTTCACCTCGTGGATGGTGTCGAGCGCCTCGACGTTGAGCACGATGCAGTCCTCGGTGGCGACGGCACCGCCCGACCGGGACGTGCGCGCTCCCTGCGGGACGACCGCGGTGCCGGTGGCCTGGGCGTGCTCGAGCACGGCCACGACATCGCTGACGTCGCGCGCCCGGATGACGGCGAAGTCGTCGGGTGGGGGAGCGAGGGCGACGGTCGCGTCGAGCGCGTACGACCGGCGCACGTCCGCGTCGGTGACCTCACGATGGGCGATCTGCTCGGGCAGGCTGGGCATGCTGACAGGCTAGACTGGACGGCACAGGCGTCGGAGCCGTGTATCAGCGGCGAGCCTCCGGAAGAACAGGGTCACCCTCCGCGGCGGGTGACCCCCACTAGAACCGGACGGGTGGGCCCGTCACAGCCTTCGACAAGAGCGGCCGTATGCCGTCTGCCCGAGCGGGCGGGCACGTGCGGCAAGCGGGGTGGTACCGCGGCAGCCTCCGGCAGGAGACGTCGTCCTCGTGGCAGAGACGAGCGACCAACAGACGCGAACGCAGGAGACCACGAGCATGACCTATCCCAAGGTCACCACGAACGACGCCGACCAGTCCACGACGGGCGGGGTCCCGTCCAACCCGCGCTTCCCCGAGATCGAGCAGCGGGTCCTGAAGTACTGGGACGAGGACGGCACGTTCATCGCCTCGGTCGAGGGCCGCGACGCGGGCACCGACGGCTCCAACGAGTTCGTCTTCTACGACGGACCGCCCTTCGCCAACGGCCTGCCGCACTACGGCCACCTGCTCACCGGCTACGTCAAGGACATCGTCCCGCGCTACCAGACGATGCGCGGAAAGCGCGTCGAGCGCCGCTTCGGCTGGGACACCCACGGCCTCCCCGCCGAGCTCGAGGCGCAGCGCCAGCTCGGTCTCAAGACGAAGCAGGACATCGTCGAGCTCGGCATCGACACGTTCAACGACGCCTGCCGCAGCTCGGTGCTCAAGTACACCGGCGAGTGGCGCGACTACGTGACGCGCCAGGCGCGCTGGGTCGACTTCGACCACGACTACAAGACGCTCGAGCCCTCCTACATGGAGTCGGTCATCTGGGCCTTCAAGCAGCTGCACGACAAGGGCCTCGTCTACGAGGGCTTCCGCGTCCTGCCCTACTGCTGGAACGACCAGACGCCGTTGTCCAACCACGAGCTGCGCATGGACGACGACGTCTACAAGATGCGTCAGGACCCCGCCGTCACCATCGGGCTGCGGCTCGAGACCGGCGAGCTCGCGCTCGTCTGGACGACGACGCCGTGGACGCTGCCGGCCAACCTCGGCATCATGGTCGGCCCCGACATCGACTACGTCGTCGTCGAGTCCGACGTCACCGGCACGGCCGAGCGCTACGTCATCGGTGCGGCCCGGCTATCGGCCTACGCCAAGGACCTCTTCGGGGCCGACGTCGACCTGTCCACGCTCGACGAGCGCGTCGTCGAGCGGCTCACGGGCCGTGACCTGCTCGGCCGCTCCTTCACGCCGCCCTTCTCGTACTACCAGGGACACGAGCGCGCGCACCAGGTCTTCCCCGCTGACTTCGTCACCACCGAGGACGGCACCGGGCTCGTCCACACCGCCGGCGCCTTCGGTGAGGAGGACAAGATCGTCACCGACGCGGCCGGCATCGAGCCCGTCGTCCCCGTGGGCGCCGACGGCCGGTTCCTCTGGCCCGTCACCGACTACGAGGGCATGCACGTCTTCGACGCCAACGCCCACATCATCGACCACCTCAAGGCGGCGACGCGGGGCGAGGGAGAGACCGGCTCGGTCACGGCCGGCACGGTGCTGCTGCGCCGCGAGACCTACGACCACAGCTACCCGCACTGCTGGCGCTGCCGCGAGCCCCTCATCTACATGGCGGTCTCGTCGTGGTTCGTCGAGGTCACGAAGATCAAGGAGCGGATGCTCGAGCTCAACCAGGAGATCGAGTGGACGCCCTCGCACATCAAGGACGGCCAGTTCGGCAAGTGGCTCGCCAACGCCCGCGACTGGTCCATCTCGCGAAACCGCTTCTGGGGCAGCCCGATCCCGGTGTGGAAGTCCGACAACCCGGAGTTCCCGCGCCTCGACGTCTACGGCTCCTTCGAGGAGCTCGAGCGTGACTTCGGCGTCGAGATCACCGACCTGCACCGCCCCTTCATCGACAGCCTGACGCGTCCGAACCCCGACGACCCGTCGGGGCGGTCGACGATGCGCCGCGTCGAGGACGTCCTCGACGTCTGGTTCGACTCCGGCTCGATGAGCTTCGCCCAGGTGCACTACCCGTTCGAGAACGCCGACTGGTTCGAGCACCACTTCCCGGGCGACTTCATCGTCGAGTACATCGGCCAGACGCGCGGCTGGTTCTACACCCTGCACATCCTCGCGACGGCCCTCTTCGACCGGCCCGCCTTCAAGACGTGCGTCAGCCACGGCATCGTGCTCGGCTCCGACGGCCAGAAGATGAGCAAGTCGCTGCGCAACTACCCCGACGTCCGCGAGGTCTTCGACCGCGACGGCGCCGACGCGATGCGCTGGTTCCTCATGAGCAGCCCGATCCTGCGCGGCGGCAACCTCGTCGTCACCGAGCAGGGCATCCGTGACGGCGTGCGCCAGGTGATGATCCCGCTCTGGAACGCGTGGTCGTTCTTCTCGCTCTACGCCAACACGGCGCGCGGCGGGGAGGGCTACGAGGCCAAGCGCTCGACGAGCTCGACGGACGTCCTCGACCGCTACCTGCTCGCCAAGCTGCGCGAGTTCGTCGGCGACATGACCGAGCAGCTCGACACGTACGAGATCGCGGCGGCGTGCGACACGATGCGCGGCTTCCTCGACGTCCTGACCAACTGGTACATCCGCCGCTCCCGCGACCGCTTCTGGGGCGGCGAGACCGACGAGTCGCTCGCGGCCTTCGACACCCTGTGGACCGCGCTCGAGACGGTCACGCGTGCCACGGCGCCCCTGCTGCCGCTCGTGACCGAGGAGATCTGGCGCGGCCTGACGGGCGAGCGCTCGGTGCACCTCGCCGACTACCCGACGGTCGACGACCTGCCGGCCGACCACGAGCTCGTCGTCGCGATGGACCGGGCGCGGGAGATCTGCTCGACGGGCTCGAGCCTGCGCAAGGCCCGAGGCCTGCGCGCGCGGCTTCCGCTCGCCGAGCTGACCGTCGTCGCGGCCGAGCCCGCGAGCCTCGAGCCGTTCCGGGCGATCATCCAGGACGAGCTCAACGTCAAGGCGCTGACCCTCGTCGACGTCGCGACGGCGAGCGAGGCCGACTTCGGTGTCAGCCAGCGCCTGACCGTCAACGCCCGCGCCGCGGGTCCTCGCCTGGGCAAGGACGTCCAGCGCGCCATCAAGGGCAGCAAGTCGGGCGACTGGACCGTCGACGCCGACGGCACGGTGACGTCCGGGGGTCTCGCGCTCGTCGAGGGCGAGTACGCCCTCGAGACCGTCGTCGCCGGTGACGCCGACGCGGGGGCCACGGCGATGCTGCCGTCGGGTGGCTTCGTCGTGCTCGACACGACCGTGACGTCCGAGCTGGCCTCCGAGGGCCTGGCCCGTGACCTCGTCCGCGCGGTGCAGCAGGCCCGGCGCGACACCGGCCTGCACGTCAGCGACCGCATCAGCCTGACCGTCCAGGGCGGTGCCGAGGTGTTCGAGGCCACGGTGACGCACCGCGACCTCATCGTCGGCGAGACGCTCGCGACGCAGTTCGCCGCGGCCGGACCCGACCACGCTCTGCCCGACGGGCTGCCGGGCACGCCGACCGACGTCCTCGTCGGCGACAACCACCCGGCGACGATCCTCGTGGTCAAGCGATGATCGCCGCGAACCGCGAGGACGAGCTGGAGGCTGCCGACGTGAGCACGACCCCCGACCCCGACCCGACCGACTCCAACCTGGCCGACTCCGGGGCTCGCACCGACACGCAGCCGACCGACGGGGTGATCGTGCGCGGCGCCGTCGGCGACGACCTGGCGGGCGTCCTGTCCGTCGGGCACCGGACCTGGCTCGCGACCTACGAGCCGATCGCCGGACCCGAGTACGTCGCCATGGGTCTCGCGAAGTGGTGGACGAGCGACGTCGTCACCGACTCCATCCGCAAGGGCCGCACCCTCGTGGCCGTCGAGGACGACGAGGTCGTCGGGGTCGCGACGTTCGGGCCCCAGGACGAGTCGTTCGTGCTGTGGAAGCTCTACGTGCTGCCCGGCCACCACGGGCACGGGATCGGCTCGCGCCTCATGGACGCCGTCGTGGAGCGGGCCCGCGAGAACGAGCACCCGCGGATCACGCTCTCCTACCTCGAGGGCAACCAGCAGGCGGCGCGCTTCTACGCGCGACACGGCTTCGTCGAGACGCACCGAGAGGCCCCGGGATCGGGCCTGCCCGAGAGCGTGTGGATGGTCCGCGAGCTGGGCACGGGGGAGTCCGCATGAACGGCCGCCCGGACGCCGCCGCGGTGGAGGCCGCGCGCAACCTCGAGGAGATGAAGCGGATGCGCGAGATCGAGGAGGAGATCCTCGCCCGGGCGCCCGAGAACGACATCGGTCCGTCGCTCGACCGCATCCGCGCGGTCATGGAGCTCGCCGGCGACCCGCAGCGCACCTACCCCTCGATCCACCTGACCGGCACGAACGGCAAGACGTCGACGAGCCGCATGATCGACTCGATCCTGCGCGAGACCGGGCTGTCCACCGGCCGCTTCACGTCGCCCCACCTGCACGACATCCGTGAGCGGATCACCCTGTCGGGCAAGCCGATCCCGCGTGAGAAGTTCATCGCGGCCTACGAAGAGGTCGCGCCCCTCATCGAGCTCGTCGACGCCCGGTCAGTCGAGTCGGGCGGTCGCCGGATGAACTTCTTCGAGGTGCTCGTCGCCCTCGCCTACGCCGCGTTCGCCGACGCCCCCGTCGACGTCGCGATCATCGAGGTGGGTCTCGGCGGCTCGTGGGACGCCACCAACGTCATCGACGCCCAGGTCGCCGTCGTGACGCCCGTCGACCTCGACCACACCCACCTCCTCGGTGACGACGTCGTCTCCATCGCGGAGGAGAAGAGCGGCATCATCAAGGCCGACTCCGTCACCGTCTCGGGCGTGCAGGACGAGGACGTCGCGCGCGTCCTCCTCGACCGTGTCGAGGAGGTCGGCGGGGCCCGGATCGTCTTCGAGGGCAACGACTTCGGTGTTCTCGCCCGCGAGGTCGCCATCGGTGGCCAGCAGGTGTCGATCCGAGGTCTCGCGGGGGAGTACGCCGACCTCTTCCTCCCGCTCCACGGCGCGCACCAGGCGAGCAACCTCGCCACCGCCGTCGCGGCGGTCGAGTCCTTCCTCGGTGGCGGCGAGCAGCGCATCGAGCCGGAGGTGCTGACCGCGGCCGTCGCGGGGATGACCTCGCCGGGGCGCCTCGAGATCGTCCGGCGGTCACCGACCGTCCTCGTCGACGCGGCCCACAACCCGCACGGTGCCCGGTCCCTCGTGGCTGCGCTCGGGGAGGCGTTCTCCTTCACCCGTCTCGTCGGGCTCGTCGGCATCGTCGCCGACAAGGACGCCGCCGGGATGCTCGAGGTGCTCGAGCCGGCCCTCGACCACATCGTCGTGACGCGCAGCTCGTCCCCGCGCGCGATGCGGCCCGAGGCCCTCGGCGCCCTCGCCGTCGAGCTCTTCGGCGAGTCCCGGGTGACGGTCGTCCGCGACCTGCCCGATGCGCTCGAGCAGGCCGTGACCATCGCCGAGGCCGATGGCATGGGTGGCGGCGTCGTCGCCACGGGGTCGGTCATCACCGCGGGCGAGGTCCGGATGCTCCTCGGCCACACGGACCTCTGACCCCCGCCCCTCCTCGACCCCGACTTAGGCTGGCCCCATGCATCCCCTGGTGAAGCTCGTCCTCATCGTCGTCATCGTCGTCGTCGCAGTCGTCGTGTGGGGACGGGTCATGGGACGCAAGGACCCCGACCGCGAGCTCGTCGGCCTGACGGACACCGTGCGCGCCAGGGTGAGCCGCGAGATCAGCGCCGGTCACAAGATCAACGCCATCAAGATCTACCGCGAGGCGACCGGGGCTCCGCTCGCCGACGCCAAGCGGGCCGTCGACAGCTGGTTCGTCCCGGGCCAGGGGCCGGGCGTGCGCGACGCGGCGGCGTCCTACACCGACGGCCGGCTCACCGACGAGGCCCGGTCGCGCATCAGCGAGCTCATCGTCGCCGGTCGGCGCGAGGACGCGATGAGCCTCTACGCCGAGGCGACGGGGGCGAGCGGGGCCGAGGCCCAGGCCATCATCCGCACCTGGGACACCACCCAGAACTACTGAGCCCACCGGCCACGAGACCCACACCGAGGCAGACACACACCGATGCGTTCGATCATCTTCTACGGCCAGACCGGCAAGTTCACCTTCCGCATGCTCGCGACGGTGCTCGGCGGCCAGGCCATCTGCATCCTGCTCGGTGCCCTCGTGGCCCGGGCCGTCGCGGCCACCGACGAGGGGAGCGGGCCGAGCACGGCATACCTCGTCGTCGGCCTCGGGCTCGGCGCGCTGAGCATCGTGGCCGCCGGGCTCATGCGCCGCCCGTGGGGCGTCACGCTCGGCTGGGTCGTCCAGGTGCTGACCCTGCTCAGCGCTCTCGTCGTGCCGATGATGCTCATCGTCGGTCTCTTCTTCCTCGCGCTGTGGGTCACCTGTCTCGTCAAGGGCACCCAGGTCGACGCCGTCGTGGCCCGTCGTGAAGCGGCCGCGGCCGACGGCGAGGCAGCCGACGGCGAGGCGGCCGATAGGGTGGACGGGTGACCACCGAACGTTCCCTCGTCCTCGTCAAGCCCGACGGTTTCCAGCGCGGCCTCACCGGTGAGGTGCTGCGTCGCATCGAGGGGAAGGGCTACCGACTGGTCGCCCTCTCCGTGCTGACGCCCACCCGTGAGCAGCTCGCCGCGCACTACGCCGAGCACGAGGGCAAGCCCTTCTACGAGCCGCTCGTCGAGTTCATGAGCTCCGGTGCCGTCACGGCGGTCGTCGTCGAGGGCCAGGACTGCGTCAAGGGCTTCCGCAGCCTCGCCGGCGCCACCAACCCGACGGACGCCGCACCCGGCACGATCCGCGGCGACCTCGGCCGCGACTGGGGCACCAAGGTCCAGCAGAACATCGTGCACGGATCCGACTCCCACGAGTCCGCCACACGCGAGATCGGCATCTGGTTCCCCGATCTCGAGGGCTGATCGGGGCACAATCGCGGCATGACCTCCCGACCGTGGCTGCGCCCCCTGGGGCGTGACCTCGCGATCGACCTCGGCACCGCCAACACCCTGATCCACGTCCGGGGTCGCGGGGTCGTCGTCGAGGAGCCGTCGGTCGTGGCCGTCGAGGTGGGCACCGGTCGGCTCGTCGCCGCGGGCACCCGGGCCAAGGAGATGCTCGGCCGCGCGCCGGGCACCATCCGGGCGGTCCGGCCCCTGCGTGACGGCGTCGTCTCCGACGCCGACGAGACCGAGCGGATGCTGCGGTGGTTCATCGACCAGGTGCGCACCTCGCGACTCGTCCGCCCCCGCATGGTGCTCTGCGTGCCGAGCGAGGTGACCGGTGTCGAGCGCCGGGCCCTCGAGGACGCCGCGACCCGGTGCGGTGCGCGACGCGTCTACATGATCGAGGAGCCGATGGCGGCGGCCATCGGTGCCGGCCTGCCCGTCTACGAGACGGCGGCGAGCATGGTCGTCGACATCGGCGGCGGCACGACCGACGTCGCGGTCATCAGCCTCGGCGGCATCGTCACGTCGAACTCGCTGCGGATCGCCGGCGACGAGATCGACGAGGCCCTCATCGGCTACGTCAAGAGCGAGTACTCCCTCCTGCTCGGCGAGCGCAGCGCGGAGGACATCAAGGTCGCCGTCGGGTCGGTCTTCCCGCTGCGCGAGGAGCTGACGACCCGGCTGCGCGGACGTGACCTCGTGACCGGCCTGCCCAAGACCGTCCAGGTGAGCTCGGTCGAGGTGCGCCGAGCCATCGAGACGCCGGTCCTGCAGATCATCGAGCTCGTCCGCGCGACGCTCGACGTGTGCCCACCCGAGCTCGCCGGCGACATCCTCGACCGCGGCATCACGCTGACCGGGGGAGGTGCCCTGCTGCGCGGCCTCGACGAGCGGATGCGCCACGAGCTCGGCGTGCCGGTCCAGGTCGCCGACGACCCGCTCCGAGCCGTGGCCCGCGGCGCCGGCCGGTGCGTCGACGAGTTCGCCAGCCTCGAGCGCGTCCTCGTCGGGGACCACCGCCTCTAGTCGCATGCAGCCGACCGTCCGCCGCCGTCTCCTCGTCGTCCTCGCCTCGCTCACCGTCGCCCTGCTCGTCGCCGACCTCGCCCACCTCGCGGTCGCCGACGGGGTGCGCCGGGCCGGCGGGCTCGTGCTGGGGCCGGTCCAACGGGCCCTCGCCGGGGCGCCGCGTGACGACCTCGCCGCCCTCGAGAGCGAGAACGTCCGCCTGCGTGCCACTGCCGCCGAACAGCAGCACCACCTCGACGATCTCGGACGGCTCGACGAGCTGTTCGGATCGAGCGCCACGACGGGGCGCACGCTCCTGCCCGCCCGCGTCGTCGCCACCGACGTCAGCGCGCTCGGCGGCCGGAGCGTGACGATCGACGTCGGCTCCCGGGACGGGGTCCGGGTCGACTCGACGGTCGTGGCGGCCGACGGTCTCGTCGGTCGCGTCGTGTCCGTGTCGCCGTGGACGAGCGACGTGCAGGTGCTCGGCAGCGCCGCCTCGGTCGTGGCAGTGCGCGTCGGCCCCGCCGGCACGCTCGGCACGGTGTCGCCGTCGGCACCGGGGGACTCGGAGTCCCGCCCCCGCGGCTCGCTCCGGCTCGTCGGCATCGCGCCGTCCACCCCCGTCGTCGGCGATGTCGTGCGCACGCTCGGCAGCGTCGACGAGACGCCGTATGCCGCCGGGATCGTCGTCGGCACCGTGACCGCCGTCGACCCCGACCGGGGCCAGCTGACGCGTGGTGCCACGGTGCGGCCGAGCGTCGACCCCGACGCGATCGACGTCGTCGCCGTCCTCGTCCCGACCCCGCGCACGACCCCGCGTCCGACGGTGGGCGCCCGACGATGAGGCCGACGCTTCTGGGAGTGCTGCGGACGGCATACGTCCTCGTGGCGGCCCTCGTCGTGGCGACGCTGCTGCCGCGTCTCGGTGCGGAGCCCCGGTGGGTGCCCGACCTCGTGCTCGTCGGGGTCGTGGCGACCGCCGTGCTCCGGGGTCCCGTGCACGGTGCCCTCGTGGGGCTGCTGGCCGGGTGGGTCGTCGAGCTCGTCCCACCCATCGGCAGCCCGCTCGGGCTGGCCCCGCTCGTCATGATGCTCGCGGGGCTCGTCGCGGGCTTCTTCCGCAGGGCGTCGTCGCGCTCGTCGCTGCGCGCCCCGGCGGCGCTGCTGGCCGCCGCTGCCGTCGTCCTCGTCGGACGCCTCGGCTCGGCCGTGCTCGCCGAGGGCAGCGTGGACCTGACCGACGGGCTGTGGCGGCTGCTCGTGACGGTGCTCGTCGGCGGTCTGCTGCTGCCGGCCTTCCTCGCCCTCGACCGGGCCCTCGTGCGGCGGAGGCTCGGGTGAGGCGCGGCCCGCGCCGTCGGGTCGGCGTCGCCGGTGTCGTGCTCGTCCTGCTCGTCACACTCTTCGGGCTGCTGCTCGGTCGTCTCGGACAGCTCCAGCTCGTCGACGGGCCCGAGCTGGCCCGCGCCGCGGTCACGGTCAACACGCGCACCGTCACCGAGCACGCGCTGCGCGGCCGGATCCTCGACCGCAGCGGAACGCCCTTCGTCGCCAACACCTTCGACACCGTCGTCACGGTGCAGCGCTCGGTGCTGGTCGGGGCGGACGACGGCGGACGCGACCTCGTGACCCGTCTCGCGACCGCGGTCGGGCAGCCGTTCGAGCATCTGTGGGGCAAGACGATGCTCTGCGGCACGGCTGGGGCGCCGCCGGCCCCGGCATGCTTCAACGGGTCGCCCTACGTGCCGATCCCCGTCGCGACGGGCGTCGACGCGCGCCGGGCGCTGACGCTGCTCGAGCAGCCCGAGAAGTACCCCGGCGTCGGCGTCACGACCGAGCCCGCGCGGGCCTACCCCCGGCCCGACGGAGCCCTCGCCGCCCACCTGCTCGGCTGGGTCGCCCGGGCCGGTGCCGACGACGTGACCGGGAGCGGGGGGCGCATCGACGCGGAGGACGTCGTCGGGCGCTCCGGACTCGAGGCGCAGTACGACGAGGTGCTGCGCGGCACGAACGGACGCACCGTCGTCGCCATCGACCCCCGGGGCATCGTCACCGACACCGTCAGCTCGACCGCCCCTGTCGCGGGGCGCGACGTCGTGACCCACCTCGAGGCCCGGCTGCAGGCCCGCACCGAGGCCGCGCTCGTGCGAGCCGTCGCGTCAGCCCGGGCGCAGAAGCTGCGCGCCGACACGGCGGCCGCGGTCGTCGTCGACGTGACGAACGGTGGCGTCGTCGCGGCAGCCAGCTACCCGTCCTACGACCCCGCCGTCTTCTCCGGCGGCATCAGCACGACCGAGCTCGCCCGCCTCACCGACGAGCGGGCCGGCACACCGCTGCGCTCCCGGCTGACGGCCGAGACGTTCCCGCCGGCGTCGACCTTGAAGGTCATCTCGGTGCCCGCCGCCGTCAACTCCGGGGCCCGGCTCGACGGGACGTACGACTGCTCGCCCAACGTGTCCGTCGGCGGTCGGCTCTTCAACAACTTCGAGTCGCGGGGCTACGGCCCCATCGACCTCCACCGCGCCCTCGTCGTCTCGTGCGACACCGTCTTCTACCGCCTCGCGTATGCCGCGTGGCTCGAGCAGGGCGGCCTCGCCGCGCCGGTCAGCGCCGCCGACCCCTTCGTCTCGATGGCGAAGGCCTTCGGACTGGGGCGGCGCACCGGCGTCGACGTGCCGGGTGAGGCGGCCGGACGCGTCCCGGACCGCGCCTGGAAGGAGCAGTCCTGGCTCGCGACGAAGGGCGAGACGTGCCGGCGGGCGAGCACCGGCTACCCCGAGGTCGCCCGCACCGACCGGGCGCGCGCCGACTACCTCAAGCGGCTCGCCACCGAGAACTGCTCGGCCGGCTACCAGTACCGCGCCGGCGACGCCGTGAACTTCTCCATCGGACAAGGTGACACGGCCGTGACGATCCTCCAGATGGCGGGGGTCTACGCCGCCATCGCCAACGGGGGCACCCTGTGGCAGCCGCAGGTGGCGGCCGGCTACCGGACGGCTGCCGGCGCGACGACGGTGATCGCGCCGAAGCGGGTGGCCACGGTGCCGCTGCGACGCGACGTGCTGGCATACGTCCGCTCGGCCCTGGGCGACGTGACCCGACCCGGTGGGTCGGCCGGCACGGCCTTCAAGGGCTTCCCGCAGGACCGCTACCCGCTCGCGGGCAAGACGGGGACCGGTGAGGTCTTCGGCAAGCAGGCCACCGCCTGGTTCGCCGGCTACGGACCGACGACGAAGCCGAAGTATGCCGTCGTGGTCGTCGTCGGCCAGGGTGGCTCGGGCTCGAAGGTGGCCGCCCCTGCCGTGCGACAGATCTTCGATGCGATCCTTGCCCTGGGGCTCTAGCCCCCTCCGTTCCCCGGTGGCACCCGCCGCAGGGACCGACCGAGAGGCGCGTTCGTGGACGACTACCTGAGGAGCGACGCCCCGGTCGTCGAGGCGCTCGACCGGGCCTGGGACCGGAGCCGGCTCAGCGTCCGCACCCGGTTCGAGCGGCTGCGCTCGCGCGTCTTCCTCCTCGTCCAGTGCGCCGTCTCGGCGGGTGTCGCGTGGTGGCTCGCGACCGACGTCTTCGGCCACAAGTCCCCCTTCTTCGCCCCCATCGTCGCCGTCGTCTGCCTCGGCATGTCCTACGGTCAGCGGCTGCGGCGGGTCTTCGAGGTCGCGATCGGCGTCGCCGTCGGGGTCTTCACGGCAGACGTCTTCGTGCACGTCGCCGGCAGCGGTCCGTGGCAGATCGCCGCCGTGGTGCTCGTGTCGATGGCGATCGCGACCCTGCTCGACGGCGGCCCGGTCATCGTCACCCAGTCGGCCGTCCAGGGCATCGTCATCGCGGCTCTCGTCGCGAGCCCGGGCCAGGCCTTCGGCCGGTGGACCGACGCGCTCATCGGCGGCGGCATCGCCCTCGTCGCCGCGACGGTCGTGCCCCAGGCGCCACTGCGGCGGCCCCGGGTCGCCGCCGCCGAGGCCGTCCGCAAGATCGGTGAGCTGCTCCGCCGGGCGGCCGCCAGCGCCCACGACGGCGACGTCGAGGGGGCGGCCGAGGTGCTGGCCTCGGCCCGAGGCACCGAGTCGCTGCTGCGCGAGCTGCGGCAGGCAGCCGACGAGGGCCTGTCGGTCATCACCTCGTCGCCCTTCAAGCGTCACCACGCGGCGGGGGTGCGCAAGATGGTCGACCTCGTCGAGCCACTCGACCGCGCGGTGCGGAGCACCCGCGTGCTCGTCCGCCGCGTCACGGTCGCGGTCGGGCGCGGAGAGCAGCTGCCGCCCGGCTACGAGACCCTGCTGCTCGAGCTCGCGTCGGCGACGGACGTCATCGGACGGGCCCTGTCCGAGAACGCCTCTCCCGAGATCGGTCGGCCGGCGCTGCTGGCCGTGGCCGCGGCGACGGGGGAGGTGCCGCGCACGCCGAGCCTCGCGACCGAGACGGTGCTCGCCCAGGTCCGCTCCACCGTCGTCGACCTGCTCCAGGTCACCGGTCTCGACGTCGACGAGGCCATCGCCGCCCTCCCACCCGAACGCCCCAGAGACCCCTGACCCACCCACTCGAGTGAGCGCTCAGTCCCAGTCGAGTGAGCGCCCTGTCCCAGCGGGTGTGGTCGCGAGCCCACTCGAGTGTGGTTGCGCGCCCACTCGAGTGTGGTTGCGCGCTCACTCGACGGCGCGGCGTGGGAGTCGGGACGCGCGGAGGGCCGGGTCCTTGCGGACCCGGCCCTGCGGCATACGTGCGCTGGCGCGTCAGGCGGACGGCGTCAGCTCGTGGGGTCCGACGGGCAGCTTCTCGACGCGGGGGTCACCGGCCTCGGCGAAGTAGTCGGCCGGGATCGTCGCGTCCTTGCCCTCCGGCGCCTTGGCGGCCCGGAGCACCAGCGTGAGGATCGCGGCGACGACGACGTTGATCGCGAAGGCGGTCACCGCGATGTAGCCGAGCTGGCCGATGAGCGGCATGTTCGCGACCGAGCCCGCGAACGGTGCACCGGTGGCCTTGTTCGTCACGTTGTACGCGGCCACCGTGCCGTAGACCATCCCGACCGCCCAGCCGGCGAGCAGTGCCCACCGGTGGAACCACCGCGTGTAGAGGTAGAACACGAGGGCGGGGAACGTCTGGAGGATCCAGATGCCGCCGAGGAGCTGGAAGTTGATCGCGTTGCTCTTGTCGAGGGTGAGCACGAAGATCAGCGCGAACGCCTTGACGACGAGCGAGGTGAGCTTGCTGACCTTGGCTTCCTGCTGCACGGTCGCGTCGGGCTTGATCCACGCCTTGTAGATGTTGCGCGTGAAGGTGTTGGCCGCCGCGATCGACATGATCGCCGCCGGGACGAGCGCGCCGATGGCGATCGCCGCGAACGCCACGCCCGCGAACCACGACGGGAACATGTCCTCGAAGAGCTGGGGGATGACCAGCTGCCCGTTGACCTTGCCATCGAGGCCGACGGGCTTCGTGCCGGCTGCGATGGCCACCCAGCCGAGCAGGGCCAGCAGGCCGAGCAGGAAGGAGTAGGCCGGCAGGATCGAGGCGTTCTTGCGGATCGTGTTGCGGCTCTTGGCCGACAGCGTCGCCGTGATCGAGTGGGGATACATGAACAGCGCCAGTGCCGAGCCGAGGGCGAGCGTGCCGTAGGCCCAGTAGGCCTTGGGGCCCGGGATGAAGACGTTGGGGTTGCCCGTCGCCGGGTTGGTGGTCGTCGTCATCTTCTCCTTGGCGGAGTCGAACACGTGGCCCCAGCCGCCGACCTTCGAGGGAAGGTAGATGACCGCGACGATGATGACGAGGTAGATGAGGATGTCCTTGACGAACGCGATGATCGCCGGTGCGCGCAGCCCCGAGGTGTAGGTGTAGAGCGCGAGGACGAGGAACGCGATGAAGAGCGGCAGGTCCTTGGCGACCCAGTTGTTGCCGCCGCCGACGCCCGCGACCTCGAGGACGGCCTGGATGCCGACGAGCTGGAGGGCGATGTAGGGCATCGTCGCGAGGAACCCGGTGACGGCGACCGCGAGGGACAGGACCCTGGAGCCGGAGCGGCCCTCGACGAAGTCGGCGGGCGTCACGTAGCCGTGACGGTGCGACACCGACCAGAGGCGCGACATGAAGACGAAGATGATGGGGTAGAGGATGATCGTGTACGGCACGGCGAAGAACCCGTTGACGGCGCCGAAGGCCCACATCGCGGCCGGGACGGCGACGAACGTGTAGGCGGTGTAGAGGTCGCCGCCGAGCAGGAACCACGTGATCCAGGTGCCGAACGAGCGACCGCCCAGGCCCCACTCCTCGAGGCTCTCCATGCTCTCCGGGCGACGCCAGCGGGCGGCCCAGAAGCCGGCCCCGGCGACGATGACGAAGAAGAAGATGAGGACGGTGAGGGCGACGCCGTTGACACCACCGGTGTCAGCCGCGGGCGCGACGGCCGGGGCGAGGGAGGGTGCGATGGCGGTCATCGGAGGCCGTCCTCTCGGGTGATGTCGTCGTCGAAGGAGTCGCCCTCGCGGCTCATCGGCACGTGCGGGCGTGCCTTGAGCACGATGCGGTAGGCGGTGTAGGTCAGCGCCGAGCAGAGGACCACCCAGACGAACTGGTACCAGATGAAGAAGGGGAACCCGAACACGCGCGGCTCGTCCTTGGCGTAGGTGCCGACGAGGAGCAGGGCGACGATGGGGATGGCGAGGAGCACGCCGGCGAGGGCCAGCAGACCCTTGTTCGCCGGTGGCGCCTCGTGACGGTGCGGAGTGGTGCTCACGCGGGTGACCTCCGTTGGTCGGGCCGGACGAGTGCGGCCGTGCGTCGCGGAAACTTACTCTCGCCACGGCGGCCCATGTGCTCTGCGACACAGTGAATTGCGCAGTTCTGTGCAGATCGTGATGTGCGGGCGGACGCCGTCTCGTTGCGCTCTCGCTCACGGATAGGCTGTGGCCATGGCTGATTTCGATGTCGTTGTGCTCGGTGCCGGTCCTGGTGGCTACGTCGCGGCGATCCGCGCGTCCCAGCTCGGCAAGAAGGTCGCCGTCGTGGAGAAGCAGTACTGGGGCGGCGTCTGCCTCAACGTCGGCTGCATCCCGAGCAAGGCCCTGCTCAAGAACGCCGAGCTCGCGCACACACTGACCCATGACAGGGCGAAGTACGGCATCGAGGGCGACGCCACGATGAGCTTCGGCCCGACGCACGCCCGCAGCCGCAAGGTCTCGGAGGGCATCGTCAGGGGCGTCCACTTCCTCATGAAGAAGAACAAGATCGAGGAGATCGACGGCTGGGGCACCCTGACGTCGGCGTCCTCGATGGACGTCGCCCTCAACTCCGGCGAGAAGCGCTCGATCACGTTCGACAACCTCGTCCTCGCGACCGGATCGGTCACTCGCATGATCCCAGGCGTCGAGGTCAGCAAGAACGTCGTCACCTACGAGGAGCAGATCCTCGACCCCGAGCTGCCCGGCTCGATCATCATCGCCGGGTCCGGCGCCATCGGCGTCGAGTTCGCCTACGTCATGAAGAACTTCGGCGTCGACGTGACGATCGTCGAGTTCCTCGACCGCATGGTCCCCACCGAGGACGCCGACGTGTCGAAGGAGCTGCTCAAGCACTACAAGAAGCTCGGCGTGAAGGTCATGCTCGGCACCAAGGTCGAGTCCGTCGAGGACACCGGCTCCGGCGTCAGGGTCACGGTCAGCCCGGCGGCCGGCGGCGACCAGCAGGTCCTCGAGGCCGACCGCCTGCTGTCGGCCATCGGCTTCGCGCCGCGCACCGAGGGCTTCGGCCTCGAGGCCACGGGCGTGGAGCTCACCGAGCGCGGCGCCATCGCCATCGACGAGTACGGTCGCACCAACGTCCCCAACGTCTACGCGATCGGTGACGTGACGGCCAAGCTCATGCTCGCCCACGTCGCCGAGGCCATGGGCATCGTCGCCGCCGAGACGATCGCCGGCGTCGAGACCATGGCCATCGACTTCGCCTTCATCCCGCGCGCGACCTTCTGCCAGCCGCAGATCGGCTCGATGGGTCTGTCGGAGGCGCAGGCCAAGGAGGCCGGCCACGACGTCAAGACGGCGACGTTCCCCTTCTCGGCCAACGGCAAGGCGATGGGCCTCGGTGAGCCCGTCGGCTTCGTCAAGGTCATCGCCGACGCGGAGCACAACGAGATCCTCGGCGCGGCGATGATCGGTCCCGACGTCACCGAGCTGCTCCCGGTCCTCAACCTCGCGCAGACGTGGGACCTCACCGCCGACGAGGTGTCGCGCACAGTCTTCGCGCACCCGACGCTCGGCGAGGCCGTCAAGGAGGCCGTCCACGGCATCGCCGGCCACATGATCAACTTCTGAGCATCGTCCGGACAGGCGTGCGTATGCCGTCCGGCCGGCTCGCGAGGGCACTCCCGTTCGTGGGGGGTGCCCTCGCGCTCTGTCTCGGGACGACCGCCTGCACGACGGATCCGACACAGGCGCAACGCGGCCCGACCGGCGCGTGGTTCGGCACCCCACCGGGGGTCCAGCAGGGCGACCCTGCGATGGGAACACCGACGCTCGGCGACGACATGACCGCCGTCCCGGAGGACTCGGCCTGCGCTGCCGGGACCGACCGCGGCGCCAGCCTGCCGGTACGGGCCGCCGACCTGTGGCCGGGAGCCTCCGTGACGGGCGGGCGAGCGACCGAGGTGCGGGCTCGCCCCGGCGAGCCCTGCCCCGCGGTGCCTGCGCCGGAACCCGACTGCGGCTCGCCGGTCTTCGCGTGGTCGAGCTCGACGAACGAGGAGCTGCTCGGGTGGACCGGTGCCGACCGCGTGCTGTCGGGTTTCGCCGGGGCCCGGGTGGCTGCATCCTCCGACGCCGGCAAGGGCTCGCTCTCGGTCGGCTACGTCAGTCTGCGCTTCCGCCAGGGTGACTCACGCCTCGCCGTGACCCGGGCGCACCTCGAGGACGCAATGCGCCGGTGCGGGGGCGGCAGGTCCGGCACGCTCGGCGGCGTCACCGGGTTCGTGGCGAGCCAGGAGAGCCTCGTCGGCGCCGATCCCGTGCGCACCCTGCTCGTCACGGAGCCGGACCGGGTTGTCTGGGTGGCCCTCGACGGGGGTGCGTGGTCGGCAACGAGCACCGAGCGGGCGGTCCGCGTCACCCTCGAGCGGCTGCGGACGTCCTGAACGCCCGCCGGACGGGTGGGTCGTGGGGCGCGGCCGGGGCGGACGGCATACGACCGTGGCCGCAGGGCACGCGACCCGGGCTGCACGGCATACGCCCGGTGCCAGCCGGGGATGCAAGACGCCCCCGCGGAAGTCCGCGGGGGCGTCTGGTTCCAGCTGGTGGTGCGACCGATCAGTACCAGTGCTTCCGGCCACCGATGGCGCGACCCGACGCGCCGAGGATGAAGAGCACCGCGCCCACGACGACAAGAATGATGCCGATCGTGGTCAGGATGCTGATCTTGGCGAAGATGCCAATGAGCAGCAGGATGAGTCCGAGAACGATCATGGTGTCGCTTGTCTCCTTCAAGAGGTTTTCCCCGAGCAATCTCTGTCGTACCCGCGGGCCGGGCCCACCCAACACGGGGACGGTCACGAAACGGTCACGCGCTCCGGAGGGTCGTGCGGCCCGCTCTCCGAGGCTCGATTAGGGCGGCAGGTACCCCGCTGTTACGCTTGGAGACGCCGTCGAACGGCCGCGGATTCGATAGCGCCCAGGTGGACATGCCCTGGAGCACCGCGCAACGAGATGAGAAGGAGTCGGTTCATCCATGCCTTTGGACGCTGACGTGAAGAAGCAGATCATGACCGAGTACGCCACGGTCGAGGGCGACACCGGCTCTCCCGAGGTCCAGATCGCGATGCTGACGCAGCGCATCAAGGACCTGACCGAGCACGCTCGGGCCCACAAGCACGACCACCACAGCCGTCGTGGTCTCCTCCTGCTGGTCGGCCGCCGCAAGCGCATGCTGCGCTACCTCGAGGCGACCGACATCGAGCGCTACCGTTCGCTGATCAAGCGACTCGGCCTGCGTCGATGAGTTCGTGACGAAAGGCGGTCACCGCGTCCTGCGGAGACCGCCTTTCGTCGTAGGTGCAGGCGGGCGACGCCCGTCGTCCGCCGCACCAGGGCCAGCCGGCCCGAAGAAGGAAACCACGCACACAACGACGATGTGCGCGGGCACATGAGAAAAAGAAAGCGAGGGCCCACATGGAGGGTCCAGACATCACCTTCGCCGAGGCCGTCATCGACAACGGCAGCTTCGGCACCCGCACGGTCCGGTTCGAGACCGGCCGCCTGGCCCGTCAGGCCGGCGGCGCCGTCACGGCCTACCTCGACGACGACACGATGCTCCTGTCGACGACGTCGGCCGGCAAGCAGCCGAAGGACCAGTTCGACTTCTTCCCGCTGACCGTCGACGTCGAAGAGCGCATGTACGCCATCGGCAAGATCCCGGGCAGCTTCTTCCGTCGTGAGGGCCGTCCCTCGACCGAGGCCATCCTCACCTGCCGCCTCATCGACCGCCCGCTGCGCCCGACCTTCAAGAAGGGTCTGCGCAACGAGGTCCAGGTCGTCATCTCGGTGTTCTCGCTGAACCCCGACCACCAGTACGACGTGCTCGCCATCAACGCGGCCAGCGCCTCGACGCAGATCTCCGGCCTCCCGTTCTCGGGTCCGATCGGTGGCGTGCGCGTCTCGCTCATCGACGGCCAGTGGGTCGCCTTCCCGAACTTCTCCGACATCGAGCGCTCGGTCTTCGACATGGTCGTCGCCGGTCGTGTCGTCGGTGACGACGTCGCCATCATGATGGTCGAGGCCGAGTCCACCGAGTCGACGTGGGACCTCGTCAAGAACCAGGGCAAGCAGGCGCCGACCGAGGAGGTCGTGGCCGAGGGCCTCGAGGCCTCCAAGAAGTTCATCAAGGTCCTGTGCGACGCCCAGGCCGAGCTCGCTGCCGCGGCCGCCAAGCCGGTCCAGGACTTCCCGATCTTCCTCGACTACGAGGACGACGTGTACGCCGCCGTCGAGTCCGCCATCGAGGCCGACACGACCGCTGCCCTCACCATCGCGGGCAAGCAGGAGCGCGAGGAGCGCCTCGACGAGATCAAGGCCGCCGTCAAGGCGCAGCTCGCCGAGCAGTTCGAGGGGCGTGACAAGGAGGTCTCGGCCGCCTTCCGCTCCGTGCAGAAGAAGCTCATCCGCCAGCGCATCCTGCGCGACAAGGTCCGCATCGACGGCCGTGGCCTCGCCGACATCCGCGCTCTGGGCGCCGAGGTCGAGGTCCTGCCGCGCGTGCACGGCTCGGCGATCTTCGAGCGTGGCGAGACCCAGATCATGGGTGTCACGACGCTCAACATGCTCAAGATGGAACAGATGGTCGACACCCTGTCGCCCGTCACGCGCCGTCGCTACATGCACAACTACAACTTCCCGCCCTACAGCACCGGTGAGACCGGCCGCGTCGGTTCGCCGAAGCGCCGCGAGATCGGTCACGGCGCCCTGGCCGAGCGTGCGCTCATGCCGGTCCTGCCGACCCGCGAGGAGTTCCCGTACGCCATCCGCCAGGTCTCCGAGGCGCTGAGCTCCAACGGCTCGACCTCGATGGGCTCGGTCTGTGCCTCGACCCTGTCGCTGCTCAACGCCGGTGTGCCGCTGCGCGCCCCGGTCGCCGGCATCGCGATGGGCCTCGTGTCCGACACCGTCGACGGTGAGACGCAGTACGCCGCGCTCACCGACATCCTCGGTGCCGAGGACGCCTTCGGCGACATGGACTTCAAGGTCGCCGGCACCAAGGAGTTCGTCACGGCCATCCAGCTCGACACGAAGCTCGACGGCATCCCCGCGTCGGTCCTCGCCGGCGCGCTGACCCAGGCCCGCGACGCGCGTCTGCACATCCTCGACGTCATGGCCGAGGCCATCGACGTGCCCGACGAGATGAGCCCGTACGCCCCGCGCATCATCACGGTGAAGGTCCCCGTCGACAAGATCGGTGAGGTCATCGGCCCGAAGGGCAAGATGATCAACCAGATCCAGGACGACACGGGCGCCGACATCTCGATCGAGGACGACGGCACCGTGTTCATCGGTGCGGTCGACGGCCCCTCGGCCGAGGCGGCTCGCGCGGCGGTCAACGCCATCGCGAACCCGCAGATGCCCGAGGTCGGCGAGCGCTTCCTCGGCACCGTCGTCAAGACGACGACGTTCGGCGCGTTCGTCTCGCTGCTGCCCGGCAAGGACGGCCTGCTGCACATCTCCGAGGTGCGCAAGCTCGTCGGCGGCAAGCGGATCGACAGCGTCGACGACGTCGTCAAGGTCGGCCAGAAGGTCCAGGTCGAGCTCAAGGAGATCGACCCGCGCGGCAAGCTCAGCCTCGCTGCGGTCCTCGCCGAGGGCGACAACGGTGACTCGGCCGCCGAGGCCGACGCGCCGGCCACGGAGTCCGCTGACGCCTGACCGAACCGGTCGACCGTTCCTGGTCACGAAGCGGCCCGTCACCCCTCAGGGGGTGGCGGGCCGCTCCGTCGTCTCGGCGACGGGTCGAGCAACAGGATGCAGGCGCCGGTCGGGTCAAGAGCCCCGGTCCGGAGCGCAGCGTCCTGTCGGTTGACCCGTCGGGTCAGAAGATCGCGTTGACGATGTTCCAGCCGGTGCTGACGAGCACACGCGGGCTCCAGCCACCCGCGGCGGTCCGCGGGTAGAGCCACAGCCGCCCGCTCGTGTCGCGGGCCAGCACGTCAGGCACACGGTCGCCGTTCAGGTCGCCGGGGCTCATGATCGCCGTCATGCCGTTCCAGCCCGTGCCGACCCGCACGCGGGTGCCCAGCGTGCCGGCGCCGGCCCCGGGCACGAGCCAGAGGATGCCGGTCGACGGCTCCCGGGCCAGGAGGTCGGGTCGGCCGTCTCCGGTGAGGTCACCCGGACCGACGAGGACGTTGTAGCGGTTCCAGCCGGTGCCGAGGCTCGACCGGGCCTTCCAGCCGCTGCTACCGGTGCCGGGGTAGAGGTAGAGCTCGCCGGTCGTGGCCCGCCGGGCCACGATGTCCATCCGGCCGTCGCCGGTGAGGTCACCGACCCCGACGATGGCGTTCATCACCTGCCAGCCGGTCCCGACGCGCACGCGGGGGAGACGCCAACCGCCCGACCCGTTGCCCTTGTACGTCCAGAGGTCGCCGGTCGACGTCTCCCGGGCGAGCACGTCCTGCGCGCCGTCCCCGCTGAGGTCGCCCGGGGTCTCCAGCGCGGACATGCCACCCCAGCCGGTGCCGACCTGGGCGCCGAGGCCCAGGCTCCCCGTGCCCGTGCCGGCGTAGAGCTTGAGAGCCGCGGTCGCGGTCCAGCGCGCCAGCACGTCGTTGTTCCAGTCGCCGTTGAAGTCACCGGTGCCACCCGACAGCGACGCCGGCGCCACGGGAAGGCGCGTGAAGGCATACGGGTCGCACGTGCGGTCGTAGTCCCACGTGGCGTCCCACCACTGGGCGAGGTAGACCTTGCCGCCCGAGAAGCTCGGCTGGGTGCACCGCTCGAGCGCCTCGGTCGGGTGGTCGAGGGTGCCGGCCGTCGCCCACACGGGGACGCCGGGCAGCCACCACGAGCCCGTGATCGACTGCCACCCCGAGGCGTTGGAGTAGACGCCGTAGGAGAAGCCCGCGGCCCGCAGACCACGCATGATGCCCTCGACGACGTAGCGGTTGTCGAGGCGCTGCACGGTGGTCGACGTGGGCCAGGGCTGGGCGGCCCTCGGCTCGACGTCGACCCAGACCATCCGCGGTGCCCAGCCGGGCACGTCGCGCACGGTCGCGACGGCATACGTCGCCTCGGCGTAGCCGACGTTGCTGAGGCGCCCGGCGCGCGTCGAGGACGACCACGGGCCGCTGCCGCCGTAGGTCATCAGCTGCGCGGCCGTCGGGAAGCCCGCCATGGTGTATGCGTGGGTCGGCTTCGCGTGGTCCCTTGCCCAGGCGGCTTGCGTTGCGACGCAAGGGTTCTCCGTGAACGGCAGGCCGTTCGTCAGGCCGATGACGAGGAACTGCGTGGACGCCGGCGGGAACGTCGAGGGGCACTGCGGCCACGAGATGTCGTGCCCGAGGAGGACCGCTGCCTGGGCGCTGGGCGCGACGAGGAGACCGATGATGAGCCCGATGGCCGCGAGAGGGGCCAGGGCCAGGCGACGGAGCCGGCCCACGACGGTGCTGCTGCGCGGACGGACGGACATGCGACCACTTCCTCGATCCCTTCCAGTGTGCGCCGCACAGCCGACTCCCAGCACGGCTTCGTGACGCACGAGTCCGTATGCCGTGTGCCGCGTCGCGCGCCTCCGTGGGCTCGTTAGGCTGGCCGCGTGAGCGACACGACAGGCCAGCCGTCCCGCGACAGCAAGGTCGCCGTCATCGGTGCGAGCGGCCGGATGGGGTCGGAGGCGGTGCGTGCCGTCGAGGGCGCCGCCGGTCTGACCCTCGTCGGTGCCTACGGCTCGGGCGACGACCTCGGTGACCTCGGTGGGGCCGAGGTCGCCATCGAGCTGACCGTCCCCGCGGCCTCACCCGCCAACGTCGCCCACTGCGTCGAGCGCGGGGTCCACGTCGTCGTCGGCACGACCGGCTGGGACGACGCACGTCTCGAGGCGCTCCGCGGCCAGCTCGCCGACGCACCCCCGGCCTCGTCGGGTGCCGGGGTCGGCGTCCTCATCGCGCCGAACTTCGCCATCGGCGCGCTGCTCATGATGTCGTTCTCCGCCAAGGCTGCTCCCTTCTTCGAGTCCGTCGAGGTCATCGAGCTGCACCACCCGGCGAAGGTCGATGCGCCGTCCGGCACCGCCGCGCGCACCGCGGTGATGATCGGTCGGGCGCGGTCCGATGCCGGCTGCTCGCCGGTGCCCGACGCGACGACCCACGACCCCGACGGTGCCCGCGGCGCCCGGGTGGACGGCATACCCGTGCACTCCGTGCGGCTGCGCGGTCTCACGGCGCACCAGGAGGTGCTGCTCGGAAACGCGGGGGAGATGCTGACGCTGCGACACGACTCCTTCGACCGCGGCAGCTTCATGCCGGGTGTCATCGCAGCGGTGCGCGCGGTCGCCGACCACCCCGGCCTGACGGTCGGGCTCGAGCACTACCTCGGTCTCGACTGAGCCGCCGCGCAGCCGACGAGACCGACGTGGCCATCCCCAAGGTCGTCCTCTTCTACGCGTTCCGGCCGCTCGTCGACCCCGACGCGCTCCGACTCTGGCAGCGTGACCTCTGCGAGGGACTCGGCCTGCGCGGGCGGATCCTGCTCTCGCGCCACGGGATCAACGCGACGGTGGGTGGCGATGTCTCCGTGCTCAAGACGTACGTCCGCAAGACGAGGGAGTATGCGCCCTTCCATGACGTCGACGTCCGGTGGAGCGACGGCACCGGGCTCGACGCCGAGGGCCGCAGCCTCGACTTCCCGCGGCTCGTCGTCAAGGCGCGCGAGGAGATCGTGTCGTTCGGCGTGCCCGACGAGGTCGTCGTCGACGAGCAGGGCATCGTCGGGGGAGGCACTCGGCTGCGCCCGGCCGAGCTCGACGCCCTCGTGGCCGAGCGCGGCGACGACGTCGTGCTCTTCGACGGGCGCAACGCCGTGGAGGCAGAGGTGGGGCGCTTCCGTGGAGCCGTCGTGCCCGGCATCCGCCACACGAGCGACTTCGTGCGCGAGCTCGACGCCGGCCGGTGGGACGAGCTCAAGGGTCGCCCCGTCGTCACCTACTGCACGGGCGGCATCCGCTGCGAGGTGCTGACCAGCCTCATGCGCTCGCGGGGCTTCGAGGAGGTCTACCAGCTCGACGGCGGGATCGTGCGCTACGGCGAGGAGCGGGGTGACCGCGGCCTCTGGGAGGGCCACCTCTACGTCTTCGACGAGCGGATGAGCGTCGGGTTCAGCGACGAGGCCGTCCACCTCGCCGCGTGCCACGTCTGCGGGACGCCGACGAGCCGGATGCACAACCGCGAGGACCTGCCGGGTCGTCCGCTCCAGCCGGTCTGCGACGCCCACGCCTGAGCGTCCTGCGGGACATGGCAACCCGGCCGGTCCCGGCACCGCCGTGCGGGGGTGCTGCGCCCGGCCTCGGATCAGGCGTTCTGATGGCCCGTGCCGTCAGTGCCGAGGTCGGCCTCGGCGACCAGGTCCGAGGGTGCTCGCATGCGCCACGCGTCCGTCACGAGCTCGTCGAGCCGGTCGGTGTCCACGCGCTCGAGCCGGACCATGACGAGCGGAGAGCCGTCGTAGGCGGGCGTCGTGAAGAAGAGGTCCGGCTCGCCGAGGACCAGGGCCTGCTTCTCGGCCTCGTCGCCGACGTAGAGCACGGCGACGTCGGTGCGGATGACGCGCCGCTGTCCGGGGACGCGCTCGGGATAGGACCAGACGAAGCCGTGGCCGCCCACCCGGAAGTCGAAGCCCGCGCTGGCGATCTCCTCGACGCCGGGCAGCGCGAGGGCCAGTCGTCGCACGTCGTCCGCGTCGGCCACGGGTCAGGCCCAGCCGACGGCGCGCAGGAGGGCGGCGGTGGCGGCGCCGAGCACGACGACGACGATGAACGGCGCGCGCAGCAGGAGCGCGACGACGGCGACCCCGACGGCGGCGGCCCTGGCGTCGAGGACGAACGACCCGTCGGAACGGGTGAACGCCTGCGTCGCGACGAGGGCGGCGAGCAGCGCGATCGGCAGGGCGGCCGTGATGCGGCGGACCCGTGGCGCGTCGAGCAGGTGCGCGGGCACGAGGTGCCCGGCGAGCTTGAGCCCGAAGGCGATCGCGGCCGAGACGAGGACGGCGGTCCAGAGGCTCACGCCTGCTCCCTCCTCGGGGTGCGCCACGCGAGCAGCGAGGCCGCGGCTGCCGCCACGACGGGTATGCCGGGTGGCATGGTCGGCGACAGCAGCACCGCAACGACGGCGCCGACGACGGCGACGGCCACCGCGTCGCGGTCCCGCAGCCGCGGCCAGAGCAGGGCGGTGAACGCGGCGCACGCCGCGGCGTCGAGGCCGTACGTGCGCGGGTCGCCGACGTGACCGCCGACGAGGGCCCCGGCGAGGGTGCTGAGGTTCCAGAGGGCGAAGACCGTGAGGCCGGTGAGCCAGAAGCCCAGCCGCGACGTGCGCTCGTCGTCCTGCGCCACGGCGACCGCGGTCGACTCGTCGATGGTCAGGTGGGCGGCCGCGACCCGGCGGGTGCCACGGACACCGAGCACGTGCGTCAGCTCGAGGGCGTAGAGGCCGTTGCGGACGCCGAGCATCGACGAGGCAGCAATCGCCGCGGGTGCGGCGTGGAGACCGTTCGCGATGATGCCGACGAAGGCGAACTGTGAGCCGCCGGTGAACATCAGCAGGGAGAGCGCCATCGCCTGCCAAATGTCGAGGCCGGCCGCGACGGCGAGGGCGCCGAAGCTGATGCCGTAGGCGCCGGTGGCGACCCCGACCGACAGGCTCTGGCGCACGACGTCCCGTCGTGGGCCCGGGTCGGCCGTCGCGGTCACGGGCCCTCCGGGGCCCTGACGTCGTCGGCGGCCGGTGCTCTGTCGTCGGCGGAGGTTGCTGCGGAGTCCTCGGCGGGCGCGGGCGCGGGGGCCGCGTCGGCCGCGTCGGCCGCGTCGGCGGCGTCGGAGTCGTCGGCGAGGAGCGCGGACAGGCGGACCTCACGCGCCGTGTCGCCGTCCGGTGAGACGACGCGCTGGCGGTGCGCCCCGTCGGCCACCATCCCGGCAGCCGTGAGGAACCCGCGGGTCGCGTCGTCCGAGGCGAGCAGCCACGCGGCGAGCGCGGAGCGGCCACGTGCCCGGGCCGTGTCGACGACCGCGTGCAGCAGGCGCGAGCCGTGCCCCTGACGACGTGCGTCGGGGTGGACCCCGAGCACGATCAGCTCGGCGGTGCCGGCATCGGTGTCCGCGTCGTCGGACGCGCCGACGGCGGCGAAGCCGACGACCTGCTCGCCCGCACACGCCACGAGCAGCACGCCGTCCCCGGACCGCTCGCCCTCGAGCGTGGCACGCCAGGCGTTCGCGAACGCCCGGGGCTCGAACGTGGCGAGCACCTCGGGAGCGAGCGCGGCGGCATACGCCTCCCGGAACACGACGGCCTGCACGAGGCCCACCGCGGGGGCGTCGGAGCCGCGAGCGACCCGGACCGACGCGTCGGCGACGGGTCCGCGGTCGTGCGCGTGGTCGTGTCCGTCGTCGGGTCCGTGGTCGTGCCCGTGCTGATGTGCGTTTGCGTCCTCGTGTGCCACCCCGGCATCCTCTCAGGCGTGGACGCGCCCGATGTGCACCCCGGTGCACCCCGGCTTTGGACGCCCTCGGCTGCATCTCGCATACTGGACTCATGTATGGCAATGACGTCATCGACCCGAACGAACCGCTGAACGCGGCCGAGACCGCCGCCTACGACGCGGCGGCCGAGCACGAGGACCAGCGGGGCGGGCGGGACACCGTCGGTGGCGACTTCGACGCGCTGCTCGCGGCCGACCAGCGCATCGAGCCCCGCGACGCGATGCCGGACGAGTACCGCGAGACGCTGATCCGCCAGATCGCCCAGCACGCGCACTCCGAGATCATCGGTATGCAGCCCGAGGGCAACTGGATCACGCGCGCGCCGTCGCTGCGCCGCAAGGCCATCCTCATCGCCAAGGTGCAGGACGAGGCCGGCCACGGGCTCTACCTCTACTCCGCGGCCGAGACGCTCGGCATCGACCGGCAGGAGCTGCTCGAGCGGCTCCACGACGGCAAGCAGAAGTACTCCTCGATCTTCAACTACCCGACGCTGACGTGGGCCGACTGCGGCGCCATCGGCTGGCTCGTCGACGGTGCGGCGATCATGAACCAGGTGCCGCTGTGCCGGTGCTCCTACGGCCCGTACGCCCGCGCCATGATCCGCGTGTGCAAGGAGGAGTCCTTCCACCAGCGGCAGGGCTTCGAGATCCTCTGGAACCTCATGCGCGGCACCGAGTCCCAGAAGGCGATGGCCCAGGACGCCGCCGACCGCTGGTGGTGGCCGGCGCTCGCGATGTTCGGTCCGCCCGACACCGGTGACGCTGCCAAGGGTGGCCACACCGAGCAGTCGATGGCCTGGGGCATCAAGCGGTTCAGCAACGACGACCTCCGCCAGAAGTTCGTCGACATGACCGTCCCGCAGGCCCAGAAGCTCGGCCTCACCCTGCCCGACCCCGACCTGCGCTGGAACGAGGAGCGCGGCCACTGGGACTTCGGCCAGATCGACTGGGACGAGTTCTGGCAGGTGCTGCGCGGCGACGGCCCGTGCAACGCCGAGCGCATCGAGCACCGCCGCCGGGCCCACGACGAAGGTGCCTGGGTGCGCGAGGCCGCCAACGCGTACGCCACCAAGCAGGCCGCCCGCGAGCGGGAGCAGCAGCAGAAGGAGAGTGCCGCGTGAGCGGAGCCACCACCCCGACCACCGGTGCCGGGGCCCCGTCCGAGCCTGCCCAGGGGGAGCGCAGCTGGCCCCTCTGGGAGGTGTTCGTTCGCGGCAAGCGCGGACTGTCGCACGTGCACGTCGGCTCGCTCCACGCGCCCGACGCCGAGCTCGCGCTGCGCAACGCCCGCGACGTCTACACCCGCCGCCAGGAGGGTGTCTCGATCTGGGTCGTCAAGGCCGACGACGTCACCGCGAGCAGCCCGTCCGAGAAGGACTCCTTCTTCGACCCGGCCGGCGACAAGATCTACCGGCACCCGACCTTCTACGACGTGCCCGAGGATGTCGAGTACCTGTGAGCACCTCAGCCAGCTCGCCCTCGACCGACACCGGCACCACGCCGGTCACCGAGCCGGTCACCGGCGCGGTGAGCTCTGCCTCGGAGTCCGCGCACCGTGAGTCCCTGCCCGGCGCCGCCGAGAACACCGGCGCCGCCCCCGGGGCCAAGCCGTACGCCGCCTACCTCCTCGGGCTCGCCGACGACGCCATGGTCTACGCCCAGCGCCTCGGCGAGTGGATGACGAACGCGCCGCAGATCGAGGAGGACATGGCGCTCGGGAACATCGCGCTCGATCTCCTCGGTCAGGCGCGTGGGCTCTACCCCTACATCGGCTCCATCGACGGCACCGGTCGCGGCGAGGACGACTACGCCATGCAGCGCGACGAGCGGGAGTGGCACAACGTCCACCTCGTCGAGCAGGAGCGCGGTGACTTCGCCGACGAGATGGCCCGGCTGCTCTGGTTCTCCGCCTACCAGGTCGAGCTGCACACGTCCCTGACCGGCTCGGGCGACGACGTCGTGGCGGGCGTCGCGGGCAAGGCCCTCAAGGAGGTTCGCTACCACCTCGACCACGCCTCGCTCTGGGTCGTGCGCCTCGGCGACGGCACCGCAGAGTCCCACCGACGCATGCAGGCGGCGCTCGAGCGCGTGCTGCCGCATCTCGCCGAGCTCTTCGACGACGACGAGGCCTCGGTGCTCGCGGCCGACCTCGAGGTCGGCGTGCTGCCCTCGACCCTCCATGACGCCGTCGTGGCCCGGGTCGCGCACGTCGTCGAGCAGGGGACCCTGACGCTGCCCGACGGCTCGCGGTGGCGCTCGCGCGGAGGTCGTGCCGGCATCCACTCGCGTCCCATGGGCTCGCTCCTGGCCGAGATGCAACACATCGCACGGTCGCATCCCGGCGCGACGTGGTGAACGCCGTGGCCGTGGAGTCCGCTGTCGCAGAGGCGATCTCGCGCATCCCGGACCCCGAGGTGCCCGTCATCAGCATCGCCGACCTCGGCATCCTGCGAGACGTCGACGTCGACGAGCAGGCGCACACGGTCGCCGTGACGATCACCCCGACCTACAGCGGGTGCCCCGCCATGGAGGCGATCGCGTCACGCATCGTCTTCGAGGCCGCACGTCAGGGGTATGCCGCCGACGTCCGCACGCAGCTGTCGCCGGCGTGGACGACCGACTGGATGAGCGACGAAGGGCGAGCGGCACTGCTGCGCTTCGGGATCGCGCCCCCCGGCGCGGTGCCGGTGGGGGAGCCGCACGGTCCCGTGGCCGTGACCCTGAGCCGCCACGTCGTCGCCTGCCCCCGCTGCGGCTCCGCCGACACGACCGAGATCGCCCACTTCGGCTCGACCGCGTGCAAGGCCCTGCGCCGCTGCAACGCGTGCCTCGAGCCCTTCGACGAGTTCAAGGCCATCTGAATGACCGACGTCTCCACCCCGACCGCAGCCGATCCCGCCGCGGACACGGCCCCTGCCCAGGCCACGAGCGCCCGACACCGCGCGCGTTTCCACCCGCTGACCGTCTCGTCGGTCGAGCGCCTCACGGACGAGGCCGTCGCCGTCACCTTCGCCGTGCCCGAGGACCTCGTCGACGAGTTCGTCTTCGAGGCCGGCCAGCACCTGACGCTCCGCGCCGAGATCCGCGGTGAGGACGTGCGCCAGTCCTACTCGATCTGCCAGTCACGCCGGGCCGACCCGGCCGGGCGCAGCCTGCGGGTCGCGGCCGCGCGCGTGCCCGAGGGTCGCATGTCGAACTGGCTCAACGACGGCGTCTCGCCCGGCGCCGTCGTCGAGGTCATGACCCCGCAGGGGTCCTTCACGTGCCCGACCCGGCCGGACGGCATACGCCATCACGTCGCGATCGCGGCCGGCTCGGGCATCACGCCCGTCATCTCGCTGCTGACCACGGCGCTGGAGGAGGAGCCCGGGTCGCGCGCGACGCTGCTCTTCGGCAACCGGCGCACCAGCTCGATCATGTTCCTCGAGGAGCTCGAGGACCTCAAGAACCGCTTCCCGGGGCGCTTCCACCTCGTCAACGTCCTGTCCCGGGAGGCCCAGGACGTCGAGCTCTTCCACGGGCGGCTCGACAGCGAGCGGCTCGAGGCGATCTTCGGCACGCTGCTGCCGGTCGGATCCGTCGACGAGTGGTATCTCTGCGGGCCGTTCGGCATGGTCACCGGCGCCGAGGCGCTGCTCACCGGGCGCGGCGTCGACCCGCGGCACATCCACCACGAGATCTTCCACGTCGACGACGGCACGGAGCCGAGGCGCAAGGTCGTCGTCGACGCCGGCGCACCGCCCGAGGCCACGGTCACGGTGAACCTCGACGGCCGCACGACGGTCATCCCGATGCCGAGCCGCGAGGAGACGATCCTCGACGCGACCCTGCGCGCCCGGCCCGACGCGCCCTACTCGTGCACGGGCGGCGTGTGCGGCACCTGTCGTGCCCGGCTCGTCTCGGGCGAGGTCCGGATGGACCGCAACTACGCGCTCGAACCCGAGGAGGTGGCAGCCGGCATCGTGCTCGCCTGCCAGAGCCACCCGGTCACCGACGAGGTCAGCCTCGACTACGACGCCTGACCGCGGCGGGACACGTCCGCTGTGTGCACCGATCGGTGCCAGGGCCCCGGTGGGTGCACACAGTGGGAGGTCAGGCTGCGGTCCGCCTGACCGAGGAGCACCCCCGTCTACGGCACGGCCGCACCGATCCCCGCCACCCTCGGACGCGCAGCAGGTCGCCGACCTCTGCCGCGAGCTCACAGGGAGTGACTGCCACGTCGGTCCAGAAGACCCGAACCGTGACCCGTCCCAGCCGCGCCGAGCCTCGATCACGGATGCCGTCGCGGACCCGTGCGGCCCACCCGTCGTGCCCGAGCCTCCCGTCCACCTCGAGCACGACCTGTTCGGCTTCGTAGAGGTTGTCGCAGCGACGGCCCGACCCGATGTGGTGCTGCCGCAGGGCGCTGGGAAGACCGTGTGCGCGCTCGACGTCGCGGATGTAGCGCACCTCGGCGGCGCTCTCCGCGCCGGTGCCCACGTCGGTGAGGCACTCCCGGAGCAGGGCGCGGTGCGTCTGGTCCGGTCGGCCCTCGAGCGCCTTCGCGAGTCGGGCCTCGTCGGTCAGTCGCTGCTGGCACGCTCGAGCGGCAAGGGCCAGCACCCGATCCAGAGGTGTGCGCATGCCGAGGTCGAGAACCGTGTGCTCGACTGCGGTCCGATGCGGCCACGCCCAGTCGTCGATGCGCTCGTCGAAGCGTCTCGACCGCATGACCTCGATGCCGTCGCGCGTGCTCGCCCGACGACCGGCCGGGACGATGAGGTGGACCGACTCCGGTTCGCGCCGTTCCAGCCCCCAGGCCAGTGCTGCGCTCGGTCCGGAGAGGGCCGCGGGGCGCCCGACGAAGAGCAGGGCGGCGACGGCCCGGACCTCCCAGTCGTCCCGGCCCGGGGTGGTGAGGTAGACCCCCGGGTGCGACGTGGTCCAACGGCCGGACGCGATGGCCCACCGGATGGCCTCGCCACCGATCCCCGCCGCCAAGGCCTGGCCACGGCTGATGAGACCGGCCTGACCTGACACCTGGGCCCGGAGCCGGGGCGACTCCTCGATGACACGGTCGGCGAGCACGCGACCATGGTGCCGACTCATCGCGCCGCCCCGCTCCCGCCGTGCACAGGCAGTCCTCTCGAGAGGCTGGTGTGTGCACGGATCGTGGCCCTGACACCGATCCGTGCACACACGACGGTGCGTCGGGGGCGGCATTCGGCGGTGGGGTCGGGGGGCGGGGTTAGGCTGCGGATCGTGCGGCAGTACCTCGATCTCCTCGACCACGTCCTGACCCACGGTCAGGCGAAGTCCGACCGGACGGGCACGGGCACGCTCAGCGTGTTCGGCCACCAGATGCGCTTCGACCTCGCCGACGGATTCCCGGCCGTGACGACGAAGAAGCTGCACCTGCGCTCGATCATCGGCGAGCTGCTGTGGTTCCTGCGCGGCGACACCAACGTGCGCTGGCTCCAGGAGCGCGGGATCTCGATCTGGGACGAGTGGGCCGACCCCGCCACAGGCGACCTCGGCCCGATCTACGGCTACCAGTGGCGATCGTGGCCCACGCCCGACGGCCGACGCGTCGACCAGATCGCCAAGGTCATCGAGCAGATCCGCACCAACCCCGACAGCCGCCGCCTCATCGTCTCGGCCTGGAACGTCGCCGACGTCGACGACATGGCCCTGCCGCCGTGCCACACGATGTTCCAGTTCTACGTCTCGCCGCCCGGACCCGACGGCCGCCGGCGCCTCTCGTGCCAGCTCTACCAGCGCAGCGCCGACATCTTCCTCGGCGTGCCGTTCAACATCGCGAGCTACGCCCTGCTGACGCAGATGGTCGCCCAGCTGACCGACCTCGAGCCGGGGGAGTTCGTGCACACGCTCGGCGACGCGCACCTCTACCTCAACCACCTCGACCAGGCCCGCCTGCAGCTGACCCGCACACCGCACGCGCTCCCGACGATGCGCATCACGCCGGGCAAGACGAACATCGACGACTTCGACCTCGACGACTTCGAGCTCGTCGACTACGTCGCCGATCCGGGCATCAGGGCCCCCATCGCCGTCTGAGCGGCCCGAGTCTGGGAGCCTTGGCGCCATGACCACCGCGCTGCCGAACGTGACGATGATCGCCGCCGTCGGACGCAACGGCGTCATCGGTGACGGGCTGACGATGCCGTGGCACCTGTCCGAGGACCTCAAGTTCTTCAAGCGCACGACGATGGGCCACCCGATGGTCATGGGCCGCCGCACGTTCGACTCGATGGGCGGGCTCCCCGGCCGGCGCAGCGTCGTCGTCACCCGCCAGCGCGACTGGAGCGCTCCCGGCGTCGAGGTCGCGCACTCCCTCCCCGAGGCGCTCGCGCTCGTGGCCGAGGCCGAGCAGGTCTTCGTCGTCGGCGGGGGAGAGATCTACCGACAGGCGATGGCGTATGCCGTCCGCCTCCTCGTGACGGACGTCGACCAGTCCCCGGAGGGCTCGGTCACCTTCCCAGCCATCGACCCGGACCTCTGGACCGAGACCGCCCGCGACGAGCAGCCCGGTTTCGCCTGGGTCATCTACGAGCGGCGCGGCTGACACGGCATACGCGACCACTCGAAAGAAAGCCCGGATCGGGCTGTAACGCCCGGGCGAACCCGCCGATATAGGAGGTGGCGAGGCACTACTCGGACCCCCGAGCGAGTCGTGCCTCGCCTCTTTCGTGCCCGCGGCGAACCGGCCCGGGTCTCCGGCGTGGGCGTGGCGTCGTGAGCGAGGGCCCGGGCGCTAACCTTGGCCTCATGGCTGACGCACCCGCCCTCGGACGTGTTCTCTCGGCGATGGTCACGCCCATGCGGCCCGATGGCTCGATCGACCTCGACGCCGCGCAGCGGGTCGCGGCCCACCTCGTCGACGCCGGTCACGACGGCCTCGTCGTCTCGGGCACGACCGGCGAGTCGCCCACCACCTCGTCCGACGAGAAGGACGAGCTGCTCCGCGCCGTCATCGAGGCCGTCGGCGACCGCTGCGTCGTCATCGCGGGCGCCGGCAGCAACGACACCGCCAAGAGCGTCGAGGCGGTGCGCCACGCGCAGAAGGCCGGCGCCGACGCGGTGCTCGCCGTGACGCCGTACTACAACAAGCCCCCGCAGGCCGGCCTCGTCGCCCACTTCACGGCCCTCGCCGACGCGAGCGACCTGCCCGTCATGGTCTACGACATCCCCGGCCGCTCGGGCATCGCCATCGCACGCGAGACCTACCTGCGCATCGCCGAGCACGACCGCATCGCCGCCGTGAAGGACGCCCGCGGTGACCTCTGGTTCGCGAGCGAGATGATGCAGGCTACGGGCCTCGACTGGTACTCCGGCGACGACGCCATGAACCTCGGCCACTTCCTCAACGGGGCCGTCGGCTTCGTCGGCGTCACGTCCCAGGTGGCCCCGGCGGCCTACCGGGAGATGGCCGACGCCGTCGTCGACGGGCGCTGGGACGACGCCCGAGCCGTGCACCGACGCCTCACCCCGATCGTCAACGCCGTCATGAACGTCACCCAGGGCGCCATCATGGCCAAGGCCGGCCTCGCCGAGCAGGGCATCATCGAGTCGACGGCCGTGCGGCTGCCGCTCGTGCCCGCCGACGAGGAGCAGACCGCCCTCGTCCGGGCCGCTCTCGCCGCTCTCGCCGCCACCGCGGCCCACCCAGCGGTCGGATGACCGCCCCGCTGACCTCTGACCGGAGCCCCCGACGGCCCGGCAGCACCACCGAATGACAGGACACCTGTGAGCCACCCCCACCCCGAGCTGACCACGCCGCCAGCCCTCCCCGACAACGGCCTGAGGGTCGTCGCGCTCGGAGGGCTCGGCGAGGTCGGCCGCAACATGGCCGTGCTGGAGACGAAGGGCAAGCTGCTCGTCATCGACTGCGGCGTGCTCTTCCCCGAGGACCACCACCCCGGAGTCGACCTCATCCTGCCGGACTTCACCTACATCGCCGACCGGCTCGACGACATCGAGGCCATCGTCCTCACCCACGGCCACGAGGACCACATCGGCGCCGTGCCCTACCTGCTCAAGCTCAAGGGCGACATCCCGATCATCGGCTCGACCCTGACCCTGGCGCTCGTCGAGGCCAAGCTCAAGGAGCACCGGATCCGTCCGTACTCCATGGCCGTCAAGGAGGGCCAGCGCGAGAAGCTCGGCGTCTTCGACCTCGAGTTCGTCGCGGTCAACCACTCGATCCCCGACGCGCTCGCCGTCTTCGTGCGCACCGAGGCCGGCACGCTGCTGCACACCGGCGACTTCAAGATGGACCAGCTGCCGCTCGACGGTCGCCTCACCGACCTGCGTGCCTTCGCCCGTCTCGGCGAGGAGGGCGTCGACCTCTTCCTCACCGACTCGACGAACGCCGACGTCCCCGGCTTCACGACGCCCGAGCTCGAGATCGCTCCGGCCATCGACAAGGTCTTCCGCCACGCCCAGCGCCGCGTCATCGTCGCCTGCTTCAGCAGCCACGTGCACCGCGTGCAGCAGGTTCTCGACGCCGCGGAGAAGGCCGGCCGCAAGGTCGCCATGGTCGGGCGCTCGATGGTGCGCAACATGGGCATCGCCGCCGAGCTCGGCTACCTCCGCGTGCCCGACGGCATCCTCATCGACATCAAGAAGATCGACAGCCTGCGCGACGACGAGCTCGTCCTCATCTGCACCGGCTCCCAGGGCGAGCCGATGGCGGCCCTCTCGCGGATGGCGAACCGCGAGCACCGCATCGACGTCGGCCCCGGCGACACGGTGCTGCTCGCGAGCAGCCTCATCCCCGGCAACGAGAACGCCGTCTACCGCATCATCAACGGCCTCATGCGCCTCGGCGCCAACGTCGTGCACAAGGGCAATGCCAAGGTGCACGTCTCGGGCCACGCCAGCGCGGGCGAGCTGCTCTACTGCTACAACATCGTCAAGCCGCGCAACGTCCTTCCCGTGCACGGCGAGTGGCGGCACATGTATGCCAACGCCCAGCTCGCCATCGCCTCCGGCGTCCACGAGGACAACGTCGTGCTCGCCGAGGACGGCGTCGTCGTCGACCTCGTCAACGGGGTCGCCGAGGTGACCGGTGTCGTCGAGTGCGGCTACGTCTACGTCGACGGCAGCAGCGTGGGCGGCGCCGACGAGGCGCTGCTCAAGGACCGCCGGATCCTGCGCGACGAGGGTTTCATCACCTGCGTCGTCGTGCTCGACGCGGCCACCGGCAAGATCGCGAGCGGCCCGGAGATCACGGCCCGCGGGTTCGTCGAGGACGACGAGATCTTCCAGCAGGTCATCCCCAAGGTCGAGCGGGCCATCGAGGAGGCCGTCGCCAAGGGTGTCCGCGACGACCAGCAGCTCCAGCAGGTCATCCGGCGCGCTGTCGGCTCGTGGGTCGGTGGCAAGATCCGCCGCCGGCCGATGATCATCCCGGTCGTGCTGCAGGCCTGACGTGACGGTGCAGGAGGCCGACCGGGGGCACCTCGACAGCGACGACGGCCACGACGGGCCCTCCGGTCGTCCGGGGGAGCCCGCCGAGTCGTCGACGCGGGAGCCGGCCGGGCGTCGTCCCCGCCGGCGCTGGGTCGACGTCGTCATCGGCGTCGTCCTGCTCGGGCTCGTCGCCGTCGGGGCGCTGCGCTGGTACGACTCGACGGCATACGTCGTCGTCGTGCTCCAGACGGCTGGGCCCTTCGTCGTCATCGGCCTGGGCCTGCTCGCCGTGGCGACGCTCGTGCTACGGCGGTGGTGGATGCTCGTCCCCGTCGTCGTCGCGCTCGTCGTGGCGGCGACGGTCGCGGCGCCGGCCTTCCGGGCCACCTCCTCGCCGAAGGCCGACCGCGACCTCACGGTCATGTCGGCCAACGTCTGGATCGGGTCGGCCAACGCCGGCCAGCTCATGGACGCCGTGCGCTTTCACTCCGTCGACGTCCTCGTGCTCACCGAGGCGACGCCCGCGATCCTGCGGCGGCTCGACGCCGAAGGGGCGGCCGACTACTTCAGCCAGCGGGAGGGCGTCGCCCGGGCCAGCACCTACACGGGGACGATGGTCCTGTCGCGCTACCCGCTCTCGGTGCGCAGCCTCGGCACCGACCCGGCGCTCGAGGGCACCCGAAGCGTCCAGCCCGAGGTCGACGTGACCGTGCCCAACGGCACGGTGCGTCTCAAGGTCGCCCATCCCACGGCGCCCTTGCGCGGTGACACCGTCGAGTGGCGCGCGGGCCTGCGGGCGCTCCAGTCGTGGAAGCAGCGTCTCGACGGCGACGAGCTCCTCGTCATGGCCGGCGACTTCAACGCCGGCTTCGGCCACCCCGGCTTCCGCGACCTCGCCGCGGGCCTCGACGACGCGCAGCGCACCGACGGACAGGGGTGGGTGCGCACCTGGCCCTTCGCGGGCAACCGGCTTCCGGCCTTCGTCCAGCTCGACCACCTGCTGAGCCGCGGCCTCACGGTCGTCGAGGCCGGGCAGGTGGCTCTCAATCGCGCCGACCACGCCGCGGTCTGGGCGAGCTACGCCCTGCCGGCGCGCTGACCCGACCCTGAGCGTTCGAGCGCACCGATCGCGCGCCCGCGCCGGCGCACGGACCCGCTCAGCGGCGTACGCCCGCGGTCACCATGGTCGCTCGACCTCGACGTCGCGCGGGTCGGTGCCCTCGAGCGCCCATCCGGTCTCCGTGAGCGACCACTCCGCGTCGGTGCCCTGCTCGACGAGCCGCGCGACGGCGGCGACGAGCCGCTCGACGCCCTCGAGCGTGCTGCCGAGGCCGATGCTGGCGCGGACCGCGGTGGCGGAACGCTCGCCCCACGGGTCCTCGAGGAGCTCGTCGACGAGCAGGTGGGCGCAGAACTTGCCGTCCCGCACGCCGATGCCGTGCTCGACGGAGAGGACCTGCGACACGAGCGAGGAGTCCCAGCCGTCGATGGTGAAGGCGACGACGCCGACCCGGTCGCTGTCGTCACCGAAGATCGACAGGACCTCGACGCCCGCGACGTCGTCGAGTCCGGCGCGGAGCCGCTCGAGGAGGCGGGTCTCGTGCTCCTCGATGGCGTCGCGGTGCCGGCTGATCGTCGAGCAGGCCGCGGCGAGGGCGATGGCTCCGATGACGTTGGGGCTGCCGCCCTCGTGGCGCGCCGGCCCGGTCGCCCATGTGGTGCCGTCCTCGGTCACCGAGCGCGTCGCGCCGCCACCGAGCAGGTAGGGGTTGCCGGCGTCGAGCCAGTCGGAGCGCCCGGCGAGGACGCCCGCGCCGTAGGGGGCGTACGTCTTGTGCCCCGAGAACGCGACGTAGTCGGCGTCCCACGCGGCGAGGTCGATGGTGCGGTGCGCCGAGAGCTGGGCCGCGTCGACGGCGATCCGGGCGCCGTGCTCGTGCGCCAGGGTGGCGAAGCGCTCGACCGGCCAGACCTCTCCCGTCACGTTCGAGGCGGCCGCGACGACGACGAGGCGGTGGCGCGACGGGTGGTCGGTCAGCGCCTCCTCGAGCAGGGCGTGCGCGTCCTCGACGGTCTGCGGGACGGGGAGGCGCACGGTGCGGAAGCGGCCCCAGGGCAGCAGGGTCGAGTGGTGCTCGGTGCCGAAGACGAAGACCGTCGTGCGGCTAGGCAGCGCCTTGCTCAGCAGGGCCCACGAGTCGGTCGTCGTCCGGGTGAAGATGACGGAGTCGCCCTCACGCGCGCCGACGAAGGCGGCGACCTCGGCGCGGGCCTGCTCGTACCACGCGCTCGTCAGCCGCGAGGCGAACCCGGCGCCGCGGTGCACGGAGGAATAGGTCTCGAGGGCGCGGTCGACGGCCGCCTGGACCGTCTCGAGCGCCGGCGTCGAGGCCGCGTGGTCGAGGTTGGCGTATGCCGTGTCGCCGTGGAGCGTGGGCACGCGCAGTCCCGCGCCGACGACGGTGGGCAGGGTGCGCGCCTCGGGCACGACGTGCAGGGCGCGGGTGCGCACGACGGGTGCGGGGGAGCCGCCACAGAGGGAGGCCGCTGGGTGCGTCGAGGGAAGGACCGACATGGGAGTGCTCCTGGGTCATGGGACCCACCCGGTGCAGGTCCGCGCTTGCCGACCTCGATCACACGTTCAGACCGAGGGTGGCCTGGTCGTCACCCGGAGCACCCCACCGCGGAGGAGGGTTGCTGGCCAGCGAGCCGGGGCTTGTCACTGGCACTCATGACCTGCGCACGACGATAAAGGGGTCGGTCACCGGCTGTCCACCGGTCGGTCCCCGGGTGTCGCGATCTGAGACGCCGACCCCGCCGGGGACCTCGCGGGACGGTGGCGGGCGCGCCCACGGCATACGGCAGCCGCGTCCGACTGGTCAGCCCTGTTGCGCGTGTGACGCGTGAGTTCAGCGGTGCGTTGACGTACGGTGCGAGCATGGCGTCACGTCCGTCCACCAGCCAGCGCTCGAGCTCCGCCGCGGCCACCCGCGCCAAGGGGTCCGCGGGCAGCGCCTCGTCACGCCCTCCCGCAGCCCGGGGCGGCCGGCCCGCGCAGCGCAAGCCCGCGGCCCGCAAGCCCGCCGCCAAGGCCGCGTCCAAGACGCGGGGCGGAGGCCTCCCCTTCCCGTTCGGCGCGATGCGCAACACCTGGATGGGCGTCTCGCACATGGCCGGGGGAGCGGTGCGCCGCGTCGGGCACAGCGCCGCCGACCTCGAGCCGGAGCACCGCCGCGACGGCATCGGCTTCGCGCTCATCGCGCTCGCCGTGGTCGTCGCCGCGCGTGAGTGGTGGGGCGTCTCCGGCGCCTTCGGCCAGGTGGTGCACGCCGTCTTCGCCGGCACCTTCGGCCGCGTCGCCTACGCCGTCCCGCTCGTGCTGCTCGCCCTCGGCCTGCGCATGCTTCGAGCTCCCCAGGACGACGCGGCGACCAACCGCGTCGTCGTCGGCACCATCGCCCTGACCTTCGCCGCGTGCGGTCTGTCGCACCTTGCCGACGGCATCCCCAACCCGCCCGACGGCGCCGACGGCATGCGTGCCGCCGGCGGCATCCTCGGCTTCCTCGCCTCGAGCCCGCTCGCGGCGGCCGTCTCGACCTACGGGGCGCTCGTCCTGCTCGTCCTGCTCGGTCTCTTCGGCCTGCTCGTCATCACGGCGACGCCGGTCAACATGATCCCGACCCGCCTGCGCCAGCTGCGCGCCCTCGTCATCGACCGCGACCACGTCGACGAGCAGCCCGACGAGGCGCTCGACGCCCCTGCCGCAGCGGTGAAGCGCGCGCGCCGCAAGGCCGTCGACCTCGCCGACCGCGACGGCGACGAGGCGTTCCGCCAGGCCGCGCAGAAGGCCCTCGAGGACGAGGCGACCACGCAGCTGCGACCCGGCGAGAAGCGCCCGACGCCTCCCGGGCTGCTGGCTCCCCGTCCCGGCGGCGAGAAGGGCGGGGAGAAGGTCATCGACGCCACCGACCCGAAGACCCTCGTGGCGCCCGACACGAGCAAGGTCGGACCCAAGGCCGAGCTCATCCCCCCGCCCATGTCCGACCTGCCGGCTCGCGTCGAGCAGCTCAGTCTCGGCGGCGACATCACCTACCAGCTGCCCGACCACGCGATGCTGACGCCGGGGCCGCCGCACAAGACGCGCAGCGAGACCAACGACCGCGTCGTCGAGTCGCTGACCAACGTCTTCGACCAGTTCGACATCGACGCCGCCGTCACGGGGTTCACCCGCGGCCCGACGGTCACGCGCTACGAGGTCGAGCTCGGCTCGGGCACCAAGGTCGAGCGCGTCACCGCGCTCTCCAAGAACATCGCGTATGCCGTCGCCTCGGCCGACGTGCGCATCCTCAGCCCCATCCCGGGCAAGTCCGCCATCGGCATCGAGATCCCGAACCTCGACCGCGAGAACGTGTCCCTCGGCGACGTGCTGCGCAGCAACACGGCCCGCACCAACGAGCACCCGATGGTCATGGGTGTCGGCAAGGACGTCGAGGGCGCCTACGTCATCGCCAACCTCGCGAAGATGCCGCACCTGCTCGTCGCGGGCGCCACCGGATCGGGCAAGTCGAGCTTCGTCAACTCGATGATCACCTCGATCCTCATGCGCTCGACGCCCGAGGAGGTCCGGATGATCCTCGTCGACCCGAAGCGCGTCGAGCTGACGGCCTACGAAGGCATCCCGCACCTCATCACGCCGATCATCACCAACCCCAAGAAGGCCGCCGAGGCCCTCGCGTGGGTCGTCAAGGAGATGGACCAGCGCTACGACGACCTCGCGGCGTTCGGCTTCAAGCACGTCGACGACTTCAACAAGGCGGTCCGCGCCGGCAAGGTCAAGCCGCTGCCGGGCTCGGAGCGCCAGATCACGACCTACCCGTACCTCCTCGTCGTCGTCGACGAGCTCGCCGACCTCATGATGGTCGCCCCGCGCGACGTCGAGGAGTCGGTGGTGCGCATCACCCAGCTCGCCCGTGCCGCCGGCATCCACCTCGTCCTCGCGACGCAGCGTCCGTCGGTCGACGTCGTCACGGGCCTCATCAAGGCCAACGTCCCCTCGCGCATGGCGTTCGCGACGTCCTCGCTCGCGGACTCCCGCGTCGTGCTCGACCAGCCCGGCGCCGAGAAGCTCATCGGCCAGGGTGACGCGCTCTTCCTGCCGATGGGCGCGAGCAAGCCGATGCGTGTCCAGGGCGCGTGGGTCAACGAGTCCGAGATCCACGAGGTCGTCAAGTTCGTCACGACCCAGCTCAAGCCCAACTACGTCGAGAACGTCACCGTCGCGGCGCCCAAGAAGCAGATCGACGACGACATCGGCGACGACCTCGACGTGCTGCTCCAGGCCACCGAGCTCGTCGTCACGACCCAGTTCGGCTCGACGTCGATGCTCCAGCGCAAGCTGCGCGTCGGCTTCGCCAAGGCCGGACGGCTCATGGACCTGCTCGAGTCGCGCGGCGTCGTCGGCCCGAGCGAGGGCTCCAAGGCCCGCGACGTGCTCGTGCGCCCGGACGACCTCGAGCAGACGCTCGCGCTGCTGCGCGGCGAGGACGTGCCGCACCCCAACGAGCCCGTCGACGCCGATGACCTCGCCGAGATCATCGAGCCCGCCGAGCCGTATGCCGCCCCGCCCGTCGACGTGGAGCCTGCCGAAGCGTCGGCCGGCTACGCCGAGGAGCCCGACGAGGAGGTCGCGCCGCAGCGCACGGCCTCGCTCGTCGCCGAGCGCGGTGAGCAGCGTGCCCACGAGGACGAGACCACCGCGGTCCCGATGGCGCGGTGGACGCCCGGCGACATGACGCGCACGGTCGACGAGCACGACGAGGAGTCCGAGGACGCCTGGAACCTCACCGACCGCGGCGGCCGAGAGCGCTACTGACCCCCGAGGGCCCGACACCCGACAGCCGCGAGTCCCGCCCGCCCCCGCGGTTCAGGGGTTGAAGCGGTAGCCGAGACCGGGCTCGGTGACGAGGTGGCGCGGGTTCGTCGGGTCGGGCTCGAGCTTGCGGCGCAGCTGGTTGGCGTAGACGCGCAGGTAGTTCGACTCGCGCCCGTACGAAGGGCCCCAGACGGCTCGGAGCAGGTCCTGCTGCTGGACGAGGTGACCGGGCTCGCGGCACAACGCCTCGAGCACCCGCCACTCGGTCGGCGTGAGACGGACGTCCTCGCCCTCGACGGTCGCCCTCCGCTCGGCGAAGTCGAGGACGAAGTGGTCGGTCACGACCGGCCCGAGGTGCCGGCCGAGGTCGCCGCCGCGGCGCACGGCCGCGCGCACCCGAGCGAGGAGCTCCTCGACGCCGAAGGGCTTCGTGACGTAGTCGTCGGCACCGAGGTCGAGCGCCTCGATCTTGTCGTCGGACTCGTGACGTGCCGACAGGACGATGACCGGGACGACCGAGGCGGCGCGGATGCGGCGGAGCACCTCGGTGCCGTCGAGGTCGGGCAGCCCGAGGTCGAGGATGACGACGTCGGGTGCGTCCTCGAGCACCGACTGAACCGCGGTGCGACCGTCGGCGGCCGTGACGACCTCGTTGCCGTGGGCCCGCAGCGCGATCGTCAGGGTGCGCTGCAGCCGCGGGTCGTCGTCGACGACGAGCACTCGGGTCACGCGTCCTCCTTCGTCTCGGCAGGCTCGGCAGGCTCGGCAGGCTCGGCAGGCTCGGCAGGCTCGGCAGGCTCGGCAGGCTCGGCAGGCCCGGCCGGCTCGGTCGAGGTGATGCGGTCAGCCACGTCGGTGCCGTCATCACCTCGAACCGAGGGGACCGTCGGGGTGAGGGGCAGCTCGACGACCATCGTGAGGCCACCGCCGGGGGTGTCCTCCGGGACGAGCGAGCCGCCCAGCACGGTCATCAGTCCCCGGGCGACGGCCAGGCCGAGGCCGAGGCCGTCGCCCTGCGGGGCGTCCCCGGCCCGCTGGAACGCAGCGAAGATGCGCTCCTTGTCGGCATCGGACACGCCCGGTCCGCGGTCGATGACCCTCAGCTGCACGGTGTCTCCGATCCGGCCTGCCGTGAGGCGCACCTCTGCGTCGCCGCTGTGCCTCAGGGCGTTCTCGACGACGTTGGCGAGCACGCGGTCGAGCAGTCCCAGGTCGGTCCGCACGAGGGGGAGGTCCGGCTCGAGGTCGACCTCGACGCGCTGGGGGGCGGAGGTGGTGCGCACCGTCGACACCACGGCGTCGAGCAGGTCGATCGAGTGGTGGTGCGCGCGCACGGCACCGGTCTCGAGCCGGGACAGGTCGAGGAGGTTGCCGATGAGGGCGTCGAGGCGGTCCGCGCTCTCCTCGATCGACTCGAGCAGCTCTGCCTCGTCGTCGGCCGTCAGGTCGAGACCGGACTGGCGCAGCGTGGAGACCCCCGCCTTGATGCTCGCGAGGGGCGTGCGCAGATCGTGCGAGACGGCGGCGAGCAGGGTCGTGCGCGCGGCGTTGTCGCGGGCGAGCCCGGCCGCCTCGCGCGCGGCCCGGACGAGCTGCTCGCGTCCGTGCAGGATCGCGGCGTGGGTGGCGTACGCGTTGACGACGCGCTGGTCCTCTGCCGCCACGGGCGGTCCGTCGAGCAGCAGGTGGACACCGTCGTCGACGGTGATGTCCAGAGCCCACACGGCGCCGGCCGGGAGCACGGTGCCCGCGGGCAGGTGGGGGTCGGTCGAGGCGACGACGGTCGATGGCTGGTCCGGGTGCGACTCGGTGAGCACGGCAGCGCGCATGCCGAGGTCGTCGCGCGCACGGTCGAGCAGGGCCGGCAGGGGTCGCGGCTCGGCGAGCAGGTCGCGACTCATCGCGGCGAGCGCCGACGACTCGCGCTCGGCCGAGACCGCCTGCTCGGTGCGCCGGGCTGCGACGTTGACGACCGACGAGACCGCCATGGCCACGAGCACGAAGACGGCGAGAGCCAGGGCGTTGGGTGGGTCACTGATGGTGAGCGTGCCCCGTGGCTCGGTGAAGAACCAGTTGACGACGAGCGAGCCGACGACGGCGCAGAAGAGCGCCGGCCAGATGCCACCCACGAGGGCGCACACGACGGTCAGCGCGAGGTAGAGGAGCAGGTCGAGCGAGAGCGTGTGCCCCTCCCGGGTGGCGACGAGCACGGCGGTCAGCCCGACGAGGGCGACGACGGCGAACAGCATCCCGCCGACGACCCGGCGGGCGGGCAGGCCAGTGGCGTTCCGGCGACGGCTGGCAACCTTCGACCCCTCGTGAGGAACCAGGTGGACGTCGATGTCGCCCGAGCCGTCGGCCACCTCGGAGGCGATGCTCGGACGCAGGATCTGCTGCCACCGGCCTCGCCGGCTGACGCCGACGACGATCTGCGTCGCGTTGACGCCGCGGGCGTGGTCGAGGATCGCCTCTGCGACGTCCTGGCCGGAGACGTCCTGGAACTCCGCCCCGAGGTCGCGAGCCAGTTGCCGCAGCCGAACCAGCACGGCAGGGTCGGTCGACGTGAGGCCCTCGGACGACCGGACGTGACAGGCGATGAGGTCACCGCCGGCCGCGCGGGTGGCGATGCGGGCACCTCGCCGGAGCAGCGTCTCGCTGCCGGCGCCGCCGGTCAGGGCCACGACGACGCGCTCGCGAGTCGGCCACTGCTCGCTGATGCCCTGGTCGGCCCGGTAGCGTTCGAGCGCCTCGTCGACCCGGTCCGCGAGCCACAGCAGCGCGATCTCGCGCAACGCGGAGAGGTTCCCCGTCCGGAAGTAGTTGGCGAGGGCGGCATCGACCTTGTCGGGTCCGTAGATGTTTCCGTGCGCCATCCGACGGCGCAGCGCCTCGGGTGACATGTCCACGAGCTCCACCTGGTCGGCCCGGCGCACGACCTCGTCGGGGACGGTCTCCTGCTGTCGGATGCCCGTGATCGACTCGACGACGTCGTTGAGCGACTCGAGGTGCTGGATGTTGACGGTCGAGATGACGTCGATGCCGGCCTCGAGGATCTCCTCGACGTCCTGCCAGCGCTTCTCGTGCCCGCCACGCGACGCGTCCCCGGCCCCGCCGCCCGACGGGGCGCCCGAGCCGGGGACGTTGGTGTGGGCGAGCTCGTCGACGAGGACCACGTGAGGGTGTCGGGCGAGGACCGCGGCGACGTCGAGCTCGGTGAGCCGGTTGCCGCGGTACTCGACCGTGCGACGAGGGAGGACCTCGAGGCCCTCGAGCATGGCCGCCGTGTGGGACCGCCCGTGCGTCTCGACGTAGCCGACGACGACGTCCGTGCCCCGCGAGAGGCGCCGGTGCGCCTCGTCGAGCATCGCGACCGTCTTGCCGACTCCGGGCGCGGCCCCGAGGTAGATCCGAAGCGACCCTCGACCCATGCGCTGATCCTCTCAGGTCACCCGGCGCTCGGCGCCGAGAGACGCGCAAGGGCGAGGTTGAGCTCGAGGACGTCGACCCGCGGCTGGCCCAGGAAGCCGGCGATGCGGTCCTGTGAATGCTCCTCGACGAGGGCCCGGACCCGGGTGACGTCGAGACCGCGGGCTGCGGCGACGCGCTCGACCTGGGCGACGGCATACGCCGGCGTGATGTGGGGGTCCAGCCCGCTGCCCGATGCGGTGAGCGCGTCGGCGGGAGCGGTCGAAGGGTCGAGACCCGCTGCCCCCACGCGCTTGGCGACCTCGGCCTCGAGGTCAGCACCGGGCCCGAGGTTGGTTCCACCGCTCGTGTCGCCGGCGTAGTCGCTGGCCGAGGGGCGACCGTGGAACCACTCGTCGCCCTGCCACTGCTGGCCGATGAGGCTCGAGCCGACGACCCTGGTTCCGGACGAGACGAGCGAGCCGGCCGCCTGGTCGCGTCCGGCAACCTGGCCGACGCCCCACACTGCGGCGGGGTAGAGCACGCCGAACAGCACGGTGAGGACGAGCATGGCCCGAAGGCCCGCGAGGGACTGCTTGATGACGTTGTCCACGTGTCTCACATCATTCCGGGGAGGTGGCTCACGACGAGGTCGATCAGCTTGATGCCGATGAACGGGGCGATGACGCCGCCGACTCCGTAGATGAGGATGTTGCGCCGCAGCAGGGCAGTGCTTCCGGAGGGCCGGTAGCGAACCCCCCTCAGCGACAAGGGGATCAGCGCGACGATGACGAGGGCGTTGAAGATCACGGCCGAGAGCATTGCCGACTTCGGGGTCGAGAGGCCCATGATGTTGAGGGCCTCGAGGCCCGGGAAGAGCACGACGAACATCGCCGGGATGATCGCGAAGTACTTCGCGATGTCGTTGGCGATCGAGAAGGTCGTCAACGCCCCGCGGGTGATGAGCAGCTGCTTGCCGATGGAGACGATGTCGATGAGCTTCGTCGGGTCGGAGTCGAGGTCGACCATGTTGGCCGCCTCCTTGGCCGCCGAGGTTCCGGTGTTCATCGCCACGCCGACGTCCGACTGGGCCAGAGCGGGGGCGTCGTTCGTGCCGTCGCCGGTCATCGCCACGAGACGGCCGCCCTGCTGCTCCTTCCGGATCAGGGCCATCTTGTCCTCGGGTGTGGCCTCGGCGAGGAAGTCGTCGACCCCGGCCTCCTCCGCGATGGACTTCGCCGTGAGCGGGTTGTCGCCCGTGATCATGACGGTGCGGATGCCCATCGCGCGCAGCTGGGCGAAGCGCTCCTTCATGCCGGGCTTGACGACGTCCTTGAGGTGGATGACGCCGAGCACCCGGGCCGGCCCGCCCGGCTGCTTCGACGCGACGACCAGAGGGGTCCCTCCGGAGCTGGCGATCCCGGCGACCTCGGTGAGCACCCCGGACGGAACGCCACCTCCGTGGTCGGAAGCCCAGCGGCACACGGCATCGGACGCGCCCTTGCGCACGGCCGTGCCGTCGGGCAGGTCGATCCCCGACATGCGGGTCTGCGCGGTGAACTCCACGAACGTGGCACCCTCGCGCCGGACTCCGTCGAAGCGCGTACGCGTCTCGTCGGCGAGGCCCCGCGCGGACAGCTCGACGATCGAGCGCCCCTCGGGCGTCTCGTCGGCCAGTGAGGAGAGGTATGCCGCCTCGGTGACCTCCACGTCCGGAAGGCCGGGGGCCGCGAGCAGCTCGGTTGCACGGCGGTTGCCGAACGTGATGGTGCCGGTCTTGTCGAGCAGCAGCGTCGACACGTCGCCCGCTGCCTCGACGGCACGGCCCGACATCGCGAGGACGTTGTGCTGCACGAGCCGGTCCATGCCGGCGATGCCGATCGCGGAGAGCAGCGCCCCGATCGTCGTGGGGATGAGGCAGACGAGCAGGGCCACGAGCACGACGACAGACTGCTCCTGGCCGGAGTAGACGGCGAGCGGCTGGATCGCCATGACGGCGAGGACGAAGATGATCGTCAGCGTGGTGAGCAGGATGGTCAGCGCGATCTCGTTGGGCGTCTTCTGCCGTGCCGCGCCCTCGACGAGGGCGATCATCCGGTCGATGAAGGTCTCACCGGGCTTGGTCGTGATGCGCACCGTGATGCCGTCGGAGAGCACTGTCGTGCCGCCCGTGACGGCGCACCGGTCACCACCGGACTCACGGATGACGGGAGCGGACTCGCCGGTGATCGCCGACTCGTCCACGGTGGCCATGCCCTCGACGACGTCCCCGTCACCGGGGATGACCTGGCCGGGACGCACGACGACGACGTCGCCGATCGTGAGGTCGGAGGCAGCCACGGTCTCGACGGAGCCGTCGGCGCTCCGGCGCTGCGCCGTCGTCGTGGTCCGGGTGGCGCGCAGCGTGGCCGCCTGCGCCTTGCCGCGGCCCTCGGCGACGGCCTCGGCCATGTTGGCGAAGAGGACGGTGGCCCACAGCCACAGGGTGATGCTCCACGCGAACCACGAGGGGTCGACGATGGCGACGACGGTGGTCAGGAGCGAGCCGATCCACACGACGAAGACGACGGGACTGTGCCACACGTGACGCGGGTCGAGCTTGCGCACGGCCTCGGGGAAGGTCGCGACCAGCTGGCGCGCGAGCGTGCCGAGCGACAGCGGGGCCTTCCCCGCCCTGATGAGAGGCATCTCGCTGCCGGAGCCGCCGCGCCGGTGGGCCGAGCCGCCGTGGGCGCCGGGGCCGCGCGGGTCGGTGGTGTCGGGGGACGACGGGGTCGTCGTCGGGGACGGGGTCATGACAGTGCCTCCGCGAGGGGACCGAGGGCCAGGGCAGGGAAGAACGTGAGTCCGGTGACGATGATCGCCACCCCGACGAAGAGGCCCGCGAACGTGGGTGTGTGGGTGGGAAGGGTGCCAGCGTTGGCTGGCCGACGTCGTTGCGCCACCAGGGAACCGGCAAGGGCCAGCACGAGGACGATCGGCACGAAGCGGCCGAGGAACATGCACAGGGCGAGGGTGAGGTTCGTGTACGGCGTGTCGGCCGAGAAGCCGGCGAACGCGCTGCCGTTGTTGTTGGCGGCCGAGGCGTAGGCGTACATCACCTCAGTGAGCCCGTGCGGGCCGCTCGCGAGCATCTGCGACGACACCAGGGGCGCCACCATGCCGATCCCCGTGAAGACGAGCACGAGGGCCGGCATGACGAGCAGGGCCAGCGCGACCAGCGTGATCTCGCGCCGACCGATCTGCTTGCCGAGCAGCTCGGGCGTGCGCCCGACCATGAGCCCGGAGATGAACACGGTCAGCATCGCGAGGAGCAAGGCGCCGTAGAGTCCCGACCCGACACCGCCGGGGGAGACCTCGCCGAGGAGCATGTGGACGAGCGCACCGCCTCCACCGAGGGGGCTGTAGCTCTCGTGCATCGAGTTGACGGCGCCGGTCGAGGTGCCGGTGGTGCTCGCCGCGAAGAGGGCGGACGGCCAGACGCCGAAACGCACCTCCTTGCCCTCGAGTCCGCCGAGCGGGCCGCTCGCCGCGCTCACCTCGGCCCACGTCACGGCCGCGACCATGAGGCCCCAGAGCGTGGCCATGAAGCCGAGCACTGCCCAGCCCTGCCGCCGGTCGCCGACGAGGATGCCGTAGGTCCGCGGCAGGGAGAACGGGATGACGAGCAGCAGGAAGATCTCGACGAGGTTCGTGATGGCGTTCGGGTTCTCGAAGGGGTGGGCGGAGTTGGCGTTGAAGTAGCCGCCGCCGTTCGTGCCGAGCTCCTTGATCGCCTCCTGCGACGCGACGAGGCCGCCCTGGACGACCTGCGACCCGCCAGAGAGCGTCGTGACCTCCGTCGGCGCCGTGAGGTTCTGGATGACGCCACCGAGCAGCAGGACGACGGCCCCGACGACGGCGAGGGGCAGCAGGACACGCAGCGACCCACGCACGAGGTCGACCCAGAAGTTGCCGATCTCGGCCCCGCTCGAACGGGCGAGGCCGCGCACGAGCGCCACGGCCACCGCCAGCCCCACCGCCGGCGAGACGAAGTTCTGGACGGTCAGCCCGAGCGTCTGGACGAGCGGCGACGTGCCCGACTCCCCGGCATACGACTGCCAGTTGGTGTTCGTCACGAACGAGACGGCCGTGTTGAGAGCGGTGTCGAGGTTCATCGACGCACCGCGGGCGAACGGCAGGACGCCCTGCAGGGCGATGAGCGCGAAGAGCAGGACGACGCCGACGACGGAGAAGCCGAGGACGGCGACGGCATACGTGCTCCAGCGCTGCTCGGACGCGGGGTCGACGCGGCAAAGGCGGTAGACGAGGCGCTCCACGCGCCAGTCCCGGGTGTCGGTGAAGACGCGTGCCATCCACGACCCGAGTGGCACGTGGACGGCGGCGAGCGCGGCGACGAGGACGGCGATCGTGAGCAGCCCGCTGACGGTGTCGCTCATCAGAACCGGTCCGCGTGGAGCAGGACGTGGACGAGGTACACCAGCACGGCGACGCCGACCACGAGCAGGAGGATGGAGGTGAACATGACTCCTTCCTAGGGTCGCCCGCCGGGCGCCCTGCAGCCGTTGACCGCGCGCTGACGGCTCTTGACGCGTTCTTGACGGGCCCGCCACTAGAGTCCGAGTCGTGAGTGCGTCGCTGGAGCTCTGGCCGTCATCGCCCCGTCGCGCCGGGCCGCCTTCACGGCTCGACCAGCTGCGGCGCAAGGTCAACGAGCTGCCGTGCGCCCTGCTCCTCTTCGTCCAGCTGGGTGCGCTGTTGGCCTACCCCTTCGTCGAGACCGCGACCCTCGGTGACTACCGCGAGGCGGGACGCGCGGTCTTCGGCCTCATCGGCCTGCTCGTGCTCTTCCTCGCCGTGCGCGCGGTGCGGGCGACCCCGGCGCTGACGTGGGTCGCCGTCGTGCTGGGCGGGCCGGTGGTCCTGCTCACCGTGGCCGAGGCCGTGTGGCCCGACAACAGCCCGATCGCCTTCTGGAGCGCTCTGCTGCACGCGCTCTTCTACTTCTACACGGGCTACGGCCTGCTGCGGTACATGTTCGCCGACAACTGGGTGACCCGTGACGAGCTCTACGCCACGGGCGCGACGTTCACCGTCGTCGCCTGGGGCTTCGCCTACCTCTACGTCGCCGTGCAGTTCATCTGGCCGAACTCGTTCACCATCTACGGCGAGACCCTGCCGGGGGTGCGCACCTGGTACGAGCTGCTCTACCTCTCGATCACGACGATGACCTCGACCGGCCTCTCCGACATCTACGCGGTGACCCCGCACGCGCGGTCGTTCGTGCTGCTCCAGCAGATCGCCGGCATGCTCTACGTCGCGCTCGTCGTCGCCCGCCTCGTCGGGCTCACCATCGCCCGATTCCGTCAGTAGCGGGCTGCGCCCACCGAGGGCGTATGCCGTGTGCCCGGGTCGCGCTCAGCTGCTCAGCGGGTGCCGTCGAGCTCGGCGAACGTCCTGAGGCTCGGGGTGCGGGTCGTCTGGAGGTCGCGGGCCACGGCCTCGACGTCGCGCATGACGCGCAGCGTGTTGCCGCGGACGAGCTGCGCGACCTCGGCCTCGGACCACGACCGTGCGAGCAGGGCCGCGACGAGCCGCGGGTAGCCGCTGACGTCCTCGAGCCCGACCGGGAAGGTGTCGGTGCCGTCGTAGTCTCCGCCGATGCCGATGTGGTCGATGCCGGCAACCTCGCGGACGTGCTCGAGGTGGGCGACGACCTGCTCGACCGTCGCGTCGGGCTTGGGGTGCTCACGCTGCCACCCGGCGGTGAACCGGCCGAACGCCTCCCAGTCGCGGGCCTCCACGCCGACCTCCGCCGCGGCGGCGGCGGCCTCGACGCGCCAGGCGGCGGTCGCGGGCGAGACGAACTCGGGGACGAAGGTCACCATGCACACGCCGCCGTTGGCGGGCAGCGCGCCGAGCACGTCGTCAGGCACGTTGCGGGGGGTGTTGCACAGGGCCAGCGCCGAGGAGTGGCTGAAGATGACCGGTGCGTCGGTGGTCTCGAGCGCGTCCCGCATCGTCGTCGCGGCGACGTGGCTGAGGTCGACCATCATCCCGAGGCGGTTCATCTCGCGCACGACCTCGCGGCCGAACTCGCTGAGGCCGCCGACGACGGGCACGTCGGTGGCCGAGTCGGCCCACGGCGTGTTGTCGTTGTGCGTCAGCGTCAGGTAGCGCACGCCGAGGACGTGGAGCATCCGCAGGGTCCCGAGCGAGCAGCCGATGGAGTGTCCGCCCTCGGCGCCGAGGAGCGACGCGACGCGGCCCGTCGCGGTGGCAGCCTCCACCTCGTCCGCGGTGCGGGCGAGCGCCAGCCGGTCGGCATACGACCCGATCATCCGGTGCACGCCGTCGACCTGCTCGAGCGTCGCCGTGACGGCCGAGTCGCCCTGGAGGGTGCTCGGCACGAAGACCGACCAGAACTGCGCGCCGACCCCGCCCTCGGTGAGGCGGGGCAGGTCGGTCTGCGTCGTCGTGAGGCGGCCGGAGATGTCGAGGGCCTCGAAGTCGTAGCCGGTCTGCTCGCGCGCCTCCCAGGGGAGGTCGTTGTGGCCGTCGACGAGGGGGTGCGCCCGCAGCAGGTCGCGTGCCCTCGTGAGCAGGTCGTCGTGGCCGTGGGGGGCGGTTCCGAGCATGTCGGCCATTGAACACCCCGGCATCTAGAGTGGACGCATGACCCCTCCCCACCCGAGCGCCGACAAGAGCGTCGCACTCGTCACCCTCGGGTGCACGCGCAACGAGGTCGACTCCGAGGAGCTGGCCGGTCGGCTGCTCGCGGAGGGATGGCGTCTCGTCGACGACGCGTCCGAGGCCGATGTCGCCGTCGTCAACACGTGCGGCTTCGTCGAGCAGGCCAAGAAGGACTCCATCGACGCGCTGCTCGAGGCCTCCGACCTCAAGGGCGAGGGCAGCCGCACGCAGAAGGTCGTCGCCGTCGGCTGCCTCGCCGAGCGCTACGGCAAGGAGCTCGCCGACCAGCTGCCCGAGGCCGACGCCGTGCTCGGCTTCGACTCCTACCGCGACATGAGCACGCACCTGCAGACGATCCTCGCGGGCGGCCACGTCGAGAGCCACACGCCGGGCGACCGTCGCACGCTGCTCCCGCTGACCCCGGTCGAGCGCCAGCAGGGCTCCGCGTCCGTCGCGCTGCCGGGCCACGGTGACCCCCGCCCCGACCTCGCCGACGACGACGTGCCGACCCCCGCCTCCGGTCCCCGGGTCATCCGCGCCCGCCTCGACGGCCGTCCGTGGGCGCCGCTCAAGATCGCCTCGGGCTGTGACCGTCGGTGCTCGTTCTGCGCCATCCCGATGTTCCGTGGCGCGTTCCTGTCGCGCCGTCCCGCCGACATCGTCGCCGAGGGCCGCTGGCTCGCCGAGCAGGGCGTCAAGGAGCTCTTCCTCGTCTCCGAGAACTCCACGAGCTACGGCAAGGACCTCGGCGACCTCGCCCTGCTCGAGAAGCTGCTGCCCGAGCTGACCGCGATCGAGGGCATCGAGCGCGTCCGCGTCTCCTACCTCCAGCCGGCCGAGATCCGCCCCGGCCTGCTGCGCGCCATGGCCGACACCCCCGGCGTCGTGCCCTACTACGACATCTCGTTCCAGCACGCGTCCGAGCCGCTCCTGCGCTCGATGCGCCGGTTCGGCTCGCGCGAGGCCTTCCTCGAGCTCCTCGGACGGGTGCGTGCCGACGCTCCCGAGGCCGGCATCCGCTGCAACGTCATCGTCGGCTTCCCGGGCGAGACCGAGGCCGACCTCGACGAGCTCGAGGCCTTCCTCACGGAGGCCCGTCTCGACGTCGTCGGCGTCTTCGGCTACTCCGACGAGGACGGCACCGAGGCCGAGGGGTATGTCGGCAAGCTGGCTCCCGAGGTCGTCGCCGAGCGTCTCGACCGCTTCACCCGCCTCGTCGAGGAGCTCAACGCCCAGCGGGCCGAGGAGCGCGTCGGCGAGCGGGTCCTCGTCCTCGTCGAGGAGATCGACGACGAGGAGGGCACCGTCGTCGGGCGCGCCGACTTCCAGGGCCCCGACGTCGACGGCGTCACCATCGTGCACGTCCCCGAGGGTGCCCCGGCCCCTCAGGTCGGCGACCTCGTGCCGGCTGTCGTCGTCGGCACCGAGGGGATCGACCTCGTCGCGGAGCCGCGATGACGCCACAGACCTTCCACCGGGGGGAGGGGCCGGCGCCCCGACCCACCGACTGGAACCTGCCCAACGCCCTGACGGTCCTGCGCTTCCTGCTCGTCCCGGTCTACGCCGTGCTGCTCTTCCAGGACGGCGGCAACGAGCCGTGGTGGCGCTTCTGGGCCTGGGTGGTCTTCGCGCTCGCCGCCGTCACCGACGGCGTCGACGGCAAGATCGCCCGGCGACGCGGGGAGATCACCAACTTCGGCAAGGTCGCCGACCCGATCGCCGACAAGGCGCTGACCGGCACGGCCTTCATCGGGCTGTCGCTGCTCGGGGTCGTCTGGTGGTGGGTGACCGTCGTCATCCTCGTCCGCGAGATCGGCATCACCGTGCTGCGCTTCGTCGTCATCCGGCACGGCGTCATGCCGGCCGGCCGTGGCGGCAAGCTCAAGACGATGCTCCAGACGCTGTCGCTCGGGGCCCTGACCTTCCCGCTCTGGGTGCTCCCGTTCGGTAGCGCGTGGTTGCTCGTGGCCTACGTCGTGCTCGGCGCGGCGCTCGTCATGACCGTGGTCAGCGGCATCGACTACGTCTTCAAGGCGGCACGGCTGCGCGAGACGAGTGAGCGCACGCTGGCTCGGCGGGCCGCCCGCGCCGCCGCCCGGGAGGCGAGGTCCGAGACGCCGGACGGCTCCACCGGCGACCCGGCGCCACCCCGGACGGCGAAACGGGACTGACGTGGACGACGTGTCCGAGGCGCCGGGGGCACGTCTCGTGGCCCGGCTGACCGAGGCGCGCGAGACCGTGGCCTGTGCCGAGTCGCTGACCGCGGGGCTCGTCGCCGCCACCGTGGCCGACACCCCCGGCGCGTCCGTGGTGCTGCTCGGTGGGGTCGTCGCGTATGCCGCCGCGGTGAAGACGGCGCTGCTCGACGTGCCTGCCGAGCTCATCGCACGGGTGGGCACCGTCGACCCCGAGGTGGCCGCCCTCATGGCCGAGGGCGTACGCCGTCGGCTCGGCTCCACGTGGGGCCTCGCGACGACCGGTGTGGCCGGCCCGGGACCGTCGGAGGGCAAGCCCGCGGGCACCGTCCACGTGGCAGTCTCCGGCCCGTCGGGAACAGTGACGCGTGCCCTGGAGTTGAACGGGACCAGGGCCCAGATCCGGTCGGCCACCGTCGACGCGGTGCTCCGGCTCGCGGTGGAGGAGACGGGCGCCACGCGCCAAACACCTGCGCCGCCGTGGGGGCCTCGGGGTACGGTAGGGCTGTCGGGTCACCCCGACGACGGCACGGCACCCGAACGCACGACACCAGCGACCTGAAGGAGGACGACATGACGACACTGCTGCGGCGCGAGCTCGGCGACGTCCTCCGTGAGCGCCGACGCGCCCAGGGCCGCACCCTCCGTGAGGTCTCCGCGACGGCCTCCGTCTCCCTCGGCTACCTCAGCGAGGTCGAGCGCGGCGAGAAGGAAGCCTCGTCCGAGCTGCTCGCCTCGATCTGCGGGGCGCTGGCCCTGCCGTTGTCGCAGGTCCTCATCGACGTGTCCAACCGGATGGCCGAGAGCGAGGGCCTCGCCCCGACCGTCTCGCTGCCCGTCCCGTCGGGCGACGTGGTGTCCGCCTCCGCTGCCTGATCGTCTACCGTGCTGGGGTGCCCAGCCCCTTCTCGGACCTCGACTCACGACTGGACCGGGCCGTCTCGGCCTCGGACCCCTCGGAAGCCACGAACCCCACGCGCCCCTCGGATCCTGACGCGACGGTGTCGGTGTGGCTGGGAGACCTCGACGGCCGGCCCCGCTACGAGCACGACGCGTTCGCGCCGCACTACGCCGCGTCCACGATGAAGCTCCCGCTCGTCATCGCGGCCTTCCGCCGCGTCGTGCGCGGCGAGCTTGACCTCGACGCGCCGGTCGCAGTGACCGGCACCTTCGCCTCGGTGCTCGACGGCTCCCCGTTCGACCTCGACGAGGCCGAGGACCAGGACCCGCAGACCTGGGCGGCGCTCGGCGGCACCCGCACGCTGGGAGAGCTGGCGGAGCAGGCCATCACCCACTCGAGCAACATCGCGACCAACCTGCTCGTCGACGTCGTCGGTCTCGACGAGGTCGCCGAGGTGCTGCGCATCGTCGGCTGCTCGCCGGCCACCGTGGTCGGGCGCGGCATCGAGGACGCCGTGGCCCGTCGAGCCGGCATCACCAACACCGTGACCGCCGCCGACCTCGGGCTCGTCATGGCCGCGGTCGGGCGCCGCGAGCCCGCGCTCGGTGGCGACGAGGTGCTGGCGCCCGTCGAGGCGATGCTGGCCCGGCAGGAGCACGTCGACCAGGTGCCGGCGGGCCTGCCGCCGGGCACCCCGACTGCGAGCAAGTCTGGCTGGATCCCGGGCGTCTCCCACGACGTCGCGCTCGTGCGGCCGGTGGGCGAGGAGCCGTTCGTCATCGCCGTCTGCACGACGATCGACCTCGACGAGACGGAGGCCGCCGTCTTCGTTGCCGGCATCGCCCGGGACGTCTGGCGTGCCGAGCACCCGACCGACGACCCGACCGACGACCCGACCGACGACCCGACCGAGCCCGTGACCGAGTCCGTGACCGAGTCCGTGACCGACCTCGCGGCGCAGCCGGGGTCCGAGGGGGAGCACGCATGACGACCGTCGCGCGGGTCACGACGACGACCTCGTCCGTGCGGCTCCACACCCCGTTCGTCACGGCCCTGCGCCGCACCGAGACCACCGACACCGTCGTCGCGACGATCACCGACAGCGACGGCCGCACGGGTTGGGGCGAGGCGCCCCAGGTGTGGCAGGTGACGGGGGAGTCGCTCGCGAGCGCCACGGCGTGCATCGAGCAGATGCTCGCGCCTGCCGTCACGGGCCACCGGCTCGACGACCGCAGCGACCTCGCCGCTGCCGCTGCCGTCGTCCAGAGGTCCGTCGCCCGCAACTTCGGTGCCAAGGCCGCGGTCGACGCGGCCCTGCACGACCTCGTCGCCCAGGCGGAGGGCACGTCGGTGGCGGCGCTGCTCGCGACCCGGCCCGACGGCATACGCGAGGTGCTGACGACCGACGTCACCCTGTCGGCAGGTGCGGCTGACGCCCTCGCCGACACGGCGCGCGCGCGCGTCTCCGACGGCTTCCGCACCCTGAAGATGAAGGTGGGCACCGACGCGAGCACCGATGTGCAGCGCGTCGCGGCGGTGCGCGACGCCGTCGGACCCGACGTCGGCATCCGGCTCGACGCCAACCAGGGGTGGACGCGCGAGGAGGCCGTCCAGGTCATCCGCGCACTCGAGGTCGCCGACCTCGGGGTCGAGTTCGTCGAGCAGCCGGTCGTGGCCGACGACGTCGAGGGCCTGGCCTGGGTGCGGGAGCGGGTCGGGCTGCCGGTCATGGCCGACGAGTCGTGCTACGTGCCCTACGACCTCGAACGGATCATCCGGCTCGGCGCGGCGGACCTCGTCAACGTCAAGCTCGCCAAGTGCGGATCGCTCACCGTGGGCCGCGACATGCTGCGCCGCGCCCACGACGTCGGCCTGCGCACCATCGTGGGCTCGATGATGGAGAGCCACGTCGGGGTCGGGGCCGCGGCAGCGCTCGTGGCTGCCGAACCGACGACCGAGGTGAGTGACCTCGACGCCGCATGGTGGTCGGTCACGTCACCCGTCGTGGGTGGAATCGCCTACTCGGGCAACCAGATCCGTGTGCCGATGACCGGCGGTCTCGGGATCAGCGGGTTCGTCCACCACGACTGACCCACCGCACACCGCACGCACGAAGGGCCCCGCCGGAGCGGGGCCCTTCGCGCGTTGCAGGTGGTGTCAGTCGCCCAGGACGCGCAACGTGAACGAGCCTTCACCGTTGCCGGTGTTGGTGGCGGTGAAGCCCACGGCACGCAGCGACTCGAGGAAGGACTTGGCCTCGCCGTGGACGTCGCCCTTGACGATGGCGTCGACCTTGTCGAGGTCGACGAAGAGCGTCGCCGTCGCGTTGCTGACGTCACCGACCGCGACCTTGAAGGTGTCGCTGTCGCCGAGCTTGCCGCCCGACTTGAGGTCGTCGGCGTAGTCGGGCGTCGTCGCCACGAAGACCTTGTCGCCCTCGACCTTGTGGGTCAGCACGTCGCCGCCGACGCCGACCGACTCCATGAGTCGGCCGACGAGCTCGTCGGCGCGCTTGGCGTCGCTCGAGACGACCTTGGCCCCGAGGACCGGAACGTCGCTCTTGAGGTCCTGCTCGGGCATGGCCAGGGTGAAGGAGCGGCCGAGCAGCACCTTGAGGTCGTCGGGCAGCTTGATGCCGAGCTGCTGCTCGACCATGCCGATCGGGTCGGACTCACCGTCGGCGGCGGCGAGGCTCTCGATCTGCTTCTTCAGCTGGGGCCACGCCGAGTCGAGCATCTGGTCGGCGCCGGAGACGTTGAAGGCAGCCATCGTGTTGGCCGGCAGCGAGGCCACCTCGCTGCCGTCGCCCTTGACGGACTTCGTCGCGTCGGCGCCGCGCACGACGCCGGCCATCTCGACGTAGTCGGCGTCGAAGCGCACCGCCGTCGCGAAGCGTCCCTTGGCCGAGGCCAGGGCCGTCGCGTCCATGCCGGTCGTGCCGCTGAACTTCTGGATCTCCTTCAGCCCCGTGCCCATGTCGAACCAGGCCGACAGGATGCCCTGCTCGCCGAGGGCCGCCATGTCGGCGGTGAAGTCGGCGTTCTGCGCGAGCGTGCCCTTGGCGGCAGCCGCGAGGGTGGCGTCGCCCACGCCGGGCGGCGTGACGATGGCGTAGCCGTCCTTCATCCGCAGCTCGGTGTCGGACCCGCCCTTGTCGCAGGCGAACAGCTTGGTCAGGGTGTCCTTGGCCGCGGACTCGTCCTTGACCTGGATCGCGATGGCGACGTTGGGCGCGTCCGCGGTGCCACCGGGACGGATCGCGGCGCCGACCCGGTCACCGAGCCAGGGCGCGATGTCCGTGTCGTAGCTGAACTTGGCGACGCAGTCGTTGCTCGCGTCCTTCGAGGCGAGCTGCCACAGCTGCTTGCGGGGGTCGTCGGCACCGAGCGTGTCCTTGACCTGGGGCAGCTTGCCCAGGAAGCGCACGGCGGCGATCTTCTGGCCGGCGGACGGGTCGATGTCGAGACGGACGTAGGCGTAGGCGTCGCCGGGCAGCACGTCAGCGGGCTGCGAACCGCCGCCGCTCAGCGTCTGGAAGGCGAAGGCGCCGGCGCCACCGAGGACGAGGGCGGTGACGACGCCACCGACGAGCAGACCCGTGCGCTTGCGGCCCCCGGACGTCGGCGGCTGCGGGTCGTCGGAGAGGGTGACCTCGCCGGGAACGGTCTCGGCCGCTCCGGCGGGCGTCGGGTAGGTGTAGGGCTGGCTCGCCCCGTGCGTGGGCTCGGTGGGCTCGGTGGGCTCGGTCATGGTGTGCTCCCCTGAAGAGTTCGGTGCGTCCTGCGGTTGCGCGCGGGACGAGAGGACGATACCGGCAGCGCCGGACGTCCGCGGCCGGTTGCGATAACGCTCCGACGACGGATTCGCGCGGAACGGTTCCGGTGCTCCGGGTGGCACACTGCAGTGTGCGGATCAGCCACTTCTGGACCTTGATGGACGACGAGTTCGGCGCGGCGTATGCCGGGTCGCTCGCCCGTGACCACGTGCTGGGTGCGCTCGGCAACCGCACCGTCGTGCAGGCCCTCGCCGATGGCGAGGCGCCGCGTGCGGTGTGGGAAGCGCTGTGCGTCGACATGGACGTGCCACCGGAGCGACGTCTCGGACGTGACACCCGTGTCGCCCGGGGAGCCCAGGGCGGTCAGGCCGGTCGCTGATGCCGGCGTCGCTCGACCCCGGTCTGTCGCGGATCACGCTGCGGCACGGCGACATCACGAGCGACGCCTCGGCCGACGCCATCGTCAATGCCGCGAACCGGTCCCTGCTGGGCGGCGGCGGTGTCGACGGGGCGATCCACCGGGCAGCGGGGCCGGCTCTGCTCGCCGAGTGCCGGCTGCTCGGCGGGTGCGACACCGGCGACGCGAAGATCACCGGCGCCGGTCGGCTGCCCGTGCGGCACGTCATCCACACGGTCGGCCCGGTCTGGCGCGGGGGAGGTGACGGTGAGCCGGAGCTCCTGGCGAGCTGCTACGTGCGGTCGGTCGAGGTCGCCGACGCCGCCGGCTGCGCGGTGCTCGCCTTCCCCGCCGTGTCGTGCGGGGTCTACGGCTACCCGCTCGACGCGGCGGCGGTGGTGTCGCTCGAGGCGCTGGCGGGAGCGCTCACGGTGCACGGCGGGGTGCGCGAGGCGCGGTTCTGGCTCTTCTCCGACACGGCCTACGCCGCGTTCGACCGGGCGCTGACGCGGCTGAGAGCGACACGCTGACCCGGGATCGGCGTGTCGTACGGACTTCGAACACCTGTTCGGTAGTGTTCTCCACAGGTCCTGCGCCACCACCCGCATCGTCCACAGGCCGTCTCGTGGATCCTCCCGATGTCGGCGCCGGCACCTAGCGTCTGACCCGACAGCGGACCTCGCAGCACGAGGCCGTGGCCCGGGTCGAAGGTAGACGACCGCAACGCAGACGGCAGATAGGTGACCGACATGGCTTCGGTGCAGGAAAAGGACAAGGACAAGGCCCTCTCCTCGGTGATGGGCCAGATCGAGAAGAGCTACGGCAAGGGTGCGGTGATGCGCCTCGGCGACGACATCCGTCCGCCCATCGAGGTGATCCCCACCGGATCGATCGCCCTCGACGTCGCTCTCGGCATCGGCGGTCTGCCGCGCGGACGCGTCGTCGAGATCTACGGCCCGGAGTCCTCGGGCAAGACGACCGTCGCGCTCCACGCGGTCGCCAACGCGCAGAAGGCCGGTGGCATCGCGGCGTTCATCGACGCCGAGCACGCGCTCGACCCGGACTACGCGAAGAAGCTCGGTGTCGACACCGACGCCCTGCTCGTGTCGCAGCCCGACACGGGCGAGCAGGCGCTCGAGATCGCCGACATGCTGATCCGCTCGGGTGCCATCGACATCATCGTCATCGACTCCGTGGCGGCCCTCGTGCCGCGCGCCGAGATCGAGGGTGAGATGGGCGACAGCCACGTGGGCCTGCAGGCGCGACTCATGAGCCAGGCGCTGCGCAAACTCACCGGCGCCCTCAACAACACCGGCACCACGGCGATCTTCATCAACCAGCTCCGTGAGAAGATCGGCGTCATGTTCGGCTCGCCCGAGACGACGACCGGTGGCAAGGCGCTGAAGTTCTACGCCTCGGTCCGCCTCGACGTGCGTCGCATCGAGACCCTCAAGGACGGCACCGAGCCGGTCGGCAACCGCACCCGCGTCAAGGTCGTCAAGAACAAGGTCTCCCCGCCGTTCAAGCAGGCCGAGTTCGACATCCTCTACGGCCACGGCATCTCGCGTGAGGGCGGCCTCATCGACATGGGCGTCGAGCACGGCTTCGTCCGCAAGGCCGGTGCCTGGTACACCTATGACGGCGACCAGCTCGGCCAGGGCAAGGAGAACGCCCGCAACTTCCTCAAGGACAACCCCGACCTCGCCGACGAGATCGAGAAGAAGGTCAAGGAGAAGCTCGGCGTCGGGCCGCGCGTCGACCAGCCCGCCGAGGTCTCGGACGTGCCTGTCGACTTCTGATCATGGGTCTCTCCGAACAGGAGACCGCACGGGACCGTCTGGCTCGCGCCGCGGCCGCCCTGGCTGAGGCCGAGGGGGTGGCCGGGGTGCGAGCCGGCGGTGCGTCGGCGGAAGGCTCGGATGCAGGTTCGGGGGAGTCGGCGGCCGAGGCCGGTGCGAGCCGGTCCGTACTGCCGTGGTCCGTGCCCGTCCGCGCCGAGCCGACCGGGCATGAGAGCGCGCGGCCCGCGAGCACACGCATGACCCGATCCGACGGGTCGAGCCCGTCGGGAGGGTCCCGCGGCGGCGGGCGTTCGGGCCGGTCGGGCGGTGCCAGCGGCTCCGGCCGTCAGGGGCGCCGGTCTGCCAAACCGCGCTCCGGCTGGGGTTCCGCTGACGTGGGGGAGCGACCCGACTGGGCGCCCCCGCCGGAGGACGTCGAGACGGCCGTGCCCGAGGCCGATGCCGAGTCGGTGGCACGCGCGATCGTCCTGCGACAGCTGAGCATGGCGCCGCGCAGCCGTGCCCAGCTCGAGAAGAAGCTGCGCCAGCGCGGCTGCGAGGACGACGTGGCGGCAAAGGTCCTCGACCGGATGGCCGAGGTCGGTCTCATCGACGACGAGGCGTACGCCCAGATGCTCGTCCGCTCGAAGCAGTCGGACAAGGGCCTGGCCCGGCGCGCGCTCGCGCACGAGCTGCGCAAGCAGGGCATCGACCAGGAGATCGCCGACGAGGCGCTCGGTCGGGTGGGTGCCGGGGACGAGAGGCTTCGGGCCGAGCAGCTCGTGGCCAAGAAGCTGCGCTCGATGCGCGGGTTGGCTCCCGAGGTCCAGACCCGACGTCTGGCCGGGCTGCTCGCTCGCAAGGGCTACTCGGGGGAGGTCGCGTGGCCGATCATCCGCGACGCGGTCGACGGGCTGCCCGAGCACCGTCGTGACTGAGGAGCGTCGCGGTGCTCACGGCATGCCCTCCGGACACCACGAGGGGGTGAGGACCGTGTGGTCCTCACCCCCTTGGGTGTGCTGTGGTGCGGTGCTGCTCAGACCTCGGCGGGCACGTTGGCGATCGCGGAGACGTCGAACTCGAGCTTGACCTTCTCGCTGACGAGAACGCCACCGGTCTCGAGGGCCGCGTTGAAGGAGAGGTTCCACTCGGTGCGGTCGATGGTGACGTCACCCTCGAAGCCGACGCGCGTGTTGCCGAACGGGTCCTTGGCCGAGCCGGTCTCCTCGAAGGGGATCGTCACGGACTTGGTGACACCGTTGATGGTCAGGTCGCCGGTGATGTCCCACTCGGCGCCGTCGCGCTCGACGTTCGTCGAGACGAACGTGATCTGCGGGTAGGTGGCGATGTCGAAGAAGTCAGGGGTCTTGAGGTGACCGTCGCGCTGCTCGTTGCCCGTGGTGACGCTGGCGGCCTGGATCGTCACGGTGACCGAGGAGTTCGCCGGCGTCACGGTGTCGACGTGGGCCGAGCCCTCGAACTCGTCGAAGTGGCCGCGGACCTTCGTGACCATCGCGTGGCGGGCGGAGAAGCCGATGCGCGTGTGGCTCGGGTCGATGGTGTAGTCGCCGGAGATGTTCTCGACAGCGACCGAGGGGGTCTCGGAGACGGTCTCGTCCTTGGTGCGGTTGAACAGGCCCATGATGTGTCCTTCGGAGTAGGTTATTGAATCTTCAACAACTATGATGCACCCAAGTTGTTGAACTGTCAAGCAATGGGGTCAACAGGTCCACCGTCGCCCCTATTCCTTCGTCTCGCGCGCTGGGATCGAGGCCGGACCAGAGCGTCGACGGCGCCCGGCCGTGGGAGCGCGCTGCACGACGTACCCTTGTCGGTGCCATGACAACGCAGAACTTCGCGCCCACGCCCGAGGCCGCCACGACCGCGCCCGCCGGCTCGCCCCGCACCTACGACGTCCGCACCCACGGGTGCCAGATGAACGTCCACGACAGCGAGCGACTCGCCGGGCTGCTCGAGACGGCGGGCTACGTCGACCTCGCGAGCCTGCCGACCGGGGAGCGGCCGGAGGTCGCCGACGTCGTCGTCTTCAACACGTGCGCCGTGCGCGAGAACGCCGACAACAAGCTGTACGGCAACCTCGGACAGCTGCGCCCGGCGAAGCAGAAGAACCCCGACATGCAGATCGCGGTCGGCGGCTGCATGGCCCAGAAGGACCGTGGCACCATCGTCCAGCGCGCGCCGTGGGTCGACGTCGTCTTCGGCACCCACAACATCGGGTCGTTGCCCGCCCTGCTCGACCGGGCGGCCCACAACAAGCGCGCCGAGGTCGAGATCCTCGAGAGCCTCGAGGTCTTCCCCTCGACCCTGCCGACCCGTCGGGACTCGGCCTACAGCGCCTGGGTCTCCATCTCGGTCGGCTGCAACAACACGTGCACCTTCTGCATCGTGCCGAGCCTGCGCGGCAAGGAGCAGGACCGTCGCCCCGGCGAGATCCTCGCCGAGATCGAGGCGCTCGTGGCCCAGGGCGTCGTCGAGGTGACCCTGCTCGGCCAGAACGTCAACACCTACGGCGTGGAGTTCGGCGACCGCCTCGCCTTCGGCAAGCTGCTGCGTGCCTGCGGCGAGATCGAGGGCCTCGAGCGCGTCCGCTTCACGAGCCCGCACCCGGCTGCTTTCACCGAGGACGTCATCCTCGCGATGGCCGAGACGCCCAACGTGATGCCCAGCCTGCACATGCCGCTCCAGTCCGGCTCGGACAAGGTGCTCAAGGACATGCGCCGCTCCTACCGGAGCACGAAGTTCCTCGGGATCATCGAGACCGTCCGCCAGCACATCCCGGACGCGGCGATCACGACCGACATCATCGTCGGCTTCCCCGGCGAGACCGAGGAGGACTTCCAGGGCACGCTCGACGTCGTCCGCGAGTCACGCTTCTCCAGCGCCTTCACCTTCCAGTACTCCATCCGGCCCGGCACCCCCGCTGCGACGATGGATGACCAGGTCCCCAAGGCCGTCGTGCAGGAGCGCTTCGAGCGACTCATCGCCCTGCAGGAGGAGCTCAGCTGGGCCGGCAACCGCGCCGTCGAGGGCCGTGAGGTCGAGGTGCTCGTCGCGCCGTCGGAGGGTCGCAAGGACGTCGAGACGAAGCGGCTGTCAGGGCGGGCCCGCGACAACCGGCTCGTCCACTTCGCCGTTCCCGAGGGCGCTGAGGTGCCCCGCCCCGGCGACATGGTCACCGTGAAGGTCACGTACGGCGCGCCGCACCACCTCGTGGCCGACTCGGGCCTCGAGGGCGGGACGTATGCCGTCCGGCGCACCCCCGGGGGTGACGCCTGGGCGGCGCTCCAGGACGCGCCGCAAGGCACGGGCAAGCCGGCCGTGAGCCTCGGCATGCCGTCCATCGGTCGACCGGCCGTCACCCCGGTGGCGTCGGGCTGCTCTGTCGTCTGAGCCGATTCGGGTCAGCGCGTCCCCACGTGCTTGACTTGGTGCATGAGTGTGCGCCCCATCGTCATCACCGGTGAGCCCGTCCTGCACCGGGCCGCCGCCCTCGTCACGGACTTCGACGACGAGCTGCGCACCCTCGTCGAGGACATGTACGAGACGAACGTCGCGGCCAACGGCGTCGGGCTCGCGGCACCCCAGATCGGCGTCGGGCTGCGGGTGTTCATCTGGAAGATGGCCAACGAGGACGGCGTCCCGGAGCAGGGACACGTCATCAACCCGACGGTGACCACCTCGAAGATCCCGCAGGAGCGCCCGAACCCCGACGAGGAGACCGAGGGCTGCCTCTCCGTGCCCGGTGAGGCCTTCCCGCTCAAGCGCGCCGACCGCGCCCACGTCATCGGTTTCGACATCGACGGCAACCGCGTCGAGTTCGACGCCTCCGGCTGGTTCGCCCGGTGCATGCAGCACGAGTACGACCACCTCAACGGCACGCTCTACGTCGACCGTCTCGACGACCGCCAGTCCAAGAAGGCCCGCAAGGCCGTCAAGCGCAACGGGTGGGGCAAGCCCGGCAGCTCGTGGCACCCGGGCGTCGACAAGGACCCCTTCGGTCACGACGAGGACGAGGTCGACGAGTACGCCGACGACCTCATCGGCTGAGCGCGCGCCCCTCGTGACGGACCCGCCCGGCCTCCGGTCCCGTACGCCGTGACGCCCGTGAACGCGCCGACGGTCGGTGCGCCCGTGGTCGCGGTCGTCGGGCCGACGGCGACGGGCAAGTCCGACCTGGCCCTCGACCTCGCCGCGCGGCTCGGTGGTGAGATCGTCAACGCCGACGCCATGCAGTTCTACCGCGGCATGGACATCGGCACGGCCAAGCTCCCCGCCGCCGAGCGGCGCGGCATCGCCCACCACCAGCTCGACGTCCTCGACGTGACCGAGGAGGCCAGCGTCGCCGGCTACCAGGCGGCGGCCCGCGTCGACATCGCCGCGATCCGCGGGCGGGGCCACCGGCCGCTCCTCGTCGGCGGTTCGGGGCTCTACGTCCGAGCCGCCCTCGACCGGCTCGAGATCCCGCCCACCGACGCCGCCGTGCGCGGGCGCCTCGAGGCCGAGGCCGAGGTGGTCGGTGGTGACGCGATGCACGCGCGGCTGCTCGCTCTCGACCCACGGGCCGCCGCCGCGATCCTGCCCGGCAACCGCCGACGGGTCATCCGGGCCCTCGAGGTCATCGAGCTCACCGGCCGCCCGTTCAGTGCGTCGATGCCCACGCGTGAGTTCGTCTCTCCGGCAGTGGTCCTGGGCCTCCGCGTCGACCGTGACGTCCTCGTGGAACGCATCGAGCGGCGTGTCGAGCGCATGTGGGAGGCGGGGCTGCGTGATGAGACCGAGGCCCTGCTCGCCGTGGGTCTGCGCGACGGCGTCACCGCGAGTCGGGCCATCGGCTACAGCCAGGCCGTCGCCGTCGTCGACGGCGCCCTCGACGAGGCAACGGCGCGCAGCGACACGGCCCAGGCGACGCGCCGCTACGCCCGCCGGCAGGAGTCGTGGTTCCGGCCCGACCCCCGAATCGTGTGGCTCGATGCCACCGACCCGGACCTGCTCGACCGGGCCCTCGCGGCGGTTCGTGAGGCGGATGCGCGGGTGCGCGACGGCATACCGGAGAATGACTGACATGACGCGCTTCACCAAGGGCCACGGCACCGAGAACGACTTCGTCCTCGTCCCCGACCTCGAGGGCTCGCTCGAGCTCACCCCCGCCCAGGTGCAGCGCATCGCCGACCGGCACGCCGGCCTCGGGGCCGACGGCGTCATCAGGGTCGTGCGCACGGCGCTGTCGACCGACGAGGCCGTCCGCGCCCAGTCGCGCGAGGCCGAGTGGTTCATGGACTACCGCAACGCCGACGGTTCGCTGGCGGAGATGTGCGGCAACGGCACGCGCGTCTTCGCCGAGTACCTCCGCCGGGAGGGGCTCGCCTTCGGCTCGACGTTCAGCATCGCCACGCGTGCCGGTGTCAAGACGGTGCGCGTCGTCGAGCAGGGGTATGCCGTCGACCTTGGTCCGTGGCGTCTCGGCGACGAGGAGGGTGCCCGCCGCGACGGCTTCGACGTCATGGTGAAGCCGCGCCACGGCAAGCCCGTGCCGGCGCTGACCCTCGACCTCGGCAACCCGCACGCGGTCGTCATGCTGCCCGAGGGCATCGCCCTCGAGAACCTCGACCTCGGTGAGGCGCCCGAGCTGCATCCGGAGCCGGCCGACGGGTCCAACGTCGAGTTCGTCCGGGCCGTCGGACCCGGTCACATCGCCATGCGCGTCCACGAGCGTGGGGTCGGCGAGACCCGGTCGTGCGGCACGGGCGCTGCTGCGGCCGCCCTTGCGACGCGCTTCTGGTCCGGGGTGGAGGACCTGAGCCCGTGGACGGTCGACGTGCCGGGCGGGCGCCTCACCGTCACGCCCCTGGCCGGCCAGCGGGTCGAGCTCGCAGGACCCGCGGTGCTCGTCGCCGACGGGGACTTCCCGCTCTGACGACCGTCGGCTCCCGTTCGGGTGGTGGCGGCAGCCACCCGGGGCTCGGGATCAGGTCGAACCGGGAGCCGGTGGCGCAGCAGGGTCGGTGCCGGAGAGCCTGAAGCCCTCGAACAGCGGACCGCCATGGCGGGCCAGCACGTCGTCGGCGAAGGCGAGCAGCAGCGACACGTCGCCGGCAGCCGCCGTGACGAGCGCCTTCTCGTGCCTCTCCCGCCAAGAGGTGTTCTCGCGCTCGTCGAAGTCGGCCAGCTCGCGCGCCACCCACTTGCCGCGGCCCCACCAGTGAGCCGATCCGTGCAGGAGCAGGTGGGCGGCCTCGTCGGCGAGCAGCACGGCGCAGACGAGCCGCTCGTGGGCGTCGTGCGCGTGGGTCACGTCGTCGAGCAGGTCGGTGACGGCATACCTCATCGTGTCGAGGTCGTCTCCGGTGAGCCGGGGAGGTCCCGCGGCGAGCAGCCGCGCCGCCGTCCGCTGCCACTGGGCACCGGACCCGTCGCTGTCGAGGAGGACGACCGAGCGTCCGAGCAGCCGCACCATGGTGGGCCGCCCGCCGGCGACGTCGCGCCGCACGTAGTGGCCGAGCGACGTCTCGGTGTGCACGAAGAGCTCGACCGGCCAGTCGCGGAAGTGCCGCGCATCGCGGTACGGCGCTGGTGGCCCGGGCAGGAGCACGGTCACGTCGAGGTCGGAGCCCGGGGTGGCGGAGCCGAGGACGACGCTCCCGCCGAGCCACGCAGCCCGCGCCTCGGGGAACCAGTGCGCCACGAGGGCACGCGCGTCGTCGACGGCCCCGTCCATGTCAGGAACGGCGCACCTCGAGGATCCGGAACGCCTTGGCGGACGACAGGCGGGTGCACCTGAGGCCCCAGTCCTGCTCGGTGATCCACCGCTGGAGCGAGTCGGAGCCGAGGTGCTTCTGGACGACGAGGTGCGCGACGCCGTCGTCGGCCAGGCGTGGGAGCCACCGCTCGAGCAGGGCGTGGAGGGCGGCCTTGCCGACGTGGATCGGCGGGTTGGACCAGATCGTCGTGAAGCGCACGTCGTCGGGCACGTCGTCCGGCTCGCAGAAGGTCGTGTTGTCGACCCCCACCGCCGCGGCGTTGGTCCGCGCCAGGTCGAGCGACCGGCGGTTGACGTCGACACCCCAGACCCTGGAGCCGGGGGAGCGGAGCGCGAGCGTCAGGGAGATCGGGCCCCAGCCGCAGCCGATGTCGAGCAGGTCGCCGGTCGGGCTCGGGTCGGGAGCGCCCTGGAGCAGCACGGCCGTGCCCGGGTCGAGGCGGTCGGGGGAGTAGACGCCGCGGGCCGTCGTCAGCGTGTACCGGTGCCCGTCGAGGGTGACCTCGATGGTGCGACGCTCCTCCGGGGTGGCCGGCTCGGCGGTGAAGTAGTGGTCGGTCGGCTCGCTCATCACGGTCACCGTATCGGCCCCGGCCCGTCGTCCGCGGCACCCAACCCGCCGTGCCCTGCACGCCGGTTCGGGCACAAACGAGTGGCTCGTGGCGTTCTAGGGGTGGGACCATAGGGAGAACATGACGAGCAACCACACGAACCACCCCAGCGACACCGACCGCGCCGTGCAGCGGGAGCGCACCCTCTTCGCCACCCGCGCCGACGCGCTGGCCGAGGAGCTCCACGAGACCGACGAGACGGCATACCCGCTCTACGACGGCGACCAGCTCGACCGCGAGGAGCGCGCCGCGCTCCGCCGCGTCCAGGGCCTCTCGACCGAGCTCGAGGACATCACCGAGGTCGAGTACCGCCAGCTGCGCCTCGAGCGGGTCGTGCTGGCCGGTGTCTGGACCGAGGGCACCGCCGACGACGCCGAGAACTCCATCCGTGAGCTCGCGGCGCTCGCCGAGACCGCCGGCTCGACCGTGCTCGAGGGCGTCGTCCAGCGTCGTCAGAAGCCCGACCCGGCGACCTGGCTCGGCAAGGGCAAGGCGATCGAGCTGCGCGACATCGTCGTCGAGGAGGGCGCCGACACCGTCATCTGCGACGGCGAGCTGGCCCCGAGCCAGAGGCGCGCCCTCGAGGACGTCGTCAAGGTCAAGGTCATCGATCGCACGGCGCTCATCCTCGACATCTTCGCCCAGCACGCCAAGAGCCGTGAGGGCCGCGCCCAGGTCGAGCTGGCCCAGCTCCAGTACCTCCTACCGCGCCTGCGTGGCTGGGGCGAGTCGATGTCCCGTCAGGCCGGTGGCCGGGTCGCCGGCGGTGAGGGCATCGGCTCGCGTGGACCCGGTGAGACGAAGATCGAGCTCGACCGCCGTCGCATCAACACGAAGATCGCCAAGCTGCGCCGCGACATCAAGGGCATGAAGACGAGCCGAGACACCCGTCGCCACTCGCGCCGCGCCGGCGGCGTCCCGTCCGTCGCGATCGCCGGCTACACCAACGCCGGCAAGAGCTCGCTGCTCAACCGGCTCACCGGCGCCGGCGTCCTCGTCGAGAACCAGCTCTTCGCGACCCTCGACCCGACGGTGCGCCGCACCGAGACCGAGGACGGTCGCGTCTACACGCTCGCCGACACGGTCGGTTTCGTGCGCAGCCTGCCCCACCAGCTCGTCGAGGCGTTCCGCTCGACGCTCGAGGAGGTCGGCGACTCCGACCTGCTCCTGCACGTCGTCGACGGATCGCACCCCGACCCCGAGGGCCAGATCTCGGCCGTGCGCGAGGTGCTCGCGGAGGTCGGTGGCGACCAGATCAAGGAGATCATCGTCGTCAACAAGGCCGACATCGCCGACCCGGAGGTGCTCGACCGGCTGCGCCGTCACGAGAAGCACTGCATCACGGTGTCGGCCCGCACCGGCGCCGGGCTCGACGAGCTGCGCGCGCTCATCGACCACGAGCTGCCCAAGCCCGACATCGAGGTCGAGGTGCTCGTGCCCTACGAGCGCGGCGACCTCATCTCGCGCCTCCACGAGGAGGGCGAGATCCTCGAGAGCGAGCACGTGGCCGAAGGGACCCGGCTGCGCGCGAAGGTCACGCCCAGCATGGAGCCCGACCTCGCGGCCTACGCCGTCGTCGCCAGCTGACGGACACCGCCGAAGGGCCCTCACCGGGCCCTTCGGCATGTCGGTGCCCGGCCGTCGGGGGTGTCGGGGAGGATGAGGAGCATGGCCCTCGAGATCCCGTGCCCCTACTGCGGCACCCAGATGTATGCCGAGCAGGCGCACAACCGCTGCCCGAAGTGCCTCTACATCGAGCCCTGCTGCGACGGCGCGCCTCTGGCCGCCTGCGAGACGCGCGCGCCCGAGCGACAGGCGCCGTGACCGCTGCTGCCGACGACGGGGGAGCTTGGCTGACGACCGAGCGGCTCATCCTGCGCCGTCCGCGGGCCGACGACCTCGACGACTACCTCCGCCTCCACAGCGACCCGCGCACGTATGCCCACTCGCCCTCGAGCATGCCGAGCCCCGAGCGGTGCCGTGAGCGTCTCGCGGACGACGTCGCCGACTGGGAGCGGGACGAGCTGGGGTATGCCGCCGTCGTCGACCGCGCGACCGGCGAGGTCATCGGGTGGGCGGGCTTGCGGCACAAGGACTCCGACGCCTCGAGCCTCAACCTCTACTACCGACTCGCGCACGACCGCCTGGGTGCAGGTCTCGGGCGGGAGATCTCGCGCGCGGTCGTCGCGTGGGGCGTCGAGCACCGCCCGGACGCGCTCGTGACGGCGATGGTCGACGCCGTCAATGCGGCGTCGATGCGCACGGCGGTGTCGGCGGGACTCGTCCAGGTCGGCACACGGCGGATGAAGGGCGAGCCGGACACCGAGCCGATGCCCTACTTCGAGGCGCCGAAGGTCGCGTCCGTGCCTCGAGAGGCGGTCGGCGCCGAGCTCCGGGAGGCCGTCGTGGACCTCTGGGTGCGCGTCAACGACGCCGGTGGCTCCGTCGGCTTCCTGCCCGGCGCGAACCGGCACGACGTGGCGGCCGCGCTCGACGGGCACCTCGACGACGTCCGTGCGCGGCGCTCGCTGCTCTGTGTGCTCAGGGAGCCCGGCGGTTCCTTGCTCGGCATCGGCTTCTGGGAGCACTCGAGAGGCTTCCCCTACGACCACGTCGCCGGGCTGAAGCGGCTCATGGTCGACCCGGCCGCCCACGGGCGCAACCTCGGCCGCATCCTCCTCGGCGGCATGGTCGGCATCGCCCGACGCGAGCTGCCGTGGGTCGAGCTGCTGCGCCTCGACTACCGCGACGGCCTCGGTCTGGGGGAGTTCTACGAGCGGTCGGGCTGGACCGAGGTGGGCCGGGTGCCACGCGGGCTCCGCCTCACCGCCACCGACTACCGCGACGACGTCGCGATGGCCCGTCGCGTCGACGGCCTGCCCCTGGACTGACCGGTGACGAGCTCGGCCGAGCTCCGACGAGACGGTGCCGTGGCGGTCGGAGCGGTCGTGAGGAGGCCTACCGGGGTCAGGACAGGCCGGTGACGGAACCGTTCTCGTCGATGTCGATGCGTTCGGCGTTGGGGGAGGTCGGCAGGCCCGGCATGGTCCGCATGTCTCCGCAGATCGCGTAGACGTAGCCGGCCCCGACCGCTGCCCGGACCTCGCGCACCGGCATCCGCCACCCGCGTGGGGCTCCGCGCAGCGAGGGGTCGGACGAGATCGACAGGTGCGTCTTGGCGATGACCACGGGCAGCCCGCCGTAGCCGAGCCGTTCGTAGTCCTTGAGCGCCTTGGCCGCCGCCGGGCTGACGTCGATCCCGTCGGCGCCGTAGATCTGTGTGGCGATGGCCTCGATCTTCTGCTCGAGCGGCAGGTCGAGGGGATAGAGGAACTCGAAGCTCGTCGGCTCGTGCGCGGCCTCGATGACGACCTGGGCGAGCTCCAGCGCTCCCGCCCCGCCCTCGGCGACGTGACGGGTCACCGCTGAGCGGACCCCGAGGCTGTTGCAGAAGCGGCGGATGACGGCGTGCTCGGAGTCGTGGTCGTCGGGGAACGCGTTGATCGCGATGACGGGCTGCACGCCGAAGCGACGCACGATCTCGACGTGCTTGCGAAGGTTGGCCAACCCGGCCTCGACGTCCTTGGGACTCTCCTTGAGCAGGCCCGCGGGCAGGGGCTTTCCGGCCTTGACGGCATACCTCCCCGAATGGGTCTTGAGCGCGCGGACCGTCGCCACGATCACGGCGACGTCGGGCCTGAGCCCGCTGACCCGGCACTTGACGTCGAAGAAGCGCTCGGCTCCCATGTCGGCCCCGAAGCCGGCCTCGGTGATGGCGTAGTCGCTGCCGCGCATGGCGATGAGGTCGGCCGTGACGGACGACGTGCCCGTCGCGATGTTGCCGAACGGCCCGCAGTGGATGATGGCCGGCCCGCCCTCGAGCGTCTGGAGCAGGTTGGGCTTGAGGGCGTCCGCGAGGATCGCCGTCATCGCTCCGGCGGCGTGCAGGTCCTCGGCGCTGACGCCCTTCCCCTCGGTCGTGTAGCCGACGACGATCCGGCCGAGGCGCTCGCGCAGGTCGCGCAGCGAGGTCGCGAGGGTGAGCAGCACCATGACCTCGCTCGCGGCCGTGATGTCGAACCCCGTCTCGCGGGCCACGCCGTCCTGACGTGCACCGAGCCCGATGACGACGTTGCGCAGGGCCCGGTCGTTGACGTCGAGCACCCGGCGCCACGTGATGTTGCGGACGTCGAGGCCGAGCGCGTTGCCGTGGTGCAGGTGGTTGTCGATCATCGCGGCGAGCAGGTTGTGGGCCGACGTGACGGCGTGGAAGTCACCCGTCAGGTGCAGGTTGAGCCGCTCCATGGGGACGACCTGGCTGTAGCCGCCGCCGGCCGCACCGCCCTTGATCCCGAACGTCGGACCCATCGAGGGCTGGCGCAGCGCGACGACGGCACGCTTGTCGAGCCGCTGCAGCGCCTGGGCGAGCCCGACGGAGGTCGTCGTCTTGCCCTCGCCGAGCGGCGTCGGCGTGATCGCGGTGACGACGACGTACTTCGCGTCGGGCTGGTGGGGTGGCTCGTCGAGGACGGCGAGGTCGATCTTCGCGACGTCACGCCCCCACGGCTCGAGGTGGTCGGACGTGACGCCGAGGTCGGCGGCGACGTCGGCGAGCGGACGCAGGGTCGCCGCGTTCGCGATGTCGAGGTCGGTGGGCAGGGGTGCGCTCATACCTCGATACAACCCCCGGACCTGCCTCGGCACAACGAGATCGGCGCAGTCGGTGGCGTGACGTCCGTCCCAGGCCGGCACGTCCGGACGGACGGTCGGAGACGGACGGCTGCGGCTCAGCGCGTCGGGGACCAGCTGGGGTCTCGTCCGAGGTAGCGCAGCAGCCGGTCGACGGCATCACCCTGGACGCCGGGCAGTGCTGCGGCATAGGCGAATCCGCGCAGGGGCTCGACGATCTCGACAGCCACGGCGTACAGCTGCGCGGCGAGCCCGGCGTCCATGGGGGACGGCTGGCCGGTCGCGACCGCGATGTCCCAGGCGTGCACCGCTGCGTCCAGCGCGGCCGCGCCCACGGCGACCGGAGCGACCAGCCGTGCCTGCGGGAGCGGCACGGCGACCGCGGGGTCGTCCGCGCCGACGCGCGAGAAGGCAAGGCGGGATGCCCTGAGCGGCGGGTCGAGCAGCTCGAGCGCGCTCGTCTCCAGCGTGCCCGTGGGGGAGAAGGGGTCGTATGCCGGGAAGTCGCCCTCGCCGAGCAACGCGGCGTAGGCCTGCTGGTCGCCGGCTGCGTGCTGGAGCACCTGCGCCACGGTCCAGTCGGAGCACGGGGTGGGGCCGTCCCACTCGTCGGTGCGCACCGCGGTCACGGTGTCGCGCAGGGCCGCGTGCGCCGCGTCGAGGATCGTCCAGGCGGTCTGCGTCGTGTCCATCGGGGTGCCTCTCTATCGGAATGGTTCGTTCCGTATAGACATTAACGGAATGGTGCGTTCCGTTCAAGTGGTACGGTCGGTCCATGCCGAGCCGCACGCCAGGGGAGCCCGACGCCGACGACGCGCGGGACCGCCCGCGACGCGGTCGCCAGGCGGAGGCGGCGCGCAACGACGCTGCCATCGTCGAGGCGGCGCGGGAGGTGCTGCTGCGCGATCCGGAGGCCTCGATGGCCGCGGTCGCGCAGGCGGCCGGAGTCGGTGTCGGTGGTCTCTACCGTCGCTATGCCGGCCGGGACGAGCTGCTGCAGCGGGTGTGCGGCGACGGGCTACGCCGTTTCGTCGAGCTGGCCGAGCGGGCGCTCGCCGACGACCGTGACGCGTGGTCAGCCTTCGAGGCCTTCCTCGCCGACGTGGTCGAGGCCGACGTCCACGCCCTGACCGTCCGGCTGGCCGGCACGTTCCGGTCGACGGTCGAGCTGCGCGACCTCGCCGTCCGCGGCGGCGACCTCGTCGACACTCTCGTGCAGCGGGCGCAGGCCACCGGTCGCCTGCGCCGCGACGTCGAGGCAGCTGACGTCCCCATGCTGCTCGAGCAGCTGACCGCCGTACGCGTCGACGACCCCGAGCGGACCGTCGCCCTCCGGCGCCGCTACCTCGGCCTGCAGCTCGACGCCTTGTGCACGCCAGAGCCCTCGACGCTCGACGCCACCGCGCCGACGGGCACCGAGCTCGGCGAACGCTGGGCACGGAGTCACTGAGCCTCCGAGCCTCCGAGCCTCCGCGCCTCCGCGCCACAGCCCCTGCGCGCGGACCGGACCGCGGGTCACGCGACGCGGGGGACGGGTGGCACGGCGAGTCGGCCCTGCGGCATACGCTGATCCAATGCCTCAGCGACCCGCGCTCGACGACCTCCTCCACGCCGCGGTGTCGGGGGTCGGCGGTGTCGAGCGCCCCGGGCAGGTCGAGATGGCCAAGGCCGTCGCTCACGCCATCGACGGCGGCGAGCACCTGCTCGTGCAGGCCGGGACCGGCACCGGCAAGTCGCTCGCCTACCTCGTGCCCGCCGTCGCACACGCCTTCGAGGCGGGCAAGCCGGCAGTCGTCGCGACCGCGACCCTGGCGCTGCAGGCACAGATCGTCGACCGCGACATGCCGCGGGTCGCCGATGCGCTCGCGCCGGTGCTCGGGCGACGACCGACCTACGCCCTCGTCAAGGGGCGGCGCAACTACGTGTGCCTCAACAAGCTCGAGGGTGGCTTCCCCGACGACGAGGACGGACTGCTGTCGGTCGGGCAGGTCGACGCCGCCGTCGGCCGTCTCGGCCAGGAGGTCGTCCGGCTGCGCGAGTGGGCGAGCACGACCGACTCCGGTGACCGCGACGAGCTCGTGCCCGGCGTCTCGGAGCGCGCGTGGCGGCAGGTCTCGGTGTCGGCGCACGAGTGCATGGGCGGCAAGTGCCCGCTCGTCGCCGAGTGCTTCGTCGAGCGCGCCCGCGAGGCCGCCAAGGACGTCGACGTCATCGTCACCAACCACTCCTTCATGGCCATCGACTCCTTCGAGGGCCGGCAGATGCTGCCCGAGCACGACGTGCTCGTCGTCGACGAGGCCCACGAGCTCGTCGACCGCGTCACCGCGACGATCACCGACGAGCTGACCGGCACCATGGTCATGACGGCTGCGAAGAAGGCCGGTCGCATGTCCGACAACACCGCCGCCATGGACGAGGCGGGGGAGATGCTCGCCCAGGCGCTCGAGCCGCTCGAGGAGGGGCGGATGCTCGGCATCCCCGACTCCGTCGGCCTCGCGCTCGCCCGGGTGCGTGACACGGCCCGCACCGTCCAGAGCGACCTCAAGCCACCGCCCGGCCAGGAGGCCGACGGCGCCCGCCAGGTGGCCCGTGCCGCCGTGGACGAGATCCACGAGAACGCCGAGCGGATCCTCGAGGAGCGCGAGCTCGACGTCGTCTGGCTCAATCGCGACCAGCGCCGCGGGCCGGTCCTGCGCGTCGCGCCGATGAGCGTCGCGATGCTCGTGCGCGACAAGGTCTTCGAGGCGCGCACCGTCGTCCTCACGTCCGCGACGCTCGAGCTCGGCGGCACGTTCGACGCGGTGGCCGGCACGATCGGGCTGCGCGGCGAGGGCGCTCCCACGTGGCAGGGCCTCGACGTCGGCAGCCCCTTCGACTACCCGAAGCAGGCCATCGCCTACGTCGCCGCCCACCTGCCGCCGCCCGGCCGTGACGGCGCCGGCGACGACACGCTGGACGAGATCGAGGAGCTCGTGCGTGCTGCCGGAGGCCGCACCCTCGGTCTCTTCTCGTCGATGCGGGCGGCCCAGACGGCCGCCGAGGTCATGCGCGCGCGGTTCGGCGACGACATCCCGGTCCTCTGCCAGGGCGAGGACCAGATCACGACCCTCGTGCGCCAGTTCGCGCGCGACCCTCGCACCTGTCTCTTCGGCACGCTCACCCTGTGGCAGGGCGTCGACGTGCCGGGCTCGTCGTGCCAGCTCGTCATCATCGACCGCATCCCGTTCCCGCGACCCGACGACCCGCTCGCCTCCGCCCGGTCGCAGGCGATCGCGCGGATGGGCGGCAACGGCTTCATGGCCGTCTCGGCGACCCACGCCGCGCTGCGCCTGGCCCAGGGCGCCGGACGTCTCGTGCGCCGTGCCGACGACCGCGGCGTCGTGGCCTTCCTCGACTCCCGGATGATGACGGCGAGGTATGCCGGCTTCCTCCAGCGTTCGCTGCCCCCCTTCTACCCGACGACCGACAGGAAGATGGTGCTCTCCGCGCTGGCCCGGCTCGACGCCATGGCGCCGCCGCCCGTCGCCGTCGAGGAGCCGGCCCTGCGGTCGCTCACCGGGGCCCGGTCCGACGCCGACGGCACGGAGCACCCGAGGCCGGTCGCGGTGGCCCCGCCGGCTCCGGTCTCCTCGCGCAGCGCGGTGACGTCCGGGCACGCGTGGACCGACGAGCAGGACGAGGAGCTGCGCGACGCAGCAGAGACCGGCATGCAGCTCGACGAGCTCGTCGACCACTTCGAGCTGCCCGAGGAGACGATCGCCGCTCGCGTCGAGCAGCTCGGGCTGACCATCACGTCGGGCGCCCTCTTCGACTGACACGCGTCAGCGGGCTTGCCGGGATCCCGGGCGTCCCGCGGTGTCGCCGTCGCATGGCAGAGTTGCGGCCATGACCGACCCGGCCATCCTTCCCTTCGTGCTCGTGACCGGCCCCGAGGGCGTCCTCGTCGAGCGGGCCGTCGCCGGCGTCCTCGCCGGCGCCAAGGAGGCCGACGTCGAGGTCATCCGCATCGAGGCCGCGACCTACGAGTCCGGCGCCCTCCAGATGCACGCCAGCCCCTCGCTCTTCGGCGGCGCCAAGACGATCGTCGTGCGCGACCTCCATGAGTCGCCCGACGAGCTCCAGCTCGACCTGCTCGCGCTCCTCGCGGCGCCCGACCCCGACGTCGGCCTCGTCGTCGCGCACGGGGGAGGGATGAAGGGCAAGAAGGTCCTCGACACGATGAAGAAGGCCGGGGCCCGCGTCATCGAGTGCCCGGCCATCAAGACCGACCGCGACAAGACCGACTTCGTCATGAAGGAGTTCTCAGCGGCCCGGCGCAAGATCACGAGCGAGGGCGTGCGGGCCCTCATCGAGGCCGTGGGCAAGGACGTCCGCGAGCTCGCCGCGGCCTGCTCCCAGCTCGTCTCCGACACCGAGGGCACGATCGACGACGCCGTCGTCGACACCTACCACGGGGGCAAGGTCGAGGCCACGGGCTTCCGGGTCGCCGACGCGACGATCGCCGGGCACTCCGGGGAGGCGCTGCGCCTGCTCCGACACGCCATCGCCACCGGGGTCGACCCGGTCCCGATCGTCGCCGTCATCGCCTCGCAGCTGCGTCAGCTCATCAAGGTCGGCGCGGCCGGCCGGGGCAGCTCGGCCCAGCTCGCCAAGAGCCTCGGCATGGCCCCGTGGCAGATCGACAAGGCCCGCCGCGCCGTCGGCCACTGGACCGCGGACGGGCTCGCCGTCGCCGTGGAGGCGGTGGCAGCCGCGGACTTCGAGGTCAAGGGCGGCGGCCGCGACCGCGTGTACGCCGTCGAGCGGGCGATCCTGACCATCTCCCGGGCGCGAGCGGCCCGCTGAGGTCGAGCTCACCGGACGACCGCGCGGACCGCGCCGGACGGCATACCTCCGGTTTGGTCGAGCGCCCCGCCCGCTGGTAACTTTGACCCTTGCGTGCGCGCTCAGGTCGTGCGCGCATGCATGCACCATCCAGAGCCGCTCACGCAGGGTGTCCCCACGCCCGGTCCCGAGCAGCTTTGCCGCCCTCTAACGGCAACCATCCGACCGAACGAAAGAAACCATCAACGTGGCAAACATCAAGTCGCAGCTCAAGCGCATCAAGACGAACGCGACGCGCACCGAGCGCAACAAGGCCGTCAAGAGCGAGCTTCGCACGTGGGTCCGCAAGGTCCGCGAGGCCACGGCCTCCGGCGACAAGGACGCTGCTGCCGAGGCCCTCAAGACCGCCTCGAAGAAGCTCGACAAGGCTGTCAGCAAGGGTGTCATCCACCAGAACCAGGCTGCCAACAAGAAGTCGGCGCTGGCGAAGAAGGTCGCGTCGCTCTGACGCACCACCCTCTCGTCTGAACGGGCCCGTCACCTCGTGGTGGCGGGCCCGATCTGCGTCTCAGCCGTGGTGGGCGCGCGCAGCGGCCACGACCTCGTCGTAGCGGTCGCGGGGGAGCACGGCACCCTCGCGGCGCACGCCGTCGGGGTCGACCCGGACGAGCCGGTTGACCCGGACCTCGCTCGGGCGCCCTCGGCCGTCCCACGCGCCGGTGCCGACGTCGACCCACTCGCGGCCCGAGCGTCGTTCCTGCTGCTCGTCGCGGTCGTGGTCCTTGCTCGTCAGGGGCAGTGCGACGAGCCAGTCGCCCTCGCGCCCGATGACGAGCACCGGCCGGTCCTTGCCCTGCCTGTGGTCCTCCTCGTAGGGCACCCAGGTCCAGACGATCTCGCCGGGATCGGGGCGGCCGTCCGGTCGCGGCGCATACGTGGTGTCCGGCAAGGTCGTCGCGTCGCCGGGGTAGGGCCTCGCGGTGGCGGACGGAGTCGAGGTGGCAGCCGGACGCTGCGGCGCGCTGGGCGCGGACGAACGGGTGCGCGTCGTTGAGGGCGAGGCTCGCACGAGGCCGCGCAGGCGACCGACCAGGCGTTCGAAGGTGCTGGGCATGGGAATCACCGTAGCCGCGGCACCGTTACCGTTGGGGTCCGAGACCGGGTCGACGGCGATCCGCACCACTCATGCCCGCCGCCACCATCGTGGATGCCGACGAACGACCGAACCCGGAGAGCCCTGTGAGTCCCGCAGCACGCCGCACGACCCTCGCCATCCTCGCCATCGCCGTCGGTGGGTTCGCCATCGGCACGACGGAGTTCGTGACGATGGGCCTGCTGCCGCAGATCGCCGACGGGACGGGGGTCGGCATCGCCACCGCCGGTCACTACGTCTCCGCCTACGCCCTAGGCGTCGTGGTCGGTGCGCCGCTCATCGCCATCGCGTTCGCCAAGGCGCCGCGCAAGGGTCTGCTCATGGGGCTCATGGCCTTCTTCGCCGTCGCGCACCTCGCCGTCCTCGCGGCGAACACGTACCCGACCGTCATGGCTGCCCGCTTCCTCGCGGGTATGCCGCACGGTGCCTTCTTCGGCATCGGCTCGGTCGTCGCCGCGTCCCTCGTGTCGCACCGGCGCCGCACGGCGGCCGTCGCCGCCATCCTCGGTGGCCTCGGTGTCGCCAACGTCGTCGGCGTGCCGCTCGCGACCCTGCTCGGGCAGCGCTTCTCGTGGCACCTGCCCTACGTCCTCGTCGGCGTCATCGCCGCCCTGACCGTCGCGGCCATCGCGGTCTTCCTGCCGCACCAGCCGCCGAGCGGTGAGGAGTCGATGCGGGCCGAGATGCAGGCGCTGCGCCGGCCTCAGGTCTGGCTCGCGCTCCTCATCGGCGTCGTCGGCTTCGGCGGCATGTTCGCGATGTACTCCTTCATCACCCCGACCATGACCGAGCTCGCCGGGCTCGACGAGCGCTACATCCCGTGGGTCCTCGCGGCCTACGGCGTCGGCATGGTCGTCGGCATGGTGCTCGCCGGCCGGGTCGCCAACCGGGTCGGCGTGCTCAAGGGGATCATCGGGGCGCTCGCGGCCATCGCCGTGCTCCTCGCCCTCTTCGGGTGGGCCGCCCAGATCCTCTGGCTCGCGGTCGTCATGGTCTTCGTCCTGGGCCTGCTGCCCTCGATCGTCGTGCCGCTGCTCCAGACGCGCCTCATGGACGTCGCGCACGAGGGGCAGTCGCTCGCGGCCGCGCTCAACCACTCGACGCTCAACACCGCGAACGCCCTCGGCGCCTGGCTCGGCTCGATCGTGCTCGCGGCGGGCTGGGGCTACGGCGCGCCGAGCCTCGTCGGTGCCGGTCTCGCCGTGCTCGGTGTCGGCGTGGCGGTGCTGTCAGCGGTGCTCGAGCGCCGCGCGAGTGCTGCTGCCACCGGCTCCGGGCGTCAGGTCGAGCACGCTGCCGCCGTGTCGGCCACGACGAACGCCTGACGGCGGGACGGGGCGCTCACTCGACTGGGACGGGGCGCTCACTCGACTGGGACGAAGCGCCCAGCTCGACTGCGGCCGGGACGCTCGCCCGACGGGTCAGGGGCGCCAGCGGTCGTCGTCACGGACCGGCTCCGGCTGGTCGGTCGGGTCGCGACGAGGTTCCGGGGCCGCGTCCGCGCCCTCACTCACCACGGCGGGCACGGCATACGGCACGGCGCTGGACAGGGCCCCCGACGCGGTGTTGGCCACGGCGTCGACGGGGACGCGATCGGCCACCTGCCGGGTGGACAGCACCTCGGGCAGCGGCGTCGGCGAGAAGCCGACCATGGCGGGCAGGGCGTAGGCGCCGGGCGCCGCGGGAGTGCCCCACAGCCACGGCTCCCTCGGGCGCCAGAGCAGCCGCCCCGGACGGCGTCGGTCGCGGAGGGCGTGCATGCGCCACAGCAGCACCGGGTGGCTCGCAGCGGCGTTGGTCACCCACACGAAGAAGCCGGGCTCGGTGACGGCGCGGTCGGCCATCGCGTCGACGTCGACCGACCGGCCGAGGTACTTGCCTCCGGCGAGCGTCGCCATCGCCGACCGGGCACCCTGCGGTGCGAGAGCGTGGCCGTAGTTGTCCGCGGTGTACTCCTGGGCCCGGCTCAGCGTCGACCCGACGAGCGGGATCCACTGGGAGGCGAACGTGCCGAGGATGCGCCAGTAGCTGACGTGACCCGCGGCGATGTGCCCGACCTCGTGGGCGATGACGAACCGGAGCGCGTCGGGCTCGCGTGCTGCTCCACCGACCTCGAGGAGGTCGCTGTTGACGAACACGAACCGTCGGAAGCCGTGGCCGGACGCCGCCGCGTTGATGACACCGTTGCCGAGCACGACGTACGCGTCGGGCACGTAGGAGAGGCCAGAGCGGCTCGCGGCGTCGACGAGCATCGCGTACGCCTCGGGGAACTGCTCGGGGGTCAGCTTGATGCCGGTGAGCCGCTGCTGCGCCCACAGCTGCCCGCGCGCGAACCAGACGAGCAGCGGGGCGAACACGAGCGCCAGCGCGTAGACGTCCGGTGTGCGCTGCTCGTCGATGGCGGCCGACACCTCTGCGAAGGCGGCCAGGAGCAGGAGCAGCGAGGCGATGATCGCGACGACGAGCGTCAGGATCTCCCGCGGGTGCCGCACGTGACGGCGCAGCGGCACGTGCGACCCGGGGGCCACGGGCAGGACCTGCATGGGTTGGGCGCGCATGGCCGCCATTGTGCGTCACGTCTCGGGTCGGTGGTCGGCGCGGGCCACGAGGGCGTGAGCGGCAGATCCCCAAAGCATGGGAGACTGTGGGGGCTGCGGGGGCACTCCGAGCGGCTCGATTGACTCGAGCGCCGCCCGCCCACCGACCAGCACCATCCCCGTCACCCTGACTCTGCGAGGTTCGTCCCACGTGTCGCCCATGGCCCGATCCGCGTTGGCACCCAACGCAACGCCGCCGGACCTGATCCGCAACTTCTGCATCATCGCGCACATCGACCACGGCAAGTCCACGCTGGCCGACCGCATGCTGCAGCTGACCGGCGTCGTCGACGCGCGCGCGATGCGCGCGCAGTACCTCGACCGGATGGACATCGAGCGCGAGCGCGGCATCACGATCAAGAGCCAGGCCGTGCGCATGCCGTGGGAGCTCGACGACACGACGTACGCCCTCAACATGATCGACACCCCGGGGCACGTCGACTTCACCTACGAGGTGTCACGGTCGCTGGCCGCCTGCGAGGGTGCGGTGCTCCTCGTGGACGCCGCCCAGGGCATCGAGGCACAGACCCTCGCGAACCTCTACCTCGCGATGGAGAACGACCTCTCGATCATCCCGGTCCTCAACAAGATCGACCTGCCGGCGGCCCAGCCAGAGAAGTACGCCGAGGAGCTGGCCAAGCTCATCGGCTGCGAGCCCGAGGACTGCCTCAGGGTCTCGGGCAAGACCGGCGAGGGCGTCGAGCCACTCCTCGACAAGATCGTCCGCACGCTGCCTGCCCCCGTCGGCGACCCCGACGCCCCGGCGCGCGCCATGATCTTCGACTCGGTCTACGACACCTACCGCGGTGTCGTGACCTACGTCCGCGTCGTCGACGGCAACCTCAGCCCGCGCGAGAAGATCGTCATGATGTCGACCCGGGCGACCCACGAGCTGCTCGAGATCGGCGTCATCAGCCCCGAGCCGGTGCCCGGCAAGGGTCTCGGCGTCGGCGAGGTCGGCTACCTCATCACCGGCGTCAAGGACGTGCGCCAGTCGCGCGTCGGCGACACGGTGACCAACGCCAGCAAGCCGGCGACGAAGGACCTCGGCGGCTACCGCGACCCGAAGCCGATGGTCTTCTCCGGCCTCTATCCCATCGACGGGTCCGACTACCCCGACCTGCGCGACGCCCTCGACAAGCTGAAGCTCAACGACGCCGCGCTCGTCTACGAGCCCGAGACGTCCGCGGCTCTCGGGTTCGGCTTCCGCGTCGGCTTCCTCGGGCTGCTGCACCTCGAGATCGTCCGCGAGCGGCTCGAGCGCGAGTTCGACCTCGACCTCATCTCGACCCAGCCCAACGTCGTCTACGACGTCACGATGGACGACGGCAAGGCCGTGCACGTGACCAACCCGAGCGAGTACCCCGACGGCAAGATCCGCGAGGTGAGCGAGCCGGTCGTGCGCGCCACGATCCTCGCGCCGTCGGAGTTCGTCGGCGCGATCATGGAGCTGTGCCAGCAGAAGCGCGGCAACCTGCGCGGCATGGACTACCTCTCCGAGGACCGCGTCGAGATGCGCTACACGCTTCCGCTCGCCGAGATCGTCTTCGACTTCTTCGACCAGCTGAAGTCGCGCACCCGCGGCCACGCCTCGCTCGACTACGAGCCCGACGGCGAGCAGGTCGCCGACCTCGTCAAGGTCGAGATCCTGCTCCAGGGCGAGACCGTCGACGCCTTCTCGGCCATCGTCCACAAGGACAAGGCCTACGCCTACGGCGTCATGATGGCGAGCAAGCTCAAGGACCTCATTCCCCGCCAGCAGTTCGAGGTCCCGATCCAGGCCGCCATCGGCTCGCGGATCATCGCCCGCGAGAACATCCGCGCCATCCGCAAGGACGTGCTCGCCAAGTGCTACGGCGGCGACATCAGCCGCAAGCGCAAGCTCCTCGAGAAGCAGAAGGAGGGCAAGAAGCGCATGAAGATGGTCGGACGGGTCGAGGTGCCGCAGGAGGCCTTCGTCGCTGCGCTGTCGAGCGACGGCGACAAGGGCGACAAGAAGAAGTAGCCACAGCCGCAGCCTCTGTGGTGCCGTCGGGCTGTCGCCCCAACGCCATGGGCCGTGGCGGCTCAGGCCTCGAGGAGCTTGCGGCGCAGGCGCTCCGTGTCGGCCGCCGTCCAGCCCTGGGAGTCGAGCCAGCCCAGCGGGCCGCCGTAGCGCTCGTCGAGCGTGGCGAGCAGCAGGCGCATCGTGTCGGTGGTCGGCGACTGCTGCGCCACCGTCTTGTCCTTGAGGTTCGCGGCGTACGCCTCCTTGGCGCGCAGCCGGTCCATGATCGCGGCGACGCGCTCGGCCGACGCCGCGTAGTCGGCCACGACGAGGTCGTCGGGCACGCCCACGACCTTGAGCGCGAGTCCCACGACCGTGCCGGTGCGGTCCTTGCCGGCGGCGCAGTGCACGATGGCCGCGCCCTGGCTGGAGGCGATGGCATGCAGCGCCGCGACCACCGAGTCGGGGCGGCTCGCGAGGTAGCTGAGGTAGTGCTCCGACCAGAACTGGTCGTGGCTCGGGCGGTGGCCGCCGTTGCGCTCGGCGGCGTCGGCCGCCGCGGCGTCGCGGCGCTCATCGGTCTCCCAGGGGAGAGCGCGCTCCGCGGCCGGGATGCCCGACTCGGTCGTGTCCTCGCGGTAGAGCGTGTGGTGGTGGTGTCGTATGCCGTCCAGCGCGCGGAGCGGGCCGTCGCCCTCCTTGGCGACCTCGACGTCGGTGCGCAGGTCCACGACGTCACTGACGCCGTAGCGGTTGACGAGGGCGTCGACGGAGCCGGGGGTGAGGTCCTGGAGGTTGTCGGAGCGCAGCAGCCGGCGCGGTCGGACGGTGTCGCCACCGGCTGTCACCATGCCTCCCAGGTCACGCATGTTGACGACGCCGTCGAGCTCGATCCAGTTGGGGCTGTACACCCCAGCACCATATGCGACGGTCGATAACGACTTGCACCGATGTGCCCACCGCCAGATATCTTGACGTCGAGAGAAATGTGGGACGAGGAGAGTGTCATGACGTCGACGACGACCCAACCGCTGACCCGGCGGGGCATCCCGGTGGACCGCGACCTGCGCATCCTCGCGCTGGGGTCGTTCGCCAACCGGTTCGGCGCCGGCGCCGTCCTCACGACGAGCGCCCTCTACTTCACCCGCCAGGTCGGCTTCAGCGCCACCGAGGTGGCGCTCGCGATGTCGGTGTCGGCGGTGGTCGGCATCGTCGTCCAGGTGCCGGCCGGGCACCTCGGCGACACGCGCGGCCCGCGCCGGGTGCTCACGGCGTTCATGGTCGGCGCGGCCGTCTTCAGCGCGCCGCCGGTCCTGGCCACGACCCCGTCGATGCTGGCGCTCCTGCTCGGCGTCCTCGCGTTCTTCGAACGGGGTGCGGGCGCGGTCAACCAGGGCGTCATCGCCCAGCTCGCCACCGGTGGTCGGGGAGTGCTCTTCAAGGCCTACCTCCGGGCCGTCACGAACACGGCGCTCGGCCTAGGGTCGGTCTTCGGTGGTGCGGCGCTCATCATCGACGAGCGGTGGGCCTACGTCACCGTCTTCGTCCTCAACGCCGTCTTCACGGGGTTCGCCGCCTGGAACTCGACGCGGCTGCCCGACATCGCCCCGCACGCGCGTGCCGTCGGCGAGCCGCGGCTCGCGGTCATCCGCGACTGGCCCTACGTCGTCATCACCGTCATCACCGGGCTCTTCTCCCTCCACTTCTTCGTCATGGAGCTCGGCCTCGCGCTCTACGTCTCGGCCCACACGGCCGCGCCCACGGTCATGGTGGCCGTCCTGCTCGTCATCAACACCGCAGCCGTCGCGCTCTTCCAGGTCCGGCTGTCACGTCGCGCCGACTCCGTCGTGGCCGGCGCCCGGGCGCTCGTGCGTGGGGCGTGGTGGATCGCCGGAGGCTTCGCGATCGTCGCCCTCGCCGACAGGGGGTCGACGTGGCTCGCCGTCGCCGCCCTGGTCGCCGGCTCCCTCGTGCACGTCGTCGGCGAGATGATCGGCTCGGGTGGGCAGTGGGGACTGCAGATGGGCCTCGCGCCGCACGAGCGGCAGGGTCAGTACCAAGGCTTCGCCGGCCTCGGGTTCAGCGTCCTCGCGGTCGTTGCGCCGCCGGTCGTCACCTACCTCTGTGTCGACCTCGGCGAGACCGGCTGGCTGGTCCTCGCGGCCTTCATGGTCGTCATCGCGCTCGTGTCGGTGCCCGCGGCCCGCTGGGCGCTGGCCTCCCGGGGCCGCTACGGCGTCACGACGCACTCGGGCTGAGCGCGGCCTGTGAGCTCTCCGGCAACCGTCCCGTCCTGACGCTCCCGGTGGCGAGGGCGTGCTTGGATGTCCCCTGTGCCAGCCACGCGACCCACGGACGGTGATGCCGCCGACCCCGCCGTGGGGGAGCCGGCGGTGCACCCGGCGAGCGAGCTGGTCCGGCGCGCCGACCAGCAGCGGTGGGCCGACGTGCGGCCGCACCTCGCCGCCATGGAGGTCGTCGTCGACGCCCTGCAGGGGCGCACGGACAGCGCCGTGCTCGTCGTGGGCGGCCCTGACGCCGCACCGTGGTCGACCATCCTCGCGGGCCAGTGGCCGGGCCTGCGCGTGTCGACGGTGCAGCTGCCCGACAACGCCTCGACGACGCATGCGCGGCTCACCGTCGAAGGACCCTTCGACCTCGTCGTCGACGCGTCCGACGAGGACGGCAACGACCAGGCACTGCTCTTCCAGCGGGTCTTCATGCACCTGCGCCGGGGCGGCGAGTACGTCGCCCGCCGGCTCGTCCCGCACCCGGTCGAGGACTCCGCCGCCACTCCGGGCCCGGAGGCTCTGCTCCTGCAGCGTCTCTCCGCGTCGCTGACGGCATCGGACGGCGGCACCCGGATCGCGGTCGACGACGCCCTGCCCAACGAGAACCTGCCGCCCGAGGCTGCCTATGCCGGCGACCTGTGGGGCCTCGTGGCCGCAGCGCTGGAGGCACGCACCCGCGACTTCCACGACGACCGGGTCGAGGCGCCTTCCTACCGGGACGTCGAGGGGCTCGGGCGCTCGCTCGAGCAGGTCCACGTCCACAGCAAGGTGCTCCGGGTCGTCAACGGCGTGCGCGTCGCCCCGAAGCTGCGCGAGGAGGAGGTCGACGCCGTCCTCGCAGGGCGGCCGGAGCTCGGGGAGCGGCTCGATGCCCTGCCGCCGGTGACGTGGACCGCGACGTGCGCCTACGACGTCAACCGGGAGGCCGACCCCTACGTCCAGTCCCGCCTCGCCGTACCCGAGATGGTCCTGCGGCGCTACGACGCCCCGACGTGCTCGCGCGGGCAGATCGTGACGCGAGACGACATCCTCTTTCCCGAGACGTTCCGCCAGAGCTGGATGGAACGGATCGCCAACGTCTACGTCGTCGAGGGCGCGCCCCGGTTCGGGACGGTGCGGCGGGACATCAGCGCCCCCGACGAGCTGCCCGGTGCCTGGTTCCACCTCGACTCCGAGTGGCCGGGGCACTTCGGTCACCTCATGACCGAGCAGCTGAGCCGGATGTGGGCCTGGGAGCGGGTCCGCGAGCTCGAACCCGACGTCAAGGTGCTCCTGACGCTCCAGCACGACCGGGAGCCGGCCGTCCTCGCGCCCTTCGAGATCGACATCCTCGGTGCGTTCGGGATCACGCCCGACGACATCCACGTCTTCACGGCCCCCTGCCGACCCGAGCGGCTCTACACCTCGACGGGCATGTTCTCGCTGCCGCGCTTCGTCCACCCCTCCATGGCGGCCATCTGGGACCGCGTCGGGGACCACGTCGTCGCCTCGGCCGAGAAGCGCGAGCGCCCTCGCCGGATCTTCGTCTCCCGTCGGCCCTCCCTCAAGCGCTCGTGCCACAACGTCGCCGAGGTGGAGGCGTTCTTCGTCGATCGAGGCTTCGAGGTCGTCCACCCCGAGGACCACCCGCTCGCCGAGCAGGTGGCCCTCTTCCGCGCCGCCGGGACGATCGCAGGCTTCGCCGGCAGCGGCCTCTTCTCGCTGGCCTTCTGCCGGACGCCCAAGCGCGTCTTCGCGCTCGGACCCGATGCCTACACGGCCCGCAACGAGTACCTCATCTCGGCCCTGCGCGGTCACGACCTCACGGCGGTGCGCAGCCGGTCGGACCTCGAGCACCCCGAGGGCTCATGGACCCAGCAGGCGTTCGCGTCGAGCTTCACCTTCGACCTCGACGACGAGGGTCGCTTCCTCGCCGAGCGGCTCGACCGCGCAGACTCCCTCGGGCCGCTGTCCCGACGGCGCGGCTGAGGGAGTTCAACCGGCGTGCACTCCGACGGAGAGCACGCTGATCGAGGTGAAGGGGGGCCCGTCCGACCGGAAGTCCTCGCCGCCGAGCCCCGCGATGTGCTGCACGACCTCCTGCCCCGACGTCACCCTGCCGATGAGGGAGTAGACCGGTGCCCCGGCCGGCACCGTGAAGTCGCGGTGGACGACGAAGAACTCACCGGCGGTCCCGGGGAAGCCGTCCCCCCGGGCCAGCCCGACGTCGCCGACCCGGTAGGTCCGATCCGCGGGCACGTTCTCGAGAGGCAGGTCGTAGCCGGGCTCGGCCGTGCTGCGTCCTGACGGGTCACCGCACTGGAGAAAGGCGGTCGGCGCCGGGTCCGTGGTGAGCCGGTGGCAGACGCTGTCGGTCCAGTAGCCCGCCCGGGCCAGCGTGACGAACGATGCGACGCTCCTGGGGGCGCGCCTCCCGTCGAGGCGGAACGTCAGGTCGCCACACGTCGAGCGGACGTCGGCGATCCAGCTCGAGCCCGCTGCCACGGACGCGTCCGGAGCTGCCGTGAAGGTCGGGAACGCCGAGGGCGGTAGCGGGGGAGCCGTGCACGAGACGCCGTCCGCGGCGGGCCCGGATGCCGGCTCCCCGCCGCGCAGTGCGACGACGGCGACGTACAGCGCGACCGCCAGTGCGGCGACGACCAGCGCGACCGTCGCGAGGAACCGCACGTTCCTGCGTCGCGACGACGGCGCCTCGGGCATGGGGGCAGCGTACGACCGGCGGAGTGGACGGGACATGCCTTCCGGGCTGGGACAATGGACGTATGCCGCCCTCAGCCCTCCCCGACGGCGACCCCGCTCCCAGCACGGGTGAGCTGCCCGCCGCGGCCCTGGCCGACCTCCCGGGCACCGACCTCGGCATCTACGTGCACGTGCCGTTCTGCACGGTCCGCTGCGGCTACTGCGACTTCAACACCTACACGCTGACCGAGCTCGGCGGCCCGGGCGCGAGCATCGGCATCGACACGTACGCCGACGCGGCCCTGCGAGAGCTCGACCTCGCCCGTTCGGTCCTGGGCGACGAAGCGCCCGCGGTGTCAACGGTGTTCGTCGGTGGTGGCACTCCCACGATGCTGAGGTCCGCCGACCTCGTGACGGTGCTGGACGGCATACGCACGCGGTTCGGACTGGCCCCCGACGCGGAGGTCACGACCGAGGCCAACCCCGACTCCGTGACGCCCGACTCGCTCCGGGAGCTCGCCGAGGGCGGCTTCACGCGCGTCTCCGTCGGGATGCAGTCGGCGGTGCCCCACGTGCTCCGCACGCTCGAGCGCACCCACGACCCCGACAACGTCGCGCGAGCCGTCGCCGCCACGAAGGCGGCCGGGATGCAGGTCAGCGTCGATCTCATCTACGGCACGCCGGGGGAGTCGCTCGAGGACTGGCGACGCAGCCTCGAGACCGCCGTCGCCCTCGAGCCCGACCACATCTCGGCCTACGCGCTCGTCGTCGAGGACGGCACCAAGCTCGCGGCCCAGGTGCGCCGCGGGCTCGTGCCCGCGCCGGAGGACGACGACGAGGCCGACAAGTACGAGCTCGCCGACGAGCTGCTCTCCGCCGCCGGGTTCGGGTGGTACGAGGTGAGCAACTGGGCGCGCTCGGAGCGGACCCGGTGCCGCCACAACGTCGCCTACTGGTCGGGGACGAACTGGTGGGGCGTCGGGCCGGGCGCCCACAGCCACGTCGGCGGCCTCCGCTGGTGGAACGTCAAGCACCCCAGTGCGTATGCCGCCCGGCTGGGTGCGGGGGAGTCGCCCGCCCAGGCGCGCGAGATGCTCACCGACGACCAGCGCTACGACGAGCGTGTGCTGCTCGGCACACGCCTCGTCGAGGGACTGCCGGTCTCCGATCTGCGAGGATCGGGTCGCACCGCCGTGGCCGGCCTCATCGCCGACGGACTGCTCGACGGCACGGCCGTCCTGCGGGACTCGCGTCTCGTCCTGACCCGGCGCGGGCGCCTGCTCGCGGACACGGTGGTGCACCGGCTCCTCGCCTCCTGAGGAGCCCTCGACGAGGAAGGCCCCCGATGAGCGAGACCCTGTCGACGACCACCGGTGACGCGGCGGACTCCCACGCGAGCCGCGGAGCGGTGTCCCACGCCGCGGAGGTCGTCGCCGCGGCCCGACGCGCCTTCGACGACGGGGTCACCAAGCCCCGGGAGTGGCGCGTCGCCCAGCTGCGGGCCCTGCGCTCGCTGCTCGTCGACCACGAGGACGAGCTCGCCGAGGCGCTGCACGCCGACCTCGGCAAGAGCGCCACCGAGGCCTGGGTCACCGAGACCGGCTTCGTCGTCCGCGAGATCGACCACACGCTGCGACACCTTCGGTCGTGGACCGCCCCGCGCCGCGTGCCGGTGCCGCTCTCGCTCGCACCCGGCCGGGCCAAGGTCGTGCGGGAGCCGCTCGGTGTCGTCCTCGTCATCGCGCCGTGGAACTACCCGGTCCAGCTGTGCCTCGCCCCGCTCGTGGGCGCGCTCGCCGCCGGCAACGCCGTCGTCCTCAAGCCGAGCGAGGTCGCCCCCGCCACCTCGCGGGTGCTCGCACGCCTGTTGCCCCTGAAGCTCGACGCCGCGGCAGTCCACGTCGTCGAGGGTGCGGTCCCGGAGACGACCGCCCTGCTCGCCGAGCGTTTCGACCACATCTTCTACACCGGCAACGGAGTCGTCGGCCGGGTCGTCCTCGAGGCAGCCGCCCGTCACCTGACGCCGGTGACGCTCGAGCTCGGGGGCAAGTCCCCGGCCTACGTGGCCGACGATGCCGACCTCGAGGTGACCGCCCGGCGGCTCGTCTGGGGCAAGTTCACCAATGCCGGCCAGACGTGCGTGGCGCCCGACTACGTGCTCGCGAGCCGCTCGACGCTCGATGCCCTCAAACCCCTTCTCAGGCAAGCGATCCGAGAGGCGTTCGGTGACGACCCGTCGGCATCGGCCGACTACGGCCGGATCGTCAACGCGCGCCACTTCGAGCGGCTCACCGCTCTCGTCGACCCGGCCAGGGTCGTTGCCGGCGGTCGGTCCGACGCGTCCACGCGCTACCTCGAGCCGACTCTGGTCGAGGTCGACGACGCGGACGACCCGCGTGAGCTCGTCATGCGTGAGGAGATCTTCGGGCCCGTCCTGCCTCTCGTCGCCGTCGACGGGCTCGACGCGGCGATCGACGTCGTCAACCGCCGTGACAAGCCGCTGGCGCTCTACGTCTTCACGAGCTCCGACGAGGTGCGTCAGCGCTTCGTGCGCGACACCTCGTCCGGCGCGCTCGGCTTCAACATCCCCCTCGCGCACCTCGCCGTCCCCGGCCTGCCCTTCGGTGGGGTGGGGCCCAGCGGCATGGGCGCGTACCACGGCGAGCGGTCCGTCGCGCTCTTCTCGCACGACAAGGCCGTGCTCACGCTGCCCGCCAGGCCCGACACCACGGTCTGGGTGCGACCGCCCTTCACCTCGCTCAAGGAGCAGGTCATCGCCCGCCTCGCCGTCCCCGGCCGCCGGCGACGCGGGGACCGCTCGGAGCCGCAGCAGCACAAATGACAGCCGTGTCATTAACACAGGAGTGGTCCGAGGTCACGTAGATCTCTCGCGTGTCGCATGGGATTTCTGGGAAACCAGTGATCGTGTGGTCCGATTGTCCTAGATTGCCGAGAGCACCCACGGCGACCACGGGAGACACCGATGCCACTCGAGCGCGACCCCATGGCCGAGCCACGTCTCTCCGGGCCCGGCACCGCCGCCGCTCGGGGGTGCCGTCCCGCACGGACGCGCACCGGCGCCGTGCTCCTCGCGCTGGTCGCGCTCCTGCTCGGCGCCGTCGGGACGGTCGGTCGGGCGGGACCGGCCCGCTCCGCCGAGTGGATCGTGCTGTGCACCGGCTACGACCCGTGCCAGGCGGCCGGCTACCCGAACTCGGGCTACAAGGACAACAGCGCCACGAGCTACTGGCGCCAGTCGACGGGGCACAACTGCACGAACTACGTCGCCTACCGCCTCGTGAAGAACGGCCTGCCCAACACCAAGCCCGCCACCTTGTCCGGCAACGCCTACAACTGGGGTCCGGCCTTCCCGAGCCAGACCAACGACGACCCTGCCGTCGGCTCGGTCGCCTGGTGGAACACCTCCTTCTCCTCGACTGGACACGTCGCCTACGTCGAGAAGGTGGTGTCGGCCGACGAGATCCTCGTGTCCGAGGACAACTGGGGTGGCGACTTCAAGTGGCGCAAGGTCACCCGGGCCGGCGGCAAGTGGCCCAACGGCTTCATCCACCTCAAGGACCAGGGCGCGACGGTCGTCGACACCGACGTCTACCGCCCCGTGACCCCCACCCGGCTGCTCGACACCCGCACCGGCCTCGGGGCTCCGGCCGCCAAGGTCGCGGCCGGCACGTCGATCGGCCTGCAGGTCAGCGGCCGAGGCGGCGTCCCGAGCGGCGGGGTCGGCACCGCGTTCCTCAACGTGACGGTCACCGCGCCCGCCGCGGCCGGCTACCTCACGAGCTACCCGTCCGGTGTGACCCGGCCCGGCTCCCGCAGCGTCACCTACCCGGCCGCCGGCACGATCAGCGAGCTCGTCCCGGCCCGGCTCGGCACCGACGGCAAGGTCCGGCTCTACACCTCGGCGGCGGCGCACCTCGTCGCGGAGGTCGTCGGGTGGTACCCCACGACGGGGCACCTCGTCTCCGTCACGCCGGCCCGTGTCCTCGACACGCGCACCGGTCTCGGCACCGCCCAGGTGCGCGTGCCCGCGAACGGCAGCGTCGACCTGCCGGTGGCCGGCGCCGGCATCGTCCCGAGCACGGGGGCGTCGGCCGTCGTCCTCGCCGTCTCGGCGGCCGCGCCCAGCGCGGGCGGCTGGCTGACGGCATACCCGACGGGGACGACCCGGCCGACGACCGCGCACGTGCGCTACGACGCGGACGCCGCCATGACGGGCGTCGTCGTGTCGCGGATCGGCACCGGCGGCAAGGTGACCATCCAGTCCACGGCCGAGACCGACCTGCTCGTCGACGTGGTCGGCTGGTTCAGGACGGGCGGTGACCACGTCGCGCTCGCCCCGTCACGAGTGCTCGACACGCGCATCGGGCTCGGTGCCCCGACGGGGCGCGTCGCGGCGGGCTCGACCGTCTCGGTGCCCGTCCTCGGCCGGGCCGGGGTGCCCACCGTCGGGGTGGCGGCCGTGTCGATCACCCTGACGCCCATCGCGCCGACGGCGACGACCGCCGTGACGGCGTACGCCTCGGGCACGACCCGACCGACCCCCGCGAACGTCACCGTGGCCTCGGGCCGCGCCCGGGTCAACGCCGTCGTCGTCCCCGTCGGCGCCGACGGGGCGATCACGGTGCACACGAGCGCGGCGTCCTACCTCGTCGTCGACGTCCAGGGCTACCTCAAGAAGTGACCTGGGGGACCTGGGCGACCTGGGCGCCCTGCCCGCCACGGCGTCCCGGGCGCCCGTCGCCCCTCAGGCGCCGGGCTCGGTGACGAAGTCGATGAGCTCCTCGACGCTCGCGAGCAGCGTCGGCTCGAGGTCGGCGTAGGTGCGCACCGTGCCGAGGATCCGCTTCCACGCGTTGGCGATGTCGGCCTGGCTCGCGTGGGCCCACCCGAGCTCGGCGCAGATGCCGTGCTTCCACGACGTCCCGCGCGGGATGACCGGCCACTGCTGCCAGCCGAGCCGTTCCGGGCGCACGGACTGCCAGACGTCGACGTAGGGGTGGCCGAGGATGCGCACGTGCTGGGACAGGCCCGGGAGCGCCTGGGCCTGCGCGACGATGCGGGCCTCCTTGGTGCCGGGGACGAGGTGGTCGACGAGCACGCCGAGGCGCCGACCGGGTCCCGGCTGGAACTCGGAGATGATGCCGGCGAGGTCGTCGACGCCGTCCATGAGCTCGACGACGACGCCCTCGACGCGCAGGTCGTCGCCCCAGACCTTCTCGACGAGCTCGGCGTCGTGACGACCCTCGACGTAGATCCGCGACCCGCTCGCGACGCGCGCTCGCGCTCCCTCGACGGCGACCGAGCCGCTCGCGGTCCGGGACGCGGCCCGGCGGGCGTCGGCGAGGGCAGCGCCGGCGGCGGCCTGCGGGGGAGTGAGTGTCACCGGGGCGCCGTCGACGAGGAAGCCCGGGCCGAGGGGGAAGGCCTTGGTGCGCCCGCGGCGGTCCTCGAGGTGGACGACGTGCATGCCGCCGGCCTTCTCGACCCGCACGACGGCGCCGACCCAGCCGGTCTCGACCTCCTCGACGACGAGGTCGGGCTCGGCCGGGGTCGGGGTCGACCGGCCGCGGCGCGGGGCACGCCAGTCGCCGCTGAGCACGTCGGATCCGTAGCGATCGTTGGGGGACACGACTAGGGAGGGTATGCCGCTTGGTGGACCCGGACGCAGCCGCCACGCGGGCGGGGTCGGAGCTGCCCCGACGGCATACGGTTGGATGAAATCGGAGATCCGCGAGGCACGACGTAGACTTGGCACTCGTCGATCGAGAGTGCCAGACCCGTGAAGGAGGGGACGCGATGAGCGAGGACCGCAGGCTGATGGTGCTGCGCGCGATCGTGCAGGACTACGTCCAGACCTCCGAGCCCGTGGGGAGCCGGGCCCTCGTCGAGCGCCACCACCTCGGCGTCAGCGCCGCGACCGTGCGCAACGACATGGCCCTGCTCGAGGAGGAGGGCCTGATCCACGCGCCGCACACGTCGGCCGGGCGCGTGCCCACCGACGCCGGTTACCGCGTCTTCGTCGACCGCCTGAGCGCCGTCAAGCCCCTCGGGTCGGGCGAGCGCCGGGCCATCGGCCAGTTCCTCGAGGGCGCCGTCGACCTCGACGACGTCGTCGACCGCACCGTGCGCCTGCTCGCGAGCCTGACCCGTCAGGTCGCCGTCGTGCAGTACCCCTCGCTCACGCGGTCGACCGTGCGCCACATCGAGCTCGTGCCGATGGGGTCCTCGCACCTGATGATCGTGCTCATCGTCAACACCGGGCGCGTCGAGCAGCGCGTCGTCGACACGGGCCGCGTGCTCTCCGACGGCACGGGCGAGGCGCTGGTCGCCACGATCCGCGCGCGCATCAACGAGGTGGCGGCCGGCGTGCCGTTCACCGTGGCCGCGACCCGCCTTCGGCGCCTCGTCGACGAGGCCGACGAGGCCGACCGTGCCGCCATGGAGGCCGTGGTGTCCGCCCTCGGCGACGCCCTCGTCGAGGAGCGTGAGGAGCGCGTCGTCCTCGCCGGTCAGGCCAACCTCGCACGCGCCGGCACCGACTTCCCCCGCACCATCGGCCCGATCCTCGAGGCCCTCGAGGAGCACGTGACGCTGCTGCGCCTGCTCGGCCAGCTCGGCGACGACCCCGACCTCGTCTCCGTGCGCATCGGGTCCGAGAACCCCGTGACCGGGCTCCAGTCTACGTCCCTCGTGTCGATGGGCTATGGCTCCGGTGCCGAGCGCGTCGCGAGCCTCGGAGTGCTGGGCCCGACCCGCATGGACTACCCCACGACGATGGCCTCGGTCCGCGCCGTCGCGCGCTACGTCTCCGAGATCCTCGACGAGAACCAGGCCACCTGACCCACCTGCAGCACAGCGGCCAGTCCGCCGGCGCAGCGCCGCGCCGGAACCGAAAGCACCACGTACCAAAAGGAATCTCAGCTTGAACGACTACTACGCCGTCCTCGGGGTCTCGCGCGACGCGAGCCAGGAGGAGATCAAGAAGGCCTACCGTCGGCTCGCCCGCAAGCTGCACCCGGACGTGAATCCCGGCGCCGAGGCCGAGGAGGAGTTCAAGCGGGTCTCGCAGGCCTACGACGTGCTCTCCGACCCGCAGAAGCGCCAGTCCTTCGACATGGGCGCCGACCCCTTCGCCTCGGGTGGTGGCGCCGGTTTCGGTGCGGGACAGGGTTTCTCGTTCAGCGACGTCATGGACGCCTTCTTCGGCGCGGGCGCCCAGGCCGGCACGCGCGGACCCCGGGCCCGCGTGCAGCGCGGCCAGGACGCCCTCGTGCGCCTCGACATCGACCTGTCGAAGGCCGTCTTCGGCTCCGAGGAGGAGCTGACGCTCGACACCGCGGTCGGCTGCAAGCGCTGCGACGGCGACGGAGCCGAGCCCGGGACCGGTCGCCAGACCTGCCAGATCTGCAAGGGCGCCGGTGAGGTGCAGCAGATCCAGCGGAGCTTCCTCGGCCAGGTCATGACCTCGCGCCCGTGCGTCAACTGCCAGGGCTACGGCTCGACCCTCACCGACCCGTGCCACGACTGCTCGGGTGACGGCCGCGTGCGCACCCGTCGCTCGCTCAAGCTCAAGGTGCCCGCGGGCGTCGACACCGGCACCCGCATCCAGCTGACCGGAGAGGGCGAGGTCGGCCCCGGCAACGGGCCCAAGGCCGACCTCTACGTCGAGATCCGCGTCGTCAACCACGACACCTACACGCGTCGCGGTGACGACCTGCACTGCAACGTCGAGCTGCCCATGGCCGCGGCCGCGCTCGGCACGAGCTTCAAGCTGTCCACCTTCGACGGCATGCAGGACCTCGAGATCAAGCCCGGCACGCAGAGCGGCGACGTGCTGACCCTGCGCGGCCTCGGCGTCACCCACCTGCGCCACGGGGGTCGCGGCGACCTGCTCGTGCACGCCACGGTGCAGACGCCGACCCGCCTGACCGAGGAGCAGCGGGAGCTGCTGCACCAGTTCGCGACCCTGCGCGGCGAGGAGCGGCACGAGGGTCGCCTCACCCCCGCCAACAAGGGGCTGTTCGGCAAGCTGCGCGACGCCTTCAAGGAGAAGTGACCCCCACGTGAGCGCCCGGTGACCCACCAGCTCTTCCTCGGCGAGCCGTCCGAGGTCGCCGGCGCCGTGGTCGGGGCGTCCCTGCTCCTCGACGGTGCCGAGGGGCGCCACGCCGCGACGGTCGTGCGCCTCCGACCGGGTGAGCGCTACTTCGTCGCCGACGGTGCGGGCCGGCGCGCCCTGCTCGAGGCCACCGACGTCGACCGGGCGTGGGTGCGGGGCCGCGTGATCGAGGTCAGCGACGAGGCCGAGCCGGCCCCACGCCTCGTCCTCGTCCAGGCCCTCGCCAAGGGCGACCGCGACGAGCAGGCCGTCGAGGCCGCCACCGAGCTCGGTGTCGACGAGGTCGTGCCGTGGCAGGCGGAGCGCTCCGTCGTCGTCTGGCGCGGAGACCGCGCCGCCAAGTCACTGGCCAAGTGGGCCGCGGTGGTGGCCCGGGCGACCAAGCAGTCACGCCGGTCGCGTGTGCCGGTGACGTCCCCCGCGATCGGGCTCGCTCCGCTCGTGGCCCGTGTCGGGGAGGCCGCCCTCACGCTCGTGCTCCACGAGGACGCCACCGAGCCGCTCGCGTCCGTCGAGCTGCCCGCATCGGGCGACGTGCTCGTGGTCGTCGGTCCGGAGGGTGGCATCACCGACCGCGAGATCGAGGCCCTCAGCGCCGCGGGAGCGCGACCGGTCCGGCTCGGGTCGACGATCCTGCGGGCGTCGTCCGCCGGTCCCGCCGCCCTCGCCGTCCTCAGCGCACGCACCCGCTGGACCTGACGGCATACGCCCTCTGGTTCGAGGTGATCCCGTCAGGGGTCTGGGTGCCGCGATCACCTCGAACGGGGCGGAGCGGGTCCGGTCAGCGAGCGGTCACGGGGACGAGCTGCTCCGCGATCGGCGACCCGTCCTTCGCGCTGCTGGCGAAGACGCGGACGACGTAGGCGCCGGGCGCCAGCGACGTCTTCGTGGTGAACCGGTACGTGCCGCGGTCCGGGGCACCCACCGAAGCCGTCGTGAAGCCCTGGTCGACGCGCTGGCCGTCGCGGAGGAGCTCCCACTCGACGGTGGCCTCGAACGTGCTGGCGACGCCCTTGACGGTGAGCCGTGCGCCGGCCTTGACGGCGGAGCCCCGGGCCGGCTCGTCGACCCAGACGGGTGCGACCTGGTCGAGGACCGTCATCGGGTCGGTGGGCCGCGTGAAGGACGCCGAGACCGGGTGGCCCGGTGAGACCTCGTTGCCGCCGTCGGCGAGCTCGAAGCGGACGGGCCGTGCCGTGCCCGCCGCGGCCTGTGCGGTCCAGCCGAGCTGCTCCGCGGCGAGGGAGTCCGTGCTGGTCGTGCCCGACGAGAGGCGGACGGTGATCGCGCCCGGACCGATCGTCACCGACTGCACGGTCACCCCCGACCACGCGAACGCGTAGGAGGAGCCCTTCGGCGGGGTGCCCGTCGCGAGGCGGAGCGCGGCCAGGGCCCTGGCTTCACCGGTCACGGGCGTCGTGACACCGGTCGACACGAACTCGCGGAAGAGACGGAGCTGGTCGCTGCCGGCCACGAGCGGGCCGAGGTAGTAGACCGGCACGCTCGCGGTCGTCGTGGCCGGAGGCGGGAGCGCGGTCGTCGCCGGGGAGGTCGGCCGCTGCGCGGTCTGGGTCGGGACGCTCGACGGTGCGCCGGACGAGGTCGGGGTCGACGCCCGCGCGGTCGAGGTGGCCACGGCGGTCGGAGTCCCGGCGACCGGTGGTGTCGGCGCGGACGGCCGGTTCACGGCCCAGACGGTGCCGGCGACGAGGACGGCGGCGGCCGCCGCCACCGCAGGCACGAGCCACCGGTGGCGCCGGGACCCGGGGCCGGCGCCGGGGCCGGCCCCCCAGGACGACTCGTCCGACGCATGGGCGTCGGCGAGGATCGCGCCGAGTCGGTCGGTCGGGGTGATCGACCGCGCCTCGGCATCGAGGGCGCGGCGCACCCGGTCCTCGACGGGGCGCAGGCCGGCACCGATGAGGGTCGGCTCCTCGCCGGGCGTCTCGCCCGGTCGCGTCGGCTCGGTGTTCATGACAGCTCCAGGGGGTCGATGGTGCGGCGCAGGGCCGTCAGGCCGCGGTGGGCGTGGGTCTTCACGGCGCCGGGGGAGATCTCGAGGGTGTGGGCGATCTGGGCCTCGGAGAGGTCGGAGTAGTAGCGCAGCACGAGCACCTCCCGCTGCCGGGAGGGCAGGGTGCGCAGCGCGTCCAGGACGGCGTCGCGGTCGGCCGTGTGGAGCACCTGGGTCTCGGCGCTGCCGTGGGTGCCTCGACCCGGGGCGTCGGCGGCGCCCGCGTCGCGGACGTTCTGGCGGTTGACGACGACGGTGTGCCGCTGCACCGACCGGCACCCGTTGACGACGGCGGTCTGGAGGTAGCCGACGACGCGGCCGCCGTCCCGGATGGCCGACCAGCTGCGGTGCGTCGCGACGAACGCGTCCTGCACGACGTCCTCCGCTGCCAGCTGGTCGCGCAGCAGCAGCCAGGCCAGGCGGACGAGCCGGTGCCAGTGCGCGTGGTAGAGCTCGGTGATGGCGACGTCGGGGTCGGTCGGCAGCTCGGACCCGCCGGGGGTGACCACTCCCGCGGCGTCCGGGGCGGGAGCCCCACCACCGCCAGTGGCGGGACGACCAGCGGCCCCGGAGGCCGCGGGGTCGCTGAGCTGGCCGGCCGGCATACCCAACGTTCTCACGGACAGATGACGCGCAACGGGAGCACAGGGTTGACACGTCGGAGGCGTGAGGGTCCGGAATGCGCCGCAGGTCCACGGCTGCCCGGGGGCTGCCGTGGACCTGCGGTTCGAGCGACCGGTCGGGTCAGCCGGCCGCCTTGGCCAGGACCTCGACCTCGCTGACGGTCATGTAGCTCGCCGCCGTCATGACGACCCGCACTGCCGAGGTACGTGTGGGGGTGATCGGCACCGTCACCACCGGTGCGGCTGGTCCGCTCGCAGCCACCGTCACCTCGCTCGACACGGGGGTCCAGGTGCTGCCGACGAGCGCCTCGACGTGGAGCGTCCGGGCGTAGCTGACGTTCCCGCCGTCCTGGTAGAAGCGGGTCGTCACCCGGGTGACGTCCCGAGCGCCGGGCAGTGTGACCGTCAGGGTGTCGCCGGGACGCTGGGTGCCCGAGCGCCAGTTCGACCAGGCCTTGTCGGTCAGCACGCCGTTGACGATGCCCTGCACGGAGTAGCCCGGCTCCGTGAAGGTGGCCGAGGCCGTCGTGCCCGGGGCGAGGGCCGCATTGGCCTCGACCGGCTCGGTCACCGTGACGACCGCCGTGGCCGGTGCGGTGGACCCGTCGGGCAGGGTGGCTCGGCCGGGCAGCGTGACCGTGCCGAGCGAGTCGTACGCCGCGCCGGTCGTGTCCCACGCCACCGGCAGGGTGACCGTCACGTCGTAGCGGTCCGACGTCGCCGTGACGGTTGCCGGCAGGTCCGGCGTGCCGCCGACGTACGTGCGTGCCGCGGCCGGCGTGGTCGACGAGATGGCGTCAACGGTGACGACGGCCCGCGCCGCGTACTCCCGCCCGGTGGCGGGGTCGGTGGCCGTGCCGAAGACGAAGACCTGGCCCGGGCGGGCCCACCGCACCGCGGGCACGGGGCGCCACGTCACGGGCAGGGCGGCCGTCGCGGCGCCGACGCGGTCGGGCGTCACCGCCGTGGGAAGGGTCGGAGCAACTCCGGGCATCGTGAAGACCGCGACGTCGGCGACGCCGCGCACGGTCTCGTCGACGAGTCGCCACCGCTGGTTCGCGGCGGCGTTCGGCTGCCAGACCCCCACGGACGAGCCGTCGGCCGTGGCCTGTCCGCCCACCTCGACGTTGCCGGGACCGGTCGCGCTCGAGATCGTCCACGTGCCGTCGCCCGTGGTCGAGAGGTACCACTGTGCCGTTGCGTCTGGCGTGGTCTGCGCCGCCTCGAGGACCAGAGCGCCGGATCGCAGGGCGACCTGACGACCGTCGAGTGCTCGCAGCTGGTAGCGCTCACGGTTCGTGTCACCGCCCGTGACCTTCGTCGCGGTCCAGAGCTGGTCGGCGCTCGCGGTGTCCGTCGTGCGGATCGCGATACCGGTCTGCTCGGCGTCGAGGGAGCGCCCGCTCTGGACGCCGACGAAGCGGTACACGTGGCCCTCCTGGAAGGTCGGCGCGTCCGTGGCGACGCCACGGACGTCGGAGACGACGAGGGTCGTGACGGACTGGGCCGGCACTCGCACCGTGGCCGAGGTGCCGTCGACCGCCACCGGGGTCTGCGACCGGAGTGCGCCGTCGGCGTCGGTGACGACGACGGTCACGCTGGCCTTGGGGCCGATCTTGCCGAACTTCGAGAGGTCGATCGCGAGGTCCTGCGCTGTCGTCGATCCGTTCGTGTGCACGAGGGTCGCGGTGCGCGCGTCCGGACGGATCGCCGCGATCGTGCTCGTGTCGTCGACCTTGACGACGTGGTCGCCGGGACGGATGTAGTGCGTGAAGTTGCGCACGGTGTTGAACTTCTGGTTCGTGTAGATGGGGCAGGTGGCCAGCGTGTCCTTGGCCGTGCAGTCGAAGCGCATCTGGATGCTGCCCCAGTTGGCGCCCGCCGCGCTCTCCCCGCCGGGCTTCATGTTGTCGTAGTCCTCGACGGGCTGCCAGAAGACCCACGCCGAGGGCTCGAGCTCGCGCAGGTCGTCGGTCATCCGCTGCGCCATGCCGATACCGGGCTCCATGGAGGTGAAGCTCTGGCCGTTGCCCCAGCTGCCCTCGACCTCGGACATCCACAGAGGCTTGTCGTCGGACTTGCTGAGGTCACGCACGGCCGTCCGCTGGGCGGTGCCGTAGGTGTGGACGTTCATCCGCGACACGGCGGCCTTGACGTCGGCCGGGTAGCTCATCCAGTTGGTGACGAAGGTCCCGGGGTTGGTCTCGTCCATCGCCGCGATCTTCGCGTCGGTCCCTGAGCCCGCGAGGCGCTGGTCGAGCGAGCGCACGACGTCCTGCTGCAGCTGTGGTCCGATGTGGGCGCCCTCCTGGCGGCCGCCGGTGGGCCGGCCGTCGGCGCCGAGCTGGGTGCCCCAGTAGCTCGTGTTCGGCTCGTTGAAGGGGTCGATGGTGTCGACCTTGATGCCGTGCGCCGCCTCCAGGTGCTCGGTCACCTTGACGAGGTATGTCGTGAAGTCGCCGATGCTCGTGCGCTTGAGCTGGTCCTGGCCGGCGTTGTAGTTCCCCGAGACGTAGCCGCTCTCGGTCATGAACCATGGCGGGGAGTTGCTGAAGGTCTCCCACTTCGTGATGCCGCCCTTGATGCGGTCGACCCACCAGCGCTGGGTCTGGTCGGCATCCCAGTTCCAGTCGGCCGCGTCGTCGGGCGACCACCAGTCGACGTCGGTCCGCGTCGTGCCCGCCGGTGCCTTCCACCAGCCCTGCACGGCGCCGCCGGGACGCAGGTAGTCCTCGACGTCCGGCGCGTTGCCGCCGCCGATGTTGTAGCGCGCGATGTTGAGCGCGAGCCCGTCCTTGCCGAAGACGAGGTCGGCGAGCTTGTTGCGGACGGCGTCGGGGTAGTCGCCTGTCGCGTTGGCGAACCACACGAGGCTCGTGCCCCAGCCCTCGAAGGCGGGCTGCTGGTAGGACGGGTCGGGCGTGAGGCGCACGACGGGGACACCGTCGCCGCTGGGGGAGGCGGCCGTGGCGGAGGTCGTGGAAGCAGCGGCCGGTGCGGGCGCCGCAACGGCGACGGAACCGGCGAGCAGCGAGCCGACGGCGACCGTGACGGTCGCCAGGGCGCCCGAGGCGACGCGGGTGGGACGGGGTCTCATGGGTTGGTGCCTTCCTGGAGCGACGGCGGTGGCGGTCCGGGGTGAATGCGCACCCCACGCCCGGAATGAGCGTATGTTTGCGCAAACATCGGCCGTCGACACGGTCCCAGCCGGGCTGGACGGGTGTCAAGGGGCCGTCTCGCGGCGGCTGGCAGGATGGCGTCGGAAGCGGACGGCATACGCGAGCAGGACGAATGGGACGAGCAGGAGGAACGGTGGGGGAGCGACGAGCGGTGTCGATGGCCGACGTGGCGCGCCTCGCCAACGTCTCGTCGCAGACGGTGTCCCGCGTGGCGAACGGCGAGACGAGCGTCGTCGAGAGCACGCGCCAGACGGTGCTCCGCGCCATGGAGGAGCTCGGCTACCGTCCCAACAGCGCGGCGCGAGCCCTCAAGCGTGGGGCGTTCCGCGCCATCGGGGTCATGACGTTCACCTTGTCGACGACCGGAAACGTGCGCACGCTGGAGGGCATCGTCGCGGCGGCCGCCGTGCACGACTACGCGGTGACCCTCATCCCGGTCAACGCCCCTTCCCAGGACGCCGTCCGCGGAGCCTTCACGCGGGCCGGTGAGCTCGCCGTCGACGCCGTGGTCGCCATCATGGAGACCCACCTCGCGAGCGACGCCCCCGCGCCCTACCCGCCCGGTTTCAAGGTCGTCGTCGCCGACTCCGACGACGCCGGCGACCGTCACCCCGTCGTCGACACCGACCAGGCGGCGGGCGCCGCCTCGGCGACCGACCACCTGCTCGACCTGGGGCACCGCACCGTGTGGCACGTGGCCGGCCCCGAGAGCTCGTATGCCGCCCAGCGGCGTCGCGATGCCTGGCGGGCGCGGCTCGTGGCCAGGGGGCTCCAGGTGCCTCGGGTGCTGCACGGTGACTGGACGCCCGAGTCCGGCTACGAGATCGGTCTTCGGCTGGCCGACGAGCCCTCCTGCACAGCGGTTTTCGCCGCCAATGACCAGATGGCACTCGGGCTCCTCCGAGCCTTCCACGACCGCGGCCTGCGGGTCCCTGAGCAGGTGAGCGTCGTCGGGTTCGACGACGTGCCCGAGGCGGCGTCATACATCCCCCCGCTCACCACGGTGCGCCAGGACTTCGAGCAGATCGGCCGGCTCTGCGTCGAGCAGGTGCTCGGCCAGGTGCGGGGCACGGGGCCGACCACCGGCACGACCCTCGTGCCGACGCAGCTCGTCGTGCGGGCGAGCAGCGCCGCGCCGGGCCGCACGGGTGCGCGCCGACCACGTCGTGCCTAGGGTGCAGTCATGACCTCGCAGACCCCCAGTGACTGCCTCTTCTGCAAGATCGTCGCCGGTGAGATCCCGTCCGACCGGGTCGCCGAGAGCGAGCGGTCGATCGCCTTCCGCGACATCAGCCCCGCCGCGCCGATCCACGTCCTCGTCGTGCCGAGGCGCCACGAGCCGACGGTGGGTGCCCTGGCGGCGGCGTCCGGTGACGACCTCACCGACGTCTTCCGGCTCGCGGCCCGCGTCGCGGAGCAGGAGGGCGTGACCGACGCCCACCGGATGATCGTCAACACCGGCAGCGGCGCCGGCCAGACCGTCTTCCACGCACACGTCCACCTGCTCGCCGGGGCGGCCTTCACCGAGGGGAGGATGGTGTGAGCGACGAGACCTCCACCATCGACGAGAAGCCCGACGCGACAACGGGATCGGCGGCCGAGAAGCCCAAGACCGATGCCGCCGAGGCGAAGCCGGTCGACCCCGTCGACGACCTCGTGACGACCCACCACACGCTCAAGATCGGCCGGCGTCGGCTGCGCTACACCGCGACGACAGGGCGGGTCGTGCTCCGCGAGGAGGAGCACAAGGACGGCACCTTCGGCGGCCACAAGGCGCGCGCGGAGCTGTCGATGACGAGCTACGTCCTCGACGACGCCGATGCGCGCACGCGTCCGGTCACCTTCGCCTTCAACGGTGGTCCCGGCAGCTCGAGCGTCTGGCTGCACCTCGGCCTGCTCGGTCCGCGCCGCGTCGTCAGCGGCGACGTGGGCGCCCTCCAGCCGCCCCCGTACGACCTCGTCGACAACCCCGAGTCGCTCCTCGCGGTCAGCGACCTCGTCTTCATCGACCCCATGTCGACCGGCTACTCACGCGCGGTCGAGGGCGGCAAGCCGGGGGACTACCACGGCTACCAGAAGGACATCGAGTCCGTCGGCGAGCTGATCCGGCTCTGGACCTCGCGCAACGGCCGCTGGATGTCGCCCAAGTTCGTCGCGGGGGAGTCCTACGGCACCCTCCGCGGCGCGGCGCTCGCCGAGCACCTCCAGTCCCGCTACGGCATGTACCTCAACGGGCTCGTCCTCATCAGCAGCGTCCTCGACCTCAGCTCGGTCGACTTCGAGAACCAGCGCAACGACCGCGCGCACGCGCTCTACCTGCCGACGTATGCCGCCGTGGCCCACTTCCACGGCAAGCACGGCCGCCGTTCGCTGCGGTCCGTCCTCGACGAGGCCGAGGCGTATGCCGCCCGCGACTACCCGTGGGTGCTCTCTCGTGGCCACCGGCTGACGAAGGCCGAGCGCACCGAGGCGGTCTCGACCCTGGCCCGGCTCTCGGGGCTGACCGAGGACTACGTCGACCGCGCCGACCTGCGCATCGAGCACTGGCGCTACTTCACCGAGCTGCTGCGCGACGAGCGCCTCTCCGTGGGTCGGCTCGACGCCCGGTTCACGGGACCGGCCGCCGCCGCCATCGCCGAGAACATGGACGCCGACCCGTCTCACGACGCCATCGCCGGCCCCTACGCCGCGGCCTGGAACCACTACGTCCGCGACGAGCTCGGCTACGTCAGCGACCTGCACTACGAGCAGATCTCGCGTCTCGTGCACCCGTGGTCGTTCAAGGACTTCGAGGGGCGGCCCATCGACGTGTCCCCGAAGCTCGAGCGCGCGATGCGCCAGAACCCGCACCTCAAGGTCCACATCGCCTACGGCTACTACGACGGCGCCACGCCGCACTTCGCCGCGGAGGACGTGGTGGCCCACCTGCAGCTTCCTGCCGACCGGCTCGCGAACGTCGAGCACGCCTACTACGAGGCCGGCCACATGATGTACGTCCACGAGCCGTCACGCGTGCAGCAGAGCAAGGACCTTGCGGAATTCGTGGTGAGGAGCTCGGGCCGCGACACGTAGACTCGTGACCACGATGAATGACGCGCAACCTCGACCATCCGACAGCGACGGCCCTGACGCCCCTGACGGCACGCAGCTCCCCGTGGGAGCCGAGAGCGGCAGTGACACGCCGGTGCTGACCCGGCAGATCCCGCCGCCGATCGACATGGTGACTCTTCTCGGTCCCCGCGACGAGCTGCTGCGCACCATGGAGCGCCAGTTCCCGCTCGTCGACACCCACGTGCGCGGCAACGAGATGACCTTCGCGGGACCCGCCGGTGAGCTCGAGATCATCGACACCCTCGTCGACGAGCTGCTGACGATCGTCTCGACCGGCCAGCCGCTCAACCGCGACGCCGTCGAGCGGTCGATCTCGATGCTGCGCGGGCAGACGGCCGAGCGCCCGGCCGACGTGCTGACGATGAACATCGTCAGCAGCCGCGGTCGCACGATCCGTCCGAAGACGCTGAACCAGAAGCGCTACGTCGACGCGATCGACGAGCACACCGTCGTCTTCGGCATCGGCCCCGCCGGCACCGGCAAGACCTACCTCGCGATGGCCAAGGCGGTCGCGGCGCTGCAGGCCAAGCAGGTCAACCGCATCATCCTGACCCGCCCCGCCGTCGAGGCCGGCGAGCGTCTCGGCTTCCTGCCCGGCACGCTCAACGACAAGATCGACCCCTACCTGCGCCCGCTCTACGACGCGCTGCACGACATGGTCTCGCCCGAGACGATCCCGCGGCTCATGGCGTCCGGCACGATCGAGGTGGCCCCGCTCGCGTACATGCGCGGTCGCACGCTCAACGACGCGTTCATCATCCTCGACGAGGCCCAGAACACCTCGAGCGAGCAGATGAAGATGTTCCTCACGCGTCTCGGCTTCGGCTCGAAGATGGTCGTGACGGGCGACATCACCCAGGTCGACCTCCCGGGTGGCACCCGGTCGGGTCTGCGGGTCGTGCGCGACATCCTCGAGGGCGTCGAGGACGTCCATTTCGCCGAGCTGACCTCGCACGACGTCGTGCGCCACCGCCTCGTCAGCGCCATCGTCGACGCCTACGAGCGCGACGAGGTGCGTGCCGAGCGTCGGGCCCGGTCCCGGGCCGCATCGGGCGACCACCGTGACCACCGTGGGTCGCGACGGAACTCCGACCGTTCCCCGGACCGGGGAGCCGAGCGCGACGACCACGGGCGCGACCACCGCGACGACCGCGACGACCACGGCGGACGCCGTGACGCCACGGAGGCCGGCGCGTGAGCATCGACGTCCTCAACGAGACCGACCACGATGTCGACGAGCTCGAGCTGCTGGCCTGCGCCGCCTACGTCATGGAGCAGATGCGGGTCCACGCGCAGGCCGACCTCTGCATCAAGCTCGTCGACGAGGACGCCATGGAGGTCCTCCACGTGCAGTGGATGGACCTGCCCGGGCCCACCGATGTCATGAGCTTCCCGATGGACGAGCTGCGACCGGGTCGCGAGGGCCAGGAGCCCGAGGAGGGCACCCTCGGCGACATCGTGCTCTGCCCGTCCGTGGCGACGAAGCAGGCGCTCGATGCCGGTCACGCGCCGATGGAGGAGATGCTGCTGCTCACGACGCACGGCATCCTCCACCTGCTCGGCTACGACCACGCCGAGCCGGACGAGGAACGCGAGATGTTCGAGCTGCAACGTCAGCTGCTGCTCACCTTCCTCGCCACGCGCAACCGCCCGAGCGCCTGACCGCGGACGAGAGACCGAGATGTTCCCGCAGTTCGCGCTCCCGGCCCTCATCAGCATCGTCGTGGCGTTCCTGCTGTCGGCCGCCGAGGCCGCCATCTTCCGCATGTCCCGCGTGCGCGCCCAGGAGCTGTTCGACGAAGGTCGGTCGGGCGCCAAGTCGCTGATGACCGTGGTCGGCGACTCACCGGCATACCTCTCGGTCATCGCGTTCCTGCGCGTCGTCGCCGAGGCCACCGCGGCGGTGCTCGTCACCCTGGCCGTCGCCGGGCGCTTCGAGTCGACGTGGAGCCGCGCCCTCATCAGCATCACGATCATGGCCGTCGTGTCGTTCGTCGTCGTCGGCGTCTCGCCGCGCACCCTCGGACGGCAGAACTACGACACCGTCGCGCTGTGGAGCGCCCCCTTCGCCGTCGGCCTGCGCCGCGTGCTCGGGCCGGTGGCCAAGCTCCTCGTCGTCCTCGGCAACGCGGTCACGCCCGGCAAGGGCTACACCGACGGCCCCTTCCAGACCGAGTCCGAGCTGCGCGACCTCGTCGACATGGCCGGTGACTCCGACGTCATCGAGGCCGACGAGCGCGAGATGATCCATTCGGTCTTCGAGCTCGGCGACACCCTCGCCCGCGCGGTGATGGTGCCGCGCACCGACATGGTCGTCCTCGACGCGGACAAGACGCTGCGCAGCGCGATGTCGCTCTTCCTCCGCTCGGGCTTCTCCCGGATCCCGGTCGTCGGCGAGGACAGCGACGACGTCCGGGGCCTGCTCTACTTCAAGGACGTCGCGCGCCGGCTCAACGCCGCCCCCGAGGACGGCCGCCACCCCGCCACCGAGGTCATGCGGCCCATGCACTTCGTGCCCGAGAGCAAGCCGGTCGACGACCTGCTGCGCGAGATGCAGCGCGACCAGAACCACTTCGCCATCGTCGTCGACGAGTACGGCGGCACCGCCGGCCTCATCACGATCGAGGACATCATCGAGGAGATCGTCGGCGAGATCGCCGACGAGCACGACCGCGAGGCGCCCGGCATCGAGCAGCTCGAGGACGGCACCCTGCGGGTGCCGGCGTCGATGGACATCGACGATCTCGCCGAGCTCTTCGACGTCAGCATCGACGAGGAGGACGTCGACACCGTCGGCGGACTCCTCACCAAGGTGATCGGCCGGGTCCCGATCGTCGGGTCGTCCGGTACGGTCGCTGGGCTGGAGCTGACGGCCGAACGCATGGCCGGACGCCGCCACCGCGTCGCGTCGGTCATCGTGCACCGGGCCTCGGTGCCGGAGGACGACGCCGCGTACACCGAGACGGAGGACGCCCATGGGCACCCAGGACGCTGACCCGACGCACGGCGACACCGCGGCCTCGGGGACGACCGACCGGTCCGCCGACTACCGGGCGGGCTTCGCCTGCCTCGTGGGGCGGCCCAACGCGGGCAAGTCGACGCTGACCAACGCGCTCGTGGGCCAGAAGGTCGCGATCACGAGCTCGAAACCGCAGACGACCCGTCACACGATCCGGGGCGTCACCACGACCGCGACGGCCCAGTTGATCCTCGTCGACACCCCGGGTCTCCACAAGCCGCGGACCCTCCTCGGCCAGCGCCTCAACGACCTCGTCCGCGAGACGCTCCTCGAGGTCGACGTCATCGGCTTCTGCCTGCCGGCCGACCAGCGCATCGGCCCCGGCGACACCTTCATCGCCCACGAGCTCGCCGAGCTGCGTTCGGTCCGGCGCCGTCCGGTCGTCGCCATCGCCACGAAGGCCGACGCCGTCGACCGCGAACGGCTCGCGGAGCACCTCATCGCCATCGACCAGCTGGGGGAGTGGGACGCGATCATCCCGTGCTCGGCCGTCTCCGGGAGCCAGGTCGAGGAGGTGCGCGACGTCCTCGCGTCCTTCCTGCCGCGCTCGCCGCAGCTCTACCCCGACGGAATGCTCACGGACGAGCCCGAGATGGTCATGATCGCCGAGCTCGTGCGCGAGGCTGCGCTCGAGGGCGTGCGCGACGAGCTGCCGCACTCGCTCGCCGTCGTCGTCGAGGAGATGGTGCAGCGCGAGGGGCGGCCCGACGACAAGCCGCTGCTCGACGTGCGCGTCAACGTCTTCGTCGAGCGCCCCAGCCAGAAGGCCATCGTCATCGGACGCGGCGGCTCCCGGCTGCGCGAGGTCGGCACGAACGCCCGCAAGGGCATCGAGGCGCTCCTCGGGCAGAAGGTCTACCTCGACCTCCACGTCAAGGTGGCCAAGGACTGGCAACGCGACCCCAAGCAGCTCCAGCGCCTCGGCTTCTGACCTGCGACGGGCACTGCAACGCAACGGGTTTCTCGTTCGTGGCCCGGTCCTCCAGCCTGCCGCGATGAGCAGCCCCATCCAGCGCCGCGTCGGTCAGGTCTTTTTCCCGGTCCGCGACGTGGCCGCTGCCATCCGGTGGTATGCCGCCGTGCTCGGTTTCGAGACCGACGTGACCTCCCACGACGGCACGATCTACGACATCCCGACGGACGGGCAGACCCCGAAGGCGCTCGGCGTGAGGATCACCTCGGACGTCGAGGACGTCGGCAGCGTCGTCGTCTTCGTGCAGTTCGAGGACCCTGACGGCAACGCGCTCATGGTCTGCCAGGGCGCCTGAGGTCAGCGTCTCGCCCTACACTCCGGGCAAGGAGGCAGACATGTCCGAGCAGCCAGCGCACGACCACGAGCTCGAGGTCCTCGAGGAGGACCAGACGGTGCCGCCGCGTCCGGAGGAGCAGATCGCCGACGCCCGCGAGGAATCGACCGAGGCGGACACCACCGGCTCTGGTGCGACAGCGTGAGGGACGACGACCCGTGGGGTCGAGCCGAGGCACCAGCGGTGGCCGAGGCTGATCTCGAGCCGCTGCCTCCTGCCCTGGCTGACATCGAGGCCATGCTCGAGATCGGTGAGGACCGGGTGCTCGCCCCGGGCGAACGGCTCACGCTTCCAGGGCTGGCCGATCTGCCAGAGATCGCGAGCCTCGCTGCGGAGGGCTGGGAGCCGTTGCCCACCGGGTTCATGGGCTTCGAGTGGGCGCTGCTCCCGGCGATCTGGCCGAGAGAACACCGTCGGTGGGTCCGTGACCGCATGCCGTGCTTCGGACTCATGTCCTACGACGACGAGGAGACCCGGCTCGGCCCCGAGACGGGACGTGACACCCACCAGCGGTGGATGCTCGCGCGGATGGCCCGGTCCGTCGACCTCCCGCCCCCGCCCCGGGACCGTATCTGGCTGCTGCGCTCGCCCTGGGCGACCATCCCGCTGTCGAGCCTGCTGCTCGTCATCGGCCAGCACCGTGACCGGAACGGGTTCGGCTGGGACTCCCTCGCGAACATGCGGGCTGCTCAGGACCTCCTGTCGCGTACCGAGGACGAGGTCTGGGCCATGTGGACCGGACGGCAGGCTGACGCCGCGCGCAGCTGGATCGGGACGGAGCGTGGACCGCGGGGCGCTGAGCACTGGATCAGGCTGGGGCTGGGTCCCCGTCACGTGGAGACCCTGCTGGCGCCTCTCGAGGGCGATGGCGCGGGGCTCGACCTGGAGCAGGCCCGGGCCTGGGCCGAGGTGATCGCGATGCGCGAGGAGCCGGGTGCCCACGTGGTCCGGCACATCATCGACTGGCGGCGGGCCGGGCTGCCTGCAGATGCCGATGTCGAACGGCTCGGCATGGTCCTGCTCGAGCGAGACCCGGGCGACGTGGCGCACTGGCTCGATTCCGGTCTCACCGTCGACGACGTCGCTGTGTGGCAGGGAGATGACCTCGAGCGGGCCCGGCGGTGGAGCGATGCGGGTTTCGGCGCGCGCGAGGCGCGGGAGCTGGTTCTCGCCGATCCCACCCTCACCCCGGCTGAGGCACGTGCCTTCGATGCCTCGGGCATCGACCCGTCGGTCCGGCACCGTTGGGTCGCTGCAGGATTCACGCCGGAGCAGGCTCACGCATGGACCGATCTCGACATCGTCGCGTCCGAGGCGCGCGTCTGGCGGTCGCTCGGCAAGGGACCCAGCGAGGCTCGGGACCAACGGGCCTCGGGAGGAGGCGCCCTTCCGCTCGGAGTGGAGCTCGGATGGGCGGCGATGGGCTCTGACCGCGACGACGTCAGCTATGGCGTCACCGATCCGCCGGGCACGCGCGGAACCGTGGCGAACACCGGTCCGGACGGCATGCCGCTTCCCTGAGCAGCCCCGTGTCTCACGATCCGGGCAGCGGTCCCGAGGGGTGGACGCGAGCGGAGCGACCGGCATACGGTGAACGGGTGCGAGCGGTGAGCCTCCTTCTTCTCTGCCGCGACGAGGCCTGACCCCGGCCCTCCTCGTCGCGGAGTTTCCCGTGTCCGGCCGGACACCGAGCGAAACGCAGACGAGAGAGTGACGCGATGATCCACCCCCAGCAGACGTCGGGAATGCCGTTCCAGAAGTACGTCCCCTTCCACGAGCAGATCCCGTTCGAGCTCCCGGACCGCACGTGGCCGACGAAACGCATCGCGTCGGCCCCGCGCTGGTGCGCCGTGGACCTGCGCGACGGCAACCAGGCGCTCATCGACCCGATGAACTCCGAGCGGAAGCTCCGCATGTTCCAGCTGCTCGTGAAGATGGGCTACAAGGAGATCGAGGTCGGCTTCCCGTCGGCGAGCCAGACCGACTTCGACTTCTGCCGTGAGCTCATCGAGGGCGGACACATCCCCGACGACGTGACGATCCAGGTGCTGACGCAGTGTCGCGACCACCTCATCGAGCGCACCTACGACGCGATCCGGGGCAGCAAGCAGGCCATCGTCCACTTCTACAACTCGACGTCGGCGCTGCAGCGCAAGGTCGTCTTCGGCCTCGACCAGGACGGCATCATCGACATCGCCGTCCAGGCCGCGCGCCTGTGCAAGAAGCTCGAGGAGACGATCCCCGACACGACGATCTACTACGAGTACTCACCGGAGTCCTACACCGGCACCGAGCTCGACTTCGCGATGCGGATCTGCAACGCCGTCGTCGACGTCATCGACCCGACGCCCGACCACAAGATCATCGTCAACCTGCCGGCGACCGTCGAGATGGCGACGCCCAACGTCTACGCCGACTCGATCGAGTGGATGGTCCGCCACCTCGAGCGCCGAGAGTCGATCGTCGTGAGCCTGCACCCCCACAACGACCGCGGCACCGGCGTGGCCGCGGCCGAGCTCGGCTACCTCGCCGGCGCCGACCGCATCGAGGGCTGCCTGTTCGGCAACGGTGAGCGCACCGGCAACGTCTGCCTCGTCACCCTCGGGATGAACCTCTTCAGCCAGGGCGTCGATCCGCAGATCGACTTCAGCGACATCGACGAGGTGCGCCGCACCGTCGAGTACTGCAACCAGCTGCCCGTGGGCGAGCGCCACCCCTACGGCGGCGACCTCGTCTTCACGGCCTTCTCGGGCTCGCACCAGGACGCCATCAAGAAGGGCTTCGAGGCCATGGCGTCCGAGGCCGAGGCGAAGGGCACGGGGATCGACGACCTCGTCTGGGGCGTCCCCTACCTCCCCATCGACCCGCACGACCTCGGCCGCTCCTACGAGGCCGTCGTCCGCGTCAACAGCCAGTCCGGCAAGGGCGGCGTCGCGTACATCATGAAGACCGAGCACCAGATGGACCTGCCGCGTCGGCTGCAGATCGAGTTCTCCGGTGTCGTCCAGCGCGGTGTCGACCAGGACGGCGGCGAGGTCGCTCCAGCCGACCTGTGGGCGAAGTTCCAGGACGAGTACCTCCCCGACCCGAGCCGGGCCTGGGGCCGCTTCGAGCTCGTCAACGTCGTCACCGACTCGACTGTCGACGGGGCGAGCACGATCGAGGCGACCGTCCGCGACGGTGGCGAGTCCCTGACCGTCACCGGCACGGGCAACGGCCCCATCGCGGCCTTCGTCGATGCGCTCTCGACCGTAGAGGGCACCCCGGACGTCCGGGTCCTCGACTACGCCGAGCACGCCCTCTCCGCGGGTGGTGACGCGCGCGCCGCGGCCTACGTCGAGTGCGCCGTCGGCGACCGCGTCCTCTGGGGTGTCGGCGTCGACCCGTCGATCGTCACGGCGTCCATCAAGGCGATCGTCTCGGCGGTCAACCGCGCCCACCGCGACGCCGTTCCGAGCCCCTCGTCGGACGCCTGATCTGACGCCCACCGGCGTGGGGTAGCGTCTGGCGCCATGGAGTCCCCGGTCGGTCGAGCGCTGCTTCGACTGGCCGGGGTCTCGCTCGTCGCGGTCGCGGTCGTCGGACTCGTCGCGCCCCGACCGGTCAACGTCGAGCACCGCTGGCAGGTGGTCGTGCCCGTCACCCTCGGGCTGGTGCTGCTCGCTGCGGTCGTCCGCGTCCCTGCGTGGGCGAAGCGGCGCTGGGTGCCGGTGGTGATCGCGATCGGCGGAGGCCTCGTCGCGACGCTCGTCGGTCTCATGACGCGCTACCGCTACGGCTGGGACGCGCGGATCGTCATGGACATGGCACGCAGCCTCCAAGCAGGGCGACGGCTCAGCCAGGGCGAGTACGACTACCTCTCCCTCTACCCCAACAACCTGCCGCTGCTCGCCATCGACAGAATGGGCGTCGCTGTGGGACAGGCGTTCTCGCTCGCACCCGACGCCGTCCTCATCCCGCTCAACGGGATCTGCGTGGGCCTGACGCTGTATGCCGTCCACGACCTCGTCGGGCGCGTGGCAGGTCGCGGTCCTTCCCTCGGCGCCCAGCTCGCGACCCTCGTCCTCGTCGGCGCGAGCCCGTGGCTGGCGGTGCCCTACACCGACTTCTACGCGATGCCGTTCGTCGTCGGGGGAGTGGCCCTGGCCGTCCGGGCCATGACCCCGCGGCCGCGCACGGGACGAGTCGTCCTGTGGCTGCTCGCGATCGTGTCGGTCACGGTGGCCTACTCCATCAAGACCACCCCGGTCGTCATCGCCATCGCGGCGGTCCTGACGGCGGTCGTGGCGATCTTCGACCACGACCTCCTCCCGGCCCGGCGCGCGGGCGTCATCGCCGCCTGCGCGGCCTCCGCCCTCGCGTTCGTCGTCCTCGGCGTGGGCCTCGGCGCCGCGGCCACCGCGGCCTCCGGGGTCGACTCCGCGCGCATCGACACCGCGGTCTCGCCCCCGATCCTCTGGTGGGTCGCGCTCGGCGCCGACGAGCAGCGCTCGCCCACCGGCGTGGTCAGCTACGGCGCGTTCTCACGGGAGATGGTCGACGCGGTGACCGGCCGCAGCCAGGCCGAGATGAAGACGTATGCCGCAGGCGCCTTCGCAGACCGGTGGGCCGAGCGAGGTCTCGGCGGCACGCTCGCCTTCTACGGCAGCAAGGCGGCCTGGAACTGGGGCGACGGGATGTTCTGGGCGTGGGGCGAAGGCCCCGACTCGCTGCCCGGCACGCTCGCGCCGGCGACCGGCGTGACCGGGATCGTCCACGACCTCAACGGCTTCCACGGGTCGGGCTACCAGCTGCGCGCCGACGTGACCCAGGCAGTGTGGCTGGCCGTGCTGCTCGTGGCCGGCGTCGGGCTGCTGCGCGCGCCCTACCGGCGGGAGACGCTGCTCGTCGCCGCCTCGGTGCTCGGCATCGCGGCCTTCACGCTCGTGCTCCAGGGACGCTCGCGCTACCTCTTCGCGTTCGTCCCTCTCGTCGTCGTCCTGGCCGCGATGGTCCACGCCTGGCTCCCTCGCCCGAGGCGAGCAGGTCGCCTCGGGCGCCGCACCGGCTGAGCCGTCCGGGTCAGTCGATCGAGTCGGTGAGCACGGCGTCGACCGCGGCCAGCGCTGCCGCGTCGCCGTCGCGCGTGATCTCGCCCTCCACAGGACGGTTCCAGAGCCAGCAGTCGATGTCGGCTGCGGACCCGCTGATCTCGGCCGCCGCGGCATCGTCCGGTCCGTCGCTGACGAGGAAGCGCTGCACGTCGATCTCGTCGCCGTTCCACGTGCCGGTGACGCGCACCGGGGTGACCGTCCACGCGTGCATGGCATCGACCGTCGCGATCGTCACCGGCGCCGAGACCGGCACGTGCGTCAGGTCGGGCTCGGGCTCGTGGCCGCGCATGATCCGCAGGGCCTCGTCGATGCCGTCGGCGGCCAGCCGGCAGTCGAGCGGGCTCCGCTCACCGACCGTGAGCTCGGCGTCGACGCGGTGCACCATCGCCTCGTGGGCCTGGCGCCGACGGATGTAGCCGGCGGTCTTGTCGTCGGACCACATCCAGAGCGGCGTCTCGGGCGGAAGGCCGCTGAGCACCCGGTGCAGCCGCTCGCTCGAGCGGTCGAAGAAGGCGAGCAGCCCGGCGCGGTCGCCCGGACGCTGCTCACGGGTCGCGTTCATCGCGTCGAGGTCGGCCGGGTCGGTGAGCCCGCGCTCGGCGATCTCGCCCCAGAACCACTGCACCTCACCGAGGTGCCACAGCAGGTCGTCGGCGTCCCAGTCGGGACACGTCGGCACGCGGGCGTCCGCTGGTGCCGTCGCGAGCACCGTCCGGAAGCGCGCCGAGTCGGCCGTGAGGTGGTCGAGGAAGGGAAGGGGGCCACCTGAGCGGCTGGACGGCATACGTGGGTCTCCTGTCAGCGAACGCCGGCTACACGGAACTGCACCGAGATGCGCGGCCCCATCGGCTCGGACGTCTTGGGGACCGAGTGGTCCCACGTCCGCTGGCACGAGCCGCCCATCACGACGAGGTCACCATGTCCGAGGGGATAGCGCAAGCTCTTTGTCGTCGAGCCGGGGATCGGTCCGCCGTCACGGGGACGGAGGGCGAGTGTGCGTGCGGAACCGAGCGAGAGGATCGCGATCATCGTGTCGCTGTCGCGCGAGCGCCCGATGCGGTCGCCGTGCCAGGCGACGCTGTCGCGACCGTCGCGGTAGAGGCACAGGCCGGCCGTGACGAACGGTTCGCCGAGCTCGGGCGCGTAGTGACGGCTCAGGGCGTCGCGGGCCTCGACGAGCATCGGGTGGGGCAGCCTCTCGTCGCCGGCGTAGAACTTCGTCAGCCGGGGGACGTCGACGACGGAGTCGTACATCTGCCGGCGCTCGGCGTGCCACGGCACGTCACGCAGCAGGGCCGTGAAGAGCTCGTCGCCGGCCGCGAGCCAGCCGGGACGGACGTCGACCCACGCGCCGTGGGCCAGGTGGTGGCGGGTCTTCCCGGTGCCGACGTCGCGCAGCGTCATCGCGTCCGTGAGGTCGAGGAGCGAACCCTGGAGAGAGAGGTCCATGGCCCCACGATAGCCCACGGGTCGAACGGGTGTTCGACTCCCGGCGGTGTTTCGCGTCGACCTCGTGGACACCGGCGCGTGCGGTGCCGCCGACGCCTCGGCGGGGGAGACAATGGACCCATGCCCCTCTACCGTGACGAGGCGATCGTCCTGCGCACCCACAAGCTGGGCGAGGCCGACCGCATCATCACGATGCTGACCCGCACGCGGGGTCGGGTCCGCGCCGTCGCCAAGGGGGTTCGCCGCACGAAGTCCCGCTTCGGGTCGCGCCTCGAGCCCGGCATGGTCATCGACGTGCAGTGCTACGAGGGTCGCAACCTCGACACCGTCACGCAGGTCGAGACCCTGGCGCCCTACGGCGACGCGATCGCCCGCGACTACATCGCGTACACGTGCGCCACCTCGATGCTCGAGACGGCGCTCCAGCTCACCGAGGAGCACGAGCCGCAGACGCAGCAGTACCTCCTGCTCGCCGGCGCGCTGCGCTCCCTCGCCGAGCACAGCCACGACGCCGGGCTCGTCCTCGACGCCTACCTGCTGCGCTCGCTCGCCGTCGCCGGCTGGGCACCGAGCTTCGTCGACTGCGCGAAGTGCGGCGCCCCGGGCCCGCACCGGGCCTTCAACGTGCAGGCCGGCGGCGCCGTGTGCTCCGTATGCCGTCCGCCCGGCTCGAGCGCCCCTGCCCCCGAGACCTTCGAGCTGCTCGCGTCACTGCTGACCGGCGACTGGGACGTCGCCGACGCGAGCGACGAGCGGTGCCGTCGGCAGGGCAACGGCCTCGTCTCCGCCTTCCTCCAGTGGCACATCGAGCGAGGGCTGCGGTCGCTGCGCCTCGTCGAGCGCGCCTGAGCCAGCAGCGAACCCGATCCCGACCGACCGGAGCCCCATGTACGCCAAGCCCTTCCCGCACCCGTCCGGCGCCACCCCGCCCGTCATCGCGCCTGCCCTGCTGCCCAAGCACGTCGCGATCGTCATGGACGGCAACGGCCGGTGGGCCAACGCGCGAGGGCTCCCGCGGACCAAGGGCCACGAGGCCGGGGAGGCGTCGCTGCTCGACGTCGTGGCCGGAGCCATCGACGTCGGCGTGACCCACCTGTCCGCCTACGCCTTCTCGACCGAGAACTGGCGGCGGTCTCCCGACGAGGTGCGCTTCCTCATGGGCTTCAACCGCGACGTCATTCGCCGACGACGCAACCAGCTCGACGAGTGGGGCGTGCGGATGCGCTGGGTGGGTCGGGCGCCGCGCCTGTGGCGCTCGGTCATCAAGGAGCTGGAGATCGCCCAGGAGCTGACGCAGCACAACACCGGGCTCACCCTCTACTTCTGCGTCAACTACGGCGGGCGTGCCGAGATCGCCGACGCCGTGCAACGGATCGCCCACGACGTCAAGGACGGTCGGCTCCGACCGGGCTCGGTCGACGAGAAGACGATCAAGCGCTACCTCGACGAGCCGACGATGCCGGACGTCGACCTCTTCGTGCGCAGCTCCGGAGAGCAGCGCACGAGCAACTTCCTGCTGTGGCAGTCGGCCTACGCCGAGATGGTCTTCCAGAACCGGCTGTGGCCCGACTACGACCGTCGCGATCTCTGGGCCGCGATCGAGGAGTACGTCGACCGCGACCGCCGCTACGGCGGAGCCGTCGACGCCCCGACAGCCAGCTCCTGACGGCAGCGGCACGCAGCCTTCTCGATCGAACGCCGCGTTCGGTGTCGAAAACCTCGGTAGAACACGGCTTTCGAGACCGAACGCGGCGTTCGGTGCGGAGAGCTGCTGGGGTCAGTCGGCGGTGGCGGTGCAGTCGGCGCAGGTGCCGAAGATCTCCAAGGTGTGCGTCACACCGCTGAAGCCGTGGTCGCTCGCGATCTTGTCGGCCCACTTCTCGACGGCCGGGCCCTCCACCTCGACCGTGCGACCGCAGGCCCGGCACACGAGATGGTGGTGGTGGTGGGTCGAGCAGGCCCGGTAGACGGCCTCGCCGTCGTCGGTGCGCAGCACGTCGACGGTGCCGGCCTCGACCATCGACTGGAGCGTCCGGTAGACCGTCGCCAGCCCGACGCCGGCTCCCGCGTCGCGGAGCCGGGCGTGAACCGTCTGGGCGGAGGTGAAGTCGTCGGAGCGCTCGAGCAGCTCGGCGACGGCCACCTGCTGCCGGGTCGGCTTGCGTGAGGTCGCCGCGGAGCCCGAGGTGTTGGTGCTGCTCGTCATGATCTCGATCCTGTCGTCGGGCCGGAGGTCGTGCCGGAGGTCGTGCCGGAGGTCGTGCCGGCCGGGCCGGCGCCCGCCGTCTCCGGGCCGGGCGGGGCGGGGTGGTCGTGATGGACGCCGTGCTCGTCGTAGTGGCCCTCGTGGGCGGCGTGCAGGTGCCCGTCGTGGACGTAGTCGACGTGGTCGCCGTGCGTCACCGCAGGGTGACCGCACTCGGCGCCGTGCTCGTGCGCGTGGGTCTCCGCGACGTCGTGCCTCCTCCTGCCGACCCTGGCCAGCACACTGGTGACGACGGCGGTGACGACGAAGAGCGCGACGGCGAGCAGGACGATGGTGCCACCGGACGGTGTGTCGAGCGGGTAGGAGAGCGCCACGCCGCCGACCGAGGAGACGAGACCGAAGGCGATGGCCCACCGGACGCCGCCGCTGAAGGACCGTGCGACGAGCTGGCTCGCGGCGTTGGGCACGATCATGAGCGCGCTGATGAGCAGGAGCCCGACGACGCGCATGGCGACGACCACCGTGGTCGCGGTGAGCACGGCCAGCACGATGTTGAGCGGCAGCACGGGCAGGCCGACGGCGCGGGCGTACTCCTCGTCGTTGGCCACCGCGAAGAGGCGCGGCCGCAGCGCCCACGTCGTGACGGAGATGAGCAGCGCGAGCCCGGCGAAGACGTAGAGGTCGGTGCGCTGGGTCGTGAGGATCGACCCGAAGAGGTACTTCATGAGGTTCGCGGGAGTGCCGCTGGGAGACTTGCTGATGATGACGACGCCGCCTGCGATGCCGCCGTAGAAGATGACCGCGAGGGCCACGTCACCGTTGGTGCGGCCGCGGGCGCGGAGCAGCTCGATGACGACGGCGGCGATGACTGCGGCCAGGAGCGCGGTCAGCACCGGCGCGGCCCCGGACACGAGGCCGATCGCGACCCCGGCGAGGGCGACGTGGCCCATGCCGTCGCCGATGAGCGAGAGCCGGCGCTGGACGAGGAAGATCCCCACCATCGGCGCGACGGTGCCCACGAGCAGGGCGGCGATGAGCGCCCGCTGCATGAAGTCGACGGAGAGCAGGTCGATCACGGTCGGCTCCTGTCGGTGCGGTCGACGTCGAGCGGGCCGTGGGACAGCGACGGGTGGTGGCCCTCGAGCTCGAGGTCGTGGTGGTGGCTGTCGTGGTCGTGGTGGACGCTGTCGCGCGCCGTGGCATACGCGCGGGGTGTCCCGTCGAAGCGGATGCGTCCGCCGTCGATGACGACGATGCGGGTCAGCAGGCGCTCGAGCGCTCCGAGCTCGTGCGTGACGATGACCATGGTGACGTCGCGCTCGACGAGGCGGTCGAGGACGTCGGCGAGCACGTGCTGGTTCGCGGCGTCGACCCCGGCGGTGGGCTCGTCCATGATGAGGACCTCGGGCTGCCCGGCGAGGGCGCGGGCGATGAGGACCCGGCGTTGCTGGCCGCCCGAGAGCGTGCTCACCTCGGTCGCGGCGCGGTCGGCGAGACCGACGACGTCGAGCGAACGGGCCACGATCTGCCGGTCGGTGGCGCGGAGCCGGCCGAGCCAGCCGATGCGGGGGAGTCGCCCCGTGGCGACGATCTCCTCGGCGGTGGCCCGGACGGACGCCGAGAGCGTATGCCGTTGGGGCACGTAGCCGAGGCGGGCGCGGTCGTGGAACTCGGTGCTGTCGATGCCGAAGAGCGTCACCGTGCCGGCGACCTTCTCGTTGAGGCCGAGCACGCCCTTCATGAGCGTCGACTTGCCCGACCCGTTCGGTCCGACGATCGCCACGATCTCACCCTTGCGGATGGACAGGTCGACGTCGCTGAGGACGGTGCCGTCGCCGTAGCCGAAGCTAGCGCCGCGCAGGGTGACGACCGCGTCCGACGGTGCGGCATCCCGGGGGACGAGCGGTGCCGACCTCATGAGCACTCCTGACCGTCGCGCAGGGCCACGAGGTTGCTCCGCATGACCTCGAAGTAGTCGGTGCCGACCGACGCGCTCGTGATCCCCTCGATGGGGTCGAGCGTCGCGACCTTCGCACCCGTCGACTCCGCGACGGTCTGGGCGAAGTGCGGCTCGACGAGCGTCTCCTGGTAGATCGTGGTCACGCCGGCAGACCTCACGAGGTCACCGACGGCCTTGAGGGCTGCCGCGCTCGGTTCGGCCTCGGGCGAGACGCCCGTGATGCCGCGCTGGTGGAAGCCGTAGCGCGCCGCGAGGTAGCCGAAGGCGGCGTGGCTCGTGACGAGCTCCTTGACCGTGCACTGGCGCAGGCCTGTCCGCATCTCGTCGTCGAGCTCGGATAGCTTCTCGACGAAGACCGCGGTGTTCTTCGCGTAGGTCGCGGCGTTCTCCGGGTCGTCCTGCGACAGGCGCGCGCTGACGGCCTCGGCCACGGCGGCGTAGCGCGACGGGTCGAGCCAGAAGTGGGGGTCGTCCGCCCCGTGGTCGTGGCCGTCGTGCCCGTCACCGGCGTCGGTGGTGTCGTGCGGCTCGGTCTCGGTGCCGGACTCGTCAGCGTGGTCGCTGCCGTCGGTCGACGCGGGTACGAGCTTCGCGACATCAGCGACGTCGAGCACCTTCGCGGCGTCGACGAGCCCGACGGCCTCGTCGACCGCCGGCTGGAAGCCGTCGGCGTAGACGACGAGGCGTGCCTTCGTCATGCCACCGATGTCCTGAGGCGCCAGCTCGAGGTCGTGCGGCTCTGCGCCGGGCTTCGTCAGGACGGTCACCGGGAGCCGGCCACCGGTGATCTGCTGCGTCGCGAACTGGATGGGGTAGAAGGACGTGACGATCGAGCCGTCCGCGGAGCCGGCGCCGGATCCGGTGTCAGGACCGCTCTGGCAGGCGGCCGTCGTGAGCGCCAGTGCCGTCGCGGCGACGATCGCGGACAGGGCGCGGCGTGGGGGAGCGGGGGGCATGACACCCATCATTCTCAAAGTGAGAATGATTGTCAAAACCGTTCTCGCGAACGGTGCGGCTGTCAGCCGGCCGGGACGATCCTCACCACGGCGACGGCCACGGCGAGCACGAGCACCGCCGTGCGCATCAGCCGCTCGGGCAGGGTCAGTCGCTGCCACGTGAGGAAGAGCAGCCAGCCGACGAAGGCCGCGACGACGAGGAAGGCGATGCCACCCCACGGGCGTGGCGCGAGGATGCCGACCGCCAGCAGGCCGACGAGGACGCCGAGCGCGACGGGACGCGGGACGGCGTTGAGGCGCTCCACCCACGGGTAGGAGGCGTGCTCGAGACGCGAACGGAAGCTCAGGGCCACGCGACGAGCCTAGGGGACGCGACGGCATACCCCGGACGCGTGGCAAAGCAGTGGCGGCGGCCCGATAACCTGTCCCGCATGGCCAAGCAGACTTCCATCGTGGACACCGTCGTCAGCCTCTGCAAGCGCAGGGGCTTCGTCTTCCCGAGCGGTGACATCTACGGAGGCACCCGGTCTGCCTGGGACTACGGCCCCCTCGGCGTCGAGCTCAAGGAGAACATCCGCCGTCAGTGGTGGAAGTCGATGGTGACGAGCCGCGACGACGTCGTCGGCCTCGACTCCTCGATCATCCTCCCGCGCGAGACGTGGGTCGCCTCGGGCCACGTCGGCACGTTCACCGACCCCCTCGTCGAGTGCCTCAGCTGCCACAAGCGCCGCCGCCAGGACCACCTCCAGGAGGCGCTCGCCGAGAAGAAGGGCATCGAGGACCCCGACTCGATCCCGATGTCCGACATCGTGTGCCCCGACTGCGGCACCAAGGGCCAGTGGACCGCGCCCCGCGAGTTCAACATGATGCTCAAGACCTACCTCGGCGTCATCGAGGACGAGTCGGGCCTGCACTACCTGCGCCCCGAGACCGCCCAGGGCATCTTCGTCAACTTCAACAACGTCATGCAGGCCTCGCGCAAGAAGCCGCCGTTCGGCATCGCCCAGACCGGCAAGAGCTTCCGGAACGAGATCACGCCGGGCAACTTCATCTTCCGCACCCGCGAGTTCGAGCAGATGGAGATGGAGTTCTTCGTCAAGCCGGGCGAGGACGACGAGTGGCTCCAGTACTGGCTCGAGGAGCGCACCCGCTGGTACGTCGACCTGGGCATCAACCCCGACAACCTGCGCCACTACGAGCACGCACCCGAGAAGCTCTCGCACTACTCGAAGCGCACCGTCGACATCGAGTACCGCTTCAACTTCGCCGGCTCGGAGTGGGGCGAGCTCGAGGGCATCGCCAACCGCACCGACTTCGACCTGTCGACGCACAGCAGGCACTCGGGCACCGACCTCGTCTACTTCGACCAGCAGACGGGCGAGAAGTACACCCCCTACGTCATCGAGCCCGCAGCAGGTCTGTCGCGCTCGCTCATGACCTTCCTCGTCGACGCGTACCACGAGGACGAGGCCCCCAACACCAAGGGCGGCGTCGACAAGCGCGTCGTGCTGCGCCTCGACCCGCGCCTGGCGCCGGTCAAGGCCGCGGTGCTGCCGCTCTCGCGCAACGCCGACCTCTCGCCCAAGGCGCGTGACCTCGCGGCCACCCTCCGCAAGCACTGGAACATCGACTTCGACGACGCCGGCGCCATCGGCAAGCGCTACCGCCGCCACGACGAGATCGGCACGCCGTTCTGCATCACCGTCGACTTCGACACGCTCGAGGACCACGCCGTGACGATCCGCGAGCGTGACTCGATGGCCCAGGAGCGCGTCGCCCTCGACCAGGTCGAGGGCTACCTCGCGCAGCGCCTCATCGGCTGCTGACACGACGCCACCGCACCGCTGACGTATGCCGTCCGCCCACCCGGGTGGGCGGCATACGTGCGCCTGTGGTGCCGTGCCAGCGGCGGGGTCGGTCGGCGAGGTCGCCGCGGTCCGGCCCGTCCCGGGCGCAGGACGTCCGGGATCGGCGGCATACTGCCGGCATGGTCGAGCACGAGGTGCTGCGCGCGACGCCCGGTGACCGGGCGCGAGCGGCCGCCGATGCGCTCGGCGACGAGGTGCTGACGTCATGGTGCGCCGACCTGCTCGCCGGGCGGGCGGCGTGGGGCGACCCCGACCTGCCCGACATCGGCTGGGTCGGCGGCCAGGTCGCGTCCGGTTGGGGCTCGCCGGACCACCTCGACGACGCCACCCGCTACTGGTCCCGGGTGTGGGCCGCCCGCACCCTGCTCTACGTCTGGACCGAGCGGTCCGGACCGGATGTCGTTGCAGGACTGGGTGATCCGGCCTGGCGGGTCCGCGAGATGTGCGCGAAGGTGGCGGCCCGCTGGGAGGTGGGTCCCGCGGCGGAGGCCTGCGCCGACCTCGTGAGGACGGATGCCGTACCCAGGGTCAGGGCTGCCGCCGCACGTGTCCTCGCGGTCACCGGCGAGGGAGAGCACGCCGCCGCCCTGCACGAGGCCTTGGACGACCCGGACGAGACCGTCTGCGCCGCGGCCGCGCGAGCACTCAGCAGGCTCGAGCGACGCCTCGACCGCGACCTCTGAACCACCAGAGGGCAAGCGCCATGCCCGTCACCCGTCGCATCCTGCTCCGGAGAGCGGAGCAGGTTCCGACAGGCGAGGAGCTCAGCCGGGGGAGTGGCCGGTCGCGACCGGCCGCGCAGGATCGCGGATCCACTCGCTCCACGAGCCGGGGTAGAGCACGGCGTCGACGCCGAGCTCGGCCAGCGCGAGCATCTCGTGGGCCGCGGTCACCCCCGACCCGCAGTAGACGCCGACGGCGCCGCCTCCGACGTCGTGACCGGCGCGCACCCGCTCCCAGTGCTCGGCGAGGTCCCGGCGGAAGGTGCCGTCGGCGGTGATCCACGCGGCCGTGGGGCTGTTGAGCGATCCCGGGACGTGTCCGGCCACGGGGTCGATGGGTTCGGTCTCGCCGGCGTAGCGCTCAGCCGCCCGAGCGTCGAGGAGCAGCCCGTCGCGGGCCAGGGCGGCCGCACCGGCGGCGTCGAGCGTCGGCAGGTGACCGGGCCGCACCTCGACGTCGCCGTGCCGGTCGGCGGGCTCCTCGGTCGAGACGGGAAGTCCGGCCGCCAGCCACGCGGCATACCCCCCGTCGAGCACCCGGACGTCGGCGATGCCCACCCAGCGCAGCACCCACCAGGCCCGCGCGGCGGCATACGACTCCTTGCCGTCGTACGTGACGACACGGGTGTGCGCGCTGATGCCGGCGCGGCGGAGCATCGCCTCGACGACGGCGGGGTCCGGGAGGGGGTGGCGCCCGCCGTCGCCCGGGCGTGCGGCGAGTTCGGCGTCGAGGTCGACGAAGTAGGCACCGGGCACGTGGCCCGCGTCGTAGTCGGTCCGCCCCGCAGACGTGTTGGCCGTCGTCAGTGCCCAGCGGACGTCGAGCACGACGACGTCCTCGATCTCGTGGGCGAGCTCGGTGGCGGTGATGAGGTGGGTCACCAGGCCATCGTGGCATCCTCGCCGTGTGCGTGCTCACCTGGTCCTCGTGCACGGGTCGCGCCTGTCGAGCACCCAGTGGGCGCCCCAGGTGCCGCTCCTGCGCGACCACGTCGACCTGACTCTCGTCGACCTGCCCGGGCACGGCGCCCGCGCGGACGAGGACTTCACGCTCGCGCGGTGCGCGGACGTCATCGGCGAAGCGGTGGGGGCCGTCCCCGCCGGCACCCCCGTCGTGCTCGTCGGTCACTCGCTCGGCGGCTACGCCGCGATGGCGTATGCCGCCGCCCGCCACGACACGCTCGACGGGCTCGTCCTCGCCGGGTCCAGCGCGGTCCCGACCGGTCCGGGGGCCGCCGTCTACCGGGGTGTCGCGGCGCTGACGGACCGACTCGGCCCCGAGCGGATGACGCGGGTCAACGACCGTGTCCTGCACCGGCTCTACCCGCCCGAGCGCATCGACCCGGTCATCGCCGGTGGCTACTTCTTCGCCCCGACGGCGACAGCCTGGCGGGAGGTCATGGCGCTCTGCCGACCGTCGATGCTCGAGCACGTGCAGTGCCCGGTGCTTCTCCTCAACGGCCAGTTCGACCAGCTGCGGATCGGGGCCCGGGCCTACCTGCGCGCGTGCCCCAGCGCGCGCGAGGAGATCGTCGGCCGGGCCGGGCACCTGTCCGGCCTCGACCAGCCCGAGGCCTTCGCCGATGCCCTCCTGCGCTTCGCGCGCAGGGTCACCGATTCGGCCGAGCGCGCCTGATCGGGGACAATCGAGCCCGTGACCGACGTGATGACCCCCGTGACGCAGGCCGGTGAGGCCGCCCCCGCAGACGCGACGGGTGCCGTGCTGCCCCCGCTGCGCATCGGCCGCCACGTCATCGAGTCACCCGTCGTGCTCGCGCCGATGGCCGGCATCACGAACCGTGCCTTCCGCCGGCTGTGCCGCGAGTACGGCAACGAGGGCCGCGCGATCGGCGGTGCCAGCGGCGCGACGAGCCTCTACGTCAGCGAGATGATCACCTCCCGCGCCCTCGTCGAGCGCACCCCCGAGTCGATGCGCCTCATCGAGCACGACCCCGACGAGAACCCCCGCTCCATCCAGCTCTACAGCGTCGACCCCGCCACCGCGCGCGCCGCCGCCCGCATGCTCGTCAGCGAGGACCGGGCCGACCACATCGACCTCAACTTCGGCTGCCCCGTCCCGAAGGTCACCCGCAAGGGCGGCGGCTCCGCGCTGCCGTGGAAGAAGGACCTCTTCAGGGCCATCGTCGGCGCCGTCGTCGAGGAAGGCGCCAAGCGCGACATCCCGGTGACCGTCAAGATGCGCAAGGGCATCGACGACGTCCACCTCACCTTCCTCGACGCGGGCCTGACCGCGGAGGCCGAGGGCGTCGCGGCCGTCGCCCTGCACGGCCGCACTGCCGCACAGGCCTACTCGGGCACTGCCGACTGGAGCGCCATCCGGATGCTCAAGGAGACCGTGACGAGCATCCCCGTCCTCGGCAACGGCGACATCTGGTCGGCCGAGGACGCCCTGCGCATGGTCCGCGAGACCGGCTGCGACGGCGTCGTCGTCGGGCGCGGCTGCCTCGGGCGCCCGTGGCTCTTCACCGATCTCGCGGCCGCCTTCGCCGGCACCTCGGCGCGGGTGACCCCGACGCTCGGGGAGGTCGCCGAGACGCTCCGGACGCACACGGCCTACCTGTGCGACTTCTACGGCGAGGAGGAGCGCGCCTGCCGCGACATCCGCAAGCACATCGCTTGGTACCTCAAGGGATTTCCGGCCGGCTCGACGATCCGCAACTCGCTCGCGCTCGTCGACTCGATGGCGGCGCTCGACCGCCTGCTCGCGACGCTCGACCCCGACGTGCCGTGGCCGGGCGAGGCCGCCGAGGGCCAGCGCGGGCGGGCCGGGTCGTCGCGCACCGTCGCGCTGCCCGACCGCTGGCTCGAGTCGCGCGAGCTCTCCGAGGAGCACCGGCGCACCATCGCCGAGGCCGAGCTGTCGGTCAGCGGCGGCTGAGCCTCACTTCAGCCAGACGCTGAGCGGGCCGATCCGCTCACAGCCGGCCGCGACCGCCGCGTCGACGCTCGCCCCGGCCTCCCAGCCGACGAGGGGTATGCCGCCCACGACGTCACGTGCCGCAGCAGCGGCCGCGCCCCAGGCCCGCTCCACGTCGCCGTCGAGCGCGAAGACGTTGCCGAGGCCGGCGACGTCACCCGTCACGTTGACGATCGCACCGGCGACGACAGGGGCCTGCGGGTCGTCGGACGCGCGCTGCGCGATGAACGTGACGCCGGGCTCCGCGAGGAGTGACGGGCGCAGGATCGCCTCGGCGTCGGGGTCGCTCGCCCACGCACGCACCCAGGCCGCCATCGCGTCGGGCGTCGTGACGCGCTGCCAGCGGCCGGGAGGAGCAGGCCGCCCGGGTCCGGCGGGGTCGAGCCAGACCCACTCGCCCACGACGAGCCGGGCGAAGTCCTCCATCGACAGGTCCAGACGCGACCACGAGTCCTTGACCGAGCAGCCGTCCGAGTCGTCGACGCGCGCGAGCACGTCGTACTCGCCGGCGTCCGGCGACAGCGTCACGGCGTCGGGGTAGTAGGGCGGCGTGCGCGTCGACGCCGTCCACGCCACGTCGTCGAGGGTGCACGCGACACCGTGCGAGCGAGCGACGGCGTCGCACCAGAGGGCGTTGTTGCGGGCGGCGAGCAGGATCCGGTCGGTCACGCCGACGATCCTCCCAGCGTCGGTGGCCGGTGGCAGGATCGGGGCATGCGACAGGGCGGATCGGGCGAGCGGCCCGCGACCTTCTTCGACGACGCCGAGGACTTCCGGGCCTGGCTCGAGGCGCACCACGAGAGCGCCAGCGAGCTGTGGATGGGCCTCAACAAGAAGCACGTCGAGCCCCGCGGGCTGCAATGGGCCGACGCCGTGCGCGAGGCGCTCTGCTTCGGCTGGATCGACTCGATGGCCCAGCGCATCGACGAGGACGCGGTGCGCCAGCGGTGGACCCCGCGCAAGTCGGGCAGCAACTGGAGCGCCATCAACATCAACGCCGTCGCCGAGCTCACCGCCGCCGGGCGCATGCGTCCGGCCGGGCTCGCCGCCTTCGCGAAGCGACGCGAGGACCGCTCCGGCGTCTACGCCTACGAGAACCGCGAGCTCACCTGGTCCGACGACTACGAGGGGATGCTGCGCGCCGACCCCCGCGCCTCGGCCTTCTGGGACGGCGCGACACCGTCCTACCGCAAGCTCGCCACGAACTGGGTGCTCACGGCGAAGCAGGAGGCCACCCGCGACAAGCGCATGGCCGAGCTCGTCGACGACTGCTCCCACCTGCGCCTCATCAAGACGCAGCGCTACGGCACCGAGCCGGCCTGGGTGCGACGCATGCAGGCCGAGCTCGGCTGAGCCGCGCCGAGGCGGGACCGGGTCCGTGCCCGCGTCAGACCGTGGTCAGCGCTTGGCCTTGGGCGGGATGATCTCGGTGTGGTCCTTGGCGGCGGACTTCGCGTGCTTGTCGGCACGCTTCTCCTTGAGCGATCTGGCCTTCGTGGACATGTGGGACTTCGGTGACTTGTCGCCCATGGCGCGCTCCTGAGTTTGGAAGCCTGAGCGGCTCCATCCCTGAAGTATGCGCCCCGGGAGCGGCGCCGTGGTCGGCCGCGCCGTGCCGCATAGAGTTCCGGTGTGGGCTACGAGGGTCGGGACCGGGAGCGTTGGGTCGCGGAGGACCCTGCCCAGAAGCGCGCCGACCGTGACGACTTCGCCCGCGACCGGGCGCGGGTCGTGCACTCGTCGTCGCTGCGGCGGCTCGCCGCCAAGACCCAGGTGCTGGCCCCCGGCCACGACGACTTCGTCCGCAACCGGCTGACCCACTCGCTCGAGGTCGCGCAGATCGGCCGTGAGTTCGGGGCAGCCTTGGGCTGCAACGCAGATGTCGTCGACACCGCGTGCCTGGCCCACGACCTCGGCCACCCGCCCTTCGGGCACAACGGAGAGACGGTCCTCGACGAGATCGCCTCGGGGATCGGCGGCTTCGAGGGCAACGCGCAGACGCTGCGCCTGCTGACGAGGCTCGAGGCCAAACGGGCGCAGCCCGACGGCACGTCCGCCGGGCTCAACCTGACGCGGGCGAGCCTCGACGCGACGACGAAGTACCCGTGGGTGCGCGGTGACGGCCCCTACGAGACCCACAAGTTCGGCGTCTACCCGTCCGACCTGCCCGTCTTCGAGTGGATCCGCGACGGCGCGCAGCCGCAGCGTCGGTGCCTCGAGGCCGAGGTCATGGACTGGTCCGACGACGTCGCCTACTCCGTCCACGACGTCGAGGACGCGATCGCCTCGGGCTGGATCGACCCCCGGCTGCTCCACTCGCGCGACATGGCCGACGTCATCGACGTCGCGGGCCGCAGCTACGCGCCCGACCTCGGCGCCGACGCGCTCGGGGACGCGCTGGAACGCATCCTCGCCTCGGGAGCGGTGCCCACGGCATACGACGGCTCGCGCGGTGACCTCGCGCGCCTCAAGGACATGACCAGCCGGCTCATCGGGCACTTCGTGCTCGTCGTCGAGCAGGCCACGCGCGAGCGGCACGGGCCGGGCGAGCTGTGTCGCTTCGAGGCCGACCTCGTCGTGCCGGACGACACCCGAGCCGAGTGCTCCGTGCTCAAGGCGATCGCCAACCACTTCGTCATGACCACCGACGAGCGCCTGGCGATCATGTCGGGGCAGCGCGACGTCGTGCGTGCCGTCGTCGAGGCGTATGCCGCCGCGCCCGAGGAGCGCCTCGACGTGGCCTTCCGGCTCGACCACGAGGCCGCCGTCGACGACGGGGAGCGGCTGCGCGTCGTCGTCGACCAGGTGGCCTCGCTCACCGACGTCCGGGCGCTCTCCCTCCACAGCCGGTGGTGCCGGTGACGGGTCGCACCCGGGCGAGCACCTAGAATCACGGATGGCGACAGGAGGCAGATGGCGGGGCTGATCAACAGCGAGGACATCGCGGCGGTCAAGGCGCGGTCGTCCATCGAGGACGTCGTGCGCGAGCACGTGACGCTCCGCTCCGCCGGTCCGGGGTCGCTCAAGGGCCTGTGTCCCTTCCACGACGAGAAGTCGCCGTCGTTCAACATCCGCCCGGCCGTCGGTGCGTGGCACTGCTTCGGCTGCGGCGAGGGCGGCGACGTCATCTCCTTCATCCAGAAGGTCGACCACCTCAGCTTCTCCGAGGCCGTCGAGCGGCTCGCGCAGAAGCTCGGCATGGAGCTGCGCTACGAGAACGGCGACCGGCCGCGCGAGGAGGGGCTCGGCCGCCGCAGCCGGCTCGTCGAGGCCCACCGCGTCGCCGAGGAGTACTACACCGAGCTGCTCCTCGCGCCCGGTGGCCAGGCTCGGCAGGCCCGTGACTTCCTCCGCGCCCGCGACTTCAACAGCGAGCACGTCAAGCAGTTCGGCATCGGCTTCGCGCCCCGCGGGGGAGAGGACCTCGTGCGCCACCTGCGTGCCAAGGGCTTCACCGACGACGAGCTCGTCACCGGCGGCATCGCCGGACGCGGTGCGCGCGGGCTCTACGACCGCTTCCGCGGGCGTCTCGTCTGGCCGATCCGCGACATCACGGGCGACACCGTCGGCTTCGGCGCGCGCCGGATCTTCGACGACGACCGCATCGAGGCGAAGTACCTCAACACGTCCGAGACGCCGATCTACAAGAAGTCGACCGTGCTCTACGGCCTCGACCTCGCCAAGAAGAAGATCTCGCAGGGCCGTCAGGCCGTTGTCGTCGAGGGCTACACCGACGTCATGGCCTGCCACCTCGCCGGCGTCGAGACGGCCGTCGCGACGTGTGGCACGGCCTTCGGCGCGGACCACATCAAGACCCTGCGTCGCCTCATGCGTGACGAGGCCGGCCTCGCGCCCGCCAAGGTGATCTTCACCTTCGACGGCGACGCCGCCGGCCAGAAGGCGGCCATGCGGGCCTTCGCCGACGACGAGAAGTGGACCTCGCAGTCGTTCGTCGCCGTCGAGAAGTCGGGCAAGGACCCCTGCGAGCTGCGCCAGGCCGGAGGAGACCCCGCCGTGCAGGCGCTCATCGAGGACGCCGTCCCGATGTTCGAGTTCGCGGTGCGCACGACGATCAAGCGCTTCGACGTCGCGACGGCGGAGGGCCGCATCCAGGCCGTCCGCGCGGTGGCGCCGATCATCGCCTCGATCCGTGACCAGTCGCTGCGGCCCGAATACACCCGCGAGGTGTCCGGGATGCTCGGGCTCGACGTCGAGCAGGTCGCCACCGAGGTCTCGCGCGCGGGCAAGATCAAGGTCGACGAGGACGCGCGGACCGAACGGAGCGAGCGGAACGGCCCCGATCGTGGCGACAGCCGCGACGACGCCGAACCGCACGTGGCCGACGGTGGAGGCATGCCGGTGCCCGACCGTCGCGACCCCGTCGTCCACGCCGAGCGACAGCTGCTCCAGGTCCTGCTCCAGTTCCCCACGGTCTTCAAGCCGGGGGCCATCGACCTGCTGACCCCCGACGCCTTCTCGGCGCCGGCACACCGGGCAGTCTTCGACGGCATCCGCATCGCCCACCACAGCGGCGACAAGGGCAACGCCCGCGCCTGGACCTCGGCCGTCACCGAGGCCGCCCCGTCGCCCGTCGCCGGACTCGTCAGCGAGCTCGCCGTCGACACCCTGCCGACGCGGATGGACGCCTCGACCGGACTGCCCACGTCGCGCTACGTCGACGAGCTCTTCGACCGGGTGCGCACCATCGCCCTGACGCGCCAGATCGCCGACTCGATGAGCGAGATGCGCCGGCTCGACCACGCCGAGACACCGTCGCCCGAGCGCACCCGTGAGCTCGGCATCCAGCTGCAGACGCTCCAGCGCGAGCTCGCGGCGATCAAGGCGGGGATGGGCTGATGGCACTCTTCGAACGGCGGCGTCGACCGGCACTGCCCGCGGACGTCCGCGCGGTCGTCCCGCTCGACCCGGGCGAGCTGGTGCTCGCCTGGTCCCGTGACGAGACGAGCGGCTCGCACGTCGTCGCGACGACCTACCACCTGGTCCTCGTCGACGCCGACGGCGGGCTCGTCTGGCGCCGCGCCTGGCACGAGGCCGAGTCCGGCACGTGGCAGGGCGAGTCGTCCCGACTCACGGTCACGTGGGTCGACCAGGGCGTCCCGGCGCGCTGGCACCTGACGGAGCCCTCGCTCCTCCAGCAGACCCTGCGTGAGCGGCTGCAGGCGAGCGTGGTGCTCGCCGACGAGTTCCGCACCGCCGGGCGCCGCACGGTGCGCGTCGTGATCCGCCAGGACCTGGCCAGCGGCGCCCTGCTCGAGCAGACGATCCCGGGCAAGGGCGCCGACCTCAGCGACCCGAAGGTGGCTCGTGAAGCCGCGGAGCGGATGGCCCGGCTGCGCTCCGAGGTGGGGCTCTGACGGGTGCCCGCACGGCGTCCCGCAGGCTCGTCCGGACGTCGTCGGCGACCCGCCGAACCCGATTTCTCGACGGCGCTGATGCTTTGCTATGGTTGCGCAGCAGCATTCCCCTGTAGCTCAATTGGCAGAGCAGCCGGCTGTTAACCGGCAGGTTATTGGTTCGAGTCCAATCGGGGGAGCACCGCGCAGAAGGGCCCCGACACCGCTGGTGTCGGGGCCCTTCTCGTATGCCGTGTCGTCGGCTCGCGTCACCGGCTCGGGGTCCCCGCCGCGTCGGCACCGACCACGCCTGTTGCCTGTACGCCCTTGCGGGGCCCGCGTCCGCGGCGGCTGAGACGGCGCTCCACCCGGCCGGCAACCACCGTCAGGCTGTAGTTGATCAGGATGAAGATGATCGCGACGAAGATGTAGGCCGGGATCGTGTTGCTGTATCCGGTGCCGATGTCGCGGGCCGCTTGGAGCAGCTCGGGGTAGAGCACCGCCGTGCCCAGCGCGGTGTCCTTGAGGATCACGACGAGCTGCCCGACGAGGGCCGGCAGCATCGCGGTGAGAGCTTGCGGCAGCTGGATCGACCGCATCACCTGGGGAGGCGTGAGGCCGATCGATACGCCGGCTTCGGCCTGGCCCTTCGGCAGGCTGAACACACCCGACCGGACCAGCTCGGCGATCACCGAGCCGTTGTAGAGCGTCAGGGCGGTCACGACGGCAGCGAGCGGGTTGATCTCGCTCGTGAAGACGCCGTTGCTCGAGAAGTACGAGTACGTGAAGTACATCATCAGCAGCACAGGCACGGACCGGAAGAACTCCACGATGACGCCGCACACCCAGCGCAGCGCCCGGTGCTGCGACAGCCGGCCCATGCCGAAGATGAGCCCGAAGGCCAGGGCGAGGACGATGGAGATCGCGGCAGCCTCGAGCGTCTTGATCAGTCCCGGGACGATGTACTGCGTCCACACGTCGGCGCTGAACAGCACGGTCCACATCTCGGGTTCCAGCTGGCCCTGGGCCTTGAACTTCCACAGCACGGCGCCGATGGTGGCGACGGCGAGCACCACGCCGAAGACGGTGAGGATCGCGTGCCGCCGCCGGGCCCGGGGCCCGGGGGCGTCGAACAGAACGGACTCGGCACTCATCGCTTCACCGCCAGACGACGCGAGAGCGAGGTGAAGAACACGCCGACGGGAAGCGTGAGGACGACGAAGCCGAGCGCGAAGACGAGGAAGACCGTGACGCTCGCCGTCTCGTTCTCGATGATCTCGCTCATGAGCAGCGAGGCCTCCGCGACGCCGATGACGGAGGCGACGGTCGTGTTCTTGGTCAGCGCGATGAGCACCGAGCCCAGTGGGGCGACTGCCCCGCGGAAGGCCTGCGGGAGGATGACCTCGCGCAGGCTCTGGCCGAAGGTGAGACCGATCGAGCGGGCGGCCTCGGCCTGACCGAGCGGAACGGTGTTGACGCCGCTGCGCAGTGCCTCGCAGACGAAGGCCGCGTGGTAGACCGCGAGCGCGACGATGGCCCACCGGATGCCGTTGTCCACGAGCGCTGTCGGTGAGTTCTTGTCGGTGAGGCTGATCTGCAGGATGTAGTACGGGCCGGCGATGGAGAAGAAGATGAGCAACGTCAGCGGGGTGTTGCGCACCGTGTTGACGTAGAACGCGCCCAGACGGCGCAGGATCGCCACCGGCGATACCCGCATCACCGCGAGCACGGTGCCGATCACGAGAGCGCCGATCGCCGAGAAGAAGGCGAGCCTGATGGTCATCCAGAACGCGCCGAGGATGTCGTACTTCTCGAGGATGTCGAGCACGACGCTCCTTTCCGCTGTCGAGTCAGTGGGTCAGGGGTTCACGGGTCGGAGTCCCGGCCCCCGCCGAGGACGGGCCGCGCACCGTGTGGTGAGCGACCCGCCCTCGAGGTGGGAGTCGGTCAGGAGCACGCAGCCGGCGTGGGCGGGTTGCCCGGGCCGGGCTTGTAGTTGGCCGGGCCGAGGTTGGCGTCGATGGCCTTCTGCAGGGAGCCGTCGCTCTGCATCTTCTTGATCGCGTCCGTGATCTTCTGGCAGAGGGCCGTGTCGCCCTTCTTCAGGCCGATCCCGTAGTTCTCCGTCGAGAACGGCTTGCCGACGAGCTTGAACTTGCCCTTGTTCTCGGGCTGGGCCGCGAAGCCGGCGAGAATGGCGTCGTCGGTCGTCAGGGCGTCGACGCCGCCGGTGGCGAGAGCGGGCAGACACTCGGAGTACGTCCCGAACTCCTGCAGCTGCACCGTCTGGGCGAACTTGTCCTTGACCTTCTGGGCCGAGGTCGAGCCCTTGACCGAGCAGAGCTTCTTGCCGTTGAGGCTGTCCGGACCGGTGATCGAGGTGTCGTCGGCGCGGACGAGGAGGTCCTGTCCTGCGACGAAGTAGGGGCCGGCGAAGGAGACCTTCTCCTTGCGCGCGTCGGTGATGGAGTACGTCGCCACGATGAACTTCACCTGACCGGTGGAGATGAGGTCCTCGCGCTGGGCGCTGGGCGCCTGCACCCAGGTGATCTTGTCCTCGGAGGTGCCGAGCTCCTTGGCGACGTACTTGGCGACGTCGATGTCCATGCCGGTGTACTCGGTGCCCTTCTTGAGGCCGAGGCCGGGCTGGTCGAACTTGATGCCGATCTTGAGCGCGTCGCCGCTGCCGGCGTCGCCCCCGCTGGTGCCGGAGCCACACGCGGCGAGCGTGAGAGCGAGTGTCGCAGCGGCAGCTACGGCTCCGATTCGTCGTGCCTTCATCTGGGTTCCTCCCTGAGTGGTTGCTCGCGGCACGCGGTGCTGCGTACCGCTCCCTGTCGCTAGGTCCCGTGGTCCCGTGGGGTGAGTGGGTTCGGTGGGTGGGTCAGTGGGTGAGGATCTTGCCGAGGAAGTCCTTGGCACGGTCGCTCTTCGGGTGGGTGAAGAACTCCTGCGGTGTGCCGGTCTCGACGATCTGGCCGTCGGCCATGAAGACGACCCGGTCGGCAGCCTTGCGGGCGAAGCCCATCTCGTGGGTGACGACGATCATCGTCATGCCCTCCTTGGCGAGGCCGACCATGACGTCGAGGACCTCGTTGACCATCTCCGGGTCGAGGGCCGAGGTGGGCTCGTCGAAGAGCATGACCTTGGGCCCCATCGCGAGGGAGCGCGCGATGGCGACACGTTGCTGCTGTCCGCCGGAGAGCTGCGCGGGGTACTTGTCGGCCTGGGCCTCGACGCCGACGCGCTTGAGCAGGTCGGTCGCCTGCTGGTCCGCGTCGGACTTGGACTTCTTGCGGACCTTGATCGGTCCGAGCGTCACGTTGTCGCGGATCGTCTTGTGCGCGAAGAGGTTGAAGGACTGGAAGACCATCCCGACGTCGGCGCGCAGCTGCGCGAGCGGCTTGCCCTCCTCGGGCAGGGCCTTGCCGTCGATCGAGATGGTGCCCGACTCGATGGTCTCGAGGCGGTTGATGGCGCGGCACAGCGTCGACTTGCCCGAGCCGGACGGTCCGAGGACGACGACCACCTCGCCCTTGCCGACCGTGAGGTTGATGTCGCGCAGCACGTGCAGGTCGCCGAAGTGCTTGTTGACGCCGTCGATGACGACCATGGGGTCACGAGGCGTGTCCGGGGTGCGATCGCTCGGCGCCGCGGTGTCGGGGTTCACGTCGTCCATTCCGGAAACCTATCGGCTCCGGGGACCGTCGAGCACCCTCCGCGCCGAGCGTGCTCGAATCGTGAGGAGTGCCGTCGAAGCACGCGCACCCGGTCCTAGACCGAAAACGGACCGGTCAGCCGCCACCCGGCCCGCGGGCCGGGGCCACTGGGCGTCCCGCTCAGGGACCGACCGCGGCCGTCGTCGACGAGTCGGTGGGCTGGCTCGTCGAGGTGTCGATGGCCGTGGCGATCGCGGTCGCGATCTCCGTGGCGGTCTTCAGGACCTGGGTCGCCGTCTCCGTCACGGTGGCCGTCGGCGTGGGGTCTGCCGCGACCGGGGCGGCCGCAGGAGCACTCGGAGCCACCGACGACGACGGCGGCGGGGGCGGCGGGGGCGGCGGCGGGTCGCTCGTGGTCACGGGAGGCGGGTCGGCCGTGGTCGTCGTCGTGCTCGGCGGGGCGGTCGTCGTCGTGCTCGTGGCCGGAGCGGGGGTCGTCGGCGGCGGGACCGTCGTGGACGGCGCGCTCGTCGTCGTGGTGGGCGATGGCTTGGTGGTCGTGGGCTTCGACGTGGTCGTCGGGCTCGGGGCGCTCGTCGTCGTCGAGGGACGCGTCGTCGGAATGACCGTCGTCGGAATGACCGTCGTCGGAATGACCGTCGTGGTCCCGGGCTGCGACGTGGTCGGGGTCGAGGTCGGCGGCCGACCGCCCGTGCTCGTCACGTCGCTCGGGGCCTGCGTCGCCTGGGGGATCGGCACGTCGCCGTCGGCGACGGTCCGGATGACGCGGCCGCCCGGGTCGAGCACGAGGTGCGGGACGACGGCATACGGCACGGAGGCCGTGGCTGACGGCGCGAAGCCGAGGTACGGCGCAGGGTCGACGTAGCGGTCGTTGACGATGACGTCGAAGTGCAGGTGGCACCCGGTCGACCATCCGGTCGTGCCGCTCAGGCCGATGACCTGGCCCTGCTTGACGTGCTGACCCTCGGTGACGAGGAACTTCGACTGGTGGCCGTAGGCCGTCTTGAGCGTCGGGGTGTGCTCGATGATCGTGCGTCCACCCCAGGACGCGGAGACGCGGGCGTAGATGACCGTGCCGTCGGCGGCTGCGTGGATCGGGGTCCCGCAGGCGGCGGCGAGGTCGATGCCCGTGTGGAACATCGGGCGGCCGAGGAGCGGGTGGATGCGCGGCCCGAAGGGCGAGGTCTCGCCGCCGGGGACCGGGTGGATGAACAGCGGGCGGCCGATGATCGGGGCCGCGATGGCCTGGGCCGTGGCGGGTGCCAGGCTGATCGCCGGGAACATGAAGAGGCCGCCTCCGATGGCGGCGCTGAACGCGGAGTCGACCGGGGCGAGGGCGACCGTCGGCGAGCCGGTGACCGACCCGGTCAGCTCCTTGCGGGCCTGTCCCACGGCGGATACGGCGTCCTGGACCGCGGCCGGCGAGCCGGCCGCGAGCACGACCGAGGCGGTCGGGGTCTGGGGGGTGCTGCCCCCGAGGAACGGCAGCAGGGCGAAGAGGAGCAGCATCGTCGCGAAAGGCACGAGTCGACCGCTCATCCTGATGTTCAGGACGAACGGACCGCTGCGCTCATTGGCATCTGTCACCGTCAAGCCACCCCCTCGAGGCACACCCACTGTCACCATCGACACTCTCCCGGCGGTCGCGCCGCCGCAACCGGAAGGCCCCCACGAACGCCCCCACGTCCTGACCGGCCGGTCACGACCACCATAGGTCGGGCCGATGTGCAGGGGGCGGTTCCCGCGAAAATGCGTCGGGAATCGGTGACGTATGTGACTGATGGGGACAATGTCCGTCTCTCGGCCGGTCGGGAATCGGGGACGCCGTCGGGCGGTTGGCGCATGAGACCGTATCCCGTAGAGCAGATGGAGCCAGCAATGACCCCGCAGGCAGCCTGGATCGACGCCGTCCGCACGTCTCACGAAAGGCTCCGGGGCGTCCTCGACCGCGTCGAGCCGCAGCAGTACGAGAGCAGGGCCTACCCCGCCGACTGGAGCATCGCCCAGGTCGCGTCCCACCTCGGCAGCCAGGCCGAGATCTTCGGCCTCTTCCTCGACTCGGGTCTCGCCGACGGCGCCGCCCCGGACGGCGACGCCTTCAAGGCCGTGTGGGCGCGGTGGGACGCCATGACGCCGGCCGACCAGGTCAGCGAGAGCGTCGTGGCCAACGACCGCTTCGTCGAGCGGCTCGAGGAGGTCGCGTCGTCCGGAGCGCCGTTCGAGGTCGAGCTCTTCGGCGGCCCGTCCGACCTCTCAGGGGTCGCCGCCGCCCGGCTGGCCGAGCACGCCGTGCATACGTGGGACGTCGAGGTGGTCCTCGACCCCGCCGCGACCGTGGGGCCTGAGGCCGTGGACCTGCTCGTCGACCGGCTGCCGGGCACGGTCGCCTTCGCCGGCCGGCCGTCGGCGGACGTCGGCCCCACCTCGGTCGTCGTCGGCACGCAGGGGACCGAGCGGCGCTTCCGGCTCGACGTCGACGCGGACGCGATCCGCCTCGAGCCCGTCGACGAGGCCGCCGCGACGACGGCCGGCGGAGAGCCCTCGGCCGACACCACCGACGTGGTGCTGCCCGCGGAGTCGCTCGTTCGCCTCGTCTACGGCCGCCTCGACGCCGAGCACACGCCCGACGACGTCACCGGCGCCGAGCACCTGCCGGCGCTGCGGGCGGTCTTCCCGGGCTTCTGACCCGACCCGAACGCGTCGGAGCCCGCCGGCCACGAGGCCGGCGGGCTCCGACGTCCGCAGCACCCGGCATACGCCAGCAGCTGCGTGGGCGCTGACCGTCAGGTCGTCGGGACCCTGCGGAAGGCGACCCAGGCGTCGTTCATCCGCTCGACCTGGCCCCGGGTGAACATGTTCATGCACGAGTCCTGCGTGTAGTCCATGAAGTTGTGGATCGGGTCGAGCCCGGGCGCGCTGCACGTGTCGGCCTCCGTGGGGCAGTCGAACTGCGGGACGGCCTCCCGCGGGGTGTCGGCCACGAAGTCGCCGCTGGCGGAGCAGGCACCCTTGAAGGTGTGCTCGAGCATGAGCCAGTGGCCGACCTCGTGGGTCAGCGTGTCACCTTCGGCGTACTTGCCGGCCGTGCCGCCGGGCATCGACTCGTCGAGCATGACGACGCCGTCGATGAAGTCGCGGCCGTTGTTGTAGCCCTTGGGGAAATAGGCCCAGCCGAGCAGACCCCCGCCGATGTTCGCGGAGTAGACGTTGAGCGTCTCGGAGTTGCCCGTGTAGAGCGCCTTCTTCATGTCGCGCTCGGTCTTGCCCGGCGTGACGGTGTACCACTGCGCGTTGACGGTGTAGTCGATCTTCGCCAGCGAGAAGCGGAACGGTGAGTCGGCCGCGCCCGGGGCGGTCCTGCCGCTGTACGAGTTGTTGAGCACCGTCATCTGCGCGGTGATGAGTCGCTGCCAGCGTGCCTTCTCGGTGACCGAGAGCGCGTGGTCGGAGACGACGTGGAAGACCGTCGGGATGTGGACGCTGCCGTTGGGCATCCGTGGCGCGTCCTTGACGACGCCGTATGCGTTCGCCTCGTTCGTGGAGTACAGCTCCGGTTCCTTGGCGGTGCTGCCGGCACGGACGCGCGCGACGTCGGGCGCCGTCTCGCACGCGGCCGCACCGGGCGAGGCCTCCGTGAGGGCGTGGGTGGCACCGGTCGGAGCGGCGCTGACCGTCGCGCCGGAGGACCCGGCGGCGACGACGCTGAACGCGGCGGCCGTGACGGCCATCCAGCGGAGGGCGGGCTTGCGTGGCATACGTGATCTCCCCTGTGGTGGCGCCGGCGTGCAGTTCTCGGAACCTACTCGGCGCCGGGGTCGCCGCGGGGCCTTGGCGGGTTACGAAGTTTGACCGGCGGAACGGTCGGCCCGGGCCGTGTGACACGACGGATCCCGTCGCCCGGCTTGCGGCAATCTTGCGGAAACCACGGCATTTGGGGGGTTTCGATCTTGCAGTCCGCACGGCACAGTGGTCGTTGTGGGGGAGGAAGCCCGACCAGGACCGTGGGGGGACGGGTCGGGGTAGGACCGGCGGGGGAGCCGGCTGGGGGGTGAGGACGGGGCGGGTTCTGCCGGGGGAGTCGGCGGGACCCGCCCCGACCGCTGTCCGGCGACGTCGTGGCCCGTGGTGGGGGGGTGTCCTGACTGCCCCGATCTGTGCGGTTTCCTCACGGGACGTGCGGGCGCGGGTGGACACTGGGGGCAGGGCCCGCAGGCCCCTTCTCGGGAGAAGGGTCGGCGCGGCCCGGCGGACGGCGCGGCCCTCGTGGTCGACGAGCACCGGGCCCGACTCCCACCCCCGGGGTCCGTGCTCTCCCCTCAACACCGTCCGGGTACCGACCGGTCCGCGAGCGGGCCACTCGGTGCAGGACTGGCCGGCGGTGGTCGCACCCCGCCGGCCAGCCCCACGGTGGCGGCGGGCCGGCGCCTCCGGTATCCGGTGGGGCAGCAGGGGCTTGAACCCTGGACCGACGGATTATGAGTCCGCTGCTCTGACCGGCTGAGCTACTGCCCCGGGACCGTCAGCGGCTCGGCCGCTGAGATCGGTCGGAGTCTAGCGACCGGTCGGCGACCGTCGTGGAGGCGGGCGTTGGGCGGGCACGGGGCGGGCGCGGTCGCCGGGCACCCAACCTCTAGGCTCGCCGTTGACCACCGACCCCGGGCACGTGAGGAAACGACGAGCATGAGTGACGGCATCCGCGTGGCAGCGGTCGACGACGTCGAGCCCGGTGAGGCGCTCGTCCTCGACACGGCGGTCACGGGCACGGACGAACCGATCTCGCTCTTCCGTGACGACGACGGCACGTACTACGCCCTTGACGACACGTGCTCGCACGAGGACGCCTCCCTGGCCGACGGGTGGATCGAGGCCGGCGAGGTCGAGTGCCCGCTCCATGCCACCCGCTTCTGCCTGAGCGACGGCAAGCCGATGTGCCTTCCGGCGACGAAGCCGGTGCGCACCCACAAGGTGGAGGTCCGGGGCGACGAGGTCCACCTCTTCCCGGGCGTGGCCGCCGGTAGCTGAGCGGAGCGAAAGCCACATATCGGTTCCTGAGACTGCTGGTGCCGATGTGTCTCGTGGTGCACAATGGGGCGAGTGCTCGCCGTCGAGCACGTTCATCCGGCACCACCGAGTCAGTCCACCGGCACGTGAAGCAGCAGGCGTTGGGGAAGACGTCCCTGCAACTTCAGGAGGTTCGGATGGCTGTCGCGATGCCGCGCACCACGACACGCGGGGTTCTGTTCGTACACGGAGCCCCGGCCGCGCTCTGCCCGCACATCACCTGGGCGATCGAGGCCGTCCTGGACCAGCCGTTGACGTTCGACTGGATCCCCCAGCCGGCCGCGCCGCGCATGGTGCGGACCGAGCTGTCCTGGACCGGCGCCCCGGGGACCGGGGCCGAGCTGGCCAGCGCGCTGCGCGGCTGGGACGGGCTGCGCTACGAGGTGACGGAGGAGCCGTCGCCCGGCTGCGACGGCGCTCGATGGTCCTACACGCCGCGGCTCGGCATCCACCACGCCATGACGTCGGCGTCCGGAGACGCCGTCGTCCAGGAGGACCGACTCAGGGAGGCGATCCTGCGCACGCGCGGCGACGTCGAGGCGCTCCAGGACGAGATCGACCTGTTGCTCGGAGTCCCGTGGGACGAGGAGCTCGAGGTCTTCCGCTACGCCGGTGACGGCGCCGCCGTGCGCTGGCTGCACCAGGTGGGCTGACCACCAGACGTCTCGCCCGCCGCGGCTCCAGCGCGGTGCACGAGGTGACGAGGGCCCGGGCGGTTCGTGCTCCCGGGCCCTCGTCATGTCTGGTTCAGCGAACGGTCCTCGAAAAACCACTGGCCGACGGGTGCTGCGGCCTGTCATCATCGACCGGGGCGCGGCGACCGCTGTGCCCCAATACTTCTCACCGTCCGCGGACGAAAGGCCTGTCATGGCAACGGGACTCACCATGGAAGCGAAGCGCAGCCTGTGCCTCGCCGATGTGGCCTACCCGTTCGTCGGGGAGTGCGGCATCCGGCACCCCCAGCCACGGCATCCCCGCCTGCGACCTCGCTGACGCGACGAACCTCACCCGCTCCCATCGTCGAGCCGCCCCCGGGATGACCCGGACGGGGCGGCTCTTCTCGTGCCGCCTGTCGACCTGACGACCCACGACGACCCGACGAGACCACGGAGAGGAGGACCGACCATGACCCAGGTCGAGGTGTGGAACGCCGACGAGACGCTGCTGCACCGCGTCTCGGTGCGGCACGCCGTGCGGATGATCTGGCGTGGCGTCGCAACCCCCGTCGAGGTCCACGCCACGGAGCGTTTCGGCCCCTACCAGGTGCCGGTCGTCGTGCGGCTGGTGCGGTACGTCGAGCAGAAGTGGCTCTACTCGCGCACCCGGGCCGCCTACTCGCGTGAGGGTGTGCTGCTTCGCGACCGGCACCAGTGCGCCTACTGCGGCCGCTTCACGGCCACGACCATGGACCACGTCCTGCCGCGATCGCGCGGCGGTGCGACGTCGTGGACCAACGCAGTGGCGGCCTGCGAGCCGTGCAACCTCCGCAAGGGTGACCGCACCCCGGACGAGGCGCGGATGCCGATGCGCTGGGAGCCCTACGTCCCGACCCGGGTGCACCTGCTACTTCGCCCGGACGACCACATCGACCGCGACGCACGTCACCGAGCTCGGGAAGGAGCCCGCCAGATGACGAGGAACCGTACGACCCTTCGGACCCAGTCCCTCGGACAGGTCGGTCTCCGCCCGGCTACCCGGGGCGGCCAGGCGCTCGACGCGTGGATCTTCCGCGCGGCGTCGGAGCATCCCTTCGAGCTGGGCGGCGCCCTGCCGCTCTGCGCGGCGGAGGATCCGGACCTCTTCTGGCCGGCCACCGAGGCCGAGGCCGATCAGGCCAGGACGGTGTGCCGGGCGTGCCCGCTCGCCGAGGCCTGCCTGGCCGTGGCGCAGCAGCGCCTCGAGTGGGGCGTCTGGGGCGGGCAGCTGCTCGCCAAGGGGCGCCCGACGACCGAGCTCCCCGGCAACGTGCGCCCGTCGGCGCACGACACGGCGCGCAGCGCCTGACACCGAGGACGTATGCCGGGTGGCGCGCTCCCGACGGACGCCGCCACCCGGCAGAGACCTGCCAGTGCGAAGGCTGTGTCGGTGGCACCGCCTAGCGTCTGATCATGTTGCTAGATCCGTCCCGACCCGAGGTTTCCTACCTGCTCGGACTCCTGCACACGGACGGATGGCACTCGGGGTGTGTTGACCACAAGGGCAAGGTTGGCATCGAGCTACATGAGCGCGACGTGGCTCCACCGAGAGAATGTGGGCTGGTGTCGAGGGCGTACCTGCGGGGGGTGCTCGATGGGGATGGATCGGTGGGGTTCACGCGGACGGGTGCGCCGTTCGTGAGCCTGGTGACCGCTTCCGAGCCCATGGCGCGGTTCTTCGAGGACCAGGTCTGGGAGGTCTGCGGTGTACGACGCTCCACACGGCGGAACACCCGTGACCGAGTGTTCAACGTGATGGTGACCAACACGTCCGCAGCGCTGATGGCAGGGCATTGCTGGTAGGCGGGGGACTGGCCGGTCATGGCTCGAAAGGCGAGCGCCGCGGCCGAGGTCGCGGCGTGGCAGCCACTGCCGGAGAAGGCCGGTCGCTACGGCGTCAAGCGAGAGAAGTGGACGGCGGCGCAGGACGAGCTGCTGCTGTCGCATCGCTCGCCGAGACCGCGGAGATCCTCGGGCGCACCATGAAGTCGGTATCCGTGCGCCGATGGAGGCTCCGGCATGGCATCACGAACGGACACCAGAGCCCTGACCACTCTTGAGCAGTCAGGGCTCTGGTTCCGGCGTGGCGATGAGTCAGATGCTGCGGATCGCCAGGGCGACGTTGTGGCCGCCGAAGCCGAACGAGTTGTTCAGGGCGGCGAGGTCGCCGTCGGGCAGCTTCTGGTGCTCACCCGTGACGACGTTGAGGGGGATCTCGGGGTCCTGGTCGTCGAGGTTGATCGTCGCCGGCACGAGACGGTGGTAGATCGACTGGATCGTGATGACCGCCTCGAGCGCACCCGCCGCGCCGAGCAGGTGCCCGGTCATCGACTTCGTGGCCGTCACCGACATGTTCTCGGTGTGGTCGCCGAAGGCCCGCTTGATGGCGTTGTACTCGGCCACGTCACCGACGGGGGTCGAGGTGGCGTGCGCGTTGATGTGGATGATGTCGGTCGGTGACAGGTCGGCCCGCTCGACGGCAAACAGCATCGCCCGTGCCGCACCGGAGCCGTTGGGCTCGGGGGCGGTGATGTGGTGGGCGTCGGCGGACATGCCGACGCTCGCGAGCTCGGCGTAGATGCGGGCGCCGCGGGCGCGGGCGTGCTCCTCCGACTCGAGGACGATGACGGCGGCGCCCTCACCGAGGACGAAGCCGTCACGGCCGGTGTCGTAGGGACGCGAGGCCCGGGCCGGGTCGTCGTTGCGCGTCGAGAGCGCCTGCATCGCGGCGAACCCCGAGATGGGCAGCGGGTGGACGGCGGCTTCCGTGCCGCCGGCGACGACGACGTCGGCGCGGCCCGTGCGGATCATGTCGATGGCGTAGCCCATGCTCTCGGCGCCGGACGCGCACGCGCTGACCGTCGTGTGGGCCCCGGCGCGGGCGCCGAGGTCGAGCGACACGGCTGCGGCAGGCCCGTTGGGCATGAGCATCGGGACCGCGAGCGGGTAGACGCGGCGCGGGCCCTTCTCCTTGAGCACGTCCCACTGGTCGAGGAGGGTCCACACGCCGCCGATGCCGGAGCCGATCGCGGCTCCGAGTCGCTCGGGGTCGACCTCAGGGGCGCCGGCGTCGGCCCACGCCTCACGTGCGGCGATGAGGGCGTACTGGCTCGACGGGTCGAGACGGCGCGTCTCGACCTTGGCGAGCACGTCGATCGGCGGGGTCGCTATCGTCGCGGCGAAGGTGACGGGGAGCTCGTACTTGGCGACCCAGTCGAAGTCCATCGTACGGGCGCCGGACCGGCCGGCGAGCAGGGCCTCCCACGTCTCCGTGGCGGTACCGCCCAGGGGCGTGGTGGCTCCGAGACCGGTGACCACGACGCGTCGGTCGCGATTGGACGTCATGGTGACGTGCTCCTCTGAGTCGAGTGGGGTGGGGTGGTGCGAGTGGTGCTGGGTCTGACGAGGCTGCTGCGGTGCTGTCTGACGAGGCTGCTGCGGTGCTGCGTGGGTGGCGAGAGCCGCTGGTGCGGCTCGGTCGGCGCCCGGTGGTGCCGGGCGCCGACCGGGTGCATCAGGACTGCGCGCCGGCGATGAAGGTGACGGCGTCGCGGACGGTCTTGAGGTTCTTGACCTCGCTGTCCGGGATGCGCACGCCGAACTTCTCCTCGGCGTTGACGACGATCGTCATCATCGAGAGGGAGTCGATGTCGAGGTCCTCGGTGAAGGACTTGTCCATCTCGACGGACGCGGTGTCGAGGCCGGTCTCCTCGTTGACGATCTCGGCAAGACCCTCGAGGATCTCCTGCTCGGACTGAGCCATCTGTCTGCTCCTTGTTCGTGTTGGCGGTTCGTGCTTGCGGTGGTGCTCGGGGCTGTCATCCGTGGTGGATGGCGATCCGTGGCCCGAATGACCCGTCGGGACCGGCGGGAGTGCAGTGACTGCCCGTGCTGGGAGTGCTCAGGGCAGCACGACGACCTGCGCGGCATACACCAGACCGGCACCGAAGCCGATCTGGAGCGCGAGGCCGCCGCTGGGGATCTCCTTCTCGGCGAGCATGCGGGTCATCGCGAGCGGCACCGAGGCGGCGGACGTGTTGGCCGTGGTGACGATGTCGCGGGCCACGGGGATGTCGGCCGGCAGCTTGAGCTGCTTGACCATGGCGTCGATGATGCGGATGTTCGCCTGGTGCGGGATGAAGGCGTCGAGGTCGTCGGCCTTGATGCCCGCCTTGTCGATGGCCTGCTGCGCCACCGGGGCCATGCCCCAGACGGCCCAGCGGAAGACGGTCTGACCGGCCATGCCGATCGCGGGCCAGACGTTCTTGTCGGCCTGCGCGGACTGCCACGACTCGCGGACGTCGGTCCAGGCCTGCCTCTGGGTGATGGCGTCACGCTGGGTGCCGTCGGAGCCCCAGACCGTCGGGCCGATGCCCGGGGTGTCGCTCGGGCCGATGACGCACGCGCCGGCGCCGTCGCCGAAGATGAACGCGCTTCCGCGGTCGTAGGGGTCGGTGAAGTCGCTGAGCTTCTCGACGCCGACGACGAGGACGTAGTCGGCCGAGCCGCCCTTGACCATGTCGCTCGCCATCGCGACGCCGTAGCAGTAGCCGGCGCACGCGGCCGAGATGTCGAGGGCCGGGGCCGTCGAGCCGAGCCGGGAGGCGAGCTCGGGCGCCGCGGCCGGCGTCTGGTAGGGGTGCGTGACGGTGGCGACGAGGACGAAGCCGATCTGCTCCGGCGTGACGCCGGCGTGCTCGAGGGCCTGGCGGGAGGCGGCCTCGGCCATGTCGATGACGCTCTCGTCGTGGGCGGCGTAGTGGCGGCTGATGATGCCGGACCGCTCCCGGATCCACTCGTCGCTCGAGTCGATCTTGTCGACGATCTCGGAGTTCATGACGACGCGGGCGGGGCGGTAGGCGCCCACACCCAGGATCCGCGAGTGGCGCGCGGCGCCGGTGTCGACGAGGGTGCCGGTGCCCTTGGGCGTCGGCGCGGTGGCGCTGGTGGATGTCACGTGAGGCCTTCTCGAGGGTGAGGGTTCAGGTGGGTCGTGGTGCGGCGCGGGAGAGGTCCTGGTGAGACGGGGTCGCCGCCGGACGGGGACCTCTCCACGAGCGTGCCCCTGTCGGGGTCGGTGCGCCAGTCATGGGACGTCGGTGTCGTCAGGTGGACGCGTGAGCGGCGACGAGGGTGCGCGCCGCCTCGAGGTCGTCGGGCGTCTTGACGGCCAGGGTCTCCACTCCGGGCATGGCCCTCTTGGCGAGACCGACGAGGGTGCCGGCCGGGGCGAGCTCGAGCAGGCCCGTGACGCCGAGCGCGAGCATCGTCTCCATGCAGCGGTCCCAGCGCACGGGGTTGCTGACCTGGTGCACGAGCCGGTCGAGGGCGTCGGGTCCGTCGGCCACGGTGGCACCGTCGGCGTTCGACAGCAGGCGGACGGTCGGCGCCGACGGCGTCACGTCAGCCGCAGCGGCGGCCAGTGCGTCGACAGCAGGGGACATGTGGTGGGTGTGGAACGCCCCGGCGACCTGGAGCGGGATGACCCGAGCCTTGGCCGGCGCCGCCCCGCGGAGCGCCTCGACCTGCTCGAGGGTGCCCGCGGCGACGACCTGGCCGGCGCCGTTGATGTTGGCCGGCGTCAGACCATGGGTCTCGAGGGCCGCGAGGACCTCCTCGGGGTCGCCGCCGAGCACGGCCGCCATGCCGGTCGGGGTGACCGCACTGGCCTCGGCCATGGCGCGGCCGCGGGTCGCGACGAGGGCGATCGCCTGGTCGTCGGTGATGACGCCCGCGAGTGCGGTGGCGGTGAGCTCCCCGACGGAGTGTCCGGCGAGGACGGCGCCCGTGGCGGCGAGCTCGGCGCGTGACGGGAAGAGCGCCGAGGCGGTCACGAGGCCGGCCGCGACGATGAGCGGCTGCGCGACGGCGGTGTCCTTGATCGTCTCGGCGTCGGACTCGGTGCCGTGGGCCACGAGGTCGTGCCCGGCGGCGCGGCCGAGGGAGGACAGCTGCTCGCGCACGCCGTCGAGCTCGAGCCACGGGGCGAGGAAGCCGGGGGTCTGGGAGCCCTGTCCAGGGCAGACGATCGCTAGCACGTGCTCAACCTTTCCGGGTTACCGGTGAGGACCTCGCCACCGAATGTCACGAAGTCGTCGGGGATAGTTTGGAGGTTTCCTCCAAGGGAGAACGATCGGTCGTGCGCGGCCGCAGCCGGGGCACCCGCGACGCCGCGGCCGCGACGCCGTCGCCCGCGATGCCGGCAGCACCGACGCCGGCAGACCCGGCAGACCCGGCAGACCCTGCGGATCCGGCGGATCCGGCTGCGCCAGTGGCCGGGGTCGTCGTGAGGCGCCCGAGGGCGAGCGCGATGCGCACCGCCCAGCCCTCGCGCGGAGTCGTGAGGTCGTAGCCCGTGACGTCGGAGAAGCGCCCCAGCCGGTAGCGCACGGTGTTGGGGTGCACGAAGAGGACCCGCGCCGTCGCCTCGAGCGACCCACCGTGCTCGAGGTAGGCGGTCGCCGTCTGGAGAAGGGGTGCGTGACCGGCCGCGGACAGCGGTCGGTGGATGCGGTCGACGAGGATCCGGCGGGCCGGGGGGTCGCCGGCGAGGGCTCGTTCGGGCAGCACGGCGTCCGACTCGAGCACGCGCGGCGCATCGGGCCATGCGGGCGCGGCCGCGAGCCCGCTCAGGGCGGCGCGTGCCGAGCGTCCGGCCGCGAAGAGGTGCGGGACGGTCGGCCCGAGCACGATCGGTCCGGGCCCGAAGCAGTCCGCGACGGCCTCGACGACCCGCGGCGCCTCACGGGTGCCGCCGAGGATCGCGATGAGCCGCGAGCGCTGGACGATGGCGAGCGCCTCGACCCCGTGCTGCCGGACCGCCCGGCGCAGGTCGTCGACGGCGGGTACCGCTCCGCCGCTCGCGGTGGGGGTGCTGCCGACGACGAACGTCACGTCTGCGAGCTCCCCCCACCCGAGCGCGCTGGCCCGCGACTGCATGGAGTCGTCGGCCTCGCCGCGCAGGACGGCGTCGACGACGAGCGCCTCGAGTCGGGCGTCCCACGCGCCACGGGCCTCGGCCGCGCCGGCATAGACCTCCGCGGCGGCGAAGGCGATCTCACGGGAGAAGCGCAGCACCGACTCGCGCAGCAGCTGCTCGTCGCCGGGGGCGGCGAGGCCCTCGACCCGCGACTCGACGACGTCGACGACGGTCCGCACGAGGTCGAGCGTCTGGCGCAGGCTGACCGATCGGGTCAGCTCCTGCGGCGCGTTCGCGAAGATCGAGATGGCCGACGGTGGGTGGCTCTCCTCCTGGTGGAACCACGCGATGAACTGCGAGATGCCGGCCTGGGCGACGAGCCCGACCTGCGAGCGCTCCTCGGCCGAGAGGTCGCGGTACCACCGCAGGTGCTCCTCCATGCGCTGGGCAGCCAGCGTCGAGAGCTCGCCGGCGCTGCGCTCGACGGCGCGCGACGTCGCCTCGCTCGGGTGCTGCCGCGGTCCGCTCACGGGCCCAGCCTAGGTGTCCGGCTGCCCCGACTTTGTATGCCGCTCACAAACGGTGGGTGCGCACCTGACGGTCTTGGCCGGGGGCGGGCCACCGGCGGGAGCGGGTCAGCGGGCCGACAGGACGGCGGTGTGGCCGGCATACGTCCGCGGACCCTCGAAGTGGGGGAGGGAGGCCGCGAGGTCGGGGGAGAAGGTGGCGAGGTAGGCGCTCGCGGTCGCGTGGTCGGCGAACGTCGCGCGGGTCTCGACGTGGCGCTGGACGACGTGTTCGAAGTGTCGACCGAGCACCTCGGCGGCATTCTCCGACATGAACTGGGTGACGAGCGCGTCACCGCCCGCCTCGCGCAGCAGCCCGGCGAGGTGCTCGCGGCCGTTCGTCGCGACGTAGAGCGTGCCCCCGTCGCGCAGGACGCGGCGCACCTCGCGGAGGGTGCCGTCGAGGTCGGGCACGTGGTAGAGCATCCAGGCCGCGACGGCGGCGTCGCACGAGCCGTCACCGAAGGGCAGGACGTCGGAGGACGCCACCTCCGCGATGACGCCCAAGGCCCGGGTCGCCTCGACCATCGCGGGGGAGAGGTCGGTCGCGACGTATTCGACGTCCGGGGCCTCGTCGAGGACGGAGCGAGCGAACGCTCCTGTGCCGCAGCCGATCTCGATCACACGCCTGGGCTGGGACGAGACGACGAGCGTCCGCAGCACGTCCACGGGGGACACGCCCTCGGGGCCCGGGCGCCAGACGTCACGCCGTGTGCGGAGGTTGTCCGTGGAGGCGTACTGGCCGGCGACGTGGTCGCTCTCGGTGAGATGGGTGCTCGAGTCCATGACCGGCCACCCTAGCGGCGGCCACGGGGAGACCCCCGGACCGCCGACGGGTGCGTCGGTCAGCTCGAGACGGCTGACGCGAGGTTGCCGAGGCTGTCCTCGAGCTGGCTCTTCGCGACGAGCGGGAAGCTGACCTTGGACAGGATCTCCTTGTCGGTGACGTGGCTCCAGTCGTAGCTCAGCGTCACGAGGGTGGCGTTCGGGCCCTCCGGCGACAGCTCCCACATCCACTCCCACCCGGGCGGCGGGGTGTCGGCCGGCGCCGTCTTCCATGCGAGCAGGGAGTTGTGCGAGTAGCCCGAGACCGAGTTGTCGGTCTGGTACTCGCCCCCCATGTGGTCACCGGCCATGTTCATCCGGAACACGTCGCCGACCTTCTGGAGGCGCTCGGCCTTCTCGTCGGACCGCACGAAGCCGGACCCGTCGAGCTGGGGGTGGCGCTTCGGGTTGCTGAGCACGTCGAAGATCTCGGCGGCCGGGGCGTCGATGGTGCGCTGGACGGTGATTCTTCCGTCGTCGCTCATACAGGGCCCCTACCCGATCGGAGTGCTCGCAGGACCGCCTCCTCACCGGGTCGAGGTGATCCCGGCAGCCGGCCGGCCACCGGGATCACCTCGAACGACGGTGTCAGGGACGCTCAGTCGGTGCCGAACTCCATGGCGGCGCGGTCGAGCGCGTCGTCCTCGTTGTCGACGCCCACAGCAGCCGGGTTGGCCGAGATCGCGGCCGCGCCACCCGGCGTCAGCTCGCCCACGAGCTCGCGGGCATCGGCGCCGAGAAGGCCCTGGGCGGCATACAGCTCGAGCTTGGCGCGGGAGTCGGCGATGTCGAGGTTGCGCATCGTCAGCTGGCCGATGCGGTCGACGGGACCGAAGGCGGCGTCCTCGGTGCGCTCCATCGAGAGCTTCTCGGGGTGGTAGCTGAAGGCCGGCCCGGCGGTGCCCACGATCGACCAGTCGTCACCACGGCGGAGGCGGATCGTGACCTCGCCCGTGACGGCCGAGGCGATCCAGCGCTGGATGGACTCACGGACCATGAGCGCCTGCGGGTCGAGCCAGCGGCCTTCGTAGAGAAGGCGGCCCAGCTTGCGGCCCTCGGCGTGGTAGTTGGCGATCGTGTCCTCGTTGTGGATCGCCGCGACGAGGCGCTCGTAGGTGATGTGGAGCAGCGCCATGGCGGGGGCCTCGTAGATGCCGCGCGACTTCGCCTCGATGATGCGGTTCTCGATCTGGTCGCTCATGCCGAGGCCGTGGCGGCCGCCGATGCGGTTGGCCGCGTCGACGAGGGCGACGGGGTCGGGATACTCCGTGCCGTTGACGGCGACGGGGCGACCGCGCTCCCAGCGCACCGTGACGTCCTCGGTCTCGATGGCGACCGACGGGTCCCAGAACTTGACGCCCATGATCGGCTCGACGACCTCGATCGACTCGTCGAGGAACTCGAGGGTCTTCGCCTCGTGCGTCGCGCCCCAGATGTTCGCGTCGGTGGAGTACGCCTTCTCGGCGGACGCGCGGTAGGGCAGCTCGCGCGCGGTCAGCCACTCGGACATCTCGTGCCGGCCACCGAGCTCGGTGACGAAGTCGGCGTCGAGCCACGGCTTGTAGATGCGCAGGCTCGGGTTGGCCATGAGGCCGTAGCGGTAGAACCGCTCGATGTCGTTGCCCTTGAAGGTCGAGCCGTCGCCCCAGATCGAGACGCCGTCGTCCTGCATGGCGCGCACGAGCAGGGTGCCGGTGACGACGCGGCCGAGCGGGGTCGTGTTGAAGTACGTCTTGCCGCCGCTGCGGATGTGGAAGGCGCCGCACGCGATGGCGGACAGCCCCTCCTCGACGAGCGCGGCCTTGCAGTCCACGAGGCGGCTGATCTCGGCGCCGTACTGGCCGGCGCGGCCGGGGACGGAGTCGATGTCGGGCTCGTCGTACTGCCCGAGGTCGGCCGTGTAGGTGCACGGGACCGCGCCCTTCTCACGCATCCAGGCAACAGCCACAGAGGTGTCGAGGCCGCCGGAGAAGGCGATGCCGACACGTTCACCGACGGGGAGCGAGGTCAGGACCTTGGACATGGATGTAAGTATATGCACAGCAGCGCATACCTATCCAATCGCGCGGATCGCCCCGACGGCGTATGCCGTGGGACGGGTGGGCGGGTGTGCGTGTGGCCCGGTCCCTGGGCAGGGACCGGGCCACACGGCATACGTCAGCGGGGGAGCGTCAGCTCTCGCCACCCGCGTTGCCGGAGGTGCCGGCGGTGACGTCGTCGAGCTGGTACTTCTCGGCGGCGCGACGGGGGACGTCGGCGTCGACCTTGCCCTCCTTGGCGAGCAGCTGCAGCGTCCGCACGGCGACCGACGGGCCGTCGATGTGGAAGAAGCGGCGGGCCGCGGCACGGGTGTCGGAGAAGCCGAAGCCGTCGGCGCCCAGGGTGGCGTACGTGCCCGGGACCCACTCGCGGATCTGGTCCTGGACGGCCCGCATGTAGTCGGAGACGCCCACGACCGGGCCCTCGGTGCCCTCGAGGCACTGGGTGACCCACGGCTTGATCGGCGGGCCGTCGGGGGAGAGGAACTCCTGCTCGTCGGCCGCGAGGCCGTCACGACGGAGCTCGTTCCACGAGGTGACCGACCAGACGTCGGCGGCCACACCCCAGTCGTCGGCGAGCAGCTGCTGCGCCTCGAGCGCCCACGGCACGCCGACGCCGGACCCGAGCAGCTGCGCCCGCGGCGCCTCGTGCGTCCAGCCCTCGGTGTCGGCGACCGAGATGCGGTGCATGCCGCGCAGGATGCCCTCGACGTCGACGGCCTCGGGCTCCTTCGGCTGCTGGATCGGCTCGTTGTAGACCGTGAGGTAGTAGATGACGTTCGACTCCTCGGGCGTGTTGCCCTCGCCGTACATCCGCTTGAGGCCGGCCTGCATGATGTGCGCGATCTCGTAGGCGTAGGCCGGGTCGTAGTGCACGACGGCCGGGTTGGTCGCGGCGAGGAGCGGGCTGTGGCCGTCGGCGTGCTGGAGGCCCTCACCCGTCAGGGTGGTGCGGCCGGCCGTCGCGCCGATGAGGAAGCCGCGCGTCATCTGGTCGGCGGCCGCCCAGATCGAGTCACCCGTGCGCTGGAAGCCGAACATCGAGTAGAAGACGTAGATCGGGATCATCGGCTTGCCGTGCGTCGCGTAGGACGTGCCGGCCGCCGTGAACGCGGCGAGCGAGCCCGCCTCGTTGATGCCGAGGTGCAGGATCTGGCCGCTGACGTTCTCGCGGTAGGCGAGCATCAGCTCGGCGTCGACCGGCGTGTAGTTCTGCCCGTTGGGGTTGTAGATCTTGATCGTCGGGAAGAACGCGTCCATGCCGAACGTGCGCGCCTCGTCGGGGATGATCGGCACGATGCGCGGGCCGAACTCCTTGTCGCGCAACAGGTCCTTGAGCAGGCGGACGAACGCCATCGTCGTGGCGACCTCCTGCTTGCCCGAGCCCTTCTTGACCTGGGCGTACGCCTCGTCGCCGGGCAGCTTGACCGGCTCGAAGTCGACGCGCCGGCTCGGCAGCGTGCCACCGAGCTTCTGGCGACGGTCGATCGAGTACTTGATGACCTCGCTGTCGGCACCCGGGTGGTAGTACGGCGGCTGGTAGGGGTTGGCCTCGAGCTGCTCGTCGGTGATCGGGATGCGGAGGCTGTCGCGGAAGGCCTTGAGGTCGTCCAGCGTCATCTTCTTCATCTGGTGCGTGGCGTTGCGGCCGGCGAAGTGCGAGCCGAGGCCGTAGCCCTTGATCGTCTTGGCGAGGATGACCGTCGGCTGGCCGGTGTGCTGGCGCGCCGCCTGGTAGGCCGCGAAGACCTTGCGGTAGTCGTGGCCGCCGCGCTTCAGGTCCCACCACACCTGGTCGTCGGACCAGTCCTCGACCATCTTGGCCGTGCGCGGGTCGCGACCGAAGAAGTGGTCACGGACGTACTTGCCGTCGTTGGCGCGGAAGGTCTGGTAGTCGCCGTCGCTCGTCTGGTTCATGATGTGCACGAGCGCGCCGTCGCGGTCGGCGGCGAGCAGCGGGTCCCACCCGCGGCCCCAGACGACCTTGATGACGTTCCAGCCGGCGCCGCGGAAGAACGCCTCGAGCTCCTGGATGATCTTGCCGTTGCCGCGGACCGGTCCGTCGAGGCGCTGCAGGTTGCAGTTGATGACGAAGTTGAGGTTGTCGAGCTCCTCGTTGGCCGCGAGCTGGAGCAGGCCACGCGACTCGGGCTCGTCCATCTCGCCGTCACCGAGGAAGGCCCAGACGTCCTGCTGGCTGGTGTCCTTGATGCCGCGGTTGTGGAGGTACTTGTTGAACTGCGCCTGGTAGATCGCGTTCATCGGGCCGATGCCCATCGACACCGTCGGGAACTCCCAGTAGTTGGGGAGCAGCCGCGGGTGCGGATAGGACGGGACGGCCTCGACGGTGCCGTCGACGCGGTGGCTCTTCTCCTGGCGGAAGCCGTCGAGCTGAGCCTCGGTGAGGTGGCCCTCGAGGAAGCTGCGGGCGTACATGCCGGGGGAGGCGTGGCCCTGGAAGTAGATCTGGTCGCCGCCGCCGGGGTGGTCCTTGCCGCGGAAGAAGTGGTTCATGCCCACCTCGTAGAGCGTCGCGGCGGACGCGTACGTCGAGATGTGCCCGCCGACGCCGATGCCGGGGCGCTGAGCGCGGTGCACCATGATCGCGGCGTTCCAGCGGATGTAGCGGCGCATCTCGCGCTCGACGTCCTCGTCGCCGGGGAACCACGGCTCGCGCTCCGGCGGGATCGTGTTGATGTAGTCGGTCGCCGTCAGGGAGGGGACGCCGACCTGCTGCTGGCGCGCGCGCTCGATGAGCTTGAGCATGATGTAGCGCGCCCGCGTCCGGCCCTTCTCGTCGAGGACGGCGTCGAGCGAGTCGATCCACTCCTGCGTCTCGTCCGGGTCGATGTCCGGGAGCTGACTGGGGATGCCGTTGAGGATCGGTCCGGCCTCGGATGCCACGTCGTGGGTCCTTTCTCGTCGCGAGGCGGCGCCCGCGGCCGGTCGGCCACGGCGCTGCACCCACCCATCCTCTACCAAACCGTGGTGGCCGTCACACTCGGGTCCAGCCCCGGGACGGCCACTGCGGCGTCTCCGCCGTCCCACCCGCTGGTATGCCGTGTGCTCCCTCTGGCGCGGCGTGCGCGTTGCGCACCCACCGGGTCGGGCTTGCGCGATAGCGTCGGAGCCAGTGCACTGATGTCGTGGCACCACGCCATGACACGACGCGCCAACGATCGAGAGGACCGGTGACAGTGAGCGAGACCGCGGGAGCGGCGTCCTTGAGCAAGCTCGGATTTGCCAAGGGGCAGATCGTCCAGGAGTTCGGCTATGACGACGACGTCGACGACGACCTGCGGTTCGAGCTCGAGGACGCCATCGGGACCGAGCTCGAGGACGAGGACTTCAACGACGGCGCGGACGGGGTGCTGCTCTGGTACCGCGACGGCGACGACGACCTCGTCGACCTCATGGTCGACGGGCTGACGAAGCTCTTCGACCAGGGCTTCATCGTGCTGCTGACGCCGAAGGCCGGACGGCCGGGCCACGTCGACGCGAGCGAGGTCGAGGAGGCCGCGTCCACGGCGGGGCTCACGACCGGTGGGCAGGTCAACGTCGCCGCCGACTGGGCGGCCACCCGGCTCATGCCCCCGAAGGGTCCGCGCCGCTGACCCAGCCTGACGTCCGGCCCGGGACCGGCCCGACGGGCCGGGGCCCCGGCCCGCTGTCGAGGGTGGCGGCGACACCCGGGCAGTGGTGTCACACTTGCCGCCATGACGAACGCGCACTCGACCGAGTCCCCGGTCCAGGCGTCCGCCCCGCTGGGCGTCGGCGCGCTGGCGCCCGACTTCACCCTCGTCGACCAGTACGGCGTCGACGTCAGCCTGTCGGCCGTGCGCGACGTCAAGAACGCCGTCGTCGTCTTCTACCCGGCTGCGTTCTCGGGCATCTGCCGCGGCGAGCTGCGCGAGATCCGCGACGGGCTCGAGGACTTCCAGGACGACGACATCCAGGTCTTCGCCATCTCGTGCGACTCGATGTACACGCTGCGTGCGTGGGCCGACGCCGAGGGGCACTTCTTCCCGCTCCTGTCCGACTTCTGGCCGCACGGCGAGGTGGCGCGGCGCTACGGCATCCTCAACGACGAGGACGGCTTCGCGCTGCGCGGCACCTTCCTCGTCGACCGCACGGGACACATCGTCTGGACCGAGGTCCGCGGCATCGGTCAGGGACGCGACTTCGTGGCCTACCGCGAGGCGCTCGCGACGCTCCGCGCGACTGGGCGCGATGCCGTAGGCTGACCGCCGCCTGCCGGTGAGCCCCGCGTGTCACCTGTCGGCGCGTGAGGGCCTGTAGCTCAGTTGGTAGAGCACCGCGTTTACACCGCGGGTGTCGTCGGTTCGAGCCCGGCCGGGCCCACGTGGACGACCTCGCCCCGACCCTCAGCCTCCGTGACGTCGTCGCGGCGCTCGAGTCGCTCTACCCCCTCGAGAACGCGGCCGACTGGGACCGCGTCGGCCTCGTGGTCGGCGACCTCGACCAGCCGGTACGCCGCGTCCTCTTCTCCCTCGACCCGACCCTCGCGGTCATCGACGAGGCACGGGAGTGGGGCGCCGACCTGCTCGTGACGCACCACCCGCTGCTGCTGCGCGGGGTGCACTCCGTCGCGACGTCGTCGGCCAAGGGCGCCTCGGTCACGGCGCTGGTCCGCGCCGGTGTCGCGCTCTGGGTGGGTCACACGAACGCCGACGTCGCCGACCCCGGTGTCTCGACGGTGCTCGCCGACGCTCTCGGCCTCGCCGACCAGCGCCCCCTGTCGACCGAGGGCGCGAACGCGATCGGTCGGGTGGGCGTGCTCGCGTCGCCAATGACGCTGGTCGAGTTCGCCGAGATCGTTGCTGCCGCCCTGCCCGACACGGCCGGGGGCATGCGCGTCAGCGGCGACCCCGACGGGGTCGTGAGGACCGTTGCGGTGATGGGCGGCTCGGGCGACGACCGCTTCGACGAGGTGCGTGCGAGCGGCGCCGACGTCTACGTCACGGCCGACCTGCGCCACCACCCGGTGCTCGAGGCGCGCGAGGAGGCGCGGGGCGGCACGCCCTACCTCATCGATGCGGGCCACTGGGCGACGGAGTCGCTGTGGCTCGCCAGCGGCCGCGAGCGGCTGATGACGGCGCTGGAACAGGTCCCCGGAGCGACTAGGGTCGAGTCCAGAGTCTCAGCCATCCGCACCGAGCCGTGGACGTTCGTCGTCGGTGCGAACGCCGCCCGGGTCGACCGGGCGGCTCCCGAAACCGGAGGTGTGTCCTGAAAGCCGACCCGTCCCGCCAGTGGCGCCTGCTCGACCTGCAGGCCATCGACACGCGTCTCGACCAGATCACCCACGCGAAGGCGACGCTGCCGCAGACCCCTGCGGTCGAGGCGGCCCGGGGCGAGCTCGCTGCGCTGGAGACGGAGATCGTCAACGCCCGCACGGCTGCCGGGGACGTGCAGCGCGAGCTGACGAAGTCCGACCAGGACGTCCAGCTCGTGCGTGACCGCGCCGCACGCAACCAGGCGCGGCTCGACGCCGGCCAGGGCAGCGCCAAGGACCTGCAGGCGCTCCAGCACGAGCTGACGTCGCTGGCGCGCCGTCAGGCCGAGCTCGAGGACGTCGAGCTCGAGGTCATGGAGCGGTCCGAGTCGCTCAGCGCACGGGTGAACGAGCTCGAGGCCGCCCGGGTCGAGCTCGCCGCGCGCGTCGAGACCCTCGAGTCCGAGCGCACCGCTGCCCTGACGACGCTCGACGCCGAGGCCGAGAAGGTCGGCTCCGGACGAGCCGACATCGTCGCGGGTGTCGGTGACGAGCTCATCGCCCTCTACGAGAAGATCCGCGCCAGCAGCGGTGGCATGGCCGCCGCAGAGCTGCGCCACCGCCGGTGCGGCGGGTGCCGGCTCGAGCTCGGCAACGTCGACCTCTCCCGCATCCGCAACGCCCCGGAGGACGAGGTCGTGCGCTGCGAGGAGTGCCGTCGCATCATGATCCGCACGGGCGAGTCCGGTCTGTGACCGCTGCGTCTCGCGGGTCGGGACGCCGGCTCGTCATCGAGGCCGACGGCGGGTCCCGGGGCAACCCGGGGGTGGCCGGCTACGGCGCCCTCGTCCGTGACCCCGCGACCGGCCGGGTCCTCGTCGAGCTCGCCGAGCCGCTCGGCAAGGCGAGCAACAACGTCGCCGAGTACTCCGGCCTGCTCGCCGGCCTGCGCGCCGTGCTCGACCTCGACCCCGGTGCGTCGGTCCGCGTCAAGATGGACTCCAAGCTCGTCGTCGAGCAGATGTCGGGGCGGTGGAAGATCAAACACGAGGACATGCGACGTCTCGCGCTCGAGGCCCGGGACCTGTGCGCCGAGATCTCCGACGCCGGCGGCAGCGTCGACTTCGAGTGGATCCCGCGGGAGAAGAACAAGGACGCCGACGCCCTGAGCAACGACGCGATGGACGGCAAGAGCGTCCACCGGGTCCTCACCGCCGAGGGTGACGGCGAGACTGACTCGATCACCGACGCGGAATCGCCTGCGGCTCAGGGCATCTCCGACGTGTCCACTCCTCAGCCAGGAGTCCGCCCGCTGCGCCTCCTGCTCGTCCAGGAGCCGCACGACGCAGGAGCCGCTCCTCGCATCGTCGCGGCGGTGCGTCGCCTCGTCGGCCCCGGCACGCGGGTCGTCGGCGCCGACGACGACCTCGCGACGCGGGTGGCGGGCGACCTCGCCCTGGCACTCGACGTCGAGGCGGACACGTCGGGGGACTGGTCCGGCCACGCGCCCGGCGAGGGTGCCGACGAGAGGGTGCGGACGGCATACCGCTCGCTCGCCGCGACCGGTGGCACCGTCGTCGCGGTGACGAGCAGGCGAGGCGTGCTCTCGGTGCTCAGCGACGTGCTCGGCACGCCCGTCGGACGCTTCTGGGCCCTGGCCACGGCGGCCGGCAGCCTCACCGCCGTGGAGGTCTGGGAGGACGGGTCGGCGTCGGTGGCTTTCACCAATCGGACCGACCATCTCGCCTGACGGACGCTGTGCGATATTCGGGGCATGAGCTATGCCGGTGACGTGACCCCCGAGCAGGCCTGGACGGTCCTGCGCGACGAGCCCGGTGCGGCGCTCGTCGACGTGCGCACGAGGGCGGAGTGGTCCTACGTCGGACTGCCCGACCTCGGCGGGATCGGCAAGGACGTCGTCCTCGTCGAGTGGCAGACCTATCCCGAGGGCACGGTCAACGAGCGGTTCACCGCCGACCTCGAGGCCGCCGGGGTGCCCAAGGACGCTCCCGTCTACTTCCTCTGCCGCTCCGGGGTGCGCTCCGTCGCCGCGGCCGAGGCGGCCACCCGCAACGGGTGGTCCCGGTCGCACAACGTCCTCGAGGGGTTCGAGGGACCGCACGACGAGCAGCGCCACCGCGCGGTCTCCGGGTGGAAGGTCGCGGGCCTGCCGTGGGTGCAGGGATGAGCGACGCGAGCCAGCAGTGGCGCCCCGACACCCTCGCCGTGCGGGGAGGCCTGTCCCGCAGTGGTTTCGAGGAGACCTCGGAGGCTCTCTACCTGACGTCCGGCTTCGTCTACGACACCGCGGAGGACGCCGAGGCGGCTTTCAAGGGTGACGTCGACCGCTTCGTCTACTCCCGCTACGGCAACCCGACGGTGGCGATGTTCGAGGAGCGGCTGCGCCAGATCGAGGGCGCGGAGGCGTGCTTCGCCACCGGGTCGGGCATGTCCGCCGTCTTCGTCGCGCTCGCGGCGCTCCTCGGCCAGGGCGACCGCGTCGTCTCGTCGCGGGCCCTCTTCGGATCGTGCTTCGTCATCCTCGACGAGATCCTGCCGCGCTGGGGCGTCGAGACGGTCTTCGTCGACGGCGCCGACCTCGACCAGTGGCGCGAGGCTCTCGCCGAGCCCACGACCGCCGTCTTCTTCGAGACGCCGAGCAACCCGATGCAGGAGCTCGTCGACATCGCCGCCGTGACCGAGCTGGCCCATGCCGCCGGGGCGAAGGTCGTCGTCGACAACGTCTTCGGCACGCCGGTCTTCTCCAAGCCGCTCGACCTCGGGGCCGACATCATCGTCTACTCCGCCACGAAGCACATCGACGGCCAGGGCCGCACCCTGGGCGGCGCGGTGCTCGGGCCCAAGGAGTTCATCGACGGGCCGGTCCAGAACCTCATGCGGCACACGGGGCCGTCGATGTCGCCCTTCAACGCGTGGGTCCTCGTCAAGGGGCTCGAGACGATGTCGCTGCGCGTCGAGCGGATGGCCGACAGCGCCCTCGAGGTGGCGCGTTTCCTCGAGGCGCACCCGAGCGTCCGCCGCGTCGTGCACCCGTTCCTCGAGTCGCACCCCCAGCACGACCTGGCCAAGCGCCAGATGCTCGCCGGTGGCACCGTCGTCACCTTCGAGCTCGACGGGGGCAAGGACGAGGCGTTCGCCCTCATGAACGCCCTGCAGGTCATCGACATCTCCAACAACCTCGGTGACTCCAAGTCGCTCATCACGCACCCCGCGACGACGACGCACCGCCGCCTGACGCCCGAGGCGCGGGCCGCTGTCGGCATCACGGACGGCGTGCTGCGGGTCTCGGTCGGCCTCGAGGACGTCCGCGACCTCGTCGACGACCTCCGTCGCGCCCTCGGCTGACGCGAGCGTCTGCACCCCTCGCGGTCAGCCGCACACCGCCCAAGGCGTGCGCCTGGCCCGAGGGTGTGGGGTCGACGGCATGGCGTATGCCGTCGGCCCGGTCGGCCGGTCAGGTGGTGGCGGCGAGGGCCAGGGTGGCGGCGGTCACGACCGTGACGGCGCACAGGGCGCCCGTGCGCGCGATGCGACCGACGTCGACCGCAAGGTCGGCGGACCGGCAGCGCGAGGCCCAGAGCAGCGTCGCGACGGAGCCCCACATCGTGACGATCGGCCCGGCGTTGACCCCGATGAGCAGGGCGGCCAGGCGGGCGGGGGCGTCCGCCACCGTGGGCTCGAGCGCGAGGTACGCCGGCAGGTTGTTGATGCCGTTGGAGGTCAGCACGCCGAGACCGCTGACCCTGAAGAGGTCGCCGAGGCCCGTGCCGTGCCCGACGATGGTGCGCAGCCACGCCTCGAGCCCCAGGCGCAGGGCGGCGTCGATGATGAGGAAGAGGATGCAGATGCCCATCACCGTGAGCCACGGCATCTTGATCCGCCGCAGCAGCTCGGGCGCACGCCAGTAGGTCGCGGCAAGCAGGACGAGGGCGGCCGGCACGGACGCCAGGGCCGGCTGGACGCCGACGACGAACGCCGGGGCGAGCAGCACGCAGACCCCGCCGGCGACCTGCATGAGCACCCGGTCGTGAGGCTCGGCCGGCGGTGGCGTGTCGTAGGTGCTGCGGAGGTCGCGCCGGTGCAGCAGCCAGAGCACGGCGACGGTCGCGACGATCGCGACGACGGCCGGCACGGCCATCAGCTTGATGTAGCCCAGGGTCCCGACCCCGAGCGCCGCGAACGGGTGCAGGGCCAGCAGGTTGGTGAGGTTGGAGACCGGCAGGAGCAGGGAGGCCGTGTTGGCCAGCCAGAGCGTCGTCATGGCGAACGGCAGGGGTGGGGCGCCGACCTGACGGGCCACCGTGATGGCCACCGGGGTCAGCAGCACCGCGGTCGTGTCGAGGCTGAGCACGACGGTGCACACCACCGCGAGCCCGACGATGAGCAGCCAGAGCACGAGCACGCGTCCCTTGGCGACGCGCGCGGCGTGGTGCGCCATGACGTCGAAGAGCCCCGACAGGTCGCAGATCTCGGCGACGAGGGTGATCGCGACGAGGAAGACGAGGATCGGCGCCACGCGCTCGACGAGCAGGCTGAGGTCGAGCACGTCAGGCCTTCGGAGTCGTGGCGAGCTGCCACGGCCGGCCCGGACGCGGCGGGGGCGTCAGCTCGACGTCGAAGCGCTCCGAGAGCCGCTCGGCCAGGGCCTGCGGCGTGCGCGGCGCCTCGGCCTGCACGAGCTCGCGCGTCACGAGGCCGCGGGTGTGCTTGGCCATGTGCGAGGCGCCGGGGACGGTGACGTGCACCCAGCGCTCGGCGCGCTCGCCCGTGGGACGCCACACTGCGGCATACGTGCTCGACCGGCAGTCGACGACGAGCTCGCGCGGCTTCACCGCGGCGTCGAGCGCCGACGGCAGCTCCTTGCGCCACTCGTGCGACAGGTAGCCGACGCCGGGGAGGGTGCTGCAGATGTTGACGCGGTAGGCCGGCACGCGGTCACCGAGTCGCAGCGCGCCGAAGAGGGCCGACACGACGACGACCCAGCGGTTGGCGCGGCGCTTGGAGGCCGCGTCGAGCGAGTCGACGTCGAGCGCCTGGTAGAGCACGCCGGTGTAGACGTGCGAGGCGGTCGCCGTGGGAGCGCTGCGCAGGACCGTGTTGCGCTCGAGGTCGGCGACGAGGTTCGGGTTGATCTCGAGGACGCGCGCTGCGTCGGGCTCGCCGCTCAGCCGCTCCACCGTCTCGACGACCGACTCGCGCAGGGGCGTCAGCTCGGGGAACGAGAGGCTGCCGAGGTCGAGCGACCGCCCCCGCCGGGGTGAGGTCTTGCCCTCGGACGGGGGGAGCAGGATGAGCACGGGGGTCAGCCTAGGCAAACGGGACAGTGATGTCTCATCCCCGCGCGTGTCGCGGGCGACGAACGATCGCCCGGCCCGCCGCGGAGTGGCGCGGGTGCTCAACCTCCGGCGAGCACGTCGTGGTGCGTAGGGTGACGCCATGGCCCAGCGACACATCGTCTTCCGCCCGGCGACGAAGCCCGGCGACGTGGCACGGCAGCTCACGGCGCGCTTCGAGGCGGTGCGTCGCGAGTTCGAGGTGCCGGACCGGTTCCCGCCGGAGGTGCTGGCCGAGGCCGCCGCAGCCGCCGGCGCCGCGACCCTGCCGGAGCGGGACGAGACGGCCGTCCCGTTCATCACCATCGACCCGCCGACGTCGATGGACCTCGACCAGGCCATGTCGATCGAGCGCAGCGGCGACGGCTACCGGGTGCGCTACGCCATCGCCGACGTGCCTGCCTTCGTCCGCGCCGGTGGCGCCGTCGACGCAGAGGCGCGCCGCCGCGGCCAGACGGTCTACTGCCCCGACGAGCGCGTCCAGCTGCACCCCTCGGAGCTGAGCGAGGGCGCCGCGAGCCTGCTGCCCGACCAGGTGCGTCCTGCCTTCGTCTGGGACATGACCCTCGCCGCCGACGGCGAGGGCACGGCGGTCGAGGTCTACCGCGCGATGGTGCGCAGCGTCCGTCGCTACGACTACGAGCAGGTGCAGAAGGAGGTGGACGCCGGCACCGCCGAGGAGTGTCTCGTGCTGCTCAAGGAGGTCGGCGAGAAGCGCGTCCTGCTCGAGCGCCAGCGGGGCGGGGCGACCCTGCCGATGCCCGAGCAGGAGGTCGAGGAGGACGAGCACGGCGGCTTCCGGATCTCGTTCCGGCCGCTGCTCGCCGCGGAGGACTGGAACGCCCAGATCTCGCTGCTCACCGGCATGGGCGGGGCCGACCTCATGCTCCGGGGCAAGATCGGCATCCTGCGCACCATGCCGCCGCCGGACCCGCGCGACCTGGCACGCTTCCGCCGGCAGGCCAGGGCCGCCGGTGTCGAGTGGCCGAAGGACCTGTCGTACGGCGAGCTGCTGCGCACGCTGGACCGCAGCAACCCGCGGCACCTCGCGCTCATCCACGAGGCGACGTCACTCTTCCGCGGCGCCGGCTACACCCCCTTCGACGGCGAGGTGCCAGCGCAGCCGACGCACGCGGCCGTCGCCAACCCGTACGCGCACGTGACGGCTCCGCTGCGGCGCCTCGTCGACCGCTTCGGGCTCGTGGTGTGCGAGGCGCTCTCGGCGGGGGAGGAGGTGCCGGGCTGGGTCCGTGAGGCGCTGCCCACCCTCCCCGAGATCATGGCGACCTCCGACCGGCGTACCAACGGGGTCGAGCGGGCCTGCACCGACGCGGTCGAGGCTGCCGAGCTGCACCCGCTCGTGGGGAGCACCGTGCAGGGCGTCGTCGTCGACGAGAACGACAAGGGCGTCATCGTCCAGCTCATCGACCTCGCCGTCGTGGCCAGGGCGAGCGGGTCGGCGAAGGCCGGTGAGACGGTGACCCTGCGGGTCGACGCCGCCGACGTCGGGACCGGCACGATAACGCTCTCGGTCGCCTGAGGACACCCCGTCGGCGCGACGGAGCCGGCCGAAATCAATTGGCTCGGGGCTGCTCAGCGCTCCTAGCATCGTCGGCATGCGGGTGCGCTTCGTGAGGACCGGTGAACGGCGCTACGAGGTGTGTGTGGAGCGTGACCTCGCGACGGACCTCGTCATGAGCCCGGCGCCGGGGTGGAGCGACCTCGCGCCGCACGACCTCGTCCACCTCGTCGTCGAGCACCGGTTCGGCCTGCGCGACGGCATCTTCGGCCAGCTCGCCGCAGGCGGCAATGCGGGCACCTTCGTGCCCACCCAGGAGACGCGCACGAAGGCGTGGGCGCGCCGGGTCGAACGACGGAACAAGGCGCGCGGCACGCAGATCGGCCGGTCGGAGCAGCTCGCGGCCGCGGTCTACCCGGCGTGGCTCCGGCAGCGCGGGATGACGCCCGACCTCCACCACGAGCGGGCCGAGGCAGCAGCCACCGACCTCGGCGCCCGCGAGCTCGCCGCGGTGTTCGCCGACCTCGACCGGCTCTCGGAGCAGTGGTCCGGGCTCGCGGTCGGCGGGTCCGTCGACGTCGACTGGCCCTGGCCCGAGCGACGCTGAACGGCGGGGCCGCCTCGTGTGCAGCCAGCGGCGTCAGGACCCCACTGTCTGCACACGCCGACCGGCCAGAGACGACGTATGCCGTCACGCCCGGTGGGGCGGACGGCATACGTCAGCAGGTGGCTCGGATGCTCAGGGAGCGGTGACGGGGGCGCTCGGGGTGCTCGCGCCCGGGTCGGGCGTGGCCGGGGTCGTGGGCGCGGCCGGGTCGGTCGATCCTGTCGCCCCACCGGGAGTGGCCGGGGTGGCCGGCGTCGCGGGGGTCGTCGCGGACGGTGTACCGGTGGAGGTCGCCGGACCCGCCGTGGACCCGGCGGGCGCAGTCGCCGCGCCGGTCGGCGTCGCGGGTGCGGTGGGCGTCGTGTCGAGCGCGCCGGTGTCGGTGCGGGTGCCGTCGCCCGCGGCGTCGCCCGTGGTGCCGGCGGGGCTGTCGACCACGGCGCCCGCGCTGGTGCGGCCTCCGAGGTCCGTCCCGGTCACCTGGGCCCCCGTGGCGAGCTGGAGGCCGGTGAGGAAGGCCGCGGCGAGGGCGAAGACGGCCCCGGTCGTGACGAGGACCCGTCGCGTGGTCACGCGATCGGGACGGCGCCACCACGTCTCCCGCACGACCTCGAGGTCCACGCCGTCGGGCCCCCGGCGCGAGCGCACGAGCACGACGGCCTCCTTGGCTCGCGCCATGGAGTTCGTGTAGAGGCTGGCCGCGATCGCCGAGATGATGCTGAGCACCGCGGCCCCGGCGATGGTGCCGACGACGCCAAGTCGCGAGCCGAGGGCTGCTGCCGTGGCCGCCGCCATCGAGCCGCCGAGCAGCTGGGTCAGGGAGAGATCGAGCAGCTTCGCTCTGGGCCGTGCGTCGGGCTCCGCGTCTGCGGAGGCGCCGGGTCGGGTGTCGGGCAGGTCGTCGGTCAGCGGTTCCGTCATGGTCCTGGGGTCGGTTGCGATCGTCATCTCCCATGCACGACGAACGACGGCCCCGGATCGTTGACGGGATCGGCGAGGTGTGACTCGGGTCACCTCGGGCCGGCGGTCCGGCGGGCGGTGCCGATTCGGGCGATCGGGCCCGACGGTGACAGACTCGGGGCGATCACTGGAGGACCATGGACGCCACCGCCCTGCACGACCGCGAGCTCGCGGACCGCCGAGACCCCGACGGCGCGGACCACCACGGGGGAGCCGTCGCCGAGGAGGCGGCCCGACGCCGCACCTTCGCGGTCATCTCGCACCCCGATGCCGGCAAGTCGACCCTGACCGAGGCCCTCGCGCTGCACGCGCGCGCCATCGGTGAGGCCGGCGCGGTGCACGGCAAGGGCAACCGGCGCGGCGTCGTCTCCGACTGGATGGAGATGGAGAAGGACCGAGGCATCTCGATCACCTCCGCCGTGCTCCAGTTCGCCTACGACGGCACGGTCATCAACCTGCTCGACACCCCCGGCCACGCGGACTTCTCCGAGGACACCTACCGCGTGCTCGCAGCGGTCGACGCCGCCGTCATGCTCGTCGATGCCGCCAAGGGCATCGAGCCCCAGACGTTCAAGCTCTTCGAGGTCTGCCGGGCCCGTGGCGTGCCCGTCATCACGGTCGTCAACAAGTGGGACCGGCCCGGCCTCGACGCGCTCGCGATCATGGACGAGCTGACGAACCGGATCGACCTGCACCCGATGCCGCTCACCTGGCCGGTCGGCGTCGCGGGCGACTTCCACGGCGTGCTCGACTGCGCGACGGGCGACTTCGTCCAGTTCACGCGTACGCCCGGCGGCGCCACCGAGGCCATCACGACGCGGATGCCCGCCGAGGAGGCCGAGCAGCTGCTGGGCTCGGTCTGGACCGACGCGGTCGAGGAGTACGACCTGCTCCGCTCCTCGGGCCACGACCTCGACCTCGAGCTGTTCCTCTCGGGCGCGGCCTCGCCCGTGCTCTTCGGCTCGGCCGTCCTCAACTTCGGCGTACGCCAGCTGCTCGACACGCTCGTGACGCTCGCCCCCGCCCCGGGGGCCCGACCTGACCGCTCCGGCGACCCCCGGGCGGTGTCGGCTCCCTTCTCGGGCTTCGTCTTCAAGATCCAGGCGGGCATGGACAAGGCGCACCGGGACCGGCTCGCGTTCGTCCGGGTGTGCTCGGGCCGCTTCACGCGCGGAATGGTCGTGACGCACGCTGACACGGGCCGTCCCTTCGCGACGAAGTACGCGCAGAGCGTCTTCGGCCGCGACCGGTCGACGCTCGACGAGGCCTTCCCGGGCGACGTCATCGGCCTCGTCAACGCCAACGCCCTCCGGGTCGGCGACACCCTGTTCGCCGACGAGAAGGTCGCCTTCCCCCGCATCCCGCTCTTCGCTCCGGAGCACTTCGCCGTCGCCCGCGCGGCGGTCACCGGCAAGCAGAAGCAGTTCCGCAAGGGCATCGAGCAGCTGGGCGAGGAGGGCGTCGTCCAGGTGCTGCACTCAGACCGGCGCGGTGCGCAGGCGCCGGTGCTCGCGGCCGTCGGTCCGATGCAGTTCGACGTCGCCAAGCACCGGATGGAGCACGAGTTCGGCTCGCCGATCCGCCTCGAACCGCTCGGCTACTCCGTGGCGCGTGCCGTCACGGCGGCCGCGATGCCGATCGTCGACAGCCGGCCCGGGGCCGAGTCGCTGACGCGCGAGGACGGGCTGCACGTGGCCGTCTTCGCCGACAAGTGGCGCCTCGCGTCCGTCGAGAAGGACCTGCCGGCCGGCTCACTCACCCCGATCTTCGGCTGACGCCGTGAGCCGGCGCTTCGAGGAGATCGACTGGCAGCAGACGCCGATGGGCGAGATCAGCCTCCGTCGCCGGCTCGAGCCGTCGCTGCTCGTCGACGTCTACGAGGTGAAGCTCGGCGAGGAGTTCCTCATGTCGAGCCTCTTCACGGTCGCGGAGGTCGAGCTGGCCCGCCTCGGGCTCGCCGCCGTGGGGGAGGGCGGTGGCGACGACGAGAGCCTCGACGTCGTCGTCGGCGGGCTCGGTCTCGGCTACACGGCCGTGGCGGCGCTCGAGGACGCCCGGGTGCGTTCCCTGACCGTCGTCGAGGCGCTCGGACCCGTCATCTCGTGGCACGAGCGGCAGCTGCTCCCCGACACCGCCTCCCTCACCGTCGACCCGAGGACCACGCTGCTCGAGGGCGACTTCTTCGCCCTGGCGCGTCAGGGCCAGGGCTTCGGGGACGCGCCGGCCCTGCTGCACGCCGTGCTGCTCGACGTCGACCACACGCCCCACCACGTGCTCCACCCCAGCCACGCGGACCTCTACACCCGGGACGGCCTCTCGCGTCTGGCGGCGACGCTGCACCCCGGTGGGGTCTTCGCGCTGTGGTCCGACGACCCGCCCGAGGACGCCTTCACGGCTCTGCTGTCAGAGGTCTTCGCCGACGTCGCCGCGCACGAGGTGTCCTTCGCGAACCCCCTCACGGGAGGCACCTCGTCCAACAGCGTCTACGTGGCGACCACTGCGGTCGAGCGCCAGACCACCGGCTGAGCCACATCTGCTCCCACACCAGCCGAAGTCGTCCTAACGTAAGGGCGAGGACACCGACGTCCACAGGAGGTTCGATGAGCGTCACGGTCTCGGTCAACGGCGCCGTCACCACAGCCCGGCTCGCGGGCGAGATCGACACGTACACCGTGCCGGACGTGCGGGCAGCGTTCGAGGAGATCGCCGTGGCACCGGGCGCCGCGGTGGTCGTCGACCTGCGCGCCGTCACCTTCCTCGACTCCTCGGGCCTCGGGGCGATCATCGGGCTCTACCACCGCGTCGTGGCGGCGGACGCCCGGCTCCAGCTCGTCTGCGGCGAGATCACCCTGCGGCTCGTCAGGCTGATGCACCTCGACCAGGTCATCGACGTCGTCGAGGCGCCCGACGTCGACGTCGCGCCTGTCGAGGTTGCTCCCGCAGAGACAGCGGACGGCGTGGACCCAGACCGGGTCGACGCGGACCGATCCTGACCTGACGGTCCGCCCTCCCGGGACCCCGTCGGCTCAGGACGCCAGTCTCAGGTGCACGCGGATGCGCGTACGCGTGGGGCGGGCCTCGATGGTCAGCCGGTCGCTCAGCCGCTGCGCGATCCACAGCCCGCGGCCGCTCGTCGACTGGTCGTCGAGCGCGAGGACCTCCGGCACCGACCCGGTGCCGTCGTCGTCCTCGACCGTGAAGACGAGCGAGTCGGCCGTCTCGTCGATGAGCAGGACGCCGTGACCGCCTCCGTGGACGATGCTGTTGACCGCGATCTCGTGCACGGCCAGCACGGCGTTGTCGGCCCGGTCCGGGATGCGTTCGCCCGCGATCGCCCGCACGATCTCACGCACGCGACGCAGGTCGTCAGGGCCGAACTCGACACGACGGAGCTCGCGTCCCCTGGCCACCCCTTGACCCCTCACCTCTGCATGCTCCCACTTCTGCGGCATCCGTGGTTGCCCAAGCCCTTCGGCTGTCAGGATGACCCCATGAACGCGCCATGGCAGAGCCCGGCGGCGAGCCGTGCGTCGGTCGCCCCGAGGCTGGCGGCGTTGGCGGGCATCGCGGCCCAGGTCGCGGCTGCCACGACGCTGGAGGAGCTCACCGAGACCATCACCGAGCGTGCGTCGACCGTCATGGGCGCCTCGCGGGCCGTCCTGGCGGTCCAGGACGGCCCGACGCGTCTGCGCACCATCGCCACCCACGGCCTCACCGCGTCCGAGGCCCGGCAGTGGGCCAGCCTCGAGCTCGACGCCCGCTCGCCGCTCACCGACGCCGTCCGGACCACCCAGATCGTGTCGGTCACGGGCCGGGCCGAGCTCCTCGAGCGCTACCCGGAGCTCGATGACGGCACGGAGCGGTCGTCGGTGACGCTGCCGCTCATCTCCCGAGCCGACGGCTCGCCCATCGGGGCCGTCGGTTTCCGCTTCGACGGGCTCGTCGGACCGGTCGACCCGGATCTGGTGTGGGTGCTGGGCGTGCTGGCGGACATGTGCGCGCAGACGATGCTGCGCCTGCGCGCCGAGGCGCAGAGCGCCACCCGAGCCGCCCAGCTGGAGTTCCTGGCCGATGCGTCGCAGGCGCTCGCCACCACCCTCGACTACCGGCAGACGCTGCGCCAGGTCGCGTCGCTCGCCGTGCCGACGCACGCGGACTGGTGCTCGGTCCAGATGGTCGACGACGGTGTCCTGCGGACCCTCGCCGTCGCGCACGTCGACCCCGACAAGGTGCAGCTCGCCAAGGAGCTCGAGACCCGATGGCCCTCTGACCCCGATCGGCCCGGAGGGGCGGCCCAGGTGGCGCGCACCGGGAAGAGCCTGCTCATCGACAACGTCACCGACGAGATGCTCGTCGCCGCGGCCCGCGACGAGGAGCACCTCCGGGTGGCGCGTGAGCTCGGACTGCGAAGCGCCATGACGGTGCCGCTCATGGCCAAGGACCGGGTGCTCGGGGTGCTGACCTTCGTGGCGGCCGAGTCCGGTCGCCGCTACACGCGCGACGACGTCGCCTTCGCCGAGGACCTCGCCCGACGGGCCGGCCTGGCCATCGACAACGCCGACCTCTACTCCCAGACGCGCCGTGTCGCGTCGGTGCTCCAGGCGACGCTGCTGCCCCAGGACCTGCCCGAGATCCCCGGCTGGCAGATCGGGACGGTCTACCGACAGGCGGGGCGCACCGACGTGGGTGGTGACTACTACGACGTCAGCGGGCTCGACGACGGCCGGGTCACGGTGGTCCTCGGTGACGTCATGGGCCGAGGGGTCGACGCGGCTGTCGCTGGCTCGCGGATGCGTTCTGCTGCAAGGGTGCTGGCGACCCAGGATCCGGAGCCCGAGGCGCTCGCCGGTGCGATGGACCGCTTCATGGCGACCGAGCCGCCGACCCAGATGGCGTCGTCCGTCTACCTGCTGTTCGAGCCGGAGCGGGACGACCTCGCCCTCGTCGTCGCCGGGCACCCGCCGCCGCTGCTCGTCCAGGGCGGTCTCACCCGGTTCGTCAGCGAGGACGGCTCGCCGGTCCACGGCCTCGGTGAGGTCCCCCGAGCCTCGGCCCGGGTGCCCTTCGAGGTCGGTGACCTGCTCCTGCTCTACACCGACGGCCTCGTCGAGCGCCGCGGAGAGAGCATCGACATCGGGCTCAAGCGCCTGCGAGCTGCCGCCGAGGAGCTTTTCACCGGCGCCGACGACGACACCGACCTCGACGAGGTCCTCGACCAGCTGACCGAGGCGGTCTCCGACCCGGACCGGCACGACGACGTCGCCGTCCTGGCGTTCCGCCGCGTCGTCTGAGCGGACGTCCGGTACCCCTCGGCGCCGGGAGGGGCCGGTTCGAGCTGCCGGCCGGGGGAGTGGCTCGCCGGTGGGCGCGGACGCAGCGGACGGCATACGCCCCTATGCTGGTGCGCGGATGAGTCGGCCAGACGGTCGCGTCAGGGCCTCGGCCCTGCCGAGGAACGTCCGGGCTCCACAGGGCAGGGTGGTGGCCAACAGCCACCCGGGGTGACCCGCGGGACAGTGCCACAGAGAACAGACCGCCGGCCGCTTCGGCAGCCGGTAAGGGTGAAACGGTGGTGTAAGAGACCACCAGCGCTCCAGGTGACTGGAGCGGCTCGGTAAACCCCACCCGGAGCAAGTCCAGACAGCGTATGCATGGCGCCCTCGGGCGCCGAGGAGACCGGCCCGGTCGAGTGCGCGGGTAGGACGCTCGAGCCGGCCAGCAATGGTCGGCCTAGATGGATGGCCGTCGCCACGTCACCGGTAACGGGGACGCGGAACAGAACCCGGCGTATCGGCCGACTCATCCACTTTAAAGCCTCTGACCGGCCTCGGTCGGGCGCCTCATTCCAGGACGAGCAGCCGGGCTTCTCGCGTGAGGTGGTCCGAGCGGTGCTGGCGGTGCTCGACCGCTTCGAGCGTCGGCAGCGCTGACGACTGCCGGGGGGGCGAAGGGCAAGGCTCCCTTCGCGCGGTGAGGTGACGGAATCGGGTCGCCCTGGCCGGCCTACGGGTGTCCGTGAGGCGTCACGTCCACAGCGCCGGTGTCGATGACGTCGAGGGCCACGTCGTGCAGCTTGCGGTTCGTGTTCTGGCTGGCGATGCGCAGCAGGTCGAATGCCTGGTCGCGGGTCAGCCTGTGCTGAGCAACGAGGACGCCCACGGCAGTCCCGATGTCCCGGTTCGAGTTCAGGGCTCGCTCAAGGTTCGCAACCCTGTCGCGTAGGTGCGCCGCCGCGACGGCTTGTGCTCCGTGGGTGGTGAGCAGGAGCCCCTCAGCGAGATCGTGGTCGTTGAATGCATCTGGCTCGTCGGCATAGAAGTTGAGCCCAGCGACAATCCCGGCCATCTCGAGGTTCATCCGGAAGGACAGCATGCTGCGGAGACCCAGCTCGGAGGACACGCGCCGACCGTAGGCAGGCCACCGTTCGTCCGTCGCGAGGTCTCGAGGCTGGTAGATGGTGTGCTCGACGATGGCGTCCACGCACGGTCCCGAGTTGAGCTCGTACTGGATTGCGTCCGCTTGTCTCGCCACATCGTCGGATGCGGCAGCCGTGACGAACCGGTCATGGCTGAGCGTGGTGATGCTCACTGCTCGCGCTCCGGACACCCGCTCGGCCGCGAGTCGGGTCAGTGCGGCAAAGGCGTTCTTGGCGTCGGTTCGGCCGAGCTGTTGTCCAAGGCGTTCGAAGTCCTCGGCCACGGCGCGCAAGCGCTGGGGGAGGTTCTGGTCGGTAGGGGTGTCACTCATGAGTAGCTCCGGTCTCGACCGCGTTGAGCGCGAGCGAGAGACGTAGGGACGGGATCGCCGGAGAGCCACTGACGACAGTGGCCACCGGGATGGAACGGCAGCTGCCGAACCAAGACGTCTATACCCATCAGCGTGCGAGAACTACGCCGGGACCTCCAGGCTTGACCCATGGAGCCCTACGACAACCTCTATGGGTCTGACCGATTCCTCTCACGTCGGGGCTGGACTTCTCGACCTCTTCGGTGCCCGGGCGGCGGAAAGGTGGCCAGTACCGATCTCGTTCCGGATTCCTCAGGCACTCCTTGCCCACTCGACCACCGTGTTGTTCGGTGAACAGCCGTCGAGGGACCAGGTCGGACGGGCCGATGAACGGCTCGAGGCGGGCGCCAGGGGGAAGGGCGACAGCCATGGGTACGTCGACTGCATGACGGACACGGTGATCCTCGACGTCGACGGCACACTCGTCGACAGCAACTACCACCATGCGCTCGCATGGACACGGGCGTTCGCGCACTTCGAGCTGTTCCCGCCTGTGTGGCGGATCCACCGTGCGGTGGGGATGGGGGGCGACAAGCTCGTCGCACACGTTGCCGGTGCCGAAGCCGAGCAGCGCCTCGGTGACGCGTTGCGTGATCGGTGGACACAGGAGTTCGACAGGCTCATCGGGGAGGTCCGGCCCTTCGATGGGACGCGCGCGCTCCTCGAGGCGGTGAAGAATCGCGGCCACCATCTCGTCCTGGCCAGCTCTGGACAGCAGCAGCACGTCGAGACGCTCCTGCGTCTTTTTGACGGCCAGTCCCTGGCGGACGCATGGACGACCGCGGATGACGCCGACGAGAGCAAGCCGGCCGCCGACCTGCTGCAGGTGGCACTGTCGAGGGTCGGCGGTTCGGCCGGTCTCATGGTCGGTGACGCCACGTGGGATGCTCAGGCTGCGCAATCCGCGGGCATGCCGTCGGTCGGCCTCCTCACGGGTGGCTTCAGTGAGGCTGAGCTGCTCGATGCCGGAGCGGCCCACGTATTCGAGGGTCCGGCGCAGCTGGCGCAGGCCGTCGCGGATGGGCTGATCGAGCGCCTCCCGTCCCAGTCTGCGCAAGACCTCTGATCAGGCGGGTCGCCGACTCAGGCCTCCAACGCGGGGTGAGCGACGGCCGAAAATGGCTGGGGTGCACAAACAGCTCTCGGTCTCGCAGGCAATGCCCGGGATCGACTTTGCACAGTCCGGACGGCTCGTCTACGCCGTCATCCTCCAACGCATGTTCATGGCCCAGCGGCCCCCGGAGCGTTTGGGATCCTTTGTGCCGCCGTCATTCTCGCGACAGCGCTAGGTCGCTCGCATGACGCGGCAGACGTCGAATCTGTGGTCGGGGGTACTGCCAGTGAACCGGCTGACATACCCGTTCCAGACCAGTTCGCACCCACGTGTCCGAACGTGCTTGGGAGGCCTTGGGCTGGGTATCCGGTGACTAGCAACACCGGCTCGACCGGGCAGCTCGAGCAAGGGGCCTGCCCAGTCGCGCGACCATGGAAGGAAACCAGACCCATGACTGAACGACCGTACGAGACGACCGTGCCGGACGACCTGACCGTCGGCACCACGTCGCCCTCCACCGCTGATGGCGGCCAACACTCCGGCGCGACGTCAGCGTCCGGGGGTTTCACCGGCGGAGACACGAGTGTCAAGACCGAGGCCAAGTCCGTGGCCGCAGACGCTGCGGACAGCAGCCGTCACGTCGCCGACACCGCGGCATCGGGCGCCAAGGACGTCGCATCGGAGGCGGCCACACAGCTGCGCCAGCTCTTCACCCAGCTTCGCGGCGAGCTCGACGACCAGGCCTCCGTGCAGGGCGAGCGAGCGGCGAGCGGGCTGCGTTCCCTCGCGGACGAGCTGCGGGAGATGGCCTCTAGCTCCTCGCAGAAGGGGGTGGCGGGGGAGGCGGCCGGGCAAGCCGCGGACCGTGCTGCGTCGGCCGCCGACTGGCTCGAGAACCGCCAGCCGGGTGACATGTTGGAGGAGTTGCGTTCCCTGGCGCGTCGGCGCCCTGGCGCCTTCCTGCTCGGTGCCGCTGTCCTTGGAGTCGTTGGCGGACGTCTGACGCGGGGGCTCACCGCCGAGAGCGGTGGCGGATCCGGCACCGAGACCCCGACGCGGTCGACGACTGGCGCGAGCCCCGCGACTCCGCCGCTCTCGTCTGGTGTGTCCCCGACGGCGGCGGCCTCGCTTTCCGAATCGCCAGTGCGGCGCGAGCCCTACACCGTTGGTGTACGCGACAGCGACACGCACGCGGTGACCTCTGTGACGGGGGGCGTGACGTCCGACCCGCTCGATGAGAGCTACACCGAAGGCCAGAGCGGGGTGCGCTGATGAGCACGTGGCCGGAAGGCGGCTCGGGGAGGGATGCGGGCCCGTCCGGCGCGTCCGCAGCGGCCCCGTACGCCGGCGCGGACCCCTCGGTGACCACGACGGACCCGTCGTTCACCAGTGCCCCCGGCGACACCGCATACGCGACCTCCGGCGCCGCCTACGAGAGCTCGCACGAGAAGGCCGAGCACGCCTCCATCGGCGAGCTCGTGGCTGACATCAGCCAAGGGCTCAGCACGCTCCTCCGCCAGGAGGTGGAGTTGGCCAAGGCCGAGGTGCGCGAGTCCACCTCGCGAGCAGGCAAGGCCGCCGGCATGTTCGGTGGCGCTGCCCTCTCCGGCTGGATGGCGCTCCTCTTCCTGTCGCTGGCCGTGTGGGAGTGGCTCTCGAGGGCCCTCGACGACCGAGGCTGGGCTGCGGTCATCGTCATGGCCGTTTGGGCCGTCGTCGGCGCGGTCCTCGCGGCGATGGGCAGGCGCACGACCAAGGAGATCCAAGGACTACCGCGCACGACGGAGACCGCCAAGCGGGTGCCGGACGCGCTGAAGGGAAACGAGGAACGATGAGCACGAACTACCCGATCAACAACGACCCGGACGCGATCCGGGCGGACATCGAGCGCACGCGCGAGAACCTGAGCCGCGACGTCAACGCTCTGGGTGAGTCCGTCAGCCCGGGACAGGTCGCCCACCGCCAGGCCGAGAAGGTCAAGGGAAGTGCCGCGGCCCTGCGAGAGCGGGTCATGGGGACCGCGACCGACGCCGGGGACAGGACTTCGGGTCTGGCCCACGGTGTCGGTGAGGCAGCGAGCGATGCTGGCAATACCGTGCAGCGCAAGGCGCGGGGCAACCCCCTCGCAGCCGGGGTCATTGCGCTCGGCGCCGGATGGCTCCTGGGGTCCCTGCTCCCGGCGTCCGAGAAGGAGCGCCGCCTCTCTGAGACGGTCAAGGAGAAGGCCGAGCCGGTGGTGCAGCAGGCACAGACGGTGGCCAAGGACGTGGCGAGCGAGTCGGCCGAGCACCTCAAGCAGCCGGCACAGGACGCCGTGCAGTCGGTCAAGGAGACGGCTCAATCGGCCGCCCAGGACGTCAAGGACGAGGGCGCGCACGCCGCCGCGGACGTGCGGGAGAGCGCCTCCGAGTCCGCCGACGCCGTCAAGAACCAACCGCAGGGCTGATCTCCAGAACTGTCAGCGTGCAGGGGGCGGCCGGTGACCATCGGTCGCCCCCTGCACCTGTGCAGCAAGGCGAGCGGCGGCTCCGGCTCGCCCACGCACGGACCCCATGATGAATGCGTTCGCAAACCCCATCGCGTACGTCTCTACCGAGGCGCGCGGTGCAGGTCGACTATCCACCGGCAATGCAAGGGGCGGGGACCGCACTTCGGGAGATCTCATGCTGGGCGCCGAGCCACCCCTTACTGTGTCGCGGATCCGTGGACGTCGGCGGCTACTGGAGCCACAACCTCGCCCTGCCCGGCCGTCTGGGCGGTGCGACCGCTGCGGCGGACTCTCAGCTCTGCGAGCAACGCACGCTCACGCCGCCTGAGAGCGGCCTCGCGGCTTACTTGGCCCGGAAGGGGGTTTGGCCCAGCGTGATGCGCCTGATCCCGGAGCCGGTCCTCAACGCGGGCCAGCTCGGCTGCAAGCTCCCGAATGGTGAGTTCATTCACGGGGCGGTACTCGTCAGAAACCACATGGCTTCGATACCCGATCTCACCATCGTCAAACACCCTCGCCCGAGGTCGTGCGAAGCGCAGCCGAGCCAGTGCCTCACGCGCGGGACCGTGGGTAGTTCTCGGTGCTCCCACGTCGACATCACGTCGAGGCCGCACGTCTCGCCGAGGTCCGGCAGGACCTGGTGAGCCTTGCATCGCTCTTCTGCCGGAGGGCTACGAGCGCACTCGAACGTACCCAGCGTCCTCCAGAAATGCTGCGGCGGCCGGTAGCCGCCTGGATTCCGTTGCGGCGCCAGGCGGTCACGATCGCGGCCGGTGCGGGTTTGGATGGGCGGCCGATGGGCACGTGACGGACAGGTGCGCGTGAGGCGCGCCGCGGGCGATGACGTCGAGGACGCAGGAGGTGACGGACGGCGATGGAGCCGATACCCGAAACGGATGAAGCCCTGTCGGAGCTGGAACGGTTCGGAGACAGTGACCTTCGTGGGGACCTGGCGGAGGTGGCCGCGACGGCGAAGGAGAAGATCCCGACGCTGGTCGGTCTGAGTCTGACACTGGTGGCCGAGCAGCTCGTACTGACGTATGTCGCCACGGGTCTGGAGGTCGCCGTGATGGACGCGGTCCAGTACGTCGACGGGGGGCCATGCGTCAAGGCCGTCGCCGACGACGAGATCGTGGGGACCGATGTCGAAGACCTCCTCGACGAGGGGCGCTGGCAGCTTTTCGCTCAGGCGACCGCGGCGGCAGGTGTCCGCAGCACCCTGTCAATCCCCTTCGGGGAGGAGGGGATAGTGACGGGAGGTGTCAATCTCTATGGCGGCCACGCCTCATCCTTCCAAGGACAGGAGAGTGAGCTCGCGAGGCTTTTTGGCGGTTGGGCTCCGGGCGTGGTGTCCAACGCCGACCTGTCGTTCTCGACCCGACTCGAAGCAGTCCGGAGTCCGGAGAGGCTGAAGGGCCAGGCGTACGTCGACCAGGCCGTGGGCCTGCTCGTCAGTTCGCGCGGGATCGAGGCCCACGTCGCAGAGGAACGCCTGTACCGGGCTGCCGCGCAAGCGGGTACGAGCGTGGTGGCATTGGCTCGGGCGATCGTCAGTGCGTTCACCGGTGAGGCATGAGCCACGACGGCGGCTCGTCCGCATCACGACCGGGGCTTCGCAGGTGATGAGCCTGCACAGGCAGCCCTTGGATTGCATTCCTGGAGTAGTAGGTCTGGAGCCGCGACATCGATGCCACGCCGGACGGTCTGGGTCAATGACGGCACCTTCAAGGCGCGAGGGAAGCCACCCGTCACGGACGACTCCGGTCATCTGTATGTCCATTTTCCCGAGTTGAACACCGCTAGCGACCGCGCGATGCCCCCGCATGACAACCTCGTGAGGGGCCTGAAGTCGCTGCACGGTCGGGCAAGCGATCGGGATCCTCATGGAGCGCTACCAGATGGCTCCTGACGCGGCATTTGCCTACCTTCGACGGCTCTCACAGGACGGCAACATCAAGTTGCACGACATCGCCGAGGTCCTGCGCGTCACCGGGCGACTCCCCGTGGAGTGCGGGCGGCGTCGCGAGCAGCCTGCGGGTGCGGACCAGCCGGAAACGAAGGCGCCGGGCGGGAACTGACGCGTTGTCAGCCGGCCCGACAGATCGTCATGCGGCGTGGCTACATGTTGAGCACGTGCAGTCCTCACATGAGCACGAGTCACACGTGCAGTCCGCAGGGCAGTTGTCGCAGTCGCAGGGACTGCTGGGTTCGGTCTCGATGGGGACCGGGGGGATCTGGCCGCTCATGGACTCTCCTCAAAGGGGGACTTCTCCGACGTTCGCTCAGGTTGCGTCAGGAGACGACCGCGTCGATGGCCTTCTTCATGGCGCTGGGCTGCTCGGGACGGCGCGGCGCCTTCTTCCGCGCTGCGAGCAGCTCCTCACCGAGCTCCTGCAGCTGCTTGCGCCCGAGGCCCTCGCGGACCTTCGGGAACCAGTCCTGCTCCTCCTCGGCCATGTGGTGCTCGACGTTCTCGATGAGCACCGTCGTCTTGGCGTCGAACCGCTCGTCCGTCGCGTCCATCGCCGCGAGCTCCATGCAGAGCACGTCCGCGACGTGGTGCTCCTCGTACGACTCGAGCACGTCGTCCTCGAGGTCGGGCAGCAGGTCCCGCACGCGGGGGTACATGACCTCGTTCTCGATGTAGGTGTGCACGGTCAGCAGCTCGAGGATCGTGTCGACGATCTTCTGCTTCTGGACCGGGGTCTGGTCGGGCTTGCGGAAGGCGCGGAACTGCTCGCGCACGTCCTTGTGGTCCTGCTTGAGCAGGACGATGGCATCGGTGGACACAGGCGCTCCTTCGAGCAGCGGGGGCGGGGGACGACCGGCAAACTGTGCCGTCCAGCCGTTTCGTACCCATCGCACACTGCCCGAACCACACGGGTGCGCGTTATGTCCTGTGCCACACCCACCGGCGCTTGGAACGCCCTCGGGACGGGCAGGCCGACGCGTCTCATGCCTAGGCGCCCAGTGAAGATCTGCGAGTCACCTGTCAGGTCTGGCGGATTGGCCGGCTCACGGGAGTTCGGCCAATCCGACCCTGGGTACGTCCTGGTTGGCGGCGCCGTCTCCTCGACCTCCCCTGTGGTCTGGGAGGCGGCGTCGTCCGAGCGATTCCTTGCTCGAGTCCCTCGGACGCTGCGGGGCGCAGCCTCGAGGGCGCACCGCCGTAGGCCAACGGCTCGCCCTTGGCCGCGAGATCAGTCAGCCCAGAAGCCGGACCGGTGTTGACGACGTGCACGCGTAACGGCATAGAGCGGAGCCGAGGTGTCTCGGGGTGGGAAACGGGTACGGCCAAGTCCCCACCGAACACCGCGCCGCGTGCGCCAGATGCACCAGGACTTCGCATGACGGCATACAGCACCTTCGTTCGTGCCACGCACGTGCTCACCAACGCAGCATGGTTCGGCGGCTCCTTGGCGGGCGCTGTCGCGCTGCAACCAGCCCGCCGCAAGAGTGACGACGCCCGCGACCCAGCCGAGATCGCGGACGAGGGGTGGCGCCGTTGGGGTCCAGTTCAGGGTGCGGCTATCGGCCTGCACCTCCTGAGCGGCCTCGCGATCTTGGCCGATAACCGGCGCCGCGTCGTCGGTCACCCTCCTACGGCGGCGGCCGTCATCCTCAAGACGGCGCTGACAGGGACGGCGATCATGGTCAGCGCCGAGGCTTACCGATCCAGTGCCGAGCTCGACGATGCGCTCGAGCACGCTCAGGGGGATCCTGCGGTGGAGGACAAGGCCCACCGACTCACACAACGCATGAGCTGGCTGCGATGGGCCACCCCCGTGGCCACCGCGGGGCTCCTCGTGCTCGATGCCTACCTCGGCGAGCAGCAACGCGGCGTCGCAGGGCTCCTCGACCCGCCGTCCAGCTTGCGGCGCACGACGTGACTCGCGAATTCGAGTTCGCATTCGAGGGTCGCTACCGACTGCCCGCGCTCGCGTTCGGGATCACTCCGGCCACCGCCCAGGTCGTCGTCACCGCGCATGAGCTGCTTGTGAGGTTCGGGCCCTGGCGACTGCGGACGGCGCTCGCCAACGTCGCCGGCACCGAGGTCAGCACGGGGTATGCCTTTCACCGGACGGCTGGTCCGCCCCATCTGTCGTTCACCGACCGCGGCGTCACCTTCGCGACGAACTCGCGTCAGGGACTGTGCATAGAGTTCGTCGAGCCAGTCCATGCCATCGAACCCGCCGGAGTTCTTCGGCACCCCGCGGCGACGGTGACGGTCGCTGACCCGGAGGCGCTCGCTGCTGCCCTACGCCTCTGACACACAACCGTCTGCTGCGCCCTGGTGATCCGGGCGCGGCTTGCGTGAGGGGAGACGGTGCATCCCATCTCGGGTCTGGCACGGCGGTGCCGCCCGATGCATGGCTGAGACGGCGAACGCTGACCAGCTTGGCGGTGACGAACGGCTGTTGGGTTCCTGTCGCGCGGAGACAGGTGGGTGCGCGGCTGGGAGATCTCTGGCAACCCGGCGCCGGTGCCTCACGTGGACGCGTCAAGACCGTAGGGTCGCGCCATGACTCGTCTTCGCGTGCCTACCGTGTTGGCGGTGTGCGCCTGTTGGGCGTTGGCAGCCTGTTCCGGCGACAGCTCGCCCGCGGCGACGGATGCCGCTCGGGCCGCCACCAGCTTCACCGCGTCCGTCGACGCGCAGCCAGAGGCAGCCTGTGCGCTGCTGGCTCCACAGACCCGTCAAGAACTCGAAGACTCCTCGGGTCCGTGTGCCCAGGGGATCAAGGATGCCAACTTGCCGAGCGCTGGGAGGGTGATTTCCGTGGACGTGTTTGGCCAGGACGCCATGGTGCGGCTCGAGCACGACACGCTGTTCTTGGCACGGTTCGGCTCCGGCTGGCGTGTGACTGCTGCTGGTTGCACCCCCCAGGAACAAGATCGTCCCTTCTCGTGTGAGCTCAAGGGAGCTTGACCGTGCGCGCTGCATTCATCGCCATCCTCGTGTTCATTGGGGTCGTGCTGGCTGCTTGCATCTTCGTCGGGCTGGCGCAGCGATGAAGCGGGTACGTGAGCAGGGCTTGACCTTGGCGTTCACGGCCCTCTTGGTCGCGGCGCTTGTCGGGCAAGCGCTGACGGGACTGGCTTCCTACAACCGGCAGGCGGCCGACGCCGGCCTTCCGTTGATGACGCTTCTCCGGTACGTGACCTCCTCGCAGTTCGCCGTCGACGTGGCCGAGAACTGGCAGTCGGAGTACCTGCAGTTCCTCCTCTTCATCCTGCTCACCGTCTGGCTGGCCCAGAAGGGCTCTCCCGAATCGAAGCCGCTGGACACGCTGGGTCGGGAGTCGGACAAGGACCAGAAAGTCGGCCGGTACGCCCAAAGGGACTCGCCAACCTGGGCGAAGGCCGGCGGGTGGCGCCTGCGGCTGTTCTCGCGGTCGCTCGGACTGACGATGGCGGCCATCTTCTTGCTCTCATGGCTGGCCCAGTTCATCGCCGGACGCTCGGCATACAACGCAGATCAGATCCAGGACCTCAAGGCCCCTCTCGACTGGGCTCAGTACGCGGCTGCCCCGGATTTTTGGAACCGCACGTTTCAGAACTGGCAGTCCGAGTTCCTGGCCGTCGCGAGCATGGTCGTGCTGAGCATCTACCTGCGAGAGCGGGGCTCGCCCGAGTCGAAACCCGTGGGGCAGCCGCACGGCTCGACCGGCGTCGACGGCTGAGCGGTCCGCGGGCCCACAGGATGAGCCCGGCGAAGGTGACGATGCCGCACGTGGCGTGTACGACGGGCCGCGTGTGGAGTGTCGTCGAGTGACCTGGATCCTGGGCTCAGCGACGCTCTGAAGGGACGATGTGGTCCTCGATGCGTTGCATGACGAGCATCAGCGCCAGGCCGACCAGCGGAGAGGTGAGGGAGAGGGCGAGCATGAGTGCCTTTCAATGGTGCCGGGTTCCGGCAGACACGGCCCCGACCGTGTCGTCGTTCAGACCTGATCCCCACAAGCGCACTCCGTCACACTGCTTGTCGTGACGGACCGCGTCCGGGGCGCCGGAGGGGCTCCGGTCCCTCGCCGGACCGGAGCCCTCCTTCCCGAGCGAGATCAGACCCGGGAGTGCAGCGGGGCGAGCTGAACCGCGTCAGAGACCAAGGAGGCGGTTGAGCAGGTTGGCGAGCCCATTGATGCCGTTGCCGTCGAGGAGTCCAGCCACTGCACACAGGAGGTTGCCGAGCAGGTTGCCGGCGCCCGACTGGGCCGTGATGTTGAGGACCACCTGGTTGAGATCGACGGCGAGGCCGAGCACGTTGAGGTGCAGCGGTCCGAGCACGAGGTTGAGGATGTCGCACGTGCCCGCAGCGGTGGCGTTCGCCACCGTCGTGGTGACCGTCCGGGTCACCGGGATCGTGGCACCGGCGAGGGTTGTCAGGGTGCCAGTGACGACTCCGGTCACGGCTAGCTGACCGTTCTGGTTGCTGAACGACGTCGGGGCGAACGAGCCGGTGAACGTGCCCACGCCGGCGACGACCTGGTTGATCGTCGCCGAAGCCGTCGTCCTCGGTGTGGCGGCCGCGGGCGCGGCTGCGGCAGCGGCAGGCGCCGCGGAGGCGCTAGCAACCGGCGCGAGGCCCAAGGCCGCGGTGGTGGCGAGGGTGACTCCGGCGGCGCAGAGCTTGTAGGTGAGCTTCATGGGTGTGACTCCTTCATCGGCGTACGGGCGGCCTCGTGGGCCGTCGGTCACCTCTGAAGAGCACGCCTCACGCATCACATGATGCGAGCTGACAGGACCTATGGGAGATGCCCTGCGCAAAGTTCGAGCACGAACTGGTCCGATCAGTCCGGATATCGGCTATGGATCCCGCGTCATGCGATCGCCGTCAAGGCGTCCGGTCGTCGTGTCGAGGCTCCAGGACGCTGCGGTGGCTCATGTCGTATGCGGCCAGCACCTCCAGCAGGAGCTCGCCCGAACGCTCGGCTACGTCCACTCGATCGTCCGGGCCGGTCTCGCGCAGGACCTCGATGGCGACGTTCTGATGGATGCGAGTCATGACCAGCAGGCTGATACCGCCCGTGAAGGCGTGCCGCCCCAGCTCGTATGCCGACTCCCGGGCGGCCTCGTCGCGGCGGGGCAGGAAGCGCCGCAGCGTCGCGCGGTAGTCCTGGGTGAGGTCGTCGACGACGAGCCGCGCCGGCCGATGGGGGCTCACGTGCGTTTCTGGGGCTGGGAGCCAGAAGAGGGGAAGTTCCGTGTCGCGGCAACCTCCGCGAGGAGCTGCACCCCTTCCTCGAGATCGAGGGCAGTAGGGATCTGACCCGTGCCCATGCCGAGCCGGACCATCGCGAAGGCTACCTCCGGCTGGATCCCGACAAGCACGGTCAGCGCGCCGCGCAGTCGTGCCATGTCAGCGATCCGGCGCAACGTCAGCGCGGCGAAGGAGTCGATGACGTCGAGAGCTGCGACGTCGATGATGACTCCGCGCGAGCGGTGCTCCCCGATCTGTTTGACGAGGTCGTGCTCGAAGCGGACCAGCTCGGAGTCGTCCAGGGCAGTGTGGATCGACGCGATCAGGGTCGATCCCTGCCGCATGATGGACACGAGCGCTGGTCCGCCGTTCACGAGGTCGAGTCGACCTCCTTCCGAGTCACGGCGTATCCGAGGAGCCTCTCGGCCTCTTCGAGCCCACCTTGCAGGTCGCCGATGGTGTTCATCTTGCTCAGGTCGACCCCGATCGTCACGAGGGTCTGCGCGATCTTGGGGGAGAGCCCGGTAATGATGACGCTCGCACCCATCAGGCGTGACGCGTCGACCGTCTGCACGAGGTGGTTGGCGACCGCCTCGTCGACGTCCGGGGAGCCGGTGATGTCGATGACGACCACCTTGGCGCGGTGCTTGCGGATCCCTGAGAGCAGCTGCTCGGTGAGCTGTTTCGCGCGCTCGCTGTCCAGCACCCCGATGATGGGCAGGATGAGGAGCCGCTCGCGCACCGGTAGCACGGGGGTCGAAAGCTCACGGATGGCGTCCTGCTGCTGGCGGATGACGCGTTCCCGCTCATCGACGAAGCTGACGGCGACGGTGTTGGCGATGCGGTTCGCCGCCGGTTCGTAAGCGTCGAGCACCTCGTTGAGCATCGAGAAGTCACGCTGGTACTTCTCGAAGAGCGAACGCGCCAGGACGTCGCGTAGCAGCAGCACGATCCCGACGACCTCGTGGGTTTCGACGCCGCGCGGAATGATCCGCTCAGAAAGGTCCCTCGCGTAGTGCTGCAGCGCCTCGACATTCCCCGTCTCGAGCACCTCGACGTAGTTGTCGTAGACCGACGTGGTCTCGGCGGCCATCTCCTGAGGAGTCATCGCCGTCAGCAGGTGGGCCTGCTGGATGCGTTGTGACCACTCCTCCTGGAGCCGGGTCCGGTGCTCTCGCAGATGCGCCACGAGCTGCGACAGAAGGTGGCCGCTCGGTCCGGACCTGGCGGAGTCGTGCTCGGGTGCGGCGTGCACCGGCTGGTGGTCGGTGGTGCGGTCATTCATGGTCTGCCTTCTCCCATTTCGTCATGGTCACTGTGGTGCCGTGGCCGGGCTCGCTCGCGATGGCGAACTCGTCCATGAGGCGACGGACGCCCGGGAGGCCCAGGCCGAGTCCGCCGTACGTGCTGAACCCGTCGTCGAGCGCGCGTTCGACATCGGGGATCCCGGGTCCGCCGTCGCGGGCGACGATCTGGATGCCGCGGCGCGGGACCTCGAGCAGGTTGACCACGACCTCGCCGGTGCCGGCGAAACGGACGATGTTGCGGCATACCTCCGACACGGCGGTGGCGATGACCGTGAGGTCGGTGGGCCCGAAGGCCAGGCGCGACGCGAGCTCGCGCGCGGCCCCACGGGCCGTGACGATGTCGGGGTCGGTGGTGACCGGGATGGTCAGACGGTCGTCGCGTGGCTGGCCCCGCTCGAGCAGCGGCTGGCTCAACCCGGCACAGGGCTCGCACTCGAGCAGGTGCTGCGCCGCGTGAACCTCCCGCTGACGTCGCTTGTCGCCGCTGCTGAGCGCCATGAGGACCGCCCGGCACTGCTCGGTCGGAGGATCGATCTGCGCCGCAGCCAAGAGGTACTCGACACGAAGCCGAGCGCGCGTGCGGTTCAGCTGGGCTGCCACAGCGCCTGCCGTGCTGCCCTCGCGCGCGGCGAGAGTGCGCGTGTCCGTTCCCTTGACCTCGTGGTCCAGCAGGGTGCGGCGCTCGCGCTCGGTCAGGCGGGCCAGCGCGGTAGCCATCGCGGACTGCTCCTCGTCGAGCAGGACCTGCGTCTCCGGAGGATCGGGGGTGCTCAGGTCGACGACGCGGTGCTGGTTTCGATGCTTGCGGTCCACGTCGCGCCACATTGACGCCACGACGTTGCGGGCTGTCACGATCGCGTACGGCTCGAGCATGCCCGGTTCGATGGTGGGGCTGGCCGCCAGGACGCGGGTGAGCGTCTCCTGGACCAGGTCCTCCGCGGCCGGGTGAGAACCGACGCGGGCGTGGACGATCCGGCGGACCATGGGTATCAGGTCCGCGACGTCCTCAGCGCTGTGACCGGAGCGGCTCCCTGCGCGTTCGGTGGCGCTCACGCGCTCTACGTACCCAACCTGTGCCTTCCACCCGACCCATGCGTGGGGAGCGGGCGTCCGGGCGTGGGTGGGACCATGCCTGCGCCTGCCGGGCGTTCGCGACGCTGTACGCAGCGCTGATGGTCGGACGGTGTTGCCGGGCTGGAGTGAGCGTGTCTGTGGAGCATCCGCCCGCCCCGACGGACCCCACCGGTCTGGCGCTGCCAGGCTCGGTGAGGCCCGGCGTGCTGCGTCCCATCCGTCGAGGGCGCTTGGTTGGTGATGTCTGGCGAGGCCCCGGGAGCCGTCAGGCCGGCCCGGGGCCCCCGACGACGGTGTAAGGGGGAGGGGGATCGCCGTCGTCACCCTCGTAGACGCTCGAAGGCTGAAAGCATGACGCGGTCCAGGCTCCAGGCGGTCGACGTGCTCGGTGCGGCGACTACCCGTGCCGGACCGTGGTGGATCTCCGCGGACGGTTCGAGGGCGGCGGGTTGATGCCCGCTACCGCCACTGTTCGTCCCGGACGCATTCGTACCGCCGCCAAGTTCCCTGTGGTGGCTACGCCTGAAGGCGTTTACAGGAACGGGATAGCGGGCACATGGAAGCTATGCGTCTACGCGACCACGACAAAGGAGACCTGGCCCTTACGGCTCTGACCCTGGCGGTCGCCGCGGCGGCAGCCGCGAGTGGAGCCGCTCGGTGGGCCAGCCGCCGCCATCGCCGACGCCGCGACTGCGTGCACGGGCAGCATTGCGAAGTCGTCTCAGCGCCTCATCTCAGGATGAGCCGCTCGTAGCGGCTGGCCAGTTCGCGTTCCTTGTCTCGCCCGACGCGGAGCCGGCGGTTGGGGCCTTGCCGTGGCCCACGGCAGTGGGGTCGTCAGCTCGGAAGACTTCGAGCGCTCGTCGAGTTCAGGTACTGAACCAGCCGGCGAGACCGCGTGAGTGGGACCACGCGCATCGCGGCAGATGTGCATATGACTCACGGTCGGTGCCGGCTCGGGGCGCTGCGTGGCATGGCAACATCGTGGTGTGCCATTGGAGGGGATGCACCAGGACCGAGGCCGCGCGGAGTCGTTCGGCTCGGCAGCGGAGGCCTATGACAGGTTTCGCTCCGGCTATCCCGACGCGCTCATCGACGATCTCCTCGTCGGCCGCCCCTCAATCACACTGGATGTCGGGTGTGGCACCGGCAAAGTGGCGGCGGCTATCGCCGCCCGCGGTTTCCGCGTCGTGGGGGTGGAGCCGGACCAGCGGATGGCCGAGGTGGCGCGCGCGCGTGGGTTGGAAGTGGATGTCGTCTCGTTCGAGAACTGGGACAGCCGTCGTCAAATGTTCGATCTGGTCACCTGCGGTCATGCGTGGCAGTGGATCGATCCGCTCGTCGGGGGGAGCAAGGCAGCGTCGGTTCTTCGCCCGGGCGGAGTCATCGCGTTGTTCTGGAACTACCACGTGCTCGACGACGCCCTGCTGGCGGAGGTTCGAACCGCCTACGAGACGTATGCGCCTGACCTGTCCGTCGTCGGTCAGGATCCCAGCGGGCTCCAGGACGCGGACCCCTTCCGTGGCCTCCCATCGTTGTCGCCGGGAGAGACGCACACCTACCGATGGGTCCGCGAGTTCGAGGGCACGGACTGGACTGGGATGTTGGGCACGTTCAGCGACCATCAACGGCTGGGGGAAGAACGCCTGACCGCCTTGCAGCACGCCGTGCGCCGCATCATCAATCGGCACGGCGGACTGATTGCGGCGCAGGGTGGCACCTACGTGTGGTCCGCGAGAAAGGTGTCGAGCTGAGCTGGGTGACCCCCACTCAGTGTGCGGTCGAGGAGATCCCTCGCGATCACGGAGTCCTCGTCCCCTGCGCGACGATGATCGGTGTTCCGTCGGGGCCGTGTGCGGTCACGGGTACTCCAGCCTCGAAGGGCAGCGTCCTGAGGAGGATCGCTGCCCTCGGCGTCCCGGCGCGGATCGGAGAGGACGAGACCGCCGGCGAAGGCGGCCCCGCGGCAGAACCCGACGAGGACGACCGGGCGGCCTTCCGGCGCGACGGAGTCGAGCCACTCGGTGAACGAGATGAGGGTCTCGGAAAGTCACTCCGCCACGGGCCGGCCGATCCCAGGGTTGGCGAACCACGCGAAGCCCCTGCCCTCCACGATCGGTGCCCGGACCGCGGCAGGCACCGGTGCGCCCCAGCCGACCCGCGCCGAGGCGGCCGCCGCGAAGGCCGTCGTCGAGCAGGCCACCAAGGCCGTCGAGATGTTCACCGCGCCCGGCAGCCCACTGAAGGGAGTCGGAGGCCTCAAGGGCCGGATCGTCTACTACGTGCCGGCCACAGGCACTGCGGATGATGACCGGGCGCTGCGGCCACCACGAACGTCGCCTTCCCCTACCGGCGCATGGTCACGGCGGGGAACGTCGGCGGTCTCGAGCTCACCGCCCAGGGGGAGAAGTCCGGTGCCTGGTACGGCTCGACCGACTACCAGGACGGGTTCCGCAAGCACTGGGGTCTGGCCGGCTGACCGGCCGTCCCGAGACGTCCGTACGCGCGCACGCACACGACCCCTCCACGTCGGCACGTGGAGGGGTCGTGAGCGTGCGCGGCCCGTGTCATCGACGAAGCGGCGTCACCAGAGGTAGGAGGTGCCGTGGGCGATGTTGTAGTACATGCCGATGTGTGTGTAGAAGTTCATCGCGCCGAAGAGGAGGAACACCGTGCCACCGACGAACCAGGCGCGAGCGGCCCACAGGAGCAAGGCGGCTCCGTCGGTCAGCTGAGCCACGGCGAAGAGCAGGGCTCCGAGCGCGACGATGCCCCAGAGGCCGCCGAGGAACAGGGCCTCGAGCAGTGGCAGGTGGCCGAAGCGTCCGCTGATCGGCTCCTCGGGCGGAGCGGCGCCGAGCTGGAAGCGGACGAACGAGATGGCCAGGACCCCCATGGCCAGGCCGAGGGCGCCGACGAAGACCGACACCGGCTTCAGGGCGCGTAGGGCGGTTTCGACGGCCGTGTCGGCGTCGGCGTCGGCGTCGAACAGTGCCCGATGACGCCACAGGTAGACGGCGGCGAACAGCAGGAGTGCGCCGAAGCCGGCCGCCGGCTGGCCGAAGGCGATGTTGGCGTACTCGAAACCCTTGCCGCCGAAGGGCCAGGTCACCGTGGTGTGCAGGCCGAGCACGAGCAGGATCAGGCCGGTCACGCCGAAGAAGCCGGCCCACCCTTCGCTGTCGATGTGTCTGCCGCGGATGAGGTGGACGAGGAACCAGGCGAAGCCCAGCAGTCCTGCCCCTGCAGTGATGGCGACCAGCTCGTTGTAGACGACCACGTCGTCTGCCCTCCTTCTTCGACGGGCTCGGGGTGGCCGGGCCGTCAAGTGTGTGTCTGTTCGTGGTGATGGGTGGGACGCCACGGTGCTGCCGGGGCGTCAGGGTCCATGCCGCTGCTGTGTCAGCGGCGCTCGGGGAGCCGCTGCTCCGAGGTCTCTCGCGAGGTCGGGTCCGCTGGACGGGTCGACGGATCGTCCCGGGTGCTGTCGACGATGCCGAAGACGAACCACGCGACCACGAAGAGGATGGCGATGGCCGCTGGGACGAGAGCGTCGCCGGGCGTCATGATGGGTTCCTTTCCAAAGAGGCTGTGCCTGCTGATTATCGCTACATTGTGTGTAGCGATAATCACCTTCGGTTTGTTCCCGGAAGGAGCGACATGACACCTGAGCGAGGTCGACCCCGTGACCCCCGGACCGACGACCGGATCGCCGGCGCGGCCCTGGAGCTGTTGCGCGAGCACGGGCCAGGTGGTGTCCACATCGACGCGGTGTCGTCCCGGTCCGGTGTGGCGCGCACGACGATCTACCGCCGCTACCGGGACCGGGGGGCCCTCCTGGCCGCGACCCTCGAGAAGCTGGGGGACGAGCCCTTCCCCGCACCCGAGCTGCCCTTGGAGGACAAGCTGCGCTGGGTGCTCGAGCAGGCCCGCACGCTCATCGAGGAGCAGGTCGGCCGTGGAGGTGTCGCGACCGTCCTCGCGGGCACCGACCCCGACTTCAGCGCGGCCCTGCAAGCCCGGATCGTGAGTCGACTGAAGGCTCTGCAGGGGCAGATCGACGCGGACATCCGCTCGGGCCGCATCCGCAGCGGTACCGACGCCGAGACCCTCGCCGGACTCGCCTTCGGTGCCTGTCTCGGCGAGCTGCTCCAGCACGGCCGTGTGCGACGGCGATGGGCCGACTCCCTCGTCCCTCTGCTGCTGCACGGCACGAAGCCCCGCGCCTGAGCCTCGAGCACGCCCCGACGCCGCCCGATGCCGGACGGGGCGTCGGTCCCGGGCTCAGACGCCGGACGGGACGGTGACCCGGGCGACGAGCGGCTCGAACATCGGCGGCTCGCCCTCGGGCACGAGGGCGGTCGCGCCGTAGAGCCAGTCGACGAAGGCGTAGTCCCGCACGTCGCGCGTCCGCATGACGTCGTTGCGCCACAGCCGCTCGTCGCCGGTCAGGTGCCAGAGCGCGCCCCAGGCGCGTGCCGTCGTCAGGACGCGCCGGCAGTGCTCGGGGCGCACCGCCTGATAGGCCGCGAGGGCGGCGTCCCAGTCGAGGGTGACGCCTTCGGCGCCGGTCGACAGCTGTGCACCCACGTGCTCCGAGAGCACCCAGGCGTCCTCGATGGCCATGACGGCACCTTGAGCGAGGTATTGCAGGGGCGGGTGCGCGGAGTCGCCGGTGAGGGCGACGCGTCCGACGACCCACTGGTCGATCGGGTCCCGGTCGTACATCCGCCACCACTTGTCCCGCCACATGAGCGGCAGTCCGGCCCGGACGTTCTCGCACGTCTGGTCGAAGGCGGCGTCCAGCTCGTCAGGGGTGCCCCAGTCCTCCTCGCCGGCGAGAGCCTTGGCGGACTCGAAGACCGCGACCTGGTTGAACATCTCGCCACCCCGCAGGGGGTACTGCACGAAGTGGCACTTCGGCCCGACGTAGACGACGACGTCGTCGAGCGCGATGTCGAGCTGCTCGACCTGGCCCATCGGGACGGCGCCGCGGTAGGCGACGTACGCCGACGACACGGGCTGGTCGTCGGAGACGAGCCGCCGTGCGACGGAGTGCAGCCCGTCGGCCGCGATGACGACGCGGGCCGTCTCCCGGCCGTTGCCGTGGACGACGGTCGCACCGTCGACCTCCTGCTCGTAGGCGGTGACGGCCACGTCGGTGACAAGGTCGACACCGGCACGCTCGCACGCCCGCAACAGCGTGCCGTGCAGGTCGCTGCGGTGGATGACGACGTACGGGAATCCGTAGCGAGCGCGTGCGTCGGCCAGGTCGAGCCGGGTCAGCTCGGAGCCGTCCACGGCATCGCGCATGACCAGGTTCTCGGGTACGACGCCGAGGGACACGACCTCGTCGAGCAGGTCCCACTGGTCGAGGATCCGCGTGCAGTTCGGCGCGATCTGCAGGCCGGCTCCGACCTCCCCGAACTCGGCGGCGCGCTCAAGCACCCGAACGCGAAGGCCCTTGCGGGACAGGGCGAGCGCGTTCGCGAGGCCGCCGATCCCGCCGCCAACGACGATGACGTCAGGGTGGCCGGCGAGGGGCGTGAGGTCGGCGACCTCGGCGACGTCCTTGCGGTGAGCGGTCATGACGAGTCCTTTCGAGAGCTTCCGCGGTCAGAGCCAGCGGGGGAGGGTGGGGACGGTGCCGCCGTCGGCGTGCAGTCCGGTGGCCGGTCGGCCGGAGACGTATGCCGTGAGCTGCGCGAGCGGCCCCCGGATGGTGGTCGGGTGACCCGCCCCCAGGGCGGCCCAAGTTCGGTCGTCGTCGGTGGGTGCCAGCTCGAGGGCCGGGCCGTCGGCTCCCACGGAACGCCTGGCGGTGGTGTCGTCAAGCAGCGCCGCGATGAAGTCCGCGGGCAGGTCGTCGAAGGTCACGACCCCGCCGAGGTCGACGGCGTGAACCATGACCTCGCGCGACCGCATCCACGGGATCTCGGTCGCGGGTACGGTGCGGCCCTGGGCGGTGCGCACGTGCCTGGCCCACTGCTCGGGGGTGAGGGCGTCGAGCGAGCCCGCCAAGCGGGCTGCCGACGAGGCCATCCCGTGCCGCAGCTCGGTCGCGGGACGCTGCGACCCGGTCTCGATGTCGGCGTCGCGCTGCTCAAGGGAGGAGTACATCGTGGTCTCCTCGCCCGTGCGTGCCCAGTGGACGAGGTTGCCGAGCGCGTCGGCGTTCGCGGCGACGTGGGCGACGACGTGCCTGCCCGTCCAACCGGGCAGGGTGCCCGGGGCGGCGAGGGTCTCGTCGTCGAGGCTCTCCAGCGCCTTGAGGAAGAGGTCGGTGCCCTCCCGCATCCACGCGAGGGTCTGCTCGGGGGCGGTGGACATCAGCCGCGCCCGTCGTCCACGACGACGTTCTCACATCGGCCGAGGCCCTCGACCTCGGTGACGACCTTCTGCCCTGCCATGAGGTAGCGAGCCGGCGTGCGGGCGTGTCCAACGCCGCCGGGGGTCCCCGAGGCGATGAGGTCGCCGGGCTGGAGCGTGATGATCGTCGAGACGTACTCGACGAGGGCGACCGGGTCGAAGAGCAGGTCACCGGTGTTGTTCTCCTGCACGACCTCCCCGTCGACCTCGGTGCGGATCGCGAGGGTCGGACGCACCCCACCGGGCAGCTCGTCGGGCGTGACGAGCCACGGGCCGACGGGGGTCGTGGCCTCCCAGTTCTTGCCCTGGAGCCACTCCTTGGTGCGGAACTGCCAGTCCCGGGCGGTGATGTCGTTGAGCGTCGCGAAGCCGGCGATCGCGGCCTCTGCCTCCGCAGTCGTCGCCCGCCGCACGGGCGCACCGATGAAGATCGCGAGCTCGCACTCCCAGTCGAGCTGCTCGGTCTCGACGGGCCGCTGGATGTCGTCGTGCGCGCCGATGAGGGTCTCGGCGTACTTGCTGAAGAGCGTCGGATAGTGCGGCAGGTCGCGCCCCATCTCGAGGATGTGGTTGCGGTAGTTGAGCCCGACGCAGACGACCTTCCCCGGTCGGGTCACGACGGGGGCGTATGCCGCCGCGCCGAGGTCCACGGTCGCGCCGGCTGCCGCTTCGGCCGCCTCGCGCCAGTCGGGCTGTGCGAGAAACGAACCCACGTCTGGGGCGCCCAGCCGCGTCGCGGTCGTGCCGTCGATGCGGACCGCCTCGGTCGTGCCGTCGGCGTGGCGGAGGGTGGCGAGCTTCATCGGGGAAGTCCTTCTGTGACGGGGGCGGAGACGGAGGTGCGGGCGAGGTTGAGGGCTTCGAAGATCGGGCTGTCGCTGAAACGGAAGAGGTCGAGCGCGCCTGAGTCGGAGTCTGAGGCGGAGGCCTCGGAGCGGATCGACAGGGGCTGCCACGACGGCACGACGAAGAGGTCGCCACGGGTGACGCTCCAGCTCGTGTCGCCGACGGTCACGCTGCCGGCGCCGTCGAAGACCTGGAAGACGGACGAGCCGACCTCCTGGCGGGGGGCGGTCTCGGCGCCGCTCCGCACCCGGTGGAACTCGGTGCGGATCGTCGGCAGCACGTCACCGCCGTTCGTGGGGTTGGTGAAGCGGACGGCGGCGTGCCCCGGCTCGACCGTGGCGGCATACCCCTCGTCCTCGAGGTCGAGCTGGTCCTGGAGGGCGAGGTTCGTGTCGGCCCAGCGGTAGGCGAGGAGCGGGCTGGCCGGCGTCGGGCCGGGGACGGAGACGGGGCGCAGGCCCGGGTGACCCCAGAGCCGCTGCGAGCGCGAGCGCTCAGGCGTGGCGCGCTCGGCGTCGGAGATCTCGTCGCGTCCGAACTCGAAGAACTGGGACTCGGTGTAGTACTGGAACGGGATGTCGAGCCCGTCGATCCACGCCATCGGCTTCGCGGCTGCGTTGTGGTGGGCGTGGAGGTTCCATCCGGCTTGGGGGAGGAAGTCGCCGCGGCTCATCGGCACGGGGTCCTGGCCGACGACGGTCCAGACCCCCTCACCCTCGACGACGAAGCGGAAGGCGTTCTGGGTGTGGCGGTGCTCGGGGGCGTCCTCTCCCGGCATGAGGTACTGGATCGCGGCCCAGAGCGTCGGGGTCGCGAAAGGGCGACCGCCGAGCGAGGGGTTGGCGAGGGCGATCGCCCGGCGCTCGCCGCCGCGACCGACGGGGACGAGGTGGCCGGCGCGGTCGGCGAGCTCGAGAAGGGTCTGCCACTGCCAGCGGTGCGGCGTCGCCTTGCTCTGGGGGTGGGCCGGCATGAGGTCACCGATCTCGGTCCACAGCGGCACGAGGAGCTCGTCCTCGAAGCCGCGGTAGAGGGCCTCGAGCTCGGGCGAGGGGGTCGGCTGGTCGGGGGAGTCGACCGCCTCGATCTGCACGGGGGAGGTGGCTGCCTGGGTCATGGTCGTTCCTTTCATCGGTGGACGAGGACGTCGGCGACGGAGCGTGCCCGGACGGCGGGCTTCGTGACGACGGCGGTCACGGCGAGGAGGACCGCGGCGAGTCCGGCCGCGACGGAGAAGGCGAGGAAGTTGCTGCCGACGCCGAGACCGGCGTCGAGGAGGAGGCCGCCGACCTGCGGGGCGAGCACGGCACCGAGGCGGCCGACGCCGAGCGCGAAGCCGAGCGACGTGCCGCGCAGGGTGGGCGGGTAGTGACTCGCGACCGCCGCGATGATGAGGCACTGAGTGCCGTGGGTGCCGACACCGGCGAGGATGAGGGTGGCGTAGATCGGGGTGGCGTCGCTCGGGTAGGTGAGCAGGAACGCGAGGGCGACGGCAGCCACCGCCGCGGCGACGACCGCGCTCCGGAGCGGCCCGAACCGCACTCCGGCCCAGGCTGTGACGACCGAGCCGAGCACGGCGCCGAGGTTGAGGGCCAGCAGGAACGTCAGGGGCTGACCCATCTCGAAGCGGGGGTCGGAGCCCATCAGCTTGGGCAGCCACGTGCCGAGGCCGTACCAGGCGAAGAGGGTGGCGACCGTGGCGGCGGCGAAGAGCACCGTCGGTCGGAGGAACCGCCCGCGCAGGATCGTGCGGAAGCCGGGGGCGTGCGTCTCGGTGGTGTGTTCGCTCTCGTCGTGGACGAGGCCGAACTGCGCCTCGACGGCCTTGCCCTGGGCTACCCGGCCGTGGGCTCGCAGCCACGTCGGCGACTCGGGGAGCAGGAGGTAGCAGAGCGGCAGGAGGACGAGCACGGCAGCGAAGGCGACGGCATACATGGAGCGCCAGCCGTGGGCGGGCAGAAGCCAGAGGCCGAGGACCGCGGCGACGGAGCCGCCGATCGGTACTCCCGACATCATCATCGTCGAGACGGTCGAACGGTGCTTGCGCGAGACGAACTCCGCCGTCAGCGCGTTGGCCGACGGCACGAGGCCGCCGAGGCCGAGACCCGCCAGGAAGCGGAAGCCACCGAACACCTCGGCATTCGGTGCGAGGGCACAGAGGGCGGTGAAGAGCGAGAACCACAGGGTGGCCCAGAGGATCGTGCGTCGTCGTCCGAGCTTGTCGGAGAGCAGTCCCGCGCCCAGGGCACCGACGAGCATGCCGGTGAAGGCGAGGCTCCCGATGAAGCCGGCGGAGGTCGGAGTGAGGTCCCAGCCCTTCTCCTCGAGGAGGCTGGGGAGGGTCGTCCCGTAGACGATGAGGTCATAGCCGTCGAAGACGACGATGAGCCAGCAGAGGAGCGTCACGAGCCACGCGGGCCGACGGGCGGCCAGGGGCCGGTTCTGGGTGGGGGGCGTCATTGCCATAGGCACGACTGTGGACTAGGTTCGCCATGCCGGAACAGATAATTCTGCTATGAGGAATCGATGGCCCCGGATCGCGCCCAGAAGAACCGCCCCCAGTACGCCCTGACGAGCGTCGACCACGCTCTCCGGCTCGCCGTCATGCTGCAGGTCGAAGGCCCGCTCAGCGTCACCGACGCCGCCGAGCGGTTGGGCGTCGCCCGGTCGACGGCCCACCGGCTGCTCTCGATGCTCGTCTACCGCGACTTCGCGCGGCAGGCTGAGGACCGCCGTTACCACGCCGGCCCCGTGATCTCGTTGACGGCGGACTCGCAGTCACGCACCGCACTGCTGCGCACCATCGCGATGCCCCACCTGCACGCCCTCGTGGGCCGCCTCGGCGAGTCGGCCAACCTGCTCGTCCTCGCGGGCGACTACGCCCGCTTCATCGGCTCGGTCGAGAGCAGCCAGGCCCTGCGGGTCGGCAACCGCGAGGGCATGGTCTTTCCTGCCCACCTGACATCCGGCGGCAAGCTCATGCTCGCCGATCTCACCGTCGAGGAGCGGGCCGAGCTGTACGCCGCCGACCGCTGGGACGGACGCACCGACGAGCGGCCCGACCTGAGCGCGCTGGGCCAGGAGCTCGACGTGGTGCGCGAGCGCGGTTTCGCCATCAACAAGGACCGCACGGAGAGCGGGGTCACCGCGGTCGGCCGGGGCGTCCGCGTCGGCGACCGGGTCACCGCAGCCGTCACCGTCTCGATGCCGACGGTCCGCTTCGACGAGTCCCGGCTCGTCGACGTCGTCAGCGCGCTGGCGCTCGCTGCCCGCGATATCGAGCATGACCTGAACGCGGCCCTGCGCGTCGAGAGCATGGCCGCCGTCGTAGCGCCACATCCGGAAATGGCGTGAGCTTCGGAACCCGTAATGGTCTCTGAGTTCCTCATTGTGGGCATGGCGACACGGTAAGGACCCCCGCCACGACCTGTGCAGACCCGGCGGCGCAACGCGGGATGGTCGGGCGTCATGCCCTCAACGCGGCACGAGGGACATATGGGGGTGAAGTGACCCACTCTCGGCCGTTGTGCTGCGCAGCGACCCGATGAGGAGTACGCCGGGACCTTGGGCTTTCAAACGCACAGAGTCCCAAGTGCTTAGTCAGCCCGTCTGCAAAGCTCGTACTCGGAGGAGGGCAAGCCATGATCAAACGCTTATCTGCCACAGCCATCGCCGGAGCATTCGCGATGATCGCCTTTGCGCCCGCAGCGTCAGCGGATCCCAAGACCACGACGATCCCGTTGACCTGCAACAACGGTCAGACGCTTGAGGCAGCCTTCAACGGGAACGGGGACTTCACTCCCGGGCACGTGGTCGGCAGCACGCAAACGTTCGTCATTCAATCCCTTCAGGCGACAGCGACGTTCACGCCCACCGGTGGCGACCCCGTCGTCGTGCAGCAGCTCGACACGTCCAAGCCGCACGTGCACGGAGATCTCGTGACCTGCCATTTCGACTTCGTGCGGGAGACCGCAACAGGGTCCTTCCACGGGGTCGGGACCTCAGTCGTCTTCATCACGCCGGCTTCGTAGCGGACATACGAGGGTGCGCATCGGTCGAGCTCCGAGCTTGACTTGATGCACTACAGCGCGGACTCCGCGCTGCCCCATGGGGAGGGGCGACGAAGCTCGCGGTCTACGGCATGAGCGCGTATCCCACTGGTCGCAGGAGGCTGGGTCTGGACGATGTCCCGTGATCTGGCCTGCGTCATGGGCGTCATGTCGCTGGCCGAGTCAGACCGGAGTCCGGCGCCGCGATCAGGTGGCGGGCTCTCAGGGCAGCGGACCCTTGGGCCCGTGGTCCCTCTGGAACTGCACGGCCTCCTCGATGGCGTCGTCCGTGCCCTCCCGCGACGACGGGGCGGAGCCGTCGTCTGAGCCCGAGTCCGATGATCCGGACACGGCCGAGGTGACCTTTGAGGTCGCCGTCCTCGCGGCATCGGCCACCTTGTCCGCGACGACCGGCGCCTGTTCGCGCACCAGCTGTGCACCCTGGTGTGCCTTCTCCTGCACGCGGGGGTCGTCCTTCAGCTGGCCGATCGCGCGCATGAACTGCTCGTAGGGCTCCCGCCCGGCCCGCGAGCCGAGCAGGAAGCCGACCGCGCCGGCGGTGACGATGAGCAGTCTCTTCATGAGGGGCCTCCGTTTGTCGGGTCGTCGCCCTAGGTCGGGCGCCGACGATCTCCATGACGCATACCCACCACCGCCCGGTTCGGCATCAACGCACGGCCGGTCGCGGGCCCCGTTCCACCTAGGGTTCGGCTCTCGTTGGTGGATGCATGAGCCCCCAGATGAAGCGATCTGCGTCGCTTGAAGCGGCTGAACAAACTGGCCCACCCTGGTGACAAAGCGCCCTACATTGGCCCGACCGCGCGGCGGCATGGTCTGACGCCCGTCCTCAAAGCGGCTACTCAGGGCGAGGCCCGGTGGGGGGACGCGTTCTTGAGCCCGGACCTCTCAGAGGTGGTCGCAGCCGTCGCTCTTGTCGGGCAGCCTCCGGAGTCATAGGTCGTCGCATCCGCTCGTCAGCGCGACCGATCTGCGGCAAATCTGGTAGTCGTCTCAGCCGCTGGCCTGGCCTGCGCGGGAGTGTCATTGGCAACTGGCAGGCTGCGCGGATGAAGATCTACGTCTCTGGCCCGCTCAGCGATACGGTCACGGTCCAGCAGGTCCAGGACACCGCCCTTGCCGCGGGCCACGAGCTGACTTTGGACTGGAGCGCGGATGTGTCCTTCGCTGAGGGCTACGCCACTCAAGCGGAGCGGTCGGCTCGGATGGCGCAGGACGAACTCGACGCGGTGATCGCGGCGGACGCCGTTCTTGTCGTGGCCTCTCAGCACGACGGCAGGGGCATGTTCGTCGAGCTCGGCGCAGCACTCACGCGAGCCAGCCGCGGTGAGCTGAACCACGTCGTACTTATCGGCGAGATCCATCACGAGAGCGTCTTCTACTTCCATCCGCTCGTGCAGCGCGTACCCACCGTTGAGCACTGGCTCGCCCAACTGCCGTGAACTACCGGCGGCAGGAGCGGATGACTCCTCAGTCGTAGTGGAAGCGGGCCTGAAGGATGACCAGGTCGTCGCCGTCGATGAGGTAAACGAGCCGGTGCTCTTCAGTGATCCGACGTGACCAGGCGCCGGCCAGCATGTGCCGCAGCGGCTCGGGCTTACCGATGCCAGCCACCGGGTCGCGAAGTGCGTCATCGATGAGCCGGTTGATCCGTTTGAGCATCTGCCCGTCAGCAGCAAGCCAGTACGTGTAGTCCGCCCATCCGTTCGGTGTGAAGACCAGCCTCATCGCGCCAGGTCGTGCTCGTCCCGCTGCCCGGACCGTGCCTGCTGCAGGCTCTCGAGCAGGTGTCGGGCATTGGCTGGGACCCGCAACAGATGAGCTGTCTCCTCGAGCGCGTCGTAGTCTGCGCGGGACATCAGCACCGCGTCGCCGCGGCGGGAGGTTATCTCGATCGGTGTGCGGTCCTCGTTGACCTGCTCGATCAGCGGAAACAAGTTCTTCCGGGCCTCGCTTGCAGTGACAGCCATGACATCTCCTACTGGTACAGGTTCTTGTACCAGTGTGTCACGATCGGCGTCCGCCGACAAACGTCCGCCATTCTCGTGACGGCGCTGGGTTTAGGTGCCTGAGGCCATGTAGGCGGCGAGGATGTAGTTGGGGTGGCGGTCGAGGTTCTTCCGGGCCCGGTCGTAACGCATGGTCGTGCGCGGGTCGGCGTGCCGGGCGGCGATCTGGACGTCGCGCAGGTCAACGCCGGCGTCGAGCATGGTCGTGACGAACGTGTGGCGCAGCATGTGTGGGTGCATCCGGGCGACGTGCACGCCGCCGACTTCGGCGAGGTGGTGCAGGCGTCGAGTGGCACAGTGTCGGTCCATCCGGGTGCCGCGGCCGGTTCGCAGGATCGGTCCCGAGGTGCGGGCGTCGACGGCGCGGTCGATGGCGCGGGCTACTGCCGGTGGCAGGGGTGTCAGGACTACCTTGCCGCCTTTGCCGGTCACGCGTAGGACGCGGTGGCCGTGTTCTTCGCCAAGGTCGGAGATGTCGGCGCCGCAGGCTTCGAAGATCCGCAGCCCGAGCAGGCCGAGCATCGCGACGAGGGCGAAGTCGTTGACGTTGGTGGAGGTGCGGGCGGTGGCGAGCATCGCTTCGAACTGCAGATGGGTCAGTCCGAGGGTGGGTGACTCGGCGGGCACGTTCGGGCGCCGAACGTGCTCGGCCGGTGACTGCGCCAGGACGGCGTCGATGACGCAGGTCCGGTAGAACCCGGCGACGACCGCGACGCGGCGGCTCACGGTCGAAGGCTTGTAACGGCGGGTCTCCTGCATCCACCGGATGTAGAGCTCGATGTGCGGTCGTTGCGCGGTCAGCGGGTCCAGGCCGTGTCCGCGGCACCAGGTCAGGAATGCGCGCAGGTCGGACTCGGTGTGAACCCGGGACTGTCCTTTGAACCGGGCCAGGTAGGCGGCGACCGCGCGTCTGAGCGTGTCCGATTCTGGAGGCAGAGGGATCGGGACCAAGACGTTCTCGTAGGTAGTCATCTTTGCGGGGTGAACGGAGTCGGCCGACCCACGAAAGCGCCGCCATCATCCCGCAGCAGCGCGCGCAACCTGCAGGACGGCACGATCGGGGGACTCGAACGGTCACCGTCGGCGGCCGCTTCCGCGCTCCCACCACTGACTCGGTGCCCGCTCCCGAGTGTCTTGTGCCACCCACTCGACATCCACGCCATTGCAGAACTTCCACAGCTCCTTGGCGGCACGTGAGTACTGGAACAACGCTTGGTCCGCGTCGAACGCATCCAGCTCACCGGCGCGGAACCGGTCGATCTCGAGCCCGACCCGCTCCACGAGCTGGGCCAGCTGCGCCTCGTGGAAGGCACTCACGGTCGCCGCGGCCGCACGACGCTCAGCACTCGGGGACATGAGTCTCAGGCTGATCCGGGGACCGATGTCATGTGTCTGTCACTGCCGCCCCTAACCGCGGCCGCGTCGACGGCTGGCCCGCATGCGGCATGTCCGGAAGCGTTCAGGGCTCGTACTCTCCCTCGACGTAGAGGAAGCGGCAGGCCCCAAACTGGAGCTCGTCGCCGTGTCGAAGAAGGCCCTGGTCCACCAGTCGGTGATTCACCCAGCAGCCATTGAGGGAGCCTTCATCGACAAGTTCGTAGCCCTCTTCGCGCCGCATGAGCGTCGCGTGATGGCGTGAGACGTTCGCAGGAGATAGCCACACGAGGCACTCGTCACCCCGGCCAACGCGAACCTCCTGACGCCACAAGAGAAAGCGCGAGCCAACCACTGGACCGCCAATCCCCACGAGCATCGCGGTGCCGTGACGCAGATCTGCTATGGCCTGTAGGTCCACAGCGGAGAGATGGTGCACGCCGGCGAGCGCTCCAGTAAGCCAGGACTGCGTGGAGTCTTCACCGTTACCACTCGTGTCGTCCATGCGTGACCTCCCGGCACTCGCTTCGGCGCCGCCTGTGTGCTGACCATTGTCGCCCGACCTGTAGGCGGGCGACAGGAACGCACCTGCTTCGCTCACTCCCTTGTCGCCGCGATCGCCCGGAGAGCGGCAAATGAGGATGTCCACTGCCGCGTCACGGTCTACCGCTGGCTCACCTCGACGCGAGGTGCTGCAGGGAGCTTGGGGTTTCGGCCGAACCGGTGTCGTAGAGGGCGGTAAGCGGGAGGCCATGGACGTATTTGACGATTCGGGAGTGCTGGCAGTCGACACACCGGACCTGCACTACTTGCTCCGTGGGAGCGGCGGATCTGCTGCAGGACTTGACGGAGGCATCTGGCGTGCGGTCATCTTCCGTCGTGTGGAAGTCAACGGACGCCTGGAGCTGGGTCTTTGCTACCGACGCGGAGGTCGCGTGGATCAACGCCGATACAGGGGTCGGGCGGCCGGTGACCTCTGCGATCCCGCCAGTCTTCGAGGCCTACTGCACCTTGACAGTGCCGTCCCGTCTCGTCCGAATCTAGTCCGCAAAGTCCGCAACGTCTCCGAGCAGGGCCCTGTCGAGCCATCGCACCCAACAGTGCCAAAAGCGCGTTTGCGCAGGTCAGAGGCTTGGGACCCCACGCGCAGCACGAAGCGATGGGGCCGTTTCAATCACCGGCGTATCGGCCGACTCATCAGGTACAGCGACCGCATCGGCGAGATCACCGGCTACGCCATCTGGGCCCCGGCCTACCGACCCGAATTCGAGGTCGACGCCGGGGCCGCCGCCCAAGCACTGGACGTCGTCATCGGATCAGATCCGAGCGGTCTCTGCGCCATCTCCCCGGGCACGTTCCCTGGCTCGGCGCACGGCGAATGGGGCATCTGGGTGCCCGAGCAACTGCACCCAGCGTTCGAGACCGAGCTGGCGAAACACGGGCACGACGTCGTGGACGGCTGACACTGAGGGAGCCCATCTGCGGTTGGGCGTCCAGGGGCACGCAAGCCGCGCCTCGACGTGGAGGGTGGGCGCGCCGCCGTGGCTCACTCCGAAGGGGCTTCGGAGGGGTCATCCATCAGGGTGACCAGCCAGTCACCCAGGGCCGCCAGCGTCTCCTGGGTGATGGTGTGGCCCCCCGCTTCACGCCGGGAGACGACCACAGCGCCGGACTCGCCGTGGAGGTAGGCCCACGTGCGGTCGAGGAGGTCCCTCGGGATCACGAAGTCCTGGTCACCCTGCGCGACGAAGATCTGTGTCCCGTCGAGGCCGTGTGCGGTCACGGGTACCCCGGCCTCGAAGGGCAGCGTCCCGAGGAGGATCGCTGCCCCCGCGTACCGGCGCGGGTCGGACAGGACGAGACCGCAGGCGAAGGCGGCCCCGCCGCTGAACCCGACGAGGACGACCGGGCGGCCTTCCCGCGCGACGGAGTCCAGCCACGCGGTGAACCAGGTGAGGGTCTCGGAAAGCGACTCCGCCACGGGCCGGCCGATCCCGCGGTTGGCGAACCAGGCGAAGCCTCCGCCCTCCACGATCGGTGCCGGGACCGCGGCGTAGGTGGGACCGGTGGGTAGGTGGGGCACCAGCGAGAGGATCGAGGACTCGTCCGAGCCTCGTCCGTGCAGGAGCACGACGAGCGGTGCGTCCGGGTCTGCGGAGCCTGTGGTCACCGCGACGGGACGGCCGAACTGGGTGGAAGGCATCGTCTGTCGGAGGTGGGTCAGGCGATGACGGCGAAGCCGGCCGACCAGGAGACCTTCTCGCTCGCTGCGAGGGAGATCTGGAGGAAGCCGAGGGCCTCGAGCTCGCGGGCGCGGGCCAGTGAGCCGGCGTCGATCGCCTTGAGGCCACCAGCGGCGATCGCGTCGGAGAGCTCGGACTTCGCGTCGGCGTCATCGCCGGCGATGAGAACGGTCGTCGTGTTCGGCCCGACGACACCCGAGGCCAACGTGCCAGCGAAGGTCGTGTTGAACGCCTTGAGCACCGTTGACCGGGGGAGTGCCCGTGCGATCTCGGCGGTCGCGGAGCTGTCTGCCGGGACGACGAGGGAGTCGAACGTCTCGAAGTTCACCGGGTTGGTGATGTCCACGACCGTCTTGCCCGCGAGGCTCTCGCCACGCTCGGCGACGATGGCCGGCACCGCGGCGTAGGGCACCGCGAGGACGACGATGTCGCCGGTGACGGTCGTGGAGCCGTCGCTCTGGCCGAGCAGCTGTACGGAGTGGCCGCCCTTGCCGAACACGCCGGCGATGGCCTGACCCATGTTGCCGGTCCCGATGATGCTGATGTGCGCCATGGCTGTCTCCTGCAGTGATTGATTGATGCTTCAACCAAGATGACAGTGATTACTTGATGTGTCAAGTAATCGGCTATGCTCGGTTCATGCGATCCCCATCGAGCTCCGAGGCCCAAAGCAGCCTCCTGCCCTCCGAGGGGCCCCTCTCGACGGGTTCATGGCTCGACCCCGAACAGCTCGTGGCCTGGAAGCGCCTCGTCGCCATGGTCGAGATGATTCCGGGAGTGCTAGATGCTCAGCTGCGGCGTGACTCGGGGCTCACGCACTTCGAGTACTTCGTCCTCGCCATGCTGTCCGAGGCGCCCAGCTGGACCCTGCGCATGACCGCCCTGGCCCAGCAGACCAACGCGTCCCTCACGCGTCTGTCGCACGTCGTACGACGACTTGAGGAACGTGGGCTCGTGACGCGGTTTCCCTGCCCCGAGGACGGCCGCGCCACGAACGCGCGGCTCACCGACGACGGCCACCAGGTGCTCGTCGCTGCGGCGCCGGGGCACGTCTCCACCGTGCGTGAGCACGTCATCGACGCCCTGACTCCCGAGCAGGTCTCGCAGCTGTCCGAGATCGCTGGTGCGATCCTTCGTCGCCTCGACCCTGCCGGCCGGCTGGCCATCGCGGCCGGTTGAAGAGCCTGGACCACGCGCCATCTCGTGGAGAGCGACTGAGCCAGGGGGCTCTGCGTCAGGCGCTGCTCTCGACGACGGGAGCCGGCTCACTCGGTGTACGGCTGCTCCCTCTGGGCCGCGGAAGCCTTGGTTCAGCCGGGCTACTTCGCGAGATAGGTCAGGGCCGCGACGACGAGCGCAGACGTGCCCGTGTCGAGCGTGGGCTGGATCAAGGGTGCGAAGTAGGGGGAGTGGTTCGGTGGCGCTGCGGAGGCGTCGGCGAACCCACCGACGCCCCAGTAGGCATACGGCGTCCCGAAGGCGTCCGGGATCCGGCTGAAGTCCTCACTGGCCGTCACCCGGCCGAGGTCGACCACCCGGTCGGCGAAGTGCTGCTCGAAGGCGCTGCGCACCCTCGCACCGACCCGGTCGTCGTTGCTCGTGAGGGGGTACTGGTCGTAGTAGTCGAACGTCGGTGCCTGCGGGGATCCGGTAGCGTCGCACTCCGCCCGCACGATGCGTTCGATCGCCGCAAGCACCTGAGCGCGGACGTCGTCGTCGTACGTGCGGACGTTGAGCAGCAGCACGGCTCGGTCGGCGATGACGTTGCTCTTCGTGCCGGCGACGCTGCTTCCGACCGTCACGACGGCGAACTCTCCGGGTCTGGTCTCACGGGCCACGATGGTCTGCAGCCTGACCACGATGGATGCGGCGAGCACGACGGGGTCGACGCTCAGGTGTGGCATCGAGCCGTGTGAGCCGACCCCGGAGACGGTGATCCTGATGCTGTCGCCTGCTGACATCACGGGACCGATGGTCGTTGCGACGGTCCCGGCCGGGAGGTCCAGGACGTGCTGGGCGAAAGCGACGTCGGGTCGTGGGACACGTCCGGTCAAGCCGGCATCGAGCATTCCTTGCGCGCCCGAGGCCGTCTCCTCGGCCGGCTGGAACAGGGCGATGAAAGTGCCGTGCCACAGGTCGCGTCGACTCGCGAGCAGCTGGGCAGCACCGAGGAGGCAGGTGACGTGGACGTCGTGTCCGCAGGCGTGTGAGACCCCGACCGTTGCTCCGGTCTCGTCCGTGGCTTTGGCCGTGGACGCATACGGCAGGCCGGTCAGCTCGGTGACCGGCAGCGCGTCCATGTCGGCCCGGCACAGCACCGTCTGTCCGGACCCGTTCGGCAGCACGCCGACCACGCCACCACCGAGCTCGTGGATCTCGAAGCCCCACCCGGTGAGCCGCTGGGCGACGGCCGCGGCTGTCTCGGACTCGCGTCCGCTGAGCTCCGGATGGGCATGCAGGTCGCGGTAGAAGTCCTCTTGCCAGGCACGCGTGTGGTGCATCCCGGCCAGCACCTCGTCGGCGGATGTCATTCGGCGTCACCCCTCATGGACTTCGAAGTGCCGGTCCCACGGCGAGGTGACCGTACCCACCCACGCTGTGAGATGGCTCCGAGGGCCACTCGCCCGCTGTGAGTGGCCGCTGTCTCCGACGGTTCCGCAGACCCCTGGGCGCGGGTACGTCCTCGGTCCGGCCATGACTTCATCCCTCCGCGGCACGGGAACTGATCGTCCTCGGGACATGACCAGCGCCATGCGCCACCGACCGCTAAATCCCTTGACCCATAGGGGAATCCACGGGCGGGAGTCCCGTCCGGGCGGCTCTGACCGCCTCGGCGCCTACGTGCTCGGAAGAGCCGAAAACAGAGCTTCCCGAGTCATTGACAGCCGACTATGCCGTCGAAAGGATGACCTCGTCGCCGCGCCCGGTCAGGGCGTCGGGACAACAAGACGGGGAGAATCTGTGGACGTTATCAGTGGTTCACGTAAGGGCCTGATGGCCAAGGGGCTCACCCTGCTGCTCGCGGTTCCCGCGGCAGCCGTGGTGACGGCTCCGTCCAGCTACGCCGCCTGTGCGGAGGTCGGCAATGTCTACTACACGACGACTCAGTCGCCCACCTACCGCGGCGACTCGGACACCCGGACGTACGGGCGGAGTGGCGGCACCCTGACCATCGCTCTGGGCGAGTCGGTGACCACAGGGGGTTCCATCACCGGAACCACGTCGGCAGAGGCGGGCGTCATCTTCGCGAAGGCAAGCGTGTCGGTGGGCGTCACCATCAAGAAGGACTGGACGAGTTCGGTGACCCGTTCGTACTCCTGGAAGGTCCCCTCGACGCAGTCGACCGGCTGGATCGAGGCGGGGCACCACGCATACAAGGTCAGCTACACGAAGAAGACCCTCATCGCTCCGTGCACCCTCCGCACCGACAAGACCGGGACGATCGTGGGCAACACCAGCGCCATCGAGTTCACCCACTCCTGAGTCGTCTCGGTGGTCCAGACACACATCATCACTGCAGCCCCGGCCGGACCGACCGGGGCTGCAGTGCCCTCGTCACGACCCGAGCGAGGACGGTCACGGCGCGGGGGATACCTCTCGGTTCTCGTGGCTGTCCTCGTCGCCTCTACCGCGGCGTGCTCGACCAGCCCGACGCCGGCCACGGGCAACGGACCGGCTCGCGCTTCCGTCGGGGCAACGAGCGTTGCCCCGAGTTCGAGCGGTGCGTCGACCCCCGGCACGCCGGCCGTCGCTGCGGCGCCTACTGACCCGATGAATGATCTGAGGGACAAACATGGGCCCGCGGTGGGCCCCAGTCCGCTGTTGTCCGAGCGCGGGACGACGACGGCGACGTACTCGTTGAAGGCGCCACCGGGCTCCGAAGCCTTCGTCTCAGTGAGCTGTCCGGGTCCGGGTCGATACACCGTCACCGGTGACGACGAGGTCCTCATCAGCAGCGTGTGCGCAGGAGCAGCCGCAGCAGACATCAGACTGCCGCTCGCGAGCATCGGCACAACGCTCTCTGTACAAGCTCCGGGACCCTTCTGGCTGGTCATCGCACCTGTCGCCTGATGTGCCTCGGACGCACTTTCGCTGCTCGGCAAGGACCCACACCCTGCGTGAGGGTCCGTCGGCCGACACTACGAACGCGGCTGCACCGACACCGGACCGGCGTCGGCGGACATGACGCGCTCCTCGAACCATTGCAGGGTCAGCAGAAGACCGAAACCCAGGACGGGCGCAGTCAGGGCCAGGGCAATCACGGCGAGCTCCTCGCATAGGGAAGTCGTGCCGACACGCCGCCCCGCCGACGCATCACACTGGTTTGTCACCTACCCGGAACAGCCCCGTCTGCGACGCACGTTCTCGTGACCCGCCCTCCTGGTGCGCCGGGTAGGCGTGGACCACTGCCGTCGTGAGCCTGGCCGTGGTGCGCACGAGCTCGGCCTCGGCGCGGTGAGCGACGGCGTGGGCAGCGACCAGGCTCGTCGTCGCCTCGACGTCGAGCTCGGCCTCCGCGTGGATCTCGTGGCCGATCCACCGCATCCGCACGCTGCGCACTGCGGTCACGCCCGGTACGCGGGAGAGGGTGTGCTCGGCCGACTCGACGAGCGAGGGGTCGATCCCGTCCATGAGCCGACGGAGGACGTCTCGGGCCGCGGTGCGCAGCACCAGGACGATGGCGACGGTGATGACCAGGCCGATGACGGGGTCGGCCCAGTTCCAGCCGACCGCGACCCCACCTGCGCCCACGAGCACCGCGAGGGAGGTGAAGCCATCGGTCCGCGCGTGGTGGCCGTCGGCCACGAGGGCCGCCGAGCCGATGGCCCGGCCCTCGCGGATGCGGAAGAGCGCGACGGTCTCGTTGCCGATGAAGCCGACGAGTCCCGCCACGGCGACCCATCCCACGTTGTCGACCGGCGCCGGGTGCAGGAGGCGGTCGACGGCCTCCCATCCGGCGAGCACGGCCGACAGGGCGATCATGGCGATGACGAAGAGTCCGGCGAGGTCCTCGGCGCGGCCGTAGCCGTACGTGTAACGGCGGGTGGCGGCGCGCCGGCCGAGCACGAAGGCGATCCAGAGCGGCACCGCGGTGAGCGCGTCGCTGAAGTTGTGGATCGTGTCGGCGAGCAGCGCCACCGACCCGGAGACATAGACGACGCCCAGCTGCGCGAACGCGGTGACGCCGAGGACGACGAGGCTGATCTTCACCGCGCGGATGCCGCGGGCGCTCGACTCCAGGGCCGAGTCGATGGAGTCCGCCGCGTCGTGCGAGTGCGGGGTGACCGCGTGGCGCAGCCGAGCCCACGGGCTCGCGTGCCCATGGGAGTGCCCAGGGTGCGGTCGGGCGCCGTGCCGGTCGTGTTGGTGGTCGTGGTCGTGCTCGTGGTCATGGGGAGACGTGTTCACCGGGACTGCTCGTTCCTGCCGATCGGGGTGATGCTCGGGCCGGCCGACCGGTGGTGTGCGGGGACGCCGTCCGACGCGTGCTCGGCGTGGTGGATCGCGTCACGGACGAGGCTCGCCACGTGGTCGTTCTCGACCCGGTAGAAGACCTGGTTCCCCTCGCGCCGGGTGCGCACCATGCGAGCCATCCTCAGCTTGGCGAGATGCTGCGAGACCGAGGGCGCCGCCTTGCCGAGAGCCTCGGCGAGCTCGTTCACCGGACGCTCGACGTCGCGCAGCGCCCAGAGCAGCCGGATCCGCGTGCCATCGGCGAGCATCCGGAAGACCTCGACGGCCAGCTCGACCTGGTCGTCGGGTAGCGCATCAGTCTGCCTATCTGCATCCATACGCAGATTGTAACGCTGCCTCCACGGACCGGGACGGGGGAGGGCCGACAGGCGCGCGCGGGGGTCGGCCCACCGTTCACCTCGGGGGTCTGGTGAGCGTGGGGTGCCGGTCGGGCTCGTTGACGACCTCGGTCGCGACGGCGCTCAGACCGAGGCCCGCGCCTCGTGCGTACGAGCGCAGGAGGGAGAAGGCGTCGTCGACGCCGATGCCGTGGATGCGCGAGAGGATGCCCTTGGCCTGCTCGATGCTGATCCGGCTGACCAGGGCGTACTGCAGCTGCTCGGTGAGGACGCCGCTGGCCCGGATGGAGCGCTCCTGCAGGATGCCGATCGTGGCGATGTCGGCGACGGCCTGGACGACGCGTACGTCCGCGTCCTCGAGGGGATGCGCGTGGACGCTGAGCAGAGTCAGTGCACCGATCGCGGTGCCCTGGTGCCGCAGCGGCAGCGCGTGCACCGACTGGTAGCCCAGGGAGGTGGCGAGCCTCGCGAACGCCGGCCACCGGCGGTGTGCCTCGGTGTCACGCAGGTCGGTGTTGACCACGGGCCCACCGGTGTGGAAGCAGTCCTGGCACGGACCGCTCTCGCTCTGGACGGCAAGCGCCTCGAGCAGCCGGACCGACTGCTCGGAGGCCGCCACGAACTGGAGTCGCCCGGTCGGGTCGCCCAGGACGATCCCGGCCGCGCTGGCCGCGCTGATCGTCGCTGCCTTCTCGGCGACGAGCTCGAGGAACTCGATGATGTCGAAGTCGGCGACGAGGGTGTCGGCGACGGCCACGAAGACGTCGGTGAGCTTGTCAAGGGCGATCACGGGCGGTCAGCTCCTTTCGGCAGGTGCGCGTGTGGGCACATGGTCCGCAGACGCTGTCGAGGCGTCATGGGTGCTCCCCGGGATCGTGAGGAGGATGGTCCCGCTGCAGATGGAGTATGCCGTCGATGACGTCCCGGGCCACGGCAGCGATGTCCTGGCCGGCCGCGAAGGCGTGTCCGCGCAGGCGTGCCATCGCCTCGGCGGGCTTCACCCCCAGGTCGACCATGACCATCCCCTGCGCCTGGTAGACCTCCATGCGGTGGGCGAGGACGTCGTCCAGCCCCTCCGGAGCCCGGCCCTCGGAGGCCCCAGCCTGCTCCTGGAGCAGCAGCCGGAGGGCGACCTCGGCGAAGCCGTGGCCCGACGCCAGCGCCTCGGCGGAGAGCGGACCGGGCTGCCTGCGGTAGATGTCGAGCACCCCCACCCGCGCCGAGCCGATCTGCAAGGGAAAGGCGAACACCGCGCCGACTCCGAGCTCGGCCGCGCGCGGGCCGTAGATCGGCCAGCGGTGCGACCCGGCTCCCACGAGGTCGGGCTCGAGCATCGGCCGGCGCGAGGCATGGGCGTCCAGACAGGGACCCTCGCCCAAGGTGAACTGCAGCTCCTCGAGACTGCGGCTACGAGGACCCGCCGCGGCGGCGATCCCGGCCGACCCGTGTCCCTCACCGACCAGGGTGATGCCTGATCCCGACGCCGGGAGGTGACGCACCAAGGCGGCGCACAGCCGGGTCAAGGTGCTCACGAGTCCGTCGGCTCCCGCCGGGAGAGGCTCGTCGGCGAGCTGCAGCAGGATCCGAGCCACTGCTGGGTCCGGCCGGGACGTCGTCACGGGCAACCTCGGTTCTGGGGCATGAGCCACAAGCCCGCCGCCGAGGTCCGGGGTCGACCGGCCTGAGATGGCTCCACCCTACGCCTCGTCCGCCGGACGACCGTCGTCCTGACGAGGCAGGAAGGCGCAGCCCGCTCGGGTGGGGTGAGCGGGCCGCGCCGGGTGCACCAGCAGCAGGGGGGTTGCTGCTGGGGCGTGGGCGCGCCCGCCGAGACAGGGGAGCATCGACGGGCGCGCGAGAGTGAGAGTGCCACAGCAGGCTGAGCGAATCCTGCACGCCACGCCGACGGGAAAAGCGCGTCATGATCCGGGCTCTCGATCGTCTTCCTGATGCCGACGGTTCACCCCGCGTTGCCGACGTCAGGGGTCCCGGGTCTGCTCATGGAGGGGTGCCTGGGACCCCATCCCTCGCAGGGGCCGGGCCATCGCGACGTCAGGTGCGCAGCTCCATCCGGCGCTCCGGCGGCTCATCGATCGGCCACCCCTCCGGGACTCCGGTGTCGACGAACCCGGCCCGTTCGTACGCCGTCCGCGCCCGGACGTTGTCGTTGCGGACCATGAGATAGGTCGACATCCCCTGGGCCGCAGCCCAGTCCGCCACCGCGCGGATGAGGTGACCCGCCAGTCCGGGGCATCGACCCAGTCGGCGTACCGCGAGCCGAAGGCTTCCGGTGACTCGGACAACGACGAGCCGCGCCGATCGGAACCGCTCCCAGTCGTCTGCTCCGATGCGCGTGATCTCCACGCGGCGAACCTAGCAAGTGCGCCGGCGCCCACGCGGTCATGGCGTATGCGTGGCGCTGGCTCCGGGGTGACGGCCCGTCACCTCGTCGCTCGAGCCCAGTCGCAGAAGCCCGTTCCGGTCTTGCGCCCGAGTCCTCGGGACTGGCGACTCCCTCCTCCACCATGCGCATGGCCTCGAGGTTTCCAACTGGTGGCCACGTGAGCCCGACCGGAGCATGCGTGACACCATCGGGTCGGTCGACCCCGGTGTGGCAGGCGCGCTCGAGCCGCAGCCCACCGACCCGCTAGCACCACAAACCGTCCTGCCCGGACAAGGAGGCGCCCGTGAAGGTCCTGCTGCTGGAGAACGTGCACCCCGTCGCCGTCGAAGCCTTTCGAAGCAACGGCCACGACGTCGAGGTCCGGTCCGGGTCCCTCACCGAGGGCGAGCTCATCGACGCTCTGGTCGGAGTCTCGCTGCTGGGGATCCGGTCCAACACGAAGGTCACCCAGCGGGTGCTCGCAGCGGCCGACGACCTCCGCGCCGTCGGGTGCTTCTGCATCGGGACCAACCAGGTCGACCTCACCGCGGCAGCCGCGCACGGTGTCCCGGTCTTCAACGCCCCCTTCTCGAACACGAGGAGCGTCGTCGAGCTGGTCATCGGCGAGATGCTCGCCCTCGCCCGTCGTCTGCCCGAGAAGACCCAGCGCATGCACGACGGGATCTGGGACAAGTCCGCGCGCGGGAGCCACGAGACGCGTGGTCAGACCCTCGGGATCGTCGGCTACGGCAACATCGGCACCCAGCTGTCCAACGTCGCCGAGGCCATCGGCCTCCACGTCGTCTTCTACGACACCGCGGACCGACTGGCGCACGGGAACGCCCGGCGCCTGAGCTCGCTGGAGCAGCTGCTCGCCGAGTCCGACATCGTCAGCCTCCACGTCGACGGTCGACCCGGCAACGCAGGCCTCTTCGGCGACGAGCAGTTCTCGCTCATGAAGCCCGGCTCGGTGTTCATCAACGCCTCGCGCGGCATGGTGGTCGACGACCAGGCGCTGCGCGCGCACATCCTCTCCGGTCACCTCTCCGGTGCGGCCATCGACGTGTTCCCGTCCGAGCCCAAGGCCCAGGGCGACCCGTTCGAGTCGCCGCTGCGAGGTCTCGACAACGTCATCCTCACCCCGCACGTGGGTGGCTCGACCCAGGAGGCGCAGGAGGAGATCGGGTCCTTCGTCGCGGCCAAGCTGCTCGGGTTCGTGCAGTCCGGTGTCACCTCGCTGTCGGTGAACCTGCCCGAGGTGTCGGCGCCGCCGGCCGACGGCGGCGGCTTCCGGGCCGGCTACCTCCACCACAACGTGCGCGGGGTGCTGGCGTCGATCAACCAGACGCTCTCCGAGGCAGGTGCCAACATCACCGGGCAGTCGCTCTCGACCCGCGGTGAGCTCGGCTACGTCATCACCGACACCGACGTGGCCCTGTCGGACGAGACCCTGGAGCGGCTGCGGCAGCTCGAGGAGACCGTCTGGCTCCGGACCTGGGCGACCTGACGGACGGCTCCGCGCCGGGGCCACAGAGCTCGGTGACTCCGGCATCCGCAGAGACAGAACGAACTACCGTCCCAAGTGCCCGAATCGTCCCGGTCTGAGCCTCTGACCTGCGGATTCGTGAGACGCGGGGCCCCGCCGTCCGCATAATTTCTCAGTGAGGGGCTCGGGGGAGCCCGGAACGTGGGGGGTGGGGACGATGAGCGTGACACTGGGAGTGGGGCCCCGGGTGGGGGTAGTCGAGGACTACGTCCGCGTGCTCGTGGTGGACGACCACCAGGCCGTGGCGTCGGCGATGGCGCTGGCGATCGGCCTGCAGGCCGGGCTCGAGTGCATCGGATCGGCGAACTGCGCTTCAGAGGCGCGCGCGTCCGTCGCCGCGCTGCGTCCCGACGTCATCGTCATGGACGTCAACCTCGGTGACGGGGACGGCATCGAGCTCTCTGCCGAGCTCATCCGTGAGGACCCGCGACTGCGTGTCGTCGTGCTCACGGCCGACGTCGACCAGACCCTGCTGCGCCGCGCGGCCGATGCGGGCGCGAGTGCCCTGCTGCTCAAGGACGGCACGCTCACCGAGCTCTTCGAGGCGTTGCGCGGCTGCAAGGGAGACGGGTTCGTCGTGCATCCGCGGGTCCTGCGTGACCTCCTGCGCTGCCCACCTGTCTCGAACCACACGCCGCTGACGGTCCGGGAGACCGAGGTGCTGATGCACCTCTCGGAAGGACACAACGTCGCGACGATCTCCGGACGTCTGGGGATCACGCGCCTCACGTGCCGTGGCTACGTGAAGAACATCATGGTCAAGCTCAACGCGCACTCGCAGCTCGAGGCGGTCGTGACGGCTCGACGGTTCGGACTGATCGGCTCCTGACCGTGCGCCTGCGACCCCGAGGGTGGTCGATGGGGGACTCTCGCACCGTCCGCGGCCGAGCCGTTCGACGCTTCCTGCTGTGGAGCCTCATCGCGTTGACGGCGTGCGCCGGCGGCGTGAGCCTGGCCGTCAAGGCGGCAGCCCGTGACATCGCGGTCCGTGACGCCAGCACGCACGGGATCTCCTTCGCGCGCGACGTCGTCGCGCCGCTCATCAGTGCAGCCGTCCGCCGAGGTGACCCCGGCTCCGACCGCATCCTCGACGCCGTCGTGGGCAGCCCACTGCGTGACGACTCCCTGGTGCGGATCAAGGTCTGGGGCGTGGGCGGTCAGGTCATCTGGTCCGATGTGCATGAGCTGCACGGCGAGACCTTCACCCTCGAGCCCGAGGAGGTCGCGCTCTTCGGGACCACCTCGTCGGTGGCGACCCTCTCGGACCTCTCGAAGGAGGAGAACGAGCACGAGCAGGGGTACGACGAGCTCCTCGAGGTGTATGCCGGGGCCGTCGACTCCGAGGGCAAGCCGATCCTCGTCGAGTCGTACTGGAACAGCGACCGGATCGTCCGCGACGAGATCGTCATCTCGACCCGCATCCTGCCCCTGGCGATCGGCGCCCTCGTCCTGTTCATCCTGACGGTGATCCCGTTGGCCCTCTCCCTGGCCCGGCGCGTCGACCAGGCCCAGGCAGAACGGTCGTCACTGCTGCGCCACGCGCTGGCCGCCTCCGACGTGGAGCGCCGCAAGATCTCGCGCGAGCTGCACGACGGGCTCATCCAGGACCTGACGAGCCTCGGCTACTCGCTGCCCGCTGTCGCGGCGGAGCTCCCGGCCCAGTCGACCTCGGCCCGCGGGGTGCTCGAGTCGGTGGGCCGTCGGCTCCAGAGTGACATCGCCTCGCTGCGAGGGCTGCTCACCGACCTCTACCCGGTCGGTCTGGCCCGCGAGGGGCTCGAGGCCGCCGTCGAGCAGCTCGCGCAGCCCGTCCGTGCCGAGGGGGTCGACGTCACGATCGACGTCGACGGACGCCTCAAGGAGATCTCGGCCGAGTCCACCCAGTTCGCCTACCACGTCGTGCGGGAAGGCCTGCGCAACGTCGTGAAGCACGCCCACGCCCGGACCGTGTCCGTCGTCGCCACGGTCGACGGCAGCGACGTCGTGGTGACGGTCGACGACGACGGGGTGGGTGGCCCCTTCCCGGCGCCGGCGAAAGGCCACCTCGGACTGCGCCTGCTGCAGGACGACGTCGCCGACATCGGCGGCGAGGTCAGCCTGAGCGCCCTGCCGGGTGGGGGATCGCGTCTGCGAGCCCGCTTTCCCCAGAGGTTCGCCTGGTCCTGGGCACCCTGAGGGCGTACGCCCCCGGGTCGCGGGCTGCCGGTCGAGGTGCACCCCCCAAATAGGGGGTTGACGGCACCCCCAAGAAGGGTCGCGCGCGGCCCCCTCTTCGGCACTGTTGTGGCACAAGGGTGCTCAGCACCATGGATGCATGGGGAAAGAGCAGTTCGGGTGGGGGCACCGACAGGGGAGCGGACGACGTCGACGTGTCGCGGACGACACGTCGTCGATCCGGCGGCGGTGCGCGTGCCGACCCGATCTCGCGAGGGAGTGCCCAACCATCACCGAGGAGTCGGTGCCGTCGTCGGCGGTCGCCGTTCTCCTGTTCGTGACCGCGGGCGCGCCCGCGGTCAGAGTCGTGACTCTCACGGCAGACGGCGTTGCGACGACAGACGGCTCGAACTCCCCCGTCCGTCCCGGGCGTGCCGGTCACGTCACGCACTGCGCCGATGCAACCCCCTCGTGGGAGTCCCGCGGCGGCCGGTCAGGTCGGCGGTGTGGCCGTCGGCCTGACCGTGCCGCTGTCACCGTCGACGAGGCGCGGACATGAGCATCCACGTGGCGCGCACCGTCACGGTGGCGCCGACCGGCCGACGTCCGGGCACGGCCGCGGTGCAGGTCAACCTGCTCGGCGGCCTGCACGTGCGCGTCGGAACTACTGTCCTCGGACCGCGTCAGCTCGGCGGCGTCAAGCCCCGCCACCTGCTCATCGCGCTCGCGGTCGCCCGCGGCGTCCCGGTGTCGAAGGAGGCGCTGGTCTCGATCCTGTGGGGCGACGACCGGCCCACGGCGGCGACGGCGACCCTCGAGTCCTACGTGTGCGTGCTGCGCAAGCACCTCCAGGTCCCGGGCGCACCCCGGCAGGGGACGATCATGACCCGCGCCGGGTGCTACTCGCTGGACCTGGACCAGGTCGACCTCGACGTCGCGACGCTGGCCCGTGACGTCGGACGAGTCCTGCACCCGAGCGTCCGACCCGAGGTGGCACTGCCCTTGCTGCGCCGGACCCTTGCCGTCGCCAGGACCCCATTGCTGCCAGACGAGGCGAGCGCCCTCTGGCTGGACGCGGCGCGCGCAGAGCACGAGCGGATGACGAGCGAGTGGCTCGTCGCCGCGGCCGAGAAGGTCGTGGACCTCGCGCCCGGCGACGCGACCCGCTGGGCCCGTCAGGCCATCGAGGCCGACCCGCTCGACGAGGGTGCCTGGTACGCCTACCTGCACAGCAAGGACGTGTCCGGGCACCATGCAGAGGGCCTCCGGGCGTATGCCCGGTGCCGCAGGGTGTTCGCCGACGAGCTCGGGTGTGCGCCCGGGCCGCGGCTGCAGGAGATGTACGGGCGGTTGCTCGGAGGTCCCGACGCGGACGACTCCGAGCTCGAGGGCCTCATCGATGCCGTCGTCCGCCTTCACCGGGTCTCTCGCGGCGGGTTCGCCGTCGGGGACGTCCCCGACTCCGGCCCCGACTCCGGGACCGGCAGGCGGGGCCCGGCCGCCGACGAGGCCCGACGCACGCTCGCCGCACTCGTGCGGTGCGCGTCCTCGGCGCCATCACGACCGATCCGTTCGGCCAGCGCATGACGCCCGGGAGCCCCGGGCGGCAGCGCTCTCCGGGAGTCACGCCGAGCCGGCACGCGGTGCCGACACGGCGCACTTCCAACCCGTTCCACACGCACTCATCGGGTCTGCACAGGACCACGTCGGGGACACCAACAACAACTCACGAGGCAGGTGTGCAATGAAACGCTCAACCGGCAAGTCTCCCGGGCGGATTCACGCCCGGATCTTTGACGTGGACGCTCGTCGGTCCGCGCACCGGGCGGGGCCGCAGTCACTAGCGGTCCGGTTCCGGTGGGTGGCGGCGAGCGTCGCGTTCGTCGTGCCCTTCGCCATGGTCGTGCCGCTTGCGGTCACGTCCGCGCAGGCAGCGCCCGCACCCGCGGGCAACGGCTTCGTGGTGACGGCCTCCGACATCGCCTACATCCTCAAGCAGATCAAGATCGCCGAGGCGCACTCGGCGACGCAAACCCCGGCGAACCGCTGCGGCACTCTGGTCGGCCCGGGTGTCGACCAGGTCCCCGACCGGCTCACCTCGTACGGTCTTCGCACCGTCGACGGCTCGTGCAACAACCTCTTCACCAACCGGGAGACGTTCGCGGCGGCCGACCAGCCCTTCCCGCGGTTGACGACCCCCGACTTCCGGGCGGCCGAGACCAACCCGTCCCTGTTCGGGCCGCCGGTGGCGTCCTCCTACGCCCAGAAGAAGGGCAACGTCTTCGACACCCAGCCGCGCTTGGTCAGCAACCTCATCGTCGACCAGACCTCGACCAACCCTGCCGCCATCCAGGCAGCAGAGTTCCCGCTGCGGGCCCAGGGCGGCAACAAGGTGATCGCCTGCACGACCGACCCCACCCCGGCAGTCCCCCTCGGGGTGCCGGCGAACTGTGTGCCTTCGCACAAGACGCTCTTCATCGAGAACGTCACGACGGACGTCGGGCTCTCCCCGCCGTTCAACTCGATCTTCACGTTCTTCGGCCAGTTCTTCGACCACGGAGTCGACCAGACGGTCAAGGGCGGCGGCAACGTCTTCGTGCCGCTGCGTGCCGACGACCCGCTCCTCACGGTGGGTCCGGACGGCATCGCCGGCAACGGTGACGAGGTCCCGGCGAACCAGGCCTTCATGGTGCTCACCCGCGCCCAGAACCAGCCCGGACCCGACGGGATCCTCGGCGACAACCCGGCAACGCCGGCGGACGAGTCGGCGGATGACGTCCAGAACGCCAACAACACCGACAGCCCCTGGGTCGACCAGTCCCAGACGTACACCTCGCACAGCTCGCACCAGGTCTTCCTCCGCGAGTACACGAACGTCGGTGGACGGCCCGTCTCCAACGGCCGCTTCCTCGATGGTGGACCGGTCGGCGAGGCCTACCCGGGCTCGCCCGACGGCAGCGGCGGTCTCGCCACGTGGGCCGGCATCAAGAAGCAGACGGCCGACCTGCTGGGCATGCGCCTGGTCGACAAGGACGTCTTGAACATCCCGATGGTCGCCGCCGACCCCTACGGCAACTTCCTGCCGGGTCCGGCCCGAGGGCTGCCGCAGTACGTGACGACCACCGGTCTCGTCGAGGGCTGCCGCGCCGCGACCGTCGGATGCACGGGACCCGTCCCGGTGCCGGCCAACGTGCTGCACTTCGACACGCCGTTCCTCACGGACATCGCGCACAATGCCGAGCCCACGGGTGCACTGACGCCCGACACGGACACCGTCCCCTCGGCCGACTTCGCGAACCAGCCCGCCGGCACCTACGACGACGAGCTGCTCAACTCGCACTTCATCTGCGGTGACGGCCGGTGCAACGAGAACATCGCCCTGTCGTCCATCCACCAGGTCTTCCACTCGGAGCACAACCGCCTGGTCGACGACATCACCAACACGCTGAACAACAACCCGTCCCTGCTCGCTGACTACCTGGCCCCGCACACCGTGGGTACGGCAAACATCAGCTACGGGTTCGGCGGTCGCCTGTTCCAGGCCGCGCGCTTCGTCACGGAGATGGAGTACCAGCACCTGGTGTTCGAGGAGTTCGCACGCAAGGTGCAGCCGGGCGTCCGGCCGTTCCACGTCTACTCGCCCGACATCAACCCCGCCATCCAGGCGGAGTTCGCCCACGCGGTCTACCGTTTCGGGCACTCCATGCTCGATGACCAGGTGGCGCGCACGACGACAGACGCGGCGGGGGTCAAGACCGACAACTCGCTGCCGCTGCTGACCGCCTTCCTCAACCCGCCGGAGCTGTTCGCCAAGACGCACGGGGCGAGTCCGACGTTCTACACCGCGCAGGAGGGCGCGGGGGCCATCTTCATGGGCTCCTCCGACCAGGCCGGCAACGAGATCGACGAGTTCGTCACCGAGACCCTGCGCAACAACCTGCTCGGTCTCCCGCTCGACCTGCCGACCATCAACATGGCGCGTGCCAGGGACGCGGGCATCCCGCGGCTCAACGACCTGCGCCGACAGATCAACGCGCAGACCAATGACGGCCAGCTGGCGCCCTACACCGACTGGACCGACTTCGGGCAGCACCTGAAGCACCCCGAGTCGCTGGTCAACTTCGTGGCCGCCTACGGTCTGCACCCGTCGATCACCGGCGCCACGACTGCAGCCGCCAAGCGTGCGGCAGCACGTGCGATCGTCAACCCCGCCGTCGGGGACGTCCCGCCGGCAGACGCGGGCGACTTCATGTTCGGCACCGGCGCCTGGGCCAACGCAGGCGGACGCACCGTCACGGGCGTCGACGACATCGACCTGTGGGTCGGTGGCCTCGCCGAGATGACCAACCTCTTCGGAGGCCTGCTCGGCTCGACCTTCAACTACGTCTTCCAGACGCAGCTCGAGAGCCTGCAGGACGGCGACCGCTTCTACTACCTGCTCCGGACTCCCGGGATGAACCTCCGCACCCAGCTGGAGGGCAATTCCTTCTCCGAGATGATCCAGCGCAACACCGAGGGGACGAACACGCTCAAGGCCGACGCCTTCGCCACGGCTGACTGCAAGTTCCAGATGTCGTTCCTCAACAACCCGCTGAACGCGCCGAACACGCTGGTGCGCGCAGCGACTCCCGACGTGCCGGCAAGCCTGACGGGCCCCGGAACGGTCAAGGACGACCCGAGCACGGCCGACTGCGACGAGAACCTCTTGCTGCTGAAGAAGGCCGACGGCGCTATCGCCTACCGTCAGATCAACACCGTCGACCCGTCCGGCATCAACGGACAGTCGGTCTACAACGGCACCGCCGCCGTGGACCGGATCATCGGTGGCAACGACAACGACACCTTCTGGGGTGGCCTCGGCAACGACGTCATCGAGGGCAACGGCGGAGACGACGTGGCGCTCGGCGGCGAGGGTGACGACATCCTCACCGACCTCGGTGGTGCCGACGTTCCCAAGGGTGGTCCCGGCGACGACGCCATCGACGCCGGCATCGGCGACGACATCCCGATGGGCAACGAGGGTCAGGACTTCATCAACGGTGGAGCCAACGACAACGAGACCTTCGCGGGCCCCGGCAATGACTTCGTCATCGCCGGCCAGGGCGCCGACGCCGTCTTCGGAGACGGTGGCGACGACTGGATCGAGGGCGGCTCGGGGCAGGACCTGCTCCAGGGCGACCACGGTGCACCGTTCTTCGACGACCCGGCTCAGACCGCACCCGGCAACGACGTCTTCGTCGGCCAGGTCGGCGAGAACGACTACGACGCCGAGGGCGGAGACGACCTCATGTCGCAGAACGCGGCCGTCGACCGCAACGCTGGCGCCGGCGGCTTCGACTGGGCCTTCCACCAGTACGACACCGTGGGCGGTGACGACGACATGGAGATCAACAACAACCTCGTCGGCGTCCCGATCCAGCTCGTCGTGAACCGCGACCGTTGGCAGGAGACCGAGGCCGACTCGGGCTCGAACTTCAACGACGTCATCAAGGGTCACGAGGTCGCTCCGTCGACCTTGGGCGGTGCCGGGTTCACCGGGTGCAACGCACTCGACCCGACCGGTGTCGCACGCATCGGCGGACTCAACCGCCTGGTCTCGACCTTCCCGAGCCAGCTGGCACCCATCGTCGCGGCCTCCGCCGCCGGCTACTGCCCACTCACCGGACAGGCCGGCACGGTTGCCGGAACCGGGACGGTCTGGGCCGAGGGCGACATCCTGCTCGGTGGCGGTGGCAGTGACACCATCACCGGTCGGGGCGCCGATGACATCATCGACGGCGACCACGCCCTGTCCGTGCGGATCAGCTACCGCACCAACCCGGCTGACCCCACCACCCAGACGGGCACGACGGACCTGATGGAGAACAAGGCGGTGCCCGCGACCACCACGAACCCGTGGGGAACCGGCACCACCGGCATGACGCTCCAGCAGGCGGTCTTCGCCGGACTGGCCGACCCGGGCAACCTGGTCGCGGTCCGTGAGATCACGGGCATGGGCACCACAGCAGCCACCGGCGCCGCAGGTGACTGCGCCCTCGGAGCTGCCGCGGTCAACTGTGACGTCGCCGTCTTCACCGGGACGCTGGCGTCCTACACGATCACGCCGAACGCCAACGGCAGCATCACCGTCGACAGCAACGGCGGAGCCGACGGCATCGACACCGTGTGGAACGTCGAGCGCCTGCAGTTCAGCGACGCGTCCCTGCCTGTGGCAGTGCCCGCCGCGCCCAGCATCACGAGCCTGGTCGCAGGCAACGCCTCGGTGACGGTCAACTTCACCGGGCCTGCCACCGCGACGAGCTTCACGATCCGGGTCTTCACCGGGACGAACACCACCGTCGCTCCGGTCCAGACCATCACCGGGATCTCGCGCACCGCGACCTCCCGCCTCGTCACCGGTCTCACCAACGGCACGCTCTACACCTTCCAGGTGGCCGCGGTGAACCAGTTCGGCACCGGTCCGTCGGCATCGGGGACCGCGACACCTGTCGCCCCGACCGCACCGGCTGCCCCGACGATCGGCACGGCCACACCGGGCAACGCCTCGGCCACCGTCCGATGGACTGCGGGAACCAACGGAGGCTCGCCCATCACCGGGTTCTCCGTGCGGGTGGTCAACGCTGCTGGAACCCAGGTGGGTGCCCTTCGCCCAGCGGGTGCAGCGGCGACCAGCCTGGTCGTCACGGGGCTGACCAACGGGACGGCGTACCGTTTCCAGGTCGCTGCGGTGAACGCCGTCGGCACGAGCGCCTTCTCGGCTCTGTCGATNCAGCCTGGTCGTCACGGGGCTGACCAACGGGACGGCGTACCGTTTCCAGGTCGCTGCGGTGAACGCCGTCGGCACGAGCGCCTTCTCGGCTCTGTCGAACTCGGTCACGCCGGCGACCGCACCGGCTGCCCCGACGATCGGCACGCCCACCCGGGGCAACGCCTCGGCCACCGTCCGGTGGACTGCGGGAACCAACGGAGGCTCGCCCATCACCGGGTTCTCCGTGCGGGTGGTCAACGCTGCTGGAGCCCAGGTGGGTGCCCTTCGCCCAGCGGGTGCGGCGGCGACCAGCCTGGTCGTCACGGGGCTGACCAACGGGACGGCGTACCGTTTCCAGGTCGCTGCGGTGAACGCCGTCGGCACGAGCGCCTTCTCGGCNCCAGCGGGTGCGGCGGCGACCAGCCTGGTCGTCACGGGGCTGACCAACGGGACGGCGTACCGTTTCCAGGTCGCTGCGGTGAACGCCGTCGGCACGAGCGCCTTCTCGGCTCTGTCGATCGCGGTGACGCCGGCAACCGTTCCCGGCGCTCCCGTCATCGGGACCGCCACGGCCGGAGTCGCCGGTGGTGCGATCAACGCGACAGCGCGGTGGACGCCTCCGGCAGCGACTGGTGGTTCGGTCATCACCGGCTACCGGGTCTCGGCGCTGCGCATGAGTGCAGCGGGAGCGGTCCTCGCGACCACCGTCTCAGCGGTGCAGCCGAGCACGGCCCGGTCGCTCGTGATGACACTGCCGGTCGCCGGTAACTACCGGTTCACCGTCCAGGCCGTCAACGCGGTGGGAGGCGGGGCCCAGTCGGCCCGGTCGAACCTCGTGGCCGGCCGGTAGTCCGGTAAGCAAGCAGGAGGGTGGTGGCCCCGCAGGGGTCACCACCCTCCGTCGTGTGGGGGCGTGAGTGGTCCACGCGATGTCGTGCCGCCGGCACGGCCGACGCCGCGACTGCCCACCGAGGGCGTATGCCGTCCGCCGGGCTCCCGGTGCCGGTGCCGGTGCCCGTGCCGGTGCCGGGGGGCAGGTCGGTGCCGGTCGGTGCCGGTCAGGCGCTGGGGCGCCGGGCCTCAGGCGTCGGCCGCGATGGGCACGGTGAAGACGACCGTGGTCGGTGATCCCGAGGTCGGGGTGAGCACCAGACGGACCGACCACGGGCCGACGTCGTCGAAGGTGAGGCCGACCTCGGTCGCACCGTCGGCACCGGACCCGTCCGGGCTCACGGGGAGCCGGACGGCCGCCGCGGTGGCCCCGGGACGGCTGACCGACCCGGTTACGGACGAGATGACGCGGCGTCCACCGGGCGCCGCGACCGTCACGAGGGCGATCGTGTCGCCGACCCGGGGGCGCGGCAGCTGCACCGACACCGTCGCGCCGTCGGCCGTGATCACCCGGCTCCACGGTTCGACGTAGTCCGAGCGGGCGGGGATGATGACGACGAGCGCCGTCGTGAGGCCGAGCACGACTGCGGCGGTGAGCGTCTCGCCGGCGAGCCCCGCCCGCAGGCCCCTGGCCCCGACGGCTGCCGCCGGGACCGTGGACGCCGGAGCCCCGGCCTCTGCTCGAGAAGGCGTTGGTATGCGGTGTCGCTCGACCCACACCCGCGCGCTGTTGCCGAGGGCGACGAGGACGAGCACGCCGCCGACCTTCGCGAGGAGCACGCGTCCGTAGGCGGTCGGCGTCAGGGCCGAGACGGTACCCACCTCGGACCAGGCCAGCAGGACTCCGGTGACCACGAGCGTCGCGACGCTCGCGAGGGCCACCGAGGAGAAACGGGGGAGCGCCCGGCCGAGGGCCGCCTGCTGCTCGGGCTCCCCGGACCCGACGAGCAGGCCGACGAGGCCACCGAGCCAGACGACCATGGCGAGCAGGTGCACGACGTTGAGCGCCACGGTGGGCGCGGGGTGGGTCGTGGCCGCGGAGTGCCCGGCCAGCGGCCACGTCACGGCGAGAGCGAGGGTCACGGCGACGGCGGCGGACCGCAGGCCGAGCAGGAGGCGCCCCGTCGCACGCGGCCCGAAGCTCAGGGCGGCCACGAGCAGCGCGACGAGGGCGACGAGGAGGAAGGCCCGCACCGAGTGGACCGTGTCGAAGGTCCGGGAGTGGGTGTCGAGGGAGCCGGGGTCGGCCCAGAGCGCACTGAACGGCTCGCCGCTGGCATAGACACCCTGCACGACCATGCTCCCCACGGTGGCCGCAGCGAGCAGGCCCGCACCGATGCCGAGGAGGCGACGGGTCCGGGGTGACGAGAGCCCCTCGGGCCACAGCCACAGGACCATGAGCAGCAGGCCGGGGGCGAGGACCATCCCGGCGTACCCGAGCCAGCGCAGGGGGCCCAGCACAGCTCCCGCGAGGTCGTTGTGGCTGTCGTCCGGTGGAGTCCCCTGGACCGGGGTCGGGGCGCCGACGGAGAAGCGGAACGACCCGGTCACGGGATGGGTGTCGGCCGAGCTCGCCTGCCACACCACGACATACGTGCCCTTGGTCAGTCCGGGTCGCAGCGGGACCCGGAGCGAGTCCGACGTGCCCTCGACGGCGAGGACCTGACCCTGGTCGACGCGTTCGTAGTGGTCGTCGTAGACGTGCGCTGCCCCGTCCGCGGCCGCCACGGGCTCGGCGAACCGCAGCGTCACCGCCGTCGGCGCCGTGGCGACGACCGAGCCGGCCGACGGGTCCGAGGACCGGAGGCGCGTGTGGGCGCCGGCCGGGCCGGACGTGACGAGGACGACGGCAAGGGTCAGGAGGGCGACGAGCGCTCCGCGCCGACGTCGTCCCGGGCTCCCTCCGAGGCCCCCGCGCGAGCGGGGCCTGCCCAGCGTCATGGTCCGAGAGTAGGACGGGAACTGTTGCGCCCGGGGGAGATTGGAGCCGGTCGCCCGCGAAAGGCGTGGCCGTGCTCTGCAGTGGCGGACCCCAAGGTAGGTCGAAGGTCGCCCTGCGACGCTGGTCGGATGAGAAGCCTGCGCCCGGAACCGCGACGGGGACGCACCATCGTCCTCGCGCTGCTCGTCGCCGTCGGGCTGGTCCTCGGGGGGTGGCACACCCGTGCCGTCCTCGCCGGGCCGCCCGACCCGACGGTCCTCACCGTGGGTGGGGTGTCGTTCAGGGTGACGGGTGCTGAGGAGGTGACCGGCCTCTCCGACGCCGACCTCGGTGGCATGTCCCACGGGGTGAACGGGCTCGTCACCAGCGACAAGGCCCTCGTCCGGGTCGTGCTGACCGTGACGGCGGGCGACGTCGACACGACGTACGACGCGACCGCCCTCAGGGCGATCGCCTCGGGACAGCCGTCCGGGGCGGCCCCGCTGGCCGGGTCGCTGCCGCTCCGGGGCCGTCTCGCGGCCCACGCCCACCTCGAGGGGTCGCTGTCCTACGTCCTGCCCCGTGACGGCTCGCACGTCGTGCTCGGCGCCGGCCCGGGCACGCCACGGGTGCCCCTGCTCTACATGTCGACTGCCGGCGGCTCGCCGGGCGACACGCACGACTCGCACGTCGCGCCGAAGCCTTCCCAGAAGGAGTGACCATGGCCATCCCGTCGCACACCACCCGAGCGAGCGCGAAGCGGCACGTCACCGTGGCCGACCTCGTCACGGCGCTGGCGATGGGGGTGGTGGGCGGGCTCTGGCTGTCCTGGCTCGACCTGCACGACGTCGGAGCGGGCGTCATCCAGGGACCGGTGGGTCACTCGACCACCGTCGTGGCGTTCACCGTGCCCCTCGTGCTCGTCGTCCACCCCGTCCTGGCGGCGTCGCTGCGCCGAGGGCTGCGCGAGTCGGCGGTGCTGGCACGGTGCATCCTCGCGGTGGCGGCCTCGGTCGCGGTGGGCAACCAGCTGCGGCTCGTGGCCCTGGACGAGCCCCGGGGCGGCCTGCCGGTGATCGGCCTCTTCGGGGACGCGACGACGGTCCTGATCGTCGTCGTGCCCGTGGTCGTGGTCGCCTCGTCGCTCCGGTCCCTCGCCGGGACCCGGCGCCACGGGGGCCTCTCGCGGTCCCGCCGTCGTGCCCACGGGGCACGTCTGCTCGCGGTGGGTACCGGGGTCATCGGCGTCGTCGCCGTGCTCGCCCTCGCACCCGTCGCCGAGGCGTCGTCGCCCACCGTGGCCCTCGCCGGGACGCCCGGCTGCCTGGACGGGGGGAGCGTGAACCGCTCCTACGACGTCACGGCCATCGACGTCAACATCCCGCTCAACCGGTTCGGCGACCACGACCCCAAGGGCAAGATGTACGTCCTCACCTCACGTCTCGCCGCGGTCCGGGCCCAGGAGACCTCGCAGAAGGTGTCCGTGGGCCTTCGCGACGACGCGATCCAGCCCCTCGTCATCCGGGCCAACGAGGGTGACTGCGTCTCGATCCGGCTGACCAACGCGGCATCGGGCGGGCCCTACGGCCTGCACATCGACGGGCTCGAGTTCGACATCAGCTCGTCGGGCGACGAGGTGGGCCAGAACGACCCGTCCGACGTCGCGGCGGGACAGAGCCGCACCTACCGTTTCGCCATCCCGCTCGACCGTCGCCTCGAGGGCGGCCACTACATCCACCCCGGGCCCGGCTACCGCGCCGCGGTCGCGCACGGGCTCTTCGGCGCGCTCGTCGTCGAGCCGCCGGGGTCGACCTACTGGAACGCCTCGGTCGCCGGTCGCCAGCTGGAGTCCGGCTGGGAGGCCATCATCAAGCCGGCCTCACCGAGTGCCGCCTGCGTCCCGACGAGCGCGATGCCGACGTGCGGCTTCCGCGAGGGCGCCCTGCTGCACCACGAGATCGGCAACGACAACGAGCTGATCAAGAACGCCGCCGGCGCCGACATCCCGCTCGTCGACTCGACGACCGGCTCCTACCGGCCCGGCGCCTTCGCGCTCAACTACCGCTCGGAGCCGTTCCGCAACAGGCTCCTCGCCTTCCCGAAGGAGAAGTCTCACGCGTACAGCTCGTACACCTTCGGCGAGCCGGCGACGCCGATGATGCGCGGCTACCTCGCCGACCCGACGAAGATCCGGCTCATGCACGTGGGCAGCGAGAAGTTCCACGTCTTCCATCTCCACGGCGGGGGTGACCGGTGGCGCTTCAACCCGGTCGCCGACACGTCGTTCAACTACGCCGACACAGGACTTCGCAAGGACCCGCCCACCGTGCTGTCGCCGTCGCAGCGTCTCGACTCCCAGTCGATCGGCCCCGGTGAGTCCTACGACCTCGAGATCGAGGGCGGCGCGGGCGGCGTCCAGCAGTCCGCCGGCGACTTCCTCTTCCACTGCCACATCGCCAAGCACTACAACTCCGGCATGTGGGGCCTGTGGCGCGTCTACGACACCCGCCAGCCCGACCTCGTGCCGATCGCCGACCGAGCACTCCCGCCGACCGCCGTCGACTCGCGCGGCCTCATCGGGCGCACCATCAACGGCACCCTGATCACGGCCACCAACCTCGACTCCTGGATCCGCCCGCAGCTGCCGCCGGCCGGGGTGCCGCGCAACGGACAGGACGCGACCGTCTGGAACTGGAAGGTGACGGGCACGGGGTCGCAGCAGCTCTACCTCGGAGCCCCGGCCGACCCCACGGTCTTCGCCGACTCCCCGAAGGTCGTGTCCGGCCAGCCGAACCTCCTCGCCGTCGACGTGGGGCGCATCGTGACGGGACGACCGACGATCCTGTTCAACCCGCGCAACGGTCGCCCGGCCTACCCGCTCTTCCGCACGAACATCGGTAAACGACCACCCTTCACCCCAGCCGGTCACAGCGGGACACCATGGCTCGGGGCGACGACGGGCCAGACCTCCGCGAGCACCAGTCCGTGGACCAACCGCTCGGATGCCTTGTGCCCCAAGGGGAGACGGGTCCGCACCTTCAACGTCGTCACCATCGGCAAGTCGATCCAGCGCACGCCGACGCAGGTCGACCCGGACGGCAAGCTGTTCGTCCTGGCCAAGGACAAGCAGGCAGTCGCGAGTGATCCGCGCCGGTCCGACCCGCTCGCGATCCGTGCCAACCAGGGCGACTGCGTCGCGATCACGCTGACCAACGAGATCCCCGACGCGTCCGCCTTCGACAACTTCTCCAAGAGCTCCATGCACATCCACCACGTCCAGTTCGACGTGCAGGGGTCCGACGGGGTGAGTGCGGGCTACGCCTTCGAGCACTCCGTCCGGCCCTACCGTGTGGTCGACCCGCGCCTCAGCACGGCGGCCGCCAAGGGGTCCCGGACGCTCGTCCTCAGCAGCGTGGCCTCGCTCGTCGGCGTCGACGCCGGCGGCAAGGCCACGAGACCGTGGATCGCCGTCGGTGAGGGCCTCGAGTCCATCGAGACCCACCAGGTCGTCGCCGTCAACCAGACGACCCGCACCGTGACCCTCGACTCGGCGCTGGTCGCCGCCCACGCGTCCGGGGAGTATGCCGGGAGCGAGTTCATCCAGTACCGCTGGTACCCCGATGCCCTGCTCGACAACGTCTTCTGGCACGACCACGTCGACGGGATCCACGGCTGGGGCCACGGCCTCGTCGGCCAGCTCGTCGTCGAGCCTCCCGGCTCGACCTACCACGACCCCGTGACCGGGGCCGAGGTGGACTCGGGCACCCTCGTCGACATCCACACGACGAGCGCCCTGTCCCCGGGACTCGTCAACGGCAGCTTCCGTGAGCTGGCGCTCTGGACGATCAACGACAACGACGCGGGGGCGTACTCCACGCTCAACCTCAAGGCGAACCCGCTCGCAGACCGCCCGGACACGGCGCACCAGTTCAGCTCCTGGACCTACGGCGACCCGGTGACACCCCTGCCCCGGCTCTATCCCGACGACCCGCTGGTCGTGCGCACCATCAACGTGTCACCGACCGTCGACACCCTGCACCTGCAGGGGGGCCGCACGCTGCTCGAACCGCGCTACACCCACGACGACGGGTCGGGCCCCAGCCCGGCCGGATCGATCATCGACACGATCCACTACGGCGTCAGCGAGAAGTTCACCCTGGTCTTCAACGGCTCGGCGCCCGACATGCGGATGAGACCGGGTGACTACCTCTACGCCAACGGCGTCGAGAAGCACACCCAGCAGGGCGCGTGGGGCGTCGTGCGGGTGCTGCCCGGAACCGTCGACGACCTCCAGCCCCTCCCGGGGGTGGCGCCGCCGAGCACCGCCTACGTGCCACCGGTCGCCACCGGTGGACCGCCTCCGGCAGCCGAGCCCCAGGACAGCCCGTGCCCGCCGACGGCGCCGACGCGCAGCTTCAACCTCAGTGCCGTCGACAAGTCGCAGACCCTCAACGGTGCCCGGACGGCGTTCGTCCCCGACGGTGACGTCCTCAGCATCAAGAAGGGCCTGAAGAGCCCGGTACCGCTCGTGCTGCACGTCGTCGCCGGCGAGTGCGTCTCGGTCCGCCTCACGAACACGCTGACCACCGCAGTGGGGTTCTCGGTGGGCAAGCTCGACCGCGCCTCCGACTCGGGCGGCGTCGACGTCGGCTTCGCGCCGGAGCAGAACGTGGCTCCGGGGGCCGTACGCACCTACATGTACTACGCCGCCACCGACCGGCTCGGCACCGCCGTCATCTCGGACCTGGCCTCGCCGGGCTCGGCCAAGAACGGTCTCTACGGCGCGATGGTCGTCGCCCCCGCGTCGAGGGTCGACGGTCTGCGCACCGAGTTCAGCGACCCCGTCACGGGACTCGCGAAGGACATCGGCGCCCAGGTGATCGTGCACGTACCGGGCGGCGACGTCACCGACTACCGCGACTTCACGGTGCTCCTGGCCGACGACGACACGCAGATCGGGCAGGACTTCATGCCCTACCCGACGAACGCCCGGGCGGGACGGTCGCTGCTCAACTACGCGGCGGCTCCGGCCGGTGACGGTCCCGGCGCGTTCCGTGACCCGGGGCAGGTGCCCCTGCTGACGGCGTACGCCGGCGACCCGGAGGTCGTGCACGTGGTCGTGACGCCCGGGAGCGAGAGCGCCCACGTCTTCGGCCTCGGCGGGCTGCACTGGCCGCAGGACCCTCGGATCGGTGACTCGGACTCGACGACCGCGCAGGGCATGGGGCCGTGGGAGTCCTTCGACCTCGACGTCGTCGGCGGCGCGGGCGGCACGAGAGTGGCACCCGGTGACTACTTCTACGGCGACCTCAGGAGGCCGTTCACCGCAGTCGGGGTCTGGGGCCTGCAACGGGTGCTGCCTTACACGTCCCCGACGTGTCCGATCCTCCGCGTCGACGGGAGCACGTGCTGACGGGGGCTCAGGACCCGTCCGCGGTGGGAGCCGAGAGCGCCACGACGAGCTCGCGCACCGCGGACGGGTCGAGGAGCCGGTCGCCGTAGAGCTCGCGCACCTGGGCCATCCGGTAGCGGACGGTCTGCGCGTGCACGTGCAGCTCGGCAGCGACCGCGTCCCGACGTCCCTGGTGCAGCAGCCACGACAGGAGCGTCTCCGCCAGCCGGTCGCGGGTGCCGGGAGGCAGGTCGGCGAGGGGAGCGAGGACGTGGTTGCGAAGGTCTGCGAGCGCGTCCGGGTCGGCCGTGAGGACGAGGTCGGTCAGGTGCCGCTCCGTGTCGACGGGGGCCCCGCTGCGTGACGGCCGGACGAGTCGCGCCGTCCGCGCGGCGCGGTCGTAGGACGCGCGCGCGTCGTCCCACGGGCGCGGCGGGCCGACGACGGCATGGCGGCCGGCGAGCACCCGCAGCACGTGGACGCGGCCCGGCCCGTCGGCGTCCGGCACGAGCAGCAGCGTCAGCGGGAGGTCCGGGTCGACGTCGTCGATGCCCGGCAGGTCCTCGCCGACCTGGAGGGTGTCGGCCCCGAGCGAGGCGAGGGCACGGCGTCCCTGCGCCGCCGGCAGCAGGACCGCAGTCAGCGTGGCCGGGGGAGCCCACTCGGCGCGGGCGGCCGCCGCGGTCAGCGTGTCGATGCCGGCCCGCGCCAGCAGGTGCTGACCGAGCCGTTCGCGGTATCGGTCTCGCACCCGGCCACTCGTCGTCAGCTCGTCGGTGTGACCCGCGACGCTCGCGGCCGACAGCTCGTCGATGTAGGCGAAGAGCAGCTCGGCGAACTTCGCCATCGTCGCCGCCGGCAGCCCGGCGTCTCCCGCGGCCCGGGCGAGCTCGCGCCACGACACGCGGGCACCGACCCGGTATGCCGCGAGCAGGCTGTCCATCGACCGTCCCCCGCGCGCCTCGCCGCGTCCGAGGGCGTAGGCCCCCTCGCGGGTCGGGCCGAGCGGGGTGCTCGGATCGACGTCGCTCCCGCTGCCCGCGAGCTTGAGGAAGCCGGCGATGGCCATCTGCACGGCGCGCTCGATCGTGTCGCCGGCGACCCCACCGAGGGCACCGCGGTAGTCGGGGACCTCGTCGACGACGGCGGTGACCGTCGTGGACGCGATGGCAGGGAGCCGCTCACGCAGCACCCTGAGCACCGCGTGGTCCAGCTGCAGGTCAGCCGCGCCACGGACCGTGGCGCTCGTTGCCTCTGAGGCCATCGACTGTTCCCTCCGCACAAGAGTTCCCGAACACTTCACGCCCTGTGGTCAGGATCTTACCCTTGGGTGTCAGTCATGCTGGGGGCATGAGCCTGACCGCGCCCTCGAAACCCTCGACCCGAGCCGCCCGCCCGTCCTTGCGACGCCGGTTCCTCCAGCTCGCCGAGCGCGCGACCTCCCCGCTGCTGCCCGCCGACTACCTCGACCTCTTCGACCCGTTGCGCCCAGGCGCCGACCTGCGCGGACGCATCGTGGACGTCCACCCCGAGACGGCCGACGCGGCCACCATCGTCATCCGCCCCGGCGCCGACTGGGCCGGCCACGTGCCGGGACAGTACGTCCGCATCGGTGTCGACGTCGACGGCATCCGCCAGTGGCGGGCCTACTCCCTGACCCACGGCCCGCGCGCCGACGGGAACATCTCCATCACCGTGAAGGCCGTGCCGGACGGGCTCGTCAGCACGCATCTCGTGCGCGAGTCGCGACCCGGCACCCTCGTGCACCTCGAGCAGGCCCAGGGCGAGTTCGTGCTCCCCACCGACGGCGGGAAGTTCCTCTTCGTCACCGCGGGGTCCGGCGTCACCCCGGTCATCGGCATGCTGCGCAACCTCTTCCCCGTGGCCGACGACGGCGTCGTGCGCCTGGCCCGCTCGGCGGCATACGACATCGTCGTCGTGCACGTCGCCCCGAGCGAGCCGCACTCGATCTTCATCGACAACCTCCGCGCCCTCGACGAGGCCGGCCTCGTCCGTCTCGTCGCCCGCTACGACGACGAGCACGGCGTCCTCGACGTCGCCGACCTCGAGGCCCTCGTCCCCGACCTGCCCGACCGGACGACGCTCGCGTGCGGTCCGGGCGGGCTGCTCGACGCGCTCCAGCGCCACCACGACGAGCGCGGGCTCGACCTGCTCACCGAGCAGTTCCGCGCCACGACCCTCGTCGTCGGCGAGGGCGGCACGGTCGACTTCACCGGCTCGGGCACGACCGTCGACGCCGACGGCGCCACCCCCATCCTCGACGCCGCCGAGGCAGCCGGCGTCCTCATGCCGTCCGGGTGCCGTATGGGCATCTGCTTCGGCTGCGTCCTGCCCCTGCGCGAGGGAGCCGTGCGCGACCTGCGCACCGGAGCCGTCACGACCGCGACCCCCGGCGAGACCGAGGGCCAGGGCGTCCCGATCCAGACCTGCATCTCCGCAGCCGCCGGCGCCTGCGTCATCGACCACTGACCTGATCCACAGACCCCAGACCCCCTGACCAGAGGAGTCATCATGACCGTCCTGCAGAAGAAGTCCCACAACCCGATCGGGCACCTGACGCCCGAGGACGTCGAGCAGATCGGCGTCGAGCTCGACGCGATCCGCCAGTCCGTCATCGACACCCGCGGCGCCGACGACGCGGCCTACATCCGCAAAGTCATCGCCACCCAGCGCAAGCTCGAGCTCGGTTCTCGCGCAGTCCTGCTCGTCTCGATGTTCCCGCCCGCCTGGGTCGTCGGCACCGCCGGCCTCGCGGTCGCCAAGATCATCGAGAACATGGAGATCGGGCACAACGTCATGCACGGCCAGTGGGACTGGATGCGCGACCCGAAGATCCACTCGACGACGTGGGAGTGGGACAACGCCAGCCCGTCGGAGCAGTGGAAGCACTCGCACAACGAGCTGCACCACACGTACACGAACGTCATCGGCAAGGACAACGACCTCGGCTACGGCATCATGCGCGTCGACGAGGACCAGCGCTGGGTGCCGCTCTACGCCGCGCAGCCGCTGTGGAACTTCGTCAACGCCTGCTTCTTCGAGTACGGCATCGCGGCCTACGACCTCGAGCTCGGCAAGAACCTCGCCACCAAGGAGCGCCGCCAGGACCCCGACTTCCGGGCGCGCGCCAAGGTGACGCTGAAGAAGATCCGCAACCAGATGACGAAGGACTACGTCATCCACCCGCTGCTCTCGGGCCCGTCGTTCCTCAACACGCTCGCCGCGAACGCGACGGCCAACCTCATCCGCAACCTGTGGACCCACTCGGTCATCATGTGCGGCCACTTCCCCGAGGGCGTCGAGACCTTCGAGCGCCGGTCGATCGTGGGGGAGACCCGCGGCGAGTGGTACCTGCGCCAGATGCTCGGCTCGGCCAACATCAGCGGCAGCAAGGCCATGCACTTCATGACCGGCAACCTCAGCTTCCAGATCGAGCACCACCTCTTCCCCGACCTGCCGAGCAACCGCTACCAGGAGATCGCCCCGCAGGTGCAGGACCTCTTCCGGCGCTACGGCCTGACCTACACGACGGGCTCGCTGCCGCGGCAGGTCGCCTCGGCCTGGAAGAAGGTCGTCCGGCTGTCCCTGCCGAACGACTTCCTGGGCCGCAACAAGGGCGCGTCCGTCACGGACCTGCCGACGCCGGAGCCCGCGCGGGAGCACGCGGCCGCCTGAGGTCTCGCCGTCTCGTGTCGACGTGCGAGCACGAGTGATCCTTCTCAGCGTGTGCTCAGTGCCGCTGCGACATCGTCGTGAGGCCGGGAGACCCCCTCCCGGCGTCTCGACGTCCTGACCCGCGCGGCCACCGACGGCCGCGTCACGCGCTCCACGAGGGCCGACCGACGGCGCCACGCCAGGTCACCCGGGCCGGCAGGACGGTCGAGGCAGCTCTCTTCGTGGAGGATCCTGCATGTCTGACGCCCTGACGTCCACCGTCCCGGGGACGGTGGCGCACGACGCGCGCCCCCCTGTGGCCGCCCAGCTCCTCAACAAGGTGCCGGCCATCACGGCCACCTTCTGGCTCATCAAGATCCTGTCGACGACGATCGGCGAGACCTTCGCCGACTACCTCGCCGTGCAGGTCGGCCTCGGGACGCTCGTCACGGACGGGGCCATGATGACCCTCCTGGTCATCGCCCTCGTCGCCCAGCTGCGCACGCGGCGCCTCGTGCCGTGGCTCTACTGGCTGACGGTCATCCTCGTCAGCATCGTCGGCACCCAGATCACCGACTTCTTCACCGACACGCTCGGCGTCAGCCTCTACGTCAGCACTGCGGTGTTCGCCCTGGTGCTGGCCGCGGTCTTCACGGTCTGGTGGCGCCAGGAGCGCACCCTGGCGATCACCGCGATCGACACGCCCCGACGCGAGCGCTACTACTGGGGCGCGATCCTCACGACGTTCGCCCTCGGCACGGCGGGCGGTGACCTCGCCACCGAGGCGCTGTCGCTCGGCTTCCGCAACGGCGCGCTGATCTTCGGCGGCCTCATCCTCGCCGTGTGGGTCGCCCGTCGTGGCGGCCTCAACGCGGTCCTCGCGTTCTGGATCGCCTACGTCCTGACGCGACCGCTCGGCGCGTCGCTCGGTGACCTGCTCACGCAGAGCCGGGCCTTCGGTGGGCTCGGCCTCGGCTCCAGCCTCACGAGCCTCGTCTTCCTCGCCGTCATCGTCGTGCTCGTCGCCCGCGAGCAGGTCAACGTCAACCGCCACGGCATCCGCGCCAAGGGCGAGGCCCCGGCCGTGCACCCGCGCCGCGACTACGCGTGGGCCGCCGCAGGTGCCGTGGCCGTCGTCTCTGCCGCGACGGCCCTCGCGCCCTCGCCGACTCCCGCAGCGGCCGTTTCCACCAGCACGTCCTCCGGCGCGTCCTCGGGTCCCGCGGGCAGCGCCACGCGGGCCAACCCGTTGGAGACGGACGACACGTCCCCCATCGGGGACCTGCGGCCGTTCGCTGTCATCGTCGACGACGTCGCGGCGAAGACCCGATCGGGCGACCTGTCCGCAGCGACGACGCGCATCAAGGACCTCGAGGTCGCCTGGGACGACGGAGAGGCCGCGATGAAGCCGGCATCCCCGGATGACTGGCACACGATGGACTCCGCGATCGACGGTGCGCTGACGGCGCTGCGGTCGACACCGCCCTCCAAGGCGGACAGTGCCGCCGCGCTCCACGCGCTCCAGTCGACGATCGGCTCGCTGGAGAAGAAGGCGTAACAGCCCGATCGGGCAGAATCGTGGTGGCACCGACCGTGCCTCCTCGGACCGGAAGGAGACCGATGACGGCCCGCTTCCGACTGCCCACGGGAGTCCGGGGGCAGGCGACGGTCGCCGCCGCAGCCGTGGTGGCCGTCGCACTGCTCCTCGGCAGCGCCGTGCTCGTCCTCGTGCTGCAGGGGGCACTGACCCAGACGCTGCAGGACAGCGTCACCTCCGTCGTCGACGAGGACGCCGCGGTGCTGTCCGTCGACGGCACCGCGGGTCTCGCGCGAAGCGAGCGCGACGAGGGTCCCGACAACGTCCTCGTCCAGGTCATCGGGTACGAGGGGGGAGCGGCGCACGTGGTCTACACCTCGAAGGCGTCGCGGACCGAGCCGGTCACCGACGCGCGGCCTGCGGCCGGCCAGACCGTGGTCACCGGTCGCTCCTCGCTCCCGCTGCCGCTCGACCTGCGGGACCCGCTCGTGGTCGCTCGCGGGGTCGAGGTGGGCGGTGACACCTACGTCCTCGCGGCGCAGGCGTCCCAGGAGGCGCGTGAGCAGGCCGTCCGGACCACGGCCATCCTCCTGGCGGTCGCCCTGCCGTTCCTCGTGGCCCTCACCGCCATGATCACGTGGTGGCGGGTCGGGCGCGCCCTCAGCTCCGTGGAGGCGATCCGCTCCCACGTCGAACGCACGAGCGCCTCCAGGTTGCAGGACCGCGTGCCCGTGCCGCCCACCCACGACGAGATCGCGCAGCTGGCCGTGACGATGAACTCGATGCTGAGCCGACTCGAGGTCTCGCAGCGCGCCCAGCGCCGCTTCGTCTCCGACGCCAGCCACGAGCTGCGGTCGCCGCTCGCGACGATCCGGGCGTCGCTCGACGTCGTCAGTCCCGACGATCCCGAGACGTCGTGGGAGCAGCTCGACCCGATCCTGCGTGGCGAGTCCGAGCGGATGAGCCGGCTCGTCGACCACCTGCTCCTGCTGTCGCAGGCCGATGACGACGCGCTCACGGTGAGCCGCCGCGACGTCGACCTCGACGACCTCGTCGACCGTGAGGTCCGGCGACTGCGCCGGCTGACCCCGTTGACCGTCCGTCTGACGAACGCCGCCGTGCGGGTCCGCGGCGACGAGCACCAGCTCGAGCAGGTCCTGCGCAACCTGCTCGACAACGCCGCCCGGCATTCGGTGGGCACCGTGGACGTCACCGTCGAGCGGGGTGGCGGCAGCGCCGTGGTGCGGGTCGAGGACGACGGACCCGGCATCCCCGTGGCCGACCGAGCGCGCGTGTTCGAGCGCTTCGTGCGGCTCGACGAGAGCCGGTCACGCCACTCCGGGGGAGCCGGCCTCGGTCTCGCCATCGCCCGGGAGCTCGCTGTGGCACACGGCGGGACGCTCTCGGTGCGCGAGTCACCGTCCGGTGGCGCCTGCTTCGAGCTGACGCTGCCGCTGCCCTCCTCGGCGCCGGAGCCACCGACCGGCGGGTCCGGGGCCGGGGATCAGGCCGGCTCGACCGGCGCGACCGGCTCGGCCTCGAGCATCCGGTAGCCCACGCCCCGCACCGTCTCGATGCTCGCCTCCGCGAACGGGGCGTCGATCTTGCGGCGGAGGTAGCCGACGTAGACCTCGACGATGTTGACGTCGCCGTCGTAGGCCGGATCCCACACGGCGTCGAGGATGGTGGCCTTCGTCACGACCTCACCCGCGTGCATCATGAGGAAGGTCAGGAGCGCGAACTCCTTGGGGGTCAGGGCGATCTCCGTTCCGTGTCGCTGCACGCGCCGTCGCACCGGGTCGAGCGACAGCGAGCCGTTCGTGAGGACCACAGGACGTTCCGGGGCGCCCCGTCGGATGAGTGCCCTGAGCCGGGCGACGAGCACGACGAAGCTGAACGGCTTCGTGAGGTAGTCGTCCGCACCGAGGTTGAACGCCTCGGCCTGGTCGTGCTCACCGTCGACGGCGGTCAGCATGAGCACGGGCGTCCACACGCCCGCCTCGCGCAGTCGTGCGATCACCTGGTAGCCGTCGAGCCCGGGCAGCATGATGTCGAGGACGATGACGTCGTACGCGGACTCGGTGGCCGCCCACAGCCCGTCCTGGCCGTCGTGCATGACGTCGACGACGAAGCCTTCGCGTGTCAGACCGCGTCGGACGACCTCCGCGAGGGACGTCTCGTCCTCGACGACGAGCACGCGCATCCCTCAGGCCTGCCGGGCGTCGAGGCCGGGGCCTGCGGGTTCGCGGATGGCGCTCATGGCTCCGAGGGTAGGTCGGCGAGCCTGAACAGCGGCTGAGAACCGGCCTCAGGGTCCTCTCAGCGGCGTCGTCGCACGATGGCGGGTCAGACGACCGTCGTCGGAGGGATGCGCATGTGTGGAATCGCCGGGTACTTCGGCCTCGAGGAGGACCGTGGGCTGCTGGACCGGATGAATGCGGCCCAGCGCCACCGTGGGCCCGACGACTCGGGTACCCACGTCGACGGCCCCGTCGGGCTGGCCCACCAGCGCCTGTCGATCATCGACCGCGAGGGCGGGAGGCAGCCGATGGCCACGCCGGAAGGCAGGTACGTCCTCGCGTACAACGGTGAGGTCTACAACTACCGCGCGCTGCGGGACGAGCTCGCCGCGGCGTCACACACGTTCGTGTCGCACAGCGACACCGAGGTCGTCCTGCAGGCGTATGCGGCGTGGGGACGTGAGGCGTTCGACCGCCTCAACGGGATGTTCGCGATCGCGGTCTGGGACCGCGACGAGCAGACGCTGACCCTGGCCCGCGACCAGTTCGGCATCAAGCCGCTCCATGTGAGCCGGGTGTCGGAGGCGCACGGAGGACGACGCGGCCCTGGAGGGTCATGGCTCTTCGCGAGCGAGATCAGCCCCATCCTCGTCAGCGGCCGCCACGACCGAGCGCCCAACGAGCGCAGCCTGTTCCGCTATCTGCGCCATCGGGTGCACGACGACGGTGCCGAGACCTTCTTCGAGGGCATCGAGCGCCTGCTGCCCGGTGAGATGGCGACGATCAGCGCTGACGGGTTCGAGCGCCGGCGCTACGGCACCCTGCAGCACGACCTCGAGCGCGCTCGTCCCGCCGCGACCGGTGCGGGCGCGGAGGAGGTCGCGGCCCTGCGCGACGGGCTGACCGAGTCCATCGCGCTGCGGCTGCGCTCGGACGTGCCGGTGGGAACGTCGCTCTCCGGTGGGCTCGACAGCTCGACCATCGCCGTCGGGATCGACCGGCTGCTCACCACGCACGACACGTCGGCCGAGGCCGTCGGGCCCCGGCAGCAGACCTTCTCTGCGGTCTTCCCCGGCTACCGCAACGACGAGGAGCGCTGGGTGGATGACGCCGTCGACGCGTGCTCGGGTCCCGTCCAGTCGCACCGGATCCGGCCGACCTCCGACGACCTGCTCGCCGACCTCACCGACTTCGTGCGCACCCAGGAGGAGCCCGTCGTCTCGACCGGACCGTACGCGCAGTACCGCGTCATGAAGGAGGCGAGCCGGCACGTCACGGTGATGCTCGACGGACAGGGCGCGGACGAGATGCTGGCGGGATACGTCCCCCAGACCGTCACGCACCTGCGCAGCCTGGTCTCCCGGGACCGACGCGCCGGCCTCGCGGAGATCATCGCCAACCGTGACATCCTCGCCGGCCAGGTCCGCTCGCGGCTCCGGACCCGGCTGCAGGGCGGGGGATCGGTGAGCCTGCTCCTCCGACGGGACTTCAGGGCCGTCCACGCCGAGGACACCTACGCCGTGGAGGGTGCGACCCTGCGACAGCGGCTCGTCCACGACCTCTTCGTGGCCTCGCTGCCCGCCCTGCTGCGCTACGAGGACCGCAACTCGATGCGCTTCTCCGTCGAGGGTCGGGTGCCCTTCCTCGACCCTGACCTCGTGCGCACGGTCTTCGCGATGCCCGACGACGCGATCATCCGGGACGGCTGGAACAAGCACGTCCTGCGCGATGCCGAGGAGCACGTCCTTCCGGCCTCGATCACCCGACGGCGCAACAAGATCGGCTTCACGACCCCGCAGAACGAGTGGTTCCACGAACAGCGCGAGTTCATCTATCGGGTGTTCCTCTCCGAGTCGTTCGCGAGCCGCCCCTACTTCGACCGGACCGAGGTCCTCAACGCCTTCGAGCAGTGGCTGAGCGGCCGGGGCTCGCTCGACTCCATGGCCTTCTGGCGCATCCTCAACGTCGAGCTCTGGCTTCGAGAGTTCTTCGACGCGCGAGCCGAACCCGCCGCCGACGACACGTCCGACACCAGGTCCGACGCGGCCGACGACGCGAGGTCGGGCGCGGCCACCCCCACGGGCGGAGCGGTCCGTGGGGCAGGCTCCCTGACCGCCCCCGCCACCAACGAGGGGAAGGAACTCGACATCGAGCTGCCCGACGGCACACGGGTCCGTCGCCTCCCGGTGCGCACCCCGCAGGTGGCGGACACCGACGACCTCGTGGCCCTCGTCGTGGACCGGGTCCGCGCGCACGTGGACGCGCTCGGTGACGGCCGATCCGTCGCGGGATCGGGGTTCAGCCGCTGGCACGTCTTCGTCTCGGAGAAGGTCGTCGCGATCACCCAGCACCGCTCGTTCTTCATCTGGGACATCCCCGTCAGCCGAGCCGCGCGCGTGCTGAGCCGTCACGTGACGCGGACCCCGCGGGCATCGGTCTCGGGTCACCGTTCACGATGCAGCTGGCGATCGACGAGGCGGGTCTCCCGCGGGTGCTGCTCGCCGCGGCCGCGGGCGCCGCGGGAAAGCTCGTCGGACGGCGGGGTCTCTTCTACACCGTCGTCGGGGGCGACGTGCGCGCCATCGACGGGCCGACCGAGTACTCGGTCCACCCGGCCAACCTGTCGGCCAAGCTCGCCCCCGAGGATCCCGACCGCGTGTCTGCGACCATCTCGGCGGCGATCCGCGCCGCACTGCCCGAGGGCCTTGCCGACACCTTCGGTGGCACCGTCGTCATCGACGCGAACGACCTCGGCTGCAACGTCCTCGGGACCGATGCCGCGGGCGACCGGACCCGGATGGAGCAGATGTTCGCCGACAACCCCTTGGGTCAGGGGTCACAGCGCACCCCGGTGGCGCTCGTCCTCGACGACCTCAGAATCCTGGACCCGAGCCCGCCGACGAGCCCCGACACGAGCGCCGACACGAGCCCGGCCACGAGCCCGGCCACGGACCCGGCCACGGACCCGACGCCGCTCGTGACGGCATACGCGGCTCCCGCCCGGGCGAGCGGACGGTCCGCATGACCACCGTCGTGACCTCCGAGCCGGCCTCGGCGAAGCGCCGGCGGCCGCGTCAGCGGGCCTGGGTCGTCTCGGGGATCGCGCTGCTCGTCGTCGGCCTCGCCGTCGGCTTCGCGGTGACGGCCGTCGGCGCCTCCCGCACCGGCGAGCTGGGGCTGGACGAGCTCCTCTCAGGGCACCGCGACCGTCTGCTGACCGCGGCCGCCCAGGTCGTCGACGTCGGCCTCGGCACGCGCGTCGCACCGGTCCTGCTGCTCGTGGGCTGCGGACTCGTCTGGACGAGAGACCGGTTCGCCGCCGTGACCATCGGGGTCCTGACGGTCGTCGGCTGGCTGTCCGTCGAGATCGGCAAGGTCCTCGTCCACCGGCCCCGGCCCCCGGCCGCCGCCGTCCACGCCCTCGTCGCGGAGACCGCCGCCGACAGCTACCCGAGCGGACACACCGCGTTCGCCGCAGCGACGGTCTTCGCGGTCGTGGCGGCACTGGTCCTGACCGGTCGCCCCACCCGGGTCGCCTTTGTCGTCGGCCTGCCCATCGTGGCCGTCGTCGCCCTCTCGCGGCTCTACCTCGGGGTCCACTACCTCACCGACGTGGTCGCCTCGGTCGTCTTCGCCGGCGCATCCGTCCTCGTGGTGACGGCTCTCGCCGCGCCCGCACTGCCGTGGCTGCGGACACGGCTGAGTCCTCGCGCCGGCGAGTCGGAAGGGAGGGATGCATGACTCCACAGGAGCCGGCCGCCGACCGGCCCGACGTGGTGCCTGCCTCCCGCCGTGGCACGTCTCGGAGAGCCGTGCTCGCCGCGGCCGCAGGCGCTCTGGGGACGGCCGGTGTCGCCGCGTGCTCGCCGGCCCCGGAGACCCCGCCGCCCGCGGCGCAGGGAACGCTCCGGGCGACCCACGCACCCACGCCGACCTCCGGCGTCCCCGGCTCGGCACCTCCGGTGGCGACCGGGTCATCGCCGGCTCGCACCACGTCGACCGAGGCCGACACGGTCCTCGGGTCCGTCGGCCCCGACATCCGGTCGGGCTCGTCCGGCCGGCACGAGGTCGCCCTGACCTTCCACGGCGCCGGACCTGCCTCCCTGACGGCGACCGTCCTCGACATCGCCCGCGCCCACGGAGCCCGGGTCACCGTGTTCGCCGTGGGCCAGTGGCTCCATGCCAACCCGGCGCTGGGCCGCGCGGTGCTCGCGGGAGGCCACGACCTGGGCAACCACACGTGGAGCCACCGACCCATGCGCAGGCTCACCGCCGCCGAGGCCGATGCCGAGGTGAGCCGAGGGGCGGCCGAGGTGGCTCTCGTGCGCGGCTCGGCCGGGCTGCTCTTCCGGCCGTCGGGGACTCCGACGAGCACCGCCGTGATCCGGGCGGCCGCCCGCGCCTCCGGCTACGCCCGCTGCATCTCCTACGACGTCGACCCCCAGGACTACCTCGACCCCGGGACGACCGCCGTGCGCGAGCGCACGCTCGCCGACGTCCGGGCCGGGAGCATCGTCAGCCTCCACCTCGGTCACGCCGGCACCGTGGCCGCACTGCCCGGCATCCTCGCGGGGCTGCGTGCCCGTGGCCTCCGGGCGGTCACGGTCAACGAGCTCCTGGCGTGAGCGCGTCCCGCGCTCGTGTCGCCGTGGGACCGCTTCGCGGCGTCGTGGTCCTGCTGGCCCTCACGGTCACGACGAGCGCGCTGCTGGCCGACTGCTCGACGTCCCGGACCGCCCCGGCCGGTGCGCCGAGTTCGTCGTCGCGGGTCGTCGCCGCCCTCGGACCGGGCCCGACGGCCCCTGCGCCGACCTCCTCGGGGTCACCCTCGGTGCGTCCGTCGGGGACCACGCCGCGGGACGCCGGGACGATGCAGCCGTATGCGTTCACCGGCGCGGGGAGCCTCGCCGGAGAGGCCCGTCGGGCGCGTCCGCTCGTCTACGTGCCCGAGCAGCTCGCCGGGACGGTGCAGGTCATCGACCCGAGGACGTATGCCGTCATCGCCACCCGACGCGTGCCGCGTTCGCCCGAGCACGTCGTGCCGTCCGCGGACCTGCGTCGCCTCTGGGTCAACAGCGACGCGGGCAACGCCCTGACGCCCATCGACCCGCGCACCGGTGCCGTCGGCACCCCCGTCCCGGTGCGCGACCCCTACAACCTCTACTTCACCCCCGACGGGAGGAGCGCGCTCGTCATGGCCGAGCGGCTCCGTCGGGTGGACGTCCGTGACGCTCGCACCATGGCCCTGCGGCGTTCCCTGCCGGTGCCGTGCGCTGGGCTCAACCACGCCGACTTCACGGCCGACCTGACGAGGATGCTCGTCAGCTGCGAGTTCAGCGGTGACCTCGCCGAGCTCGACGCGTCCGCCACCCGGGTCGTCCGGATCGTCGACCTGAACCACGTCCGGACCCCGGGAGCGACCCGCCCGGCCGATGCCCGGTCGATGGGCGGTCCCGCGGCCATGCTCGCGTCGGGCGCGACGTCGATGCCCCAGGACGTGCGTCTCTCTCCGGACGGCCGGTCCTTCCTCGTCGCCGACATGCTGCGCAACGGCATCTGGGTCCTCGACGCGACGACCTTCCACGTGACGCGGTTCGTCAGGACGGGCCTGGGCGCGCACGGCATCTATCCCGCCCGGGACGCGCGACGCGTCTTCGTGAGCAACCGGGGTGAGGGGAGCGTCAGCGTCCTCGACGGCGGCACCCTGCGCCGGCTCGCGACGTGGCGGATCCCCGGCGGGGGATCCCCCGACATGGGAGGGGTGACGGCCGACGGGAGCGAGCTGTGGTTCTCCGGTCGCTACGACTCCTGCGTCTACGTCCTCGACACCGTGACGGGCCGTGTCACCCACCGCATCCGGGTGCGACCGGGGCCGCACGGCCTGCTCGTCTGGCCGCAACCGGGCCGCTTCTCGCTGGGTCACACGGGCAACATGAGATGACCTCGTGGCCCGACGTCGCGCGGTCCGGAGATCCGCTGAAAAACCGTGTCATGAAAACGCAGGCCGATCGTCTACAGGGGGAAGGGACGCCCCCGGGCGTCCTGGCAACAGCCTCGGGTGTTCGTGGAGGGGTACCCCAGGCTGGCCCGTCGGGGACGGGCAGCACCGAACAGAGCCCCCGCTCGCCCACCTGAGCGGGGGCTCTGTGCTGCGCCCGGCCCTCGGGTCCACCTGCGGCGCGGTCGGCGACTCGAGCGACTCGAGCGACTCAGCTTCGCACCGTCGGGTCCCAGCGCCACGTCTCGAGACGGGGCCGGTCCGCGAGGGCGCCGCGACCGCAGCACCACAGCAGGACCTCCGTCGGGTCCCCGTCAGGTGCCTGCGGGAAGAGTCGCGCCAGCGCGCCGGCCGTGAGCTCCTGGGGCGGCACCCAGTCGAGCCCCAGCCCGCGGGTGACGTCGTGGGTGTGCACGAGCACCTCGACGACGCCCATGGCCGCGAAGCCCTCCGCGTCCGCGACGCCGGCCGGGTGCCAGGCCCGCAGCCCGGCCGGCGCGGCCCGGCAGGCCAGGTGGAGCAGCTCCGCGCACGTGACGACCGAGGCGACGAGACGTTCGGGCGTCGCGGCGTCCTCGACCACGAGCTCCATCGGCAGGTAGGCCGCGTCCGGCTGCGCGACGACCTGGCCGGCATACGAGAAGAGCACGTCGGCCACGTGCGCCGCGGTGCGCCGGCACGACCACTCGAGGTCACCGGCCGGCATACTCCACTTGCGGTCGACGGCGGCGTCGAGGACGCGGCGGCACTCCGCCGCCACGGAGGGGATGAGATCGGTGATCGGGCGCGGATCGGTGAGAACCCCGGGACTCGTCGCTGTGGTCATGACCCGACCGTGCCACCAGATCCGGACGGTCCCCGACCGGGAAGGCACGGACTCAGGCGCGTTGCCGGCGCTCGCGCTCCAGGACCAGCTCCTCGACGGCGCTCGGCAGCGTCGTCTCGAAGTCGATGAGCTTCGCCCACGTCGGGGTCACGACGATCCGGACCATCCCGTCGTAGAGCGAGCGGACCTCCGCCTCCCACCCGACCCGCTGCTCGGGCGTCATCGTGTACGTGCCGTTCATCTGGAGATACTCCTCCGGGATGCCGTCGACGACATCGAGCTCGGCCGTGCCGCGGACGAGCAGCATCGTCGGCGGGTGCACCTCGGTGTCGATGGTGAGCGCGACCACGGGGTCGCGACGCAGGGCAGGCAGCTTCGGGGCGTTCTGCGTGGTGCACATGACCAGCTGGGTCCCGTTCCAGGTGAAGGCGATCGGGATGCCGCGCGGTGTGCCGTCCGTGGCGACGTAGGCCAGGCGGGCCACATCGCGCGTAAGCATCTGCTGGCTCCCGGGCCGGTTCAGGACCTCGGTGATCTCGTTCGGTTGCACGGTCGACCTCCGTGTTCAGGTGGGCCTCCGGGGTGGCTGCCCTGAACGGGTGGGACGGAGCCGGCCCGCGGGTCTCGACATCGGACCGCTGGCGAGACCGTGACCGTCAGGTGGCATCCGTCACGGTCACCGCGCGTCGGCTCGCGACGAGCGGGCACAGGAAGGGGTCGTTGTCCTTGAGGCCGACGGCATTGAAGTGGCTGATGACGCTTCCGTATGCCGTCCAGAGCGTCGTCTGCGTGTAGCGCACTCCCTCGGCCGCGCAGTAGGCGACGACGAGCGGCTGCACCCGCCGCAGGTGGGGCCGCGCCATCGACGGGAAGAGGTGGTGCTCGGTCTGGTGGTTCAGCCCACCGAGGAGCACGGACATCCACCGGCCGCCACTGATGTTGCGGCTCATGAGGACCTGGCGGTTGAGGAAGTCGAGCTTGAGCCCCGGCGCGACGAGGGGCATGCCGATGTGGTTCGGGGCGAAGGAGAGGCCCATGTAGAGGCCGAACAGCGCGAGCTGGACGGCGAGGACGGCGACGACCTTGGCCGGCGACATGACGAGGAGCAGGAGCACCGGCAGCCCCGCGAGGCGGGTCGTCAGGAAGGCCAGCTCGACCCACCGGCGCTCGACCCGACGACGGCCGGCGACCCGGTGGATGCCCTCCCAGTGCAGCGACAGTCCTTCGAGCAGCAGCAGCGGGAAGAAGTACCAGCCCTGGTGGGCCACGAGCCAGCGCACCAGTGGTCGATGGGAGCGGCGGGCCTGCTCGGGGGTGAAGGCGAGCACCCCCGGCGCGATGTCGGGGTCGTAGCCGACCTTGTTGGGGTTGCCGTGGTGACGGGTGTGCTTGCTCTGCCACCAGCCGTAGCTGATGCCGACGAGCAGGTTGGCCACGACGAGACTCACCCAGTCGTTGAGGCGTCCGGAACGGAACATCTGGCGGTGCGCGGCGTCGTGGCCGAGGAAGGCGATCTGGGTCATCAGCACCGCGAGGACCGCAGCGGGCGCGAGCTGCCACCAGCTGTCACCGATGCACACGACGATAAGCACCCACCCCGCCATCGCCACGACGGCGCCGACGAGTCTGGTCCAGTAGTAGGCGTACCGCCGACGCATCAGCCCGAGGTCATGCACCTGGCGGGTGAGCGCCGTGAACGTGCTCCCGGTGGTCTGGTCATGGTGGGTGCTGGTCACGGCGATCGATCTCCTTGGGCCACGGTGTTTCCCGTGTCTCCGGGCGTTCGCGAGAACGGCACGGGGGTGCACGGGCATGTGAGGAGTGACCGGCGCGGAGACGGCGGTGCCGGACGATGCGCGACGTCACGTTCACGGGAGGGACGCGACCGGGGTCCAGGGACTCGCCTACCAGCCCGAGTGTACGCGTCCGGAGCGGCCGGCCTCGCGGTCGACCACCCTGTCGCTCGTCATGTCGAGTGACGCCACGACCTCACACGGGGCGGATGAGCCGGAGCCGGTGGGCCCGGGGCTGTGAACGCGTACGCGGCTCGCGACGCTCACCCCGAGGAGGTGGTGTCCCGGGAGAGTCCCTTCGGTACAACGGAACGAGCGCTGGGGACAGCGTCCCGTGAGACGTGCTTGAGCGAGAGGGTGGCGGATGGCGAGGACGCTGGTGCCGGGGCTGACCCGGGAGAACGTCGGGTCCGAGGCGCTCGCCGGGGTGACCCTCCTCGCGATCGCGGTGCCACTCAACATCGGCTACGCCCAGATCGCCGGGTTGCCTCCGACGGCAGGGCTCTACGCGCTCGTGCTTCCGGCGGTCCTCTATGCGCTGACGGTGTCCTCCCGGCAGCTCGTGGCCTCGCCCGATGCCGCCGCAGCAGCGCTCGTCGCCTCGTCCATCGGCGGTCTGGCTGCGGCGGGGAGCCAGTCCTACGCGTCGCTCGCCCTGGCCCAGGCGATCATCAGCGGCCTCCTCTTCGTCGCGTTCGGACTCCTGAAGCTGGGCTTCATCGCCAACTTCCTCTCCAAACCGATCCTCATCGGCTTCGTCGGCGGCCTCGCCCTCGACATCCTCGTCAGCCAGGTCGCGAAGATGCTCGGGGTCAAGATCGACAGCGGTGGGGAGTTCGTCGAGAAGGTCGGCGACCTCGTGACCGGGCTGGCGAAGCTCAGCGTGGTGTCGGTCCTGCTCTCGGCGGTCGCTGTCGCCGTCCTCATCGGTGGTCGACGCCTCGCCCGGACGGCGCCGTGGGCCCTCATCGTCCTCGTCGTCGCGACGGTGGTCACGGTGCTGGCTCACCTCGACGAGCACGGTGTCTCGGTGCTGGGAGAGGTGCCGGCGGGACCACCCACCTTGACGTGGCCCGAGCTCGATCTCGGCCAGTGGTTCGCGGTCGTGCCGTCGGCCATCGCCCTGACGCTCGTGACGACGGCGGAGGGGCTCCTCGTGTCACGCAGCTACAGCGAGCGGCGGGGCTACCCGATCGACGCGAACCGCGAGCTCGTCGCGTTCGGCGTCGGCAACGTCTCGGCCGGACTCACGGGCGGCTTCGCCGTGGGGTCGTCGACCTCGCGCACGGCCTTCATGGACTCGGCGGGGTCGCGGACCCAGCTGCCGAGCATCGTGGCCGCGGTCTTGACGCTGCTGCTCCTGCTCTTCGGCACCGGGCTGCTCGCCGACATCCCGTCCCCGGCCATCGGGGCCATCGTCGCCGTGGCCGTCGTGCCCCTCCTCGGGATCGGCGAGCTGCGCAGCCTCTGGACGAAGGACCGGTTCGAGTTCGGGGTGGCGGCTGCCTGCTTCCTCGGAGCCCTCCTCCTCGGCCCGATCCCCGGAATCCTCATCGCCTTCGTGCTCGCGCTCGTGAACCTCACCCGACGCGCGGCCAACCCGGCAGTGGAGGTGCTCGGCACCACGGGCGACCCGGATCAAGCCCTTCCCGTCCTCGGCGACGCCACGGAGAGCGAGCCCGGAGTCATCGTGCTGCGCTTCTCCGCCCCGATCTTCTTCGCGAACGTCGGCCTTCTGCGCGACCGCGTGCATGCCGTCGTGGAAGAGGCGGAGTCCGCGGGCTCGGGGGCGTCGAGACCCTCCGGGGAGGTGTCGGGTGCGGAGCCGTCACCGGTCGTGCGCCACGTGGTGCTCGACATGGAGGGCGTCACCGACATCGACGTCACCGGGGCCGAGGGGCTCGAGCAGCTGAAGTCGTGGCTCGAGGGTCGAGGCACGCGCGTGCACTACAGCCGGCTCCGCCCGGCCGTGGCCGACCGGCTGCACCACTTCGGCCTCGACGAGGGGACGTCGGCGTTCGGCACCAACCGTGCAGCGCTCGAGGCACTCAGGCCGCGATGACCGATCGACGTGTGCCCGAGGGGCGCGGCCGACGTCAGTAGGTGACGTCGTCGGCGAAACCGGCGGTGCAGAGCGCCCAGAGGACGATGGCGTTGAGGGCCAGCAGCACGATGGACCAGAACGGGTAGAGCGGTATTGAGGCGAAGTTGAGCACCATGGCGAGGGACACGGGGACCAGGCCGAGGATCCGGCCGATGGGGCGCTCTGCGAGGATGAGTCCGCCCACGACGACCAGGACGATGCCCCAGACGAGGTGGATCCAACCCCATGCCGTCGTGTCGAAGGCGAAGATGTACTTGGGTGTGCTGACGTAGAGCGTGTTGTCGAAGAGTGCCGACAGGCCCCGGAGGAACTCCAGGATGCCGGAGATGAGCAGCACCGTTCCGGCGAAGAGCACGGTGCCGTACCTCCAGCCGTGCGGGTGGGTCGGAGCGGTGATGGGCGAGGTGGTCATGCGTCCTCCCGTGCTAGGCGATGCCTCATCGTCGGTCGGGCGGGTGTCCACCGTCGTCACCCGGTCGGCATGAGATCGCCAGGTCGGCGAGGGGCTGCGCGGAACGGGACGTTCGTCAGACCACGGCCAGGGTGGAGGCACCCTCCCGGTCGACGCGACGGACGCCGACGAGCTCGAGGGCGAGCGACTGCACCTTCAGCAGGATGCCGAAGAGCGCCGACTGGTCCAGCTCGCCCTCGAGGGAGGTCCGGCTGCCCTCGGTCGCCGTGATGGTCATCCCTCCGAAGGCGGCCCGTGCCGCCGTTCCGAGACGACCTTCGACCGTGATGACGTATCGCACCGGCTTCACCTCGGGGGCCTCCTGCTCCGCGCTCTGGGCGAGCGCCGAACTGCGCTGCGCGCCTCGGAAACCATACGTACCCGCCCGCGTCGCGGATCGGTCCGAGGCGCGCCTCACAGCAACCGGAGCTCGCGCCCCCTCGCCACGGCGTCACGTCGTCGCGCGACACCGAGCTTGCGGTAGACGGCCGCGACGTGCGTCTTGACGGTGTTCGTGGAGACGCACAGCTCGTCGGCGATCTCGGCCACCGACATCATGGTCGTGAGCCAGCGCAGGACCGACAGCTCACGATCGGTGAGCGACTCGGGAAGGCCGGTCCGGGGCGTCGGGTGTTCGGCGGCCCTGTCGTGCAGCGGGACCGGCCACCGCTCCGCGAGCGTGTCGTGGCGGGTGATGAGGGAGAAGAGCCGGGGAGCAGCCTCGACGAAGGGCAGCACGACGTCCGCGCTCCGGCCGAGGTCGATGGCGTACACCGCCTGTTCGACGGCGCGCCTCTCGTCGCCGGCCGCCAGGGCCACCTCGGAGCCGACGAGCACGGCCTCGACGAGCGCCGGCAGCGCGGGTGCCGGCGCGCTGGCGGTGATGACCCGACGCACGAGGCGTTCGGCGCTGCGGAGGTCCCCGTCGGCCAGCTCCGCCCGCGCTCGGGCGATCTCGAAGAGGTTCGACAGGTGCTCGTTGGGGTCCGTGGCGGCCGGGTCCGAGGGTCGTTCCGGCCGCCCGGACAGGCTGGCCAGCTCCGCCGCCATGGCCTGGGCGACGGCCACGAGGTTGAAGGCGCCGGGTGACGACAGGGACCGGTCTCCGACGAGGAGCGACCGCGCCGGTCCGTAGCGACCGGCCGCCTGGAGCGCCTTGGCGCGCAGGAGCGTCACGGTGCCCCACAGCGCGGGGTCGGCCTCGGGGTCGAGCGCCCGCGTGGCGCGGTCCGTCGCCACGTCGAACTCGTCGATCCGACCGCGTGTGACGGCGACCTCGGCGGCGGCGACGAAGTGCGCCGCCGTGTGCCGACCGGTCAGTCGTGGGTGTTCCCGAAGCAGCCGGTCGCCGTATGCCACGTGGTCCTCGGCCCTGGCCACGCGACCCAGCGAGCAGTGCTGGATCCCGAGCAGCCCCGTGCACTCCAGGGCGAGGGGCGTCATGCCGAGACGTCGAGCGTCCACGAGGGCGGCTGTCAGGTGCTCGACGGCGGCGTCCTCGTGCCCTCGCCAGACGGCCGACGCTCCGATCCGGCTCCGGGCGAAGACTCCGAAGGGCCCGTCCGGGTCCGTCGCCAGCATCCGTCCGGCCACCACGTCGGCGGTGTCGACGTCCCCGTCGCACGTGGCGAGGACGAGTCTGGCGAAGTCGGCCAACAGGTCGGTGTCGCTGGTCACCTCCGCCGGATGCCAGGGCCCGAGCATGGCCCTCAGTGAAGCCACGTCGCCGGTGGCGGCGGCGACGGCAGCCCGGGCCGCGGCCTTCGAGGAGCCGGCAGGGCCGTCGTCCACCGGCTGAGACCACGGGGCGCGGAGGAGGCCGTGGACGTCGCCGATGGAACGTTCGCCGTCGCCGAGGAACAGCCGCGCAAAGGCCCCGCGACGCAGGAGGTCGGCCGCGAGCGACCAGTCGTGTGCCCGGAGCGCGTGGTGCAGGGCCTCGATGACGTTGCCCTCCCCGTCGTGCCATCGTGCGGCTCGGGCGTCCACCAGTCGCCGCGCATCGAGGGTCTCGCTGGACAGGAGATGGACGAGGACCTCGCGCATGAGGGGGTGGTACCGGTACCAGCCCACCTCGTCGGGCAGCGGGGACACGAACGAGTTGGACTGCGCGAGCCGCTCGAGGACCAGGGCGCTGCCCGCCTCGGCACAGACGGCGTCGGCCAGGGAGCCACAGATCACCTCGCACGCACTCGTGCGGATGAGGAGGCGTCGGGACCGGGCGTCGAGCGTGGCGAGCACCTCCTCGAGGAGGAACTCGCCGATGCTGCCGCGGTCCATGGCGAACGCCGTCACGAAGGCCTCCGGCTCCTCGGCGGCCTCCATGCGGACCATCGAGAGGCGCAGTGCCGCCACCCAGCCCTCGGTGCGCTCGACCAGGAGCGTTCGGGCGGACGGGGCGATGTCGAGGGCGTGCGTCCGCAGCAGGTCGTCCACCTCGCTGACGGTCATGGCCAGGTCGAGGGCGCGCAGCTCGGACAGTCGTCCGTCCATCCGGTACCGGTGGAGCGGCAGGATGGGGTCGCTGCGTGCGGCCATGAGGATGTGGAGCCCGGGAAGCGGGTGGCGGACGAGCGCGTCGAGCTGGCCGATCAGGCCCAGGTCGGCGAGGACGTGGGCGTCGTCGAGCACGAGGTACAGCGGCTCGCGGTCCGACACGGTGGCAGCGAGCAGCTCGCGCACCTCGTCCGCCGGCGGTCTCTGCACGCCGGCCGAGCCCGGTTGCCCGGCGAGACCGACCTCCTCGAGCGACTCACCGACGAGCGCCCAGAAGGCCGCAGGGGTGTTGTCGTCGCGTTCGAGCGACACCCAGGCCGTGCGTTCCCCACGATGTCGGACCCATTCGCTGAGCAGCACCGTCTTGCCGGACGCCGCTCCGGCGGCGACCACTGTCAGCGGTCGCTCGAGGGCGGAGTCCAGGGCCGAGACGAGGCGTGGTCGTGGCACGTGTCGGGAGGGGAGGGGCGGCACGACGAACCTGCGCGCCCGAAACTTCGAGTACAACCCACCACTCCCGACCCTGTGTTGGTGGACACGGCGCAGCCGGTGGCACGACCGGTTGCCTGTCAGCAGCGTAGGCCACGCGAGCGCCGTTCGGCCCGTCGAGAGACCTCCCGCAGTGGCCGCGGAACCGGCGGCTCATGCCGCAAGGGTGAGCCGGTCGGGGCTGCGCTGGTCCACGCTGACAGGTGCGCGACGTGGAGGAGGTCGAGCCGTGGGTCTGTCCAAGGACTACGAGGTGCGCGTGGCCGGCACCATCGGGCCGGCAGCACGCGAGGCCTTTGCCGACCTCGAGATCACGGTGGAGCCCGGATCGACCGTGCTGGCGGGCGAGCTGGACCAAGCAGGTCTGCACGGCGTCATCGAGCGCATCGCCTCGCTGGGCCTCGAGCTGGTGGACATCCGGCGAAGAACGGCCGACGGCGAGTTCCCTTGGCCCTGAGACCCGCTCGCGGGTCGTCACACGAGAACGAGGACAACATGGGACCGATCCACTATGTGATGGTCGCGTTCGACCAACCAGACTTCCACGGCCGCCTGGCGCAGGAGCTCGCCGTGCTCGTCGACGCCGGGGCGGTGCGACTGCTCGACCTCGTCTTTGTCAGTCGCGCCGCCGACGGCGCGGTGTCGATCCTGGAGGTGGATGCGCTCCCGGTCGACGCAGACGCGTACGACGATGTCGAGGGCGAGTTCGGTGGCCTCGTCAGCGACGCGGACCTCGACCAGGTGGCCGACCTCCTCGAGCCGGACACCGCCGGTGCGCTCCTCGTCTGGGAGAACACGTGGGCCGAGCGGTTCGTCTCGGCTCTCGCCGAGACCGGCGGCGTCGTCGTCGACGAGGGCTTCGTCCCCGTCGAGACGATGGAGACCGCACTGATGCGCCGCCGGGCCCGGATGGGCCAGCAGGAGCAGGAGGCCGGCGCCTACGAGGCACAGGCGATGGCCGCCGCGACGCCGCCACCTCCCGTGTCGCCGACCACCGGCGCGCCGAGCCTCATCGACCAGCTCCGCGAGCTCGGGCAGCTGCGGGACGACGGCGTGCTGACGGCGGAGGAGTTCGCCGTCCAGAAGGCTCGCCTGCTCAACGCGTGATCGGTCCGCCGCGTCGACGAGGGCGCCTCATCCCGGTCGGGTGAGGTGGCGGGTGCGACGCCACCGGATCGTGGTCACAGGTCATCCATCAGCCGAAGGAGTGCCGCCATGCCCGACTCGAAGCCGAACATCCTCGTCATCTGGGGTGATGACATCGGGATCACCAACCTCAGCTGCTACAGCGACGGGCTGATGGGCTACCGGACCCCCAACATCGACCGGCTCGCCGACGAGGGAATGCGCTTCACCGACTCCTACGGCGAGCAGTCCTGCACCGCCGGGCGGGCGGCCTTCATCACCGGGCAGAGCGTCTACCGCACGGGCATGAGCAAGGTCGGCGTCCCGGGCGTCGAAGTCGGCCTCGCGGCGGAGGACGTCACGATCGCCGAGGTCCTCAAGCCGATGGGCTACGCCACGGGTCAGTTCGGCAAGAACCACCTCGGGGACCTCAACAAGTACCTCCCGACCGCCCACGGCTTCGACGAGTTCTTCGGCAACCTCTACCACCTCAACGCGGAGGAGGAGCCGGAGCTGCCCGACTTCCCGAAGGAGGAGGACTTCCCCCGGCTCTACAACCTCCAGCTCCCGCGAGGCGTCATCCGCTCATCGGCCACGGACGAGGACACCGGCGAGGTCGACCCGAAGTTCGGTCCGCACGGCAAGCAGCAGATCGAGGACACCGGCCGACTGACGAAGAAGCGGATGGAGACGATCGACGACGAGACGGCGGACGCCTGCATCGACTTCATCCGGCGCCAGCACGAGGCCGAGACGCCCTTCTTCGTCTGGATGAACTTCACCCACATGCACCTGCGCACCCACACCAAGCCGGAGAGCATCGGTCAGGCGGGGCGCTGGCAGTCGCCGTACCACGACACGATGATCGACCACGACCGCAACGTCGGCCAGCTGCTCGACCTGCTCGACGAGCTCGGCATCGCCGACGACACGATCGTCATCTACAGCACCGACAACGGCCCGCACGGCAACACCTGGCCCGACGGAGCCACGACCCCCTTCCGCAGCGAGAAGGACACGAACTGGGAAGGTGCCTTCCGGGTGCCCGAGCTGATCCGGTGGCCCGGGCACATCCCGGCGGGCGTGGTCTCCAACGAGATCATCCAGCACCACGACTGGCTGCCGACGTTCGCCGCCGCCGCGGGTGAGCCCGAGATCGTCGAGAAGCTCAAGCAGGGGCACGACCTCGGCGGGACGACGTTCAAGGTGCACATCGACGGTTACAACCTGTTGCCCTACCTCACGGGCGAGGTCGACAGGAGCCCACGCCAGGGGATGATCTACTTCTCCGACGACGCCGACGTGCTCGGCATCCGCTTCGACAACTGGAAGATCGTCTTCATGGAGCAGCGCAAGACGGGAACGCTCGGCATCTGGTTCGAGCCGTTCACCGAGCTGCGCATCCCGAAGCTGTTCAACCTGCGCACCGACCCGTTCGAGCGGGCCGACCAGACGTCCAACACCTACTACGACTGGTTCCTCGACCACGACTTCATCGCCGCCTACGGCACGGCCATCGCGACGGTCTTTCTCGAGACGTTCAAGGAGTTCCCGCCGCGGCACGAGCCGGCGTCGTTCACGATCGACCACGCCGTCAAGAAGCTGCACGCCTTCCTCGGCAGCAGCTGAGCCGCCGGGAACGTCGGGAGTGGACATGCCTCTTCGGAGCTGGCGTGACGGGGGCGCCCGGACGGCGATCACCGCGTTCGTCGACCGTGTCACGCAGGAGGGCGGTCCGGACTTCGTCGAGCCCGCAGCCCGCGTCGCCGTCTTCGACAACGACGGCACCCTGTGGTGCGAGAAGCCGATGCCGATCCAGCTCGACTTCACGATCCAGCGACTGGGCGAGCTGGCCGAGGAGGACCCGTCACTGCGTGACGAGCAACCCTTCAAGGCCGCCTGGGAGAAGGACGTGCACTGGCTCGGCGCGGCGATGGTCAAGCACTACCACGGTGACGACGGGGACCTGCACCTGCTCATGGGTGCGGTGACGCGGGCCTTCGACGCGGTCACCGTCGAGGAGTACGACGCGCGGGTGCTGTCCTTCTTCGACCGGGCCAGCCACCCGACCCTCGGGCTGCCCTACCGCGGCTGCGCCTACCAGCCGATGGTGGAGCTTCTCGAGCACCTCGAGGAGCACGGGTTCACGACCTACATCGCCTCCGGCGGTGACCGGGACTTCATGCGCCCCGTCGCGGGCGACCTCTACGGCGTGCCGCCGGAACGTGTCATCGGCAGTGCCCTCGGGCTCACCTACGTCCCCGAGGGCCCGACGACGAGTCTCGTCTACAAGGCCGCGATGGACTTCTTCGACGACGGCCCCGAGAAGCCGGTGCGCATCTGGAGCCGCATCGGTCGTCGCCCGATCCTGTCGGTCGGCAACTCGAACGGTGATCTCCCGATGCTGGCGTTCGGCGGCACGGCCGAGACGTCAACGCTCCGGCTGCTCCTGCTGCACGACGACGACGAGCGGGAGTTCGACTACGTCGCAGGCGCCGAGCAGGCGCTCGAGACGGCCAGGCAGCAGGATTGGACCGTGATCAGCATGAAGGACGACTGGGCCGAGGTCTTCGCGGGAGCCGGCCCGTGACGGTGGATGTGGAGATCGGGCTGTCCTGGGTCCCGTCCCAGACGTATGCCATGGGCTCAGACGAGCACTACGCCGAGGAGGCGCCGTCCCACCCGGTCACCGTCGACGGTTTCTGGATCTCGCCGACCCAGGTGACCAACGCGTCGTTCGCCGCGTTCGTCGACGCGACGGGCTACGTCACCGTCGCCGAACGACCGCTGGACCCGGCCGACTTCCCGGGCGCACCGCCGGACAACCTGCGGGCCGGGTCGATGGTCTTCACCGGCACCCCGGGCCCGGTGGACCTGCGGCACATCAACCTCTGGTGGACCTGGACCCCGGGCGCCTGCTGGCGGCGGCCCGACGGGCCCCACTCAGGTCTCGACGGACTCGAGGACCATCCGGTGGTCCACGTCGCCCACGAGGACGCGGAGGCGTATGCCGCGTGGGCCAGTTCGGCGCTGCCCACCGAGGCCGAGTGGGAGGCCGCGGCCCGCGGCGGTCTGGACGGCGCGCGTTTCGTGTGGGGGGACCAGCCCGAGCCGGCAGGGGAGGCCCTGGCCAACTACTGGCACGGGGACTTCCCTTGGCGCGCTGAACCGGGCTACGGCACGACCCGACCGGTGGGCTCCTTCGCGCCCAACGCATACGGCCTCTACGACCTGGCTGGCAACGTGTGGGAGTGGACGTCTGACTGGTACGCGACGGGGCACGCCGGTGAGCCGGACCCGAAGCCGTGCTGCGTGCCTCGCAACCCGCGCGGGCCCGACGTCGAGGCGAGCTTCGACGCGAGGCAGCCGCAGTTCCGCATCCCACGCAAGGTGATCAAGGGCGGCTCGTTCCTCTGCGCCGACTCCTACTGTCTGCGCTACCGCCCGGCGGCACGGCGGCCGCAGATGGTCGACACCGGCATGAGCCACATCGGCTTCCGCGTGGTTCGGCGTCAGCCGGCTGTCCCCGAGTCCGGACGGGCGATGCTGCCGCTCGCAAGCCCGACGGCGCCGTGAGGGTGGCCGACGTGGCCCCGTGACCTCGTCCGGTTGGGCCGGTGGTGCGCCGGTCCGGGCCCGACTCGGGTTCGTCGGGCCCTGCACGGGGTACGACGAGCAGGAGGCGGACGAAGGGGCAGCGTGACGACGACGGATGCAGTGGTCATCGGCAGTGGACCCAACGGGCTCGTGGCGGCCAACCTCCTCGTCGACGCCGGATGGTCGGTCGTCGTGCTCGAGGAGCAGGACCGGCCGGGGGGAGCGGTGTCCAGCGACGACGCCGTCGCGGCCGGGCACGTGCACGACACCTTCAGCTCCTTCTACCCCCTGGCCGCTGCGTCGCCGACGATCCGCGGGCTCCGTCTCGAGGAGCACGGGCTCGAGTGGTCGCACGCCCCCTCCGTCCTCGGCCACTCCTTCGGTGACGGCCGGTGGGGGGTCCTGCACCGGGACCGGGCGGCCACCGCCTCGGCGCTCGACGAGGACGCACCCGGCGACGGCGAGGCGTGGCTGGCCCTCTGCGAGACGTGGGACCGCGTCGGCGACGACGTGCTGCGTGGACTCCTCAGCCCCTTCCCACCCGTGCGCGGCGGCGCGGGTCTGGCCCGTCAGGTGCTCCGACCGGGCGGCCTGGAGCTGCTGCGCGAGATGACGATGCCGGCCCGCAGCCTGACCGAGCGGCTCTTCCGCGGGGAGGCGGCACGGATGCTCGTGGCAGGCAACGCCGGACACGCCGACATCGGTCTCGAGTCGCCGGGTTCGGCGGCCATGGGCCTGCTCCTCGCGCTGCTGGGCCAGTCCGTCGGCTTCCCCGTCCCACGCGGCGGGGCCGGCCGCCTGGCGGCGGCCATGGTGGGTCGGCTCGAGTCGCAGGGAGGCGAGCTCTGCCTCGGCGAGCGAGCCGAGGGCGTACGCGTTCAGGGCGGTCGCGCGGTCGCGGTGCGGACCGCGTCGCGCGAGATCCACGTACGCCGCGCCGTCCTCGCCGACGTGTCGGCGCCCGCCCTCTACGGGGGGCTCGTGCCGTGGGGTGTCCTGCCGTCACGACTGCGCCACCGGATGGCGCGATTCGAGTGGGACCCCTCCACCGTCAAGGTCGACTGGGCGCTCGACGGACCGGTCCCGTGGCAGGGCGCACCTGCTGCGGCTCCCGGCACGGTCCACGTCGCGGACTCGATGGATGAGATGACGCTGACCGGGGGACAGGTGGCTGCCGGCCTCGTGCCCGACAAGCCCTTCCTCCTCGTCGGCCAGATGGGCGTCGCCGACGCCTCGAGAGTGCCGACCGGCGGAGAGGCTCTCTGGGCGTACACCCATGTGCCCCAACGGGTTCGGGGTGACGCGGCAGCCGGCCGGCCGAGGGTCCGCGAGGTGCGCGGCACGTGGGACGAGGGCGACCTCGAGGCGATGGCCGAACGCATCGAGCAGCGCATCGAGGACCGGGCACCCGGGTTCCGTGACCGCATCACGGCGAGACGGGTCCTCGGCCCGCGCGAGCTCGAGGCCCGCGACGCCAACCTCGTCGGGGGAGCCATCAACGGCGGCACTGCGGGACTCCAGCAGCAGCTCGTCTTCCGGCCCGTCGCCGGCTCCGGACGTGCCGAGACACCGGTCAAGGGCCTCTACCTCGCGTCCGCCTCGGCCCACCCGGGCGGCGGCGTCCACGGTGCGTGTGGCGCGAATGCCGCACGGGCCGCCCTGTGGCACCACAAGATCCAACTGCCCTGGAGGCGCACATGAGCACCACGACACGGACCGTCCACGGCACACCGGAGGCGGTCTTCGACGTCCTCGCCGACGGGTGGAGCTACAGCCAGTGGGTCGTCGGCGCCTCCCGCGTGCGCGACGTGACTCCCGGCTGGCCGGCACCGGAGACGCACATCCACCACTCCGTCGGCGCCTGGCCGCTCCTCATCGACGACACGACGACGGTGCGGCGCTGCGAGCGGCCAGACCTGCTCGAGCTGACGGTGCGTGCGTGGCCGTCCGGTGAGGGCGTCGTGCGGATCACCTGCCGCGCGAGCGGGGCCGACACCGAGGTGACGATGGAGGAGGACGCGACGAAGGGGCCCGCGCTGCTCGTCCCGAAGCCGGTCCGTGACGTGCTGCTCGACCGCCGCAACCGGGAGGCGCTCCGGCGTCTGGCGATCCTCGTCGAGCGCGCCCAGGCTGACCCTGCCTGACGGTTCGGGGGGTTCGGCGTGGGGGCAAGAGGGTGTTTTGCGAAACTTGCGGCAATCTTGCGAAACGCCTGCGCGAGTCTTGAGCAATCCGGACAATTCGGAGGGCTGGTCCCCGCCCTTCGTCCCGGAGCTCTCACATGTTCAGCACCCCTCGTGCCCGCGCCACCCGCCTCGTCGCCGCGGCTCTCGCACTGGCGGGCTCGGCTGCCGCGCTGGTCGCCATGGCTCCCGTCGCCGCGGCAGCGCCCCAGGCCGGGACGGTGACCGCCGTCGCGTCCGCGGCCCAGGACACTCGGGCCATGTGGGTGTGGGACACGAGCACCCCTGCGGCCACCGTCGACCTCGCCGTGAGCGCCGGCATCGACCAGCTCTTCGTCGCCGTCCCGCCGAACCTCACCACCTCGAGCCAGCTGCCGAACATCAAGGCGCTGAGCGACCGGGCCCGCGCTGCCGGCATCCGGGTGGACGCGCTCGGGGGCGACCCCGGCTGGGTCGACAACCCGACGTGGGTCATCACCTACTGGCTCAAGCCGGCCAAGAGCTCGGGCCTCTTCACGGGCATCCACGTCGACGTCGAGCCCTACTCGACCTCCGCCTGGGGGACCGACCAGGCCACCGTCGTCAGCAAGTACCTCACGCTGCTCGACAAGCTCAAGGCCAATGCCGGCACCTACCCCATCGAGGCCGACATCCCCTTCTGGTTCAACACGATCCACGCCGTCGCCTCCACGGGGGCGGCCTCGACCCTCGACCGGGAGATCATGAAGCGCACGGCCGGCGTCACGGTGATGTCCTACCGCAACACCGCGGCCGGCACGGACGGGACGCTCGACATCGCGACCCCCGCGCTCGCCGCCGGCGCCGCGCTCGGCAAGCCCGTGCGCCTCGGCCAGGAGACGAACTATCTCGGCGCGACGGCCGTCGACACGAAGCAGACGTTCTACGGCTGGACCCGCACCGCCATGGAGGCCCAGCTGGCCCAGGTGAACTCCGGCGCGAGCGCCTCTGCGACGTACGCCGGGCTGGCGATCCACGACGCCACCGGGTATGCCGCGATGGCCCCCTGACCGGGACCGGAGCAGGAACGCGACGGCTCAGCCGCCACCGATCCGGCCGGCGATGATGCTCGTGACGATGACCGACGTGATCGTCACGGTCGAGAAGCCGGCGACGATCATCTTGGGCAGGATCTCGTTCTCGATCGCGGCCACCTCCTCGGGGGTCTCTCCGGCTCCCTTGGCGGCCTCCTGGGACAGGATCATCGTGCCGGGGAAGCCGTAGAGCGAGGTGAGCCCGATCGCCACGGACATCGACACGCTGTAGCCGAGCAGCTTGCCGACGAGAGCCGAGAAGCTCGCGATCCCGACGATCCCGAAGGCGAAGGCGATGAGCAGCGGCACGGCCAGCGCTGACACGTCGCTGGGCTTCACCGTCGCCAGGGGTCCGAAGACGAGGATCATGATGGCGATCATCATGAGACCGAAGGCGTCGATGCCCGACAGGACCGACGGCTTGAAGATCCCCGTCGTGCGCAGGCCGATGCCGAAGAGCAGGGCCACGACGAACGTGTTGAGGATGCCGTCGGTGACGTTGTTGATGCCCAGACTGATGAGCACGACGACCCCGACGATGAAGAGGGTGCCGGCCGTCGTGCGGAGGGCGCCGGGCAGCTTCGTCTCCGGCACGGGCTCGGCGGGCGGCGTGGCGCCGCCCCCGCTGCTGCCGGCGTCGCCCTTGCTGCCGCCGCCATCGCCCCCGCCGCTGGCGGCGGCGGCCCCCGCGGCCACCACCGGCGCCAGCGTGCCCGCTCGGTACTCCTCCTTTAGCCGGGCGGCCTCGCGGCGCAGGATGATCGAGGTGAGCGGGAAGCCGATGAGCCCCTGGAGCGCGGCGATGAGGACGGGGAAGACGGCGATGCTCGTCAGGCCGACGCCGAGGGCCGCCTCCTGGACGATGAGGACCGAGATGGTGCCCCCGCTCAAGGCGCCGGTGCCGGCGACCACGAAGTCGAGAGCCTGCGCATAGCCGTCGGCCGCGGAGCCCGTGATCCGAGGCCCGAAGATGAATCCGGCCAGCAGCAGGGCAAGTCCGATGCCGATGACAGTGGCGATGCCGACGAGCAGCGTCTTCCACTGCTTCTTGAAGTCGTCGAGGCTGATCATGGTGCCGAGGTGGACGATGACGAAGCCGACGACGACGCCGGCGAGCGCGAGCAGGCTCGAGCTCGCGAGGAGGTCCTCGGGGAAGACGTCGGTGAGGAAGCCGACGAAGAAGATGATCGAGGCGACGAAGAGCGAGGACAGCAGCGACCTCGTCTTCTTCGCGACGAGGTCGCTCACGGTCCAGACGAGCATGACGATGACGAACGCGAGCACCGGGTTCACAGCGGCCTCATCTTCCTCGTGGTGGCGGGCTGGTCGTCTCCCGATCGTGCCGGGGGAGCGGGCGTGCCGATTCCCCCTCCGTGGGTGATCGGCACCGATCTGCTGACCCCGTCAGCCCTGCTGCCAGGCGGGGTCGCAGGAGAGCTCGACGTTGATCCAGGTGGCCACACTCAGGTGGCGCAGCCGCTCGGTGACGGCCTGACGGGCCGGGTGCTCGATCTCGGGGGGAGGCCTCATCTCGAGCAGCTCGCGCAGCATGGTCCGGACGAAGCCGACGGGGGCCGGGAGCACCATGAGTGACACGACGATGACGAGCACCGGGTCGACCAGTGCTGACGCGGTGTGCTTGACGTCACCAGCGGGCAGCACCGTCACGACGAGGAACCCGACGGTCCGTGGCCTCGGTGGCATCTCAGGGAGTGGTCGCCCACTATCCCTACCAAATAGGTATGTTATCTTCTCTGCAGGTCATGAGTCCCAGCGACAAGCCCCGGCTTGCTGGGCGGCAACCCTCCTCCGCGGTGGGGTGCCCCGGGTGAGGACCAGGCGTCGACCCCTCGGTCGACGCAAGCGCGGGCTCGACGAGGGCCCCACGGACACAAGGGTTCCCATGACGCACACCACCGAACGGCGATCCCGCGGCCACGCCCTGTGGGCTCACCGCCGCCGGCACGTCGACCTCTCCCGGGTGAGCAGCGCCCTCTGTCGGGACTGACGACCAGACGACCGCATGCGCAGTGTCGGCAGCCCCACTGGGTCCTGCTGTGGCGCGCGGCGTCCCCGTAGTCCGTCTCGACCCACCCGCACACCTTCAGGAGCCTTGCCATGCCTCTGCGCACCCGCCCCGACCGGACCACCGCCCTCACCACGCTCTCTGCGCCCGGCGCCGGGACGCCATCGACGTTCGCACCACGGACCGCCGTCAACCTCGCGGAGACGGCTCGGCGCCTCGCGGGCGACCGTGCCCTCTGGGCCGGCCTCGTCGACTTCGACCCCATCAGCCGCTACTACGCCCGGATCGCCGCCGAGCCCGACCACGAGGCCTGGCTGCTCACCTGGCTCCCCGGCCAAGCGACGGAGTGGCACGACCACGGGCAGAGCGCCGGCTCGTTCGTCGTCCTGCAGGGACAGCTGAGCGAGCGCGTCGCCGATCTGGACGGTCCCGACCGGACCCCGCAGGTCGGTGAGGACGTCGGCCGGCTGCGGCCCGGCCAGCAGCGCACGTTCGGACGTCGCTACGTGCACCACGTGAGCAACGAGGGCCCGGACCCGGCGGTGAGCCTGCACGTGTACTCCCCGCGCCTCACCGAGATGACCACGTACGCGCTCACCGGCACGAACCTCCGGCCGATCGAGCTGCAGCAGAAGGGAGTCGACTGGTGACTGGCCTCACTCCGAACGCCACGCCGATCCACCTCGCCGTCGCCCTCGACGGTGCGGGATGGCACCCGGCAGCGTGGCGCGAGCCTGGTGCGCGGCCGGACGACCTCCTCACCGCCCGCTACTGGGCCGACCTCACCACCACGGCCGAACGCGGCCTGCTCGACTTCGTGACGATCGAGGACAGTCTCGATCTCCAGTCGGCGGACCCCTTCTCCGACGACGTCGACACGCGCACCGACCAGGTGCGCGGGCGGCTCGACGCCCTCCTCGTCGCAGCCACGGTCGCGCCCCTGACGCGGCACGTCGGCCTCGTCCCGACCGTCACGACGACCCACACCGAGCCGTTCCACGTCTCCAAGGCCGTCGCCACCCTCGACCACGTGAGCCACGGTCGTGCTGGCTGGCGGGTGCAGGTGGGTGGCACACGCGGCGAGACCGGCAACGTCGGTCGTCGCACCCTCCCCCCGATCCGACGGGACCTCGCCTCCAGTCCCGAGGGCCGCGCTGCCGTGCGCGAGCGCTTCGACGAGGCTGCCGACCACGTCGAGGTCGTCCGGCGGCTCTGGGACAGCTGGGAGGACGACGCCGAGATCCGCGACGTCACGACCGGGCGGTTCGTCGACCGGGACCGGCTGCACCATGTCGACTTCGAGGGCCGGCACTTCAGCGTCCGAGGCCCGTCGATCACGCCGCGACCACCACAGGGGCAGCCCGTCGTCACCGCCCTGGCGCACCAGACGATCCCGTACGAGCTGGCGGCCCGGTCGGCGGACGTCGTCTTCGTGACGCCGCACGACGACGAGCAGGCCGCGAGCATCCTCGGCGAGGTCCGAGGGGCAGAGGCGCGGGTCGGGCGCAACGCCCGTCCCCTCACGGTCTTCGCCGACCTCGTCGTGGTCCTGGGGAGCACGACAGACGCAGCCCGGACCCGGCGACGGCGGCTCGACGAGGCCGCGGGGTCGCCCTTGACGTCCGATGCCCACGTCTTCACGGGCACCGCTGCCGACCTCGCGTCGCTCCTGCTCCGTTGGCACGACGTCGGCTACGACGGCTTCCGGCTGCGTCCGGCCGTCGTCGTGGACGATCTCACCGCGGTCGTGGACGAGCTCGTGCCCGCGCTCCAGCGCGCTGGGGCCTTCCGGACGGCATACGACCCCGGCACGCTGCGCGAGCGCCTCGGCCTGCCCGTCGCCGTGAACCGCTACGCCGCCGCGTCGGCGTGAGAAGGGAGCTCCCATGACGCAGCACCGCAAGCAGGTCATCCTCGGCGCCCACTTCCCGGGGGTCAACAACACGACGGTGTGGAGCGACCCGGCCTCGGGCAGCCACATCGACCTGTCGTCGTTCACCCACTTCGCGCAGACGGCCGAGCGCGGCCGGTTCGACTTCCTCTTCCTCGCGGAGGGGCTGCGGCTGCGAGAGCAACGAGGTCGGATCCACGACCTCGACGTCGTCGGCCGGCCCGACACGTTCACCGTCCTCGCCGCCCTGGCTGCGGTGACGCAGCACCTCGGTCTCGCCGGCACGATCAACACGACGTTCAACGAGCCCTACGAGGTCGCGCGCCAGTTCGCGACCCTCGATCACCTGTCCGGAGGACGCGCCGCGTGGAACGTCGTGACGAGCTCCGACGCCTTCACGGGTGAGAACTTCCGGCGTGGAGGGTTCCTCCCGCACGCCGAGCGTTACGAGCGCGCCGAGGAGTTCATCGCGACGGCCCGCGAGCTGTGGGACTCCTGGCCGGTCGACGCGGTGCGGGCGGACGGGGCCGACTTCCTGTCCGATGCCTCCGCGGGGACCTTCGAGCACCGCGGCAAGCACTTCGACGTCGCAGGCCGCTTCACCGTGCCCCGGAGCCCACAGGTCCATCCCGTCGTCCTGCAGGCCGGCGACTCGAGCGACGGCCGCGAGCTCGCAGCGCGCAGTGCGGACGCCATCTTCAGCCGCCACTCCACCGGGGACGGCGCGCGCGAGTTCTACCTCGACGTCAAGGGCCGGCTCGAGCGCTACGGCCGGCGGCCGGACGACCTCAAGATCCTCCCGGCTGCCACGTTCGTGCTCGGTGACACCGACGCCGAGGCGGTCGACCGGGCGGCCGAGGTGCGGCGCCAGCAGGTGAGCCCGCAGACGGCGATCCTCCTGCTCGAGCAGGTCTGGAACCGCGACCTGTCCGACTACGACCCCGACGGCCCGCTGCCGACCGTCGACCCGATCGTCTCCGACGCGTCCTCGATCGTCCGCGGCCGCGCCCGGCAGGTCGGTGACCCCGCTGCCGAGGCGGCCCGCTACCGAGCCGTGGCCGAGGCCAAGGGGCTCAGCATCCGCGAGGTCGTCATCGAGCTGACCGGTCGCCAGACCTTCGTCGGCTCACCGGAGACCGTGGCCCGCGCCCTCGAGCACGCCGTCGCGACCGAGATCAGTGACGGCTTCATCCTCGTCCCGCACATCACCCCGGGCGGACTCGACGAGTTCGCCGACCGGGTGGTGCCGCTGCTGCAGGAGCGCGGCGTCCTGCGCCGCGACTACGCCGAGGGTGCCACCCTCCGGGATCACCTCGGCCTGGGGCCAGCGCGGCCCGCATCCGACTGGGGGACAGGGGTGTCGGCCGCTCACGGTGCGTCGGCCGAGCCCCTGCGGACCGGCGTCAGGGCGAGCGCGTGACGGCGACGCCTGCGGCCGCTGGCACGGTGGTCGAGGTCGTCGAGCTCGTCGGCAACCCGCGGGTCGGCTCGCGCACGCGAGCCCTGGCGGACCTCGTCGTGCGTTCGCTCGCCGAGACGGTGGAGGCGGACGGACGAGCCGCGCCGGACGGCATACGCCTGGGGGTGCCCGTCGTCATCGAGCTGGGCGAGGCGGTCGGCGTCACCTTCGGGGCCGAGGTGGCGCGGGCCTCGGCTCCCGTCGAGGACCCGTTCGGTGTCGTGAGGCGCGCCGGGCTGCTCGTCGTGGCGACCCCGACGTACAAGGCGACCTACAGCGGGCTGCTCAAGCTCTTTCTCGACCACCTGAGCCAAGGCGACCTCGCGGGGGTCGCGGCGGTGCCGGTGGCGATCGCCGGCGCCCCCGCTCACCGCGACGCCGTCGCGACCGCGCTGCGCGACCTCCTCGTCGAGCTCGGCGCCGACGTGCCCACGCCCACCGTTGCGCTGCTCGAGAGCGAGGTCGCCGACCAGGAAGAGCACGTCCGCCGCTGGGTGGGGACGTATGCCGCCACGCTGGGTGCCAGCCTCGCCCGCGCGTCCGAGCCGGTCGGCGCGCAGACGTGAGCGGAGCGGGCGTCACCCTGCACTGGTTCCCGCCGACCGCCGGTCTGTGTGTACGGTGTCAACACCCGTCAACGTCCGGGGCGCCTCCGCCGGCCCGTCCGTTGTCCCGAAGTCCAGCCACACCAAGGAGCCCCAGCGATGAAGCTGCTTCTCACCTCGGGCGGCGTCACGAACACCAGCATTCGCGATGCGCTCGTCGGCATGTTGGGCAAGCCGATCTCCGAGTCTGCCGCGCTCTGCATCCCGACCGCCCAATGGGGGCACCCCATGTGCGGGCCGCGGTCGGTGCACCGATTCGTCACGGGCGGGGACCCGGGAGACGCCATGACCTCGCTGGGGTGGAAGTCCGTGGGTGTCCTCGAGCTCACCGCCCTACCCACCATCGGCACGGAGCGATGGGTCGAATGGATCCGTGAGGCCGACGTTCTGCTCGTCGACGGCGGCGATGCCGCGTACCTGTGTCACTGGCTGCGGCAATCCGGCCTGGTCGACCAGCTGTCCTCCCTGACTGACACGACCTGGGTCGGAGTCAGCGCCGGGAGCATGGTCATGGCGCCCCGCATCGGTTCGGACTTCGTCAAGTGGCCGGCGGCAAGCGACGATCGCACTCTGGGGCTCGTGGAGTTCGCGATCTTCCCTCACTTGAACGCTTTTCCGACGAACACCCTTGCGGACGCGGAGCGGTGGGCCGCTGAGATCGGCGGCCCGGCCTATGTCATCGACGAGCAGACCGCCATCAAGGTCATCGGCGACTGTGTCGAGGTGGTTTCCGAAGGCGAGTGGCACACGTTCGGGCTGTAGAGCATCGGTCAACCCCGGGGGGGCAACGGTGGCTTCGATGAAGGGGCGGGCCCGGTGGTTCGGGCCTAGTGTGAGCAAATGAGCCAGGTGGAGGCGTCCGAGGACGATCTGACCGAGGTCGGCGACCCGCCGCTGCTGGGCTCGTCGGAGCGCAACGTCGCCTTCGCGCTGATCATGGGCGGGATGCTCTTGGCGGCGCTCGACGGGACGATCGTGGCCACTGCTCTGCCGACGATCGTGGGCGACCTGGGTGGTGCGCAGCACATGAGCTGGGTGGTGACGGCGTACCTGCTGACCCAGACCATCGCCACGATCCTCGGTGGCAAGTTCGGGGACCTGTTCGGCCGGAAGTCGATCTTCATCGGCAGCATCGTGCTGTTCACCGTCGCCTCGATGCTGGCCGGGCTCTCCCACTCGATGACCTGGCTCATCGCGTCACGCGCCCTGCAGGGCATCGGTGGAGGCGGCCTGACCATCACCGCCACGGCCATGATCGCCGACATCATCCCGTTGCGTGAGCGCGGCAAGTACCAGGGCGCGATGGGCGCGGTCTTCGGGGGAACGACGGTGCTCGGGCCTCTGCTCGGAGGCTTCTTCACCGACCACCTGTCGTGGCAGTGGGTCTTCTACGTCAACGTCCCGATCGCACTCGTCATCATCCCGTTGGCTGTCAAGTTCCTCCCGTCCGTGCCGACCTCCGGGCGCCCGATCTTCGACACCTTCGGCATCGTCTTCATCTCGCTCGGGTCGGCCGCGCTGATCCTTGCGACGAGCTGGGGCGGGTCTGAGTACGGTTGGGGATCGCCGACCATCATCGGGCTGGTCCTCGGGGGCGTCGTGTTCCTGGGCTGCTTCGTCGTGGCCGAACACCGAGCGGCCGAGCCGATCCTTCCGCTGAGACTGTTCCGGCGGAACGTGTTCAGCGTGAGCTCGGTTCTCAGCTTCATCGTCGGCTTCGCACTGCTGGGCTGCATGACGTTCCTTCCGACGTACCTGCAGTTCTGCCAAGGCGTCAGTGCCACGGTGTCCGGGCTGCGGACACTGCCGATGGTGCTCGGGCTCATCGTGGCGTCGGTGGGTGCCGGCAACGTGGTCAGCAAGACCGGCCGCTACCGGGTCTTCCCGATCGTCGGCTCGGTGGTGATGGCGGTCGGGATGTGGTTGCTCTCGCGGCTCGACCAGCACTCGACGACCCTTGAGACGTCCGGCGCGATGCTCGTGCTCGGTGTCGGCATCGGTCTGTCGATGCAGGTGTTGACGATCATCGTCCAGAACACGGTGGAGTACCGCGACCTGGGGGTGGCGACGTCGGGAGTCACCTTCTTCCGGACCATGGGAAGCTCGTTCGGGGCGGCCGCGTTCGGCACGCTGTACGCCAACCAGCTGGCTCCCAACCTGGCCAAGGCCGTCGTTGCCACCGGCGCGGACCCGACACAGGTCACCTCGCCCGCGGCTGTCCAAGGCCTGCCGCCGGCTCAACAGGCTGCGGTCGTGGCGGCCTATGCCGACACGCTTCAGTACGTGTTCGCCTCCGCCATCCCCGTCGCCGTGCTGGCCTTCGTGGTCGCGTTGTTCCTCAAGCAGGTCGCGATGCGCGGGCTGACTCAGCCAGGGGCTTCCGAGATCGGACCGGCCTTCGCGATCCCGGACCAGCGCTCGGCGCAGGAGCAGCTTGAGGGCCAGGTCGTGCGGATCCTGCGGACTCGGTTGCCCGAGGCCGCCGAGAGGCTGCTGCTGTCCTCCCAGTCCGGGCTCGACGGCGTCCAGGTCTGGACCCTGCGCCAGGTCGCGATCCAACAGATCCATGTGCACGGCCCGGCAGACCCCTACGACATCGCCTCCTCCCACCGGGTGCCGATGGCCCTGATCCAACCGGCGCTCGACGACTGCGTCATGCGCGGGCTGCTCCAGGCGGTGGACAGTCGGGTGGAGCTGACAGACCGGGGTCGCGAGCAGTTCCGAGCCTTCGTGCGAGAGCTCTGGCAGTGGCTGGTCGTCGAGGTGGAGCTCGCCAACGGAGAGCCGCTCGACGAGCAGGGCCGCGAGGATCTGCGCACCATCGCCCGACGTCAGATGCTCTCCGACGACCCCGTCACCGAGCCGAAGGAGCTTGCGCAGGCCGGCGCCTGACTGTCGGCACTCTCCATCGGCCCCTGTGCACGGCGAATCCGATCTTGGCGGCCGAGCAAGCGGCCCCTGAACCTCGTCGGTGGCCCGGCCGGGGGAGTTTGAGTACGGTCCGGTGAAGACGCGCTGCGCGCCTCAAGGGAGAGCAACGAGATGAGACCACTTCGATACTCGATCAACGTCACACTCGACGGCTGCTGCCATCACGAGGCGGGGCTACCCCCCGACGAGCAGTCGATGCGCTACTGGACGGCCGAGCTGGAACGAGCCGATGCCCTGCTGTTCGGCCGGGTGACCTACGAGATGATGGAGTCGGCGTGGCGGCAGCCGGCCACGGGCACGTGGCCTGACTGGATGGATGAGTGGCAGATCCCGTTCGCCGAGACCATCAACCGGACGAAGAAGCACGTCGTGTCGAGCACGCTGAGCGGGGTCGACTGGAATGCGGAGCTGGTGCGAGGCGACGTGGGGCAAGCGGTTCAGCGGCTCAAGCAGGAGCCAGGCGAGGGTCTGTTCGTGGGTGGCGTGACGCTTCCCCTGGCGTTGGCAGATCTGGGACTGATCGACGAGTACGCGTTCGTCGTGCAGCCGGTCCTTGCCGGACACGGGCCGACCTTGCTCGCCGGTCTGCGCGAGCGCGTCCAGCTGGAGCTCGTGGATCGCCAAGAGTTCCGGTCGGGGGCGGTCGCCCTGCGATACCGGCCCAGGCAGTAAGGGCTTCACGTGATGTGGCCGCCTGAGAGCCAGTGAAGCCGGTCGAGCCGTCGTGATCCCGCTGCTCTGGGAGGACGCCGGAAGTCGCCGTTCAGACGTCTCGGTGACGCGCACCCGTCTCTGGGTCAATGCGTCCCCGACGGCCCCTGTGGTGCGCCAGCCCGCGACTTCCCGGTGAGCAGTGTGACCGCGGCGAGGAGACACAGCACGGTGCCACCGATCGCGGGGGCCGAGGCCCACGTGGCCGTGCCGATCCCGGCGTTCGACTGGAAGCCTCCGCCCACCTCGAGGACGAGCAGGTAGGCGGCGGCAGAGACGTTGGCCGCCGCAGCGAGCACGGCGCCCCAGGGGCGGCAGAGCCACAGCAGGACGCCGGAGAGGAGGAAGGCCGGCGCGAGAACGCCGAGGTCGAGGGCGTAGACGAGGTGGACCGCCTGCGGTGGCATGACGTCGACGGGCAGCAGGCCGGTCACGGCGAACCGGACCGACAGGGTCCCCCAAGCGGCGACGAGCCCCGCCCCGAGCAGCATCGTGAAGGCCGCGACCAACCGTGCTGGCGGGCCGGTGCGGATCCGAGCAGCCGTGGCTTCGACCCGGAGGCTCGACCCGAGCAGGATCAGGGCGTACGTCGAGGCCGAGAAGGTGGCGACGTGAAGGAGGAAGACGTCGCTGAACGCGGCGCCGAAGGCGTAGTAGGCGTAGTTGTAGATCCCGTAGAAGAGCAGGCCGAGCCACACGGCGACCGACGTGGCCGAGGCGCGGGTTGCGCTGAGGTACAAGCTCAGCGCGAGCGCGGGCACGACGACTGCCAGCGTCACGAGGTCGTTGCCGCGTAGTGCGGCTATCGCCCAGGCCTGCTCGGGGTAGAGGCCGGGCACGAGCAGTCCCAGAAGAGACTGGACGAGCATCAGGGCGAGGACCAGGACCGAGAGCACGCGGGCAGCGGTCAGTCGCGGGCCCGCGCGCAGCAGGGCGATCGCGCCTCCGGGGGGTGATCCCGTGCCCCGGACCCTGTTCTCGACCCGACCGGCGACGCGCTGGGCAGCCATGGGCTACCAACCTCCTCGGCGATGAGGCGTGCGCTCGAGCGGCGCCCCTCAGCGCGCTCCGCGCACGCCTCTTGCTCCACGGTAGCCCGTGGGCGAGGCAACTCGAGCCGCCCTGTCGGCAGCCTCACACGAGGCACGGATACCCGTCATGCGACTGCCGATGAGCGGCTCCGGCAAAGCGAGTGACCTGCGGTTCCCGCAACCTTCCGGAAGCCGACCGTCCTGAAGGGCCCGTAACGTGGCAGCAACGCTCGCCATGCGAAGGAGCGGGGCCATGACCGGCTACGCAATCGCCCACCTGGATGAGATCGATGAGTTCAGCGACGCAGGGGCCCACTACCGACCTGTCCGCCACCACCTGGGCATCTCGGCCTTCGGGGCCACGGTGTGGACCGCCCGCACGGCGGGTGACGTCCTCATCAACGAACACGACGAAGACGACCCGACCGCTGACCAGGAACTGTTCCTCGTGCTGCACGGTCATGCGGTGTTCGAGGTCGACGGGGACCGGGTCGACGCGCCGACCGGCACCCTGGTCTTCGCTCCTCCCGGCACCGGGCGCAAGGCCTCAGCCCTCGAAGGCGACACGACCCTCCTGGCGATCGAGGGCACGCCAGGAGAGGCCTACGCGGCCCGAGGTTGGGAACTGTGGGCTCCACTGGCCCCCCGGTACCAGGCGGGGGAGTACGCCGAGGTCGCCGCCCGTCTAGCAGCGTTGGTCCGTGCCAACCCGCAGTACCCCATGTTGTTCTTCAATCTCGCCTGCTGCGAGAGTCAGTGCGGTCGGACGAGCGAGGCCCTCGAGCACCTCCAGCACGCCATCGAGCTGTCGGACGAGTTCAGGGAGTCGGCAAGGAACGACTCCGACCTGGATCCGATTCGAAACGAGCCGGTGTTCACGGAACTGATGCGGCCCTAGCACCCCCGCGACCGACTCGGGTCGTTCGCTAGGTTGCGCCCATGCGGACCATCACCTCGGCGCGACTGGTTCTCAGACCATGGGAAGCTCGCGACGCCGACTTCCTCCTCGACCTCGAGGGCCGTTGGGAGGTCGTGCGCTACCTGGGGGTCGACCCCACGACCATGACCTCCCGTAGCCAGGCGCTCGCCTCGATCGAACGCCGACGCGCCATCAGCGAGCACCCCGTCCACGTCATCTGGGTCATCACCGACCAGGCCGGCGCAAGGCTGGGAAACCTTCTGCTCAAACCCATTCCACTGTCAGCAGGGGAAGATCCATCCGACCCTGCGGACGTCGAGATCGGCTGGCACCTGCATCCGGACGCGTGGGGCCACGGATACGCGACCGAGGCTGCGCGCGCCGCATCCGTCGACGCGTTCGCGCGCGGCCAGAGCCGGATCATCGCCGTGACCCATCCCGACAACCACGCCTCCCAAGCCGTCTGCCGGCGCATCGGCATGCGCCACCTGGGCGCGACCACCCGCTACATGGACACGTCCTGCGAGCTGTTCGAGCTGACCCGGGACGGGTGAGCGCTCCTGCCGCCCGCACGCGGTCGCCGAGCTCTCGGCACCACGTATGCCGTCTCGGCCTCGCCAGGATGTCGACCATTTCGCGGTCGGCCGCCTTTGCGGACGTCTCTCGTCCGGATGCGTTTCTAGTGTGGACGTATGACGAGCACCTTCGGCTTCACGCCCGGCCAGCCACCAGAGTGGGACGTCGAGCGCTTCATGCGGGGCGACGAGGTCGACACCGCCGTGATCACCCTGGAACGCAACCGGTTGACCTTCGCGTGGAAGTGCGCGGACGTCCCCGCTGCGGGGATGAGTCTTCGGCTCGGGGCGTCCTCGGTGACGCTGGGCGGCCTGCTCAAACACCTGGCCTGGGTCGAGGAGCTCTACTTCCAGCACCGGCTCGCCGGTCGTGCGTTCATGTCGCCCTTCGAGGCCCTGGACCTCGAGAGGGACTGGGACGACTGGGCCTGGGCCACGGCGGCCGACGACACCCCAGACGCCCTGCGTGCGCTCTGGGTCGAGACCGTGCACCGCTCCCGGGCGTCGCTGACGGAGGCGTTGTCGCGCGGCGGCCTGGACCAGACGACCCACGACGGGATGAGCCTGCGCCGGTTGCTGGCCGACATGATCGAGGAGTACGCCCGCCACACCGGACACGCCGACCTGCTCCGCGAGCACGTCGACGGGGCGACCGGCGAAGGCGCTCCGAGCGACTTCCCGGTGCCCTGAGCCCCACGGCTCGGAGTCAGCCACCGCTCACCGCGATGGTGGCGGCGTCCGGTGTCGACGGGACCCAACCGCGAACGGTTGCGACGACGACGGAAACGGACCGATGTCTCCGAGCCGTCAACCGTGGTGATCGCAGCTATGGTCCCCGTCTATGGACATGCTGAGGGGCGCACAGATCGCCGAGGCCGACCTGACCGACTGGCGCAAGCTGGCCCAGGGACTGCACGCCCGATACGTGGTCGACGGGTTCGGCACCGGCGTCCGGTTCGTCGCCGCCGTGGGCGAGGCGGGTGACACGCTCCAGCACCACCCGCACGTGTCGATCGGCACGGAGTGGGTCGACCTCAAGCTGGTCAGCGACGACGCCACCTACCGCGACGACGAAGGCACCGAGCACGTCGTCGAATGGGTGACGCAGCAGGACGTCGACCTCGCCCGACGGATCACCGAGATCGCCGCCGACCACGGGCTCCGGGCCGACCCGGCGTCGGTCAGCGACATCGAGCTCGGCCTCGACACCGCGCGCTCGTCGACCATCGCCCCGGTCTGGGCCGCCCTCCTGACGGGGAGTGCCGAGTCCCAGGGGCGCGGCACGCCCGGTGACGAGATCCGGGACGCCACGAGGCGCGTGCCCAACCTGTGGTTCGGGGACGCTGACGAGCAGCAGACCACGGGTCAGCGGTTCCACGTCGAGGTCTACGTCGCGCCCGAGGCGGCCGCGCAACGGATCGCCGCCGTCCTCGCCGCGGGCGGGACCGTCGTCGACGACAGCGATGCACCCGCGCTCACCGTGATCGCCGACCAGGACGGCAACAGGGGAGTGCTCTGCGTCGACGCGTCCGCGGTGAAGCAGGACTGACGCTCGAGCCCGGATGACGGGCTGCCCGGGAGGAGCCGTCGGGGGCGACGGCGAGCAGGTCCTTGTGGCGCGGGCTGAAGGCGCTGGTGCCGGTTTCGGCGGACGTGCGCTGGGCGTCCGCTTCGTCCGTGTTCGGCCAGGGTTCACGGAAGCGCCACGTCGAGGGCACCACAGCCCTGCGGGACGTCCCTAGCGTCGAGGGGCCAGCCCAGCCCCGAGCGAAGGATCTCCCATGCACGTACGCCGTCTCCTGGTCAGCCTGGCCCTGACCGGCCCCCTGGCAGCACTGACCCTCGGCCCGAGCGCCGCCGCCACCGCGGTCGCCGCCGCAGGCTCCCACGCCGTCCTGCCACAGCAGACCCACTTCGACCTGCAGGCGCACCGCGGGGGGATCGGCATGACGACCGAGGAGTCCCTCGAGGGCTTCGCCAAGGCGATGCGCCTCGGCGTGACGACGCTCGAGCTCGACACGCAGGTCACCAAGGACGAGAAGGTCGTCGTCAACCACGACCGTCAGGTCAGCGCCCAGAAGTGTCGCGACATGGCCCCGGTCACGGCCGGTGACCCGATGTACCCGTACGTCGGCAAGTACATCAAGGACCTGACCCTCGCCCAGATCCGGACGATGGACTGCGGCTATCAGCAGCTGCCCGGATTCCCTGAGCAGGAGCGGGTGCCCGGCTTCCGGATGGTCGAGCTGGGGGACGTGCTGAACCTCGTGAAGTCCTACCGCGCCAAGCAGGTGACCCTCAACATCGAGACGAAGGTCGAAGCCGGCGCGCCCGAGCAGACCGCGCCGCGAGAGCTCTTCGTGCGCCGCGTCTACGAGGAGATCCATGCCTCGGGCATCGAGGACCAGGTGACGATCCAGTCCTTCGACTGGGGCGCCCTCAACGTCATGCACCGGCTCGCGCCGACCTGGCCGCTCGTCGCCCTCACGAACCACGACTTCCTCCAGGTCGGCAAGCCCGGCGCGTCACCGTGGCTCGACGGTGTCGACGCCGACGACTTCGCTGGTGACTTCGTTGCGACCGCCGCGGCGGCGGTTCCCGGGCTCACGGCTCTCTCGCCGAACTTCGGCTTCCCGCAGAACGGCACGGTCGCCGACCCCGGCTTCCGCTTCTACCCCGACCGGGCCATGGTCGACGCCGCCCACGCCCGGGGGCTCAAGGTCATCCCTTGGACCTGTGACGACCCGGCCACGATCAGCGCCCTCATGGACCTCGGCGTCGACGGCGTCATCACCGACTACCCGAACCGCGTCCGCACGATCATGGCCGACCGCGGCATGCGCCTGCCCAAGGCGTACGCGCCGCGCTGAGCCACCCGGCATACGCCATCGCTCACCCTGCCCGAATCCCCAGACCACCAGGAGTTCCCATGGTCGACCTCGACCGTCGCCGCTTCCTCAAGATCGCCGGTGGCGCCGCCGCCGCGACGATGCTCGACGAGAGCATCGCCCGCGCTGCCGCCATCCCGGCCAACCGGGCCACCGGGTCCCTCAAGGACGTCGAGCACATCGTCGTGCTCATGCAGGAGAACCGGTCCTTCGAGCACTACCTCGGCAGCCTCCGCGGTGTCCGCGGCTTCGGTGACCCGCACCCGGTCCGGCTCCCGAGCGGCAAGGACGTGTGGCACCAGTCCGACGGCACCCGCGACGTCCTGCCCTTCCACCCGAGCGTCGACGACCTCGGCGCCGCCTTCCTCGAGGGCCTGCCGCACAGCTGGACCGACGGGCAGGCCGCCGTCAACCGAGGGCACTACGACGGCTGGGTGCCGGCCAAGGGCACGACGACGATGGCCTACCTCGAGCGCCAGGACGCGGCCTTCCACTACGCGCTGGCCGACGCCTTCACCGTGTGCGACGCCTACTACTGCTCGTTCATCGGCAACACCGACCCGAACCGCTACTACCTGTGGTCCGGGTGGACGGGCAACGACGGCAAGGGTTGCGGCCCAGTCGTCTACAACGACGAGCTCGGCTACGACTGGCGCACCTACCCCGAGCGGCTCGAGCAGGCAGGCGTGTCGTGGAAGGTCTACCAGGACGAGGGCACCGGGCTCGACGCCGCCGGCTCCTGGGGCGGGACGTCGGACCCCTACATCGGCAACTACGGTGACAACTCGCTGCTCTACTTCAACCGCTACCGCAACGCCCGGCCGGGAGACCCGTTCTACGAGAAGGCCCGTCGCGGCACGAGGGCGCGTGACGGGCAGGACTACTTCGAGCCGCTGCGCCGGGACGTCGAGGCGGGCACCCTCCCGTCGGTCAGCTGGATCACGGCTCCCGAGGCGTTCAGCGAGCACTCGAACTGGCCGACGAACTACGGCGCCTGGTACATCTCCAAGGTCCTCGACACCCTGACCTCGAATCCCGAGGTCTGGGCCAGGACCGTCCTGCTCATCACCTACGACGAGAACGACGGCTTCTTCGACCACCTCGTGCCCCCGCACGCGAACTCGCCTGTCATCCCTGGCGCCTCGACGGTGTCGACGGCCGACGAGTTCTACGACGGCGAGCACGGCCCCGGCGCCTACGGCATGGGTCCACGCGTGCCGATGTTCGTCGTGTCGCCGTGGAGCACGGGTGGCTGGGTCTCATCGGAGACCTTCGACCACACGTCGGTCATCCGGCTCATGGAGACGCGCTTCGGGGTCAAGGAGCCCAACATCACGCCCTGGCGACGATCGGTCGCCGGCGACCTCTCCTCGGCCCTCGACTTCTCGAAGACCGTGGAGAAGGTGCCCGCACTGCCGAGCACGACGAGCTGGAAGCCGTTCGACGACCAGCGACACCCGTCGTACCGGCCCACGCCGCCCGCTGAGGGGAAGATGCCGTCGCAGGAGCCGGGGACGCGCCCGGCGCGCCCGACCCCCTACGACCTCGTCGTCCGTGAGCAGCAGACCCGCGGGGCCGTCACCGTCGACCTCGACAACCGCGGGCGCCGAGGCACGCACGTCCAGGCACGGCTCGTCGAACCGGCCGGGCCACCGCACAGCTACACGGTGGGTGCCGGCGACGAGCTGCGGGCGACGTGGCCCGTCAACGGCGACTACGACATCCACCTGCACGGGCCGAACGGCTTCTTCCGGCGCTTCGCGGGTGACACGAGGACGGACCGCATCCGCGTCGAGGTGACCCGGGTCGGGCGCACGCAGCGCCTGTCGGTCACCGTCGAGGCGCCGCGCGGAGTCCGCGTCACGGTCGAGGACGCGTACGGCGCCCGCACCACGGTCGGCCGTCGACCCGTCGTCGTCGACACGTCGACCAACGGCGGGTGGTACGACCTCACCGTCGTCGCCGAGGAGGGCACCTTCCTGCGAGGCTTCGCGGGGCACCTCGGGACGGGCCGTCCGTCCATCAGCGAGCCGGCGCTGGGCCACGCAGACGGCTGACCCCACGGCTGGCGTATGCCGGGTGCCGGGCACCCCGGGTCGAGCACCCCGGGCGCCCGGTGACGCCGCTGGCGTCGCCGGCGTCGCCGGCGTCCCCGAGAGACCGTGCCTGCCGTCAGGCCGTGCGCCGACGGTCGCCGGACGAGCGGATCCCGACCTGCGAGAAGACGAGCGCGCAGGCGGCCACGAGTGCGAGCAGGGCGAGCCCGAAGCCGTACTGCGGGAAGACCTTGTCGTAGGTCGCCCCGAGGACGAGGGGCGGGAAGTAGCCGCCGAGGCCGCCGGCGGCGCCGACGAGGCCGGTCACGCTGCCCACCCGCTCCGGCGGTGCGAGGCGCGCGACCCAGGCGAAGACGCCGCCGGTGCCCAGCCCGAGGAAGAAGGCCATGGCGACGAACGACAGGCCCGCCGCCACCTCGAGGGGCGGCCGGAATGCCAGGACGACCGCGAGAACGGTCGTGCCGGAGAGCGAGATGGCGAGGACCGCGCGCGGCCCGATGCGGTCCGACAGCACCCCACCGATGGGTCGCGCGACGACCGCCGCGACGGCGAAGCCGGCCGTGCGCGTACCCGCTGCCGTGAGGTCGAAGGCGTAGACGTCCTTGAGGAAGGTCGGCAGGTAGGTCGAGAAGGCGACGAAGCCGCCGAACGCCACGGCGTAGAGGAACGACATCTGCCACGTCACCGGCAGCCTGATCGCGGCCGCCAGCTTGGGGACGACGGGGTCGGTGTTCGGCGTCCAGGCCGGTGAGTTGCGCATGGCGGACCAGCACAGCGCGGCGGTTGCGACGAGCAGGACGGCGATGATGACGTGCGTCAGCGTGTAGCCGAACCACGTCACCATCCGCGGCGTCAGGGCCGATGAGAGCGCCGTCCCGCCCATCCCGGCGCCGAAGACGCCGGTGGCGAACCCGCGCCGATCCGCTTGGTACCACGCGTTGACGAAGGGGACCCCGACCGCGAAGGTCGTGCCCCCGATGCCGAGGAAGAAGCCGAAGAGGAGCATCAGCGGGAACGACTCGAGGTTGCCGGCCAGGGCGACGAGGAGCACGAAGGGCACGGTGAGCAGGGTCAGCACCGGGAACATGACGCGACCGCCGTAGCGGTCGGTGAGCGCGCCCACCGGGATGCGCCCGAGCGAACCGACGAGCACCGGTGTCGCGACGAGCAGCGCCTTCTGGCTGCTGCTCAGGTGCATCTGCTCGGTGTACCTCACCCCGAGCGGCCCGATGAGGTTCCACGCCCAGAAGGTCACCGCGAAGGCAAAGGTCGCGAGGGCGAGGTTCCGGCCCTGACCGCTCAGGCCGACCTGCGGCGGGGACGGCGTGGACGCGGTCGGTGCGCTGGTGCTCATGGCTCTCCTCGAAGCAGGGTCGGTCGGGTCAGTGTCTGCGGTCGCGGTCGGAGGTGCCGACGCCGCTCCAGCCGGGCCGGCTGGAGCGGTTGCCGGAGGTCCGGCCGTCGCGCGAGCGGTAGACGATGTAGGGCCGGAAGAGGTAGTGCAGCGGGGCCGTGAAGGCGTGGACGAGCCGCGTGAAGGGCCACAGCGCGAAGAGCAGCATCCCGACGATCGCGTGGACGTGGAACTGCACCGGGGCCGCCGCCATCGCCGTCACGTCCGGGCTCAGCAGCAGCACCGACCGGAACCACGGCGAGACGGTCTCGCGGTAGTTGTGTGCCTCGCTGCCCGCCCCGACGCTGACGAGCGTCGTCCAGAGGCCGAGGACGATGGCGCCGACGAGCAGGACGTACATCAGCTTGTCGTTCTTCGTCGTCGCCATGAAGACCGGCCCGGTCGTGCGGCGCCGGTAGACGAGGATGAGGATGCCGGCCAGCGTGCAGACCCCCGCCAGACCGCCGAACAGCAGCGCGTTGACGTGGTAGAGCCCCTCGCTGACGCCGACGGCCTCGGTCCACGACTCGGGGATGACGAGTCCGCCGACGTGGCCGACGAAGACGAGCAGGATGCCGAAGTGGAAGAGCGGCGACCCGATGCGCAACAAGCGCGACTCGTAGAGCTGTGAGGACCGGGTCGTCCAGCCGAACTTGTCGTAGCGGTAGCGCCAGACCGTGCCACCGACGAGGCTCGCGATGCAGAGGTAGGGGAGGATGCCCCAGAGGAACGTGCTCATGACCCTCCACTCCTCGGTGCCCCGGTCGAGGCCGGTTGCAGCGGAAGGAGCCTCGGGTCGTAGGGCTCGAGCCCGACCGTCTCCGTCGGGTGCGGTCCGCTCAGCCCGACCATCTCCATGACCGCGGCGCGGTCGGGCGGGGACTCCCCGGGAAGGGTCGCGCACACGGCGACGACGGCGGCGGCATACGCGCTCTTCCTCTCCTGCAAGGCGATCCGCAGCAGCTCGAGACTCGCGCGGTACTCCTGGAGCAGCGCGACGCCGGCCTCCGGGTCGACGCGTGCGGTGAACTCGAGCACCATCGGGAGGTAGTCGGGCAGCTCTCCGTGCGTGTCGACGACAGCGCCACTGCTGCGGTATGCCGACTTGAACCGTCCGAGCACCTCGCCCCGCCGGCGCGTGTCGCCGTCGGTCCAGTAGGACAGGTAGAGCGCGTGCTTGCGGCTGAGGTCGAAGGTGTCGACGTAGGCGCGCTGGAGATCGGCCAGGGCGGCTCCGTCGAGGTGGGTGACGAGACTCGCCAGGGCCGTGGCGGCGGCCGAGTCGGCCTGCTCCGCAAGGGCATCACGCATCGAGGGAAGCCCGGCGACGAGCTCGGCGGTCGGGTAGTCGAGGCAGCGTCCGGCGACGAGGTGCACGACGCGGTCGTCCCGTGGTGCCGCCCGCCGGTGCAGGCCGATCACGGCGCGTCCCCGTCCGAGCGGCCCGGGAAGAGGCCCGGGGGAGCGCCGTTGCCGTCCCAGTTGAGCAGGTTGACCCGCCCGGTCAGGGAGCCGGACTCGGTCGTCGCCATGGCCGTGTCGGAGGTCTGCCGCTGCTTGAGCGCGTTGAACGTCTCGACGGCCACCGGTGCGGGACGTCCGCTCGCCTCGCCGAACGGACCCGACTCGTACATGCCCGGCCCCTCGTCGAAGTCGAGCGAGCAGCCGATCTCCTCGAGCTCGTGGGCCCGCTCGACGTGCGCCGTGGGGATGACGTAGCGGTCGGCGTACTTCGCGATCGCCATGAGGCGGTACATCTCGTAGAGCGACTCCTCGCTCATGCCGACCGCCGCGGGGATCGCGGGGTCGCCGTCGCGGCCCAGCGACACGTCGCGCATGTAGGCGCGCATCGCGGCGAGCTTCTGGAGCACGCCGGTGACGATGTCGGTGCGGCCGGCCGTGAAGAGCTCGGCGAGGTAGTCGACGGGGATGCGCAGCGCCTCGATCGCTCCGAAGAGCACGGTCCGGTCCTCGGCGTCGTGACCCTGCGACGAGAGGACGTCGACGATCGGCGACAGCGGTGGGACGTACCAGACCATCGGCATCGTGCGGTACTCCGGGTGCAGCGGCAGGGCCACCCGGTAGGTCTTGGCGAGCGCGTAGACGGGCGAGCGCCGCGCCGCGTCCATCCAGTCGTCCGGTATGCCGTCACGCCGGGCCGCGGCAACGACCTCGGGGTCGCTCGGGTCGAGCAGGAGGTCGAGCTGCGCCTCGTAGAGGTCGCCCTCGTCGGGGGTCGCCGCCGCGGCCGTGACGCGGTCGGCGTCGTAGAGGAAGAGGCCGAGGTAGCGCAGCCGCCCGACACACGTCTCGGAGCAGACCGTCGGCAGCCCCACCTCGACGCGGGGGTAGCAGAAGGTGCACTTCTCGGCCTTGCCGCTCTTGTGGTTGAAGTAGATCTTCTTGTACGGGCATCCCGTGATGCACTGCCGCCATCCGCGGCACCGGTCCTGGTCGACGAGGACGATGCCGTCCTCCTCGCGCTTGTAGATCGCGCCCGACGGGCAGGACGCCATGCACGACGGGTTGAGGCAGTGCTCGCAGATGCGCGGCAGGTAGAACATGAAGGTCTTCTCGAGCTCGAAGCGGACCTTCTCCTCCGACTCGCGCCGCACCGAGGCGTTGAGCTTCGCGACGATGGGGTCGAGGTGGCCCATCTCGCTCGCGCCGCCGAGGTTGTCGTCCCAGTTGGCCGACCACGTGATCTTCGTGTTCTCGCCGGTGATGAGCGACTTCGGCCGGGCGACCGGGAAGTCGTCTCCGAGGGGTGCCTCGATGAGGGTCTGGTAGTCGTAGGTCCAGGGCTCGTAGTAGTCGGCGAGCTTGGGCTGCACGGGGCTCGCGAAGATGCCGAGGAGCTTCTGCACCCGGCCACCCGCCTTGAGCTTGAGGCTGCCGCGGTGGGTGAGCGTCCAGCCGCCCTTCCACGTCTCCTGGTCCTCGTAGCGGCGCGGGTACCCCTGTCCCGGGCGGGTCTCCACGTTGTTGAACCAGACGTACTCGGTGCCGGCGCGGTTGGTCCACGCCTGCTTGCACGTGACCGAGCACGTGTGGCACCCGATGCACTTGTCGAGGTTCATCACCATGCCCATCTGGGCCATGACACGCATCAGTACGTCACCTCCTGCGATCGCTTGCGCACCGTCGAGACCATGTCGCGTTGGTTGCCCGTCGGTCCGAGGTAGTTGAACGTGTAGGACAGCTGGGCGTAGCCGCCGATGAGGTGGGTCGGCTTGACGAGCAGCCGCGTCACCGAGTTGTGGATGCCGCCGCGGCGACCGGTCGCCTCCGACTTCGGCACGTCGATGGTGCGCTCCTGCGCATGGTGGACGTAGACCACGCCCTCCGGCATGCGGGGGCTGACGATCGCCCGGCCGACGAGCACGCCGTTGGTGTTGAGGCACTCGACCCAGTCGTTGTCGGCGACGTCGATGGAGCCGGCGTCCTGCGGACTCATCCACACCGTCGGGCCGCCGCGTGAGAGCGAGAGCATGAGCAGGTTGTCCTGGTACTCCGAGTGGATCGACCACTTTGAGTGGGGCGTCAGATAGCGGACGGTGACCTGCTTCGACCCGTCTGGCCCGAGCTTCGGCTCACCGAAGAGGCGGTGCATGTCGAGGGGCGGCCGGTAGATGGGCAGCGCCTCGCCGAGGTCCTGCATCCAGTCGTGGTCGAGGTAGAAGTGCATCCGACCGGTGAGGGTGTGGAAGGGCTTGAGGCGCTCGATGTTGACGGTGAAGGGCGCGTATCGCCTCCCGCCGGTCTCGGAGCCCGACCACTCGGGCGAGGTGATGACGGCCACCGGTGCGCTCTGCGTGTCGGCGAAGGTGACGTGCTTCTCCTCCGAGCCCTCGGCGAGGTCGACGAGCTTCTTGCCGACCCGCTCCTCGAGGGTGCGGAAGCCCTGCACCGCGAGGTGACCGTTCGTCGTGCCGGAGAAGGTGAGGATCGCCTCGGCCAGCTTCGCGTCGCTGTCGATCGCCGGACGGCCGTCGCCGGCGCCCCCGAGCATGACGCCGTTCCTGGCGGCGAGGCGGGCCACCTCCTCCTCGACCCGGTAGGTGACGTTCTTGACCGTGAAGCCGAGGCTGTCGGCGAGCGGGCCCACGGTGGCGAGCTTCTCGCTGATCGCGGTGTAGTCGCGCTCGACGAGCTGGAAGACCGGCATCGTCCTGCCCGGCACGCCAGGGTGCCCCGTGGCCCGCCAGTCGACCGCGCGCCCACCGGGTTGGGCCGTCTCGCCGGGTGTGTCGTGCATGAGCGGCACGCTGACGAGGTCCTTGCGGACTCCGAGGTGGGTGCGCGCGAGGTCCGAGAGCTTCTCGGCGAGGAGGTGGAAGAGCTCGAAGTCGCTCTTGGCCTCCCACGGCGGGTCGATGGCGGGCGTGAAGGCGTGCACGAAGGGGTGCATGTCGGTCGAGCTGAGGTCGTGCTTCTCGTACCACGTCGCTGCGGGCAGGACGATGTCGGAGAGCAGCGTCGTCGACGTCATGCGGAAGTCTGCCGAGAGCAGCAGGTCGAGCTTGCCCTCCGGCGCCTCGTTGTGCCATTTCACCTCGGACGGCCTTGGTGCCAAAGGGTTCTCGCTGCCCAGGACGTTGTGGTGCGTGCCGAGAAGGTTGCGCAGGAAGTACTCGTTGCCCTTGGCCGAGGACCCCATGAGGTTGCTCCGCCACAGCACGAGGGTGCGTGGCCAGTTCTCCGGAGCGTCGACGTCCTCGATCGCCGAGGTCAGCGTGCCGTCGTGCAGGGCGTCGGCGACGTAGGCCGCCGGGCTGGCGGCGGTGCCCGCGTCGACGGCGGCCCGGGCGTCCTCCGCCACCTGGAGCGGGTTCGTGCCGAACTGCGGGTAGAACGGCATCCACCCCATCCGGGCGGACTGCGCGATCGTGTCGGCCGTGTGCTTGCCGGCCAGATGCCCTCTGGCGAGGGGCGAGTTGAGCGAGTCGGCGGAGTAGCCGTCGTTGCGCCACTGGTCGGTGTGCATGTACCAGTACGACGTGCCCGTCATGGTCCGGGGCGGCCGGCCCCAGTCGAGGGCGTTGGCGAGGGAGATCCAGCCGGTGATCGGTCGGCACTTCTCCTGGCCGACGTAGTGCGCCCAGCCGCCGCCGTTCCGACCCATGCAGCCGGTGAGGATCAGCAGCGAGAGGATCGCCCGGTAGGTCGCGTCACCGTGGAACCACTGACAGATGCCCGCGCCCATGATGATCATCGAGCGCCCTTGCGACTGCTCGGAGTTCGTGGCGAACTCGCGAGCGATGCGGATGCACTGCTCCGCGGGCACGCCGGTGATCTCCGCCTGCCAGGCAGGCGTGTAGGGCGCGGTGACGTCGTCGTAACCCGTGGGCCAGCTGCCCGGCAGTCCTTCTCGCTCGACGCCGTACTGCGCGAGCATGAGGTCGTAGACGGTCGTCACGAGGTGGCCGCCGACGCGCCGGGCGGGAACTCCTCGACGCAGCACCGAGCCGGTGCCGTCGGGCTCGACGAACGCCGGGAGCAGCACCTCGACGGCCTCGGCGGCGCCGCCCGTCATCGTCAGGGCGGGGGCCACGCCGTCGAGGTCGAGGTTCCATCGGCCCTTGCCGGAGTCCGCGTAGCGGAAGCCCATCGAGCCGTTCGGCACGACCGGCTGTCCAGTCACCTCGTCGAGCAGCACCGTCTTCCAGGCATCTTCGTCGGGAACGGCGGCGCCATCAGCCGAGAGGTCGGACGCGGTGAGGAACTTGCCGGGCACGAAGGGGGCACCGGCCCCCTCACCCGACGCGGCGGCATACGGCTCCTCGGGTGCCTCCAGACGGATGAGGAAGGGGAGGTCGCTGTAGGTGCGCACGTAGTCGGTGAAGAAGGGCACCTCACGGTCGACGAAGAACTCCTTGAGGAGCACGTGGCCCATGGCCATCGCGAGCGCTGCGTCCGTGCCGGCCTGGGCGGGCATCCACTCGTCGGCGAACTTCGTGTTGTCGGCGTAGTCGGGGCTGACCGTGACGATCTTCGTGCCGCGGTAGCGGACCTCAGCCATCCAGTGCGCGTCGGGCGTGCGGGTCACCGGGACGTTGGAGCCCCACATCATGAGGTAGGTCGCGTCCCACCAGTCGCCCGACTCCGGCACGTCGGTCTGGTCGCCGAAGACCTGCGGGCTCGCGACGGGCAGGTCGGCGTACCAGTCGTAGAAGCTCGTCATGACGCCGCCGATGAGCTGGATGAAGCGGGTGCCGACGCAGTGCGACACCATCGACATCGCGGGGATCGGCGAGAAGCCGGCGACGCGGTCGGGGCCGTACTCCTTGATCGTGTGGACGTGCGCGGCGGCCGCGATCTCGACGGCTTCGCCCCACGACGCGCGCACGAGGCCGCCCTTGCCGCGGGCGCTCTGGTAGCGGCGGCGCTTGTCGGGATCGGTCGTGATCTCGTGCCAGGCGGCCACCGGGTCGCCGAGGCGGCCCTTGGCCTCGCGGTACATCTCGAGGAGGACGCCACGCACGTAGGGGTAGCGCACGCGGGTGGGGGAGTAGGTGTACCAGGAGAAGGCCGCGCCGCGCGGGCAGCCGCGGGGCTCGTACTCCGGTCGGTCGGGGCCGACGGACGGGTAGTCGGTCTGCTGCGTCTCCCAGGTGATGATCCCGTCCTTGACGTAGACCTTCCACGAGCAGGAGCCGGTGCAGTTGACCCCGTGGGTCGAGCGAACGACCTTGTCGTGGCTCCACCGGTCGCGGTAGAAGACGTCGCCCGCTCGCCCGCCCTCGCGGAAGACGGCACGCCCGTCGTCGGACTCCTCCCAGCGCGTGAAGAACCGACCGGCGCGGAGCAGCGCGGCCGAGGCCGGGCCGTCGACCCCACCCCTGGCCGTGTCGGTGCTGCGGAAGGCCGCGCTCACGGGTGCCACCCCGGTCGGGCAACGCGGTGGGGCAGGAGAGGCATGAGTCCTCCAAATCGACGATGGGGGGTGCATCGAAGCGATCGGTTGCGCGGGTTCGACGACCGCCGTGGCACGGCCCCGGTGTCCCCGAACTGAGCGCAACGCTACTGCTCCCAGCGGGTTCCGGCGCGGCAAACGGCAACTGGGCCAACGGCATTCTCGATCCCGCTTTTCGCTGAGGCAGGCTCTGGCTTATCCTCCAAATCAACGAAAAGGAGGATCGGCGTGCCAGGTGCCATCCGCAGCGACGTCCAGACGTCGCCCATGCGTCGGGCCGTCCTCGACCTGCTCGCCGACTCCGGCGACCCGGTCGGGACCCACGACGCCTCCGCCGGGACGCGCGGCCGCGAAAGAGGCGGGCTCAGCGCCTCCGAGGTCGGTGCCGCCCTCGGCCTCCACGTCACCACGGCTCGCTTCCACCTCGAGCGGCTCGTCGGCGCCGGGCTGGTCGCGACCGTGCAGCGGCGCGGCGCCGTGGGTCGGCCCCGCAAGATCTACGTCGACGCCCGGAGCACGCGGCCGGGCCTCGCGAGCCAGGAGGCCCTGCATGCCTTCACCGAGCTGCTGACGAGCGCCTGGTCCGACGCGGCGGACGGCTCGCCCGGCGACCCCGAGGGCGCCGGAGAGCGCTGGGTGCGTGGACGGCGCGAGGAGCCCGCGCCGCCGCCGGCCTCGACCCCGGGTGGCTGGCTCGGCAAGGTCGGCATGGCCGTCGACCTGCTCGACGAGTGGGGCTACCGGCCCGAGCTGGCCACCTCCGAGGGTGGCCGTACCGTCGAGCTCACCCTCAACGACTGTCCCTTCCTCGCGATGGCGCGGGCCCACCCGGAGGTCGTGTGCGCCATCCACCGGGGGCTGATCCGCGGCACCATGACCGCCGTCGGCGAGGAGGGCGCCGAGGTCGAGCTGCAGCCCTTCGTCACCGATCGCACGTGCTCGGCACGTCTCACGACGCCAGCCACCTTCGGTCGCGAGCGGCCCGCTCGGGCATGACGCCGCACGGTCAGGTCGGGTCCGAGCCGGCTGGTGGCCGCGGTGAGAGGACCGGGCACCTGCCGGGTATGGGTGCGAGGTGAGCACGTCGTCAGCGCCCGGAGCCCCGCGCGGCCGGTCAGAGGGCGCCAACGGCCGGAACGTCGGCCGGACCCTCGACCGGTCCTCGGCGACCTCAGGGCGGTCGGGTCCGTCCGACGGCATCGACCTCGCAGTGGCCGTCGACCTCGTGGTGGTGCGCCGTGGCCTGACCGCCGACGAGGCCCACGCGCTGCTGTGCAGGCACGCCGAGGCAACCGGCCGCGACCTCGACGACGTGGCGAGCGACGTCATCGACCTCGGGACCTCGCGCCTGCCGCGCTGAGGGGCAACCGCGGGATCTCGCGCCTCGTCGGCGAGTGGCTCGCCGACGTCGGCTAGGGCTCGGGGGGAGCCTCGCCGTTGGCCACGGTCTCGACCCAGTCGACGGCGGCGTCCGAGAGCTCCAGCCCGTCAGGCCCACGGCCGGCGAGCCACCAGGCGTCGGGGTCGACGGGACCGCTGACTCGCGTGATGTCCTCGACGACGTCGAGCGGGAGCGGTTCGCCGTTGTGGGCGACGATCCAGTCCCTGGTCTCGGGTCGCACAGCGGACCACCACGTCTCGAGTGACATGAGCCCACTGTCGCAGCCTCGCGGGCGCACGTCGAGGGCCTCAGCCCGCAGGCGCCGGAACCCGCGACGGAGGGGCGAGCAGCCGGCGCACGATGAGCCGGCTCAGCAGGAGCGTGAGGATGAGCAGCGTCACCGACACGAACCCGCCGAGGCTGACGCTGTCGCCGAAGACGAGATCGATGGTCTTGAGCACGACGAACTTGCTGCCGACGAGGACGCCCCACAGCAGCAGCCCGGCGCCGACCTTGCCCACGGCGCTGCGCGCGGCGGTGAACCGGCCCCTCGCCCGCTTCTTCACCGCGACGACGACCTCGAGGACGCCCTTGAGCAGGACCGCCGTGAGCAGCGACAGCGTGAAGGTCTCGCTGATGACCGCTGGGACGTACTCGATGAAGAGGTTGAGCACGACGACGTAGACGAAGACGTCGACGACGTCGGCGGCGCGCCCGGTATTCGATCGGGGCGTCGGATCGACCTGACTGGGCACGGAACCCACTGTATGGGTGCCATCTCGCGGCGCCCGTGACATCGCGCCTCGTCGGCTCGTTGGGGCAGGGCAATCCGGATCCGCCTCTGCGGCGAACCACGGAGGCACCACCACGTGCGACCCGCCCCCACCCCACGGCACCCCGGACGCACGTGCACGTTCCGAGAAGGGACCCCAGTCAATGACGACGACGCCCGGCCACCCGCACGCCCAGAGCTCCGTCCGAGCCCATGGCTCACCACCCGACGGCATCAGCCGTAGGCGCTTCATCGGCTTCGTCGTCGCCGGGGCCACGCTCACCGTCGCGGCGGAGGTCGGCGGCGCCGCTCCTGCCTCGGCCGCGGTCCCGAGTGCGCCGCAGGTGCCCGAGCTCTACGACCTCGGCGACCTCCAGACCCACTCGGCGCTCCCGACGTCGCAGCTGATCACCATCACCGTCGACGACCACGGCCTGGCCCACTTCGCGATCCCGCGGATGGAGGTCGGGCAGGGCATCACGACGGCCGCGGCCATGATCATCGCCGACGAGCTCTCGATGCGCGTCGAGGACGTACGCGTGACACTGGCCCCCGCGCGCCCCGAGCTCGTCTTCAACCAGCTCACCGGCGGGTCGAACACGATGCAGTCGATGTTCACCCCGATCCGGGTGGCCGCCGCGGTGGCCCGTGGGGCCCTCCTGGAGGCCGCGGCGACCGCGCTCGGCGCCACCGTGGCCTCGCTCGTCGCCAAGGGCGGTGTCGTCACCGCTCCGGACGGCGGCACGCGAACGTATGCCGAGCTGTCGGGCGCCGCCGCGAGCTCGACGACGACGGCCGTGGACGTCGAGCTCACGGCGACGAGCTCGTTCGACGTCATCGGCACGCCCCGCAGCCGGATCGACGCGCTCGATGCCGTGACGGGGCGCAAGCGCTTCACCATGGACCTCGACGTGCCTGACGCCCTGCCGACGATGGTGTGCCGCCCGCCCACGCTCAACGGATCGCCGCGCAGCGTCGACAACCTCGCGGCGGTCCGGGCCCTGCCCGGCGTCACCGACGTCGTCGTCGTCGACACGGGTGTCGCCGTGCGGGCCGAGACGTTCGGCCAGTGCATCGACGCCGTCCGCGCCCTCCGGGTCACGTGGGACGGCGGCCCGGTCGAGGGCGAGTCGGACGACTCGGTGCTGCGCCGGCTCAAGGCCGCCGAGCTGCCCATGACCGTGCCCAAGGTGCCGCTGCTGGCGCAGACCGTCGACCTGCGCTTCGAGTTCATGTTCCGCAGCAGCGCGGCCCTCGAGCCCAACTGCGCCATCGCCGACGTCCGCGACGACCGAGCCACCGTCTGGGCCGGCCTCAAGGCTCCCATCGTCGCCCAGCGCAACATCGCCAAGGCCCTCGGCCTGCCGATCGCCCGCGTCGCCGTCAACGTCGTGACCGGCGGAGGGTCCTTCGGGCACAAGCTCTTCGGTGACGCGGCGATCGAGGCCGCGAAGATCTCCCGGGCCATGGGCAAGCCCGTCAAGCTCATGTGGCACCGGGCCGACGAGCCCCGTCAGGGGCGCACGCACCCGATGGCGACGTCACGGATCCGCGCCACGCTGCTCGCGGGTGAGGTGCTCACCTTCGAGCAGCGGCACACGAGCATCAAGACCGACTTCTCGCACGGCCTGGGCGAGCGGCTGACCGCGATGGCGTCAGAGCTCCCCGCCGGCCTGGGCAACCTCGGTCTGGCGGAGTCGATCTTCACGCTGACCCAGGAGCTGCCCTACGACTTCGGGGTCGTGACCCAGCTGCTGGGCGAGGTCGACATGGGCTTCAACACCGGCAGCATGCGCAACATCTACTCGCCCGACGTCGCCTGCGCCAACGAGCTGTTCATCGACCAGCTCGCCAAGAAGCTGCGCAAGGACCCGCTCGCCTTCCGCCTGGCGTTCCTGCGCAACGAGCGCGTCAAGGCCTGTCTGCGCAAGGTCGCCGAGGTCGGGCAGTGGGGACGGTCGATGCCGTCCGGCACCGCCCAGGGGATCGCGATCCACTCGGAGTACAAGGGCGCGACGGCGGTCCTCGTCGAGATCGACTGCCGCCCCGAGACCGTGAACCGGCAGGTCCGAGACGCCGTGACCGGTCCCCGCGTCACCAAGGCCGTCATCGCCATCGACGCCGGGCTCGTCGTCAACCCGCGCGGACTCGAGGCGCAGATGATGGGCGGCGTCTCCGACGGCATCGCGCTCGCCCTGACGAGCAGCAACCACCTGCAGGACGGTCACTTCCTCGAGGCGAGCTGGGACAACTACTTCTACACGCGCCAGTGGAACGTGCCCCTGACCTTCGAGTGCATCGTCATGCCCTCGGACGCCGAGCTCCCCGGCGGCGCAGGGGAGGCCGGCGTCGCCGCCTCCGTCGCCGCCACGGCGTGTGCCTACGCCCGCGCCACCGGCACCGTCCCGACCCGGTTCCCGGTGAACCACGGGACCGTGTCGTTCACCCCGAAGACCTTCGTCCCCCCGGTGCCGCCGTCGCCCACCGACGGCCTCGCCCACACCTACTGAGGAGCACCCCCATGGCACAGCACACCTTCCGGGTGAACGGCGAGTCCGTCACCGTCGACGTGGCCGACGACGTGCGGCTCCTCTGGGTCCTGCGCGACGTCCTCGGCATCACCGGACCCAAGTACGGGTGCGGCATCAACGTCTGCAAGGCCTGCACCTCGCACCTCAACGGCAAGGCCTTCAACCCCTGCTCGGTGCAGGTCAAGGACGTCGGCCCCGACGACGAGATCACGACGATCGAGGGCCTGCCCGACACGGTCGGCGCCGACCTGCATCCCATGCAGGAGGCGTGGCTGCAACGGGACGTCGCCCAGTGCGGCTACTGCCAGCCCGGCCAGATCATGGCGGCGGTGGCGCTGGTGCGCAAGGTCAGGGCCGAGGGTCGCGCCATCACCGACGACGACCTCGACGGCATCCGCAACGTCTGTCGGTGCGGCACGTACACCCGCATCCGCGAGGCGATCCGGGACGGCGCGGAGCGCATGTAGCTCCGGCGCCGGCCGTCGACCAGCGGTCGGTCGACGGCCCACCGACGGCCGCGCGCCCTTCTGGCCGCGGCCGTCGGCTGACCATCCCTTGCACGTTTCTTGAGACTTTCTTGCAGAAAGTCGGGCAATAGGGACGTATCCGCCCTTTGCGGCTGGTACACCTACTCCTGGGACACCGGCCACAGGGTAGAGCCGGGTGCCGCGACCAGGGAGAACCACGATGAGTGCAGTGACGGCGGCCGACGACGAGACGTTCGCGACCGTGATGACCGGCAGCGAGCGGGCAGCGATGCTCGAGCGTCTCGCGCAGGCCTGCACGACGAGCGTGGTGGCCCCGGTCGGCGCGGCGCGGAACCGAGCAGGGCACTCCGCTCGTTCACTGGTCATGTGGCGTTGCCCCTGACGGGATCCCCCGTCACCGTCGAACCACACCCCGAGCACCCCGCCGTCCGCGGCGCCCCGCCCCAGATCTGAGGCACGGCCACCCGAACGCGGTCGGCGGGGGCTCGACACACCTCGACCCACCTCGGCGCGTCGCCGAGCCGTTGCCCGTCAGAGCTGGCGGCTGCTCAGCACCGACGAGCGGTCGATCTTGAGGATCCCGCCGTCGTCGACGAGGGAGTATGCCGTCCGCTCCTCGAACCGACGCCCGTCGTCGAAGACGTAGCGCAAGGTCGCCACGACCGACCGCGGTGCCGACCCGGTCGCCTGGCGGACGTCGACGGAGGAGACGGAGCCCCAGAAGCGCTCGTAGGTCGCGCGGCTGCCGGACGTCGTGGACCGGTAGCGGTCGGTCAGGCGCGCCCACCCCGCGTCCGTGTTGGCGGGGAGCAGCGCGTAGTAGTCCCGCACGGCACGGGCGAGCTCGGCGTCCGTCGGGCGCCCCGACACCGTCGTGGACGGAGCCGTCGAAGGAGCCGTGGACGGCGTGTTCGACGGGGTCGCCGGGCGCGTGCTGGTCGGAGCGGTCGTCGAGGGCGAGGACGACTCGGCCCGCGACGTCGTCGGCGACGTCGGCGGTCGCGTCACGCTGGGCGTCCTGGGGCTGGTCGACGCGACCGGCGGCGCAGCCTGGCCGCCGGGGTCGGTGGTGTCGCGCTGCAGGCCCCAGATGGCCAGGCCGGCGCCCGCGAGCACGAGGAGGGCCACGACGAGGAGCACGGCGGAGCGGCGGCGGCCCGGGGCCTCGCCGTCCCGGTCCACGTCAGCGCCACCCACGCCACCCTCGTCACCGTCGTCGCCGCCGCCCTCGAGCCGCGTCGCGTCGGAGGGTGGAGTCGCCATGACTCGGGCCGGCGCGTCGGTGGCGCCGGACGCCCCCGCCGCCGGCAGTCGGCTGGTGTCCGAGGTGTCGCCGCCCAGGTTGTCGCCGGCGACCGACGCTGCGCCGCCCGCGGCCGCTGCGCCGGCCGCGGCCGCTGCGCCGGCGGTCCGGGCCGGCCCGCCCACGGGAAGAACCCGCGTACGGTCGGGCCGGAGGTCGGTCCCGGCACCGGGAGGTGGCACGGGGCCCCGGGGCGGACGTCCGGCGGCGACCTCGGCGAGGTCGGCCGAGACGTCCTGCATCGAGGGACGGTCGTCGGGAGACGCGGCGAGCATCGCGAGCAGGACAGGGGCGAGTGGACCGTCACCGGGCGGGGTGATCGAGCCGGAGGCCACCCGGTGCAGCAGCGCCATCGGGTTGTTTCCGGTGCCGAACGGCGGCGAGCCCTCGACGGCGGCGTAGAGGGTCGCGCCGAGGGAGAAGACGTCCGAGGCCGGGCTCGACGGCGCCCCGCGCGCGACCTCCGGGGCGAGGTAGGCCGGGGTGCCGGTCACCATGCCGGTCGAGGTGAGGGACACGTCGCCGACGGCGTGCGAGATCCCGAAGTCGGTGATGCGGGCCGTGCCGTCCTCGGCGACGAGCACGTTGCCGGGCTTGACGTCGCGGTGCACGATGTCGGCGCGGTGCGCGGCGGCGAGGGCCGAGCCCAGCTGGGCGCCGAGCTGGGCGACCTCGCGCACCGGAAGGGGGCCGCGCTCGGCCAGCACGGCGTGCAGGCTCCGCGACGGGAGGTACTGCATGACGAGGCACGGCTGGCCGTCGTGGTCGACGACGTCGAAGACGGGCACCGCGTTGGGGTGGTGCAGTCGGGCCGTGTTGCGGGCCTCCCGCATGGCGCGTGCGTGGGCGACGCGAGCGTCGGCCTCGTCGAGGCCGACGGGGGAGTGCAGCTGCTTGACGGCCACGGCGCGGCTCAGTCGCTCGTCCCAGGCCAGCCACACGTGACCCATGCCGCCGGAGCCGATCCGGTTCATGAGCCGGTAGCGCCCGGCGATGAGGTCAGGCTGTACGTCCACCATGCGCGGCCTCTCCCTCCGGTTCGTGTCGGCGCGTGCCGACGTGCGGTCAGTGGTGCCCGCCGTCCGGAGGCGACCACCTGCCCTGTCGGGCGACGCGTAGTGCTTCGTACCCACAGCAGCGCCCCATGCTGCCATTGCCCGAAGACCAGCCGGGACCGGCCCCCGTCCCGTGCGGTCGTCCCACCCACTGGGTACGGGCAGGGAATGGCACCAGCAAGCGACCCCTCACGCAGCAGCCGCAGCCAGGCACAGTCCGACACCCCCGACAGTCCCTCCGACCTGCCTCGGTCCTCGCTCGTCGCGGCCGTCAAGCGCGCCCGGGTCGAGTTCAAGCGGGACAACCTCACTGACCTCGCCGCCTCGTTGACCTACTACGGCCTTCTCTCGATCGCCCCGGCTCTCGCCGTGCTCGTCGCCGCGCTCGGACTGATGGGCCGCGACGCCACCGCGCAGGTGGTCAGCCAGGTCCAGGCGATCGCACCCGGTTCGAGCGCGGACTTCGTGCGCACGCTCATCACCCAGGCACAGGCGAACCGGACGAGCGCCGGCTTCGGGGCGGTCCTCGGGCTGCTCGTGGCGCTCTGGTCGGCCTCGGGCTACGTCTCGGCGTTCATGCGGGCCTCCAACGTCATCTACGACATCCCGGAGGGGCGTCCGATCTGGAAGACGGTGCCGATCCGCGTCGGGGTGACCCTGTTCGCCGTCGTCGTCATGGTCGCCAGCGCGGTGATCGTCGTCGTCAGCGGGCCGGTGGCCGAGCAGGTCGGCAACCTCATCGGTGCAGGGGACACGGCCCTTCTCGTGTGGGGGGTGCTCAAGTGGCCCGTGCTGCTGGTCCTCGTGTCGGTGCTCTTCGCCGTGCTCTTCTGGGCCAGTCCCAACGCGAAGCAGGGAGGGGTCAAGTGGGTCAGCCCCGGCGGCGTCATCGCCGTGCTGATCTGGCTCGTCGTCTCGGGGCTGTTTGCCGTCTACGTCGCGCTGTTCTCGTCGTACAACAAGACCTACGGGTCCCTCGCCGGTGTCGTCATCTTCCTCGTCTGGCTGTGGCTGACGAACATCGCGATCCTGCTCGGCGCCGAGGTCAACGCCGAGCTCGACCGGAGCCGCGCGATCGCCGAGGGCGTCCCGGAGGACCTCGAACCGTTCGCGGTGCCGCGGGACACCCGCGCCATGGACGACATCGACAAGCGGGCCGTCGAAGAGGCCTCGGAGCGCAGGTCCCCGTGAGCGCCCCCGCCAGGAGGCCGGGCGCGGGTGAGCGGGCACCAGGGGCGGCCGGTCCTCCGGACGCGGCGGCGGGTGACCGCACATGAGCCAGTGGCGGGACGACACCAACCAGAGGCTGCGGGCCCTGCGTCGGGCGCTGCACCAGCCCGGGCCGGAACGCGACGCCCTGCTTCTCCTCGTCAAGGCGGCGGTCGCGACCGTGCTGGCGTGGCAGTTCGCCGTGCGGGTGCTCGACAGCCCGGTCCCGTTCTACGCGCCGATGGCCGCCCTGCTCGTCGTCGACCGCACCATGGTGCGTTCCCTGTCGGCCAGCGCCCAGCGCATCGCCGCCGTCGTGCTCGGGCTCAGTGTCGCGTGGGTCGTCGCCACGGTCTTCGGGGTCACGTGGTGGACGATGTTCGGGGTCATCCTCGTCGCGCTCGTCATCGGGCGGTGGTCGCGTCTGGGGGAGCACGGCATCCAGGTGCCGGCCATGGTGCTCCTGTCGCTCATCACGGCCGGTGGCACCGACGAGCAGTTCACCTATCTGACGATCGTCGAGACGGTGGCCGGCGGCATCATCGGGGTGGCGACCAACGCGATCGTGCTCGCACCGCTCCACCTGACCAAACCGCGTCAACGGGTGTCGGCGCTCGCGCGACAGGTGCGTGAGCTCCTCGAGGAGATGGCCACCGGGCTCCGCGGTGACTGGGACGTCCAGTCTGCACGTCGGTGGTACCGCCGCGGGGGCGAGATCGGCGACAAGGCGCCGTACGTCGTCGACGACATCCGCACCGGTCGCGAGAGCATGCGCTTCAACCTGCGAGACAACATCCGTCCCGCAGACGTCGACTGGGACGGCTACGAGCGCACCGTCACGACGCTCCGCCGGACCGTCTGGGAGGTCACGGGCATCGGCCGGACCCTCGTCGATGCCGCTGACGAGCGACGTCGACGGCCCGCGCCCTCCGACACGTTCCTCGCGGAGTACGCCGACGCCCTCGACGGCATCGCGCAGGCCGTCTCACAGCTGGGCCGACACGACGACGACGCGACCCGGAGGTTCGACGAGGGCGCGGCCAGGGCTCGCGAGGTCCTCACCTCGCTGAGTGAGCAGGTGCGCACGACGCCCCTCGAGGACCCCGAGCAGTGGCCTGTCTACGGCTCGCTCATCAGCGACTCGCTGCGGGCCGTAGCCGAGCTCGAGTCCGCGCGCGAGGCGGCGGTCGTCCCGGGTGACACCGGGTCGCTGCGGCTCCCGCCACCCACGGCGGGGCTGTGGTCCCGACTCCGAGGTCACGGACAGCCCCGTCATTGATGTCGGCCGGCTACCGACGCGTAACCCCGGGGGGTGTCACGTCGTTCCCAGAGCACGCGGCCACGAGGTGCGCGTCCAGCGCGGTCGTTCCGCGGGGCCGGCGAAGGGGGCCGGGGGACCCGCCCCGTTCGGTCGCCCGCCGAGGAGAGAGGAGCGACCGTGCCGGCACCCACCCCGCCTGACGCCGCCGGCTGGGAGTGCTGGACGTGGCCGGACGCCCAGGAGCGACGCCGCGCGTCCACGCGCGGCGTCGGCCGTCGTCGCCAACGGCTGCTCCGCGTCACCGTGTGCCGGCCCGTGTCGGGTGGACGGGAGCACGGCAGCCGCCCTCCCGCTTGACTTCGAGTGCGCTCGAAGCGTCAGCATGGTCCCGTGACCGTCATCGCACCGCCCCAGGGGCTGACCATCGCCGAGGCCTCCGAGCGCACCGGCCTGACCACGCACACGCTGCGCTACTACGAGCGCGACGGGCTGATGCTGCGCGGCGTCGGCCGCACGAGCTCGGGTCACCGCGTCTACACCGAGCGCGACCTCACGTGGGTGCGGATGCTGACGCGCCTGCGCGCCACGGGAATGCCGATCCGAGAGGTCAAGGCGTATGCCGCCCTCTGCCGGCAGGGAGACGGCAACGAGACCGAGCGGCTCGCGCTGCTCCAGAACCACCGGGCGCGGGTGCTGTCCCAGCTCGCCGAGGTCACCGAGCACCTCGGCGCCATCGACAACAAGATCGGGATCTACCAGTCCGCGCTCGAGCGCGCCGAGACCTGAGGTTCCAGCACCGGCCGCGGCGGCGCGGTCGACTTCTTGACTTCGAGCGCGCTCGAAGCGTTTCACTCGATCGCATGACCCAGATCCCCGAGACCACCACCCCTGCAGCAGGCCGAGCGCCGCTCGGCACGCGCACCCTCGGCGCGGCGTCACCACTGACCGTCTCGACCATCGGCCTCGGCTGCATGGGGATGTCCGAGTTCTACGGCACGGGTGACGAGGCCGCCGCCGTCGCGACGATCCACCGCGCCCTCGACCTCGGCGTCACCTTCCTCGACACGGCCGACATGTACGGGCCGTTCACCAACGAGAAGCTCGTCGGTCGGGCCCTCGACGGTCGCCGTGAGGGCGTCGTCCTCGCCACGAAGTTCGGCAACGAGCGAGCCGAGGACGGCACCCGGCTCGGCATCAACGGCCGCCCCGACTACGTCCGCCGCGCGGCCGACGCCTCCCTCCAGCGGCTCGGCATCGACCGCATCGACCTCTACTACCAGCACCGCGTCGACCCGAACGTGCCGATCGAGGAGACCGTCGGCGCCATGGCCGAGCTCGTCGAGGCCGGCAAGGTCGGCCACCTCGGTCTCTCGGAGGCCTCGCCCTCGACCATCCGGCGCGCCCACGCCGTCCACCCGATCACCGCGCTCCAGACCGAGTACTCGCTCTTCACCCGCGACGTCGAGGACGAGATCCTCCCGACGCTGCGCGAGCTCGGCATCGGGCTGGTGCCCTACTCGCCCCTCGGACGCGGCATCCTCACCGGGGCCATCACCTCACCCGACGACCTCGAGGCCGGCGACTCCCGCCGCACCGCCTACTTCCCGCGCTTCCAGGGCGAGGCCCTCGAGTCGAACCTGGCCCTCGTCGCGAGGGTGCGCGAGATCGCCGAGTCGAAGGGAGCGACCGCCGGACAGCTCGCCCTCGCCTGGGTTCTCGCCCAGGGTGACGACGTCGCGCCGATCCCCGGCACGAAGCGGGTGCGCTACCTCGAGGAGAACGTCGGGGCCGCATCCGTGCAGCTGACCGCCGAGGACCTGGCCGCGATCGACGCAGCCGTGCCGAGGGCCGCGGTGCGGGGTGCCCGCTACGGCGACATGTCGAGCATCGACGCCTGAGCCCGGTTGTGGCGATGGTGGATCCGGCGCGCCCGTGTTGCCGCGCCGGGTCTACCGTCGCAGGACGTCGCGCAGGTTGACGACGAGCACGACCACAGCCACCGACACGAGCACCCAGTACGTCACGGGTTGCCAGTTGCCCGCGAACTCGGCCACGAGCGCGACGACGCCGAGCACCGCGACGACGCGGACGGCATACGCCAGGAAGTAGCCGCGGGTGAAGGCCTCGACCCCGAGGACGAGCACGAGCAGCACGGCGGCGCCGAGCGGCCGGTCGGTCACCTCGGGCTTGAAGAAGCCGGCGACGAGGTAGAGGACGAGGGGCGTGCTCACGACGGCCCAGACCGCGAGCAGGCGGTCTCGCGAGCGATCGCTCGCGGTGATCGGCGTCCGACGACGGGACAGGTGTGCGTGGGGTGTTGCCGTGGGGAGTCCGTCACGCAGGGCACGCTCCATCCGGGACCGCTCGTCGCGCAGTCGCACGGCATCCATCCGGAGGGACGTCAGCTCCCGCTCGTCGGACGCCAGACCCCGCACGTCGGGGCTGTCGGGGCCGAGACCGGCGGCGCGCGTCGTCAGGGAGTGGACCCTGGCGTCGGACTGCTCGGTGAGGTCGGCGAGCTGCTGGTCGATCTCGTCGATGCGATCGGCGACGAGGGCCGCCTCGGCCTCCGGGCTCGGGGCGACCTTCGCGAGCGCGGCCCAGCCGACGGGGTCTCCCCACGACAGCCGGACCGTGGCGTTGCGCTCGTAGCGCGGGCCGGCAGGCCCTCGTTCACCTCCGAGACGGTCCTTCGTGTCGTGGCCCCAGAGCCCGCGGTAGTCGCGCACCCACGGGGTCCGGTCGTCGATGACGACAGGACTCCAGGCCAGCTCGGCCGACGGGCCGATGGACGGGCCGTCCCCGCGGGCGTAGTCGATGTAGGGGATGCCCAGCCCGGCGCCCTGGGCCGCTCGCGCCCACGGGGCGAAGAGCTTGGCGAGGCGGCGCACGGCCGGGATGACACCGCCCCAGGACGGGGGTGCGACGGTGATGAGGTAGTCGCCGGGAAGGTAGGCGCCGGAATGGGATCCGGCCCCGGCGAAGACGACGGGATGGCGTCCGTCGACCGTTGCGAGGTCGGGGTCGTCCCAGCGGCGCCGCAGGTCGTCGCCCGTCTCGTCGTGGGCGCTGAAGACGACCCAGCGGGGTGGCGGCAGGCCGTCGTCGCCGAGCGTGCCCGTGCCGTCGAGGAAGACCGTCACCTGCTCCCAGTCGGCCTCGTGCTCGTTGACCCCGGAGAAGCCCGAACGCCAGTTGTTGAACGCGTAGAAGAACCAGTACTGGCACACGACCCAGCCGTCGCTGCGCACGACGCGGCCGTAGTAGGTCGGGCGGTCGGGGGAGAGGTGCGCCTGCTGGACGGCGTACGCGGTCGCGGCGCTGCCGCCGGGCACCGATCCGCGGAGCAGGAGCGAGAGCCGGCTCAACGTGTCGATCGTCCGGCCGAGCAGGCCGACCTGCGCGAGACGGCTGCCGGCGCGGAAGCTCGGGCGGGCGCCCGGCAGCGCGCGACGCAGGCGTTCTCGGAACGACCGCGGCTCGGTGATGCCGGACAGTGACAGGCCGGGCCCGTCGTGGTCTGCACCGTGGGCAGCGAGCGCGGCCAGGTCCAGGGTGCCCGTCGGCGTGAGGACCGTGGCCGACCCCGCCTCGTCGCGGATGAGGCTCGCGTGTGCCACGTAGGCGTCGACGGCGACCGGCAGGAAGTACTCGCCGCGGGTGAGGCGCACGACGGGCTCGTATGCCCGGAGCAGGCGGAGGTCAGCGTCGTGCGCCACGGTGTCCACCCGTCGTCACCCCGATCCGGCCGAGCCAGCACGCGCCGGTCCACGGTGCGACCGGTCCTGCGGTGAGTCTGGCACCCGGCAGCGACGCGTGCAGAACGTTGCAGCCCCGCGTGTGCTGTGTCTCGCGGTTCGGTCGAGGGGACCGTGATTAGGTGGTGGCATGCGCGTGACTCACCTCGGACATGCCTGCCTCCTCGTCGAGGCCGCCGACCGCCGCATCCTCATCGACCCGGGCAGCTTCTCGACGGGTTTCGAGGACCTGACCGGCCTCGACGCGGTCCTCGTCACCCACAACCACGCCGACCACTTCGACCCGGAGCGGGGCAGCGCCCTGATCCGCGCCAACCCCGGAGCGACGGTGCACACCGACCCCCTGACGGCCGAGAAGCTGCGCGACGAGGGCCTGCCGGCGGTGCCGTCCCGGCAGGGTGAGGACTTCGCCGTCGGCGACGTCACGGTCACCCCGGTCGGCGAGCTGCACGCCTTCAACCACGCGGCGATGCCGCGCATCCCCAACGTCGGTGTCGTCCTGCGGGCCGACGGCGAGCCCTCCCTCTTCCACCCGGGCGACGCGTACGACGGCGAGCCCGGCCCGGTCGACGTCCTCGCCCACCCGCTCAGCGCGCCGTGGGCCGCGAGCCGGGACTCGATCGCCTTCGTCGGGCGCATCGCCCCGAAGGTCTTCATCCCCATCCACGACGCGCTGCTCAGCGACGTCGGGCACCGGATGTACTCCGGCCACATCGAGCAGTTCTCCGGTGTCGACGGCCTCACGTACACCCCGCTGCGCGACGCCGAGTCGGCGATCTTCTGACGCTCGATCTCGGGGGAGTGACATGAGCGACGTGACCGATCTGCCTGCACCACAAGGCGATCCGACTGAGGGTCCGGCGATCGCGTTGCGGGGGCTGGGCAAGCGATTCGGCGACCTCATCGCGGTCAAGGGGATCGACCTCGACGTGCCGCGAGGCTCGTTCTTCGGGCTCGTCGGGCCCAACGGCGCCGGCAAGACGACGACGCTGTCGATGGTGACGGGACTGCTGCGCCCCGACGCCGGACAGGCGTTCGTCCTGGGTCGCGACGTCTGGGCCGACCCCGTCGCCACCAAGCGGCTGATCGGCGTGCTTCCGGACGGGCTCAAGGTCTTCGACCGGCTGACCGGGCTCCAGCTGATCACGTATGCCGGCCTGCTCCGTGGGATGCCGCGCGAGCTCGCGTCGGAGCGGGCTGCAGAGCTCGTCGCCGCGCTCGGCCTCACCGAGGCGCAGGGCAAGCTCGTCGTCGACTACTCGGCGGGCATGACGAAGAAGGTCACGCTCGCCTCGGCGCTCGTCCACGGTCCCCGCGTCCTCGTGCTGGACGAGCCGTTCGAGGCGGTGGACCCGATCTCGGCCGCGACGATCCGCCGCATCCTCGCGGGCTTCGTCGAGTCCGGCGGCACCGTCGTCCTCTCGAGCCACGTCATGGACCTCGTCGAACGCATCTGCACGCACGTCGCCGTCATCTCCGACGGGCTCGTCCTCGCCGCGGGGGAGCTCGACGACGTCCGGGGCGACCGGTCGCTGGAGGAGCGGTTCGTCGATCTCGTCGGCGGGTCCACCGAGGTGGTGGGGCTCTCGTGGTTGCGCACCTCGTCCGACTGAAGCTCACCCTGCTGCGCAACATCTTCCGGCGCAGCCGGGCCCAGGCGATCGGCGCCGTCGTCGGCATCGTCTACTTCGCCGTCCTCGTGGCCGGGCTCGCCGTCATCCTCGCCTCCTTCCGCGGGTCCCTCGACGCGGCGCGCGTCGTCATCCCGCTCGCCGGCGCCGCCGGCATCGTGCTCTGGACCGTCGTGCCGCTCTTCTCCTTCGGCTCCGACCCGACCCTCGACCCGGGTCGCTTCGCCACCTTCGCCGTCCCACACCGTGACCTGACGATCGGCCTCGTGGCTGCCGCCCTCGTCGGCCTGCCGGCGATCGCGTCGATGGTGCTGTCGGTCGGGGTGGTCGTCGCCTGGTCCCACACGCTCGCCTCGACGCTCGTGGCCGTCGTCGCGACGGCGATCGGTCTGCTGACGGCGATCACGACGAGCCGCTGGGTGTCCGCGGTGATGACCCAGGCGATCTCGAGCCGTCGCGGTCGTGACGTCATCGCGGTCCTCGGCCTGCTCCTGCTCGTCGTCATCGGTCCGGCGATCTCCGTCGTGGCCAACCTCGGAGCGAGCCTGCGCGACGTCGCCACGACAGCCGCCGTCGTCGTCGGCTGGTCGCCTCTCGGCTGGGCCTGGGCCGCCCCGGGTGACGTGGCGGCGGGCGACCTCGGCACCGGGCTGGTGCGCCTGGCCCTGGCCGCGGGACTGCTCGTCGTCGTCTTCCTGCTGTGGTCCCGGGTGCTGCGTGAAGAGGTCGACAACCCGCGCGCGGTGTCGCGCTCCGACTCGGGCACCTCGTCCGGAGACGACCTCGGCCTGCTGGCCCGGCTGCCCGGTTCGCCGCTCGGCGCCGTCGCGGCGCGCGTCCTGACCTACTGGCGCCGTGACCCCCGCTACCAGATCAGCATGGCCATGACTCCCGTCGTGCCGCTCGCGCTGCTCATCCCGTTCGTCACGGGCGACGTGGCGTGGACTCCGCTGCTCATGGGACCGCTCGTCGCGTTCCTCCTCGGCTGGAGCGAGCACAACGCCGTCGCCTACGAGTCCGACGCCCTGTGGCTGCACGTGGCGTCCGGCACGTCCGGGCGGGACGACCGTCGCGGACGCCTCCTGCCTGACCTCCTCCTCGCCGCCGTCCTCGTCCCCGTCTACGTCGTCGTCGGGGTCGCGGTCGCCGACCGCTGGGACCTGCTCCCGACTGCGCTCGGACTCTCCGTGTGCCTGCTCGGAGCGGGGTATGCCGTCTCGAGCGTCATGAGCGTCGTGCTGCCCTACCCCGTGGCGGAGTCGGGCGAGAGCCCCTTCAACGCGCCGCCGGGGGCTGCCGGGATCACCATCGCCGCGCAGTCGATGGCGAGTCTCGGCACGCTGCTGCTCGCCTCGCCGACGATCCTGCTCGCCTGGTGGGCCTGGCAGGGTTCCGTCGCCGCCGGCTGGGGGGCGGGCATCGTCGGGGTGCTGCTCGGCATCGTCGTCGGGATCGTCGGGGTGGGCGTCGGCGCCCGGCTCTACGAGCAGCGGGCGCCCGAGCTGCTCTCGGCACTGCGGCGTTCGTAGGCCCCGGGGGCGCCGAAGATCACATTCGGGCGCCGGTGCAGGCCGCGCAGATCTACTCTTACGGTGTGTAGTAGATCTGCGCCGGGCAGGAGGACTCACAGCTTCGCACTCCCCGGAGGCCAGAGATGATCACCCAGTTCCTCGCCGCGTCACAGCCGGTTCCTGCAGGTCCTGTCGTCCAGTGGGGATGGCTGACGATCACGGTCGCCAACCTCCTGGTCATCCTGCTCATGGTCGTCGTCTTCGTGCTCGCCCTCCTGCTGCCCTTCCCTGCTCCCCGTGAGGACGAGGACCAGTGAGCGGGCCCTCGACGTCCCTGCGGTCGGAACCAACCGAGCCGCAGACGCGCCACGCCCACGACACGTGGACGGCCGCCCTCACCCGTTGGGTCGAGGGCCTCGTGCCTCGCGGGCAGTGGCTGCCCGACCGGCAGCCCGTCTACGTCGCCTCGTGGATCTACGTCTTCGGCGTCGCCTGCCTCGCCAGCCTCGTCGTCATCATCGTGTCGGGCCTGGTCCTGTCCCTCGGCGGGGTGGCCTGGTGGCACGTGAGCACGCTCGGACACTTCGTCAACTCCGTGCACCTCTGGAGCGTCGAGCTCTTCTTCGCCACCATGGTCATCCACCTCTGGGGCAAGTTCTTCATGGCGTCGTGGCGCGGCAACCGCGGACTGACTTGGGCGACAGGCGCGCTCGCCTTCTTCGGGTCGCTGGGGACGGCCTTCACCGGCTACCTCATCCAGACGAACTTCGACGCACAGTGGATCTCGACCCAGGCCAAGGACGGGCTCAACGCCGCGGGGATCGGGGCCTGGTTCAACGTCATGGACCTCGGCCAGATGATGCTGTGGCACGTCTCGCTGCTCCCGCTCGTCGTCGGGGCGATCGTCGTCGTGCACATCGTCCTCGTGCGCCGACGCGGTGTCGCGCCACCCATCGGAGCCACCGAGCCGGCACCTCCTGTCTCGCGCACCGAGGTGGGGTCATGAGGCGCGGGACGGGCGGGTGGGGGCCCACGCCCGACTCGCACGCCTTCCCGACTCGCCGCTACGACCTCGTCAAGGAGTTCGTCATCGCGCTCGGTGTGGTCTCGGTGCTGTCCGTCGTCGCCGCCCTCGTCTTCTCGTCTCCCGACGAGCCCGCGATCTCCTTGCAGCAGTGGGCGCGTCAGGCGCCGGCGGACGTCGTCGCCACCGCTACGGGAGAGCTCGCCGGTACGACGACCAGCGCCGGCTACGGCCCGCCCTACAACACCGCCGGGGAGGGGCAGAGCCTCGGCCCGGTCAACCTCCAGACGCTGCCCGGGGTCACCGTCCCCGTCGACTCCGCGAAGGACCTCGTCCTCGACCCCGTCCGCAGCCTCACGTCGGACCCGGCCGTCGTCGCTGCGGTCCACGCCTGGGACGCGGCGTCAGCCGACCGGTAGCAGGCGTGGTCCGCGGCCTACGCCGACGCCCTGGCGGCCGCGCCGGACGGAGACCCGGCCAAGGTCGCGAGCGGTGACTACGGACCGGTCCCGATCATCGCGGCAGCCGAGCTGCGCCTGGCCGACGGCGGCGCGCTCGAGGGTCTGCTGACCTCGCGCACGACCTTCTTCGGTGTCGACAGCACGCGGGCGCTGCTGCTGCTCGCCGACGGGACGCACCTCGAGGACGCGGCCCGCGCCCAGAACCTCGGGGGCGACCAGTGGGGGATCATGAACGAGACCGGCAACCACCCGGGTCAGCCGTGGCTCTGGCTGTACTCGCTGTGGTACCAGGTCCCGCCGTTCTCGACGTCGGAGAACGCCGACATCGCCGTCTGGTCCCTCATGATCCTGCTGAGCATCGGCTTCATCTGCATCCCCTGGATCCCCGGTCTGCGCACGCTGCCGCGGCACCTCGGGGTGCACCGGCTCGTGTGGCGGACCCGACGCTGACGCGGGACGGCGGGAGGGGCTGCCCGGCGACCGCCGGGCAGCCCTTCCCGCTGCTCAGACGGGTGCGCTCGGACCGGTGGTCAGGCGAGGTCGGCGGCGAGGTGCGCGGCGCCGATGATGCCGGCCTGGTTGCGCAGCTGGGCCGGGACGATCGGGCAGCGCAGCTTGAGCGCGGGCAGGAAGTCGTCGCTGTCCTTGGAGATGCCGCCACCGACGATGATGAGGTCGGGGGAGAAGAGCTTCTCGATGGTGTCGTAGTAGGTCTGGAGGCGTTCGGAGTACTCGTCCCAGGACAGGCCCTCGGCGTCCTTGACGGATGACGCGGCCCGGTCCTCGGCGTCGTAGCCGTCGATCTCGAGATGGCCCAGCTCGGAGTTCGGCACGAGCCGCCCGTCGTGGATCAGCGCGGTGCCGATGCCGGTGCCGAGTGTCGTGAGGATGACGAGGCCCTGCACGCCCTTGGCGGCGCCGTAGTACATCTCGGCGAGACCGGCGGCGTCGGCGTCGTTGAGGACGGTGACGGCGCGACCCGTGTGCTCCTTGATGAGAGCCTCGGCGTCGGTGTTGATCCACGAGGGGTCGATGTTGGCCGCCGAGAGCACGGTGCCGCGGATGACGACCGCCGGAACGGTCACGCCGATGGGGGAGTCGCCCGTCACGTCGGCGAAGTGGTCGACGATCTGGTCGACGACCTCGGCCACGGCGTCGGGCGTGGCCGGCTTGGGCGTCAGGATCTTCAGCCGCTTGCCGGCCAGATCGCCGGCCTTCAGGTCGACGGGGGCGCCCTTGATGCCGCTGCCGCCGATGTCGATGCCGAGGGGCTTGCCGTGCTTGGCCATGGTCCGTACTTCCTTGTCGAGGACGTGGTCGTGGGGTGTCAGCTGGTGGTGCGGGGTGACGCGGTGGTGCCGCTGCGGCGAAAAGGACGACGTGGGTGGCCGCCCCCGCTCAGGGGGCGTCCGCGGGGAGGGTGAGGATCTCGTGTCCGTCGTCGGTGATGAGGATCGTGTGCTCGAACTGGGCCGAGCGCCTGCGGTCACGGGTGACGACGGTCCACCGGTCGTCCCACATGTCCCACTCGGGGGTCCCGAGGTTGAGCATCGGCTCGATGGTGAAGGTCATGCCGGGCTCGATGACGGTCTCGTAGTGGGGAGCGGCGTCGTAGTGCGGCACGATGAGCCCGGAGTGGAACTCGAGCCCGATGCCGTGGCCGGTGAAGTCGCGCACGACGCCGTAGCCGAACCGCTTCGCGTAGCTCTCGATGACGCGGCCGATGACGTTGATCTCGCGGCCCGGCCGGGCGGCCCGGATGCCGCGCATCATCGCCTCGTGCGTGCGCTCGACGAGCAGGCGGGACTCCTCGTCGACGTCGCCGACGAGGTACGTCGCGTCGGTGTCGCCGTGGACGCCGTGGATGTAGGCCGTGACGTCGATGTTGACGATGTCGCCGTCCTCGAGCGGGCGCGCGTCGGGGATGCCGTGGCAGATGACCTCGTTGACGCTCGTGCACACGGACTTCGGGAAGCCCTTGTAGCCGAGGGGCGAGGGGTAGGCGCCGTGGTCGAGCATGTACTCGTGGGCGACCGCATCGAGCTCGTCGGTCGTGACACCGGGCGCGATGGCCTTCGAGGCCTGGACCATGGCCGTGGCCGCGATCCGCGACGCGATGCGCATCTTCTCCACGGTCTCGGCGTCCTTGATGCGCAGGTCGCCGTCCTCGCGCGGGTTGGGCACGTCGACGTAGTGCGGCCGCTCGATCGAGGCGGGCACCGGTCGTCGCGGACTGAGGGGGTGTGCTGACACCCGCGGCTGGAGCAACGGCATACGGTGGAGTCTAGGTCGTCAGCGGGTGCCGTCCACGAGGGGCGTTCACGAGGCGGACCCGCTCGAGCCGGATGACAAGTCGGAAGAGTCCGAAGAGAGAAGGAGTGCGCACGTGAGCTTCTGGTACAACGTCGACACGGGTCGGGTCGAGACCGACGAGAACCGCAGCCGGGGTGAGCAGGTGCTCGGCCCGTACGCCACCGAGGCGGAGGCCCAGGCGGCCCTCGACACCGCCCACAAGAAGACCGAGCAGTGGGACTCCGAGGACCGCGACTGGAACCAGCGCGGCGGCTCGTCCGCGGCCGGCGACAGCGACGCCTGACCTCTGGCAACCCCCAAGCAGTGCCCCGCCCGACCGGTCCGACCGGTCGGGCGGCGGCGTCTCAGGACTCGAAGGAGTGCTCGGCGTCGGGGAAGGCACCCGACTCGACGTCGGCGGCATACGCCCGGGCGGCGTCGAGCAGCGTGCCGCGCAGGTCGGCGTACTTCTTGACGAAGCGCGGGGCCTTGCCACTGCGCAGGCCCGCGAAGTCGCTCCACACGAGCACCTGGGCGTCGGTGCCGCTGCCGGCGCCGATGCCGATGGTCGGGATGTTCAGGACCTCGGTGACCCGCGCCGCGACGGGCGCCGGGACCATCTCGAGGACGACGGCGAAGGCGCCGGCGGCCTGCAGCGCTCGGGCCTCGTCGACGAGCGCGTCGGCGGCGTCGCCGCGACCCTGCACGCGGTAGCCGCCGAGCTGGTGCTCGCTCTGCGGCGTGAAGCCGACGTGCGCCATGACGGGGATGCCGGCGTCGGTGAGGGTCTTGACGAGCGGGACCATGGCCGTGCCGCCCTCGAGCTTGACGGCGTGGGCGAGCCCTTCCTTCATGAGCCGCACGGCACTCGCGAAGCCCTGCTCGACCGACCCGCCGTAGGAGCCGAACGGCAGGTCGGCGACGACGAGCGCGCGGCGGGCGGCCGTCGACACGGCGCGGACGAGCGGGATCATCTCGTCGAGCGTCACGGGCACGGTCGTCTCGTAGCCGTAGACGTTGTTGCCCGCCGAGTCGCCGACGAGCAGCACGGGGATCCCTGCCTCGTCGAAGATCTGGGCGGCATACATGTCGTATGCCGTGAGCATCGCCCAGCGGCGTCCCTCCGCCTTGAGGGCGTGCAGGTGGGGGATGCGCACCTTCCGTGGGGACGGCGCGGTGCTCGCGGCCGCGGGGGCGTCCTGGGCCCGGCTCCCGGATCCGTAGGGACTCTGCTCCTCGGGGGCGTCAGTGCTCATGGCCGGAGCATATCGGCGCCTCGAGGGATCGCCCCGGTGGTCGATGGCGGGCTTCGCGGATGCCTCTGTGACAGATGGGCTTCTCTATCCGAGACCGGGGTGGTCTGGGAAGGGTGGACGCCCGTCTCTTTACGAAGATTTTACGTTCTTTGCGATGAACTGCCTTGCAGCACAAGTTTTTTCGATTCCTCTGGCACAGAGCGCCACATTGTCTGTGTTCTGTGTTCTTATACGCGAGGTGCCGGATTTGCGGTGCCTTGTGACCAGGAGGACAGATCGTGAACAAGCGCCATTGGAGTGCTGTCTCGGGATTGGCCGTGGGGGCGCTCGTCGTCACCGGGCTCGCCCCGATGCAGGCTCAGGCCACACCCGTCGCCAAGGCCCCGGTGAGCGGAGACCCCGCAGCCGCCCAGGCGTCGCAGCCCGACAACCTGCCCAACCCCCTTGCCGACGCCCAGGCGGCCGAGCGCAAGGACGCCGTCGCCAAGCTCCTCAAGGGCGAGGCCACGACCAAGACCATCAACGGCAACCGTGTCATCGAGGTCAAGAGCAAGGGCAAGGGCAAGGACGGCAAGCCGGCCAAGTCCAAGTACGTCAACTACCCCGTGAACCGTGAGGAGGACATCTTCACGATCCTCACGGACTTCGGCACGCAGACGAAGTCGCCGTTCAACACGACCCCCGGACCGGTGCACAACCAGATCGCCGCGCCCGACCGCACGTGGGACGGCAACGCGACCGACGACAACTCGACGTACTGGGTCAAGGACTTCAACCGCGACCACTACCTCGAGATGATGTTCGGCACGGGTGAGTCGTTCAAGGACTTCTACCTCAAGCAGTCCAACGGCCGCTTCCTGGCCAAGGGTGACGTCTCCGACTGGGTGACCGTCCCCTACAACGAGGCCCGCTACGGCGCCAAGAACGACGCCGACGGCTACTGGAACTACGTCAGGGACACCGCGACGGCCTGGTACAACGCCCAGAAGGCGGCCGGCAAGAGCGACGCCGACATCAAGACGTACCTCGCGCAGTTCGACAAGGTCGACCGCTACGACTACGACGGCGACGGCAACTTCAACGAGCCCGACGGCTACATCGACCACTTCCAGGCGATCCACGCCGGCGAGGGCGAGGAGGCCGGCGGCGGTGCCCAGGGCACCAACGCCATCTGGTCGCACCGCTGGTACGCGTTCTCCAACCAGGCTGGCGTCACGGGCCCGTCGTTCAACAAGCTCGGCGGCGTGCCGCTCGGCACCTCCGGCATGTGGATCGGCGACTACACGACCGAGCCCGAGAACGGCGGCCTCGGCGTGTTCTCGCACGAGTTCGGCCACGACCTCGGTCTGCCCGACCTCTACGACACCAACGGCGGCGACAACAGCACCGCCTTCTGGACGCTCATGAGCGGTGGCTCGTGGCTCAACCGCGGCGGCGACTCGATCGGCACGACGCCCGGCTACATGGGTCCGTGGGAGAAGCTCCAGCTCGGCTGGCTCGACTACACCACCGTCCCCTTCGGTGAGGACACCTCGGTCAAGCTGAGCCAGGCCGACCTCGCCACGAAGAGTGGTTCGGTCCAGGCCCTCGTGGTCCCGCTCCCCGAGCGCACGGTGACCTCCGACCGCAACACGCCGCACTCCGGCAAGGCGGAGTGGTGGAGCGGCTTCGGTGACAACCTCAACTCGACCCTCACTCGCACGGTCGACCTGACCGGTGCCAAGACCTCGGCCTCGATCAGCGCCTGGGTCCAGGGCAACCTCGAGAAGGACTACGACTACCTCTACGGCGAGGTCTCGACCGACAACGGCGCCACCTGGACGCAGGTCGGCACGCCCGTCAACGGCGTCTTCGGCTGGGCGCAGAAGTCGTTCGACCTCTCGGCCTACAAGGGCCAGAGCGTCCAGTTCCGCTTCCGCGTCGCCACCGACGGTGGTGTCTCGAGCGAGGCCTTCGTCGACGACGTCGCCGTCACGACCGACGGTGTCGCCGGCACGGTCGACGACGTCGAGTCGGGCGCCGGTGCCTGGGTCGCCAAGGGTGGGTTCTCCATCATCGACGGCACCACCTCGAAGCAGGTCCAGGACTTCTACCTCGCCGAGAACCGCGTCTACAGCGGCTACGACGCGACGCTGAAGACCGGCCCGTACAACTTCGGCTGGGGCAACAGCAAGCCCGACTGGGTCGAGCGCTTCCCGTACCAGAACGGCATGCTCGTCTGGTTCGCCAACGGTGAGTACGGCGACAACAACACGATCGACCACCCCGGTGGCGGTGAGGTGCTGCCGGTCGACGCCCGTCCGGCGCCGGTCATGCTCAACAACGCCAACGGCACCACGACGATGATGGGCAACCGTCGCCAGCCGTTCGACGCCACCTTCGGGCAGGAGGCCACCGACGCGGTGACCTTCCACCGCAACGGTGTCGCGACGACGGTCCCGTCGTCGCCGGCGATGCCGACGTTCGACGACTCGGACGTCAACCGCTACTGGTCCTCGGCGAACCCGCTCGGCTCCACCAAGGTGGCCGGCTCGGGCACGACGATGACCGTGACGAAGACGCGTGACGGCGGCAACGAGCTGCAGGTCAAGGTCGCCTTCAAGTGACTCCTCCGATGACCGCGAGGTCATGAGTCCGAAGGGCCCCCGGGACACGTCCCGGGGGCCCTTCGCGTGCCCGCCCGGCGGCATACGACAGGGCTCTCGTCCCAAAGATCGTGTGTCGCAACATCCGTGAAACAGCCATGCGGCAGGATCGACACATGAACCGTCAGGAAGAGTTCGTGCTGCGCACGATCGAAGAGCGAGACATCCGGTTCGTCCGTCTGTGGTTCACGGACGTCCTCGGCACCCTGAAGTCGGTGGCGGTCGCGCCGGCCGAGCTCGAGGGGGCCTTCGCGGAGGGCATCGGCTTCGACGGTTCGGCGATCGAGGGATTCGCTCGCGTCTACGAGGCCGACATGCTGGCCAAGCCCGACCCCTCGACCTTCCAGATCCTGCCCTGGCGCGGTGACCCGCCCGGCACGGCACGCATGTTCTGCGACCTCCAGCTGCCCGACGGCACGCCGAGCTTCGCCGACCCGCGGCACGTGCTCCAGCGGGCCCTCGGCAAGGCCGCGGACCTCGGCTTCACCTTCTACACCCACCCCGAGATCGAGTTCTTCCTCCTCGAGCAGGGACGTGGCCCCGACGGACGGCCCGTCCCCGTCGACGATGCCGGCTACTTCGACCACGTGCCGCACGGCACCGGCCACGACTTCCGCCGCGCCGCCATCACGATGCTCGAGAACATGGGCATCTCGGTCGAGTTCAGCCACCACGAGGGTGCCCCCGGTCAGAACGAGATCGACCTGCGCTACGCCGACGCCCTGAGCACCGCCGACAACATCCAGACCTTCCGGACGGTCGTCAAGGAGGTCGCCCTGACGCAGGGGATCTACGCGACCTTCATGCCCAAGCCGTTCTCCGAGCACCCCGGGTCCGGGATGCACACGCACCTCTCGCTCTTCGAGGGCGACTCCAACGCCTTCTTCGAAGCCGGCGCGCCCTACCAGCTGAGCAAGGTGGGTCGGCAGTTCATCGCGGGCCTGCTGCGCCACGGCGCCGAGATCGCCGCCGTGACGAACCAGTGGGTCAACTCCTACAAGCGTCTCTGGGGCGGGGGAGAGGCACCGGCCCACCTCACGTGGGGCCACAACAACCGGTCGGCGCTCGTCCGTGTACCGATGCACAAGCCCAACAAGGGACAGTCGACGCGCGTCGAGGTCCGCTCGCTCGACGCGGCCTGCAACCCCTACCTCGCCTTCGCCGTCCTGCTCGGCGCCGGCCTCAAGGGCATCGAGGAGGGCTATGAGCTGCCTCCTGAGACCGAGGACGACGTCTGGAGCCTCACGGACTCCGAGCGCCGGGCCATGGGCATCAAGCCGCTCCCTTCCTCGCTCGGCCGCGCGCTCGAGGTCATGGAGGAGAGCGAGCTCGTCGCCGACGTCCTCGGCGAGCACGTCTTCGACTTCTTCCTGCGCAACAAGCGCCAGGAGTGGCTCGACTACCGTCACGAGGTCAGCCGCTTCGAGCTCGACCGCTACCTGCCGCGGCTCTGACCGGACCCGACCCTCCCGGACCCGACCCTCCCGGGGCCGACGACCACCGAGCGATTCGACACCGATGTCATCACGCACCAGCACGACCGAGGGGGCCCTGGCCCGGCTCGGGTTCGCCGACCCCGACCGCGCGGTCGGGCTCATCGACGACCGCGCGCTGCTGCCGATCCGCGCGGCTGTCGAGGACGGCCAGCTCGACCCCCTGGCCGCCGTCATGGGCGACACCGCCGACCCCGACCAGTGCCTGCTCGGGCTGGTGCGGGTCGCGGAGTCCCTCGCCCGTCTCGGGGACCCGCCCGACTGGGGCATCTCCGCTCTCGCGGCCGAGCTCGCGGCCCCGGGCGTCGGGCGCGAGCGCGTCCTCGGGGTGCTCGGTGCCTCGACGGCGCTCGTCGACGAGCTGGTCCGGCACCCCGAGCACTGGGTCGACGCCGCGCGTGCCGAGCGACGCCCGGGTGAGCAGGTGCGCAGCGACCTCGTGCGCGCGGTGACCGACGAGCGGGGGGAGCACACGCCGCTCGACGCCCTGCGCATCGCGTACCGCCGGGGGCTGTTGCGGATCGCCGCCCTCGACGTCACGTCCGCCGACCCGCTCGCCGAGATGCCCGCCGTCGGCGAGGCCCTCGCGGAGCTGGCCGAGGCGGCCCTCGAGGCCGCCCTCGTCATCGCGCGGGAGGAGTACGGCGAGGGCCATGAGGTATGCCGTCTCGCTGTCATCGGGATGGGCAAGACGGGCGGCGGCGAGCTCAACTACGTCAGCGACGTCGACGTCATCTTCGTCGCCGAGCCGGCCGAGGGCGCCGACGAGGACCTCGCGCTGCGAGTCGGCACGGCGCTGGCGACGGCCGTCATGCGCGCGTGCTCGACCCCCACACCCGAGGGCAGCCTGTGGCCCGTCGACGCTGCGTTGCGCCCCGAGGGCAAGCAGGGGCCGCTCGTGCGGACCATCAGCAGCCACAAGGCGTACTACGAGCGCTGGGCCAAGACGTGGGAGTTCCAGGCTCTGCTCAAGGCCTGGGTCTCGGCGGGGGACAAGGAGATCGGGCTGCGCTACAAGGCGGAGATCTCACCGATGGTCTGGGAGGCGGCCGGGCGGGACAAGTTCGTCGAGGACGTCCAGGCGATGCGCCGCCGGGTCGAGCAGCACGTGCCCGCCAACGAGGCGGCGCGCCAGCTCAAGCTCGGGCCGGGGGGCCTGCGCGACGTCGAGTTCAGCGTCCAGCTGCTCCAGCTCGTGCACGGCCGCACCGACCCGAGCCTGCGGTCCGCGACGACGCTCGAGGCGCTGGCGGCGCTGGCCCGCGGCGGCTACGTCGGCCGCGACGACGCCGCCATCCTCGACCGGGCCTACCGTCACCTGCGCTGCCTCGAGCACCGCATCCAGCTGCACCGCCTCCGGCGCACGCACCTCATGCCGGTGACTGAGCCCGACCTGCGCCGGCTGGGTCGTGCGACGGGACACCGGACGCACCCGGAGCGGGCCGTCGTGGCCGACCGTCAGTCCTCGGCCCGCGAGGTGCGTCGGCTCCACGAGCGCCTCTTCTACCGGCCGCTGCTCGCGGCCGCCGCGAAGCTCAGCCCGACCGAGGCACGTCTCAGCCCCGAGGCGGCCCGTCAACGCCTCCTCGCCCTCGGCTTCCGCGACCCGGCAGGCGCCCTGCGCCACATCGAGGCGCTGACGACGGGCGTCAGCCGTCGCGCGGCGATCCAGCGCACCCTGCTCCCGGTCATGCTCGGCTGGTTCGCCGACGAGGCCGACCCCGACGCCGGGCTCCTGTCCTTCCGCCGGGTCTCCGACGAGCTCGGCTCGACCCACTGGTACCTCAAGATGCTCCGCGACGAGGGCCGCGCCGCCGACCGCCTCGCCCACTGCCTGGCGCGCAGCCGGTATGCCGCGGACCTGCTCGTCCGCTCGCCCGAGAGCGTCTCGATCCTCGGGGACGACAACGGCCTGACGCCGCGCACGCGTGAGGCGATCACGGCGACGATGCAGTCCGCGGCCGGACGGCGCGACTCGGCCGCAGACGCGGTGGCCGCGGTGCGCGCCATCCGCCGCCACGAGCTGCTCCGCATCGTCATGGGCGACCTCGTCGGCGTCATCGACCTTCCCGGGGTCGGGGCGGCCCTGACCGACCTCAGCGGTTCGACGATCCAGGTCGCCCTCGAGGCGGCCATCCGTGAGGTCGAGCGGCGCGAGGCTGAGCCCGTCGGCGGCGACATCCTCGTCGTGGCGATGGGCAGTCTCGGTGGGCGGGAGCTCGGCTACGCCAGCGACGCCGACGTCATGTTCGTGCACCAGCCGCACCCTGGGTCGTCGGAGAAGGACGTCCAGGCTCGCGCGACGATGGTCGTGCAGGAGCTGCGCAAGCTCCTCTCCGGCTCGGGTCCCGACCCGGGCCTCGGGCTCGACGCCGACCTGCGCCCCGAGGGCAAGGGCGGACCGCTCGTGCGCAGCGTCGACTCGTTCCGCACGTACTACGAGCGCTGGGCGCTCACGTGGGAGTTCCAGGCGCTGCTGCGGGCCACCCCGATCGCCGGCCCGTCGGCCCTCGCCGACGCCTTCCTCGAGCTCATCGACCCGCTGCGCTGGCCCGAGGGCGGCATCAGCGACAGCCAGGTGCGTGACATCCGGACCCTCAAGGCGAGGGTCGAGAGCGAACGCCTCCCGCGCGGAGCCGACCCGCGCACCCACATCAAGCTGGGCCGTGGTGGACTCACCGACGTCGAGTGGGTCGTCCAGCTGCACCAGCTCGAACACGCCCACGCGCACCCGGCGCTGCGGGTCACCGGCACGATGGCGGGGCTGGCGGCGCTCGAGTCCGAGGGGCTCGTCGCGACCGACGACGTCAAGGCGCTGCGCGAGGCCTGGCGTCTCGGTGCGCTGATGCGCAACGCGGGCGTCCTGTGGCGGGGGAGACCCATCGACAGCGTCCCGTCGGACCTGCGTGACCTCGACGGGATCGGCCGGATCATGGGTCGGTCCGCGGGCGAGGGAGCGGCGCTGGCCGAGCTGTGGCGCCGCGTCGCGCGACGCTCCAGGCACGCCACTGATTTCAACTTTTACGACACCCCACCTCGGGGTAGCGTCGTCACGTGAATCCGAGCCAGGGGCAGGGCGAGAGCGCGCCGACGTACGCCGCCGTCCTCCGCGTTCCGCGGTACCTGCCGGTGTTCCTGGCCAACGCCCTGTCGATGTGGGGCGACTACATCGCGCGCGTCACCATCGCTGCCGTCGTCTACGAGCGCACCCGGTCACCGCTCGCGACCGCCACGACGCTCGCCGTCAGCCTCGTGCCCACCTTCTTCGGGCGCAGCCTCATCGGACCGGTCGTCGACCGGTTCCCCTACAAGTGGGTCCTCATCTGGTCGCACCTGCTGCGGGCCGCCTGCGTGCTGGGCCTCATGTGGCTCGTCCTCCAGGGCTCGAGCCTCTGGCTCATGTTCCTCGTGCTGTTCGGGCTCGAGCTCATCGGCGGGGCGTCGACCGCCTCGTACATGGTGCTCGTGACCGACCTCTTCGACGACCGCCATCTCTACGCGCGGGCCGTGGGGTTGGGGGCGATGTCCGAGCAGTTCAACCAGGCGATCGGCCTGGCCGTCGGCGGCGGGCTCATCGTGCTGGTCGGTCCCGAGACAGGGCTGCTCTTCGACCTGCTGACGTTCGTCGTCGCGGCACTGGTGACCCTCTTCGTCGTCGAGCTGCGGCCCGTGTCGGGCGAGCGGGGCCGTGGTCTGCGTGGCTTCACGCGCGACCTGACGACCGCCGCGGGCGACCTGGCCCGGCACCCGGTCCTCGCACGACTCGTGACGCTGAGCGCCGTCGCGTGCCTCGGCATCGTCGCGCCCGAGGCGTTGGCCCTGCCGATCGCCGGCCGGAACGGCTGGGGCGGTGTGCTGATGGCCTCCCCGATCGTGGGGGCCGTCGTCGGCATCATCCTCATCGGGCGGCGCGACGTGCACCAGCAGAACCGGTCCATCGTGCCGCTGGCCCTCGCGATGCCGATCCCGCTCCTGCTGATCGCCGTCGAGCCACCGATCTGGCTCGTCGCGGCACTGTTCTTCGTGTCCGGGATGATGCAGGCCTTCATGGTGCCCCTGCAGGCGACGTTCGCCCTCGTGACCGAGCCGGCCCTGCGGGGTCGCATCTTCAGCCTGGCCGGGTCGGTCTCGATCGCGGCCGCTGGCCTGTCCTACCTCGCGGCCGGCTGGGTCGGCCAGCACTCGAGCGCCTACCTCGCCGTCACCATCTGTGCCGGCGTGTGTCTGGCCCTCGTCTCCCTCATCGCCGCGACGTGGCCCCACAGCCGGGTCCGCTCGGCCGTCGACTCCGCCTACGCGACGACGTCCTCCCGCGCCGCCTGAGCGACGCGGGAGGACGTCGGCACCGGACCGGGTCCGGCGAGCTGCCCGCAAACGCGGGCCATCGCGTCAGCGCATGCCGTTGGCGGCGAGCAGGGCCCGCCACGTCGACGGGTAGGCGATGCCCGTGGCCCCGAGTCCGTGCGTGGTCTGCCACGTCTTGAGGCGGCTCGTCGTCACGGAGGCGAAGGTGCCGGTCGCCGGTGACACGCCGATGGCGTTCTGCAGCGTGGTCACGGCAGGTCCCGACATGCCGGGACGCAGGACCATGCCCGAGCGCGGGACGAGCTGTCTGAGCAGGGTGCTCGCTCCGACCGGAGCCTTGACGACGGGGTAGCTGGTGCAGCGCTTCGGGTTGGGGGCTGCCTGCCCCTCCGACCAGTTGAGGTCGGCAGGGCGGCAGGGGCCCCAGTCGACCGGGGCGACCGTCTTGGTCCAGAAGGAGGTCCGACCGTTCGCGCCCTCCCACGAGAGGCTGAGGTGGATGTGGTTGCGGTGACAGGCGGTGTCGTACGCCGAGGAGGGCGTGTCGGCGCAGGTGCTGTACGGGCGCCATCCCTCCGCCGGGCGGTACGAGCTCCACATCTTGTCGTTCCAGATGATGTACATGACGCCCAGGCGTCGCGCGTTGGCGTAGCGGTTGCCGGCCTTGTCGTAGGCGAGCAGCCACGTCAGCACGGCACTGGCCTCGGCGCGCTCGGTGGCGTTGCGCACGTTGAAAAAGGTGTCGATGGCGCGTCCGTCGAAGTGTTCCGAGGAGGGCGTCGTCGCCGACGTGCAGGTGCGCGAGAGGCCGTACGTGTTGCCGTAGGTCGCCTGGATCAGCTTGGCGAGCTTCGCGGAGCCGGTCCGGGTGCGCAGGTCGCAGCCGGTCGGGGGGGACATAGGGCGACAGGCCCTCGATCGCGACCGGGAGGCCGGTCGGGGTCGGGGGCACCGCGACGGCGCCGCCGCCGGCCGTGGCCGACGGGGCCACGGTGGACACGATGGCGAGCGACGCGACGGCTGCCATGAGCAGACCGAGCGCTCGCAGGCGTCGAGGAAGAACGGGGTGTTTCATGGTGGGTCTCCGAGACGGGGATCGGTGGGATCCACCCGGGCCGAGGCAGGGTGGCAGGTCGCGAGGGGTGTGGGGTTGTGATCCCGTGCGCGTGGAGAGAGGCCGTCAGGGAACCTGCGAACGCGGGTGTCACAATTTAACCCATTTGTCCCATTACTACCGAGTCAACGCGAAAAGTCGCTGACGCGACACGCCGCGCCGGTCACGAGACGTACGCCCGTCTTGCGATAAGGAACGCCGGTCGAGGTCGCCGGCGCGGGTCGGACGGGGCCGGAGACCGAGGGCGGGTTCTATCGTCCGGTGTGGGTCTCCGTGCGTGCGCGTCGCCGGCGCCCACGCAGGTCGAGGGCGCTGGCGAGCAGCGCGACTGCGACGAGAGCGGCAGCGACGCGCAGGGCGGTCGACGCGTCGAGCGCGCCGCCGGCAGCGGCGTCCGCGTAGAAGACGGCCCCGATGAGGGCGATCCCGGCCGCGGTGCCGATGCGCTGGCCGGTCTGGAGGAGCCCTCCTGCGGTGCCGGCTCGCTCGATTGGGACCCGGGCGACCGTGAGCGTGATGTTGGGGGAGATGACCAGACCGCTGCCGAGGCCCGCGACGAGCAGGGGGCCGGCGAGCCACCAGCCGAGCGAGGTGTCGTGGACTGCGCTGGTGACGACGTCCACCGCGACGAGACCCACGAGCACCACGGTGAGCCCAACGGTCACGAGCGAGCGCCCGAAGCGGCTGACGAGGCGCCCGCCGATCGCGGACGTCACGGCCGACCCGGCGGCGAAGGGGGTGACGGCCAGCCCCGCGAGCAGGGGCGAGTAACCCAGCTGCTGCTGGAAGAAGATCGTCAGCACGAAGAAGATGCCGGTGAAGCCACCGAAGTAGATGGTGCCGACCGCTGCACCAGAGGCATAGCCGGGCACGTGGAAGAGGTCCAGGTCGACGAGAGGGCTCCGGCCGCGCCGGGTGTACGTGCGCTCCCACCAGAGGAAGGCGACGAGGAGGGCCGCGCCGACGAGGGCCACCCACCACGGGACGCCCGCGCCGCCACGCCCCGTCTCGACGACGGGCAGCAGGACGCCGAGCACGCCGGCGCCGAGCAGCACGACGCCGACCGGGTCGGCGTCGACATGCCGCTGGGGATCGCGAGGCGGGGGATCGGGCAGCCAGCGCATGGCGAGCACCACCGCTGCCACGGCGATCGGCAGGTTGACGAAGAAGATCCACCGCCAGCCGCTCTGCTCGCCCAGACCGTCGAGGATGACCCCGCCGACGACGGGACCCACGGCCGTCGAGATGCCGATGGTCGCGCCGAGCAGGCCGAACGCCCGGCCACGCTCGTCGCCCCGGAACAGCTGCTGGATCAGGCCCGAGACCTGCGGGTTGAGGATGCCGCCGGCCGCACCCTGGACCAGCCTGGCGACGATGAGCAGGGTGCTGTTCGGGGCGATCCCGCAGGCGAGGCTCGCGAGCCCGAAGAGGACGACGCCGACGACGAACACGGTGCGCCGGCCGAGGACGTCACCGAGGCGTCCTGCGGGGACGAGCGTCAGGCCGAACGCGAGGGCGTAGCCCGAGACGACCCACTGCAGGTCGCTGGGCGTGGCGTGCACCCCGGTCTGGATCGAGGGGAGGGCGACGTTGACGATGCTGACGTCGAGGAGGGTCATGAAGCCGGCCACGAGGCACACCCACAGGGACTTCCAGCGCCGCGGGTCGGGCTCGGTGGCGGGTGCGCGCCCACTGGCCCCGGGTACCGGCTCACGGCCGGTCTCGTGCGTGGCGACGCGGGCCTCGACGTGGTCGTCGTTCACGAGCCGAGGATCCCCGTCGTCGCGTCGTCGCGGCGGCCTTCGAGGAAGTGATCGAGCACGCGAGCGAAGGGCGCGGCGTCCTCCGGGTCGCGGGCCGCCAGCTCGAAGAGGGTCATCGACGAGCGCAGCTTCGTCGCGTCGACAGGACCCAGGACGCGCACGGGGTCGTCGGTGTCGAGGGCATCGAGCGCGTCCGCGCACTCGCGCAGCCGAGGTCCGAGGATCGGGTGGCGCAGGTAGGCGCGCGCCTCGCGAAGACCCGACACGGCATACGTCCGGGCGGTCTCGCTCCTGCCGAGCCCGCTGACCTGGGGAAGGACGAACCACATCCAGTGACCGCGTTTGGTGCCGGCCCGCAGCTCGGTCAGGGCGCTGGCGTAGGTGCCGCCCGCATCCTGGGCGCGGACGAAGCGCTCGAGGTCGGGAGAGTCGTCGGTCATGTACTGGGTCGTACCCGTGAGGCCCACCCGAGACGACACCCTGTCCAGGGTCTGACCGCGACGCGTACGCCCGGCGCGGGCTCCGTGTCGCCCGGCCCGCGCGCCTAGGGTGGTGACATGCCGGTGCTGGGCACGAAGCTGCACGTCCCGAGGGCCCGTCGGCCCCTCGTTCCGCGCCGACGCCTGACCGACCAGCTCGACATGCCCGGGGCATCACTCCCCAGGCTCGTGCTCGTATGTGCCCCAGCCGGATTCGGCAAGACCACCCTCATGGCCCAGTGGCTCGCCCAGCAGGACGCCGATGGTCCGGACGGGTCTGGGGGTGGCTTCGCCGGGAGGGTCGCCTGGCTCTCCCTCGACGGCGGCGACGACGACCCGTTCCGGTTCCTGGCCCACCTCGGCGCGGCTCTCGATGCCGCGTCGTCCGGCGACGTGACCTCCACACCGTCGGCGCCGGAGGATCCGGGCCCTGTCGGGACGGACGACGAGCCGCTGCTCGAGATCGTCGCCGCCCTGTCCGACACCGCCCGGACCGTGATCGTGCTCGACGACTACCACGTCATCACCGACCCGGACGTGCACGCTCTGGTGACGTCGCTCGTCGACCGGCTGCCGCACCGGGCCACCCTGGCTATCACCACGCGCGCCGACCCTCCACTGCGGCTGTCGCGGCTGCGCGCCCGCGGCGAAGTCCTCGAGCTGCGTGCGGCTGACCTCCGCTTCACGCCCGACGAGGCGCAGGACTTCTTCCATGACGTCATGGGGCTCGACCTCGAGCGACGGCACGTCACCCTGCTCGAGGCGCGGACCGAGGGATGGGCGGCCGGCCTGCAGCTCGCGGCCCTCTCGGCCCGGGGACGCACCGACCCCGACGACATCGACGCCTTCGTCGACGCCTTCAGCGGCAGCCACCGGCTGGTCCTCGACTACCTCGTCGAGGAGGTGCTGGCCGGCCTGCCCGACGACCTGCGTTCCTTCCTGCTCGACACGGCAGTCCTCGACGCCCTCACCGCGCCGTTGTGTGATGCGCTGACGGGGCGTGAGGACGGCCAGCGCTCGCTCGAGCTGCTCGAACGCGGGAACGTCTTCGTCGTGCCGCTCGACGACCACCGGCAGTGGTACCGCTACCACCACCTTTTCGCCGACACCCTGCGTGCTGGCCTCGTCACCGAGCGACCCGGCGAGACCGCAGGGCAGCACCGGACGGCCAGCAGGTGGTACGCCGGCCAGGGGCTCGTGGCCGACGCCATCCGGCACGCGATCGCAGGCGGCGACGCCGAGCAGGCCGCGGAGCTGCTGGAGCTGGCGCTGCCGGACCTGCGCCGGCGTCGCCAGGACCGGACCCTGCTGCAATGGCTCACGGCGCTGCCCGACGACGTCGTCGGTCGTCGACCCCTGCTCGCGACCGCACGGGCGTGGTCGCGGCTGTCCGTCGGTGACCTCGACGGCGTCGAGGCCTGGCTCGATGCTGCCGAGGCCGGCCAAGCCGGCCAGACCGGTGGCCACGGGCGGGAACCGATCCCGGCCTCAGCCCTCGCCGAGGCCGAGCGGGCCCGCGACGAGGAGCGCAGGAGCGTACCGGCGACGATCGAGATCTACCGGGCCTCGGTCGCCCAGGCCCGCGGCGACGTCGCGGGCACGGTCGCGCACGCGCGGCGGGCGCTCGAGCTGGCGGGCGATCGCGACCACCTCGCCCGAGCCGGAGCCTTCGGCTTCCTCGGCCTTGCGGCGTGGGCGGCCGGCGACGTCGTCACCGCCGTCGACACCTTCAGCGAGGCGCGGCGCAGCCTCGCTGCGGCTGGAGCGCTGGCCGACGAGCTCGGCGCCGTCGTCGTGCTCGGCGCCATGTGGGTGGCGAGAGGTCGTCCTGACGAGGCGCGTCGGCTCTACGAGGACGCGCTCGAGACCGCGGCGCGACACCTCGGTCGGCTGCCGGCGACGGTGGGTGACGTGCACGTGGGCCTGGCCGAGGTGCTTCGCGAGCACGGTGAGCTCGACGCGGCACAGCACCACCTCGAGGTCGCGCGTGACCTCGGCGAGAGGGCATCCCTGCCCGAGAACCGGCACCGCTGGTTCACGACGATGGCCGGTCTGCTCCGGGCGCGCGGGGACCTCGACGGCGCGGTGGCGATGCTGCAGCAGGCCGAACCGCTCTACGTGGCCGGCTTCTTCCCCGACGTGCGTCCCATCGCCGCCGAGATCGCGCGGCTCCGGGTCGCCCAGGGCCGACTGCCGGAGGCCGAGAGCTGGGTCCGTGCCTGCGGCGTCACCTGCATGGACGAGCCCTCCTACCTCGCGGAGTTCGACCAGCTCACGCTCGCCCGACTGCTCGTCGCTCAGGCCCGCGCCGCCCAGCCGAGCCCGGGCTCGGCCGGCGAACCCGACCCGAGGCGGGGTGCGGGCGGGAGTGCTGTCGATGTGGCGACGCGCGTGCTCGCCGCGGGCGAGCTGGCACGACGCGACGGCACGGTCGTCGAGGCGCTGCTCGTCCGTGCGCTCGCCCACCACGTGTCCGGTGACCTCGACCTCGCCGTGAGGGACCTCGACCGCGCCGTGAGTCGTGGTGTCCCTGCCGGCTACGTCCGGCTCTTCCTCGACGAAGGCTCGGCGCTGAAGGAGCTGCTCCGGTCCACCCAGGCTGCTGGGGTCGATGCGTCGCCCGCGCTGCTCGACCTGGTCCACCCGGCCGCGTCGGCGGCCGACAGTGACACGAATGCTCCCGCGGAGCAGGACTCCGGCCTCCGACCGGGCCTCCATCCGGGCCTCCATCCGGGCCTCCACTCGGGCCTCAGCAGCCGCGAGCTCGAGGTGCTGCGCCTGCTCGCCACCGATCTCAGCGGCCCCGAGATCGCGGCGCGACTGTTCGTCTCGGTCAACACGCTGCGCACGCACACCAAGCACATCTTCACCAAGCTCGACGTCTCCACGCGCCGAGCGGCGGTCTCCCGGGCGCACGCGTCCGGCCTGCTCTAGGTCACCACCTCGGTCACCCGATCAGGTGATGTGGGCTCACCCTCGGCGTCCCTAGCGTCGTGGACATCGCCGGACACGCCGTCCAGCCCCAGTCACCGGGAGCCCGACATGACCATCACGACCACCAGCCTCACCCGTGCCGCCGGCGGTGCCGCCGCGGTCGCCGGACTCCTCTTCATCGGGGTCCAGGTCAACCACCCAGCCATGGACGTGTCCTCCGTCGGGAGCACCGAGTGGGTCCTGCGCAACACCGCAAAGGTGGTCCTCAGCGCCCTCGCGCTCGGCGGCGTCACCGGGATGTACCTGCGCCAGGTGCGGCAGACGGGCTGGCTCGGCCTCGTCGGCTGGGTCCTCTCAGCGGTCGGCTTCCTCGTCATGGGCAGCGTCGCGTTCGTGGCGGCATACGTCCTGCCGACCCTGGCGGACACGGCGCCCCGCTACGTCGACGATGTGCTCGTCGCCGCGAGCGGAGGGCACCCCGTCGGCGACATCGGGCTCATGCAGGGCGTGTTCCTCGTCTCGGCCGTCGCGTACGTCGGCGGAGGGGTCACCCTCGGCGTCGCCCTGTTCCGGGCACGGGTCCTGGCTCGCTGGGCGGCCGCCCTGCTCGCCGTCGGCTGCGGCGCCACCGTGCTGCTGTCCGTCCTGCCCCACTCGTTCGAGCGGCCGATGGCCGTCCCGACCGGGGTCGCCCTCATCGGCCTCGGAGTCTCCTTGTGGCGCAACGCGAACCAGACATCCACCGCCACCACGTCTGCCGACGCGAGCTCGTCCGACGCAGCCGTGCCCGCCGTTGCCAGCGCCGTCCGATGACCGACGACGTGGTGGGCCGGCGCCGGATCGCCCGGCGCCGGCCCGGCCGGCGGGCGAGGTCCGCCGGCTGGGGCGGTCCGGTGGCGATGATCGCCCTGTCGGCCGTCCCGCTCGCGGCCGGCGCCCTGCGGCTGGCCCAGGTCGGCGGCGTCGCCCAGGTCGTGCCGGCGGACCGCCGCTTCGCCGACGCGCCGGCCCCGCTCGTCCTGCACATCGTGGGGGCCGCCGTCTACGCCGTCGTCGGGGCCCTCCAGCTCGTGCCCGGCCTCCGGCGCCGGCACCCCGCCTGGCACCGCCGCGCCGGTCGCGTCGTCACCGGCGTGGGCGTGCTCGTGGCCGGGTCGGCGTTGTGGATGACCCTGCTGTATGCCGCGAAGCCGGGCACGGGCGCCCTGCTGTACATCCTCAGGCTGGCCTTCGGGTCGGCCATGGTCGCGTGCCTGGTCCTCGGGATCACGGCCATCCGCCGCGGCGACGTGCCGCATCACCGGGCTTGGATGATCCGCGCATACGCCATCGCGCTCGCCGCCGGGACGCAGATGTTCACCGAGGGCATCGGCGGCGCCCTGTTCGGCACCGGTGGGGTGAAGGGCGACCTCGCCAAGGCCGCCGGATGGGTCATCAACCTCGCCGTGGCCGAGTGGGTCATCCGCCGCTCGGCGCCCGCCCCGACCGCCCGGCGGGGCCGACGCCCGTCCGTCGCGGCCACGGGTCTGTCGTCGTGACCGACCGGACCGTCGTCTACGAGATCCGGGTCGAGGGGCACCTCGACGGCCATTGGTCGGCGTGGCTCGGCGGCCTGACGATCACCCGCCACGACGACGGTACGACGACCCTCTGCGGTCCTGTCGTCGACCACTCCCGGCTGCACGCCGTCCTGGCCCGACTGGGCGACCTCGACGTCACCCTGCTGTCCCTGTGCGCCCTGGGTCACGAGCCGGGGAGCATCGACCGCCGGTGAGGCGGGCGACCTGAGCACCGGATACGCGAAACGCGGGTCCCCGTAGGGACCCGCGTTCCGAGGGTGGGTCCCCCAGGGGGATCGGCCGTGCTGCCGTGAAGACTCAGATGTCGACGTACATCTCGAGCTCGTGCGGGCGGAAGCGCATCGGGTCCACCTCGTTCTTGCGCTTGTGCTCGACCCAAGCCTCGATGAGGTCCTCGTGAAGACGTCGCCCTCGCCGTCAGGCGGCCGGGCGTTCGTTCTTCGCGTGTTTTGCCACCTGCGCATCAGGACCGCCGCGATGCATGAACCAGGCTGCGACCACGACCGATACGCACAGAGCGGTGATGTCGGTCAGCATGATCGCGAGGAACTTCCAACGGTCGTCGACACCGAGCGGGGCGAGCAGCCACGGCATCGCCCAGCGCAGCATCATCACCAAGAACGCTGCGACTGCTGGAGCGTTTCCCCTGGTCCGCAAGGCGGACGCAAACCACACCCAGATCAACGGCAGGAAGAGGACTCGGTACTGGTCGTGCGAAACCGGGAGCAGGAGCACCGCACCCATCACGATGTGCCAGAGGGAGAGCGCGGACTCAGCAGGTCTGCGGAGGACGAGGACGAGGGCAGCAATCACGAGCGCGGCGAGCGCGACGTCGGTCGCTCGCGCGAGGTCGGTCGACACGACGATCGGGATGAAGTTGCCCCGGTCGGTGAACAGTTCAGTCCCCACGCCCCACGCGGACCAGACGATGAACTTCTGGTCGCTCATGGCGTGGGTGCGCTCGATCCACCGCACGACCTCACCGGGGCCGGTGACGAGCGCCACCAGCAGGGCACAACCGGTGAGCAGCCCGAGGTAGCCAAGCAGCGATTTGGCTCGGCCTCTGGCGCCGGCACGCAGGAGCCACATCACGAAGACCACGGGCCAGGTCTTGACGAGCGCCGCCAACGCCAACACGGCTCCGGACAGTCCCGGTCGTCCGCGTCGGTAGAGGAGCAATGCGACAGCCGTCACGGCGAGGACAATCGTGTCCGTCTGGCCGAGAGCGAGCTCGACCCCGAGGCCCGAGTCCCCGAGGGCAGTCAGGACGCCGACCAGCGCCACCAGCGGACGCTCCCACGGCGACAGGGTCGGAGCCAGCGCCCAGACGGTCGCTGCCACGGCGACGAGACAGGCGGCGATGCCCAGGACAGTCCACCAGGCGAAGGCGTCCGGAGACCATGCGAGAGGGCGGAGGAACCACGCGACGAGAGGCGAGTAGACGTAGAAGGGGCCTTCATAGACGCTGCCCCCAGACACGGAGTCCCGTGCCGCGTCAAGAAAGTAGCCCAGATCCGTCCCGACGACGGTGAGGTCCACGGCGCGGAAGCGAACGACGGAGAGCGAGATGGTGACGAGAGAGACCAGTACCCACATCGCGGAGACGAGCTGCCTTGCTGGCATCGACGGGCGGGGGAGGGGGCGAGGCACCGTTGTCCTGCCGAAGCCCCCGACCATGGCGTCCTCTCGATGCAGGTGCGGCCGGGCTGGCCCCGTCGAAGCAGTCGTAGGGGACGTGAGCCCAGCCTGTGCTGTCGCATCAGCACGTTCAAGCGCGATCCTATGGGCTTGCTGGGCGTCGGCGCCCAGCTGAGCCCAGCTGAGCCTTGATGAGCCTCGAGTCGGCCACCACCACCGGAGGACTCGGGCACCGTGGCGGGATCGGAGGCCCGTCCCACGACACGCGGAGAGGCCTCCGCGACTGCCACGTCGGGCACCACGAAGGCCTCTCCACACACGTCGGACGTGTGAGGTCACTCAGATGTCGAAGTACATCTCGAACTCGTGCGGGTGCGGACGGAAGCGGATCGGGTCCACCTCGTTCTTGCGCTTGTACTCGACCCAGGCCTCGATGAGGTCCTGCGTGAACACGTCGCCCTCGAGGAGGTAGTCGTGGTCGGCCTCGAGCGCGTCGAGCACCTCGGGGAGCGAGCCGGGCACCTGCTGGATCGCGGCGTGCTCCTCGGGCGGCAGCTCGTAGAGGTCCTTGTCGACCGGCTCCGGCGGCTCGATGCGGTTCTTGATGCCGTCGAGACCGGCCATGAGCTGGGCGGCGAAGCAGAGGTACGGGTTCGCCGACGGGTCGGGAACGCGGAACTCGATGCGCTTGGCCTTCGGCGACGTGCCTGTGATCGGGATGCGGACACACGCCGAGCGGTTGCGGGCGGAGTAGACGAGGTTGACCGGGGCCTCGTAGCCGGGGACCAGGCGGTGGTAGGAGTTCACCGTCGGGTTCGTGAAGGCGAGCAGCGACGGGGCGTGCTTGAGCAGACCGCCGATGTACCAGCGCGCGAGGTCGGACAGACCGCCGTAGCCACGCTCGTCGTAGAAGAGGGGCTCGCCGTCCTTCCAGAGCGACTGGTGCGTGTGCATGCCAGAGCCGTTGTCACCGAAGAGCGGCTTCGGCATGAAGGTCGCGGTGTGGCCCTGCTTCCACGCGGAGTTCTTGACGACGTACTTGAACTTCATGAGGTCGTCGCCGGAGTGGAGCAGCGTGTTGAAGCGGTAGTTGATCTCCATCTGGCCCGCGGTGCCGACCTCGTGGTGGCTGCGCTCGACGTTGAGACCGACCTCCTTGAGGTCGAGGCAGATCTTGTCGCGGAAGTCGGCGAAGTGGTCGACGGGGGAGACGGGGAAGTAGCCACCCTTGTAGCGGGTCTTGTAGCCCTTGTTGCCGCCCTCCTCGACACGACCGGTGTTCCACGCGGCCTCGATGGAGTCGAGGTAGTAGTACGACGCGTTCTGCTTGGTCTCGAAGCGGACGTCGTCGAAGATGTAGAACTCGGCCTCGGCACCGAAGTAGGCGGTGTCGGCGATGCCGGTGGACTTGAGGTACTCCTCGGCCTTGCTCGCGATGTTGCGCGGGTCGCGGCTGTAGCGCTCGTCCGTGAAGGGGTCGAGGATCGAGAAGTTCATGACCAGCGTCTTCTCGGCGCGGTACGGGTCGATGAAGGCCGTGGCGGGGTCGGGCACGAGCTTCATGTCTGACTCGTGGATCGCCTGGAAGCCGCGGATCGAGGACCCGTCGAACATCTGACCAACGGTGAAGAAGTCCTCGTCGACCGACTCAGCCGGCACGTTGAAGTGCTGCATGACACCGGGCAGATCGCAGAACCGAATGTCGACGAACTTGACGTCCTCGTCCTTGATGAACGTGAGGACCTCGTCAGCTGAGCTGAACATCCAACCTCCTGATGTGGGGCGAGGTCGTCGCCCGGTCCTGGGCTCCGCGGAGCGGCAGGGATCGAGGGACGGCCTCGTGCTGTCGGTGTCGACACTATCGACTGCCGATTTCTCGGCAATGACCCTCATGTTTCACGGGTGTTACGGATGGACAGGCCCGGGCAAAGAGCCCGAGCCGCGTCTCGTTACGCTGGACCCGTGGTGGACCGCAAGGATTTCGGCTCGTGGCTCGAGGGCCCGCGCGCGCGTACGAACGCCGAGGGGCAGTACCGGGGTCGCGACCTCGGCCTGCCGCCGAGCGGACCCGGCTCGGTGGCCGGCTTCGGCATCCGGTTCGCGGGCGTGCTCGTCGACTGGACCATCGCCTCCTTGATCGCCCGGGGCCTCTTCGGCGTGCCGCTGCCGTTCTCGCAGCCGCCGGCGTCCGGCGCCCAGGGGTTCGTCGTCCTCGCCGTGTTCGGCGTCATGCACCTCGTGCTGGTCGGCACGGTCGGCTTCACGATCGGTCACCGGATCATGGGCCTGCAGGTGCGCTCGCTGGTCGGCGACCGCGTCCTGCCGCTCCAGGCGATCGCCCGCACCGTCCTGCTGTGCCTCTTCCTGCCCGCCGTGGTCTGGGACCGCGACGGCCGGGGACTGCACGACAAGGTGCCCAACACCGTCATCGTCCGAACCCGCTGACGCGAGGACGCGACCCGAGACGACCGAGTATGCGGAAGGGCCGGTTCCCCGGGAACCGGCCCTTCCGCATACTGCTGGGTCATGCCGCCGTGGCGGCCGGGATCACTTGCCGCGCAGGGCCTTCCGGTCCATGCGGGCGCGCATGGGGTCGACGCCGGGCGGGAGCGGAGCGCGCAGGCCACCGAGGGCCTTGAGGCGCTTGTTGACGAGCGCCATCTCGTCCTTGGTGATCTGCGGCTTGAGGCGCTGGACCTTGCTCGCGAGCTTGGGCAGCGGCACCTCGTTCTCGCCCGAGCCGACGCGCATCGTCGTGACGGGGACACCGGGGGCGACCCGCTCGACACGCTTCTTCTCGGTGGCGAGCAGCTTCTGGACGCGGCTCGTGGGGCCCTCGCCGACGAGGACGACGCCGGGGCGGCCCAGCGCGCGGTAGACCATGGCGGCGGAGTTGATGTCGCCGGGACGCGCCACGTCGGCGGCGACGGGCTCACGGTCGGTGTACCAGCCGCGACGGATCGAGGTGAGCGCCGCGCCGGCGGCACCGGCCTGGCCCTCGATCTGGCTGTAGGCGGCCCGCTCGGCGCGACGGCTCATGATGATCGTCGCCGCGAGGACTCCGAAGAGCACCCCGAAGATGCCGAAGATCCACGGCAGCTTGACGAGGAAGCCGACGACGAGCAGCACCCCGAAGACGACGAGGAACGACAGCAGCATGAACCAGCCGATGAGCGGGTCAGCCTGCTTGGAGACCCGGTAGACGTCACGGATCTGGGACAGTCGTCCCTGCTTCTTCTCCTGGGGCGCGCTGCTCGCGTCGCCGTCCTTGTTGCGTGCCATGGTGCTCAGGATACGGCGCTCTGGGCGCGGGCCACCAACGACGCCGCCTCCTGGCGGGCGGGGGAGCCGGCGGCCTCGGCCAGGTGCGACAGGTGAGCGGGGATCTCGCGTCCCCACTTGCGCATCGCGGTGGCCCAGAGACGCCCGGCGCGGTACGACGAACGCACGAGCGGACCCGCCATGACGCCCTTGAAGCCCATCTCCTCGGCGACCTCCGACCAGTGGACGAACTCCTCGGGCTTGACCCACCGGTCGATCGGGTGGTGCAGCTTCGAGGGCCGGAGGTACTGGGTGATCGTGAGGATGTCGCAGCCGGCGTCGTGGAGGTCGCGGATGGCCTCCTCGATCTCGGTGTCGGTCTCGCCCATGCCGAGGATGAGGTTGCTCTTCGTGACGAGCTCGGCCTCACGCGCCATGCTCAGGACGGCCAGCGACTTCTCGTAGGTGAAGGCGGGACGGATCCGCCTGAAGATGCGCGGCACCGTCTCGAGGTTGTGCGCGAAGACCTCGGGCCGGGCGTCGAAGACCTGACCGACGAGCTCGGGCTTGGCGCCGAAGTCGGGCGGGAGGATCTCGACGCCGGTGTTGGGGTTGAGCAGGTGGATCTGGCGGATCGTCTCGGCGTAGAGGCCGGCGGCGCCGTCGGGCTGGTCGTCGCGGGCGACGCCGGTGACGGTCGAGTAGCGCAGGCCCATCCGGGCGACCGACTCGGCGACGCGGCGCGGCTCGTCGAGGTCGAGCGAGGTCGGGCGGCCCGTGGCGATGTCGCAGAAGTCGCAGCGGCGGGTGCAGACGTCACCCCCGATGAGGAAGGTCGCCTCCTTGTCCTCCCAGCACTCGAAGATGTTGGGACAGGCGGCTTCCTGGCACACCGTGTGCAGGCCCTCGGACTTCACCATCGAGTGCAGGGCGGTGTACTCGGGCCCCATCTTCGCGGTGGTCCTGATCCAGGACGGCTTGCGCTCGATGGGGGTCTCGGCGTTGCGCGCCTCGACGCGCAGCAGACGACGGCCGTCGGGAACGACAGACACACGGGCTCCTTGGTCGGGATTTGCTGCTCCGCACAGGTTACGCCTCCCCACGGACCGTCCAGGACCACCCTCGACGAGGGCGTATGCCGGGTGGCCGGGTCCGGGGGCAGGCGCGCCCGTGCGTCAGGTGACGTCGCGGCGCCGGAAGGCGGCGACCCCCGCGAGCACGACCGCAAGGGCGACGACGAGCAGGAAGACCCAGCCGTGCGTGTAGCTGAGCGTCCGCTCGGTGTAGTCGCACGACGAGGGCCCGCAGGACTCAGCGAGGTACGTGGTGCCCCGTTCGATGAACGCCTCGATGTTCTTCAGGACCGACCACGGCTGGAGCCGACCCTGCAGGAACGCCTGCATGACGATGCCCTCGACGACCACGGCGAAGCCGAGCACGGCCCCGATGATCGCGGCCGTGTGCCGCAGGAGCAGACCGAGCGCCGCCCCGACGACTCCGGCGCCCAGTGCCAGCGCGACGATGCGCAGGCCGAGCACTGCGAGTGGCTCCTCGAGAGCCGGCGCTGGAGGCAGCTTGAGGTCCGATCCGGGTCGGTTGACGACGGCGACCATGCGGGCACCGAGGTTGGCCAGGACCAGGCCCAGGACGGCGATGGCGACGCCGCCGGCAGCTGCCGCCGTGAGCTTGCTGGCGGCGACGCGCAGTCGACGGGGCTGGAAGGTGAGCCACAGGCCCATCGAGCCGGTGGAGAACTCGGCCCCGACGAAGCTCGCTCCGAGGAGCAGGGCCACGAAGGCGAGCAGCAGGGCGATGGTCTTGGCGATGCCCTCCGTGATCGTGTCGGCCAGGGGGAGCGCGAGGCCCATCTGCTCGAGCGTCGGGGCCTGGCCCTGCTGGTCGCACCCGAAGTCGAGCGTCGGGTCACCGCTGCGGTCGCGCTCGATGGCCTCCTGCTTGTGGCACTCCTCGACCATGCGCGGTGCCTCCTGCTGCATGATCCGGTAGCTGTCGAGCTGCTGGGCGATGCGCTCGGGCGAGCTCTCGTTGTAGGCGTTGTAGACGGTCGCGCCGATGAAGACGACGACGGCGGCCACGACCACCTTGGTCAGGCGGCGCCACCACAGACGTCGCAGCTCGACGCCGACGAGTCCGGCGAACGACGTGCCCTTCGGCCGCCGGTCGGCGCGGGGGCGGGAGTCGGGGGAGACGAGCGTGCTGCTCATGCGGCACCACCGCTCCGTCGTCCACCGGCAGCCCGGTCGGCATCGGTGCCGAGGCCCTCGTCGGCGGTGAGGGCGAGGAAGGCGGACTCGAGGTCCGGGCGCACCGGCACGAGCTCGGCGACGTAGAGGCCGTGCCCGGCGAGCGCCCGGGTGACGGCAGAAGGGTCCTCGGTCCCGACGACGAGGTAGGCGTCGTCGCGGGTCAGGGTGAAGCCGTCGGCGGTCAGCACCTCGGCGGCTCGGTCCGGGGAGGCGACTCCGACCCGCACCTGCGCGGTGCCGGCGCCCGCGCCGCCGAGGATGTCGCTGACGCGCCCCTCGGCGAGCAGCGACCCGTGCCCGATGATCGAGACCGTGTCGGCGACCTGCTCGACCTCGGCGAGGATGTGCGAGCTGACGAGCACCGTCTTGCCCTGTTCGCCGAGCGTCCGCATCGTGTCGCGCACCTCGCGGATCCCGGCGGGGTCGAGTCCGTTGGTGGGCTCGTCGAAGATGAGCAGGTCGGGGTCCTTGAGCAGCGTCGCCGCGATGGCGAGGCGCTGCTTCATGCCGAGCGAGAAGCCGGCGTACCGGTCGCGACCGCGGTCGCCGAGGTGCGTCGCCTCGAGGACCTCGTCGACGCGGTGGCGTGGGCTGCCGATCGCGCTCGCGAGCAGGGTGAGGTTCTGACGGGCGGTGAACGCCGGGAAGAACTTCGGTGACTCGACGATCGCCCCGACCCGGTCGACGACGTGCGGCAGCCGCTTGGGCACCGCCTCGCCGAAGACCTCGGCGGTGCCGGAGTCGGCGCGCACGAGGCCGAGCAGCATCCGGATCGTCGTCGTCTTGCCGGAGCCGTTCGGCCCGAGGAAGCCGTGCACGCCTCCGAGGGGCACGGCCATCGACAGGCCGGTGACGGCGACGCGTCTCGACCCTCGGCTCAGGTACGTCTTGCGTAGGTTGACAGTGCGGACGGCGACGTCCATCGATCCCCCTGGTTCGACCGGTTGGTGGTCGACACCCTAGGGGTGGGCCCGACGGACCGCGCGCGGACCCGCCGGGCACGACACGGCATACGGTCTCGGGACGGGCCGGGAAACGCCGGGACGGGCCGGTCCGGCCCGGACGGGTCAGGCGAGCGCGCGGCGGTTCGGCCGGAGAGCCGGGAGGATGTCGGCGAGGTGCTTCTCGACGTGGGGGAGCACCTCGGTGACCGGCACGTCGCGCCCGAGCTCGAACGACAGGGACGTGACCCCGGCACCGACGATGCCGCACGGGATGATCACCTCGCCCCAGGACAGGTCGGGGTTGCAGTTGAGGGCGAAGCCGTGCATGGCGACCTGGCGGCTGACCCGGATGCCGATGGCACCGATCTTGCGGCGCGGGCCGCGGTCGTCGGCGGCGATCCACGTGCCGCTCTCGCCCTCGACGCGGCCGGCCTCGACGCCGAAGTCGGCGCAGACGCGGATCATCATCTCCTCGATGTGCCGGACGTAGCCGACGACGTCGATGGGCGCGGGGAGCCGGACGATCGGGTAGCCGGTGATCTGGCCCGGACCGTGCCAGGTGATCTTGCCGCCGCGGTCGACGTCGATGACGGGCGTGCCGTCGTTGGGGCGCTCCTGCGGCTCGGTGCGCTTGCCCGCGGTGTAGACGGCGCGGTGCTCGAGAAGGTAGACGGTGTCGGGCTCCTCGCCCGCGACGACCTTCGCGTGGGTGTCGCGCTGGACCTGCCACGCCTGCTCGTAGTCGACGAAGTCGGGGTCGAGACCGAGGTGGACGAAGCGCATGCGGCCACCCTACGCCGGGCGGCATACGATGCCGGAATGCCTGCCACCGAGCCGTCCCCGTCCACCCCGCTGCGTGTCGGACTCGTCGGCTACGGCTCGGCCGGTCGGGGCATCCACGCACCCCTCATCGGGCGGGCCGGGCTCACGGTGGCAGCAGTGTCGACGTCGAACGCGACCCGTGCCGACGAGGTGCGGGCCGACCTCCCGGGCGCCGAGGTCGTCCCCGACCTCGAGACGCTCCTCGGGATCGACGGCCTCGACCTCGTCGTCCTCGCGTCACCGAGCGGCGTGCACGCCGAGCAGGCCGAGCGCGTCATCGAGGCGGGCATCCCGCTCGTCGTCGACAAGCCGCTCGCCGTGGACGCGAGCCGTGCCCTCGACGTCGTCGACCTCGCCGCCCACCACGGCGTGCCCCTCACCGTCTTCAACAACCGGCGCTTCGACCCCGAGCTGGCCGCGCTGCGCATCGTACGCGACGACCATCTCGTCGGTGACATCTGGAGGGCCGAATACCGTTGGGACCGTTGGCGTCCCGTGCCCAAGCAGCGGTGGCGCGAGCAGGTCCCCGCCGAGGAGGGCGGCGGTCTGCTGCTCGACCTGCAGACCCACCTCGTCGACCAGGCGGTGCTCCTGCACGGTGAGGTCGAGTCGGTCTATGCCGAGGTCGACTCCCGCACGACGGTCGCCGACGACGACACCTTCCTCGCGTGCCGGCACACCTCGGGTGTCGTCAGCCACGTCATGTCGAGCTCGGTCAACGGGGCTCCCGGCCCTCGCGCCCGCGTCAACGGCTCGGCGGGCTCCTTCGTCATCGGCCGCCAGGTCGACGACGTCAGCGCGTTCACCGAGTTCGAGAACGACGGGGACGCCATCGGCTGGATCGTGCGCGGTGACGAGCGTGAGCGGGGACCCGTCGTGACCGACGCCGACCAGGCGAACTTCTACCGGGCCGTCGCGGCCGCCCTCGTCTCGTCGGACCCGCAGGCGACGATGCCGGTCGACCCGCGCGATGCGGTGCACGTCCTCGCCGTCGTCGACGCCGCACGGATCAGCGCCCGGGACCGCAGGGTCGTCGACGTCGTGACGCCCGGCCAGACCCCCTGAGGGTGGGCCCGACACCGACCGCGGGTGTATGCCGGGTGACCCGGTCCGTCGTCGGGGGCGGTCCTCGTCGGGACCCTGTGGACGACGCGCCCGCGGCCCGGCGCGGCGCTGCTTGCATGGTCGGGTGACCGAGCACGAGCGAGAGAAGCGACCGGAGCAGCCGCCGGAGCGTCCCCACGTGCCGGGGCACCGTGTCGACGCCGTCATCGGGACGGGCGCGTCGGCGGTCGTGTGGTCGGGGGTCGACGCGACGGGGCGTCGGGTGGCGATCAAGGTGCCGCACCTCGTCCGCGACGAGCTCGACCGGCAGCAGTCCCTCGCCGAGCAGCAGGTGCTGCTGGCCGTGCAGCACGACCACCTCGTGCCGCTCCGGTCGGTCGTGCCGCTCCCCGACGGTCGCGAGGCGCTCGTCTTCGACCTCGTCTCCGGGGCCCAGCTGTCCGCGATGGTGGGCAGTCGCGGCCACCTGCGCGCGGGCGAGGTCGTCACCGTCCTCACTCCGGTCTGCGAGGCCGTCGCCCATCTCCACGCGGCGGGCGGGGTGCACGCCGACATCTCCCCGTCCAACGTCACCCTGACCTCCGACGGACGCCCCGTCCTGCTCGACCTCGGCGCCGTGCGCGTGCCCGGTCGCGAGACCGGTGCCGTGCACGGCACGACCGGATACATCGCTCCCGAGGTGCTCCTCGGCGCGGCGCCGGACGAGTGCTCCGACGTGTACGCCCTCGGCGCCGTCGCGTGGTTCTGCCTCACCGGCAACGGGGCGCCGGACACGATGGTGCGGCTCGACGAGGAGATCATCGTCAGCCACGTCGGTCCCGAGCTCGCCGCCGTCGTCGCGGCGGCCATCGACCCCGACCCGACTCGACGTCCGCGTGCGGCCGAGCTGGCCGGCCTCTTCTACGACGCGGTCCCGGCCGAGCCGGTCGAGGTCGTGGTCGGGGCCGACCAGGCGTCAGCACTGACCCACCGGCTCCGGGCCGAGGCCGGGCGCGAGCCGGCACCCGCAGAGCGGGACTCCCGAAGGTGGCCTCGCCGGGCCGTCACGGCGGCGCTCGTCGCGGTGCCGCTCGTGGCCGCCGCGGGGTGGGCGTGGGCGGCCCGGGACCCCGCGTCGCTGACGCCACCCTCGACCTCGTCGACGCCGACCACACCGGCGGTTCCGACGGCATCGCCGGCTCCGGGCGACAGCGCGGCGGACCGGGTGCTGCGGGACGCCGCGAGCCCCTCGGCGCGGCCGGAGGACCTGATGCAGGCCCTGAGCGACCGGCGGTCGGCCGCCCTCGTCGGGCGGGACGCGACGGCACTGGCCCGGGTCCACGCGCCCGGCTCACCGAGCCTGTCGAGCGACCGGGCCCTGGTCTCGGGGCTCGTCGGCGCCCGGGCGCGCTGGGAGGGGCTGCGGCTCGAGGTCGCCGACGCGGCCTTCGTGACGGGGTCACCGACGGAGGCGGTCGTGCGCGCCCGGGTCGACTGGACGGCATACGTCGTCGTCACCGGGGGTGGTGCACGGCTCGTGCGACCGGCGGACGCCGGTCGTCACCTCGACTTCCGGCTGATGCGCGGGTCCGAGGGATGGCGGATCAGCGCGATCAGCGCTTCACCAGCCACCTGACGGCCCCGTCGAGGTCGGGGTGCTCGAAGGTGAAGCCGGAGGCGAGCAGGGCCTCGGGCTCGACCCGCTGGCTCGCGACGACGTAGTCGGCGAACTCGCCGATGACGGCGCGCAGGGCGAAGCGGGGTGCGGGGACGAAGGCCGGGCGTGACAGCGCCGAACCGATGGCCGACGCGATCTCACCCTGTCGGGCGACCCCGGGCGCGACGAGGTTGAACGGCCCGGCGAGCTCCGGATGGTCGACGAGGTGCAGGATCGCGCGGACCTCGTCGACGAGGGTGATCCACGGCCACCACTCGCGCCCCGATCCCATCGGGCCGCCGAGGCCGAGACGTCCGAGCAGGACGACCTGCTCGAAGGCGCCGCCCTCAGGAGCCATGACGAGCCCGGTGCGGACGAAGGCGACGGGGAGACCCGCGTCGACCGCCGGCTGCGCTGCGCCCTCCCACCGCACGACGACGCCGGAGAGGAAGTCCTGTCCCGGCTCGCTCGTCTCGGGCAGGTGCTCCTCGCCCCGGTCACCGTAGTAGCCGACGGCCGACGCGTTGACGAGACGGATGGCCTCGCCGGTGCGGTCGCGGTGGGCGACCAGGGCCTGGGCCACCGTGCCGGTCGCGTCCGTGCGCGAGCGCTCGACCTCGCGCTTGTGCTCGGGGTTCCACCGTCGGTCGCCGATGCCGACGCCGGCGAGGTTGACGACCGCGTCGACCCCGTCGAGCGCCCGCTCGTCGATACGGCCACGGCTGGGGTCCCACTGGACCTCGTCCGCGGCGGAGGTGGCGTGGCGCACGAGGCGCACGACCTCGTCGCCGCGTTCGGCGAGCGCACGACGAAGCGCGCCGCCGATCAGGCCGGACGAGCCGGTGACGGCGACGCGCTTCGTCATGGGGTGCTCCTCATGCAGGCGACCTCAGGCCTCGAACTGGCCCTCTTCGAGCCTGGCCTTCATCGTGCCGAGGAACCGAGCGGCGTCGGCCCCGTCGACGATGCGGTGGTCGTAGGACAGCGCGAGGTACATCATCGAGCGGATCGCGATGGTCTCGCCGCCGTCGGCGTCCGTGACGACGACGGGCCGCTTGACGATCGCGCCGGTGCCGAGGATGGCGACCTGCGGCTGGTTGATGATCGGCGTGTCGAAGAGCGCGCCGCGGCTGCCGGTGTTGGTGATGGTGAAGGTGCCACCGGCCAGGTCGTCGGGCGTGATCTTGTTGCTGCGCGTGCGCGCGGCGACGTCGGCGATCGCCCGGGCGAGGCCGGCGATGTTGAGGTCACCGGCGTTCTTGACGACCGGGACGATGAGGCCCTTCTCGGTGTCGACGGCGATCGAGAGGTTCTCGCTGCCGTGGTAGACGACCTCGTCGCCGTCGATGCTCGCGTTGACCATCGGGTGCGCCTTGAGCGCCTCGGTGGCGGCCAGGGCGAGGAACGGCAGGAAGCTGAGCTTCGTACCCTCGCGGGCCTCGAAGTCGCTCTTGACCTTGGCGCGCAGGCGGGCCACCTTCGTGAGGTCGACCTCGACGACGGTCGTCAGCTGGGCCGAGACCTGGAGCGACTCGACCATGCGGGTCGCGATGACCTTGCGCAGCCGCGTCATCTTCTCGCGCGTGCCGCGCTTCGGCGAGACCGCCGCCGCAGCGGACGAGGCACCCGACGGAGCGGATGCCGCGGGGGCGGCGGGCGCAGCAGCCGGGGCGGGAGCCGGGGCCTTCGCGGCCTCGGCGGCGTCGAGCACGTCCTGCTTGCGGATGCGACCGCCGACGCCCGTGCCGGTGATCGACCCGAGGTCGACACCGTGCTGGTTCGCGAGCTTGCGCACGAGCGGCGTGACGTAGGCGGCGGCGTCGTCGCGCGACGGCGTGGCAGCGGACGGTGCCGGTGCGGCGGCCTCGGGGGACTGCTGGGCGGGGGCGCGCTCGGCGTCGGCTGGCTTGCCGGCAGCCTCCTGCGTCGCCTCCTCCGGCTGCTCCTGGGCCGGAGCCTTCGGTGCCTCGGCGGCGGGCTCCGGTGCCTTCTCCGGCGCGGGCTCCGGCTCCGGTGCCTTCGCGGGCTCGGGCTCGGGTGCCTTGGCGGGCTCGGCGGCCGCGGCGGGCGCGGCGGGCGCGCCACCGCCGATGACGGCGAGGTCGGCACCGACCGGCACGGTGTCGTCCTCCTGGACGAGGATCTTGGTCAGGGTGCCGGCGACCGGCGACGGGATCTCGGTGTCGACCTTGTCGGTCGAGACCTCGAGGAGCGGCTCGTCGACGGCGACCTCGTCGCCCTCGGACTTGAGCCAGCGGGTGACGGTGCCCTCGGTCACGGACTCGCCGAGCGCCGGCATGGTCACGGTCTGGCCCTCGCCACCACCGGACGACGACGCAGCAGCCTGGGGCGCCTCGGCCTGCTCGGCCTCGGGCTCGCTGGTCGCGGCCTGCGGCTCCTGCTCGGTGCTCGGGGCCTCGGGTGCCGGGGCGGCCTGCTCGGGCTCGGGGGCCTCCTCGGCGGCCGGGGCGTCGCCACCGGACGCGGGAGCCTCGCCGTCGCCGATGACGGCGAGATCGGCGCCGACGGGGACGGTGTCGTCCTCCTGGGCGAGGATCTCCTGGAGGGTGCCCGCCACGGGGGAGGGGATCTCGGTGTCGACCTTGTCGGTCGAGACCTCGAGCAGCGGCTCGTCGACCTCGACGCGGTCACCGACGTTCTTCAGCCAGCGGGTGACGGTCCCCTCGGTGACTGACTCACCCAGGGCCGGCATGGTCACGCGTTCTGACATGACGTGTTTTCTCCTCTTCCCAGTTTCTGGCTCAAGCGTGTGCGTGCAGGGGCTTACCCGCCAAGGCCAAGTGTGCCTCGCCGAGCGCCTCGTTCTGTGTGGGGTGCGCGTGGATGAGACCGGCGACGTCCTCCGGGTGCGCCTCCCAGTTGACGATGAGCTGTGCCTCGCCGATCTGCTCGCCCATCCGGGCGCCGATCATGTGGACGCCGACGACGGGTCCGTCGACCTGCCGCACGAGCTTGACGAAGCCCTGGGTGCCGAGGATCTGGGACTTGCCGTTGCCGCCGAGGTTGTACTCGTACGTCGCGACGTCACCGTGCTTCTCGCGGGCCTGGGCTTCGGTGAGGCCGACGCTCGCGATCTCGGGGTCGCAGTACGTGACGCGGGGGATGCCCATCTCGTCGATGGCGGCGGGTGCGAGTCCCGCGATCTCCTCGGCGACGAAGATGCCCTGGGCGAAGCCGCGGTGTGCGAGCTGGAGGCCGGGCACGATGTCACCGACGGCGTAGACGCCCGCGGCGCTGGTGCGCAGCCGCTCGTCGGTGGGCACGAAGCCGCGGTCGACGGTGACGCCGGCGGCTTCGTAGCCCAGGCCCTCGGTGACCGGGCCGCGCCCGACCGCGACGAGGAGCAGGTCGGCCTCGATGGTCCCGCCCGACTCGAGCGACACCGTGACGACGTCGCCCTGCTGGGTCGCGCCGGCGAAGCGCACACCGGTCTTGAAGGCGATCTTGCGCTTGCGGAAGGAGCGTTCGAGCTGCTTGCTGATGGCTTCGTCCTCGGCCGCGACGAGACGCGGAAGCGCCTCGACGATCGTCACCTCGGAGCCGAAGCTCTTGAAGACGGAGGCGAACTCGACGCCGATGACACCGCCACCGAGCACGACGACCCGGGCCGGCACGTGGTCGATGGCGAGGGCCTGCTCGCTCGTCATGATGCGGCCGCCGATCTCGAGCCCCGGGAGCGACTTCGCATAGCTTCCGGTGGCGAGCACGACGTTGCGACCGGTGATGCGGCGGTCGCCGACGACGACGGTGTGGGGCCCGTCGAGGACGCCCGACCCTTCGACGTAGTCGATCTTCGCGGCCTTCACGAGACCCTGGAGTCCCTTGTAGAGGCGGCTGATGACGCCGTCCTTGTAGGCGTTGACGCCCGACATGTCGACGGACTCGAAGGTCGTCTTCACCCCGAAGGTCGCACCCTCGCGGGCGACGTCGGCGACCTCGGCGGCGTGGAGCAGCGCCTTGGTCGGGATGCAGCCCTGGTGCAGGCACGTGCCGCCCAGACGCCCCTTCTCCACGAGTGCCACGGAGAGCCCCAGCTCTGCCGACCGCAGGGCACAGGCGTAGCCGCCGGACCCTCCACCGAGAATGACGACGTCGTAGTCGCCTGCGGCACCAGCCGGCATGTGCATGTGCTCCTTCGGGTGAATCGCCTGCTCCCGCCGTCGTGCAGCAGGAGTCCGCGGACGTTCTGGCGTACGCGTGGGTGGGCGTACGGGTGGGCGTGCAAGAGCATCTTGTCATTGATCGGATGAGACGTCACAGGCAGGTCACGCCTCCCGGCGCGCTGTGGTGGTGAGCACGGGTCGACCCCGTACAGTGCCGCCATGGGCTGGTTCTCACGACGCGGCAGCCGCAAGGGCAATCCCTTCCCCGGCCGGTCCGACGGGCCGCAGATGGAGATCGACCGGAAGGCGGTCGAGCAGCACCTGCGCGCGTTCGTCGAGTCCCGGCTCGGTGTCGAGGCCTACGTCGAGCCCGCCACGAGCGTCACCCCCACGACCATCGTGCTCATCGCGTGGGACGGCGAGTGGACGCGTCGCGCCGTGCCATCTCCCAAGGACGGCTTCGAGATCAGCCAGAAGCTCGGCGTCCCGGTCTACGACGTCAACAAGACGGGCTATCCCAACCGGATGCGCGAGTGGAGCAAGCGCCGACGTCAGGGTGACGCCTGACCCGGCGACACGGCATACGACCTCGTGGTCGGTTGCCGGGCAAAAGGGGTGGACCGGGTCCCGGTTCGCTGACAGGGTGAAAAGCGTTCAGTCCGTGCCGGATTCGGCGCCACAGCACACAGGAGGTTCTCGAATGTCGAAGCAGGATGGCGAATCCAGCGGTCCGAGCGAGGAGATGAAGGCCAAGTTCCGTGCGGCGCTCGACAAGAAGCACGCCCACGGTGGCAAGGACGTCTCCGACGACCACGACCGCACCAAGGTGCACGGTGCACACGGCCCCGCCAAGGCCCAGCAGATGTTCCGTCGCAAGTCCGGCGGCTGACCCCAGCCGCACACGCCGAGAGGCCCCGTTCCGTCACGGAACGGGGCCTCTCGCACGTACGCGTCAGACGTAGGACTCGGCGAGGCCCACGAGGGTGCGCACCCCGAAGCCGGTGCCGCCCTTGGGCCAGTAGCCCGTCGGTGCCTTGTCGTTGTAGGCCGGTCCGGCGATGTCGAGGTGGCTCCACGGGATGCCCTCGCCGACGAACTCGCCGAGGAAGATGCCGGCGGTCAGCATGCCGCCCTCGGCGCCGCCCTTGTGCGCGAGATCGGCGTTGATCGAGTCGAGGCCCGGACGCAGCTCGGTCGGCAGCGGCATCGGCCACATGGCCTCGCCGACCGTCGACGCAGCGTCGAGGACCCGGGTGCGGAAGTCGTCGTCGTTGCCCATGACGGCGGCCGTGTTGGCGAGCGCGACGACCTGCGCACCGGTGAGGGTCGCGATGTCGACGATGGCGTCGGGCTTGGTCTCCGAGGCCAGGGCGATGCAGTCACCGAGGACCATGCGGCCCTCGGCGTCGGTGTTGAGCACCTCGACGGTCGTCCCGCCGCGCATCGTCACGACGTCGCTCGGGCGCTGGGCCGTGGAGCTCGGCATGTTCTCGGCCAGGCCGAGGTAGCCGGTGACGGCGATCGGCAGACCGAGCTCGGCGATGGCGAGGACGGCACCGGCCACGGCGGCCGCTCCGGCCATGTCGCACTTCATCGTCAGCATCCCGTTGGCCGGCTTGATGCAGAGGCCGCCCGAGTCGAAGGTGATGCCCTTGCCGACGAAGGCGATGGACGCCTTGGGACGGGTCGGGGTGTAGCTGAGGACGGCGATCCGCGGCTCGTTGGCCGAGCCCTGGCCGACGCCCACGGTGCCCCCGAAGCCACCGGCTCGCAGCGCCTTCATGTCGTAGGACTTGAGCTTGACCTTGGTGCCCTTGACGCGGTCGGCGAGCGAGTCGACGAAGGTCTCCGGGTAGAGCAGGTTCGGCGGGAGGTTGACGAGGTCGCGCGTGTAGGCGACGGCCTCGCCGAGCGCGGCGGCGCGCTTGACCGCGCGACGCGAGGCGGCGTCGGCCGGGCCGACGAGGGCGACCGCGTCGACGGCATCGGTGCTGCGCGTGCCCGCCTTGGACACGGCATACGCCCCGAGGGCCACGCCCTCGGCGACGGCGGAGACGATCTCGACGGACGTGCCGGGCACGACGACCGCGACCTTCTTCTTGCGGCTCAGGCTGCGGATCGCGCCACCGAAGCCCTTGCGGACGTCCTCGAGGGCGGACGCGTCGCCGGACAGCTCGCCGACACCGGCGAGCACGACGAGCTTGGCGGCGACCTCCGGCACGGCCGCGAGGGTCGTGACCTCTCCGACCTTGCCGGCGAGCTCGAGGTCGGTGACGACGGACTTGAGGTGGGCGACGGTCTTGCGGGGGAGTCCGTGGCCGGGGGCCAGAGCGGCACCGCCGTCACCGGGGACGAGCGCGACGACGAGCGCGTCGCCGGCCGTGTCGGCGGCCGAGCGGTTCGAGATGGTCAGGTTGGCCACGAAGGACTCCTTTGTCGAGGTGCTGACGGGCGCACGGTCGGAGCACGTCCTGAGGGGTGCGTCGGTGGTGCGTCGCTGGTGCACGGTTTCGTGCGCCGGTCGGCCTCACGACACCGCCGCGGGTGGCGGCGTTCGATGATAACGAGCGGAGGCGGCACACCCGGCGGGCGGTAGGTTGGCGCCCATGACGACAGCGACGTCGGGGACGACCTCCCCGCTGACCTCACCCCTGCACGACCGCCACGTCGCCCTCGGCGCGAAGATGGCCGACTTCGGTGGCTGGGACATGCCGATCGAGTACCCCGGCGGCGGCGTCGTCGCCGAGCACACCGCGGTGCGTGAGCGTGTCGGCGTGTTCGACGTGAGCCACCTCGGCAAGGCCTCGGTGACGGGTCCCGGCGCGGCCGACTTCGTCAACGCGTGCCTGACCAACGACGTGCGCCGCATCCAGCCGGGCTCGGCGCAGTACACCCTGTGCTGCGACGACGCGGGCGGCGTCGTCGACGACCTCATCGTCTACCTCAAGTCCGACGACGACGTCTTCCTCATCCCCAACGCGGCCAACACCGCCGAGGTCGTGCGCCGCCTGCAGGCCGCCGCGCCGGAGGGCATCACCGTCACGAACCTGCACCGCGACTACGGCGTCATCGCCGTCCAGGGCACGAAGAGCGACGAAGTGCTCGAGTCCCTGGGGCTGCCGACCGGCCACGACTACATGTCCTTCGTCGAGGCGGACTGGCAGGGCCGGCGCGTCATCGTCTGCCGCACCGGCTACACCGGTGAGCGCGGCTACGAGCTCGTCCCGCTCTGGGACGACGCCCCGGCGCTCTGGGACGCCCTCGTGGCGGCGCTCGAGCCGTTCGACGGCAAGTCGTGCGGTCTCGGCGCGCGCGACACGCTCCGCACCGAGATGGGCTACCCGCTGCACGGACAGGACCTGTCGCTGCAGATCTCACCCGTCCAGGCGCGCGCCGGCTGGGCCGTGGGCTGGAAGAAGGACGCCTTCTGGGGCAAGCAGGCCCTCGAGGCCGAGCGGGCCAACCCGACGCGCCTCATGCGGGGACTGCTCGTGACCGGCCGCGGCATCCCGCGTGCGCACTGCACCGTCTCGTGGAACGGCGCGGCGGCCGGCGAGGTCACCTCGGGCACCTTCTCGCCCACGCTCAAGCAGGGCATCGCCCTCGCGCTGCTGAACCCCGAGATCGCCGACGGCGAGACGGTGTCGATCGACGTGCGCGGCCGTGCCCTCGAGGCCACCGTGGTCAAGCCGCCGTTCGTCCAGGTGCAGGTCCGCGAGGGCTGAGTCCCCGTCACCGACGACGTATGCCGGGGGGCGCGGTCAGTGCGCCACCCGGCACACGCCGTGAGCGGGCCGGGTGCGCCGCTACTCGCGCAGGGAGAAGCGGCGCCGGCCGTGGCGGTCGAGGATGCTCGCCAGTCGTTCGCCGTCGAGGGCGTGGATCGTCAGTCCGTCGCGGCCCTCCATCGTCTCGGCCTGGAGCATCGCGTTGAGGATGGCCTCGGCCGTGGCCTCGATGACGGCTCCGAACATCGCGTCGAAGTACTCGAGGGCGAGCATCTCGACCTGCATGCCGATCTCGGTGCGGGCGCCGGGGCCCTGGTCGGGCATCCCGTGCGCGGCCGTCGAGAAGGCGATCATGAGGTCGCCGGAGTAGTTGTCACCGCGGGCGCCGAACTTCGCGATGCCGAGCCCGGCTCGCTGGGCGAGCCGGTTGAGCTGGTGGGGGAGCAGGGGCGCGTCCGTGGCGACGACGGCGAGCACCGACCCGGTGCCCGGCGGCGGCACCCGGGTGATCTCGGACATGCGCGGGAAGGGCACGACCTTCTTCGTCAGCACGTGCCCGATCGGCACGCCGTTGACCTCGAAGTGCTTGCGGTCGCCGTGGTTGGCCTGGACGAGGACGCCGACCGTGAAGTGGCGGTCGCCGAGGTCGACGACCCGCGAGGCCGTGCCGGTGCCGCCCTTGAAGCCGTAGCACTGCGTGCCCGTGCCACCGCCGACGTTGCCCTCCGCGATGGCGCCCGTGCGCGCGTCGTCGAAGGCGGTATGGACGTGCTCGCGGGTGACGTGCTGTCCGCTGATGTCGTTGAGGATGCCGTCCCACGTCTCGCCGACGACCGGCAGCATGATCGGCATCCGCCCGGGCACGCGGGTCTCGCGGGCGATGAGGGAGTCGCGCACGACCCCGACGCTGTCGGTGTTGGTCAGGGCGATGGGGCTCGAGAGCATGCCCGACTCGTGCAGCCACTCGAGGCCGGTCAGCTCGCCGAACCCGTTGAGCCGGTGGTAGCCGGCGAAGACCGGCTCGGTGGAGGCGCGGCCGCCGTGTGGGAGCACGACGGTGACGCCGGTGCGCACCGGTCCCTGGCCGACCGTCATCTCGCCCTCACCGTGAACGATCGTGCTGTAACCGACCCGGACGCCCTCGACGTCGGTGATCGCGTTGAGTGGACCCGAGCGCCCCGTCCCGATCTCGATCCCGACATCGGTGGCTCGCACGCGGTCTCCTCCTCGTCCACCCGCGGACCGGGAGAACCGGTGCTGCGGCTACGATCTGGCTTGTCGATCTGGCATGTCACCGAGCGGTCGCCCCTCGCTGCCGAGCGGCGCGACCCACGATGTCGAGAAGGGTAACCGCTTTTGTCTGACGCACGCGATCCGCTCCGCGCCCGCCTGGCGCTGGCCACGGGACGGTCGGCGGGACGGCTCTCACAGGCCCTCGGCAAGGGCTCCGGCTCCATGATCGGTGGCCGCCTCGCCCTCCGCGTCGACCCTCAGGTGCTCCGCGCCGTGGCCGGTGACCGGCGCAGCGTCCTCGTCACCGGGACGAACGGCAAGAGCACCGTCACGGCACTCGTGGCGGCGGCGATCACCCCCGGCGGCGCGGTGGTGAGCAACACGACCGGCGCCAACATGACCGACGGGATCGTGACCGCCCTCTCGGCCGACCGCACGTCCGGGCTCGCGGCCCTCGAGGTCGACGAGGTCTACCTCGAGCCCGTCGCACGCGGCACCCGGCCCAAGGCGGTCGTCGTGCTCAACAGCTCGCGCGAGTACACCCGCGGCGTCTCGCTCAGGAGCACGCTCGAGCACTGGCGCCGCACCGCTGCCGCCCTGCCCGACGACTGCGTCGCCATCGTCAACGTCGACGACCCGCTCGTCAGTTGGGCCTTCGAGACCGCGCCGCACCGCATCGGCGTCAGCGGCGGCCTCTACTGGCGCGGCGACGCCCTCATCTGCCCGGCCTGCGGCTCGGTCCAGGACTTCACCGACGACTCGTGGAGCTGCCCCGGCTGCCGGCGTTCGCGGCCCGAGCCCGACTGGAAGGTCGTGCCCGACGGGAACGGCTGGGCCGTCGAGCACGCGGGGGAGCGCACCCGGATCGAGGTCACGGTGCCCGGCCGCACCGGCCCGGTGGGTGGCGCCTTCGCGCTCGCGGCCGCCGACGCCCTCGGCGTCGACGTGGCCGAGGCCGCCGAGCGGGTCAGCGCCGTCGCCGACGTCGACGGCCGCTACGCGCCCTACCGCCTCGGCGACCACGCCGCCCGCCTGCTCATGCTCAAGAACCCCGCCGGGTGGGCCGAGGCGATCGACGTCGCCGTCTCGACCGACCGGCCGCTCGTCGTGGCCGTCGACCCCTTCGGACCCAAGGACACCGCCACGATGTGGGAGGCGCCGTTCCAGCGCCTCGCCGGCGAGCGCGTCGCCGTCACGGGCGGGCGCACGGCGGACGCGGTGGCGATCCTCGACGCGGCCGGCGCCGACGTCGTCGAGGCCCCCGACATCGAGTCGGCCGTTCGCGCGCACGCACCGGGCGAGGTGATGGTGGCCTGCAACTACCCGGCCTTCCGACGCATCTCCAAGCAGTTCCGAGGAGGCACCCATTGAGCAGGGCACTCACCGTCGCCACGCTCTTCCCGCTCGCCACGGTCGCCGCGGCCGACGAGGCCAACGCGAGTGCGCTCGCGCGCCGCGGGGCCGCCCGTGACCTGTCGGTCGAGACCGTCACCGTCGACCGGGCCGACTCCTTCGTCGACGCCGACGTCTACCTCGTCGGCGGCACCGGACGTGGCGGTGTGGCGGCGCTCGTCGAGGCGCTGACCTCGACCGACCTCGCGGCACGGGTCTCGGACGGCGCGGTGCTGCTCGCCGTCGACGCCGGTCTCGACGCGGTCGCCCGCTCGTGGGTCGACCCGGCCGGTGCTCGGCACCAGGGGCTCGGTCTCGCGCCGGTCAGCATCCACTCGGCTCCCGAGGTCACCGGCACCGTCGTGACCCGACCGGATGCCTCCCTCGACCTGCCCGCCCTCATCGGCTGGGAGGCCAACGACCTGCGCACGGTCCGCGAGGACGGCGCGCGCGCGCTCTTCACGCTCGAGGTCGGGTCGGGCAACCGCACCGAGGACGCCCTCGGTGGCACGACCGAGGGTGTGCTCGCCGGGTCGATCCTCGGCACTCGTCTGCACGGCCCGCTGCTGGCGCTCAACCCGGAGCTGGCCGACCTCGTGCTGGCCCGCGCCACCCAGCGGTCCGAGCCGTGGCCCGCGCTCGAGTCCCCGGCGGTCGAACGTGCCCGTCGCGAGCGCATCGCCGAGGTGCGGCGCGAGTCGCCCAAGGCCGACTGGCGCAGCCGGCTCCCGGGACCCGTCGCGGCGCGCCTCCGCCGCTGACCCACCCGACGTCAACCGTCGAGACGCCAGAGTCTGCGGGTCCTCGGTCGTCGAGTGGCCGATGTCGCTGGCCCGCCGCGCCTTTCGAGACGTTCGCGGACGCGACGTCTGCCCTTTCGACGGCTACGCACTCGCGAAGAGTGGCCCCTCGACAGGTTCGCACCCGCGAAGTCTGGCCTTTCGACGGTCAGGGGTGGGAGAGGGCAGTGACGACCAGAGTGGCCGTGACGAGACCGGCGGCCAGGGCGACCTCGATCGCGGCACCGATGACGTCTCCGGTGACCCCGCCCAGGCGCCGGACCGCGTGCCGTCGCGCGACGACGGCCCCGGCGACCGAGACGAGGACGACAGCGACCGCACCGACGCCCCCGGCCCACGACGTGCCGCCGAGCACAGCCGACACCCCCACGACCGCGAGGCCGGCCAGCAGGGCGACCACCGCCACGAGGCCCAGCAGGTGCGCCCGGGACACGGTGCCGGCGACGCCCTGACCGAGCCCGTCGGCACGGGCCGGAGGTATGCCGTCCCGCGTGCACACCGCGCACGCGATGCGGCTCGCCACGAGGGCCACGACGGCCAGCGCCGCGCCGAGGGCACCGCCGAGGAGGGTCGTGAGGCAGGCGGCGTCGAGCAGGAGGGCCAGGACGACCGCCGCAGCGCCGGCCGGACCGGTGTCGCCGCGTCGCATGACCTCGAGCGACCGCGCAGGGTCGTGCCCGGAGGTGAGCCCGTCGGCGAGGTCCGCGAGCCCGTCGAGGTGCAGCGCCCGCGACAGCAGCGCCGTGACGACGAGGGCCAGCACGGCCACGACGCCGGCGGGAGCCCACCCCGTCGTCGACACCGTGCCCAGGGCGGCCCAGGCGAGGAGGGCGGGCGCCGTCGTCAGGGGTGCGATCAGCATGGCGCGGCCGAGCACGACGTCGGTGACGTGCTCCGGAGGGCCGACGCGGAGCGCGGTGAAGGTGCCGAACGCGAGACGCCAGGCGTCACGCATCGAGCGTCCTCGGCCGGGGCTCGCGAGGCACGACGGGGGCGTCGCTGAGGTCGACGACGCGTCCGGCGACGACGAGATGCACGCGCGCCGCCACCGCCGCGACGAGGGCGTTGAGGCGGCCCAGCTCGTCCTGGAAGAGGCGCCCCGAGGCCGTCGTCGCCACGAGGGACCAGCCGACCTCGTTCGTCACGATGACGACGGGCACCGTTGCGGTGCAGAGTGACTCGACGAGCCGGTCGCCCTCGCGACGCACGGCGTCGGCAGCAGCGTCGAGGTCGTCCCAGCCCGCCGCATCGACGAGCGCCGTGAGCCACGTGCCGAGGCAGTCGACGAGGACCGGGCCCGTGGCAGCGTCGAGCACCCTGACCACGTCCGTCGTCTCGACGGTCCGCCACGTCGCGGGACGGCGCGTCCGGTGGTCCTCCACGCGCCGGCTCCACTCGGGGTCGGACGCATCGGCCCGACGACCGGTCGCGACATAGGTGACGTCGTCGTGGTCCGCGACGAGGTCCTCGGCGTGCCGGCTCTTGCCGCTGCGCACCGGCCCCGTGACGAGGGTCGTCGTGCGGGCTCCGTGCGCGCGGCTCATCGGGCGCCCCCGGCGCCCTGCAGCGGCGAGTCGACGTCGGCGCCCGCCGCCCGTGTCGGCTCGAAGACGACCGGCACCCCGAAGGCCGCCCGTCGGGCTCCGCGGCGGAAGACGCGGAGCAGCGCCGGACCGGCCAGCAGGACGAGGACCGCGTTGAGCACGCCCCGCGGCAGGTCCCACGCGAGGGACGTGGCGAGGTAGAAGAGGCCGTAGTGGGCGAGGTTCTCCGAGAGCGGTGCTCCGGGGACGAAGCCCATCCCGCTGGGCGCGTTGGTCCCGAGGAAGGGCCAGAACCAGAGGTTCATGAAGAGCCCGAAGGCGAGTCCCGTCACGAGGGCGTATGCCGCGAGCACCCACCGCTCGGCGCGTCCTCCCGCGCGGGCCGGCAGCAGACCGGCACCGAGCCCGATGCCCCCGGCGCAGATCATCTGGAAGGGCAGCCACGGGCCGACGCCACCCGTGAGCAGCGCCCCTGTGGTGACGGCGAGGGCGCCGGAGACGAAGCCGACGCCGGGCCCGAGCACGCGCCCGGCCACGATGACGATGAAGAACATCGGCTCGAGCCCGGCGGTGCCGGCGCTGAGCAGGCGCAGCCCACCGCCGGCCGCTGCCGCCACCCCGAGGACGGCGATCGTCTTGGCGTCGAGGCGTCCGGCCGTGACCTCCGCGAGGCAGACGACCGCGAGCAGCCCGAGGAGGACGGCGAAGAGCCAGGGCGCGTCGTTGCCGTGGTCGCGCGCGAAGTCCCCGGTGACGAAGAAGGGCCAGGTGAACGCCACCAGCCCGACGACGCCGACCACCGCGACGGCGACGACCGCCGGCCAGCGCAGCGGGATGACCCGGCGCCCGGTCATGCGATCCTCGCGAGGGCGCCCGCGACCTCGGCCACGGTGAGCCAGGTCTGGGGGAGGAGCACCTTCGTCACCTGCGGGGCGAAGGCCGGCGAGGACGCGAGGACCTCGCGTGCCGGGCCGTCGGTGACGACCTCCCCGTCGGCGAGGATGACGACACGGTCGGCGACCTCGGCCGCGAGCTCGACGTCGTGGGTGGCGAGCACGACGGTCGTCCCCTGTGCTGCGAGGCCGGTGAGCATCTCGCCGAGCCGCTTCTTGGCCCCGTAGTCGAGCCCGCGCGTCGGCTCGTCGAGCAGGAGCACCTCCGGTGACCCCGAGAGGATGACGGCCAGCGCGAGCTCGAGCCGCTGACCCTCGGAGAGGTCGCGCGGGTGCACCGCGGGGTCGATGCCCCCGGAGATGCGGTCGAGCAGGCCGCGGGCCGTGCCCGGGGCGGCGCCGAAGTCCTCGTCGGCCGCGGTGCACTCGGCCGCCACGGTGTCGGCGTAGAGGAGCAGCTCGGGCTGCTGCGGCACGAGCCCGACGGTGCGGACCCGCTCGCGGGCAGATCTCGCGTGCGGGTCGACGACTCCTGCCCCGACGCGCACCGTCCCCCCGGCCAGCCGGTGCTGGGCCGCGATGGCTCCGAGGAGCGTCGACTTGCCCGCGCCGTTGCGGCCCATGAGGGTCGTCACCGAGCCACGCGCCACGGCGAGGTCGACACCGTCGAGGACGACCCGGCCGCCGCGCGAGACGCGAAGGCCGTCGACGGTGACCGCGTCGGCGGGCCCGATCACCCTGAGGTCTGCCACGGGGCGCGGTGTGCTCGTGCCGAGGGCTTCGCGCAGGGCGGCCGCCTTGCGGCGCGCGTCGCGGATGGACAGCGGCGTCGGCGACCATCCGACGAGGCGGGAGAGACCGACGACGGGCGGGTAGATCTGGGAGCGGAGCATCGCCTCGGCGGGGTCGAGCAGCTCGGACACGTGTCCTTCGTCGACGAGGACGACGCGGTCGGCATGGTGCACGACGCGTTCGAGCCGGTGCTCGGCCAGCACGACGGTGACCCCGAGGTCGTGCACGATGCGATGGAGCGAGGCCAGGACCTCTTCTGCCGCAACGGGATCCAGGGCCGACGTCGGCTCGTCGAGCACGAGGACTCGAGGGCCGGCGGCGAAGAGCGCGGCGATCGCGACCCGCTGCTGCTGACCACCCGAGAGGGTGCGCAACGCCCGGGCGCGCAGCGGCGTCAGCCCGAAGAGGTCGAGGGTCTCCTCGACGCGGCGGCGGATCGTGGTCGAGTCCAGCCCCATCGTCTCCATGCCGTAGGCGACCTCGTCCTCGACGACATCGGTGACGAAGGTCGAGGACGGGTTCTGCTCGACGAGGCCGACCACCGTCGCGAGGTCGCGAGGACGGTGCTCGGCCGTGTCGAGCCCGTCGACGGTGACGCGTCCGGTGAGCGTGCCGCCGCTGAAGTGCGGGACCAGCCCGTTGATGGTGCGCAGCAGCGTGGACTTGCCGCTTCCCGTGGGGCCGACGACGAGGACGAGCTCGCCCTCGGGGATCTCGAGCGTGACGTCGTGGAGGCTGGGAGCGGGGGCGTCGGCATACTGCACCGACACGTGCTCGAAGGTGATCACGGTGCGACCTCCCGGGGACGGGGCGACAGCCAGGCGGGGAGGGCGGCCACGAGCAGCGCGAGGACGGCGATGAGGGGCACGGCGGGCAGCTCGCCCTGCTGGCTCGGCACGATGCCCTCCCAGCCCTGCACCGAGCCGACGACGAGGACCGCGGCGGGCACGGCGCCCGCGACGACCGTCACGGTCTCGGTCCACGTCCAGCGGTCGCGGCGGTGGCCCGACCGGGGGTCGCGCGACGCACCGACGAGCAGGCTCGAGCCGGCGAGGAGCGCGCCGAGCACGAGGACCGGCAGCCCGAGCACCCCTCCGGCCGAGGAGTCGAGGAGGCCGTAGAGACCGGCGAGGACCCCGACGAGGCCGGCGAGGGCGAGCCCCGTCGCGGCCCGACGGCTCGTCGTCGTGGAGCGGACGGCGCGGCCGTAGCCACGGGACTCCATCGACGCCGCCAGCCCGAGCGACCGGTCGAACGCGGCCTCGAGCACGGGCACCGTGAGCCGGGCCATCTCGCGCAGGCCGCGGCCGTCACGACCGCGCAGCGTGCGCGCTGCGCGCACCTCGCGGGCGTCGGTCAGCAGCTGCGGCGCGAACGTCAGCCCCACGACGACGGCGGTGCCGACGTCGTAGAGGGTGGCGGGCAGGTATCTCAGCAGTCGGCGCGGGCTCGCCAGCGCGTTGGCGGCACCGAGGCACGCGAGGACCGCGGCGAGGCGCAGGGCGTCGTAGGCGGCATACAGCAGGGACTCGAGGGTCACCGTCCCGCCGATGCGCACGCCCGCCGCCCAGTCCGGCAGCGGCACGCTCGGCAGGGTCATGACGACGGTCTCACCGACGATGCCGTTGCCCAGCAGGGCCGTCATGACGATGCGGAACGCGACGATGACGGCACCGATGGCGAGGAAGGCGGGCAGCGGGTTGACCGTGGCAGGGTCATGGCGCTCGTCGACGACGAGGACGCAGACCCCGATGACGAGCAGCAACAGCACCGGGTTGGTCGTGCGCGACGCAGCGGTGGCCAGGCCCAGCCCCCACAGCCACCAGGCTGCGGGGTGCTGGAGCCGGGCCCTGCGCTGGAGTCGCGCCACGCTCGTCGTGGCTCCTCAGCCGTCCTGGCGAGCGCGCGACCGCGAGCGCATGAGCAGGTAGCCGATGAGCGCGAGCAGGACGAGGCCCGCGATGACGTAGGCCGCTACGGTCCCGCCCGACGTACCGGACGTCGGCGCCGCGGCGACGTCGGTGCCCGAGGCGGCCGGGGTCGAGGCCGACACGGACGGCGTGGCCGCCGGAGCGGCGATGGTCACCGGCTGGTCGGCGGCCTTGGCCTCGGGGCTGACCTCCTTGACGGCACCGCCGCAGTCGCTCGTCGGGTAGCCGTCGACGCCGCAGACGAGGCCCTTCTCGGTGCGCACGTCACCGGCGGCGGCGAGCACCGCCGCGCTCGTCGCGTCCGTGGCGACAACCGCGCACAGGGCCTTGGGCTCGGGCGGCGTGGCGCCGTCGGCGGCATCGGCCGGGCGGCCGAAGTCGACGACGAGGCCGACGCGCTTCTTGCCCGACACGGCCGCAGTGGTGCCACAGACCTGCTCGAACGTCAGGACGGCGCGCGGGTAGCGCGTCGAGGCCTCGTCGGCGATCGCGAAGCGCCAGCCGTCGACGCTGCCGTCCTTGGGGGTCGTCTGGTCCGGGCCCTTCTGCGCGAAGGTCCAGGCGCCGTCGGAGAGCTGGTAGAAGCCCCAGTAGCGGTACGCAGCGGCGTGGGCCGGCGCGATGGTGAGGGCCGAGAGGCAGGCGGCGACGAGCGCGGCGAGCACGACCCGGAGCGGGGCACGACGGACAGGGGACACGGTTTCCTCCTCGCGGTGGGACACCATGTCGGGTCTGCTGGCTGCGGCCGGCCCGGCGGGGTGACTCCGGTCCGCATTCCACGACAGACTGACAAAGGAGCCGGTGGGACGCGGGTTTTCCGGCTGGTCACCCCGGGCCGCACGGCGGCGGGAGGTGGCATCACGGTTGCGGGTCAGCGCCGGAGTCACACCGGCTTGCCCCATCGTCCTTCGGTTAGGCGAACCGTCGCACGCGGGGCCTGCGCCCGTCAAACGGCGTGCCAACTAGGGTGGCCGCATGAGTGCTGACTGGTCCTGGCTGTTCCTCGATGCGCACGGCAACCCGGTGGAGGGTGAGGGCGTGACGACCTCGGGATTCCCGACCCAGAGCGACGCCGAGAGCTACCTGGGGGAGTCGTGGCGCGAGCTGCTCGACGCTGGGGTCGAGGCGGTCACCCTGCGCGAGAACGACACCGTCGTCTACGGCCCGATGAGCCTGCGGGCCGCGGAGTGAGCGCGCCGCACGGGGCCGGCAGCCCGTCGGAGACGGCGCTGTCGGCGGGGCTCGAGCGCGACCTGCTCGCCCGGGTCGTCACGGCCCAGCGCACCTGGCGCTCTCCCGGCGTCAGCGTCGGCGTCGTGCGCGAGGGCGCGCTCGTCTGGTCGGCGCACGTGGGGTCGGCCCGGCTCGGGTCGCAGCCCGCGCCCGCCACCGACGACACGCAGTTCATGATCGGCTCGGTCACGAAGACGTTCACGGCCCTGACCGTCATGTCGCTGCGCGACGAGGGCCTGCTGTCCCTCGACGACGCGCTCGAGACGTACGTGCCGGGCACGAAGCACGCGCGGGTCCCGCTGCGGCAGATGCTGGCCCACGCCTCCGGGCTGCAGCGTGAGCCGGTCGGCAACATCTGGGAGAGCCTCGTGGCCCCCGAGCGCGACGAGTTCCTCGCCGGCGTCGAGGAGGCGGAGCAGGTGCTCCCCGCCCACCACGCCTTCCACTACTCCAACCTCGCCTACGGCCTCCTCGGCCAGGTCGTGGAGCGCGTCACGGGCCGGGACTGGGAGCACGTCGTCCGCGAGCGGGTGCTCGAGCCGCTCGGGATGGACCGCACCGGCCTGACGCCCGCCGACGACCGGGCACTCGGCTACCAGGTCGACCCGTACGCCGGCACCGCGAGCGAGGAGCCGCTCTTCACCCTCAACGCGACGGCACCGCTGGGTGGCCTGTGGTCGACCGTGGCCGACATGGCGCGCTACGCCGCCTACGTCGCGAACCCCGACGACCGGGTCGTGCGACCCGAGACCGTCGAGGAGATGTGCCGGCCGATCATCATGACCGACGTCGACGGCTGGAGCGGTGCCTACGGCCTCGGCTTCGGGATGGGCCGCCGCGGCGACCGGGTCTATGTCGGCCACGGCGGCGCGATGCCGGGCTTCCTCACCGGCCTGCGGGTCCGGCGCAAGGACGGCGTCGGCGCGGTCGTCTTCGCCAATGCCACCTCCGGCGCCCTGACCCTCGGGCTCGCGACCGACCTCGTCGAGGCCGTCGTCGACGCCGAACCGGCTCTGACCGCGGCGTGGGTGCCCGAGACGGCTCAGCCCGCCCTGACCGAGCTCCTCGGCCTCTGGTGGTCGGAGGGGTCGCCGATCACGTTCTTCGTGCGCGGCGGCGAGCTGTGGTCCAGGCTCGCCGACGACGAGCCGCTGTCGGAGACGCGGTATGCCGCCGAGGGCACCGACCGCTTCCGCGCCGTGGCGGGCCGGGAGCGCGGCGAGGTGCTCGAGGTCGTGCGTGCCGCCGACGGCTCCGTCGACAAGCTCTACTTCGCGACGTATGCCGTGACGCGGGCGCCGCTGGCGTTCGCCGACCTGCAGGGCTGACCGAGGCGGTCGGCCGTCACCCCGTCCGACCCGGCACGGGCGGGTCAGGCGGGGTGCTCGCCGCGGGCGACCTGCGGCTTCGGCATGCGCGTGCGGCGCATCTGGAAGGCGCGCATGATGGCGTACCACGCGTCGCCCTTCTCGGCGCCGCCGAACTTGTCGTCCATCTTGCGGCGCGTGCGGCGCCACATGAGGAGGGCGTCGCCGATGGCCACGAGGATGAGGCCGTAGACGAGGACGAAGACGAGCAGCAGGGCCCAGTTCGTCCGGACGAAGCTGAGCAGCAGCACGATGAGCATGATCGGCAGCATGAACTCGCCGATGTTCCAGCGGGCGTCGACCGTGTCGCGGATGAACCGGCGACGGGGGCCCTTGTCGCGGGCCGGGAGGTACTTCTCGTCACCCGTCATCATGCCGGCGCGCTGCTTGGCCATCGCCTCGCGGCGGGCCGTCTTGTCCTGCTTCGTCGCGGCCTTGCGGTCGGTGACGATGAGGGGACGCTTGTTGAGGGCCTCCTGCTCGCGCCGCTTCGGCGTGGGCCGGTTCTTCGCCCCGGCGCGTGCCGACGCGTCGGTCGAGGCCGTGGGTGCGAGGTCTTCGTTGAGGGTCTTCTTGCGTCCGAACACGGGGACACTCTAAGCCGAAGGGCGTCCTGGGCCCGCATCGCGCCCGCGGCCACCCGGCATACGACCCCTCACGGTCAGGCCCCGGGGGTCGTGCGGAGCGGGACGAAGCGGTAGTGCCCGTGCCGGCTCGTCACGAGCGTGCCGTGGTCGCGCACGACGAGCGTCATCGAGCCGGCGACGGGGAGGACGAGCCGCCCGGGGTCGCCGAGCTGGTCGACGAGCGGCTGGGGCAGGGTCTGCGCCTCGGCGGACACGAGGATGCGGTCCCAGGGGCCACGGTCCGGGGCGCCGAGCACCCCGGCGGCGGCCTCGTGGATCTCGGCCCACGCCATCCGGGTGGCGGCGAGGTTCGCGGCACCCCATCGCGCGAGGGCGGGCTCGAGCTCGACGCCGACGACCTCGCCGGTGGGTCCGGTGAGGTGGGCGAGCAGGGCGGTCGTCCATCCGGAGCCCGAGCCGACGTCGAGGACGCGCTGCCCGGGCTGCACGTCGAGGAGGCGCAACATGTCGGCGACCGTCCGCGGCTGCGAGTTCGTCTGCCCGTGCCCGATGAGGATGGGGCCGTCGTGACCCGCGCGGGACCGGGCGCCGCGGGGGAGGAAGCCGGCCCGAGGCACGGCGGCGAAGGCCTGCTGCACCCGGTCGACGGCGTCCATGGTCCGAGCCAAGCACGCCCGAGTCCGGACGTCAGCCCCGGAGCCGGGTCCCGCGCGGGTCACGACGGGTGGAGTCAGGCCGTGCGGCGAGCGATGACGTGCACGAGGGTGCCGAGGGCGCGGTAGGGGTCGGTCGAGCCGAGCCGCTCCTCGACGTCGAGCAGCGTCGCCAGCTCGTCGCCCGTGGGTGCGGGCTCATCCACCCCGACGTCGTCGCTCGCGACGCGGATGCCGTACCACGCGACGAGCTCGAGGCCCGCGACCTCGCAGTCGACCGTCAACGAGGCGAGCGTGTCTGCGCGCGCGTCGACGCCGATCTCGTTGCGGTAGCGGGCATCCCGGCCCTGCTCGGCTGCGCGGCGCGTCTCGTCGAGCATCGCCAGGGCAGCGGACCAGTCGTGCCGGCCGGCCGGGCGCCAGGCCATGGCGTCGCCGTTGCGGGCCGCGATCGACACGATGCCGCCCGGCGCGACCCGGCGGGCCAGGCCGGCGACCGCGGCGCGGCTGTCGGGGAGGTACATGAGCACGCCGTGGCACATGACGACGTCGTATGCCGTCGGCCGCGTCACGCTCGCAAGCCCGGAGAGGTCGGTGGCCACGAGGGTCACGTGGTCGCGCTGCTCCGGGGTGAGCCCGGCAGCGGCCTGCTCGAAGGTGGCGCGCATGCGCCCGTCCGGCTCGACGGCGGTGACCGTGTGGCCGAGGCGCGCCAGACGCAGCGCCTGGGTGCCCTGGCCGGCGCCGACGTCGAGGACGCGGAGCGGACCACGAGGCAGGTGTGCAGCGAGCTGTCGGGTGACCATCTCCTGGCGTACGACGTTGCGCAGGTTGCCCAGTCTCTCGAGCCAGGGGTCCTGCCCGGCCACGAAGGTGTTGTCGGCCATCGGCCGAACCTACCCACAGGGGACGACACCTGCCGACGCGGGCGTCCCCGGGAGCGGCTGACACGGTCCTCGCCTGCCTCGTGGGCCCGCCCGTGGCGTGGGTAGGGTCGGCTCGTGACTGACGACGCCCTCACCCCCGACCAGATCCAGCAGATCCGCGACCGCGTGGCCGAGCTCATGCCGCAGGTGCGGGCCGACCTCGAGGAGCTCGTGCGCATCCCGAGCGTCTCGGCCTCCTCCTTCGACCAGAGCCAGGTGGCGCACAGCGCCGAGGCCGTCGCCGAGCTGCTCCGCCGCGAGGGCCTCGACGTCGAGGTCGTCGTCGAGGGCGGCCGCCCGGCGGTCATCGGGCACCTCGACGGTCCCGCTGGCGCCCCGACCGTGACGCTCTACGCGCACCACGACGTGCAGCCCCCCGGCGACGACGCCGACTGGGACAGCTCGCCGTTCGAGCCCGTCGAGCGCGACGGGCGCCTCTACGGCCGCGGCGCGGCCGACGACAAGGCCGGCGTCATGGCCCACGTCGCGGCACTGCGCGCGCACGCCGGCAATTTGCCGGTCGGCGTCACGGTCTTCGTCGAGGGGGAGGAGGAGTCCGGCTCGCCGTCGCTCGGCACGATCCTCGAGAAGCACGGCGACCGCCTCGCTGCCGACGCCATCGTCATCGCCGACTCCGGCAACTGGGACATCGGCACGCCCGCCCTCACCACGACCCTGCGCGGCGGCATCCGCGTCGTCGTCCGCGTCCAGACGCTCGACCACTCCGTGCACTCGGGCATGTTCGGCGGCGCGGCACCCGACGCCACCACCGCCCTCGTGCGCCTCCTCGCCTCGCTCCACGACGCCGACGGCAACGTGGCCGTGGCCGGTCTCGACGCGGGCGAGGCCGCCGACATCGACTATGACGAGCAGCGCTTCCGCGCGGAGTCGGGCCTGCTCGACGACGTGTCGCTCATCGGGTCCGGCTCGATCCTCAGCCGGCTCTGGAACAAGCCCTCGATCACGACGATCGGTATCGACGCGACGTCCATCGACAAGGCGTCGAACACCCTGTCCGCCAAGGCCGCTGCCAAGATCTCCGTCCGCCTCGCCCCGACCCAGGACCCCCTCGTGGCCTTTGACCGCGTGCGTGAGCACCTCGAGGCCAACGCTCCCTGGGGGGCCAGGCTCACGGTCGAGCTCGAGGAGCACGGCTCGGGCTTCGCCGCCGACGCGAACGGACCCGTCTACGACGAGGCGCGTGCGTCGTTCGCCGACGCCTGGGGCACCGAGCCCGTCGACATGGGGGTCGGTGGCTCGATCCCGTTCATCTCCGACTTCTCGGCCCGCTTCCCCGACGCGTCGATCATCGTCACGGGCGTCGAGGACCCCGACACGCGCGCCCACGGCGCGAACGAGTCGCTGCACCTCGGCGAGTTCGAGAAGGTCTGCGTGGCCGAGGCGGTCTTCCTCGCCCGGCTGGGAGCGCTGCGGCCCACCCGCTGAGGCGGACGGCATACGCCATCGGTGGACGGGTCAGCCGATGACCCGCGCGATGGTGCTGCGTCTGGTGGGGCGATCACCCCACCAGACGCAGCACCATCGGTAGGACCATCCACACCGGAACGGCGGGCCAGGGCCGGCCGGCGGCTCAGGTGGCAGGGACCGCCGAGCCGCGGTAGCGCTGCTCGCGCAGCTCGAGGGCGTACGCGTCCGCGCCCGGCATCCCGAGCTCCTCGGCCACCGCGACCTCGGCCTCGACGTCGTAGGGCACCCGGACGAAGGTGATGCCGACGTGGCCCGCGGGCTCGTCGAGGTCCGCGCGGGGCAGCGCGCCCTCGAGGACGACGTAAGGGGCGCCGGGACCGTCGAGGGCGTTGCCGACCGACCCGGCGTTGAAGACGGTGATGCCGTAGTCGACGGCGAGGTAGGCGCCGTGGATGTCGCCGTAGCCGACGATGGTCGGCACCGGCCCGTCGCCAGTGAACGCGGTCTGCGCGACGAAGGCCCGGTGCTCCTCCTCGGTCGTCGGGGCGAAGACGCGGTGGAACTCGCTCACCGGCGAGGCGTGGAAGAAGCGGATCGGCTGGCCGCTCAGCACGATCTCGTGGACGTTGGGCAGCGTTGCGAGCCAATGCCGCTCGTCCTCTGACAGCGTGTCGCGCACCCACTGGCCGTGCTCCCACGGCTGCACGGTGTCGCGCGCGATGAAGGTGTCCCAGTTGCCCCGGACGGTCGGGATGGCGCGCTCCCGCGTCATCCGGATGCACTCCGACCCACGCGGGCCCTTGCCGATGAGGTCGCCGAGGTTGACGACGTACTCGATGCCGCGGTGCGCGATGTCGGCGAGCACGGCTTCGTACGCCGTGACGTTCCCGTGCACGTCGGAGACGACGGCGACCCGGTGGAGGTCGCCTGCGGTGGCCGCCACCGGGCGTCAGTCCTTGTGGGTGGTGCCGGGCAGGGCGAGCATCCGGTCGAGCGCGGCTCGCGCCTCGGCGGCCACGGTCGGGTCGACGCGGATCGGGTTGACGACCCGGCCCTCGACGAGGGACTCGAGCGCCCACACGAGGTGCGGGAGGTCGATGCGGTTCATCGTCGAGCAGTAGCAGACGTTCTTCTCCAGGAAGGCGATCCGCTGCTCGGGGAACTGCTGGGCGAGGCGGCGCACGAGGTTGAGCTCGGTGCCGACGACCCACGACGTGCCGGCCGGGGCGGCGGCGATCGTCTGGATGATCTTCTCCGTCGAGCCGACCTCGTCCGCCCGCTCGACGACCTCGTACTGGCACTCGGGGTGGACGATGACCTTGACGCCGGGGATCTCGCGGCGGGCGGCCTCGACGGCGTCGACGGAGAAACGGCCGTGCACGGAGCAGTGCCCACGCCAGAGGATCATCCGGGCGTTCTCGAGCTGCTCCCGGGTCAGGCCGCCGTTCGGGCGGTGCGGGTCCCAGACGACGCAGTCGTCGAGCGACAGGCCGAGCTCGCGCACGGCCGTGTTGCGGCCGAGGTGCTGGTCGGGCAGGAAGAGCACCTTGCCGGTGCCGGTCCCGTCCAGCCCGACGCCACCGACCTGCTCGAAGGCCCAGTCGAGGGCGGTGCGGGCGTTGGAGCTCGTGCAGATCGTGCCGCCGTGGCGCCCGGTGAAGGCCTTGATCGCGGCGGCGGAGTTCATGTAGGTGACCGGGATCGTCTGCTCGGCGACGCCGGCCGCGGTCAGCTGCTCCCAGCAGTCCTCGACCTGGGCGATCGCGGCCATGTCGGCCATCGAGCAGCCGGCGGCGAGGTCGGGCAGGATCACGGTCTGCTCGTCGCTCGTGAGGATGTCGGCGGACTCGGCCATGAAGTGCACGCCGCAGAAGACGATGTAGGGCGCGTCCGGCCGGGCGGCGGCTTCGCGGGCGAGCTTGAACGAGTCACCGGTGACGTCGGCGAACTCGATGACCTCGTCGCGCTGGTAGTGGTGCCCGAGGACGAAGACGCGGTCCCCGAGCGCGGCCTTGGCCGCGCGCGCCCGCTCGACGAGGTCGGGGTCGGACGCCGCCGGAAGGTCGCCCGGGCACTCGACGCCGCGCTCGGTGTGCAGGTCGGTGCCCTGCCCGAGCACGAGGAGGGGGAGCGGAGCGGGAGCCGGGGCCGATGCCGTGTCGGTCGTCATGTGCAGATCGTAGGCCGCCCCGAGCGCTGCCAGCGCTCGGGCACTTGACCTCAAGTGAACTTGATGTCTGACGCTGTGGCCATCGACCCACGACCACACAGGAGTCATGATGCCCACCGCACTCGTCACCGGTGCCACCCAGGGGCTCGGCCGGGCCCTCGCCGAGGCCCTCGCCGTCCGGGGCTGGGACCTCGTCGTCACCGCCCGCGACGCCGATCGTCTCGCCGAGACCGTCTCCGGCCTGCGCGACCACGGTCGCGACGTCGTCGGCCTCGCCGGCGACGTCAGCGACGCCGTCCACCGCGACGACGTCGCCCACGTCGTCACCGGCCCGGCCGGTCCGGGCGGCCTCGACCTGCTCGTCCACAACGCGAGCACCCTCGGCCCGCTCCCGCTGCGTCCGCTGCGCGACCTGACGACGGACGACCTCGCGGCCGTGCTCGCCGTCAACGTCGTCGCGCCGCACGCCCTGACCTGCTCGCTGCTGCCGTCGCTCGAGGCCGCCGGAGGGACGGTCCTCGCGATCTCGTCCGACGCCGGCGTCGAGCACTACGAGACGTGGGGCGCCTACGGCGCCAGCAAGGCCGCGCTCGACCATCTGACGCTGACCCTCGGGGCGGAGGTGCCCTCGATCCGCGCCTACGCCCTCGACCCCGGTGACATGCGTACCGCGATGCACCAGGCGGCGTTCCCCCGGGAGGACATCAGCGACCGGCCGCTGCCGGAGGAGGTCGCCGTGCCCGGGATCCTGGCGCTGCTCGCGTCGCGACCTGCCAGCGGTCGGTACCGGGCTGCCGAGCTGCTCGCGGCGACGTCGGGGATGGCCTCGTGACCGCGGCCCTCGCGCACGTCCCGCACACCGTCTTCCGCGCCACCGACGACCTCACGGCCGACGCGCCGCCCGAGCGGAGAGGTCTCGACCGGGACGGCGTCCGCCTGCTCGTCGCCTCGGAGCCCTCCTCGGGAACCGTGCGCGTCGAGCACACGACCTTTGCCGCCATCGGCGACCACCTGTCGCCCGGCGACCTGCTCCTCGTCAACAACTCGGCGACCGTGGCGGGCGAGATCGACGGTCGGGTGGCCGGACGCGGCGCCGTCGTCGTCCACGTGGCCTCCGAGCTCGACGACTGCACCTGGGTCGTGGAGCTGCGCACCGCCCCCGACGCGGGACACCCGGTGCTCGACGCGCTCGAGGGCGACGTCGTCGACCTCGCGGCGGGCGGCCCCCGGCTGCGCCTCGAGGCGCCCTACCCGAGGCCCGACTCGTCCCCGACGGGACACGGCAACCGGCTGTGGCGGGCGACGCAGCTCGACGACTGCACCCTCGCGGAGCACCTCGCGACGCACGGCCGGCCCGTCGCCTACGGCTACCTCCGTTCGAGGTTCCCGCTCGAGGACTACCAGACGGTCTTCGCCCGGCTGCCGGGCAGCGCCGAGATGGCGAGCGCCGCCAGACCGTTCACCGCCGACCTCGTGACCGGGCTCGTGTCGTCGGGCGTCCTCGTCGCCCCCGTGACGCTGCACACGGGCCTGTCGTCACAGGAGGCCGGTGAGGCGCCGCAGCCCGAACGGTTCGCCGTGTCGGGGGAGACGGCAGCCCTCGTCAACCTCGTGCGCGAGCGCGGGCGCCGGGTCGTCGCCGTCGGCACGACGGCGACGCGGGCCATCGAGTCGGCGACCGGTCCGGACGGCCGGGTGCGCGCGGCGGCGGGCTGGACCGAGGTCGTCATCTCGCCGGACCGTCCGGCCCGCGTCGTCGACGGGCTCGTCACCGGCTGGCACAACCCGGACGCCTCGCACCTGCTCCTCGTCGAGTCGGTCGCGGGGGCCGACCTGGCCCAGCAGGCGTACGACGAGGCGGTGGCGTGCCGCTATGCCTGGCACGAGTTCGGCGACGCCGGCCTCTTCCTGCCGCACCGTTGACTCCCGCCCCTCGCGCCGACATCCACTGCGGTTCGAGGTGGTCGCGCCGCCCACGGTCGTGCCGCGATCACCTCGGCCGCGGGTGGGACGCGGCGCGACGCAGTCGGATGGGAGGATGCCCGACGTGCACGTCATCTTCGCTCCCGACTGCTACACCGGCACGCTCACCGCGTCCCAGGCCGCGGCCGCGATGGCCGAGGGCTGGGGACGGACGGCGCCGGGCGACCGTGTCACGCTCGTGCCGCTCTCCGACGGCGGACCCGGCTTCGTCGACGTCCTCGCCGAGACGCTCGCGGGGGAGGTCCACGCCGTCGTGACCACCGACCCGCTCGGCCGTGAGGTGCCCGGCACCATCCTGCTGACGACGGGCGCGGGCGGCCGGACGGCCTACGTGGAGTCGGCGCAGGCGGCCGGTCTGCACCTGCTCGCCCCGGACGAGCGCGACCCCACGGTGACGTCGACCTCGGGGGTCGGCACGCTCGTGCTCGCGGCCCTCGACGCCGGCGCCCGGCGCATCGTCATCGGGCTCGGCGGGTCGGGCACCAACGACGCGGGGGCCGGCCTGCTCGGCGCCCTCGGGGTCGGGCCCTCCGCCCGCCTCGGGCACGGCGGGCTGGCGCTCGCCGCCGCGACGCCCGACGACGTCGCCGGCCTGGACGCCGCGCGGGACCGGCTGCGGGGCGTCGACCTCGTCATCGCCAGCGACGTCGACTCGCCGCTGCTCGGCCTCAAGGGGGCGAGCGCGGTCTTCGGCCCCCAGAAGGGCGCATCCGAGGAGGACGCCCAACGGCTCGAGAACGCGCTGGGCCACTTCGCGAGCGTCGTGGCCCGGGTTCGGCCGCCGGCCAGGGACCTGCTGACCGGCACCCTGCTCAAGCCGGAGCGCGAACCCGGAGCCGGAGCAGCCGGTGGGCTCGGCTACGCCCTGCACCTGCTCGGTGCGCGCCGCGTGTCCGGGGTCGAGGCGGTGCTCGACGCCGTCGGGTTCGCCGACCTCGTGGCCTCCGCCGACCTCGTCGTCACGGGCGAGGGCAGCTTCGACTGGCAGTCGCTGCGCGGGAAGGTCGTCGTCGGCGTCGCCGAGGCGGCCGCACGCGTCGGTGTGCCGGTCATCGCCGTCCCCGGTCAGTCGCTCGTCGGCCGCCGTGAGGCCATGACGGCCGGCCTCTCCGGGGTGTATGCCGTGGCGGAGCGTCCCGACCAGGTCGCCGCCGCCATCGCCGAGCCCGCCGCACGCCTCGCCGACCGCACGGCACGCGTCGCGCGCACCTGGTCGCCGTCCACATCCTGAGCCGCCGGACGGGGGGAGGATGCACGATTCGGGTGGGGGGCGACGTATCCTTGGAGACGTCGGGAACACATCCGGCGCGGCATGGGTTCTCTCTTCCGACCCATGCTCCACGACGTGAAGGACCAACACATGAGTGTCGAGACGAACGCATCTCCCGCCGAGGTTCAGACCGAGGCTCCCGCCCACGGTGTCGTCCTGACGGACGTCGCGGCCACGAAGGTCAAGAGCCTGCTCGAGCAGGAGGGTCGTGACGACCTCCGCCTGCGCGTCGGTGTCCAGCCCGGCGGATGCTCGGGCCTGATCTACCAGCTCTACTTCGACGAGCGCAGCCTCGACGGTGACCTCGTCCGCGACTTCGACGGTGTCGAGGTCGTCGTCGACCGCATGAGCTCCCCCTACCTCGAGGGCGCCACGATCGACTTCGCCGACACCATCGAGAAGCAGGGCTTCACCATCGACAACCCCAACGCGGGCAGCAGCTGCGCCTGCGGCGACTCCTTCAGCTGAGCCGCCCGCGCCACGGCGCACGCCGCACCGCACGTCCGAAGGGCCCGACCGTCACGGTCGGGCCCTTCGCCGTCGGCGGGCGTCATCGGGCCGGTGTCGAGCCGTCACCGGGCCGGCGTCGGGCCGTCACCGGGCCGTCACCGGGCCGGCGTCGGGCCGGCGTCGGTGGGGCAGCGATCCCGGGTAGGTTCGTGCTGTGCAGATCGCCATCACCGGTTCCATCGCCACCGACCACCTCATGACCTTCGACGGACTCTTCGCCGACTCGCTCGTCGTCGAGCAGCTCGACAAGATCTCCCTGTCGTTCCTCACCTCGGACCTGCAGGTCCGCCGGGGCGGGGTCGCCGCGAACATCGCGTTCGGCATGGCCAACCTCGGTCAGCGTCCGCTGCTCGTCGGCGCGGTCGGCGAGGACTTCACCGACTACCGCAGCTGGCTCGAGCGCCACGGCGTCGACTGCGGCGCGGTGCACTACTCCGAGTCCCAGCACACGGCGCGCTTCATCTGCACGACCGACCGCGACATGGCCCAGATCGCGACGTTCTACGCGGGGGCCATGACCGAGGCGCGCGACATCGAGCTCGCGCCGGTCGCCCAGCGGGTCGGCGGCCTCGACCTCGTCGTCGTGGGCGCCAACGACCCGGAGGCGATGCTGCGCCATTCGGACGAGTGCCGCTCGCGCGGCATCCCGTTCGCGGCCGACCCCTCGCAGCAGCTCGCGTTCTGCGACGGGCCGACCATCGCACGCCTCATCGACGGGGCCGAGTACCTCTTCACCAACGAGTACGAGAGCCACCTCGCCTGCCAGAAGACCGGTTGGAGCGAGGACGAGCTCGCCGACCGCGTCCGGGTGCAGGTCAAGACCCGCGGCAAGGACGGCGTCACCGTCCGCGTGCGCGGCGAGGAGCCCGTCGAGGTGGGGATCGCCCGCGAGGTGCGCAAGGCCGACCCGACCGGCGTCGGCGACGCCTTCCGGGCCGGCTACCTCACCGGTCTCGCGGCGGGTCTGCCGGTCCGGCGCTGCGCCGAGCTCGGCTCGATGCTCGCCACCTACGTCATCGAGACGGTCGGCACCCAGGAGTACGCCCTGGGCAAGGAGCGCTTCCTCGAGCGGCTCGCCGGGGCGTACGGCGCCGAGTCCGCCGACGAGATCGCGCCCCACATCACCTGTCCACGGCCATGACGCCGCCGGCCCGGCGCTGACGGTCATCGCGAGCCGCTGAGCAGCCCACCCCCACGAGAGCCGGAGCCCGTCAGTGCCCACGCCGCCGCCGTCCACCCCCTGGGACTTCGCGCTCGACCGCGTCCCCGCGGGCGAGGACCTCATCGGCATCGGCGCCGACCTCGACGTCGCGACGCTCTTCGAGGCCTACTCCGTCGGCGTGTTCCCCATGGGGATCGGCGACCACGGCGCCGAGCCGATCGGGTGGTGGTCACCGGACCCCCGCGGCATCCTGCGGCCGCGCGAGCTGCGCGTCAGCCGGTCGCTGCGCAAGGCCGTGGCCCGGTTCGAGGTGCGCGTCGACTCCGACTTCCGCGGGGTCGTCGAGGCCTGCGCGGCGCCGGACCGGGACGGTCGCTGGATCACCCCCGAGATCGTCGACGCCTACGTCGAGCTCCACGACGCCGGGTGGGCCCACTCGGTCGAGACGTGGCAGGACGGCGAGCTCGTCGGCGGCCTCTACGGCGTCGCCATCGGCGGACTCTTCGCGGGCGAGTCGATGTTCCACCACGAGCGTGACGCCTCGAAGGTCGCCCTCGTCGGTCTGCGCGACCTGCTCATCGCCGACGGGGACCCCCGCCGCCTCGTCGACGTCCAGTGGCAGACGCCGCACCTGGCCACGCTCGGCGTGCGCGAGGTCCCGCGCGACGAGTACCTCGCGATCCTGCCGACCGTGCTCAACGCGCCGCTCCCGGCCCGCTGGGCCTGACCACCTCGACGAGGTATGCCGTGTGGTCGCCCTCCGCACGCGCCTCGACGAAGCGGTGGCCCCGCATCCGGCACCAGGCCGGGACGTCGTGGGCGGCGGCCGGGTCGGTCGCCAGGACCGTGACGGTCGCGAGGTCCGGCCGGTCGCGGACGAGGCGGGCGAGGCGGATGACGGGCAGGGGGCAGCGTTCGCCGCGCGCGTCGACGACGCTCGGGTCGTCGGTCACAGGTCACCGACCCCGAGCTGGTCGCGCACGGCGCGGACGGTCGGAGCGAGGGCGGCCGTGAAGACGCTGACGTCGTCGGCGAGGGCGGGGGAGACCGCGGGCAAAGGCAGGGTGACGCGCACGTTGCCGTGGGTCAGGACCCCCATCGCCGCGAGCACGTGGCTCGGCTCCAGCGTGCTCGACGTGCAGGCCGACCCGCTCGCCACCGCGAAGCCGGCGGCGTCGAAGGCCCCGACGACGGCCTCCCCGTCGACGTAGAGGCTGGAGAAGGTGACGACGTGGGGGAGCCGGTCGTCCGGGTCCCCGACGACCTCGGTGTCGGGCACCGCGGAGGCGGCGCGGCGGATGTCGTCGACGAGCGCGCGCGTCACCTGTGTGTCCGCGGCACGGGTGGCCGTCGTCTGCTGCCACGCCTCGGCCGCGGCGAGGGCCAGCGGCACCCACGGCGTGACGTCCGCACGGCCGTGCTCGACGTCGGCGCGGGCCTCGGACCAGTGCCAGCGCACGCCCTCGCGGACGACGAGCACACCGAGCGGTGGTCCGCCCCACGACCGTGCGTCACCGACGAGGACGTCCCAGTCCGCAGACACGTCGTCGCGTCCGAGGGACGCCGTGGCGTCGACCACGAGGGGTGTGCCGTGGGCCGCGGCGGCATCACGGGCCGCCCCGAGAGGCTGGCGCGTGCCCACCTCGCCGTTCGCGCTCTGCAACGCCGCCACGACGGTGCCGGGGACCGCGAGGGCGCTCCGCCACGCGTCGAGGTCGAGCCGCCCCAGGGGGTCGACCTCGACCTCCGCGAACAGGGACGCGTCGTCGGCCGCGGCCGCCCGCGCCCGTCCCGGGACGAGGACGGCGGAGTGCTCCACCGCGGAGGCCACGGTGCGCCCCCCACGCCGGCGGGCGGCATACGCCACCCCGTCGACGGCCCGGGCCAGCGCGGTCGGCCCGCTGGGCAGGAAGCTCACCTCGGTGGGTCGCACCCCCAGACCGGCGGCGACGATCTCGCGGGAGCGGTCGAGCAGGGCCCGGGCCCGGCGCCCCTCGGCGTGCAGGCGGGCGGGGTCGGCCCAGCCGACCTCGATCGCGGCCTGCAGGGTGTCGCGTGCGACGGGGTGGAGCGGGCCGGACGAGGCGTCGAGCAGCCGCCGCACGCCCGGTGACCGGCTCGACCGGGGCGTCGCCACCGGTGCCGGCTCGCGGTCGTGCTGACGGTCGTCGGGGAGCCCGCCGGACACCCGCTGGGAGCCTCCGGAAGGGGCGGACGGACGGGGTCCAACGTTCGTGCCCGGATCGTGACTGACCACTCCGCAACGTTAGCCGCCCCCTGCGGACAGCGTGACAAGAGGGACGGTAGGGTTGCGCCGTGGGCCTTGGTGCCCAGACGGTTTGACGTGAACACGTTCGACGCGCGCCCTGCGCGCCCACGTACGGAACGAAAGGTGCACCTGGTGCCTGAGCACGAAGACACCCCAGCGGCAACGCCGGTGGTGACGACGGTGGTGGGGGAGACCGGGCGGCGACGCACCGGGCGGCGACGCACCGGGCTGCGCCTCGCCGGGATCGCCGGCCTCGCCGCACTGGCCCTCAGCGGTTGCCAGGGACAGGTGTCCAACGGATACCTGCCCCCGGTGGTCTCCGACAGCGGCCAGCGGGTCACCGACCTGTGGATCGGCAGTTGGATCGCCGTCCTCCTGGTGGGGGCCCTCACGTGGGGCCTGATGCTCTACGCCGCCATCCGCTTCCGCAAGCGCAAGGGCGACGAGACGCTTCCCGTCCAGCTGCGCTACAACGTGCCGATGGAGATGCTCTACACGGTCATCCCCGTCTTCATGGTGGCCGTCTTCTTCTACTACACCGCGCGTGACGAGGCCAGGCTCGTCGACACGAGCACGAAGAAGGACCTCACGGTCAGCGTCGTCGCGAAGCAGTGGAGCTGGGACTTCAACTACGTCGACTCCAACGTCCACGAGACCGGAGTCCACACCGAGCTCGACGGCACCGAGGGCAAGCGCGCGCAGATGCCCGTGCTCTACCTGCCGGTCAACAAGCGCGTCGAGTTCGTCCTCAACGCCCGCGACGTCATCCACAGCTTCTGGGTGCCGGCGTTCATGATGAAGATGGACATGCTCCCGGGCAAGACGAACAAGTTCCAGCTGACGCCCACGCAGGTCGGCACGTTCCAGGGCAAGTGCGCCGAGCTCTGTGGCGCCTACCACTCGCAGATGCTCTTCATGGTCAAGGTCGTCCCGCAGGCCGAGTACGACCAGGAGATGGCCCACCTCAAGGCCATCGGCCAGGAGGGCCTCATCCCGGTCGACGTGAGCCGCGAGAAGATGGTCCAGGCCGACATCGACAAGATCCCCGCACCGGCTCGCACTGGGAGCAACTGATGACCTCCGCAACGTACAACCGCGAGGCGCAGGCCCCGAGCATGACGGCCGCGGCCCGCCCGCGCCTGGCCAAGGGCCAGACCTTCGTCAAGTGGGTGACGACGACCGACCACAAGGTCATCGGCAACCTCTACTTCATCACGTCGTTCATCTTCTTCCTGCTCGGCGGCCTCATGGCTCTGCTCATCCGCGCCGAGCTCATGGCCCCCGGCCTGCAGATCGTGGACAACCCCGAGCAGTACAACCAGCTCTTCACGATGCACGGCACGATCATGCTGCTGCTCTTCGCCACGCCGCTCTTCGCCGGCTTCGCCAACGCCGTCATGCCGCTGCAGATCGGTGCGCCCGACGTCGCGTTCCCGCGCCTCAACATGTTCGCGTACTGGCTCTACCTCTTCGGTGGCCTCATCGCGTCCATCGGCTTCCTGACGCCCCAGGGTGCTGCCGCGTTCGGCTGGTTCGCCTACGCGCCGTTGTCCGACGTCAGCTACTCGCCCGGTGTCGGCGGTGACCTGTGGGTCTTCGGTCTCGCGCTCGCTGGTTTCGGCACGATCCTCGGTGCCGTCAACTTCATCACGACGATCATCTGCCTCCGCGCGCCCGGCATGACGATGTTCCGCATGCCGATCTTCACGTGGACCGTGCTCATCACCTCGCTGCTCGCGATCCTCGTGTTCCCGATCCTCGCGGCTGCCCTCTTCGCCCTCGGCGGTGACCGGCGCTTCGGGATGCACATCTTCGACGCCGAGAACGGTGGGGCCATGCTCTGGCAGCACCTGTTCTGGTTCTTCGGGCACCCGGAGGTCTACATCATCGCGCTGCCGTTCTTCGGCATCATCAGCGAGGTCCTGCCGGTCTTCTCGCGCAAGCCGATCTTCGGCTACAAGACCCTCGTCTTCGCCACGATCGCCATCGCGGCCCTGTCGGCGAGCGTCTGGGCGCACCACATGTACGTCACCGGACAGGTGCTCCTTCCGTTCTTCGCGGTCATGACGATGCTGATCGCCGTGCCGACCGGCGTGAAGTTCTTCAACTGGATCGGCACCATGTGGGGCGGCAAGGTCGTCATGGCCACGCCGATGCTGTGGGCGATGGGCTTCCTCGTCACGTTCCTCTTCGGCGGTCTGACCGGCATCATCCTGTCCAGCCCGGCGCTCGACTTCCACCTGTCCGACAGCTACTTCGTCGTCGCGCACTTCCACTACACCGTCTTCGGCACGGTGGTGTTCGCGATGTTCGCCGGCTACTACTTCTGGTGGCCCAAGCTCACCGGTCGGATGCTCGACGAGACGCTCGGCAAGATCCACTTCTGGATGCTCTTCATCGGCTTCCACATGACGTTCCTCATCCAGCACTGGCTCGGTGTCGAGGGCATGGCCCGTCGCTACGCCGACTACCTGCCGGAAGAGGGCTTCCAGCTCGCGAACATCGTCTCGAGCCTGGGCGCGTTCCTGCTCGGTGCCTCGATGATCCCGTTCGTCTACAACGTCTGGAAGACGTGGCGCACGGCGCCGCTCGTCGAGTCCGACGACCCGTGGGGCTACGGCGCGTCGCTCGAGTGGGCCACCTCGTGCCCGCCGCCCCGCCACAACTTCACGTCGCTGCCTCGCATCCGGTCCGAGCGCCCCGCGTTCGACCTGCACCACCCCGAGTCCGCAACGGGTGTCGCGCCCGTCGCCGACCAGGGCACCCTCGTCCAGGTCATGGGCCCGGCCGACGTGGCCGGCTCCGAGAAGGCCACCGCCAGCACCCAGAAGCGTGAGGACTGATCCCGATGCGCGTCGAGACCAAGCTCTTCCTCTACCTGTTCGTCTTCTTCGTCCCCGTCGTGCTCATGTACGGCTTCTGGTCCAAGTGGGAGGAGCCGATCGGCGTCACGGCGCTGATCCTCACCGCACTGCTGTTCGCGCTCACCGGCTTCTACCTCTGGATGACCGGCAAGAAGCTGCCGCTGCGCCCCGAGGACAACGCCGCCGGTGAGATCGAGGACGCCGAGGGCAACTACGGCTACTTCGTCGCCAGCTCCTGGACGCCCCTGTGGCTCGCCGGCTCCGGCGCCATCATGTTCGCCGGCCTCGCGATCGGCTGGTGGCTCTTCATCATCGGCGCCGTCTTCGCGGTCGTCGCGGTGTGCCTGTGGGTCTTCGAGTCCTTCTCGGGCGAGTACTCCATCTGATCTCGAGCCTGACGTCGCAAGGGCCCCGGTCGCCGACCGGGGCCCTTCGTCGTGGTCGGCCGGAGCTCGTCGGGTCGACGAGCCTCCACGCCGGACGTACGACGTGCTGCGGAGATGACGTCGTCGCCCGACCCTGACGACGGGGCCTCCGGGCCCGGACAGCGCGAAGGGGAAGGCCGTGGCCTTCCCCTTCGATCCGACCCTGACCTTCACGGCCCGAGCGGCTCGCAGTGCGATCGTGTGGGAGAGAACATCTGACGCACCTCCATCCGATCGGTTGAACGGTTCCTCGACGGTATCCCCGGCAGGCTGCGACGACAAGGGGCGCTCGGGGTGGACCGGACAAAACTGTCCCGCGTGCGAGACGTCGCGCGGCGCGACGCCGCAGGTGGCCGCGCTGTGGCCCAACTGTGGCCCGCTGTGGCCCGCTGTGGCCCGGTGCGGAGCTCAGCCCCAGCCCAGCTCGTGGAGATGGTCGTCGTCGATGCCGAAGTGGTGGGCCACCTCGTGCACGACGGTGATGGCGATCTCCTCGCGCAGCGTGGCGGCGGTGTCGCACATCCGCTCCAGGGGGCCCTGGAAGATCGTGATGCGGTCAGGGAGCGAGCCAGCGTCCCACCAGCCGTCCCGCTCGGTCAGCGGGGTCCCGTCGTAGACGCCGAGCAGCTCGGGGTCATCGGGCGGGGGCTCCTGCTCGACGAGGACCACGACGTTGTCCATCGCGCGGGCGAGCTCCTCGGGGATCGAGTCGAGGGCGTCCCCGACCGCCTCCTCGAACTCGGCCTCGGACAGGTGCATGGGCCGAGTCTGTCACGCGGGCCGAACGGCCCCGAGGGGTGGCCGTGGCCCGCTGCTGCGCGGAGCACGGCTGCGTCCTCAGTTGCCGTCGTCGCCGCCGACCGGCGCCGGGGTCTGGGACACGGAGTCGGACCAGGCGGCCTGCGCGCCGCTGTGGCCGATGCGCACGACCTGCACGGTCGTCCCGAGGGCCGCCACGAGGCCGACGACCGCGCCGGCGACGAGGAGCCAGCGCGGCACGAGCGAGGTGCGGGCGGGCGTCTCGTCGGTCGGGTCTGCGGCCGAGGCGCTCGGCGCGACGGTGGACACGGCCCGACGCTCCCGGCGGGCCACGACGAAGAGCAGGGCCGCCGCGACGGCGAGTCCGATGACCCACGGAAGCAACCCCTCGGCGAGCTGTGAGTGCGTCTCGATGAGGTCGCTGTGCTCCACGTGTCGTTCGAGGGACTCACCCGACTCGGTCGACAGGGGAGTGAGCACCACCGCGAGGACGGACAGCGCGAGCGGCATCCAGGCGGCCCACCGACGGAAGCGCGGCCACACGGCGGAGAGCAGCACCGTGACGGCGGCGGCCGGAACGACGACGGTCGTCGCGTGGACGATGAGGGGATGGACGGGGAGGCCGAAGATCGTGTCGAGCATGGAACCTGCCTGTCGTTGGGGGGACGGGGGTACGGCCGTGCGCCCAGATGCTCTCGACGACATCTCAGAAAGTTCTCATAACCGACATCTCGGGTCACGATGCGTCGCCGGACGCCGAGAGGGACCTCCCGCACCGGGAGGTCCCTCTCGTGTCGGTGTCGCCAGAGGCGACCAGGCGTCAGCCGTGCTGCTTGTCGGCCTTGATCGTCTCGCGCTCCTGGCCGGCCCCTGCGGGCTCGATGGCCTCGTGCCCGCCGTCGGGCGCAGCCGCGTGGTCCTCGTGCTCGTGGTGGGCCGCCTCGAGCTCGGACGGGGTGGCCGGGGCGACGCGGTCGCGGAAGTAGAAGTTCGAGAACTTCGCCCGCAGGCGCTCCTTGCCGGCGATGGGGCTGTCGACGCCGTTGGCGTCCTTGCCCGCCGTGAGCTCGAGCGGCTCGTGGGACTCGTGCTGGACCAGGGCCCAGCGCTCGTCGGGGGTGAGCGGAGCGTGGATCTCCTCGAAGCGACCGTCGGCGTGCCGCCAGATCGTGCCCGTCTCACGACCGTGGAGGACCTTCTGGCGGTCGGCGCGCTGCAGGCTGAGGCAGATGCGCTTGGTGATCCAGAAGGCGACCGGCGGCGCGACGAAGAAGAGCACGCGCAGCGTCTGCGTGATGTCGTTGATCGACAGGTGCAGCTTGATCGCCATGAGGTCGTTGCCGGCAGCGAGGAAGAGCACGACGTACATCGAGATGCCGGCGATGCCGATGGCGGTGCGCGTCGGCGCGTTGCGCGGGCGGTCGAGCAGGTGGTGCTCGCGCTTGTCACCGGTCACCCACGACTCGACGAAGGGGTAGACGCCGATGATGGTCCACATGAGCGGCAGCAGGATGAGCGAGCCCGGGAAGATGTTCATGCTCCACGTGAAGCCGAACGTCTCGAACTCGAGGAAGCCGGGCAGCAGTCGCAGCGCACCGTCGGCGAAGCCCATGTACCAGTCGGGCTGGGAGCCCGCGGTGATGGGGGAGGGGTCGTACGGACCGTAGGCCCAGATCGGGTTGATCGTCACGACCGCCGAGATGAGGGCGATGACGCCGAAGACGATGAAGAAGAAGCCACCGGCCTTGGCGATGTACACCGGCAGGAGCGGGTAGCCGACGACGTTCTTGTTGGTGCGGCCCGGTCCGGGGAACTGCGTGTGCTTGTGCAGGAAGACGAGCAGGATGTGCGCCGTGAAGAGGCCCACGAGGATGGCCGGGATGAGCAGCACGTGCGCCGAGTAGAGGCGCGGGATGATCGCCTCGCCGGGGAACGCGCCTCCGAAGATGAAGTACGACAGGTAGGAGCCGATGACCGGCGCCGACTGGATGAAGCCGTTCATGGCGCGGATGCCGGTGCCCGAGAGCAGGTCGTCGGGGAGCGAGTAGCCCGCGAAGCCCTCGATGCACGCCAGCAGCGACAGGATGGTGCCGAAGACCCAGTTGATCTCACGCGGCTTGCGGAAGGCGCCGGTGAAGAAGACGCGCGCCATGTGGACGAAGACCGACACGACGAAGATCAGGGCGGCCCAGTGGTGGATCTGACGGATGAGCAGACCGCCGCGGATGTCGAAGGAGATCCCGAGCGTCGAACGGTAGGCGTCCGACATCGTCACGCCCTGGAGCGGGACGTAGGAGCCGTCGTAGACGACCTGGCTGGCGCTGGGCACGAACCAGAAGGTGAGGAACGCACCGGTCAGCAGACAGACGATCATCGAGTACATCGCGATCTCGCCGAGCATGAACGACCAGTGGTCGGGGAAGACCTTCTTGGCGAGGAAGGAGACACCCTTCGCACCGCCGAGGCGGTCGTCCATCCAGCCGGCGATGCCGCCGAGCGGCTTGGTGGCGGACGCGCGCTCGTCGGCCTGGCGGTCGCCGGCGCGGAGTGCGTCCGCGGGACGAGTCTCGTTGATGGTGCTCATCGCGCACGCTCCCAGAAGCTCGGTCCCACGGGCTCTGCGAAGCCTGCGGGGGCGACGAGGTAGCCCGCGTCGTCGACGGTGATCTTGAGTTGCGGCAGCGGCCGCTTGGCCGGGCCGAAGATGACGGCGCAGTCCTCGGTGAGGTCGAAGGTCGACTGGTGGCACGGGCAGAGCAGGTGGTGCGTCTGCTGCTCGTACAGGCCGACCGCGCAGCCCACGTGGGTGCAGATCTTGGAGTAGGCGACGACGCCGTCGACGCCCCAGTCCTTGGCCTTCTGCACCTTGATCAGGTCGGGGTCGAGGCGGATCAGGATGACCGCCGCCTTGGCCTTGGCCTCGAGGACGTGCTTGCCCTCGTCGATGTACTTCTGGAGTGTCTCGGGCATCACGTGGAAGACCGAGCCGGACGTGACCTCGTCGAAGCGGATCGGCGTCATCTCCGGGTCACGCATGAGCCGGATCGGCTTGCCGCCGTTGTCCTTCGGGTCCCAGATGGTGTGCTTGAGCTCCTCGACGTTGGTCGGGCCGAGCGAACCGGCGACCTGCAGGCCGAGGGGGAGGGCGAAGAGGCCGAGCGCCCCACCGAGGGAGTACTTCAGGAGCGGGCGGCGGTTGAGCTGCGTCGACGCGACGCCCTCGTTGACGACGGCGACGGCCTTGGCGCGCTGCTCGGTCGTCGAGGCCTGCTCGTGGCGCTCCTCGACGATCTCCTCGTCGGACATCAGCGTCTTGGCCCAGTGCACGGCGCCGATGCCGATGAGGAAGATGGCGAAGCCGAGCGACAGGCCGAGCACGACGTTCTGGGTCTTGGCGATCCCGATACCGGGGAAGAAGAAGGTCGCCTCGTCGGGGATGGCGAAGTAGCTGACCAAGAAGACGAGCGTGGCGAGCATCGACAGACCGAACATCGTCGCGACCTGGCGCTCGGCGCGCTTGGCCGCCGCGGGGTCGTCGTCGGCGGCGCGGTGCACGTGTGCCGGCAGACCGGGGTTCTCGAACTGGTCCACCCCCCTGATCAGCGACGCCGGGAGTCGCTCGGTTCCGGCGTCGGACGCCGGGACGAGGGACGTGCTGGTCCCGTGGTCCGTGGTGTCGTTCTCGTTCATCGGGTCGTGGTCCTGTCGTCGTTCGTGATCGAGGCGATGCAGCGCGGGCTCATGCTGCCTTCTTGCCGAGCCAGACGGCGCAGCCGATGAGGATGCCGAGCGCGAACACCCACGCGAAGAGCCCCTCGGACACCGGGCCGAGGTTGCCCAGCGTGAGGCCGCCGACGTTCGTCTCGTTCTCCTGCGCCTTGAGGTAGGAGATGACCTTCTGCTTCGCCTCGGGCGTGAGGTTCATGTCGTTGAAGACCGGCATCGACTGCGGCCCGGTCACCATCGCCTCGTAGATGTGCTTCGGCGTGGTGCCCTCGAGCGCCGGGGCGTACTTGCCGCGGGTCAGGGCGCCGCCCGCACCGGCGAAGTTGTGGCACATCGCGCAGTTGACGCGGAAGATCTGGCCACCCTCGGCGATGGCCTTGTTGTTCTCCGGCGTGCCGGGCTCGATGACCGTCGTGTACTTCTCCTCCGGGATCGCCGGGCCGGGGCCGAGCGAGGCGACGTAGGCCGCGAGGGCGGAGATCTGGGCGTCGTCGAACTTCACCTTGTTCTGGGGCGCCTGGACGTTCGGGCCGGCGAGCGGCATACGTCCGGTGCCGACCTGGAAGTCGACCGAGGCGGCGCCCACGCCGACGAGCGACGGGCCGGACTTCGTGCCCTGGGCACCGACGCCGTGGCAGGTGGCGCAGTTGGCGATGAAGAGGTCCTTGCCGTGGGCGACGTCGTCGGCGGCCGCCGTGGGAGCCGCCGCGTTGGCGTCCTTGGGGGCGAGGAAGGAGTAGGCGCCACCGGTCACGAGGAGGCCGAGCAGCAGCAGCACCGCGATCGCGGCGGGGTGTCGGCGTCGGGCGGCCAAGGCGTTCACTGTGGGTTCCTGTCGTCCATGGAGGTGGGGGTCGGGTGCAGCTGCGCGATCATGCCGGGGGTCAGCGCAGGATGTAGATGGTCGCGAAGAGCGCGATCCACACGACGTCGACGAAGTGCCAGTAGTACGACGTCACGACGGCGCCCGTGGCGTTGGCGTGCGTGTAGCGCCGCGTCGTGAAGGTGCGGGCGATGATGAGCAGGAAGGCGATGAGGCCGCCCGTCACGTGCAGACCGTGGAAGCCGGTCGCCATGTAGAAGACCGAGCCGTAGGCGTCGGAGCTCAGCGTGACGTTCTCGTGGACGAGCTCGGAGTACTCCATGACCTGGCCGGCGATGAAGAAGGCGCCGAAGAGGTACGTCAGGACGTACCACTCGCGCATGCCCCAGCCCTTGATGTCGAGGAGCTTGCCGGTGCGGGCCTTCTGGCCGCGCTCGGCCTTCCAGACGCCGAGCTGGCACCACACGGAGGAGATGACGAGCACGAGGCAGTTGACGCTCGCGAAGGGCAGGTTGAGCTTCTCGGTCTGCACCGCCCAGAGGTCACCGCGGACCGACCTGAGCTGGAAGTAGACCGCGAAGAGACCCGCGAAGAACATGAGTTCGCTGGAGAGCCACACGATGGTGCCGACGGCAACCATGTTGGGGCGGGTCGCCGGCCCGTGATGGGCCGGATTCGCTACTGCGCTTGAAGGAACTGCCGATGCTGTCGCCACGTTGGACATTATTCCCACATTCCTGTCCGGCTGTGCGAGGGACCCCCCGCTTCGGGGCCCTTTCTCGCGCGGGTGTAGAGGATTCGTGACCATTCCGACATGAACCCTGAACAGCCGTGTCGTGGGCCGTCCGGGACCACCCTCCCACGTCGGTCTGAGGCGTCGTCTCGCGGGTGGGGAGGTCGGTGCGGTCGGTCGCGACCCGCCCGGTAGCATCGGTCGCATGACCGCCTCGAACGACAGCGCAGCGCAGGGCACGTCCACCGACATCGCGACGACGACCGGCGCGCAGCGGCCGGTGGCGCGGGTCAGCGTCCTGCTCTACAGCGACGACATCACGACCCGTGACGCGGTGCGCGCGGCGGTCGGCCGTCGCCCCGCCAGGGACGTCGAGGTGGTCCGCTGGCACGAGTGCGCGACGGCCGACGCCGTGATCAGCTCGGTCGAGTCCGAGCGCTTCGACATCCTCGTCCTCGACGGCGAGGCCGCCAAGGTCGGCGGCCTGGGCCTGGCCAAGCAGCTCAAGAACGAGATCTTCGACTGTCCCCCGATCGTCGTGCTCACGGGCCGTCCGCAGGACAGCTGGCTCGCCGCCTGGTCCCAGGCCGACCTGGCGGTCCCGCACCCGCTCGACCCGATCGCGCTGACGTCGGCCATCGCCACGCTCGCGCGTTCGGGCGTGCCCACGGCCTGACGCATGGCGCCCGACGCGACGACCTGGCCTGCACTGCTGACCGACCTCATCGCCGGTCGTGACCTCGATCGGCCGACGGCCGAGTGGGCCATGGGGCAGATCATGAGCGGGGAGGCCACGCCCTCTCAGGTCGCGGGCTTCCTCATCGGCCTGCGCGCCAAGGGCGAGAGCATCGAGGAGATGCGGGGCCTGGCCGAGCAGATGCTCGCCCACGCGCGGCGGATCGAGGTGCCGGGGCCGAGCCTCGACATCGTCGGCACCGGCGGCGACCGGGCCCACACGGTCAACATCTCGACGATGTCCGCGATGGTGGCCGCGGCTGCCGGCGTGCGTCTCGTCAAGCACGGCAACCGGGCCGCCTCGTCGTCGTCCGGCTCGGCGGACGTGCTCGAGGCCCTCGGCGTCGACCTGTCCCTGCCTCCCGAGCGTGTCGTCGAGGTGGCGTCGGAGGCCGGCATCACCTTCTGCTTCGCGCAGACCTTCCACCCCTCGTTCCGTCACACCGCGGTGCCGCGCCGCGACCTCGGCATCGGGACGGCGTTCAACTTCCTCGGTCCACTGACCAACCCGGCCCAGCCGACGTATGCCGCCGTGGGCTGCGCGGACGCCCGCATGGCCCCGTTGCTGGCCGGCGTCTTCGCGCACCGTGGCAAGGACGCCGCGGTGTTCCGCGGCGACGACGGTCTCGACGAGGTCACCGTCTCGACGACGACGCACGTGTGGTGGGTCCGCGAGGGCTCCATCACCGAACGCTCGCTCGACCCCACTCGCCTCGGCGTCGAGCTGCACCCGATCGAGGAGCTGCGCGGCGGCGACGCGGCGCACAACGCCGGCGTGGTCCGTGACGTGTTCGCCGGCGTGACGGGAGCCGTCCGGGACGCCGTGCTCCTCAACGCCGGGATCGCGCTCGCGCTGACGCGTCCGGACACGGGGGCGTCGGAGGGCGACTTCGACCGTGACGTGCGTGCCGGGATGGACCGTGCGGCCGAGGCCATCGACAGCGGAGCCGCGACCGGCCTCGTCGAACGCTGGGTGGCCGCGACCCGACGCTGAGCCGGTCGGACAGTCAGCCGGTCGGCTCGCTCAGGCGTCCACTCGGTCGGCTCGGCCGGGGTCCGCGACGAGGCGAGGGTCTGTGTCGACCTGCTACTCGCCCTCGAGCCCGAGGCTGAAGGCGGCCTCGAGGTCGTGCGACGAGTAGGTGCGGAAGGCGATGTGCGTCGACGTTCCGACGATGCCCTGCACCTTGTTGAGCCGGTCGGCGATGACGTCCGCGAACTCCTCGTGCGCCTTGACCCGCACCATGGCGATGAGGTCGGCGTCGCCCGTCACCGAGTAGACCTCGGACACGGCCGGGATGTCGGCGATGGCCTCGGCCACCTCCGGGATGCGGTCGACCTCGCAGCTGATCATGACGATGGCGGTGATCACGGGACCACCCTAGCCGGGCCTACCCCGCGCGACGCAGGCCGCCGCCTCGGCCCGGGCGACCGGCGCGGCCGGGTCGGTCGCCGTGCGGGGAGCCGGCACGCGGTCCGGGCACGTCGTGGTCGAACCCGACGACCTCGTGCGCCGATGCGACGGCGGGCTCGAGCTCGCTGCGCACCGAACCGGCGCCGCCGACGGGGCACGTCCAGGTCCCCTCGAGCTCGACGATGCGCACGCCCGGCGCCTCGAGCCACCGGAGCAGGATCTCCGTCTCCTCGGTGAGGGCGGACGGACGGTCGGGCGTCGGTGCGGGCACGACCTCGGCCGTGGCCTGCATCGACCGGACGTAGGGCATCGGGTCGGCGCCGCGCGGGCTCACCACGACGCCGGCGAGGCGTCCGTGGCGGACGGAGACGAGCTCCCACCCACCGACGTCGCTGCGGCGCGCGGCGATGATTTCGGGAGAGCGGACCAGGGGGGCCAGCCGCTGGGCGCGAGCGGCTCCGCGGACGAGCTGGAGGAAGCGGTCGCGCACCCGCGCCGCATCCTCGAACCGCTCCTGCGAGGCCAGCTCCTCGAGGCGGACCCGGAGCAGCTCGGCGCTGGGCCGGGCGTTGCCGGTGAAGATGGCGCGGCACTCGGCGACGACGACGGCGTAGTCACCCTCGGACTGCGCGCCGGTGCACGGGGCGCCGCACCGGCCCATGTCGGCGAGGGCGCAGGCGGTGCCTCGGCCGGTGAGCCGGCCGGTGCACTGACGCAGCGGGACGACCTCGTGGACGGCGTCGATGGCCGCCTGGGCCGTCGCCCGGGACCGGAACGGCCCGATGTAGTGGGCGTCGTCGTCGCGGACCTGCTTGACGATCGACAGGCGGGGGAAGCGCTCCTGGGTGAGCTTGACCCAGATGACCTTGCGGCCGTCCTTGGACCGGCGGTTGAACCGCGGCTTGTGCTCGTCGATGAGCCGCAGCTCGCGCACCTGGGCCTCGAGCGAGGTCTGGCAGACGACGGGGTGGACGACGTGGGCGAGGCGCACCATCTCGGCCATCCGGCTGCGCTGCTCCGAGGCCGTGAAGTAGGTGCGCACCCGGGTGCGGATGTCGCGACTCGTGCCGACGTAGAGGACGCGGTCGCTGCCGTCCTTGAAGAGGTAGACGCCGGGGGCGCTGGGCAGGGGATCGGCGAGGAAGCGCTTCCGTCGCTGCGACGGGGTGACCCGAGAGCTGTAGCTCGACAGCTCCTCGAGCGTGTGCACGCCGAGGTTGCCGACGCGTTCGATGAGTCCGTGGAGGACGTCGACCGTGGCTCGGGCGTCGTGCAGGGCCCGGTGGTCGGGTGCCGTCGTGGAGCCGAAGACCTGGGCGAGCGACGAGAGCCGGTGGTTGGGCGACTCGTCGCGCACGACGAGCTGCCGGGCCAGCTGGAGCGTGTCGAGGACCGGGAAGCCGGGCCACGGAGCGCCGACCCGGGCGGCAGCGGCCTTGAGGAAGCCGATGTCGAACCCGGCGTTGTGGGCGACGAGGACGCTGCCGGCGGCGAACTCGAGGAAGGCGGGCAGGGCGCTCTCGATGCGCGGCGCGTCGCGGACCATGGAGTCGGTGATGCCCGTGAGGACGGAGATGAACGCCGGGATGGGCTCGGCCGGGTCGACGAGGGTCTGGAACTCGCCGAGCACCTCGCCGCCGCGCACCTTGACGGCGCCGATCTCGGTGATGCCGCACTGGGCGGGTGAGCCACCGGTGGTCTCGAGGTCGACGACGACGAACGTGACGCCGGCAAGGGGGGTGCCGAGGTCGTCGAACGTCGCCTGGATCGCCTGCATGACCTCGACGGTATGCCGGGGCGCCGACAATGCCTCGGAGGCGCGTCGGTCGCAAGCCCTTCTGGCACAAGGGGGCCGGACGGCGCCTGAGGATCACGGTGCCCCGGGGCGTTGCCCTCCCGTGCGGCTCGACGCCGGTCCCGCGGCCATCCGGCGGAGGCCGGGAGGCGAGTCGACGACCGAGTGTCCCGGGGCAGTGTCAGTGGGGCCACCTAGCGTCTTTCACGACAGATCGCAACGAGAGACGAAGGGGTTGGACCACGATGATGCTCGTCGACTGCCAGACCTGCCCGGTGCGGGACGTCCACTGCGCAGACTGCATGGTGACCGCGCTGGCGGGGATCCCGCTGCGTTCGGGCGCCACCGCACCCGGCGCCGACACGCGACCCGGCCGCCCGCGGCCGGTCGACGACCGCCGTGAGGTCGACGGGGTCATGACCGCACCCCTCGACCGAGCGGAGCGACGGGCCGTGTCTGCCTTCGTGGCGGCAGGGCTCGTCTCCGTGTCCACGGCCAACACGGCTCGCGCCGAGCTCGAGCCCGCCGAGGTCGTGACGCACCACCGAGCGCGCCACGCCGTCTGACCCCACGGGCGACGGGGACGGGCCACAGCAACAGCTCCGCATGACACGATGTCGCGGTGTCGGGCACCCGTCGTCGCGGACCTGCGCGGGAGGCCGCCTCGGCGGCGTTGGCCGCGCTGCTCGTCCTGACCCTGACGGCGTGCACGGCGGCCGGTCCGCACTCGGGGCCCCCGGCGACGGCAGCACCGCACCCGACCTCGCCCAGCGGCGGGCTCGGCGCAGACGCCGAGGTCACTCCGGAGGCGTGGGCGTCGTCCCGTCAGCGTGCGGTGACGGAGCTGCTGCGCGCCCGCTTCGCCGCTGCGGAGCGGTCTGACGAGAGCGGGTGGCTCGCACCCCTGCAGGCGGCGTCATCCGCGGCGCTGCGCCCGACACAGGTCGCCGTCCTCGACCGCATGACGCGCATGGCGGTGGAGAGCATCCGGCTCGTCGGCGTCCGCGAGACCACCGCGCCGGTTCCGGCAGCCCGGGGGACCACGGTCGAGTGGGACGTCAGGGCGAGCCTCACCTACAGGCTTCGGGGCTTCGACGCTCGTCCTCGGTCCTTCGACCTCGACCTCACCTTCAAGGCTGACCCCAGTCGGCCCGCAAGCCTGGCCATCACGGCGTCGGCTCCCTCCGGGCGCCCGCAGCCCTGGGATCTCGCGGGCCTCGTCGTCCGGAGGTCGGACACCGCGCTGGTGCTGGGCGTCGGCGACGACGACCGGATCGAGGAGGTCGTCCGTCGGGCGCGCACGGCGGCCTCGCGGGTCGCGAGCGTGTGGGGAGAGGTGCGCCCCGCGGTCTGGATCGCCCCGGCCACCGACGCCGACGCCGCCCGGTTGCTCGGACGCGCGGCCGGCGACCTCGACGGCGTCGCCGCGGCCACTGACGGTCCGCTGACGCCGGGGGAGAGAGCCGGGGCAGACCGCATCGTGCTCGTCCCGGGAGCGTGGGCCTCGCTGCGTCCCGACGGCCGCGACGTCGTCATGACGCACGAGCTGACCCATGTCACCGTGCGGGCCTCGACGACACGGGCCGTGCCCGTCTGGCTGTCCGAGGGCTTCGCCGAGCTCGTCGCGTACGAGCCGATCGACCTGCCGGAGGCGACGATCGTCGCTCCGGCGCTCGAACGTGTGCGAGCGTCCGGCCTGCCGCAGGCACTGCCGGCCGACGCGGACTTCGACCCGGGCACCCACGCGCTCGCGGCGGCATACGGCCTCTCGCTGCTGGCCCTGCGCACCCTCGCCGACGCGCACGGCACCCAGGCCGTCGTCCGTCTCTACCGGGCCACAGCCGGCGGGCTCGACGTCCCGACCTCCCGGCTCGACGACCGCGAGGCAGCCGTCGACGCCGCCCTGCGCAGCACGACCGGAACGACACGGGCAGCCCTCGTCACGGACTGGCAGGCGCGCATCCGCCACCTGCTCCGCTGAGCCCTCAGGCGTAGAGCTTCTCGACCTCGTCGGCGTAGTCCTTCATGACGACGTTGCGCTTGAGCTTGAGCGACGGCGTCAGGTAGCCGTTGGCCTCGGTGAAGTCGCCGGGCAGCACCGCGAACTTGCGGATCGACTCGGCCTTGGAGACCGCCTCGTTGGCCCGGTCGACGGCCTCCTGCAGCGCCTCGAGGACCTTCGGGTCGGTGCGGGCCTGGTCGAGTGACACTCCCTCGATGCCGTGCGTCTTGGCCCAGAGCGGCCACATCTCCTCGTCGAGCGTCACGAGGACGGCGACGAAGGGCTTCTGGTCGCCGACGACGATGCACTGCGAGACGAGGGGGTGTGCGCGGAGGCGGTCCTCGAGCACGGCCGGGGCGACGTTCTTGCCACCCGCCGTCACGAGGATCTCCTTCTTGCGGCCGGTGATCCGCAGGTAGCCGTCCTCGTCCATCTCGCCGATGTCGCCGGTGTGGAACCACCCGTCGACGATGGCGTCGGCCGTCGCGGTCGGGTTGTCGTGGTACGCGTTGAAGACGCCGACACCCTTGAGCAGGATCTCGCCGTCCTCGGCGATCCGGATGCCCGTGCCCGGCAACGGCGGTCCGACGGTGCCGATCTTGATCTTGTCCGGCGTGTTGACCGCGACGGGCGCGGTCGTCTCGGTGAGGCCGTAGCCCTCGAGGATGACGACCCCGATGCCCCGGTAGAAGTGGCCGAGGCGCGTGCCGAGGGGCGCCCCGCCGGAGACGGCGTAGCGCACGTGCCCGCCCATGGCTGCGCGCAGCTTGCCGTAGACGAGACGGTCGAAGACCGCGTGCTGGATCCGCAGTCCGAGGCCGGGTCGGCCGGCGTCGAGGGCCTCGCTGTAGGCGATCGCGACGGTGGCCGCGCGCAGGAAGATCTTGCCCTTGCCCTCGGAGGACGCCTTGGCCTCGGCCGAGTTGAAGATCTTCTCGAAGACGCGGGGGACGGCGAGCACGAAGGTCGGCTGGAAGCCGGCGAAGTCGTCGAGCAGCGTCTTGATGTCGGCCGAGTGGCCCATCCGTGCGCGACCCTCGACGCAGAGCACCTCGATGAAGCGGGCGAAGACGTGCGCGAGGGGCAGGAAGAGCAGGGTCGAGGCGTTCTCGGTGAGGACGACCTGGCCGAGCTTCTCGATGGCGTTCTCGGCGAGGTCGAGGAAGTTGCCGTGGGTCAGCTCGCAGCCCTTGGGTCGGCCCGTCGTGCCCGAGGTGTAGATGATCGTCGCGACCGCCCGTCGGTCGAGTCCGGCCCGGCGCGCGGCCAGATCGGCGTCCGAGACCTCACGGCCCTTCTCGCGCAGGGCGTCGAGACCACCGGCGTCCATGGTGACGACGTCGCGGAGCGACGGCAGGTCGCCCCGGACCTGCTCGACGACCGAGCGGTGTGCGTCGGTCTCGACGACGACGACCTGGGCGTCGGAGTCCGAGAGGATCCACTGGACCTGCTCGGCCGAGGAGGTCTCGTAGATCGGCACGACCACGGCGCCCGCACTCCACGCGGCGAAGTCGACGAGGGTCCACTCGTAGCGCGTGCGCGACATGAGGGCGACCCGGTCGCCGGGCTGGAGCCCTTCGGCGATGAGGCCCTTGGCGACGGCGGCGACGTCGTCGGCGAACTGGGCCCACGTCACGTGCGTCCAGCCCCCGGAGGGCGTCTTGCGGGAGAACGCGGTCTCGCTCGCGTTCTCCGCGGCGTTGCGCACGGGGAGGTCGGCGAGGCTTCCCTCCGTCGTGACGGGGGCGAGTGGTGCGACGACGTTGTCCTTCACTGTCACTCCTGATGGCGGGGCCGGGGAACTGTGCTGCACCTTACCGATCGGTAACCGCGCAGACCACGTCAGCATCATCACAGGGTGGGCTCGGCGGTCGGGCGCGCCGCCCCGCGGCGCAGGGCTGCCGTCGTCCCCATCTTGGCACGCGGCCGACGCGGGATGACACCGGCGGGGACAACCGCGGTCGGCCCGCTGACGACGCGATAGCCTTCGGCGCATGGCCGATCGCACCGAGTCCTCCATCGTCATCGACGCCCCGCCCGGCGAGGTGCTCGACGTCATCGCGGACTTCGAGGCCTACCCCGAGTGGGCGGGCGAGGTGAAGGACGTCACCGTGCTCGCCGAGGAGGGTGACGGCTGGGCCGACCAGGTCCAGTTCACCCTCGACGCCGGCGCCATCAAGGACACCTACGTCCTGGACTACGAGTGGGACGTCGTCGAGGACGGCACGGGCGTCGTCTCGTGGTCCCTCGTCTCCGCGCAGGTGCTCAAGGCGATGAACGGCTCCTACACCCTCGCCGGTGACGGCGACGGCACGAAGGTCACCTACCGCCTCTCCGTCGACGTCAAGATCCCCATGATCGGGCTGCTCAAGCGCAAGGCGGAGAAGGTCATCGTCGACACCGCGCTCAAGGAGCTGAAGAAGCGCGTCGAGGCCTGACCGACCGTGACACCGAACGACGGTCCCGACGCGGCACCCGCCGCCCCCGACCAGCCCCACCGGCTCGACGCCGACGAGTCGTCGCGCCCCGACGACGCGCCCCCCGGCAGCGTCGCGGCAGAGGCTGCGCTGCTCGTCGACCTGCTCTCCCGCCGCACCTGGGCGGGAAGCTCGCGTATGCCGTCCGGTGACTCCCGGGGTGAGCGTGCGGGCGGCGCAGCGCACGGCCACGACCACGCCGCAGGCCCGGCGTCGCCGGCGGGTGACCCAACGGGCCCGGACGCAGCGCGTCGAGCCGACGGGTCGGCGGGGGAGTGCACGTGCGGGGGCACGACGCCCGCTGCGTGCCGCGTGTGTCCCGTCTGCCAGCTCATCGCCTTCGTCCAGCAGGTCAACCCCGACACCATCGAGAAGGTCGCCGACTTCGTCGGCTTCGCGGCCACGGCCCTGCGCGACCTCGCGACGGCGCAGCGGGAGCGGCGCGCCGAGCCTGCGCCCGACCGTGACACGGACCGCGACGACGCCCATCCCAGCGCCGACGCCGACGACATCGACGCCGACGACATCGACGCCGACGAGAACGGGCCCGGAGGCAGCGCATGAGCAGGCGTCTCGCGATCGGCATCGACATCGGCGGCACGAAGGTCGCGGGTGGTGTCGTCGACGAGTCCGGCGTCATCACCCATCGCACCCGTCGTGACACCCCCCACCGCTCGACGTCTCCGGCGGTCGTCGAGAACACCATCGTCGAGTCGGTCGAGGAGCTGCTCAGCCACGTCGACGCCGACGACGTCGTGGCCGTCGGCATCGGCGCGGCGGGCTTCGTCGCCGAGGACCGCGCGACCGTCGTCTTCGCGCCGCACCTGTCCTGGCGCAACGAGCCGCTGCGTGACGCGCTCTCCCAGCGCATCGCCCTGCCGATCACCGTCGACAACGACGCCAACGCCGCGGCCTGGGCCGAGGCGACCTTCGGTGCCGCCCGGGGTGAGTCGCACGTCGTCGTCATCACGCTCGGCACCGGCATCGGCGGCGCCCTCATCATCGACGGCAACGTCCAGCGCGGCCGGCACGGCATCGCCGGCGAGTTCGGCCACATGCAGATCATGCCGGGCGGCGCGCGCTGCGAGTGCGGCAACCGTGGCTGCTGGGAGCAGTACGCCAGCGGCAACGCGCTCGTGCGCGAGGCCCGCGCCATGATCGAGGCCGGGTCTCCCGTCGTCGCCGACCTGCTCGCCCGTCTCGGCGGCGACGCCAACGCGCTGACCGGTCCTTTCATCACCGAGGCCGCCCGCGAGGGCGACCCCACCGCGCGCGAGCTGCTCGCCGACATCGGCGAGTGGCTCGGTGTCGGGCTGGCCAACCTCGCCTCGGCCTTCGACCCCGGCCTCTTCGTCATCGGCGGTGGCGTGAGCGCGGCCGACGAGATGCTCATCGGCCCGGCCCGCGAGGCCTTCCGCCGCCAGCTCCCGGGGCGCGGCTACCGTCCGGAGGCGCGGATCGTGCGCGCCGTGCTCGGCAGCGACGCCGGTCTCATCGGCGCCGCCGAGCTCGCGCGCGCCGGCCGCTGAGCCGGTGGCCGCGCGGCCCGGTGGCCGACCGGAGCATGTGCTGCGGATCATGAGCTACAACGTCCACGACCTGCTCGACGACCGGGCAGCAGCGGCACGCGTCGTGCGTGCCGTCGCCCCCGACGTGCTGTGCCTCCAGGAGGTCCCGCGCCGGCTCACGACGGAGCTCCGCCTCCCGCCGTTCGCGCGTGACTGCGGTCTGCACTGGCGTCGGGGCCGCCTCGGCACGGGCGGGACGGCGGTGCTGACGGCCGCACGGGTGGTCGTCCACGGCGCGTCGCGTGGCCGTCTGCCGGTCCGCTTCCCCGACCGCACGCGAGGGTATGCCGCTGCGACCGTCTCGCTCCCGACCGGCGGTCCGTCGCGTCGTGCCGTCACCGTCGTCAGCGTGCACCTCGGGCTGCGCGCCTCCGAGCGGGCGAGGCACGCGGCCACCGTCCTCGCCGGTCTCACCCGGCTCGCTGGGCTCGACGACCGGGCCGTCATCGCAGGGGACCTCAACGAGGGACCCGGCGGGACGGCATACGCGATGTTCGCCGAGCACCACCCGCCGGTGTCCGGCAACGCGCCCACGTTTCCCGCGCTCGACCCGAGGACCGCCCTCGACGTCGTCTTCGCCGGGCCGGGACTGCGGGTCGTCGAATCGGCCGAGACCGTCGTGGACGAGGGTGACCTCGTAGCGGGGTCGGACCACCGGCCGGTCTGGGTCGACCTCGACCTCGGGTCCGACTGACGTGTCGGACCGCCTCGCGAGCGGCTAGAGGCGGGTGCCGTCGTCGAACGGGTCCCGCTCGGTGCCGCCGCGCAGGACGAGCAGCACGAAGCCGACGACGACCATGGTCAGGGCCGTCACGACCCACCAGCCGCTGCCGTCACGGTCGAAGAAGAGGACGTAGAGGAGCAGCAGCGGGCCGCCGGCGAGGCCGCCGACGATCGCCCAGAACATCGGGTCGGTCTCGGCCGACGGGAGGTCGATCTCGGAAGGGGGGACGAAGTGGTCGTCGCCGTCCGATGCGGCGTCGGCGTCGTCGCGGCGGGACGTCGGGCCGCGCCACTCGTGGGACGTCGTCGGGGCGATCGGCAGCTCGAGCAGACCGGACGACCCCGACGGGGTCGACGCGCCGGCTCCGGGCTGCTGCGGCGGTGCCGCGGGGTCGGTGCCCCGGCCGGCCTGCGGGCGTTCCACCGGCGAGGGTGAGGCGTCCGGGGCCGACGTCGGACCGGGCTGGTCGGCCGCGTCGGCCGTGTCGGCCTCGGTCGGCGAGACCGACGGTGGCGCAGGGTCGGCGACCTGCTCGGCCGCCGGCTGGGCCACCTGGTCAGTCGACGCCGGGGCGTCACGACGCTGTGGCTCGGGTGCCTCGTCGTCCCATCCCGCGATGATCCGCGCGAACTCCGCGTCGAGGTCGCGGTCACTCATCGTCCGCCCCCGGCGACGGTCGTGCGGAGGGGCTGGAAAGACATGCCGAAGCCCGTTGCGGCGTCGGGACGGACCGTCACGGTGGGGCTCCTCGGGCGAAGCGGCTGGACCTGCTGATCCTCGCATGCGCCGCTGTCAGTGCGCGAGTGTCGTAGAGTTCGAGCCGTCACAGACGGAAGGCGGACACGGTTGTTCTACTGGTTCCTCAAGACGATCGTCATCGGGCCGATCATCAAGCTCCTCTTCCGTCCGTGGGTGGAGGGGGAGGAGAACATCCCCGAGGAGGGTGCCGCGATCTTCGCGAGCAACCACCTGTCCTTCTCCGACTCGATCTTCCTCCCGCTCGTCGTGTCCCGCCGCGTCACGTTCCTCGCCAAGAGCGACTACTTCACCGGCCGAGGCATCAAGGGCCGGCTCACCGCTGCCTTCTTCAAGGGCGTCGGGCAGCTGCCCGTCGACCGGTCGGGCGGCAAGGCGAGCAACGCCGCGCTGACCTCGGGGCTCAAGGTGCTGCGTCGCGGTGACCTGCTCGGCATCTACCCCGAAGGCACCCGGTCACCCGACGGCCGTCTCTACCGCGGCCGCACGGGCGTGGCGCGGATGGCGCTCGAGGGCAAGGTCACCGTCATCCCCGTGGCCATGATCGGCACCGACAAGGCCCAGCCCACCGGCAAGGTCATCCCGCGGATCATGCGGGTCGGGGTGCGGGTCGGCAAGCCGCTCGACTTCTCGCGCTACGAGGGCATGGAGGACGACCGCTTCGTCCTGCGCTCGATCACGGACGAGATCATGTACGAGCTGATGCTGCTCTCGGGCCAGGAGTACGTCGACATGTACGCCACGTCGATGAAGGACCGGCTCGTCTCCGCGGCTCGGGCCAAGGCCCGTGAGCTGCAGGAGGCTGCCAAGCCCGGCAGCGCCGCGCCCGAGCTGGAGGAGGCGCTCGACGCCGCCGAGGGCAAGGCCCGGCCGGCCCAGGCCCGGCCGGCCCAGGCCTCCGAGTCGTCCGGAGCGACCTCGGCCTCGACCGCCGAGGACGACGGCGACGGCGACGCTCCCGTCGTGGCGGCGTCCTGACGTCATGGCTCGCACGCGGCACGGCGCGGGCCCGGAGCACGACCGTGTGCCCGACGGCGAGCCAGGCGATGTGCCGGGCGGCCCTGACACCGACCTGATCCCGGCTCCGGCGCCGCTGTCCGACGACGAGCTCCCCGCCGCCGTCTCGGCGCCGACGGTGGCGGTGCTCGACGACGAGCACGCCATCGTTCGCGGGCTCTGGCGCGGCATCGACGTCTTCCGCTGCCTCGCCCTCGCGTATGCCGTGTGGTCGGTCTGGGAGCGGCACGAGCAGATCGCGCACCTCGTCGGGGCGGTCGCCATCCTCGGGGTCCTCGCCGGCTGGACGCTCGCGGTCACGTTGCGACCGGTGCGCACGGTCCGCGCCTACACCATCGAGCTCGCCATCGGCTGCTCCGCGATCCTCGCGACCCGGCTCGTCGACGACCCCGACGTCATCACTGCCGGGGCCAAGACCATCCCCTCGATCTGGCCCACCGCAGCCGTCATCGGGTTCGCGGTGCTGCGCGGCTGGCGCGGTGGTCTCGCGGCCGCCTCGCTCGTCGCGGCGTGCTCCTTCGTCGAGGTGGTTGAGCCGACGCCCAACACCATCACCAACTCGATCTTCGGGCTCCTGCTCGGTGGCTGCATCGGCTACTGCGTCGACCTCGCCCGGTCGAGCCACGCGGCGCTCGCCGAGGCCATGCGGCTCGACGCCGCCCGCGCCGAGCGCGACCGGCTCGCCCGGACCGTGCACGACGGCGTCCTCCAGACGCTCGCCTTCATCAACCGGCGCGCGAGCGACATCGGCGGGGAGACGGCGCGGCTCGGTGCGATGGCCGGTGAGCAGGAGCGGATCCTGCGCACGCTCGTGAGCCAGACCGACCTCGCCGAGGTGGGCCGTGCCGTCAGCGGTGACGCCGACCTGCGCACCCTGCTGCGCCACGTCGAGGGCGACAGTGTCCAGCTCGTCTCGCCCGCCGACGCCGTGCTCCTGCCACGAAGGGTCGCCGACGAGGTCGTCGCCGCCGTCGAGGCCGCCCTCGACAACGTCCGCCAGCATGCCGGCGACGACGCGCGGGCCTGGGTGCTGCTCGACGACGACGGCGACGAGATCGCCGTGACGATCCGCGACTCCGGTCGAGGCGTTCCGGAGGGTCGGCTCGAGGAGGCCGTCGGGCAGGGCCGTCTCGGTGTCTCGTCGAGCATCCTCGGCCGCCTCGCCGACCTCGGCGGCACCGCGACCATCACGTCCGGGTCCGCCGGTGGGACGACCGTCGAGCTGCGGATCCCCAATCGCCGGACGACACGTCTGACCAACCGGCACCATGGTCGCCGGACGCCCGCGACGACCGAACGCGGGCCGCAGGTCCGCACCCGGGGACAAGGAGCACCGTGACGGAGCAGGAGGACGCCATGCCGCAGCAGGGGAGCAGCACGCCGCCCGAGCACATCCGGGTCGTCGTCGCCGACGACCACCCGATGTGGCGCGACGCCGTCGCCCGTGACCTCGCCGACGCCGGCTTCGAGGTCCTCGCGACCGCGGACGACGGCCGGTCGGCGGTTGCGAGGACCCGGGCCACGGTGCCGGACGTCCTCGTCCTCGACCTCAACCTCCCGGGCCTGTCCGGCGCCCAGGTCTGCGCCGCCCTCGCCGCGGCCCAGGTGCCGACCCGCATCCTCATCCTCTCGGCGAGCGGCGACCACCAGGACGTCCTCGACGCGGTCAAGGCCGGCGCGCTCGGCTACCTCGTGAAGTCGGCCGGACGTGAGGAGTTCCTCGCCGCGGTGCGGGCCACGGCCGCGGGGGAGCCGGTCTTCACCGCCGGCCTCGCCGGCCTCGTCCTCGGCGAGTTCCGGCGGGTCAAGGCCGCGGGTGGAGGCACCCCGGAGCGACCCGTCCCCGAGCTGACCGACCGCGAGACCGAGATCCTCAAGTACGTCGCGACGGGCATGGGCTACAAGGAGATCGCGTCGACACTGTTCCTCTCGCACCGCACCGTGCAGAACCACGTGCAGAACATCTTCGGCAAGCTCCAGATGCACAACCGCGTCGAGCTCGTCCGCTTCGCGATGGAGCGCGGTCTCGACCTCGCCGACCCGACGTGACCGCATCGACCCGGGCTGACCCGGCTCCGCCGCCCGGACGGCATACGTCCTCGGTGGAGCGACCGCGGCGCTCGAAGGTTTCGGGATGCGGACCCGGGCGGGGGCACCCCCGTGCGACGTCTACGCTGGCGGGGTGAACACGAGGACCGCCACCGCCGATGCCGGCCTCGAACCCGTTGACGGGTCCGAGGCCCTCGCCGCCCTCACGGCCGCGGCCACCGAGCTCGAGGCCCAGCAGCAGCCTGCCTGGCCCGACACGGCTGCCCTGGCCGAGGTGATCGAGACCCTCGCCTCGTATCCTCCGCTCGTCTTCGCGGGCGAGTGCGACATCCTCACCGACCGGATGGCCAAGGCCGCCGTGGGTGAGGCCTTCGTGCTCCAGGGTGGCGACTGCGCCGAGACCTTCGCCTCCGCGACGGCCGACAACATCCGCGACCGCATCAAGACGATCCTCCAGATGGCCGCGGTGCTGACCTACGGCGCATCGGTGCCCGTCATCAAGATCGGGCGCATGGCCGGACAGTACGCCAAGCCGCGCAGCTCGACCGTCGAGACCCGCGAGGGCGTGACCCTGCCTGCCTTCCGCGGCGACATGGTCAACGACTTCGCGTTCCACGAGACCGCCCGCATCCCCGACCCGCAGCGCCTCGTCCGGGCCTACCACGCGAGCTCGGCGACCCTCAACCTCGTGCGCGCTTTCACGACCGGTGGATTCGCCGACCTGCGGCACGTCCACGACTGGAACCGTGGTTTCGTCGCCAACTCGGCCAACCAGCGCTACGAGAAGATCGCCAAGGACATCGACAAGGCGATGCGCTTCATGTGGGCCTGTGGTGCCGACTTCGACGCCATGCGCACCGTCGAGTTCTACGCCGCCCACGAGGCGCTGCTGCTCGACTACGAGCGGCCCCTGACGCGCATCGACTCGCGCTCGGGGCGTCTCTACGACACGTCCGGTCACTTCGTCTGGGTCGGCGAGCGCACCCGTCAGCTCGACGGCGCCCACGTCGACTTCGTCTCGCGCATCAGCAACCCCATCGGCGTCAAGCTCGGGCCCAAGGCCGACATCGACGAGGTGCTGCGCCTCATCGACACGGTCGACCCGAACCGCACGCCGGGCCGCCTGACCTTCATCACCCGCATGGGCGCGGGCACGATCCGCGACGCCCTGCCGGCTCTCGTCGACAAGGTGACGGCGTCCGGTGCCACCGTGACGTGGATCTGCGACCCGATGCACGGCAACACCTTCGAGAGCCCGTCCGGCTACAAGACGCGTGACTTCGAGGACATCGTGGAGGAGGTGCGCGGCTTCTTCGAGGTGCACCAGTCCCTCGGCACGATCCCCGGCGGCATCCACGTCGAGCTCACCGGCAACGACGTCACCGAGTGCCTCGGCGGCGCGGAGAAGATCATCGACTCCGACCTCGAGAAGCGCTACGAGTCCGTGTGCGACCCCCGCCTGAACCACCAGCAGTCACTGGAGCTCGCGTTCCTCGTCGCCGAGATGCTCGGCCAGGCCTGAGCGGTGGCGGCGACGAGTCCCTTCCGGGCAGACCTGCTCAGCGACACCCTGACCCGGCCCTCCGAGGCCATGCGCGAGGCCATGGCGCGCGCGGAGGTCGGCGACGACGTCTTCGGCGAGGACCCGACGCTGCGCGCCCTCGAGGAGCGCGTCGCCGGGATGCTCGGGCACGAGGCCGCGCTCTTCACGCCCTCGGGCTCGATGGCCAACCAGCTCGGCGTGCGGCTGCACGTCAAGCCGGGCGAGGAGCTCATCGGCGACTCGCTCGCCCACGTCGTGCGGGCCGAGCTCGGGGCCGCCGCGGTGCTCTCGGGCATCTCGTCGCGCACCTGGGTCTCCGAGCGCGGTCGCTTCCGCGCCGACGACGCCGCGTCCCTCATGATCACCGGCGTCGGGCCGTACCAGGTCTGCACGTCGCTCGTGATCGTCGAGAACACCCACAACTTCGGCGGCGGCACCGTGCAGTCGCTCGACGAGATCCGCCGGGCGCGGGAGGTCACGCGTCAGCGCGGGGTCGCCATGCACCTCGACGGGGCGCGGCTCTTCAACGCGCACGTCGCCTCCGGAGTGCCGGTCGGTGACTACGGCCGTGAGTTCGACACCGTCTCGATCTGTCTGAGCAAGGGTCTCGGCGCTCCGGTCGGCAGCGTGCTCGTGGGCTCGGCCGATGCCATGGCCGAGTCGCGCATCTGGCGCAAGCGCTTCGGCGGAGGCATGAGGCAGGCCGGGATCCTCGCTGCCGCAGGCCTTTTCGCGCTCGACCACAACGTCGAGCGCCTGGCCGACGACCACGCCCGGGCGCGACGAGCCGCCGAGGCGATGGCGGAGGCCGCCCCCGGCGCCGTCGACCTGGCCACGGTCGAGACCAACATCGTCATCGTCGAGGTGGCCGCGGTCGGTTGGACCTCCGCCGCCTTCGTCGACGCAGCCCTCGCCGCCGGCGTGAGGACGTATGCCGTGGGGCCGGGTGCCGTGCGTCTCGTCTGGCACCTCGACGTCGACGACGCCGGCACCGACGTCGCGGTCGACGTCCTCACCGGCCTGCTGCGCGCGGCGCCCGAGGCCGCCTGACCCGGACGCACGCCTCCCCGCACCGAACGCCGCGTTCGGTGCCGAACTCACTGGTAGAAGAGCGCTTTCGCCACCGAACGCCGCGTTCGGTGGGGAGGGTGGGTGGTCTCAGACCTCGTGGTGGAGGGCCTCGCTGGGCAGCTCGCCCGGGCGCCGCCGCGCGAGGAGCTCGACGGCGTACATCGCGGTGAGCACGAGCGCGCCGCCGATGACCATCCGCAGCGTCGCGGTCTCGTCGCCCAGGGTCACGGCGAAGAACGCCGCGAAGACCGGCTCGAGCGTCATGACGATGGCCGCCCGCGTGGCCGGCATGTGCGCCTGCGCCCACGTCTGGACCCACAGGGCCAGGATGCTGGCGAAGACGACCATGTAGAGCACCGACGCCCACTGGCCCGGCCCGCTCGGCAGGACGACGCCACCGGGCAGGGCGCCGAGGACGCAGAGCACGGCGATGACGACCATCTGCACGACGGACAGACCGGTCGCGATCTCGGAGGCGCTGTAGCGGCCGAGGCCGACGATGTGCAGGGCGTAGAGAGCGGCGGCGAGCAGGGTGAGGGCCTCGCCGACCCCGACGGAGAAGCCGTTGAGCGAGAGCAGGGCCAGGCCCACGGTCGCGAGCCCGACTGCCGCCCAGGTGGATCCGGCCACGCGCTCGCGCAGCAGGACGGCCGTGAAGACCGGGGTGAGCACGACGTAGGTGCCGGTGATGAAGCCCGACACGGAGGCCGGTGTCGTCGCGAGGCCCTGCGTCTGGAAGATCTGGGCCAGACCGTAGAGGGCGCCGAGACCGACTCCCACGAGGACCTGACGACGGCTCAGGGCCCGCACCGGCCGCCAGAACACGAGAAGCATGATGACTGCGGACAGGCTGAAACGCACCGCGAGGAAGTCGACGGGCGGGACGGTCTCGACCAGATCGCGGATGAGGAAGAACGTCGAGCCCCACACGGCGGTGAGGGCGACGAGGAGCAGGGTGGCCAGGCGCGTGCGCGCCGCAGGTGTCACGGACGGCCTCAGACGATCGTCAGGTGGATCGTCGTGCCCTTGGGCACGGGCGTGCCCGCTGCGGGGTCCTGGGCCCGGACCTTCTTCTCGAAGAGCTCACCGAAGGGGTACTGCTTGTCGACCTTGAAGCCGAGGTCGGTCAACGTCTTCTCGGCGGGGGTGTCCTGCTGGTCGACGACGTTGGGCACGGGCACCAGCACCGGCCCCTTCGACACGACGACCGTGACGGCGTCGCCACGGTGCAGCGTGCCCTTGTCGGGTGACTGTGAGACGACCTGGCCGGCGGGCACGGCGTCGCTGTTGACGTCCGCGCCGCGCTGCACCGTGAGCCCGGCCCTCGTGATGGCTGCCGAGGCCGCGTCGAACGGTGCGCCGGTGACCGTGGGCACCTCGATCGGCTCGCGCCCCTTCGAGACGACGACGGACACCGAGGTGCTGCGCTTGACGGACTCGCCGGGTGCGGGGTCCTGGGAGATGACGACTCCCTTGGCCACCGTCTCGCTCCACTCCTCGGAGCGGTCGCCGAGCCGGAGCGTCAGGGGTGACAGGGTCGCCCCGACGTCGCCGAGCCGGGCGCCGACGAGCTTCGGGACGGCATACCGCTCCTTGCCCTTGGAGACGACGAGACGGACGGTCGACTCCTTGCCGAGCTCGCTCCCCGCGCCGGGCTCGACGCGGAGCACGACGCCCTTGGCCCTGCCCTCGGAGAACTCCTCGACGGTCTCGACCGTCAGGGCGGCCTGTTCGATCGCGCCCTCGGCCTGAGCGACCGGCTGGCCGACCACGGCCGGCACGACGGTCGAGCCTCCCGGTCCGGCCGTGAACCACCAGCCTCCGAACGCGACACCGCCGACGACGAGGAGGGCCGCGAGCCAGAGCGGCCACCGTCGTCGGCGGCCGGCCCGTCGGTCGATCGGCATGGCTGCGGTGTGCTCGAGGGCGGGACCGTCGTCGTGGACGGGCATCCCGGCGAGGGCCGCGCGTCCGACCTCGTTGGGTCGGGTGCGGTGGCGCTCGGGGGAGCTCGGCAGGTCGGCCCGCTCCGGCCGAGCCGGGGCGGGCAGGTGCGTCGTCGACGAGACGGACGGCAGCACCGAGGTGGTGGCGGGGTCGGTGGCGACCGCGTTGCCACGTCGGTCGAGCTCGTCGGCCGTGAGGCCGCGGCGCACCCCCCGCAGCGCAGCGACAAACGCGGCGGCCGACTCGAAGCGGTCCTCGGGCTCGAGTGCCGTCGCGCGGGCGACGAGCTGGTCGAGCTCGGCGGGGACACCGGGGACGACCGAGCTCGGCGTGACGATCGATCCGTGGACGTGGTTGTACGCGATCTGGATCGGAGTGCCGCCGGTGACGGCCTTGCGCCCGGTGAGCATCTCGAAGAGGAGCAGACCGGCGGCATACACGTCGCTGCGGGTGTCGGCGACTCCGCGCTCGACCTGCTCGGGGGAGAGGTAGGAGACCGTGCCGAGCAGGACGCCAGTCTGGCTCGTCGCGGCCTGGTTGGTGATCGCGCGCGCGAGGCCGAAGTCGGCGACCTTTACCTCGCCGTCGCGTCGCACGATGACGTTCTCGGGCTTGACGTCGCGGTGGATCATGCCGGCCACGTGGGCCGCCCTGAGCGCCAGGAGGATGGGCTCGAGGATGGCGAGCGCCTCACGTGCCGTGAGGGGCGCCTCCTCGTGGATGACGTCACGCAGGGTCTTGCCCTCGACGAGCTCCATGGCGAGGAAGACCTCGCCGTCGTCCTCGCCCTGGTCGAAGACGGCCACGACGTTGGGGTGGCTCAGGCGGGCCGCGGACCGGGCCTCGGCGCGGAAGCGCTCGACGAAGACGTCGTCGGTGGCGAGGCCGGGGCGCATGATCTTGAGCGCCACCTCCCGGTCGAGCCGTCCGTCCAGCGCCACGTAGACAGAGGCCATGCCTCCGTCTGCGAGGTGGGAGAGGATGCGGTACCGGCCGTCGATCACCCGACCGACGAGGGCGTCCGCCACGCTGGACGTCACGCCCCGCAGTTTACGGGCTGGGTCTGCGCATCCCGTGCAGGCCAGCCGCGGCGGGGTCTCGCAGTGCGGGCGCGCTGCCCGCCCCGATGGGCGCGCCGGTCAGGCGCACCGCGAGACCTCCGCCTGCGCTCCGCGCCCGAGGGGCCGTCCGGCGACCTCCCCGTCGGGCGGCTCGGGACGCGGAGCGGCACCCCGTCAGAGGCGGTCGTAGACGGCCATGACGTTGGCCACGTAGCGCTTCGTGTCCTCGTACATGCCCTTGGTGCGGACCGAGTAGAGGCCCTGGTAGTAGCCGGCGATGGCCTGCTCGCGCGAGTCCGCGCTGGCCTGCAGGGCGCGGATGATGAGGACGCCTCCGGTGATGTTGTCCTGCGTGTCGTAACGGTCGAGCGTCCGGCCCGCGAGCTGCGAGGCCCACGTCTGGGCCACCGGCATGAGCTGCATGACGCCGACGGCGTTGGTGTAGGAGACGGCGCGCTGGTACCACCCGGACTCGAGGTAGCCGATGGCGAGAGCGAGCTTCGGGTCGACGCCCTGGCGGGTCGCGGTCGCCCGGATCATCGCGGCGGTGTCGGTGCGGCTGGGCACGTCCATGGCCGCGAGCTTCGCCTTGCTCTCGGCGACGGCCTGCGCGGTCTTGCTGGGGTACTGGTAGCCCGGCGCGGGGGCCGGGGCGGGGGCCGGTGTCGTGGGCGCGGGGGCCGAGACGGTGCCGGGGATGACGATCTTCTGGCCCACGTAGATGCGGCCCGCGTCGGCCAGCTTGTTGGCCGCGAGCAGCTTGGTCAGCGAGACGCCGTAGCGCTGTGCGATGACGCTCATGCTGTCGCCCGCCTTGACGACGTAGATCGTGCCGGCACCGCTCGGGGTCGTCGGTCCCGTCGCCGGCTTCGAGGGCGTCGGGGTGGAGGGCTTGGGCGCCGACGGCGTCGGGGTGGCCGGTGCCTTCGCACCCGGCACGCTGATCCGCTGCCCGACGAAGATGAGTCCTGCGTTGGGGAGCCGGTTCGCGGCGAGGAGCTTGGTCAGCGAGACCCCGTAGCGCTTGGCGATCCCGCTCATCGTCTCGCCCGCACGCACGACGTGGATGACGGTGGCGGTCGTGCTCGCCGGGCGGACGGTTGACGCCGTCGACGCGGCGGACCGGGCCGGGGTCGCCGAGGGGCGACCGGGCACGAGGAGCTTCTGCCCCGGGTGGATCACCGATCCGCGTGCGGTGAGCCGGTTCTTCTCGACGATCGCCTGGACGGTCGTGTGGTTGGCGAGGGCGAGGTGCCAGATCGTGTCACCCGGGCGGACCGTGACGGTCTTCCACGGGGTGGCGGCCACGGGGGCCACGGCGGCGTGTGCGGGTAGCGCGAGCGCGGCGACGTCGGCGAAGGGCATGGGGTGGAGTCCTTTCCTGGAGCCCGAGCTGAGTTCGAGAAGCGTGGAGGGGCGTTCGGAAGGGGTTCGGTGAGGTACTGGAGGGTGTTGTGATGCTGCTGCGGTGTTGTGAGGTGCTGTGTGACGCTTGTGAGCGGAGTGGCGCCTGTGACGATAGCGCATAATTGAGCACTAAAGTATAAATACACCCGTGTAATTCGTCCCGGTCTGCTCCAGCACGCCTCGGTCGGCGGTGTGCGCGGACCGGTCGGGACGGTGGCAGACTCTCGTCCTGTGAGCGAGACCCCTGAGCAGCAGCCCGACGTGCCCACCACCCGTGACCTCGAGTCGCTCGTCGGGGAGTGGCTGACCGTTCCCGACGCCGCCGAGCGGTTCGGTCTCCAGCTGTCGCAGGTGCGCCAGCTCATCGCCGACCGCGAGGTGCTCGCTGCCCGCATCGGTGAGCGGCGCGTCGTCGCGATCCCGGCGAAGTTCTTCGACGAGACCGGCCCGCGGCCCGAGCTGCGCGGGACCTTCACCGTGCTCGCCGACGGTGGCATGGACGACGACGAGATCATCGAGTGGCTGCACACCCCCGACGAGACGCTGCCCGTCGAGGGCGCTCCCATCGACGCCATGCTGGCCGGTCACAAGACCGAGATCCGGCGCCGGGCGCAGGAGCTCGCCTTCTGACGCGTACTGATGCGTCCTGGCGCGTCCTGACGCGTCCTGACGGGCCGAGGGCGTATGCCGTCCGGCCGGGTCGTCAGGACCGGCGGGCCGTCGAGACCGCGACGAGCGCCTCGAGGACGTCGAGCGCCGACGTGTCGTAGGAGCCCGTCGCCCGGGCCCGGTCGACGGCGCGGCAGGCCTCGTCGGCCAGGGTCGCGATGAGGCTCTCGACCCGGTCGACCGCCCCGGTGTCGAGCAGCACCCTGCGGATCGCCTCGACGCCGGCAAGCTCGAGGTCGTCGCGCCCGAGGAGGCTCTCGACCGTGTCACGGTCGGTGTCGGACGCCGCGTCGAGGGCGTGGGCCACGAGCACGGTGCGCTTGCCCTCGCGCAGGTCGTCACCCGCGGGCTTGCCGGTGGCCTCGGGGTCGCCGAAGACGCCGAGCAGGTCGTCGCGCAGCTGGAACGCCTCCCCGAGGGCGAGCCCGTAGTCCGACAGGGGGGCGAGCGACCCGTCCGGCGCGCCGCCGACGAGCGCCCCGATGAGCAGCGGGTGCTCGATGGTGTACTTCGCGCTCTTGAAGCGGATCACCTTGCGCGCCGAGGCGACCCGGGCGTCGAGGTCGAGCCCGTCCCAGCCGCGGGCGGACTCGAGCAGGTCGAGGAACTGGCCGCCCATGAGCTGCGTGCGCATCGAGTCGAAGAGCTGACGGCCGCGGGCCAGCTCGTCGGCGGGCAGGCCGCACGTCGCGTAGAGCTCGTCGCACCACGTGAGGCACAGGTCGCCCGCGAGGATCGCGGTGCCCTCGCCGAAGCGGTCGGCGTCACCCGCCCAGCCACGCGCCTGGTGCAGCGAGGCGACGGCACGGTGCGCGGATGGCATACCCCGTCGCGTGTCGCTGCGGTCCATGACGTCGTCGTGGAGCAGGGCGGCGCCCTGGAAGAACTCCATGCTCGCGGCCAGGCGCACGAGCGCGTCGGAGTCGGCGCCACCTGCGGCGCGGTAGCCCCAGTAGAGGAAGCCGGCGCGCAGACCCTTGCCGCCGGTCAGCAGGCCGGACACGGCCGCGACGAGCGGGGCTGTCTCCTCGCCGATCGCGGCCAGCGACTGCGTGGCCCCGGCGATCTGCCCGTCGATCGCCTGCTGCACCCGACGGCGCAGCACGTCGAGGTCGGTGGGGGTCTGCACGGGGTCCTCCATCGAGTCGCGGGAATCGGGGTCAGCCTACGCGGCGCGCGGGTGGGCCCGTGAACAGCCCGGACACCGCGGACGCGCGCGGCTTATGGTGTGCGGCATGGCACACGGCACGGCATCCTCGATGGCGCGGGCGGAGCGGTTCACGCGGTCCATCCCGGCGATGATCGAGGCCGACACCCCGACGTACAGCTTCGAGTTCTTCCCGCCCAAGGACGACGCGTCCGAGGCGCAGCTCTGGGACGCCATCCGACGCCTCGAGAAGGTGTCGCCGAGCTTCGTCTCGATCACCTACGGCGCCGGCGGCGGCACCCGCGACCGCACCGTCCGGCTCACCCAGCGCGTCCTCGAGGCGACCTCGCTGACGCCCATGGCGCACCTGACGTGCGTCGGGCACTCCGTCGCCGAGCTGCGCGGCATCGTCGGGTCGTATGCCGCCGCGGGGGTCCGCAACATCCTGGCCCTGCGCGGTGACCCCCAGGGCGGCCTCGGCCAGCCGTGGGTGGCGCACCCCGAGGGCCTCGACCATGCCGACGAGCTCGTCGCGCTGGTCCGGGGGCTCGGCGACTTCACCGTCGGTGTCGCGGCCTTCCCCGACGGCCACCCCGAGTCGGGCGACATCAGCGAGGACGCAGAGACCCTGATCCGCAAGGAGCGCGCCGGCGCCGAGTTCGCCATCACCCAGATGGTCTTCGACGTCGACCACTACCTCCGGCTGCGCGACGAGCTCGCCCGGCGCGGGTCGCGTCTGCCCGTCGTCCCGGCGATCATGCCGATCACCAACGCCCGTCAGGTGGTGCGCATGGCGCAGCTCGCGGGGCAGCCGATGCCGACGGCGGTCACCGACCGTCTCGAGCGGCACGGCGACGACGCCGCCGGGGTCCGGGCCGAGGGCATGGCGATCGCCACGGAGTCGTCGCGCCGCCTGCTCGACGAGGGTGCTCCCGGGATCCACTTCATCACGATGAACCGGTCGTCGGCGACGCTCGAGGTCTTCGGCAACCTCTGACCGGCGCGGAGACTCGGAGGACGAGGGGCCCACCGGCGGCAGGTGCGGCCAGCCCGACGACACGAGGACGACCGGCCCCCAGGGAAGGGCCGGCCGTCCGGTGCGTGGACCGGGTCGGTCAGGTGGTGCTCGACGGGGTGGCGGTGCCGTTGGGGGAGGCCGGGGCCTCGCCCTGCTGGCCCGACTGGCCCTGGGGGCCGTCGCCGTCGTGGTCACCGCCACGGCCGCCGGGTCCGCCCGACCCGCCAGGTCCGCCCTCCTGGACGGCCGTCACGGCGAAGGACGCGTCGACCTGCACCGTGATGTGGGTGCCGTCGGTGCGCACCATGTGCGCCTCGTAGACGCCGTCCGAGTCGGTCTCGACGCGCTCGATCGTCGCGGTCGGCTCCTTGGCCTTGGCGGCCGCCGTCACCTTGGCGGCGACGTCGCCAGTGAGCAGCGTCTCGTCGGAGCGCATCGGCTTGCTCGGGTCGGTGTTGCCGTTGGTGTTGCCGTTGGCCTGGGGGCCCTCGCCGAGCTGGCCGTAGCTGGTGGCGGTGCCGGTGGCACCCGTCTCGTCCGCGCTCGCGAGGGCGGCCCCGCCGAGCGCGAGCGCCGACGCGGCCACGATGCCGGCGCCTGCCAGCGCGATGGTCTTGTTCTTCATGCGTTCCACTCCTTCGATGGGCTGGCCTCGTGCCAGCTGTGTCCACCGTCGGCAACAGCCCTGTGTCCCCACCCTCGTCAGGGTGGGGAGGTCCTGTGAGAGGTCTGCGGACCTGTGGGGGCCCAGGTCCGGGGGTGGCCGGCGCTCACCGGGCCGGGCGGTCAGGTCTCCTGGTCGAAGGGTCGCTCGAGACGCTCGTCGGCCCGGGCCGACGGCGGCGGTGGCGCAGCGGTCCCGCGGCGCTCCCGGCGCTCCCGGCGCTCCCGGCGCTCCCGGCGCTCGGAGGGCACGGCGATGCCGACGCGTTCGCCCCACGCGTCGTAGCGGCGCTTGTAGCGGCGGATGCGTGCGGCCAGCTTGTAGACGAGGAACGCGCCGAGCACGAGGAAGAGCAGGGCGATGGCCGCGGCCCACCACGGGTGCGCGATGGCGAGGGCGGTGACGCCCGTGACGGTCACGTCCTCGGTGGTGCTGACGAGGACGTTGCTCGCCGGCTCGGGGGAGGTGTTGACGGCAGCGCGCAGCCCGGCCTTGATCCCGTGCGAGATGAGGGCCGTGACACCACCGGTCGCCGCGCCCACGGCGGCGTCGAGGCTCGCCGTGTCGTGGCCGATGAGGTAGCCGATCGTCGCCCCCACGGCCGGTCTGACGACGGTGTGCACGGAGTCCCAGGCGGAGTCGACGTAGGGGATCTTGTCGGCGAGCATCTCGACGACGAAGAGGACGCCCGCCCCGATGAGCACGTCGGTGCGAGCCAGGGCGTTCGGGATCTGGCTCAGGTTGAAGATCTTGTCGGCCAGACCGAGGACGAGCACGACGGCGTACGCGTTGATGCCGCTGCCCCACCCGGTGGTGAAGGCCATGGGGATGAGCTCGGCGCCCACGACACCCCTTCGGTCGTGCGCCGGTCGCGGTGCGCCGGTGCGGCTGTGGCCCGACCGGTCGGCCGAGCCCAGGTCCAACGTCCCTGACGCTCCCGTATTCCCGGGGGTGGCGCAACGGGGCGCGCTGCAGGCGGCGGGAGGGGGCAGCGGAACGGGCCCGATCCGTGAGCGGACAGGACCCCTGCGCCCCTCCGTTCGCGGACCGAACCCGCGCCATCACTCTGTCGCCGGGGACGCCGCACGGACCTGAGCACGGGTACTCAGATCGGTCCGGAGCGGGGCGAAACGGACGCGTGCGGAGAGGTCGGCTGCGGCGGCCCGGGATCGCGTGGACGTGACCCGCGGACCGTCTTGACAGGCTGTCGGCGCCAGGGGTTAGGCTTCGAGTATCGAACAGGTGTTCGAACGTCGTCTCTTCGGGTGAGGTGCCCGGGAGGTGAGGTCCGAGCCGGTGTCCGAGTCAGTCAGTTTCAGTCAGTTTCAGTCAGTTGTCAGTTCAAGTCGTCGGTTGGTGTCGGACCGCTCGTGTGGGGCGCGGGTGGTCTGGGTCGTGATGTCCGGCCTCGACGTGTCCGAGGGAGACGTGTCGTGGTGCGCAGGTTCAGTGATGCCGTGCAGGTGAGAGTGCGCGAGCGGGAGCAGCAGGAGCAGTCCGTCGTGGGCCGCTCCGGTGGTCCGGTCGGAAGGTCGACCCGTCCGCCCGGGTCCTCGAGGTCCTCACGGGACTCCGGGTCGTCGGGACCCTCGGGTTCCGAGGCCGGGTCCCTCGAGGCGCCGCCCGAGGCGTTCATCTGGCGCGGGCGCCTCTACGTCGTCCGTGGCGTCCTCGCCCAGTGGCGCGAGCGGCGGGCCTGGTGGCACGACGCGCTCGAGGCCGACGAGGCGCAGGTCCGTCCCGGCGAGACGCTCGTCGCCGCGGCGAGCGAGCAGCACGTCTGGCGCGTCGAGGCGAGCCCGGGATGGTCGTTCACGCCCGGGGTCTACGACCTCGCCCACGACGAGTCCCCGCGCGGCGACCACTGGTCGCTCGTCCGGGTCGCCGACTGAGCCCATGAGACGAGAGAGGAGAGGAACCACCATGACCACCGCCCACGACCTGCGCCGCCCACCCATCTCGGTCGCCGTGCTCGACCTGCTCGAGCGGGGCCGGACCACCCTCGAGACCGCGTGCCGCACGAGCGACGCGTCCGAGCGCTATCGCGACGCCCACCTCGGAGCCCTGCGCGCCGCCGCGGCCCTCGTCGCCGCCCGCACCGTGCCGTCGCCACGTTCGCGACCGCGCAGCGTGTGGCAGGTGCTGCCCGGGGTGGCCCCGGAGCTGGGGGAGTGGGCCGCCTTCTTCGCCGCCTGCTCGGCGCACCGGTGGGTCATCGACCGCGGCGGTCACATCAGCGCACGCGAGTCCGACGACCTGCTGCGCCAGGCCGAGATGTTCCTCGAGATCGTCCAGGACCTCCTCGGTGTCCCTGCGACGATCCCGCTGCCGCAGTCGATCACCCCGGTCTCGAGGAGCCGGGCGAGCGGGTGACGACCGGCATGACCACCACCATCACCAGCGGCCGCACGAGCAGCGCGGCCGGCAGCACCGAGAGCTTCGTGCACCTGCACGTCGCGTCCGGCTACTCCATGCGCTACGGCACGGCCAAGCCGCACCAGCTCGTCGAGCGTGCCGCGGCGTTCGGGCAGCCGGCGCTCGCCCTGACCGACCGCGACGGGCTCTACGGCGCCGTGAAGTTCGTCCGCTCCTGCATGGAGCACGACGTCGCGCCGGTCCTCGGCGTCGATCTCGCCCTCGGCCCCGAGCGCCCCGAGCGCCAGCGCAGCCGTCCCGTGCGCACCCCGGTCCGTGGCGGCGCCCTCGTCGACCCGCGGCTCCCGCGGGTCACGGTGCTGGCCCGGGGCAGCAGCACCGGCCTCGCCCCGGGTGCCGGGTGGGCGGCGCTCTGTCGCCTCGTCACCGCGACCCACCTGCACGGCGAGCGCGGCAACCCGGTCACGTCCGCGGCCCTCGTCGCCGAGCACGCGCGCCTGCTGCCCGCCCCGCCCGTCCCGTCCGCAGCGGAGGACGACGGGCCCGGCCGGCCCGAGGGCCGGGGTCGACCCGACGGACGAGGCGGACGGCCTACGCCATCGGGGGCGGACGGTGGGCCGTCCCCGCTCGTCGTGCTCCTCGGGCCCGACTCCGACGTCGGTCGTGCGGTGCTCGCCAAGCGACGCGACCACGCCCGGGCGGCGCTCGAGCGCTGGGTCGCGCTGCTGCCGCGGGGCGCCGTCGTCGTCGAGGTCGTGTGCCACGGCGGGCCCGAGCACCAGCCCGGCAGCCTCGGCCAGGCCGGACGCATGCTCGCGCTCGCCCGCGAGGTCGGCGTGCCGAGCATCATCACGGCCGCGGTGCGCCACGCCGACCCGCAGGACGCCGCCATCGTCGACGTCCTCGACGCCGCCCGGCGGCTCGTCGCGCTCGACGCGCGCCACCTCGACCGCGTCACGACGGCCGGGCACCTCTCGCCGACGCCCCTCATGCACGCGCTCGCCCTCGACGTCGTCCAGGTCTCCGGCCCGGGGCTCGTCGGCGGCGGGTCGCTGGCCCGCGAGCAGGCCCGCGAGCTGCTCGCCCGCACGACGGCGCTCGCCGCCGAGTGCGTCCAGGACCCACGGGCCGACCTCGGCATCGGCTCGGTCCACCTGCCCGAGCCGGGTGTCCTCGGCATCCGGCCCGGCACCAACCCGCACCGCGTCCTCGCGCGACGGTGCCGCGAGTCCATCCCGACCCGCTACCCCGGCCGCACCGAGAGCGAGCTCGTCGCCGTCAGCGACCGTCTCGAGGACGAGCTCGGCGTCATCGAGACGCTCGGCTACGCGACGTACTTCCTCACCGTCGCCCAGGTCTGCGACCTCATCCGCGAGATGGGCGTGCGGGTCGCCGCCCGCGGGTCCGGGGCCGGGTCGCTCGTCAACTACCTCCTCGGCATCTCCGGCGTCGACCCGATGCGGCACGGGCTGCTCATGGAGCGCTTCTGCTCGCCGCTGCGGGCCGAGCTGCCCGACATCGACATCGACGTCGAGTCGGCCCGGCGCACCGAGATCTACGAGCGCATCCTCGACCACTTCGGCGGCGACCGGGTCACGTGCGTCTCGATGATGGACACCTACCGGGTGCGCCACGCGATCCGCGACGCCGGGGCCGCGCTCGGGCTCCCGCCGCCCGAGGTCGACGCCATGGCCAAGGCCTTCCCGCACATCGCCGCCCGCAACGTCCGCAACGCCCTGGCCGAGCTGCCCGAGCTCCGGGCGAGCGGCCTCGACGTGCCGCGCCTGCAGCTGATGTTCGACATCGTCGAGCGCCTCGACGGCCTGCCCCGGCACATCGCGCTGCACCCGTGCGGGGTCGTGCTGTCCGACTCCGTCCTGCTCGACCGCACCCCCGTCGAGGCGAGCTGGCTCGGCTTCCCGATGAGCCAGTTCGACAAGGACGACGTCGAGGAGATGGGGCTGCTCAAGCTCGACGTCCTCGGCATCCGGATGCAGTCCGCGATGGCGCACGCGATCGAGGAGGTCGAACGCGTCGACGGCGACCACGTCGACCTCGACGACGAGTCGCAGGTGCCCTTCGACGACGAGCCGACCTTCGAGCTCGTCCGCTCGACGAAGACCCTCGGCTGCTTCCAGATCGAGAGCCCCGGACAACGCGAGCTCATCGGCAAGTTCGGGCCGCGCACCTTCGACGACCTCATCATCGACATCTCGCTCTTCCGGCCCGGCCCGGTCAAGAGCGACATGATCATCCCGTTCCTCAACGCGAGGCAGGGGTGGAAGGACCCGTCCTACCTCCACCCGTCGCTCGTCCCCGCGCTCGAGGAGACCGAGGGCGTCGTCGTCTTCCACGAGCAGGTGCTCATGATCGTCGCCGAGACCACCGGGGTGACCCTCGCCCAGGCCGACGAGGTGCGCCGCACGCTCGGCACGCCCGACGGGCAGAAGCGGATCGAGGCGTGGTGGCGACCCGCGGCCCGCGACCGCGGCTACGCGCCCGAGGTCGCCGACAAGATCTGGGAGGTCCTCAAGGCGTTCGCCTCGTTCGGGTTCTGCAAGGCGCACGCCGCGGCCTTCGCGCTGCCCACCTACCAGTCGGCCTGGCTCAAGACGCACCACCCGGCAGCCTTTCTCGCAGGGGTGCTCACCCACGACCCCGGGATGTACCCCAAGCGCCTCATCCTCGACGACGCCCGCACCTTCGGCATCGCGATCCTCGGGCTCGACGTCAACGTCTCGACCGGCGCCTACCGCTTCGAACGCACCGACGACGGCGGCGAAGCCATCCGGCTGTCGCTCGCCGACGTCCACGGCATCAGCGAGGCCGAGGTCGCGCAGATCGTCGCCGGACAGCCCTACTCCAGCCTCTCCGACTTCTGGCAGCGTGCCCACGTGTCGCGGCCCGTCGCCGAGAAGCTCGTGCTCGCAGGGGGATTCGACTCGTTGCACGACATCGACCTCGGTGGTCCGTCCCGTCTCGACGAGAGCGGGTCCGGGGTCGTGGGCCGGGCGCGGGGCGGCCTCGGCCGTCGTGGCCGGGTCACCCGGCGCGACCTGCTGCTCCACGTCGCCGAGCTCGACCGCTGGTCCTCCTCGCAGCGGTCGTCACGCCGCTCCTCCCATCGGGTCTCGGCCGCGAGCCGGTCGTCGGGACCGGGCTCCTCACGGGGTCGCGTCACGTCCGTCTCCGCCACGGGAGACATCCGGGCCCTCGCCGCCGCCCAGTCGCAGGGCTCCGCCGGGGCGCCCGAGCAGATCGCGACCCAGCTGACGCTCGACCTCGGCGACACGCCGCGGCTCTCCGCGACGAGCGGCCTGCCGGAGATGACCGGCCCGGAGCGGGTCCGGGCCGAGCTCGAGGTGCTCGGCCTCGACGCGAGCGGTCACGTCGTCGACTTCTACGGCCCGCTGCTCGACGCGCTCGGCGTGACCCGGGCGCGCGACCTGCTCTCCGGGCGCAGCGGCCGCGAGGTCCTCGTCGCCGGGGTCAAGGTCGCCACCCAGACCCCGCCGATCCGCACCGGGCGCCGCGTCGTCTTCCTCACGCTCGACGACGCCACCGGCCCGGCTGACCTCACCTTCTTCGAGGACGTCCAGGGCCCGTATGCCGCCACCGTCTTCCACTCGTGGCTGCTGCTCTGTCGGGGGGTCGTGCGGCGCACCGGTCCACGCGGCGTCTCGATCCGGGCCACCGGCGCGTGGGAGCTCTCGGGCCTGCAGGACGCGTGGACGTCCGGGGGCATCACCGCCGTCCGCGACGCGCTCGAGGCCGCCGACCGGTCGGCGTGGGAGCGCGCCACCGCGTTCGCCGGACCCGACGGGGCACGGTCCGGCGTCGGCGAGGGGCCGGACGGCCGGCGGGTGCTCGTCCACGCCTCGGGGTTCAAGCAGTCGCCGTACGCCGACATCAGGCCGGCGGGCGACGACGTCCGGGGACCGCGCGGCACGAGCGGGCTCGTGCCCACCGAGACGGTGGGCGGCCCGCCACGCAAGCTGTGGCACGCGAGTCCGGGAAGCTCGGGGCACTAGGGTGATGACGCACACGAACCACACGCGGCACCACGCGTACCACGTTCCCAGACGGAGGATCCCGTGCCCGACGAGCAGCGCCCCCAGCGACGTGGAGGGGTCCGGCCGTCGGCCGTCGTCTCGGCCGTGGGCCACCTCGCCGACGAGTGCTCGCAGCGCCTCGGCCGGCCGCTCGAGGTGCTCGACCTCGGTGGCGGCACCGGTGGCGTCGCCGTCCCGCTCGCCGAGGCCGGTCACCACGTCACCGTCGTCGACCCCAGCCCCGACGCCCTCGCCTCGCTCGGTCGCCGGGCCCGCGAGGCCGGCATCGTCGACCGCATCACGGCGGTCCAGGGCGACGGTGACTCTCTCGGCTCCGTCCTGGCCGGGCGCCACGTCGACCTCGCCTGCTGCCACGGCACGCTCGAGTTCGTCGACGACCCCGCGGCGACGCTCCACGCCATCGCGCAGGCGCTGGGCGACGGCGGCGTCCTGTCCCTGCTCGTCTCCGGCCGACTGTCCGTCGTCTTCGCCAAGGCCATCGCGGGTGAGTTCGGCCAGGCCCGCGCGGCCCTCGTCGACCCCTCCGGTCGCTGGGGGAGCACCGACCCGCTGCCGCGCCGCTTCGACGTCGAGCAGCTCGAGACGCTCCTCGCCGACGCCGGCTTCACCGACGTGCGGGTGCGTGGCACCAACATCCTCGGCCACCTCGTCCCGGCCTCGCTCATCGACTCCGAGGCCGACCGCGTCGCCCTGGCCGAGCTCGACGAGCTGCTCGTCACCGGTCCGGGGCGCGAGTTCCTCCGGACCCTCGGCAATGCCCTCCACGTCGTCGCGCGCCGCGACTGACCGCGCCCTCGTGAGCGCGTCGACCCGTCCGACGGGCCGACGATGAGCCGCCGCCAGTTCACCGCGCCGACCCGGGCCGGCTCCGAGCCACCCGACGACACCGGCTGCACCGTCCTGCACGTCGACATGGACGCCTTCTACGCGTCCGCCTCGCTCATCTCGCGGCCCGAGCTGCGGGGCAGACCCGTCATCATCGGCGGCGCGAGCGGGCGGTCCGTGGTGCTCTCGGCCACCTACGAGGCGCGGGCCTTCGGGGTCACCTCGGCGATGCCGATGGCCAGGGCCCAGCGGCTGTGCCCGCAGGCAGTCATCATCGAGCCCGACCACCGCCGCTACGCCGCCATCTCCGAGGCCGTCATGGCGACCTTCGCGACGATCACCGACAGCGTCGAGCCGCTCTCGCTCGACGAGGCCTTCCTCGACGTCTCCGGGGCCGTGCGCCGCCTGGGCCGTCCGACCCAGATCGCCGAGCAGCTGCGCGACACGATCGCCGACGAGCAGGGCATCACGTGCTCCGTGGGGGTGGCCTCGACGAAGTTCGTCGCCAAGCTCGCCTCCAACCTCGCCAAGCCCGACGGGCTCATCGTCGTGCCGCGCGAGGAGGTCGTCTCGTTCCTGCACCAGCTGCCCGTCGGCGCGATCTGGGGCGTCGGCGACAAGACCGAGGAGCACCTGCACCGCCTCGGCCTGCGCACCGTCGCCGACCTCGCGCACACGCCCGTCGAGACCCTCCAGCGTGCCCTCGGCGACGTCTCCGGCCGGAGCCTGCACGACCTCGCGTGGGGTCGTGACCCCCGGTCCGTCGTGCCGGAGCGACGCGAGAAGTCGATCGGCGCCGACGAGACCTTCGCGCACGACATCGACGACCCCGTCCGCATCCACCGCGAGCTGCTGCGCCTCGCCGACCGCACCGCGGCCCGGGCCCGGTCCGCCGGCATGACGGGGCGCACCGTGTCGATCAAGGTCCGCTTCGCCGACTTCACGACGATCACCCGCGCCAAGACGCTGCGCCACCACACCGACGTGTCCCGCGACATCTTCGCGACGGCCCGCGAGCTCTACGACCGCCTCGGCCTCCAACGCGCCCGCATCCGGCTCGTCGGGGTCCGCCTCGAGGGGCTCGTCCCGTCGGCCGTCGCTCCCATCCAGGCCACCCTCGACGAGCCCGAGCACGGGTGGCGTGAGGCCGACCGCGCGGTCGACCGCGCGAGCGCCAGATTCGGAGCCGGGTCGGTGCGTCCGGCGTCACTCATGCCCGACCGACCCTCGGGTTCCCAACGCGCTCGGCGCGACCTATCCTGAGGGAAAGAAGTCCGCGTCGGCCGTTTCCGACATACGATTCGGGCACAGTCGATTTCGCACCAGGGAGGTGCCAGGTGGCACTCTCGGAACACGAGGAAGCACTCCTCCAGCAGATGGAGGAAGCCCTCTACGCCGAAGACCCTCGATTCGCCTCGCGGATCGAGAAGACGAAGTCGCGCGGTCTCGGCCGTGGACGCCTCGTCGCCGGAGTGGTGGCTGCGGTCGTCGGTCTCGCCCTGGTCGTCTTCTCGGCGATGAGCAGCAGCATCTGGCTCGGTGCGGTCGGCTTCGCCATCATGGTCGCAGGCATCGTCTACGCGATCACCCCGTCGAAGACGAAGCTCGCAGCCGTCGCCAGCGACGGCACCACCAAGCCGCGGGCCGGCGGCAAGGCCAAGGCCGCCTCCGCCAAGCAGGGCACCTTCATGGAGCGCCTCGAGGAGCGGTGGGAGAAGCGCCGCCGCGACCAGTGGTGACGCGCCGCTGACCGGCCCCCACCTCCACGGACGCAGACAGGACCCCGACGGAGACCGTCGGGGTCCTTCACATCTCCGGGCCGTGTCAGACGAGAGCCTCGCGGGCGGGTCAGGGTCGCGTGGCGTAGACGCCGAGAGCCCACGTCGCGATCATCGCGAACGCCGTGACGAGCTCGATGCCGATGTTGAGGGCCACCGCGCGGATGGCCTGGGTCGTCGCGTGCCAGGCCGGTGCATGCCCCCGGTGCTTGGCCAGCTCGAGGACGTAGATCGTCAGGACGAACCCGAGGGGTCCGCCCACGACGGGCACGACGAAGAAGCCCACCACGGCGACGACCAGCGCCACCGCGACGATGACCCCGTCGACGCCCGCGGTCTTCATCCGTCGCCCGGGGACGAGGTACTGCGCGACGAGGCCCACGGCATACAACAGGGTCGCGATGCCGAAGACGAGCCAACCCGGCCCGTCCTGACGTTCGAACGCCCACACGAGCGTCGCACCCCAGACCAGCAGCAGCCCCGGCAGCACCGGGACGACGATGCCGACGGTGCCCACGATCATCGCGAGCAGAACGAGGACGTTCGTCGCAGTGATCACGGGGCAGCCGTCGGCGGCGTGCGGATCAGGATGGGGTCAGGAGGGGCCGGGCCGGAGATCGCCTCTGGACTCAGTGTTCGTCCACGGGAGCAGATCCCGGGACCTCGGTGAGTCGTTCCGTCTCGTCGCGGATGTCGAGAGCCTTGTCCTTCAGCGCCGGGAGGTGCTCCCGTCCGTGGTGCGCGCAGAAGAGCAGCTCTCCGCCGGAAACGAGGCGGGCGCGGATGTAGGCCTGAGCCCCACATCGGTCGCAGCGGTCAGCAGCAGTCAGTTCGGGTGCCAGTGCTGTCGTCATCGTATTTCGCCTCTTTCCTCCCTCGGGGGTCCCCCGGAGGGAAACCCTGCCATGTACCTACGACGCCCGATCGGTCCATCCGGTGGACCTCTCGCGCCTCGTGGACGTTCCAACAGTGAATCACGTCGAAACCTTCCCGATGGTGAGGCTCGGTCAGTGAGACGCCCGCCGGAGCAACATCGTTACGTGTCAGTGATTCGGCGCGCCGCCCAGATACGGATTGGCAGGCCGCTCCCGACGGGGCTCGCGGGGCTGGTGCCCGACTCGTCGGTGAGGTCCGTCACCCGGGGGAGCCGCGAGCCTCCCGAGGGCGGTCGGTGGCGGTGGCTAGGCTTCCCCTGCCAGCCCTCCACAGCCCGACCGCTGGCCGCACACCGACGGAAAGAGAACGACACACCGTGGCCTCCGCCTCACGACCCGCTCCCTCCGGCAACGGCGACTACACCGCCCGCCACCTCCAGGTCCTCGAGGGCCTCGAGGCCGTGCGCAAGCGCCCCGGCATGTACATCGGCTCGACCGACCAGCGCGGCCTCATGCACTGCCTCTGGGAGATCATCGACAACGCGGTCGACGAGGCCCTGGCCGGCGTGTGCACCGACATCGAGGTCATCCTCAGCGGCGACGGGTCCATCGAGGTCCGTGACAACGGTCGCGGCATCCCCGTCGACATCGAGCCCCGCACCGGCCTGTCCGGTGTCGAGGTCGTCTTCACCAAGCTGCACGCGGGTGGCAAGTTCGGTGGCGCGTCGTATGCCGCCACGGGTGGTCTCCACGGGGTCGGCGCCTCCGTCGTCAACGCCCTGTCCGCGCGGCTCGACGTCGCGGTCGACCGCGGCAGCAAGACGTACGGCATGAGCTTCCGGCGCGGCGAGCCCGGCACGTTCGCCGACCGCACGGCGATCCACTCGCCCGACTCGGAGTTCACGCCCTACGAGAAGAAGAGCGCGCTGCCCGTCGTCGGCAAGGCCAAGCGGGGCGTCACCGGCTCGCGTGTGCGCTTCTGGCCCGACCGGCAGATCTTCCTCAAGGACGCCGAGCTCGACTACGACGCCATCCTCGGACGCGCCCGCCAGACCTCCTTCCTCGTCCCCGGCCTGCGCCTGGTCATCCGCGACGAGCGACGCCTCAAGGGCACGCCCGGCGAGGAGGGCACCGTCGAGGAGGTCTTCCAGCACGATGGCGGCATCACCGACTTCGTCGAGTACCTCGCGCCCGACACCCCGATCACCGACGTGTGGCGCCTCGAGGGCTCTGGCACGTTCACCGAGACCGTCCCGGTCCTCGACGTCAACGGCCACATGACCCCGACCGAGCTCGAGCGCGAGTGCGGTGTCGAGGTCGCCCTGCGCTGGGGTCAGGGCTACGACACGAAGGTCCAGTCCTTCGTCAACATCATCACCACGCCCAAGGGCGGCACCCACGTCACCGGCTTCGAGCAGTCCATCGTCAAGGTGTTCCGCAAGCAGCTCGAGGTCAACGCCCGACGCCTCAAGGTCGGCAACGACAAGCCCGAGAAGGACGACATCCTCGCGGGCATGACCGCCGTCGTCACGGTGCGTCTGGCCGAGCCGCAGTTCGAGGGTCAGACCAAAGAGGTCCTCGGCACCAACGCCGTGCGCGCCATCGTGGCCAAGGTCGTCGAGACGGAGCTGACCGACCGCCTCACGTCGACCAAGCGCGGCGACAAGGCGCAGGCGGCCCTGCTGCTCGAGAAGGTCGTCTCCGAGATGAAGTCGCGCATCAGCGCGCGGCTGCACAAGGAGACCCAGCGGCGCAAGAACGCCCTCGAGAGCTCGACGCTGCCGTCGAAGCTGCGCGACTGCCGCACCACCGACGTCGAGCGCTCCGAGCTGTTCATCGTCGAGGGTGACTCGGCCATGGGCACCGCCAAGGAGGCCCGCAACTCCGAGTTCCAGGCGCTGCTGCCGATCCGGGGCAAGATCCTCAACGTCCAGAAGGCGTCGGTCTCCGACATGCTCAAGAACGCCGAGTGCGCCTCGATCATCCAGGTGATCGGCGCCGGCTCGGGTCGCAGCTTCGACCTCGGCGCGGCGCGCTACGGCAAGGTCATCATCATGACCGACGCCGACGTCGACGGCGCCCACATCCGCACGCTGCTGCTGACGCTCTTCTTCCGCTACATGCGTCCGCTCGTCGACGCCGGTCGCGTCTACGCCGCCATGCCGCCGCTGCACCGGCTCGAGGTCATCAACGCGGGCGCCAAGAAGAACGAGCTCATCTACACCTTCAACGAGCCCGAGATGCGCCGCACGCTGGCCCGCCTCGAGAAGTCGGGCAAGAAGATCAAGCAGCCGATGCAGCGTTACAAGGGTCTCGGCGAGATGGACGCCGACCAGCTCGCCGACACGACGATGGACCCGCGTCACCGCACGCTGCGCAAGGTGACGATGCGTGACCTCGAGGCCGCCGAGCGCGTCTTCGAGCTGCTCATGGGCAACGAGGTCGCACCGCGCAAGGACTTCATCATCGAGTCCGCGGCCGAGGTCGACCGCGAGCGGATCGACGCCTGAGCGCAGCGATCCAGGCCCCTGACGTGTCTGTGGGGTGACGGGACCTCCGGCGCGGCACAGCATGCCGTGCTTACGATGTGTCCCTGCCGGCGCGACTCCCTCCGCCGGTACGCGTCGAGAAGGGGAATCGATGGTGGGCAACGTCAACGCCGAGGAGTCGGTCGCCGACGAACGGTCCGGCGCGCTCGACGCGCTCGACGAGCCGGGCGCGCAGCCCGACACGGGTCAGGTCGCCCCGTCGGAGGAGGTCGACGGCACGAGCTTCACCGTCACGCTCCCGAGCCCGGCCGCACCGGACGACGCCGCCGTCCCCGACGAGCCGGACCAGCTCTCGGGCTCGCCCGACGCCCCCGACGAGGACGTCGCCGTGGCCGGCATCGACATCGCCCCCGACCGCACCGCACCGGCACCGACGCGTTACCTCACGCCCGACGAGCTGCACTGGGCCGCCGAGACCATCGAGGCCATCTCGACGGCCTTCGCCTCGAAGGTGGTCGGCCAGGCACGTCTGCAGGAGACCCTGCTCATCGCCCTGATGACCGGCGGCCACGTCCTCCTCGAGAGCGTGCCCGGGCTGGCCAAGACGACCGCGGCGCAGACGATCGCGCAGGCGGTGGGCGGGTCGTTCCACCGCATCCAGTGCACCCCGGACCTGCTGCCGAGCGACATCGTCGGCACGCAGGTCTACAACCAGCACTCCGGCACGTTCGAGACCCAGCTCGGTCCCGTCCACGCCAACTTCGTCCTCCTCGACGAGATCAACCGCAGCAGCGCCAAGACGCAGTCGGCGATGCTCGAGGCGATGCAGGAGCGCCAGACCTCCATCGGTGACCGCAGCTACGCGCTGCCCGACCCGTTCCTCGTCCTCGCCACCCAGAACCCCATCGAGCAGGAGGGCACCTACCCGCTGCCCGAGGCGCAGATGGACCGCTTCATGCTCAAGGACGTCCTCGACTACCCGTCGCCGGCGGAGGAGGCCGAGGTGCTGCGGCGCATCGACTCCGGCATCTTCCTCACGGCGTCCGAGCCGGTCGTGTCCGTCGCCGACGTCAAGCGGCTGCAGGGGCTCGTCGGCCGGGTCTACATCGACCCGGCGATCGTCAACTACGTCGTCGGCATCGGCTACGTCACGCGGCACCCGCGCGACTACATCGAGCCGCGCCTCGCCGGCTACGTCGACTTCGGGGCGAGCCCGCGGGCGAGCATCTCCTTCACGAGTGCGGCGCGGGCCCGCGCCCTCGTCGACGGCCGCAACCACGTCGTCCCCGACGACGTCAAGGCGCTGACGCACCGGGTGCTGCGGCATCGCGTCACGCTCGGCTTCGAGGCGGCTGCCGACGAGGTCGCCGTCGAGAGCATCATCGACGCGATGGTCAACGGGATCCGCACCCCCTGACCGGGGAGCCGGACGACGGACGCGACATGACGACGACGCTGCTGACGAGGGTGAAGAGCAAGCTCTTCGTCCACGCGCGCCGCAAGTCACGCAGCCTCCTCGAGGGGGAGTACGCCTCCGTCTTCCACGGTCGCAGCCTCGACTACGACGACCTGCGCGACTACGTCCCGGGCGACGAGGTGCGCGACATCGACTGGCGGGCCACCGCCCGCAGCCAGTCGCCGCTCGTCAAGCGCTACGTCGCGACGCGGAAGCAGAACCTCATGCTCGTCATCGACACCGGCCGCGGGATGGCGGCCACGACCCGCAGCGGCGAGCCGAAGAAGTCGGTGGCCATCGCGGCGGCCGGCCTCGTCGGCTACCTCGCGCAGCGCCACGGAGACCTCGTCGGGCTCGTCCGCGGCACCGCCGGCTCGACGGTCGCGCACGACCTGCGCGGCTCCGAGGCGCACCTCGAGCTGTTGCTGCGCGCCGTGGACGCGGCGACCGTCCTCGACGGCGACCAGAGCAACCTCGCGACGCAGCTGCGCTGGATCGTCCGCAACGTCCGCCGCCGCCTCGTGCTGCTCATCGTCGCCGACGACAAGGAGCTCGACCCGGCGCTCGACGAGCTGCTGCGCCGTCTCCACGTCCAGCACGAGATCCTCTGGATCACCGTCGAGGACGCCGACCCCACGGCCATCGAGGGGGACCGGACGGCATACGACGTCGCCGACACGTACACGCTGCCGACGCTGGTGCGGCTCGACCCGCGGGTGCGCGCGGCGTATGCCGCCTCGGTCGCCGAGCGCGTGCGGCGCACGACCGAGCTGCTCGACCGCCGCGGGATCAACCATGCCCGTCTCGGGTCGTCCGACGAGGTCGTCGCGACGGTCTTCGCCCTGCTCGAGAGGCAGCGTCGTGCGCGCCGCTGACGCCCCGCCCCCGGGCTTCTACGCTCCCGACCCGTATGCCGCGACGTGGCTCTGGATCGGCGTCGGCGCGCTCGTGCTCGTCGCCGCCTGGTACGTCTGGGTGTGGTGGTCGACGCGCGAGAGGAAGGTCGTCGTCCCGCCACGCATCACGTCGGACCGGCTCTCACGCCTGCGCGCCGACTACACCCGGCAGATCGACCTCGTGCTCGACCGGGCCGCGGCCGGCGAGATCAGCCAGCGTCGGGCGCACCAGCAGCTCAGCGTCCTCGTGCGCCACTTCGTCCAGGAGGTGTCGGGGATCCACGCCCCGACGATGACGCTCACCGAGCTCAACGCGACGGGATCCCGGCTGACCCCGGTCTCGCAGGTCGTCGGATCGCTCTATCCCGGTGAGTTCGGCCCGCGTGAGACGGCGACCCTCGTCGGGGCGGGCACCGTCGCCAAGCAGGTGGTGGCGCGATGGAGCTGAACGGCCTCGACCTCAAGTGGCCGGGCGTGCTCGGCCTCGGGACGCTCCTCGCGGCCCTGCTCGCGTATGCCGTCTACCGGCTCATGTCCCGCCGGCAGGCACGAGCGTCGGCGGCGGTCGCCAACTCGAGCGCGTTGACCGAGCTGCCGGAGTACCGCCGGGCGCTGCGCCTGCACCGGATCCGGATGGCCGTGCTCGCGTCCAGCGCCGTGCTCCTCGGCGGGGCGGCCCTCGTGGGCGCAGCCCGACCGCTCGACACCACCATCGACAAGCCCCAGACCCGCAGCCGCGACATCATGCTGTGCCTCGACATCTCCGGCTCGATGGCCGCCTACGACGCGACCCTCGTGTCGACGTTCAAGACGCTCGTCTCGAGCTTCGAGGGCGAGCGGATCGGGCTCGTCATCTTCAACTCGTCGGCCGCCACGGTCTTCCCGCTCACCGACGACTACGACTTCATCAACGGGGAGCTCGACTCCGCGGGACGTGCGCTGACGGGCGACCCGGAGTACGACTCCTTCTTCGCCGGCACCTTCAACGGCCGCGGCACCTCGTTGATCGGCGATGGCCTCGCCACCTGCGTCTCCAGCTTCGACAAGGTCGACGTCCAGCGCGCCCGCTCGGTCGTCTTCGCCACCGACAACCACCTGGCCGGGCGGCCGATCATCGACGTCGACGAGGCCGGTGCGCTGGCCAAGGCCAAGGGCGTCCGCGTCTACGGGCTCAACCCGGAGGAGGACGGGGCCGACCAGGAGGCGGTGGAGATGCGCGACATCGTCACCGGCACCGGCGGACGCTACTTCGCGATGAGCGACCAGGCGGCCATCAAGGGGATCGTCGACGCGGTCCAGGCCCAGGAGGCGACGCTCATCGACGCCGCTTCCCGTGCCCTCTACTCCGACAACCCGACGCTGCCGATCACGCTCGCCGGGATCGGGCTCATCGGCGTCATCGGTGCGAGCCGGAGGTGGGCGTCGTGACCCTTCTGCCCGTCGCCCCCTGGCCCGTGCTGCTCGTCCTCGCGGTCGGGGCGCTCGCCGCCGTGTGGTGGAACCCGTCGTCGCGCTCGGTGCCGGGAGAGTCGCGGGCGACGCACTGGCGGCTCACGGGTGCGGTCGTGCTCCTCGGGGTCGCCGCGCTGCGTCCGGCCGTTGCGGGTGAACAGGTCGACACCACCGCCGCCAACCTCAACGTCTACTTCGTCGTCGACACGACGAGCAGCATCATCGCCGAGGACTACGGCGACGGTCGCCCGCGCATCGACGGCGTCTCATCGGACATCTCCGGCATCGCGGACGCTCTTCCGGGTGCCCGCTACTCCGTCGTGACGTTCGACCAGGACGCCCGGGTGCGGCTGCCGCTGACGACCGACACGACGGCCCTCGACGCGGCGGTCGAGACGTTGCTCCCGGAGTCCTACGAGGTCTCGAGGGGCACATCCGTCAGCGAGGCGAACGACCGCCTCAAGTCCCTGCTCCAGCAGGCCGACGCGCGCACTCCCGAGCGTGGGCGGGTCGTCTTCTACTTCGGCGACGGCGAGCAGACGGCGCAGGACCCTCCTGCGCCCTTCGACATCGACAAGCGGCTCATCAACGGTGGAGCCGTCCTCGGCTACGGCACCACCGAGGGCGGCCGGATGAAGGCCACGCGGTCGCGTTTCGACACGACACGCGACTACATCAAGGACCCCGCGACCGGTGAGGACGCCCGCTCCGTCGTCAGCGAGGACACGCTGCGCACGATCGGCGACCAGCTCGGCCTGAGCTACGTGCACCGCGAGGCGGGCGACGCGATCGGCCCCGCCGTGGGCGGCATCGACCTCGAGCGCTTCGGCACGAGCGAGCAGATCGAGAAGCAGAAGGTCATCGCCCGCCGCGAGCTCTACTGGCCGCTGCTGCTCGGGGTGGCCGGGATCGCCGCGTGGGAGGTCGGCGCCGGCATCACGGCGCTCGTCCAGACCCGCCGCCGGAGGGAGACGCGCCCATGACGATCCTCGACGAGCGACCGGCACGCGCGGACAGCGTCACCGCGGAGGGCGTACGCCGCCGGTTCCGCCTGCGCCGACGTGACCGTCGCCCGCTCCCGCCGCACCTGCGTCGGCGACGCCGGCGGCTGCTGCTCGCGTCCGCTCCCGTCGTCGTCCTGCTCGTCCTCGTGGCGCTCAGGCTCATCTCGCTCAACCTCGTGCACGCACAGACGCTCGACGCCTACGAGGCCGGCGACAAGCCGCGCACTCTGACCTGGGGCGAGCGGCAGGGGTGGGTCAACGTCGTCGAGCAGTTCCGGTCGCCCTTCGCGATCGGTGACGCCCACGTCCTCTCGGGGCACTTCGAGCTGGCGCGGCCGTGGTTCGAGCAGGCCTTCGAGCAGGTCCCCAAGGGCGGGATCGACGACTGCAAGGTGCGCGTCAACCTCGGCCTGACCTACGAGGCCCTGGGCGACGCCGCGAAGGCGCGCGAGCGCACCGACGAGTGGAAGCAGTACTACGACAAGGGCATCACGATCACGAAGGAGCGGCCGCCGCTCTGCGACGCGCCCGAAGGCGGCCAGACCGGCGAGCAGCTCCAGCAGGCGCAGCAGCGGATGGAGCAGAAGAACTCCGACACACCCCCTGACCAGCAGCCCCCCGACAACCCGCAGCAGCAGCCGGGGCCGGGTCAACAGCCCGCACCCACGCCCGACCCCGGGAACACCCCGAGCCAGGAGGAGCAGGACTACCTCCAGGAGCAGCAGCGGCAGAACACCATCGAGCGCAACCAGCAACAGCAGCAGGGCAACGACGACACCGTGCCCGGGGACGGGTCGCAGACCGTCCCCAAGCCCTGGTGAGCGATCCCGTCCCGATGCGTGGCTAGAACCACGCCTCGACGATCGTCGCTCGGTGCTCGTGCACCTCGACCGCCTTCTTGCCGCAGGACTCGGGGCGCGTGCGACCGGCGGGCTCGCGCGTCACGCGAACGTGCCAGCGGCGCCCGTCGGCGTGGGTGACGGTGACGTCCCAGCCGTCGTCGACCGCCTCGGGGGCGTCGGCCCACAGCGCGGCGAGGCGGGTCTCGCCCGTCTCGGAGCGGACGTGGGACTCGGCGCACTGCGACGGACCGGCGACTCCGGAGCGGCCCCGGTCGTGGAGCGGGCCGAGCAGCTCGGCAGGCAGGTGCCCGGACTCGCTCGCTCCGAGGAGCCACTCCGACGCCCGCTCGTCGAGGCGCGCGAAGGTCTGTCCCCACGGCAGGAGGACGGCAGTCGGCGCGAAGCGGTGACCGCCGGTGTGCGACACCTCCCACGCCCGGCCGGGGGCGACCCGCGCGGCGTGGGCGGCGAGCGGGCGTCCTCGGACGGCGCAGCAGACGTCGCGACGACCGTTGGTGCACACGAGCAGCGTGGGCTCAGCGGGGCGTGAGCCGAGGAGCGAGGCCTGCACGAGGGCGCGGCTGCCGCGGGCGAGGGCGCCCCAGTCGAGTCCCAGCAGGTCGCCGACGTGGTCGACCTCGGCGACGAGCAGCCAGGCGTCCTCGGGACGCGCACCGGCGTGCGCGACGAACACGTGGCGGGGGCCGTCGTTGGCCGGATGCCCGCCCGGGCGTCGGATGAGCATGAAGCGCCCACCTGCCCGGCTCGTGCGGCCCTCGAGCTCGGCGCCGAGCTCCCGGTCGAGGTGCGACTCGCGTGCCGCGTCGCGGCCCCACGGGCCGGGCTGCTCGACGATGACGAAGAAGCGCGCCGTGGCCGCCGTGCCGTAGGCGCTCGTGCCGTCGTGGTCCCAGAGGACCGAGCACGCGTCGGAGGCCGGGGTGCCGTATCCGGTCGTCGCGGGGTGCTCGGCGTGCTCGGGTTCGGCGTGCTCGGGTTCGGCGTGCTCGGGTTCGGCGTGCTCGGGCGATCCGGAGATCGCGTCGACGACCGACGTCACCTTTGCGGACGCCGCGGACGCGGCGGCCGTGGCTGCAGCCGCGGCCGCCGCAGCGCGGCGGGCGGCCTTGCCGCCGGGAGGCGGGGTCACGCGTCGCCGCCGTCGGACGGGGCGTCGCCATCGCCGAGGGCATCCGTCGTGACCGCGACCCCCGACTCCGCGTCGGTGGACTGGGAGGTGGCGGGTGGGGCCGCGACGTGCGCGATGACCGCGGCCGTCGGGACGCCCGAGCCGTCGCGGCGACCGTCGGCGGGCGGCAGCTCGATGGCGACGCCGTTGGCGGCGGCGGCCCGGGCCGGGGTGTTGCCGGCGAAGGCGAGCACGAGCGTGTCCTCACCCTTGAGGAAGCGGTGGCAGCGAACGCCACCGGTCGCGCGTCCCTTCGGGGGGTACTCGGCATACGGCGTCACCTTGAGCGACCCGCCCTCGGTGCCGGGCAGCGCACCCGACGAGCCGGACGACGTGACGACGACACCCTCGCGGGCGGGGTCGGCGACGCCGAAGAAGGCGACTCGGGCGCCGGCGGCGAGCTTGATGCCCGCCATGCCGCCGGCCGAGCGGCCTTGTGGGCGAACGGACTTCGCCGCAAAACGCAGCAGCTGTGCGTCGGTCGTGACGAAGACGAGGTCGAGGTCCTCACGGTCGGCGACCGCGGCTCCGACGACGCGGTCGCCGTCCTTGAGGCTGATGACGTCCCAGTCGTTGCTCTTGGGTGCCTCGGACGTGACCCGCTTGACGACACCGGCCGCCGTGCCGACGGCGAAGACCGGTGCGTCGGCACCGATCGGCACGATCGTCACCGGCTCCTCGCCCTTGCCGAGGTCGACGTACGCCGCGAGAGGCGCACCGCCCGACAGGGTGGGGGAGCCGTTGGTCGGCGGCAGGGTCGGCAGGTCGAGCGCCGAGAGGCGCACCATCCGGCCGGCGCTCGTCACGAGCCCGAACTCGCCGCGTGCGGTCGTGCGGACGGCGCCGACGACGACGTCGTGCTTCGAGCGTGAGCCCTCGGCGGTGACGGGCTCGGCCGTGCCGGTGCGGGCCAGCAGGCCGGTCGAGCTCAGCAGGACCCAGCACGGGTCGTCGGCGATCTCGAGCGGCGAGGCGGCCGTCGCCGTCGCGCTGGCACCTGAGCTCTCGAGGAGCACCGTGCGACGCGGGGTGCCGTGCGCCTTGGCGACGTCGGCGAGCTCGGTCGACACGAGCTTGAGCAGCAGCTTCTCGTTGTCGAGCAGGGCGCGCAGCTCCTCGATGGCGCGCTCGAGCTCGGTCTTCTCGTTCTCGAGCTCGATGCGCGAGAACTTGGTGAGCCGGCGCAGCTGGAGGTCGAGGATGTACGTCGCCTGGGCCTCGGAGAGGTCGAAGACGTCCATGAGCCGCGCGCGGGCGGTGCCGGCGTCGTCGGAGCCGCGGATGACCTGGATGACCTCGTCGATGTCGACGATGGCGATGAGCAGTCCCTCGACGAGGTGCAGCCGCTCCTCGCGCTTGGCCAGGCGGTGGGCGGTGCGTCGGCGCACGACGTCGGTGCGGAAGTCGACGTAGACCTTGAGGAGGTCCTTGAGGCCCATGGTGCGCGGTTGGCCCTCGACGAGCGCGACGTTGTTGATGCCGAAGTTCTCCTCCATCGGCGTCAGCTTGTAGAGCTGCTCGAGGACGGCGTCGGGGTTGAAGCCGTTCTTGATCTCGATGACGAGGCGCAGGCCGTGCTGTCGGTCCGAGAGGTCCTTGAGGTCGGCGATGCCCTGCAGCTTCTTGCCCTGGACGAGGTCCTTGACCTTGTCGATGACCTTCTCTGGTCCGACGAGGTAGGGCAGCTCGGTGACGACGATGCCCTTGCGCCGCGGCGTGATCGACTCGATGCGTGCCGTCGCCCGGGTGCGGAAGCTGCCACGCCCGGTGAGGTAGGCGTCGCGGATGCCCTCGAGGCCGACGATCTTGCCGCCGCAGGGCAGGTCGGGCCCCGGGACGAACTTCATGAGGTCCTCGAGCGAGCACGTCGGGTTGGCGATGAGGTGCCGCGCGGCGCCGATGACCTCGACGAGGTTGTGCGGGGGCATGTTCGTGGCCATGCCGACCGCGATGCCAGCCGCGCCGTTGACGAGGAGGTTGGGGTACGCCGCGGGCATCACCCCGGGCTGGAGCTGGGTGTCGTCGTAGTTCGGGACGAAGTCGACGGTGTCCTCGTCGAGGCCCGCGACCATGAGCAGCGCGGCATTGGCCATGCGCGCCTCGGTGTAGCGGGCCGCGGCCGGACCGTCGTCGAGCGAGCCGAAGTTGCCGTGACCGTCGACGAGGGGCAGGCGCAGGGTGAACGGCTGCGCCATGCGCACGAGGGCGTCGTAGATCGCCTGGTCGCCGTGCGGGTGGTACTTGCCCATCACCTCGCCGACGACGCGCTGGCTCTTGACGTGGCCGCGGTCGGGACGCAGCCCGAGCTCGTTGGCCCCGTAGAGGATGCGTCGCTGGACGGGCTTGAGCCCGTCCCGGGCGTCGGGCAGCGCCCGGCTGTAGATGACGCTGTAGGAGTACTCGAGGAAGGCGTTCTGCATCTCCTCCTCGACGTCGATGCCGACGATCTTCTCCTCGAAGTCCTCCGGTGGAGGCGGGGGGGTCTTTCCACGGGCCATGCCGGGTGGTGCTCCTTGCCGCTAGCGGGTGAACACCCCATCTTCGCGCAGGGTGATCACGGGTTCTCACCTGCCACGCCGAAACGGCCCCAGTGGGCCACGTCGCGACCGGTGCGCCGGTGCCGTCGGAGGCTCGGGCTCCTGGGTCCCGGGACGGCATACCCGATCGACACGACGCCCACGATGCTGCGCGTCGAGGGGATGCCGAACGCCTCGTGGACGGCGCCGTGGCGTTCCGGCGGCACCCCGAAGAAGAGGCTGCCGAGGCCCTCGTCGGTGGCGGTGAGCAGGATGAGGAGCGAGGCCATGCCCGTGTCGACGTCCCAGTAGGGCACCGGCCAGCGCGCCTCGTCCCGATCGGTCCAGCCCTTGTCGGGCGCCGCGTAGCGGTCGAGGTAGGCGTCCTTGTGCGAGAGGCACAGCACGAGCACCGGGGCGGCGCGTATGCCGTCGAGCCAGGGGTCGCTCGCCGCGCCGGGCTCCGTCGTGGCCGCCCAGAAGGCGTCCCGCTCGGGCGGTGTCGTCAGCACGACGAAGTCCCAGCCCTGGCTGAACCCGGCACTGGGGGAGCGCACCGCGTTGGCGAGGCAGCGCTCCACGACCTCGCGCGGGACCTCCCGGTCGGGGTCGTAGCGACGGACCATGCGTCGGGAGCGGACGACGTCGGTGAACTCCATGCGACCACACTCCCATCTCCCGGGGCCGCGCAGCCCGACGTGACACGATGAGGGCATGGAGGGTGGCGAGCTCAGCGACGACACCGGTGCGATCGAGCGGGTCTCGGCGCAGGCCACGGGTGCCCCCGTCGAGTGGGAGGCGGACGTCGTGCTCCGGGACGGCACCGTGGCGCACGTGCGGCCGATCGCGCCCGACGACGCCGACGGCATCCGCCACTTCCACAGCCTCCAGTCGGAGGAGTCGATCTACCTGCGCTTCTTCGCCCCGCTGCGCGAGCTGAGCGCCCGCGACCTCCACCGCTTCACGCACGTCGACCACCACGACCGGGTCGCCCTCGTCGCGACGCTCGACGGCGAGATCATCGGCATCGGCCGGTACGACCGCATCGACCCGACGTCGGCCGAGGTCGCCTTCAACATCTCGGACCACTACCAGGGCAAGGGCATCGGCTCGGTCATGCTCGAGCACCTCGCCGCCATCGCCCAGGAGATGGGCATCAACCGGTTCGTCGCCGAGGTGCTGCCGCAGAACCGCAAGATGCTCACCGTCTTCAAGGAGGCGGGCTACGAGGTCACGCACCACATCGAGGACGGCGTCGTCGAGGTGTCCTTCGACATCTCGCCGACCGAGCAGAGCAAGGCCGTCCAGCTCTCGCGCGAGCACCGCGCCGAGTCCCGCAGCATGCACACGATCCTCTTCCCGGAGCGGGTCGCGATCATCGGCGCGAGCCGGCGCGAGGAGTCGATCGGTGCCCTCGTCATGCGCAACATCCTCGCCGCCGGCTACCGGGGCGAGCTCTACCCGATCCACCGGGTGGCCGACCGGATCCAGGGCCTCACGGCCTACCCGAGCATCCACGACGTGCCCGAGCCCGTCGACCTGGCGATCGTCGTCGTCCCGGCGGCGCAGGCCATCGAGGTCGTCAAGGACTGCGGCAAGGCCGGGGTCAAGGCGCTCCTCGTCCTGTCGGCCGGGTTCGCCGAGGCGGGCGAGGAGGGAGTCCGCCTGCAGGAGAAGCTCCGTCGTCGGGTGCGCCGCGCCGGCATGCGCATCGTCGGGCCCAACAGCTTCGGCCTCATCAACAACGACCCGTCCGTGCGCCTCAACGCCACCCTCGCCTCGGTCATCCCGGACTCGGGTCGGCTCGGCCTCTTCGCCCAGAGCGGTGCGCTCGGGGTCGCGGTGCTCGCCTCGGCGGCCCGCCGCGGCCTCGGCATCTCGGTGTTCGCGTCGGCCGGCAACCGCGTCGACGTCTCGGGCAACGACCTCATGCAGTACTGGATCGACGACCAGGAGACCGACACGGTCGGCCTCTATCTCGAGTCGATGGGCAACCCACGCAAGTTCTCACGCATCGCCCGAGCGCTCGCGGCGGCCAAGCCCGTGGTCGTGGTCAGCTCCGGGGTATCGAGCTTCGCCGCCCCTCCCGGGCACCGCACCAGGGTGACCAACGTGCCCCCTCAGGCGTTCGACGCCCTGCTGCGCCAGGCCGGCGTCATCCGCGTCGAGAACGTCCACCAGCTCTTCGACGTCGCCCAGCTGACGCTCCACCAGCCGCTCCCGAAGGGCGACCGCGTCGCCATCGTCGGCAACTCCGACGCGCTCGGCGCGCTGAGTGCGAGCGCGTGCGTCAGCTGGGGACTGCGGGTGACGCACGGCCCCGTCTCGCTGCCGCCGCAGGCCTCGGCCGAGGAGTTCGCCGCCGCGCTCGACGCGGCCTTCGCCGACCCCGAGGTCGACAGCGTCGTCGCCGCCTTCATCCCGCCCCTCGTGACCCAGGACGAGGAGGTGCACATGGCGGTCCGCACCATCGTCGCCGACCACGAGAAGCCTTGTGTCGCGACGTTCCTCGGCATGCGGGGTGTCGGTGACGGTCTCTCCTACGAGCAGCACGGCATCCGGCGGTCGGTGCCGGCGTACTCGATGCCCGAGGACGGCATCCGGGCCCTCAACGCCGTCACGCGGTATGCCCTCTGGCGCCAGCGCGACCGCGGCACCCAGGTTGCCCCGGTGGGCATCGACCGGCTCCGTGCGGAGTCGCTCCTCGAGGGCTATCTCGCGGGTAGCCCCGACGGACGCGCGCTGACGCGCGAGGAGGCGCGAGACCTGCTGGGCGCCTACGGCATACGTGTCTGGCCGGCCGTGGAGGTCGCGGGCGTCGACGCGGCGGTGGCCGCCGCCGACGAGCTGACCTACCCCGTCATCCTCAAGTCGACCTCGCCCGTCGTGCGTCACCAGCCCGGCCTCGTCGGGGTGCGTGGCGACCTCGTCGACGCCGAGGCCGTCCGCGACGCGCACACGTCGCTGACCCAGCGTCTCGGGCCGCTCGGGGCCGACCGGTTCGTCGTGCAGCGGATGGCCGTGCCCGGCGTGTCCTGCGTCATCCGCGCCAGCGAGGACCCGCTCTTCGGTCCGGTCGTCAGCTTCTCCGTCGCCGGGCCGCCCACCGAGCTGCTCGGTGACGTCGCGCACCGCATCCCGCCGCTCACCGACGTCGACGTCACCGACCTCATCGACAGCGTCAAGGCGGCGCCGCTCCTCAGCGGCCACCGCGGCGCCGCCCCGGTGCACCGGGCGGCGCTCGCCGACCTCATCGCACGGCTGTCGGTCCTCGCCGACGACCACCCGGAGCTGTCCTCGGTCGAGCTCAACCCCGTCAACGCCTGGACCGGCGGGGTCGACGTGCTCGGCGCCGAGGTCGTCGTGCGACCGGCGCTCGTGCGCAAGGACCCGGGCCGGCGCCGGATGACCTGACGCAGCACGGTGTGGACCGCCCGGAGAGGTCACGCCCGCGCTGGTGCAAGGATGGGGGCATGCGACGCGTCACCCCGGGCACCGGCCGAGCCCTTCCCGAAGACCTCACCGAGGCGATCACCCGTGCCGGCTACTACCCCTCGCTCGTCTGCGACGTCGTCGAGTCGGCGATCGCCGACGACGAGGTCGTCTCGCACCTCGTGCACCAGGAGACGACCTTCGACCACGAGACGGTGCGCCGTCACGTGACCGTGCTCGTCGTCACCCCGCAGCGGCTCGTCATCGCCCATGCCGACGACCACGCCGAGTCCGAGGACAAGCTCATGGCGACCGCCACGACCGAGACGGTGCCACTCGCCGCTGTCCGGGGCGTCATGCTGACCCACGTCGTGGCGCAGCCCGACACCTTCGCGCCGGGCACGCACGGCCGTGACCTCACGCTGACGCTCGGGTGGGGAGCGGTGAGCCGGCTCGACATGATCCCTGCCGCCTGCGGCGACCCCGACTGCACGGCCGACCACGGCTTCGAGGGCACCATCGCCTCCGACGACATCTCGCTGCGCATCAGCTCGGCCGCCGACGGTGAGGACGCCGTGGGTCGGGCCATGAGCTTCGCCCGGGTGCTCTCCGCGAGCATCGGTGGCGGCACGGCCCGCTGACCAGCGCACCGTGGCCGACGACGTGACCGCCCACGCGCCGACGCCGACCGACTGGTCGGCGGGCACCCTGGCCTCCGTGCTCCCGTCGGTCGCCGACCGACTCGGGGTGCCCGCGTATGCCGGCCGCGACGTCTTCGACCTACCCACCGTCCCGCGCACCGTCGTCGTGCTCGTCGACGGGCTCGGTCACGACCTGCTGCGACAGCGCAGCGGCCACGCACCCTTCCTGCGCAGCCATCTGGGCACCGCCCACCGGGTGCCGTGCGGCTTCCCGACGACGACCGCGACCTCGATGGGGACCTTCGGCACCGGCCTTCCTCCTGGCTCGCACGGGCTCGTCGGCATGCAGGTGCTCGATCCGGCCACCGACCGGTTGCTCAACGAGCTGTCCTGGGAGGACGGTCCCGACCCGCGCGCCTGGCAGCCGAACGAGACCGTCTTCGAGGCTGCCGAGAACGCCGGCGTCTCGGTGACGATGGTGGGTCCGCACTACTTCGACGGGTCGGGCCTGACCACCGCCGCGCTGCGCGGCGGGCGCTTCCGCGCCGGACGCACGCTCGACGACCGTGTGTCGGCCGCCGCGTCAGCCGTGCGGGCCACGCCACGAGCCCTCGTCTACCTCTACTGGGGCGACGTCGACAAGATCGGCCACGTCCACGGCTGCCAGTCGTGGCAGTGGGGCGACGAGGTCGAGTCGGTCGACGCCGCGCTGCGACAGCTCGCTGCTCGCGTGCCGGACGACACCTCGATCGTCGTCACGGCCGACCACGGCATGGTCGACGTGCCCTTCCACGACCGGATCGACCTCGTGCACGAGCCCGGTCTCATGGCAGGCGTGCGCCATCTCGGCGGCGAGCCGCGCAACCTCCAGCTCTACGCGGAGCCCGCCGCCGCCGCCGACGTCGAGGAGGCGTGGGCAGCCCGTCTCGGTGACCGTGCCCGGATCCTCACCCGTGAGCGCGCCGTCGACGAGGGGTGGTTCGGCCCGGTGCGAGCGGGGGTCGAGGGCCGCATCGGCGACCTGCTCGTCGTCACCGAGGGGTCCTTCGCCGTCGTCCACTCGGGGCTCATGCGCCGCGAGGTGGTCGCGCTGCTCGGGCTGCACGGCTCGACGAGCGACGCGGAACTCGCCGTGCCGGTGGTCGTGGTGCCACCCCGCCGCGGCGCCTAGGGTGGTGCCTCGTGGCTGAGCTCGTCTTCTTCTCCGGGACCATGGACTGTGGCAAGTCGACCCTCGCCCTCCAGATGGACCACAACCACGGCGCACGGGGTCGCGTCGGTCTCATCTTCACCAAGATGGACCGCGCCGGCACCAACGTCCTCAGCTCGCGGCTCGGTCTCTCGACCGGGGCGCTCGAGGTCCGCGACGACCTCGACTTCTGGGAGGCGATCGTCGACCGGGCCACGGCGGGCACCCGCATCGACTACCTCATCTGCGACGAGGCCCAGTTCTACACCAGCGACCAGGTGGAGCAGCTGGCGCGGATCGTCGACGAGATGGACGTCGACGTCTTCGCCTTCGGCATCACCGCCGACTTCCGCACCGAGCTCTTCCCGGGCAGCAAGCGGCTCATCGAGCTCGCCGACAAGGTGCAGGTGCTCCAGGTCGAGGCGCTGTGCTGGTGCGGCCGTCGGGCGACGACGAATGCCCGAGTCATGGACGGCGTCATGGTCGTCGAGGGGGAGCAGGTCGTCGTCGGCGACACGAAGCCGGGCACGACCGGTCTCGTCGAGTACGAGGTGCTCTGCCGGCGGCACTACATGCGACGGATGACCTCGCACGCCGCGCGGGCCGCCGCGATCTCGCCCGAGGTGCTGCCCTTCGACCTCGACGTGTGCCCGCTGCCACCGCTGCCGATCACCCAGGCCGACTAGCGGAGTCCCTCGCCCACCGATGGCGTATGCCGTCCTGCGGGCTCCCGAGGGCCGCTCACCCGGGTGCAGCGGCCCCGAGCTCATCGGGCGCGACTGGCGTGTGAGGCGCGGCGCCGTCAGTCGTTCTTGCGGCCGAACATGATGTCGTCCCAGCTCGGCACGCTGGGCCGTCCCGACTTGCGCGCCGGAGGAGCGGGTCGGGGGACGGGCTTGGCCGCCGGGGCCGCGGCCCTCTGCTCGACGACGTCGTAGCCGTCGTCCTCGGGCTCGTCGGGCTCGTCGGGCTCGGCGGACTCGTCGCCGTCGTCGGCGTCAAGGGACGGCTCGGACTGCGCGGTGGGGACACGTGACAGCCGTCGGGCGTCCTCGCGGCGGCGCATGGCCGGACGCAGCGGCTGCTCGACGGGGACGGGCTCGGACGGCGTCTCGTCCACGACGGCATCCGCGGCGTCCGCCTCGACGTCGGCGAGGCCTATCTCGTGGGTGCCGTGCTGCTCGGCATCCGACTCGGGCTCGGAGGCGGGCGGGCGCTCGGGCTCGTGGGCGCCGACGGGCCCGGGCTCGCCCGGCGCCGGGTCCGCGTCCTGGTCGGTCGTCGGCTCGGGCGCCTGCCGCACCGGCTGGGTCGGCTCGGTACGGCGTGCCTTGCGGCGGGCGGCGTCGACCCCGACGCGCTGCTCGACGGATCCGGTCTTGACGACCTCGGGGTCGTCCTCCGGGTGCGTGTGCGCCGGGGGAGGCAGCTCGTCGCGGGGGTCGCCGGCGAGCTCTTCCAGCGGCAGGGCCTCCTCGGGCGCCTCGTCGAGACCGGGGACCTCGGTGGACTTGGGACGGCGACGACGGCCGCGCTGGGCGCTGCGCTCGCGCATGGCCGCCATGAGGTCGACGGTCTCGCCCACGCGGCGGCGCATCGTGGAGGCGCCGACCCCACCCTCGGCCTCGACGTCGTAGACGCGGCTCGGACGGTTCGAGGCGCTGAGGTGCGGGGCCGGGATCGGGCCGGGAACCTGCTGGTCCTCGTCCTCGCTCAGCCAGCGGGCCTCGTCGTCGACGGCCGAGACGGTGCGGGCGAGTGGGTCGTACTGCCAGGCGGCCTCGCGCTCGCGACCACCGGCGGTGAAGAGCAGCAGGACGGTCCAGGCGCCCTTGTCGGTGCGACGGGAGTCCCAGCGTGCCGTGACGGAGTCGATCTCGCGGGTGCGCAGACGCTCGGTGACGCGCGCGTCGAGGGTGGGTGCTGCACCGTGGGAGCCGCCGCGCGGGCGCAGCCGGACCTGGCGGGCGAGGCCGGCCACGTGCTCGCGCTCGGCGAGGATCGGCCCCTCGTAGCGGTGCACCTTCTCGACGGGCCAGCCGGCGCGCTCGGCGACCTCCTCGGCGGTCAGGCCGGCCCGGATCATCGCCTGGACGTCCTTGGGCCGCAGGCCTCCCGAGATCTCGATCTGGAGCTGGCCGAGCCGCGGTCGGTCGCGCCGCACCGCGGCACGGAGCGAGTCGTCGAGGGGGACGGAGAAGCGGTGGCCCTCGTCGTCGGCCAGCAGCAGGTGCAATCCGTCCTCGTGGACGCCGACGAGCCTGAGGTGCTGCATGGGTGGGTCTCCCGGTACCGAGTCTGCGTGGTCCTGCCGTGAAGGTGCCCGGTGGCTCGCGTCGCGCGACGTGATGTCGCGTCCCGAGGGGCCGGCCGTGCGCCGTGCTGTCGAGCATGCCACCGGGCCGGGTGCCCACCAAAGCGACCACGCCGCACGGGTACCGTTTGCTCTGGCATGCCTACCTCTTTCGCGTCCGCGCAGCTCGCCCTCGACCTCGTCGGCGTGTTCGTCTTCGCGCTCTCCGGCGGCCTCGTGGCCGTCAAGAAGCGTTTCGACCTCTTCGGGGTGCTCGTGCTGGCCTGTGCCGCGGCCCTCGGCGGCGGCATCCTGCGCGACCTGCTCATCGGCGACATCCCGCCGGTCGGCATCAGCGACTGGCGGCTGCTGACCGCCGCGGCGCTCGGCGGTCTCGTCACGTTCCTCTTCCACCCGGGCGTCGAGCGCATCACCCGGTTCGTCCGGGTCCTCGACGCCGCCGGCCTCGGGGCCTTCGCGGTCGCGGGCAGTCTCAAGGCCGTGACGACGCTCGGGGTGTCGCCGATCGCGGCCGTCCTCGTCGGCGTCATCACGGCGGTCGGGGGCGGGGTCGTGCGCGACCTGCTGGCGGGCCAGGTGCCCGAGGTCCTGCGCCGCGAGCTGTATGCCGTCCCGGCCATGCTCGGGTCCATCCTCGTCGTTGTCGCCGCCCAGCTCGGCTCGCTCCAGGACTGGGTGCTCTGGACCGCCGCGGGTCTGGTCTTCGCCCTCCGGATCCTCGCCGTCCGCCTCGACCTCAACGCCCCGACCCCGTTGCGCTCCAACCCGACCTGACGACGGCGCACCACAGCCGACCCGTCCCACGCACCCTTTCACCCACCGATGGCGGAGACATGACACCTGACGCAGCACCGACGCCCGACGAGCCCCAGCCCTCGCCGCTCGAACCGTACGACGCCGTGATCCTCCTCGGCTTCGGTGGTCCCGAGGCGCCCGACGAGGTCATGCCCTTCCTGCGGCGGGTCACGGCCGGACGGGGCATCCCCGACGAGCGTCTCGAGGCCGTCGGTGAGCACTACCATCACTTCGGGGGCCGCAGCCCCATCAACGACCAGAACCGGGCGCTCATCGCGGCCCTGCGCGCCGAGCTCGACGCGCGCGACATCAGCACGCCGATCGTCTGGGGCAACCGCAACAGCGAGCCCTTCATCGACGACGCCCTGCGCGAGAGCCACGCGGCCGGCCACCGCCGTGTCGTCGCCCTGACGACGAGTGCCTACTCGTGCTACTCCTCCTGTCGCCAGTACCGCGAGAACCTCGCGGACGCCGCGGCCACGGTGGCCGAGGACGGTGTCGAGCTGCAGATCGACAAGGTGTCGCAGTACGCCCGGCGTCCCGGGTTCGCGGCCGCCAACGCAGGCGAGCTCGTCCGGTCGCTGCGGACGCTCGACGGCGCGCCGGACGCGGAGATCGCGCTGCTCTTCGTCACGCACTCGATCCCCGATGCCATGGACGACACGTCCGGACCGGGCGACGGCGAGGGCAACCTCTACCAGCGCCAGCACCTGGCGCTCGCGTCGCAGCTGACCGAGGAGGTCAACCGGGTCCTCGGCCGCGACCTGACGGGCGAGCTCGTCTTCTGCTCGCGCTCGGGTCCGCCGACCCAGCCGTGGCTCGAGCCCGACGTCAACGACCGGATGCGCGAGCTCGCGGCCGCCGGCGTCCGCACGGTCGTCACGGCCCCGATCGGCTTCGTCAGCGACCACATGGAGGTCGTCTACGACCTCGACACCGAGGCGCAGGAGACGGCGGACGAGCTCGGCCTCACCCACGTGCGCGTCCCGACGGTCGGCACCGACTCCGTCTTCGTGCGCGATCTCGTCGACGCCCTGCTCGAACGCGCGGCGGAGGCCCGCGGCGAGGACGTCCCGCAGTTCGAGGGTCGGATGCCGTCGGTGTGCGCGCCCGGGTGCTGCCCCAACCTGCGCCAGGCCCGTCCGGCCCTGTGCGGCAGCGACTGAGGGCGCCGCGATGACCACCGCACGCCCCGTTCCCGCGCTGCCCGACGGAGTCACGGTCGAGGAGCTCGAGCGGCTCTGCGTCGAGGTCGCCGTCGAGGCCTCGCGCTTCATCCGAGACGAGCGCCCGCCCCGGATGGGTGTCGCCGCGACGAAGTCGACCGAGACCGACGTCGTGACCGTCATGGACCGACGCTCCGAGGAGCTGCTCCACCGGCTCATCCAGGCCGCCCGCCCCGACGACGGCATCCTCGGCGAGGAGGGTGCCGACGTCACCGGGACGTCCGGTCTGACGTGGGTCCTCGATCCCATCGACGGCACCGTCAACTACCTCTACGAGATCCCTGCGTATGCCGTGTCCGTGGCCGTCGTCGTCGGGGACGCCCACTCCCAGGGTGGGTGGACCCCTGTCGCGGGCGCCGTCGCCGACCCCTGCCGCAGCCTCGTGCACCACGCCGGCCGGGGCACCGGCGCCTGGACGAGCCCCGAGGACCCGACCGAGTCCGTGGCTCCGGAGCGTCTGTCCGTCTCGGCCGAGGACCGCCTCGCCCGCACCCTGCTCGCGACCGGCTTCGGCTACGCCCCCGAGGTGCGCGCCCGGCAGGCCGAGGTGCTCCGGCGGGTCCTGCCCCTCGTCCGCGACATCCGACGCATCGGCAGCGCTGCTCTCGACCTCGTGCGGGTGGCCGAGGGGTCCGTGGACGTCTACGCCGAGACCGGGCTCAACGCCTGGGACCTCGCGGCGGGCTGGCTCGTCGTCGAGGAGGCCGGGGGCGTCGTCGTCGGCGCGGGAGAGGAGCCCGGGTCGGCGCCCGGCACCGCCCTCACCGTCGCCGCGGGGCCCGCCCTCGTCGAGCAGGTCCGCGCCCTCTTCGTCGCGCCGGTGGACGCAGCAGGCTGACCGTCACGCGCGGGCGCCCAGGACACACGACGACGCCCCACCCGGCCGTGCCGGGTGGGGCGTCTGTCGTCCTGGAGGAGCGGACGGCATACGCCCGCTGGTGTCGAGGTGTGTCGCTGGGACGCCGCTCAGGCCGCCTGGAACGGCTCGAGCTCGGGGACGCGGATGCCGTTCTCCGTGGCGAGACGGGCGAACGACTCCAGCTCGCCGGTGTGCACCTGCACGCGGTAGTCGTCACCCGCCTGTCGCGCCTCGGCGAGGTCGCCCAGCGCGTCGTTGACACGTTGCCTGATCTGGTCGACGAACTCGGTCATGGGTGCCACCTCCGGGCCTGGGTTGTCGATCGGTCGAGTCCGGAGACCCTACCGCGCCGTAGGACCACCAATGTGCACCCGCGATGGTCGGCGAATGGCAAAGCCCAGGTGAACTGTTCGTCCGAAAAGGGTAGGCGTGAGTGGTGCGGGAGGGCCCGCGTCTCAGGCCTTGGCTCGGACAACGTGACAACGCGGTGGCGATCGGGCACCATACGCGCACGCGGACATGTTTCGTCGCTGTTAACAACGTCGTTGATCGCACGGGTTCTCCGGGAACAAGCACGGGCCCACGAGCGTTCTCCGCGTCACAGACCGCAAGGCGCAGACGAGTAGAAGTGAGACAACGAGATGGCAACCGATTACGACGCGCCACGCAAGACTGACGACGATCTGAGCGAAGACTCCATCGAGGAGCTGAAGTCCCGTCGGGTCGACAAGACGTCGTCCAGCGTGGACGTCGACGAGACCGAGCAGGCCGAGGGCTTCGAGCTCCCGGGCGCCGACCTCTCCGGTGAGGAGCTGTCGGTGCGCGTCCTGCCCAAGCAGGCCGACGAGTTCACCTGTGGGCGTTGTTTCCTCGTCCACCACCGCAGCCAGCTCGCCAAGGAGAGCAACGGCATGATGATCTGCACGGAGTGCGCCGCCTGAGCGCATTCCAGACCGGGCAGCAGCACGGCCAGGAGCAAGTAGGGTCGGTCCTCGTGACCGACCCTTGTGCTGTCCCGGTCCGGAGGCTCGACCCCGACCTGGCGCTGCCCCGCTATGCGCACCCCGGTGACGCCGGTGCCGACCTCTGCTCGCGCGTCGACGTGACCATCGAGCCGGGGGAGCGCGTCCTCGTCCCGACCGGCGTCGCCCTCGCCCTGCCGGCCGGCCACGCGGGCTTCGTGCACCCGCGCTCCGGCCTCGCCGCGCGCCACGGCATCTCCATCGTCAACGCCCCCGGAACGGTCGACGAGGGGTACCGGGGCGAGATCCTCGTCAACCTCGTCAACCTCGACCCGCGCGAGACGTTCACGGTGCGGCGCGGTGACCGCATCGCCCAGCTGGTCGTCCAGCGGGTCGAGCGCGTGCACTTCGTCGAGGTGGATTCGCTCGACGAGACCAGTCGGGGGGACACTGGACACGGATCCACCGGTGGGTTCGCCACCGGCGGCGCCGCCTCGCCGACACCGGGGGAGACGCCCACCCGGGCGTGATCATCGGATACGGTTCGCCGGGCGCTGCGTCAGCGCCGACGACCGCGGGCGGGCATCGTGCCCACCGTGCAGCAGGACTCAAAGGACGGAATGACGTGGGACTCTTCAGCCGGGGCAAGTCGAAGGACCGCCCGGACACCGATGCCGTGGACCGTGCCGACGACCTCGAGCAGGACGAGCTCGCCGATGACGGCGCGCTCTACGGCGACGCGGACGGTGACACCGCCGCCTCGGCCACGTCCCGACCGCTCGACCGCAGCGAGGTCGAGGACGACTCCGACTACCTCAACCTCGGCGCCATCTGGCTGCGTGGACAGCAGGGCATGGAGCTGCGCCTCGAGGTCAACGAGCAGGAGCAGCAGATCACGGGCGTGACGGCCGTCATCGGCGAGTCGGCGGTGCAGCTGCAGGCCTTCGCGGCCCCGCGCACCGAGGGTGTCTGGATCGACATCCGCAACGAGATCGCCGCGAGCATCGTCGATGCCGGCGGCACCGCCGAGGTGCTCACCGGCGAGTTCGGCGAGGAGCTCCTGACCCGCATGCCGCAGGCCGGACCCGACGGCCGCACCGTCTTCATGCCGGCCCGTTTCGTCGGCGTCGACGGCCCCCGCTGGTTCCTCCGAGCCGTGGTCTCCGGCCGCGCCGCGATCGAGCCGGCCGCCGCCGAGGCCGTGCACGACGTGATCCGGACGACGGTCATCGACCGCGGCGAGGAGGCCATGCCTCCCCGCGAGCTGCTGCCCCTGCGCCTGCCCGACGCCGACGGCGCCGTCCAGGCCGAGGAGGGCGCTGTCGAGGGCGGCCCCGACCTCAACCCGTTCGAGCGCGGACCCGAGATCACCGAGGTCCGTTGATGGCCGGCCCGTGTCCCGCACCGCGTCCCAGCCGGACGCACCCGTGACCACGGGCCAGCCCGGCGCCCTGCGTCGGCTCACCGACCGCCTCACGCGCTCGTCGCACGAGATCGAGGCGGCCGAGCTGCGCCGTGAGTCCTCGGACCTCGACGGCGTCGTGCACATCGGCGACGCACCCCAGCGGATCACGGTCACCGTGTGCGGCGAGGTGCGTTCCGTGACGCTGCGCCCGCGCGAGGAGACGCCCGCGCTCGACGTCGAGGTCTGGGACGGCACCGAGTCGCTGCACCTCGTGTGGCTCGGCCGTCGGCGCATCGCCGGCATCATCCCCGGTGTCAAGATCCAGGCCACGGGTCGCATCACCACCCGCCGGAAGGTCAAGACGATGTTCAACCCGGCGTACGAGCTCATCGGCCGGGCAGGGCAGGCACATGGCTGACGCCGACGGCCGGGCCGTCGGCCCGGGCGGAGAACGCGCCGGGGAGGGCGACGCGGTCGTCCGCTCCGAGGCCGACCTGCGCCGCTACGACACGGTCGAGGAGCTGCTCCGCGACAAGCTGTCCGACGCCATCGGCGGGTGGCGCGGCGCCGTCGAGTCGGCCGTCCCGACCCTGGCGTTCGCCCTCGTGTGGGCACGCACCGAGAACCTCCGCACCTCCCTCGTGGTCGCCGGTGTCCTCGTGGCCGTCCTCCTGCTCGTGCGTCTCGTGCAGCGACAGGACCCCCGCTTCATCGCGTATGCCGCCGCGGGCGTGGGGATCTCGGCCTTCTTCGCGCTGCGGTCGGGTCGGGCGGAGGACGCCTTCCTGCCGGGCATGCTCCAGAACGCCGCGCTGCTCGTCCTGCTGCTCGTGACGAACCTGACGCGGTGGCCGCTCTTCGGCTTCGTCGTCGGCGTCGCCGAGCCCGAGGCGTTCGCCGAGAACCCGACGTGGTGGCGTCGCCACTCCGGCATCGTCACGGTCGCGGCACGACTCGCCTGGGTGCTCATCGCCCTCAACGTCGTGCGGCTCTCGATCATGGTGCCGCTCTACCTCGCCGAGCAGGTGGCCGCGCTCGGGGTGGCCAAGGTGGTCCTCGGCTGGCCGGCCTACCTGCTCGCCATCACGGCGATGGGTGCAATCCTGCTCCGCGGGCGCACCCCGATCGACCCCTCGCGGCTCGCCTGACGCTCGACGCCGGCGACCTCGGGATCAGTCCTCGAGGCTCGTGTGGTGCCGCTCGCCCGGGGCGACGAGGTCCTGGAGGCGGTCCTCCTGCTCCGTCGTCGTGATGAAGAGCAGCTCGTCGCCGGCCTCGATCGCGTCGTCGGGCGTGGGAGCGAGCGGGCGCTCCTCGCGGATGATCGCGACGAGCACGGTGTCGGTGGGCCAGTCGACGTCACCGACGCGGCGCCCAGCGAAGGGGCTGCCCTCGGGCAGGGTGATCTCGACCATCGAGGCCCGGCCCTGCTGGAACTCGAAGATGCGCACGAGGTCGCCGATGCTCACGGCCTCCTCGATGAGCGCCGTCATCAGGCGTGGGGTCGACACCGCGACGTCGACGCCCCACGACTCGTCGAACATCCACTCGTTCTTGGGGTTGTTGACGCGCGCGACGGTGCGCGGGACGCCGAACTCGGTCTTGGCGAGCAGCGAGAGCACGAGGTTGGCCTTGTCGTCACCGGTGGCGGCGACGCAGACGTCGGACTCCTCGAGCCGGGCCTCCTCGAGGGCGGCGAGCTCGCAGGCGTCGGCCAGCAGCCACGACGCCTCGGGCACGCGCGAGGCCTGGACGTCGTCGGCGTCCTTGTCGATGAGCAGCACCTGGTGCCCGTTGCCGAGCAGCTCACGGGCGATGGAGCGGCCGACGCTTCCGGCTCCGGCGATGACGACGCGCATGGGGTTGTTTTCTCCTGTGCCGGTCAGTGGGCGGCCGGGGCCTGGTCGCAGAGCCGCTCGACGCGAGCGAGGTCGTCGCGCGGGACGGTGAGGTGCACGAGGTCGCCCTGCTGGACGACCATGTCGGGCCGGGGGAGCGTGCCCTCGCCGAGCCGGGTGACGTAGGCGACGCGGGCGCCGGTCTGCTCCTCGAGGTCGGTGAGGTGCCGGCCGACCCAACCCTCGGCGAGGGGGACCTCGGCGATGACGATCTTGCCGCTCGGGTCGGTCAGCTCGGGCACGGCGCCCTGCGGCAGCAGCCGCTGGATCATCTGGTCGGCGGTCCAGCGCACCGTCGCGACGGTCGGGATGCCGAGGCGCTGGTAGACCATGGCGCGCTGCGGGTCGTAGATGCGGGCGGCGACGTGCTCGACGCCGAATGTCTCGCGCGCCACCCGGGCGGCGAGGATGTTGGAGTTGTCACCGCTGCTGACGGCCGCGAACGCATAGGCCTCGCGGATGCCGGCGGCGATGAGGGTGTCGCGGTCGAAACCGATGCCCGTGACCGTCTGGCCCTCGAAGGAGGTGCCCAGCCGGCGGAACGCGGAGGCGTCCGCGTCGATGATGGCGACGTCGTGGCCGTTGCGGCCCAGGGTGCGGGCGAGGGTCGACCCGACGCGGCCGCATCCCATGATGACGAAGTGCACGGACGCGACGCTACACCGTGACGCCGTCGCCCAGTCTGCAGGCCGCGCGGGCTGGACCGGGGAGCGAAACGGTCGGGACGGCATACGTTCTCGGGGTCGTGTCCACGACGTCCCGAGTGGGTCAGTGCGGGGAGCTGATCCGTCATACAGTTGCGTCGTGCCCGGTACCGGTTCGCTGTTCAAGCGCCTCCTCCTCGGTCGCGCGATGCGCAGCGACAAGCTCGGGGAGACCTTGCTGCCCAAGCGCCTCGCGCTGCCCATCTTCGCGAGCGACGCACTCTCGTCCGTGGCCTACGCGCCCGACGAGATCCTGCTCATGCTCGGTCTGGCGGGCGGCGCCTTCGTCGCGACGCACAGCTGGCAGGTCACCGTCGCGGTCGTCCTCGTCATGGTCGTCGTGGTGGCGTCGTACCGCCAGAACGTGCACGCCTACCCCTCGGGTGGCGGCGACTACGAGGTCGCGACCGTCAACCTCGGCCCACGGGCCGGCCTCACCGTCGCCAGCGCCCTTCTCGTCGACTACGTCCTCACCGTCGCCGTGTCGATCTCGTCGGGTGTGCAGAACGCCGCCACGGTGCTCGGGTTCGTGCGCGGGCACGAGGTCATCGTCGCGGTGGCTCTCATCGCCTTCCTCACGGCGATGAACCTGCGCGGGGTGCGCGAGTCGGGCAAGGCCTTCGCCGTGCCGGTCTACGCCTTCATGCTCGCCATCATCGGCATGGGCATCTACGGCTTCATCCAGCACTTCACGGGCTCCCTGACCCCGGCCGAGAGCGCCGGCCTGACCCTGAAGCCCGAGGAGGGGCAGGGTCTCACCGGTCTGGCCGCGGCGTTCCTCCTGCTCCGCGCCTTCTCGTCCGGGTGTGCGGCCCTGACCGGCGTCGAGGCGATCAGCAACGGTGTGCCCGCCTTCAAGAAGCCCAAGAGCGCCAACGCCGCCACGACCCTGCTGCTCATGGGCACGCTGTCGGTCGTGATGCTCGGCTCGATCATCGCGCTGAGCCAGTGGACCGGCGTCAAGATCGCCGACAACCCGGGCGCCCAGCTGCTGCGCGACGGGCAGCCTGTCGGCGACTCGTACATCCAGCACACCGCGATCGGCCAGCTCGCCGAGTCGGTGTTCGCGAACTTCCCGATCGGTGTCGTCTTCGTCTCGATCGTCACCGGCCTGATCCTCGTCCTCGCGGCGAACACAGCGTTCAACGGCTTCCCGGTGCTCGGCTCGATCCTCGCCCGCGACGGCTACCTGCCCCGCCAGATGCACACCCGCGGCGACCGGCTGGCCTTCAGCAACGGCATCCTCATCCTCGCCGGTGCGGCCATCGTCCTCGTCATCGTCTTCAAGGCCGAGGTCACGGCTCTCATCCAGCTCTACATCGTCGGGGTGTTCGTCTCGTTCACCACCTCGCAGGTGGGCATGGTCCGGCACTGGACGCGCCACCTCAGGCTCGAGCGCAACCCCAAGGAGCGGGCCCGGATGCAGCGCTCGCGCGTCATCAACGCCGTCGGCGCGGCGATGTCGGCGACGGTGCTCATCGTCGTGCTCCTGACGAAGTTCCAGGCCGGGGCGAAGTACGCCATCCTCGCGATGGTCGTCCTCTTCGTCCTCATGCTCGGGATCAAGAAGCACTACAACCGGGTGCGCGACGAGCTGGCCATCGACTGGGACGTCGAGCGGCCGATGCTACCGAGCCACGTGCACGCCATCGTCTGCATCTCCAAGGTGCACAAGCCGACGATGCGCGCGCTGGCCTACGCCCGGGCGAGCCGGCCGTCCTACCTCGAGGCCGTGACGGTCGACGTCGACCCCGACGAGACGCAGGCGCTGCTCGACGAGTGGGACAAGCGCGAGATCCCGGTGCCGCTCAAGGTGCTGTCCTCGCCGTACCGCCAGATCACCAAGCCGATCCTCGACTACGTCCGGTCGATCCGCAGCGGCAACCCGCGCGACATCGTCACGGTCTACCTGCCGGAGTACGTCCTCGGGAAGTGGTGGGAGCAGGTGCTGCACAACCAGAGCGCGTTGCGCCTCAAGGCCCGGCTGCTCTTCACACCAGGTGTCATGGTCGTCAGCGTCCCGTGGCAGCTGCAGTCCTCCGAGGGCGCCGAGCGCGACTGGATCGACGAGCCCCCGATCAGCGGCTCGGTGCGCGGTGGAGCGCTGTGAGCGGTCGCCAGAACCGCGAGCGGGCCGCCGGTGGCGAGTCTCTCGTCGGGAGGGAGTGGACCGTCGAGGTCGGACCCGTCGCCCACGGCGGCCACTGCGTGGCCCGTCACGAGGGTCAGGTCGTCTTCGTGCGCCACACGCTGCCCGGTGAGCGCGTCGTCGCACGCGTCACCGAGGGCCGCGTCGGTGACAGCTTCGTGCGCGCCGACGCCGTCGAGGTGCTCGAGGCCGCGCCTGGTCGTGTGACCGCACCGTGCCCGTATGCCGCCCCGGGCCTCTGTGGTGGCTGCGACTTCCAGCACGCGTCCCTCGACACCCAGCGGGCGCTCAAGGGTGCCGTCGTGCGGGAACAGTTCGCGCGCGTTGCCGGCCTCGACGTCGATGTCGTCGTCCAGCCGGTGCCGGGCGACGAGGAAGGGCTGCGCTGGCGCACCCGGGTCGAGTTCGCCGTCGACGGTGCCGGCCGAGCGGGTCTGCGCGGACACCGGTCGAGCGACATCGTTCCCGTCGAGGACTGCCTCATCGCCACGCGGGCGGTCATCGACTCCGGCGTGCTCGACACCGAGTGGCCGGACGTCGAGTCGGTCGACGTCATCGATGCCGTGCACCCCGACGAGCCGGTGCTCGTGCCGCTGCCTGCGCCCGAGGGTGGGAGTGGTGGCGGCGGAGGCCTCGTCGGCGAGCTGGCCCGCGACGGGGACTGGGAGGGCGAGTACGTCGTCTCGGCCCGGGGCTTCTGGCAGGTGCACCCGGGCGCGGCCACGACGTTCCTGTCACGGGTGTCGACGCTGCTCGGGGCGGAGCCGGGGGACCGCGTCCTCGACCTCTTCGCGGGCTCGGGTCTCTTCACGATGCGGCTCGGCGAGCTCGTCGCGCCGGACGGATTCGTCCTCGGCGTCGAGGGTGATCGCCGAGCGGTCGAGAACGGCGAGTCCAACACCGAGCACCTCGAGAACGTCGAGTGGCGCGCCAACCGTGTCGACCGTGAGCTGCGGTCGCTCGTCGGACAGGGCGTCACGGCAGACCTCGTGGTGCTCGACCCGCCCCGGACGGGTGCCGGCAAGGACGTCATGGCCCTGGTGGCCGGGATGGGGCCCCGACGCGTCGTCTACGTCGCGTGCGACCCCGCAGCCCTGGCCCGCGACGTCAAGGCGGCTGTGACCCACGGCTACGGCCTCGTCTCGCTCGAGGCCTGGGACGCCTTCCCGATGACCCACCACGTCGAGTGCATCGCCGTGCTCGAGACGCAAGATGGGTCGACGAGCGCCTGAGCCCGCGGCGGTAGAGCGTGCTTCGTCGACTGAACCGACTCGAGGAGCACTGTCGGTGGATCGTACTAGTGTTCGAACATGGAGATGGGGAGCGCCGGAGAGAGCATCGAGGTCGCTGCGGGTGGCGTGCTGTCGTTCCTGACACAGATCCCCGCTGACGTCTTCGACGCGCTGCCACCGGTGGCCCAGGCGGTAGTCGTGGCACGTGTGGTGCCAGAGCGCCTGCGCAGTCTCGACACGGCGAGCGCCGAGGCGGTCCTTGCTGTCGCGCAGCGCGCGATGAACGTCCTCGGCGCCGTTCAGGACCTCGCGCTCGCGGCCTGCGTTCGACGCGAGGAGCTCGACTTCGCCGATCTGGACGGTGAATGGGGTGACGGCTCGGAGTGGCGGCCCTCGTCGGTGAAGATCGTGGCCTCCAGCGTCGCGCCCGTCCTGTGCTCGACGCCGCGCGGCGCCGAGTCGCGGGTCGCCGACGCGCTCTGCCTCGTCGAGGACCTCCCACGCACCTTGGCAGCCGCACTCGGCGGGCGGCTCACCCAGCGGCAGACGGGCGTCGTGGCGGACCGAGCGGGACTTGTCGCGGTTGATGCTCGCCCGGCCTTCGATGCCGTCGTGATGGAGACCGGGGTGGAGTCGCTGACGCCCGCCCGGCTGCGACGCCAGTGCGAGCGTGCCGCCATGGCGATCGACCCGGACGCCGTTCATCGTCGGGCGGAGCACGGTCTGCGTGACCGCTTCGTGCGGGTGGAGCCGGGACTCGACCCGGGCACGACGTGGTGGAAGGCGTCGCTGCCGGCGGGGGACTCGATGCAGGCCTGGGGCGCCGTCGATGAGCTGGCCCACGAGTACGTGCGTGCCGACCCGGCCCGGTCGATCGAGCAGGCGCGGGCGGACGCCTTCCTCGACCTGCTGCTCGGGAGCGCCCAGGTGTCCACCACCGTCGAGCTGGTCGTGCCCACCTTCACCGGTCCCTCGACGGACGACCAGTGGAGCGTTGCCCTCCGAGGTCCATACGACGCCGGGGCCGCTCCCTCCGTCGTGCCGGTGGACGTGTGGCCGGGCGCCCCGTCTGGTCGGCAGGCCCAGCCATCTGCCCCCAACGCGTTCGCAGACGCCGACGCAGCCCCGGATGCCGAGGCCGGTGCTCGCGCTGACGCCGATGCAGCCCCACATGCCGATGCCGGCGCCGGCGATCTGGCGTACATCACCGGTCCCCGGCTCGCGCCGGAGCATGCGATCGGGTCCGAGCTCTTCGGTCCCGTGACAGGGTCGCCCGCCGGACACCACGAGGGTGTGGATGCGTACGGGCGGGCAGCCGGCCACTCGGTGTCGAGGCCCGGACCCGAAGCGGCCTCGGCAGCCGACGTGAACGGGACCGAGCTGGTCGGACGTCCACCCTGGCGGCCACCGGAGCTCGGCGTCCGGCATCCGCGGTTCGGCTGGATGCTCTCGGACGTGCTGGCAGAGGTGCTGTCCGACCCTGACGTCGCGCTGCGCGTGACCCGGGCCGACGCGTTGACCGGCGTCACGGTCGCCCGCGACCCCGCGATCTACCGGCCCAACGCTGCTCTGGCACAACGCGTTCGGGACCGCGACCGCACGTGTCGGTTCCCGGGGTGCGGTGTCGCCGCGCGCCGGTGCGACCTCGATCATGTCGTGCGCTTCCCCGACGGCCCGACCGCCGAGGACAACCTCGTCTGCCTGTGCCGGACCCACCACGGTTTCAAGCACCACGCCGGCTGGACGCTGACGTCGGAAGCCGACGGCACATGCACGTGGAGCTCGCCGACCGGACGCTCCTATGTGACGCACCCAGCAGACGTCAGGCTCGACGCTGCCTGAGGTGGACTCGTGGCCCCTGGGATCTCGACGGTCGCGAAGGCTCGCAGCGTCCATTTTGTGTCTCGCAGCTGGCCGTCTGCGGACCTGGCGACGAAGGGGTGCGCACGTCACGAGACGATGGGGTCATGTCGTTCAGCTATCCCGTGGCCGTGAAGTTCTCCGAGATCGATCTCGCCGGCGTCGTCTTCAACTCCCACTACCTGACGTGGTGCGAGGACGCGAAGATGGCCTTCCTCGACCACCTCGGCTACGGGCCCTACCGCTTCGCCGACGAGCACCGGCTCGCCCTCGTCCGGCACGCGGAGATCGACTGGACCGCGAGCCTCAAGCCGCTCGACCATGCCGACATCCGCGTGGTCGTCGACCGGATCGGCACGTCGTCGTTCACCCTTCGACACGAGATCTGGCGCCGGGGCGAGCACCCTCTCCTCACGGCCACGTGCGTCATCACCTACGTCTGGTTCGACACCGAGGCCGGCGCGAAGGCCGAGCTCGATCCCCATTTCCGGGACGCCCTGACGGGTGAGGGCACCGGCGACGGGCTCGTCTGAAGGCCTTCTGGCGCGGACCACCGCGGTGCTAGCGTCGACGGACGTGCTCGGCATCGGGTGGAGGCGACATGGATGCGTTCATGAAGTTCGACGGTATCGACGGCAGCAGCCAGAGCAAGGACCACAAGGGCGCCATCGACGTCGTCTCGTGGAACTGGGGGGTGACGACCCAGACGAACGGCTCCGGCAGCGGCGGCGCGTCCGGACGTCCGCGGGCCCACGAGTTCCGGATCGTGCACCGCTATGACCTCGCCTCGCCCCACCTCGCGTCGTTCGCCGCGACCGGCAAGCACCTCAAGGACGCGACGCTCAACGTCGCCCATCCCGGCGCGCGCAAGGACTTCCTCACGGTGACGATGAAGGACCTCGTCGTCACCGAGGTCCTGGTCTCCGGTGACGAGGACGACGTCGACGAGGAGGTCGCCCTCCAGCCCGCATGGATCCGCTTCGACTACGCGGAGCCCGGTCCGGGCGGGGGTGCGACCGGGCGAACGTCCAGCGTCACGTGGGACATCCGATCCAACAAGATGGGCTGACCTCCGGCCCCGACGGCGCGAACCCTCACCACGTCCCGCTGGACGAGGTGCTCGAGCAGGCGCTGACGCGCTTGCGCGCAGGCGACGGGCCGGGTGCCGAGACGGCGCTCGCCGCGGCGACTTGGACACCAGATGACGTACGCGTGTTGCACCTTCGAGCGGTCGCAGCGCACCTGCGTCGTGACGACGCCGCCGCAGAGCGGCTCGTCGCTGAGGCGATCTCGGTGGCCACGGACCCGGTGGTGCTCGCGAGCCTGCACAACGACCTCGGCAACATGCGGCTGGAGGCCGGGGACCCGGCGGCCGCCATCGCGGCCTACGAGTCCAGCCTCGCCGTCCACCCGACCGACGTCCCGACGTGGGCCAACCTCGCCACCGCGCTGCGGCTGGCCCGGGACCCGGCCCGTGCCGGGGAGGCCGGGCTCAGGGCCCTCGAGCTCGAGCCAATGAGTTCGCTCGGGCGGGGTGCCCTGACCGCGGCCGTGCTGGCCCTGACCGCCGACGGAGCGGAGGCCCGGGCCCTCGAGCTCGTGCGTCGGTGGGTCCGTGTCGACCCCGACCATCCTGGCGCCCGACACCGCCTCGCAGCGCTCGGCGGGCTGCCCCCGCCCGACCGGGCGCCGGACGACTACGTCGAGACGCTCTTCGACGCCACGGCCGAGGCCTTCGACCCGCACCTCGCCGGTCTCGGCTACCGCGCGCCGGAGCTCGTCGCGGACCGGGTCGCCGCGGTCCTGGGCCGGCCGGCGGGTGAGCTCGACGTGGCAGACCTCGGCTGCGGCACGGGCCTCGTCGGGGCACTCGTCCGACCGTGGGCGCGCACCCTGTCCGGCTGCGACCTCTCGGTCAACATGCTCCGGCTGGCGCAGGTGCGCGGCTGCTACGACGTCCTACAGCGCGCCGAGCTCGGCGCGTTCCTCCGGGCCGAGCCCACGGCATACGACCTCGTCGTCGGTGCGGACACTCTCTGCTATCTCGGGGACCTCGGCCCGACGACCACGGCCGCAGCGTGGTCGTTGCGGCCCGGCGGTGTCCTCGTGGCGACCGTCGAGCGGCTGGTCGACGGGGTGGGGGACTGGCGGCTCACGTCGTCGGGGCGCTACGCCCACGGCGAGGAGTACCTGCGGTCGGTCAGCGCCGTCGCCGGTCTGGGAGACGTCGAGGTGACCCCGGTCCACCTCCGCCTCGAAGCGGGTGTCCCGGCCGAGGGACTGCTGTGGTCGGCGCGTCGACCCGTCACAGGGAGCGGTCCGACCGCTGCGGGAGAGAGGCCGGCCCAGGGGGCGACAACGGCGCGAGCGGAGGGAAGGATGGGCGGGTAGGGGTGGACTGACAAGGACGAACGCGTGTGGTTAGATATATCTTGACGTCAAGATAAATCGAGCACCGTGACATCAGAGTTGCTGGAAGGAGCCCGTCGTGGGCAGTGTTGACAGCTTCAAGGCCAAGGGGACCCTCGAGGTCGGTGGCCAGTCCTACGAGATCTACCGCCTCGCAGGGGTGAAGGGGCAGGAGACCCTGCCGTACAGCCTCAAGGTCCTCCTCGAGAACCTCCTGCGCACCGAGGACGGCGCGAACATCACCGCCGACCACATCAACGCGGTCGGCTCGTGGGACGAGAACGCCGAGCCCGACACCGAGATCCAGTTCACGCCGGCCCGCGTGATCATGCAGGACTTCACCGGTGTGCCCTGCGTCGTCGACCTCGCCACGATGCGTGAGGCCGTCGCCGACCTCGGTGGCGACCCGGCCAAGATCAACCCGCTCGCCCCGGCCGAGCTCGTCATCGACCACTCCGTCATCATCGACGTCTTCGGCCGCGCCGACGCCTTCGAGCGCAACGTCGAGATCGAGTACCAGCGCAACCGCGAGCGCTACCAGTTCCTGCGCTGGGGCCAGACCGCGTTCGACGACTTCAAGGTCGTCCCGCCGGGCACCGGCATCGTCCACCAGGTCAACATCGAGCACCTCGCCCGCACCGTCATGGTCCGCGAGATCGACGGCGAGCGCGTCGCCTACCCCGACACCTGCGTCGGCACCGACTCGCACACGACGATGGTCAACGGCCTCGGCGTGCTGGGCTGGGGCGTCGGCGGCATCGAGGCCGAGGCGGCCATGCTCGGCCAGCCCGTCTCGATGCTCATCCCGCGCGTCGTCGGCTTCAAGCTGAGCGGCTCGATCCCCGTCGCCGCCACGGCCACCGACGTCGTCCTCACGATCACCGAGATGCTGCGCAAGCACGGTGTCGTCGGCAAGTTCGTCGAGTTCTACGGCGAGGGCGTCTCGCAGGTGCCGCTCGCCAACCGCGCCACCATCGGCAACATGAGCCCCGAGTTCGGCTCGACGTGCGCGATCTTCCCGATCGACGAGGTCACCCTCGACTACTTGCGCCTCACCGGTCGCTCCGACGAGAGCGTCGCCCTCGTCGAGGCGTACGCCAAGGAGCAGGGCATGTGGCTCAAGGCCGGCCCCGACCAGCCGGAGGCCCGCTACAGCGAGTACCTCGAGCTCGACCTCTCGACCGTCGTCCCGTCGATCGCCGGCCCGAAGCGTCCGCAGGACCGCATCGCTTTGACCGACGCCAAGGACGCCTTCCGCAAGGTGCTCCCGACGTACGTCGCGCACGAGGAGGGTGACGCGGGCGCCGCCTCGTCCTTCCCGGCCAGCGACCCCACCCCCCAGGGCACCGTCGAGGGCACGAACGGTGGCGACCGTCCGGCCGACTCCGGTGGCGTCAGCGGCCGCCCGTCGAAGAAGGTGTCGGTCACCGACGCCGAGGGCCGCGAGTTCGAGATCGACCACGGCATCGTCTCGATCGCCTCGATCACGAGCTGCACCAACACGTCCAACCCGTCGGTGATGATGGCGGCCGCGATGCTCGCCAAGAACGCCGTCGAGAAGGGCCTCTCGGTCGCCCCATGGGTCAAGACGTCTATGGCGCCGGGCTCCAAGGTCGTCACGGGCTACTACGACAAGGCCGGCATGTGGCCCTACCTCGAGAAGCTCGGCTTCCACCTCGTCGGCTACGGCTGCACGACGTGCATCGGCAACTCGGGTCCGCTCAACGAGGAGATCTCCAAGGCGATCAACGACAACGACCTCGCCGTCACGTCGGTCCTCTCGGGCAACCGCAACTTCGAGGGGCGCATCAACCCCGACGTGAAGATGAACTACCTCGCGAGCCCGCCGCTCGTCATCGCCTACGCCCTCGCCGGCACGATGGACTTCGACTTCGCGTCGCAGCCGCTCGGCCAGGACACGGACGGCAAGGACGTCTTCCTCGAGGAGATCTGGCCGGCACCCGCCGACGTCGAGCGCACCATCGCGAGCTCGATCAGCCAGGAGATGTTCACCGAGGACTACGCCGACGTCTTCGCGGGCGACGAGCGCTGGCAGTCGCTGCCGACCCCGGAGGGCGACACGTTCGCCTGGGACGGCGAGTCGACCTACGTCCGCAAGCCCCCGTACTTCGACGGCATGTCGATGGACACGACCCCGGTCGCCGACATCGAGGGCGCCCGCGTGCTCGCCAAGCTCGGCGACTCGGTCACGACCGACCACATCAGCCCGGCCGGCGCCATCAAGAACGACAGCCCCGCCGGGAAGTACCTCGCCGACCACGGCATCGAGCGCAAGGACTTCAACTCCTACGGCTCGCGCCGCGGCAACCACGAGGTCATGATCCGCGGCACGTTCGCCAACATCCGCCTGAAGAACCTCCTCCTCGACGGCGTCGAGGGCGGCTTCACGCGCGACTTCACCAACGGCGGCGAGCAGTCGACGATCTACGACGCCGCCCAGAGCTACGCCGCTGCCGGCACGCCGCTCGTCATCCTGTCGGGCAAGGAGTACGGCTCCGGCTCCTCGCGCGACTGGGCCGCCAAGGGCACGAGCCTGCTCGGCGTCAAGGCCGTCATCGCCGAGAGCTACGAGCGCATCCACCGCTCCAACCTCATCGGCATGGGCGTCATCCCGCTGCAGTACCCGGCCGGCCAGAACGCCGACTCGCTCGGCCTCGACGGCACCGAGACCTTCTCGGTCACCGGCATCACGGCCCTCAACGAGGGCACGACGCCCAAGACCGTCAAGGTCGTCGCCACCAAGGAGTCGGGTGAGACGACCCCGTTCGACGCCGTCGTGCGCATCGACACCCCGGGTGAGGCCGACTACTACCGCAACGGCGGCATCCTCCAGTACGTCCTGAGGTCGCTCGTCAACAGCTGACCCGCAGGCCAGCCCAGCCCGCCGGGCCCGTATGCCGTACGCCACGGCATGCGGGCCCGTCGCCGTGTGCGGGCGCTCGGGGACCCGGCCGGACGGCATGCGCACTCGGATGGCATGCTCGTCGCGTGACTGAGCGACACGCCATCCTGACCGTGTGGGAGACCGGTTTCGACTGGTCCCCGGCACCCGACGTCGACTATGCCGACGTCCACGTCGACGGAGCCGAGGCGATGACCTACCGCGCGCGGGTCTGGGAGTCACCGGTCGTCGAGTCCCCTTTCGCCGCAACGGAGCTCATCCCGTCGTGGAACGCCCGGACGCCGGCCGGCACGTGGCTCCGGGTCGAGGGGCGGGTGGCCGACGACGCCGGCTGGACGCCGTGGTTCACCTTCGCGCGGTGGGCCGAGGACGACCCGGCGGGGGAGTCGCCGATCACCCGGACCACGGTGCCCGGACAGACCTTCGAGCCGGGGAGCGTCTCGACGGACACCTGGCTGTCCGCGCCGGGACGAGGCGTCGACCGGTGGCAGCTGCGGGTCACGGCCCTCGCACTCCCGGATGACGGGATCGTCTGGCCCACGGTGACGCTCGTCGCCGGCGCGGCCTCACGCTTCACCGTCACGCCTGACGAGTCGACGAGCCGACCCGGTGTGGGGCAGGGTCACGAGGTCGCGGTCCCGCCGCACTCGCAGCGGCTGCACGTCGGGTGGTTCCCCCAGTGGGACAACGGCGGGCAGTCGTGGTGCTCACCGACGTCGACGACGATGCTCCTCGAGCACTGGGGGAGAGCGCCCTCACGGGACGAGGCCTCGTGGGTCGGGCACGACACCGACCCGGAGGTCGTGCACGGCGTGCGTCGCGTCTACGACCTGGCTTACGGCGGGGCGGGCAACTGGGCCTTCAACACCGCGTATGCCGGCGCGCGGGGGCTGCGTGCCTACGTGACCCGCCTGCGCGACCTCACCGAGGTCGAGGCGTTCGTCGCGGCGGGCATCCCGCTCGTCGTGTCGGTGGGCTTCCGCGAGGACGAGCTCGACGGGGCCGGCTACGAGACCAACGGCCACCTGCTGACGGTCGTCGGCTTCACGGACGCGGGTGACGTCGTGTCCAACGACCCCAACTCCCACCGCATCGCGAGCAACGAGCAGGTGCGCAGCGTCTACCGCCGCGACCAGTTCGAACGGGTCTGGCTCGGCACCAACGGAGGGCTGGCCTACGTCATGCACCCGCGCGACGTCGCGCTGCCGTCCTCGCTCTCCGAGCCGAACTGGCGCTGACGCGTCAATTTCCTCCACATCGCGTCCTCATCGCGAGAATTTGCGACGCCAACGCCCCACGGGGCGAGGACCGGGTGTTGACTGGCCGCGCGATCCCCCTCCGGAAGGTGTGCCATGCCCAGTCGCTCGACCGTCTCAGCCGCCCCGTTCCAGCCCAGCCGTCGCTCGCTGCTCGCGGGTGCGGCCGCGGGCGCCGCCGCCGGTGCCGCCCTCGTCGGCGTCTCCGACGCGCCGCGGGCCCGCGCGGCAGAGAGCAAGAAGGGCGGGGCCGACCGGCACGTCCACTACACCTCGTGGTCGGGCACCGACCTCGTCTTCGGGCCGTTCGACCGCACCCTCGACTACACCGACCCGCACGCCACGGCGGGCACTCCCGTCACGTACGAGGTCGCGACCTGGACCTCGCCCGTCGTCACCCCGGGCTTCGGCCTGACCGAGCTCGTCGCCTCGTGGAACGCCGCGACGCCCGGCGGTTCGTGGGTCGAGGTGCGCGTCCGGGGCACCAGCGCCGGCACGACGACGAAGGACTACGTCCTGGGCCGCTGGGCGGCCGAGGACCCCGCGGACGGAGGCGGCATCCACCGCACCTCCGTCGCCGGCCAGGGCGACACCGTGGCGACCGTCTTCACCGACACCCTCGCGACCCGCACCGGCTACTCCCTGACGGACTGGCAGCTCGAGGTCCGGCTCCTGCGTCCCCGCGGCACCTCCGACACGCCGTCCGTGTCCGTCGTCGGGGCGATGGCCTCGGCCCTGCCCGACGCCAAGAAGGTGCCGCGCAGCCCCAACGGACCCGCCTGCGGCACGACCCTCGACGTCCCCACCTACTCGCAGGAGGTCCACGTCGGGCACTACCCGCAGTGGGACAACGGCGGCGAGGCCTGGTGCTCACCCACCTCGACGTCGATGGTCGTCGCCTACTGGGGCGCCGGGCCGACGCCGTCCGAGACCGCGTGGGTCGACCCGCCGGTCGACGCCCAGGTCGACTTCACGGCACGCAACGTCTTCGACTACACCTACGACGGCGCCGGCAACTGGCCCTTCAACACCGCGTATGCCGCCACACGCGCCGACCTCCGTGGTTTCGTGACGCGACTGCGCACTCTCACCGAGGCCGAGGCGTTCATCGCCGCAGGCATCCCCCTCGTCGTGTCGGTGTCGTTCAAGAAGGGCGAGCTCACGGGCGCGGGCTACGGCACGAACGGCCACCTCATGGTGGTCGTCGGCTTCACCCCGTCCGGCGACGTCGTGTGCAACGACCCGGCCTCGCACCTCGTCGCGAGCGACGACCAGGTGCGCGTCGTCTACGACCGGGAGGAGTTCGAGAACGTCTGGGTGCCGCACAGCGGGGGCATCGTCTACGTCATCCGGCCCGCCGACCGTCCGCTCCCCCCGGCGCCGGCACACGAACCCAACTGGTGACCTGACGCCCGGTCCGGCGTGGCCTCGGGCGTCACCGACCGAGGCCCGACCTCGGGTCGCGGTCGGTGACGCAGTAGAGGGCGCCGGCCGGGTCGCGGAGCGTGGTCCACCCGCCGCCGTGGTCGGCCGCGACGGTCGCGCCGAGGCCCACGTGTCGGGAGACCTCGGTCGGCCGGTTGTCGCACGCCAGGTCGAGGTGGCCGGTGACCGGCCCGGTCGCGGGCTCGACGAGCCGCTGCAGGAGCAGCCGCAGCGGGATGCCGTCCGGACGCACGAGGTGGCGGAACTCCGGGCGGCTCACGGACCCGCGCAGCGGCCAGCCGGTCAGCTCGGACCAGAAGGTGCACTCCGTCTCGTAGGCGGCGGCCGGGATGTCGAGGCACACCTGGTCGACGACACTCTCGTGCTCCTGGGGCCACCGGGTCGGCCAGGGACGTTGGGCGAGCGGCTCGTGGACGAAGCAGAAGACGAAGCCGCCGGGGGAGCGGAGCACGACGTACCCGTGCTCCGACCCGTGGACGACCTCGGCGCCCAGCCCTGCAGCCCTGACCGCTGACTCTGCGGCCGAGCTGACGTGCAGGTCCAGGTGGATCCCGGGCACGGCTGCATCGTCGGCGGCGGTGCGCTGGATCTTGAGGTAGGGGTCACCGACCGGTGGGAGCAACGTCGTGAACTCCGCGTCGTCCCCGCGAGCCGGCGACACGGCATACCCCGTCACTGCCGACCAGAAGTGGGTGCCCGCCGCGTGGACGTCGGGAGGGAGGTCGAGGAAGGCCGTGACCCAGCTGACCGTCGTCATGCTCCGAGAGTAGGCGAGGCAGACTGGGAGCATGCCGACTCCGACCTCCTCTGCGTCTCGAGGACACACCCCACCGGGGTGGCCGCCTGGCGTCCCGCCGGCCCACACGCCCGGCTGGGAGGACCGCGCCGTGCTGTGGCTGCTCGACCAGTGCCCGCCCGACTACCGCGCGTATGCCGGGTGGCGGCGTCACCCGATCGCGCTCGCATGGCTGGCCGGTCGGCACCTCGACGGGCAGGTCGTGGCGATGCGGGACGCGTGGCGTGAGGCACGCGTCGCCATCGGGCCGCACGTGCCGGCAGACGCCCTGACCGAGATCCTCGGGCAGATCGAGGCCGAGGGGATCCGGCTGCTGGCGGCCTCGCGCTCGACGCGGCTGCTCCACGAGGCGCTCCAGGGCAAGGTCTTCGCGCCCCGTCTCTGAGCGCATCAGCCGGGGACGTCGGGCGTCGGGTTGCCGTGTGGAGGTCGTGTGACGAGACCGACAGGGCCTCGTGCGCACGGTTGGGAGCCGCTGGACGTTGACCCGTAGACTCGATCGACCCACCCGAGTGGGTCGAGACACCACCGAGAGGACGAGGCAGCGTGGCCCTGCTGGAGACGATCACGAGCCCCGCGGCACTCAAGGCGCTACCGGCGACCCAGCTGCCGGCGCTGGCCGAGGAGATCCGCACCTTTCTCGTCACCGAGGTCTCCAAGACCGGTGGACACCTCGGCCCGAACCTCGGCGTCGTCGAGCTGACGATCGCGCTGCACCGGGTCTTCGAGTCGCCTCGCGACACCCTCGTCTTCGACACGGGCCACCAGGCCTACGTGCACAAGCTGCTCACCGGGCGGCACGACTTCAGCAAGCTCAAGAAGCAGGGCGGGCTCTCCGGCTACCCGAGCCGCGCCGAGTCCGAGCACGACGTCGTCGAGAACTCGCACGCCTCGACCGCGCTCTCGTGGGCCGATGGCATCGCCAAGGGCCGCCGGCTGTCGGGAGAGAGCGACCGGCACACCGTCGCGGTCATCGGTGACGGCGCACTGACCGGGGGCATGGCATGGGAGGCGATCAACAACATCGCCGTCGACAAGACCCTGCCGCTCGTCATCGTCGTCAACGACAACGAGCGCTCCTACGCGCCGACGATCGGCGGGCTCGCCGACCATCTCGCCACGCTGCGCACGACCCGTGGCTACGAGCGGTTCCTCGACTGGGGCAAGCGGTCACTCGCCAGGACGCCGGTCGTCGGCGGCGCGATGTTCGAGACGCTCCACGGCGTCAAGAAGGGCATCAAGGACATCGTCGCCCCGCAGGGCATGTTCGAGGACCTCGGCCTCAAGTACATCGGTCCCGTCGACGGCCACGACGAGCAGGCGCTCGAGCGGTCCCTGGCCAAGGCCAAGGACTTCGGCGGCCCCGTCATCGTGCACGTCATCACCCAGAAGGGCCGCGGCTACCAGCCGGCCATCGACGACGAGGCCGACCAGTTCCACGGCGTCGGCAAGTTCAACCCCGAGACAGGGCTCCCGTTCGAGGTGTCCGGCCGCATCTGGACCGACGAGTTCAACGAGGAGATGGTGGCCATCGGGGCCGAGCGCCCCGACGTCGTCGCCCTCACTGCCGCCATGCTCATCCCGGTCGGCCTCGACGGCTTCGCCGCCGCCTATCCCGACCGCGTCTTCGACGTCGGCATCGCCGAGCAGCACGCCGTCACGATGGCGTCCGGGCTCGCCTACGCGGGCCTGCACCCGGTCGTCGCCGTCTACGCGACCTTCCTCAACCGGGCCTTCGACCAGCTCCTCATGGACTGCGCGCTCCACCGGGCCGGCATCACCCTCATCCTCGACCGGGCCGGTGTCACCGGCAGCGACGGCGCATCGCACAACGGGATGTGGGACATGACGCTCACCTCGATCGTGCCCGGGCTGCGCCTCGCCGCGCCCCGCGACGGCGAGCAGGTCCGACTCCAGCTGCGTGAGGCCGTCGACGTCTCCGACGGCCCGACGGTGATCCGGTTCCCCAAGGGCGACGTCGCCGACCCGCTGACCGCGGTCCGCTCGATCGGCGACGTCGACGTGCTCTTCGAGAACGCCGGTGACGACGTCGACCTGCTCGTCGTGGGCGTCGGTGCCTTCGCCGGGCTCGCCATCGAGGCCGGCGAGAAGATCGCCGCCCACGGACGCACCGTCCGCGTCGTCGACCCGCGGTGGGTGCTGCCCGTCAGCGACGACGTCGTCGCCCTCGCCCGCCGGGCGAAGGCGGTCGCCGTCGTCGAGGACAACCTCGTCAGCGGCGGGGTCGGCGCGGCCGTGACCCTCGCGCTGCGCGAGGCGACCGTCGACGTGCCCGTCCACACGTACGGCATCCCGAAGCGCTTCCTCGACCACGCCTCTCGCGGCCAGATCCTCGAGGAGCTCGGCCTGACCGGCGACCAGGTCGTCGCGGACCTCGAGCCGAGGCTCTGACATGAAGCTCCGGGACGCAGCCGACGTGACGACCGCCCCCATCGCTGCCCTCGGGCTCGTCGGCGGCTACGTCGTCGCCCGCGAGAGCGGCATCCGACCCCTCGGAGGCGTCGTGCTCGGTGCGGCCGGCCTCTATGCCGGACGTAGCTGGGTCGCCAAGGCCGGGGGAGCCGGCGCCGCGGGTCTCGTGGCCGTCTACCTCGGTGGCTTCGGCGCCTCGCACGTGCTGGCGAAGAAGATCGGTGCGTGGCCGGCGGTCCTCACCGTGGCCGCGGTCAGCGCTGCCGCTTCCTGGGTCGTCGCCGACCGCCCTCGCTGAGTAGGGGCGAGACACATGCCGACACCTGCTTTGTGGTCTCCGGTCCCACCGCGGGCCGTTCGAGGCTGAACTACTTTCGCCGAAACGGTTGGGCGTCAACGGATCTCGTTGCAGCAAAGGCGCGAGCGCCCACCAGAGGTGGAGGACATCGGTGTCCAAGCGGTGGAGTCTCGCGCTCGCGAGTGCCATGATCACGCTGTCGGTCGCGGCCTGCGGCTCTCCCGGCCAGCCGGGCGCACCGGCTGCCGACAACGGCACGGGGGCTGCCTCCGGCGGTGCCGGCGCCCCGTACAAGGTCGGCCTCGTCTACTCGAAGTCGGGCCCGCTGGCCAGCTACGGCGGGCAGTACCGGCAGGGCCTCACGGCCGGCATCGACTTCGCCACCAAGGGCACCGGCGCGGTCGCCGGTCACACGATCCAGATCACCGAGCAGGACGACGCGGGCGACCCGGCCAAGGCCGTGGCCTCGGCGACCGATCTCATCGGGCAGGGCAACACGATCATCGCGGGCTCGACGTCGAGCGGCGTGGCCCTGCAGGTCGCGCCGCTGGCCAAGGACAACAAGGTGCTCTTCATCTCCGGCCCGGCTGCCGCCGACGCCGTGACCGGTGCCAACCGCTACACCTTCCGATCGGGTCGCCAGACCTACCAGGACGTCGCGACCGCGGGCAGCATCCTCGGTGACGTCAAGGGCAAGAAGGTCACGGTGCTCGCGCAGGACAGCGCCTTCGGCAAGGCGAACGTCGCCGCCGTGACGGCCATCCTCGGAGCCAAGGGGGCAACGGTGAGCGCCGTCGAGGTGCCCTCGGCCGCGACCGACCTGACTCCCTTCGCGACCAAGGTCAAGGGCGCAGCCCCTGACCTGCTCTTCGTCGCGTGGGCCGGTGCCAACGCGACGGCGATGTGGACCACCCTCGGCCAGCAGGGCGTCTTCGACTCCACGAAGGTCGTCACCGGGCTCGACATCAAGGCAACGCATGCCCTCTTCGGCGAGGTCGCGACGAAGATCAACTTCCTCTCCCACTTCTTCGAGGGTGCGGCGGACAACGCCGCCTACCAGGCGCTCGACGCCGGCCTGAAGAAGCAGGGCGCCACCGTCGACCTGTTCACCAACGACGGCTTCGTCGCCGGCCAGATGATCGTCCACGCGCTCGAGGCCGGGGGAGACGACGTCGACAAGATGGTGACCTCCCTCGAGGGCTGGACGTTCGACGGTCCCAAGGGCTCGCTCGAGATCCGAGCCGAGGACCACGCGCTCCTCCAGCCGATGTTCACGGCCACCCTGAAGAAGGACGGCAGCAACGTGGTGCCACAGCTCGTCGACACCCTCGACGCGGCCACCGTCGCACCGCCCGTCACCCCCTTCAAGTGATCGGGCACCCTCCGTCGTGATCAGCGCAGAGGCCGTCGGCTGGAAGGTCGGTGGCGCCCAGATCCTCGACGACGTCTCCCTGACCGTCGGGGCCGGTGAGCTGCTCGGCATCATCGGCCCCAACGGCGCGGGCAAGTCGTCGCTCGTCAACATCCTCAGTGGGGTGACCAGTCCGTCCTCCGGCCGGATCATCCTGCAGGACAAGGAGGTCACCGGAGCGAGCGCCACCCGGCGCGCACGTCTGGGACTGGCGCGCTCCTTCCAGACGTCGGCGCTCTTCGACGGTCTGACCGCGGGAGAGAACGTCCGTCTCGCCATCCAAGCCGTCGGGCCGGCGGCGTTCTCGCCCTTCCGCGGCGCCGGACCGGCATCGTCGGGCCAGATCAAGGCCCTCCTGACCCGAGTGCGTATGCCGGGTCGCGCGCAGACGCTCGCTCGTGACCTCTCGCACGGGGACCGTCGCAAGCTCGAGCTCGCCATGGCCCTCGCCTCCGAGCCCGCCGTGCTGCTCCTCGACGAGCCCATGGCGGGCGTGTCCGCAGAGGACGTCGACGGCCTGAGCGAGATCATCGGCGAGGTCCGGGACTCGGGGGTCGCCGTCGCGATGGTCGAGCACCACATGCACGTCGTGCTGGGCCTCGCCGACCGTGTCGCCGTCCTGCACCACGGGCAGCTGCTCGCCGTCGGTGCCCCGACCGAGGTGACCGCCGACGAGCGGGTCCAGCAGGCCTACCTGGGAGAAGCCCTGTGACCGAACGCAACCCATCCGCACCCGAGTCGTCGGAGGCAGCTCCCGTCCTGGCCCTCGAGGACGTCCACGTCCGCTACGGCGGGTCCCACATCCTCCAGGGCGTGTCCTTCGACGTCCCCGCCACCGGTGTGACGGCGCTGCTCGGGCGCAACGGCGTCGGCAAGACGACGACGCTCAGGTCGATCATCGGGCTGGCCCCGCGCACCGGCCGGATCCTGCTCGAGGGCACCGAGATCCAGGGCCGGACGACCGCACGCATCGTCCGTGGAGGCATCGGCTACGTCCCCGAGGACCGAGAGGTCTTCGGGGGTCTCACCGTCGAGGAGAACCTGCGCCTCGTCGACCCGGACCGTGGGGTCGACGCCCCCGTGGTGGCCAGGCTCTTCCCGGACCTCGTGTCCCGGCGCGGCCAGCGGGCCGGCACCCTCTCGGGGGGCCAGCAGCAGATGGTCTCGCTGGCCAGGGTCCTGCTTCGGGAGAACGTCCTCCTGCTCATCGACGAACCCACCAAGGGCCTCGCCCCGAAGCTCGTGACCGAGGTCGCCGACGTGCTCGCCGAGGTGGCCCGCACGACCCCCATCCTGCTCGTCGAGCAGAACCTCCCGCTCGTGCGTCGCATCGCGGACCGGGTCGTCGTGCTGGACGCCGGAGCCGTCGTGCACCGTGGCGCCACCGCCGACCTCGTCGCGGACGCGGACCTGACCCGCGAGCTGCTCGGGGTCTCGATGCGGCGGGCGGGTGTGGCATGAGCGACCTCGTCCTGCTCCTCGTCACGGGCCTCGGCCTGGGGGCCCTCTACTTCATCGCGGCGAGCGGGCTCAGCCTGATCTACGGGCTCATGGGCGTGCTCAACTTCGCCCACGGCGTCTTCATGACGGCCGGGGCGTATGCCGCGTGGCTGACGATGGGTGCCCTGCCCGTCGGTTGGCCGGTGGCCGGACGCCTCGTGGTCGGCGTGCTCGTGGCCGTCACGGTCGGGGCTGTCGTCGGTCTCGTGGTCGAGGTCGTCCTCATCCGGCCGCTCTACCGCCATCACATCCAGCAGGTCCTCGTCACGGTGGGCCTTGCCCTCGCGGGCGTGGCTGCTGCACAGGGGATCTGGGGCGCGGACCCGCGGCCGGTCGAGTCGCCTGCTTGGATGAGCGGGACGACGGACGTCCTCGGCGCACGGCTGCCCAACGACCGCTTCGTCTACCTGCTCGTCGCCGCCGCGCTCTTCGCCGGGCTTCTCGCGCTCCTTCACCTGACCCGCCTCGGCCTCGTGATCCGCGCGGGCGTCGAGAACCGGACGATGGTCGAGGCCCTCGGCATCAACGTGCACCGGACCTTCACCACCGTCTTCGCCCTCGGCGGTGCCGCGGCGGGTCTCGCCGGGGTGCTCTACTCGCAGTACGCCGGGGCCGTGTCACCCGCGCAGGGCGGCTCGCTGCTCATCTTCGCCTTCATCGTCGTCGTCATCGGCGGCATGGGCTCCCTCACGGGCACCGCGGTCGCCGCCGTCGTCGTCGGGCTCGTCCAGCAGCTCGCGAACTACTACGCGGCGAGCGGGGTCGGCGACCTGTCGGTCGTGCTGCTCCTCGCGCTGGTGCTCCTGCTCCGACCGACCTCGCTGAAGGGAGCGACGGCATGACGTCGCGCACGGACCACCTGACGCACCCGCATACGCCATCCACGACCCAGGAAGTGGTGGCCGGGACGGTGACGCCCGTGGCGTCGGGGGAGGGCCACGGCGCGCGCCGGATCGTCCGGGCGCTGCCCGCCGTCGTCGTGCTGGCCGTGCTCGCCTACCTGCCCTACCTTCCGGTCGAGCTGCCGGGCGTCCTCCCGGGCCGGGTCAACGGGCCGGGCTCGATGCAGCTCCTCGCGACGTGTCTCGTGATCGGTGGCATCGCCCTGAGCTACGACGTGCTCTTCGGCCGGACCGGCCTGCTCAGCTTCGGGCACGCCCTCTTCGTCGCGGCCGGCAGCTATCTGCTGACGATCTCCCTCTCGACGTGGGCCCTGCCCCTTCCGCTCGCGGTGCTCGTCGCTCTGGCCCTCTCCACGGGGCTCGCCCTCGTCGTCGGCGCGATCGCGCTGCGCGTCGGCGGTATCGCCTTCGCGATGGTGACCCTCGCATTCGCCCAGGCCGCCTCGATCATCGTCATGCGCAACCCGGGAGGCGTGACCGGCGGTGAGGAGGGACGCCCGCTCGACCGCGACGCCGTGCCGGACCTGCTCGTCGGCGTCGCCAACGCGCCCTACCGCTACTGGCTGGCGCTGTCCTTCGTCGTCGTGGCCTGGGTCGTCGTCACGGCCCTCGTGCGGTCGCGGGCCGGGCGCGCGATGGCGGCCGTCCGCGAGAACGAGCAGCGCGCCGCGGTCCTCGGCTTCGGGACCTACCGCGTCAAGCTGCTCGCCATCGTCGTCGGGTCGTCCCTCGGAGCCCTCGGCGGGGTCGTCCACGCCCTCGTGCTCGGCGGCTCGAACCCCCACCTGACGACCTCGGAGTTCACCCTGTCCCTACTCGTCATGGTCGTGCTCGGAGGTGCGGGCAGCCGCTGGGGCGCCCTCGTCGGCGGCGTGCTCTACACGTATGCCGATGCCCGGCTCGTCGAGGTCAGCAACGCCGCGTTCCTGCAGGACCTGCCCGTCGTCGTGCGCCAGGTCCTGTCGCAGCCGTTGTTCATCCTCGGCGTCTTCTTCGTCGTCGTGGTCTACTTCGCTCCGTCGGGCCTCACCGGGCTCGGCGGCAGACTGATCAGGAGGTCAGGGTCCAGATGAGCACCACACCGTCCGCGTTCGTCATCGAGCTGCCCGAGGGAAGCCTCGCCATCCACGACCTGAGCCTGGGCACGCCGGCGCCCGACGCGCCCGTCGTGCTCGCCGTCCACGGCATCACGGCCAACGGCCTGTCGTGGCGCCGGGTCGCCGACGAGGTGGGTCGTCGCCACGGGCCCGGCGGGGTGCGCTTCCTCGCGCCCGACCTGCGTGGTCGCGGCGACAGCCGCTCGGCGCCGGGACCCTACGGTCTCGGTGCACACGTGGACGACCTGACCTCGATCGCCACCGTGTTCGGCTCCGCCCCGGTGCTCGTCGGCCACTCCATGGGGGCGTTCATCGCGGCCCTCGCCGCGGCCCGGCATCCCGAGCGGTTCCCGGCGGCCGTGCTCGTCGACGGGGGCCTGGCCTTTCCCGTGCCCGACGACCTCGACGTCGACGCCGCTCTCCAGTCGGTGATCGGGCCGGCCATGGACCGGCTGTCGATGCGCTTCGCCGATCCGGCGGCATACCTCGGCTTCTGGATGGGGCACCCGGCCCTCGGACCGGTGCTGCACGGGCCCGGTGGCGACGCCGCTCGGGCCTACATCGAGCACGACCTCGTGCAGGATCCCTCCGACGGTCAGTGGCGCAGCACGTGCGTGCTCGAGGCCGTCCGTGCCGACGGCGCCGACGTCATGGCCGACCGCGAGACCCACGCCGGCCTCGCGACCGCGGTCGGGGAGGGGGTCCGGGCCGAGCTCGTGTGGGCCGAGCGCGGCCTGCTCGACGAGCCGCAGGGGCTCTACGACGAGTCACGGCTCGCGGCCCTGCACCTGCCGGAGGGCGTGCGGACGACCCGGGTCGACGCGAACCACTACGACGTCATCCTCGGGGACCCGGGCGTCGCATCAGTCGTCGACGCCGTCGACCGCCTCCTCCTCCCGGGCTGACGACGACCGGGACGGCGTTCACCGTCTGTGGGTGATGCCTCCCTGGCGCACGTCGGCCGATCCTGCCGTCATGACCGGTATCCACGTCAATGCAGACACGTTCGCCCGCGCCGAGACCGACCGGATGTTCACCGCGATCGCCCGGGATGCCGGCGGCGTCAACCAGCTCAACCACTCCCGGGTGCCCACACCGCTCGACCACCAGCCGGTGATCCGGATGAACCGCGACACGCTCTACAGCGCGGCGATCGTCGACATCACGAGCGGCGCGGCCCTCAGCCTCCCCGACACGGGAGACCGGTACCTCTCCGCGATGGTCGTCAACCGCGACCACTACGTGAACGCCGTGTTCCACGAGGCCGGCACGTACGAGCTCACGACAGACCGCTTCGACACCGACTTCGTGTGCGTCGCGATCAGGACGCTCGTCGACCCGGCCGACCCCGACGACGTCGCGGCCGTCAACGCCGCCCAGGACGCCATCACCCTCTCGGCCCGCTCAGCGAGCCCGTTCACGGCGCCGGACTACGACGACGGATCCCTCGACCGGACACGGGGCGCGCTCCTGGAGCTGGCCAAGGACTACCCGGGTTTCGACCGGGCCTTCGGCGCACGACAGGACGTCGAACCGGTGCGCCACCTCCTGGGTACCGCGGCCGGCTGGGGTGGCCTCCCGTCCGACGAGGCGACGTACGTCAACGTCAGTCCCGACCTGCCCGTGGGGGAGTACCGGCTCACGGTGCGTGACGTCCCTGTCGACGGCTTCTGGTCGGTCAGCGTCTACGACGGCGACGGGTACTTCGCCGACGACGGAAGCCGCGTCAGCCTCAACAACCTCACGGCGGACCGGGACCCGGACGGCTCCGTGACCGTGCACTTCGGTGGGTGCGGCGACGGCCGGACGAACTGCCTCGGTATCACGGAGGGGTGGAACTACCTCGTGCGCCTCTACCGCCCGCGGCCTGAGGTCCTCGACGGCACGTGGACGTTCCCGGAGGTCTCGCGCCTCGGCTGACCGTGCTGTCGTGCTGTCGTGCACGGGTCAGGCCGGGGCCTGGAGCGCGCGGAGACGCAGCGCGATCTGCAGCTCGAGTGCGTGGTCGGGGTGCTGCCAGGACTCCCCGAGCAGGGCCGCGATGCGCTCGAGCCGTTGCGAGACCGTGTTGACGTGGACGTGGAGGGTGCCCGCGGCGTGGCGTGGGCTGCCGCCCGCGGCGAAGTAGGCCGCGAGCGTGCCCACGAGGTCGGTGCCGCGCCGCTCGTCGTAGTCGAGGACGGGGCCGAGCAGCTTGCGGACGTACTCGTCGACGTCCGGCGACGAGCCCACGATGAGCCCGGCGAAGCCGAGCTGGGTCGCCGCGGCGCCCTTGCCTCGGTGGCCGAGGGCGATGAGGGCTCCGACGGTGCGGTGGCCCTCCTCGTGCGCCTCGGTGATCCCGTCGACGTCGGTGACCGGACCGACACCGGCCACCGTGACGCACGTGCGCTTGCCGATCCGGGCTGCCACGGCGCGGGCCAGGCCGTCGGGCTCGGTGCCGGGCACGAGGGCGATGACGTCGCCGTCGTGGGAGCCGACGAGCGAGGCCTCACCGGTGGCGGCACTGGCGGAGATGAGCAGGGCCCGGTGTCCGGTCGGCTCGTCGCCGCGGAGCACGAGCAGGCAGAAGGGCCGCTGGGGGTCGAAGCCGACGGCGCGGGCGAGCGCGAGGCGCTCCTCGCGCGAGCCACGCGCGCTGACGAGGTCGCTGACGAGTCGGTTGCGGGCGGACTGCCTGGCGTCGGCGGCCTGGCGCTCGAAGAGCAGGACGAGGGCGGTGACGACACCGGCGCGCTCGACGGTGCGCTGGTCCGAGTCGCTGAGGGTCGGGCCGCCGACGTAGATCGTGCCGAGCCGTTCGCGGGCTGCGGTGACGGCGACGGCATAGACACCGTCCCGTTCGACGAGGCGACCGGCGGCCAGGCCGGGGAGCGCGTTGAGGGCCGCGAACGGGTCGCCACCGGCAGGGTCGTGCTCCGGCGCCGGGCCGGACGAGCTGTGGCGATGCCCGTTCTCGTCGACGAGCACGGCCCACCCTCCGAGCAGCTCGGCGAGGGCGTGCGTGATGTCGTCGACCCCACCGCCGCCGAGCACGAGGGAGGCGAAGCGGTCGTGGGCCGCGGCGGCCTTCTCCACGCCCTCGGCATACTGCCGCACGGTCTCGTGGGCGTCCGAGAGGGCGGCCAGCGCGTTCTCGGCGTCGGCGAGGGCGCGTGTCTGCACGAGGGTCACCGCGGCCAGGGTGGCGAGGTTGCCGAGGAGTCCGACCTCCTCGCGGGTGAACGGGCGCGACGACCGGTTGGCTGCGAAGAGCACACCGACGAAGTGCTTCTCGACGATGAGGGGCGTCCCGCAGATCGCGATGATGCCCTCCTCGCCCACGGCTCCGTCGATGGCGTTGGTGTGCCGGAAGCGCTCGTCGGCCCAGTAGTCGGCGGTCCAGTAGGGCTTGTGGGTCGAGGCGACGAGACCGCCGAGGCCGGCCCCGAGCGCCAGACGCACGGACTGGAACGCCGCCGAGACGGACCCGTCGGTGGCCCGCATGAAGGTGTCGCCGGCGTCGGGGTCGTAGAGCGTGAGGTAGGCGAGGTCGGTGCCGACGAGGCGGCGGGCCCGGCGGACGATCGCGTCGAGCACCGAGCCCGGGTCGCTCTCGGTCGCGAGCTCACGGGCCGTGTCGAGCAGGGCCGCGAGGCCGGCCTCGCGGTGCTGGTGGACCTCGCGGGCGCTCGTGATGCGCAGGGCCAGCTCCCGGGCCTCGGCCGGGGCGTCAGCGGCGGCGATCTCGGCGACGGTGGCGTCGGCGGCGAGCAGCTCGAGCAGGGCGATGACCTGGTCGGCCTGCTCGGTGCCCACGTGCTCGGCGGGCGGCTGCGTCTCGCTGCGGGTGGCCACGGGCAGATCCTAGGCGGGTCGGGTCTCGGGTGGGTCGGGTGAACGGGGCGACGGCGGGCTGGGCCCGTTCAGTGGGCCGTCCAGCCGCCGTCCATCGAGAACGACGTGCCGCTCATCGAGCCCGATGCCGGTCCGCACAGGAAGAGCGTGAGCGCCGCGACCTCGTCGGGCTCGACGAGGCGCTTGACCGCGACGGGCGCCAGCATGACCTTCTCGACGACCTCGGACTCGGGGATGCCGTGGGTGCGCGCCTGGTCGGCGATCTGCCTCTCCACCAAGGGCGTCCGCACGTAGGCGGGGTTGATGCACGTCGAGGTGACGCCGTGCGGGGCCCCCTCGAGCGCGACGACCTTCGAGAGTCCTTCGAGCCCGTGCTTGGCGGTGACGTAGGCCGACTTGAAGGCGCTGGCACGCAGGCCGTGGACACTGGAGATGTTGACGACGCGACCCCACCCGCGGTCGTACATGTGCGGGAGGCTCTGCCGGATCAGCCGGAACGGCGAGGTGAGCATGAGGTCGAGGATGAAGTCGAAGCGGTCGAGCGGGAAGTCCTCGATGGGGCTCACGTGCTGGATGCCGGCGTTGTTGACGAGGATGTCGACCTCTGTGGGCAGGTCGGCCAAGGCATCGAGGTCGGCGAGGTCCGCCGTGATCGTGGCGACGCCCGAGTTCTCGGCCAGAGCTACGAGGCCCTCCTCGTCCCGATCGACGGCGTGCACCTTGGCGCCGGCGGTCGCGAGGGCCCGCGCGACACTTGCCCCGATGCCGCTCGCAGCGCCGGTGACGAGCGCCGTGCGCCCGGTGAGGTCGATGGGGTCGTTGACCGCCAGGGAGCCGCGCTGCTGGCGGTCCGGGGCGTCGTCGCGTGCGTCGGTGCGGGCGTCGGCCATGCGGGAAGACTAGGTAGGCGATCCGGAGCCACCTGTGTGGTGACCTGACACAAAACCCGGCAACCCATGTGGGTCCCGCTCACCTTCGGTCACCGCGTGCGAAAGGGTCCCGGCGGCGGTCGCGGACCTGCCGCCGCACCGGGACCTTCGCCTCTGGCCCGCGCCGCGTCGTCCGCTCGACGATGAAGGGGTGGAGACCGTCGTGAGGACGAGATGTGGGACGGTGCAGGGCTTCGTGCACGAGGGGGTGCACACGTTCCTCGGCATCCCCTATGCCGCACCACCCGTCGGAGCCGCTCGGCTCCGGCCACCCCGGCCACCGGACCCGTGGCAGGGCGTCCGCGACGCGACGAGGCCGGGTGCCGAGCCGCCTCAGGTGGCGCCACCGTCGTCCGGTGGGCCGCCGGCCGGAGCGGGGGAGAGCTGGGACGACGTCACCGGCGCCTTCGAGCAGGTGCGACGCGCTGCCCCGTCCTCGGACTACCTCAACCTCAACATCTGGACGCCCGAGCCCGGTCCGGGCGGTCGGCCGGTGATGGTCTGGATCCAGGGCGGCATGTTCGAGCTCAGCTCGACGGCGGCGTACGACGGACGACAGTTCGCACGTGACGGGGTCGTGTGCGTCGTTATCAACTGGCGCCCCGGCGCAGAGGGCTTCCTGTACCTCGACGACGGCATCGCCGACCTCGGTCTGCTCGACCAGGTCGCAGCCCTGGCCTGGGTGCGCGACAACATCGCGGAGTTCGGCGGCGACCCGGGCCGCGTGACCGTCTTCGGGGAGTCGGCCGGGGCGATGAGCATCGGCTGCCTGCTGGCGATGCCGGAGGCCGCGGGACTCTTCCGCCGAGCCGTGCTGCAGAGCGGTGCCGCGCACCACGTGAGCGAGCCAGAGCACGCCCTGAGCATCGCCCACGACCTCGCCCACCGCCTCGGCGTCCCGCCGACGCGCGAGGCCATCGCAGGCACCGGGGTCGCGCGGCTGCTGACGGCCCAGGCCGACCTGAAGCGTGACCTGCTCGCCGACCCGGACCCGGAGCGCTGGGGCCCAGCGGTGGTGACGAGCACGATGCCCTGGCAGCCCGTCGTCGACGGGTCGGTGCTTCCGGGGCGACCGATCGACCGGATCGCCGCGGGCTCGGCCGCCGACGTCGACGTCCTCATCGGCACCAACACCGAGGACTGGCGGCTGTGGCTCATGGTGAGTGGAGCGTTCGCCGGGATCACCGACGACATCCTGTGCGGGCCGGTCAGCACCCATGGCCACCAGTGTCTCGAGGCCTACGGCCTCGACCCGCAGGTCGCGCTGCACGCCTACCGGGCGCACTACCCGCGAGCCGTTCCCGGTGACCTGCTGGCTGCGGTGCAGACGGACTGGTGGATGCGGATCCCCGCCATCAGACTCGCCGAGGCGCACGCGTACGCCCGCTCACCCGCGCCTTCCCCGGGAGCTCAGGCCGGGACCTACATGTACGAGTTCGCCTGGGGTGCGCCGGGACTCGGCGCGGTGCACGCCCTCGAGGTACCCTTCGTCTTCGACACGGCGAGGGGCGACACGCCACTCTTCGGGCCGTTGCTCGGAGCGGACCCGCCCCAGGAGCTGGCGCGGACGATGCACTCCGCCTGGGTGGCCTTCGCGTCGACCGGGGACCCGGGTTGGGCGGCATACGACACGGACCACCGCAGGACGATGCGCTTCGACACCCCCAGCGCTGTGGTCGACGACCCTCGTGTCTGGGAGCGGGCGTTCTGGGAGGGCCTGCGGTGAGCGGGGACCACACCCTTCCAGTGGGCTATGTCGTCCGTCGGATGCCGACGGGACGCCAGCCCGTCCTCGACCGGCTTGCCGGGGCGAGCCGTCGGTTCCAGGTGCACGCGCTCGTCGAGCTCGACGTCACGACGGCCGCGGAGCGGATGCGGGCGGATCCGGAGGAAGGCGTCTCGTGGACCGGGTTCGTCATCGCCTCGGTCGCGCGGGCCGTGTCGTTGCACCCGGAGCTGAACGCCCGCCGGGCCGGTGGTCGGCTGGTCTGCTTCGACCGCGTCGACATCGGTGCCACGGTCGAGCGCGGCACACCCGACCGCCCTGCCCTCGATGTCGTCGTCGTCCCGGGAGCAGACCGGCTCACGTGCGCCGAGATCTCGGCGCTGCTCCACGAGGCCAAGGTCGGGCAGGCTCCGCCGCACGAGGTCACCCGCCCGATGGGCGCGATGCTGCGACTGCCGGGACCACTACGACGGGCGGCCATCCGCGCCGCAGGCGCTCGACCCGGAGTCTCGGCGCGCTTCGGTCCTGCGATCGGCGTGACGTCCTTGGGCATGTTCGCACACACCTGGGGCTGGGCGATCCCACTGGCCCCGCTGACCGTGATCGTCACCGTGGGCAGCGTCACCGATCGACCCACGGTGGAGTCGGCGGCCGTCGTCGCGAGGCCGCGACTGCCCCTCACGCTGACCTTCGACCACGCCGTCGTGGACGGAGCACCGGCGGCCCGCTTCGTCGACACGCTCCGCGAGCTCGTCGAGACGGCAGCCGCCCTCGATGACGGCGCTCGCCGAACCGCTGCCGCTCCACGGCCGGCGCGCGACACGGCCTGACGCGGACGATCCCGCGAGGTCCCACTCAGATGTCGCGGAAGACCTCGATCGTCGCGCCGAGGGCGTTGAGGCGCTCGGCGAGGTCCTCGTAGCCGCGGTTGATGACGTAGACGTTGCGCAGCACCGACGTGCCGGGCGCGGCAAGCATGGCGAGCAGCACGACGACCCCGGGACGCAGCGCCGGCGGACACACGACCTCGGCCGCACGCCAGCGGGTCGGCCCCTCGACGATGACACGGTGCGGGTCGAGCAGCTGCACCTTGGCCCCGACCTTCGTCAGCTCGGTGAGGTAGATCGCGCGGTTCTCGTAGACCCAGTCGTGGATCATCGTGCTGCCCTCGGCGACCGCGCCGATGAGGGCGAAGAACGGCAGGTTGTCGATGTTGAGGCCCGGGAACGGCATCGGGTGGATCTTGTCGATCGGGGCGTGGAGCGGACCGGGGATGGTCGTGAGGTCGACGAGGCGGGTCTTGCCGTTGGCCGACGTGTACTCCGGCGTGAGGTCGTACTTCATCCCCATGCCGTCGAGCGTCGCGAGCTCGATCTCGATGAACTCGATCGGCACGCGTCGGATCGTGATGGCGCTGTCGGTGACGACAGCGGCGGCGATGAGGCTCATGGCCTCGATGGGGTCCTCGCTGGGGGCGTACTCGACGTCCACGTCGATCTGGGCCACACCGTGGACCGTCAGCGTCGTGGTCCCGATCCCGTCGATCCGGACCCCGAGCTTCTCGAGGAAGAAGCACAGGTCCTGGACCATGTAGTTGGGGCTCGCGTTGCGGATGATGGTGGTGCCGGCGTGGCGGGCCGCGGCCATGAGGACGTTCTCGGTGACGGTGTCGCCGCGCTCGGTGAGCACGATCGCTCGATCCGGGCCGACGGAGCGGTCGGAGCGCGCCTCGTAGAAGCCGTGGGTCGCGGTGACCTCGAGACCGAAGGACCGCAACGCCGCCATGTGGGGCTCGACGGTGCGGGTACCGAGGTCGCAGCCACCGGCGTACGGCAGCTGGAAGGCCTCGTGCTCGTGGAGCAGGGGGCCGAGGAACATGATCACGGTGCGCGTGCGACGGGCGGCCGCGACATCGATGTCGTCGAGGTTGAGCACGGTCGGCGGGATGATCTCGAGGTCGCTGCTGTCGGGCAGCCAGCGCGTCTTGACGCCGATCGAGGCGAGCACCTCGAGGATGCGGTTGACCTCCTCGATGCGGGCCAGGTTGCGCAGCGTGGTGCGACCCCGGTTGAGCAGGGCGGCGCAGAGCAGCGCCACCGCGGCGTTCTTCGAGGTCTTGACGTCGATGGAGCCGGTGAGCTTCTGGCCGCCGACGATGCGCAGGTGCTGGGGGCCGGAGTGGCCGAGCGAGACGAACTCGGAGTCGAGCGCGTCACCGATCTTGGCGAGCATGTCGAGGCTGAGGTTCTGCTTGCCCTGCTCGATGCGCGTGACGGCGCCCTGGGAGGTCCCGAGGAGCTCCGCGAGGTCCGACTGGGTCAACCCCTTGTGGCGTCGCGCGTCGCGGATGAGTCCGCCGATCCGGGTCAGGTAGGTCTGAGGCACGTCGAAGAGGCTAACTCATATATGAGTTACGGCAAATCCGCCGCACGGCCGGAGGCCACGGACCGGGACGTCCCGGGGTCCGTGGCCTCCGAACAGCGATGGCGTATGCCGTGTGGCTGGGTCAGCCGCGTGCGTTGGCGACGCCGACGGGGAGGAAGCGCGAGCCCGTGACGGCCTCGGCCACGCCGGTCCGGTCGAGGAGCGGGGTGATGCCGCCGTTCCAGAACTGGAAGCCGGCGCCGCTGATCATCGCGAGGTCGATGTCCATCGGCGCCTGTGCGACACCCTCGTCGAGCATCCGTCGTGCCTCGTCGGCCAGGACCGTGAGGACACGCTGCCGCACCTGGGCGAGGTCGAGCACGACCGGCTCGGCCGGCTTCTCGATGAGCTCGGCGACCTCGGGGTCGAGCACCGGACGGCCCGAGCTGAGGTCGTAGAAGCCGCGCTTGCCGGCCGCGACGATCCGCTGGAGCGTCGGCGAGGCGTAGAAGCGGTCCGGGAAGGCCCGGACGAGCGTCTCGCCGTTGTGCAACGCGATGGCCGGCCCGACGAGCCCGATAAGGACGAAGGGCGGCATCGGCGCCAGACCGGCGAAGGCGCGGTCGACGACCTCGATCGGCGTGCCCTCGTCGAGGATCTTCGCGGCCTCGCCCATGAAGCGGCCAAGGAGTCGGTTGACGATGAACGACGGCCGGTCCGCGGCGCGGATGCACGTCTTCTTCAGCGCCTTCCCGACGGCGAAAGCCGTTGCGAGAGTGGGGTCGTCGGTTTGCTCGCCCGGGATGATCTCGAGCAGCGGCATGACGGCCACCGGGTTGAAGAAGTGGAAGCCGACGACGCGCTCCGGGTGCTCGAGCGCCGATGCCATCTCGGCGATCGACAGGCTCGACGTGTTGGTCGCGAGCACGCACTCGGCCGACACGACGGCCTCCACCTCGGCGAAGACCTGCTGCTTGACCGACATCTCCTCGAAGACGGCCTCGATGACGAAGTCGGCATCGGCGAAGCCGTCCTTGCTCGTCGACCCGGTCACGAGGGCCTTGTAGCGGTTCAGCTTGTCGGCGTTGAGGCGTCCCTTGCCCGCGAGCTTGTCCAGCTCGGCGTGGACGTAGCCGACGCCCTTGGCGGCGCGGTCGTCGTCGATGTCGGTGAGAACGACGGGCACCTGGAGGCGCTGGATGAAGAGCAGCGCGAGCTGGCTCGCCATGAGCCCGGCGCCGACGATGCCCACCTTCGTGACCTTGCGGGCGAGCTGCTTGTCGGGAGCGCCAGCAGGCCGCTTGGCGCGCTTCTGCACGAGGTCGAAGGCGTAGAGGCCGGCACGGAGCTCGTCGCTCATGAGCAGGTCGGCGAGCACCTCGTCCTCGGCGGCGAAGCCCTCCTCGCGGGTCGCCGTGCGAGCCGCCGCGAGCAGGTCGAGGGCGGCATACGGGCTCCTGGCCTGTCGGCCGGTCTTGACGTCGGCGAGGCCCTTGGCCCTGGCGATGGCGGCATTCCACACCGTCTCGTCGCGGTCGACCTCGGGACGCACGACGGTGACCTCACCGGAGAGGACGCGGGCGGCCCAGGCGATCGACTCCTCGAGGAAGTCGGCCGGCTCGAAGAGCGCGTCGGCCATGCCGAGCCGGTACGCGTCGACTCCCTTGAGCATGCGGTTCTGGCTCAGCGGGTTGTCGATGACGACGGTGATGGCCTTCTCGACACCGATGAGGTTGGGCAGCATCCAGCAGCCGCCCCAGCCGGGGACGAGGCCGAGGAAGACCTCGGGGAGCGCGACGGCGGGCACTCCGGCGCTCATCGTCCGGTAGGTCGCCGACAGCGCCAGCTCGACGCCACCGCCCATGGCCGCGCCGTTGACGAACGCGAACGTCGGGACCGGCAGGTCGGAGAAGGCGGCGTATGCCGCGTGGCCGGCCCGGGCGATCTCGAGCGCCTGGTCGCGCGACCCGATGAACGGCACGCCGGTGAGGTCGGCGCCGACGGCGAAGATGAACGGCTTGCCGGTGACGGCCACGGCGACGATCTCGCCCGCCTCGGCGCGCTCGCGCAGGCGCTCGACCGTGGCGGCGAGGCCGGCGATCGACTGCGGGCCGAACGTGTTGGGCTTGGTGTGGTCGAAGCCGTTGTCGAGGGTGACGAGCGCCAGGGTCCCGGCGCCGCCCGGGAGGGCGACGTCGTGCACCGGGGTGCGGGTGACGACCTCGGACGCGAAGTCGGCTGCGGCCGTGGGCTTGTCGGTCGTGGTGGCGCTCACTGGGCGATCTCCTCGTCGGTCGTGGTCGTCGTCGAGGACTCGTAGTCCTCGTGGTGCGGGTTCTCCCAGATGACGGCGCCGCCCATGCCGATGCCGATGCACATCGCGGTCAGGCCGTAGCGGACCTCGGGATGCTCCTCGAACTGCCGCGCGAGCTGGGTCATGAGGCGCACGCCGGAGCTCGCCAGCGGATGACCCGTGGCGATGGCGCCGCCGTACTCGTTGACGCGAGGGTCGTCGTCGGCGATGCCGAAGTGGTCGAGGAAGGCGAGCACCTGGACGGCGAACGCCTCGTTGAGCTCGAAGAGACCGATGTCGCCGATCGTCAGGCCGGCCTTGGCGAGGGCCTTCTCGGTGGCAGGGACCGGACCGACGCCCATGACCTCGGGCTCGACGCCGACGAACGAGAAGGACACGAGGCGCATCCGGACCGGCAGGCCGAGCTCGGTGGCGGCCGCCTCGGAGGCGAGGAGGCACGCGGTCGCACCGTCGTTGAGCCCGGCCGCGTTGCCCGCGGTGACGTTGCCGTGCGCGCGGAACGGCGTCTTGAGCTGGCCGAGGTCCTCGACGGTCGTGCCGGGACGCGGCGGCTCGTCGGCGGTGGCCAGGCCCCAGCCCTGCTCGGCGTGTCGCGTCGCGACGGTGACGAGGTCGCGCTGGATCTTGCCGTCGGCATACGCCTGGGCGAGCTTGTCCTGGCTGCCCACCGCGAAGGCGTCGGAGCGCTGCTTGGTCAGCTGCGGGAACCGGTCGTGGAGGTTCTCGGCGGTCTTGCCCATGACGAGTGCGTCGGGGTCGACGATCTTCTCGGACACGATGCGCGGGTTGGGGTCGACGCCCTCGCCCATGGGGTGGCGGCCCATGTGCTCGACGCCGCCGGCGATGGCGATGTCGTAGGCACCGAAGGCGATCGAGCTCGCGGTGTTCGTCACGGCCGTCATCGCGCCGGCGCACATCCGGTCGACGGAGTAGCCGGGCGTCGTGTTCGGCAGGCCCGAGAGCAGCGCCGCCGTGCGGCCGAGGGTGAGGCCCTGGTCGCCGATCTGGGTGGTCGCGGCGATGGCGACCTCCTCGACCTTGTCCTTGGGCAGGTTGGGGTTGCGGTGCAGCAGCTCCCGGATGCACCGGATGACGAGGTCGTCGGCGCGGGTCTGGGCGTACATGCCCTTGTCTCCGGCCTTGCCGAACGGCGTCCGGACGCCGTCGACGAAGACGACCTCATTGAGTGCGCGGGGCACGGTGCCTCCCAGTGGATCGAGGGTGATCGCGATGGATCAGGGGTCGACGGGCCGGCTCGGACACCGGCGTCGGGCCGCGGCAGCGCGCGACCTCCTCGATACTACTTCTCGGTAACTTCCCGGCCAACGGGCCTCCGGGTGACCATCCTCACGACGGCCCGGCGAGCGAGGGCACGCCTCAGGCGGGAGGGTTCTCGGTGCAGGCGAGGGAGATGAGCGGCGCGGTGATCGTCGTCTGCCAGCGGCGTGCCCCCATGGTCGTGAGCGCCTCGGCGACCTCGGCGGTCGACGGGGAAGCGGGACCCTCCCACAGGAAGCGGCGCAGCAGGTCGGGGGTCAGGAGGTTCTCGACCGGCACGGCGAGCTCCTCGGAGATCGCTCCGAGCAGCTCCCGGGCGCGGGCCAGTCGGGCCGCGGCGACGGGGTCGCGGTCGGCCCACGCCTTGGGCGGTGGCGGGCCGCTCGGCGGGAGGGCCAGGACGGGCAGGTCCTCGTCGGGCAGCGCGAGAGCGCGCGCGACGACCTCGATGATCGCCTCCTGGTGGCGGCGCACCGAGCGTGCCAGGCGGGGCTCGGCGGAGCCCACGGTGCGCGGCGGCTTCGTCGCCCGCTGGTTGGCGATGGCGATCTCGCTGATCGCGGCATCGGGCAGGACCCGTCCGGGGGAGGTGTCGCGCTGCTGGGCCGCGGCGTCGCGCCAGAGCCACAGCTCTCGCACGATGGCCAGGCCACGACGGCCGCGCACCTTGTGCATCCCCGAGGTGCGCCGCCACGGGTCGACGCGGGGCTCGGGGCCGGTGAAGTCGAGCAGGTGATCGAACTCCTCGGCGGCCCAGGCCGCCTTGCCCTGCGACGCGAGCTCGGCGGCCACCGCGTCACGGAGGTCGACGAGCACCTCGACGTCGAGGGCGGCATACCGCAGCCACGGCTCGGGAAGGGGGCGCACCGACCAGTCGACGGCCGAGTGCTCCTTGGCGAGCTGGAGGCCGAGGTAGTGCTCGACCATGGCGCCGAGCCCGACCCGGGGCAGTCCGGCCAGCCGGCCGCCGAGCTCGGTGTCGAAGAGCGACTGCGGGTGCAGCCCGACCTCGGCGAGGCACGGGAGGTCCTGGGTGGCCGCGTGCAGGATCCACTCGGCGTCGCCGATGGCCTCGCCGACGGGGGAGAGGTCGGGGCAGGCGATGGGGTCGATGAGCCAGGACCCGGACCCCTCGCGCCGGATCTGGACGAGATAGGCGCGCTGTCCGTAGCGGTAGCCCGACGCCCGCTCGGCGTCGATGCCGACGGGCCCGGTGCCGCTGCCGATGGCCTCGGCGGCGCGCATCAGGGTGCGCTCGTCGACGACGACGTCGGGCACCCCGTCGCGGGGGTGGGTCAGTGGGACGAGCTCGGGGACGACGTCGGGTGCGAGGTCGGCGGCCTGGGCGTCGTCGAGATCGTCGGCGGGCTCGTTCGGCTCTGCCGTCACCGTCGCTGCCCCGGGAGGGGGACGACGCCGTCGGGCAGGGGCGGGATGCCGGCGATGGTGCAGAGCATGTCGGCCCAGGCGCGCAGGTGGTCCGTGGCGTCGCCGCCGACCGGGGTCCACGAGGCGCGGATCTCCATCTCGACGCTCGCCTCGCGGTCGGCGAGACCCGCGAAGCTCTCGCTGACCACGCGGGTCACCGTGCCGGCCTCGGCGGTCCACCCGAGGTTGCGGTTGGCCAGCGAGTCGGTCAGCCACGACCACCCGACCGCCCCGAGCATGGGGTCGCCGGCGAGCTCGGGCTCGAGCTCGGCCCGCGCGAAGGTCACGATGCGCCACTGGCCGTCCCACGTGTCGGGGGCTGCCGGGTCGTGCAGCAGGACGAAGCGTCCGGTCGCGAGGTCGTCGTCGGGGTCGGCGACGTCGATGACGTCGGCGGTCAGGGCTGCGGCATACGGGGCGATGCGCGTCGGCGCCGGCACCTCGGTCAACCGCACCTCGGAGCGCAGACGGACGTCTCGCAGGGCGCTGAGCGTCCTGGCGAAGACCGCGCCGTGGTTGCCCGGCAACGTTCGCGTGTGCACCAGACGAGGGTATGCCGGAGTCGGGCGATCTGTCCTCAGGGCGCGCCGGACGCGCGTGGCGCGGGGGCACACGCTTGCCGTGGCAGGATTGACCGGTGCCGACCACAGCCCCGCCAGACACCCGCCAGAGCGATCTCGTCCGCGCTGCGCGCCGCGAGTCGGTGACCCGGACGCCGGTGTGGTTCATGCGTCAGGCCGGTCGTTCGCTGCCGGAGTACCGCGCCGTCCGCGAGGGCATCCCGATGCTCGAGTCGTGCATGCAGCCCGACCTCGTCACCGAGATCACGCTCCAGCCCGTGCGCCGCCACGGCGTCGACGCGGCCATCTTCTTCAGCGACATCGTCGTCCCGCTCAAGGCCATCGGCGTCGACCTCGACATCGTCCCGGGTGTGGGGCCCGTCGTGGCCCACCCGATCCGCACGGCCGCCGACCTCGACCAGCTCGTGCCCCTGACCCCCGAGCACGTCCCCTTCATCACCGAGGCCGTGGGACAGCTCGTCCGCGAGCTCGGTGACATCCCGCTCATCGGCTTCGCCGGAGCGCCCTTCACCCTCGCGTCCTACCTCGTCGAGGGTGGGCCCTCCAAGAACCACGAGAAGACCAAGGCGCTCATGCACGGCGACCCCGGGCTGTGGGACGCCCTCTGCGCCAGGCTCGCCCAGATCTCGGGTGAGTTCCTCCGCGTCCAGGCGCAGGCCGGCGCCAGCGCCGTCCAGCTGTTCGACTCGTGGGCCGGTGCGCTGTCGAAGGCCGACTACGCCGCGCGCGCCATGCCGCACTCGTCGGTCGCTCTCGCAGCGGTCGCGGACCTCGACGTGCCTCGCATCCACTTCGGCGTCGGCACGGGCGAGCTGCTCGCTCTCATGGGGGACGCGGGTGCCGAGGTGGTCGGGGTCGACTACCGCGTGTCGCTCACCGACGCCGTGGACCGCCTCGGGCCGACGTATGCCGTCCAGGGCAACCTCGACCCCGCCCTGCTCTTCGCGCCGTGGGACGCCCTCGAGCGCCGCGTGCGGGAGATCGTCGAGGAGGGGCGCCAGGCGCCGGGCCACATCTTCAACCTCGGCCACGGCGTGCTGCCCACCGTGGACCCCGACGTGCTGACCCGGGTGACCGAGCTCGTCCACGAGTGCTCGAGCCGCCGATGACGACGGCGGCACCGTCAGTCGCTCGCTCCAGCCTCACCATGCTCGGTGGGTCGGTCGCATCGCGCGTGCTCGGGGTCGTGCGCAACGGCCTCATCACCGCGATCATCGGCGCCAAGCTCGCCGGTGATGCCTTCTCCCTGGCCAACACCCTGCCCAACGTGCTCTACGTCCTTGCCGCAGGCGGCATCCTCAACGCGGTGCTCATCCCGTCGCTCGCGCGGGCGATGAAGCTCGAGGACGGCGGCCAGGAGTTCACCGACCGCGTCATCACGGTGGCCCTCACGGCGATGGCGGTCATCACGGTCGTCGTCATGGCCGCCGCCGGAGGGTTCGTCTGGCTGCTCGCCCGCAACTCGTCGCCGGACTTCAAGGACCTCGCGCTCGCCTTCTCGCTCATCTGCCTGCCGCAGATCTTCTTCTACGGGCTCTTCGCCCTGCTCGGGCAGATCCTCAACGCGCGCGGGCAGTTCGGCGCCTTCGCGTGGGCCCCCTTCATCGCCAACGTCGTGGCCGTCACCGGGCTGGTGCTCTTCCTCTTCGTCTTCCCGAAGGACGCACCCCGCGGAGCCCCCGGGCGCGACCAGCCGCGGGACCCGTCCGAGTGGACCGGGCCGATGATCTGGCTCTTCGCCGGCTCGGCCACGTTGTCCGTGATCGTCCAGGCGCTCTCCCTCATCCCTGCGCTGCGGCGGACCGGCTTCCGCTACCGCCCGCGATGGGGCCTGCGCGGCGTCGGCCTCGGTGGAGTCAGCCGCCTCGCCCTCTGGGCCTTCGGCGGCCTGGCGGTGTCACAGGTCGGCTTCTTCATCAGCCAGGGCGTCCTCAACAACGCGACCGCCTCCGCCACGACGCTCGGTCTCGAGGACGCGGTACGCGGCCCGGCGGCATACGCCATCGCGTTCACGCTCTTCATGCTGCCGCACGCGTTCATCACCGTCTCGATCATCACCGCGCTCTTCCCGCGCTTCTCCGCCGCCGCAGCGTCCGACGACAAGGCGAGCCTGCGCCGGGACTTCCGCACCGGCCTGACGATGCCACTCGTGGCCAACGTGCCGATCATGGTCGCGGTCATCGTGCTCGCCAACCCGATCGTCGCGCTGCTCAACCCCGGCATCGAACCGCGCTCGGTCGAGGTCTCCGCCAGCGTGCTCATCATCATGATCCTCGGGCTCGTGCCCTTCGGGCTCGACCTGCTCTGCTACCGCATGTTCTTCGCCCTCGAGGACGGCAAGCCCACCGTCATCATGCAGGTGCTCCTGACCGGCATCAGCGCTCTTGCCGGAGTCGTCACGCTCTTCATCAACCCGGTCTGGGCCATCGGTGTCATGGCGATGGGGCAGACCGTCGGCAACGTCGTCAGCTCCATGGTCGGCCTGTACCTGCTGCGCCGGCGCATCGGGACGCTCGGGCTGGGCGCCGGTCTCGTCACGGCCTCGCGGGTCGGCGTCGCGGCCGCCGTCGCCGGCGTCGTCGCGTGGGGCGCCACCCAGGTGCTCGACCCGATCACGAGGTCCGCGGTCGAGGGGTCGACCTCGGCCCTCAAGCGGATGTTCGCCAGCGCGCTGGAGATCGGTCTCGTCGGTCTCGTCTTCTTCGTCATCTACCTCGGCATCGCCCACGCCATGCACGTGCGTGAGGTGCGGCAGGTCGGCGACATGGTCCGCCAGCGGCTCGGTCGCTGACCCGAGCCGCCGACGGCTCCTGCACTGCTCTCGGCTCCGGGGTGTCAGTCGTCCGTCGTGGAGGCGGGCGCTGAGGCCGGGGCTCCCGCGGGCTGCGGGGTGGGGCCTGCGGCGGGGGCGGCGTTCACGGCAAAGGCCGCTGCCGGCGTACCCGCGACGCGGCGACGCCACAGCCGCAGGGCCAGCAGGGTGAGGGGCACGAGGAGGACGAGCCACGGCAGGAGCGCCGCGAGCCCGGTGAGGATGACGGTGAGCGAGCCGAGGAAGCTCTCCCACGCCGTGCGCAGCCCACCGCCGAGACCACTGTCGGTCTGCACGGGGGTCGTCGCGTCGGTCCAGAGCGTCACGGTGACGTCGCTCGTCGTCGTCATCGCGTCGAGCTGCGCCAGACGCTGGGTCAGCGAGTCGAGCTCGGCCTGACGGCGGGTCAGCTCGCTCTCGAGAAGGATGACCTGCTGGAGGTCCGTCGTCTTGGTGAGCAGGGCGCGCACGCGGGTGATCCCGTCCTGCATCGGCTCGATGCGCGCCTTGGTGTCGACGTAGGTGTCGGTGACGTCCTGGGACTGGGACGAGCGGTACGACACCGTCCCGATCCTCGACAGCTGCGTCAGGACGTCGTCGAGGGTCTTGGCCGGGACGCTGAGCACCATCCGGGCCTCGTCGACGCCGACGGTCGGCAGGGACGAGCCCGACTCGAGGCGGGGGTCGACCCCACCCGGGCCGGTGGGACCACCCGTGGGGTCGACCGAGGTGACGACGTTCTCCGAGGTCACCTGGCCTCCGGCGTCCGTGGCGATGACGCGGGCCCGAGCCGCCGACCCGGTGAGGTCGGTCACCTTGATCCCGAGCCACGCGGAGCGCGCGATCTTCGGCTCGATGACCGCGACCGAGGCGGCGACGCCGTTCCCGAGCGTGCCCGTGTCGGCGGCGGGCGCCTTGGCTCCGGCCGAGGCGTCGGCCTGCGGCGCGAGGTCCGGCCCGACGACGCCGCTGCCCGTCACGGCACCACGACTCGCCTCCCCGGCTGACGCCGCGGACGAGGAGGATGAAGTCGAGGCGCCCTGGAGAGCCTTGAGGCCCAGAGGTATCGCCAGGGCGAGCACGGCGACGGCCACCAGGACCATGGCGAGGAGGCGCCGACGGGCGGGTGGGAGCTGAGAGAGACGCGGCAGGTGTGGGGTGGCGGTCATGGCGAGCCTTTCGACGGGTCGCCTCCCGTGCCGCACCTGGTGGTGGTGCTGTGGTGCGCACGGTGTGCGTGGCGACGTCCCTTGTCACCAGAGACACGCAGCCGGACCCGATCGTTGCGCCGCTCCGACCCGGTCGAGGACGAACGAGTGGCGGTCGACGAGCTCGCAGCGCGAGCCGTCGTGCCGGTCGACGAGCGGCAGCCGGGTCATGACGGCGACGGTCCGGTCCTGGCCGAGACGGGCAGCGGGAAGTGGAGCGTCAGGGCGCCGGCGCGGGCGTGCTCATGCGCCCAACATGTCCTCATCGGTCGGGGCCCGGCCACACCGCCGGAGCCGGGATGGGAGAGTGGCGCCATGGGCAGGACGGTCGCGGTCATCGGCGGTGGGATCAGCGGGCTGGCGGCCGCCTGGGAGCTCAGTCGCCCGGGCGCCGACGTCTCCGTCACGGTCCTCGAGGGCTCAGACCGGCTCGGTGGGAAGCTGCGCCTCGAGGACGTCGGCGGGGCGCGCATCGACGTCGGCGCCGAGTCGGTGCTGGCTCGTCGCCCCGAGGCCCTCGCCCTCATCGAGGAGCTCGGCGTCGCGGACCTGACCACGCATCCCGGCCCCGTGGGCGCGTCGATCGTGTCGAGGGGCCGGCGTTGGCCGATGCCCCGCGGCACGGTGATGGGCGTGCCGGCCGACCCGGAGTCGGTGCGGGGGCTGCTCAGCGACGACGAGGTGCAGCGCCTGGCGCACGAGCAGGTCGACGGCCCCGTCGTCGGTGACGTCTCGGTGGGCGACCTCGTCGACGCCCGCCTGGGCCGCGCCGTGACGGACCGCCTCGTCGAGCCCCTCCTGGCCGGTGTGTACGCCGGGCACGCCCGCGAGATCTCCGCCGAGCAGGCCGTCCCGGTCCTCGCGGCCGCCGCGCACGAGGGTCGACCACTGCTCGACGTGGCCCGTGCCGCGGCCGAGGTGGCGGCGAGCGGACCGATGGCCGGTCGCCCGGTCTTCGCCTCTCTCGTCGGCGGCCTCGGGACGCTGCCCGAGGTGCTCGAGCGCGAGCTCGTAGCCGCGGGTGTCCGCGTGCGCCGTGGCGCGGTGGCCCGCGGGCTGCGCCGCGACGGCGACGGGTGGGTCGTGTCGACAGGTCCCACGACCGACGTCGTCGAGGAGCGCTTCGACGCCGTCGTGCTCGCCGCCCCCGCAGCGCCCGCCTCGCGCCTCCTGCGCGAGGTCGCACCCGAGGCCGCAGCGGCGCTCGCGACCGTCGAGTACGCGTCGATGGCCATCGTGACGTTCGCCCTCGAGGGTGCCGCACCGGCCGTCCTCGACGGCAGCGGCTTCCTCGTCCCGCCCACGGAGCCGCTGACGATCAAGGCGTCGACGTTCAGCTCGGTCAAGTGGCCCTGGCTCGCCGCCGCACACCCCGAGCGGACGTTCCTGCGCGCGTCCATCGGCCGCCACCGCGAGGAGGTCGCGCTCCAGCGCTCCGACGACGAGCTCGTGGCCGTGGCCCTCGCCGACCTCCGGACGGTGCTCGGTCCCGGCGTGCCCGGCCCCGTCGACGCGCACGTGCAGCGCTGGGGTGGGGGACTGCCGCAGTATGCCGTCGGGCACCGTTCGCGTCTCGCACCCACACGCGAGCTGCCGCCAGGGCTCTCGCTGTGCGGGGCGGCATACGACGGTGTCGGCATCCCGGCCTGCATCGCGTCCGGCCGCGCGGCTGCACGGTCGATCCGGTCGGTCCTGACCCGCTGACGTCGGGGTCCGAGCCGCTTGGGATGATGGGGCCATGAGCGAGCGCCTGACCCCGGCCGAGATGCGGGAGATCAACGACACCATCCGATACTGCATGTGGTCGGTGTTCAGCACCGTCACGCCGGTCGGCGACGACCGCGACGCCGTCACGGCGGACCTCGAGGCGTTCCTCGAGGAGATCGCCGGCGAGGGGGTCGTGGTCCGGGGCCTCTACGACGTCGCGGGGCTGCGCGGCGACGCCGACTTCATGGTGTGGTGGCACGCCGAGACGATCGAGCAGCTCCAGTCGGCCTACCACCGCCTGCTGCGTACCGAGCTCGGCGCGCACCTCGAGCCGGTCTGGAGCAACGCCGCGCTGCACCGCCCGGCCGAGTTCAACAAGAGCCACGTCCCCGCCTTCATGGCCGACGAGGTCGCCCGCAAGTACGTCTGCGTCTACCCGTTCGTCCGCTCCTACGAGTGGTACCTCCTCGAGGACGCCGAGCGTCGCGACCTGCTTCGCGAGCACGGGCAGATGGCACGCGACTTCCCGGACGTGCGGGCCAACACCATCGCCTCGTTCGCCCTCGGAGACTACGAGTGGTTGCTCGCCTTCGAGGCCGACGAGCTGCACCGCATCGTCGACCTCATGCGCGAGCTGCGCGCGTCGCGCGCCCGGATGCACGTGCGCGAGGAGATCCCGTTCTTCACCGGGCCCAAGGTCGAGCCGGCCCAGCTCGTCGCCAACCTGCGCTGACCCCGGCGACGCCCGCGCACACCACCGAACCCCCGCCTGCACGTGCAGGCGGGGGCTCAGTCGTCGATCGCCTTGGCGATCGCCGCGATGACCGGGATGAGCAGGAACACCAGCCACGACTCGGTGCGCAGGAATGCGGCGAGCGCGATGAAGGGGGCGAGGCTCAGCAGGACGCGTGCCACCGTGCCGCGTGGCCCCTGGTGGGGCGCCGACGGGCGGGACACGGCACCCCGGCGCGCCGGCGTGAGCCGCGGACGGGGCTCGGGCAGGTCGACGAAGAGCGAGGTCAGGTCCCGGCGCACGACGGCGTCGGTGGCCCGGCCCCGCCGGTCCTCGTACTCGTTCGCGTCGAGCCGGCCCGCGGCGTGGTGCTCGGCGAGCGCCGCCAGCGCCTCGTCGCGTTCGGCGCTGCCGATGCGGATGTCGCCGTCGTCGACCATGGGACGAATCTAGGCGCTCAGGACTGCGACGGTCCCTCGTCCGGCTGGAGGCGCAGCGAGATGGAGTTGATGCAGTAGCGCTGGTCGGTCGGGGTGTCGTAGCCCTCGCCCTCGAAGACGTGCCCGAGGTGCGAGCCGCAGTTGGCACACCGGACCTCGACGCGCTTCATGCCGAACGCGCGGTCCTCGATGTACTCGACCGTGTCCCCGGCGAGCGGGGAGTAGAAGGACGGCCAGCCGCAGTGCGACTCGAACTTCGTGTCGCTGCGGAAGAGCTCGCTGCCGCAGGCTCGGCACGAGTAGACGCCCTGCGTCTTGGTGTCGGTGTACTCACCCCGGAAGGCCGGCTCGGTGCCGGCCTGTCGCAGGACCTTGTACTCGGCCGGCGTCAGGGCGGCGCGCCACTCCTCGTCGGTGCGCTGGACGGCATACGGCTTGTCGGAGGTGTTGTGGTGGCTCATGTCCAGACCAACGCCACGTCACCCGGGTTTGTGCCCGCCCTGCGACGGCGTGGTCCTTACGAGGTCTTACGGGCCGGGTGAGCGCGTGCCACGAGGGCCCCGGCGGGTGGCCGGGGCCCTCGTGCTGCTCGGCCCGGGATGGTCCGGGCCGGGCAGGGTCGCTGCGTGCCGGACTACTTCTTGTTCGGCGGGACCGTGCAGGTGGCCGTCGCCGTGTTGCCGGCGGCGTCCGTGGCCGTGACGAGCAGGTCACCACGGACGGTGACGTGCCAGTCGACCATGCCCTCGAAGGGGACCGACGACGGCGTCGCGCCGAGCGCCTGCGTCATCTTGATGTACGTGCCGGGGCCGTACGGCCCGAAGGTGGCACCGGTGGCGGTGTCGGAGACCGTCACCGTCGTGCCCGGCAGGTTGTCGGCGGCGAGGAGCTGGTAGAAGCCGGCCTTCTTGTAGCCGGGCGGGGTCACGCCGTCCGGGTTGACACCGGGACCGCACGAAACGGTCGGCGGGGTGACGTCGTTGACCTTGATCGTGACGGTCTGGACGAACTCCGGCCCGGCCTCGGCGCCGTTGACGAGGAAGGTCGTCGTGCACGTCAGCGTCGAGCCCTGGGGGGCGTCCGCGGCGACGGTGATCGCCTCGTCGAGGACGACGTCGCTGCCGCTCGTGACGGTCTGGGGCAGCGACGGCGTGAACGCGATCGACAGACCCGTGGCGCACGAGACGTTCGCCGTGACCTCGGCCGGCAGGTTGCCCAACCCGGCGAGGATCGTGCTCGCGACATTGCCCGGGGTCACGCTCGGGAAGAACGTCCCCGACGTGGCGGCCGCGATGCGCTGCGCCTGACCGGTGGCGTTGAGGCCGTCGGCGCCTCCGGACTCGACGTTGATGGCGATGACCTGGGCGCCGACGCCCGTCAGGGACGCCGTGGCGTCGGCCTCGCTGTGCCCGCCGCTCGGGTCGTGCCCGCTCGCGTCACCGAACCAGACGACGATGCGTGAGGAGTCGGGACGGAACGCGATGGCGTTGCCGCCGGAGCCGACCTCCCACAGGGCGTTGATCTGGCCCTCGGGCGTGTCGCCGCCGCCGGACGCCGAGAGGCTGTCGATCGCGGTCTGGGCCGTGGCCTGGCTGCCCGTCAGGCCGGTCTCCACTTGGAAGAACTCCGCCCCGTCGCCCACGTCCTTGTACGACGCGATGGCGAACTGGGCCTGCGGCTGGGCTCCCTGGACCGTGGAGACGATCGAGCCCATCTCGGACTTCACGTTGGCGATCGCCGGACCCATGCTGCCGGTCTCGTCGACGACGAGGACGATGTCGGGCTTCGGCGGGATCTCCGGCGTGCTGACGGTCTTGGTGAGATGGACGGTGTCGCCCGGGTTGACGGACGCGTCGTAGGTGGCCGGGCTGACGCCGGCCCCCATCGCGAGGGCGGGCGTGGCGACGAGCGCCCCGGCTGCCGCGATGCTGAGTGCGCCGCGGCGCATGGTGCTGAACACGGGTGTCCCCTTTCGTGGGACGAGACGGTGAGAAGCGGCGCGCGGAGCAGGTCCTCGCACCCCGAGGCGGGCAGGTGGTGACCGTGACCCCGAACGGCACCTCTCGACCGCGACCGGCCCGACGGGCGGGCCGGGGAACGATCGGGGTGTGCGGCTCGCCGCCCGTGGTCCCCGAGGCTCCCGAAGGACGGTGCCCCGAACGTCCGATTTGATACGTCTGGTCCGCATACCGTCCCTGCGGCGGCACGCCCTCCCACGACGTGGGCGGGTCGTTTGCGACGATGGGCCCGTGCAGGTGCGCCGTCTCGTCTCGCGTCCGGTGCTCGTGGCCGCGGCCGCCGGCACGGGTTCGGTGCTCGGCGCCGCCGGAGGCTCGGTGGCTGCTGCTGCGTACTTCGCCCGCCGCGTCATCACGCCCGACGAGCTGCAGCCCGACGACGTCGAGATCCTGCGCCACGACGCCGGGACCGTCACCTTCTCCGTCACTCCCGAGACGGTCGTGCCCGGCCGCTACGGCGTCTGGCTCGACGGGGGAGCTGGGCACGCGCGGGTCGGCGAGATCGTCGACGCGGACCCGGAGTCGGTGACGCGCCGACTCGTGGCCGTCGACCGGGGCGCGATCGAGACCGGGCCCGCCCGCTGGAACCAGTACTACTTCTGGGACCGGCCGTCGGTGAGCCTGGGCCTGCCCGACGAGGACGTCGCCATCCTGTCCGACGTCGGTCCGCTGCCGGGCTGGGTGGTGCGTCGGGAGGACGGCTCGGTCGGGTCCGACTGGGCCGTGCTCGTGCACGGACGCGGCGCACGCAAGGAGGAGACGCTCCGGGCCGTACCGGTGCTGCGCGAGGCCGGGTGGACGAGCCTCGTCACGGCGTACCGCAACGACCGCGACGCGCCGCGAGGCCCGGACGGGCGCTACAACCTCGGCCTGTCCGAGTGGCGCGACGTCGAGGCGGCCATGGGGTATGCCGTGTCGCACGGTGCCCGACGCATCCTCCTTCTCGGGTGGTCGATGGGCGGCGCCATCGTGCTCCAGGCGCTCGACCGGTCACCGCTGTCCGACTACGTCGTCGGCGTGGCGCTCGACTCCCCGGTCATCGACTGGGGCGTGGTGCTGCGTCACCACGGCCGGTTGCACCGGGTGCCGGGCCCGCTCGTGCGGGTCGCGACCGACCTCATGGGCTCACGCCGCACGCGCCGGCTCGTCGGGGTCCACGAGCCGATCGACGTCGCCCGCACCGACTGGGTCGCACGCGCGGGCGAGCTCCGTTCCCCCATGCTCGTCATCGCCTCGGACGGCGACGACTTCGTGCCGATCGGTCCCGCGGTGGCCCTGGCGGGTCGCCGGCCCGACCTCGTGCGCCTCGAGCGGTGGGACACCGCTCGGCACTGCCGAGAGTGGAACTACGACCCGGACCGCTGGGAGCGCGTGCTGCGCGACTTCGTCCACGGGTTCGACGAGCGTCGCTGAGCCCCCGTCGTCCCCGTCGTCAGCGTCGGACGTACCAGCGGCCCATCAGCGTCGCGTCCTGCGCGACGAGCACCTCGAGGTCGAGGTCAGCCGGAATGCCCTCGGGGCCGACCGGCCGCGGGTGCTCGCCGCCGACGACGTGCGGGGCGATGGTGAAGCACAGCTCGTCGAGCCGGCCGGCCGCGAGGAAGGAGCCGAGGAGGCTCGGCCCGCCCTCGGTGAGCACCTGGTCCCATCCACGGCGGTGCAACGCCTCCACGAGGGCTGCGACGTCGACCGACTCGTCACCACAGACGAGGACGTTGTCCTCGCCGAGGTCACGGCGCGCCGAGTCGAGTCCGGGCGCCGAGGCCGGAACGGCCATGAGCGCCCGCCCGTCCCGACAGCCGCTCAGCGTCGAAGGCACGTGCCCGCGGTTGCTCACGGCGACGAGGGGCAGCGCGTCGGGGAGGCCCTGGTGACGGCGTAGCTCGACGAGTGGGTCGTCCACGGACAGCGGGGGATAGCCCTCGGCGCGGATCGTCCCGGCCCCGACCACGACGACGTGGCTCAGGGCTCGGAGCACCTCGAAGACGACGTGGTCGGCGTCGTTGTTGATCGAGCCCGAACGTCCGTCCGCGCCCGTCGCAGCGCCGTCGAGGCTCGTCACCATGTTGCAGCGCACCCAGCGGTCCTGCGGTGCGGCATAGGCGCCGAAGAGCCCCGCCGCGTCGAGGTCGGAGAGGGCGGGACGTCCGGAGTGACCGGGCAGGAGCAGGCGCATGGGGCCAGTATCGGCGAGGGTCGGTCTCGCCGCGCGGATCGGTGACCTCACATCCCGTCGCGCCGGTCTCCGGTCGGGCAGGATGACGCCATGGGCAAGGGCGCGAAGGGCAAGAGCAAGAAGTCAGGGAAGTCGTCGGGCAAGGGGGGCGGCAAGATCTCGAGCAAGAAGGCGGCCAAGCTCGAGGCTCAGGCCGCCGAGGACGAGGTCATCGCGGCGCACGAGGAGGCGGCCGTCGAGGAGATCCAGGACGTCGCCAACGCCCTGCGCGTCGGCAAGGGCTTCGTCCTCGCCGACGTCGACACGTCGGGGACTCCCGGCTTCACCGGGAAGAAGCTCGAGGGCAAAGCGGCGCTCAAGGCCTGCGAGGCCGAGCTGTCCGACCTGCTCGAGCGGCTGTTCGCGGAGTCCACGACGGGCTCGAAGCGGTCACTCCTGCTCGTCGTGCAGGGCATGGACACCTCGGGCAAGGGCGGCATCATGCGTCACGTCATCTCCGTCAACCCGCAGGGCGTCAAGGCGACCGGCTTCAAGGCACCGACGAAGGAGGAGCTGGCGCACGACTTCCTCTGGCGCATCGAGAAGGCCCTGCCCGGCGCAGGCCAGCTCGGGGTCTTCGACCGCTCGCACTACGAGGACGTCCTCATCGTGCGAGTCCACGACGTCGTGCCCGAGGCCGTGTGGTCCAAGCGCTACGCGCAGATCAACGCCTTCGAGCGCAAGGTGATTGCCGCGGGCACGACCGTCATCAAGGTGATGACGCACATCTCGAAGGAGGAGCAGAAGGCGCGGCTCATGGAGCGCCTCGACCGTCCGGACAAGTACTACAAGTACAACCCGGGCGACGTCGACGAGCGCGGCCACTGGGGCGACTACATGGAGGCGTACCAAGCCGTCCTCGACAAGACCTCGACGGTCGGGGCGCCCTGGCACGTCGTGCCGTCGGACCGCAAGTGGTACGCGCGCCTCGCGGTGCAGCAGCTGATCCTCGAGGCCCTGCGCGGGATGAACCTCCAGTGGCCGCAGGCCGACTTCGACGTCGAGGCGGAGAAGAAACGCCTGTCGGCTAGCTGACGCACCAGGCACGCGACGAGCGTCGGCGCTCGACGTGCGTCGACCCGAGGACGTATGCCGCCCAATTGGTTTCGCGTGAGCGCCTGCCTCGTCAGCCCGTTCGTTCGACGACGGCCGTCGCCGCGCCGGCGAGGTCGACGTCGAGCGATCCGAACGAGTGTCCGCGTCGACCCGCGATCCGGCTGGCGACGAAGGCGTCGGCGACGGGGCCGGGGGAGTGTCGGACGAGCAGGCTCGCCTGGAGGCCGAGGGCGAGGCGCTCGACGACGACGCGTGCACCGAACGACGCCTCCGGCGACGTGGGATCGAGTGAGCGAGCTTGCGCGAGAGACGACTCCACGTGGGCGTCGAGCTCGGCGCTCTGCCCGCGGACCTCGTGCAGCTCCTTCGTCAAGGCCTCGAGCGTCGTCGGTTCACGTGTCACGGCACGCATGACGTCGAGGGCGTTGACGTTGCCCGAGCCCTCCCAGATCGAGTTGAGGGGCGCCTCGCGGTAGAGGCGCGCGAGACCGTTCTCCTCGACGTAGCCGTTGCCGCCGAGGCACTCGAGCGCCTCGGCCACCATGGGCGCCGTTCGCTTGCACACCCAGAACTTGCCGAGCGCCACGCCCAGCCGGGCGAGCTCGGTCTCACCGGTGTCGACGGCGTGGGCGAGGCGGAGGCCGAGGACGGTCGCGGCTTCCGCCTCGAGGGCGAGGTCGGCCAGCACGTTGCGCATCAGGGGCTGGTCGACGAGCAGCGTGCCGAATGCTCGCCGGTGCCGGGCGTGGTGCACGGCCCGGGCCACCGCATCACGCATCGTCGCGGTCGAGCCGAGGATGCAGTCGAGGCGGGTGGCCCCGACCATGTCGATGATGGTGCGCACCCCGCGGCCCTCGTCGCCGAGTCGGCTGCCCCACGTGCCCTCGAGCTCGACCTCGCTCGAGGCGTTGGAGTGGTTGCCGAGCTTGTCCTTGAGGCGTTGGAGGGCGAAGGGGTTGCGTGTGCCGTCGTCGAGGGCGCGCGGCACGACGAAACAGGTGAGGCCGCCCGGCGCCTGGGCGAGCACGAGGAAGACGTCGCTCATCGGGGCCGAGCAGAACCACTTGTGGCCCGTGAGCCGGTACGTCTCGCCCGGCAGCGCCCCACCCGGGGTCGCGACCGCTCGGGTCGTGTTGGCGCGCACGTCCGAGCCGCCCTGCTTCTCCGTCATGCCCATGCCCGAGATCGCCCCGGCCTTCTGCGACACGGGCCGGATGCCGAAGTCGTAGTCGCGGCTCGCGAGGGCCGGGAGCCAGCGGGCACCCAGGGTGGCGTCGTGCCGCAGGGCCGACCCGGCGGCATACGTCATCGAGACGGGGCAGCCGTGTCCCGCCTCGACACGTGACCAGAGGACGAAACCGGCTGCGCGACGCACGTGGGCGCCGGAGTTGGCGGGCGACGTCCACGGCTCGGCCGTGAGGCCGGCGCCGACGGACTGGGTCATGAGCCAGTGCCACGACGGGTGGAAGTCGACCTCGTCGACGCGGTTGCCGCGCGCGTCGTGCGTGCGCAGGACCGGTGGGTTGGTGTCGGCCAGCCGCCCGTGCTCCTGTGCCTCCGGGGTGCCGGCGAGGGCCCCGAGGGGGGCGAGGTCCGAGATGGCCGCGGTGCCGGCCCAGCGCTCCACCGCCTCCCGCAGAGCGACGTCGTCGGAAAGGAAGTCACCGCCGACGAAAGGGGGCACCTGGTTGGTCACCTCGTGTGTGCTCACCCGTCGAGACTAGGCGCCGACCGGCCGGCGCGAGCCGCCGGGCGCGTGTCGCGCCGGTCACGCGTGCGACGCGTGGTCGCTCCGCCGTTAGCCTCGGAGACGATGAGCGTGCGGACGAGGATGCGGGCAGTGCTGGAGCGAGTGCCGTTGGGCGTCCCGCTCGCGCGACTGACCCTGGAGACGATCCGGGTGTGCCTGCGCTACCGCGTCACCGGGCTCGCGGCGGAGGGCGCCTTCTTCATGCTGCTCAGCCTGCCGCCTCTCGTCCTCGGGCTCTTCGGTGGCCTCGGCTTCGTCGGCGGTTGGATCGGTGCCGACACGATCAACAGCGTCGTGTCGGCCATCGAGGTCTACGCCTCGCGCTTCTTGTCCGAGTCGAGCATCAACGAGCTGCTCCTGCCGACCATCAACGACGTGCTGAAGGGCGGGCGCGTCGACATCATCTCGGTCGGCTTCATCCTCTCGCTGTGGTCGGGGTCGCGGGCCCTCAACGTCTTCGTCGACACCGTCTCGATCATGTACGGGCAGAAGGACGCTCGCGGCATCGTGCACATGCGCGCCTTCAGCCTGCTGCTCTACACGCTCGGCATCCTCGCCGCGATCCTCGTGCTGCCCCTCATGCTGCTCGGGCCGGGGCTGCTCGCCTCGTGGCTGCCGGACGCGGCGGCGACCGTGACCAAGGCGCTCTACTGGCCGACGCTCATCGTCTTCAGCGTGCTGCTGCTCGCGTCGATGTACCACGTGTCGACGCCTCGACGGAGCCCGTGGCGGCGCGACGTGCCTGGCGCCCTGCTCGCCATGGCGATCTGGGTCGGCGCCTCGTACGTCGTCCGGATCTCGGTGGAGGCGTCGATGGGCGGATCGTCGATCTACGGGCCGCTGAGCACGCCCATCGTGCTGCTCATCTGGCTGTACGCGCTGGCCGTGGCGATCCTCATCGGCGCGGGCCTCAACGCTGCGGTCCGCGTCCTGTGGCCCGTCGACCTGCACGAGGGCGCGGACGTCCGGCTGGTCAACTGGGCGATGGAGGGCGCGGGAGGGCTGATCTCTCGCCCGGACCCGGAGGCGGGTGGCGATGGGTCGACGGCGGATGCCGACCCGCCCGCGACGTTCGACGGCGTCGACGTGCCGGCCGACGACGTCGGGGCGCACGGGCGCCGAGGGCGTGACCAGCAGTACGTGAGCAGCGACCACGGACCCATCAAGGCGGCCATCCAGCGCGGCGTGGGGGAGGGGGCCAGGGACGTCATCGATACCGCGACCGGGGCCTCTGCTCGGGGCTCGGATGAGGCTCCGGATCAGGCCTCCGATCAGGCCTCCGATCAGGCCTCCGATCAGGCCGCGAGACGGGGCTGAGGGGCTGGCATCGTGCCGACGACGGCCGGTTTTGTATCTCGTGGATCGATCGGCTAATGTCTACCAAGCACCGAGCGGGGAAGTTACACCGCTGGTGTTCCCGCGGACGTAGCTCAGTTGGTAGAGCGCAACCTTGCCAAGGTTGAGGTCGCCGGTTCGAGCCCGGTCGTCCGCTCGGAGGCAAAGATCCACTTGCCTTCCACGGTGGAGTGGCCGAGAGGCGAGGCAGCGGCCTGCAAAGCCGCGTACACGGGTTCAAATCCCGTCTCCACCTCGGTGAGACACCACGCAGTACCAGCAACACCCAAAGGGCGATTGGCGCAGCGGTAGCGCGCTTCCTTGACACGGAAGAGGTCACTGGTTCAAACCCAGTATCGCCCACCAGCACGAGACGGCCCCTGACCAGCGGAGACGCTGGTCAGGGGCTGTCGTGTTGTGTGGGTTCGGGCGGGCAGATCTCGGACTGAGTGACCAAGTGAGTGACGATCGATCCCAGATCGTGGCCTCGGCGATGCGAGCACGTCTGTCATGGCTTCTGGCCGAAGATGCGGTCCATGGCCTCGGCGCCCTCTGTGATGACCGGCCGGAGCTGCTTGCGATAGACCGCCTCCGTCACCACTGTGCCGCGATGGCCGACGAGGCGGGCGATCTCCTCGATGGAGACACCCGCGTCTGACAGCAAGCTCACGAAACTCAGTTAGGCGCAGGGCGAGGTGGCCTCGCGGCAGCTGGTTCTCCGGTATGTCCACGCCGTATTCGTCGAACCGCATTTCGATCGGAACGGTCAGGCCGTACCGGCGTGTCAGCTGCTCGCGCTCCGCAACGCCTCGGAGCACCGGCAGGGCGCTGGCCCCTGATATTCGATCCACGTCGGACTCCGGCCATCGGGCCATGAGGTGGACTTTCACCTGAACGGCCACGTGCCGCAGGGTTAACGCGTACCGCCCGGCGGTTCTCTGGCGCGGGGAGGCTCGGACGCGGTTTCATGGGGTGCGGGTTCGACACAGCGATTGCGGAGGGCGACATGAGCACTGAAGGTCGATCATGAGCAGGCCGAACGTGGTGCCGGGGGACCCCTCACACGTCTCCGTCAACGCGGGCCGCCTCTGGACGGGTGGCCTCGCCACCGCGTTGGTGGTCGCACTGACCGCCTGGATTGGTGTCCTTCTTGCCCAGGGCGTGCTGGACGCCAGCCTGGCGAAGACGGCCGTCGTCCTGAACGTCAGCAACTCGCTCGGACTCAACTACGCCGTGACGGCCTTCCTGGCCGCGGTCGCGGCGACAGGCCTCGCCCATCTCCTGTCGGTGACGACGCCGAGGCCCCGGTCCTTCTTCTCCTGGATCGTCGGGCTGGCGACGGTGGGCGCCATGATTCTCCCGTTCACCCGAGACGGCTCGACTGCGAGCAGGGTCGCCGTCAGCATCATCAACCTCGTTGTCGGACTGTGCATCGGATCGCTGCTCACCGCGGTCCTCTCGCGCACGGTCGTCGATGCTGAGCGTTCCTGGCAACGGCGCTGACTGCTCGGGAGGGCCCCTGCCGGCCGGCGCAACAGGCCAGGCGATCCTCGCTGTAGACGAGTCGCACGTGGACCTGGGGCGCAGCCCCATCGATGACCTCGAGATCGCGGTCGCGGAGTACATCGACTGGTTCAACCACCGACGCCTACACGGCGAGATCGGGCTCATCCCACCCGTCGAGCTCGAAGACCAGCACTACCGACAGAACCCCGCGACGGCTACCGTCAAACGTCAGTTCTGAGCCTCCACCACTAAACCCGGAACGGGCCAATGCTGTTGTGGGGTCCAAACACGTCAGCTCTTGCGGATCCGCCTCCGCCATGTGCGGCGGGGGTTCACCCACCGGAGGCCGTCCTCGTCCATACTGACGGAGTTGCCCTCCACAGCGTGCTTCGGAACGTACGGCTCCGCCCTCGGCCCTTGTGCACCCCGCCGAGTCGGATGCCTCAGCCGATATGCGACGCGCCCCGTGAGGAACAACAGCAGCTCGAGAACCACGATGAAGCCCACGCTGAGCCACAGACCCGCAAGCGCAGTCCACCAGAACTCGTTCTCGATGTGCTCACCGATCTCAAGGTGGCCCACGGCGAGAACCGGGGCGGTCAGGGCAAGGCAGAGCAGCATCCTTGGCCACCGCACCTCCCCGTGTCCCGGGTCCGCCCGGTCGCCCGTGTGTGGCAAGACCGGTGCACCCGGGCCATCGTTGATGACGGGCTCGCCAAGCTGATCCGGTCGCGCGTGTTCACCCTGCACCCGTAAAGCTGGTGGAACGGTCGGGTGACGCAGCCACCGCCCGACCGATTCCCTGGAGAGGACCATGATGAAGCCGAGGACAATCCAACCCAGTCCCCATAAGTAGGGGACCCATTCGGACCATAAGGACGTGGTCTGGTCCTCCGTCAACCGCAGGGCGATCCACGTCACAAAGACAAAGGACACGACGTAGTCGGCGAAGTCCCTCGCTGGCGTGCCTGACCCATCGTCGCTCGTGACCGGCCGCCTGGTATCACGTGACGGATCAACCGGCCCAGCGAACGGCTCGTCGGCTCGCTCGGACTCGCCTCCCACAACCCGAGTATGACCGTCCGTGCACGGCGGCGGACCTCGATCCGGAGGATCCCGAGCCCGGGCACGCCGCCGTGTCAAGCACCTCGATAGCCGACGGAACACCCTCCGCCTGGCACCGCCGTCGGGTTCTCCTGCAGCAGCACCGGGTCGGGCTCCACGGTGTGCTCGTCGACGTGCCCGCCGGAACCCCCATCACCCTCCAGGCCGACCCTGAGCCAGAGGAGACAGCTTCGACCACCGGTCCTCCGCGCCGTCAGAGTGCATCAGCGGCCGCGCCATCGTCGTGGCCAGGTTCGGGATGCTCCGGCCGACCGCGCACGCTGCCTGGTTCCAGCCCAGGGTTACGTGACAGCCGGCGCCGGAGGGCGTCGGCGCGTTCGAGCATGGCGACGCAGTGCCCGAGCCCGGGGTGCTCGAGAGCCGGCAGGCAGGCCATGAGGACGTCCTCGTCCGATGCGCCCTGTGGCAGTTCGGCCAGGGAGAGTCCCAGCAGGTAGAGCACCCACGAAGCATGCCTCAGCGCCACGTTCGCGGCATAGGCGAACTCCACTGCCTCACGCCCGACCCTGACGCCGTCGTCGTGGAGGGCGGCGAGATAGGCCTCGAGCACGATCGCCTCCACGCGCGGCAGGTCAGGCTCTGCCACCTCGACGAGCAGCTGGGCGAGGTCGCTGCCAAGTGGACCGGTGCCGACCATCTGCCAGTCGATGGCCCACACGTCCCAACCACCCTCGGCGGACCGCCGCACGACGAGGTTGTTCACGTGGGCGTCGTTGTGGCACAACGTCTGTTGCAACCAATCCAGAACCTCGACAAAGGGGGTCGGGTCATCCAGCGCAGCCACGAGCGGAGCCGGGTCGATGCCCATGGCGATCTCGAGGCGTCTGCGGCGAGCGGGCCGGTCCCACAGCAGGTCGTGCACGGCCTGGAGCTGGGGCAGGCACGCGTTCCGGAACCGCCCGACCAGGTTGCCGGTCAACCATGCTCGCTCAGTCAGCGGCGGGCCATGGACGTAGTGCGCCTGGAAGCGGCCGAGCGCTGCCGCGGCGACCGCGAACTCCTCGTCGTCGTAGCCCGACACGTGCGACACCTCGCCGATGTCCTCGAACAGGATCACGACAGCCTCGGGGTGTGCTTCGACAACGCCCAGGCACCGGGGAGCGCGTAGGCCCCGGCCGTGCTCCAGCAGGCCGCTGGTCGCGACGTCGGCCTCGCGCCTCCAGTAGATGACGGACTGAGGGGTCTGCCGGTCGTGCGGGTCGGGGCAGACGACCTTGGCAACCAGCGACCACGCTCGGTCGGTCCCGTTTGTCGTGGCGGTCCCGCGGAGTCGGGTCGCGGCACCGGATGTCGGGTTGTTGGCCGCCCCGAGAGCGAGCTCGGTGGTGGCCCAGTCGCCGACCTCGGCCGCCTCGTCGGCCAGGAGCCGCCGGACCGCAGCCGTCACGTCGCGACGTTGCTGGCCAAGGCCCACCCGAGACATGCACACCTCCCCGCCCACTGTCCCATCGGTATGCGCGGCGCGCAGGCCTTTAGCCCATGACCGTCCAAGGACTCAACTCCTCCGCCCCGGTCACTTCGTCCCGGGCGGCAGTTGGGTCCTGCCCAGGTTCAGCTCGCCGGTTGTGGCGGTGCTGTGGACGCCACTCTGACGAGGGGCAGTAGTTGTCCGGCCTGCGGCGGTAGCGAGGTCCGGGCACTTGGTGATCGGGCTTCCAGTCGACCCGGGAGCCATGACGAGGACGCCGGCCTGGGTCGAGTGGGTGGGCTGCGTCCACCCGGGTCTTGACCGCGAATGTGAGCGATGCGGGTTGATCTGGACCGGGAAGATCCTCGTCGCGACGCCTCGCCGAGCTAGCGCTACGTTTCGGGTCACCATGCCGCGGGTGAGAAGCCGCATTCCGGTTTGGCTCGTGATCCAACGCTCGGTACACGGCGATGTGACGCGCGTGGCCGGGCTCGTGCCGGGCTCGTGCCGGGCTCGTGCCGGGCTCGTGCCGCAGTCGCAAGCCCTTAGGCTCGGACCGTGGATGGCACCACTGTGGAGCGCTGGTTCGCCGAATACCTGGAGTTCGCGGTCGTGGCGCGCAGTGAGCGCGATGTCGTAGAGCTCCTGCAGTGGTATTCAGTCCCGCTCACCATCACGCTCGATGACGCAGCCATCCAGATGGCCACGGCGGAGGAGGTGGTCGCCGTGGTCGGTAGCCAAGTCAAACAGTTGCAGGCGGAGGGTTTCGTCCGCTCGGTGGAACTCGTCGGCGAGACCACCGTGCTGAACGGGTCGCCGGCGTTGCGAGGCGAGGAACTGGTGCGCCGGCGTGCCGACGACAGCGCCATCGAGCACGTGAACATGACCTACGTCCTCGTCAGGACCCATCACGACGACATGCGCGTCGCGGTGATGGCCGTGCACGCATCGGGGACGTGAGACTAGAGGCGCGGAACCGATCAGCGGTCGGTGGACGCGTCCCGGCGAAGATGGACGCACGTCAAACGCCCGACCGCGTGCCGGCCGCGGGCTTGTCGGGGGAGGGTCTGGCTCTGACCTTCGGAGAACCGGGCCGGGCGCACCGTCAGCCCGGCTCGGCGACGAGCTGGCTGCGTAGTGTCGCGGAGTCCGACTCGAGCCAGCCCTCCGCGGCCTTTCCGTCCTCGATGCGGAAGATCTCGATCCAGGTGGTCGTGACCTCGCGACCCGTGGCGGGGAGCCCCACGAAGTCTCACCGATGGGGCGCCGATCAGTGCGGCGGACCACCACCCGGTCACCGTCGAGCAACTCGTCCTCAAGCGTGGTGTGGAAGTCCGGAAAAGCCGCCCGGGTAGGCGGTGACAGCCTCGCCATACTCGCTGGGACCTACGATCCGCACGTCGAGGGTGTTGTGGCTGACGAACCCCGGGGCGAGGAACGCCACGGCCTCGCCGACGCTGCCCTTGTTCCACACTTCCTCGACGAGGTGACGTGCAGCAGCACTCACCTCGTCATGGGACATTCTCGCCTCCCCGGCTCGCGAAGCCGTGCAGCGCGCGGAGGCTTCGTTCCCTGTCAGTAGACGGTGAGCCCTAACGGTCAGCAACGGCCTCGGACGGCAGATCTGAATCCTGACCAGCGTGGCCGAGCATGCCGGACGAGCCGACGTGGGCCGAAACGGTGCCCTGCAGGCGGTGGTGTGGTCGACCGTGCGCCGAGCAGCGAAGGACGTCGGACCCGAGCTCTGCAGGAAGACTTCCTGCGTCGACCGGCGCAATCGTCCTGCGCTGCTCGATGCGTCAGGGCCGCGCTGTTCAGCCGGCCGTGAGCGGGCGGTCAGGGCGCCGTGACCAAGGCCGGCGAGCTGAGGTCTACGGAGGCGGGCAGCGGCCTGAATCCCTTTGCGATCAGCCAGATCGGGAAGAACACCAGCTCGAACAGCCCACCGGGGACAACGAGGAGCATGCCGGCTCCCGCGCTCATGTCGAGGACGCCGAGGAGGTCGAGGGGGACTCCGATGGTGAGCGCGGCGTAGCCCACGAGACCCAGCAGGGCGATGGGTCGCGGGACCAGCCGGCCGACGACGAGCAGGAAGCACAGGATGATGCCGCCGATGCCGGTCGGGACGTAGACCCACAGCAGGTGGTTCGGGAAGGCCTCCGACGCGGCCAGAAGGTAGACACCGCAGGCTGCAGAGACGAGGCACTCGACAACCCTGAGGACTGGGTACCAGAGGGCCAGGGTCGGGTTGACCGGCTTCAGCACCGGGTACATCAGCAGGCCGATCCCGACGACAGCCAAACCGGACACAGACATCAGCGCGACGCCGACCGTCATCGGCGCCCGATCAGGGTTGCCGTCGATGAACGCCTGGATCAAGGACGTGCCGAACATGGCCGTGACCATCTGAACGACGAACAGGATCCCGACGGCCATCGCCACCCGCCTCCTGGACAGCGGACCCCTCGCGCTGGACCTCGGGGCGGTGGTGGTGCGCATGGTGGTCATGGCGTGCCCTTCCGATTGCGTCAGGAGCGGTTCGAAAACTCGTCCCTAACGGTGTTAGATTGGAGTTCGGACGCTACTCTAACGGCGTTAGATTGTCGAGGGCTCCGGCGACGGCAGCCCGGACGACGGGCCACCAGGAGAGGCAGGACCCATGGGCCGTAGGCCGACCGAAATCGCGAACAGGGCACCGTTGAACGCGGAACGGACGCTGCAGGTCGCGCTCGCTATCGCGGACGACGAAGGCCTGGAAGCGGTCACGATGCGCCGGCTCGCACGCGAGCTGGGCGTCGAGGCGGCCTCGCTCTACCACCACGTCAACGGCAAGAACCAGATTCTGGACGGCTTGGTCGAGGCCGTCGCGGGAGAGATCGAGCGCCCCATGCCATCCACGGACTGGCGGACCGCGATCAGCGAGCGTGCCGTGAATACCCGCGCGGTCCTACGCCGCCATCCCTGGGCCGTGAGCCTGATGGCGTCCAGGACGAGCCCCGGGCCGGCCACCCTGGGGCTCCTGGAGACGGGGATCCGGTGCTTCCGCGAGGATGGGTTCTCCGTCCTGCAGGCTGCCCATGCGATCTCCGTGGTCGACAGCTACGTGCACGGCTTCGTGCTCCAGGAGGTGAACCTCCCCTTCCGAGATGAGTCGGAGCTGGCCGCCATGACTGGGGCGATCATGGAGACGTTTCCCGCCGCCGAGTTTCCCTACCTCTTCGAGATGACGGTCGAGCACGTCCTCAAGCCGGGCTACGACTACGGCGACGAGTTCGACTCCGGGCTGAAGGTCGTACTCGACGGTGTCGCTGCGTTGCTCGTCGAGCCGTAGATGGAATCGCCCCCGGACCGGTTCATCGTCGACTTCCCGGGCGCCGAGCGGACCGCATATATCGACGCCTTGAAGAGGCAGCGCAAGGCGCCCAAGACCGTTGCGGCGTTCGACCTGACGTTCAGTGCGCCGTAGTCGGTGTCGGTCGCATGGGCACTCGCTGACGAAGCGACACGCCAGCGTATCTACGCCGCACACGCGGCGACGGAGTTCGCATCGCGTATGCCGAGAGCACCGTCTTCGCCACACGTACGGGGCATGGGGGAGTGGTGTCTCATCCCTCGAGGAACGCGCGCAGCCGAGCGGCGCAGTCGCGGACCGGTGAGCCCGGGAACAGGTGGCCGACGGAGATGGCTGCGTAGGCCAGATCCCACCCTCGTGTCGAAGGCCCGGCGCCGTCCCAATCGATGAAGACCAGCCGATCCTCGTCGATGATGAGGTTCCACGATGTGAGGTCGTTGTGGCAGAGAAGGTCAGGCTCCGGGGTGGGAAAGGAGCACGGGGGCTGTTTGTCGTGCGGGTCACCTCGCGCAGACTCTCGGGGGAGTGACTGGGACCAGGCCGTGTTGGCCAAGGGGCATCCCTTGAAGGTTGTCACGGCCGCCGATCAGCAGCTGGCGCCGATGACCGGGGATGTCGTTGACCGCGTGTAGGCCTCGGTTAGCCGGTGGCTCTACGGTTTGAACGTGATCACGAGCGCGGCCCAGGTGCCGGCGATGGTGCCGTCTGCAGTGAAGGTGCCCACTGAGGTGGGGAGCTGGTAGGCCCTTCCGAGGCTCGCCTTGGACACTGCCTGGGCGGTGAGGGCGGTCCACGAGGTGGTCCATGTGGGGGTGGTGGCCCTCGTGAACGTGGCCACGGCGCCGAAGACGACTTCGCGGGGTGCCGTGGTCGTGGCCGTCAGCCCGGAGGCGTAGTTGGTGCTCGTGCCGGTGGCTGCAGCCGTGCGGTCCACGCGGGTCACGCCGGCGAGCTCGTCGGCCACCATCTGATAGGTGCTCGATCCGGGGAAGGTTGCCGTGATCTTCGCTCCTGTGGCGAGCGGCTTGGTGGCCAGCCCCGTCAGGACCAGGAGTCGACCGCCGCTCACCGGCACATCACGGGCGACCGTGTAAGTGTTGCCCGCCGTGTCGGTGGCCGCCACGGCTCCGGTCGTCGACTTGGCCGCGATCTGAAGTGTGATCACCACCAGATCCCCTCGGCCCACGCCAGCGACGGGACTCACGGTCACGGTTCCCGAGCTCTTTGTCGTGGTGGCTGAGCTGGTACCCAGCGTCGCGACGTACGCGGGCTGTGCGGTTGTCGTGACGGTTTGCTGGGCGGTGGAGGCTTGCCCGGAGGTGTTGGTGACGGTGACGGTGGTCGTGAAGGTGCCGGTGGTGGTGTAGGTGTGGGTGGCGGTGGGGCTGGCTTGGGCGGGCACGGTGGTGCCGTCGCCGAAGTCGAAGGCGTAGGTCAGGTTCTGGCCTTGTGGGTCGCTGGAGGCGGATGCGTCGGCGGTCACCGGTGCGGTTGTCGTGACGGTTTGCTGGGCGGTGGAGGCTTGCCCGGAGGTGTTGGTGACGGTGACGGTGGTCGTGAAGGTGCCGGTGGTGGTGTAGGTGTGGGTGGCGGTGGGGCCGGCTTGGGCGGGCACGGTGGTGCCGTCGCCGAAGTCGAAGGCGTAGGTCAGGTTCTGGCCTTGTGGGTCGCTGGAGGCGGATGCGTCGGCGGTCACCGGTAGCGGTGTGGTGCCGCTGGTCGGGTTGAGGGTGAGCCGGGCGACCGGGGCC
>NZ_LMIW01000008.1:946937-1248864 GCF_001429185.1 Terrabacter sp. Root85
CCGAAGTCGAAGGCGTAGGTCAGGTTCTGGCCTTGTGGGTCGCTGGAGGCGGATGCGTCGGCGGTCACCGGTAGCGGTGTGGTGCCGCTGGTCGGGTTGAGGGTGAGCCGGGCGACGGGGGCCTGGATGGGCGCGGTTGTCGTGACGGTTTGCTGGGCGGTGGAGGCTTGCCCGGAGGTGTTGGTGACGGTGACGGTGGTCGTGAAGGTGCCGGTGGTGGTGTAGGTGTGNCCGAAGTCGAAGGCGTAGGTCAGGTTCTGGCCTTGTGGGTCGCTGGAGGCGGATGCGTCGGCGGTCACCGGTAGCGGTGTGGTGCCGCTGGTCGGGTTCAGGGTGAGCCGGGCCACCGGGGCCTGGATGGGGGACGGGTCGCTCACGGCCAGCGTGATCGCCGCCGTGTCGCTCAGCCCGCTCACGTTCCGGACCGTCAGCGTCACCAGGTACGACCCTGCCGTCGTGTAGGTGTGCGTGGCGGTGGGGTTGGCTTGGGCGGGCACGGTGGTGCCGTCGCCGAAGTCGAAGGCGTAGGTCAGGTTCTGGCCTTGCGGGTCGCTGGACGCGGACGCGTCCGCGGTCACCGGCAGTGGCGCCGTGCCACTGGTCGGGGTGACGATCAACGATGCGGCGGGCGCCTGGACGCTCGAGGCCTTGGTCGCCGTGACCGTGGTGCTGGCGACACTGGTGAGCCCGCTGGCACTCGTCACCGTGACCGTGGCCGAGAACGTGCCTTGGCTCTGGTACTCATGGGTCGCCGTGGGGGCGGTCTGAGCAGGCAGGACCGTCCCGTCACCGAAGTCGAACGCATACGTCAGTGCGGCGCCCTGGGGATCGTTGGAGGCGGACGCGTCCGCCGTCACCATCAGGGGCGCAACCCCATCCGCCGGTGTGACGGTGAGCATGGCGGTGGGTGGCAGTACGGGTGGCGGTGGGGCGTTGACCGTGACGGTCCCACTGGCGGTGCCGGTGACGCCGGAGGTGTTCCGCGCGGTGACCCTGACGGTGTAGACCCCGCTGTCGAGGTACGTGTGGCTGAAGGTTGACTGCGCCTGCGGCGCCACCGTGGTGCCGTCACCGAAGTCGAAGGCGTAGCTGAGGACTTGGCCCTGTGGGTCCACGGAGGCGCTGGCGTCGGCCGTCACCGCAAGGGGTGCGGTGCCCTGCGTCGGGGTGAGCGTCAGGTCGGCGACCGGCGGCTGGATGGGGACGGGCACGATGTCCGGCTGGAACTCGTAGGCGCCGAGGTCGTCATACAGGCGCGGTCCGGCTGCGTTGGCATTGCTGACGTTGGCGTCTCGCACCCTCGGGTAGCTCAGGATGTCGGTGGTCTGCTCACCCGGCACCCCGCTGTCGGCGCGGTCGATAGCGGGGGACCCCTCCTTGAGCTGAAGGTTCCAGGAAGGCTTGTCGAGGAACACGGGGTCTGCCTGTAGGCCTGCGCCCTCCTGCCCGGACACCGCCTTCATCGCGGTGAGGGAGCTGTACGTCGTTCCCCACGCGTACATCACCCCGGACTTGCTCAGGAAGACCAGATTGTGATCCACCAGGGTGGAGTTCTGGGCGCCGTCCCACACACCGATGTTGCCGGCCCGGCGAGCGCAGGCGATGCCTGAGTACGCGGGATAGACGGCGTTGTCGACGGCGATGTTGTTGGCTATGCGGTAGCTCCCCGACGTCGAGCCTTCGAGGTTGATCCCGCTCGTGCAGTTGTGGAAGACGGTGTTCCCGACGATCAGGCCTCCGGTGACGTTGAGGTTGTCGATGCCGTGGTCCCCGTTGTTGTACGAGACGTTCAAGGTGACGAGGTTGTTGTTGGCGCCGGTGTAGAGCTGGACACCCGTGTCCTCGTTGTCATGGGTGACGTTGCGGATGATGGTGTTGCCCGGACTGGTGACGTTGATGCCGTTGGCGTTCCGTTGCCAACCCTGGGCGTTGTAGCTCGACTCGTTGCTGCTGACCGTGTTGCCGGTCGACGTGTTCGTCACGTAGATCCCGGTGTCGCTGTTGTGGGTGGTGTTGTTGTTGGACACCGCCGAGTTGTTGGTGGCCCGGATGCTGATCCCGGGAGCCGTCGCTCCCTGCGCCTGCCGCCCCGTGTTGGTCACGGTGTTGCCGGTGACGGTGATGTGGTCGCTCTTGGTGACATAGACCCCGTCACCAGTGGTCGCGGTGAAGGTGAGGTTGGAGAGCGTGATGTAGCTCTTGCTCGAGATGTAGGCCCCGTTGGTCACGCCATTGCCGATCACCGGGCTGCGGCCCGGCCAGCTGGTGATCGTGACCGGTGCGCTGGCCGTGCCTGACACGGACGGCTTGACCGTCTCTGCGTAGCTGCCGTCTCCGATGTAGAGGGCGTTGCCGGGCTGCAGGCGGGCAACCCCCTTGGTGACCGTGCAGAACGGCGCCTCCTTCGACCCGGGCCCGGAGTCGCTGCAGGCGGAGACGGTCTTGTCCACGTAGAAGTCGCTGGCAACAGGCAGGGCTGGTGGAGTGCCGATGACGAACTCGTCGATGACACTGCCCGCACTGCACGTGAGGTCCTCACCCGGTGTGGACTGGTCGCAGATCGCCTGGAGCTTGATGCCGGTGTCGCCGACGTCGACCCGCAGGTGGGACAGGTGCATGGCGCGCATCGCGGTGCGCGGGTCTGAGCTGGTCCACGGCTGCTCGAGTGACGACGGCGCCCCCACGGTGACGTGCGTGACGCCCTGGATGGGCTGGAACCGCTCGTAGTCGTGCGAGTGGCCGTTGATGTTCAGCACGTACTTGCTGTAAGCCTCTCCGAAGCCGCCCAGGATGGAGGCGATCTGCGTCTCGCCCGCGTGGTAGCCGGTCGAGTACGCGGGACGGTGACCATAGGTGACGATGTACTTGATGTTCGGGTCGTCCTGCGCCTGGCGCATCAGCGGGCCGGCCTTGGACTGCCAATCGGCCCATGCCCCGGTCCAGGGCTCCGGGTACGACATGAACCGCACGGGGCCGGAGTCGAACCATCCCCAGTCGTCGCCGCAGCACGAGATCGCCGGAGACCCGGGGGAGGCAGCAGCATTGGGCATCAGCAGGCGACCCTTGTAGTTGCGCAGATCGTCCGAGCCCGGCACGTCGTACTCGTGGTTGCCCCAGGCGGGCATGTACGCGGCCCGTCCGCTCCAGCGCATCACGTCGTTGAAGTGCGTGTCGACGGCGCTCTGACCGCTGCTCCCGCTGTTGGCATACGTGAGGTCGCCCACCATGAGCACGAACGACGGGTCGTCCGCGCTGATGTTGTCGAGCGTGGTCCCGAGCTTGCCGAAGTGTGCCGTGTCACCGACGTCCCCGATGGCATCGAACCGGTAGTTCGTCGTCGGCGGGGCATGGAAGGTGTAGTCCGGGCCTCCGCCGATCGAGTAGTGGTACGTGCTGCCGGCACTGAGCCCCCCGATCTGCAGCTGCCAGAACGGGCCGGGTGACGACCACGGCATCACGCTCGGCGCCACTCCGGTGGCGGTGTTTCCGTAGTCAGTCGTCGTGCCCCAGCGCACGTCGTTGGCCGGCCCGCGCCAGTCGATGGCCACCGAGGTGGAGCCCGTGAACGTGTAGTGCACCTCGTCGGACACGGTTGCGGCCCACGTCGCCGAGGGTATGCCGCCAACGGCGAGCACCATCGCCGCGACCAGGCTCATCCCGGCAGTGCGCAGCGCCAGGCGTGCACGGGAGGACGCCGGGCGCGAAGCCCGGGGCGATGACAACAGTGTCATGCTTGGAACGCTAGGGACTCGACCCTCACTCGTGCCCCGCCGGACGCCCGATCTGCCCTACGGCTTTTGGATGACACCGCACCCCACGTGACTCAGGTCCGCTGCCACCGTCGGGTGAGCCGGGAAGGAATCCGGCCTGCCCTCAGGGGCGTGGGAGGACGAGGTCGACCAGCAGGCCGGGGTGGTCAGTGGTGCCCTGCATGTCGATGACGGAGTGCGTGCGCACCCCGATACCCGGACTCACCACCACGCTCTGCAGACCGCCGTCGTCGGTGCGCTGGTAGCCGTTGGGCAAGCATGACTGTGGGCCGGGTGAACCGCGAGCCGCGAGGTTGAGATCTGCGCCGAGGACGATCGGGCGGGCACCGTTGCGGCGGCTGATCACGGGCAGCGCAGAGCTCAACAGGTACCGGCACTGGTTCAGCGCGATCGTGGCGTCGACGCTGGTGGTGTGCGTGGTGCAGGCGGAGAACCGTGTGGCCAGGTCGATGCAGACCCAGACGCGTTCCTCTGAGTCGTGGGGGTCTTGAACCGGGTAGACGCCGCTGTAGCTGTGGGAGCCAACTACCGGGGGCGAGACCACGACCAGGACGCCGTCGCCGAACTCCTGGCCGTTCTGACAGCGGACCGGTGCATGGGTCTGGCGGTCCTTCGCGGACGTGAACGCCGAGGCGACCGCCGTCACCGGGACGGTGGCCGACATCGCCTGCTCGAGGACGGGCAGGTCATCGCGGCAGACCTCGTTGAGACTGACCATGTCCGGCTGATGCTCGTGGATCAGTGCAACCGCCCTCCTGGCGGCACGCCCGCCGGAGTAGCAGTCAGCGCGTCCGCTGTTGCAGAGATTCATCTGCAACACGCGCACCGTGGTGTCGAGCCGGCCGATCGTCGGCCGGCTCATGTCGGTCGGGTCGCTCGCCGCGCGACCGGCGTCGCAGGCCGCGAGACAACCGGCGAAGAGCACCGCGAAGCCCGTTGCGGCGGCAGCCCACCGGGGGCTGCGGACGTGCCGGACGCGCATACGGCCATCGAACCCCGGAAGTCGCACGGCGCGCAATCGATGCGGGCATGCACGCAGGCGCAGCGTTGGTCGGCCGCTCGTCGACCTGTTCGACGAACCGGGCGCACGCTCTCGCTTCCCAGCCCGCTGTGACGGCCCCGAGGTACTGTCGGCCCGGCAAGCTGCTTCAGACCGTGGAGGACGCGTGTCGCACAAGGTGCTCGGCTTGGTGATCGCCACCGTACTGGTGGTTCTCAGCGCCTGCGGAGCGGGAGAACCCTTCGCGCCGGTCACCTTCGCCACGGTTCAACCGGCGGAGGTGACCAAGCTGCTGGTGTTCGTCGTCGAGAACCACTCGTTGGACCAGATGCCTGCGGCCATGCCCTACACGGCTGCCCTGGGTCGGGAGTTCGCGATCGCGACGAACTACGAGGCGGTGACCCATCCGTCGCTGCCCAACTACCTGGCGATGACGGGCGGCAGCACGTTCGCCGTCGCTGATGATGCCCCGCCATCCAGCCACACGACCGATCAGCCGTCCGTGTTCGGCCAGGCGCTGGCGATCGGCAAGTCGGCGAAGGTGTACGCCGAGGGAATGCCCGGCAACTGCGCCACGGAGAACTCGGGACGGTACGTCGTGAAGCACAACCCGTGGGCCTACTACCGGAGTGAGCGATCCTCCTGCTCCCGGTACGACGTGCCGGCCGGTGAGCTGGGCAACGACGCCGCCAACGGCCGGCTACCCAACGCCGGTATGGTCATTCCCGATGTATGCGACAACGCCCACGACTGCGATCTCTCCGTCGCCGACCGTTGGCTCCGGACGCAGATCGAGGCGGTGATGTCGGGTCCGGACTGGCGCGCCGGGCATCTCGCGATCGTGGTCACCGCCGATGAGGATGACCACCGGCAGAACAACCTCGTCCTGACCACCGTTGCCCACCCATCCATGCATGGCGCTGTCGTCACGACGCCGCTGACCCACTACTCGCTCGCCCGTCTCTACAGCGAGATCCTCGCTGCGGAGCCGCTCCGCGAGGCGGCCGGCGCTCCCTCGATGGCCACGGCATTCGGGCTGGATCTCGCCGGCCGTTGAGGGAAGGAACGACGGCGCGCACCAGGTCCATGCCCTCGACGAAGGGTGCCGAAGTCGGAGTACCTGCCGCCGCAGGGGGCGAGTGACCGCGGCGCCTGCATGTCGAGTCGACGTCAGCGGCTCTCGACGTACCAGGTCTCCTGGACGGTGCGACGCATCGCCAGCCGCTGCCGGGTCTGGGCGACGATGCCGATCAGGGCAAGGGCGAGCAGGGTCAGGTACCAGCCCCAGCCGGCGTGCACCGCCTGTGTGAAGGTGCCCCGGGTGAAGTCGGCGGAGTCGATCGCCCCCACCAGCAGCATCAGACCGGCGACGACGCTGACGGCCCCGGCGATCGAGCTGACGACAGCCAGCACGATCATCGGGAGGTTGCCGATGACCGCCACCAGTCCGAGCACCGCTCCGACTGCGATGCCCACCAGGACGGCAACCCAGTTCCAGTCGATGCCCAGGGCGACGACGAGGCCCGAACCGATCGCGAAGCCGAAGGCCGCCATGGCGAGAACGACCGCCACCGCGAAGTAGAGGTACGCGAGGAGAGCGAAGATCAGGGCGCACACGAATCCCGCCACCCAAGCGAGCACCGTGCCGAGGACACGCTCATCGGCAAGTCCCGCGAAAAGCCCTGCCCCGAAGGCAAACCCGGCGAAGAAGCCCCAGATGGGGAGGACCAGACGCAGCGCCAGCTGTCCGGCGAAGAGCATGAAGCCGCCGGCAACGATCGCGAAAAGGCCAAGCATGATGTCTGCCATGCCCCACTGTAGGGCTCCCGGCGTTCGGTCCGGACGTGAACGGCGCACCTCGCGACCACGTGCTCCGTCGTGCAGCGCTGGACGTCGCCACGTGCGGCCCCGCCCGATCCCCGACGTCGGTGCACCTGAAACATCACGCTCGCCGCCGCCGCCTCGCTACTCTCGTCGTAGACGCGGGATGGCCGGCCGCGAGGCCGGCCTGGAGCCGGACCCCGCCGCGGACCTGCGGAGGGCGTCGGGTGAGGGAGTGGTGAGATGAGCGCGAGGAACACGCGGTCGATGACGTTCCGGGCGAGCGGCGGCGAGGCGGTCACGGCCCTCGAGGAGGCAGCGCGCCGCTCCGGGATGCAGCACCTCTCCTCGGATGCTGCGACCGGCGTCTTCGTCTTCACCGCGGGGCGGATGGTGCTTGCGTTCGGAGAGAAGGTCACGGCCCGAATCCGCGAGGTCGCTCCCGGCACCGTGCAGGTGACCCTGTCCTCGAACCTGCAGTTCGGGCTGGGGAACATCGGGCGCAACGGTGCGAGCCGGGACCGCATGGGTGACGCCCTTGCGCAGCTCCTCCCTCCGGCCGCATAGGCGGGACGTGGCGGCGTCGTGCTCAGCTGACCGTGCCGGTGCGTGGTCGTCATCCCTCGTGCGACGTGGTCAGACCTCGGGCAGGGCTCCGGTCTCGAGGAGGTCGGTCGCCACCTGCGCGAGCTTGCGGTTGGTGTGCTGGCTCGCCTCGCGCAGCATCTGGAAGGCCTCGTCGGGCAGGATGCGGTGACGCTCGACGAGAATGCCGATCGCGGCCCCGATGGTCCGGCTGTGCTCCAGGGCCGCCTGCAGCTGGACGGCACGGTCGTCGCTGCGAGCCGCCTCCACGGCGATGGCGGCATGCTCGGCGACGAGAGTCGCCCGCGCGACCGACGACTCGTCGAACGAGTGGGGCGTGGCGCTGTAGAGGGTGAGCACGCCGAGAGTCGCGTCGTGGAAGCGCAGCGGGACCGACAGCACCGCCCGGATGGGCGTGCGTGCGACGAGCTGCGTGGCGTATGCCGTGAACCTGCACTCGTGCGCAAGGTCGTCGCACCGCACGGTCTCGCCGGCCTCGAAAGCGGCCAGGCCCGGGCTGTCGCCTGCCTCGGCCGCGGCCACGGCCACTCTCTCCATGAGCGCATCGTCGGTCGAGTCGGCCAGTCGGGCACGTCGACGCGTGAAGCGTTCCGCGACGGCGACGGCCGCCCAGTCGCAGGGCACGAGGTCGACCGACCTCGTGGCGATCTCGTGGAGGGTGGGCAGCACTCCGGGTGTCTCGGCCAGGACCCGGGCCAGGGTCGTGACGACATTCGCGGCATCCAGACCGGAAACGTCGCCCACCATCGTGTCGGGGCGGTGCGTGGTCATAGGTGCATGATGGCACCGCGCCGGCCCGATCGGGAGGTCACGGACCTCCGCTCTCGCCCCCTTCGCCGATCACCATGAGCGCCAGGGCCACCACCGGTATGCCGGCCCGCGCGGCGGCCTCGTAGAGCTTGCTCTCGGCGACCTCCGGGGACACCCCTTGGGCGTCGACGAGGACGCCCACCGCGACACGCACCGTCTCGACCTCCTCGAGGCGTCGGGGCGCGTCGGTGGCCTCGACCCGGCTCCGGAAGCTGAGGTCGGCGTTCGTCACCGCGCCTCCCGCCCAACCGCCGACGAGCGCCGCGACCTCGTCATGACGGCCCACGAAGGTGTCGGTGCCGCTGCCGTAGAGGTTGACGCCGCCGATGACGCGTGACGCGTCGAGGACGGGGAGAGACAGGGTGCTGCGGATCCCCACAGCAGCGCCGGCTTGGGCGAAGAGCTGCCAGCGACCCTCGTCGAGGAGCTCGCGGTGGTCGACGGCGACGACCTCACCGCTACGGGCCGCCTGCTGGCAGGGACCGTCGTCGACGTACTGCACCCCGTCGAGCCACGCGGCCTCGAGGCTGCTCGACACGTAGGTCAGCGTGACGTCGTGGCGGGCGATGCCGATGCTGAACGCGACGATGGACGGCACCACGGCCGTGAGGCTCTCGGTCACCCTGGCCAGCTGGTCGGCGATGTCGATCTCTCCACGCAGTGCCATCCGTCGCAGCGCGTCACGGGTCTGGGGTATCGGCTCCACGCAGCGGACATACCCGCCAGCGCGCCACGGACTCGGCCGGCCGCATGTCGGGCTGGGTCCTCAGCCGGTGAGTGAACCCTGGGCAACCAGCGCCCCGAGGTAGTCGGCGAAGCCGCCGGGCGTGCGTCCCTGCGTGCGGCCCGAGGTGCGCACGTGTACTGACGAGCTGGCGAGACAGGCGGCTCCGGACGCACGGATGCGCTCGACCAGACCCACGTCCTCATGGACCGCGAGCGGCTCGAAGCCCCCGGCCGCCAGGTAGGCAGAGAGCCGGACGCCGAGGTTGGCGCCGTGGACGTGCGGGTGACCATCACGCAGCTGGTGCAGGGCGTGCCACCGGTTGAGGGATTCTGCGTCGAGCTCGTCGTCGGGTTGCACGGTGCCGGTCACGAGATCGAGGCCGGCATCGGCGAGCATGACCTGCCGGACGAGCCAGTCGGGCGGGACCACGCAGTCGGCGTCCGTGCCGGCCAGCCAGTGATGATCGGTGTCCGCCTCCGCGACGTCGGCCGTCGCGACCACGACGCCGTGGGCGCGAGCGGCACCGACGCACCGACGGTCGACCTCGACGACGGTGACGTCGCGGTGCCGGGCGGCGACCTCGCGTGAGCGGTCGACGCAGGCGTCGAGCACGAGGACGACGCGTGCGTGGACGCCCGGTCGGGACCGGTGCAGCTCCGCGACGGCGTCGTCGATCGAGCCCAGGGCACGGGGGAGTAGGGCCTCCTCGTCGTTGGCCGGGACGATCACGTGAACGTGGGTCAGGGGGCGGGGGAGGTGGGCCGTCATGGCGAGCCGGCCCGGTGCGCCGAGGACCTCGACATCACATCGAGCCGAAAGTCCCTCTCGAGGTGTGTGGCCACGACGGGCAGGGCGGACGAGCGGGTCCACAGCTCGTGGACCCGCAGGCCGTCGAGCGGCCAGCCCCGCACGGGATGCCGCCAGTGGCACAGCACGAGCGCGCCGTCGTCCGTGAGGGACGCGTCGACCCGTGTCACGAGCCGTCCCAGCCGCGCCGGACTGAGGAAGTACCCGACCTCCGAGACGACGACGAGGTCGAAGGGGCCGTCGGGCCAGTCCTCGGGGACGCTGCCGGGCACGACCTCGACGTGGTCGAGCCCTCGCAATGAGGACCGCGCGGCTTCGACGGCGGCCCCGCTCTCGTCGACGACGACGAGCCGGTTGCACCGTGTCGCGAGGTCCTCCGCGAGCGCCCCGACGGAGCCACCGACTTCCAGCGCGCGGCCGTAACGTTCGTGCGGGAGGGCCGCCAGGGTGACGGCCCGCTTGCGCTGCTCGTACCAGCTCGTCCGCACCTGCCACGGGTCGCTGGACGAGTCATGCAGCTCGTCGAGGCTGTCGTCCGTCGGCAGGTCCAGCCGGAGGAAGACCTCGAAGGGCCGCGCGAAGTGGGCGAGCATGTCCTCGTGGAGGACGGCCTCGTCCCCGGGCTCGTCGGAGACCGGAGCCACCTGGGTGCGGTGCAGCGCCACGGCCTCCTGCTTCGTCGCCTGCACGTCGGCGTCGAGGGTGAGGGCGTGGAGGTCCGCCCACGGCGCGCGCTCGGGCTGGCACCAGTGCCACAGCCACAGGGGGTACTCCCAGAGCACCGCGTCGGTACGCCGGCACGCCACTCCAGCGGCCCGCCCGGCCGCGTCGTGGTCGGCGTGGCCGTCGTGCCGCCACGGCGCGACGACGACGGTGTCGCCGCCGCGCTCGCCGATGACGTCGACGAGGCCCGTGACGGTCTCGGCGGTGCAGGCGGCCAGGCGGCCGTCAGGCAGACCGAGCCGCTCGAGCGTCGCGGACGGCGCGAGTCGAGCCAGCGCGGCGCGGGACTCCTCGACCCGGAGAGTGGCCAGGTCGCGGCTGGACACGGTGGGGGAACCGGGGTGCGACGCCTCACCGTCGCTGAGCAGCACGACCGTCACCTCGAGTCCGGCTCGTGCTGCAATCGACATGAGTCCGCCCGTAGCGAGCGTCTCGTCGTCGGGGTGCGCAGCGACGACGACGAGGCGGCCACGCCCTGAGAGCAGAGCGTCTGCGGGCCTGAGGTCGGCCCACTCGCGTCGCTCGCGCCACCGGCTCTCCGCCGTGCCCCGCTCGGAGTGCGTGAAGGGCCGCGCGCGGGTCACCACGGTCGGCCGTCGGTGCCGCTGCCGCCGTCGAGGACGGGACGCTCGAGGACATGCCGGCCGAGGGCAGCCTCGTCGCGCTCGGCATGCTCCTGACGCAGGTATAGCTGCAGGTCCGCGACGCGCGCGGCGTGGTCGTCGTCGAGCGCCAGAGGTGCCGGTCCGGTCGCATGGCCGACGCGCTCGACCACGGACTCCGCGGCACGTGCCACCACGTGACGCACGCGCAGGGCGAGTCGTGCGCCTTCCTCACCCGTCGCGCGGCCGTCGTCGACCCGGGCAGCCGCGTCGTCGAGGCAGGTCCGAGCCGCCCAGAGCCCGGCGTCGACCGCCCCCACGTGCATCTGCGCGATCTGGTCGGGCTCCCGTCCGCCGCGGAGCAGGCGGCGGGCCACGCCCACCGCGCCGCCGTACCAGATGGCTGCCACGCCCATGCCGCCCCAGGCGAACCCGGGGCGCTCGAGGTACCAACCCGTCGGACCGACCGGGACCGCCTCGGCGCCGTCGAAGTCGACCGGACCGCTGGGCACGGCGGTCAGACCCCTGGCGAACCACGCCGAGGGCTGGACGGTCACGCCGTTCGACGGACCCAGGCGGACGGCATACAACCGCCGGGTGGTGTCGCTGTCCCAGGCGGTGACGAGGGCGTGCGACAGCGATCCGGCCAGCGAGCACCACGGCTTCGTCCCGCGCAGTCGGACGGTGCCGGCGGCGCGGCCCGTGTCGTCGCGCGCCTCGAGACGGACACCGGGCCCCTCCGCCGCGAAGACTCCCCACGAGGCGCCGTCGGGGACTGGCGTGGCGACGGGGTACCCGGCCGACCGGGCCTCAGCGAGGATCGCCAGGGCATCGAGGTGTGGTTCGAGGGTGCGGGCCGCCGTCAGGTCCACGGCCGCGACGGACGCCAGCGACTCCCACAGGATGCGGGTCGAGCCCGAGCCCGGAAGCGGGAAGGCGTCAGGCAGCGCTCGGACGAGCTCGGTCGTCGCCACGGGGTCGTGGCTGTGGCGAAGCCGGAGCCGTAGGTCGTCGACGAGGGCCTCGAGCCGCGACGGCGGTGTCGCCTCGTCGGTCAGCCGCACCGCCCCGGTCACCGGACGGACCGGGGAGCGGGCGTGGCGGGACGGGCTGCGGTTCGGCTCACGGGGGGCACATACCCAGCGGTGACGGGACGCCTCGGCGGTGCCCGTCGAGGTTCGTCCGGTTCATCCGGTTCGCCCCGTTAGCCCGGTCGGTCGCGCGGCTGACATCGATGTGGCGAGGCAGGCCGGTCAGCCCTCAGAGCTGGGTGTCGAGGTAGCGCTGGAGTGCGGCGACGGTGCGGGTGTTCCACGTCGTCGCGCCGTCGAGATAGAGGCCGAGGTAGCTCTGCAGGGCCGCCATCGAGTGCGGGCCCCAGACGCCCACGACAGGTGCCCCGATCCGGACCTGCAGAGCGCGGATCGTCGCGCCGTCGAAGACGCCGGTCTGTGAGATGCCCAGCCAGCGCTGCAGGGCCGTCTTCGTCAGTGGGCCGAAGTATCCCGTGACCGGGAGCCGCGGCGCGAGCAGGCCGTACTGCGCCTTGACCGTCAGGACGCGCATCACCGCTGCCTGGACACGAGCGCGGAACACGCCGTCGGAGGCGGCCCGTGCGGTGACAGCAGCGACCATCGCCGGGACGACGTAGGGGTTGCCGGTCAGCACGACGTCACCGCCCGCGCTGATGAACCCGACGGCACGGGCCCCGGGCGACCACGCGGCCACCTGCTTGGCGTTTCCCAGGTCGTCACTGATGACGACGCCCGTGAAGCCCAGGTCGCGGCGGATCATGCCCCGGATCACCGTGGACGAGAAGACCGCCGGGTGCGACGCGTCGATGCGGGAGTAGTAGGCCGATGACACCATCAGCAGATGCGCACCGGCGCTGATCGCCGCTCGGAACGGCGTGATGTCGGTGGACGTGCGGGTGGTCACCGTGTCGGTCACTCCCGCCGTCGTGTCGGTGTTTCCGGTTACCCGTCCGAGCCCGGGGAAGTGCTTGGCCGTCATCGCGAGACCGGATGCTCTCATGCCCTTGAGGAAGGTCGTGCCCTTGTCGGCGACGACGGTCTGGGTGTACCCGTACTCCCGCTGGTAGAAGCCGATGGGCTTGTTGAGGCTCGCGAAGCTCTTGGCGACCGTATCCATCACCGGTGCGAGGTCGACGTCGACGCCCGAGCGCATCACCTGCGTGCCCCACGTCCTGGCGTATGCCGTGAGCAACGTGTCGGACCAGGAGCCCTGTGTCAGCGCGGTCGGCATGCGCGAGAAGCCCGGCCCCTGGAGGACCTGCACGTATCCGCCCTCCTGGTCGGAGGCGATGAACAGCGGCACTCCTGCCGTCGCCGCGGTCGTCGTCACGGTGTCGGCTCGTCCCGTGAGGTACCGCACCGGCGGGGCGCCCGCGGTCGTGCGGCCCGTGAGGATCAGGTTGCCGACGTGGTACCGGCTGATCGCCGTCGTCGTGGCCGAACCCAGCCCCGTCACGGCACCTCCGACCATGAAGAGCTGCCCGACGCGCTGTGCCGCCGTCATCCGGTTGTAGACGGCCTGGGCCTGGGCACCCGGGCTCAGAGTGGTGGCGACGGTGCCCGCGGACACGACGAGTGGAGGGGCCGAGCCTGCCGGACGGGCGGAGGCAAGCGTCGCGGCGGGGAGGGCGAGCACGACGACGGCGATGGGAGCGAGAGCGGCGGCGCACGCTGTGGGCACGCGCGGGAAGCAGGAACGCATGGCGATCCACCTACCATTCAAGGGAACTGCGCGCGACGCTCTTTCAGTGTAGGCCTCGGCGCTGAGCGCGTCGGTCACGTCGCAGGGGAATGCCGGACCGCAGGCCGCCGCGGCCACGGTTCAGGCCGAGGGTCAGGTGAGGAAGCTCCGCAGCGCCGCGACAACCTCGTCGCGGCGGTCGATGAACACGTAGTGGCTGGCGTGGAGCTCGATGACGTGAGCATCCGCGGTCTCCGCTGCGAAGCGGTCACGGCACGCGGCCCGCCAGATCGCGTCGGGTCCCTGCCACTGGTCCCCGAGGGCGTAGATGGCGAGCGCGGGAGCGGTGATGTCGGAGTAGGGGTGCCGGAACGCCCTGAGGGCCCGGACGAACGGGGCCGAGGCCGCCGTCGAGAACGTGTCGACCACGGACCCGTCCGCGAGGGTGTCCACGGAGGCGCGCATCATCGCGTCGAGAGCAGGTCCACGGATGTCGTCCGGGAGCAGGGAGTGCACGAAGTCGACGTAGTCCTCGTACGAGGCGAACCGGTCCGGGCTCGCTGCCTCCTCCGGCCACTCGACCGTCGGGCTGTCGGCCCAGTCGTAGGCCCCGTCGAGGTAGACGACTCCGGCCACGCGTTCGGGATGTCGAGCGGCGAGGGCCGAGACCTCACCTCCTCCCATCGAGTGCCCCACGACGTGGGCCCGCTCGATGTCCAGGGCGTCGAGGAGGCGGCGCGCGTCCTCGGCGGCGTCTGCAAGCGCGAAGCCGCTCTGGACCCGGTCGGTCAGGCCGTGCCCACGCCGGGTCAGGGCGACCACCCGGAACCGGTCGCCCAGGTGGGGGGCCAGCTCCGAGAACACGTGGGCGGTGCAGCCCAGACCGGCCAGCATCAACAGCGGGTCTCCGTCGCCGCCCCAGTCCAGGTAGTGGAAGCGGACACCGTCGAGGACGACGAACTCGTCGGGGGGTATCTCGATGGGACCCGGCACCCGGTGACGGTATCGCGAGGAGCCGACACGCAGGACGCTCCTGAAGCGGGCACCGGGCGCGACAGCATGGATGCCGGCACGTTCGTGGCTCACGCCCGGGCATGGGCGGGTGCGGGCGCCGATTCGACGCGCGCGGTCCCCGCGCGGGTATGGATACCGGAGGAGGGGCACCGCACCCGGACTTGCGGGACCCTCCACGAGCAGACCGACAGGGCCGACCCCCCCAGAAAGGTGTTCGAAGGTGGACGTGGACACGATCCGGATCCCGTGCTTGACCGAGGGTTGCGAGGGCGAGATCCATGCCGCGAGGGAGCTGGACGAGGACGGAACCCGATGGAGGATCGTCTGGTTCGAGGGGGTGCCGGTGGTCCTGTGCTCCCGCGGTTGCCGGCCGCCGGAGGACCTCGTCGGCCTCATCGATCCCGAGGTTCGCGCTGCCTGATCTCCAGCGGTCCTCACTCCGGCGAGACCGTCACCGAGGAGAAGAGGTTGAGCCCGAGCCGTTCCGCGAGGTACTTGGTGACCAGCTGCCCGCGCACGCTGTTGCCCGCCACGTCCAGGGGAGGGGAGAACGTCGCCAGGCCGCCCTTGCCTGGTGCGACGGTGACGATGCCGCCGCTGACCCCGCTCTTGCCCGGGACCCCGACCTCGTAGAGCCAGTCGCCGGACAGTTCGTACAGGCCCGCTGTGGCCATCACCGCCAGGACGCGCCGGCACACGCCCCGCCCGACGACCGTCCTTCCGGTCACCGGGTTCACGCCGCCGTTGGCCAGCGTGGACGCCATGACCGCAAGGTCGTGGACGCTCACGTCGAGAGAGCACTGGCGCGTGTAGATGTCGGTGGCCTCGTCCGGGTCGAAGTAGAGACGGCCGTAGCTCTGCAGCAGGTGGGCGATGCCCTGGTTGCGCAGGTTGGTGGCGGACTCCGAGGCGTAGACCCTCTCGTTCAGGCTCAGCTCACGGCCGGCGAAGCCTGACAGGCCCTCCCTGACCCGGTCCCACTTCTCCTCCGCCGTGCTCCCCGGCACCAGACTCGTCGCTGCGATCGCACCCGCGTTGACCAACGGGTTCATCGTGCGGTCCAGGTTGAGCTCCACCGCCACGAGGGAGTCGAAGGGGAAGCCGGTGCTGTTGACCCCGAGGAGGCGACGCGCGTCGACGTCTCCGACCGCCTCGCAGACCAGCGCGAAGACGAACGGTTTGGACACGCTCTGGATCGAGAACGTCCTCTCGACGTCGCCGATCTCGAACGACCTCCCTCGTGCTCCCACCACGGAGATGCCGAACCAGTCCGGCGACGCCTCGGCCAGGACCGGGATGTAGTCGGCGACGGCACCCTCCCGGTTCGCCCGATACCGCTCGTACGCCTCGGTGACGGCGCCGATCACCTCGTCCGGTTCTGGGAGCTCTCCGGTCGAGATCGACGACCTGACCGCTTCCTCGTCGAACGGCAGCCGCTCATGCATCGACAGCCTGGTCATCGCGTGCCTCCCGTGCTGGTCGTCCGCAGCCCATGACATGCCTCCGGCACCTCACGCGCCCACCGACAAACGTCGTACAGACGCTCTACGACGACGCTCGGGTCCGGTAGACATGGTCCCATGTCAGCCGACGAGTCCTGGTCGAGCGACCCGAGGTTGGACCCCTACCGGGATGCCGTCTGGGCGCTCAGCCTCGATGGACAGACCCAGGCGCACCTGATCACTCGCGTGACCTACGGCGAGGCCCTTCCGCGCCGGCGCCAGGTCCACGACCAACACGACCTCCCTGCCCTTCAGGACCCGCAGGAGTCGCTGTGGAGCAAGGTGTGCTGGCGCGACGGACGCCAGGAGCGACCCGAGGAAGATCGCGGACCCGACTGGTACACCGTTCACGACCTGGCGAAGGGCGCGTTCGAGAGCGAGAGCCGTCCCGGCCTGGTCTTCGATGTCACGCCGGTGCACGGCCCGCTCCGTGACCGGCTCTGGAGCGTCTTCGGTCCGCCCTGACGATCACCCCGACGCCCTCTACATGCCCGTCTGGGCCTCGAGGCGCCCGGATCGGACTGCCGCCACGAGGGCCTCGTAGTCACGTTCGTTCTGATCGGCGTAGGACGAGGCGAAGTCGGCGATCGCGCGGTCGAAGGTGTCGCTCGTGCCGAGGTAGGCCGCGATCGCGATGCGGTCACCCGAGCGGGCGTGTGCTCGTGCCAGTGTCGCCCCGCAGATCCGGGCGTAGGCGGTCATGACGCCGGAGCTCATGGTGTCGACGTCGGCCGAGCCCTTCCAGTCGCGCAGCTGACGCAGGTAGAAGTCACGCACCTGACCGTCGAACCCGTGGACCCGCTGCCACCCGAGGAAGATGTCGCTGGCCGCCTGCATGAGCCGCTGGCCGGCGACCACGCGCTGGCCGTGGTTGGCATACCGGCTCGCCCCGACGAACCTCTCGAGGACGGACTCCTGGGCCTCCTTGGCCTGCAGGAACAGCGGGTCCTGCCCGTCCCGGCCGAGCAGGAGGATGATCCAGGCCCGGGTGCCGACGCTCCCGACCCCGACGACCTTGCGGGCGGCGTGGACGTATTCGAAGGACTCGAGCAGCTCGCGCCGATCGGTCTCCAGGGTGCGGCGGTACGACCTGATGAGAGCGCGGAGCTCACCCTCGACGTCGTCATGCCCCGTGCCCGCCGCCAGCTCCTCGATCGGCACGATGAGGGGCGCGTCGGAGATGATCCGACGCTCACCGTCGACGTCATGGGTCAGCTTGGTGAAGGCCTGCATGCTGTCCCGGGTGCGGGCCTTGGCCGCGTTGGCCTGTGCCTTGGCCTGCTGCTTCTTCGTGATGCTGGACTTCAGCAGCTCGAACACCGTGTCGACCTCGATGTGGGCGTACCAGACGTCGAGGTTGCGCGCGGCCGCGAACAGCTGCATCCGGGCGCGGTACTCGGCGACGCAGGACCTGACCACGTCCCGGCGGTCCGCCGCCGAGAAGCCCCGATCGCGACCGGCGATCTCGAAGCTCGCCGCGAGCCGCTTGACGTCCCACTCCCACGGGCCCGGAAGCGTCTCGTCGAAGTCGTTCATGTCGAAGAGGAGGCGCCGCTCGGGAGAGGCGAACACCCCGAAGTTCGACAGGTGCGCGTCGCCGCAGATCTGGGAGATGAATCCCGACCGTGGGGTCGCGGCGAGGTCGCTGGCCATGATGAGCGCCGCGCCGCGGTAGAACGTGAACGGAGAGACGAGCATCCGTCCGTAGCGCAGCGGGACGAGCTCCGGGACCCGGCTCGTCGCCTGCTCCTCGAGCAGCGCGACGGGGTCGGGCCGGTCCGTCGACGGCTCCCACGACCCGTGGCTGCGCCTCGGTGTCTCGTTGCGGGCGGCCCTGCCCCGGGTCACGCGCTGGTCCGGGGTCAGGTGGGCCACCTTCCGGGTCGCCGTCCCCGCTCGCGCCCCGGATGTCGTCGCCGACTGGCTCTCGTTGCTCACAGTCTCTCCTCAGGGTGGACGCCTCGCGACGTGGCGCGTGGTGCGCTCTCCTCGACGCTCGCACCACCGGACAGTGCACGCATCACCTCGGCAGGGCGATGTCTCGGCGGACGCGGCCTTGCGGATCGGGGTCCACGCGTCGATCCTTGGCGCGTGGACGGCACCGAGCGGTCGCGAAGACCGACCGACGCGACGGTCGAGGTCTGGGTGCGCGAGTCGACGTCCGGGGCATGGGTGCCGCCCGATTCTGCGGCCATCGCCGCCTGGCTCGACGAGCACGAGCGCGCGCGGTGGGCGCGCCTGGCCGACCGACGCGACGCGGCGGCATACCTGCTGCTCCACGCCATGGCCCGCCGGGAGGTCGGCCGGGTCCTGGGCCGACCACCGGAGTCACTGCGCTTCGACCGCACGTGCCCCGACTGCGACCGGCAGCACGGCGCCCCACGCCTGCTCGACGACCCGGGGCTGCACCTGTCGCTGAGCCGCACCCGCACGGTCGTCGCGCTCGCCCTGAGCCGGCACGGACCTGTCGGCGTCGACATCGAGCCCGTCGACGCCGTGGGGTTCGGTGGCTACGGCGACGTGGCACTCCACCCCGGCGAACGAGCCCGCGGCACAGAGGAACTCCCGGACATCACGACGTGGGTGCGCAAGGAGGCCGCCCTCAAGGCGCTCGGGGTCGGTCTCCGCATCGACCCCACGACCATCGCGACGCCCGTGCCGGGCGTCCCCACCGACGTCGTCCCCGGCATGCCGTCGGTCACGGTCGCCGACCTCGACGTGCCGAGGGCGTATGCCGCCGCCGTCGCTCTCGAGTCCGCCGCGGGAGCGCTGGCGGTACGCGCCCACTGAGACGTCAGGCGGGCTGGGCGAACCGGGGCAGGGGAGTGGCCCAGAGCCACCGCTCGAGCAGGTCGCGTGCCCGCCGGCCCGCGGCGTCGCCGTCCCCGTCCCCGTCCACGGGCGGGATCTCCCGCACGAACGTCTCGACGTGGCTGACGAACTCGTCGGTGGTCACGGACCCGTGCCGGTGGGCCGCCACCCAGTCGCGCAGGAGGTCGAAGAACGCGACGTCACCGAGCTCCACCCGCAGGGCGTGCAGGGTCAGGGCCCCGCGCTTGTAGACGCGGTCGTCGAACATGTGGTCGGGCCCGGGGTCGGCGAGCACGACGTCCTGTGCCAGACGGGAGAGCCGGGACCAGTGGGTCGCGGCGTTGACGCGCACCGGGACGCCGTCGGCGTGCTCCGCCCAGAGCCACTCGGCGTAGCAGGCGAACCCCTCGTTGAGCCAGATGTCGGCCCACGTCGACGGGGTCAGGCTGTTGCCGAACCACTGGTGCGCGAGCTCGTGGGCGACGAGGCGCTCGTGGCGGCGACGCCCGTCGAGCCAGTTCGGCCCGAACGTCGCCATGGCGTGCGCCTCGAGCGGGATCTCGAGGTCGTCGGCGGTGACGACGACGGTGTAGTCCTCGAACGGGTAGGGCCCGAAGAGCGCCTCGTAGAGGCTCGTCATGGCAGGCAGCCGCTCCAGGTCGTGCATGACGTCGCGCTCGCGGGTCGCCGGCAGCACGACGGCGATCGGCACGTCGGCCGGGGCCAGGGCGCGCCGCACGTAGTGACCGACGTGCACCGTCGCGAGGTAGGTCGCCATGGGGACGTCCTGCTCGAAGACCCGCCGCGTCCGGCTGCCGCGCGCCCGGGCGGCCACGAGTGCCCCCGTCGCGACGACGTCGTAGGGCGAGTCGCACTCGAACGCCAGCCGGTACGTGGCCTTCGTCCGGGGATGGTCGTTGCACGGGAACCACGTCGCCGCTCCGTTGGGCTGCGCGGCCACCAGCGCCCCCTCGGTGAGCTCCTCCCAGCCGACGTCGCCCCAGCGCGTCGCCACGGGACCCGGCGTGCCGGCATACGTGATCGCGACCTGGGTGCGCTCACCGCGCGCCAGCGGGACCGACGGGGTGATGACGACCCGGGGGCCGCGGTGGGCCCACTTGGCGGCCCGGCCACCGACCGAGACCTTGAGGACCCGCAGGCCCACGAGGTCGACGACGAGCCGCCGCACGTCCTCGAGCGCGGTGATCTCGAGGACGGCGCGACCGGCGAGGCGGTTGGTCGAGACCTTGTAGTCGAGGTCGAGGTCGTAGTGGGTGACCTCGTAGGCGGGATCGCCACGGTCGGGCGTGTACGCGTCGGTCAGGGCGGGCACCTGCTGGACGAGGCCGCCTGTCATCGCACGCCGCTCGCGACGTCGCCCGAGGATCCAGCCGACGATGCGCTCGACGATGATCCCGGCGCGGATCCGGACGCGTGGGCCACGGGGTCGGCACCGCTCCACGGTGCGATCGGGTTGCCCGTCCATCGGGTCCCGCGCGGCACGGCCTCGCCCCGGAGGACGAGGGAACCGGGACCCACCGTCGCGGCCACCCCGATGCTCGCCGCGGGCAGGATCACCCCGTTGGGGCCGAGCGTGGCTCCGTCCTCGAGCGTGACCGTGTCCATGCTCATGATTCGATCATGGAAGAGATGGGTCTGGAGCACGCAGCCCCGGTTGACGGTCACACCGTCACCGAGGGTCACGAGGTCCGCCTCGGGCAGCCAGTAGGTCTCACACCACACCCCATGCCCGATCCGGGCCCCGAGGCTTCGCAGCCAGACGTTGATGGCCGGTGTGCCCGTCGCCGTCCACGCGAACCACGGTCCGGCGACCATCTCGACGAACGTGTCGACGACCTCGTTGCGCCAGACGAAGGAGCTCCACAGCGGGTGCTCGACGGCGCCGATGCGGCCGACGACGACCCACTTGGCGACGGTCGTCACCCCGGCGGCGACGGCCCCGGCGGCAGCGAGGACGACACCGCCCAGAGCCGCCGCGCCGGCCAGGCCGACGTGGTCGACGAGCCCCTGGAGCGCCACGAGGACGGTGACACCGATCGCCACGGTCACCATGACTGGGATGACCCGGCACAGCTCGACGAGGCCACGGACCACCTTGAGCCGCAGCGGGGGAGCGAAGGTCCTCTCGTCGTCGGAGCCCTGCGGGGGGCGGCGCAACCGCACCGGCGGGCTGCCGAGCCAGCTCGACCCGGCCTTGGACTTCTGCGGTGCGGCCGAGAGCACCGCGACGAGGCCGTGCTTGGGCACGCGTCGGCCCGGCGCCGTCATCCCGCTGTTGCCGAGGAAGGCGCGCTTGCCGATCTTGGCCGGTGCGATGTGCACCCAGCCGTGGGCGAGCTCGTAGCCGGCGACCATCGTGTCGTCCGCGAGGAAGGCGCCGTCGGCGACCGACGTCATCGACGGCAGCAGCAGGACCGTCGAGGCCTCGACATCACGGCCGACGCGCGCGCCGAGGGCGCGCAGCCACATCGGGGTGACGAGACTGGCGTAGACGGGGAAGAGCAACGTCCGCGCCTGGTCGAGGAGGCGCTCGGTCGCCCACACCTGCCAGCCGACCCTGCCGCGGACGGGGTGGTAACCCTCGTGCAGCCCGATCGCGAGGAGGCGCACCAGCACGATCGTGATGGCTGAGAGCGACGCGAGACTGAGCACGGTCAGGACCGGCACCGCCGCGTATGCCGTCACGACCGCCTCGCGTGACCCTGTGGCCCGGGCGACCGCGCCGCCCACGACGAGCACGCCTGGGAGGAGCGCGAGGAAGGGCAGGACCGACAGGAGGACGCCGGACAGCCCGTAGACGACGAGCCAGGCCGGTGCGTTCGGGGGACGATCCGTGGGCCATCTCGAGCGGCTCGGGTCGTCGACCCGCTGGGCCGGCGACCCGGCGACGACCCGCCCGGGTCGCACGGACCGGAGGACGGTCGAGCCGGCCTCGACGACGACGCCACGGCCGATGTGCACGTCCGGACCGATGGTGCTGCGGGCGCCGATGACCGCCTCGCGGCCGATGTGGACCAGGCCGACGTGCACGACGTCGCCGTCGATCCAGTAGCCGGAGAGGTCGACCTCGGGCTCGACGCTGGCACCGGACCCGATCGTCAGCATGCCCGTGACCGGGGGCACGGAGTGGAGGTCGACACCGGGACCCACCGAAGCGCCGAGCATCCTCGCGTAGTAGATGATCCACGGCGCTCCGGCCATCGTGATGGCCCCCATCGCATCGGCGAAGCGCTCGGCGGCCCAGAGGCGCATCTGCACGCTCCCACCACGGGGGTACGTGCCCGGACGCACACCGGCGAGGAGGACCCGGGCGGCCAACGCGGACAGGCCCATGCGGCCGAAGGGGGTGATGAAGAGGAGCCAGCCGATGCCGAGGGCCCACCAGGACACCGGTTGCGACCAGTCGGCGAGGTGGGCGAGGCGCAGGAGCTCGGTGAGAGTGACGAGACCGACGAGCCACTGCAGTCCCTTGACCGTGAGCAGGACGAGGGACACGGCCGTCTGCACGAGCTGGGTGCCGCGCGGGATGCGGCGTACCGTGCGCTCGGTCCGTGACCCGTCGGCCGTGTCCATCGTCTCGAGCAGCTCGGCCTGGGCGCCGAGGCGCGGGTGCGTGTGGACGTCGGCCACGGTCACCGTCGGGTAGCGCTCGCGGAGCAGCGACACGAGGCGCGCCGACGACAGGCTCCCGCCGCCGTGGTCGAAGAAGTCCGCCTCGGCCGAACGAACCTCGGTGCCGAGCACCGCGGTCCAGTGATCCGCGAGCCATGCCGCCGTGCCGGACAGGTCGCTGGGCTCGCCGTCGTCGGCCGCGCCCGGCAGCGGCCACGGCAGCGCCGCACGGTCGACCTTGCCCGACGTGCGCGTCGGCAGGGACTCGACGACGGCGAGCACCGGCACGAGGGCGGCCGGAAGCTCCTCGTGGAGGCGCGCGAGCGCCGCCGTCCGGTCGAAGTCGGGGGCCGACGCCGGGAGGCCTGCGCGGCTGACGGAGTCGGGCACGACGTAGCCGACGAGGACCTGGCTCCCGGCGCCCGTCGTCTTGACGGCCGCGGCTGCTCCTGACACGCCGGGGAGGGACTGCAGCGCCGCGTCGACCTCCCCGAGCTCGATCCTGCGACCGCCGAGCTTGACCTGCTCGTCGGCGCGCCCGACGAAGACGAGGCCTTCGGGGTCGTTGACGACGAGGTCGCCCGACCGGTAGGCGCGGTCCCAGCCGAGGGTCGGCATCGGGGCGTACTTCTCGGCGTCCTTGGCGGGGTCGAGGTAGCGGGCGAGCCCGACGCCGCCGATGATGAGCTGGCCCGTCTCACCCTGGGCGACGGGCCGGTCGTCCGGGCCCACGACGGCGAGGTCCCAACCGTCGAGGGGCAGGCCGATCCGGATCGGGGTGGTGCCGTCGAGCCGTGCTCCGCAGGCGACGACGGTCGCCTCGGTCGGGCCGTAGGTGTTCCAGACCTCGCGGTCCGGGGCGACGAGCCGTTCGGCCAGCTCGGGCGGGCACGCCTCGCCCCCGAAGACGAGCAGCCGCACCGGCTCGAGGGCCTCGGCCGGCCAGAGCGCGGCCAGCGTCGGGACCGTGGAGACGACGGTGACGTCCTGGGCCACGAGCCACGGTCCGAGGTCCATGCCGGTGCGCACGAGACTCCGTGGTGCCGGGACGAGGCAGGCCCCGTGCCCCCAGGCGAGCCACATCTCCTCGCACGACGCGTCGAACGCGACCGAGAGGCCGGCGAGCACTCGGTCACCCGGACCGATCGGACTGTCCTGCAAGAACATCCGGGCCTCAGCGTCGACGAAGGCCGCCGCTGAACGGTGGGAGACCGCCACACCCTTGGGCACGCCGGTCGACCCCGAGGTGAAGATCACCCAGGCGTCGTCCTGCACGCGGACCTCGGGCAGGACGCCCGGGTCGTGCCGACCGTCCCGGCCCGCGCGCGCCGGCCGCGGTGCCGCGCGTCGGGCGGTCCGCCCGGACGCCGGGACCGGTGAGCCGGGCGACGGCACCGTGACCTGCCGACGCGCTCCCACGACCGCCTTCACGGCGGCCTCGGAGAAGACGAGGTCGGCCCGCTCCTGCGGGTCGTCGACGTCGACAGGCACGTACGCCGCCCCGGCGTGGAGGACTCCGAGCACGGCGACGTAGAGGTCGGTCGTCCCCGACGGCACGCGCACGCCCACCCGGTCGCCACGGCATACGCCCGCGGCCACGAGCTCTGCGGCCATCCGTCTCGCCTGCTCGGTCAGCTCGGCATACGTCAGGACGGTGACGGTGTCGTCGAGCGCCGGCGCGTCGGGGTGACGCGCGGTGACGTCGGCGAGGACGTCGACGAGCGTCCGCGGCGCGGCGGCGCGGTCCCCTGCCAGCAGTGGGTCCACCATGCACGCTCCTCGTCGGGTCGCCGCGGACGCGTCGACCACCATGCCGAACCTAACCCTGTCGGGTGAACGAATGGTGGTGGCTCGACGACGTCGGCGCGCATCTCCCGGTGGCTGCCGAGCATGTACGGAGTCATCCCGATCGGGTGAGCAGACCTCCTGGAGAGGAGACCTAGCATGGAGCGCGCTACCCAAGGAGACATCCATGAGCCCTGTCGACGTGCAGCCACCACCCCCGTTCACCGCGGAGGACTACCGGGCGCGTGGACGACGCGTCGTGGCAGCCGCGACCGAAGCCGGCCTCGCGGGCGTCCTCGTGACTCCGGGACCGGATCTCGTCTGGCTCAGCGGATACCAGCCCACCGCGATCACCGAGAGGCTGACGGTGCTCGTGCTCGCGCCCGACCAGGAGCCGACGCTGCTGGTCCCCGCCCTCGAGCGGCCCGATGCCGAGGCGGCCGAGGGCGTCCGCGGAATGCGGGTGATGGACTGGGCCGACGCCACCGACCCCTACCTCGCCGCCGCACCCTTGTTGCGGCCCGACGGCACGTACGGCGTCTCCGACTCGGCGTGGGCGCTCCACCTGCTCGGTCTGCAAGCAGCCCTGCCCCGCTCGACCTACCAGTCGCTCACCGTGGGGCTGCCGATGATGCGCGCGGTCAAGGGACCCGACGAGCTGGCGCGGCTCACGGCGGCGGGTGCTGCGGCCGACGCGGCCTACGGGGAGATCGTCAAGGTCCGCTTCGCCGGGCGCCGCGAGACCGAGGTGGCCGCGGACCTCGCTGCCCTGCTGCGTCACTTCGGGCACGAGCAGGTCGACTTCACGGTGGTGGGGTCCGGCCCCAACGGTGCCAACCCGCACCACGAGGCCGGCGACCGCGTCATCCAGCAGGGTGACGCCGTCGTGCTGGACTTCGGCGGCCTCATGTTCGGCTACGGGTCCGACACGACCCGCACGGTCTGCGTGGGGGAGCCGACCCAGCAGATCCGCGACGTCCACGAGATCGTGCGGGTCGCGCAGGAGGCCGGGGTCGCCGCGGCCCGGCCGGGAGCGACGTGTCAGGACGTCGACCGCGCGGCGCGGGCGGTCATCACGGAGGCGGGCTACGGCGACGCGTTCATCCACCGGACCGGCCACGGCATCGGGGTGACCACCCACGAGCCGCCGTACATGGTCGAGGGGGAGGAGCAGCCCCTCGTCCCCGGGATGTGCTTCTCGGTCGAACCCGGGATCTATCTGGCCGGACGCTTCGGCGTGCGCATCGAGGACATCGTCACCGTGACCGAGACCGGTGCCGTTCGGCTCAACAACACCGACCACGGGCTCGCCGTCGTCGCGTGAGGTCTGTCCCTGTATCAACCCGAACGAGTGACGCCCGCGGAACTCCCTCAACAGGAGTCTGGTGTCACGTGCAGTGATCTCAGGAGCGGACGGTGGTCGGCATGCAGGTGGGCGTGAGGGCGTACGGAGAGCTCAGTCGGTCTAGGCACGAGCGAGGCTCGGGCGCAGGACCGCTCGCGACGGCGGAGACGCGGTCATGAGCGCCATGGACGCGTCGGCCGACGAACCCGTCGCCGCCGCCACGAGGCGCACCAGGGCACCGGCCACGGCCTACATCTCGTGGATCGCCTTGGCAATGATGACGACCAGCTCGGTCGCCAGCCTCCGGGCGGCTCCGACGATGGCGGTGTACGGCCTGGCGTGCGTGTTCCTCTACATCGTGCCCGCCATCGTCTTCCTGATCCCGACCTCCTTGGTCTCGGCAGAGCTCGCCTCGGGGTGGGATGGCGGCGTCTACAACTGGGTGGCCCGTGGCATCTCCAAGCCGATGGGCTTCCTGGCCGTCTGGTGCCAGTTCGCCATGACGATCTTCTACTACCCCAGCCTGCTGGGCTTCGTGGCGAGCACCTTGGCCTACGTGATCAATCCGGCGCTCGCGTCCAACGGCGTGTGGACCGCCCTCGTCATCGTCGTCGTGTACTGGTCCGCCGTGTGGGTCTCGTCGCGGGGGACCAAGGGCGTCTCGGGTCTGGCGAGTGCCGGGCTCATCATCGGCACGCTGATCCCCGGTGTCGTCCTCGTCACGTTGGGCGCCGTCTTCCTGGGTCAGGGCAACCCGTCCGCCGCTCCGATGACCGCAGACAACCTGCTGCCCGTCTGGGCTGGGCTCTCCAGCCTCGTGCTGATCGTCAACAACTTCCTGTCGTACTCCGGCATGGAGATGAACGCGGTGCACGTCGGCTCGTTGAAGAACCCGGCCAAGGAGTTCCCGAAGTCGATGTTCCTCGCGATGGGGCTGGTGCTGACGATCTTCATCCTGCCGGCCCTGGCGATCAGCTGGATCGTGCCCGCCGAGGAGCTGTCGCTCACGGCCGGGGTCATGCAGGCCTTCGACGCAGTCTTCGCGAACTTCGGCGCGCAGTGGCTGACCCCGATCGTCGGGGTCATGCTGGTGACCGCGTCGCTCGGTGGCATGCTCACCTGGCTCGCCGGCCCGTCGAAGGGCCTGCTGCTCATCTCGCGTCAGGAGGGCTACCTGCCACCGGTGCTGCAGAAGCTGAACAAGAACGGCGTCCAGCAGAACATCCTCGTGGCGCAGGGCATCATCACGACGATCATCGGGCTCGGCTACGCCCTGATCCCCAACGTGTCGAGCGCCTACTGGATCTTCTCCGTCATCACGACGCAGGTCTACCTCATCATGTACCTCTTAATGTTCGTGGCCGCGGTGCGCCTGCGGCGCAACGACCCGGACCACGCGCGTGGCTACCGGGCGCCGATGCTGGGGGCGCTCTGCGGCATCGGTTTCGCCGCCTCCCTCGCAGCCCTGCTCATCGGGTTCGTCCCGCCCTCGCAGTTCGGGTCGGGCAGTCCCGCAACGTATCTCGTGATCGTCGCGGCTGGCGCGCTCGGGCTCGGCCTGCTCGTTCCGTTCCTCTTCTACAGGCTGCGCAAGCCCTCGTGGAAGCAGCCTGAGACGTCAGAGGTGGCCGCATCATGAACATCACGGAGAGCGCCACGTACCAGCAGAACCGGACGACCTACATCGTCGCCGGCATCGCGATCGTGGCCCTCACGGTCATTGCGCTGCTGACCTTCCATTCCGGCAAGTCGTCGCAGCAAGCCGACCAGAAGGCCACCCAACTCATCGCAGCCCTCACCGCGGCAGGTGCTCGTGCGCCGAGCAAGGAGCAGGTCGTGCGGGTCCTCGGGGACGACGGCGGAGCGGTGTGTGACGACCCGAACGGGTCGCTGCGCAAGGGCATCCTGCTCGGCCAGCTCATGAACGGCGCGGCCGGGCCGGGCATGCGACCGGTCATCGCCGACAACCGGGTGGTCAAGGGCCAGCTGGCCGTCCTCAAGATCTACTGCCCCGACGAGGTGCCCACCTTCCAGGAGTTCGTCGACGGCCTCGACCTCGCCGACACGGTGAGGGGGTGACGACGCGTGGAGCTGCGTGAGCGTGTCGCCGGTCTGATGGGGCAGGCACGATCGGACCTCGCTGAGCTCGTGTCGATCCCGTCCGTCGCCGACCCACGCCAGTACCCGCCGGAGGAGTGTGCCCGGGCCGCCCAGTGGGTGCTCGACGCCTTCGCGGCGGTCGGCTTCACCGACGCGCACCTGGCCGAGACCGCGGACGGGAGCCAGGCGGTCGTGGGATCACGCCCCTGCGGAGACCCCGAGGCCGTCACGGTCCTGCTGTACGCCCACTACGACGTGCAGCCACCGCTCGACGAGACGGCTTGGCGCACACCGCCGTTCGAGCTGACCGAGGTCGACGGCCGGTGGTACGGCCGAGGCGCGGCGGACTGCAAGGGCAACATCGTCATGCACCTGACAGCCCTCCGAGCGCTCGGCGACGACGTGCCGGTCAACCTCAAGCTCGTCGTCGAGGGGTCGGAGGAGCAGGGGACGGGTGGCCTCGAGGACTTCGTGCCCAAGCACGCGGACCTGCTCCGCGCCGATGCCGTCCTCGTCTGTGACACCGGGAACGCCGCGGTCGGACGACCTGCAGCAACGGTGAGCCTGCGCGGCATGGTGAATGTCGTCGTCACCGTCGAGGCCCTTGCCTCGGAGGTCCACTCCGGCATGTTCGGGGGCGCCGCGCCGGATGCCCTCGCGGCGCTCGTCGCGATGCTCGCCGGCCTGCGCGACGCCGAGGGCAACACGACGGTGTCCGGCCTCGACAACAGCCAGGAGTGGTCGGGGGCCACCTACCCCGAGGCCCAGTTCCGCAGCGATGCGGGCGTCGTCGACGGGGCGTCGCTGCTCGGCGACGGGAGCGTGTCCGACATGCTCTGGGCGCGGCCGTCGATGACGATCCTGGGCATCGACTGCCCGCCCGTCGTCGGGTCGGCAGCAGCCATCGTCCCCCGGGCGCGTGCCCGCCTCAACCTGCGCATCCCCCCGGGGACGGATCCCGCTGTGGCGGAGAAGGCGCTGACGGACCACCTCGTCGCCGCGGCTCCCTGGGGCGTGCACGTGGCCGTCGAGACGGAGGCGACGGGGTCGCCGTTCTCGGCCCAGACGGACGGGCCCGCCTATCGGGCCATCGCCTCGGCGATGGAGGAGGCTTTCGGCAGTCCCATGGTGAGCCTGGGTCAGGGAGGTTCGATCCCGCTGTGCAACGTCTTCGCGGAGACCTACCCCGGCGCCGAGCTGATCCTGATGGGCGTGGAGGAACCGCTGGCCCTGATCCACGCCCCCAACGAGAGCGTTCACCCGCGGGAGATCGAGGACATGGCTCTCGCCGAGGCCCTTTTCCTCCAACGCCTGACGCGCTGAACGGCGCGACGAGGGACGCCCGGCCTCAGGCGCCCTTCACCGCAGCACCCGTCGCGGTGGTGCGCAGGGTCATGGCAGTGGACGCGGCGGCGGCCGCCGAGTCGTGGATCGTTCCCTTGGCGGCCTGGTGCCGGCCCATCAGGACGGCCATCAGCACTCCGGCCATGCTGAAGGCGGCCATGACCCACGACGCGGTCGCGAGACCCGAGGCCAGGGCGTCTGCAGCGGGCTTCCCTTCCGCGGTGCGGTCGGCGATGACGGCTCCGTAGATCGTCGCGGCCAGCGCGGTTGCGACCGCCGCCCCCACGTAGCGCGCCATGTTCGAGACCCCGGACGCGGACCCGACCTGCTTCTCCGGCACACAGGCGGTGGACGCCGACGACGCGGGCCCGTTCGACAGTCCCATTCCCACGGCGACGGCCAGCAATGGCAGGAGGAAGGCACGGTAGGCCCAGTCGGCGTCCGCGAACCCGAGGGCGGCGAAACCGACGGCCGTCAGGATGAACCCGATGGCGACGACCTGGCGACCCCCGAGGCGCGCGGTGAGGCGCGGCACGGCGGCCGCGATGACGACGAGCCCGATCGTCGCCGGCAAGGTCGCCAGACCTGCCTGGAGCGTCGTGAAGCCGAGGGCGTTCGGGTCCTGGAAGTAGAGGCTGAGCAGGTACATCAGCGCGTTGATCGTGCCGGCACCGATGAGGATGGCGATCGTCGAGCCGACGAGGACGCGGTTGCGAAGCAGTCCGAGGTCGAGCATCGGGACGGCCACCCGCCGCTCGACGGCGACGAAGGCGAATCCTGCCGCGACACCGATGGCGATGCACGCGAGCGTGGCGACCGACCCCCAGCCCCAGTCGCCGCCCTTGCTCAGCGCGAGGATGAGCGGCGCCAGCGTCAACGCGATGAGGATCGAGCCGGCGTAGTCGATCGACCGCGAGCGGGTCGTGTCGCGCGACTCGGAGACGCGTCGGGCGGTGATGAGGATGCAGACGACGGCGATGACGGCGTCGACCCAGAAGAGCCCCTGCCAGCCCATCACCGACACCAGCACCCCACCCATGAGCGGGCCGGCCGCCGCTCCGACGGCGGCGGCGGCCCCCCAGAGCGACACCGCACGCAGCTGCTCCTGTCCGTCGTTCGCCACGGACAGGAGACTCAGGCCGCAGGCCAGGATGGTGGCCCCCGCCGCGCCCTGGATGACGCGGCCGGCGATGACGGCGCCTCCGGACGACGACAGGGCGATGAAGATGCAGGACACGACGAAGAGCATCAGACCGAGCTGGAAGACCCGCTTGCGGCCGAAGACGTCACCCAGCGAGCCGGACGTCACGATGACCGCGGCGCCGACGAGCGAGTAGCCCGTGACGGCCCACTGCAGGGTCGTCACGTCCATGCCCGTGTCCGCACTGATGGCCGGCAGGAGGATGCTGACCGCCGACGTGTTGGCGTTGACGACGAAGGTCGAGAGGCAGGTGGCGGCCAGCACCCCGCCCGCTCGGGCCGCAGTCTGCGCCGCCGGCCGTCCGGAACTCCCGGACGCGGCTGACGAACTCGCTTCGGTCATGGTTGCGCTCCCTCCGCCAAGCACACGCGCCTGCCGCGCTCCTCGAATCTAGGACGCCACACGGCTCGTGAGAGTCACCCGTGGAGGATGACTCTGACGACCGCGGCGGCTGGCACGCTGGTGTCGTGTCCAGCGCATCGGACCCGGTACCCGGGGGGCTCGTCACACCGGGTGCACGCGTGCGGTCGGTGAGCCGTCGCTGGTGGTCGCGCGTCGCGGAGGTCGCCCAGTCCCACCTCGCGCCTCTCGGCCCTGCGGCGGACCCCGAGCCCGAGGACTTCGACGCACCGCCCCCCGAGGCCGTCCTCGACCTGCTCCGCCATCTCGGCGTCGTCATGTCCCGTGCCGGCGACGCGACGGAGCGCGTGACCCAGATCCTCGAACAGGTCGCGGACGTCTATGCGGCCACCGGCGTGACGTTCTTCGTCGTGCCCACCGGGGTGTTCGTGCGCATCGACACGGGTGACTCCAGCCGAATGGACTTCGAGGCCGGCAGCAGCGTGCCTCTGCGGCTCGACCAGGTCGACGCGCTCTACCGGCTCATCGACGACATCCGCCACGGCTCGGTGGAGGCCGGCGTCGCGCGCGAGCGCCTCGATGCGCTGGTGGCCTCACGGCCACGCTTCGGCGGGGGCGTGTCCGTCCTCGCCAGCGGAGTCCTCACCGTCGGGCTGGGACTCATGCTCGACCCCACGGCCAGCGCCCTGCCGGCGTTCCTGCTCATCGGCTTCCTCGTCGGCGGCCTCCGGTGGTGGGCCGACCGCGAGCCCATGCTCTCGCTCGTGCTCCCCGTCGTGACCGCGACGGTGGTCACGGCCATCGTGTTCCAGTGGGTGGCCCCGGCGCTCGACTCGCCGCCGCTGGAGATCGTCATCCCCGCCCTCGTCACCTTCCTGCCGGGTGCGGCCCTCACGATGGCGACCGTGGAGCTGTCGACGGGAGACATGCTGGCGGGCTCCGCGCGCCTGGTCTACGGGCTCGAACGCCTGCTCGTGCTGACCTTCGGCATTGCTATGGGGGCCGAGCTGGCCGGCCTGCCGCCGGCCGTGGGACAGGCGCCCGTGACCCTCGGAGCGTGGGCACCCTGGGTGGGCGTGCTCGTCTTCGGGGTCGGGCAGTTCGTCGCCTCGTCCGCGCCGCGCCGGACCCTCGGATGGCTCCTCGTGGTGCTCTACGTCGCCTACGGTGTCCAGGCGCTGTCAGGACGCGTCCTCGGCACCCTCGGCGCGAGCTTCCTGGCCGCGGCCGTCGTCCTGCCCGTGTGCTACGCGATCCAGAGCCGTCGAAGCGGTCCTCCTGTGCCGGTGACCTTCCTGCCCACGTTCTGGATGCTCGTGCCCGGCGCGCTCGGACTCCAGGGCGTGGCGCGCATCGTCGGTGTCGACCAGGCCGCCGGCCTCGGCGACTTCGTCAACGCCCTGCTGAGCATCGTGGCCATCGCCGTCGGGGTGGTCGTCGGCTCCGGGCTCTCCGAGCGCATCGGCCGCGCGACGTCGACCTGGCGCGGGATCTAGAGGCAGGCCCGGGGACCACGGAGCGTCACCGGGGCGGCGGCACGCCTTCCTCCCGGGGGCCGTAGGTGGTGTGCCCGCCCACCGACCGGCGCACGGCCAGCGGCTCTGCCGCGGGCTGGGTCTCGACCGGGGGACCGGTGCGCTGTGCCCAGTCCCCGTACCGCTGCGCCCAGGGCCCCGCGGAGAGGCCGTGCAGGATGACACTGAGGAGCACGGTCGTGGCGACGGCGCCGATGACGGTCTGGACAGCGGGGTCGGCTGCGCCGAGGGTCTCGTAGGTGATGAGCGCGAAGACGACGGAGGCGAGCCCGCGCGGCCCGAACCAGCCCACGAAGAGGACGGTGCGTCGTTGCAGTCCCGTGCCCAGCAGACACAGCGCGACGGGAAGCATCCGCAGGGCGGTGAGGGAGAGCGCCGCGTAGAGCAGGCTCTGCCACCGCACCATCCAGTCGAGATGGTGGGCGACCGTGATCCCGAAGAGCAGCCACACGCCGAACCCGAGGAGTGCAGAGAGCCGATCAGTCATCTCCAGGCCGGCGTGCGTGTGCCTCGAGTCCGTCTGAGCAGCTGCGTATGCCGTCCCGGCCACGAAGGCTGCGACGAACCCGTTGCCGCCGACCTCGACGGCGCCGTAGTACGCGAGCACCGGCACCGAGAGCGTTGCGATGGGCAGCAGCCCCGACTCCGCCCAACCGGCTCTGCGCGACCGCTCGATCAGCCGGCCGGACGCGTACCCCGCCGCGATGCCGACGAGCGCTCCGATCGCGAGCTCGCGCAGGGCGTCGACGAGGGCGTCCTCGGGCGCGACCCCAGCGGCCGCTGCGATGGCGAACAGCACCACCGGAGTGGCCATCCCGTCGTTGAGACCGCTCTCGACGTTGAGGATGCGCCGCACCCGGACCGGCACGACCGGGTTGAGCACGGTGGCCGCGCCGAGTCCGGCGTCGGTGGGAGCCAGGGTCGCCGCGAGGAGCAGGGCCAGCCACGCGCTGGAGCCGGGGAAGATGCCGCGCGCCAGCAGGTACCCGGCGCCGATCGTGAGGGGGAGACCGACGAGGAGGAGTCGTCCGGTGAAGACCGAGTCACCACGCACCTCGCGGGGCTGCAGCTGTGCCGCATCGTGGAAGAGCGTCAGGGCCAGCGTCACCTCGGCGATGGTGCGGCTCGTCCTCGTGTCGGCCCCGCCCGACACGAGGACGCCGAGCACGATGCCGGCCACGACGAAGACGATGGGACCAGTCAGGTGCGCCCGGCCGACGCGGGCCGACTGGGTCACGAAGACGATGACCAGCAGCGCGAAGACTGCGACGACCCACGTCATGCGCCGGCCGCCGCGGCCTACCCGGACCCGGACCCGGCGCCGTCGGCGAGGCGCTGGAGGAGGAGGGCCTGGGCCACGATCATCTTCTCGATCTCGCTCGGGTCGACGCTCTCGTCGGACGCGTGGATCCGCGCGGCCGCGACGTCCTCCGGCCCCCACAGCACGAACTCCGCGCCGGGAGCAGCCGTCTCGAGCGTGCGGAGCAACGGGATGGAGCCGCCGCAGCCCGCCTCGCCGGCCGGTCGGCCGTAGGCCTCGGCCAAGGCGTCGCGCGCCGCGGCATACCCCGGGCCGTCCGTCTTGCAGAGGAACGGGGGAGCGGCCTTGGTGCGCTGCACCTCGACCTTCGCCCCCCACGGTGCATGCGTCTCGAGGTGCGTCACGAGGGCGTCGAGCTCCGCCTCCGGCTCGGACCCCGGGACGATGCGCATCGAGATCTTGGCCCTGGCCTCGGGGATGAGCACGTTCGATGAGGTCGCGATGTTCGTCATGTCGATGCCGATCGCGTTGACGGACGGCCGGGCCCACAGCAGGTCACCGATGCGACCGGTGCCGGTGAGCTGGACTCCGTCGAGCACATCGGCGCTCGACCGGAGGTCGTCCTCCGTGAGGTCGGCGCCGTCCCACACGCTGGTGGAGGCACCGGCGATCGACACGTTGCCCTCGTCGTCGTGCAGGGTCGAGAGCAGTCGCGCGAGGGCCATCATGGCGTCCGGCGCCGGGCCGCCGAAGACACCCGAGTGCAGGGGGTGCTCGAGGGTGCGGACCGTCACGACACAGGCGACGTCTCCGCGCAGGGCCGTCGTCAGCGCCGGCTCGCCGACGCGGAGGTTGCCCATGTCGCAGATGACGAAGAGGTCGCAGGCGAAGAGCTCGGGGTGCGCCTCGACGAAGGCCTCGAGGTTGCTCTCCGTCTCCTCCATCCCCTCGAGGATCAGCTTGACCGTGCAGGGCGGCTTGCCGTCGAAGACCCGCAACGTGCCGAGGTGGCTGACGAGCCCGCTGATGTCGTCGGCCGCACCCCGGCCGTAGATGCGGCCGTCGTCCTTGTGGGTCGGCGTCCACGGGTCGCTCGTCCACCCCTGCTCGGGCGGAGCGGGCTGGACGTCGTAGTGGGCGTAGAGCACCACGACCGGCGAGCCCGCCGGCCCCTCGATCTCGGCATAGATCGGCGGGTACCCCGAGGGCACCTCCATGAGCTCGGCGTTGGTGAAGCCGACGTCACGGAACATCTGCAACGTCGTGGCCCCCATCTGCTCCATCGGCTCCGAGGGATACCCGGGGAAGGCGATCGACGGGATCGCCACCAGCTTCTCGAGGTCCTCGATGACCCCGGGCATCAGTGCCCGAGCCTTGTCGGCAATCTCCTTGGCCTGCATGGTCTCTCCTCCGTGGTTGTCTGATGGCGCGGTCAGGCGGGGTCAGAAGAAGACCCCGCCGATCAGCGCGCCGACGGCGATGGTGACCACGGACATCACGAGCATGGGGACGAAGAAGCTGTGGTCGAGCAGCTTCGTGCCGAGCTTGGTCGTGCCCGTCAGGTCGAAGTTGGCCGCGGCGATCTGCGTGCCGTTCGCCGGCAGGGTGTAGACGCCGCTCAGGGCACCGGCCCACATGCCCGTGACGACTCCCACCGGGAGTCCCGCGGCGAGGCCGATGGGGACGATGGTCCGCGTCGCCGTCGACTGGCTCGTCGTCAGTGCGGCGACGAGGAAGACCGCGAGGGCGAAGATGAACTGCCAGCTCGTGACCCATCCGCCGATGGTGCTGACGATGTAGTCCTCGTGGGCCGAGATGAACGTGGCGGTGAGCCAGGCGATCCCGAAGAGGGCGATCGCCGAGATCATGCCGGCCTTGAACACGGACTGGTCGGGGACGGTCTTCACGTCCGGGCGACCGAGGAAGAGGATCGCGACGCCGACGACGAACATCACCAGGACGATGGTCGTCGTCATGTCGATGGGCACGGCGGCCTCGCCCTCGGCGGCGAACGCCGGTCGCAGCTGGGGGAAGAGGCCGAAGACGACGATGAGGATGACGCCGGCCAGGAACGCGAGCGCGGAGTTGCGCCCCTCCTTGGTGTAGGTCAGCCTTGAGGAGGCCGACTCGCCCTCGATCGCGTGCTGGGGTGCGGCGAGCTCGCCCGAGGCGATCTTGGCCTGCACCTCGGGGTCGTCGTCGAGGTTCTTCCACATCCGGTTGACCACGAGCGAGGTGACGACGATGCCGATGACGCACGACGGGATGGTGATCGCGAGGATCTGCGTCAGTCCGAGGTTGTAGGGCGCGACCTCCGTGAGCGTCAGCATCGCCGCCATGGCCGCCGAGACGGGCGAGGCGGCCAGCGCCATACCTGACTGGACGACGGTCACCGTCAGGGGCCGCGCGGGACGGATGTGGTTCTTGTACGACACGTCGTAGATGACCGGGAGCAGCGGGTAGATGATGTTGCTCGTCCCCGCGCCGATCGAGAAGAGGAACGCCGTGAGGGGTGCGATGAGCGTGATCTGCTTGGGACGCTTCTCGATGACACCTGCTGCGACGTAGACCATCCAGTCGATCCCGCCGGCAGCCTGCATCATGGCGGCCGAGGTGACGACGGCGAGGATGATCGCGAGGGCCGCTGCGGGCGGCTCGCCGGGCGGCTCGCGGAAGACGAAGACGAGCACGAAGGTGCCGAGGCCGCCCCACAGGCCGACCCCGACGCCGCCTGCGCGGGTTCCCATGACGATCGCCCCGAGCACCACGAGTGCCTCGAGCACGAAGCTGACGCTCATGTCGTTTCCTTCCTAGCGAGATGCCCGGCCGGTCAACCGGTCGGGCACTGGGTGGCGAGGGACTCGTTGAGTGCCGCGTACGCCGAGCTGACGTCCTTGAGAGACGACGTGAGCTGCGGTGCGGCGGCGGTGAAGGCCTCGTTGCTGGCGGCTGCCAGGGTCTGCCGGAAGGCGTCGAGGTTCGCGCGCAGCGTGGAGACGGCGGAGTCGAACCGTCCTTCGGTCACGGCCTGGAACGTGTCGAGCTTGGCGAGGGCGGCATCGACCTTGGCGGTGAGGGCATCGACCTTCGTACCGTCCGGTTTGAGGGCGCGCATCTCCTCGACCGCGGTCGTGAGGTTCTTGGCGTTGCTGCACAGGTCCTGCGTCGCCGGGGCGGTGGCGCAGCCTCCGAGGACGAGCGATGCCGATACGGCCACGGTGGCTGCTGTCCGACTCAGGGTCCGGTGTCTCATGGCGCTCACTCCTGAGCTGGTTGGGTGACGATCGCGACGAGGGTCTGGCAGGCCAGCACCATGTCGTCGATGGCGATGTGCTCACTGGTTGCGTGCTCGTCGACCATGCCGGTCGGCAAGGCCACGCACGGGATTCCCTTGGCGTTGAAGTAGTTTCCGTCCGTGCCGCCACCCGACTTGCGTGGAGAGACCTCGAGCCCGAGGGACCGGATCGCTGTGGCTGCCTCTCGGTAGGGGAGGGCGTCCTCGGCGATCTTGTACGTCTTGTAGATCTCCTCCGCCGCGAAGTCCACGGTCGCCCCGGCCTCGTCGGCCGCCAGCTGGCACGCGCTCCGCATCGCCGCCAGCTGGTGGTCGAGCTTGTCCTGGTCGTGGCTGCGTGCCATCCCTTCGAGCTCGACCGTGTCGGGGATGATGTTGCGGGCCTCGCCGCCCCGGATCGTGCCGATGTTGGCGACCGTCTCCTCGTCGATGCGCCCCAGGGGCATCGAGGCGATGGCCTGTGCGGCCACCCGCACGGCGCTGATGCCCTTCTCGGGCTCGACGCCGGCGTGGGCCTTGCGGCCGTGGACGGTGATGGTGAGGTAGACCGAGGTCGGTGACCAGTAGGTGATCGACCCCATGACGCCCGCGGTGTCGAGGACGAAGCCGTGCGTCGCGTCGAGCCGGCTCACGTCGAGATGACGTGAGCCGACCAGACCTCGCTCCTCGCCGACGGTCGACACGAACTCGATCGTCGGGAAGGTCCATCCGCGGTTGGACTGGAGCAGCCGGAGCAGCTCCAGGCAACCGGCGAGCCCGGACTTGTCGTCGGCCCCGAGGATCGTCGAGCCGTCGGTCCGGATGATCCCGTCGTCCCCGATGATGGGGACGATCCCGCGGTCGGTGCCGGCCGTGTCCATGTGCGTCGACACGAGGATCGTTCCCGGCCGCGTGCCCGGGTAGACCGCGACGATGTTGCCGATGTCGTCCATGGTGGTCGAGCAGCCCAGCTCGCGGTAGCGAGCCTCGAGGACCGTGCCGATCGAGCCTTCGTGGCCCGTCGGGCTGTCCACGGCCACGAGCCCGAGAAACGTGGCCAGCAGGCGGTCACGGTCGACGGCCCCGGCCGGCCGAAGCGCACCCGGGGCGGTCGGGGTCATGCCAGGGCCCGGGACTTGATCTGTGCGAACTCCTCGGGCGAGATGGCGCCGGCGTCGAGCAGCGCCTTGGCCTGCGTCAGCTCCTCGATGGACGACGACTTGGGCGCGGCGACGGTGCGGATGTAGTCCTCCTGTGCCGCCATCTGCTCCGAGGTGCGCTTCATCGTGCGCTCGGCCATGCCGCGGCCGCGGACGATGACGTAGACCAGCGCCGAGATCAGCGGGAAGAAGATGAGCACGATGACCCAGATGGCCTTCGCGACGCCGCCCAGCGACTCGTCACGGAAGAGGTCACCGAAGATCTGGAAGAGCATCATCAGGTAGGCGACGAAGAAGAAGGACCAGACGAGCAGCCAGAAGAAGCTCCAGAAGTCCATGGTGAAGACCGACCTTTCAGTGCCGCCGCGTGCTGCGACGGTCGAGTGGATTGACCTGTTGTCGAGCCCTACATTCATCCCGCCGAGGGGAGTGCGGCATCGCTCTCCCAGAGCGAGATCGGGTGTCAGCGACGGGGGTCGGAGGGAGCGGGGCCACCCGGCTCGTCGACGAGCCGGGTCGAGATGACCTCGAGCCCCAGCGCGGTCAGCGCGGCGAGCACGCCGACGAGCTCCTGGCTGTCGTGCACGGTCACGGTCAACGTCGTGCTCGTGCCGTCGCCGTCGGACCACACGGCATACGGCCACACGTCGCGCTCGTCGACGTCACCGGCCACGACCACGATCGCTCGCATGCTGGCCCCTCTCGTGACGGGGGTGTCCACGTCTCTGTCGCAGGATGTCGCGAGGTCCTGGCACCGTGCGTCATCCGCCGAGGGGGAGATGGACGCCGAACGCGCGGGAACGGCCGGTCGAGCGAGGTGCGGGGTCGGGCCTAGTAGAGCTCGAGGTCGGCGGCCCGACGGATCGCTGCCCGGCGGCTGCCCACCCCGAGCTTCTGGTAGATGTGCGCGATGTGCGTCTTCGTCGTGTGGAGCGAGATGAACTCGGCCTCGGCGATCTCGGCGTTGGTGAGGTTGGTCGCCAGGTACTGGAGGATCACCCGCTCACGGTCGGTGAGGCGCTCACCCCACCCGGGCACGTGGTGCTCGTGCTGCCTCGAGAGGCGCGCGAGCACCTGCGTCAGCGCAGCGGGGTGGCTGGTCCCGTGACGCAGGTGCGCCTTGAGCAGCTGGGCCATCGTCTTGCCGCCGGCGAGGAACGGCCCGTAGAGCTGGTCGGGCTCGGCCGCCGCGAGGGCGAGCTCCAGGGAGGCATGGGCGTCGGCTCGCCCGAGCTTGGACCTGGCCTCTGCCTCGATGCACCGGCCGAGGCAGGTGAGGTGGACGAACCCCCCGCCCATCGGCACGCGGGAGATCTCTGCCAGCGCAGCCTCGGGGTCACCTGCCAGCAGCAGGACCCTGGCACGGTGAGCCGGCGCGAGGCGGTAGTCGGTCTCCAGCGGGGCCGAGGATGCGAGGGCGACGGCTTCGGGCTTCCGACCCTCGGCCATGAGGGCCAGCCCCTCCAGGCCGTCGAGCATGGAGGGCCACCACGGGATCTGGGGATGGGAGCTGATCATGGCGCCGATCTCGGACATGCTGGCCCTGGCGGCCTTGGTGTCACCGAGCGCCAGGCACGTCTTCGCGTGGAAGTTCAGCGTGAGCCCCCGCAGCTCCAGGTCGAAGGGGAGCACCATCGACAGGCTGCGTTCGAGCTGGTCCCTCGCCTGGGTCAGGTTGCCCCGCCAGTAGTCCAGCCAGCCGAGGTAGGCGACGGCAGGGGCGAGCGTCACGAGACCGACCCAGCCGCGGTCCGCGGCCCGGGCCAACACGTCGACGGCGAGGTCGTGCACCTCGGTCAGCCGGCCCTCGGCGATCGCGGGGATGCAGGACTCGGCCAGGGCGGTGAGCTCGAGCGCGAGCAGGCCGCTGTCGTGAGCGGTGGCCGCCGAGGCCCGCAGCATCTCGAGGGGCAGCTCGTCGTGGGTCTGGAGGCGCGCCTCGCCCATCCCGACGAAGACCTGCAGGGACGCCTGGACCGCCGGGTCCGGGGCGCGGCCGCCCCGGGCGAGCCGCTCCAGCATCGCCTCCCCGGACTCCACCGCGGCGCCCAGCCCCTGGTCGTAGCCGGTGAGGAAGAGCTCGACGATCGCCGTGCGCTCCTCGATCCCGTCCTGGTCCTGCTGCGGCAGCCGCTCCACGGCGCGTCGAGCAGAGGCGATCTCGGCGCGGGCGGCGTCGAGCCGGCCCCGGCGCACGAGGACGAGCGCTTGGGCCAGGTGCACGTCGGCACTGTCCGCGACGGCGTGCGGGAGGTGCTGCACGGCGTCCGTGACGGCGTCGACCCGACCCTCGAGGAACAGCTCCAGCCAGTGCTCGGAGAAGATGCGCGACGCCATGTCACCGTCGCCCGCGGCCACGGCGTGCCTGATCGCCGTCGGCGCGTCGACGCGGACCCACCAGGCTGCCGCTGCGGAGTGCAGCTGGACGGCCCGCTCGGGCCGATCCGTCGCCAGACGGCGCTGGATGTGGCTGGCGAAGAGCGGGTGCCACTGGTACCAGGGCTCGTCCGTGGGAGCCGCTCCCCGCGACAGGAAGATCCCGTCGGACAGGCACTGCTCGAGGAGCGCCTCGGCGGTGGTCGTGCCACGGATGCCGTCGATGAGGGATGGGCACACCAGCTCGTCGAGGCAGCTGTCGAGGACGAAGTCGCGCATCTCGTCACTCAGGGCCGCGAGCACCTCCGTCGCGAGGTAGTCGGCCAGCGCCCGGTCGCGGCGCAGCTCGACCGGCACGTTGCGGGGTCGGTCGTCGTGGCGGGCCGCGAGGATGGCCATGCGGACCCCGGCGGGCCACCCGCCCGTGGCCTCGTGGATGGAGGCCACGGTGTCGCCGTCCAGCTCGAGACCGGACGCCTTGACCGCCTCGGCCGTCTCGTCGGCGCTGAAGGCGAGCTCGCTGTGGGCGAGGTAGGTGAGGTGGTCGTCGAGCCGCAGTCTCTGCAGCCGCAGCGGCGGCACCACCCGCGCGCCGATCACGACGCGCATGTTGGCAGGGGCCCATCTGAGCAGGTGGTTGACCAGCTCTGCCGAGGCCTTGGCCCCTGCGAGGTGCTGTGCGTCGTCGAGGGCCAGGACGAGGGGCTCAGCGGTGTCGTAGAGCGCCTCGAGCAGCGCGTCGACGAGGGCCACGGGCTCGGCACGCAGCGACGAGGCACGAAGCGGAGCCAGGGCCGCGGTGAGCTGCTCGATGCCGGCGAGGCTGGCCGCGGCCAGCAGATCCGACACCAGACGCACCGGGTCCCGGTCCGAGTCGTCGACGGTCAGCCAGAATCCCGCTCCGCGGACCTGCTGGCGTCGCACCGTCTCGGACAGCAGCGTCGACTTGCCGAACCCCGCCATGCCGGAGAGCACCGTCACCGGACGCCGCTCGAGCAGTGGGGTCAGCCGCAACCGGTCGATGGCGCCGGCCGATGGGAGGGGCACAGACATCCGGGCGTGGCGTGGACCGACCATGGGTGCCCCTGCTTCCCAAGAGGTCACCCCCGCTGAGGGATGCGGGGATGTCTGGATCCCCTCCAGAGTAACCACGTGGGCGAATGCCGCGGAAGGGCATCGCCGAGATCGGGATGTGGGGCGCAGCATGCAGGTGTACGAGGTCGTCGTCGACGGGCAGCTGTCAGCGGACCTCGCCGACGCCCTCGGCACGATCCCGCGACGTGACGTCGGCGGCGCGACGGTCCTCAGTCTGCCGACGGCCGACCCCGAGGCCTTGCCGCGCGTCCTGGCCCTGCTGGAGACGCTCGGGATCGGCGTCACCGCGGTGCACCAGGTCGGCGACCCGACGCCGGGTCACGACCCCGTGAGCTGAGCAACGCGGTCGACAGGTCACGGTCAACTCATCCTCGTGGAGCGATGCACGGGGACCAGCCCCGGGACGAGTGTCGGGGTGTCAGTCGAGAGTCGCCAAGGAGGCAGACATGAGTGTCAACGTCGATGTCGGACCGATCGACTACCTTGCGCTGGAGTTTCCCGGCGCCCGGCTCACGGGCGAAGGTCTGGCCGAGCTGGTCAGGCTCGTCGACGCCGGCACCATCCGGGTGCTCGACATGCGAGGCCTCGTCCGGGACGCGGACGGGACGGTCACCGCGGTTGCCATCACCGACCTCGACGGGGACGGCACGCTCGACCTCGCCGTCTTCGAAGGCGTCGAGTCCGACCTGTTGGACGAGGAGGACCTCGCCGCGGCGGCGGACCTCGTGAAGCCCGGGGATGCGGTGGCCGTCCTCGTCTACGAGAACACGTGGGCCGGTCCGTTCGTCTCCGCCATGAGGCGGGCCGGAGCCGAGGTCGTCGCCAGCGTCCGACTCCCCGCCGACGCCGTCATCGCCCGGCTCGAGGCGCTCGAGGCCGCCGCCGGCGACGCCGAGTAGCGACGCCGACCAGCGACGTCCCGCACCGGGTCGGTGCCAGGGCTCGTGAACGTCAGGACGAACCGCAGTCGAGAAGGAGGAGAACACGATGGGACTACTACGTGGGGTGGCGCGGACGGCCGTCGTCGCCGGGACCGCGACAGCGGTGTCCAACCGGGTGTCACGGCGACAGGCCGGCCGGTGGGCGGCCCAGGAGGCACCACCGGAGCAGGCGCCGCAGGAGTATGCCGCGCCACCGCCGCCGCCTCCACCCGCGGCCCCCGACCCTGACGCCGACCTGGCCCGTCTGCAGCAGCTCGGCGAGCTGCGTGCCTCGGGGGTGCTCACCGAGCAGGAGTTCCAGACACAGAAGTCCCGGATCCTGGGTCTCTGACCAGAGCCCGGCTCCGGGGTCATCCGGCCCGTGCAGTCCTTCGGGGGTGCACGGGCCGACTGGCGCCCTCAGGCCACATGGGTGGGTCGGACCGGCTCGAAGGGCCGCAACTCGTCGTCGCCGGGCTGGATGATGCCGCAGGACGACTCCGGCACCTCACGCCAGGCGCCCGGCAGGTCCCGGAGCGGCTCGGACACGACGAACCGTGCTTCGTCACCGAGGGTGCGGAGCATCTCCACCTCCGGGTGGAGCTCGCGCAGCTGACCCACGTTGGTCGAGTGGAAGAGGGTGCGGCTCTCGTGCTGCGACGAGTAGCGGAAGGCCCAGACGCGTTCGCCGTCGCTCGTGGCCATCGTGGCCTGGACGGGGTTGCTCACGCCGCGTCGTTCGGCGAGGTCCTCGACGAAACCGACGGCTCGGGCGACACCGCCGACTGGGTCGTCCTGCAGGCCGAAGGTCAGGGCGAGGAAGAAGAGCGCCTCGGAGTCGGTCGATCCCTCGACGTCGGGGTAGAGCGAGGGGTCGATCGCGAACATGAGGTCGCGCTTGAGCTCGTGGAAGCCGTAGACGGCGCCGTTGTGCATCCAGAGCCACGTGTCGTGCCGGAACGGGTGGCAGTTGCTCCGTTGCACCGGGGTCCCGGTCGAGGCCCGCACGTGGGCGAACATCAGGCGCGTGCGCACCTGCGTCGTGAGCTCGCGGAGGTTCTCGTCGTTCCACGCGGGGTCGACGCTCTTGAAGACCGCGGGTCGGGGCTCGTCTCCGTACCAGCCGATCCCGAACCCGTCGCCGTTCGTCGTCGTGGCGCCCATCCGGGAGTGGAGGCTCTGTTCGATGAGCGAGTGCTCCGGTTTGAAGAGCAGGTCCTCGGCGAGGATCGGGTCACCCGAGTACACCATCCAGCGGCACATACCTCCATGGAACGCGCCGGCTCCGCACCCGACATCACTCCCCGGGGATGAAGCGGCAGGACGCTGCACGATGGGTGGCGTCCACTGTTGGGTATCCAACCCGAGGACCGTGTCGCGAGCGCCGCCGCTCCCGGCACACACGAGACCGACTCATCCAGACCCAGGAGTGACCTGCCTTGATCTTCATCACCGCGAAGTTCCCCGTGAAGCCCGAGCACGCCGACGACTGGCCCGAGATCTCCCGGGCCTTCACCGAGGCCACCCGCGCCGAGGACGGCTGCCTCTGGTTCGACTGGTCGCGCAGCCTCGACGACCCGACCGAGTACGTCCTCGTCGAGGCCTTCCGTGACGACGCCGCCGGAGGCGCCCACGTGCAGAGCGACCACTTCCGCCAGGCCACCTCCGACCTGCCTGCCTACCTCTCGGCCACCCCGAGGATCGTCAACACGACGGTCGCCGGGACGCAGTGGTCCGAGCTCGGCGAGATGGCCGTCGACAAGTAGCCGAACGGCCACTCCGAGAGCGGGTTTCGGCGCATTTCGCCAACCGGGTGACCGTCCGCTATGGTCTACCTCGCACCCACGGAGCCCCCGGCTCCGAGGGCCTGGCAGGCGGACGTAGCTCAGTTGGTAGAGCGCAACCTTGCCAAGGTTGAGGTCGCCGGTTCGAGCCCGGTCGTCCGCTCCGTCGGAAGGGCCCGTCGACTCACGTCGGCGGGCCCTTCCGCACGTTGGGGGCGTATGCCGCCGGCCGGTTCACGCGCCGGAGATGGTCCGGTCCGTAGGCTGTCGGCCATGGCTGCGTCGAGCAAGGCCCCCGCCGTCGAGATCGAGGTCGGCGACCACACCGTGCGGCTGTCGAGCCCCGACCGCGTCTACTTCTCCCAGCGCGGCGAGACCAAGCGCGACCTCGTCGACTACTACCTGTCCGTCGGCCCCGGGATCGTCAACGCCCTGCGCGAGCGGCCGTGCATGCTGCACCGCTTCCCCAAGGGCGTCGACGGGCCCAAGGTGCACCAGAAGCGGCTTCCCGCCGGGGCCCCGCCGTGGGTCGAGACCGTGCGTCTGCACTTCCCGCGCTACGGCCTCCACGCCGACGAGCTCTGCGTGACCCGTCTCGCCGACGTCATCTGGGCGGTGCAGATGTCGACGGTCGAGTTCCACCCGTGGAACAGCCGTCGCGCCGACACCGAGAGCCCCGACGAGTGGCGCATCGACCTCGACCCGATGCCCGAGTGTGGCTTCGAGAAGGTGCGGCGGGCCGCGGCCACGACCCACGAGATCCTCGACGACCTCGGCGCCGTCGGCTGGCCCAAGACCTCGGGCGGCTCCGGCCTGCACGTCTACGTCCGGATCGCCCCCGACTGGGGGTTCAAGGACGTGCGCCGCGGCGCGCTGGCGTTCGCCCGCGAGGTCGAGCGGCGGCTGCCCGACGACGTGACGACGACGTGGTGGCGCAAGGACCGGTCGCCGAAGGACCTCTTCGTCGACTACAACCAGAACGCGCGTGACCACACCATCGCAGCGGCCTACAGCGTCCGGGGCAACCCGCGCGGCACCGTCTCGGCCCCGCTGGCGTGGGACGAGATCGCCGACGCCGAACCGCAGGACTTCACCATCGCCACCATGCCCGAGCGCTTCGCCCGCCTCGGTGACCTGCATGCCGGCATCGACGACGCCGTCTTCGACTTCAGCACGCTGCTCGAGTGGGCCGACCGCGACGAGCGCGACGGCAACGACGTGCCCCCCGAGCCCGACGACGCGGGGGCCTGACCCATCCGCGTGGTCCACGGCGCCGAACCACCGTCACGACGCACAGCGACGACGCTGCACCCTGCCGCCGCACGCCCGCTCGACCACCGATTCGCAGTTCGGGGGCTCCACGGGTGAGGATCGGAGTGACGCATGACCACCAGAGGAGACACCGTGACCGTCCTGCACGACTTCAAGGCCACCTCCATCGACGGCGGGGAGGTGTCGCTGGGCGAGTACGCCGGTGACGTCGTCCTCGTCGTCAACACCGCCAGCGAGTGCGGTTACACCCCGCAGCTCGGCGGCCTCGAGCAGCTCTACGAGACCTACCGCGCCCAGGGCCTGACGGTCCTCGGCTTCCCGTGCAACCAGTTCGGCGGTCAGGACCCGGGCAGCGACGAGGAGATCGGCGCCTTCTGCCAGAAGAACTACGGCGTCACCTTCCCGATGTTCTCGAAGGTCGACGTCAACGGCGCGGACGAGCACCCCGTCTACACGTGGCTCAAGTCCGAGAAGGGCGGCCTGCTCGGCAAGAAGATCAAGTGGAACTTCACGAAGTTCCTCGTCGCCCGCGACGGCACGGTCATCGGCCGCTACTCACCGACGACCGACCCCGCCGACCTCGCCGGCGACATCGAGAAGGCCCTCTCCGCCTAGGCCCTACGATCTGCGGGTGGACCACGCCCGCTTCGCCGACCGGGACGCCCGCGGTGTCGTCGACGTCCGCCACGGCCACGAAGCCCTCGACGCGATGACGCGCGAGGGCTTCTGGGCCGTCGTGGCCACCTTCGAGGGTGCCGTGACCGCTGTGCGGTTCGCCGAGGTCACCCCGAGGGCGTATGCCGCCGGGCCGGCCGCCGCGGCCACCCGGGCGTCCGCTGTGGCGTGGCAGCCCCTCGACCGCCACTGGCACTCGTCACTCGACCGGACGGCATACGTCGGCGTCGTGCGCGAGGTGCGTGAGCGCATCGCGTCCGGGACCGTCTACCAGGTCAACGTCTGCCGCGTGCTCAGCCACGAGCTGCCCGACGACGCCGACCTCGACGGGCTCGATGCCCTTCTGCGACAGGGCAACCCGGCGCCGCATGCCGCGCGGGTCCGGTGCGATGAGGCAGGCCTCGACGTCGTCAGCGCGTCGCCGGAGCTCTTCCTCGGGCGACGCGGCGCGTCCCTCGTGACCCGCCCCATCAAGGGCACCGCCGCGACCGCCGAGCAGATGCTGCCCAAGGACTACGCCGAGAACGTCATGATCGTCGACCTCATGCGCAACGACCTGTCGGGTGTCTGCGAGCCCGGGACCGTCTCCGTCGACGAGCTCTGCACGATCGAGGCCCACCCGGGCCTCGTGCACCTCGTCTCGACGGTCAGCGGGCACCTGCGTGAGGAGGTGGGATGGGCAGACGTCTTCACGGCCGCCTACCCGCCGGGGTCGGTCTCCGGGGCGCCGAAGTCCAGCGCGCTCACAGCGATCCGGGACCTCGAGACGGTGCCCCGCGGCCCGTACTGCGGCGCGGTCGGCTGGGTCGACGCCGACGCCCGGGAGGCAGACCTCGCCGTCGGCATCCGGACCTTCTGGGCCGAGCGCGACGAGGTGGGTCGGCGGTGGCTGCGGTTCGGCACGGGTGCCGGCATCACGTGGCACTCCGACCCCGAGGGGGAGTGGGCCGAGACCGAGCTCAAGGCGGCCCGCCTCATCGGGCTCGCCGCCGGCACTGTGACACCATGAGAGCTCCCGTCGGGCGCCTTCCGGGCGGCCGCCGAGCCACCAGGAAGGGACCATGAGCACGACCACGCGTGTCTGGGTCAACGGCGACCTCGTCGACCCGACCGGCCCCTCCGTCTCCGCGCTCGACCACTCGGTCACGGTCGGTGACGGCGTCTTCGAGACCGCCAAGATCGCCTCCGGCGTCCCCTTCGCGCTGACGCGACACCACCGACGCCTCGAGCGGTCGGCCACCGGGCTCGGCCTGCCGCCCCTCGACCTCGCCGTCGTCGACAAGGGTGTGGCCGCGGTCCTCGACGGGCCCGCCATCGACTTCGGGCGGCTGCGCTACAGCGTCACGGGCGGCGTCGGGCCGCTCGGGTCCGACCGCGACGACACGGCGCTGACCTACATCGTCCTCGCGGCGCCGCAGCCACTCCCGCCGTCGAGCGGGAAGCTCACCGTCGTCCCGTGGACCCGCAACGAACGCTCAGCCGTCGTCGGGCTCAAGACGACGTCGTACGCGGAGAACGTCGTCGCCTTCGCCCGTGCCAAGCAGGTGGGCGCCGTCGAGGCCGTCTTCGGCAACACCCGAGGCGAGCTCTGCGAGTGCACCGGGAGCAACGTCTTCGTCGTCGTCGACGGCGTCGTGCTGACACCGCCGGCCGAGTCCGGCCTGCTGCTCGGCATCACCCGCGAGCTCACCATCGAGTGGGGCCGCGCCGCCGGCCTCGAGATCCGCGAGGAGACCCTGCCGCTCGACGTGCTCCGCAGCGCCGACGAGGTCTTCATCACCAGCTCGACCAAGGACGTCCTGCCCGTCCACGCCGTCGACGACCGGGACCTGTCCGCCGACCGCCCCGTCACGACCGAGCTGCAGCGGGTCTTCCGCAGCAACGCCGAGCGGGACAGCGACCCGTGACCGGGGAGGACCGCACCCGCGACGAGACGCCCGTCGACTACTCCGACCCCAACGTCACGCTCGACGCGAGCGAGGATCGCTGGCCCTGGCGGGCACGCCTGCGCCGCAACCGCATCACCCACGTCATCTGGCGCACGGCCGTCGGCGTCGTCGGCGGCGTCGTGACGATCGGTGGCCTCATCATGGTCCCGGCGCCCGGGCCCGGCTGGCTCGTCGTCTTCTTCGGCCTGCTCATCCTCGCGAGCGAGTTCGAGTTCGCCCAACGCTGGCTCGACTTCGCCAAGCGCCACGTCAGCCGCTGGAACGACTGGATCATGGACCAGGCGATCTGGGTGCGCGGTCTCGTCGCCCTCGGCACCCTGCTCATCGTGTGGGGCGTCATCTGGGGCTACCTCGCGTGGGCGGGCATCCCGCAGTTCGTGCCCCAGTGGGCCGAGCAGCTGCTGACTCAGGTGCCCGGCGTCGACTGACCCGCGCCTCGCGAGGGGCGATTACCGTGACCGCGCCACCACCGGCTATTGTTTCCCTCCGTCACCCCGACGCCAGCCGGACAGCACGTCGGCACAGGGGTGCCCGGACGTGTAGCTCAGCTGGTTAGAGCGCTCGCTTCACACGCGAGAGGTCAGGGGTTCGAGTCCCTTCACGTCCACCGACCGACGAACATTGGGGCGAGCCGTCCACGGAACGACGGCTCCGACGAACCGGATGAAGCACGGGGACGGGCACTCGCCTCGCCTGTAGGCTCCACCTGTGAACGCTCTTCACGCGGGACGAGACCGCTCGGGCGCAGGCCGAGCCGGCCGCGGCATGCGCACCCAGAACCTCGGCTGACCGTGGCCGCGCCCACCGACCGACCTGATGTCGGAGAGCGCACGTGGAAGGAGCACGTCCCCGGTCTGCGACTGGTGCGCTCCTACGAGCGGTCCTGGCTGCCGAAGGACGTCGTCGCCGGTCTGGTCCTGTCCGCGTTGTTGGTGCCGCAGGGAATGGCCTATGCACAGCTCGCCGGGCTGCCGCCCGTCACGGGGTTGTACACCTCCATCCTGTGCCTGATCGGCTATGCGGTCTTCGGGCCCTCGCGGGTCCTCGTGCTGGGACCGGACTCGTCGCTGGGACCCATGATCGCGGCGACGATCCTTCCCCTCCTGCTCGCCGGTGGAGACCCTGCCCGAGCCGTCGCGCTCGCGTCGATGCTGGCGATCATCGTCGGCGTCGTCATGGTCGTCGCGGGACTGGCCCGGTTCGGCTTCGTCGCTGACCTGCTGTCGAAGCCGACCCAGATCGGCTACATGAACGGGCTGGCGCTGACGATCATCGTCGGCCAGCTACCCAAGCTCTTCGGCTTCTCCACCGACGCGAGCGGTCTCGTGGCCGAGGCGAACGCCTTCCTGTCCGGGCTGTTCACGGGCTCGGCCAACCGTACGGCGGCCGTCATCGGGGTCAGTGCCCTGGCCGGCATCCTGCTCCTGAACAGGTTCATCCCCAAGGTCCCGAGCGTGCTGGTGATCGTGGTGCTGACCGCTCTCCTGGTCAAGGGGTTCGAGCTCCAGGCCCACGGGGTCGACACGGTCGGGGTCCTCCCACAGGGCCTGCCGACGTTCACCATCCCGCAGGTGGGCTGGGGCGACGTCCCGCCCCTCTTCCTCGGGGCGCTGGCCATCGCGGTCGTCGCTCTCGCCGACACGATGTCCACCGCCTCGGCCTTCGCGGCCCGCCAGGGCGAACGCGTCCAGGGAAACCAGGAGATGATCGGCATCGGAGCAGCCAACATCGCGGCCGGCGCGTTCCAGGGCTTCCCGGTCAGCACCAGCGGTTCGCGGACCGCGGTGGCGGAACAGGCCGGCTCGCGGTCCCAGGTCACCGGGGTGGTCGGCGCCGCCGTGATCGCCGCCGTCCTGCTCTTCGCCAACGCCCTCATGCAGTACGTGCCCCAACCCACGCTCGGGGCCATCGTCATCGCGGCGGCCGTGTCCCTGACCGACGTCGCCGGCACTCGTCGGCTCTGGTTGCAGCGCCGGACGGAGTTCCTCCTGTCCCTCATCGCCCTGCTCGGTGTGGCCCTCCTCGGGGTGCTGCCCGGCATCCTCATCGCGGTAGGTCTGTCCATCCTCAATGTCTTCCGCCGCACCTGGTGGCCGCACCAGGCCGAGCTCGGGCGCGTCGAGGGGGTTGCGGGACTGCACGACACCGAGAGCTACCCGGGCGCGGAGCGGTTGCCCGGGCTGGTCGTCTATCGGTTCGACGCGCCGCTCATCTTCGCCAATGCCAGGGGCTTCGGCGAGAACGTGCGCGCGATGGTCGACGACGACCCCGCGCTGCGCTGGATCGTCGTCGCCGCCGAGCCGATCACGGACGTCGACACGACGGCCTCGGACATGCTGGAGGACCTCGACACGTGGCTGAACGAGCGTGGGGTGTCTCTCGTCTTTGCGGAGATGAAGGATCCGGTGCGTGCGAAGATCGAGCGGTACGAGCTGACCCGCACCATCTCCCCGGAGCACTTCCTCCCGACGGTCGACGAGGCCGTCGCCGAGTTCCGGCGCCAGACCGGTGCCAGCTGGCGCTCTCCGAAGGAGCCGGCATGACGACGTCCGACAGTGGCGGCAGACGCAGCGCCGCTCGCAGAGCCTCGGCAGCACTCGCGCTGACAGCGTTCGCGGCCGCCTTGCTGTTCCTCGCGGTCGTCTCCATCCGCCGCTGGGACGTCCTGCTGGCCAGTGTGGTCTCGCTCGGGGTAGCGGTGGTGGCCGCGTGGTACGTCGTGTCCCGCAGGGGCGCCGTCCGAGCAGCTGCCGCTGCGCTCGGGGCCATCGCCCTGGTCGGCTTCGTCGCGGTGATCCTCGCGAGCCAGAGCGGTCGTGTGCTGGCGGTCGGGCTCGCACTCGCCGCGGTCTCCACCGCAGCGGCCGGCTACGCACTCGCCCCGACAGCCCAGGCCGACGACGCCGAGGCCGCACCCAGGGCGAGGCAGGCGGTCCTCATCATGAACCCGCGGTCCGGCGGGGGCAAGGTCGAGCGTTTCGGCCTCGTCGACCTCTGCCGGCAGCGTGGTGTCGAGCCGTATGTCCTGACCCCCGGCGACGACCTGCGAGCAGTGGCCGAGGACGCGGTCGCCCGCGGCGCGGATCTGCTGGGGATGGCCGGAGGGGACGGCTCACTTGCGCTCGTCGCCTCGATCGCGAGTCGGCACGGTCTTCCCTTCGTCGTCGTGCCCGCGGGGACGCGCAACCACTTCGCGCTCGACCTGGGCATCGACCGCGAAGACGTGCCCGGTGCGCTGGATGCCTTCGACGACGGAGTCGACACGAGGGTCGACCTCGCTGAGATCAACGGGCGCGTCTTCGTCAACAACGCGTCGATGGGCGTCTACGCCAAGGTCGTGCAGTCGGCGGACTACCGGGACGCGAAGGTGCAGACCGCCTCGGCCCTGCTGCCCGACATGCTCGGACCCGGGGCCCACGCTCTCGACCTGCACTACACGCTGCCCTCCGGTGAGGAGGCGGTTCCGGGTCAGCTGCTGCTGGTGTCCAACAACCCCTACGATCTCGCTCACCTCCGCGGCGGGGGCACGCGAGAGCGGCTCGACAGCGGCGTGCTCGGGGTGGTCTCGCTGCGAGTCGGCTCGGCGGCGGACGCCGAGAAGCTCGCCGCCCTGGAGATGACCGGTCAGGTCCAGCGTTTCTCCGGGTGGGATGAGTGGACGGCGTCCGAGTTCGACGTGCGCTCTGCGGGGCGCGTGGAGGTCGGCGTCGATGGCGAGGCCCTGGTCCTCGACTCCCCGTTGCGCTTCACCATCCGCCCCGGCGCGGTCACGGTCCGACTTCCGCGCGCGGCTCTTCGACGATCGCGTGCTGCGCGCCCCGCACGCATCACTGCCAGGTCGACACTCGCTGCGCTCTGGCAGGTTGCGACCGGGCGGGAAGCGGGGGCCGGATGAGCGGTCCGACCCCGCCCGAGCCTGTCGAAGCGCTGCTCGCCAAGGGCCTCGAGGGTCGCGGCTCGCCTCGCCTGGCCGGGGTCGTGCGGCTGCTGCGGAGATTGGACGCGGTCGACCGCAGCGCCTATCGGGTCGTGGCAGAGCTGAACACACCGTGGCTCGACGAGCCGCTACGCCGGGCGTCAGACTTCGCCAACTTCTCCAAACCCTGGCTCCTCGTGGCGGGGGGCCTGGCCGCATTCGGTGGGGCGAGGGGGCGCCGTGCCGCCCTCACGGGGGTAGCCGCGATCGGGGTGACCTCCCTCCTGGTCAACCAGCCGATGAAGCTGGCAGCCCGTCGTCGCCCGCGGCGCATCGAGCTGGGCGTGCCCGAGTCCCGATGGGTGGGGATGCCGTCATCGGCCTCCTTCCCTTCGGGGCACTCCGCGTCCGCGGCGGCATTCTGCGTCGCGACCAGCGCGGTGGTGCCAGAGCTGCGATGGCCCCTACGAGTGTCTGCGGCAGTCGTGGCGTTCTCGCGCGTGTACACCGGGGTGCACTACCCCGGCGACGTGCTGGTCGGTGCTTCCGTCGGTGCCGGACTCGGACGCGCGTCCTCGACCTTGGCCTCACGGCTGGGCCACCGATGACCGCAGCTGCCGGCGCTCCGGGACCATTCGTCACCGGGTCAGGTCCTCGAGCCACGCTTCACGCGCGAAGCGCCCTTCAGCGTGATCCCGGACGGCGGGACCCTGCCACCTGCTCCGTACGGACCCGCGCCGCCGGGGCGACGGCGTACGCGGCGATCAGGCCCACTCCGACTCCGAGGGCGTAGCCGGCAACCACCTCCGTGGGCGTGTGCACCCCGAGCATGAGCCGATCGAGGCCGACGACGAGCGAGACCAGCACACCGACCACCAGGAGAAGTCGGCGACGCGCGCGCTGGCGGAGGAACAGAGCCGACAGCACACACGCGGTCGTGACGGCGGCGGCGATGTTCGACGCGTGGCCGCTCGGCATCGCGCTCGACGTGTATTCGATGATCGGGTGCGCCACGACGGGCCTTCCCAGGTCGACGTAGTGCTTGAGCACACTGGTCACGAGCGAGGTGCCGGCGATGACCACCACGACGTACGCGGCCGCCCGACCCTGCCTCCTGATCACCAGCACACCGGCTACGAGGGCCGTCGCGACCGCGCTGGCCACGGTGCCGAAGGCGTAGGAGATCCCCACCAGCGGGCCTTCGAGCCAGGGTGAACCGGCACGCCACGCGTCGGGACCGAGCTGCAGGACGTGGTCCCAGCGGTCGAGGATCTCCGGATGGGCCACGGCCAGGGCGCAGAGGGCCAGGCAGACCGCGGTGCTCGCCGTGCCCCAGGCCAGGAACAGCCGGCGGGTGCGCGTCGTGAACGCGCCGCGGCCCGGTCTCTCGTCCGGTGTCGTCCGGTGTGTGTCGTCGACGGTCATCGGGGTGACCTCCTGCGCGTCGGCTCGATCGGCCGGCCGCGGACCCGGGCACCCCTCAGCAGCTTCGGGCTGGACAAGGGGGCACTCAGAAAGGAGTCGGGATGAAGCGCGGCGGCAGGGCCGGGGCCCTGTAGTCGCCCGGCGCCTGACGCTCCGGGAGCTCGACGTCCTTCGACTCGAGCGGCTCGTAGGGCACCTGGCTCAGCAGGTGGCTGATGACGTTCAGCCGGCCACGCCTCTTGCTGTCCGTGTAGGCGACGTTCCACGGGGCCCACGGGGTGTCGGAAGCGGCGAACATCGCGTCGCGAGCCCGGGAGTAGTCGTACCAGCGGCTGTAGGACTCCAGGTCCATGTCGGAGAGCTTCCACACCTTGCGCGGGTCATGGATCCTGTTCTCGATCCGGCGGGTCTGCTCGTCGGAACCGACCTCGAGCCAGTACTTGAGCAGGATGATGCCCGAGTCGACGATGGCCTTCTCGACGGCAGGGACCTGCTCCAGAAAGCGGTCGGTCTGGGCGGGCGTGCAGAAGCCCATCACCCGCTCGACCCCCGCTCGGTTGTACCAGCTGCGGTCGAAGATCACGACCTCACCGGCCGCCGGGAAGTGCTTGATGTACCGCTGGATGTACATCTGTGACCGCTCCCGGTCAGTCGGCGACGGCAACGCGACCACGCGGAAGACCCGCGGGCTCACGCGCTCGACGATGCGCTTGATCGTGCCGCCCTTGCCGGCCGTGTCCCGCCCCTCGAACACGACACACACCTTGGCACCGGACGCCTTCACCCACTCCTGCATGGCCACGAGCTCCGCCTGCAGCACCGCCAGCTCCGCCTCGTAGGCCTTCCGACCCAGTTTCGCCCCAGCCGAGGACGCGTCGCGCTCACCTGCGGTCCGGGCGCGCAACACCTCGCTGGGGTTCGACTTCATGGCCTTCTTCTTGCTCATCGCTGGCCTCCGGCGCTGCGTCGTCGCGTCTGGGCGTCGTCCGGTCCAGGGTCTCGCCTCGCCGCCCTCGTAGGCTACCTCCGACGCGGTCGCAGCGGTCGAGCCTTCCTCAAACCTCGGCGAACCGCCGAGCGACCGTTCGCGTCCTTGGTTGGTCACCGACCGGCCGACGCACGTGGTCCTCTTCGGGCGATGCGGGTCGTCGCGCAGACGGCTTGGCTGGAGCCGTGCAGCCGTTCGACAGGGCCTACAAGGGTCGCGGTGCGTTCGCGTCCGCGACTCGACCGCCGATCACGACGCGGTACGTTCCCTTCGCGCGGTCCCTCGCGGCGTACACGCGGCCGCGGCTGCGCACGGACCTCGTCGCCGGTGTCACGGTGGCGGCGTTGGCCCTGCCGTCGGCGATGGCCTACGCCGAGCTGGCCGGCGTCCCGGTCAGCGCCGGCCTCTACGCCCTGCTCCTCCCGGTGCTGGCCTACGCGGTCCTCGGGTCGGCGCCCCGGGTGGTGGTCGGCCCGGAGGGCACCGTGTCGCTGTTGATCGCGACCGTGGTCGCGCCGCTGGCCGCCGGCGGCAGCGCCCAGTACGCCGCGCTGGCCTCGTTGCTCGCGATCATGGTGGGGGTCGTCTTCCTGGCGGCCCGGCTGGCCCGCCTCGGCTGGATCGCCGACTACTTCTCGCAGGCGGTCCTCGTCGGCTACATCACCGGCGTCGCCGTCGTGCTGATCCTCGGCCAGCTCGGCAAGCTGCTCGGCGTCTCGAGCGACGCGGAGGGGGCCATCCCCGAGACGGTCGACATCGTCGGCCACCTCGGCAGCGCCAACGGCGCCACGGTCCTCGTGGGTCTCGTCTCGTTGGCCCTGCTGGTCGTCGCCGGTCGGATCAGCAAGCGGCTGCCAGGTGCCCTCGCGGTCGTGATCCTCGGCATCGCCGCGTCCTGGGCCCTGGACCTCGTCGCCCACGGGGTCTCGGTCACCGGGTCCGTGCCGCGGGGACTGCCGTCGCTCGAGCTGCCGGACGTGTCACGCGCAGACCTCGGGACGCTCGTGGTCGCGGCCCTCGCGGTGTTCCTCGTCGCCTTCTCGGACTCCATCCTCACGGCACGCTCTTTCGCCGCGCGCCACCACGAGGTGGTCGACGCCAACCAGGAGCTCCTCGCCTTCGGGGTGGCCCAGATCTCGGCCGGCGTCACGCAGAGCATCCCGGTCGGGACGAGCGGGTCGCGCACCGCGGTCAACGACGACATGGGGGCCACGAGCCAGGTCAGCGGGCTCGCGGCCGCAGGGACGATCGCCGTCATCCTGCTCTTCCTCACTGCGCCGATCGAGTACCTCCCCTCGGCGGTCCTCGGTGCGGTCATCGTGTACGCGGCGGCCAAGCTGATCGACCCGGTGCAGTGGCGCGAGCTGGCCCGCAGCAGCAGGGTCGAGGTCGTCATCGCCGCCATCACGGTCGTGTGCGTCGTGGCGGTCGGGGTCCTGCAGGCGATCATCGTGGCGGTCCTGCTGTCCGTCGCCGACATCGTGCGTCGGGCGGCACGACCCGCCGACGCCGTGCTGGGGTGGTCCGCCCGTGACGACCGCTACGTGGACGTCGCGGACCAGCCCGACGCGGGCGTCAGCGCGGGTGTGGTCGTCTACCGCATCCAGGACCGGCTGTTCTTCGCCAACGCCCACTACTTCAAGCGCCGGCTGTGGGCCGCCGTGGACGGTGCGCCCAAGCCCGTGCGGCACGTGGTGCTCGACGGCTCGTTCATCAGCGACCTCGACGCCAGCGCTGAGGTCGCGCTGCGCGAGGTGCTCGACGGGCTCCGCGAGCGCAACATCGAGCTCCACGTGGCACGGGCGGCGCAGGAGCTGAGGGACCGCCTGGACTCGGTCGGGCTGGTCGAGGCCATCGGCGCCGACCACTTCCACGGCACGGTGACCGCGGCGGTGCAGGCCTGCACGCACTAGCGTTGCGACCATGATCGCCACGGTCTCGAGCCTGTTCATCTATCCCGACTCCGACGCCCCCGGCCAGGAGCTCGCCTCCGTCGAGGTCACCGAGACCGGCCCTGAGGGCAACCGCTCGAAGAAGCATGCCGTACACCTCGTCGCGGTCGACGACTTCGTCGCGACCCACCCCAAGGCCAACATCGTCCTCGACATGGAGTCGTCCGTGCTCGAGAAGCTCGTGGGCCGCATCGTCCGTCTCGGCGAGTGCACGCTCGAGGTGACCCAGACACCCTCGCAGTGCGCCGGCGTCTACGCCCGCGTCGTCGAGCCGGGCGAGGTGTCGGTCGACGACGCGCTGCTCGTCGCCGAGGCCGAGTGAGCACCGGCCCGGCTCACCGGCCCGCGCCGCTCCCCGGCGGGGACGCGACATGACGATCCACACGGAGCACCCGTTCGACACTCCTGACGAGGACCGCGACCCGGTCCGGCGACTGCGGGGGCGCATCGGTGGCACGGTGTCGCTCTGGACGGCAGGCGCAGGCATCGAGCGGGTCGGCCTGACGGTCTCGTCCTACCTCGTCGCCACCGGGAACCCGGGCCGGGTCGTCGGGCTCCTCCATCCCGACTCCGACGTGCTCGACGCCCTCGAGGAGACCGGCACGGCCGTCGTCACGCTCCTCGGTGCGCGTGACGAGCGCCTCGCCGACGTCTTCGCCGGCGTCATGCCCGCGCCCGGCGGGGCCTTCCGGCTCATCGAGTGGGAGCAGACCGAGTGGGGTCCGCGCCCTCGCCACGCCACGACCTGGATGGGCGTGCGCCTCGACCCGGGCAGCCGTCGCGACGTCGGGTGGTCGGTGCTCGTCGAGGCGACGATCGAGCACGCCGAGGTCGGGGTCGAGGACGCCCCGCTCGTGCACCGGCGCGGTCGCTACCAGCGCGCGACCGAGTGACGTACGACTGACGGTGCGGGACGGCATACGACCTCGGGCGGCAGATCGCGCGCGAGATCGCGCAGTGCGTGCGCTCGGGCGATCCGAGCCGCGCGATCTCACGCCGGATCAGGCGGTCCCTGACATCTCCGTCGTCAGCAGGCCCTCGGGGATGCCGAAGGCGTCGACGAGCGTCGTGGCGTGCGGGCGCAGCTCCGCGCAGACCTCGTTGACGAGGGCGGTGAGCGCCTTGGCGCGCGCAGGGCTCAGCCGGTCGTGCTCGAGGTACCACGCCTTGTGGCGCTCGATCGTCGACAGGGCGTAGAGGTCGCAGACCCGGGCGAGCACGGCGCGGGCCTCGTCGTCGGAGCAGGACTCGACCGAGGCGGCGAAGGTCTCGGCGACGGTGCGCTCGACGTGGGCCGTCGCGGCCTCGACGAGGTGGTCCTGCGTCGCGTTGAAGATCGCGAACGCGTCGGCGCCCGGAGCGGTGGCCCGCCGGAGCCGTCGGGCCAGGCCCTCGATGAGGTGCTCCTCGCGTTCGCGCAGCAGGCGCAGCTGGGTGCCGCGGATGCCGAAGGTGACGTCCTCGTCGCGGCCCGGCGCAGCGTCGACGAGCCGCTGGATGATGCCCCGTGCCGACGACCGCTCGATGACGGTGCCGCCGACGAGCCGCGCGCCGAAGCGCACGATGCCGGCCGTGTCGAGGTCGCCGAACGTCGCCTGGTACTCGCCGAGGAGCGACTTGGCGACGAGCTGGAGCAGGACTGTGTTGTCGCCCTCGAAGGTCGTGAAGATGTCGGTGTCGGCCTTGAGCGCGGCGAGGCGGTTGGCCCAGAGGTAGCCGGCACCGCCGCACAGCTCGCGGCACTCCTGGATGGTGTCGGTCGCGTGCCGGGTCGTCAGCACCTTGATCCCGGCGGCCCGGGTCTCGAGCCGGCGCTGGTCCTCCTCGGACGTCGCGCGCCCGGCGAGCACGTCGTCCATGGCGGAGACGAGCTCGTGCTGCGCGAGCTGGAGGGCGTATGCCGTCGCGATCCTCGGCAGCAGGCGCCGCTGGTAGGTCCGGTAGTCGAGGACGGTCGTCTCCTCCTCGGTGCCGGGGGCGGCGAACTGGCGGCGCCCGGCGGCATACGTCGTCGTGACGGCGAGGGCCGAGCGGGCGGCAGCGCCCGCTCCGCCGGCCACCGAGATGCGACCGCGGACGAGCGTGCCGAGCATCGTGAAGAAGCGGCGGCCGGGGTTGTCGATGGGGCTCGTGTAGGTGCCGTCGTCGCCGATGTCGCCGTAGCGGCCGAGCAGGTTGGTGCGCGGCACCCGGACGTGGTCGAAGAGCAGCCGTCCGTTGTCGACGCCGGCGAGTCCGAGCTTCGGACCGCAGTCCTCGATGGTGACACCCCTTGCGGGAGTGCCGGACTCGTCGCGGATCGGGACGAGGACGCAGTGCACGCCGCGGGACTCGCCGTCGACGACGAGCTGCGCGAAGACCGCCGCGAGGCGACCGTCGCGGGCCGCGTTGCCGATGTAGTCCTTGCGTGCCGCGGGCACGGGCGAGTGGACGAGGATCTCGTCGGTCGCCGGGTCGAAGGTCGCGGTCGTCAGCAGGCTCTGCACGTCGCTGCCGTGGCCGGTCTCGGTCATCGCGAAGCAGCCCTGCAGCTCGCCGGCCGTGATGCGGGGCAGGAGGTGGTCGTGGCGGCTCGTACCCAGGAGGGAGACGGCGCCGCCGAAGAGGCCCCACTGGACGCCGGCCTTGACGAAGAGCGAGAGGTCGGTGTGACCGAGCATCTCGAAGGCGGCGACGGCCTCGCCGTAGCGAGCGGTGCCGCCCTGGTGCTCGGGGAAGCCGCGAGCGGCGTACGGCTCCGCGGCCAGGGCTGCGAGCTGGGCGGTGACACGGGAGCGGTGCTCGTCCATCGGCAGCGGGGCCGACGGCGGTCCGAACGTCGCGGCGTCGAGCGCTCGGCAGTGGTCCCGCACCTCCCCGAACGGGCCGTCGAGGTGGGCTCGGAGCGCCGCGGTCAGCGCGGGGCCGGTCTGGGTCGTGGGGTGCTGGCCCGGGTCGCGGTGCTCGGGTGCCGGGGAGCGATCGGGGGCGGGCGAGCCGACGGGGGAGCCGCTGCGTGTGTCGGCAGGGAAGCTCGTGGGGGAGTCTGTGGCCGTGGACATCTCGGTGCCTTCCGGTCTGGACCTCAGGAGGTCGCGGTGGTCGGGGAGGTGGACGTGTGTGTGGAGGAGTGGGCCGTGAGGACGGGGGCGAGCCCGTGCCACGCGAGGTCGGTCAGGGAGTCGACCACGGCGGCGCGCGGGGCGCGGTCGACCTCGGGGGTGGCGAGCCAGTCGTCGGCGACCGCACGCACGGAGCCGACGAGCGCGATCGCCCACGTGCGGGCCCGCGACGGGTCGGTCGCCGGTGACTGCAGCGCCTCGAGGAGCAGGCCGGTCAGCTGGTCGGTCACCTGGTCGACCGTGCCTCCGACGGGGTCGTCGGCGAGCGGGAGGTCGACGAGCGGCCGGTTGACGACGAAGCGGTAGACCTCGGTGTCGGACTCGACGAGGGCAAGGTAGGCCTCGACCGTGGACGCGACGAGCTCGCGGGTGTCCGCCGGCGGTGTGCTCGACCGGCCGAGCGCCGCCCCGACGTTGCCGACGACGCGTCCGTCGATGCGGGCGGCCACGGCGCGGTAGAGACCGGCCTTGTCGTCGAAGTGGCGGTAGATGACGGTCTTGGACGTGCCGGCCTCGGCCGCGATGTCGTCCATCCCGACGCCGGCGCCGTGGGTGCGGATCGCGCGGATCGTCGCGTCGACGAGGGCGGCGCGGCGCTCCTCGCGGTGGCGCTCCCAACGCGAGTCCCGCCCGTCCCGAGGGGCGGCGGGAGCCTGTCCCGGACGATCCAGGTCGTTGTCCATCTCACGAAAGTAACAGGTACTGGCTGTATCGACTACTGCCGGTTTCGGTTATCTTGGTCGAGAACGACAGGTCAGACATCCGACAGCAGGAGAGACCCATGGCTTCCCAGTCCAGCCCACGCGCGCCGCGTCGAGTCGCGGTCCTCGGGGGCAACCGCATCCCCTTCGCCCGGTCCAACGGCCCCTACGCCAAGGCGTCCAACCAGGACATGCTGACCGCGACCGTCGACGGACTCGTGGCCCGCTTCGGGCTCGCGGGGGAGCGGCTCGGCGAGGTCGTGGCCGGCGCGGTCCTCAAGCACAGCCGCGACTTCAACCTCACCCGTGAGACCGTGCTCGGCACCCGCCTCGACCCCGCCACCCCGGCCTACGACGTCCAGCAGGCCTGCGGCACCGGGCTCGAGGCGGCCGTCCTCGTCGCCAACAAGATCGCGCTCGGACAGGTCGACGCCGGCGTCGCCGGTGGCGTCGACAGCGCCAGCGACGCCCCCATCGCCGTGAGCGAGGGCCTGCGGCAGACGCTCCTCGCCGTCAACCGCGCGCGGTCCGCCGGGGAGCGCGCGAAGGCGCTCACGGGCCTGCGCCCGGGTCACCTCGTGCCGGCGATCCCCGAGAACGTCGAGCCCCGCACCGGGCTCTCGATGGGTGAGCACATGGCCCTGACCGCCGCGCAGTGGGGCATCACCCGTGAGGCCCAGGACGAGCTCGCGGCCGCCAGCCACCGGCACCTCGCCGCCGCCTACGAGCGGGGCTTCTTCGACGACCTCGTCACGCCCTACCTCGGCGTCTCGCGCGACACGAACCTCCGCGCCGACTCCACGGTCGAGAAGCTGTCGACCCTCAAGCCGGTCTTCGGCAAGGGCGACGGCGCGACGATGACCGCCGGCAACTCGACCCCCCTGACCGACGGCGCCTCTGCAGTGCTCCTCGCGAGCGAGGAGTGGGCCGCCGAGCACCGGCTGACCCCACTCGCCTGGTTCGTCGACGCCGAGACGGCGGCCGTCGACTACGTCCACGGCGACGAGGGCCTGCTCATGGCCCCGGCGTACGCCGTCCCTCGCCTGCTCGCCCGCAACGGCCTGTCCCTGCAGGACTTCGACTTCTACGAGATCCACGAGGCGTTCGCCGCGACGGTGCTCACGACGCTCAAGGCCTGGGAGGACCCCGACTTCTGTCGGGAGCGCCTCGGCCTCGACGCGCCGCTCGGCTCCATCGACCGCGGCAGGCTCAACGTCAACGGGTCCTCGCTCGCCGCGGGCCACCCCTTCGCCGCGACGGGCGGTCGCATCGTGGCCTCGCTCGCGAAGCAGCTCAAGGAGGCCGGCGGAGGCCGAGGTCTCATCTCCATCTGCGCTGCCGGTGGGCAGGGCGTCGTCGCGATCCTGGAGGCATGAGCATGACCGACCTCTTCACGACCATCGTCAGCTCGCCCGTGGCCCGAAGGGTCGGCGTGCCACAGCCGACCCGGCTGCGCCGCTACGAGCCCGGTATGCCGCTCTGCGAGGGGCCGGTGCTCGTCGCGGGCGGCGGGCGCTTCGCCGACGGCATCGCCGCCTGGCTCGGGGGTGAGGGGGTGGCCGCGGTGTCCACGCTGCCCGACTCGGGCGACAAGGTCGGGGCCGTGGTGCTCGACCTCAGCGCCGCCACCGACCCGGCCGAGCTCGACCAGCTGCGCCTGCTCGGCGCCCCCGCTGTCAAGGCGCTCAGGCGCAACGGTCGCGTCGTGGTCATCGGCACGGACCCGGCGACCCTGACGGACGTCGCCGAGGTGACGACCCAACGTGCCCTCGAGGGCGCCGTGCGCTCCATCGGCAAGGAGCTGCGTTCGGGAGCGACGGCGAACCTCGTTCTCGCGCAGGGGGATGCACGCGACGGCGTGAGATCCGCCGTCGAGTTCTTCCTGTCCGGACGCTCGGCCTACGTCGACGGCCAGGTGGTCCGGGTCGACGAGTCCACGAGCGTCGACGTCGACGCGCTGCGACCGCTCGACGGCAAGGTGGCCGTCGTGACCGGCGCCGCACGAGGCATCGGTGCCGAGATCGCCCGCGTGCTGGCCCGTGACGGCGCGACGGTCGTCGCCGTCGACGTCCCGTCGGCCGGGGACGCGCTGGCCAAGGTGGCCAACGAAGTCAGGGGCACGGCGCTCCAGCTCGACGTCACGGCGGACGATGCGGGCTCCCGCATCGTCGAGCACGCCACGACGCGGCACGGCGGCCTCGACGTCGTCGTGCACAACGCCGGCATCACGCGCGACAAGCTCTTCGTCAACATGGACGACGACCGCTGGCGCAGCGTCATGGAGGTCAACCTCCGCTCGGTCCTGCGGATGAACGACGCGATCCTGGGCGAGGGCGGACTCGCCGACGGCGGCCGCATCGTCTGCGTCGCCTCGATCGCGGGCATCGCCGGCAACCGCGGCCAGACGAACTACGGCGCGAGCAAGGCCGGTGTCATCGGCCTCGTCACCGCGCTCTCGCGCCAGGTCGCGGGCCGCGGGATCACGGTCAACGCCGTCGCGCCCGGCTTCATCGAGACGGAGATGACGGCGCGGATCCCTTTCGCCACGAGGGAGATCGGGCGCCGGATGAACTCCCTCCAGCAGGGAGGGCACCCGAAGGACGTCGCCGAGACCATCGCCTGGTTCGCCCAGCCCGGGTCCGCCGCCGTCACGGGGCAGGTGGTCCGCGTCTGCGGCCAGAGCCTGCTCGGGGCGTGAGCGCCCATGACCAAGGAGATCACCCTCGACGCGGCGCCCGACCTGCGCCGCATCTACGCCACGGCCGCGCTCCGCAGGGGCAACGCGAGCGACGCGCTGCCCGACGTCCGCTGGTCACGGGCCGGCATACGCGTCGACGTCGACGACCTCGTCGCCTACGCCCACGTGTGCCGTTTCCCGGTGTCCGGCACGTTGCCGCCCACCTACCCGCACCTCGTCGCGTTCCCGCTCCAGATGGCGGTCATGAGCGGCGACCGCTTCCCCCTCCCGCTGCTCGGTGCCGTCCACGTCGAGAACCGCATCGAGGCACTGCGACCCGTCCAGCTCGACGAGCCGCTGGACGTCTCGGTCTGGGCGCAGGACCTCCGACCTCACCGCCGCGGCCGGCAGGTCGACCTCGTGTCCGAGGTCGGGGTGCGGGGCGAGGTCGTGTGGCGCGGTGTGAGCACCTACCTCTCACGCGGGGCCGAGCACCCCGACGCCGAGCCGTCCGAACCACCGTCGACCGACCCGCTCGCTGCCGTCACGACGGGGCCGCTGTGGCGCTTGGGCGAGGGCACGGGACGGGCGTATGCCGCCGTGTCGGGTGACTGGAACCCCATCCACGTGCACGCGCTGACGGCCAAGCCGCTCGGTTTCCCGAGCGCCATCGCCCACGGGATGTACTCCTACGCCAGGGTGCTCGCCGCACTCGGACCGCGACTGCCGGAGGCCGGGCTCACGAGCCGCGTGTGGTTCCGCAAGCCGGTGCGGCTGCCGTCGTCGGTGCGACTGCGCACGGCGTTCGAGGCGTCGCGCACGCTCTCGGTCCTCGAGCACGCCAAGGGCGAGATCGAGCACGCCGTCGTCGAGAACACCTGGTGACCGGCGACGGCGCTGCTCACGGCGCCGCTCACCGTGAGGCGTCGGCGGCGAGGTCCTGGACGAGCCGGTACACCCCGCTCTGCACGACGTAGCCCAGCTCGGCGTTGATCCGGCGGATCCCGGCGTTGTGCTCCTCGTTGTTCGTCCGGGCCTTCGTCGCGCCTGCCCCGGTCGCGGCCACGTGCGCCTGCTGCTTGACGAGGCGCATGAGGCCGCGGCCCCGGAACGTGGGGTCGATGCCGCTGTAGGCGATGAAGAGCTCGCCTGCGCTGACCGTCCCGTAGGAGATCCCGGCGGGGGTACCGTCGACGCGCGCGACGACGCAGATCGGGATGTCGCCGTTCGTCGTCATCGTGCGGAACTTCTCGAGCGTCATGACGAAGCCGACCGCCGCCTCGGGGTTGGTCTGGCTCGCCCGGAGCATGGCCTCGACCGCGCCCTCGTCGTCGAACTCGAGGTCAGGGACCTCCTCGAGGTCGACCCCTGCCGGCACGACGGGGGCCTCGGGCGGGTGCTCGACGAGGTCGAGGGCCGAGTCGATGGCGTGCTCCTCGACGCCGAAACCCCAGTGGCGGACGATCTCGAGCGACCTCGGCTCGTCGTCGTAGACCCCTCCGCCGAGCCGTCGGGTCGTGTCCGGGACGTGGGGGAGCAGGAACCGGCGCAGGGCGCTTCCCACACCGTGGCCCTCGTGGTCACGGGCGACGACGACCCGGAGCATCGACCGGTCCGGCGGTGCGAACGTGGGCCGCAGCGACAGGCCCACACCGAGCAGGTGCTCGTCGTCGTCCCTCGCGACGGCCACGACGAGATGGGTGAACACCTCGGGCGACTCGAACGGCCAGGCCACCTCGGCCCTCGTCAGGTGCTGCAGCCGAGCGCCGACGAGCTCGATGACGTCCTGGTGGGCAGCGGGCGACGCCAACGTCACGGTGACGGACGTGGTCATCTAGGCCCCCGGCCGCCAGACCCAGTTGCGGCGGTCGTAGACCTCGACGAAGCCAGAGCGCAGCATGTTGTGGAGCGACGGGTTGTGGGCTCCCTCGAGCTCCTGCCACGTCTCCGCGCTCATCCACGTGCAGCCGGCCGCGCGAGCCGCCTCGACCCGCAGCTGCATGAAGGCCGACTGGGCACCACGGCCGCGCGCCTCGGAAAGCGTCGCCGCCCCGCAGAAGGCAGCCGCGGGTCCCGCGACGTGCAGGTTCGCGGCGGCCACGAGCTCATCCCCGTCCCAGGCGCCGTAGGCGGTGAACCCCGGCCCGCTGCCCCCGGCGGCGGCGAACATCGAGAGCAGGTGCGGCTCGGGCGGCATCCCGAAGCCGCCGGCGAAGACGCGGGCGTACGCCTCGGCGTCCTCGGGGCCGATCGTGCCCACCCGGAGGTCGGTCGTCGACGGGGTCGTCGGCGTGGCCGCCGGCCGGAGCAGCTTGGCCCAGACGGACCCACCCACGATGCCGTGGCGCACGCAGATGTCGTCCCAGTCGGCCGGGAGAGCGGCAGGCGCGACCTGTAGGCAGAGGGCCGGGGCGCCGGCGGACGCGTAGAGGTCGACGAGGTGCGCCACGAGCGAGTCCGTGACCGGCTCGGTGACGCCGAAGCCGAGGGCCTTGTTCCAGTAGCCGCCCGTGGGGTCGTTGGCCATGACGACGGCCACGCCACCGGCGAGGCGTTCGGACCGCATGCCCAGCGCGGCCTTCGCCTCGGCGGGTGCGCCGTCGTGCAGCGCGATCATGAACTCCGCCTCGGCCGTCTCGGCGAGGGCGAGCGCCGTCGCCCGGTCGAGCCCGAGCGACTCCCACCCGGGCACCGGCGGCACCGGCACGGGTGGCTCGGCCGGCTCGGCCGCCTCGGCCGGTGGTGACGGGCTGTCGGTCGTCTGCTCCACTGGCGTCCCCTCCTGTGCCGGGGCGCGCTCCGAGACGGCCGCCGGGCTCACCAGTATCCGCTCGGGAGCCGTCCCGCGAGGCCAGTTCGGGCCAGCCGAGTGGTCCCACGACCAAACCGTGTCGCCCGGTCCCGCGACGCCTCGATACGCTTGCACGAGCCGCCTGCAGCGGCAGCCCCCACGACCCGCCGCCCGCCGGCGGGTCCCGTTCGAACGAGGAGCACCAACCGTGTCTGCACAGATCACCGTCACCGTCGCCGGAAGCGAGCGAGCGGTAGCGGAGCAGACGACGGCGGGTGAGCTCTTCGAGGGTGACCGCGCCGTCGTCGTCGCGCGCGTCAACGGTCAGCTGCGCGACCTCTTCCACGCCCTCGCCGACGGCGACGTCGTTGAGCCCGTCACGGTCGACAGCGAGGACGGCCTGGCCGTCCTGCGCCACTCGACGGCCCACGTGCTCGCCCAGGCCGTCCAGTCGCTCCACGCCGACGCCAAGCTCGGCATCGGCCCGCCCATCCGTGACGGCTTCTACTACGACTTCGACGTCGAGACCCCGTTCCACCCCGATGACCTCAAGGCCCTCGAGAAGGCCATGCAGAAGATCATCAACGAGGGGCAGACCTTCGAGCGACGCGTCGTCACCGACGCCGACGCGCTCGTGGAGCTCAAGGACGAGCCCTACAAGTGCGAGCTCGTCGGACTCAAGGGCGGCAACGCCGACGAGGCGGCCGAGGGCGCCGGGGTCGAGGTCGGAGCAGGCGAGCTGACGATCTACGACAACATCCGACGTGACGGCACCCGCGCGTGGGGTGACCTGTGCCGCGGCCCGCACATCCCGAGCACCAAGCTCATCGGCAACGCCTTCAAGCTGATGCGCTCGGCGGCTGCCTACTGGCGCGGCTCGGAGAAGAACCCGCAGCTCCAGCGTGTCTATGGCACCGCGTGGCCGACCAAGGACGAGCTCAAGGCCTACCTCGACCGCCTCGCCGAGGCCGAGCGCCGCGACCACCGTCGCATCGGCGCCGAGATGGATCTCTTCAGCTTCCCCGACGAGCTCGGCTCGGGCCTCGTGGTCTTCCACCCCAAGGGCGGCGTCATCAAGCGTGAGATGGAGGACTACGTCCGGCGCCGGCACATCGAGGAGGGCTTCTCCTACGTCGGCACGCCGCACATCAGCAAGGAGGCGCTCTTCCACACCTCCGGGCACCTGCCGTACTACGCCGACACGATGTTCCCGCCGATGGAGCTCGAGGGCGCGAAGTACCAGCTCAAGGCGATGAGCTGCCCCATGCACAACCTCATCTACCAGTCGCGGGGCCGTTCCTACCGCGAGCTGCCGCTGCGCCTCTTCGAGTTCGGCGGCGTCTACCGCTACGAGAAGTCCGGCGTCGTGCACGGCCTGACCCGGGTGCGGGGCATGACGCAGGACGACTCGCACAGCTACGTCACCGCCGAGCAGGCGCCGGCCGAGATCAAGCACCTGCTCGACTTCGTGCTCGGCCTACTGGGGGACTTCGGCCTCGACGACTTCTACCTCGAGCTGTCGACCCGCGACACCGAGGGCGAGAAGTCCTCGAAGTTCATCGGCTCCGACGAACAGTGGGAGGCGGCGACCAAGGTTCTCGAGGAGGTCGCCACCGCCTCCGGTCTCGAGCTCGTGCCCGACCCGGGCGGCGCGGCCTTCTACGGTCCGAAGATCTCGGTGCAGGCGCGCGACGCCATCGGCCGCACCTGGCAGATGTCGACGATCCAGTACGACTTCAACCAGCCCGAGCGCTTCGGCCTCGAGTACCAGGCCGCCGACGGGTCGCGCCAGCAGCCGGTCATGATCCACTCGGCGAAGTTCGGCTCGATCGAGCGCTTCCTCGGGGTCCTCGTCGAGCACTACGCCGGCGCCTTCCCGGTCTGGCTCGCACCGGTCCAGGCCCTCGGAGTGCCGGTCGCCGAGGACTACGCCGACTACCTCGGCGAGGTCCTCGACCGCCTGAAGCGCAAGGGAGTCCGCGTCGAGCTCGACGCGAGCGACGACCGCTTCCCGAAGAAGATCCGCAACGCGAGCAAGTCGAAGGTGCCCTTCACGCTCATCGCGGGCGAGGACGACCGCGCCGCCGGCGCCGTCTCGTTCCGCTACCGCGACGGCTCGCAGAAGAACGGCGTGCCGGTCGACGACGCCATCAGCGAGATCCTCGCCGCGATCGAGAGCCGCGCGCAGGTCTGAGCGCCGTCCCCGACCGGAGCCACGGACGTATGCCGTCGGGCCGGGTGCCCCTCACCGGGCCCCGGCCCGACGGCATACGTCCGCTTCTGTCCGATGTCGCACGTCCATCGGACAGGACACCGGCCACCGGTTGACCGCCGCGCCGGTCGTCACGAGTCTCGGGCAGGACATCGTCGTCGCCCGTGAAGGAACCTCCATGCGCACCGTGCTCCGCTCGCTCGGCACCGCCGTCCTCGCCGCCGCCGTCCTCGGCCCCGTCCTGCCCTCCGGGGCGCCACCCGCGGCGGCCGCTCCGGCCGAGCGGCTCGTCGACGCGGTCAACCCGTTCATCGGCACCCAGGACAACGGCAACACCTTCCCTGGGGCCAGCGCCCCGTTCGGGATGGTGCAGGTGAGTCCCGACACCGGGGGAGAGGGGGGCTACGACCACTCCCAGCGCTCGATCTACGGCTTCAGCCAGACCCACCTGTCGGGCGTCGGATGCCCGGTGGTCGGCGAGCTGCCGGTGATGCCGACGACCGGCTCCCTGACGAGCGTGGACCCGGACCGCTACCGGTCCACCTACAGCCACGCCGACGAGGAGGCCGAGCCCGGCTACTACCGCGTCGGTCTGGCGACCCACGGAGTCCAGGCCGAGCTGACCGCCACCGACCGCACCGGCTGGCAGCGCTACACGTTCCCGGCCGACAAGCAGCCGAACGTCCTGCTCAACACCGGCAAGGCCAACATGCGAGTCTTCGACTCCGAGGTGCACGTCGTCGGTGACCGGGTCGTCGAGGGCCGGATCCACGACGGCAACTTCTGCGCGGGCAAGGACGAGCACACCGTGTGGTTCCGTGCCGAGTTCGACCGCCCGTTCAGCTCGTTCGGCACGTGGAGCGGGTCGACGCTGACGTCGGGCGCCCGGGACGCCTCGACGAAGGACGGCGGCAACGGCGCCGCGGTCACCTTCCCGACCGGCACGACGTCGGTGACGATGAAGGTCGCCCTCAGCTACACCGGCCCCGAGGGCGCGCGGACCAACCTGACCAGCGAGACCGGTGACTCGTTCGACTTCGACGCCACCCGAGCCGCGCTCGGGCAGCGGTGGGAGTCCGAGCTCGACAAGGCGCGCGTGACCGGCGGCACGAGCGAGCGCCGCACCGCCTACTACACAGCGCTCTACCACTCGCTCATGCACCCGAACCTCGCGTCCGACGTCGACGGTCGCTACCACGGCTGGGACGGGAAGAACCACGTGGCGCAGGGCTACACCCCGCGTCAGAACTTCTCGCTGTGGGACACCTACCGCCCGCAGAACCAGCTGCTCGAGGTCCTGGCGCCCGACGTGGCCCGCGACTCGTACCTGTCCGTGCTCGCCATCGGTCGCGAGGGCGGGTGGCTGCCCCGTTGGGCGCTCGTCAACAGCGAGACCAACATCATGACCGGCGACCCCGTCACCCCGTTCCTCGTCGAGGGCTGGAGCAAGGGCTTCCTCGCCGGCCACGAGGCGGAGGCGTACGCGCTGCTCAAGCAGAACGCGACCGAGCGCCCGCCGGCCGACAGCCAGTACAACGGCCGCGCCGGGCAGCACTGGTACGAGAAGCTCGGCTACATCCCGTTCGGTCTGGACGTGGGCACCGACTGCGTGTCGCACGGCGGGGACAACGACTGCGCCCACCCGGCCTCGGCGACGATGGAGTACTCCGCCGCCGACGCGTCACTCGCGCTGATGGCCAAGGGACTGGGCCACACCGCCGACGCGGCGATGCTCACCGAGCGCAGCGGCTGGTACCGCAACCTCTGGGACGCGGGGACGCAGACGTTCCGCCCACGCCTGGCCGACGGGACGTGGCTCGACCCGTACGACCCCGTCGAGGCGTCCCACGCCTTCCACGAGGGCGGCTCGTACCAGTACCAGTGGCTCGTCCCGCAGGACCCGGCCGGCCTGACCCGCCTCATGGGTGGTCGGGCGGCGACCGAGAAGCGCCTCGACGACTTCTTCGCCTACCCGAAGCTGCTCACCGACCCGGCCGGCACTGCACGCACCGACTGGATCGAGGCGACCTACGCCTACTACAGCAAGCCCACCTACAACCCGAACAACGAGCCCGACCTGCTCGCGCCGTACGTCTACGCCTGGGTCCAGCAGCCCGCCAAGATCGCGACGGTGGCGCGGGCGGCCTTCACCCTCTTCACCGACGGCCCCGACGGCATGACCGGCAACGACGACCTCGGCACGATGTCGGCGTGGTACGTCTTCTCGTCCTGGGGGCTCTACCCGACGATGAGCGGGTCGAACGTCTTCGTCGTCAGCTCGCCCCAGTTCGAGCGCGTCGACGTCGCCGTCGCCTCACCGACGTCGGTGCGCACCGGACAGGGCGGTCACCTGACGATCACCGCACCCGGTGTCTCCGACGACCGGCGCTACGTCCAGAGCCTCACGGTCGGCGGGACGAAGAGCACGAAGAGCTGGGTCGGCTGGGACGCCATCCGACACGGTGGGTCCATCGCGCACACGGTGGGCACGACCCCGAGCCGGTGGGGCACGACGCCGGCCGACGTGCCGCCGTCGGCCGTGCAGGCCGGACGCGACCCGCGCCTGTCGCTCTCGATGGCCGCTCGTCCGAACCCCGTGGTCGTGCCGACCGGGGCGCGTGAGGCCCGCCTCACCGTCGACCTCGTGGGCCAGGCCCCCAAGAGCCTGCCCGTCGACGTGTCCGTGACGGCCCCCGCAGGCTGGACGGCCGACGTGGGTTCCGGCGACGAGGGCGCCGCCGTGCTGCACAGCGACGGCGTCCCCGCGAGCGCGACGGTGCCGGTGACCCTGCGCCTCCCCGCCGGCCTGGGGGTGGGGGACCACGAGGTGGTCGTCACCGCCACGGCACCCGGTGTCGATCCCGTGACGCGCACCGTGCCCGTTCAGGTCCGCGAGGCCCTCGACTGCGTCGGCGGCGCACCGAGATGCGCCGTGGACCTGGCGCCGGCCCGCAACCACGACGGCACGGCGACCGTCGCCGCACCGAGCGAGGGCAACTTCGACGGCAGCGGCTGGAGCTACGACGCCGCCCTGCTGCCAACCCCGGGCCCGTGGGTGCACGACGGGACCACGTATGCCGCTCCGGTCACCTCCGGTACGACGCCGAACTTCGTCGAGGGACGCGGTCAGACGCTGCTCGTGCAGGCCGGCAGCCGCTCCACGATCCATCTCGTCGGGTCGACGCACAACGGCGACGTGGGGACGGCCCTGCGCCTGACCTACACGGACGGCAGCGTCCAGTCCGTCCCGGTCGCGCTGACCGACTGGGCCGCGGGCAGCGGGCACAACGGCAACACGGTGGCGATCGCCATGGACCATCGGATCAAGGGCGGTGCGGGTGTCGACGGACCTCCGGTCCAGATCTTCGGCACGGCGGTCGCCGTCGACCCCGCCCGGCAGCTCCAGGCCGTCACCCTGCCCGCCGACGACCGCTTCGAGGTGTACGCCCTGACGCTCCGCTGACGGGTCTGAAGGCCCTCCCGCGGGCGAGGGGGCGGCGTGTCAGGGCGACACGCCGCCCCCTCCGGGTCGCGGTGAAGAAACTGCCGACAAGGGCTTGCGCGCCGACGTCCGCGGGGTTACAAATGAGGAACCGAACCGCTTCGGCGGATCGGTTTCCGAATCGCTTCGGCGAGGACGAACAGAAGGCCCGGGAACTCATACTTCCCGGGCCTTCACCTTCCGTCGCACCGGTCGACCGACGAGTCCGTCGAGGCCTGCGCGTCCGAGGATCCCGGCCCTGCGGCTCTCACACCCGCAGGGCTGTTCCCTGTCCGGGTCCTGTCGAGGTCCCGGGTACGACGAAGGCCCTGCGGTCTCACACACCGCAGGGCCGACTCCATTGAACCGAAGCTCGGGCCGATGGGGAAATCGACACGCGGCAGGCGGGTCGTCGCGCGTCGCGGGCGTCGTCCTAGGATCAGTCACCATGACGACGCAGGGGAGTGGCCCGACGCCCACGGGTGGGAGCCCCGCCCCCGAGCCCACTCTCGAGCCGGCGACCGCCTTCGCCCGCGTCGAGGACGGCTTCGAGCGGCTCTGGACCCCGCACCGGATGGCGTACATCCTCGGGGACCGACCCACCGCGGAGGCCGGGCACGGCTGCCCGTTCTGCGCCGCTCCGGGCAAGACGGACGCGGAGGGCCTCATCGTCCACCGCGGCGAGCACTGCTACGTGGTGATGAACCTCTTCCCCTACAACCCGGGCCACGTCCTCGTGTGCCCCTACCGTCACGTCTCCCTCTACGTCGACCTGACCGACGACGAGACGGCCGAGTTCACGGCGCTGACCAAGCAGGCCGTGCGTGCCCTGCAGGCAGCCTCCGAGCCGCACGGCTACAACCTCGGCATGAACCAGGGAGCCGTGGCCGGCGCCGGGGTCGCGGCCCACCTGCACCAGCACGTCGTGCCGCGCTGGAGCGGCGACTCGAACTTCCTGCCCATCGTCGGCCAGACCAAGGCGCTGCCCGTCCTGCTCGAGGACACCCGCGCGCGCCTCGTCGATGCCTGGCCGACCGACTGAGGACCACCGGGCGCGGGCCCGCAGGTCACGGACGCGCCACGGTGCGTGCGCCGGGCCCGAGCACGCCCGACCGGTCAGTACGCTGTCACCACCATGCTCAACAGACTCCTGCGCGCGTCGCTGACCAAGATCCTCGGTCCGATCGCCCACCTGTTCCTCCGCCTCGGGATCAGTCCCGACGTCGTGACGGTCGTCGGCACCCTCGGGGTCTGCGCCGGGGCACTGGCGTTCTTCCCCCGCGGTGAGATCTGGGTCGGCGTGCTCGTCATCACCGCGTTCGTCTTCTCCGACAACGTCGACGGCATCATGGCCCGCGAGTCCGGCCGCTCGAGCAAGTGGGGCGCCTACCTCGACTCCACGCTCGACCGCATCGGCGACGCCGCGATCTTCGGCGGCCTCGTGCTCTTCTACGCCGGCAAGGGCAACAACCAGCTCATGGCCGGCCTCGCGCTCAGCTGCCTCATCCTCGGCAGCGTCGTGTCCTACGCCAAGGCGCGGGCAGAGGGCCTCGGCTACACGGCCAACGTCGGGATCGCCGAACGCGCCGACCGGCTCGTCGCCGTTCTCGTCGCGGCCTTCTTCGCCGACCTCTTCAACTCGACGATCCTGCTCGGCGTCGTCCTGGGCCTGCTCGCCGTCGCCAGCCTCGTCACCGTCCTCCAGCGGATGCTGACGGTGCGTCGCCAGGCCCTCGCCTCCGGCGAGGTGGGCGCGTGAGCGACCTCGCACGCCGCGCCACCGACACCCTCAGCGTGCTCGGCTTCAAGCTCGGGTGGTCCGTCGTCCGCGCCCTCCCGGAGCGCGCGGCATACGCCCTCTTCGACCGGGTGGCCGCCATCTCCGTCCGGCGCGGTGGGAAGGGCATCGACCGGCTGCGGTCGAACTACCGTCGGGTGCGGCCCGAGCTGTCCGACGCCGACCTCGACTCCCTGGTGCGTCAGGGGATGCGCTCCTACATGCGCTACTACTGCGAGGCGTTCCGGCTCCCGTCCCTGACCCGGGCCCAGATCGACGGGGCGGTCGTCGTCCGTGGCGACGCCGAGATCCGCGAGCTGTGCGCGCGCGGCGACGCCGGGGTCGTCTTCGTCGGCCACCTCGGCAACTTCGACCTCGCCGCGGCCTGGTCCGCCGGCAGCCTCATGCCGGTGACGACCGTCGCCGAGCGGCTCAGGCCCGAAGAGGTCTTTCAGGAGTTCGTCGCGTTCCGGCGCAGCATCGACATGGACATCATCCCGCTCACCGGCGGGGACGACCCCTTCCACGGGCTGCTCGACGCGACACGGAGCGGCGGGAGGCTCATCGCCCTGGCCGCCGACCGCGACCTCACCAACGGCGGTGTCGAGGTCGACCTCCTCGGCCACCGCGCGCGGATGGCCAAGGGGCCGGCCGTCCTGTCGCTCATGACCGGTGCACCGCTCTTCGCGGCCCGGATCTGGTACGAACCCGCTCCCGCTGGCTCCGGCCTCGGCGGCCACCGCACGGTCATCGAGTTCAGCAACCGCCTCGTGCCCCGTGTCGAGGGCACGACGGCGGTCAAGGCGGCCGACCTCATCCAGCAGTGCGCCGACCACGTCGCCGTCGCGATCCGCGAGCACACGTCGAGCTGGCACATGCTCCAGCGGGTCTTCGTCGACGACCTCGACGCCCCTGCGGCGTCCTCGGACGCCGCCGCGCAGACCTCCGCGATGACCTCCGCGATGACCTCCGCGCAGCCGGCGCAGCCGACGACGGGACGCACGACGTGAGGATCGGGATCGTCTGCCCGTACTCGTTCGACGTCCCGGGCGGGGTGCAGTTCCACGTGCGCGACCTCGCCGAGCACCTCATCGGCCAGGGGCACGACGTGTCGGTGCTCGCGCCGGCCGACAGCGAGACCGAGCTGCCCGACTACGTCACGTCGGCCGGCCGGGCCACCGCCGTGCGCTACAACGGCTCCGTCGCCCGTCTCAACTTCGGCCCCGTCACGGCGTCCAAGGTCGGCAAGTGGCTCGACGCCGGCCAGTTCGACGTGCTCCACCTGCACGAGCCGGTCACCCCCAGTGTCAGCGTGCTCGCACTCATGGCGGCCGAGGGACCCATCGTCGCGACCTTCCACACCTCGATGCTGCGGTCGCGGACGATGCAGACGGCCTACCCGATCATCCGACCGAGCCTCGAGAAGATCGCCGGCCGCATCGCCGTGAGCGAGGACGCCCGCCGGACGGTCACGACCCACGTCGGCGGCGATGCGGTCGTGATCCCCAACGGCGTCTACGTCGACCGGTTCGCGAGCGCCCCGCGGCGCTCGGCGTGGATGGGCACGCCCGCATCGCCGACGATCGCCTTCCTCGGCCGGATGGGGGAGCCGCGCAAGGGACTCCCGGTGCTCGCGGCTGCCCTGCCCGAGATCCTCCGCTCGGTCCCGGGACTCCGCGTCCTCGTCGCCGGGCCCGGTGACCCCGAGGAGGTCACCGAGGGCTGGCCCCCCGAGGTCGTCGCCGCGTGCGAGTTCCTCGGCTCCGTCTCCGACGACGACAAGGCGTCGCTGCTCGCGTCGGTCGACGTCTACGTCGCGCCCAACACCGGGGGAGAGAGCTTCGGCATCATCCTCATCGAGGCGATGAGTGCCGGCGCCTGCGTCCTCGCCAGCGACCTCTCGGCGTTCTCCCGCGTGCTCGACGGCGGCACGGCCGGCGCGATGTTCGCCAACGAGCAGCCCGACGACCTCGCGCGCACGCTCGTCGACCTGCTGCGACGACCCGAGCGTCGTGCCGAGCTCGCCGCCGCCGGCCAGCACCGGGCCCGGCTCTTCGACTGGTCGGTCGTCGCCGACGAGATCCTCGCCGTCTACGAGACCGTCATCGAGGGCGTCGCGGCCGCGCACCTCGAGCCGCAGGGACGCTGGAACCGCTTCCTGCGCGGGGGTGCGCGGTGAGCGAGGTCCTCTCGTGGGTCTTCGCGATCCTCTTCGTCCTCGTCGTCATCGCCTGGTACCTCTCCTACACGGCGGCCCGCCTCGACCGGCTCCACGTCCGCCTCAGCGGCACCCTCGCCGCCCTCGACGCCCGGCTGGTTCGGCGGGCCGAGGCGGCCGTCGAGCTGGCCAACAGCGGGCTCCTCGACGGTGCGACCGCGCTCATCCTGGCCAACGCCGCGGCGGAGTCCCTCGAGGCACCGTCGGAGCACGGCGACGCCCGCGAGCTCGCCGAGAACGACCTCACCGAGGCCCTCGAGCTCGCCCTCACCCCGCAGGCCGTCAGCACGCTGCGCTCGACGGCCCTGGGGCAGGACGTGCTCGCCCGGCTCTCCTCCGCCTGCACGCGCGTGCAGCTGGCGCGACGCTTCCACAACGACGCCGTCACCGACGTCCGCCGGGTGCGGCGCAAGTGGACCATCCGCATGTTCCACCTCGCGGGCTACACCCCGATGCCGCACACCATCGAGTTCAACGACGACTCGCCGGAGCACCTCGCCCTCGTGTGACCGGCCCCACGCGCAGGACCGCGGACCGCGTCGTCCGCACCTCTCGCGGGGGCCTACGCTTTGAGGCACACCGAACCCAGATCACGGGAAAGCAGGACATCGTGAGCACCACCCCGACCTCGGGCAGCACGCCCGCGGCTGACCAGCAGAGCGGCACGAGCCACACCGGCACGACGCGCGTGAAGCGCGGCATGGCCGAGATGCTCAAGGGCGGCGTCATCATGGACGTCGTCACGGCCGAGCAGGCCAAGATCGCCGAGGACGCCGGCGCCGTCGCCGTCATGGCCCTCGAGCGGGTCCCCGCCGACATCCGCGCCCAGGGCGGCGTGTCGCGCATGAGTGACCCCGACATGATCGACGGCATCATCGAGGCCGTCTCGATCCCCGTCATGGCCAAGGCCCGCATCGGCCACTTCGTCGAGGCGCAGGTGCTCCAGAGCCTCGGCGTCGACTACATCGACGAGTCCGAGGTGCTGACCCCGGCCGACTACGCCAACCACATCGACAAGTGGCAGTTCACCGTGCCCTTCGTCTGTGGTGCGACCAACCTCGGCGAGGCGCTGCGCCGCATCACCGAGGGCGCGGCGATGATCCGCTCCAAGGGTGAGGCCGGCACCGGTGACGTCTCCAACGCGACGACGCACATGCGCACCCTGCGCGCCGAGCTCAACCGCCTGCACTCGATGAGCCCCGACGAGCTCTACGTCGCGGCGAAGGAGCTCCAGGCTCCCTACGAGCTCGTCAAGGAGGTCGCCGAGGCCGGCAAGCTCCCCGTCGTGCTCTTCACGGCCGGTGGCATCGCGACGCCTGCCGACGCCGCGATGATGATGCAGCTCGGCGCCGAGGGTGTCTTCGTCGGCTCGGGCATCTTCAAGTCCGGCAACCCGGCCCAGCGCGCCGAGGCCATCGTCAAGGCCACGACCTTCCACGACGACCCCGACGTCATCGCCAAGGTCTCGCGTGGCCTCGGCGAGGCCATGGTCGGCATCAACGTCGACGAGATCGCCCAGCCGCACCGTCTCTCCGAGCGCGGTTGGTGACCTCCGCACTCCCAGCTCCACGCTGATGTATGCCGCCGTGCCCGACCGGGCGCGGCGGCATACGCCGTCCTGGGCCCGGTCGGTCCGGCACCGCGGGCCACCCTGACCCGCGTCGCGCAGACCCGAACACACCGAGAAGGTCACAACCCACCGGCGTCGGATCCCGTTGGGTTGTGACCTGCACGGTGTGTTGCGGGGGCTCGGGGCTGGCACGATCGGGTGCGTGAGCGCCACCGGAGCGGAGCTGTCGCGGACCTACTTCGAGCGGGTCGTCGAGCCCCTCGTGCGTGACCACTGGCCCGGGATGCCTTGTGCCGCAGCGCGTCTCGGGAGCGGGTCCGACGTCCTCGGGCTCGACGACGCGATGTCGCGCGACCACGACTGGGGCCTGAGGCTCAACCTCCTCGTCCCGGACGACGTCGTCATGGCCGTCGACGACCACCTCGCCGAGCAGCTGCCTGCGTCGTTCGCCGGCCACCCCACCCGGTTCGCGACGACGTGGGACCCGGCTGTGCGCCATCGGGTGCAGGTCGAGACGGCCCGCGACCTCGCCGTCTCGCGCCTCGGCGTCGACCCCACCCGCGACCTGACGGTGGCCGACTGGCTCTCCCTGACGGGCCAGGCCGTCCTCGAGGTCACCGGCGGAGCGGTCTTCGTCGACGACGTGGGCGAGCTGGCCGGCATGCGCCAGCGCCTCGCGTGGTGTCCCGACGACGTCTGGCGCCACGTCGTCGCGACCGACTGGGTCCGGCTCGGGCAGGAGCTGCCCTTCGTCGGCCGGACGGGGGAGCGCGGCGACGACCTCGGCTCGCGTGTCGTCGCGGCGCGGCTGGCCGGGATCGCGATGCACCTGGGCCACCTGCTCGAGCGGCGCTGGCCGCCCTACGCCAAGTGGCTCGGCACGAGCGTCGCCCGGCTGCCCCGGTCCGCGGTCGCCCTCGAGCCGCTCGAACGGGCGGTGGCATCGCCCGACTGGCGGCAGCGGGAGGACGGTCTCGTCGAGGCGCTGCGGGTGCTGGCCGTGGTCCAGGGCGAGGTCGGGCTGCCCACCGTCGCCGACCCCGTCGAGCCGTTCTGGGACCGGCCCTACCGCGGCGTGCGTGGCGCGGTGGTCGAGGTCCTCGAGGCCAGCGTCACCGACCCGGCCGTGCGGGCACTGCCCCGAGGAGTGGGCTCCGCCGAGCAGTGGAGCGACAACGTCGACGTGCTGACGGACGCCCGTCGACGCCGGCCCACGCGATGACGGGCGCAGCACCATTGACCCGGCGGTGCGTCAGGTGACGGCGCCTCGCTCGGCGAACTCGGGACGCTCGAACTCGCGCCCGTCGAGGACCTCCTTGACGTGGACCGCGGCCTGCACCGCGTCCACGTGGGTGACGTAGAGCGGCGCGAAGCCGAGCCGGATGATGTCGGGCTCGCGGAAGTCCCCGATGACACCACGGGCGATGAGGGCCTGCACGACGGCGAACGCCTGGGGGTGGCGCAGGGACACCTGGGACCCGCGGCGCTCCGGCTCGCGCGGCGTCGCCAGCGGGAGGTCGATCCCGAGCGCGTCGAGGGCGTCGATGAAGGTGCCGGTCACGGAGAGCGACGCCGCGCGCACGTCGGCGGGGGAGAGGCCGTCGTAGGCCGTGAGCGCGGCCTCGAGGGCGAGCACCGAGAGCAGGGGCGGGGTCCCGACCCTGGCCCGGGTGATGCCGGGCGCGGGCTCGTAGTCCGGACGCATCTCGAAGGGGTGGGCGTGTCCCTGCCAGCCGGTGAGGGGCTGGTCGAAGTCGTCCTGGTGGCGGGTCGCGACGTAGAGGAAGGCGGGGGCGCCGGGGCCGCCGTTGAGGTACTTGTAGCCGCACCCGACCGCGAGGTCGGCGCCGCCCTCGTCGAGCTCGACCGCGATCACGCCCGCCGAGTGGCAGAGGTCCCAGCAGGCGAGGGCGCCGACGGCGTGGGCGGCCACGGTGATCGCGCGCAGGTCCCAGAGCTCGCCCGTGCGGTAGTCGACGCTCGAGTAGGAGGCGAGCGCGAGGGCGTCACCGATCTCGGCGATGGCGGCCACGGCGTCGCATGGGTGGACCCGGCGCACCTCGAGGCCGGCCAGCTCGGCCGCGGACTCGGTCATGTAGAGGTCGGTGGGGAAGGAGTCGGGGTCGGTGATGACGACGCGGCGGCCGGGCCGCAGCCGTCCGGCGCCGATGACCGCCTTGAAGAGGTTGACCGACGTCGAGTCGGTCACGACCACCTGCCCGGGAGCAGCACCGACGAGACGGCCGACGAGGTCGCCGACGCGGGTCTGCGCGCCCCACCAGTCGGCCTCGTTCCACGATCGGATCAAGCGCTCGCCCCACTGGCGGTGCATGACGTCGTCGACGACGGCCGGAACCGCGCTCGGCAGGGCGCCGAGCGAGTTGCCGTCGAGGTAGATGACGTCGTCGGGGAGGGTGAACAGGTCGCGGGTGCCCCGGAGCGGGGAGGCGGCATCGGCCTGCTCGGCGCGGGCGGTCAGGTCGTCGTGGGTGTGCACCGTCGTCATGGCCGCAACGTATCCGGTGGCATCGTGCCGATGTCAGGGCCGCCTCCGCGGACGTCTGGCATCCGAGACGGTTCTCGCTGCCCGACCCGTGGCGCGTCCGTCACGACGAGCGCTCTACGCTGACCCGGTGAGCACCATCAGCACCATCCCCGGCACGACCGCCGACCCCGCCGCGGACCCCGCCGTGGACCCTGGCGCCGACCGTCGCGCCGAAGGCGTCGGCGTGCCGCGCATCGGCGTCCTCGCCGTCCAGGGCGATGTCAGCGAGCACCTCGCAGCCCTCACCGCGCTCGGCGCCGAGGGCGTCACGGTCCGGCGTCCGGCCGAGGTCGAGGCCATCGACGGCCTCGTCATCCCCGGTGGCGAGTCGACGGTCATGGACAAGCTCGTCCGCGCCTTCGACCTGTGGGAGCCCCTGCTGCGGCGCATCGCCGAGGGCATGCCCGCCTACGGCTCGTGCGCCGGGATGATCATGCTCGCCGACCGCATCGCCGACGCGCGTCCCGACCAGCAGACGCTCGGGGGTCTCGACATCACGGTGCGGCGCAACGCCTTCGGCCGTCAGGTCGACTCCTTCGAGCAGGACCTCGACTACGCCTGGGGCGACCGCTCGACGACCGGCACGGTGCACGCCGTCTTCATCCGCGCCCCATGGGTCGAGCAGGCCGGTCCGGGCGTCGAGGTCCTCGCCCGCGTCAGCGAGGGCCCGGCCGCCGGTAGGATCGTCGCGGTCCGGCAGGGCAACCTCATGGCCACGTCCTTCCACCCCGAGGTGGGGGCAGACCGCCGGATCCACGCCGAGTTCGTCTCGATCGTCAGAGAGCACCGACTCCAGCAGTCGGGTGCACGCCAGTCACCGGAACGCGAGGACACTGCATGAGCGGCCACTCCAAATGGGCCACCACGAAGCACCAGAAGGCGGCCAAGGACGCCAAGCGCGGCAAGCTCTTCGCCAAGCTCATCAAGAACATCGAGGTCGCGGCCCGTCAGGGTGGCGCCGACCCCACCGGCAACCCGACGCTCTACGACGCCATCCAGAAGGCCAAGAAGACGTCGGTGCCCAACGACAACATCGACCGCGCCGTCAAGCGCGCCTCGGGGGCCGAGGCGGGCGCGGCCGACTGGCAGACGATCATGTACGAGGGCTATGCCCCCAACGGTGTCGCCGTGCTCATCGAGTGCCTCACCGACAACCGCAACCGGGCTGCCGCCGAGGTGCGCACCGCGCTGACCCGCAACGGCGGCCAGCTCGCCGACCCGGGCTCGGTGTCCTACGTCTTCAACCGCAAGGGTGTCGTGACCGTCCTCAAGGGCGCCGGCTCCGAGGACGACATCCTCGAAGTGGTGCTCGACGCGGGTGCCGAGGAGGTCAACGACAACGGTGACACGTGGGAGATCATCTCCGAGGCCACCGACTTCGTCGCGGTCCGCAAGGCGATCCAGGATGCCGGCATCGACTACGAGTCGGCCGAGGCGTCGTTCGTCCCGAACCTCCAGGTCCCGCTCGACCTCGACGGCGCCAAGAAGATGATCCGCGTCATCGAGGCCCTCGAGGACAGCGACGACGTGCAGAACGTCTTCGCCAACGGCGACATCCCCGACGACGTCCTCGCGCAGCTCGACGACGACGAGGACTGACCGCGCCGAGGGCTCGTGCGCCCGAGGTTCGACGAGGAGGCACGCCGAGACCGGCGTGCCTCCCGTCCTTTCGGGGGAGGCCCGTTAGCGTTGTCCCGAACACCTGTTCGGATCGTCCAGAGCCCCACGCCCCAGGAGGTATGCCGTGCGCGTCCTCGCGGTCGACCCCGGGCTCACCCGCTGCGGCGTCGGCGTGGTCGACGGAGTCCCGGGGCGCAAGCTGTCGCTCGTCGAGGTCGGGGTCATCCGCACCCCGTCCGGCGACCCGACCCCGAAGCGCCTCGTCGCCGTCGAGGACGAGATGCGGCAGTGGTTCGCGCGGCACCGTCCCGAGGCCGTGGCCATCGAGCGCGTCTTCGCCGACACCAACGTCTCCACCGTGATGGGCACCGCTCAGGTGACCGGGATCGTCATGATCATGGCCGAGCGGCTCGGCCTGCCCGTCACCCTCCACACACCCACCGAGGTCAAGGCCGCGGTCAGCGGCAGCGGACGCGCCGACAAGGCGCAGGTGACGACGATGGTGACCCGGCTCCTCGGGCTCGACACCCCGCCCAAGCCCGCCGACGCCGCCGACGCGCTCGCCCTCGCGATCTGCCACGTGTGGCGCGGAGGCACGCAGAGCCGGCTCGAGGAGGCGCGGCTCGAGGTGCTCGCGCGCACGGGCAACCGGGGGAGCGGCATACCCCGCCGGGTCCCACCGGGAGCCGCCCCACCGCTGCAGCGGCTGCGCGCCGCGACCACCCAGCCCACCCGCACCGGCCAGACCGCCCGACCCCACCCTGGAGCCCAGCCCCGATGATCGCCTCGCTCTCCGGCACCGTCCTGAAGGTCGGCCTCGACTCGGTCGTGGTCGGCGTCGGCGGTGTCGGCATGCTCGTCCACACCACTCCGGCCACGGCGACGTCCGTGCGCCTGGGCCAGCCGACCGAGCTCGCCACCAGTCTCGTCGTGCGCGAGGACTCGCTGACGCTCTACGGCTTCGCCACCGACGACGAGAAGCACGTCTTCGAGACCGTCCAGACCGTCTCGGGGGTCGGGCCCCGCCTCGCGCTGGCCGTGCTCGCGGTCCACTCGCCCGACGCCGTCCGGGTCGCGCTGGGCACGGGCGACCTCGTCGCGCTGACCAAGGTCCCGGGCATCGGCAAGAAGGGCGCTGAGCGGATGGTCCTCGAGCTCAAGGACAAGCTCGGCGCCCTGCCGGGCTCGGCCGGCCAGAGCGACCACGTCCACCTCGACGCCGGCGAGGCGTGGCGCGAGCAGGTCCGGGAGGCGCTCGTCGGACTCGGGTGGACCGTGCGCCAGGCCGACGACGCGCTCGACAAGATCGCTCCCCTCGCGGCCGACGGCGCCGGGGTGTCGGCACTGTTGCGGGCCGCCCTGCAGGAGCTCGGCCGATGAGCGTCGACCGCTCCTGGGAGCTCGACACCGGGGCCGAGCCGGACGTCTGGGACGACGGCTCCTTCGACGCGACGGCGCGCATCGTCGACGCGGCCGGCGACACCGACGAGCGACAGGTCGAGGCCGCGCTGCGTCCCAAGCGACTCGACGACTTCCCCGGACAGACCCGGGTCCGCGACCAGCTGGGGCTCGTCCTCAAGGCCGCCAAGCGTCGTGGCACGCCGCCCGACCACGTGCTGCTCTCCGGCCCGCCCGGCCTCGGCAAGACCACCCTGGCGATGATCGTCGCCGGCGAGCTCGAGCAGCCGATCCGCATCACGTCCGGGCCCGCGATCCAGCACGCCGGCGACCTCGCGTCGGTGCTCTCGTCGCTCGCCGAGGGGGAGGTGCTCTTCCTCGACGAGATCCACCGGATGTCGCGCTCGGCCGAGGAGATGCTCTACCTCGCGATGGAGGACTTCCGGGTCGACGTCATCATCGGCAAGGGTCCCGGCGCGACGGCCATCCCGCTCGAGCTGCCGCCCTTCACCGTCGTCGGTGCGACGACGCGTGCCGGGCTGCTGCCCGCGCCGCTGCGCGACCGCTTCGGCTTCACGGGTCACCTCGACTACTACGCCGCGGCCGACCTCGTCACGATCCTGCACCGTTCGGCACGCCTGCTCGGCCTCGACGCCGACGAGGACGGCATCCGCGAGATCGCCCTGCGGTCGCGTGGCACGCCGCGCATCGCCAACCGCCTGCTGCGCCGGGTCCGCGACTGGGCGCAGGTGCACGGCGAGGACCGCGTCACCCACTCCGCGTCGCGTCAGGCGCTCGAGCTGTTCGACGTCGACGAGCGCGGCCTGGACCGCCTCGACCGAGCCGTCCTGGAGGCGCTCTGCCGCCGCTTCAACGGCGGGCCCGTAGGCCTTTCGACCCTCGCCGTCGCCGTGGGCGAGGAGCCCGACACCGTCGAGACGGTCGCCGAGCCCTACCTCGTGCGCGAGGGCTTCATGGTCCGCACCCCCCGTGGCCGGGCCGCCTCGAGCCTCGCCTGGGAGCACCTGGGCCTGACCCCACCGCACGACTCGCAGGCCCTCTGGACCGCCACCCTGCCCATCGACGAGGCCGGCGGCGCGCGATTCGACGCCTGAGGCCGGGCCCGGCGTGGTCGCGCGTCCCGCACCGAGCGCGACCAAAACGTGACCCGCGCACGCTGCGGGACCGTTCCGTCTTGGTCTGACAAACGGCACCGGCGCACGTAGACTCCTGCGGGCACCATCGCCGCTGCCGCGGCACCATCCGGTGCTCCCGGTCGTTGACGCGACAGCCGACCCGATCAACGGGTCGTGGCGCGCCTGCGCGCTGACCGGACGAAGACACGAAGGACTGAGCTGACATGAACAACAACGGGGCCCTCTCGTTGCTGATTTTCGCCCTGCCCCTGCTGCTGCTGGGCTGGCTGTTCTTTTCCCAGAACAAGCGGATGAAGCAGATGCGCAACTTCAGCTCGTCGCTCGAGGTCGGAGACGCCGTCGTCACCTCGTCGGGCATCTACGGCACGATCAAGCACCTCGACGACAGCAGCGCGTGGCTCGAGATCGCCGAGGGCACGACCGTCCGGTTCGACCGGCGAGCCCTGGCGATGAAGCAGGCCGACGTGGCTGCCGCCGACGCGGCAGCCACTGGTTCGCCCGCCCACGACGCCCCCGTCGACGACGCGCCGGGTGCGAACCCGGGTTCCCACCAGAACGGTCAGTGAGGGTTTCGTGGCACGCAGCTCCACCAAGAAGTCGGCGAGACGGAGCCTCCTGGCGCTCGTCGTCATCATCCTCGCCCTCGGCGGTCTCGCCGCCGGCCTGACGAAGTGGGCCGACGGGTCGATGAACCCTCGCCTCGGGCTCGACCTCGAGGGCGGCACGGAGCTCGTGCTCCAGCCCCAGCTCAACGGCACCGAGACCATCAGCGAGGGCCAGGTCAACCGCGCGGTCGACATCATCCGCCAGCGCATCGACGCCAACGGCGTCTCCGAGGCCGAGATCACGACGCAGGGCGGCCGCAGCATCGTCGTGGCGATCCCCGGCCAGCCGACGGCCGAGCAGCTCGACGCGCTGAAGAAGCCCTCTCAGCTGCGCTTCCGCGCCGTCTACGTGCAGGCGCTCGACCCCAACGCCAGCCAGGCCAACCCGAGCGGCACGCCGACCGGGACGTCCACCGGCACGGCGACGCCTTCCGGCACCGCGACCGGCACGGGCACGCCGAAGGCCACGGGCACTGCGACGCCCTCGACGTCCGCGACCGCCCAGAACGGCGTCGTCCCCGACGCGCTGCGCGCCGCCACGACCCCGGTGACCCCGACGCCGTCGGCCACGCCGTCGGGCACGGCGACGACGCCGGCACCTGCCGCCACCGAGGCCCCCGCGCCGACGGCCGCGCAGACCGAGGCCGCCATCAAGACGCAGGTGAGCACCGGCCTCGTCGGGCTCGGCTGGGACAAGGCCAAGGCCGACGCAGCTGCGACGAAGGTCGCCAAGGAGTACACCGCGCTCGACTGCTCGGCTCCCGGGGCGGTCGACAAGATCCAGGACGACCCGGCCCAGCCCATCGCCACGTGCGGCGAGGACCGTGTCACCAAGTACGTCCTCGGCCCGAGCGAGATCGACGGCAGCGAGATCGCCGACGCCACGAGCGGCTACCAGCCCGGCCCGAACGGCCAGCCGACCTCCATCGTCGAGGTCGCACTGTCCTTCAAGGACGCCGGCAAGGCCAAGTTCGCGGCCGTGACCAAGCGCCTCTACGGCCTGCAGTCCCAGCCGCCGCTCGACCAGTTCGCAGTCGTGCTCGACAAGGCCGTCATCACGGCACCGCAGGCCCGCGCCGTCATCACCGACGGTCGGGCCTCGATCACCGGCTCGTTCACCATCGACTCGGCCAAGCAGCTCGCCGAGCAGCTGAAGTTCGGTGCCCTCCCGATCTCCTTCGCCCTGCAGACGCAGGACAACATCACGCCCCAGCTCGGTGAGGAGCAGCTGCGCATCGGCCTGCTGGCCGGCTTCATCGGTCTACTGCTCGTCGTCATCTACTCGCTGCTCCAGTACCGCGCGCTCGGCCTCGTCACGGTCGCCTCGCTCGTCGTGGCCTCCGTCATCACCTACCTCGCGGTGACGGTCCTCGGTACGACGCACGGCTTCCGCCTGACGATGGCCGGGGTGACGGGTCTCATCGTGGCCATCGGTGTCACGGCCGACAGCTTCATCGTCTACTTCGAGCGCATCCGCGACGAGGTGCGTGACGGTCGCCCGCTCGTGGCTGCCGTCGAGACCGGGTGGAAGCGCGCCCGCCGCACGATCATCGCGGCCGACGGCGTCAACTTCATCGCGGCCGGGGTGCTCTACTTCCTCGCCTCGAGCAACGTCCGGGGCTTCGCGTTCACGCTCGGACTGACGACGCTCATCGACCTGCTCGTCGTCATCCTCTTCACGCACCCCACGGTGCAGCTGCTGGCCCGCACGAAGTTCTTCGGCGGCGGCCACAAGTGGTCGGGTCTCGATCCGGAGCGCCTCGGCGCCAAGGAGGCGGTCCGCTACCGCGGCCGCGGCCAGTTCGGGGCACCCGGCGCTCAGCGCCCGCCCGCCACCGTGGGCTCGGCCCGCGTCGCCGATGGGAAGGCCCAGGCATGATCAACTTCGCCCAGGTCGGCAACGACCTCTACACCGGCAAGCGCTCGATCGAGTTCATCAAGCGCCAGAAGACGTGGTACGCCATCTCGGCGGTGCTCATCGTCCTCGCACTCGTCGGCATCTTCGTCAAGGGCCTGAACTTCGGCATCGAGTTCAGCGGTGGGTCGGAGTTCCGCGTCCAGGGCGTGTCCAACAGCCAGGGCTACGAGGAGAAGGCCCAGAGCGCCATCGCCAGCGCCGGCATCGAGGGCAACGTCGTCACGACGATCGTCGGCCAGGACACCGTCCGCGTGCAGTCCGAGGCTGCGGCCGACCGCACCGACGAGGCCAGCACCGCACTCGCCCAGCAGTTCGGCGTCGACAAGGGCGCGGTCAGCGCGTCGCTCATCGGTCCGAGCTGGGGGCAGTCGGTCAGCCAGCAGGCGATCCGGGGACTCATCGTCTTCCTCGTCATCGTGACGGCGGTCATGGCGCTCTACTTCCGCACGTGGAAGATGGCCGTGTCCGGTCTCGTGGCCCTGCTGCACGACCTCGTCATCACCGTCGGCATCTACGCGCTCTTCGGCTTCGAGATCACGCCCTCGTCGATGATCGGGTTCCTCACGATCCTCGGGTACTCGCTCTACGACACCGTCGTCGTCTTCGACAAGGTGCGCGAGAACACCGCGGACGCGTTCCGGACCAAGCGCATGACGTACTCCGCGGCGGCCAACCTCGCGGTCAACCAGACGCTCGTCCGCTCGATCAACACGACCGTCGTCGCGCTGCTGCCGATCGCGGCCGTGCTCTTCGTCGGCTTCACGCTGCTCGGCCCGGGCACGCTGCTCGACCTGTCGCTCGCCCTCTTCATCGGCATCGCGGTCGGCGCCTACTCGTCGATCTTCATCGCGACCCCGCTGCTCGTCGACCTGCGTCGCAACGAGCCCGCCGTCCGTGAGCTCGACAAGTACGTCGCGCGCCACGGTGCCAAGCAGGCTGCCTCCGCAGCACAGCTCGGCGGTGAGCCGGCCTACGTCGGCGCGGACGCCACTGGTGCTGCTGCCGACGACGGCGCCGACTCCGCGGTCGAGGGCGCACCGCGTCCCGTGCACAAGTACGCCCAGGCCGGACCGCGCAACCAGCCCAAGCGCGCGCCGAAGTCGCGACGCTGACGGCGGGGCCGCATCCGCGGCCCCGCCTCCGCACGCGGTTCGTGCACCGCCCGTTCGACCACCTCAGGAGACGGCGTGAGCCAGATCAGTGACCTCGTCGCGAGCAAGCTGCGTGACATCCCGGACTTCCCCAAGCCCGGGGTCCTCTTCAAGGACTTCACCCCGCTCATCGCCGACGGTGCCGCCCTCGGCGAGCTCGTCCGCGACATCGCGCAGCGGTATGCCGGTCAGGTCGACGTCGTCGTCGGCATCGAGGCCCGCGGCTTCATCCTCGGCGCGGCCGTGGCCTACGAGCTCGGCCTCGGCATGGTGCCCGTGCGCAAGGCCGGCAAGCTTCCGGGGGAGACCCTCAAGGAGTCCTACCCCCTCGAGTACGGCACGGCCGAGATCGAGGTGCACACCGACGCCTTCGAGCCCGGCCAGCGCGTGCTCGTCCTCGACGACGTGCTCGCCACGGGCGGCACCGCCGAGGCGTGCGCGCAGCTCGTCGAGCGGGCCGGCGCCACGGTCGCCGCGATCGAGGTCGTGCTCGAGCTGGCCTTCCTCGAGGGACGCAGCCGTCTCGCGGGCCGGCCGGTCAACGCCATCCTCACCGTCTGATCACAGAGGGACCGCCTAGACTCTCTGCATGAGCGAGGACGTCCGCAACGAGCTGTCCACCCCGTCGCGGGTGCGCGCCCGTTTCGCCCGCTTCGGGGCCACCCGGCCGGCGGGCAACCCCGTGCTCGAGCCGCTCATGACGGCGGTGCGCCAGAACCACCCGAAGGCCGACCTCTCGGTCATCGAGCGGGCGTATGCCGTCGCCGAAAGCGCCCACGAGGGCCAGATGCGCAAGAGCGGCGACGCCTACATCACGCACCCGCTCGCCGTCACGACGATCCTCGCCGAGCTCGGCATGACGCCGCCCACCCTCGCGGCGGCGCTGCTGCACGACACCGTCGAGGACACGGCATACGGCCTCGACGAGCTGCGCCACGACTTCGGTGACGAGATCGCCATGCTCGTCGACGGCGTCACCAAGCTCGACAAGGTCACCTACGGCGAGGCCGCGCAGGCCGAGACCGTCCGCAAGATGGTCATCGCGATGGCGCGCGACATCCGGGTCCTCGTCATCAAGCTCGCCGACCGGCTGCACAACGCCCGCACGTGGCGCTACGTCAGCCCCGAGTCGGCCAAGCGCAAGGCCAACGAGACGCTCGAGATCTACGCCCCGCTCGCGCACCGCCTCGGCATGAACACCATCAAGTGGGAGCTCGAGGACCTCTCGTTCGCGACGCTCTACCCCAAGGTCTACGACGAGATCGTGCGTCTCGTCGCCGAGCGAGCCCCGGCCCGCGAGGAGTACCTCGCCGGGGTGCGCACCCAGGTCACCGAGGACCTCACGGCCGCCAAGATCAAGGCCGTCGTCACCGGCCGGCCCAAGCACTACTACTCCGTGTACCAGAAGATGATCGTGCGGGGCCGCGACTTCGAGGAGATCTACGACCTCGTCGCCGTCCGCGTCCTCGTCGACACGGTGCGCGACTGCTACGCGGCGCTGGGCGCCCTTCACTCGCGGTGGAACCCGGTCCCGGGCCGGTTCAAGGACTACATCGCGATGCCGAAGTTCAACATGTACCAGTCGCTGCACACGACGGTCATCGGACCCCAGGGCAAGCCGGTCGAGATCCAGATCCGCACGCACACGATGCACCGCCGCGCCGAGTACGGCGTCGCCGCGCACTGGAAGTACAAGGACCAGAGCAACGGCGGCGGCCCCGCCCGTCCCGGCGAGATCACGCCGCAGAACGACATGGCCTGGCTGCGCCAGCTGCTCGACTGGCAGCGCGAGACCGAGGACCCGGGCGAGTTCCTCGACTCGCTGCGCTTCGAGATGGGCAGCAGCGAGGTCTACGTCTTCACCCCGAAGGGCTCGGTCGTCGCGCTGCCGATGGGCGGCACGCCCGTCGACTTCGCGTATGCCGTCCACACCGAGGTCGGGCACCACTGCATCGGCGCGCGCGTCAACGGGCGCCTCGTGCCCCTCGAGTCGACCCTCGAGAACGGCGACGTCGTCGAGGTGCTGACGTCCAAGGCCGACGGCGCCGGCCCGTCGCGCGACTGGCTCCAGTTCGTCAAGAGTCCCCGGGCCCGCAACAAGATCAAGCAGTGGTTCTCCAAGGAGCGCCGCGAGGAGGCCATCGAGGCCGGCAAGGACTCGATCGCCAAGGCGCTGCGCAAGCAGAACCTCCCGCTCCAGCGGCTCATGAGCCACGAGTCGATGACCGCCGTCGCGACCGACCTGCGCTACCAGGACATCGAGGCGCTGTACGCCGCGGTGGGCGAGGGGCACGTCTCCGCGCAGCACGTCGTCGGCAAGGTCGTCGCGTCGATGGGTGGCGTCGACGGCGCCACCGAGGACCTCGCCGAGGCCACGGTCCCGACGCGGGCCGCCAGCCGGCGCAAGCCGGGCGACCCCGGTGTCGTCGTCGTCGGCACGGCGGACGTGTGGGTCAAGCTCGCCAAGTGCTGCACCCCGGTGCCGGGCGACCCGATCATCGGTTTCGTGACGCGCGGCAACGGCGTCTCGGTGCACCGCGTCGACTGCACCAACGCCGACCAGCTGACGGCCAACCCGGAGCGGCTCATCGACGTCGAGTGGGCGCCGAGCTCCGCCAGCGTCTTCCTCGTGCAGCTGCAGGTCGAGGCTCTCGACCGCAACCGCCTCCTCAGCGACGTGACCCGCGTCCTGTCGGACCAGCACGTCAACATCCTGTCGGCATCGGTCCAGACGTCGCGCGACCGGGTGGCCATCTCCCGCTTCACCTTCGAGATGGGGGACCCGGCGCACCTCGACCACGTCATGCAGGCGGTCCGCAAGATCGACGGGGTCTTCGACGTCTACCGTGTCAACGGCGGCAAGTCGACGATGTAGCCGTCGGCGTCTGGACACCGCACCACGCGGCACGCAAAAGGGCCCACCCGACGAGATCGCTTGTCGGGTGGGCCCTTTCGTGGGTGGGGCTGGTCGTCAGCCGCCGAACTCGGCGACGCCGGCGCGGGCCTGGTCGAGCCAGACCTGACGCGCGTCGAGCGCCTCGCGGGCCTTCTTGATCTTGCTCGCGCTGCCGGACGCCTCGGCCTTGGCGAGGTCGTCCTGCAGGTCCGCGACGGCACGCTCGAGCTGGTCGACCATGGCCCGGGCACGGGCCGCGACCTCGGGGTTGCTCGACTTCCACTTGCGGTCCTCCGCGTCCCGCACGGTCTGCTCGACGCGGCGCATGGCCTTCTCGACGCGCTCCATGTCGGACCGCGGGACCTTGCCGGCGGCATCCCACTTGTCCTGGATGACGCGCAGCTGGCCCTTTGCCTTCTCGAGGTCGGTCACGGGCAGGATCGCCTCGGCCTCGACGAGCAGGCCCTCCTTGACGGTGAGGTTGCCGCGGTACTGCTCCTCCTCGGCGGCGACGACCTCGTCCTTCGCCGTGAAGAAGGTGTCCTGCGCCGCCTTGAAGCGCGCCCACAGCTTGTCGTCGTCGGACCTGCTGGCCCGACCGGCGCGGCGCCACTCGTCCATGAGGCGCTTGAACGCCCCTGCGGTGGCAGCCCAGTCGGTGCTCGTCGCGAGCTTCTCGGCCTCGGCGACGAGCCGCTCCTTGGCACCCTTGGCGTCGGCGTGCTGCGCGTCGAGCCCGGCGAAGTGGCTGCGTCGTGCCTTGTCGAAGCCGTTGCGGGCGCTGCTGAAACGCTGCCACAGGTTCGACTCCGTCTCGCGGTCGAGGCGGGTGGCGGAGCGCTGGTGCGCCTTCCACTCGTCGAGCAGCTCACGCATCCGGGCGCCGCTCGTCTTCCACTGGATCCGGTTCTCCGGCTGGCCGGCGATCGACTCGGCCTCGGCCACGATCTTCTCGCGCTCGGCCGTGGCGGCCACCCGCGCCTCGGCGCGGTGCTGCTGCTCGACGTTGCGCTTGGCGGCGAGGCCGGACTGGATCTCGTCGAGCTTGGTGGCGAGGGCGTCGAGGTCGCCGACGACGGTCGCGTCCTTGACCTGTGCCGCGAGGGTCTTGAGGCCCTCACCGACGTCCTTCGACGGGACCTCGGGCTGCGACAGGCGCTGCTCGAGCAGCACCGCCGATGCGAAGAGCTCGTCGTACTTGCGCGCGAAGTAGGTCAGTGCCTCCTGGTCGCTCGCGCCGGGATAGGAGCCGACCTCCTGCTCCTCGCCGTCCTTGGTGCGGACGAAGACCGTGCCGTTCTCGTCGACGCGTCCGAAGGCCGCCGAGGCCGAGTGGTCGGTCGTGATCGGCGCCGGCGCGGCGGGAGTGACCGTCGGGTGCGGGACGGCCTTGGCGAGTGCCGCCGGCGTCGGGATCGACGAGGGCTTGGGGATGCTCCCCGGGGACGGCGCAGCGGGTGCCGCGACCTCCTCGCCCTCCGTGGCCTCCGTGGCCTCCGTGGGCGCTGCGGTCTCCGTGGGCGCTGCGGTCTCCGCCGGCGCCGCGGTCTCGCCGGCGTCACCGGACTCGGTGCTGCTGACCGACGCCACGGCCTCCGCGGTCTCGACCGCGGCCGCCGCCGGCTCGTCTGCCGTCACCGCGACGGGCCCGGCCACGGCCGACTCGCTGGCCTCGGGCGTGGCGACGGGCGCCTCGGCCGCTGCCTCCGGTGCGGTGCCGGCCGGCTCGGCGCTCTCCGGCTCTGCCACGGCCACCGGCTCGGGCTCGACCACGGGCTCGACCACGGGCTCGACCACGGGCTCGACCACGGGAGCGGCCTCGGCGTCAGCCTCGGCGCTCTCGGTCGTGTCGCCGGACTCGGTGGCCTCCACCGAGGCGACGGCCTCGGCCGTCTCGGTCGTCGCCGCAGGCTCGGACGGGGTGGAAGCGTCGGCCGTGTCGGCCGGCGCGGTGTCGTCGACCGTCGCGACGGTGTCGGCCGTGTCGGCCGGGGCGGTGTCCTCGACCGTCTCGACGGTGTCGGCCGTTTCGGATGGCGCGGTGTCGTCGACCGTCTCGACGGTGTCCACGGTGTCGGCGTTCTCGGCCGCCGGTTCGACCGCGGCCTCGCTGGGCTGCTCCTCCGTCGCGGTGGCGGTGGTGTCGTCCGGCTCGGGCTGCTTGATGTCGGTCATGCCTTCTTCTCCGTCACGCTGACGCTGAGGATGCTGATCGGGGAGACGGGGGTTCCGTCCGTCGGGCTGGGGGGCAGGGCCTTGTTCGCGGCGATCTTGTCGACGATGTCGAGGCCCTTGGTCACCTTCCCGAAGATCGTGTAGCCACCGCCGTCGGTGGGCAACTGGGTTTCCTTGTAGGTGATGAAGAACTGGCCGCCGTTGCTGTTCGGGTCGGAGGTGCGCGCCATGGCGAGCACACCGGTGGGGTACTTCCCGTCCTTGGGCGCGTTCTCGATGCCGAAGGTGTAGCCCGGGCCGCCCTGACCGGTGCCCGTGGGGTCACCGCACTGGAGGACGTAGATGCCCTCGGTCGTGACGCGGTGGCACGGGCTCGGGGCCCAGAAGCCGGTCTTGGCCAGGTTGATGAACGAGGCGACGGTCTGCGGCGCCTTCGTCCCGTCGAGCTCGAAGGTGAGGTCGCCGCACGTGGTCCTGACCGTGGCGACGAAGGTCTTGCCGGCAGCCGTGGCCTTGGCCGGGACCTGCTTCTGCTGCTTCGGGGTCGTCTGGTTCGCCGGGGGAGCGGTGCAGCCGGCCGCGAGCTTCTGGCCCGCAGCGAGCCCGCCCGAGCTCGTCGGGGTGCTCGCAGGGGTCGTCGACCCGGCCGCGGGGGTGGCGGTGTCGGAGCTGCCGACGAGCTTGGGCACGACGATGGCCGCAGCGATGACGAGGATGACCGCGAGGATCACACCGAAGACCTGCTTGTCGCGCGTCGAGTCGCTCACCGGCGGCTTGGCGGTCTTCTGCTGTTCCTCGTGGCGGCGGCGCGCACGTGCGCGTTCCTGCTCTTTGGTCACGAACCTCTCCTCGTACGGGCCACATGGGCTGTCCCCGGGCGTTCGGTCATTTTATGGAACGACTGCGGCGCGCACGCAGCGGGACGGGTCACGAGTCCGTGACATCTCCCCTCCGACGCGCGGATTTGCGCCCGGAAGCCCTGCGGACGGCATACCCAGTGTGTCGGTCCCGAGTCCCGAGGGCGTATGCCGTCCGCCCCGGTGGTTGTGCGTCGCTAGGCTCCCAGCGTGCTGACCATTGCCTTCCCCGCCCAGGCGTTCGACACCAACTGCTACGTGCTCGCCGCGGGTGCCGGGGAGGAGTGCGTCATCGTCGATCCCGGGATCGGCGTGGAGGAGACGTTGCGCGAGGTGCTGACGGAGCACCGGCTGAGGCCGGCCGCGGTGCTGCTCACGCACGGGCACGTCGACCACGTCTACTCGGTGACCCCCGTCTGCGGCGCCGACACGGCTGCCTACATCCACGCGGACGACCGCTACCGCCTGCACGACCTGCTCGGACGCAGCAACCCGGGCCTCGTCGCGATGCTCGAGCAGCAGTTCGGCGCCGCGGCGACGTGGACCGAGCCGACCAACGTCGTCGAGATCACCGACGGCACCCGGCTGACGCTCGCGGGCATGGAGTTCGACGTGCTCCACGCCCCCGGCCACACCGAGGGCTCGGTCATGTTCGGCATCGACCGGGTGCCCGACGGCATCCGGGACCAGGTCGACGTCGACCGGACGATGGTGACCGGTGACGTGCTCTTCGCCGGCTCGGTGGGCCGCACCGACCTGCCGGGCGGCGACCCGGCCGCGTTGCAGCGCAGCCTGCGCGACGTCGTCCTGCCGCTGCCTGACACGACGCTCGTGCTGCCCGGCCACTACCAGGCGACGACCATGGCCCACGAACGCGCCACCAACCCCTACCTGAGAGACTTGCCCGCGTGAGCACCCCGCAGCCCAAGGCCGCCAAGGTCATGCCGATCAGCGGCTTCCCCGAGTACCTCCCGTCCGAGCGCATCGTCGAGCAGCGCTTCCTCGACGTCATCCGGGAGACCTTCGAGCTGCACGGCTTCTCCTCGGTCGAGACCCGGTCCATCGAGCCGATCGAGCGACTCAGCGCGCAGGGCGAGGACGCCGACAAGGAGATCTACGCCGTGTCGCGCGTGGCCGGCGGCAGCGACGACGACGCGCGCTGGGGCCTGCACTTCGACATGACCGTGCCGTTCGCGCGCTACGTCCTCGAGAACGCCGGCAAGCTCTCCTTCCCCTTCCGCCGCTACCAGATCCAGAAGGCGTGGCGTGGGGAGCGACCCCAGGAGGGGCGCTACCGCGAGTTCACCCAGGCGGACATCGACGTCGTCGACGTGGGGCAGCTCTCGCCGCACTTCGAGGCCGAGATGCCGCTCGTCATCGCCGACGTCTTCAGCCGGTTCCCGGTGGGCGACTTCGTCATCCAGGTCAACGACCGCAAGATCCCCGACGGCTTCTACCAGGGGATCGGCATCACCGACGTCATCGGGACGCTGCGCATCGTCGACAAGCTCGACAAGATCGGCCCGGAGAAGGTCAAGGTGCTCCTCGTGGAGTCGGGCACGACGGACGAGCAGGCCGACCAGTGCCTCGCCCTCGCCGCGATCCGCTCGGCCGACCTCGGCTTCGTCGAGCAGGTCCGGGCCCTCGGCGTCGAGCACCCGCTCCTCGACGAGGGGCTCGACTCCCTGGCCGACGTCATCCGCACCGGCATGGCCCACGCCCCCGGCAAGCTCGTCGCCGACCTGCGCATCGCACGCGGCCTCGACTACTACACCGGCACCGTCTACGAGACCCAGTTCGTCGGGCACGAGTCGTGGGGGTCGTTCTGCTCCGGCGGCCGCTACGACGCCCTCGCCAGCGACGGGAAGAACACCTATCCGGGCGTCGGCATCTCCATCGGCGTGACCCGCATCCTCGGCCTGCTCATCGGCCGCGGGCTCGTCACCGCGTCACGCTCGACGCCTGCCGCCGTGCTCGTCGCCCTGACCGACGACGAGTCGCGCGAGGGTGCGGTCGCCGTGGCCACGGCCCTGCGCCGCCGCGGGATCGCCTGCGAGGTCGCACCGTCGGCAGCCCGCTTCGGCAAGCAGATCCGCTACGCCGAGCGTCGCGGCATCCCCTACGTGTGGTTCCCCGGGGCGGGGGAGTCCGGCGACGAGGTCAAGGACATCCGCAGCGGCGAGCAGGTCCCGGCCACCGCCGACGCGTGGACCCCGCCGGCTGACGACCTCGTGCCGCAGGTCACGCGAGCCGACTGACCCGAGGTGCGCGACCGACCGCGTGCGGAGGTCAGGTGCCGGGCGGCGGGCGCAGGCCCTGGTCACGCAGCTCGAGCAGGGCGAGCTCCCGAATGACCTCACGGTCCTGGCGCCGCCACGCCCCGGCGGGGTCGTCGGAGACGCGGGCCAGTGCACGCATCGGCTGCGTCGCCATCGCACGGAGGGCGAAGAGGTCGAGGTCCTCACCGGCATCGATGAAGCGCTGCGACTGGGTCGCGTTGCGCACGAAGCGAACCCGGACGTAGAGCCAGACCGCGAGGACGAGGACGATCGGCACGAGCGCCAGGGCGATCCCGAGCCCGAGGGCGAGCGTGTCGACCGTGTCGGCCATCGACGTCCCGGCCTGCTGGAGCGTCGTGCCGGACCCGGCGGCCTGGGTCAGCCACGTCTTCAGCTGGTCACCCACGAGCGGCAGCTGCCCGGCCTGGTCGCCCGCGCCCGTGAGGGCCCCGTTGACGGACTTCCCGGCCGACGTGATCGAGTCCGCAGGGGCACGCAGCTGCTCGACCGTGTCGTGGACCTGGCGACCGGCATACACCCAGAGGCCGATCCACAGGAGCATGAGCACGTCGGACAGCAGCTGTCGGGTGCGTCGGGCGGGGGTGTCTGCGTAGAGCTTCACGGGCCCATGTTGGCGAAGACGACGACGAAGAACACGACGAGGGCGATGAAAGCGGCGAATCCTCCCACCAGGGAGGCCACGAGGAAGCCCCCCGCGAACGAGCGAAGTGCCGGGAGAGCCGTGGCCGCCGCCGCGACCGCGAGGCCGATCACGAGCAGCACGAACGCCTCGGGTGGCTCCACGCCCTGGAAGATCGGCCCCCAGACGGCTGCCACGGCGAAGAGCACGCCGGCGACGACGCCCTGGCGCCGCGTCAGCACGATGGCGCCCCCGCCCGGCCACCGCGCGGGCCTCCGCTGCCTCGGCGGCCGTGAACCGGCCGGCGCCACCGGCCAGCTGTATCCCTCGTGCGCCGGCGGATCGGTCACGGCCCCTCCTTCTCCGAGCTCGTCGGCCGCGGATGGCGGTGACCACACTGTGGCACGAGGCCGGGCCGGTCAGCGGCAGTTGCAGGAGGTCGTGACCGGGCCGTGACACCCATGGATACAGTGGGCTCGCGGCCCCTGCGGGCCTCTTCTCACCACGGCAACGGCGCCATGGTCGAGTCAGTCCGGAAGGAAGTGCAGCAGCATGAAGGTCGGCATCCCCCGCGAGGTCAAGAACCACGAGTACCGCGTGGCCATCACCCCCTCAGGCGTCCACGAGCTCACCGAGAACGGTCACGACGTCATCGTGGAGAAGGACGCCGGTGTCGGTTCGCAGATCAGCGACGACGACTACGTCGCGGCAGGCGCCCGCATCCTCGGCTCCGCCGACGACGTCTGGGGCGAGGCGGAGATGGTGCTCAAGGTCAAGGAGCCCGTGGCCGAGGAGTACCACCGGATGCGCGAGGGCCTGACCCTCTTCACGTACCTGCACCTCGCGGCCGACAAACCGCTCACCGAGGAGCTCGTCAAGCGCAAGGTCACCGGCATCGCCTACGAGACCGTGCAGCTGCCATCCGGGGCCCTGCCGCTGCTCTACCCGATGTCCGAGGTGGCCGGCTGTCTCGCCCCGCAGGTCGGTGCCCACGCGCTGATGCGCGCCCAGGGCGGCCGCGGCGTGCTCATGGGCGGCGTCGGTGGCGTGGCCAACGCCAAGGTCGTCATCCTCGGTGCCGGCGTGTCGGGCCAGAACGCCGCCAACATCGCGCTCGGCATGGGTGCCGACGTCACGCTGCTCGACACCGACCTCGACAAGCTGCGGATGTCCTTCTGGCGCTACGAGAACCAGGTCCACGGCCTCGCGTCCAACCGCCTCACGGTGCAGCAGCAGGTCCAGGAGGCCGACATGGTCATCGGGGCCGTGCTCATCCCCGGTGCGGCCGCCCCCAAGCTCGTCTCCAACGAGCTCGTCTCCCAGATGAAGCCGGGCTCCGTGCTCGTCGACATCGCCATCGACCAGGGCGGCTGCTTCGAGGACAGCCACGCCACGACGCACGCCGACCCCACCTACACGGTGCACAACTCGGTCTTCTACTGCGTCGCGAACATGCCCGGCGCCGTGCCCAACACGTCCACCTACGCGCTGACGAACTCGACGCTGCCGTATGCCGTGAAGCTCGCCAACCAGGGGTGGCGCGACGCGCTGCGCGCCGACCACGCGCTCGGACTCGGTCTCAACACGCACGACGGGCACGTCACGTACGCCGGCGTCGCGGAGGCCCACGGCATGACGTCGGTTGGTCTCGACGAGGCCCTGTCCTGACCGAGCAGGTCGTCACCGAGCCACCCGCGGCACGGCCCTCGCGCCTCGAGCGCGACGTCCGCGGGTGGCTCGACCACGTCCGCGTCGAGAAGGGCGCGTCCGACAACACCCTCAAGTCCTACGCCCGCGACCTGCGCTCCTACGCAGCGTTCCTGGCGGCCAAGGGGATCGACGACCCGAGCCGGGTCACCGAGGCCGACGTCACCGACTTCCTCGCCTCCCTGCGCGAGCGCGGGCTCGCGGCCTCGTCCGCGGCCCGCACGCTCGTCGCCGTGCGCGGCTTCCACCGGTTCCTCGCGCTCGAGGGCGAGGTCGCCGGCGACCCGGCGGCCAACGTCGCCCCGCCCAAGCCACCCGCCCGGCTGCCCAAGGCGATCCCGATCGAGGCCGTGGAACGGCTGCTCGCGGCGGCATCGGTCGGCGACACGCCCGAGTCACTGCGCGACCGTGCCCTCCTCGAGGTCCTCTACGGCGTCGGCGCCCGCATCAGCGAGGCCGTCGACCTCGACGTCGACGACATCGAGACCGCCGGACCCGCAGACGGCTCCGGGACCGCCCCGAACGGCGGGGGAGTGGCGTCCGTCCGGCTGCACGGCAAGGGTGGCAAGGAGCGCGTCGTCCCCGTCGGCCGCTACGCGGTCGAGGCCGTGACGGCATACCTCGTCCGGGGCCGTCCGGCCCTCGCCACGCACGGACAAGGGGGGCCGGCGCTCTTCCTCAACCAGCGGGGGGCGCGCCTCTCGCGGCAGTCGGCCTGGGCGATCATCCGCCGCGCCGCCGAGCGGGCCGACCTCACCGAGCACGTGTCGCCCCACACGCTGCGCCACTCCTTCGCCACCCACCTGCTCGACGGCGGGGCGGACGTCCGCGTCGTCCAGGAGCTGCTCGGGCACGCCTCCGTGACCACCACCCAGATCTACACGATGGTGTCGGTCCACCGACTCCGCGAGGTCTATGCGGGCGCCCACCCCCGTGCCCGCTGATAAGGTCACACGTGATCAGCGCGAGGCTGACCGCAGCATCCCAGGGCAAGGCCGAGCGGAGTGGAACACCCGGTGAACGAGGAGTCACACGACACCATGCAGTCCGTGCCGTCCGAGGACCTCGACCAGCCCCGACAGAGTCCGGTCGGTGCCGCCCCGCGGGTCGCCCACCTGCCCGGCACCGAGTCCGCCGGCTCCGGGGCCATGGGCCCGACCGGCCGTCCGCTGCCCGACTTCCCGACCCCCGTGCCGCTCTCGAGCCACGGGCCCGCGCGCATCATCGCCATGTGCAACCAGAAGGGCGGCGTCGGCAAGACGACGACGACGATCAACCTCGGTGCCGCGCTGGCCGAGCTCGGTCGCAAGGTCCTCGTCATCGACTTCGACCCGCAGGGTGCGCTCTCCGTCGGTCTCGGCGTCAACGCGCAGGAGCTCGACACGACGATCTACAACCTCCTCGTCGAGCGCGGCCACGAGATCCACGACGTCATCCAGCAGACGCGCACGCCCAACCTCGACCTCGTGCCGGCCAACATCGACCTGTCCGCGGCCGAGGTCCAGCTCGTCGGTGAGGTCGCCCGCGAGCAGATCCTCGCCCGCGTCCTGCGCCCCGTCGTCGACGAGTACGACCTCGTCCTCATCGACTGCCAGCCGTCGCTCGGCCTGCTCACGGTCAACGCCCTGACGGCCGCGCACGGCGTCATCATCCCGCTCGAGTGCGAGTTCTTCGCGATGCGCGGCGTCGCCCTGCTCATCGACACGATCGACAAGATCACCGACCGGCTCAACCCGCGCCTGCAGGTCGACGGCATCCTCGCCACCATGTACGACAGCCGGACCCTGCACAGCCGGGAGGTCGTGCGCTCGGTCGTCGACCACTTCGGCGAGCAGGTCTTCCACACGGTGATCAGCCGCACCGTGAAGTTCCCCGACGCGACCCTGGCCGCCGAGCCGATCACGTCCTACTCGTCCGAGCACTCCGGTGCCAACGCCTACCGCCAGCTCGCCCGTGAGCTCATCGCGCGCGGCGGCGCGGCCTGATCCGCAGTGATCTGATGACCGAGCAGGACACCGTCGACCGCCCCGCGGTCGACGCCGACGACGCTGCCGTGCCCCCGGACCCGATGGTCGAGGTAGCACCAGCCCAGGAGCTGACGCCCGGCGGTGTCATCACGCGACGCTCTGCAGCCCCCTTCGAGGTGCACCTCGACGTCTTCTCCGGGCCCTTCGACCTCCTGCTCGGCCTCATCAGCAAGCACAAGCTCGACATCACCGAGGTCGCCCTCGCCAAGGTCACCGACGAGTTCGTCGCGCACATCAAGACCGCCCAGGCAGCCAACAGCGACTGGGACCTCGGCCAGGCCTCGGAGTTCCTCCTCATCGCGGCGACCCTGCTCGACCTCAAGGCCTCGCGCCTGCTCCCGCAGTCGGGCCCCCAGGACGACGAGGACCTCGCGCTCATCGAGGCGCGTGACCTGCTCTTCGCCCGGCTCCTGCAGTACCGCGCCTACAAGGACATCGCGGCCACCTTCCGTGAGCGGATGGCCACGGCCGGCCGCATCACCCCGCGCCAGGCCGGTCTCGAGCCGGAGTTCGCGGCACTGCTGCCCGAGCTCGTCATCGCCATCACACCCGAGCAGTTCGCGATGATCGCCGCCCGGGCGATGACGCCGAAGGTGGCGCCCACCGTCGGGCTCGAGCACCTCCACGCACCGCAGGTCAGCGTCCGGGAGCAGGCGGCGATCATCGTCGAGCGCCTGCGCCACCGCGGACAGGTCTCGTTCCGCAGCCTCGTGGCCGACGCCGACAGCACCCTCGTCATCGTGGCGCGCTTCCTCGCCCTGCTCGAGCTGTTCAAGGAGGCGGCGATCGCCTTCGAGCAGGCCGAGGCGCTCGGCGAGCTCGACATCCGCTGGACGGGCACCGACGACGGCGACATCGCCATCGACGACGAGTTCGACGAGGACGACGAGGACGACGAGAACGAGGACGACGTCGAGGGCGCCGAGGGTGACGCGCCGACGCCGGACACCGAGCAGACGGGTGGCGACGCCACCTCACGAAGAGGAGCAGACGATGAGTGACCAGTCGGCGCAGGGGCCCGACGCGACCGTCGAGCCCGAGGTGCTCGGCGACCGCGAGGGTGCCGACGAGCAGATCGCCTTCGACATCAACGACTTCCCGGGCGGAGCCCGCTCGGCGCTCGAGGCCGTGCTCATGGTCGTCGACGAGCCGGTGACCGAGGTCGCCCTCGCGTCGGCACTCGAGCTGCCCGTCGACGACGTGCGGGTCCATCTGCACGCCCTCGAGGAGGAGTATGCCGCCGCGCAGCGCGGGTTCACCCTCCGCAGCGTGGCGGGCGGATGGCGCGTCTACAGCCGGTCCGACTTCGCGCCCGTGGTCGAGAAGTTCGTCCTCGACGGCCAGCAGGCCAAGCTGACCCAGGCCTCGCTCGAGACGCTCGCCGTCATCGCCTACCGCCAGCCGGTCTCCCGCGCCCGCGTCAGTGCCGTCCGCGGCGTCAACGTCGACGGCGTCGTCCGCACGCTGGCGTCGCGCGGCCTCATCGAGGAGGTCGAGGACGTGGGCGAGAGCGGTGCCATGCTCTTCCGCACGACCCCCTACTTCCTCCAGCGGATGGGACTGTCGTCGCTCGACGACCTCCCGGCGTTGGCGCCCTACCTCCCGGACGCCGACGTCATCGACGAGCTCATCGAGGAAGGACACGCATGAGCGAGTACTCCAGGTCCCCCCGCCAGCCGCGCAAGAAGGGGTCCGGGCCCACCGGAGGCCCCGGAAGCGTCGGCGGCGCCCGCCGTGGCGGCCGACCCGTGGCGGGCGGCAAGAGCGCCGGCGGCAAGACCGGCGGCAAGGGCTCCGGCCCGCGCTTCGCAGGCTCGACGAAGGCCAGCCAGCCCACCAGGCTGCCCGACCGCAAGCCCGCACCCGAGATCGACGTCCACGACCCCGACGGCGTGCGCCTGCAGAAGCTCATGGCCGCCGGCGGCGTCGGCTCGCGGCGTGTCTGCGAGAACCTCATCGAGCAGGGGCGCGTCGAGGTCGACGGCCAGATCGTCACGGAGCTCGGCGTGCGCATCAACCCGCAGACCCAGGTCGTCCACGTCGACGGCGTCCGCGTCAACCTCGACGAGGACCGCGTCTACCTCGCCTTCAACAAGCCCAAGGGCGTCGTGACGACGATGCACGACGAGCTCGGCCGCATCTCGCTCGAGGACTACGTCGGCAACCGCGAGCAGCGCCTCTTCCACGTGGGGCGTCTCGACGCCGACACCGAGGGTCTGCTCCTGCTCACCAACGACGGCGACCTCGCCCACCGGCTGCAGCACCCGGCATACGGCGTCCTCAAGACGTACGTCGCGACGATCCGCGGCCCGGTGCAGCGCGACGTCGGCAAGCGCCTGCGCGAGGGCGTCGAGCTCGAGGACGGTCCCGTCAGCGTCGACTCCTTCCGGATCGTCGACCACCAGCCGGGCAAGGCCATGGTCGAGGTGGTGCTCCACGAGGGCCGCAAGCACGTCGTGCGCCGCATGCTCGAGGCGGTCGGGCACCCGGTTCTCGAGCTCGTCCGCACCGAGGTCGGCCCGATCCGTCTCGCCGACCTCAAGTCCGGGCGCACCCGACGCCTCAACAAGGCCGAGATCGGGGCGCTCTACAAGGCCGCCGGTCTGTGATCCGGACGTCCCGGCCCCGGGACGACCGGCTCGCTACGCTGACGGGGTGAGCACGCACGTCCGCATCGTCGGCGCTGGGCTGATCGGGACCAGTCTCGGGATCGCGCTGTCCAACAACGGATTTCGGGTGTCTCTGGACGACCCATCACCGACGGCCGTCCAGCTGGCGCGCGACCTCCGGGCGGGCGAGATGGCCGAGGACGTGACGGACGCCCCGGACGTCGTCGTCGTCGCGGCGCCGCCCGACGTCGCCGCTCGCGTCGTCGTCGACGCGCTGGGCCGGTGGCCCGACGCAGTCGTCACCGACGTCGCCTCCGTCAAGGAGTCGGTGCTCCGCGTCGTCCTCGACTCGGGCGCCGACGCGAGCCGCTACGTCGGGTCGCACCCGATGGCCGGTCGCGAGCGCTCGGGCGCCGCAGCCGCCCGGGCCGACCTCTTCGACGGCCGGGCGTGGGTCGTCGTGCCGCACGAGGCCTCGACCGACGCGGCGGTGCGTCGCGTGAAGGAGCTCGCCCTCGCCGTCGGCTCCGCTGTGCGGGTCATGCCGGCCCACGAGCACGACGAGGCCGTGGCAGCCGTCTCGCACGTGCCCCAGCTCGCGGCGAGCATCGTCGCCGCGTGCCTGCGCGAGCTGCCCGAGTCCGCCGTCGGTCTCGCCGGCCAGGGACTGCGCGACGTGACCCGGATCGCGGCGAGCGACCCACGGCTGTGGACCCAGATCCTCGCCGGCAACGCACCCGCCGTGCGCGACGTCCTGCGCCACGTCCGCGACCAGGTCGACGACGTCGTCGGGGCCCTCGACACCCTCGCCGACGCCGACGGCGCCGGCTCGCTCGGCACGCTGAGCCGGGTCCTCGAGGCCGGCAACCTCGGCCACGCACGGATCCCCGGCAAGCACGGTGCGGCTCCCGCCGCGTACGAGGTCGTCTCCGTCGTCGTCCCCGACGAGCCGGGATCACTGGCCCGACTGCTCACGGACGTCGGCCACGCCGGCATCAACCTCGAGGACCTCCACCTCGAGCACGGGCTCGGGCAGGCCGTCGGCGTCGCCGAGATCTCGGTCGTGCCCGCGTCCGTCGAGCCGTTGCGAGCCGAGCTGGCCCGCCTCGGCTGGCGCGTGCACGACTGACGGCGCCGCCCCTCGGGCGGGTCCGGGGACGGCCCGGTCGAGGCACTATCCTCGTCCGCATGTCGCAGACCCCCGAGGACCCCCTGTCCGGTTTCGTCATCGCTGTCGACGGTCCCTCGGGGTCCGGCAAGTCGAGCGTCAGCAAGCAGGTGGCCCGGTCCCTCGGCTACGGCTACCTCGACACGGGCGCCATGTACCGCGCCCTCACGTGGTGGTGCCTCCACGAGGGTGTCGACCTGACCGACGCCGACGCGATCACCGCTGCGGCGCAAAGCTTTCCGCTGTCCATCGGCACGGATCCCGACGCACCGACCGTGGAGGTCGGCGGCACCGACGTCGCCGGTGCCATCCGCGAGACGGGGATCTCGACCAGCGTCTCCGCGGTCGCCACCGTCATCCCCGTGCGCGAGATCCTGCGGGTCCTCCAGCGCCGCCTCATCTCCGAGGCCGCCGCGGCCACCGGTGGCGTCGTCGCCGAGGGACGGGACATCACGACAGTCGTCGCCCCCGACGCGCCCGTGCGCATCCTGCTCACCGCGTCCGAGGAGGCCCGGCTCGCACGACGCTCGACCGAGCTGCACGGCGCCGCCGACGCCGACGCCGTCGCGGCGACCCGGTCCCAGATCGTCGACCGCGACAAGGCCGACTCCGCCGTGTCGGAGTTCACCGTGGCCGCCGACGGCGTCACGACGATCGACACGTCGCACCTCGACTTCGAGGGCTCGGTCGAGGCGGTGCTCCAGGTGGTCGAGGCGGCCCGGGCATGAGCCAGGCGGTCGCTCCCCATCCGAACCGGGCCCGGATCGGCCGCCCGATCGGCAAGGTCATCTTCAGCACCCTCTACCGGGGCGCGGCCCTGCACCCCGAGCGGGTGCCGCTCACGGGGCCGGTCATCCTCGTCGCCAACCACGCGGCGTTCCTCGACGGGCCCCTCGTCTTCGGCCTGGCGCCGCGCGCCGTGAGCTTCCTCGTCAAGCAGGAGGCCTTCTCGGGCTTCTGGGGCTGGACGATCCGCAACGTCGGCCAGATCCCCATCGACCGCTCCCTCGGGGACCGCGCGGCGTTGGCCTCGGCCAGCGCCGTCCTCGAGGGCGGGGGTGCGATCGGGATCTTTCCCGAGGGCAACCGCGGTGACGGTGAGGTCCACCAGGTCAACCACGGGGCCGCCTGGATCGCGCTGCGCACCGACGCGCAGATCGTGCCGGTCGCGGTCAGCGGGACGCGCATCCCGGGCGCGACGAAGGACGACTGGCCGGCCTTCCGGTCGCGGCTTGTCGTCGACTTCGGCGACCCGTTCCGGCTCGTCGTCGACCCCTCTGCGCCCGGTCGGGACCGTCTCCGGCTGGCCAGTGACCACCTGCGGGACGCCCTCGCGTCACATGTACGCCGCTCGCGGGTGGAGAATGGTTCCTCAACAGACGTTCACTGATTCGAGGACACCGTGACTGACGAGACCGCCCGCCCCATCGACGAGGGCGCTCCGATCTCGACCGCCGACCCCTCCGTCGACGACGCCGCCGTGGAGCGCGCCCTGCGCGCCGGGCTCGACGACTTCGAGCTCAGCCCCGAGGACCAGGCGCTGCTCGACGCCCAGGGGCCGATCTCCGACGACGGCGCGGGGCAGGGCCCGCTGCCCGTCGTGGCCGTGGTCGGCCGACCCAACGTGGGCAAGTCGAGCCTGGTCAACCGCATCCTGCGGCGCCGCGAGGCCGTCGTCGAGGACGTGCCGGGTGTGACGCGTGACCGCGTCTCCTACGAGGCCGAGTGGGGCGGGCGCCGCTTCACCATCGTCGACACCGGCGGCTGGGAGGCGGACGCCACAGGCATCCACCTGCGCGTCGCCGAGCAGGCCGAGATCGCGATCGACCTCGCCGACGTCGTCATGTTCGTCGTCGACGCCACGGTCGGCGCGACGGACGACGACGAGGCGGTCGTCAAGCTGCTGCGCCGCTCCGGCAAGCCGGTGGTGCTCGTGGCCAACAAGGTCGACGACCAGCGCGGCGAAGCCGACGCGGCGATGCTGTGGAGCCTCGGCCTCGGCCAGCCGTTCCCGGTGTCCGCCGTGCACGGCCGCGGGAGCGGCGACGCCCTCGACGCCGTGCTCGAGGTGCTGCCCGACGTGTCCGCGCACGGCGCGTACGCCCAGGGTGGTCCGCGGCGGGTGGCGCTCGTCGGGCGCCCCAACGTCGGCAAGTCGAGCCTGCTCAACCGTCTCGCGGGGTCCGAGCGCGTCGTCGTCGACAACGTGGCCGGCACCACGCGTGACCCGGTCGACGAGCTCATCGAGCTCGGCGGCAAGACCTGGCGCTTCGTCGACACCGCCGGCATCCGGCGCCGCGTCCACCAGAGCCGGGGCGCGGACTTCTACGCGTCGCTGCGCACCCAGACGGCTTTGGAGAAGGCCGAGGTGGCCGTCGTGCTCATCGACGCCGAGGAGCCCATCGCCGAGCAGGACGTCCGTGTCGTGCAGCAGGTCATCGACTCGGGCCGAGCCCTCGTCATCGCGTACAACAAGTGGGACACCCTCGACGAGGAGCGCCGCTACTACCTCGAGCGCGAGATCGAGAAGGAGCTCGTCCAGGTGCCGTGGGCTCCCCGGGCCAACGTCTCCGCGCGCACGGGCCGTCACATGGACCGCCTCGTGCCCGCCATCGAGACCGCCCTCGAGTCGTGGGACACCCGTGTCCCCACCGGCCGGCTCAACGCCTTCCTCGGCGAGATCGTGGCCGCCCACCCGCACCCGCTGCGTGGTGGCAAGCAGCCCCGCATCCTCTTCGCGACCCAGGCCTCGACGCGTCCGCCGCGCTTCGTCATCTTCGCGTCGGGCTTCATCGAGGCCGGCTACCGCCGCTTCATCGAGCGTCGCCTGCGCGAGCAGTTCGGCTTCGAGGGCACGCCGATCGAGGTCTCGGTCCGCGTCCGCGAGAAGCGCCGGCGCTGACCTGCCGCTGTCCCGACGGGGCACACGGCCGCTCCCGGGGGCCGATTGGGACCAGCGGCATCCGGTGCGCTAATGTTCCTTTCGCCCCGAGGGGCATTCGGGCTGTGGCGCAGCTTGGTAGCGCACTTGACTGGGGGTCAAGGGGTCGCAGGTTCAAATCCTGTCAGCCCGACCGAAAAACCGCCTCTGACCTGCGGAAACGCAGGTCAGAGGCGGTTTCGGTTTTGACGTGGATCTCCAGAATGGTTGTTTACTAGACGTAAACGATTTCGAGGCCTACGGATCCGAGCGCGCGTCGTCGCTCTCAGCGAGCCGCTCGAGGAGCTCGGAGAGGTCGGCTGAAACCGGAGGCTTTGCGATGTAGTGGTCCCGGGTCACCTGGCTTGAGGAGTGTCCGAGCTGGCGCGAGGCGAGCTCGGACGTAGTCGCCTCGGAGATCAGCGTCGCGACCGTCTTGCGGAAGGTGTGGGGCGTCACCCACTCATAGCCTGTGTCCTGCCGGATCTGCCGCCACCGACGTTCGATGTTGACGACCTGGTGCCAGGTGCCGTTGCGGGTTGCGAAGACGGCGTCGTTCTCGTTGGGTGTCGCGAACTCCCGGCGCACGCGCAGCAGCTCGGTGGCGAACCGGGGCAGGACTACGGTTCGCCGGCTGGCGTCCGACTTCGGCGTGGGCTTCCGATAGGTGCCCTTCCCTGTTTCGGTCTTGATCGTGCCCGACACCGTGAGCACCGGCAGGTCACCATCGAGGTCCAGGTCGCTCCAGCGCAAGGCGAGCACCTCGCCGATGCGGCAGCCGGTGGCGAGCATCAGGTCGATTATGTCGGCCATGTCGCGGGTGGCCTTCGGTCCGGGGCGGTCCGAGTTGACCCACCGGCGTACAGCGGCGCGGATCTCGACCAGGTCCTCTACCCGAAGCGCCTTGGTCTCCTGCTTCGGTCGGTGAACTCGGCTCGTCCCGCGGGCCGGGTTGGTCGGGATCGCATCGTGTCGGACCGCGAGGTCGAGCATGGCCCCAAGGACGACCTTGGCCTTGCGTTGCCGGTTCACGCTCTGATCGCGCAACCTCAGCAGGAGCCGATCGAGCCGCCCCGTGGTGGCCTCGCGGAGCTTCAGTCCACCGACACTGGGTAGGACCAGGTTGTCCAGCACCCGGCGGTACTCGTTGATAGTGGTCTGCTCGATCCGTCCTTCGGCCTCGAGACCGCTGATCCATTCGGTGGCGAGGTCGATCAGCCGGGTCTCTGCGGTGAGGAGCTCACCTGCTGGCGCGGTGCGCGTGCCCAGGACGTCTCGAAGCGCTCGCTCCGCAGCGGCCTTGCTCGGACCAGTCGCGGTGACGCGGCGCGTGTTGCCGTCGGTGTCACGGAACCGAGTCAGGGCTCGATAGTTGCCGTCGCGGATCTTCTCGGTGGTGATGGTCCCCCAGGTACCGAGGGGGAGTGGTGGCCTGGCCATGGGCTACTCGCCCTCTGCGGGCTCGAGGTGCTCGACGATCCAGGCGTCGAGGTCCGCGCGGCGGTAGCGCAGGCAACCGCCCATCTTCACGGCGCGTGGTCCGAACCCGACCCGGCGTGTCCGCCAGGTGTAGATCGTCGCCTTCGGGATGGCGAGGTAGGCCGCAGCCTCGTCGATGGTCAGGATCATGCTCACTTGGTTGGTGTCGACGGTGGTACTCATCGTGTGCTCCTTCGTGGTCACGAGGACAGGTTTGCCCTCGTAACAGAAGGTGTGCAGCCCTCACCGCGCGGCCTGTGGAGAATCGACCCCTAATCGAGCTTCTGGAGCGATCGCCGATGCATCGCCGGGCGAACGGTCTCCTTGACCCCGACCGGCGAGACCTCGCGTGGAGCATCTGCCGCTCCGTTACGTCGGTTGTCGGGTTGCGATCGCGCTTGCTGTGTTTTGCGCTCTTAGCCAGAGGTCGCAGGTTCAAATCCTGCCCCCGCTACGAATTTCAGGCTCGGTTCCCTCTGGGGAACCGAGCCTGAAAGTTTTCTAACTTGACTCGGTCATCACAAAGTCAGGCTTATGTGACCAACGCGCTCGCGATGCGGGTCACCTCGGCCCAGCCTCGTCCCGGGTGGCGTCGCCGCTACGACAGGGCGATGAACACGCTCATGCTCGCCGCGCTGCCGGCCACCGCCCGCCCCGCCATCCCGCCCACACCCACCGACGACCCCGACCTGACACGCGCGGGGCTCACACCCGTCGATGCCGCCCGCATCGGCAAAGCCCTCGCCGCCGCCCGCACCGCCGGCACCCGGCGGCTCTACGACGTCGTCTGGGGCCAATGGCAACGCTGGTGCGCCGAACGGGGCGTCGCCGCCGTTCCCGCCGACCCACTCGCCGTGTGCGCCTACCTGACCGAACGCGCCGAAGCCGGACGCGCCACCGGCACCCTGGACATGGCCTGCACCGTCATCCGGCACGTCCACCGCACCACCGGCGCCGTCGACCCGATCGCGTCCGAAGCCGTCCGCCAAGTCCGCCGTGGACTGCGTCGTACGTACGGCGGCGCAGCCCGACGCCTCGCCAGGCCGCTGTCGGTCGAGGAGATCCGCCAGATCGTCGGCAGCATCGACCGCACCACCCCGCACGGGATCCGCGACGCCGCGATCATCCTGCTCGGCTACGCCTCCGCCCTGCGGCGAGCCGAGCTCGTCGCGCTCGACCTCGCCGACATCGAGCACAAGCCCGCCGGACTCGTGCTGCACATCCGGCAATCCAAGACAGACCAAGAGGGCCACGGCGAGCAGGTTGCCGTCGCCCACGGCCAGCACGCGCTCACCGACCCGGTCGCCGCGCTCAACGCCTGGCGGGATCTGCGCGGCGAGACCCCCGGCGCCCTGTTCACCCGGATCTGGGGAAGCGCCATCAGCTCCGAACGACTCTCGGGCCACGTCCCCGCCCGGATGCTCCGCTCCCGCGCCATCGCGGCCGGGCTCGACGGCACCCGCATCACCGCCCACTCCCTGCGCGCCGGACACGCCACCACCGCCGCGCTCGCCGGCGTACCGCTGAACCGGATCGCAGCGCAGACCCGGCACAAAGATCTCGGCGTGCTGGTCAACCGCTACATCCGGCCACTCGAAGCTCTCGAGAACACCTCCAGCAAGGACCTCGGCCTGTGAACCTGGCGCACCGCCCCGATCGTCCGGACTCGACCTCGGCGACTTCGTAGCGCGACTCGCCGAACGATGGGGCGACCGGTCGCTCATCCACCCCTTCCGCGACGGCAACACCCGCACTCAGAGCGCCTGGGTCACCGCCATCGCCCACCGCGACGGCTACCACCTCGACTGGCCGAGCATCGACGTAGACCTGCTCAGTCGGGTACGTATCCACGCGGTCGCAGGGGCTACGTCGCCTCTTACGGACTTCCTAACGGCGCACCTGTCCTCAGATTGATTCCGGGACCACCGTGGTCGGGGCTTCACAGGATTATTGTCGGACCCAACGGCTAGCGTTCCTCGAGTGACCTCCGGTGCACTCGATCCTCGCGAGCGTCAAACGCTCGGTGCGCTGCGCTATGCCGTCAACGAAGAGGCAGCGAGCTACCTCGCCATCATGCGGCTCTTCACCTCAGGCATGAGCGGCTTCCTCTCGGATCAATCGGCTGCCGACATCGCAGAGCGCCTCGCCGCAGACGGCATCGAACTCGACCAGGACACCGTCGAGCAGCGCCTCTCGTACCTCGTCGAGCACGGCAACCTGGCGCGCAGCCCACGAGAGACCGAAGCCCGGAGCATTCGGGAATACCTCACCAACCGAGCGCGCTATCAACTCACACAGCGAGGCGAACTCGTCCACCGCCAGGTCGAGGAGCTTCTGCAGCACTCGGAGTCAGCGCGCGAGGTGTCCAGCGAAGTCCTCCCCGTCATCCTCACCGGCATCGAAGACTTCGTGAACAACGCGCGACGCGGATTCGACGACACCGACCCGCGTGAGCTCGCCGGACGGATCACCACGCTGTTTGCCCAGTTCGAGGTACTGGTCAACTCCACGCGGCAGTTCTACTCCTATCTCACCCAAGTGCTCACCCGATTCGACCTCGGTCGGGACGAGTTCGAACTGTTCAAAACCGCGCTCCTGGACTACCTCTCTCGGTTCATCGACGAGATCTCCCGGCACATGCCCCAAGTGGGCGACCGGCTCCAAGAACTCCGTCCGAACCTCGCGGAACTCTGCGAGCGTGCCAACACGGGAGAGCGGCTCGTCGGCATCGACGGCACCGCAGCACGTCGGGCTACCGGCCTCGAACCGGGCGACTGGGAAAGCCTCCACGCGTGGTTCGTTGGTTCGCCCGGCCGACGTTCCGATGCCGACAACGTCCGGGCACTTGCCACCGACGCAATGCGATCCCTCCTCGTGAACCTCAGGCGGATCGCCGCCGGAGCAGACCGTCAGCAGAGCCGATACGGCGATCTCACCCGACTAGCCGCATGGTTCGACACCAGCTCGGACGAGGACGCCCATGCACTGTGGGCAGCAGTCTTCGGTCTCTATCCCACGCGCCACCTTGCCTTCAAGGCCGAGTCGGACGACGAACCAATTCCAGCCACCCAGAGCTGGTGGACCGCTCCGGCCGCCGAAGTGCCCGTCGGACTTCGGATCCACGGCGACCGCACCGCGCGCGGACGGGCAGGAGCACGCGTCGACTTCACCGCGGCCAAGAACGCCCGGCTCGCGGAGCGCGCCAGGCAACAGCGGCGCCGCGAGGCAGCCTTGCGCGAACTCGCCACCCATGCAGGCACCCTGCGAGAAGCCCGCGTCAGCGATGACGCACGCGAGGTCTTCCTCGACCTCTACTCCACGGCACTCACGGGCTACGGGCGCCCCCTCGCGGCAGGTGCGACTGCCGAAACGACAACGCCCATCGGCCCACATCGGCTGACACTCGCCGTCGAGCGTGCCCCGGGGTCGACTGTCGCCATCGCCAGCCCCGCGGGGAAACTCGTTCTCCGCGACATCGAAATCAGGGTCAGTATCGCCGCCGAGTCCGATGGTCAAAGGCAGATGGGATCCGGCGCATGAGTGTCGTTCCCGAGCGCCCTGCGCCCGCGCCCGACTTGTACGCCGAAGCCGACGTACGACGAGCTGCCCGCGCGCTCCTGCAGACACCACTCCTGCACAGCGAGCAGCACCACGACGATCTTGCTCTCGTTCGCCGTCACCGAGACGAGCTGACCAAACTGTTCGCCGACGGTCTCGGCTACCGACTCGTCGTCGAACCGGCGCTCGCCCGTCTCTATAAGACCGGCATCGGCCGGGACGGACGCCGAGGCCTTCGCCGACGCAACGGAAACCACTTCACACCCCGCGCCTACGCCATGGTGGCGCTCGTCCTGGCAGCACTCACCCGGTCACGACAGCAAATCATGATCGACGAACTTGTCGCGGGCGTCCGGTCCGCGGCAGTCGACGCCGGAGTAGATGTTGACCTCGACGCACTGTCGGAGCGACGCGTACTTCACGCCGCGCTGATCGCGCTGATCCATATCGGCGTGGTGAGCGAGCGCGACGGCGACCTGGAGCACTGGGCCGAGCGACGCACCGACTCATTGCTCGACGTTCACCGCGACCGACTGGCCGTCCTCGTCGCAGCGCCCCTAAGCCGATGCGCGACACCCGAAGAAGTCTTCGAGGACGCGTCGCTCCCGTCCTCGGCCGGGGGCTCCCGCGTCCCGATCCGCCGACGCCTCGTCGAGCACCCCATCCTGTCCGTCGACGGCCTCACCGACGAACAACGTGGCTGGTGGCGCCGGAACAGGCACCGCGAGGTCGAGTGGTTCAGCAGTACTCTAGGTCTCGACCTGGAGCTGCGCGCAGAAGGTGCAATCGCCATCGACCCGAGCGGAGAGCTGACCGACCGCGCATTTCCTGGCACTGGATCCGCAGCCCACTTCGCACTCCTGCTCCTCGCCGAGTTGGTCGAAGAGGTGCGCTCCGACAACCAGACTGACCCAACTTCAGGCCCGTGGGCACGCCTGGCAACCTCAACCGCGCGAACGGCCGGCGACAAAGTGTTCCAGGCATGGAAACGCGGACTCCGCAAGGAACATCGCGAGAACCCAGACGCCGTCTTCGACGAAGCGATCGAGATCCTTGCCGACGTAGGACTCGTCCAACGAGACGCAGACGGGCTTCGCGTCCACGCCGCCGCAGCCCGCTACGCACCCAAAGCGCAGCTCATCGAGGCACAGCAGGCTGCCCCGACCCTTTTCGACGAGGACCACTCATGACCACAACCTTCGTCCGTTCCGCGGTACGGGAGACAGCCGACACCGACAGGCGGTTTCGGCTCAGCCGCGCCGGCATCCTCAACGTCTGGCAGTACGACGACCAGGTCTTCGACTTCGCCGACGGCCGCTTGCTGCTCAGAGGAGCCAACGGCGCCGGAAAGTCCAAGACACTCGAGATGCTGCTTCCGTTCGCCCTCGACGGCGACAAGGCCAGAATCACAGCCTCCGCCAAGCACCACACCAGCCTCCTCTGGCTCATGACGGACGGCTTCGAGGGCAACGCACGGGTCGGCTACATCTGGGTGGAGTTCCTCCGCACCGACGACGCCGGACAGCCGGAGGCATTCACCTGCGGCATCGGAATCCGAGCATCGGAATCCCAACGGACCGCCACTGCCTGGCACTTCGCCACCCACCGCCGCGTCGGACACGACCTTGCCCTCGAAGACGCGGGCGGACCGCTTTCGCGAGGTCGTCTGGAGGACGCAATCGGAGCTGACGGCCAAGTCTTCGAGAAGGCCGCCGCGTTTAAGGAACACGTCGGTCGCACGCTCTTCGGGCTCGACCCGAGCCAGTACGACGAGGTGCTCCGGCTTCTCTACTGGCTCCGACAGCCTCAGGTCGGGGAAGACATCGACCCCGGCAAGCTGGCCCAGTACCTCTCCCAGGCCCTCCCACAGATCGACGAACTGGCCATCCGCAAGGCAGGGGACACCTTCGACGAACTGGTTGCCTTCGGCGAGCAGATCGAACGTCGCGCCTCGGCAGCGGAAGCTCTCTCCGTCCTCGCTGACGCATACGCCGACTACGCCCGAGCAGCCGTTGCGCAACGCGCCGCCAAGCTCGCAGAGATCCTCACGACCGAGCGGAACCTGCGGCGGCAACTGAGCAAGGCAGAAGCGACGCTCCAACGCGTCACAACCGAACGCAAGGAAGCCGAGGACTCGCTCAAGCAATCAACCGCCGATGCTGAGGCTGCCGGAACGCGGCTGCGTGCTCTGCAGGAGAGTCCAGAAGCACGGGATCAGCGCAGATTGAGCGACTTGGCCGAACGCGCCGAACGGGAGGCTGCCGAGTCGAAGCGAGCAGGCGAACGGGTCCAACGACGCCGCGAGGAGCACGGGCGCAAGGCCGAGGCACTTGCCATTGCCGCCCAACAGTTGCGCGAGATGACCCGGGCCTTTACCGACGAACTGGCCGACACAGTTCGCCGACATCAGGAGTCTGTGCCCGATTCAGTCATGGTCTCGCCCGTGTCGTTGGTGGCCATCGACCTCACCAACCATGCCGACGTCGCAGCCCTCGGTTCCGGGTTAGACGATGCACGCTTGACGATCACGAAGGCCGACGGTTCGGTCGGAGTTCGGGCCGCGGCAGTCACAGCGGTAGTTGAGGCAACGGCACGATACAAGGACGCCCGGCGCATTGAGGAAGAGGCGCAGCGGCGGGCCGACGAGGCCGAGTCCCGCTGGGAGGACGCCCGACAGCGACGCTCGGCTTCGGAGGGTGCGGCGATCCAAAGCGAGATCGACTTTCGCGCATCACTGACCAACTGGGCGGGACTTCCCGAAGCAGTGCACGTGGACCTGCCGACGGAGTTCGACGCAGAGACGCTCGACGCCTTCCCCGAACTCGTTCGAACCGCCGTGTCCGGCCCGCTGGCCACTCTTCGCGCTGAGCTTCAGAGCGAGTCCACGAAGCGCGACAACGCGGACGTGCAGGTCCGAGCCTTGGAGCAGAAGCGAAGCGAAGTCGAGGCCGAACGCGATCCTGCGCCGCCGCAACCATCGCTCCGTCGAACTCCGCGGCCAGACGGCCACTCCTTGTGGCAGGTCATCGACTTCACGACCGGACTCGACGAGCCCGTTCGCGCCGCCATTGAAGCGGCACTCCAGTCCGCGGGCCTCCTCGACGCCTGGCTCCGACCTGGCGGCCGACTTCTCGACCCCGGACTGCACGACACATTGCTCGTAGGTCACACGCCGGCAAGCGGACCGACGTTGTCCGATGTGCTCCACGTAGACCTGCCGGCCGGCTCCGATGTCTCGGTCGAGGATGTGCGTGCTGTGCTCGACGCAGTCCACCTCGGTGACGACCCTGACGCAGAGGCTGCCATCGGCGCCGACGGTACGTGGCGCCTCGGGCCGGCACACGGACGAGCCGCAAAGGAGGCGCCGCAGTACATCGGAGCAACGGCTCGGGCACACGAGCGAGCACGCCGCCTCGCCGAGATCGACCAAGAACTCCAACGCCAACGAGACACCCGAGACATCGCGAAGGAGTCTGCCGAACGGGCGGGAGGCACGATCGCGGCGCTCGACTCCTGGGTGCTCGGCCGCCCCACCGACAGCGGGCTGCGCGAAGCATGGACTCGCCTAACGGAACAGATCGAAGCGGAGCTGCGCGAGGAGTTGGCCAATCGCGACGCTCAGCGCGAGGCCCACGGGCGGCGTGACGAGACAGCCCAAGCACACTCCTCACTCACTCGACTTGCCCAAGAGCACGACCTTCCCGTGGACAGTTCCTCACTGGCAGCTCTCAAAGAACGGCTGGATCACCTCCGCGCCGATCTGGACGCTCTGGGGAAGCTAATACCGCACCTGCGCCGCAACCTCGACCGATGGTCATCAGATGCGGTGTCCGTCGATGAGGCGCTCCGCGAGTTGGAATCCGAGAAGGAAGAGCACGCCGCGGCCGTCGATCGCGCTGGCCAAACCCAGGCCGAGCTCGACGCCCTCCGTGAGGCGGTTGGTGCCTCGGTGCAGGAGTTGGAGCGCAAGATCGCTCTCGCAAGGGAGTCGAAGGCATCTCACGAGGCAGCCAAGAAGACGGCCGACACGCGAGTACGCGAGCTAGCGGAAGCGTTGGGCGAAGCACGTAGCGGTTTGACGACCGCACAGGAGCGCCTCGCATCCCACGCCCCGGCAAGAGCCGAAGCACTCGCATGGTTTGCGCAACTTGCCCAAGCACCAGGACTCCTTGCCGCCGCCGAGGTGGCTTCGGCTGAACCATTCCTCCAGGCAGAGAACATCGTTGGCGACGCACCCATCCCAGACTCCATCACGCAAATAGTTCGCGAACTCGCCGACCCATCGACTGGGGACATCACACGGGCTACCGACCGTGTGTGGGCCGCTCACCGCGACGCTGAGAGCGGCCCTGCGGCCGACCACCAGCTCGCGATGGCACGATACGGCGACCTCCTTGCCGTCACGGGACGAGACGACGCGGGTGAGGCCCCCGTGGTGGTAATCGCAGCCAGAGTTACCGCCGCGGTCGAGCACGACCGGACACTCTTGACCGAACGCGAGAAGAAGCAGTTCGAGCAACACATCCTCGGCGAACTCGGAGACGCTCTGCGAGCCTGCAGGCGCGACGCAGACGAACTGGTCACCGCCATGAACGACCTCCTCGGTGAGGTGCGCACCTCTCAAGGCATCCGACTCCGTCTGAAGTGGGACCTCCGCGACGACATACCCGCTGAAGCGCGCGCGGCCGTCGATCTGCTTGCGCAGCCAGTCGGCGCCCTCGTTCCGGAAGAGCGAGCTTCGCTGCGCGATGCCCTGCACGGACTGATCGAGACTTCGCGAACGTTGAATCCCGAACTCTCCTACAGCGAGCATCTCGGGTCGGCGCTGGACTATCGGACCTGGTCGGAGTTCTCGATCCGGTACACGAGGCCGGAGAAGTCGGGCACTTGGGAACGCCTCCACCGGCGTTCAGCCCTCTCCCAGGGCGAGCAGAAGGTGCTCTGCTACCTGCCGCTATTTGCCGCCGCTGCAGCCCACTTCACGTCCCTTGCCGGTGCAGCTCCACACGCTCCTCGCCTTGTACTTCTCGACGATGCGTTCCCGAAGATTGACGTCAGGACCCACCCACTCCTCTTCGGCTTGCTCGTCCAGCTCGACCTCGACTTCGTCATCACCAGCGAACGGCTATGGGGATGCCACGACACTGTTCCGTCTCTCGCCATCTATGAAGCGTTGCGTAACCCCACTCAGCGCGGCATTGCGCAGTACGAATCCCGTTGGGACGGCCGAACCCTCCATTCGATCGGATGACCGGCGTTCCGACGTGGATCACCGACCCAGCTCTCGCCGACGCTTGGTCGAAGATCCGAGAACGATTTGAGAAGGCAGGACTCGTAGCAGTCGGGCGCGTCGAGATTGAGACCGCCACCCGAGACAAGCGTCATGCGCTCGGTGCACTCCTGGGACGTTCAGTCACGCGAAGCGCCATGCGAGTGGATCTCGCCGACCTGGATCAGCGGCTGCGCGACCGCTCTGGAATGGGCGGGTTGCTGGAGGTCCTGACCGCCATCCACGGCGAAGCTCCCAAGGATCGACCTGCCGCCAGGGCGACAAGGAATGCTGCACGTCAGAGGCCCTTGGACAGAGCGGCCGAGTTGGTCGACGCTCCCTGGGCCGATACCTGGATCGAAGGTCTGCGGCGCACCGGCCTTCTGACGGCCAGAGAGGACGCGCTCCGCATCGTCGAGGATGCGGCCAAAGTCCTCAACGAGCTCGTCGCTCCTTCGGTTCGCCCGCAGTCCCGCGTCGAGCTCGCTGCCCGGTTGTTGGGCAACGCCCACGCATTGGATGCCGATCGCGTGCTGCACCGCGTTGTCATTCGCGGATTGGCCGCCGCTGCCGGCGTGGGTGTGCCTGAAGCAACCCCGGGTGTCGTCGGCCTGTGGTCGAGGTTCGGGATCGAGCCAGATCTTCTCTCGCGCACATGCCTGGTCCTTGGGCTTGGCGCGCCGGGCGTAGCCGGGGAAAGACTGGGGCTCGCGGCTGAGTCGGGGGACCCGGTCCACATCACCGAGTGGGACCTGCGTCGATTGGGCGCCTTCGATGTCGGGGACCGCTACGTGCTGGTCTGCGAGAACCCGCGGGTTCTAGAAGCGATCGCCGAGACCGGCGACTTGGGTCACGTTGTTGTCTGTACGTCCGGTGAGCCCAATCTGGTCGTTACGGAGATCCTGGGACGCCTCCACGAGGGAGGCGAGCACCTGCGCTACCACGGCGACTTCGACTGGCCCGGAATCGGGATCGCCAATCGCGTCAGAGAGAACTTCGGCGCGGAACCATGGCTCATGGCGGCTGACGACTATGTTGCTGCCGTGCGCCGGGAGAACCTTCCGCTCGGACCGCACGTCATCGAGCCGACGTGGGACGCCGAACTCGGAGCGGCGATGCGTCTCCACGGTCGGGCAGTCCACGAGGAGTCGATGCTCGCTCAGATACTTGGGCACCTCGCCACGTCGACCTGATCGGTCATCGAAACGTCACCGAAGTGATCGAACGCCATCACCCGCACCCGTGTTCGGAGAACTGAGACTTGAGTAGAGCAGGGCAAGCCGACGCCGTAGGAGGTGTCTTCCGTGTGGTTGCGGCGGCCTATCTCGCCGTACATGCCCTCCGTGAACAGCCAGTCGCGGGACTCGACCTTCCGAGCGACGTGCACGCCGCTCGTCTGGACTTCGAGACCGATGACCCGACCGACGACCTCGTAGCCACGATGTCCGACGGCAGTCGTTGCTTCATTTCGGCGAAACGCGCCGTCGGAAACGACCGACACCTCAAGTCGACCGTTGAGGGCTGGGTCGCTCAGATGAGCACGGTTCGCGGTGGGGATGTTCTGGTGATCGCTGCCGAGGAGCTGAAAGGTCCTGTCAAGGACCTTCCAGAAGCACTGCGTCGACGCCGGGACGGTCGAGAGCTGGCAGTCCGGCACCAGAAGGCGATCACGGCCGTCACCAAGAGCGTGCCCGTCGGCCTCCGCGACGACATGCTCAATCGAACCCGAGTGCTGCACATCCCCATGGCTACCGGGACGAGCCAAACCCGCGCGCTCATGGAGTCGTTGGCGAGCTACCTGGTCGAGGACGGGAAGGGCACCGCCGTCGTCAGCCTGCTCGCCGACGCCTTCCATCGTCAGTCGGGCGAAGCATCGGGCAGCACCGTCGAGGACTGGGTCCAGACGGTCCAAGGCTCGCGACCACTCATCGCTGACGGTTCAGGCCCGACCGGGATGCGCATAGCCGCGAGTCTTGCGGCGCTCGACGAGTACAAGCGAGTCCTCATCAGTCGTCGCGGCAGGATCGACTTGACGCTGCTTGCCGAGGATCTACCTCCGGTGACCGTTGACGACCTCATCGACGGCCTCCGGGTCGAGACCGCCGAGAACCAGCGCGGAGATGGCGACAGCTTCCTCCGCGTCATCCGTCGATGGCGACGCATGCTGCTGGTTGGCCAACCCGGCACCGGCAAATCGGTCGCCCTGCGCGAGCTGGCTGCACAATGCGCCAGCGACCCGCACGCGCCGCTTCCCATCGTCGTGCACCTTCCTAGCCTGCTACAGCCGAGCCCTAGCGACCTGTCCGCTGATCTCCTGATCAGCTCGGCCGCTGAGCGGGTCGCGAACCCGGAATTACGGTCTCCACTGATGCGGGCGATGCGCCAAGAGCTGGACTCAGGCACTGCCATTCTGCTGTGCGACGGTCTTGACGAGTGTGGCCCCAAGGCGGCCTGGATAGCCCAACAAATCAAGGATGTTCTCGACGGCTTCGCCCCACGAGTCGGGATTGTCGTCGCCACCAGGGCCAATGCTGTTGCCGCGGCCACGCGAATAGGGCTGCCTCGCGTCCACTTGAATCCGCCCCAGGATCTGAGCACCACAGTGCAGAGCGTCCTGAGGACGTGCTCCGAGACCCGGATCCAAGCTGGCGGACGTGAGAGCTGGCTCGCCATTCGGCGCAAGTGGATCGAGGACGCACGCAACCAGCACCCCGAGCTGTTTCGAGTGCCACTTCTCGCCGTGTTGCTGGCACTGATCTGCGCCGACACCGCCGAGGCAGAACTCCCCAAGGGTCGCGCGGTGTTGTTGCACAATGCCGTGGAGCAATCGGTGACGCGCTGGGAGGCCCAACGAGCCGTCGCGGGGGCGAGGCCCTGGGCGACGGACCTTACCGGCGGCATGCTCCTTGACGGGTACGTAGTCCTTGGACGCTTGCTGGACTCAGGTGCCGAGCCATCCAGAAACGAGGCGGTCGAGGCCCTGACGACCCTGCTGCAGGACCGGGATAGCTGGAACCTTGCGCCACGGCGAGCACGTGAGGTCGCCACAGATGTCCTTCGCTTCTGGGACGAGCACGTCGCCGTGTTCGTCGTGAACGCGTCGGATCGCATGAGCGCCCGCAGCAAGGTCTTCACCGAGATCGCAACCGCCATGTGGACCCTCACCGCAATCGATGATGAGATCGCCTCCTGGCTCGCGGATGTTCTGCCCTACACGGATTCCGACGGTGCGATCGGGTTGGCGGCCGGTCTCAACCAACGGGTCGTTGAGTGCATGCTCAGCGCTTCAGAGATGGGCGGGGCGGCCAGCATGCTGCTCGGTGAGTTGGTGGTCCGGGAGGTAATTGAGCTCGACGAGGACCAGACCACTCGACTTCTCGAGAAGCTTCGACTGGCCGTGGAGCGGGCAGTGGCAGGGGACCCCGAGCCCGACCGGACGCCGCGTGAGCCCAGCCGCCTGTGGTCGATGCTTCGAGGACGTCGCTATCAGACACAGCCCGTCTGGAACTACGTCGAGCTCGCATGCAGCCTGAAACTGTTGTCAGCAGCCGACCGAGCGACACGAGGGGAGATCCTCGCAACGGCGGAACTCGCTGCAGCGGACGCCGCGATCGCGAACGCACTCTGCGCACTGACCGACGCAAAGACAGATCGCGAGCCGCTGAATGATCGAGCCATCGAACTGGTCAAGGGTGTGATGCAACAGCCGCTCCCCCCTGACGGCGAGCTGATCCGGCAGTCCCGGCGGCGATCGGCAATAGTTGGCGGTGCACCGCTTGCGCCCGGAGTCGCTCAGGTGGCGCTCGAGGGAGTCCCGCATCTCTCCGCACTCCCGGAGGGGTTCGGACGATGGGTCTTCGACGTCAGCATGAAAGCAAACCACGGCTACGGGGACAAGATCCGCGCCGCACTACAAGCCAAGGGCGTCAGTACCAACGAATGGTGGTCCGAGCGAAGCACCTTCAGAAAACTTGGAGCGTGGCGAGATGACCATGACCGCTACGAACGGATGCTCCTGGAAGACATCGCATCGTTGGCGCCAAGCGACGAAACCGGGGCCAGCCCACTCGCAAGGGACCGGTATTGGTCGCTGACCTCCGTCGGAGATCTGCTGGCGGCGACCAACTACGCCAGTGTGAGTGTGCAGGACTTCTCCCGCGCCTTCGTCCACGACGACATGGCATCACGCAGAGGCTGGCTCGGCGCGATAGCCGACGCGTATCGCATCGATAAGGCAGAGGCAGCCCGGGAGGCCGCGTGGATGCTTGACCAGTTGAGTCAGAGCATCGGCGGCGAGCACGGGCTGAACGATCACTGGTTCGTCGCGAGCATGTCTCCTCAACGAGGCCCGGCGCTGGACGATGATGCCGTCGCACGGCTCGCCCGTGAGCAACACGATGCGCTGCTCGGAAGCCTCCGAGCCGACTCAGACTGGATCGCATGGTCCGCAGCAGAGGTGCTCATCAACGTTCCGGTCCCGACCTGGGACGCCGCCCAGCTGTTCGCGACGGACATGACGGGATGGCCTCTCGATAGAGCAGCCCTTCTGTACATGGTCGCCATCCTCTCCGCGGGCGATGGAAGCGTCGACCGGTTCGCCGCAGCCGCGACTTCCGAGGCCCCTGAGTACCGCACGGCCGCCCAATACTGCCTGTCCGTCATGGGAGAACTCGACGCAGACGGCTCTGTCGACACTCAACTGCGGCAAGACCCGGATCTGACCGTGCGTCCCAAGGGCAGCCGCGCCGATGAACCGCACGCCTCGTACTGGACCTGCAACGACTGCCGTACTCGGAACGACCCCGAGACCGAAGACTGCCCGGGCTGTGAGCACGGTACGAGGCCCGACTGAAATCGATCGGTCATCGAAAGGTCATCGGAAACGAACGGCAACTGTTCCGAGCGCTTCCGATACAATTGATGTCGTCCAATGGGGAACCTCCTCTATAACCCGAGGTTTCCCAGAGGGACCCGAAGTCTCAGGTAGTCCGGGACCGGCCTCCGATCTTGTCCAGAGGATTAGGGTTCAAATCCCTGCTTCTGGTCGACTCGGACGGTGTCGATGGCGTCCATGACTTGGCTGTCCCTCGCCGCGAACCGAACCGCGGGGAGTAGGAACTGAAACCGGATCTTGATGTCCGGCACCGGGAACTGCCCGGGGCGGTGCGACCTCGGAGATGTAGAGAGCGCCACGAACGAGCGGTCTCCTGACCAACCCTGCCATCACCGGGGCGGCGGTCGTCCACCGACCGGGGCAATCCCGCCGCTCCCGTCCCGCGTTACCGATCGTCGTCGTGCTGACCGATGTTTAGCTTTCCCTTGATCCGCTCGACTCCTTCAGAGGCGACCGCTTTGGCCGAATCGCGGACGACGTCCACCTCGTCGGGGTCTCCGTGTAGCAGCGCCTTGGCGGTGTTCTTGGCGAATTCCATGGTGATCTTCGGGGGCAACGGCGGCACGTTCTTGCTGGTGTATGCGTCGATCAGGGTCACTCCTTGATGCGCGAACGCCGCATCCCACGCCGCTGCGACATCGTCGTCGCTCGTGACGCGGATCCCTTTGAACCCAAGCAGTTCCGCCCAACCGGCGTAGTCCACCGACTCCACATCCTGGGAGACAGGCCACACAGGGTTGGCGTCTTCAGTGCGCATCTCCCACGACACCTGGGTGAGGTCGTTGTTGTGCAGCACCATGACGATGAACTGCGGGTTGTCCCACTTGCTCAGGTACTTCTTGACCGTGATGAGCTCGTTCATGCCGAGCATCTGGAAGGCGCCGTCGCCGATGGTGCAGACAACGCAGCGGTCAGAGTGGGCGAACTTCGCCGCCGTCGCATAGGGCATCGCGGCCGCCATGCTCGCCAACCGGCCCGAGAGGTCACCCATCATGCCGTCGCGCAGGCGGATGTGGTGCCCGTACCAGTCCGCGGTGGACCCGGCGTCGCAGGTGACGATCGCCTTGGCCGGCAGCCGCTGGTTCAGCTCGTGGTAGACGCGCCGTGGGTTGACGCCGTCGGAGTAGTTGAGCATCGCCTGGGCCTGCATCTCGTTCTCCCACTCGACCATGCCCTTGGCGACCCCTTCCTGCCACGACAGGTCGGTCTTCTGGTACAGGTGAGGGATCAGCGCGAGCAACGTCTGCTTGACGTCACCCCAGATGTTCAGTTCGGTCGGGTAGCGCAGGCCCATCTGCTCCGGTTTGAGATCGACCTGGATCGCGCGCGCCTGGCCGGTCTTGGGCAAGAACTGCGAGTACGGATAGTTGGTGCCGAGCAGTACCAGGGTGTCGCAGTCGTCCATCTGGTGCTGGCTGGGGCGGGTGCCGAGCAACCCGAGTTGCTGGGTGTGGAACGCCACATCTGAGGGAACGACCTGCTTGGCCCGCAACGCGGTGATGATGCCGGCGCCGCACAGTTTCGCCGCCGCCAGCACCTCGTCGGTGGCGCCGTTCGAGCCGTGTCCGACCAAGAAGGTGACCTTGTTCCCCGCGTTGATGATCTCGGCTGCCTTCTCGATCTCAGCTTGTGGTGGAACGATTGAGATCGACGGTGCCGCCGAACTGGACCGCGATACCCCGTTAGCCGGTTTCAGTTTCGGCATGTCCATTCCCTGTACGTCGTGCGGTAGCACGATGACGGCAGGGCCCAGACGTACCAACGCCGTTCGGAATGCCGTGTCGACGACGGCCTGAGCCTGCTGCGGGGTCACGATCGTCTGTACGTAGACCGCGACGTCTTCCATCGTGCGCTCGAGGTTGTCTTCCTGCTGCTCGAACGTGCCCAGCGAACTGATGGCCTGTTGGCCCACGATCGCGACGACGGGCTGGTTGTCGCTCTTCGCGTCGTACAACCCGTTGAGCATGTGGAAGGCGCCGGGCGAGGAGGTGGCGATGCAGACACCGACCTCGCCGGTGAACTTGGCGTGTGCCGTGGCCATCAGCGAGCAGATCTCTTCGTGCGTGGGGCGGATGTAGTCCAGGCCGTCGCCTTCGCGTTGAGCTGCGCCGAGGGCGCCGTCGAACTCTCCGATGCCATCACCGGGGAATGCGAAGACCCGAGTCACACCCCACTCACGGATCCGTTGAATGATGAAATCGCTGACATTGGCCATGACGCTTCTCCTGTTGTCGGTGTGCCGTTCTATCTGAGAGTTCCTTTGACGCAGATGATTGAGTCGCTGCCTTCGTGGGTTTCAGACCGTCGGCCCCTGGCCACTGTTAGGCGACGCGGTAGCGCTCGGCGTCCGCGACTCGGAGGGTCAGGCCGTTGCCGGGCGCTTCGTCATTGGGGGTGATGGTCCCCCCCGTCGGGTCGAGGGTGCCGTCGAAGAACATCGACTCGATGCGGACGTGGTCGTGGAACCACTCGAGGTGACGCAGGTTGGGGATAGCGGCGGCGACGTGGGCATGCAGGTGCGGTCCGCAGTGGCCCGATATTTGCAGGCCGAAGGATGCCGCTACAGCCGCGACCCGGATGAATTCGGTGATGCCGCCGCAGCGCGAGACGTCGGCCTGGAGGCAGTCGACAGCGCCGGCTGCGCACATCCGGCGGAAGTAGAAGAGGTCGTAGCCGTACTCCCCGGCGGTGACGTCGGCGGCGACGGCGTCGCGTACCTCGCGCAGGCCCTCGAGGTGATCAGAGGAGACCGGCTCCTCGAACCAGCGCACGTCCAGGTCGGCCGCGGCTGCCATCACCCGGATCGCCTGTTTGCGGGTGTAGCCACCGTTGGCGTCGACGAACAGTTCGGTGTCGTCTCCGATCACGGCGCGAGCCTGTGCCATGCGATCGAGGTCGCGTTCGGTCTCGGTGCCCCAGGACTGCCCGATCTTGATCTTGACCCGGGGGATCCGCTCCTCGATCGCCCATTTGGCCAGTTGCTCGCGCAACTGACGGGCGTCGTACGTCGTGAAGCCGCCGCTGCCGTAGACCGGCACCTTGGTGGTGACGGCGCCCAGGAGGTGGTGCAGGGGGAGGTCGAGCAGCCGGGCCTTGAGGTCCCACAAGGCCACGTCGACTGCGGCGATGGCATAACCGGCGATGCCGGGGCGGCCAGCGTTGCGCACCGCTTTGATCATGGCCTTCGAGGATCCGGGGACGTCCATCGCGCTGCGTCCTTGCACCAGGCCGGCAATCTGGTCGCTGATCAGGGTCGCGCAGGCGGTGGGGCCGTAGGTCCACCCGATGCCCTCGACGTCGCCGGAGCGGGCTCGGACCACCACCATGGTGGTGGAGTCCCAGCTGATCGTGCCGTCGGCCTCGGGCGCATCAGTGGGCACGGTGTAGGCACTGACCTCGACGCTGTCGATCGTGGCGCCGGTCACGGCGTTGATGGTGGTGTCGCTCATGCGGACTCCTTGGGGGGTGTGCTCTTCGCTGGTAGACCCACTCATGCCAGCTCCTTGTGAAATCAGTTGCCTCGACGCGAGGTCGAGATGAGACGCTCGGCTGCTCTGGCGGCGACGGCCATGATGGTCAGGGCCGGGTTGGCGCTGCCCTGGGTGGGCAGCACGCTGCCGTCGGTGATGTAGAGATTGGGGACCGCGAAGGTGCGGCACTCGGCGTCGACGACGCCCTCTTCCTGGTCGGTCGCCATCCGCGCTCCACCGACCAAGTGGGCGAAGCGGTCGATGGTGATCACTTCGTCCGCGCCTGCGGCGTGCAGGATGTCCTCCATCACGCTTTGGGCGGCCCGCATCAGGGCGGCGTCGTTGTCGCACTGGGAGTAGGAGAAGTGGGCGACGGGCAGGCCGTGACGGTCCTTCTGCTCCGAGAGGGTGACCCGGTTGTCCGGCTGGGCCAGGAACTCGCACAGGGCCCCGAGACAGGACCAGTGCACGTAGTCGCTCATGTATTCGCGCAGGTCGGCGCCCCAGTGCCCTTGTGCCGCAACGTGTTCTGCCCACGTGATCGGCAGGGGTGAGACGGTCTGGATGGAGAACCCACGCTTGTAGGGCTTGGCGGGGTCGGTCTCGTAGAACGCCTCTGTACTGACCTCGGGCGGCGGGGCCTTGTACATACGCACCTCGGCGTCGAATCGGCCTGCAGTCTGCGGGGCCCCCTGCACCATGAGGTAGCGACCGACCTGGTCGAAGTCGTTGCACAACCCGTCAGGAAAGCGGGCGCAGGCAGAGTTCAGGAGCAGTCGTGGGGTCTCGATGGAGTAGCCGGCGATCACCACGACCGCGGCGCGCTGGAAGTGGGGGACACCATCACGCACGTAGTGCACCCCGGTGGCTCGGCCGCTGCGCTCATCGATCTCGATCTTGGTGACCATGGCGTTGGCGCGGACCTCCGCCCCGTGGGCCAAGGCGTCCGGGATGTGGGTGATCAGCGGTGAGGCCTTGGCGTTGACCTTGCAGCCCTGCAGGCAGAAGCCGCGATAGATGCAGTGGGCCCGGTTGCCGAACCGCCCATTGACGATCGCCACCGGACCGACCTTGGCCGTGAGCCCCAGGTGGTCGGCGCCGCGCAGGAAGATCTCACCGTTGCCGCCCACCGGGTGCGGTCGGTAGGGGTAGGAGTGCGGATCCCCCCAGGGCCACTTCTCACCGGCAACGGGGAGTTCCTCCTCCATCGCCTCGTAGTAAGGCTTGAGTTCGGGGTAGTCGATCGGCCAGTCCGCTCCGACACCGTCGCGGGTGTAAGTCTCGAAGTCGCTGGGGTGGAAACGCGGGGTGTAGCCGGCGTAGTGCACCATCGACCCGCCAACACCGCGGCCCGAGTTGTTCGACCCCAAAGGCACCGGATCCGACCCGGAGATGACCCGGGGCTCGGTCCAGTAGAGGTGGTGCGAACCGGCCTCGTCACTGACCCAGTCGGCTGCGGGGTCCCAGAAGGGGCCCGCGTCGAGGGCAACGACCTTCCAGCCGGCTCGAGCCAGTCGCTGGAGCATGGTGGACCCGCCGGCACCACACCCGACGACCAGCAGGTCGACCTCGTCGATGTCATCGAAACGACGCATGTCCTGACGTAGTTGGTGGTTGACGCGTTTACCGTCGGCGGGAAGCAGCCACGCCGACTCGTTGCGATCGCGCACGTTGCTCATCTTTGGACTCCGCGCCGGCCTCGCAGGGGGTCCTCGGACGGTCTGGCGTCGTGCACCTCGAAGGGCTCGAGTTTGTCCACGCCAGCGTTCTTGTAGCCGCGGGGGTAGGCCGGGCCGGAGAAGCCGATCTCGCTCCACGCCGAGGGATGGGAGTAGAAGGCGGTGCATGCGTAACGCGTCCACAGGCTCCACACCCGCTTGGCACGCAACCCGTGCCAGTCGTCAGTTCCACGGTCCTGAACGGCTTGGATCAGGCTCGCCTGCTGTTGGCTGGAGCACGCCGCGAAGCCCGAGTCGAACTGCTGCCTCGCATCGGCATCGAGGGCGCTCAAAGTGTCGCGCCAGGCTTGACCGTCAGCGGGCATGTCGTCGTAGTGCCAGCCGTCAGTCTGCTGCTCGGCGAGCCGAGAGTCGATGAGGTTGACGAGGGGGACCTTGGGCACAGGCGTGGGTTCGTCGTGCTGCCCAAGCAGTTGGTCGCACAGCGCGGTGGCGATGCCCTGCTCGTGGGGGGTGAAGAATCGGATGTCGGGTGCCATCCCGGTCCGCGCGAGTACGACGCCGGTGGTCACCGGGTCCCAGTGGCTGCTCTGGTCGAGCACGTCGAAGCCGGGGAAGCGACCGGACCAGGGACGGGCGGGAGGCGGAGTCGCAGAACTCACCTCGGGCTCACTTCTCACGCCGCAGGATGGCGGCCAGCAGGCCCATCCCACCCACCATCGTGACAAGCAGCGGCGCCAGCAGAGGCGGCCCCATCTCCATGTTGTATCTCGCGTTGTGCCATCCGCCCGGCTTCTGGGAGATCCCGCGCGCGTGCAGATAGGTCCCCTGCAGGCCGTTGGCGATGATCGTCAGGGAGGCGATGGGCAGAAACGTCTTGGCCATCCGATGGTTGAGCGCCCCGGCGATGCCGGCTGCGGCCCCGACGGGTCCCAGCGCGACCGGAATCCACATCAGCTTGTTACCAAAGCTTGCCGAGTCGTGCTCGAAGAAGATCTCAGTCGCCGTGACCACCGCCCCGACGGCGGTCACGGCGGACAGGCTGCGTTCGAAACGGCCGGTCTCGATATTGCGAACCATCCGATCGATCCCGTGGAGGACCGGTTCGGTGACCGTGGCGCTACTTGATGCTGCTGCCATGTTTCTGATCCTCTCGATGCCTCGCTGCAGGGCGTGCTCGTCGGGGGACTTCAGGCACTGACCACCTCAGCGAGCAATGATTGCGTAACAGCAACAGTATCCTAATGCTTGCGGAGTCGCAACAATCCGGCATACTGGCGTCATGAAAAGTGCGACAGGCGAGACGGCGGGTTCACCCGTCACCACTGCTCAGGTCCATGCCGTCATGGTCGCTGCTCAGGCTCTGGTCGGGGTGGCCGCCCAAGGAGTCTCCGAGGTTGAAGACCGGGTGACGCTGCCGCAGTTGCGGGTGCTTATGCTGGTTGCCACCCGCGGCGGGCTGAACTTGGGGGCCCTGGCTCAAGCAATGGGGGTGCACCCCTCCAATGCCAGCCGGGCTTGCGACCGCCTCGTCGATTCCGGCCTTCTGGCTCGATCGGAATCCTCCCTGGATCGCCGCAACCTGATGCTCAAGCTGACCCCCGATGGACAGGCGCTCATCGATGAGCTCATCGAGCATCGCGCGGGCACCATCGCCACCATCCTCGAGCGCCTCCCAGAGACCCGGCGACGTACTCTGGCCAACGCCATGCTCTCCTTTGCAGAGGCCGCCGGTGAGATCCCGGGCAACTCGGCGTGGAAGCTCGGCTGGGCCAGAGCCAGCTCCCAGGGATCCACGGGTCAGGGCTGAATCAGATCCCCGCGGCGTTTGCGTAGAACTGCTGGTCTTCTCGCCAACCTCCCATGCCTTGGCCGATGTCGGTGACGTCGGTGACGAACTCGATGCCGACCACCCACTTCACCATCTTGAACCCGAGTTGGGTCTCAAGCCTGAGGCGTACCGGCGCTCCGTGCTCCACGGGCAGGGGAGCCCCGTTCATCTCGAGGGCGAGGATGGTCTGGGGGTTGTTCGCGAGGTGGATCGGGATGGTGCCGTAGAAGAACCCGTAACGACCTTCTCCTTCGGTCAGGCCCTTGTCATCCATCGCGTAGAACACGACGTGGCGGGCTACGGGGGAGGGGCGCACCTCTTCCATCAGGCGAGCGAGCGGCACCCCCGCCCATTCGGCGACTGCAGTCCAGCCTTGGATGCAGTTGTGTTTGGTGATCTGGATCTGGTCGCCCAAGGCCCGCAACTGTTCCAGGGAGAGGTTCATCGGGTGCTCAACGAGGCCGCCGACGCTCAAGCGGTAGTCGCGGAAGTCGTTCGCGGCCAGATCCTGGTAGTCGTCTCCTGGCGGTGGGTAGCCGTTGACGCGGAAGTACGGGGAGATGTCGCTGCGGTCGAACTGTTGTCTGGAGGTGAACGTGCGCGAGATGGCGCGTTCGAACGGATCCACGATGAAGCCCAGGAGGCGTTGCGTACGCCGGCGATAGCGAAGTGAGAACCAGGTGATGATCACGTGCAGGATGAGGATGACGAACAACCCGGCCAGTCCGATGCCGAGAGCCAGCCTGCGGTTGCCACCGGGATCACCGAGCACGATGGCCGCGAACTCCTTCGGCACCCCGTGAACGATGACCATGGCCGTGTGCACGACGATGAAGGCAGCGAATGCGCACATGAGCAGGAAGTGCACGCTGCGGGCCCCTTGTTTGCCGCCGAACAGCTTTCCGTACCAGGGGAAGCGGGCCAGGACCGATGGTGACATGGCCGCGCCGGAGGCGATCTGGAGCGGCGCCATCATGAAGATGACGATGAAGTAGGCGAGTTTCTGGGCGGGTTCGAACGGCTGCCCGGGGATCTTTGCTGGGAGTTCGAACTGCAGATAGACCCCGATCGACTTGATCGAGTCCGGAATCAGGGACCAGTGTTCCGGGACGAGATAGTGCCAGTACCCGGTGACGAAGACCATCACCAGATAGACGACGCCGGTGAGGATCCAGAACTGGATGCTCATGAAGTGCCAGTGCCGGCCCAGGCCCAGGTTCTTCTTACCGGGCAGTGCGACCAGCGGTGACCATGATTCCTCCTCGTCCAACGAGGACCACGGCTTACGCGAGTCGGCCCCATAGGCGGTCTTGGACAGCCGGAGCCACTCCCGGCCCGGGGGACTGTCGTCATGCCAGTACAGCTTCGGGAAGGCCGAGAGCACCTCGAAGCCGGAACGGAACAGCAAGAGCATGAAGAAGAGGTTGAGGAAGTGGGTGATGACCACCCACATCGGGAAGAAACCAGGCACGAGATCTGCTCCTTTGCTCTCCACAAACAGCACTCCACTGACGCGGGGCCGGAAGGCCGCCCGTCCGGACGGCTACGTGCGTGACCGTCAGAGCATAAGCGCAACAGTTGCGCTAGGGCAATCAACTGTGTCAGAGTGACCGTTGTGAACACGACCACGGATGCGGGCACCGAGGTCCGCACCCGCGCGCTTGATGACTCACATGAGGGCTCGCCCGTGACGCGGCTGGTCGAGTTGCGGGCCACCGTGCTCGGTGGCCGCGGCCCAGGTGCCTCGACCGAGGAGGTCACCGAGCACACCCGCGATCGGTCGTGGCTCGGCGCCGTACCTGCGCCCGTCGAACGCGCCCTGGTCCACAGGCAGACCGAACAGGTACGCGCCGGTGAGCCGATCGTGAATCACCGCGTGCTCGCAGAGGAGCGCTCCCGCACGGTTCGAGCCGCTGCTCTGGGCGCCGTGGCTGCCCTGGCCATCCGGGCGGTCGTGGTGCGAGGTGTTCGACCGCGGCGTCATCGCCGCGCCTAGCAGCCCGTCCGCACCCATCGACACGCAGGGAGAGGCAGACCATGGATCAATGGCCGTCCGGCACGCAGTTCGAGATCGTCCACGGTGAACAGCACGCGGTCATCGTCGCGGTCGGCGGCGGCATCAGGGCCTATGACGTGGGCGGTGTCGACGTGCTGCAGCCCTACGTCGTCGATCAAATGTGCGACGGAGCGCACGGGGCGCCCCTGATCCCCTGGCCGAACCGGCTCGGCGATGGCCGCTACAGCTTCGACGGTAACGACTACCAAGTGGCCCTGACCGAGCCGGAGAAGCAGAACGCGATCCACGGCTTCCTGCGTTGGCGCTCCTGGAGTTGCCGAGAGAAGCATGAAGACCGCGTGGTCATGACCACGACGCTCTTTCCCCTGGAGGGCTACCCCTTCACCTTGGACGTCCAGGTCAGTTACCACCTCGACGAGTCCGGCCTCAGCGTCACCACCACCGCCACCAACCTCGGCGATCAGCCAGCGCCGTACGCCTGCGGGCAACACCCCTACCTCTCTGCGGGGGTGGGCAGAGTCGACGAAGCCACCCTGCAGCTTCAAGCCGCCACCCGCATCCTGACCGACCCACAACGCCAGCTGCCCACCGGCCGCGAAGCCTCCGCCGGAACGACCTACGACTTCCGAGACGGGAAGAAGATCGGCCCCCTCGCCATCGATGACGCCTTCACCGACCTGCGCCGCGACGACCGGGGCCGGGCCTGGGTGTGCCTCACGCGCGTCGATGGCCGGGTGGTCCGGTTGTGGGTCGACCAGGCCTACCCGGTGATCGAGATCTACACCGGCGACACCCTCACGCCCGAGCGGCGACGGCGAGGGCTGGGCACCGAGGCCATGACCAGCCCACCCAACGCGTTCCAGAGCGGCGACGGGCTGATCCGGCTCGAATCGGGTGAGACCTTCAGCGCGAGCTGGGGCGTGGCCATGACCGACCAGGACTGAATCACAGAGAAGGAGTACAGATGTCTCGCGTAGTCGTAGTGACCGGAGCCAGCGGGGGGATCGGGCGGGCCACCGTCGCCGAGTTCGCGCGCCGCGGTGATCGGATAGCCCTGATCGCACGGGGACAGACGGGGCTGGAGGGGGCCGCCGCTGAATGCCAGGAACTCGGAGCGACCACCTTGACGGTGCCGCTCGACGTCTCCGACGCCTCCGCTGTCGCGGCTGCCGTCGAGCGCATCGAGACTGAGCTAGGCCCCATCGACGTGTGGGTCAACGTGGCGTTCACCTCGGTGTTCTCCCGCTTCGATGACATCACGCCGGAGGAGTACCGCAGGGCTACCGAGGTGAGCTACCTCGGTTACGTCTACGCCACCATGGCGGTGCTGCCGCGGATGAAGGCGCGCAACCGGGGCACGATCGTGCACGTCGGGTCCGCGCTGGCCTATCGCGGCATTCCCCTGCAGACTGCCTACTGCGGTGCCAAGCACGCCATCCAGGGATTCCACGAGGCGCTGCGCTGCGAGTTGCTGCACGAGCACAGCGCCGTGCACGTGACGATGGTGCAGATGCCGGCCGTGAACACCCCGCAGTTCTCGTGGGTGCTCTCCCGCTTGCCAAAACACCCCCAGCCTGTGCCGCCGATCTACCAGCCAGAGGTCGCCGCCCGCGCCGTCCTGTTTGCCGCTGACCACCCGAAGCGGCGCGAGTACTGGGTGGGGGCGAGCACCGTGGGCACCCTGCTGGCCAACGCCGTCGTGCCGGGTCTGCTGGACCGCTACCTCGGACGGACCGGCTTCGCCTCGCAGCAGACTGCGAATCTGCGCACCGACGGTGACCCGGTCAATCTCTGGGATCCTGCTGACGGCGAGGATGGGCGTGACTTCGGCGCCCGCGGGGTGTTCGACAACCAGGCCAAGGCGAACAGCCCCCAACAGTGGCTTGCCCACCGCTACCCTCAGCTCGGCGCCGCTGCCGGTGTGCTCGGGGCCGCTGCCGGTGTCGCTGTCGCGATGGGGCGACGTAGATGAGCGCCGCGCGCAACAAAGGCGACGACCCCCTCATGCGGGCTCTGGGAGTGGCCGGCATCGCCTGGGGGAGCGCGATCCTCACGGCGGGGTCGTCGATCTGGCGCCGTCTCGATGGTCAGGCACCGACACAGGGTGACCAGATCGCCCTTCGGTTCCTGGGGGCCCGTCACGTCGCGACGGGCACGATCCAGGTGCTCTTTCCCGGTCGGCTCCAACGCCTGGAGATCGGCATCGACGTGATCCACGCCGCGACAATGGTGGGCGTGGGCGCCCTCGACCCGCCTCGTCGCCGTCCGGCCCTGGTGACCGCTGCAGTGGCGTTGGCCAGCGCAGCCGCAGGGATGGCGATCCGTGAACGCTCCTCACGTGATTCGCCCTCCAGTTCATGAGCACCTCCAACCGAGCGAAGGGCAGGGGCGGCCACGACCGTCACCACGCGCTCCTGGTCTTGCCACAGGCTCTGCGGGGCACACCCCCCAGTCGGGCCAACTATCCGCCAGGTGGCCGGCTGTCTTCTGATCCGACACCACTCCGCAGTCGAGCTCATCGATCGCTGCGAGCCTGCCGGGCTCGTCTGGCGTGAGCGAGACTCCGACGATCGCCGCGTCGTGGGCTTGCGGCTTTCGCCTGACGGCCACATGATCCTCGCCGATCTCAGTGGAGCGCATCTGGAGGAATTCGTCCGGTTCACGCCGCTCTTCGAGGCCATGCTCGACGCCCTCGGCACACCAACGGACCGGGAGGCCGGTGTACCTGGCAACGATCGCTCCGTGGCCCGGCTGCCAGCGGGGGATCGGACGCCGCGGCGCGACCGGGCCGGTGACCGAGAGGGTTGAGGCCGCCCAAGAGGGACGGAGGCGTCGGCGCTCCCTAAATGCGGGCGTCGGTGGGCTCCAGTCGTGTCCGCGAGTTTCATGGCGGCTCGGTTCAGTTCATCATGTCGCCGGGTCCGATGCCCTCGTGGACGTCGCCGTCGCGAAGCTGTCGCATCTCCTCTCCGACGGCGAGGTGGGGGCGAGCGTCGTACATGACTCCTCCACCGACGCTGGCGGCTCCGCCGACCACCAGCATCACGGTGCCGGCGATGGACCCGGTCCAGGACAGAACGGCGATGCCCCACCCGAGTAGGCAGGCACCGAGCAGGGCCAGGATGAGGCCGCCCCAGACCCACCGGGGTCGCACCAGGTGGCTTCGGTGTCGGCGCGCCAGGTAGGGCACGTTCTCAGTCACGGTCTTCTCCTCAGGTCGACTGCTTGCGGTTTGTCGCGCCGCCCATCACAGCTAGGTCGTGCGGCGCTGAGGGGGGCTCCCAGGCGTGGATGTCGGGGACGTTGGACGTCGAGGCGGCACCTGTCGTGCTGCTCATGGGTGCTGCTTCCCTTCGATGAGATGAGCGGAGCTCAGGCCTTGGTGGTGTGGCGGGCGGTGGCTTCCGGATCCGGGCCCGAGCGTGAGATGGACGGTGGCACGCGGGATCGGCGACGGCGAACAGGAATGGTGCGGCAGCGCCGGTGGTCGCCAGGCGCCTGTGGGCCGGGCTAAAGTGGGTGGGGGTGACCATGGAGGCGGCGTGGACCAGATTGACGGTCGCGTCGGCGGCAGGCATCCAGCGCCGCCGTACGATGGCGCCGGCAAGACCTTGCAGGACGTACCTTGCGCCGAGGGCTTGAATGAGCCGCGCATTCGGGAGTCGGCGATCGATCCGAGCCGATGTTCCCGTGCGCGCGTAGAGACGGTCTTCTGGGATAGGTCGGGTCGGACCACCAGGGGCGGCTGCCTCTAGCCCGGTGCTGCCGCGGGCCAGTAGGGCGACCTGGTCCCCCTGCTGGGCGAACAGGCGGGCGCTGGCCCTTCCGATGCCACCGGGTGCTCCGGTGATGACGACGACGCGGGGACTCTTCTTGACTGCCATCAGATGATCTCCTAGTAGGGGTGCGGGGGCGCGGGCTGCGTGGTCACCGGGTGCGGGTCTGAAATCCTGGTGAGTTGACCCCGGCCTCCCCGAGACGGTGGGCGCTCTCCAGCAGCAGGGCGTGGACGAATGCCTGGGGGAGGTTGCCGCGTAGCTGGCGTTGCACGACGTCGTACTCCTCGGCGAACAGCCCGGGCGGTCCGAGGGCGGCGCGGTTACGTTCGAACCAGCGCAGGGCGTCCTCGCGTCGGCCCAGTTTCAACTGGGCCAGAGACATGAGGAACCCGCACAGGACGAAGGCGCCCTCGGCTTCGTGCAGGGGCCGGTCGGGTTGCTGGCGGAACCGGTACACGTATCCGTCGTCGGTCAGGTCCTCGAGGACCGCCGTGACGGTGGAGAGGTTGTGAGGGTCGTCGGGAGCGACCGCTCCGCGGATCGCGGGCAGCAGGAGGGCGGCGTCGACGGCGGCGTCGCCGGGGGAGCGTTGCCACCGGCCGGTGGGGTGGCCACAGTCCCGGTTCACCGAGGCGACCAGCTCGTCGGCCTGTCTGCGCCAGGACTCGGTGTCTCCCGTGTTCGCGGCGCTGGAGGGTGCCGCGGCGCGGAGCCCGGCGGCGCACATGAGTCGTGAGTGGGCCCAGCGGCGGTCGTCGATCTCCCAGATGCCGGCGTCGGGTTCGTCCTTCCGTTTCCCGATCGCCGTAACCAGGGTCGTGATCGCCTTGCGGCCGTCGTCGGTGAGTCGGTTGCGCCGATCGGCGGCCGCGAGGAGCAGCAGCGCTTCACCGAGTGCGTCGAGCTGGAACTGGTTGTTGACCCAGTTGCCGGTCCTCACGGGTGCGCCGGGGTATCCGGGCAGTGCGACCTCTCGCTGGTCAGGGACCGGTCCGCCGGCAGCGGTGTAGGCCGGGCGCAGGTCTGGTCCATCTTCCAAAACCCGTTCGGACACGAACCGGACCGCGCCATCGAGGAGGGTGTGATCCCCGATGGCGGCGGCTGCCTGGCCGGCGTAGCACTGGTCGCGGATCCATGCGTAGCGGTAGTCGTAGTTGCGTCCTTGGTCGGCGCGTTCGGGTAGCGAGGTGGTGGCGGCGGCGACCATGGCGCCGGTACTGCCGGTCAAGCCACGGAGCACGGCGTAGGAATGCCGGGACTCGCCGGTGGCCACCGAGATGCTCATGTCTGGGACATGGCCTCCCCAGGCCCGCTCGGTGCGGTCCCAAAGCTGGTCGGGGTCCGGCAGCTGGCGGGGTAGGGCGGTCTGGGAGAGCTCGAGGACCAGGTCGCGTGACTCGCCGGCCGGCACGACAAGATCGAGCACCAGGCGTCCGTCCTGGAGCTGCGCGTGCTCGGTAGCCCCGGTCCACCGGTAGTTCAGGTCGCCCGAGTGGCCGTGCCAGTGCCCGTCCTGGCTGCGGGCGACGGTCATCGCGCGGACGCCGAACTCGGCGCGCACCTCGAGGACGACCTGCACGTGCGCCACGTTGAGGGTGGCCTCGATCCGACGGAGCAGCACGACCCGTTCTGGCTCGCCGGGGAACGCGAGGGCCTCGCGGCACTCGGTCACGGCGTTGGTCGACACCCAGCGGCTGCGCCAGATCAGGCTGTCAGGTTCGTAGTAACCGCCCCACACGAACCGGTCGTCGGCAGGGCTGACGCCGTAGCCGCCGTGCCCGCCGATCAGGCTGGAGAACACTGCGTCGTCGTGCCAGGCCGGCGCGCACAGGAACACTATGTCGCCACGGGGTCCTACCAGGGCGCCGCGTTCGCCGTCGGCGATCAGCGCGTACTGGCGCAGAACGTGGGGGGTGGGTCGGACGAGGTCGCTGGGCAAGCGTCGGGTCATGGCGCGACGATCAGGGCTTGAGGTGCGGCCTGCTTGATCCGTGTGGTCAGCCAGGTGAGCTGCCGGGTGGTCTCGGCGGTGCTGGAGGTGGCGATCTCGAGCAGTTGGCGGTCACGTAGTCCTTGGGCGCCCTGGGCGATCACGGTCCAGGTGCTGTGCACCAGGGTGGCGAGCAGGTGCAGGTCCTGGAGATCGCGCAGGAGCCCGATCTCGCCCTCGCGGGTGCTGGTCAGGGCGTCGGCACGTAGTCGCTCGGGTTCGTCGACGTCGTCCTGCTCGCCGTAGCGCTCGACCACCGGAGCGAGGTCCTCGCGGTGTCGCTCGCTCCAGCCGGCCAGGGTGTGGCAGGTGTGGAAGACGTCGGCCTGCCGGGCGTGACCGTCGGCGACGGCTCGCAGGGACTCCGCCAGGGTCCTCTCGCTGTGGTCGACGAGAGCAACGTAGGTCGCGAGGTGCGGCATCAGATCTCCTGGGAAGGGTCGAGGGCGTAGTGCGGGGTCTCGTCGAGCACATGGCTCGACGTCGCAGCACCGCCGCCGGTGGCGGGCGCGCGGGTGGGCGTGCCGGGAGCAGGAGCAGAGGCCGTGTTGGTGGGAGCCGGCGCGGGGCCCTCGCCTGCTCGCAGCCGGGTCACCCGGCAGGCGGCGGTCTTGAAGGTGGGTTGTTTGGAGACCGGGTCCCACACGGTCATCGTGAGCTCGTTGGCTGAGCGGTGTTCGGCGTCGGTGAGGTCGTCGGGGTCCCAGTGTCCGTAGTGGAACGGCGCGAACACCGCGCCCGGCGTCACCCGCCCGATCCGAGCGCGCACCTCGATCGCGCCCCGGGGCGACTCGACTCTGACCCAGTCGCCTTCGTTGATGCCGAGCTCGGCGGCGTCGGTGGGGGAGAGCTCGACCCAGGCATCGGGCGCGGCCTGGTTCAGCGATCGCGCACGGCCGGTCTTGGTGCGGGTGTGGAACTGGTAGACGGTGCGTCCGGTGGTGAACAGCAACGGGTAGTCGTCGCCGGGTGTCTCGTGCGCCGGTGTGTAGGGGGCGCCTTTGAGGAAGGCGCGGCCGCCCGGTGCCATCGCCCGGTGCTCCTGCTCGCTGACCGCCCCGCCGGTAATCAGGTCGTGGCCGTAGGTCTCGCAGTAGTCGGTGTCGGTGGGGAAGACGCCGTCGGTGTAGAGACGGTCGGTGCCGTCCGGGTGCTCGGCGTTGGCCGGCCATGGAATGCCTGAGGGGCCGCGCAGCTTCTCGTAGGACAAGCCGGTGTAGTCGACCGGGCGTCCGGCAGTGACAATAGCCCAGGCGTCGAACGCCTCCTCGGCGGTGCGCCACTTGACCACGGGCGCGCCGTCGCGGTCGGTGAAGCCCATCGAGTCGGCGTACATGAGAAAAATGTCGAGGTCGCTGCGCGCCTCACCCGGTGGCTGGACGGCCTGCTCAGAGAGATGGACGACTCGATTGACGTTGGTGAAGCATCCCGTCTTCTCACCCCACCCCGCTGCCGGCAGTACGACGTCGGCGAGCTGGGCGGTCTCGGTGAGGAAGAGGTCCTGGACGACGGTGAAGCACTGGTCGCCGGCCAGGATTCTGCGGATTCTGGCGGACTCGGGCATCGAGACGGCAGGGTTGGTGGCCGAGATCCACAAGAACCCGATCGACCCGGTTTCCGCGTAGGACATGATCTGCATCGCGTGGGTGGGCGGGGCCCAGTGCGGCACCGTCATCGCGTCGACGTTCCACGCATCAGCCAGCTGCTGGACATGTTCCGGGTTGTCCCAGTTGCGGAAACCCGGCAAGTCACCGTCCGCGCCGCACTCGCGGTTGTTCTGAGCGGTCGGCTGCCCGTTCATCTGCAGCACTCCGGCGCCGGGACGGCCGATCATGCCACGCAACAGATGCAGATTGTGCACCGCCACAGAGGCGGCTGTCGCCTGGTGCGACTGATAGAACCCTTGCAGCACCGTGGACAGCACACCGCTGCTCTCGCCGAAGACCTGCGCTGCTGCGCGCAGGTCGTCGGCTGCAACGCCGCAGATGTCGGCGACGTGCTCGGGTGTGTACGGGTCGACTGTTTCGCGGAGCTCGTCGACGCCGATGGTGTGCTCGCTTACCCACGCGTGGTTCACCCAGTCATGGACGAACAGCTCGCGCACGAGCCCGTTCATCAGGGCCAGGTTGGTGCCCACGCGCGGAGCCAGATGGACACCGCCAGTACGTATCGCCTCCTCAGCGACCGCGGTTCGCCGGGGATCGACACAGGCGATGCGGGGCGGGTTCTCGCCACGTGTGCGGTCGAGGATCCGGGTCCAGAGCACGGTCTGGGTCTCAGGCATGTTGTGGCCGTAGAGGAAGATCGCGTCGCAGTGCTCGATGTCGGTGTAGGAGCCAGGCTGCCCGTCGGCGCCGAACGATTCCTTGAAGGCAGCCGCGCTGGTCGCGGTGCACAGGCGTGTGTTGCCGTCCATGTGGGGGGTCCCGAGCCCGGCCTTCCCGATCACCGCGAGGGTGTAGTACTCCTCGAGGAACAGCTGGCCCGAGGTGTAGAAGCCGTGACTCAGCGGACCCTTCTCGTCCAGGAGTCGCTTCGACACCTCGACGATGCGGCCCATCGCGGTGTCCCAGTCGGTCTCGACCAGTTCGCCGTCCTTCCGGATGAGGGGCCGGGTGAGACGGTCGGGAGAGGAGGCCCACGGGGTGCTGCCGTACAAGCCCTTCGGCCCAAGGCGCCCGTGACTGACGGTGTCACCTGCTCGTCCACGAACCCCGACCATCCGGCCGTCCTTAACCGCGATGTCGGCGCCGCAGCCGTTGCTGCACAGCAGACACGCGGACTGCACCCAACGCTCCACGTCGCCCTCGGCGACGCCCTCCTCCAGATGAAGGTCCACGCGGGCCGGCCATACGGTTCCGCGTGGATGCGGGGTGCGTTCGCCCCAGATATCAGTGATCCGATCAACCATGGGGTCGTGACCTTTCCTTGTGACTCTTCAGCGGGAATGCCGACCGAGCTCACCTATATGCTTACCCGCATGTATGCTCTTAAGCAAGTAGCCGCAGAGTGAAGGAGCCAACTATGGGCAAGGCAGCCCCAGCCCCGGATCGGGCCACCGCGCAAGCGGCCGAGGCCTTCATCACTGCCAGTCGCGCTCTGGTCGGCATCGCCATCCGTTCGATCAACGCCGGATCCGCCGAAATCACGCTTCCCCAGCACCGCGTGATGGTGGTGTTGGCGGCAGACGGGCCACAGGGGATCAGCCAGTTGGCCGACCAGTTGGGCATCGACCAGTCGAATGCGAGTCGGCTCAGTGACCGGCTCCAGCGACTCGGGCTGATCGCCCGCCAACGGTCGAGCACGGACGGTCGAGCCGTCCACGTCCACCTCACGTCTTCCGGAGCGAAGCTCCTGAGAGAGGTGAATGCCTACCGACAGCGTGAGGTCGGGCGCGTCTTGTCCACCATGCCCCGGCGAACCGTCGAGGCAGCGGTGCAGGCACTGACCGACTTCAGTCAGGCGGCACGGGAGACCACAGAGCAGGAGTGGTCCGTGCATGAGGTTTGAGGGCTGCCGGGCTAAGGACTGATTCCTGCTCACCCCGTATGAGACTTTGAGGAGATGTCAACGATGGATTCGTTGCCGATGTGGCTCTTGTTCACGATCTTCGTGGCGTCAGCCGGCGTCATCTGGGGCGCCGGCATTCTCCTTTCGGAGACCACCGACACCCTCGATACACGACTGCATCTCGGCAGTGCGTTCGGAGGGCTCATCGTGCTCGCAGTGGCCACGAACCTGCCCGAAGTCGCGATCACGGTCAGCGCGGCGTTGGCGGGGAACGTGGACATCGCCGTCGGCAACATCTTGGGTGGGATCGCCATCCAGACGGTGGTGATTGCGGTGTTGGACATGTTCGGGAAGCACGCGCCGGACGCGAAACCGCTCACCTACCGGGCGGCCTCGCTCACGCTCGTGCTCGAGGCCCTCGTCGTCGTGGCCGTGCTCACGGTCGTCGTCGCGGGCAGCCAGCTGCCATCCAACCTCGTGGTCGCCCGGTTGACGCCGGACGTGATCCTGATCGCCATCTTGTGGGTGATCGGGCTGTTCCTTGTCCAGCGCGCCGGCCGTGGCCTGCCTTGGCACCAGGGGGGAGAAGCGCCTGATGCGACCCCGCACCCGCGAGGGCATCGCACACGTCACCGAAACCACTCACAGGCGGCGGAAGCCTCAGGATCGGAGAAGGGACCAGATCCCCATCACCCGTCCACCCGCCGTACCGTTGCCCTGTTCGCAGCAGCAGCCGTGGCCACGTTGGTCGCCGGCGTGACACTCGAGAAGTCGGGCGAGGCGGCGTCCTCACAGATCGGGCTCACCGGCGTCCTTTTCGGAGCCACTGTGCTGGCCCTGGCGACCTCACTGCCCGAGATCTCCACCGGCCTTCAGGCGGTCCGTCAGGGCGACGACAACCTCGCGATCAGTGACATCTTCGGCGGCAACGCCTTCCTGCCCGTGCTCTTCCTCGTCGCAACCGTCATCTCCGGCGCCGCGATCCTGCCGCGCGCACACGCCAGCGACATCTACCTCACCTCACTCGCCGCCTTGCTCACCCTCGTCTACGCGGTAGGACTCATCTTCCGGCCGCAACGGCGCGTCCTTGGCATGGGCGTCGATTCGCTGAGCGTGTGCGTGCTGTACCTCGTTGGACTTGGCGGACTCATCGCCATCGCACGATGACCTCCAACACAGGCGCAACGATCGATCAGATGCATCTGACCGGAGGCACGCCACCATCGCATCGCCGACTTCGAGCTTCACAACCCCGTGCGGGGATCACGTGACAAGCGAGCATCTCCGGATTCCCGACGAGTTGGCGAATCTGTGCGTCGTCGACGTGGTGGTGCGACTGCCCAAGCTGATGCCCATCGACACGCGTGTGCGGGACGCGCGAGCCGCGTTGCGCGACGACCACGTCCACATGCTCCTGCTGACTGACCACGGGCGGCTGCGCGGCACTCTGACCAGTGGTGACATGCCAGATCATGCGGATGACATGGCCTTGTCACTGACGTATGCCGTGATCGAGGGCCGCACCGTGAGCAGCGACCTGTCCGCGGAACAGGCACGACTACTCATGATCAGTCGGGACCTACGGCGGATGGCGGTTGTCGACGCCGATGGCAGTCTTCTAGGTCTGCTGTGTCTGAACCGCAGGCATTCTGGCTTCTGCAGTGACGAGGACGTCCACGCGCGGGCGACCGCGCCATAGTGAAGACGAACGGTCGCCTCCCTCAACGCGCCTACGAGGAGAACCCCATGCAGAAGGAGTCACTGACGGCACTTGTCCGGCATCACCTGGAGACGGCATCGAGCCAATCCAGCGGCCGCAGCGCTCACACGATCTACGGCGGACACGAGCATGTCATGCGCCAGACCTTGATCGCCCTCCGTGCCGGCTCGAGATTGGACGAACACGAGAATCCGGGCGAGGCGACGGTCCAGGTCTTGCACGGCCGCGTCACCCTCATCGCGGGCGACGACAGCTGGAATGGATCACCCGGGGATCTGATGATCGTTCCCGACTCCCGGCACGCCCTTGAAGCGGTCGAGGACTCGGCTGTGCTGCTGACCGTCGCCCTGCGAAGCTGAGGAAGGACGGTCATCCCAAACGACCGGCGCACGTTGAGAAAGCGACGGGCGGCGACCGCGGGTCCTGTCCGATCGGAGGTGGACGCTTACTAGTCGGAAACCCCGTCAGAACGGCGCAGATCCGAGCCCCGGCGAGCAAAGCCGCGCGAGCCGGCCAGGAAGCGTCTTCGCAGGTCAGCACCATTTTCCGCGAAGAGCAGCAAGACAGGACCGCCTGCCTGCTCAACGTCAAGGGGTCGCAGGTTCAAATCCTGTCAGCCCGACCGATTGGGGCCTGACCTGTTCACGCAGGTCAGGCCCCGCTTTCGTCTTGGCGTCCACCCTCGGCCACGCCAGGCGGAACCTGCTCTGTGGGCCCAGTTTGGGCCCACCACGTCGAGAACGCCGTCCCCGCCTGGATCAGCGCCTCTGAGTCGGGGTGCAGGTATCGGCCGGTCACCGCGGGGTCCTGATGCCCCGCGACGCGCTGCAAGACGTAGAGCGGGACGCCGCTGTCAGCCATCCAGGTCAGGGCCGTGTGACGGAGTCCGTGGCGCACGAGCCCGTCGAGTCCCAGCTGGGTCACCACCTGGTCCCAGTTGGTTGCATCGCGAAGCGTGGCTGTCGTGATGACGCCACCGCGCGGGCCGGTGACCAATCGGGCCAGGGGCTCACGGCCCACCGTGAGTCGCTCCAACGTGGGTCTCACCGGCGCGATGATCGGGACCCGGCGACGGCGACGGCCCTTGGTCGCCTTCGTCACGAGGCCGCCGCGACCGGGATAGGTCTGACGCCTGACCTGGATCAAGCCAGTTGTCAGGTCGATGTCGCGCACCTGGAGCCCGGATACCTCGCTGAACCGCATGCCGGTGGTCGCGAGCAACGTGACCATGTCGCCCCAACATCGGTGGCCCCCCTCGTGAACCACGGCTGCAACCAGCTGGTTGAGAGTCGCCACGTCCGGAAGGGCGAGCTCGCGAGGGTTGACGTCGCTCTCGTGGCCGTGCGCTCGACCTGCCCGGGCCCGCCGGGCCCGGTCCTTGGCAGGGTTTCGCACGAGGAGGCCATCTCTCACGGCTTCGTCCAGGACCAAGACAAGCGCGGCCACGGTGTTCTTCACCGTGGACGCGCCGTACTCCGTCTCCCACTGGTCGATGGCGCGGTCGATCAACCCAGCCGTCAGCATGCCCACCGGTAGGTGGCCCAGAGTCGGTCTGACCCGTCGGCTCAGCCCCGCGGCGTAGGGGTCATAGGTAGAGGTCCGGTCGATGGTGCGCGCCCAGCGGTCCCCTAGGGAATCCACGTACGTGCTGAGCGTCTGCCCAGCGTCGACGCCGGTCTTTGCCGCTCGCTCGAGGTCTGCGATCCACCCCGCTCGCGCCTCAGGCGCGCTGAACGAGGCCTTCACCTGCTCCCGGTGGTGCGAGGTGGGGTGGGTCCACCGCACACGCGCCCCGTAGGAGGACTTGCGGACGCCGACCCGGGTCCAGGTCTCGATTCCCAATTGGGCGCCGATAGGCGGCCGTTTAGGCGCCTTCACGTGACCACCCGGTCGCCACAACGGATGGAGATCCACTCGTGGAGTGAGCCACGGGGGTAGCGGTAGACGTGGCCGATCTTGACGAAGCGTGGCCCAACCCCGTCGAGACGCCACCGTCGGACGGTCGACGGGTCCACCCGGAAGTGGCGAGCCACTTCCTCGGTCGTCATGAGCTCGTGCTGCTCCACGATCGACTCCTCTCAGGATCGATTGTGCGACCTACTGGCTCTGCGGGTCATTATCCGCCGGGTGCCACCCCGAGTCGGCCGCGCAGGTGCTCATGCCTCGCCTTGCCGGGGCGGGCCCACGCTGCCTCCCAACTAGGTCTACGCGGCGGAGTGACTCGCCTGGGCGCGCGTGCGCCTGAGGCAGGCACGCGCGTCTGAGTCCGGCTTGCGACAGGATGAAGGGTGACTAATGACGCGGTTATTGCCGCAGCGCTTGGATCGTTGGCCGGGGCACGACACGGCTACAACGTCGCCGTTGGGGTCGTGCCGGATGAGGCCGGTCTATACGCGTTCTACGGCGACGGACTAGCTTGGTCGTCGCTCGACCTCGCTCCTGCGTTCGACGGTCAGCCGCTCTATGTCGGCAAGGCGGAGAGAAGCCTCAATGGGCGCGATATCCGCACCCACTTCGCCGCGGGGAAGACCGGTTCGTCTACCGTTCGGCGCAGCCTCGCCGCCTTGCTGGCCGGAGAGCTCGCGCTGGTTCCCATACCGCGCAACGTCGCCAAGCCGGATCGCAGCGCCAACTTCGCCCTCGAGCCGCCCGGTGAGGCGCGGTTGAGCGACTGGATGCAACAACAACTCTCGCTGGCTACGTGGGTCAAGCTCGAGGGAGAGAGTCTCGACGTCATCGAGACGGAAGTGGTGCGCCAGCTGCGGCCTCCGCTGAATTTGGACAAGGTCGGCGAGCCGAGAGGGCGACTCCGAGCGGCCAGGAAGCGTTTGGCGGACGTCGCTCGTGCCTGGCAGCCCAGTGCCACGAATCCTGATGTGGACAGGTCAACGTCGACCTGGCCGTCTTAGCGAATTCGCGGCGATGTGACGCAGGTTGTCAACGCGCTCATCGAGGCATGATCGGACGGACTCCGATCCGTCGGCGACTGCTGTCAGCGGCGGTCGCGCTTCCTTCGCCGCTTCGGTTTGGCCTTCGGTGGAATGGCTGTGGGGGCACGATCGGGAGGGATGAGGCGCATCGCACGCGCGAGAGCGTCCACTTCCGGGTCGGCTTCAGGCGGGTGCGCTAGCCATAGGGTTCGTACCGGGAATCCGTTCTCGCTGAGGTGAACGCCAAGTGCTCGGTCGGCATGGTCTTGGTGCTTCTTGGCCCTGAGGTACTGATCCAGGTGCTCTCGGTTGTCCGACGTGTCTGGTCCGGTCGCGAAGATGTAAATCCAACGTCCGGTGTCATCCGTGCCGCCAGTCGTGAATGTGTGAAAGCCACCGTCGGCTCTGCTACTGGCCAGCGTGGCTTCGATGTTGGCGGCCATCTGGTCCTGGGATGCGGTCGAGTGCCCGTCCAGGTCTGACCCGACGCGCCACCACCCGGGCGCTCCGACGTTAGCCATGGCTTCGGTGACTTTCCGCAGGCATTCCGGCGGCGCGGCCCGTCTTGGGCAATCGGCGGGTTCACTGGATGACCCGTCCAAGTAGTAGTAATGCGCATCTAGGGGGTCGGTCATCGTTCCCACGATGGTGCGGCCTTGGTTGCGGTACTCCTTGCGCATGCGGGCTGTCGGAGGTCGGGAGCCGGGATGTTGGGCGTGGATTCGGTCCGGGTCGGGCACGAAGTAGAAACCTCCGCAGACGAACCACATGAGGATGTCGAGCTCATCGGAACCGGTGATCCACAGGGCCGCATCGCGGTTAGTACGGCGTCGCAGATAGGTCAGGAAGTGCTCAGGCCGGTCCAGCACGTGTTGGGTCACCAGCAGGTCGTGGACACTGACAACCCAGGGAAGATGGGCTTGGGGCAGAACACCGGCTCTGACCAGTTCCGATGTTGAGAGAGCGAGGGGTCCGAGGTCGTCGAGGCAGACGACGACTGAGTGGATTTCTTGGACGTCGTCCAAGTCCAACCACTGGCCGGTGTCGCGCCACAACCCGTGATGGGCCGTGAGCAGGGAACGGAGTCGGTCTGCTTGGGCTGCGGCGTCCTTGATGGTCTTGTCGAGGTCCCCACCGAGTTGGGAAACGCCGCCCTGGCGCGTCCGCGGACGCAAATCACCAGCCTTCACCTCAACGCACAGGGCGACGCCGTCCATGACCAACAGGCAGTCCGCCTCGGTCAGCGGGGCATCCCGATGGTTTGTCGACGCGGGAGATAGATCTTGCGGACCGCTGTTGTCTCGGTAGCGCAGATTGCGATGGATAACGGCCCTCTTGGCTAGAAGCATCTCCAGCGTATCTGCGACCAGGTTCTCGACGGCCTTGTCGCGAGCGCGACCGTACCGAGTCCAAGATGAGGTCTGCTTGATCGGAGCCTCGCAGACCCGCCGGATTTCATCGACAGCCAGCGCCCCCGGAAGTGGGAGGTATCCCCGGCTGGGGTCGTTGAGCACTGCGATCCCCGCCATGGGATTGCGACCGTCCACGAAGGCGCGCACAAGGTCGATCGCTGTTCGCCCGTCCGAGCCGATGCTGAAACGGTCAAGCACCTTCTTCACGACCACCGGCTCCCGGCCCGACCGGTCGCTGACCTCCTGAACCGATACTTGCTGCAGCTCCGACGGCGCCTGAAAAAGCGCTCGAACTGCCGCGGCTGCGACCGCATCCGGGGGACCGCCGGCTTGGGCTGCCCGAGCGACTGTGGCGTACGCCTGCTCCGTGCGGTGGGCGATGGTGTCGATCAGGGCGTCCCGCGTAGCCAAAACGTCCTCGTAGGTGAAGCCCAGCTCGTCTGAGAAAGTGCTTGCCGTTTGGGGAGTCCGCAGGACCACTTCATTGAGAGCCGTCGCGACTGACTGGTGTTGTCGTCCCCGAACCGACGTCTCGTGGCTGGCCAAGCGGAAGGCCATCGCGGTCATAGCCTCCGCGGCGACCCCGCTTGCGCCGAGTTGGCTGTAGCGGACGACACCGCTGATCGTTGCCAGCTGGACGACAACGGCTGCACTGCTCAACAGGTCAGGGATGATCTGTGCGGTTGGTACGCCTAGAGCTGGGTCCCGCGTCGGCAAACCCATGCCGAGCAGGCACAGAGCCACGACCTCCGCCGCGGCCCAAGAGTCAAGAAGGCTCGAGCCGCTCTCAGACCATAGGGCGAAATCGGCGGGCACCATATATCGGTGCAGCATGCTCATCACGTCGAACGCGTCATGGCCGCGCAGCGCGTTCTCAATTTCTTCTACGGCATGATCGACCACGGCTGGCGTGATGTCAGGAACCGGCTCTTCCCCCGGCGAGACCGGGCGCAATTGGCCCGCAAGGGCATCCATCTGGGCGGCCGTGGCAATGATCGCTTCCCGGCTCGCGGCAACCAGTGTCACTCGTCGGCCGTTGGGCATCTCAAGGACCGCTTCATGGACTTCTTGGAGGGCCGTGCTGGTCTCGGGACGGTCCATCCAGCGCGGCAGTCGTTGCGATGTTGTCACTACACCAAGGTCTCACCCACGGCTGACACCGGCGTGATCCCCGCGTGCGCAGGCAAGGACGACGATCGGCAGGTCCGCGCGGATCATCAGGATGAGCAGACGGATCACCCCCATAACCAGGATGACCGGGATCGACAAACGGCAAGAGCAAGGGCGGGCTCGCTCATCACAGGTGGTGCGTCATAGTGGGCGGAAGGGGCGCCCTCAGTGGGCGGAAGGTGGCGCACACTGTGGGCGGGATGGGCGCCCTTCGCGAGAGTGATGGTCGCTGGGGCTTCCGTACGACAAATGCGGTGTGATGTCGGGCAGCTCAGTTCACGGGTCTGCAATGCAGACCACGTCTGCCGTCAGCGGTTCCTGCCGAACGGTGGGTGGGAGTGCTCGCGCGACCTGAGTGGCGGCTGCTTGGGCTTCCCAGAGGGCGCTTGGAAGGTCCGGAACGTCGCAGATCCCGGCGGTGACCATGCGTCCTGCGAGGGCGGCAGTCAGGCGTCGGGCGTCCGCGTTCGCGTGTCGCGCGTGGACGAAGAGAGCTTTGGAGTCGAGTAAACGGCTTGCCCACGGCGTGGCGGTGGGTGTCACACTCGCCAGGACGCTCGCGCCGCGCAGCAGAGCTTGGTAGGTGGCTTCGGCATCCGGAGACGTTTGATGAGCCGGTCCGGTGATAGACGCCAGACTCGAGTAGAGGCGGCGTGACGCGTCGACGTAGTCATGCGAGGGCGGTGCGCCTGTGGTGGTCTGGGACCATGCCTTGGCCGCACCCTGGAGGGCCAGCGCCGATCGCCGGAGGCGTTCACGAACGTCTGATGTGGCACACGCCGGCGTCGTGGCCTTCAGGACGGCGTCCAGCGCGGCGTAGAGATGCACGCCCTGCCTGTTGACGTCTCTGAGTACTTCGACGCTCGGGACGCGAGCACGGAGCTCCGCGCGGACGGCCCGCGCCCACTGGTGGATCGCGAGATCGAGCACCTCCGCCTCGGTGAGAAGCTGGCGGGCGGGGGAGGGGGCGGCGACGTTCTGTAGCCCACTCAAGGGTGCGCCGTTCGGGAGCCGCTGGACCAAGGGCGACGCGTACCGCGCGATGGCCAGGGGCCGGTCGGCGATGGCAGGGTCGCACATGCTCAGGACTTGGGTTGCAGCAGCGGTGGCAACATCGAGGCACTCCTTCGCGATCGTCGCCGCCGACGCCGCCTGCAGCTCAGGAACGGCGGGGTCCATCCTGTTGAGGATGAGGAGGTCGGTGAGGGCGCCGACTGTGCACGCGAGTCGCGCGAGTGGGTGGTCGTCGTCGCTCGGTGAGGGGTGGATGGGCCCGTTGAGCGTGAGCTCGCTTCTAGGGACGCGGTAGCCGGTGTCCGTGGGGGCTGCCAGCAGTGCGCCGGCCCGGATGCTCTTCCTCGCTGCGGCTTCGCTGATCCCGAGGAACCGGGCCGCCTCGCGTGGCGTGTAGTCGGGTTGGTCGCCGACGGGTTGGAGCGGCTGGGGATAGTCGCGGAACGTCCGGTGCAGCGCGACGGTGTGGGCGTCGGCGGGTGACCATCCGACGCGTGCGCTCACGAGCTCGTGCAGCAGCCTGTAGATGCTCTGGTCGAACGATTCCCACTGCTGCCTGGACACTGGCTGACGGGATCGTTCGAGGTCGGCGAGTGTCAGACGGGCTCTCTCGAGCAGGTCGGTGGCGGTTGTCGTCATCGGTGACGCGCCTTGACGGTGCTGTGCGGGCGCCCATCAAGGTCTCGCGCGTTCTCCGCGAGGTCGAGGACGTGGGCTCGCCAGAACGCCAGGTCGCTGGGCGACTCTTCGGCAGTCAGCTGGTCAAGCGCCTCGCATGCTGACGTCAGGTGGGCGTGCAGGTCCCGCAGGGGAACGTTCGCAGTCGGTGGCATGGGGTCGAGGCCCGAGGCGATGAGCCGGATCGTCCCGGCCATGGCTGACCACGGGTCGAGCGGGTTCCCCTGAGCGCGGTCCGCGGCGAGGTCGGAGGCCGCTTGCAGCTCGGCGGCGGCGGTCTCGAGGAGTGTCATGGATGGCATGCGGTTCGACGCTCCCGGTTCAGATCAGGGATGGGGTGGCGGGGATAAGTGGGGTAGCGCGGGTAGTTGTTGGCGGCCGGCGCATCGCGTCCTCGAGGGCTTTGGCGTAGGCGTCGCGCGGGTTCCAGCCGTGGCGGGTCATCTCTGACGTCGAGTCGCGCAGGAGCTGGGCGCGCTCGGTCGGTGGCAGTTGGGCAGCGAGCGCAGCGATCGTGTCCACGGCATCCCGGATGGGGTCGTCGACGCGATCGAGCAGCAGCTGGACCAGCTGTCGCCCAGGGACGACCGTGCTGGGGACCTCCCGATCGTGGGCGTTGCTGGGGCGAGCGAAGAGGTCGCCCAGTCCGTTCGGGCCTCGGGCGGCCAGCCAGTCGGCAGGATCGGACCCGGACGGGAGTCGGCAGACCAGCACGGGGGCGCGCCGTTCGATGCAGGCGGCGTCGAGCCAACGAGTCGTGCCTTGCTGCCCGGCCGGGTCGCCGTCGAAGGCGATCCTCGGCGGCCTGCGGGTCATCGCCAGGACCTGCTCCACGTGGGTGGGCGACACCGCCACTCCGTTGGTGGAGCAGACTGCGACGCGCGATGACGCCTCGACGGCGGCGGCAGCGGTCGCCACGGCGAGGGCGTCGAGCGCTCCTTCGACGACGAGCACCTGGCCGTCGGGGGAGAGTGGGTGGTGGGTCGGTCGGTAGAGGACCTGGGACTTGTCGAACACGGGCGTGTGCGTCGGGTTGCGGTACTTGGGGGCGGCGGGGTGGCTACTGATGTCCCGGCCGATGAAGCCGCGGATCTGGTTGCCGTCGTTCGTGACCGGGATGATGAGTCGGTTGCGGTAGGTGTCGATGAGGCGTCCGCCGCGGGTGCGCATGGCGAGGTCCATGCCGAGGAGCTCGTCGTCGTCGACGCCCTGTGAACGGAGGTGGTCGGTCAGTGATGACCAGCCGTGCGTGGCGTGGCCGACGAAGTTCTGTCCCCCGAACGTGCGGGTGAGCGGTTCGAGGTCGATGCCGCGGCGGTGATGCAGGTAGTGCGTGGCGAAGCCGGCGCCGACGGGGGTGGCGAAGTGTTCCCAGGCCAGCTGGTTGATCTCGAAGGCGCGGCTAGTGGGGATGTCGGCCGTGGCCGGCTGGGGGACGGCTCGGAGGTGGGGTCGAGGTCGGACTACGGACAGCGACCGCTCACGGGACTGGTCGCCGTCGAGCTCGGCCACGGCTTCGAGGAAGCCCAGGCTGCGGGTGCGGCGGACGAAGTCGATGACGTCGCCGCTGGCGCCGCATCCGAAGCAGTGGAACCGGTCTGGGATGCCGTCGACCGAGAACGATGGCGTCGTGTCGTCGTGGAAGGGGCAGCAGCCGACGTAGCCGTGCCCGCGTTGGTGCAGCTCGATCCCGGCTGCCGCGACCACATCAGGGAGTGGGTGGCGGGCGCGGATCTCCTCGACGTCGACGGGGCGTCGTTGGACGTTCACAGCTGCGCCTCGACGACGTGGCGGGCGTCCTGGTCGGCGGAGTCCAGGGCGGCGCCGTAGCTGGCGACGAGCTGGGCGAAGGACTCGATGGACATGTGGATGTCGGTGTCCGTGGCGTGCGCGAAGGCGCGGTCGACGGCGGCGCGGGACGCGGTGGGGGAGAGGACGGCATACTCCTGCCACGTCGGGTCGTAGGCGTAGAGCAGGCCGTGGGTGGCCGTGTCGCCGTCGAGCCGCAAGGAGATCCGCTGGTTGCTGCGCGGCCCCCAGCGCATGCCGTAGTCGCGGTCGATGCCGCGGATGTTGCGGTGCTGGGAGTCGAACGCCTTCGGCCCGACCCACTGGATGGCCGGCTTCGGGGGTGGCGCCGCAACCCCGTGGGCGTATGCCGCCGCCCGAAGGTCCGTGATCTCGCTGGTGCCGGCGTCGAGTGCGGTCGTGATGCGTTCGGCGATGGCGAACGGGTCGTGCCCGGCGACCGGGGCGAGTAGCTGCCCGATGGTGTGGGCGTAGGCGTTGCGCTGGCCGAGGCGGTACCAGTAGTCGATCGGGTCGTGCTCCTCGACGTTGCGGCTCGCGTTGCGGGCCAGGGCCAGGAGCTGGTCGACGGTGGCGTCCGACGTGGGCTCGATCCTTGGCGTGGGGTGCGCGTTGGCTGACATGGCGGCCCTCCAGTGCGCGGGGCCTTCCCGCGCGTCTGGAAGGAGGACAGTCCGCGGGGGACACCATGTGTCCGCTCAATCGGACTGTGGCGCAGAGACTTTCGTGCTGGGCCATGGTGCGATGCGATCGTCGCGGTGACCGGCGACCGAGCACTGGGTCTTGGCTACGTGCTCGGAGAGGAAGACCTGCGCGTCGTGGAGGGCGCGGACGAAGTCCATGGCGGCGGTAGGGGAGGCGGTGTCGGCGTAGTCGGCGCGCTCGTGGTCGCGGAGCGCGGAGAGGATCTCCACGAGCGCGCCGTGTTGCGCCCAGCACGGAGGGATGATGCGTGGCTCGACAGCGAAGCGGCGCACCAGGTGACGCACCCACTCGTCGAGCTCCTGCATCCGGTCACGGGTTTCGTGCTCGGTGAGGGAGGGCCAGTGCACGGGTCCGCGGAGCTGGCCGAAGGTCCGCTCGAACGGATCCTCACCGAAGTCCAGCGCTTCGTCGGTCGTCACGGAGCAGGACTGTGCGGGCGGGTGGGTTGTCGTCGGCGCGAGCGTCAGGGGCTTGCCGCAGGGAGGCGATGATCGCAGCCGTTGCCGTCCTGCGGTCTGAGCGCCTCCACGTCGGGTGCGCGTCGATGAGGGCATGCAGCCTCTGGTGGTCCCGACGGCACAGGGGCACCAGGTCCTCGACCGGCTCGATGCCCAGACGCGCGTAGGTGACGTGGTGCAGGTGCCCGGCCTTCAGGGTCCAGCGTCGGCCGCACACCAGGCACGCAGGCTCCACGCCGGCGGCGGTCAGCCAGGCGGCATACCACTGCTTGCGCTTGTCGCTCCACGCGCGCGAGTTGAGGTACGCGTCGTAGGCAGCCCGGCGCGCCCGCCGGGTCCGTCGGGTCCGTCGGGCGGTGGGGTCAGGGACTGACGAGGCTCGCACCGCGAATCCTCTGCTCGAGATCCTGGCGCGCGGCAGTGAGGCTCTTGGCATCCTTGCGCTTGGTCCAGGGGCTCATGGTGAGCGCGATCGGTGGCGCCGAGCGCATGAGGAGCACAGCCGACCCGAAAGGCAGGGTCCGCAGCTCGGCCGGCGTCAGAATCGGCACCTCGCTCGTGGACGTCGAGGTCGAGTGTCGCCCGTCATGGCCGGTGCTGCGGCTGGTGACGTCTTTGGGTCGGGTGCCGATGAGCTTGGACAGGTCGTCTAGGTCGCGGGCGTTGGACCCGCCGCCGAGGATGAGCTTGACGATGGCGGCGTCCCAGATGGCCGACGCCGCGTGCTCGCCCCACACGGCTCTGGCTTGCGCCAGGGACTGGAGCACGACGGTCGTGGCGATGCCGGAGCCGCCGCCGTCGGACATGAGCGAGGCAAGCGAGGGGAGTGGGTAGTTCGCGGCCTCGTCGAGGATCATCGACAGGGGAGGGTCGAGGCGTGAGCCGGGGGAGCCGGCGGCCTTGCGCCGGGCGACCTCGAGGACGTCCTCGAGGAACGCCCCGACCAGACCCGCTGTCGCGGCGGCGCCGGTCGAGGTGCCGAGCAGGTAGACGGTGCCGTTGTTGGCCAGGACGTGCGCTGGGTCGAGCTGCTCGCCCTCGGCGGGGGAGACGGCATCGAGGACGCGAGGGTCGGCGAGGGCGGCGAAGGCGATCGAGACCATGGCCCAGACGGAGTCGCGCTGCCTGGGGTCGGCGCTGATGATGGAGTCGAGCCCTTGGTGCCACGCCTGCGCCGCGTGTGGGCTCGTGCTGAGGATCATGACCGCTTCGCGGGCATGGACCGCGGACAGCGACCACCGGTAGAGATCCCCCGCGTCGCAATGGCCAAGGGCAGCGGCGTGAAGAAGTGCGCGCACAGCCTGCTCGGCGGAGGACTGCCAGAAGTTCGCGTCTGTGGTGCCGGAAGCCGCGCCTTTGGTGAGCGCCTTGGCGCGGATCATCGCGACGTGCGGGTCCTCACAGCCGCGGATCGGTGACCATCGAGCTGTCGAAGGCACCCCGGGTGCGAGGCCTTGCGGATCGAAAACGGCCACTGGGCCAGCAGATTGCCGGGCGCGCAGTGTCGCTGTGATGTTGTCGGGACGGGTGCTCGTCGTTACCACTGCCCCGGGTGCGTCGAGGATGGCTGGGATGACGAGATGCAGGCCCTTGCCGGAGCGCGGCGGCCCCAAGACGACGGTGGAGTCCTCGACCGTGATGAAGCACTTGATGCCAGTGCTGAGCCCGACCGCGTGCGCGACGTCATGGACTGATGCCGCGGTGGTCGACGGCCGGAGCGTCTGGATGCGACCTTTGAGCCGACCTGCTCCCGCGGCACGAGCGATGTCCGAGCGGGTGGCCATGCCGGCGCGGTGGTGCCACGCCACCCGCTGAGTTCGTGCCCGGCAGCCGCGATGGATGGCGTAGGCCACGCCTCCAGCAGACAAACCGAGCGCGAACGCCAGGCACCAGAACTCTGGCGTGGAACCACCGCTATGGCCCCACGCGGCGGCTGGTTGATCAGGGTGCAGCAGAACAGATAGGACTCGACCGCCGGAGAACTTCGGAGCCGGGCTGCTGTGGAACCACGCTTGGAAGGTGGCGGCCAGCCACAGCAGCCCGCTCACACCAAGAGCCGTCGCCAGGGCGCCGAGCGCAGCGGAGTCGCTCGCGGGCAAGGGCCGTGATGCGTCGGTCATGAATCGCATAGGTGCCGCCGGGGGCACGATCGAAGGTGCGCCCTCGGCTGACGTAATCGGCGAGCCGAAAGGCGCAGTTCCACGCCGGTGTCAGCCCAGGCGACTGACACCATCGCTGTCACGGATGGACTTGGAAGGGCGGCCTGTTGGCGTCACACGAATTGCGGCCGGGCGCCGGGCGGCATGGGGCAGGCTGGATGACATGCCTGTCGTGTCGCTGCGTGCACCGGTCGCGTTGGCCCGCCCCGTTGATGACCTCACACCGCAGGGGGCTCAGAATCTGGTGTGGGAGCCGAAGTGGGACGGCTATCGCGCTCTGGTTGGGGGAGGTCGCATCTATAGCCGCAACGGCACCAACCTCACGCCCCTGTTCCCGGACCTCGCGCCTGTCCTGGCTGCGCGACTGCCCGAGGACCTGGTCCTGGACGGAGAGGTGATCGCGTGGGACCCGGTTGCCGGTCGTCTCGACTTCGAGGGGCTCCAGACTCGGATGACAGCCGGTCGGCGGATCCGCGCCGTCGCTGCGCGGCGGCCGGCGCAGCTGGTTGTCTTCGACGTCCTCGCTGCCGGGGGAGAGGATCTGCGGGGCCGTCCGTTGCGGGAGCGGCGTGCTGTGCTCGAGCATGCGTTGGGCGGCATTGCCTCGCCCATCGTGGTGTGCCAGCAGACGGACGACCTGCTCCTGGCGCGTGAGTGGTTCGGCACACTGACGGCTGGTGGCATTGAAGGTCTCGTCATCAAGGATGCTGTCAGCACCTATCCGAGGACGCCGGGTCAACGAGTCTGGTGGAAGGTCAAGGCCAGGCGGACGCTTGACATGCTCGCGATCGGGTTCACTGGCGACGGGGCGTCACCGACGGGATTGGTACTGGCCTTCCCTGGTGTCGTGGACGATGAGGGCCAGCCGGCCACGGCCGGGTCGACGACCTCGCTGTCCAGGACCGTCGGCAGATCCCTGGCCCCCTTGTTGCACCCCACTGGGGAGACGTTCCAGCGCACCTTCGCTTGGGGCTCAGCCGAACCCACGAGGGTGACGGTCGTCGAGCCGTTCGTCGTCGAGGTAGAGGCAGACGCGTCCGCCGCCGCGGGCGTGCTCCGGCACGCCGTGCGACTCCACCGAGCTAGACCAGACGTTGATCCCGCAGAAGCGCTGTGACCGGGCAAGCAAGGCAAACTTCATGAGCCCGCTCCCTGGGGCGGCAAGGTGTTGGCCGTAAACGCGCCATGAAGGGGGCGAGCGTAGGCGCCTTCAAGGCGGCATGACCGGACGTCTCGCAGAGACACCCCGAGGACCTGCGGCGAGGTACGTTCGTCGGGTGCCGACCGATGACAAGTTGCCATACGAGGTCGCGGGGAAGACCGTCTTCGTGACGCCGGGAATGCTTGAACGGCTGTCGTCGCCAGATGGCTGGGCCAGCCTCACCGTCGAAGAACTCGCCGAGGTGGGGATCCTCCCCGGCATGTCGCCGGTCGAAGAGGAGCCGCCGCGCGGGGAGTTCAGGCCCGCGAAGTAGCCCATGCACGGACGCGCGGCTGGCCCATCGATCTACCGGTCTGCGGCAATAGAGGATGTTCTCGTGACCAACTTCTGATGTGGTGGGTCGGCTTTGCCGCGTCGATGGTCCTGTGGTTGCCCGCCCTACGGACAAATCCGGTACCTGCGTTTCCCACCCGAGTGCGGTGGGGAGCTCGTCGACAATCAGCTGCTCGGCGAGATCGAACTGTTTTCGGACGTAATCGCCGACGTCGTCGGATTCCCCCTTCGACTCTCCCCGCGGCAGCTCGACCCCCTCCTCGGCGTTTCCTTAGACGCACGGCGCCAGCTCAGCAAGAGCGAAGAAAACCCGACCCCCACACCTGGGCCCCAGGCACGCACTGACTCGGCAGAGGCATGACCGCCTGGGGCGTCTGATCACCGCTGCACTACTGGGACAAACCGACGTTGGCTTTGTTGAGTGCGGCGATCATCTCGGTGCGCCAGTCGCGGGCGGAAGGCATCACCTTTGTGAGCGCGGACGAGACGTGGATGTGCCCTTCCTGCAGCGAGTACGTCGCGTTGACCCCGGCCGCGTTGAGGCGGTCGGCGTACCGCTGGCCGTCATCGCAGAGCGGGTCGTACTCGGCGGACATGATGTACGCCGGCGGCAGACCGGATAGGTCGCTGGCCAGAAGCGGCGAGGCGTAGGGTTGGGTGGCGTCCTCGGGGGCTGGCAGGTAGTACGGCAGCAGTTGTTCGATGGTGGTCAGGTCGAGGCCGTATCCGGTGGCGTTCCTGTGCATCGATGGGCTGGCGAGGGTGAGGTCGAGGGCAGGGACCTCGAGCAGTTGTAGGGCCAGCTTGGGTCCGTTTTCGTCTCGCAGTTTGAGGCACAGGGCGGCCGCGAGGTTGGCGCCAGCGGATCCGCCACCGACGCTGACCCGATCGACCTGGATCCCGAGCTCGTCGGCGTGATCGAACATCCACATGAGCGCCGCGTGGCAGTCGTTGAGCCCGGTGGGGAACTGGTGTTCCGGGGCTTTGCGGTACTCGACGGTCACCACGACGCAGTCCGCGCCGGCGCAGCGTTCCTGGCAGGTGATGTCGATGTACGGGGTGTGGATGGTGCCCGCGATCCAGCCTCCGCCGTGGATGTAGAGGTGAGCCGGGTGCGGCCCGTCGCCTTCGGGGTAAAAGATCTTGAGGTCGATGTTCCCGCCGTTGACGGGGATGGTCACGGTGCGACGGGACCGCACTGGCGGACCGGGCTCGGTGAACTGCTCGACCATCACAGCGGCGCCTGCGGCGTCCTGGGCGCGGAAGGCGGGGAAGTCATCGATCTGCTCGGGGACGGGCGGCAGGTTGGCGACGAGCGGCTCGAGGAACGGGTCGAGAGGCATGGCGGTGTGTCCTTTAGTTTGGGCTGGCAGCACGCGAACTGTCGCACGCTGCGCTACGGAGTTGAACGTTGGTTACAGGCAGGCGCGGAGGGCCCGGCAGAGCGCTTCGGCGCGGTCGTCAGGTACACCGCCGGGGCGGAGGGTTTGGTACCCGAAGGAGAGCTGCTGCTCGAGGTTGGCGAACCCCAGCTGACCACCGGCGCCGTCGTGGCCGAAACTTCCGGCGCCCGTCATGCGCCGGCGGAGGGAGTCGGTCATGAAGCCAGTTCCCCACCGGTTGCCCTCGTCGACGCCGACGTACGGTGCGCCGACCGAGAGTGGGAGCCGGGCGTCACGGACGGTGCCAGGCTGCAGCAGCCGCACCCCGTCCACGTCGCTGACGGTTGCGGCGTAGAGCTTGGCGAGGTCGTGGGCGGTGGTGACGAGGTTCCCGGCGGGGATCTCAGGCTCCAGCCAGTCAGCCCGGTTCACGGCGCTGAACAGATCCAGCCCGTCGAAGGCGCCCAGACCCATCACCCGGTCGAGCATTGCTGCGTCGACGGTGTCGATGGCGGGCGTCGCGTCGGGCGCGGCGGGTAGGGGCTCTCCGATCAGGGCCAGGTCGGGGTCGTCCAGGTGCGCTCCGAAGGTCATGTGCAGGCCGAGTGGCTCGGTGATCTTCTCGCGTAGCCACTGGCTCGGTCGCGATCCAGTGGCCCGGCGCAGCACCTCCCCGGCGAGCCATCCCACCGTCATGGCGTGGTAGGCGTATGCGGTGCCCGGGGCCCACAGCGGCGCCTGCTTCTCGAGCGCCTGGGTGACGGGCGTCCAGTCTTGGACCTGTTGCGCGGTGAGCGGCTCGGTAGGCGCGATCAACCCGGCCTGGTGGGCGAGGACCTGCCGGACGGTGATGGCGTCCTTGCCGTTTGCGGCGAACTCCGGCCAGTAGTGCGCGACCGGGTAGTCGAGCTCGAGCTGGCCTGCTTCGGCCGCCATGAGTAGGCAGACGGTGGTGACTCCCTTGCTGACGGAGAACAGCACGCTACGAGTGTCGTGGGTGAACGGGGCACCGTCAGAGCCGTCGGGGTGCTCGGTGCCTCCCGTGCGGTTGGTGGTACCGGCCCAGAGGTCAACGAGTAGCTTCCCGCCGACGTAGACCGCGCAGGCAGCGCCGGTGTCGCCGCGCTCATCGAAGTTGGCGACGAACGCGTCGGCGACGCGCCCGAAACCTTCGGCGACGTCTCCCTCGTACTTGGTGACGGTCATGACGACTCCTGCATGGATCGGTATTGAGGCGCTCGGCTCGGCGCAAACTGGTCTTGGACGGACGACACGGCGCCGCGGTCGGCGCGCAGACCATCGCCGTCAGCGTGAGGCTCCCCCGCGGGATCGGGAGGTGCCACCTCTGGGATGCTGCGTCCCCCAGTGGCGGAAGGGGCCGGGAGGGTCGTGTCGGGCACCTCGCTTCGCCATTCGGGGTAGCGGTGGCACGCCACTGACCGCCCGTCCGGCAGCAGCCGCAGCGGGGGCCGTTGTCGGCTGCAGATGTCGCGGGCGACGGGACAGCGCGACACGAAGGCACAGCTGCCGGCTCCGCCCGAAACGTCTGCGGGCAGGGCGGGCTGGGGCAGCTTGGCCTCGTGGACGAGCTGGCGCTGCTGTTGCCGTGCGCGTTGGATCGTGGGGTCGGCCACGGGCGCGGAGAGCAGCAGCTCGTGCGTGTAAGGGTGGGCTGGCTGCGCGGTGACGAGGCGGGTGGGCCCGACCTCCATGACCTGGCCCCGGTAGAGGACGGTGACGTCGTGGCAGACGTGCCGCACGACGGACATGTCGTGGGAGATGAACAGGTAGCTCACTCCGTGCTCCTCCTGCAGGTCGCTGAGCAGGTTGAGGATCTGTGCCTGCACGGACAGGTCCAGGGCGCTGACGGACTCGTCGCAGATGACGAGCCGGGGTGAGGTCATCAGGGCCCGCGCGATCGAGATGCGTTGGCGCTGTCCTCCGGAGAACTGGCCCGGCAGCCGGTCGGCCGCATCGGGGCTCAGGCCGACATCCTCGAGCATCTGGGCGGTGCGTGTCCGGATCTCGCTCTTGGACGGCACGCCTTGGGCGCGCATGGGTTCGGCCAGGCTGCGCCCGATGGTCCAGGACGGGTTCAGAGAGCTGTTCGGGTCTTGGAACACTGCCTGCAGGGTCCGGCCGAGGGACCGGCGTGGTGCTCCGGACAGGGTGGTGATGTCCTTGCCGTCGAGCTGGACGGTGCCGGACTGGACCGGCACCAGCCCGAGGACGGCGTTGGCGAGGGTCGACTTGCCGGAGCCGGACTCGCCGATGAGGCCCATGGTGCGGCCTTGGGGCACGGTGAGGCTGACATCGTCCAAGGCCCAGAACGTGTTCTCGGCGCGGCGGCGGCGGAACCCGACCCGAAGGTTGGCCACCTGTAGGACGGGCATGGTCGTGTCGTCGACGGCGGTGACGTCGGTGGAGTCCATGGTGCTCATCGCGGCATCGCTCCTTCGCTGACAAGCTCTTCGATGCGGATGCAGCGGGTGTCCGACTGGCCCGATACGGCCAGGAGGGGGATGGGGGCCCGCGTGCACTGGTCACGTGCGAAGGTGCACCGGCTCGCGAACCGGCATCCGGTTGGCCAGGATCCGGGTGGCGGGACCCTGCCCGGCAGGGTCGGCAGGCGCGAGCTTTCGGCAGCCAGGCTCGGCTCGGCGGCGAGCAGCGCCGCCGTATAAGGGAACCGGGGGTGGGTGAAGAGGGTCTGCACGTCGGCGCGTTCGACGACCTCACCGGCGTACATGACAACCGCCCGGTCGGCGATCCCGGCGATCACGCCCCAGTCGTGGGTGATCAGCAGAACGGCCATCTGTGTGCTCTGCTGCAGCTCGCGCAGCAACCGCAGGATCTCGCCCTGCACGGTCACGTCCAGTGCGGTGGTCGGTTCGTCGGCGACCAGCAGCTGCGGCCGGCCGGCCAGGGCGATGGCGATGTTTACGCGTTGAGCCATGCCGCCGGAGATCTCGTGCGGGTAGGTGCGCAGCACTCGCTCCGGATCCGGGATCTTCACCTGCTCGAGCAGCTCGATCGCTCGAGTCCGCCGCTGGGTGTGCGACGTGTCATCGTGGACGGCGATGACCTCCATCAGCTGACTGCCGATGGTGTGGGTCGGGTCGAGGCTTCCCAGCGCGTCTTGAGCGACGTACCCGATGCCCGAGCCGCGAATGGCACGGTAGGCGGCCGGGCCGCCGGCTACCAGGTCAGTGCCTTGGAAGATCACCTCCCCCGCGGACGCGGTGAGGCCCTCCGGCAGCAGACCCAGCACGGCCAGTGCGGTGACGCTCTTGCCGCAGCCGGACTCTCCGACGACGCCGACGACCTCCCCGAGGTGGATGACGAAGGTCGCGTCGTCGACCAGCGTGGTCGGCTGCGGCCCAGCAGTGGTGACGGCGAGGTGCCGCACTTCGAGCAACGCCGAGCTCCGCGCCTCGAGGGTTACCTCTCCGGGACGAAGTGTGGGCGTCCTCTCGTGCGCCGTGGCTTCTTTGGACGCAGGCTGTGCGTCGCGCCGGGCGGCGGCTGCTCTGCGGGATCGGCGGCTGGGCCGCGCGGAGTTGGTGGCCTCCCCGGAGGTGAGGTCCCGGATGGTGTCTCCGAGCAGCCCGAGGGCCAGGACGGTCACGGCAAGGATCACGCCCGGAGGAATCAACAGCCACGATGTCTCGGTGATGACGGTCGAGGCCTCGCCGATCATCCCACCCCACGTGGGACTGTCGGAGCTGAGCAGACCCAGGAACGCGAGGGCGGCCTGCACGCCCAGGGTGACCCCGGCGAAGACCGTCGCCTGCGCGAGGATGGGGCCCAGGACGCGGCGCAGGATGTGGGTCGCCATGATGCGGGCGTTGCGGACTCCGGCCACCTTGGCGGCGGTCACGAACAGCTCCTCCCGGACCACGAGCGTCGCCCCTCGGACGACCCGCACCAGACCAGGCGCGGCCAGGACCGCGAGGGTGACCATCGCCGCCGACGGGCTCGAGGAGAACACGCCGAGCACGACCAGCACGAGGATGATCGGGGGAACCGCCAACATCAGCTCGGTCACACGCCCCACGATGGCGTCGAACCTACCGCCTCTGTACCCGGCGATGATCCCGACCGGGATGCCGAGGACGAGGAACACGACAAGCGCGATGAGGGAGTTCTGCAGCGACGGGATGATGCCGTACAGCAACCGGCTCAGCACGTCCCGCCCAAGGGTGTCGGTGCCGAGCAGGTGGGTGGTTGATGGTCCTTGAAGGACCTCTGACAGGCTCTGCTGGTCCGGTGGGAACGGTGCGATGCTCGAGGCGAGCAGCCCCGCGAGGACCAACAGGGCCAGGTATGTCACTGCGGTGAACCCGCGCGGCTGGCGAAGCAGTGAACGCGCCCAGCGGGCTCGCGCCGTGGTCGCGCCCGGCATCTCGGCCGTCCCCGATGGTCCGAGGGCTGCGATTGGCTCGCTGAGGACTGAGTTCTCGGTCATGTCAGACGCACCCTGGGGTTGAAGTAGCCGTACGCCAGGTCCACGGCGAGGTTCACCACGATGACGATGAGGGTGAAGTACACGACGACTCCTTGGATGAGGGGGAAGTCATGGGCAGCGGTGGCCTGCACGGCGGTGCTGCCCAGACCTGGGATGGCGAAGATGAACTCCACTGCGACCGTGCCGCTCAGGGCACCGACGAACACCAGCCCGACGACGGTGAGGATCGGGATCGCGGCGTTGCGCAGTGCGTGACGGAAGAGGATCGAACGGTCGGAGATGCCGGCCGCTCGCAGGGTCCGCACGAAGGGGCGATCCAGCGCCGTGGCGACGGCGTCGCGGGTCTGTTTGGCGATGATCGCGACGGCCGGAACCGCAAGGGTGATAACGGGCAGGACGAGGGAGCTGGCCCACCCGATCGGGTCTTCGAGCGGATCCACGTAGCCGTTCGGGGGGAACAGCTGCAGCTCGACGGCGAACACCACGACGAGGATGAGCCCGAGCCAGAAGTCCGGCACGGCCAACCCGATCACCGACACGGTGTCGACCAGTCGGCCGATGCGCCCACGGCGGGCGCCGCGCACACCGAGGGCGATCCCGACCACAGCGGCCAAGAGCGTGGCACCGATGATCAGCGAGAGGGAGGCACCGATCCTGGAGTTCAGCTCGTCGACCACCGGGGTGCGGCTGATCAGTGAAGTGCCGAGGTCGCCGTGCAGGGCGTTGGTCAGCCAGTGCCAGTACTGCTCCCACAGTGGAAGGTCCAGGCCGAGCTGGTGACGGGCCTCCTGCAGCTGTTCCTCTGTGGCGTTCTGCCCCAGCAACGAGCGGGCAGCATCACCGGGGAGGAGACCGACAGCGATGAAGGATACGGCGGCAGCGGCCAGGACGAGTGGCACGGACCACAGGAGCCGCCGTGCGACGAGTCTGAGCATCAGGTGATCTCCGTCCGGTCCGCGCTCAGCCGGCCGGCCTGATCTCGGTCAGCCATGGCACGCCCGAGTTCCCAGAGGTGGCGTCGAGGCCGGTGATGCCCTTGGTCGTGTAGTAGCTCAGCGGTGCCCCGACCACAGGGACCGACCAGGCCTGCTCGACCAGGCGGGCGTTGATCTGCTTCTGCAGCGCCGCGCCCTGCTCCTCGTCGGCTGCGTAGTACTGGGCGTACAGCTTGTCGAGCTCGGCGTCCTTGTAGTGGAAGGGGTTGAAGGGTCCGGCGGGGTTGATGAACCCGGCGTACAGGCTTGCCATGTTGGCCAGGCCATAACCCATGACCGCGGTGGGGTACTTGGTCGACAGCATCCCGATGACGTAGTCATTGACGCCCGGCTTCGTCGTGATCTTCAGCGTCACCCCGGCAGCGGACAGCTGTCCGGAGATCGCCTGCATCAGCTTGTTCAGACCGGCCACCGTCGTGTCGATCGACTCGAGTGTGATCCCGTTCGGGTACCCGGCCTCGGCGAGAAGCTGCTTTGCCTTGGCAACGTCGTAGGGGTAGCGCTCGTTCAGCGCCGTGTCGTACGCGGCTTGCCCGGTGAGCGAGTACTGGCTCAACGCGAGGGCCTCGTCGCCGTAGAGCGCCTTCGCGATGGCCTTGCGGTCGACGGCGTAGTTCAGCGCCTGCCGGACCCGCACATCGCCAACTGGCTTGCTGATGGTGCCACTGCGATCGAGCAGGTTGAGCCCGGACATGGCCTGCGGCGGGGCGATGACGTTGAGCCCGGCGCTCTTGGCGGCTGAGAGCGTGGTCGGGTCACCGAGCGCGGCCTGGACCTGACCCGAGCGCATCGACTGGATCATCGAGGACGGGTTGGCGATGACCCGCAGCGTCACCTTCTTCCAGTGCTGCCGGTCCTTGTTCCAGTAGTTCGGGTTGGGCACGAACGTGTAGTGGTCGCCGCTGACGGTCTGGGCGGCGTCGAGCATGTACGGGCCGGCCCCGGCCGTGCTCTTGTCCAGAGTGCTGGGGTTGGCCACCGCTTTGGGGCTGGCGATGTTGCCGAGCCCGAAGGCCTGGGCGAAGTTGAACGTCAGGCTGGGGTCGCTGCTCTTGAGCGTGATCCGGACGGTCATCGGACCGGTGGCGTCGATGGTGGTGACGTTGGCGAGCAGTGGGGCCAGCGAGCCGGTCTTCTGTGCCCGCAGGTAGTCGAGGTAGGTCTTGACGGCCTTGGCGTCCAGGGTTTCCCCGTCGCTGAACTTCACCCCGTTTCGCAGCGTCATCTCGTAGACCTTGTTGCTGCTGCCTGCGACGTAGCCGAACTTGACGGCGAGCCCCGGCGCGAAGGTGCCGTCCGGCTGCATGACGACCAGCGGGTCGTAGGCCCACTGGTAGGTCGCGCCGTAGGCCGGGTCGCCCACGGCGGGGTTCAGCGAGGGCGGGCCGGCCTGGGTGCCGAACGTCAGCTCGCTGGGGGCAGCGGAGGCACTTGCGGTGTTCGTCCCGGCGCGGGAGCACGCCGAGAGCGCCACTACCGGCAGGACGGCAGCGACGACAGCGGCTCGGGTCAGGGCGCGGCGGCTGGGTCGGAAAGCAGGGTTCGAGGACATCTAAGACTCCGTTGGCTCAGTGCTAACTGCGTTTAGCGACTTTCCGGAGGTTAGACGCGTCAGTTGGGAACTGTCAAGGGCTAACCCGATATAGCAGTCGGGCTAACGCGGTCTAGCCCAGGCGCCACGCCTCCACTAGGGTGGGAGGGCAGCCACACCGGAGCGAAAGGACGAGCCACGTGACCGCGCAGAGCCACTCAGCCGACTCCTCTCCTGATGACCCCGACCACTCGCAGCGTGACCGCATAGGGAATGCCCTTCCCGAAGCAGCGCCTGGTCCCGAGAAGAGGCCGGCCATGTCCGCGAAGTCGAAGCGGAAGTCCACCAGACCAAGCCGCGGCCAGGCCGGCGCCGGGTCCCGTCGGGTCACCCTGGCGCAGGTCGCCGAGGCCGCTGGCGTGTCGCGTTCTGCGGCGTCCTTCGTCATGACCGGGCGCACCGATCAGCGCATCTCCGAGGAGACACAGGCACGGGTGCGCTCGGCCGCCGCAACCCTGGGCTACCGCCCGGACGTGACCTCCCAGATCCTGCGCACCGGGCAGTCCGGCACCATCGCGCTCGTGTCCGAGTTCGTGGCCAGCACCCCCTACGCCAACCGCATCATCGGCGCGGCCCTCGACCAGGCCCGCAAGCACGACACGGTGATGTTCATCGCCGAGACGCTCGGCGAGAAGGACACCGAGGAGCGCCTGCTGCACAACCTCCTCGACCGCCGGGTTGACGGGTTTGTCTACGCGTCCATGTTCACTCAGAACGTGACCATCCCCGACGTACTCCGGGGAGTCCCGCTTGTGCTGCTGAACTGCTGCGCATCTGACGATCGCGTCCCCATGGTCATCCCGGACGAGGTGGGGGCCGGGCGGACAGCGGCCCAGGCGCTGTTGCGCCATGGCCACCGCGACCGCATTCACTACATCGGCGGACCAACATCGGACTTCCGGGGAGGCCCCGAATGGGGTGGACGCGTGGGCACCGCCGTTCTCGACCGACTCGCCGGGGTGAAAGAAGAACTGGCCCACGCCAACCTGCGGCTTGCCGGCATCAGCGAGACCGACAACTGGGAACCGCGTAACGGGCGCGAGGCGGTAGCCAACCTGCTCGCCCACGGTACGAGGCCCACAGCGCTCATCTGTGCCAACGACCGCCTCGCCTTCGGCGCTTACCAGGCCCTCGCCGCTGCAGGACTGCGCATCCCAGAAGACGTGTCTATCGTGTCGTTCGACCACTCAGACCTTGCCGGCTGGCTCCAGCCATCACTCAACTCCATCGCCCTACCCCACGAGGAAATGGGCGCTCTAGCCGTCGACCTGCTGATGTCCGAGAAGCCGCGCACCGGCAAACACGCCATCCGCATGACCCTTCACCAGGGCAACTCCATCAGCACGCCTCACCCATCCTGAGGCACTGACCGCGCAAGGGACGTCCCGATACGACTTCCTCGGCAGGACCCCGCTCAACGCGGCTACTAAGAGACTTCACGCATGATCGATGTCGGGCCAGACTCGATCTAGGTGCTCGGCGGGACGCTCTCAATCGCGGCTGCCCACCCGGCTCGCTCGGGTGTGGCTCTCAACTGGACTGCGCCTCGTCGGGCACCGTGACGAGGCGTGGCTCAAGAGGGGACTGCCCAGCTCGTAGTAGCACTGCCCACCTCGCCGTTCTCCCTATCGGTTCGAGGAGTGCAGGAGGCGCCATGACGGGCGTGATCATCGGGGTCGATCCCCACAAGCTGTCGGCCACCATCGAGGTCGTCGACCAACACGGCCATTTGCTGGGGTCGGGCCGGTTCACGACCGACAAGGCCGGCTACGCCGCGATGCGCAGCTACGTGAAGTCGTGGCGGCAAAGAGCGTGGGCCGTCGAGGGAGCCAACGGGGCTGGAAGGCCACTGGCCCAGCGACTCCTCGCCGACGGGGAGCGGGTCGTGGACGTCCCGGCGAAGCTTGCCGCCAGGGTTCGGCTGTTCGACACCGGCCACAACCGCAAGACCGACGTGCTCGATGCGCACTCCATCGCGATGGTCGCGGTGCGCACCGCGGGGCTGCGTGAGTTGGCTCCTGACGGTGAGCTCGAGGCCCTACGGATGTTGGCCGACCGTCGCGACGAACTGGCCCAGCGTCGGGTGCAAACGGTGAACCGGCTTCAGCGGCTGCTGTCGGAACTCGTTCCAGGACAACGGAAGCGAGACCTGTCCGCCCTGCAGGCCAAGGCGATCCTGGCCTCGGTGCGGCCACGGGACGTTGCCGGGAAGATCCGGCGCCGGATGGCCGCGGAGGAGCTGGCCGACCTGGTCGCGGTCGATGCGAAGCTGAAGACGATCAAGGCCGAGCTACGCGCGGCGGTCCTGGGGCGCGGGTCGAGCCTGATGGAGATCACCGGTGTCGGGCCGGCAGGGGCCGCACGCATCTTGGCCGACGTCGGGGACATCGCCCGGTTCGCCGACCGGAACCGGTTCGCCTCCTGGACCGGCACGGCCCCGCTAGACGCGTCTTCCGGGGAGCATGTCCGGCATCGTCTGTCCCGGGCCGGGAACCGGCGGATGAACCACGTGCTGCACATCGCGGCCATCGTCCAGCTGCGTCACGACACCCCAGGCCGGGCGTACTTCCTGCGGAAGGTCGCCGCCGGGAAGACTCGGATGGAAGCACTGCGCTGCCTCAAACGGCGTCTGTCCGATGTCGTGTACCGACGCCTCGTCGCCGACGCGCGAGCAGCCGACACGGGCCCGGGAGGGCACTGCGGGGCGACTCTTCAATCCAGCGCGGTCGACCTGCACCCGCACATCGACACTTCGGACCAGCCACTTCCCGGACCCGCAACACCGACGCTACGCCCGACCCCGCCACCCCGAAAGGCCACACCACCAAAGGCGCACGCATCGGCCTCTTGACACAGAGGGGAGCCAGATGAGTGCGTTCTAGCGACCCAGTTCCCGGCGCAAGGCCGACGGCCACAGATCGAGGAGGGCGTCGGACTCAAGGGGAAGCGCACCGAAGTGCTCGACGAAAGAGACCGCCACCGCGTTGTTGACGTCTGCATCACCATCCCGGAATGACTGGTCAACGAAGTCAAGCAGGCGTCGAGTGAGTTCCAGGTCGCCGTCGTCGAAGGCGCTGACCGCCATTCGCTGAAGGTCGCCCATGAGGAGATGGAGCAGCAACTCCTCATCATTGTCAGCCAAGTGCTCCGCAACGACAGGCTTGGCCTCCGGAACGGCAGCCCGGAGTTGGTCGGCGAATGAGTCCCGTGTGATCACAGCGCCAGCATTACCGATGCGTCGCCCCACTTGCGGCAGATTCGGACGTCGTCCTCGGCGCGGGATCACCGGGCGAGCGGAGCTTCCGGGCTTACAGGTTCGGCCTTCAACGTAGAGTTTCGCCCCCAAGCGAGGAAGTGGTTACAAACTTTGTGAGCTTGTTCCAAGCAACAATGCGATGAAGCACCCACTGCTTCCTGTCCCGCCATCAGTTCTCCAAGAGTAGGTCATCATCGTGAAGTCTCCCTCGGCCTCCATCTTGGCTGCACGTTGCCTCGAGCAAGAGAGTGCCCAGTTGGGCACAGCCCTCCGCCGGGCCCATGACGCGCTGGACGCTCCTCGGCCGGGCTCGCCTTTGGCTGCCGACATCTTGACCATTGAATCGAGACCGAGACGGCAACGAGGTCACCTTCACTCCGTCCTGGCCTGGGGAAGGTACTCAGCAGCCGTTATAGCAGTTTCAACCGCACAGATGCTCGCCGGCGTAGGTCGAATGCTGACGGAACAGGCCATGTTGCCGCTTCCCGCCTTCGCGCTCGGACGATCAGTCCACGAGGCCGCTCTTCAGCTCTGTTCCCTTACAGACCCTAAGATTTCGACCCACGAGCGACTTGCACGCTGCGCAGCTCAACTAATCCGCGACACACACAGCGCCCGTTCGGTCCTTCAGTTGTTCCCCTCATCTACCGTCAATGGGGATCTCTCACGCGTCGACGCTGCGCGACGCGAGGCCCAGCGACTACTCCGTGACGGTGGGTTCGTTCTCAACTTTGGGAAGGCATCGCCGTCTGGCGACCCGAAGTCAGTGAGCCTGGAAGATGGTCCGATTGCCAACGTGTCACTGAAGATGACCGAGTTGGCCCAGCGATATACGCCGGGGGAAGAGCGCATGTATGCCGTGAACTCTGGCGCCTCACACCTGCACCCGTGGTTCTTGCAGGGCGTGGAGGGCGACCCCGCCACACTGGTTACGAGTGCTCTCTTTCCTCTTCTGGACTGCGCAGACGCCGTGGCAGCCAACGTGATGACCTACATCGGTGAAGATCCCTCTGCAATGCACAATAAGACGCACCTTCGCCGCATGGCTCTCTTGCGCCAGTCCCGAGGCGAGGGCAGCGGCCACGTTGCTGACTGGGCTGAGTACGCGGCAAAGCGGATGCGCGAGGGGCGATAGGCTCCGAGCCTGTTCCGCTTCGAGTGCGGTTCTCCCCGCACCGGAGCCACTCTTCCGTAGCCCCAACGGCGCGCCGGGGGAGGCGCCGTCGGCGCGCATGACGGGACGTTGGTGGTGGCCCATCGAAGCCTGTAGGCATCGGAACACCAATCTATCGCCGTGCTAGTTCGTCCAGCCAGGCCAAGAGTGCCCGCCGAACGATGCCGGCGAAGGTGTGGAAGTGCATCGGAAGATCCTTCGCCATCCAGAGGGTGTGGTCCCCGTACTGGGTCCAGTGACCAGACGGGACTTCTGCTGGTACCTCCAAGTCCCATACAGAAGGAGGTTCGAGCAAAGGCCCGGGAAACGGCGCTCCCGCGTGAAGCACCTGAGATCGGTATGAGTAGATGAGATTGATTGCCTTCTGGAGTTTCGAGAAGTCGAGTTGTGCCCATTCAGGAGGTCGCTCAGTGGGTGGCGTAGCTCCGAACTTCAGAAGGAACTGCTGAGTTGCGGCCGTGGGCCTGTTCAGCTTCATGAGCTCAGCCGCACGAGCCACCAGGCCCTCACCTCCCGCGTCCCGGAGCAGATCCGCCAGTTCTGGGTTCGTTTGAAGCAAGAGGTCGAGTTGCGAGGTGTCCCGCGTATGCCAGAGGGTCGCTGCCGTCTCGACGGCGCTAACGAGAAGGAGCCATGCGAGCTCCCCATCATCGTCAGCAACCCAAAGCGCCTGTCGGTACAGCCTGGCTGCCCGGACAACGGCGGTCGCATGCTTAGGATCCAGTGAGAAGAAGCTTTCGAGGCCGGACTTAGCGGTACTGAGATCAACCTGCCGCCCTGCAATGCCCGGTAGAAGCGTCCCTCGCTGAGGTGACGCGAGTGCAGGCTGCCGATGCATGAAAAAGCTCGGCCGGCCCGCAGGGTCGGCCTCGGGATCGGCCGAGAAGTCGCGGACTTCACCTCCACTTCTGAATCGCGCGCCCAGTATGAGGCTCAGCAGGCATGCCATCTGATCAGCGAGCGGAACGGCGACGTAATGATCAGTGACGGACTTCCGAGGGGCCTGCGGTCCGTTGGGATCGACTGGTGCGCGAACCTGCAGGTACCACCCAACTCGAACCACCGCACCGGCCGAAGCGCTGACACTGCCCCCAGCAGGCGGGATGCCGAGTGCGTTGAAGATTTTGTAAGGCTCAAGGCCATCCGCGATCTCACCAACGACATGAGCATCGGAGTACAAAATGGCCTCGTACCCGCCTTGGAATCCCTGACCGGCCGTGTACGCCTGCCAGTTACGCCATAGGTCTGGACCGGTCCATGTAGATTCCGCGGACTCGAGTCTTGCCCGGGCTTGCTTCCTCGGCATGAGTGCTCCCACTCGGGCACCGACATCTAGGAGCCACTGAAGCCGCCGGGGCCTGGCCTCAGGTCCACTCAAAGTGGCCCCCCATCGTTCCGGTAGACGGACGTCCTCGAAACCGCCTCATCACCCAACTCGAAGTGGACTCCGTGGTTCGAAGCAAGCTCAACTAGGTCTTGTTGGTTGAGCTGGGACTTGGCGCTCAATGCTCCCGCAACGGTAAGGACTAGGTCCCAATGGGTGAGCATCAAGCCCTCGGCGCGCTGTTCGGTGTCCTCGACTGAGATTGCTTCTACCTGCGCCGCAAGGGCCTCGAGCTTACCTCGGTCGTCGTGGTGACCACCGTTCAACCAGACGTTGTAGATCTCCTCCTCGTCCAATCCGATGAGCCGTAACCATCGTTCCTCTGCGGCCCAGCCGGCGGCGAAAGCAACAGCTTCATCGTTCAGGTTCACGTGCAATCCACGAACCGGTTGGACCTCGTGTTCGTCTGTCTTGGCGATTGCTCGCACGATTGGACGACCGATAACCAAATAGGCAACCGCATGCCCGGCCTCATGGACCGTCACTCGCTCCTGGTGACACCTGCGCACGGCTCTTGCTTACCACGCGACAGAGGTGGCCGTCCCCATGAGCCTCGAGCGCTCCGGCATAGGTTGATCCGGAGTCTTGCAGACGCTCGCTCATCGGCATTATGTGGGTGATCGGTGTCAAGAGGCTTCGGTGGTGTCGAGGCCGGTGATGAGGTTGTCGTAGATCTCGGCGCGTCGGGTTTGGCCTTTGGCGCAGGCGTCGGCGCGTTGGGCCAGCAGGGTGGGTCGGAACTCGATGGTGGTCTGAAAGAACGTGCAGGACTCGCAGATGTTCTCGTACTGGCAGTCCATGGTCTTGGGGCGGACGCAGTAGCCATTGCCGAGCATGCGGTGGTGTTCGCGGTTGAGCCGGGCCATGTTCGGGCCGAGGTCCTCGGCGGGCAGCTGGGCTGGTTGGGCGTAGAGGGCTTCGACTTTCTCGGCGACGGTGAAGTACTCCTCGGCGACGGTGCGGTTGGCGATCTTGGCGTACACGAGGGTCATGTCCAGGGACTTGTGGCCGAGCATCGCGGCGATGGCTTCGATGGACATGCCGCGGTTGATGGCCTGGGTGGCCAGGGTGTGCCGAAGCTGGTGGGGGTGGATGTGGCCGAGCCCTGCCGTGGAGCCGGCTCGGTTGATGAACCGGGTGACGGTGTGCCGGTCGAGCGCTTTGCCGTTCTCCCTGGGCAGCAGCAGCGGGTGGCCGGTGGGGACGTGCGCGGTGCGGTAGGCGTTCACGAGCTCGACGATGCGCGGGTGCAGTGGCAGGTAGCGGTCTTCGTGGAGCTTGCCGACGGGGACGTGGAGCCAGTGGGTGTCACCGATCAGGACGACGGCGTCGGCTGCGAGGGCGGTGTACTCCCCGACGCGTAGGCCGGTGCGTAGGAGGAACTCGACGGTGACCCCGACGAGCATCCGCCGGTCGGCTTGCGCGGCGCGGAGCAGCTTGGCCGCGGTCGGGTCGTCGAGGGCTTTGGGTAGGGCGTGGTGTTGGCGGGGGACGTCGCCGAGGAACATCGGCACCCGGGGCGGGGCGTCGTCCCAGCCCCATTCGTCGATCCGGGTGAAGAACACCCGCAGCGTGCCGAGTCGGTGGGCGATGGTGGCCGGGGTGACGCGGGCCTTGTTCTGTCCTGGTCGGGCCGCGAGCCAGGGTTTGAAGCCCTCGATGTGCGGCCGGTCGATGTCCCGAACTCGTTGTAGGGCTGGGTGTTCCGCGGCGAGGTAGGTGGTGAAGGAACGCAGCGCGAGGTCCGCGCCGGTGACGCTGCCCGGGCGTAGGACGCAGGCGACCTGGGCCAGGTAGGCGCGCATCGTGGCCACCACGTGCGGGTGGGTCGCCTCGAGCTGCTCCCAGGTCGGCAGCAGCAGCGGGCCGCTCACCGCAGCCTCCTGAAGCCCGGGACCGGGGCCTGGTCCGGACGATCTTGCCGGTCACGAAGATGCGGTGGCACGGGCGGGACGGTCGGCGCACCTGGTGTAGGGGACGTGCCGGCGAAGACCTGGGCGTCGATGACCTCCGCGGCGCGGCGGTACTGGGAGGCGAGCCAGTCATCCGCCAGGTGCAGATAGATCCTCGTCGACTCGATCGAGGCGTGCCCGGCCTGGGCCTGGACGGCCTCCAACGGCATCCCGGCCTCCCGCAACCGGGTCAGGCAGGTGTGCCGCAGCTCATGACACGACGCATGCGCCAACCCCGCCCTCGCGCGGGCGCCGTCGAGGACCTCGTCCAGGCCGTACGCGCTCAACGGCCGGCCCCGCCGGGGACGCTTCAACACCAGGAACACCGCGTCGGTGTCGGCGTCCGCGGGGCGCTCCTGTTCCAGGTAGGCGGCCAGGTGCTCGAAGAAACGGGACGAGATCGGCACGAACCGTTGGTGGCCGCCCTTGCCCTCAGCGATGAACAGCCACCGCTCCGCGGCGCGGACATCCTCCAGCCGCAGCCCCAGGACCTCGCAGCGCCGCAACCCGCCGAGGAGCATCGCGGCGACCATGGCCCGGTCCCGGTGCGTACGCAACGCCGCGGTGAGGGCATCGACCTCGGTCGGGGTCAGGATCCGCGGCAGCGTCCGTCCCGGCGCCCGCACCAACGGCACGCCTTGGGTTGGGCGGTGCCGTTCGCGGCGGGTCGGCAGCCCGCGCGGGACCGGGCTCGCGGGCACGTCGCCTCGGGCAGTCAGGAACGCGTACAGCCCTGCGATCGTGGACAGTCGGCGACGCACGGTACGCAGCGACACCCCGACCGTGTCACCGTCGGCCGCAGCGAGCAGGGGGTCCGGAAGGTGCGCGGAGCCGCTGCGCTGGGCCGTGATGAACCCCAGCACGTCCGTCGCCGTCACTGCCTCGGTCGGCTTGGCCACCACCCGGAAGAACACCGTCAGGTCGAACCGCGCCGCCAGCACCGAGTTCGGCCTGCAGCGCCCGGACAAGAACTCCACATACGCATCGAGCAGCGGATCACCGAACGGCTCGTGTCGTGGCTCAGTGGACGGGATCAGACACGGCGCGACCTGCGGCATACGGGGCCTCCTCGAGGAGAACGGACACCCCAACGTAGGAGCGCCGGCGACCCCGAAGGATCACCCACATATCAAGCAGATCCGGTAGATCATGAACGCCTGAGGTAAGAGCGGGCGGGACTCATCCAGTCGACCTTGAGAGCTCCATGCGCGAGTTGGTGTCAAACAGCGTTAGCTCGTCGTCCGTCGCCACGTGCCGAACTACGAATGCCCTCTGGCCAACACGCCAGAGCCCTTCGCCGCGTTGGAGATCCGGGAGTTGGGCGCGCTCCGCCGATGACAGACCGAGCTCGAGTGCCGTTTGGGGTGCTTCGCTGACCTCCTGCTGGTAGACGATCTTCGTTGAGCAGTCGCCGAGCAGACCTCGAGCGAGGGCACGTGACTCCGAGCCAGCGTTGCCCACGGCGTCAAGGTCCGACAGCCGGTGCACGATGAGAAGGTTCGCGATGCCCAGGCCGCGCGACAGCTTCCATTGGGACTGCATGCGGGCGAGCAGGGCCGGCTGGCGCATGAGCCGCCAGGCCTCGTCGTAGATGACCCATCGCTGCCCTCCGTCGGGTGTGGACAGCGCCGACTCCATCCATGCCGAGGCGCACGTCATCACCATCGCGATGAGCTGATCGGAGCCCTGAATCTGCGAAAGGTCCAACGAGACCATCGGCAGAGTCGGGTCGAAGGTGAGGGTTGAGGGTCCGTCGAACAGGCCGCTGAGGTCACCGGCGACCAAACGCCGCATGGCATGGGCAAGGTCGCGCCCGTCGCGTGCGAGCTCAGCGGCGGTTGAGCCAGGAAGTGCAGACTGTGGCTCCAAGAGCAGATCGACGACCATCGGCAACGTCGGTTCGACCGCCGCCGCAGCTGCGCCGGCCAGCGCAACGTCGAGGGCGGTGTGCTCCACGGACACCAGAGGCCGCCCGAGTGCCGACTGGGCCAGTGACCCGACCAGGGCGCGTCGCCGGTTGGCGACCAGTAGGTGCCACTGGGAGTCAGGGAGCGCCGGGTCGCGAGGCCCGGGGTCCAGCGGGTTCAGACGGTTGCTTGACCCGCCTCCGAGCTGGATAGCGGCGCCACCGACCGCCTTGGCGACGACGGACCATTCACCCTTCGGGTCGCCCGGCACGTAGACCCGCCGCCCGAAGGCGATCGACCGAGTCGCCAACGACTTGGCGAGGCATGACTTTCCCTTCCCGACGACCCCGGCGAGCAAGCAGTTCGGATTCGTGATGATGCCTTGGCGATAGAGCACCCAGGGGTCGAAGCAGAAGCCACCTCCCGACCAGGCGTCCTGACCGACGTAGACGCCTTCGCTCCCAAGACCAGCCTCCGCAAGGAAGGGGTAGGCGCCAGCGACCACGTCGGAGGTGGCGCGGTGTCCCGGCAGCCGAAGCCGGCGATAGGACCGTCCAGCCTCAGGGCCGCTCTCTCCCTCGACAGGAAGGAATCGCTGCGAGTCTTCGTCACCATTGCGTCTGCTAGGTGCCTCGTCACCCGAGCGAGCAGCCGGTGGCTTCTCATGCCGACCACGTCGACGCTTGGTGCCCTGTGGCGCATAGAAGGTTCCTGACGCTCCTGCTGACGACATCAGCTCACCTTTCGCGCGAGCGGAAGTGAAGCCGAGACGAAGGCTCGGGCCTGCTGCCCGTAGAGCCGTCGCGTCTCGCACCCGCACTGGATGGCGGCGCGCGAGATCTCCGCGACTGATGCTTCGAGCTCATCCCGCGACGGCGCAGTGATGGAAATGAGGCCGGTGAACTTGACGTCCGCGTGGCCGCTGATGAGCGCCCGTTCGCGTTCGAGGACGTCGTCGCGTTCGGCACTGTCCGAGAGGTCGGCGATGGCGCCGATCTTGGCCTTCTGCGCCGCCTCGGTGGCGTACTCGACCTTGGCCTTCCGGATGTCACGCATCGCGGCATCCGCGGGGATCGGCTGGATCGTCATCGAGAGTGTCTTGCGGATGCCGGGCTGGAAGACCAGCGAGTGCAGGAAGTACGGCGGCGCACCGACCCGCGGCCACTCGCAGATCCAGAGCACGGCGGAGTATGCCGTGTCGTGGCGGACGTGGTCCCACTCTTCGTCCATGGCCACCGGACCAGCACTCGCCAGCGTCTGAGTGCCGGCGTCACCCGTCTCGTGCCCGGGCTCGAACGATTCACGCAGAGTCGCCGCGAGCTCGCTCTCGTTGAGCCATGTGGCAAGCGACAGGTCGGCGGCGCGGAGCGCCGCCTCGAGGGACGTCATCTCCTGTCGTAGGAACGCGGCGGCCCCGCGGAGTCCACGTCCCGCCTGCTTGATGTGTGCCCGGGCGCTGCGGAGGTCGAGCGAGAGCGCGAGAACCGTGCGGTGGGTCGATGCTGCCGGCGCCGCTGTTTTCATGAGCGACTCGTACTGGTGCACGGCCCATTGGCCCGGCTGCTTGACACCGTTGACCTCCCACCAGCCGGTGATGCCGCGACCCGCGTCCGGTAGCGACACCTCGAGCACCTGCAGCCGGCAGCCGGTCCCGGACGCGGCCAGGTTGGCCAGCGCTCGACCCCATCCGTGAACGCGTCTCGCCTGCTCGTCGCTGGACAGGAGCACGTATGCCGGGTGACGCACGAGAGCCACCGCGGTGAGCGTGTGCCCGTGTGGGTCGTGCAGCATCGCGGCGCCGGACTCCTCGTCGATGAGGAAGCGAAGCGCGGCTGCGTCGCCGGGGAGGGCGAGCGTGCCGCCGGGTCGCGGCGCCGATGGGCGCGCGCGGAACTTGGTCTGACCGTTGAGCTTCCGCACCGCGTAGTGCCCCGCCGTGGGGAGCGACTCGACGGCGGGTCGGCCGTGCCAGCGGACAAAGGCGAGGGCGATGAGTCCACCCCAGAGCGGTGCCGTCAGCCCCGCGCCGGTCGAGCTGCCCAGGAAGATCGCGGGGACGAAGACGAGCGCGGAGATGCTCAGGCAGAGAATGCGTGACGAAGAGAGCCCGAGGAGCAGGCCCCGCCGGGGGAGGCGTCCGAATCGGACGGTCATCGGGGTGGTGGTCGTGGCGTCGGTCATGTCAGCTCCTCGAGCCGTGGGTGAGTGGCTGCTTCAGGGGCGACTCCTGGATGGCGGCGCTCGGGCCACCGCCGGGGGAAGAGACCCCGGGTGGGTTGGTAGCGACGTCGCCGGCCTTCATGGCTATGGCCTTGCCTCCGAGGGCGACCCCGGCGACTGCGGCAGCTGGGGCAGCCAGCGAGGCGGCGGCTGCGGCGCCTCCCGCGCTGGCTGCTCCAGCCGGTCCTGTGGCACCGGCCGCAAGTCCGGATCCCGGGCCCGGCGGCGGGCCCGCGGGTCCCGGGGGAGCGGGGCGCGGGGGAGGCGGCGGCATACCGCCACCGCTCTTGCCGCCGCGGCTGTGTCCGGACGATCCAACGGAGGCGAGTGCGCGGCCCTGTGCCTGGATCGCGCTGACCTTCTGGGGTGCGCTGACCAGGGTCTGCGCGCCGACCGAGGCCTGCCGCGCCGTGGCGTGCGCAGAGTGAAGGGTGTCGCCGGCGAAGTGGAACATGCGGATCGCCACCCAGGGAGCCAGCCCGCCCAGCAGCAGGATCAAGGAACCGCCGGCGAGCTGGGTGACGGTCTGACCCACGCCAGTGCCGGACTGCCCGGCGCCGTTGAGGACGGCGACGCCGATGCTCAGGATGATGACGAGGAGCAGCTTGGAGACGATCATGGCCGCGACGAACTCGATCCAGCGACGCACCCAGGCGCGTGTGAAGTCGGCCGTCGCCCCGGCAAAAGCCAAAGGGGCCAGCACGGCGGCCACGATGAGCATCAGCTTGCGGATCATCATGGCCGCCCAGACGACGACTGCCGCGAAGATGATGACGATCGCCAGAAGGATCACGACGGCAGGGTTCTGCATCTGGGCGAGCCCGACGAAGGACAGCTTGCCACCGAGGGCGCCCATCTGCGTGTCCATCGTGAAGCGGACGACTCCGTCGCTGAGGGCGTCGACGGCTCCGAGGACGACGCGCGTCGTCGCCAAGGCGAGCGCGGACCCCACGAAACTGATGAGGAGGCCGCTCAGGGCGCGGCCCAAAGTCACCGGATGCCCCCGGAGGGCAGCGGTGGTGACCTGGATGATGAAGAGGCCGAGACATAGAGTGGCCGCGATCGCGCCGGTGATCGCCATCTCCCGCGCGAGAGCCGGCGAGGCCAGATCCAGCGTGGTCGCCTCGCCGATCTGCTGCCACAGCCAGGTGGTGGCGTTCTGAGCTGCGAGCCCGAAGTAGCCGGCGATGTTGCTGAAGGCCCCGTCGACGACGTTGGACGCGGCCCCCGCGGTTCCCGCTGCCGCTTGGGCGACGAGACACATCGGGTTGGCCGCCATGATGCCGTCGCAGCTCATGACGCGCTCACCGCCAGGGACGAATAGGTGACCGCAGTGACGAAACCCCACGACGCGCGCGTCGGTGGCCCTTGAATGTTGAGCGTCATGGCTACGGAGGACGTCGACGTCACGGCCTTCCCCTCCTTTCGGTAGTGGAGGGTGACGGCGGCGGCGACCTCACGTCCGGTGATGCCCGGGTCGCTGATTCTCCCGCTCGAGACGGCGGTGCTCCACGCCATCGGCTCTGTCACCCCTTCGATGCGGACGGTGGTGTAGGCGTCCTGCAGTCCGAGGGCGGTCCACTCGTTCTGTCCGAGGACAGCAGGCGGCTGGCTTACAGCGTCGGTCACGGAGTAGACGGCGAGATGGTCGCGCAGCTCCTTCGGCACCAGCCCGATGACGAGCGGCTCGGAGGTCTGGGCGGCTTCTGACTGCACCCAGGCGAGGTGCTCGGCTCGCGACGTCCGGTAGTCCTGGGTCAGGAGACGGCGGACGAACTCAGCGGCGTACAGGTCGGGCTGTTGAGAGAAGTCGCCGGTAATGCGCCGCCCCGGCGGCCCGGGTGCGACTCGTGCCGCGGCTCGAAGGCGCTCGATCTCAGTCGTCACTGGATCCTTGGTCGGCTCGGACGACTGAGTGGTCGTCGAGTGTGGCGTCGGCGTGACGCCCGGTGTTGGCGAGCCCGAAACCGGGGGTGCGCCGCCGACGGGCGCATCGGAGTGAGACAGCGCGACGACTCCAGCCAGAACGAGCAGGCCGACGACGCTCGCAGCGGCCAAGTAGGGGCGCAGAGCTCTCCAGCCCATGTCACTGGACCGCGGAGCCCGCAGCGCTGAAGAAGGTCACGAGTGTGTTCGCCGCGCCGATGAGCATCGCTGCCCCCGCGGAGACGAGGACGCCGGTCTTGCCGCGACCGGCCACGTGGGGGTTGGAGGAGTGGGAACCGATGGCCCATGCGATCGCCGAGATGGCAATGCCGGCCACGGCCGCGATCAGGCCGAAGGTCAGCAGGGCGCCGACGATCTTCTCAATCGCGGCGATGCCAGGCAGTCCGTTCTGGTTGGGCGGGACGTCGACGGAGGGGATGATCCAGGTCCTCATGGTGGTGCCTTTCGCAGCTTGTGCAGACCGGTTCCGCACATGGCAGCGATAGAGGACCGGTCGGGGCACTATTGGTCGAAGCGCCGCAGATGAGGCCCAGGTTGCGACGTCAGGAGATGTGCCGAAGCCCTGAAACGCCCTGCGAGACAAAGGACTTGTAGGAGACAACCCGCACGACGTCGCCAGTTCGAGGAGCATTCACGACGAGTCCACGGCCGATGTACATGCCGACGTGGCCAGGGGAGGCGAGCGTCCCGGAGGACCCCGGGATCATCACTAGGTCGCCCGGGGCCAGCGCGCCCGAGGTCGTGGCCGTGCCGTTGCGCAACTGCTGGCTGACGACGCGTCCGATGGAGATGCCGGCTCGGCGCCACGCCTGTTGAGTGAGCCCAGAGCAGTCGAAGGCCCCAGGTCCGTTGCCACCCCACAGGTATGGCTTCCCGAGCTGGGCGAGCGCAAAGGCCACTGCCGTACGCCCCTCGGGAGATGTCGTGGCCGGCAACCCGAAACCTGCCGGGAGCCCGTGAGTGCCGGATCCGCCCGGCGCGAGGGCGTCTGATGGAGCGCCTCCGCAGTCGAGGCTTGCAGTGTCACGCTCGATGAAGGCCAGGACGGCTGATGCGCGGGCGGTCTGTCGTTGGTAGTTGCCACCCACAATGCTCGAGCCACCGTTCGCCGCGCTGGGGCGCCCAGTGAACGCTGACCGCTGGACCATTTGGGCGGCATACCAAGGCGTCATCGACTGCCAGCCATCGAGCCGGAGGAGGGCGTCGACGAAGAGGTGGGTCGACTCGGCCGCGTCCATCCGTTCGGCCGCACTGCCCCACCCCGGACGCTGCTGGAACAGGCCCAAGGAGTCGTGGTCGAAGCCGACGCCCTCGCTCGGGAACGCCGAGCCCGTCGGGTCATTCGGGTTGGAGAGGACGCGCAGGTCCGATTCGGCCAGAGCAACCGTGAGGGCGATGAAGGCACCGGCCCTGCCCGCCCGTTGTTCGGCTGCCGCAACGATCGTGCGGGCGTTCTGCGCTTGGGCCGGCGAGAGTCCGTGGACGGAGCCGCTCGACACGCACGCGGGAGGGCGGGATGGGAGCGCGCCACTCTGCGTGGCGGCGATCGTCACAACACCCAGGCCACCGAGCACTGCGACTCCGCCCGCGGCAACGACGGCGGCTGCATGGGTGAGCGGCATGGTGCGCGAACCGCGGGGTCGGGGCACTACCGGCATGTCGTGCGCCGATGGTGCCCCATGACGGCAAGTTCTCCTCGCCAAGGAGGTATGCCGTATGAACGGACTGAGATCACGGCCACGTCCCGCTCGCCTCAGGTCCGACGACTCGGCGGACGCTCGACAGCTTGCGCTGGAGCTCGCCGGGCTGACGCCGCTGCGGATTGTCGATGTCATGTCGCTGGGGCTCGTCCTCGAGCCCGGCGAACGCGCGCTGCGCCAGGTGCCGCTCGAGGTGCGACACGCTGACCGGACCCGCTGGACGGGGGAGTCGCGGGGTGTCAGCTTGCTGACTGACCGCCGCCTTCTGGTCAACCTCGAGACGGGACACTCGATCTCGTTCTGGTGGGGAACTTTGGTTGGGTTCCGGCCATGCGTTGAAGGCGGCTACGCGGTGCTCGACTATGGCGACGGGATCCCTCGACTACTGTCGAGTCGCGCCCTGGCGTCGATCGCGGTCGCCGGCGTCGCTGTGCTCTACGGCAACGCCGGACTCGTCGAACACCCGGCGCTCGCCCTGCTGCGAGGCACCGCGTGATGGCGCAGAGTCTGCACCTGACGGCGCGCGTACTGACGCTGTCCACCGGTGAGGTCCTGCGACGCGGCATACAGCCGGAGCAGTCCGGGCCACCCCGAGGGGGAGCCGGCGAGGAGCCGGTGGACGGCGCGCCGCTGCGCGGCGGTGAAGCCGAGCTGCTCGAGCATCCGCTTGGTGCATGCGCGAGAGTTCCCTCCGGCCCGCTTGGTCGTGATCGTGGTCAACGGGTCTGCAGCGCCACGTCGTCTGGCTTCCTCGATCCTGGAGATGAACAGGTCGAAGACGGGGGTGAGATTGATGTCGGCGAGCTCCTCGGCCGTGAGGTGGAGCTGAGCTGCCGTCCAGTCGTTGAAGGTGGTCTGCATGATGGTCACGCCACTTCCGACATCTCGAGGTCGGCGAAGACAACCGGCTCTCCCGGGCTCACGTGGGTCATGCCGTGAAGCGCGTCGGCCTGCGCTGCGCGTGCGGATCCGAGCGCGCCGCGGGTGGCAACACCCCGCAGCATGATGAAGAGCTCGCGAGGCGCCATCGCTCTCGCCTGGGCCTCGTGGGCGACGAGCCACTCCATAGCCGCAATGAGCTCGTCGGTGGAGTGCTCGGGCGTCACCCACACCGGGGACGTCGACCCCATCGGCACGATGTGACATGTGCTGCGGGTGCAGACCACCTCTTGAATCGTGAGCCACAGATCATCTCTTCCATCAGACACCTGGGCCAACGGCCCGCACTGGCGCAGGCTCTCAGCGAGCTGCTCGGCCTTGACGTCGCGAGTGGTCATCCCCTGCTCCTTCGTGAGATCAGCGGGGCCCCTGCAGCAGCCCGCTCCTTACCATTTGTCCCGCTTGTCGCCACTCGGCGCTCGCCCGGTCTCACGCAGTTGTGGACAAGTCTCAGAAGGCGACACGTTGTCCACATGGGCGACGCGGACGAGTTGCGGCCCGGCGAGATCGACGCACAATGCGCGCGCCGAGGGGTGTGGATCACCCGGACGTCGGCCGTGTTCGGGCCCGCTTGCCGTGATGACTTCATGCGATCCAGTCAGCCAGCGCCGGAGCCATCGCCCCATGACCCGCTGATGCACTCGCGATGCACTCAGGTGAACAGCCGAGCCCCGCGACGCTCGGGAGGTAGCTCATGACGTCAGTCGTGGTGCCGACCTGGCAGCCTGCCGACGCGGTCTGTCTCCAGCAGGCCCTGAGGCTGACGAACGAAGCCTTTGCCGAGACTCTGGGCTCAGCCGCTCGCACGGTCGCGAAGTGGCACGCGAACCCAGCCATGAAGCTCACGACGGAGATGCAGGCCGCGCTGGACACGCTCCTCAGCCGCGCCACCGAGGATGCGCGCGAACGCTTCGCCCAGCTTCGCTTAACTGGGGCCACCGACTCATCGCAGGTGGCTGAGTCCGTGGTTGCACTGCAGGGCGCGACGCACCTCCACTCGGCTCTGCAGTTCCTCGACGAGCTGCGAGGGTCCAGCCCTGGCACATCGCTTGCAGCAGTTGCTAATCGGGCGGCCGCGTTGACTCGTGACGAGCCGACCTGTCATGTCGACAGGCGGGTGGTAAGTGATCGGCTGTTGGACTTCTACAGCACCGAGAGTGGGCTCGAGGGAGCGGTGCACATTCGGTCCAGCGAGGGAGACATGACGACGACTCTGGTCACCCCGTACGGGGGCCTGGCCGCTCGGAAGAGCAGAGTGCCGTCTTTCGGATTCGCTCGCCGTGCATCGGCTCCACCGCTACTCGCTACACCAGCCCTGCTCGCGGCCGCCGAAACGCGGATGGCGGGTTGTCTGTTGGGTGGCACGCGCTTTTCGGATCAACCGACCTACCGTCTCGTGGACCTAAAAAACGAGCCGGACGGCATACGAGCGCAGTTCACCATGACCACGTTCGCGCGCTACGCACTCACGTGGGATCTGCTCGAGGCGGAGGTCCTCACGGCCCTCGCTGCCGGCTCGTCACTGCTTCCACTCCGAGAGCAGCTGTTGCCCACCGCACGAGCGGTGCTCACCCCGAGCGCCCGAGAGTGTGTCGGGGGAGCGCTCGCACTGTCGGCCTTCGCTCGTCCGGCATCGGGCAACCGGCTGGCTGACTACGTCCTGCTCATCCAGCAGCGCAGCGCCAGGGTTCTCAACGGAGCTGGACGCATCGCCGTGATCCCCAAGTGCTTCCACCAGCCGACCAACGAGGCGACTGCTGAGGTGGACGTGCGACTCACTCTCCATCGGGAGACAGAGGAGGAGCTGTTCGGGCGGGTGGAGACGGACAACAGCCTCGGGCCGTCATCGGTGGCCGACCTCCTGCACCCGAGCCGCATGACGCCGGCAATGCGTTGGCTGACGGAGTCCTCGGCTCTCGACGTGCACCTCAACGGCTTCGCGTACAACCTCGTGGCTGGGAGCTTCGAGTTCCCCGCCCTGCTCGCCGTGCACGACGAGACCTTCTGGCAGCGCTTTGGTGGTGACGTCGAAGCGAACTGGGAGGCCTCTGGGCTGCTGCGCTACTCGAGCGCCGACGCTGACGGACTCGCTGCGCTGCTGCATGACCCGCAATGGACGGATGAGGGGCTTGTCGCATGTGCCCTAGGTTTGAAGCGGCTCGCCCAGCTCAACCCGGAGCGAGTCAGACTGCCGGCCTTCCAGATTGGAGTCTCGTGAGCATCGCTACTGGCAACGCGTTCGATGACGGCCCCGCGCACCGTGGGTGGCTCGTCGGGAACTTCATCGCGCCTCCCGACAGCGTGGCGAACACGACCGACGTGGAGATCAAGTGGGGCACGCATGCCGCGGGGGAGGAGCGCGCCGACTGGACCACGGGTGAGACCCGCACCTCGATGATGTTCCTGATCTCCGGGCGTTTCGTTCAACGGCTCCCGGACCGTGAAGTTGAGTTAAGTCGGCAAGGCGACTACGTGATTTGGGGTCCAGGGGTCCTCCACGCTTGGCGGGCCGTTGAGGACTCGGTCATGCTCACGGTTCGCTGGCCATCTATGGATTGACCCATAGGCCGGCTCATGGATCTGCCGGTCTTGGTTTCTCGGACGTCGGCACCCCGCAACTACAGGGCATCGATAGAAAGCATGTATCCCAAGGCCGAGAGCTCCGTCGCCGTATAGCTCGTATGCGGGCCGATGCCTGCCCCTGGATACAGCGAGCACACCATGTCCTTTTCGTGGCACAACGCTGCCGTTCGAGACGTCACTGATGTCGGAAGCGGACCTGCCACGTCACCGTCAAAGAGGCCCAGCGGCGACCACACGCCTCCGCTAAGCGTCTGGGCAACCGTGGGCGCATACACGGTGAGCTGAGAACCGTCGTAGGAGGCGCTCCTCCACCAGTCCTCCTGAGCGTTGGGGACGCGGCCGGGGTCGGCGACAAAGGCCACTCCCGCGACTCGCGACAACATGGTCGAGTCAGACTTTGCGAGTTGCCGCAAAGCCAGGTGCCCGGCCAACGCACCTTGCGAGTAGCCCAGGATCAGGAACTTGGTCGAGGGGCAGTCCCGCTGCTCGCGGTACATCCGTGAGATCAACTTGTCCACTCCGTCGTAGATACTCCGGGTGTAGTCGTCCGGCCAAACTCTCAGGTCGACGACCGGTACTGGTAGAGCCTGATATTGCACGGCGACCTGCTTTACGGACGACGTCTTGTACTTCTTGAAGGCGTCAAGCACCTGGCCGTTGTAGTTGCCGAACCCGTCAGTCTCGCTGCTGAATGACGGGGTTGACCATCCGGTCAGTAGACTCCAGTTTCCCTGCGGCGCTTCAGCCGATCCGCGAAGACCAAGCGCCACGTAAGTCGTGCAACGGGTTGAGTTGTCCGTAGGAACGGTCTGCGCTGGAGAGGTAGCAGGTCGCGGCGGCGCGACGTACCCGACCCACGGCGTATATACGACTCCTGTGCCCTGGACGTCGCTTGCATCTGGTCCAGTTGACGCGCCCCAATCCACGTTCCGGGCATCTACGTAGTCGCCATTCGAGACCACGCCCGAGGAGCAGTTAGCGATCTTGCCTGAGATGGCTGCAGATCCTCCGGAGTATACGTAGAGAGCAGTTGATGCGTATCGCACCTCTGTGTTCTGGAGCTGGGCGGACCCTCCGGAGTTGACGTAGATCCCGTACCAGTTGCCGGCGGCGGGGGTGGTGGCGGTGCCGTCGGCGTTGGTGTCGTCGTCGCGCAGCGAGGTGAACACGACGGGGCTGGTGGAGGTGCCTGTGGCGGTGAGGGTGCCGTTGACGGTCAGGCTGCCTTGGTAGGACTTGACGACCTGTCCGGCGGCCACGGTCATCGTGACGCCGGTGGGGATGGTCAGGTTCGAGGTCGACCAGGAGCCGTCGCTGATTTGCAGGGGGAGTCCGCCGAGGGGGACGTTGAGCGCGGAGGTGACCGTGCCGGCTAGGGCGATGGTGTTGCTCTTGCTGCCGGTGCCGGTGTTGCCGCGCAGTAGGGCGCCGTCGAGCGCGTCGCCGTTGACGCGGATCGCGGTGGTGTTGCTGCCGGTGCCGGAGCGGGTCACGGTGTTGTTGCTGACGTTGGGGACAGGGATCTGGGTGCCGGAGCCGGTTGGGGTTCCGGTCGCGTCGATCCAGATGCCGGTCGAGTAGGTGTCGGTGACGGTGGTGTCGGTCACCTCGATCGTTGAGGTGCCGGCGTTGAGGCCGGAGCGGTCCACGTCGGCCGAGATGCCGTTGCCGGAGCTCGATCGGACAGTGCCGTGGCGCACGACCAGCTTGTCCATGTCGGTGCCGTTGATGCCGGCGCTGGTGTAGGCGACAGCGGCGTAGTCGAGGGTGGCCGAGCCGTGGGAGTTGACGTAGATCCCGTACCAGTTGCCGGCGGCGGGGGTGGTGGCGGTGCCGTCGGCGTTGGTTCGTCGCGCAGCGAGGTGAACACGACGGGGCTGGTGGAGGTGCCTGTGGCGGTGAGGGTGCCGTTGACGGTCAGGCTGCCTTGGTAGGACTTGACGACAGTGCCTGCAGTCACTGTCAGTGAGGCCCCGGCGTTCACTGTGACCTGACCATCCAGGACATAGGTTCCCGCACAGTCCGGGGCCCAGGTCATGTTGGATGCGATCGAACCGGAGATGTGCTGTATGTCCGTGTAAGACGTGCCGCACGACGTAGGTGTCGTGTAGCTGAACTGGGTGGCGTTGCTGGCTGTGGTGGTGCCGCCCGGGGTGGTGACGCTGACGGTGACGGCTCCGGCGGAGCCGGCAGGGCTGGTGGCCTTGACCTGTGTCGAGCTGACGACCGTGAGGTTGGTGCCGGCGATCGTGCCGAACTTCACGGCGGTTGCGCCGGTGAGGTTGCTGCCGGTGATGGTGACGACAGTGCCACCGGTTGTGGGTCCGGTCGTTGGCGAGATCGAGCTGGCAACCGGCGCGGCGGGCGTCGGTGTCGTGTAGCTGAACTGGGTGGCGGTGCTGGCTGTGGTGGTGCCGCCCGGGGNTCACGGCGGTTGCGCCGGTGAGGTTGCTGCCGGTGATGGTGACGACAGTGCCACCGGTTGTGGGTCCGGTCGTTGGCGAGATCGAGCTGGCAACCGGCGCGGCGGGCGTCGGTGTCGTGTAGCTGAACTGGGTGGCGTTGCTGGCTGTGGTGGTGCCGCCCGGGGTGGTGACGSTGACGGTGACGGCTCCGGCGGAGCCGGCAGGGCTGGTGGCCTTGACCTGTGTCGAGCTGACGACCGTGAGGTTGGTGCCGGCGATCGTGCCGAACCTCACGGCGGTTGCGCCGGTGAGGTTGCTGCCGGTGATGGTGACGACAGTGCCACCGGTTGTGGGTCCGGTCGTTGGCGAGATCGAGCTGGCAACCGGCTTGCTGCCGGTGATGGTGACGACAGTGCCACCGGTTGTGGGTCCGGTCGTTGGCGAGATCGAGCTGGCAACCGGTGCCGCGACGGATGTGACCGTGCGGGTGGGGGTGTAGAGCCCGGCGGCCGTAGTGGTGGGAGCGACGTAGAGGCGGTAGTACCAGGTGCCGGCGGCGGGCAGGGTGTAGCTGATCTTCGCGATGCCGGTCGTGCTGGTCGCAGTGGTCGACAGGAGCGTCCACGACGTGGAGGTCGAGGGCCGGCGCTGAAGCTGGACGCTGCGGGTGGTCGTGGTCGTCCCGGTCTTCACGGTGATGGTGTTGCTGACGGGGTATCCGACTGCCGCGGTCAGCGCGGTGCTGGTCCACCCAGACACGGTGGTCGCTGTTCCGGTGATGCTCTTGACCGTGCGGGTGGGGGTGTAGAGCCCGGCGGCCGTAGTGGTGGGAGCGACGTAGAGGCGGTAGTACCAGGTGCCGGCGGCGGGCAGGGTGTAGCTGAGCTGCGGGTGGTCGTGGTCGTCCCGGTCTTCACGGTGATGGTGTTGCTGACGGGGTATCCGACTGCCGCGGTCAGCGCGGTGCTGGTCCACCCAGACACCGTCGTGGTTGAGAGCGACGCGGCCACGTTCGCGTGCGGCCCAACCAGGGCCGCGACCGCGGCCAGGAGTGCTGCCAGCCACCGTCGATGTCTAATTGGGCCTCTATTCGCGGTCCGGCCCGGTGCTGCCAACGGCGCGTCTGTGAACTTAAGGCGCATGAGTCGCTCTCCCCTGTACCCCTGTAGCGGCCGTTGCCGCGAATGAGCCGAACTTATGGCACTGGTCATGGGCGGGTCAGCGTTTCGTCGCAAGAAAGCCCACTCGTCTTAAGAAGCACACAATGCGTTCAAGGACGCTCGTGTATGGCTGAAGTCTTTTGGGTCACCGAGTTGCCGACTCTCAGGTTCCGACGGAGTTCCCTTTCGTCGAGGTCCAAGAGGAGTGACGCCCTTGCGACGCCCGAGACCTCCACAAGAACACGCTGCGCCTCGAGGACCTCCGATTCAGCCTTCGCGGCCCTGAGTGCCATGCGTGCACGAGTCCGCTCCGCTTGCTCGACCAAGCGCAACGCGTCGGACTCTGCGCGCTGAGCTGCGAGGAGTCGCTGCCGTGCCGTGCCGTCTACGGGGTAGCTCATAAGTTCATCCCTTCCGCTGTGCACGGCACACCGATGCGCTGGGTCACCACTGGCTCGGCCTCGCTGTCGCTGTGACACACGTAAGCCATTCGGGCGAGGTGTCGCCGTCAAACGACGCGGGTCAGCAGCTGCGAAGACAACCATTGCTGGACGAGGGCGCCGTCGTCCTCGATCACGTAGGTGACAAGTGCCCACCAACCGTCATCGCGCTTGGCCCACTCCACGATGAGGCCTGGGTGTGGCCCTGGAGATCCCTGCGGCCCGCTGACCCAGCAGTGCCGGCGCGCTGGTGGCGGCATAGGAATGGGATGTTTATGTCCCCTTCCAGATCCGCCCGCCATGCGTCTAGTGTGTCGCATGATCGAACATGTGTTCGCATGCCAGCAAAATGTGGGCCCGCCGCCCGCAGAGGGGTACGAGCGCCGGCACGGCCACAGTCCGGCCCCGGCCTGTTCCCGACGCGCCCGCGTTTCCTCGAGGTCACCGCGCCAGTCCACTCGCTGAGGCAACCCCAGACACGACTCTGGCCGGAACGTCCAGCCAGGCCCCGTCCTCCCTTGAACTACGACGAGCCGTTCCCGCCCGCCTAGCCCACGGCTGTCCTTAAGCAGTCGATCCTTCGCGCCACACGTCTGGCACCAAGGTGGAACCCGGGTCCGGCGGGTGCCCCGCGCGCGGTGTTGGCTCGGGGTGACGATGTCGATCCGCCGGATGACGCTGGGCTCGGGCTACCGCTACCTGATGTCGTCGGTCGCTCGCGGCGATGCCGCTGGCCGGACGGGGTCACCGCTGTCGTCGTACTACGCCGAGCCCGGCACACCGCCAGGGCAATTCCTCGGTTCTGGGCTCGCCGGTCTTGACGACGGCCGAGGCATGGATCTGGGTTCCATCGTGAGCGAGGAGCACCTGTGGCGGATGCTCGGCATGCTGCAGGACCCGGCCACCGGGCACCCGTTGGGCCGAGCTCCGGGGGCTGAGCGGACGGCATACCTCGACGCTCTGAACCGCCCGCGGAAGGCGCCGAAGATGGTTGCTGGGTTCGACCTCACCTTCAGTGCGCCGAAGTCGGTGTCCGTGGCCTGGGGCTTGGCCGATGAGGTCACGAGGCAGCGGATCTACGCCGCTCATGTGGCCGCGACGGAGTTCGTCATCGGCTACGCGGAGCGGACGGTTTTTGCGACGAGGACGGGCCGCGGGGGAGTGGTGTCTGAGGATGTGCGTGGGGTGGTCGCCGCGGCGTTCGATCATTGGGACTCACGGTCGGGGGATCCGCAGCTCCACACCCACATCGTCGTCGTGAACCGTGCTCAAGCGGTGTCGGACGGCGGCTGGCGGACGCTCGACAGCAAGACGCTCTTCCGGGCGGCGGTGGGCTTGTCGGAGCTCTATAACGGCGTCCTGGCCGACCTGGTGACGGCGGATCTGGGTTACGGCTGGGAGCCTGAGCAGCGTCGGCACTCTCCGGCGGAGAAGTGGGAGGTCGCGGGCGTGGGCGAGGCGCTTCGTGCCGAGTTCTCGCAGCGCACCACCGAGATCGACGCTGCCAAGGACGCCCTGGTCGCCCATTTCGTCGCCGCTCATGGACGTGAGCCGACGGCGCGTGAGGTCTTGCAGATGCGTCAGCGGGCGACATTGGAGACGCGCCCGGACAAGGAGCTGCGCCCGCTCGGACAGCTCATCGCCGGCTGGCGAGGGCGCGCCGAATCGTTCATCGAGGGTGAGCCGGTCGCGTGGGTGGCGGGCTTGGCGGGACGAAACGATCTGCCGTTGCTGCGGGCCGATGACTTGGCGCCGGGGATGCTCGACGAGGCGGCCAGGGTCTCGCTCGAGGTGGTCTCGGGCAAGCGCTCGACGTTCACTCGCGCGAACGTTTTCGCGGAAGCGCTCCGTCAGATCCAAGGCGTCCGCTTCGCGTCGCCGCAGGATCGAGCGGTTGTCGCTGAGGGGATCGCGGCTCTCGGGCTCGATAGAGCAGTGGCGCTCACTCCTCCGGAGGTCGGCTACGTCCCTGACGAGCTGCGGCGGGCGGACGGCACGTCGCGGTTCCGCCCACGTGACTCGGAGCAGTACACGACTCAGGCGCTGCTCGATGCCGAGGAGCGTCTGCTGGCGGCCGGTCGCGCGGCGGATGCTCCGGTCGTCGATGAGGCCCGCGCCGCGGACGTCTGTGCCAAGGACCTGCCAGGCCGTGGCCACCCTCTCTCGGCTGAACAGTCCACTGCCGTATGCCGTGTCGCCTCGTCTGGTCGGGCGCTCGACGTGCTTGTGGGTCCGGCAGGAGCGGGAAAGTCGACCGCCATGGCCGGTGTGCGCGCCGTGTGGGAGTCGCGTTTTGGACCGCGGTCGGTGGTCGGGTTGGCGCCCTCGGCTGCGGCCGCAGACGTGCTCGCCGAAGCGGTCGGAGTGCCGACGGAGAACACTGCCAAGTGGCTCGCCGAAGCGGCACGGCAACCGACTCGCTTGGCGGAGCTGGAGGGCGTGAAGGTCGCCTTGGATCGGGCAAGTCCGTCCCTGCGGACCCGGTCCCTGGCCCGGCGAGCACGACAGCTCTCAGCCGAAGTGGACAGGTGGGGACTGCGCGCAGGACAGCTCGTTATCGTCGACGAAGCCTCCATGGTGGGCACCCACGAGCTTGACTCGCTCACCGCATACGCACGCTCCGCCGGAGCCAAGGTGCTGCTCGTCGGGGACTGGGCGCAGCTCTCAGCCGTAGCCGCCGGCGGCGCCTTCAAACTACTGGCCACCGACCGCACCGACCCGCCTTCGCTGCTTGACGTGCGACGGTTCCGGCACGAGTGGGAGCGTGACGCCTCCCTTCGGTTGCGGACTGGTGCGAAGGGGGCAGCGGCGGAGTACGCCCGCCGAGGTCGGGTCCGCGGCGGGGACCGGGACACGATGCTCGACGAGCTGTTTGCCAACTGGACGGACGACATCACGGCAGGCCGGCGGTCTCTGATGGTGGCCGCTGACACCGCAACCGTGGCCGATCTGAACCGTCGCGCCCGCGCGCAGCGAGTAGCTGAGGGGGCGGTCACAGGGGCCGGCATCACCCTCGCGGATGGGACCGTCATTGGTATCGGCGACGTCGTCGTGACGCGCCAGAACCAGCGGGACCTCGGCTCGTCAACGACGTGGGTGAAGAACGGTGACCAGTGGGTCGTCGACGCCGTCGCGGATGATGGAGCGCTGACCGTCAGACGTCAGACAGGTGGGGGAGTCGCGTGTCTCCCCGCTGAATACGTCTCTGCTCACGTTGAACTCGGATACGCCACCACGGCGCACCGCGCTCAAGGGCGGACGGTCGACACGGCGCATGCTTTCGTCACATCGAACACGATGCGTGAACCCCTGTACGTCATGGCAACTCGTGGCCGTGAGAGCAACATCCTCTACGTCGATACGATGTACGACCCTGATGCAGGTACCTCTCACCAAGACCCCGACGTGCTCGATCCGGTGGTCGTTCTCGACCGGGTTCTCGAGCAGTCTGGCGCCGACCTGAGCGCCACTGAAGTTCGCGCGAAGGAGGCGGCCGCTGTCTCCAGCCCGGCACGATTGGCCGCAGAGGGTGCCGCGGTTTCTGCCGCGCACCGTGCCCGCCGCTACCCGCAGGTTCACGGGATGCGGGCACCCAACCGCGAGCTTTGACGGTCGGACGAGCGTTCCGGGACACGCGCCGCGTGACGCAGGTCCAGCTCAGTTCTGAGTTGCACTAACTGGACGGGAGGCTGACGTCAGCCCCCGTCGACGCGCATCCGGCTGGCCGCGCATGCGTGCGGGTCGGGGACCGGCACGCAGATCGCGCCTCAGGCGGTCTGGTCGTCCAGTGGGGCCTCTCCGGCGTTCTTGCGGACAGACTCGATGCCGTTCAGGGCACTGGCCTTGCTCTCGTACGCCTCGCCGGTCGCGATGACCTGACCGTTGCTGGCCTTGAGTCGGAACCGGTACTTCCCCGCAGCGTCCTTGTACAACTCGAACTTGCCCGCCATCGGATGCTCCCTTGCCTGGGCGACGTTGACTGACTGAACGGTACTTGCTCCAGAGTGGCGATCGTCGCGACTCGCCGTCCAGCTGTGGGACTTGGGCACAGCACGAGAGAGGCCAGGGAAGAGCCGGTGTCGTGAGTCAGCCGTGCGTGCCTAGCCGGCTTGACGCGCTACGGGGTGACCAGGGGAGGCGATGCTCGGCCTGAGCTACGGTCTGGCCAAATGGACCCAGAGCACCGAGGTCACGGTCCTCGGCGGGCCGACCTCCTTTGAGGGGTGTGGCCGGCGGCGTGGGGCGGCTCTCCCAAGGCATTACGGCGGCGCAACTTGCCGGAACCATCGGCGAAATGCCCACGGGGATGTGGCTTCTGCGGCGTCCTTACGCGTGCGGACGCCCCAGGACGTGTTCATGCGCTGAACGGTCACTGGCGCGATCGAAGGTTCAAGCCGGGCCTGCTGCCCTCGAAGCCGCTGCGGCTTCGGAGAAGTAGGAGAATCCGAGGCGTTGTAGGCACAGCACGCCAAACAGCGTCACCTCATAGGTCGTTCCGGGGTCCCATGGCCTAATTTCAGGGTTTCGCACTCTGGTGAGGAACGACTTGACTGTTAACCGGGGCGGGTCTTTCTCTTGGATGAGTCCCTCTCGTTCAAGGACCGAAAGTACGGGGCGCGATACATCAGGACTCAGATCCTCGTCGCGGGTCTTGGTTCCAAACAGCAGCCTGGTTACCTTGCGCACGGTTACATCACCCGACGGATTCGCGTGGGCCGTGGCGAGAACTCGGACGTGGACGGGATCGAGGCTGGCAAGTGCCTTGACGATGAGCAACTCGTAGTCCGCCTTTGTGCCGTCGTCGAACCCGTTCGCGAGACAAGTCGCCAAGGCCCTAATCTTCTCCTCGTCGCCCGCGTTTGCCCCGGCCTGAACGGCGTTCTTGAAGAGAGCTCTCTGGGATGGGTTGTTGAGGACTTCCTGCACGAACAACTCGAGGTCAACCCCACTTTGATCGGAGGCGATCTGCACAACGGCCGCCCCGTTGGCCTGCTGCCGCCCGACAATCTCGTCCCACGCCCGACCGACTAATTCAATCGTGCCAGGCGTGATGGCGGCACCGATGATGCCTCCTACTGGCCCACCAAGCAGGGCGCCGACGGCGGCTCCCGCCGCGGTGCCAGCAACCTCCACTCCCTTGGACCGCCCCTTGCTCTCAGGCATGTTCAGAAGGGTGGCATAGATTAGCCCGGCGCGCTGCAGCGGCCGCGTGCGTACTACCGTGGGGTGCTCGCCCCGAACGTAGGCGGTGTTGACGTCGGCGAGGTCTAGCCGCTTCAGGAGCACCGAGCCGCGCAGCTGCTCAACGAACGCGAGGACGCCCTGATGGATGTCGACCTCGTCGCTGAGTGTGCCCACGTGACAGGCGAAGGCGTCGGCCGAACACTGCCAACGCAGGCTACGGTGAGAACGCGAGCAGCGGTGCAGTGGCACCGGGGGCAGGAACGGTGAAACTGGCCACGAACATGACGACTCCCTTCTCGATGAAGAAGGACCGTGCAGGGCCGTGGAGCCACGAACGAGTCCGACCCACCTGCCCGAGACGACGAGCCCTGCCGATGCCCGCGTCCGGCGGCGCATGGCTGAACCCGCTGACTCGCGGTGGCACGGTGAGCCGGCAGGTGTGCGCCGATGGGCCGGGTCGAACTGCTGCCTGGCCCGATAGGCCCTCGCTACAGAGAGGGTTCTGGCAACCCTGCAGCGAGGTTCCTGGTGAGGGTTTCAGCCCTGTCCCGGTCCGGCAGCCCCACCCACGCACACAGTGACGTGCTGCCCGCACGTTCGCTGGCCGTCGCCTCGGCTGACTTACTGCTTCGGGCCGTGAGCGAGCGGGACCTCGAAGGTGTCGTTGCCGTGGACGAGATCTTCCAACGCCGCATTGCGCTTACGTTCATCGTCCGCGGTCTCCGCCGGCACCAGTCGTAGCTGGTCGTACATCCGGAAGCGGTTCAGGTGCAACCACGCTGAGAACGCGCGGCCATACGCGTCCGCGGCGACAACGGATCCACGGTAGGAAAGCCATCCTCCAGCAAGTGGGACCAAAGCCAGAAGCAGCCACAAGCCGTGGGGCCAGAAGGCGATGAAGGACAGGCCCGTGCAGACCACGCCGACGAACGACATCCGGACTGCCAAGTCTAGGTCGCTTCTCTGGTCCACGACGTAGGCGTTGTGCGCTGGGTCCGCGGAAAGCCCGATGTGCGTCGCCCACTGCAGAATCGGGAGGTTGACCGCTCGTCCCGCCAAGGTCTCGTGACGTCGAAGCACGTTGCCCAGTCGTGTCGGCATCATGTCGACCAGGTCCGACGGGTAGATCAAGAGAGCTTTCCGAGCCGTGTCGACCTTCAACTGCAGCTCGACGACGGAGCGTGCGACGGAGTCGTTGTCCGGCAGTGCGGGATAGGTCAAATGGTCAAGAAGCTCATCGCCCAGCGCGTCGTGCCTCTCCTTGAGCCGGTGGACGGCCCAATCGGCGGTCCCCGTCATCGTCGCCCGGGACTTCAGATGCGCCAGGACGCGGGCAGCCGCCAGGCGACGGCCGAGATGGCCGAAACCCCAGTAGCCCTCAAAGGCCTGGACGATTGCCGTCTGAAGAGGATGGGTCACGACGGCCGTGATCCACGCCGCGACCGCGATCGCGATTGCATGAGACGGATGTGTGATCGGGTTGACCGATCCCAGATGTGACAGCTGAGGAGGTCCGTGAAACGGGTCAAGAACCAGGATCAGGTAGACCCACAGGACGAGTACCAGGCTGGGGATCGTCGACACGATGCCGAAGTACCGCCCGATCGACGAGGACGTACCGAGGGTCGGTTCCGTATCGAGCGCGCCCACAGCACCTACGCTTCAGCGACGGGCGGACGTACATCATGGCCACCAGAACAGCGGTACATGGTTCCACGCCGTTCGAGCGTCTTCGTCTCGTGACCCGCACGGGGACAGCGAAGCGTCCCGTCGGATAGCTGCTGAGCCGGCGGCGGTGCAGACGTGGCCGATCGATACGGAGAATGTCCGTATGGCTTGTGATCCGGCGTCTCGACCATTGTGGCAACCCCTTAGGCCCGTAATCAGATTACGGACTGCACCTCGGCGCGTCGATAGCCGCGGCGCGCCAGTCCCCCGCACCCCAAGTTCGCTGCGACGATGAGCTCATGACGGACCCGGCGGCCACGAGCGGGCACAGCGCCTCCCCGGCACCCGCCGAGGCTGCGCCAGCGAGTTCAGCCCCGCCCGCAGGTTCACCAGACCCCTCGACAGCCCAGCCCGCAACCGCACCGGATGTCGGGTCAGCCGACCCGAGATCCGCGCCACCAACCCCACCACCAGCGGCCCCACCACCGGAGCCGGACCAACCCGCGTCACCACGGTCCCTGTGGTTGTGGCCGGCAATGGTCACGGCAGCCATCGCGCTCATAGGGCAGTTCCTAAACGCCAGGAGTGCAGCAGGCGCCATTGCCGTCGCGGGCGCCGGAGCCTCCGGGGTCCTGATAGCCACGGCAGCCCCGCGCAAGAGTCGACCGTTCGCCGCCGCCGCCGGAGTCATCGTCGGCATTATCGTCCTCCTCGTGCTGTGGGCCCAGCTACACAAAGTCCTGCCCGACACAGCTCCCACGGACCAGTCGACATCCGGATCCACAGCCACCCCGCCACCAGCGACCTCGACACCACCCACGTCGTCCACGACGAGCGGCTCGCCGAGCCCGTGACCTCGAACGCGACACGCATCCAGCACCTCGTCCCTACCTGTGGCCACGTCAACGAACGGCTGTCGGCGGTGAGTGAGAACCTCCATCCATGGATTTCGCAGATCTCGTCGAGGTGGGTGCGCGGCGGACGCCACGCCGCACTTTGCGCTGGTTGGCGATGCTGACCATCCTCGTCCTCGGGCTGGCCCCCGCCGTGCGTGAGAAGGCCATCGCCGCGTGGACCGGTCATGAGTCCCGGCAGCTCATGGAGCGGATAGGGCCGGTCCTGCCAACGCCTTCAGAAGGCATCGAGCGGCCGTGACGAGCGCACAGCCACTTCCACCGCCAGACGCGCCGGGCATTCCCTCGCCGCCAAGAGCTGAGCGCGACCGTTGCGGCGTCCCCGTCAACCTCCTCGGACAGCACCACGAGGACTTCTACAGCATCATCGGCAGGATCATAACGCTGTGCTCCCTGCTAGACGAGCGCCTGCACATACTCGATGCACGCCTGAAGACCGTCGATGCCCCGCGCGCAGCCCCAAACCTGAACGCCGTGATCAAGTCCTGCTGGGAACAGCTGCCGACCGTAGCCGACGAGAACTTGCGCGCCGCACTGGAACTGCTCCTGGACGAGTCAGACCGATACCGGCACACCCGCAACGACGCCGCCCACAGCCTCTTCCCCGCGCAAGCCGACGGAACCGTCGTCTGGTGGCGCCAGGACGGCAACCGGCTCCAGACATTCGCCCCTGGTGCGGCAGCCGGCCCTGCCGACATCGCGACTGAGGACCCATACCGGCCGACCACGCTCGACGGGTGGCGGAATCTCGTTCGCCAGCTCGCAGACCTCGTCGTCGCAGCCGACTCCCTGACGTGGCGCCTATCAGCGAGCACTTGAGGTGCCACGCAGACCAACCCGACCGAGCCGGCACTTGCCTCGACACCTCCACAGCTCGAGGCCCTCGCTATGTGGCGACATCCTGCGAGACGCACTGAAGGGTGCGTCAAACGGCCGCAAACTGAGCACGCTCCGCGCCACTGACTCGCGCCCGACCCGCTCACAACCTCAATGTCGACAGCCCACCCCAGGGCGCACCTCTTCCAGCCCGGACCGGGGCCAGCACAGGCCGACTGACGCGACCAACCATCGACGTCAGCGAGCCCCGCCGGCCGCTAAGCGCGCGCCCCGCCGGCCGCTAAGCGCGCGCCCCGCTGATCGATGATCGCCTCCACGTAGCCGCGCACTCGCTCTCGCTCAAGCCCGGACAGAGACCGGAGCAGCTCATCCAACTCAGGCGCCGTCACCGCCGCGCCCCGACGCCGCACGACCGGTTGAAGCCTCTCAATCATGGGGACACGCACCTCGAACCGGTGCCTGAACCCGGCTGAGCGCCGACCGTTCGTGTGACCCCAATAGCATTCGATCACCGGCACCGGGACGAACTCCCGCCAGTGCCGTGACTCCTCCGCTTCCTCGTGCGCGGTGAGCGTCAGGCCCTCCTCCATCTCTTCGACATGCAAGGGTTCGTAGTAGAGCGGGTCCACCCCGATCCCGGCGTTTGGAAGGGCCCTCCGAAGGACCGTCGTCATCAACTCCGCGAGCCGATAGATCGGCTCCAGGTCTGGCCGCGTTACAAGCTCCTTCGCGATGCTCGCGCTCAGCGCGTCGGTACCCAACCGCTCACCCGCGACGGCATAGAAGACGCGGCGGTCACCGACGAGGACCTCGCCCTGCGACAGCCACCACAGCTCGAGAAGATCGCCCGGCTCGACCTCAAGGGCGTGGGACCACGCCTTGATCTTTGGCTCCTTGAGAGCTCTCTGGCCCTTCTCCACCTGCGAAATGGTTGCCACCGGCGCTCCGATCCGGTCCCCCACCTCACGCATGGAGACCCCCGTCCGCACCTGTCGGATCATCGCCAGGAGCTGCCCGAACAGCACTGCCGATGGCGTCCCCCGCCTCATATCACTGTCCATCCACTCATCATAGCCGCACGCAGGTTGTGGAAGTGAGTTAACCTGGCTTAACGCAATGTGCCTTGACGCATCAGCCTGATTCATATGCTTCACCAGAGATTGGAACCACATGGACAGCTCAGCTTCCGCCCCCCAGCCCCCCGCGACGCAAGTCAGCGCGGTCACCCCGTTATCGCAGGGACAGGCGATGACCCTGTGCGTCGTCGCCGGTCTGCTCGGGCTTGCGGCGGTCGGCGCGCTCGCCTGCAAGGGCGGCTCCCTTAACGTCAGCCCTAGCCAGGTCACGTTGACGGTGAACTCTCGCGCCTAGGTGTACCCGGTCATGACGTTGGTGACAGGCGGCTGACGGGTGGGAGCCCTTTCAGGGCGGTGTGGCGTCGTCGAGTGTTGTAGTGCTCGAGCCAGGGTGCAGGGGCGGCGGCTCGTTCGGCGTTGGTGGTGAACACCTGTCGGTAGGCCCATTCGGTGGCTGGCGTGCGGTTGTACCTCTCGACCTTCCCGTTCTGCCACGGGCAGTCTGGCTTGATGAACTTCTGCCTCGCGCCGGCCGCGGACACGCACGGAAAGCGCGGCCGTGGCGGTATGCGAAGGCGTTGTCGGTCATGACCCGTTCGATGCTGGGAATGCCGTGTTCAGCGAAGTAAGCCATGGCTCGGGCCAGGAACGTGGCGCAGGTTATGGCGGTCTCGTCCGGGTGGATCTCGCTGTAGGCCAGGCGGCAGTGGTCATCGACCATCGAGTGGACGTAGAGACAGAGATGGACCAGTGCAATCGCACAGGGATCGCACGACTCGCCGAAGCGCGCGCCGTGAGTCCAAGACGTTTCCGCAGGTCAGCGGCCTTTGCGAACGCTCCTCCGCCCGACGTCTTGTAAACAGGTGGCGCCGGGGCGGGTGCCCGCCTCGGCTCCGTGCACGGCCGTGGTCCCGATCGCCGCTCGACTGCCCACCGGACACTCGGAAGCGCCGGGACACGACTGGACGCGCATGGCCACCGATGTACGTCGGGATCGCAGGGGCATCGCAAGTCGAGACAGGAGCCGCTAACTGGGGCGCCTGCAGTAGATGTCGGCCCAGGCATCCAGTCGGAGCCGAGGGCGTGACTCATGGCCCAACCCTGGTAGAGCAACTCGGCGGCTTCGTCCTCACGGCCCCAAGGAGTTCGCAGATCGTCCGTCACGCTGCGTTGGTCGGACACGCACGGTGGGGGTTGGCATGCCTTCCCGATCGTCCCGCAGGTGCGCGCAGTGACTTCTCGTGCGCAGGACGACGGGGCGTGAACCGCCGGGTGACCCACCCGTAGGTAACAGGTCGACATGACCGAAGTCAGCATGCATCGGCCCGTAGCCGGGCAAGAGGTGTCTCGACGTCAAGACGTCGTGCGATGAGTCGTGCGATAACTCGCGGCGATCACCGGCGTGTCGCGGTCAATGACGGGCACTCGGCCGGGGGCTGGGCGAAGCACGCAGCGTCGCAAGGAATGACGAAACCGCAGGTCAGAGGCTTCTGACCTGCGGTTTCGGGTTGTGGCCAGGGGCGGGGTCGAACCGCCGACCTTCCGATTTTCAGTCGGACAGCGGCGCCAAACACCCTGCCGAGTTCAACGGTTGCGGCACGACTGGCAGACCCCAGCCGAAGAGCTCTCGTGAGTAAGGGGCCGGGGGAGGGTCCGTCCCGGACCCCCTCAATCGTGGGCCCAACTTGGGCCCAACGGCCTGCACGCGGTGCCCACATCCACCTTCAAGAGGGTCTCGCTGCTCGCCAGCGCGAGCTCGCGAGGTGACCTCAACCGATCTGGGGGTCAAGGGGTCGCAGGTTCAAATCCTGTCAGCCCGACCGAACGACGAAGGGCCGCACTCTCCACGGAGAGGGCGGCCCTTCGTCGTGCCCTCGCTCGCGTGCTGGTCGCGCGTGCCGTCGACGGGGTCTGAATCCGCTTGTTGTGCAAGGTGTCCCGGCCGTCACTGCAAGGTCTCCGCCGTGGCCACAAGCAACCCGCAAGGTATGCGCAACGTTGTCCGAGGTGCCCCTGAATCGGCCGAAACGCGTGTCACTGTTCCCTCAGCAGCACACCAAGAACCGGTAAAGCCACTCGAGGGAAGGTCATGGGGATCACCATGCGCACTCAGAAGAAGTCCAGCTCCAAGAAGAAGAAGTCCGCAGCCTTCCTCGCAGCCGGGGTCATCGGCCTCGCGACCGCCGGCGGCGCCTACGCCTACTGGACGAGCCTCGGTGGCGGAAGCGGCACGGCCTCCACGCGGGCCGGCGCCGACAACGTCTTCCTCGTCACCGGCGGCAGCGCGACGGCGATGTTCCCCGGCGACTCGGCGCAGACGATCACGGCGACGGTCAAGAACACCGGCACCGAGAACTACAAGATCCAGGCGGTCAAGGCCTACGTCACGACGAACAAGTCGAACTGCGACGGCAGCGACTACAAGCTGAACGGCGCCGTGGCCCCGCTCACCGAGGCCACGGCCGTGTCGCTCTCCGTCGTTCCCGTCGACCTCGCGCCGGCCGCGACGACGACCGTCGACTACACCCTGCAGTTCAACAACAAGGCGACGAGCCAGGACGCCTGCAAGGGCGCCACGGTGACCATCAACTACGTCGCCAGCTGAGACCCCGAAGGGGTGGGACGCCGCATCGACCCCGGCGCCCCGCCCTTCCGCGGCCCTCGCAGGACCGCACGAAGCGCTGGCCCGCACCGACCACGACCGGGGGAGTCCCATGAAGACGCCGACGAACGCCAGGCACACCGCCCTGGCGCTGCTCGGCGTCTTCGTCGCGCTCCTCGTCACGGTCCACGGGATGCCCCGTGCGGCCTCGGGTCAGTCTGTCGTCAGCCCTGTCATCACCTCGCGTCCGGCCGACCCGTCAGCCACCACGACGGCGACGTTCGCCTTCGCGACCCTGTCGGGTGCCGCCTTCCGGTGCGCCCGCGACGGGTCCACCTTCACGGCGTGCGCGAGCCCGGTCACCTACACCGGCCTCACGCAGGGCAGGCACACCTTCAGCATCGTGACGGTCGTTGCCGGCACGGAGAGCATCCCCACGGCCTACGACTGGGTCGTCGACACCGTGGCACCGCCTGCTCCCGTGCTGACCACGGTGCCGGCGAACCCCACGAGCAACGCGACGAACACCGCGAGCTGGACCAGCGCCGAGGCGGGGGCCACGTTCCGCTGCTCCCTCGAGAACGGGCCCTGGACCACGTGCACGTCGCCGCTGACGTGGGTCATCGACACCTCGAACAACGGACAGCACCAGCTCGCCGTCCAGGCCGTCGATGCAGCGGGCAACGTCTCCGCGACGACGGCCTACGCGTTCAAGTACCAGAAGGGTCTGCCCGAGAGCGGCCTGCCCTTCACCGTCGCGGGGAGCGTCGGTGACCTCGTGCCGGGCGTGTGGCGTCCCCTCTCGGTGACGGTCACGAACCCGAACCCCGTCACCATCAGGGTCTCGGCGCTGACGGTCGCCGTCGCGGCCGACAGCACCCCGCCCGGCTGCACCTCGGCAGCGAACCTCGAGCTGCGCCAGCCCTCGGTCACGACGAGCTCCGTGCTGCTCGTCCCGTCCCGCGGCTCGGTCACCCTTCCCGACCAGGGAGTGGCGACCGCGGAGATCCGCCTGCGCAACCTGCCGACCGTCAACCAGGACGTCTGCAAGAACAAGGGCTTCGCGCTCACGTGGTCGGGCACGGCGAGCAACTGATGCCTGCCCCGACACCCCCGAAGACGCGCGCACGCCGTGCAGCCCCGAGCCGCGGCGTGCGCGCCCTCCACGTCACCGTCCTGCTGGCGGTGCTCATGACGGTGTCCGGCACTGCCTGGGCGTCCTGGACCGTGACCGGACGCGGCACCGGCACGGCCCCGACGGCAACCCTCACGGCCCCGACGTCGGTCACGGCCACGGCAGCCGCCGGGGCCACGACCGTGTCCGTCGCATGGTCCGCGCCGACGACGGGGGTGGCCCCCACGGGCTACCGCATCGACCGCACCGACGTCGGCAGCGCTGCCACCGTCGCCGCCTGCGGCACGTCGCCCTCCTCGCTCCTCGCCACGACGTCCTGCAACGACGCGTCGGTACCGGACGGGAGCTACCGCTACACCGTCGTCGCCGTGCGCTCCGGGTGGACGGCGACGAGCGCATCGAGCGCCTCCGTGACCGTCCTGGCCTCGGTTGGCACGAGCACCTCGGTGACGTCGTCGGCCAACCCGTCGGTGGTGGGCCAGTCCGTGACCTACACCGCCACCGTCAGCGCGGCCACCGGGACACCGACCGGGGCGGTCGCGTTCCGCGACGGCGGCTCCGCGATCACGTGCGCCGGCGGCTCCCAGACGCTCAGCTCCGGCACCGCGACGTGCACGGTGCCCCAGGCGTCCGCCGGCACCCGGTCGATCACGGCGGCGTATGCCGGGTCGGCACCGTACGCGGCATCGTCGTCGTCTTCGCTGTCGCAGGTCGTCGCCCCGGCATCGACGACGACGTCACTCACGTCGTCGGCGAACCCTTCGGCCGTCGGTCAGCCCGTGACCTACACGGCCAGCGTGTCGGTGTCCGCGCCCGGAGGCGGCGCCCCGAGCGGGACGGTCACCTTCAAGGACGGCTCGACGCCCCTGGCCTGCGCGGGCGGCACGCAGACCCTCGGCTCCGGATCGGCGACCTGCGTGGTGACCCACACCGCTGCCCTGACGCGCAGCGTCACCGCCGTCTACTCCGGCTCGGCCGACCACCTCACGTCCACCTCGCCGACCGTCAACCAGGTCGTCGGGCCGGCGGCCACGACGACCACCCTGACGACCTCGGCGCAGACGGTCCGGAGCGGCCAGAGCGTCACCTACACCGCGACCGTGGCGGCCACGGTTCCCGGCGGGGGAGTGCCGACCGGCACCGTGACCTTCAAGGACGGCTCGACCGTGATCAGCTGCTCGTCCGGCACACAGACACTCAGCGCGTCGGGTGTCGCCACCTGCACGACGACCTTCACGACGACCGGCACCCGGTCGGTCACGGCGGCGTATGCCGGCACGACGAACCACTCGGCGTCGACGTCCGCATCGCTGAGCCAGGGGGTCGTCAACGGCCAGGCGGCTGGGCTCGTCTTCTCGAACGTCACCGTGGGTGGCACCCCGGTGACTCCGAGCTGCACCGGCACGGCCGGCTCCTCGTACAGCTGCACGGTCCCCGGCGGCAACAACGCGGTCGTCATGGCGAACGTCGGGTTCGCGAGCAGCACGCAGGCGCCGGTGCCCTACAGCGGCGCGACCGAGAGCATCGGCTGGACCTCGTCGGGCAAGACCGCCGGCGCGGGGACCGTCACCGTGGCCCCGAACGCCACGACCTCGTCCGCCACGGTGACGGCAACGAAGAACGGCGTGAACCCCGCCTCCGTCACGGTGACGTTCACAGAGGCCGGTGGGTCGACGTGGACCGCGGTGCTGACGGTCTCCTGAGCGTCAGCCTCCCCGGAGTCCCCGGAGTCCCCGGAGTCCCCGGAGTAGTCCGAGTCCCCGAGGGCTCAGGCGCGACGGGTCAGCGCGTCGGCCCTGGCCCGGACGGCCTTGAGGCTCCGGCGCGTGCGTCGGCGGGCGCCGGCGTAGATCTCGCGGCTCCGTGACGGCCTGCTGCCGGGGTCGACGGTCAGGGTCCAGTAGTCGGTCGACTTCTTGACCGAGGCCACGGTCGGCTTCCGGTAGGGCGGGTCGAGGGTGAGGTGCGGGCGCTCCCAGGCCACGTTCCGCTTGACGACCTTCGCCGGTGAGCCCGCGCCGACGACGTTGTTGGGCAGGGACCGCGTCACGACCGAGCGCATGCCGACGACGGTGCCGTCGCCGATGGTCACGCCACCGAGGACGCAGGCGCCGAGGCCGAGCCACACGTGGTTGCCGATGACGATCGACCTGGCCGCGTTGACGCGCTTGCCGGTGCGGACGTCGAAGATGGGGTGGCCGTCGTCGGCGCGGATCTGGATGTCGGACGCGATCATGACGTCGTCGCCGATCGTGATCGACGTGCCCTCCGCCGTCGACATCGCCACCGTCGTCGTCGACGACACGTTCTTGCCGATGCGCACCTGGCAGCCGTCCCCGACGCGGATCGCCGCGCGCAGACCCGGCACGCCGCGGCTGCTGCCGATCTCCACGAGGCCGTCGTCGCAGTCGAAGTCGACGAAGAGCTGGGCGATGTTCTGCTGGCTCGCGACACGCAGGACGTTGTTACGTCCCTTGAACTTCACCCGGATGTTCTTGTCGACGCTCCCGCTGAACTCGATGCGGTTCCCCCGGTCGTCGTCGTACGCCTCGAGGGTCGTCACATGGTTCATGGCGGCGAGCCTAGTGGTTGCTGAGAACTGGTTGAAAGCCCGACGAGCGCGGGCAGACTCGAGCTGCGAGGTGACCTGCGCAGATGCCCGTCGCGGCTGGTGCCGGTCCCTCGGTGACGGCACGAACCGGTCAGGAGGAGGACATTCTCGAGCGTGCCTCGGCCCGCGTCGTGGGTGCCGGCGGCCCGCTCGCAGCCCGGACGAGGTCACCCGCGGTGGGGCCCTGGTGCTCCGACTCGTCGACCGTGCGCGGCTCACCCCGGCCGCGTCCGTCGCCGTCCACCGGCGCACGCGTCCGCGCTGCACCGACGGTGAGGGCCGCGACCGCCGTCGTGACGGGTACGGCGAGCACGAGGCCGATGGCGCTGGCGAGCGTGCGCACGATCTCCTCCGAGAGCGACTCCGTCTGGAGCATCTCGAGCACAGGCCGCTCGTAGAGGAAGAGGAGGAGCAGCACGGGTAGCGCCGCACCGGCATACGCGAAGACGATCGTGTAGATCGTCGAGGCGATGTGGTCGCGCCCGATGCGCATGCCCGACTGGAAGAGCGCCCGTCGCCCCATCGAGGGGGCCGCCGCACGCAGCTCCCACACGGCCGAGGACTGCGTGATCGTCACGTCGTTGAGGACGCCCAGACCGGCCACGATGATCGCGCACGTCAGCAGCTCGCGCGGGTTCATCGTCGTGACGAAGGAGGCCAGGGTGGCGCCCTCGTCGTTGGCGACCCCGCTGAGGCGTGCCAGGTCGACGGCGAGCAGACCCAGACCGGCCGTGACCGCGACGCCGAAGAGCGTGCCGGCGAGGGCCGTGCTCGTCCGCACCGAGAGCCCGTGGGCGAGGTAGAGCACGACGAACATGATCGCCGAGGAGCCGATGAGGGCCACGAGCAGCCCCGGCTGGCCCTCGAGCAGGGCCGGCAGCATGAACTTGACGACGACGAAGCCGCCGAAGACGAGACCGGCGAGAGCCAGGATCCCGCGCCACCGCGCGACCACCGCCACGACGACGAGGAAGAGCGCGAGCATGAGCGACAGGGGAGCCCCGCGCTGCACCTGGAGGAAGGAGTACGTCTCGGGCTGGGTGTCCTGTGGCGGGGTCCGCAGCAGCATGACGGTGTCGCCCTCGCGCAGGCCCGACGTGGAGACCGTGGGAGGCACCGAGACGGACACGACCGGACGCACGTCGCCGGACGTCGCGGTGGGTTGCTCGAGCTGCACCGTGATCGCGCCGCAGGTCGGGTTGCCATCGACGGCGTCACCGCCCTGACCGCCGGCGGGGCCGGCCGCCGTGCTGCCCTCGGCACCCTCGCAGACCGGGAGGACCCGCTGGACCTCGGCGACGGGAAAGGTCACCCCGGGAGCCGCGAAGTCGGACGTGCCCACCCGGACGGCCGCCTGCGACTCCGCCGGCCAGTAGCGCACGAGACCGAAGATCGTGGCCGCGGCAGCGAGCGTGATCAGGAGGGTGAGGCCGACCCGGGCCAGCGTGCTGACGGCGACGGTGCCGGACGCTGCACGGGCTCCGTGGGCATGGCTGTGCGAGTGTCCGCCGGGCATGGTGCCGAGTGTGCCAGAGCAGACCGGCGGGGACGCACCCGCGGCACCGCCCCTCGCACGTTCCGCGCGGACTCCGTCCTCGCTCGACGAGGGGTCGTGTCCGGATCGATGCCGGGCACGCATCTCGGCCCCTCCGGACGCCCGTTAGGCTTGCCGCCGTGGAGGTCGAGAGAGCGGGGGAGCGCGAGCACGTCGTGACGGAGCGCCTGATGACGATCCCCAACGTGCTGTCGGTGCTTCGGCTTCTCGGCGTGCCCGTCTTCCTCTGGGCGATCGTCTCGGAGCGCGACGGGCTGGCCTTCTTGCTGCTGTTGTTCTCGGGCGTCACCGACTACCTCGACGGCAAGATCGCCCGTCGGTTCAACATGGAGAGTCGCCTGGGCCAGTTCCTCGACCCCATCGCCGACCGGCTCTACATCCTCACGACCCTCGTCGGGCTCATGTGGCGCGAGATCATCCCGGTCTGGCTCGTCGTCGTGCTCCTCGCCCGCGAGGTCGTCATGGCGCTGATGCTGCTCTACCTGCGCAGCAAGGGACAGCTCGGCCTGCCCGTTCACTTCGTCGGCAAGGCCGCGACGTTCAACCTGCTCTACGCCTTCCCCCTGCTGCTCCTCGCGCACCGTGACGACTGGCTCGGCGACCTCGTCCGCCCCATCGGCTGGGGCTTCGCGTGGTGGGGCGTCGTCCTCTACTGGCTCGCCGCCGTGCTGTATGCCGTCCACGCCCGCCTCGTGCTGGCGCAGCGCCCCCGGGTGGTGACCCCGTGAGCCCCGAGAGACGTCCGGACGAGTCGATGACGCTGCTGACCACGATGATGGAGCGGCCCCTCGACGCGGGCTACCAGGAGGCCGCCGACCGACGGGTCGCGGCCGGGCTGCCCGGAGCCACCTCTACGCGCACCGTCCTCGTCGTCGTCCTGGCGATCCTCACCGGCTTCCTCTTCGCCGTGGCGGCGCAGTCGCTGCGTCCGAAGCCGACCGCTGCCGCGGCCGTGAAGAAGGAGCTCGTCACGCGCATCGAGGCGCTGCAGAAGCATGGGACCGACCAGGAGGCCAAGGTGGCCGCCCTCGGCAAGCAGGTGCGTGACTACGAGGCCCTCGCCCTCCAGCAGTCGGGCGGCACCGACCTCACGAGCACCATCAAGGACCTCGAGGTCCAGGCCGGAGCCGTGCCCCTCACCGGGCCCGGGCTGACGCTGACCCTCGACGACGCCGCCTCGACCGACGCCGGCGCCGACGCGGGGAGCCGCCCGAGCAGCGGGTTCCAGGAGGGACGGGTGACCTCCGGCGACCTCCAGATCATCGTCAACGGCCTCTGGGGGGCCGGAGCCGAGGCCATCTCCATCAATGGGCACCGGCTCAGCTCCACGGCCGCCATCCGGTTCGCCGGACAGGCGATCATCGTCGACTTCCGACCGCTGTCACGGCCCTACGTCATCACCGCCCTCGGCGACTCCCAGGGCATGCAGCAGCTCTTCGAGCCCTCGTTCGCGGGGCTCTACCTCTCGCAGCTGACCGACGAGTACAAGATCCGGTCGATCATGGCCGGGAGCGACTCCCTGACCGTGCCCGGAGACTCGGCCGTGCGGCTCGAGGTCGCAGAACCCGTCGGTCCGCCCGTAGGCTCGACCGCGCCGGGCGCCACGACGCTGCAGCAGGGCACGACTGCCCCGAAGCGGAGCGCGGGTGCGGGTGTGGCCCCGACCGGCACGGGCACGTCGACGACGCGCTCACCCTCGGACACCCCGAGCGGCACCACCGACTCCGGCACCGGCAGCCCGGCGTCACCGACCAGTCAGGAGAACCCTTCGTGATCCCAGTTCTCGGCCTTCTGGCCGGACTCGCGGTGGGGCTCTTCCTCGATCCCTCGGTGCCTGTGTGGCTCCAGCCCTACCTGCCGATCGCGGTCATCGCCGCTCTCGACGCCGTCTTCGGTGCCATCCGCGCGATCCTCGACGGCATCTTCAACGACAAGGTCTTCGTCGTCTCCTTCCTGTCCAACGTCGTCGTCGCCGCGTTCATCGTCTTCCTCGGCGACCAGCTCGGCGTCGGGTCGCAGCTCTCCACCGGTGTCGTCGTCGTCCTCGGCGTGCGGATCTTCTCCAACGTGGCCTCGATCCGCCGGCACCTGTTCAAGGCCTGAACATGGGCAAGCGCAAGAAGGGTCGTCCCGCTCCCACTCCTGTCGACCGGCCGGAGCCGCTCGTCGACGCCGCAGAGGGGAAGGCCACCGACAGCGCCCCGGCTCCGGAGACGCCGACCGAGCCGGTTCGTGAGTCGCTTCGTGAGTCGACTCCCGAGGCCACTCCCGAGCCGCCGACCGAGCCCGCGCTCGAGTCGCCCTTGGAGCCGTCAGCGCAACCAGCCGTGGTTCCGGCTCCCGTGCTCGACGCCGGTGCCGGCGATTCACGGTCGCCCGACGCACCGTCGTCCGAGGCGCCCTCGCTCGAGATCACGTCATCCGGCGCGCCCGAGACCGGGACGAGCCGGGTGCCCGTCGAGGGGCAGGCCGCGTGGACGCGCCTGCTCAAGATGAGCAGCCCGCGCGCCACCCGGGCCAACCTGCTGGCGGCCCTGCTGGCCGTGCTCCTCGGTGCCGGCATCGCGGCCCAGGTGCAGCTGACCAACCAGCGCGGGCTCGACGAGCTGAGCCAGACCGACCTCGTCCGGGTGCTCGACGACATCTCGCTGCGCTCCTCCCGCCTCGACCAGCAGGTGCGCGAGCTCGAGTCCACCCGCGACCGGCTCAAGAACGGCACGGGCACCGCGGCCGAGGCCCTAGAGCAGGCACAGAAACGCGTCGACACCCTCGGTATCCTGGCCGGCACCCTCGCGGCCAAGGGTCCCGGCATCACGCTGCGCATCACGGACCCGACCAACGCCGTGACCGGTCCGATCGTCCTCGACATCATCCAGGAGCTCCGGGACGCGGGCGCCGAGTCGATCGACGTCGGCGGTGTCCGCGTCGTGGCCTCGTCGTTCGTCGGCGACCGGGACGGCGAGATCCTCGTCGACGGGGTGCAGGTGACCCGGCCCCTCGTGATCAAGGTGATCGGTGACTCGAAGACGCTCTCGTCGGCGATGACGATCCCCGGCGGCATCGTCGAGTCCGTGCGGCAGAAGGGCGCCGAGGCCAGCGTCACCGAGTCGAGCCTCGTCGAGATCACCTCGCTGCACCGACCGGCCGAGATGACCCACGCGAAGCCCGTCGAGTGACGGCACCGGGGCGCCGGCGACGACGCGCGACCAACCGCTGCGGCACTCAGTGGGGCCCACTTCCTGCGCTCGTCGCGCGGGCATGGCATCCTCTCAGGTGCCACCGCATCGCCGGCGACACCAGCGCCCAGCAGCACGCGCATCCACCGCGACCCCGACCGGGGCCGTCCACTGACGAAGGAGCGACATGAGCGACCTGGACTACCCCTCCGACCTGCGCTACACCAGCGACCACGAGTGGGTCCGCGTCGGCGACGACGGAGTGGTCCGCATCGGCATCACGTCCTTCGCCCAGGACGCGCTGGGCGACGTCGTCTACGTGTCCCTGCCGGCCGTCGGCGACACCGTGACGCCCGGGGACTCGTGTGGCGAGGTCGAGTCGACGAAGTCGGTCAGCGACGTCTACGCCCCCCTCGAGGGCGAGGTGACGGCCACCAACGCCGCCCTGGACTCCTCACCCGAGCTGATCAACTCCGACCCCTACGGTGAGGGCTGGATGTTCGAGCTACGCCTGGCCGACCCCTCGGCCGTCGAGGGGCTCATGGACGCCTCGACGTACACCGCGTCGCTGTCCTGACGCCCGACAGCAGCCTGTCCGCCGCCGTGCTGGGGCAGGCTCCGACCCGTCCGGGTCAACTAGAGTGGATGGACCCGAATCCGCCCGCACCACAGAGGAGGACCGCATGTCGAGCGACCTGCCCGACCCCGACGACATGAACGTCGAACCCCGCACCATGCGGTTCCAAGGCGTGCCGTCGCTGGACAGCGACCACGTCGACACCGTCGACGCCCGGGGCCTCACGGCCGAGGACCAGGCCACCATCGAGGCCCTGCGACCCGGGACCGCCCTGCTCGTCGTGCTCCGCGGTCCCAACACGGGCGCCCGCTTCCTGCTCGACGACCAGGAGGTGGCCGCCGGCCGACACCCGGACTCCGACATCTTCCTCGACGACGTCACCGTGTCGCGCAAGCACGCGGCGTTCGTCGCGCAGGGTGGCGGCTACGTCGTCCGCGACGCCGGCTCCCTCAACGGCACCTACGTCAACCGCGAGCGGATCGACGAGGCGCCCCTGCACCAGGGTGACGAGGTCCAGATCGGCAAGTTCCGCCTCGTCTACTACTCGTCCGGAGCGCCCCAGCAATCACCCGCATGACCGCAGCCACGGTGGCCGGCGACGGGGGAGCGCCGACACCCCGCCGTCTGACGATCGGCAAGGTGCTGGCGGCCCTCTCCGAGGACTTCCCCGACGTCACCGCGTCGAAGATCCGCTTCCTCGAGGCCGAGGGTCTGGTGCTGCCGCACCGCACAGCATCGGGCTACCGCACCTACACCGACGACGACGTGCGCCGGCTGCACTACATCCTGTCCGCGCAGCGCGACCGCTACTGGCCGCTCAAGGTCATCCGGGAGGCGCTCGACGCGCTCGACCGTGGTCTGTCGGATCCCGGCGGGGAGTCGGGTGGCCGGCCCCGGCCGCCCGCGCCCTCGGCCGACCCCGAGGTCCCGACACCGCACGACCTGGCGGCTCGAAGCGACGTGTCGCTCACGGGCCCGGAGCTGCGCGAGGCGACCGGCATCGACCGCGACACGATGCTCGCCCTCGAGACGTACGGACTGCTCCAGCCCGACGAGAAAGGCCACTTCGGCCACGATGCGCTGGCGATCGCCGCCGCAGCCCGGACCCTCGCCGGACACGGCCTCGAGGCGCGTCACCTGCGTCCGTTCCGCACCGCCGCCGACCGCGAGATCGGCCTCGTCGACCAGGTCCTGGCCACGCGTTCCGGGAGCGGCACGCGGGAGGATCGAGCGGGCGAGATCGCTTCTGCCTGCATCGCGTTGCACGTCGCGCTGGTCCGCGCCGGCCTGTCCCGCTGAGGCCGTCCCCACCGTCCACGTGCCGGGGTACGGTGGAGGAGTGAGAGAGGTCGATGTCCTGGGCGTACGCGTCGAGATGCCCACGAACCAGCCGATCGTCCTGCTGCGTGAGCGGGACGGCGGGCGCTACCTGCCGATCTGGATCGGTGCGGCCGAGGCCGCGGCGATCACCTATGCCCAGCAGGGTGTCGTGCCGCCGCGACCGCTGACCCACGACCTCATGCGCGACGTCCTGTCGGTGCTCGGTCACGAGCTGACCGAGGTGCGGATCGTGGCCCTCAAGGACTCCGTCTTCCACGCGGCGCTCATCATCGACGGCAAGGCCGAGGTCAGCTCGCGAGCCAGCGACGCCATCGCTCTCGCCCTGCGCACGGGCGCCAAGGTCCTCGTCGAACCGGGCATCCTCGACGAGGCGGCCATCGTCGTCTCCTCGGAGGAGGACGACGAGGTCGAGCGCTTCAAGGAGTTCCTCGACCACGTGTCCGCCGAGGACTTCGAGGGCCCCGCGCCCGAGGAGGAGCAGGGCGACCGTCCCGACCTGCCGGATCGGCCGGACTGACCGTCGACCCAGCACTCCGGTGAGACCTTCACCTTCACGTAGTACCTGAATGTTTCCGACGTCTTCTCGACACGCCGTCGGCTCGTGCCCGGGGTGATTGACCGAACGGGGGTAGCGGCCTACCGTCAGGAGAACGACGTGACTGTAGTTATCCGGTTGTCGTCTGCGCGCACGCACCACCGCGGCTCGCAGCCTGAGCAGGAGGAGGACGGCATGGCCGCCATCGAGGACGCGCACGACGCCGGTCGGGTCATGCCCGCCGGGTCCCAGGGCCTGCTGTTCACCGACGACCTGCCCGAGCTGTCCGAGGACACCGGCTACCGCGGTCCGACCGCCTGCAACGCCGCCGGCATCACCTACCGACAGCTCGACTACTGGGCCCGCACGGGTCTCGTCGAGCCGTCCGTCCGCAGCGCGACCGGCTCCGGCACCCAGCGCCTCTACGGCTTCCGCGACATCCTCGTGCTCAAGGTCGTCAAGCGACTGCTCGACACCGGGGTCTCGCTGCAGCAGATCCGTGTCGCCATCAGCCACCTGCGCGAGCGCGGCGTCGAGGACCTGGCGCAGATCACGCTGATGAGCGACGGCGCCTCGGTCTACGAGTGCACCTCGGCCGACGAGGTCATCGACCTCGTCCAGGGAGGCCAGGGAGTCTTCGGCATCGCCGTCGGTCGGGTGTGGCGCGAGGTCGAGGGCGAGCTCGCCCAGCTGCCGAGCGAGCGGGCCGACGACGACACGCCGGCTGACCACCCCGACGACGAGCTGAACGCACGCCGCCAGGCCCGGCGACTGGCCTGACCCGGGCACCTCGCCGACGACCGTTCGACACGGCCCGACCGGACACTCCGGTCGGGCCTCGTCCGTGCCGGACCCCGGCCACCTGCTGGTAGATTCGGGGGTGCCGATCGACCCTGCGTGGGAGAGTCCTCGGGGTGCCCAGCACCTGCGAGGCGCCGAAGGGGCAACATCCCCGGAACCTCTCAGGCGCCAGGACCACGCGGGCGAGGCAACTCTGGAGGCACCCCCACGGTGCTCGACAGACGGGGAGCGTGTGTCGTCCGCTCGAACCCGCCAGGAGCCCGCATGTCGATCGACCAGCTCGTGCCCGTCACCACCGGAACGTCCACCGAGACCGTGATGGCCGACTTCGTCAGCCGTCACGTCGGCCCAGCCGGCGACGACGTGCGCCACATGCTCGAGGTCGTCGGCCAGCCGAGCCTCGACGCGATGTGCGACCGCGCCATCCCCGGCGCCATCCGGTCCGAGTCGCCCCTGCGCATCGAGGCGGCCGCCAGCGAGAGCGCCGTCATCGAGGAGCTGCGTGGGTTCGCCTCCCGCAACACCGTCCTCACCTCGCTCATCGGCCTGGGCTACTACGGCACCGTGACCCCGCCGGTCGTGCGCCGCAACGTGCTCGAGAACCCTGCCTGGTACACCGCCTACACGCCCTACCAGCCCGAGATCTCCCAGGGCCGGCTCGAGGCCCTGCTCAACTTCCAGACGGTCGTCACCGACCTGACCGGCCTCGACGTGGCGGGGTCCTCCCTCCTCGACGAGTCGACCGCCGCCGCCGAGGCGATGTCGCTCATGCGGCGTGCGAGCAAGGCGCCGGCCGACGCCGTCGTGCTCGTCGACGAGCGGCTCTTCCCGCAGACGATCGCCGTGATGCGCACCCGCGCCGAGGCGCTCGGGCTGCCCCTCGCCGTGGCCGACCTCCGAGCCGTCAGCGACGGCGACTCCCTCTCTGCAGCAGCAGGCGGGCGCGCCGTCGTGGGGGCGATGGTGCAGTACCCCGACGCCACCGGCGAGCTCGTCGACTGGGCCCCGCTGACCTCCGCCGTCCACGAGGCGAAGGGCCTCGTCACGGCCTGCGCCGACCTGCTCGCCCTGACCCTGGCCAGCGCGCCGGGGGAGTGGGGCGCCGACATCGCCGTCGGCAGCGCGCAGCGTTTCGGCGTCCCGATGGGCTTCGGCGGCCCACACGCCGGCTACATGGCCGTCCACCGCGGCCTCGAGCGCCAGATCCCCGGTCGCCTCGTCGGAGTCTCGATCGATGCCGAGGGGCACCAGGCCTACCGCCTCGCCCTCCAGACGCGTGAGCAGCACATCCGCCGCGAGAAGGCGACGTCCAACATCTGCACCGCGCAGGTGCTCCTCGCCGTCATGGCGAGCATGTATGCCGTGTGGCACGGTCCCGCGGGCCTCGTGGCCATCGCGCAGCGTATCAGCGGTCTGACGGCCGCGCTGCGTGGCGCCCTCGTCGACGGCGGGCTCGACGTCGAGACGACGGCGTTCTTCGACACCCTGACGGTCGTGCTGCCCGGTCGGGCCGACGAGGTCACGACGACCTTCGCCGACCGGGGCATCAACGTCTGGCGCGTCGACGCCGACCGTGTGTCGATGAGCCTCGACGAGACGTCCACGCCGGCAACGGTGCTCGCGGTCCTCGACGCCTTCGGGGTGACGCCGTCGGACGACGTCACCGCCGGCGTGAGCGCGACCGGGGCACACGGCATACCCCAGGCGCTGACGCGCACGTCCGAGTTCCTCACGCACCCGGTCTTCCACGCGCACCACTCCGAGACGGCGATGCTGCGCTACCTGCGCCGTCTCTCCGACCGTGACTTCGCCCTCGACCGGGGCATGATCCCGCTCGGGTCGTGCACGATGAAGCTCAACGCCACCACCGAGATGGAGGCGGTGACCTGGCCGGAGTTCGCCAACCTGCACCCCTTCGCCCCGGCCGAGCAGACGGTGGGCATCCGCGCCCTCATCGACGACCTGTCGTCGTGGCTGTGCGAGATCACCGGCTACGACGCGGTGTCGCTCCAGCCCAACGCCGGCTCCCAGGGCGAGTTCGCGGGGCTGCTGGCGATCCACGCCTACCACCAGGCCAGGGGTGAGGGGCACCGCCGCGTCTGCCTCATCCCCGCCAGCGCGCACGGCACCAACGCGGCCTCGGCCGTCATGGCGGGCCTCAAGGTCGTCGTCGTCAAGACCGCTGCCGGCGGCACCGTCGACATGGACGACCTGCGCGCCAAGGTCGAGGCGCACCGCGACGACCTCGCCGCGATCATGGTGACCTACCCGTCGACGCACGGCGTCTACGAGGACACGATCACCGAGCTGTGCGAGCTCGTCCACGAGGCCGGCGGCCAGGTCTACGTCGACGGCGCCAACCTCAACGCCCTCGTGGGCCTCGCCCAGCCCGGCACGTTCGGCGCCGACGTCAGCCACCTCAACCTGCACAAGACCTTCTGCATCCCGCACGGTGGCGGCGGTCCCGGGGTCGGCCCGGTGGCGGTGCGCGCGCACCTCGCCCCGCACCTGCCCAACCACCCGCTCGCGGCGGAGGCCGGGCCCGAGTCCGGGGTCGGTCCCGTCTCCGCGGCCCCCTACGGCTCGGCGAGCATCCTGCCGATCTCGTGGGCCTACGTCCGGCTCATGGGCGGCGAGGGCCTGCGGCACGCCACCCAGATGGCCGTCCTCGGCGCCAACTACATCGCCGCCCGGCTGCGCGAGCACTACCCGGTGCTCTACTCCGGCCACGACGACCTCGTCGCGCACGAGTGCATCCTCGACGTGCGCCAGATCACGGCCGAGACCGGCGTCACCGTCGACGACATCGCCAAGCGCCTCGTCGACTACGGCTTCCACGCACCGACGATGAGCTTCCCGGTCGCGGGCACGCTCATGGTCGAGCCCACCGAGTCCGAGAACCTCTACGAGCTCGACCGCTTCTGCGACGCGATGATCGCGATCCGCGGCGAGATCGAGGCGATCCGAGCCGGTGAGGTCGCCGTCGGCGACAGCATGCTGCGGCACGCGCCGCACACGGCCCTCAACATCGCGGGGGAGTGGGACCACCCCTACGAGCGCAACGAGGCCGCCTTCCCCGTCGGCATCAACGCCGCCGACAAGTACTGGCCGCCGGTCAGCCGCATCGACGGCGCCTACGGCGACCGCAACCTCGTCTGCTCGTGCCCGCCGCCGGAGGCCTTCGAGGGCTGAGCGGCCCCGCACGACACCGGTCACCACGGGGCCGAGGACCGGCCCCGTGGTGACCAGTCCGTGCGCGCCTCTCGCGCCGGGACCCCGAGTGTGGTTGTCTCGGCACGTGGGAGCCGACGTCGAGCAGGCCAGGTACACACGCGAGCAGCGGCAGCAGTACCGGGAGAAGGTGCGCCGCGACCTCGACGTGTTCGAACGCATGCTCGGCAAGAGCGAGTTCGAGTTCGACCGGCCCATGACGGGTCTCGAGATCGAGCTCAACCTCGTCAACGAGGACCTCGGGCCCAAGCTCGACAACAAGACGGTGCTCGAGCAGATCGCCGACGAGGACTACCAGACCGAGCTCGCGCGCTACAACATCGAGCTCAACGTCCACCCGCGCCCCCTGCCGGGCGACTCGGCCATCGAGCTCGAGCAGCTGCTGCGCGAGTCCCTCAACCGGGCCTCCGCCAAGGCCGCCGAGGCCCACGCGGGCATCGTCGCCATCGGGATCCTGCCGACGGTCATGCCCGAGCACTTCGAGGGCGACTGGATCAGCGAGAACATCCGCTACGCCGCCCTCAACAACGCCGTCCTCGACGCCCGCGGCGAGGACGTCTGGCTCGAGCTCGAGGGTCCGACGGGCGAGCGGATCGCCCGCTACTCCGACAGCCTCGCACCCGAGTCGGCGTGCACCTCGATCCAGCTGCACCTGCAGGTCCAGCCGGAGCGCTTCGCAGACCACTGGAACGCCGCCCAGGTCCTCGCTGGACCGCAGCTCGCCCTCGGCGCCAACTCGCCCTTCTTCCTCGGGCAGCGGCTCTGGGCCGAGACGCGCATCCCGCTCTTCACCCAGGCCACCGACACGCGGTCGGTCGAGCTCAAGAACCAGGGCGTGCGGCCCCGGGTCTGGTTCGGCGAACGGTGGATCACCTCGATCTTCGACCTCTTCGAGGAGAACGTCCGCTACTTCCCGGCCCTGCTGCCCGAGCTCTACGACGAGGAGCCCGAGGAGGTCTTCGAGCGGGGCGAGGTGCCCGAGCTCCGCGAGCTGCGCCTGCACAACGGCACGGTCTACCGCTGGAACCGCCCGATCTACGACATCGTCAGCGGCCGCCCGCACCTGCGCGTCGAGAACCGCGTCCTGCCGGCGGGTCCGAGCATCGCCGACGTCATGGCCAACGCCGCGTTCTACTACGGCACGATGCGGGTGCTCGCGGAGGAGGACCGTCCGGTGTGGACCCGGATGAGTTTCTCCGCCGCCGAGTCGAACTTCGAGGAGGGCGCCCGGCTCGGCATCGACGCCCGCACCTACTGGCCCGGCCTCGGCGACGTGCCCGCCACCGAGCTCGTCCTGCGGCGCCTGCTCCCGATGGCCCACGAGGGCCTCGAGCGGTGGGGCGTCTCGGCGGCCGTGCGGGACCGCTTCCTCACGATCATCGAGCAGCGCTGCCTCACCGGTGTCAACGGCGCGTGGTGGCAGACCGAGTGCGTGGCCCGCCTCGAGGCACGCGGCCTGACGCGTGACAAGGCCCTGCGCGAGATGCTGCGTCACTACATCGAGGGCATGATGGCCAACGAGCCCGTGCACACCTGGGAGCTCCCCCGGGACTGACCGCAGCGGCGGGTCCCACTGCGCCACGGCGCAACCCGCGTATGCCGTGTGCCCGGGGACACGGCATACGCCCTCCTCGTGCGGGGTTCAGTCGGAGAGCAGGCGCCAGGGGGAGAGGTTGTACATCCCGAGGCACCGGGTGGACCGGTGGTGCGTCAGCACGCTCATCGAGCCCGCGTCGAGGATGAGCTGCTGGCCGAACCGCGGGTCGAGCCCGAGGTAGGTCGCGGTGAGGACGCGCAGCGCGTGGCCGTGCCCGAAGAGCGCGACGTCGCCGTGCTCGAGGTCGGGCCAGACCTTGTCGATGACCTGCTGGGCCCGCGCCGACACCTGCTCGACCGTCTCACCGGGGGTGACTCCGGGCTGCACGCCGTCGACGAACACCTCCCACGGGTGGCCGATCTCGGCGCTGATCTGCTTCGTCGTGATGCCCTCGTAGGCGCCGTAGTCCCACTCGCGCAGCAGCGGCTCGACCTCGAAGTCCCCGAGGCCGGCGAGCTCGGCCGTGCGCTTGGCGCGCTGGAGGGGGGAGACGAGGACGCGCTCGAACCGGTGCTTGCGCAGCACGTCGGCGAGCTCACGTGCTGCGGCCTCGCCCTCGGGCAGGAGCGGGAGGTCGGTCGTGCCGGTGTGCTGTCCGCTCAGCGACCACTCGGTCTCGCCGTGCCGGAAGAGGTAGATGTTGCCGGGGACGACACCGTCGGGAGAGGCCATGCCGCCACAGTATCGGCGTGGCAGGCCCTTCGACCCTGCCGTCCGGGCCGGCGCTCGGGCACACTCGGGTGCATGGACCTGCCCTTCCACCTGCTCAACGTCTTCTCCATCGAGGGGGAGCCCTTCTCGGGCAACCCGCTGTGCGTCTTCCCCGAGGCGGGTGGACTCTCCGACGACGAGATGCTCGCGTGGGCGCGACAGTTCAACCTCAGCGAGTCGACCTTCGTGACGTCGCTCGGCGAGGGATCCACGACGGGTGACGCGGCCGTGCGCATCTTCACTCCCGGTCACGAGATGCCCTTCGCGGGGCACCCCACCCTCGGCACCGCGGAGGTTGTCGCGACGTTGGGCGGCGGCCTCGACAGCGTGCACCTCAGCATGCCGGCGGGACGCATCCCCGTGGGGCGGGTCGACGGCGGCTGGCGCCTCGCAGCCCGGCCGGCAACGGTGCGCGAGGTGACCTCGAGCGGCGCCGAGCTGGCCGAGGCGCTCGGCATCGACCGCATGCTCGTCGTGCGCTCGGACGCGTCCTGGGTCGACGCCGGGGTCGAGCAGCTGCTCGTGCGCCTCGACTCCGTCGACGCCGTGCGGGCCTGCGACCCCGACGCACACCTCATGGCCGTGCACATGACGTCCCCGCCGCGGGCACCGCACGTGTACGCGTGGGCGTGGACCGGGCCCAAGAGCATCGAGGCGAGGCTCTTCTACACCCAGGGTCAGGCGGTCCTCGAGGACCCAGCGACCGGGTCGGCGTGCGCCAACCTCGGTGGCTGGCTCGTCTCCCAGGGCGCCCGCGACGTCTCGGTGGTCGTCAGCCAGGGCACGGCCGTCGGACGCCCCTCGCGCCTGCTGCTCGACATCGACTCCGACGGGGCCGTCCACGTGGGAGGACGCGTCGAGACCGTCGGCCGCGGCACCTGCTCGCTCGGCGCGGTGGGGGCCTGACGTGCCGGTGTGGATCGGGTTCCTCCGCGCCGTCAACGTCGGCAAGCGGCAGGTGCGCATGGCGTCGCTGCGCACACTGCTCGAGGCGGACGGCTACGAGGACGTCGAGACGCACATCCAGAGCGGCAACCTCAAGGTCCGCTCGTCCACGCGGAGTGCCGCCAAGGTCGAGGCCGACCTGCGACGGGCCATCAGCGCCGAGTTCGGTTTCGACGTGCCCGTCGTCGTGCGCACGCCGGCGCAGCTGCGGACGCTGGCCGACGAGGCCGAGGCCCTCGACTCGCCCATCGCCGCGGACGCGAAGCGCTACGTGACGTTCATGACGGGCGACCTCGACCCCGAGGGCGTCGCCGCCCTGCACGAGTGGGACGTCGCCACCGAGGGCGCACGCGTCGTCGGCAACGACGTCGTGCTCTTCCTCTCCGACGGCGTGCAGGCGGCCAAGCTGTCCAACACCCGCATCGAGAAGCTGACGGGCGCGGTCGGGACGGCGCGCAACATCACCGTCGTCCGGGCCCTCGCCGAGAAGTGGGGCGGCTGACGCGGTCGCGTCAGAGGCGCGCGCGGCGGACGAGCTCGAAGCAGACGACCGCAGCCGCGGCCGAGACGTTGAGCGACTCGACGCCGGCGGCCATCGGGATCGACACCCACGTGTCGACGAGCTCGGCCACCTCGGGCGTCAGCCCGGCCGTCTCGCTGCCGAGTACGAACGCGACGGGCTCGGGCAGGTGGGCGGCGAAGAGGTCGTCGTCGCCGCCGGCATCGAGCCCGACGACGTGGAAGCCGGAGCGCTTGAGGTCGCTCACGGCCTCCGCCGCGGTGAACGCCTTGAGGATGGGCGCCCGGAACGCGACGCCGGCCGAGGCCTTGACGACGAGCGGGTCGAGGGAGGCGACTCCCTTGCGGGGGACGACGATGCCGTCGACGCCGGCTGCCGTGGCCGAACGCAGGATCATGCCGACGTTGGCAGGTGTCGTCACGCCGTCGAGCACGAGCACGGCGCGCAGCGAGCCGGCGTCCTCGGTGAGCGCCGACTCGAGAGGACGCATCCGGGGCGCGACGACGTCGGCGAAGACGCCCTGGTCCTGCCGTCCGTTGCCGGCGAGCTTCTTGACGCGCTCGGCGCTCGCGTACTGCACCTCGACGCCCCGGCGGCGAGCCGCCTGCTGGATCTCGCGCAGGCCGCTGCCACGGGCACCGTCGGCGATGACGACCTTGTCGACGAGGAGGTCACCGTCGAGGAGCACCTCGTGGACCGGGTTGCGGCCGTAGACCGTGATGAAGCGGTCCTTGGGGGAGATCTCAGCGCTCACCGCGACAGGATCCCACAGCACCGGCGGCGCGCCGGACCGCCCGGGAATGGGGGAGCCCCCCTCGATGTTCAGTATGATTGAATCGTCAATCAAAAGGAGCTGGGACACATGCAGTTCGGGATCTTCACCGTCGGCGACGTGACCACCGACCCCACGACGGGCCGTACGCCGACCGAGCACGAGCGGATCGAGGCCACCGTCGCCATCGCCAAGAAGGCGGAGGAGGTCGGGCTCGACGTCTTCGCGACCGGACAGCACCACAACCCGCCGTTCATCCCGTCGGCCCCGACGACGACGCTCGCGTACATCGCCGCCCAGACGGAGCGGATCATCCTGTCCACGTCGACGACCCTCATCACGACGACGGACCCCGTGCGGATCGCGGAGGACTACGCCACCCTGCAGCACCTGAGCAACGGGCGCATGGACCTCATGATGGGCCGCGGCAACACCGGCCCGGTCTACCCGTGGTTCGGCAAGGACATCCGCGACGGGATCCCGCTCGCCATCGAGAACTACGCGCTGCTCCACCGGCTGTGGCGCGAGGACGTCGTCGACTGGCAGGGGAAGTACCGCACCCCGCTCCAGGGCTTCACCTCGACGCCGCGCCCGCTCGACGGCATACCGCCGTTCGTCTGGCACGGCTCGATCCGCAGCCCCGAGATCGCCGAGCAGGCGGCCTACTACGGCGACGGCTTCTTCTCCAACCACATCTTCTGGCCGGCCAGCCACACGAAGCAGATGGTCCAGCTCTACCGCCGCCGCTTCGAGCACTACGGCCACGGCAGCGCCGACCAGGCGATCGTCGGGCTCGGCGGGCAGGTCTTCATGCGGAAGAACAGCCAGGACGCGGTGCGCGAGTTCCGTCCGTACTTCGACAACGCCCCCGTCTACGGCCACGGTCCGTCACTCGAGGAGTTCACGAGCCAGACCCCGCTCACCGTCGGCAGCCCGCAGGAGGTCATCGAGAGGACGCTCGGCTTCCGCGAGTACGCCGGCGACTACCAGCGACAGCTGTGGCTGCTCGACCACGCCGGCCTGCCGCTCAAGACCGTCCTCGAGCAGCTCGACATCCTCGGCGAGGAGGTCGTGCCGGTCCTGCGCAAGGAGTTCGCCGCCCTCAGGCCCGCCCACGTCCCGGACGCCCCGACCCACGCGAGCCAGCTCGCCGCCGCAACCCCCGAGAAGGAGCTCATCCCGTGACCACCTTCCACCTCGCCGTCATCACGGCCGGCATCACGCAGCCGTCGTCGACGCGCCTGCTCGCCGACCGCCTCACCGAGGCCACCGTCCGGGCGCTCGCCCGGCACGACGTCGGCGAGGTCGTCGTCGAGGTCGTCGACGTGCGCGAGGTCGCGCACGACCTGACGAACCACGTCCTGACCGGCTTCGCCTCGCCCGACCTGCAGGTACGTCTCGACGCGATCACCGAGGCGGACGCGGTCGTCGTCGCCACCCCGGTGTATGCCGCGTCGTACAGCGGGCTGTTCAAGATGCTCATCGACGTGCTCCCCAAGGACGCGCTGCGCGACACCCCGGTGCTGCTCGGCGCGACCGGTGGCACGGCCCGCCACTCCCTCGCGATCGACCACGCCCTCCGCCCGCTCTTCGCCCACCTCGGCGCGCTCGTCGCGCCGGTGGCGGTCTTCGCGGCCAGCGAGGACTGGGGGAGCGTCGACGCCGGCCGGCTGGGCGAGCGGATCGAACGCGCAGGTGCCGCCTTCGCGGCCCTCGTGAGCGGTTCGCCGCGGGCCGATCGGGTCGACCCGTTCGAGCAGGTCACGCCCTTCGAGTCGATGCTCACCGACCTCCGCGCACGATGACGCGAGCACCCGGTCGGCCCCCCGGGGCCTGACCGGGTGTCGTCACGTCCGCAGCGACGCGACACGCTGGGGAGTCCTCCCCATGGCCCCGCCGGGCGGCTCCCACCTACCGTGGGGCCCACCGTCGACAGGAGGCCGCCGTGCTCTACCGCAAGGGTGCAGACCCCGAAGTCCTGGACCGCGCCGCTCGCGAGCTCACGGCGTGCGCCACCGAGGTGGACGGCATCCGTGCGACCGGGACCCGGGCGCTCGCGGTCATCGGCCGCTCGTGGGGTGGCGACGACGCCCAGTCGGCCCAGGAGAGCTGGCGCTCCACCTCGGCGGCCCTGGCGGACCTCGGCTCGACACTCGAGACGATGTCGCGGCGCCTCACCGACAACGCGCGGGCGCAGCGAGGCACGAGCGGCGCCGACGGGGTGCTGCCCGGCCCGATCGGCTTCCCGCCCCCGTCCCCGGGCCTGGGCGGGTCGGGCTCCGTCGGAGCCGACGCCACCGCCGAGCCGACCCCGCTCGGTGAGCAGGTGCGCGGGACGTCACCACAGGCCATCGACCTCGAGCTCGCCCACGTGGCCGACAACGTCTACCACCCGAGCGCGGTCGACGGCTGGACCCCGCTCGACGCCGACGCCCTCGAGGGGCTCGGCATCGACCCGGACACCCTCCACCGCCGCGACGGCCTCGACGCGGCCGTCTATCGCAACGACGAGGGCCAGTACGTCCTCGCCTTCGCCGGCACGTCCTCCCTCGCCGACTGGGGCACGAACCTCCAGCAAGGGGTCGGGGCGCTCAGCGGTCAGCACCTCGCGGCGATCGCGCTCGCCCGGGGCCTCGCCGGGGCGGTGGGCAGCGAGAACCTGGTGATCACCGGTCACTCCCTCGGTGGCGGTCTCGCGAGCACCGCCTCCGTCGCCACCGACATCCCCGCCGTGACGTTCAACGCCGCGGGCGTGCACCCCAACACCGTGCTGGCCGCGGGCGCCCTCGACACGGGGGACGCCGGCTACTCCCCGGGCCAGATCCGCAACTACCACGTGCGCGGGGAGCTGCTCACGACGCTCCAGAACCCGCTCGGCTCCTTCGTCGACCACGTGCCCTTCGTCGGCGACGACCCGCTCCCGAACGCCCTGGGCACCCAGATCGCGGTCGACCCCACCCACGGGCCCGAGATCACGGTCTCGAAGTGGGCGGGGCTCGCCGGCACCTTCGCGCCGGCCGTCGTCGGCATCGATGCCGGCCTCGACGTCATCGGTTGGTCCAAGGACGCCCATGGAGGCGACTCCGTCGTCGACGCCATGGAGGCGAGCACCTACTTCGGCAAGCAGTGACCGACCACCACCGAGGCGGGACGGCGGCCCTTCAGCCGAGGTCGAGCCGGTCGACGACGAGGTCCGCGATGGCGAGCGATGCGGTCGCTGCCGGCGACGGCGCGTTGCGGATGCACAGGACGGAGCCGACGCGACTGAAACGGAAGTCTCGACGAGCGCACCGTCCCGATCCATCGCCTGGGCCCGGACGCCGGCAGCAGCCGGCACGACATCTGCGTCGCCGATCGCAGGGACGTAGCGCCTGACCCGCTCGACGAACGCGTGACGGCTCAGCGACCCCAGGACCTCGTGCACGCCTGTCCGCAGGTTGGCGCGGGCGAACCGCAGGAACCCGCGGGACGAGACGAGCTCCCGGACGACGTCCAGGTCGACGTCGCGACGGCGGTAGCCCTCGCGAGCGGTCGCAAGCACGGCGTTCGGACCGAGCAGCACGCTGCCGTCGACGCGCTTCGTCAGATGGACCCCGAGGAACGGGTAGCGGGGGTCGGGTACCGGGTAGACGAGCCCGCGCACGAGGTGCTCGGCTGACGGCACGAGCCGGTGGTACTCGCCGCGGAACGGCACGATCGACGGGCTGGGGCCGTCGCCGGCCAGTCTCGCGAGACGGTCGGCGTGCAGCCCACCCGCGAGGACGACGCGGTCGGCGACGATGCGCCGCCCGTCGGCGGCACGCACGTCGACGCGAGTGCCGCGGTGGTCGAGTCCCGTGACCTCGAAGCCGGTGACGACCACGGCGCCGGCGGACGCCGCGTCCGCGAGCAGGGCCGCGGCGACGAGGGCGAAGTCGGTGATCGCCGTCGTGGGGGAGTGCAGCGCCGCGAGCCCCACGACGTGCGGCTCGACCTCACGCAGCTCACCCGGCCGGAGCCGACGCAGACCCGGCACACCATTGGTCCGGGAGCGTGCCTCGATGGTGCGGAGACCCTCGTCCTCGGCCTCGTCGAGTGCGACGACGAGCTTGCCCACCTCGTCGTACGGCAGACCCCGGTCGGCGCAGTAGCGGCGCAGACGCCGGACGCCCTCACGCGAGAGCGCCGCCTTGGCGGAGCCGGGCGCGTAGTAGAGACCGGCATGGACGACACCGCTGTTGCGGGACGTCTGGTGCCGACCCGTCGCCATCTCCTTCTCGACGACGGTCACCTCGGGGCGCGGCGTCGACAGGGTGAGCCTCCGGGCCACTGCCGACCCGACGATGCCGCCACCCACGACGACGACGTGGGGGCGGGTCACCCGTCGCTCACCCTGCGGCCGCCGCCGCCCGCTCGGCCGCGTCGACGTCTGCCCGCGTCGGCGCGAGCACGTGGGCGGCATACGGCTCCGGGTGACGGCGGAGGTAGACCTTGATGTACGGACACAGCGCGACGATGGATCGGCCCGACGCGAGCGTGGCGTCGAGGGCGTACGCGGCGAGGCGCCCGGCGAGGCCCTGGCCTTCGTACGCCGGACCGACCTCGGTGTGGAAGAAGACGACGCGTGCGGGCACCTCTGGTGTGGCACCGGGGACGACGGCGTAGCTCGCCACCCCGATGACACGGTCCCCGTCGCGCAGCTCGAAGCGCCCGCGGTCGGGGTTGTCGGAGACCTCGATGCCGTCGTGCGCGCCGTCGCCGGCGACGATCCGGCCCTCACCCGTCTGCTCGCTCATGGCCCCAGCATGGCAGGGTGGCCCCATGGCGAAGTACTTCGACGTGCACCCGGTGGACCCCCAGCCACGGGCGATCGGACAGGCGGTCGACATCCTGCGGTCCGGTGGGCTCATCGCCTACCCCACCGACTCCTGCTTCGCGCTCGGCTGCTCCCTCGACAACCCGGAGGGCAAGGAGCGCATCCTGCGGATCCGGCACCTCGACGACAAGCACCACTTCACGCTCGTCTGCTCGGACTTCGCCCAGCTGGGCCAGTTCGTGCACCTCGACAACTCGGTGTTCCGTGCCATCAAGGCCGTGACCCCCGGCCCGTACACCTTCATCCTGCCCGCGACGAAGGAGGTGCCGCGACGCCTGCTGCACGCGAAGAAGAAGACCGTGGGTGTGCGCATCCCCGAGCACCCCGTCGTCCGCGAGCTGCTCAGGGAGATGGGTGAGCCGATCCTCTCGAGCACGCTGCTCATGCCCGACGACGACGAGCCGATGACCGAGGGCTGGGAGATCAAGGACCGTCTCGACCACGTCATCGACGCCGTCATCGACTCGGGGGAGTGCGGCCTGGAGCCGACGACCGTCGTCGACTACTCCGATGGCTTCCCCGTCGTGACCCGCGTCGGGGCCGGGGACCCGAGCCCGTTCGAGTGACCTGCCCGCGATGACGCCAGCGTGCCCCTGTCGCGCAGACGCCGGGTGCTGTTCAATCGGGCCATGAGCGACGCTGCGCACGACGTCCGACCGACGACGGAGTCGGTGAACTCGCTGCTCGCGGGGCTCGACGACCACGACCGCGAGACCATCGAGCTGAGGCTCGAGCGCTGGTCCGACGACCTCGTCGCGGCACTCATGGTCCTCTACCCCGAGCACGACGTCTCGGCGCTCGCGCTGCGCCTCGTCGAGAGCGCCGTGGCCGGCTACCGGCAGCGGTCACCCGAGCTGCGACGCCTGGACCAGCGCCGGCTGCTGCGGCCCGACTGGCTCCAGCAGCCGGACATGTTCGGCTACGCGTGCTACACCGACCGGTTCGCCGGCGACCTCGACGGCCTGCGGGGCCGAGTGGGCTACCTCCGCGACCTCGGTGTCAGCTACCTGCACCTCATGCCGCTGCTCCAGCCCCGAGAGGGAGACAACGACGGCGGCTACGCCGTCCAGGACTACCGCACCGTCCGGCCTGATCTCGGAGATGTCGAGGACCTGCGCCGGCTCGCGAGCGACCTTCGGGGGCAAGGCATCTCGCTGGTGCTGGACCTCGTGCTCAACCACGTGGCGCGCGAGCACGAGTGGGCCCGGCGTGCCCGGGCGGGGGAGTCGCACTACCGGGACTACTTCCACGTCTACCCCGACCGCGTCATGCCGGACGCGTACGAGCGCACACTGCCCGAGGTGTTCCCGGACTTCGCCCCCGGCAACTTCACGTGGGACGAGAAGCTTCGCGGCTGGGCGTGGACGACCTTCAACGAGTGGCAGTGGGACGTCAACTGGGCCAACCCCGACGTCCTCGTCGAGTACGCCGACATCGTCCTGTACCTGGCCAACCTCGGCGTCGAGGTGCTCCGGCTCGACGCCATCGCCTTCACGTGGAAGCGGCTCGGCACGAGCTGCCAGAACCAGCCGGAGGTCCACGCCGTCACGCAGGCGCTGCGTGCGGTGGCGCGCATCGGGTGCCCGGCGCTCGCGTTCAAGGCCGAGGCGATCGTCGGACCGCGTGACCTCGTGCAGTACCTCGGGCAGGGCGAGCACGCCGGCCGGGTCAGTGATCTCGCCTACCACAACAGCCTCATGGTGCAGGTCTGGTCGATGCTCGCGACGGGCAGCACCGGACTCACCAAGCAGGCCCTCTCGGCGCTCCCGACGACCCCACCGAGCGGCACGTGGATCTGCTACGTCCGGTGCCACGACGACATCGGGTGGGCCATCGACGACGGGGACGCGGCGTCAGCGGGTCTCGACGGCTATGCGCACCGCCGGTTCCTGTCCAACTGGTACTCGGGCGACCACCCCGGGTCCTGGGCGCACGGTCTGGTCTTCCAGCACAACGCTGCGACCGGCGACAAGCGGATCAGCGGCACGGCGGCATCGCTGACGGGGCTGGCCGACGCGGAGGCACGCGACGACGGGGACGGGATCGGTCAGGGACTGGCCCGCCTCTTCCTGGCCCACGCGGTCGTCGCCGGCTGGGGAGGTGTCCCCGTCGTGTGGAGCGGCGACGAGCTCGGCCTGCCGAACGACCCCGACTGGGCGCGCGAGCCCGGTCACGAGGACGACAACCGGTGGGCGCACCGGGAGCGGCTGGACTGGGCCGTCGCAGCGCGGCGCGGCGACCTCGACACCGTCTCCGGGAAGGTCTTCCAGGGCCTGCGCCATCTGGCGGGCGTGCGCGCGGGGCTGCCGCAGCTGCACGCCTCCGCGCAGACGAGGGTGATCCTCGAGACCGACGACGGGGTGCTGGCGGTCGTCCGCACGCACCCGAACGGCTCGATGGTCTGCGTCTACAACGTCACGACGTCGTGGCAGACGGTCGAGGTCCGCCACTTCGCCGACGTCGGCATCGCGCACCCCTTCGACGCGCTCGGCGGCTACCCGGTCTTCGGTGGGGCGGACGGGCTGGCGTCCTTGAGCCCGTATGCCGCGTGGTGGATCGTCGAGGCCCCCGTGGACGTCGTGCACACCTGACGACCGAGCGCTCTTGATAAAGGTTGTGCGTTAACCTTTACCAAGGAGGTGTCATCGACATGGACACGACGTGGCCCGCGCTCGGCTCGACGACGGTCCGTTGGCAGCCCGTCGAGGGCCTGCTCGACCTCTCGCGACGCGCCCAGCGGTCCACACCGGCCACGTTCGAGGCGGCCGTCGTGCCCCCGATCGCCGGGGCCGGGCTCGTGCTGCCCGGAGACCTCGCCGCCGACCTCGACGAGGCCACCCGGCTGCTCGCCACCTTCGACGCCGGGGGAGCGGGGGAGATCGCCCCGTTCGCCTCGGTGCTGCTGCGGTCCGAGAGCGCGGCCAGCTCGCAGATCGAGAACCTCACCTCGTCCGCACGGGCCCTCGCCGAGGCCGAGATCGGCGAGGGCAACCGTGCCAACGCCGCCGTCATCCTCGGCAACGTCCGCACCATGCAGGCCGCGCTCGACCTCGCCGGGCGACTCGACGAGGAGGCTGTGCTCGCGATGCACCGGGCTCTCATGGCGCAGCAGTCGCTGCACCCGGCCGGCCGCTGGCGTGAGCAGCAGGTCTGGGTGGGTGGGTCTCCCCTCCACCCGGGGGAGGCGCAGTACGTACCGCCCGTGGCCTCCGACGTGCCGGCCCTGATGGCCGACCTCGTGACCTTCATGGACCGTGACGACCTGCCGCCGCTCGCGCACGCCGCCCTCGCGCACGCCCAGTTCGAGACGATCCACCCGTTCACCGACGGCAACGGCCGCACGGGTCGGGCGCTGCTCCACTCGGTCCTGCTCCACACGGGGGCGATCCGACGGGTCACCGTCCCGATCTCGGCCGGCCTCCTCGCCATCCGCGACGACTACTTCGACGCACTCACGGCCTACCGTGGGGGAGAGGTGGAGCCCATCCTGCGATGCGTGGCCGAGGCCGCGCGCAACGGCACCCACATCGGCGAGGGACTCGTCGTGACACTCCGACAGGTGCGCGCCGACTGGGCGTCGAAGGTCACGGCGAGAGCCGGCTCCGCGGCCTGGTCGATGCTCGACCTGCTGCTGCGCCAGCCCGTCGTCACGGCGCGGGTCGTCGTGCGCGAGCTCGGGGTCTCGGCCCCCACGGCACAGGCCGCCCTGCAGCGGCTCGTCGACGACGGCATCCTGCTCGAGTCGACCGGGCACCGACGCAACCGTGTCTACCGCGCCCCGACGGTGCTCCGCGCGCTTGATGCGTACGCCGCGGGTCTAGGTGTACTGACCCGACAGGTTGGTTAAGCGGGTGATGGGTGGCTTGTTCCCGCAGGCGGTGTGGGGTCGGTGGTGGTTGTACTCGTGGAGCCATGCTGGCAGGGCCGCCCGTCGCTCGTCCTCTGAGGTGTAGCAGTGGGCGTATCCCCAGCCGTCGGCGAGGGTGCGGTGGAAGCGTTCGATCTTGCCGTTGGTCTGGGGCCGGTAGGGCCGGGTGCGTGAATGCTTGATGGCCAGTTCGGCGCAGGTGTCGCGCCACAGGTGGGAGCGGTAGGCGGAGCCGTTGTCGGACAGCACCCGCTCGGTCCTGATCCCGCGGAGGGCGAACCAGTTCACCGCGCGGCGTAGGACCGCGACAGCGGTGGTGGCGGTCTCGTCGTCGTGGACCTCGGCGTAGGCCACTCGGGAGTGGTCGTCGATGACGGTGTGCACGAATGCGTGGCCCATTTTCGGGTTGCGGTGGTCGTTCCTGGGTTTGCCCGGCGTTGCGGCGCGGTTGCGCTTTCCCTGGGTGCGCCCGACGTAACGCCAGCCGCCGCCGTCGGGGATGTTGCCCAGCTTCTTGACGTCCACGTGCAGCATCGCCCCCGGGTGCTCGTGCTCGTAGCGGCGCACCGGCTCACCGGTGGCCCGGTCGACATGCGAGAGCCGGTTCAGGCGGCAACGGGTCAACACGCGGTGTGCCGTCGAGGGCGCGACGCCGGTCAGGGCGGCGAGCTGGACCGGGCCCAGGCGTTTACGCAGCCGCAACGCCACGATCCGCTTGGTCGTCGCCGGGAGGGTCTTGGCCGGCATCGACCGGGGTCGGCTGGACCGGTCGGTCATCGTCTCCCCGGCGGCGTACCGCTCGGCCCAGCGTTTGACCGTGGGCCACGAGCACTGGAACCGGGCCGCAACCTCCGCGATCGGCACGTGCTGGTCGACGACGAGCTGGGCCACCCGGAGCCGGGCGCGTGGGGTGAGGGCAGCGTTAGCGTGGGACACGAGGGCCTCCTGTTTGGCGAAGTGAACCTTGAGCAGTTCCACTCCACCGCGGGAGGCCCTCCCACGTCAGCAGCTCAGAGCGATGAGTCGCATTCCCTCAACCAACGTGCCCGGTCAGTACATCTAGGCCGCCGCATGCGTTGATGAATTCCGTTGCAGCACAATGCAATTCGCCCATAATCGACATTATGCAAACCAGTCGTGAGGTGCGTCCCGGCGTCGAGCAGGTCGACGCCGGGACGCACTCGGCTCAGAAGGCCTTCGGGACGAGCGGGATCTTGACCGCCTCGACGCGCTTGACCTGTCCCACCGTGCCCGCGGTGGCCCCGTCCCTGACCGACAGCTGCCAGCCGACGTCCTGCACGTTCGCGCGGTACTCGACGTGACCGGCGAAGGGCAGGCGAGCCGTGGACATCCGCAGGGCCTCGAGAGGCAGGGTCAGCTGGGGGATGGTGGCAGCGAGGCGTCGATCCACGCACCATGCGGGTGACAGGTCCCGAGGACCGTGGGAGGGAGCGCGTGTCCGTGGCGCCAGCGCTGCAGGCCGAGCACGGTGTTCCCTTCCACGGGAAACTCGGGCCCGTCGAGGCCCGGGACGCACCCGCCCGGCTCGGCGGTGAGCCACGACAGGTGGGAGACGGTCCCGGCCAGCTCGTCGAGGACCGCGGCCAGGTCGCGACGACGCGGTGCGGGGAGGTAGGTCATCGCCCACGAGCTGAGGACCACGACGTGCGCGCCGTCGCCGGCGTCAGTGCGCGCGAGCGTCACCGCGTCGGTCAGTCGGTCGACCATGTCGCCACGGAGCACCGTGGGAGGGTCGGGGCGGAGCAGGTCGGCAGCCGCGCGGAAGCGCTCGATGCGGCCCGGGACCTCCGGCCAGAGGCACGCCTCGAGCCAGCGCACCTCGTCGACGGACGCGAGGTCGACGGGCTCGAGATCCACGCCGACGCGGCCACGCACGGCGGGCAGCGCAGCCCCGGCCGCCGTGAGCAGCGCCCCGACGCCGGAACGGTCCTCACCCGAGCACCGGACCGCAGAGGCGCCGTCGCCCAGGAGTGCCGACCCGGTGGGCGAGGACAGCTCGACGGCGTACTGGTCGACGCCGAGCAGCAGGCCGGCGCTCGCACCGAGCTCGACGATGGCGAGCGGGACGTCGCCGGAGTCAACTGTCGCCGCAGCGAGCCCTACGGCGACGTAGACGGCTCGGTTCACCTCGTTGGTCTGGGTGCCGTGCGTCGCAATGAGCCGGGTCAGCTCGTCGACGTGGTCGAGGACCGTCCGCCGCACGTCGGGCCACGGATCGCCCGTCGCAACGCTCGCCGCCCTGGTGACACTCGGATACCACCGGGCCGCAGGCAGATCCGGGTTGCACAGGACGAGGTGGTGCATGGCGGCGAGCCAGAGAACGGGCCGAGCCTGCCCGGGCCTGGCCGCGAGCAGCAACGACGCGGCCTCGTCGTCGTGGGCGACGTGTCGGCAGACGGTCGAGTAGAGCGGAAGAGCGGCATACTCCGTCGCGAACTCGGTGAAGCGCCGCTGGATCCTCGCCAGCCGAACGGGGTCCGGTGACGATCGCACCGGGTCAGGCACCGGTGGCACCGTCGACACGCTCACGCACGAGGTCGGCGTGGCCGTTGTGCCGGGCGTACTCACCCATGAGGTGGAGGTAGACGAAGCGCAGCGAGAAGGGGTCGCCCCCGGACTCGACGACGACCGACCGCTCGACCAGCTGCTCGCCCGTCAGGCCCGAGCACTTGGACAGCAGCGTCGAGCGGTGCCAGGCGAGCATCTCGGGCAACATCTGCGCCTCGGGCGCGACGAGGGAGCCACCCGGCCGCTCGACGTCCGGCGCCGTCCAGGGAGTCTCGGGTTCACCGGTCACGTCGACACGCCTCCTGACGCGGAATCGACTGACTGAGAACGTGATTCACGCTCGAGCAGGACGATGACCTCATGGTGCGACGTCTGGGGGAACATGTCGAAGAGACGCGCCTCGCGAGCCCGGTAGGACGGCATGCGAGCCAGGTCACGGGCCAGGCTGTCGACGTTGCAGCTCGAGTAGGTCACGTGCGTGGCGCCGGAGCCCTCGAGCCATCGGGTCAGGTCCGGGCCGATCCCGCGACGCGGCGGGTTGACGACGACCATCGTCCGGTCGGATCCCGGCAGGTCCCGGTCGAGCGCCTCGACGTCCGTGGCGTCGCCGGCACGGAACTCCAGCCGGCCGAGGTCAGGGTGTTCGGCGCGCAACCGGGACGCACTGGTCTCGGCACTGCGCACGGCCTCGGCCGAGACCTCGACGCCGATGACGTGGGAAGCGCCTGCTCGCGCGCAGTGCAGCGCGAATCCGCCCACGCCGCAGTAGAGGTCGAGGACCGTGGTGGGGTCGACGGTGCGCGTCCAGGCCTGCGCCTGGTGGTAGAGGCCGGCGGCGACCGTGGTGTTGGTCTGGAAGAAGCTGTTGGGGCGCAGGTGGAGGACCACGTCGCCGACGGGCATCGCGAGGTCATCGCTCTCGGTCAGGACGATCTCGGTGTCACCTTCGAGGACGGCCTTGTGCTCCGGCTGGAGGTTCACCGTGACGACCGACACCTCAGGCAGCCGGGTCCGGAGCGACGACAGACGAGACTCGAGCAGGGCCAGGTGACGGCGGGACCGCAGGACGAGCCGGAGCATGACGTCCCCGGTGGGGGAGAGGGTGAGGATGAGGTGCTTCAGCTCGCCGCGGCGGGCGGCCACGTCGTACGGCTCCAGGCCGATCTCGTCGACGGCGGACGCGAGCCGGGGGATGAGGCGCTGAAGCGGCGGCTCGTACAGACCGCAGCCACGCAGGTCGACGCCGTTCGCGTCGGCGTCGAGGATCCCGACGGTCACCGCGCCGGTGACGCCACCGACGACGAGCTTGGCCTTGTTGCGGAAGGCCGACTCGGCGCTGGGGAAGGGGTCGAGCCAGGCGACGTCCGGGGCCACGTCGGCGAGGGCGCGTCGGCAGCGCTCGTCCTTGTCGGCGAGCTGGACGGCATACGGCACACCCATGAGGGCACAGGAGCGGCAGCGGCCGGCGTCGAAGTAGTCGCACTGCATCACGAGCAAGGCTACGGCGCAGCAGCATGGTCCAGGACCACGGGTGGAGCGCGGTCTCCGGGGAGGGCCTTCTCCAGCCAAAGTGACATAATGTCGATTATCGGCGTTATGGGAGAAGCAGCGAGAACGCTTCGCCTTGGACCGGCACACCAAAAAGGAAGGAGCGTCGCGCGCTTCCTTCCACTTCCAACGTATAGCGCACCCGGGGTCTTGCGGCAAGACCCCCGTCGTCACCGAGAATCACTGGCCGACACCAGAAACCTCGGGACGGAGCCCACTGCGTGAACCCGCTGACGACCAGCGCCTTCGACCTTCGCGACCACCTGGCACCCAAGGCCGACCCGGCCCTCATCGCCCACGACGACCTCCACTTCGCCGCGATCGCCGAGACCCTCGACGCGACGGTCGCCGAGCTGTCCGACCGTCTCGACGCAGCCCGTCGGGCACCGGCACGCACCGGCCAGGCCGCGCTCGACCGTGACCAGGAGGTCCACCGCCTCACGGCCCGCCTGCGGACGCTGCGCCGCTACGGCATCGACCTCTGCCTCGGTCACATCGTCCCCGAGAACGATTCTCACCCTGTGTACATCGGCCGTCTCGGGCTCTCCGACACCGCCGGACGCCGGCTGCTCCTGGACTGGCGCTCCCCTGCAGCCGAACCGTTCTTCGGCGCCACCCACGGCAACCCCATGGGTCTCGCGAGCCGCCGCCGCTACCGCTGGACCCGGGGACGCGTCAGCGACTACTGGGACGAGGTGTTCACCACCGATGGTCTGCACGGACGCGTGGCCCTCGACGACGAGTCCGCCTTCATCGCCTCGCTCGGCGCGAGCCGCTCGCCGCGCATGCGGGACGTCCTGAGCACCATCGCGGCCGACCAGGACGCCATCATCCGCGCGGGCTCCCGAGGCGCGCACGTCGTCGACGGAGGCCCGGGCACGGGCAAGACGGTCGTCGCGCTCCACCGGACGGCATACCTGCTCTACTCCGACCCGCGCCTCGGCCACCGCCGGGGCGGCGTGCTCTTCGTCGGCCCGCACGAGCCCTACCTCGCCTACGTCTCCGACGTGCTGCCCAGTCTCGGCGAGGAAGGTGTGCAGACGTGCACGCTGCGCGACCTCGTTCCCGAGGGTGACGCGGCGGCCCCCGAGACCGACCCGGAGGTGGCCCGGCTCAAGGCGTCCATGGACCTCGTCCGGGCCATCGAGCCGGCCGTGGCGCTCTACGAGGAGCCGCCGACCCGCGGCATGGAGGTCGTGACGCCGTGGGCGGACGTGTGGCTCTCCCCTGCCGACTGGGCCGAGGCCTGCACCGCCGCTCTCGGCACGCCGCACAACGAGGCCCGCGACGACGTGTGGGAGGCGTTGCTGACGATCCTCGTCGAGCGGCATGACCTCGAGGACCGGATCGACGACGACGGCGCCGACGTCGAGCTCGAGGCCACCCCCGCCATGGTGCGGCGCTCGCTCGAGCAGAACCGGGAGCTGCGCACGCTGTTCGACCGGACGTGGCCGCTCCTCGATGCCGCGGACCTCGTCGGCGACCTCTGGACCGTCCCCGCCTACCTGCGTCGGTGCGCCCCCACCCTGACGGTCGAGCAGGTGCGCCGGCTGCAGCGCGCCGAGCCGGACGCGTGGACGGTGTCGGACCTCCCCCTGCTCGACGCGGCCCGGATGCGGCTCGGCGACCCGGAGGTCTCGAGACGCCGACGACAGCGTGAGGCGGCCCTCGCGGCGGTGCGCGCCGAACGCGCCACGGTCGTCGAGCACCTCATCGCCTCGGACGACTCCGACATGCACGTCATGTCGATGCTGCGAGGTGACGACCTCCGCAGCGCCCTCGACGACAACGACGGGACGACCGTCGACCCCGACCTGCTGGCCGGCCCGTTCGCCCACGTCGTCGTGGACGAGGCCCAGGAGCTGACCGACGCGGAATGGCAGATGCTCCTGTCCCGCTGCCCGTCGCGGAGTCTCACCATCGTCGGCGACCGCGCCCAGGCCCGGCACGGGTTCACGGAGACGTGGCAGGAGCGACTGAGTCGCGTGGGTCTCGACCGGGTCACGCTGTCGTCACTCACCATCAACTACCGCACTCCGGAAGAGGTCATGCTCGAGGCCGAGCCCGTCATCCGTGCCGCGCTCCCGGACGCGAACGTGCCCACCTCGATCCGCGAGAGCGGCCTGCCCGTTCAGCACGGCCTGGCCGCCGACCTCGAGGCGGTGCTCGGGACGTGGCTCGACGCGCACCCCGACGGAACGGCTTGCGTCATCGGCGCCCCCGGCCTCGAGGAGCAGCCTCGGGTCCGGTCGCTCAGCCCGACGCTGTCCAAGGGGCTCGAGTTCGACCTCGTCGTACTGGTCGATCCGGACGCCTTCGGTGACGGCATCGAAGGTGCCGTCGACCGCTACGTCGCCATGACACGCGCCACCCAGCAGCTCGTCGTCCTCACTCAGGGGTGACCTCGCCCGGGTCGGCCCGGCCGCCCGGCTCGAGCACGGCGAGCCACGCGCGCAGCAGCTCCTCCAACCCGGCGCGCTGCCGAGGTTCGAGACCGGCCAGCAGGGACTCGTCGCCGGCCATGACGTCCGCGAAGATGCCGTCGAGCCGGGCGAGTCCCTCCGGGGTGAGCTGCACGTGCACGGTGCGCCGGTCCGGCTCCTCCCGGACGCGCTCGACGAAGCCGAGCACCTCCATGGCCTGGACGCGCTGCGTCGTCGCGCCGGCCGTGACGCGGCAGCGCCGGGACAGCTCGCCCGCGGTGAGCCGGAACGGCGCGCCGCTGCGTCTCAACGTCGCGAGGACGTCGAGGTGGCTCTGCTCGAGGCCGTGGGTGGCCAGCACGTGGGCCCGGTGGTCCATGACGATCGCGGCGAGCCGCACGACCGGCGTGATGATCCCGATCGACGACACGTCCACGTCGGGCCTCTCCCGCTGCCAGGCCTGGATGATCCGCCCCACCTGGTCACCCGACGCGCTTCCCATCCCAATACTTTAGGGCTAAACGAGAGGCCCCGCTCCGATCGACGGTGGGACGATTCCGTGAGGGAAAGGAAGCCGCATGGACCTCTCCACGTTCTATGCCGTCGTCTCGGCCACGTGCTTCACGCTCGTCGGGCTCTGGTGGTCCGCCCTGGACCGCCGGCGTGAGCTGCTCGCCGGGGAGGAGACCCGTCGGCTCGTGGGCGGCGTCTACCTCACCTTCCTGCTCCCCGGCCTCATGGGCCTCTTCGCTCAAGTCGCACCCACCCAGCCCTGGCTCTGGCGCTCGACCTTCGGGCTCGTCGCCCTCGTCGGTGCCTGGTCGACCCTGCGGCTCGTCCGCGCCGACCGCGGCCCCCTCGGGTCGGACGGCTCGGGACTCCGGGGCCCCTTCCGGCGGCACCGCTGGCTGGTCGCAGTGCTCTACGCCGTCATCGTCCTGGTCGCCGCTGCGCCCGAGCTGGGCGGCGCCGTCGGTCTCAGTGGGCTGCAGACGGCCGCCCTCGCCGTCGTCTGCCTCGTCGTGCTCGCCCACGGTCTGGCGTGGGAGCTGCTGACGACGACACCCGACGTCCAGCAGCACCCCCTCCCCTCCCCTGCCACGGACTGAGCAGGGGAGGCGGAAGAGCGGGGGGCTCAGGTGGTCGCCTAGGCCGTGTCGTCGATGACGAAGGACGTCTGGGCCAGCGGGTGACGACCTCCTGACGCCCGCGAGGTCGACCGCCGAGAGGGCGTATGCCGTCCGCTGACCCCGGGCGCCCGACGCTGCGGCGTGTTTCGGCCTCTCCCCCTGCCCGCGTGCCGCCCCGTGTGGGACAGTCCTCGCATGTCCAACGCCGTCGTCAACGCCGCGCGACCGGAGACTCGGGAGCAGCGGGTCTGGTACTGGTACGACTGGGCCAACTCGGCCTACGTCACGACCACTGCGACGGTGCTCATGAGCCCGTACCTCACGTCCGTGGCGGAGCAGGCGGCCTGCCCCGGGCTGCCGGACGGCCAGGACTGCACGACCAACCTCTCGGTGCTCGGCATCCCGGTGGCGCCGGGCTCGCTGTGGTTCTTCACCGTGACCTTCACGACGATCCTGTCGGCGATCGTCCTCATCTTCATCGGCGCCATCGCCGACCGCAGTCCCCGACCGACTCGGCTCTTCGCCGGCTTCGCGTGGGCGGGCGCCCTGGCGGCGAGCCTCATGTTCTTCGTCGCCGGCACGAACTGGCAGCTGGGCGCCGTCCTCGTCGTCGTGGCCGGCATCTGCCTCGGGTCCTCGCTCGTGATCTACGACTCGATCCTGTGCCGCATCGCCAACGAGAACGAGCGCGACCGGGTCTCCTCGAAGGGCTGGGCGTTCGGCTACCTCGGCGGCGGCATCCTGCTCGCGCTCAACTTCGCCCTCGACTTCTTCCACGAGGACCTCGGGCTCGACCGAGCCCTGTCCACACGCATCAGCATCCTGTCCGCGGGTCTCTGGTGGGCCGGCTTCACGATCATCCCGTACCTCGGACTGCGCCACCTGACCGGCACGGTCGAGACCCCCGTCGAGCGTTCGGCCGGCATCGTCCGCGGCAGCATCGCGCAGCTGCGCAGCACCTTCCGCGACCTCGCCAACTACCCGCAGACGAAGCTGTTCCTCGTCGCCTACCTCTTCTTCAACGACGGCATCCAGACGGTCATCGGCAGCTCGAGCGTCTACGGGTCCAAGGAGCTCGGCTTCTCCGAGACGACCGTGCTCGGCGTGTTCCTCTTCGTGCAGTTCGTCGCGTTCCTCGGTGCGCGGCTCTTCGGCCGGGTGGCCGCCTCGATCGGGGCCTGGCGCACGATCCTCTACGGCATCGGCCTCTGGACGGTCGTCGTCGTCTTCGCCTTCCTCCTGCCGTCGAAGTCGCTCGTCATCTTCCTCGCGCTCGCCCTGCTCATCGGCCTCGTGCTCGGCGGCACGCAGGCCCTGTCGCGGTCGCTCTACAGCCAGCTCATCCCCCGCGGCCGCGAGGCGGAGTACTTCAGCCTCTACCAGGCCATGGAGCGCGGCACGAGCTGGTTCGGGACGCTCATCTTCGGCCTCGTCTACCAGTTCACCCTCAGCTACCGCTGGGCGATCATCGCGCTCATCGTCTTCTTCGCGATCGGCGGCGTGCTCCTGTCGAAGGTGCGGATGCGCGAAGGCATCGTGCAGGCCGGCAACCCGGTTCCCGCCGTCATCTGAGAAACGCCTACAATTCGCCGCCCGCCGGGGAACAAGTCAACCGTTCCGCTCGTTCAAGCGTCTGTGAGGGTAAGACACCAGCGAGGTGTCACAAGGGCATACGTCTTGGAGGGGTCCACATGGCCGATCGAGCACTACGCGGTTCCAACCTCGGCGCGAGGAGCATGGAGTCCGACGAGAACGTCGTCCCGAGTGAGCGTCAGCTCACCGTCTACGTCTGCGCCGACGGTCACCGCACCGAGCTCCCGTTCTCGATCGAGGCCGACGTGCCTCCCACGTGGGAGTGCCGCTGCGGACTCGACGCGAAGCTGCAGGGCGGCGGACCCGAGCCGGAGGCCAAGCCGGTCAAGCACCAGCGCACGCACTGGGACATGCTCCTCGAGCGTCGTTCCATCCCCGAGCTGGAGGAGCTCCTCGAGGAGCGCCTGACGCTCCTGCGTGAGTCGCGTGGCGAGAAGCCGCGACGCCGCAAGACCGCCTGACCTCCCCAGAGCGCACCACCGAGGAGCCCGCCCCGTTCGTGGAGGCGGGCTTCTCGCATGCCGCAGGCTCTGAGCCCGGCCACCACGATCGTGGAGGCGGGCTTTTCGCATGCCCGCAGGCTCTGAGCCCGGCTTCTCGCGTGCCGCAGGCCGTATGCCGTCGTCCCCGGTTCGAGATCGTGCCAGCGAGGTGCGTGGCGGGATCACCTCGAACCCGGCGACGCAGAGGGACGAGCGCGCGGGGCTCAGTCCTCGTCGTCGATGATCTCGCCCTCGACGACCTCGTCGCTCGTCGACGAGCGCTGCGGGCCATGGGGTGTCTGCTCCTGCTCCCAGGCGGGCGTCGCGGGCTGTCCGGACACCGTGGGCCCGGCGAACCGCTCGGTCTGGGCGAGCAGGCGGCGTGAGATGACCGCAGCGAGCATGCTGCGCGCGACCGGCCGCGTGAACGGGAGCACGAGGACGAGGCCGAGCACGTCGGTGACGAAACCCGGCAGGACGAGCAGGCTGCCGCCGACGAGCACGACGACGCCGTCGGCGATCTCGCGGGCCGGCATCCGGCCACTGCGCACAGCCTGCTCGAGCGCGCGCCAGGCCCGGCCGCCCTCGCGACGGATCAGCCACGCCCCGAGGAGCGAGGTCGCGACGAGCAGCAGGAACGTCGGCCAGCCGCCGATGGCCTGGCCGACGGCGACGATGACGACGATCTCGATGACCGGCAGGAGCAGCAGCGCGACGACCGCCAGACGTGTCAGGCGCACCCGCCTGACCCGTGACGGTCCGCGAGACGAGCCAGTAGGGCCGGTGGGGCCGCTCACGACCGGTCCCCGACCGGCTCGCGCCCACGCACCCGACCGGCGACGGAGCGCAGCTGGCCCACGCGGTGCTCGATGCCCCACCTCGTGACGCTGGTCAGCGCCTCGCGCACGATGTCCTGGCCCATCTTCGACACGCCGACCTCGCGCTCGACGAACGTGATCGGCACCTCGACGACGGTGAGCCCGGCGCGCACGGCACGCAGCGTCAGGTCGATCTGGAAGCAGTAGCCCTGCGACTCGACGCCCTGAAGCCCCATGGCCCGCAGCGCACTCGCGCGGTAGACGCGGTAGCCCGCCGTCGCGTCGTTGACCGTCATCCCGAGCAGCACCTTGGTGTACAGGTTCGCACCGACCGAGAGCACCTTGCGGCGAGCCGGCCAGTTGCGCACCTCTCCGCCCTTGACCCAGCGGGCACCGATGACGAGGTCTGCCTCGCCGAGCGCGGCCAGCAGCGACGGCAGCTGCTCGGGGAGGTGCGAGCCGTCGGCGTCCATCTCGACGGCGGCGTCGTAGCCGCGCTCGAGGACGATGGCGAAGCCGGCGAGGTAGGCCTTGCCGAGGCCCTCCTTGGCGGCGCGGTGCACGACGTGGACCTGCGGGTCCGCGGACGCGAGGTCGTCGGCGACCTGTCCGGTGCCGTCGGGAGATCCGTCGTCGAGCACGAAGACGTCGGCGGCGGGCACGTTCGCGCGCACCCGCGCGACGATGCCGGGCAGGTTGTCCCGCTCGTTGTACGTCGGGATGAGCACGGCCACTCGGGTCACCGGCTCACGCTGCGTCGTCGTCATCCTCTTCCTTCGTTGTCTCCGGCGCTGCCGGGCGGCCGCTGCGAAGACCCAGGGCGAGCATCGTCAGCAGTGCGGCGGCGGCGACCCACTCGGGGGCCTCCCCCACCCGGGTCGCCAGCGTCGTGGCGTCCCGCAAGGGTAGTGCTCCTCTGACCACCGCCTGTGTGAACAACGACGTCACCTGGTGGGCGGTTCCGTCGGGCGTGATCAGGGCGCTCTGGCCGACCGTCGACACGTGCACGACGGAGCGGCCGAACTCCATGGCTCGCAGTCGGCTGATGGCGAGCTGCTGGGGCGACTCGGCGGTGTAGCCGAAGGTCGCGTTGTTCGTCTGGACCACGAGGACGTTGGCGCCGGTCTGCACGGCGTCGCGCATGATGTCGTCGTAGGCCACCTCGAAGCAGATGGCGAGGCCGGCCCGGATCTGCCGGCCCGAGGCCGTCGTGACGTGGAAGACGCCGGGCGCGGGGCCCTGGACGAAGTCGCGCGTGACGAGGTCGACCTCCGTGCTGAAGTTCCGCCAGAAGGACCGGTTCGGGATGTACTCGGCGAACGGCACCGGGTGGCGCTTGACGTAGCGGTCGGTGTTGCCCTTGCCGGGCTCGAAGAGCAGGGCCACGTTGGAGACGAACCCGACGGGCTCCTCGAGCAGGCCCCCGACGATGAGGGGTCGCTTCAGCGCGTCGACGGTCTCCAGGATGAGGTCCTTGGCGTCGGCGTTGCGCAGGGGGTCGATGTCCGAGGCGTTCTCGGGCCAGACGACGAGGTCCGGGGCCGGGGCGCGCCCGGCGTCGACGTCGTCCTGGGCCTTGAGCGTCGCCGCGACGTGGTTGTCGAGGACCTGGCGGCGCTCGGCGTTGAAGTCGAGACCGGGCCGCGCCACGTTGCCCTGGACGCCGAGGAACTGGGCGGTCGGGCCGTCGGTCGGTAACGGGACCGCCAGCCCCACGAGGCCGAGCGCGAGCGCTCCCACGGCGGGCAGCACGAGGCGACGGGACGGCATACGCGATCGCGGCGTGGTGGTGGCGCCGCTCCCCCGGCGCTCGGCAGCGGCTGACAGCGCGTGCTGGGCGGCGAGCGCGAGGAGGCCACCGCTGAGCGCGATGACGAAACCGACGAACGGCGCGCCCCCGAGTGCCACGAGCCGGCCGAACGGCGAGTCGGCCTGTCCGAAGGCCAGCTTGAGCCAGGGAAAGCCACCGTAGGGGGCGCGGGCCCGGAAGCCCTCGGCCACGACCCACACGAGCGCGAACGCCAACGGGCGGACGCTCCCCCGGCGGCTCAGCCAGCCGTAGAGCCCGCCCGCCACGCCGACGAAGAGGGCCTGCAGCGTCGCGAGGGCGAGCCACGGCAGCGCGCCGACGTAGATGCCCGACCAGCTGAGCGTCGGCACGAAGAAGACGAGCCCTCCGGCGAGACCGAGCAGGAAGCCTCGACGGCCCCCGGAGCCGGCCCAGGCCCACGCCCACAACGCGAGGGCCACCGGTGCGGTCACCCAGACGTCGAAGGTCGGGAACGCGAGGCAGAGCAGTCCGCCGCCGAGCAGGGACACGAGGAGACGCCGCACGGGGTTCACCGTATGCCGTGCGGCCGGGACGTCAGCGCTCAGGGCACGACGACGACGCCACGAGCGGTCGTGGCGACGATCGGCGGGTCGAGCATCTCGGCCGCCGACTCCCCGCGCTCCTGGTTGCCGCGCCCGACGACGCGCACCTCGAAGTCCATCTCCCGGGAGCGGGTGCCGACGCGGACGATCTCGGCCGAGATCTCGATGACGTCGCCGGCCGTGATCCGCGAACGGAACTGGACGTCGCTGTAGGAGGCGAAGAGGCCCTCGTCACCGTCGGTGACGATGCACATCTCGGTGGCCACGTCGCCGAAGGCGGCCATCGAGTAGGCGCCGTCGACGAGGTTGCCGGCGTAGTGGGCGTGACCGTAGGGCACGTAACGGCGGTGCGTGATGCGCAGCCCGACCTTGGCCTTGGTCAGCGTGGCCGGCGTGGTCGTCGCAGTGGCCGGCGTCGTGGGCGCGGTGGCCGAGAGGGGCTCGGGCGCCGTGGGGTCGGTGGTGGTCTCGCTCATGGCTTCTTCCCCTTCCGGAGGCTGATCTCGTGGACCAGGTAGCTGGCGACCTCGCCCGGGGTCGTGCCCCGGCCGAAGATCCGGTCGACGCCCAGGGCCTTCTCGGAGCCGTCCTCGAAGCGCGGGCCGCCGGCGATGAGGATCGGCACCTGCCCCGCCGGGTAGGCCTCGCGGAAGGCCGCGGACATCTGGGTCGTGTTGTGGATGTGGGCGTCCTTCTGGGTGACGACCTGGCTGACGAGGACGGCGTCGGCCTTCTCGGCGCGGGCCCGGGCCACGAGCTCGGGCACGAGCACCTGGGCGCCGAGGTTGACGACCTTGATCTCGCGGTAGTACTCGAGGCCCTTCTCGCCCGCGAAGCCCTTGATGTTGAGGATCGCGTCGATGCCGACGGTGTGGGCGTCGGTGCCGATGCAGGCACCGACGACGACGAGCTTGCGGCGCAGCTGCTTCTTGATCGTCAGGTTGGCGTCCTTGGCGGACAGCAGGGGGTACTCGCGCTCGACGACGTGGACGTCGTCGAGGTTGACGAGGTGCGTCGAGCTGCCGTAGACGACGAAGAAGGTGAAGTCGGGACCCATCGCCTTCGCGTGCACGAGCAGGGCCGGGTCGAGGCCCATCTTCCGGGCGAGCTGGAGCGCGGCGCCCTCGGCCTTCTTGTCGTGCGGCAGCGGCAGGGTGAACGACATCTGCACCATGCCGTCGCCGGTCGTGTCGCCGTAGGGCCGGATGATGTTTCCCTGCGCGGCCGCGGACGCGGCTGCCTGCTCGGGCTGCTGCTTCGCGGCGCTCATCGGCCGGTCTCCTTCGCCGGCGGGGTCCACGCGTCGAGGGCGGTGGTCGCCGGGTTGTCGTAGTCGTCGGCGCGCTCGCTGACCCCGTCGAGCCCCTTGCCCCCCGTCGCCGGTCGCTTCATGAGTCCGAAGGTGCCGTCGGCGATGGCCGCGAGGAGCGGCGCGTCGCCGGCGGCGTCGGTGTCGCTGACGATGCGGTCGAGCAGGTCGACGGCCTCGGAGAGCACCTGGCGCGCGCGGGTCTGGATGTAGCCGTCGCGCGGCGGGTGGAAGTCCTCGGTCAGTCCGCTCGCGGCGTTCATGACGTAGCGGACGTTCTGCAGCGCGAGGTCGCGGTCGGAGAGGAACGGCGTCACGACGGCCTCGGTCATCATGCCGACGAGCAGGATGCCCTGACCGGTCATGGCGCCGACGAGGTTGAAGAAGCCGTCGAGCAGGTAGCCGCGGAAGACGTCGCCCGTCATGTGCTTCGTCGGCGGCATCCACTTCAGCGGTGCGTCGGGGAAGAGCTGTCGGGCGAGCATCGCGTGGGCGAGCTCCATCCGGAAGCTGTCGGGGATCTCGGGGTTGATCTCGAAGGCGTGGCCCAGGCCCAGCTGCCAGTCCTCGAGGCCGGCCTCCTTGGCGAAGCGCTCGTTGAGCAGCTGGCTCACCGTGACCGTGTGGGCGGCCTCGACCGCGTCGGCGGTCGTGAGGTAGTTGTCCTCACCGGTGTTGATGATGATCCCGGCACGGGCGTGGACCTGACGCGAGAAGCGCTGGTCGACGAAGGTGCGGATCGGGTTGATGTCGCGGAAGAGGATGCCGTACATCGAGTCGTTGAGCATCATGTCGAGACGTTCCATGCCGGCGAGGGCCGCGATCTCGGGCATGCACAGGCCCGAGGCGTAGTTCGTCAGCCGGACGTAGCGACCGAGCTCCTTGCTCACGTCGTCGAGCGCAGCACGCATGAGGCGGAAGTTCTCCTGCGTCGCGTACGTCCCGGCGAAACCTTCGCGCGTAGCACCCTCGGGCACGTAGTCGAGCAGCGACTGACCCGTGGAGCGGATGACGGCGATGATGTCGGCGCCCTCACGCGCGGCCGCCTGGGCCTGCGGGATGTCCTCGTAGATGTCGCCGGTCGCGACGATGAGGTAGATCCACGGCTTGGTCTTCGGGTCACCGTGACGCGTGATGAGACGGTCGCGCGTGGCGCGCGAGCGGTCGATGGTGCGCAGACCTGCACCGACCCCCTTCGCGGCGGCGCGGCGGGCCGCCGTGGCCTCGCGCCCGGAGGGCAGGCGGAAGGAGACGTTGCCGCTCGCCGCCTTCTGGGCGAGCGTGGTCAGGTCGGGCGCCTCGCCGCGGAGCAGGGCGTCGTAGACCGGCGTCGTGACGCCGTGCTCGAGGCCGACCTCGTCGCGGACCGCCGTCACGAGGTGGTTGACCCACGGCACGCGCTCGTGGTCCGCGCCGGCCAGACCGGCCAGGCGCAGGGTCGCGCGCTCCACCGACACCGTGGTGTGGCTGCGCGCGATCTTCACGACGGGAGCGGCGGCCTTGCGGGCGAGCGAGCGGGCCCGACGCACGACGGCCGGGTCGAGCTCGAGCATGGCGTTGGGGCGGGTCATGCGTCAGATCCTGCCTTCTCGGTGGCGAGGCGGTCCTCGAAGAGCGCCCGCACGGCCGGGACGTCCCGGAGGAGGCGCAGCGCCGTCTCGGCGTGGCCGGGGACATAGCCGTTGCCGACGAGCATCCGCACGTCGGCGGCGAGGCCCTCGGCCCCGAGGGCGGCCGCGGCGAAGTTCGTGGCCATGCTGAAGAAGATGATGGTGCCGCCCTGCGCGGTCGCGAGGATCGCGGGCTGCTCGCAGCCGGGCACGTCGACGCAGACCACGGTGACGTCGGCCGGTCCCCCGGCGGACTCGACGGCTGCCGCCAGGCCGAGAGGCGACCGCGCGTCGGCGAGGACGACGGCGTCGGCGAGGCCGCTCCCCTCGAGAACCGTGCGCTCGCGCTCGACCGGGACGACGCCGATGGTCCGGGCGGCGCCGGCGGCGCGAGCGGCCGCCAGCGACAGCGAGCCGGACTTGCCGGCCCCGCCGAGGACGGCCACCGTCGGCGCGACGCCGCGGGCGGCATACTCCCCCACGACGCGCTCGACGAGCGCCGGCGCGCCGCACACGTCCATGACCATGAGCGCCAGGTGCGGGTCGAGGTCGGTGGGGAGGGTGGCAGCGATGCTGCGGCCGAAGAGGATCGCGTGGCCTTCGGCAGGCACCTGCTCGGAGAGGCCGTCCCAGCGGGCCAGGCCGTCGGTGATGGCGAGCGGGGTCAGGGACAGCGACACGAGGGTGGCGACGCGGTCGCCGACCGCGAGACCGAGCGTGCTGTCCGGTCCGACCTCCTCGACCGTGCCGATGAGCATCCCGCCCGAGCCGGTCACGGGGTTCTGCATCTTGCCGCGCGTCGCGACGATGTCGAGGACCTCGGCGCGCACGGCTCCCCCGTCGACGGTGCCGTCGGTGCCGTGCTTCTCGGCGAGCTGCCGGTAGGACGCCGCATCGAGGTTGAGCGTCTCGACCGCGATGCGGACCTCGTCGGGCCACAGCTGCGGGCTGGCGTCGAGTCGGCGGGCCGCCTGCGGGAGGGTGATGGCGTCGCCGGTGGGCTCGAGCACACGGTGCAGGCCGACGGGCGACGACACGCGGGCGGCGTCCGTGCGATCCGGGGTGGCCGACGTCGGGTCTGACACGTTCACAAATCCTTCTGTATGTACGGACGGAAACCGAAGATCTTGCGTCAGCATAGGGGCACGTCGGCGGTATCTTCACAATTTCGTGAGCCGGACGTGTTTGAGCGAGACGGCCCCTGACGTTACTGTTCTCGGCATGAGCAAGGTTGAGCAGCCCTACGCGTACCGCCGACGAGAGCTCGTCGAGCCCGACTGGACGCGTTTCCCGGGCTGGGCGAGCATTACCCAGGCCGACTGGGACAGCGCACAGTGGCAGCGGGTCAACTGTGTCAGGAACATCAAGCAGTTGCGAGCCCTCATGGGTGACCTGCTCGACGACCGCTTCTACGACGACCTCGCCGCGGACCAGAGCGAGCGGGCGACGATGTCGATGCTCGTCCCGCCGCAGATGCTCAACACGATGGTCCCGTCGACGGACTCGCCGATGCCGTCGGCCGGGCACGACTTCACCGAGGCCTTCTACGCCGACCCGATCCGCAACTACATGCTGCCGGTCTTCTCCGACCGCCGCACCGACTGGCCGTCGCACCCGCACGCGTCGCGCGACTCGCTGCACGAGCACGACATGTGGGTCGCCGAGGGGCTGACGCACCGCTACCCCACCAAGGTTCTCGCCGAGCTGCTGCCCACGTGCCCGCAGTACTGCGGCCACTGCACCCGCATGGACCTCGTCGGCAACTCGACACCACAGGTCGCCAAGCTGAAGTTCGACCTCAAGCCGGTCGACCGCTACGCCGCGATGCTCGACTACCTCCGCACGTCGCCCGTCGTGCGTGACGTCGTCGTCTCCGGTGGCGACGTCGCCAACATGCCGTGGAAGAACCTCGAGGCGTTCATCGACCAGCTCCTCGACATCGAGAACATCCGCGACATCCGACTCGCGACGAAGGCCCTCATGGGTCTGCCGCAGCACTGGTTCGCCGAGGACGTCGTCGAGGGCGTGGCCCGCGTCTCGGCCAAGGCCCGCTCGCGCGGCGTCTCGCTCGCGATCCACACGCACGTCAACAACGCCCAGTCGCTGACCCCGTCCGTCGCCCGCGCCTCGAAGGCCATGCTCGACGCCGGCGTCCGCGACGTGCGCAACCAGGGTGTGCTGATGCGCGGCGTCAACGACACGACCGAGCAGCTGCTCGACCTGTGCTTCGGCCTCGCCGACGGCGCCCAGATCACGCCGTACTACTTCTACATGTGCGACATGATCCCCTTCGCCGAGCACTGGCGGCTCTCGCTCGCCGAGGCCCAGCACCTCCAGCACTCGATGATGGGCTACCTCCCCGGCTTCTCGACCCCGCGCATCGTCTGTGACGTGCCCTTCGTCGGCAAGCGCTGGGTGCACCAGGTCGAGGAGTACGACACCGAGCGCGGCATCTCCTACTGGCGCAAGAACTACCGCACGTCGATCGAGGGCGACGACACCGAGGCGATGTCGCGCGAGTACGTCTACTACGACCCGATCTACACGCTGCCCGAGGCCGGCCAGCAGTGGTGGCACCAGTCGGTCGACCACGAGTCGGTTCTCGCCGAGGCGACCGAACAGGCTGCGACGAGCCGCGCCGCCGCAGAGTCGCAGCTGCTCGTCTGACACCGCGCACGAGCACGTATGCCGTGTGGCTCGGGACCGTCGCGGTCCCGGGCCACACGTCGTCCCGGGCCCGGGTCCGGACGTAGAACTGCGTTGTCAGCCTGACCCATCGCCACCTAGCGTGGCTCCCGTCCACGTGCATCGACCGAGCGGAGACGAGCGCCCGATGACCAGCAACCTCATCGAGCTCTGCATCGACGCGGACGACCCGGTGCGCCTCGCGGCCTTCTGGGCAGGGCTAGTGGGCCGGGAGACCGATGCCCACGACGTCGTGCTCGCGGGTGAGGAACCGGAAATCACGATCCGGTTCCTGTCGGGGCGTGAGCGCAGGACCGGGCCCAACCAGATCCATCTGCACCTGACCAGCACCACGCCCGAGCAGCAGCAGTCGACGGTCGACCGGGCCCTGCGGCTCGGGGCCCGACACCTCGACGTCGGCCAGACACCGGAGGAAGGGCACATCGTGCTCGCTGACCCGGAGGGCAACGAGCTCTGCGTCATCGAGGCGGGCAACACCTTCCTCGCCGACACCGCGTTCCTCGGGGAGCTCGCCTGCGACGGGACCCGCGAGGTCGGCCTCTTCTGGAGCCTGGCCCTGGACTGGCCGCTCGTCTGGGACCACGACGCGGAGACGGCCATCCAGTCGCCCCGCGGCGGCGCGAAGATCGCCTGGGGAGGGCCGCCCGTGCGTCCGAGGTCGGGGCGCAACGTCATGCACCTCCATGTGAGCCCGACGACACGCGACGACCTCGACGCCGAGGTCGAGCGCCTCCTCTCGCTCGGGGCCACGCGGCTCGACGCCGGCCACGGGGACGCCTGCGGGGTCCCCCTCGCCGACCCCGACGGCAACGAGTTCTGTGTCATGGAGCCCCGCGAGGGCACCCGTAGACTGCGCCGGTGACTTCCCGCTCCCCCGGCACCCGCGTCCGCATGCCTCGCGCCGAGCGGGAGGCGCAGATGCTGGCGGTGGCCGAGCAGGTCTTCTCGGCCCGCGGCATCCAGGCCGCCACGATGGACGAGATCGCCGAGCTCGTCGGCGTCACCAAGCCCCTCATCTACGACTACTTCGGGTCGAAGGAGGGCCTGTTGGCGGCGACGATCGAGCGGGCCCGCGGGCAGCTGCTCGCTGCCCTCATCGACTCGTGGGTGGCCCAGCCGGCCGCACCGGCCCGCGACCGGGTGCGCGGTGTCGTGCACGCGTTCTTCTCCTTCATCGACGAGCACGACCAGGCGTTCGCGCTGCTGCGCACCGAGGGAGCCCTCATCGGCGAGGCCTCGGCGTCCGTCGAACGCATCCGCCAGCAGACCGCCAAGGCGTTCGCCGAGGGCCTGCGGACGCTGCCGGCGTTCGAGGCCCTCGAGTCGCGCCGGGTCACCGTCATGGCCGAGATCCTCATCGGCGGGTGCGAGCGCCTCGCGGTCTGGCGCAGCACCCACCCGGGCACGACGGCCGACGAGGCCACCGACCTCGTCGTCACGACGATCTGGGACGGGCTCGCGTCCGTCGGCGACGCCTGATGGCCAAGCAGCGCGCAGCCGACGGTCCCTCGACCCCGGCCACCGTCGCCCTCGACCGCGCAGGCGTCCCGTACACCCGCCACCCCTACGAGCACGACCCCGCGGCGGCGAGCTACGGCCTCGAGGCGGCGGCCGCGCTCGGCGTCGAGCCCTCTCGCGTCTTCAAGACCCTGCTCGTCGACACCGGCGCGACGCTGGCGGTGGGCATCGTGCCGGTGGACGGCCAGCTCGACCTCAAGGCCGTGGCCGCGGCCATCGGCGTCAAGAGCGTGACGATGGCCGATGCCGCAGCGGCCGAGCGCAGCACCGGCTACGTCGTCGGCGGCATCTCCCCCGTCGGGCAGAGGCGCGCGCTGCCCACGGTCCTCGACGAGACGGCATACGGCTTCGGGACGGTCTACGTCTCCGGCGGCCGACGCGGCTTCGACATCGGCCTGGCGCCCGAGGACCTTGCGTCGGTCACCCGAGCCCGTCGTGCCCGTATCGGTCGCGCATGACGCTGACCCACGTGGCGTCCCGCGACGCGCCGGCGCGAGCGCGCGTGCCGCAGCTGCAGCTCGTCCTCGTCCTCGCGGCGCTGACGATGGTCGGGCCGTTCACGATCGACGCGATCTTCCCGGCGTTCGAGGTGATGACCCACGACCTCGGCGTCGACAAGGTCGCGATGCAGCAGACCGTCAGCGTCTACCTCGTCGCCTTCGCGGTCGCGAGCCTCTTCCACGGGTCACTGTCCGATGCCCTCGGTCGTCGTCCCGTCATCCTCGCGGGCTGCGCGCTGTATGCCGTCACCAGCGCCTTGTGCGCGCTGGCACCGAGCATGCCGCTCCTGCTGGGCGCCCGCGGCGCCCAGGGCCTCGTCGCCGGCGCCGGGATGATCGTCGGGCGCACGGTGGTGCGCGACCTCTTCGACGGCGCGCACGCCCAGCGGTTCATGAGCCACATCTCGATGATCTTCGCCATCGCCCCGGCGCTCGCGCCGATCGTCGGCGGCGCCATCCTCGGCTGGGGGTCGTGGCGCACGATCTTCTGGGTGCTCGCGGCCTACGGAGTGCTCCTCGTCGTGGTGACGCTGACGTCGCTGCCCGAGACGCACCCGGCCGCTGAGCGGGTCCCGTTCCGGCCGCGGCCGTTGCTCACGTCGTTCACGTCCGCCGCGGGCGACGGCGCGGTGCTGCGCCTCAGCGCCGCCATCGCCCTCAACTTCGGCGCCCTCTTCCTCTACATCTCCTCGGCGCCCGCGATCGTCGTCGACCACCTGGGGCTCGGCGAGCGCGACTTCGGCGTGCTCTTCGTCCCGCTCGTCGTCACCATGATGATCGGCTCGTTCCTCACGGGGCGCCTGGCCGGTCGCGTGCGACAGGGGGCCTTCGTCCTCGCCGGCTTCCTCGTTGCCCTCGCCGGCGGCGTGTTCGCGGTCGCCTACCAGGCGCTCGTCGACGTGCCCACGCTGCCGTGGACCGTCGTTCCCGTGGCCGCCGCCTCGCTCGGCGTGTCCCTCGTCTTCCCCATCCTCACGATCGCGCTGCTCGACCTGCGGCCGCGGGAGCGTGGCGCCGTCTCCTCGTTCCAGTCCTTCCTCAGCACGTGCGTCAACGCGCTCGTGGCCGGGGCGGTCTCACCGCTCGTGAGCGGCTCGCTGACGACCCTCGCCGTCGTGGCGGGGTCGATGACGCTCTCCGCGCTCCTGCTCTGGGCCTGGCACCGACGGCGTATGCGTGCCCGAGCCGGCGCTGCCCACGCACCGGTCGACGTCGTGGTGCCGTCACCCGCTCCCGAGCCGATCGAGCAGCTCTGAGGGGTCCCGGCCGACTCGTCGGGCGAGGGCCGGCGCTCGTCGAGGCAGTCGTCAGGGGGTCTCGCGCGGCATGGCCGACGCGCTGCGGGCCTCCCAGGGCGTCGACAGCACGACGGTGGTGCGCGTCGCGACGTTGGCCGCCGAGCGGATGCGCGCGAGGAGGTCCTCGAGGTTGCCCGGCGTGGCGACCCGCACCTTGAGGATGTAGCTCTCGATGCCGGCGACCGAGTGGCAGTCCTCGATCTCGGTGATGTGCCGCAGCCGCTCGGGCACGTCGTCAGGCGCGCTCGGGTCGAAGGGCGTGACCGAGATCAACGCCGTGAGCGGCAGTCCGAGCGACTCCGGCGACACCTGAGCCGTGTAGCCCGTCACGACGCCACGCTCCTCGAGCCGCCGGACGCGCTGGTGCACCGCGGACGTCGACAGGCCAGTGGCCTTGCCGAGGTCCGTGTAGCTCATCCGTCCGTCCGCGAGCAGCAGGCCGACGAGGCGACGGTCGAGATCTTCCATGGCCGAAGGGTAGACCAGGGGTTACCCGGAGGGTGGTCCATTCCTCATGCCGGTACGCCCACCCGGGACGGGGCGGGCGAACCGGCGAGACGAGGGAGGCTCAGGGGAACGACGTGACGGTGCTCGGCACCCCGACGGAGGCCGAGCTGACCGGCGCCCCGGTGTCGTTGACGACGTGGTCGAGCGTCCCCGCGCCCAGCTGGACGGTGAGCAGGGAGTGCAGGCGCACACCCGGGGTGACGGGCACCTCGAAGCCCCGCGTCGCGTGGATCGTCGGGTCGACGTTCGTGAAGATGTAGCTGCCGCCGCCCCACAGCTCGTGGGTGCGCACCGAGTCGGCGACCTTGTAGCCGGCCCACCCGAGGACACCGTCGTGCTGCCACGCCGCCTGGTTCGGCGCGTCGTAGGGCAGCTCGTTCTGGTAGAACACCGTGCGGCCGCGCTCGCCGTTCCACACGGTGTTGTAGGCCCGGAAGTGCTCGGAGAAGAGGCCTGTGGCGGTGACGTCGTCGCCGTTGACGACGACGCCGTTCTCCGCAGGGTTGACGGTCCACCCGACGCCCTGGCCGTGGTCGGCGCGCCAGGCCCAGATGTCGTCGAGCAGGGAGTGGTCGCTGTTGACCTCGAGGCCCACGGTGGCGCGCCCCGCGAAGGGGCCACCGACGCGGAGGAAGACGTCGAGCAGGGTCGTGGGGTTGCCGGCGTCCGACCGGGTCGCCGCGCGCCCGGTGCCGACCCGGACGAGCGCCGGCGAGTTCACCGGGCCGGCGTCGACCATGAGGCCGGCCACGACGACACCGGGCACGTCACCGATGACGAGCGGCACCGCTCCCCCGCGGGCCGTGAGGCTGGCGAGTCCCATGGCGATGACGACGGTGTCGGCGCGGCGCACCGTGATGCTGCGGTCGACGTCGTAGACACCGGGCGTCAGCAGGAGGTGCTTGCCCCGGGCCAGCTGGCTGTTGATCGTCGTCACCGAGTCGGAGGGGCGGGCGACGTAGAAGTCGGAGAGCGGGACCGAGCGCCCCGGGGTCTGGCCGTTCGCCCACGACACCCCGGACGAGTCAGCCGTGGCCGAGGGGACCCGCACCTGCCACGTGCCCGCGTCGTCGACGTAGAGGAAGGGACGCTCGCGGCTGACCGGAGTCGCGTCGAGCGTCGTGTAGGGCGGGCTGGGGTACGACGTCGCCGGCGCACCCTGGACCCCGGAGAAGACCTGGTTCCAGACGCCGTTGGACCAGCCACCGATCTGGCTGTTGCGCACGAGGTACTGCTGCTGCGAGCCGTTGACGACGAAGCCGGTGCGTGAGTCGGCGATGAACCCGCCGCTGGCGAACTGCGGTCCCGCCGTGCAGTAGTCCATGAGTGTCAGGTTGCCGCCGACGATGTTGACCCGGCGCATGGGCGACGCCTGCGAGGCGGCCCAGAAGTTGCCCGAGGACCGGCAGTCCGTGAGGCCCACGACGTTGATCGTCAGGTTGGACAGCGATCGCCAGAAGTTGTCGAGGGCGATGCAGTTGTCGGGCGCCAGGCAGCGGTTGTAGACGTCGACGTGGCCGTTGATGACGACGTCGGTGGGCAGGGCGCCGAGTCCCGCGACCTCGGTGTAGTAGCCGACGCGCACGATGAGCGGGTCGGCGGCCGTGCCGTAGGTGCCGGGCTTGAAGAGCAGCGTGTAGCGCGAGGCGCCCATCTCGTTGTCGACCTGCCGGGCGTAGACGGCGTCGACGCTCGCGCGGATGTCGGCCACCGACATGCTCGGGTCGTAGATGCGCACGTTCGGGCCCAGGTCCGGCCCGGGTGGCGGTGGTGGTGCCGCCGACGCGCTGCCGGGACCCACGAGGGCGACCGCCGCGGCGATCGCGACGAGGACGGCCGAGGCGCGACGCGCCCAGCCTCCGCGGGTGGGTGTGGACAGGGGGCCAGCACTGCGAGACGTCATCGTCGTCGACTCTCCACGATGGGCTGCGCTCCGGGTGGTCGCGCTCTCACGCCATCATCGTGGGCCGACCGGGCGGCGGCAAGGTGCGCTCTCGTCGCGGGCCGGTACCCTCTCGCGTATGCCGTCCCGAGCCCCCAGGATGCTCCTGCTCGACTCCGCGTCGCTCTACTTCCGCGCCTTCTTCGGCGTGCCCGAGGTGATCGGGCCGAGCGGCGTGCCGACCAACGCGGTCCGCGGGCTGCTCGACATGATCGCCTCGCTCGTCGAGCGGGGTCGCCCGACGCACCTCGTCGCGTGCTGGGACAACGACTGGCGCCCGGCGTTCCGGGTCGAGGCCATCCCGTCGTACAAGGCCCACCGGGTCGCCGAGCCCGGGCCCGACGAGCTCGCCGGCGAGACCGTTCCGGAGGCCCTCGGCGTCCAGGTGCCGATCATCGTCGACGCGCTGACGGCGCTCGGCATCGCCCGGGTCGGCGTCGACGGCTACGAGGCCGACGACGTCATCGGCACGCTGGCCACCGCGTTCAGCGGCCGGATGCCCGTCGACATCGTCACCGGCGACCGCGACCTCTTCCAGCTCGTCGACGACACGAACCACGTGCGCGTCGTCTACACGGCCCGCGGCGGTGTGCGCTCCCCCGACCTCGTCGACGAGGCGTTCCTGGCGGAGAAGTACGGCGTGGCCACCGGACCCGCGTACGGCGACATGGCGGTCCTGCGGGGTGACACGAGCGACGGGCTGCCCGGCGTGGCGGGCATCGGCGAGAAGACCGCGGCCAAGCTCATCACGACCTACGGCACCCTCGAGGCCGTCCGGGCCGCCATCGCTGACGGCGACCCCGCCATCAAGGGCGCCCAGCGTGCCCGGCTCGAGGCTGCCAGCGACTACCTCGACGCCGCCCCACGCGTCGTGGCCGTGGCCAAGGACGCCGCCGTTCCCGACATCGACCTTGCCGCACCAACGGCCGTCGCCGACCCTGCCCTGATGTCACGCCTGGCCGTCGAGCACGGCCTGACGTCGTCCTTCGACCGGGTCATCTCCGCCCTCGGGATCGACTGACCCTGAGCACCGGGAACGGACCGTCCGACCGGTCACGGTACGGTCACCTTTCGGTCGGCCCGACGCACGCCTGAGCGTCCGAGGACTACCCGCGGGTCACCACCAGGCCCCGGAAAGGCGCATACTGAAGGGTGCCCACCCATGGAACGCCCGACCGCCGTCGCCACCTCTCCAGCAGCCCGTTCAGGCCGGCCCCTGCGCCGGACATCGAGGAGTTCTCGGTCGGAGACCGGGTCTCACACCTGCGTCACGGACTCGGTGTCGTCGTCTCGTGCAGCCCCGCCACGGTGACCCTGAAGTTCGAGTCCGGCGTGGTCCGCGTCAACAGCCCGTTCGAGCGTGTGACCCGGCTCTGAGCACCACCTGAGCGCGACGCTCACCCCCACGTTCGGCCGCCACACCGGCGTGGCCCTCGGGCCCAGCTCGGGTGATCGGGGCGTGTCGGGGTCCTCGGAGGCGCCCGGCAGGCACGGCACGACTCGAACCCGGCATGACGAAAGGCCGGTCCCCGAGGGGACCGGCCTTCGTCGTGCGGACTGTGGGTCCGACGAGATCAGCGAGCGATCAGAGAGCGCGGACGCGCATCGCCTGCGGGCCCTTCGGGCCCTGCTCGACGTCGAACTCGACGGCCTGGTTCTCCTCGAGGCTGCGGTAGCCGTTGCCCGTGATCTCCGAGTAGTGGACGAAGACGTCGGGACCCTCGGTCGGGGCGATGAAGCCGAAGCCCTTCTCCGAGTTGAACCACTTGACGGTTCCCTGTGCCATGTTTTTCTCCTTTGGGTGGAAGTGAGTCGTTGCTTGTCAGCGACCCCCGGTCGGCAGAGACGCGACCACTTTCCAGAAACCCTGAAGAAACAGTTGCGCTCGCAATGGCGTTCCTTGCGAGCGTGTGAAGACACGAGCACCAAAAACGTCGACCGGTGCCCCAACCATAGCCGACCCGGTGCTCGCGACGACAATCGTCAGGCTGGGCCGCAGGCCCGGTCGACGCACCGGCCGGTCAGTCCAGACGGTCAGCGGCGACGACGCCGCGCAGCACGCCGTCACTCGCGCGACGTGCCGTCGCCGCCAGGTCCGGGTCCGCCGCGTCGGTCAGCTGGCCCAGCAGGTCGATGACCTGCTTGCACCGGCGGACGAAGTCACCGGCGGCGAGGTCGGTGCCCCGCAGCACGTCCTCGAGACGCTGCCCGCTCGCCCACCGGTGCATGGCCCACGCGAGGCCACCGTCCGGCATACCCGTGCGCGGCAGCGCCAGGGCGCCCTCGGCGTCCTCGAGGTCGGACCAGATCCTGATCATCCGGTCGTACGCCTCGCGCACGTCGTCGTTGGGCCAGCGGGGGGTGAGCCCGGTCTCCTCCCGTCGCGGCTCGTGCACGAGCGTCGAGACGATGGCGGCCAGCGACGGTGGGTCGAGACGGCGCCAGACCCCCTCGCGCAGCGACTCGGCGGCGAGCAGGTCCTTCTCGGTGTAGAGCTGGCGCAGGCGGTCGCCGTCAGCGGTGACCGTCTGACCGCCGACGCCGAGGTAGCCCATCTCGACGAGCAGCTCGCAGATGCGGTCGAACGTCTTGGCGACGGAGTTGGTGCGGCCGTCGATCTTGCGCTGGATGCCGTCGGTCTCACGCCGGAGGCGCCACCAGCGCTCAGCCCAACGGGCGTGGTTCTCGCGGTCCGGGCAGCGATGGCACGGGTGCGCCTTCATCTGCCGACGCAGCTCGTCGACGCGGTCGTCCGACGGGTCGACGTCGGCCTGACGGCGACGCGGCGGCGGGTCGTGCGGCATCGTCGCGCGCAGGGTCGCCGCCAGGTCACGACGGGCCTTGGGGTTGCGGGCGTTGAACTGCTTGGGCACGCGCATCGAGCCGAGCGGCTCCAGGGGCGTCGGGACGTCGTGCAGGGTCAGCCGGCGCAGCTGGTGGTCCTCGGTGACGACGGCCGGCGAGGCCGACTCCCCCTTGCCACCGCGGTTGGGCATGACGACGACGGCCAGACCGCTGTGGCGTCCGGCGGGGATGCGCACGATGTCGCCGATCTTCAGCGACTCCAAGGAGATCGCGGCGGCCGTGCGCATCGACGCGGACCGGGCCTTGACCCCCTCCTTCTCGACGTCGCGGATCTCGTTGCGGATCGCGGCGTACTCGGAGAAGTCGCCGAGGTGGCACGTCATCTGCTCGGCGTAGCCGGCGAGGGCCTCCTCGTTCCGGCGCACCGTGCGGACGAAGCCGACGACGGCACGGTCGGCCTGGAACTGCGCGAAGGACGTCTCGAGGATCTCGCGGGCGCTCTCGCGGCCGAACTGACGCACGAGGTTGACGGCCATGTTGTAGGTCGGCCGGAAGCTCGAGCGCAGCGGGTACGTGCGCGTCGACGCGAGGCCCGCGACCGCCGCGGGGTCGAGGCCACGGTTCCAGAGGACGACGGCATGACCCTCGATGTCGATGCCGCGGCGACCGGCGCGCCCGGTGAGCTGGGTGTACTCAGCGGCCGAGATGTCGACGTGGTTCTCGCCGTTGAACTTCACGAGCTTCTCGAGAACGACGGTCCGCGCCGGCATGTTGATGCCCAGGGCCAGGGTCTCCGTCGCGAAGACGGCCCTGACCCGGCCGGCGGTGAAGAGCTCCTCCACGATCTCGCGGAACGTCGGCAGCATGCCGGCGTGGTGGGCGGCGAACCCACGGGAGAGACCGTCGACGAAGTCCCAGTAGCCGAGCACCGACAGGTCCTCCTCGGCCAGGCCCTGGATGCGCTCCTCGACGAGCCGGCGGTTGGCCTCACCCTCGGACTCGGGGATCAGGCGCATGCCACTCGAGAGCAGCTGCCCGACGGCGCCGTCGCAGCCCGCGCGGCTGAAGATGAAGGTGATGGCAGGCAGCAGGCCCTCGCGCTCGAGGCGCTCGATGACCTCGGCGCGGGTGGCCCCGCCACCGGGTCGACCACCGCGGGCGAAGCCTCGGCCACCATCGCCGCCTCCGGGCCCACGGCCTGCGGGTGCGTCAGTGCCGCGCCGACCCCACCCGGCCCAGTCGTCCCGTCCACCGCGGCGGCCGCCCCCGGACCCACCGCGCGCACCCTTGCCACGCGGACGACCCTTGTCGCGACCGCCGCGCGAGCTGACCCAGTGGGAGTCCCACGCCCCACGACCCTCGGTGCCTCGGATGGCGTGCACGAGGTCGGGGTTGACGCTCACCGAGTAGCGCCCCGGTGCGGCCACGAAGTGCTCGTCGTCCTCGCGGCCGTCGCGCTCCTCGACGAAGAGGTCGAAGAGGGTCTGGCCGACCATCATGTGCTGCCACAGCGGCACCGGACGGTGCTCCGAGACGATGACCTCGGTGTCGCCGCGGACCTCCCCGAGCCAGGCCCCGAACTCCTCGGCGTTGCTCACCGTCGCCGACAGCGACACGACGCTGACGTCCGGGGGCAGGTGGATGATGACCTCCTCCCACACCGCCCCGCGGAAACGATCGGCGAGGTAGTGGACCTCGTCCATGACGACCCAGCCCAGCCCGCGCAGGGTCGTCGACCCGGCATACATCATGTTGCGCAGGACCTCGGTCGTCATGACGACGATGGGGGCCTCGCCGTTGATCGAGGCGTCACCGGTCAGCAGGCCGACGCGATCGGCGCCGTGGACGCGCACGAGGTCGGCGTACTTCTGGTTGGACAGCGCCTTGATCGGCGTCGTGTAGAACGCCTTGCGTCCGGTCGCGAGGGCCAGGTGCACGGCGAACTCGCCGACGATCGTCTTGCCGGCACCGGTGGGTGCCGCCACGAGGACGCCACGGCCCTCCTCGACCGCCCGGCAGGCCTCGGTCTGGAAGTCGTCGAGGGGGAAGTCGAGACGGGCGGCGAACTCGGCGAACCTCGGCCACGTGGCGATCACGCGGGCACCTCCATCGGGGTCACGACGTGCAGGGCACCGGGCACGACCTCGGCGTCGATCGGTAGGTCGGCGAACGTCTCGCCATCGGCCTGTGAGTGGATACCGCTCGCCTCCAAGCGAACTCGCCGGGCGCGATGGATCTCGACGGCCGGGTGGGTGGTGTGGGTTCCGGAGTAGACCTTGGGGAAGACCCGGAGGAACGACGGGATCGACAGCGCGTGGACGATCATGACGTCGAAGAGGCCGTCGGTGACGTCGGCATCGGGACACACGCGCATGCCCCCACCGAAGGACGTCGTGTTGGCGACGGCCACGAGCATCGCCCGCGTCTCGAGGCGGTGACCGTCGAGCTCGACGGCATACGGGATCGGTCGGAAGACCGGGAGCTCACGCAGGACCGCGAGGTTGTAGCGCATCTGCCCCCGCGGCCACGTCATGCGCTGGGCGCGGGCGTTGACGACGGCGTCGAACCCGGCGCCGAGGACGCCACCGAACCACGTCTCGCCGGCCACGCCGTGGGTGACCCGACCGAGGTCGATGTCGCGCGTGCGCCCCTCGGTGAGCAGCGCGACCGCCGACCGGGCGTCACGCACCGGCAGGCCGAGGTTGCGGGCGAAGTCGTTGCCCGTGCCGGCCGCCACGACGGCGAGACGCGACGTCGTGCCGGCACAGAGGTTGACGCCGAGATGGACCATGCCGTCGCCCCCGACGACGACCACCGTGTCGACGCCGTCGACGACGGCCTCGCGGGCCCGCGTGCGGGCCTGCTGGTAGTCGCTGCCCGACACGTCGACGACGTCATGACCGGCCTCGTGGAGCAGCCTGCGCGTCTCCTCGCCCAGCTGTCGGCCGACGCCCTTTCCCGAGGTGGGGTTGACGATCAGGGCGACACGCTGGGACACACCCGAACGCTACAGGGCAGAGGCCTGGTCGTCGGGGACGTCCAACCAGTCGGGCTTGTGCTCCTGCTTGCGCCGGTCGAGCAGGAAGGCGATCCCGACGGAGGCGAAGTAGAGCAGCACCATGGGACTGGCGAGGAAGAGCATGGTGTAGGCGTCGGGCGTGGGCGTCATGATCGCCGCGAAGACGAGGATGATCATGACGGCCGGCCGCCAGCCCTTGAGCATCGCCTGCGCCGGTAGGACGCCCACGACGTTGAGCGCCACGAGGAAGACCGGGAGCAGGAACGCACAGCCGAAGGCGACGATGAACTTCAGGACGAAGTTGAGGTACTGCGACCCGTCCTGGAGGTTGTAGGCGCCCTCGGGCGTGAAGCCGAGCAGGACCGCGACGGCCTTGGGCACCATGATGAAGGCGAAGAAGCACCCCGCGAGGAAGAGCGGCACCGCGGCGACGACGAAGAGCCGCGCGATGAGCTTCTCCTTCTTCGTCAGGCCGGGGACGATGAAGCCCCAGATCTGGAAGAGCCACACCGGCGACGCGAGGATGAGCCCGACGAAGAGTGACGTCGTCAGCTGGAGCGCGAAGGCGTCCGTCATGCCGGCGAAGTTGATGTTGACGACGCCCTCGCGACCGACCTGCAGCTCACGCAGGGGCTTGGTCAGGGCGTTGATGACCTGGTCGTAGTAGATCCAGCCGAGGACCCCGCCGATGATGATGGCGATGGCGCTGATGGTGATGCGGTTGCGCAGCTCACGGAGGTGATCGCCGAGCGACATCCGCCCCTCGGGGTCGCGCTGGCGTCGCAGTGACGGCATTCAGGGAGCTCCGTGTGATGGGGTCGGGATCCGACCCACTCAGAACGTCGTGTCGCGACGGATGTCGTCGGCGCCCGACGTCGGCGTCGTCGTCGGGCTCGGGGTCGCGGCACGGAGGCGGTCGGCCTCGGCGCGGGCCTCGGCGGCCCGGCGCTCGGCGTCGGCGAGACGGGCCTCGGTGGCGCGGCGCTCGACATCGGCGTCCACGACGTCACCCGGCACGGTCGTCTGCGATGCGTCGCTCGGGACGGGCTTGCCGTCCTTCTTCAGCTCGTCCACCTCGGACTTGAAGACCCGGGCGGAACGGCCGAGGCTGCGGGCCATGTCGGGGAGCTTCTTCCAGCCGAACAGGGCGATGAGCACGACCGCGATGATGATGAGTTCGGGGGCACCCAGGTTGGGCATGGTTACGTCTCCTCGTCGAAAGCCGGTCCGGATCCGAACCGTCATGGTGCAGCCTCGGTGCTGCAGGTGTCCAGCATACGTGCGCCCGGTGAACCTGGACCGTGCGGCGCCCGTGAGAACGGCCAACTGACCGCTATGTGGGCACCCGTGGTCACCTGATGGACACAGGTTCCCCGGCCTCGACACCGTCGGCGCGTCCGGTGCTCAGCCGTTCGGGCCGTAGGCCGCCAGCGCGGACCGGGCCTCGACGGCGACGGCATCGACGAGCTCGGGCGGCTCGAGCACGCGCGCCTCTCCCCCGAGACGCAGCACGAGCCGACGCACGAGCGCGGGGTCGGCCACCTTGAGCGTGACCCGCAGCGACCCGTCCGGCCCGCGCTCCACGCCCTCGTTGGGGTAGTAGTCGGCGATCCACGCCGCCCACCGGCTGGCCTCGATGACGACGGTGACGTCGTTCTCGCCGGGGACGAAGACGTCGTCGAGGTCGCGCGGACGGGCGTCGGCGGGCGGCGTGCCGTCGAGGTCGAGCACCGACGCGTCCTCGATGCGGTCGAGCCGGAAGAGCCGGACGTCCTCGGCGCGGTGGCAGTAGCCCTCGACGTACCACTGCGCGTCGAGGTTGAGGATCCGCATGATGTCGACGTCACGCTCGGTCGACTCGTCACGCGTCGCGACGTAGTAGCGCAGGTGGACCCGACGACCGCGGGCGAAGGCGCCCTTGAGGGTCGCCATGGCCGTGTGCTGGCTCCCGTCGTCGAGGTCGAGGTCGATGCGGCCCGTGGGCTCGCCGACGGTCGTCGCGGCCGCGGCGCGGATCTTCCCGAGGGTGCGCTCGGCGACGTCGGAGCCGACGAGCGTCGACCCCAGGGCCTGCAGTCCGGCGGTCAGGGTGACGGCCTCGTCACGCGTCAGGCGCATCGGGGCCGCGATGTCGTCGGCGTTGTCGAGGTAGATGTGGCCGCTGTCCCACTGCGCGTCGATGAGCTCGGCATGGCCGTAGCCGGGGGTCCCGCAGACGAAGAGCAGCTCGAGGTCCTCGACGACCTGGTGCTCGTCGACCCCGAACTCCTGCGCCGCCTCGGCGATCGACACGCCCCGGTGCTGGAGGAGCCACGGGACCATGTCGAGCAGCCGACCGAGGCGCTGCGTGGCGGTCTCGGGCACGCGGCGTGCCGCCGTGCGTCGTGTGGCGCTCATGCGTGCTCCCCCGTCCGGACCGGAACGTCGTCGGGCCGGCCACCCTGCCCCGCCGGCACCGTCTGTGCGTCCAGCACGGCCCGGAGCGCGGACCTCACCCCGTCGACGAGCTCGGGCGGCGAGACGGCGACGGCGTGCGTGCCGAGGGCGACGACGTCGCGCTCGGTCGTGCCGCGGCGGTAGGGCACCTCGATCTCGGCCCACCGCTCGTCGACCTCGGTCGTGCGCTGGGCGTACCGGCGCAGGGTGTGGCCCCTCCCGTGCCGCACCCGCACGACAGCGGTGCCCTCGGGCTCGGGCAGCTGCGCCTCGAGGGCCACCTCGGGCACGTGGTCGGACGGGACGGCATACGAACCCGGACGTCCCTTGCGACGGACGGTGCCCTCGAAGCGGCTCAGACGGAAGGCGCGCTCGTCGCCACGGTCGACGTCGAAGCCGGTGAGGTACCAGCGTCCGTGCCAGTTCTTCAGCGCCCACGGCTGAACGTGACGGGTCGTCAGCTCCCCGTCGTTCTTGCGGTAGTCGAAGGTGATCGGCTGCAGGGCCGACACCGCGGCGTGGACGGCCTCGAAGGCCGGCTCCTTGGTGCGGATGCGCGGCTCGGCACCCGCGGCCACGGACTCGTCGATCTCGACGCCCGAGAGGCGCAGCTTGCGCAGGCCCGCGGACGCGGCACCCGAGATGCTCGCCGTCGACCACGCGCGGGCGGCCAGCGCCAGGACGGCGACCTCGTCGGCCTCGAAGCTGATCGCCGGCAGCGTGGTCTCGCTCGCGTCGATGCGGTAGCCGACCTCGTCGTCGAAGAGGACGTCGAGGACCGTCGTCGTGATGGGGATGCCCATCTCGCGCAGCTCGTCCTTGTCCCGCTCGAACATCCGGTCGAAGGCCTCGTCGGAGGTCGCGGCGGCGTAGGCCGGCAGCGACTCGCGGATCTTCTGCTTCGACACCGGTCGCCGCGCGGACTTCAGCGCGAGGATGAGGTTGAGCAGCCGTTCGGTCTTGTCGGCCGAGGCAGACGCAGGGCTCATCGAGACCTTCCTGAAGGGGCGCGGCGCGTGGGGGGCAGTCCGACGCTACCCGAACATGCGATCGAATAGGGTCACCCCATGATCCAGTGGCGCCGGGGTGTCGTGGTCGAGGTGCGGTCCCGCTGGGCGGGCGCGGTCGAGTATGCCGTCCGGCTTCCGCCCGGTGACGTCGTCCGGGCGCTCGGCTACGTCGACGTCGTCGGCGACCTCACCCCCGGGACCGCCGTGCTGCTCAACACGACCGCCCTCGAGCGAGGGCTGGGCACCGGCGGACTGGCCATCGTCGTCGCCGCCCCCGACGCGCTCCCCCGTCCCGTCGCCGACGTCACGGCCGTGCCGGGCCACGTCGTCAAGGCGCGCTACACGCCCTCCCAGACGATGGTCCTCGGCGTCGACGAGCAGGACAGCGAGCACCACGCCGTGCTGGCCGACGCCGACGACGTCGACGGTCTTCCGGTCGTCGTGGCCGACCTCCACTCGGCCCTGCCGGCGGTGCTCGCGGGCGTGCGTGACTCCCAGCCGTCCCTGCGGGTCGCCTACGTCATGACCGACGGTGGCGCGTTGCCCATCGACTTCTCCCGAACCGTGGCCGGCCTGCGCGAGGCCGGCTGGCTCGAGGCGGCGATCACGGTCGGGCAGGCCTTCGGAGGCGACCTCGAGGCGGTGAACGTCCACACCGGCCTGCTGGCCGCGCACCATGTCGTCGGCGCCGACGTCGTCGTCGTGTCGCAGGGGCCGGGCAACCTCGGCACGGGCACGCGGTGGGGCTTCTCCGGCACGTCGTCGGGCGAGGCCGTCAACGCCGCGGGGACCCTCGGCGGCCGCCCTGTCTGCTCCCTGCGGATCTCGGAGGCCGACCCGCGCGAGCGGCACCGCGGGGTCTCGCACCACAGCCTGACGGCATACGGCCGCGTGTCGCTCGTGCCCGGCGACGTGCCCGTGCCCCTGCTACCCGGCGAGGTGGGCGTGCGGGTGCTCGAGCAGGCCCGGGCCCTGTGCGCCTCGAGCCGGGGACGGCTGACGCTCCACGAGGTGGCGACCGACGGGCTCGACGCGGCGCTGCGCGACACACCGGTGCCGCTGCGCACGATGGGGCGCGGATACGACGACGACCGCGCCGGATTTCTCGGCGCGGCCGTCGCGGGGCGGTATGCCGCCGGGCTGGTTCGGCGCGCGTCCCGCCTGGACTGACGAGCGATGCGAGCGCAGCGAGCGAGTCGGGGAGGGAAGGCGTGACGTCAGGCGCGCCGAGCCCGGCGAGCGAAGCGAGCCAGTCCTATCTGACGTCGTCGAGGTCGACGACGAAGATCAGCGTCTCACCGGGCTTGATGGCAGCGCCCGCGCCACGCTCGCCGTAGGCGAGGTGGGCCGGGATCGTCAGCTTGCGCCGACCGCCGACCTTCATGCCCTCGATGCCCTTGTCCCAGCCGGGGATGACCATGCCGACGCCGAGACGGAAGTCGAGGGCGCTGCCGCGGTTCCAGGACGAGTCGAACTCCTCGCCCGTCGAGTGCGCGACGCCGACGTAGTGCGCGCTGACCGTGTCACCGGCCTTCGCCTCGCGGCCGTCACCCTCGATGAGGTCCTCGACGACGAGGTCGGCGGGCGCGTCACCCTCCGGGAAGTCGATCTCGGGCTTCGTGCGGTTCGGGTCGAGTGCCATGCTGCGTGTTCCCTTTCGTCGGTGAACTCGGTCGGTGGTGCGGTGGGTACCGCGGTCAGTACGCGTCGAGGATGTCGACGACGAAGACGAGCGTGTCGGTGCCGGAGATCTTGGGCGCGCTGCCCGCCTTGCCGTACCCGTCCGCCGGCGGGATGACGAGCAGCACGCGGCTACCCACCTTCTTGCCCACGAGCGTCTTGTCCCAACCGGGGATGACGCCGCCGACGCCGATCGGGAAGTCCGCGGCCGCGCCACGCTGCCACGAGGAGTCGAAGACGCTGCCGTCCTTCCAGAGGACGCCGTGGTACTGGGCGCTGATGGTCTGGCCCTTCTGGACCGTCGCGCCGGTGCCCTGGACGAGCGTGGCCTGCTGCGTCGTCGTCGGGGCCGTCGTCTTGGGCACCGTGACGGTGGGCTCCTTGGTCGGGCCGTTCTTGAACTCGACGGTGGGCAGGCCCGCGGGTGCGGCCGTCTGGGTGCCGTCGACCTGCGTCAGGGGCGTGTGGACGTCCTGGATGTCGGCGACGACGACGATGGTGTCGGTGCCCTTGACGCCGAGCTGGTCGTTGCCTGCGGTGCCGAAGCCCTTCTCGGGCGGGATCGTGAAGGCGATGCGGCCGCCCTTGGTGGCACCGACGAGACCCTCGGTGAAGCCGGCGACGATGTCGGTGCGGCCGAGGCGGTAGGCCTCCGCGGACCGGCCGGCGGCGTAGCCGTCGTCGATGAGCTTGCCGCTCGTGCCGTTGTAGATCTGGGCGCGCAGGCGCACGGTGTCGGCCTTGGTCGCGGCCTTGCCGGTGCCCGGGGTCAGCACCTTGTGCTCGACGGCCTTCGAGCTGATCGGCGTCGCACCGAGGGCGACCTTCGGGGCCGTCTTGAGGTCGACGGCGCCGGTGGCGGTGACGCCCTTGAGGGCAGCCGAGGCCGCGACGGTCGTCGTGGCGGAGCCGGAGGAGCCGGACGAGCTGGACCCGCAGGCGGCGAGGGTGGTCAGGCCGAGGGCAGCGATCAGGGCAACGGCCGTGCGAGCGGCCGGACGGTTGGGGCGCACAGGGGAAGACTTTCGGTCGGGGCGGGCGGGCGTGGAGGTCCCGCAGGGCAAATCCCAGCCACTGTAACGCTCACCCTTGTGCGCGCTTCACAGCGCACTGACAGGTCCGCACAGGTCCGGTCGGCACCCGTGGGTCAGAGCGGTCGCTGGATCGTGGGCGACCGGTCGATGGTCTCCATGAGGCGCTCGACCCGCTCGTCCACCGAGCGGAACGGGTCCTTGCACAGCACGGTGCGCTGCGCCTGGTCGTTGAGCTTGAGGTGCACCCAGTCGACCGTGAAGTCCCGGCCGTGGGCCTGCGCGGCACGGATGAAGTCGCCGCGCAGCTTGGCCCGCGTCGTCTGCGGCGGGCGCACCTTCGCCTCGAAGATCTCGACGTCGGAGGAGACGCGGGCCGTCCGCCCGTGGCGCTGGAGCAGGTAGAAGAGGCCGCGTCGCCGGTTGATGTCGTGGTAGGCGAGGTCGATCTGCTGGATCCGCGCGTCGGTGAGCGCGAGCCCGTGCTTGGCGCGGTAGCGCTCGATGAGGCGGTACTTGATGACCCAGTCGATCTCGGTGTCGATCGCGGCGAGGTCACCCGACCCGATGGCGTCGAGGGCCCGGCCCCACAGGTCGATGACCTGCTTCGTGTCGGGGCTGTCCATGCCCTCGCGGTCGACGAACTCGATGGCCTTGTCGAGGTACTCGCGCTGCATGTCGAGGGCCGACAGCTCGCGGCCGTTGGCGAGCCGGACGGTGGCCCGTCCCGTCGGGTCGTGGCTCATCGTCCGGATCGCGCGGATGGGGTTCTCCATGGAGAGATCGCGCATGACGACGCCCGACTCGATCATCCGCAGGACGAGGTCGGCACTGCCCACCTTGAGCAGGTTGGTCGTCTCGGACATGTTGGAGTCGCCGACGATGACGTGCAGGCGGCGGTACTTCTCGGCATCGGCGTGCGGCTCGTCCCGGGTGTTGATGATGGGCCGGCTCCGGGTCGTGGCCGACGACACGCCCTCCCAGATGTGGTCGGCGCGCTGGCTCACGGCGAAGCTCGCCCCGTGCGCGGTGGCGACGACCTTGCCGGCGCCGCACGTGATCTGACGGCTGATGAGGAACGGGATGAACATGTCGGAGACGCGCTGGAAGTCGCCCGACCGGCCGTAGCAGTAGTTCTCGTGGCAGCCGTAGGAGTTGCCGGCGGAGTCGGTGTTGTTCTTGAAGACGAAGATCTCGCCCTCGACGCCGTCGTCACGCAGCCTGCCCTGGGCGTCCTCGACGAGGCCCTCGAGGATGCGCTCCCCCGCCTTGTCCTGGATGACGAGCTCGCGCACCGAGTCGCACTCGGCGGTGGCGTACTCCGGGTGGGACCCCACGTCGAGGTAGAGCCGGGCGCCGTTGCCGAGGAAGACGTTGCTCGACCGGCCCCAGGCGACGACGCGGCGGAAGAGGTAGCGGGCGACCTCGTCCGGAGTCAGCCGACGCTGGCCCTGCGTGGTGCAGGTGACGCCGTACTCGTTCTCGATCCCGAAGATCCGCCGCTCCATGAACCAACTCTAGGCGGCGGGTCCCGCGGCCGTCGGGCACGACCACCCGTCGGCGCGGCTGCTCGCGCCCATCCGGGCGCGAGCAGACCTGCCGAGCCACCCGCCCGAGGCGCCGGCACGACCCTCCCAGGGGGTTCCGACGGGCGCGGGGCCGGTCCGTGTCTCGGTGTCGCGACGATCGTTCCGGCACGGTGTCCCACAGGCCGACGTCTGTGATAGTCAGTCTGGTGTGGCTGTCACAATGGCCGCTGTCCCCTCTTGCCGTACCCCTCCACGATCCCCTGCATTGGACGGAAATGATCGACAGACCGCACTTCAAGTTCTCCCGCCGCGGCTACGAGCCCGAAGAGGTTGACTCCTTCATCGAGTCGCAGAACCGCACCCTGCAGGCGGCCAAGAAGGATGCCGCCGAGCGGAGCGTCGAGCTGACCAAGCTCAACGCCGCCCTCACCGACCTCCGGGGACAGCTGGGTCAGCAGTCGCGGGTCATGGCCGACCTCAAGAAGAACAGCTCGCCCGCCCCGGCCCAGACGTTCGCCGACCTCGGTGAGCGCATCGCCCAGATCCTGGCGCTCGCCGACCAGGAGGCCGGCGAGATGCGCACCCGGGCCAACGGCGAGGCCGACGAGATCCGCGAGCGCGCCAACCGGGCCGCCTCCGAGCTCAAGGCGACGACCGCGACCTACGCCGAGCAGGCTCGCGCCCGCGCCGACGAGGAGGCCGTCCGCATCATCGCGCAGGCCAACCGCGAGGCTCAGGCCATCGTTGCCGAGGCCCAGAGCGTCACCGCGGCCCAGCGGCAGGAGGCCGCGGCGGAGTACGAGTCGCACCGCCTCAAGGCCTCCACCGCGTCCGCCGAGCTCGAGGTCAAGCTCGCTGCGCGCCGTGAGTCGGCCGACGCCGAGTTCGAGGCTCGTCGCCAGCAGCAGGAGGCCGCGCTCAACGAGAGCGAGTCCCGCCTGCGTCAGCTGACCGAGCGTGCCGAGCACGACGCGCACGAGATGCGCGCCAGGGCCGAGCGCCTGCTCGAGAACGCCCAGGCCCAGTCCGACCAGATCGTGTCCGAGGCGCGCGACCACGCCTCACGCCTGCGTGAGGAGTCCGACCGCGAGCTCGCCGCCGCGACGGCCCAGCGCGACAGCATCACCGCGCAGCTCGGCAACGTCCGTCAGATGCTCGCCACCCTCGGCGGCGGTGCCCTCATGGACACGCTCGGCGCCCCGGACAAGCCGGCGCAGCCGCCGCAGGTGGCCGACGTCCAGCAGCCCGTCCCGGCCGTCCAGCAGGCCTCGGATGCCGACGACGAGAGCGCCGAGCAGACCTCCCCCGAGGCTGTCTCGTCCGACGCCGAGAAGGCCGAGCAGGCCGACGAGGACGCTCAGCCCGCGGCCGACGCCGACGCCGAGCAGGGCGACGAGGAGCAGGACGACGCAGCGGGCGAGGGCTCGTCGTACGGCTCGGACCAGTCGTCGTACTACCAGCGCAGCGCCTCGAGCGACCGGGTCGGCGCGCAGCGCCGCTGACGCACCGTCGTGGCCCCAGAGCCGGGGTCACTGCACACCGCGCGACACGAAGGCCGCCCACCATCTCGGTGGGCGGCCTTCGTCGTGTGCACCTCGGTGCGATTGCCGGCTCGTCAGGAAGGCGGTGTCGGGGATCCGGGACCGTCCGCGGGGCTCGCTGAGCTCGCCGAACCACCCTCTCCCGCAACGGTCTCCGTCGACCCCGGACCGGCGGTGACCTCGGCGGCCCCAGGCGCCTCGACGAGCAACCGCGTCAGCAGCGGACCGACGATGCGCCGGAACGAGCGCCGGGGACGGTCGCGGTCGAGCACCGCCACCTCGAGCTGGCCCTCGTCGAGGGCGCGGCGCTCGCCGTTCTCGCCGGCACCGAGCACGTCGACGGCCAGTCGCAGGACCTCGGCCAGGGTCATGCCCGGCCGCCAGCCCGTGCCGAGACGCTCCTCGGCGGCGTCGCTGGCGCCGCCCATCGCCACGAAGCCCTGCTCGTCGGCGACCGACCCGTCGTAGGTGAGCCGGAAGATCTGGTCGGTGTCGCTGTCGACCCCGACCTCGGCCACGACGATCTCGATCTCGAACGGCTTGGACTCCTGGGTGAACACTGCCCCGAGCGTCTGGGCGTACGTGTTGGCGAGGGCCCGAGCCGTGACGTCGGTGCGGTCGTAGGAGTAGCCGCGCAGGTCGGCATAGCGGATGCCGGCGACCCGCAGGCTCTCGAACTCGTTGTACCGACCGACCGCGGCGAAGGCGATGCGGTCGTAGATCTCCGACACCTTGTGCAGGGCTCGCGAGGGGTTCTCGGCGACGAACGCGATGCCGCGGTCGTAGCCGACGACGATGACCGAGCGTCCACGCGCGATCCCCTTGCGCGCGAAGTCGGCCCGGTCCTTCATGACCTGCTCGGGCGGGACGTAGAACGGCATGCTCATCGGGCGCCTCCCGGGTTGTCGCGACGGGCGGCCACGACGCGCTGCACGTGTCCCTCGAGGACGTCGGACGCGACGAACCGGGCGCCGGAGTGGTCCACCACGGCGACGGTCGGCCAGATCTGGCGGCCGAGGTCGGGGCCACCGGTGGCGGAGTCGTCGTCGGCGGCGTCGTAGAGCGCCTCGATGGCGACCGACACCGCCTGCTGCTCCTCGAGACCCGGCCGCCACAGCTTCTTGAGGGCGCCGCGGGCGAAGACGGATCCCGAGCCGGTCGAGTGGTGACCACCCTCGATGTAGCAGCCGCCCGTGACGTCGTAGGAGTAGATCCGCCCGGTGGCCGACTCGAGGTCGAAGCCGGCATAGGTCGGGACCACGGTGAGGCCCTGCATGGCGAGGGAGAGGTTGCCCCGGATCATCGAGGCGAGGCGGTTGGCCTTGCCCTCGAGCGACATGATGGCGCCCTCGATCTTCTCGTAGTGCTCGAGCTCGACCTGGTAGAGCCGGACGAGCTCGATCGCGATCCCGGCCGTGCCGGCGATCCCGACGACGCTGTAGTCGTCGGCGGCGAAGACCTTCTCCATGTCCCGGTTGGCGATGACGTTGCCCATCGTGGCGCGGCGGTCGCCGGCCATGACGACTCCCCCGTCGAAGAGCAGCGAGACGATGGTCGTGCCGTGCGGCGCCTCGATGCTCGCCCCGGACGGCAGGCGCCGACCCGAAGGCAGCAGCTCAGGACGGTAGGCGGAGACGAACTCGCTGAACGACGAGGACCCCGCGCTGAGGAAGGCGTCGTCGAGCCGCCGAGGCCGCCCCGGGGACCACTGGGTCACTGGCCGCCCTTCTGCACGAAACCGCGGACGAACTCCTCGGCGTTCGACTCGAGGACACCGTCGATCTCGTCGAGGACGCTGTCGATGTCGTCGGACAGGCCCTCCTTGACGGCAGCCCCGGCGGGCGCGGTCGGCGGCGCCTCCGGTGTCTCCGGCGGCTCCTCGTCACGACGCTGCGGCTTGACGTGCTCCTGACCCGGCATGGCTACCTCCCAGACGTGAACGACCTCGTCCCCCGACCCTAACCCGTGTGCGCCCCGCGGTCCGAGCACCCACCGCCGACGGTGGACGCGCCTCTCCCCCGGCGCTGCTCACGACGGCGCCCGGGAACCGACGGCCACCGGCGGACGGCGCCGACCGACACGGTCGGCAACCGCTCGGCGAGATGTCTCCAGGACACACGGGGTGGGCCCGGACGAGATCGGACTGGCACCGCCCCTTTGAGGGGCTGAGACTGCGGGCGGTCGTGCTGCTCGGGACCGCGCCGTGGAGGCGCTCGTGCACGCTGGGGTGCGCAGGGCCGAGGAGGCCGTGGCGTTGCCTACTCGGGCGTGGCCAGGCCGCGGAGCAGCTCGCCCACGTCGGCGCTCTGCTCGAGCAGCGTGCCGACCTGCGCCCGGGTGCCGCGCTCCGGCTCGAGGATGGGGACCCGCTGCAGACTGGCCCGACCCGGCACGTCGAAGACGACCGAGTCCCAGCTGGCCGAGAAGACCTGGCCGGTGAAGCGGCGGACGCACTCGCCACGGAACCACGCGCGGGTGTCCTCCGGTGGCGTCGTCTGGGCCGCCTTGACCTCCTCGGGCGTCACGAGGTCACGGAGCAGCCCGCGGTCACGCAGCCGGTGCACGAGCCCCTTCTCGGGGCGCACGTCAGCCCACTGGATGTCGATGGCCGCGAGTCGGTGGTCGTCCCAGGCGAGGCCGTCACGGGCCCGGTAGCCCTCGAGGAGCTGCAGCTTGGCGACCCAGTCGAGCAGGGGTGCACACGACATGACGTCGCGCCCGAGACCGGTGAGGACCTCCTCCCACAGGCCCATGACCTCGGCGGTCGCCTCGGCCTCGGGGTCGTCGCCGCGCCGGTCGAGCCAGACGCGGGCGGCCTCGAGGTACATCCACTGGAGGTCGAGCGCCGTGACGCTGCGTCCGTCGACGAGCTCGACGGTCGCGGTGAGCGTCGGGTCGTGCGAGACGGTCTGGAGTGCGGCGACCGGTCGGCGGACCGACCAGTCCTCGGTGAGGTGGCCGTCCTCGATCATCCCGAGCACGAGCGACGTCGTGCCGGTCTTGAGCAGGGTCGCGACGTCGAGGTGGTTCGCGTCGCCGATGATGACGTGGAGGCGCCGGTAGCGGTCGGCCACGGCGTGGGGCTCGTCGCGGGTGTTGATGATCGGGCGCTTGAGGGTCGTCTCGAGGCCGACCTCGGTCTCGAAGAAGTCGGCGCGCTGGGAGATCTGGTAGCCCGCTCCCCTGCTGTCGACGCCGATCCCGACCCGGCCGGCACCGCAGACGACCTGACGCGTCACGAAGAACGGGATGAGGTGCCGCACGATGTCGGGGAACGCGGTGCGCCGTGGCATGAGGTAGTTCTCGTGCGTGCCGTAGGACTGGCCCTTGCCGTCGGCGTTGTTCTTGTAGAGGTTGACCGGCGGCTGCCCCGGACGACCGGCGAGCAGGCGCACCGACTCGAGCGCGATCGCGTCACCCGCCCGGTCCCAGGTCACGGCGTCGCGCGGCAGGGTGACCTCGGGAGAGCTGTACTCGGGGTGGGCGTGGTCGACGTAGTAGCGGGCGCCGTTGGTCAGCACGACGTTGGCCAGCGTCGGGTCCTCGATGTCGGTCAGCTGGCTCGGGTCGGCGGTCTGCCGGTCGAGCTGCCAGCCGCGCGCGTCGCGCAGCGGGTCCTCGAAGGCGTAGTCCCAGCTCGACTGGTTGGACCGGATCCCCTGCGCGGCGGCGTAGACGCTGATGACCTGGCCCGACAGGAACATCGGGTTGGCCATCGGGTCGCCGGGCACGGAGATGCCGTACTCGGTCTCGAGCCCCATGATCCGCCGCACCGTCATGGCCCGACGATAACCGTCCCGACCGCGCGCGCCGCGTCCGGTCTCGTCCGGACCGAGGGCGTATGCCGTCCGACCCGGCTAGATGGCCCCGACCTTCTGCAGCCGGTTGAGCGAGAACCACCCGAACGGGATCGGCAGCCAGTAGGTCGCGAGCCGGTAGAGCAGGACGGACGAGACGGCGGTGCCGCTGTCGACGCCGATGGAGATGAGCCCGAACGACATCGCGGCCTCGATGCCGCCGAGGCCACCGGGCGTCGGGACGGCCGAGCCGACGATGGCGCCGGCGAAGTAGACGACCGCGATCGATGCGACGGGCGCATCGGCACCGAAGGCCCTCGTGGCGCACACGAGCGCGGCGACGAACGACATGTCGAGCAGGAGCGCCCCGGCGAGCAGCTGGGTGAGCTTGGCTGGATGCTGGAGGACGGCGAGGACCTGCGGGACGGCCGACTTGACCTGCGGGAGCACGCGGTCGGTGAGCAGGGCCCGGACCTTGGGCAGCGCGAGCAGCCCGAGGGCGAGGATGACGACGACGAGGATCGCCGCGACGAGCACCGGGGACGGGCTGAACGAGACCGCCGGGCCGGTGCCGGCCAGGACACCGGAGATGACGAGCAGGACGAAGTACGAGCAGAACTGGGCCACCTGCGCGACGCCGACGCTGGCACCGGCGATCGTCGGGGACAGGCCGGAGGTCTGCAGGTAGCGGGTGTTGAGCGCGATGTTGCCGACGGCCGCCGGGGCGACGAGGCCGCTGAACGCCACGGCGAGCTGCGTCATGTAGGTCCGGATGAACCTGAGGTGGATCTGGACGGCGCCGGCGAGCGCGATGGAGGCACCGGCGAAGGTGGCGGCCGCGAAGAGCAGCAGCAGGGCGGCCCAGCGCCAGTCGGCCGTGCTGACGACCTGGCCGATGTCGACCTGGGCCAGCTGCGTCAGGAGCAGGTAGCCGGCGATGCCCCCACCGAGCAGGGTGACGACGCCGCGCGCCGAGATGCGACGCAGCTGGACGGGCTCGACGGCCTCTGCCTTGGGGCGCAGCGCGACCAGCCGCTCGCGCAGCTCCCCCATGACCGACTTGGACTCCTTGAGCGCCACCCGCGCGTCGGGACTCAGGGCGACCGGCTGGAGCACCGGAACGGCCCGAAGGACGGCGTCCTCGCCGAGGGCTGCGACGGCCGAGTCCACGGTCCGCTCGGGGCCGACGGCCAGTGCCACGGTCGTGAGCAGCTGGGCGAGGTCGATGCGCAGGCTGATGTCGTCGGCCGCGACGTCCCCGCTGCCCAGCCGGGACAGGGCGACCCGCCCGTGGTCGTCGACGAGTATCGTCGACGGTCCGAGCTGCCGGTGCACGAGGCGACGTCGGTGCAAGGTGGCGGCCAACCGCCAGATCGCGGCGAGCCGGGCGTCGTCGAGGTCCCCGTCGACCTCGGTCAGCGGGGTGCCCCGCGGTTCGTCGTAGGCGATGACGGCCGAGAAGGGACCGACCTCGGACACGGCGACCGGCCGAGGGGCACGGATGCCGGCGTCGTGCAGGGCCAGACCCATCAGGGTCCGGTGCTCGATCTCGGAGCGCAGCGTCAGCGCCGGCGGTCGAGTGAAGCCGCTCCGCAGCCGCAGCACGCGCAGCAGGCGTCGACCCGAGGCGAGCCCGAAGGTGTCGCGGTCGATGACGTGGACGTCGAGCGTCCCGTCGTGGGTGGTCCCGATGTAGCGGCGGTCACCGGCGTCGTTGGCGTCGATGAGCTCGAGGCGGGTCAGGGGCACACCGCCCGCGACGAGCACCGCGGCGACCTCCACCCCGGGTGGACGGGTGGAGGTCACGCCGAAGGCGAGGCGGAAGGCGAGGCCGACGATCCAGCCGAGCAGGAGCGAGCTGACGAGGGCCGCGAGGGTCATGGCCCCCGAGAGCAGGGTCGTGACGAGCGTCGCGATGACGACGACCGTCGCGATCGGCGAGATCCACTTGCGGCCGGAGATGTCGGCGACGGTGAGCAGCGCGACCATCGAGACGATGACGATGTCGAGCGGACCGGTGCGGCCCGTCGGGGTGGGTCGGGTCAGCACGTCGGTGACGAAACCGCCGTTGCCCGAGTGGACGAGCACGGCGAGGACGATGACGAGGACACCGCCGACGACAGCGGCACCGAGCGCCTGGATGAGCTGCATGGGGCGACGGCGCACGAGCAGATCCGCGCCCACGCCGATCGGCAGGAGCAGGACGCCGATGCCGCTCATCCAGCCGAGCAGCGTGAGCAGCAGCCGGGGAAGCCCGCTCGTCGCATCGGTGAGGTCCTGCTCGACCGCACCGCGCGTGCCCGAGGCGACGTCGGCCGCGACGAGACCGAGCACGAGCAGGACGACGGCAGCGGCCAGACGGACGCCGTCGGCGGGACGGCGCACCCGTTCGGGGATGGGCGGCTCGATGACCTCGACTCCGGGCAGCCCGTCGTCTCCGGCTGTGGCTCCGGCCCCGGTTCCGGCCTCGGTTCCGGCCTCGGTTCCGGCCTCGGTTCCGGCCTCGGCGACCGGCTCCCCCGCCGTCGCGTCGGCGCGCTCCTCACGCTCCCCGGTCTGGTCCTGCACGTGCTCCGCCGTCCGGCGCATGGTCTCCCCCGTGGTGTCGTCCGATGCCTCGGCGGGTCCGGAGACGGCCCCGTCCGTGGGGGGCTGCGTCCTCTCCGAGTCGCCGGGCATGGGCCAATCCTGCCTGAGGCGCGGCCCGAATGGCCGCAGCGTCGCCGCGCGGGCGTGCAGGCGCCCGGTGCGCCGACCATCAGGAAGCGGTGCGAGACTGACGCCGTGACGGTCACCGACTCGTGGGACATGCCCCTGCGCACCAAGCTGCTCGCCCGCGTGCTGAGCCGCACCCGCGACGGTTCCCGGATGCTCTCCGGTGACGAGATCGCCCGCAGCAGAGCGTGGTTCGCCCCTGCGCGGCTGCCCTTCACGTGGGTCACGGGTCCGGTACCGTCCGGGGTCGAGATCGCGGAGACGACCTTCGCCGCCCGGGACGGCCACCCCGTCGCCGTCCGCACCTACCGTCCGAAGGACGCCGCGGGTGAGGCCCTTCCCGCACTGCTGTGGTTCCACGGAGGTGGCTGGGTGCTCGGCAACACGAGGGGTTACGACCCGATCTGCGCCTGGATCGCCGACCGCACCCGGGTGGCCGTGCTCAACGTGGACTACCGCCTCGCCCCGGAGCACCGGGCACCCCAGGCCGCCCACGACTGCATCGACGCCACCCGCTGGGCCGCCTCCGACGCCGCCGGTGACGGCGTCCGGCACACCGGTCTCGGTCTCGCGGGCGACTCGGCCGGCGGCAACCTCGCGGCCGTGGCCGCCCAGGTGCTCCGTTCCGAGGGTGGTGCCGACGTCGCTTACGAGGCCCTCGTCTACCCGGCTGTCGACGCGACGATGAGCTCGCCGTCCGTGGCCCAGCACTCGGCCGCACCGATCCTCACCCGCAGCGACATGGACGCGTTCCTCGCGCACTACCTCGGCGACGGCGACGACGCCCTCGACCCGCTCGACCCCCTCGTCTCACCGCTGCACGCCGACGACCTCACCGGACTGCCCGCCACGCTCGTCCAGACGGCCGACCTCGACCCGCTCCGCGACGAGGGGACGGCCTACGCCGAGGCCCTCCGCGCAGCAGGCGTCGAGGTGCAGCACACCAACTACCCTCGGGTCCCGCACGGCTTCATGAGCTTTCCCGGGGCCACCCGGGTCGGCGGCGCCGCTCGCGCGGAGCTCGCCCAGTGGGTCGCCCGGCACGCGCGACCGGGAACGGTCGGATAGTCTGCGAACGCACGCGAGTCTCGTGAGGGATGGTCTCGAAGTGAACGATGTCGTCGTGTTCAGCGGCTCGGCGCACCCCGCCCTGGCCGACCGGATCTGCTCGCATCTCGGGGTGACCCGGTCCCCCGTCGACATCAAACGGTTCAGCAACGACTGCCTGCAGGCACAGCTGCTCGCCAACTGCCGCCAGCGCGACGTCTACATCGTCCAGCCGCTCGTGCCGCCGACGCAGGAGCACCTCATGGAGCTGCTCCTCATGATCGACGCGGCGCGTGGCGCCTCGGCGGCTCAGATCACCGCGGTCATGCCGCACTACGCCTACGCCCGCTCCGACAAGAAGGACGCCTCGCGCATCTCCCTCGGCGGACGGCTCGTGGCCGACATGATCTCGACGGCCGGCTGCCACCGGGTCCTGACCATGGCCCTCCACGCTCCCCAGGTGCACGGCTTCTTCTCGACGCCTGTCGACCACCTGACGGCGATCGGGGTCCTCGCGGACCACTTCCGCGACAACGACCTCGACAACTCGATCGTCGTCAGCCCCGACCTCGGCAACGCCAAGGTCGCGACCCAGTTCGCCCGCCTGCTCGGGCTGCCCGTCGCGGCCGGCTCGAAACAGCGGGTGGCCGACGACCGCGTCGTCATCGACTCGATCGTCGGCGACGTCTCGGGTCGCCGGGCGATCATCCTCGACGACGAGATCGCGACGGGCGGCTCGATGCTCGAGCTGATGGACCGCCTCAAGGACGCCGGCGCGACCGAGGCCGCGATCGTCTGCACCCACGGCCTCTTCGCCGGCAAGGCCGTCGAGCGGCTGCGTGACCACCCCTTCGTCACCGAGGTCGTCACGACCGACACCGTCCCGGCGCCGGACGGCTGGCCCGAGCTCAAGGTGCGGTCGGTGTCGGCCCTCTTCGCCGAGGCGATCAGCCGCATCCACCACGGCCGCTCGGTCAGCTCGCTCTTCGAGGGCGTCGACCCCACCCACGCACCGCCGCAGGCCAAGCTCCCCTTCGACACGCCCTCATGAACCGACCCGTCTGGTGGCGCCGCCCCGCGGTCGCGCTGCTCCTCGACGTCGTGCTCGTCCTCGTCTTCGCCGCGGTCGGTCGCGCGAGCCACGACGAGTCGAGCCCGGTGCTCGGCGTCCTGTCGACGGCCTGGCCCTTCCTCGTCGGGACCGGCCTCGGCTGGCTCGTCGTGCGGGTCGTGCGCCGGTCATGGCCGCTCGACGTCGCCCCCGGCGTGACCGTGTGGTTCGCGACCGTCCTCGTCGGCATGCTGCTGCGGCACGCGGTCGGGTCGGGCACGGCCGTCAGCTTCGTCGTGGTCGCCTCGGTCGTGCTGGCGCTCTTCCTGCTCGGCTGGCGTGCCCTCGGGGCGTATGCCGTCCGCCGCGCCCGCTCGTCACCGCGCCGCGCCTGACCCCACCCGGCCCAGACCCGTCGAGAGGCCTCGTGTGGCCGGGACGCGTCCCGGCCACACGGCACACGCCTCGGGTCAGAGGTACTGGCCGGTGTTGGCCGTCGCGATGGACCGGCCCGGCTCGGTGCCGTCCTTGCCCTTGAGCAGCGTGCGGATGTAGACGATGCGCTCGCCCTTCTTGCCGCTGATCCGCGCCCAGTCGTCGGGGTTGGTCGTGTTGGGCAGGTCCTCGTTCTCCTTGAACTCGTCGACGCAGCTGTTGAGCAGGTGCTCGACGCGGATGCCCTTCTGGCCGGTCGTCAGGAAGTCCTTGATCGCGAGCTTCTTGGCCCGGTCGACGATGTTCTGGATCATCGCGCCCGAGTTGAAGTCCTTGAAGTAGAGGATCTCCTTGTCGCCGCCCTGGTAGGTCACCTCGAGGAAGCGGTTCTCCTCCATCTCGGAGTACATTCGCTCGACGGCGGCCGTGATCATCGCCTCGACGGTCGCGTCGCGGTCACCGCCGTTGACGGCGAGGTCGTGCTCGTGGAGTGGCAGCGACTCGGTGAGGTACTTGCTGAAGATGTCACGCGCGCTCTCGGCGTCGGGGCGCTCGATCTTGATCTTGGCGTCGAGACGGCCCGGTCGCAGGATGGCGGGGTCGATCATGTCCTCGCGGTTGGAGGCGCCGATGACGATGACGTTGTCGAGGCGCTCGACGCCGTCGATCTCGGCGAGCAGCTGCGGCACGATCGTCGTCTCGACGTCGCTGGAGACGCCCGATCCGCGGGTGCGGAAGAGCGAGTCCATCTCGTCGAAGAAGACGACCACGGGCGTGCCGTCGGAGGCCTTCTCACGGGCCCGCTGGAAGATGAGCCGGATGTGCCGCTCGGTCTCGCCGACGTACTTGTTGAGCAGCTCGGGGCCCTTGATGTTGAGGAAGTAGCTCTTCTCGGTCTGCTTGCCCGTGCGAGCGGCGACCTGGCGGGCGAGGGACGCGGCGACCGCCTTGGCGATGAGCGTCTTGCCACAGCCGGGAGGACCGTAGAGCAGCACGCCCTTCGGCGGCTTGAGCGCGTGCTCCTTGTAGAGCTCGGGGTGCAGGAAGGGCAGCTCGACGGCGTCCCGGATCGCCTCGATCTGGCCGGCGAGGCCACCGATGTCCTCGTACTCGACGTCGGGCACCTCCTCGAGGACGAGCTCCTCGACCTCGAGCTTGGGCACGACCTCGTGGACGAAGTTGGACCTCGGGTCGAGGGTGAGGGAGTCGCCGACGCGGAAGTGCTCGCCGAGCAGGGGCGTCGCGATGCGGCACACGCGCTCCTCGTCGCCGTGCGTCACGACGACGACGCGGTCGTCGTCGAGACGCTCCTTGACCGTGACGACCTCGCCCACGCGCTCGTAGCCGTGGACGGAGACGACGTTGAGGGCCTCGTTGAGCATGACCTCACGGCCGAGGCCGAGCTCCAGCTGGTCGACCGACGGGCTGATGGCGACGCGCATCTTCCGGCCACCGGTGATGATGTCGATCGAGCCGTCCTCGGGCGGGTCGACGACGAGGCCGTAGGTGCTCGGCGGCTGCGCGAGACGGTCGACCTCCTTCTTCAGCGTGACGATCTGCTCGCGCGCGTCCTTGAGCGTGTGCACGAGGCGCTCGTTCTGGGACGACAGCGTCGACAGGCTCGTCTGGACGTGGGCCAGCCGCGCCTCGAGCTCACGGGTGCGCTGGGGCGAGTGTCGCGCCACCTGGCGCAGCGACTCGACCTCGGCGCGCAGGGCTGCGAGCTCGCGGTCCCCCGCTCCGGGGACTCCGGCGCCGGCGGCACCTTCGGGGTCTGGGTTGCGGACGTCATCAGACATCTCGGCCTCCTCAATCCGTCACTCGCACATAGTGACGATTCGACCCTAACCCCGTGTCAGCCGATGTCGTCGGACGTTTCAGCCAGTGATCGGCGGACGCGTCGGATCGTCTTGTCGCTCTTGATGCGTTCGCCGAGCGCCTCGGGTGTCCACGCGTCCGCAGGGATGTCCGTCGAGGCCGTCGAGCCGGCGACGGGCGTGGGGGCACCCGCCGGGGCGTCCGGGCCGTCGACGGACGTCGTGCCGGCGTCACCCGAGTCGCCGTAGGCGCCCTTGGCCGGACGACGCTTGCGCTCGGGCGGGACGACGCCGGGAGCGAGCCGACGCGTCGTGATGAGGAAGCCGGTGTGCCCGTGCATCCGGTGCTGGGGACGCACGGCGAGCCCCTCGAGGTGCCAACCGCGCACGAGCGACTCCCAGGCGGAGGGCTCGGTGAAGCCGCCGTGGGCGCGGATGCCCTCGGCCACGCGGCTCAGCTGGGTCGTCGTGGCGACGTAGCAGATGAGCACGCCGCCGGGGATGAGCGCGTCGGAGACGGCGTCGAGGCACTCCCAGGGCGCGAGCATGTCGAGCACGACCCGGTCGACGGTCCCGGCCTCGGCGACGGACGGGAGCGACTCGACGAGGTCACCGACCGTGACGGTCCAGGCCGGGTGGTCACCGCCGAAGAACGCGCGGCCGTTGCCGCGGGCGATCTCCGCGAAGTCCTCGCGACGCTCGAACGACAGCAGGCGGCCGCGCTCACCGATGGCGCGCAGCAGCGACATCGACAGCGCACCGCTGCCGACGCCGGCCTCGACGACCGTCGCCCCCGGGAAGATGTCGGCCATCTGCACGATCTGGCCCGAGTCCTTCGGGTAGACGACCGCCGCGCCGCGGGGCATCGACATGACGTAGTCGCTGAGCAGCGGCCGCAGGGCGAGGTACTCGACCCCGGCGGTGTTCGTCACGACGGAGCCGTCGTGGGAGCCGATGAGGTCGTCGTGGCGCAGGAAGCCGCGGTGCGTGTGGAACTCGCGCCCGGGCTCGAGCGTGATCGTGTGCAGACGACCCTTCGGGTCGGTCAGCTGGATGCGCTCCCCCACCTCGAAGACGCCACGGCGGTCGTGCGCGCCCGGGACGTCGGACCGCTCCGGACCCCCGCTCGTGTCGGGCTCGGCGTCGGGCTCGGCGTCGGGCCTGGCGTGCTCGGCGTCGGGCTGCTCGGCGTCGGTCGTGGGAGCGGTCATGGGAGCACAGTCTAGGTGCCGGCGCGACCTCCTCCGGACACCCTGCGGAGGGCCGTCGCCTCGACCTCGTAGCGGCTCTGGCGACCTGCCGCCCCGCCGAAGAACCGCCGACGGAGCGCGCCCTCGACCTCGACGACGTCGCCCCCGCGCAGACGGAGCGCGCTCCGACGGGTTGCCGCCGTCCAGCACACGACGTCGATGGTGTCGACCGTCGCCCGCCTGGGCTCGTCGGCGGTCGCGCGGCGGCGCCCGGGCGGCGGCTCGCGAGGCACGACGACGCGCAGCGTCGCGATGCGGTCACCGCTCGGCAGCTCGCGCTCCTCCGCCTCGGCGCCGAGCCGCCCGCTCAGGACGACCTCGTTGCGCCCCGGCACCGACGCGGCGTCCGGCGTCGCCTCGTCGGCGGTCCCCTCGGGCGCACGTCGACGTGGGCTCCTCGCGGACCGGGACGCGACCGCGCCAGTGCCCGTCGTCGTCTCGCTCCGGCTCGTCCTCATGGTGCCTCCCTCCGGCCCGCTCGTCGGGCCCTGCGCCAACGGTGACGCGTCCGTGCCGGGCTCGCTGCCGAGCGCGCCACCCCTGTGGACGACCGGCCGAGCCGACGAGGGGGTGTGGACGGCGGACGGCATCGAGGCGCTCGCCGGGAAGACGAGCGTCACGGGACATGCCTCGGGAACCGCGCCCGACGGCATACGCCCTCGGCACCGGCATCCAGCGGCGACTTCGTGGACGCGCGTCAGCGACGACCGCGACGGGCCAGCTCGGCGCCGACGACCGCGTTGATGCGCTCCGCGCTCGCCAGCCCGCGGATGTCGCGGGTGGCCTCGTCGACGACGACGGCGAGCGAGAGCTCGCGATCGCTCATGACCCGGATGAGGTCGGTGAGCACGGCCTCCGGCGGCAGGGCGACGACCCACGACGCCGGCTGGGCCAGCGTGACCGACGCGATCGCCGTGCGCGCCCGGCTGTCGACAGGCACGCCGGCCGCGGAGTCGGCGTCGACGACACCGAGCGGCCACCCCGTCGGGTCCGCTGCAGCCACCCACGCCCCGGAGGCCACCGCGGTCTCGACCTCGGCCACGGTCGCCGTGCCCGCGACGAGGGACAGCGGCTCGAGCACGTCGGTCGCGCGCCCGGCGGTCGCCTCGTGGATGTGACCGGCCCGGATCGCCCCCGTCGCGCCCTGCCAGAGGAAGAAGGCGATGGCGAACGGCCAGACGAGGTCGAAGATCTCGGGCGCCCGGCCCTCGGCGAGGGGACGCAGGGCGAACCACGCGACGGTCAGCACCGCGACGACGCGTCCGAGCCACCCCGCCGTGACGAGGCCGCGCCCCTTGCTCCCCGTGGCGCGCCACACGAGGGCGCTGACGATCTGGCCGCCGTCGAGGGGCAGGCCCGGGAGGAGGTTGAAGACGCCGACGAGGACGTTGGCGAAGGCGACGATGCCGAGGAGGGTCAGGGCGGTCTCGTTCGTCGTCAGAGCCCGCAGGCCCCAGACGACCCCGGCGAGCGCGAGGTTGGACAGCGGCCCGACGACGGCGACGATGGCCGTCGTGCTCGGCGAGGTGCGGGTCGCGTCGTAGACGGTGTGACCGCCCCAGACGTCGGCGACGATCCGGCTGACCGGGTGTCCTCGCCACCGGGCCGCGAAGGCGTGGGCAGCCTCGTGCACGAGCACCGAGACGAGCAGCAGCACGGCGTAGGCCGCGGCGAGCAGGTAGCCGTAGGACGCACCGCGGTCGGACCTCGACAGGTTGGGCCCGAAGACGACGACGATGAGCACGGCGATGACCGGCCAGGACCGACCGAGGTAGACCGGGGTCCCCGCTAGGCTGCCGATCCGCCACCCGTGGGAGGTGTCCGGGCGGGCGGGAGTGCTCATGGGCTCGACCCTATGCCCTGCCTGACCCGCCTCCCTGTGCCGGTCCCGTGCGTGGGCTGTGGGTGCCGGCCGTGCGGTGTCGGCCCCGCGGCATACAGTCGCCCCATGGTTGCAGCGCTGTCCCCCAGTCGGGCCTCCGACTTCATGTCGTGCCCGATGCTCTATCGCTTCCGGGTCATCGACAAGCTCCCGTCGGCGCCCACGCAGGCGACGGCCCGGGGCACGCTCGTCCACGCCGTCCTCGAGCGGCTCTTCGACCTCCCCGCGACCGAGCGCACCATCGACGCCGCGGTGGGGCTCGTCCCCCAGGAGTGGGAGCGCCTCGCCGAGGAGGAGCCGGCGATGCTCGACCTGCTCGCCGAGCACGGCGGTCGCACCGACGAGTGGTTCGCCGGCGCAGCGACGCTGCTCCAGACGTGGTTCGGTCTCGAGGACCCGACGCGGCTCGAGCCGGCCGAGCGCGAGCTCTACGTCGAGACCGAGGTCGACGGGCTCGTCCTGCGCGGCTACGTCGACCGGCTCGACGTGGCCCCGGGCGGAGCGATGCGCGTCGTCGACTACAAGACGGGCCGCTCGCCTTCCGAGCACTTCGAGGCCAAGGCCCTCTTCCAGATGAAGTTCTACGCGCTCGTGCTCTGGCGCCAGCGCGGCGTCATCCCCAAGCGCCTCCAGCTCGTCTACCTCGGCAACGGCGAGATCGTCGCCTACGAGCCCGACGAGCAGGACCTGCTCGGCACCGAGCGCAAGGTCAAGGCGCTCTGGCAGGCCATCGAGCGAGCCGCGTCGACGGGTGACTGGCGTCCCAGCCCGAGCCGGCTGTGCGACTGGTGCGACCACCGCGCGCTGTGCCCGGCGTGGGGTGGCACTCCCCCGCCGCTGCCCGTCGACGCCGCCCAGCGCGCCGTCGACCCGTCCGTCACCGGGCTCGTCGAGCTCGACGCCTGACCCCACTCGACGACCGAGCACGTATGCCGCCGGGCGGGCCCGGCGGCATACGTGCGCCCTTGGCGTCGGCTGGAGGCGAGAGCCTTCAGACGGTGAACTCGTCGGCGACGTCGAGCGCCTCGTCGAGCACTGCCAGCCCCTCTTCGGCCTCCGCCGGGGTCGTCGTGCACGGGGGCACGACGTGGGTGCGGTTGAAGTGGGTGAACGGCCAGAGCCCGCGCTCCTTGCAGGCCGCGGCGAAGGCCGCCATCGGCGCGGCCGCCTCACCCGAGGCGTTGTAGGGCACGAGCGGCTCACGCGTCTCGCGGTCGCGCACGAGCTCCACGGCCCAGAAGACGCCCAGGCCGCGGACGTCGCCGACACTGGGGTGCTTCGCCGCGATCTCGCGCAGGCGCGGGCCGATGACGTCGGTGCCGAGGCTCCGGGCGTTCTCGATGATGCCCTCCTCGCGGAACGCGTTGATCGAGGCGACGGCCGAGGCGCAGGCGAGCGGGTGACCCGAGTAGGTCAGTCCGCCCGGGAAGGCGCGCTGGTCGAAGGTCGCCCGGATCTCGTCCGAGATGACGACGCCCCCGAGCGGGACGTAGCCGGAGTTGACGCCCTTGGCGAAGGTGATGAGGTCGGGGCGGATGCCCCAGTGGTCGACGGCGAACCACTCGCCGCACCGCCCGAAGCCGGCCATGACCTCGTCGGCGATGAGGATGATCCCGTGCTCGTCGCAGAGGTCACGGACGCCCTGGAGGTAGCCGTCCGGCGGGACGAGGATGCCGTTGGTGCCCACCACGGTCTCGAGGATGATCGCGGCGATCGTGTGCCCACCCTCGACCATGATCGTGTCGCGCAGGTGCGACAACGCACGGTCGCGCTCCTGCTCCTCGGACTCGGAGTGGAAGGCCGAACGATAGGTGTAGGGGCCCCAGCAGTGGACGATCCCCGACAGGCCGGGCTCCGAGGGCCAGCGCCGCGGGTCGCCGGTCAGGGTGATCGAGCCGCCCGTGGCGCCGTGGTAGCTGCGGTATGTCGCGAGCACCTTGTGCCGGCCCGTGTGCAGCCGGGCCATCCGGATCGCGTTCTCGTTGGCCTCGGCCCCACCGTTGGTGAAGAAGACCGCGGACAGCCCGTCGGGCGCGACCTCGGTGATGAGCCGGGCGGCCTCGCTGCGGGCGTCGTTGGCGAAGGACGGCGCGATCGTCGCGAGACGGGCCGCCTGCTCCTGGATCGCGGCGACGACCTTCGGGTGGTTGTAGCCGATGTTGACGTTGACGAGCTGGCTGCTGAAGTCGAGGTAGCGCTTGTCGTCGTAGTCCCAGAAGTAGGAGCCCTGGGCCCGGGCGATGGGCAGCGGGTCGATGAGTCCCTGGGCCGACCACGAGTGGAAGACGTGGTCGCGGTCGAGGGTGCGCACCTGCTGCTCCGTCATCCCGTCGAGGAGGTCGGCGATGACGCTGCGCTGGTCGAGGTCGGTCATGGGTGGGTCCTTCTCTCTCAGCGGGTGCGCGGGAAGCCGAGGTCGACGGTCGAGGTGGCCGGGTCGGGCCACCGCTGCGTCACGACCTTGCCGCGCGTGTAGAAGTTGATGCCCTCGGGTCCGTACATGTGGGTGTCGCCGAAGAGCGAGTCCTTCCAGCCGCCGAAGGAGTAGTAGGCGACCGGGACGGGGATCGGCACGTTGATCCCGACCATGCCGACCTCGACCTCGTTCTGGAAGCGGCGCGCGGCGCCACCGTCGCGGGTGAAGATCGCGGTGCCGTTGGCGTACGGGTTGCGGTTGATGAGCGCCAGACCCTCGTCGTAGGTGGCGACGCGCACGACCGACAGGACCGGCCCGAAGATCTCGTCGCGGTAGACGGTCATGTCCGGCGTCACGTCGTCGAGCAGGGTCATGCCGAGGAAGAAGCCGTCCTCGGGGACGTCCTGCTCGCGTCCGTCGACGACGACCGTGGCCCCGGCCTCCGCTCCGGCCGCCACGTAGCCGGCCACCTTGTCGCGGTGCTCGCGGGTGATGAGCGGACCCATGTCGGTGCCCTCAGCCGAGCCCGGCCCGACGGTGAGCTTCGGCAGGCGGCTGGAGATCGCGGAGACGAGGTCGTCACCGACGTCACCGACGGCGACCGCGACGGACAGGGCCATGCACCGCTCCCCCGCGGCGCCGTACGCGGCGGAGACGATGGCGTCGGCCGCCATGTCGATGTCGGCGTCGGGCAGCACGAGCGCGTGGTTCTTCGCGCCGCCGAGAGCCTGGACCCGCTTGCCGTTGGCGGTGCCGCGCTCGTAGATGTACTTCGCGATGGGGGTCGAGCCGACGAAGCTGACCGCCGCGATGTCGTCGTGGTCGAGGAGCGCGTCGACGGCCTCCTTGTCGCCGTGGACGACGGTGAAGACGCCGTCGGGAAGGCCGGCCTCCTTCCAGAGCTCGGCGAGGAAGAGCGCGGCCGAGGGGTCCTTCTCGCTGGGCTTGAGCACGAAGCTGTTGCCGCAGGCGATGGCGTTGGCGCACATCCAGAGCGGCACCATGACGGGGAAGTTGAAGGGCGTGACGCCGGCGACGACGCCGAGCGGCTGGCGGATGCTGTAGACGTCGACACCGCTCGCGGCCTGTTCCGAGAAGCCGCCCTTGAGCAGCTGCGGTACACCGGTGGCGAACTCGACGTTCTCGAGGCCGCGGGCGATCTCGCCGACCGCGTCGGAGAGTACCTTGCCGTGCTCTGCGGTGACGATCGCGGCCAGCTCGTCGGTGCGCGTGTGCAGCAGCTCGCGGAAGGCGAAGAGGACGGCAGCCCTCCGCGACAGGGAGCTGGTGCGCCAGTCGCGTCCGGCGGCGACCGCGGTCTTGACGGCGTCGTCCACCTCGGAGGTGGAGGCGAGCGGCACCTCGCCGGTCTGGCGGCCGGTCGCCGGGTCGTGCACCGGGGCGGTGCGCCCGGAGGTGCCGGGCACGCGGGCGCCGGAGATCCAGTGGTCGATGGACGTCACGGTAGGGGTCGTCATGCACCTCACGTTACGTGCCACTCTGACCCCATACAAAGCATCGATTGCTATGTTACGAACATGCGTGCCGTCATCTCCTCGATCGAGGAGCGCCTCGACGCCCCGACCGCCAAGGGCCTCGCGCAGGCCGTTTCCCGGGCGATCCGCGACGCCACCCTCGTGCCGGGCGACCAGCTGCCCCCGATCCGCCGGGTCGCCGAGGAGCTGATGATGTCGCCGACGACCGTGAGCGCGGCCTGGCAGCTGCTCGCCCGCTCGGGGACCATCCGGTCGGACGGCCGCCGGGGCACGACCGTGGCGCCCACGGCCCGAGGCGGCGAGCGCTACACGCGGGCGCTGCGGCACGAGTCGCCGGTGAGCCTCGACCTGTCGACCGGCATCCCCGACAGCGCCCTGCTGCCCCCGCTCGTGCCGGTGCTGTCCGCACTGACCGACCCGACGACGCCGAGCAGCTATCTCGACGACCCCGTGCTCGACGAGCTACGGCAGGAGCTCGTGCGCGACTGGCCGTATGCCGCCGACGACCTCCTCGTCGTCGACGGCGCGATGGACGCGCTGGACCTGCTCACCCGGGCACTGCTGCGCCCGGGTGACCTCGTGCTCGTCGAGAACCCGGGGTTCCCTCCCCTGCTCGACCTGCTCGAGGACCGGGGGGTCGCGGTCGTCGGCGTGCCGCTCGACGAGACGGGCCTCGACCTTGACGCCGTCGAGTCCCTGCTGCCGCGCCGACCCGCAGCGGTGGTCATCCAGCCTCGAGGACAGAACCCGACCGGCGTGTCCATGTCGCCGACCCGGGCGCGACGACTCGCTGCGCTGCTCGAGGGCCGTGACTGCATCGTCATCGAGGACGACTCGAGCGGCCCGATCTCGACGTCGGCCGCGACCAGCCTCGGTCGGTGGATCCCCGACCAGGTGCTGCACATCCGCAGCTTCAGCAAGTCGCACGGTCCAGACCTGCGGATCGCCGCGCTGAGCGGCCCGGACGCGCTGCTCGCCCCGGTGCGGCACGCGCGGGCCATCGGGCAGGGCTGGACGAGCCGGCTGCTCCAGCGGGTCCTCGCCGGCCTGCTCCGCGACGAGGTCTGCGCGCGCGGGATCGCATCGGCCGGTGCCGAGTACGCCCGTCGTCGGGAGCTCGTCGTCGGTCGCCTCGCGGAGCACGGCATCGAGGTGCCCGGCACCGACGGGCTCAACATCTGGGTGCCGGTGCGCGACGAGGCCGCAGCGGTGCTCCGGCTCGCGAGCCAAGGCATCGCGGTGACCCCGGGGTCACCGTTCTCGGTCGAGCACGTCGCCGGACCCGAAGGCCACGTGCGCGTGACGACCGGGCTCGTCCGTGAGAACCACGCCGAGGTCGCCGACCTCATCGCCGAGGCGGCGAACGCCGGGGCCTGGACGGCCCAGCACCGCTGAGCTCGGCACGGAGTCCCTGCCACCCAGCAGAATCAGTCCCGCCCGCGCTGTCCGATCCGGACCGAGGTGTTCGTAGCAGAGGTGAGAGCCCGCCCGCGATGGGCGGCCCGAGGCACAGGAGATGATCCGACATGCAGTACCTCGTATCCGTGATCGACGACGGCACCGGCCCCGAGACCGCCACCGAGGAGGCCGCCGTCGACGCCTTCAACGACCGGCTCCGGTCCGAGGGGTACTGGGTCTTCGCCGGGGGCCTCGGCTCCCCGGACCCAGCGACGGTCGTCGACAACCGAGGGAGCGAGGCAGTCTTCACCGACGGACCCTTCGTCGAGTCGAAGGAGTACCTCGCCGGCTTCTGGATCCTCGAGGCGCCGGACCTCGACGTGGTGCTCAGGCTCGCCGCCGAGGGCTCCCGGGCGTGCAACCGCAAGATCGAGGTGCGTCCGTTCCTGTGAGCCCACCCGACGTCCGCGACGAGCTCACCCGGGCCCACCACGACGAGTGGGCCCGGGTCGTCGCCTCCCTGACCCGGCGGTTCGGTGATCTCGGCCTCGCCGAGGACGCCGCGGCCGAGGCGTTCGCGACCGCCGTCGAGCGGTGGCCCGCCGAGGGCACACCCCCGAACCCGGGCGCGTGGCTGACGACGACCGCCAACCGCAAGGCGATCGACCGGATCCGGCGCGAGAGCAAGCGTGACCACAAGCACCAGGAGGCAGCCATGGTGCACGACGACCACGAGGCCGAGCCGCTCGGCGTCCTCGACGACGACCGGCTCCGACTCGTCTTCACGTGCTGTCACCCCGCGCTCGCGATGGAGGCGCGGGTCGCCCTGACGCTGCGAATGGTCGGTGGCCTGACCGTGCCCGAGATCTCGAGGGCCTTCTTCGTGCAGGAGTCCGCGATGGCTCGGCGCCTCACCCGGGCCAAGGCCAAGATCGCGGCCGCGCGCATCCCGTACCGGGTGCCGACCGCGGAGGACCTGCCGACTCGGGTCTCCGGCGTGCTCGCTGTGCTCTTCCTCGTCTTCAACGAGGGCTACCTCACCTCCGGTGCGGACACCGATCCGATCCGCCAGGACCTCACCGGCGAGGCGATCCGGCTCACCCGGATGCTGCGCGACCTCCTGCCCGACGACGGCGAGGTGGCCGGCCTCCTCGCCCTGATGCTGCTCACCGACGCCCGCCGGAGTGCCCGGGTCTCACCGGGCGGTGAGCTGGTCCCCCTCGACGAGCAGGACCGCAGCGTCTGGGACCGGGCCCTGGTCGCCGAGGGCCACCGTCTCGTGCGTGAGCGACTCGATGCTGGGGCGGCTCCGGGTCGCTACCAGGTCATGGCCGCCATCAACGCCGTGCACACCTCGGCTCGCACCATGCGCGACACCGACTGGTCACAGGTCGTCGCCCTCTACGACCAGCTCCACGACCTGGAACCCTCGCCGGTCGTCGCCCTGAACCGGGCGGTCGCCCTCGCCGAGCTCGACGGACCGCAGGTGGCGCTGGCCGTCGTCGAGCCTCTCGGGGAACCGTTGTCCGGCTATCACGCCTACCACGCGGTCCGGGCCGACCTGCTGCGCCGGATGGGTCGCGGCGAGGAGGCGCGGGCGGCGTACACCCGGGCGATCGAGCTGGCGGGCAACACGGCCGAGTCGGCCTCCTTGACGCGTCGCCGCGGCGAGCTGACCTAGGGCCGGCCACCGTCCCGGAGGGTCTCGACCACCTGCGACAGTCGCCGCTCGCGGGTCTCGTCGGTCCTGGCCGAGGACACGGCGAGGGCATGCGCCTTCTGCTTGCTGGCGGACAGAGCCGTCCAGGCGGCCGTGAGAGCGGGGTCGGCGTCGAGGACCGCCCGGAGCGCCTGGGGCACCTCGACCTCGCGCGGTGCGTCGTCGACCTCGAGCCGGACCTCCACCTCGTCACCGGCGCCACGCCCGGTCGCGGCCCGCGTCTCGGCGTTGAAGGACACGAGGAAGTGACCGCCCATGGAGGCGATCGAGGTCCGGTACGTGTAGCCACCGTCCACGGTCACGGATACGGGCACCCGCTTGCCGCGGGCGAAGGCCGCCATGACTTCGTCAGGGACCACGATGCCCACGTTGTTGCCACCCGTGGCCTCGAGGGTGGTGCGGAACGTCCGGACCGTCTCGCTCATGGGATCAGGGCCGTCCGGTGTCGCGTGCCTTGAGGCGCGCGTCCTCGGCGCGGACCTGCGCGAAGATCTCGCGCTCGGCCACGAGCCAGGCGGGCATCTCGTCGATGACGGCCTTGATCTCGTCGGTCGTCAGGTGCTCTCCGACCCCGCCGCGGGTCAGGCCCGAGTTGGAGATGCCGAGTCGCCGGGCCGTCTCCTGGCGGGTGTGGGGTCCGTTGCGGCGCAGCGTCGCGAGCCACTCCGGCGGCTCGGCCTGCAACGCGTTGAGGTCGGTGCGGCTGACGACGCCCTCCTGGAAGTCGGCGGGGGTCTCGGACAGCAGGACGCCGAGCTTCTTCGCGGCCGTCTGGGGTTTCATGGTCTGCGGCTTCGGCGTGGGCATGGGTCCAGCCTAGGGCGTCGCCCGACCACGCCTGCCCGCTCTCGCCCGGCCTGTCCCCGGCCCGTGGCCCGCCACGGGTGTCGCACGGCGTCCGGCGGTGTCCCCTCCGCACGTCGGGCGACATGTCCACGTGGACTAGCCTCGGGAGCGACCTGCCCCGACCGCGAAGGCACACCATGACGGATCCGTTCCGCGTCGAGTTCGTGCCCGGCGTGACGCCGGACAAGTGGCTGCGCGTGTGGGGCCAGCGCCTGCCGGACTCTCCCCTCGAGGCGGCACCCGTCGAGGACGCCGATGCCCTGGCCCACCTGCGCGACGGGACATCGTCCATGGTCCTCCTGAGGCTGCCGGTCGACCGCGACGGTCTGCACGTCATCCCCCTCTACGAGGAGGTCCCGGTCGTCGTCGTGGCCAAGGAGCACGTCATCGCCGCGTTCGATGAGGTCGACGTCGCCGACCTCGGCGAGGAGGTCCTCATGCAGGACCCCGCGCTCGTCCCCGAGTGGACGGCCGTCGCGACGCCAGAGACCCGAGACCGGGCCACAGCCATGCCGCCCATGACGACGAAGCAGGCGGTGTCCGTGGTGGCCACCGGCTCCGGGATCGTCGTCGTGCCGATGTCGGTCGCCCGCCTGCACCACCGCAAGGACGTCGTCCACCGCCCCGTGACCGGGGTCGCACCCTCACGGGTCGGCCTTGCCTGGAGGGTCGACGACGACGACCCGCGCATCGAGGACTTCATCGGCATCGTCCGCGGCCGCACGGAGCGCAGCACCCGTGGCGGGCCGTCCGACGCGGCCTCGCCGTCCGGCTCGGACGGGCCGACCGAGCAGCGCGGACACGCCAAGCCCGCCAAGACCTCGAAGACCGCCAAGAGCTCGGCCACGTCCCGCGCCCACGGCACTTCCCGGCGCGCCCAGCAGACCGGGCGCAAGGGCGCGCCGCGTGGAGGTGTCCCGAAGCGCAAGGGCCGCCGGTGAGCACCGGCTCCGTCCGCGGACCCGCGGAGCGCGACGGGCTCCCTTGGCGCTGGGGCGAGTTCGGCGCATCAGCCCTCCCGGGCCACCTGGTGGGCCATGCCGGTCCCGTCGTCAGCCGTGCGGTGACGGTCCGTGCCGAGCCCGCGGTCGTCTTCCGTTGGCTCTGCCAGCTGCGCGTCGCGCCCTACAGCTACGACCTCGTCGACAACCTCGGGCGCCGGAGCCCACGCGCCCTGACGCCCGGACTGGAGAGCCTCGCCGTCGGGCAGCGCTTCGCGACGATCTTCACCCTCGTCGACTGGGTGCCTGACGACCTGCTCGCCCTCGAGATCACCGCGCCGACCGGCATACGCCTCTTCGGGCGGCTGCCGCTCGTCTACCAGACGGTCCCGCTCCCAGGCGGGCCGGAGGCCAGGACGACCTTGCGCGGCGACATCGCACTCCCCCGGGCCGAGTCGGCCCTCTCGCGGGCGCGGTCGACCGCTCTCGCCTGGGGCGACCTCGTGATGATGCGGCGTCAGCTGCGGACGCTGGCGCGCCTCAGCGAGGAGAGCGCAGGCGCGACACGATCGTCGTGAGGTCGGCCGCACCGACCCCGGCGAGCGTGTCGAGATGGACGGCACCGTCGATCGCGGGCACGGGCACGACGTGCGGGATGGCGATCGTCGGCACCCCGGCGGCGGTCGCGGACCGCACCCCGGCAGGCGAGTCCTCGATGGCGATGCAGTCCGCCGGGTCGGCCCCGACGAGGCGGGCCGCCGCGAGGTAGGGCTCCGGGTGCGGCTTGCCGTGGCTGACCTCGTCCCCGGTCACGAGGTGGTCGAAGGCGCCCTCCGGCAGGCGCCTCACGACCGTGTCGGCGAGCGAGCGCCACGACATCGTCACGAGCAGGGACGGCACCCCGAGGTCGCCGAGCTCGAGCAGCAGCTCACGCGCTCCGGGACGCCACGGGACGCGCCGCTCGACCTGGGCGATGACCCGCTCGAGCAGGGCATCGATGATCTCGGGCACCGTCAGCGAGATCCCCGACTGGTCGATGATCAGCTGTGCCGAGACCTCGAGTGCGTTGCCGACGAGCTGGTGAGCGAACTCGTCGTTCCAGACACCCCCGTGGGCCGCGACGAGCTCGTGCTCCGCCTGGATCCAGTAGGGCTCGGTGTCGACGAGGGTGCCGTCCATGTCCCACAGGACGGCCGCCGGCAGGGCCGGCACCGTGCGGTCGGGGTCGGCGGTGTGCGAGAGGGTCACCGGGTCAGTCCTCCGGGTCGTAGGCGAGGTTCGCGGACAGCCAGCGCTCGGCCTCGGCCAGCGTCCATCCCTTGCGGTCGGCGTAGTCCTGCACCTGGTCGCGGCCGAGCCGGCCCACGACGAAGTACTGCGACTGCGGGTGCGAGAAGTACCAGCCAGAGACCGAGGCGCCGGGCGCCATGGCCATGCTCTCCGTCAGGGTCATGCCCGTGTTGGCCTCGACGTCGAGCAGGCGCCAGAGCGTCTCCTTCTCGGTGTGCTCGGGGCAGGCGGGATAACCGGGCGCCGGGCGGATGCCGGCGTACTGCTCCTTGATGAGCGCGACGTTGTCGAGGTGCTCGTCGGGCGCGTAGCCCCAGAACTCCTTGCGGACCCGCTCGTGCATGCGCTCGGCGAACGCCTCGGCGAGGCGGTCGGCGAGCGACTCGAGCAGGATCGCGTTGTAGTCGTCGAGGTCGGCCCGGAACGCCGCGACCCGCCCGGCGCCGCCGAGACCGGCCGTCACCGCGAAGCCACCGACCCAGTCCTGCGTCCCCTTCGGGGCGACGTAGTCGGCGAGCGAGCGATTGGGCACACCGGCGCGGTGGTCCCCCTGCTGGCGCAGGTGGTGCAGCACGGCGAGGGGCTCGGTGCGGGCGTCGTCGAGGTAGACCTCGACGTCGTCGCCCACGGAGTTGGCCGGGAAGAAGCCGATGACGCCGTTGGCGGTCAGCCACCGCTCCTCGATGAGCTGGTCGAGCATGGCCTGCGCGTCGTCGTAGAGCTTGCGCGCGGCCTGGCCGCTGGCCGGGTTGTTGAGGATGTCGGGGAAGCTGCCCTTCATCTCCCACGCGTTGAAGAACGGCTGCCAGTCGATGTAGCGACGCAGCTCACCGAGGGGATAGCTGCGGAACACCTTGACGTGCTGCGAGATCCGGTGCGAGCGGGTGATCGAGGAGACGTCGTGGTCCTGCTGGAGCAGCAGGTGCGGGTGCGGCGGACGGTAGCCGGACCAGTCGACCGGCGTGCGTCGCGACCGGGCGTCCTCGAGCGCGAGCAGCGGCCGGTCCGCCTTGCCCGCGTGACGGGCCCGCAGCGAGTCGTAGTCCTCCTTGACCTTGGCCATGAGGGTGGGCCGCAGCTCGTCGCTGAGCAGGGCCGCGGCGGTCGGCACCGAGCGCGAGGCGTCCTTGACCCAGACGACCGGACCGTCGTACTTCTGGTCGACCTTGACCGCCGTGTGGGCGCGCGAGGTCGTCGCGCCACCGATGAGGAGCGGGATCGTCAGGCCCTGGCGCTGCATCTCGGCGGCGAAGCCGACCATCTCGTCGAGCGAGGGCGTGATGAGCCCCGAGAGCCCGATGATGTCGGCGTCGTGCTCGCGCGCCGCGTCGAGGATCTTCTGCGCCGGGACCATGACGCCCAGGTCGATGACCTCGTAGTTGTTGCACTGGAGCACGACCCCGACGATGTTCTTGCCGATGTCGTGGACGTCGCCCTTGACCGTGGCCATGACGATCGTGCCGTTGGTGTCCTTCTGCGTCGCCAGGGAGGGGTCGTCGATCTTCTCCTGCTCGATGAACGGGATGAGGTAGGCGACGGCCTTCTTCATGACGCGCGCGCTCTTGACGACCTGCGGAAGGAACATCTTGCCGGCGCCGAAGAGGTCTCCGACGACGTTCATGCCGTCCATGAGCGGACCCTCGATCACCTCGATGGGCCGGCCGCCGCGCTCGGCGATCTCGGCGCGGAGCAGCTCGGTGTCAGCCTCGACGTGCGCGTCGATGCCCTTGACGAGCGCGTGCGTGATGCGCTCGCCCAGCGGCAGGGCGCGCCACTCCTCCTCGCTGACCTCCACCGCCTGACCGACCTTGTTGTACTCCTCTGCGATCTCGAGCAACCGCTCCGCGGCGTCGGGGCGCCGGTTGAGCACGACGTCCTCGATACGGTCACGCAGCTCCGCGTCGACCTCGTCGTAGACCGCCAGGGCGCCCGCGTTGACGATGCCCATGTCGAGGCCTGCGGCGATCGCGTGGTAGAGGAAGACGGCGTGGATCGCCTCGCGCACGGGGTTGTTGCCGCGGAAGCTGAACGACACGTTGGAGATGCCACCGGACACCTTGGCCCCGGGAAGGTTCTCCTTGATCCAGCGCGTCGCCTCGATGAAGTCGAGGCCGTACGAGGCGTGCTCCTCGATGCCGGTGGCGACGGCGAAGACGTTGGGGTCGAAGATGATGTCCTCGGCCGGGAAGCCGACCTCCTCGGTGAGCAGGCGGTAGGCGCGCGAACAGATCTGCTGGCGGCGCTCGAGCGAGTCGGCCTGGCCGTCCTCGTCGAAGGCCATGACGACCGCGGCGGCGCCGTACTTGCGCACGAGCCGGGCCTGCCGGAGGAACGGTTCCTCGCCTTCCTTGAGGGAGATCGAGTTGACGATCGCCTTGCCCTGCACGCACTTGAGCCCGGCCTCGATGACCTCCCACTTCGAGGAGTCGACCATGACGGGCACGCGGCTGATGTCGGGCTCGCTCGCGACGAGCTTGAGGAAGCGGTCCATGGCCGCGACACCGTCGATCATCCCCTCGTCCATGTTGACGTCGATGACCTGGGCGCCGTTCTCGACCTGCTGCGCGGCCACGGACAGGGCGGTGTCGTAGTCGCCGTCCTTGATGAGCGTGCGGAAGCGAGCCGAGCCGGTGATGTTGGTGCGCTCTCCGACGTTGACGAAGAGGCTGTCGTCGGTGATGGTGAACGGCTCGAGCCCGGACAGCCGCATCGCGGGAGCGTTCGTCGCGAGCTCGCGGACGGGCTTGCCGTCGACGGCCCGCGCGATGGCGGCGATGTGGTCGGGGGTCGTCCCGCAGCAGCCGCCGACGAGGTTGACGAGACCCGCCTCGGCGAACTCGCCGACGATGCCCGCGGTCTCGTCGGGCGCCTCGTCGTACTCGCCGAAGGCGTTGGGCAGACCGGCGTTGGGGTAGCACGAGACGAACGAGTCAGCCAGACGGGCCATCTCGGCGATGTAGGGGCGCATCTCCTTGGCACCGAGGGCGCAGTTGAGCCCGACGGCGAGCGGTGACACGTGCCGGATCGAGTCCCAGAACGCCTCGGTCACCTGGCCGGACAGGGTGCGCCCGGACGCGTCGGTGATGGTGCCGGAGACGACGACCGGCCAGCGGCGACCCTGCTCCTCGAAGAGCGTCTCGACGGCGAAGATCGCAGCCTTGGCGTTGAGCGTGTCGAAGATCGTCTCGATGAAGATGAGGTCGCTGCCGCCGTCGACGAGCCCGCGGGCCGCCTCGAGGTAGGCCGCGACGAGCTGGTCGTAGGAGACGTTGCGCGCGCCGGGGTCGTTGACGTCGGGTGAGATCGAGGCCGTACGCGTCGTCGGCCCGAGCGCCCCTGCGACGTAGCGCGGCCGGTCGGGCTCGCGCTCCGTCATCGCGTCGGCTTCGCGGCGGGCCAGCGCGGCGGCCTCGAAGTTCAGCTCGTAGGCGAGCTCCTCCATGCCGTAGTCGGACAGCGAGATCGCGTTGGCGTTGAAGGTGTTCGTCTCGATGATGTCGGCGCCGGCCTCGAGGTACTCGCGGTGGATCCCGGCGATGATCTCTGGCGCAGTCAGCGTCAGGAGGTCGTTGTTGCCCTGGACGTCGCTCGGCCAGTCCGCGAAGCGCTCCCCGCGATAGCCGGCCTCGTCGGGCCGGTCGCGCTGGATGGCCGTGCCCATGGCGCCGTCGAGGATCATGATGCGCTGACCGAGGGTGGCGGTCAGGCTCTCGGTGGCGTCGGGTCGCTGCTGCGACTGGGACAACGTGGCTCCTCTCGGCGGCACGGGTTTCGTGCCGAGTGACGGGACCGGCCCGATTCTACGGACCTGCCGTGTCCGGCGCGTCGCCGCCCGCACTGCGGTCACGCGACGCCAGCGCACGGCATACCCCGTCCGGCCTCACGCGTGGGGCGCGCCCGCCGGCGGGACTCCGGCGCATCGGTGGCGCCAGGTCCTAGGCTGGAGGTGTGGACGCGAGCGCGCCCACGGTGAAGGAGACATGGTGCTGGAGTTCGAGGATGTGCCGGAGCTGACCGATCCGGTGCTCATCGCGGCCTTCGAGGGCTGGAACGACGCCGGCGAGGCCGCCACGAGCGCGGTCCGCCACCTCGCGGAGGTCTGGGACGCGGAGGTCGTCGCGGCCTTCGACCCCGAGGACTACTACGACTTCCAGGTCAACCGCCCCCGCGTGTCGCTCGAGGAGGGTCGGCGCATGCTGGCCTGGCCCACGACGCGCATCCTCGTCGCGACCGAGACCGGCTTCGACCGGGACGTCGTGCTCGTGCAGGGCATCGAGCCGTCCATGCGCTGGCGGGCCTTCTCGATCGAGCTGCTCGAGCTCGCCGACCAGCTCGGCGTCACGACGATCGTCACCGTCGGAGCCCTGCTCGCCGACGTGCCGCACACGCGACCGATCCCGGTCACGGCCACGGCCGAGGACGAGGCGGCGATCCACCGCTTCGACGTCGAGGCCTCGCGCTACGAGGGCCCCACCGGCATCGTCGGCGTGCTGACCCACGCGGCCTCCGACGCGGGCATCCCGACGGTCTCCGCGTGGGCCGCGGTGCCGCACTACGCCGGTGGCGCCCCGTCGCCCAAGGCGAGCCTCAGCCTGCTGCGCCGCATCGAGTCGCTCCTCGGCATCACCGTGCCGCACGGCGAGCTCGAGGAGAACGCCCGGGCGTGGGAGCGCGGCGTCGACGAGCTCGCGCAGTCCGATGAGGAGGTCGCCGAGTACGTCCAGTCCCTCGAGGAAGCGCAGGACACCGCCGAGCTGCCCGAGGCGAGCGGCGACGCGATCGCGCGCGAGTTCGAGCGCTACCTCCGCGGGCGCGACGACGACCAGACCGGGCGCTGACCCTTCCCCCCGCGCAGCCGTCGCCAGGCGGAGCGCGTACGCCGCCCGGCACCTCGACTGCCCGGTGCTCGCGTCCGAGGGACCTCTGGCCTGCAGGCGTCGCCCTTCAGTCCTGGGAGCTCGAGGGAGTCCGGGGAGTTCTACGGGATCGCCTGTGAGGCTTGCTGAGCGGACTGCCGATGGTTGTGCGCGTCCGGCTCTGGCGATGGGCGAACGCTCTTGCCGGTCCCGGTTTGCGCCGTCACACCACATTTGAACGTTTCGCCCGTGAGTGTCCGGCTTTGTCGATACGTTGCCCCTCGCCCGCTGCGATTGGCGCGGGAACATCCCCGCGGTCTGATCTTGTTGGTCCCGCGGTTCATGCAGGGGGTTGTCTATGGGCGCTACGCGCCGATGTGTTGTAGCTGCCGTTGTCGCTTTTGCGCTGGCCGCTCCGGCGTCCGCGTTCGCCGCGGATGAAGGTGGCTCGCTCAGCAGCAAGAAGGAGCAGCTGGAGCAGAAGCATGCTGTCGCCTCTTCGGGGCAGAAGACGGTGGCCGGGTCCGCGGGAAGGTCCCGTCTCGGCGCGCTGGCCGTTCAGGCGGACCCCGGCCGGGTGGTGGTGTCGGTGAAGATGCGGTCCGGGTCGAGGTCACTGAGCTCGCTGCGCGACGTGACGCAGTCGGCCAAGGCCATGGGAGGTGTTCAGCGCCGCGCCCTGACCCAGCTCGGGACCGTCTCGCTCGAGGTTGCCAAGGACCGCGCGGACGGGCTCGTCAGTCAGCTGCGGCAGCGTCGCGACGTCGCCCGAGTGGACGTCGTGCAGCGCCGAACCCTGTCGTTCGTGCCGAACGACGAGCAGTACGCAGTGACTGCGCCCTATCTCGACGCCGTCGCTGCTCCGGGCGGGTGGGACGTACAGCGCGGAAGCGCCGACGTGCGTATCGCCGTGGTTGACAGCGGCGTGGACGTTTCCCACCCGGACTTGACGGGGCGGGTTGCCAGCTCGTACAACGCGGTCGACCAGACCAGTGACGTTTCCGACGAGATCGGCCACGGCACCTTCGTCGCCGGGATCGCCGCCGCCACCGGGGACAACGGCGTTGGTGTCGCCGGCGCCTCCATGGGTGCCAGCGTCCTGGCCGTGAAGGTTGCCGACCCGTATGGGCAGGTGTGGGGCGACGCTGAGGCTGCTGGCATCATCTGGGCCGCTGACCAAGGCGCGAACGTCATCAACCTGAGTCTGTCCGGTGACACTCCGGACCAGGTGGAATCCGACGCCGTCGCATACGCCGTCAGCAAGGGCGCCCTCGTGGTCGCCGCTGCCGGGAATGACGGCACCACCACGCCGCAGTATCCGGCCGCCTATCCGAACGTGGTCGCAGTCGGCGCTACCGATGCGGGTGGCAACCGGGCGCCGTTCTCGCAGTATGGGTCGTGGGTGAGCGTGGCTGCGCCCGGCACGGGAATCCGGAGCACGTCCCCAGTCGCTGGAAGCACGTTCTTCCAGCCGGACTACGACACGAGCGACGGCACCTCGTTCTCGACGCCGCTGGTCGCTGCCGAAGCCGCCCTGCTGTTCTCGCGCAGCCGCACCGCGAAGGCCGCTGACGTGCGAGCAGCCATCGTCGGCACGGCGCACGGATACGTCGGCCTGGGCCTCGGCACGGGACAGGTGGACTTCAAGGCCGCTCTCGATGGCTTCACGCCCAACTCTGTCCCGGCCATCACCAGCCCGACTGACGGGTCATCGGTGAACGGCTCGGTGACAGTGACGGCCGCCTCGACCGCGCCGAAGGTTCGCTTCTACGTCGATGGCACGCCGCTCGGGTCGGCCGTCACCACCGACAGCGCAACCGGAACAGCCAGGACCACGTGGTCGACGTGGGGTCTGGGCAACGGCAGCCACACCCTTCGGGCCGTGGACTGCAGCCTCACCACCCTGTGCGCCTCCGATGGTGCCCAGGTCGGGGTGACCGTCACGAACGCTGCCCCCGTCATCACCTCACCTCTGCCCTCGCAGCTGGTGTCGGGTTCGGCCGCGTTCACCGCGACCGCTCCCGGCGGCGCCGTCGGCTTCTTCATCGACGGGGTGCGTCGCGGCGTTGACACCAGCGCACCGTTCGCGTTCACGTTCGAGGTCAGCGCCTTGGCGGACGGCACTCACACCGTCACCGCGGTCAGCTGCTCGACTGCGACGGTATGCGCCGGGCCGGCGTCGGCTGCGGTGTCCTTCCGAAACCAGTCGCTGCACCCGAAGTTCACAGCCCTCAGTCCCAGTGTGTTCAGCCCGAACGGTGACGGCAGGTCCGACACGACGAAGCTGACCTACTACCTTCCCGACACCGAAGCGGTGAAGTGGCAGGTTCGCAACTCCGCCGGCACGGTCGTGCGCGGACCTTCCAGTCTGGGCACGCTAAGCGCGGGCACACGCTCCTTCGTCTGGAACGGACTGACGAACAGCGCTGCCCGCGTCACGAGCGGCACCTACCGTGTCGAGCTTGTCACGAGCCGGGCGACGAACGCGGGAACCTTGCGGGGCGCTGCCGCCATCAGTGTCCGCGTCGACCAGGTCGCCCCGACGATGAGTTCCATCACGGGGAACGGGACTGGTTTCTACCCCTACCCCGACACCTACAGGGACACGTTCTCTCCCGCCCTCACCCTCAGTGAATCCGCAACGGTCACCCTGACCGTGCGCACCGGCGGAGGCAGCGTCGTCCGGTCGATGACGGGCAACCGCGCCGCCGGCCGGGCCAGCATCACCTGGAACGGCCGGAACACGGCAGGTTCCCTGGTCGGTGCCGGCACCTTCTACTGGACGCTGACTGCGCAGGACGCTGCCGGTAACCGCCGCAGCACGGCGAAGTACTCCGTCGTGGTCAGCAGCAAGCGGCTAGTGACCAAGACCGCGACGTTGGACAAGCGAGGCAGCCAGTTCTACTCCGCCGGGGGAAGTGACGACTCCTGTGCTTGGACGAGCCTGGGCTCCTCCTACTTCTACCCGTACGGGCTGTGGCTGGCCAACACGTGCGACTCCTACTACGGGTTGGAGATTGCTGGCGGGGTTTACCGGTTCACGCTGCCGGCGGCCGTCAGCTACAGCTCGCTGAAGCTGCAGAGCTACGGCTTCTCGATGGACACCTCGAAGCTCGCGTCGGGGTTCACGAAGTGGGGGACGAGCAGCTACGCGTTCACGCCCGAGATCTACACCAGCCCCACGATCGCGTGGCGCACCCTGGGGTCGGTCTCGCCCGCAGGAGTCGTGAACTCGTCCCGTGTGGTGGAGACCACGGTGTACGTCCCCAACCGCTACTACGACAACGACTACGACATCAGCTACGTCCGTCTGGTCGTCACGTACAAGGTCCTCGCCTGACCTGAAGTGGACCCACTGGGGCCCCGGTCGCTTTGCGACCGGGGCCCCTGCAGGACGACGCGCCGTACCAATGCCGCGATCCGCGCGTTCGTGCTTGATATGTGGGTGATCCTTCGGGGTCGCCGACGCTCCTACGTTGGGGTGTCCGTTCTCCTCGAGGAGGCCCCGTATGCCGAGCGTTGTGTCGTGTCCTGTCATGCTTGATATGTGGGTGATCCTTCGGGGTCGCCGACGCTCCTACGTTGGGGTGTCCGTTCTCCTCGAGGAGGCCCCGTATGCCGAGCGTTGTGTCGTGTCTGATTCCGTCCGCTGAGCCTCGGCAGGAGCTGTTCGGCGATCCGCTGCTGGATGCCTACCTGGAGTTCTTGTCCGGGCGCTGTCGGCCGAACTCGGTGCTGGCGGCACGGTTCGACCTGAAGGTGTTCTTCACGGTCGTGGCCAAGCCGGTCGAGGCGGTGACGGCCACCGACGTGCTGGGGTTCATCACCGCCCAACGCAGCGGCGCCCCTCACCTTCCGGACCCGCTGCTCGCTCCGGTCGGCGGTGACACGGTCGGGGTGTCCCTGCGGACCGTGCGTCGCCGACTGTCCACGGTCGCAGGGCTGTACGCGTTCCTGACCGCCCGAGGCGACGTGCCCAGCAACCCGGTCCCGCGCGGGCTGCCGACTCGCCGCGAACGGCACCGGCCGTCCCAGGGTGTGCCGTTGGTGCGGGCGCCGCAACGGACGCTGCCGCGGATCCTGACCCCGGTCGAGGTCGACGCCCTCACCACCGCGTTGCGCACGCACCGGGACCGGGCCATGGTCGCCGCGATGCTGCTCGGCGGGCTGCGGCGCTGCGAGGTCCTCGGGCTGCGGATGGAGGATGTCCGTGCCGCGGAGCGTCGGTTGTTCATCGCTCAGGGCAAGGGCGGGCACCAACGCTTCGTGCCGATCTCCTCGAGGTTCTTCGAGCACCTGGGCGCCTACCTCGAGCAGGAGCGACCCGCCGACGCCGACACCGACGTCGTGTTTCTCGTGTTGAAGCGTCCCCGGCGGGGCCGGCCCCTGAGCGCGTACGGCCTCGACGAGGTCCTCGACGGCGCCCGCGCCAGGGCCGGATTGGCGCACGCGTCCTGTCACGAGCTGCGCCACACCTGCCTGACCCGGCTGCGGGAGGCCGGGATGCCGCTGGAGGCCGTCCAGGCCCAAGCCGGGCACGCCTCGATCGAGTCGACCCGGATCTATCTGCACCTCGCCGACGACTGGCTCGCCTCCCAGTACCGCCGCGCCGCGGAAGTCATCGACGCCCAGGTCTTCGCCGGCCAACCAGGGTCGCCCGTGCCGCCTGTCCCGCCGCATCTTCGGGACCATCCAGACCGTCAAGACCGAGCCGCGGTCCCGGGGTTCCGGAGGCTGAGGTGAGTGGGCCGCTGCTGCTGCCGACCTGGGACCAGCTCGAGGCCACCCACCCGCACGTGGTCGCCACGATGCGCACCTACCTGGCCCAGGTCGCCTGCGTCCTACGACCCGGCAGCGTCACCGGCGCCGACCTCGCGCTGCGCTCCTTCACCGCCTACCTCGCCACCGAACACCCTGGGCTGCAACACGTTCGGGACATCGACCGGCCGCACATCGAGGGCTTCAAGACGTGGGTCGCGGCCCGACCCGGACAGAACCAGGCCCGCATCACCCCAGCCACCATCGCCCACCGCCTCGGCACCCTACGAGTGTTCTTCACCCGCATCGACGAATGGGGCTGGGACGACGCCCCACCGCGGGTGCCGATGTTCCTGGGTGACGTCCCCCGACAGCACCACGCCCTGCCCAAAGCGCTCGATGACCCGAGCGCAGCGAAGCTGCTGCGGGCCGCGCAAGCCGACCGGCGCATGCTCGTCGGGGTCACCGTCGAGTTCCTCCTACGCACCGGCCTGCGCGTCGGGGAGTACACCGCCCTGAGCTCCGACGCCGTCGTGCTCATCGGCGACACCCACTGGCTGCACGTCCCGGTCGGCAAGCTCCACGAAGACCGCTACCTGCCGCTGCACCCGCGCATCGTGCAGCTCGTCGACACCTACCGCGCCGCGCACGTCCCGGACGGGCACCCACTGCTCATCCCGTACGAGAACGGCAGGGCCCTGGACCGGCACGCCGTCACCCGGTTCATCAACACAGCCGGCTCCGCGGCCGGCCTCGGCCACATCCACCCCCACCAGCTGCGGCACACCCTGGCCACCCAGGCCATCAACCGCGGCATGAGCATCGAGGCCATCGCCGCGATGCTCGGGCACAAGTCGCTGGACATGACCCTCGTTTACGCCAAGATCGCCAACCGCACCGTCGCCGAGGAGTACTTCACCGTCGCCGAGAAAGTCGAGGCCCTCTACGCCCAACCCGCCCAGCTGCCCACCCAGCTGCCCGCCGAGGACCTCGGCCCGAACATGGCCCGGCTCAACCGCGAGCACCACCGCATGCTCGGCAACGGCTACTGCGTCCGGCCCAAGACCATGGACTGCCAGTACGAGAACATCTGCGAGTCCTGCACGTTCTTCCAGACCACCATCGAGTTCCGACCCACCCTGCTGGCCCAACGCGCCGACGCCTGCGCCAAAGGCCAAACCCGACGAACCGAGATCTACGACAACCTCATCACCAGCCTCGACACCACCGAAGCCTCTTGACACCGATCACCCACATAATGCCGATGACAGYGCGTGGCTTCAGCGAGATGTGAGTGGTCGGTAGCACCGCTTGCTGGTCATGAGTTCACCCGCCGCGGCCGTAGTTCGCTTCCCCGTGATCACAGTTGCTTCGCCG
>NZ_LMIW01000009.1 GCF_001429185.1 Terrabacter sp. Root85
TGAACCGCCCCGGTGAGTCGGGAGACTCAGTGGTTTGAGAGCTCCAGATCCTGCTGGGCCTCGTTTTGAGCGTAGTAGGCCGCTTCGAGGTCGACCGGTGGGATGTCGCCGCAGTACTCGTAGAGGCGGCGGTGGTTGAACCAGTCGACCCACTCGGCGGTCGCGATCTCGACGGCGTCGAGGGTGCGCCACGGACCGCGTGGTTTGATCAGCTCGGTCTTGAACAGGCCGTTGATCGACTCGGCCAGCGCGTTGTCGTAGGACGATCCAACCGAGCCGACCGACGCGGCGATGTTCGCCTCGGCCAAGCGTTCGGTGTAGCGGATCGCAGTGTACTGCGACCCGCGATCCGTATGCGCCACAACGGAATCCAGCGAATGACCCTCACGTTCCCGCGTCCAGACGGCCTGCTCCAGCGCGTCCAGGACCAGCTGGGTAGACATGCTCGACCCACACCGCCAGCCGATGATCCGCCGCGCGAACGCGTCAACGACGAACGCGACGTACACCCATCCCGCCCATGTCGACACATAGGTGATGTCGGCGACCCAGAGCCGATTCGGAGCGAGCGGGGCGAAGTCGCGCCGGACCAGGTCACGCGCCCGCGGGCCGGCCGGGTCCGCGATGGTGGTGCGCTTGACCTTCCCGCGGACCGCGCCGGTCAGGCCGTCCTCGCGCATGAGTCGTTCGACCGTGCACCGGGCCACTGGGATCCCTTCGCGGTTGAGCTGGAGCCACACCTTCCGCGCGCCGTACACCCCGTAGTTGCCGGCGTGGACTCGTCGGACCTCGTTCAGCAGCAGCGCATCCCGGTGCTCACGAGCCGTGGCGGGCCGGTTCACGTGCGCGTAGTACGTCGACGGGGCGATCGGCAGCCCGTGCTCGCTCAGCACGGTGCAGATCGGCTCGACACCCCATCGCAGGCCACCGTTGTCGCACTCCTCACGGTGCCCTGCGTGCTCGCGGATGAACTCCACGATCAGCGGGAGGGCCGGTCGAGCTCGGCTCCGAAGAAAGCCGCCGCGGCCTTCAGGATCGAGTTCGCGCGGCGTAGCTCGGCGTTCTCTCGTCTCAACCGTTTGACCTCGGCCGACTCCTCGCTGGTGACGCCCGGACGGGCGCCTTGGTCGACCTGGGCTTGGCGCACCCACTTGCGGACGGTCTCTGCGGTGCTCACCCCGAGCAGCTGCGCGACCTTCGTCATCGCCTCCCAGTCCGTGGCGTGATCGCCGCGGATCTCCTCGAACATCCGCACCGCCCGAGCCCTCAGCTCAGGCGGGTACCTCTTGGACGTGTTCCCCGGCATGACTCCAACCTTCCCAAGGTTTGGAGTCTCCCGACATGCCGGGGCGGTTCACCCGAGCCCTCAGCTCAGGCGGGTACCTCTTGGACGTGTTCCCCGGCATGACTCCAACCTTCCCAAGGTTTGGAGTCTCCCGACATGCCGGGGCGGTTCAGATCGGCAAGTTCTCGTAGGACTGGAGGTGGACTTCGATGACCACCACGAACCGAAGCCAAAGCGTCTGTGGCACAGAGTCCTTCACCGCAGGCGCCACGCCCGCGGCAGTGAGGCAGCGTGGTCCGGCGCGCATTCGACGCCGCGCCTCGATCGCCCTCTTCGTCGCCATGGCGGCTCTGGCAGTGCCACACCCGGCGGCCGCGCTCGTGCCCATCCCGCCCGCGCCGGTGAGGTTCCCGATCGCGGACGTCGGGCACGCCATCCTGACGCTCGCCGAGCAGTACACGCAGGCGCCGCTCACCGACAAGGGCCCACTCCACAACGAGATGGTGCTGCTCATCAACATGGGGCACGCGGCGATCTGAGCAACCCCGCCTCAGCAAACAAGTGCATCCCGCCGGGTAGGTTCCGGATGTGAGCGAGAGCGACACCGCACCCCACCCGGCTGCCGTGCATGGACGGGCGGCCCACGGCCGCGGGCTCGTCCTTGCTGCCGGTGCCGGCAGGCGCATGGGCGGCCCCAAGGCTCTGGTTCGCCGCCACCCCGATGAACCGACGCTCGTCGAGCGCGCCGTCTCCCTGCTCCACGCCGGCGGCTGCTCCGGAATCACCGTCGTCGTCGGTGCCGCCGCCGAAGAAGTGACGGCGATCGTCACCGCCCTTGGCCGAGATGTCGACGTCGTGACTTGCCCCGACTGGGACGAGGGCATGGGCGCCTCCCTCCGCGCCGGACTGACCGCCCTCACTCGCTCCACCCATGAGGGCGAGGGCTGCGTCGACGCCGTGCTCGTCACCCTCGTCGACCTCCCGGACCTGACACCCGAGGTCGTCGCAAGAGTCCTCGACGCCCCCGGCCATGTCGACAACGCCCACTCACCGCACCCCGACCCCGACGAGCACGCCGTCGAGCTCCACAAGACAACCACCGCCCCCACCAACCAGGAGCTCCGAGCGACCCTGCGCCGCGCGGCATACGACGGAGTCCCCGGACACCCGGCGCTCATCGGGCGCGACCACTGGGAGCAGGTCATCGCCTCGGCGACCGGCGACCACGGAGCCCGCCACTACTTCCGCACCACCCCTCACGAGCTCGTCGAGTGCGGCGACCTCGCGACGGGCCGCGACGTCGACACCCGCGAGGAGCTCGACACGTCTCGCTGAAGAGGCCCTCCGCTTCCGCAACCCCCGTTCATGAGTGATGCTCAGGGGATGGATCACCTGTTCAACAGTGCCGACGACGTCACGACCGCCCTGGGCGGCACGGGCTATCTCGCCGACGAGGCGCTCGCGACGATCACCTTCCTCGCGACCCGGCTGAACCGCCCGATCCTGCTCGAGGGCGAGCCCGGCACCGGCAAGACCGCTCTCGCGGAGGGCCTCGCCCAGGCGCTGGACCTCAAGCTGATCCGCCTCCAGTGCTACGAGGGCATCGATGCGACGCAGGCCCTCTACGACTGGGACTTCCCGCGCCAGATCCTCCACCTGCGCACCGTCGAGGCCCTCAGCCGCGAGGAGCACCACGACGCCAAGGCGCTCGAGGCCGAGCTCTTCGACGAGCGCTTCCTCCTCGCCCGCCCCGTGCTCCAGGCCCTGCGCGAAGCCCCCTGCGTGCTGCTCATCGACGAGATCGATCGCGCTGACGACGAGTTCGAGGCCTTCCTCCTCGAGGTCCTGAGCACGTGGCAGGTGACGATCCCCGAGCTCGGCACCATCGCAGCCAAAACCCCGCCGATCGTCGTCCTCACCTCCAACCGCACCCGCGAGCTGCACGACGCGCTCAAGCGCCGCTGCCTCTACCACTGGATCGACCACCCCGGCCTGGCCCGCGAGCTCGAGATCGTGCGCACGCGCCTGCCCGAGGTGAGCGCCGCGCTCGCCGAGCAGGTCGTCACCCTCGTCCAGCGCCTCCGCACGGGCGGCGAGCTCATCAAGCCCCCGGGCGTCGCCGAGACGCTTGACTGGGCGCGCGCCCTCGAGACCGTCGGCGCCACCCGCCTCGACGCCGAGGTCGCCGCCGCCACCCTCGGCGCCGCCCTGAAGTATCGCGAGGACTCCGAGCGGATCCGCGCCTCGCTCGACAAGCTGCTCACCGCATGACCCGAGACCTCACGCCCGCCGCGCGCCCCGCCGCAACCACCCGGCCCCAGACCGAGCCCGACGTCGACGAGCTGCTCCTCGGCTTTGCCCGCGCCCTGCGCGCCGCCGGCATCAACGTCACCGCCGACCGCGAGCGCACCTTCCTCGTCGCTGCGGCCACCGTCGGCATGGGCGAGCGCACCGGGGTCTACTGGGCCGGCCGCTCGACCCTCACGTCCACGCCCGCGGACTTCCCGGCATACGACGAGCTCTTCGAGCGCTGGTTCGGCGGCGAGTCCATCCCGCAGGGACGCCGCGTCGACATCCAGCGCCCGCCCGTGCGCCAGGCGCCCCTCGGCGACACCGAGGGGGAGGCCGGCGACGGCGACGCCGACACGATCCAGGCCAAGGCGAGCGCGCAGGAGGTGCTGCGCCACCGCGACGTCGCGAGCCTCAGCGCCGCCGACCGCGCCGCCGCCGCGCGCCTCTTCGCGAGCCTCGACCCGCGCTCGCCGCTGCGCCGCGCCCGCCGCCACGTCCGCGCGAGCAGCGGCACCGTCGACGGCCCCGCCACGCTCCGCGAGCAGCTGCGCCGGATGGGCGAGCCCGGCCGCATCCACCACCGCCGCCGCGGCACCCGCCCGCGCCGCATCGTCCTGCTCATCGACGTCTCCGGCTCCATGAGCCCGTATGCCGACAGCCTCCTCCGCCTCGCCCACGTCTTCGTGCGCACGGTGCCCCACGTCGAGGTCTTCACCATGGGCACCCGCCTGACCCACGTGACTCGGGCGCTCACCGAGCGCGACCCGGACCGCGCGCTCGCCGCCGCCGGACGCGTCGTCCCCGACTGGTCGGGCGGCACCCGCCTCGGCGAGGCCATCGGCGCCTTCCTCGACCGATGGGGCCGGCGGGGTATGGCCCGGGGCTCCGTCGTCGTTGTCTTCTCCGACGGCTGGGAACGCGAGGGTCCGGAGGTGCTCGGTGAGCAGATGCGAAGGCTGGGCGCCCTCTCGCACCGGGTCGTGTGGGCCAACCCGCACCGCGGGAAGGTCGGCTACGAGCCGGTGCAGCAGGGGATCGTCGCGGCCCTGCCGCACATCGACGACTTCGTCGCTGGGCACTCGCTCGCGGCGTTCGAGGAGCTGATCGAGGTGGTGGCCCGTGCGTGAGGTGATGGACGAGCTGATGCAGTGGTGGTCGGCCGGCGAGACCGTCGGCGTCGGCACCGTCGTCGGCACGTGGCGCTCGGCGCCACGCCAGGCCGGCGCCTCGATGCTCGTCGGCCCGGGCGGCGAGGCCGTCGGCTCGGTCTCCGGCGGCTGCGTCGAGGGCGCCGTCTACGAGCTGAGCCAAGAGGTCGTCGAGACCGGCCGGCCGGTGCTCCAGCGCTACGGCGTCAGCGACGACGACGCGTATGCCGTCGGGCTGACCTGCGGGGGCATCCTCGACGTCTTTGTCGAGAAGGTCTCCCGCGAGACGTTTCCCGAGCTCGGCGACGTCGCCGACGACATCGCGACCGGACGGCCCGTCGCCGTCGTCACCGTCATCGAGCACCCCGAGCCGACGTGGGTCGGCCGCCGCGTCGTCGTGCACGCAGAAGACGAAGGCGACGACGACACCTCCGTGCTCGGCTCGCTCGGCAGCGGGCGCGCGGACGATGCCGTACGCGATGACGCCCGTGGCCTTCTGGCACAGGGCCGCTCGGCCATCCTCACCTACGGCCCCGACGGGGAGCGTCGCGGCGAGGGGATGCGGGTCTTCGTCGCCGCGCACGCCCCGAAGCCGCGGATGCTCGTCTTCGGCGCCATCGACTTCGCCGCGGCCGTCGCGCGGGTCGGCGGCTTCCTCGGCTACTACGTCACCGTGTGCGACGCCCGGCCCGTCTTCGCGACGAAGACGCGCTTCCCCGGCGCCGACGAGGTCGTCGTCATGTGGCCGCACGACTACCTCCAGAACGAGGTCGACGAGGGCCGCATCGACAGCCGCACCGTCATCGCCGTGCTCACCCACGACCCGAAGTTCGACGTGCCGCTGCTCGAGGTCGCGCTCCGGCTGCCCGAGGTCGCCTACATCGGCGCGATGGGCTCGCGGCGCACCCACGAGGACCGGCTCGAGCGGCTGCGCGAGGCCGGCCTCACCGACGACGAGCTGGCCCGGATGAGCTCACCGATCGGCCTCGACCTCGGTGCCCGCACCCCCGAGGAGACCGCGGTCTCGATCGCGGCCGAGATCATCGCGCTGCGGTGGGGCGGCGCCGGCGAGCGGCTCGCCGCGACCGAGGGCCCGATCCACCACCATCATCCCGCGCACGACAACCCGCTCGGCCACTGAGCACTCCGCTGTCGGCGGCGCCGCCGTCGGTCGGCTACTGCGAAGCGACCCGGTCACGCGCGCAGGAGACGACGGCCGTGAGGTCGAGCCCGTAGGTGGGACCCCCGCTCGCGGCATACTGCTGGAGCCGGTCGACGCCACGGTCGAGCAGCCGGTGAGCCCCGACCTCGTTGCCCCGAGCGGCGTGCGTCAGGGCGACGCAGAGCTGGGCGAGGCCCTGCCAGAGGTCACGCTCGCCATCGGGCCCGGCCTTCCAGCGGGCCTCGAGGACCTCGTGCGCCGAGAAGGGTCGCCCCTCCTCGACGAGGGCCTTGGCCGCAGTCAGGCTCTCGTGCGGCGGGAGTGGCTCCTCGGAGACCGGCTCGACACCTTCGGCGCCATACGGCAGCGGCCGACCGAGAGCATCGCGCGGTCGCTCCTGGCGGGGTCGCCCGGCCCCGTCGCGGTCGCGGTCGCTCGCGCCGGTCACCGCAGGTTCCGCTGGACGTGACGTCGGATGGGCAGCCTCATACGCCCACCGTAGGCCGTGCCCTCGCGGTCCGGTCCTACCCGTCGACCCGCGACGAGAACGGCGGCGGGCCGAGCAGCTCGATGCCGCCGTGCTCGCGGGCCGAGGCCGCGATGCGGTCGAAGTCGACCACCCCCGTGCTCGTCGCGGCGTCGATGGGCTCGCTGGCCCCGAGGTAGAACGCCTCGCACGTCCCTGGTGTGTGCAGGCACAGCATCCGCGCGCCCTCCGAGCCGACGAGGAACGCGTGCGGCACTCCGGCCGGTGCGAGCGCGACCCCGCCTGCCGTGACGCGGTGGTCCGTGCCGTCGAGGTGGACGAGCAGCTCTCCCTCGAGGACGACGAGGGTTTCGTCGGCGGGATGGGTGTGGAGCGGCGTGGCCTTGCCGGACTCCATCGACATCTCACACAGCAGGAAGGTGCCGCCCGTGTCCGCAGCGCGCGCCAGCCAGGTGTGGACCCCGCCGCCGTAGAACCACCGCCGCTCGGCGTCGTCCGCGTTGCGGACCAAGGACGGGACCATCTCGGTAGCGCTCATGTCGCGCCTTCTCTCGTCGGCGGCAGCATTTGGTACTGCCGTACCAAATTGAGACTGACGTACCATGTTCAGCATGTCAACCCCCTACGAGCAGGGCGGCTACGTCAACCCCAAGCGCCGCACGAGGCAGGCCCTCGTCACTGCCGCGCAGGACATCGTCGCCAACGGCCGCGCGCCCAAGGTCGAGGAGGCCGCCGCCGTTGCAGGGGTCTCGCGCACGACGGCCTACCGCTACTTCCCCAACCAGGCAGCCCTGCTCGCAGCAGCACACCCGGAGGTCGCAGCGCCCACGCTGCTCGACGCCGACGCCCCCGAGGACGTGGCCGTCCGGCTCGACGCGGTGGTCGTCCGTTTCGTCGAGCTCATCTTGTCGACCGAGGCGCAGCAGCGCACGATGCTGCGCCTGTCCCTCGACCCCGATCCCCAGCGTCGAGCCGACCTCCCGCTCCGGCAGGGGCGGGCCATCGGCTGGATCGAGACGGCCCTAGAGCCGCTCCGGGCCGAGCTCGGCGAGGACGCCATCCACCGCCTCACGCTGGCCGTCCGCAGCGCCATCGGCATCGAGTCCCTCGTCTGGCTCACGGACGTCGCGGGTCTCTCCCGCGAAGCCGCAGCCCGGACGATGCGCTGGTCCGCGGCGGCCATGCTCTCGGCAGCGCTCGCGGACGGCGGCCCGCTGGGCTGAGAGGCTCAGGTGCGAGGGCGCCAGCGCTTCCAGACGGCGGTCGCTTGCGCGCGCACCTTGCCGTCGAAGTGCAGCTCGACCGAGACCGTCATCTGCGGCTCGTCCGACTCGGTGACGGTCGCGAAGAGCTCGACCTCGTCGTGCAGGGGAGCAGGTCGCAGGTAGCGCACGTCGAGCCCGGCCGTGACGTAGGAGAGGTCGGCGCCCGGCAGCGGCGGCCAGCCCCGGCGCTCGGCCTCGAGCATGACGGCGGCCGCGCTGTGGCAGTCGAGGACCGTGCCGATGATGCCGCCGTTGAGGTGGCCGAGGCCGTTGTCGTGCTCGGGCCACGGCGTGAACGCCGCCGTCACCCCTGCGCATTCACCACCGCCACTGCTGTCACCGACGGGATAGCTCTTGAGCTGGAGCCCCTTCGGGTTGCCCTGCCCGCAGCCGAAGCACGGGAGGTTTGGGTAGAGCCGCTCCTGGATGCTGAGCGCGGTCGCAGCCACGGCGGTGTCGACGTCGGTGTCCGGCATCCGCCCAACCTACAAGCGTGCGTCCGGTCACGAATTGGTCCAACCTCTTGATGAGTTGACGCGCCCGGTGTCATCCTCGACGACATGAGTCAGAGTGGATTCAGCCCCGTCCCGCGACGGTCGGTCTCCGACGAGGTCTTCGCCGAGCTGCGCGACGCCGTGCTCACCGGCCGCTTCGCCCCCGGCGACTCGCTGCCGCCCGAGCGCGAGCTCGCCGCCTCCTTCGCCGTCAACCGGCACGCCGTCCGCGAGGCCCTCCAGCGCCTCCAGCTCGCCGGCTTCGTCCGCGTCGTCCACGGCGGCGGCACGACGGTCCTCGACGTGCGCAGCACCGCCGGCCTCGACCTGCTCGCCCACCTCGCCCGGTCGGGCGACGGGCTCGACCCGATGATCCTGCGCGACGGTCTCGAGATGCGCCGCTGCATCGGCATCGAGGCCTCCCGGCTCGCCGCGACCCGGGCCGCCGAGCCGGCACGCGCGAGCGTCGTGGCGGCAGCGGCGGCATACGGCTGCCCCGACATCGACGACGCCGACCGCGACTTCTGGCTCGCCGTCGTCGAGGCGAGCGGCAACCTCACCTTCCGGCTCGCGCTCAACTCGCTCGTCCACGCCATCGACGGCAGCCCCGACGTCATGGACGCGCTGCTCGCCGGCGACCGCGCCGACCTGCTGCCGCACGCGCCGCTCGCCGAGGCCATCGCCACCGGTGACGCCGCCGAGGCCGCGCGCCTCGCCGACGCGATCCTCACCCAGGCCGTCGACGTGTGGGCCTCGCTCACCGACGACGGTCGCACGCTCGACCCGATGACCAAGGGGGCGTGATGGTCGACATCATCGTCACGGCGATCCCCTTCTTCATCGTCTTCATCGTCATCGAGGTGCTGTCGCTGTGGCTCGCGCCCGACGACGACGAGGTCGGCTACGAGGTCCGCGACACCGTCACGAGCCTCACGATGGGCATCGGGAGCGTCGGCGTCGGGATCCTCTACAAGGCATCCCAGCTCGTCGTCTACGCCGCGTTGTATGCCGTGACGCCCCTGCGCCTCGACACCTCGCTGTGGTGGGTGTGGGTCGTCATCTTCTTCGCCGAGGACCTCGCCTACTACTGGTACCACCGCGCCCACCACGAGGTGCGCATCCTCTGGGCCAGCCACGTCGTGCACCACTCGAGCCAGCGCTACAACTTCTCGACGGCGCTGCGCCAGACGTGGACCCCCTTCGGCGGCATCCCGTTCTGGGCGCCGCTCGCGCTCCTCGGCGTGCCGGTCTGGGCGATCTTCCTCCAGCAGTCGATCTCGCTGCTCTACCAGTTCTTCCTCCACACCGAACGCGTCGGGAAGCTCTGGCGCCCAGTCGAGTTCGTCATGAACACGCCCTCGCACCACCGCGTTCACCACGGCATGAACAACGCCTACCTCGACCGCAACTACGGCGGCATCCTCGTCATCTGGGACCGGCTCTTCCGTTCCTTCGAGCCCGAGGGCGAGCGCGTCGTCTACGGCCTGACGAAGCAGCTGCGCACCTACAACCCGCTCGTCGTCGCTACCCACGAGTACGCCTCGATCTGGGCCGACGTCCGCGGCGCCCGCTCGTGGCGCGACCGGTGGGGCTTCGTCGCCCGCGGCCCGGGCTGGCAGCCCCGCACCTGAATCCGCACGGCTGGCCGAGGCCCGCCCTCAGGGCCACGATGGAGGGATGGGCGCGGCCCCCGCTCCCGGACCAGGAGGACCCATCGTGAGCACGTACAAGGTCGGCTACTTCGTCGGCAGCCTGTCATCGGCGTCGATCAACCGGACGCTGAGCAAGGCCCTGATCCGCCTCGCACCGAAGGACCTCGAGTTCGCCGAGATCCCCATCGGCAACCTCCCGCTCTACAGCCCCGACTTCGACGCCGACTACCCGGCCGAGCCGCGCGCGCTCAAGGAGGCCCTCGCCGCGTCGTCGGCCGTCCTCTTCGTCACGCCGGAGTACAACCGGTCGATCCCCGGCGCGCTGAAGAACGCCATCGACTGGGCGTCGCGCCCGTGGGGCCAGAACTCCTTCAACCACGTGCCCGCCGCCGTCATCGGCGCCTCGCCCGGACAGATCGGCACCGCGCTCGCCCAGCAGAGCCTGCGCGGCGTCCTCAGCTTCTGCAACGCCCGCCAGATGACCTCGCCCGAGGCCTACGTCCGACTCGCGCCCGGGACGATCACCGACGACGGCGACGTCACCGACGAGTCGATGAAGACCTTCCTCACCGACTTCATGCAGGAGTTCCGCGACCACATCGAACGCGTCCTCACGGTGCTGCCCCGCCACTGAGTGCCACACCGGGCCCGATGCCTCGGATCGGTTGGACGAAGAGGCACCTGCGGGCCGTGTGCCGGGTTACCGTGGCGGGACCTCGGGGGAACGAGCCACGCGCTTCGGCGCGCCCGCCCTCGAAAGGTCAACTCACATGAAGAAGATCTGGTTCGCGCTCGTCGCGACCCTCGCCCTGCTGCTCGGGGCGTCCGCGCCCGCGGGTGCCGTCACCAACGGCACGCTCGACGGCAACGGCCACCCCTACGTCGGGCTCATGGTCGCCCAGGACGCCGCCGGCAACCCCCTGTGGCGCTGCTCCGGCACGCTCCTCAGCCCCACCGTCTACCTCACCGCCGGTCACTGCACCGAGGCTCCCGCTGCCCACGTCGAGATCTGGTTCGCCGCTGACGTCGAGCACGGCATCCCCGGCAACGGCTACCCGCGCAACGGCGACGTCGGCGGCACGCCGCACACGATCCCCTCGTTCGACACGGACGCGTTCTTCCTCCACGACGTCGGCGTGGTCGTGCTCGACACGCCGATGCCCATGTCGACCTACGGCGCCCTGCCCTCGACCAACCAGCTCGACGCCCTCAAGCCGAGCCGCGCGACGACGTTCACCTCGGTCGGCTACGGCCTCCAGAAGGCCTTCCCCGACGCCGCCGCGTGGAAGGAGTCGGCGCTGCGCATCCGCATGGTCGCGCACCCGCACCTGCTGCAGATCAACACCGGCTTCACCGGCCCCCAGTCGCTGCTGCTGTCCAACAACGCCAACACCGGCGGGACGTGCTTCGGTGACTCCGGAGGCCCGAACTTCCTCGGCACGAGCAACGTCGTCGCGGGCGTCACGTCCTTCGGGATCAACCCGACGTGCGCCGGCACCGGCGGGGTGTTCCGGGTCGACCGGCCCGACGTCCTCGCGTTCGTCAACGGCTTCCTCGCGGACTGACGACCGCACGCGGGCCCGCAGCCAACAGGCACCACCTGGGTATGCCGTGTCGCCGGCCCCGCTCGGAAGCTGCTCCGTTTTAGGGAGCAGCTTCCGAGCAGCACGGCGGGGTCAGGACAACCGGCCCACACCTCGACCCACGTCCGTGACTCCGGGCCGGCGGCTGGGACCGCGCGCAGGCGCGGTCCCAGCGACACGGCATACGCCATCAGTGGGCGCTGGAGGTCTTCCAGAGGTTGATGCCGCCCTCGACCGCGTGCTGGTCGATCGTGTCGAGCTCCTCCTGCGAGAAGTCGAGGTTGTCGAGCGAGCCGAGGCTGTCCTCGAGCTGGGCGACCGAGGAGGCGCCGATGAGCACCGACGTGACGCGCTGGTCGCGCAGGATCCACGCGAGCGCCATCTGCGCGAGCGACTGGCCGCGCGACTGCGCCATCCCGTTGAGGGCACGGATGTGCGTGAGGTTCTGCTCGGTCAGCAGGTCGGTCGAGAGCGACTTGTCCTGCGACGCGCGCGAGCCCTCCGGCACCCCGTTGAGGTACTTGCTCGTGAGCATGCCCTGCGCGAGCGGGCTGAAGGCGATGCAGCCGACACCCTCGTCGCCGAGCACGTCGAGCAGGTCCTCCTCGACCCAGCGGTTGAGCATCGAGTAGCTCGGCTGGTGGATGAGCAGCGGCGTGCCCATCGACCGCAGGATCTCTACGGCCTCGCGAGTGCGCGGACCCGAGTAGGAGGAGATGCCGGCATACAGCGCCTTGCCCTGGCGGACGGCCGTGTCCAGGGCGCCCATCGTCTCCTCGAGCGGCGTCGTCTCGTCGAAACGGTGGGAGTAGAAGATGTCGACGTAGTCGACGCCCATCCGGGCGAGGGACTGGTCAAGGGAGGACAGGACGTACTTGCGGCTGCCACCGCCCTGACCGTACGGGCCCGGCCACATGTCGTAGCCGGCCTTCGTCGACAGGATCAGCTCGTCGCGGTAGCGCTTGAAGTCCTGCGCGTAGATCGCGCCGAAGTTGCGCTCGGCGCTGCCGTAGGGCGGTCCGTAGTTGTTGGCGAGGTCGAAGTGCGTGACGCCGAGGTCGAACGCGCGGCGCAGCGTCGCGCGCTGGCGGTCCAGCGGGACGTCGTCGCCGAAGTTGTGCCACATCCCGAGCGAGACGGCCGGCAGGTCGAGCCCCGAACGGCCCGTGCGGCGGTAGGTCATCGAGTCGTAGCGGCTGCGCGAGGCCTGGTAGTCGTCGGCGTGAAGAGTCATGCGACCCAGTCTCGTCCCCCTGGCGTATGCCGCCAAAAGCCGGGTCACGCTGTGGCCGCGACATCGCCCGGCTGGGGATCCGCTGCGGATGCTCTGCGGATGTGGAGGGTTCTCCCCGTTGCCCTTGTGCAGTAGTTGAACGCGAGTCAGACTGCGCGTGGGGAAGTCAACGATGTCAACTGCAGCGTGGCAGGAGGACCGACAGCATGACCCGAATCAACATGACCGTCGACGGGGTGAGCTACTCCGATGAGGTCGAGCCCAGGACCCTTCTGGTCCAGTACCTTCGCGAGAGCCTGGGGAAGACCGGAACCGTCATCGGATGCGACACGAGCAACTGCGGTGCCTGCACCGTGCACCTCGACGGCACCAGCGTGAAGTCGTGCAACGTCCTCGCCGTCCAGGCCGACGGCCACGAGGTGACGACGATCGAGGGGCTCGCCCAGAACGGTGAGCTCCACCCGGTCCAGCAGGCCTTCCACGAGTGCCACGCCCTCCAGTGCGGCTACTGCACCCCCGGCATGATCATGCAGGCGTGTGACGTCCTCAAGAACAACCCCGACCCCAGCGAGCAGGAGATCCGCGAGGGTCTCGAGGGCAACCTCTGTCGCTGCACCGGCTACCACAACATCGTCAAGGCCGTGCAGCAGGCGGCCGGCACGATGAGCTCAGCCAGCTCAGCCAGCTCGGCCAGCGCAGCAAGCCCGGCGAGCTCGCAGGCGGTGTCGTCATGACGATCACCGAGGACCGCCCGGCCGACGCGCCGACACCCGAGATCGGCAAGTCGCGCACCCGCAAGGAGGACCAGCGCCTCATCACCGGACGCACCCGGTGGACCGACAACATCCAGCTCCCCGGCATGCTGCACCTCGCCATGGTGCGCAGCCCCTTCGCCCACGCCACGATCAGCGCGATCGACACCTCCGAGGCCAAGGGATCGTCCGGCGTCGTCGCCGTCTTCACCGGCGAGGACCTCAAGGACATCCAGGGCGTCAACATCACCGCCTGGCCCGTCTCCGCCGAGCAGAAGAGCCCCGACCACCTGCCCGTCGCCGTCTCGCACGTCGCGCACGCCGGTGAGATCGTCGCCGTCGTCGCCGCCCGCACGGCGGCCGAGGCCCGCGACGCCGCCGAGCTCGTCGACGTCGACTACGACGAGCTGCCCGCGGTCCTCGACCTCAAGGAGGCCGCGAAGGACGAGGTGCTCGCCCACCCCAGCCTCGGCACCAACACGAGCGCCACGTGGCAGCTCGACTCGGCCGGACAGGGCTCCGGCGGCGACATCGAGGAGGCCATCGCCACGGCCCGCGAGGGCGGCATCCTCATCGAGCGCGAGTACCGCCAGCAGCGGCTCATCCCCGCCTTCATGGAGCCGCGCTCGACCGTCGTCGACCCGACCGGCGAGCAGGTGACGATGTGGTCGTCCACGCAGGTGCCGCACGTGCTGCGTTTCTGCATCGCCGCCACGACGGGCCTGCCCGAGTCGAAGATCCGCGTCATCGCCCCCGACGTCGGCGGCGGTTTCGGCGGCAAGCTGCAGACGACCCCGGAGGAGTTCGCGACGCTCGCCGTCGCGCGGAAGCTCAGCAAGGCCGTCAAGTACACCGAGACCCGCTCCGAGACGATGGTCTCGGGCCACCACGGCCGTGACCAGTGGCAGAAGCTGACGCTTGCCGCCGAGAAGGACGGCCGCGTCACCGGCCTCAAGGTCGAGCTCATGGCCGACCTCGGGGCGTATGCCGCGCTCGTCGGTGGCGGCGTGCCGGTCCTCGGCGCGTGGATGTTCAACTCGATCTACAAGTTCGCGTCGTACCAGTTCAACCTGACGAACTACTACACGAACAAGACGTGGGTCGACGCCTACCGCGGCGCCGGCCGGCCCGAGGCGACGTATGCCATCGAGCGGCTCATGGACGAGCTCGCGGCCGAGGTCGGGGTCGACCCGCTCGAGATCCGCGAGAAGAACTGGATCACCCACGACGAGTTCCCGTTCACCACGGTGGCGGGCATGACGTACGACTCGGGCAACTACGAGGCGGCCACGGCCAAGGCCAAGGAGCTCTTCGGCTACGACGAGCTGCGCGCGGAGCAGAAGCAGCGCCGCGAGAGCAACGACCCGGTCCAGCTCGGCATCGGCATCTCGACGTTCACCGAGATGTGCGGCCTCGCGCCGTCCCGCATCCTCGGCGCGCTCAACTACGGCGCCGGCGGCTGGGAGAGCGCCAGCATCCGGATGCTCGCCACCGGCACGGTCGAGGTCATCACCGGCGTCTCGCCGCACGGCCAGGGCCACGAGACGGCGTGGAGCCAGATCGTCGCCGACAAGCTCGGCGTGCCGTTCGAGAACGTCGAGGTGCTCCACGGCGACACGCAGATCGCACCCAAGGGCATGGACACCTATGGCTCGCGCTCGCTCGTCGTCGGAGCCGAGGCCGTCGTCCGGGCCGCCGACAAGGTCATCGAGAAGGCCAAGGTCGTCGCGGCCCACCTCCTCGAGGCGAGCGTCGACGACATCGAGTTCTCGGCCGGGACGTTCGGCGTCAAGGGCACCGACAAGGGCATCTCGATGCCCGAGGTGGCGCTCGCGACGTGGACCGGCCACAACCTGCCCGACGGGATGGAGCCGTCGATCGACGCCGACGCCACCTTCGACCCCGACAACTTCTCCTTCCCGCACGGCACCCACCTGTGCGCGATGGAGGTCGACACCGAGACCGGGGCCTCGACGATGCGCAAGTACGTCTGCGTCGACGACATCGGCAACATCATCAACCCGCTCATCGTCGAGGGGCAGGTCCACGGTGGCCTCGTCCAGGGCATCGCCCAGGCCCTCTGGGAGGGGGCGGAGTACGACGACCAGGGCACCCTCGTCACCGGCTCGTTCGTCGACTACACCCTGCCGACGTCGGCCGACACGATCAGCTTCATCACCGACCACACCTACTCGCCGTCGACGTACAACTCGCTCGGCACCAAGGGTGTCGGCGAGGCGGGCTGCATCGCCTCGACCCCGGCCGTCGTCAACGCCATCGTCGACGCCGTGCGCTCGTTCGGTGTCAACGACATCCTCATGCCGTGCACGCCCGAGCGGGTGTGGAAGGCGATCCAGAAGGGCCGTTCGGTGCCCGGCGAGGGCGAGCGCGACGCGCAGCCGCACTTCGACGAGGGCGTGCCCAACCAGGATCCCGGCGCCGCGGCCGAAGGGAGCCAGGCATGATCCCCGCACAGTTCGACTACCTCGCACCGACGTCGGTGGCGGACGCCGTTGCAGCGCTCGCCGAGCACGGTGACGACGCCAAGGTGCTGGCCGGCGGCCAGTCCCTGCTGCCGATCCTGCGCATGCGGCTGAACGCACCCGGGGTCGTCATCGACCTCGGCCGCATCCCCGAGCTCCAGGGCGTCTCCGAGGACGGTGACCACCTCGTCATCGGAGCCATGACGACGTATGCCGCCGTGCTCGCCTCCGAGGCCGTCACGACCCACGCGGCCCTGCTGTCCAAGGCGATCGCGACCGTCGCCGACCCGCAGATCCGCCACCGCGGCACCATCGGCGGCGCGCTCGTGCACGCCGACCCGGCCGGTGACGTCGGTGCGCCGGCGCTCGCGCTGGGCGCCGAGCTCGTCATCGCGGGCGCGGACGGCTCGACCCGCACCGTCGCGGCGGAGGACTTCTTCGAGGACCTCTTCGCGACAGCGGTCGGTGAGGGCGAGCTGCTGACGCAGATCCGCATCCCGAAGCACACGGGCTGGGGCGCGCACTACGAGAAGTTCGTCCGCGTCAGCCACCAGTGGTCGATCGTCGGCGTCGCGGCCACGGTGCGGAGCGAGGGCGGCTCGATCGCCGAGGCCCGCGTCGGCCTGACCAACATGGGCTCGACCCCGCTGCGGGCGCGCTCCGTCGAGGAGGCCCTCGTCGGGCAGCCGGCGACCGACGAGGCCGTCCGCGCGGCCGTCGCCTCCGTCACCGACGGCACCAACCCGCCGTCGGACCTCAACGGCGACGCCGACTACCGCAAGCACCTCGCCACGGTGCTGACGCGGCGTGCGGTCCTCGCCGCGGCAGGAGCGTGATGCCCGGATGGACCTGACGCACTCCTTCACCGTGCCGACCTCGGTCGACGACGCCTGGGCCCTCTTCATGGACCTCGAGCGCGTCGGCAGCTGTTTCCCCGGGGCGACCGTGACGGAGGTGACCGACGACGGCTTCTCCGGCACGGTCAAGGTCAAGCTCGGGCCGATCGCGCTCGTCTACTCCGGGTCGGGCTCGTTCGTCGAGCGCGACGACGCGGCGCACCACGCCGTCATCGAGGCCAAGGGCAAGGACAAGCGGGGCAACGGCACGGCCGGCGCCACCGTGACGATCACCCTGAGCCCCGACGGCGACGGCACCCGCGCCGACGTCGTCACCGACCTCGCGGTCACGGGCAAGCCGGCGCAGTTCGGCCGCGGCGTCATGCAGGACGTGTCCGACAAGCTGCTCAATGCGTTCGTCGCGTGCATCGAGAAGCAGCTGACCGGTCCCGAGGCGGCACCGGAGGCGGCGCCTGCTGCTGCTGCCGGCGCACCCTCCTCCGGCGGCTTCGTCGAGACGGCGTCGGACGCACTCGCGGCCGACACGGGGGCCCGGGTCGGTGCCGGAGTCGGTGCCGGCGTCGGCTCCACGACGGCCGCGCCGGTCACGACGGCGCCTGCAGCGGCGCACCGTCCGCCGGCCCCGCGCCGGGTCCCGGCCTCCGTCGAGGAGGACGCACCCCTCGACCTCGGTTCGGCAGTGATGCCCGTGCTGGTCCAGCGGTATGCCGGTTACGCAGCGGCTGCCGCCATCGGGGTCGTCATCGGTTGGCTCATCGGCCACCGGGGCGACTGACCCCAGCACGTGCAGCAGGCCCGGTCGCGCTCCCGACCGGGCCTGCGGCATACCTAAGGGGTCCGGTGGCGTTGGACCTGACGAGACCCCCGTCCCCGACCCCCAGGAGAGTCATGTCCCGCGTCATCCTCATCGGCGGCCACGGCAAGGTCGCGCTGCTCGCCGCCCCGCTGCTCGTCTCCGACGGCCACGACGTCACCTCCGTCGTGCGCAACCCCGACCACGTGGCCGACGTCGAGGCGACCGGCGCCTCGGCAGCCCTGCTCGACGTCGAGCACGCCACGACCGAGCAGATCGCCGACCTCGTGCGCGGCAGCGACGTCGTCGTGTGGTCGGCGGGCGCCGGTGGCGGCAGCCCCGAGCGGACGTATGCCGTCGACCGCGACGCCGCGATCCGCTCGATGGACGCCGCGGCGCAGGCCGGCGTCGGGCGCTACGTCATGGTGTCCTACTTCGGTGCCGGGCCCGACCATGGCGTCCCCGAGGACAACAGCTTCTACGCGTACGCCGAGGCCAAGGCCGCGGCCGACGAGCACCTCCAGGGCACCGACCTCGCGTGGACGATCCTGCGCCCGAGCGGCCTGACCACCGACGCGGCCACGGGTCACATCGAGACCGGTGCGGGCGTCGAGGCCGGCAAGGTCTCGCGCGACAACGTCGCCCACGTCATCCGCGCCGTCGTCGAGCACCCCGACACGACGGCCCGCCGCATCCTGCCCTTCAACGACGGCTTCCAGCCGATCGACGACGTCGTAGCAAGCCCCTGACCCACGCCCATCCCACTCGAGTGAGCACCCCGTCCCACTCGAGTGAGCGCCCCGTCCCACTTGTCCGCGTCGCATGTGACTGCCTACTCACTCGACTGTGACTGGGGGCTCACTCGACTGTGACTGCCGGCTCACTGGTGTCAGGCGCGGGCGAGGTGCTCGGCGATGACGAGGTCCTGCCACGCCATGCCGACGCTCTTGAAGACGTTGGGCCGGTCGGTCGTCCGCTCGACCCGGCCGTGCACGAGGTCGGCGAGCGTGTGCACGTCGGCCCAGTCGAGGGCGCCCTGCGCGGCGGCGAGGATGACGTCGCCCGCCTCGCGGTGCGCCGTGCCTATGTCCTCGACGACGACGAGCGAGCGCCCGAGCAGCGCCGACCCGAGCTCGCGCCGGTGCGGCTCGTGCGACCCGATGGCCACGACGCACGCGCCGTCCGCGACCCAGTCGTCGCCGAGCACCGGGGTCGCCGCCGACGTCGCCGTCACGACGACCTGCGCCTCGCGCACGGCTGCCTCGACCTGCGGGTCGTCGACGGTGAGCCCACGCGTCGTGAGCGGGTGCGTCGAGGCCAGCCCCGAGATCCGTTGCGCGGTCGCACGGGCCGCGTCCTCCCGGCGACCGACGACGGTCACCGAGGTCGTGTGCCGGATGGCGAGCAGCGCCTCCGCGTGACCGAGTGCCTGAGGCCCGCTGCCGAAGATGACGGCCGACTCGACCTCCTCCGGGGCGAGCGCGTCGATCGCGACGGCGGACACCGCCGGGGTGCGCAGCGACGTGACGGCCGTGCCGTCGACGAGCACCGACGGGGCCAGGGTGTCGGCGTCCATGAGGACGTAGACCGCCTGGATGCGGTCGAGCCCGCGCGCCGGGTTGCCCGGTGCGACGGTGAGCACCTTGACCCCGGCCACGCGGCCGTTCGTCGACGGCATGACGAGCAGCTGCCCGCGGCCGTCACCGACGTCGGCGACGAGCCTTGCCGGGTCCGACGCCGGGTCGAGGCCGTCAGCGAGCTCGCGACGGATGAGCCTGCGGGCGCGGTCGGGGGAGAGGCTCCGGCGCACGGCGGCGGCGTCGACCCAGCGCGGCTGCTGCACCTCAGTCCTCGCCCGCGCTCGAGCGGGCGCGCTCGACCCGCACCGGGTCGCCACCGGCATCCGTGAGGGTCGCGAGGTGGGTGCGCAGCTGCCTGGCGAGCGACCACTGGGTGACCTCGTGGGTGATCGAGCGCACCCAACCCGGGTCGACGGCATACGCCAGCGTCAGCACGACGAGCGTGCCGTCTCTCTCGGCGTCGAAGCGCCAGGTGAGGGGCTCGGGGGTCACGTGCGGGGGCAGTCGGAGGGCCGGCTCACCCACGGACGCGGCCAGCGCCCGGGCGACGGACGGCGGGAGCGGGACGTGGACATCGGCACTGACCTGGGGCACTCCTCGACTGTAGGTGTCAGCGCTGGGAGCCGCCCGTCCGCCCTGCGCCGGGGGAGCGGATCCACGCATGTGCGTGGGGGTGCCCCCGGGACGTAGGCTCGAGCGGATCGCCCACCACCCCGGGCGGCAGCCGTCAACGACGACACGAAGTCAGGACTCCATGGCGCTCAGCGTTTTCGATCTCTTCTCGGTCGGCATCGGGCCGTCGAGCTCGCACACCGTCGGTCCGATGCGGGCCGCCGCCCTCTTCGCGGAGCGGCTGCGCGACGAAGGAGTCATCGACCGGGTCGCCCGGGTGCGCTCGCAGCTCTTCGGCTCGCTCGGGGCCACCGGGCACGGGCACGGCAGCGACAAGGCCGTCCTCCTCGGCCTGACGGGCGAGCGGCCCGAGCTGTGCGACCCGCGGGCCGTCGAGGGCCGCCTCGCCGAGATCCGCGCGACCAAGCGCCTCCGCCTGCTCGGCGAGCACGAGATCGACTTCATCGAGCTCGAGGACCTCACGCTGCACCGCCGCAAGACCCTCCCGCTGCACCCCAACGGCATGACGTTCACGGCGCTCGACGCCGACGGCGCGACCGTCGCCGAGCACACGTACTACTCGGTCGGCGGCGGCTTCGTCGTCGGCGAGGACGCCGACGGGTCGACGAAGATCGTCGAGGACTCGACGCCGGTCGCGCACCCCTTCCGCACCGGTGACGAGCTGCTCGCCCACTGCAAGGAGACGGGCAAGTCGATCGCCCGCATCATGCTCGAGAACGAGCTGTCGTGGCGCACGGAGCAGGAGGTCCGCGACGGCCTCCTCGAGATCTGGCGCGTCATGAAGGAGTGCGTGCGCAACGGCATCGCCACCGAGGGCGTGCTGCCCGGCGGTCTGCGCGTGCGTCGCCGCGCTCCGGAGCTGGCCCGCCGCCTCTCGCTCGAGGCCAACAGCGACGACCCGCTGCGCGGCATGGACTGGATCACCCTCTACGCGCTCGCCGTCAACGAGGAGAACGCGTCGGGTGGCCGCGTCGTCACCGCCCCGACCAACGGCGCGGCCGGCATCATCCCCGCGGTGCTCCACTACTACGCGAACTTCGTCAACGGCGCCGACCGCGACGGCATCGTCCGCTTCCTGCTCACCGCCGGCGCGATCGGCGTCATCTACAAGGAGACCGCCTCGATCTCCGGTGCCGAGGTCGGCTGCCAGGGCGAGGTCGGCTCGGCCTGCTCGATGGCGGCCGCCGCGATGGCCGCCGTCATGGGCGGCACGCCCGAGCAGGTCGAGAACGCCGCCGAGATCGGTATGGAGCACAACCTCGGCCTGACCTGCGACCCCGTCGGCGGCCTCGTGCAGATCCCGTGCATCGAGCGCAATGCCATCGCCTCGGTCAAGGCCATCACCGCGGCCCGCACCGCGTTGCGCGGCGACGGCTCGCACGTCGTCTCGCTCGACAAGGTCGTCAAGACGATGCGTGAGACCGGTCGCGACATGAAGGTGAAGTACAAGGAGACCGCGCGCGGCGGTCTCGCCGTCAACGTCATCGAGTGCTGACACCCGGGACGGGCGCTCACGACCGCCGTACGCGGCCCGGCCACGCAGCACCGGGAATGTCCCGGTATGCGTGCAGGACGGTCTCAGGCTGGGACGTGATCCTCCGAGTTTCCTGACAGTTGCGGCCTTTTCGTCTCTGGAGACGTGCTTCGGAGCACCGTGGAGAGTGGCGCCGAAACGGCGTCGCCCGGCGACCTCGGGGGCCCTGCGCCGGCTTCAACAGGGAAAAGGGGAAGTCATGCGTTCACTGCGCAGCCGTGCCGTCGTGGCCGGCATCACCGCACTGGGCACGATCGGACTGGCATCAGGAGCCGCCTTCGCGGCACCGGCGAGCGGGGGGACCGAGCACTCGTCGTTCCCCGCGGTGGGTGCCGTCTTCGAGTGCAGCGCCCCGACGGGCGACATCACCGCGACGAGCGGCACCGTCGACATGGTCGACCACTGGAACGTCGACGCTCGTGGGGTCTTCCACGAGACCGGGACCGTCCACACGAGCGGCGTCACGCTGCAGGGGTCGAACGGTGACCGCTACACGGTCTCGGGGGCCTCGTGGTTCGGCGGAAAGGTGTCTGCCGGGGGCGCGCCGCTCGTCTTCACCGACACCGAGCACTGGGTCCTGCACGACGTCACCTCCGGCGGGAACGTCAAGGTGCAGATCGTCAGCCACTGGTCACCCGGTTCGAGCTTCACGTGGGACAAGGGCACCTGCTCCGCTCCGGAGGGGTGAGCGGAAAGGCCTGCCCGGGCGCCGCCGCGTCCCGCCGAGGGGCGTGGCGGCGTTCCCGTGTTCGGGCTGCTCAGGGCTCCGTCGCGTCGCGCAGCGGCAGCTCGACCTGGCACTCGTAGTAGCGCATCTGGAGCCGGGAGTGCTCGACGTCGATGGTGCCCTCGCCCACGGCGATGACGTCGTCGAGCCACCGGTGCGACGGTGCCTCGGCCTGGAAGGTGAGGACGTGGACGCCGCGACCGTCCGTCAGCGACGACAGGCCGGTCAGGGTGAAGAGCACGACCCCGTCGTCGACGTGGATGACGCCCCTGGCCTCCGGTGAGGCCCAGCCCTCCCGGATGCGCGGGAAGTTCGACCACGACGCCGTGCCCGACAGCCGGCCCGTCAGGGTGCCGGTGCCCTGGCCGTAGACGCGTCCGTCACGCCCGGCCGAGGGCTCGACCTCGTGGATGAGGTCATAGACCCAGCTCGCGTCACAGAGAGGGATGAGACGCATGGCAGCCTCCTCGGGAAGGTCCGACCCCTTCGACGGTACTCTCGTCGTCGCGCCCGCGCCGCCGTCTGTGCGAGATCACCTCAACGGTGATGGGCCCCGGCGCTGCTGACCGGATAAGTCTGTCCCGCAACGTATCTCGCGTGCATGTCGGCCGTCGCTCCGCCCTCACGGGCGACCTCGGCGAAGAGTCGCCCCGAGTCGCGCACCGTGCGCTCCTGCGTGTCGTAGTCGAGGGCCACGAGGCCGAACCGCGGGCCCTCGCCCTCGTTCCACTCCCAGTTGTCGACGAAGCACCAGTGGTAGTAGCGGTCGACCGGAACCCCTTGGGCCCGAACGTCGCTCAGGACCGACAGGTGCTCCCAGAGGTAGCGCGACCGGAAGGCGTCGGCGGCGTCACACGTGCCGTTCTCGGTGACCCAGACGGGAAGGCGGTAGGTCTCCCACGCCCACCGGGCCGTCTCGCCGAGCCCGGCGGCATGCACCTCCCAGCCGAGGTCGTTGACCGGGACGCCCGGCGGCGTGCCGTCGTCGAAGCGCGTCACCGTGGTCCGGGAGTAGTAGTTGAGCCCGAAGAAGTCGGCGTAGCGCCCGGGCGTGATCCCGTCCGGTCGGCGCAGCGGCGGCGCGAACTCCCCGGTCGTCATCGCCCGCACGATCGCGTCCTGGAAGAGGTGGCGCATGACGGGTGTCAGCGCGCGGTGCCAGGGGTTGCGGGGGTTGCCCGGCCGGAAGGGCCGCAGGTGGTGGGCGACCCCGACCATCGTGTCGGAGCCGGGCCGCAGCGCGTGGATGAGGGCGTACGCCCGGATGTGCGCGGCCGCGAGCACGCCGTAGACCCGCATCCCCTCGCGCAGGCTCCGGTGGCCCGGCGGGAAGTCGCCGAAGACGTGCGCGCCGCTGACGTAGACGTTCGGCTCGTTGATCGTCACCCACTCCGCGACGAGGTCGCCCAGCCGCGTCACGACCTCGGCGACGAAGCGCTCCCACACCCACAGGGCGCCGGGCGCGAGCCATCCGCCGTCGCGCTCGAACCACAGCGGGTGGCTGAAGTGGTGCAGCGTCACGAGGGGGCGGATCCCCTTGTCGCGCAAAAGCTCCAGCTCCTCTCGGTAGCGGGCGAACGCCGCGTCGTCCCACACGCCCGGGAGCGGCTCGAGGCGCGCCCACTCGACGCTCATTCGGTAGACCTGCACCCCGAGCGAGGCCATCAGCCCGGTGTCCTCGCGCCAGCGCCGCCAGTGGTCGGTGGCGCGCCGTGGCGTCGAGCCGTCGGCGATGGTGCCCGGGCGGTCGGCCCAGTCGGTCCAGCTGCTCTCGACGTCCCCGCCCTCGATCTGCGTGGCCGCGGTCGCGACGCCGAGCAGCAGCCCGTCGAGCCTGAAGCCGTCAGCGGTCGCCATGCGGCTCAACGTACCGGCGCCCGATGCGTCAGACTGGCGCGCGTGGGTCACGTCTCCGTCGCAGATCACCGGTCCGCCGTCGAGCGGCTGCTCGGCGACGGGTCCCTCGAGCAGGTGACGCTCGACCGCCACGCCGCCGGACGCCGCCTCGCCGCCGACCTCGTCGCGGCCGACGACCTGCCGCGCTTCGACGCCTCGGCCATGGACGGGTATGCCGTGTGCCCGGGTTCGCCGGACCAGCGCGCCTATCCCGTCGTCGGGGACGTGCCCGCCGGGTCGGCACCCGACTTCGTGCTGGCCCCCGGTGAGGCGGCCCGGGTCATGACGGGCGCGCGGGTGCCGCAGGGCACGGTCGCCGTCGTCCCCGTCGAGCGCACCGACGCTAGCCCCACCGGCCCCGCGCCCGAGCACGTCACCGTCGACCTCGATCCCGCACCGGGCCGGCACATCCGTCCCCGCGGCGAGGACGTGGCGGCTGGGTCGGTCATCGCGACCGCCGGCACGGCCGTGACGGCGGCGCTCATCGCGCTGGGTCGTTCGGCCGGGTGCACGAAGGTCGAGGTCCACGTGCCGACGAGGGTGGCGGTCATCGCGACCGGCGCCGAGCTCGCGCCGCCCGAGGCCGACCCCGGCGCCGGCGGCATCCACGAGTCGAACTCCGACATGGTCGCCGCGCTCGCCGAGGCCGCGGGCTGCGACGTGCGCCGTGTCGAGGTGTGCTCCGACGAGCCCGACGACCTGCGGGCCAGGCTCGACGCGCTCGACGCCGACCCCGACGTCGATCTCGTCGTCACGACCGGGGGCGTCAGCGCCGGCGCCTACGAGGTCGTGCGACAGGTCTGCGAGCCGCTCCCGACGTTCGACTTCGTCCACCTCGCGATGCAGCCCGGCGGCCCGCAGGGGCTCGGCCGCTACGGGTCCACGCCGGTCGTCTGCCTGCCGGGGACGCCGATCGGCGCGTTCGTGGCCTTCCACGTGCTCGTCCGTCCGGCGCTCGACCGACGCCACGGGGTGCCGCCCACGCGACCCGGCCGGGCGGCATACGTCGGCAGGACCCGACGCACCCGCACGGGGCGCGTCCAGTTCGTCACGAGCGTGCTCCACGACGACGGCACCGTCAGCGCGCCCGACGCCCGGCACCTCACGGCGCTCGCCGCGGCCACCTGCCTCATCGAGGTGCCCGAAGGTGTCGACCAGCTCATCGAGGGCGACCTCGTCGCCGTCCACCCGGTGTGAACGGGGCACCGGCCGAGCGCCCCTAGGCTGGTGGGCGTGAGCGCGACCCTCGTGGCCAAGGACCTCGCCGGGGGCCACGCCCACCGGACCCTCTTCGAGCACCTCGACCTCACGGTCGCGCCCGGCGACGTCGTCGGGGTCGTCGGCGCCAACGGGGCCGGCAAGTCGACCCTGCTGCGCCTGCTCGCCGGCGAGGACGAGCCGCTCGGCGGCACCGTGACGACCGCGCCCTCCGACGCGTTCGTCGGGTGGTTGCCGCAGGAGCACGAGCGCGTGCCCGGCGAGACCGTCGCCGACCACATCGGTCGCCGCACGGGCGCCACCGCCGCGACCCTCGCCATGGAGGAGGCGGCTGCCACCCTCGGCGGTGACGACCCCACCGCCGACGAGAGGTATGCCGTCGCGCTCGACCACTGGCTCGTCAGCGGTGCGCCGGACCTCGACGACCGGATCCCGCCGATGCTCGCCGAGCTGGGCCTCGACGTCGGACCTGACGCGCTCATGACGTCCCTCTCCGGAGGCCAGGCGGCCCGGGCGGCGCTCGCCGCGCTGCTGCTGAGCCGCTTCGACCTCGTGCTCCTCGACGAACCGACCAACGACCTCGACCTCGCCGGGCTCGACCGGCTCGAGGCCTTCGTCGACGGCCAGCGCGGGGGAGTCGTGCTCGTCTCGCACGACCGCGAGTTCCTCGCCCGCTGCGTCACCCGCATCGTCGAGCTCGACCTCGCGCAGAACTCCGTCGCCGTCCACGACGGCGGCTACGAGTCCTACCTCGAGGAGCGCGAGGTCGCCCGTCGGCACGCGCGCGAGGCGTACGAGGCGTATGCCGGCACGAAGTCCGACCTCGAGGCGCGGGCCCGCACGCAGCGCGAGTGGTCGTCCAAGGGCGTGCGCAACGCGATGAAGAAGAGCCCCGACAACGACAAGATCCGGCGCTCGGCGCAGCACGACTCGGCCGAGAAGCAGGCCCGCAAGGTGCGCCAGATGGAGTCGCGGATCGCCCGGCTCGACGAGGTCGCCGAGCCGCGCAAGGAGTGGGTGCTCCAGTTCAGCATCGCCGCGGCGCCCCGGTCGAGCTCCGTGGTCGCGACGCTCAACGAGGCCGTCGTGCGCCGGGGTGACTGGACCATCGGACCGGTGTCGCTGCAGGTCGAGGCGCGACGGCGCATCGGCATCACCGGGCCCAACGGCGCCGGCAAGACGACCCTGCTGTCGCTCCTGCTCGGGCGGGTCGACCCCGACGAGGGGAGCGCCTCGCTCGGGGCCAGCGTCGCCGTCGGCGAGATCGACCAGTCGCGCACGGGTCTGCGCGACGACCTCCCGCTCGGGGACGCGTTCGGCGAGGCCGTGCCCGACCTCAACCCGGCCGACCGCCGCACCCTGCTCGCGAAGTTCGGGCTCAAGGCCGACCAGGTCGGCAGCGCCGTCGGTCGGCTCTCACCCGGCGAGCGCACCCGGGCCGCGATGGCGCTCCTCCAGGCGCGGGGCGTCAACCTTCTCGTCCTCGACGAGCCGACGAACCACCTCGACCTGCCCGCCATCGAGCAGCTCGAGGAGGCGCTCGACTCCTACGACGGGGCCCTGCTGCTGGTGTCGCACGACCGCCGGCTGCTCGAGAACGTCCGTCTCGACGAGCGCTGGCACGTCGAGGCCGGCAAGGTCACGGCGACCTGACCGGCCGGTCGAGCGGGGCGCGTGTCGATTTCCGGGGCGCTCGTTCGTCATCGAGGTGAGCGGTCACCGGCCGGTGATCGTGAGCCCACGGAGGTCATCATGAGTCACCCCATCGTCCACGCCGAGATCCGCTCGAGCGACCCCGACGCCACCCGCGCCTTCTTCGGCGACCTGTTCGGCTGGACCTATCCCACCGAGGGCGCCTTCCCCGGCTACACCTTCGTCGAGACGGGCGTCCCGGGCGCGCTCTACACGGCGATCAGCCCGCTGCAGGGCGATGCCGACCTCGTCACGTTCTTCGTCGGCGTCGACGACATGACCGCCTCCATCGCCGACGCGACCCGCCTCGGCGGCCGGGTCGTGCAGGATCCGGTCACGGTCCCGGGCGTCGCGTTCGCCCTCATCGCCGACCCGCAGGGTCACGTCGTCGGCCTGGCCCAACAGCTCTGACCCCCTCCCCCACCCCCGCAACACACCGAGCAGGTCACAACACACCCGGGTCCGATCCCGGTGTGTCGCGACCTGCACGGTGTGTTGCCCGGGGGAGTGGTGCGGGGTGTCAGCCGGGTGAGTTGGTCGGGTCGGCGACCCACGGGCCGAGCGGCGGGTCCCACCGGCGCACGACGCGGCGCAGAATGTGGCCGCCGAGCCAGTAGGGGTCCTGGTCGAACGCCTCGGTGACCGCCTCGAGCGACTCGCCCGAGCACACGATCAGCGCCGCGTTGACGGCCTCCTGATCGGTCGGCTCGCCCTCGCTCACCTCGTCGATGCCGTCCTGGTACATCCCGGCGACGAGCAGCCCAGAGAGCCCGCTCAGCCACTCGCGGTGCTCGGGGCGGATCGTCAGCATCTCGGTCGCGTCGTCGGGGTAGGTGTAGTGGATCGCGAAGATCGCCACGGGTGGGCCTCCAGTCGCTCGGGTGGTCAGGGTGGTCAGGTGGTCGTGATCCGGTGCGCGCCCGCATACACGTTGAGGCGGGTGCCGCGCACGAAGCCGAGCAGGCTCATCCCGGCGTCCTCGGCGCACTCCACCGCCAGTGACGACGGCGCCGAGACCGCTGCGAGGCAAGGGATCCCGGCCATGATCGCCTTCTGGGTCAGCTCGAACGACGCGCGCCCCGACACGACGAGCACGCACCCGACGCCGGGCACGCGTCCGCTCTGCAGGGCCCATCCGACGACCTTGTCGACGGCGTTGTGCCGGCCCACGTCCTCGCGCACGACGAGCAGCTCGCCGTCGGCGGTGAAGAGGCCGGCGGCGTGCAGCCCGCCCGTCTTGTCGAACGACCGCTGCTCGACGCGCAGGGCGTCGGGCAGCTCGGCGATGATCTTGGCCGCGAACTCCGTCGTGTCGGCGCGCACGTCGAAGGCCGACTGCGCCCGCAGCTGCTCGATGCTGGCCTTGCCGCAGACGCCGCACGACGAGTTCGTGAAGAAGGCGCGCGTGGCCGAGGCGGCCGGCGCTGCCACGCCCGGCGCCAGCGTCACGTCGATGACGTTGTACGTGTTCTCGTCGAAGCCGCTCTCACCCGAGACGACCGCGCCCTCGCAGTAGCGCGCCAGGGCGATGTCGTCGGCGGACCTGATCAGCCCCTCCGACATGAGGAAGCCGTGGATGAGCTCGATGTCGTGCCCCGGCGTGCGCATCGTCACCGTGAGCGGCGAGCCGTTGACCCGCAGCTCGAGCGGCTCCTCGACCGTGAGGGTGTCGGGGCGCGTCGTCGACGATGGGGTCGCGAGGTCGATCGTCGTGACCTTGCGCCGTACCGTGACCCGTCCCATGACCTCAGCCTGCCAGACTCCGTGCCAGACTCCGATGGGTGCCGCCCCGCCCACCTGAAGCGCCCCCGGTCGTCGTCGTCCTGACGGGCGGGGCCTCCCGGCGGATGGGCTCGCACAAACCCGTCCTCGACGTCGGCGGCCGCCCCCTCGTCGCGCGCGTGCTCGACGCGGCCGGCGACCGCCCGGCGCTCGTCGTCGGCCCGGGCCAGGGCGTCCCCGACGGCGTACGCGTCGTGTGGGAGCGCGTTCCCGGCGGCGGTCCCGTGTCCGGCGTGTCCACCGCCGTCGAGGCCCTCGCCGCCGATGCCGCCACGAGTGCCACCCCGCTGCCGTATGCCGTCGTGCTGCTGGCCGCGGACCTGCCCTTCGTCACCTCCGCCCACGTCGACCGGCTCCTCGAGGCGCTCGGGTCGGCCGACCTCGCCGTGACGGTCGACCGTGACGGACGCACCAACTGGCTCTGCTCGGCCTGGCGCGTCGCCGCCCTGCACGGGCGTCTCGACGAGCTCGGGGACCCCTACGGCAGGAGCATGCGCGACCTCGCCGACGGCATACGCACGCAGTCGGTGGACGACCCCTCCGGGGTCGCGCTGGACGTCGACACACCGGCCGACCTGACGCGTGCGCGCGACCGTGCGCGCGGCCGCGCGCGCGGCCGCGCGGAGCACCGTCCGAGCGTCGACTGAAGGCCGGCTGAGGCCCTCGACGGGCGACTCTGGGAGATCGCCCAAGTCGGACCCTGCGGCGAATCCCCCTGCGGCCAAGTGCTACTCCGGACTTCGGAGGCATTTGGCAAAGACTTGGTAAGCCCCGTTGACCCGTGTTCCGGGCGGCTGCCAACGTCACGCTCGTTCCGGCCCGATCTCATGTCGTGAGATGAGCGGAACTCCCTCCAGGCGGCCCTCGAGCCGCATCTCGACAAGGAGCAACCAGTGAATCGACTGAAGTCTGGGCTGGCGACCGGAGGGCTGCTCGCCCTCGCCCTCGCCATCTCGCCGGCGATCCCGGCGGGCGCAGCGGCCGGTGCAGGACGCGACAAGGCGCCCGCCCCCGAGTCGCAGAGCCTCAAGGCGACCGAGCAGTCCCGAGCAGCATCGTCCGCGAGCGCCCTCGGCCTCGCCTCGGGCGAGAAGCTCACCGTCAAGTCCGTCATCCAGGACGCCAACGGCGCGACGCACGTCCGCTACGAGCGGACCCTCGACGGCCTCCGCGTCATCGGCGGCGACTTCGTCAGCCACAAGGACTCCTCGGGTGCCGTCAAGAGCGTCACGTGGAACTACCGCAAGAACGTCACCCCCGCGACGATGACCCCGAGCGTCTCCAAGAGCGAGGCGCACCAGGCTGGTCTCGCCGCGTCGAAGGCCAACAAGGAGACCGCCACCCCCGGTGAGCTCGTCGTCTTCCAGTCGGCCACCGGCCCCAAGCTCGCCTACGAGGTCATCACCGAGGGCATCAAGGCCGACCAGACCCCGACCCGACTGCACACGATCGTCGACGCCACGACGGGCAAGACCCTGACGAGCTGGGACGACGTCAAGCAGGGCACCGGCAACGGCATCTTCGTCGGCTCCGTCACGCTGGCCACGACCGCCGGCACGACGTACACGATGAAGGACACGCACGGGAACTACACGACCGACCTCAACCAGGCCACGAGCGGCAACGGCACGACGTTCACCGACGCCGACGACGTCTGGGGCAACGGCGCCCAGAGCAACCGCCAGTCGGCGGCCGTCGACGCGCACTACGGCGCCGGCAAGACGTACGACTACTACAACACCCAGCTCGGCCGCGCCGGCATCTGGAACAACGGCACGGGCGCCCGCAGCCGCGTCCACTACGGCCAGAACTACGTCAACGCCTTCTGGGACGGCACGCAGATGACCTACGGCGACGGCGCGGGCAACGCGGCCCCGCTCGTCGAGCTCGACGTCGCCGGCCACGAGATGAGCCACGGCGTCACCGAGAACACCGCGGGCCTCGCCTACACCGGCGACGCGGGCGGCCTCAACGAGGCGACGTCGGACATCTTCGGCACGGGTGTCGAGTGGTACACCAACAACCCGAGCGACACCCCCGACTACCTCATCGGCGAAGAGATCAACATCAACGGCAACGGCACGCCGCTGCGCTACATGGACAAGCCGAGCAAGGACGGCGGCTCGAAGGACTGCTGGAGCAGCTCCCTCGGCGGCCTCGACCCGCACTACTCGTCCGGCCCGCTGAACCACTGGTACTACCTGGCCTCCGAGGGTTCGGGTGCCAAGACGATCAACGGTGTGAGCTACAACAGCACCACCTGCAACGCCTCGACGGTGACCGGCATCGGCCACCTCAAGGTCGAGAAGATCTGGTACCGCACGCTGTCGACGTACCTCACCTCGAGCAGCAACTACGCGGCGGCCCGCACCGGCGTCATCAAGGCGGCCAAGGACCTCTACGGCGTCGGCTCGGCCGAGTGCACCGCGGTCGACAAGGCCATGGGCGCCATCTCGGCTCCGGCCAGCACCGAGACCTGCGGCACCGGTGGTGGCGGTGGCGGCGGCGCTGCCCTGACGAACGGCGGCTTCGAGTCCGGCCAGACCGGATGGACCGGCACGACGGGCCCGATCACGAACAACACGGGCCGTCCGGCCCACGGTGGCTCGTACAAGCTGTGGCTCGGCGGCAACGGCACGGCCGGCTCGGAGAACGAGTCGCAGACCTTCGCCGTCCCGGCCACGGCCACCGCTCCGGCGCTGACCTACTGGATCCGCATCGACACGGCCGAGACCACGACGACGAGCGCCTACGACACGGCCACCGTCCAGATCAACGGCGTGACGAAGCAGAGCTACTCCAACCTGTCCACGCCGAAGGCGTCCTACGTCCAGAAGACGATCGACCTCACGGCCTACAAGGGCACGAACGTCACGCTGAAGTTCGCTGACACCGAGGACTCCTCGCTCCAGACGAGCTTCGTCGTCGACGACGTCGCGACGAACTTCTGACGGACCGAGCACTCCGGGCCGCGTGAGCTGCCCAGATGGACACGCACCACAGAGGTCGGTATGCCGCCGGGTCAGCCCCGCGGCATACCGACCTCCTGCGTGCGGCGGGGGCTCCTGCCCGCGCGGACGCTCAGGAGGCGGGCGCGGTGGTCGGCGTCCCCGGCGCAGCGGTGGTCGGCGTCGTGCAGCGGGTCGTCGAGGGCGCCGAGAGGGTGACGTCGCTGACGAGGATGCCGACGAGGCCGGAGATCTCACCGAGCGACGGGTCGCTGAGGTCGACGGCGCGGGCCTGGTGGTCGGTGACCGAGATCGTGATCGGGTCGCTCTCGGGGACGGCGTCGGGGTCGAGCACGGTGGACCCGTCGGTCGGCGGCGGGGCCGTCGAGGGGCCGAGGCGGAGCGTCGCGAGGAGGGTGACGAGCTGGCGCTGCTGCGGGGCGCTGAGCGTGCACACGCGACCGTGGACCGAGCGGGTCTCGACGCGGACCCGACCGTTGGCCTCGAGCACGATCTGGTCGTCGAAGCCGGCGATGCCACCGGTGCGCCGCAACGTCAGCGGGAACGTGGGGCCGTACGACGACCCGAGCGCGTCCTCACCGGCGGCGCCGAAGCGCAGCGCCGAGGTCGTCGACGACGTGGGCGCCGAGGCCGACGAGGTCACCTCACCCGTCGACCCGTCCTCAGGCGTGGCTGACCCGCAGCCCCCGACGAAGAGTGCTGCGACGGCCATCCCCACGCACAGGCCTGCGCGCCCCATGACGTCCATGGTGGCCCCTCGCGGCGGACGATGCACGCCCGACGCGGTGGAATCGGGACAACGCTTGGGTGACGGTTTCAAGTGGCGGGCCTCGGGGTGCGCGGGAATGCTCGGTGTCAGAGGTGTGTGTCGGGCTCGGGGCCGGACGCACCCATTCGCACGGAGGCGGGCACCGACGGACCCACGTCGGCGGTCGGCGTCCTGCGGTCACCAGGGACATGAAAGGGACATCGAGTGATACCCATCTCCACACCACACCGAACTCCGGGAAGCCGCAGGACGCGGCGGTCGGTCGCAGCGCTCGGCGCCGTCGCGGCCGTCGCCGCCGGCCTGGCTCTGACGAGCCCGGCCGCGCAGGCTGCGGACCCGTCGGCCTCGGCCTCGGGCAGCGACCCCGCCAGCCGGGAGCGGGCCTTCGCCGCGGCCTCGGCGGAGTACGGCGTGCCGCGCACGGTCCTCGAGGCGGTGTCGTACGCCCAGACCCGCTGGGACTTCAACCCCGGGCACAGCACGTCCGGCGGCTACGGCCCGATGCACCTCGTCGACGCCGACCTCGGCACCCGCGCCGACGCGAAGGGCCTCGGGGAGCCGTCCGCTCCGGAGGCCGCACCCGTGGCCGACACGCTCGGCCGCGCCGCGGAGCTGACCGGCCTCGCCGAGGACGCACTGCGCACCGACGAGGTCGCCAACATCCGCGGCGGTGCGGCCCTGCTCGCCGCCACGCAGAAGCGCCTCGGGCTGCCCATGGGACAGTCCACCGACGCGGGCCAGTGGTACGCCGCCGTCGCCGACGCCTCGGGCTCGGCCCAGGAGGACGTCGCGGCGGCCTTCGCCGACGACACCTACTCCGTCATCGCGTCCGGCGCCTCGCGCCGCACCGTCGACGGCAAGGAGGTCTCGCTGCTGCCGTCGGCCGTCAGGGCGGACACGGCGCAGGTCGACCGCCTCGGGCTGCTCAAGAAGCCCAACGGCGGCCCCGTCGACTGCCCGCCCGGGCTCGACTGCGAGTGGGTCCCCGCACCGTACGAGCAGTACGGCCCGGGCGCCGGTGACTACGGCAACCACGACCTCGCCCAGCGTCCGCGCTCGCCGAAGATCACCAACATCGTCATCCACGACACCGAGGCGACCTACGACACGACCCTCAAGCTGGTGAGCGACCCTACCTACGTGTCGTGGCAGTACAGCCTGCGCAGCTCCGACGGCCACATCGCCCAGCACCTCACGCCGCAGGACGTCGGCTGGCACGCGGGCAACTGGTACGTCAACAGCCACTCGATCGGCCTCGAGCACGAGGGCTTCGCGCCCCAGGGCGCCGAGTGGTTCAGCGAGCCGATGTACCGCTCGTCCGCGCGGCTCGTGCGCTACCTCGCCACGACGTACGACATCCCGCTCGACATGCAGCACGTCTTCGGCCACGACCAGATCCCGGGTGTGACCCCGGGCAACGTCGCCGGCATGCACTGGGACCCGGGCCCCTACTGGAACTGGGAGCACTACTTCCAGCTCCTCGGGGCGCCGCTCTCGGCCCACCAGTCCGGTGCGGCCCAGGACCTCGTGCGGATCCTCCCCGGCTTCGAGGACAACATCCAGCCGGTGACCGGCTGCACGACGGCGGGCGTCGCCTGCCGCGCGCAGGGCACCAACTTCGTCTACCTGCACACCCAGCCGTCCGAGACGGCGCCGCTCGTCAACGACATCGGCCGCAAGTCCAACGGCGCGGCGTCGACGACGAACGTGTCCGACATCGGGGCCCGGGCCCAGACCGGTCTGACCTTCGCCGTGGCCGAGCGCAGCGGTGACTGGACGGCCATCTGGTTCAACGGCGTCAAGGGCTGGTTCCTCAACCCGGCGTCCGACCCGACGGCCGTCCCGGTCAAGGGCTCCTACGTCGTGCCCAAGGCCGGTCTGGCCAAGGCCCCCGTCTACGGGCGGGCCTACCCCGAGGCGTCGGCCTACCCGGCGGGGATCCCGGTCCAGGCGCTCGCGCCGCTGCAGTACTCCTTCGCGGCGGGCCAGCGGTATGCCGTCGGTGACCTCACGGTGCCGACGAACTACTACCGTGCCTCGACGTTCTCGCTGGGGACCCCGAACGACCACGTCGACGTCGTCGGTCAGGACCGCTACTACCAGATCTCCCTCGGCCACCGCTTCGCCTACGTGCGCGCGGCCGACGTGGACGTCGTCACGGCCCAGTAGCCAGCGGCACCACCCAACCGTCGAGGGGCCAGAATCTGTCGCCTCATCGACGTCGAAAGGCCACTTCTCGTCACGAGAAGTGGCCTTTCGACTGCCCGTGACCGGCACGAAGTGGCCTCTCGACGGTCAGGGGGCGGGGGCTCAGCGGAGGTCGTACGCCTTGAGGAAGCTGACGATGAAGGGCGCGGCGCCCGTCACGCCGTTGTCCCCGACCTCGTTGTAGGCCGCGATCGCGATGTCCCCGCGGCCGGCGACCATCCACACGTGGGTGTCGGGCGGGCTCTTCGTGCCGAACTCGGCGGTGCCGGTCTTGGCGTACTCGACGCCGAGCGGACCCAGGACCTTGCCTGACCCCTCGGTGACGACGTCACGCATCTCCTGACGCAGCACACCCGCCTCGGTGGGGTCGAGGGGCGTCGCGGGCTTGGGCAGGGCGGGGGCGCCGGCCACGAGCTGCGGGCGCACCGTCTGGCCCTTCATGACCGACGCGACGACGATCGCCATCGTCAGCGGTGACGCCTCGACGCGCCCCTGCCCGATGAACGACGCCGCGTGCTCGACGACGTCGTCGGTCGTCGGCACCGAGCCGAGGAAGCCGGTGAAGGGCAGGTCGAGCTTCTCGCCCATGCCGAGCGACTGCGCGGCGGACACGAGGTCGTCCTGGCTCACCTTCTCGTGCTGGCTGATGAAGGCCGTGTTGCACGAGTAGGCGAGGGCGGTCCGCATCGGGATGTCGCCGAGCTTGTCCTTGGGGTAAGTCGTGTAGTTGCTGAACCGGCGGCCGTTGACGGTGAGCGTCTCGGTGCACGGCAGCAACGCGTCGGCCGTGGCGCCCTTGCGCACGTTGGCGAGCGAGCTGACGATCTTGAACGTCGAGCCCGGCGCCTCCTTGCCGGCCAGGGCGAGGGTCGTGCCGGCAGCGGCAGGCCCGACGGCCGCGGCGAGCACCTCACCGGTCGACACGCGGACGGCGACGAGCGCGGTCGGGTGCTTCGTCTGCTTGGCGAGCGCCGACTCGGCCGCGGACTGGGCCTTGGGGTCGAGGGTGATCGTCAACGGCTCGCCCTCGGTCGACTGCTCGGCGAAGAGCTCGCGCTTGTCGAGGGCGCTGCCGTCGGCGCCGCGCTTGACGGCGTGGACCGCCAGGCCGGGCGTGCCTCGTAGCCGGGCGTCGTAGCGGTACTCGAGGCCGTTCTTGCCGACGGTGTCGCCGGCCTCGAGGGCGTCCTTCGAGGCCTTGATCTGCTCGGCCGTGGCCTCGCCGACCGTGCCGAGGATCGGGGCGGCCCACGTGCGGCTCGGGCCGAGCACCTGCAGGGCCGGGACGGTGAGCGCACCCGTGACCTTCTCGATCGCGGTGCCCCGCTCCTCGATGATCGGGTCGGTGGCTCGCAGGGTGACGCCCTCGACGAAGGCCTTGGAGCCGGCTGCCTCGACCTTCGCCGCGAAGCGGGCGGGATCGATCTCGATGAGGGCGGCGAGCTTCTTCGCCGCGGCAGTCGCCTCGGCGCCCGACACCTTCGTCTTGTCGATGCCGACGGCGGCGACCTCGCGCTCGGTCATGATCTTGCCGCCCGAGGAGTCGACGATGTCGGCCCGCCGAGGCCACTTGCGGGCGAGGTCGAGGGTCTCGTCGGAGGTGAGCTGGGGCGCGACGACGCCGGGCGTCCAGGACACCCGCCACTGGTCGTCGACGAGACTCAGGTCGACCTGCGTCTCGTAGGTCCAGTCGGTCGGGGACGTCGAGACGTCCCAGCGGCTGAAGAGCGTGGCCGTGGCGTGGTCGGAGCCCTCGGTGTGGCTCATCTCGCTGAGGGCCACCTGCGGACGCAGCGTGCCTAGGTCCTTGTAGGCGGCCTTGACGAAGGCGGTCGCCTTAGCGGGCGTCGTGTTCTTGAAGGTGACCGCGCCGAGGTCACCGCTCGCCAGCCCCGAGGCGAGGGCACGAGCGGTGTCGTCGGGCTTCGGCGGCGAGTCGAAGAGGGAGCAGCCGGCGCCGAGCGTGCCGACGAGCACCCCCGAGAGCGACACGGCGACGAGAGTCCTGGCACGAGATCCCCTGAGCATGGCTCCACGGTACGTGCCGGGCCGCGGCCGCCGTGTCATGAGGTCGTGGCGCCGGCGTGACGATCGTCTGCAGGAGCGGGCGTGTGCCGGGCGGCCTGGCCGGGTGCCTGGCGTGCGCCGCCGCGGGGCGGCGTGCGCGGCCGGCGCCACAGCACGAGCGACCCGAGCAGGCCGACGACGAGCGCGACGAGGTGAACGCCCCAGGCCTGGTTGGCGGGCGACAGAGCGGCGAGGAAGACGTCGCGGCTCGCCTCGACGTGGTCGCGCAGCCCGTTGGGCAGTCCCGAGCGCGGCCGCAGGTAGGACGCGAGGTAGGAGAAGGCGGTCTGGCCGGCGGCGCAGACGGAGAGCAGGACGAGCACCGCGAGCCACGCGACGAGGCGTCGGGCCGGGCGCAGACCCAGGCCGGCCAGGGCGAGACCCGCGGCCACGCCCACGACGACGGAGCTCCACTGCAGCAGGCCCAGCGACCGCTGGAGGCCGAGCAGGGCGACGACGACGGCGCTGACCCAGCTGCCGAGAGCCACGGCGAGCGGGGCGGCGGCCAGGGCTCGCAGCACCGGGCCGCCGAGGGCGACGAGGAGCCCGAGCACGAGACCGAGGACGGTGCCGAGGACCGCGACGGCGAGGACGCCGACGATGACGCGGTCGTCGCGGTCGAAGTCGCTGCCGAGCTGGCGGGTGGCCCCCGCCGACTGGGCGATCGTGTAGGCGCCGGACGTGAGGGCCCCCAGGGTGGCGAGCACGGCCACCCGGAGCCGTCGCCCGGCGCGGGGACGCACCCAGAGCGTCGCGAGGGCCGCGAGGCCGCCGCCGACGAGCGTGATCGTCAGGAGCAGCCCGAGGCGCGCCGTGATGAACGGCAGGAGGCTGATGTAGCCGTCGGTCGCCGACCCCGTGGCGACGTCGTAGGGCCAGTTTCGTGGTGAGCGCGCGCCGAGCCCGTCGAGGATCCAGGGCAGCGCGCCGCCGACCCACCAGGCCGCCGCCGCGAGAGGGAGGACCGGCCACAGGTGGGCACGCGCAGGCCGACGGTGTGCCTCACTGCCCACGCCAACGCCGGTGTCCACGCGCAGATCCGATCATGACTGACCGACATCCGCCAATCGTCGGCGTGCTCGAGCGCCACAAAGGTCAGCGGTCGGGGTCAGCGCTCGGGGCGCCAGAGCTGCACGGACGCCACCGGCTCGAAGCCGGCCGCGAGGAACGCGCGCAGGGCGCGGGCGTTGCCGGGCGCGCAGGCCGCGACGACGACGTCGCCCTCGTCGATGAGGGTCAGGGCGTCGCGGACGACGTCGGTCCCGACGTGGTCCTTGGACGGATCGGTCTCGAGGCCCACCTCGGGCAGTCCGCCCAGCCCCGTCGAGAGGGTCACGAGCGTGTGGTCGTCGGGGGCGGCATACCCGAAGGTCGTGACGTCGCTGCGCACGGAGGTCGCGTGCTGGGCGCGGGGGTGGTTGCGCAGGTCGCTGCGCGGCACGAGCGCGGGCTCGCCGCCGGCTCCGCGGGCCACGAGGATGAGGTCGAGGGCGTCGATCCAGCCGGTGCCGGCCAGGCGCGAGACGAGGCGCGGGTTGCTCGCGCCGCCGAAGCCGTCCGGGCTCAAGGAGTCCAGGGTGCCGTCCGAGACGTCGTCGTCGACGGCGAGGTAGGCGTGCCCGGTGAAGGCGACGACGCCCTCGACGCCGGGCCGCCACGGCTCGACGCGCTGCCACGCGCCGTCGACGGTCGGGAAGTCGCCGCCTGCGGCCTTGCTGAGGACTTCGGCAATGGGGTGCACGGCGTCCATCAAACCCGCCGCGTCGACCCGGCGCCCGCCGGGGTCCACCTGTTGGCACCCGGCCGCCGCGCGCCCGCCGCGCGCCCGCCGCGCTCCCTCTGCTCGCCCGACACCCCCGCCGGGTAGGTTGTGGCCATGTCCCGACCGCACGCGGCCGCCATCGTGGAGGACGCCGTCCACGAGCAGGTCGAGCGCGTGCTCCGCAGCCGCGGCTGGGGCAACCGGGTCATCACCCACGTGGGCTACGGCTCGTCCTCCTTCGTCCGTGTCTATGCGCGGATCCTCCTCGGGCGCAAGGGCCGTGAGGACGTCGAGGGTCCGGAGGCCAGGCAGGACGCGACCGGTGCCCTCAGCCCGGCCCACTACGACCGGGGTTGGCGCGCCTTCATCACCTCGCCCGCGACGGGCGTCCCGGTCAAGGTCACCGCCGGTGACCGTGAGGTCTACGGCCGGTCCGACCGCGGCGGACACGTCGACATCGTCGCCCGCGACCACGGCCTCGCCCCGGGCTGGCAGCAGGTGGTCGTCGAGGTGCAGGGCACCGACCCCGTCGCGGCAGACGTCTTCATCGTCGCCGACGGCGTGACGCACGGCATCGTCAGCGACATCGACGACACCGTCATCACGACGATGCTGCCCCGCCCGATGATCGCGGCGTTCAACACCTTCGTCCGCAGGGGCAAGGCGCGTCACGCGGTGTCGGGCATGGCGCCGATGTACCGCCGCATCCTCTCGGCGCACCCGGGCGCGCCCATCGTCTACGTGTCGACCGGCGCCTGGAACGCCGCCGCCACCCTCAACCGCTTCCTCGTCGAGAACGGCTTCCCGCTCGGTCCGCTCATGCTCACCGACTGGGGGCCCACCAACACCGGGTGGTTCCGCAGCGGACAGGCGCACAAGCGCACCTGCCTCGACCGCCTCGCCCGCGACTTCCCCGAGATCACGTGGCTGCTCGTCGGCGACGACGGCCAGCACGACCCCCAGATCTACGCCGACTTCGCCGAGGCGCGCCCCGACCGCGTCGACGCCATCTGCATCCGGCACCTGTCGCCGACCGAGCAGGTGCTCTCCAACCCGATGAAGATCGACTCGCCCATCCGTCCCTGGGCGTCGCGGTCCGTGCCGACGTTCTCGGCTGCGGACGGGCACGGGATGCTCCGCGTCCTCGAGGGCGCCGGCAAGGTCGGCGAGGTCGTCGCGGCCGACGAGCAGCCCTCGCGTCCGGGCCGTTCCGTCGGCTCCGGGTGACAGACTGGGGCCATGCCTGAGCTGCCGGAGGTGCAGGCGCTCGTCGACTTCCTCGCCGAGCGGACGGACGGCCTTGCCGTCACGAAGGTCGAGCTCGCCTCGTTCAGCGTGCTCAAGACGTTCAACCCGCCACCGCAGGCGCTCGAGGGCGCACCCATCGACGGCGTCCACCGCCACGGCAAGTTCCTCGACATCGACGCCGACGGCACCCACCTCGTCTTCCACCTCGCGCGGGCCGGCTGGCTGCGCTGGTCCGACCAGCTGCCGATGACCGTCCTGCGACCGGGCAAGTCACCGATCGCGCTCCGGGTGCGGTTGTCCGACGGCTCCGGTTTCGACCTGACCGAGGCCGGCACGAAGAAGTCGCTCGCGGCCTACATCGTCACCGACCCGGCCCAGGTGCCCGGCATCGCGCGCCTCGGTCCCGACCCGATGGCCGACGACTTCACGCTCGAGCAGTTCCGCTCGATGCTCGAGGGCCGGCGCACGCAGATCAAGGGACTGCTGCGCGACCAGGAGTTCATCGCCGGCGTCGGCAACGCCTACTCCGACGAGATCCTCCACGTCGCCAAGATCAGCCCGTTCGCCATCGCGGGCACGCTCGCCCCCGAGGTGGTCGACCGGTTGTATGCCGCCCTGCGCGACACGCTGAAGAGCGCGGTCACGACGGCGTCGGGCAAGCCGGCCAAGGAGCTCAAGGACGCCAAGCGCGCGGGCATGCGGGTCCACGCGCGCACCGGCCAGCTGTGCCCGGAGTGCGGCGACGTCGTCCGCGAGGTGTCGTTCGCCGACACGTCGCTGCAGTACTGCGCCACCTGCCAGACCGGCGGCAAGCCGCTCGCCGACCGACGGATGTCCAAGCTGCTCAAGTGAGCACGTCCCGTCAGGCATGACGGCCCGGCGCGGATTCGTCCGGAATGCAACGCTTCCGGTCTCGTGGTTGTCTTCATCGTCATGAAGCCGTTGACCCACCACGTCCTGCGCGGTCCCCTCCACCCGGTTCGTCCCGGTCGAGCATTCGTCGCGCTCGCCCTCGGATCCGTGCTCGTCACGAGTGCCTGCGGGCAGGCGACGCCGTCACCCGGGGCCGCCACGCCCGCCGGTGGCGACGGTCCGTCGGCCACGGCCGGCTCGACGGTCGACGCCGGCGCGGGCGCCGAGACGGCGACGTCGGGCGACGTGCGCCTCGAGGCGACGATGGCGCCGGGAGGGCCCGAGGTGGGCGCGACGGGTGCCGGCATCGCGGCGAGTCCCGGCCTCGTCGTCGACTACACGCTGACCAACACGGGCACGAAGCCCGTCCTCGCCTACGACGTCGTGCCCGCCGACCTCGGCAGCGCGACGCTGCCCATGGACGTCGATGCCAAGCACGCGTGGGTCTACGAGGAGTCCGGCGTCCTCCGCCTCAGCAAGCAGGGTTTCGCTCCCGGCCCGAACGTCCGCTTCGCGGCGGCGCCCGTCATGGGCGGCCACACGATCGCGCCCGGTGCCAGCATCACCGGGAAGGCGTATGCCGTGTCGCCGCCGACGCTCGACGTGCCGGGTGACTCCTTCGAGGCCCCGCGGACCCCGGTCGACCCGGCCGTCAAGCAGTGGCAGTTCTGCGTCCAGGTCTCCGATCGTGCCGGGCAGGCCCGACCGTCCGCGGTCGGCGGCGGCGTCCTCGAGGCGGCCTCCGCGGCGCCGCAGGGCGACGAGCTCGTCTGCACCCCACCGTCGACGATCCCGGTCGCCTGACGGGTCAGAGGTGGATCGAGACGTGGCCGCCGTTCGCGATGCCCAGGCAGCTGAAGAGCATGAAGGATCCGGGCCAGGCCGCGGCGGCGGCCAGGCACCACGTCTTGACCGACCGTGAGGCGGCCCGCGCCCCGTCCCAGTCGCCGAGGGCCCACTTCGCGTTGACCTGGGTGGACTTGATGATCGCGACGATCCCGAAGGGCGTGAAGCAGCAGATCGTGCACAGGATCGCCCAGCCGAGGCGGGTCGGCGGTGGCGGGGCCTGGCCGCTGCGGGGGCCCACCCACTCGGCGATGGGGGTGGAGGCATACGGCAGCGGGTCGACCCGGCCTGCGGGCGGCGGCAGCGGGACGGGCGGCGGCATCACCGGTGAGATCGGCGCGCTCGGCGCGCTCGGCGCGCTCGGGGCGCTCGAGGCCGTGGCGTCCGGCGACTCGAGGTCGGGCAGCCACTGCGACCAGGTGTCCTGCGTGGGATCGGGTCGACGGTCGTCCATGGTCCGGGTGCTCCTGGCTCGGCGGGTCGGTCACTGGTGAGACCCGTCAGGAGCGACAGCGTTACACGGAGAAGACGCGTGCGGGTGTGAACCGGACGAATCGCCCCGAGTCAGATGATGGTGGGGTCGCCGTCCGCGCTGAGCTGCTTGCCGGCCCGCTCCCACTCGAGCATCCCGCCCTCGACGTTGGCGACGTCGTAGCCCTGGTGCACGAGCCACTGGACAGCGCGGGCCGACCGGCCGCCCATCCGGCAGACGATGGCGACGGTGTCGTCGGTCTCGGGCAGCTCGTCGATACGTGCCGGCAGCTCCGCGAGGGGGATGTGGATGGCGTTGGGGGCGTGGCCGGCGGCCCACTCGTCGGCCTCGCGGACGTCGACGAGGACGGCGTCGTCGGGCAGCTCGGACACGGTCGTCGTGGGGATGCTCATGCCGTCCATCCTGACACGGGACCTCGTCATCCCACGCGTGCGGCGAGGGTGTTGAGCACGGCGGCGGCCTCGTCGGCGTCGTCGACCGTGACGACGACGTCGGGCTCGCCGACGCGGTGCACGACGAGGGCCTCGCCGGCGCGGGTGACGTAGCCACGCCGGCCGTCGACGCCGATCCGCCAGCCCCAGCCGCCGAACTCGCGCAACGGGGAGACGGTCGTCGTCCCGGCCGACGCCACCCGCTCGAGCGGCACGCGGGACCACGAGAGCCCGGCGCTCGAGACCCGCAGGCCGGAGGCGTCGACCGTGACGCGCGCCGAGAGAGTGAGAGCGAGGAGAGCCCCGAGGGCGAGCGCCAGCAGCCAGACCCAGGCGAACCCGGCGAGCGCCACCCAGACGAGCGGTAGCGCGACGACGACCGCGAGCGCCGCCGTCGGGCCCACGCGCAGGCTCGCCCGCCCCGTCCACGCGAGCCGGGTCGTCGGTGTGACGTCGAGCCGAGGCTCGTCGGCGGGCAGGGGCGCGCGGGCACCGGTGACCTCGGGTGGCGTCGTGCGTCCCCAGCGCCAGAGCCCGACGGCGACGAGGGCGGTCAGCACGAGTGTCGGGACGGCCCACTGCGGCGGGAACGCCTGCGGGACCTGTCCCGGCCGCTGCGCGAGGAGGCCACCGAAGAGCACGCCGCCGAGGAACACGGCGAGGCCACCGGCGACGGCGGCGAGCGGACCCCGGGCGGAGCGGTGCATGAGCGCGCCGAGGCCGACGAGGGCCAGTGGCATCACCGTCGTGATGACGGCCGCGGTGACGACGGCCGCCCCGAAGGGCTGCCAGCGGTCCGGCTCGCCGTCCAGGCCCCAGTGGACGGCCACGGGGTCCGGCACCAGGTCGCGGACGGCATACGCCAGCCCGGTGCCGACCGCGGCCACGACGGGAGCCAGCACGGCGCTCGCGACCAGGGCGTGGGTCGGGCGGCGGTCGGTGGTCATCGCTGGAACTCGCTCTCGATGAGTCGGGTGAGGTCGGCCGGGGTGGCGCCGACGAGCCGAGCCTCGGCGACGAGCTCGGCGACGAGGGTGCGCAGCCGCGCGTCACCTCCGGGGTCGGAGGTGCTGACGACGGCCCCGCGGCCGCGGCGCAGGTCGATGAGCCCCTCGTCCCGGAGGGACTGGTAGGCGCGGAGCACCGTGTGGAGGTTGACGTCGAGCACGCCGGCGACCTCCTTGGCCGAGGGCAGGCGGTCGCCCTTCGCGAGGCGTCCGGAGGCCATCTCGCGTCGGACGCAGGCGGCCACCTGCACGTGCAACGCCGTGCTCGACGTGGGGTCCACCTGCCACAACATAGTTCTAGTATCACTAGAAATAGATCGTCAAGACAAGCGGCTAGGGTGGAGGCCGTGAAGATCCTGTCGATCCAGTCCCACGTCGCCTACGGTCACGCCGGCAACTCGGCCGCGGTCTTCCCGCTCCAGCGGCTCGGGCACGAGGTCTATCCCGTGCTCACGGTCACCTTCTCCAACCACACCGGCTACGGCTCGACGCGAGGCCCGCTCATCGCGCCCGCCGACGTCGCGGCCGTCATCGACGGCGTCGAGGAGCGGGGGGCCTTCCCGGCCATCGACGCGGTGCTCTCCGGCTACCAGGGCGCCGAGGCGGTCGGCGAGGTCGTCCTCGACGCCGTCGCGCGGGTCAAGGCGGCCAACCCCGCCGCGGTCTACTGCTGCGACCCGGTCATGGGCGACGTCGGCCGCGGCTTCTTCGTGCGCGAGGGCATCCCCGAGTACATGCGCGACCACGTCGTGCCGAAGGCCGACATCGTCACGCCCAACCTGTTCGAGCTCGAGTTCCTCGTCGGTCGCCCGGTGTCGACGCAGGCCGACCTCGTCGCCGCGGCGCGCGAGCTCGTCGCGCAGGGGCCGAGCGTCGTCCTCGTGACGAGCGCGCTGACCTCCGACACGCCTGAGGGCTCGATCCAGATGGCGTGCGTCACCGCCGACGACGCCTGGGTCGTGACGACCCCGATGCTGCCGATGACGGTGCGCGGCGGTGGTGACGTGACCGCTGCGGTGTTCCTCGCGCACTACCTGACGGACGGCCCGGAAGTGGCCCTGCGCCGCACCGCGGCGACGATGTATGCCGTGCTCGAGCGCACCCACGCGAGCGGCTCGGACGAGATGCTCCTCGTCGCCGAGCAGGACGCGATCGCGCACCCCGACGAAGTTTTTGAAATCTCTTCGATCAGTTGACCGTTTCGCCCCAGAGCGCGTTATAGTCGCAACGCGCCGTTCCGCATGACCACCCCTGACCGTGCGGAACGGCGCTTTTTCATGCCTGAATTCAGTGGAATCCGAATCAAATGACTTCGGTATCCATGGAGTCGGTGTCGGCCTCGCGCTCCGCCCCGGCGTTCGGACGACGCGCCGATCAGGGTCGATCGGGATGTCTCAGGTTTTCGGTAGAGATGCGTATAGCCTCCGATCGTGGACCCGATCACGAACCCGTACGCCCCGGGGGCGGGCCAGCGCCCGCCCGAGCTCGCCGGCCGTGACGAGCAGCTGCGCACCTTCGACGTCGTGCTCGAGCGCATCGCCCGCGGACGCTCCGAGCGCTCGATCGTCCTCACCGGCCTGCGCGGCGTCGGCAAGACCGTCCTGCTCAACGCCCTGCGCAGCTCGGCCGTGCGGGCCGACTGGGGCACGGGCAAGTTCGAGGCCCGCCCCGACCAGCGGCTGCGGCGACCGCTTGCCGCGGCCGCGCACCAGGCCGTGCGCGAGCTCGGTCACCCGCGCGGCGAGGACGTCGACCACGTGCTCGGCATCATCAAGGCCTTCGCGCTGCGTGACGCCCCGACGGGCGCGAAGCTGCGTGACAAGTGGCAGCCGGGCATCGATGTCCCGGCCGTCACCGGCCGCGCCGACTCGGGCGACATCGAGATCGACCTCGTCGAGCTCTTCACCGACATCGGTGGCCTCGCCGCCGACGTCGGCAAGGGCGTCGCCGTCTTCATCGACGAGATGCAGGACCTCGACCCGGACGACGTGTCGGCGCTCTGCGCGGCGTGCCACGAGATCTCGCAGTCGGGTCTGCCCGTCATCGTCGTCGGTGCCGGCCTGCCCCACCTGCCCGCGGTGCTCTCGGCCTCGAAGTCCTACTCCGAGAGGCTCTTCCGCTACTCGCGCATCGACCGGCTGCCTCGCGACTCCGCCGACCGCGCCCTCGTCGGCCCGGCCACCGAGGAAGGGTGCGAGTTCACGCCCGAGGCGCTCGACGAGATGTATGCCGTGACGGCCGGCTACCCGTACTTCATCCAGGCCTACGGCAAGGTCGTGTGGGATGTCGCGCCCTCCTCACCCGTGACCGCCCAGGACATCCGGGTCGCGGTGCCCGAGGCCGAGTCCGAGCTCGCCGTCGGCTTCTTCGGCTCACGCTTCGAGCGGGCGACGCCGGCCGAGCGCGAGTACCTCCGGGCCATGGCCGACGCGGCCCTCGTCAACCCGCCCGCAGGGGAGGGGGACGCGGAGGGGAGCGACGCAACGATCGCGGTCGAGACGGCATACGTCCGCGACGGGGTGACCGAGCGCGAGGCCGTGCCGACGTCCGCCGTGGCGGAGGTGCTGGGGCGCAAGCCGCAGTCGCTGTCGCCGGCGCGCGACGCCCTCATCAAGAAGGGCCTCATCTACTCCGGCGAGCGCGGCCTCATCGCCTTCACGGTGCCCCACTTCGGGCGGTACCTGCGCACCCAGTCCTGAGGGCTACGCGGGCGCCTCGCCCGCAGCGACGTCGAGGTGCGCGCGGCGTCCGTCCCGGTCGAGCACGAGGATGACCTCGACCGGCTCGTCGTCGGCGGTGATGGCGTGCGGGACCATCGTCGAGAACTGCGCCGACTGGCCCTCCTCGACGAGCACGACGCGCTCGCCGAGGTGCAGCCGAGCCGTCCCCGACAGCACGGTGAACCACTCGTGACCCGGGTGCACGCCGAGCCGGCCGCTGTGGCGCGTGGCCGTGATCCGCATCTTGGCCACGACCAGACCGTGCGGCTCGTCCTCACGCGTCAGCAACCACGTCGTGCGCCCCTGGGTCGTGTCCCGGCGCGGGTGGATGACGACGTCGTCGTCGCTCGCGAGGTCGACGAGCTCGTCGATGGTCGTGCCGAGCGCGCGGGCGATCGGACCGAGCTGGTCGATGGCGATCCGGCGGTGGCCCGTCTCGATCCGGCTCAGCGTCGACGGGCTGAGGCCGCACCGGCCGGCGAGGGCGTCGAGGGACCACCCGCGGGCGACGCGGAGGCCGCGGATGCGGGCGCGGATCACTGCGTCGAGGTCGAGTTCTTGCGTCATCGGCAAGATCGTATGCCGTGTGCGCAACGGTGTCCTACCGTGACACGTATGTCGCACGCACAGCACGGAGACGCCCCCGCCCACCACGGACACGGTGACCACGACGGCCACAGGCACGACGACCTGGCGTCCGAGGCCGAGGGCGCCGACCTGCTCGACCTCGACGGCGACGTGCTCCGGACCTACTGGGACGCGGCGCTCGACTGCATCACCGCGGCCCTGGTGTCGTCGCCGGCCGACGAGCAGGGCGCGCCCGCCCGGGTCGTCGACCTCGGTGCCGGCACCGGCACCGGCACGCTCGGACTGGCCCGACGGCTGCCCGACGCCGAGGTCGTCGCCGTGGACGTCTCAGAGCTCGCCCTCGTGCGTGTCGACGCCAAGGCGCGGGCCGCCGGCGTGGGCGACCGCGTCCGCACCGTGGTGGCCGACCTCGACGCCGGATGGCCCGACCTGGACCCGATCGATCTCACCTGGGCCTCGATGTCGCTGCACCACCTCGCGGACCCGAACCGCGCTCTCTCCGACCTTCGTCGGATCACCCGCGACGGGGGTCTGGTCGCCGTGGCCGAGTTCGACGAGCCGCTGCGCTTCCTGCCCGACGACCTCGGTCTCGGCCGTCCCGGTTTCGAGGGCCGGGCGCTCGGCGTGCTCTCCGCCGTGCACGCCGAGGTGCTGCCCTCCATCGGCGCGTCCTGGGACGAGGTGCTCCGCGAGGCCGGCTGGACGGTGGTCGACGAGCACGACGTCGTCATCGACGAGCGCTCGCCGGACCATCCGCTCGCCGGCCGCTACGCCCGGGCCTGGTTCGACCGGCTCGCGCACGGCCTCACCGACCGGCTGGACGCCGAGGACCTCCGCACGCTCGAGGCCCTGCTCGACGACGACGGCCCCCACGGTCTGCTCCACCGCACCGACCTGCACCTGCACGGCGTCCGCACGGTGACGATCGCGCGCCGCTGACCGGTCCCGGTCTGCCGACTGCACGCCGATGGGGAGTGCTCCCCGCTTTCCGGCGCGCCGGCCGGGAGCGGCTGTCCTAGCGTCGGATCCGGGACGAAAGCCGGGCGACCGCCCGACGGCCCGGGGGCCCATGGCCCCACGACGACAGGGGACACCATGAAGAAGACGATCGCGCCGGCCGCCGTCGCGGCCGCGCTCGCCGGGGCCGTTGTGGCTTCGGCACCCGCCGCGCAGGCCGCCACGGCGCGCAACGGCGTCTGCGAGACGGGCGAGTTCTGCCTCTACTACAACTCCGGCAACGGCGGGTCGCTCGTCGACCTCGCGAACAGCCAGTCCGACTACGGCACCGGGTCCGGGTGCGTCACCTTCGTCTCGGCGGGCAACGGCCAGGGGCAGTGCGTCAAGAACAACGCCGCGTCGGTCTGGAACCGGGAGGCCGCCGTGGCGACGGTCTTCTACCGGAGCGGCTACTCCGGGGCCATCGACTCGGTCGACCCGGGCGTCATGGCAGACCTGCGTCCGGAGCTGAAGAACGAGAATGCCGGCCACATCGTCGGCGTCGCCACCAACGACGCCTTCGAGTACGGCGTCTACCACTCGGCGGGTGCTCGCGTGACGGCGTGGTTCGACGGCTACCTCAACACCCCGGGGCGACACGAGGGCATCGACGTCGCCTACCAGTCCGGCGCCGACGTCTTCGCCGTCCTCGGCGGCACCGTGACCCGGGTGACCGAGGGCAGCGACGCGACGGATGCGCTGTCCACGCTCGCGGTCTACAACGCCACCTACGACAAGACCGTCGTCTACCTCCACCTCAACCCGTTGGGCTTCGCGGTGGGACAGTCGATCTCGAAGGGCCAGAAGATCGGCGACGAGGCGGCTCGCGGCGCCCCTGCCACGCACACCCACGTCGAGATGCGCCCCGGGCGCCAGACCGCGGCGACCTTCAGCAGCGACACGACGCTCGTGAATCCGGTGCCCACCCAGTTCTGGATGGACCGCCGCTACAACGCCTGCTGCCAGTGACGCGTCGGGTGTGGCCGACGCGCTCGGCCACACCCGAGGCCGGCGCGTCAGCTGGGCGCCTCAGCCGGGGACGGCGAGCTGGACGGTGCGCCAGGTCGTCCGGAGTGCAGGACCGATGACGTCCACGCCGCCGGCCATCGTCACGACGAGCCAGGCCGCCGCCACGGTGAGAGCCGGCCCGACGACGTAGCGCTCGACGGCGTGGTCGGTGCTCAGGGCCAGGTAGTTGTAGCGGTGTCCGTGCACCGGCCAGAAGAGCGGGCAGCCCTGCACCGTGGCCATGTCGCCGAGGAGGTGGACCACCACCCCGACCGCGACCGCCCACGGCACGACGTCGACGGGGAAGGAGTCGAGCACGGCGCCACGAGTCAGCATCGCGCCCATCAGCAGGCAGAGCAGGGTGTGGCCCACCGTCGCCCGGACCATCGTGACGCGCAGGGCCGCCGCCGCGAGGGCGAAGAGGAACGACAGGAACAGACCGAGGGGCAGGCCGCCGACGTTCGTCAGGTAGGCCGCGAGTGCGGTGAAGGCCGCCAAGCCGAGGAGCGAGTGGGTGCCGTTGCGGTGCCCGCCACTGACCAGTCCCACGCACCAGGCGATTCCGGCCGTCAGCGGCCCGAGGGAGCGTGCCGGTGTCGCGTGCGCGTGGTCGATGTCCGGGAGCACTGCGGCGCCCGCCGCGGTCACGGCTGCGACCGGGACCGCCCAGGCCTCGACGGGGACGCCGTGGTCACGCAGCAACGGCGTCAGGGCGAGCACGGCCACCGCCCCGGACAGGGCATGAGTCCTACCGAGCACCGCGGGTCACCGATCGCACGACGGCAGACTCTAGCCAGCCGGCGCGGTGACGCCGACACCGGGGGCCAGCCGTCTCGGCGAGCCGTATGCCTCCCAATTCCATTGTGTGGCAGGGTTGCCGATCGTGCCTGCTCGCTCCTTGCCCCCGCTCCTGGCTGTTCTCGTCGCGGCGGGCGTGGCGCTGGCCGGCTGCGGCCTGCCGCTGTCGTCGCCCGGCGCCGGCCTTCCGCACGCCCCGACCCGCGTCGTGCCCGGCAGTGCGGCAGGCGGAGCCACCGCGAGCTCCGGGCCGTCCCCCGTCCCGCCCCTGACACCCGCGCTAGCGCGCGCGGCGCTCACGACGCTCGACGGCCTCCCGGTCAAGGGCCGGGCCCCCAAGACCGGCTACGACCGGGACGCGTTCGGCCCCGCCTGGAGCGACGACGTCGACGTGAGCCTCGGACACAACGGCTGCGACACCCGCAACGACGTGCTGCGCCGCGACCTCGTCGCCGAACGGTTGAAGCCCGGCACACACGGATGTGTCGTCGTCTCAGGCACGCTCGCGGATCCCTACACCGGGCGCAGCATCACCTTCGTCCGGGGACGCGCCACGTCGGCGAAGGTGCAGATCGACCACGTCGTTGCCCTCGGCGATGCCTGGGTCACGGGTGCGCAGCAGCTGACGGCGACCGAGCGCAGGACGCTCGCAAACGACCCGCTCAACCTGCTCGCCGTCGACGGCCCGACGAACAGCGCCAAGCGTGACGCGGACGCCGCGTCGTGGCTGCCTCCGAACAAGGCCTACCGCTGCACCTACGTCGCGCGTCAGGTCGCCGTGAAGTCGCGCTACCGCCTCTGGGTCACCGCGGCGGAGAAGGCGCAGATCGCTCGGGTCCTCACCGGGTGCTCGCGAGCACGCTGACTCCGGCTGACGCCTGGGAGGTGGAAGGGCCGGACCCCACCTGACTGCCAAGCCGTGAGGGAGGGGTGGAGTGGCAGTCAATCCCGGCCCTTCCAGTAGGACACGCTACGGGACGCGGGGTGCCCTGTGGGGGCGAAGATCCCCGTGAATCCTGTCGATTCGACGGGAAATGCGCCTTTCGTCGGGCTCGTGGGCGTCACATCCTCGGTGCACCGTTCTCCCGGAATCGCCCGAACCGCGTTCGCCGCGCACGTCGACCACCCGCGAGGCGGTGCGACCTAGCCTGCTGGCATCCGGGGTCCTCGGCATCCCGGCGACCTCTGGCGGACCCGATGCCCAGACCGACAGAACGCCCGACCGCCTACGTGCCGGGGCTCGACGGAGTGCGTGCCCTCGCGGTGGCGGCTGTCGTCGGCTACCACCTCGGTGTGCCGGCCCTTGGCGGAGGGCTGCTCGGGGTCGGGGTCTTCTTCACGCTCAGCGGCTTCCTCATCACGGGCGTCCTCGTCGCCGGGTGGGAACGTACGCGGACCGTCGGACTCAGCCGCTTCTACGTGCACCGGGCCCGTCGGCTGCTTCCGGCCGTCGTCGTGCTGCTCGTCGTCGTGTCGTTCGTGTCCGTCGTCACCCACCCCGACGCCGCGGGTGAGCGCCTGGCCGAGTCCGTGGCCGCCCTGCTCTACGTGAGCAACTGGAAGACGATCTCGGACGGCGAGTCCTACTTCCAGCGGTTCAGCGGGCCGGGACCCTTCGACCACCTCTGGTCCCTCGCCGTCGAGGAGCAGTTCTACGTCGTCTGGCCCGTGCTCATGCTCGGACTCCTCGTCGTCGTGCGGGGTCGGCTGCGTGGCGTGGCGACGCTGACGACCGTGCTCGCCCTCGCGTCGTTCGTGCTCCTCTGGCTCCTCGCCGTGCCGGGCTTCGACAACACGCGGGCCTACGAGGGCACCGACGCGCGGGCCGGAGGACTCCTCGTCGGCGCTGCCGTGGCCCTCGTCTGGCGCCGCGGCTCACTGCCACCACTGTCCGACCGAAAGGACCGTCGGGCTCTCGACGGCGTCGGCGTCGGCTGTCTCGTCGTCGTCCTCGCCCTCATGACGCTCACGGACGAGTACTCGCTGTCGCTCTACCGCGGCGGACTGCTGCTGCTGTCCCTCGCCACGGCCGGCCTCGTCGCGGTCGTGTCGCACCCGCGGTCACGACTCGGCCGCCTGCTCGGGGTCCGGCCCCTGCGCTGGGTCGGCGAGCGGTCGTACGGGATCTACCTCTGGCACCTGCCCGTCGTCGCCCTGACCGGCCCGGACGTGCTGCGCGGGCATCACGGGCTCAGGGGCGCGCTCCAGCTCGGGCTGACGCTGCTGCTCGCGACGCTGTCGTGGAACCTCGTCGAGGACCCGATCCGACGGCGCGGCTTCCGGCGCGCCCTCCGCCCGCGACGGCCGCGACCCGGCGACCTGCCGCGCGCCGTGCCGTCGATGCCGGCCGTCGCCGCCGGCACGATCGCCCTGGCCCTCGTCTCCGTCACCTCGCTCAGCGCCGCCGCGCTCGTCGGCGGGGGACGGGCGGACGACCGGGCGCTCGACCCGGGCGACCCGCCCGCGCCGCCGACGACCGCCGCGACCTCGACGTCCCCACCCGCGTCACCGCCGTCCCCGACCTCAACGCCGTCCCCGACGTCACCGACGTCACCGACCGCGCCGCCCTCGCACCCTCCGGCGCGGACGTCGTGCACGTCCCTCGTCCACATCGGGGACTCGACGTCCGTCGGTCTCGTCGACCCGGCATACCAACCCCGTGCGTCGACGCGGCTGCCCGCCCAGTACGCCCGCGTCGGGGTCACGAGCTTCGTGCCGGACATCCTCGGCGCGCGCTCGATCGTCGAGACGTTCCGGGGGCAGCCGAACGCCGAGAGCGCCGTGACGTCACGGACCACGCAGGGGTACGCCGGGTGCTGGGTCCTCGCGATGGGCACCAACGAGGTCGCGAACCAGTACGTCGGGGGTGTCGTGCCGCTCGCCCACCGGATCGACCTGCTGATGCGGCCGATCGGCAACCACCCGGTGCTGTGGCTGACGGTGCGCACCACCGACACCTCGGGGCCCTACGCCGACCGTGAGATGGAGAAGTGGAACGCGGCCCTGCTCGACGCGTGCAGCCGCTACCCGACCATGCGCGTCTACGACTGGCGCACCGAGGTGCACCGGTCGTGGTTCGTCGACGACGGGATCCACTTCACGACGCGGGGCTACACCGAGCGCGGCAAGCGCATCGCCGACGCGCTGGCCCGGGCCTTCCCGGCCGCAGGGGCGCCGGCCCCCGGCTGTCTCGTGCAGTCGGGAGACTGACCGGCCGGGACGCCCCGGCCACCAGCCGGTTTCGCGACGAGGCCTCCGGGAGGGCATGCTCGTCGCATGCGCCCGGCCCTCGACCTCCTCCTCGTCGTGGCGCTCCTGGGCCTCGCGGTCCACCTCGCGCGTGCCGACCCGCGCCGATGGCGGATCGGGGTCCTGCTCCTCGGCACCCTCTGGGCCGTGCTGTCGGCGGTCGGGGTGGACGTGCTCGTGCTCCCGCAGGTCCTCTCGGTCGTGCTGGGACTCCTCTTCGTCGGCAACGGCCTGCGCCTGCTGCGCCCGCAGGGCCGGGGTCCGACCAACGTCCTCGCGCTGCTCCTCGGCATCGCGATCCTGACGGCGACGGCCGTCGGGACGGGTGTCGTCGGCTCCGGTGCCGCCGGCGCGATCGCCGCCGTCCCGACGGGGCCGGAGGTCCTCGGGATCGTCGTCCTGCTCCTGCCCGGCTACCCGGCGCTCGCCTTCGGCAGCTTCGCGCTCTACTGCCTGACCTACCGGCGCCACCGCGCCCGCGCCGAGCCGGCGGCGGTCGTCGTCCTCGGCTCGGGACTCGTGGGCGGCACGGTGCCGCAGCTGCTCGCCCACCGGCTCGACGCGGCCGCCGACGCGTGGCGCGCAGAGCGCGACCGCGGCCACGAGTGCCTCCTCGTGCCGAGCGGCGGGCAGGGCGACGACGAGCCGATGTCCGAGGGGATGGCCATGACCGCGTACCTCATGGCCCACGGCATACCCCAGGCGTCGGTCGCGACCGAGGACCGCGCGACGACGACCGAGGAGAACCTGCTGCTCTCACGCGAGATCCTGCGGTCGCGCGGGATCGGCGACGCCGGGCCCCTGCGCGTCGTGACGAGCAACTACCACGTCGGCCGCGCGGCGCTGCTGGCCCGGCGCCTCGGCATCGACGCCGACGTCACCGGCGGGCCGACGGCGTGGTACTTCGTGCCGAGCGCCTTCGTGCGCGAGTTCCTCGCCGCGCTGACGCTCCACCCGCGCACCAACCTCGCGGGCCTCGGCGTGTGGGCGGCCTGGACGGCCTGGCTCGCGTATGCCGTCCTGCCCGTCTGAGGGCGCCGCGCGCGGTCACGACGTGGCTGGCCCCTGAGCCAGGTCGTCACGCAGCACTCGCTTGAGCAGCTTGCCGCTCTGGTTGCGGGGCAGCTCGTCGACGAAGTGGATCGCCTTGGGCAGCTTGAAGGGCGCGAGGCTGGCGCGGGCATGGTCGACGAGCTCGGTCTCGGTCACCGTCTGTCCGTCGCGCAGGACGACGACGGCGGTGACGGCCTCGACCCAGCGTTCGTGCGGCGTTGCGATGACGGCGACCTCGGCCACGGCAGGGTGGGTGTAGAGCGCGTCCTCGACCTCGCGGGAGGCGACCATGACGCCGCCGGTGTTGATGACGTCCTTGATGCGATCGACGACGGTGAGGTAGCCGGCGTCGTCGCGGGTGACGAGGTCGCCGGAGTGGAACCACCCGTCACGGTAGGCCTCGGCCGTCGCGTCCTGCTTGTTCCAGTAGCCGGTGCACAGCTGCGGCGATCGGTAGAGCAGCTCGCCCGACTCCCCGGCGGGGACGTCGGTGCCTTCGGGGTCGACGACGCGTGCCTCGACGAAGAGCACGGTGCGGCCGCACGCCTCGGGTCGCTCGGCGTGCTCCTCGGGCCGCAGCACCGTGGCGAGCGGGCCGATCTCGGACTGCCCGAAGCAGTTCCAGAAGCCGAGCCCGGGCAGGCGCTGCTGGAGCCGGTCACGCACCGGGACCGGCATGATCGACGCGCCGTAGTACGCCTTGCGGAGCGAGCCGAGGTCGGCGGTCTCGAGCGCCGGGTGGTTGGAGAGCGGTACCCAGACGGTGGGGGCGAGGAAGAGCGAGCCGATGCCGTGCGTGGCGACCCGCTCGAGGATCGTCGCGACGTCGGGACGGGGCAGCAGGTGGTTCGTCGCGCCGACCGCGAGGTAGGGCAGGAGGAAGACGTGCATCTGGGCCGAGTGGTAGAGCGGCATCGAGTGGAGTGGGGCGTCGTCCTCGCACAGGTCGAGGCCGACGATGCACGAGACGTACTCGTGGACGAGGGCCCGGTGCGTCATCATCGCGCCCTTGGGCTGGGACGTCGTGCCCGAGGTGTAGAGCAGCTGGACGAGGTCGGTGTCGCGCGTCCCGACGTCGAGCGTGGGCACATCGCCCTCGCTCCACCGCGGCAGCACGGCGTCGTCCCCGCCGTGGAGCAGCAGCACCTGCTCGAGGTCGGTGTCGGCGCGCACGGCCTCGACGCCGTCGCGCAGCGTCACGTCGACGAGCGCGACGCGCGCGCCTGAGTCGCGCAGCAGGTAGGTCAGCTCGGGGCCGGTCAGCGCGTAGTTGACGGGGACGTGGACGAGGCCCGCGCGGGCACAGCCGAGGTAGGCGAGCAGGTAGGCGTCGGAGTTGACCCCGACCGTCGCGACGCGGTCGCCGCCGGCGAGTCCGAGACCGAGCAGGTGCGCGGCCGCGCGGGACACGGCGGCGTCGAGGGCGGCATACGTCCACGTGCGGTCGTCGAAGACGAGCGCGACCCGGTCCGGATGGCGCGCGGCGCTGCGGCGGACGACGTCGTCGACGGTGCTCGAGGTGATCTGCGCGGTGCTGACGCTCATGGGGTGTCTCCGGGGTCGGGGCGTTCGCGAGGTCGGTCGGGTCGGTGGGCGGGCGCGGCGAAGGACTCGAGGAGGGCTCCCGCCTCGGCGCCCCCGGCGAGCCGCGCGATGGTCGCGGCCTCGTCGGCGAGCTGGTCGGCATACGGGCGCTCACCCGCGAGGCGCAGCAGGCGGGCTGCCTCGCCGACGGCCTCGCGGGGGAGGGCGGCGATCGCGGCGACGACCTCGCCGGCGCGGGCGTCGAGGTCCGGGGCGGGGCACACCTCGGTGACGAGCCCCCAGTCGAGCGCGGTCGCCGCGTCGATGGGGGTGCCGGTCAGCAGGAAGAGGGCCGCCCGGCGCGCGCCGACCGCGCCGGGCAGCAGGGCGCTGACGCCGCAGTCGGGCGACAGGCCGACGCCGGGGTAGGCCGCGACGAACGTCGCGTGGTCGGCCGCGAGGACCACGTCGGAGGCGAGGACGAGGCCGACACCGGCGCCCGCGGCGGCGCCCTGGACCACCGCGACGACCGGGACCGGCAGCGCGCGCAGGGCCGTGAGCGTCTCGTGCAGGATCCCCGCCAGCTCGGCGACGAAGGCCCGGCGCTCGGGTGCCGCGGCCATGGCGCGCACGTCGCCGCCGGCGCAGAAGAGCCGGCCGTCGGCCCGGAGGACGACGACGTGCACCGGCCCGGAGGCGCTCGCGACCGCGCCGACCGCGTCGCGCAGCGCGATGGCGGTCGGCAGGTCCACGGCGTTGCCGGCGTCGGGTCGCGCGAGCCGGATCGTGGCCACGCCGTCCGACACCGACAGCATCGGCACCGTCGTCGTCACGGGCTCATCCTGCCCCGCCGGAGCCGTCCTGGGGAGGGGTGGCGCACGGAACGACCGGTCGCGTATGCCGTCCGGCGTGGTCGGCGGCCCCGTACAGTGACTGGGCATGGACTTCGTGACACGAGGGTTCCAGGGTCGGCCACGCGGCCGCGACGACCGGCTGCCCCCGGGCCAGTACCTCACCGGTGACTTCCCGGTGCTCTCGGCGGGCCCCACCTCGAACGTCGACCACGACGAGTTCGAGCTGTGGGTCGCGACGGAGGACGGCACCCGCCACACGTGGTCGTGGGCCGAGCTCATGGCCCTCCCGGCCGAGACGGTGACCGTCGACATCCACTGCGTCACGAGCTGGTCCAAGCTCGACACCGAGTGGCGCGGCGTCTCGCTCGACACCCTCCTCGCCGACGTCGAGACGGCCGCCGACTTCGCGATGGTGCACAGCTACGGCGGCTACACGACGAACCTGCCGCTCGAGGACCTCCTCGACGGACAGGCCTGGGTCGCGTACGGCTACGACGGCGACGACCTCCGACCCGAGCACGGCGGTCCCGCAAGGCTGCTCGTCCCGCACCTCTACTTCTGGAAGTCGGCCAAGTGGGTGCGCGGCATCGAGCTGATGCTCGAGGACTCACCCGGCTTCTGGGAGCAGCTCGGCTACCACGACTACGGCGACCCATGGCGCGAGCAGCGGTACCAGGGGGACTGAGTGCCCGGCGCGCGTGGCGGGAGGCCACGCTCGTCGAGCGACGTCCCGAGACCGACAGCGCCGTGACGCTCGTCCTCGACGTCGACGGGTGGCCCGGTCACCTGCCGGGTCAGCACGTCGACGTGCGGCTCACCGCGCCCGACGGCTACACGGCGACCCGGAGCTACTCCGTCTCGGCGCCCGAGCGCGGTGACCGGGTCGAGCTGACCGTCCAGCGGGTGCCGGACGGGGAGGTCTCGACCTTCCTCGCCGACGGTCTCGCGGTCGGCGACGCCGTGCGCGTGCGTGGGCCCGTCGGTGGCTGGTTCGTCTGGCGCACCGGGCAGCCCGGGCCCGTGCTGCTCGTGGCCGGCGGCTCCGGCGTCGTCCCCCTCATGGCGATCCTGCGGGCCCGCGGGCCCGGCGCAGCGCCGTTCCGCCTCGTCTACTCGGTCCGCGGGCCCGACGACGTCATCTACCGCGACGAGCTCGCGGTGCTGGCCGCCACGGACGGCGTCGACGTCCGGCTCGTCCACACGCGCCGGGCCCCCGACGTTGACAAGCGCCCGGTCGGCCGGCTGCGCGAGTCGGACCTCGCCGCGCCCGGCTGGACGGGGGAGGACGCACCCACGTGCTACGTGTGCGGGCCGACCGGCTTCGTCGAGGGCGCTGCCGACCTGCTCGTCGCGCTCGGCCACGCGGCCGACCGCATCCGGACAGAGCGATTCGGGCCGAGCGGCCCGTGAAGGAGGACTTCCCATGACGATCCCCGACGGTCCAGGGCCCACGGCGGCATACGACGGCAACCTCATGGCCGGCCCGCTCTCGGAGCTCTTCGCGCTCGACGTCACGGTGGCCGTCGTCCGCTGTCGCGGCTGTGGCGCGGACGCGGAGGTGGCGACGCTGCGTGTCTACGGGCCCGAGCCGGGCCTCGTCGGTCGGTGCCCGGGCTGCGACGACGTGCTCGTCCGGGTCGTCCGCACTCCCGACGCGGTGTGGCTCGACCTCGGCGGCGTCACGTCACTGCAGGTGCCGGCCCCGAAGCGCTAGCCGGGTCAGCTCAACGGTGCGTCCTCGTGCCACAGGTGCGCGTTGCAACGCGCACTCCTGCCGTCGGGGACCATCTCCCGCGCCACCGCGCACCGCTGCCGGTGATCCTGGTCAGCTGAGCAGGGCGTGGATGCCGATGGCGGCGAAGGCGCCCACGGTGAGGACGATCGTGGCGATGCCGACGACGAGAGCACCACGCTGCTCGGTGTTCATCCGCTCCGTCCAGCCGAGCTCCTTCGCCACACCCCGGATGAGGTCGCGTCCCTCGCCGGCCTGGAACGAGTAGTCGACGACCTTGCCGACCCGACCCGTCCCGGCGTCGACGCCGAACTCGACGCGCCGCGAGTAGCTCATCACCCGGCCACGCTTGAACGACCTCTCGGCCGAGAGCGACGCGGTCCCGCCGCTGTAGCTGACGGTGTTGTCGACGTCGGTGATGCCGTAGCGGCCATCGTCCCTCAGGTGCACCTCGTGGGTGAAGACGCGCTTGAGCCCGTGCGCCCGCGTGATGGTGAGCCACCGGGCGTCGGCGAGGTCGATGGTCAGGTCGAAGCCGTACGGGCGCTCCGCGACGGCATACGGCGTGCCCTCGGCTGCCGCGCGGGCACGGTCGACGAACTCCTGCGTGCTGCTGCTCATGTGCTCCCCTGTGTGTCGGTGGTGGGCGCCCGGATCCGCGCGCCCACCCGGTCAGCCCTGCAGGCCGGCCTCGATCGCGGCGATGATGCGCGGACGAATGTCGTGGGCGTCGATGACGGCGTCGACGGACCCGACCGAGACGGCGCGGTGGATGCTGTGCACCGTGTCGAACTCGGACGCGACCTGGCCGAGCTTCTCGGCGCGCACCGAGCTGCGCAGCTCGGCGAGCTCGGTGGCCAGCCGGGCGCGCTCGACGCCGGTGGCCGACGCGACCCGACCCTCCAGCTCGGTGACGCGCGGGTCCGACGCCGTGCGGGCGTCGACGTCGCGCGAGAAGACGACGGCCGCCGCCGGCGCACCGCCGAGCACCGACGCGAACGACCCTTCGATGGCCAGCACCGTCATGCGCGGGTTGAGCGTCTTGGAGAAGACGACGAACGCGCCGCCGTGGTAGCGGGAGACGACGGTGAAGACGATCGGGCCGTCGAAGTTGACGATGGCCCGGCCGATCTCGGCGCCGTACTCGAGCTGGAGGCTGCGCATCGACTCGGGTGAGCCGTCGAAGCCCGACAGGTTCGCCAGGACGACGACGGGGCGGTTGCCGCTCGCCGCGTTGATGGCGCGCGCCACCTTCTTGCTCGACCGCGGGAAGAGCGTGCCGGCCGTGTACGTGTCGGGGCCGTCGGTGGGCGGGAAGCCGCGGCGCGGCACCGACTTGGACTCGATGCCGATGAGGCACACGGGGATGCCACCGAGGTGGGCGTCCTGCACGACCGCGGTCTCGGCGTCGGCCATGCCGGCCCAGCGCTCGAGCGGCTCGCGGTCCTGGTCGCTGACGGCCCGCATGAGAGTGCGGATGTCGAACGGCTTCTTGCGGTCCGGGTTGGTGAGCGAGCTGAAGATGTCGCCGACCGTCTTGAAGCCGGAGTCGGCCAGCTCGTGCGGGTAGAGCGTCACGTCACGGTGCGACGGGTCGCTCGTCGTGACGCGGCGCGGCCCGGACTCGCCCGGGCTGACGTAGGCGTGCTCGTAGTGCGCCATGAGGATGGCCCGGGCACCCGCGAGATCCTTGGCCCAGTACTGCGCCTGCCCGTTCGGGCCCATGACGCGGTCGTAGCCACCGATGCCGAAGTTGTCCTCGGCCGAGACGCCGCCGGAGAAGTCGAGCGACTGCTTGCCGGTGAGGACCATGGCGCTGTCCGGCGTCATGACGAGGATGCCCTTGGTGTGCATGAGCATCGTCGCCTCGGCGTTCCAGTAGGGCTGGGCGCCGACGTTGATGCCGGCGACGACGATGTTGATCTCGCCACCCGCCTGGGTGAACTCGATGATCCGCTTGAGGGCACGGGCGACCCAGTCCATGTTCTCGGTGCCGGAGTCCATCGAGATGCGCGCACCGGCGGACAGGGAGTACCACTCGAGCGGCACCTGCATCCGCTCGGCGAGGTCGAGGGCCGCGATGACCCGGGCGCACTCGGCCTCGGCCACGGAGCCGAGCGACCGGAGCGGGTCGCCCGAGAGGACGACGCGCGTCACGCCCTCGGGGTGGCGGACCGTCGGCGAGCTGACGACGGCGACGATGATGCCGGCCTTGTTGAGACCCTGGGGACGGTCGACGGGCACGAGCGTGCCGGAGTCGTCGAGGTCGTGCTCGACCACCGTGCCGCCGTCGCCGGCGATCATCGACTGGAGCTCGTAGGGGTAGACGAGACCACGGCGTCGGGCCCGGACGACCTTGGAGGCGTAGTCGTCGAGCGGCTTGAGCGGCTCGGTGGGCGGGGCGCCCAGCGAGCCGGTGACGCCCGAGCCGGGCTGGTAGAAGAAGCGGCCCGCGATCGGGGCGGGCGCCTCGCCGGGTGCCCCGGCGACCTGCGCCTGCACGAGGACCTCCTCGATGCCGGCGCCGGCGGTGACGGGGGCGATCTTGCTCTGGAGCGCCGTCAGCTGGCCGAGGTCGGCCTCGATGGTCGGCCAGATCTGGACCCACACGTGGTTCATGTCGAGCCGGGAACCCTTGGCGCCGCGGCTCGCCCGGACCCGACGGATCGCCTCGAGACAGTTGGCGATGGCGCGCTCGACGTGCGGCAGGCCCGACACCTGACCGGACTCGTCGCGCACGACGACGACCTGACGCACCTGCGCGAGGGCGACGAGGCGGTGGTCGTCGGGGTTGTCCTTGGCGACGCACTCGTAGAGCAGGACGTCCTCGGGGGCCTCGAGCCGCGTCACGTCGAAGGACGTGAGGCGCCACAGGTTGAGGCGGCGCCCGACCATGGGGTGCACGCCGCGGACGAGGCGGTCCTCGACGAGGGTGCCGTCGACGGGGCGGAAGGTGAAGTAGCCGACCGGGCGCCCCTGGCCGGCGCTCACGGCGACGGCGACCCGGCGTACGTCCTGGGCGAAGGGCAGTTGCTGGAGCAGCGCGGCGAGCTGATCGCTCGCGGCGTCCGGCGACTCGGGCTCCTGCGCCCAGCGCAGGTAGAGGTCGACGACGGACTGGAGCCCCGTGGGTCGCGACCACACGTCGTTGGAGACGGCCGCGTCGAGCGGGCTGCCCGGCACGAGCTCGTCGACCCCGCCGATCGTCGACGTCAGGTGCGTCGGACGCTCGTCGAGCGTGTAGTCGGCGACGGCGAAGGGCCGGTCGCCCTCGGAGAAGGTGCGCAGGCCGTGCAGCTCGTGCTCGCGGTAGTGCCGCTTGATGAGCACCTCGAGCATCGGCTCGTGCTCGGGTAGCCGCTCCGGCGCCTCCTCGTGGAGGCGCTCGGTGAGGAACCGGACGATCTGCTCGGGGATCGCAGCGAGCTCGTCGATGCGCGCCGTGTGGTCGGGTGCGTCGGGCTCGGCCGCGAGCGCCGCGAGCTTGTCGCGGACCCCGGCGAGGACGCTCTGGCGCTCCTCGTCGACGAGCGGCTGGTCGAACCAGCGGAAGCGGACGCTGCGGGCGAGGTCGCCGATGACGGGGAAGCGCAGCTGGGTCGCGACGACGAGCCGGTCGAGCGCGTCACGGGCTGCCGCGTCGAGCGGCGGCGCCGGGATCGGCTCGGCGAGCCACCGCTGGAGGATCGATGTCGCGAGCTGCACCTCGGGCGCCGAACGCTGCTGCGCGAGGAAGACGCGGAAGACCGCCTCCTCCAGGTCGGGCGTGCGCTCGAAGTCGGTGACGCCGTAGTGGCGCAGGACGCGGGCGAGCTTGTCGCGGAAGTCCGCCGAGAGACCGGCGCGGTCGACGTCGAGGCTCTGGAGGTAGGAGTGGAAGTGCTCGCGCGGGCTGTGGACGAGCAGCTCGGTGTGGCGCTCCTCGGCGGCCGGGCGGTTGCGGCTCAGCTCGGCGAAGTCGGTGAGCAGCTCGAGGACGTCGATCTCCTCGGCCAGTGGGATCGTGCCCTCCGCCGCGAGCTCGTCGCGCGCCGAGAGGTAGCCGGTGAGCACCCTGCGGTCGCCGATCGGGTCGCCGTCGAAGCCGAGGACGCTCGCGGAGAGGTCCTCGATGCCGCGGCCGACGCGCTCGCGCACGCTCGCCTGCCCGGCGTTGGAGTCGGGCAGGTCGAGGTCGACGGTCTCGGTGGCCACGGCCTCGGCGACCTCGGCCTCGTCGCCGGTGGGCTCGAGCCGCACGAGCGGTGCGCCGGTCTCGACCTGGCTGCCGACGGAGACGAGCAGCTCGCGCACGCGGGCGGCGAAGGGCGCCGGGAGGACCGTCTCCATCTTCATCGACTCGAGGACGAGCACCGGGGCACCGGCGGCGACCTCGTCGCCCACGGCCGCGGGGGTGGCGACGACGAGCGCGGGCGCGGGCGAGCGCACGACGCCGCCCTCGTCGCGGGACACGCGGTGGGTCACGCCGTCGACCTCGACGAGGTGGACGGGGCCGTGGGTGGCGGTCACGAGGCGGTGCGCGCGTCCCTCGACGACGATGCGGCCGGCATACTCGTCGATGCGGTCGAGCGTCGCGTCGACGACGTGCTCGTCGCCGCCGTTGGCGATGGAGACGCGGTAGCGGTGCGACGCGGTGCGCAGCACCATGACCTTGTATGCCGTGCCGCGCAGCTTGAGGTCGATGGCGCGGCCGACCGTGTGCTGCACCTGCGGACGGCCCCCGCGGGCCGACTCGAGCAGGCGGGCCCGCTCGATGGCCTCCGCGTCCTCGTAGGCCTCGATGCCGGCGGCGACGAGCGCGACGCCGGAGTGGCGGTGCGACACGAGGCGGCCCTCGGCGCGGACGCGGTCGATCCAACCGGTGTCGGCGGAGCCGTCGATGATCTCGGGCTGGTCGAGCAGGTCGAGGATGAAGCTCTTGTTCGTCGAGCCGCCGTCGATGACGACGGTCGTCTCGGCCATGGCGCGGCGCAGGCGGGCGAGGGCCTCGTCGCGGTCGCGGCCGTGGGCGATGATCTTGGCGATCATCGAGTCGAAGTCGGCGGGGATCGAGTCGCCCTCTCCCACACCGGTGTCGACGCGGATGCCGGGACCGGCCGGGAACTGGAGCAGGCTGATGCGGCCGGGGCTCGGGGCGAAGTCGCGGTCGGGGTCCTCGGCGTTGAGGCGGGCCTCGACGGCGTGGCCGCGCTGCGTGGGGCGGCCGCCGGGCAGATCGTCGAGACGCCCGCCGTTCGCGACGTGGATCTGGAGCTTGACGAGGTCGGTGTCGGTGACGACCTCGGTGATCGGGTGCTCGACCTGGAGGCGGGTGTTGACCTCGAGGAAGGCGAAGAAGCGCTCGCCCGGGTGGTAGAGGAACTCGACGGTCCCGGCGCCGGCGTAGCCGACCGCGATGGCGAGCCGCTCGGCGCTGGCGCGGACCTCGTCCTCCTGCTCGGGGCGCAGGACGGGAGAGGCGGACTCCTCGATGACCTTCTGGTTGCGGCGCTGCACCGAGCAGTCGCGCACGCCCACGGCCCACGCGGAGCCCTGGCCGTCGGCGATGACCTGGACCTCGATGTGGCGGGCGCCGGTGACGAGCTTCTCGAGGAAGACGACGCCCGAGCCGAACGCGCGCTGGGCCTCGTCGCGGGTGCGCTCGTAGGCATCGGTGAGGTCGGCGTCGGAGTCGACGCGGCGGATGCCGCGGCCACCACCGCCGGCGGTCGCCTTGAGCATGAGGGGATAGCCGATGCGTGCGGCTGCTGCCTTCGCGTCCTCGAGGGTGTCGACGCCGCCGCGGCTCCACGGCGCGACGGGGACGCCGACCTCCTCGGCGATGAGCTTGCTGCCGATCTTGTCACCGAGCTTGCGCATGGCATCGGGGCTCGGGCCGATGAAGGTGACGCCGACGCGCTCGCACAGCTCGGCGAAGGCGGGGTCCTCGGCGACGAAGCCCCAGCCGACCCACGCCGCGTCGACCTTCGTCTCGCGCAGGGCGCGCTCGAGGACGGCGTGGTCGAGGTAGGGGCGCGCCGAGGCCGGTCCGAGGTCGTAGGCGTCATCGCTCTCGCGCACGAACATGGCCCGCCGCTCGCCCTCGGTGTGCAGGGCGACCGTCTCGATGCGGTGGCCGTCGCGACCCGCGGCGGCGTTGAGGTCCCGCACCGCGTGGATGAGCCGCATGGCGGCCTCGCCGCGGTTCACGATGGCGATGCGCGAGATCATCGGTGCTCCTTCAGACGGGGGTGGTGTCGCACCCTGCAGCCTTCCACGCCTGCCCGGTGACCGGCGAGTAGACAGGCGCGGAGTCGTGGGGTGCGTGGTTCGGCCGGTCGGTCAGGCGAGCTCGGCGACGACGGCGCGCACCATCTGACGGCCGTGCTCGGCCATCCGCGGGAAGGTGTGCCGGTAGTAGTCGATGCCGGTGAGCGACGGCGCGAGAGCCCAGCCGCACGCCCGGAGCCACGTGGCGTCGTCGGGGCAGACGGTCTCGCGGTAGAGGTCTCGTGCGTCTCCCGTGAAGGTCCACAGGGCGGCGGCGACGTCGGGAGCCGGGTCGCCGACACCGAGGGCGCCCCAGTCGATGACGGCGACGAGGCGGCCGGTGTCGACGACGAGGTTGCCGGGCTGGAGGTCGCCGTGGATCCACACGGGGTCGCCCTCCCAGTCCGGGGCGGAGACGCAGATGTCCCAGGCGCGCTCGGCGGCGTCGAGGTCGAGGGCGTCGTCGTGGCCGCGCAGCCGCTCGAGGCCGGCGCGCGCCGCCGCGTCGACGTGGGAGAGCGGGGTGCCGCGCGAGCCCGGTGGCTTGGTGGGGCCGCCCGTGGCGTCGACCTCGCGCAGTCGCAGGGCGAAGTCCGCGACGTCGCGGGCAAGAGGGACGTCGTCGGAGCCGAGGCGCGGCGGGGTCGTGCCGTCGACCCAGGGGACGACCGACCACGCCCACGGGTAGTCGTCGGACGGGCGTCCGAGGTGGACGGGGACCGGCACGCCGACGGGCAGGTGCGGTGCGAGACGAGGGAGCCACCGGGCGTCGGAGTCGGCCTGCTGCGCGGCCCACTCGACCTTGGGCATCCGCACGACCAGCGCGTCGCCGAGCCGGAAGAGGACGTTGTCGGTGCCCTCGACGTCGTCGGGAAGGGCCGTCACGGGCAGCTCCGCAAGCTGCGGGCACTGGTCGGCGAGCAACCGTCGGACCAGCTCGGGAGTCGCGCGGACCTCGTCCTCGTGCATGGGCATCCCGGCACGCTAGGCGGCGAGCAGCGTCCCTGGCGACTGCTTTCCGGGCGAGGCGTCGACCTTGGGAGTACCTTCGCCTCACCGGCACAGGGGAGCGCCACGGACGACAGGGGCAGTCGCATGGACGAGACGGTGACCAGCACGACGCGGGCGGAGGCGCCGGACGGGCTCGGGCAGCCGGGGCAGCGCGGTCCGGACTCGCCTCTCAGCGGCGTGGAGCGCTCAGTGGGTCGCCCCGTGAGCGTGGGCCTCGTGCTCCTGCTCGTCATCGCCAACACCATCGGCTGGCTGTGGTTCGTGGGCCACCAGGACGAGCAGTTCCAGATGCTCCAGTCGCAGGTGGGGGCGGTCGACGTGTCCGTGCCGTCCACCCAGACCGACCCGACGCTGTGCTGGCTCGTCGGAGCGCAGGCCCGGGCCGCCGGTCACGCCAAGGAGCTCGTGGGTCAGGTGACCACGTCGGGCACCGTCGACGCGTGCATCGAGAACGTGATCCGAGGCGCCAACGGCTACGGCCGCTGACCCGGGTGCGAGGCGATGCCACCGACTGACACCGGGGGCCGATAGCGTTCTCGCCCGTGACCACGATCGACGACGTCAGGCAGGCCGTCCGCACCGCGTCCGAGGTGTCGCTCGACGTCGTCCTCGGGCCGATGAAGTCGGGCAAGAGCCTCGCGCTCATCTCGCTGCTGTCACCGCTGCAGTTCACGCGGGTGCGACACCGCGTGTACCAGTCGGAGCGGCACGTCCGCGACAGCGGCGTCACCTCCCGCAGCGGTGGTGTGCTCGCGACGACGAAGGTGCGCAGCCTGCACGAGGCCCTCGACGAGCAGCTCGACGTCGTGGCCGTCGACGAGGTGCATATGTTCGACCTCGACGACGTCGCGGTCGTCGACCAGCTCCTGCGTCGCGGCACCCGTGTCGTCGTCGCCGGCATCGACCTCGACCACCGCGGCGAGCTCTTCGCCCCCGTCCGGGCGCTGCTCGAGCTCGGGCCCGACACCGTGACCTACCGCCGCGCCGTGTGCGACCAGTGCCGCGACTTCAGCGCCACGCACACGCAGGTCCTCCGCTCGGGCGAGCCCTTCCTCGACAGCCTCGGCGGCTCCGAGGCCCTTCCGGACGACGGCACCTTCACCTACGAGGCACGCTGCCGCTCCTGCTTCGTGCGGCCCGCGTCGTCCTGAGCCGGCGGCACCCGGGCTCCTGTCCGGCTCTGTCGCCGCGCGCACAGACACGCGTCCCCTGAACGGTCATCCTCGGGTCGAGGACGCAACGCCCTCGCTCTCGCAGAGGGAGACCGAGATGGGAACCACGACCGGACGCAGGCACCGGACCGGAACCACGCACGGCCTGAGGTGGCTGACCGTCGTGCTCGTGATGGCGCTGGCACCGGCCCTCGCGGCCTGCACGTCCGGCTCCGCCGGTGCCGGCGCCGTGACGACCCCGACCGCACGAGCAACCCCCACCGTACGAGCAACCCCGACCGTGCGAGCGACCCCGACCCTCGAGCCCGAGCGTGACGTCGTCGTTGCCGGCCGGCACCTCAAGGCCCGGTGCGCCGGCAGCGGCCCGTCGGTCGTCCTCGTGGCCGACTACGGACTGGCCATGGACGACGCGTGGGGCACGATCCCGCAGACCCTCGCGACGCGCGGCCGGGTCTGTGTCTATGACCGACTCGGGATCGGACGGAGCGACTCGGTGCCCGACCGCCAGACCTTCGCCAGCCTCGCCGACGACCTCGACGGAGTCATCTCGGGGCTCGGGCTGACACGGCCCGTCGTCGTCCTGGGACTCGCCATGGGGGCTCCGATCGTGCTGACGTGGATGAGCCGGCACGAGTCCGACGCCAAGGCCGTCGTCCTGCTCGACCCCGTCCCCCCGGGCTACTTCGGACCCACCGGCGCCCTGCTCAGGCTCCTGCCGCCGAAGGACCCGAGCGACCCTGAGCTGGGCAGCGTGTGGGCCGACCTTGGCCGCTTCAGCGCGGTCGCGACGAACAAGGAGAGCCTCGACCCGACCTCGTGGACGGCCTACGAACGGCTGCCCGTGACGTCCACGCCGCTCTACGACCTCGTCGGGGCGCAGGTGCAGCCGTGGCCGGCGGCGGTCGACGGCAGCAAGATCGACGGTGTCTGGAGGCAGTACCAGCGCCGGGTGCTCGCGCTGTCGTCGCAGGCCGAGCTCCGGATCGTGCCGAAGCCCGACGACTGGCCCGCGACGATCAGGAGCACGCTCGAGCGCGCGCTGCAGTCATGACCGAGGACCGCCCGGCGCCACCACCCAGCCGCCAGCGTCGCCGCTGACCACGAGGTCGGCTCGCTGCCAAGGACGGTCGCCGGCGAGGAAGGGCTCCTCGGCCGTCATCCACTCGTCCCAGAATCGCTCGGCCTCCGCACGCGTGCGACCGAGCTCGACGTCGCGCCGCAGCCCGCGCTCGCGCGCCTCGTCACGGTCGGCCTGCACCCAGACGACCACGTCGGCGTGGAGGGCCAGCGACGCGCGGCCCGCGCCGACCCCCTCGAGGACGAGCACGCGTACGCCCTCGAGGACGGTCACGGAACCGTCGCGCCCCTGCGCGGCCCAGCCCGGCGGTCGGTGGTCGACGAGCTCGCCGCGCCGCCAGGGCCCGATGACGTGCTCGAGGGCGACGTCGTCCCACGCGATCGCGTCGTGGTGCCAGGCGGGGTCGTCGGTGTGGACGACAGCACCGCCGAGCAGCGTCGCCGCCCGCTCGGCGAACGTCGTCTTGCCCGACCCGGACCGGCCGTCGACGAGCAGGACGCCCCGTCCGTCCGGGAGCAGGGTCCCGAGGAGCGTCTCGATCGCGGCATCGTCGACGGGACGCCACGGCCCCGCCTCGGTCTCCTCGGGGTGCAGTCGCATGGCGTGAGTATGCCGTCCGGTCGCGTCGGTCACGGTCAGGTCGGCTCGCGCACTAGCGTCCTGACCATGAGCCGACCCACCAGCGCCGTGCGCCTCATCAGGGCCGCCGCGCTCACCGACACCGCGCCCTACGCGTATGCCGCGACGACCGACCCCGGCGCCCGGCTCCTCTTCACGGCGGGAGCCTGCCCCCTCGACGAGTCCGGTGCAACCGTGGCGCCCGGCGACGTCCCAGCCCAGGCCCGGCAGTGCGTGGCCAACCTCGTGACCGCTCTCGAGGCCGCCGGCGCGACGCTGGGGGACGTCGCCTACACGCGCGTCCTCGTGGCGACGGCCGTCCGCGAGGACCTCGTGGCGGCGTGGACCGTCGTCCACGACGCCTTCGGCGAGCACGAGGTGCCGAGCACCCTGCACGGCGTCACCGTCCTCGGCTACCCGGACCAGCTCGTGGAGATCGAGGCCGTCGCCGCGCTCAGGTAGCCGGCTCGGCCTCGTGGGTCGTGACGATGTCGTTGGCCGCGGCCCAGGCCGTGATGTCGCGCTTCTCGATGGCCGTCGCCATGAGGTCGGGGAACTGGTCGGGCGTGCAGGCGAAGGCCGGCACCCCGACGGCCGCGAGGGCCGAGGCGTGGTCGGCGTCGAAGCTCGGCCGGCCCGAGTCGCTGAGCGCGAGCAGGGCGACCATCGTCGCGCCGGACGCGACGATCGAGGATGCGCGTCGGACCATCTCCTCGGCGATGCCGCCTTCGTAGAGGTCGCTGATGAGCACGAGGATCGTCTCGCCCGGCTGCTCGATGAGGCCCTCGCAGTAGGCGAGCGCCTGGTTGATGTCGGTGCCTCCGCCGAGCTGCACGCCGAAGAGCACGTCGACGGGGTCGTCGAGCTCGTCGGTGAGGTCGACGACGGCGGTGTCGAAGACGACGAGGCGCGTCTCGACCGACCGGAGCGAGGCGAGGACTGCCCCGAAGACGCTGGAGTAGACGACGGACTCGGCCATCGAGCCGGACTGGTCGATGCAGAGGATGATCCGCCGCTCGACTCGGTGCGCCCGCCGGGCGTGACCGACGAGCCGTTCGGGCACGACGGTGCCGTGCTCGGGCTGGTAGTGCTTGAGGTTGGCCGCGATGGTGCGGTTCCAGTCGATGTCGGACGCCTTGGGGCGCCGGGTGCGTGACGCCCGGTTGAGCGCGCCGGAGACGGCCTGGACCGTCTCGGAGCGGAGCCGCTCCTCGAGCTCGTCGGTGACGACGCGGACGACCGCCCGCGCCGTGGCGCGCGACCGCTCGGGGATGACGCGGCCCAGCCCGACGAGCGTCGTGACGAGGTTGACGTCGGGCTGCACGGCCTCCATGAGCTCGGGCTCGAGGAGCAGCTGGGTCAGGCCGAGCCGGTCCATCGCGTCGTGCTGCATGACCTGCACGACCGACGACGGGAAGTAGCCACGGATGTCGCCGAGCCAGCGCGCGACGCGCGGCGCCGACGCCCCCAGACCGCTACGGCGCTCGCCGTCGTAGAGCTCGCGCAGGGCCTCGTCGCGCTTGAGGTCGTCGGGGTCGAGGCTTGCGCCCTCGCCGATGCCGTCGGACTGCTCGCCGCCGAGGACGAGGCGCCAACGGGTGAGCCGGTCGCGGTCGGTCATGACGCCACCTCCATCCCGAGCAGGCGAGCGACCGCGGCGATCGCCGGTGCCGCCCGGTCGAGGTCGAGCGAGTCCGTCGACGACGGAGTCGTACGCGTGCCGCTCGCGAGGTCGCGCAGGTGCGTCCCGATGAGGCGGCGTTCGGCGGGCTGGTAGCGCGAGAACGTGCGGCGCACGAGGGGCAGGAGGTCCTCGAAGGCCTCCTCGGACGCGCCGACGAGCCACTCGTCGATGATCGAGAGCAGGTCGTCGCCGTGGATGAGGAGCAGCGCCTCGCCGGTGAGGAAACCGTCGAGCCAGGCCGCGGCGGCCGGGGCCGGGGTGCCGGGGGAGAGCCGGCGGCTCAGGCGCGCGGCCGCGTCGTCGTGCGTGAGGTGCGAGCCGTCGAGCAGCAGCCGGTTGACGCGTCCGGCGACGGCGCCGTGGATGACCTCGTCGCGACCGACGGTCACGAGCGCCTCGGTCCACGGGTCGCGCAGGTCGTCGCGGTCGACGAGCGCCACACCGCGGTGCGCCGCCTCGACAGCGGTGCGCATGGCGGCCGCGCTGTCGTCGTCGAGGCTCGAGCACGCGGCGCGGAGCCCGACGGACGCACGCACGACGACGGTCTGGAGCACGTGCGCCACGTCGGCGACGTCGACGCCGCGCACGTCGCCGTAGCGGCACGTCCGCGCGAGCGGCTCGACGGTCTCGAGCAGGGCCTGGGTGTCGTGCTGTCGGGCCGTGCGCTCGGCCAGCGCGGCCACGACGGCGCGCAGTCCCTCCGGCAGGTCGGCGAGCAGGCACTCCTCGATGAGCCGCCCGAGGACGCGGAGGTCGGCCGCCTCCCCCGCCTCCTCGGCGATGCGGGACTCGGCGGCGCTGCGGACCGTCGTGCCGTGGAGGCTCGCCTCGATGACGGCGACGGCGAGCTCGGGTGTCCACTCGAGCTCCCAGGCCTCCTTGAAGGTGCCCGTCGTGCGGCCGGCGTCGACCTGCGTGCCCCACGGGACGTCGAGGACGGCGAGTCGGTGCAGCAGCACCGACCGGGCGAGCTGGGACTCGCGGCGGAGGTCGAGCTGCACGACCGTCGAGGTCGCGGACGCCTTGAGCCGCAAGGTCTTCTGCTGCTTGGCGAGGTCGCCGGCCAGTGGCACCATCGGCGTCGACTCGGGCACCCTCCCGAGCAGCTCACCGATGACGAGGGTGCGGTCGACGAGCCGCAGGGGCAGGTCGGAGCCCTCCGTGAGGACCGCCCGGGCCGCATCGGTCAGCTCGGCGAGCCCGACCGACGGCCTGCCCCGCACGGCGGCGAGCGCGCCCGCGAGACGGGTCGCCTCGACGACCGAGGCGGTCGACGCGTCGAGATCCTGGCCGCGCAGGGCCCGGGCGACGCGGACGAACCACGACGGCACGACCTCGTCGTCGGGGGTGACGAAGAGGTGGTGGTACCACCCGGGCGAGCGGACCCCCGCGCCGTAGCCACTGGCATACGACAGGCGCTCGGAGCTCCACGGCGCCCACGTGGCGGCGACCTTGATCTTCGGCAGCTTGCTCATGAGCGCGTTGTCACGGCTGGCCGGCGGGAAGGATGCCGGGTCGAGAGCCGGGGCGTGGTAGGCGCCGCAGACGACGGCGATGCGCTCGCGACCGCCCCGCATCTCGGCGCGGATCACCTTGCGCATGAACGCCTCTCGCCGCGCGTCGTCGTCGACCTCGAGGTCGCCCCGGACCCCCTCCATCGCCCCGCGCAGGTGGGCGAAGTGGGCGAGAGACGACGTGCGGCGGTGCTCGACGGCGTCCTCCCACCAACGCTCGGGGTCGTCGTAGCCGGCAGCCGACGCGAGGGCCGAGATGGGGTCGAGGCGCCGGCCCGGACGACGCGGAGCGTCCTCGGCGTCGCTGTCGGCGAGGTGGTGCGTCGCGGGCAGGTCGGCGAAGCGGACGTCGACCCCGTGCTCGAGGGCCCACCGCAGCGCGACCCACTCGGGGGAGAAGACGGCGAACGGGTAGAACGCCGCCCGCCTCGGCTCGTCGACGGCGTAGACGAGCCCGGCCACCGGCGGCACGAGGTCGGGGTCGGCGGCGAGCGGGATCAGCGCGTCGAGCTCGGGTGGGCCCTCGATGACGATGACGTCGGGCAGCAGCTCGTCGAGGGCGCGCCCGACGGAACGTGCGGAGCCCGGACCGTGGTGCCGGACGCCGAGCACCTCGACACGAACGTCCACCCCAGGAACGCTCACGGGCTCAGCCGAGCTCGCGGCACGCGCGGTAGAGGTCGGTCCACTCGGTGCGGTCCTTGACGACGGTCTCGAGGTACTCATGCCAGACGATGCGGTCCTGGACCGGGTCCTTGACGACGGCGCCGACGAGGCCGGCCGCGACGTCGTCGGCCCGGACGATGCCGTCGCCGAAGTGGGCGGCGAGCGACAGCCCGTTGGTCATGACCGAGATGGCCTCGGCGGTCGACAGCGTCGCCGACGGCGACTTGACGGTGGTCCGCTGGTCGGCGGTGACCCCCGAGCGCAGCTCGCGGAAGATCGTGACGACGCGCTCGATCTCGGCGAGGGACTCGAGCCCGGGCGGCAATTCGAGCGAGCGGCCCAGCGAGTCGACGCGGGTGCGGACGATCTCGACCTCCTGCGCGAGGGTGTCGGGCAGGGGCAGCACGAGGGTGTTGAAGCGGCGCTTGAGGGCCGACGAGAGGTCGTTGACACCCTTGTCGCGGTTGTTGGCGGTGGCGATGACGTTGAAGCCCTGCTGCGCCTGCACCTCGGAGTCGAGCTCGGGGATCGGCAGGTGCTTCTCGGACAGGATCGTGATGAGGGCGTCCTGGACGTCAGCCGGGATGCGCGTCAGCTCCTCGATGCGCACGAGGGTCCCGGTCTCCATGGCCCGCATGACCGGGCTCGGCACGAGCGCGCCGCGCGTCGGCCCCTCGGCGAGCAGGCGCGCGTAGTTCCAGCCGTAGCGCAGCGACTCCTCGGGCGTGCCGGCCGTGCCCTGGACGACGAGCGTCGACGAGCCGCTGACGGCGGCCGCGAGGTGCTCGCTGACCCATGTCTTGGCCGTGCCCGGCACGCCGAGGAGCAGCAGGGCCCGGTCGGTGGCGAGCGAGGCGACGGCGACCTCCATGAGCCGCCGTGACCCGAGGTACTTCGGGGTGATCTCGGTGCCGTCGTCGAGCGTGCCGCCGAGGAGGTAGGTCGTGACGGCCCACGGCGACAGCCTCCATCGCGGAGGGCGGGGGCGGTCGTCGGAGGCAGCGAGGGCGGTCAGCTCGGCGGCATACGCGTCTTCGGCGTGGGCGCGCAGGACCGTGGTGGGAGAGGGTGATTCGCTCATCTGAAGGCCTCGGTGATCGATCGCTTGACGGAGTGGAACTGGAGCAGGTGGCGCAGGTTGGTCGTCAGGGTCTGGTCGGCGCCGCTGGACTCGAGCCAGCGCTCGACGGCGTCGAGCGCGGCGGGGTGCAGCCCGGCGACGAGGTAGGGCATCGTCGCGACGACGATCGCCGAGCCCTGGGGTGCGGCGCGGAGCCGGGACACGAGGGCGACGCTGTAGTCGGCCGACCACGGGGGCTCGACGGCCGCGATGACGGCGGCCGCGTGGTGCGGCTTGGTGCTCGTCGCGTCGACGCGCCTCAGCACGGCTCGCTCACGCAACTCACGCGGAAGGGCGGGCACGAGCGTCGGGTCCCAGCCGCCGTCGAGGAGCGCCGCCGCCCACTCGGGGTCGCGTCGGACTCGCACGGCACGGCGTATGCCGGCCAGGGCGTCCGTCGCCTGCGCGTCGGTGAGGCGCTTGACCGTCGCCACCGGACCCGCGCCGGTCAGCTCGGCCCAGAGCTCGAGCGGGGCGCCGGCGCAGAGCTGCTCGAGCCACCAGCCGCGGGCGGAGCGGCGCGGCGGGGGCTTGCCGAGGCCGTCGCGCACGGCTGCGTCGTCCGGCTCGTCGGGCAGCCGCACCTCGACGCCGCGACCGAGCAGGCCGGTGCGCTGGACGAGCGGTCGCAGCCGCGCGGCCATGCGAGCGGCGCGTGCCGAGTCCGGAAGGGCGTCGAGCAGCTCGGCCGCCAGCTCACGCACACTGGCGGCCCGGTCGTCGAGAGCGTCCTCGAGGAGCGGCTCGTCGTCGGGGCCGAGGGCGATGCGCAGGGCGTCGAGGTGTGCGCGTCGGTCGCGCGCCGCGTCGGTGGCCCAGGTGGAGCGGACGAGCTCGCGCGCCGCAGCCGGGTCGTGGGCCCGGACACCGGTGAGCACGGTGACCCGGTCGGTCGAGGGCAGGCGGGCCCAGTCGTCGGCCCGCGGCGCGGCGCCGGTCCGGCGCGAGGCGGTGCGGGCCTCGGCGCCCGCGGAGGCGTCGGCGACCCACGACCACTCGTCGCGCAGCCCGGCGAGCCATCGGCCCCGTTCGTCGAGCACCGCGGCCGTCGGGCGCCGCAGCTCGCGCGCCCCGGTGGCGAGCGCGAGCAGCGTCGGCAGCAGGGCGTGCGGCACCCGGCAGCCGGCGTCGTCGGCGGCACCCAGCCAGTGCGCGAGCAGGGCGCTGCGCTGCTGGGCCCCGGCCGGAGGCTGGGTCATGACGAGCTCGAGCAGCTGGACGGCCCGGCGCGGGGCCACGGGACGACGGTCGTCGGGGGCGGCTTCCGGTGGGTCGGCGTGGTCGAGCCGGCGCCCCGCGCGCAGGGCCGCGCCGCCCAGCGCGGCGGCGTCGAGGAGGGCCTCCTCGCGGGAGGACTCGCCGGAACGTCCCAGGACACCGGCCCGCCCGAGATCGGGCAGCGGGGGCGCCGGCCGGCGCGCCGTGCCCAGCAGCGCGGCGTTGCCGACGTCGCGCCACCACGTGTCGACATCGCTCACAGCCCGACCACCTCGCCGTCGAGCACGACGGTGAGCGGCCTCAGGCGGGTCTCCTCGAGCTCGCCGAAGACGCGCGCCGGTCCGCCGCCGGTCAGGCCGAGCAGCGACCACACGTCGGCGTCGTCGGTCAGGGAGACGCTCGCACCGTCCGCGTCGACGACCCGGTCGACTCCGACGCGCACGTCGGACAGGACGACGGGGATGCGGCGCGCCCACGGGTTGCGGCCCCAGGCCTCGGCCGCCGCCGACCGCGCGTCCGCGAGGGACGCGCCGGACGGCATACGCACGTCGCCGTCGGAGACGGTGGGCTCGTCGACGAAGAGGGCCCGCCGCACGGCGGCACCCGGGTAGCGGGCCAGCGTCGCGTCGAGCCCGGATCCGACGACGCGCGGGACCGGCAGCACCTGGCCCCCGGCCGCGAAGTCGAGCACCTGCACCGTCTCGCCGGTGGCGCTCCCGCGCAGCCACGTGCGCTGCTGCTGGAGGCGGCCGTCGTCGCTGCGGTGCGCGCCGAGGACGAGCCAGCGGTCGGCCACGGCGTCGGCCCGGCGCACCGACTCGGTGCTCGTCGACCAGCCGAGGTAGGCGCGCAGGTCGCCGAGCCGGGCCTCGTCGAGGGACTCGCGTCCGGACCAGGCCCGGGTGGCGGTCCACCAGCGACCGAGCGCGACGAGCAGGCGCTCGGCCCAGTCGGGGCGACCGCTCACGGCGCCTCCGACCGAGCGCACGTCGTCGGCGAGTCCGGGCAGCTGGGCGTCGACGAGGCGCGCGGCCGTGCCGTCCCACCACGCGTAGGACTGGTGCCGTGCGGCTGCCGTGCCGCTGCGCGCGAGGTCGGTGAGCCACCGCGCGAAGTCGTCCATGCCGTCGTCCATGAGGGCGAGCCGCTCCTCGAGGCGCTTTGCCGCGGCTGCGGGGTCGGGGGTCCTCGCCGGGCGGGCGGCGTCCCCGGCGGCCTTCGCCTCGGCCCGGGCCGAGCGCTCGGCGGCCCACTCCTGGGCGAACCCGGCCACCTCGGTCGCCTCGGCGACGGACCCCGACCCGTCCACCCAGAGGAGCAGGAGCGCGAGCCCGTGCTTGCACGGGAACTTGCGGCTCGGGCACGAGCACCGGAACGCGGGCCCGGTGAGGTCGATGCTCACCTGGTAGGGCGTCTTGCCGGAGCCCTGGCACTTGCCCAGAGCAACGTCTCGGTGGAGCCGGTGTCGGACCACGGCCCGGGGCGCGCGAGCCTCCGGGCAGCGGCCAGCGACGAGGCGTCGGGAGCCAGACCGGCCACCTGCTGGGAAGTCCATCGCGTCATGACTCGCACATCATGACCGACACCCCCCACACCCGTGGGCGGAGCGCCGTATGCCGTGTCGCCGCGTGCGGTCAGGCGTCGCCGGTCGAGCTTCGGCTGCGGTCCGCGTCACCCTCGCGCACGAGCCGCTCCAGGTGGGCCATGACGCTGGCGCGCTCGAACCGCCGGTGGCCGCCGGGCGTCCGGGTCGAGGTCAGCAGGCCGACCCGGGCCCAGCGGGTGATGGTGGCCGGAGAGACCCGGAAGATCCGGGCGACCTCGTGCGGAGCCATGAGCTCCCGGTCGTCACCGTCGTGCCCGCGGCCGGATGAGTGTGCTGTCGCCATGGTGCTGCCCCCGTGTCCCCTGTGCGCTGCGTCCCCCGACGCGCGATCGACCACAACATACCCACCTTCGCAGCCGTCCGTCGGCGAACCGAGCGACCCGGGGCGCACCTTCCGGCCGGCCGTTCGCCGGGTGATGATGGCCGGGTGACCGACCTCGCCTCTGCGCACGTCCTCGTCCTCGGCGCCACCGGCGGCCTCGGCAGCGCGATCGCGAGGCGTCTCGTGGCGTCCGGCGCCCGGGTCAGCGTGTCCGGTCGGGACGGAGCCCGTCTGGAGGCGCTCGCCGACGAGCTCGGCACCGCCGTCGTGACAGTCGTCGCCGCCGACCTGACGATGCCCGACGGACCGGCCTCGGTCGTGCGTGCCGCGAGTGCGGACGCAGCCCTCACGGGGGTCGTCAACGCGGCCGGTGTCGTCGCGTTCGGCACGGTCGAGGACCTCGACGACGACACGCTCGACGAGGTGCTCCTGCTCGACCTCGTCGCGCCGATCCGCCTGGCCCGTGCCGCCCTCGCGGTCATCCCGGAGGGTGGCTTCCTCGCGCAGGTGAGCGCCGTCGTCGCTGAGAAGGCGATGCCCGGGATGGCGGCCTACAGTGCCGCGAAGGCGGGCCTCACCGCCTTCGACGCGGCTCTCGCGACCGAGCTGCGGCGGCGGCGCATCCGGGTCCTCGACGTCCGTCCGCCGCACACCGAGACGGGTCTGGCGACCCGACCGGTCGCCGGCGAGGCGCCGAGGCTGCCGCAGGGGCTCGACCCCGACGCCGTCGCCGAGCGCGTCGTGCGGGCCCTCGCCGACGAGGAGCGCGACCTCCCGTCGACGGCCTTCACAGCCTGACGCCGGAGGCCCTGAGGAGATGGGCGAGGTCGGGGGCGAGCTGGCGGGCGTACTGCACCGACGTGTGGAGGTAGTCGCCCTTGAGCACCGTCCCGGTTGTCGTCGTGAAGATGGGGCACCGTCCGTCGACGCAGTACCAGTGGGTCGTGTCGACGAAGACGGCGTGCTGCACCTTCTTCTCGACGTCGCGCGTGCGCGCCCACCACGTCGGGATGCCGGTGACGCACCGTCCCGGCGACCCACCCGTCCGGTAGCAGTCGAGGAACGCGACGCCCGGCATCGACGGCGCGACGATGACGACGGTGCCGACGCTCCCGCGCACCGCGTCGACGAACGCCTGGTCGGCGGCCAGCCACTCCTTCGCCGAGGCCGCGCCCTTCGCGTGGGACGTGAGGCGGACGGCCCACGAGTACGTCTCGGTCATGATGAGGACCTTCGGCTTCACCTTCCGCACGTAGTCGAGCACCATCTTCCGGTGGTCGACGCAGGGGAGCGCCCACTCGTCCTTGCCGTAGTTTGCGTCGACGCCGTTGACGGCACAGGCGATCTTCGTCATGCCGCGCACCTTGTAGGTCCTGCCGTAGGCCTTCTCGACCGTCGCGAGGAGCGGGAAGCCGATGGAGTCGCCGTAGACGATGATCTCGGGCCCGGCGCGGTTGCCGAAGGTGCACGACTCGGGGTCCTCGGCGTCGGTCGCCGTGCAGGCGCTCATCGCGGCGCGCTGGTCGGCGGTCGTCTGCCACTGGTCGGGTGAGGGGTTGAGGTCGGTCGGCCACGACCCCGACGCGAGGGCGCCTCGGAGCCCGTCCTGGATGCGGGTTCCGCTGGCGCCCAGTGGGATCGGCGTCCAGCTCGTGGACGTGGGCGTCGGCGTGGGGGTCGGCGTGGGGGGCGGCACGGGGGGCGTCGTCCGGGTCGGTGGGCTGGTCGTCGTCGCCGTGGGCGTCGGCTCGAGGGTCTGCGCCGTCGGCGCGGGCACCTCGCCCTCCGGAGGTGGTGGAACAGCGCCATCGGGGTCGTCGGCCGCGACGACGGTGCCACCCGCGAAGAGGTCGGGTCGGGCCGACGCCGCCCCGCCGACCCCGACGACGAGGAGCACGAGCGCCAGGGCGGCGGCCACCATGCTGCGACGCCGCACCCGTGGCGCGTCGAGAACCGGTCGCTCGACGAGGTGGTGCGAGATGACGGCCAGCGCGAGCGTCGCCGTGAGGACGATCGCCGCGCTCGTCGCGCCCGTGGTCGTGAGCACGACCGGGGCGAGCACGACGAGCGGGAAGTGCCAGAGGTAGAGCCCGTAGGAGATGTCGCCGACGTAGCCGCTCACCGGGTTCGTCAGCAGCACCGCTCCCGGTGCCGGCGCACCGATCCCAGCGACGAGCACGAGCACGGTGCCGACGGCGACCCCGAGCGCCGCCGGCCAGGGGATGCCCGTGCCCGGCGTGACGAGGACGTATGCCGTCACGACCGTCGCGAGGCCCGCCCAGGACAGCGCGGTGCGGGCTGCGGGAGCCAGCCGGACGGCATACCGGGGCACGGTGGCGAGCGCGGCGCCGAGCGCGAGCTCCCACGCGCGGGTCAGCGTCGAGAAGTAGGCGGTCGTCGGGTCGGAGGAGGTCGAGGCGGCTGCCCAGACGAGGGACGCGACGCCGACGGCCGCCGCGAGGCTGCCGATCGCCACCCGGTGTCGGCGCACACCTCCCGCGATGGCGACGACAAGCACGACGAGCAGCGGCCACACGAGGTAGAACTGCTCCTCGACCCCCAGCGACCAGTAGTGCAGGAGCGGCGAGGGCGCCGAGCCGGTATCGAAGTACGTGTCGGCGCGGGCGGCGTAGTGCCAGTTCGCGGCGAAGAGCATCGCCCACAGGGCGTCCGTGTGGATCGAGGCGACCTTGGCGGCCGCCCACGCCCACGGCGCGATGGCGACGACGGCGGCGATGACGAGCAGCGCGAGCGGCAGGATCCGTCGGGCCCGGCGGATCCAGAAGGCGCGCAACGAGATCCGTCCCGTGCGGTCGCGCTCGCGGACGAGCACCCCGGTGATGACGAAGCCGGACACGAGGAAGAAGGCGTCGACCCCGAGGTAGCCGCCGCTCGGCCAGCCGAAGAGGTGGAAGGCGATGACGGCGGTCACGGCCACGGCCCGGAGGCCCTGGATGTCCGCCCTACGCGGTCCCCCCACCGGACCGTCGCTCATGCGGGACAGCATGCACCGCGCGGGCCTCCGGGGAGACCGTAACGCCGGTGCCGATCCGATCGCGGCCGGGCAGCGCGGTCAGGGCGAGCGCCAGGGCGACCGCGGCGAGCACGACCACGGCGCCCACGACGGCGCGCCAGCCGGGTCCCGACCACGCGTAGCCGAGCAGCCAGCCGACGAGGGCGGACCCGCTGTAGTAGGCGACGTTGTAGAGCGCGGTCGCCTGGGCGCGCCCGGTCGTCGCCCGGGCGCCGACCCAGGCGGAGGCCGTCGCGTGGGCGGCGAAGAAGCCGGCCGTGAGGACGAGGAGGCCGACGACGACGACGGGCAGCGCGCCCGACAGCGTGAGCAGGGCGCCGACGGCCATGGTCACGGTGCCCGAGGCGAGCACGCGCCGCCGCCCGAGACGCGGCACCCAGCGGCCGGTGAGGCGCGAGCTGACGGTCCCGGCGGCATAGGCGGCGAAGATCAGCGACCCGACCGTCGCGGGCAGCGCGAACTCCGGGCCCTCGAGCCGGAAGGCGAGGTAGTTGTAGACCGCGACGAAGCCGCCCATGAGGAGGGCCCCCTGGCCGTAGAGCGCCAGCAGCGCCGGGTCCCGCAGGCTCGTGCGTATGCCGTCCACGACGGTCCGCGCGGTGGCTGCGGTCGTCGGTCGGTAGCCACGCGCCCGCGGCATGAGCCGCAGGAAGACGACCGACGCGACGGCACACACGGCGGCCACCGTGAGCAGGGCCGGGCGCCAGCCGACGACGCCCGCGAGCGGTCCGGCGATGAGCCGCCCGGCTGCACCACCGATCGTCGTGCCGGAGATGTAGGCAGCCGCAGCCGCTGCCGTGTGGCGGGCGTGCACCTCGTCGTGGAGGTAGGTGACGGCGAGCGCGGGCAGCCCACCGAGGGCCATCCCCTCGACGAGGCGCAGGGCGAGCAGGGCCTCGATCCCGGGCGCGAGCGCGACGGCGACGCCGAGCACGGTCGAGGCGACGATGGCCACCTGCATGGCGCGCAGCCGACCGACGCGGTCGGCGATCCACGACCACGGCAGCACCGCGACGGCGACGCCGAGGGTCGCGAGCGAGACCGACAGGGCCGCATCGGCGGGGCTGACCTCGAGGCCGCGCGCGAGGGTGGGCAGCAGCCCCTGGGGTGAGTAGAGCTGCGCGAACGTCGCGATGCCGGCGGCACCGAGCCCGACGAGGATGCGGCGGTACTCGCGGCTCGCGGGGAGGTGTCCGGCCCAGGTCATGCGCTCGACGCTAGGTCGGTCAGGTCGTGCGCACCAATGCATACCAGAGGCCCGACGCATACGATCAGAGCATGAGACCTGCCGATTCCCGGGCCGTCGTGCGGTTGCTGCCCGTCTTCGTCGTCGTCGCGGAGGTCGGCCAGGTGACGACCGCGGCCGCCGTCCTCGGCATGCCGCAGCCGACCGTCAGTCGGGCCCTGGCCCGCCTCGGGGAGCTGCTCGGCACCCCCGTCGTCGAGCGGGACGGGCGCGGGATCGCCCTGACCGCGGCCGGCCGGGCGCTGCTGCCCTTCGCGCAGGAGGGGGTGGGTGCGCTCGAGCGCGGTGTCGACGTCGTGACCGGGTCGAGCGTCGTCGGGCACGGCACGGTCGGTCTGTCGTTCCAGACCCTGCTCGGGGAGGCGGTCGTGCCGGCCCTGATCCGCCGATTCCGCGACCGCTTCCCGGGCGTGCGGTTCGAGCTGGCCCAGGGCTCACGGCAGAAGGCCCTCGACGACTTCGCGGCCGGCCGCTGCTCCGTCGCGCTCGTCGCGTCGCCACCGTCACTGCCCGGTGCGTCGACCACGGTGCTCTACGACGAGCCCCTCGTCGTCGCCGTGCACCGGTCGCACCCGGCCGCCGGAGCGGGCTCGGTCTCCGTCGAGCGTCTGGCCGCCGACGGGGGCGACGAGCTCATCGTCCTCAAGACCGGCTTCGGCCTGCGTGGCCGCGTCGAGGAGATCTACGCCGACGCCGGGGTGCCGCTGCGCGTGGCCTTCGAGGCCGAGGACGTCCACACCGCAAGGGGACTCGTCGGTGCAGGCCTCGGCGTCGCGATCCTCCCGGACTTCGCCCCGGAGGGCGACGTGGTGCCCGTCCGGCTCGACCACCCGCAGGCGCAACGGACCATCGGCGCGATGGTGCGCAACCCCGCGCACGACCCGACGATCGCCGCCTTCGAGGAGTTCGTGGGCCGGTCGGGGCGGCCGGTGGCGCTCGCCGCGCTCAGCCGGCCATCCTGACCACGACGGTGATCAGCCCGGCGACGAGGAGGGCGGCGGCGGCGATGCCCGCGAAGACGAGCCCGATCCGCTGGTCGCGCCCCGTGCGACCGGGTCCCTCCACGGGCTCCGACCCGACCTGGTCGACGAGGTGCTGCGGGCCGTTCGGTCCTGCGTTCATGGGAGCTCCATCGGTCGGGTCCTGCGGGTCACGGTGCCTGGGCACGGCAAACGAGCCTAGCGCCGAACAGGTCACGCGCGCGGTGGGCAGGCCGGCCTGTCGTCAGACAGCCGTGGACTCGTCGATCTGCGTGGCGGACTCGCCGAGGGCCTCGTGGAGGGTGCGGGCGCCGCGGACGGGATCGCCGTCGAGGCGGGTCGCGTGGCACAGCTGGGCGACCTCGTCGGTGGCGCCAGCCGCGGCGAGGTGTACCGGCGTGGACTTGGCGACGCGGCGCAGCGCCGGCGCGTGGGCGGCGAAGGCCGTGGCCCGGCGTGCCGCGACGACGACGACCGCGGGCTGGAGCGTCCGGCAGGTGAGGGCGAGCTCGGCGGCGGGCGTGTCGGCACCGAGGTAGCAGGTGCGCCAGCCGAGGCGCGAGAGCACGATCGAGGTGGCCATGAGCCCGAACTCGTGCTGCTCGCCGGGCATGCAGGCGAGCACGGCGAGGGGGCCCTCGGGTCGTTCGTCGGCCCCCATGAGCACCGAGAGCCGCGAGCGCAGGACGTTGCTCGCGAAGTGCTCCTGCGCCACGCCGATCGACCCGGCCGACCACCGTTCACCGAGCCCGTGGAGGTAGGGGAGCACGACGAGCGAGAGGGCGTCCTCGACGCCGAGCTCGTCGAAGACCTGGGTGAGGATGCGGTGCCCGCCGGTCTCGTCGAACGCCTCGAGCGTCTGCTCGAGGTGGTCCATCCACTCGCGGGGCGTGGTGCGGCGCGGCGTCGGCATGGCGGGATCCTCGCGGGTGGGACGGGGACCCGGGACGTCACCCGGGTCCGAACTGACGCGACGTACCCAGTCGGGCCGTTGTCCCCACCGGCCGTGACCGAATCGTGGCCCGGGGCGCCGGACCACCCCTGCGAGCAGGCTCGACGGGTGGCGCTAGAGGTCGCTCATCATCGAGACGGAGCACGACCCGGCCCGTGTGGGCACGTGGTGCGGCGTCGGCGCCGACGGCAGGCGCACGTCGGCGAGCGAGGTCGTGACGACGGGGGCGACCGGAGCCACCGTCCGGGGTGCGGCGACGGCCGACGATCCGGCCAGGGCCGTGAGGGCGACGAGTGCCGAGCCCGCGACGGCGGTCAGGGCGCTGCGACGGGTCAACCTGCTGCGGCGCGTGTCCATCTGTCCAGTGTGCGCCCGTACGGCCGCCGGGTCCATGGGGGACCCGACGGCATACGTCCTCGTCATCCGGCCGGGAGGCGGGTGACCCAGAAGGGTGCCGTGTCGGGTGAGGGGATCCCGAAGCGGGCGTTGACGACCCAGAGCGACCCGAGCGCGGCCGTGGCGGTCGACGGCACGTCGAGTCCGGCGTCGGTGAGCGTGGCGACCCACCGGCCGCGCAGCTCGCCGGCGTGAGTCCGGAGCCGCACGACGCTGACGTCCTGGGGGCCGCTCCCGCGCACGTTGTAGAGGGTCCGGCCCACGAGCTCCAGCCCGTCGCCGCTCGTGATCGGGGGTCCACCGGTGACGGCGATCCGGCGGGCGACGCCGGATGCCGGGTCGACCTGCCAGAGACCGCCCACGCGGCTGTGGTTGAGGACGATCGGTCCGTGTGGGAGGGTGCGGATCCCGTTGGCGTTGAAGGTGTTCGGGGGACTCGTCGGCCAGTCGCCGATGAGGTTCACGAACTCGGCCGGGGCCCAGGACGGGCGGCCGTGGCGGGTGAGTCGCACGATCGTGAGGCGGTCGACGTTCGAGTCGGTGGCCCACACGGCGCGACGGGTGACGACGAGGTCGTTGAGGAAACCCGCCCCGGGGACCACGGTGTCGCCGACGACGGCTCCCGACCGGGCGTCCACGGCCCAGACGTGTCCGACGGTGCCGAGCGAGCCCACGGCCCAGACGAGCCCTGTGCGGGAGTCGAAGTAGAGGCCGCGCAGCGATCGTCCGGCCTCGGGGGCGAGAAGGGTGCGGACGGCTCCGGTGCGGAGGTCGCCCGTAACGATGCGGCCGTCGGCGACGGAGCCGACGTAGAAGGTCGGCCCCGGCCCGGACGTGATGCCCTCGGGGCGGGTCCCGACCGGGAGGTCGATGCGCGACGGGAGGCGGCCGCGGCGAAGGCCCTGCTCGGCGGAGGCGACGGGAGCGGTGAGGGCGGTGACGGCGACGGCAGCAGCCGAGCCGAGGACGAGGCGACGCGAGGGAGTGCCATGGTGCACGGCGTTGTGGTTGTCCATCCTCCATGGTGAGCGGACGGCCGACCGGAAATCGAGGGGCGGCCGGTGAACCTTTGACCCGGGTGTGTCGTTGCACCCGGGCCACCGCCCCGGAAACAGACCGTGTGCCGCCTGGCCCGGCCAGGCGGCATACGTTCGTCCGCGTCCGAAGGGACGCGGTCAGCAGCGGAGGTCAGCGGAAGAGGTCGAGCTTCCCGTGCTTCTCGGCCAGCAGGTAGTAGACGGTGACGCGGTTCTTCGTGCGGTCGCCCTTGAGCGTCTGCCCGACCTCAGCCAGGGAGGCGTCGAGATCGGCGTCGGAGTCGGTGAGGCCGAGCTTCTTCTTCATGAATCCGTCACGCACGCGGTCGGTCTCGCTCTTGTCGCTGAACGACACCAGTGCCGAGTCGCGCTTCTGCAGCGCGATGCCGCAGTGCCGGACGACGGCCCTTGATCGCGGCGTCGTCGGCGTCGGGGGAGTACTTCTTGACGTCTGCTGCCCAGTCTTCTGCCATGTGCCGTGCCCCTCTTCGTTGAATGGCGTGAACACCACAGACGCTAGACCTGAAACCCCCGTCGGAGAGGGGTCCTCGCTGGGAAGTTCCGGGGAGAACCGTTCGCTTGTCAGACGGTGAGCATCGCCCAGGTGCGGGCGCCCACGACGCCGTCGGCCGCGAGCCCCCGGGACTGCTGGAAGGCCTGCGTCTTCGTCGCGGTCATCGCGCCGAAGACGCCGTCGGCCGTGAGGCTGTAGCCCCGGTGGGTCAGCAGCTTCTGCGCGGCGACGACGGCCTGGCCGCTCGAGCCGCGCTTGACGGAGACGACGAGCGCCGACCAGGTCTTCGGTCCGACGACACCGTCGACCGCGAGGCCCTTGGAGCGCTGGAACGAGATGACGCGGCTCTGGGTCGTCGGTCCGAACGAGCCGTCGACGGTGAGGCTGAACCCGCGCTGGCGCAGCAGGTGCTGGATGGCCGTGACGCGGAAGCCGCTCGCCCCGCGCTTGACCGTGGTCCAGGCGATCGGGGCGGGCGTCGGGGTGCCGCCACCGCCGCCGATCCGCTGGGCGAGGGCCGCGAGGCGAGCATCCCCGGGGCGGACGTTGATCTCGAAGTGCATCTCGTCCTTGCGGCCCGAGTAGTCCCCGCCCCAGCGCACGACTCCGTTGCAGGAGTTCAGGATCGAGCGGATGTGCGAGCGCTGCGTCGCCGTGAAGGTGCCCGACGTGCCGAGCGGGTGGCGCGGGGCGTTGAGGTCGATGGCCGTGCCGCTCGAGTGGTTCGACAGGGTGGTGCTCCCCGAGATCGGACGGTAGCTGTGGCCCCAGCACCAGCCCTTGACGAGCGCCTCGACCTCGCTGTTGAAGCGGCGGGCGACGTAGCCGAGGACGATGTGGACGTCACCACGGCGGACGCCTGCCGGGAAGGTCGCGGCGCCGACGGCCAAGGTGGCGAGCGGGACGGTCGACGTTGAGCCGGCCGGCCAGCCGTTCTGCGACGTGGCGGCCTGGGCGGCGGTGGCCGTGGCGGCGACGAGTCCGCCGCCGATGAGGAGGCCGCCCGCGCCGCGGATCAGTGTGCGGCGCCCGACGGCGGGACTGGTGGTTTCGTGGAGCTCACACATGACTACCCCTGAGCGTGTGTCGGTGGCTGGACGCGGGCGCGTCCGCAGCGCCGACGCTAGGGGCGAGCGGCGTTGCGGTACATGGGGAGAACTCCCCGACCAGAGGCCACGAGGGCGTCGCCCAGGGCGGTGCGCCAGTAGAGCACCTCGCGTCCCGACCGTCGGCGCAGCACGGTGCCCGAGGCGAGCAGCACCTTGAGGTGGTCGCCGACCGAGCCCAGCGGCATACCCGTGCGGGCGACGAGCGCGCTCGTGCTCGACGGTCCGTCGAGGGCGCGCAGCAGCCGTGCCCGAGCGCTGCCGACGAGGCGCTCGAGCCCGTCGTCTGCCTGGCCGTCGACCTCGGCGAGGGCTCCGGTCACGGGGTAGTAGATGGCGTAGCGACGGGGGAGGTCCCAGCCGACCCACGTGGCGGTCCCGTGGGCGGGCACGAAGTAGAGGTCGGCGTCGTCGTCGAGGACGCGCGAGGGCAGGTCGTAGCGGTTGATCCGGAGCTGGCCGTCGCCGAGCCACTCGCGGTCGCGGCCGAGGTCACGCAGCACGGCGGCCCAGCCGTGGGTCGCGAGGCGCGCCGTCCGCGACACGATGTCGGCACGCAGGATGCGCTCGCGGCGGCCCCAGTCGCTGGCGAGGGCGTGCGTCCACACCCACTCGAGCAGCTGGGCCGCCTGCTCGGCCGTGCCCGGTCGGCTGAGGATGCGCGGCAGCGACGCCTCGGGGGTGCTCTCGCGCAGGTAGGCGCGAATTCGCTTGTCCCCCAAGGTTCGCACGTCATCGACCTCGTCGGCGAAGCTGCGACCCGGACCGTCTGGCGGGAGTGCGAGCCAGTCGGAGATCCATCCCGTGCGCCAGCTGTGGTCGAGGACGGCACGCCGCACGGGGTGCTCGGCGAGCATCGCCTCGAACGACTCGCGGTGCGCGGCGGCGAAGGCCCGCCCCGCGGCGTCGCTGGGCCGCACGAGGTCGTTGAGGGCGGCCACCGTCTCGATGCGCGGTGACACCACGAAGCGGCTCCGCGCCAGCAGGTCGGCCGAGATCCGCCACGTCCCCATGTTTCGCCTCCGTCCGAAAGATTAGCGGCCCGGGTCGCGACTCGTCAGGGTGGAGCGAGTGAAGACCTACCGCCAGCTGTTCGCCATCCGTGAGTTCCGGGTCCTCTTCCTCGTCCAGTGCATCAACATCGGGTCGTATGCCGTCGCGTCCCTCGCGCTCGGCACCATCACCTTCGCCGCCACGGGGTCGCCGGTCCTGACGGCCCTCGCGATGTTCGGCGCGCCGCTCATGCGCATCGTCGGCCAGACCCTCTTCGGCTCCGGCTCCGACCTGGTCCGCCCGCGCACCGCGCTGCTGCTCGTCTTCACGACGACGATGGTCACCGACCTGCTGCAGGCGATCCCGGGCCTGGCCTGGGGCTGGCGTTTCGCCCTGCTCGCGGTCGGCCCGCTCATCACCTCGGCGCTCGGCGGCAGCATGATGGCGCTCGTCTCCGACATCCTCCCGCCCGACGGCTTCATCCTCGGCCGGGCGACGATGAACATCGCGGTCGGCGGCATGCAGATCGTCGGCTACGGCATCGGGGGCCTGCTCCTCATCACCTTCACGACGACCGAGCTCTTCCTCGGTTCGGGTGTCGCCCTCCTCGTCGCGGTCGTGCTGCTCCGCCTCGGCCTCTCGGACCACCCGCCGCGGCACGCGGCCACCTCCCTCGTGCGCCGCACCCGCGAGGTCAACCGAGCCCTGCTCGGGTCGCGCGTCATCCGTCCGATCTACCTGACGTTGTGGGTGCCCAACGGGCTCATCGTCGGGTGCGAGGCACTCTTCGTGCCGTTCGCGGGCGAGCGCGCGGGCTACCTCTTCGCCGTCACCGCCGCCGGCATGCTGCTCGGCGACGTCGTCGTCGGGCGCTTCCTCGCCGTGGCCGTGCGCGACCGGCTCATCGGCCCGCTGCGGCTCCTGCTCGCGATCCCCTACCTCGCCTTCTTCGCCGTCCCGTCGCTTCCGTATGCCGCCGCGCTGGCCTTCGTCGCGTCCGTGGGCTACTCGGCGAGCCTGCCCCTGCAGGAGCGGCTGGTGACGCACACCGACGCGCAGGCGCGAGGCCAGGTCTTCGGGCTGCAGGGCACGGGCCTCATGGTGGGCCAGGCCCTCGGGGCGCTGCTCGGCGGCGTCGTCGCGAGCTCCCTGGGGATGGGGCCGGCCGCGGCCGCGCAGGCGATGGGCGTCATGGCCGTCGCCTCGGTGGTCGTCTCGGTCGCCCTCACCCCCGGTCTGCGTCGGTCGCGGCCGGCGACCGAGGTCCTCGAGGCCGCCGCGGCCTGATCGCACTCAGCCGGTCACGAGCCCACGTCGCCGCGCGATGGCGGCCGCCTCGGTGCGACCGGAGGCGCCGAGCTTGGCCAGGAGGTTGGAGACGTGGACGCTCACGGTCTTGGTGCTGATGTAGAGCTGCTTGCCGATCTGACCGTTGGTCAGGCCCTGCGCCAGCAGCGCGAGCACCTCGAGCTCACGCGGGGTGAGGTCGACCGTCACGCCGCCGGGGCGCACCGCGTCGAGCTCGGCGAGGAGCGGCTTCGCTTCGAGCCTGACGGCCTCCTCGCGGGCCAGCTCGGCGACCGTGCGGGACTCGACGTCCTCGCCCGCGGCCCGCAGGGCCTCGGCGAGCCGCGCCCGCGAGCGGGCGGTCTCGAAGACGTGGCCGTAGCGCTCGAACGCCGCGACGCTCTCGCGCCACGCGTCGACGAGCTCGGTCACCGGCGGCGGCTCCTCGACCCCGGCGACCCGCTGAAGCCGCAGCACCTCGGCCTCGAGCCGCGCGGTCCACGCCCACGTCTCGCGGCTCGTGTCCTCGAGCGACTCGGCGGCCGCGCGCTCGAACTTCGGACGGCTCGCCTTCTCGACGGCGGGCCGCAGCTCGCTGATGCGGCGGCCGCGATCGGCGAGCTCCTCGACGACGGCGACGGCGCGGGCCCGGAGCGCCGGGTCGGCCCGCGGTACGAGCGCTGCAGCCTGCCCGGCCACGAGCGCGGCGAGCCGCACGACGGCGTGGTACTCGCCCCAGGTGGCGTCGAGGACGCGGACGGCCTCCTCGGTGAGGTCGAGCATCCCTCCGAGGTCGCCCGTCTGGCCGAGCACGTCGACGGCGGGCATGGTCGTCAGCACGACGCACAGGCCGTCGACGGGCCACCACTCCCGCATCGCCCCGATGAGGTCGGGGTCGACGGGGTCTCCGCGACCGGCGTGCACGAGCAGGGCGGCGCCGGTGAAGATCGTGCGCCCCGGCTGCGGGGCCGGTCGCCCCGCGAGGTCGAGGCGTCGAGCCGCGCCGTCCCAGTCGCCGAGCTCGTAGGCCGTGAGTCCGCCGAGCAGGCGGCACTCCTGCCCCCAGGGTGCCCACTCTCGGTGCATCCGCCGGGCGACGGCGGCCCCGCGGTCGTAGAGCTCGAGCGACCCGGGAAGGTCGCCGCGGCGGTGCGCGAGGGACGCGAGCTGGTGCAGGGCGCGAAGGAGGAGGGGGTCGTCTGGATCGATGTCGGCGACGATCGAGCGAAGGTGCGTCTCGACCGAGTCGAGGTCCTCCTGCGCCTCGAGGATGCGAGCCATGATGGTGCGCACCTCGGCGAGCGCGCCGCCGAGTCCGAGACGCTCGGCGAGCAGGGACACCTCGTTGCCGACGACGGCGGCTTCGACGAACGAGCCGTTGTCGACGAGAGCCTGCACTCGGGCGACGAGCACCCGGACCCGGCGCTCGTCGGCCTCCTCGCCGATGAGCGACAGGGCCTCGTCGGTCAGGGCGATGGAGTCGATCGGCAGGTCGAGGATGCGCGAGCGGATGACGAGCGTCGAGAGCAGGTCGGCGCGCGCGCCCGGGTCCTGCGCGGTGCCGGGATGGTCCAGCCGGTCGCGCAGCAGGTCCATGGCTCGGATCGGCTCACCGGCGACCATCGCCGCGCGCGAGGCCCGGAGGGTCACCTCGTCGCGTTCGGGGTCGTCCTCGTCGAGCCACGAGAGCGCGCGCTCGAGGAGCAGCAGCGCCTCCTGCGGACCGCCGACGGCCATGGCGGCCTCGGCCGCGGCTCGACTCGCGCGGACCGCCGTCGGCAGGTCGCCCACGGCGGCGGCGTGGCGGGCCAGCTCGGACGCGGGGGCGAGCTCGGGACGCTCGGCCAGCACGGCGGCATACGCCCGGTGGAGCCGTAGGCGCTCGCCGGGCAGGAGGCTGTCGGCCACGGCCTCACCGAGGAGGGCGTGGCGGAAGGTGTAGGCCGGCGGCCAGCGGGCCTCGAGGACGTGGTGCTCCACCGCGGCGGCCAGCGCGGCCTCGAGCGTCTCGTCGGGGAGGTCGACGACGCGGGAGAGGAGGTCGTGGCCGATGAACTGCCCGCCCTTGAGGGCGATGGCCCGGAGCACGCGCTGGGCGGTGTCGTCGAGCTGCTCGACGCGGGCGCGGAGCACGCGGCTCAGGCCGCCGGTCAGGCCCTGGCCGGCCGCGGCGCTCGCGACGAGCTCCTCGGCGAAGAACGGGTTGCCCTCGGAGCGGCGGGCGATCTCGGCGTTCGTCGCGGCGTCGGTCGGGGCGCCCTCGATGCCGGAGACGAGCTCTCGCACGGCGTCGTCGGGGAGCGGGGCGAGCTCGACGTGCTCGAGCCCCGCGATGCGCGCCCACACGGCGAGCGTCTCGTGCAGGGGGTGGCGGCGGTAGAGGTCGTCGGAGCGGTAGGTCACGACGAGGCCGACCGCGTGCGTGAAGCCACGGGTCAGCAGGAGGGTGATGAGGTCGCGCGAGGAGTGGTCGGCCCAGTGGACGTCCTCGACGACGAGGAGGGACGGCTGGGCGTCGCCGAGCGCGGACAGCAGCGCGTGCACGGCCTCGGCGACCTGGCCGGGGTCGGTGCTGCGTCCGGAACGGTCCCGGTCGGGTGCGTCGGTGCGCCCCGGCAGCAGGTGGCCGAGGCTCGGGTGGGTCTCGAGCACACGCTCGACGACGTCGGGATGGCCTGCGTCGATGGTGCCGACGAGCTCGACGAAGGGCAGGTAGGCGAGGCTGCTGCCGGCCTGGCCGACGCAGTGACCGACGGCGGTGAACCAGTCGGACGCGGTGGCCTCGGTGACGAGGTGCCCCACGATGCGGGACTTGCCGATGCCGGCGTCGCCCGACAGCACGACGACGCCACCGGGCCGGGCACCCGGGGTGGGGCGCAGTCCGATGGCGTCGGCGAGACGGGACAGGTCGGTGTCCCGCCCGATGAGGGGGCCCGTGCTGAGCGGCATACGCGGAATCATCGCGTACTCCGCCGACAGGAGCGGGACGGTCGGCGACACGGGTCGCGTCGCCGTCGTCACCGCGCGCGGCCCGGGTTGTTCTCCTCTCGGGAGACCCGCGCCATGGTGCGGCGCATGATCTCGAGCGACGAGTCGCGGCGGACGCGGCGACGCTGCGGGTAGCGGGACTCGATCTCGACCTGGACGGTGCGGAAGTCGATGTACTGGGTGGTCATGGTCTTTCCTCTGCTCGTGCCGTTCTGGACTTCTCCAGACTCGGTTGCTGAGGTAGACCCCCACATCGGACGACCGCCCTATCCCTGCCCGCCGACTACCTCAGATCCGATGGCGTATGCCGGGTGGACCCGTCTGAGGTAGTCGCCCGGTGGCTTTTCAGGCGGGCGGGAAGGCAGCCGCCAGCCGATCGCGCACGGCTGCGACGTCCACGGTCGCGAGCGACGCCGTGTCGCGGGTGGGCGGCGTCGCCGTGACGAGCTGCACGAGGCGCTGGGACCACAGCACGTGAACTCCGCAGGTCACGAAGGCACCACCGATGAGCGGCCAGTCGGCGGCGACGAAGCACAGCACCCCCGTCACGGGGACGGTCGGGTCGTCGACGGCCGTGCGGACGATGTCGACCTGCCCCAGCACCCCGTCGACGAGCTTCGTGCAGTCCCTTCCACCGACGACGAGCTTCTCGGTGCGGGGCCGAAAGAGGCCGCCCTCGACGCGGAGGGCGGGCCTGCCCTTGTACTTCTTCGCGTCGACGACGAAGATGCCGTGGCGCGAGACGACGACGTGGTCGATGTTGGCCCGCGTCCTGGGAATGCGCCGATCGTGCAGCACGGCGAGGTCGTCACCCACGAGGGCGTCGAGACGGCCGCCCACGAACTGCTCGCCCTCCGCGCCGGTGTCCCACGCCCGGGTGCTCTGCGGCTCCTCGGTGATGGCGAGGAGGAATCCGCCGATGCGTGGGTGGCGCTCGCGGACGCGTCGCTCCCGGGCGTCGCGCCGCCGTTCGAACTCGCGCCGCGCCGACCCCCCGGCCTGGCCGCTGGTTTCCCGGGCCGGCTCGGGCTGGAGGGACGGCTGGGCCCGTGGTTCGTCGGGGACGACGGCCACGCCGACGTCGTCGCACTCCGGGGTGACCGTCTTGGCCGACTCACCCGGGCACTCGAGGCAGCGCACGGTCCGGCTCGACCGTTCGTAGACGGCACGGGTACCTGCTGGGAGCGGGGCGGCGCACCGTCGGCACGTGCCGGCATACCGAAGCCTCATGCGTTTGTCGTCGCCGACGTCGGCGACGTCCCCCGTGCTCACGCAGCAGAGGTTAGGTCGAGTCCTTCCGTCGCGCAGGCCAACGAGCGAATCGGGCGTTCAGCCGAGGAGGAGGGTGGCGGCGATGGTGAACATGACGACGGCGATCGCGACGTCGAGAACGCGCCACGTGGCCGGCCGCGCGAAGAGCGGCGCGAGCAGGCGCGCGCCGTAGCCGAGCGAGGTGAACCACACGACGCTGGCGAGCGCGGCCCCACCGGCGAACCACCACCGTCCGTCCGGACCGTGCTGGTTGGCGAGCGACCCGACGAGCAGCACGGTGTCGAGGTAGACGTGCGGGTTGAGCCAGGTGAGCGCGAGGACCGTCGCGAGCACGCCGCTGCGCGACCGCTGGGTGCCGCCGGCCTCGAGGCCCTTGGGGTGGCGCGCGTTGCGCAGGCACAGCAGGCCGTAGCCGACGAGGTATGCCGCCCCGACCCACCGCACGACCGTCAGCAGTCCCGGGTGGGCCGTGACCAGACCGCCCACGCCGAGCACGCCGGCGAGGACGAGGACGGCGTCGCTCACGGCGCAGACGGCGACGACGAGCCCGACGTGGTGACGCGCGAGGCCGGTGCGGAGCACGTAGGCGTTCTGCGCGCCGATGGCCACGATGAGCGAGGCCATGGTGAGGAAGCCGGGCACGAGGGAGGTCACGCCCTCGACCGTAGAGGGAACGTGACCTTCAGTGAAGCGAAGGTTTCTTCAGCATCATTAGCATGGCTTCATGCGGCTCCAGCCCGAGCACCTCGCGACCCTGCTCGCCATCATCGACACCGGCACCTTCGACGCGGCGGCCCGACGGCTCCACGTGACACCGTCGGCCGTGAGCCAGCGGGTCAAGGCGCTCGAGGCCGAGGTCGGCCAGGTCGTGGTCGTGCGCAGCACCCCGTGTCGCGCCACGAGCGCGGGCGAGGCGCTCGTCCGGCTCGCCCGGCAGCAGGGACTGCTCGAGTCGGAGGCGCTTGCGGGGCTTGTCGCCGACGGCCGGTCCCGGGTCGACCTGCCGATCGTCGTCAACGCGGACTCGATGTCGACGTGGTTCGGTGCGGTGCTGACCGAGGCTGCCGCCTGGGACGACGTCGTGCTGCGCCTGAGGGTCGAGGACCAGGACCACTCGGCTCGGCTGCTCCGGTCGGGTGAGGTGCTCGGCGCCGTGACGTCCGACCCGACGCCGGTCCAGGGCTGCTCGACCGAGCCTCTCGTCACGATGCGCTACCTGCCAGCGGCAGCGCCACAGCTCGTGGACCGTCATCGGGTCGGCCGTGGGATCGACTGGGCCGCAATGCCGCTCGTGCGTTTCAACGACAAGGACGACATCCAGCAGCGCATCCTCGACCGGCGCGGCGTGGACGTCGCGCCGCCGACGCACGAGGTGCCCGACGGTGGTGGCTTCGTGACGGCGGTCCGCTCCGGGCTCGGCTGGGGTGCGCTCCTGACAACGCAGCTCGGGCCGTTGCTCGACGCTGGTGAGCTCGTGCGACTCGGGTCGCGCGACCACGTCGACGTCCAGCTCTACTGGCAGCGGTGGCGGCTGCCCTCGGCGCACCTCGACCGGCTGAGCGACACGGTCCGACGCGAGTCGGCGCGTGGCGGGATCCATCCGGATGGCGGCAGTCACCCGCAAGGGGTGAGCCGCGGCGACCAGGGCCGCTCGATAGTGGAGTGATCGACCCGTCGACGGGAGCGAGCCGAGGATGAGGGTACGACCAGAACGCCTGAACGCGGCGATCGCCTGGCTCTTCATGGCCGGCTCGGCGTGCTTCGTGCTGGGCTCGGTGCCTGCCTACCTGAATGCCGTCGGGGGATGGGTCGATGGCGTCACCTACGTCGTCGGCTCGGTCTTCTTCACCAGCGCTTCGTCCTGCCAGCTCGTGCAGGCGCAGAACCCCTCGACGACCGCCGTCGACGAGGTCACCCAGCACCAGCCGGTCCAGGCGCGTCTGTGGTGCTGGCTGCCGCACGACCTCAACTGGCTGGCCGCGGCCGTGCAAGTCCCCGGCACGCTGTTCTTCAACGTCAGCACCGTCGCCGCCGTGACCCACAACGCGACGGCCGCCGAGTCCGATCGCTACGTGTGGCGGCCGGACCTCTACGGGTCGGTGCTCTTCCTCGTGGCGAGCGCCTGCGCCGTGCTCGCGGTCTCGAGCCGCTTCCTCAGCGTCCAGCCCCGGTCGTTCCCGTGGCGGATCGCATGGCTCAACATGCTCGGCTCGGTGTTCTTCATGGCCTCCGCGATCGCCAGCTTCGTCGTTCCGAGCACGGACCAGGTGCTGAGCACGCGGATCGCCGTGGCCGGGACCTTCTGGGGCGCCGTGTGCTTCCTCGTCGGCGCCGCACTCCTGCTCCCGGCCTGGCGGCGTGCCGTCGCGACCGTCACGCCCGCGAGTCCCTAGACACCACCCCTCCGTCCGACTCAAGGAGAAGCGCATGTCCACACCGTCCGAGATCAACGCCATAGCAGCGCTCTACGGCAACCGCTTCGTCACCGAGGAGGTGCCCAGCCGCGAGTTCCCGGTCACGGGGATGAGCGCGGTCGACGCCAGGCGCCTGGTGGCCGAAGACCTCGCCCTCGAAGGGGATCCGGGGCGCAACCTCGCGACCTTCGTCACCACGTGGATGGAGCCGGAGGCGCAGCAGATCATCGCGGAGAACCTGCACCGCAACTTCATCGACCACGCGGAGTACCCGCGCACGGCCGAGATCGAGCAGCGCTGCATCCGGATGCTCGCCGACCTGTTCCACGCCCCGGGCGAGACCACGGGAGCGCGGACGCAGGGCTCGTCCGAGGCGATCATGCTCGGCGGTCTGTCGCTGAAGTGGAACTGGCGCACCCGTCGCCAGGCCGCGGGCAGCTCGACGGAGCGTCCGAACCTGGTCTTCGGCGGCGACGTGCACGTCGTGTGGGAGAAGTTCTGTCGCTATTTCGACGTCGAGGCGCGGATCGTCCCGCTTCAGCGCGGGAAGTACACCATCGGCCCGGAGGACGTCGCCCCGCACGTGGACGAGAACACCATCGGAGTCGCGGCCGTCCTCGGCACGACCTTCACCGGCCACAAGGACGACATCGTCGGCATCAACGACCTGCTCGTGCAGATGAAGCAGGAGCGTGACCTCGACGTGCCGTTACACATCGACGGGGCCAGTGGTGGCTTCGTGTGGCCGTTCCTCTACCCGGACTCGCCCTGGGACTTCCGGCTCGAGCAGGTGCGCTCGATCAACGTCTCGGGGCACAAGTTCGGCCTGGTCTATCCGGGCATCGGCTGGTTGATCTTCCGGGAGGTCGCCGACCTGGCGCCCGACCTGGTCTTCAAGGAGAACTACCTCGGCAAGACCGACTCGACCTTCACCCTGAACTTCTCGACGGGGTCGGCGATGGTCCTGGCGCAGTACTACAACCTCGTGCGCTACGGACGTGAGGGCTACACCTACATCATGCGCAACATGCAGGCGAATGCTCGGATGCTCGGCGACAAGCTCGAGGCGATGGGCCGCTTCGAGCTGATCGGCCGGGAGGAGGAGCAGCTCCCGCTCGTCGCCTTCATGCTGTCCGGTGACCACGGGTACGACGAGTTCGACATCGCCTGGCAGCTGTCTGCCGAGCGCGGTTGGATGGTGCCCGCCTACACGCTGCCACCCGACGCCCAGGACGTCACCATCATGCGCGCGCTGGTCAAGGAGACGATGAGCCGCGAGCACGTCGACACCCTGGCCCGCGACATCGAGGAGGCCTGCACGACGCTGGCGGCGAAGGGTGCGGCACACGAGTCGGAGCGAGCCAAGATGGTCAGCGGCCCGGGCCACTGAACGACTGCTGCGCCCTCGACCGTCCTCGGTCCTGGCCTACTCGGCGGAGGCGTGCCACGCCCGCCACGCGGCATACCCCCCGATGACGTCGGTGGCGCGGTGGATGCCGAGGTCCTGGAGCGCGGCGGCCGCCAGGCTGGAGGTGTAGCCCTCCTGGCAGAGGACGATCACCTCGAGGTCGTGGCTCGCGACCGGCAGCGACGCGTCGCTCGAGGGGTCGAGACGCCACTCGAGGACGTTGCGCTCGATCACCGTCACGAAGGGCAGCTCACCCTCGGCCGCACGCTGGGCGGCAGGGCGGATGTCGACGACGAGCGCGCCGTCCGCACGTGCCGTCTCCGCCTGTTCGGGCGTGAGCCGGTGGAGGCGACCGCGAGCCTCGGCGAGGACCTCGTCGATGGTGCGGGGTCGGGACATGGTCAGGCCTCTCGGGACGGGCAGTGGCAGGTCGGCCAGCCTTGCGCTGGGGGCACGTCCACCGTGCCACACGGCGGGCGTCGACGCGTGTGCGACCTGACGCCTGACACCCGTCCGTGGTGGCGGGATGTGGGGGACATCTGACCGGAAAACCGGCGGCGCTCTGTCGGTGTCGACGCCTACGGTCGTCGAGTGACCGTGGACTCCCGCACTGCATCCCAGGCCCCGCCCAGCGCTCGCCGTGCGAGGTGGCTCGTCCTGGCTGCCGTGGCCGTGACGCTCCTCCTCTGGGCGTCCGCGTTCGTCGCGATCCGCCACCTCGGCCGAGACGTGCCGCCGGGCGCACTGTCGCTCGGGCGGCTGCTCGTCGCGTCGGTCGCCCTCGGGGTCCTCGTCTTCCGACGGCCGCGGACCTGGCCGGCCCGCCGCGACTGGCCCCTGCTGCTGCTCTGCGGCGTCGGCTGGTTCGGCATCTACAACCTCGCCCTCAACGAGGCCGAGCGGCGCATCGACGCCGGCACCTCCGCGCTCATCGTGCAGATCGGGCCGATCATCGTCGCGCTCCTCGCCACGGTCTTCCTCGGCGAGAAGATGACGCGTTGGCTGCTCATCGGCATGGCCGTCGGCTTCGCGGGTGTCGTCGTCATCGCGCGCGGCTTCTCCTCCGGTGACTCCGGCGACATGGTGGGCGTGTGGCTCGCCGTCCTGGCTGCGGTGACGTATGCCGTGGGCGTCCTCGCGCAGAAGCCGCTCCTCGGGCGGTTGCCGGGTCCCGAGGTCACCTGGCTCGCCTGCATCATCGGCGCCATCGTGTGCCTGCCGTGGAGCGGCGAGCTCGTCACCGTGGTGCGTGACAGCGACCCGAGCACCTTGTGGTGGATCGCCTACCTCGGCCTCTTCCCGACCGCCATCGCCTTCTCGACGTGGGCCTACGTGCTGGCGCGCAGCGATGCCGGCACGCTGACCCTGACGACGTTCCTCGTGCCGTTCATCGCGACACTCATCGCCTGGGCGCTGCTCTCCGAGGTGCCGCCGCCCCTGACCTTCGTCGGCGGGGCGTTGTGCATCGCCGGTGTCCTGCTCACGCGGCGCAAGCCACGAGTGGCTCCGACCGCGGAGGAGTGAGTGCGCTCCGATCCCTTTGCGACGCAACGGGATCGGTGGACTCACAGTGTGGACAGACCTTCACAATCTATCGAACATGTGTTCCAATAGAGGGGTCGGCGACCCGGGTGGGAGGAGTGAGTTCGTGCCATTCCTCGACACCGGGCGTCCGGCGCCCGACGCGACTGACGGTGGCAGCAGCCTCGACCCCCGCGTGGTCTGGCTGGTCGGTCAGGCGAAGGCCCGCGCCGATCGGGCGCAGGAGCGCAGCTCGTCCCTCACGTTGGCCGACGAGGCCGACGAGGTGCTCACGCAGATCGAGCGCCTCGAGGTCCAGAAGGCTCGCCTCGAGGGTCGTATCGTCGACGCGTATGCCGCGCTGCACTCCGTCGAGGAGCAGCAGCTCGCCCGGTGGACGACGAGCTCGCCCGTGCCGATCACGGCCGACCAGGTCGCCGCGCAGGAGATCGCCTGGGCGACCGGGGTGGGCGCGACCGAGGTCGCCCGTCGGCTCGAGCTCGCGACAGCACCCCGGCGTCATCGGGTGCTGCGTGAGCGGCTGCGGGCCGGTGCTGTCAGTCTCCAGCGAGCCCTGCGCGTCGTCGTCGAGACGCGGGCGCTCGCCGACGACGTCCTCCCCGACCTCGAGGCCACGGTGCTCGCGCCGGCTCCGGACGGCGCGGTCGCCTCTCAACGCCTCTTCGCCACACGGTTGCAGCGGTGCGTCCGCTCGGCCGAGTCCCGCGCCGCCGAGGAGCGCCGCCGGTCCTCTCATCTGCGTCGCACGGCGTACGGCCGCCTCGTCGAGGACGGTATGGGGACGTTCACCGTCGTCGCGCCGGCCGAGCGGGTCGTCGGTGTGCTCGACCGGGTCGATGCCCTGGCTCGGGCCGCCCGCGCGGGTGGCGACGACCGCAGCCTCGACCAGCTGCGCAGCGACCTGCTCTGCGACCTCGCCCTCTTCGGCGTCGTCCCGTCCGGCATCGGCGGACCTGCCGGCGCCGGTGCCGGTGGCGGTCTTGGTGGCGGTCTCGAGGAAGAGCTCTCGTGTGCGGGCCTGCTGTCCGACGCGGCGCCCGCGGCCGTCCGCATCGTCGTCCCGTTCGAGGTCGCCGTCGGGATGTCCGACGCTGCGTGCGAGCTGCCCGGCCACGGCTGGGTCACCGCCGCCCACGCCCGCCAGATCATGACCGCACCGGGCTCGGTGTGGCAGCGCCTCGCCGTCGACGTCGACACCGGCCGCGCCCTCGAGCTCTCCACCGACTGCTACCGCCCGACCGCCGCGATGGTCGAGCACGTGCGGGCCGTCGACGGCGTCTGCCGGGCACCCGGGTGCCAGGTGCCGGCCGACCGGTGCGATCTCGACCACGTCGTCCCGTGGCCGGCCGGCCCCACCCACGTCTCCAACTCCGAGTCCCTGAGCCGGGGCTGCCACAACGGCAAGACCGCCGGAGTCTGGCAGGTCGAGTGGGTCGACGACGACGGCATCTCCTGGTCCTCGCTCGCCGGTCGCGACTACATCACCTATCCCAAGGACTGGCGAGAAGCCCTCCGCGACCCGGGCTCGGGTCCACCGCCTCGATCCCCTTCAGCAGGAGCCGAGACTGCCGACGATCCGCCACCCTTCTGACCGCTGGGCCGGCTGGTGTGCGGCTTCGGCGGCGCCAATGGCGGCGGGTGGGCCTAGCGTGGCCGGATGACGCTTCCGGCGGACAGTCATGTGCACAGCGAGTGGTCGTGGGACGCCGCGCACGGGTCGATGGACCGCACGTGCGCGCGGGCGCTCGAGCTGGGCCTGCCGGCCGTCGCGTTCACCGAGCACGTCGACCACACCGTCTGGTCGCTCGACCGCTCGCACCTCGTCGAGGATGCGCACCTGCTGACCTTCACGTCGCCCGATGGCCTGGTGACCCCCGGCCCGTTCGACGCCGCCGGCTACCTCGAGGCGATCGCGGAGTGCCGGGAGCGCCACCCCGGCCTGCGCATCCTCAGCGGGCTCGAGCTCGGCGAGCCGCACCTGCACCCCGAGGCCGTCGCGCGGGTGCTCGCGGCCGGCCCGTTCGACCGGGTGCTCGGCTCCCTGCACTGTCTGCCGGACGGCGACGGCTGGACCGAGCCCGGCGAGCTCTTCGGCCGCAGGCCCGCCGTGGACATCGTCCGCAGCTACCTGCGCGACGTCGCAGCCATGGTCGCGGCCGACGACACGTTCGAGGTCCTCGCCCACATCGACTACCCCGTCCGCTCCTGGGACGAGGCCGCGGACGGCCCCTTCGACCCGGCGGAGTTCGACGTCGAATTCCGCCAGACGCTCGAGGCCGTCGCGGAGGCCGGCAAGGTGCTCGAGATCAACACCGTGCTGCCGCTGCACCCGACGGTCGTCCGCTGGTGGCACGACGTCGGCGGTGGCGCGGTGAGCTTCGGCAGTGACGCGCACGAGCCCGTGTCGCTCGCCCGTCGGTTCCGCGACGCCCGGCACCTCGCCGAGGCCTGTGGCTTCCGACCGGGTCGCGATCCGCACGACCTCTGGCCGCGCATCGACTGACGGCCGCCAGACGGCGGGGTCCAGGTGGGTCAGCGGGTGACGGGCACGTCGTGCAGGACGCGCTCGATGTCGCGGTCGACCTCGGCGTCGGCGCCGAAGGGAGCGCGCGGCAGCGAGAACGTCCGGCGGTGGTGCGGCTCGAGGGCCGCGACGATGGCGATGATCATGACGAAGAAGAAGATGATGTCCATGGCAGAAAGTCTGCGCTCATCATGATCCCGCCACGAGTGGCAGAACTGTCGATGATCGACAAGATCCTGCCAAACATGCCATGCTGGCCGGATGCTGCGCACCATCGCCGTCATCGCCCAGGAGCCTGTGGCCATGTTCGAGCTCGGCGTCCTCTGCGAGGTCTTCGGCATCGACCGCACCGACGACGGGGTCCCGGCCTTCGACTTCCGGGTCTGCTCGTCGCGTCCCGGCGAGGTTCTGCGCACGACGAGCGGCATGAGCATCGTCGCGCCCTTCCCGCTCGAGGCGGCCCGCGGTGCCGACCTCGTCGCCATCCCCGGTGGAGCGGTCGACGGTCCCTACGACCCGGACGTCCTCGACATCCTCCGCCACACAGCGGCGAACGGCGGTCGCGTGCTCTCCGTCTGCTCGGGCGCCTTCCAGCTCGCCGCCGCCGGCCTGCTCGACGGTCGTGAGTGCACGACCCACTGGAGGTATGCCGCCCGGCTGGCCGACGAGCACCCCCGCGCCTGCGTTGACCTCGACGTCCTCTACGTCGAGGACGGCCCGGTCCTGACGAGCGCCGGCACGGCTGCCGGCATCGACGCGTGCCTGCACATCGTGCGCACCGAGCTCGGCTCGGAGGTGGCGACCCGCATCGCGCGCCGCATGGTCGTCCCGCCGCACCGCTCCGGTGGGCAGCGCCAGTTCGTCGAGACGCCCGTCCCGTCCGAGCCGTGCGAGGGTCTCCAGGACGTCATGGAGTGGGTCGCCGAGCGCCTCGACGAGGAGCACTCGATCCCCTCGCTCGCCAGGCGGGCGGCCATGTCGGAACGCACCTTCGCGCGCCGCTTCACCGCCGAGGTCGGCACGACCCCGCACAAGTGGGTGACGAGCCAGCGGGTGCTCCGGGCCCGCCACCTGCTCGAGTCGACGGACCTCGACGTCGAGCGGATCGCCCGCGAGAGCGGCTTCGCCACTGCGGCGGTGCTGCGCCACCACTTCCAACGGGAGATCGGCATCCCGCCCGTCGCCTACCGACGCGCCTTCACGAAGCAGCCCGCCTCGGCCTGACCCTGCGCCGCAGCTTCAGCGCGACAGGCATGGTTACCGTCAGTAAGTTGCTGGCCAGTGGACGCCACCGACGTCGTCCTGCCGCCTGAGGGGAAGCCGCCGTGCCTCGTTCGACCCACCGCTCGTCCCGCACCCGCACCCGCACCCGTCGCGTCGTCGGCGTCGTGGTGCTCGCGATCGCCGCGGCCGTCATGTCGCCGGTCACGACAGCCCGGGCCTCCGGCTTCTACGACCCTCCCACGCCCGTCACCGGAGCACCCGGCACGGTGCTCAAGACCGAGCCGATGACCTTCTATCTCGACCCGCTCAAGGCCGTCCCCTCGACCGCGCGCGCCACTCGGGTCATGTATGCCAGCCGCGACCGCAGCGGTGCGCCGATCGCCGTGACGGGCACCGTCCTCGTGCCGCCGGTCCCGTGGTTCGGTCCGGGCCAGCGCCCCCTCATCGGCTACGCCGCGGGCACCCAGGGCATGGGTGACCAGTGCGCCCCGAGCCGTCAGCTCGCGGCCGGCTCGGAGTACGAAGGTGCCTTCGTCTCCGGCCTGCTGACCCGCGGCTATGCGGTCGCCATGACCGACTACCAGGGCCTCGGCACACCCGGCACCCACACCTACATGGTCCGCGAGGCCCAGGCGTACGCCGTCCTTGACATGGTGCGCGCCGCCCAGCGCCTCCCCGGCACCGGGCTGCCGAGCGGCGGCCCGGTCATGCTGGCCGGTTACAGCCAGGGCGGCGGTGCGAGTGCCGCAGCCGTGGAGCTCGCGCCCACGTATGCCCCAGAGCTGAGGCTCGAGGGTGCGGTCGCCGGCGCCGTCCCCGCCGAGCTCGGTGCCGTCGCCGACCACCTCGACGGCAGCCTCTACTCCGCCTTCGCGCTCTACGCCGTCGCCGGCCAGTCCGCCGCCTACGGCCTCGACCTCGACGGCTTCCTCAACGCCCGGGGCGCCTCGGTCGTCGCCGCCGTCAAGGGCGAGTGCGTCGGCGAGTCGATCGCGCTGCACGCGTTCACCCGCTCGAGCGACCTGACGAAGGACGGCCGCACGCTGACCGAGCTCGCCGCGGCCGAGCCCTTCCGATCGATCATCGCCGAGCAGCGCATCGGTCGGCTCAAGCCCGCCGTCCCGGTGCTCGTGACGCACTCCGTCCTCGACGACGTCATCCCGTATGCCGTCGGGCGCGGTCTCGCGCACGACTGGTGCACCCGCGGCGCCAACGTGGCCTTCTCGCCCAACATCACACCGACGCACGTCGGCGGGGCGGTGCCGTCGTTCGCCAAGCAGTACGCCTTCCTCGAGGCGCGCGTCGCCGGGCTCCCCGAGGTCTCCGACTGCTGGTGGCTCTGAGCCGGTCCGACCGACCGGGCTCAGCGGTTGCGGCGCGCGATCGCCGTCGAGAGCGCGGTCGCGAAGCCGCACCACACGGCATACGGCGACAGGGCGATGCCCGCGCCCTTGCTCACGGTGCCGGCGCGGCGGGCGAGGTCCGCCGCGCTCGCCGTGAGCAGCGCCGCCTCCGCGGCCGCCACCCACGGCTTGCGCACGCGCCAGAAGAGCACGCTCCAGGCCGTGTTGAGGGCCAGGTTGGTCCCGAAGGCCTTGAGGTAGGCGTTGCGACCCTCGGTGTCACCGGCCTTGTCGTACGCGTTGAGCGCCGTCGCGGACGTCGCCGCGATGTCGGCGTAGAGCGCGGTCCACACCAGGGGGAAGGCGAGCGTCGGGGGCTGCCAGTCCGGCAGGTCGAGAGAGCGGTACCAGCGTGAGTCGGGCTGCGTCGCAAGCGAACCCGCAACGGCACTCGCCACCGTCGCGGCGCTCGTCAGGGCGAGGTTGCGCATCGCCGTGTCGGGCTTGGCCGTGCGCATCGCCGACCGGACGGCCGTGTCGAAGTCGATGAAGCCCCCGGGCACGTCGACGTGCTCCCGGATGTCGTCCTCCTTGGCGACGACCTCGTGGACGAGGCTGCCGACGAGCGGCTTGGCCAGGCCCGCCGAGATCGGGGTGACGAGCCCGACCCAGTGGCTCGCCAGGCGCGGCGTCAGCACCGGCACGGTCACGACGACCGGGCGGCGCCGGTCCGTCGCGTCGGAGAAACGGGCGATCATCTCGCGGTAGGTCAGCACCTCGGGACCCCCGATGTCGAAGGGGCGGTTGACCTCGGGGGGCAGGCTGCCGGCGCCCACGAGGAGCGTCACGACGTCGTCGATGGCGATCGGCTGGATCTTGTTGTCGAGCCACTTCGGAGCGACCATCGCCGGCAGGCGGGTCGTGAGGTAGCGCAGCATGTCGAAGGACGCCGACCCGTCACCGAGCACGACGGCGGCCTGGAGCACCGCCGTCGGCACGCCCGAGTCGAGCAGGATCCGCCCGACCTCGACGCGCGAGGCGAGGTGCGGCGAGAGCACCTCGTCATCGGGGTGCAGGCCGCCGAGGTAGACGATGCGCGAGACCCCGGCCTCCTTCGCCGCCTCCGAGAAGATCGTCGCCGCCTCGCGGTCGCGCTCCTGGAAGTCGGGCTGGTCGTCCATGGAGTGCACGAGGTACCACGCGGCGTCGACGTCCTCGAGCGCGCGGCGCATGTCGTCGGCCGACGCGACGTCACCCTCGGCGACCTCGACCCGGTCGACCCACGGCTTGTCGTCCATCGAGGCGCGGCGGCGGGTCAGCACCCGCACCGCCCAGCCCTCGTCGAGCAGCCGCGGCACGACCTGCCCGCCGACGTATCCGGAGGCGCCCGTGACGAGGGCGCGGCGCGGAGTGCCGTCGGTCGTGGTGGGGTTCGGGGCAGGGTTCATGCGGTCACCTGGTCAGCTCGAGGGCGGGTGGGAGGAGCAGGAGCATCCCCGTCGACCACACGACGTGCGTGATGATCGGCCCGAGGAAGCCGCCGGTGACGCGGCGCTGCAGGGCGGTCACGAGACCGATGACGGCAGCCGCCAGGACGAGCAGCGGGATGCCGCTGCCGACGGTGGTCAGGGCGTAGAGCAGGGTCGTCAGGGTCACCTGGTGGCGGGGGAGGGCGGCGTAGAGGGCGCCGCGGAAGTAGAGCTCCTCGACGACGCCGTTGACGAAGGTGATGGCGAGCACCGCCGTGAAGGCCCCGAACCGAGCGTGGTCGAGCAGCTGGTCGACCGGCTCGCGCAGCACGGGGATGCGGGCGACGACGAGCGCGCCGACGAGGAAGAGGACGAGGAGCAGCACGCCGAGCACGAGGGACTGCACGATCGGCCGGGCCTTCTCGCCGCGACGCGTGTGCCCCATGCCCGCGTGCAGCGGGCCCGAGAGCAGCGCGCCGACGAGCCACACCGCCGCCAGGGCGAGCGTCGCGACGTAGAAGAGCGGGTCGCCCGGGGTGATCCGCAGCGCCCACGCCAGCACCGCGGTGCCCACGACGAAGGTGAGCGCGACGACGACCTGGCGGCGCCGGAAGACGTCGTCGGGGTCGCGGTGGTCGCGGTCCACCTTCTCGATGAGCGCGGCGTTGACGAACGCACGCAGCTCGGTCACGGGGCCCCGCATCTCGTCTCCTAGCCTCGGGCGCGCTCGTAGCGGGCCAGGGTCTCCTTGCGCTCCTCATCATGGTCGACGACGCGCTGGGGATACTCATGGTCGTACCCGTTGTCGTGCTTCCACGGCTCGTGAGCCGCGCCACCCGGCAGGTGGGCGAGCTCCGGAACCCAGCGCCGGACGTACTCCCCGTCGGGGTCGAACTTCTTCCCCTGCGTCACGGGGTTGAAGACGCGGAAGTACGGCGACGCGTCGGTGCCCGTCCCGGCGACCCACTGCCACCCGTGGTTGTTGGAGGCGATGTCGCCGTCGACGAGGTGGTCGAGGAAGTGCTGTGCCCCGACCGGCCACCAGACGTGGAGGTCCTTGGTGAGGAAGCTCGCCGTGATCATCCTGACGCGGTTGTGCATCCAGCCCTCCGCGAGCAGCTGGCGCATGCCGGCGTCGACGACGGGGTAGCCGGTGCGCCCCTCGCGCCACACGTCGACGAGCCGGTCGGTCTCGGCGCCCGAGTCGTAGGGCAGCTTCGCGAGCTCGGGCCGCAGGTCGTGCCACGCCGAGTCCGGGTGGTGCCACAGCACGTCGGCGTAGAACTCGCGCCAGATCAGCTCGGTGACGTAGGTGCTCGCCGCCTGCGACCGCCCGGCCGAGTGCGCCGCGATGTCGGCGAGCATCGTGCGGGGGTGGATCTCGCCGTACTTGAGCGGCGCCGACAGCCGACTCGTCGTGTCGAGGTCGGGACGGTCGCGTTCCTTGTCGTATGCCGTGAGCCCGTCGTGGAGGAAGCTCTCCCACCGCTTGAGCGCGGCGGCCTCGCCGGCCTCGAGCCGGGACAGATCGGGCACCTCGGGCAGCGGGTCGCTGTGGACGTCCTCGCGCAGCCACGGGATGCGCTTGGGGCGGGCTGCCGGAGCCGGCCGCCCGTGCTCGTGCCATGCCTTGGAGAAGGGCGTGAAGACCTTGTACGGCGAGCCCGCCTGGTTGACGATGCGACCCGGCCCGACGGCATAGGGCGTCCCTGTGGCGACGAGCTCGCGCCCGTCCTCGGCGAGGGCCTTCTCGACGGCGTCGTCGCGTCGGCGGCCGTAGGGCGTCGTCTCCCGCGACACGTGCACCTGCGTCGCCCCGACCTCGGCGGCGAGCGCGGGGATGACGTCGACGGGGTCACCGCGCCGGACGACGAGCGCCCCCCGGGTGTCCTTCGACAGCGATGCGAGGGAGGCGAGCAGTCGCCGGGTGCGGGGCGTGTCGGTCTCGAGCAGGCGCGGGTCGAGGACGAAGACCGGCAGCACGTGCGAGGCCGCGTCGACCGCCGCGAGCAGCGCCGGGTGGTCGTTCAGCCGCAGGTCGCGGCGGAACCACAGGATCGACGTCGTCGACGGAGCCATCACGAGGCCGCGGCCGCGGCGCCCTCCCGCTCGAAGCGCACCTGGGCCACGTCGAGGTAGCCGGTCGCGAATCCCGCCTCGCAGTAGGCGAGGTAGAACTCCCACTTGCGGCGGAAGGTCTCATCGAAGCCCAGTGCGTGCACCTCGGGCCAGCGGGCGAGGAAGGTCTCGCGCCAGCGCCGCAGGGTCTCGGCGTAGTCGGCGCCGAACGCCTCGACGGCCGACATGCGCAGCGTCGTCGCGGCGTCGGTCGTCTCGCTCATCGCCTGGAGGCTCGGGATGAGCCCGCCGGGGAAGATGTGCTTCTGGATCCAGCCGTAGGAGTGCTTCGTCGCCATGAGCCGCTCGTGCGACATGAGGATCGCCTGGACGGCCGCGATGCCGCCCGGGGCGAGGCGCTCGTCGATGGTGCGGAAGTAGGTCTCCCAGTACTCCTCGCCGACGGCCTCGATCATCTCGACGCTGACGACGGCGTCGTAGACGCCCTCGACCTCGCGGTAGTCCTGGATGCGGATGTCGACGGTGTCGGTGAACCCGGCATCGGCGACGCGCTGCCGGGCGAGCGCCGCCTGCTCCTTGGAGAGGGTGACGCTCGTGACCGTGGCGCCGCGCCGCGCCGCCTCGAGGGCGAGCGTGCCCCAGCCGGTGCCGATCTCGAGCACGCGGCTGTCCTGGCCGACCTTGGCCATGTCGAGGATCGCGTGGACCTTGCGCAGCTGGGCCTCCTCGAAGGACTGCGTGCGCAGCGGCTCGTCCTCGTCGAAGATCGCCGAGCTGTAGCTCATCGTCTCGTCGAGGAAGGTCGCGAAGAGGTCGTTGGACAGGTCGTAGTGCGCCTCGATGTTGCGGCGCGAGCCAAGCAGCGAGTTGTTCTGGATGCTCGGGATGCGGCGGTCGACGAAGCCGCGCAGCCGCAGCCACCCCCCGGGGACGGCCGTCGTCATGCGCTCGGCGAAGGGCATGAGCAGCTCGGCGAGGTCGGTGCCCTCGGCGGCCTTCCAGTCCCCGGCCATGTAGGCCTCGCCGATCCCGATCTTGGGGTGGTGCGCGAGCCGCTCGAAGACGGCGGTCGGACGCACGATCTCGAGCCCCGGCCGGTCGGTCCGACGCGTGCCGCCACCGAGCAGCGAGCCGTCCGGCATGACGACGTCGACCGGCACGCGCTTGGCGACCTGGGCGAGGATGCTGCGGGCCAGGCGGGCGCGCACGCACAGGACGCGCAGGGTGGGGCGGCGCAGGCACAGCGGCTGGGCCATGGTCGGGGACTGGGCGGTCATCGGACGGCCTCCTTGGGGTGTCGGGGGCGGGGCATGACGGGCAGACGGCGCAACCACAGACGGATGCCGTGTACCCGGATGAGGGTCGTCACTCTCTGCGTGATGAGGCCGTGACGTCGGACGAGGCGGAGCAGCGCCCGGGTCGTGGCCGGCTCCGGGGTGCCGCGGGTGACGGCGGTCATGATCCGCTCGCCGTCGCGGTCGAGGGCCACTGTCACGCTCACGGCGCCGGGCTCGAGGACGAGGCGGACGGCATACTCCCCGCGGGTGTCGTTGAAGGGGGAGACGTAGAAGGCCTTGCCGACGGTCGCCGTGCCGTCGTCGTGCACGTCGAGGAGGTAGGCGTGGCGCTCGCCGTACGTGTTGTGCACCTCGAAGACGACGGCGAGGAGGGAGCCGTCGGGCCGCAGGCACCAGAAGACCGACAAAGGGTCGAAGGTGTGGCCGAGCACCCGCGCGTTGGCGAGCATGAGGACACGGTCCTCGGCGGCCAGCGACACATCGCGCGCCGCGAGGAAGCGCTCGACGTCGCCGCGGATGCCGCCGCCGAGCCGACCCCCGTCGAGGTGGTCGCGCACGTCGAAGCGCGCGAGCAGCCTTGCGGGCCAGGGGAGCCGGGGAAGATGGTCGACGTCGACGAGCCACTGGTAGTGGCCGTAGGTGAAACTGTGGTGCAGCGGGGTGCGGCGCGAGTGGGCCACGGTGCCGTCGACGAGCGCGGGCACCTCGGGCGGTGTCAGGACGGCCGTCACCAGCGCACCCCGAAGGACTCGGCGGCTTCCACGCCGGAGCGGCACCCGTCCTCGTGGAAACCCCAGCCGAGGTGTGCGCCGGCGAAGGCCAGGCGGTCGCCGCCGCCCTCGCGCAGGTGCGACGCGGCCTCGACGGCCTCACGCGTGAAGATCGGGTGGTCGTAGGACATCCGCGCCGTCACGAGCGACTCGTCGATGCTGCCGGCCGGGTTGAGCGTCACGACGTGGTCGTCGGCGTCGGTGATGCCCTGGAGGCGGTTCATCCAGTAGCTGACGGTGACGTCGGGGGCCGGGGCGTCACACGCGTGCATGCGGTAGTTCCAGGAGGCCTTGGCCTGGCGCGGCTTCGGCAGGACCGAGGAGTCGCGGTGCAGCCAGGTCTCGTTGCGGGAGTAGCGGATCGCCGAGAGGTCACGCTTCTCGTCGGGCGTCGCGTCGGCGAGCAGGTCGAGGGCCTGGTCTGCGTGCGTGGCGATGACGGCGCGGTCGAACGTCGCCGTCCGGCCGTCGCGCACGAGCACGTCCACGCCGTCGTCGTGCCTCGTCACGGCGGTCACCGGGCTCTCCTTGCGCACGTCGGGCAGGCGCTCGACGAGCCGGTCGACGTAGGTCGCCGACCCGCCGGTGACGGTGCGCCACGTGGGCGACCCCGTCACCGTCAGCATCCCGTGGTGGTCGAGGAACCGGAAGAGATGACGCGCCGGGTAGGACGACGCGTCGAGGTCGCCGCACGACCAGACGCAGGCCACGAGCGGGATCGCGAAGTGGCGCACGAAGTAGTCGGAGAAGCCCTCGACGGCGAGGAACTCGCCCCACGTCGGGTCCTGCGAGTCATCGGCGAGCAGGGCGCGCGCTGCCGCGTGGAAGCGCGGGACGTCGCGGAGCATGCGGATGAAGCGGGGGTCGGCGAGGCGGCGCTTCTGGGCGAACATCCCCTTGGGACCGCGTCCACCGGCATACGACAGGCCGCACCCCTCGCACGTGATGCTCATGCTCATCTCGGTCGGCTGGGTCGGCACGTCGAGCTCGCTGAAGAGGCGGAGCAGGTGCGGGTAGGTCTTCTCGTTGTGCACGATGAAGCCGCTGTCGATGCGCAGGCTGCCGTCGCGCCCGGGGACGTCATGGGTGTGCGCGTGCCCGCCGAGGCGGGTGTCGCTCTCGTAGAGGGTCACGTCGTGCGTCGCGCTGAGGACGTGGGCGGCGGTCAGGCCGGACACGCCCGCGCCGATGACGGCTGCGGTCGGTCTGGTCGACGGTGTGGGTCGGTTCGGTCGAGTCACCGAGGCCTCCTGGCTGATGTGGTCCCGTGTGGTTCGGCGCGGAGCCCCGACCGGATGGTTCGACGGTTTTGAGTGATGGCGGTCGCGTCGTGCGTTGTCCATCCTTCGTCCACACCGTAGAGTGGCTGTTCAAGGTCTGTCAAAGGTTGGAGAAGGCATGGAGATCGAGCGCAGCGTCACGGTGGCACACCCGGTCGACCGCGTCTTCGCCTACCTCAGCGACTTCACGAACACCACGGAATGGGACCCCGGGACCGTCCGCACCGAGCGCGTCTCGGGCGACGGCGGCCTCGGCACCCGCTACCACAACGTGTCGAAGTTCCTCGGCCGTGAGACCGAGCTCGACTACATGGTCATCGAGCACGTCCCCGACGAGCGGTTCGCGCTGCGGGGCGAGAACGCGACGGTCGTCGCCAAGGACACGATGACCTTCGTGCGCACCGTGACGGGCTCGGGAGCAGCCTCGAGCGAGGGCACGACGGTGACCTACCGGGCGGACTTCGAGTTCAAGGGCATCGCCAAGCTCGCCGCACCGTTGCTCGCGCCGGCCTTCAAGAAGCTCGGCGACGAGGCCGAGCAGGGCATGCGAGACGCGTTGAGCAGGCTGGGGTAGCGGATGTACACCATCAAGCGTGCCGCGGAGCTGACCGGGATCAGCGTCGCCACCCTGCGCGCCTGGGAGCGCCGCTACGGCGTCGTCAGCCCGCAGCGCTCCGACGGCGGCTACCGCCTCTACGGCCCCGAGGACGTCCGCGCCCTCGCGATCATGAACTCCCTCGTCAACGAGGGCTGGTCGGCCCGTGAGGCCGCCGCCGAGACGACCCGGCGGCTCTCGAGCCGCGACCCCGCCGGTCGAGAGGCACCCTTCGGTCGCGCCGACCGCGAGGGCCGCGGCGGCCGCGTCGCACCGCTGCGCCCAGGTGGGCGCTACCAGTCCGAGGACGCCGAGGCGTTCGTCCGTGCGGCCGAGCGGCTCGACTCCGCGTCCGCGTCGGCGGTGCTCGATGCGCGCTTCGCGCTCGGCACCTTCGAGCACGTCGTCGACGACTGGCTCATGCCGACCCTCCAGCTCGTCGGTGAGGAGTGGGCGCACGGCCGGCTCACCGTCGCCGGTGAGCACCTCGTGTCGTATGCCGTCCAGCGCCGTCTCGCGGCCGCCTATGAAGCCGCGTCTGGCCGGGTCGACGGCCCGACCCTCCTCATCGGCCTGCCGCCCGGTGCCCGTCACGAGCTCGGCCTGCTGGCCTTCGCCGTGGCCGCGCGTCGGGCCGGCTTCGCGACGGTCTACGTCGGCGCCGACCTGCCCGTCGAGGACTGGCTGCGCGCCATCGAGGCGCGGGGGGCCACCGGCATGGTCATGGCCGTGCCGCGCGACATCGACATCACCGCGGCGCAGGAGATCGTCGACACCGTGGCCCGCGTCCACCCGGAGGTCGTCATCGGGCTCGGCGGCAGCCAGCAGAACGAGATCAACGGACCCTGCGTGCACCTCGGCCACTCGATCACCGTCGCGGTGGGCGAGATGACGCGCCGCCTGCGCATCCCCGCCTGACCGTGCGCGTCCTCGTCCTCGGGGGCACGGGGGAGGCGCGGGACCTCGCAGGTCGCCTCGTCGAGCGCGGCGACGCCGTCGTGTCGAGCCTCGCGGGCCGGGTCAGCGCGCCGGCCCTGCCGGTCGGCGAGGTGCGCACCGGCGGCTTCGGCGGTGTCGACGGCCTCGCCGACCACCTCGTGGCGCACGGCTACGACGTCGTCGTCGACGCGACCCACCCGTTCGCCGCGCAGATCACGGGCAACGCCGTCGCCGCCTGCGGCCGGGTCGGCGTGCCGCTCGTCCGACTCCAGCGACCGGGGTGGTCGCGCCACCCGCTCGCCGGGGCGTTCACCTGGGTCGACGACGTCGAGGCCGCGCGGGTCGCGGCCGAGGCCCTCGGGGTCCGGCCGTTCCTCACGACCGGGCGCCAGCAGCTCGAGACCTTCGCCGCGTGGGACGACCGCTACGTCCTGGCGCGTGTCGTCGACCCGCCCGACTGGGACGTGCCCTCCTCCTGGGAGGTGCTGCGGGCGCGCGGGCCCTACCCCTACGCCGCCGAGCGCGAGCTCCTCGAGAGCCGGGCCGTCGACGTACTCCTCACCAAGGACTCCGGCGGCGCCCTGACAGAGGCCAAGCTCGGTGCCGCCCACGACCTCGGCGTGCCCGTCGTCGTCGTGCGACGACCGCCGGTGCCCGGCGGCGTGGCCGTCGTCGAGTCGGTGGGGGAGGCCCTCGGCGCGATCGACGCGAAACGGGCCTGACGGCATACGACCTCGCGTACGTTCGAGAGGTGACGGCGGACCTGCAGCAGCGGGCGCGGTGGGAGCGGCTGCTCCCGGGTGTGGCGGTGCTGCGCCGCTACGACAAGGTGTGGTTGCGCGGCGACGTGCTCGGCGGCATCACGGTCGCCGCCTACCTCGTGCCCCAGGTGCTCGCCTACGCCGAGGTGGCCGGGCTTCCCGCGGTCAGCGGGCTGTGGGCCGTCGGGCCGGGACTGCTCGTCTACGCGGTGCTCGGGTCGTCGCGACAGCTGTCCGTCGGGCCCGAGTCGACGACCGCGCTCATGACGGCTGCCGGCGTGGGTGCGCTCGTGACGGCCGGCGGGGGCATGGCGATGCGCCAGGAGATGGCTGCGCTCCTCGCGATCGCCGTCGGGCTCATCTGCCTCGTCGGCTTCGTGACGCGGCTCGGCTTCCTCTCCGACCTGCTGTCGAAGCCGGTGCTCGTCGGCTACATGGCCGGCATCGCGGCACTCATGATCGTCAGCCAGATCGGCAAGGTGACCGGGCTCCACGTCGAGGGCGACTCCTTCCTCCAGGAGGTGAGGTATGCCGTCACGCACCTCGGCGACGTCCAGGTGCCGACGGTGCTGCTGTCGCTGGGCGTGCTCGTCGTGCTCTTCGCCTTCCAGCGCTTCGCGCCGCTCTGGCCGGGGCCGCTCATCGCGATGCTCGGGGCGACGGTGGTCGCCGCCGTCCTCGACCTCGCCGACCGTTTCGGGATCACGCTCGTCGGCCCCGTGCCGGAGGGGCTCCCGTCCTTCTCGCTGCCAAACGTGTCCGACGTCGACGTGTGGGCCCTGCTGCCTGCGGCCCTGGGCGTCGCGGTCGTCGCCTACTCGGACAACGTGCTGACCGGGCGGGCCTTCGCCGGTCGCCACCGCGAGACCATCGACAGCGACCAGGAGTTCCTGGCCCTCGGCGGCGCCAACGTCGCGACCGGCCTGCTGCAGGGCTTCCCGATCAGCTCGAGCGGCAGCCGCACCGTCATCGCCGACTCGATGGGGGCACGCACCCAGCTGCACTCCCTCGTCTCGCTCGTCCTCGTCATCGCGACCCTGCTCTGGCTCGGGCCGGTCATCGCGGCCTTCCCCACCGCGGCGCTCGGCGCCGTCGTCGTCTACGCCGCGATCCGCCTCGTCGACATCGCCGAGATGCGGCGCATCGGCGCGTTCCGGCGCAGCGAGCTCGTGCTGGCGCTCGCGACGACCGCCGCCGTGCTCCTCTTCGGGGTGCTGCCCGGCATCGGGGCGGCGATCGCGCTCTCGGTGCTCGACCTGCTGCGCCGCATCGTCCACCCGCACGACGGGGTCCTCGGCTACGTGCCCGACGTCGCGGGCATGCACGACGTCGACGACCACCCGGACGCCGTGCAGGTGCCCGGACTCGTCGTCTACCGCTACGACTCGCCCCTCTTCTTCGCCAACTCCGACGACTTCGTCAGCCGTGCCCTCAAGGTCGTCGACGAGGCGACCCGCCACGCACGGGTCGAGTGGTTCCTGCTCAACGCCGAGGCCAACACCGAGGTCGACCTCACGGCGGTCGACGCGCTCGAGACGCTGCGCTCGACGCTCTCGGACCGGGAGATCCGCTTCGCCATGGCCCGGGTCAAGGAGGACATGCGGCTCTCGCTCGAGGCGGGTGGCTTCATCGACAAGGTCGGGACGGACCTCATCTTCCCGACGCTGCCGACCGCCGTGGCCGCGTATGCCGCGTGGTACGAGCGCGAGCACGGCTCTGGTCCGCCCGGGCTCCGGATCCCACCCGTGCCGGTCCAGCCCGAGCCCGACGCCTAGCCTGGCCGGCATGCACCTCGACCCACCTGCCGCGCCGCCGACCGTCGTCGGGATCCACGTCGCCAAGGGGCGCCGGCTGCCGACGCGCTCGGTGCCGAGCGTCGAGGCGGAGGCGGGCGCCGGGCTCGTCGGTGACCGCTACCACGGCAGCAAGCACCGGCACGTGACGATCCAGTCGCTGCCTGACCTCGAGGCCGCCGCTGCCGACCTCGGGCGTCCGGTCGACCCGGGCCTGACGCGTCGCAACCTGACGATCTCCGGCGGCGTGATCCCGACGAAGCCGGGCTCCCGCATCACCATCGGCGACGTCGAGCTCGAGGTCGTCCGCATCGCGGCGCCCTGTCGCCTCCTCGACGACAACCTCGGACCGGGCGCGGCGCGGGCGCTGCACGCACGGGCGGGGACGGTCTTCCGGTTGCTGACGTCCGGGACGATCAGCGTCGGCGACGAGGTCGACCTCGCCCCCTGAGCGCTGTCGCGGCCGCGACAGCGACGGCGACGGCGAGGGAGCCGACGCTCACGCGTCGCGCGAGGCGGGCGGCCGGGCCGATGTCGTGGGCCCTCGCCGCCGGGCCGGTGCCGAGGGTGCCGCGGTCCTCGCTCTCGCCGTCGTAGACGTTCGATCCCCCGAGCCGCACCCCGAGCACGCCGGCGAAGGCGGCCTCGACGACGCCGCCGTTCGGGCTCGGGTGGGCCGGGGCGTCACGCCGGACGGCCGCCCAGCCGGCGACGGCTCGCTCCCTGGACCCGGCGCTCGCCAGGGTCAGGGCGGCCGCGACCCGGGCCGGGACCCAGTTGACGACGTCGTCGAGCCTCGCTGCGGCCCAGCCGAACTCGCGGTAGCGGTCGTTGCGGTGGCCGACCATCGCGTCGAGCGTGTTGACGGCGCGATAGCCGAGCAGCCCGGGGACGCCGAGCAGAGCGCCCCAGAGGAGCGGCGCGACGACCGCGTCGGACGTGTTCTCGGCGAGCGACTCGATGCAGGCGCGGGCGACCTCGTCGGCGTCGAGCCGCGTCGTGTCCCGCCCGACGAGGTGGCGCACCTGCACCCGGGCGGCCTCGAGGTCACCCCGCCGCAGCTGGCCGTCGATCGTGGACGCCTCGCGCGTCAGTGAGCGACCGCCGAGCACGGCCCAGGTCGCCGCGGCGGTCACGAGGGTGTGGGCGACGTCGCTGCGCCGCGTCGACCGCTCGGCCACGACGCCGAGGCCGGCGGTGGCGCCCACGAGCAGCGCGACGTGCGCGACGCCGCGAGCTCGCCGGACGGCATACGTCCGCTGCTCGAGGGCCGTTGCGGCCGAGCCGAACCCGGCCACGGGGTGCCAGCGGCGCGGGTCACCGAAGGCCCGGTCGAGCGCCCAGCCCAGGACCAGCCCGGCGGACCGGCTCATCGGAGGACGTCGAGGGCCGCGACGTCACCGATGACGACGACGGCAGGGGCGCCGAGGCCGTCACGGCGGGCGCGGGCGTCGATGTCGCGCAGGGGTGCCCGGACCGTTCGCATGCTCGGCAGCCCTGCGTCGGCGACGACCGCCGCAGGGGTCTGCGGCGACAGGCCCTCGGCGACGAGGGTCTCGGCGACCGCTCCCAGCGTGGCGACACCCATGAGCACGACGATCGTCGTGCGGCTCCGGGCGATGGCCCCCCAGTCGAGAGTGCTGCGCGGGTCGCCCGGCGGCACGTGGGCGCTCACGACGGTGAAGCCCTGCACGAGGCTGCGGTGCGTGACGGGGATGCCGGCGAGGGCCGGTGCGGCGATGCTCGACGAGATGCCCGGGATGACGACGACGGGGATGCCACGCGCCGCGCAGGCCTCGGCCTCCTCACCACCGCGACCGAAGACGAAGTTGTCGCCGCCCTTGAAGCGCAGGACGTTCCGACCGGCCAGGGCGTGCTCGACGAGAAGGTCGTTGATCCGCTCCTGGGGTGTGAAGTCGCCGCGCGGGATCTTGCCGACGTCGACGACGTGCACGTCATCGCGGGCGTGCCGCAGCGCGCTGAGCGGCGCGAGCCGGTCATGGACGATGACGTCGGCCTGCCGAACGGCCTCGATGCCGGCGACCGTCAGCAGGCCGGGGTCGCCGAGGCCACCCCCGAGCAGCGTCACCGTCCCGACCACGGGGTGGCCTTCCGCGACAGCGGCTTCGGGGGGCGGCGCGGGAGACGTCGACGGGTCGCCGCGCAGGACGACGTCGTAGGCCGTCGGGTCGGCCTGCGGGGCGAGCGTGACGAGCCCGCGTTCGGCGAGGTCGCGCAGGGAGGTGGGCAGGTCGTCGAGCGCCGCGGCGACGGTCACGTGGGCCCCGTCGCGCAGGAGCGCATGGACCGTCGCGACCGAGTGCGGAGCGATGCGCGCGACGAGGACGGAGAGGCTGGAGAAGCTCAGCTCAGGCGACATGGTGGAGTCTCCTCAGGTCGTCGAGCGCCGCGGCGACGCCGCGTGAGGTCGCGGGGTCACGCACGGCGAGCCGGATCCACGTCGGGCCGAGGCCGGGGAACGTCTCGCCCCGGCGCACGGCGAACCCGAGGCGGGCGAGGTCCTCGCGGACGGACTCTGCGCCGACAGGGCTCGTGTCCACGAGGACGAAGGGCGCCGCCGACGGGGCCGCGGCGCGCAGCCCGACGGCGGCGAGCTCGCCCACGAGCACTGCACGGTCGGCGGCGAAGGACACGGCCGCTGCCTCCGCCTCGGCGACGGCGCGCTCGGACAGGCAGGCGACCGTGGCGGCGAGGGCAGGGCTCGAGACGGCCCACGGCGGCTGCACGCCACGGAGGCCGGCGACGAGCGCAGGGTCTCCGACGACGTAGCCGGCACGCAGGCCGGCCAGGCCCCACGTCTTCGTCAGCGACCGGACGACGATCAGCCCTTCGAGGTCGCGACCGACGACCGACTCGGGCTCGCCCGGCACGGCGTCCATGAAGGCCTCGTCGATGACGACGACGCGCCCGCTCCGGCGCAGCGACCGCACGTCGCCGGCGGGGTGCAGCACCCCCGTGGGGTTCGTCGGGTTGCCGACGACGACGAGGTCGGCGGCGGCGTGCTCGCCGGACGGGCCGAAGGACGACGGGTCGAGGCGGAAGCCGTTCTCGTGCGGCAGCACGCACCGGTCGACCGGTCGACCGGCTGCGACGAGGGCTGCCTCGGGCTCGGTGAACTGCGGGTGCACGACGACGGGGCGGCCGCCGGAGACCGCGCGGGCGACGAGCGTGAACGCCTCGGCCCCTCCCGCGGTCGGCAGCACGCACTCAGGGTCGACGCGGTGCCGTCGTGCGATGGCAGCGACCGCCGCTGACGGGTCCGGGTATCTCCCGAGGTCGTGCAGCGAGACCGCGATGACGTCGGCGAGCCATGGCGGCGGCGCCGGCAGCCGGACGTTGACGGCGAGGTCGACGAGACCGGGGACGACGTCACGGTCGCCGTGGTGGTGCAGGTCGACGTGCCCGCTCACGACGCCCTCCGGCGCGAGGCGGTCGTGACGGCATACGCGTGGACGGCCTCGGCGAAGCGGGCAGCGAGCCGGGGGTGACCCGCCCAGTGGGTGTGGAGGTAGGACGCGTGCAGGGTGGCGCGGCCGGTGCCGGCGGGGTCGAGGGCGAAGCCGTCGGGCGTCCCGTCGAGCAGCCAGGCCGCCGAGCTGGGCCGCTGCTCGCCGCCCACGGTCGTCCGGTGGAACTCGTGGCCCGTCACGCGGGTGCCGGCCACCGAGAGCACCGAGTCGCCCGGGGCGATCGCGGTGCGGTAGCCCAAGGTGAGGCGTGGGCCCATCGCCCCCACCGTCGGGATGGCGCCGACCATCTCGTGGCCGTCGACGGACTCGGAGAGGTAGAGCATGCCCGCGCACTCGGCCACGGTCGGCAGGCCGCCGCGGACGGCGTCCAGGATGTCCTCGCGCAGGTCGGAGTTCGCGGACAGGTCCTCGGCGTGGACCTCGGGGAAGCCGCCGCCGAGGTAGAGCCCGGCCGTGCCCGCGGGCAGGGACCGCGCGTGGAGCGGGTCGAAGACGACCGGCTCGAGGCCCGCGGCCCGGAGCAGCTCGTCGGTCTCCGCGTAGCGGAAGGTGAAGGCACGGCCGCCCGCGACGGCCACGACGGGACGCCGCCCGGTCGGGGCCGGCCGGGCGGCCTCGCCGAGGACGGTGGCAGCGTCCCACGCCGGGACGTCGAGGTCGGGGGCCGACCGGGCGATCGACAGCACCGCGTCGAGGTCGACGTGCTCGGCCACGCGCTCGGCGAGCAGCCGCACCGACCGGGCGGCCTCCTCGCGCTCGGCGGCGGGCACGAGGCCGAGGTGACGCGACGGGGCCTCGATGCCGGCGTCGCGCGGCAGCACTCCGAGGACCGGGACCCCGGTCGCCTCGAGCGCTGACCAGACCTCGCGGGTGTGCCGGCCCGACGCAGCCTTGTTGAGGACGACCCCGGCGACGCGGACCCCGGGCTCGAAGGTCGCGAGGCCGTGGACGATCGCGGCCGCGGTGCGCGTCATGTGGCTGACGTCGAGGGCGAGCACGACCGGCGTGCGGGTCAGGGTCGCGACGTGCGCGGTCGACGCGTAGCCGTCGCCGCCGATACGCCCGTCGAAGAGCCCCATGACGCCCTCGACGACGGCGACGTCGGTCGGTCCGCCGGCGGTCGCGCCGTGCACGAGGAGCGGCGCCACCTGGTCCTGGCCGCAGAGGAAGGGGTCGAGGTTGCGACCGGGTCGGCCCGTGGCGAGCGTGTGGTAGCCGGGGTCGATGAAGTCCGGGCCCACCTTGAACCCCGAGACCCCTAGACCACGGGCGCGCAGCGCGGCCATGAGCCCCGTCGCGACGGTCGTCTTGCCGTGGCCCGAGCCGGGGGCCGCGACGACGAGTCGAGGGAGAGCGGTGGCGCCGGGCACGTCGGGCCCGTCGGGCCCGGCGGAGAGCCGGCCGAGGGCGGTGCCGATCGCCGAGCCGACGGCGGCGTCGACCGCGCTGCTGAAGGCGCTCACCACTCGATCCCTCGCTGGCCCTTCTGGCCCTCGTCGAACGGGTGCTTGACCTTGGTCATCTCGGTCACGAGGTCGGCGAGGTCGAGGACGGCCTGCGGGCAGCGACGTCCGGTGATGACGACGTGCTGGTGGCCCGGGCGCTCGCGCAGGGTCGCGACGACGTCGTCGACGTCGATCCAGCCCCACGCCATCGGGTAGGTGAACTCGTCGAGGACGTAGACGGCGTGCGTCTCGGCAGCGAGCCGGCGCTTGATCTCCGCCCACCCCTCGCGAGCCGCCTCGGCGTGGTCGTCCTCGGTGCCCTCCTTGCGGGTCCAGGACCAGCCGGCGCCCATCTTGTGCCACTCCATCGGACCGCCCTTGCCGGTCTCGCGGTGCAGCTCGGCGAGGGTCTCGACGGCGGTCTGCTCGCCGATGCGCCACTTCGCGCTCTTGACGAACTGGAACACGCCGACCGACCAGCCCTGGTTCCAGCCGCGGAGGGCCAGGCCGAAGGCGGCCGTCGACTTCCCCTTGCCGTCGCCGGTGTTGACGATGAGCAGGGGCCGGTTGCGACGCTGGCGCGTCGTGAGGCCGTCCTCGGGGACGGTCGTCGGCTGGCCGCGCATCAGGCGGCCCGCCCCGTCGGGCGCGGCGTGCGTGCCGCGCCGACGATGGCCGACGCGGCGAGCTCGCCGACGGGCAGGTGCTCGGCGCCGAGGTGCTCGGCGAGCCGGGCCGCCAGCCCCATCCGGAAGCGCCCCGACTCGCAGTCGAGCACGACGCTCTCGACTCCTTCGCCGCGAAGCCGGGTGGCGACGCGCGCGGCGCGGCCCAGCGCGTCGGCGCCGCTCGTGGCCCGGCCGTCCGTGACGACGACGAGGAGCGCGCGCCGGTTGGGGTCGCGCAGGCGCTCGACGCGCAACGTGTCGAATGCCGTCCCGAGCCCTTCCGCGAGCGGCGTCCGTCCGCCGTGGGGCAGGTCGCGAAGCCGCCGGGCCGCGATGTCGACCGAGCCGGTCGGCGGCAGGGTGAGCTCGGCGTCGGACCCGCGGAAGGTCACGAGGCCGACCTTGTCGCGCCGCTGGTAGGCGTCGAGGAGCAGCGAGAGCACCGCCGACTTCACGGCCTCCATGCGCTTGCGGGCGGCCATCGACCCGGACGCGTCGACGCAGAGCAGCACGAGGTTGGACTCCCGACCCTGCAGGACCGAGCGGCGCAGGTCGCCGGGGAGCACGCGCAGGCGTCCCGACCGGTCGCCCGTGGCGCCGCGTCCCGCGGCCGCGCGGATCGTCGCGGGCACGTGGACCGGCCCGGTGCGGGCGGTCGTCGAGCCGACGCGGCGTCCCGTGCTCGTCAGGGCGGCCGACCGGCGTCCCGGGTCGCCCTGCCCGATCCCCTTGGCGCGCAGCAGCTTCGCCCGGTAGGGCTCATCGGCCGCGCTCACCGTCGAAGCCGCGGGCACCTCGCTCTCACCGCCCTCGCCGCCCTCACGGCCCTCGCCGGGCCCCGGCTCGAGCTCGGCGTGCTGGGGCTCGGGCTGTCGTGGCGACTCCTGCCCGTCGGTCCGTGCCGTCTCCGACGACGAGCCCGGCTGCGCCTCGCCGTCGTGGTCGTGGTCGTGGTCGCTAGGCTCCGGCTCGCCGCCGTCACCCGGTCCCGGATCCGGCTCGGGGTCCGGCTCGTCGGCGCCGAGGAGCTCGTCGAGCAGGTCCTCGTCGATCCCGGGGGAGTCGAACGGGTTGCGGCGCCGGCGGTGCGGCAACGCCAGCCGGGCAGCCGCCCGGACGTCGGCGACGGTGACCACCGTGCGGCCCGACCAGGCCGCGTGGGCGACGGCGGCGCGTGCCGTGACGATGTCGGCGCGCAGACCGTCCACCTCGAAGCCGGCACAGACGACCGCGATCCGGGTCAGCATCTCGTCCGTCAGGGTCACGGCTCCGACCCGCGACCGCGCGGCGGCGATCCGCCCGCGCAGCGCCTCCTGGTCGTCCTCGAACCGGGCCGCGAACGCAGCCGGCGACGCGTCGAAGGCCAGCCGGCGGCGTACGACCTCGGCGCGCAGCGCGGGCTCCCGGGGCGCGGCGACCTCGACGGTCAGCCCGAAGCGGTCGAGCAGCTGCGGGCGCAGCTCGCCCTCCTCGGGGTTCATCGTCCCGACGAGGACGATCCGGGCGGCGTGCGAGACCGAGACGCCGTCGCGCTCGACGGTGTTGCGGCCCATGGCAGCCGCGTCGAGCAGCAGGTCGACGAGGTGGTCGTGGAGGAGGTTGACCTCGTCGACGTAGAGGATGCCGCGGTTCGCGGCCGCGAGCAGGCCGGGCTGGTATGCCGTCTCGCCGCGTCCCAGCGCCCGCTCGAGGTCGAGGGACCCGACGACACGGTCCTCGGTGGCGCCGATCGGCAGCTCGACGAGGCGGGCCGCTCGGGTGCCGGCCGCGGCGTCCGGGTCGTGCGGTCCGTCCGGGCATCCGGCGCCGTCGCCCGGTGCGCAGCCGAAGCGGCAGCCGGCGACGACCTGCTGGCGGGGGAGCACGGCGGCGAGGCCGCGCACCATCGTCGACTTCGCCGTGCCCTTCTCGCCGCGCACGAGCACGCCGCCCACCTCCGGCGAGACCGCCGTGAGGACGAGCGCCAGGGCCAGGTCGTCGGAGCCGACGACCGCCGAGAAGGGGAAGGTGCCGGGTGGTGACCCGTGCTGGTCAGGGTCGTTCAGGACATCGTTCGGGACGTCGTTCGGGACGTCGTTCGAGCCGTCGCGCATGTGACTGCGAGCCTCCTGCGGGTGCCGCGCCCGCGTCGGTGGACCGGACGCGCCCGGGCGGGCGCGACCAGCGACGGGAGATGCCCTGGCTTCCGCCGACCGCGTGGTCGGAGGTTCACAGTGGCGGGACCGCTCCGGATTCGCACCGGATTCCTCTCCCAGTCGCCAGCGGCAGTCTGCCACGTCGCCGGGGTGCGGCGCCCGGCGGCTCAGGCCGACTGCGCCACGGTGCCGGTCTCGGTGCCCGTCTCGGCGTCGGTCGGAAGGATCGACACGATGGCCCGCCACACGGCGGTCGACGTCGTCGGCACCAGGGCAGGACCGTGCTCGTCGGCCTCGACCCGGAGCAGTCCGGCGTCGACGTCGACCCACGCGAGTCGACGCACGACGGTGCGGTCCCGGGCCTGGAAGGCGATGTCGACGACCGACAGCTGCCACAGTCCGGCACGCACGGCCGCGCCCGCGCGGGGCCACGGGGCGAGCAGGTCGGCGAGGGCCTCGCTGCCGGCGGTGCGGGCGGCCACGGAGTTGGAGGCGAGGTCGTCGAGCAGCGACTCGTCGACGACGGCCGACGCCGCGTCGAGACGGGGCCGGGCCCGCAGCCCGGTCAGCTGCGCGATGGTCGTCGGCACGAACTCGGTGCTCAGGGCCGCGAAGTCGTAGGTGCCGTCGGCGAGGTCGGTGAGCATGGCGCTGACGAAGGCCACCCAGGCCTGGTGGAGGCGCACTCCGTCGGGTCCGGTGACGAGCACCTGGAGCGAGCCGAGCGAGCTGGTGACGGCGGCCAAGGCGTTGCGCAGGACGGGGTGCGGGGCTCCGTCGGCAACCGCGCCGGCGTCGCTGAGGCGCTCCACGACGTCCTCGCAGGCACCCTCGGGGTCGGTGGCGTACTCCACGAGGGTGATGAACGCGTCGGCGTCGAGCCGCAGACGGGTGGTCGAGGCGTCGAACGTCACGCTCATGCAGGCACCAGACCGTCGGTCCGCATGACGAGGCTCGCCGCGACGGCGTCGAGGACGGGTGCCAGGTGCGTGAGTCGCAGGGTGCCGACCCGGGCGGTCAGCGTGATGCCCGTGCCGTCGACGAGGGTCGTCCACGACTCGGTGGTCACGGACTCATGGGCAGGGGTCGAGTGGGTCGTGAGCCGGCGCAGCCCGACGTGGCCGCCCACGGTGATCTCCTCGTGGTCGAGGAGGAGGTAGCCGTCGAGCTCCTGCGACTCCAGGTGCTGCGTCGTGCGCTGCCATTCGGCGAGCGAGCCCTGCACGTCGGCGAACGTGAGGACGACGTTGGTCCGGAAACGGTCGGAGTCGTCCGGCTCGACGGCGGCGACGACGTCCCCGTCCGGCGAGAGCTCGATCGCGTCCCAGTGCTCGGGCACGGCGAACGACACGCGGCCCCCGCGCGTGCTCATCGTGGTCAGTCGGGGCGTCGGGACCTGCCCCGAGCCCGGGTGGACGTCGGTCATCTCGGTGTTCCTCCCCTGTGTCGCCATCTGGGTGCCAGCCGTCCCCCGACGACGTGCGATAGACATCATGGGGCCGAGATGGGGCGTATCGCACCGGAACGGTCATAACGAATGCCACCGGATCGTCGCGCTAGGGTCGCCGCTGTGATCGAGGTGGTCGGCGTGGGTGCATCCGGGCTGGAGTCCCTCGGCCCCGACGGCCGCCGGCTCGTCGACGAGGCCGAGGTCGTCGTCGGCGGTGAGCGGCATCTCGCGATGCTCGGGGTCCGTCCCGGCCGGCGCCTCGTGCCGTGGCCGTCGCCCTTGCTCCCGGGCCTGCGGCGCGTGCTCGACGACGCCGGTGCGGGTCGGGTCGTCGTGCTCGCGAGCGGGGACCCGCTCGTCTCGGGCATCGGGTCGACCCTCGTGCGCGAGCTCGGTGCCGCCGCCGTACGCATCCACCCGGGTGTCTCGTCGGTTGCGCTCGCCCGAGCCCGGATGCATTGGGCCGCAGAGGATTCCGACGTCGTCACCCTCGTGGGCCGAGATGTCGACCGGCTGCGCCGTGACCTGGCGCCGCGGGCCCGGCTCGTCGTGCTGACGTCGGGCGACGACGCCCCCGCGCGCATCGCCTCCCTGCTCGTCGAGGAGGGGTATGCCGGCAGCCGGCTCACGGTGCTCGGTGACCTCGGCTCACCGGCGGAGTCCCGCATCGACGGGCTGGCCGCATCGTGGGACGGCCGTCCCGCCCCTCGACTGCACCTGGTCTGCGTCGAGTGCGAGCCCCGTCCCGCCCGGAGCGCGAGGTCGCTCGTGCCGGGACTCGACGAGACGGCATACGACCACGACGGGCAGCTGACGAAGCGCGTCGTGCGCGCGGCCGCGCTGGCCCACCTCGCCCCGCAGCCCGGCGACGTCATGTGGGACCTCGGCGCCGGCGCCGGGTCGGTCGGCATCGAGTTCGCGCGGCAGCACCCGCGCAACGAGGTCCACTCGGTCGAGCGTGACCCGGAGCGGGCCGAGCGGGTGCGGCGCAACGCCCGTGCGCTCGGGGTGCCCGGGGTGCGGGTCGTCGAGGCGGCGTCGATCGACGCGGTCGCGGAGCTGCCCCGTCCGGACGCCGTCTTCGTGGGGGGCGGAGCCACCGGCCCGCTGCTCGACGCGTGCTGGTCCGCACTCGTGCCGGGGGGACGGCTCGTCGTCCACGGCGTCACGGTCGAGACCGAGGTGCTGCTCCACGAGGTCCGGGCCAGGCTCGGTGGGTCGATGAGCCGGATCGCCGTCGAGGACCTCGACACCATCGGGTCGCTCCACGGCTGGAAGCCTGCGCGGTCGATCGTGCAGTGGTCGGTCGAAAGACCTGTGACACAGACGGATTCGGAGACTGACGCATGACGGTCCACTTCATCGGTGCCGGCCCGGGTGCCGCCGACCTGCTGACGCTCCGCGCGGTACGGCTCGTCGGGGAGGCGCAGGTGTGTCTCTATGCCGGCACCTACATCGGGTCGGAGGTGCTCGCGCACTGCCCCGAGGGAGCCGAGCTCGTGGACACCCAGCACCTCGACCTCGACGCCATCACCGAGCACTGCGTCCGCGCCCACGCGGCCGGTCACGACGTGGCGCGGCTGTGCTCCGGGGACCCGTCGCTCTACTCCGCCGTCGCCGAGCAGACCCGGCGGCTCGACCGCGCGGGGGTGCCGTGGGACGTGACGCCCGGCGTTCCCGCGTATGCCGCTGCTGCTGCCCTCATCGGTCGCGAGCTGACGGTCCCCGAGGTCGCGCAGTCCGTGGTGCTGACCCGGGCCCACCGCGACTCGACGCAGATGCCCGAGACGGAGTCGCTCGCCCACTTCGCGCGGTCCCGAGCCACGCTCGTGCTGCACCTCGCGATCCGCCGCACCCGCGAGCTCATGGCGTCGCTCGTCGGCGACTACGGCGACGACTGCCCCGTGGTCGTCGTCGCCAACGCCGAGCAGCCCGACCAGCTCGTGCTGCGCGGGACCCTGGCCGACATCGCCGACCAGGTCGAGGCCGCCGGTCTGCGTCAGGCCGCGGTCATCCTCGTCGGACGCGCGCTCGCCGCGCGCGACGCCGACGACTTCGTCGAGTCGCACCTCTACGGCACGCGGATCACCCGAAACACGCCGGGCGCCTAGGGTCCCCGTGGCGTGTCCGGACGGGCTGTGTCAGGATGCGAGTGCCGCAGTGCACGGGAAGTCGGTGTGATTCCGACGTGGTCCTCGCCACTGTGACCAGGGAGCAAGTCCCCACCGTTCGCCACTGGTGACCTCAGGTTGACGCCGGGTCGCTGGGAAGGCTGGGGAGGCGTGACGATCTGGAAGCCAGGAGACCGGCTGCGGCGCGATCTGTCCACGAGGCATGGAACGAAAGGGTCAATCTGCCATGACCACTGCTGCATCGGCGTCTGCCGTCTCCCCGTCCACGAGCGTCCGCGTCCCCGTCTGGGCGTGGGCCCTGCTGGCGTTCGCCGTCTTCGCGCTCTACTTCGTCTCGCAGGAGAACGGCGCCCTGCTCAGCGCTCCCGCTGCGCAGATGCTCCACGAGCTGACGCACGACGCGCGTCACGCTCTCGGCGTCCCCTGCCACTGAGGTGGGCCTGAGCTTCGGCTCCGTGCTGCGGCGCGGGGTCCTTGCCGGCGTGTCCGCAGGTCTCGCGGCCGCCGTCGTCATCTGGCTCGTCGTCGAGCCGGTCATCCGTCGGGCCCTCGCCATCGAGGACATGCGCTCGATGCACGGCGGCCAGTCGGCGCCCGCCGGTCTGCCCACCCACGGTGGCGACGAGCCGCTCGTGTCGCGGGCCGCCCAGGTCGTCGGTGGCGCCGTGACGGCGGTCCTCGTCGGGGTCGCCGTCGGGGTCGTCTTCGCCGTCGTCTTCGCCAGGATGCGTGAGCGGCTCCCCGGTCGGGGCGACTTCGGCCGCTCGATGGTGCTCGCCACCATCGGCTTCGCAGCCGTGAGTCTCCTTCCGGCACTGAAGATCCCGTCGAACCCGCCGGCAGTCGGCGATCCGGGGACAGTCGGGCAGCGCACGCTGGTCTATGCCGTCGTCCTCCTCCTCGGGGTCGCGATCGCCCTGCTCGTGCCGGTGCTCGACCAGCGCCTCGTGGCGCGAGGGACGGTGCCGGCCACGCGGTGGGCCATCGACGTCGTCGCGACCGTGGTGCTCGTCGTGCTCGTGCTGGTGCTCGTGCCGGGCTCGCCCGATGCTGTGCCGGCCGACGTGCCGGCGGCGCTGCTCTGGGACTTCCGGCTCGCCTCCCTGGCACAGCTCGCCACGATGTGGCTCACGCTGGGTCTCGTCTTCGGGCTGCTCCTCGAACGGGTCGCCGCGCCCAAGCGGGCTCTCGAGCCCGTGGCGGCGTGACGGCACACGAGAACGCCTCTGCCGACAGCGATTCCGCGCGCACGTGCATCGTCCGCGTGTGCCGTGACTGCTGCTGCGGCACGGAACGCAAGCACCCCGGGGTCGACCACGACGGGCTCCTGGCCCGCCTCGAGGTCGGCACCCGGGGGAGCGCCCGCGTGCTGCGGAGCGCGTGCCTGCTCGCCTGCGACGAGTCGAACGTCGTCGTCGTGACGCCGTCGGTGGTCGGTCGCCGCGCCGGCGGTCGGCCCGTGTGGGTGCGCGCCGTGCTCGACGACGAGACGGTCGACGCGGTCACCGGGTGGGTCGCGCTCGGCGGCCCGGGTGTCGCGGACGTGCCGGCGCCGCTCGCGCAGCAGGTGTTCGCCCCGAGCGGGCTGTCGCTGACGTGGACGGCGGTCTGAGGCGCCGCATCAGGAGTCGGCGCGGACGTCCAGCCCCACCTCGACGGTGTCACCCTCCTCGACGTCCTCGGCGCGACGGACGGCGACCTTGAGGGGGACGACGTAGCCGCCGTCCTTGGGCCACAACGACGTCGTCCACCGGGTGCGCCCGATGCGTGCGGTGACCGGGATCATGCCCCAGCCGTAGCTGACGTGCGCGACGTCGTGCAGCGCCTGCGACTCGTCCTCGGGCACGCTGACGAAGTAGTAGGGCGACGGACCCCGCCACTCCCAGACCTCGGCGCTGAACTCCAGCTCCATGCCCACAGGATGGCACCGATGTCGCTCCGCTCGACGTGGTCTGCGACGGCCCGACGTGGCTAGCATCGTGACCGAGATGGACACTCCTCAGCAGGTCGAGGCCTACCTCGCCGGTCAACCCGAGCCCAAGCAGACCGAGCTCCGAGAGCTGCACGCGCGGATGCTCGCGGAGTTTCCCGCATGCCGGCTGTGGTTCATCGACGGCTCGGACGAGCACGGCAGGGTCGTGGCCAACCCCAACATCGGCTATGGCGTCCGCACCATCACCTATGCCGACGGGTCGTCACGCGAGTTCTACCGCATCGGCCTCAGCGCGAACACGACGGGCATCTCCGTGTACGTGCTCGGCCTGGCGGACAAGACCTACCTCGCGCGCACCTACGCAGACTCGATCGGCAAGGCCAGCGTCACGGGCTACTGCATCAAGTTCAGGCGCCTCTCGGCCGTCGACGCCGATGCGCTCCAGGCGGCGATCCGCGACGGCATGACCGGCGACCAGAGCTGCGGACCGTTGTCCACGGAGCACAGGTAGCGGCGTGGTCGACCAAGCCGTCGGGTCAACACTGTCCACGGAGGAGGTGGGGGCGTGTCGATGTTCGTTCCCGGGGCGGAGCTGAGCCGGCGGTTCTACGACGAGGTCGTGCAGCCCGTCTTGAGCGCCACCTTTCCCGGCGTGCCGCACTCTGCTGCGCTGCTCGGCCGTGGGTCGGAGGTGCTCGGCTTCGATGATGAGATGTCGACGGACCACGACTGGAAGCCCCGTGCTCTGATCTTTCTTGCCGAGGAGGACGAGCGGCGCCTCGGTGCCGAGGTGCGAGCGGCGCTGCAGCGCGACCTTCCGGCGACCTTCGCCGGTCGTCCGACCGGCCATGCGGTCCACACCGTGCGCGGCTATCTCCGGCAACAGCTGGAGCTGGACATCGACCACGACATCGAGCCGCGCGACTGGCTGACCCTGCCGGAGCACGGGTTACGTGCGTTCACCTCGGGCGTCGTCTTCCACGACGAGGTGGACCTGCAGACGGCCCGCGACCGTCTGGCCCACTATCCCCATGACGTCTGGCTCTACCTGCTGATCGCCGGGTGGTGGCGCGTGCACCCGGAGATGAACCTGGTGGGCAGAGCGGGAGCTGCGGGCGACGAGCTGGGCTCCTCGCTGATCGGGTCGCGCCTGGTCGGCGACCTGATGCGGCTCGCGTTCCTGATGGAACGGCAGTACGCGCCGTACTCGAAATGGTTCGGGACGGCCTTCTCACGTCTGGAGTGTGGCTCGGAGCTGACTCCGGTCCTGTGGAACGTAGGCCGCGCGGCAACGTGGCCGGACCGCGAAGCGGCTCTCATGACGGCGTACGAGCGTCTGACCGCGATGCACAACGCGCTCGGTCTGACGGCTCCGGTCACGACGGAGGTCGTGCAGTTGTGGGACCGACCCTTCAAGGTCGCGTGGGCGGGCATCCCGGACCTGCTCCTGCCTCTGATCCAGGACCCAGCGGTCGTGAGCATTGCGCAGAGATGGCCGGTCGGACCCGTGGACCAGTTCCGCGAGCTGATCTGGGCACCGCAGAATCGACACCTGCTCCTGCGACTCTTCGACTAGGGGGAGCCCACGGAGTGTTCGCACGCGTCTCCGGGCCGTGGTCAGAGCGGTCGCCCGCGAGCGTCAGTGGACGTAGCGGGGCGTCCACACCTGGCCGACGCCGGTGACGCGGGTGCCGGACGCGCAGACGATGACGAGGCACTTCATGTCGATCGTCGCCGGGTCGAGGTCGGCGAGGGTCGTCACCGTGAGGGACTCCTCGGCTCGGCCGACGTCGCGACCCACGACGACGACGGTGGCTGGGTCGCGTTCCTCGAGGAAGACCTCGCGGGCGCGGGCCACCTGCTCGGTCCGGCTGCGTGAGGCGGGGTTGTAGAGAGCGACGACGAGGTCGGCCGACGCGGCGGCCCGCAGGCGCCTCTCGATGACGTGCCACGGCTTGAGCCGGTCGGAGAGCGACATGATGGCGAAGTCGCCGCCCAGCGGTGCGCCGGCGCGAGCCGCCACGGCCTGGGCCGCAGTGACTCCGGGCAGCACTCGCACCGGCACGTCGGTGTAGCCGTGCATCTCGGCCGCCTCGAAGACCGCCGATGCCATGCCGAAGACTCCGGCGTCGCCACCGGAGACGACCGCGACCCGCTCGCCCTTGCGGGCCAGCTCGAGGGCGTCCCGGGCGCGGTCCACCTCGACCGTGTTGCCGGAGGCGTGACGGGTGAGGCCCTCGCGCTGCGGGACCCGGTTGACGTAGGGCGCGTAGCCGACGACGTGACCGACGTCGGCGAGCGCGGCCGACGCCTCCGGGGTGAGCCAGCGGTCGGGTCCGGGGCCGAGGCCGATGACGACGACCTCGCCCTGGACGTCGTCCTCCGGACCTTGTTGCGGGACAGCCGGATCGCTCGTGCCTGAGGATGCCGCACGCCCGGCCGCGTCAGCCCGCAGGTCGCGACCGGGAACGACGACCATCGACATGTACGGCACGGTCGAGGCGTCGACCTCGGCGACGGGGAGCACCCGCTCGGCATCCGAGCTGGCCCGCTCGACGTAGCGCGCCTCGTCGAGCCGTCCGGCCTGTCGCAGGGCCTCGCGGACGTTCTCGAAGGTGCGGCCGAGCTTCATCACGACGGCAGCCTCGGTGTCGGCGAGCCGGCGCGCGAGCTCCGGCACCGGCAGCGTCCCGGGCAGGATCGTCAGCACGTCCTCGTGTCGGCAGAGGCCGGTGGCGACGGCGGCCGCCGACCCGCTGACCGACGTGACACCCGGGACGACCGCGGTGTCGTAGCGGTCGGCGAGACGGTCGTGGAGGTACATGTAGGTGCCGTAGAAGAGCGGGTCCCCCTCGGCGAGGACGACGACGTTGCGGCCCGAGTCCAGATGTGCGGCAAGGCGATCGGCCGACTCGTCGTAGAAGTCGGCCATGAGGCCGTGGTAGCCGAGCGGGTGGTCCGTCGCGCCGGTGGTGACGGGGTAGACGAGCAGCTCCTCGACGACTCCGTCACGGAAGTACGAGGCGGCGATGCGTCGGGCGATCGAGTCGCCCCGCGGCCCGCTGTGGAAGGCGACGACGTCGGCCTCACCGATGAGCCGCGCGGCCTTGACGGTGACGAGCTCGGGGTCACCCGGCCCGACGCCGACGCCGCGGAGCCAGCCGGTCACAGCTCCTCCTCGCGGGCCAGGGCGTTGACGGCAGAGGCCGCGAGGGCTGAGCCACCGCGCCGACCGTGCACCACGAGCCACGGGATGTCGAAGGGGTTGTCGGCCAGGGCGAGCTTCGACTCCGCGGAGCCGATGAAGCCGACGGGGATGCCGATGATGGCGGCCGGGCGCGGGCCCCCGTCGGCGATCGTCTCGAGGAGGTGGAAGAGCGCCGTGGGCGCGTTGCCGATCGCGACCACGGCGCCGTCGACCCGGTCGCCCCAGAGCGAGACGGCCGCCGCGGATCGCGTCGTGCCCCAGGCCCGTGCGAGAGCCGGAACCCGCTCGTCGCGCAGCGTGCAGACGACCTCGTTGTCGCGGGGGAGCCGGGCCCGGGTGATGCCGGAGGCGATCATGTGCGCATCGGTGAGGATGGGCGCACCGGACCGCAACGCGGTCCGCGCGGCCGCGACGAGCCGGGGGTGCACGGCGATGTGCTCGGTGAGGTCGACGTCGCCGCTGGCGTGCACCATGCGGACGGCCACGACTCGGGCGTCCTCGGGAAGGTGGTCGAGCCGGGCCTCCGTCCGGATCGTCGCGAACGACCGGCGATAGATCTCCGCCCCGTCCGTGACGTAGTCGTAGCGGCGCGTCGGCGCCTGCCGTGTCTCGGTGGTCACGTCCATGAGGACTCCTGCTCGGCGATGGTGGACAAGGCTTGCTCGGCGGACCGTGGGGCCACCACGTCGACGTATGCCGTCGCGGGCGTTCCGCACCGACGCTCGCATCCGCTGACGTGCACGGGGAGGTGGCCGCCCGGCAGGACCGGGGCGAGGTCGCGGGCCAGGGCTCGGGTGTCGAGAGCGGACCGGGCACAGCCCGGGAGGCCGGTGCAGGCGTGCAGCCGGGTCCAGGGTGAGCCGGCGTGGGTCACCAGGCCCGCTGCCTCGAGCTCGGGCAGTGCTGCGGCGGCCTTCTCGATGACGAGCGAGCGCCACGGAGTCACGAGCACGCGGTCCGTGACCCCGGCGAGCGCGGCAACGTGGTCGGGTCGGAGCAGGCCGAGCGGCACCGCCACGACGGCGTGGTCGCCGACGGCGCCGAGCGGGCGCTCCGGCTGACGTGGCAGGTCGAGCTCGGCCGTCGGCTCGGGTCCGAGCGGCACCGCGAGCTCGCTGACGTGCCAGACGGATTCGTCGCCGCTGGCCGCTTGCACGAACTGACGGGCGAGGGCGACCAGCCGCGGAACTGCGGCCGCCAGCGGCACCTCCCAGCCGCGGTCGATGCCGCCAGCCAGCACGACGCAGCGAGCGGGACCGGTCGCGAACAGGCCGAGGTCGAAGGACTCGCCCACGACGTCGCCACGCCCGTCGTCGAGGACGAGGAGGAAGCGGCCGCCGAGGCGGGAGAGGTCGGGATCGGTGCGGAGCGCGGCGTCGAGGGCGCGGGTCACGGGACGCAGGTCGCAGTGCCCGGCGCCGTCGAGACCGGAGAGCGGCGAGGCGACGATGTTGCGGACGAGCTCGTGGGTCGCCGAGGGGACGAGTCCCGTCGCCCGGATCGCGTCGCGGATCCGCGGCGTCAGCGGGTCGGGGAGCCCCCGCAGCTGCAGGGCGCCCCGAGACGTCAGTTGGATCGCCGGATCCTGCTGTCCGGCAATGACATCCATGAGATCGGACAGGACCTCGATGCGCACCGGCTGGCCGGCAGGACGGAGCCGCACGATCGAGCCGTCGACCGCGACGAAGGGTCGGCTGACACCGGGACAGGCATCGCCTGCCCGGCGCTCTCGGCTCGACGGGGCGGTCACGCGGCACATGCTAGGCCTGAGCCCGGCGAGGTCAAGACGGCCGTCTCGGGCACCGGCCCGGTGTCAGGGGCTCGGCACCCACATGTACTGGGGGGTCTGGCACACCTCGACGAAACCGAGTCGCTCGTACGTGGGCCGACCCATCTCGGACGCCATGAGGACCGCTTCGGTGCATCCGCGGCGTTGCGCGAGGTTCATCAGGGTGGCTGTGACGGCATACCCCAGGCCTTGTCGCCTGGCCGGCTCGACGGTGGCGATGTTGTAGACTCCTGCCGTCCGCCCGGTGACGAAGACCGACCCGGTGCTCACGGCCTCCCCACCGACCCGTGCGACGACGTGGAAGAGCACGTCGGGGCCGAAGTCGGCCAGTGCCAGTCGCAGCGGTTCGACGACGAAGTCGGGGAAGCCGAAACCGGAGGCCATCACGGCCACGAGCTCCTCGGTCACCGGGCTGAGCGAGATGTCGACACCCGCCCGTAGGCCTGCGTCGACCGGTCCGGCGAGCCGGACGTGCATGCCGGGCTCGGGGCGCGGGTCGATGCCCCGGTCGCGCAGCACGGCGTCCATCTCGGGCGTCATCGTCGACGGGGTCGCCCACCACAGGAAGGGCAGCCCTCGGGCCACGTAACCGTCGACGAGCTCGGCGGTGCGCCGCGCCTCCGAACCCGCAGCGAACCGTGCTCCGCAGATCGCGTTGAAGAGCGGGAACGCGAGATCGCGGGTGAACGCGACGACATCGTCGTCGGGGAGGGCCTCGACGTGCTCGGTGCCGGCCAGGAGCCGGAACTGGGCGATGAGGTTCTCCTCCACTGCGGTGACTCGTGGATCGCCGTGAGCGCTCACGGTCGCACCGTAGCCGGGGCGCGATGCGGTCCGCAGGGAAATGCGCGTCGCCCACGGGCTATGGTGGGGCCAGCGTCGTCGATCCAGGAACCCGGTGAGAATCCGGGACGGTCCCGCCACTGTGAGTCGCCACCCGTGAGGGAGGCGGTGAGTCAGGAACTGCCGGCAGCGCTTCTCTTTCCTTTCGACCGCGGGGCGTGGACACCCCGCCGAGGAGTTCCAGTGACGCGCATCGCGCTGCTCTCGACGTCTGACACCGACCTGCTGTGTGCCCGCGGGAGCGGTGCCGACTACCTGGTCGCCAACCCCTCCCGTCCCGGTCACACGTCCATGGCCGAGGCCATCGAGGCTGCCGACATCGTCGTGGCCCGCATCCTCGGTGGTCCCCAGGACCTCTGCGCGGGCTTCCGCCGGATCCGGAGCACGGGCACGCCGATGGTCGTGCTCGGCGGCGAGCAGACCCCGCACGCCGCCCTCATGGAGCTCTCGACGGTCGCGCCCGGCGTCGTCGCCGAGGCGCACCGCTACCTCGCCGAGGGCGGTGCCGCCAACCTCCGGGAGCTGCACGCCTTCCTCGGCGACACGCTCCTCATGACGGGGGAGGGTTTCGAGCCGCCCGTGGCCCTGCCGACATGGGGCGTGCTCGACCGCCCGGAGCCCGGGCCTGCGGTCGACGGCCACCCCCGTCCTCGAGTCGGGATCCTCTTCTACCGGGCCCAGTTCGCCGCCGAGAACACCGCCTACGTCCACGCCCTCGCCGACGCCGTCGACGCGGCCGGCGGTGTCGGCGTGCCGGTCCACGTCTCGTCGCTGCGCGACGCCCCCGCCGACCTGCTCGAGCACCTCACGGCATACGACGTCCTCGTGACGACGGTGCTCGCAGCGGGCGGCACCAAGCCGGGCACGGCGAGCGCCGGCGAGGACGACGAGGCGTGGGACGTGCAGGCGCTGGCCGCCCTCGACGTCCCGATCATCCAGGGCCTCTGCCTGACGTGGAGCCGCGACCAGTGGGACGCGAGCGACGACGGGATGAGCCCGCTCGACGTCGCGACGCAGGTCGCCGTGCCCGAGTTCGACGGCCGCATCATCGGAGGGGTCTTCTCCTTCAAGGAGACCGACGCCGACGGCCTGCCGCACTACGTGCCCGACCCCGAGCGCTGCGCGCGTCTCGCCACGCTCGCCGTCAACCACGCCCGCCTGCGCCACACCCCGCCGGCCGAGCGCAGGATCGCGATCGTCCTGTCGGCCTACCCGTCCAAGCACTCGCGCATCGGCAACGCCGTCGGTCTCGACACGCCGGTCTCGATCATCCGGCTGCTGCGGGCGATGCGCGACGCCGGCTACGACCTCGGCGAGCCGGGCGAGATCCCCGGCACCGGGCCGCTCGAGCCGGTCGACGGCGAGTCGCCCGACACGACCGCGGGCAACGCGCTCATCCACGCCCTCATCGAGGCTGGTGGCCAGGACGAGGACTGGCTGACGCAGGAGCAGCTGAGCGGCCAGCCGGTGCGCATCCCGGCTGCCCGCTACCGCGAGCACTTCGACGCCCTCCGGGCGGGGCTGCGCGACGCCGTCACGAAGCACTGGGGCGACGCGCCCGGCGAGGTCTTCGTCGACCGCCACGCGGACCCCGAGGGCGAGCTCGTCGCGGCGAGCATCCGAGCCGGCAACGTCGTCGTCCTCGTCCAGCCGCCGCGCGGCTTCGGCGAGAACCCCATCGCGATCTACCACGACCCCGACCTGCCGCCGACGCACCACTACCTCGCCGTCTACGACTTCCTCGCAAGGGAGTTCGGCGCTCACGCCGTCGTCCACATGGGCAAGCACGGCAACCTCGAGTGGCTGCCCGGCAAGAACCTCGCGCTCTCCGCGGCGTGCGGGCCCGACGCGACGATCGGGTCGATCCCGCTCGTCTACCCCTTCCTCGTCAACGACCCCGGAGAGGGCAGCCAGGCCAAGCGCCGCGCCCACGCGACGATCGTCGACCACCTCGTGCCCCCGATGGCCCGCGCCGAGTCCTACGGCGACATCGCCCGACTCGAGCAGCTGCTCGACGAGTACGGCAACGTCTCCGTCATGGACCCGGCCAAGGCGCCGGCCCTGCGCGCCGAGATCTGGACGCTCATCCAGTCCGCTCAGATGCACCACGACCTGGGCCTGACGGACCGGCCCGACGACGATGCCTTCGACGAGTTCGTCATGCACGTCGACGGCTGGCTCTGCGAGGTCAAGGACGTCCAGATCAGGGACGGACTCCATGTTCTTGGCGAGGCCCCCACGGGGGAGGGCCTCGCCAACCTCGTGCTCGCGATCCTGCGGGCCAACCAGGTCTTCGCCGGTGCCGTGGGCGCCGTGCCGGGACTTCGGACGGCGCTCGGGGTGAGTGAGGGGCACTCCGAGCGCTCGTCCGTCGACGACGCCGAGGAGCAGGCGAGCGCACTCGTCGCCGCTCTCGCCGAGGCCGACTGGGACGAAGCCGCGGTGCCAGGCATCGTGCGCGACCGGCTGGGCGCCGACCCGCAGGTCGACACCGATGGCGTATGCCGTTCGCTGGCCTTCGCGTGCCGCGAGGTCGTCCCGCGCTTGCGGGCGACGACGGGCGAGATCGACGCGGTGCTCCATGCGCTCGACGGTGGCTACGTCCCGGCCGGGCCGTCGGGGTCGCCTCTGCGCGGCCTCGTCAACGTGCTGCCGACCGGCCGCAACTTCTACTCCGTCGACCCGAAGGCGATCCCGAGCCGACTCGCCTGGGAGACCGGACAGCGCCTCGCCGACGACCTGCTCGCCCGGCACCGAGCCGACACCGGCGAGTGGCCACGGTCGGTCGGGCTCTCGGTGTGGGGCACGTCGGCGATGCGCACGTCGGGCGACGACATCGCCGAGGTGCTGGCGCTCCTCGGCGTGCGCCCCCGCTGGGACGAGATGTCGCGCCGGGTCGTCGGGCTCGACGCCGTCCCGCTCGCCGAGCTCGGCCGGCCGCGCATCGACGTCACGGTCCGCATCTCCGGCTTCTTCCGGGACGCCTTCCCGCACGTCATCGCCATGCTCGACGACGCCGTGCAGCTCGTGGCCGACCTCGCCGAGTCCCCCGACGACAACTACCTCCGGGCCCACGTCGCCGGCGACCTCGCCGAGCACGGTGATGCCCGCCGCGCCACGACCCGGATCTTCGGCAGCAAGCCCGGCTCCTACGGCGCCGGCATCCTCCCGCTCATCGAGTCGGGCAACTGGCGCTCGGACGCCGACCTCGCGGAGGTCTACGCGACGTGGGGCGGCTTCGCGTACGGGCGTGAGCTGGACGGCATACCTGCTCGGGCCGACATGGAGCGCACCTACGCGCGGATGGACGTCGCCGCGAAGAACATCGACACGCGCGAGCACGACATCGCCGACAGCGACGACTACTTCCAGTACCACGGCGGCATGGTCGCGACGGTCCGCGCGCTCACCGGTCGCGAGCCCAAGGCGTACGTCGGCGACTCCACGACGCCGGACGCGGTGCGCACGCGCAGCCTCACGGAGGAGACGGCGCGCGTCTTCCGGGCACGCGTCGTCAACCCGCGCTGGATCGCGGCGATGCGGCGGCACGGCTACAAGGGCGCCTTCGAGCTCGCGGCGACCGTCGACTACCTCTACGGCTTCGACGCGACGGCCGGTGTCGTGACGGACTGGATGTACGAGCAGCTCGCCCAGACCTACGTGCTCGACAAGGAGAACCGCGACTTCCTCCAGCACGCCAACCCGTGGGCGCTGCACGGCATGATCGAGCGGCTCCACGAGGCCGTCGACCGCGGCCTCTGGGAGGAGCCGGACCCCCAGCTGATGGCGGACCTCCAGCAGGTCTACCTCGACGTCGAGGGCGACCTCGAGGACTGAGCCGCGCGCTCGTCTCGTTGCGGGGACGCGGCGGCGCCCCGGGTCCTACCGTGGGGCATGGTCGGTCGATCGGGAGGTCGGGCGGTGCGTGGCCTCGCGGCAGCCGCAACCGTCGTCATGATGGCCGGGCTGGCCGGCTGTGGGGACGACGACAGTGGCGGTGGCGGCGGGGACGCCGCGACCGACCAGGCCTGCGAGTTGACCATGAGTGCCCTCGCCTCGGGGCTGCAGGAGTACTCGCGCACCCGCGCCGTCGGCGAGTTCCTCTCCGTCATCGCCAAACCCGCCTCGGTCCCGTGCCGCAACGCGATCGCCAACCTCGCTTCCGGTCGCTCGGCGACGTTCGACCTGCTGCGCCCCAACGGGTCGGTCGAACCGCTCGACGTGTCGCCCCAGGTGTTCGAGCCGGTCATCGGTAGGCCGGGTGGCGCGGACGTCAGGGCGTCGCGGTGTGCGGCGACGTTCGGGACGACCTGGCTCTACGACTCCTGCGTCCTCGGGCGGATCGACCCGCTCTGACGCACTGCCCTCGGGTCGTGGTTCGCCCCGGCCCGTCAGGTCTCAGAACTGCAGGCCGCGCATGTCGTGCTCGACGACGTCGACGTCGCCGCACCGCTTGCAGGTCAGGATCGTGCGGCCCCTCAGCTTCATGCGCGTGTAGCGGTGGCCGAGGATGAGGCACTTGAGATTTCGTCGCGCCATCCCCCGAGTCTCCTCCGATCCCTTCGCCCCGGGACCGGATCGACCGGAACTAGCTGAGGATCCCGTGGCGCGCGTTCCAGCGCCTCGCGCCCGCGGCCGCGTCGACCATGCCCCACACCCAGAAGCCGAAGACGCCGACGATCCCGATGAGGACGATGACGAGCACACAGCTGATGAGGTAGCCGATGAGGATCCCGACGCCCTTGGCCACGTCGCCGTTGATCATGCTGCCGAGGCCCGGCAGGAAGAACGACGCGAGCACGGAGAGCGCCGGGCTCTTCGGTGCCACCTGGGCGTAGTAGACCGGGGTGCCGACCATCCCGGGAGGGCCGGGGGAGGGCGTCGGAGGCGGCCAGCCGGGCTGTCCCCAGGGCGCGTCCGCCACACGGTGCGGCAGCCCGTGGGCGTCCGTCGCGGCCACCGGTGGGGCCATCGGGGGCCGGGTGTGCGCTGTCCACGCGCGCCCGTCCCAGTAGCGCTCGCCCTCACCGGCCGGGTACCAGCCGGGAGGAGCCGAAGGTCCTTCGTTCATGATCGAGCTCCTCCTCCGCCTCGTCGGCCTCGTCAATGTCCTGACCTCCAGAGCGTATGTCGGGACGCGGCCACGTCTGGACGTTTTGTCAGGGAGCGAAGGGCGTCAGGCAGAAGGGATGGCCGGCAGGGTCGAGCAGCACGCGCCAGCGGGCGTCGGGCTGCGGGTCCACGAGGCGCGCGCCCAGTCCGCGGGCGCGCTCGGTCTGGGCGTGGAGGTCGTCGGCGTCGACCGTGACGTCGAGGTGCACGATCGAGTGGTCTGGCCACGTCGGCTCGCGATGGTCCTCGACCCCCTGCGCCACGAGGACCAGGCCGCCCACGTCGACAGCCGACGCGTGGTCGTGCGACCAGAGCACCGTGCCGTCGAAGAGCTCCGCGTAGAAGGTCGCGAGCGCGGCATGGTCGGCGCAGTCGAGCGAGACGGCGCTGACGCGAAGAGGGGCTGGGTCGGCGGTCATGGTGCCTCCTCGTCGGCAGGCTCGGCCTCGGGCAGGACGGGCTGGTCGGTGGGGTAGAGGCCGACGGCGAGCCCGTAGACGGTGTCGCCGGAGCGCGGCAGTGCGGTGAACTCGCGCACGAGCCCCTCGACGCGGCGCCAGAACTCCGACGCGCTCTCCCTCGGGATCCGGACGTGCCGGAGCGTCGAGTAGAGCGTGTCGTCCTCGTGGGCCGGGACCGACTCGGCCGCGGCGACCGAGAGCCCGTTGACGCACACGGGGACCGTCGGGTCGCCGGGGTGGCGGGACACGCCGATGGTGATGGTGCGGCCGGTGCGACCGTAGAAGCGCTCGTCGATGGCGCGCACCCGGCGGGTCCGGACGACCCGCAGCATGCCGGCGTCGACGAGCACGCCGACGTGGTGCGCGACGGTGCTCCTGGGCCGGCCGACGGCGGCGGCCAGCTCGGCCACGGTGGCCGCCCGCTCGAGCACGAGGTCGAGGAGGGACGAGCGGAGCGGATCGGCGATGGCGCGCAGCTGGGCAGGCGTCGTCAGCTCCACCGCGTCGGGGAGCTCGTAGTCGGGAAGCTGCGGGCTATTGATCGACATTGTTGGATCAGTCTAGATTGTTGGATCAACAGCAGGGAAACCATCGAGCACAGGAGCAAGCATGGCCGACGTCCTCCTCCTCCACCACGCCCAGGGCCAGACCCAGGGCTTCCTCGCCTTCGCCGACGCCCTCCGCGCCGCGGGCCACACGGTCCACACGCCCGACCTCTACGGCGGCGAGAGCTTCGCGACCCTCGACGAAGGGATGGCCAAGGCCCGCTCGATCGGCTTCGGCACCCTTCAGGAGCAGGGGGTCGCTGCGGCCGACGGTCTCCCCGACGACCTCGTCTGTGCCGGCTTCTCGCTCGGCGTCATGGCGGCGCAGCGGCTCGCCCAGACCCGGCCGGGCGCGCGCGGCGCCGTCCTGCTCGACTCGGCCATCCCGCTCGGCGAGTTCGCCCCCGACTGGCCCGCAGGCGTCCCCGTGCAGATCCACGGCGGCGAGGCCGACGAGTTCTTCATGGACGAGGGTGACGTCGACGCGGCCCGCGCCGTCGTCGCCGCCGCCGAGGACGGGGAGCTCTTCACGTATGCCGGGTGCGGGCACCTCTTCGCCGACGCGAGCACGACGGCCTACGACCCCGAGGCCGCCGCGCTCGTGCAGCAGCGCGTCCTCGACTTCCTCGCCCGGGTCTGAGGGTTCAGGCCGGGGCCTCTGGCCTCAAGGCCTCGCGGGTCAGGGAGTAGTAGATCTCGTCGGAGCGGGTGCCGTCCGGGTTGGGCAGACGGCCGCTGAGCCGGCCCTCGGCCCGGAAGCCCGCCTTGGCGGCCACCCGGCCCGAGGCCTCGTTGCCCACCTTGTGGCCGAGCTCGAGCCGGGCGAGCCCTGTCTCCTCGAGCGCCCACCGCGACACGAGTCGCAGGGCCCGGGTCGTGAACCCGCGCCCCCGGAAGGCCGGGAGCACGCCGTAGCCGATGAGCCCGGTGCCGGGCGGTCCCATCCGCAGGACGCCGATGACGCCCGCACCCTCACCGGAGGCGGCGTCGACGACGACGAATCGCGCCGCCCGCCCGCGGCGCCACTCGAGCGTGGCCGAGGCCGCCCGGCGGCGCGCCTCGTCGTCGGTCAGCGGCTGGCCCGCGAAGTCCCAGCGCAGCGACTCCTCGTTGTTGTGCTCGTCCCGCACCGTCTCCCAGTCGGCAGCGGTCATCGGCCGCAGCGTGACGACTCCGTCGGTCAGCGGCTCCGTCTGCGGGAAGGGGCTCGGGCGGGGGCCGGTGGGCGCGTCCGCCGGCGGCCGGAGCAGGTAGGTGTCCATGACCCAGCCGTGGCGCTCGCGGGCCTCGGCGCGCAGGCGCCGCACCTCGCCGACGACGTCGGCGAGACGTCCGTGCACGAGCAGCTCGTCGGGCGTGCCGAGGTAGGCACCCCACCAGAGCTCGAGGTCGGGGAAGGCGCCGGCGAGCTCGCCGCACGCGAGGTGCCCGTCGAGCATGACGACGACATCACCGAGCGAGGGGTCGTACTCGTCGAGCAGCCGTCGGCCGGTCGTGATGTGGATCGGCGCGCCGATCCGGTTGAGCGGGATGCGGTGCCGCGCGGCGAGCAGCTGCGGCGCGCTGATCCCGGCGATGACGTCGTGCTCGACGGTGAACCCCGTTGCGGCGTAGCGCTCGACGAGCGCGTCGACGACCCGGATCGTGGAGTCGTAGAAGGCCGGGTCGCCCCACACGAGGAAGCCGACCGTCGTCTCGCCGTCGTCGAGCCCGTCGATGACGTCGGCGTACGCGTCCACGCGGGCCGCGTGCCAGTCGCGCACCCCGCGGTCGTATGCCGTCGCGTCGCGTTCGGCGTCCGGCCCCCGTCGCGGGTCGGTGACCTCCACGACGCGGTAGGCGTGCTCGGCGGGGATGAGCGCGTCGCACACGGCCTGCCGGGCGGCGACGAGGTCGGACTTCGCGTCGCCCTTGTCGGCGACGAGGTAGACGTCGACGGTGGCCAGGGCGCGGGCCGCCTCGCCGGTCACGTGCCCCGGGTCGCCCATGCCGATCCCGATGACACGGATGTGCTCGATCATGGCGTGGCTCCCATCCGGGTGAAGGAGAGGAGGGCGTCGATGTCGACGTGCTCCTCGAGGGCGTCGGCGAGGGTGTCGAGCATCCGCTCGCGCCGCACCGCGAAGCCCGGGGCGTCGGCGTGGGGCTGCCACTCCGATCCTGCCGCGCGGGCGACCTGCGTGAGCCAGGCTCGACGGAAGTCGTCGCTCTCGAAGGCGCCGTGCCACATCGTGCCCCACACCCGGCCGACGGTCCAGCCGTCGAGGAAGCCCTGCGCTGCAGGCGATTCCACGGTCGCAGGGTGACCGTCGGGCAGCCTTCGCGCGATGCCGTGGTGGATCTCGTAGGCGGTGTCCACGGCGTGCTGGCCCCACCACCCCTCGGGCCGCGCCAGCACCTTCGACTCGCCGAACTCGACCCGCACGGGCAGGTGCCCGAGTCCGGGCACGACTCCGACGCGGCCCTCGACGTCGTCCTCGATCTCGTGCCCGAGCATCTGGTAGCCGCCGCACACGCCGAGAACCGGACGTCCGGCCGCGACGCGGCGGTCGACGACCTCGGCGAGTCCCCGTTCGCGCAGCCACTCGAGATCGCTTGCCGTCGAACGGGATCCGGGCAGGACGAGCAGGTCCGCAGCCTCGGCGACGGCCGGGTCGATCGTCACGAGGACGTCGACGCCGGGCTCGGCGGCGAGGGCGTCGACGTCGGTGGCGTTCGAGATGCGGGGGAGCCGGAGGACCGCCACCTTGAGCCGGTCGCGAGACGTCGCGGACAGGGCGGTCGAGGCCCGCCAGTGACCGACCTCGAGGGTGTCCTCGCTGTCTAGCCACACGTCGAGCAGCCACGGGATGACGCCGTGGAACGGCACGCCGGTGCGGTCCGTGATGGCCTCCAGCCCCGGCTCGAGCACCGACACGTCGCCGCGGAACTTGTTGATGACGAAGGACTTGAGCAGCGACCGGTCGTCCTCGTCGAGGAGCGCCCACGTGCCGTAGAGCGAGGCGAGGATGCCACCCCGGTCGATGTCACCGACGACGACGACCGGCAGGCCGAACTCGCGGGCCAGTCCCATGTTGACGTAGTCGCCCGAGCGGAGGTTGATCTCGGCGGGGGAGCCGGCGCCCTCGCACACGACGAGCTCGTACGCGTCGGCGAGCTCGCGGTAGGCCGCGAACGCGGCGTCGGCCAGGTGGGCGCGCCCGGCGGCATACTGCCCCGCCTCGAGCGTCCCGGCCGGTTCGCCCCGCACGACGATGAACGACCGGCGGTCGGTGCCCGGCTTGAGCAACACGGGGTTCATCGCCGTGGTCGGCTCGACCCGGGCGGCGACGGCCTGGAGCCACTGCGCCCGGCCGATCTCACCGCCGTCGAGGCAGACCATCGAGTTGTTCGACATGTTCTGCGCCTTGAACGGGGCGACCCGCACGCCACGGCGCACGAGGGCGCGGCACAGTCCCGCGACGATGACGGACTTGCCGGCGTCGGACGACGTCCCGGCGACGAGGAGGCCGGAGGGGGCGGCGGGCGTGGGCACCCGACCATCCTGCCGGACGACCCCGCAACGCCACCCGACGGTCCTACGCTGCACCCATGCAGCTGCGCCCGGTCGACGACGCCAACCCGGTCCAACGCGCCCTGCGGTCCGTCGTCGCCTCCCGGCCGGGTGCGTGGGTCTCGAAGCGCGTGCTCCACCGGCTCGACCTGCTGGCCCACCGGCTCGCGCCCGGCCGGACCCTGCCGAGCCAGTGGCTCGCCGCCGTCCCCGTCGGGATGCTGACGACCACGGGTGCACGGTCCGGGCAGCCCCGCACCGTGCCGCTCATGCTCGCGCCGCTCGAGGACGGGTGGGGCGTCATCGCCTCCCGCTACGGCTCGGCGACGCCGCCGGCGTGGTACTTCAACCTCCGCGCGCACCCGCAGGCCTCGCTCGAGGTCGACGGCGTCGTGCACCGGGTCAGGGCCGAGCAGGTCCAGGGGCCCGACAAGGAGCGCGTGCGCGAGGCGGCCCTCGAGTACTACCGCGGCTACACGGCTTACGAGGAACGTGCCGGTGGGCGCGACCTCGGCTTCTTCGTGCTGCACCCCGAGCGCGACTGAGCGCGCTCGGGGTGCAGGTGGGGCCGGTGGTTGTCAGGCCTACTCCGGGTCGCCGTCGGCGAGCAGGCGGTAGAGCTTGCGTCGGGTCTCCGTGAGGATCTCCGCCGCCTCCGCGCGCTGTTGGGAGGTGCCGGTCGTGACGACCTGCCACATCCCGCCCATGACCTGGCCGACGAGCGGCATGAGGTCGTTGGCACCGCCGGAGGGGCGGGGGGCGTCCTCCTCGGTCGACTCCTCGAAGGGCCGCCAGGTGGCGGCCATCTCCTCGGCGTTCTCCTCGACGTAGGCGCGACCCGCGTCGGTGAGGCGCAGCAGTCGCCGGCCCTCGACGTCGCGGCCCTCGACGAGGCCTTCGTCCTCGAGCTGCTGGACGGTCGGGTAGACCGAGCCGGGGCTCGGCTTCCACGCACCGTTCGTGCGCTCGGAGATCTGCTGGATGAGCTGGTAGCCGTTCATCTCGTCGCCCGCGAGGACGTCGAGGATGGCGGCGCGGACGTCGCCGCGTCGGGCGCGGGGTCCGCGGCGTCCGCCGAACTCGGGGCCGAAGCCGGGTCCGCCGAAGTGGCGGACGAGGTCGGCGACCCACGGGGGCGGGCCGGGGCGGCCACGGCCGCCGGGGCCGGGTCCTCCGGGACCGCCCCAGGGGCCACGGCCGGGTCCGAAGCCGGGGCCGTTGCCCTGGCCTCCCCAGCCGCCGCCCCAGTTGCCGTCCCAGCCGGACTCGCGTCGGTGGTGGTGGTGTCCGTGCATGGTGGTTCTCCTTCTACGAACGCGGCTCACGAACAGTCGCGATAGGTCGACGATATATCGCGACTGTTCGTGATGCAAGCAGCTGTCCAAGACGTCCGCGGGTGGGTAAGGGCGGGGCGGGTGCGAGAGTCCCCGCAGTGCGAGCCCGCGGCTTCCGCCGTATCCAGCCCTCTACGACATTCGCTAGATGTCTGGATACGGACGAATCGGCAGGTCAGCGGCACGGGAAAAACTCGCACTTCATTGAGGTACGGCGCAGGTTTCGTTAGCGTTCAACGACGGGGGCATGCGAATCGCCCGTGAGGAGGACCTGACGTGGCGAGCACACAGGGGAGCGGCTCGGCGTCCCACACCGATGTGGACGCCCGACGAGCCAACGCGATCGCGAGGAGATCCATGAGCAACGTCCCGGCCGTTCCGCTGGGCGAGAAGCGCACCGTCCGCATCCAGTGGGCGCCGTCCGCGGCTCCTCGGATCCGCAAGGAGCTCGTCGAGGACCTCCTGGCCCGTGAGGTCTCGCCGCAGGTCATCGACGAGGCCGAGATCGTCGTCAGCGAGCTCGTCGCCAACGCCATCCGCCACGCAAAACCCCTCTCCGACGGTGCGATCCGCATCCACTGGAAGGTCAAGAACAACGTCGTCGAGGTCGAGGTCTCCGACGGCGGCGGTCCGACCGCACCACGCCCCGCGCCCCCGACGATGTGGGCTCCGGGCGGCCGCGGTCTGCGCATCGTCCGCTCCCTCGCCCACGAGTGGGGCGTCATCGAGGAGCCCCACGGCCGCACCGTCTGGGCCTCGCTCGGCGGTCCCTCGCGCCGCCGCTCGCACTGAGCCTCGGGCAACCCGCGTCGTGTCCCTTCCCGACCCGGCGCTCGTCGTCCTCGTCGGCGCCTCCGGCTCGGGCAAGTCGACGTGGGCGGCGTCGCGCTACCGCGACGCCGAGGTCGTCTCGTCCGACGCGCTGCGCGCCGTCGTCGGCAGTGGTGAGCACGACCTCGACGCCTCGGCCGATGCCTTCGCGCTGCTCGAGCAGGTCGTCGCCGCCCGCCTCGGTCGCCGACTCACGACCGTCGTCGACACGCTCGGCAACGACGCCATCCGGCGCGGCGCGTGGAGGGACGCCGCTCGGGCCGTGGGACTCCCGGCCGTCGCGGTCGTCCTCGACACCCCTGCGGGCGTATGCCGTGCGCGCAACGCGGCCCGCGACCGCCCGGTCCCGGCCCGCGTCCTCACGAGCCAGCTCGCGTCGGTCGCGGCCACGGTCGACCTGCTCGATGCCGAGGGCTGGCAGGTCGTGCGGGTCGCCGTGGACCAGTCGTCCACCGACGGGCCCGCGCTCGAGCCTGCCCGTCCTCCAGCATCGGCCGGGGCACCGCCGGGCCTGCGCGGCGTCGTGCTCCAGCTCTCGCGCTTCCCGGCCGAGGGTGACCTGCTCGTCTGGCTTCGCGACATGGCCGCAGCGGCCGAGGAGGCCGGGCTCGCCGGCCTCGCCCTCATGGACCACCTCATCCAGATCCCTCAGGTCGGCCGCGCGTGGGACCCGATCCCGGAGCCGTGGGTGACCCTCGGCGCCCTCGCCGCCTCGACGACCCGACTCCAGCTCGGCACCCTGGTCACGCCCGTCACCTTCAGGGCCCCGGGCATCACGGCCAAGGCCGTGGCGACACTGTCGGCGCTGACGGGTGGGAGGGCGTTCGTCGGTGTCGGTGCGGGCTGGTGGGAGCGCGAGCACGCGGCATACGGCCTCGGGTTCCCTTCTGCGCGAGCGCGACTCGACGCGCTGGAACTGGGCATCGAGACGATGAAGGCCCTCTGGGCACCCGGCACCAAACCGTATGCCGGACAGCGGGTCTCGCTGCCCGAGACGACGTCGTACCCCAGGCCGGTCGGCGAGATCCCGGTCATCGTGGGCGGCGGCGGCGACCGGACGCTGCGCATCGCGGCCCGGCTCGGCGACGGCTGCAACGTGCCCTCCGACGAGGTCGGTCTCGCCAAGGTGGTGCGCTACCTCGCGCTCGTGGGGCAGGCCGGTCGGGACCCGGCAGCGGTCCACGCGACGGTGCTCGACCTGCCGCTCGTCGGCCGGGACCGCGACGACGTCTGGGCCCGTGTCGAGCGACACCGGGGTCGCACGGCCGCAGCGACCTTCGCTGCGCGACACCACGCCGGCACGGCGGCGGAGCACGCGCCCCGTCTCGCGGGCCTCGCCGACCTCGGGGTCACCACCGCGTTCGTCGCTCCGATCGGGCTCGACGGGCCCGACGACGTGCTGGCCCTCGCCCCGCTCGCGACCGCGTTCGGCTGACCCCGCCCCGGCCACTAGGGTGGCGCGCATGGGTAAGGCATCACGTCGACCGCGCAGCGAGCGCGCAGACCGTTCCGCACGTCCGCTTCCGGCCCCGTTCGTGGCGCGCCCCTTCGAGGGCCTTCCCAACGAGACCGACTGGGTCGCGATGCGCGAGATCGTCCCGGCCGCGACCGCCACGGTGCGCTTCGCGAAGGGTCAGGCGCCCGAGGACGCGCCCGACGAGGTGACGATCGCGACCGTGCTCCCCCTCGCCTGGCCGGGCCTGCACCGCGAGAACGGCGAGGTGCTCGTCGGCATCCAGTCCGGCAACGCGAGCGGCGACACGAGCCGCGACATCGCCCAGGCGATCGCGCTCGCGTCCGTCGCCGAGGCCGGCTCGCCCGTGACGACGCTGCCGGTCTCGATGGCCGACACCCCGCGCCTGCAGGACATCCTCGACACCGAGGCGGCCTTCGAGATGGAGCTGCACGAGGGCTTCGACTTCTGGGTTGCCGACGCCGATCTCGACGCCGACGGCAAGGAGTCGCTCGACCGCGCCAACGAGTCGGCCATCCCGACGGTCAAGCTCGACGCCGCGCCGTCCGCCTTCTGGTGCCGCATCGGCGAGCGCACCTACGTGCGTTGGGTGCTGCCGTTCGACGAGGACACCGCGACCGGCGCCCTGGCCCGCCTCCACGCCGCCGGCGAGAGCCACCTCGGCGAGGACGGCCGCCTGCTCGGCTGCTTCCGCTCGAGCGGGCTGCTCATCCCGGTGTGGGAGGTCGACCCCGGTTCAGCCGCCGCCGACTTCGAGGACGCCGTCGCGGCCATGAAGACGAAGATCGACGCCGCGGCCGCCTCGACCGAGCCGCTCAATGCGGCCGAGCGCGGCGCGAAGGCCGGGCTGACCAACCGCCAGGTCACCCTGCGCTGAGGAGACGCGCGACGATGACGACCCCACCGCTGTCCGTCGCCGTCGTCATCCCGGCCAAGGACGAGTCCGCTCGGATCGCCGAGACCATCCGGGGCGTGCGCACCATCCCCGGCGTGTCCGCGGTGGTCGTCGTCGACGACGGGTCGACCGACGGCACCGCCGTGATCGCCGCCCGCGAGGGGGCCGAGGTCGTGCGCCACGTGCGCAACCACGGCAAGGCCGACGCGATGATGAGCGGCCTCGGCCGCGTGTCCGGGCTGCGCCGAGTCGGGCGCCTCGACGCCGGCACGTCGGTCCTCTTCGTCGACGCCGACCTCGAGGCGTCGGCCCAGGCCGTCGGTGCCCTCGTCGGACCCGTCGCCCGCGGCGAGGCCGACCTCACGATCGCCACCCTGCCCGAGCAGAAGGGCAGCGCCGGCGGACACGGCCTCGTCGTCGGCCTGGCCCGGCGCGGCATCGAGGAGCTCACCGGCTGGTCCCCGAAGCAGCCGCTGTCGGGCATGCGCTGCCTCTCGCCGGCGGCGATCGCCGCGGCCACGCCCTTCGCCCGCGGGTGGGGCGTCGAGGTGGGCATGACCGTCGACGTGCTCGACGCCGGCCTGACCATCCTCGAGGTGCCGTGCGACCTCCAGCACCGGGTCACCGGCACCGACTGGCGCGCGCAGGTGCACCGGGCCGGTCAGTACCGCGACGTCGCGCTCGCCCTCGGCGTCCGCCGGCTGCGTCGCCGCCTCGGCCCCGGCTGACCCGGCCCGTTCAGGGGCGCGCGGTCGCTCGCGCGGCGTCGAGGTCGGCGCGGGTCAGCACGGACCGGGTCTCGAGCCCCAGCTCGTGGAGGCGGTTGGCCCCCGGCTCGCTGCGGTCGATGGTGCACACGACGACCTCGACGGTGGCGCCCTGCCCACGGAGCGCGACCGTCGCGTCCCGGGCGGCGCCGCCCGTCGTGACGATGTCCTCGACGAGGGTGATCCGTCGACCGTCCACGTCGGCGCCCTCGGCGAGCCGGCGCGTGCCGTACGCCTTGGGTGCCTTGCGGACGAAGAGCGCCGGCAGGCCGGTGAGGCTGCTCATCATCGTCGCGATCGGCACGCCGCCGAGCTCGAGACCGCCCAGCAGGTCGGTGTCGGCCGGCACGAGGGGCACCATGGCCGCGGCCACCCGACGCAGCAGCAGCGGGTCGGACTCGAAGAGGTACTTGTCGAAGTACTCCGACACGACGGCGCCGGACCGGACGACGAACTCGCCCTCGAGGCGGCAGACCCGGTCGATGTCACGGGCCAGCGCGGCCAGCTCGGCCGGCGCGGCGTGCACGTCGGGCTGCTCGCCCATGGGGTCGCTCCTCAGATGTGGTGGCGGTCGCGGCGCCGGCGCACGGGGGCGTTGCGCGCCTCGATGGACAGGAAGTGCATGACCGCCGACACGACGAGCGGCACGGTGAAGATCGCCGCGACGGGTGGGATCGCCGCGCCCGAGTCGTTGGTGAGGAAGCCGATGACGGCCATGACGATGACCGAGAGCAGGCCGCGTCGCATGAGCGGGGCCTCCTCGAGCAGGCGGCGGAGCGGCTCGGTCCCGAGGATGCCGGGGCGCAGCACGATCATGACGACGACCACCATGAGGGCGACGACGACGAGGAGCAGCACCGGCAGGTGCACGGCGAGGGAGACGTTGCCCCACAGCTTGCGCGACATGACGTCCCAGGCACCGCCGTCGATGACGGTCTGGAGGAAGCGACCCGGGTGCGAGCGCTCGGACTCAGGCCGGCGCCAGTCGAGGTAGCAGACGAGCCCGACGACGAGGCCCGCGACGAGCACGACGATCGACACGTTGCGCACCGACGTGCGCCAGCCCATGACGCCCATGAGGAGGAAGCCGAGGGCCGGCACGAGCGCGATCGGCCCACCGAAGTCGGCACCCCAGGCGGGGAGCACGTCGACGGCAAGCGCGACACCCCCGATGACGACGACCGCGAAGACGGCGAGCCGCGGGGAGTCCCGCCTGACGAGCGCGTGCGCGATGGCGGCGCACAGCAGCAGGACGGCGGCGGCATACAACGCGAAGGCGACGTTGCCCATGCCGTAGAAGCGGCCTCCGACGAGCGGCTGGAGTCCGAAGATCGACGAGATCTGCAGGTGTGAGCCCGTCAGCAGGTCGATGCCGATGACGCCCGCCGTGATGGCCGACATCGCAGCCAGCGGGCCGAGGGCCGAGCTGCTCCACGGGCCCTGGAGGCACGCGAGGGTCAGCACGGAGCTGATCGCGAGGACGAGGACGAGGAGCACCGCCACGAGCACGACGGTGTTCGTCGACCAGCGCCACCACGGGACGAGGTTGGCCAGGAAGGTCGCGGCGGGCATCGCGGCCGAGACGAGCCCGACGAGGCGCACGAGGCGCAGGACGCGCGCCCGCGTGAAGCGGCGGTTCCACGGTCGGGCCCGGCGCATCACGAGCCACAGCACGAGCATCGCCAGGGCCGTGCCCACGAGCCAGATGAGCAGGAACGGCGCGACGACGTCGTGCATCGCGTCGGCCTTGGTGTCGATGTCGGTGAGCACCGTCAGCTTGGCCGCGGCCGTCGACTCGCTGTTGTTGGCCGACGGCACGACGCTGAGCGCCCGGCCGCCGATGGCGGCCTGCGGCTCCACGCCGCCGCGCTGGAGGATCGTGGCCGTGATGTCCGAGAGCTGCGCGATCCCGACCATGCGCGTCGAGGCCGACGCGAGCAGGCCCGGGGCGTAGTGCGGTCCGCTCGCCGTGAGCAGCCGCAGACGCTCCTGCTGGTCACGGTCGGCCAGCCCGGCGACGACGAGGTCGGCGCCGTTGGGCATGGCGTCCATGACGAGCTCGATCCGGCGCTCGATGCCGTTGATCTGCTCGAGGTGCCGCGTCGGGTTGGGGTCGGTCGAGCTGATGCCGCCGACGTCGACGATGCTGACCGGGCACTGCGCCAGGTCGGACACGAGGGTCGTCGCCTGGAAGGGGGAGTACTTCGCGACCTTGCCGTCCCCCGTCGCTGCGGCGAGGCCGGCGCCCGGGCCGACGGCCTGGATGCACGTCTTGGCCGCCGCGAAGCTGTCGCCGAGCAGGCCGAGCTGTGCCCGGAACTCCGCCTCGCGCGACGCCGCCGCGAGCGCGTCGAAGCCGATGACGCGGTAGCCGGTCGTCGCGTCACCCGCGACGGGTGGCAGTGGCGTGCACTGCGGGCGGGACTCGGTCGTGTCCGGGCCGGCCGCCTCACCGGCCGAGACCGTGGCCCAGCCGTCGGTCGGGCACGTCGTCAGCCGCAGGCTCTTGACCGACACCGACGCGGCCGAGCCGTCACGGAGCAGGCCCCAGAGGATGGGCGTGTCCTCGGCCGAGACGTCGTCCCACGAGAGGCCTCCGAGCCCCACGACGACGAGCGACTCGCCCGGTTTCGGCTGCGAGGTGGGCGGCACGGGGACGGTGGTGCGCTTGACGTACGCGAGCGTGAGCGCAGCCACCATCACCAGGAGCAGGACGACGAGCGTCTTGACGGGGTGGCGGCGGATCACGGGGGACAGACTACAAACCGAGCCTGTCCGTGGAGGGCGAGGTCACGGGCTGGAATCGGAAGGCCACGGGCGACCGGCGCGGCTACCCTTTCCGATCGTGGACGCCTCGACGCTGACGACCCTGGCCATCGCCGCCGCCGTCGTCGCGCTGCTCGCCCTCGCGCTCGCCGTCCGGGCCCAGCTGCAGCTCTCCCGGCTCCGGCGCGACTTCGCCGCCCTGGACGACGGCGGCCAGACCGACATCGCGCGCGTGGCCGCCACCCAGAACCACCGCATCGACCGGCTCACGGCCGAGCTGACCCGCCTGCGCGAGCACGTGGCGAGCGCCGAGGACGACGTGCGCCAGAGCCTGCGCAACGTCGCCGTCGTGCGCTACGACGCCTTCGGTGACATGGGCGGGCGACTGTCCTTCTCGGCCGCCATCGTCGACGACCTGGGGGACGGCATCGTGATCAGCTCGATCCACGCCCGCGGCGAGTCCCGCACGTATGCCAAGGGCATCGTCGGCGGGAAGTCGAGCATCACCCTGACCCCCGAGGAGCAGCAGGCGCTCGCCTCGGCGACCCGCCTGCCCGACCGGACGAAGGACGCGTCGTGACGCCGCCCCGCACGCCAGACCAGCTGCACCGCTTCGGCTACCTCGGGCCGCGTGGCACCTTCACCCAGATGGCGCTCGACGCCTGGGACGCCGCCGAGGGCCGCGACCACCTGCCGTTCGGCTCGGTCGACGCGGCGCTCTCGGCGCTCCGGACCGGTGACATCGACGCCGCCATGGTCCCGATCGAGAACTCCGTCGAGGGAGGCGTGTCCGCGACCCTCGACTCCCTGGCGACGGGGGAGCCGCTCGTCGTCATCGGCGAGGTGCTCGTCCCGATCACGTTCGTCCTCTGCGCCCGGCCGGGTGTGCCGCTCGACACGGTCCGCACGGTCGGCACCCACTCGCACGCCTGGGCCCAGGTGCGCGGCTGGATGGGGCAGCACCTTCCCGAGGCGGAGTACGTCCCGACCCTGTCGACGGCCGCGAGCGCCGCCGCGCTCGGGCAGCCGGGCGACGTCATGTTCGACGCCGGCGTCTGCGCGCCCGCCGCGGCCCGCAACGAGGGGCTCGAGATCCTCGCCGAGGACATCGGCGACAACGCGTCGGCCGTCACGCGCTTCGTCCTCGTCGCGCGACCCGGCACGCTGCCCGAGCCGACCGGCGCCGACAAGACGACGGTCGTGCTCTTCCAGCGCGACGACCACGCGGGTGGCCTGCTCGAGCTGCTCGAGCAGTTCGCGGTCCGCGGCGTCAACATGACCCGCCTCGAGTCACGGCCCACGGGCGAGGCCATGGGCTCGTACTGCTTCTCCATCGACTTCGAGGGCCACGTCCTCGACGCGCGCGTCGGCGAGACCCTCATGGGCCTGCGGCGGGTGTGTGCCGAGGTGCGGTTCCTCGGGTCCTACCCGCGGGCCGACGGGGGTCGCCCCGACGCACGGCCCGGCACGTCCGACGACGACTTCGATCGCGCGAGGACCTGGCTCGACGACCTGCGCGCCTGACCGGCCCTCCTCGGACGGTCCGGCCGACTCGGCCTCAGCCGATCGTCGCGCCCATCTTGAGCAGGAAGAGCGTCTCGTCGCCGACGACGCCGTCGTCCCCGATGCGGTTGGCCTGCTGGAAGCGCTTGACGACCTTCTTCGTCTCGGAGCCGAAGTCCCCGTCGACGGTGATCGTGCCGCCCGCGGCCCGCAGCGCCCGCTGGAGCGTCACGACGTCGGCGCCCTTCGAGCCGACCTTGAGCGTGCCGTCGCCGAGGGAGCGCGAGATGAGCAGCACCCACATGCCGGCGTCGATGCGGCCCGGCTTGGGCGCCGGCCCCTCGAAGGTCGACTCGACCTTCGTCACGGCCGCGCGGGTCTGGGCGCCGTAGACGCCGTCGACCGCGACCGGGCCGTAGTCGGCGTCGTTGAGGAAGCACTGGAGCGACCGCACCGCCGGTGCCGTCGCGCCGCGCTCGAGCGCGGGGTATGCCGGCAGCGTGCGCTCGCACGCCCCCGCGACGCTCCCCGGGTCGGTCGGCGTCGGAGCCGGTGTCGTCGGCGTCGCGCTGGGCGTGGCCGACGGGCGCGGGGTGGGCTTCGTCGGGGTGAGCGGGTCGGCCGTCACCGTCGGGATCGGCTCGGTGGGGCCGGGCTGGACGGTGCCCGTCGCCGTGGCCGTGACCGTAGGCGACTCGACGGCTGACGTCGTCTGCGGTGTCGTGCCGCTGCACGCCGTCAACGTCAGGCCGAGCACGACCACCGCTGCAGCAGAGGCGATCCCGCCCCGTCGATCGTGACTGTTCCGAAGGCCTATCATGCCCTGCACCCTGACTCCCCTGAGCTCACGTCGCGCGGTCCCGACGTCCGCGCACGTTCGAGAAGTATGCGCTGCCGGGAGGGAGCGCGCGAGCGCGACGCGCGGCGACGGCATACGCGGGCCGTGCCCGTCCGAGGTGCGGCCCTGCGCGCGGGCCGGGGAGGGGGCGCCGGTGCTGCCAGGCCCGGCGCCCCACGGACGGGACCGCCCCCTGGAAGTCCCGAACCCCTGTGCAGGTCACCGGGCCTGCTGCCCCTCCGCAGCGCCCCGTTGCAGCCCGGTGACCGTTCCCCCTGACCACCCAGAGTCGTCCCGTCCCGGCTTGATACGTCTCCGGACGAAAAAGTTCGGAAGGCCCGATGTATCAGGAAAACGAGTACGCACACTCAGTCGGGTGTAAGGGTCTTTCCAACACCATCCGCCCCTCAGGAGGTTGTCGATGTCAGAGTCGGGTCCCGACGCCCCACAGGGAGCGACCGGCGAGAACGCGGCCGGCGGCTCCCGCCGCCCCGAACGTCCGCCCGTCCGCGCCCTCGACCCGGCCACGGCGATGCGCCTGACCGACGGTCGCCCGCCGCTTCCCGCCCTCTACCTCTCCGACCGCCTCCTCGTGCGCACTCCGTCGGGTGGGGGCAGGCCGCGAGGACTCGAGGACCTGCGCACGGCGCTGGGCAAGCTCGAGCTCGACTTCACCGTGACGCCCCGGCCCGACGGTGGGCCGCGCGACCTCGACCAGCCCACTTGGGGCACGAGCATCACGCTCCGGCCGACCCGCTCGATCGACCCTGTCGACGCGTGGAGCGTGCTCCAGCGGCTGCGCCAGTCCGGCGAGCCCGTCGCCGAGCAGCTGAGCCTCGAGCACGTCCTGCGGCCGGCAGACGGCTACTGGGGCGGCGTGGGCGGCTACTGGGGCGGCGTCGGGGGCTACTGGGGTGGCGTGGGCGGCTACTGGGGTGGCGTCGGGGGTTACTGGGGTGGCGTCGGCGGGTCCGCGCTGCAGGAGTACTCCGTGCCCGGGCGGGGCGGCCGTATGCCGGTGGCCCTGGCCCTGCCCGACCCGCGGCTGCGGGCACGTCCCGTCGACCGCAACCCCGTCGTCGTCGTGCCCGACACGGCGGTCGCGGTGCACCCCTGGTTCAAGGACGGCGAGGGGGTCGTGCGGCTCGAGCTCAAGGACGGCCGGCTCGTGCCGGTGAAGACGCCGAAGCCGGTCGACCCACCGATCTCCGTGCCGGCCCCGAGCGAGCCCGTCGGGCTGCTCCAGGGGCACGCGACGTTCATCGCCGGCCTCGTGCGCCAAGGCTGCCCGGAGGCGACGATCCTCTCCATCCCTGTCATGGGTGACGACGGCGTCGTCGACGAGAGCGTCATGCTCGACGTCCTCCAGGCGCTGCTCGACCGGCACGTCCACGGGCAGGAGCACGACGACGCGTCCGAGGTGGTCGACGTCCTCTCGCTCTCCCTCGGCTACTACGCCGAGGACCGCAGCTACACGTCCGGGCCCGTCGCCGACCTGCTCGACCGCTTCGGCGAGCACGGCGTCCTCGTCGTGGCCGGAGTCGGCAACGACGGCACGAACGCGCCGTTCGTCCCTGCGGCGCTCGCGGCGGCACCCCCGCAGCGCGTCACCGCGAAGTCGGTCCCGCCGCTGGCCAGCGTCGGCGCGACGAACCCCGACGGGGTGACCGTCGCGCTCTTCTCCAACAACCTCACGGTCGTCAGCGCCGTGCGGTCCGGCGTCTCCGTCGTCAGCACCTTGCCGCTCACCAACGGCATGGGCCAGCCGTCGTCGCAGGTCTCGGCCGACGGCACGGTGCGCTGCACGGTCGACCCCGACGACTACACCGGTGGCTTCGGCGTCTGGAGCGGCACGTCCTTCTCCACCCCGGTCTTCGCGGCAGAGCTCGCGGCGGCCCTCATCGACGAGGGCGGCCTGGCCGAGGTCTCGTCGCCCGTCATGCGCAAGCGGGCCATCCGTGCCCTGCGCACCTGCATCGGAAGGGCGCGATCATGACGCCGACCCCCACCGCTCCCGACGGACTCGGGACCCTCGCGGGCAAGGCGTTCGCCGCCTACCGCGCGGGGGAGCGCGAGCGGCTCTCCGAGCTCGTCGACCTCGTGACCCCGGTCCTCTGGAACGCGGCGCGTTCCCAGGGCGGCGCGCCTGCGACGTGCGAGGACGCCATCCAGACGGCGTTCCTCCAGCTCGTCGACCGGGCCGACTCGATCAACGAGCCGGCTGCGGTGCTCGGTTGGCTCGTCGTCGTCGTCAAGCGCGAGGTCTGGCGGCTCGCCCGCGGGGCCCGGCGCGAGTTCGGTGTCGAGGAGGTGCCGGAGGCCCCGGCGCAGCAGCTCGACCCCGAGGCGCAGTCGATCCTCTCCGAGCGCCAGCGCGTGCTGTGGAAGCACGTCTCGACCCTCTCACCGCGGTGCCAGGAGCTGCTCCGGGTCATCGCCTTCGCCGACCGCCCTGACTACGCCGCCATCGCGGAGTCGCTGGGGATGCCGGTCGGCAGCATCGGCCCGACCCGTGGCCGCTGCCTCCAGAAGCTGAGGACGACCCTCGGCACCGACCCCGGATGGGCGGTCTGACATGACATCTCACACTGACGCCATCGATGCCCGCGACATCGCCAACCTCCACCACGTGCGTGACCTCTTCGGCCACGCCGACCCCGTCCCGAGCGACCTCGCCGAGCGCATCAAGTTCGCGATCACGGTCCACGCCCTGCACGCCGAGGTCGCCGAGCTCATGGACTCGGCCCTGCTGACGACGCGGGGCGCCGACGCCAAGGTCGAGCCGACACCGACCGACTCGGTGACCTTCACGGCCGCCTCGGTGAGCCTCATGGTCTCGTCCGGTCCCGCGGACTCCGACGGCACGGACGACGACGACGACCGTGTGCGCGTCGACGGCTGGGTCACGACGCCGGGCGCGCAGATCGAGGCCGTGACGACCGAAGGCAGTTCCATGGTGATTTCGGATGCGAACGGGCGCTTCGTTCTGGATGATCTACCCCATGGGCCGGTGCACTTCGTCGTCACCGACCCTGGCAACGAGGACATGCGACCGGTCATCACCCCCACCATCCAGATCTGACGATCCGGCCCGACGTGGTGACCGGCCCTGAGCGAAAGGCCGGGCGGGACCCATCGATCTGCTCGAGAGTGCACGCACCCTGCGCGAGCAGGGTGCCGCGGACAACATGGCCGGCAGGCCGGTCGACGCGGCGCGCTCGCTGACGGCGGCCCTCGACGAGATCGAGCGCCTGGCGGGCGCCGCGCCCTCCCGGGATCGGCTCGAGCTGCGCTGCAAGACCCTCATCACGCTCGCCCTGACGGAGTTCATGCTGTCCGGCGTCGAGGCCGCCCTGGCTCGGCTCTCCGAGGCCGAGGTGCTCGTCGACGAGCTCGGCGACGAGGCGCTCCGAGCCCGGCTCGACTATCAGCGCGCCAACATCCACGGCCGCGTCGGTGACCTCGCCTCGGCATGGGACGGGCTCGAGGGGGCAGTGCGCCGCCTCGACGCCTTCACCGAGCGCGAGCAGTGCTCGGTGCACCTAAGCCGCGGGATGCTCGCCTTCGAGCTGCTGCGGCCGCAGGAGGCGCTCGAGTCCTTCGCCGAGGCGGCGCGCCTCGCGCACGACCTCGGCGGGGTGGCCCAGGAGTTCATGGCCCGCCACAACGAGGGGTATGCCGCCTACCTCCTCGGTGACATCCCGCGGTCCCTCGCCGGCATGGCGCTCGCCGAGGAGCTGGAGTCCGACGTCTTCACGGGACCAGCGCGCCTCGACCGTGCCCAGGTGCTGCTCGAGGCGGGGCTCGTCAAGGAGGCGGTCGAGGCGCTGCACGGTGGCCTCGAGGCTCTCGAGGGCGACGGCCACGACCAGATGCGGGCCGAGTTCGAGCTGGCACTCGCGCGCGCCCACCGGCTGCTCGGCCACCTCGACCTGGCGGCCTCGGCCGCCGCGTCGGCTCGCGAGACGTATGCCCGCATCGGGGCGACCGCGTGGGCTGCCAAGGCGATGCTCGTCGGCCTGCTCGTCGAGCTGGACCGCCAGCGGCGCACCCGCCGTGGTCGGGAGCGCGACGGCCACGGCGGCGTCACCGAGCACCAGGACGGGAGCCGCCAGACCGGGGAGCGCCAGGGAGAGCTCCGTGAGGCCGACCTCCGTGAGGCCGACCTCGTCCGGCGCGTCGTCGGTGTCGGGGACGCCACCGTGGCCCTCGCGGCGGCGGCGACCGCCGACGAGCTCGCGGAGACGGCGACCGAGCTGGGCGACTCCGAGCTCGCCGACAGTGCTCGGGTCGTCGCCGCGCAGGCACTGCTGCTCGCCGGTGACCCGGCCGGAGCCAACACGAGGCTGCTCGGCCTCGAGCGGGTCTCCACCGGGTCGCTCTCCGACGAGCTCGATGCCGCCGTGGTCACCGCGATGACGCTCGTCGCCACCGGCGACCTCGCGCCGGCCCGACGCATCCTCGTTCGGGCCTCCCGTCGCCTCGCGGCGGGTCAGGAGGGGAGCGCGAGCCTCGACCTGCGCACCGCCCGCGCGGTCCACGGAGCCCGACTCTCCGAGCTCGACCTCGAGCTCGCCGTCCCCCGGGGCAGCGGCGCCGTGCTCGAGGCCCTCGAGCGGTGGCGCAGCGCCACCGACCGGCTGCCGTCGCTCGGGCGACCCGACGACGAGCAGCTCGCCCAGCTCACCGAGCAGCTGCGCGCCGTCCGGGGGCACCTGCGCGGAGAGGGCGACCCGGAGCAGGCGCGCGAGCTGCACGACCACGCCTCGCGCCTCGAGCGGCAGATCCGAGACCGCGACTGGGCCCTGAGCCGCAGCGGTGGGGCCTCGCGCGCCGTGCCGGTGCGGGTCCGTGAGGCGCGCGAGCACCTCGGCCGGGCCGACCGCGACCTCGTGTGGTTCTTCCGGCACCGCGGCCGCATCGGTGCGGTCGGGGTCGTCGGTGGTCGCGCGACGATGCGTGACCTCATGCCGGCCGACCGGGCCGCAGAGCTCGCCCAACGCATCCGCGTCGACCTGCGGGCCGCGGCCACGCACCACCTGGGCCCGCTCGCCGGCGCCGTCTGGTCGTCGTTGCGTTCGAGCGCGACCGAGCTCGACGACGGCCTGCTGCGGCCGTGGCGCACCGACCGTGGCCTCGTCGTCGTGACGTGCCCCGAGCTGTCGGCCCTCCCGTGGGCGCTCCTGCCGTCGATGACCGGACGGCCGTTCACGGTGGCGCTGTCGCTGACATCGTTCACCCGCCGCGCCGCACCAGCGGGGGACGCTCCTCGTCGGGGGCCCGTCCACGTCAGCGTCGGCCCATCCGTGCCTCGCGCGTCGGGCGAGGGCCGCACGATCGTCGGCACGTGGGGCGAGGTCGCCCACCTCGCCGAGCCGTCCCGCCGGGCCGACCTCGTCGGGGCACTCGCCCGCCCGGGTGTCGTCCACGTCGCCGCGCACGGCACCCACCAGGTGGAGTCGCCGCTCTTCTCCTCGCTCGTGCTCCACGACGGGCCCGTCTTCGCTCACGAGCTGCAGCCCACCGGCGTGCGCGCCGACCACGTCGTGCTCTCGGCGTGCGAGGTCGGGCTCACCTCGCCCCGCCCCGGGCACGAGTCCCTCGGTCTGGCGCTCTCACTCCTCTCGCTCGGCGCGCGCTCGGTCGTCGCGGCGGTCTCGCCCGTGCCCGACGACGTCGCCGCGACGACGATGACGCGCCACCACGAGCTGCTGGCCGCCGGCCTCCCGAGCGACGAGGCCCTGGCCCGCTCGGTCGCGGAGACCGACGACGTCGCCGCCGCCTTCCTCAACCTCGGCGGCCAGCACCGCCCCTGAGCGCGCCCCCATCCCGAACCGAACGCAGCGTTCGATCGCGAACTCAGGGCTCTAACAGTGAGTTCGAGAGCGAACGCGGCGTTCGGTCGGGTTTGTGGCGGGTCTGTGGCGGGTCTGTGGTGGGTCAGGCGGCCTTGCGGCGGGCCTTGATCTCGCGGCGCTTGCGCAGGGCCATGGCCAGGGCGATCTTGCGCGCGTCGATGGACAGCTCGCGGAGCATGCCGGAGATCGGGTTCGTGTAGCCGGTGAACCACAGGCCCTTGGCGCCGCGCGCCGTGCGCCCGCCGCGTTCGACCGGGCGGCCCTTCTCGTCGAGCACCCCGAGGTGCCCGATGAGGGGCTCGAGCCCCTGGCTGTAGCCGGTCGCGAGCACGACGAGGTCGGGCGTCAGGCGTGTGCCGTCCGCGAGCACGACGGCATCCCCGCCGAACTCCCGCAGCGCCGCCACCGGCTCGACGGCGCCGGTCCGGATCGCGTCGATGATGCCGACGTCCTGCACCGGGATCGCGTTGTCGCGCTCGACCCTGGTCAGCAGGCCGGTGTCGGGACGCGGCAGTCCCTGCGCCGACAGGTCAGGGGTCTGCAGCCGGCCGACGATCGGTGCCACCGTGTCGACGAAGGCCGTGGGCAGCCGCCGCACGGCGATGCCGGTGTACTGAGCGGCATACGGCCCCGTGTTGCGTCGCAGGATGTGCGGCACCGTGCGCACGGCCAGGCGCACGCGCGCGGCGCCGTGCTCGACGAGGTCGACGGCCAGCTCGGTGCCGGTGTTGCCCGTGCCCACGACGAGGACGTCCTTGCTGGCGTGGGCCGACCCGTTGCGGTAGTGCCGAGCCAGCACGACCTCACCGGAATATCCTTGCAGGCCAGGCACGTCCGGCTCGCGAGCCGTGTGGTTGAAGCCCGTGGCCACGACGGCGTACGGCGCCGTGAGGGTCGTCCCGTCCGCGAGCGTGAGCATCCACGACTCACCGTCCGCGGAGCGGTCGACCCGGCGCACCTCGGTGCCGAGGCGCACGTCGAGCCGGTGGTGGGCGGCATACAGCTCGAGATAGCGCACGACGTCGTCGCGTGCGACCCAGCGGCCCATCTCCTTCGGGATCGGGAAGCCCGGAAGGCCGGAGAGCTCACGCGGTGTGTGCAGGTGCAGCCGGTCGTAGTGGCTGCGCCACGACGTGCCGACGCCGTTGCTCCGCTCGAGGACGACGCCGTGCAGGCCACGGGCTTCGAGGGCGGCGGCGACGGCCAGGCCACCCGGGCCGGCACCGATGATGTATGCGTCGACCGGGACGCTGCGCTGGGTCACCGGCCCAACGTAGCCGCCCACCCTCGACAGTTCTCGGCAAACCCCGCCCCGATCCGAACGGTGGGCAGCATGCTGGAGCGGTGACCCCTCAGTCGGGCCCGACTCTTCCCGAGGAGCCGGGCGCCGCCCCGAACATGTTCACGCGGGAGCGGATCGGCGAGGGCGACGCTGCCCGCGTCGCCACCCTCGTCGCGCTCCTCGACGCGCAGGAGCAGCAGCCGGCGGTCCGGCGCCTGCGGGCCTGGGCGTTCGCGGCCCTGGCGCCGGAGCCCGGGGAGTCGGTCGTCGACGTCGGGGCGGGGCTCGGCACGGAGCTGCGTCGCCTCGCCGAGGCCGTCGCACCGAACGGACGTGCGGTCGGTGTCGAGCCCAACCCCGGCCTGCGCGAGGAGGCGTCGCGGCGTGCGGCCCTGCTCGGGTCCGCCGCGACGTTCATCGACGGCGACGCCGCCGACCTGCCCTTCGCCGACGGTGCCGTGCACGTGCTGCGCTGCGAGCGCGTCTTCCAGCACCTCGCCGACCCGCAGGCTGCGGCCCACGAGCTCGCGCGGGTGCTCGCGCCCGGTGGACGCGCCGCCGTCCTCGACAGCGACTGGGGCACCGTCATCAGCCACCCCGGCGACCCCGACCTCGTGCGTCGCTACGCCGAGGCCAACTGGCGACGGATGCCGAACCCGTTCGCGGCGCGACACCTGCCGAACCAGCTCCGGGCCGCCGGGCTGCTCGTCGACCACGACATCGGCTCGGCCGCGCTGATCATGCCGCCGCGCGCGCTGCTCGGCAGCGGTGTGGTCCACCGGAACGCCGATGCCGCGGTGCAGGAGGGCGCGCTGACCCGCGAGGAGGCCGACCGGCTCCTGGCGGACGTCATGGCCGCGGCGCGGGCGGGCACGGCCTTCTTCTCCGTGACGATGTTCGGGGTCATCGGTCGCAAGGCCGGCTGACGGTGCAGCCGGGAGGCCGGGCACGTCACCGCCGGGTCGCAGGCTCCTCGGCGCCGACGTGCTCCTCGAGCCAGGCCGTCAGCGCTCGCACGGCCCGCCACGTGTCCCGGACCTCCGTCAGCGTCCGGGTCGTCGACAGCCAGGCGGGCGCGCCGAAGTCGCGGGAGACCATCAGCTCCTTGTGACGCAGCGTCGCGATGCGGGGGTGGTCGGCGGCGTATCCCCTCGGGGTGGTCTTGACCTGCTCGCCCATCAGCTCGAAGTCCTTGCCGCGCAACGCCTCGAGGATGGTCTCGAGCGCGAGTCCACTGGACGGCGTGTCGACGGCTGCCCGGAAGCGGGCGGTCTGCGCCGGGCTCACCGCCCGGAAGCCGCCGCCAGCGCGCAGGCCGTCGGCGCTCACCTGCACGTAGTAGCCGAGCACCGTGCCGGAGCCCACGAGCGCGCCCTGGTGGGTCTTGTAGGGCGACTTGTCGGCGCTGAAGCGCACGTCGCGGTTGGGTCGGAAGAGCTTGGCCGGGCCGAACTCGTCCTCGAGACCGTCGAGCAGGGCGAGCATCGGCTCGCGCACGTCGCGCTCGTAGACGTCCTTGTGGGCGAGCCACCAGTCCCGGGAGTTCACGTCCTCGAGCTCGGCGTAGAAGGACAGGGCACCGGGAGGAAAGCCGGAAAATGTCGGGGAGGAGGACTCAGGCGTGCTCATGTGGCGACTCTGACACCGGGACCGGGTTGTTAGGCAAGGCTTACCTGTGCTTTCCTGAATTCCGTCACGTCGCCGTGGCGTAATTGCTGAGAATAACCTGAGAGAAGGCACCCGTGCTCGCGAGCAACGCGCTCATCGGACTCCGAGAAGGACTCGAGGCGGCCCTCGTGGTCGTCATCCTCGTGGCCTTCCTCGTCAAGACCGATCGCCGCTGGGCCCTGCGCCACGTCTGGACCGGGGTCGGTGTCGCCGTCGCCCTGTCGGTCGCCCTCGGGGCCCTGCTCACCTACGGCACGAAGCAGCTGACCTTCGAGGCCCAGGAGCTCATCGGTGGCAGCGCCTCGATCATCGCGGTCGTCTTCGTCACCTTCATGGTCTTCTGGATGAAGTCCGCCTCGCGGACGATCTCGGGCGAGCTCAAGGGCAAGCTCGACAAGGCGCTCGACATGGGCCCGCTCGCGATCGCCCTCGTCGCCTTCCTCGGCGTCGGGCGCGAGGGACTCGAGACGGCGATCTTCTTCTACGCCACGACCGAGGCCGCCGGCCAGGGCAACAACCAGCCGCTCATCGGCTGGGTCATCGGTCTCGGCGGCGCCGTCGTCCTCGGCTGGCTCATCTACCGAGGCGCGGTCAAGATCAACCTCGGCACCTTCTTCCGCTACACCGGCATCCTCCTCGTCCTCGTCGCGGCCGGCATCCTCGCCTACGGCATCCACGACCTCCAGGAGGCCGGCTTCCTGCCCGGCCTGACGACGCTCGCCTTCGACGTCAGCGCGACCGTCGACCCGGGCAGCTGGTACGCCACCCTGCTCAAGGGCATCTTCAACTTCACGCCCGCGACCACCGTGCTCCAGGCCATCGCGTGGGTGCTCTACGTCGGCATCGTCCTGACCCTCTTCCTGCGCCCGGCCCGGCCGGCCGCCCCGGTCGCCCCGGCTGCCCCGGCGCAGCAGGCCCCCAGCGCGACCCCGACGAGCGACGCGCGTCCCACCGTCGCCGCCTGACCGTCTCGCGCCGACCGGCCCGGCCGGTCCCCTCCGCACTCACACCGACGCCCTCCAGGAGAACCACCATGCCCCGCCCTGCCTTGCGCCCCGCTGCCCGCGCCGTGCGCACCGCCGTGCCCGTCGCCCTGTCACTCGCAGCGGCCCTCGCCCTGACCGGCTGCGCCGACAAGCCGACCGCGACTGCCGGCTCGACCGCGGCCGGTGGCGGCGGCGGACCGATCACGGTCAACGCCACCGACACCGCGTGCGAGCTGAGCGCCACGACGGCCAAGGCCGGCACCGTGACCTTCCAGGTCACGAACTCGGGCAGCAAGGTCAACGAGTTCTATCTCTACGCCGAGGGTGACCGCATCGTCTCCGAGGTCGAGAACATCACGCCCGGCCTGAGCCGCGAGCTCAAGGTCGAGATCACCGAGCCCGGCACGTTCACGACCTCGTGCAAGCCCGGCATGGTCGGCGACGGCATCCGCGGCGCGTTCACCGTGACGGGCACCGCGGCGAAGGGCAGCGCCGACTCGAAGGTCGCCAAGGCGATCACCGACTACAAGGCCTTCGTCGCCTCCGAGGCCGACGAGTTCGTCGACGGCACCGAGGAGTTCGTCGCCGCGGTCAAGGCCGGTGACGTCGCGAAGGCCAAGTCGCTCTACGCCCAGGCGCGCCACCCGTGGGAGGCCATCGAGCCGGTCGCCGAGAGCTTCGGCGACCTCGACCCGAAGATCGACGGCCGTGAGGACGTCATCGCCGACGGCATGGCCTTCACCGGCTACCACCGCCTCGAGAAGGACCTCTGGAAGGACGGCCTCCAGAAGGACTCGGGTGCGATCGCCGACCAGCTGCTCGCCGACGTCACCGAGATCGCCGCGAAGAGCAAGACCGTCGAGCCGACCGCCCTGTCGATCGCGGGCGGCGCCAAGGCCCTGCTCGACGAGGTCGCGACGGGCAAGATCACGGGCGAGGAGGAGCGCTACTCGCACACCGACCTCTGGGACTTCGACGGCAACCTCGAGGGCTCGCGTCAGGCGCTCGCCGTGCTGCGCCCCGTCATCGCCGAGCGCGACCCGGCCCTGCAGAAGGCCCTCGACGCCGACTTCACCGAGCTGTCGAGCCTGCTCGCCAAGCACAAGACCGGCGCCGACTACGCGAGCTACACCGCGCTCACCGAGGCCGACATCAAGGACCTGACCGTCTCGCTCGACGCGCTCTCCGAGCAGGTGTCCAAGGTCCCCGGAGTCGTGGAGGCCAAGTGAGCCCCTTCCCTGACGAGCCCGGCGTCCCCGAGCGCGCAGACGCGACGGTCCCCGGGACCGAGGTCGGTGGCGGCGTGAGCCGCCGCCGTCTCCTGGGCGCCTCCGGGACCGCCGCGGTCGCCGGCGTGGTCGCGGGCGCGACGAGTGCCTATGCCGTGTCGCGCGGTACCGACGCCTCTGCGGCAGGTGCCCCGACGGCCACCGCAGCGCCCGCGCTCGCGCTCGACGCGGCCATCCCGTTCCGCGGTGAGCACCAGGCCGGCATCGTCACTCCCGCGCAGGACCGCCTCCACTTCGTCGCGCTCGACGTCGTAACGAAGGACCGCACGCAGCTGCGCCGGCTCCTCGAGGACTGGACCCGTGCGGCCGAGCGGATGACGGCCGGCGCCGAGGCAGCGCCCGGCGGGCTCGTCGGTGGCGGCCCCAACCGGGCTCCCGAGGACACGGGTGAGGCCTACGGCCTGCCGGCGTCCGGGCTGACGATCACGATCGGCTACGGCCCCTCCCTCTTCGACGACCGGTTCGGCCTCGCGTCGAAGCGCCCGGCCGCGCTGCGGGACCTCCCGGCCTTCACCGGCGACCAGCTCGATCCGCGCCGCACGGGCGGGGACCTCTGCATCCAGGCGTGCGCGAACGACCCGCAGGTCGCGGTCCATGCCGTGCGCAACCTCGTGCGGCTCGGCTTCGGGGTCGTCGCGGTCCGCTGGTCCCAGCTCGGCTTCGGCCGCACGTCGTCGACGTCGACCGCGCAGGCCACGCCGCGCAACATGTTCGGCTTCAAGGACGGCACCAACAACGTCAAGGCGGAGGAGCCGGAGGGCCTCGCGCAGCACGTGTGGGTCGCACCTGACGACGAGACCGGCGGCGGTGCGTGGATGGCCGGCGGCTCCTACCTCGTCGCGCGCCGCATCCGGATGCACATCGAGGTCTGGGACCGGACGAGCCTGCAGGAGCAGGAGGACGTCATCGGTCGCGACAAGAAGGAGGGGGCCCCGCTCGGCCGGGCGAAGGAGTTCGACGCGCTCGACTTCGCGAGGAAGGGCCCCGACGGCCAGCCGGCGATCCCCGTCCGCGCGCACGTGCGTCTCGCCCACGAGAGCCAGCTCGGCGGCATACGCATCCTGCGGCGCGGCTACAACTTCACCGACGGCTCCGACGGCGTCGGCCACCTCGACGCGGGGCTCTTCTTCCTCGCCTACATGCGCGACCCGGGCCGGCAGTTCGTCCCGATGCAGCGGGCCCTCGCCAAGGCGGACGTGCTCAACGAGTACATCGAGCACAACGGCTCGGCGGTCTTCGCGTGCCCACCCGGTTTGAAGGACGGGCAGACTTGGGGTCAGGCGCTCTTCGCCTGAGCGGCCCTGCCCGGACCCATCCCCTCCTCCCGCCCGAACGCTGCGTTCGGTCGCGAACTCAGTGTTCTAACAGCGCGTTCGCCACCGAACGCTGCGTTCGATGCGGGGGGTGAGGGGGCGGCCTACTGGCTGACGCGCACCGTGAGGCAGCCGGGGCGCACGGTCGCACTGACCTCGGTGGCCTCGCCGATGACGTCACCGTCGATCTGGACGGGCACGGGCCGGTCGGTGCGCACGCGGATCTCCTTGCACGCCTTGTGGTCCAGGGTCGGGTGACCCTTGCGCTGCCGGGTGGCGACCCGCGTCGCCACGGGCACCCAGCCGACGACCCCGCGCGGGGACGCGATGACGGCGTCGAGCTGGCCGTCGTCGACGCGGGCGTTCGGCATGAGCACGAGGCCGCCGAGGAGGCGTCCGCAGTTGCCGATGACGACCATCCTTGCGCGACGGCGGAACTCGAGCTCGTCGTCGACCTTGACGGCGATCCGGAACTCCGGCGAGACGAGGTGCTTGGCCCCCGAGACCATGTAGGCGGGCCAGCCGACCTTGGCCTTGAGGTTCTCGTTGGTGCCGGCCATGATCTGCGCGTCCATGCCGACACCGCTCATGACGAGGAAGTAGTGCGTCTCGGGGTCGACCGGCTCGTCGGAGTCCTCGCCCGCCTCGCCGCTCGCGGTCACGCCCAGGACGAGCTCGCCGACGTCGATGCGCCGGTTGCGCCCCGTCAGCGCGACCGCAACGGCCGCCTCGAGGGCGACGGGCAGGTCGAGGTTGCGCGCGAGCAGGTTGCCGGTGCCGGCGGGGAGGATGCCGAGCGCCGTCTCGGTGCCGACGAGGGCGGTCGCGACGTTGCGCACGGTGCCGTCGCCACCGAGCGTGCACACGATGTCGACGCCGTCGCGGACGGCCTGCGCGGCCTGCCCCTGCCCAGGGTCCTCGACGGTCGTCTCGTAGAAGTGCGGCTCGCCCCAGCCGTTCGCGAGGCACGTGGCGGTGATCCGCTCGCGCACCGCGGGCAGGTCGGTGAACTTCGTGGGGTTGATGACGATCCCGGCCCGCTTGAGCGGGGCGGGGCTCTCGTCACCGCTGCGGAAGTGGTCGCGCGGCGGGCGGGGACGGCGGCGCAAGGTCGCGGTCGCCTCAGGAGCGACGCGGGTCAGGACGACTCCTCCGATGACCAGCGCCAGCACGACGAGGCCGGCGACGATCCACGGCAGGTAGTCCTTGAGCACGAAGACATACGGTATCCCCCGCAGGGTGGACTCCCCGAACTGCCGCTCGCCGGTGGGCGCCCCGGCCCTAGGCTGGGCGCCATGAGCGAGCCCCTCACCGACCCCGGGCCGTCGATGCCGGACGACGCGGACTGGACGTGGGTCCTGACGCGACCGTGCCCCGACTGCGGCTTCGACGCCGCGGCCGTCGAGCCCGCCGACGTGCCGGCGCTGCTCCGCGACGCGGGGCAGCGGTATGCCGCCGCACTGGGTCGCGAGGACGTGCGGGCCCGCCCGGCCGAGGGCGTCTGGTCGCCGCTCGAGTACAGCTGCCACGTCCGCGACGTCTGCGACGTCATGCGGGGCCGGCTCGAGCAGATCCTCGCCGGAGGCGGCGAGGTCGTCCGCTTCGCCGACTGGGACCAGGACGAGAGCGCCGTCGAGCAGCAGTACTGGCGCTCCGACCCCGACGTCGTGGCACGCGAGGTCACGGCGGCGTTCGAGGCGGCGGCGACGGCATACGCCCTCCCGGCGGGTACGCAGTGGGAGTGGCCGGCCCTGCGCAGCAACGGCTCGGAGTTCACGGCCCGTACCCTCGCGCTCTACTTCACCCACGACATACGCCACCACCTCTGGGATGTGAACGCATGACCCTGCCCATCGACGTGCCCCTCCAGCTGCCCGAGCCGCGCACGCCCGACCCGCACGACGCCCCCGCCATCCGATGGGGCGTCCTCGCGCCCGGTGGCATCGCGCACGCCTTCGCCGACGCCGTGGCGGTCGGGACGTCGTCGTCGGTCGTCGCCGTCGGCTCGCGCAGCCGCGAGCGGGCGCAGGACTTCGCCGACGAGTTCGCGGTCCCGCGGGCGTACGGCTCCTACGAGGAGCTCGTCGCCGACCCGGAGGTGGACGCGATCTACGTCGCGTCGCCGCACTCCGAGCACCGCGACCACGCCCTGCTGGCGCTCGAGGCCGGCAAGCCGGTGCTCGTCGAGAAGGCCTTCGCGCGCAGCGCCGCCGAGGCCCGCGAGGTGCTCGCCGCCGCCGACGCCCAGAACCTGCTCGTCGTCGAGGCGATGTGGAGCCGCTTCCTGCCGCACTACGACGTCGTGCGACACGTCGTCGAGACCGGCCTCATCGGCGAGCTCGTCGCCGTGTTCGCCGACCACGGGCAGCGCCTCTACCCCGGCGGCCCGGCCCGCCTCTCGCAGCCCGAGCTCGCGGGTGGCGCCCTGCTCGACCTCGGCGTCTACCCCGTGTCGTTCGCCGACCTCGTGCTCGGCGCACCGTCGGCCGTCACGGCCACCGGCACGCTCACCGACCTCGGCGTCGACGCGACGACGACGATCACCGTCACCGGCTCCGGGGGAGCCCACGGCGTGCTCTCGTGCACGATGGCCGCGGTCACGCCGGTCACCGCGGTCGTCGCCGGCACCCTGGCCCGCCTCGAGCTGTCCGGCGCCTTCTACGGTCCGGGCTCGACGATCCGGCTCGTCGGCCCCGACAACGAGGTCATCGACGAGCGGCCCGGCGGCCTCACCGAGGACGTGCGCGGCTTCTCCTACGAGGCGGCCGAGTTCGCCCGCTGCCTCGTCGCCGGTGACACCGAGTCACCGCTCATGCCGCACGCCACGACGCTGCGCGTCATGGAGACGATGGATGCCGTACGCCGTCAGGTCGGGGTCGTCTACCCCGGCGAGTGAGGTGGGGCGGGCATCACCCCCAACAGGTGATGCCCGCCGACGTCGGCGCGACGAGGATCGAGTGCCATGACGACGACGACATCGCTCACGGCGGACCAGGCCGACCTCGTCCGCGAAACCGAGCCGGCCCGCCTCGCCGAGCTGTCCGAGGACGAGCTCATCGAGCTGCACCAGAGGGTGCGTCGGGCCCGCACCAAGCACGTCGGCCTCTACCGGCGTCAGGCCAGCGCGCGGGTCGCGGCCAAGGGGTCTCGCGGCGCGGCTCGACCGGCCAACCGGCTCAACGCCGACCGGGCCGAGGTCTTCGAGCTGGCTCTGGCACGGGTCAGTGCGAGGCTCGGCGTCGTCGCCCGAGCCGCGGCCGCCGACCTCAAGGCCGAGCGCCTCGCGGCGGCGCGTGAGGTCAAGGCCGGGACGGGTCCGGGATCGGTGGCCTCGACTGCCGGTGCCGCCTCGGTGCCGTCGGGCAAGCGGCGCGCGACGAAGACGACGGGCGGCCAGAAGCGGGACGCGTCGTCGCAGTCGCAGGGCGCCCGCCGACAGGCCAAGAAGGATGCTCGCTAGACCGAGCCCGACGGCGTGCAACCATTCGGGCCGGGGACGCAGTCATAGAGGATGACTCACCCGACCGACGACAGGGTTGCCATGCTCACCGAGGAGTTCGTCCCGTTCGACCAGGCGATGTCCGGTCCGCCGCCGCTGTTCATGGCGTTCTTCGGCCTCGTCGCCATGGTGGTCGTCGCGGGGTTCGCGTTCGTGATCATCAAGGGCGTCTCGCAGTGGCGGGCCAACAAGGCCAGCCCGCTGCGCAGCGTCGAGGCCCTCGTGGTGTCGCGTCGCACCGACGTGCGCCGGCGTTCCGGGTCGCCGGGCCTCCCCGGCGCCGAGGCCGGCGCGCCGATGAGCGCCGACACTCCCTCGAGCGCGAGCACGACGTACTTCGTGACGTTCGAGGAGCCGTCCGGCGAGCGCCGTGAGCTGATGGTGTCCGGTCGGGACTTCGGCCAGCTGGCTGAGGGGGACCGAGGCCACCTCATGCACCAAGGCACTCGCTACAAGGGATTCACCCGCCAGACGGTCGTCGACGGCCCACGCTGAGGCATCACCGGCCGGGCGGGTCAGGGCAGCTGGACGGAGCCTGTCGCGGTGACGAAATCCTCGCCGACGAGCCGGGTGTCGAAGGTCAGGTCCACCCGCCCGTGCGTGTCGGCCGAGATGGGGAAGCACAGGTGCAGTCGGCGCACGGGTGGGGCGTCGACGCCAAGGACGAGGCTCATCCCGGGCTCGGCGACCGCCGCGGTGCTTCCGGCTGGGCTGGCCATCGCGCGCTGTGCCGCGACGCCGCCCACCGATCGCGACGGCGACTGGATCGTCCCGACGAGCTCGAGGACGAGCTGGTCGGAGGCCAGGGGCACATAGGTCACGTCGACCGGGTTCGGACCCGAGCACGCCGCCGCCAGGAGGCTGACGTCGCGCGACTCGAACCTGGCGCCCGTGTGGGCGTTGCTGATGACGACGGTCGCCGGGACGTCGCGCGGGCGGGTCGCGACGGCCGTCGCGTTGGCCTTCGGGTCGCCGAGGGCGAAGACGGCCTGGTGGTCGCCCTCGCCGCCGAGGACGAGCTGGGCCGCGGTCAGGTCGAAGTCGTCCGGCACCGAGGGAAAGCGCAGGGTGCTGGGCAGCGTCGTGCCGTGCGGGATGGTGTCGGAGGCCGTGTCCCACGCCGTCACGTGGTCGGGGGAGCCGACCGAGATCTCGGCTCTCGTGGCGCCGAGGTTGGTGTCGACGGACGACGTGTTCGTCAGTTTCGCCTGCACCTCGAGCAGCCGGGTCTGCTCGTCGAGGCGGGCGGAGACGAGCTCGATCTCGAAGCCGGACCACCACACCGGAGCGCCCGGCAGGAAGGCCGCTTCGGTCGGAGAGCCTGACCCGGAGGCCGTCGACGGAGCGGTGGAGGTCAGCCCGTCAGCGGCGGCCGACGTCGCCGAGCCGACGGCAGCCGTGCCCGGTCCCGGCGCGGGGCCCGGGTTCGGCGTGCCGACCGAGCTCCCGCAGGCCGCGAGGAGGCCTGCGGCAGCGGTCGCGACAGCAGCAGTGGTCGCGGCGGTCGCGGCCCTGACCAGACGTGTGGGCACCATGGCGGCTCCATCGTTAGCGGGCCACCCCAGTGTGCTCGCGGGCTCCCGGCCCGCGCAGCCGAATTACGACCTCCTGGTTGGGCTCAGGCGCCGGTCGTGTTGGGGTCGCGCCAGCGCCGCTCGAAGGGCAGGCGCCACGTGAAGGGTGCGACGAGCTGGTGGATCTGGTTGGGGCCCCACGTGCCCGGGTCGTAGGGGCGCACGATCGGCGGGTTGTCGAGGAGCGGCTGGCTGATCTCCCAGAGGCGTTCGATGCCGTCGGCCGACGTGAAGAGGGTGCGGTCGCCGCGGGCGGCGTCGTAGATGAGCCGCTCGTACGCCTCGAGCACCGCTCCGGCCCAGTCGGTCTCGCCCATGGAGAACTGCATCGAGAGCTTGTCGAGCTTCATCCCGGGCCCGGGTCGCTTGCCGTAGAAGGAGAGCGACATGCGTGACCGGTCGGCGAGGTCAAAGGTCAGGTGGTCGGGGCCGTTGTCGCCGACGCCCGATCCTGCCGGGAACATCGAGCGCGGCGGCTCTTTGAAGGCGATCGAGATGATGCGCGCGCCCTCAGCCAGCCGCTTGCCGGTGCGCAGGTAGAAGGGCACCCCCGCCCAGCGCCAGTTGTCGACGAAGCACTTGAGCGCGACGAAGGTCTCGGTCTGGCTGTCGTGCCTGACGCCGGGGACGTCGCGATAGCCGACGTACTGCCCGCGCACGACGTCGTGCGGCTCGATCGGCGACATCGACCGGAAGACCTTGTTCTTCTCCTCGCTGATGGCGTGCGGCTCGAGCGCCGTCGGCGGCTCCATCGCGGTGAAGGCGAGCACCTGGAAGAGGTGCGTGACGACCATGTCGCGGTAGGCGCCAGTGCTCTCGTAGAAGTCCGCGCGCTGCGCGAGGCCGAGCGTCTCCGGGACGTCGATCTGGATGTGGTCGATGTGGTTGCGGTGCCAGATCGGCTCGAAGAGGCCGTTGGCGAAGCGGAAGGCGAGGATGTTCTGGGCCGCCTCCTTGCCGAGGAAGTGGTCGATGCGGAAGATCTGCTCCTCATCGAAGACCTCGTGGAGCTCGGCGTTGAGCTTGCGGGCGCTCTCGAGGTCGGTGCCGAAGGGCTTCTCCATGATGATCCGGCTGCGTTCGACGAGACCGGCTTCGGCGAGCTGGTGCACGACGGCGAGGGCGGCCTTGGGCGGCACCGAGAGGTAGTGCAGCCGTCGTGCGTCGGGTCCGAGGATCGCCTCCGACTCGTCGACGGCGGCCCGGATCCCTTGCGGCCCGGAGCTGCCCGGCACCCAGTGGATCCGCTCGGCGAACTCGCGCAGGTCGTCGTCGCTCACGTTGTGGCTGCTGTGCTCGCGCACCGACGCGAGGACGAGGTCGAGGAACTCCTCGCGGCTCAGCTCGTCGAGCGAGGTCGCGACGATGCGCAGGCCCTCGAGGAGCTGGGACTCGTGCAGGTGCAGCATGCCCGGGAGCAGCTTGCGCCTGGCGAGGTCTCCGGTGGCGCCGAAGAGGACGACCGTGGTGGCTGGCATGGGTCCAGCGTGGCGCAGATCGGGCGCCAGCGGGAGGTGCGGTCCGGACCGGTCGGGCGAAGACCCACCACTGGGGCGCTCGCCGTGGGAACCTCAGCCATGGCACACGGGGCCGGGCACGACGCAGACCTGGAGGCCGACGGGGGCGCGGTGGAGCCCGCGTCAGGTCGTCTGGCGCGTCTGCGGTCACGAGGGGAGGACACCGCGTCCCGGTATGCCCGGAAGTACATGGAGCTCTCCCGCCGCATTCCCGCGGCGAAGGTGCCCCTGGAGATGGCGGCCCTCTACGTCGCCCGCCAGGGCATGCTGCTCGCCAGCGCCGTCGCGTTCCGCACCTTCCTGTGGCTGCTCCCGCTCGCCCTGCTCGTGTCCGGCCTGGTGGCGGGACTCAGCCGCGCGATCCCCGGTGCGGCCGAGGACGCCGTCGCCGTCACGGGGGTGACGAGCACCCTGCGGCAACAGATCACCGTCGCCCTCGAGGAGTCCACCCGCTCGTGGTGGGTGGCCGTGCTCGTCGGTCTCTTCCTCTCGCTGTGGACGACGCGAACCCTGATGCGCAACCTCGTCATCGTCAACGCGCACGTGTGGGACGCCCGGGTGCCGCGACGCACGCAGCGCGAGGTGCTGGGGGCGACGCTCGTCTTCGGGGCGGCCTGGCTGGGCATCTTCCTCGGTGCCGCGCTCGTCACGAGTCTCGACAACCTCCTGCCCGGCGGCATCCTGCTGTCCTTCGTCTGCCAGGCGGGGATCTCCGGCGCCGGGTGGGTGCTCATCACCCTCCACCTGCCCGACCGGCGTCGGTCCTGGCTGGACCTCGTGCCCGGCGGCCTGCTCTTCGGGGTGGGGCTCGCGACCCTCCACGTCATCAGCCGCGTCTACCTCCCGGCCCGGATCGAGCACTCGTCGGCGCTCTACGGCTCGCTCGGCGTCGCCGGTGCCGTGCTCGTCTGGCTCCTCGTCGCCGGTCAGCTCATCGTGGGCTGCGCCATCCTCAACCGGGTGTGGCTACGCCACCAGGACCCGACGTTCGACCTGGACTTCGACGCGTCGTTGGACTTCTCGATCGAGCCGGCCATCGAGAGGGCCGCCGAACGTGCCACCGAACGGACCACCGAACGGACCACCGAGAAGCCAGATGATTCGGGCGACACCACGGTCTGAGGCGTCTGGTGCCTCTATGCTCGGCCCATGCTCATCATCGGCATGATCCTCTTCGGCATGCTCGTCGGCGCCGCCGCCCAGCTCATCCTGGGTCGCGAGGGCAAGAGCATCGACTGGACGATGGCCATCGTCGCGGGCCTCGTGGGCTCGTTCGTCGGTGGTCTCCTCGCGAGCCTCATCGCGGGCGACGGCCTCGCGCTGCGACCGAGCGGCATCATCGGCTCGATCGTCGGCGCCGTCGTCGTGACGGCCGTGTGGCGCTGGAGCCGCACCCGCAGCGTCACCCGCTGACCGAGCCTCTGCCGCAGGTCCGGTCAAAGGCTCTCGACGCGGACGCGTCCGCGCGTGACGACCCACCGGTGGGTCAGGCGTATGCCGTCGAGCAGGCTCTCGTCGTGGCTCACGACGAGCACGGTCCCTCCGAAGGCCGCCACGGCGGCCTCGAGCTGCTCGATGGCGTCGACGTCGAGGTGGTTCGTCGGCTCGTCGAGCACGAGGACGTTGACCTCACGACCCTGGAAGAGGGCCATGAGCGCTCGCGTCCGCTCTCCCATCGACAGGCTCCGGGCCGGACGTGAGACGTGCTCGGACCCGAGCCCGAACTTCGCGAGGAGGGTGCGCACCTCCGCGACCGGCCACTCGCTCCCCGACCTCGGGTGGGTCCCGAGCTCGCGCCGCACGACCTCGAGCACCGAGGCGTCGTCGTCGAGCAGGTGCCGGCGCTGGTCGATGACGCCGACGGCCACACGCGTGCCCAGGCTCTGGCGACCGGACGTGAGGGGCAGGTCACCGAGCAGGGCGCCGAGCAGCGTCGTCTTGCCCGAGCCGTTGTCGCCGACGAGCGCGATGCGGTCGCCGCGGCCGACGACGAGGCTGACCGGGCCGAGCCGGAAGCCGTGCCGCTCGACGACCGCGTCGGAGAGCGTGGCCACGACATCGGCGGAGGGCCGGCCCTCGGTGATGGCGTAGCGCAGCTGCCACTCCTTGCGTGGTTGCTCCACCGCGTCGAGTCGATCAGCGGCCCGCTCGAGGCGGCCGCCCTTCGCGGCCTGACGGTCGGCCCTGGCCTTGTGCTTCTCGCGGATGTGCTTGTCAGGCTCCTTGCCGAGCGCGACATTGCGCCGCCCCCGGTCGGCCCAGTCGTGCCGCTGCCGGGACTGCGCGAGCAGCGAGTCCCGCTCGGCGGCATACCCCTCGTACGCCTCCCACGCGTGGGCGCGGGCGAGCTCGCGCTGCGCGACGAAGCTGCTCCAGCCGCCGGTGTAGTGGCCGATGCGCTGCTGCTTGACGTCGAGCTCGACGACGCCGGTGGCGACCGCGTCGAGGAAGGTGCGGTCATGGCTGGCGACGAGGATCGGGCCCTCGTGCGCGGCGACGAAGTGGGCCACGAGGGTGAGCCCGCGGGCGTCGAGGTCGTTCGTCGGCTCGTCGAGGAGCAGCACGTCGTACTGGCTGAGCAGCACGGCGACGAGGCAGGCCCGCGCGGCCTGCCCGCCGGACAGGGTGCCGAGGGGACGGTTGGACGCGACGTCGAGCCCGACGCGGGCGGCCGCCTCGGGCAGCCGCTCGTCGAGGTCGGCGGCCCCGAGCGCGAGCCAGCGCTCGAGGGCGGCGGCGTAGCGGTCCTCGCTGCCCTCGTCGCCGGCAGCGATCGCGGCGGACGCGGCCTCGAGCTCGGTGTCGGCCGCCGTGACGCCGGTGCGTCGACGGGCATACGTCAGGAGGGTCTCCGACGGGTCGGGCACGACTTGCGGGAGCCAGCCGACCGTCGCGTCGCGCGGGGCGAGACGGATCGAGCCGGCCTCGATCGGCAGCTCGCCGACGATGGTGCGCATGAGCGTCGACTTGCCCGACCCGTTGGGGCCGACGACGGCGAGCACGTCGCCGTCGGCGAGGGTCAGGTCGAGACCGGAGAAGAGGGTGCGTGCCCCGAAGGCGACGTCCAGTCCGGAGATGGTGAGGGTGGAAGACATGGGGGTCCTTGATGGTCGGCAGGGCCCCGCGGGTGACGTCAGACGGTCGTCGTCAGGTCAGCGGCGGGCGGGCTCGAGGCATCAGGAGATCCACACGGGAGAGAAGGTACGCGGCGCCCAGGGCTCGCGTCCAGCCCTTTTCCGTCGCGCTCGGGCAACTCGACCCCGCCCGGGCGGAGTTGTGGTGGTCAGGCGGCTTCCGGGGCGCGCCAGGTCCGCCCGGGCGGAGTTGTGGTGGTCAGGCGGGCTTCCGGCGCGCGCCAGGTCCGCCCGGGCGGAGTTGTCGCGCCGGGCTCAGGGGAGGGCGGCGTCGTGGACGACGATGGCGATCTGGACGCGGTTGTCGGCGCCGAGCTTGTCGAGGACGCGCGACACGTGGGCCTTGACGGTCGGCACGGAGAGGTAGAGCTCGCGCGAGATGTCGGCGTTGGACAGTCCGCGGCCGATGGCGAGGGCCACCTCGCGCTCGCGGTCGGTGAGGGTCGCCAGGCGGGCCTCGGCGTCGGCGCGGCGGCGGTCGCCGGCGTCCGCCACGGCTCCTCCGCCGGTCGCGACGTGGGCCATGAGGGTCGCGGTGACGCTCGGCGACAGGATCGGCTCGCCGGTGGCGACGAGGCGCACCGCCTCGACGAGCCGTCGCGGCTCGGTGTCCTTGAGCAGGAAGCCGTGCGCGCCGGCCCGCAGCGCCTGCACGACCATGTCGTCGGCGTCGAAGGTCGTCAGGACGATGACCTTGAGGTCGTCGCCGCGCGCACCGCGGACGGCCCGGGCGCCTTCGGACAGCAGCGCTCTCGTCGTCTCGAGGCCGTCCCGGCGCGGCATCCGGATATCCATGAGGACGACGTCGGGCCGGTGCTCGTCGACGACGCGCTCACCCGCGATGCCGTCACCCGCCTCCGCGACGACGTCGAGGTCGGGTGCCCCACCGAGGATCATCCTCAGCCCGGCACGCACGAGCGCGTCGTCGTCGACGATCACGACGCGCGTACGCCATGGGTCCCCGGTCATCGCGACCACGGTAGCCGGGCCGTGAGGACGAAGTCGCCCGCGCGGTCGGGACCGTAGGTCAGCTCGCCCCCGGCGAGGACGGCCCGCTCCGTGAGCCCGAGCAGCCCCAGCCCGGCTCCCACCGTGACGTCCTGGCGTATGCCGTCCGCTGCGTCCCCGCCTCCGCGCGGGACCGTGTTGCGCACCGTCACGCGGACGGCCTCGTCGTCGAGGCCGCCCTCCGGGGCGGTGGCCACGGTGACCCGGACGGCCGCGCCAGGGGCGTGCTTGCGGGCGTTCGTCAGGCCCTCCTGCACGATCCGGTAGGCGCCGCGCGACACCTGCTCGGGCACACGCTCGAGGTCACCCGACCGGTCGAGCCGGACCGTCGTGCCGCCCGAGCGTGCCTCGGCGACGAGCGCCTCGAGGTCGGCGAGCGTCGGCTGCGGCGGCTGGGGCGTGCCGTCGGCGGGAGCCCCCGAGCCGGGCACGTCGCGGAGCACCCCGAGCACGGCCCGCAGCTCGGTCAGGGCCTCGTTGGCGCTCTCGCGGACCACCTCGGCCGTCTCGGAGACCTGCTCGGGCGTCAGGTCGGTGCGGTAGGCGAGGGCGCCGGAGTGCATGGCCACCAGGGAGATCCGGTGTGCGAGGACGTCGTGCATCTCGCGCGCGATCCGGGCCCGCTCTGCGACCTGCGCCTGGACGACGCGCATCGCCTGCTCGCGCTCGGCGGTCAGGGCCCGTTCGTGGAGCGAGGCGACGAAGGCGCGGCGCTCGCCGATGGCCCAGCCGATCGCGACGCTGACGGCATAGCTGAGCAGGCCGATGATGACGTTCGGCAGGGTGACGACCTGGTCCTCGGTCGGGTAGACCATCGAGTGCGACCAGCCCGCCACCATCCACGGCACGAGGACGACCGCGATCTCGCGCCAGTGGCGGCGCGTCGACAGGGACACGAGCGCCACGACGGACGCACCGATCGCGACGGAGGAGATCCCGGAGAGGGCCGCCGTGACGACGGCGACGGCGAGCGGCCAGCGGCGGCGCCACAGCAGCAGCGTCGTCGAGCCGAGCCCGATCGCGAGGTCGACGAGGAGCCAGTCCTTGCCGAACGTCGGCTCCACGTGGCGTTGGTCGAGCTGCGCCTGCACGGCGCCCCAGAGAGCGAGTCCGAAGAGGAAGGCGACCCCGAGCCGCCACGTCTCACCCCACACGTGGCCCCGTCGGGTGCGGGCGATCCGGGGCAGCGGCACCCGGCCAGCGTAGGCGCCGACCGGGCGCGACGGCATCCGACCAAGGTCTCGTCCGCGACCGCCGACGGGGTCCGACCCTGAGCACGGACCCTGACTCCGGTCAGGGTCGGGTGCGACCTAGGTAGGGGTCGGAATCAGGCTTGTGACGGATGTGCGACCACCGCCTCTCCCGGGAGGGTGGAGCCCATGATCACAGTGGAACGACTCACCAAGCGCTACGGCCCGTTCACGGCCGTCGACGACGTCTCCTTCGACGTCAAGCCGGGCCTCGTCACCGGCTTCCTCGGCCCCAACGGCGCGGGCAAGACGACCGCGATGCGCGTCATGGCCGGCCTGACGCCCGCCACGTCAGGACGGGCCACGGTGCTCGGCAAGCCGTATGCCGCCCTGCCGAACCCCGGCCGCCACGTCGGCCTCCTGCTCGACGCCTCCGCGCAGCACGCCGGCCGCACCGGCCGCGAGGTGCTGACACTCGGCGCCATCCTCATGGGTGTCGGCAAGCACCGCGTCGACGAGATGGTCGAGCTCGTCGGCCTCACCGAGAAGGAGGCGAACCGCCGGGTGCGCAACTACTCCCTCGGTATGCGCCAGCGGCTCGGCATCGCGCACGCGCTGCTCGGCGACCCCGAGGTGCTCATCCTCGACGAGCCGGCCAACGGTCTCGACCCCGCCGGGATCCGCTGGATGCGTGACCTCCTGCGCGGTTACGCCAACGAGGGCGGCACGGTGCTGCTCAGCTCGCACCTGCTCAACGAGATCGAGCGCGTCGCCGACGAGATCATCGTCATCGGCCACGGCAAGATCGTCGCCCACGGCACCAAGGACGAGCTGCTCGCCGGGGCCGGCACCTACACCCGCTCCACCGACGACGACGCCCTCCTGGCCGCGCTCGCCGAGGCCTCGATCGTCGCCCAGCGCACCCCGACGGGCGGCCTGCAGGTCGAGGCCGAGCCGATCGCCGTCGGCCGCGTCGCCGTCGCCCACCAGATCGTCCTGACCGAGCTGCGCGGCGCCGACAGCCGGGGCCTCGAGGAGATGTTCCTCGACCTCACGGCCGACGCCGCCCGAGAGGAGGTGGCGGCATGACCGCCACGACCACGACGACGCCCACCGCGGCTCCCGTCTCCAAGAACGCCGAGTCGGCCCTGCCGACCCACGCCAAGGTGCCGAGCCGCATCGCCGGCACGCGTCCCACGACCGGGGTGCCCTTCGGCCGTCTCGTCCACGTCGAGCTGCGCAAGATGCTCGACACCAGGGCAGGCCGCTGGCTCCTCATCGGCATCGGCGCCATCATCGCGGTCGCGCTGACGATCATGTTCTTCAACGAGGGTGGCCAGCACGCCTTCGGCGAGTACCTCCAGGCCACGACGATGCCGATGGCGCTCATCCTCCCGGTCGTCGGCATCCTCGCCGTGACGTCCGAGTGGAGCCAGCGCACCGGCCTCGTCACCTTCGGTCTCGAACCGCGCCGCATGCGCATCGCGTGGGCCAAGCTCCTCTCTGCGCTCCTCGTCGGCGTCTGCGCCTTCGCGCTGTCGCTCGTGCTGGCCGCCCTCGCGCACCAGGCCGCGATCACCTTCCGCGGCATCACCGGCGACTGGTCCACGGACGCGCTCGTGCTCCTCGGCGCCGGCGGCTACGTGCTGCTCGGCATCGCCCAGGGTGTCGGTTTCGGCATGCTCTTCAAGAACACGCCCGCCGCGGTCGTCGTCTTCTTCGTCCTGCCGACCGCGTGGTCGATCCTCGGCTCGATGGTCTCGTGGCTGGGCGACGCCGCGACCTGGCTCGACATGAACCAGACGATGCAGCCGCTCTTCGAGGGATCGCTGACGGGTGCCCAGTGGGCCCACCTCGCCACCTCGGTCGCCGTCTGGGTCGTCGCGCCCCTGGCTGTCGGCATCTGGCGCCTGACCCGCGCCGAGGTGAAGTAGCACCTGACCACGAACAAGAGGTATGCCGTGTGCCTGACGGGGGCACACGGCATACCTCTGCGTGTTGCTGGGGCGAAAGGCCTTGTCAGTTGGCCGCGTTCGTCTTCGTCTCGACGATCGGGTCCTTGACGACCTTGGCGTCGTCGGCGTCTCCGCCCGGGTTGGCGCCGCCGAGGCCGGCGCGGACGAGCTCCTCGATCTGCTTGCCCGTCTCGGCGTCGACGCTCTTCCAGTAGTCGATGGCGCGCTCGAGCACCGGGGACTTCACGCCGCCGAGCAGGTGGCCGGCCACCGTCTCGGTGAACGCCTCTCGCTGTGCGTCGTCCCAGACCTCGCGGACGAGCAGGCCCGCCTGGCTGAAGTCGTCGTCGTCCTCGCGCAGCGTGTAGGCCTGGCGCACCATGGCGCCGTCGGTCTCCCAGCCCTCCTCGACCTCACCGACCTCGTCGGCGTAGCCGCGGCCCTCGCTGTTGGGGGCGTAGACGGGCAGGTCGCCGTGGTGGTCGTAGGCCATCGGGCCGTCCTGCGTGTAGGTGTTGAGGCCCTCGACGCGCGGACGGTTGACCGGCAGCTGGAGATAGTTCGGGCCGATGCGGTAGCGGTGCGTGTCGCTGTAGGCGAAGACGCGGCCGAGCAGCATCTTGTCGGGCGAGAAGCCGATGCCCGGCACGACCGCCGACGGCTCGAAGGCCGCCTGCTCGATCTGCGCGAAGAAGTTGTCGGGGTTGCGGTTCAGCGTCATCGTGCCGACCTTGATGAGCGGGTAGTCGCGGTGCGGCCACACCTTCGTCAGGTCGAACGGGTTGACGTGGTAGGTCTTCGCGTCCTCGTAGGGCATGGCCTGGATCGACAGCGTCCAGCTCGGGAAGTCGCCCGCCTCGATGGCGTCGTGGAGGTCGCGGCGGTGGTGGTCGGCGTCCTGACCGGCGATGCGCTCGGCCTCGGCGCCGGTCAGGCCCTCGACCCCCTGGTTGCTGTGGAAGTGGTACTTGACCCAGTGCTTGTCGCCGGCCCCGTTGACCCAGAGGAAGGTGTGGCTGCCGTAGCCGTTCATGTGGCGGAACGTCTTCGGGATGCCGCGGTCGCCCATGAGGTAGGTGACCTGGTGCGCCGACTCCGGGTTGAGGCTCCAGAAGTCCCACTGCATGTGGTTGTCGCGCAGCCCCGAGCCGCCGCGGCGCTTCTGGCTGCGGATGAAGTGCGGGAACTTCATCGTGTCGCGGATGAAGAAGACCGGGGTGTTGTTGCCGACGAGGTCGTAGTTGCCCTCGGTCGTGTAGAACTTCAGCGCGAAGCCGCGCGGGTCGCGCCACGTGTCGGGGCTGCCCTGCTCGCCGGCGACCGTCGAGAAGCGCGCGAGCATCTCGGTGCTGGCGCCCTTCTGGAAGAGCGCGGCCTTGGTGTAGGCCGACACGTCCTCGGTGGTCTCGAAGGTGCCGAACGCGCCGGAGCCCTTGGCGTGGACGTTGCGCTCCGGGATGCGCTCGCGGTTGAAGTGCGCCATCTGGTTGAGGAAATGGTGGTCGTGCAGCAGGATCGGGCCGTCCGGGCCGACCGTGAGCGAGTTGCGGTCACTCGGCGCCGGTGCTCCGGTCTCGGTGTGCGACCCGAGTCGCGCCTCCTCGCTCGGGGCCGTCTCGATGGACTCGCGGGACTTCGTGCTCTCACTCATGTCTGCTCCTTCGACGTCTGTACAGGGGCCATACCCAGTCGGCTCCGCCGGTCCTAGAGTCGGGTCATGAGGCTGCGCCGTGTCGTCGAGGCCGTGCCGGTGGTGGCCGCGCTGGCCACGGCCCTGCTGGCTGCCGGGTGCACGACCGACGGAGGCGTGCGCGTGTCGCCCACGGTTGGCGTGTCCGCGGGGGCCGCGACGCCCGAGGTCTCCCTGACGCCCATCGACCCCGGGCCACCACCCGTCGTGACGGTGCCTCCGCCGGTGGCCGGTGAGGTGGCGCGGGTGGTCGTGAGCAAGCAGGGCTCGGGCAAGGCGTTCCGCAACGTCCCCGGCGTGCCGGTCGCCGAGGGGCGCACCTACACGGTCGAGGTCGCGTGCGCCGCCGGTCGGGCCACGGAGGGCTCGAGCTACGCCGTCTACGATGCCGCGCCCGGCACGTGGGGCCACGGCGAGCCGCTCTACTCCCGCCCCTTCGCGTGCGACGGCGCCGTGCAGCGGACCGTGCACCTCGGGCTGCCGTCCGGGCGCGTCCAGATCGACGTCCGCGGCCTCCCGGCCGACGCCGTGACGGCATACGCCCTCATCCGCCCCGAATAGTCGAGTGAGCGCCCCGCCCCACTCGAGTGAGCGCTCCGTAACAGTCGAGCGAGCGCGCCGCCCCACGCGTCACGCGACGGATGGGACGGAGTGCTCAGTCGTGTGTGGTCAAGCGCTCACTCGAGGTGGGGAGGGTGGGGGACCGGCGGGATCTCGGTCGTGGGTCCGCGGGGCGCGCGGATAGGCTGACCCGCGTGATCGACATCAAGCTCGTGCGCGACGAACCCGACCGGGTCCGCGCCTCGCAACAGGCCCGTGGTGAGGACCCGGGGATCGTGGACGCGATCCTCGCTGCCGACGAGCGCCGTCGATCGTCCCTCGGCGACTTCGAGAAGCTGCGCGCCGAGCAGAAGACCGTCAGCAAGTCGGTCGGCGCGGCCATGGGTGCCTTCCAGAAGGCGAAGAAGTCGGGCGCCGACGACGCCGACCACCTGGAGAAGGTGGCGCACGAGGCGCGGGCGCGCGCCGGCACGCTGAGCGAGCAGGTCAAGTCGCTCGAGAGCGACGCCGACGAGGCCGGGGCCGAGCTCGAGCGCCTGCTCCGCCGGGTCGGCAACGTCATCATCGACGGTGTGCCCGTCGGCGGTGAGGACGACTACGTCGTGCTCGAGACCGTTGGAACGCCAAGGGATTTCGAGGCCGAGGGCTTCGAGCCGCTCGACCACCTCGCGCTCGGCGAGAAGCTCGGCGCCATCGACATGGAGCGCGGCGCCAAGGTCGGTGGCGCGCGCTTCTACTACCTCACCGGCGTCGGGGCCCTCCTCGAGCTGGCGCTGCTCAACATGGCGATGGCCCAGGCGACCGCGTCCGGCTTCACGCCGATGATCACGCCGACGCTCGCGCGCCCGGAGGTCATGGTCGGCGCCGGCTTCATGGACGCGCACGCCGACGAGGTCTACCACCTCGAGGCCGACGACCTCTATCTCACCGGCACCTCGGAGGTCGCCCTCGCCGGCTACCACTCCGACGAGATCATCGACCTGACGAACGGCCCGAAGAGGTATGCCGGGTGGTCGGCCTGCTACCGCCGCGAGGCGGGGTCGCACGGCAAGGACACCCGCGGCATCATCCGCGTGCACCAGTTCCACAAGGTCGAGATGTTCAGCTACTGCCGTCCCGAGGACGCCGAGGCCGAGCACCAGCGCCTGCTCGCGTGGGAGCAGGAGATGCTCGCCAAGATCGAGGTGCCCTACCGGATCATCGACACGGCGGCCGGCGACCTCGGTGGTCCGGCGGCTCGCAAGTTCGACTGCGAGGCCTGGGTGCCGACGCAGGGCAAGTTCCGCGAGCTGTCGTCGACGTCGAACTGCACGACCTACCAGGCGCGCCGGCTGGGCACCCGCGAGCGTGATCCGAACGGCTCGGGCACCCGCGCCGTCGCGACGCTCAACGGCACGCTGGGCACGACGCGCTGGCTCGTCGCGATCCTCGAGAACCACCAGCAGGCCGACGGCTCGGTCCGCATGCCCGAGGCCCTGCGCCCCTTCCTCGGCAGGGACGTCCTGACGCCGCTGTCCTGACCACCCGGTTGAGGTGGGCGCGCCGCGGAAACGCGCGCGCGATCACCTCAAACCGTGGGGGAGTAGGTGACGCCGAGCTGCCTCGCGACCTCGTCCAACGCCGCCATGTTGGCCTGGACCGACTCTGCCGCGTGCAGGGGAGACTCGAGCAGGCCGTCGCCGATGCAGCGGGCCACTTCGAGGGCCGAGTGGTAGAGCGCGCCGTGACCGATCGGCTCGGGATCGGTCCACGTCACCGAGCCTGACCCGTCGGCGGAGGTGACGACGACGTCGCCGGGCATGAAGAACGGTCCGGGCAGGGTCAGCGTGGCCTCCGTCCCGGCGATGGTGGCCGCCGTGGGCGTACGCGTGAGCAGCGTCGAGTGCAGCACGCTCGTCGCGTTGCCGGCGTGGGTCAGGAGCATCGCGGCCTGGCCGTTGACCCCGGACGCGGCCGTCTCGCCGGACGCCAGGACGCGCGTGGCCGGGCCGAGCGCCCATGTCGCCAGCGTCGTGACGTAGGTGCCGAGGTCGAGGAGCGAGCCGCCGGCCATGGCCGGGTCGAGGATGCGGTGCGGCGGGTCGAAGTGCTCGCCGTGGTCGGCGATGACGGTGCGCACGTCGCCGAGGAGGCCGGCGTCGAGCACCTGCCGCACGACGTCGAAGCGCGGCAGGAAGAGCGACCACATGGCCTCCATGCAGAAGACGCCGGCGGCCCCTGCAGCAGCCGAGATCGACTGTGCCTCAGACGCATCGAGACCCAGCGGCTTCTCGACGAGGACGTGCTTGCCGGCCCCGACGGCCAGGAGTGCGCCCGCGAGGTGCGCGTGGTGCGGCGTCGCGACGTACACGACGTCGACGTCCGGGTCGCTCACCAGTGCCTCGTGGCTCGCGTGCGCCCGCAGCCCACCCGCACCCCGGGCGAAGGTGTCGGCCGAGGCCTGCGACCGCGACCCCACGGCCACGACCTGCTGCGTCGTCGTGGCCTGGAGCGACGCGACGAAGCGTGACGCGATCCACCCTGTGCCGAGGATGCCCCAGCGGAGGATCGGCACGCTGTCGGGCGACGGACGGCGTGGGGCGGGGAGGGTGGTGGGCAGCGAAAGGGCCGACACGGCATACCTTCTCGGTGGTCGGGCGCCGCGACGGACCCCGGCGCGGTCAGCGCTCGTCGAGCATGACCTCGATGGAGTAGTCCTGGGCGCGGTAGCAGTGGTCGCCGTACTCGACGGGGCCGCCGACGGCGTCGAACGCGGTGCGCGACATCGTCAGGACCGGCTGGGACGGCGTGAGGTTCAGGTGCTTGCGCTCGGAGGCCGACGGCTGCCGCGCACCGATGCGCTGGTGGGCCACGACGGGCTTGCCGCCGCGAGCGCGGAGCAGGGCGTAGAGGCCGTCGTGCTCGAGGTCCTCGCGGCTGATGTCGGAGTAGGCCGGCGGCAGCCAGTTGCGCAGGATCGCGAGCGGCCGGTCGCCGTCGAGACGGAGCCGGACGAGGCGCAGCAACGGCGTGTCGGCCGGGAGGCCCATCGCCGTCGCCGCGACCTCGTCGGTCGTCACCTCGTGCGTCAGCACCTGGGTGCGAGGGTCCCCCGAGCCCTCGCGCCGCAGGTCGTCGTAGAGGCTCGTCAGCTCGGCCCGCCGGTGGATCTGGCGGCCCGCGACCGTCGTGCCGAGACCTCGCCGCCGCAGCAACAGCCCCTGCCCGACGAGCTCCTGGATGGCCCGCCGCACCGTCGGTCGCGACAGGCCGAGCCGGTCGGCCATCGCGACCTCGTTCTCGAACGGGTCCCCCGGCTGGAGCACGCCGTCCGCGATGGCCGCGCTCAGCTGCTCGGCCAGCTGGTGGTAGAGCGGGACCGGCGTCTCGCGGTCGATGCGGACGTCAACGGGCTTGGGCATGGCCGCAGACTAACGAGACGTTTCGGCCATGCGCGCACGTGTTCATGTCAGCACACCCTCGTGTCATCACCTCGGGCTCTTGACGACGAGGACGGGCACGTCCGCGTCGAGGATGATGTTCTGCGCCACGCTGCCGAGGAAGGCCTTGCCCATCGGCGAGCGGCGCCGAGCCCCGATGACGAGCAGGTCCGGACCGAGCTCGTGCACGGTCGCGAGGATCGCCTCGGAGACGTCCGCGATGTCCCGGCCCCCGGGGACGAGGCGCACGTCCCACTGGAGGTCGGGCAGGCAGGCGGCCTCGAGCGCGCTCTCGACGGCATCGGAGATACCGGCCTTGTTGGCCTCCGCGATGTCGTTGTCGAGCGACTCGACGACGTGGACGACGAGCAGGTGGGTCCCGCGGTATGCCGCCTGGCGGGCTCCCTCCTGGAGCGCGAGCGCGCTCGAGCTGCGGGTGTGGTGGGCGACGGCGACGCTCATGACGCCACCCCGCTCACTTCTGCAGCTCGTGCGAGAGCTCGGTGAGCTCGTCGCCGCCGGCCATCTGGCGGGTGAGCTCGTCGAGACCGACGTCGGCGCGCTTCTTGTCGAGCACGGCCTGGCCGAGCTTGAGGATGACGAAGTGGTTGCCGACGAGGTAGGCGTGGTGCGGGTTGTGGGTGATGAAGACGACGCCGAGGCCGGCGTCGCGGGCCGCAGCCGTGTACTTGAGCACGACGCCGGACTGCTTGACGCCGAGGGCCGCGGTCGGCTCGTCGAGGATGAGCACGCGGGCGCCGAAGTAGACGGCCCGGGCGATCGCGACGCACTGGCGCTGGCCACCCGAGAGGGTGCCGATCGGCTGGTTGATGTCCTTGACGACGACGCCCATCTTGCGCAGCTCCTCGTCGGCGATGCGCTTCATGTCGGCGATCCGGAGGGTGGCGAACGGGCCCCTGCCGCTCGTCAGCTCGGAGCCGAGGAAGAAGTTGCGCCACACCTCCATGAGCGAGACGACGGCGAGGTCCTGGTAGACGGTCGCGATGCCGTGGTCGAGGGACTCGCGCGGCGAGGAGAAGCTGACCTCCTTGCCGTCGACCTTCATCGTGCCCTCGTTGTGCGGGTGGAGGCCGGCCATGATCTTGATCAGGGTCGACTTGCCGGCGCCGTTGTCGCCGAGGACGCAGGTCACCTCGCCGGCGCGCACCGTGAGGTTGATGCCCTTGAGGGCGCGGATGGCGCCGTACGTCTTGCCGACGTCCTTCATCTCGATGAGCGGCTCGCCCGAGTGGAGCTCCGGGTCCGCGTGCTCGGACAGGGTGTCAGTCATGTCAGCCCACCTTTCGGGCGGTCGAGAGCTTCTTGACGTAGAGGTTGACCATGACGGCGAGCAGGAGCATGACGCCGAGGAAGGCCCGGAACCAGTTGGGGTCCCAGCCGGCGTAGACGATGCAGAGGCTCGTCATGCCAAAGATGAACGCGCCGATCGCGACGCCGATGGCGTTGCCGTAGCCGCCGGTGAGCAGCGTGCCACCCACGACCGCGGCGATGATGTAGAGGAACTCGTTGCCGATGCCGTTGCCGGCCTGGAGGGTGTCGAACTTGTAGAGCGTGTGCATGCCGACGAACCAGCCGAGGAACGAGACCGACATGAAGAGGCCGATCTTGACGGCCTTGACCGGGACGCCGACGGCACGGGCCGAGTCGGCGTTGCCGCCGACGGCGTAGATCCAGTTGCCGATCTTGGTGCGCTGGAGGATGAACGCCGACAGGGCGACGAAGAGGAACCACCAGAGGACGGTGATCTCGACGGTGACACTGCCGATCTTGAAGCTCGAGGCGAAGATCGCGTCGAGGGTCTTGTAGCCGTCCATCTGGTTGATGTTGGGCGTCGAGACCGAGCCGGTGACGAGCTTCGTGACCCCGAGGTTCGCGCCCTGCAGCACGAAGAACGTGCCCAGGGTGATGAGGAAGCTCGGTATGCCGGTCCTCACCACCAGGTAGCCGTTGAGGAAGCCGATGGCGAGGCAGAAGACGAGCGAGAGCACGGCGCCGACGATGAGGTTGATGCCGAGCTGGTAGCAGAACATCGCGTTGACGAGGCCGGCCGTGGTGACGATGACGCCGGCGGAGAGGTCGAACTCGCCGCCGATCATGAGCATTCCCACGGCCACCGCGACGATGCCGATGGTGGAGGACTGGTAGAGCACGGTGAAGAACGACGCGGGCGACCGGAAGGCCGGCGCGACGATGAGGAAGAAGACGAAGATGACGATCGCCGCGACGAGCGCCCCGACCTCGGGGCGGGCGAGCAGGCGGTTCGACCAGCCGAGCGTGACCCTGTTCGATGCCTCGGCTGGTGCCGAGGGTGGAGTCTTGGTGGTTTGACTCATGGACCTCTCCGATCCGGTTTGACGAGCGAGCAGTGGAGTGCGGGAAGGGCGGCCGGCCCTGGTTGCCCGGGCCGGCCGCCCCGGTGGGTCAGCGCGTGTTGTTCTTGGCGAACGGGAGGATCACGGCGATGTTCTTCGAGTCCACGAACGACGGTCCGGTCAGGACGGCGAGGCCGCCACCGATGTCGTTGCCGTTCTTCTTGTTGAGGTAGAGCGACTGGATGGCGAGGTAGCCCTGCACGTAGGGCTGCTGGTCGACCGAGAACTGGATCTTGCCGTCCTGGATCGCCTGCGCGGCGTCGACGTTGAGGTCGAAGGTGGCGAGCTTGGCCTTGCTGCTGGCCGCGTCCATCGCCTTGAGGGCGTCGAGGGCGATCGGGGCGCCGAGCGTGACGATCCAGTCGATCGAGCTGTCCTGCGCGAGCTTGGCCTGAAGGGCCGAGACGACCGACGGGTCGTCGGCGCCGTTGACCTGGATGTTCTCCGTCGCCGGGATGCCCTTCTTGACGCCGGCGCACCGCGCCTCGAGGGCCACCGAGCCGGCGGCCTGGATGACGCAGAGGACCTTCTTGCCACCGGCGGCGGCGATGCGCTTGCCGGTCGCCTCACCGGCGAGGTTCTCGTCGGAGCCGAAGTACATCTTGGCGCCGACCTGCTGGTACTGGTCGATGCCGGAGTTGAAGGCGACGACGGGGATGCCGGCGTCGTTGGCCGACTTGACCGCACCGGCGAGGGCGTCGGGCGTGGCGAGTGTCGTGGCGATGCCGTCGACCTTCGAGTCGACGGCATTCTGGATCAGGGTCGCCTGCTTGGCCGGGTCGGGGTCGTTGGAGTACTTGAGCGTGATGCCGCTGTTCTTCGCGGCCTGGGTGGCGCCGGCCTTGATCTTGTCCCAGAAGGTGTCGCCGGGGGTCTCGTGGGTGACCATGGCGAACGTGTAGCCGGAGTTGTCGCCGGCGCCGCTGCCGCTCCCGGCGTCGGCGGTGCTGGCGGGGGCGCCGCCGCTGCTGCACGCCGCGAGGGCGAGGGCGGCGGCCGTGGCCATGCCGGCTGCGACGGTCAGGCTCTTGCGAGTCCGAGTCGGAGTCATCGTTGATTCCTTTCGTTGCGTCGCGGTGGCCCGGTCGCCGGAGTGGCGCGACGTTCTGTGACGGTCGATCCGTCGATCAGGGTGGAGCCCGAATGCCGTGTGCCGCCTGGCACGTGAGGTGCGGGCTGGAGGGGTGTCGGGTCGTGTCGACCCGGCCGGTGCGCCTGTGGTGCGCGTGGGCTGAGCGGTCTGGCTGCGTCGCGTCCGGTGCGGACGGTGTGGGGCGAGGTCGTCGCCCGGAAGGTGTGCGGGGATCTCGGCGAGCTCCGGCGACGTGGTGCGCCTCCGTGCTCGCACTGGCTCCTCCGTCGCGGGCGGACATCGGTGTCGATGTCTGCCGGTCCCGGCGTCGGTGCCAGCGATTGGAGGATGCTCCTCTTCCTGCATGCATGTCAAGAGATTGATCAAACATCAGAATGTCCTAACATTTGCTTGACATGGCGACGGCCACGGCAGGACCATCGTTCTCGAAGGGACGACGACGTCGAGGCGCTCGCCGTCCGGACCTCACGGCGACCACCCCCACCGGGTCGCCACCCACCGCGATCACCCAAGGGAGTGTGCACATGCGCATCGGACTGGCCGGAGTCGGCCGCATCGGGGCGTTCCACGCCGAGACCCTCCGCGACCTGTCCGACGTCGACGAGGTCGTCGTCTCCGACCTGGACGCCGACGCCGCCCGCGCCGTCGCGGACAAGCTCGAGGTCGGCTTCGCCGCCTCGCCGGCCGAACTGCTCGCCCAGGGCGTCGACGGCTTCGTCATCGCCACGGCGACGCCGGGACACGCACCCCTCATCCGCCTCGGTCTCGAGGCCGGCGTCCCCACCTTCTGCGAGAAGCCCGTGGCCGCCACGCTCGACGAGACGCTGGACCTCGCACGGCTCGTCCGCACGACGAGCACGCCCGTCCACGTCGGCTTCCAGCGCCGCTTCGACCGCGGCTACCAGCGCGCCCAGCAGGCCGTGGCCGGCGGCGAGCTCGGCTTCGTCCACAGCATCCGCGCCCAGACGCACGACCAGGCGCCGCCCCATGCCGCCTACATCCCGACGAGCGGCGGCCTCTTCCGCGACTGCTCGATCCACGACTTCGACATCATCCGCTTCGTCACCGGTCGCGAGGTCGCCTCGGTCTACGCCACCGGCGCCAACAAGGGCGCGGCGTTCTTCTCCGAGGCCGGCGACGTCGACACCGCGGCAGCCGTGCTGACGCTCGACGACGGCACGCTCGTCAACCTCTCGGCCACGCGCTACAACGGCGGGGGCCACGACGTGCGCATGGAGGTCCTCGGCAGCGACGGCACGATCGGCGTCGGCTACGACGACTCGCTCGCCGTCACCTCGGCCGAGCCCGGTGCCACCTACCCGGTCGGCCCCCGACACTGGTCGTTCATGGAGCGCTTCCTGCCGGCCTACCGCGCCGAGCTGACGGCCTTCGCGGCCGTCGCCCGCGGGGCGCTGGCCTCGCCGTGCACCGTCGACGACGCGCTCCAGGCGTTCCGCGTCGCCGATGCCTGCGAGCTCTCGCGGCGCGAGCGTCGCGTCGTCTCGCTCGACGAGATCCCGAGCCTGTGAGCGACGTGGACGCCATGGACACCACCACCCCCGCCGCCGGCGACACGGCATACGACGTCGTTGCGATCGGACGCACCGGCGTCGACATCTACCCGCTCCAGCACGGCGTGGGGCTCGAGAAGGTCCGCACGTTCGAGAAGTTCCTCGGCGGCAGCGCGACGAACGTCGCGGTGGCGGCAGCCCGCCACGGGCACCGGACCGCGCTCGTCACGCGGACCGGGCAGGACGCGTTCGGACGCTACATCCACGAGGCGCTGCGCGATTTCGGGGTCGACGACTCCTTCGTCTCCGCCGTCGCCGGCCCGCCGACCCCCGTCACCTTCTGCGAGGTCTTCCCGCCCGACGACTTCCCGCTGTACTTCTACCGCTACCCGACCGCTCCGGACCTCATGATCGAGGCCGACGAGCTGCCGCTCGACGCGATCCGCGACGCCGGCGTCTACTGGGCGACCGTCACGGGGCTGTCGCAGGAGCCGAGCCGGGCCGCGCACTTCCGCGCCTGGGACGTCCGGGCCCGCCGCACCCACACGGTGCTCGACCTCGACTACCGGCCGATGTTCTGGTCCGACCCGGCCGAGGCGAGCGTGCAGGTCGGGCGCGCGCTCGACCACGTGACCGTCGCCGTCGGCAACCGCGAGGAGTGCGAGGTCGCCGTCGGCGAGACCGACCCCCAGCGAGCGGCCGACGCGCTGCTCGAGCGCGGCGTCGAGCTCGCCGTCGTCAAGCAGGGCCCCAAGGGGGTGCTCGCCGCGACCCGCGACGAGCGGCTCGAGGTCCCGCCCTTCCCCGTCGACGTCGTCAACGGCCTCGGTGCCGGCGACGCGTTCGGGGGCGCCCTCTGCCACGGCCTGCTCGAGGGCTGGGACCTGCGGCGCGTCCTCGAGTTCGCGAACGTCGCAGGTGCGATCGTCGCCAGCAAGCTCGAGTGCTCCACCGCGATGCCGACCTCCGCCGAGGTCGACGAGCGCCTGGCCACCGCCGGCCGGCAGGCCTCACCGTTCGCCACCACCGCCGAGGAGGCGCGATGACCACCACGCAGCACGAGCCGACCGTCAGCCCCAGCGTCCGGGTCGCCGACCTGACCGAGATCCGCGTGCGCGAACCCGGGCGCATCGCCGCCGCGTGGGCCGCGCGCCGCCGCCGTCCCCTCGTCCGTGAGGACGGCCGGATGCTCCTCGTCGCCGCCGACCACCCCGCGCGCGGTGCCCTCGGCGTCCGCGGCGCCGGCGCCGCCATGGCGAGCCGCAGCGACCTGCTCGAGCGCCTCGTCACCGCCCTCCAGCGTCCCGGCGTCGACGGGGTGCTCGGCACGCCCGACGTCCTCGACGACCTCCTCCTGCTCGGCGCCCTCGACGGCAAGGTCGCCATCGGTTCGATGAACCGCGGCGGCCTCCAGGGAGCGACCTTCGAGCTCGACGACCGCTTCACCGCCTACACCGCGGCCGAGATCGCGGCGCGCGGCATCGACGGCGGCAAGATGCTGACCCGCATCTGCCTCGACGACCCGGGCACGGTGGCCACCCTCGAGGCGAGCGCCAACGCCGTCACCGAGCTCGCCGAGCACCAGGTCATGGCGATGGTCGAGCCGTTCCTCTCGACGCGCGAGGGCGGTCGGGTCGTCAACCAGCTCGACCCCGACTCGACGATCAAGTCGGTCCACATCGCTGCCGGCCTCGGTGCCTCGAGCGCCTACACGTGGCTCAAGCTTCCCGTCGTCGACGAGCTCGACCGCGTCATGGACGCGACGACCCTGCCGACGCTCCTCCTCGGCGGGGACCCCCAGGGCGACCCGCAGGACACGTACGCCTCGTGGGGCCGCGCGCTCGACCTGCCCGCCGTGCGCGGTCTCGTCGTCGGCCGCGCCCTGCTCTTCCCGCCCGACGGTGACGTCGCCGCGGCCGTCGACATCGCCGCCGGGCTGGTGCACGGGAGCGGGGTCGGCGCGTGAGCGACAACGAGCGCTGGGTGCGGCCCCTGGGGAGCGCCGGCACGGCGGAGTGGTCGGTCGCCATCGACGACGCCGTCGACGGGTGGTCGCACACCCGGTTGTATGCCGCCGCGCTGGCTGCCGGGGAGAGCCGCACCGTCGCGGCCGGGGAGTGGGAGCACGTCGTCGTGCCGCTCTCGGGATCCGTCGCCGTCACGGCCGTCGACCCCGAGGGCCTCGAGCACGAGGCCGTCCTCGCGGGTCGGGCCTCGGTCTTCGCCGGGCCCACCGACGTCGCCTACGCCACGCGCGACTGCGACGTCACGGTGACCGCGGAGGGCGGTCCCGCCACGATCGCCGTCTGCGGCGCCCGCGCGACGCGACGGCACACGCCGCCGTTCCGTCACGTGGGCGTCGCAGACGTGCCCGTCGAGCTGCGCGGCGCGGGCGTCGCGTCCCGCGAGGTCCGCAACTTCGGCATCCCCGGCGTCCTCGACGCCGACTCGATCATCGCCTGCGAGGTCATCACCCCCGGCGGCAACTGGAGCTCCTACCCGCCGCACAAGCACGACGAGGAGCGGCCGGGGGTCGAGACGGAGCTCGAGGAGATCTACTACTTCGAGGTCGCCCCGTCGGCTGGTGCTCCGGAGGCTGCAGGCACGAGCCCGGTCGGCTACCAGCGGGTCTACGGCACCGACGACCGGCCGATCGACGTGCTCGCCGAGGTGCGCTCGGGCGACGTCGTCCTCGTGCCGCACGGCTGGCACGGCCCGGCGATGGCCGCCCCCGGCTACGACCTCTACTACCTCAACGTCATGGCCGGCCCGGGTGCCGAGCGGGCCTGGCTCATCTGCGACGACCCCGCACACGGCTGGGTCCGCGACACGTGGTCCGACCAGCCGGTCGACCCCCGACTTCCCCTTGGAGGTGCTCGATGACGAGCGACACCCACGCGGCCGCGACGGTGCGTCTGACCGTGGCCCAGGCCGTGGTGCGCTTCCTCGCCAACCAGTGGAGCGAGCGCGACGGCGAGCGGCAGAAGCTCTTCGCCGGCTGCTTCGGGATCTTCGGCCACGGCAACGTCGCCGGGATCGGCCAGGCGCTGCTGCAGAACGAGCTCGCCGACGGCGAGGAGCACCTCCCGTACGTGCTCGCCCGCAACGAGCAGGCGATGGTCCACACGTCCGTCGCATACGCCCGCCAGAAGGACCGCCTGCAGACGTGGGCGTGCACCGCGTCCGTCGGTCCCGGCTCGACGAACATGCTGACCGGCGCCGCCCTGGCGACGATCAACCGTCTGCCCGTGCTGCTGCTCCCGTCGGGCACCTTCGCGACGCGAGTGTCCTCCCCGGTGCTCCAGGAGCTCGAGCTGCCGTGTGCCGCCGACGTGACGGTCAACGACGCCTTCCGCCCGCTGTCGAAGTTCTTCGACCGGGTCAGCCGTCCCGAGCAGCTGCCGTCGGCGCTGCTCGGTGCGATGCGGGTGCTCACCGACCCCGTCGAGACGGGCGCCGTGACGATCTCGCTGCCGCAGGACGTGCAGGCCGAGGCGCACGACTGGCCGCTCGAGCTCTTCGCGCCGCGCACGTGGCGGGTGGCGCGTCCGCTGCCCGAGGCCGTCGACGTCGCCGACGCCGCAGCGGTCATCCGCTCGGCGAAGCGGCCGCTCGTCGTCGCCGGTGGCGGCGTGCACTACAGCGGCGCCGAGGAGGCGCTCCGCGCGTTCTGCGAGGCCACCGGCATCCCCGTCGGTGAGTCGCAGGCCGGCAAGGGGTCCCTGCCGCACGGGCACCCGCAGGAGATGGGTGCGGTCGGCTCGACCGGCACGACGGCCGCCAACGCGCTCGCCGCAGAGGCCGACGTCGTCATCGGCATCGGCACGCGGTGGAGCGACTTCACCACTGCCTCGCGGACAGCCTTCCAGGACAACGGGGTCCGCTTCGTCAACGTCAACGTCGCGCGCTTCGACGCCGGCAAGCACTCGGGGCTCTCGGTCGTCGCCGACGCCCGGGAGGCGCTCGTCGCGCTCACTGCGGCGCTCGACGGGTATGCCGTCGACGACGCCCACCGGTCACGCCAGGCCGCGCTGTGGGCCGAGTGGGACGCCTCGGTCGAGGCGGCCTTCCACCCCGCTCCGGAGGTCACCGACCGGCTGGCCGATGGCCTGCTCACCCAGGGCCAGGTGCTCGGCGCGGTCAACGAGCTGACCGACCCCCGCGACGTCGTGCTCTGTGCGGCGGGCTCGATGCCCGGCGACATCCACAAGCTGTGGCGGGTGCGCGACCGCAAGGCGTACCACGTCGAGTACGGCTACTCCTGCATGGGTTACGAGGTGCCGGCCTCGCTCGGCATCCGTCTCGCCGACGAGTCGCGCGACGTCTTCGCCATGGTCGGCGACGGCGGCTACCTCATGATGCCGACCGAGCTCGTCACGGCGGTGCAGGAGCGCATCAAGGTCATCGTCGTCCTCGTGCAGAACCACGGCTTCCACTCGATCGGATCGCTGTCGGAGTCGCTCGGCTCGCAGCGCTTCGGCACGAGCTACCGCTTCCGTGGTGAGTCGTCCGGACGCCTCGACGGCGCCGTCCTGCCCGTCGACCTCGCCGCCAACGCGCGCTCGCTCGGCGCGCACGTCATCGAGGTGCACTCGCTCGACGAGCTGCACCAGGCGATCAAGGAGGCCAAGGCCGCTCCGGCCGACGGCGGGCCCGTCGTCATCCACGTCGAGACCGACCCGCTCGTCCACGCGCCCGACAGCGCGTCCTGGTGGGACGTGCCGGTCTCGGAGGTCAGCGACCTCGACACGACGCGGACGGCATACGCGGAGTACGTCGACCACAAGGCCACCCAGCGTCCGCTCATCACTCCCGTCGGCACCACCTCTCACCCGGAGTCCTCGTCATGAAGCTCGCCCTCGACCCGTACATGTTCCGTGAGACGCCGCTGCTCGAGCTGCCCTCCCTCGTGGCCGACCTCGGCTACGAGTGGATCGAGCTGTCGCCGCGCGACGACTTCATCCCCTTCTTCAACCACCCGCGCGTCGACGACGCCGGCGTGGCCGCGTTCCGGTCGGCGCTGGCGTCTGCGGGGGTCGGGGTGTCGTCGCTCCTGCCACTCTTCCGGTGGTCGGGTCCCGACGAGGACGACCGCAAGGCGGCCGTGCGCTACTGGACGCGCGCCATCCAGATCGCCAGCGACCTCGGTGTCGACACGATGAACTCCGAGCTCAACGGCAACCCCCGCGAGGCGGCCGTGTGCGAGCGGATGTTCTGGCAGTCGATGGAGGAGCTGCTGCCCGTCTTCGAGAAGGAGGGGATCCGGCTCGTGCTCGAGCCGCACCCCGACGACTGGGAGGAGGACGGCAAGCGTGCGGTCGACATCATCAAGGGGATCAACAGCCCCAACGTGTCGTTCCTCTACTGCGCGCCGCACACCTTCCACCAGGGCAACGATCCCGACGGGATCATGGACAAGGCCGGCGACCTGCTGAGGATGGTCCACGTCGCCGACGCCTACGACCACACCGCGTCGTCCGGGCTGCGCTACATCGTCAACCCGCCCGGGTCGCAGGTCACGGTGCACCAGCACCTCGACATCGGGCAGGGCGAGGTCGACTTCGGCCAGTTCTTCGCCGGCCTCGAGCGCATCGGCTTCGACGGCATCGTCACCTCCTGCGTCTTCGCCTGGGAGGACCGCGCGCGTGAGTCGAGCACCTACATGCGCGACACGATCCGCTCCTACCTCGACAAGTGGTCGACGCCGCCCACGCTCGTCTCGCCCTGAGCCACCAGCATCCGAGCCGAACCCACGTGTTCCCTCCTCGAGCCGGCCACCCGGCACACGCCCCCTCCGCCTTGATCTGAACCCGAAGGACACTGCCATGAGCACGCCCACCCGCATCACCCACCTCATTGACGGCCAGCCGTGGGCCGGCACCGCCGAGCGCACGTCGCCCGTCTTCAACCCCGCGACGGGGGAGCAGTCCGGCGTGCTCGACCTCGCCTCGGCCTCGCTCGTCGACGAGGCCGTCACGTCCGCCGCCTCCGCGTGGGAGGAGTGGGCCGACGCCTCGCTCGCCAAGCGCTCGGGCGTGCTCTTCGCCTTCCGCGAGCTGCTCAACGAGCGCAAGGAGGACGTCGCGGCGCTCATCACGGCCGAGCACGGCAAGGTGCTCTCCGACGCGCTCGGCGAGGTGACGCGCGGCCTCGAGGTCGCCGAGTTCGCCTGTGGCATCCCGCACCTCATGCGCGGCGGCTTCTCGGAGAACGCCTCGACGAACGTCGACGTCTACTCGATCCGCCAGCCGCTCGGGGTCGTCGCCGTCATCTCGCCGTTCAACTTCCCGGCGATGGTGCCGATGTGGTTCATCCCCATCGCCATCGCGTGCGGCAACGCGGTGATCCTCAAGCCGTCCGAGAAGGACCCCTCGGCCGCGATCGCGGTCGCGGCGCTCTGGAAGGAGGCCGGCCTGCCCGACGGTGTCATGCAGGTCGTCAACGGCGACAAGGAGGCGGTCGACGCGCTGCTGAGGCACCCCGACGTGAAGTCGGTGTCGTTCGTCGGCTCGACGCCGATCGCGAAGTACGTCTACGAGACGGGCACCGCGCACGGCAAGCGGGTCCAGGCCCTCGGCGGCGCCAAGAACCACATGCTCGTCCTGCCGGACGCCGACCTCGACCTCGCCGCGGACGCGGCGGTCAACGCCGGCTTCGGCTCGGCGGGGGAGCGGTGCATGGCGATCTCGGCACTCGTCGCCGTCGAACCCATCGCGGACGAGCTGATCTCGAAGATCAAGGACCGCATGGGCAAGCTCGTCACCGGTGACGGCACGCGCGGCTGCGACATGGGCCCGCTCGTCACCTCGCAGCACCGCGACAAGGTGACGTCCTACCTCGACGCCGGGGTGTCCGAAGGTGCGACGCTCGTCGTCGACGGTCGTCAGGACTCCTACGAGTCCGACGGGGAGGGCTACTTCCTCGCGCCGACCCTCTTCGACCACGTCAAGCCCGGCATGTCGCTCTACGACGACGAGATCTTCGGTCCGGTGCTGTCGGTCGTTCGCGTCGGCTCCTACGACGAGGGCCTCACGCTCATCAACAGCAACCCCTACGGCAACGGCACGGCGATCTTCACCAACGACGGTGGCGCGGCCCGCAAGTTCCAGCGCAACGTCGAGGTCGGCATGGTCGGCGTCAACGTGCCGATCCCCGTGCCGGTGTCGTACTACTCCTTCGGCGGGTGGAAGAACTCGCTCTTCGGCGACACCCACGCCCACGGCATGGAGGGCGTCCACTTCTTCACCCGCGGCAAGGTCGTCACGTCGCGCTGGCTCGACCCGAGCCACGGCGGCCTCAACCTTGGCTTCCCCCAGAACGACTGACCCGCAACACTTTTCGAGAGGAACGAACGACCATGGCCGAGTCCAAGGCCCGCAACACCGACGACCGCTACAGCAAGCTGACGATCGGTGTCTGTCCTGACCAGTGGGGCGTCTGGTTCCCCGAGGACGAGAAGCAGATCCACTGGGAGACCGCGCTCGACGAGATGGCCGAGGCCGGCTTCTCGGTCATGGAGACGGGGCCGTTCGGCTACTTCCCCAAGGACCCGAAGCGCCTGCAGGAGGAGATGGACAAGCGAGGCTTCCAGGTCGTCGCCGGCACGGGCTGGGGCATCCTGCACAAGCCGGAGGCCTGGGCCGACACGGAGAAGACCTTCCGCGAGATCGCCGAGACGCACGCCGCCGTCGGGGCGGAGTACATCGTGCACCTACCGCCCCTCTTCCGCGACGACAAGACGTGGGAGTTCACCGACGACCGCGTGCTGTCGACGGAGGCGTGGAACGCCTACATCTCCAATGCCGACAAGCTCGGTCGCATCATGAAGGAGGACTACGGCCTCAAGATGGTCCTCCACCCGCACGGCGACAGCCACATCGAGACGCCCGAGGACATCGACCGCGTCTTCCAGGCGACCGACCCCGACTACGTCGGCTTCTGCCTCGACACCGGCCACATCGTCTACGGCGGTGGGGACCCGATGGAGCTGTGCCGCAAGTACCCCGAGCGCATCTCCTACGTCCACATCAAGGCGATGGACGAAGGCCTCGTCAAGCAGGCCCACGACGAGGACTGGCCCTTCGGTCTCGCTGTCGCCAAGGGCTGCTCCGTCGCACCGCCGGCCGGCGCGCCGGACATGCCGTCGCTCATCGAGGCCCTGGCCGACCTCGACAAGGAGCTCTACGTCGTGTGCGAGCAGGACATGTACCCGTGCGAGCCGTCCTACCCGCTGCCCAACGCCATCCAGACCCGCGAGTACCTCGCGTCCATCGGCCTCGGCCTCCGCTGAGCCCCTGCTCTCGCTGACGAAGGAGTCACACCAATGACCGTACGCATCGGCATGATTGGCCCGGGCGGCATGGGCCAGGCTCACATCGACCGGATCCACACCGTCATCGCGGGCGGGCGGGTCGTCGCCGTCTCCGACGTCGACCCGGCCCGAGCGGCCGAGGTGGCGTCGCGGGTCGACGGGACGGCATACGCGTCCTCGGCCGAGCTCATCGCCGCCGACGAGGTCGACGCCGTCATGATCTGCAGCTACGGGCCGGCGCACGAGGTGGACGTGCTCGCGGCCATCGCGGCGGGCAAGCCCGTCTTCTGCGAGAAGCCGCTGACGCCGACGGCGGAGGCCGCGCTGCGGATCATGGAGGCCGAGCAGGCCGGCGGGCGGCGCCTGGTGACAGTCGGATTCATGCGTCGCTTCGATCGGAGCTACCGCGAGATGAAGACGCTGCTCGACTCGGGCGAGCTCGGCGAGACGCTCATGGTCCACTGCGCGCACCGCAACCCGACCGTGCCCGAGCACTACACGTGGGACATGGCCATCAACGACACCGCGATCCACGAGGTCGACACGATGCGCTGGCTGCTCGGCGAGGAGTTCGTCTCGGCGCGGGTCGACAAGCCGAAGAAGACGTCGCTGCGCTTCGAGCACCTCCAGGACCCACTCGTGCTCATCCTCGAGACGGAGTCGGGGGTGCGCGTCGACGACGAGATCTTCGTCAACTGCCAGTTCGGCTACGACATCCGCTGCGAGGCGGTTGCCGAGAAAGGCACGGTGTCGTTGGGCGACCAGAACGCGATCGTCGTGCGCGACGGCGTCGGGGTGCGCAACGCCATCGCCCGCGACCACAACGACCGCTTCTGGGGCGCCTTCGTCACCGAGGTGCAGGAGTGGATCTCCGCAGTGGCGCGGGGCGAGCACACCGGGTCGACGTCGTGGGACGGGTATGCCGCCGCGTGCGTCTGTGACGCCGGTGTCCGAGCGCTCACCGACGAGGGCGTCGTCAAGGTCGAGATGATCGCGAAGCCCGACTTCTACGCCTGACGTCGGGCGCCGGCCGGCTCACGGCCACACCGATGGAACGCGGTGGATCGCCGGCACCAGGTACCGGCGATCCACCGCGGTGAACGCTCGGATCGCCCTGATCGGCAAGGTTGGACTCGCGTGGACAGATGGTCCGCTCGTGGCTACTTTGGGCAGATCGTCGCGGGGGCGGTCAGCCTCCTCGGTCCGATCGAGAGGGCTGTCCCATGTCTCGTCACGTGAACCCCTGTCACTGCTCCACCACCATGGATCGGACGGCCTGACGTGGCCGGCGCGGGGCCGGAGCTCAAGCGGTCGCTCAACCAGCGGCAGCTGACGATGATCGCCATGGGCGGCGTCATCGGGGCGGGCCTGTTCGTCGGCTCGGGCACCGTCATCCACGACACGGGCCCCGGGGCGTTCATCACCTACGCCCTGTGCGGCGTCCTCATCATCATGGTGATGCGGATGCTGGCCGAGATGGCCGTGGCCAACCCGTCGACCGGCTCGTTCGCCGACTACTCCCGCAAGGCGCTCGGTGACTGGGCGGGCTTCTCCGTCGGCTGGCTCTACTGGTACTTCTGGGTCATCGTCGTGGGCTTCGAGGCCGTCGCCGGCGCCAAGGTCATCAACTTCTGGCTGCCGGGGGTGCCGACGTGGGTGCTGAGCCTGCTGCTCATGCTCCTCATGACGGGCACCAACCTCATCTCGGTCTCGTCGTTCGGGGAGTTCGAGTTCTGGTTCGCCGGGATCAAGGTCGCGGCGATCATCGTCTTCCTCGCCTGCGGTGCCCTCTTCGTCTTCGGCATCTGGCCGAACGCCGACCTCGACTTCAGCAACCTCACCGCGCACGGCGGCTTCTTCCCCAACGGCGGACTGGCGGTCACGGCGGGTGTCGTGACGGTGATCTTCTCGATGGTGGGCGCCGAGATCGCGACCATCGCCGCAGCCGAGTCCGACAACCCGGAGCGGGCCGTGTCCAAGGCCGCGAACTCCGTCATCACCCGCATCGCCATCTTCTTCGTCGGCTCGATCTTCCTGCTCGCGGTGATCCTGCCGTGGAACTCGGCCACCCTGGAGGCGTCGCCCTACGTCGCGGCCTTCCAGGAGATGGGCATCCCGTATGCCGACCACGTGATGAACGCGGTCGTGCTGACCGCCGTGCTCAGCTGCCTCAACTCCGGCCTCTACACCGCGTCCCGGATGCTCTTCGTGCTGGCCGCCCGCCGGGAGGCACCCGCCTCGATGGTCTCGGTCAACTCCCGTGGCGTGCCGATGGTCGCCATCCTGGCCTCGTCGGTCGTCGGCTTCCTCGCCGTCATCATGGCCGCCGTCTCGCCCGACACCGTCTTCTCGTTCCTGCTCAACTCGTCCGGCGCCGTCATCCTCTTCGTCTACCTGCTCATCGCCGTCTCGCAGATCATCCTGCGCTACCGGGCTGACGCGTCGACGCTCAAGGTGAAGATGTGGTGGTTCCCCGCCCTGTCGGTCATCACGGCGCTCGGCATCGTCCTGGTGCTCGTCCAGATGGGACTCACCGAGGACGTGCGCATCCAGCTCGTGCTGAGCCTCGTGTCGTTCGGCATCGTCCTCGTCCTCTTCTTCATCAACCGGGCCCGCATCGCCCGCCTGCCCGAGCGTGTCGCGCCCGACCACACCGGTGAGGCACGGCGCGTGCTCGTGCTCGCCAACCAGACCCTCGAGGCCGACGAGCTGATGCGCGAGCTCCAGCGCATCGACGCCATGGGCAAGGCGACCTACTACGTCTGCGTCCCCGCCAGCGCCGTCGAGACGGGCACCGCCTCGACGCACGGCGCCGTGTCCGTCGCCGAGGCGACGACCGAGGCGGCGCAGGCCCGGCTGGACCGGACCCTCGAGGCCCTCACGGCGCACCACCTCGACGCGACCGGCGGGCTCGGCGACTACCGGCCCCTGCGTGCCCTCCGGGCGGCGGTGAGCCACTTCGACCCCGACCAGATCGTCATCGTGACGCTGCCTGCCACGGACTCGATCTGGCAGCGCTTCGAGGTCGTCGACCGGGCCGGCGAGCTCGGTCTGCCGGTGACCCACGTCGAGGCCGCCTCGCTCGTCATGCAGGCCTGAGCCGTGGCCATCGTCGTCGCCTACACGGCGCAGGACAGCGGCGCGTCGGCGCTCGAGCTGGCCGCCGTGCTGTCACGGTCGACGGGCGAGCCCCTCACCGTGGCCGTCGTCGTGACGACCCCGCACGCAGCGGGGGCCGCGGAGTTCGTCGACGGGGACTACCTCGGGCCGCTCCGCGACTGGGGCGAGTCGGTCCTCGAGCAGGCCCGGACGGCGCTGCCTCCTGACGTCGAGGCGAGCTTCGTGGTGCGTGCGGCATCGTCGATCCCCGCCGGCCTGCTCGAGCTGGCGGCCGAGGTCGACGCGTCCGCCCTCGTGCTCGGCTCGTCGAGCAAGGGCGCGCTGGGTCGCATCTCCTTCGGCAGCGTGACCGACCGGCTCGTGCACTCGGCGCCCCTCCCGGTGCTCCTGGCCCCCCTCGGATACCGACCCACGCCGGGCTCTCGCATCCGCCGGGTCAGCATCGGCTTCGGCGGGTCTGCGGGCGCGTCGCACGTGGCGGCCGTGGGGGCCGCGGTCGCCGAAGCCCTCGGTGCGAGCCTGCGGGCGGTGTCGTTCGCCGTCCGGCCGCCCAAGCGGATCTACGGCAGCGTCGAGGAGTCGGCCGACGACCTCGTCGTCGACCGGTGGGTGGCGCGCACGACGAGCGCTCTCCGGGCCCAGGTGGGAGCCCACGACGCCGCACTGGCCGAGCGTCTCGCCCGGTCGCTCGTCGTCGGCGAGGGAGTCTCGTGGAGCACGGCGATCTGGGACGTCGAGTGGAGCGACGGCGACCTGCTCGTCGTCGGTCCGAGCTCGTCGGCCCCGGCCGCCCGGCTCTTCCTCGGCTCGCGCGCCTCGAAGATCATCCGGTCGGCACCGGTGCCCGTCTACCTCGTGCCGGCCCCCCGAGCAGGCTGAGCCTCCTTCTGCACCAAGCAGATCCGGCCGCTACCGGTCCGCGTGAGAGGAGAGCTGGGCGGCGAGATAGGGCGCTGTCGCGCTCCCCTCGACGCCCGCGACCTGCTCCGGGGTGCCCGTCGCCACGACACGGCCCCCCGCGTCCCCACCGCCCGGGCCGAGGTCGATGACCCAGTCCGCGCTGACGATGGTGCCGAGGTCGTGCTCGACGAGCACGACGGTGTTCCCGGCGTCGACCAGCGTGTGGAGCTGGCGCAGCAGCAGGGCGATGTCGGCCGGGTGCAGCCCGGCCGTGGGCTCGTCGAGGAGGTAGAGGGCGTGCCCGCGCCGGGTCCGCTGCAGCTCGGTCGCCAGCTTGATCCGCTGGGCCTCCCCACCGCTCAGCTCGGTGGCGGGCTGACCGAGACGCAGGTAGCCGAGCCCCACCTCGCGCAGCGTCGTGAGGCTGCGCGCGGCGGCCGGCACGTCGGCGAGGAAGTCGGCGGCCTCGTCGACGGAGAGGGCCAGCACGTCGGCGACGTTCTTGCCGCGGTGGGTGATCTCGAGCGTCGCGGCGTTGTAGCGCGCGCCGTGGCAGGTCGGGCACGGCGCATACGTCCCGGGCAGGAAGAGCAGCTCGACGGAGACGAAGCCCTCGCCCTGACACGTCTCACAGCGTCCCTCGGCGACGTTGAAGGAGAAGCGGCCCGCGCCGTAGCCGCGGGCGCGCGCCTCGGGGGTGGCGGCATACAGCTTGCGCACGGCGTCGAAGAGGCCGGTGTACGTGGCGAGGTTCGAGCGCGGGGTGCGCCCGATGGGCCGCTGGTCGACACGGACGAGCCGGTCGAACGACTCGAGGCCGGTGGCGTCGTCGACGTCGATCTCGAGCTCGGTCTCCTCGGGGTCGTCGGGGCTCTGGCCGAGGTGGCGGCGGACGAGCTCGGAGAGCACCTGGGTGACGAGCGTCGACTTGCCCGACCCCGAGACTCCGGTGACGGCCGTCAGGACGCAGAGCGGGACGTCGACGGAGACGTCGTCGAGGTTGTGCCGGCTGATCCCGCGCAGGTGCAGCCAGCCCTGGGGCTCGCGCTGCGGCCGCGGGGGACGCTCGGCGCGGCCGAAGAGGTGGTGCCCGGTGACCGAGGCCTCGACGTGCTCGAGCCCGTCGACCGGACCCGAGTAGAGCACGTGGCCGCCCTGCTCGCCCGCGCCCGGACCGATGTCGACGACCCAGTCGGCGCGGCGGACGATGTCGAGGTCGTGCTCGACGACGAAGAGCGAGTTGCCCGAGCGCTTGAGCGCGTCGAGCACCTCGAGCAGCGGCGCGGCATCGGCCGGGTGCAGCCCCGCGGACGGCTCGTCGAGGACGTAGACGACCCCGAAGAGGCCGGACCGCAGCTGGGACGCGATACGCAGGCGCTGGGCCTCACCGGGGGAGAGCGTCGTCGAGCTGCGTCCCAGCGAGAGGTAGCCGAGGCCGAGGTCGAGCAGCACCTGGACGCGCGCGAGGAGGTCGGTGCAGAGACGCACGGCGACTTCGGTGGCCTCGCCCGACGTGGCGGACGACGTCGCCGCGCCGGCCTCGGTCAGCTCGGCGACGGGGCGCACCAGGGCCGCGAGGTCGGTGAAGGACAACGCGTTGGTATGCGCGATGCTCAGTCCCCGGAAGGTGACGGCAAGGGCGTCCTCCCGCAGTCCCGTGCCGTGGCACGCCGGGCACCGGACGCTGCGGACGAAGCGCAGGGCCTTGTCGCGCATCATCTGGCTCTTCGTGTCGGCCAGGGTGTGGCGGATGTGCTTGCGGGCGCTCCAGAAGGTGCCGTGGTAGTCGCGGCCGGTCGTGTCGTCGGCCTCACCGCGCCGGTCGATGAGCACCCGCGGCTGCTCGTCGGTGTAGAGCAACCAGTCGCGGTCCGTGCGGGAGAGGTCACGCCAAGGTGCGTCGACGTCGATCCCGAGGGTCCTCGTGACGCGCACGAGGTTCTTGCCCTGCCAGGCGCCCGGCCACGCCGCGATCGCGCCGTCGCGGATGCTCAGGGACGGGTCGGGCACGAGCAGGTCCTCGGCCACGTCGTGCGCCTCGCCCAGCCCGTGGCACTCGGGGCATGCCCCGGCGGCGGTGTTGGGGGAGAAGGCCTCTGCCTCGAGGCGGGTCGCGCCGACGGGGTAGGTGCCGGCGCGGGAGTAGAGCATCCGCACGAGGTTGGAGAGGGTCGTCAACGTGCCGACGGTCGAGCGCGAGCTCGGGGCGCCGCGGCGCTGCTGGAGCGCGACGGCCGGCGGCAGGCCGGTGATCTCCTGCACGTGCGGGGCGCCGACCTGCTGGAGCAGCCGGCGAGCGTAGGGCGCCACCGACTCGAAGTAGCGCCGCTGCGCCTCGGCATAGAGGGTGCCGAAGGCGAGGGAGGACTTGCCCGAGCCGGAGACGCCGGTGAAGGCCACCATCGCGTCACGCGGCAGGTCGACGTCGACGGTCTTGAGGTTGTGCTCGCTGGCTCCGCGGACGTGGACGAAGTGGTCGGTCGGGTCGAGGTGCACGTGACCTGTCTAGTCGCTCGGGCCCGGGCGGGCACCATCGGTCGTGGCCGGTCGGGTCAGTACTCGCCCTTGATGACGAAGTAGGAGCCCCGGATCGTGCCGGCCAGCTTCGACTTCTGACGGGCGAACTTGAACCGGGACGCGAGCTCCTCGGGGACCTCCATGCCGTCGGAGAGCTTGAAGCCGACGGCGCGCTTGCCCGCCGGGTCGATCGCGTACATGACGTTGATCGACAGGCCGGACTCGTAGAAGACGTAGGCCATCCTGAGCCCGTCGACCTCGAACGCCGTGGCCTCGAGGGGCCGCGACTCGATCGTGAGGTCACGCTCCTCCGCGAGGATGCGGTGGACGTACTCGACGATCTCGCTCGCGTCTGCCGCGGGCTCGACGGTGAGGACGTGGTCGTACTTGTTCTTGTAGTAGCGCGCCTCGTTGGCCCGGAGGCCGGCCAGCGCCTCCGCGACGGGGGAGCTCTCGAGCCCCTCGGTGGACACGTCCACGAAGTCGACGACGTACGACACGGCATACCTCCTGGTCTCGGGGCTTCGTCGCCACAGTAGCGCCGCGCCCACGCGATGACCCCTCCACCGGACCGGGGCCGGTGGAGGGGCCAGGCCGAGCCCGGGCGCCGTCAGTCGGCGACGTGGAGGGCCTTGACCTCGTCGCGGGCAGCCACGATCGCGGCGTGCTGGCGGGTCACGACGGCGCGGAAGCCGGCGCTGAGGTCGGCCTTCTCGGCCTTCTCGTACTCGGAGACCGCGTGGTCCTCGCCGGTCACGGCCGCGCCGAGGACGCTGCCCGCGTCGTCGCCCGTCACGGCGTCCTTGAGCGAGATCCAGCCGCGGTGCACGGTCGCCGCGACCGATCCGCTCTCGTCGACGTCGTCGCCGTACTCATGGCCCATCTCGACGATCTCGCGGTGGAAGCCGGCGCGCTGCTCGGACAGCCGCTGCAGGGTGGTGGCCCACTCGGCGCGGTCGCTGTCACGCAGCTTCTCCGCAGCTGAGGCGAAGCCGCGCTCGCCGTCCTTCAGGGTCTCCACGAGGTCCTTGGCGACCTTCTCGTCATCCGACATGTGCACTCCTTCGATCGGGTTGCTGGTCCCTCGGGTCCTACCCGACGGCGTCACGACCCAATCGTGGGCAGCCCGGATCCGCCCCGCGCCGGGTGCGCCACGAGCCGGTGCTCGTGGTCGGCGCTTCACGCGTAGCGATCTGGTGAGCACCGCTCGACGATAGAGTCGAGGAAGGATCGGGGCGTCTGGGAGGAGGCCACGGCGATGGCATCGGAATCGGTCGAGGACGAGCGCCAGTGGGCTGCCGAGAAGCGCGACTTCGTCGCCGACCGACGTGACGAGCTGGCGGCTGAGCGCGACGCCGTCGCGGACGCGAGGGACGCGATCGCGGACGCGCGACAGGCTCAGCTGGACGAGCGGGAACGGCAGCTGGACGCCCGCGCGGTCGAGCTCGGATCCACAGGTGACAGTGTCGAATCGGCTGCTTCACGAGTTGCCGACCGGGTCGGCCGGGCACGGGCGCTCGAGGACCGTGAGGAGATGGCCACCTCCCGCGATGCCGCCGAGGTCGACCGGGACGAGGTTGCTGAGCGACGGCACGCGGCCACTCCGACGACCAAGCTGGCCGCGGCGTTCGCCGAGGTCGCCGAGCACCTCTACGCCGCCGACTCCTTCGACGAGGTCATGTCGCGGATCGCCCAGGCCGCGGTGAGCACCATCGCGGGGTGCCAGATGGCCAGCGTCACGCTCCGGGAGAGCGGGGCCTTCCAGACCGCAGCGACCACGGCCTCGGCCGCCACGGCCGTCGACGACGCGCAGTACGCGGCACACGAGGGACCCTGCCTGGACGCGGTGGACGAAGCCATCGTGTATGCGCGGGCCTTCCCCGACACACGCTGGCCGACGCTGGCGTCACGCCCGGTCGACCACGGCGCCGAGTCCGCTGCCTCCTACCGCCTGGCCGCGCCGAGACTGTGGACCGACGGCGCCGGGGGGTCGCTCAACACCTACGGGGCCGAGCCGGATGCGTTCAGCGACGACGCGCGGGACATCGGGCTCATCCTGGCTGCGCACGCGGGGCTGGCCGCGGGAGCAGCCCACGAACGTCGCGACCTCGAGGACCTGGCCGAGGGGCTGAACCAGGCACTCGTGTCCAGGGACGTCATCGGCCAGGCCAAGGGGATCCTCATGGAGCGGCTGAAGCTCACCCCGGAGGATGCGTTCGACGCCCTGCGACGGGCGTCCCAGCGGCTCAACGAGAAGCTCCGGTCGGTGGCTGTCACGGTGGCGCAGACGGGCGAGTTCGACAGCAGCGACGCCCCGCGGGCGGACTCGGGTGCGACCCGGCCGCCTGCGCGAGCCCGCGACGCGGGCGGGGCGTGAGCACCCGGCATACAACGGGTGACGATCACGGGTGCTGAGGGGTCAGCCGTAGCCACCCGAGCCCGGCCAGCCCCGGGCCGCGATGTACCAGATCGCCGACGTCAGCACGGCGCCGATGAGCAGCGCGAAGAGCAGACCGCCGGCCACGGGCAGGAACCAGCCGGGTGCGCGCCTGGACCGGACCGCGACGACCTTGACGACGACGGCACCGATGACGGCGCACCCGAGGATGCCGTGCACGACGGTGCGCGTGGAGACGGGCTCGCCGTCACGGAGCGTCCCGGACTCGAGGCCGAGGGCCCAGAGGCAGTGGTAGGCGACGAGGACGATGAGCACGACGGCGACCGCGCCGCAGATGCGGTGGGCGGTGCCGAGCCAGGACGGCGCGCCGATGCCGAGCCTGCCGTAGAGCCAGAGGGCACCGACGAGCTGGAGCAGCGCGAGCACCCCGATCACGACGGACAGCACGACCTTCATGTCGATCACCGTGCGGAAGCCGAACGTCGTCGTGCCGGCGAGCGTCGGGTCGTGGACCTTGCCGAAGACCCCGACGAGCAGAGCGACGACCGCGCCCGCGGCGAACGCCGTCAGGGGGATCGCCAGGCTCTTCGCAGGCCTGCTGTCAGCCATGGTCTCAGGATCCTCCTGCCCGGCCCGGACGGGAGAGGAACGGCTCAAGACGGAGCCCGTCGCCTGAGACAGAAGGGTCCCGGGGTGCGCGGGGCCGGTCAGTCCGTGCGGGCTGACCGGCTCCACGCCGAGATGGGCTGCGCCGGCGAATCGCTCAGAGGCCGACGGCCGTGACGCCGTAGGTGGCCTGCGCGGTGGTGAAGCCCTCGAACTTCAGCTGTGAGATGAGCCCCCCGCGGGAGAACGGCGTCAGGTCGAGGTAGGACTGGGCCTTCTTGGCGGCCTGCTCCTTCCAGTTCACCGTGATGTGGTCGACGGCGAACGTCGCGTCGGCCTTGGAGAACTGCTCGAACCGCAGCTGCTCGATCAGACCCTTGCGCGAGAACGCCGTGAGCTCGAGGTAGGACTCGGCCTTGGCGACGGCCTGCTCCTGCGACACGGTCATGGCGTTGGCGGCTTCCTCAGCGGCCGCCTTCGCTGCAGCGGCCTTGGCGGCGGCAGCCTTCGCCGCTGCAGCCTTGGCCGCAGCAACCTTCGCAGCGGCAGCCTTGGCGGCAGCAACCTTCGCAGCGGCAGCCTTGGCCGCTGCAGCCTTGTCGGCGGCGGTCTTGTCCGCCGCCGCCTTGTCCGCCGCCGCCTTGTCCGCCGCCGCCTTGTCGGCGGCGGCCTTGTCCGCCGCTGCCGTGTCGACCGTGGCGGCCGGTGAGGCAGCCGGAGTCGTGGCGACGCCCGTCGTGGTCACGCTCGCGGCGGTGGCGGCGGTCGGAGTGGTCTTGGGGTTGTTGCCGGTCGTGCCGATGGCGATGAGAGCGACGACGAGGCCACCGGCCCACAGGCCGGCCTTCTTGCCCTTGCCCATCTTCGGCTTCGTCCTCCCGCCCGACTCCGTGAGCGGAGCGCCCTGCGGAGGTGCCCACGTCAACGGCGCGGTCGGCACTCCTTCGGGCGCGGGGTAGTGGTAGTTGTTGTCGCTCATGAATGGCTCTCCCTGTGGATTCCCTGGAACTGCTAGGGAAGTGTCCGGGCCCATTGGCGGTCGTGTCCCGGTTTCGGAGATATCGGTGGGGACGTGGCCCGGTCTGGATCTAGACGGACGACAGCTCGTGCACGAGCCAGGCGAGGGCCGCGCCGTTGGCGAGGACGGTGAACCAGAAGACCGTGCGGAAGGGCTGCTTGATCGTCTTGTGCCGGAAGACGTGTCGCGCGACGAGCGCCCCCGGCCAGCCACCCAGGAGGTCGATCGTGTGGAGCGTGGACTCCGGCGTACGCCGTTTGCCACTGACCGATGCCGCCGACTTGTCCGCGCGGTACATCGCGAAGGCGACGCCGCTGAGCAAGAGGTAGGCGACCGGTAGCCAGACCGGGAGGATGTCCCGCACCAGGAGGACCCCCAAGAGGCCGAAGAAGAGGATCGCGACGGCGACCGCCAGCAGGCTGCCGCGCGCTCGGCGGCGTCCACGCCGGTCTCCGACGCGGTTGTCTGCGGGCATCTCTTCGGCTCCTCGGCTCGGGATGGTCAGGCGGGACAGCCTGGCTCGAGGGGGAGCGGGTCGTCCTGACCGGACATTATGCGGCCCGCCCTGCTGCCCGTGGCGAGGATTCGCGAACGACGGTCGGGTCGGCGGCGCGGCCGAGCAGGGGCGAGCTCGCGTCAGGAGGACTGGGCCGGGCGCACCGGGTAGCGCAGGTGCGTCACCCCGACGCCGGCGATGACGGTCGGGTCGCCGAGGACGGCCGGCGTCGTCGCGAGGTGGTCGAAGAGTCGCACCCCGGAGCCGAGCAGCACTGCGGCGACGTCGATCTGGAGGTGGTCGACCAGTCCGGCGTTGAGCAGCTGCTGGATCGTGTCGGCGCCGTGGACGCCCACGGACTTCTCGCCGGCGGCGTCCTTGGCCAGGCGCACCGCGCTCTCGATGCCGTCCGTCACGAAGTGGACGGTCGACCCGGGCCGGGGCCACCCGTCCGGGACGTCGTGAGTGACGACGAAGGCGGGGCCCCACGCGTGGTTGCCGCCCCAGCCCTGGGCGACCTCGAAGGTGCGGCGTCCGGTGAGGACGGCCCCGAGCTGGGGCGTGAGCTCGCGGAGGTACCGGGCGCTCGGCTCGGACACCCTGAACGTCATGGGGTCCGAGCCTCCGGTGGCGAACTCGACGTCACCGGAGGCGAAGTACCAGTCGAAGACCTGCATCACGTCGTCGTCGGGACCGGCGACGAAGCCGTCGAGCGACATGGACATGATGGCGACGACGTCAGACATGGTGGTGGTTCCTCTCCACAGTGGGTGCATGTGAACTGCTCTCACTCTGGCAACGAACAGCACCGTCTCGGTCGGACAGCGGTCACCGAACGTTCTCGCGGTGCCCCGGGTGGGAGCCCGGTCAGGTCCAGAGCTCGACCAGATGCTCCGCGAGGCCGAGGCCCTGGTCGTAGCCTCCTCGCGCGGCCGGCAGACGCGTCGACGGGTCGAGCGCGTCGGCGCCGAAGACGTCACCCGCTCGGCCGTCCGGGAAGACGGTCTCGACCCTGCTGCCACCGGCCCGCAGGTCCGCGACCTGGCTGGAGAGGTCCATGCCCCACTCGAGCGGCATGCGCGTCCGGCCGCTGAAGGGGGACAGCACGAGGACCCGCCCGTAGCCGGCTGCCAGATCGGCGTTCTCGCTGCGCCGGTAGCCGCCGTTGAGGTAGCGGTGCTCGCCGATCCGATAGGGCGTCATCGCCGAGGTGCTGGCGGCAACGGCGTCCACGAGGTCGACCCCGCTGTCCCGGTCGAAGACGACGGGCTCCCCGGTGTCCGCATCGACGGCGGTGATGAGGATGCGCTGACGCGGCCAGTCGTGGTGGGGGAGACGGGACGCGACGATGCCGCGCCACCGTGTCGGGTCGGACGGGTTGGCCGCCTCCCGCTCCAGCGCGGCCGCGCCCATCCGGCGACGCATGTCGTATGCGTTCTCCGACGTCGCGATGATCGTGTCCGACCATTCCAGGTAGTTCGCGCCCGAGACGTTCGATCCGCCTCGTCGGTGGGCCCCGCCACCCCGGGACGGAGGCGGGGGCACCTCAGCGAGGATGGCGGCATACAGCTCCGTCGGGCGTGTCCTGCCGGTGATCTGGGCTGCCACGGTCGACCCGGCCGAGGTCCCGACGACGAGGTCGGCCTCCGTGAGGTCGACGCCGGCATCCGAGAGCCCGGCGATGAGGCCGAGCTCCCACGCGTTGCCGGCGGCTCCCGCGCCGGCCAGCACGAGGGCGCGTTGGTCGGTGGAGGCCGATTGGCTTGTGGAGTGGGCTTGCTGGGCGATCGGCCAGTTACCTGGTTGTGGGTCTCGAGGCGTCGAGGCGGGAGTGGTGTTCATGGGAGTGCCTTTCGCGGGTTGCGTGGAGGGCCTCCCCGTGGCGACTACGTCGGTCGGGCGATCGTGGACTGCGGGGGAGCACCCAGTGCGGTTGCTGCGTTCACGGGTCTCACCTCCTGCGGACGGATCACGATCAGTCGGACGCTAGCAGCCCGACAGCCCAGTGCGCATCGTCAGGCGACCACGGGCAGGCCGCACGTCACCGCGATGTTCCATAGCCTTCATGGATGGACGTGGTGGAGATGCCGCCGACCGGCACCTGCGAGATCAGCACTGTCGGGCGCAGGAGTGGCCGCGTCACCAGGATCGAGATCTGGTACGTCGTGGTCGACGGACAGATTGTCCTGACCGGCACTCCCGGCTCGAGGCACTGGCTGGCCAACCTGCGCGCACACCGCGAGGCCGTGCTGCACCTGCGTGAGCCGCCCGACGATCGTGCAGTCGTGGCAGACGAGGTGACGGATCCGGCCGTGCGGCGACATGTCACCGAAGAGGCCTGGCGTCTCCAACCGTGGTACGCAGCCCAGCCGTACTCGATGGACGAATGGGTGAGCGGCTCGCCCATGGTCAGGCTGACAGCCCGTGACGAGTAATGTGTCCGCCCGGAACGCGCGACCATCGCCCTGGGCCGCTCATCGTTCGGGCAGGGTCCAACGGCCCTACCCGTTCACGACCACGTCAGCCACGATCGAATCATGCTGATCGCCGAGGATCTGTTGCTGTTGCTCACCGATGACGACACCGGAAAGCTGGCTGCTTCCAGCACCACGGTGGACATCGCACTGGGGGGTGCCCTGCTGGTCGAGCTCGCACTCATCGAACGTGTCGACGTCGCGGGTCCCGCGCAGGAGGTGGCGCCGGGACGCCTCGTCGTCCATGACCCAGGGCCCACCGGTGACGAGATCCTCGATGAGGCACTCGCAACGGTCACGAGCAAGGAAGGCAAGAAGCCCCAGACCGTGGTGACTGCCCTGGGCAGGGGCACCCGCCTCCGACTCTACGAGCGCCTCGCTGAGGGCGGTGTGCTCCGGGAGAAGGAGGGCCGGGTCCTTGGCGTCTTCCCTACTCACCGCTGGCCCGCCCAGGACGCCAGTCACGAGGCGGCGGTCCGGGCCGCGCTCGAGTCCGCCCTGCGGCACGGCGCGGCCACCGACTCCCGGACCGGCGCACTCGTCTCCCCGCTGTCCGCGCTCAACGCCGTCGCGGACGTCGTGGATCCGAGGGCAGTCGGCCTCTCGAAGCGGGAGCTGAACGCGAACGCTCGCAGGGTCGCCGAAGGCGACTGGGCAGCCGCCGCTGTTCGATCGGCCATCGGGAGCATGATGGCGGCCGTCGCTGCAGCGATCGCGTCCGCCGTCGTCGTTGCCGGAAGTGGCGGCTCCTGAGCTGCTGCGCCAGTCGTCGCCGCTGCCGCTGCCGCTGCGAAGACGGCTCCCTGGGTCGGGATGACCGTCGTGGGCGACCTGTTGATCGCTGCCGGATGTGCGAAACGGTGTCAGACCGGGCCATTCCGGCGCTAACGTCTTGAGGTCGGAAAAGTCTTCGGCCCTGAGGGGGAGCCGTGCGTGCTACCGGGTGGCGAGCTGTTGCATGGGTGACGGCGCCGATCGTCGGAGCGTTGTCCTTTGCCCCAATCGGTTCGGCGTCGACGCAGCTGAATCCGAAGGTGGAGCACGTGCTGCTGCTCAGCCTCGACGGGTTTCACGACGTCGATCTGACGAACTATGTCGCGGCGCATCCCACATCCGCGCTGGCGGAGGTCGTGGCACGAGGACGTCGCTACTCGAACGCGTCAGCCCAGACACCGTCGGACTCGTTTCCCGGCACGCTCGCCATGGCGACAGGCGGGTCACCGCGGTCGACCGGGGTCTACTACGACGTGTCCTGGGACAGCAGCCTCTCGCCGGCCGGCTCGGACTGCAGTACGCGGGGCGCGCTCGTTCCGTTCAACCAGACGATCAACGTCAACGCCAACACGGGCGACAGCGTGGCCGACATCAACCCGGCCAAGCTGCCGCGTGACCCGGACCACGGGTGCAGCGTCGTCTACCCGCATCAGTTCCTCAAGGTGAACACGATCTACGAGGTGGCGCACGCGGCAGGGCTGCGCACGGCCGTCGCCGACAAGCACCCGAGCTACGAGATCCTGTCCGGTCCCTCCGGGACAGGCATCGACGACTTCTACGGCCCCGAGTTCAACGCGGCCAAGGCCGACATCACGAAGATCATGGCCAACGACGAGCTCAAGGTCAGGGCAGTGCTGAACGAGATCGACGGGCTCGACCACGACGGCACCGCGGTCGTCGGCGTCCCCGCCATCTTCGGCATGAACTTCCAGGCACCGAACATCGGGCAGAAGTTCTCCGGCTACGTCGACGGTGCCGGCACGATCCCCCAGAGCGTCACCACCATCGGCCCCCTCGCCGGGAGCGCCCCCGGGCTCGCGCAGGCGCTCGACTACGTGGACGGCGCGGTGGGCCGGATGCTGAGCCGGGTCGGGGCCAACGGCCTGAACGGCGACACGATGATCATCCTGACCGCCAAGCACGCCAACAGCCCGGTCGACCGCTCCACCCTGCGGTGGATAGACCCAGCCGGCTTCGCTCCGCTCATCAACAGCGTCCAGCCCGGGCTGACCGCGCAGGTGACGGCGGACACGATGGCGCTCGTCTGGCTCACGGATCGCACCCGTGCAGCCGACGTGGCGGCCGTGCTCGAGGCGAACGCCGCGACGGTCGGGGCCAGCACCGTCACCAGCGGTGCCGCAGTCGCGGAGCTCTTCGCCGGACAGCTCGGCGGCAACGCGAGCCGGATCCCCGACGTCGTCGTGCAGCCGGCGACCGGGGTCGTCTATGCCGCGCCGAATGCGAAGCTGGTCGACCACGGAAGCGGTAGCGCCGAAGACACCCACGTCCCCTTGGTCATCATCGAACCCGGTCGCAAGGGCGGTCGCACCCTCGTCTGTCCTGTCTCGCTGCGACAGATCGCGCCGACCGTCCTCCGCGCCCTCGGGCTCAGGGAAGACACGCTCGACGCGGTCCGACTGGAAGGCACGCAGCGGCTGACGAACGGGGACGAGTGTTGAGTTGGTCTGCCGTGGGCTGTCCGGCCCTGCCGAGGGCGTCCGGTGAGCGATGACGTACTTCTGGGTCGGCATCGGCGTGCTGCTCGTGGTCGGCCTCGGCATGATCGTGTGGGCCTCCCAGTCGGGGCCGGACCCGTCCGGGCGTGACGTCTCGGCCCGGCGGAGCAGGCAGACGCAGATCGGTGCCCTCCTGGTGGCGGTCTCGCTCGGCGTCCTCGTGGTCGCCTATCTCACGGCCGCCTGGCCCTAGGCCGCTGCCCGCTTCGCTGGGCGGAGTTGCGAGAGCGGTGGGGGACGTAGGCTCCATCCCATGGCTGAGACTCCCCGCGTCACGTACGTCCTCATCGACGGGGAGAACATCGACGCCACCCTCGGGACCTCGATCCTGGGACGGCGTCCGCGCCCCGAGGAGCGCCCGAGGTGGGAACGGCTGCTCCAGTTCGCGCAGGAGCTGTGGAACCAGCCGGCCGCCGGGCTCTTCTTCCTCGCGGCCAACAACGAGCTGCCGATGCCGTTCGTCCAGGCGCTGATGGCCATCGGCTACCGGCCCGTCCCGCTCTCCGGCGCGCCGGGCGAGAAGGTCGTCGACATCGCCATCCAGCGGACGCTCGTCGAGATCCGTCAACGCCGGGCCGACGTGCTCCTCGTCAGCAACGACGGGGACTTCGTCGACCAGGTGGGCGACCTGCTGGACGGCCGGCGGGTGGGGGTCGTCGGTTTCCAGGAGTTCCGCAGCAACGCGTTTCTCGAGCTGACGGCCCAGGGTCTGGCCACCTTCGACCTCGAGTACGACGTGCAAGCCTTCCGGGAGTCGCTGCCGCGGATCCGTGTCATCGCGATCGAGGACTTCGACCCGGCCGACTTCCTCTAGACCCGCCTCGCGCCGTCACTGGTCCAGTCGGCGCCTCAGCGTGTGGGGCGCGCAGAACCGGTAGCTCTCGGTCACCAGCTCGGCGACCTCGTCCCAGTCGGTGTCGTCGTCGAGCACCATGCCGACGACGGTCGGCGACCACGGCGGCCGGTAGAACGGCGGACCTGCGTTGACCAGCGCCGACAGCTCGTCTCCGGATGAGCGGAAGGTCAGCACCGTGGTCGGCTCGGTCACGCCCGTCACGTCGCGGTATGCCGAGGTGTACCCCTCCTGGGCCACGAGGACGTGGGCGAAGGTCTTGCTCCGCACCCGCCACCGTATGCCGGTCCAGGCGTCCTCCTCGTAGGCGTCGGGCAGGGCCAGCGCAGTGGACCCGAGGCGCGCGACGACATCGCCGGAGGGCTCGATGCGCGGCGGCCTGGACACGCGCCGAGTCTGCCAGCGCACGCCGACAGGTGGTCGCTCGTCCGGGCGCGTCCCCACCGCCACCACTAGTCTCGAGGTGTGCCCGAGTTCAGCTGGCGACCGGCCAACGACGCGATGATCGCGGACGTCGAGGCCGTGTTCGATGCCGGTGGCGCCGCCAAGTGCCGCTGCCAGGCGCTCAAGGTCCCGGGCTGGATCTGGCGCGACACGACTCAGGACGAGCGTGACGCTGCGCTCCTGGAGCAGGCCGGCTGCGGCACGAGCGGCCCGACATCCGGCCTCGTCGGCTACGTCGACGGCGAGCCGGCCGGCTGGGTCGCGGTCGAGCCTCGGGAGAACTATCCGAGGATCTGGGCCCGGCAGAAGGCGTGGATGCGGATGGACCCCGAGCTCGAGGGCGTCTGGTCGGTCACCTGCTTCGTCGTGCGCAAGGGCTTCCGGCGACAGGGCCTGATGTACGAGCTCGCCGCCGCCACCGTCGAGCACGGCAGGAAGGTCGGCGCTCGCGTCCTCGAGGGCTACCCCACCGAGCCGCCGCCCGGGAAGACGGTGATCTGGGACGAGGCGTCGGTCGGGCTGCTCCAGGTCTTCCTCGACGCCGGCTACGAGGTCGAGGCGTCGCCCACTCTGCGTCGGAGGGTCGTGCGACACCGGCTCGGCGCATCGTCCTGACGGTCGGCTCCGTCAGGGCCATCTCTGGCTCGAGGTGGCGTCAGCGGTCACGAGGGAAGTGCTTCCAGTTCCCTTCTGTCACAACCTCGACGGTGCCATCGGCCACCTTGATCGCCGTCTGGTCGTCCATGGCATACGCAGGATGGGAGATGCCGGCCACCCACTGCTCCGCCTCGGCCATGGAGTTGCCCGGCATGCCGTCCGGAGCCAGATGGGGACAGATCGAGAAGTCAACGATGCCCAGCGTGCGGTCGTCGCCGGTCGGCGGTCTCCACTGGATGAAGTCTTCCCCGACCTCGGGGGTCATCACCATGCTCCCGGCGCTCAGCCCCACCCAGACCGTCTCGGTCAGGGATGGAAGCAGGTCCGCCAGCCCAGACTCCCGCATCCAGTAGCAGAGATAGAGAACGTCGCCCCCGGCCACCAAGAGCACGTCGGTTTCCCGGACCAGCGGCACCCAGCGCTCCTCACCGATGCTGGGGAGCGCGGTCAGCTCCAGCACGCCGACGGACTTCCAGCCCAGGTCGACCATGGGATTCTGGGAGTTTCCACTGATGAACTGCCACGCCTTGACGCCAGGACCGACATGGGGATGTCCGTACTGGGCGGTCGGGATGCACAGAGCGCTCGAGTCTGCGATCGGCTTGCCCAGCAGATCGACCAACGCGTCGCGGATGCTCGAGTTCGTGACTCCGCCAGAGGTGAGGAGAAGACGCATTGCCTTGGCTCCGTCAGTCGTGCCGTCCCTGAGGACGAGCGTGGTCAACCTCGAAGCGGGAAGGCCCGAGGCGTGTGCACACCGTACACACGCGGACGCCTGGGCAGGGTTCTTGACTGTCGGACCCATCTCGGAGGTCCTGTCGGCAGATCCGGTGACGCCTGTGCTCGGAAGGCCGAGGTTGCGCCTTTCTCGACCGCGCGCCGTCCGAGGGGAGGAAACTGCAGGGTGGAGCGCATCGAGGCACCAAGGATGGGGAGCCGCGCATGGTCAGGTCCGGAGAGGCGCCGGAGGACAGCATTGCCGTGATGTCGCGGCAGGCGCTCGTGGGGCGTCTTGCGCAGGTCAAGGAGCAGTTCCGGGCCACGAGCGACATCCTCAAGGTGTTGACGAGCTCGTCGGGAGACCCCGACAAGGTCTTCGACGCCGTCGTCGAGAACGCCCGGACGCTGCTCAACGCGGCCGTCGCGCAGATCTACCTCGTCAAGGGCGCGACGTACGTCATCGCGCGCCAGAGCGGCATGACGGAGGAACACCGCCGACTCCTCGAGCAACACCCGATCAAGCGCGACCGCGGCACCCTCGTCGGCCGCGTGACCATCGACCGCCGGATCCACCACATCACCGACGCCGTCGCCGACCCGGACTACAGCCGGTCCGACCTCCAACGGATGGCCGGCTTCCGGTCGATGATCGGCGCGCCGCTCATCGTGGGAGACGAGGTGGTCGGGGCGCTCAACGTGATGCGGAACCGCGTCGCCCCCTTCGACGACGTCGACGAGCGCGTGCTCGCGACGTTCGCCGAGCAGGCGGCGCTCGCGCTACGCCACGTCGACCTGTTCGCCGCGCTCGAGAGCAGGTCAGCCGCCCTCGAGAACAGGTCCGCCGAGCTGGCACGAAAGGTCGAGCAGCTGGAGGGCCTCGCCGACGTCGGCGCCGCGATCAGCTCGACGCTCGTCCCGGACGAGATGCTCGCCACGATCGTGTCGCACGCAGTCGAGCTGTCCGGCACCGACGGTGGTTCGCTGATGGAGTACGACGAGGCGACCGGGCTCTTCCGGGTGCGAACCGTGTACGGCACGAGCGACGACACGGTCTCTGCCCTTCGGGCCGCCGAGATCCACATCGACCGGACGTGGGTCGGCAAGGCGGCTCGGACCCGCCGCGTCCTGCAGATCCCCGACCTGGACGAGGCGCAGCTCGACGAGCACCTGGCCGTCCTGCACGCGGACGGCTGGAAGTCGCTCGTCGCCGTCCCGCTCGCCAGCCCTGACCGGGTCGTCGGCGTCCTGGTCGTCCGGCGAAAGAGAACTGGCTCCTTCAGTGGTGAGACGTGCGACCTGCTCGACACGTTCGCCAGCCAGTCCGCGGTGGCACTGACGAACGCCCGCCTCTACCAGCAGCTCGAGCTCCAGAGCGCCGACCTGGCCGAGGCGAGCAGGCACAAGTCCGAGTTCCTCGCGAGCATGTCGCACGAGCTGCGCACCCCGCTCAACGCCGTGATCGGGTTCTCCGAGGTGCTCCTCGAGCGGATGTTCGGTGACCTCAACGAGCGGCAGGAGGACTACCTCAAGGACATCCATGATGCCGGCCGTCACCTGCTCGCGCTGCTCGGCGACATCCTCGACCTGTCGAAGATCGAGGCGGGGCGGATGGAGCTCGACCTCACCACGTTCCTGGTGGACGACATCATCGGCCAGGCCCTCTCGCTGGTGCGCGAGCGGGCGGCACTGCACGGCATCGAGCTCACGCTCGAAGCCCAGCAGGGCCTCGGGCTCGTCACCGCCGACGAGCTGCGCCTCAAGCAGGTGCTGCTCAACCTGCTCAGCAACGCCGTCAAGTTCACGCCGGACGGGGGCTCCGTCGGGGTCCACGCCCGTCGCGACGCAGGCGACCTCGTCGTGACGGTCACCGACACGGGCATCGGCATCTCGCGAGAGGACCAGGCCCGCATCTTCGACTCGTTCCAGCAGGGCAGCAGGTCTGCGTCGACGACGGAGGGCACGGGCCTCGGGCTCACGCTGAGCAAGCAGATCGTCGAGCTGCACGGGGGCGCGATGTGGGTGCGGAGCGCTCTCGGGGAGGGCAGCACGTTCGGCCTCAGGATCCCGCAGGCGGTGGTGCCTCCGAAGGTGCGAGACGAGCAGTGGCCGGCCGACGACCTCTCGAACTCCGGACCGACCGTGGTGGTCATCGAGGACGACCAGAGATCGGCCGAGCTCGTCGCGCTGCACCTTCGCGCCGCCGGCCTGAACCCTGTGACAGTCGGCACCGGTGAGGCGGGCCTCGAGGCCGTCCGCCACCTGTCGCCGGCTGCGGTCGTCCTCGACATCCACCTGCCGGGAATGACGGGATGGGACGTGCTGGAGACCCTGAAGGCGGACCCCTCCACGGCGTCCGTGCCCGTCGTGATCGTCAGTGTCGAACCCGAGCGCGGCCGCGGATTCGCTCTGGGCGCAACGGAGTACCTCGTCAAGCCGGTCGCCGGGGAGCACCTCCTCGCAGCCGTCAGCCGAGCTTTGCCACAGACTCGGAATCCCGTCCCGGTGGGGACCCTTCCCGAAGGTCGTAGCGTCGTCGTCGTCGACGACGACCCGCTCGCACTCAAGCTCGTGCGAAGCACTCTGGAGCCGCTCCGCTGGACGGTCCACACATGCTCGGGCGGCCTCAACGCTGCGGATGTGGTCCGCACGGTGAACCCGTCGGTCGTCATCATGGACCTGCTCATGCCGGAGGTGGACGGGTTCGCCGTCATCGACGAGCTGCGGGCCGACGGCACAGACAGCGGCCCACCCATCGTCGTCCTCACGGCGAAGTCGCTGACGTCAGAGGACCTGCGGCGACTCGAGGGTCGGATCGCCTTCGTCGCGGAGAAGGCAGGGCTCGACCTGGCGAGCCTGGCACGGCGGCTGGCCCAGATCGCCGCTGCGGACGAGGCCGAGACCGGGAGCGGGACCAGCCACGAGACGGGCGACGGAGGGGCGTCATGAGCGACCGGCCGCTGGTCCTCTCGCGGAGGACCACCTCGTCGATCGGCGACGAAAGGCCGGGCTGCGCTACGGGTGTGGTCGGGCCACCCCGCGTAGCCTGACGGGCATGAGCGACTGGAATGACAAGGTCATTGCCGAGTTCCGGGACAACGGCGGGAAGGTCGGCGGCAACTTCGCGGGCGCGCCGCTCCTCCTGCTCCACACCACCGGCGCCAAGTCGGGGGAGACGCGCGTCAACCCGATGATGTACCAGGCCGTCGACGGAGGCTGGGCCGTCTTCGCGTCCTACGCCGGCCTCGACGTGAACCCGGCGTGGTTCCACAACCTCAAAGCCCACCCCGACGTGGCGATCGAGGTGGGCGCCGAGGGTGAGGTCGAGACGATCGACGTGCACGGGAGGGTCCTGACCCCCGACGAGCGCGACCCGGTCTGGGAGGAGCAGAAGCGCCGCTACCCGGGCTTCGCCCAGTACGAGCAGAAGACCGACCGCGTCATCCCGGTCGTCCTCCTGACGCGCCGCTGACGCGGCCCTGACGCGGCGCTGACGCGCCCCTGACGCGGCGCCGACGCGCGCCTGACGCCCAGCCCCGGTCAGGCGGCGACCGCCGCCAGCTCGGCCAGGTCGTCGTCGGTCAGCTCGAGGTCGGCGACCGCCATGTTCTCCTCGAGGTGCGCGACCGACGATGTGCCCGGAATGAGCAGCACGTTGTCGGCGCGGCCGAGCAGCCAGGCCAGGCCGACCCGCGCCGCGGGTACGCCGCGACGAGCGCCGACCGCCTGCACCGCAGCCTGGTCGACGACCTTCGGCAGGTGCGGGAAGGCCGAGCCGAGCGGGAAGTACGGCACGTAGGCGATCCCGGCCGACGTGCACGCGTCGAGGACGTCTGCGTCCGTCTGGTCGACCAGGCTGAAGGGGTTTTGCACGCACACGATCTCCGTGATCGCTTGCGCCGCAGCGAGATCCGCAGCCGACACGGTCGAGAGGCCGACCCCGGCGATCTTGCCCTCGTCGCGCAGGGCGGCGAGCTCGGCGACCTGGTCCTCGAGCGGCACCTCACCGGCGCCGGGCGCGTCGGCGTCCATCCGACGCAGGTTCACTGCCGTCAGGCGGTCGACCCCGAGAGCGCGCAGATTCGCCTCCACGTCGGCGCGCAGCTCTGCAGGCTTCTGGGCAGGCAGCCACGCGCCGGCCGAGTCGCGCCGCGCCCCCACCTTGGAGACGAGAGCCAGGTCGGCGGCATACGGGTGGAGGGCCTCGCGGATCAGCTCGTTGCTGACGTCGGGCCCGTAGAACTGGGCGGTGTCGATGTGGTCGACGCCGAGCTCGACGGCTCGGCGCAGCACGCGCAGCGCCTCGTCGCGGTCGCGCGGCGGGCCCATGACCCGGGGGCCGGGGAGCTGCATGGCGCCGAAGCCCACGCGTCGGACGGTGCGGTCTGCCAGGGGGAAGGTGTCGGTCATCCCATCGACGCTAGGTGTTGGAGTGCGCTCCAACGCAAGACCGCCGGCCCCGACCGACGACCCACCCTCGACACGTGGCTCCGGATCCCGGTCGTCATTGCCACCACAACCTGCGAAATCGCGCTCTCCAACCCGCTCTTCGGCAAGACCCGGCTGCGGTCCGTCCCCCAGATCTGCTGCAACGGCCTGTTCGCCTGCCCTGCAACCGGACCCAAGCACACGTTCGCCTACGTCGACGACGTCGCCACGGCCGGTAGCGGCTTCGACACCGCCGCCAAGTGGGACACCGGCGCCAACCCGAGCAGCGGTGGCACGGCCGCCTACACCAACCAGGAGCTCAGCGGTCTCGGCTCCTCGATGACCGACGCCGGAGACGGCAAGATCTACGTCGGCTTCAACATCGCCGACCGTGGAGACAGCGGCAAATCGACGTCGGCCGCCACGACGACGGACCCGACGACCTCGGTTGCCGACACGGCTTCCGCGTCGGGCTCGACCAGGCGGTGACCAAGCCGGCGACGTCGGCCGGAGGCCAGCCGGTGACCTCGGAGGGCGCCACCAAGTAGCCGTAGACCCCGGGCGAGGCGCTCGGCGCGCAGGATCTGCGGGCCGAGCGCCTCGACCGAGGGAGGCTCGGGCGCGCTCAGCGCAGGTTGTAGAACTCGCGGTGGACGTTGGCCGGGCCGACACCCGCGCGCACGAGCCCGCGCTGGAGCGTGCTCACCATCTGCTCCGGTCCACAGAGGAAGGCCGAGAGGAGGCGAGGCTCGGCGCCCACCGTGGCGAGCACCTGCTCGACCGTGAGCCGCGGGTCGGTCTCGGTGTCGACGAGGTGGAGGTGCAGCTCCTCGTGGTGCCCCACCAGGTGCGCGACCTCGTCGGCGAGGGGCGCCGGACCTCGCGCTGTGTAGAAGAAGTCGACGCGGTGCGGCAGCTCACCGGGCCTGACGGAGCGGAGCCAGCTGAGCATCGGCGAGACCCCGATCCCGCCCGCGACCCACACCTGGTGCTCGGTGCCCCGCGTGAAGTCGAAATGCCCCTGTGGGCTGCTGATGACGGCCGGCATGCCCGGCGCGACGAGATCGCCGATGCTCGACGTGAAGTCGCCGAGGGCGCGGACCGTGATCCGGACCTCCTTCTCCTGCGGGCCGCTGGCGATCGTGAAGGGGTGGCGGTGCCAGCGGTCGCGGGCCTCGAGGTTGACGAGGGCGAACTGGCCGGGGCGGAAGGCGAAGCGGTCACCGAGCGGGCGCAGCCAGATCTCGTACGACGCGTCGTCGATGGGCTCCACCGACGACACCTCGTAGTCATGGGTCCGGGCGACGCGCCGGGCCAGCAGCTCGCGGTAGAGGTAGAAGGCGAGACCGACGCCACCGACCGCGACGTAGGACCACCGCAGCAGCTGCGAGCCGAAGACGGTCGCGTCCATGAGGCCGTGGACGAACCCGAGTCCCAGAAAGATCCCGGTCAGGCGATGGAAGCCGCGCCAGAGCCCGTAGCGGCCGATCCACCTGCCGACGAACCGGATCGGCGGCGCCGCCATGAAACGCTCCACGAGCGGGCGCGCCGGTCGCGGTGTGATGGAGCGCCAACGCGGGGCGATGGCCCACACGGTGAGGGTCGCGAGCCCGACGATGCCGATCGTGCCCAGGGTCGGACCGAGCTGGGTGGGGTTGGGGTTGCCCGTCGACGCGATGTGCACGCCGATGAGGGCCGTGCCCGCCATCGCGACCCGGCGGTGCCACACCGCGGCCTTGTCGACGCCGTCGAAGAACTGCTCGACCCAGCGCAGTGTGCTGATGAGGACGAGGCCGACCGACAGGAGCAGGACCCCCTCCGCGCCGATGAGCTGACCGATGAACTGGCCCGCGTCGCCGACTGGTCGGGCCAGCAGCCAGAGCAGCGCGAAGGCGACGACGAGGGCGCCGATCGTCGCCGGCCCGACGAGGCGGGTGACGAGGTGCGCGCCGCGGTAGGGGCGTCGCTGGCGCAGCTGGGTCTCGAGGGCCATCGGGGTCTCGGCTTTCGGCGGCACGCGGCGATGCGTGCGGGGACATGGCGTCGGCCTGTGTCGCGCTCCCCGAGCAGGCCATCCCCAGACACGTACCCCGTCCGCCAGTGGCCGCGTCCGGGCGGTCGTCGAGACTTCACCCGCTCGTCGGCGCGATCTTCCACGCCGTTCACGGGATCCGAAGGGTTCTCCCAGACTCCGCCGAAAGTGTGGAGCGGTCTCAGCTCACCCACCCCGGGCACTCACACCGGGGCCCACGAGAGGCTTCTCCGTGCACACTCCCACCATCCTCAAGGCGGGGCTCGTCGGCACCCTCGCCGCAGCCGCCGCCTTCGCCCTCGGCGGCTCCTCCGCCGACGCCCACGGCGGCCTGCCCGTCGTGGGCGTGCCGCACGCCAACCCGAAGTTCGGCGTGCAGAACAACGTCCTCACCCCGTCGGCCAGCCAGACGTCCGTCGCCTGGGGCAACCTGCCGCTGACGAACCCCGACACCGCCAACGGCGTGACCCACTACGGCTTCAACACCCTCGACGGTGCGCCTCTGACGCAGACGAAGAACGAGGCCCACAAGACCGAGCCCGACAAGAACGTCTACCTCGTCCTCGGCGGCAGGCACTACCTCTACCAGGGCCACGAGATCGGTCCGCGCGGCTATGTCACGCGCATCAACCTCGACGAGACCGATCCCCTCAAGCGGGTCACGCTGATCTCCGACACCGACGTCGCGGGCAACGCCTACCCGACGATCGACGGCATCACGTGGGACCCGTTCACCCGCCAGCTCCTCCTCACGGCCGAGTCGAGCGCCCCCAAGGGTGGCGTGTTCGGGGTCGGCCTCGACGCGAAGGGCGACCCGGTCGACGGCGGCAGGGCGACGCGGCTCGCGGCGCTCGGCTCCGGTGGCTTCGAGGGCATCCAGAACGACGCTGCCGGCAACGTCTGGATGCTCGAGGACATCGGCGGTGCCGGGGCGAGCGGCGGCAAGGTGCCCAACAGCTTCGTCTACCGCTTCGTGCCGAACGACAAGAGCGACCTCACCCGGGGCGGCACGCTCCAGGCGTTGCAGATCAGGCGCGCCGACGGCACGCCGGCCACGACGTCACAGCTCCAGTCCAACCCTTCGGACCCGTTCATCGGTGCGCTGCACACGTACGGCTCGTCCTTCGCGACGGCGTGGGTCACGATCCACACCGGCACGACCGAGGCGTTCGACGCCACCGCCGCTGCCAAGGCAGCGAACGCAACGCCGCTCAAGCGTCCCGAGAACGGCGTCTTCCGGCCCGGCACGGGATTCAAGGAGTTCTACTTCACCGAGACGGGTGACACGAGCACCTCGAGCACCCTCCCCGGCGCGTACGGCGGCGTCTTCCGCATCTCGCAGGCGAGCCCGACCTCCGACACCGGTCGCATCTCGATCGCCGCGGTCGGCGACGTCGAGCACACCGGCTTCGACAACATCACCTTCGCGACGAAGGACGACCTGCTCGTCGTCGAGGACGCCGGCGACGGCCTGCACACCCAGCGCAACGCGCTCGACTCCGGCTACGTCTTCAACCTCGCCGACGGCCGCGAGCAGGAGGGGTCGTATGCCGCCGGGCCGGGTCGCGCTCCGAAGCCGGTCCGCTTCCTGGCGGAAGGCCGCGACGCGTCCGCGACGTTCGACTCGATGAGCGGCCCGTCGTACAACGACGGCGACAACGAGATCACCGGCATCCACGTCTCCGACGGCGACCCGACGGTCGGCGGTCTCCTCGGCGCCAAGCTGCCCCAGCCCACGACGTCGGCCTCCTGGCGGACGTTCTGGACCCAGCAGCACGGCGACAACACGACCTGGGAGATCAGCTGGAACGGCGACCGCCAGAACTGACGGGCCGCTGACCGACCGCCCGGTTGAGGTATCGCCGCCGCAGAACCTGCGGCGCGCCTACCTCAACCGGGTGGCGGCGCGGCGTCAGATGCCCTTCGCGGCCTCGATGAGGGTGTTGGCGGCGAAGCGCAGCCCCTCGAGCTGGTCGAGCTCCTGGTCCTCGTGCTCGATGTTGACGGGCATGTCGGGGTCGACCTTGTGCAGGGCGCGGAGGAACTCGGTCCAGTAGGCCGTGTCGTGCCCGCGGCCGACGGCGACGAAGTCCCAGGAAGGGCTCTTGGGCCAGCCGCTCAGGGTCGTGCCGCCACCCAGCGGCAGGTAGCCGGGCTCGCCCTGGGCGACGCGGTAGAAGGAGTCGTCGATGACGCCGTTGACCTTCGCGGCGTCATTGATGCGCGTGTCCTTGGCCGCGGCGACGAAGACGAGCTCGCCGAGGTCGGCCACGGCGAGGACGGGGTCGATGCCCTGCCAGAAGAGGTGGCTCGGGTCCATCTCGGCACCGACGTGGGTCGCTCCGGTCTCCTCGACGAGGCGGTGCAGGGTGCGCGGGTTGAAGACGATGTTGCCCGGGTGCATCTCGATGGCGACGCGGACGTCCGCCGCGGCGGCCCGGGCCTGGATGTTCTTCCAGTAGGGCACGGCGACGCTCCACTGATGGTCCTGCACGTCGAGGAAGGGGCTCCACCACGGGAGCGGGTTCCACACGGGGACATCGGTGCCCGGCTCGCCGCCCGGAGCGCCGGACATCGTGATGACGCGCGGGACGCCGAGGAGCGCGGCGAGCTCGATCGAGTCGACGAGGTCCTGAGAGTGCGGGAAGCCGGCGGCCGGGTGCAGCGGGTTGCCGTTGCAGTTGAGGGCGGTCAGGGTCAGGCCGCGCGAGGTGAACTCGCCGAGGTAGTCCTGCCGGGCCTGCTCGCTCGCCCGGAGGTCGTCGACGGGCAGGTGGATGGGCGGCAGGAAGCCGCCGGAGTTGATCTCGACGCTCGTGAGTCCGAGGCTCGCGATCATGTCGAGGGCCTCGCCGAGGGGCTTGTCGCCGAGGCAGGCGTTGTAGGCGCCGAGCTGCATGGTCGTACCTTTCGAAAGTGTCTGGGGTGGTGAGGGATTCGAGCGCGCGTCAGGCGAGCGAGACGGACGATCCGTCGGCCGCGGCTGAGCGGGTGACCGCATCGATGATGGTGAGGTCGCGCAGGCCGTCCTCGAAGGTCGCGACGGGCGGCAGACCCTCGATGCCGGCGACCTGCTCGAGGAAGGCGCGGCACTGGTAGCCGAAGAGGTCGCCGACACCGAAGGAGACGCCGGGGAAGTCCATCGGCAGGCCGCCCTTGACGTAGGGGTGGGCCGGGCCGGCGAGCACCTGGTTGTAGCCGTCGAGGCCGTCGTCGCGCAGCTTGCGGATGACGGAGAACTCGGCGGGTCGGTCCATGTCCCACTTCGCGGCGCCGTGCTCGGCCATGAGGTCGAAGGCGAGCGAGTTCGCGTGGCCCGGCGCGATGCGCGAGATCGAGAAGGTGCCGACGGCGCCCGACTCGAAGTGCGCGGTGAAGGTCGCGACGTCGTCGTTCTCGACCGGCTCGCGCACGTCGGACAGCTCGGCCCGGGCGTGGCCGTAGGTCGTGCCGAGCGGCACGGCGCGCTCCGTGACCTTCGTAGTGAACGTCGCGCCGCTCACGGAGTCCATCGGCCCGCAGAGGAACTCGGCGAGGTCGATGAGGTGGCTGCCGATGTCGGCGAGGGCACCGGTGCCCGGGCCGCCCTTGTAGCGCCATGCCATCGGCGTCTCGGTGCTGCGGGCGTAGTCGCACCAGTAGCGGCCGTTGAAGTGGCTCACCTCGCCGAGCTCGTCGTGCAGCAGGTCGCGGATCGCGGCGACGGCGGGCTGGCGACGGTAGACGAAAGCCGTGCCGGTCGTGAGGTCCGGGTGCTTCTCGGCGGCGGCGATCATGGCGCGGGCGTCGTCGATGCTCGCGGCGATCGGCTTCTCGCAGAGCACGTGCTTGCCGGCGTCGAGGAGGGCCTCGACGATCTCGCGGTGCAGGTGGTTGGCGACGACGACGCTGACGACCTGGACGTCGTCGGCCGTCAGCAGCTCGCGCCAGTCGGTGCCGTGGCGTTCGTAGCCGTAGCGGGCGGCAGCGTCCTTGGCGACGGCTTCGTTCGCGTCGACGACGGCGGCATACCGGATGGGCGGCAGCGGCGGGTCGAAGAGCGTGGGGGCGGTGCGGTAGCCGGCGCAGTGCGCCCGTCCCGCCATGCCGGCGCCGATGACGGCGACGCCGATGGGTGACTGCGTCATGGGATGTACCTCTCTGGACATCTCGGTCAGGGTTGCGCAACGAGCGTTTTAAAGCGCTTTAAGTTACGATGGCTCCAGTGTGCGGAGCGCCGCCCACGCCTGTCAACACTTTGTTCTGACAATCTGTCCTGAGTCCCTCCCGACGCCGCCACCGACGCCGCCACCCGAGCCGCCACCCGAAGGAGCCGTATGCCGTCCCGCCCCGCGCGCCCCCGCCTCGAGGACGTCGCCTCCCGGGCCGGCGTCAGCACCGCCTCGGCGTCCCTCGTCCTGCGTGGACGCCCGGGGCCGGGTGCCGCGACGCGCGAGGCCGTCCTCGACGCCGCCCGCGAGCTCGGCTACCGCGCCGACCGCACCGCGAGCCTCCTCGCCCGGCGGCGCACCCAGCTCCTCGGCGTGACGATGGACGTCAGCAGCACCTTCCACGCCGAGCTGCTCGAGGACCTCCAGACCGCCGCCGACGAGCGCGGCTACGACATCGTCGTCAGCCCGCTGACACGCACCCGCGACGAGCGCCGCGCCGTCGAGTCGCTCCTCGACTTCCGCTGCGAGGCCTTGCTGCTGCTCGGTCCCCGGCTGCCCGACGCCGAGCTCGCGGCGCTGGCCGAGGAGCACCACGTCGTGGCCATCGGCCGCCGGGCGCAGGCGGCCGGCGTCGACGTCGTGCGCGCGGCCGACGACGTCGGCGTCGGCCTCGCCGTCGAGCACCTCGTCGGGCTGGGTCACCGCGACATCGCCTTCGTCGACGGGCCGCGCGGGCCGATCGCCACGCTGCGCCGACAGGGCTACCGCAGCGCCATGAAACGCCTCGGTCTCGCGGACGCGGCCGTCGTCGTCGACGGCGGGGGAGACGAGGAGTCCGGCGCCCGCGCCGCCGCAGCCCTCCACCTCCCCTCTGAACCGTCGAAGGGCCGTGAACCGGAGCCCGCCGACGATCGGGCGGCCCGACGTGGCCGCGTGCGTATGCCGTCCGCCGTCGTCGCGTTCAACGACCGGGCCGCGCTCGGCCTCCTCGACCGCCTGCGGCGCGACGGTGTCGACGTGCCGGGGGACGTCTCGGTCGTCGGCTACGACGACAGCCTCATCGCCCGGCTCGCGACCGTCGACCTGACGAGCGTCAGCCAGATTCCCGAGGCGATGGCGACGGCCGCGGTCGAGGCGGCGACGCAGCGCCTCGACGAGGGGCGCACCGAGCCCGTCGAGCTCGTCCTGGAGCCGCAGCTCGTGGTCCGCGGCACGACGGCGCCGCGCGGTGACCCGACGACCCGGCGCGGCGGCATACGCGAGCCGTGAGGGACCGGGCGTCGGCGCAGCGGACTACGGTCGGGTCATGGCCGACAAGCTGACCCGACAGGCGGCGTCCGACGCCCTCCCCACGTGGCGGTTCCTGCTCCAGCGGATGCACCTCACGGTGCGGGCGCCCGACGTCGCCACGGCCTTCGACTTCGTCGCGCGGGTCGGCGCCGTGGCGACGCCCCTGGGCCGGCAGCCCGACCTCGACGTCCGGGGCATCCTCGTGCACCTGGCCGTGTCGACCGAGCCGGCCGGTGGCGTCAGCGACGCCGACATCGCGGTCGGCCGGGCCGTCGACTCCGTGGTCGCCGAGATGGGGCTGACCTCGCAACCGGGGACCCTCACGGTCGTCGAGATCGCCATCGACGCCATGGACATCGACGCCGTCCGGCCCTTCTGGGACGCCGTCCTCGGGTGGGACGTCATCGCCCGCGACGACGTGCAGGACCCGCTCCGCCTCGGCCCGGCCGTGTGGTTCCAGCAGATGGACGAGCCTCGGCCGCAGCGCAACCGGATCCACCTCGACGTCACCGTCGCCCACGACGAGGCGCCCGGACGCATCGAGCGGGCACTGGCCGCCGGCGGGCACCTCGTGTCCGACTCGAGGGCCCCGGCCTTCTGGATCCTCGCCGACCCCGAGGGCAACGAGGCGTGCGTCTGCACGTGGCAGGGCCGCGACCCCGTCCCGGGCTGACGCTCCTCAGTCCTCCAGTGCGGCCGACACCAGGCGCGCGAAGCGGCCCGGGTCGTCGACCCAGGGGAAGTGGCCGGCGCCGGGCTGCACGACGGAGCGGCCGTCGACGAAGAGCGCGGCGAGCTCCGCGCCGAGCTCCGGGCCCGGCATGAGGTCGAGCTCGCCGACGATGACGCGCACCGGGGCGGTCAGTGACCCGAGTGCCGCCCGCGTCGTGGCCGTGTCGACGGCCTCGGCGCGGAAGGCCAGGGTGCCCCCGCGGTTGCGCTGGGCCTCGTCCGTCGCGGCGTGCCGCCGTGCGGCCTCGGTCCACCGCCCGTAGAGGAAGGGTGACATCGCCTGCCGCGTCGCCGGGGAGTCGTCGTCGGAGTCGAGAGCGACCCTGGCCGCCGCGAACCACGGCTCGCCGGAGCGCAGCGCGACGCGCTCCTCCCAGTCGTCGTCGCTGATGTCGAGGCCCACCGCCGAGGTGCCGGGGGCGACGAGCACGAGGCGACCGACGCGTGCAGGGTGGCGTGCGGCGTACAGCAGGCACACGGATGCCCCGGCGGAATGGCCGAGGAGGTCGAAGCGCTCGAGCCCGAGGTGGGCGCGGAGCGCGTCGAGGTCGTCGGCGAGCTGCGACGGGCCGTATGCCGTCGGGTCGGCCGGCTCCGGGGAGGCGCCGGTGCCGCGCGGGTCCGGGACGACGAGCGTGCGCCCGGCCACTCGCGCGAGTCCGCCGAGGTCCCCGAGGTATGCCGCGTCACGGGCGGGGCCGCCGGGCCAGACGACGAGCGGGTCGCCGGTGCCCTCGGTGCGGTAGGCGAGCTCGGTGCCGTCATCGGACAGGTAGGTCGGCATGGGTCCACCCTGCCAGTCCGGACGGCTCAGACGGCGGCCGCGGCCGCCGCGTCGGCGGCCGCCCGCACGACGAGCCCGGCGATCTCCTCCGGGTGCGTGAAGAGGTTGTTGTGCGAGCCGCCGAGCAGCGACGTGCGCACGCTCGGCGCGCTGTGGGCGGACGAGGCGAGCTGGTCGAGCCACGTGACCGGCACGAAGGCGTCGTGCACCCCCGCGGTCACCGTCACGGGCACGGGCAGGTGCGCGATCCGCTCCTCGGGGGCGTCGTGGATCCCCGACTGGAGCATCGTGATGATGCCGGTGCGACCCCGGTAGAGCTCCATCGCGTCGACCTGGTCGAGGCGGTCGTCGCGGTAGGCGAAGGGGGTGGCCCGGGCCAGACGGTGCAGGCGGCGTTGCTCGGGGGCGAAGGTCGTCCCGGCGAGCACGAGCGAGAAGTCCCGGCGGCGGGCACTGAGGGCGAGGGCGGCGGTCAGCGCTGCTTGCCCGCCCGTCGAGTGGCCGAGCACGACGACGGGGTGCCCGGCGGCCTGGGCCTCGATCCAGCGCGCCGCGGTGAGGCCCGTGGCGTGGATCGAGGGGCTCGTCGGACGTGGCAGGTCGGAGCCGGAGCCGGGCAGGTCGAGCACCGTGCAGGCCAGGCCGCGGGCGACGAGGGCTCGCGCGGTCGGGATCGTGTAGAACGGCAGACCGAGCCCGGGGAGGACGACGACGAGCGGCGTCGTGCGGGGCGCGTCGCCCCCGAGGGCCAACGACCGCACGACCCGGCCCCGGAGGCTCGTGAACTGCACGCGCACGTCCGTCCCGACGTCACGGCCGAGCACGTGGTGCGGCTTCACGAGCGCACGCCGCGGCGCGTGGCCGGAGCCGTGCTGGCACGCACGACCATTTCGGGCTCGATGACCACCGGGGCGGGCGGTGTCGTGCCCGAACCCCCGTCCGGGGACCCGCCGTCGAGCCGGTCGGCGAGGGTGCGCACGGTCTCGGCACCGAGCCGCTCGGCGTCCTGGCGCACCGTCGTCAGGGCCACGTGCGGGTAGCCGGCCTCGGTGATGTCGTCGAAGCCGACGACGGACACGTCGCCGGGCACGTGGAGCCCGGCCTGCCGCACCACGTCGACGAAGCCGATCGCGCAGCGGTCGTTGAAGGCCGCGACGGCCGTGGGTCGTTCGCGCGCGCCGAGCCGGAGGAAGGCGCGGGCCGCCTCGGCACCCTCGAGCTCGGTGACGCCGCCGGGCAGGATCATCTCGGTCAGGGCCGGCGAGCGGCGCATCGCCGTGCGGTAGCCGCGTCGCCGCTCGGCCGCGCCCGCGGTGCGACCGCCGTCGAGCAAGGCGACCCGGCGGTGGCCGAGGCCACGGAGGTGCTCGACCGACAGGCGCAGCCCGGCGGCGTCGTCGGTGCGCACGACGCCGACCCCGCCACCGGGGACGGGCCGCAGGACGCTGACGACCGGAAGGTGTGCGGCGAGTCGCTCGAGCTGCGCCGTCTCCTGGCTGCTGCCGAGCAGGATGATGCCCTCGCACCGCTCGGCGAGCAGGGTCTCGACCGCGGCCGCCTCCGAGCGCGACGGCGTGACGCCGCTCAGGACGAGCTCGTAGGCCGCCGCGTCGGCGTGCGTGTAGAGGCTCTCCAGCAGGTCGCCGTGGAAGGCGTGACCGACGGCGAACGTCACGCCGAGCGTGCGGGTGCGGCTGCTGCCGAGACGGCTGGCGCGGGTGTCCGGGCGGTAGTCGAGCTCGCGTGCGGCGGCGAGGACGCGCTCGCGGGTCGCCTCGGACGCGCCGGCGACACCGCGGAAGACGATCGAGACGAGGGCGCGCGAGACGCCCGCACGTGCGGCGACGTGCTCCATCGTGACTCTCTCGCTGCCCACGTCGCGACTCTAGAGCGCTCCATGAATGTCGGCCAGCCCTTGACCGGCGTGGCGGTGGGGCGCTTCAATGAGTCACGAACTAGAGCGCTCTAGTCACCATCTGCGAAGGAGCAGCCCATGACGCGCATCGACCCGGTCCGGATCGGTCTCATCGGAGCCGGCCGCATCGGCACCCACCACGCCACGACACTGGCTCGGAGGCTCGGGGAGGCCGAGCTCGTCGCCGTCGCCGACCCCCGGGCGGCCGCGGCCGAGCGGCTCGGCGAGGAGCTCGGCGTCGACTGGCTCACCGACCCGCAGGCCCTCATCGACGACCCACGGGTCGAGGCCGTCGCCATCACGTGCGCCAGCACCGCGCACGCCGACCTCGTCGTCGCGGCTGCGGAGGCCGGCAAGGCCGTCTTCGTCGAGAAGCCGATGGCGATGACCCTCGCCGACGCCGACCGCGCCGTCGCCGCGGCCCGAGCTGCCGGCACACCCCTGCAGGTGGGCTTCAACCGTCGCTTCGCCCGCGACTTCGCCGCCGCCCACGAGACGGTCGCCGCCGGGGGCATCGGGACGCCCCAGCTGCTCCGCTCGCTCACCCGCGACCCCGACCTCGCCGACCCGGCCGGCGTGCCGCCGTGGACGATCTTCACCCAGACGCTGATCCACGACTTCGACGCGCTCAACTGGTTCAACGCCGGCGCGACAGCCGTCGAGGTCTCCGTCATGGCCGACGCCCTCGTCGCACCCGACTTCAAGGACGCGGGCCTGCTCGACACCGCCGTCGTGACCATCCGCTACGACAACGGCGCGATCGCCGTCGCCGAGGCGAGCTTCTCGGCCGCCTACGGCTATGACGTGCGCGCCGAGGTCTTCGGCTCGGCCGGCATGGTCACCGCCGGCAGCCCGGCCCACCTCCGCACGGCGCACTGGAGCGCGGCCGGGGTGGCGAGCCCGACGGCCCGCGCCGACACCGACCTCTTCACCGACGCGTATGCCGCCGAGCTCGCCGCCTTCTGCGCCGCGGCTCGCACCGGTGGGCCCACGCAGGTCGGTGGTGAGGACGCCCGTGCCGCGCTGCGGATCGCACTCGCCTGCATCGAGGCCGTCGAGACCGGTGGCACCGTGACGGTCCGCGACGCCGACCGCGTGGCGACCGGAGTGGGTGCCTGATGGCGAGCCCGTTCCCGCTCGCGGTGAGCGCCGAGATGGTCTACCTCGACCTGCCCTTCGCCGAGCGCGTGCGCCGCATCCACGCGCTCGGCTTCCAGGTCGAGATCTGGGACTGGACGCGCCACGACGTCGACGAGCTCGTCGCCCTGCGTGACGAGGGGGTCGTCTACTCGTCGATGACGGGCTACGTCCGCGGCCGGCTCGGCGACACGGAGGGGGCGGACGAGCTGCTCGCGACCGCCGCCGAGTCGGTGCCGGTGGCGCAGCGGCTCGGCATCCCGCGGCTCAACCTCCACGGCACCGGCCTCGACGACCGCGGCCTGCCCGTGCGGCCCGAGCCGGTCGCGACCGGCCCGATGTGGCTGACGGCCCAGCGCACGCTCGGGCGCCTCGCCGAGCTGGGGCAGCGCGAGGGGGTCATGTTCGTGCTCGAGAACCTCAACACCGCGGTCGACCACCCCGGCGTGCCCTTCGCGACCGCCGCCGACTGCCTCGCCCTCGTCGCGGCCGTCGACAGCCCGCACCTCAAGCTGATGCTCGACCTCTACCACGCCCAGATCGGCGAGGGGAACCTCATCGAGCTCTGCCGCCGGGCCCTGCCGCACATCGGCGAGATCCAGGTGGCCGACGTGCCCGGCCGTCGGGAGCCCGGCACCGGCGAGATCGCCTATCCGGCCATCGCGCGGGCCCTCGTCGAGATGGGCTACTCCGGTCCGGTCGGTCTCGAGGGCTTCGCGTCGGGCGACGACGAGCAAGCGCTGCAAGGCTTTCGCGACGCCTTCACCCCCTGACGGTCGGCTCGAACCCGCGGGGGCACAGGCTCGTTCGAGGTGATCCGGACACCGACGTGCGTCGCAGGATCACCTCGAACCGCGGTGGGGGAGGTCAGCCGCGAGAGCTGATCCAGTCGGGGAGGATGCCGCTGCCGAGCGCGGCCGCCCGCAGCGGCGCGGCCAGCTCGGCGACCCTTCGCGTGCCCTCGAGCCCCAGGTGCGCCCAGCCCTCGAGGGCCATCCGGTCCGTCTCGCGCTCGAGGTCCTTGCGGAACGCGAGCCCCTCCTCCGTGAGCGCGTCGCCGTCGACGAGCCCCCGCTCGGTGAGCCGCGCGACGCCGGCCGCCCACTCGTCGTCCGACCAGCCGCGGCTCGACCGCATGAATCCGGTGTTGCCGGAGAAGAGGCCGCCGATGACGATCGACTCGACCGGGTCGAGCCCGGCGCGGAGCAGCGCTGCCACGTGGCCGTCCCCGCGGTGCTCGCGGATGAGGGTCGCGGCGTGCCAGAGCGCGAGGCGCGGCTCGTCCGGCCATTCGAGCCCGGCGTGGGCGGCATACAACGGGCGGCCGGGGGCCGTGAGGCCCGCGCAGACGGTACGGGCGAGGTCGAGCAGCTCGGTGACGTCGGTGTCGCCGACGACGCGGTCGAGCACGACGGTCATGCCGTCGCGACGGGCCTGCTGCACCTGCTCGGGGCTCGCAGCAGCCCACGACGCGGGCAGGGCCTTGGCGTGCAGCCACGGTGCGAAGACGTAGAACGTCGCGGTCGGGACCTCGGGCCCGACCGCACCGAAGGCGGCCGACCGTGCGGCGAAGTAGCTGAGGCGCGGGTGCAGGCCGAGGGCGACATAGGCGTCGCGCACGTCGTCGGCGAAGTAGCCGAGCACGTGGAGCGTCTCGAGACCTCCCCAGGCCTGTCGGGAGGCGCGGATGAGATCGAGGTCGTCGGCGGCGCGGCTCATGACGAGCACCCTAGGCGGCGAACCGCGGTGAACGTCGATGAGCCTCAGCGGACGACGAGCGCGAGTGCCGAGACGATGGTCGCGGCGAGCACGAGCTGGTCGAAGCGGGTCTGGCTGAGGCGCCGTGCCGTGTGCAGCCCCAGCCAGGTGCCGACGAGCACGAGCGGAGCGAGCAGGACTGTGCGCCAAAGGGTCTCCACGCTGAAGAGGCCGAGTCCGATGCTGAAGGGCAGCTTGCAGAGGTTGACGCCGAAGAAGAAGAGCGCTCCGGTGCCGAGGAAGCGGCGCTTCTCGACGCCCTGCGCGACGAGGTAGAGCGTCATGACCGGGCCGGCAGCGTTCGCCGTCATCGTCGCGAAGCCCGCGGCCGCCCCCGTGCCGAGCGCGGCGGCGCGCGAGGAGCCGACCCGGGCCGTGTCGGGGGAGCGCCACGTGAGGACGAGCTGGAGCGCCGCGAGGACGAGGAGGAGGCCGCCGATGGCGCGACGCAGCGTCGTGTCGTCGACCCACGAGAGGAAGAGGGCGCCGAGGGCGAGTCCGGGCAGCACGGCCGGGATGAGCCGCTTGAGCAGGCCGGTGTCGGCGTCGCGGCGGTAGTGCCAGACGGCGACGACGTCACCGATGAGGAGCAGCAGCAGGATCGCCGCCGTCGACTCCTTCGTCGGAAGCACGAAGGCGAAGATCGCGATGGAGATGCTCGCGACCCCACCGATGGCCGTCTTGGCGAAGCCGATGAGCAGCGCGGCGACGCCGAGCAGCACCAGCGACGTGACGGTCATGGAATCGGAGCGTAGGCCGCGGCGGCCGGGCGCGTCCGTCCGTCCACGGCATCCGGCCTCGGGTCAGACGCCGCGTCAGACCCCGAGCGAGGCGCCGAGCTTGCCGAGCAGGCGAGCGAGGGTGGCGCGCTCCGACGCGCTGAGTGGCTCGAGCAGGCGCGCCTCGTTGGCGAAGTGCTCGGGCGCCGCGCGATCGATGCGCTCGCGCCCCTTCTCGGTGAGCACGACGATGCGGCTGCGGCGGTCGCCGCCTGCGACACGGCGCTCGACGAGCCCGGCGCCCTCGAGCCGGTCGAGCCGCTTGGTCACCGCGCCCGAGGTCACCATCGTCTGGTCCATCAGCTCGGTCGGGGTCAGCTCGTGCGGCTCACCGGTGCGGCGCAGGGTGGCGAGCACGTCGAAGTCGCCCTCGCCGAGACCGTGCGCGTTGTAGACCTTGACGAGCTCGGTCGTCAGGGCCAGGGCGACGCGGTGCAGCCGGCCGATGACGAGCACCGGGGTGACGTCGAGCTCGGGGCGGACGGCGGCCCACTGGTCGACGACGTGCTGGGCGTGGTCCTCGTGGTGCTCCATGGGTGGAATATATCTTCTCCGGAAGGTATTTTATCTTCCATGGAAGGCAATCGAGCGAGCTGGACGAACGTCGCGCTGACGGCGCTCCCCGCCGCCATCTGGGGATCCACGTATGCCGTCACGCAGCAGTGGCTCCCACCCGGCCGTCCGCTCTTCGCCGCCACCGTGCGGGCCCTACCCGTCGGCCTGCTCATGCTCCTGTGGCTCCGGCGCCTGCCTCGGGGCGACTGGTGGTGGCGCTCGCTCGTCCTCGGCTCGCTCAACATCGGGCTCTTCTACGCGCTCCTCTTCTTCGCGGCCTACCGCCTCCCGAGCGGCCTCGGCACCACGCTCGTCGCCACCGCTCCCATGGTGACGATGGGTGTCTCGTGGTTGCTCCTGGACCAGCGACCTGCCCGGGTCTCGGTGGCGGCCGGGCTGGTCGGCCTCGTCGGGGTCGCGATGCTCGTGCTCCAGAACGGCCTCGACCAACCTCTCGACCCGGTCGGCCTCGGGGCCGGGCTCCTCGCCGTCGTGCTGTCGTCGTGCGGCTTCGTCCTCACGAGGAAGTGGGCGCCCACCGACGACGTCGTCACCATGACGTCGTGGCAGCTCGTCGCGGGTGGCCTCGTGCTCCTGCCGATCGGGCTCGTCGTCGAGGGCGCGCCGCCGGCCCTCGACCTGCCGGCCGTGGGGGCGCTCGTCTTCCTCGGTCTTCTCGGCAGCGGCGTCGCCTACGTCCTGTGGTTCCGCGGTCTGGCGATCCTCGGCCCGACCTCCGCCTCGATCATCGGCCTCGTCAACCCGGTGGTCGGCGTCCTGCTCGGCGTCGCGCTCCTCGGTGAGCGCTTCGGTCCGGTGCACCTCGTCGCCATGGTCCTCGTCATCGGCAGCGTCCTCGCAGCGCAGGAGCCGGTCCGGGCCCGCCTCGCCCCTCGCCAGGCGAGGCCCTGGTCGCCCAGAAGAGCAGCACGGGATCGGTGTTTCCCTGTGCCACGTGCCGACCCTGGCCGCCGAGGGCGACCGCGGCGCACGGCATACCGCCTCGGAGGCGCACGGTTGCGAGCAGACACGAGGAGCGCAACGCGAGCTCGGGCAGGCAGCGTGCGCCCCTAGGGTGCGCCTCAGTCGGTCTCGTCGAGAGCGCGCCGCGGCCCCCGTGCCGCGTGACAGGGGATGAGGAGTGCGCGATGCGTGGATCCCAGCCGGAGCGCGACGACGAGATCGCCCGGGTCCGGGCCCGCCGCACACGACCGCGTGGGACCGGTCGGTCGATGCGAGGGCGTGTCGGGCAGCGGGCCCCCGTCGTCCGGGCTGCCCTCGTGGCCCTCTGTGCCCTCGTGGCGGTCCTGACCGTGTCCGGCGGCGCCACGGCCCTCGAGCGTCCGGATTCGCTCGGCCTCGAGCAGTCGCCGCCCACGGTCACGGTGGTCGGCGCGGCGCAGGTCGGGGGAGACCTGACGGCCGAGCCGGCCGACTTCGCCGTCGGCGACGTCATGATGTACGCGTGGTCCGCCGACGGCGTGCCGCTCACGGGCGCCGACGCTGCCCGACTCCCGCTGACGCCCGACCTCGTCGGCGCCATGCTCACCGTGACGGCGACCGGCCGGCAGGACGGCCGGCCGGACGAGATGGCCACGGCCACCGTCGGTCCCGTCACGCCCGGCGTCATCGCACCGGTCGGCACGCCGCTCATCACGGGGACGCCGCGGGTCGATGCCGTGCTGTCGGGGAGCGCCGGGACGTGGGACCCGGCCGCCACGCTGACCTACGCCTGGCTCGCCGACGGAAGCCCGGTCACGGGAGCCACCTCCCTGACGTTCACGCCGCGCGCCGAGCAGGTCACCGCCGTCCTGTCCCTGCGGGTCACAGCCGTCCGCGACGGCTACGCGACCCGCTCTGCGACCAGCGCCGTCACGCTCCCTGTCGGGTCCGCCACCTTCACCACGTCACCCACTCCGACGATCAGCGGCACGCTCCGTGTGGGTCGGGTGCTCACGGCCGACCCGGGGGCCTGGTCGCCGAGTGCCACGCTGACCTACCAGTGGCGGGCCGGCGGGGTCGCGATCGCCGGAGCGACCGCCCGCACGTACGTGCTGCAGGCCGCCGACCGGACCAGGCAGATGTCGGTCCAGGTGCGGGGCGGCCGCCCCGGCTACGTGCCGGTGACGCGGACCTCCGCGGCCACGGCCGCCGTCGACTACGGCCTCTTCACCGCCTCGCCGACGCCGACGATCGGCGGCGTCGTGCAGATCGGCTCGACCGTCCGGGCGGCCCCGGGCACGTGGTCACCGTCGGCCGTGCTGAGCTACCAGTGGCGGGTCGGCGGCGTGGCGATCACGGGAGCGACCGGCGCGTCCTACGTGATCCCCTCGGGCTACCTCGGCAGGTCCCTCTCCGTCACGGTCACGGGGCGCCGGACGGGCTACCTCACCGTCTCTCGCACCAGCACGGCGCGGACGGTGACCCAGCCCTTCACGGCGGCGCCGACCCCGAAGATCTCGGCCCAGCTCACCCGCGTGGGGTGGGTGCAGCGAGCCACGGCCGGCGCCTGGTCGCCCGCGGCGACGCTCAGTGTCCAGTGGCGGCGCAACGGCGCCGCCATCACCGGCGCGACCGGGTGGAGCTACCGGCTGACCACCGCCGACCTCGGCAAGCGCATCACCGTGACGGTGACGGGGCGCCGGTCCGGCTACACGACGACGACCCGCACGAGCGCGGCCACCGCGACCGTGCTCGCTGCCCCCTACGGCTTCACCAGCTCCGGCACGCCGGCCGCCCCACCCACCGCGGCCTACGCGCCGTCGGTCATCCGCACCCTGACCGATGCGCAGTGGTCGGCCATCACCGTGGCCGGTGTGTGGCGTGCGGGAGACTGCCCCGGCGGACGCTCGACCTTCCGCCGCGTCGACGTGCCCTACTGGGGTCTCGACGGCAAGGTCCACCGTGGCTACGTGGTCGTCAACGCCGACGTCGCCCGCAGCACGGCCAAGATCTTCGACGCCCTCTACGCCAAGCGCTTCCCCCTGCACCGGGTCGAGGGCATCGAGAACTGGGGCGGCTGGGAGTGGCTCGCCTCGAAGGCCAACGCCTCGACCGCCATGAACTGCCGCAAGCCGTCCGAGGCCAACTCCAGCAACGCGTACTCGCCCCACGCCTGGGGTCGCGCCCTCGACTTCAACCCCGTCCAGAACCCCTACGTCAACCCACACACCGGCAGCTGGGACCCCAACCCGCCGCCCTCGGCCTCGACCCCGGGGACGATCCGCTACGGCGGCGTGGCCTGGACGGTCGTCACCTCGTTCGGGTGGTACTGGTCGGGCAACGACTCGTGGCACGACTACATGCACTTCGACACCGGCTACCCGTCCACGCCGCGCAGCGGCTTGCGGGTCGTCGACGGGGCGGTCGGTCACGACCGCTGACCGGCCGGCAGCGCGCCGCGTTCGCCACGGGCCGGGCGGACGGCAGGCGGCCGCCTCTTCCCAGCGGGGCCCGAGCGGGTAAGGCTGTGGCATGGCCACCGACACCGACCACACCTTCGACGTCATCGTCATCGGGCTCGGACCGGGCGGTGAGCACGTCGCCGGGAGCCTTGCCGAGCGCGGCCTGCGCGTGCTCGGTGTCGACCGCAGACTCGTGGGGGGCGAGTGCCCCTACTGGGGCTGCATCCCGTCGAAGATGATGATCCGCGCCGCTGACGCGCTCGCCGAGGCCCGTCGTGTCGACGGGCTGGCCGGGTCGGTCGGCGACGTCGTGCCCGACTGGTCGGTCGTCGCCACGCGCATCCGCGAGGAGGCCACCGACGACTGGGACGACAGGGTCGCCGTCGAGCGACTCACCGGCAAGGGCGCGACCTTCGTCCGCGGCACGGCCCGCATCGCGGGGCCGGGACGCGTCGACGTCGACGGCACCGCCTACACGGCGACGACGGGCATCGTCGTCAACACCGGCACGACGGCTGCGATCCCACCCGTCGACGGCCTCGCGGACACGCCCTACTGGACCAACCACGACATCGTCGAGGCCACCGAGCTGCCCGGGTCGATCGTCGTGCTCGGCGGCGGCGCCATCGGCTGCGAGCTGAGCCAGGTCATGGCCCGATTCGGCGTCGACGTGACGGTCGTCGAGGCTGCCGACCGCATCCTCGCGCTCGAGGAGCCGGAGGCCTCCGACCACCTCGAGAGTGCGCTCGAGGCGGACGGCATCACCGTCCGCGTGGGTGTCGGCGCCGAGAAGGTGACCCACGACGGCTCGACGTTCACGGTCACGCTCGCCGACGGCTCGACGCTGGCGGCTGAGAAGCTCCTCGTCGCGACCGGCCGCCGCGCCGGCCCCGCCGCCGTCGGGCTCGACACGGTCGGCGTCGCCAAGGACTCGCGCACTGCGCCCGTCGACGACCGCTGCCGCGTCGCCGACGGCGTCTGGGCCGTCGGCGACATCACCGGCAAGGGCGCCTTCACGCACGTCTCGATGTACCAGGCGGGTGTCGTCATCCGTGACGTCCTCGGCGACGACGGCCCACCGGCGGAGTATGCCGCCCTCCCGCGCGTGACGTTCACCGATCCCGAGGTCGGTGCCGTCGGGATGACGGAGGCCCAGGCTCGCGAGAAGCTCGCGAACGTCCAGGTGGGCGTGACCCCGCTCGGCGAGACGACCCGCGGCTGGATCGCCAAGGCGGACGGTCTCATCAAGGTCGTCGCCGACGCCGACCGCGGCGTCCTCGTCGGCGCCACGACGATGGGTCCGGCCGGGGGAGAGGTGCTCGGCGCGCTCGCCGTCGCCGTGCACGGCGAGGTCCCGATCGAGCGGCTCCGCTCGATGATCTACGCCTACCCGACGCTCCACCGCGGCATCGAGGACGCGCTCGGTCGCCTCGCCTGAGGCCGCGGGTCGCGCCGCCCTCTGCGGGCCGCGCCCGTGCCGGTGCGCCGTGTGGGGAGCAGTGACCTGGCGACATTCGGGCGACGGGGCGGTGACGGATGCGCGGCGCGCGGGTGACGGGTGTCCGGGCCTGCATGGGCGACTCGGGCCGGGCGATACGGTGAGCGCATGGCACAGCGACTGCTCGCCCTCGACCTCGACGGCACGACTCTCAACCACATGGGCGAGCTCTCCGACCGCGTCCGCGACGCCGTCCAGGCCCTGCCCGACGACGTCGCCGTCGTCATCGCGACGGGCCGGTCGATCATCGCGACGACGCCGATCCTCGAGGCTCTCGGTCTGCGCCAGGGCTACGCCATCTGCTCCAACGGTGCGCTGACGCTCCGCCTCGACCCGTCTGCGGCAGAGGGCTACTCGATCATCGACATGGTGACCTTCGACCCCCAGGCGGTGCTCGAGAAGATGCGCGTCGCCCTCCCCGACGCGCTCATCGCCGTCGAGGAGCCCGGCGTCGGCTTCAAGGTGAGCAAGCACTTCCCCGACGGCGAGCTGATGGGTGAGTCGCGCGAGGTCGACTGGGACGAGCTCATCGCCCACCCCGTCACGCGCGTCACCCTGCGCCAGCCCGAGGCCACGGCCGAGGAGTTCATGGAGATGGTCGAGCGAGCCGGTCTGCACGGGGTGTCGTATGCCGTCGGCTGGTCCGCGTGGCTCGACATCAACCCGGAGGGCGTGTCCAAGGCGAGTGCGCTCGAGCTCGTCCGTCGCCAGCTGCGCGTCGAGCCGATCCACACCGTCGCGTGCGGCGACCAGCGCAACGACCTCGAGATGTTGCACTGGGCCGCGTGGGGCGTCGCCATGGGCAACGCCCCCGACCAGGTCAAGGCCGTCGCCGACGAGGTCACCGGCCACGTCGACGACGACGGCCTCGTCCCGGTGCTCGAGGCCGTCGCGCAGGCGGCGCGGGCAGGCGTCGCCTTCCGCGACGGCGTCGAGTCGGCCGCGACCGCGCGGCTCGAGCTCTAGACCCGGACGACGGGCCCTCGCGTGCCGATCGTCTTCGTCCACGGCGTCGCGGTCCGCGACGAGGACCCCACCCTCGCGCGGGCGACGCGGGCCTTCGGCGAGGTCCCGTGGCCCACGATCGAGGCGCACCTGCGCGAGCACGTCGCGCCTGCCGTCTCGGACGACCCCACCGGGGTGCCGATCATGCGGATCTACTGGGGCGACCTCGGCGCCCACTTCGCGTTCGGCGGCCGGTCCCTGGTCTCGCGCCCGCTCGACCTGCCGGAGGCGGCCGAGCACGCTGCAGGCGCCGTGGCGGAGGCAGCCGACGAGCTCGTCGACGACGTCATCCCCGAGCCGCGACGCATCCGTCGGCTGCGCGGGGCGGCCACGTCGCTGCGCCGGCCGCTCGAGGACTTCGTACCGGTCTTCCTCGGCGACGTCCTGACCTACGTCTCGACGCGAGGCAGTGCCGAGGCTCCGGGACCGATCGTCGAACGTGTCCTCGCCGGCCTCGACGCGGCGGCCTTCGCTGCCGAGAGCCGGGACGAGCCGCTCGTCGTGCTCACCCACAGCATGGGCGGGCAGATCGTCTACGACCTCGTCACCCACTTCCTGCCCCGGATGCCGGAGCACCGGGGGATCCGCATCGACTACTGGTGCGCGGCTGCGTCGCAGGTCGGCCTCTTCGAGGAGCTCGGGCTCTTCCTCGAGAGCGCGCCCGACCGCGGACCCGGCCCGGCGGCACGCCCCCCTCGCGAGCACCTCGGTGGCTGGTGGAACGTGTGGGACCACGCCGACCTGCTGAGCTTCCGCGCGGAGGGCATCGTCGAGGGCGTCGACGACTCGGCGTTCTTCGCGGCGGGCAGCCTCGCGACCGACCACTACCGCTATCTCGCGAACGCCGACTTCTACCGCGCCCTCGCCGGCCGCGTCCGTGCCAGCATCGGACGACCGGACCGCCACTGAGCCGTCGCCGAAGGATTCTCGGGTCTCGTGTCGAGAAGCGTCCGACGCGTTCGACGTAGAGGTGAGCAGGGTCCGACGACCGTGCACCGACCGCAGGAGGAGACCGCCATGCGCTTCATGATCATCGTCCACAGCACCCCCGAGACCGAGCAGGGCACGACCGGCACCGAGCAGCAGTTCGCCGACATGCAGGCCTACAACGAGGAGATGCTCAAGGCCGGCGTCTTCGTCGACGGGCAGGGGCTCCACCCGACCGCCAAGGGTGCGCGCGTCACGTACGAGGACGGCGACTGGGTCGTCACCGACGGGCCGTTCGCCGAGGCGAAGGAGCTCGTCGCCGGCTTCTCGATCATCGATGTCAGCTCCCGCGAGGAGGCGCTCGAGTGGCTCCGGAAGTGGCCGGTGTCGTGCGCCCCCGACCCCGGTCAGGCACTCGAGCTGCGCCAGGTGTTCGCCGCCGAGGACTTCGGCGACGCCTTCTCACCCGAGCTGCGCGAGCGCGAGGAGCAGATGCGCGCCGAGGCCGCTCGCAACGCCGCCCAGGGCTGAACCGACACCGGTTCGTGCCACAGTGTCGGGGTGTCATCCACCGCCGACCAGACCGACGAGACCACGTCACAGGCCACCCGGGCATCGCACGACGACGTCCAGCGCACTCTCGAGGCCGTGTGGCGCATGGAGGCCGCCAAGGTGACGGCCGTCGTCGCCCGCGTCGTCGGCGACGTCGGGCTCGCCGAGGACCTCGCGCAGGACGCGTTCGTGCAGGCGCTCGAGCAGTGGCCCCGCGACGGCATCCCGACGAAGCCGGGTGCCTGGCTGACGGCGACCGCGAGGCGGCGGGCCATCGACCGCATCCGGCGCGACGTCAACCTCGCGAGCAAGCTGCAGCAGGTGGGACACATGGAGGAGCTGCGCGTGGCCGAGCTGGCCGAGGGCGACTTCGACGCCGCGCTCGAGGACATCGACGACGACGTCCTCGGCCTCGTCTTCGCCGCGTGCCATCCCGCCCTGACCGCCCAGGCGCGAATCTCCTTGACGCTGAGGATGATCGGTGGCCTGACGACGCGCGAGATCGCCCGTGCCTTCCTCACCACCGAGCCGACCATCGCCCAGCGCATCTCGCGGGCGAAGAAGACCCTGAGCCAGGACGGCATCACCATCGAGGTGCCGTCGGGCGCCGAGCTGGCAACACGTCTCGCGTCGGTCCTCGAGGTCGTCTACCTCATCTTCAACGAGGGGTATGCCGCCACGTCAGGTCGCGACTGGGTGCGTGGCGACCTCATGGAGGAGGCCATCCGGCTCGGTCGGGTGCTCTCGGCCCTCGCGCCCGGGGAGCCCGAGGTGCACGGCCTGCTCGCCCTCATGGAGATCCAGGCCTCGCGCACGCGGGCCCGCATCGGTCGCGACGGCGAGCCCGTCCTGCTCCTCGACCAGGACCGCACGAAGTGGGACTGGGCCCTCATCCGCCACGCGCTCGCCGCCCTCGAGCGCGCCGTGTCTCTCGTCGACCCCGGCCGCGGGGCGACCGGCCCGTACGTGCTGCAGGCCGCCATCGCCGCCTGCCACGCCCGCGCCCGCACGGCCGACGCCACCGACTGGGCGCGCATCGTCGCGCTCTACTCCCAGCTCGGAGCCAACCGCCCGTCGCCCGTCATCGACCTCAACCGTGCGGTGGCCCTGTCCTACGCCGACGGGCCGGCCGCGGCGCTCGAGGTCGTCGACGGGCTCGTGGCTTCAGGCGCGCTCGCCGACTACCACCTGCTGCCGAGCGTCCGTGGCGACCTGCTCGCCCGCCTCGGCCGCGACGAGGAGGCCCGCGCCGAGTTCGCCCGCGCGGCCGGGATGACGCAGAACGACGCCGAGAGGGCGCTCCTGCTGCGCCGCGCGGCCGGCGAGGACTGACCTCCACCGGCACGAAAGCGCCGACGGGGTCGATGTATCAGGACTACCGTCGAGAGACCCTGCACTGACAACGGCTGTCGATCGGGTGGAGGTCTGCCATGGCCGTGGTGCACCAGAGCTGTGTCGGCTACGGCGCCGAGCCCTTCGCGTCGCTCGTCGCCGACTACCCCGGTGACGACGTCTACCCGTCGGCCGACTTCCGCACCGAGTGGGGGCCTGTCTTCCACCGTGGCCGGCTCGACGGCAGCGCGCGCGTGCTCGTCCTCGGCCAGGATCCGGCGACGCACGAGGCGATCTCGCGCCGCATCCTCGTCGGTGAGGCCGGCCAGCGCGTCCAGGGGCTGCTGGCCAAGATCGGCGTCCACACGGCATACGCCATGGTCAACGTCTACCTCTACAGCGTCTTCGGGCAGGCGGCCGGGAGCCGCCACGCCAAGGACGCCGCCATCGCGGCCTACCGGCACCGCTGGCTCGACGCCCTTCTCGTCGGCACCGACGTCACCGCCGTCGTCGCGCTCGGCGACCTCGCGGCGACGGCGTATGCCGCGTGGGCACGGACCCAGCCCGCCACCGCTGGGTCGCTGCACCTGGCAGCGATCCGGCACCCTACGTACGCGGAGGGATTCGCTCGTGCGTCGGGCAAGCCGCTCGCCGAGACGACCGCCTCGCAGCTTGCGAACTGGAACGACCACCTCGGCGACCTCGCCGCGCACGTGACCCCCGAGGGACCCACCGACCTGACGCCGTATGCCGCCACGTGGGGTCCCACGGACCTCGCACCCATCCCGGAGGTCGACCTCCCACCCGGCGCGCCCGCGTGGTGGCGCGACGTCGACGCGTGGGCGACCCGCACCGGCGACGACAAGCAGACGAAGCGCGCGACGATCAGCGTCGTCGTCCCGAAGGGAGCCCGCACATGGCCAGCTCTGTGACCCGGCCGGCACGACCCAGCGCCGGCACGACGTCCGCCCGCGAGCACTGGGATCCGGGCGGGTCCGGCGGTGGCTCGGGCCCGTTCGCCAAGGCGTACGCCCGCGGCATCACCGAGGAGCTGCCCGAGCCGACGCGCCGCTCCCGGGCGCTTCCTCCGGCGCCCTTCGCGCTGCACGGCGCCGTCATCACCCCCGACGGGGCGTGGTCGAGCGGCTACGTCACGGTCTCCGGCGGGGTCATCGACCGAGTCTCGAAGAGCAAGCCGACCGACGTCACCGTGCTCGAGACCGACGGGGTCATCCTGCCCGGGCTGCTCGACCTCCACGGCCACCCGGAGTTCAACGTCTTCGCCGCGTGGGAGCCGCCGAAGCTCTACGACAACCGCTACGCGTGGCGGCGGTCCAAGCCCTACCAGGCCCTCGTCCGCGACCCGCAGAACCTCCTGCTCACGCAGGTGCCGCCCAAGACGCAGACCCGCTACGCCGAGGTGCGCGCGCTCGTGGGCGGCGTCACCGGCATCCAGGGCGCGTCGGGTGCGAGCAGCGCGTCGTCCGAGCCGCTCGTGCGCAACCTCGACCAGTGGGCCTTCGGCGCGCACCGCGCGCGCTCGATGATCGACCTGCCGTCAGGGTCGTTCGGGCTGCCGAGCTTCGAGGCCGTCATGGCGCGGATCACGGCCGGCGACGTCAACGCCTTCTACCTGCACCTGTGCGAGGGGAAGCGCGGGGATGCCGTGAGCGCCAAGGAGTTCCAGCGTTTCATGACGCTCGGCGGGGCGACGTCGGCGACGAACATCATCCACGGCAGCGCCCTGACCGCCGACGACCTCCACACCGTCGCAGAGCTCGGGTGCCGGCTCGTGTGGTCGCCGCAGTCCAACCTGCGCCTCTACGGCGAGACGACCCTCGCGGGCGAGGCCGTCGCGGCCGGGATGCCTGTCGCCCTCGGCGCCGACTGGCTGCCCTCCGGCTCGACGAGCCTGCTCGCCGAGATGAAGGTCGCCCGCCGTGAGCTCGCCCGCCAGGGTCACCCGATCGCCGCAGCCGACCTCGTCGCCATGGTGACCTCCGTCGCTGCGCGGCTCGCCGGGCTGGACGACCATCTCGGCGCCGTCGCGGAGGGCCGCCCCGCCGACCTCGTCGTGCTCGAGCGGCACCACCCGGACCCCTACGAGAACGTGTGCCTCGCCGACCCCTCATGGGTCGACCTCGTCTGCATCGGGGGCGACGTCACGTACGGCCGCGCCGACTGGTTCGGGCAGCTGTCCGGTGCCGCGACCGGCACGACGATCGAGGACCTCACCGCGTGGGGCAAGCCGATGCGGCTCGACACCGGCTACCAGGGCGGCACGGACGTCCCGTCACTGACCGCCGTGCGCACCGCCCTCACCGCCGCGTACCCCGCCGTGGGCCCGATCTTCGCCTGACGGCACACGCCCGCCTCGGCGCGCCCTCCGCTCGCGGCGGCACAGCGTGGAGCCAGCCGCCCAGCGCCTCCTGTGTGTCGCTGACCCCGACGGGTGCGGCTGCGCTCGGGCCCAGCGGCCGCCGCCCGAACACGATCCGAACACGACCCGGACCGAGGCTTCACCTGGGTGCGCGAACGTAGGGGCCATGAACACCGACACCCGCCGGACGACCGGCCTCAAGCGCTCCTCCACCGCCCTCGGTGCGGCGGTCCTCGTCCTCGGCAGCCTCGCGCTCGGCGCCTGCTCGAAGACCGACTCGACCGGCACCGCCGCCAGTGCCATCGGTGCCGCGTCAGGGCAGGACTCGGCAGCCGGCGACGGCGACACCATCGACCTCGTCTCGGCAGCCGTAGACACCCCGGCCGTCGACGACTCGACCCAGGGGGCGGCCGCCGCCGCGAAGGGTGACCGCAAGGGTCTGCGCGCCCGGATGCTCCGGGCGCTGCACGGCACGTGGGTCACCGAGGGCACGTCCGGTCCGGTCACCCACCAGGCGATCCGCGGCGACGTCACCGCGGTCTCGAAGGGCTCGATCACGGTCAAGGCCAAGGACGGCTTCTCGCAGACCTTCGCCATCGCAACGGACACGAAAGTCCGGGTCCGTTCCAACGGCAAGGGCGCCGACTCGACCATCGGGGCCGTCACGATCGGTGCCAAGGCGCTCGTCTCCGGCGTCGGCGCGACGAACCCGACGGCCCGTCTCGTCGTCTTCAAGGTCACGACGTCCCAGCCCGGCGGCTCTCCCTCCCCGAGCGCGACGAGCTGAGACGCGGCACCCCGTCCGGGGACGGGCCGGACGGGGTGCACAGACGAGGGAGGCGCCCCGCACCCAGCGGGACGCCTCCCTCATTGACGGTCGGCACGGCATACGACCCGGGTATGCCGTGTGGCCGGCCGGACGCCCACGTCCCGTCAGGCGTGCGGCAGCGAGGACGCCTCGTCCTCGGGCTCGGCAGCCGGGTCCGGGGCGGCGTCGGCCCGCTTGTTGGCCGCCACGCTCGTCACGGTGACGACCGCGAGGATGCCGATGATGACGCCGAGCGAGAGCAGCGTCGGGATCTCCGGGACGCCCGGCCACACCCCGTGGGCCCAGTGCAGGACGAGCTTGACGCCGATGAAGGCGAGGATGAGCGACAGGCCGTGGCCGAGGTGCACGAGCTTGGCCAGGGCGCCCTCGAGGACGAAGTAGAGCGCCCGGAGGCCGAGGAGGGCGAAGGCGTTCGTCGCGAAGACGAGGTAGGGGTCGCCGGTGATGCCGTAGACGGCCGGCACGGAGTCGATGGCGAAGACGATGTCGGTGCCGAGGATCGCGACGGCGACGAGAGCCAGCGGCGTGAGGGCCCGCGTGCGACCCTGGCGGACCGTGAGGCTGGTGCCCGCGTAGGTGTCGGTGACGGGGTAGAAGCGGCGGATCAACCTGACGCTGCGCACCTGGTCGACGTCGATGCTGTGGTCGGTGTGCGACAGGGCGTCGCGGCCGACCTTGACCGCTGTTGCGAGCAGGATCGCGCCGAAGAGCAGGAAGGTCCAGGCGAAGCTCGCGATCATCTGCGCGCCGAGCGCGATGAAGATGCCACGGAGCACGAGGGCGCCGCCGACGCCGATGAGCAGCACCCGCTGGCGCAGCTCGCGCGGCACGGCGAACGCCGAGAGCAGGATGATGAAGACGAAGAGGTTGTCGACGGACAGCGACTTCTCGACGATGTAGCCGGTGTAGTACTCGACGCCCTGCTGGGAGCCGTACTGCCACCACAGCCAGCCGCCGAAGACGACCGGGATCGCGATGTAGAAGGCCGACCAGCCGATCGCCTCGCGCATGCTCGGGTCATGGGGGCGGCGGGTGATGAGGAAGTCGATGACGAAGAGGGCGACGATGCCGGCGATCGTCGCGATCCACAGCGTCGGCGAGCCGATCGACTCGGCCGATCCAGCGGGCGGCGCCGGGGTGGCGGCGGACAGGGCAGTGAGCATGGGTCTCCTCAGAACGTGATGTCTGAGGTCTCCTTCACCGACTGCCGTCGGCCACGAACCGGGGTGGTCGTCGGACCACCGTACTGACCGGAGCGCGCGAGGAAGTACTCCCCTCGAGGATGATTCTACGGGCGGCGCGGTCGCCGCCCAAACGGCCTGTCGAGGGTTGCGGCCTCAGGCCTCGCGGGTGGCTCGCACCGCGCGGCCGGCGAGCTCGTCGGAGCTGACCGGGCGGGCCCCGGCGGTCCAGTCGGCCTCGTCCTTGGCGTACTGGAGCCCGTAGGCCGGCTGGCCGGGCTGGGTGCGCCAGCCCTCGGCGAGCGGGCCGAGGTCGAGGGTGTCGTAGCCGATGGCGTCGAAGGCGCGGCGCACGGCGTCCTTCGCGGCGGCGTCGTCGCCGGCGATGGCGAGGGCGCTGCGGCCGTCCGCGCCGGCGTGCAGCAGGGGCTGGGCGAGGTCGCGCAGGTGCTGGACGTAGATGTTGTTGAAGCCCTTGACGACGTGTGACTGCGGCAGGTGCGCCTGGAGCAGCTCGGAGCTCGTCGTGGAGCCGTCGTCGAGGGCCTCGATCTGGCCGTCGCGCTGGGGGTAGTAGTTCATCGTGTCGATGACGACCGTACCGGCGAGCTCGTCGACCGGCACGTCGCGGTAGGCCTTGAGCGGGATCGTCACGACGACGAGGTCGCCGGCCGCTGCCGCCTCCTGCGTCGTGGCGGCTCGGGCGTGCGGGCCGAGCTCGGTCACGAGGTCCGCGAGGGTCTCGGGACCCCTGCTGTTGCTCAGCACGACGTCGTGTCCGGCCGCGATCGCGAGCCGGGCGACGGTGCTGCCGATGTTGCCGCTGCCGATGAAGCCCCAGGTGGTCATGCCTCGTCAACCGCCGGAGTGCCCGGCCCATTCCGAGGGCCAGGTGGTCCTGCCGATGGTGCGGCGTCCGGTGGGGTCATCACCCCACCGGACGCAGGACGATCCGCCGGTCGATGCGACGGGCCTCCCGTGCCGCGGCACCGAGGGCGTATGCCGTCCGCTCCTGGCGGTGGGCCGGCGCCGTCAGTGCGAGGTGGCGTGGGAGAGGCGCAGGGTGAAGCGGGCGCCTCCCTCGGCGGCGTGCCCGGCCTCGACGGTCCCGCCGAGCAGCTGGGCGAGCCGCCCGACGATGGACAGGCCGAGGCCGGTGCCGACAGGGCGGATGCCGCGGTAGCGCTCGTGCAGCACCGACGGCTCGAAGGCGACGATGAGGTCGTCGTCGGTCAGGCCGGGACCGCCGTCGCGCACCTCGACGACGGCCACGTCCAAGGGGAAGCGGGGCTCGCGGCGCACCTCGACGACGATCGGGCGGCCGGACGGCGTGACCCGCAGAGCGTTCTCGAGCAGGCCGTCGACGAGCTGGCGCACCCGAGCCGGGTCGGTGACCGTCCAGGCGTCGGCCACGGCCGGGACGAAGGCGAAGGGCACTCCCACGGCGGCGCAGCGCCGGGACCAGACCGACTCGACCTCGCGGCCGATGGCGACGAGGTCGGTGCGTTCGGGGTGCACGCTCGGGCTGTCGGCGCGGAGCCGCGCGAGGTCGAGCAGGTCGCCGACGAGCCGCTCGAGACGCTTCGCCTCGGTGAGGACGACGCCGCCGACCCGGGCGGTGTCCTCGGGAGGGACGACGCCGCTCGCGAGCGACTCGGCGTAGCCGCTGATGCCGGTGAGCGGCGTGCGCAGGTCGTGGGACACCGAGAGGAGGAAGTCGCGCTGGCGGCCCTCGGACCGGGACAGCGAGCTCGACAGGGAGTTGAGGGCGCTCGCCACCTCGGCGACCTCGTCGGGACCCTCGACCGGCACCCGGACGTCGCGCTGACCGGCCGCGAGGGCATGTGCCGCGTCGGCCGTCCTCCGCAGCGGCCGGGACAGGCGCCTCGCGACGGCGATGCTGACGACGACGGCGACGACCGCGGCGATGGCGAGCGCGAGCAGGACGCGGCGCACGAGCCGGTCGGAGTCGGCCGTCGCGTCGGACCGGCGCTGGACGAGGACGATGCCCCCGGCGTCGGTCGGGCGGCCCTCGACGAGGACGAGCGTGCCACCGAGGTCGTCGCGGGTCGAGACGGTGCGACCGGCGAGCAGGGCCTTCTGCCGGGCCGGGGTCAGGGCGTCCCGGGCGAGGGCGCTCGTCGAGGTCACGGCACCCCCGCGTCCGACGCTCGCGGACTCGATCCCCAGGGCGCCCAGCGTGCGGACCGCCTTGTTCTGGGCCGCCCGCGCGACGACGCCCGAGTCGGCGCGTTCGGCGGCGGCGTCGGCGATGCGCGACAGCGTGCGCCGGGCCGAGTCGTCGGCGGACGTGCGGGTCAGGCCGACCGCGAGCAGGCCGGCCAGGAGAGCGGTCAGCACCGCGATGCCGACGGCGAGCAGGACGATCCGTCGCGACAGCGTCCCCCGCGAGCCCGTCACGGTCGCGGCCCGGGCGCTCGTGGGTCGTCCGCGGCAGGGGCGGCGCCCTCGTGCGGAGCCCGCGCGGCGGCATACCCGACGGAGCGGACGGTGCGGATCGGGCTGGCGTCACCGAGCTTGGCGCGCACCTGGGCGACGTGGACGTCGACGGTGCGCCCGCCGGCGGTCGCGGCATACCCCCAGACGTCGCTGAGCAGCTGCTCGCGCGTGAAGACGACCCCCGGACGACGCATGAGGTGCGTCAGGAGGTCGAACTCCGTTGCGGTCAGGGCGATCTCGCGCCCGGCGACACGCACCTCGTGGCTCGTCAGGTCGATGCTGAGGTCGCCGGCGCGGAGCACCTCGGGCGCCTGGGAGTCCCCGCGGGTGCGTCGCAGCACGCCCCCGAGCCGTGCCACGAGCTCCCGCGGCGAGAAGGGTTTCGTGACGTAGTCGTCGGCTCCGAGCTCGAGACCGACGATGCGGTCGACCTCGTCGTCGCGGGCCGTCACGAAGAGGACGGGGGTCCAGTCGCCGCGCCCCCGGAGGCGGCGACACACCTCGATGCCGTCGAGCACCGGCAGGCCGATGTCGAGCACGATGGCGCTCGGGCGCAGGTCGCGCGCCGCGTCGAGGGCGCTCGCCCCGTCGGCCACGACCTCGACGCCGTAGCCGGCGGCCCGGAGGTTGAGCCGCAGCACGTCGGCGATGGCCGGCTCGTCCTCGACGACGAGCACGAGACCGCGGCCGGGGTCGGGGTCGGCGCGACGGTCGGGGCCGGGCTCGGTGGACACGATCGCAGCGTAGTGAGCGCCGGCGGCGCGCACGTCACGCTCGTGTTCGGGTCGTGTCAGGGGACGAGGCGCTCACTCGGGTGGGACGGGGCGCTCACTCGACCGGGCAGGCGACGGCGGCGGGCCCCGACCCACGCGGCGGCCCCGGCCATGACGAGCACGACGACCACCACGCCCCACCACGACCCGGCCTCGGCGGCGAGCCAGGCCTGGACCACGGCGAGCCCGACCGTCGCGTAGAGCACCGCCCAGAGGGTCGACCCGACGACGGCGGCCGGCAGGTACCAGCGCAGCGGCATCCGCATCACCCCGGCGGTGAGGTGGATCGCCGTCTGGATGCCGACCGTGAGGTAGGACAGCGTCACGGCGAAGGGCCCGAAGCGTCGCAGCAGACCCTCGGCGCGGGTCGTCAGGTCGCCGTGCGTGCCGCGGTAGCGACGCCAGCCGGCCACGGCGCCGCGCCCGACCCAGTAGGTGCCGTTGGACCGCACCATGGCGCTCGCGAAGAGCGCGAGGAACGCCTGCCAGAAGGGCAGCGCGGCCAACGTGTCGAGCATGGCGTCAGCCTAGGCGGGCGCTCGAGCCCGGCCCGCCGAGGGCCACGCCCTCGTCAGAGCGGGCCGAAGTCGACCTCGGCGGCGGCCACGACATCGCCCGTGCGGCCGGGTGCGTCCGACCAGGACCAGTAGGTGTTGGTGTGGGCGATGACCTGCTCGGGCGCGACGGGGACACCCCACTGGCGGAGGTCCTCGGTCGTGTGGGCGTCCCCGACGAGGGTGGTGTCGTAGCCACGGACGAGAGCGCCGTGCAGTGTCGAGCGGATGCAGGCGTCGGTCTGAGCGCCGGTGACGACGACCCGACCGACCTGGCGCTCGGCGAGGACCGACTCGAGGTCGGTGTCCTCGAAGGAGTCGCCGTAGCGCTTGTGGACGAGCGGCTCGGACTCGGCACGGGCCAGCTCGGGGACGAACTGCCAGCCCTCCGTGTCGATCGGCATGTTGTCGTCGGAGTGCTGCACCCAGATGACGGGGACCTGCTCGTTGCGTGCCTTGTCGACGAGGGCGTTGATCCGGGCGATGACGCCGTCGCGGTCGTGCGCGCCCGAGACGACGTCATTCTGGACGTCGATGACGAGCAGTGCGGTGTTGGGGCGTCCGTGCAGGGTGGTCATGGTGGCTCGCACCTCCAGGTCTCGGTCTGCGTCCTCGCTCCGCCGACGCTACGCCTGCCCGCCGACGGCGTGGGCTCTCAGGGCGCGACGAGGAGACAGAACGGGTGGCCGGCCGGGTCGGCGAGCACGACGAGCGGCTCCTCCTCGTCGTCGGTGCGGTCGAGCAGCACCTGTGCGCCCAGGGAGAGCGCCCGGTCCCGATGCCGCTCGAGCTCGGCGACGCTCGGCACGGCGTAGTCGACGTGCAGCTGCATCGGCACCTCGTGGCTCGGCCACGTCGAGCGCGACAGCGGACCGTCGACCTGCTGGACCGCGAGCCGCCGCACGCCGTCGGCGTCGAGCAGGACGAGCCAGTCGGCGTCGTCCTCGGCCCCGTCAGCCGGGGGCTCGTCGCCGGGCCGGTAGTGCAGGCCGAGCAGCGCGCGGTAGAACTCGGCGAGGGCGCGGGCGTCCTCGGTGTCGAGGGCGGTGTGCATGAGACGCGGGTATGCCGGCTGCTCAGTCACGGGTCCTCCTCGGTCGCGGTCGCCACCCACCCTAGGAGCGGCCGCCGGGTTAGCGTCGCCCGTGTGGGTGTGCCGATCGACCGGACCGTGTCGTGGCGACCGGGACCGCCCCACCCCGCAACACACCGAGAAGGTCACAACACACCGGGGTCCGATCGCGGGGTGTTGTGACCTGCACGGTGTGTTGCGTCTGCATGCTCGAGGTGTTCGCGACCCTCGTCGGCCTCGCCCTCCACGCATCGAAGAACACCGTTGACCGCATCCTCAAGGGCGCCCGCCTCCACCCATGACCCACCCCTCGTCGAGTGAGCGCCCGACCACAGTCGAGTGAGCACGTCGTCACTCCAGTCGCCGTGGGACGGGACGGGACGCTCACTCGAGTGGGACGGGGCGCTCACTCGAGTGGGATGCTGGGCCCGAGATGACGAACCCGACCCACGCCTCCCGCGAGCTCACCATCACGTCCGCGTCCAACCCGCGCCTCAAGGGCCTGCTCGCGCTCCGCCGCCGTCGCACCCGCGAGGAGACCGGCCAGACCCTCGTCGAGGGCTACGAGGAGATCGGCCTCGCCCTGTCGGCCGGGGTGCGGCCCGGCACCGTCTACGTCTGCGAGGAGCTCTTCAGCCCCGCCGGCCGAGCCGGCAGCCAGGACATCGGCCACCAGACCGACCTGCTCGGGCGACTGCGCGACGACCAGGTCGAGGTCGTGCACCTCAGCCGCAACGCCTTCGAGAAGGTCAGCTACCGCGAGGGACCGGACGGGCTCCTCGCCGTCGTCGACCGCATCGGCGTCTCCCTCGGCGACCTGCGCGTCGACGGGCCCGACCACCTGACCCTGCTCAGCCAGGGCGTGGAGAAGCCCGGCAACCTCGGCGCCATGCTCCGCACCGCCGACGCCGCGGGGGTCGACGCCGTCGTGGCCGCCGACCCCGTCACCGACTGGGGCAACCCCAACGTCGTGCGCGCCAGCAAGGGCACGGTCTTCGCCGTGCCGGCCGCGAGCGCGACGACGGCCGAGGCGCTCGACTGGATCGCGGCGCACGAGATCCGTCTCGTCGTCACGACGCCCGAGACCGACCTGCTGCACACCGACGTCGACTACACCGGCCGCGTCGCAATCGCCGTCGGCAGCGAGAAGCACGGCGCCGACCGCACCCTGCTCGAGGCCGCGACCCATCGCGTCCGGATTCCCATGCACGGCAAGGCGAACAGCCTCAACGTCGCCGCGTCTGCCGCGATCGTGCTCTACGAGGCGGTTCGTCAGCGCGACGCCCGCTGACCGTGCGGGCCGTGGGAGCCCGCGGGACGGCATACGAGATGACGCCCAGGTTTCATTCATGTGACGCGTGTGACGAGCCCCGCAAGAGACAGGGAGGGGTGGTCAAGAGCACCCCTTGGCGTGTGTCACGATGTTCTGTATGCGAGTTGACCACGTCTCCTATGCAGCGGAGGCCGGTGGCCTCAAGGCCACAGCCGCCCGACTGTCCGAGCTCATCGGCGTCGCGCCGGTCGACGGAGGGGTGCATCCCCGGTTCGGCACGCGCAACGTGATCTTCCCCCTGGCCAAGGACCACTACCTCGAGGTCGTCGAGGTGCTGGACCACCCGGCCTCCGACAAGGCGCCCTTCGGGCAGGCCGTCCGTGCCGCCTCCGAGGCCGGCGGTGGCTGGCTCGGCTGGGTCGTCGCCGTCGACGACATCGCCGTGGTCGAGCAGCGCCTCGGCCGCGAGTCGGTCCCGGGCAACCGGCACCGCCCCGACGGCACCGAGCTCAAGTGGCGCCAGCTCGGCATCAAGGGCCTCATGGCGGACCCCCAGGTCCCCTACTTCATCGAGTGGGACGACATGACGGTGCACCCCTCCGCGGGCGCCGACACGTCGGTCTCCATCGACAACCTCCAGATCGCCGGTGACCCCAAGCGCGTGCGCGAGTGGCTCGGCCCGGAGGACACCTTCGACAAGGGCGGCATCGACTTCACCTTCGTCGCCCCGCACGGCACGCCGGGTCTGCTGTCGGTCACCTTCGACACCCCGGCCGGCAAGGTCACCATCTGACCGAGTCACCAACTCGCACGCGCACGGCGGTCACCCTGAGGGGTGGCCGCCGTTTCGTCGTCCCGAGGGCGTATGCCGTGTCGCGGGGCGGGCGGTCGCGCGCGGTTCGGTTACGGTGCCTGAATGCCGCTGGAGCTTCCGGTGCCGGGACGCGACCGTCGAGGGGCTGCGCCTTCCCTCGACCTGGAGACGTTGCCCCGCGAGGTGCGCGCGGCGGTGGAGGCGATGGTCGCCGGACACGAGGTGTCGCTCCGCCGCGACGGCCGCGAGATCGGCGTGCTCGTGCACCGCCCGAGCGTGCTGGTGGGCACCGTCGTGGGCGGACCGGAGCCGGAGCGGGCCGGTCGCGAGGACGACGAGGGTCGTGGTCCGGAGCGCGTGCCCGAGGGCGTCATGGTCGTGGCGACGGCGACGAAGCTGTCGAAGGCCGCTCGCCAGCGTCTCTCCGACGAGCTCGGCGACGGCTACGTCGTGCTCGACCTGTTGCGGGCCCCGGCCAGCGCCGATGTCGTGCTGACGCATCCGGTGAGCCCACAGCTGCTCGGGTCGCTGCGCGGGATGTTCCCGCAGGCCCGGATCATCGTCACCGAGATCGAGGACGACGAGCTCGGCGTCAGCGCACCGGGTCCCGTGAGCCGGCTGCTCGACGCCGGGGCGTCGGCCTACCTGCCGCCGCGTCCGCTGCGCGAGGTGGCCGCGAACGTCCACGCGTACCTGACCGGCTCCGGTGCGCCGCAGCTCACCGCCGGTGACTCGGGGACGCCGCCGCGCGCGGCGCTGGGTTCCTCACCCGACGGTGCCCCGCCACCCGGTTGAGGTCCCCGCCGCAGCATCCAGCGCGGGCTCACCTCAACCGGCAGCTGCGTGCTCGCGGTGTCGCTCAGGACTCGACACAGAACTCGTTGCCTTCAGGGTCGGCCATGACCACCAGGTCGCCGTCGCCGCCGGTCACCGTTGCGCCCAGGGCGACGAGGCGCTCGACCTCGGCCTCGACCGTGTCCATGGTGCGCAGGTCGAAGTGCTGCCGGTTCTTCGCCGTCTTGGCCTCCGGGACGGGCTGGAACCACAGGGTCGGGCCACCCCAGCCCGCGGGCTCGACCCAGGCCCGCTCGTCCGTGCTGTCCTCGTCGACGTTCGAGCCGAGGGCCGCGGCCCAGAAGGTCGCGAGCCGCAACGGCTCGGCGCAGTCGAACGTCACCGACTTCACGAAGGCCACCATGCACCGAACCTAGCCGCCCCCGGTCGCCACCACCCCTTTGAGGTATCCGCGCCGCAGGACTCGCGGTCGGGATACGTCAAACCGGGGCGCGGGACCAGCAGCGGTCAGCGGTGCCAGCGCTTGAGGCGCAGGGAGTTGCTGACGACGAGCACGGACGAGAGGGCCATCGTCGCGCCGGCGATCATCGGGTTGAGCAGGCCGAACGCGGCGAGCGGGATCGCGGCGGTGTTGTAGCCGAAGGCCCAGGCGAGGTTCTGCTTGATGATGCGCAGGGTCTCGCGGGAGAGCCCGATCGCGTCGCCGACTGCGTCGAGGTCGGTGCGCACGAGGACGATGTCGGCCGAGTCCATCGCGACGTCGGTGCCCGAGCCCATCGCGAGACCGAGGTCGGCCTGGGCGAGGGCTGCGGCGTCGTTGACGCCGTCGCCGACCATGGCGACGACCCGGCCGGACTGCTGCAGCTCGGTGACGACGGCGTGCTTCTGCGCCGGCAGCACGTCGGCGCGCACGTTGGAGGCATCGATGCCGACCTGCTCGGCGACGCTGCGCGCGTTGGAGGCGCTGTCGCCGGTCAGCAGGTAGGGCGTCAGGCCGAGCGCCCGGAGCCGCGCGATGGCGGCCTTGGACGAGTCGCGCACCGTGTCCTCGACGGTGAGAGCCGCCTGGGCGACGCCGTCCCAGCCGACGTAGACCGTCGTGCCGGCGTGGCTGCGGGCGTGCGCGACGAGCTCGGGGTCGACGCTCTCGAAGAGGACGGCCTTGCCGACGGTGACCTCGGTGTCCTTGATCCGCGCGGTGGCTCCCTCGCCGGGGTTCGACTGGAAGTCGCGGATGCGCGGCAGGTCGAGCGTGGCCAGTCGGGCGCCGTCGACGACGGCCTGCGCGATGGGGTGCTCGCTGCCCTGTTCGACGGCGGCGGCCGCGGTGAGCGCCGCCTTCTTGGACAGCTTGCCGCGCACGGCGATGCTCCGCAGCCGCAGCTCGCCGGTCGTCACGGTGCCCGTCTTGTCGAGCACGACGGTGTCGACCCGGCGCGTGTCCTCGAGCACCTGCGGGCCCTTGATGAGGGTGCCGAGCTGGGCACCGCGACCGGTGCCGACGAGCAGGGCGGTCGGCGTGGCCAGACCGAGGGCGCAGGGGCAGGCGATGATGAGCACGGTCACGGCGACGGCGAGCGACGTGCCGAGGTCGTGGCCTGTCAGGAGCCAGGCGGCGAACGTCACGACCGCGATGACGAGGACGACGGGCACGAAGATCGCGGAGACGCGGTCGGCGAGGCGCTGGACGTCGGCCTTGCCGGTCTGGGCGGTCTCGACGAGACGCTGGATGCCGGCGAGCATCGTGTCGGCGCCGACCTTGCGCGCCTCGACGACGATGCGTCCGGTCGTGTTGATCGAGCCGCCGGTGACGTCGTCGCCGGGGGAGACGTCGACGGGGGTCGACTCGCCGGTGACGAGGCTCGCGTCGACGGCGCTCGAGCCGTCGCGCACGGTGCCGTCGGTCGCGACCTTCTCACCGGGCCGGACGACGAACTGGTCGCCGACGACGAGCTGGTCGACGGGGATGCGCTGCTCGCTCGTGATCCGCGACTGCGGGTCGACGCGCAGGACGGAGACGTCCTTGGCGCCGAGGTCGAGCAGCGAGCGCAGGGCGTCCTTGCCGGAGTCCTTGGCGCGCGCCTCGAGGAAGCGGCCGACGAGCAGGAACGTCGTGACGACCGAGGCCACCTCGAAGTAGAGGTGCATGCCGCCCTGGAGCAGCTCGACGACGGAGTAGCCCCACGCCGCGAGCACGCCGAGCGACACGAGGGTGTCCATCGTCGAGGCGAGGTGGCGGGCGTTGACCGCGGCGGCGCGGTGGAACGGCCAGGCGCACCAGAAGACGACGGGCGTCGCGAGGAGCAGCTCGAGCCAGGGACTCGCCCCGAAGGTCGGGAGCACCATGGCGAGCAGCAGGACGGGGATCGTCAGCGCGATGGCGACGACGAGCCGGGGCTTGAGGACGTCCTGCGCGGGCGTGTGGTCGAGGTGGTTCTCGCCGGAGCCGCCGTGGCCGGCCTGACCGTCGTGACCGTCGTGACCTGCGTGGCCCTCGCGTGCCGCCGAGGGCGTTGGAGTCGTCGCGGGACGGACGTCGACCTGCGTGGTCGCGGCGGTGTCGCGGACCTTCTGGCGGGCCAGCTCCTGGGCCCGCAGCTTCTCGAGCAGCGCACCGGCGGCAGGCCTCGCGACCTCGCCACCCGCGGAGCCGGCCGGGGCACTCTCGCGCGACACGGCATACGTGCTCGGGGCGGTGGGGGCCGGCGGCGCAGGGCGCGAGCCGTCGATGACGGTGGCGCCGTAGCCGGTCTTCTTCACCTCGGCGACGATCTGCTCGACCGTGACGGGAGCGGTGAACGAGACGAGCGCCTTCTCGGTGGCGAGGTTGACGGTCGCGGACTCGACGCCGGCGACCTTGGACAGCTTGCGCTCGATGCGGGCCGAGCAGGAGGCGCAGGTCATGCCGGTGATGGCGAGGCGGACCTCGTCGGGGGTCCGCTCGGCCGTGGTCACCGGCGCCTGGCCCTCGGTCATCGGAGGCTGTAACCGGCCTCCGCGACGGCGTCCGCGACGGCGGACGGGTCGAGGGGGGCCTCGCTCGTGATGGTGACGGGGGAGTCCTCGCCGGGGTGCAGGTCGACCGCGACCGCGACGACGCCGGGCAGGGCCGACAGCTCGCCGCTCACGGCGGCAGTGCAGTGACCGCACGTCATGCCGGTCACGGTGATCTCGGTCTGGGTGGTGGTGCTCATGAGGTGCCTCCTCGGGCGGTGGTCGGTGGGGTGCTCAGCTGCGCACGAGTCGGGCGATGGCCTCCGAGGCCTCGCGCACCTTCTCGGCGGCGGCCTCGTCGGACTCGCGGGCGGCATCGACGACGCAGTGGGCGACGTGGTCCTCGAGCAGGCCGAGGCTCACCGCCTGCAGCGCCTTGGTGATGGCGCTGACCTGGGTCAGGATGTCGATGCAGTAGGTGTCGGTGTCGACCATCTTCTGCACGCCACGCACCTGCCCCTCGATGCGGCGCAGCCGCTTCAGGTAGTCGTCCTTGCTGCCGGTGTATCCAGCCATGGCACCTCCTCGTGGTGGTCAACAGGATACCCCTCTGGGGTATTCCCCTCCGTCACGAACCGCCGAGCACCTCCTTCGCCAGCCGCTTCGGGGCTTTGGCCAGCCAGGCGTCGGTGACGACCTCGCGGATCTCCTCCGTGGTGAGCCTGCCGAGGTCCCGCTCAAGCAGGAGCACGGCGTTGTAGCCGTTCCAGTGCGGCGTCGTGAACCACGGCGAGTCGGGGTCCGAGACCATCGACTCCTTGTCCTCGGCCGTGCACGAGAAGGCGAGCACGTCGTCGTAGGGCTCGCCCGTCTCCGGGTCGAACGCGTCCTTGCGCGGGCCGCGAGCGAAGGCGAACGTCTTGCCCCTGACCTGGAAGCTCGGCCGTCCGCCGGCAGGCGGGTCGCGCGTCACCTCGGGCAGCGCGGCGGCTGCCTCGTCGATGTCGCTGAGCCGGGCGGGACGCGAGCGGGCCATGCCCTCGCACGTTAGCCCGCCGGACGGCATACCTGAAGGGGCCACGCGGCCACGGGCGAAGCGGACGTCGGGCACCCCGGCGGGCACGCCGGCGGACGGTGCGGCGGACGGTGCGGCGGACGGTGCGGCGGATCCGGCCAAACCGGTCACGAAAGTCGCGGTTCGGGCGTATTTTCTGGGGTGAGCAGCCCACCTCGATGTGTGGGGGTTAGCGTGGCCGTCTCGGGGCTCAGACTCAATCTTCTCGGTGCTCCGACGCTCGTCTCGGGAGACGATCCCGTGGCGCTGTCGCCGGGTACCGCGGTGCTCGTCGCCTATCTCGCGCTCGCACCGCGCGAGGGGCGCCAGCGCGCGGTCGCCGCTGCCCAGCTCTTCTCCGACTGCCCTGTGGACTCGGCCCGCCGCCGGCTCAACACCGCGGTCTGGCGGCTGCAGTCCGAGGTGCGCGCGAGCACGGGCGTCGAGCTCGTCGGCCGCTCCGGCGGTCGGTCCGTGGCGCTGAGCCCGGCCGTGCCGATGACCGTCGACGCCGTGCGCTTCGAGGACCTGCTGGCCCCCGTCCTGCGCCGCAGCGTCGTCGACCTCACCGACGACGACGTCCGTCGGCTCGAGGACGCCGTCGCGCTGCACCGGGGCCGGCTCGTCGAGGTCTGCGACGACGAGTGGGTGCTCGGGGCGCGCCACCGGATCGAGACCCTCTACCTCACCGCCCTCGACTACCTCGTCCAGCACCACGGGTCCCGCGGTGACGTCGCCGCCGTCGACCGCTACGGGACGCTCGCGCTCGCCATCGAGCCGTTGCGCGAGGACATCCACCGCCACCTCATGGGCGCCTACGCGGCGTCCGGCCGGCACGACCTCGTCGAGCGGCAGTTCGAGCAGTGCCGCCTGACCCTGCTCGACGAGCTCGGCGCCGACCCGATGCCCGAGACGGTCGCGCTCTACGCCCGGATCACCCGGGGCGACGCCGGCCAGGCCGCCTCGGTGGCCGCGCTCGTCGCCGAGCTCGAACGGGCCCGGCGCGAGGTCGTGCGCCTCGCCGAGATCGTCGACCGCGCGCTCGACCGCCTGCACCGCATGCCCTGACGGGCACCGAGGGCGTATGCCGTGTCGCCGGGGAGCAGCACGGGTGACCTCTCGACGTGGCCGGGTGGGCAGGACTCGGCCTCTCGACGGTGGGGGTCGGCGGCGGTCGGTGGTGAGCAGGCGGTGAGCGGGTGGTGATCGGGGGGCGGGGGGCTCGTGAGCGGTCGGTGATCGGGGGCCGGGACGCTCGTGCCTGAGCAGAAGGGTCACGGCCTGGTGATGCGAGCGTGGAGGCGGCGATTCCTCATCGACGTGTGGGCCGAGCCCCGCGACGTCGACTCGCTCCCGGCCGTCATCAGGGCCCGGGTGCGCGACATGGCCACGGACGAGGAGACCTACGTGGGATCGTTCGCCGAGATCGAGCAGATCGTCGAGGCACGCCTCGACGACGACGGCGTGGCCCCGAGGCGTTGGGAGCGACCGTGATCCGCGAGGTCAGCGAGGCGCTGCGCGACGTCATCCACCGGGCCACCCCCGACCTCGGTGCGTGGGTCGTGCTCCACTCGCTCTCGCAGGGCGACAAGACGGCCCTGCCGGACACGAAGGGCATCCTCGCGCTCATCGCGGTCGCCGAGCACCCCCACCTGCGCAACCGACCCCTCGTCGACGGCCTCACCGGGCTCGTCCGCGCGCCCCTGTCGCTCCAGCTGACCTACCTCGTCACCTACGTCGGCGACCACGACGAGGCGCAGACCCGGCTCGGTCGCATCGTCCAGGCCTTCCACACGACGCCGATCGTGCGTCCGCCGGACCTGACGCCGCCGCTGTCGGACGAGGTCGAGAGCATCGCCGTCCGGCTGCTCGCGCCGAACGCCGACGAGCGCAACCAGGTGTGGGGGTCGCTGGGTCGGGCCGGGCGGCTCGCCCTCTTCTACGAGGTCGACGTCGTTCCGGTGCCGGTCCTCGAGCGCGAGGGCCGCGGCCGGGTGCGCGAGCACCGCATCGACTGGGTGGGGGCGACGTGAGCGTCCAGCCGGCGGCCCCGCACCTCGCAACGGTCACGACGACGCTGCGCCACACCGTGCGCCTCGTCCACGCCTCGACCGGGGCGCGGCTGCGCGGCCTCGACGCCCACCTCGAGCCGGCCCCGGCAGGCTGGACCCTCCGCGTGCTCCCGGACGTCCTCGTCGTCGCCGTCCGCGCCGACGCTCCGGTGCCCGCCGTGCCGCCGAGGGTCGTCGTCACCCTGACGGACGGGGCGCTCGCCGACGTCCTCGTCGTGCCGCAGCTCGCGGGTCGACCCCCGCGGACGTTCGTCGTCGACCTCACCGGACCCGAGGTCGAGGTCGTCGTCCACCCCGTCCCCTCGACCCTCACCGTCATCCTCACGACCCCGTCGACCGGAGCGCCACGCACCGGTGTCACCGTCACGGCGCGCGCGACCTCGGGTCCCGACCCGAAGCCGAGCGTCGCTCTCCCCGAGGTCGACCCGGGCACCTACCGCTCCGCGCCCGTCGAGTGGACGGCCGCCTTCACCCCGCTCGACCTGCTCGTCGGCGGCCAGCCGCTGCGCACCCTCGCCGTCGACGTCGCGACGTCGACCACCACGGCCCACCTCGTCGACACGACCTGACGGACCGGGCCCCACCCACCAGGAGAACCGCACCACCCGAACCGCACCACGACCGAATCCATCCGCACCGCACCCCCACCTGAACCGCACGACAGAGCACGAGCCGAGGAGGGCACCGTGACGACCTACCTTTCACCCGGCGTCTACGTCGAGGAGGTCCCCTCGGGGCCGCAACCGATCGCAGCCGCCCCCACGAGCGTCGTCGCCGTGCTCGGCACGACGCGTCGGGGTCCCGTCAAGGAGCCGACGCGCGTCACCGGCTGGGCCGACTTCGTGCGGACCTTCGGGGCAGCGACGTCGCGGGGCTTCACGGGGGAGTCGGTCTTCGGCTACTTCGAGAACGGCGGTCCGGCCGCCTGGATCGTCCGGGTCGACCCGTCGACCGGCGCCTCGTGGACCGTCTTCGACGTCGCGGGCACGGAGAGCTTCGACATCGAGGCGAGCTCGCCGGGCACGTGGGGCAACGACCTATCGGTCGCCGTCTCCGCCGACGAGTCCGCCGCGTCGGGGTCCTTCTACCGCGCGACGACGACGTCGGCGACGGGCGCCATCGCGAGCGGTGGGGCCGGCACGATCGCCGTCGCCTCGACCGCGGGGCTCAAGCCCGGCGACACCGTCGCCCTCGTGGCTGCGCCGACGAGCGGGTCGGTCGCGGCACCGCCCACCGCGATCGTCACGGCCCTGACGACGACGTCGATCACCGTCGGCAGCGCGAGCGCCGCCGTCACCCTCCCGGCCGGCTCGGTCGTCGCGAGCGCGGCCGCCGCGGCGGCCACCTCGGTCTTCCTCCCCTCCGGCAAGGGCTTCAAGAAGGGGGACGTCGTCGTCGCCGTCGCCCCGAACGGCACGCGCACGAGCGCGGTGGTCACCGACGTCACGACCGCCGGCAGCGGGGTCACGCTGACCCTCGACGCGTCCCTCGGGGCGGTCCCCGGCGCGGCGTTCGTCCAGCGGCGCACCGACTACCGGGCCACCGCGACGATCGCCGGCACCCCGGCCGGGTCGCCGCCGTCGCTCAACGTCTCGGCGTCGGCCCTCGCGTTCGACCGCCCGCTGACGGCACCGATCGCGTCCGAGCTGACGGCGAGCGGCGTCGAGCACGCGGCCGCACGCCTCACGACCGGTGACGGCCGCACCGCCTCCTGGCAGACGAACCGCTTCGTCGTCGTCGGCGCCACCGCCGCCCCGAGCGGCCCGGTCACCGTCAACGCGGCGGTCACCGCGGTGCTGCTCGCGGACTCGGGCCTCGGGATCACCGGGCTGTCCGCGGCCGACGTCGGCAACGCCTACGGCTTCCTCCCGGCGGGCGCCAAGGTGACCTACACGGGTGCGGGTCCCACGCCCGCCGTCGTCGCGACGCGCACGGCCGGAGGGTTCACGCTCGCACCCGCTCCCGTCGCGACCGACACCTACACCGACGCGACGTTCACCCTCCAGGCCGACGCCGACGACGGCATCGCCGTCCGCTGCGCCGTGGCGCCCAGGGTCGGCGACGTGCTCGGTCTCGGGACGGCCTACGCCCCGATCACGGGGGTCGACGCGGCCGGGGGTGACACGTACGTGCTCCGGTTCGCGGCGAGCACGGCCGTCTCCAACGCCGCCCAGGCGCGTTTCCCGCTGTATGCCGTCGAGTCGGCGTCCGTCGTGGCCGCGCGGTTCACCCTGGCGGTCTCCGTCGGCGGTGCCCTCGCCGAGACGTTCGGCGGCCTGTCCCTCAGTCCCGACCACCCGGCGTACTTCGCCAAGGACGACGTCGTCAACGGCACCTCGTCCCTCGTCACCGTGACCGCACGCGCCGGTGGCGCCCCGGCGGTGTCGCTCGCGGCGGCACCGTTCTACACGGCCGTCGACCGGATCGGCGCCGACAAGGCGCCGACCAACGACGACTTCCGCGCCGGGCTGACCCGGCTCGAGGAGGTCGCCGAGCCGGCCATGGTCATCTGCCCGGACGCGCTGACGCTCGACGACCCGCTCCTGCAGGCCGACCTCGTCGGCCAGGTCGTGACGCACTGCGAGAACTTCCGGCGCTTCGCCATCGTCGACGCACCCGACCTCGACGACACCGACCTGCTGTCGTGGCGCAACACGACGCTGTCGAGCACGTATGCCGCCCTCTACGCGCCGCACCTGCAGATCGTCACGATCGATCCCGACTCGATCGACCGCTTCACGACCGTGCCGCCGTCGGGCTTCGTCGCCGGCGTCTTCGCCCGCACCGACCGGCTGCGTGGCGTGCACAAGGCGCCCGGCAACGAGACGGTCACCGGCATCGTCGGGCTCTCGCAGGCCTACACGCAGCGTCGCCAGGACCTGCTCAACCCCGGCGGGGTCAACCTCATCCGGGCCTTCCCGGGCCGGGGCACCCGACTCTGGGGTGCCCGCAACGCGACCGACGACACGACGTGGCGCTACGTCAACGTCCGACGACTCTTCAACATGGTCGAGACGTCCGTCGACCGCGCCACCCAGTGGGTCGTCTTCGAGCCCAACACCGCCCAGACGTGGATCCGCGTCAAGGTCTCGGTCGAGAACTTCCTCGACCAGCAGTGGCGGGCGGGCGCGCTGGCGGGCACGAAGCCCGAGCAGGCCTACCGAGTGCGCGTCGGCCTCGGCGAGACGATGACCGAGACGGACATCGACCTCGGGCTCATCATCACCGAGGTCGCGATCGCGCCGGCCAAGCCCGCTGAGTTCGTCATCTTCCGCTTCAGCCACAAGCGGCTGTCCGAGTGACCCGCCGTGACCAGCCGCGATCAGCCGACACGCGTACGCCGCCTGAATCCTCGTGTGAGCCAAGGAGCCTGACATGTATCCCATGACCACCCTGCACTTCACCGTCAGCTGGGGCGACCGCCAGCAGACCTCGAGCTTCTCGGAGGTGAGCGGGCTGACGATGGAGGCCGAGGTCGTCGAGTACCGCGGCGGCGCCGACCCGCAGTTCTCGACGCGCAAGCAGCCCGGGCTGCGCAAGTTCTCCAACGTGACGCTCAAGCGCGGCATCGCCCCGACGGAGGCCGGCAACGGTCTCTTCGAGTGGTACAACTCCATCACCATCGGCGCCGTCGAGCGGCGCGACGTCACGGTGAGCCTCCTCAACGAGGAGCGCGAACCGGTCATGACGTGGAAGATCAAGGAGGCCTGGCCGGTCAAGATCGAGGGCCCCGGCCTCAAGTCAACCGGCACCGACGTCGCCATCGAGTCGGTCGAGTTCGCCTGCGAGGGCATCGAGATCGAGGCGAAGTAGCCGATGCTCCCGCTCGCCTCACCCGCGCTCGTGCCGTTCACGACGGCGCACTTCGTGCTGGCCATCGACGGGCTCGCGTCCGTCAGCTTCAGCAAGTGCACCGGGCTCGCGGGTGAGGTCGCCGTCGAGGAGTACCAGGAGGGCGGCGAGAACCGCTTCGCCCATCGCTTCCCGACGCGGGCGTCCTTCCCCAACCTCGTCCTCAACCAGGGCGCCGGCCCGCTCCAGGAGCTGTGGGACTGGTTCTACGAGTTCCACGTGACGGGCGTCGTCACCCCGCGGGACGGGACCGTCGTGCTCATGAGCACCGTCGAGGGCGCCCTCGCCCCGGTCCGCGTGTGGGCCTTCACGCGCGGGTGGCCCGTCAAGCTCACCGGCCCCGACCTCGATGCCCAGAGCTCGGCCGTCGCCGTCGAGGCCGTCGAGATCGCCCACCACGGGCTCGTCCTCAAGAAGGTGGTCTGAGTGCCCGTCGTCATCGGGGAGATCGTCACCGAGGTCGTCGTCGCGCCGAGGACGGATGCCGCCGGGCCCGCCCCCGATGCGTCGCTCGACGACGCGGCCATGGAGGCCCTCGTGCGCCGCGCCGTCGAGCGCGTCCTCGAGGTGCTGCGGCGGGAGTGGGATCGATGAACCTCACCGCCACCCAGCTGACGAAGCTGACCATCGACGCGTACGCCGACCTCACGTTCGAGCAGCCCACCGGGCTGCGCTGGCAGGCGCTGCTCAACCCGACCGAGCTGTCCTTCTCGCGCAAGAACCTCTACCAGGCAACGCAGTCGGCGGGCACGTCCGCGCCGCAGCAGTCCTTCAGCGGCGGCGAGCCCGACCAGGTGCAGATCGACCTGCTCCTCGACGGCACCGGGGTGGTCGGCGAGGCCGGGGGCATCGGTGAGCTGCTCGACGCGCTCCTCGCGCTGACGAAGTTCCAGGGCGACACGCACCAGCCCTACTACGTGCACTGCTACTGGGGGCGGTTCAGCTTCCGGGGGATCCTCACCCAGGCCGACGTGACGTACAAGCTCTTCGACCGGGCGGGTGAACCGCTGCGCGCGACGGTCAAGCTCTCGCTCAAGGAGGCACTGTCACCGCAGGAGGTCGCCGCCGAGGACCGGCCGGCCTCGCCCGACCTCTACCAGACGTGGCTCGTCAAGGACGGCGACGCCCTCGACGCCATCGCGGCCAGGGTCTACGGCGACCCGGCCTTCTGGCGCCCGCTCGCGGCGGCCAACCGGTTGGCGAACCCGCGCGGCCTCACCACCGGACAGCTGCTCCTGCTCCCGCCTCTGGGGACGACCCGATGACCGCGCCGACGACCCAGCGCGATCGACCGGCCTTCGAGGTCCGGGTCGGCGGGACGGCGCTCGAGCCGATCGTCGCGGCCGACGTCGTCGAGCTCGAGGTGCACGAGGAGGTCGGCCGGCACGGACGGCTCACGCTCCTCGTCCAGAACTGGGACGCCGACCAGCGCGCTGTGCGGCACAGCGACGACGGGCCGTTCACCCCCGGAGCGGGCATCGCGGTCTCCCTCGGCTACCACTCGGACCTCACCGAGGTCTTCGACGGAGTCATCGCCTCGCTGACGACGCACTTCCCGAGCGGCAGCCCGCCGGTGCTCCGGGTGGAGGGCCGGTCGCGGTCCGTCCTCATGGACCATCCGCCGCGGTCGCGCCAGCTCGCCGACGTCACCGATGCCGACATCGCCTCCGCCGTTGCCGCCGACTACTCGCTCGAGACCGATGCGGCGGACGGCGTCACGCACCCCTTCTGGGCCAGTGACCGGGTCAGCGACTGGGACGCCCTGACCCGCCGGGCCGGCGAGCTCGGCTGGGTCGTCTTCGTCCGGGGCACGAAGCTCGTGCTGCGGCCGCCGTCGGCCGCGCAGGACCTGCTCGAGCTCGACTGGACCCGGTCGCTCGTCGAGCTGCACCTCACCGAGGACCTGACCCTGGCCATCGACACCGCGGTGGGGGTCGGCTGGGACGTCGACGCCGCCGAGGCGACCGAGAGCGAGCAGAGCGCGAGCGCGGCCGACCTCGACGTCGGTGACCGGCAGACGCACTCGGCCGCCGTCGGCGACGCCGGCTGGCCGCTGCGCGCCGAGCGCGTGGAGTCCGACGCGATCGGGGCCGCCGACGAGGCCGACGCGAGAGCCGTTGCCGCCCAACGACGCTCCGCGCTCGGGCACATCCACGGAACCGGCGTCGTGCAGGGCGAGCCAGGGCTGCGCTGCGACGGCTGGCTCTCCATCGCCGGCGTCGGACGACGGATGTCCGGACCGCACTACGTCACGGCTGCACGGCACCGGCTCTCGGCCCAGGGCTACGTCACCGAGTTCCAGGTGGGCTCGCCGCCACGGCTCGTTCCCCGCGCGGGGGGCGACGTCGGGTCGGCCCGGTCGGGCGACCTCGGACCGGCCCTCGGGCTCGGCGTCGTCGAGGCGCTCGACGACCCGGCCTCCCTCAACCGCGTCAAGGTGCGCCTGCCGTGGCGCAGCGACGGCGGCGACGGCGTCTGGGCCCGTCTCTCGAACGTCGACGCGGGCGACGGCTACGGAGCGGTCATCGTGCCGGCGGTGGGACAGGAGGTGCTCGTCGGCTTCGTCGGCGGCGACCCCGCATACCCCGTCGTCCTCGGCTCGCTCTACAACGGCAGCCAGCAGCCACCCTTCACCGTCGACCCGGACACGAACGCCGTGCGAGCCCTCGTCTCGCCGGACCAGCACACCGTCCGCCTCGAGGACGGGGACGCGAGCGCGGTCACCGTCAAGACCGGCAAGGGGCACTCGATCGTGCTGTCCGACAAGGACTCCGAGGTCGTCATCACCCACAAGGACAGCGGCAACGCGATCCGGCTGTCGGCCGACGGCATCGAGCTGACCGCGGCGCAGGGCGACATCACCCTCTCGTCGTCGTCCGGGACCATCTCGCTCGACTCGCTCAAGCTCGCGGCCAAGGCGTCGGGCCCGTCGAGCATCGAGAGCTCGGCGACCCTCGACGTCAAGGCCTCGGGATCCCTGGGGCTCAAGGGGTCCCTCGTGACCATCAACTAGACGAGCACTCATCACCGTCACATCACCGTCACACCAGCGACCAGCCAAGGAGGAGGAGACATGCCGGGGGCAGCACGCGTCGGTGACACCACCGCGCACGGGGGCACGGTCGTCGGACCGGGCGTCGCCACCGTGCTCATCGCCGGGATGCCTGCCGCCGTCGTCGGCGACATGCACGCCTGCGTCATCCCGCCGCCGTCGCACATCCCGGTCAGTCCGTTCGTCGCCGGCTCCGCGACGGTCCTCGTGCAGGGCCGACCCGCGCTGCGCGCCGGTGACGCCTGCGGCTGCGGCGCGTCCGTCGTCGTGGGCAGCCCGACGGTGGTGATCGGATGAGCACCACGGACTACCCGCAGGTCGGCAGCGGCTGGGCGTTCCCACCGCGCTGGGAGCGCTCCGGCGTCGACGCCACCGGTGCAGCCGGGCCCGTCGAGCTCGTGACGAACGACGGCGCCGCGCACGTCGCCGAGGCGCTCGTCCTGCTGCTTCGGACGATGATCGGCAGCCGCGTCATGCGACCTGACCTCGGCGCCGGCGTCGACCGCTACGTCTTCGAGCCGCGCACGTCGGAGGCCTGCCACCGGCTCGCCGACGACGTCCGCCGGGCCCTCGTCCTCGGCGAGCCGCGGGTCATCGTGGACGCCGTCGAGGCGGTGCCGGCCGGCGAGGCCGATGACCGGGTCGACGTCACCATCGAGTTCCGGATCGACCGGCACCGGCGGCCGACGAGTCTCGTCGTGCCCTTCTACCTGGCCGGTGCGTCATGACCGCTGGAGGGCGCACCCCCGAGCAGGTCGCCGCTGCGATGGCCGCCGCCGCGCGCCTGACGCCCTACGACACTGCCGGGACCTGGGCCGACGTGCTCTTCGCGACCGACGCCGACGGCGTGACGGCGCCCGCGCCGGCAGGTGCCCCCGACCGCGAGCTGCTCGCTGCCGTCGCCGCCGAGTACGCCGCCCTCGACGAGCACCTCGCGACGTTGCCGGAACGCACCCGCCGGACGTGGCTCGAGGACCTGCTCGGCATCGGCCGGCTCCCCGCGCTGCCCGACCGCGTCATCGCGCACGCGACCGTCGACCCCAAGGCGGCGCCTGCGGTGCTGCCCCCGGGCACGCCGCTGCGCGGCGGCAAGGACGCCTTCGGCAACGAGCGCCGCTACGTCACCCTCGACGCCCTGACGGCGCACGGCGCGGCCCTCACCGGGGTGCGGTCCTTCGCGCCCGGCGACCCCGTGCGCGCGCACGGGGGCGCGGCGGCGGCCCCGGACTTCCCGCTGCGACCCTCGGCCGGACCGGAGGCCACGCACTCCCTGCGGATCCACTCGCCGGCGCTGTCCTTCGAGGGCGGTGACCTGACCGCCGAGGTGGCCTTCACGGGAGCGGCCGGCGCCGAGGGCCTGTCTGCGCTCGTGTGGCGCTGGTCGCGGGCCGACGGCACGACGAGCGGGACGACGGGCGGCACCGTGTCCGGGTCAACCGTCACGGTCACGCTGACCGGTGACTGCGGTGCGCCCGACGGCGAGACCCCGTGGATCGAAGGCGTCGTCACGTCGGGGGCGGCAGTGCCCGTGGGCTTCTCGTTCACCGGCGTCACGGTCCGCGTGACGGACCGGACGGCATACGTCCCCGAGGCGGCCTTCTACAACGACGGCGCGGTCGACGTCACCAAGGAGTTCCAGCCGTTCGGGGCCGTCGCGAAGCGCGGCGACGCGTTCTACGTGCGCTCGGACGAGGCGTTCGGCAAGGCGCTCGCGACCGTCGAGGTCGCGGTGCAGGTCATGCAGGAGGGCGGGGCGCCGCTCTCGTCGTCGGCGGGTGGCACGGGCATCCCCGTGTGGCTCGCGGAGAACCTCAAGACCCAGCTGATCAGCATCAAGAACGCGCTCGGGTCGCAGTACGCCTCGGTCGAGACGCAGTGGACGTCGATCTACGGCTCCGTCTCGACGGCGACGACCCCGTCGGTCGTGTGGCAGCGCCGCGAGGACGGCGCGTGGAAGCCGGTCGGCTCCGCGTCGTCGAGCTTCGGCACGCTGTCGGCGACGGTGAGCGGGTCGGCCGTGGCGTCCGAGACCTTCGCGGTCGCCGGCCAGCCCGGGAACTACCTCCGGGCCTTCCTCGCGCAGGGCGACTTCGGCTGGACCGACTACCAGGCCAAGGTCGCCGACTTCGCGACCCGGGCCGTGGCGGGCACGGGTCCGAAGCCCACGATGCCGCCCGTGCCGGTGCCGCCGATCGCGTCGGCCGTGACGGTGCGCTACACGACGACTCCCGTCGAGGCCACGCTCGTCGAGTCGAGCAGCGGCTGGCGGCGTCAGGGCCGCGTCGGCGGGGCAGCCGGTCGCTTCACGCCGTTCCGGCTCGTCGTGTCCGACCTCGGCGCGACGGCCATGGTCGCCATCGGGCTCGAGCTGCCCGACGCCGCCCTCGGGTCGAGCGTCTCGCTCTACCTCGACGTCGACTCCGCCTCGCCGTGCGGCAGCTCCGACACGGTCGTGGCCTCCTGGCAGTTCTGGGACGGCACGACGTGGGCGCCGCTCGCGGTCGCCGACGGCTCGCACGAGCTCCGCGAGGCGGGTCTGCTCCGCTTCGTCGCCCCGCGCACGTGGGCCGTCGGCTGCGACGACCTGTCGGCCGACACCGGTCGCTGGGTGCGGATCGAGACCGACCAGCCGGAACGTCTGGGCGTGCTGCTCGCCGTGGTCGTCGACGCCGTCGTGGCCGAGTTCGTCTCCCGGGCGGCCGATCCCGGCCTCGACCCCAGCTCGGCGGAAGCCCTCCCGGTGGGCGCGATCAAGGGCACGCTCGCGCCGGTCCCCGGCGTCAAGAAGGTCACCAACCTCGCGTCCGTGCGCGGCCGTGCGCCCGAGACGGACGCCGACTACCTCGCGCGTGCCTCGGCGCGGGTGCGCCACCGCGACCGGGCCCTGACCCCGTGGGACCTCGAGCAGCACGTCGCGCTCGCGCTCCCCGAGGTGGCCGCCGTGCTGTGCCTGCCGCACACCGGCAGCGACGGGCTGCGCGCGCCCGGCCACGTCGGCCTCGTCGTCGTGCCGGACCGTCCGCTCGACGTCGCGCCCCGGCCGTCCGTGAGCCTCGCGGGCCGGGTCGTGGGCCTCGTGCAGCCCCGCGCGCCGATCGGCGCCGTGCTCCACGTGCTCTGCCCTGACTACCGTCCCGTCACCGTCGTCGCGTCGATCCGGCTGCGCGCGGGCGTGGCGGCGCTCACGGGCACCCAGGCGATCACCGCGGCCCTCGAGCGGGTGCTGCACCCGACGGGAACCGTGCCCGTCCGCTGGGGCCGCGACCTCTACGCCTCTACCCTCATCGCCGTCCTCGAACGGCAGCCCGACGTCGACGTCGTCCTCGACTTCGCCCTGCACGACGGCTCGGGCGGACCTGTCGAGGTCGTCACCGTCGACCCGTGCCGCGGGCTCTACTGCTCGTCCGGCGACCACCACCTCTCGTGCGAGGAGCAGCTGTGAGTCCCAGAGCGGGCACCGGGCCGTCCACCCGGCAGACCACGCCGATCACGCGCTTCGTGCCCGTCGCTCCCGACGCGGACTGGGAGACCGTGCGGGCCCGGATGGTCGACCACCTCACCGCGACGGCGACGCCCGAGTGGACCGACCACAACGCGGCCGACCCCGGCATCACCCTGCTCGAGGTCCTCGCCTACGGGCTCGCCGACCTGCACTACCGGACCGCCGCGCACCGCCTCGACGACTGGCCGCTCGAGGTGCGCGCCTGGGACGCCGACGCCGGGCGGCACTGGGACGCAACGCTCCCCGCCGGACGATGGGACCCCGAGGCCGACCCCTCCGACCCGGCGCTCGCCGCCACCGACCTCGCGCCGCTGTCGGCCCTGGCCGACGTCCTCGCCGCACCGGCGACCTCCGCGACGGTGCTCGAACCTCTCGTCCGTGCGTGCCGGTCGCGAGCCGACGCGGTCGCCCTGCTGTCGGCCGAGCCGTGGGCGAGCGCCGTCCGGGCCGCCGACCGTCCGGCGATGGTGGCGCTGATGCGCGCCCGGCTCGTGCGCCAGGTCGCGCAGGAGCAGGCCGGCGTCGTCGCGTCCGCCGTGACGGCCGCGCAGGCCGCCGCGGTCGCTGCCGCCCCGCGGCGCGCCGACCCCGACGCGCCAGTCGACGTCCCGGCCATCGATGCCGCGGCGTCCGCTGAGCTCGCCTGGTCCCTGCCGCTGTGGGACGAGGAGGTCGTCGCCCTCGTGCGCCGTGAGCGGCGGAGACGGTCGCGCGAGGTCCTCACCGACGGCCTCGACCTCGTCCGCGCGACGACGGCCGACACCCTCGCGGCGACGCGCTCCGCCCTCACCCTCGCGGGACTCGACGCTGACGAGGTGACGTATGCCGTCGCGGCCGCCCCGCAGGCGGCGAGCCTGCTCCCCGAGGACCTCGAGGACGAGCAGGGCCGCTCGCTCGTCTGGCCACCGCACCCGGTGCAGGCCCTGACGTGCGAGCCGGTGACCGCCGACGACTACGCCCGCCGGGCGCGGGCCCACCCGGACGTCGTGCGTGCCTGGACGGTCAAGGGCCGTTTGCCCGGCATCGCGTGGAACGGGCTGCCCACCGGCGCCATCGCGTCCGTCGCCGTCGACGAGCACGCCGCCGCGCTGACGCTCGTCGTCGAGAGCCGCACCGAGCCCACCACGCCCGCGCGCCGTGACGCCTTGCTGCGCGACGTCCTCACGACGGCCATCGGACCCGAGGCGGGCGCACCCTTCCCCGACTGGCGCGACGACGTCGACGACCTCGAGCCGCGACGCGTCGTGTGCGACGAGGTGGGCGCGAGCCTCCTCGACCGGGCACCCGTCCTCGTCCAGGCGACGCTCGTCACCGAGGTCGGCGCCAACCGCGAGGCCGTCGTCGACGACGCCCGGGCCCGGATCGCCGCCTTCTTCGAGAGAGGTCGGCCGGAGACGTTCGCCCCCACCCCGGCGCCGGTCGTCGACGGCCCTTGGCCCCGCCACGACCAGGCCACCCTCGGCTGGGTGCCCGGCGAGCCGGTCCGCTTCACCGAGGTCGTCGAGGCGATCGTCGGCAACCCGCTCGTCCGCGGCGTCGAGGACCTCGCCATGAAGGTCGACGGAGAGCCCGACTTCCTCGCGGCGAGCCACGGCTACCTGCCGATCCCGCGCAACGCGGTGCCCCGGCTCGCCGACGCCCGCTGCATCCGGGTGCGCTTCTCGCTGACGAGCCGGTGCGGCGATGCGTAGCCCGTGGCCGGCGGGCCCCAGCACCGCCCCCGCGCGCGGGCCCGACCACACCCGCCTCGCGTCGCAGCTGCCCGCCGTCTACCAGGAGGACGAGGCCTCGTTCGCCCAGGTCGACGCCTACCTCGGCCTCGCCGACGAGCTGAGCCACGCGGTCGTCGAGCACCTCGAGGACCTGCTCACGGCCCTCGGGCCCGACGCGACGCTGCGCTGGCCCGCCGACCTGCCCCTCGACGCGGGGGCCGCGGCCCTCGTCGCGCACCACCTCCAGACCTACGACGAGGTCGCGCGGTGGGCGAGCGTCACCTTCCCGACGAGCTGGCCGGGCACGGAGCGTGGCCTCCAGCAGCGCCGCGAGCTCCTCGCCCGCTGCACCCGGCTGTGGCGCCGCCGCGGCACGCCGCGTGGCTTCCTCAGCTGGTTCTGCCTGTGGTTCGACCTGCCCGCGGCCGGCCGGCCCTACCTGCTCGAGCACTTCAAGGCCCCGGGCGCCGGCCTCACCGCCGAGCCCTACACCGCGACCCTCTTCGTGCCGACGATCGTGCCCGTGCCGAGCACCGGTGACCCGTCGACGGCGAAGGGCTTCGTCGACTGGGAGCGGCGCGAGGAGGCGGTCGACTTCGTGCGGCGCTACGCCCCCGCGCACGTCGACCTGCGTGTCTGCTTCACCGACCCTGCGGTCTTCACCGACCTCGCGGTGCTCGCGTCCCCGCCGACGCTCCCGGCCACGCCCACGGCGGACGAGGTGACGGCATACGCCATCGCCGTCCAGCAGCAGCAGGCCGACCTCAACGCGCTCCTGTGCTCCGTCGTGTCGGTCGTGAGCCACGCGAGCGGCATCCACCTCTACGCGTGCATCGACGCCGGCCGAGGCATCGACCGCCTCGGCGTCGGCCTCCTGCCGACCGATTCGACGACGTGAGTCCCGAAGGGAAACCAGCGATGGCAGACAACCAGTACCCCGTCTTCGTGGACGGCCAGACCCTCACCGAGGCCGAGCTCAACGACCTCAGGGACTTCCTCCACCAGCGCGACCGCCTCGTCGGGCGCCTGGTCGGCTTCGGCGTCAACGCCGGGCTCGGGGGCACGGTCTCGACGCCGACGACCTTGGCGGTCGGGCCCGGGCTCGCGATCGACCAGCGCGGTGAGCCGCTGCTCCTCGGGGTGGAGCAGACGCTGCCCCTGCCGCCCGTCGCCGAGTCGGTGACCTATGACTTCGTCGATGCCACGGCCGAAGGGTTCAGCGTCGTCCTCGAGTCCACCGACGCGATCGAGCCCACCCCGGACTGCGGCGAGTCGGGCTGCGCCGGGCACGCCGAGCTGCACACGCGTGGGGTCGCGCTGCGTGTCGTCGCCGGTCGGGTGACCGGCACGCGGATGGACTTCGCGGCCGAGCCGCTGCTCAGCGTCGAGCCGATCCGGCTCGCGCTCGACTCGTCGCCGATCAACTCCTACCCGACCCTGCGCAACGCCATCGCCGCCCGGCTGACGAACGGCACCTCGCCCCTCGTCGACCCCACCCTCATCGCCAGGCTCCAGGCCACGTCGATCGCAAGCACGGACGCGGCAGGCATCCGGGGCTACAAGTGCGGCTGGCTCAACATGGTGCTCTTCGCGACACTCGACCTGCTGCGGGTCCGCGCCCTGCTGGCCCTCACGTGGGACCGCGACACGACGCGACCGGGTGTCGTCCTCGGCTCGGTGCACCAGGTGGCGGGCGTGTGGGTCTTCGACTGCGCCTACCGGCACGCGTGGGAGCCGCCGCGGGGGTTCACCGAGGCCTTCCTCGGCGGGTCGTGCACCGACCCGGCGGGTGCCTTCCGCGACGAGGTCGAGGCGCTCCTCACCGGCTTCGCACCGCCCGACCCAGCGCCGGTCGGCGATCCCAAGCCGCCCATCGCCTGCCCCGTCGGCTCCATCCGCGTCGGCGATCGGTGCGTCAAGATCGTCTTCCCGCCCAAGGAGATTCCCGACAAGTGGCGGCACAAGTGGGTCTTCGACCCGCGCGAGCCGGTCTGGAACCCGCCGATCAAGACGTGGGAGCGGCCCGACGTCGTCTACGAGCGGCAGCCCATCGACGTGCTCGGCGAGCAGGAGTTCCCGCTCACCGACTTCCTCGGCCACGACGCGAACGACGTCAGGACGGTGCTCGGCGGCTTCATCACGGGGCAGGGAGCCATCGCCGACGTCCGCGTCATGTCGGCCGGGGACGTCATGACCCTCGACGGCTACGCGCCCGCCGGTGGCTTCGCGGCCTCGGACTCCGTCGTGCTCGGCACCGACGCGAACGGCGTCGTCGTCTCGACGGGCCGCGTCCCGACGGTGCAGAACGTCCGGACCGTGGGCTCGGCGCTGCCGGCGGCCGTGGGCGCCGCGACCGAGGCGATGGCGGCGGCGACCGAGCTGCGCGGCCTGTCGACCGGTTTCGAGACCCGCCTCGGCCAGCTCGACCAGTCGGTCGCCGGGCTCGGCGGCTCGATCTCGACGCTCCAGACCGACTTCACGTCGTTCCGCGGCAGCTTCGACGCGGTGACCATCACGAACCGCCTCGGCGACCTCGAGTCCGGCATCAAGCGGATCGACACGGTGCAGAACCAGATCGACGTCCTCGCCGGCAAGGTCGAGGTCATCTCGAAGTTCGGCGACGGCATCAAGCTCGACCCGAAGGTCGGTGGCGGCGGCGTCATCGCCATAGACCCGAACATCGGCACGCACGTCGGCGGCGGCGTCATCGGCGGCCCCGGCGGCGGGGGAGTGATCAGCGGTCCGGGCGTCGGTGGGATCGGTGGGATCGGTGGGATCGGTGGGATCGGCGGCGTCGTCGTCAAGCCGTCCGGGCAGGTCGACCGCGAGCTGGCCCAAGGGGTCGCCGACTTCGCGCGCACGACCGTGGACGCGCTGCGGTCGCTGCCCAACCCGCGCAACCGCAGCTTCAGCAGGTATGCCGCCGCGGCCGACCGCGCCCACGCCGCGCTCGCGCAGGCGGTGGCGCCACCGGACACGCCGGAGGAGGCGGTCGAGACGCTCGAACCCGCCGCCCTGACGGCGGCGACGCTCGAGGTCCTCGGCACGCTCCGGACCCTCGTCAAGGCCGCGGGCGTCCCGAAGGACGTCGGTCGGCAGCTCGACGCGCAGCTGCGTGACCTCGGGGGCCTGGTGCCGTGACCGACGTGGCCGTCGACGTGCTGCGCCTGCGCGGGCCGGGCGCGCCACGACTCGCGCGCGTCGCGGCCACGACGCTGCCTGCGGCCCTGGACCGGGCCCTGGCCGACGTCGGCGACGTCCGTCTCGAGCACGTGGCCGTGACGCTCGACCTGTCCGTCGACGACTACGATGACGAGACGCTCGCGGTGTTGTGGGCCGAGGCGATCCGCACGCAGCTGCTCGCCGACGGAGGCGGGCGTCGCGACGTCGTCGCGCGGGATGGCGATGCGGACACGTCCCGGGGGCCGGGCTCCTGGCCGTCGCCGGTCGACGTCGCCACCGCGGCGCGGCTCTGGACGGCAACGGCCGGTCCGCGTCCCGCAGCGCTTCCCTCCGCCGTGCTCGCCCTCGCCGACCCCCAGGTGGCGGCGTCGGCCCGCCCACGGCTCGGCGGCGCTGAGTGGAGAGCCCTGGTCGGCACGATCGAGAGAGCCCTTGCGCCGCAGGCACGTTCAGGCCCTGCAGCCGCGGCGGACACGACGCCGTCAGGGTCCCTGTCGGACCCGCCCCAGCCGCCTGACGCACCAGCGCCGGACGACGCGTCGACCGGCGGTGCACCGACGCCCGTGGCCGTGGCACCCGCGACGGCGCCGCGCCCCGTCCGTGACGCCGAGGTGCTGGCCCGGCTCGCGGCCGTCGCCCAGGTCGCGCCCGAGGGCGGTGCGCCTGTCGTGCTCGCCGACCTGACCCGGGCGGCCGGCCTCGTGCTGCTCTACCCGTGGCTCGCCGACCACTGCCGTCGTGCCGAGGCGCTGCATCCCCGGCTCGACCCGGTCGACGTGCGCGAGCTGGCGCTCGCCGCCGTCGTCGATCCCGACGACCCGACGCTCGCCGACGACCCGCTCGTCCGCCTCCTCGCCGGGCGGCCACCGGGCGTCGGCGTCGAGCCCCGAGCACGTATGCCGCTCAGCGGAGCCCGCGAGATCGCCGAGTCCGCGGACGGCGTGCTCGCCCGCTTCGCGGGGCTGCTGCCGGGCTTCGAGCGGTCGAGCGAGCCCTTCGTGCGGGCGTCCTGGATCGTGCGCGCCGGACTGCTCGACACCGACCGCGACCCGGTGCTGCTCACCGCCGCGACCCACCCGCTCGACGTGCTCCTGCCGCGCCTGCCCTTCCCGGTCGGCCTGCTCAAGCTGCCGTGGTCCCCGCCGGTCACCGTGAGGTTCCGGTGAGAGCCGGGCCCGAGCCGCTGTCCGGGACCTCCCGGTCCGCGGGCGCGTCGCCGCAGGTCGCCGAGCTGCGGGCGGCCTTCGAGATCCTCGACGCGCTCGTGGCCGTGCGCATCGAGGAGCGGCGGGGTGGCCCCGCCGGGCGACCGCTCGGCCTCGAGGGCGACGGTGAGGGCCTGCCGTCGCTCGACCGCTTCGCCGGAGTGGGTCCGCTCGCCGAGCTCGTCACGCTCACCGGACTGTCCGCCGCCGAGGCGGTCATCCTCGTGGCCGCGGTCGCACCTCACGCCGACGAGCGCTTCGCCGTGCGCTACGGCGCCCTCACGGATCGCCAGTCGGTCGTCGGCCTGACCGGCGAGGTGGCCCGGACCCTCGTCGCCCGGTCGTTCCGCGGGCGGCTGGACGCCACCGTCCTGCTCTCGTCGCAGGGCCGGCTGCGCGCGCAGGGGCTGCTGTCCCTCGACCCGCCCGGCGACCTGTCCGGGGCGCTGCGTCCCGACCCGTCGCTCGTGGCCTGGCTGCTCGGCCTCCCCGCCGAGGTGCCCGTCGCGTCGTCGGACTTCCCGGCGCGCCCGCTCACGACCGTCCACACGCTGGCCGACGTCGTCCTGCCCGCCGCCGCTCGCACTCGCGTCGACGACCTCGCGGCCCGGATCACCCAGCGTGACACCGTCGTCGACGACTGGGGCTTCGGCGCCCACCACGACAACGCCAGCGGTCTCATCGCCCTCTTCCACGGGCCGCCGGGCACCGGGAAGACGATGACGGCCGCGGCGCTGGCAGCGTCGGCCGGCCTCCCGGCATACCTCGTCGACCTCTCGGCGCTCGTGTCGAAGTACATCGGGGAGACGGAGAAGGCCCTCGCCAAGGTCTTCGAGCGGGCGGCGCGCGAGCGGTGCGTCCTCGTCTTCGACGAGGCGGACGCCGTCTTCGGGGCGCGCACCGAGGTCGGCGACGCACACGACCGCTACGCCAACCAGGAGGTGTCCTACCTGCTGTCCCGGGTCGAGCAGCACCCCGGCATCGTCGTCCTCACCTCCAACCTGCTCGCCAACATCGACACGGCCTTCCAGCGGCGCATCCACGTCATGGTCGAGTTCCCCGAGCCCGGGCCGGGTGAGCGCGAGCGGCTCTGGGCCGCAGTGGCCCCCGCGTCGCTGCCGATGGATCCGGCGATCGACCTGCGCGACCTCGCGCGCCGCTTCCCCCTGACCGGCGCGCAGATCCGAGACGCGACGCTCGATGCGGCCTACCTCGCCGCGTCGAACGGTCGGGTCGTCACGACCGCGCACCTGCTCGACGGCATCCGTCGCCAGTTCGAGAAGGCGGGGCGGACGGTGCCGCGGTGAGCACGCCGGTCACGACACGGGCGGGACCGGGTCCTGGCCCGGACGCCGAGCGGGCCGGGGCCGGTTCGACGCGGTCGCCGCGGGATGCCGTGGCGCCGCGGTCACCGACCGGGGACGGCGCTCCCGTGCTCGGGACCGTGCCGCGACCTGCCGGTGGTGGCGCCGAGGCAGCCGTCGTCGTGCTCGACCCGGCCATGACCGCCGGCGGCCTGTCGGCCGTGCAGGCCGAGTGGGGCGTCGACGGTGGCGCGGTGGTGCTCAGCGGACGGGGGCCCTTCACCGAGCTGACGGGGCACGCAGGCTTCCGGTCCGACGGGTCGCTCGACGGCAGCGTCGAGATGCGCGCGCGGGTGGGGCTGCTGGGCCTGAACCTCGGTGAGGCGACCTGGCGGGTCGAGGGCTGGGCGCCCGAGCAGCCCCTGGCGGGCCCGGCCGTGACGCTCCGCGGGACGACGCTCGGCGTCGACCTGCGACCCCTCCCGGCGGAGGCCGGCTGGTCGGCGCCCGAGGGCGTCGACGCGCCCCGGAGCGGTGCGCAGGCGACGATCCACCTGCCGGGCGACGCCACACCGCCGGGACTTCCACTCACGCCTCGCGTGGCCGAGGTCTACCGGGGACTGCTCGGCGTCGACGTCAGCGGCATCCGTGTCCACCCGGACTCCCCCGTCGCAGGCGCGCCCGCGTTCGTCACCGACGCCGACCTCTTCCTCGCGCCCGGCGTCTACGGCGTCGACAGCCCCGAGATGCTCGCCGTGCTCGACGCCGCGATCAGGGCCGCGCTGGGCGGCCTCTTCGGCGCCGTCACCGGAGAGTCCGCACCCCTCGTGCCACCCGCCCCGCCCACCCCGGCGGCACCCCCGGCCGACACGACCGTGGTGCCGGCCACCGTCCCGGAGCCCGCCTCGCCGAGCACGGTCGCCGAAGGGGCGGCCGCGCGCACGGGTGAGGCGCCCGCGACCGGTGAGACCGCGGAGCAGGCCACCGCGGCGGTGGCCGGGGCGGGCGCGGCGGGCGCCGACGCAGGGACCGCGGCGGACGGCATACCCGGCGGTGGCGCGGGGGAGCCCACGGCGGAGGGGGAGGCTGCCCCGGCGGTGGTCGAGCTGATCATGCCCGAGCCGCCCACGACCCTGACCCCCGCGGCCACGGCTCGCGGAGGGTCGGTGGCCGGCGGGGCGCGGAGCGCGGCCGGCGCGGCGCGCGACCTGCCCACGGCCGACGCCAACGTCGCCGACTCCCGCGGGGCCGTCACCGAGCCGGCTGCGGAGACGGCGGCCCGCGCCCGGGAGGAGCTCGCCGCCGAGCTCGGCGAGCGGCCCGCTCCGAGCCCCGAGATCGTCGCCCTCTGCGAGCGCATCCGGACGGCGATCCGCGAGAACCGGCCCGAGGACGAGGACCAGCTCCTCGAGACCGACCCCACCCACGAGGCCCAGGCGGCCGGTGCCACGATCACGGGTTCCGTGGAGACGCAGACCGCGGAGGTGGGCAGCAGCTACGACGCGATGGGCTCACCTCCCGCGGGGACGCCCGCGCTCACCCCGACCCCGATCGCCGCCCCCTCGCCGACGTCCCCGGGGATGGGCGTCGACGCCGCGGGTGCCGCCCCTGACCCGATCCCGCCGGAGAACACCTCACTCGACGCCGATGTCGCCGCCACCGACCAGCGCATCGCCGACGCGGGCATCGACACCCGGGTCACGCAGGAGATCCCGGACGGACCGTTTGCCGAGGCGCGCGCGGCGCGGGGCGAGCTCGGGGAGGCTGCGGCGCGGACGCCGCAGCAGATCCAGGCCGAGCAGCAGCAGGCCATCGACACCGCGCAGGGCGACATGGCGGCGCTGCAGCAGCAGGCGGTCGCTGCGATGCGGGCGTCGCGGTCCGGCACCGTCGGCGCCGTCGGTGGCGCGCAGGGTGGCATGGTCACCTCCGAGGAGCAGACCCGCGAGTCGGTCTCGGCCCGCGCCCAAGGCATCTACGACCAGGCGCAGACGCAGGTCAACGCCCTGCTCGAGCCGCTGAGCCGCACCGCGATCGCCCGCTGGGACGCCGGCCTCGCCCGGCTCTCGCAGGACTTCCACGACACGCTCGACCGGGTCAAGCGCTGGATCGACGACCGGCACTCCGGCGTCGGTGGCGCGATCCTCGCCGTCGGCGACTACATCGGCGGCCTGCCCGACTGGGTGACGGACGAGTACAACCGCGCCGAGCGCGAGTTCGGCGACGGCGTCTGCACCCTGCTCACCGACATCTCGAGCGACGTCAACGGCGTCGTCGCCGCAGCGCAGGCCGTCATCAACCACGCGCGCGACGACATCGACACGGCCTTCCGGGCCATGGAGGCGGAGTTCCCCGAGTGGGCGGCGCAGGAGCGGGCGCGGTTCTCCGGCATGCTCGACGGCCTCAGCCAAAGAGTCACCGACGCCCAGACGAGCTTCGTGCGTGACGTGTCGCAGCGAGCCGTCCAGGCGGTCAACGAGGTGCACGCCGAGGCACAGGCCCGCCGGGACGAGGCCGGCGGCCTCATCGGTCGGGTCGTCGCGGCCATCGAGGAGTTCATCGACGACCCGGTCCGCGCCATCATCAACGGTCTGCTGCGTCTCGTCGGGATCCCGCCGGCAGCCTTCTGGGCGTTGATCGCCCGCATCGAGCAGGTCATCTCCGACATTGCCGACGACCCCGAGAACTTCATCAACAACCTCGTCGCCGGCGTCAAGCAGGGCTTCGAGCAGTTCTTCGACCACTTCGGCACCCACGTGCTGCACGGCTTCTGGGACTGGCTCTTCTCCGGGCTCGAGACCCCGATCCCGATGCCGCGCGACTTCTCGGCGCGCTCGCTCTTCTCCTTCGCGCTCCAGCTCATGGGCGTCACGTGGCCGCGCGTCCGCGAGATCCTCGTGCGGCACATCGGGCCCACGGCGGTCGACGTCATCGAGGCCGCGTGGCAGCTCGTCTCGGTCCTCATCGAGCGCGGCCCCGAGGGGCTCGTCGAGCTCGTCAAGGAGCAGCTGACCCCCGAGAACATCGTCACCATGATCCTCGACGCGGCGGTGCAGTACCTCGTCGAGACGCTCATCCAGCAGGTCGTCGTCCGTGTCATCGGGATGCTCAACCCGGTCGGCGCCATCGCCCAGGCCATCGACCTCATCTACCAGGTGTGCTCGTGGATCTTCCGCAACGCGGCGCGGATCTTCCGGTTCGTCGAGGCGATCGTCAACGGGATGGCCGACGTCATCGCCGGCAACATCGGCGGCCTGGCCGCCGCCGTCGAGCGCTCCCTCGCCTCGCTCATCCCGCCCGTCATCGACTTCCTCGCCGGCCTCTGCCACCTCGGTGGGCTGCCCGGCGAGATCGCCGACGTCATCACCCGCATGCAGGCGGTCGTGTATGCCGCGATGGACCGGGTCATCGGCTTCCTCGCCGAGCGCGGACGGGCGCTGTTGGCGCGCATGGGGATCGGCGGCAACCCGGACGAGGGCGGCCACAACGACGACAGCGAGCTCGGCACGACGGTGCGCTTCAGCGCCGCCCACGAGGCGCACCGGCTCTGGTTCGAACGCAACGGCTCGGGCGCGCACCTGATGGTGGCGTCCACCCCGACGAGGATCCCGGACCTCATCGTCGAGTGGAACCGCAGGCTGGCCGCCGACGAGCCCTCCGACCCGGATCTTCGCTCCGAGGCCCGCAACCTCATCATCAACCTGCGCGGCGATGCGGCCACGGCCGACGCCGAGGCGAGCCGGCTCGTCGGCCAGTTCGACGCCGCCAGCCGGGACACGACGCACCAGACCGCCGCACCGGACGACAACGCCCTCGAGTCGAGTGAGCGCTCCATCGCGTCGACGCTGGACCGCCTCTTCACGATCTTCGGCGAGGGCGACCGAGCCCAGCAGATCGGCCAGATCCGGGCGTCGCTCCCGGTGAAGGGGCTCGAGCAGACCGGGCTCGTCGTCCAGAGCTGGATGGCTCGGTTCATCGAGCCGACCAGGGCCAAGCCGATCGAGGGCGCCGAAGGGCCGGTCTGGAGTGCGGCCGACTTCACGGCGGATGCGCTCCAGCCCTCGGAAGTGCTCGGCTCCGGCACCAACCACGCCGCCCTGCTGAGCTTCTTCGAGGCCGGCGTCGACCGGCGCGGAGGCGCAGACTCGGATGCGTTCCGGTCCTACGCCTTCGAGAACATGTCGGCACCCCACCCGGTCCGTCGTCGGTTCCTCACCTCGCTCGGGTCACGCACCGCCTCGCAGCTGCGATCCCTCGGCACTGGCCGCCTGACCGGCACGGGTGACAGCGACCTGCTCACCAAGGTCCGGAGCATCCGCTACAGCTCCAGCGGTGGAACGGGGTACGGATCGTTCGAGCCGTGGCCGAGCAACCCTGTCTCGGTCCTCGTCCACGGAGTGGTGACGAGTGCGGGTCCCCTCGAGGCCTTCCGCGCGTTCGTCCAGGGTTTGACCGTGGGAGCCGTGTCCTACGACGAGTTCCGCGCCGAGCTCGAGCGCGACCAGACGGCTCGGACCTGGGTGGCGGGCCAGATCCGCGACGTCCGGGCCGGCCAGCACGAGTGGCTCCCGGTCTCGATCGGCTACGAGGTGCTCCACCACGCGGTCGAGACGAGCCGGCAGGATCTGAGGCAGGCGCTCGGATGGATCTCCCTCCTCGAGTCCCTGCGCAGCCCCACCAACGGGATCCTGTGGCGCATCACGAGGGACCCGATCCTCGTCCAGGGCGGTCCGGTGGAGGAAGGCACCCAGATCGGGGCGCAGGGGCACGTTGCCTCACTCTCACTCGAGCGGTTCAGACTCGTGCAGGACGGACTCACCACTGGGACCGGCGACTTCCACGGCGCCCTGCGCACGTTCTTCCGCCAGAACCGCGGGCTGGAACCGGCTGCCTGGGTCGACGCGCTGCTGGCCCACCTTCCGTCGATCATGTGGACCGGGTCGAACATCGCCATCCCGGGCGAGCTGCGCTCCAGACCGATCGGTGTCTTCTATGCGATGCCGTCCGGGGTGTTCGCGCCCGATCTGACGGTGGCGCAGGTGCAGGCGGAACAGCAGGCCCGGTGGGAAGAGATCCGAGCGGCTTTCCTCGCAGCGAAGGCAGGGATCCGGTGAGCGACGAACCCGACGACACGGCATACGGCCCCGGGACGCGGTGGGTCGCCCAGCGCACCGGGCGCACACCCGAGGAGCTGACGGCGTCACCCGCTGCGGCGGTGGCCGCGGTCGGCGACGCCGTGCGCGAGGTGGCGGCGCTCGCCGCCCGGCTCGAGTCCGAGGACCCCGAGGTCAGGGCCGCGGCGCAGGCGGAGGCCGACGCCCTGCGCCGGCAGGTCGAGACCGAGCCGACCCCGGGGGAGCGGTTCGGCTCGCGTGTCGCCCAGGTGCTCCGCGACGCCGCCGAGCGGCTCGACCGGCCACGCAGCTGAGCCCGGCCACGAGGACAAAGCAATCTGCGCCCCGGCGCCGTCGCACGCGGGGACAGCCGGCCGGAGCGGGACTTGCTGTGTCGTGCGGGCCCGCGGGCGTATGCCGTCAGGCGAGGTAGTCGTCGACGAGCCGGCTCGCGAGGGCCGTGTAGGTCTGCGGCGTCAGGGCCACGAAGCGGACCTCGACGTCGGCGGGCAGCCCCAGCCCGCGGACGAACTCGCGGAGGTCGTCACCGTCGATTCGGCGGCCGCGGGTCAGCTCCTTGAGCCGCTCGTAGGGCTCCTCCATGCCCGGAACACCTTGTGCGCCAAGGGCCCTCATCGCCGACTGGATCGGCTCGCCGAGCACCTCCCAGTTGGCCTCGAGGTCGGCTGCCATGCGCTCGGGCACGGCGTCGAGACCGGCGAGGCCGCGGCCGACGTTGTCGAGCGCGAGCATCGAGTGACCGAAGGCCGTGCCGATGTTGCGCTGCATGCTCGAGTCGGTGAGGTCGCGCTGGAGTCGGCTCTGCACGAGGGTCCCGCCGAGCACGTCGAGCAGGGCGTTGCTCACCTCGAGGTTGGCCTCGGCGTTCTCGAAGCGGATCGGGTTGACCTTGTGCGGCATCGTCGACGACCCCACGGTGCCCTGGCCGCGCACCTGCGCGAAGTAGCCCATCGAGATGTAGGTCCACACGTCGGTGCAGAGGTTGTGCAGGATGCGGTTGAAGCGCGCGACGTCGGCATAGAGCTCGGCCTGCCAGTCGTGGCTCTCGATCTGCGTCGTCAGCGGGTTCCACGTGAGGCCCAGTCCCTCGACGAAGGCGCGCGACACCGCGGGCCAGTCGACGTCGGGCAGCGCGAGCGCGTGCGCACCGAACGTGCCGGTCGCGCCGTTGAACTTGCCGAGGTACTCCTGCCCCTCGATGCGGCGCAGCTGCCGGCCGAGGCGGTGCGCGAGCACGGCGAGCTCCTTGCCCATCGTCGTGGGTGTCGCGGGCTGGCCGTGGGTGTGCGCGAGCAGCGGCACGTCCTTGAGCTCGCGCGCCAGGTCGGAGACCTGCGCGACGAGGGCCTGCGCCCGGGGCAGCCACACCTGCTCGACGGCGCCCTTGACCATGAGGGCGTAGGAGAGGTTGTTGATGTCCTCGCTCGTGCAGCCGAAGTGGATCAGCTCGGCGAGACCCTTGTCCTCGTCGGCCGGGGCGATCGCCGTGAGGCGCTTCTTCAGGAAGTACTCGACGGCCTTGACGTCGTGGACGGTGACCCGCTCGATCTCGCCGAGCTCGGCGACCTCGTCGGTGCCGAAGTCGTCGACGACGGCTCGCAGCGCAGCGATCTCGTCGTCGGTGAGCTGCCGCACGCCCGGCACGACGCCGTGGCTCGTCTGGTGGATGAGCCACTCGATCTCGACGTGCACGCGCTGCCGGTTGAGCGCCGCCTCCGACAGGTGGTCGACGAGCGGCGCGACGGCGCCGCGGTAGCGACCGTCGAGCGCCCCGAGCGCGATGGGCGGGGTTGCGTCAGCGAGCGAAGCCATGCCGACATCCTCCCAGAGCGCGCGGAGTGGTTCGTATGCCGTCCGGCGCGGTCGGTGGGTGCCGCGAGGTCCGGGCCCGGCGGCATACGCCCTCGGTCCGCGGGGACCTCAGTCGGTGGCGCGCTGCTCGGGGAGCTGCATGACGGAGAACGTCTCGCCCTGGGGGCCCGCGACGAGGGCCATCCGGCCGTAGGGGGTGTCGAAGGGCGGCTGCATGACGGTGCCGCCGAGGGCCGTGACCCGGTCGGCCGCCGCGTCGGCGTCGGCGACCGCGAAGTAGGCCATCCAGTGCGACGGCACGTCGGCCGGTGCCGCGTCGGGGATGGCGCCGATGCCACCGACGGGCTTGTCGCCGTCGAGCGTCGCGACGGAGTACTGGAAGCCGCCCTCGCCGATCTCCTGCAGGCGGTACCCGAAGACGTCGGAGTAGAAGGCCTTGCTCGCCTCGTAGCTGCGGCTCATCGACTCGGCCCAGCAGAGGGACCCGGGCTCGTCGACGAGGTCGGTGCCCGTGTGCTCCTTGGCCTGCCACAGGCCGTAGGCGGCCCCTGCCGGGTCGGCGCCGACGGCGAGGCGACCCACCTGCAGGACGTCCATCGGCCCGAGGAAGAAGACGCCGCCCGCCGCCCGGGCGCGCTCCGCCGTGGCGTCGACGTCGTCGGTCGAGAGGTAGACGGTCCACGCGCTGACCTGGCCCGGGTCGTCCGGGTTCTTGGCCATGGCGCCGGCGACGACGTGGCCGTCCTTGCGGGCCATGACGTAGCCGCCGGCCTCGGGCGGGAGGTCCTCGAAGGTCCAGCCGAAGAGGCTGCCGTAGAAGTCGCGGGCACGGTCGAGGTCGTCGACCATGACGTCGGCCCAGCACGGCGTTCCGGGTGCGAAGGACTCCTCGTGGACGGGCACGGGTGGCTCCTGGTGTGTTGGTGTCGTGGTCAGTCGAGGTCGGGGACGAGGAGCGAGAACACTTCTCCCTCAGGGCCGCTCAGCACCGCACCCATCCCGTACGGCCCGTCGAACGGGCCCTGGAGCAGCGTCGCGCCGAGGTCGAGCGCACGCGCCAGGCCCGGCACGACGTTGCGCGTCGCGAAGGACGCCACCCAGTGCGGCGGGATCTCGGCCGGCCACTCGCCGTCGATCTCCGCGAGGCCGTAGGCCGGGTTGCCGTCGCCGGTGTGCGCCGTCGCCCAGCGTGGGCCACCGGCTTCGGTCTCGTCGGTGAACTCGTGGCCGAAGACGCCGAACTGGAAGTTCTGCACCATCTCGTAGTCGCGGGTGAGCAGCTCGTTCCACGTGAGCGACCCGGGCTCGTCGAGGATGCCGCTGCCCGGCAGGTCACCGGGCTCCCAGACGCCGAAGTACGAGCCGCCGGGGTCGACGGCGATGAGGGTGCGCGACAGGGCGCCGATGGAGACGGGCCGTCCGAGGGTGCGTCCGCCGTAGGCGTGGATGGCTCGCGCCGCGACGTCGATGTCGCCGACGCGGAGGTAGGTCGTCCACTGGCTGGGGATCGCCGCCGTCTCGGGCTTGCGGCTGATGCCGGCGACGGGGTGGCCGTCGAGGAGCGCCATCGTGTAGCCGCCGGTCGCGGGGTCGCCGGCCAGCCAGCGCCAGCCGAAGAGCTCGCTGTAGAACGTCTTGGCGCGGGGGACGTCGCTGACGAGCAGGTCGACCCAGCACGGGGAACCATAGGGATAGTCGGGCACAGTCAGATTCAGGTCTCGCATCGGGTCAGGGCTGCTCCGTGTCGTGCTGGGAGTGTGCGCGTCCGGCCAGCCGGCCGTCCAGCTGGTCCCTGACGTGGTGAAGGATGCCATGACAGGCCGCCTCCACCTCTGCGAAACACCGCGCGAAGTGCTCGGCCCCGCCGTACCACGGGTCTCCGGTCTCGAGGGTGCCGGCGGCGACGGCCTCGGGGTCGAACTCGCGCACGAGCCGGATCTTGCTGCGGTTGTGCGGGGTGCGGGCGAGCCGCTGCAACGTGCGCACGTGTCCCTCGTCCGAGGCGAGGACGAGGTCGAGGTCGTCGAACTCGTCGGGGTCGAACTCTCGGGCCCGGTGCCGTGAGCCGTCGTAGCCGTGCTCGGCGAGGACCTCGACGGTGCGCGGGTCGGCGTGCTCGCCGACGTGCCAGTCGCCGGTGCCGCTCGAGCTGACCCGGACGTCCTCGGCGATGCCGGCGTCGTCGACGAGGCGCTGGAGGATCACGTGACCCATGGGAGACCTGCAGATGTTGCCGCTGCACACGAAGGTGACGTGGAGTGGGCGAGACGACATGGTGCCCATTGAACACCGCGGATCGGGCCCCGAGGCCCGAAGCGCGGTCTCACCTCGTCACGGTGTCGCCGAGCGGGTGGCGGAGGCCTTCGCGTGGCCGGTTCTGGGGTTGGCCGTGTGGCCGGTGGGGCTGTCGGTGGCTGGTGGGACGGTGTGACCATGACGACGACCGCGCACCCGTCCGCCGTGGGGGCCAGTGCCCCCGAGGCCCTCGAGTCCTGCTTCGCCGCCTGCGTCGCCGCCGGCGACCTGGACGGCATCGTGGGGTTGTATGCCGCCGACGCCGTCGTGAGCCTGCCGCGCGGTCGCGAGGCGGCGGGCTCCACCGCCATCCGCTCGGCGTTCGCTGCCGCGTTGGCCGCGGGCGTCCTCGGTCCGGTCGGTGAGCCGGCGCCGGCGGTGTCGGCCCGCGCCGTCGTGACCGGCGGGCTCGCGATGACGACGTCGGCCACGCCCGACGGCACGGTGCGCACCCAGGTGGCCCGCCGCACCGTCGACGGACGCTGGGTGTGGGTGCGCGACGGCTCGCGACTGCGCGACGTCGGGGCCTGCCTCCCCGCGCCGTCGGGCGACCTGGCGGTGGCGTAGTTTCACTCTGTGACCGATGCACCCCCAGGCCCTGAGGCTCCCGCCCCGGCCGCTCGTCGGTCGCACTTCGTCGACCTGACGCCGCTGCGGGTCAGCCCGCCCTTCGCCCGGCTCTGGTTCGGCAACACGCTCGCCGGCATCGGCACGTTCGTCACCAACACCGCGGTCGGCCTGCACATCTACGACCTGACGCGATCGACCTTCATGGTCTCGCTCGTCGCGTGGTTCTCCCTGCTGCCGATGATCCTCGCCGGGCTCTACGGCGGCGCCATCGCCGACCGCTTCGACCGGCGCGCGGTGGCCCTGTCCGCCTCGACGGTGGCGTGGGCCTCGACGGTGGTCCTCGCGACGATCGTCTGGCTCGGGGCCGAGCAGGTCTGGATGTTCTACGTCATCACCACGGTCAACGCCGTCGCCGCGACGATCGCCTCGGCCACGCGACAGGCGATCACCCCGCGCCTGCTGCCCAAGGAGCAGCTCCCCAAGGCCGCAGCGCTGCTCGGCATCTCGGCGGGGATCATGGTGACGGTCGGGCCGGGCATCGCCGGCGTCCTCGTCGCGCGGGCCGGCTACGCGTGGACCTACACCGTCGACGTCATCCTCTTCTTCGCCGGCTTCTTCGGGCTGTGGACCCTGCCGCGCATCCGGCCCGAGGGGGAGCGGCCGACCACCGGTGGCTTCCGTTCGGTCGTCGACGGGCTCGCGCACCTGCGGCGCGCGCCCAACGTCCGGATGAGCTTCATCGTCGACATCATCGCGATGACGTTCGGCCAGCCGATGGTGCTCTTCCCCGCCGTCGGCGCGATCGTCATCGGGGGCGGGTCGGTCACGGCCGGCATCCTGCTCGCGTCGTTCGCCGTCGGCGGGATCCTCTCGAGCCTCGGGTCCGGACGCGTGACGGGCCTGCGCTGGCAGGGCCTCGCGATCCGCAACGCGATCGTCTCCTACGGCCTCGCCATCCTCGGGTTCGGCGTCGTCCTCGCCGTCACCGAGCTCGGCGGGCACGCGGTGCAGTCGATGGACTTCGGCGACGCCAACCGGTGGGCGCTCGCGCTCGCGGCCCTCTGCCTCGCCGTGGCCGGCGGGTCCGACAACATCAGCGCGATCTTCCGCCAGTCGATCCTCCAGGCTGCCGTGCCCGACCACCTGCGCGGTCGCACCCAGGGCGTCTTCACGGTCGTCGTCACGGGCGGACCGCGGCTCGGGCAGATGTTCGCCGGGACGCTCGCGACCCTGACGGCGACGTGGGTGCCGTCCGTCGTCGGCGGTGCCCTCGTCGTCGTGCTCGTCATCGCCTCCGTCGCGAGGGTGTCGTCCTTCCGCCACTACGACGCCCTCGACCCGCGCCCCTAGGGGCAGGCCGTCCGGGGGAAGACGGCTCGAGAAGCCGCGAGGGCTCAGGGCTCAGGGCTCGGGGCTCAGGGCTCTCGGGGCGGGCCACCCTGGGGTTGCACGAGGCCCGACTCGTAGGCGTGGATGACCAGGTGGACCCGGTCGTGGACGCCCAGCTTCACGAGGAGGTGTCCGATGTGGGTCTTGACGCTGCTCTCGGCGACGAAGAGCCTGGCGGCGATCTGGGCGTTGGACTCGCCCTGGGCCACCAACCTGAGCACCTCCAGCTCGCGAGGTGTCAGGTCGGCTTCCGGCATCAGGGCGGTCGGGGCCGGGAGGAAGCGGGCGTAGCGGTCCAACAGCCTCCGAGTCACTCCCGGCGCGAGCAGGGCCTCGCCGCCGGCGACCGTGCGGACGGCGTGCACGAGCTCCTCGGCGGTCGCGTCCTTGAGCAGGAAGCCGCTCGCGCCGACGCGCAGCGCGTTGACGATGTAGTCGTCGAGCTCGAACGTCGTCATGACGATCACCCTCGGCGGCGCGGCGCCACCGTCCACGATGCGACGGGTCGCCTCGATGCCGTCCATGACGGGCATGCGGATGTCGATGATGGCCACGTCGGGCGCGTGGATGCGAGCCTGCTCGACGGCCTGCTCGCCGTTGGCGGCCTCGGCGACGACCTCGATCTCGGGTTCGCTGCCGAGGCAGTCGCGCAGCGCCGTGCGCATGAGCGGCTGGTCCTCGGCGATCATCACGCGGATGGTCACGTCAGGGCTTCGCGTTCCACGGGGAGGCGGGCGTCGACGAGGAAACCGCCCTCTCGTCCGGGACCGACGTAGATCGAGCCACCGACCGACGCGACGCGCTGACGCATGCTGTGCAGGCCCCGGCCCGAGGAACCCGTCTGGCTGCGACCTCCACCGAAGTCGCGGACCGAGACCCGGAGCGCGTCGGCGCCGAAGTCGACGCGCACGTCGACGGCCGACCCCGTCGCGTGCTTGAGGGCGTTGCTCAGGCCCTCCTGCACGATCCGGAAGGCGTTGAGTTCGATGGCGGGCGGCAGGAGTCGGCGGTGGCCGGTCACGTGCAGCCCGACAGTGGCGCCGGCCTCGACGATGGTGGTGACGAGGATCTCGAGCTGCCCCAGGTCCGGTGGTCGCATCGGCAGGGCATCCCCGTCGTCGGAGTGCAGCACCCCCACGAGCCGGCGCATGTCGGACAGGGCCCCCTTGCCGAGAGCCTCGATCGAGGTCAGGGCGTCGCGAACCGGTGTCGGCTCGTCCCCCAGGCTCCGGCGCAGCGTGGACGCGCGGAGCACGATGACACCGACGTCGCTGGACACGATGTCGTGCAGCTCCCGGGCGATGGACGCCCGCTCCCGTGCGGCCGAGAGCGCCGCCAGGGCCGCCTGCTCGTGGGCGAAGCGTTCCGTGCGGTCCTCGAGGAGGCGTGCGTGCTGTTCGAGGAGCTCGGTGCGTCCCCTCTCCAGCCGGACGCCGCGACCCAGCGACCACGCACACACCAGCGCGATCACCTCCGTCAGCGCCTCGTCGTACTCTCCCGGGTTGAGGAAGACGAGGGCCCCGAAGGCCATCACCGTGCAGACGGCCAGCAGGCACCAGGCCGAGCGCGCGAGGGTCCACAGCTGGGCCACCGTGTAGATCGCCACGACGACCGCGAACGGGAGGGCGGCCACGGGGTAGCGCTGCCAGTACCTGATGAACGTGGACGTGACGCACACCGCCAGGACCAAGCCGGGCGCGAGCCGACGCCACGCGAGCGCTGAGGTGCCCACCAGGACCTCTGCGGCGCCGGAGGGGTCGGGATCGGTGTAGTGGAGGTCGCCGTCGTCGGTGATGACGACGAAAGACGCGCGCTCGAGGAAGCTGACGAGGGACAGGGCAGTGACCACGGCCGCCAGGGCGACGTCGGCCATCGGGGGCTGCCATCTCGAGCGTCCGGAGGGCGGCTCCGGCGTGCCGTCGCGGGGCGAGGTGACCATGTCGGCATGGTCAGTCGAGTCCCCCCGGAGGTGGACGCCGGCGTCCACCCGTCGACCGTCGTGCCCTCTCCACAGGGCCCATCGGACACGCGTGGGCGTGAGCTGAACTCGATCCCTCGACCGGACGACCACACGGCCCTCCCTCACTAGCGTCCTTCAGAAGGTAAGACGTTCGTGACCGTGGAGGGTTCGAAATGGGCGAAGGGCTGTCGGGCGTTCGACGCAGGACCTTGCTGCCATGGCGGTCCATCGGCGAGTCCCCGTCGGCGACCGAGTCGCCCGACGGCACCGGCGGGGGCGGCCCTCGCTTCGGCCGCCTCGCCATAGCGGCCGCGCTCGGTGTCCTCGTCTTCGCCGGTGCGCAGCTGGGCTCGGCCAAGGTCGACTTCCTCCCCGAGTTCATGCCCCCGTCGGTGCAGGTGCAGACCGAGGCACTGGGTCTGTCCGCCGCGGAGGTGGAGCAGCTCGTGACGGTGCCGCTCGAGCAGGACCTGCTCAACGGCGTCCCGTGGCTCGACCGAATCCACTCGCGCTCGCAGCCGGGACTGTCCGCCATCGATGTCGTCTTCGAGCCGGGCACCGACCTGTATGCCGCCCGACAGATGGTCCAGGAACGGCTCACCCAGGCCCACGCGCTCCCCAACGTGGGCAGCGCCCCCGTCATGGTCGAACCGTTGGCGTCGACGAGCCGAGTGTCGATGATCGCGCTCTCGTCGCGCACCACCTCGCTCATCGACATGTCGGTCCTCGCCCGGTGGAAGGTGCGCCCGCGGCTGATGGGCATCGCCGGTGTGGCCAACGTCGCCGTCTACGGCATGAGGGACCGGCAGCTGCAGATCCAGGCGGACCCGGCCACCCTCAGCGGGAAGGGCGTGACCCTGACGCAGGTCATCGAGACGGCGGGTAACGCGCTGTGGGTCTCACCCTTGACCTTCGTGGAGGCATCGACGCCGGGCACCGGCGGGTTCGTCGAGGGACGGAACCAGCGACTTGCCGTGCAGCACGTCCTGCCCATCACGACGGCCGACACGCTCGGGCAGGTCACCATCGAGGGGACGTCGCCGCCCCTGCGGCTCAGTGACGTCACGCGGGTCGTCGAGGACCACCAGCCGCTCATCGGCGATGCCGTGAACAGCGACCCGACGCTCTTCCTCGTGGTCCAGAAGTTCCCCGGAGCGGACACCGCAGAGGTGACACGGTCGGTCGAGGAGGCGATGGCCAGCCTCGCCCCGGGACTGGGCGGCATCCGCGTCGACACGTCGGTGTACCGACCAGCCACGTATGTCGAGAGCGCCAAGCGCACCCTGGGCCTGACGGGAGGGCTCGCCCTGTTCGTGATCGTGCTCGCGAGCTGGGCGCTGTTCCGGTCGTGGCGGGCTGCCCTGGTGGTGGGGGCGGCCGTCACGGTCACCCTTGCAGGCACCTTCACCGTGCTCTACCTGGCCCGCGTGACGCTCACGACCCTGACGCTGTCCGCCCTCCTCGTCGCGGCTGTGCTCACCATTGCCGTCGCCACGTCGAACGTCGATGCCGTGTGGGCCCAGGCTCGCGCCCAGCGGCTGTCGCCCCACCGGCTGCCGCCGAACGAGCTCATCGGACGCACGTTGCGCCACACCTCGCGCGATGCCGCGGTGGGTCTGCTCGTCGGGATCGTGGTGCTGACGCCGACTCTCGCCCTGGGGCCCTCGGCCATGGCCTTCAGCCGGCCGCTCATCACCGCCTTCGCGCTCGCGCTCGGTGTCGGCCTGGTCGTGTCGATCGGGCTGACCCCGGCTCTCACCCACGTGCTGATGCGCGAGGTGCCGCGCGCGGAGGTGGCCTCCGGGCCGATGGGACCCGTCGCCGCTGCCCTGACACGGCTGGTCACGCGTTTCACTGGCTCACGGGTCCTGACCTGGTCCGCCGCCGCAGCGCTGTTCGTCGTCGTGCTGACCGCGCTGCCCCAGCTGTCCAGCACGTCGCTGGTGCCGACGCCGCGAGACCTCAACGTGCTCCTGGCCGTCGAGGCGGCCCCGGGCACCTCACTCACCGAGATGAACCGGCTCTCCGCCCTCATGTCCGCCCGCCTCCGGGCCGTCGACGGGGTGGTCAGCGTGGGCGGTCACAACGGCCGTGCCGTCACCTCGGACCAGCTCGGCGACGTCAACGCGGGCGAGCTGTGGCTGACTCTCGACGAGTCCGCGGACTACGCGGCGACCCGCAAGGCGATCGACGCTGTGGCGCACGGCTACCCGGGGGTCGGCGTCGACGTGCTCGACTACACCCAGGACCGGATCCAGGCCGCGACCGCGACGGCGCAGCACGACCTCGTCGTGCGCGTGCTCGGGCAGGACCTGCCGGCCCTCCAGCAGACCGCCGAGCAGGTGGCGGACCGGATGTCGGAGCTCTCCGGGGTCTCGGCAGCTCGCGTCGTACCGATCGCGACGCAGCCGACGGTCCGGGTCGAGGTCGACCTGGCTGCCGCACGACGCTTCGGGCTGCGCCCGGGCGACGTGCGACGCGAGGCCACGACGTTGGTCTCCGGCCTCACCGTGGGCAACCTCTACGAGGAGGCCAAGGTCTTCGACGTCGTCGTCCTCGGCACCCCGTCCGCCCGGGCGAACCTCTCCAGCCTGGCCGACGTCAAGATCGACACACCCTCGGGCACGCAGGTACGGCTGGGCGACGTGGCCAAGGTCAGCGTCGGTCCCGAGCCGGCCTCCATCGTCCATGACCAGGTCATGCGGTCCGTGGACGTCGTCGCCGACGTGACCGGCTCCGACGCGTCGGCGGCCGTGGCAGACGTGCGCTCTGCCGTCGCCGGGGTGCCGATGCCCGCCGAGGCCCACCTGCAGGTCCTGAGCAGTGCGGTCGACCGTCAGTCCGACGCGCGCCGCGTCGGGCTCGTGGGGCTCGGCGTGATCGTCGTCATCATCCTGATCCTGCAGGCGGCGACCGGAGGCTGGCGACCTGCGGCAGCGCTCGTCCTGCTGGCCCTGCTCGGCGGCGCGGGGAGCATCGCCGTCGCCCCCCTCGTGGGTGGGATGGGAACGCTCGGACCGCTCCTCGGCTTCCTGACGACAGTGCTCGTGACGCTCTTCGGTGGTCTCGCGTCGGTGCGGGCCGATGGTCTCCGTCTCGCGCTGGCCCGGACCTCCGCCGTCGACGGATCTCCGACCGGGACCTCGGGACGCGCCCGCATCGACCTCACACGGGAGCGGATCGTGCCGGTCCTCCGAACCGCAGCCATCACGGCGCCCGCGCTCGTCCCCGCGATCGCCTTCGGCGACCGGGCTGGTTCGGAGGTCTTCAGGCCGTTCGCCGTCACCGTCGTGGGCGGCCTCGTCACGAGCGTCCTCGTCGTGCTCCTCCTCGTCCCCACCCTGTGTCTCGCCAAGGAGGTGGACCGATGAGCATCCTCCGGTCCCTGTCGTTCATGGCCGGCAGCATCGTCCTCGCCGTTGCCGTCACCGGCTGCACGTCCGAGGAGGAACCGCCGACGACTCCGCCCGCCGTGGTCGAGGACGTCCCCGGCAGCGAGGCCAAGTCAGTGACGCTGCGTGCGGATGCCGCTGAGGCCGTCGGCATCCGCACGGCCGCGGTCGCCAGGGGCGACGCGACCGGCCGACTCACGATCCCGTATGCCGCTGTCGTCTACTACCTGGACGGCTCCACCTGGGCCTACACGGAGACGGGCTCCCACACCTTCCAGCGCGCGCCGATCACGGTTGCCTCGATCACCGGCGACGTCGCCACGCTCACGGCCGGCCCCCCGGTCGGCACGCCGGTCGTGGTCGTCGGTGCCCCCGAGGTGTTCGGTGCCGAGCTGGAGATCGACGGTGAGCAGTGAGACCTCGACGTTCGGCCATCGCCTGGATCGTGCAGACCAGCCTCAACCTGCGCTTCCTCGTCGTGGCTGCCTCCGTCGCGCTCATGGTCATCGGCATCACCTCCCTCCCCCGGATGCGCGTTGACGTCTTCCCGGAGTTCGCGCCCCCGCGGGTCGTGATCCAGACGGCGAGCGTCGGACTGTCCACCTCGGACGTCGAGGAGCTCGTCACCGTCCCGCTCGAGCAGGGCCTCAACGGGCTCCAGGGCCTGGAGGACATGCGGTCCCGGTCGGTGCCGCAGCTGTCGTCGATCGAGCTGCTCTTCTCGGCCGACACCGACCTGCTCCACGCCCGTCAGCTCGTGCAGGAGCGGCTCGCCATCGTCTCACCCAGCCTGCCCACGTGGGCCGCACCGCCCGTCATCCTGGCACCGGTCTCGGCGACGGGCCGCGCCATGCAGATCGGGATGACCTCCTCGAAGCAGTCGATCATCCAGATGTCGATGGCCGCCTACTGGAACATCCGTGCCCGTCTGCTCCAGGTGCCCGGGGTCGCCAACGTCGCCATCTGGAACGAACGCCTCCAGCTCATGACGGTCCAGGCCGAACCCGCCCTGATGGCGAGGCGCGACGTCACCCTCGACCAGGTGATGGAGACGACGGCGGCGGCCGTCGACTCGGGCCTGCTCCGGTTCTCGACGGGAAGCGTCATCGGCACGGGCGGGATGATCGAGTCGCAGAACCAGCGGATGCCGATCCGGAACGTGCTGCCCATCGTCACGCCCGCCGACCTGGCCGAGGTCCCGATCGACGGGGCCGCCGCGCCGACCACGCTCGGGGACGTCGCCAGGGTCGCCGAGGACCACCAGCCCCTCATCGGGAGCGCCGTGGTCAACGGTGAACCGGGCGTGCTCCTCGTCGTCGAGAAGCTTCCCTGGGCCAACACGATCGACCTCACCGACGGGGTCGAGCGGGCCATCGACGAGCTCCGGCCGGGCCTGCCCGACGTCGTCTTCGACACGCACGTCTTCCAGCAGGCCGACTTCGTCAAGCTCGCGATCTCCAACCTCTCCCAGGCCCTGCTCCTCGGCTTCCTCCTCGTCGTCGTGATCCTGATGCTCTTCCTCTTCGAGTGGCGCGTCGCGCTGATCAGTCTTCTGACCATCCCCCTGTCGCTCGTCGTGACGATGCTCGTCCTCTACTGGCGCGAGGCCACGATCAACACCATGACGCTGGCCGGTCTGGTCATCGCGCTCGGCGCCGTCGTCGACGACGCCATCATCGACGCCGAGAACATCGTGAGGAGACTGAGGGAGTCCCGGCTCGCCGGCAGCGACGAGCGGGTGGCCTCGGTCATCCTCCGTGCCTCGCTCGAGGTGCGCAGTCCCATCGTCTACGCGACCTTCATCATCGTCGCGGCCTCGATCCCGGTCTTCCTGCTGTCCGGGCTGACGGGGGCCTTCTTCAGACCGCTGGCCGTGGCCTACACGCTCGCCATCGTCGCATCCATGCTCGTCGCGCTGACGCTCACGCCGGCCCTCTGCCTCATCCTCCTGCGCAACGCGCCGGTCGAGCGGCGCACGTCCCCGCTCGTCCGCTGGCTGCAACGGCACTACGCCGCAGCCCTGTACCGCATCGTGGCGCGTCCCCGGCGCGTCTACGCTGCAGCGGTCGTGGTGACCCTTCTCGGGCTCGGCGTGGGCTCCGGTCTCGGACAGAGTCTCTTTCCCGCCTTCCAGGAGCGGGACTTCCTGATGCACTGGGTCGGGGTGCCCGGGACGTCGGTCCAGGAGACGGAACGCACGACGACCGCAGTCAGCCGGGAGCTTCTCGCGGTCCCGGGGGTGCGCAGCTTCGGCGCGCACATCGGCCAGGCCCTGCTCGGCGAGGAGGTCTTCGGGGTCAACTTCGGCGAGAACTGGATCAGCCTCGCTCCCGACGCCGACTACGAAGCGGCCCGCGAGCAGATCGACGAGGTCGCCGCGAAGTACCCGGGGCTCTTTGCCGAGGTCCAGACCTATCTCGACGAACGGGTCGAGGAGGTCCTCACCGGTGGCAAGGAACCGATCATCGTGCGCGTCTACGGTGAGGACCTCGGGGTCCTGCGCGAGAAGTCGGGCGAGATCCTCGACCTCATCGCCTCGGTCCCGGGCGTCTCCAACGCCCACACGGACATCTCGACCGACATCCCGCAGATCGACGTCGAGGTCAAGCTGGACGCCGCCGAGAAGCTCGGCCTGAAGCCCGGTGACGTGCGCCGCGCCGCCGCGACGATGGTGGCGGGTGAGGAGGTCGGGGACATCTTCCGGTCCGGCCGGGCCTACGACGTCGTCGTCTGGGGCACCCCCGAGAGCCGTGGAGACGTGACCGCGCTCAAGCGGCTCCCGATCGACACGCCGTCGGGGACCAAGGTCCCGTTGAGCGACGTGGCCACGGTCGTCGTCGCGCCCAACCCCAACGCCATCGAGCGCCAGGGCGACTCGCGCCGGCTGGACGTCGGTGCGTCCGTCGAGGGCCGCGACCTGGCGTCGGTGGTCAACGACATCAACGCCAAGCTGAAGGGGGTCCAGTTCCCCGTCGGCTACCACGCCGAGGTGCTCGGTGAGTACAAGGAGCTGCAGTCTGCGCAGAGTCGGCTCGTGACGTCCGCCGTCGTGGCCGGGGTGCTGATCCTCCTGCTGCTGCAGGCGTCGTTCCGCAGCTGGAGGCTGGCCGCGCTGGTCTTCTTCACGCTGCCGATGGCCCTCGTCGGGGGCATCCTCGCGGCGCGCCTCGCGGGTGGGGTGCTCTCACTGGGATCGCTCGTCGGCTTCTTCACCGTCTTCGGGATCGCGGCGCGCAACAGCATCCTGCTCATCAACCACTGCCAGCACCTCGAGGAGGTGGAGGGTGAGGAGTTCGCGGTCGCCCTCGTCGTCCGGGCCGCCCGCGAGCGGCTCGCGCCGATCCTCATGACCACCCTCGCCACCGGTCTGGCCCTCGTACCGCTCGTCGTGCTGGGCCAGCGGCCCGGTCACGAGATCGAGCACCCGCTCGCGGTCGTGATCCTCGGTGGCCTCGTGACCTCGACGCTCCTCAGCCTGTTCGTCGTGCCGTCGCTCTACCTCAGGTTCCACCGGGCGCCCGAGTCTGCCCAGCCGCCCGAGTCACCGCCGGCGACCGCCCCCGACCGTCTACCCGGGTGAGGTCGCGGGTTCAGGCGTCGGGGTAGCCGGTGGGGTTGGCGCTCTGCCAGCGCCACTGGTCGACGCACATGTCCTCGATGGTGCGCTCCGCGCGCCAGCCGAGCTCGGCGTGGGCTCGCGACGGGTCGGCGAACGACTCGGGCAGGTCACCCGCGCGCCGGCCGACGACCTCGTAGGGCAGCTCGTGCCCGACCGCCTGCTCGAAGGCGTGCAGCACCTCGAGGACGCTCGTGCCGTGACCCGTGCCGAGGTTCCACGTCGAGACCGGGTCGTCGACCTGGCCCAGCTTGGTCAGCGCCGCGAGGTGGCCGGCGGCGAGGTCCTCGACGTGGATGTAGTCGCGCAGCGGCGTGCCGTCGGGGGTCGGGTAGTCGTCACCGAAGACGAGCAGCTTCTCGCGTCGGCCGACCGCGACCTGGGCGATGAACGGCATGAGGTTGTTGGGGATGCCCTGCGGGTCCTCGCCGATGGTGCCGCTCGCGTGCGCGCCGACCGGGTTGAAGTAGCGCAGCAGCGCGATCCGCAGCGACGGGTCGGCCGCGGCGACGTCGCGCAGGATCTGCTCGATCATCACCTTGGTCCAGCCGTAGGGGTTGGTCGCCGCGGTCGACATCTCCTCGGTGAGCGGCGGGCTGTTGTGGCCGTAGACCGTGGCCGAGCTGCTGAAGACGAGCTTCGTCACGCCGTGCCGACGCATCGCGCGCACGAGCGAGAAGGTCGAGACGAGGTTGTTCTCGTAGTACTCGAGCGGCAGCTCGACGCTCTCGCCGACGGCCTTGAGCCCGGCGAAGTGGATGACGGCGTCGATCTTCTCGTTGGCGAAGAGGTGCTCGGTCTTGTCGTGGTCGCGCAGGTCGAACGACCGCACGTCGAGGTGGGTGCCGGTCAGGGCCTCGAGACGGTTGACGACCGTCGGCTTGCTGTTGCCGAAGTTGTCGACGATGAGCACCTCGTGCCCCGCCGCGACGAGCTGGACCACCGTGTGCGAGCCGATGTAGCCGGCTCCGCCGCTGACGAGTACGCGCATGGCGCCACCCTATCGAGGCGGCCCCACGCGTCGGCAGGCCCTCAGACGAGCGTGAGCTCGGCGATCGCGCCGAGGTAGAGCGCGAGCGGCGTCGCGATGAGAACGGCCGACACGGCATACATCATCACCGCGACGGCGGGGATCGGCAGACCGGCGATCCGCTCGGCGTCGAGCAGCCCGATGCGCGCGGTGGCCACGCGCGTGCTGTCGGCCATCGCCATGGCGCCGGCCGGTTTGGGTCCGCCGGCCATGGCGACGATGGCGCGCCCGGTGCTGACGGCCCCGGCGTGACGGACGGCGGCGCGGTCGGCGAGGACCTCGATGAGCAGGTGCACCTCGCGCAGGGCGTCGTCGCAGCGCAGGAAGCCGGGCATCGCCTCGTGGACGACGGTGAAGAACTCCATGACGAGGTCGTGACGGGCGCCGAGGTGGGCGCGCTCATGGGCGAGGACCGCCGACAGCTCGTCGGGACCGAGCCGGTCGAGGGTGCCCTGCGTCAGGACGACGCGACGACGGACGCCCGGGACGCAGTAGGCGGTCGGGGTCGTGTGCTCGAGGACGCGCATGTGCCGGTCGGCGCCCTCGCCGGGGACCCCGAGCAGGTCGACGAGGTCGCGGTGGCGACGGCGCGCCGCGCGCAGGTTGCGTCCGACCCGGTCGCCCGAGAGGAGCAGTCGCACGGCGACGACCCCGCTGAGCGCGGCGGCGACGGCGAGCGTCACCCAGTGCTCCGAGAGCCGCACCTGCCGGCCGACGAGCAGCGGGATCGCCGCGGGCGCCGCGAGCAGCGCGGCGAGCACGGCGGCGACGGCGGTGGACTGCCACAGCACGAGCGCGGCCCGGGGCGCGCGGCGCAGCGACGTCGCGCGGGCCAGGACGCGCGGCACCGGCCACGCGAGCAGGACCGCGAGGACGACGAGGGCCGCGACGACGAGCACGGTCAGGTGGCGCGGCGGGCCGCAGAGGGAGTCATCGGTCGGTCAGCGCTTCGCGTCGTCGGGGCGCCGCGCCTCGAGCTCGGCGAGCGCGGCCTTGAGCTCGTCGATCTCCTCCGGGGTGGACTCGTCGAGGAAGTGGAGCAGCGCGGTGCGTCGCGTGTTGCCGGCGAGCTCGCCGAGCGTGTGGTGCAGCGACTCGGACGTCAGCTCGGCGCGGGTCGACGCGGCGGTGTAGCGCCAGGCGCGGCCGTCGCGCTCGCGGTGGACGAGGTCCTTCTTCGCCATCCGGTCGAGGACCGTCATGAGCGTCGTGTAGGCGAGCCCGCGCTCGACACCGATCGCGTCGTGGACCTCACGGACGGTGCGCCCCTCGGGGTGGGCGTCCGCGGTGGTCCAGAGCTCTTCCATGACGACACGCTCGAGGTCGCCGAGACGGTTGCGGGGTGTGCTGGGCATGGCGTTCCAATCTACCGACGGGGTGGGTCGGCTTCGTGCGTGCGGTCGCCCGAGTGGGGGACCGGGTCTGCGGTGGTCGGGGACATCGTCCCCGACGGCGGGCGGCGCACCTCGAGGACACGGTCGAACAGGTCGGCCCCGTCGTCGCGGTGGGTCACCATGATGATCGTCTGCGCAGGCGCATCCGTGCCCGCCACCCCTGTCGTACCCGGTGCGCGGCCGAGGCGCGTCAGGTCCTCGACGACGGCGCGGGCCGTGGGCGGGTCGAGGTGGGCGACCGGCTCGTCGAGGAGCACGACGGGGCGGCCGCTGACGTGCGCCCGGGCGATGCCGAGGCGGGCCCGCTCGCCGCCGGAGAGCCCGCGGCCGGTGGACCCGAGCGTCGTGTCGAGGCCGTCGGGCAGACCCTCGAGGAGGGTCGTGAGGCCGGCGGCGCGGAGGGCGCGCTCGACGTCGGCGTTGTCCGCGTCGGGGCGGGCCAGCGTGAGGTTGTTGCGCAGGCTCGTGGCGAAGACGTGGGTCTCGTCGTCGACGACGGCGATGCGCGCGCGGGTCTCCTCGAGGGGCTGGCGGAGCACGTCGGTCCCGCCGAGCCGGTAGGTCCCGCCCGACGGGTCGAGGTGGCGAGCGAGCACGGCCAGCAGGGTCGACTTGCCGCTGCCGTTGGGTCCCGTGACCGCGATGCGACTCCCGGCGGGCACGTCGAGGTCGGTCGGGCCCAGGTCGGTGCGCTCGCCCATCCACGAGGCGGTGAGTGCCCGCGTCGTGACGCCACTGCGTGCGTATGCCGTGTGCTCGGGCCGGGTGCCCGACGTGTCGTCGGGCGCATGGCCGGGCTCGGCGGCTGCGTGGCGGGGCTCGTCGGCGACGGCCGGGGCGAGGTCGAGCAGGGCGTCGATGCGGCGCTCGCTGCCGCGGGCCCGGGCCAGGGCGCGCATGGCGTCGACGAGGGGGGTGATCGCCTCGGAGACGGCGACGGGTGTGAGCACGAGGAGGGCCTTGACCGGGGTCGACACGGCGAGGTCCTGGGCGATGACCGCCGTGGCAGCGACCGCCGCGCCGACGGCGACGAGGAAGAGTGAGGCGGCGGCCGCCCGACCGGCGCTGATGCGTCGGGTGACGCGGTCGAGGGCGCTGTGGGCCTCGTCGAGCCAGCCGAGCGCCGTCGCCCAGCCGCCGACGGCACGCAGCTCGCCCGACTGGCTCGCCATCAGCTCGCTGACGCGGGTCACCTCGGCGCGGGCGGCGAGCAGCTCCGGCAGGGAGCGGGACTCGAGGCGGGTCGCGAGCAGGCTGATGAGGCAGACGGCGACGCCGAGCCCCAGCATGACCAGGCCGACGGGCCGGGACAGCACGAGGGTGAGCGCGATGGCGATGCCCCCCGCGACGGCCGTCGAGATGACCGGCACGGTGACTCGTACCTGCGCGTCGACGACGTCGGTGAGGTCGTCGACGACCCCGGTCAGCACGTCGGAGCGGCGGCGTCGCCCGAGCCGGGCGGGTGTCAGCGGCACGAGTGCCTCATAGGCGGAGGTCCGTCGCTCGGCGAGCATCTCGAGCGCGGCGTCGTGGCTCGTCAGGCGCTCCCAGTAGCGGAAGACCGGTCGGGCCATGCCGAAGGCGCGCACCATGACGATGGCGGTGAGGAGAGTGAGGATGACCGGCTGCTGTGACGCCCGGACGATGAGCCAGCCCGAGGTCGCGGTCAGGGCCATGCCCGACGCCGTGGCGATGCCGCCGAGCAGCCCGCCGCGCACGGTGCCGGCCGAGGGCCACCAGACCCGCCGCCGCCGCGAACCGGCGGTTCGAGGTGATGCCGGCACCGACGTGGGGTGCGCGACCACCTCGACGCGGGGGTCAGGAGCGGACGCGGTGCTCATCGGTCGCCCTCCTCTCCCGCGGTTCGAGGTGATGTCGATGGCGACGTGGCCTCCGTTATCACCTCGAGGGAGGTTGCGTCTGCGGCGGCGAGGACGAGGTGGTGGTCGGCGTGCGCGAGCAGCTCGTCGCGGTGCGTGACAGCGACGACGACACGGCGCTCGGCGAGCTCGGCGACGAGGGCGGCGACGTGCTCGGCGCCCTCGGGGTCGAGGTGCGCGGTCGGCTCGTCGAGGAGCAGCAGCGTCTCGGGGGCGAGCCAGGCGCGGGCCAGGGCCAGCCGCTGGCGCTGGCCGGCGGACAGGCCGAAGCCGTCGTCGCCGAGGTCGGCGGACAGCCCACCGGGGAGTGCCGCGACGACACCGTCGACACCGACGGCGCGCAGGGCCTCCCAGAGCTGGTCGTCGGTGGCCGGGTGGCCGATCGTCAGCGCCTGGCGCACCGACCCGGTCGAGAGGAAGGGCCGCTGCGTCACGTAGTGCGACGGGGGAGCCTCGACGGTTCCGGCCCCGGGGCGGCGCAGACCGGCGAGCAGGTCGAGCAGCGTCGACTTGCCGACGCCGGACGGACCGGTCACGACGGTGAGGCCGGGACCCGCCACGAGGTCGAGGTCACGGACGACGGGAGCCGGCGACCCGGCATACGCGTACGTGAGGCCGGCGACGCGCACCTCCCCGACCCGCCCGCTCCCAGGCGCCGCCCCACCGAACGCGGCGTTCGGTCGCGAACGCGCTGTTCTATCAGTGAGTTCGGCACCGAACGCGGCGTTCGGTGCGGGGGTCGAGGGGGACTCGGCCCTGGCCGGGGTGGGGTCGAGCTGGCCGAGGACCGCGTCGAGGGCGACGGCTCCGTCGGCGGCGGCGTGGTACTCCGCCCCGACCCGGCGCACCGGCCAGTACGCCTCGGGCGCCAGGAGGATCGCGACGAGTCCCGCCCCGAGCGCCATCGAGCCGTGCGAGAGGCGCAGGCCCACGGTGACGGCGACGATGGCGACGGAGATCGTCGCGAGCAGCTCGAGGGCCGCGGACGACAGGAACGCGATGCGCAGGGTCTCCATGGTGGCGCGCCGGTGCCGGTCGCTGACCTCGCGCACGGTCATGGCCTGGCGGTGGGCCCGGCCGTAGGTGACGAGCGTCGGCAGGCCGCGGACGACGTCGAGGAAGTGGCCGGAGAGCGAGGCGAGGGCGGCCCAGCGGCGTTCCGTCGACTCGGCGGTGGCCTTGCCGATGAGTGCCGCGAAGACGGGCAGGAGCGGCAGCGTCAGCGCGACGACCAGCGCACTCGGCCAGTCGACGACGACGAGCGTCGCGATGGCGAGGACCGGCACGACGGCCGCGGTCACGAGCGTCGGGAGGAAGCGAGCGGCATACGGCTCCACGGCCGCCGTGCCCGCGGTCGCGAGCGAGACGGCGGCGCCCGGCTCGAGCCGCGCGTCGGCGTCGACGGTGCCCCACCGGCGCAGCAGGGCCGCCCGCAGCGCCGACGAGACGGAGACGCCCGCCCAGGCGGCGACCCGCTCCGTCGTCGCGGCGAGGAAGGCCCGCACGACGAAGAGCCCGAGCAGCCAGGTGAGGGGCGACGCGAGGTCGGTCCCCTCGACGACCGCGACGACGACCGCCGACAGCGCGAAGGCCGTGGCGATCGTCGTGACACCGCTCGCGATGCCGGTCGCGGCGAGGACGCCGACGGGCCTCCGGGCGGCAGGGACCGCCCGGAGGAGTCGTGGGTCGAAGGGCTTCACGGAGTGCGTGCTCTCTCGTCGGGTCGGACGGGTGGGGTCGTGTGGCTCAGAGGGTCAGCGGGAGACGGTCTCGCGCGGTACGTCCTCGGGAATGTGCTTGACCGTCAAGCGCTTCCGGAAGACCCAGTACGTCCAGCCCTGGTACATCAGCACGATCGGGGTGAAGATCAGCGCGACGATCGTCATGACCTTGAGCGTGTAGTCGGTGCTCGAGGCGTTGGCGATGGTGAGGTTCCAGTCCGGGTTGGTCGAGCTCGGCATGACGTTCGGGAAGAGCACGAGGAAGTACGTCGCGACCGCCATGGCGATGGTGACGGCCGTGCCGATGAAGGCCCACCCCTCACGACCCGCGCGGTTGGCCGCGAGGGCGCCGAGGAGCGCCACCGCAGCGACCACCGTGGTGACCCACGAGGCGAGCTTGCCGTCGGTCAGGCCGAGCCAGAGGAGCAGGGCGACCGCGAGCACGGCGGCGACGACCCCGACGCGCTCGGCGACCTGGCGTGCCTCGTGACGGATCTTCCCGTCGGTCTTGAGGGCGACGAAGATCGCGCCGTGCGTGAGGAAGAGCGTCACGAAGACGAGCCCGCCGAGGATGCCGGCCGGGTTGAGCAGCGTGAAGAGGTTGCCGGTGAACTCCTTGTTCGCGTCGATCGGCACGCCACGCACGATGTTCGTCAGCGCCACACCCCACAGGAGCGCGGGCACGAGCGAGCCCCAGAAGATCGCCAGGTCCCAGCGGGCCTTCCACCGGGCCTCGGGCCGCTTGTGGCGGTACTCGAAGCCGAGGTTGCGCACGATGAGGGCGACGAGGATGAGGAGCAGCGGCAGGTAGAAGCCGCTGAACAGCGTGGCGTACCAGTGCGGGAAGGCCGCGAAGGTGGCGCCACCGGCGGTGAGCACCCACACCTCGTTGCCGTCCCAGACCGGGCCGATGGTGTTGAGCAGGACGCGGCGGCGCTTCTCGGCATCGGCGGCGTCGGACGCGTAGCGCTTGCCGCCGAGGACGGGCAGCAGCATGCCGACGCCGAAGTCGAAGCCCTCGAGGACGAGGTAGCCCGTCCAGAGCACGCCGAGGACGATGAACCAGAAGGTGGCGAGATCCATTGCAGCTCAGCCCTTCTCAGTAGGCGAAGACGAGGGGTGCGTCCTCGTCCCGGTCGGCGGGGTCCTGCGGCTCCTCGAAGGGCTCGGCCCCCTTGCGGACGTAGTGCAGGAAGAGCTTGATCTCGACGACGGCGAGGGCGCCGTAGAGGAGCGTGAAGACGACCATCGACGTGATGACCTCGCCCATCGAGACGCTCGGGGAGACGCCGTTGGCGGTCGTCATGAGGCCGAAGACGAGCCAGGGCTGGCGGCCGACCTCGGTGAAGATCCAGCCGAAGCTGTTGGCGAAGACGGGAAGGAGCGGAGCGGCCACGGCGGCATACGCGAGCCACCTGGCGGTCGGCGTGCGCCCCTTGCGCGTCAGCCAGAGCACGGCGATCGCGATGAGTGCCGTGGCGATGCCGAGACCGATCATGAGACGGAACGTCCAGTAGGTGGTCGGGATGTTGGGGACGAAGGCGGTCGCGACGTCGGCGACCCGGGGGTTCCCGCTCGCGCCGTAGGTCTTGGCGTACTCGGCCTTGAGGTCGTTGATCCCGCGGACCGCGCCCTGGAAGTTGCCGGTCGCGAGGAAGCTGAGCAGGCCGGGGATCTCGATGATCGCGTTGGCGTGCGACCCGTCGAGCGAGCCGACCGTCAGCACCGAGAAGGGCGCCCCCTCGCCCGCGGGAACGGACTCGTAGAGCGCCTCGGCGGCCGCCATCTTCATCGGCTGCACCTCGGTCATGATCTTGCCCTGCACGTCGCCGGTGATGGTGACGCCGACGGCGGCGACGAGCGTCAGGACCGCGCCGATGCGCGTGGCCGTGCGGTACATCGGCGCGTCGGTGCGGGCGACGTCCTGCGCGTCGTCGGCGGCCGCCTTGGCCTCACGGCGCATGAGCCAGAGCGAGACGCCCATGACGACGCCGGCGCCGGCCATGTAGGCGGCGAAGATGACGTGCGGGAAGGTGACGAGCTGGACCTTGTTGGTCAGCACCGCGAAGAAGTCGGTCAGCTCGGCGCGGCCGCTGGCGGCGTTGTAGGTGTAGCCGACCGGGTGCTGCATGAAGGAGTTGGCGGCGAGGATGAAGTACGCCGACAGCACCGTGCCGATGTGGACGAGCCACATCGTCGTGGCGTGCAGCTTCTCGGGCAGGCGCCCCCAGCCGAAGATCCACAGGCCGAGGAAGGTCGACTCGAGGAAGAAGGCGAGCAGGGCCTCGATGGCGAGCGGCGCGCCGAAGATGTCACCGACGAAACGCGAGTAGTCGCTCCAGTTCATCCCGAACTGGAACTCCTGCACGATGCCGGTGACGAGACCGAGCGCGAAGTTGATGAGGAAGAGCTTGCCGAAGAACTTCGCCAGCCTCATCCACTGCGGGTTGTGCGTGCGCACCCAGGCGGTGTGGAAGACGGCGACGATGAGGGACATGCCGATCGTGATCGGCACGAAGAGGAAGTGGTACACGGTGGTGATGGCGAACTGCCACCGTGCCAGGTCCGTTGCATCCATGGGGGCTCCGCGAGGGTCGCACCAGAACTACATGACGTAGTAGATGCTAGCGGGTGCGATTGCCGACGTCGGCCAGCCTGTCGAGGGATGGGCGTGACCCCGCTCACCCTGACCGCGGCCGCTTGACTCGTTTTGTATCAATGAGTTAAATGATTGCGACAAAGTCGGGGTTGAGGGGATTGGCATGGATGCTCGCGTGATCACGTGGTACCTCGGGCCGGTGGTGCTGCTGGCGCTGGTCGTCAACCTCGCGCGGTGGCTCGGCGCACGCCGGCTCGACGCCTTCGCCGCGCGGGCCCGACGCCGGGCCGCGCTGGGCTCCGTCGTCGGCGCACTCCTTGCGTATGCCGTCGCCCAGGCAGGCGTCGACCGGTCCGTCGCGTCGTCGTCGGGGGAGGGCGCGACCGCCCACCCGGGCGTACCGGCGCTCGCGGCCGTCGCCGGCATCATCGTCGCGGCGGTGGCCGAGCGCTGGGCGCCCCGCCGGCCGACATCCGGACCTCGCCGCGAGGCCGCCCTGGACATCCGCCGTGGCACCGAGTCGGTGCGCCTGACCGGCTACTACGTCGCGGGGCTCGTGCTCTGCGCCGTGGGGCTGCTCGTCGGGTGGCTGACGTCGGCGCCCGGGGGTCGCCTCGGCATGCGTGAGTGGAAGGGCGTCGTCGTCACGACCACGAGCGCCTACCCCGGCCGCGACTACACGCTGGGGACGGTCGGCGCCCTCGCGCTGCTGGCCGTCGCCACGTGGCTCGCCCTGCGCGTCGCCGACGCCCGTCCGGCCCACGTCGACGACCCCGACCTCGATCGTGCCCTTCGGCTCGGGGCGCGCGTGCGCGTGCTGAGGTGGTCGGCCGCCGGGTCCCTCGTCACGGCAGCCGGGCTCTGCCTCACCATCGGCCCGCAGCTCAACGACGTGACCCAGCGGCTGCGCGGCGCCGTGAGCGGCACGGGACTTCCGCCCGCGCCCGTCGCGCCCGTCGACTGGACCCAGAACCTCGCCTTCTCGCTGACGCTTCTCGGCTTCGTCGCCCTGGTCGCCGCGCTCTTCTGCCTGCTCTGGGACGCGCCTGCCGTGCCGAGCTCGCGTGCGGCGAACCATCCTGCAGCGTCAGCGGTCTCGACGTCGGGTGGGGGCTCCCGATGAGCGACGACCTGCGCATCGTCGTCGACCTCGAGGTCGCCGAGCCCCCCTTCGAGCAGGTCCGCGCCCAGCTGGCCGGCCTCATCGCGACGGGCCACCTGCTGCCGGGCGACCGACTTCCGACCGTGCGGGCCCTCGCCGCAGACCTCGGCCTGGCCGCCAACACCGTGGCGCGCGCCTTCAAGGAGCTCGAGGCGGCGGGGCTCGTCGAGACGCGTCGTCGGGCCGGCACCGTCGTGGCGTCCGGAGAGCACACGGCCGACGTCGCCGTCATGGCGCTCGCGGCGAAGTTCGCGGCAGCAGCCCGCGACGCGGGGCTCGACACCGCGGCAGCGGTCGACCTCGTCAGGGCCGCGCTCAAGGCGCAGACCGGCTGAGCGGTCGTATGCCGGATCGCCCGGTCAGGCGTGCCGGGCGGGCTGGGTGCCGAGCGGGCTCTGGGCGTCCTTGGGCGAGAGCTGGATCGGCCGACGCAGTGGGTGCAGCAGACGGGCCGCCGTGATCCGGTGCGAGCGGTCGCGCGGGACTGGACGGGCCGATGCCGGTGCCGGCACGGGAGCCGGTCGGCTGGTCTGCACGGCCCAGGCTCCGGCCATGCGTGCTGCGTGCGGAGGGATGCCCATGACGTTCTCCTTGTGTCGTCCGGCTCGAGGAGTCTGCGAGCCTCGACGGTCAGAGAGGCGCCGCGCGTCGGTGATACGTCAGGCGGCGCGCGGACGGCGGTCAAGAGGTAGCGTTCAGGCGTCATCTGCAGGGAGATGGGCGGGGATGTCGATGCGTGAATCGCGACGCAGGGTGACCCGGAGCTCCGTCCGTCACCTGGGCGTGGCCGCCGCGGCAGCCCTCGTGGCCGGGGCGACCTCGGCGTGCACGGGTGCGGATGCGCCGACCCCGCGGCCCACGGTCGAGGGTCCGTCGTTCACGACGATTCCCGATGGCGGTGGCACGGTGACGGTGGATCGGCTCGAGCCTCCCGCGCAGTCGCCTGCCGATGTGACACGCCTGCTCGTCAGCAATGCGGACGGCCTCTTCTGGAGTGGTACGTCGGAGCCGGGCTTGGCCTCACCCGCGCGGGCAGGTCAGCGTTACCGGCTCACAGGTCGGTGCCTGCCGGCCACCACCGGGGGCACGCTCGTCGTCGACGTGCTCGGTCCGGGTGAGGGGGGCTCTGCGGGTGCTCCCTCGCGGCCGATGTCGGGTCCGCGCGTCGCGACGCTCACCGTCCCGTGCGACGGGACCGAGGTGCGGCTCGACCTCCGAAGCCTGCCCGCCGGGTCGGGCGAGCTCATGGTCACCGAGGCCACGAGCCAGGTCGCGACGGGCTGGGTCGTGCTGACCCGCAGCTCCTGACCCTCCTCCCAGACCGGCCACGCGGCGACTCGACCCGGCCGCGCGAGGCGGCGGCACGGCATACGTTCTCGGCGCGCGCGGCGGCCTTACCGCTGGTAACTTCGCCGGAATCAGGAGACCCACACTCCTCGGGGAGGCTTCGATGACGAAGCGCTGGTTCCGGACCATCCGACGACCCCTGGTCGCCGCTGCGGCGGCTGCCGTGGTCGGGGCGGCAGGGCTGGGCACGGCCGCTGCCACGGGAGACCCGTACACGCCGGTCAACCCGCAGAGTCCCGACTCGCAGGTCGACGTCACGGGGCCGCCGTTCAGCGGTACTCAGCCCGACGGCACGGTGCGCGGCTACGTCGACGCGCACACCCACCTCATGTCCAACGTCGGCTTCGGCGGCAACATCGTCTGCGGAGCGACCTTCAGCCCCAACGGGATCGCCGACGCCCTCAAGGACTGTGACAACCACTACCCCAACGGCCAGGCCGCGCTCATCGAGAACCTCACGAACAAGGCCGGCGGCAACCCGCTCGCCACCCACGACCCGGTGGGGTGGCCGACCTTCGCCGACTGGCCGAAATGGAGCAGCCTCACCCACCAGCAGATGTACTACACGTGGGTCGAGCGAGCCTGGCGCGGCGGCCAACGGATCTTGGTGGCCGACGCCGTCAACAACAACGTCCTGTGCAGCCTGCCCACACAGGTCAACCGCTACTCGTGCGACGACATGGACACGGTGCGCCGACAGATCGCCGAGACGAAGAAGCTCGAGGCGTTCGTCGACCAGCAGTACGGCGGCACCGGCAAGGGCTGGTTCCGGATCGCCTACTCCGCCGACGAGGCCCGCACCTACGTCGCCCAGGGCAAGCTCGCCGTCATCCTCGGCGTCGAGGTGAGCAACCCCTTCGGCTGCAAGCTCACCCTCGGTGTCCCCGGCTGCACCAAGGCGCAGATCGACGCCGGACTGACCGAGCTGCACGGGCTCGGGGTGCGCTCGATGTTCCTCTGCCACAAGTTCGACAACGCCCTGTGCGGCGTGCGCTTCGACGAGGGCACGCAGGGCGTCATCGTCAACCTCGGCAACTTCCTCAACACCGGCCAGTGGTGGCAGGTGCAGACGTGCACGGGTGAGCTGCACGACCACACCGTCGCCAACGGCGTCATCCCCAAGGAGCTCGCGCCCCTCCTGCCGCTCGGACTCGTCCTGCCGATCTACCCCGAGGGTCCGCACTGCAACCCGCGCGGACTCTCCTCGCTGGGGGAGTACGCCCTCGCCGGGATGATGCAACGCGGCATGGTCGTCGAGGTCGACCACATGAGCGTCAAGGCGGCCTCGCGCACGCTCGACCTGCTCGAGGCCGCGCACTACCCCGGCGTCGTGTCGTCGCACTCGTGGATGGACACCCACTTCACCGAGCGCCTCTACCGCTTGGGCGGGTTCGTCACGCAGTACGGCCACGACGCCGACGAGTTCGTCGACACGATGCACACCGACGAGGCGCTGCGCGCGAAGTACCACGTCGGCTACGGCTTCGGCATGGACATGAACGGCTTCGGGGGCACACCGGCGCCGCGACCGGGATCGAGCGTGACCTACCCCTTCACGACTCTGGGAGGCGCATCCGCCGACCGCCAGGTCACCGGCCAGCGCACCTGGGACTACAACGTCGACGGCGTCCCCCACTACGGCCTCATCCCCGACTGGGTCGAGGACATGCGGCGGATCGGTGGACAGCAGGTCGTCGACGAGCTGGCGATGGGCGCCGAGTCCTACCTCCGGACCGCCAAGGCCGCCCAGACCTGGACGCCGCCGCCCGACCTCGCGGCGGGGCGGCCGGCCACGGCCAGCAGCTACCAGTGGGACCTCTTCGCCGACTTCCGGGCGCCCCGCGCTGTCGACGGCCGGCGTGACACTCGATGGGCGAGCGCCTGGAGCGACAACCAGTGGTGGCGCGTCGACCTCGGCTCGGCGCGTCAGGTCGGTCGCGTCGTCCTCGACTGGGAGTCGGCCTACGCCCGCGACTACCGCGTCGAGGTCTCGACCGACGGGTCCACCTGGACGACCGTCGCGAGCCGCACCGGCGCGGACGGTGGCGTCGACGTGCTCGCGTTCACCCCGACGACGGCCCGCTACGTCCGCGTCGTCGGCACGAGGCGCGCGACGACGTACGGCTACTCGTTGTGGGAGGTCGGGGTCCAGGCCACCTGAGCGACCGTCGGAGTGGGCGACCGCCCGTCAGTCGACGAGGTCGACGTCCCAGCGTTCGTCGTCGCGCAGGCCCGGTGTCGTCCACGTCGGGTCCGGCCGCCACCGCGTCCACTCGTCGGCGAACGGCCAGTCGCGGGCGGCGAACGAGGCACGGGCGTGCTCCGCGTTGTGCCGGATGGCGTCCGCCTGATGGGGCGTCCCGCGTCCCTGCTCGACGGCGGCCACGAGCTCGTCGGCGTCCTTGACGTTGACCGTGCCGTCCGCCTCGATCCAGAGGTCGAGCACGTGGTCTCCGGTGAAGGTCTCTGCGCCGCAACGCTGGTGGGTCGTCTCGAGGTTGACGTACCAGCCGCCGAACTCCCAGGCGTCGTGTCCTGAGGGGTCAGCCGGGTCGATGCCGTCGGGCACGTCCCAGAAGAGCCACACCGACCACGGCACCCCGACCGGGGCGATCCGCAGGATGCCGGCGCCGTGCCACCGCGTGCGCGCCTGCACGCGCTGAGCGTCCCGGAGGAACCGCTCGCCCATCGGCACGTCGCGCAGGTCCGAGCCGTCGGCACACCGCTTCGTCAGGTGCACGGTGCCGGGCGCGAGCCAGGCCACGAGACCCCGCTCGTCGTCGCGGACGACCCGCATCGGGGACGCCGTCTCGGGGTGGCCCGGCTCCCACGCGTGGTCGCGGTAGCGCCACATGACAACCTCACCGGGGTCGAGGAAGGGGGCGACGCCGAGCGGGCGGGCCCCCTCGGGCGCCGACACGGCATACGGCTCGAGCACGGGTCCGGTGCGGTGCGCGTTCATGCCTTGGGCCGCTCGTCGACGATCCGGCGGGCCTTGCCGATCGAGCGCTCGATCGAGCCGGGTTCGCGCATCTCGACGCGGCACGTCGTGCCGATGCGGGCCTTGATCGTCGCCTCGAGCGTCCGGGCGATCTGCTCGGCGGCACCCGGCTCGAGCCGCGAGAGCGGCTCGACGAGCACGGTCAGCTCGACCATCCGGCCGGGCTGCGTCAGGACACACTGGAAGTACGGCGACAGCCGCGGTTCGGCGAGCACGTGCTCCTCGATCTGCGTCGGGAAGACGTTGACGCCGCGGACGATCATCATGTCGTCGGTGCGACCGGTGACCTTCTCCATCCTCCGCATCGACGGGACCGCGGTGCCCGGCAGCAGCCGCGTCAGGTCGCGGGTGCGGTAGCGGATGACGGGCATCGCCTGCTTCGTCAGCGACGTGAAGACGAGCTCGCCGAGCTCACCGTCGGGCAGCACCTCCTCGGTGATCGGGTCGATGACCTCGGGGTAGAAGTGGTCCTCCCAGATGTGGAGGCCGTCCTTCGTCGTCGCGGCCTCCTGGGCGACGCCGGGCCCCATGACCTCCGAGAGGCCGTAGATGTCGACGGCGTCCATGCCGGTGCGTCGCTCGATCTCCCGGCGCATCGACTCGGTCCACGGCTCGGCACCGAAGATCCCGACCTGCAGGCTCGTCGTCGCGGGGTCGACGCCTTCGCGCTCCATCTCGTCGAGCAGGCTGAGGAAGTAGCTCGGCGTCACCATGATGACGCGGGGCTGGAAGTCGCGGATCAGCTGCACCTGCCGCTCGGTCATGCCGCCGCTCACCGGCACGACCGTTGCGCCGAGACGCTCGACGCCGTAGTGCGCGCCGAGGCCCCCGGTGAAGAGGCCGTAGCCGTAGGCGACGTGGATGACGTCGCCCGGGTGACCGCCGGCGAGCCGGATCGAGCGGGCCATGAGGTCGGCCCACGTGTCGATGTCGGCCTTCGTGTAGCCCACGACCGTCGGACGGCCCGTGGTGCCCGAGCTCGCGTGCACGCGGACGACCTGCTCGCGCGGCACGGCGAACATCCCGAAGGGGTAGTTGGCGCGCAGGTCCGCCTTCGTCGTGAACGGCATCCGGCTCAGGTCGTCGAGCGAGCGCAGGTCGTCGGGGTGGAATCCCCTGGCGTCGAAGGCTGCTCGGTAGTGCGGGACGTTGTCGTATGCCGTCCGCACCGTCTGCTGGAGCCGCTCGAGCTGGGTGCCCCGCAGCTCGTCGACCCCGATCGTGGGGATCTCGTGGTCCGGCAGGCGCGGTCGGCTCTCGGGTGACTCCGTCGTCATGGGCCCATTGTGCCCACACCGTCCGGCCGAGGCTCCTCGCCCATGACGTCGAGTGGGCGCTGTCTCCGGGGAGAGAGCGCCCACTCGACGTGCACGGGGACGGTCAGGCGTCCGGCGTCTCCAGGGACTCCGCGTCGGCGGCGGCCTCGTCGTCCTCGGCGCGCATGCGCTTGAGGAACGACTGCGTCCGCTCGTGCTGCGGGTTGCTGATGACGTCCTTCGGCTTGCCCTGCTCGACGACGACGCCACCGTCCATGAAGACGACGTGGTCGGCGACGTCGCGGGCGAAGCCCATCTCGTGCGTCACGACGATCATCGTCATGCCCTGGTCGGCGAGCTCGCGCATGACGCGGAGCACCTCGCCGACGAGCTCGGGGTCGAGCGCGGACGTCGGCTCGTCGAAGAGCATGAGCTTGGGGTCCATCGCGAGCGCCCGGGCGATGGCGACCCGCTGCTGCTGGCCACCGGAGAGCTGTGCCGGGTAGGCGTTCGGCTTGTCGCCGAGGCCGACCTGCTCGAGCAGCTCGAGCGCGCGTGCCCGCGCCTGCTTCTTGCCGACCCGCCGCACCTGGACGGGAGCCTCCATGACGTTCTGGAGAGCCGTCATGTGCGGGAACAGGTTGAAGCGCTGGAAGACCATGCCGATCTCACGGCGCTGCGTCGCGACCTGCTTGTCCGTGAGGTGGTGCAGCTGCCCGCCGTCGTCGCGGAAGCCGACGAGGTCGCCGTCGACCCAGATGCGACCGCCGTCGATCTCCTCGAGCTGGTTGATGCAGCGCAGGAACGTCGTCTTGCCCGATCCCGAGGGGCCGAGCAGGCAGACGACCTCGCCGCGGTGCACATCGAGGTCGATGCCCTTGAGCACCTCGTTGCCGTGGAAGCTCTTGAGCACGTTGAGCGCGCGGACGAGGGGCTGGTCCTCGCCGGTGCGCGAGCGAGCGTCGGTCCCGGTGGCGGGCCCGCTCGTGGGCTCGCTCGTGGGCTCGCTGGTGGTGGTGTCTGACATCAGGCGCCTCCTGCCCCGGCCGGACGCGCGAAGCGCTTGTTGGGTGCCCCGGTGCCGAAGCCTCGGCCGAAGCGCCGCTCGAGGAAGTACTGCCCGACCATGAGGACCGACCCGACGAGGAGGTACCAGGCGGTGACGGCGACGAACGACGGCATGATCTGCAGCGTCCGGGTGCCGATGGCGCGGGTCTGGTAGAAGAGCTCGGTGATGATCGGGATGGCCGAGAGCAGCGAGGTGTCCTTGACCATGGCGATGGTCTCGTTGCCCGTCGGCGGCACGATGACGCGCATCGCCTGGGGGAGCACGATGCGGCGCATGGACTGGCCACGGTTCATGCCGAGCGCGGCCGCCGCCTCGTTCTGACCCTTGTCGACCGACAGGATGCCGGCCCGTGCGATCTCGGCCATGTAGGCCGCCTCCGACAGGCCGAGGCCGATGATGCCCGCCAGCAGGCTGCTCGAGAACTGGTTGACGTCGAGCGTGAAGAACGTGAAGTCGCTCGAGAGCCCCATGAGGGAGGCCAGCTGCTTGCCGAACGGGATGCCGAAGTCGAGGTTGGCGTAGAGGAAGCCGACGCCGCTGCCGATCATCGCGAGGAGCACGAGGCGCGGGATGCCGCGGAAGAACCACGTGTAGACGAAGGAGACGCCGCGCAGGACGGGGTTGTGCGACAGGCGCAGGATCGCGATGATCACGCCGCCGACGATGCCGATGGCCATCGACCCGATGGTGCCGACGATGGTGCCCTTCCAGAGCCCTTCGAGCACCGGCTTCTGGTTCATGATCTCCAGGGCCTTGGAGAAGCCCCACCGCTCGTTGGTGATGAACGAGCTGATCAGCATCGCGACGAGGACGATGATGACGGCGAGCGCGACCCATCGTCCGGGGTGCCGGACCGGCCGGGCCTCGATGAGGCCCGGCCGGTCGTCGGTGGTCGGTGTGGTCACCGGATCACTCACGGGTTGAGGGCGAAGTCGCTGATCGCGCCGGCCTCGACGGAGAACTTCTTGAGGGCCGCCTCGTAGCTGCCGTCCTTCTGCGTGGCCTTGAGCGCCTCGACGAGGAGGTTGGCGAAGTCCGTCTGGTCCTTCGGCACGACATAGCCGTAGGGAGCCGAGTCGTAGATGGCGCCGAGGGCCTCGAGCTGGCCGGTCTGCTTGACGGCGTAGAGGCCGACGGGGGAGTCGGCGAGCATGGCGTCGGTCTTGCCGCTGACGACGTCGGCCGTGACCTGGTCCTGGCCCTCCTGGACGATCTGGTTGATGGCCGACTTGCCGGCGTCGGTGCACTTCTTGCTGCGGGCGGTGAGGTCGTCGATCTGCACGGTGCCCTTCTGGACGCCGATGTTGCGGCCGCAGGCGTCGTCGATGTTGACACCCTTGGGGTTGCCCTTGGCGACGACCCACTGGGTGCCGGCCTTGTAGTAGCTCACCATGTTGACCTGCTTCTTGCGGTCCGGATTGATGGTGAAGCTCGAGACGCCGACGTCGTACTTGCCACCCGTCACGCCGAGGATGATCGAGTCGAAGCTGGCCGGGACCCACTCGGTCTTGAGGCCGAGCTTGGCCGCCACGGCGTTGAAGACGTCGACGTCGAAGCCCTCGACCGTCTTGCCGTCGCCCGCGAGCATCTCGCTCGGGGCGTACGTCGGGTCGGTGCCGATGACGATCTTGCCCGCCGACTTCAGCTTGGCGGGAACCTTGGCCGCGAGGGCCTGGTCGACGCCACCGCCGGCGGCCGTCCCGGCGGGGGTGCTGCCCGCGCCCGGCGAGCTGGACAGCGAGTCCGACCCACAGGCGGAGAGCGTGAGGCCGGCGGCGACGAAGCCGGTGACGGCGATGAGGGACATGCGACGCATCAAGATGGTCCTTCCGGGGCGAACGCGGTCATTCAGGTGCGGGCGCTACGGTGCGCCGGCTGATTGGCCGATCCTGCCACCTTTCGGTGCGGGTGCCCACGGATGCAGCCGAACCGTTAGCGGGCCCACAGGAAAGCCCCGGGTGCGGCCTCGCCGGGCACCCGTCGAGGGCTCGGTTAACGTCCTCGGCGCCCGCTCGGGTAGTCTTTGTCCCAGTGGTCCGCCCAGTTCTGCCTCGGGCCGCTTCTTCTTGGCCTGGCGGAGTGTCGCCGGCCCCGTCGATTCGCTCTTGCGCCGCGACACCTCACAGCTGAGGCCCTTCGCGCCGGGCAGAACGACCGCTTCCACTTTTTGGAGTATCCACCTGTGTCCACTGACACGAACTTCGCCGTTCTCGGCGTGCCCGCCGACCTCGTCACGATCCTCGACGGTCTCGGCATCACCACCCCGACGCCCATCCAGGCCGCGACGCTGCCCGACTCCCTCGCCGGGCGCGACGTCCTCGGCCGTGGCCGCACCGGCTCCGGCAAGACGTACGCCTTCCTGCTGCCGCTGCTGACCCGCCTCTCGCAGTCGCGTCGGAGCCGCCTGGCCCGCCGTCCGCGCGCGCTCATCCTCGCCCCGACCCGCGAGCTCGTGACGCAGATCGACACCGCGATGGCCCCGCTCGCCAAGGCGCTCGGCCTCAACTCGCAGACGATCTTCGGCGGCGTCGGCCAGAACCCGCAGGTCCAGGGCCTCCGGAACGGCGTCGACGTCATCGTCGCCTGCCCCGGCCGTCTCGAGGACCTCATGCAGCAGGGTCACGTCAACCTCGACAGCGTCGAGGTCACGATCCTCGACGAGGCTGACCACATGGCCGACCTCGGCTTCCTGCCGGGCGTGCGCCGGATCATGGAGAAGACGCCCCGCAACGGCCAGCGCCTCCTCTTCTCGGCGACGCTCGACGGCGCGATCAACGTGCTCGTCAACAAGTTCCTGCACCAGCCCGTGACGCACGAGGCCGACTCGGCGCAGTCGCCCGTCTCGACGATGAGCCACCACGTGCTCCATGTCGACAACGGCTCGCACCTGCCGGTCATCCTCGACCTCACCGCGGCTCCGGGCCGCAAGGTCGTCTTCACCCGCACCAAGCACCGGGCCAAGAAGCTCGCCAAGCAGCTCAACGCCTCGGGAGTTCCGGCCGTCGAGCTGCACGGCAACCTCAGCCAGGGTGCCCGCACGCGCAACATGGACGACTTCCACTCGGGCCGCGCGCAGACGCTCGTCGCGACCGACATCGCCGCCCGTGGCATCCACGTCGACGACGTCGCGCTCGTCATCCACGCCGACCCGCCGGTCGAGCACAAGGCGTACCTGCACCGCTCGGGTCGCACGGCCCGCGCCGGCAACGACGGCATCGTCGTCACGATGATGCTCGACGAGCAGGTGCGCGACGTGCGCGACCTGACCCGCAAGGCCGGCATCAAGCCGACGACGACGCGCGTCCAGCTCGGCCACCCGCTCCTGACCGAGCTCGCCCCCGGCGACCGGTCGTATGCCGGCGGCCTCGTCCGCGAGGACGCCCCGGCCCGCTCGGGCTCCGGCTCGGGCTCGAACTCGGCGTCCGGCGGCTCCGGCCGCGCCCGTGGTCGTGCGCGTGGCCAGGGCGGCAGCGGCGCTGCCACCGGTGGTGGCCGCGGTGCAGGTCGCGGGGCCGGCGAGGGTGCTCGTGGGCCCGGCGCCGGTGGTCGCGGCTCGGGTCGTGGTCGCTCCGGCCAGAGTGGCGAGGGCCAGGGCGGCGGTCGCCGCTCGGGCGGCGCCGGCAACGGTGGCGGCTCCGGCCGTCGCGGCGGCTCCTCGACCGTCTACTCGACGAGCAGCGGCGGCAGCGCCGCGGCGTTCTCCGCCGGCACCCGCGCCGGTGGCCGCCGCTCCCGCTGACCCAGCGCACGTCAATCGTCGAGAGGCCAAGGTTCGTCACGAACCTTGGCCTCTCGACGGTCTGGCACCCGCGAACCTTGGCCTCTCGACGAGGAGGACCCGCGAACTTTGGCCTTTCGACGGTTCAGGGTCAGGGGCGCTTGAGGCTGCGGCTCCGGCCGCGGAACTCGGCGATGATCTGACCGTCGGACTCCCGCTTGACCGTCACGTCCGTGATGCCGCTGCGCCCGAACGCCGAGCGCACGTGGCCATCGGCGACGAGCACGTCACCGAGCCGGCCCGGCGCGGTGAAGGAGATGTCGGCCCCGGCCGCCACCGTGAGGCGCCCCCGCGAGTTGCAGGCGAGCGCGAAGCACGAGTCGGCCAGGGTGAAGATGTAGCCGCCGTGGCAGATGGCGTGACCGTTGACCATGTCGTCGCGGATCGCCATCCGCACGACGGCGTGGTCCTGCTCGACGACGGCGGCCTCCATGCCGAGGCGTCGCGAGGCCACGTCGTCGTCCCACATCTGCCGGGCGAACGCGACCCCGGCCTCGACGTCCTGGCCGTCCCCACCACCGGCGGGCAGCTGGGTCTCGCTCACGTCAGGCTCCCGTCGGTCAGGGCCGGGCTCGGCCGGTAGCGACCACCGGGGAAGGCCTCGTCGAGCTCGGTGAGCTGCCGGGCGACGACGTCGAAGCCGATCTCGCGGCCCCACGCGATGGGCCCCTTCGGGTAGCGCGTGCCGAGCTGCATCGCCGTGTCGACGTCGTCGACGCTCGCCTCACCGCGGGCGACGAGGTCGACGGCCTCGTTGACGAGCATCGCGAGCGTGCGCGCGAGCGGGTCGGTCGCGACCGGTCCACCGACGAGGCGCTCGGCGAGCTCGACGTCCGGCTCGGCACCGGTGACCGAGCCGTCGGCGGCATACGCGTACACCCCGGAGCCCGTCTTGCGGCCGAGCCGGCCGGCCTCGACGAGACCCTGCTGGAAGGCCGTCGGCGCGTAGCGCTCGTCACGTCCCGTCTGCTCCCACACCGACGTGCCGACGGCGAGGTTGACGTCCTGCCCGATGAAGTCGGTGAGCTCGAGCGGCCCCATCGGGAAGCCGCCCTTCTCGCGGAGCGCCCAGTCCACCGTCGCCGCGTCGGCGACGCCGCTCTCGACGATGCGCTGCGCCTCGCCGTAGAAGGGACGCGCGACGCGGTTGACGATGAAGCCCGGGGTCGAGCTGCACCGCACCGGCGTCTTGCCCCAGGCGTCCATGAGCGCGACGGCGTGCTCGACGAAGGCCCGCGCGGTGCGCTCGCCGTGCACCACCTCGACGAGCCGCATGACGGGCGGCGGGTTGAAGAAGTGCAGTCCGAGCACCCGCTCCGGGTCGGCCACCTCGGCGGCGATGTCGTCGATGTCGATGCTCGACGTGTTCGTCGCGAGCACCGTCGTCGACGGCTGGACGTCGGCGAGGTCGGCGAAGATCCGGCGCTTGAGGTCGAGGTCCTCGGGCACGGCCTCGATGACGAGGCCGCACTCGGGCAGCTCCTCGACCGACGCGGCCGGGGTGATGCGTGCCAGCACCGCCGACGCGTCCTCGTCGGACAGGCGGCCCTTGTCCACGAGCCGCTTGAGGGCGGCGCCGATCGTGTCGACGGCACCTGCCGCGGCGCCCGGCACCGAGTCGACGAGGGTGACCGCGTGGCCCGCGGTGGCCGCCACCTGGGCGATGCCGGCCCCCATGGCCCCCGCCCCGATGACGCCGACGGGTCCGAAGGCGGACTGGTCGGGGTGGTCCGTGCTGGCCTCGGTGGTGTCCCTGTCCATGCCCGCCATCCTGCCGCGTGGCCCACCCCGGGCGCGCGGCGGGCGGTCGCGGACCGCCCGTGACGGCATACGGCTGAGGTCCGGAGCGGGGCTAGCATCGACCCGTGACTGCACCGGCAACGACGCCCACCCACCCCCTGCTCGACGCGCACGCGGGAGTCCTCGACGAGATCCGTCAGGCCCTGGCGAGCCGCAGCTGGTACTCCCGCTACCCCGAGTCGCCCAGCCCCCGCGTCTACGGCGAGACGGCCGCGGCCGACGGGCTCGCCGCGCACGAGGCCCACCTGGACGGGGCGTATGCCGCCCTGTCGAGCCAGCCGACCGACGGCACCCTCGTGGGGAGCGAGGTCTCCCCCTACGGACCGACGCTCGGCGCGACCTACCCGGCGCTCGACGTCGATGCCGGGCTCGCGGCGGCACGCGCGGCCATGGCGGCCTGGCGAGACGCGGGTCCGCAGGTGCGGGCCGCGGTGTGCGTCGAGATCGTCGACCGCATCAACAAGCGCAGCTTCGAGATCGCCAACGCCGTCATGCACACGTCTGGGCAGCCCTTCGTCATGTCGTTCCAGGCCGGCGGCCCGCACGCCCAGGACCGGGCGATCGAGGCGATCGCGGCGGGGCTCGTCGAGCAGGAGCGGGTGCCCGCGTCGGTCGTCTGGGAGAAGCCGGGTCGTGATCGCGAGGGGAAGCCCGCGCCGACGCGGATGCAGAAGGACTACCGCCTCGTGCCGCGCGGGGTCGCGCTCGTCATCGGGTGCAACACCTTCCCGACGTGGAACGCCTACCCCGGCATCTTCGCCTCGCTCGTCACGGGCAACGCGGTCGTCGTCAAGCCGCACCCGCGGGCCGTGCTGCCGCTCGCGATCTCCGTCGAGGTCGCGCGGTCGGTGCTCGCCGAGGCCGGCTTCGACCCGGCCCTCGTGCAGCTCGCGGCCGAGGCCGACGGGCAGGGTCTCGCCAAGACCCTCGCCGAGCGCGACGAGGTCGCGATCATCGACTACACCGGAGGCCCGGCCTTCGGGGCCTGGCTCGAGGAGTCGGCGGCCGCGCACGGCAAGCTCGTCTACACCGAGAAGGCCGGCCTCAACTCGATCGTCGTCGACTCGACCGACGACCTGCGCGGGATGCTCGGCAACCTCGCCTTCAGCCTCACGCTCTACTCCGGGCAGATGTGCACCGCCCCGCAGAACCTCTACGTGCCCGAGGGGGGCGTCGACACCGACGAGGGCCACCTGACCTTCGACGAGTTCGGCGAGCGACTGGCCGGCGCCGTCGGCCGGCTCACCGGTGACGACGCCAAGGCCGTCGAGCTGCTCGGGGCCACGGTCAACGACCAGGTCCGCTCCAACGCAGACTCCCTCGCCTCGATCGCCGAGGACGCCGACGGCCGCGTCGTGCTCGACTCGCGTCGCGTCGTGCACCCGACGTGGGGCGACGCCGTCGTGCGCGCCCCGGGTCTCGTCGCCGTCGACGTCGCCCGCGAGGACGTCTACACCCAGGAGTGCTTCGGTCCCGTCGGCTTCCTCATCCGGACGGCCTCGACGGAGCAGTCGCTCGCGCAGCTCGCCGACACGGTGCGCGAGCACGGTGCCATGACCGCTGCCGTCTACTCGACGAGCGACGCGGTGCTCGATGCGGCGCGTGACGCGGCGGCCGAGGGTGGGGTCGCCCTGTCCGAGAACCTGACGGGGCAGATCTTCGTCAACCAGACGGCTGCCTTCTCCGACTTCCACGGCACCGGGGCCAACCCGGCCGCGAACTCCGCCTACACCGACGCCGCCTTCGTCGCGAACCGCTTCCGCGTCATCACGTCGCGCCGTCACGTCTGAGCTGCTGATGGTCCTCGCTCCAGCTCAGCTCGACCGGGCGACCTTGCAACGCAAGGTGGTCCGCACTCTCGTCGGGTCGCAGATCCTCAGCGGGGTCGGCATGGCCTGCGGCATCGCCGTCGGCGCGCTGATCGCCGAGGACCTCAGCGGCACCGAGGCGCTCGCCGGTGTCGGCACGACAGCCCAGGTGCTCGGCACGGCGCTGCTGACGATCCCCGTCGCCCGGGCGACGGCCGCCCGGGGCCGCCGCGTCGGGCTGCGCTGGGGTCTGGCCGTGGCCTTCGTCGGGGCGTCGCTCGTGCTCGTGGCGGCCGTGCTGCGCTCGTTCCCCCTCTTCGTCGTCGGCATGTTCCTCTTCGGTGGCGGCACGACCGCCAACAACCAGACGCGGTATGCCGCCGCCGACCTCGCGGACCCGGCGCGCCGCGGGCGCGACCTGTCGATCGTCGTGTGGGCCACGACGATCGGCTCGGTGGTCGGACCGAACCTCGTCGGACCGGGCAAGGTGCTCGCGCACCGTCTCGGGTTGCCCGAGCTGGCCGGGACGTTCGTCTTCTCCCTCGTCGGCTTCGTGGCCGCCTGGCTCGTCGTCGACCGGCTGCTGCGGCCCGACCCGCTGCTCACGGCGCGTGCCCTCGACGCCGCCCACCGCGAGGAGGGGCGCCGGGCTGCGGCGCCTGACGTCGTGGCCGACCCGGCATCCGGCGGCGTCGCCGACGTGCCGAACCACGACGGCTCGATGCGCCGCGGCCTCGCCGTGGTGCGGTCGAACCCGCGGGCGCTCCAGGCGATCCTCGTCATGGCGCTCGGCCACCTCGTCATGGTCAGCGTCATGGTCATGACGCCGATCCACATGAAGCACGGTCACGCGGAGCTCGAGGTCATCGGCTTCGTCATCTCGGTGCACATCCTCGGGATGTTCGCCCTGTCGCCGCTCGTGGGGGCGGCCGTCGACCGGTGGGGCGCGCCGCCGGTCGCCATGACGGGCGGCGTCGTGCTCACGGTCGCATCGCTGCTCGCGTCGCGCTCCCAGGCCGGCTGGTCCGGCCTGCTGCTCGTCGCCCTCTTCCTGCTCGGGGTGGGGTGGTCGTGCACCCTCGTGTCGGGCTCGACCCTGCTCACGTCGGTCGTCACGACCGACGAGCGTCCCGCCACCCAGGGACTCGCCGACGTGCTCATGGGTCTCGCGGGTGCCGGGGGAGGCGTGGCGGCCGGCATCGTCGTCGGGTCGCTCGGCTACTCGGCGCTCGCGTCGGGGTCGGCCGCGGTCGGCGTCGTCATCCTCGTCGTCGGCGCGGCCCGTGTGAGGCGCACCGCCGCCGACGTCAGCTGAGCAGGGCCAGCACGAAGCCGATGAGCGGCAGCGTGCCCTGGGTCAGGGCGGCTCGCACGTAGCTGCGGCCGGTCGTGACGAGCACCGCGGCCGCGGCCACCATCGAGCCCGTGCAGAAGAGGGCGAGGGTGCGCCCGGCCGTGTCGTGGCCGGTCCACCAGAGCACGAGGCCGAGCGCGGCGCCGATGCCGAGGAAGAGGTTGTAGAAGCCCTGGTTGTAGGCCATCGGCCGGGTCACGTCGGCAGCCGCCTGGTCAGCGACGCCGAAGCGCTTCCACACCTCGGGGCGGGTCCAGCCGACGCTCTCCATCCAGAAGATGAAGAAGTGCAGCAGTGCGGCCAGCCCGACGAACACGCTCGCGGCGATCTTCATGATCGGATCGTAGGGGTCCGGGACCCGCAGGACGTGGCCTCTCGACGTGTGGAGACCCGCAGATCGTGGCCTCTCGACGTGTGGAGGAGGCTCCGGCGGTCAGGCGGTCAGGCGGTCAGGCGGTGATGCGCAGGGTGCTCGTGCGGTCGGGCTTGACGAGCACCTCGATGCGGTCGGCGACCCGCGACTTCAGCTCGGTGACGTGGCTGACGATGCCGACGGTGCGGCCCCCCTCGCGCAACCCTTCGAGGGTGTGCATGACGTCGTCGAGCACGTCGGGGTCGAGGGTGCCGAAGCCTTCATCGACGAAGAGCGTGCCGAGGTCGACGCCGCCGGACTCGGCGCGCACGACCTCGGCGAGGGCGAGGGCGAGCGACAGGGAGACGTAGAAGGTCTCACCGCCGGAGAGGGTGCCGACCTCGCGGACCTGGTTGGTGTGCATGTCGTGGACGCGCACGCCGAGCCCGGACTTGGCGTTGCCCTTCTTGGCGTCGGTGTGCTCGAGCGTGTAGCGGCCGCCGGAGAAACGGCCGAGCTCGGTGTTGGCCGCCGACAGCACCTCGGTGAAGCGGCGGATGAGGACGTACTTCGCGAGGTCGAGGTTCAGCTGGTTGTCGCCGTTGCCCGCGACGAGCTGGCCGACCCGCACGGCGTCGGCGGTCGAGGTGATGACGGCGGCGTTGCGGGCCATGGCCTCGCGGATGTCGGTGACCCGTCGCTTGGTGCGCGTCACCTGGTCACGGAGGCTCCCGTGCTCGTTGCTCGCGGCCTCCATGTCCTTCTTCGCGGCGGCCGCGAGGGCCTCGAGCTGCTCGATGTCGTCGAAGAGGGCGTCGAGCTGGACGTCGGCGAGCTCTGGCCCGGTCAGCCCGGCGCGCACCTGGGTGCAGGCCCGCTCGAACTCCGCGATCTCCTGGGTGTTGGCATTGATCCACTCGGCGCCGCGGTCGGCCGCCATCCACTCGGCGACGTCGGCGAAGCCGAACTGCGCGAGGTCGGCGTCGCGCGCCGCGGTGTCCTCGGCGACCGACGACGCGGCGACGTCACGCTGCCCGAGAGCGTCGACGAGGGAGTCGATGCGGCTGGCGCCGGCGACGAGAGCCTCGCGTCGCGCGGTGACGCTGGGGTGGCCGTCACGGGCCTGCTCGACGACGACCGTCTCCTCGGCGATGCGGCCGTCGAGGTCGACGACCGACTGCTCGCCGCGCGCGAGATCGGCACCGAGCCGGGCGGCCTCGGCGCTGAGCGTGTCGACGCGGTCGCGCAGCTCGGTCACACGCGCCGCCCCGGCCTCGACGTCGGCCCGGGCCTGCACCGAGGCCGCGAGGTCGTGCGCCGTCGCCTCGGCCCGGGCGCGGGCCTCGGTCACGTCGAGCCCCTCGCACCGGGCCGTGAGCTCGCGCACCTCTGACCGGAGGGCCCCGAGGGCCTCCGCGGTGGTGGCGGCCTGCTCGCGCAGCCGGACGACGCGGGACTCCTCGGCGTCGATCTGCTCGGGGGTGACGGCGTCGAGGGTCGGGCGGGCAGGGGAGGGGTGCTCGACGGACCCGCACACCGGGCACGGGTCGCCGCCGACGAGCGAGAGCCCGAGCTCGCCGGCGATCCCGTCGATGCGAGCCCGGCGCAGCCCCGCGAGCGACGACTCGGCCGCCGCCACCGTGCCCAGCGCCTCGGTCGCGGCCGACTCGGCCCGCGGCACCCGAGCTACCGCAGCCGCGCGGGCCACCGACGCCTCGAGCCGGGCCCTCGCCCGATCGCCCTCGGCGGCGCGCCCGTCGAGCAGTGCCGCCAGACGGCGCGCCTCTGTGAGCGCCGCCTCGTGCGTGGCGATGGTGCCGGGGAGGGCCTCGAGCTCGCTCGTCACCGACGCCACCGACCGACGTGCTCCGTCGAGCCGCTCGCGCAGCCGCGCCAGGTCCGCGATGCGGCCGGCGAGCGCGCCCTCGAGCGCGATGGCACCGGTGAGGGAGCCGACGACCTCACGGGCCTGGGCGGCGGCCTCGCGCAGGGCAGTCGGTCCGCGGTCGCGCAGCGCCGGGTCGACGCGGGCGCGGGCCTGCGTCAGGGCTGCCTCTGCGCGCTTGAGCGTCGCCTCGGACTGGGCCAGGGTGCGCACGGCGCCGGCCACCGGGCGAGCCTGGCGCGCTCGGGCCACCTCCTCGCCGAGCTGCTGGAAGGCCACCGCCTGCTTGCCGAGGTCGTGCTCCTGCTGCTGGAGCTGGATGAGCCGCTCGCGGCGCTGCATGCGCAGCCGGGCGTCGCTGACCATGTCGGCCATCTGCTTGTGCGTCTCGATGGCCTCGCGGCTCGCCTTGCCCGCGTGGCGCTCGCGCGTCGTCAGCTCGTCGACGACCTGGGCCAGCTCGGCGTCGAGGGACTCCGGCGTCGTGCGGCTCAGGTCCTCGAGCTCGTCGCGCCGCTCGGTCTCGAGCCCGGCCGACACCGCCAGGGCGTGCACCGCGAGCCGGATCTCGTCGACCGCTGACTGGCGCCGGGCCTGCGCGGCCCGCCCGGCCTCGACGATCTCGTCCTGGACCCGGCGGAAGAACGCCGTGCCGAAGACCTTCTCGAGGAGCTTGCCCTTGTCCTCGGACCGGGCGCGCAGGAACGTCGCGAACTCGCCCTGCGGCAGGATCACGGTCTGCACGAACTGGTCGCGGGTGAGCCCGACGGCGCGGGTGATCTCGTCGTCGCAGTCCCCGATGTTGGTCGAGAGCAGCTCGCCGCCCTCGAGGTCGTCGGGCGTCTGGAGGCGCCACAGCTTGATCGTCGGCTGCTGCACCGTCGTGCCGTCGCCGCGCGACTTGGGGCGCTCGAAGCGAGGCGTGCGCTGGACGCGGTAGAGCCCCGACTGCGTCTCGAAGACGAGCACGACGACCGGCACGGTGCGCGGGTCGGCGTGGTGGGAGTGGATGCGCTCGACGTCGGCCGAGGCCTGCGCGACCTTGCCGTAGAGCGCGAACGTGATGGCGTCGATGATCGTCGACTTGCCCGACCCGGTGGGCCCCTCGAGCAGGAAGAGGCCGGCGCGCCCGACGGTGGTGAAGTCGATGACCTCGGTGCCCGCATACGGCCCGATGGCCGTCATGGACAGGTGGTGCAGCTGCACGTCACGCCACCTCCTGCGCCTCGGCCCGGTGCTGGGCCCGGACGGCGGCCTCGAAGCCGGCCTCGAAGACGTCGACCTCGCCGCCGCTCGCCTCGGTCTTGGTGACGTAGGCGATGAAGTCGGAGCCGAGCTCGCGGGGGTCGCGCTCGCTGACGACGGTCGTGCCGCCTCGCCCGCGGTCGATCGCGCCCTCGGGCTCGTGGAAGACCTGCAGGGCGTGCGGGAAGCGGGACTTGAGGCGGTCCATGAGCGAGTCGGGGCGCACCCGGTCGGTGACCGTGACGCGCACCCACGCGGCCTCGGCGCTCGCGAACGACGGCGACTCGAGCAGCTCGTCGAGGCGACCGCGCAGCGTCGCCATGGCGCGCGGCTGCACGATCTCGACCGGGGTCACCCGGGCCGGGCCGGACGCGTCGAGGTCGACGAGGAGCACGACCTTCTCGTGGTCCTGCTCGGAGAACGAGTAGCGCAGCGGCGACCCCGAGTAACGCACGACCGAGCCGTCTGCGGCCTCCGGCGCCTGCGGCCCGTGGAGGTGCCCGAGCGCGGCGTAGTCGAGGCCGTGGAAGACCGTGCCGGCCACCCGGTCGACGCCGCCGACCATGATCGAGCGCTCGGAGTCGCTCGGCTCGGCGCCCGCCACGAACGCGTGGGCCAGCACGACCGACCGCACCCCGGGCCGGTCGGCGAGGTCGGCGCGGATGCGGTCGCACGCCGCACCCACGACGGCCTGGTGCGACCGGGGCAGCGGCTCGCCACCCCCTGCCAGCGCAACGCGCGCGTGGTCGGGGTCGAGGTAGGGGATGCCGTAGACCACGGCCTGCACGCCGTCGCTGCCCTCGAGGAGCAGGGGCAGGTCGAGCTGGCCGAGGTCGGTGACCATCCGGATGCTGTCGCGGAAGAGGCCGGCGCCATAGCCGAGCCGGATCGCCGAGTCGTGGTTGCCCGACGTGATGACGACGGTGGTGACGGCCGACAGGCGCGAGAGGGTCCACTCGAAGAGCTGGACCGACTCGACGGGCGGCACCCCGCGGTCGTAGACGTCGCCCGCGACGAGCACGGCGTCGATCGGGATGCCGTCGGGTGGGTCCTCGACGAGCTCGCAGATGCGCTCGAGCACGGCCGACTGCGCCTCGTGGAGGTTCACGCCGTGGAGCGTGCGCCCGAGGTGCCAGTCGGAGGTGTGGAGCAACCGCATGCCACGACGGTAGGACCCTGCGCCCACACCCTCGACACCGACACCCCGACGGCCCCTGCGCCCGTCGCCGAGCGGTGGTGCGAGAGCGCCCGCGACCGTCGGTGCGGACCCCTACCGTGGTCGGATGGAGCGCCCCGACCGTCCCCACGTCGTCGTCTACAACGAGGCCAGCATCGACGGGAGGGTCGTCGGCTTCGACACCGACCCGTCCCGCTACTACCGGCTGGGCTTCCGCTGGCGCAGCGACGCGATCCTCATGGGCAGCACGACCGCCCTCGCCTTCGGGCCGCCCGAGTCCGATACCGACCAGCAGCGCATCCTGCTGCGGCCCGAGCGCGTGCCCGTCGTGCCCGGCTTCGAGTCGCTCGTCACCGAGCCGCGCCCGCTCCTCGTCGTCCCCGACAGCCGCGGCGCCGTGCGGTGCTGGACCCACGCCCTGTCCCAGCCGTGGTACCGCGACGTCGTCGTCCTCGTCACGCGCCACACCCCGACCGACTACCTGCGCTACCTCGACCGCCGCGGCATCGAGCACGTCGACGCGACCGGACCGGCGTCCGGTCGCGTCGACCTCGCCGCAGGGCTCGCGCACCTCGCGGGTTCGCACGGCGTGCGCGACGTCCGCACCGACGGTGGCGGCGCGCTCACCGGCGCCCTGCTCGCCGCCGGGCTCGTCGACGAGATCGTCGTCCTGCTCGACCCGGTGGTGTCGAGCGACCCGGACGGCCAGCGGCTGGTCACGCTGCCCCACGCGGGGCCACCCGGCGGCATACGCCTGCGGCTCGACGACGTCGAGCGCTTCGACGACGGCGCGCTCCTCCTGCGCTACGCGACGGCCACCGACCGGGCTCCTACTGGCTGAGCTGGAGATCCATCCGTTCGAGGAGGGCCTCGAGGGCCTCCTCGAAGTCCACCTCGACCCGGTCCTCCTCGAGCTTCGGAGCCAGCCGCTGCACGGTGGGGAAGGCGTCCAGGGGCAACGTCCCGTCGTCGTTGGGCTGGTGGGCCCCGCCCTCGTCGAGAGGCGTCTCCGGCCCCGAGAACTGCGCCCCCCGGGTGGCCGACTCGAGCAGCAGGTGGCCGAGCAGGAAGCTCGTGTAGGTGCGGTAGGCCCACACGGCCTGGTCCTCGGTGAAGCCGCGCTGCATCAACCCGTTGAGGAACTCCTCGACCACCGCGAGGCTGCGCAGGGGAGGCCGCAGCCACGGCGCCGCCGGGTGTCGCGTGGCGATCAGGGGGAAGGCCAGCGGATGGTCGAGGGCGAGCCGTCGCACGTTGTGCGCCATCCACTGCAGGAACGCCTGCCAGCCGTCGGAGGGCTCCATGCGCGTGCCGGGGTCGATCTCGAGCGAGGACACGAGGCGGTCGACGACTCCTTCGAGGAGGTCCTCGCGCCCGTTGACGTAGCGGTAGAGGGCCATGGCCTCGACGCCGAGACGTGCGCCGAGACGGCGCATGGTCAGTGCGTTGACACCCTCGGCGTCGACGAGCGCGATGGCTTCGTCGACGATGCGGTCTCGGGTGAGGCGGTGCCCTCCGTCGGCGCGGCATGCTCCGGCCGCCTCCTCCGGCTCGGGCGGGGCTCCCGGGGTCGTCATGGCTGCTCCTCGGACGCTCGGCGGTGGTTCCCTCGAGTCCATCATGCCCGGCTGGCACCGCCCACTCCCCGGTCGGACGCGAACGGGCGGAACCCCATGGGGATTCCGCCCGTTCGAGAGCCGGTTCGACCGGAGTGGACGTCAGTACGTGCTCTGACCGCCGTTGGTCGGACGGTAGTGGCTGTCGGGCTGGTCGTCGGCCTCGAACGCCGTGGTCCGGGTCGGGTCGAAGGACGCCGTGGGCTGACCCGTCTCGGGCCGCCCGTGGTAGAAGTCGTCAGCCGAAGCGGCCTCCTGGGGGGCCGGGGTGGTGGTGTCGCCCCCGTCGTGACGCGCCTTCGCCTGACGTGCCTGCTCGCCGACGCCCGGGGCCTGTCGTACCTGCTCGCGGACCCGGCCGGTCTCCTCGGCCAGGGTGTCGAGGTAGCCCTCCCAGCGAGCCTGCATCGGCTTGACGAGGCCGCCTCCGACGCCGACGACGATCACGCCGGCCACGGTCGCCAGCACGGCGATGAGCACCGGCATCGTCACGGTGGTGGCGATACCGACCTGCCCCAGAGCGGCGATGATGCCGAGCCCCAGGATGAAGATGCTGGCGATGTTGGCGAGCAGCTTGCCGTAGGACAGGCCGCCCAGGGTGTTGGTGATGAGCTCGCGCACGGCAGCGGCGATCGCAGCGGCCACGACGACGATGACGATGGCCACGACGGCCTTGGGCAGGAATGCGATGACCCCGCTGAGCAGGTCACTGATCGGGTTGGGGCCCCAGATGCCGAAGGCGAGCTGGAGCACGAAGAGCAGCAGGGCGTAGTAGACGATCTTGCCGACGATGGTCGACGCGTCGTACTCGCTCCTGGCCAGCGCGCGCTTGATGCCTCCGCGCTCGACTGCGCGGTCGAAACCGACCCGCTCGAGGACCTTGTCGACGACCTTCCCGATGGCCTTGGCGACGAGCCAGCCGATCACGAGGATGACCAGGAAGGCCAAGAACTTGGGTACGAAGAGCGCCACGGACCTCCACAGGTCCGTCAGTGCTGTGCTGATGTTGTCCACGAGAGTCTCCAGGGAGTCGATGGTTTACGTTGTAAACGCCAGTCGGGGTGGTACCTACCCCGCCTGCCCCGGAGGGAAACCTCGACGACCGCTGGGCGTAGGGGGCGCCGACGTCCGGACGTGCCAAGAGCCCGCCCTCCCCGTGGAAGGCGGGCTCAGGGCATACGCGCTCTGGGCGCAGGGACCTCAGTCGGTCTTGATGAAGCTGAGCAGCATCGACACGAACGTGATGATGAGGCCGCCGAAGACGGCGTCCCAGAAGAAGTGCTCGACGTGGAAGGGGAGGTCGAGCTTGCCGGCCAGCCACGACGTGAGCTCGAGCATCAGGGCGTTGACGATGAAGACGAACAGGCCCAGCGTCAGGATGATGAGCGGCAGTGAGATGAGCTTGATGATCGGCTTGATGAAGGCGTTGAGGATGCCGAAGATCAGGGCCACGAGGACGACCGTCCAGATGACCTGACCCGTCGAGCCACCGCCGAACGTGATGCCGGGGATGGCCCACGCGGCCACCCCCAGGGCGACGGCGTTGACCACCGTCCGAAGCGCGAAGTTGAGGAGCATGCGCTCAGTGTTCCACGGGCGCAGGCGCATCGGCGGGAAGGCCGGGGTGCTCGTCGCCGGGGATCCGCGGCTGGAACATCGCGTTGAGACGCAACAGGTCCGGCTCGACCATCTTGAGCGAGCCGATGGCCTCGGCGACGGGCACGCGCTCGATGCGGCCCTTCTGCAGGGCGACCATCTGGCCCCAGGCCCCGTCGAGGGCGGCCTCGACCGCAGCCACACCGAAGCGGGTGCCGAGGACTCGGTCGAAGGCGACGGGCGAGCCGCCGCGCTGGATGTGGCCGAGCGCGGTCATCCGGCTCTCGATGCCGGTCCGGCCCTGGATCTCGCGGGCGAGGATCGAGCCGATGCCGCCGAGGATCTGGTGGCCGTACTTGTCGACCTCGGGCGCCGGGATGTCCATCGTGCCGGCCTTGGGCAGCGCGCCCTCGGCGACGACGACGATCGTCGCGAAGCGACCCTTCTTGTGCCGGTGGACGATTCGCTCGCAGACCTCGTCGACGTCGAAGGGCTCCTCGGGCACGAGCGTGATCGCGGCGCCCCCGGCGAGGCCCGACCAGATCGCGATGTGGCCGACGTGGCGGCCCATGACCTCGACGACGAGGACGCGGTGGTGGCTCTCGGCCGTCGTGTGCAGCCGGTCGATGGCGTCGGTGCAGATCTGCACGGCGGTCTGGAAGCCGAACGTCATCTCGGTGAGGGAGATGTCGTTGTCGATCGTCTTGGGCACGCCGATGACGGGAAAACCGTTCTCGTGCAAGCGGTTGACGACACCCATCGAGCCCTCGCCACCGATGCCGATGATGGCGTCGAGCCCGTGCCGGTCGTAGGCCTTGCGCACGCGCTTGAGGCCGTCCTCGTGGGCGAACGGCTGGTCGCGGCTCGTGCCGAGGATCGTGCCACCGAGGGGCAGGATGCCGCGGCACCGGTCGACGTCGAGGATCTCGTAGTCGTTGTCCATGACCCCGCGCCAGGCATTGCGGAAGCCGATGACGGTGCTGTCGTACGTGACCTCGGCGGCGCGGGTCGCGCCCCGGATGACGGCGTTGAGGCCGGGACAGTCCCCGCCCCCGGTGAGGATGCCGATGCGCATGATCTGACTTTCGTGAGGCTGGGCATGAAGAAGATGTCGAGGCGGCGGTGGCGCGACGATGTGAGCCTAGCCACAGACCGGCGTCGCCGTCAGGAGAGCGTCCATGGGCCGGTCGCCCGCGTGGACACTGGCTCTACAGTTCGGGTATGAGCGACAGCCCTGAGACCGTCAGCGAGAGCGTGACCGAGAGCGCCACCCCGGACGAGGCGTATGCCGCCCCGCAGGCGTCGGGCGCCACCGTGCGGCTCCGCGACGTGCTGGCCCAGATGCCCGACTACAAGCCCGGGAAGCCCGCGTCGGCACCCGCCGGCGTGACGGCATACAAGCTGTCGTCCAACGAGAACCCCTACGGTCCGCTCCCGTCGGTGCTCGCGGCGATCGACGACGCGGCGGCCACGGTGAACCGCTACCCCGACATGGCCGTCACGGCGCTGACCGAGCGGCTCGCGAAGGCGCTCGACGTCCCGGCCGAGTGCATCGCGACGGGCACCGGCTCGGTCGCGGTCCTCGCCCAGATCGTCAACGCCGCGTGCGACGCCGGTGACGAGGTCGTCTTCGCGTGGCGCTCGTTCGAGGCCTACCCGATCGTCACGCAGCTGGCCGGCGCGAAGCCCGTCATGGTCGGCCTCGACGAGCGGGCCCGCCACCGCCTCGACGCGATGTTCTCCGCGATCACGGACCGCACCCGCGTCGTCCTCGTCTGCACCCCCAACAACCCCACCGGACCGTGCGTCCACCAGGCGGAGCTCGAGGCCTTCCTCGACAAGGTCCCGAGCGACGTCATCGTCGTCGTCGACGAGGCGTACGTCGAGTTCGTCCGCGACCCCGACGCCGTGCGCGGGCTCGAGACGTGGCGCCACCGCCCCAACGTCGTCGTCCTGCGGACCTTCTCCAAGGCGTACGGCCTCGCCGGCCTCCGCGTGGGGTATGCCGTCGCGCACCCGCCTGTCGCCGCCGCCCTCCGCAAGACGGCCACGCCCTTCGGCGTCAACTCGGTCGCGCAGGTGGCCGCCATCGCCTCGCTCGACGCGTTCGACGAGCTCAACGCGCGCGTCGAGTCGCTCGTCGCCGAGCGCGACCGGGTCGTCCGGGCCCTCGGCGACCAGGGCTGGAAGCTTCCGCAGTCCGATGCGAACTTCGTGTGGTTCCCGCTCGGCGCCGACTCGACGGCCTTCTCGCAGGCGTGTGCCGAGGCCGGCCTCACGGTGCGGCAGTACGGCGACGACGGCGTGCGCGTCACGATCGGCGAGGTGGACGCGAACTCCCGGCTCATCGAGGTCGCCGAACGCTTCGGGGCCCGCTGACCGAGCCGATCGGGGCGACAATGGGCTGAGCCGCGCGGTGTCGCGCGGCCGTCGTTGCAGGTCGTGGCGCAGGAGGTCGCGGATGGGCACGGTGCGGAGGCGGCTCGCCGGTCGCGCGCTCAGCGGCAGCCTCGCGCTGCTCGGTGTCCTGCTCGTCGTGCCGTCGCTGTACTCGCCGACCCGGGAGATGGCGGTCGCCGACCGCGAGCACGGCTCGCTCCTGTCGCACCAGTGGGAGTGGAGCTGGGGGCGCGTCCGGGTGGCCGGTCTCGAGGGGGTCGAGCTGCGCGACCAGTGGAACCCGTTCGGCCTCGCCGTCCTCGTGGTGCTCCTCGTCTCGGGCCTCGCAGGCGTCGGCGTCTGGCTGGCCCGCCGGGTCACGTGGGGTCACGTGCTCGGGCTCGTCACGGTAGGGCTGCTGACCGGTCGCGTCCTGACGACGGTGGCCGAGCGGCTCGGCCGCTCGCTCGGCGAGGTCGACCAGGGGGCTGCCGGCCTCACGGTCCGGACCGAGATGACGCAGGCGGGGTCGCTCGAGACGGTCGCTGCCTGCGTGCTCGTCGTCGCGCTCGTGCTCATGGGTGTGGCCGCGGCCCGGTCGACGGGCCGGAGCACCCTGCCGGCGGTGCTCCCCGGGACGCCGGCTGCCGGCACCGCGGCTGCCGGCCCTCCGGCAGGTCGGGCGGGGCCGGCCGGGCTGCGCCCTGTCGGTGAGCACCTGACGACCGCGCCCGTGTCGTTCGACGACGCAGGTGCGGGCGGTGGGGGCGGAGGGGCTGACACGCCGGCGACGGCAGGAAAGCCCGGGAGGACGCCGTGACGGACATCCGGAAGCACATGGTCGCCGGCCGGCTGACAGCCGCGCTCGTCGGGCTTCTCGGGGTGCTGCTCGCACTGCCCACGCTCGTGCTCCCGACCCACGCCATCTTCCAGAAGCCGCCGGAGTCGGCCGAGCCCGACGCGTCCCCGTTCCGGCTGTCCGTCTGGAGCTGGGGGCACGTCGCAGACACGACCGCCAACACGGACGGCCAGATCGACGTCGGCAACACGACCGGCCTGGTGATCCTCGTCGTGGCCCTTGCCGCAGGCCTCGCCGGCGTCCTCGCGTACGCGTTCCGGGCCGGCACCGATGGCCGGATCCTCGGTGTGGCGGGACTCGCCTGGGCTGCATCCCAGGTCGTCGGTGGGCTGGGACGACGGGTCGGTGACACGATCTCGGGCATCTTCGGCGACGGTGACCAGCTCGTCGTCGAGACCTTCCCCACCGGCTACCTCGAGGTGGCCTCCGCCGCGCTGCTCGTCGTGTCGCTCGGTCTCCTCGTGCTGCGACCCGTGGCCGCGCTGGCGCGGTCGGCCGTCGTCCGCGCGCGGGCGCTCGCCCGCCGTGCGGCCACGCACGACGAGGTGTCCGATGCGGCAGGCACCACGGAGACGGCAGCGCCGCGCGTCGGGATCGCGACGATCCGTGACGTGCCCGCGGGCCCCGACCATCGGTCCCCTGCGCGGCGCGAGCACGCCGGCACGGGCGTCGGCTTCTCCGACGACCCGACCGTCGACCCCGACCGGTTCCGGCCGCCGAGATGACCGACGGTCCCGTCCACGACGCCGACCCGGAAGCCGGGCCGGGATGGCGTACGCGTGTGGCGGGGGTGGCGCTCGGCGGCGTCGGCGTGGTGCTGGCGGCGTCCACGGTGGTGTGGCCGACGAAGGTCGTCGCGGTCCGCGTCCCGGAGGTCGGCGACTTCACCAAGGGCTACGAGCAGCTGATCTGGTCGTGGGGACGTGAGGTCGTCTACACCTCGGACGGTGTGCTCCTCGACGCGTTCTCCGGTCCCGACCCGGTGCCGCGAGCGGTGCTCCTCGTCGTCGTCCTGCTGCTCGCCGCGGCCGGGCTGGTCGCCCGGCTCGTCCGTGGCGGGCGGCCCGGTGAGCTCGCGTCGGGGGTCGGCCTGGCGCTGGCTCTCGCGACGGTCGCGGCATCCGTGGTGCAGCGGCTGTCGGTCGACGACCGGACGATCGGCCTGCAGCCCGGGCTCGTCGTCGTGACGACGACGGTCGGCTGGCTCGAGGTCGTGTCGGTCGTCCTGCTCACGGCAGCAGTCGCCGGTCTCGTCGTCCCGGTGTTGCTGCCGCGCGTGGCGGACTCGGTCACCGGCACGGTGTCCGGCGTCGCGGCGCTACTTCGGCAGCGTCGCGCCCTGGTGGAGGCCACCCCACCGCTCGTCGCCACCCTGATGGACCCCGGTCCGGTCGGCACGGGGCGGGCGCCCGAGGTCGGCTTCAGAGACACGCCCTTCCCGTCGGGTGCGGACGGGGGAGTGCCGCCGACCGACACCGACAGGTGAGGGCTGGATGGGGCCTCGTGGAAACTGGTCGTGTGCCGGACGTCCGCAGTGTGGGTGGGCGGCCCTACCGTCGGGGCATGGACATGAAGCTCGAGCTGGTGGCCGTGCCCGTGACCGACGTCGACCGGGCCAAGGATTTCTACGCCGAGAGGGTCGGATTCGTCCTCGACCACGACCACACGGTCAGTGACGAGATCCGTTTCGTGCAGCTGACCCCACCCGGGTCGGCCTGCTCGATTGCGATCGGCAAGGGTCTGACCGAGATCGTCCCCGGCGGCCTCGACAACCTCCAGATGGTCGTCGCCGACGCCGACGCCATCCGGGCCGAGCTCGTCGGTCGCGGCGTCGAGGCGTCCGAGGTCGACGAGCAGCCGTGGGGCCGTTTCGTCCACTTCAGTGACCCCGACGGCAACCGGTGGTCGCTGCAGGAGCTGCCCCCCTGGTCCGCCGGTGCCGGCGGCGACGGCGTCGACCCCGGGGCCTGACGCGTCGTGTCCGGGCTCCGTAGGGCCGTGCCGCTGCTCCTCGTGACGGGGGCCGTCCTGCTCGCCGCGGTCCTCGTCTGGCCCACTCACCACCTCGTCTCACGCACGGCCGGGGGGAGCGAGACTCTCGTCGACATCTGGTTCGACGGACGCGTGCGGGCCGTGAGCCAAGCGATCGAGGTGCAGCGAGAGAGCTCGCTCACCGCGGTCCTGCTCGTCGTCGCGGCCATCGTCCTGCTCCTCGCCGCCGGCGGGCTCTGGGTGGCGGCCGCTCGGAGAACCCCGGTCGTGCCGGCTGTCGCGGTGACGGCTGCGACGCTCGCCGCTCTCGCTGTCGCGGTGTCCGTCCTGGTCCTGGTCCGCAGTGAACCCTTCTCCTTCGGGTGGGTAGGGAGTGCGGAGGTGGGGCAGCTCGACACGGCGATGACGCCGGTGGCGCTCTTCCTCCCGGCCGTGGTGGTGCTCGGGGCGCTGGCGATCGTCGCGATGCTGACGAGGGTGGCTCGGCGTCGCGTGGCGACCTGACGACCTGACGACCTGACGACGTGATGACCTGAACGGCCGGGCGGCCCGTGTCGGTCCTCCGGCGTACGTTCACGGCATGCTCACCGCCGTCGCCGTGTCCGGCTACCGCTCGCTGCGCGACGTCGTCGTGCCCCTGCACGGGCTCGACGTCGTGACGGGCGCGAACGGCAGCGGCAAGTCGAGCCTCTACCGGTCGCTCCGGCTCCTCGCCGGCTGCGGCCGGGGCGACGTCATCGCCACCCTCGCCCGCGAGGGTGGCCTCCAGTCCGCGCTGTGGGCCGGCCCGGCGACCCTCGGCGGCGCCCGCGACCGTGGTCACGCCGTGCAGGGCACCCGTCGCAAGGGCCCGATCAGTCTCCAGCTCGGCTTCGCCTCCGACGACTTCGGCTACCTCGTCGACCTCGGCCTGCCGCAGCAGTCGACCGGCAGCGAGGCAGGGACGCCGTCGGCGTTCCTGCGCGACCCCGAGATCAAGCGCGAGGTGGTCTGGGCCGGCCCCGTCATGCGGCCCGGCTCGGTGCTCGTGCGCCGCCGGTGGGGTGTCGTCGAGACCCGCGCCGTGGGCGGGAGCGACGACGGCTGGGCCTCCGACTGGGGACCCGACGACGGCGAGGCCGCGGAGTGGGAGTCCGACCCCGTCGAGGCCCCGGGATCACGCACCGGCTCGCGAGCGGCCTACAGGGAGTCGGGCGCCGGCACGGCGTCGGGCCCGAGTCGCGGTGCACGCCCCGGGTGGGTCGAACTGACCCGCTCGCTGCGCCCGTGGGAGAGCATGCTGACCGAGCTCGCCGACCCCGAGCGGGCGCCCGAGCTGCTCCGGGTGCGCCGGATGATCCGCGGCTGGCGGTTCTACGACGGGTTCCGCGCCGACGCCGAGGCCCCGGCCCGGACGCCCCAGGTCGGCACCCGCACCCCGGTGCTCGCCGACGACGGACGCGACCTCGCCGCCGCGCTCCAGACGATCCGCGAGAACGGCCGGTCCGAGCTCGACCGAGCCGTCGCCGACGCCTTCGACGGGGCGATCCTCGAGGTCACCGTCGACAGCGGCCGCTTCGACGTGGAGCTGCACCAGCCCGGGATGCTGCGGCCGCTCGCCGGGGCCGAGCTGTCCGACGGCACGCTGCGCTACCTGCTCCTCGTCGCCGCGCTGCTGACGCCCGACCCGCCGTCGCTCATGGTCCTCAACGAGCCCGAGACGTCGCTGCACCCCGACCTGCTCCCACCGCTCGGACGGCTCGTCCGGTCCGCGGCCGAACGCAGCCAGGTCATGGTCGTCTCCCACTCCGAGGCGCTCATCCGCGAGCTCGGTGTGGTCGATCCCGACGACGACGAGGCACCGGTCGGGCTCGGCTCACCGGCCCGAGGCATCACCCTCGTCAAGGACCTCGGCGAGACCTTCGTGCAGGGTCAGGGCCTGCTCACCACCCCGGCCTGGACCTGGGGCACCCGGCGCTGACCGCGCCGGCGAGCGCGCCCCGAGCACACGGCATACGCCCTCCCGCCCGGGTGGTGCCCTCCTTGGACCCGGCGGCGTCCGCGCAGGTCAGCCTCTCGGTGGAGCGCGACGTCGTCCCGCATTGTGAGATTCGCAGGGCTCTCCGGTAAGTTCCGGGTCGAGGACCAAGCACGTGTCCGTCGTCACGAACGGCGGCCCTGCGCCCCCCAGAAGCCGACGAGCGGGTGACCCCCGTTTGCGGGCCGAACGAGTAGGCCGGTCTCACCGGCGAAGGAGCCCCAGTGAGCGACAAGGTTGTCGCCGAGCTGCAGGAGCCGACCCCCGCGGTCGGCGACGGTGGCCCGGACATGATCCAGCTGCTGACCCCCGAAGGTCAGCGCGTGTCCCATCCCGACTACGACAAGTACGTCGCGGACCTGACGCCCGAGGACCTGCGGAGCTTCTACCGCGACCTCGTCCTCATCCGCCGGCTCGACGCCGAGGGCTACGCGCTGCAGCGCCAGGGCGAGCTCGGCCTGTGGCCCAGCCTGCTCGGCCAGGAGGCGGCCCAGGTCGGCTCCGGTCGTGCGCTGCGGCCCCACGACTTCGTCTTCCCGACCTACCGCGAGCACGGCGTCGGCTTCGTGCGTGGCATGGACCCGCAGAGCTCGCTGCAGCTCTTCCGCGGCGTCAGCCAGGGCGGCTGGGACCCGCAGGAGAACAACTTCCACCTCTACACGATCGTCATCGGGGCCCAGGCGCTGCACGCCACGGGGTACGCGATGGGTGTGCGGATGGACGGCAACGTCGGCACCGGCGACCCCGACCGCGACACCGCGGTCATCTGCTACTTCGGCGACGGCGCCTCCTCGCAGGGTGACGTCAACGAGGCCTTCGTCTACGCGGCGAGCTTCGACGCGCCGGTCGTCTTCTTCTGCCAGAACAACCAGTGGGCCATCTCCGAGCCCGTCGAGAAGCAGACCCGGATCCCGCTCTTCCAGCGCGCCCGCGGCTTCGGCTTCCCGGGTGTCCGCGTCGACGGCAACGACATCCTCGCGACGTATGCCGTGACGCAGCACTGCCTCGACGAGGCCCGCAACGGCAACGGCCCGCTCCTCATCGAGGCCTACACGTACCGCATGGGTGCGCACACGACGGCCGACGACCCGACGAAGTACCGCGTCTCGGCCGAGGTCGAGGAGTGGAAGTTCCGCGACCCGATCCTGCGCCTCAAGACGCTCCTCGCGCACGAGGGGATGGCCGACGAGGCCTTCTTCGTCCGCATCGACGAGGAGGCCGACCAGTTCGCAGCCGAGCTGCGCGAGGGCTGCGTCACGATGGAGACGATGGCCGGCGAGACGATGTGGGACCACGTCTACGCCGAGGACCACCCGGTCATGGAGGCGGAGCGTGCCGCCTACCTCGCCTACAAGGCGAGCTTCGAGGAGGCGAACTGATGGCCGGCCAGCTCGAGAAGGTCACGCTTGGCAAGAGCATCACCAACGGCCTGCGCAAGGCCATGGAGGCCGACCCCAAGGTCGTGCTCATCGGTGAGGACATCGGCAAGCTCGGTGGCGTCTTCCGCATCACCGAGGGTCTGCAGAAGGACTTCGGCGAGGACCGCGTCATCGACAGCCCGCTCGCCGAGTCCGGCATCGTCGGCACCGCGGTCGGCATGGCGCTGCGCGGCTACCGCCCCGTCTGCGAGATCCAGTTCGACGGCTTCGTCTACCCGGCCTTCGACCAGATCGTCAGCCAGGTCGCCAAGATGCACGCCCGTGCCCTCGGCGCGGTCAAGATCCCGATGGTCATCCGCATCCCGTTCGGCGGCGGCATCGGCAGCCCGGAGCACCACTCCGAGAGCCCCGAGGCCTACTTCGCCCACACCGCGGGCCTGCGCGTCGTCGCGTGCAGCAACCCCGAGGACGCCCACTGGATGATCCAGCAGGCCGTCGCGTGCGACGACCCGGTGATCTTCTTCGAGCCGAAGCGCCGCTACCACGACCGTGCGGAGTACGACACGACCGCGACCACCGCGCCGCGCGGCCTCTTCGAGGCCAACGTGCTCCGTGAGGGCACCGACGTGACGCTGCTCGGCTACGGCCCTGTCGTCAAGACGATGCTCGAGTCGGCCGCCGCGGCGGAGGCCGAGGGCACGAGCATCGAGGTCATCGACCTGCGCTCGCTCTCGCCGCTGCCGATCGACACCATCGTCGAGTCGGTGCGCAAGACGGGTCGCCTCGTCGTCGTCCAGGAGGCGAGCAGCTTCCTCGGCATGGCGTCGGAGATCTCGGCGCAGGTCACGGAGCAGTGCTTCTACGAGCTCGAGGCACCCGTCATCCGGGTCGCCGGCGCGAACATCCCCTACCCGCCGAGCCGGATGGAGGAGGAGTTCCTCCCCGACCTCGACCGCATCCTCGACGGCGTCGACCGCGCGCTCGCGTACTGAGAAGGGCTGCGACACATGGCAATCAAGACGTTCAACCTGCCCGACCCCGGTGAGGGGCTCGTCGAGGCCGAGATCGTGGAGTGGAAGGTGTCGCCCGGCGACACCGTCAAGGTCAACGACATGGTCCTCGAGATCGAGACCGCCAAGTCGCTCGTCGAGCTGCCCATCCCGTGGGCCGGCACCGTCAAGGAGCTGCTCGTCGAGGTCGGCCAGACGATCGACGTCGGCACGCCGATCATCTCGATCGACGACGGCAAGGGCGGCGACGACGCTCCCGCCGCCGCACCGTCGATCCCGGGCGAGAAGGCCGCTCCGGCCGAGGGCGCGGGTGGCGGCTCCGAGGCGATCCTCGTCGGCTACGGCGCCAAGGCCGGCGCCACGGCCCGTCGTGCCCGCAAGGGCTTGGCCGCCGCCCCCGTCGCCGCCGCACCGACCGAGACCGAGCAGGTCGCGGCTGCCGCACCGGTTGCCGAGCACGCAGCCCCGGCTCCGCGTGTCGAGTCGCCGGCTCCTGCCGTCCCGGTCGCGTCCGCTGCCGGTGGCCGTCCCAAGGCGAAGCCGCCCGTCCGCAAGCTCGCCAAGGACCTCGGCATCGACCTCGCGTCCGTCACCCCGACCGGGGCCGACGGCATCATCACGCGCGACGACGTGACGAACCATGCAAGCGGCGCCGTCGTGAACGGCGTTGCAGCACAAGCCGACTCCGCCGTCGGGGGTGCCGCGCCGGCCATCTCGCGTATGCCGTTCGGCGCGGGTGAGCGCGAGGAGCGCACGCCGATCAAGGGCGTCCGCAAGATGACGGCGCAGGCGATGGTCGGATCGGCCTTCACCGCACCGCACGTCACCGAGTGGATCACCATCGACGTCACGAAGACGATGGAGCTCGTCGACCGCCTCAAGGGCAGCCGCGAGTTCAAGGACGTCAAGGTCACGCCGCTGCTCGTGCTCGCCAAGGCGCTCGTCCTCGCAGTCAAGCGCAACCCCGGCATGAACGCGACGTGGGACGAGGCCAACCAGGAGATCGTCCAGAAGAACTACGTCAACCTCGGCATCGCCGCGGCGACCCCGCGTGGCCTCATCGTCCCGAACATCAAGGACGCCCACGCCATGACGATGCTCGAGCTGGCGCAGGCCATCGGGCAGCTCACCGCCACGGCTCGCGAGGGCCGCACCCAGCCGGCCGAGATGTCGGGCGGCACGATGACGATCACCAACGTCGGCGTGTTCGGCGTCGACAGCGGCACCCCGATCATCAACCCGGGGGAGTCGGCCATCGTGTGCTTCGGTGCGATCCGCAAGCAGCCGTGGGTCGTCACCGATGCCGACGGCAACGACGAGATCGCCATCCGCCACGTCACGCAGCTCGCGGTGAGCTTCGACCACCGTCTCATCGACGGTGAGCTCGGCAGCCGCTTCCTGTCCGACCTGGCAGGGATCCTCGCCGACCCGGCCCAGGCCCTCGTCTGGGGCTGACCCACTCAACCGTCGAAGGGCCACAAACCGGTACCGGTTTGTGGCCCTTCGACGTTCCGTCCTGACAGCGACGCCTCAGGCGGACCGCGATCGGATCGGGACACACCCCCACGATTGGGGGTATGCCGACCCCACCCGTGGCGCGTGCGCCACGCCGCGCGCCGCGCCACGATGGTGGAGTTCCCGATCGGGCGATCGCCCCTGAGCAGTGGAGGTCCGTCATGGGTGGGCAGCGCGTGCACGGGCCGGGTCCGTGGTGTGCCCGGGCAGGACGGGGGCCCCGCCGGTGACTGCTCTCCGCTCGGACCCGACCCCGCAGGGACCGGACGTCGTCCGCGTGCTCGTCGTCGACGACGTGCACATCCTCCGGATCGGGCTCGCCTCGCTCTTCTCCCTCGAGGGTGACCTCGAGCTCTGCGGCGCCGCCGAGAGTGGCGAGCAGGCGGTCGAGGTGGCCCGGCGCACTCACCCCGACGTCGTGCTCATGGACATCCGGATGCCCGGCATCGGCGGGGTCGAGGCCACCCGGAGGATCCTGGAGGACCTGCCGACGACCCAGGTCGTCGTGCTGACGGGAGAGCCGTCGGTGCAGGGACGGCGCGCGGCGCTGGAGGCCGGCGCGGCGGCATACATCGTCAAGGACGCGGTGCCGTCGACGGTCCTCGACGCGGTCCGTGGCGTGGGCAGGGGGCGCCAGCCCGGGATGCCGCGCTGACCCTCCAGACGCCGCGGCCGGCGACGCTCAGGGGAGCTGGAGCTCGCTCGCGAAGGAGGTCGGGAAACGCGCCACGAGCTCGGTCCCACCCTCGGCGCGGCGGCCCAGTCGCAGCGACCCACCGACGTCGGTCAGGGTGTCCTCGAGCAGGCGCAGGCCGAGGTGGCCGGTGGCGATCGGTCCCGGAGGTGGCCCGCTGCCGTCGTCGAGCACCGTCACCGTGGCCTCGTCGCCCTCGACGGCGGCGACGAGGGTCGCGCGGGAGGCGTTGGCGTGCTTGACGACGTTGCGCAGCCCCTCGCGCAGGCTGCGGTAGGTCAGCTGGATCGCCTCCCTGGACAGGTGGGCGTAGCCGGGAGAGACCTCGACGTCGACGGCGACGCCCGACTCGCGGGCCCGCGCCGCGAGGATGTCGAGGGCCGCCGTGAGCCCGGGCAGGGACGGGTCGGCCGGGTAGAGGTCGGTGACCAGGCCCCGCAGTGACGAGATGTCACCGCGGAGGCTCTGACCTGCCGAGTCGAGCAGCTCGCGCGCCTCGACCGAGCTGTCGGGCAGCTGGCGGGCGACCATCGGGAGGGCGTAGCCGAGGGCCGCGAGGTTCTGGATCAGGCCGTCGTGCAGCTCCTCGGCGATGCGGCGCCGCTCCATGTCGGAGGCGGCGAGGGCATGGCGCAGCATCGCCCCGCGTTCGGTGCGCGCGTGGTCCACCCGACGGGCCAGCGACAGGGCCAACGGCAGGAGGAAGAGCGTCAGGATGAGCATGGCGCCGACGGCGAGGGCCGTCAGCGCGTAGAGCAGCAGCCGCTGGTCGCTCTCGAGCCGCTCGGTCGACCAGTAGGACTCGATGACGACCGGCTTGCTGTCGGCGTCGAACGCACCGACGTACACCTCGAGCAGCTGGCCCGCGGTGCGCTCCTCGACGTTCTCCACCTTGCTGAGGTCCGACACGTCGGCGACGACGTCCTGGGTGCCGAAGAGTGCGGCGACGTCCTCGTCCATGACGTACGTGCGGCCGATGAGGTCGCGCTCGTCCGACCAGATGACGTTGCCCTCCATCGACCAGAGCTTGACGTGGACGAGGGACCCGTCCCGCAGCCGCGACTCGACGACCGTGACCAGGCTCTGGGAGGAGTTCGGGCGCCGGGAGCGCACCGCCGTGTCGACGAAGGGCGCTGCGACGTTGGTCGCGAAGGTCCTGCCTCGCAGGCTCGCCTCGCGCAGCGCGAGGTCCGCCGCCAACGCGCGTGCCACCAGGACCGCCCCGACCGCGACGATGAGGAAGGCCACGAGCGTCCACAGCCCGAAACGGGTGATGGCCTCGCGCACGATCGACGGGGGCCGGCCGTGTGTCCCACCGGACCCTTGCGAGCCCGGTGCGCTAGCCACGCCTGGTCGGTGCGATGAGGCCGAGCCGGCTCGCGGTCACGACGGCCTCGAGCTGGGAGTGTGCGTGCAGCTTGCGCAGCAGGGTCTTGACGTAGCCGCGACACGTCAGCACCGAGATCCCGAGCTCCCTGGCGATCATGACGGCATCGGCTCCGTCCGCCAGCCGGCGCAGGACGTCGGCCTCGCGCGGCGTCAGGCGCGGGACGGGAGCCCCGTGGCGGTCGGCGCCGGCCCGCACGATCGTGCGCAGCAGGCCGGGGTCGATGGCGAAGCCCTTCCGGGTCGACGACCGGACGGCGCCGAGGATCTCGTCGAGGGAGCCGTCCTTGGGAAGGAGCGCACACGCTCCGGCGTTGAGCGACCTCGTGAGCAGGGCCTGGTCGATGAAGGCGCTGAGCACGATGATGCGCACGTTCGGGACGGCACTGATGAGGTCCGTGGCGAGGTCGATGCCGTCGTCCTGACCGAGCCGGACGTCCATGAGGATGACGTCGGGCTGCCAGTACGCCGCCAGCGCGCGAGCCTGGGCAGCGTTGAGCGCCGTTGCGACACAGCGCAGGTCGGGCTCGCCGTTGATCACCAAGCCGATGGCGTCGGCAAGGACGCGGTGGTCGTCCACGACCAGGACTGATGTCTGTGTGCTGTCAACGCACGGTGAAGCCTTCATGGGCACCCCCCCGGGAGCATGTCGGCTTTCAGTATCGGCCACGTCGGCGGGCGCCGTCCCACGAATCCGAAGGGTCCGGTTCGTCCCGCGAACGCCGACCGCGTCCCGACCGGTACTCCCGACGGACCCCGAGGTTCTCCCGAGCAGGTCCGCCCACCATGGGCGTGGACATCCCCCGCTGGTCGGGGGGCCCACTGCAGCAGCACAGTTCGACCGGGACGTCGGGCACCGGGAGCAGCACGCACCACGGGGCTCGCCGTCCACCACCTGAGGAGCAGGCATGAACACCTCCACACCTTCGGAACCCCAAGACCCGCGTGAGCTCGAGCCCGGCGGGGTCTACCGACGCACCGTCCTCCGGCTCGGGGCCGCCGGAGGACTCGGAGCCGCCCTCGTCGCCGCCCGCGGATTCGGCGGTCCCGTCCTGGCGCAGCAGGGTCTGCTGTCGCCCGACGGCGCCTTCGCAGCCTCGTCGACGACACTCGGCGACCTGCTCTTCTACGTCGAGGCCTTCCCGACGAGCCCGCTGATCCTCTCGCCCTTCTCCGACCCGCTCCCGATACCGAAGGCCCTGGCGCCCGTGCCCGTGTCGACCTTCAGCGGTTGGGCAAAGCCTCCCGGTCCCGGTGTGGGACAGCAGAACTCGTTCGGGAGCGAGCGGCACCAGATCTGGCCGTCCGCGCTCGGCTACCCCGACCCGATCGTCTACAAGATCGACCTGCTCCTGCGCACCCACTCGTTCACGACCTCCCAGGTGCTGCCGATCGACTCGAACGGCAAGCCGACGGCGTCGTTCGACGCCTACGGCGCGACGTATGCCGCCGGCACGAAGCGCTGGCTGCCGATGAGCACGATCTACGGCTTCAACGGCACCTTCCCCGGCCCGAGGATCAACGCGGAGTACGGCAAGCCCGTCCTCGTCCGCTTCGAGAACCACCTCGACGAGAACCCGCTCGGCCTCGACCGGCAGGACTTCGGGTCCCCGGACTGGTCGTTCCTCACCCACCTGCACAACGGCCACACGGCGCCCGAGAGCGACGGCAACCCGCACTACTGCATGACCTACGGCCCCAAGTCGACCGGCTACGGACCCCAGACCTTCTGCGACAACCTCTACCTCAACTGGCCGGCGGGAGGGGACGACCGCGAGAAGCAGAGCTTCTTCTGGTTCCACGACCACCGCATGGACCACACCGGGTCGAACGTCTACAAGGGCATGGTCGGCCTCTACCCGATCTACGACCCCAAGAACGGCACGGACATGGGAGACGAGCGCCAGGGGCTCAGGCTGCCCGGCGTCCGCCGGGACAACCCGGACGGCTCCTTCGACGTCGACTACGACGTCCCGCTCGCGTTCTACGACTGCCGCCTCGACGACGGGGTGACCACGCACCAGGACGTCCACGACGGGATGGGGGAGTTCCCGGCAGCGAAGAACCCTGCGACGCACCCGGAGTGGTGGGGCAAGACGTTCTACAAGCACTTCCCCAACCACGGCTTCGTCGGCGACATCTTCACCGTCAACGGCACCGCCTACCCGACGATGGTCGTGCGACGCCGGAAGTACCGCTTCCGCTTCCTCGATGCCTCGATCGCCCGCATCTACGAGTTCAAGCTGATGGCGTCGACGACGGGCCCGAAGTCATCCGCGTCCCTGGGCTACGGCGGTGACGAGCTCGAGGGGCAGTACCGCATCCCTGACGGCCAGCAGTGCATGCAGTTCACCCAGATCGCCTCGGACGGCGGCCTGCTGCCGTTCGCGATCAAGCGCGACTCGTTCGAGCTGTGGCCGGCCAAGCGCCGCGAGGTCATCGTCGACTTCACCCGCTACCAGGACGGGACGCCGACGACGAAGGGCGACGTCGTCTACCTCACGAACGTCATGAAGATGCCGAACGGTCGCATGTGGTCCAACTCGTCCCGGTTCTCGCCGGACCCGAACTACAAGGTGCCGGTGCTGAAGTTCGTCATCGGCGACGACGCCCCGGACGACAGCCTCATCCCACAGCCGGGTCAGCTGCTGCGGTCGCTGCCGCCGCTGCCGGGCAACTGGCAGAGCATGCTCGACAACCGCCTGGTCTTCGAGGTCGAGCGCGGGAGCTCGTCCGCCGACGTCGAGTGGCTCATCAACGGCCAGCCGTTCGACCCGACGCACGTCGGCACGAGCCTCAAGAACCCCGCCGGAAAGACCCCGCTCGCGCAGCAGAAGCGCGGCAGCTTCAACCTCTGGGAGATCCGCAACGGCGGCGGCGGCTGGGTGCACCCGTTCCACCTGCACATGGAGGAGCACCGCGTCGTCATGCGCAACGGCAAGGACGCGACAAAGGGCAGCGCGGGTCACCCCGACGACGTCTCGCGCGAGGACCTGACGGCCCTCGACCCGGGCGAGTCCGTCATCGTCTACCGGGGATTCCGGGACTTCGTGGGTCCCTACGTCGCGCACTGCCACAACCTCGCGCACGAGGACCACGCGATGATGTTCGGCTGGGAGATCACGCCGTAGGGAGCGTATGCCGTGTCGTGGCCTCCGCGTGGACGCCCACGACACGGCCTACGCCGTGGTCCACCACTGGGAAGGAAAGGCACTGCCATGACCACCTCCTCGACCGTCGTCGCGGCCCCACCCACCGTCCCGGGGCGCCGACGCGCCGTCCCCTGGGCGACGGTGCTGCCCCTCGCGGTGGTGCTGGCCTACGCGGACGGCTTCTGGGTGACCTCGATGCGCGGTGCGGTCGGCGCCGTCGGTCGCGGGCAGGGCCCGTTCACGACCTGGTGGCACGAGTCCACCGTCCTCGTCCCCGTCTACGTGTGCGCCGTCCTCGCCGCGCTGGCGCTCGCCGTGCACGTGTCGGACCGACGACACGGCGACCGGGGACGGGCGCCGCTGCTGCTGACCGCGGGGCTCGTCGTCGTGGCCGCCACGCTCGTCGGCGCCGTCGAGATGGCGGTCGGGGCCGCGTACGACTTCCACCTCCAGTCGGGCCAGCTCGAGACGATGGCCTCGATGCGAGGCGACTGCCGGGCGGACTGCATCGAGCGGCTGCGGCAGGACACGTGGTGGCTGCAGCTGCGCGCCACCGGGCTCGGAGCCGTGCTCCTGCTCGTCACCAACCTCGGAGCCGTCGCATGGGTGACGATGTTCCACGGCGGCCGACTGGACTCCGTCCGGTCGGCGCGCGCCCGGAGTCGGTCGCTGGACGCCCGCGGTGAGCGGCGGCGGCTCCTGGCCCTGGCCCTCGTCGGTGGTGCGCTCATCCACCTGGCGGTCGTGCCGGAGCACTTCGAGGAGTGGGTCGCCGCGGCCTGGTTCTTCGTCGCGCTGGCGGTCGCCCAGGCCGTGGCGGCGTTCCTCGTGCTCCGGTGGCCCGCGCCCGCTCGCGGCCTCCTGCTCCTCGTGGCCGCGCTCTCGGCCGGTCCACTCGTCGTGTGGGCGTGGTCGCGCACCTGGGGTCTGCCGGTCGGTCCCGACCCCGGCGTCCCCGAGGCCGTCGGGCTCCCCGACATCGCTGCCGGCCTCCTGGAGCTCGTGGCCCTCGTCCTCGTCGTCGTCCTGCTGCGCGGCGTCCCGGTCGCCGCCGTACGCCGCCTCCGGCCCGAGCACCTGGGCCGACTCGCGGTGGCCGCTGTGCTGGCCGTCACCGTGGTCGGAGTGGCGTCGAGCCAGGCGGGGTGGTTCGACGTCGTTCGTTCGGAGAGCCCCACGAGCTCGGGCATGGGCTAGCAGATGAACGGCGCCGTGTTCGTGAAGTGAGCCGACTGCTCACCCCCAATCTTCGGGTCCGACCTCCCCGCACGTGGTGGAGCCCGCAGGCCGCCTCCTCGCCCGACCATGGAGGAGTCAAGGGAGGGGTTGACATGACGAACTCGAGCCTGGGGGCGCGAGCAGGGGTTGAGGGACCCGTGCGAGCCGAGGTCACACTGTGTCGGAGTCTGCGCGTGTCGGTCGGCGACCGGTCGATCGGACCGCGCCAGCTCGGCGGGGCGAAACCGCGCCAGATCCTCGTCGCGCTGCTGCTGCGGCCCGACCAGGCCGTCTGCAAGGCAAGTCTCGTGCGGCTGCTGTGGGACGACGCCCCACCGGCGGGCGCCCTGAGCACCCTCGAGGGCTACGTCAGCCTGGTCCGCAAGCGGCTCGACGCCCTGACGCCGGGGCTCGGCAGCGCCGTGCGCACGGAGCCGGGCGGCTACCTGCTCGACTCGGCGTTCGTCGACGTCGACGTCCACCGCTTCCGGCGCCTGGCCGCCCGGGCGCGCGCCTGCTCGGGGCCGGCCGCCGTGCGCGGCTGGGTCGCTGCCTTCGACGTCCTCGACGTCCTCGATGCCCTCGGGGGAGCCGGCGGCCCCGGTGGCCTGCTCCTGCCGGACGAGCACCTCGACTGGATCGAGCAGGCGCGTGAGGAGCTCGACGCCGAGCTGCTGCGGGCCCTCGCCGAGGCGGCGGGGGTGGCCCTCGACGCGGGAGACCTCGACCGTGCCCACCGCTGGGCGAGAGAGGCGCTCGCCGCCGACCCCTACGACGAGGCCGCCTGGCGCGTCGTCCTCGAGTGCTGTGAGCAGCGCGGCCGCTACGCGGAGGGCCTGCGCGCCTACGACGAGTGCCGGCGGCTGCTCGCGGACGAGCTCGGCTGCACGCCCGGACCCGGGGTCCGCGAGGTCTTCGGCCGCCTCCTGGACGGCGCGAGGCAGACCGACGACGACCCGCTGTCGGCATTGGTCGACGCCGTCGTCCGTCTCCACGTCGCGGTGTCGCTCCCGGCCGGGCCGGCCGGTGCGGACCCCGAGGGGACCACGGGGCTGGGGCGCCCCGGCCCGGCGGGGCAGCGGGGCGGCTCCCCGCCGGTCGAGGAGGACTGGCGGCTGCTCGAGCGTCTGCTGTCGATGGCGCGCAGCGGTTGGCACCCCACGGCTCGGGCCACCGCCTGACCCACCCGACCGTCGAAGGGCCACGTACCGGTACCGGTTCGTGGCCCTTCGACGTCGGGACGGTGGACGGGTCAGCCGGAGAAGGCGCGCCTCATGACGGCGTCCATGGCGCGGTCCGGCAGCAGCCGGCGCGCGGTGACGATGGCGCGCGCGCCGCGTCCGGCGGGGTAGCGCGCCGCGGGGTTCGCGGCCTCCAGCGCCTTGAGCACCTTCTCGGCGACCGCCTCGGGCCCGGAGCTCATCCGCGGGGTGTCGACGCGCTCGAACATCACGGCCATCCGGCGGGCGAGGTCCTCGTAGACGGTGCCGATCGACTGCTCGACCATGCTCTCGCGGGCGATGGTGTTCCACTCCGAGATGATCGGGCCCGGCTCGACGATGACGACGTCGATGCCGAAGGGGGCGAGCTCGATGCGCAGGCTGTCGCTGAAGCCCTCGACCGCGAACTTCGTGGCGTGGTACCAGGCGCCGAGTGGCTCGTAGATCTTGCCGCCGATGCTGGAGATGTTGACGATCCGGCCGCGACGCCGCGTGCGCATGTGCGGCGTGACGAGCTGGGTGAGGCGGGCGAGCCCGAAGACGTTGACCTCGAACTGTCGTCGCGCCTCGTCGATCGGCACGTGCTCGACCGGTCCGTACGAGCCGTAGCCGGCGTTGTTGACGAGGGCGTCGATCTGCCCCTGCTCGGTGATGATGCGGTCGACCCCCGCGACCATCGACGCGTCGTCGGTGACGTCCATGGCGAAGGGGATGATGCCGCGCGACTCGAGCGCGGCCATGCGCTCGACCCGGCGGGCGACGGCATACACCGTCCACCCGGACTCGACGAGGTGGATGGCGATGGACTCGCCGATGCCGGAGGACGCGCCGGTGACGAGGGCTACCTTGCTCATCCCGACACCGTATGCGGCCCCGCTCGGACCCGGAGCGCGCGCCCACCTCACAGCGTGGGCCGGCCGGACGGCATACGCCCCTCCCTCACACCGTTCGAGAGGCCACGTCGGGCCGCCTGGACGCAGTCGAGAGGCCAGCTCTCGGTGGGGAGAACTGGCCTCTCGATGTGTCGGAGGAGGCCACAGGCGGCCTCTCGACGGGTCAGGTCGGGGAGTGGGGCGCGGTCAGCGCACCAACGCCTCGGCCTGCTCGGCGACCCTGGCGTTCTGCCGGTCGACGAGGTAGGCGGCGGTGAGGTCGTCACCGACGGCGGAGAGGAGGCGGATGTCGACGGCCTCGTGGCGCTCGGCGACGGTCGGCTCGACCGTCGTCATGACGGTGCGGGCGTCGCGCTCGGCCACGGCCGTGGCGAGCTCGCGCTTGAGCGCCTCGTCGAGGATGCCGCCGGGCACCTTGGCCCGGGCCGCGACCTCGACGGCGAACCGCTCGGTCTCGGCGGCGAGCGTGGCGTCCTCGGTCGTCAGCATCCGCGACGTGCGGTGCAGCAGCGCCGCGCCGGCGTCGAGGTCGCCCTCGCCGAGTCGGCTGACGGCCTGGGTCAGCAGGGGACGGTCGCCGCGCAGCGCCGAGTCGGCGAGCAGGCCGAGGCGCAGCCCGAGCAGCCGCTCGTGCGTACGCGTGTTGCCGGCCTCGCGGCCCAGCGGCACCTTGAGCTCGTCGTCAGGAGCAGACTGCGACATCGTGTCGAGCAGCTCGATGCCGGCCTCGTCGGGCGTGTGCACGGTGTCGCGCAGCGGCACCTCCTTGATGAAGAGCGCGGCGAGCAGGGCGAGCGCGAAAGGCACGAGACCCCAGACGAACACCGTGTGCAGGGAGTCGGCGAGGCCCTGCTGGACACCCGTGGCGATCTGCGGCGGCAGCTTGGCGAGGGCCGACGGGTCGAGCACCGAACCGGCGCTGACCTGCTGTCCGGACGCCTGCATCTGCTGCACCACGGAGGCGGGCAGGTGCGAGGCGATGTTGCCGGCCAGGCCGCTCGTCATGATCGTGCCGAAGACGGCCGTGCCGACGGTCGAGCCGACGTTGCGGAAGAACTGCGTCGACGCCGTCGCGACGCCGAGGTCCTTGCGCTGCGAGGAGTTCTGGATGATGAGGGTGAAGACCTGCAGCGCCATGCCGAGGCCGATGCCGAAGACGATCATCGAGAGCGTCAGCTCGGTCTGGCTCGAGCCGTAGTGCAGCTGGGTCAGCAGCCAGAAGCCGACGCCCATGATGAGGATGCCCGCGATGGTCTGGAGCTTGTAGCGGCCGGTCTTGGTGATGACGAGGCCCGAGATGATCGACAGGCCGATCATGGCGACCGACATCGGCATGAGGATGAGACCCGAGTTGGTGGCCGACGCGCCGAGCACGCCCTGGGCGTAGACCGGGAGGTAGATCATCGCGCCGAACATCATGACGGAGACCATGAAGGCCGCGATGTTGGAGAGCGTGAAGAGCGGGCTCTTGAAGAGGCGCAGCGGCAGCACCGGTTCGACGGCCCTGCGCTCGATGGCGATGAAGACGCCGAGCATGACGATGCCGGCGGCGTACATGCCGATGATGGCGGGGGAGCCCCACGCGAGCGTCGTTCCGCCGAGCGAGGTGGGCACGAGCAGCAGGATGAGGGTCATCGAGAGCGCGGCGATGCCGGCCTTGTCGACGACGGTCTCGCGCGGCGTGTGCTCGAGGTGGAGGAAGCGGCTGATGCCGAAGAAGGCGAAGACGCCGACCGGCAGCGTGATGAAGAAGAGGTAGCGCCAGCCCCAGTTGTCGGTGACGAAGCCGCCGACGAGCGGGCCGAGGATCGAGGCGAGGCCGAAGACGCCGCCCATGAGGCCCTGGTACTTGCCGCGCTGACGCGGCGGGATGATGTCGCCGATGATCGTCTGCGACAACGGCATCAGGGTGCCCATGCCGGCGCCCTGGATGGCGCGGGCCGCGATGAGCCACCAGAAGTTCTGGGCGAAGCCGGAGAGGATCGAGCCGGCCATGAAGACGACGAGCCCGCCGAGGTAGAAGCCGCGGCGACCGTAGAGGTCGCTCATCTTGCCGACGATGGGGACGGTGATCGCGCTGACGAGCATGGCGGCCGTGGCGAGCCACGAATAGTGGTCGATGCCGCCGAGCTCGGCGACGATGCGTGGCATCGCCGGACCGACGATCGTCTGGCTGATCGACGCCACGAGCATGCCGAGCATGAGCGCGATGAAGATGTTGCGGGTCGGGCGGTCGAGTCCGGGCGCCTTGGTGACAGTCGCCTCGCTGGCTGATGTGGTCGCGGTGTCCGTGGCTACCCCCTGGGTCTTCTGTGGCATGCCCGCCACAGTACGCCGAAAGTGCAGTCACTGCAAAATTGCAGTCCATGCAGTGAACGTGTCACGATGGGGGCATGAGCACGGACCTGCTGACCGACGAGTCGTGCGGCCTGCGGGAGCGCAAGAAGCGCGAGACCCGCCGCGCGCTCAACCTCGCCGCCCTCGACCTCGTCGAGGAGAAGGGCTTCACGGCCGTCACGACCGAGGAGATCGCGGCCCGGGCCGGCGTCAGCGCCCGCACGTTCTTCAACTACTTCCCGTCCAAGGAGGCCGCCGTCATCGGCACGACGGCCGAGGAGCTCGAGTCGTATGCCGCCGCGCTGGAGCAGGACGTCGAGGGCGAGACGCCGCTCGAGTCCCTCCGTCGGATCCTCGCCGGCATGCTCGCGCCCGCGTCGATCGACCGCGAGCTGCGGGCCCGGCGTCGTCGCATCCTGCTCGGCGAGCCGTCGCTCGCCCCGGCGCTCGTGGGCAACAACATCCGCATCGAGAACGCCCTGACGGCCGCGCTCGAGCGTCGTCTCGGCGTGCAGCCGGGCGCGTCGCTCGAGGCGCGCCTGACGGTGGCCGTGGCCATCGCGGCCGTGCGCGCCTGCATCGAGCACCAGCAGAACGGCGGCTCGGGTCGTCTCGAGCGCAACATCGACCAGGCCTTCGACCGCATCGCGGCCGGCCTGCGCTGAGGAGCGCCGCAGAGCTGCCGGGGCGCTGAGACGGACCGGCGTCGCTGAGGCGGACCGGTTCGAGGTCGCTCAGTGCGAGGCGGTCGCCCCGCTGACGAGCGCCTCGGCCGCGGCCTTGGCGGCGCGGGGTGCGTCCGGCAGCGCATCGAGCGAGCCGCTCGCGAGTCCGCCGTCGAGGAGCAGGGTGAGGGTGCGCGCCAGGCCGTCGGGGTCGGGTGCTCCCGCGTCGACCGCGAGCCCACGCACCCAGCCGCGCACCGAGTCCTTGTGGGCGAGCGTCCGGGCGTGGATCGCCGTGCCCGGCTCGTTCTCGGCCGCGGCGTTGATGAAGGCGCACCCGCGGTAGCCGTCGCGACGGCAGGCCGTGTCGAGAGCGTCGAAGAGCCCGACGAGCTGGTCGGCGGGCGCCGGGCCGGCCGCCTCGGCAGCAGCGTGCAGCTGCCCCGACCAGGTCGTGTCGACGACGTCGAGGTAGGCGAGGACGAGGTCGTCCTTGGCCGGGAAGTGGTTGTAGAAGGTCTGTTTGGCGACCCCGGACTCGGCGATGATCCGGTCGACCCCGACCGCGCGGATGCCGTGGGCGTAGAAGAGCGCGAAGGCCGTGTCGAGAATGCGCTGCCGAGCCGCGCTCGCTGTCCGTGCCATGGGGCCATCATACCTTGCGAGTAGACAGATCTGTCTGCTAGCGTCCCGGTAAGTAGACAGATCTGTCTATTCTGTTTCGCCACCCAAGGACCTCCCATGCGTTACGCAGTTCTCGGCACCGGCTCCGTCGGTCGCACCATCGCGTCCCGTCTCGACGAGCTCGGCCACGCGGTCACCATCGGCACGCGTGACCCGGCGAGCACGCTCGCGCGCACCGAGCCCGACCAGATGGGCAACGCCGCCTTCGCGACGTGGGCGACGGCATACCCGGGCATCTCGCTCGCGACCTTCGCGGAGGCCGCAGCCTCGGCCGAGGTCGTCGTCAACGCGACGAGCGGCGACGCCTCGCTCGCGGTGCTCGGCCTCGCCGGTGCCGACGCTCTCGCCGGCAAGGTGCTGCTCGACATCGCCAACCCGCTCGACTTCTCGGCAGGGATGCCGCCCACCCTCTTCGTCAAGGACTCCGACTCGCTCGGCGAGCAGATCCAGCGTGCCTTCCCCGACGCCAGGGTCGTCAAGGCGCTCAACACGCTGACCGCAGAGCTCATGGTGCGCCCGGCCGGCCTGCCCGAGCGCAGCAGCGTCTTCGTGTCCGGCGACGACGCCGGGGCCAAGGCCGCCGTCACGGCCCTGCTCGTCGAGTTCGGTCACGAGGACGTCATCGACCTCGGCGACATCACGACCGCCCGCGGCACGGAGATGCTGCTGCCGGTCTGGCTGCGTCTGATGGGCGCCCTCGGCACGCCGATGTTCAACTTCCGGATCGTCCGCTGACCGAGGTGGACGCCCGCGACGGCGTCACTGCACGTCGCGCTCGCGCTCCCGCGCGGGGGTGAGGTGCGGGGGTGCGTCCGTCATCCGCAGTCGGGGGCGGCGCCGGGCGAGGTCGATGAAGTCGCCGACGCGCAGTCCTGCCTCCAGGGGGTGGCGGAAGCGCACCTCGCGACGGACCACGTAGCGGTTGCGCCGCCCCTCGCGGTGCCGAGTGATCACGCGGGCCCCCTCGAGGTCGGCCACGATCTGTTGGACTGCCCGCTCGGTGATCCCGATGTTGGAGGCAACGTCCTTGAGCAACATGTCCGGGTCGTCCGCCAGGCAGACCAGAACGTGTCCGTGGTTCGAGAGGAAGGTCCATCCTTTCCTTCTCATGACTCGACGGTAGATCGCTGTGTGGGCGGCCGCGGCAAAAGGCGAAGAGGGCTTCGTCACACGTCCTCGTCGTATGCGAGCTTCGTCCCTCTCTGGGCTTGGCAAGTGTCCCGTTTTGCCGAACCTGAGCACGATTGTGCATGAATGCGGACAGGCGAAATCCATTTCCGGAATCGCTTGTGGCGCAAAAGGCTTCGCATTTTCAATGCAAGAGAAAGTGGACGTTCTGACCCCCATTCCTGTCTAACCTTTGTGAATTCGCTGGACATGCGAAGTAGGTCACGGGGCAGGTGGGGAAGATGCCAGGTAGCAGTCCGAGAAGATGGTTGTCGGCGATCGTGGCCAGTGCCGCGACGGTGCTCGCGTTGGGCCTGCAGGCGGGGGTGGTGCCGGCCACGGTCGCGGCAGCGTCGCCACCGACGGGAGCCACGGACGCGTCGAAGGTTCCCCACTACTTCGGGCCCTGGCCGAACTGGGCCAACAGCCCCCTGACGTTGCCGACGGCGACGGTCAGCATCACTGACGCCGGCACCGGAGCAGGCGCGACCGCCGTGGCGCAGGTGGGACCTGACGGCAGCATCGGTGCGATCAACCTGACAGCTCCGGGGCACGACTACACCTCGCCCACCGTCACCATCAACGCGCCGACCGTCGCCGGCGGGACGCAGGCGACGGCGACCGCGACGGTCAAGGCGACCGGCGCGGTCGTCTCCGCGTCGGTCACCGCCGCGGGCGCGGGCTACTCCGGCTTCGTCGCCACCGTGGCAGGCGACGGGACGGGCGCCAGCGTGACGCCTTCCGGTGGCGTCGACGCCGTGGCCCTGACGGACGGCGGCGCGGGCTACACCATGCCCACCGTCCTCATCGACCTCCCGGACGACCCGAACGGCACGCGTGCCACCGGTCACGTCGAGCAGGCCGACCTCGTCGGCGGCGTGGTCCAGAAGGTCACGGTGGACGACCCCGGCTCGGGCTACACGACCTTACCGGCCGTCAGGATCCTCGACGGGACGCTCTCCGACCCGATCAGTGGGTCGACCCCAGCCGCGGCGACCGCGACGCTCGAGCTCGTCGGACTCGCTGTCGACGTCCCGGGCTCGGGGTACACCGCGGCCACGGTGGCTGTCACGGACCCGACCGGAGGCGGAACGGGTGCCACCGGCGCCGTGACGACTGACGTCGGATCGCTCGACTCGGTCACCGTCACCAATGCCGGCAGCGGCTACCTCACGGCGGGCATGAAGAAGTTCCAGGACGCTCTGCCGGTCACGTGCGACCCCAAGGCCGACGGATCCGGCTGTCCCGCCATCGCCCAGGTGCAGGGGACGGACGCAGCCATGGGGCCCGACAACAAGTTCATCCCGTTGGCGGTCCCCGAGGCGAAGACCTACAACGGCAAGGTCGCCGACGAGTACGTCATTGGTCTCGTGCAGTACCGCACGAAGTTCTCGTCCGACCTTCCGGCAACCCTCGTCCGCGGCTACGTCCAGCTCTCGACGACCGCAGTCCCGGGCCGGCAGGTCCCCCTCTTCAACGAGCTGCAGAACGGTGACCAGCAGGCCATCTCCGGCTACACCGGGGTGACCGCCCCGCAATGGCTCGGCCCGATCATCGCGGCGACGAAGGACCGTCCCGTGCGCATCGTCTTCCGCAACCTGCTGCCCAAGGGCGCCGACGGTGATCTCTTCCTGCCCACCGACAGCACGATGATGGGCTCCGGCATGGGCCCGATGGCCATGCCCGCACCCGTCGACAGCGGCGCCGTGACCGACGCCGTGCGCAACCCCACGTGCACCCAGGAGCCGAAGGCCGTCGACTGCTTCAAGGACAACCGCGCCACCCTGCACCTGCACGGCGGCACGACCCCGTGGATCAGCGACGGGACGCCGCACCAGTGGATCACGCCCGCCGGGGAGAGCACGTCGTGGCCGCAGGGCGTCAGCGTGCAGAACGTCCCCGACATGCTGTCGGACCCGGCCAACCCCAGCTCTCCCGCAGTCTGTGCCGCGAAGGACGATGGCTGCTCGACGTTCTACTACACCAACCAGCAGAGCGCGCGGCTGATGTTCTACCACGACCACTCGTGGGGCATCACGCGTCTCAACGTGTATGCCGGTGAGGCCGCCGGCTACACCATCACCGACAACACCGAGAAGGCGCTCGTGAACGCGGGCCTGATCCCGACCGCCGCCGACACCTTGCCGCTCATCGTCCAGGACCGGACCTTCGTGCCCGGCGACGCCCAGCTCAAGGACACCGTCGACGCCAACAGCAAGGTCACGGCATACGGCCAGGATCCGACGTGGGACGCGAAGCGATGGGGCACCAAGGGCAGCTTCTGGTACCACCACGTCTACATGCCGGCGCAGAACCCGGGTGACCCCGGTGGGCTGAGCGCCTACGGACGGTGGATGTACGGACCGTGGTTCTGGCCACCGGCCACGGGCACGACGTACGGACCGATCGCGAACCCGTACTACGACCCGAGCTGCAACCTCGACGACCCGTCGACGTGGCAGTACCAGACCGACCCGTTCTGCGAGCCGGAGCAGATCCCCGGCACGCCCAACGTGTCGGCCGGCATGGAGCAGTTCAACGACACCCCGATCGTCAACGGTGTCGCCTACCCGACCATGACCCTGCAGCCGAAGACGTACCGGATGCGGCTGCTCAACGCCGCGAACGACCGGTTCTTCAACTTCCAGTGGTACACGGCCGACCCCGACCCGGCGAACGGCAACGGCCAGAGCGAGGTCAAGCTGAACCCGACCGAGCTGGCTGCCGCGCAGACCGACCCGACGGTGTCACCGACACCGGCCGACGCCCACAACGACGCCGCCGGCCCAGACTGGGTGCAGATCGCGAGCGAGGGCGGCTTCCTGCCTGCGCCCGCGGTGATCGACGGCCAGCAGCCGACGACCTGGATCACCGACCCGACCCGCTTCGACTTCGGCAACGTCGACAAGCACTCGATGCTGCTCGCTCCGGCGGAGCGTGCCGACGTCGTCGTCGACTTCTCGAAGTTCGCGGGCAAGACGCTGATCCTCTACAACGACGCACCCGCTGCCTTCCCGGCACGTGTGCCGTCGTACGACTACTACACGGGCGGCCCGGACCTCAGTCCGACCGGGGCTCCGACCGTCATGCCGGGCTACGGGCCCAACACCCGCACCGTCATGCAGGTGAAGATCGCGGCCGCCACCCCGGCGCCGGCCTTCAACGTGACGGCGCTCGCCGCCGCCTTCAAGCACCAGCCGAACGGATCCGGGGTCTTCGAGTCCGGCCAGCACCCGGCGATCGTCGGCCAAGCCGCCTACAACTCGGCCTATGGGACGAGCTTTGCTGCCAGCAGCAACTGCAACGTCAATACGGGAAACGTCACCAGGTGCGACGGCCTCGTGCGCGTCAACGACACCGGCACCTTCGGCTTCAACACCCTTGCGGCTCCCACCGCGAAGATGACGATGGGGCTCGAACCGAAGGCGATCCACGACGAGATGAACTCCTCGACGTTCGACGACTACGGGCGCATGCAGGCCAACCTCGGTGTGGAGGCGCAACCTCCGGCACCGGGAGCGCAGAACGTCACGCTGTACCCGTACATCAACCCGGCGACCGAGCTCATCGACGGCACCAACCTGCCGGCAGCGGACGTCGCGGTCACCCCGATCACCGACGCCAAGGACGGGACGCAGATCTGGCGCTTCACCCACAACGGCGTGGACACGCACCCGATCCACTTCCACCTCTACGACGTCCAGGTGCTCAACCGGATCACGTGGGACAACATCGTCATCCCACCGGACGCGAACGAGCTCGGCTGGAAGGACACCGTGCGGATGAGCCCGCTCGAGGACACCATCGTCGCCCTGCGGCCTGTGGTCCCCCAGGTGCCCTTCGAGGTGCCGAACGCGATCCGCGCCCTCAACCCGATGATGCCCCTCGGATCACAGTCCGGGTTCAACAACATCGACCCGCAAGGGAACCCGACGGGTGCCATCGTCAACTCACTCGTCAACATGGGCTGGGAGTACGTCATCCACTGCCACATCCTCAGTCACGAGGAGATGGACATGATGCGTCCCGAGTCCCTGGCCCTGCCACCACACACGGCGAACTGGCCGGCGACCGGGGGAGCAGTGGTGACGGGCAACGGCAACAACCGCCACATCACCCTGACGTGGGGCGACAACTCGATCACCGAGACGGCGTTCGTGGTCCAGCGGTCCACCGACGGGACGTCGTGGGTGGATGTGGGAACGGTGAACGTGCCGCTCACGGACACCAACGTCCACCAGTCGCGGACGCTCACCGACTCCACGTCGAACCCGAGCACGGCCTACCTCTACCGGGTGGTCGCCCAGAACACGGTCGGCTACGGGCAGGGGTTCCCGACGATGACGGCGAGCTCGACCTCGGCCACCCTGGGTGTCAATGCGCCGGCGGCTCCGACGACCCTCACCGCGACCCTGGCGGCAGGTCCGCAGGTCAGCCTCTCGTGGCGTGACAACGCCACGAACGAGTCCGGCTTCCTCGTCGAGCGCTCGGTCAACGGCGGCGCGTTCGCCCGGCTCGCGACCCCACCTGCGCGTGCCAACACCGGAACGGCGACCTACGTCGACGGCGCCGTCTCGGTCGGCAGCACGTACGCCTACCGGGTCAGCGCGGTCAACGTCGCCGGGCAGTCGACGCCGAGCAACACTTCCACGGCGGCGGTGCTGCTCCCGGGACAGCCCACGATCGCCACGGCGACCGCGGTCCGGTCCGGCAACAACGAGCGGGTGACGCTGACGTGGGGTGACGTCGCCAACGAGACGAGCTACGTCGTCCAGTGGAGCGCGAACAGCTTCGCGACGGTCTCCGGGCAGTCCGGAGCGCTGGCGGCGGGCTCGACGACCTTCACGACGGGCAACATCGCCCGGCAGGCCTGGTCCTTCCGGGTCCGCGCAGTGAACGTCGTCGGAGTCGTCGACTCGGCGGTGCGGCCGGTGGCAGCAGCACCGTGACGCGGCTCTAGACGCTCGACCAGCAGTGGGGGCTCGTGGCGACGGGCCCTCACTGCTGCCCGCTGCCGCACGGTCGGTCAGCGCAGGGCGGTCCCCGCGTGGCTCATGCAGGTCCGGGCCGTGGGTCGGGCCCGTAGCCGCTCGTCGGGGATCGCCTCGCCGCAGACCTCGCACCGGCCGTAGCCGCCGTCGGTGATCCGCTGCAGCGCGGCGTCGATCTCGACGAGGTGCCGCTCCGCCTGCTCGATGAGGGCGCCGATCTGGGTGCGCTCGTAGGCGATGGTCGAGCCCTCGGGGTCGTGCTCGTCGTCGGCGATGTTGGCCGCCGACGCCTCGACGACCTCGGTGAACTCCCGGCGCAGCCCGGTGATGCGCTCGACCTCGGTGGCCCGGTCCGCCGTCAGCTCCGCCGCGTGTGCGGCCGTCTTGGTGCTCATGTCCCCATCGTCCTCCCGTTCGGCCGGGCCGGCCTGATCGAGTGGTCCACGGCACCATCCCCGGCGCCGGACCGACCGACGATCCGGGCGCCTCGCCCGGACGACTACGACGCCGCGAGCCCGTGTCCCCGATGTCACGGCGTGGGCGACCCGTCCCGCGACGTGGGCACCGATCTGCTGTGCGTCGTATCAGCGGTGGCTCACGGCCTTCCGACCTGTGACGGGTGTCGACGGGGCACCCCGGGCGAGGGAGCCGGTCGTGACGGACGGACGAGTGCGCGACGCGGTCCACGGCATCGCCTGGGTCGCCGGGCTGGCGGCTCTCGCGTGGGGAGGACTCGGTCTCACCGGGGTGCAGGGCGCGCCGCGCAGCGGCCACGGCGCCGTCGCGGCATCGTCGGTGGTGATCACGACGCCGCCGAGCGGGATCCGTATCGAGGGTGGCCCGAACGCTGACGGCTGGTATGCCGCCCCGGCTCGCTACCACTGGGTGACGCAGGACCTCGGCGGCGGGATCGCCTCGTGCCAGGGCGGATCCGTCGTCGCCGTCGACTCGGGAGTGCCTCGTACCGTCTACGGCACGTGTGTCGACGGTGCGGGCCGGGCGGCGCCCTACGTCGGCTTCTCCTACCGCTACGACGGCACGCCGCCGACGCTCGACCCGGTCGCCATCCCAGCGGTCGTGCCCCGGCACGGGGTCGTCGTCGCCGTGCCACGGGCGACCGACGCACTCTCGGGCGTCGACCGCCAGAGCTGCAACGGTGGCCGCGCGCCGAACACCCGTCGGCTCGGACGCCACACCGTCACGTGCTTCGTGCGGGACCGCGCCGGCAACCTGGCCACGGCCAGCGTGTCCTACCTCGTCGTCGACCGACGGCTCCGCCATGGCTGAGCGACCGCGGAGGACGGCCGGGCGGCCGGGCAGGCCGACCAAGCGCCCGCCGACCAGCCGGCCGCGACGAATCGAGCTGCCCACCCGGCAGGATGGAGCCATGAGCGACCCCAGAGGAGTGGTCTTCCCACTCGACCCGACGTCCGGACGCCGCAGCACGACTGCCACCGGACGTGCCGTGGTCGCCGACGCCCTGCGGGGGGTCGACCCGGTCGGCGCCGCCTCCGCCGAACGCGAGACGAACTGGCGCCAGGGCTACCTCCCGCACTTCCGGCGCCTCGTCGAGGCCGGGGTCGCGGTCCCGGGCGCGGCGCAGGCCATCCCCACGAGCGGGCTCGACTCCCTGCACGCCCGCATGCGCTGGGCGACCGACGACGGCGACCGACCGCTCGAGGTGGCCGTCGCCGCCGACGAGAGCGTGCCCGCGCTCGGCTCCGAGACCGTGCGTGGCGAGGGCGCGCCCGACCGCACGCTCTCGGTGCCGTATGCCGGTGAGCGACTCTCGGGGGACGCCCTGCGTCGACGGCTCGAGCTGTGGGTCGAGGCGGGGACCGTCGAGCCCACATGCGCCGAGGCCGTCGGCCTCGTCATCGACAACCCCGACTGGCTCGACCTCTCCGACCGCACGGTCGTGGTGCTCGGTGCCGCCGCCGAGATGGGCCCACTGCGCTCGCTGCTGCGCTGGGGCGCCGACGTCGCCGCCGTCGATCTGCCGCGAAAGGACCTGTGGGACAAGCTGATCGGAGACACGCGCCGACTCGCTGGATCCATCACCGTGCCGGTCCGCCCCGGGGGCGAGCCACTGGCAGCACGCGCCGGCGGCGATCTCGTCCACGACCTCGGCGCCGTCACCCGATGGGTCGCGGCCATCGACGGACCGATCGCCATCGGCAACTACGTCTATGCCGACGGCGAGACCAACGTCCGTGTCTCGATGGCCGTCGACTCTCTGACCCGCGCGGTCGTCGAGGCCAAGGGCCGCGACGACGTCGCTCTCGCCTTCCTCGCGACCCCGACCGACGTCTTCGCCGTCCCCGGGGCCGCGGTCGAGCGCTCCGTCGACAGCTACGCCCACCGGCGCACCTCCAAGGTCATGCGGGCGCCGCTGCGCACCGTGAGTGGCGGCCGGCTCCTGCGCCGCAACTACGTGCCCGGCCAGGACCCCGGCATCAACGACAGCGTCGTGCTCCAGCAGGGACCGAACTACCTGCTCGCCAAGCGCCTCCAGCGGTGGCGGGCGACGGCATACCGCGCCGACGGCGGTCTCGTGTCGTTCAAGGTGGCCCCGCCCACGCGCACCCGCTCGGTCGTCAAGAACCGGGCGCTCGCCGCCGCCTACGCCGGCGCGCACCGCTTCGGCATCGAGGTGTTCGAGCCCGGCACGGCCAACACGCTCATGGCCGCGCTCCTCGTCCACGACCTGCGCACCGGCTCGCCCGCGCAGCCGACGGCCTGGCAGGACGAGGCGTATGGTGCCGCGCACGGAGGCCTGTGGACGGCCGCCTACGACCCGCGCAGCGCCCTCGGGATCGCCGCCCTCCTGGGGGTCGCGTCGGCCCGCTGAGCTCCTGGAGGGGGGCCGGTCGGGGTGAGGCCTTCGTCGCACCGACGCCGGGGGAGTTGGCGCACGCGCCCCGGAGGCTCGATGCTGTGTCCCATGGGTGAGCGAGTGGCGCAGCAGCCACGCGTGGACGACCGGTCGCCCGAGCGTGGGCTCGGCGGCACCATCGGCGCGCCCCGCACCCTCGTCCCGGCGCTGCTGGCCGCCATCGCCTATGTCGACCCCGGCAACTTCGGCGTCAACATCACGTCCGGGGCCGAGCACGGCTACACGCTCGTGTGGGTCGTCGTCTTCGCGAGCTGCTCGGCCATGGTCATCCAGTACCTCGCGGCCAAGCTCGGCATGGCGTCCGGCAAGAGCCTCGCCGAGCACAGCTCCGAACGCTTCCCGGGCGTCGGCCGGCTGCTCCTCTGGGCCCAGGCCGAGCTCGTCGTCATCATGACCGACCTCGCCGAGGTCGTCGGCGGGGCCATCGCGCTCAAGCTCCTCTTCGGCATGCCCCTCATGGCCGGGGCCGTCTGTGTGGCCCTCTTCAGCCTCGTCGTCCTCGCCCTCAAGGTCCGGGGGCGCAGCCACTTCGACTCGGTCGTGCTCGTCCTGCTCGTCGTCATCATCGGCTCGCTGCTGTGGCAGGTGCTCGTCGCCGACGTCGACCGGGTCGCGCTGCTGCGCTCGGTCGTGCCCGGACCGCTCGACTCGTCGGCGGCGCTGCTCGCGGTCGGCATCGTCGGCGCGACGGTGATGCCGCACGCCCTGCACTTCCACTCGGCCGCGTCGCGGGGTCATGACGACGGCAGCGAGGCGAGCCACGCCGAGCGTTTGCGCAGCGGCCGTCGCACGGTGCGCAGCGTCGTCATCGCCATGACGATCGCCGGTGCCGCCAACATCAGCCTCGTCGTGTTCGCAGCAGCCCTGCCCTCCACGGCCGGCGCGAGCATCGAGACGGCGTATGCCGCCCTGTCGGCCAACGCGGGGCAGATCGCCGCGACGATGCTGGCGGTCGCCCTCCTCGCGTCGGGGCTCGCCTCGACCCTCGTCGGCGTCCAGACGGGTGACGTCGTCATGCAGGGCTTCGGCCGCCGGCCCATCGCGCCGCTGCTGCGCCGGATGCTCGCCGTCGTGCCCACGCTCGTCATCCTCGGCCTGGGTGTCGAGCCGACCAACGCGCTCGTGTGGAGCCAGGTCGTCCTGTCGTTCGCCCTGCCCGGCACCCTCGTGCCGCTCCTGCTCTTCACCCGCGACCGCAGGATCATGGGCGTGCTCGTCAACCACCGCCTGACCACGGCCGTCGCCGTGGTCATCACCGCCGTCATCGTCGGTCTCTGCGCCTACCTCGTCGCCACCGCCTTCTGACCCACGCCCACGCCCCGTCGAGTGAGCGCCCCGTCACAGTCGAGTGAACGCCCCGTCACAGTCGAGTCAACGCCCTGCGCCGCCAGGGTGGGGTTGAGCGCTCACTCGAGTGTGGTTGGGCGCTCACTCGAGTTTGGTTGGGCGGCCATTGGGGTGGGGTTGCGCGCTCAGTCGAGGGAGCGCTCGGCACCATGCGGACCGGGTGTGGCGGACGGCACCCGGCGGGACGGCATACGGCCTCGGGTCTCGCGAGGGACCGTGTGGGAGAGTGGCGCACGAACCGCTGCGACGTCGCGTGAGGAAGGTGAGCATGGCCCGTCTCGTCCCTCCGGGTGCGCGGGAGCTGCCCGCCCTGACCGAGCTGCGTCTCGAGGTGCGCGCCTTCCTCGCCGAGCAGGTCGCGGCCGGCGCGTTCGTGCCCCACGTCGACACGTGGCTCACCCGCTGGGACCGTGACTTCACCCGCGAGCTCGGCCGGCGCGGCTGGCTGGGGATGGTCATCCCGCAGCAGTACGGCGGGCAGGGCCGCACCTTTCTCGAGCGCTTCGTCGTCACCGAGGAGCTGCTCGTCGTCGGGGCCCCCGTCGCGGCGCACTGGATCGCCGAGCGGCAGATCGGACCGTCGCTGCTGCGCTACGGCACCGAGGAGCAGAAGGAGGCGTACCTGCCCGGGATCAGCCGCGGCGAGGTCGTCTTCGGCATCGGGATGAGCGAGCCGGACTCGGGCTCCGACCTCGCCAGTGTCCGCACCCGCGCCGAGCGGGTCGACGGCGGCTGGCGGCTCACCGGCACCAAGGTGTGGACCTCCGGCGCCCACGAGGCCGACGCCTTCTTCGCGCTCGCCCGGTCCGCGCCGCTCGACCCGGCGCACCGCCACGCGGGGCTGAGCCAGTTCATCGTCGACCTCCGGGCGCCCGGTGTCACGATCCGCCCGATCATCTCGATGGGCGGCGACCACCACTTCAACGAGGTGCACCTCGACGGCGTCCTCATCCCCGACGACCGCGTGCTCGGCGAGGTGGGGGAGGGCTGGTCGCAGGTGACGTCCGAGCTCGCCCACGAGCGCAGCGGGCCCGAGCGGGTCCTGTCCACCTTCCAGCTCCTCGCCGCCGCCGCGCAGGCGATGGACGACGGCCGCCTGCCCACCGACCCGGGCCTCGGTCGCCACGTCGCGCGGGTCGCCGCCCTGCACCACATGTCGTTCGCCGTCTCGACGGCGCTCGAGAACGCCGAGGACGCCGACACGGCCGCCGCGGTCGTCAAGGTGCTCGGGACGACGGGCGAGGGCGACATCGCCGACTACGTCGACACGCTGACCGCCACCGGGTGGGCCCTCGACGAGGAGCTCGACACCCTCCTGCACGCGGCGATCCTCCAGCGTCCCGGCTTCACGCTGCGCGGCGGCACCAACGAGATCCTCCGCGGCGTCATCGCCCGCGGCCTGGGGATGCGCTGATGGCCGACCCCCGCGACCTCGCCGCGCCCACGACGCCGGACCCCGACCTCGTCGCGGTCCTCACCGACCTCTTCGCCGACTACCGCGCCACCCGCGCCACGCCCACCGCCGTCGTCGACCTCGACCGCGGCCTGTGGCAGCGCCTCGAGGACCTCGGACTGACGCGGCTCACCGGCTCGGAGTCCGCCGGCGGCAGCGGGGGAGGCTGGGTCGACGCCGCAGCGCTGCTCGGGCTCGCCGCCGCGGCGGCCGCGCCCGTGCCGCTCGCAGAGCACGACGTGCTCGGTGGCTGGCTGCTCGAGGCGGCCGGGCTGCCCAACGACGGAGGCCTCCGGACCGTATGCCGTCCCGACCCGTCCGGGGTCGCCCTCAACGTCACGTGGGCGCGCGACGCGAGCAGCGTCGTGGCCCTCTGGGAGGACCGCGACCAGTGGCGGGTCGCCGACGTGCCGATCGACCGGGTCGGCGTGGAGGAGCGCCGCAACCTCGCCGGGGAGCCCAGCGACACCGTCGAGTTCGACCTCGACGACCTCGAGGCGGGCATCGTCGTCGACCACGCGATCGGCGAGCAGTTCCACCTGCGTGGGGCGCTGGCCCGCTCGGCCCAGGTCGTCGGCGCCATGGAACGCGTCGTCGACGTCGTCCTCGCGCACGTGCGCGAGCGCGAGCAGTTCGGGCGGCCGATCGGGCGATTCCAGGCGGTGCAGCACCTCGTGTCCGACATCGCCTGCGAGACGGCCCTGGCCCGTGCCGCCACCGATGCCGCCGTCGCCCGGGCCGCCGCGTCCGACTGGACCGACCCCGGGATGCTCTTCGCGGTCGGGGTCGCGAAGTCGTGCGTCGGGCACGCCGCCTCGGTCGTCGTCCGCGGGTCGCACCAGGCGCTCGGGGCCATCGGCACGACCCTCGAGCACGAGCTGCACACCCTGACGCGCCCGATCCTCGCCCGGCGCAGCGAGTACGGCTCCCTCCAGGACTGGGACGAGACCCTCACGGCGCTCGCCTCGTCCGCTGGTCACGACCGACTCTGGACCCTCATCACGACCGGCCGTGCCAAGACGCAGCACGCCCCCTGAACGACCCTGAACCACCGGGACCGCTCTGGACCCCTCTGGACCCCCTGAACCACCGAGCTCGCTGGTAGCCAAGGAGATTCGCCGCATGACCGAGATCCGCTACGACGTGACCGACGGCGTCGCGCTCATCACCCTCGACGCGCCCGAGCGCCGCAACGCCCTCTCCGTCGAGATGTCGCGCGAGCTCATCGACGCCGCCCGCACGGCCGAGGCCGACGACGAGGTCGGTGCCGTCGTCGTCACGGGCGGAGCCCACTTCTGCGCGGGGGCGGTCCGCAGCGTTCTCGCCGACACGGGCCGTGACCCCGTCGAGGACGAGGCCTACCGCAACCTCGAGACCGTCTACGCCGCGTTCACGACGATCGGCGGGGTCGCGGTCCCGACCGTCGCGGCCGTGCGCGGGGCGGCAGTGGGGGCCGGCCTCAACCTCGCCCTTGCCACCGACCTGCGCATCGTCTCGCGCACGGCCCGGCTGCTCCCCGGCTTCGCCCAGATCGGCATCCACCCCGGCGGCGGCCACTTCACGCTCATCAACCGGGTCGCCGGGCGCGAGGCCGCCGCGGCCCTCGGGCTCTTCGGCGACGAGGTCGACGGCGAGCGCGCCGTCGCGCTGGGACTCGCCTGGGCGGCCTACGACGACGGCGACGTGCAGGACGCGGCGATGGCGGTAGCCGTTCGGGTCGCCCGGGACCCCGCCCTCGCCCGACGGATGGTCGCGAGCTTCCGCCGGGAGACGGCGCCCGGGGGCATGCCGTGGGACGTCGCCGTCGAGCTCGAGCGCTCGCCGCAGATGTGGTCGCTGCGCCGCAAGCACGGGGTGTGAGGCACGGCTCACCACGAATCCGGCATTTCGGATCCTCGGGGGTCGTGGTGCAAGGATGGGGAAGTTGGCCGTCCCCCACCGCGAAGGAGCACCTGTGCTGGCGTCCTACCGACCTCTCTTCGAGGTACCGGGGGCACGCGTCTTCATCACCGGCGGGCTGATCGCCCGCTCGGCAGGCTCGATGTTCGCCGTGTCCGTGGTCGCGATGGTCTCGGCACGCACCGGCTCCTACGCGCTCGCCGGGGCCGTGGTGGCGGTCGGGATGGTCTCCCTGGCGCTCTTCGCCCCCTTCCTCGGGCGGCTCGTCGACCGCTACGGCCAGCGCCGCATCGCCATCCCCTTCTTCCTCTGGTCGGGGTTCTGGGCCGTCATGACCCTCCTCGTCTCGATGCGGGGGCTGCCCTCGTGGCTGCTCTTCATCACGTTCCCGCTGTGCGGCGCGATCCCCAACCTCGGCACGATGGCCCGCGCGCGGTGGTCGCACATCTTCGCCGACGACCCACGCAACCTCCACGCGGCGATGTCGTTCGAGCAGGTCATGGAGGAGGTCACCTTCGTCATCGGACCGGTCCTCGCGATCTGGCTGTCGACGACGCTCTTCCCCGAGGCGGGCTTCGCCTTCGCCACCGTCGCCTACACCGTGGGCGTGCTGATCTTCATCTCGGCACGGTCCACGGAGCCGCCGGTCGTGCCGCACCACGAGCGACCCACCGAGCACGCCTACACGGTGCCGGGCCTCATCCCGCTCGCCTTCATCATGGTGATGACGGGGGCGATCTTCGGCGTCAACGAGGTCGTGACGCTCGCCGTCTCGCAGGAGCTGGGCGCGCCGAGCGCCGCCGGCGCCATCCTCGCGTTGTATGCCGTGGGGTCGGCCTCCGCGGGCCTCGTCTTCGGGCACGTCTCGCACGGCCGCAGCCTCGTCAAGCTCCTCATCGCCGGGACGTTCGGGATGGCGGTCCTCGAGATCCCGGTGCTCTTCGCCGGCAACCTCTGGGTCCTCGCTGGTCTCATGCTCGTCGCGGGCATGGCCACCGCTCCGACCCTCATCACGACGATGAACCTCATCGAGCGGATCGTCCCCAAGGCCCAGCTCAACGAGGGCATGACGATCGTGCTCACGGGACTCATCATCGGCATCGCGGCCGGCTCGGCCGTGTCGGGCATCGTCGTCGACCACGTCGGACCGCAGCACGGCTACTGGGTCGCGATCATCGCGGGCGCCTTCGCCTTCGTCATGGCCCTGGGCACGCGCGCGTTCCTCACCCGCCGCGAGCTGCACAACCTCCGCTGACCCGAGCCCACGGCATACGCCCCGACTGAACCGTCGAAAGGCCACGTTTCGCCGGTGCCACCACGTCGAAAGGCCACTTCTCCGACGAGAAGTGGCCTTTCGACTGCTCCGAGGCCACAGATCGTGGCCTCTCGACGGTGGGGCGGGGTGTGCCCGGAGGGTCAGTGGCCGGCGGGGGCCACCACGACGTCCTCGTCCTTCGCCGGCGCGGCCTGACCGGGCTTGGGGCCCAGGTCGATGTTCGGCAGGAAGAGCGTGGCGATGAACGCGAGGACGAGCACGCCGGCCGCGACGACGAAGACGACCGACATCGCGTCGGAGAAGCCGACGAGGAACGGCTTGGCGAGCGCCGGGTCGAGCTGGTTGATGAACGAGCTGTCCGACAGGGCCGCGCCGCCGACGCCCGCCCCCGAGCCGCCGGACTGCTGCGCGGCCTGGAGCTGCTCGATGAACGCCTTGTTGGCAGCCGGGTCGCCACCGGTCGGGTTGCGCAGGGCCGCCTGGAACTCCGGGGTCGGGGCGATCGCCGCGAACGCCTCGGAGATCTTCGTGCCGGCCTGCGAGAAGAGGATCGACAGGAAGACCGCGGTGCCGAGCGTGCCGCCGATCTGGCGGGTGAAGGTCGCGGACGACGTGGCGACGCCCATGTCGCGGCGGTCGACGGCGTTCTGCACGGCGAGGGTCAGCGGCTGGAAGTTGAAGCCGAGGCCGATACCGAAGAAGAACATCACGATCATCGTCTTCCAGAGCGGGGTGTCCGCGCCGACGAAGTGGAAGGCGAAGAGCGACAGGACGAGGATCGCCGCGCCCATGATCGGGAAGTGGCGGTAGCGTCCGGTCCGGGAGATGAGCTGACCGGAGACGATCGAGCCGGCCATGATCCCGAGGGTCATCGGGAGCAGCTGGAGGCCGGCCTGGGTCGGCGACGAGCCCTTGACGATCTGCAGGTAGAGCGGGATCGCGGCGAGGCCGCCGAACATGCCCATGCCGATGAAGACCGAGGCGACCGACGACGACGCGACGGTGCGGTTCGTGAAGAGGCGCAGCGGGATGAGCGCCTCCTCACCCATGGACCGCTCGAAGAGGAAGAAGGCGACGAGACCGGCGAGGCCGATGGCGTAGCAGGTGATGGAGGTCGGTGAACCCCAGCCCCACGCACGTCCCTGCTCGGCCACGATGAGCAGCGGCACGAGGGCGACCGAGAGGCTGAGGGCGCCCCAGTAGTCGATGCGGTGGTCGAGACGCGTGTGCCGGAGGTGCAGCGTGCGCGTCACGACGATGAGCGCGGCGACGGCGATCGGCACGTTGACGAGGAAGACCCAACGCCAGCCGGTGACGCCGAGGAGCGTCTCCTGGCCGGCGAAGAAGCCGCCGATGACCGGGCCGAGGACGCTCGAGGTGCCGAAGACGGCGAGGAAGTAGCCCTGGTACTTCGCGCGCTCACGCGGCGGCACGATGTCGCCGATGATGGCGAGGGCGAGCGAGAAGAGGCCGCCGGCGCCGATGCCCTGGACGGCTCGGAAGGCCGCTAGCGACGGGATCGACCACGACAGCGTGCAGAGCATCGAGCCGATCGTGAAGATCGTGATCGCGAAGATGAAGAGCTTCTTGCGCCCGTAGATGTCGCCGAGCTTGCCGTAGAGCGGCGTCGTGATCGTCGCGGTGATGAGGTATGCCGTCGTGACCCATGCCTGGCCGGCAAGGTCGTTGAGGTCGTCGGCGATGACGCGCATGGCACTCGCGACGATGGTCTGGTCGAGCGCGGCGAGGAACATCCCCATCATGAGCCCGACGAGGATGGTCAGGATCTCCTTGTGGGAGAGCACCGGTCGCGCGTCGGGGCCTGCACCCGCTGGTGCGTCCGCGGTCGCGTCGACGCGAGGCGGCTCGGCGGTGGTGTCGGACATGTCAGTCCTCTTTCTGCTTCTGGGCTCTGGTGGAGTCGAAGGGCATGGGGGGCGGCGCTGCACCCCGGGCCCGGAGGTTGCTGTCGAGCGCGTCGCCGAGCTCGCGGAGCCGGTCGACGAACTCCTCGGTGGCAGGGCCGTCCCACTCGGAGAGCAGCCCCTGGAACCACTTGGCGCGGCTCGACTGGATGCGCTCGAGGGCCGCGCGGCCGTGGTCGGTGAGGGAGACGACCCACGCCCGCCCGTCGCTGGGGTCGGCGCTCTTCTCGAGCAGTCCGCTCGCCACGAGTGCGCTGACCTGGCGGCTCACGGTGGAGACGTCGTTGTGCAGCGTCGTCGCGAGCTCGGAGATGCGGACGGTGCCCTGGCCCGCCACGACGAAGAGCACGGGGTATGCCGTGACGTCCACGCCGTCCTCGAGCCGAGGGGCGGTGTGCTTGGCCGCGACGAGCAGCTTCTGGACGCGGAGGAGCCCGAGGAAGACGTCGTTCGCCTCGTCCCTGCTCACGGCCATCACATGCCCCCTGGGTCAACTACTTGCTTGCAGCATGCAAGTATTTGCCCGAACCGTCTCGGCTGTCAACTCACCTGTCGAAGGTTTGTCCAGCCATCGGATCGTCTCGCCACGTGCGGGGCTCATGTGGTTGTCTGTGGTCTCGCGCCATCGGGGAGGTGCGAGGATGACTCACGTGCCCGAACCGTCCAGCAGTGTGCGGAGCAGCCGGGCCAGATGTGCAGGGAGTGCCATGACGAGCGACGTTCCCGTCGATCCGACGATCAACGACGCCTTCCGACAGATGTCGGCCCTGATCTATGCCGGCGCCGACGCCGGCTCGATCCACCAGTCGCTCGTCGACTCCGCGCTACGCCTCGTCGAGGGCTGTGACCGGGCGTCGCTCCTCGTGCGCACGCGCGACCGCTACGTCACGGCGGCGAGCACCGACGACATCGCCCGACGCATCGACCAGATCGAGCTCGAGGTCGGCGAGGGCCCCTGTGTCGACGCCATCGTCTCCGAGGCCTACCAGCACGACGCCGACCTCACCGACGCGAAGACCCCGTGGCCGCGCTTCACCGAGCGCATCGTCGCCGAGACGCCGGTCCGGTCGGCCATCGGCTACCGGCTCCTGCTGGAGGGCGACAAGGTCGGTGCCCTCAACCTCTTCTCGGACACCCCCGGCGGGCTCACCTCGAAGTCGGCCGACGTCGGCGCGGTCATCGCCTCGTTCGCCTCGGTCGCGCTCATGGCGATCCGGGCGCGCGAGGAGGCGGCGACCCTCCGACAGGGGCTGACGAGCAACCGCGAGATCGGCAAGGCCGTCGGTCTGCTCATGGCGGCGCACCACATCAGCGGACAGGAGGCGTTCGAGCTGCTGCGCAGCACCTCGCAGGAGCTCAACATGAAGCTGGCCCAGGTGGCTTCGCAGGTCATCGAGGGGCAGGAGTCGCAGTTCGGTCATGCCGGCCCGGCCGGCGGTGCCACGGCGGACTCGACGGTCTGACCCGACGCCGCGCCCGACGCGCCCGACGTGGGCGCGCACGCGGGCACGACCCTGTGCTGGATGACGAGTGGCCCCGACGCGCCTCACGGGCGTCGGGACCACGGTCGGAGCGGCGGGGGTCAGGCCGAGGCCATGCCCTCCGCGGACAGCTGGCGGCGCAGCTCGTCGAGCGTGCGCCGGAGCAGGCGGCTCACCTGCATCGCGCTGAGCCCCATGGACTCGGCGATCTCGGCCTGCGTCATGTCGCCGCCGAACCGGAGCTCGACGAGCTTCTGGTCCCGGGCGGGGAGCCGCCCGAGAGCGGTGCGCACGACGATGCCCTCGTCGAGGGCCGGGTCGGACCCCGAGTCGCCGCGGGCGTCGAGCAGGTCGAGGACCGGACGGCCACCGTCTGCGGTCGTCGCGTCGAGGGAGGCGGGGCGCAGGTTGGTCGCCGCGACCTGGGCCTCCTTGACGGCATCGAGTGTGATGTCGAGCTCGTGGGCGAGCTCGCCGGCGTCCGGGTCGTGGCCGAGACGCTGCTCGAGCCGTGACCTCGTGTCGGTGACGAGCTGGCGTCGCTCCTGCAGCTCGCGCGGCGGGCGGACGAGCCAGCCGTGGTCGCGGAAGTGACGGCGCAGCTCACCGGTGATGGTGGGCGTGGCGTAGGCGCCGAACTCGGTCGGCTTGGACAGGTCGAACCGCTGGAGCGCCTTGAGCAGTGCGAGGAACGCGACCTGCTCGAGGTCCTCTCGATCGAGGCCCTTGCCCGAGTAGCGGTGGGCGAGAGAGCGGGCGAGCGGCATGTGCAGCACGGTCACGGTCTCGAGGGCGGTGGCGCGCTCGGACGACGAGTCCGAGGTGCGCAGGGTACTGATGAGCTCTCTGGTTCGCGCATCCTTGCGCGGACCCACGGATGGGTCGGTCATTTCAACTCCGATGGATCGGATCCCCGATGCGGCGCTGGCTTGACCGACTACTAGTGACGCTAGGCCGTTGCCCCTATATACACAAGGTGGACTTCGGCCCCGTCCAGGGGTCCCGAGGTGTATACGCGGGCGCGAGCAGCGACGGCCCTGGCGGTGTTCCCGATGTGTGTGGGACCAGCCGGCTCAGGAGCCTCAGTGCGTGACGACGACGAGCGCCTCGAGGACGCGCCGGGCGATGTCCTCGTCGCCGGTGACGGTGTAGTGGATCTCGTCGACGCCGCGGCGTCCGGCGGCCCGACGCGTCAGGGCGTCGGTCGTGAGGTGGATCGACGTGACGTCGAGCTGCTCCTCACCCTCGGGCCGGTCGTTGCCGCTGAAAAGTGCTTCCCCGTAAGGGCGCCCGTCGTCACCGGTGATGATGCGCACCCCACCGCGCGCGACGACGGGACCGCTCACGTCGAGCACCACGGCGTGGCCGGCCCCGATGCCGGCGACCCTCGAGGCGATGCGCGGGAGGGCGGCGAGGATGTCGGCGGTGAAGACCGCGGCACTCGCGGAGTCGAGGTTGCCGGGCCGGTCGAGGGCGGCGCGGAGGTCCTGCTCGTGCACCCAGGCGTCGACGATCCGACGGTGCAGGTGGTCGCCGAAGGTCGTCTCGGGCCCGAAGAAACCGCCGATCACGGTGTCGATGTCGGCGTCCGACGCGCGCAGGTCGGCGACGCGCTGCGGGTGGAACTCGGCCAGCTCGGCCACGACCTCGCGTCCGGAGAGGCCGCGCCGCGCCTCGACGTCGACCTCGACGAAGCGGGCGAAGTCGCTGTGGACGTGCGGGTAGTCGGGAACCTCGACCTGGGGCCGGGGCATGCCGGCAAAGGACTTCTCGGCCCCGACGACGTGGGCGATCTGGTCCTTGACGGTCCAGCCGGGGCACTCGGTCTGGATCTCGAAGTCCTCGTCTCGGCAGGAGTGCCCGAGGTCGATGATCGACTGCACGGAGTGGTCGAACGCGTCGATCAGTCCGTTGCGGTCGTCTGGGGCGGCCGGATGCATGGGCATGTCATCAGACTACTTACCCTTGAGGCATGCCAACCCTGCAGCGAGACGGTCTCGCCGGCCCGCGGACAGGCCCCACCTCCCCGGCCTCCGGGCTCGTCCCGCTCGTCCTCGCCGCCGTCGTGGCGGTCGGTCTGCTGGCGAGCGTGGTCGCCGCGCGCTACACCGGCGCGGCCGCCCCGTTGCCCGGCGGCTTGACCGACGCGGGCCCGGTCGTCCGCTGGGCCCTTCCGCTCGTCCGGGTCGTCCACGACGTCGCCGCCTCGCTCACCATCGGCTCGCTGCTCCTCGCCGCCACGATGATCCCCGGCCGCACGCGCGCCGAGAGCGCCGCGCTCGACGAGCCGCGCCGCGCCGCCGCCCTCCGGGTCACGACCGCCGCGGCGTTCGTCTGGGCGCTCGCGGGGGCCGTCGGCGTCGTCTTCACCTTCGCCGATGCAGCAGGTATGCCGCTCAGTGACCCTCTCTTCGGACGCAACCTCACCGGGTCGGTGTGGTCGATCGAGCCGCTCCGGGTCGGGCTCATCAGCGCGGTCGCCGCGTTCGTCGTCGCCTCGGTCGCCGCCGTGGCCCGCTCTCGTGCCGTCGCGCTCGCGCTCACCGTCGTCTCGGCGTTCGGCCTGCTCGTCCTCGGCCTCGCCGGCCACGCGGGCGGGTCGGCCGACCACGAGACCGCCGTCAACGCGATCGCCGCCCACCTGCTCAGTGCTGCCGTCTGGGTCGGTGGACTCCTCGCACTGATCGTGCTCCGTCGTCCCCTGGGTGACGCGCTCGGCGTCGTCGCCCGCCGCTACTCGACCGTCGCCCTCTGGTGCTATGTCACCCTCGGCGCCTCCGGCGTCATGTCGGCCACGACGCGGCTCGGCTCGTGGTCCGACCTCGCGACGCCCTACGGCGTCCTCGTCCTCGTCAAGGTCCTGGCCTTCGCGGTCCTCGGGGTCGCGGGCGTCTGGCACCGGCGCGTCACGCTCGATCGCATCGACGAGACCGGCACCTCGGGTGCCGGCGCCGCCGGCACCGGCGTCCCTGAGGGTGCCCGGAGGCTGCGGAGCCGGCTCTTCGTGCGCCTCGCCGTCGCTGAGACCCTCGTCATGGCGCTCGCGTTCGGCGTCGCGACCGCGCTCGCGCGGAGCGAGCCCCCGGTGCCCGAGACGGTGGCAGACCCGAGCGCCGCGCTCTCGCTGACCGGCTACCCCGCGCCACCCGCCCCCACGGCGATGTCGTGGCTCACGGCCTGGCGGGTCGAGTGGCTCTTCCTCGCCACCGGCCTGCTGGCGGTCGGGCTCTACCTGGCCGGTGTCGTGCGCCTGCGCCGTCGTGGCGACGCCTGGCCGGTGATGCGGACCGTCAGCTGGGTCGTGGGCTGGCTGCTCTTCGTCTACGCCACCAACGGCGTGCTCGGCATCTACGGGCGGGTCGCCTTCTCGTGGCACATGACGCTGCACATGCTCGAGGCGATGGTCGTCCCGATCTTCCTCGTGCTCGGTGCGCCCGTGACGCTCGCGCTGCGCACCGTCCGGTCACGCCGCGACGGCACGCTCGGCCCGCGCGAGATGCTTCTCGCGCTCATCCACTCGCGGTTCCTCGCCGTCGTCGGCAACCCGGTCTTCGCGGCGGTCTTCTTCTTCATGAGCCTCGTCGTCTTCTACTGGACCGGTCTGTTCCAGCTGGCCCTGCAGACGCACACGGGGCACCTGCTCATGACCGCGCACTTCGTCCTCACGGGCTATCTCTTCGCGTGGGTGCTCGTCGGGGTCGACCCGGGCCCCAAGCGCTGGAGCCCGGCGCTGCGCCTCGTCGTGCTCTTCGCGACGATCTCCTTCCACGCCTTCTTCGGTGTCGCGATGATCAGCGGCACGACGCTCCTCGGCGGAGACTTCTTCCCGACGGTCGCCATCCCGTGGGTCACCGACCCGCTCGCGGACCAGCGCTACGGCGGGGGCGTGGCGTGGGCCATCGGTGAGCTGCCGAGCCTCGTGCTCGCGCTCACCGTCGCCCTGCAGTGGTTCCGCACCGACAGCGCGGAGTCGGTGCGGCAGGACCGCCGGGCCGACCGTGACGGCGATGCCGAGCTCACGGCATACAACGAGCGTCTGGCCGCGCTCGCCCGCCGCGACGAGGGCTCGCGGCGCTGACCAGGCGGTCGGAGCGTCACTACTACTCGATGTAGTATTGGCGTCGAGGAGGCGACATGCCGCAGCGACCGTCCGACCCGAGGTGCCCGATCCGGCTCGGTGAGCCGTGCACCCTCTGCTTCCCGGGGGCGAGCGGACCGCAGGACTGTGGCCTCGTCTACCTCGTCCGGAGCGACCCGGAGCTCCGCGAGGAGCTCGCGGCACGACGCCGCGAGCGCCACGCGGCGCAGCTCAGCGCACCGGCTGCCGCAGCTCCGTGACCCCCGCGTCGGCGTCGCCTGTCGGCGACTCGAGGTAGACCTCCCGACAGGGGCCGTATGCCGTGAGCTCCGTCGCGTCGACCTGCGTCGCGAGTGCGAGTCTCGCCTTGATGGCCTGCAGGCGACCGCGGTCGGCCGCCTCGGGTCCAGGGTGCCCGCGGGACGGAACCGCGGGCCCGGCACCGGCTCGGCCGTGTGAGAGTTGGACCATGAAGGTTGCGCTCATCCAGCTGGCCTATGGCGACGACGAGTCGGTCGCCGACCGCACCGCCCGCGTCGTCGATCTCGTGCGGGCCCAGGCCGGTCACGACCTCGTCGTGCTCCCCGAGCTGTGGTCGGCCGGCGGCTTCGACTACACCGCGTGGGACGAGCGGGCCGAGGCCGTCGACGGACCCGTCGCGCAGGCGCTCGCCGCCGCCGCCCGCGACGCCCGGGTCACGCTGCACGGCGGCTCGATCGTCGAACGGGCCGAGCCCGCCGAGCCCGGTGGCCGAGGGCTCTGGAACACCAGCCTCGTCTTCTCGCCCGACGGCGAGCTCGTCGCGACGTACCGCAAGATCCACCGTTTCGGCTTCGGCGAGGGCGAGCCGAGCCTCATGGACGCGGGCAAGGACCTCGTCGTCGTCGACGTGCCCGTCGCGGACGGCGGCACGGTGCCGGTCGGGCTCTCCACGTGCTACGACCTGCGCTTCCCCGAGCTCTACCGGCGCCTTCTCGAGCACGGCGCCGAGGTCTTCGTCATCCCGGCGGCCTGGCCGCGCAAGCGGGTCGCGCACTGGACCCTGCTCGGCCAGGCGCGTGCCGTCGAGGACCAGTGCGTCGTGCTCCAGTCCAACACCGCGGGCACGCACGCCCGCCACGAGATGGGTGGTCACTCGCAGGTCGTCGACGCGACCGGGAAGGTTCTGGCCGCCGCCGGCCTTGACGAGGAGGTGCTGAGCATCGACATCGACACCGCGGCGACGCCGGAGTGGCGTCGCACGTTCCCCGTGCTGACCGACCGGAGGCTCTCGTGACGCCCGGTGCCGGGGTCGAGACCGCCTCGCTGCGCTCCCGCGTCAAGGTCCGGGCCCCCGAGCTCGTCGGCCGTGGCTGGCTCAACACCGGCGGACGGTCGCTGTCGCTCGCCGATCTGCGCGGTCGGGTCGTCGTCCTCGACTTCTGGACCTTCTGCTGCGTCAACTGCCTCCATGTGCTCGACGAGCTGCGGCCCGTCGAGGCGCAGTTCCCCGACGCGCTGACCATCATCGGCGTCCACTCGCCGAAGTTCGAGCACGAGGCCGACGCCGACGCGCTGGCCGCCGCCGTCGAGCGGTATGCCGTCCACCACCCCGTGCTCGACGACCCCGAGCTCGTGACGTGGAAGGCGTATGCCGCCCGCGCCTGGCCCACGCTCGTCGTGCTGGATCCGGAGGGCTACGTCGTCGCGTCGATGTCGGGGGAGGGCCACGGCCCGGGTCTCGCCTCCCTCGTCACGGAGCTCGTCGAGGAGCACCGGGCCAAGGGCACCCTCCAGCCGGGCGACGACCCCTACGTCCCGCCGCCCGCCCCCGACACCGCCCTTCGCTTCCCCGGCAAGGCGGTCGCCCTGCCGGACGGGTCGTTCGTCGTCAGCGACACGGCCGACCACGAGGTCGTGCACCTCGAGGACGACCTCGAGACCGAGCGGGCCCGGTGGGGTGGCGACGGTCTGCTCAACGAGCCGCAAGGCGTCGTCCTCGCGACCCCCGACGTGGCCGAGCGCTTCGGTATCGACCTGCTCGTCGCCGACTCGGTCAACCACCAGGTCAAGGGAATCCGCTTCTCCGACGGATCGGTCCACGTCGTCGCCGGCACCGGGTCGCAGCTCCGGGAGCGCACCGGGGGCGGTCCCGCCCTCGAGCAGCCGCTGTCGACGCCGTGGGACCTCGCGTGGCTCGGCGACCGGCTCGTCGTCGCGATGGCCGGCACGCACCAGCTGTGGGCGTGGACGCCGGGCAACACCCTCGAGGACGGGCGTGTCGAGGGCGTGGGCGGCACGTCCAACGAGGGCCTCGTCGACGGGCCGGCACCCGAGGCGTGGTTCGCCCAACCCTCCGGGCTCTCCGCCTCCGCCTCCGGCGACCGCGTGTGGGTGGCCGACTCCGAGACCTCCGCCCTGCGGTCGGTGACGACCGGTGCGGACGGCGGCCTCGTCGTCGAGACCCACGTCGGCACCGGGCTCTTCGACTTCGGTCACCGTGACGGCGACGCCGCCGACGCGCTGCTCCAGCACCCGCTCGGCGTGACCGAGCTGCCCGACGGCTCGGTCGCCGTCAGCGACACCTACAACGGTGCCGTCCGACGCTTCGACCCCGTGACGGGCCAGGTGTCGACCTTGGCCCAGGGACTGGCCGAGCCGAGCGACGCCGTCGTCGAGCACGACCCCGAGACCGGCGAGGTGCGCCTCGTCGTCGTCGAGTCCGCTGCCCACCGCCTCACCCGCGTGAGCCTGCCCGAGGCCGCCCAGCGCGTCGACGGCCCCGCCCACCGCACCCAGCGGCCGCCGACTCCGCTGCCCGCCGGTGAGGTCGCCCTCGAGGTGACCTTCGTGCCGCCGACCGGGCAGAAGCTCGACCTGCGCTGGGGCGACCCGACACGCCTCGACGTGTCCGCGACGCCCGACGCGCTCCTCGTCTCCGGGGCCGGGCGGGCCGAGGGCCTGACCCGGACGCTCGTCCTCCGTGACGGCATCGGGTCAGGCACGCTGCACATCTCCGTGCAGGCTGCCGCCTGCGACGGCGACCCCGAGACGGGCGAGGTGCCCGAGCACGCCGCGTGCCACCTCTTCCAGCAGGACTGGGGGATCCCGGTCACCCTCGACCCGACCGCCGATGCCACACTGACTCTCGACCTTCGCGGGGTCCAGGCCGCAAGCTAGCCGGTTCGACCCCCAGCAGGTCGTGACGAGACCAGCGGACGACAAGGCGGCACACGTGGCACGACAGGCATCTGGTGGCAGCGGACGCTCCGTCCTCTCGGCGGTGTGCGGGCTGCTGGCCATCGTCCTGCTGCCCGTGTCGCTCGTCGGCTTCTGGGCGTCGGTCATGCTGACGCGCACCGACGTCTTCGTGGAGGAGCTGCGGCCGGTCGTCACGAAACCGCTGGTCCAGGAGGCCCTCACCGACGGCGTCGTCGAGGGCGTCCTCGGTGCGGTCCAGCTCCAGCCGGCGATCGAGAAGGCGCTCGAGGCGCCGATCCGGACCCAGGCTGCCGCCCTCGTCGCGAGCCCCCAGGTCACGACGGCCTGGGCCACCGGCATCCGGGCGCTGCACACCCAGTTCATCGCCGTCATGGAGGGCCGGGCCGACACGAAGCTCGACGACCAGGGGCGCGTCTCGGTGCGCCTGACGATCCCGGTCCCGGCTCTGACGTCGACGCTCGAGCAGGCCGGGGTCCCCGACGCCGGGTCGATCGCGCCGGTCGTGACGATCCCCCTCGTCAAGGCCACCGACCTGCAGAAGGCCCAGGCGGCATACCGCATCGCCGACGCGTGGGGCCCGTGGGGACCGCTCGTCGTGGGCGCCCTGGCGCTGCTGTCGATCGCGCTCGCGCGGCGCTGGCGCACGGCGACCACGCTCGTCGCCATTGGCTGGATCGTCACGGCCCTCGCGCTCGCCCTCGCCGTCATGGTCTCGCGCGAGCCGCTCATGCGCCGCGTCGACCCGGAGGTGGCGCGCACCATCGCCGACGCCGCCTACGGTCTCGCGGCGCGCACCCTCTACTACGAGATCGCGATCGCCGTGGGTGTCGGGGTCGTCATGCTCGTCGTCTCGGCCGTCTCTCTCGCGTTCGGGCGGCGGCGCTCCGGCTGACCGCGGGCCCGTCGATGCCGGGATCGTGACGGTTTGCCGACCGGCGGGTATGTGGCACGCAGGTACGCGTCCAGGGCGTACCCCAGCCAAGGAGACCTCATGGGTATCGGACTCGGGATCTTCCTGCTCGTCGTCGGCGCGATCTTCAGCTTCACGAACATCGACTCCAGCGTCCTCAACCTGAGCAGCAGCACGGGCAACACGATCGGGATCATCCTCATGGTGGCCGGCGCGCTCGCGATCATCCTCGCGCTCGTCCTCAACGCCCAGCGCGCGCGCACCCAGCACACGGTCGTCACGGAGCGCCGGGGCGCTCCCGACGTCGTCGAGCGCCGGGTCGACGGCGACGAGGTCGTCGAGCGCCGCGTCGAGCACCGCGACGGCACCATCTAGAACCGTCGAAGGGCCACGAACCCGGCCCGCGACCGTCGAAAGGCCACGAACCGGAGCCCGGTTCGTGGCCTTTCGGCGGTGGATGAGTGGGGGACAGGGAGCTGAGCCACGGACGGTGGCCTGAGCAGGAGAACTCACCTGCGCGGGGCGCCGTCCGTGCTTCGATGAGACGTGAGCCGGACCCACCCCGACGCGTCGCCCCGCACAGCCTCCGAGATCGACGCCGCGACCCCCGCCGACCGGGACCGCTGGGTCGACACCCTCCGCGTCGGGTCTCTCCTCGTCGTGGTCCTCGGGCACTGGCTCATGGTCTCGATCACGCCCGACGGGCAGATCACGAACGCGCTCGCGGTCGTGCCGGCCCTCCAGCCACTGACCTGGCTGCTCCAGGTCATGCCGCTCTTCTTCCTCGTCGGGGGCGTCGCCCACGCCCACACGCTCGAGTCGCTCGAGCGCCGGCGGCCCGAGCCCCGCGGACGGTATGCCGCGTTCTTCCGGGCGCGGGCGACGCGCCTGCTGCGCCCCACCCTGGCCTTCCTCGCCGTCTGGGTAGCGCTCGGCGTCGTCGCCGACCTCTCGGGCCTGACGTCGCGTCCCGGTGACGCGGGGAGGCTCGCACGCGACGCCCTCGTCATGGTGCCGCAGCTGCTGTGGTTCGTCGGGATCTACCTGGGGGCCTGTGCCTTCGCCCCGCTGATGCGTGACCTCCACCGGCGCTGGGGCCTCGTCGTCGTCGTGGTGCTCGTCCTGCTGGCGTGCGTCGTCGACGTCGTGCGTTTCGGGGGCGGCCCCGAGCTCATCGGCAACCTCAACTTCGCCCTCGTCTGGCTGGCCCTGCACCAGCTCGGGTTCGCTTGGCGTGACGGCCTGCTCACGACCGCACGCGGCTGGGCGATGGCCCTCCTCGGTTTCGGCGCGATGGGTCTCGCCGTCGCGTTCGGGCCCTACCCGACGTCGATGGTGGGCCTGCCCGGAGAGGCCGTCTCCAACATGGCGCCGCCCACGGCGGCCCTGCTCGCCCAGGGCATCGGCATCTGCGGCCTCGCCGTCGTCCTGCGGCCGGTCATGGCGCGCGTGCTCGCCCGGCCCCGTGTCTGGCGCTCGGTCGTCCTGGCCGGACCCTTCGCGATGACCGCCTTCCTCTGGCACCTCACGGCGCTCATGACGGTGCTCCTGGCGCTGCGCGCAGTCGGCGTCGTCCAGCCGTCCGTCGCGTCGTGGCAGTGGTGGCTGACCCGGCCGCTCCTCTTCGCCGTGCTCGCGGTCGTGACCGGCCTGCTCGTGGCCGTCTTCGTCCGCTTCGACCGCGGGCCTCGCCCGGCGGCTGACGCCGCGCCGGAACCGCGGGGCTGGGTCGACCCCGTGGCCGCCGTGTCGGCGGGCGTGCTCTTCTTCGGCATCCTCATCGTCTCGATCGTCGGCGTCGACGTGCTCGGCAACCGGCCGGTCTTCTTCCTCGTCGGCGACGTCTCGCCGGTCGTCGGCTTCGCCGTCCTCGCGGTCGGCCTGCTCCTGCTGCGCACGACCCGCCCCCGCGCACCCCGCACCTGACGCGCGCTCCACCCGTCGAGTGAGCGCCCCGTCCGGGTCGAGTGAGCGCTCCGTCCCAGGGAAACTCGATGGCAGCGCCCACGCGCGGACCCCTACCGTCGTGCCATGGAGACGAGGCTCATCGACGTGCACGACGACGCCGTCTGCGCCCGCGCGTACGACGTCATCATCGCCAGCAAGGGCCACGAGCGCCCGTGGAACGAGCCACCGTCCCTCGCGGAGACGCTCGTCGAGTGGCGTCACGTCGACGAGGCCGAACGCATGGAGATGTGGGCGGCCCACGACGGTGACGAGCTCGTCGGCGTCGCGACGCTCTGGCTGCCGCTGTCGGACAACACGACGATGACGTGGACCGACGTCCAGGTCGACCCGGCCCACCGCAGGCGCGGCGCCGGCACCGCCCTCGTCGAGCGCCTCCTCGAGCGGGCCCGTGAGGAGGGTCGCGTCACGATGGTCGTCGACTTCCTCGTGCCCCCGGAGTCGGACGGACACGGCTACCGCCGCTTCGCCGAGCGGCACGGCTTCCACCTCAGCAACACCGAGATCATGCGCCACCTCCAGCTGCCCGTCGACGAAGAGCTCCTCGCCCGGCACGCCGAGCACGCCCGACCGCGCTGGGAGGGCGTCTACCGCCTCGAGACCCATGTCGGCGGCGTGCCCGAGCACCTGCAGGAGTCGCTCTGCGCCGTCATGAACCAGCTCGCCGTCGACGCGCCGACGGGCGACATCGAGTTCGAGGAGGAGTCCCTCACGCCGGCGCGCTACCGGGAGTACCTCGACGTCGCGAGTGCCCAAGGGCGCGTACGCCTGACGACCGTCGCGGTCCACGAGGACAGTGGCGACGTCGTGGCCTACACCGACTTCATGCTGCCCTCGGGCGCCCCTGGGATCGCTTGGCAGTGGGGGACGCTCGTGCACCGCGACCACCGGGGACGTCGGCTCGGCATGGCCCTCAAGGTCGAGAACCTCCGGCGCCTGCAGGTGGACCACCCCGAGCGGCAGCGGGTCGTCACCGGCAACGACGACACGAACTCGTGGATGGTCTCGATCAACGAGGACCTCGGCTTCCGCATCGTCGAGCTGTGCCCGGCCTACCAGCGGTCGCTCGCCTGACCTCGCTCGTCCCCCTCGGTCGTCGCGACCGAGCCGGCTGGCGTTCCACTCACGGCCGCGCCACCGCGCGCCCGCCACGGCACCCCGTGACCGGGGCGGACGGCATACGCACGCGGTCGTGAGACGACGAGGCGCCCGCTCCCCGGGTGGGGAGGGGCGCCTCGAGGTGAGGGGTGGTGCGCGTCAGAACGCGGACTCGGGGACGTCCATGAGGTCGTTGTCGGTGGCCTCGGCGATGGCGCGCTCGGCGGCGAGCTTCGGCAGGACGTTCTTGGCGTAGAAGGACGCTGCGGCGACCTTGCCGCGGTAGAAGTCGGCGTCCTTGCCCGTGGCGCCGCCGTCGATAGCCTTCTGGGCGACCTCGGCCTGGCGGAGCAGCAGCCAGCCGACGACGAGGTCACCGGCCGCGAGGAGCAGGCGGGTCGTGTTCTGGCCGACCTTGTAGAGGTTTGCCGTGTCGCCGCCCATCCGCGGGTCGCTCTTCATGGCGTCGCCGATCATGTGGCCGACGATGCCCTGGACGTCCTCGAGGGCCCGGCCGAGCAGCTCGCGCTCGGTGTCGAGCGAGCCGCCGAGGTCCTTGGCGAACTCCTGGATCTGTCCGGCGACGTGCTGCAGGGCCTGGCCCTTGTCGCGGACGATCTTGCGGAAGAAGAAGTCGAGCCCCTGGATGGCGGTCGTGCCCTCGTAGAGCGTGTCGATCTTCGCGTCGCGGACGTACTGCTCGATCGGGTAGTCCTGCAGGAAGCCCGAGCCGCCGTAGGTCTGGAGCGACTCGGTGCCGAGCAGCACCCAGGCGCGCTCGGAGCCGAGGCCCTTGACGAGGGGCAGCATGAGGTCGCTGATCCGGTTGGCGACCTCGGCCGCCGAGCCCTTCTCGAGCGGCACGGCCGGGTTGCCGGCCTGCGCCTGGTTGACCGCGTCCTGCTGGCTCGCGGTGTAGATGACGAGGGCTCGCAGGCCCTCGGCATACGCCTTCTGGAGCATGAGCGAACGGCGGACGTCGGGGTGGTGCGTGATGGTGACGCGCGGCGCCGCCTTGTCGGTCATCTGCGTCAGGTCGGCGCCCTGGACGCGCTCCTTGGCGTACTCGAGGGCGTTGAGGTAGCCGGTCGAGAGTGTGGCGATCGCCTTGGTGCCGACGAACATCCGGGCGTTCTCGATGACCTTGAACATCTGGGCGATGCCGTCGTGCACGTCGCCGAGCAGGGTGCCGACGGCCGGCTCGTGCTCGCCGAAGGTGACCTCGCACGTGGTGCTGACCTTGAGGCCCATCTTGTGCTCGACGTTGGTGACGTGGGCGCCGTTGCGCTCGCCGAGCTCGCCGGTCTCGAGGTCGACCTGGAACTTCGGCACGATGAAGAGGGAGAGGCCCTTGGTGCCGGGGCCTGCGCCCTCGGGGCGGGCCAGGACGAAGTGGACGACGTTGTCGACCATGTCGGACTCGGCCGAGGTGATGAAGCGCTTGACGCCGGTGATGTGCCACGTGCCGTCGGGCTGCTGGACGGCCTTGGTGCGGCCCGCGCCGACGTCGGAGCCGGCGTCGGGCTCGGTGAGCACCATGGTCGTGTGCCAGGCCTGGTCGACGATGTGCTTGGCGAGCTTCTTCTGGTCGTCGGTGCCGAGGTGCCAGAGGAGGTTGGCGAAGGAGTAGCTCGCCGTGAACATGTGGATCGCGGGGTTGGCGCCGCAGACCATCTCGGCGACCGACCAGCGCAGGGAGGCCGGCACGACCATGCCGCCGAGCTCGGCGGGGACGTCGAGGTTGCCCCAGTCGCCGTCGACGTAGGCCTTGAACGACTTCCTGAACGACTCGGGCATCGTCACCGACTGGCTGACCGGGTCGTAGACGGGCGGGTTGCGGTCGCTGTCGAGCAGGCTGTCGGCCAGCTCGTGCTCGGCGAGGCGTGAGACCTCGCGGAGGATGTCCTTGGCGGCGTCGACGTCGACGTCGGCGTAGATGCCGGTGCCGAGGACGTCCTGACGGTTGAAGACCTCGAAGAGGTTGAACTCGAGGTCACGCACATTGCTCTTGTAGTGGCCCATCCGGGGACCCTCCACGTTCTGTCGCTCGTCGTGCGTCCGCGCTGTCGTCGGCGGGCGCGCCAAGTTACTGGCCGGTCACTTCCATGATGCTACTGACCGGTAACGATCGCAAGGGGGAGAGGTCACGGTTGCGCCACGAGCGGCCTCCGAGGGCGTATGCCGCCCGGCCGGCCTGTGCGCCACGCACCCGTCGCCGGGACGACCCGATCGCAAACGGGGTGCGTCACGCGTCGGGAGCCGCTGGGATGGGGACATGGACGCCCGTCACCGCCTCGCCCTGGACCCCTTCGACTGGCAGCGCACCGCCTCGGGCCAGATCCGCGTGAGCCGGGGTGGCCGGCTCGAGGACGCGGTCCAGCACGCCCTGGCCCGGGCGACCGGCAACTACCGGCCCGGCAACGAGCGCTGACGGTGGGGAGTGCCGGCCACCCGGCCCGCGAGCCCCGGCCGGACGGCATACGTGCTCGGACGGCATACGTGCCCGGACAGCAGAAGGGCCCGGTCACGGAGACCGGGCCCTTCCCATCTGGAGCAGGCGGCACGAATTGCACGTACGTCTTCCTTCTGGAAGAAGGCTGTTCTGCTACTGAACTACGCCTGCGAGGCGTCGCCAACCGTAGCAACAGTCGGGCCGCGACGTCCAAACGGCGCGCTCGGGCGCGCCGCCGGAACGCCCGCTCGGGTCCGGGCCGACGCGCTCGAGGTCAGCCGACGGTCACGAGCCGTCGCGCAGGCGGCGGGCGAAGGCCGATGACCGCGCCCGCAGCTCCTCGACACGTCGCTCGACGAGGGCGAGCGGGTCCAGGCCGCCCTCCATGCCGTTCGGCGGCCGCCGGACGTGCGTCGAGCAGCTGAAGTCGGCGTGCACGAGGGTGCCGAGGCTGTTGCCCTCGCGGCCGGATGCCCCGGCCCGCCGGGCCACGAAGAGGGCCACCTCGCTCGTCGCAAAGGCGTCCTCGCACCAGGCGCACATCGCGCTCGCCTTGCGCGTGCGCTCTGCGGTCCGGAGGAGGAAGCCGACGGGTTCGTCGTCGACCGGGACGACGGCGTAGGCCCGTTGCGGGTTGCTGCGGTCGACCCAGCCGAGGTAGTCGAGCGTCTCCCAGCGCCGTCCGAGGTCGAGGTCGGCGGGAAGGGTGGCCTGCTTGGCCTCACGCCGGGAGGCGTTGACGAAGGAGGCGCGAATCTCGTTGTCCGTCAATGGTTTCACGGTCTGTTCCTGTCAGTCGGGCAGGACCGGGTGACCCGGTCAGCCGGGGTGGGGGAGGTGGGGCGGGACCCTGACCGCTGAGCAGGCCATGACGGCCACCCACCTCTCCGCGGGCCTCCCCGCTGACGACTGACGTGCCCCGACGGAGCAGCGTCCATGGTGTGTCACGACGTCCGCGGTGGTCCACCGGTTTACCGGAGCGCAGCAGCGCCGGACTGCGTATGCCGTGGGCTACCGAGGACGTCCATCACGCCGCGGCGGCCGACGGAATGTCCGCTCCCACCGCATTTGACTTGTCAACTATTGCCACAATCTGTTCGTGTAGGACCCTTTTCGTGACCTGTCTGTCACCGTCGATGGATGCTCATCGCCCGGGGTCTCCCCCGAGCGGCCCACCGCACGCCGAGTCCTGTCCACCGGTGGGGCAGCAACGCAATAACGGACAGGAGTGGGGGACCCACTTTCGGGCCGGCCAGCCGGTCCTTGGGGTGAAGCCGCATCTGCGGCCGGGCATCTTCCGCCCGAACCCGACAGCTCACCTCACAGGCGTGGGAAGGAATCCACCATGCCCGCTTCTACCCTTGCACGCCGAATTCCCTTGCAGTCCCTGGCTATCACGCCACTTCTCGCAGCCGCCCTCCTCGTCGGGACGGGTACCGCGCCGACATCGTCGGTGACGCCCCAGGCGGCCTCTCGAGCGGGGACCGCTCCGGTCACCATCAAGGCCAAACCGGTCGCCTACGTCTCGGCCGCCACGCGTGCTGCGCGCGGCAGGACCGCCGTCAGGATCGCCGCCGCACAGCAGGGCGATCCCTACCGCTACGGGGCCGCGGGCCCGTCGGCGTTCGACTGCTCCGGCCTCGTCTACTACACCTACCGCACCCGTCTCGGCGTCGGCGTCCCGCGCACCGCCAACGCACAGAGACTCGCCAGCGTCCGCATCAGCAAGGCGAACGTCCAGCAGGGCGACCTCATCTTCTTCATGTCCGGGGGCCGCGCCTACCACGTCGGCATCTACGCCGGCTACGGCAAGGTCTGGCACGCACCCAGACCCGGCCAGCGCGTCCAGCTCTCGAGGATCTGGACGACGAGCTGGGTCGCAGGCCGCATGCCCTGACGCCCGTCACACCGTCCCGTGACCGGTGTCGGGCGCGTCCGCCACCGGCCACGGGACGGCGTATCAGTGACTGCCCCGTGGGCCTCTGTCCCCTGCGTCGTCCGACGTCCGGACCAGGGAGATCTCCATGACCACGTCACTGCCCGTCTTCGAGCTGGGCCGACCGCGGCTCGACCTCGAACGCGTCGCCGCCCTCGCCGCCGACCTGCTGCAGCTGCGGGGAGAGGTGACCGAGGACGGGGACCGTCTCTCCGTCTCCGACGAGAACCTCGTGCTCGAGGTCTTCACCGCCTCCGGCGAGCTCTTCGCGGCGGACCGGTCGCAGCTGCACAACCCATCCCTGCGCCCCGTGCTGCCCACGCCTGACGAGGCCTACGCGCTGGCGAGGGGTCTCATGGAGCGCCACGACCTCGCCCCTCGGACCGGTGACCTCGTCGAGCTCGTCGAGCTCGGCCCCGGCGGTACCCACGTCGCGGCACGGGCACGTCGCCGCGCACGTGCGGACCGGCGCACCCGGCAGCTGGACGTGCAGGCACGCTTCACCCTCGGCATCCGCAACCCCGGGGTGGACTCGGAGCCGAAGGTCCTCCCGGTCATCGGCGGTGGCGGGAAGCTCTCCTTCACCTTCGGTGACGGGGGGCGGCTCATCGGCGCCAACGGCGGCTTCCGCCCGGTCGGCGATCCGACGTTCGTCGACGCGCTCGACGTCGACGAGGCGTTCGAGAGGCTCGGCTCGGGCGACACGCTCGACCGCGAGGGCGCCTACCTCGCGTACTACCTCGCGCCGGGTGACGTCGGTCAGACGGTGCTCACGCCGGTCTGGGTCTTCACGAGCGCGTTCGACGTCGACCACGCCGGTGGCAGGGGCCGATCGACCGTGCACGGCCGCCACACCTTCGTGGCGGCCACCGACCGCGGACCCGTCTTTGCGCAGGTGGAGGAGCAGTCGGAGCGGCGGGACAGGCCCCCGGCAGCCCGGAGACCCTTCGACCGCAAGGGGGCCCGAGCCGACCGTGCAGTCAACCCGAGCGAGGCGGGCACCAGCTGGGTCAGGCAGATCGACCAGAGCACGCCCCTGGGTGGCAGCCCTGCCAACGCCCAAGGCTTCGTCGACGGCCTGTCGGCCGACGGGTGGCAGATGAACTTCAACTGGGGCGACCTCAACGCCTGGGAGTCGGACTGGCACTCCGACGACGACACGTGGGTCGACGCCGCCGACTTCGTCTTCTACACCGGCCACGCCAACCAGAACGGCTGGGTGCTGTGCGTGCCCGGCAAGAAGCAGTCGGTGCTCCTGACCCCGAGCTCCGTCGGTGCGGCGCCGGCATCACCCGGCGACCTCTACGGCCAGAACGACCTCGAGTGGTTCGCCGTGGCCGCCTGCGGGCCGCTCCAGGACGACGTCATCTCGGCCGGTGGCGGCGACGTGCTGAGCCGCTGGGACGGCGCCTTCGACGGCCTGCACACGATGCTCGGCTACGGCGCGATCACCTTCGACAACGCCGATGAGGGACGCAAGCTGGCCCGCTACACCCGCGACGGAATGAGCGTCATCGATGCCTGGTTCCGGACCGCCAAGGAGGTCCAGCCAGCCACGAACGGAGAGGCCGCGCCCGACGGCCCGGACGTGTGGGTGGGTGCCATGTGGGTCACCAAGGCGGGCGTCGACCCCTCTGGCGACCACATCTGGGGCCACGGCTCGGTCGCCGCCGACCCGACGGCACCCACGCAGCTCGTCTGCATGTGGACGACCTGCTAGGCGGACGTCGCGAGACGCGCGAGGGCCCCGAACGGCATACCGGTCGGGGCCCTCGCGTCGTGTGGAGCGAGCGACGGGAATCGAACCCGCGTATCCAGCTTGGGAAGCTGGCGCTCTACCATTGAGCTACGCTCGCACGGGCCGCCCGGAGGTGCCCCGCGAAAGGGTCCGCAAGGCGGCACGCGGCGTCAGTGTAGCCGACACCGCGCCAGTGCCAGGAACGCGACCCCAGGGGCCGAAACCGTCATGGATCTCGCCAAGCAGACCGCCTTCGTCGACCATGTCCGCGAGCGCGGCGGGGCGAGTGCCCAGGTGGCCGTCACCCTCGAGCAGTTCTTCGAGGGCAACGACTGCGAGTGGTGCATCGCGCCGAACCGTCCCGAGGACGTGCCGCTCGACACCGTGCGCCGGGTGCTCTTCGAGCTGCGCGAGCACCCGGAGGTGCACGACGTGCGGGTGGAGCTCGACGTCCTCGAGTTCCAGGACTTCCCCGACGACGAATGGCCCTACGCGAGTGGGGTGGCCGTCATCACGACCCTGCTCCCCGAGGAGGTCGACGCGATGACGATCGATGCCGACACCGAGTCGAGCGGCGGCCCCGCCGCGAGCGCGCAGTGGCTCGTCGACGGGCCGGTCGTGCCCGACGGTCACCACTACGTCGGCGTGTGGTGGGACTGATGGCTGCCGACGGCGGCCGGATCGTGACGGGAGAGCTCGAGCAGGTCACCGACGCCGTCTGCTACCACGGCGAGGGGCCCGTGTGGTCGCCGACGTGGGGTGGGCTGCGCTGGGTCGACCTTCTCGCCGGTGACGTCCTGACCCTGCGCGCCGACGGCTCCGTCGACCGCCTGCACGTCGGCGACGTCGCCGCCTTCGTGCGGCCACGCAGGTCCGGCGGCTGGGTGGTCGCGACCGAGCGCGGTCTGGCGCTCGCGGACGAGCCGGACGGCACACCCGCCCCGTGGTTCGACCTCTGGGACGACCCGGCGGTCCGGATGAACGAGGGCGGCGTCGACGGCGAGGGCCGCCTGTGGGCGGGGACGATGGGCTACGACCGCGTGCCCGGCAGCGCGCGGCTCTTCCGTGTCGACGGCAACGGCGACGTCACGACCCTGCTGCCCGACGTGACGATCTCCAACGGCATCGACCTCTCGCCCGACGGCCGGCTCGCCTACTACGACGACACCCCGACCGGCCGCACCGACGTCTTCACGGTCGTCGACGGCGAGCTCACCGACCGGCGCCCCTTCGTCACCCACGACGTCGGCCACCCTGACGGGCTCACGGTCGACAGCGCCGGCAACGTCTGGGTCGCCCTCAACGGCGCTGGCCGCGTCCGCTGCCACTCACCGGGGGGCGACGTGCTCGCCGAGGTCGCCGTCCCCGTGCGCCTCACAACGGCGTGCACGTTCGGCGGCGACGACCTGCGCGACCTCTACCTCACGACGTCGCGCGAGAACCTCGACGACCCCGAGCCCCAGGCCGGAGCCGTCTTCCGCGTGCGCGTCGCGGTGCCGGGGCAGCCGGTGCGCGCCTTCGCCGGCTGAGCAGCAGCCCCCAGACCACCGAGGGCGTATGCCGTGTGCCCGGGTCGCGCAGCGGGGCCCGGGCGCGCTCGGCACGCATCACCTCACGGCGGTGGTCCCGGGCGGGTCATCCCGCCGTCGGAGGACGGGCCGAGGAGCACGACCGGGCGACGCGGTCGCAGCCGGCCGGACGGCATACCACCGGGGTCGACGGCGGCGCCGTCTTCGTCCTTGCCGCCCACGCCGAGGAGGCTGCGCGTCAGCGCCTGCGCGTCCGACAGGAGCTCGTCGAGGGCCTGGCCGAGGTGGTCGTCGGCCGGCGGCTCGTCGGCGACCGCCGCCGCGAGGACCGCGCGCCGCACGAGCTCCTTGGCGAAGGACGCTGTCGTGCCCTCGGCCCGGGCGGCCGCGGCCGAGATCGCCTCGGGGCCGAAGAGGTGCCCGCCGTAGAGGCGGAGCAGCTCGCGACGGCCCTCGGCGTCCGGCAGCGGGATCTCGGCGGCCAGGTCGACACGGCCGGGCCGCTGCGACAGGGCGACCTCCAGGTCCTCGACGCGGTTCGTCGTCAGCACGAAGGCGACGTCGGAGTCGGAGTCGAGGCCGTCGAGGGCGTCGAGCACCTCGAAGAGCAGGGGAGAGGCCCCCATCGGGGCGAACGACCGGTCCTCGGCGACGAGATCGCAGTCCTCGAGGACGACGATCGCCGGCTGGTGCGCCCGCGCGACCTTGGCGGCGTCGTGGATGAAGCGCAACGAGCCGCCGCTCAGCAGCACCGCCGTCGTGCCCGGCGTCGCCGAGAGCAGGTAGCGCACCGTGTGCGTCTTGCCGGTGCCGGGCGGCCCGTAGAGCAGGACCCCGCGCTTGAGGTGCTGCCCGTGGGCCACGAGCCGCTCCCGGTGCTCGCCCATGCCGATGACGTGGTGCGCCACCCGGTCGAGCACCCCGTCGGGCAGCACCACGGCGGCCGCGTCGACGGTCGGTCGCTCGATGAAGGTCACGCCCGCCATGCCGGGGCCGTAGGGGTCCGAGCCGAACGTCACGACCTGGCCGCGGATGACGCTGCGCTCGTCCATGAGCTCCTGGATGCGCGCCATGAGCGCGTCGGACACGTCGCGGTCGCGGGCGACGACCTCGATGGTCCCGGACTCGCGCCCGAACTGTCGGTTCATGCCCTGCTGACGGACCGCGACGGCGTGTCCGTCGAAGTGGAAGAGGCGGATGCCGGAGGTCACGACCTGTCGCTGGTCGTCCTTGCCGGGGCCGGTCGGCATCCGGTCGTAGTCGACCTGGCCGACCGACATGACCTGGCCGTGGAAGCGCTGCACGAGGTCGCCGAGCGACATGTGGTGACGCGCGTCGCCGGCGATGCCGATGACGGCGGCGTCGGGATCGGCGCCCGCGACCTCGGACAGGGCGATGTCCGCGTCGACGAGGCGGTGCGGCAGCACGGTCGCCGAGACGACGGCCAGCAGGTGCGGCTCGACCCCGAGGTGCTCGCGCAGGGCGTCCGACAGCCGCTGGCCGGCCTCGTCGGACGGTAGCGACTCGAGGATCCGCCGGAGGACGGAGTGGAAGTCGGCGAGCAGGGCGTCGTCGGCGCGGCCGGAGCCCGGGCCGGAGGGGTCGGAGGGGTCCATGACGTGACGATAGGTCGCCGACGGCGTCCGTGGGGCGTCCGCGAGGGAGGAGAGTCGGGCAGGAGTGTCGGGGCGAATCCGGCCCGGCGTTATAGCCTCGTCCCGTGCTGCTCTCCGACAAGGACATCCGGGCCGAGATCGCCGCCGAGCGCGTCGTGCTCGACCCGTGGGACCCCTCGATGGTCCAACCGTCGAGCGTCGACGTCCGGCTGGACAAGTTCTTCCGGCTCTTCGACAACCACAAGTACCCCTACATCGACCCCGCCGCCGAGCAGCCGGAGCTGACGCGGCTCGTCGAGGTCGGTCCCGACGAGGACAGCTTCGTGCTGCACCCGGGCGAGTTCGTCCTCGGCTCGACGCTCGAGACCGTGACGCTCCCCGACGACCTCGCTGCGCGCGTCGAGGGCAAGAGCTCGCTCGGACGGCTCGGCCTGCTGACCCATGCGACCGCCGGCTTCGTCGACCCCGGCTTCTCCGGCCACGTCACGCTCGAGCTGTCCAACGTCGCGACCCTGCCGATCATGCTCTACCCCGGCATGAAGATCGGCCAGCTCTGCTTCATCCGCCTCAGCTCGCCGGCCGAGAACCCTTACGGCTCAGCGGCCTACGGCTCCCACTACCAGGGGCAGCGCGGGCCCACGGCGAGCCGCTCGTTCGCGAGCTTCCACCGCACCCAGGTGTGAGCGCCGACCTCGACACCACCGCGGCCGACGGCGACAGCATGCCGCTGGCCTCCCTGGTCTGGGACGCCCGGCCCGCGGACACGGCCGTCGTCGCCCTCGTCATGCACGGCGGTGCCGTCGACGGGCACGAGCCCAACCGGCCCTGGTCGCACAACGTCGCGCGCCTCGTGCCGTTCGCCCGGTCCCTCAAGAGGGTGCCCGGTCCGATCGCCGTCGCCCGGCTCCGCTTCCGCGTCCGTGGCTGGAACGGCGACGCGATGCCCGTCGAGGACGCCCGGTGGGCGCTGGCACAGGTGCGGGCGGCATACCCCGGTGTCCCGATCGCCCTCGTCGGTCACTCGATGGGCGGCCGGGTCGCGATGTTCGTCGGCGACGAGCCCGACGTCCGCCTCGTCGTCGGCCTCGCTCCGTGGGTCGAGCCGGGCGACCCGCACCCGGGCGAGGGCCGGCGCACGGTCCTCGTCCACGGCGACCGTGACGTCATCTGCTCGCTCGCCCGTACCCGCCGCGCGGTCGAGCAGATGCAGGCCGACGGTCTCGACGCCTCCCTCGTCCGCGTCGCGCGCGCCGACCACGCGATGCTCGTGCGAGCCCGGCTCTGGACCGCCCTCGTCGCCGAGGTCGTCGAGGCCACCTTCGCGAACGAGCTCGGTGGCACGGGAGAGCCGCGATCCGGCCCGATCGGGGCCGTCGTCGCCCGGGTCGTGCACTCCGGGGGCGTCACGGTCGACATCTGACCCTCGACGAGGATCGCGGCGCGGTCGGGGCAGGCGGGTACGTTGAGGGACATGATCCGCTTCGAGGGCGTGACCAAGCGATACGCCGATGCGTCCGGCACCGACCGCGGGGACGGGTCGGTCGCTGTCGACGACCTGACCCTCGAGGCCCCGACGGGCAAGATCACGGTCCTCGTCGGTCCCTCGGGATGCGGCAAGACGACGACGCTGCGCATGGTCAACCGGATGATCACCCCGACGTCCGGCACCATCTCGATCGACGGCCGCGACACCGCCTCGCTCGACGTCGCCGAGCTGCGCCGCGGCATCGGCTACGTCATCCAGCACGCCGGTCTCTTCCCGCACCGCACGGTCCTCGACAACGTCACGACCGTCCCGCGGCTGCTCGGCACCGACAAGCGCACCGCGCGGACGCGGGCCATGGAGCTCATCGAGCGGGTCGGCCTCGACCCGGCGATGGCCAAGCGCTATCCCGCGCAGCTCTCCGGCGGCCAGCAGCAGCGCGTCGGTGTGGCCCGCGCGCTCGCAGCCGACCCGCCCGTCATGCTCATGGACGAGCCCTTCTCGGCCGTCGATCCCGTCGTGCGCGAGCAGCTCCAGAACGAGTTCCTGCGGCTCCAGTCCGACCTCGGCAAGACCATCCTCTTCGTGACCCACGACATCGACGAGGCCGTCAAGCTCGGCGACCAGGTGGCGGTCCTACGCGTGGGCGGCGTTCTCGCCCAGCTCGACTCGCCGGCCAAGCTCCTCGCCGACCCCGTCGACGACTTCGTCGCCGGCTTCGTCGGCCGCGACCGTGGCTACCGCGCGCTCTCCTTTGCGGCGGCCCCCGAGCTCTCGCTCGCCGACGAGCCCACCGTGTCCCTCGGTGCCAGTGCCGACGACGTCCGAGCCGTCGGTACGCCGTGGGTGCTGTGCGTCGGTGCCGCGGGCGAGCCGTTGGGCTGGGTCCGGGCGGCTGCCGTCGAGTCCGAGGTGACGCGCACGGTCCTGCACCGCGGTGGCACTGTGGCCTCGACCACCGGATCGCTGCGGGCCCTGCTCGACGCGGCCCTGTCGTCCCCGAGCGGGCGCGGCGTCGTGGCCGACGACGACGGACGCCTCGTCGGCACCATCCGCGCCGCCGAGGTGATCCCCGCGATCGAGGCCCGGCGCGACGCCGTCGCCTCCCAGGCCCCCGCCGAGGAGGCGACCGCTCGGTGACCTGGGCCCTCGACCACATCGGCGACATCATGTCCCGCGCCGGCCAGCACGCCTGGCTCGCGGGGCTGCCGCTCGTGCTGGGTCTCGTCATCGCCCTCCCGCTGGGCTGGCTCGCGGCGCGCCGGCCGCGGCTGCGGGCCGTGCTGCTCACGACGACCGGCCTGCTCTACACGATCCCGTCGCTCGCGCTCTTCATCCTGCTGCCGCCGCTGCTCGGCACGAAGATCCTCGATCCCGTCAACGTCATCGTCGCGATGACCGTCTACACCGTCGCGCTGCTGACCCGCACCGTCGCCGACGGGCTCTCCTCCGTCGACGGGTCGACGCAGCAAGCGGCCATCGCGATGGGCTACGGCTCGTTCGCCCGGTTCCGCGCGGTCGACCTCCCGCTCGCGGTGCCCGTCATCGCGGCCGGCCTGCGCGTCGCTGCCGTGAGCAACGTCAGCATCGTCAGTGTCGCCTCGCTCATCGGCATCTCGCAGCTCGGCTACTTCCTCACCGACGGCTACGCCCGCTCCTTCCCGACCGAGGTGTGGGTCGGCATCGTCGCGTGCCTGCTCCTCGCGCTCGTCTTCGACCTCGTCATCCAGGTCGTCTCGCGGTTCCTCACCCCCTGGACCAGGGCGGTGGCCGCATGAGCCTCGCGACGATCTGGGCCTGGTTCACCGACCCGGCCAACTGGCAGGGCACCGACGGCGTGCCCAACCGCGTGCTCGAGCACCTGCTCTACACCGGGCTGACCCTGCTCATCGCGCTCGTCGTCGCCGTGCCGCTCGGCGCCTGGGTGGGCCACTCCGGACGCCTGCGCTGGCTCGTCACGGGCGCCAACGCCGCCCGGGCCATCCCGACCCTGGGGCTGCTCTTCGCCGTGTCGATGTTCGTCGGGCCGCTCATCCAGAGCGATCTGGCCTTCGTCATCCCGAGCATCACCGTCCTCGTGCTGCTCGCGATCCCACCTCTGCTGTCGGGCACCTACGCCGGCATCGACAGCGTCGAGCCCGCTGCGCGCGACGCGGCCCGGGGGATGGGCATGACCGGCTGGCAGGTGCTGACCAAGGTGGAGGCCCCCATCGCGCTCCCGCTCTTCCTCAGCGGCCTGCGCAGCGCGACCCTCCAGGTCATCGCCACCGCCACCATCGCGGCCTCCGTCAGCCTCGGCGGCCTCGGCCGCTACCTCATCGACGGGCTGGCCTCGCGTGACTACGTGCAGATGGTCTGCGGGTCGATCCTCGTCGCCGTCCTGGCCCTCGTCGCCGACGGCCTCCTGGCCCTGCTCGAGAAGAGGGCCGTCTCACCGGGAATCTCCGGACGGGCCACGCGTGTTGCCCGTTCACGCGCACGAAACTCCGATCCCCACTCCGAACCAGACCCCGACGGTGCAGACCGCTCGGACCCCGACTCGCGGCAGGCCGCAGTGGTCGGCTCCGGCAGCACCGGCCCCGTGGAGGCGACCGCCGCCACGGGCACCCCATCCGAAAGGGACCGACCATGACACGCACGCGCTTCCTCGCCGCGGGCCTGCTCCTCGCCGCCGTCGTGCCGCTCGCCGCCTGCGGTGGCGGCGGTGACCCGCTCGCCCCTGCCTCGAGCCCCGCTGCCGGCGGGACCGGTGGATCGACCGGCGCCGCCGGCTCGGTCAAGGTCGGTTCCGCCGACTTCCCCGAGAGCGCCCTGCTCGCCGAGATCTACGCCCAGGCCCTCGAGGCCAAGGGCATGACGGTGACGCGCCAGTTCAACATCGGCAGCCGCGAGACCTACCTCAAGGCCATCTCCGGTGGTGAGGTCGACGTGCTCCCCGAGTACTCCGGCACGCTTCTCACCTTCTTCGACAAGAACGCCAAGGTCACCCAGCCCGACGAGGTCTACGCCGCCCTGCAGAAGGCGGTGCCGCAGGGCCTCTCGGTCCTGGACAAGTCCGCGGCCGAGGACAAGGACTCCATCGCCGTCACCAAGGAGACGGCCGATGCGTGGTCGCTCAAGGCGATCCCCGACCTCACCGCGCACCAGGCCGAGCTGACGCTCGGGGCGCCGCCGGAGTTCAAGACCCGCCAGCGGGGCCTCGTCGGCCTCAAGTCGGTCTACAACGTCGTGCCCAAGGAGTTCCGCGCGCTGCAGAGCCAGGCCGCCGTCGCTGCACTGAAGAACGGCCAGGTCAAGGCCGCCAACATCTTCAGCACCGACCCGTCCATCGCGGCCGACGGCTTCGTCGTGCTCGACGACCCGCAGAGCCTCTTCGGCTCCGACAACGTCGTGCCGCTCGTGCGCACCGAGAAGGCCGACAGCCTCAAGGCGGCCCTCAACCCGGTCGCGGCCAAGCTCGACACGACGTCGCTCGCCGACATGGTCAAGCAGGTCGTCGTCGACAAGAAGGACGCGAGCGAGGTCGCCAAGACGTGGCTCGCGAGCGCCGGTCTCGCCTGATCCGAGGCACCTGCTGAGCGGCTGACGGCATACGCCTTCTGTCCGCAGGACACGCCTGAGCCCCCGCGTCGGATGCGGGGGCCTCGGTCGTGCCCCGACAGGACCCGGCCGGGCTGACTCGGCCGTACCGGGAATGTAGCACCGCCGAGAATGGTTCTCATTACAGTCGCGAAAACTCGTGACCCCGAGACCGAAGGAGCCCCCATGGCCAAGCGCACCGACCTGCGCCCCGTCGTCACCCTGCGTTCGACCGCCGGCACCGGCTACAGCTACGTGACGCGCAAGAACCGTCGCAGCAACCCCGACCGCATGGTGCTGCGCAAGTTCGACCCCGTCGCGCGCGAGCACGTCGACTTCCGCGAGACCCGCTGACGGCAGGCGCTTGCCGCGACCCGCGGCCGACGCGCAGTGGCCACGTCCGACCTCGGACGTGGCCACTCGCGTATGCGGGCGCGATCAGCGGGTGAGGCTGCCTGCCTGGCGGGTGGTCTCGGGGGCGACGGGCGTCGACGCGGGGGTGGCCCAGGTGACGCTGACCGGCTCGGGCGCGAGCGGCGCGAACGTGGCCACGACGTCGATGCCGTCGCGGAGGAGCTTGACGAGCCGCTCCTCCGGGTCGTCGACACAGGCGCGGGCGATGCCGTCCACGGCGAGGGCGACGACCTTGGCGGCGTTGGCCGGCCGGACGGCTGCGGTGTTGAATCCCATGCGGGCCAAGTGGATCCGTGCCCAACGCTCGGCCGCCGGCGCCGTTGTGAGCGCGGCGCGAGAGGCCCTGGACAGCTGTCCGTGAGCGCGCCCGTCCTGCTCGGCGAGGATGCCCTCGGCGTTGAGGATGGCGAGGGCCATGACGTTCTGGCGCTCCTCGGCGGCGACGGGCAGTGCCGCCCGAGCCGTGGTCAGCACGAGCGCCGTCGTGACCCGTGGGTCGTCCGGGTTGAGCCCCACCACCTCGGGGATCATCATCACGAGGCGCTGGCGATGCGTCTCGTCGAGCATGTCGTTGACGCAGCGCGCGAGGGTCGCGAGCACCGGGTGCGTGCACTCCGGGTGGTCGCTCCACCGCTCGCCGGCCAGGAATGAGGCCATCTCCATGAAGCACGCGCCCTTGCGCGAGCTGCGGTGGCGGCCGCGCGACAGCACCGGCACGCCGTCGGGCACGAAGGGGGCTCGTCGTGACATCGTCGCTCCTCGGACTTTCCCATCAAGGATCCTGTGCGGGTTCCTTCATGGTGCGCCTCAATCGGCTCCTTGACCACCCCTTCTGTCCAACCCCGTGGTCAGGGTGGTGGCTGTGGGATCGCGTGCACTCCTGTCGCTGGGCGTCGGAGTGTGTGCACAATCGGCCCATGCCCGTCGACGCGCACGCCGAGTCCGAGAGCGGCGGGGTCCGCGCCCACGTCGCCGACTCGTGGCTGCGCTCGGCCGCGGCCGGCGTGCAGGTCGACACCGTCGACGCGCCGATCACGTTGCCCGGGGACGCCCTCCGCGACCACCGTGAAGCGCACCCGCTGGCGAGGGTCTTCCCCCTGCTCGACGACGTGCTCGGCCAGGCGGCGCGCGACTGTGACGCCGTGATGGCGGTGTCCGACGCCTCCGGTCAGCTGCTCTGGGTGTGCGGGACGCCGAGCGTGCTCCGTCGCGCCGAGTCGATCGGCTTCGTCGAGGGCAGCAACTGGGACGAGCGGCTCGCCGGCACCAACGCCCCCGGCATGGCGCTGCGCCTCGACCAGTCCGTCAACGTGATCGGCGCCGAGCACTTCCGGCACTCCGTCCAGCGCTGGAGCTGCGCGGCCACGACGATCCACGACCCGTCCGACCAGAGCGTGCTCGGGGTCCTCGACATCACCGGCGGTGACGACATCGTCGTGCCGCAGACGATGGCGATGGTGCGCGCCGCGGCCCGGATGGCCGAGTCCGAGCTGGCCCGCGAGCTGCTCGTCAGCGGCCGAGGCGCCCAGCCCGACGCCGTCGGGCGCGGGCTCTCGGTGCTCATGGAGTCGCTCGGTCGCAACGACACCCTCCTGACCGTCGACGACGGCCGGGGCCACCGCCGGACGGTGCGGCTCAGCCCGCGGCACAGCGAGATCCTGCTCCTGCTCGCCTCGGCACCGCGCGGCCTCTCCGGCGACGAGCTCGCCGTCCTGCTCTACGAGGAGGACAGCAGCGCCTCGACGCTCCGGGTCGAGATGGGCCGGCTGCGCAGCCTGCTCGGGGAGGACCTCCTCGGCTCGCGCCCGTATCGCCTCGTCGCCGAGCTCTCCGGGGACTGGATCGGGGTCGAGGCGCACCTCGCCGCCGGTGACGTCGCGAGCGCGATGCGGGCCTACCGGGGACCCCTGCTCCCGCGGTCGACGGCACCCGGGGTGGTCCGGCTGCGCGCGAGCGTCGAGGGCGACCTGCGTCGAGCCGTCCTCGGAAGCGGTCGCGCCGACCTCATGTCGGCGTGGACCCGCTCCGCGTCGGGCGCCGACGACTACGAGATGTGGCAGGCGCAGGCACGCGTGCTCGGCCCCGGCTCGCCCCTCATGCCCCTCGTCCAGAACCAGATCCACCGCCTCGACCGCGAGCTCGGCCCCACCTGACCCCAACCGGGCGTATGCCGTGACGCCGCCACCCGGCATACGCGACGCAACGTGGTTGCAACGTTGCGCTGCCTACGGTCACGCCAACCCCTGGGAGGGGAACCACCAAGGATGTTGGGAGATCAACCATGACCGTCTACGCACCGCCCGGCTCGCCGGACTCGCTCGTCACCGTCCTCGACCGTTACGGCCACTTCATCGGCGGCAACTGGGTCGACCCGAAGAAGGGCCTCTGGTTCGAGAACATCTCGCCGGTCAACGGCAAGCCGTTCTGCGAGGTCGCCCGCGGCACCGAGGAGGACATCGAGGCCGCCCTCGACGCCGCCCACGCCGCCGCACCCGCCTGGGGCAAGACCTCGCTCGGCGAGCGTTCGCTCATCCTCAACCGGATCGCCGACCGCATCGAGGCCAACCTCGAGTCGCTCGCCGTCGCCGAGTCGTGGGAGAACGGCAAGGCCGTCCGCGAGACCCTCGCCGCCGACCTCCCGCTCGCCGTCGACCACTTCCGCTACTTCGCGGGCGTCCTTCGGGGACAGGAGGGTTCGAGCAGCGAGATCGACGAGAACACCGTCGCCTACCACTTCCACGAGCCCCTCGGCGTCGTCGGCCAGATCATCCCGTGGAACTTCCCGATCCTCATGGCCGTGTGGAAGCTCGCCCCGGCCCTCGCCGCCGGCAACTGCGTCGTGCTCAAGCCGGCCGAACAGACGCCGTGGTCGATCCTCAAGGTCGTCGAGCTCATCGGCGACCTGCTGCCCCCGGGCACGCTCAACGTCGTCAACGGCTTCGGCGTCGAGGCCGGCAAGCCGCTCGCCAGCAGCCCCCGCATCGCCAAGATCGCCTTCACCGGCGAGACGACGACCGGCCGCCTCATCATGCAGTACGCCTCGCAGAACATCATCCCGGTCACCCTCGAGCTCGGCGGCAAGAGCCCCAACGTCTTCTTCGAGGACGTCGCTCAGGAGCGGGACGCCTTCTACGACAAGGCTCTCGAGGGCTTCACGATGTTCGCCCTCAACCAGGGCGAGGTCTGCACGTGCCCGTCGCGCGCGCTCGTGCAGAGCTCGATCTACAGCGACTTCGTGCCTGACGCGGTGGCCCGGGTCGAGAAGATCAAGCAGGGCAACCCGCTCGACACCGAGACGACCATGGGCGCCCAGGCCAGCAACGACCAGCTCGAGAAGATCCTGTCCTACATGGACATCGGCCGCCAGGAGGGCGCGAAGATCCTCACCGGCGGCGACCGCAACGAGCTCGACGGCGACCTCGCCGAGGGCTACTACGTGGCGCCGACGATCTTCGAGGGCGACAACTCGATGCGGATCTTCCAGGAGGAGATCTTCGGCCCGGTGGTCTCGCTCACGAGCTTCGACGACGAGGCCGACGCGCTCTCCATCGCCAACGACACCCTCTACGGCCTCGGCGCCGGTGTGTGGACCCGCGACGGCTCGCGCGCCTACCGGATGGGCCGTGGCATCAAGGCCGGTCGCGTCTGGACGAACTGCTACCACCAGTACCCGGCGCACGCCGCGTTCGGTGGCTACAAGCAGTCGGGCATCGGCCGGGAGAACCACAAGATGATGCTCGACCACTACCAGCAGACGAAGAACCTCCTCGTCTCCTACTCGCCCGACGCGCTCGGGTTCTTCTGAGCGGGCCGGCCCCCGTGGCCACCACGCCCCCAGAGACGGTCGCACCCGGTGAGCCATCGGCTTCCCCCAGCCGGGTCGACCTCACCGGTGAGGCGGCGGACCTGCTCCGCCGCCTCACCGGGATCCACGGTCCGCTGATGTTCCACCAGTCGGGCGGCTGCTGCGACGGCAGCTCTCCCATGTGCTTCCCGGCCGGTGAGTTCATGACGAGCGAGGCCGACGTGCACCTGGCCGACCTCGTCGTCGAGGGGGCCCCGGCGCCCATCGGCTTCTGGATGTCGGTCTCGCAGTACGAGTACTGGAAGCACACGCACCTCACCGTCGACGTCGTGAAGGGCCGCGGCAGCGGCTTCTCCGTCGAGGCGCCCGAGGGTGTGCGGTTCCTCATCCGCTCGCGCCTGCTGACCGGCGCGGAGCTGTCGGCCTTCGGCATCACCGCTCCGACCGTGGGCCGGGTCGGCTGAGTCCGACCGGACCGTGGAGGTCCGCACCCCTGTGCGGGGGTGCGGACCTCCACGCCGTCGTGGGCCGGGTGTCGGCGGGCGTATGCCGTCCGACCGGCGTATGCCGTCAGGCGGGCGGGGCGACCGCCGCCCCCGACTGCCCCGACCGCGAGAGCGCGTCGGCGACGAAGCCGCTCGCCTTGAGCTCCTCGACGAGCTCGTGGAGGAAGGCGACGGTCTCGACCGTACGCGTACACGTCGTTCCCACGGCCTGCCCGATCTGCATGAACGCCTCGTCGACGACCCGCACGTCGTCGCGGCGCGCGGCGAAGGCCGTGACGGGCTCGCGGATGCCGGCGCCGACCTCGAGACCCTCGGTGACGAAGACGTCGACGCCCTCGTCGCCACGCACGACCGTCGCGTGCGCCAGAGTGCGGGAGAGGAAGAGGTCGTAGGCCGAGCCCTCCTTGACCCCCACCCGGACGTCCTCGCGGTCCACGTCGGCGACGGACACCACGGGCGAGTCGACGGGCACGACGTAGACGCCCTCGATGACGGCATACGGCGCCGTGAAGGCGACCTCGGTCGCCCGGGCCGGGTCGGCGGCGAGGAAGCACAGGTCGGCCGCGCCCGTCTTCATGGCCTCGAACGACCGGCGCGCCGCGTCGAAGCAGACCAGCTCGACGGGCACGCCGAGCCGATGGCCGACGGCGCGGGCGATGTCGACGGTCACCCCGCTGGGCGAGTCCGGTGTGCCTTGGGCGAGCACGGGGTTGCCGAGGTTGATCGAGGCGCGGAGGACGCCCGTCGGCGCGAGGTCCTGGGCGATGGCGGGCGTCGGGGTCGCAGTCACCCGGTCAGGCTACGGCGTCCTTGCCCCGGGTGGGCTTGCGGTAGAAGGCGATCCCGGGCACGGGCCGCTCGGCCTCGATGACGGCCGTGTCGGTGATCGAGATGCCCGGCCCGGCGACGATCGCGAAGAAGACCGTCTGGCCCAGCACGACGTCGACCTCGGCGGGCTCCGCCTGGCCGTCCGTGACCATGACGAGGACGCCCTGGCGCTGCTGGCTCTGCCAGCTCCGGATCCCCTTGTCCGAGCTCGAGTCGGGCGTCGAGACGCGGACGACTCCCTTGGCGCCGGAGCCGTGGGCGTCGGCCCACTCGTAGGTCCCGGTGCACGTGAAGGCGTGCGAGTAGCCCGACTCGTTGACGAGGCGGTCGCTCGAGAAGAAGTCCTTCTCGCCCGAGACGGCGAAGGGCCGGGCGTGCGGGTCGGGGCAGTGCCACATGACCATGTCGCCCGCGTTGACCGTCACCTTCGGGGCGTCCGGCACGAAGGCCTTGCCCTCGGCGTGGACGGTGACGAGCGTCTGGGCCATCTCGCCGCGCTTCGGGGAGTCACCTTCGACGACGACGACGTAGGGGTGGTCCTGGGCCAGGGCGGCGGTGCCGGCGTGGCCGATCGCGTAGGCGTAGGTGCCGGGCTTCATGAACCGCTGCCCGTAGCAGTCGGTCTGTCGCAGCGCCCTGCTGTCGAAGTGGTCGCTCATGGTTCCGCCCTCCTCAGGCGCTGATGTCGGCGCTGAGGACGAGCTCGTCCTCGGGCGCGTTGTGCTGGACCTCGGCGCCGACGGCGTCGATGTGGACCGAGACGGCCGGGTCGATCGCCGACGTCGCCGGCAACACCTCGAACCACTCGGGCTGCTCGTAGACCGGGAAGCGGGTGCCCGAGATGAACGGCGTGATGATGGGGCCGAGCCAGCCAGTGAGCCCGGCGATCCCGATGGCCGCGGTGACGGCGATGGCGAGCCCGGCGAGGAAGGGACCGATGAGCGGCACCCAGGCGACGGCGGCCGCGACAGCGAGCCCGATGCCGGCGACGATCGCCGCGGTCCCCGGGCCGAAGGCCAGGCTCGGCACGCCTTGGACGATGCCCTCGACCTTCCACACGCCACCGACGAGCGTCACGGACAGCCCGAGGTCGACGGTGGCCCGCACGAAGTCGCCGAACGACACGGGCACCGAGACGGTGGGCCACGTGATGTCGATCCGCGGGGTGCAGACCGTCCCGACGCACGGGATGTCGATGCAGACCTGGGGGATGTGGATCTCGGGGAGGAAGTCGCCGAGGTCGAGCGACAGCGTCGCGCTCGCGCTCCAGTCGAGGCGCAGGTCGGCGATCCGGATGGTGCCCGGCGGGATGAGGTCGACGGTGCCGTTGCTCAGGGTGCCGCTCACGGAGTAGCTGACCGCGAACGGTCCGAGGCTGGACGAGCCGCTCGTCGACTGCGGGCCGAGCCCGGCGACGACGGTGTCGAGGAAGTCGTTGGCCGCGCCCTCGTCGATGGCGGCGATGATCTCGGACATGTGGGTCTCCTAGAGGTTGCCGCGGGCGAGCACGCGGTCGGTGTCGATGAGCGGGCCGACCGTCGGGGTCAGGGTGAAGGCGCCGACGCGCAGCGCCGAGACGGGGACGCGGATCGCCGTGAGGACGGCGCGCAGCATCTGGCCGATGAGGCACTCGAGCACCGACTCGAGGTCGTCCGGCATCACGTCGACGAGCTCGACGGCGTCGACGGCGAATCCGAGGGCGGGCTGCCCGTCGAGCGTCGTCCCGGCGAGGTGCCCGACGGCATACAGCTCGATGGTCGTGCACACGGGGTTCTCGGCCTTGCCCGGCTTGTCGTCCCAGCGGGGGTCGTCCGGCTCGTTCGGGTGGTCGCCACCGTGGTCGCCGTGCGGGTCGTGCGGGTCGTCCTTGGGATCGTGCCGGTCCTTCGGGCAGTCGACGCAGATCTGCACCTTCGTCGACACGCTGAACTGCCCCGGGCCGAGGCTCAGCTGGGGCGGCAGGGGCGCGTCCTCGTCGTAGAGGTCGAGGTGGGGCACCGAGAAGCGCACGTGCCACTGGATGCCCCCGGTGCCGGGGAAGAGGATCGGCGGCATCTGCGTGTCGGCCACGTCCGAGACCGGCACGAAGGCCGGGGACCCGTACGACAGCAGGTGTGGTCTGGCGGTGCACAGCGCCGTCACGAGGTCGTTGAGGGCTGACTCCTCGGCGGAGACGAAGACCTCGGAGGTGTCGGTCAGGCTCATGGGTTCCCCCGGTGCTCGGGCCGGCTGCGGTGCGCCGGCTGCAGGGAGTCAGTGCGGCGGGCGCGACCCGCTGATACACGCCGACGTCGCGTGACGGCATACGCACAAGGCCCCCTCCGCGGGTGCGGAGGGGGCCTTCGTCAGGAAGCGGGCGTATGCCGTCCGGCGCGCTCAGGCGACCGGTGCGGGCTCCGGGTCCGGCTGGGGCTCAGGCGTTTCCGCCTCGTCGGGCTCACCGCCGCCGTCGCCGCGGCGCACGGCGGCGAGGAGCATCTGGGCGACGTCGACGACCTCGACGGCGTCGGTGGCCTTGCCGTCCTGGATCGCGGCGTTGAGGCCGTCGGAGAGCATGACCTTGCAGAAGGGGCAGCCGACGGCGATGCGCTCGGCGCCCGTCGCGAGAGCCTCCTCGGTGCGGTTGGTGTTGATCCGCGTGCCGAGCTTCTCCTCCATCCACATGCGCGCGCCACCGGCGCCGCAGCAGAAGGACTTCTCCTTGCTGCGCTCCATCTCGGCGTACTCCACGCCGGGGAGGATCTGGAGCAGCTCGCGCGGCGGGGCGTAGACCTGGTTGTGCCGACCGAGGTAGCAGGGGTCGTGGTAGGTCACCTTGGCGCCGGTCGACGCCGCTCCGGTGGCGACCGCGTCACCCGGGCGCGCGACGGGCGTCAGGCGCTTCTCGCGGACGAGGCGGTTGAGCAGCTGCGTGTGGTGCAGCACCTCGTACTGCCCGCCGAGCTGCGGGTACTCGTTCTTGATGGTGTTGAAGCAGTGCGCGCAGGTGACGACGATCTTCGTCGCGCCGACCTCGTTGAGGGTCTCGACGTTCTGCTGGGCGAGCATCTGGAAGAGGAACTCGTTGCCGGCGCGGCGGGCCGAGTCGCCCGTGCAGGCCTCGCCGTCGCCGAGCACGGCGAAGGAGACACCGGCGGTGTCGAGCAGCTCGGCCACCGCGCGGGTCGTCTTCTTGGCGCGGTCCTCGTAGGCGCCGGCGCAGCCGACCCAGAAGAGGTAGTCGACCTCGTCGAGGCTCTCGACGTCCTGGCCGACCTGCTTGACCTCGAAGGGGAGGTCCTTGGCCCAGTCCATCCGCAGCCGCGGTGCGAGGCCCCAGGGGTTCGAGTTCTTCTCGAGGTTCTTGAACAGGCCGTTGAGCTCGGCCGGGAAGGCCGACTCGATGAGGTTCTTGTAGCGGCGCATGTCGACGATGGCGTCGACGTGCTCGATGTCGACGGGGCACTGCTCGACGCAGGCGCCGCACGTCGTGCACGACCAGAGCACGTCTTCGTCGATGACGGCGTCGGGACCGTGCGGGTTGTAGGCCGTCAGCGGGTGGCGGATGTCGTAGCCGGTCTCGCCGACGAGCTGCTCGGTCGCGACGGCGCCCTTCGTGGCGTCGCTGAAGCCCTCGGCCGACTCGATGCCGCCCGCGCGGACCTCCTCGGAGGCGAGCAGCCAGGGCGACTTGGCGTGCGCGTGGTCGCGCAGCGTCATGACGAGCAGCTTGGGGGAGAGGGGCTTGTCGGTGTTCCATGCCGGGCACTGGCTCTGGCAGCGACCGCACTCGGTGCACGTCGTGAAGTCGAGCAGGCCCTTCCACGTGAAGTCCTCGACCTTGCCGACGCCGAGCGCGGCGTCCTCGTCGAGCTCGTCGACGTTCTCGAAGTCGAGCACCTCGCCGCCGACGCGGATCGGTTGGAGCTCGCCGAGGCTCGTGCGGCCGTCGGCGTGGCGCTTGAAGAAGATGTTGAAGAACGCGAGGAAGCGGTGCCAGGCGACGCCCATCGTCGGCTGGAGCGCGATGGTGATCATCCAGGCGAAGGAGATGAGGATCTTGACCGCGGCGATGACGACGATGAGGTTCTCGACGGCGCTGACCGACAGGCCGGTGAAGAAGTTGCCGATCCAGCCCGTCAGCGGGAAGTGGAGGGCGGTGTCCATGCCGGTGCCGGTCTTGCGCGCGAGGGTCCACTCGAGGGCGCGGAGCAGGCCGATGCAGAGGGTGACGCCGAGGATCGTCAGCTCGACGTAGTAGGCCTGCCACCACGTGGAGCCGAAGAAGCGGCTGCGGCGACCGTCCTCACCGGCGGCCGAGCGCGGGTGGTTCTTCTGGCGGATCGCCATGAGCACGAGGATCGAGAGGAAGCCCGCGAAGGCGAAGAAGTCGGTGATCCACTCGTAGGGGAAGAAGTGGCCGATGAGCGGCAGCACGAACTCCGGCTGGAAGAGCTGACCGAACGCGTTGAGCAGGGTGAAGAAGAGGACGCCGAAGCTGACCATCGTGAACCAGTGCGCGATCGCGACGACCGGCAGGCGCGACATGCGCGTGTGGCCGAGGAACTCGCGCAGCAGCGTGCGCGTGCGGGCCCCCTTGTCGTCGCCGCGGTCCTCGGGCTGGCCGAGGCGGAAGGTCGCGAGGAAGTGGTTGACCGTCTTGACGAGCAGGGCGACGGCGACGGCGGTCACGCCGAGGCAGACGACGACGGCGACGATCTGGAGCGCACTCATGCCGGGGAGTCTACTGACGCGTGAGCAAGCGCTTAGTGATTGTGACGGCCGTCGCGGCGTGACGCTCGTCCCCTTCGTCCCGCGCCGGGCGGCATACGCCCTTCGGGGTGTGTGCCGGGTGGCCCGGCGTCGTGTCGGCGCCCGGATCATGGGCGCGGCCTTGGCAATCGATAACGACGTGTTGGAATATGCATAACGAGAACTCGGTTGTCGGAGACAATCGAGGCGACAGACCGTTCCGCCGTACCCAGCCGAAAGGGCTCCAGCAATGCCGATCTACGACGACGTGACCAAGCTGATCGGCAACACGCCGCTCGTGCGCCTCAACAAGGTCACCGACGGGGCGCAGGCGACCGTGGCCGCCAAGCTCGAGTTCTACAACCCCGCCAACTCCGTCAAGGACCGCATCGGCGTCGCCATCATCGACGCCGCCGAGGCGAGCGGGCAGCTCGAGCCCGGCGGCACCATCGTCGAGGCCACCTCCGGCAACACCGGCATCGCGCTCGCCATGGTCGGCGCCGCCCGTGGCTACAAGGTCGTGCTGACGATGCCCGAGTCGATGAGCAAGGAGCGCCGCGCGCTGCTGCGCGCCTTCGGCGCCGAGCTCGTCCTCACCGACCCGTCGACCGGCATGAAGGGCGCGGTCGCCAAGGCCGACGAGATCGTCGCCGAGCGCGGCGGCGTGCTGGCCCGCCAGTTCGCCAACGAGGCCAACCCCGAGATCCACCGCAGGACCACCGCGGAGGAGATCTGGAAGGACACCGACGGCGAGGTCGACATCGTCGTCGCCGGCATCGGCACGGGCGGCACCATCACCGGCGTCGGCCAGGTGCTCAAGGCCCGCAAGCCGAGCGTCCAGATCATCGCCGTCGAGCCCGAGGAGAGCCCGATCCTCAACGGCGGCCAGCCCGGTCCGCACAAGATCCAGGGCATCGGCGCCAACTTCGTCCCCGAGATCCTCGACACCGAGGTCTACGACGAGGTCATCGACGTCAACGCCGAGACCTCCGTCAAGTGGGCCCGCCGCGCCGCGACCGAGGAGGGCCTGCTCGTCGGCCTGTCGTCCGGTGCCGCCATCGCTGCCGCCGTCCAGGTCGCCCAGCGTCCCGAGAACGCCGGCAAGACGATCGTCGTCATCATCCCGTCGTTCGGTGAGCGCTACCTGTCGACGATCCTCTTCGAGGGCCTCGTCGACTGACGTCCCCTCGTTCGCCCGCCCCACCTGCAATGCCACCAAGGAGTCGTGCATGAGCACCGCACCACAGATCGACCACGAGCCCCGGCCGGCCGAGAAGCCGCTGACGCTCGTGCGCGGTGACGGCGCGGCCGAGGTGGTCGGGACAGCCGGGGAGCCGGCGGCGACTGTGACCTCCCACGCAGCCGCCGTCGTCCCCGGCGGGCGGTCGTATGCCGGCCCGCTCGGCCTCGTGCGCAAGCTCGCCGACCGGGCCCGCGAGGACGTCGACGGCGCGATCGAGCGCGACCCCGCGGCCAACTCCCGGCTCGAGATGGTCCTGACCTCTCCTGGGCTGCACGCCATCTGGGCGCACCGCGGCCTGCACGAGCTGTGGAAGCGCCCGGGCGGACGGCTGCCGGCGCGGGTCCTCGCGACGGTGACGCGCTCGATCACCGGCGTCGAGATCCACCCGGCGGCCCGGCTCGGCCGGCGGTTCTTCATCGACCACGGCATGGGAGTCGTCATCGGCGAGACCGCCGAGGTCGGCGACGACGTCATGATCTACCACGGGGTCACCCTGGGCGGCCGGTCGATGGAACACGTCAAGCGGCACCCCACGGTCGGCGACCGCGTCACCATCGGCGCCGGTGCCCGCGTGCTCGGGCCCATCCGCGTCGGCGACGACGTCCAGATCGGCGCCAACTCGGTCGTCGTCAAGGACGTCCCTTCCGGCGCGGTCGCGACCGGCATCCCGGCGGTCATCCGGTTCCCGAAGCGCGACGCGACCAACCAGTGGCTCGACCCGGCGATGTACATCTGACCCACTGCTCCGGCAGCGCCGTCATCGTCCTGCGGATGGTCCTGCCGCTGGTGGGGTGATGACCACACCAGACGCCGCATCATGAGGCGTGTCATCGGGCGCGTCATGGTCGGCGCCGGGATGATTCGGACGGCTGGGTCGCCCGCGGCTAGACTTCCGCGGACACTGGAGGGCTCGCATAGTGGCCGAGTGCGGCGGTCTTGAAAACCGCTATGGGTTCATAGCCCATCGTGGGTTCGAATCCCACGCCCTCCGCCAACTGCTCCGTCGGCGCGGAGCGCCTTCGGAGCAGCTTGCGGAGGCGTGAGATGACGGGGAGCGCTGGGCCCGGGCGAGGAACGAGCCCGGTACCAGCGCGGAGTCCCACGCCCTCCGCACGCTGGCCGGAGCGCGTCGCCACGCCGCAGGCCACGGGTGCACCCAGACAGCGCGGGAGATCGCGCAGCTCGTGTCGCCAGGGCGCAGCAGACGCACGACCTCGTGCGCGATCACACGCGCGACCTCACGACCCCACTCTTCCGGCCTGGCCTCGGACCGGATCCGGGCATGAAAAAAGGGCCTCCGGAGATCCGGAGTCCCTTTTGTTCTCATGCGCCGGCCTCGACGGTGAGCCCAGCGGTTGCACGCGCTCTCAGAGCAGGCCGAGCCTCTCCTCGAACGTCGTGCTGGAGTTGTACTGACCGACCGGCATCGACGTGGACGGACGGTTCATGGCCGCGAAGAACGACACGATGTACGACATCTCTGTATTCAGTTTCCTTGGTGACTGGGCCCGCCGACGCGTCGTCGCGGGCCCGGTTGGTCGACCGTCATTGCGGGACGATCAGGACCGGCGGACCACCCGCGACCCGGCCGGGAGCGTGGCCGGGCCGTGGGCGATGTCTGCTCGACAATGGTAACAGTTCCGCAACCATGCTCCCGACCGGCGTTGACCTTTGGGTGGAGCCGTGAGATACGACAGTGTGACCAGACATTCCGGCTCGGATCCCGCGCCCGACACCGCCGAGATCCTGAGCCGGCTGGCCCCTCTCGAGCTCCCGTCGGCGAGCCCTCTCGACCTGCGGGGACGCCGCTTCGACGCTGCCTCGCCCGCCGTCATGGCGATCGTCAACCGGACCCGTGACTCCTTCTTCAGCGGCAACCGCCACGCCGACCTCGAGTCCGCCAAGGCGGCCCTCGTCGAGGCCGTCGAGCTCGGCGCGGACCTCGTCGACGTCGGTGGCGTGCGCGCCGGTCAGGAGGGCGAGGTCGTCGACGCCGACGAGGAGATCCGGCGCGTCGTCCCGTTCCTGCAGTGGGCGCGGGCCGAGCACCCGGACGTCCTGCTGAGCCTCGACACGTGGAGGTCGGAGGTGGCCCGTGAGGCGGCCGGGGTCGTGGACCTCGTCAACGACACGTGGGCCGGACACGACCCCGAGCTCGTCCACGTCGCGTCGGGCATCGGTGCCGGCTACGTCATCTCACATACCGGCGGCCTTCCGCCCCGGACCGATCCGGTCGACGTCACCTACGGCGACGACCCGCTCGACGTCGTGCGGGACGTCGTGCGCACCCTGGCCGACGGCGCCCTGGCGGCCGAGCAGGCCGGCATACCTCGTGAACGCATCCTCGTCGACCCCACGCTCGACTTCGGCAAGACCACGGCGCACTCGCTCGAGGTCCTGAGGCACACGGCCGACATCACTGCCCTGAACTACCCTGTGCTGCAGGCGATGTCGCGCAAGGACTTCGTCGGGGAGTCCCTCGACCTGCCGGCCGAGGAGCGGCTCGAGGGGTCGCTCGCGGCGACCGCGGTGGCGGCCTGGCTGGGGGCCACGGTGTTCCGCGCGCACGACGTCCGGGCGACCCGGCGCGTCCTCGACATGGTCGCGACGATCCGCGGCGACCGACCCCCGCGGCTCGCGCTGCGAGGCACCCGACGTGACGTCGCGACGAACGGTTCCTGAACGCCCAAAAACGAGTGTCATCCGACGGGCCGACCGGCCGGTATTCTGCTAGGTTCGTCGCGGTTGCAGTTGCAGTTCCTCGCAGTCGAGCAGGTGCCCGTCATCCGCAACGGTGACGGGTTTCCTTTCGGCTTCGGTGGGTTCGCGCCCGTCGAGTGGAGTCAAAGCGGCAGCTTGGGATGCGCGAGGTGCGTTGTCCCACACGCTAAAGAAGGAAGAGTTACCCGTATGGCACAGGGCACCGTCAAGTGGTTCAACGCTGAAAAGGGCTTCGGCTTCATCGCCCAGGACGGCGGCGGCCCCGACGTTTTCGTCCACTACTCGGCCATTCAGTCGAACGGTTACCGTTCGCTGGACGAGGCGCAGCGAGTCGAGTTCGAGGTCACGCAGGGTCCCAAGGGCCCGCAGGCCGACGCAGTTCGCCCGCTCTGATCACTCGAGAGCAACAGCAACGAGCGACACCAACCTCAGTCGTTTGTGACAAAGCCCCCGGCCATCGGCCGGGGGCTTTGTTGTGGGTCGGCGGGCCTGCGGGTCAGCAGGTCTCGTAGGAGTCGGTGCTCGACGAGGTCGGGGTCTTCGTCTTCGTCGGCGTGCTCGTCGACGTCGAGGAGGGCTTGGGCGTCGCCTTCGGCGGCGCGATGCCCTTCTGGATCAGCTCGCGGATGAGCGCGTAGTCGGGGTCGTTGGAGTAGACCTTCTGCTTCTGCGTCAGGGCCACGCTGTTGATCTTCGACTTCTGCACACGCTCGACGAGCTCGACGAAGGCCGGGAGGTTCTGCACCGGGATGTCGGTGTAGATGTTGTCCTTGAGGATGCTCGCGACCTCGGGGTACTTCGAGACCATCTGGGCCGGGTTGACCTGCTGGACGATCGCCTGGACGACGCAGCGCTGGCGCATCTGGCGGAACGTGTCGCTGTCGGCGGCGCGCGAGCGGGCGTACCAGAGGGAGTGGTAGCCATCGAGGTGCTGGCGGCCGGGTTCGAAGTAGCCCTTGACGCCGAAGACGCTGCCGTCGGGGGCGTGCTCGCCGCCGATGGTCAGCTTGGTGCCGTAGCCGCTCAGCTTGACGTTGATGTCGAGTCCACCCATGGCGTCGATGAGGCGCGAGAAGCCCTTGAGGTCGATGACGACCATCTGGTCGACCTCGAGTCCGGTGATCTCCTGGACGGTCCCACGCAGCTCGACGCGCCCGGGCTGGTCACCCGAGGGGTAGGCGCCCGGGTGGGCCTTGGCGTAGTTCTCGGCGTCGACGTAGAGGTTGGTCAGCATGCACTGGCCGGGGCCCTGGTCACAGGAGCTGTCGGGCGAGCCGAACGTGCCGGAGGGGTAGATGGCGCGCAGCGGACTCTTCGGCGCCAGTGGCGCGTTGAGCAGGTTGCGCGGCATGGAGATGAGCGCGGTGCGTCCGGTCTTGGTGTCGATGCTCGCGAGGATCATCGAGTCGGTGCGGATGCCGACCCGGTCGGCGCCGGCGTCGGAGCCGAGCAGCAGGATGTTGACGCGGGCCTGCTCGGCCCAGGGGTCCTCGCCCTCGGAGACCTGGGCTCCGGCTCCGGGGGTCGTGGGGGTCTTGCCGAAGACCTGCGCCACGGTGCTCTGCGTGATCGTGGCGTACTCGGCGAACTTGAACGACGAGCCGGCGACGACGAAGACCATCAGGGTGGTGAAGCCGGCGAGCAGGCGCGTACGGGCACGGTCGAGCCTCGTGGGGCGCGACTGCACGGCAGTGAGGATGATCGAGCCGCACCAGAGGATGCCGCCGATGACGAAGGCGACGGCGAGCGTCTGCAGCACCGTGGGGCGCGCGACGATCGACAGGGCGGCGTTCGTCACGCCGGTGCGCATCACGTAGGACGCGCCGACGCCGAGGCTGACGATCGCGAGAGCGAGCAGTAGCCATCCGAACTTGCGGCTACGGGTCTGGGTCAGGCCTGCTCCGGGGACGACGGTGCCGAGGGCCGTGAGCCCGACGGCGCGACGGAAGCCTGACTTGAGCTCGCGTCGCAGCGCCTCACGGGTCGGGGGCGCAGCCGGACCTCGCGTGTTCGGGTAGGTCATGGAGTCCTCTCTGCATCGGCCCGTGCGCACGAGCCGATGCACATTGTGCCCTGCCAACCTGATATATGCCGCATCGAGTTGGGTAAGGCGCCTGGACGCGTCCACCCCCGGTTTGGGTCGGCCGCACCGGTGCCGGTAGCCTGTGCTCGCCCGTGCATCTGACGCCGCCTCGGCGGCCTCGTCGCGGGCACGGAGGCGTCGCATAGTGGCCTAGTGCGCCCGCCTGCTAAGCGGGTTGAGGATAAAACCTCTCGCGGGTTCAAATCCCGCCGCCTCCGCGCCAGAACGCCGAATGCCCCCGAGCGAGCTCGGGGGCATTCGGCGTTCTTCCACGGAGGCGGCGCGATGCTGGGAGGAGCGGCTGGTCGCGGCGAGGAACGAGCCACGACCAACGCGACGGCTCCCGCCGCCTCCGCCCCGGACAGGACCGCAAACATTGGCCCCTCAACAGTTGGGGACCCGCAAACGGTGGCCTCTCGACGGTTCAGGCGGGGGAGGAGTGGGCGCCGTCCGCATTCGCGTCGTCGTCGCCCTCGAGGTTCTGGCGGGCGCTGCCCTTCTTCGACAAGGGCACCCCGACCCACAGCGCCAGCCCCAGCACGCCCAGCGCGCCGCCGAACCAGAACGCGGCGGTGTGCGACATCAGCACGTCGAGCACGAGCACCACCCCGCCGATGATGCCGAGCCCGAGCGTGAGCAGCCCCACGCTCATCAGCCGGTCGGTGTAGGTGACGATGAAGTCCTTGAGCCCGTCGCGGAAGAGCGTGCGGTGCAGCGCGACCGGCGCCGTGAAGACGATGACGCTGACGGCGGCGGCCATGAGGGTCGCGACGTAGATGTCGCGCTGCAGGTCGCTCAAGATCGTGAAGCGCTGCTGGAACGGGATGGTCAGCAGGAAGGCGAAGAGGATCTGGACGCCGGCCTGGGCGATGCGCAGCTCCTGCAGCTGCTCGCCGAAGTTGCGATCGAGCCGCTCGGCCTCGGTCTCGTCGCGGGTGTAGGGGTGTGAGTTGCTCATGGCCCACGTGTACCCCACGACGGGCACCCGACGACAGGGGGGTATGCCGCCTGCCCCGGCGACACGGCATACGACCTCGGGTGCCGGGCGGGTCGACGACGCCACGGACCCGTGGCATGACGGAGGGCCCGGCACCGTGAGGTGCCGGGCCCTGCATCACGTCGTCCGCCGCCCGCCGGCCAGCAGGCGGTGGACCGACCTCTCAGCGCTCGCTGACGCGGGCCTTGAGGGCGTCGAACTCGGCCCACAGCTCCGCGGGGAGCTGCTCGCCGAACTTGTCGAACCACTCCTGGATGAGGGGCAGCTCCTTCTCCCAGTCGGCCGCGTCGACCCGGATGGCCTTGGCGACCTGCTCGGGCGTCATGTCGAGCCCGTCGATGTCGATGGCGCCCTCGGTCGGCACGAACCCGATCGGGGTCTCCACGGCATCGGCGTCGCCGTCGAGGCGCTCGATGACCCACTTGAGGACACGGCTGTTCTCGCCGAACCCGGGCCAGAGGAAGGAGCCGTCCTCCTCGTCGCGACGGAACCAGTTGACGCCGAAGATGCGGGGGAGCTTGGAGGCGTCCGCGCTCTTGCCGATCTCGAGCCAGTGGTTCATGTAGTCGCCCGCGTGGTAGCCGATGAAGGGCAGCATCGCCATCGGGTCGCGGCGCACGACGCCCACGGCGCCGGTCGCGGCGGCGGTGGTCTCCGATGAGAGCGTGGCGCCGATGAACGTGCCGTGCTGCCAGTCGCGCGACTCGTAGACGAGGGGCACGGTCGTCTTGCGGCGGCCGCCGAAGAGGATCGCGTCGATCGGCACGCCGTCGGGGTTGTCGTACTCCGGGGCGATCATCGGGCACTGCGAGGCCGGCGTGCAGAAGCGGCTGTTCGGGTGGCTCGAGAGCGTCCCCGCCTTGCCGTCCTCGGGCGTCCAGCTGTTGCCGTGCCAGTCGGTGAGGTGTGCCGGCGGCTCGTCGGTCATGCCCTCCCACCACACGTCGCCGTCGTCGGTCAGGGCGACGTTGGTGAAGACCGAGTTGCCCTTCTCGATGGTGGCCATCGCGTTGGGGTTGGTCGACTCGCCCGTGCCGGGGGCGACGCCGAAGAGCCCGAACTCCGGGTTCACGGCGTAGAGGCGGCCGTCCTCACCGAAGCGCATCCAGGCGATGTCGTCGCCGACCATCTCGGCCTTCCAGCCGGGGATGGTGGGCGTGATCATCGCGAGGTTCGTCTTGCCACAGGCGGACGGGAAGGCCGCCGCGATGTAGTGGACGGACCCCTTGGGCGAGGTGAGCTTGAGGATGAGCATGTGCTCGGCCATCCAGCCCTCGTCGCGGGCGATGGCCGAGGCGATGCGCAGCGAGTAGCACTTCTTGCCGAGCAGGGCGTTGCCGCCGTAGCCGGAGCCGTAGCTCCAGATCGTGCGCTCCTCGGGGAAGTGGACGATGTACTTCGTGTCGGAGCACGGCCACGCGACGTCGGCCTGGCCCTCGGCGAGCGGGGCACCGACCGAGTGGAGCGCCGGCACGTAGTCGGCGTTCGTCTCCTCGATCTTGTGGAGCACCTTGTCGCCGCAGCGGGCCATGACGAGCATGGAGACGACGACGTAGGCAGAGTCGGTGATCTCGACGCCGAACATCGGGACCTTGGCCTCGAGGTGACCCATGACGAACGGGATGACGTACATCGTGCGGCCCGCCATGCTGCCGCGGTACAGCTCGGTCATCCGAGCCTTCATCTCGTCGGGCGCCATCCAGTTGTTGGTGGGCCCGGAGTCCTTCTCGTCGACGGAGCAGATGTAGGTCTGCCCCTCGACGCGCGCGACGTCACTGGGGTCGGAGGCGCAGTAGAAGGAGTTCGGCTTCTTGCTCTCGTCGAGCCGGACGAAGGTGCCGGCCTCGACGAGGTGGTCGGTCAGCTCGGTCCACTCCTCGGGGGAGCCGGTGATCCAGCGGATGTCGCGCGGCTGCGTCAGCTCGGCGACCTGCTCGACCCACGCGGCAAGACCCGCGTGCGTCGTGTGTGTCTGTTTCTCGTGGGTCGTGGTCAACTCGGGGCCCATCCCTTCGCGCGCGGTGCCGCCCGGCACCACGTCGTGCCGGTGTGAAGCTGCTCCGCAGGTGGATCCTGGACGAGCCCGGATCGGGCTGCAGGTGTCCACATGCTGAACAGATGACGTGATGACTTCAAGGTACGCGCCGTCGTGGACGCCGTTGACCGCATGCGGGCGCCGGGGCGGTGAGACGCCTCACATGGGCTCGGGCCCGCAAGAAAAACGACGATCTGTTGTCGGTTTCTTGCAGGAATTTCAGTACTCGCCGGTACCGGGCATCGGGTGATCGTGGCCCCTTCTCGGGCCGACCGCGTATGCCGTGAGGCGGCGTCCGCGGGCCGCTGCTCGTGGGGTGCCGGGCGGGGTCGTCAGGCTCGGGCCGGGGCCGATTTCGTGGATGCGGACCCGAGGCGCTAAGGTAACTTTTCGTTCCTCCGAGTGACGGAACGACGCACCCGTAGCTCAACGGATAGAGCATCTGACTACGGATCAGAAGGTTTGGGGTTCGAATCCCTACGGGTGCACTCTGTGTTGAGACAGAACACCACGCCCCGACCGGGTCTCCCGGCCGGGGCGTCGTGCTGTCCGGTTGCCTCGGCCGTCCGCGTTCATCCTGTGGGGGTGACGCGGCACGCGTGCCGGGGGCGGACTCTGGTCCGGTGTCGACTCACCCATCAGTACCGGCATCCGTCCGATCCTCGCGGTCCTGGACGCGGCGACGCTCGCCCCTGCTCGGCGAGGCCTGACCGTGGCCGCGCCGGCGCTCGCCGAGCGATGGACGGTGATCGACGGGGTCAAGCTCTTCTACCGCGAGTCGCCCGGGCCGCCGGGCGCCGCACCGATGATGCACCTGCACGGCTTCGGTCTCTCCGGTCGCTACCTGCTGCCGACGGCGGAGCGGCTCGCGGGAGAGTTCCGCACCCTCGTCCCGGACCTGCCCGGCTTCGGTCGCAGCGGTCGGCCGCGCGAGCCTCTCGACGTGCCCGAGCTCGCCCACGCGGCAGCGGCGTTCCTCGACGACCGAGGTGTCGAGCGGGTGACCCTCGTCGGCAACTCGATGGGCTGCGCCGTCATCTGCGAGTTCGCCCACCTCTACCCGGAGCGTCTCGAGCGGGCCGTGCTCGTCGCGCCGGCGGGTGGCCTTCACAACCAGCCGTTGCGCCGGGCCGTGCAGCAGCTCGCGCGCGACGGCATACGCGAGCCGTTCGGCCTCATCCCGGTGGCCGTGCCCGACTACCTGCGGTTCGGGGTGCCGAGCACCGTGCGGATGTTCCGGGCCCTGACCCGCTACCCGGCGCTCGACCGCCTCCTCGCGCTCGACATCCCGACGCTCGTCGTGGTCGGGAGCGCCGACCCGCTCATGCCCGCGCCCCCGCGGATCAAGGAGGTCGCCGGGCAGACCGACAGCCACGTGATCCTCGTCGTCATCCACGGCGCCGCGCACGCCATCAACTTCAGCCACCCCGGCGAGCTGGCCAACGTGACGCGGCTCTTCATGTCGGACCGACCGATCCGGGACGACCCGGACTCGCCCGGTGACGCCCGGGCCTACGAGATCCACCGGGGAGTGCACGCGCCTCCGGCCGCCGACGCGTGAGGTCGCCGACGGGCACGTCCACCCGGCGCACCATGTGAGTTCGCTCCACCTCGCGCGCTTTCCCTTGTGCGCCGGGTCGTGCCGGGGTTGGGTGTGGTGAGACCGTTCACCGCCGCACGCCGGGAGGCCACCGATGACCGCCGCACCGCCCGTCACGCTCGACCCGAACCTCTCGCACACCCGCGGCGAGACGGACACCCCGCTGCTCGAGACGACGATCGGCGACAGCTTCGACGCCACGGCCGAGCGGTTCGGCGAGCGTGACGCCCTCGTCGACGTCACCCAGGGCCGCCGGTGGACGTATGCCGAGCTGCGGGCCGACGTGGACCGGCTGGCCCGCGCGCTGCTCGCCGTCGGCGTCGGCACGGGCGATCGGGTCGGCATCTGGGCGCCGAACTGCTCCGAGTGGACGCTCGTGCAGTACGCGACGGCCAAGATCGGCGCCATCCTCGTCAACATCAACCCGGCCTACCGGTCCCACGAGCTGCAGTACGTCCTCGGGCAGGCCGGCATCTCGACCCTCGTGGCGGCGGAGTCCTTCAAGTCGAGCAACTACCGGCAGATGGTCGACGAGGTGCGCGACGAGGTCGACGGCCTCGAGCGCGTCGTCTACATCGGGACGTCCGACTGGGCCGAGCTCGTCGCCCGTGCCGACGAGGTCGCCCCGGAGGAGCTCGCGCGCGTCCAGGCGGGACTCTCGAACACCGACCCGATCAACATCCAGTACACCTCGGGCACCACGGGGTTCCCGAAGGGCGCGACCCTGAGCCATCGCAACATCCTCAACAACGGCTACTTCGTCGGCGAGCTGTGCGACTACACCGAGGCCGACCGCGTCTGCATCCCGGTGCCCTTCTACCACTGCTTCGGCATGGTCATGGGCAACCTCGCCTGCACGACGCACGGTGCCTGCATGGTGATCCCGGCGCCCGGCTTCGACCCCGCGCTGACCCTCAAGGCCACCCAGGACGAGAAGGTCACCTCGCTCTACGGCGTGCCGACGATGTTCATCGCCGAGTGGAACCTTCCCTCCTTCGCCGACTACGACCTGTCCACCGTGCGCACCGGCATCATGGCCGGATCCCCCTGTCCCGCAGAGCTGATGAAGCAGCTCATCGCGGCCGGCATCGAGGAGATGACGATCTGCTACGGGATGACCGAGACGTCGCCGGTGTCGACCCAGAACCGCACGAACGACACGTTCGAGCAGAAGGTCGGCACGGTCGGTCGGGTCGGCCCGCACCTCGAGATCAAGATCGTCGACCCGGTGACCGGCGAGACGCTGCCCCGGGGGAAGGCCGGCGAGTTCCTGACGAAGGGCTACTCGGTGATGCTCGGCTACTGGGAGCAGCCCGACAAGACGGCGGAGGCCATCGAGGACGGGTGGATGCACACGGGCGACATCGGGGTGATGCACGACGACGGCTACGTCGAGATCACCGGACGCATCAAGGACATGGTCATCCGCGGTGGCGAGAACGTCTACCCCCGCGAGATCGAGGAGTTCCTCTACACGCACCCGGACATCCTCGACGCACAGGTCATCGGCGTCCCGGACGAGAAGTACGGCGAGGAGCTGTGCGCCTGGGTGCGGATGAAGGAGGGCGCCACCCCGCTGACCGCCGAGTCGCTGCGCGAGTTCTGCACCGGTCAGCTCGCCCACTACAAGATCCCGCGCTACGTCGAGATCGTCGACGAGTTCCCGATGACCGTGACGGGCAAGATTCGCAAGGTCGAGATGCGCGAGACCACGGCGAAGAAGCTCGGACTCGGCTGAGCACCTCGGGCGGACCCGAGTGGGGCCGCGGAGCAACGGGATTCGCGCGCACGAGCAGCGTGCGGGGCTGCACCCGAGCACCGATGACGTATGCCGTCCGGCTGGCCGGACGGCATACGCGCGCTCGTCGGGGTGCGAACCGGGCGGTCGTGCCCACGGTTCGGGGTACGTGCACGACGACGTCGGCGCGCTGGGTGCCGCAGAGGTCCCCCAGCGCAGTAGGTTTCGGGGGAAGTGGTCGTGAGGGCCCGTAATCCGTAAGGGGATGGCATGTCCGACACAGGCAAGACGATTCTGTGGATCGTGGTGGCGATCGTCGTCATTGCAGTGATCATCTGGTTGTTCGTCTCGGCAGGGCGGCGTCGCGAGGTCGAGGCACGCCGCTTCGAGGCCGGCGAGCTGCGAGCCAAGGTCGAGGAGCGCCTGCCCGAGGTGCAGGACACCGAGGACCGCGCGTCGGTGACGGCCGCGATGGCTGCTGATGCCCGCGCCGAGGCCGAGCGCAAGGCCGCCGAGGCCGAGCGAGTCGCTGCGGAGGCGCGGCGGCTCGAGGAGCAGGCCGAGGCGCACCGCACCTCCGCCGAGTCCGCCCGCGTCGAGCACGCAGGTCTCGAGCGTGAGGCCGACCGCGTCGACCCCGACGTCGCCACCGACGACGAGGGCTACCGCGTCGACGACGCCGGGAAGCGCCTGCCGGGTCAGGAGCCGCCGCGCGGTGCCGGGCTCGCCGCCGGTGCGGCGGGTGCTGCCGGTGCGGCAGCGGTCGGGGCCGCGGCGTTCGCGCACGACGACGACGAGGACGACCTCGCGGACGCCGAGAACCCCTTCGCGCCCAGCGCGTCCGCCACGGACGACGAGTCGGCCTCGCAGCGCACGGACCTCGCCAGCGAGGCGGACCTGCGCGCCGACGAGGAGCAGTCCTCCTACGCCACCGACGAGCCCGAGGTCACCGACGAGCCCGAGGTCACCGGCGGAGCGACGGCGGCAGCGTCGTCGACCGACGCCGACGCGGGTGCCGATGGTGGTGCCGACGCGGGTGCTGACGCCGCAGAGGAGTCGGGCAGTCACGACTGGTCCGCCACGGATGCGGATGCGGGTGCCGGGCAGTCACGACTGGTCCGCCACGGATGCGGATGCGGGTGCCGATGGTGGTGCCGACGCGGGTGCTGACGCCGCAGRGGAGTCGGGCRGTCACGACTGGTCCACGACGGATGCGGACGCGGTTGCCGATGCTGGTGCCGACGCGGGTGCTGACGCGCGGGACGAGGCCCCGCAGGTGGGGGCCGCCGCCGGAGGCGTGGCTGCTGCTGGCGCGCTGGCGTCGAGCGACGACGACCACGACCACGACGAGCAGCCCGTCCACGACGAGCAGCCCGTCCACGACGAGCACGCCGACGATGAGCCCGCAGACCGGGCCGCCGACGAGACCGCCTCGGAGAACCCGACGCCGCAGAGCGACCCGGCGCAGGCCGAGGCGGACACGGAGTCCGTCGAGGTGCCCGCGCTCGACGATCGCGACGAGGTCGTGACCGGTGGCGGCACCCCGGCCGACGACCCCGGCGACCACCGCGGCCAGCCATGGGCGACGACACCGGGCGAACGAGGTCCAGAGGAGGGCACCGACCTCGACGACGACACCGTCGACGACGGCTTCGACGACGGCTTCGACGTCGACATGGCGCCGCACTCGCATGCAAGCGAGGCCGATGAGGAGCTGGCGGAGCCGGCGCACGAGTCCGACCAGGACGCGGCCGAGGCCCGCACGGACGACGACACCGCCGTGACCGACGCCGACACGAGGACCACTGACGCGGAGACCTCCGACGCCACGGATGACTCGGCGGACGACACGGCCGATGACACTGCCGATGACACGGACTCTGCCGAGGAGACGGCGGTCTCCGGGCGACGCATCTCCGGGTTCGACGAGGTCGCCGACGGCGGGTTCGGCCTGGGCTCGGCCGCACCCATCGCGGACGGGGCGCAGCCGCTCGGTCACGCCGTCAAGGGCCGGCGCGACGGCACGACCTTCGTCGGCCCCGACGACGCCGGCTACGACGACGTCGAGCCCGACGTGTGGTTCTACAGCGAGGAGGCGGCCCGGCGCGCGGGCTTCCACCGCGACGGGGAGTGACCGTTCCCTGACGACAGTGGCCGCGTGCACAACGGTGTGCACGCGGCCACGCTCGTGCCCGGGACCTCTCCGCGGGGCCACCACGCTCGGCCCGCGCTCGGGCAGGGTCCGGGCGACACGGCATACGCCCTCGGTGGGCCGGTCCGAAACGGTGGCGCGGGCACCCGGTCGGCGCAAATAGACTTGCCGGCATGGTTTCCCCGCTCGTCGCGCTCACGCCCAAGGTCCAGTCCGCGATCGCCGCCGCCCTCGGTGACGACTTCCGCGAGGCCGACCCGGTGCTGCGTCCGTCGCAGTTCGCCGACGTGCAGGTCAACGCAGCGCTCGCCCTGGCCAAGAAGGTCGGGATGCCGCCGCGCGAGGTCGCGGCCAGGATCGTCGACGCCCTCGACCTCGACGGTGTGTGCGACTCCGTCGAGGTGAGCGGTCCCGGCTTCATCAACCTCACCTTCTCGAGCTCGTGGATCGCCGGACTGCTGCAGGACGTCGAGGCCGACGAGCGGGGCGGTGTCGCGCTGCAGGCGACGCAGAACATCCCGATCGACTACTCCGCACCCAACGTCGCCAAGGAGATGCACGTCGGGCACCTGCGCACGACCGTCGTCGGCGACTCCCTGGCCCGCACCCTCGAGCACCTCGGCCACCACGTCATCCGGCAGAACCACATCGGTGACTGGGGCACGCCCTTCGGCATGCTCATCGAGCACCTGCTCGATGTCGGTCGAGACTCCGAGGAGGCCGACCTCCTCGTCACCGACCCCAACGCCTTCTACCAGGCGGCCCGGGTCAAGTTCGACCGCGCCGACAAGGCCGAGCCGGCCGGCAGCGAGGGCGACTTCAACGTCCGGGCCCGCACGCGCGTCGTGAGCCTGCAGGCCGGCGACCCCGAGACCCTCGCCCTGTGGCGTGAGCTCGTCGACCTGTCGAAGATCTACTTCAACAAGATCTACTCGACGCTCGGCATCACGCTCACCGACGACGACCTCGCCGGCGAGTCCACCTACAACGAGGTGCTCGCCGACCTCTGTGCCGAGCTCGAGGCCAAGGGCATCGCGACCGTCTCGGACGGCGCCCTGTGCGTCTTCCTCGACGGCTACACCGGCCGTGAGGGCAAGCCGGTGCCGCTCATCATCCGCAAGAGCGACGGCGGCTACAACTACGGCACGACCGACCTCGCGACGATCAAGCACCGCGTCGAGGACCTCAAGGCGCACCGGGTGCTCTACGTCATCGGCGCCCCGCAGGCCCTGCACCTCAACATGGTGTGGGACACCGCGCGCAAGGCCGGCTGGCTGCCCGACGACGTCGTGCCCGTCCACGTCCAGATCGGCAACGTGCTCGGCGACGACCGCAAGATCCTCAAGACCCGCTCCGGCAAGCCGCTGCGGCTCATGGCCCTGCTCGACGAAGCCGTCGACAAGGCCCGGACCGTCATCGACGGCACGCGGCCCGACCTCGACGAGACCGTGCGCGCCACCATCGCCCGGCAGATCGGCATCGGCGCCGTGAAGTACGCCGACCTGTCCGTCGCGCACGACAGCGAGTACGTCTTCGACCTCGACCGCATGGTCGCGCTCACCGGCAACACCGGGCCCTACCTCCAGTACGTCGTCGCCCGCGTCCGGTCGATCTTCCGTCAGATCGGGCTCGATCCGGCCGCCCAGCACGCGCCGATCCTGCTCGGCGAGCCGCACGAGCGTGCCCTCGCGACGCACCTGCTCGGTTTCGGTGACGTCGTCGCCGAGGTCGGCGACACCTACGAGCCGCACCGGCTCGCCGGCTACCTCTTCGAGCTGGCGCAGGCGTTCTCGGCGTTCTACGAGAACTGTCCCGTGCTCAAGGCCGAGCTCGACGAGGTCAAGGAGTCGCGACTGACGTTGTGCGCGCTCGTCTTCCGGGTCATGACGACCGGTCTCGACCTGCTCGGACTGGAGTCCCCCGAGCAGATGTGACCTTCGAGGGCGGGTCGGTGTCGGCCCGGTCGCGGCGGTCGCCCGTTCTTCGCTCCTGTCCGCGCGCCTGCTGCTGTAGTTTTCGGGCGCACACGTTCATCGACAGGGGAGAACACTCATGACCCAACCCGCTGCACCTCACGAACCCCCGGTCCCGGCCGCGGCGCCGCCCGTCCCGACCGCCCCGCAGGGCCACCTGCCCGCGCCGACCGGACCGGCCCAGCCGGCGCCGACCGCCGAGCCGGGCCTGACCGCCAACTCCAAGACCGTCAAGGTGCGCCCGTGGAAGCAGTCCACCGCCGTGCTCGCCATCATCGCGCAGACCCTCTTCGCGGTCGCGGCCGTCGCCAACCTCTACCTGGCCTGGTTCGACATCCGGATCAAGGGGCTGCTCAGCGACGGTGACTTCGACGCCGTCGTCAGCGAGGCCGAGAGCGCCGATGCCCTCTACCTGCCGATCCTCGCCCTCGCCGGGCTGGCCGGCATCGTCATGCTCGTCTGGCTCCACCGGGTCTGGACCTCCGACCGGTCCGACCACGCGCTCTACACGCGTGGCGCCGGCATGGCCATCGGCGGCTGGTTCATCCCCTTCGCCAACGTCGTCCTGGGCCCACTGGCCCTGCGCGACGTCCTCTGGGGTACCGAGCACGCGAACCCGCGCACCCGCCACGATCGTCCGTCGACGACCCCGCCGCTGATCATCGCCCTCTGGGTCGTGCTCGCCGTCAACCTCGTCCTCGCGATGCTCGGCCGCGCCGCGCAGCGAGGGATCGAGCAGCCCGACTCCCTCGACTCCCTCGTCTCCACGCTGCAGACGGGCCTGACGTACGAGGCCCTCGGCGGCGTCTTCGGGGCCGCCGGCGGCGTCGTCGGCATCCTGCTCATCCGCAAGGTCATGGGCTTCACGCGTCGCTGACCACCCGACGTCCTGAGACGTGACCGACGAGGTGCTGACGACCGCGAGGACGTCAGCACCTCGTCACATCCGGGCCATTGCGGCGGCGGGCCGCGTCGGAGGACAGTCGACTCCATGACCGACTGGGACTTCACCGGCCTCAAGGCCACCTACGTCAACTGCACGCTGAAGAAGAGCCCCGAGCCGAGCCACACTCAGGGGCTCGTCGACGCGAGCGTCTCCATCATGCGCGAGCACGGGGTCACCGTCGACGAGATCCGCCTCGTCGACCACGACGTCGCCACGGGCGTCTACCCCGACATGCGCGAGCACGGCTGGGAGAGCGACGCGTGGCCCGACCTGTACCCCGGCATCCTCGACAGCCAGATCCTCGTCGTCGCCGGCCCCATCTGGCTCGGGGACAACTCGAGCGTCACGAAGCGCTTCATCGAGCGCATCTACTCGTTGAGCGGGATGCTCAACGACCAGGGGCAGTACCTCTTCTACGGCAGGGTCGCCGGCTGCCTCATCACCGGCAACGAGGACGGGATCAAGCACTGCGCCCAGAACGTGCTCTACAGCCTCCAGCACGTCGGCTACACGATCCCGCCCAACGCCGACGCCGGCTGGATCGGCGAGGCCGGTCCGGGGCCGAGCTATCTCGACCCCGGCAGCGGTGGCCCAGAGAACGACTTCACCAACCGCAACACGACCTTCATGACGTGGAACCTCATGCACCTCGCGAGGATGCTCCACGACGCGGGGGGCGTGCCGGCCTACGGCAACCTGCGGTCGGCCTGGAACGCCGGCGAGCACTTCGGCTGGCACAACCCTGAGTACCGCTGAGGCGCCGGGCCGCGCGGTCACCCCGTGTGGATGATGCCGAGGGTGGCCGCGCGTCACGACCATGGGGGTGAGCACCGCTTCCGTGCTGCCCTCCGAGAAAGGTCGCCCCATGTCGTTCTGGGACATCGTCTGGTTCATCGTCATCTTCTTCGCGTTCGCGACCTACCTCCTGGTGCTGTTCTCGATCGTGGCCGACCTGTTCCGCGACCCCCAGGTCTCCGGCGGGATGAAGGCGCTGTGGGTCGTGTGCCTCGTCTTCTTCACCTTCATCACCGCGATCGTCTACCTCATCGTCCGCGGCCGCGGCATGAACGAGCGTTCGACGCAGAAGTACGCTGAGGCCCGCCAGGCGCAGGAGGACTACGTCCGTTCCGTCGCTGGGGCCTCGAGCACCTCGGCACCGGAGCAGATCGCGAAGGCGAAGGAGCTGCTCGACGCGGGCACCATCTCCGCCGATGAGTTCGCTGCCCTCAAGGCGAAGGCCCTCGCCTGACGGCTGGGTTCGCCGTCCTGTCACGGCACCACCCGTAGGCGCCCCCCGAAGGCTCGGCCGTCGCGCCGAGCCTCCGCGAGGCATGAGGGCGTATGCCGCTCGCGTCCCGAGCGCTGGTGGCTCAGACCCGGTGGGTACGGGACACGAGGTCCTGGTAGCGCGCCACGACGTCGGCGTGCGCCTGCTCGTCACTCCTCGGGACGGCATACTCCGAGTCGATCGCGAGGGCCCACGTCGGTGGGTCCGCCTCTCCCGAAAGGGCCCACGCGGCTTGGCGCGCGGCGCCGACGCCGACGTACTCGGCTGGTGCCGGCACGACGACCGGGGCGCGGAAGAGGCCCGGCGCGATCTCGCGGACGGCACGTGACGCGGCCGCTCCGCCGATGAGCAGGATGCGTCCGACCTCGACGTCGTGGTCGCGCAGGGCGTCGACCCCCGCGACGAGGTTGCACAGCATCCCCTCGACCGCGGCCCGGGCGAGGTTCTCGGGTGCCGCGTTCGTGCGGGTGAGTCCGCTCAGAGTGCCGGTCGACTCGGGGAGGTCAGGGGTGCGCTCGCCGTCGAGGTAGGGCAGGAGGGTCAGGCCACCCGCGCCCGGGATCGCCTGCAGCGCAAGACGGTCGAGCTCTGCGAGGTCCACACCGAGCATCGATGCGGCCGCGGTCAGCACGCGGGCCGCATTGAGGGTGCACATGAGCGGGAGGTGGTGACCGGTCGCATCGGCGAAGCCGGCGATGGCACCGGTCTCGTCGCGGATCGCCGAGCCGTGCGGCGTGAAGACGGTGCCGCTCGTGCCGAGCGAGACGACGACGTCACCGGGGTGGAGAGTCAGGCCGAGAGCGGCACCCATGTTGTCGCCCGTGCCGGCGGCGACGAGCAGGCCGTCGGCCGTGCGGCCGGCAGCCTGGGCGGGAGAGAGCACCTCGGGGACCTCGAGGGTCCGGCCGAACGCCCGGTCGAGCAGGTCGAGCCGGTAGTCACCGTCGGCGGCCGACCAGTAGCCCGTGCCGGACGCGTCCCCGCGGTCCGTGCTCCAGCGCTCGAAACCGTTGCCCTGTTGGAGGATCCGGCCGGTGAGCCAGTCGTGGGGGAGGACCACCCTGGCCACCCGTGCAGCGTGGTCGGGCTCGTGCTCTGCGAGCCATCGCAGCTTCGTGACCGTAAAGCTCGCGACGGGGACGAGGCCGACGGCGTCGACCCACGCACTGACGCCGCCGAGCTCGGTCGTGAGGTCGCGGGCTGCCCCCGCGCTGCGGGTGTCGTTCCACAGCAGGGCGTCCCGCACGACGGTGTCGTCCTCGTCGAGCGTCACCATGCCGTGCTGCTGGCCACCGACGGCGATGGCGGTCACCCCGTCGAGGACGCCGTCGCCGCACGCGTGCTCGTAGGCCTCCCACCACCGGTCCGGGTGCACCTCGGTGCCGTCGGGATGAGGGGCCCGGGCCGTGCGCACGACCTGCCCCGTCTCGGCGTCGCAGACGACGATCTTCGTCGACTGGGTCGAGCTGTCGACCCCCGCCACGAGGGTGCGTCCATCGGTCACGTCGTGCTGCTCCGCCCGGTCCATGACTGCAGGGTCTCCCGAGCGCCCTTGGTGTGCAAGGCCGACAGGGCTCGCGTGAACACCGAGGTGAACCGCTCGTCGTCGACGAGGTCGCCGAAGAGGTCCCGGTCGCGGAGGAAGGCGAGCGGGTCGGTGCCCTGCTGCGCGGCTGCGGCCATGACCCGGTCCTTGACGCGGTCGACGACCTCGATCGGCTCGCCCTGCTCGTCGACGCCCTCCGCGTAGCGCGCCCACGAGGCGACGACGAGCGCGGAGCTGTCGATCTGCCCGCCCGTCTCGAGGTTGCGCCTGATGACGGGGACGAGCCATTTCGGGATGCGGTCCGAGCTCTCGGCGCAGAGGCGTGCCAGCGTGTCACGCACCTCCGGGTTGGCGAAGCGCGCGATGAGCTCGTGCCGGTAGGCGTCGAGGTCGACCCCTGGCACGTCGGGGAGCGTCGGACTGCCCTCGTGCTCCATGTAGCCGAGCAGGAAGTCGACGAAGAGGGGGTCCTGGCAGACCTCGTGGGCGTAGCGGTAGCCGGACAGGTAGCCGAGGTAGCAGAGGGCCTGGTGGCTCGCGTTGAGCAGGCGAAGCTTCATCAGCTCGTAGGGCACGACGTCCTCGACGAGCTGCACGCCGGCCGCTTCGAGGGGAGGACGCCCCTGGGTGAAGTGGTCCTCGAGGACCCACTGCGTGAACGGCTCGCACACGACGGGCCACCCGTCCTCGACCCCGAACTCCTCGACGAGGCGGTCGATGTCGTCCTGCACCGTGACGGGTGTGATGCGGTCGACCATGCCGTTGGGGAAGGAGACGTGCTCGTCCATCCAGTCCGCGAGCGCGGGGTCCTTGAGGCGGGCGTATGCCGTCATCATCGTCCGCGCGACGTCACCGTTCCCCGGCAGGTTGTCGCACGACATGACGGTGAAGGGCTCCTGCCCCGCGTCGCGGCGGGCCGCGAGACCCGCGACGACGTAGCCGAAGACGGTGCGCGGGACGGCGCCGTCCTCGAGGTCCGCCCGGATCGCCGGGTCGGCGGCGTCGAACTCGCCCGTGACCTGGTTGACGAGGTAGCCACCCTCGGTGATGGTCAGCGACACGATCCGCGTCCGGGGGTGGGCCAGCCGGTCGACGACGGCTTGCGGGTCGTCCGGTGCGAACACGAGCTCGACGAGGCTCCCGACGACGCGCGGCTCCCGGTGGCCGTCCGGGTGCTTGACGACGAGGGTGTAGAGGCCGTCCTGCGCCGTGAGGGTGTCGACGATGCGCCGGTCGTGGGGGAGGGCCCCGACGCCGCAGATGCCCCAGTCCAGGGCTCCGGGGACGCCCAGCTCCATGAGCCGGTCGACATACATCGCCTCGTGGGCACGGTGGAAGCCGCCGACGCCGAAGTGGACGATGCTCGCGGTGACGGCCGTCCGGTCGTAGGTGGGTCGGCCCACCGCGGCGGGGAGTGCGTCGAGCGTCGCGCTCGCGAGAGTCGTGGGCCGCGGGGGCGAGGTGGCGGGCGTGGTGGTCATGGTCGTCTGGGTCCTCTCGGAGGAAAGGGATGTCGTCGGCGGCGGGGTGGCCGGACACGGGGGGAGCCGGTCGTCCTCGACGCGCGGCTGACGGTCGTCAGTGCGTCTCGGACAGGCTCCACATCGTCCACAGCTCGGTGCGCATCCGTCGTGGCTGCCGGAGGGTGTAGACGACGGCCTGGGCGATGTCCTCCGGTTCCATGAAGTCGCCCTCGGACGGGTCGCGGTCGCCGAAGCGTCCGTCGGCGGCGGCGAAGGGGGTGTTGACGCCGGCCGGTGCGATGGTCGTCGTGCGGATCCCCTCCGAGCGCAGCTCGCGGTCGAGGGCGTAGCCGAGGTTGATCTGCGCAGCCTTGGTGGCGGAGTAGACCGCCTCCTTGCCGCCCCCGATGAGGAGTCCGGCGACCGAGCCGATGATGACGATGTCACCACCTCCGCCCTGGGCGCGGAACTGGCGCACGGCCGCCCGCGCCAGCCACACGGTGCCCTTGACGTTGACGTCGACCATGAGCGAGGCCTGCTCGGCCGAGTAGTCGAGGATCCCGCCGTAGAAGCCGACGGCGGCGTTGGCGACGACGGAGTCGACCCGACCGAAGGCCTGGACTCCCGCGGCGACGAGCGCGTCGGCGGTGCTCTCGTCCCGGACGTCGCCGAGGCCGACGGCCAGCCGCTCCTCGCCCCAGGCGTCGCGGAGCGAGCTGAGGGCCTCGGGCCGGAGGTCACCGGCGACGACGCGACCGCCCGCTTCGAGGACGATCCGGGCGATCGCGCCACCGATGCCACCGCCGGCACCGGTGACGACGACGACCGAGTCCTCGAGGCTCCGTCCACGGTCGACCGCGGGGAGCGTGACGGGACCGGGCGTGGTGCTGGTGCCGGTCACTTGATCGCCCCCATCGACAGGCCGCGGACGAGCTGCTTCTGGGCCGCCCAGCCCGCGATGATGACGGGGAGCGCCGCGATGGTCGCTGCGGCGGACAGGACGGCGAGGAACTGTCCTCGGCCGTCGACGAAGCTGCCGAGGAAGGGCGGCGTCGTGCGGGCGGCCGAGCTCGTCAGCAGCAGGGCGAGGAAGTACTCGTTCCACGCGAAGATGAAGCTGATGAGCGCTGCGGCCGCGACCCCGGGGAGGACGAGCGGCAGGACGATCCGCACGATCTCACGGAACATGCCGGCCCCGTCGACCCGGGCCGCCTCGATGATCTCGTAGGGCACCTCGAGGAAGAACGAGCGCATCATCCACACCGTCACGGGCAGGTTCATGGCGCCGTAGACGATGGCGAGCATGTAGATGTTGTCGAGCAGCCCGACGGTCTTGAAGATCATGAAGAGCGGCAGCACGATCGCGGCGAGCGGCATGAACCGGGTCGAGATGAAGAACGAGAGCGAGTTCTCGACGTTCTTGACCCGCCGGATCGACAGGGCGTACGCGGCGGGGATCGCGAGCACCACCGAGATGATCGTCGCGATGACAGCGGCGGTCAGCGAGTTCTGGAGGTAGCCGGCCATCCCGCGGTCCATCGCGAGCTGGTAGCCCTCCGTGACGGGTTTGAAGATGAACGTCGGGTTGACGGACGACGCGAGCGACTCCGGCTTGAACCCGTTGAGGACCATCCAGAAGACGGGGAAGAAGAAGATGAGCACGAGGATCCACGTGACGAGCGTCGTGAGGGCTCCTCGGGCCGATGTCTTCGACCTCGTGGTGCTGCCTGAGCCGTTCATCGGCTTCCTCCTGCCATGAAGACCTTGAAGACGCTCTTGAGAGCGATGGTCGCGACGATGATCGTGAGGACGACGGTCACGACGCCGTATGCCGCTGCCTGCCCGACGTCGAGCCCGATGAAGGCCCGCTCGTAGAGGAGATAGGCGAGGGTCTTCGTGCCGCCGGTCCCCTTGGTGAGGATCGCGATCGGGTCGAAGACCTGCAGGATGATGACCGAGCCGAGGAGCACCCCGATCTCGATGTACATCCGTAGGTGGGGCAGCGTGATCCAGGTGAAGGTCCGCCAGGTGCCGGCCCCGTCGACCTGGGCGGCTTCGAGGATGCCCTTGTCCTGGCCCTGGAGACCGGCCAGCAGGATGAGCATCATGAACGGCGTGAACTGCCACGTCAGCACGATGACCACCGTGGCCATCGGGTGCTCGGTGCTCCAGGCGACGACCGGCAGGTGCAGGGTCCGGAAGACCCAGTTGAGCATCCCGATGTTGGTGTCGAACATCGAGTACTTCCAGATGAGCGAGGCCGCCGCCGGCATGATGAGGAAGGGCGTGATCATCAGGGTCCGGGCGAGGGCGCGACCGCGGAACGGGCGGTCGAGCAGGACGGCGAAGAGCAGGCCGAAGAGGACCGCCAGGGTGACCGAGAAGGCCGTGATGAGCACCGTGGCGCGGATCGAGGGCCACAGGTCGCCCGAGGTGAGTGCGCTCGTGTAGTTGTCGAACCCGGCGAACGCACGGTCGTTGGGGTAGAGCAGGTTCCACTTCGTCAGTGAGAACCCGATGGTGGTCAGGAACGGGATCTGCGTCAGCAGGATGAGGAAGATGACGGCCGGGAGCAGCAGTCCCCGGTTGCGCCAGAGCTCCGTCCGCTGCACGCGCCGCTTGTCGGTCGCGGTGCTGGCCCGGACGTCCTCGAGCTCGGATGGTTGCGTGGTGGTGGTCGTCGTCATGTCGGCACTCCCTTGTGCGGCTCGTGCGACTGCGGGTTGGAGGGGGTGTGGTGCCGGGCCCGGGGCGTGCCGGGCCCGGCACCACGTGTCACCTGTTCGTCAACAGGAGGTCACTTCTTGTGCTTGTCGCCCGCAGCCTGGGCGATGGACTGGCACTTGCTGAGCGCGTCGTCGATCGTGCCGCGGTTCGCCAGGTAGTCCGCGACGAGCTGGGCGCACTGGTTGCCGACGTCCTGGAACTCGGGGATCGAGACGTACTGGATGCCGACCCAGCCCTGCGGGTTGACGCCCGGCTGCTTCGGGTTGACCGAGCTCATGACGTCGAGCGTGATGGGTGCGTACGCCTTGGCCGCGTCCTTGTACTCGGGGATGTCGTACGTCGAGGTCCGCGAGCCCGGCGGGACGTTGGACCAGCCGATCTTCGTGCCGACGAGCTTGATGTAGTCCTTGCTCGTGGCCCACTTGACGAACTTGACCGCCGCGTCCTTCTGCTTGGTCGACGTCGGGATCGCAAGGTTCCAGCTCCAGAGCCAGCCGGACTCCTTGGTCTTGTCGACCGGCATGTGCGCGTAGCCCATCTTGCCCTTGACGGGTGAGTCGGCCGCCTCGAGCATCGACGCGGCGACGGAGGCGTCGGCCCACATCGCGGCCTTTCCCTCCTTGAGGGCCGTGAGGCACTCGTTGAAGCTGTAGGAGACGGGGTCCTTCTCGCCGGACTGGTCGAGCATGGTCTTGTAGAAGCTGACCGCCTGCTTCCACTCCGGGGTGTCGACGGTGGCCTTCCAGCTGCTGTCGTACCAGTTGCCCCCGAAGGTCTGCACGACGGTGGTCAGCGGGGCGAAGAGGTCTCCCCAGCCGGGCTTGCCGCGCATGCAGATCCCGGCCATGTCGGCGGTGTTGACCTTCTTGGCCGCGTCCGCGACCTGCTGCCACGTGGGGTTCTGCGGGATCGTGACCCCGGCCTTGTCCATGACCTCCTTGTTGTACATGAGGATCGAGGACTCCCCGTAGAACGGGACGGCGAAGAGCTTGTTGTCGAAGGTGTTGACGTCGCGGACCGGGGGAAGCAGGTCATTGACGTCGTACGACGAGTCGGACTGGAGCTCCGGGGTGAGGTCGACGAGCCAACCGTTGGCGCCCCACTGCGGCGTCTCGTAGGCGCCGATGGTGACGATGTCGTACTGGCCGGCGCCGCTCGCGACGTCCGCCGTCACGGCGGCGCGGAGGTCGCCCTCCTCCATGACCTGGAAGTTGACCGTGACGCCGGGGTTCGCCTTCTCGTACTCGGACTTGAGCTTCTCCATGTCCTTCATCTGGCCGTTGTTCACGGTGGCCACCTTGAGGGTGACGGCGCCTCCGGCGGCGCCCGTGGACCCGTTGCCGGACTGCACTGCCCCGGACGAACAGGCAGCCACCGTCATGGCGACCGCCACCGCGCCCGTCCCCAGCGCGAGCATGCGCTTGTTCGCAAGCATTCCTAACTCCTTTGGTAGGCATTCCTCGTTTCCGTCGGCCGGTTCCACCTGGCCCTGCGGCGATCTCCGCTTCGTTTCTTGACGGGAACTTGCCGGAACGGTAACGACGCGCGAGTCGGGGCAACAAGCACCATGAGCCCCCTGTCGTTGATACGATTTTGCGTACGGGTGGGAGCTGCAGGTGACGAATCGGTCGCAGCCCCGCACGGGACGGCGACGGTGCTGTCCAGCGCGGCGAAGGAGACGAAGATTTCGTATCGATCCGGCCAGTCTTCGGATGGCGCTTCCCGCACGACCGACGTCGAGTCGATGCGTTCCGTACCGTCGGGCCCGATCCTGGGGCAGCCGGTCCGGCGGGAGTACATCCCGCACCACCCGCAGGCCTCGGCACGGGTGCTGACGCACGACTTCCCGAGCGAGATCTGCGGCTGGGGCTTCCATCCCGAGTACGAGATCCACCTCATCACCAAGACGCGTGGCAGCTTCATCGCCGGCGACCACATCGGCACCTTCGCGCCGGGTCACGTCAGCCTGATCGGCCCGAACCTGCCGCACGACTGGGTCAGCGACCTCGCGGAGGGGCAGGTGGCGGTCGACCGCGACGCGGTCATCCAGTTCAGCGACGAGTGGATCCACGCGGCGATGGAGCACCTGCCGGAGCTGGCCGAGGTGACGGAGGTGCTCCAGCGCTCGACCCGCGGGATCGTCTTCTCCGGTGCCACGGCCTGGCGGGCCGCCGAGACGATCCTCGCCTGCGTGCACAGCCAGGGCGTCGAGCAGCTCGGCCACCTCTTCAAGCTCCTCGCGCTCTTCGCGCACGCCCCGCCCGAGGAGTACGACCTCGTGGCGAGCGAGTGGATGGGCCGACCGACCGACGCGGCGTCGCGCGACGCCGGCGAGGCGGGGCTCAGCTACATCTCCGACAACCTGACGGGCGACATCCGGCTGTCGACGGCCGCACGCCTCGCGTACATGTCGGAGCCGACGTTCTCGAAGTACTTCAAGTCCGCGACCGGCATGACCTTCTCGAGCATGGTCAAGAAGCTGCGGATCGCCTACTCCCGACGCCTGCTCGACACGACCGACCACTCCGTGGCCCAGGTCGCCGAGATGAGCGGCTACCACAACATGGCCAACTTCAACCGGCAGTTCCTCGCGGAGGTGGGGACCACGCCGAGCGCCTACCGACGGCTCGAGTCCGACCAGAAGCCGCCGCCCGAGGTGTTCAGCCTCGGTCGTCGGGCGCCGTCGCACTGACCGTCCGGGTTCACGTCGAGCTCACCGGGGCAGCCTCGCCGACCCTCTGTCTGCCCACGATCAGAGACGTTCGGGTCCGGTCGCGTGTCATTTGTGTGACGTGCCCGGCAGACCTGCCGCTACCCGTGGGTCGTGCTCTAGGTTCGTGAACCAGTGCCCACCAGCCCTCCGCGCGAAGGAGCCCAGCGTGCAGATCGGTGTCCCCCGTGAGACCCGTGCCCGCGAGACACGTGTCGCCGCGACGCCCAAGACCGTCGAACAGCTCGTCGGACTCGGTTACGACGTCGCCGTCGAGAGCGGGGCGGGGGAGCGGGCGAGCTTCTCCGACGAGGCGTATGCCGCCGCCGGCGCTCGCGTCGTCACGGCCGAGGAGGCGTGGGGCTCGCCGATCGTCCACCAGGTCAACGCGCCCTCGGACGAGGACATCGCGCGGCTCCGCCCCGGTACCGTCCTCGTCTCGCTCATGGCGCCGGCCATCAGCCCCGACCTCGTCGAGAGGCTGCGCGCCGCGGGCGTCACCGCCATGGCGATGGACGCGGTGCCGCGCATCAGCCGGGCCCAGTCGCTCGACGTCCTGTCGTCGATGGCCAACATCGCCGGCTACCGCGCCGTCGTCGAGGCCGCCCACGAGTTCGGCTCCTTCTTCACCGGGCAGGTCACGGCGGCCGGCAAGGTGCCGCCCGCCAAGGTGCTCGTCGCTGGGGCCGGCGTGGCGGGCCTCGCCGCGATCGGCACGGCCCGCTCGCTCGGGGCGATCGTCCGCGCGACCGACGCCCGCGCCGAGGTGGCCGAGCAGGTCGAGTCGATGGGCGCCGACTTCCTCGCCGTCCAGATGCCCGAGGTCGACGCCGCTGCCGCGTCGAGCGACGGCTACGCCAAGGAGATGGGCGAGGAGTACAACCGACGGGCCGCTGAGCTGTATGCCGCCCAGGCGCCCGACGTCGACATCATCGTCACGACGGCGCTCATCCCCGGACGCCCGGCGCCGCGGCTCATCACCGGCGAGATGGTGGCGTCGATGAAGCCCGGCTCGGTCATCGTCGACATGGCCGCAGCCAACGGCGGCAACGTCGAGGGCGCCGTCGCCGACGAGATGGTCGTCACCGACAACGGGGTGACGATCATCGGTTACACCGACCTCGCGGCCCGGCTGCCCACGCAGGCCTCCCAGCTCTACGGCACGAACCTCGTCAACCTCATGAAGCTGCTGACGCCGGGCAAGGACGGCGAGCTCGTCCTCGACTTCGACGACGTCGTGCAGCGCAACATGACGGTGGCCCGCGACGGTGAGCTGCTGTGGCCGCCGCCCGCGATCCAGGTGAGCGCAGCAGCCCCGGTGGCCCAGACGGCGTCCGGGACGAAGGTCGTGAAAGAGCCTGAGCCACCGAAGGACCCACGCCGCAGGTACGCCGGGATGGCGATCGGAGCCGTCGTCTTCGGGGCGGTGGCCGCCGTCTCGCCGCCGAGCTTCCTCGGGCACTTCACCGTCTTCGCGCTCGCCGTCGTCATCGGCTACTACGTCATCGGCAACGTCCACCACGCCCTGCACACGCCTCTGATGTCCGTCACCAACGCGATCAGCGGCATCATCGTCGTCGGCGCGCTGCTCCAGCTCGGCTCGGCCGGGTCGGTGGGCGGCACGAAGGGTGTCGTGATCATGGTGCTGGGCTTCGTGGCTGCGCTCCTGGCCAGCATCAACATCTTCGGTGGCTTCACCGTGACCCGCCGCATGCTGACGATGTTCCGGAAGGGCTGACCGCACATGGACACCGCACTCATCCAGGCGGCATACATCGTCGCGGCGCTGCTCTTCATCATGTCGCTAGCCGGCCTCTCGAAGCACGAGACCGCCCGTGACGGCAACGTCCTCGGCATGGTCGGCATGGGCATCGCCCTCGTCGCGACGCTCTGGCTCTCCCTGCGCGATGCCGCGTGGTCGGCCTGGCTGCTCATCGCCGTCGCCATGGTCATCGGTGCCGCGATCGGGATCGCCCGGGCGCGCAAGGTCGAGATGACCGGCATGCCCGAGCTCATCGCGATGCTGCACTCGTTCGTCGGGGCCGCGGCGGTTCTCGTCGGCATCAACACGTTCGTCGCGACGTCCGACCTCGTCGGGGTCGAGGGTGAGGCCGTCCATCTCGTCGAGATCTTCCTCGGCGTCTTCATCGGAGCCGTGACGTTCACCGGATCGATCGTCGCGTTCCTCAAGCTGTCGGCGCGCATCTCGAGCAAGCCGCTGATGCTGCCGGCACGCCACTGGCTCAACCTCGCCGCGCTCGTCGTGTCCGCCGGGCTGCTCGTGTGGTTCGTGGCGGCCCACTCGATCGTGCCGCTCCTCGTCATGACGGCGATCGCGCTCGCGTTCGGCTGGCACCTCGTCGCCTCCATCGGCGGCGGTGACATGCCCGTCGTCGTGTCGATGCTCAACAGCTACTCGGGCTGGGCCGCCGCCGCCGCGGGGTTCATGCTCGGCAACGACCTGCTCATCGTCACCGGTGCGCTCGTCGGCTCGTCGGGTGCCTACCTCTCGTACATCATGTGCAAGGCCATGAACCGGTCGTTCGTCTCGGTCATCGCCGGCGGGTTCGGCTCCGACGGGGCGGTCTTCGACTCTGACGTCGACTACGGGGACCACCGTGAGACGAACGCATCAGAAGTCGCCGACCTGCTCAAGAACGCGTCGTCGGTCGTCATCACGCCCGGCTACGGCATGGCGGTCGCACAGGCGCAGTACCCCGTCGCCGAGCTGACGGCCAAGCTCCGGGAGCGCGGCGTGGACGTCCGGTTCGGCATCCACCCGGTGGCCGGCCGCCTGCCCGGCCACATGAACGTGCTGCTCGCCGAGGCTCGCGTGCCGTACGACATCGTCCTCGAGATGGACGAGGTCAACGACGACTTCCCGGACACCGACGTCGTGCTCGTCATCGGCGCCAACGACACCGTCAACCCGGCGGCCGCCGAGGACCCCACGTCACCGATCGCCGGGATGCCGGTCCTGCAGGTGTGGAACGCCAAGGACGTCGTCGTCTTCAAGCGCTCGATGAACGCCGGCTACGCCGGAGTCCAGAACCCGCTCTTCTTCCGCGACAACTCGGCGATGCTCTTCGGCGACGCCAAGGAACGCGTCGAAGACATCATCAAGGCCCTCTGACCCATCCCCTTCCCCACCGAACGCAGCGTTCGGTCGCGAACTCAGTGCTCTAACAGCGAATTCGTGACCGAACGCTGCGTTCGGTCACAGGGAGGGAGCTCAGAGGAGACGGGCTCAGGCCAGGGGGAGATCGGGCCGGGCGGGTCGGGAGTCGCGGATCGCGGCCTCGATGCGGGTCCTCACGAGGGCGGGGCGCGCCAGGTCCGCCCGGGTGAGGCGGACGACGACGAACCCGAGACGGCGCAGCTCGTCCTCTCGGAGCTTCTCGTCGAAGTTGGCTCTCGCGGCGTCAGGATTCGTCTCGGGGTCGTACTTCACCTTCCCGTCGAACTCGACCAGGACGTTGGTGCCATCGAGGTGGAAGTCGGCGTAGAAGGACCGTCCGGGGTGCTCGCGCCGGGCGATCTCGAGCTGGGGAGTGAAGGCATAGCCCAGCCCTCGAAGCACGTGGGCGGTCAGCGTCTCGCCCGGCGACTCGTGTCTCGAGTCGCACCACGAGACGGCCGCCTTGGCACGTGTGACACCGCGGTGGCCGCGTAGGCTCCGAGCCGCCGCAGTGAGGGACTCGCTCGTCGTCAACCCCTTGCGCAGACAGTGGTCGGCGACGACCAGCATGCCGATCTGGCTGTGCAGCCCGACCTGGACGGCAGCCAGGCCGAGGTCGACCGTTTGGCCTCGGTGATGCAGTCGCGGGTGCTCGACGAGCTCGTGGATGTGGACGCGGCTGAAGGCACGAAAGGGGCGTTCGGGGTCTCGCCACATGAGGTGCACCGTCCCCCAGTCGATGCCCTCGTCCGGCAGGTCCAGCACCGCCACAGCCGAGGCGTGGGAGGCCATCACCAGACCCGCGTACTCCTCGAGCAGGGCCGTCACACGCAGCCGGTGGCGGTGCTTGTCGCTGGTCGGCCGCTGCACGGAGTACCAGCCTCGATGGAGCGGGTGGCACTCGCCGCGCGCGACCAGACTCCGCAGCAGAGCGCCGCTGATCCCGCTCATGCGCGCTGCTGCGGCGGAGAAGACCCCGGAAGGAGCGAGATGGTGCAGGTTCATGGGGCCCATCGTGGCGGCATACGCGATCTGCCTGCCAAGGGCCTGTGGACAACTCACCCCCCCACAGACCGAACGCGGCGTTCGGTCTCGAAAGCTCTGTTCTAACAGTGAGTTCGAGACCGAACGCCGCGTTCGGTGGGAGAGGTGGGGCGAGGTGGGGCCGAGGTGGGGCCGAGGTGGGGCGAGGTCAGCGTTCGCTGAGGACCTCGGGGGCTGCTCGGCGGCCTTCCTCCTCCTCGCCCGTTGCCAGCTTGCTGTGGTGGCGGGAGTAGAGGAAGTAGATGAGGAAGCCCAGCAGCATCCAGATGACGAACCGGATCCACGTCTCGACCGAGAGGTTGAGCACGAGGTAGAAGCAGGCGGCCGCGGACAGCCACGGCACCACCGGGTTGCCGGGCACCTTGAACGAGCGCTTGAGGTCGGGGCGCCGCTTGCGCAGGATCGGGACGGCGAGCGAGACGAGCATGAAGGCGGTCAACGTGCCGATGTTGACCATCTCCTCGAGCTTGCCGATGGGGGTCAGCGAGGCGATGAGGGCGACGACGGTGCCGATGATGAGCGTGAGCCTGACCGGGGTGCTCGTGCGCGGGTTGGTCCGGCCCAGTCCGGCCGGGATCAGGCGGTCACGGCTCATCGCGAACGTGACGCGGGTCGCGCCGATGATGAGGGTCATGACCACTGTGGTGAGGCCGGCGACGGCGCCGGCCGAGATGAGCGTGGCGTAGCCTTCCTTGCCCACGGACTTGAACGCCGTGGCGAGCGCCGCATCGGGGTCGATGTCCTTGTAGTTCTGCATGCCGGTGATGACGAGCGTGACGGCGACGTAGAGCAGGGTGCAGATGGCGAGCGAGCCGAGGATGCCACGGGGCAGGTCACGCTGCGGGTTCTTGGCCTCTTCGGCCGTCGTCGCGACGACGTCGAAGCCGATGTAGGCGAAGAAGACGATGGCGGCGCCGGCCATGATGCCCATGACGCCGTACGTCGCGGGAGTCATGCCGGTGATGACCTGGAGCAGCGGCGTCGTCAGGCCCTCTGCGGCCTTGCCCGGCTGGGACGGCGGGATGAACGGCGACCAGTTGTCGCGGTTGATGAACTGGATGCCCGCGAAGATGACGAAGAGCACGATGAAGAGCTTGACGCCGACGAGCACGAGGTTGACGCGCAGCGACTCCTTGATGCCCCAGGCGATGAGCAGCGTCAGGCCGGCGATGAGCAGGAAGGCCGGCAGATCGAAATGCGACCCCGGCCCGACCGATTCTGGCCAGGTCACTCCCAGCTGCTCCAGGAAGGTCACGAAGTACTGCGACCACCCCTGGGCGACGACGCTCGCCCCGAGCATGAGCTCGAGAAGCAGGTCCCAGCCGATGATCCACGCGACGAGCTCGCCGAGCGTCGCGTAGGAGAAGGTGTAGGCCGAACCGGAGACGGGAACCGTCGACGCGAACTCGGCGTAGCAGAGAGCGGCGAGGCCGCAGACGATCGCACCGATGACGAACGACAGTGCGATGGACGGACCGGCGTAGTCCTTGGCGGCTCTGCCGGTCAGCGTGAAGATGCCGGCGCCGATGATGACACCGATGCCGAAGACCGTGAGGTCAAGGGCGCTGAGTGTCCTCTTCAGCTTGTGGTCGGCCTCTTCGGACGAGGCCATCGAGGCCTCGACCGACTTGGTGCGGAACACGCTCATGCTGACCTCCGAGCGGTCGGTGACGGGCGGATCATCACAAACTAGCGGGGAGCGCGACCGCCTGCGAGTCCTGCCCGGGCGTCGTTGGCCGCGCGCCGCGGGGGATGCCGCGACTACCCAGTGGTACCCGCCCCGACCGGATTCCGCTCACTCGGAGGACGATCTTGCTGGAGCTGCTCAGTCGTCGGAGCGCGGCCAGATCGGGCCGGTGTCAGCGCCGCGCCGGCGACGCTTGCGGTCGTCGCTCTCGTAGACGGTCTCGCTCTCGCCGGACGGCCGCTGGATCGGGACGGCCCGCGAGTAGGAGTCGAGACGGTCCTGGATCGGGTTGTGGGTGCGGTGGACGTCGGGATATGCCGTGCCGCCACCTGGGGCGATCGGGCTCACGGGCGGTATCTGACCGCCGGGCTGCCCTGTGTCGTCAGGGAACTCGTCGTCGATCTCCTCGAAGTCCTCGTCGCCGGGTGGCGGGACGATGTGGAAGATCTCGGCGCAGATGTCGCGGTAGGTCTGGTCGGGGTTGGGCACCCACTTGACCTCGCGGAGGGCCTGGTCCTGGCCCGCGCTCTCGAGGACGAACTTGCCGTAGCCGAGGAACTGGCCGGGGATGGAGCGGACATAGCTCATGTCGGTGACCTTGAGCAACGGCATCATCGCGACCTTGTGGGAGATGAGACCGTAGCGCAGCAGCAGCCGCTTGTCGGTGGCCACGAACCAGTTGTGGCTCCAGTCGAGCAGGCACCACAGGAGGCGGGCGAGCAGCACGAAGAAGAGCCACCAGAAGATGGTGCCGACGGCCTGCGTGGCCTTGGTGACGTTGGAGTCGACCCACACGGCAGCGGTGAGTCCCAGGAGCATCGTCACGACAGGCTCGGCGAGCTTGCCCCAGTGCGCACGCACCGCGGTGACGAGTCGCTCGCCCGGGAGCAGGATCGGCGCCAGTCCCGCCGGCACCTCCGTGCTCCGCATCAAGGCCATGAGCTCAGTGTGCTCGCTTCAGCGGTTGAGCAAGGAGTTGAAGAACCTGAGGATCGCGTTGAAGCCGTCGACGAGGACGCCCCAGATGTTGCTGACGATGTCGGCAGCCTTGTCGGGGGACGTGAACACGGCGTAGACGAAGAACGCGAGCACGATGATCAGGATGATCTTCTTGGCCTTGGGGCCCATGGTGTGTCGCTCCTTGGAGGGAAGGTGCTGGCGCTGCCCTGACAGCCCCACGGCACAGGGGTGGGACCAGTGTGCCGTACGTGACTGGTGGGGTGCGGCACCGGCGCCCGCGTGTCGGCTTGACCTCCACGTCGCCGCTATCCTCCACGAGTGTCGCGAACGCCAGCGTATGCCGCCGAGCTGCGCGCCGCTCTGAGCCGCGCCGCGCGTGGGGTCGACGGACGCGAGCTGACCCGGGCGACCGAGGCGCTCGTGTCGCGCTACCGGTCGGTCGCCCCTGCGTCGGCGCCGATCCTCGCCTCGCGGGTGCACGTGGCCGCGTATGCCGCCTACCGGATGCCGGCGACGCACGCGGCGCTGTCGCGGGTCATGGTCGACCTCGCCGTCCGCGGTCTGGCGCCGCGCTCGATGCTCGACCTCGGTGGCGGCACGGGCGCGGCGGCGTGGGCTGCCGCGGGCGCCTTCGACTCGCTCGAGTCGGTCACGGTGCTCGACCAGGTGGAGGACGCCCTGGCCCTCGGCCGTGACCTCGTCGCCGACGCGACGTCGCCCGCGCTGACGGGCGCGACGTTCCGGCGCGGTGTCGCCGGCGCCTGGCCCGAGCTCGACGCCGATCTCGTGACGGTGTCGTACGTGTTGAGCGAGCTCGACGAGACCCAGCAGGACGGGCTCGTCGCCGAGGCGATGCGCCGCGGCCGCGCCGTCGTCGTCGCCGAGCCGGGGACGCCCGACGGCTACGCCCGGGTGCTCCGCGTCCGAGCCGCCCTGCTCGCGGCCGGGTGGACCCTGCTCGGGCCGTGTCCGCATTCGATGGAATGCCCTCTCGCACCAGGGGACTGGTGCCACTTCGCGGCTCGGGTGAGCCGGTCCGCGGAGCATCGTCGGCTCAAGGGGGCGGAGCTGTCCTACGAGGACGAGAAGTTCTCGTGGGTCGCGGCCGCCGCTCCCGGCGTGCTGGAACCTCCGACCCCAGAGGAGATCTCGGGGCGCATCCTCCGACACCCGTTGAAGCGCAAGGGACTCGTCGAGTTCCAGGTCTGCCGGCCCGACGGGACCGCGGGTCGCGAGGTCGTCTCCAAGAAGTCGGGGGAGCGCTACCGCAGGGCGCGCGACGCCGAGTGGGGCGACGCGCTGCCCTGACCGGGCGGCATACGCAAGGGGTGTCGGCTCAGACGACGCCGTAGAGGCGGTCGCCGGCGTCACCGAGCCCGGGCACGATGTAGCCCTTCTCGTTGAGCTTCTCGTCGATGGTGCCGAGCACGACCTTGACGGGGATGTCGCTGTCGGCGAGCTCGTCCTCGAGGTGCTGGATGCCCTCGGGCGCGGCGAGCAGGCAGACGGCGGTGATGTCGCGGGCGCCCTTGGCCGTGAGGTAGTCGATCGCCATGACGAGCGTGCCGCCGGTGGCGAGCATCGGGTCGAGGATGAAGACCTGGCGTCCGGTGAGGTCGTCGGGCAGGCGGTTCGCGTAGGTCGAGACCTCGAGGGTCTCCTCGTTGCGGATCATGCCGAGGAATCCGACCTCGGCGCTCGGGAGCAGCTTGACCATGCCGTCGAGCATGCCGAGCCCCGCGCGCAGGATCGGGACGATGATCGGCTTGGGGTTGGAGAGCTTGATGCCGGTGGTCGGCGCGACCGGCGTCTCGATCTCGAACGGCTCGACACGGACGTCGCGCGTGGCCTCGTAGGCGAGCAGGGTGACGAGCTCCTCGGCGAGGCGCCGGAAGGTCGGGCTGTCGGTCCGCTTGTCGCGCAGGTAGGTCAGCTTGTGGGCGATGAGCGGGTGGTCTGCGACATGGACGTCCATGGGTGGAAACTTATCGCGTGGCGAAGAGATCCGAGACCCCCGGCAAGAGCTCCGTCCCGGCCCCGGAGACGTATGCCGCCTGGGTCGGCCAGGCGCTCGACCTCGCAGCCGCGACCGTCGGCTCGCAGGACGTGCCCGTCGGCGCGCTCGTCGTCGACGTCGCGGGTGATGTCGTGGGGCGTGGTCGCAACGTGCGCGAGGAGCTGGGTGACCCGACGGGCCACGCCGAGGTCGTCGCGCTGCGTGAGGCGGCGCAGGCGCTCGGCTCGTGGCGGCTGGACGGGTGCACGCTCGTCGTGACGCTCGAGCCGTGCGTCATGTGTGCCGGCGCGGCGATGGCGGCGCGGGTCGAGCGGGTCGTCTTCGGTGCCTGGGACCCCAAGGCGGGAGCGTGCGGATCGGTCTGGGACCTGACGCGGGACCCGCTCGCGACGCACGTCGTGGACGTCGTCGGGGGCGTCCGAGCGGAGGAGTCGGCGGCCCTGCTCGTCGATTTCTTCGAGGGCCGGAGGCTCGGGTAAGGTCTCTCCCGGTGGCGTGTCCGAGCGGCCTAAGGAGCACGCCTCGAAAGCGTGTGTGGGGGTAACTCCACCGTGGGTTCAAATCCCACCGCCACCGCCGCTGACCTGCGGAAACGTCGGCCCAAGCCTCTTCGGTGCGGGCCGGCGTTTCTCAGGCTTGGTCTCACTTGCGGTCTCACGTGGGCCTGCGAAGACCGCTGACAGTCTGTTCGCGGGGGTTCAACTTCGTTCACTGGCGTCCGTTTCCACGTGGACTGCGGTGAGGAACACGCGCCGAAAGCGGGCTTGGCGCTGTTCGCTGGCGTCCGCGACTGTTCGTCCGCGACCGTACGTCCGGGGCCGCCCGCACTTGGGGGCGGCCGGCGAAACGGGATGGGCCCTGTGTGTAGTGGTCATGCCCGGTCAGTTCGGGCGGACGGGCCTGAGCATGGTCGGGCATCATGCGATCTGCGGCAAAGTCGGACGTGTCAGCGCTGTTCGGGTACGCGTTGTGACAGGGTGCCAATCGTGAAGCCCCGCGGACGAGTACGTACGCCTCCGATCGGTCGTGCCATAGCGCTGGTTGGCGCGCTGGCGCTGGCTGGCTGCAGCACCGGTGGCCCGGGAGAGGCTGCGACCTGGACGCCGATGAACGGGGAAGCACTTACACAGGACTCGACCCACATCGAACTGAGCGTGACGCGCCTCGATTGCGCAAGCGGGAAGACCGGGACGGTGCTGGAACCCGAGGTCCGATTTGAGGCAGCCCGGGTGATCATCACGGCCTCCGTAGCGCCGCTCCCACAAGGCGTCGGTTACAACTGTCAAGGCAACGACAGTGTCAGCGTCAGCGTGGACTTGGACGAGCCAGTCGGCCAGCGGTCGCTGGTAGACGGAACCTGTCTTGGTGGCGAGGCCGCCAACACCGCCGTGTGCGTCGATGACGCTGGGGTGCGCTGGAAGCCGACCCGCGACTGAAGCGAAGCGTCCGCTATTCGGCACCACCGATCAGCGGCATGGTCGGGCGATCGTAGCCGCCCTCAGAGCGGCTACTTGTTTCATTGACGTAGGACCGGTGCCTGCGCAGGCTCGGTTCAGGTGCCCGGGTTCGTCGCTCGCAAAAGCGGCTGCCCACGCCTTGTCGTGTGGCTCTCACATGGGTTGCGCCGCCCGGGCACCGCCGGGCAGGAGAGGCTCAAGAAGGGATTGCTCTGCTCGAAGTAGCGGTGCCCTCCACGAATCGGGTCGAGGCAAGGGAGGCGTCATGGAAGAGCAGGTCCCGCGGGTCGTGATCGGGATGGACCCGCACAAACGCACGGTGACGATCGAGGTGATGACGCCGACGAAACCGTCGTCGGAGGCGGCCGGTTCGACACCACGGTCGAGGGCTACGCGGCGATGCTGGAGCACGTCGGGGGGTGGCCGGAGCGGGTGTGGGCCATCGAGGGCTGCGAGGGCATCGGCCGGCACGTCGCCCACCGACTGCTCGCCGACGGGCAGGACGTCGTGGACGTGCCGGCGAAGCTGTCCGCGCGAGCCCGGGTCTTCGCGACTGGGTCGGACGTCGTCCGACGAGCGGCATGGTCGGACGTCGTCCGACGAGCGGCATGGTCGGACGTCGTCCGACGAGCGGCAAATCCGGTAAACGTCTCACGCTTGATGAGCGGACGTTCGACCTCATGCATGGCATGCTCCATGCTGCGGATCAAGGGAGCGCCCTCGCTCGTAATCGAAGGTCGACCATATTCGACGCTTGCCTTGTGCGGGTCGTGTCAGGTGGCGCCTAGTGGCTGTGGCTCACGACGGTCGCCATGGTTCTTGTGGTAACCGGTCAGTTGGAGCGTCGCACCATAGAGCGGCACGAGCGAGGCCGCGCAAAGCTTGGAGGAGTAGGACCATGGACTCAGGCAATGTCGCGAACCCTCACGAACACCCTCGCGCTGGAACGACTGATGTTGAGCGGCTCTATAAGGTTGCTTTCGATCTGCCGGAGAACCTTGCGAGATGGGCTCGCGCCTCGACGGAGCGTCTATGGACCGAGAAGACGCCGGTGAGAATGGAGTCACGAGTCTGCAACGTCCCCTTCTACGTCAAGGGGATTGCGCTTGGCGACATCGTCCGCGTGCGGGCGGATAACGAGCGTCGAGAGTTGGTGTTCGAGGAGTTCGTCGCGCCTTCTGGGCACTCAACAGTTCGCCTCATCATCTTGGATAAAACTGAGTTGGACCGCATCGGGTCGCTGCTAAAGAAGTTCGAGTGCGCCTGGGAGGTGGACGGCTCAGGCATCCTCTGGGCAATCGACGTACCACCCGCCGTCGCCTATGACACGCTCCTAATCGCCCTCATGCAGCTCAAAGAAGCCGGAAAGATCGAAATCGAAGAGAGCGCCGTTGCACAGGGGCATCGCAAGGGACTTGACACGCTCGGCCAGTCAGGTGGTCTGCCCACTGGAGGGTGAGGAGTGACCACAACGGCAGCGCGGCGTGACTGCGCGCGCGTGGCCGTCCTCAGAGCGGCTACTTGTTTCATTGACGGCAGGACCGGTGCCTGCGCAGGCTCTGGTTTAGGTGCCCGGGCTCGTCGCTCGCAAACGCGGCTGCCCACGCCTGGTCGTGTGGCTCTCACATGGGTTGCGCCGCCCGGGCACCGCCGGGCAGGAGAGGCTCAAGAAGGGATTGCTCTGCTCGAAGTAGCGGTGCCCTCCACGCCCAACCAGTAGTCGGTTCCGGGCGAGGGAGGTTCACATGGAAGAGCAGGTTCCGCGGGTCGTGATCGGCATGGACCCGCACAAGCGCAGCGTGACGATCGAGGTGATGACGGCCGACGAGACGGTCCTCGATGGTGGCCGGTTCGACACGAGCGTCGAGGGCTACCAGGCGATGCTCGAGCACGTCGCGGCGTGGCCGGAGCGGGTCTGGGCGATCGAGGGGTGCGAGGGGATTGGCCGGCACATCGCGCACCGGCTGATCGCGGACGGGCAGGTCGTGGTCGACGTGCCGGCGAAGCTGTCCGCTCGGGCTCGGGTGTTCGCGACCGGGCAGGGCCGCAAGACCGACGCGACCGACGCGCACTCCGTCGCGCTCGTCGGCACGAGGATGGCCGGGCTGCGCCCGGTCGTGACGGATGCGCAGCTGGAGGTGCTGCAGCTGCTCGTTGACCGTCGCCGCTCGATCGGGGACGAGCACACCCGCAAGATCAGCCAGCTGCACCGAATCCTGTTGGAACTGCTGCCTGGTGGCGCGAAGAAGTACCTCTCCGCGGCCCAGGCCAAGGCCATCCTGGCCGGCATCCGACCGCGGGATGCGGTCGGGAAGACCCGCAAGCGGGTCGCCGCGGAGCTGGTCGCTGACCTGGAGCGGATCTACGCGCGGAAGAAGGCCGCGGACAAGGAGCTGAAGGAGCTCGTCGCGGCGACCGGGACCTCGCTGCTGGGGTTGCACGGGGTCGGCCCGTCGGGTGCGGCGCGGCTGCTCGTCGAGGTCGGTGACCTGTCTCGGTTCCCGGACCGTAACCACTTCGCCTCCTGGACCGGCACTGCTCCGATCGATGCGTCCTCCGGCGATCACGTGCGCCATCGGCTCTCTCGGGGCGGGAACCGCCAGATCAACCGGGTGCTGCACATCATGGCCACAGTCCAGCTGCGCACCCCGACCGAAGGCCGCGCGTACTTCGACCGGAAGAAGGCCTCCGGGAAGAGCTCGATGGAAGCGATGCGCTGCCTCAAACGGCGCCTGTCCGACCTCGTCTTCCGGACCATGCTCGGCGACTACGTCGCCGGTCGGATCACGACAGCCACACGACAGGTGACGGGCCCGGGAGGGCACCGGGGCAACGTCTCTGACTCCAGCGCGACCGGCTCACAACCCCACACCGGCTCTTCGGACAAGCCACTTCCCGGACCCGTCACGACCCAGCGTAGAACGCACCTCCCTGCCGCGTCTTGACACAGAAGGGAGCCATGT
>NZ_LMIW01000010.1 GCF_001429185.1 Terrabacter sp. Root85
TTCGATCAGCTCCCACTGAGCATCGGTCAGCACGGCAGAACGCGACATGCATCAACCATCACAGCCGACCGTGCCCACATTCAGGAGACACGCCCTAGTCCACGGCTCCGTCGAAGTCCGACCATCCCGCTGATGGGTGCGTGTCATAGCGCCGACGGCAGCCCTGCGCGAGACCGCGCCATGGGTCCAGTAGCCTGTCCCCGTTGGTCGGCCCGACAGGGCCTCGTTACAGCGAGGGTTAAAGCGACCCTTGCAGCGAGGTTTTCAGCGAGGGTTCCAGCCATGCCCCGCCCTCGTAGCTCAGGGGATAGAGCACCGCTCTCCTAAAGCGGGTGTCGCAGGTTCGAATCCTGCCGGGGGCACCACCAAGAATTTCGCAACCGAGCGGCCATCGCCCAGCTCTCGTCACCGAGCGACCAGGGCGACCGCTAATCCACGGATCCACGAGCCACCCTCACGACAGCACGCCGACCAGCTGCGCCACGGTCGGCGAACCGTCCCGCCCGTCCGGCGTCGTGAACACGCGACAGGCCAGGGCCGGCTGCTCCGTCCCCGAGGCGAACGGGTCCGTGCCGTCGATGAGGATCGTGGGCGAGCCGATGAAGTCGAGTCGCTCGGCGTCCTCGATGGTCTCGATCCGCACTCGCAGAATCGGCTCGTCCCCATGGCCCACTTCGGCCAGTGCCGAGCGGAGCCTCTCCTCGGCCATCACCCAGTTCGGGCACCCGTCGAAGTAGAGCAGCCGCACGTCCATCAGCCCATCATGCGCTCCGTGGACAGCAACGCGGACCGGGCCCGACTCGGTCACCTCGCAGCCGCAGCATCAGCGGCTCCCAGCTGGGTGGACGAAACGCTCGTCACACGACACTCGGTGCTCCTAGAGTCACTGCCATGGCGGGGCGTGGGCGGCTGGACTGCTCCCGACGATGACGACAGGCGTGGGGGCGGTGGAGACCTCGGGCCCTGCAGCCCTGCCCTCCCGCGTCACCCAGGATCTGGACGGCAAGGACACACCGGACATCTCCCCCGCCGCCACCCGGACGCGACGCCTCGTCCGCCTGGCCGCCATCGCCGTCGCCTACTACCTCGGCGCCCGCCTCGGCCTGAGCCTCTCGCTCGTCGGCAACGACGTGACCCCGTTCTGGCCGCCGACCGGTGTCGCCGTCGCCGCGCTCATCGTCTTCGGGCGGTCCTACTGGCCGGCCGTCGCCGTCGCGGCCCTTGCAGTCAACCTGCCGATCAGCGCCAACCCGCTGGCCGCGGCGGTCACGGCCGTCGGCAACACCCTCGCACCCGTCGTCGCGGTCACCCTCCTCCAGCGGGTGGGCTTCCGCCGCCAGCTCGACCGTCAGCGCGACGCCCTCGCGATCGTCTTCCTCGGCGCCCTCGCCAGCATGCTCGTCAGCGCGACGATCGGCGCGGCGACCCTCCTCGCCTCGGGCTCGATCACGACCGGGCAGCTGCCCGCGACCTGGGCTGTGTGGTGGACGGGCGACGCCATGGGCGTCCTCACCGTCGCGCCCTTCCTGCTGTGCCTGCCTCTCTTCTGGGAGCAGCGTCGCTGGCCGCTGCGGCTGTGGCTCGAGGCCATGGCGATCCTCATGGTGGCAACACTCGTCGTGGCGGCCGCCGTCACCACGGGGCTGCACATCTTCTTCCTCACCCTCCCGCTGCTGGGCTGGGCCGCCTGGCGCCTCCAGCTGCGAGGAGCCGCCCCTGCTGCGCTGATCGCCACCCTCCTCGCCACGGCGGCAGCCACCCGGCAGCGAGGTCCCTTCGAGGGCAAGACGCTGCTCGAGCAGATGGTGACGCTCCAGGCCTTCAACGCCTGCGTCGCGCTCACCTCCTTCTTCCTCGCCGCCCTCGTCAGCGAGCGCATGCAGACCGCCGCCGCCCTCGAGAAGGCCGCGTCCGAGCTCGAGCGACGGGTCGAGCAGCGCACCGCCCAGCTGTCGGCGGCCAACACCCGGCTCGTCCAGGAGATCCAGGAGCGCTCCGAGGCCCAGGAGCTGCTGAGCCACGAGGAGGCCCGGGCGCAGCGCGAGCACCAGATCGCCGAAACCCTGCAGCGCAGCCTCCTGCCCGACCGACTCCCCGACGTGCCCGGGGTCGCCCTCGCCGCGCGCTACGTGCCTGCGACGGCCGACGTGCAGGTCGGCGGCGACTGGTACGACGTCGTCCAGCTCCCTGGCGGCCTCATCGGACTCGCCATCGGCGACGTCGCGGGCCACGGCCTCACCGCCGCCGCGACGATGGTCCAGGTCCGGATGGCCCTGCGCGCGTACGCCCTCCAGGACCCGTCGCCACCCGCCGTCATGCGCGGCGTCCACCAGCTCGTCGCCCAGCTCCCGGTCCCCGAGATGGTCACCCTCATCTATCTCGTCTTCGACCCGGCCACGCGCCGCATCCGCTGGACCAACGCGGGCCACCCGCCTGCGCTCGCCTTCGCGGGTGGTCAGGGCACCTACCTCGAGGGCGCCCTCTCCCCTCCCGTCGGCGTCACCGTCGACGGCTCGTTCACCGAGGCCAGCCAGGTCCTGCCACCGGGGGCGACCCTCCTGCTCTACACCGACGGGCTCGTCGAGCGGCGCGGTGTCTCACTCACCGCCGGCCTCGACCGGCTCGACCGCGAGGCCTCCGCCGTCCCCGACGACGACATCGAGGCCCTCTGCGAGCGCCTCATCGACACCTTCCTCGACGAGGACCATATCGAGGACGACGTCGCGATCCTCGCCATGCGCCCCCTGCCGTCGGTCGACGGCGAGCTCGACGTCCGGCTGCCCGCCGAGGCCCGCAACCTCGTGCAGGTCCGCAGCGCCCTGCGCCGCTGGCTCAAGGAGGCCACCGTCTCCGAGGCCGACGTCAACGAGGTCCTCGTCGCCTGCGGGGAGGCCTGCGCCAACGTCGTGCAGCACGCCTACAGCGGGCAGGGGTCGGCCGGTGAGCTCGTCGTCGAGGCCCGGCTCGACGGCGACGCCCTCGAGGTGCGCATCCGTGACCACGGCCACTGGCGCCCCGCCGCCGACCGCGGCGGCGGCTGGGGACTCCAGCTCATGGACGCCCTCATGGACGACGTCGACGTCGAGCACACCCCCGGTGGCACCGACGTCCGCCTGCGCCGTCGCGTCCACGTGGGGGTCGAGGCATGAGCGACCTCGCCCGCGTCGACGCGCGCCGCGCCGGCACCACCCAGCTCGTCCGCATCACCGGCGAGCTCGACCTGTCCAACGCGCGCGAGCTCACCGACGCCCTCGGACACGCGGTCCCCGACGACGTCACGCTCGTCGTCGTCGACCTCAGCGGCACGACCTACCTCGACAGCGGCGGCATCGCCGCGTTCTTCCGCCTCTCCCAGCGACTACGGGACCGCCGACAGGACCTCCGGCTCGTCGTCCCCCACGACTCGCCCATCCGCGCCGTCGTCGAGCTGACCCGGCTGAGCCAGGTGATCCCCGTCGACGAGAGTGCCCCCGACCTCCCCGGCCAGATGGCGTATGCCGCCCTCCCGCCCGACGGCGCGCCCGCCCCGTCCCAGCCCCCACCCACCACAGACCTGCCCGATCCCGGGGACCCTGACCTGGCCGAGCCCGAGGGCGATCAGCGCAACGGGTAGCTGCCCGACCCGGGCAGCGTCGCTCCGGAGCGGTCGGTGAAGCGGGCCACGAGGTCCCCCGAGAGACGGGGCTGCACGCGGGTGACCTCGACGACGACCTCCCCGGCGCGCAGCCGCCCGTCGAACTGCGCCGTCGGCTGGCTCACGTGCTCGACGACCCGGGCGCCGTGCACGTCGCGCACCGAGGTGAGGAGCCAGCCGGCCGGCGCCGTCAGGTGCGCGAGATAGCCGCGGTCGCTCGGCGTGAACGTCAGGCTCGTCACCGTGCCGACCGGAGCGGGAGGCGGCGCGACCTTGGTCGTCGGGGTCGGCCGGCTGCTCGTCGGCGTCGGCGTCGTCGTCGGGCTCGGGCTCGGACGGCTCGTCGAGGTGGCACTCGTGCCGGTGGAGGTCGGTGCGGGGCGCGACGGCGGCCTCGTCTGCCGGTCGGCGCTCCCGCTCCGGCCGCCCGACGACCGGAAACGCGAGACGTTCTCGGCCGTCGCCATGCCGATCACCGGTCGCGGCGCGGTCGACGACGGCACCGACGAGCTCGTCGTCTCGGCCGGGTAGGGCGACTCCGTCCCGTCCACCGGTCCGGCCGACGAGTCCCGGCCCACCGGCGCGTCGGCCGAGACCCGTCCGGCCGGCTGGAGCTGGAGCAGGACGAGCGCCGTCGCGACGACGAGTGCAGCCGCAGCCAGCACCGCGGCCGCCGAGCGACCCGGCACCGACAGCACGCGACCGTTGACCCCGCCCGAGCCACCTCCGGGCCCACCTCCACTGACGTCGGCGGCGAACTCTGACAGGTCGTCGGCCCCGTCCATGAGCGAGGCCACGCCCACGGCGACCGGGATCGTGGCACCGCCCGTCGCTGCGACCGCACCCACGCCCGCTGCACCGGCGCCGACCGTGCCGTCGCCCACCGTGCCGTCGCCCACCGCGTCGGCGACACCGACCCCCGACGCCACCGCGAACGCCCCGGGCAGGAGCACCGGCGCGACGCGCAGCCGGATGGCCGCGTCGACGTCGACGACGTCGAGCACCGCTGCCCGGCACCGGGCGCAGCCGTCGAGGTGCTCGTCGACGCGCTCGCGAGCCTTGACCGGGAGCGAGTCGCGCACGTAGCCACCGAGATGGCGTCGCACCGCCCGACATTCGGCGTCGCCGGCGTTCGCGACGAGCTCGGAGAGGAAGGTCTGGCGCAGCCGCTCGCGTGCCCGCTTGCTCCGGCTCGCGATGCCGTTCGGCGTCGTGCCCAGCCCGGGGGCGATCTGGTGCGGCTTCTCCTCGTGCACGACCAGACGCCAGAGCAGCGACCGGGACTCGTCGGGCAGCGAACGCCAGGCCGCCCAGACGGCGTCGCGCTCCTCGGCGTCGACGGCCTCGTCCTCCGCCGAGGCAGCCGTGCGGGTGTCGACGGTCGTCTCGTCGTCGGTCAGCACGACCCGGTTCGTGTAGCGCCGCGCCACGTCGATGTTGGCGCGGCGCAACGTGCTGAGCAGGTAGGGCCGGAAGGCGGTGTCGGGCCCGCCCCCACCACGGAGGGCATCGAGGGTGCGGGTGAAGCTCTCGCTGACGAGGTCGTCGACGTCGCTCGGCGAGGCGACCCGGGAGGCGAGCCGTCGGGCCGCGGGCTCGTGCCGCGACCACAGCGCGGAGTAGGCGGCGTCGTCGCCCGCCCGAACCCGGTCGACGAGCGCCGCGTCGCTCTCGGGTCCGTCGACGCGTACGCCCTCGTCCGCCCCATCCACGGACTCGCCGCCGTGCTCGTCGTGCGCCCGCTCCACGATCTTCTGTCCCCCACCCGTACGCCGACGTCTCGTCGGCTGTCTCGACCCAAGCTCCAGCAGGGTGCGTGACCGGGCGCCGGGTCCCGTCCCCGACCCGTCGGCGCGTCAGCAACGCACCTCACGCATCCTCCCCCCTGGAGATGCGCGAGGGACCGAATCATGGCGCGACATGCCCGCGGATGTACAGGGTTGACGGCGTGCCGGGTGATTTGCGTGCGTTTGCGACACACCTCGGGCGCCGCTACGTCTTCCCCCGTGAGGCGCCGCGCCGGACGCGTGGGAGGGGACCCGGGCGAGCCGGTGGGGGCGACGACCGGCGCATCACGGACGGCGGCGACGGGCTGCGGTCCGACGGGTGGTGGGTGCTCCCGAGGAGGGGACGGGAGCACCCACCGACGCCCGGGCGGGCTTGCCCAAGATCCGGATCCGACCCGGACCTGCATGCGACGATGGAGACTCCACGACCCGTCACCCCAGGAGCAGCACATGACGGCGACCGACCCGAGCCACGGCTTCCTCAGCGAGCCGGCTCTGACACCGGAGCTCGAGGCCTACTTCGCGAGCGACGTCACCGACCATGGCTACGTCATGAACCTCAGCCGCGTCTGGGCCCAGTCGCCCGCGGCCCACGACACGCTTTTCGCGCTCCTGGCCGACATGGTCTCCGTCGCCGGCCTGAGCTTCCGGCAGCGCGGCATCCTCATCGCCGCGACCGCCTCGACCATCGGCGACTCCTACTGTGCGCTCGCGTGGGGTGGCCGCCTCGCCACCGCAGCCGGCGAGGAGGTCGCAGGCGCCGTGCTCCGCGGAGACGACGAGCCCCTCGACGCCGCCGACGCCGCCCTGGCGACGTGGGCCCGGACCGTGGCGAGCACCCCGAACGCCACCACTCCCGCCGATCTCGAGCCGTTGCGCGCCGTCGGCTTCGACGACCGGCAGATCTTCGCGATCACGGTCTTCGTCGCGCTGCGCCGAGCCTTCTCGACCGTCAACGACGCCCTCGGCCCGCTCCCCGACCACCAGCTTCGCGCCGACGCCCCACCCGCCGTGGACGACGCGGTCTCCTTCGGCCGCCCGGCCGCGGACCAGCCCTCCTGACCGAGGGCGTATGCCGTCCGCCCGGCTCCCCGGGTCGGGCACCCGGCCCGCGCGTTCGCGCTCAGACGGTCTGCGTGGCCACCCCGCGCAGCAGCGCGAGGTAGTCCTCGACCGGGTGGGCTCCGGTCACGGCGGCATACCCGTTGGCGACGACGAACGGCGTCGACGTCACACCCATGGACCGCGCCTGCTGCTCGTCCTCACGCACCTGTTCGGCGTACTCGTCGGAGGCGAGCACGGCCGACACCCGCCGCTCGTCGAGACCGCACTCGCCGGCGAGGCGCTGCAGGACCTCACGGTCGTCGATGGCGAGGCCCTCGCCGAAGTGCGCGGAGTGGAAGCGCTCGACCGCCGCGGAGCGCAGCGCGGGCCCGCCCATCTCGCCGGCGAGGGCGCAGAGCCGGTGCGCGTCGAAGGTGTTGGCGCGCACCGCGCGGTCCCAGTCGAAGACGAGGTCGTCGGCCTCGGCCACCTCGCTGGCCTTGGCGTTCATGAGCCGGCCGGCGCCCGCGTCGCCGCCGTGGCGCACCGAGAGGTGGTCGCTGACGGGCACGGAGCCACCGACCGGGACGTCCGGGTCGAGCTCGAAGGAGCGCAGGCGCACCGTGACGTCGTGCGGCCGCTCGAAGGCGGCAACGGCAGCCTCGACACGGCGCTTGGCGACCCACGAGTAGGGGCAGACCAGGTCGCTCCAGAGGTCGAGCTCGATGATGGTCGTGGACTCGGCAGCAGGCTGATCGGTCATCGACTCAGTCAACCACGGTGGCTGACGGGGCCGGAAAAGCGCTGCGCCCCCACCGGATCCGGTGGGGGCGCAGGGTGTGGCGTGAGAGGTGACCGCTCAGATGCGGCCGTACATCGACGGCGTCGTCCAGATGGAGTGGTTGCCGATGACGGTGCCGGGACGCTGGGCGTCGATCATGCGGCCCGGGCTGACGTAGATGCCCACGTGGTAGATCGGCGAGCCGAAGAAGACGAGGTCGCCGGGGCGCGGGTTGCTGACCGGGGTCGAGGCCGCGGCCTGCGCCGACGCGGTGCGCGGGATCGAGATGCCGGCCTGGCGGTAGACGTAGGACGTGAAGCCGGAGCAGTCGAAGCCGGAGGGCGTCGTGCCGCCGTAGACGTAGGGAACACCGAAGTACGACTGGGCGATGCCGATGATGCCCGTGGCGCTGGGGTTGGGCGCGACGTTGAGGGCGGCCCGGGTGGTCGAGCCGGAGCGCGACGCGCGCTGCTGGGTGGCCTCACGCTCGGCGGCGGCCTTCTCGGCGGCCTTCTTCGCGGCGCGCTCGGACTTGACCTGGACGTCCTCGATGACGACCGGCTTGACCGAGGCCTGCTTGAGGGCGGGCTTGGCGTAACCGATCGCCGACAGGGCGTTGCCGGCCTTGAGCGTGCCGACGGCGGGGCCGACGGCCGCGGGACCGGCGACCGTGCTGGCGGAGCCGTCAGCGGCGTTCGCGGTGCCGGCGAACGAAGCGACGAGACCACCCGAGGCCGCGACGATGGCGGCACCCTTCACGGCGGGCTGGGCCGACTCCTTGGCGATCGTCTTGAGCTCCGAGATCGCGTTGAAGCGACCGGGGGCGCGGTGGCGCCCGGGAACGTTCTGAGCCACGTTTGACCTCTCGACGCCTACGAGGTGAGCTGTCGGGTTCGGGCTGGAGGTACTGCCCGGCCTTCGCTCGGACCGGTCTCGGTCCACGGAGGGCTTCACCCCGAGGGCGTCTCTCGACGCCCGGAGAAAGTGGTTCCCCCGCTCCTGCCATGCGGTTCGTACTGAGCCTCAGGTCGATGGCAGGACTAGGCGGTCCGACCCGGGGCACTCACTCGACGGGGAGAGCAAGTTCGCCCACCGTACCCAAGTAGGAGTGCCTTGTCACCTTCGAGTTCCCGGAAGTCAAAGAAATTTCAGCGACCTCCGGACGGGGCCGGACGAGGTGTGGCAAGGCCTGCCAAAACGACCCGGCAAACCGGGGCATACCCTGCCGGATACGGCGTGTTCAGGCGGCCTGGCAGAAGACGTGGACGGCCACGTCGTCGGGCAGGGAGACGCCCGTGGACGGCTCGCTGCCCTCGCGGACGGCGACGACCCGGCCGCCGTCACGGACGACCTCGACGCGGGCGCCGGGCACGACGCCGGCACTCGTCAGCAGCGCGAGCGCCTCCGGGTCGACCTGGACGGGCTCACCGATGCGACGGATCGTCACGACCGTCGGCGCGGCCCCCACGGCGGCGGTCAGGGTGCTGAGGCCGGTGAGGAAGTCCTCGTCCTGGCGCACCCCGAGCTCCTCGAGACCGGGGATGGGGTTGCCGTAGGGCGACTCGAGCCCCTCGCCGATGAGGCCGAGGATCTTGCGCTCGACCTTCTCGGACATGACGTGCTCCCACCGGCAGGCCTCGTCGTGGGCGTACTCCCACTCGAGGCCGATGACGTCGACGAGCAGCCGCTCGGCGAGGCGGTGCTTGCGCATGACGCGGGTCGCGAGCAGCCGGCCGTGGTCGGACAGCTCGAGGTGACGGTCGCCCGAGACCGCGACGAGCCCGTCGCGCTCCATGCGGGCGACGGTCTGCGACACGGTGGGGCCCGAGTGGCCGAGACGCTCGGCGATGCGCGCGCGGAGGGGCACGATGCCCTCCTCCTCGAGCTCGAAGATGGTGCGCAGGTACATCTCGGTGGTGTCGATCAGGTCCGTCACGGTCATACCTTCTCAGAATCGGAGAGCGGTCAGGGACCGCCCGTCAGTGGCCCCGGCGTCGGCCCGGTCCTCGCGCGTCGGGTCGGGTCGTGCCGTGGCACCCAGATGCGCAGCCAGCCCGCCCCGACCACGGCACCCACGCCGAGCACGACGGCGGAGGCGCCGAGCGACATGATGGCGCTCAGCCCTGACAACGCCAGCGGACCCGCCGCCCTTCCCACGTCCGCGCAGAGCCGCCAACCGCCGAGGAACTGCGCGCGTCCGTCTGCGGGCGAGGCGTCGGCGCCCAGGGTCATGATGAGCCCCGCCCCGAGGCCGTTGCCGAGACCGAGCACGGTCGCCGCGGCCGTCACGGCGACGAGGCTCGTGGCGAGCGGGAGCAGCATCATGCCGAGGCCGAGCACGAGCATGCTGGGCACGGCGGCCGCGACCCGGCCGTGGCGGTCCATGAGCCAGCCCGAGGGGTAGAAGAGCGCCATGTCGAGCGCCCCGGCGACCCCGAAGACGAGCGACGTCTGTGCCGGGGAGAAGCCGACCGACTCGGCCCACAGCGGCACGAGGGCCTCGCGGATGGCGCGCGCCCCGGCCACGCACATGGCCCCGGTGCCGAGCGTCAGGAGGACGTGCCGGTGCTGCAGGAGCACGGATGCCACGCTGCGCGGCGGTCCGCCGCCCCGGATCCGGTGCGCCGAGCCGGTGATGTCCGGCGCGACGAGGACGAGGACGAACGCGGCGATGCTCGCGACGCCGCCGACGGCATACGCCGCCTCGGTGCCCCACCTCGCGATGACGAGCGATCCGATGAACGGGCCGACGAAGTAGCCGATGCGGTGCACGCCACCCAACGTCGACAGGGCCCGCGCCCGCATCGCCACCGGGACCGCCTCGGTGAGGTAGGCCTGCCGGGCCAGGCCGAAGAGCGAGCCGGCGAGCCCGATGACGAACACCCCGACGAAGAGCATGACGAGACCGCCGGCCAGAGCCGCGACGAGCATGCCCATGGCCTCGATCACGGCCGCGACGAGCAGCGCCCGGCGCTCCCCGATACGGGCCGCGAGGGCACCGGACGGCAGGTCGCCGAGCAGCTGACCCACGCCCAGCATCGCGACGAGCAGCGCCGCGACGCCGACCGAGGCGCCGAGCTCACGCGCCGACACGGCGATGATCGGGGACACCGCGCCCGCGCCCGTCGAGCCCAGGAGGGTGGGCCCGTAGGCCGACAGCGCGATGGCACGCAGGCTGCCGCTGCGCCCCTCCGCGCCGTCGCCCTGAATCTCGGTCACGCCACAGGACCCTAACGATCGGGTTACTCGGGTGGCCGGGCCGACCAGCCGACGAAAGCATTGGCCCGTGGCCGGGACTCAGAGGACGAGCAGACCGATGGCGGTGGAGGCGGCGTTGGCGGCGACGACCGCCAGCGCCACCGTCACCGCGTCCTCGCGCGCCCGCACCCGCCAGCCCGCGACGAGGAGCACGGTCTCCACGGCGGCGACGGCGACCTCCGCCCCCACGAGCTGCCACGGTGACCCGAAGCCCGTCGACACGGCATACAGCACGGGGTGGGTCACGACGTTGACGCCGACCGCGCCGACGAGCGCGCGGCCCCACCCGGCCCAGCCTGCCGCGCGCGCGAACGCCACGAGCACGGGCACCTCGACGGCCAGCGTCAGCGCCAGGGCCTGCAGCGCAGCGGGGCTCACCTCGTGACCGCGCGGCCCCGAGCGGGCGGCTCCGTGACCGACGCGCCCGACCCGGCCGTCGCGGTGCATCGTTCGAGCACCATCACGCTCCTCGTGCTGATGGCAGTCTGCCTCGCGCTCGCGATCGCCCTCGGGGCGCCGATCGCGACCGCCGTGATCGGTCTCATCCTCTTCGGCATCCTGCACAACCTCCTCGAGGTCCGCTACGTCGCGGGCCGCTTCGCCGGCCTGCTCGGGCGGCCCTTCCTCGAGCTGCTCGCCGCACTCGTCACCGGCATCGTGGTCTGCCGGCTCCTCGCCGGTGTGGTCGGGCGGCCCGCGCTGCTCGCCGAGATCGTGCTCGGCTACGTCATCCTCGCGGCTGCCGCCCGTCACGGGCTCGACGGCCGGCGGCGCGTCGCCGCCTGGGTCCTCGTCGGTGCCGCGGCTGCCGTCTCGCTGACCTTCCCGACGTACCACTTCGTCGTGCTGACCCACCTGCACAACGTCGTGCCCCTCTTCTTCCTCTGGGAGTGGTCGCGCCGGATCACTTCGCGTCGCGGGCGGCAGGCGTTCCGGGCCGTGCAGCTGCTGTGGGTCGTCGCCATCCCGGCGGTGGTCCTGCTCGGGTTCCTCGACGGGTGGCTCAGCGCCGACCCCGGCATCGTGCGCAGCGTCGTCGGCGACGGCCAGACCGTCCTCGCCGCGAGCGCCCCGCCGAGCGCCGCGGCGACGGTGCTCGGGATGCGCTTCCTCACCGTCTTCGCCTTCATGCAGACGATGCACTACGTCGTGTGGGTGGCGCTGCTCCCCCGCGTCGCTCCGGACGCCTCGGCGGCCTTCGAGGCCCGCGTGCCGTGGGTGACCGGTCCGCGGCTCTGGGCCGTCGGATTCGTCGCCGCCGCACTCTTCGCCGTCCTCTTCGGGCTCGACTTCGCCCAGGGCAAGACGTTGTATGCCGCCCTGGCAAGCTATCACGCCTACCTCGAGCTGCCCGTGCTGCTCGCCCTGCTCGTGGGGGCCCGCAGCCTGTCCTCGCCCTCCCGCTCCGCCGACCGCCGTGACGGCGCCGGCTCGGGGACCGGGACGACCCCGCCGACCCCGCCGACCCCCACACCGCCGACGCCGCTCCCTCCGGCGGGCGGCGGGTCACGCGGCGCCGAGCTGAGGCCCGAGGCCACGGCGGCGGTCGCCCCGGACACCGAGGTGGGGCCATGACGGTGCCCGTGTCTGTGGGACTGGCCGCGGCCCTGCCGGTGGACGCCACGGCACCGCCGGACGCGGCCTGGGGCCCGATGGTCGTCGTGGCGCTGGTCGTCGTCGCAGTCGTGGCCGCGGTCGTCGCCTTCGCCCGGATCAGCCGACGTCGGACCAGCGCCGACGACCCGACCCGCAGCGGTGCCGGCGCCGGTGTCGGTGGCGAAGCCGATGCCGGCGTAGGTGCTGGCGCCACGAGTGGCACGACGACCGACGACCCGCTGCCGACCGACCCGCAGCAGCACCGACCAGGGCAGCCCGGCGGTTCAGACGGCCCCGACGGCCCCGCCGGACAACCCTCGTAAAAGGTCTTGCCGCCCGTCAGGCCCCGACGTACGGTCGTGACATCGAAACCGAAGGGAGGTGATCCGAGAAGTGATTTCTTCCGGAGCGTGTGAGGTGGCCACGCGATAGCCGCGTCCCCATCCACACCATGGATGAAGCAGGGCAGTCCGACTCGTCGGGCTGCCCTGTTCCGTGTCCGGGGTGTGGGCGGGACTCAGGGCTGGAGACGCAGCCGCGTCCACGAGTCGGCGTCGGCGAGGTCGCCGTCGCCCGTGCGGCGGAAGACGATCCGGTCGTGGAGGCGGTTGCGCCGCCCGGCCCAGAACTCGACCTCGTCGCAGACGATGCGCCACCCGCCCCAGAAGTCCGGCACCGGCACGTCGTGATCGCTGCCCGTGTCGGGGAAGCGCTCGAGCACGTCCTGCCACTTGCGCTCGAGCTCGGCCCGGTCGGCGGCCGGGCGCGACTGGTCCGACGCCCAGGCCGACAGCCGCGAGCCGTAGGGCCGGGCGTCGAAGTAGGCCTCGACCTCGTCGCGGCCGACGAGCTCTGCCGTGCCCCGGAAGCGGATCGCGCGGTAGATGGCGGGCCAGGTCAGGGCCGCCGCGACACGAGGGTTGGACTGCAGGTGCTCGCTCTTGGCCGAGCCGAGGTTGGTCACGAAGCCCGGGCCGCGCTCGTCGAAGAAGCGCATGAGGACGGTGCGCACGTCCGGCGCGCCCGTCGCGTCGACGGTGGCCACCGAGATGGCGGTCGGCTCGGGCACGTCGTCGCGGTCCTCGGCGGCCGTGAGCGCGGCATCGACCCAGGCCCTGGCCTGAAGGTAGGGCGATGCGGCCACGTCGGACTCGACGAGGCCGTCGCCGGAGTAGTCGACGCGGCGTACGGCGGCGAGGCCCTCCCGGGCCGGCTCGCGAGATGAGCTGTCCATGACCCCACACTAGGGTTGGCCCGAGAAGGTCCGCGCGGACGTCAGGCCACGGCGCGCGCGGTCCCGGCGACAGCCCCGGCCCGTCCGGGGCGCTGTGAGGAGTCACCAACCATGGCAGGCAAGGGCAAGCTCGTCACCCAGACCGTCAAGCTCGGCATCAAGTACGGCCCCCAGATCTGGGTGGCCACGCAGGCGCTGCGCGAGCCCGCCAAGGAGGCCGCCAACAAGGCGATCTCGAGCGAGCGTGCTCGTCGCCAGGCGATGGCGCACGCGAAGTCGCTCGCCGACGGCAGCATCCTCAAGGTCTACAAGGGCGACGTCGCCCACTGGGTCGTCTTCAGCGGTGACGAGGCGGTCGGCGTCCACCCCGAGACCGACATGCTGCTGACGGCCCTCGTCGAGCGGGCCGACCTGACGAAGCGGATCCGGCCCGACGACAAGGTCAAGGCCACCGACCGCGCCAAGGACGCCGCCACTGCGGCGCTGCGTCGGGCCAAGCCCAACCAGATCAACTGACGCGCGCGCGGGGCGCAGCGTGCTCACGCCGCCCTGCGCTCAGTCGGCGACGAGGATCCCGAGCTCGGCCGCGAACGCGTCGGCGAGGTCGATGACCTGCGGGCGGCTCATCGTCGCGCCCTTGAGCCCGGCGAGACCCACCGGCGAACGGAGCGTGGCCCCAGAGAGGTCGAGCGCGGCATACGTCCCGCGACCGAAGGTCGGTGACACGAGCGTGCACCCCTCGAAGGTCAGGCCGTCGACGGTGGCTTCCTGGAGGTCGAGCTCGACGACGACGCAGTCGACGAAGGCGACGTCCTTGAGCCGGGCGCCGCGCAGGTTGAGGAAGTCGACCTTGCCGCCACGCACCGTGACGTCGCGCCACGTCGAGCCCCAGGCGGAGACGGCGGCCAGCCGGCACCCCTCGATGGTCGTCTCGATGATGCTCGCCTCGGCCAGCGTCACGCCGACGCCGCCCACGCGCTCCCACTCGCACTCCGACCAGCGCGAGCCCTCGAGGTGCGCCTCGTCGAGCGTGCCGCCGAGCACCGAGCACTCGAGGAACGAGTGGCCCTCGGCGTGGGTCCCGGTGAAGTCGGTGCCCTCGAAGCGGACCGCGTCGTGATGTTGGTCTCGGGTGGCGAACACGGCGTCACGAAACACGGTCTGGTCGGCGGCTGACGGCATACGGTGAGTCTGTCAGCCGGGACCGACGCCCACCGTCCGCATCCCGGCTGCGGCCTCCACACCGCGGTGGTACCGCCTGCACAGCAAGGACGCACATGGCAGACAGCACGCCCGACCCCGACTTCAAGCCAGGACTCGAGGGCGTCATCGCCTTCGAGTCGACCATTGCAGAGCCGGACAAGGAGGGTGGGGCGCTGCGCTACCGCGGTGTCGACATCAACGACCTCGTCGGGCACGTCGACTTCGCCCACGTGTGGGGCCTGCTCGTCGACAACGAGTTCGACCCCGGCCTGCCGCCGGCCGAGCCCTATCCCCTGCCCGTGCACACCGGGGACGTACGCGTCGACGTCCAGTCCGCGCTCGCCATGCTCGCACCGGTGTGGGGTTTCAAGCCGACGCTCGACATCGACGCCGACGAGGTGCGCGACAACCTCGCCCGCGCCGCCGTCATGGCCCTGTCGTTCGTCGGGCAGTCGGCCCGTGGGCTCGACAAGCCGATGGTCCCGCAGAGCGAGGTCGACAAGGCCCGCACCATCACCGAGCGCTTCATGATCCGCTGGCGCGGCGAGCCGGACCCGAAGCACGTGGAGGCCGTCGACGCCTACTGGGTCTCCGCCGCCGAGCACGGCATGAACGCCTCGACGTTCACCGCCCGCGTCATCACCTCGACCGGTGCCGACGTCGCCGCCGCGCTCTCGGGCGCCGTCGGGGCGATGTCCGGTCCGCTCCACGGTGGTGCACCCTCGCGCGTGCTCCACATGCTCGACGGGGTCGAGCAGCAGGGCGATGCCACGGCCTACGTCAAGGGCGTCCTCGACAAGGGCGAGCGCCTCATGGGCTTCGGCCACCGCGTCTACCGTGCCGAGGACCCCCGCGCCCGCGTGCTGCGCTCCGCGTGCGAGCGCCTCGGTGCGCCCCGCTACGAGGCCGCGGCCGCCCTCGAGAAGGCCGCGCTCGACGAGCTGCACGCCCGCCGACCCGACCGGGTGCTCGCGACGAACGTCGAGTTCTGGGCCGCCGTCATCCTCGACTTCGCGGAGGTCCCGCCGTCGATGTTCACGCCGATGTTCACGTGTGCGCGCACGGCCGGATGGTCCGCGCACATCCTCGAGCAGAAGCAGACCGGCCGGCTCATCCGGCCGTCGTCGCGCTACATCGGCGAGGGTCCGCGCAAGCCCGAGGACGTCGCCGGCTGGACGCCCGACATCTCCCACTGACAGCAGGCCCACCCCGTCGAGTGGCCCCGTCGTCACACCCGGGACTGGGACCGATGCGACCGCTGGGGCCACGCGGCCACTCGAGTGAGCGCGTCGCACCAGTCGAGCGATCGCGGCGTCCCAGGAGCGTGTGGCAGGTGGGACGACGGGGCCACTCGAGTGGGACCGGGCGCTCACTCGAGTGGGACCAGGCGCTCACTCGAGTGGTGACCGGCACTGAGCGGCGGTCGCCGCACCCGACGTCCCGCTGAGCTCTCGACGCGCGGACCTGCCCGCTCGCGCGTAGCCTCGCGAGCGGAGCCAGCAGGTCACCGAGTCGGGGAGTCAGCATGGTGCAGCGACTGCGAGTCCGAGGATCGATCGCCCTCGTCGGCGCCCTGGTCGCGGGAGGTGCGCTCGCCGTCCAGCCCACGCCCACGGCCGAGGCGGCGCCGACCCTCCAGGCCACGACGGTCGTGTCCGGCCTCAGCTACCCGTGGGACATCACCTGGGTCGGCGACCTCATGCTCTACGACCTGCGTGCCGGACAGGTCTGGAGCAAGCGAGGCGGCAACGCCCCTCGACGCGTCGCCATCTCGGGCTTCCCCTCGCTCTACGTCAACAGCGAGGGCGGCCTGCTCGGCATGGTCTCCGACCCATCCGCGGCGACGAACAAGCGCTTCTACACCTGCCAGGCCGTACGCGACTCGGCGGGCAACCCGCTCGACGTGCGCGTCCTGCGCTGGCGACTGACCGGCGACACCACCGCGGTCTCCGACGGGTCGCCGGTCGTCACCGGGCTGCCCGTCACGAGCGGTCGCCACTCCGGCTGCCGGCTGCGCTTCGGCGGTGACGGCAAGCTCTACGTCGGCACCGGCGACGCGGCCACGGGGACCAACCCTCAGAACCTCGGCTCGCTCGGCGGCAAGGTGCTCCGGGTCAACGCCAACGGCACGGTCCCGACCGACAACCCCTTCTACTCCCGCGGTGGCAACGCCCGCTACGTCTGGAACTACGGGCACCGCAACATCCAGGGACTCGCCGTGCGGCCCGGCACGACCGAGCTGTGGTCGGCCGAGCACGGCACGAGCCGCGACGACGAGATCAACCTCTCGGTCCGCGGCGGCAACTACGGCTGGGATCCCGTGCCCGGCTACGACGAGACCACCCCGATGACCGACCTCGGCAAGTTCCCGACCGCCCGCGTGGCCCTGTGGTCCTCGGGCGACCCGACCGTGGCGACGAGCGGGGCCACCTTCCTGCGCGGCTCGGCCTGGGGTGAGTGGCAGGGTGCTCTCGCCGTCGGCCTGCTCAAGGGCCAGGGCATCTACCTCATGCGCTTCAACCCGTCCCCCACGACGACCCGCCCCGCGACGGTGACCCGGATGGCGATCGCCCAGGGCTACGGCCGCATCCGAGCCGTGCAGCTCGGGCCCGACGGGGCGCTGTGGTTCACGACCTCCAACGGCACCGACGACAAGATCGTCCGCATCACCCCGAGAGCCACGGTGCCGAGACGGTCCGGCGGCAGCCTCATCTCGCCCGTCGGCGTCACCGCCGCGCGCACCGGGTCGCAGGTCACGACCTTCATCCGCGGCACCAACGACGCCGTCTCGTTCAAGCGCAGCACCAACGACGGGGCCTCGTGGGGTTCCTGGATCTCGGCCGGGGTCACCTCCACCGATGCACCGTCGGCGACGAGCTCACGCTCCGGGCGCGTCGACCTCTTCACCCGCAACAGCGCGAGGCAGCTCGTCCACACGTGGTACCAGGACGGCATACGCAAGGGGTCGGCCAACCTCGGCGGCACCGTCGTCGCCCAGCACGGGGCCTCGCTCGGCAACGGGACGATGGACGTCTTCGCCGTCGCGACCACCGGATCGGCCTGGCGCAAGCACTTCGACGGCACGCGGTGGAAAGGCTGGATCTCGGCGGGCGGGGTCTTCACGTCGGGCCTGTCCGCGTCGGCGAACCCCGCGAGCGGCGGCAACCTCGTGACGGGCCGCGGCACCAACGGTGCGACCTACGAGCGGACCTTCTACCCGACGACCGCGACGAGCAGCTGGGTCCAGCGCGGCGACAACCTCGCGGCGTGGTCCGACCGCGCCCTCGGCGACGCCTGGCCCGGTCGAGCCCTCGTCGCCGTCGGCAACGGGGTCGACGGCCGCGCGGTCGTCCAGCGCGGCAGCCTCCTCGTCGGGACACCTCAGGCCTTCACGTCGGCCCCCGACGTCGTGACGCGCGCCGACGGCACCTTCCTGCTCTTCGGCCGGGGCTCGGGCGGCGAGCTGCGGGTCTACGACGGGCGGGTCGGCGCCTTCACGAGCACGTCGCTCGGCGGCATCGTCCGCTGACGCCACCGGACCGGGCGCACCCACGCGTGCGCGCCGGTCTCAGGAGTGCGCGATGCACCGCGCACTCCTGGGGCCGAGGGCCACCTGCGGGACGAGCGCACACCTGCGCTCACGCTGCCCAACGTCGAGAGTCGACGATGGCTGCCTGGGTGCGAGCCCGGATGAGGGCGACGTCGTCGAGCGGGGGCCCAGACGTAGCGCGCGAAGAGCCACCCCTTGCGCCGCATGGCGTCCTCGCGCCGCTTCTCCCCGAAGGCGGCGCGCTTGTCGGCGTACTTCTCGGCGCCGTCGAACTCGACGAGGACCCGCGTGCCCTCGATCCGGAAGTCCGCGTACCGGTCCCCGACATCCGTGGCCACCTCGAACTGCGGCTCGAGCCGGTAGCCGAGGGCCCGCAGCCGGTGGCCGATGACGCTCTCCCCCGGCGACTCGATGCGCGGCGTCGGCCGCCACGAGGGCGCTGAGCGGCACCCCCTCCAACCCGGCCTGCACGACACCGACCGCGGTCGCCACCCGGTCGTCCGAGGTGCCGTGCGCGAGGCCGTATGCCGGGAGCGAGCGGTGGATCTTCACGTCGCGTCCGTGGCGCGTCGGGCCCACGCCGAGGGGTCAGCAGGCCGGCGCGCACGGCTCGCGCGACGGCAGCCGGGCCGTGGCCGGCAGCGCAGAGTCGGGCAGCGCTGACGACGTCGCGGTGGGCGAGCTGGTCGAGATCCATCGCCTCATGGTGGCGCGTCGGACGCCTCCGGCGCTCCGGGCCTGTGGACAGTGGTGACGCAGCACCCCGACGGTGCGGGTTCGTGCCAGAGATGCGCGTTCCGACGCGCACTCCTGGTGCGGGGACGCATCTCCCGAACCACCGCGCACCCCGCCCGCGCGCCGCGTGGGCGTCCACACATCGAGCAGCGATGTCCAAGGGGTGGGCACGTGGGGTTGAATGTCAGCGGTGACAACGGCGTCATCCGACCTCAACACGTCCGCCACGAGACCGTAGCGTGGCCGCACTTCGCAAGGGTGAATCCGTGACCGAAGCACCAGTCGTGACCCAGCCCATCACCATCCCGGCCGAGCTGCTGCCCGCCGACGGACGGTTCGGCTCCGGACCCTCGAAGGTCCGCCCCGAGCAGATCGACTACCTCAGCTCCCTCGGTCGCACGGTGCTCGGCACGTCACACCGCCAGGCGCCGGTCAAGAACCTCGTCGGCGAGGTCCGCCAGGGCCTGCGCGACCTCTTCTCCCTGCCCGACGGCTACGAGATCATCCTCGGCAACGGCGGCTCGACGGCGTTCTGGGACATCGCCGCCTTCGGCCTCGTCCGCGACCGCGCCCAGCACCTCGCCTTCGGGGAGTTCTCGAGCAAGTTCGGCAACGTCACGGCGGCAGCCCCCTTCCTCGGCGACCCGACGATCATCAAGGCCGACCCGGGCACGCTCGCCTCGCCGCGAGCCGAGGCGGGCATCGACGTCTACGCCTGGCCGCACAACGAGACCTCGACCGGCGTCATGGCCCCGGTCCAGCGCGTCGAGGGCGCCGACGACGACGCGCTCGTCCTCATCGACGCGACCTCCGGCGCCGGCGGCCTGCCCGTCGACATCACCCAGACCGACGTCTACTACTTCGCCCCGCAGAAGTGCTTCGCCTCCGACGGCGGCCTGTGGCTCGCGGCCTTCTCCCCCGCCGCGCTCGCCCGCGTCGACGAGATCGCCGCGACGGGCCGCTGGGTCCCCGACTTCTTCAGCCTGCCGACCGCGGTCGACAACTCGCTGAAGAACCAGACCTACAACACCCCCGCGCTGTCCACGCTCGCGCTCATGAAGAGCCAGCTCGACTGGATGAACGGCAACGGCGGGCTCGAGTTCACGACCGGTCGCACCGAGGACTCCTCGAGCCGCCTCTACGGCTGGGCCGAGCAGACCGACTGGACGACGCCGTACGTCGCCGACCCGGCTGCCCGCTCGCAGGTCGTCGGCACCATCGACCTCGACGACTCCATCGACGCCGCCGCGGTGGCCAGCACTCTGCGTGCCAACGGCATCGTCGACGTCGAGCCCTACCGCAAGCTCGGCCGCAACCAGCTGCGCGTGGCGATGTTCCCGGCCGTCGACCCCGAGGACGTCACGAAGCTGACGCAGGCGATCGACCACGTGGTCGCAGCACTCGGCTGACCGCCCGCCCGCGTCCCCAGAGGGCCAGCTCCCGTATGCCGGGCGCTGGCTCTCGGCGCGCACGCCCGCTGTGAGCGCGTGACCTTTGGGTACGTCCCTCGTTGATCCGTGCAGACCGCCAAAGGGGGCGGCCGTCGCTTCCGAGGAGTCACCATGGTCCGCATCGTCCGCGCAGGCACCACCGCGCGCCGGGTCGCTGCAGCCGTGCCGGTCATCGCCCTGGCGACCGCCGGCATCGCGTTCGCCGCCACCCGCGGCAGCGACACCGTCGCACCGACGTCGGCGATCACCGTGCCCGACCAGGCCATCACCGAGGGCAGCCCGCTCTACCCGCAGGCCGGCCCGGCGCCCGCGCCGATGCAGCTGCCCCCGATCTACCAGACCTTCACCCAGGACTACGCCCGCGTGAACGTGGCCGGGCCGGCCAAGGGCGCGATCATGGCGATCGACTCGCTCGCGCCGGTCCGCCTGGACGCGAACGGCATACCCGCGGTGGCCGTCACGGCCTACCAGCGCGCAGCCGGCGTCCTCGGCAGCATCAAGCCCGGGTGCGGCATCGACTGGGCCCTGCTCGGGGCCATCGGCCGCGTCGAGAGCAACCACGCGCGCTTCGGCGGCAACGTCCTCGACGCGAGCGGCATCGCCCGGCCCGGCATCATCGGCATCCCGCTCGACGGGTCCCGCGGCACGGCCCGCATCACCGACACCGACGGCGGTGCCCTCGACCGCGACACGACGTTCGACCGCGCCGTCGGCCCGATGCAGTTCATCCCGACGTCGTGGTCCATGGCGGGCCGTGACGGTGACGGCGACGGGGTCGCCAACCCGCAGAGCCTGACCGACGCGACCACCGGCGCGGGCGTCCTGCTCTGCTCGGGCGGCACCGACCTGCGCAATCCCGGTGCGGCCTACGACGCCGTGCTGCGCTACAACCACTCCGACTCCTACGTGCGCACGGTGCTGTCCATCGCCGACGCGTACCGCCGCGGCGTGGCCGTGGTCCCGATGAGCGCGATCCCCGCCGCCCGCCCCGCTGCCGGGAGTGGCTCGGCCACCCCCGAGGGCTCGGGCTTCGCGTATGCCGGTTCGCCGGCTCCCCGTTCGACGGCTTCGCCGAGCGCACGCCCCACACCGAGCTCCTCGGCGAAGCCGTCACCCGCACCGTCCAGCACCTCGAAGCCCTCGGCGTCACCGAAGCCGTCGGCGTCGCCCAAGCCGGTCCCGAAGCCGAAGCCCGGCGCGCCCGGCCTGCCGATCCCGCTGCCGTCGGTCCCCGCCGTCCCACTGCCGTCGGTGACGGTGCCGCTTCCGCCCGTGCCGAAGGTGCCCGTCCCGACCCTGCCGGCCGAGATCGTTCGGCTGCTCGCCCTGCCGCACCTGCCGCTGCTGAGCGGCGACCCCAAGGACCTCGTCCGGGTGCTCGACCCGCTCACCGCGAAGGTCGTCTGCGTCCTCGACACCAAGGTCGTGACGTGTCCCACCGGAGGTCTGCTCGGCTGAACGACCCCCGTCGGCCGAGCAGCACCCCTTACCGCGAGAGCGGCCGCCCGTCCGGGCGGCCGCTCTCGTCGTCTCGGCGGCAGGCGTCAGCCGCGCGTGACGGGGCGACCGTCAGGCGCCGGCGCCGGCGATGGGCGGCGCGGAGGCGTCGGCCTCCTCGCTGCTGGCCTCGCGGCGGAGGTACTCCTCGATGTTCTCGACGTCGGCGCGGTTGCGCCGGACGACGGTCAGCAGGTCGGACATCGAGCTGACCTCCTCGACCTGCTCCTTGATGAACCACTGCATGAACTGGTCGGACGCGAAGTCGTGCTCCTCGCGGGCGACGGCGGTCAGCGCGTTGATCTGGTCGCTGACGCGCTTCTCCTGGACCAGGGCGAGTTCGACGGGCTCGACGATGTCAGCGAAGGTGTTGGTCGGCGCGGCCACGCCCGGGATCGCCACCGTCGAGTCGGTGTCCAGGAGGTACTGGACCATCATCATCGCGTGGTCGCGCTCCTCGACCGCCTGCCGGTAGAAGAGCGCTGCCATCTGCGGCATCGTCAGGGTGTCGTAGTAGACCGCGATCGCGACGTACTGCTGGTGGGCGGCGTACTCGTGGCCGATCTGCTCGTTGAGCAGGTCGACGAACCTCTGGGCGGCCATGGTGGCTCCTCCGCACTGGTCTCGACGGGTGGGGCAGACGCCCATCCTAGGGACGCGGTCCGGTCCCGTTTGCGCCCGCCCACACGTCGGTCCGCACCGTGGGGAGGGGCCTGGCCCGGGTCGGGCCTCGCCCGACGGCTCAGCGGTTGACGAACGCGGCGATGACGGCGATGGCGATGAAGAGCACGAGCGCCGCGACCGTGATGCGGTGGCGGAACTTGAAGTTCACTTGGTCACCTCGGGGGCCGAGGACACCACCGAGGCGAGCTGGATCCGGAGTCGGGGGCGCCGCTGGGTCTGGATGGTCACCGCGACATTCTGCCGACGTGCGACCCAGAGTCCAACCGCGGCGAGGCTGAGGCCCACCGCGATGGTGCCGATGGCGATCGTCCAGCGGGGCCCCCAGACGTCACCGATCCACCCGATGACGGGCGCGCCGATGGGCGTGCCTCCCATGAAGATCGCCATGTAGAGGGCCATGACCCGTCCCCGCATCACCGGGTCGACGCTGACCTGGACCATGGCGTTGGCCGTGGTGAGCGCGGTCAGGGCGGCGAGGCCGGTCGGCACGAGGAAGACGGCGAACATGACGTAGTTCGGCGCCGTCGAGAGGAAGGCCGTCGACACCGTGAAGCCGGCGAGCGCGACGAGGAGGACCCGCATCCGGGGCCGGGCGCGACGGGCCGAGAGCAGGGCGGCGGTCAAGGAGCCGACCGCCATGATCGAGCCGAGCAGGCCGTACTCCCCCGGACCCTTGTCGAAGACCTTGGTGGCCATGAGCGCCATCGTCAGCTGGAAGTTCATCCCGAACGTCCCGAGGACGAAGACGAGCGCCATGATGAGCACGAGGTCGGGCCGTCCCTTGACGTAGCGCAGTCCCTCACGGATCTGACCCTTGCCTCGGGCGCGCGGTGAGGGCGTCAGCAGGCTGGTGTTCATCCGCAGGAGCGCCACGAGGACGAAGACGAAGGTCGCGGCGTTCACGTAGAGCGCGGGCGCGATGCCGAACCACGCGATGACGAGGCCGGCGACGGCGGGCCCGACGAGGCGGCCGAGGTTGAACGAGGCACTGTTGAGCGCGACGGCGTTGGGCAGGTGCTCGGTGTCGACCATCTCGGAGACGAACGTCTGCCGGGCCGGGTTGTCGACGGCCGTCGCGACGCCCTGGAGGAAGGCGAGGGCGTAGACGTGCCACAGCTCGACGACCCCGGCCGCGGTGAGCACCGCGAGCAGCAGGGCGGTGACGAGCAGCGCCGTCTGGGTGAGGAAGAGGATGCGCCGCTTCGGGAAGCGGTCGACGAGCATCCCCGCGAACGGCGCGAGGATGAGGAAGGGCAGGAACTGCAGTCCCGTGACGATGCCGAGCGCCGTCGACGAGTGGTCGGTGAGGACCGTGAGGACGAGCCAGTCCTGGGCGACGCGCCCCATCCACGTGCCGACGTTGGAGACGATCGCGCCGGAGGCGTAGATGCGGTAGTTCGGGATCGAGAGGGAGTGGAAGGTGGGGCTCATTCGCTGGCCACCTTGGCCAGCACGGCGGCGGCCCGCTGGAGCAGCTCGCGCTCGTCGTCGGTGAGCTGCTCGAAGCGCGAGAGCATCCACTCGTCGCGGTGCTTCCGGATCCGCTTGAGCGCCTTGCGGCCCTCGGGGGTCAGCGACAGGATCACCTGTCGGCCGTCGGTGGGGTCGTCGGCCCGGGCGACGTAGCCGCGCTCCACGAGCATGTTGGTCGTGCGCTTCATGCTCGGGGCGGACACGCGCTCGATGTCGGCCAGCTCGCTGTTGGTGCGGGCCGTGGCCTCGAGGCGGCAGAGCACGGAGAACTGGTGCGGGGGCAGCTCACGGTCGGACTCGAAACGGACCCGCCGCGAGATGCGCATGCAGGCGAGTCGGATGTCGTTGGAGAGTGAGACGAGCTCGGCTCTGGAGAGCCGGATGGTCGGGTTCTTGGCAGTCAAGGGCGGATCCTCGGAAGTGCAGTCTGGTGATGCTTAGCCTAACTCATTACCTCGGCTAACCATTCCCAACCCTGGACAGACCGGGCACGCTCCGATCCGCAGACCCGACGCGTGAAGGCCCCCTCCCGAGCGGGAGGAGGCCTTCACGGCATACGTGCTCTGGTGTGGTGTGGAGCGAACCGCCTTGTGCGGCAGCGTCACTCAGGTGAGCATCGACTCCAGCGGCGCCTTGATGAAGTAGACGACGAAGAACGCGGCGACGATCCACAGCAGCGGATGGATCTCGCGGCGCTTGCCACGAGCCATCTTGACGAGCACCCAGGCGATGAAGCCGGCGCCGATGCCGACGGTGATGTTGTAGGTGAACGGCATGAGCACGATGGTGAGGAAGGCCGGCAGGGCGACCTCCATGTCGTCCCAGTCGATGTTCTTGACCTGGGTCATCATGAGGAAGCCGACGATGACGAGCGCCGGGGCCGCCGCCTCGGACGGCACGACGGCGAAGAGCGGAGCGAGGAAGGTCGCGAGCAGGAAGAGCACGCCCGTCACGACCGACGCGAGGCCGGTGCGGGCCCCCTCCTCGACGCCCGACGCGGACTCGATGTAGGACGTGTTGCTGCTGACGCCACCGGCGCCACCCGCGATCGCGGCGACCGAGTCGACGACGAGGATGCGGTCGGTGTGCGGCGGGTTGCCGTCCTCGTCGAGGAGCTTGGCCTCGGTGCCGATCGCGACGACGGTTCCCATCGTGTCGAAGAAGTCGGCGAGCAGGAGCGAGAAGACGAACATGACGGCCGTGACGACGCCGATCTTCTCGAACGAGCCGAGCAGGCTGAACTGGCCGAGGATCCCGAGGTCCGGGGTGTTGGTGATCGAGTCGGGCAGCTTCGGCACGGTGAGGGCCCACGCCGACGGGTTGGTCAGGGCGCCCTTGTCGTCGAAGACCCGCGGGCCGATGCTGAAGACCGCCTCGAGCAGCATCGCGAGGACGGTCGCCGCGACGATGCCGATGAGGATCGCGCCCTTGACCTTGCGGATGAGCAGGACCGCGATGAGGAAGACGCCGACGACGAAGACGAGGGTCGGCCAGCCGTCGAGGCTACCGCCGATGCCGAGCTCGCTCGGGACCGAGCCGGGGGTCGTGGGACGGCGCGCGAAGCCGGCGTCGATGACGCCGATGTAGGCGATGAAGAGGCCGATGCCGACGGAGATCGCGACCTTGAGCGGCCCCGGGATCGCCTTGAAGACCGCCTTGCGGAAGCCGGTCAGCACGAGCACGAGGATGATGACACCCTCGATGACGACGAGGCCCATGAGGTCGGCGAAGGTGATCTTGTCGGCTGAGTGGGTGATGACCATGCCGGTGATGAGGCCGTTGATGCCGAGCCCCGCAGCCAGCGCGATCGGGAAGTTCGCGACGAGCCCCATGAGGATCGACATGACGCCGGCGATGACCGCCGTGCCGACCGCGACGAGGAGCTTGCTCTCGGTCAGGTCGGTCGTGCCACCGATCATGGTGCCCGAGCCGTCGACGACGCCCGAGAGGATGATGGGGTTGAGGACCACGATGTAGACCATCGTGAAGAAGGTGACGAAGCCGCCCCGGACCTCGCGAGCGACGGTCGACCCGCGCTCGGTGATCTTGAAGAAGCCGTCGAGCCCGGTCAGTGTGGGCGCTTTGCGTGTATCCGTCGACATGGCGCACACCCTAGTGGCGGCGCGTTTCGTGTGTGTGACGAGACCCTAGGCTGTCCACGTGACCGACGAGACCACCCCCGACGTGCCGACCGACGTGCCGTCCGCGGCGTCCGAGCCGACGACGCCGGAGCAGATCGCGCCGCTGCCCGTGCCGATGCTGCGGATCATCGAGGTCGGGCTCGCGGCGTGGGTCGTGGCCCTCGTCGTCATCCTCGCCGTGCCTGCCCTCCACGAGGGTGACCGCGACTGGTGGCCGTGGACGTGCGTGGCCGGCTTCGTGCTCGGCGCCATCGGCTGGGTCTACGTGTGGCGCGGGCGCGGCAACGCGAGCGACGCCGACTGAGCCGCACCCACCCCGGTCCCACCACCTCACCCACCGCCCCCGGGAAACGCACGAACCACCCGGGTATGCCGGGTGGTTCGTCGTGGTCGGGCGCGGTCAGTCGGTGACGGGGTCGTCCGAGCCGTGCGACTCCTCAGCCTGATCGGACTGCTCGGCCTGGTCCTCGTCGTCCCGGTCGACGCGCTCGGCCGGCTCGAGGTCGACCGCGAACTCGTCGACGATCGGCTCCCCGATCGGCGTCGGCTCGGGGTGGTCCAGGTCGGTCTCGGAGTGGGCCCCGCAGCCGTGGTCGAGCGAGACGACCCGGCCGTCGGACGGGCTCCACTCGTTGGCGCACACGCCGAACGTCGCGCGCAGCGCGCCGGCCATCGGCAGGAAGTATCCGCACGTCGTGCAGTGCTCGGTGGCCTTCGTCGCGATCTCGGCGGTCGGGCCGTGGTCGCCGTCGTACCAGCGGCTCGCCGCGACCTCCCGCCCCTCGGCGGAGAGCACGCGCGGGCGTCCGAGCCCGAGCTCGAAGAAGGCCATCTGGTCGACGTCCTCCTCGCCCGTGGCCTCGAAGCCGGCCTCGAGGTTGGGGTCGTCGGGGCGGAAGGGCAGCACGTCGCCGGCGCCGAGGTCTCCGGGAGCGAGCCGGTCGGCATACGGCAGCCACTCGGGCGCGAGGACGGCGTCGGGACCGGGCAGCAGGTTGGTCTCGCAGACCGTCGCCACCTTGGCGCGCGACACCCGGGCGACGCTGACGCCCCAGCGCCAGCCGCGGTAGCCCGGCGACGTGCACTCGAACCAGTGCATGCCGAGGCGCTCCTCGAGCAGGTCCATGCCGAGGTGCGCGCCGATGGTTCCGGGCTCGGCGACGTCCTCGAGGACGCTGCGGGCGAGGTCGGACGCGGCCAGCAGCACGGCGTCCGTCTTGGGGGCGGTGACGGTCATCAGCTCACTTCTCCAGCTCGTCCGCGAGGCCGCGCAGGGCGCGAGCGACGTTGGAGACGAGCTTGCGGTCGGGACGGCGTCCGGAGCGGTAGCCGTTGCCGACGCCGTCGAGGAGCTGCACGACGTCCTCGATGATGACGGTGAGCTCCTCCGGCGTCCTGCGGGTCTGTGCGGTCTTGTTGGCGGCGACGGACTGGACCGGGTCGAGCACCTTGACCGACAGCGCCTGGGCACCCTTGCGGCCCTCGACGATGCCGAACTCGACACGCACGCCCTTCTTCAGGGTCGTGACGCCCGCGGGGAGCGCGTTCGCGTGCAGGAAGACGTCCGCGCCCGAGTCCTCGGAGATGAATCCGAAGCCCTTGTCCGCGTCGTAGAACCTGACCTTGCCAGTCGGCACAGTCCACCTCGTTCAGATCTCGGTCGGCCGCGTCACGGCACGACTCGATGGCGCTCCTTGCGCTCCGCTCCAGCCTAACGGCTCGGGGCAAGCCGGATTCCGCGCCGCGCAGGCGCCGAGGCCCCGACCGCCGGCCGACCGACCTACGCTGGGGCATGCCCACGCCCCTGCACCTCGAGTCGTCCCGCGCCCTGCCCGTCGAGGTCGCCGACGCCTACGACCGCCTGCTCCCCCACCCGCTGACCGACCTCATGTCGCGGCGCTACGGGCTGCTGCCGCCGATCCGCGAGGTGCGCGACCAGACCGGTCCGTGGGGCGAGGTCGGGCAGACCCGGACCATCGCCCTGGCCGACGGCGGGACGATGCGCGAGCGCCTGACCGAGGTCGTGCGGCCCGAGCGCTTCGACTACGTGCTCACCGACTTCACCGGGGCGTTCAAGCCGCTCGTCTCACACGTCGACGGCCGCTGGGCCTTCGCGCCGGAGGGCACGGGCGTGCGGGTGACGTGGAGCTGGACGCTGCACCCGACGAGCACGTATGCCGCCCGCGTCCTACCGCTCGTCGGCCGGATGTGGCGGGGCTACGCACGTCAGGCCCTCGAGCAGACGTCGGACGTGCTGCTCGACCGCTGAGGCGTCACGTGGCCGGTCGGGCTGACGGGGTCAGGCCGGGGAGATGCCCCACGTGCCGGTCCACTCCTCGCCCGGGGCGAGCACGACGAGTCCGTGCCCGGAGTTGAAGGCGTCGGCCGGGCAGCTCATCGGCTCGACGGCGATGCCGACCTCGCCCTTGCGGTCCTCGGCGATCGCGGTGAAGACCTGCAGCCACGGGAAGGCGGCATCGGCCCAGAGCGTCGTCGTGCGGTCGGCGGCCGACACCGTGGCGCGCCACATGCCGTCGGGGTCGCGAAGGACGTCGGTGTAGGCGGTGTCGAGGCGCGCCTCGCCGACTGGGCGGCGATCGCGGAAGTCGTACGGCTCGCCGTCGACCGGACGGTTCGCGGCGGGGAGCAGTCGCTCGTCGACCTCGACCCACGTCGACCCCGGGATGCGCAGCTCCACGTCGGGCAGCAGGGTCTCGCCGATGGCGAGGTAGGGGTGGGCGCCGTAGCCGAAGGGCGCCTCCGACGGGCCGACGTTGCGGGCGGCCGTCGTCACGACGAGGCCCGAGTCGTCGAGCAGGTAGGTGGTGCGCAGGTCGAGGAAGTGGTCCCACCCCGGCTGCGGGTGCAGGCGGTAGCCCACGGTGACGCGGTCGTCCTCGAGCTCGATGAGCTCCCAGAGCGCCCAGCGCACGAGTCCGTGGCTCGCGTTGCCACGGGCGACCTCGGTGACCGACAGCTGGTGCTCGGTGCCTGCGAACGTGAAGCGCCCGTCGCGGATCCGGTTGGGCCAGGGCATGAGCTGCTGCCCTCGGCCGGACGCGCAGGTCTCGTCGGCGGCGTAGCCCGCGACGACGTCGACGCCGTCACGGGTGAACGTGCGCAGGCCGCCCCCGACCTCGACGACGGTCGCCTCGAACGGGCCGTGCCCGATGGTCCACTGCTGCCCGGTCGGGTGCGCCGGGGCGTTCTCGGCGGGTGTCGCCGGTGAGAGCGCGCTCATGGGGGCAACGCTAGCGGGCGCGTCCCAGGCGCGAGTCGGAGGCACGGCGTGCGGGCAGTAGGTTGGGAGGATGGCCACCTCGAGCCGGAGCCTCGCCGACGACATCCGCGGTCGCAGCGACGCAGAGCTCATCGACCTCGTGCTCGCGCGCCCGGATCTCGCGCGCCCCGCCCCGGCCGACCTGACGAGCCTCGCCGCCCGCGCCGGCACCCGGGCCAGCGTGCAACGCGCCGTCGAGGCGCTCGACCGCGGCCACCTGCAGGTGCTCGAGGCCGTCGTCGTCGCGGGCGACGCCGCCGAACGCAGCACGCTGCTGCACCTGCTCGGCACCGACGACGCCGCGACCGTCGACGCGATCGTGCAGGACCTGTGGCAGTCGGCCCTGCTCTGGCGCGGCGCCGACGGCGACCACGTCGTGCGCACCGTGCCCGAGGTCCTCGGCACGGCGGTCGCCGGGCTCGGCGCGCCGATGCGTGAGCTGCGGCCCTCGTCGCTCCCCGAGCACGCCGACCCCGACCACATCCGGGCCGCCGTCGCCGAGGCGCCCGACGACTCGCGGGCGATGCTCGAGCGGATGACGTGGGGGCCGGCCTTCGGCGTGCTGCCCACGGCCACGCCCGGACGCACGACGGCCCGGTGGCTGCTCGAGCACCACCTGCTCGTCCCCGTCTCGACCGACCGCGTCGCGCTCCCCCGCGAGGTCGGGCTCGTGCTGCGGCAAGGCCGCCTGCACCGGTCAGCCGAGCTGACGGCGCCCGACATCGAGGCCCGACCCGTCTCGCTCGTCGACGCAGCTGCCGGCGGTGCCGCGAGCGAGTGCCTGACCCACCTCGACGAGCTGGCCGCGACCTGGGGCGCCGAGCCACCCCGGGTGCTGCGCGCCGGCGGCCTGTCGGTGCGGGACCTCCGCGTCACCCAGATGGCGCTCGACCTCGACCCCGAGCACACCGCCTTCGTCGTCGAGCTGGCGTATGCCGCCGGGCTCGTCGCCGACGACGGCGAGGTCGTGCCGGTGTGGGCCCCCACGTCCGAGATCGACGAGTGGAGCTCGAGCGAGGCCGGGCACCGGTGGTCGACGCTGGCCGTGGCCTGGCTCGGGTCGACCCGAGCACCACACCTCGTCGGTCGGCGCAGCACGGGCACCGGGCCGGCCAACGCCCTCGGCCCCGACGTGCAGTGGCCGGCGATCCGTGCGATCCGCCGCGAGGTGCTGCGCGAGCTGGCGTCCCTCGAGCCGGGCCACGCTGCCGACCACACCTCGCTGCGCGAGCGCCTGGCGTGGCGCCGGCCGAACCGGTCCGCCGCCGTCCTCGACGAGGCCGTCGAGGCGGTGCTGCGCGAGAGCGAGTGGCTCGGCGTGACCGGTCGCGGCGCCCTGTCCGAGGCCGGCCGCGCGCTCGTCGCCCCGCTCCTCCCCCCGCCCGCACCCCCAGTTCGAGGTGGTGGCGCGAGCAAGGCGGGTGTCGCGAACACCTCGAACGGCAGGCGCCCCGCCCGCGGTCGAGGTGATCGCGCGAACGGCAGCGCTGCCGACATCACCTCGAACGGGCAGACGTCGGCCGAGCCGGGAGCCGTGGCCGAGGCCGTCGCCGCGGCGATGTCGGCCCACCTGCCCTCGCCCGTCGACCACATCCTCGTCCAGGCCGACCTCACCGCCGTCGCCCCCGGGCCGCTCGTCGGCGGCCTCGGGTCGTTCATGCGCCTCGCCGCCGACGTCGAGTCCCGCGGCGGCGCCACCGTCTACCGCTTCACCCCCGAGTCGGTGCGCCGCGCGCTCGACGCCGGGTGGACCGCGGCCGACTTCACCGAGACGGTGCGCCGGTCGAGCCGCACCCCGGTGCCGCAGCCGCTCGAGTACCTCGTCGCCGACGTCGCGCGCAAGCACGGCCAGACCCGGATCGGCGGCGCGGCGGCCTACATCCGGTCCGACGACGAGGCCGTGCTCGACACGATGCTCGCGTCGCGCGACCTCACGCCTCTCCGGCTGCGGCGGCTCGCGCCGACGGTGCTCGTCTCGTCGGCGGACCCGCGCGTCCTCGTCGAGCTCTTGCGCGACAACGGTTTCGCCCCCGTCCACGAGGGGCAGGACGGCGCCGTCGTCCACGCCGAGACACCTCGCCGACGGGCGGGTGCACGCCGCCGGGGTCCCGGTCCGATGGTCTCCCCGGTCGACCGGCCCTACACCCAGTCGCTCGTCGACGGGCTGCGCGCGGCCGAGGCGACCGCCGACCAGCGCCGCGTCGAGGACGAGACCCGACCCGGACCGCGCATCCAGGCGATGGACCCCGTCGTGACCCTCTCGCTGCTGCGTGACGCCGTCGCCGACCGGCACGGCGTCTGGATCGGCTACTCCGACGGCCACGGAGCCACGAGCCGCCACCTCATCCACCCGCAGAAGGTCGAGGGCGGCCGCGTCCGAGCCACCGACGAGTCCGGCCACGAGAAGTCGTTCTCGGTCCACCGCATCACCGGCGCGACGCTCGAGAGCTGAGCAGCCTTGGCAGGCAACGACGTCCGCGGGGGTCACCGGCCGGCATACGTGCTCCACGACCACCGGAAGCCGCGGCCGCACTTCGACCTGCGGCTCGAGGAGGAGGGCGTCCTGCGCTCGTGGGCGGTGCCCAAGGGCCTGCCGACGACGAGCCGGCACGACCGCCTGGCCGTCGCGGTCGACGACCACGACCTGGACCACCTGACCTACACCGACGAGCACAAGTCGGTCGCTGACACCGGCTGGTGGGAGGAGGAGTCCCGCGACGACCACCGGATCGTCTTCGTGCTCCACGGGCAGACCGGGTCACGCCGCTACGCCCTGATCCGGACCGACCGCGACTGGCTGCTCCACCTCACCAAGGACCAGCCCTCCGACTGACGCGTGGGCGGGTCAGGCGCCGGCGAGGGCGCGCACGACGTTGCTCGGCGACGGGCGGCCGAGCTGCTGCGCCATCCACACCGACGTCTCGACGAGTGCATCGAGGTCGACCCCGGTCTCGACGCCCGCGCCGTGCAGGGCCCAGACGAGGTCCTCGGTGGCGAGGTTGCCGGTCGCGGACTTCGCGTAGGGGCAGCCGCCCAGGCCCCCCGCGGCCGCGTCGACGACCGAGACGCCGTCGCCCAGGGCGGCCATCGTGTTGGCGAGCGCCTGACCGTACGTGTCGTGGAAGTGCACGGCGATGCGGTCGGTGCCGATGCCGCGGGCGTCGAGCGCCTCGAGGAGCCGGTGGACGTGGCCCGTCGTGCCGACGCCGATGGTGTCGCCGAGGCTCAGCTCGTGGCAGCCGAGGTCCATGAGCCGCTCGGCCGTGTCGACGACCTGCTCGATCGGCACCGGACCCTCCCACGGGTCGCCGAAGCACATCGAGACGTAGGCGCGCACCCACATCCCGTCAGCGAGGGCACGCTTCACGACCGGCTCGAACATGGCGTACTGCTCGCTCACCGACCGGTTGAGGTTCTTCTGCGCGAAGGTCTCGGTGGCCGAGCCGAAGATCGCGATCGCACCGAGCCCGAGCTCCTCGGCGCGGTCGAGGCCTCGCTCGTTGGGCACGAGGGCCGGACGGCGGCGCCCGAGCCCGTCGGCGCCGAGGCCGGCGAGCACCTCCTCGGCGTCACCCATCTGCGGCACCCACCTCGCCGGGACGAACGAGGTCGTCTCGATGGTGCCGAGCCCGGCAGCCTCGAGACGGCGGATGAACTCGACCTTCGTCGCGGCCGGGACGATCGTCTTCTCGTTCTGCAGGCCGTCGCGCGGACCGACCTCGTAGATCGTCACCTTCGGGGGCAGCCCCGTCGCCGCCTCGACCTGTGGGGATCGCATGCGCCCATACTGTCACCAGCACGCCCCGCGCCCGGGCCGAGGTATCGGCTCACGGGGGGCCCGACGGAATACCTCGACCCACGCTCGGAGTTGTCCCCACACGATGAATGACGGACCCCTGATCGTCCAGAGCGACAAGACCCTCCTCCTCGAGGTCGACCACCCGAACGCCGAGGCCGCACGCCGGGCCATCGCCCCGTTCGCCGAGCTCGAGCGTGCCCCGGAGCACGTGCACACCTACCGCATCACGCCGCTCGGCCTGTGGAACGCCCGCGCGGCCGGCCACGACGCCGAGCAGGTCGTCGACGCCCTCATCACCCACAGCCGGTATGCCGTGCCCAACGCGCTGCTCGTCGACGTGGCCGACACGATGGACCGCTACGGCCGCCTCACCCTCACCAAGGAGGGTCTGGCCGACAGCCCCGAGGGCACCCGGCTCGTGCTGCGCACGACCGACCGGCCCGTCCTCGAGGAGGTGCTGCGGCACAAGAAGATCAAGCCGCTGACCGGCGAGCGCCTCGACGACCTCGCCGTCGTCGTGCACCCGAGCGAGCGCGGCACCCTCAAGCAGGAGCTGCTCAAGGTCGGCTGGCCCGCCGAGGACCTCGCCGGCTACGTCGACGGTGAGGCCCACCCCATCGACCTCGACCAGGCCGACTGGCACCTGCGCCCCTACCAGCAGCACGCCGTCGACGGCTTCTGGCACGGGGGCTCCGGCGTCGTCGTCCTCCCCTGTGGCGCGGGCAAGACGCTCGTCGGCGCGGGCGCCATGGCCGCGGCCAAGGCTACGACCCTCATCCTCGTCACCAACACGGTCAGCGCGCGGCAGTGGAAGGACGAGCTGATCAAACGCACGACCCTGACCGAGGAGGAGATCGGCGAGTACTCCGGTGCGCGCAAGGAGATCCGCCCGGTCACGATCGCGACCTACCAGGTGCTGACGACGAAGCGGAAGGGTGCCTACGCGCACCTCGACCTGCTCGACGCCCGCGACTGGGGCCTCATCGTCTACGACGAGGTGCACCTGCTGCCGGCCCCGATCTTCCGGATGACCGCCGACCTGCAGGCGCGCCGCCGCCTCGGCCTCACCGCGACCCTCGTGCGCGAGGACGGCCGCGAGGCCGACGTCTTCAGCCTCATCGGCCCGAAGCGCTTCGACGCGCCGTGGAAGGACATCGAGGCCCAGGGCTACATCGCTCCCGCCGACTGCGTCGAGGTGCGCGTCACGCTGCCCGAGGGCCAGCGCCTCGCGTATGCCGTGAGCGAGCCCGAGGACCGCTACCGCCTCGCGTCGTGCTCCGACGCCAAGCTCCCCGTCGTCGAGACGCTGGCCGAGCAGCACGCCGGCGAGCCGACGCTCGTCATCGGGCAGTACCTCGACCAGCTCCACGAGGTGGCCGAGCGGCTCGGTGCCGAGGTCATCACCGGAGAGACGACGGTCAAGGAGCGCCAGCGCCTCTACGACGCCTTCCGCACGGGCGAGATCACGACGCTCGTCGTCAGCAAGGTCGCCAACTTCTCCATCGACCTGCCCGAGGCGAGCGTCGCGATCCAGATCAGCGGCACCTTCGGCTCGCGCCAGGAGGAGGCCCAGCGCCTCGGACGCGTCCTGCGCCCCAAGGGTGACGGGCGCACCGCGCACTTCTACACGATCGTCAGCCGCGACACGGTCGACGCCGACTTCGCCGCGCACCGACAGCGCTTCCTGGCCGAGCAGGGGTACGCGTACCGCATCGTCGACGCCGACGACCTCTGAGCCTCGGGGGCCGTCTCAACCCGTGACTCAATGAGGTCAGGCAAGCCTTACCTTTTTAGCATCGACGGCGTGGGCAAGCTCAAGGCCAAGGACGTGGCGAAGCTCAAGCCGAAGTCCACGTGCTGCAAGGACATCCCGCGGTGCACGAGGTGCCCCGTGGTGATCAAGCGACTGTGCGCGCAGGACTGCGCCTCGATGTGCGGCAAGGACTTCAAGAAGGCCCTCGCCAAGGCCCGCAAGCGCTGACCCGGCGCGCACCCACGAAAGGAATTCGCGACTCCCAGCGAACTCCCAGCGAACACCCTGACACTGGGACCGTGGACACCCAGACAGCTGCGGCACCCGAGGCTCGCCTGCTCGTCGTCGAGGACGAGCCGAACATCCGCGAGCTCCTCGCGACCTCACTCCGCTTCGCCGGCTTCGAGGTCGAGACGGCCGGTGACGGCACGACCGCCCTCGCCATGGCCGCCGAGTCCGAGCCCGACCTCGTCGTGCTCGACGTCATGCTCCCCGACGTCGACGGCTTCGAGGTGACCCGTCGCCTGCGCGACCGCGGCCGACAGCAGCCGATCGTCTTCGTCACCGCTCGCGACGCGACGGGCGACAAGATCCAGGGCCTCACCGTGGGCGGGGACGACTACGTCACCAAGCCGTTCAGCCTCGAGGAGGTCATCGCCCGCATCCGGGCGGTCCTGCGCCGCACCCGCGGGCAGGCCGACGACGGCGCCACGCTGCGCTTCCACGACCTCGAGCTCAACGAGGACAGCCACGAGGTGCGCCGCGGTGGCCGCATCATCGACCTGTCCCCCACCGAGTTCAAGCTGCTGCGCTACCTGCTGCTCAACCCCAACCGGGTGCTCTCCAAGCTGCAGATCCTCGACCACGTCTGGGACTACGACTTCCGCGGCGAGTCCGGCATCGTCGAGTCCTACATCTCCTACCTCCGGCGCAAGATCGATGCCGACGGCCCCTCGCTCATCCACACCAAGCGCGGCGTGGGTTACGTTCTCCGGGTGCCCCCAGAGCTGACCGCCTCCTGACCGGATGGCCGACCTGACCGCCCCGGCGGCCGACGCGACCGTCCCCGGCGCCGCGCTGCGCGGACGCTCCCTGACCCGGCGCCTGCGGGCCATGCCCCTGCGTTGGCGCCTGCTGGCCGTCACCCTCGGGCTCATCGCCGTGGCCCTTGCCGTCACCTCACTCGTGGTCAGCGCACTGCTGCGCGCCTACCTCGTCAACCAGACGGAGCAGGAGCTCGACGTCTACGCGGCAAGCCTGGCCTCGGTCGACCTCGCCGAGCTGCAGGTCACGGGCTCGCAGCTGCCGTCGAACTTCACCGCGAAGGTGCTCGACCTGGCGACCGGCAAGGTGACCAACCTGCGCGATGCCGCCCTGCTGGAGCCGACGACCCCGGCGCTGCCGATTCCCAGGATCACCGACGCGAACGTCCTCGAACCGTCGACCTTCCAGGTCGACTCCGCCACCGGTGACGGCCAGTGGCTCGCTCTCGCCAAGGTCAACGACGAGGGCACCGGGATCGTCGAGGTCGCGTTGCCCCTGCGGCCGCTCGAGGCCACCGTCGACCAGTTCCTGCTCTACGCCGGCGGGATCGGCGCCATCGCCCTGCTCGCCATCGCCCTGCTCGGCTGGTACCTCATCGCGCGCACCTTCCGGCCGCTGACCCGCATCGAGGACACCGCGGCCAAGATCGCCGTGGGCGACCTGACGCAGCGCATCGACGTGCCGGACACCGACGACGAGGTCGCGTCACTCTCCCGGTCGCTCAACGCGATGCTCGCCCGGATCGAGCAGAGCTTCGCCGTGCGCGAGGCCAACGAGGAGAAGATGCGCCGCTTCATCGCCGACGCCTCCCACGAGCTGCGCACGCCGCTCGCAGCCGTCGGCGGCTACGCCGAGCTCTACCGACAGGGTGCCCTGCCCACGACCGACGCCGTGACCGGCGCCATGGGGCGCATCGAGTCCGAGGCGCACCGGATGAGCGGGCTCGTCGAGGACCTGCTGACCCTCGCGCGCCTCGATGGCGAGCGCCCGCTCGAGCTGCAGACCGTCGACCTCGCCGTCCTCGCGGCCGACGCGGCCCAGGACGCGCGCACCATCGCGCCGGGCAGGCACATCGTCGCGACCGGCATCAACGGACCGATCGAGCCGACGGAGCTGCGGGCCGACGAGCACCAGCTGCGGCAGGTGGTGACCAACCTCGTGACCAACGCGCGCGTGCACACGCCCGACGGCACCCCCATCGAGATCCTCGTCGGACGGGTCGACGCCCAGCACGTCGCGCTCCACGTGCGCGACCACGGACACGGCATACCCGTCGACGCCCGCGCCGACGTCTTCGAGCGTTTCTACCGCGCCGACCGCAGCCGAAGCCGTGGCCAGGGCGGTGGCAACGGGCTCGGGCTGGCCATCGTCCACGCGATCATCGAGGCCCACGACGGCACGGTCCGGGTCGACGAGACTCCCGGCGGTGGAGCCACCGTCGTCGTCGAGCTCCCGATCACCCGGGCCACGAGTGAGCCACGTCACCATCGGTCGTCCCAAGGCACAGCGGATTCCTAGGAACACCACAACGTCATCCAAAGCTGGGCCGATGTCATGGAGACAACAGACCAGAGCGAGGAGGAGCCATGACCCTGGCACCTGAGGACCACACCCAGCAGATCCCGCAGGGCAGCTACTACAGCCAGTCCGCACCACCCGCGCCGCCGGCCCCGCCGACGCCGCCCCTGGGTGAGGGCAGCCGTCCGGCGCCCAAGCGCGAGAGCCGCGTCGGCCAGACCATCGGCGTCGCGCTGCTCGCAGCCGTCCTCGCGAGCGGTGGCACGTATGCCGTCACGCAGCTCGGCGACCAGGGCACCGCCGCGGCGACGACGTCCACCACGTCGACGACGAACCAGAACCAGGGCTCCTCGCCGACGGTCGTGCAGGGCAACGCCACCGCTCCCGACTGGACCGCGGTCTCCGCCGCCGTGACGCCGAGCGTCGTCAGCATCAACGTCACGACCCAGCAGGGGTCGGGCGCCGGCTCCGGCGTCGTCTTCGACAAGAGCGGCCACATCCTGACCAACAACCACGTCGTCGGCGACGCGACCGGCAACGGCGCCATCACCGTGACGCTGAACGACGGGCGCACCTACGGCGCGACCATCGTCGGCACGGACCCCTCGACCGACCTCGCCGTCATCACGCTGACCAACGGACCGAGCGACCTGACCCCGATCACCCTCGGGGACTCCGAGGCCCTCAAGGTCGGCGACCCGGCGATGGCCGTCGGCAACCCGCTCGGCCTGTCGGGCACCGTCACCACGGGCATCGTGTCGGCGCTCAACCGTCCGGTCAGCACCGGGACGGCGAGCGAGTCGCCCCTCGGTCAGCAGCAGACGTCCGGCGACGAGGTCGTGACGAACGCCATCCAGACGTCGGCCGCGATCAACCCGGGCAACTCCGGTGGCGCGCTCGTCAACGCCAAGGGCGAGCTCATCGGCATCAACAGCTCGATCGCGTCGCTGGGCCAGAGCTCGAGCGGCAGCCAGAGCGGCAACATCGGCATCGGCTTCGCCATCCCCGTCAAGGAGGCCAAGTCGATCGCCGACCAGCTCATCAAGAGCGGCAAGGCCCAGCACGCGTTCCTCGGGGTCAGCACCCGCGACACGGTGGTCTCCGACGGCAGCGCCAAGCGTGCCGGCGCCCAGGTCGTAGCCGTCAACGGCGGGACGCCCGCCGCGAACGCCGGCATCAAGAACGGCGACGTCATCATCGCCGTCGACGGTCAGCGCATCGACTCCGCGACGGCCCTCGTCGCCCAGATCCGCGAGATGACGGCCGGCGACAAGACCACGCTCACGGTGATCCGGGGCGGCGCCCGCCAGGACGTCCCCGTGACGCTCGCGGTCAAGCCGGCCAGCTCGAACTGACCCCTCCACTTCGCGCCGGGTCACGGACAGGGTGACGACACGCTGGACGTGACCCGGGCGAGGCCAACCTCCCCGGTCTCGTATGCCGTCGGGCTCGCGCCCGTCCCCACCACCACGCTCCTGGTGGCTCGGACGGTCGCCGGCCCGGCGGCATACCCTGTCTCCGGGCCGGGACCGCGGATTGGGGGCGGAGCGAGCCGCCCGCGTACCCTTGCGCGGTGAGTGAGACCGAGAACGAGCTGGACCCCGCTGCCGTCGTGCACCTCGACCCCGAGGACGTCGCGACTGCGGTGCGTGTGCTGGCCCTGGCGCCCTCGCTCGAGATCGACGACCCGGACTTCGAGACCCTGAAGCGGGCCGCTTCGCTGATGTACAAGCGGCTCAAGAAGGACCGGCGCAACGCGAAGACGTGGGCCGAGCGCAAGGCCGACCGGCAGGTCATCGAGTCGACGGCCACCGGATCCCCCATGCGGATCGACGATGAGACCAAGGGAATCCCCTTGGTCTCCAACGCAACCGGCGCCTTCGCCGGTGAGCTCATCAACCCGCGCGGGTGCTACATCTGCAAGACCGACTACACGCTCGTCGACGCGTTCTACCACTGGCTCTGCCCGGACTGCGCGGCTCGCTCGCACGCGAAGCGTGACCAGCGCACCGACCTCACGGGCAAGCGCGCCCTGCTCACCGGGGGCCGCGCGAAGATCGGGATGTACATCGCGCTGCGCCTGCTGCGCGACGGCGCCCACACGACGATCACGACGCGCTTCCCCAAGGACGCGATGCGCCGCTTCGCCGCCATGGAGGACTCGGCGGACTGGATCCACCGGCTCAAGATCGTCGGCATCGACCTGCGCGACCCCACCCAGGTCGTGGCCCTGACCGACGAGGTCAGCGCGGCCGGCCCGCTCGACATCCTCATCAACAACGCCGCCCAGACGGTGCGCCGCTCCCCCGGCGCCTACAGCAACCTCGTCGAACTCGAGTCGGCTCCGCTGCCCGACGGCGTGGCCCTGCCCGAGATGGTGACCTTCGACCGGATCAGCGAGGCGCACCCCGCCTCGATCGCCGGGGCGCTCGGCACCCACGCGATCGCCCACCACGACAGCGAGTCGGTCGAGCACGCGATCGCGGCCCAGACGGCCGCGTCGATGACAGCCCTGGCCCTGACCGCCGGGCACGCGAGCCTCGAGGCCCACCGGGCCGGCACCGCCGTCGACGCCGGCGGTCTGCTGCCCGACCTCCAGCGCACCAACTCGTGGACGCAGAAGGTCGAGGAGGTCGACCCGCTCGAGCTGCTCGAGGTGCAGCTGTGCAACTCGACGGCGCCCTTCATCCTCGTCTCGCGTCTGCGGCCGGCGATGCGGGCCGCGGTCGCGGGCGGCGCACGGCGGGCTTACGTCGTCAACGTGTCCGCCATGGAGGGGCAGTTCTCCCGCCGCTACAAGGGGCCCGGCCACCCACACACGAACATGGCCAAGGCCGCCCTCAACATGATGACCCGCACGAGCGCGGGCGAGATGTTCGAGACCGATCGCATCCTCATGACGGCCGTCGACACCGGCTGGATCACCGACGAGCGCCCGCACGACGAGAAGCTGCGCATCGCCGCCGAGGGCTGGCACGCCCCGCTCGACCTCGTCGACGGCGCCGCCCGCGTCTACGACCCGATCGTGCGCGGCGAGGCCGGCGAGGACCTCTACGGCTGTTTCGTCAAGGACTACGAGCCCAGCCCCTGGTGACCTCGGGCACCCCTAACCCCGCTATCGCGGTGGTTCGCCGGCGCCTGGTGCCGGGAGTCCACCGCGGAGTGACAGGGGAGGCCCCGTCACGGGCGGAGGCACAAACGCGACCCTCGGCCACCGCGGACACGGGTATGCCGTCGCGTGCCTCATCGGCGTAGCGTCCCGTCCATGATCACTGCCGTGCACAACCTCGTGTACTCCGACGACGCAGCGGCGACGCGCGCCTTCTTCCGCGACGTCCTCCAGTGGCCCTGCGTGACCGACGACGGCTCGGACGGCGCCGACGACACGAACGCCTGGCTCATCTTCGGGACCGGCCCGAGCGAGCTCGGGGTGCATCCGACGCGCGGGCCTGAGGGGTCGACGTGGTCGGCGCCGCGGCACCATGCGATCTCGCTCATGTGCGACGACCTGCGCTCGACGATGGACGAGCTCACCGCGCGCGGAGCGGTGTTCACGACCGAGCCCACGGACCACGGCTACGGCCTCGTCGTCATGCTGGCGATCCCGGGAGCCGACGAGATCCAGCTCTACGAACCACACCACACGACGGCCTACGACCGCTGACCGGCCGGCCCCGGCGTCCGGGGCACCTGTTCGTGGAGATCCTTCGGCACCTGGTGCCGGAAGATCTCCACGAACCAGCGGTCAGCGGAGAGGCTTGGCGTACCAGACCTCGGCGTAGTCGCCGTCGTTGAACGCCGGCACCTCGACGTAGCCCCGCCGGAGGTAGAGCGCGCGGGCCTCGACGAGGTCGAGGCGCGTGTCGAGCCGGACCGTCGTCGCACCGAGGTCACGCGCGGCCTCCTCCGCCGCGGCCAGCAGCGCCGCGGCCAGTCCGGACCCGCGCGCCTCGGGTCGCACGAACATCCGCTTCAGCTCCACGACGTCGGACCGGCCCGGGACGAGTCGGACACCGGCGCAGCCGACGAGCCGCGCCCCGGACCGGGCGACGACGAAGGCTCCCGTCGGTGGCGCGAGGTCGTCGCTCGGCATCTCCGCGAGGCTCCGCTCGATCTCCTCGGGCGTCGAGTCGCGGTCCTCGTGCAGCCGGAACCACCGGTCGCTGACGTCGACGAGGTAGTCGCGCAGCAAGATCGCCGACGCGGCCGACGTGACGTCGGCCCGCTCGACGACCCACCCGCCCCGGGACACCCGGCTCACCGATCGGCGGGCTCCGTGAGTGCGACGCCGTCGGCGATGACCTCCGTCATGAACGCGATGAGGTCACGGCGACGACGACCGGGGTCAGTGGCATACGTCGACGGGTCGTCGGGACGCTCCCGCACCCGGAGGCCCTCCTCGACGATCTCGCGGTGGTGCGGGTATGCCTCGCGTGCCCACCGACCCGCCCCCGACTTCGACGTGGGCTGCCCGGTGACGAGCAGGTGGACGAGCCGCGGCGCCCCCAGGGCACCCCACTCGGCGGCCTGGGGCAAGGACGCCTCCCGCGGGTGGTGCTCCATCGCCTCGAGCTGCGGGCGCCAGAAGGTGTCGAGGTTCTCGCGGGTGGAGTCGTGCAGCGCGGTGTCGTCACTCGCGATCGCGATGTCACGGATGTGCTTGCCGCGCAGCGTGATCCCGTGGTCACGCAGCTCGCGCCACGTGATCTCCTTGAGGTCGCAGTGGGTGCCGACGTCGAACCACTGGTGCAGGACGCCAGGTCCTTCGGGCACGTCGCCCGGAGCGCCGGCCAGGTCGCTCTCGAGAACGTAGAAGCCGTCGTAGTCGGGCTCGGGCCAGCGCTGGGCCAGCTCGCCGTGGACCTCCCGGAGCACCTCGACGTCCGCCTCGGTGGGGCGGCGAGTGGTGACCGCGACGAAGTCGATGTCGCTGCCGCCGTGGAACTCGCCGTCGAACCCGATCGAGCCGTGGAGGTGGAGACCGTCGAGCAGCCCCGGCAGGCGTTCGTCGAGGAGCGCGAGATGAGAGCCGCACACGTCGCGGACGACGTCCGGGAGCTCGTCGCGGGTCGGGACGCCCACCGCGGTCAGACGGCCGCGCCGAACGTCGCCCGCGACGCGAGGGCCTCACGCAGCTCGGCGTCGGCGTCGACGAGAGAGCGGTGGACCGCGGGGGTGAGGTCGTCACGCGCGATGGCCGCGGCGCTGAGCCGTGCCGTCTCGTCGTCGAAGACCCGCGGGAAGGCGACGAGGACGACGCGCGACAGGGCGTCCTCCCCGACCCAGGCCGACATCGCCGGGACGTCCGTGAAGTAGCGCGGCACGTAGTCGGCGACGAGGGCCGCGCCGGGCGCGACCCAGAAGCCGCGCGCGAGATGGACCATCTCGTAGTTGGAGCGGCCCTCGCGGCCGGTCAGCTGCTCCCACGCCCAGGCCTTGGCCTCCGCATCGGGCAGGCTCGCCCGGCACATCAGCGCGTTGAGGCCGCCCTGGAGGGTGTCGTCCTTGGCGCGGAACGCCTCCACCTCCGAGACCCCGATCAGCCCGCGCGCCGCGAGGTTGCGCACGACGATCCAGCGGAAGTCACCGTCGTCCTCGAGTCCGGCCGGCAGACCCTGACCGTCGGCCCACGCGCGCAGCAGGGCCTCGTCGTCGCTCGTGCCGGCGACGAGGCGGGCCGCGGCGAGCGACTCGGTCGTGCCGGCCGTGGCCCGCTCGAGCAGCCCCACCGCAGCCCGGTTGAGACGGGCCATGGCCGCCTCCTGCGACTCGCGCGGCACGAAGTACGGCACGATCCGGTGCTCGGCGTAGGCCGCGACCCGGGTCAGGATCGAGGAGTTCGCCTCGAGCGGCCACGCGGCGTCGAAGACGTCGAGGAAGGCCTCGGGCGAGACCGTCGCGCCGTGCACGCCGTCGATGAGCGCGGACCACACGACGGCGCGGGCCTGCTCGTCGGGGATCTGGCCGAGCTGGGACGGCAGCGCGGCCACGGTGGCGTCGGACAGGCGTACGCGAGCCCACGTCAGGTCGGACGCGTTGGGCACGACGACGGCGGGCTCCGGGGTCCCCTCGAGCCCGGCGAGGGTGGTCTCGGGTCCGGTGACGGTGGCCATGACACGACCGAGCTCGCGTCCGTCGGTCCACCCCGCGACGTCGAAGGCGTGCGGGCGGTCGGCCGGCCGGTCCGCCGGCGCCTCGCGGCGCACGACGGCCGACTCGACGACGCCTGCCTGCTCCTCGACGTCGACCGAGATCGTGTCGCGGTCGGCCGTCAGCAGCCAGGCCCGCGACCAGGCCTCGAGGTCCTTGCCGCTCGCGGTCTCGATCGCGGCGAGGAAGTCGGCGAGCGTGCCGTTGCCGTAGGACTTGTCGTTCAGGTAGGCGCGGACGCCGGCGATGAACTGGTCGTCACCGACGTACGCGATGAGCTGGCGCAGCGTGGCCGCGCCCTTGGCGTACGAGATGCCGTCGAAGTTCTGCAGCGCGCTCTGCGCGTCGAGCGCCTCGACGCCGGCGACGGGGTGGGTCGACGGGGAGCGCTCGGCGCCGTAGCCCCACACCTTGCGCACGATCGAGGAGTCGACCCAGGCGTCGGTGTACTCGGTGGCGTCGACGAGGCACCGGTGCGACATGTACTCGGCGAACGACTCGTTGAGCCAGAGGTCGTCCCACCACTTCATCGTCACGATGTCGCCGAACCACATGTGCGACATCTCGTGGCTGACGGTGTTGGCCCGGGTCAGCAGCTCGTCGCGCGTCGCTGCACCGCGGTAGAGGTACTGGTCGCGGAAGGTCACGCAGCCGGGGTTCTCCATCGCGCCGGCGTTGAACTCCGGCACGAAGACCTGGTGGTACTCGCCGAACGGGTAGCGGATGCCGAAGAGCCCGTGGAAGTAGTCGAACGACCGCTTCGTCACGTCGAAGAGCTCGGCCGCGTGCCGCTCGAGCGGCTCGCGCAGCGAGGCCCGCGCGTGGAGGCCCAGGGGTATGCCGTCGTGCTCGTCGTGGACGGAGACGTACGGTCCCGCGCACACGGTCATGAAGTACGTCGCGAGCGGCTTCGTCGTGGCGAGGCTCCACGTGCCGGCGCCCGCCTCGGAGGCGGCGCCGTTGCCGATGACCGTCCAGTCGAGGGGCGCGTGGACCATGACGTCGTAGGGCGCCTTGAGGTCGGGCTGGTCGAAGCAGGCGTAGACGCTCGGCGCGGCGTCGAGGAAGAGGTGGCCGTAGACGTAGTCGAGGTCGTCGGCGGGGTCGGTGGCCCGGTGCAGCCCCTGCCCGTCGTGGCTGTAGGCCATGGTCGCGGCCACGACGAGCTCGTTGTCGGCGGCCAGTCCCGCCAGTGGGAGGCGGCCGTCGACGACGCCGGCCGGGTCGAGCGACTCGCCGTTGAGCGAGATCGTCTCGACCGAGCGGGCCTTGAGGTCGATCCACGAGTCCGCGCCGGGCTCGGCGCACGTGAACCGGACGCTGGTGCGCGAGCCGAAGACCTCCGACCCCTGGTCGAGGTCGAGCTCGACGGCATACGACGTGACGGTGATCAGCGAGGATCGCTCGCGGGCTTCGGCAAGGGTGAGACTGCGCATAGGGGCGAGCCTGCCAGATCGACGGGCCCGCCGTCGCCGGGGTTGCCCCCTCGTCGTGTCGACCCCGCCCGGTCAGCGGTGGAGCGGACCGCCGGCCATGCTCTCGAGGCGCGCGATGCGCTGGTCCATCGGCGGGTGCGTCGAGAGGAACCGGGTGACGTCCTGCGCCCGGAAGGGGCTCGCGATCATCATGTGGCTCGCGTTGACGATGTCCTGGGAGGGTGCGAGCGGTGCGCGGGCGACGCCGGACTCGAGCTTGCGCAGGGCCGAGGCGAGAGCGAGCGGGTCACCGGTCAGCTTCGCGCCGTCCTCGTCGGCGTCGTACTCGCGGGTGCGGCTGATCGCCATCTGGATCATCATCGCGGCCATCGGCGCGAGCAGGCTCATCGCGAGCAGCGCGAACGGGTTGGGGCGGTCCTCGTCGGAGCCACCGCCGCCGAAGATGCTCGAGAACATCAGCATCTGGCCGATCGAGGTGATGACGCCGGCAACCGCGGCGGCGACCGAGCTGGTGAGGATGTCGCGGTTGTAGACGTGCATGAGCTCGTGACCGAGCACGCCGCGCAGCTCGCGCTCGTCGAGCAGGCCGAGGATGCCCTCGGTGCAGCAGACCGCGGCGTTCGACGGGTTGCGGCCCGTCGCGAAGGCGTTCGGCGCCTGGGTGGGGCTGATGTAGAGGCGCGGCATCGGCTTGCCGGCTGCCGTCGAGAGCTCGCGCACGATGCGGTACATCGCCGGCGCCTGCGCCTCGGAGACCGGGTAGGCGTGCATGGCCCGGATCGCGAGCTTGTCGCTGTTCCAGTAGCCGTAGAACGTCATCGCGACGCCGATCAGCGCGAAGAACCAGATGAAGCGCCCGCCACCGACGAGCGCGCCGATCCCGAGCAGCAGGGCCCAGATGCCGCCGAAGAGCGCGGCCGTCTTGAGCCCGTTGAAGTGGTTGTGCATGTCGGGTGAACGAGCGGCCTGGAGCGCGTGTTCCCACTGTGAATCCCCTGAGAGGTGACTGGGATCCACCTCGACGACCTCTGTGACCCAGATCTCGGTCAGACATCGTTGAACCGGCAACTTATCTACTACATGCGGTAGTAGTTTGGCGGTGTTGGGGAAACCGACATCCCATCCGATGAAAGAAGCACATGATGCGCAAGACACTCGACCGGCTGATCTCGTGGACGGGCCTCATCATGGCCGTCGTGCTGGCGGTGGCCGGCGCGCTTCTGATCTACGCGAGCAGCTTCGTCGCCAACAACGTCAAGGAGCAGCTGAGCCAGCAGAACATCACGATGCCGGCCGCCGCCGCGCTCGAGACCCAGGACCAGAAGGACGCCCTGCTGCAGTACGCCGGCCAGAAGATGGAGAACGGCGCCCAGGCCAAGGCCTTCGCCGACCACTACATCCTCGTGCACATGAACACCCAGGCGAACAACAAGACGTACTCGGAGGTGTCCGCCGAGTACATGTTGGCCGTCAAGGACCCGAACGCGGACCCGGCCCAGGTCACGGCCCTCGGCGACCTCCGCCAGAGCCTCTTCATGGGCAACACGCTCCGGGGCCTGCTGCTCAACGCCTACGCCTTCGGCACTATGGGCACGATCGCCCTCTGGGCCGGCATCGCCTCCTTCGTCGGAGCGGCCCTGCTGCTCGTGCTCTCGCTGCTCGGCCTGCGCCACGCCAAGACCGTCGAGGACGAGGCGACCGGTCTCGCGAAGCCGACCGAGCCCACGGGTGACGCCCGGGCGGTGCCCCAGACCGCCTGACCGCTCCACCGCTGACGACGACCCCGAGGCCCACGGCCTCGGGGTCGTCGTCAGCCGAGGAGGCGCAGGAGCAGGTCGGGCTGGACGCTGACGACGACGAGGATGGCCGACGCGAGGACGAGCCCGGCGACCATGACCGGTCGCCGCCGCGCGACGGCCACCGGGGCGGGACCCGGGCCTTCCGAGCCCGCGGCACCGGCCACCACGTCGGGGGCGGTGATCACGGCACGCAGCCAGCGCAGGTAGACGGCGACGCCGACGACGGCGTTGACCGCCGCGACGACCGCGAGCCAGACCCAGCCCTCGGCGACGACCGGCCGCAGGGCCGTGATCTTGCCGACGAGGCCGATGATGCCGGGCGGCAGTCCCGCGAGCGAGGTCAGCGCCAGGGCGAGCGCGCCGGCCCGCCACGGGCTGCGCTGCCACAGACCCTCGTAGGCCGCGATGGACCGCCCCTCCCCGGGCCGGTCGCGCAGGGTGACCGCGACGACGGCGAAGGCGACGAGCGTCGCGATGACGTAGGTGAGCAGGTAGGTGGCGCTGGCGCCGACGCCGAGCGCGGAGATGCTGACGAGCGGCAGCACGACCCACCCGGCCTGCGCGACCGTCGACCACGCGAGCAGGCGCACGACGTCGTCCTGGCGCAGCGCCATGAGGTTGCCGAGCGTCATGCTCAGTGAGGCGAGCAGCGCGATCGACACCAGGGCGGGCGTCCCGAGAGCGGCGACCGCGCGGAGCACGACGAGCAGTGCCGCGAGCGCCGCGATCTTGGAGACCGTCGCGAGGAACGTCGCGACGGGCACCGACGAGCCGGCGTATGCCGTGGGCGTCCACGCGTGGAACGGCACGAGCGAGAGCTTGAAGCCGACCCCGGCGACGACGAGGACCGTCGCCAGCGCGACGACGCCTCCCGAGACCGACGGGAAGACGACGGACGTCGGGGCGCCCGACGCGGCCGAGAACGCGCCACCGGAGGACAGCGCGGCGTCCGGGGTCAGGAACGGGCTTCCCGTCGCGGCGAACCAGAGGGCGACGCCGAGCACGAGCAGGGCGAAGGACACGAGGGACGTCACGAGCAGCTGGGTGGCGCCGGCCACGGCCGACCGGCGCCCGGAGAGGGCGACGAGCGCGATGACGGGCAGGGTCGCGAGCTCGAGGGCGACGAGCCACGTGCCGACGTCGCGGCTCGCTGCCACGACGATCGTGCCGGCGAGGGCCGCGAGGAGCAGTACGGCCTCGACCGGCTCACGGGTGCTGTCGGTCGGGCGCCGACGGCGGGTGCGGGGCCAGGCCAGGGCGATGCAGACGAGGGCGGAGACGGCGGCTGCGAGCTGGAGGGTGCTGCCGAGCGCATCGGCCTGCCACAGGCAGACCTGCGGCAGGCCGTCGACGCCGGCCGCCGTGGCGCCGCCCGTGGCCTGTCCGGTCCGACCGGTCAGGCAGAACGTCTCGCGCGTCGACCCGCCGCCGAGCGCGAGCCCGGGCACCGTGGCCACGGCGGACCCGAGCGCGGCCAGGGCGGCGACGGCATAAGGCACCTGGCGCAGGCGCGGGTTGACGAGATCGAGCACGAGCACGAGCACGAGCCCGGCGACCGGCAGGATCGCCGGAAGCAGGATGCTGTAGTCGATGGCGAGGCCCTTCACGGCGAGACCCCCAGTCCGGAGAGCAGGCCGGACGTCGCGGCGTCCGAGAGGCCGAGCAGCAGGTGCGGGAGCAGGCCGAGCGTGATGATGACCACGACGAGCGTCATGACGACCGCCCAACGGGCGCCACGGGCGTCCGCCACGGGCTCGGCCGCAGCCCCCTGCGCGGCGTCGCTGCCCTCACCCGCCCAGACGATGCGGGCGACCCGGAGCGCGTAGGCCGCCGCCAGCGCGAGCCCCACGGCACCGAGCACGACGCAGACGCGCAGGAGCGCGACGGGCCGGTCGGGGGCGGGCGACCACGCGGCGTACAACGCGAGGAACTCACCCCAGAAGCTGACGAGGCCCGGGAGCCCGAGCGCGGCCGCCAGGCCGACGACGAGGGCGAGGCCGAAGCGGGGAGCCTTGTCACGCAGGGCGGCCCGGGCGACGTGGAGGTCGGAGGACCCCCACTGCTCCTTGAGGTCGCCGACGATGAAGAAGAGGAGGGCCGCGACGACGCCGTGGGCGATGTTGCCGAAGAGCGCCGCCTGCAGTCCCGTCTCGCTGCCCGACGCGATGGCGAGGGCGACGAAGCCCATGTGCGCGACCGAGCTGTAGGCGATGAGGCGCTTGAGGTCGCGCTCGACGAGGCAGGCGAGCCCTCCCCAGAGGATGCCGACGACGCCGAGGATCGCGAGGACCGGACTCAGCTGCGCGACTCCTGCGGGCACGGTGCCGACCGCGAGCCGGACGATGCCGTAGGTGCCCATCTTGAGCAGGACGGCGGCGAGGAGCACCGAGCCGGCGGTGGGGGCGATGGTGTGCGCCGAGGGCAGCCACGTGTGCAGCGGCCACAGGGGCACCTTGATGCCGAGCCCGAGGAGCAGGATCGCGGCGATCGCGACCTGGAGCGGCCGGGACAGCCCGGCTCCGTGGCGCTCGGCGAGGACCGTGAGGTCGCTCGTGCCCTGGTGGTGGACGAGGAAGAGGATGCCGACGAGCATCAGCGTCGAGCCGAGCACCGTGAAGAGCACGAAGCGGCCGGCGGCGTCGGCGCGGGTCTCGTCGCGCACGTGGTCGTCGCCGAAGCGGCGGACGAGCACCCACATCGGCACGAGGACGACCTCGAAGGCGATGAAGAAGAGGATCGCGTCGCGCGCCATGAACGTGGCGAGCGCCCCCGCCTCGACGAGCAGGATGCAGCCGAGGAAGGTCGACCCGGTGCCTCCCTTGGGGATCGGCCCGGACAGGGCGTGCGCGACGACGGCGACGGTGAGCAGCGCGGTGAGGAGCACGAGGGCCGCCGAGATCCCGTCGACGCCGAAGTGCCACCGGACGCCGAGCGATCGGATCCACGGCACGTCCACCTCGTGGCGGCCCCACACGACGACGACGGCGAGCACCGCCGTGACGACGGTGGATCCGAGCGCGATGCCGCGCTCGACGGTGGACTCGCCGGGGATCGCGATGAGCGCGATCGCCGCGAGGAGCGGCAGCAGGAGCACGAGGGTCAGCGCCATGCGGCCACCCCCAGGACGGCGACGACCACGACGCCGACGAGCAGGCTGAGCAGCGACAGCGAGGGCACGGCGCGATGGCTCCGCTCCCCCGCCCGGCCGGCGGCCCGGGCGACGACGGCGGTCGCCCGCGGGTAGGCGTCGACGACGTCACGGTCCAGCGCCACGACGAGACGCGCGACCGCGGTGACCGCCCGGCCGAAGCCGACGTATGCCGTGTCGACGCCGAAGCCGCGCACCGCCGGCTCCCGGACGCGGCTGGGGATCCGGTCGGCGACGTCGAGCCGGCCGCGGTCGCTGAGGGACCACACGGCATACGCGGCGCCGGCGACGAGCAGGACGGACAGCAGGGCGCTGAGGAGCCCGACGTGCACACCACCGCGGAGGCTGGCGAGGAAGAGGGTGCCGACGACGGTGAGGGCGGCCAGGACGGACACGACGAGCGCGGCCGGGAGCGTGATGGGGGCGTGGCCGTGGGCGTGGACGCGCTCGACCTCGGCGTCGTCGGCGCTGTCGGTGGTGGTCACGACGGCGACGTCCTCCTCGGCGACGACGGCGGGCTCGACGTCGGGCAGACGGCCCGTCGCGGCCACGGGGGTGTCGAGCAGCAGCCAGGCGCGGGTGCAGTAGGCCGCCGTGAGGACGACGGTGACGAAGAGGGCGACGACGACGAGCCAGGCGCGGAAACCGCCACCACCCGTCGCGCCCTCGAGCGCGGCGTCGATGACGGTGTCCTTGGTGAAGAAGCCGATGAGCGGCGGTACGCCGGCGAGGGCGGCGAGGCCGATCCCCATCGACCAGCGCAAGGCGCCGGTCGGACGCAGTCGACCGCGCAGGGCGGCGACGGCGGTCGCGCCGGCGAGCACCGAGAGCCAGCCGGCCCCGAGGAAGAGCAGCGCCTTGAAGAAGGCGTGGCCGACGAGGTGCGCGATGCCGGCACCGGGCCCGAGCTCGGCCGGTGCCGCGGCGAGCGCCGAGAGCATGATCGCGATCTGGCTCAGGGTCGAGTAGGCGAGCATCCGCTTGAGGTCGGTCTGCACGAGCGCGAGCAGGGCGGCGTAGACCATGGTCACGGCTGTCAGGACGGCGAGCAGGGTGCGCGCGCCGTCGTGACCGGCGTAGAGCGAGAAGAGGCGGGCGATGACGTACGTGCCGGCTGCGACCATCGTCGCCGCGTGGATGAGGGCCGACGCCGGGGTCGGGCCCTCCATGGCGTCGGGGAGCCAGTCGTGGAACGGCACGAGACCCGACTTGCCGGCCACACCGATGACGATGCCGACGAGACCGATCGTGAGCAGCGTGCCGTCCCCGCCGGCCGTGAGCACGGCCATGAGGTCGGTCGACCGGGCCCGCACCGAGAGCGCGACGATGCCCACGACCATGGCGATGTCGGCCACGCGGGTGACGATGAAGGCCTTGTAGGCCGCTCGCCTCGCCGCCGCACGCTCGCTGTCGTGGCCGATGAGCAGCCACGAGCACCAGCCCATGACCTCCCAGCCGACGAGCATGAGCACGAGGTCGCCCGACTGGACGAGGAGCAGCATGCCGGCCGCGAAGAGCGAGACGGTCGCGGCGAACTGGCCGTAGCGGGGGTCGTCGCGGAGGTACCACGCGGTGAAGACCTGGATGCCGAGGACGACGAGGGCGACGACGAACGCCACGAGGCCCGAGACACGGTCGGAGAGCAGGTGCAGCGGCACGGAGAGGTCGCCGAGCGGGAGACTGCCGATCGACTCGATGTCGGCCGTGCGCGACGGTGCGACCCACTGGATGAGCCCGAGCACCGCGACGTAGGCCGACACCGACACGGCGACGGCCGCCGCGAGCCCGCGCCGGCGCCGCGTGAGCAGCCCCACGAGGGCCGCCAGCGCCGGGAGCACGATGATCATCCGAACGATCCAGCTCATGCGACGCCCTCCCCCGCTGCCGCCGGCTCACGCGTCGCGTCGTGCGGGTGGCCGTCCCGGTCCTCGGCGCGCGGGTCCTCGGCGTCGTCGGCGTCGCCGGTGTCGCCGGTGTCGTCGGCGTCCCCGGTGTCGTCGGTGTCGGCCCCGTAGCCGTCGCCGGCGTCGTCCGGCCCGTCGGTGAGGTCGGGAACCGCCGTGAGGTCGATGTGCCCCGTGCGGCGGAACATCACGAGGATGATCGCGAGCGCCACCGTGATCTCGGCGGCGGCGATCGTGATGACGAAGAGGGTGAGCACCGGACCGGCCGAGAGCGGCGCGCCCGGGCGGGACCCCGCCGTGACGAGCAGCAGGTTCGCGGCGTTGAGGATGAGCTCGACACCGATGAGGACGAGCACGGCGTTGCGGCGTGCGAGGACCCCGTAGACGCCGATGCCGGCCAGGAGCGCCGACAGGGCGGCCGGCAGCGAGAGGTGGATCATCCGCGACCGTCCGCCCGTGCTCCCGACGGGACGGTGGCCGGCCGGCGCGCGCCGTGGCCGCCGTCGCGGTGCAGGACCAGACGCGACACGGCGAAGGCGCCGATGAGCGCGACGAGGAGCAGCACCGAGAGCAGCTCGAAGGGCCAGACCCACGTGCCGAAGACCGCCTGTGCCACCTGCGGCGTGGTCGTCGTCGGGGTGTCGAGGTCGGCGGTCGCGCCGGAGAAGAGCGGGAGCAGGAGCGAGGCGAGCAGTGCGGTCGTCGCGGCGCCGAGGAGGGCCCCGGCGAGGCGCTGCCGCCACGGGGTGTCGATCTCGGCGTGGGGACCGATCGGCGCACGGGTCAGCATGAGCGCGAAGAGGACGAGCACGACGATGGCGCCGACGTAGACGAGCAGCTGGACGAGGCCGACGAGCTCCTGCCCGAGGACGAGGTAGGCACCCGCGAGTGAGCCGAGCGACACGAGCAGCCACAAGGCGGCGTGGACGACCTGCTTCGTCGTCACCGACAGCAGCGCCGACAGCGCCGTCACGGCGCCGACCGCGGTGAAGACGATGTCGCGGGTCGTCACTCGCTCCCCTCCTCGTCGGTCGACACCGTCGGCAGGACCTGGGTCGAGTCTCCTTGTGCCGCAGCCTGGTCCGCGGCCCGCTCGGCCTCGGCACCGTCGGCGGGCGGGAGGACCGAGGTCTGCTCGGCAGCCGAAAGGCTCTCGGTGGGCTCAGCGGCGGGCAGCGCGGCCGTCCGCTCGACCGCCGGCATGACCCGGGTCTGCTCGGCCGCCGGCTGAGCCGCCGGCTCGGGCGCGGCGAGCGGCGGCGGGGTCGTGGTCTCCCGGCGCACCCGCGTCGGTCGGGCCGCGGCCCCGGCACCGCGCGTACCTGCAGCGGCAGCGGCTGCTCCGGCGGACCCCCGGGCGGGCTTCGCCGCGGCCGTGACCTCGGCAGGGTCGGCACTGCCCGGGTCGAGAGCGGGCGGCGCCGGGACGGTGGCCATCCACGCGCCGAGGCGGTCCTTCTCGTGGAGCAGGTCGCGGATGTCGGTCTCGGCGTACTCGAACTCGGGGCTCCAGTGCAGCGCGTCGAACGGGCAGACCTCGATGCAGATGCCGCAGTACATGCAGAGCGAGAAGTCGATGGCGAAGCGGTCGAGGACGTTGCGCTGGCGGGCGCGGCCGCCGGGCGTCGTCGGCGGCAGCTCCTCCTTGTGCGAGTCGATGTAGATGCACCAGTCGGGGCACTCGCGCGCGCAGAGCATGCACGAGGTGCAGTTCTCCTCGGTCAGCGCGATGACGCCGCGTGACCGGGGCGGCAGCGCGGGTGAGACGTCGGGGTACTCGGCCGTGTGCGTGTGCCGGGTCAGCGACTTCGCCGTCGTCGCGAGTCCCTTGACGAGCCCCGGAATGATCCCTTCAGCCATGTCGCTCCACCCTCGATCGGTCGTCGGTCACGAGAAGACCACCACCCCGACGGCGGTCAGGGCGAGCTGGACGAGCGCCATCGGCACGAGCCACACCCAGGCGAGGCGCTGGAGCTGGTCCTCGCGCATGCGCGGCCACGACACGCGGAGCCAGATGACGACGACCGCGACGAGGAAGCCCTTGAGGACCGTCCACACCCAGCCGAGCCACTGCTCGAACGGCCCTGCCCAGCCGCCGAGGTAGAGCACGGCGAAGAGCAGCGACATGACGACGATGCCGGCGTACTCGGCGAGCAGGAAGAAGGCGAACCGCAGGCCGGTGTACTCGGTGAAGGCGCCGAAGACGATCTCGGAGTCGGCGAGCGGCATGTCGAACGGCGGGCGCTGCAGCTCGGCGAGGGCCGCGACGAGGAAGACGACGGCGCCGGGCAGCTGCCAGAGCAGCCACCACGGGTTCCACGCCTCCGCGATGGAGACGAGCGACAGGCTTCCGGCGGCGAGGGCGACCGAGGCGACCGCGAGGACCATCGGCAGCTCGTAGGACACGAGCTGCGCGGCGGCGCGCATCGCCCCGAGCAGGGAGTACTTGTTGGCCGAGGCCCACCCGGCCATGAGCGTGCCGATGACGCCGACCCCGATCACGGCGAGCACGAGCACGACGCTCGCGTCGACGTCGGCCCCGACGACCCGTGGCGAGAGCGGGATGACGGCGAGCGCCACGAGGTAGGGGATGAGCGCGACGAAGGGGGCGAGGCGGAAGACCCAGCGGTCGGCCCGGGCCGGAGTGATGTCCTCCTTCTGGACGAACTTCACCCCGTCGGCGACGAGCTGGGCCCACCCGTGGAAGCCACCGGCATACATCGGCCCGAGGCGACCCTGCATGTGCGCCATGACCTTGTGCTCGGTCTGGCCGACGAGCAGCGGCAGCACGAGGAAGGCGGCGAGCACCGCGACGGCGCGCAGCACGACCTCGAGCCAGGGAGCGAGGTCGCTCATCGCGGCCCCCACTCGGGTCCGGGCACGCCGGGCGCCTGGACGCGCCGGCGGCCGGGTGCACGGGCGGAGTCGTGGCCCTCGCCGGGCTCCTTGGCACCGGGCCAGGCCTTGCTGGCGCGAGCCGCGAGGACGAAGGACTTGCGCAGCGGCGTGCCCTCGAAGCCGTCCGGCAGCAGGAGCGGGCGCAGGCCGAGGCCGCTGCCGTCGTCGAAGCCGTCGAAGTCGATGCCGAACATCTCGTGGGTCTCGCGCTCGTGCCACGCCGCGCCCCGGAAGATCCCCGTCAACGACGGGACCGGCAGACCCCCGGTGACGCGAGTGCGCAGCAGCACCGACCTCAGCGCGCCCGGCGTGCGGGTGTCGAGCAGGTGGCAGACGACGTCGAAGCCCGCGTCGTCGCCCTCGCGGTCGGTCTCGTCGACGGCCGTCAGCCAGTCGAAGTACGCGTAGCCCTCCTCACGGAGCGAGAGCACCGTGCTCGACCACTCCCCGAACGGCACGTCACGCACGTCGGTGACCTTCACCGGCCGTCCTCCCCCGGCTTCGCGCCACGGCGCAGGAGGGGACGGCGGAGGTCGCCGGCGCTGCCGACGCGGGTGCCGGCATACCTGCCCTTGAGCTTCTGCGTCGACAGGCGCTCGGCGGCGATCTGCTCCTGGAGGCGGATGATGCCGTGCAGCAGCGCCTCGGGGCGCGGCGGGCAGCCGGGGACGTAGACGTCGACGGGCACGATCTGGTCGACGCCCTTCGTCACGGAGTAGGAGTCCCAGTAGGGGCCGCCGGAGTTGGAGCAGGCGCCGAAGGAGATGACGTACTTCGGCTCGGGCATCTGGTCGTAGAGGCGGCGGATCGCCGGGGCCATCTTGTCGGTGACGGTGCCCGAGACGACCATGAGGTCGGCCTGGCGCGGGCCCGGCGCGAAGGGGATGACGCCGAGGCGGATGAAGTCGTGACGACCCATCGAGGCCGCGATGAACTCGATGGCGCAGCAGGCGAGCCCGAAGTTGAAGACCCAGAGGGAGTAGCGGCGGCCCCAGTTGAGGACGACCTTGATCGGCTTGGGCGCGTGGGCGCCGAGGACGCCCATCGACGCCGGTCCGATGGTCGGCATCGGCAGGCTGACCGGCTGGCTCGCCGACTGGCCGGGCTGGCTCGGCGGCTGATCCATCACACCCACCTCAGCAGACCGCGGCGGCCCGCGTGGGCCAGGCCGAGCACGATGACGCCGATGAAGATGCCCATCTCGACGAGGCTCGCGCGGCCGAGGTCGGCGTCGCGGATGACGGTCGCCCACGGGAAGAGGTAGACCGCGTCGACGGCGAAGACGACGTAGAGGAAGGAGAAGACGAAGTAGCGGACCTTCGTCTGCGCCCAGCCCTCGCCGACCGGGTCGACACCGGACTCGTACGTCGCCAGCTTGGCCGCGTGGGGTGCGCGCGGGGCGAGGAGCCGTCGCACGAGCATCGCCGCCGTGACGAGCAGGACGCCCGCCCCCAGCACCGCTGCGACGGCCACGTACCCGGACATGACGGCCAGCCTATCCATGCCGGTACGCGAGTGGCACGGAGTGGTCAGCCGCATCCGGGCTACCCTGCGGCGCATGGTCGACAGGGGTGGACAAGACCGGGTGGGCTCGCCGCACGAGGCGACGACCCAGGTGCCCGACGACGTGCCCGACGACGCGCCGCTCGACGTGACGGACCCGGGCGTGGACCCGGACGTGGACCCCGGCCTGGACCCCGGCCTGGACCCGGGCGTCGACCCGGGCGTCGACCAGCTCGGCTGGGACGCCACCGCCCTCGTCGTGGCGCACGTGGTCCTCGCCCTCGGCATCGGGGCGGCGGTCGGCGCCGTCGGGGGGCGCTACCTCCGCGGTCGGCACGTCCCGGTGGGCGCCTCGGTGCGTTGACCGCGGCTCACCCTGTGTCGGCACCGCGTCGACCCGCGTCGTCCACGTTGTGGCAGGTGCACGATCTGAGGCCCGACGAGACATAGCATGGAAAGTGCCCGCCGCACAGGGCCCCGGGCAGTGAATCGTATGGAAGTTCGAGGACGTCGCAGAGCATGAGCGCCAAACTGGTCCAGAAGCTCGATCGCGTGGTCATCCGATTCGCCGGGGACTCCGGCGACGGCATGCAGCTCACCGGAGACCGCTTCACGTCGCAGACCGCACTGCTCGGCAACGACCTGTCGACGCTGCCGAACTTCCCCGCCGAGATCCGGGCGCCCCAAGGCACGCTGCCCGGCGTCTCGAGCTTCCAGCTGCACTTCGCCGACCACAACGTGCTGACGCCGGGTGACGCCCCCGACGTCCTCGTCGCGATGAACCCCGCCGCCCTCAAGGCCAACCTGCGCGACCTGCCGCGGGGCGCCGCGATCATCGTCAACACCGACGAGTTCACCAAGCGCAACCTCTCCAAGGTCGGCTACGTCGAGAACCCGCTCGACGACGGCTCGCTCGACAGCTACGACGTGCACCCGGTGGCCCTGACCTCGATCGCCGTCGAGGCCCTCGTGTCCTTCACCGACCTGACCCGCAAGGAGAAGGAGCGCGCGAAGAACATGTTCGCGCTCGGCCTGCTCTCGTGGCTCTACACCCGGCCCATGGACGGCACCGAGGCGTTCCTCAAGGCGAAGTTCGCCGACAAGCCCGAGATCCTCGAGGCCAACCTCGCCGCCCTGCGCGCGGGCTTCAACTACGGCGAGACCACCGAGGACTTCGCGGTCGCCTACGAGGTGGCCCCGGCCGCGATGCCGGCGGGCACCTACCGCAACGTCACCGGCAACGTCGCGCTGTCGCTCGGCCTCGTGGCCGCTGCGCACCGCGCACACCTGCCGCTCTTCCTCGGGAGCTACCCGATCACGCCGGCCTCCGACATCCTCCACACGCTCGCCGGGCTCAAGCGCTACGGCGTCGCGACGATGCAGGCCGAGGACGAGATCGCCGGTGTCGGCGCCGCCCTCGGTGCCAGCTTCGGCGGCGCGCTCGGTGTGACGACGACGTCGGGGCCCGGCCTCGCGCTCAAGGCCGAGACGATCGGCCTCGCCGTGTCGCTCGAGCTGCCGCTCATCGTCTGCGACATCCAGCGCGGCGGCCCCTCGACCGGCCTGCCGACCAAGACCGAGCAGGCCGACCTGCTCCAGGCGCTCTTCGGCCGCAACGGCGAGTCGCCGGTGGCCGTCGTCGCACCCGCGACGCCGGCCGACTGCTTCGACGTCGCCGTCGAGGCCGTGCGCATCGCGACGACCTACCGCACGCCCGTCATCGTGCTGTCCGACGGCTACCTCGCCAACGGCTCCGAGCCGTGGCGGCTGCCCCGCACGGCCGACCTGCCCGACATCGCCGTGGAGTTCGCGACCGAGCCCAACGCCGTGGACGACAAGGGCCAGCCGACCTTCCACCCCTACCTCCGCGACCCCGAGACGCTCGCCCGGCCGTGGGCGATCCCGGGCACACCGGGCCTCGAGCACCGGGTCGGGGGCATCGAGAAGGCGGACGTCACGGGCAACATCTCCTACGACCCCGACAACCACGACCACATGACGCGCCTGCGTCAGGCCAAGATCGACGGGATCGCCGACACCATCGAGCCGCTCGTCGTCGACGACCCGACCGACGACGCCGACGTCCTCGTCCTCGGCTGGGGCTCGACCTTCGGCCCCATCGCCGCGGGCGTCCGCCTGGCGCGGGCCACCGGAGCCCGCGTCGCCCAGGCGCACCTGCGCCACCTCAACCCCTTCCCCGCCAACACGGGCGACGTGCTCCGCTCCTACCAGCGCGTCATCGTGCCCGAGATGAACCTCGGCCAGCTCGCGATGCTGCTGCGGGCGAAGTACCTCGTCGACATCGAGTCGCACACCTCGGTGCGCGGCCTGCCGTTCCAGGCGGGCGAGCTCGCCGACGTCATCGCCACCGCGGTGGCGTCCGTCTCGGACGTGCCCCTGAAGGAGGCCGCCAAGTGACCACCGACCTGGGTATGCCGTCCAGCGGGCCAGGCGCCCCCGGTGCCCACGGCACCGCCGGCGTCCCACGCCTCACCGACGGCACCGCGCTGACGAAGAAGGACTTCACGTCCGACCAGGAGGTGCGCTGGTGCCCCGGGTGCGGGGACTACGCGATCCTCGCCGCCGTGCAGGGCTTCCTCCCCGAGCTCGGGCTCAAGCGCGAGAACATCGTCTTCGTCTCGGGCATCGGGTGCAGCTCGCGCTTCCCCTACTACCTCGACACCTACGGCATGCACTCGATCCACGGCCGTGCCCCGGCCATCGCGACCGGCCTCGCGGCGACGCGAGAGGACCTCTCGGTCTGGGTCGTCACCGGCGACGGCGACGCCCTGTCGATCGGTGGCAACCACCTCATCCACGCCCTGCGCCGCAACGTCAACCTCAAGATCCTGCTCTTCAACAACGAGATCTACGGCCTGACGAAGGGGCAGTACTCCCCCACCTCGCACGTCGGCCAGGTGACGAAGTCGACGCCGCTGGGCTCGCTCGACACGCCCTTCAACCCCGTGTCGCTCGCGCTCGGCGCCGAGGCGAGCTTCGTGGCCCGCACGATGGACTCCGACCGCCAACACCTGACGTCGGTGCTGCGTGCCGCGGCCGAGCACCGTGGGTCGGCGCTCGTCGAGATCTACCAGAACTGCCCGATCTTCAACGACGGCGTCTTCGACGTGCTCAAGGACCGCACCGAGGCGGCCGCCCGCATCCTGCACCTCGCCGACGGCGAGGAGGTCGGCACCGCCGAGACGGTCGTCGTGCGTGACGACCGCGGGTCGCTCGCCGTCGTGCCGCGCGCCGAGGCCGACCCGGCCCGAATCGTGCGCCACGACGAGTCGGCCCACGACCCGTCCGCGGCGTTCGCGCTCTCGCGGCTCGACAGCCCCGACCTCGGGCACGTCCCGATGGGGATCTTCCGCAACGTCCAGCGCCCGACCTACGACGACTCGCTGCGCGAGCAGATCGCCTCGGCCCGCACGGGTGAGGTCACGGACGCCGACATCGACGCCCTGCTCGCCGGTCGGGACACCTGGACCGTGGGGGCGTGACCGCGCGCGAGACCGCTCCGTCCCTCGCGCCGAGCGAGTCCGGCACGCGCGGGACGGGGTCGACGGCACCCCACGGCGAGGTCGGGCGGGGCACCCTGCTCGGCTTCGCGGCCTACGGCCTCTGGGGGCTCTTCCCGCTCTACTTCGACGCGCTCAAACCCGCCGGGCCGTGGGAGATCCTCGCCCACCGCATCCTCTGGACGCTGCTCTTCTGCGTCGTCGTGCTGCTCGTCGTGCGCGACCTCGGCTGGATCAGGCCGCTGCTGCGTCGGCCGCGGCTGCTCGCCGGCACCGCGGTGGCGGCGGTGCTCATCGCGGTCAACTGGGTCGTCTACGTCGCGGCCGTGACGTCGGGCAACACGTCCGAGGCCGCGCTCGGCTACTTCCTCAACCCCCTAGTCACGGTCGCCCTCGGCGTCGTCGTGCTCGGTGAGCGCCTCCGCGTCCTCCAGTGGGTGGCCGTCGGCATCGGTGTCGTCGCGGGCGTCTACCTCGGCGTCTCCGGCGGACGCGTGCCGTGGGTGGCCCTGACGCTGGCGGTGTCCTTCGCGCTCTACGGGCTGACGAAGAAGAAGGTCGGCGTCAGCCTCGACGCCATCCACGGGCTCACGGTCGAGACCGTCGTGCTCGCCCCCGTCGCCGTCGTGCTGCTGCTCGTCGTCGGCGCGCAGGGCGGCCTCGAGTTCGGCCTGCACGGTGGCGTGCACACGTCGCTGCTCGTCCTCTCCGGGCTGGTCACCGCGGTGCCGCTGCTGTGTTTCGCCGCCGCGGCGCGCCGCATCCCGCTCGTGTCGATCGGGCTCATCCAGTTCATCACCCCGGTCATGCAGCTGCTCTGCGCGGTGGTCCTGCTCGACGAGCACATGCCGTCCGAGCGGTGGATCGGCTTCGGCATCGTCTGGCTCGCGCTCGTCGTCCTCACCGTCGACTCGCTCCTCAGCCTGCGTGGCGCCCGGGCCGCGCGGCGCGACCTGCCCGTCGACGACTGCCCGCGCTGAGGAGCCATTCGTCGCACCCGCGGTGACAGACTGCCGGTGTGAGCGACGTCGTCCTGGGCTCCCGCACCGGTCGGTTCGTCATCGCCGCTGCCGTGCTCGGCTCGGGGATGGCCCTGCTCGACGGGACCGTCGTCAACGTCGCGCTCGTCCGGATCGGCGAGGAGCTCGGCGCGAGCCTCGCCGAGCTGCAGTGGATCACCAACGGCTACCTCCTCGCGCTCGCCTCGCTCATCCTCCTCGGCGGGTCGCTCGGTGACCGCTTCGGCCGCCGACGCGTCTTCGTCATCGGGGTCGTGTGGTTCACGGTGGCCTCCGCCGCCTGCGGTCTCGCGCAGTCACCCGTCCAGCTCATCGTCGGCCGGGTGCTCCAGGGCGTGGGAGGGGCGCTGCTGACGCCGGGCAGCCTGTCGATGATCCAGGCGTCCTTCCGTCCCGACGACCGCGGCAAGGCCATCGGCACGTGGTCCGGACTCGGCGGCATCGCCTCCGCCCTCGGGCCCTTCGTCGGCGGGTGGCTCGTGCAGTACGCGAGCTGGCGCTGGGCCTTCCTCGTCAACCTGCCCCTCGGCGCCGCGACCGTCTGGATCGCGCAGCTGCACGTCCCCGAGACCAGGGACGACCGTGCCGACCACCACTTCGACGTGACCGGCGCGGTGCTCGCGACGCTCGCCCTGGGAACGACGACCTTCGCCCTGATCCAGCACGAGTCGCTCGGAGCGACGGCGGCCACCGGGGTCGGGCTCGTCGGCCTCGCCATCGGCGCGGCGTTCGTCGTCGTCGAGCGCCGTATCTCACACCCGATGGTCCCGCCCGCTCTCTTCGCGTCGCGCCAGTTCAGCGCGGCCAACGCGATGACCCTGCTCGTGTATGCCGCCCTGGGCGCCGTCTTCTTCTTCCTCACCCTCCAGCTCCAGACCGTCCTCGGCTACGGCCCGCTGCTCGCCGGCATGGCCTCGCTGCCGGTCACCGTGCTCATGCTGCTCTTCGCGGCGCGGGGAGGTGCGCTCGCCTCCCGCATCGGGCCACGCCTGCCGATGACGGTCGGCCCGGTCGTGTGCGCGGTCGGCGCCCTCCTGCTGTCGGGTGTCGGCGCCGGCTCGACCTACTGGACCGGCGTCCTGCCCGGCATCTCCGTCTTCGGCCTCGGGCTCACCCTGCTCGTCGCGCCGCTGACGGCGACGGTCCTCGCCGCGGCTCCCGACCGCTACGCCGGCGTCGCCAGCGGGGTCAACAACGCCGTCGCGCGCGCGGGCAGTCTCCTCGCCGTCGCCGCACTGCCGGCCGTCGTCGGGCTCAGCGGCTCGGACTACGCCGTCCCCGAGGCCTTCTCGTCGGCGTACCGGACCGCGATGCTCCTGTGCGCCGGGATGCTCGCCGCCGGAGGTGTCGTGTCGTGGCTGCTCATCCGCAACCCCGCACCCGCGCCGTCCGGCACCGACGAGACGGGTGCCGAGCGGCAGGGGCGCGCCGCCGCAGCGGGGGCGACACGGCATACGCGAGCGGTTCCGGCCGGCTGGTCGTGCGCCGGCTCGGAGGGGTGCCCGGGGACGGCGCACCACCACGACGAGGACCTGCCCGCGCTGGGCGGGGCGCCGACCGGGCGCTGACGCAAGTCCGCCCCGCCCGGTCGGCCGCACTGTCAGGGCGTCGGGTCGGCCCAGCTCCCACCACGGATGTCGCTGTTGCCGAAGGTCGCCGGGCACGCCGCGAGGACGTCGGGCGGCGGCTTGGGGCTCGCCGTGTAGAGCGAGGCGCGGTACGAGTCGATCGCCGGGCAGTCGGCGGCGTGCGACGCGTCGTTCCAGACGCCGACCACGCCGTCGCGGGTCGCGGCCGCATAGACGTAGTCGCCGAGGAACTCGGCGGTCAGGCCGTTCTGGCTCGTCGCGCGCGGGTCGCCGACGGCGCTGCGGTCCAGTGACGACCACCCGCTCGGCACCCCGGCCACGATGTTCGCGTGCCAGACCTGACCGACGAGACCGCGGGACGACGCCGTGTCGTGCCGGTAGGGCGTCGTGAAGGCGTTGTCGACGACGTAGAGGTCGGTGCCGTCGGGAGACAGCGCCGGCGCGGTGTAGAGGGGGCGGTCCCCCGTCGGCAGCTCGAGCGCGGCCGGAGCGGTCCAGCTGGCGCCCGCCGTGGTGGAGCTCGTCCACAGCAGGCTCTCGTGGTCGAGTCCGGAGGCACCGTCTGCCCAGGTCATGACGATCTGGTTCGTGGCGCCGGCCCCGCTCGGGGCCCCGTTGGCGATGTCGACGCTCGGGCCTGCCGCCAGGTCGACGCGAGCTCCTGCGATCCCGTCCATGGTCGGGCGACCGAGCACGGGGTCGGTGACACCGGGCTCGGTGACCCGGGCGACGACCGTCGGGCCTGCCCAGTGGGCGCCGCCGTCGGTCGAGCGGTACATGAGCTGGAGATCGGTGCCCGCACGCCTGCCGATGCCGAAGACGTACACGTTGCCGTGGCTGTCCGTGCGGACCGTGCAGCCGTCAGGTTGCCCGTTGATCCCGTTGTCGGTCGCGGGGCCGACCTGCTTCGTCGTCCACGTGCCTCCGCCGTCCGTCGACCGCGCGACGATGAGGGGCGTCGGGAGGGCGTTGCCGCGGCTGTTGCTCCTGAACGAGGCCCAGCACACGTAGACGTTGCCGAAGAACCGACTCGACTCGGCGTTGTCGGCCCACACCTGCTCCTTGTCGGAGAACGTCGTCGACGACTGCTTGGAGATGATCACCGGGTCCTTCCACGCCGTGGCGTCACCCGCGGCTGCCGCGTGCGGGTCGTCGGTCCTCGACACCGCGATGGCCTCGAAGCCCTTGAAGGTCGCGGACTCCTTGTCCGCCGAGACGTTCGAGGTGAGGTTCGCGTAGTAGAGGCGCGAGCCGTTGACCCACGAGAACGTCCCGTCCGACGCCGGACGCGGGCCGAACGCGACCGCCGGGTCACCGTCCGAGACGAGTCCCTTCGCGGCGTAGCCGGGGAGCGTGCCGATGGGGCCGGGGTGCGCGGTGCAGGCCGCGGGTCCGAGGCAGTCACGGGCCGTGAGGCCGGTGTAGGTCGGCTGCGTCCACCCGCTGCCGCCGGTGAACGAGAAGTACACCCCGGAGACACCCACGCCGTCCGTGAAGGGGCAGGTGGTCGGGTCCCCGGCCGCGCACGACTCGTCGTCGATCTCGTCGTTGGCCCCGGCCGCGACGACGCTCGGGTCGTGGGCGTCGATCGCGACGGCGGGTTCGTTCTGCTTGTTCTGCGAGAAGGGGGTGGGCGGACTGGCGACGCTGACGATCTCGTCGGGTGGGGAGGCCACCGCGACCGCGGCTCCGGCGAGGGCGGTCGCGACGGACACGATGCACGCGGTGAGAACTCGACGGTGAGCCATGGCCTCTCCTCAGGGTGGTACGTCAAAGGATCGCGTCGGCGCCCGCACCGTCCAGCGTGCGCCCGCGACCCGGCATCCGACAAGGTCTACGGCGCGGATCTCGTCGGCGAGACGTGGATGATGGGGACATGAGCGACGTGTCAGCGCCAGGCTTCCGGACCGAGCACGACTCGATGGGCGAGGTACAGGTGCCCGCCGACGCGTTGTGGGGCGCGCAGACGGCGCGGGCCGTCGAGAACTTCCCGATCAGCGGGCAGCCGGTGCCGCCGGGCGTCGTCCACGCCCTCGCTCGGCTCAAGGCCGCCGCCGCCGACGTCAACGCCGAGCTCGGGGTCCTCGACGCCGATCGGGCCCGAGCCATCGCGGCGGCAGCCGGTGAGGTCGCGGACGGCGACCACGACGACGAGTTCCCGATCGACGTCTTCCAGACCGGGTCGGGCACCTCGACGAACATGAACGTCAACGAGGTCGTGGCACGGATCGCACACCTCGCGAGCGACCTCGACGTGCACCCCAACGACCACGTCAACGCCGGCCAGTCGAGCAACGACACGTTCCCCAGCGCGCTGCGCATCGCGGCGACGACGGCGAGCGTCCTCGACCTCGTGCCGGCGCTCGAGCACCTCGCGCTCGCCCTGGGCCGCAAGGAGACCGAGTTCGCCGACGTCGTCAAGGCCGGACGCACCCACCTCATGGACGCCGTGCCGGTGACGCTCGGGCAGGAGTTCGGCGGCTACCGGCGCCAGGTCGAGCTCGGCGCCAGCCGGGTGCGCAGCGCGGCGGAGGCGACGAGCGAGCTGCCCCTCGGTGGCACGGCCGCCGGAACCGGTCTCAACGCGGCACCCGGCTTTGCCCGCAAGGTGATCGAGCGGGTCTCGGGGGTCACCGGCATCCCGTTCCGCGAGGCCGCGAACCACTTCGAGGCGCAGTCGGCGCAGGACGCCGTCGTCGAGCTGTCCGGGGCGCTCAAGGTCGTGGCCGTGAGCCTGACGAAGATCTGCAACGACCTGCGCTGGATGAGCTCCGGGCCCCGCACGGGCCTCGGCGAGATCCACCTGCCCGACCTCCAGCCCGGGTCGAGCATCATGCCCGGCAAGGTGAACCCCGTCGTGCCCGAGGCGACCCTCATGGCGTGCGCGCAGGTCATCGGCAACGACGTCGTCATCACGACGGCCGGCGCTGCGGGCAACTTCGAGCTCAACGTCATGCTGCCGGTCATGGCCAAGAACGTCCTCGAGTCGATCGGGCTGCTCGCCTCGACGAGCCGCCTGCTCGCCGACCGCTGCGTCGACGGCATCACGGCCGAGGTCGAGCACGCGCGGGCCCTCGCCGAGGGCTCGCCCTCGATCGTCACGCCGCTCAACCGCTACCTCGGCTACGAGGCGGCGGCCGCGGTCGTCAAGCAGGCGGTCAAGGAGCGGCGCACGATCCGCGACGTCGTCATCGCGCAGGGTCACGTGGCCGACGGCAAGCTCACCGAGCAGCAGCTCGACGAGGCCCTCGACGTCCTCTCGATGACCCGCCCCGAGGACTGACGTCGAGGTCCCTGTGCGTTGAGTCATCCAGCGACCCAGCGTCCACCCGGCCACCGGCCGACCCGGCTGCCGGGGCGCTGAGTCACCTCACGGTGCAAGGCACAGGGCGCACGGCGCAACCCGGCCACGTCGGCCGTGTGCACGGTGAAGGTCCACGGCTGACGCGACCCCGCTCGCCGAGCAGCGGGAGGTCCCGCGATCAGCCGAGGAACTGGCTGACCGTGAAGACGGCGCCCTGCGGGTCGCGCACGACGGCGGTGCTCGTCCAGTCGCTGTCACCGGTGCGGATGACGGACCCGCCGAGCCGCGCGACACGCGCGGCCGCCGCGTCGCGCTCGGCGACGGTGAACGTCACGTGCCAACCCGGCTCGGCGGCCGGTGCGACGGGCACGACCCAGCCGATGGCGTCGGCAAAGCCCGGTGGCACCCTCGCCCCGGACTGTCGCTCGTGGATGTCGGGGTCGACCGTCGAGGCGAGGTGGTCGCCGTAGCCGGGCACACGGATCATCGTGGCGAAGCCGACGTCGGCGAACTCCCAGCCGAAGGCCCGGGCGTAGAACTGCTGCGCGGCCGCGGGCTCGTCGGTGTGCAGGTCGCTGAAGTTCCAGGCACCCGGGACGTTGGTCACCTGCGAGCCCAGACGTCGCCTAGCCTCCCAGAGGCGCACCTCGAGTCCCTGCGGGTCGCGCACGACGGCCGACCGGCCACCCTCGCCGGCAGCCGTCGGCGGTTGGACGACCGCTCCCCCGGCCTCCTCGACGCGGCTGGTCGCGGACTCGGCGTCGTCGACCGCGACGTAGGTGTGCCACCGGGGCGCTCCACCGCCATCACCACCGGCGTCCTCGGCCGCGGGTGTCGCGGGGCCGCCGAGCCCACCGACGTCCTGGCCGTCGAGCTGGGCGATGAGATAGCGGAACGGCACCCCCGGCGGGGTGGCCTCGGTGAACGTCCAGCCGAAGAGCCCGCTGTAGAAGTCGGCGGCGGCATCGACGTCGTCCTGCTCGGTGTCGACCCACGAGGTCACGCCCTCGGGGTAGGTCCTCTGCTCGGTCACGGCATCCTCCTCGGCGTCGGTGTGCGTCGTTCTCCACCGTAGGTGGGCCCGCCGACAGCCGTCGACGCACACGACGGTCGTCACCAGGTGCCGCCGAGCGGGAGCGCACGCCCCGCAGGCGGGCCCGTGCGGTCTACCGTCGGTGGATGACCCTGGACGACGTCGACGAGTACCTCCGGACGCTCGACGGGGTCCGCGCCAGACGCACCGACGGGCGCCGCGCGTGGTACGTCGACGGGCTGCTCGTGGCCCGAGCCGACGTTGCCGGCACGCTGCTCGTCCGCCTCGGCGGCCGCGACCGCGAGCAGCTCGTCAGCGCCCACCCCGACACCTTCGGCGTGCCGCCCCGGTGGGAGGCGCACGCCAAGCTGCAGGCCGACCTCACGGGCGACGAGGACGCCATCAGGCGCTCGCTGCGCCTCGCCTGGGAGCGACAGCGCTCGGCGCGCGCCGGCGCCTGAGTGGCGGACACGGCATACGCCATCGCTCGCCGGGACGGCGGCGCTCAGGCGCCGAGGACCCGCTCGAGGTAGGGATTGCCGAAGCGGCGCTCCGGGTCGACCCGGTTGCGGACCGCGAGGAAGTCGTCGAAGCGCGGGTAGACGCCGCGGAGGTAGTCGGCGTGGCGCGTGTGGAGCTTGCCCCAGTGCGGGCGACCGCCGTGGTTGACGGCGATGGCCTCGAAGGCGTCGAAGTAGGCACCTCGCCCCTGCCGGTGGTACTTGTGGATCGCGATGTAGCAGCTCTGGCGCTCGTAGGCCGTCGAGAGCCAGACGTCGTCGGCAGCGGCGACGCGGCACTCGACGGGGAAGGAGATGCGCTCGTCGTGGGTGTCGACCCACTCGCGCAGCTCGAGCAGCACCTCGGACAGGCTCGCGCGCGGGAAGGCCCACTCCGACTCCATGAAGCGCACCTCGCGCGCGGTGACGAAGACCTTGCGCGAGCTGTCGGTGAACTGGCGCTCGCTCAGGGCACGCGACGCGATGGCGTTGATGCTCCTCGTCGAGCGCGGCATCCGGGTGGCGACACGGTTGGTCAGCTCGAAGAAGCGGTTGCTCAGGAGGTCGTCGTCGAGCTTCTCGCGCCAGGCCGGCAGCGGGCGCCTCGCCGTGCCCTCGGGCACGCGGTTGTTGCGCTTGGTCAGGGCCCGGTCGGTGTGTGGGAACCAGTAGAACTCGAAGTGGTCGTTGGCCTCCGCCGAGACGTCTGCGTGGGCCAGCACGTCGGTGAGGGACTCGGGACGCTCGACGGCGTGGAGCAGGAAGGCGGGCACGACGGCGACGGTGATCTCGGTGACGATGCCGAGAGCTCCGAGCCCGAGACGGGCAGCCTGGAAGAGCTCGGGCTCGTGCGTCGGGGAGCACTCGACGAGAGACCCGTCGGCGAGGACGATGCGCAGCGCCCGGATGCCCGCGGACAGGCCCGTCAAGCGCAGACCGGTGCCGTGCGTCCCGGTGCCGGTGGCGCCGGCGAGGCTCTGCCGGTCGATGTCGCCGAGGTTGGGCAGCGCGTAGCCGAACGCCTCGAGCTCCTCGTTGAGGACGTGCAGCGGGGTGCCGGCGCGCACGGTGGCCTCGCCGCGCGTCGAGTCGATCGAGGTGACCCCGCTCAGGGCGCCGAGGCGCAGCTGCACCCCGTCGGTCACGGCGACGCCGGTGAACGAGTGACCGGCGCCGATCGCCTTGACCCGCAGCCCCCGGTCGGCAGCTCGCACGACCTCCTCGACGACCTCCGCCTCGCTGCGCGGCGTCGCCACGCGCGCGAGCTTCGAGGACTCCGTGCCGGCCCAGTTGGACCAGTCGATGCTGCGTACGACGCGACGCTTCACGCCACCCACGCTGTCAGCCAAAACACTGCCCTTCCCCACGATAGGTCGCGGCCCGTCCGACGACCCGGTCGCCTCCGTCGCTGCTGACGAGCGCGAACTCCGTGAAGCGCTCGGCCAGCTCCCCTGCCTTGGCGTGCCGGAACCATATCCGATCACCCAGTGAGAGCCGGTCGGCGCCCGGACCCTCGAGAGGCGTCTGCACCTCGCCCGCCCCCTCCCGCCGGAGCAGCGCGACCTCGTGCTCGGGCAGCGGGCTCGGCACGCGGGACCACCCGGGCGGCCCCGACGCGACGTAACCGCCGCCGTATGCCGTCACCATCCCTGCGCCGGGCCGGCGCACCACCGGGGCGGCGAAGTAGGCGGCCGGACGCAGCGACAGCGCGTCGTAGCCGTCGAAGAGGGTCGGCGCGAAGAGACCCGACCCCGCAGCGAGCTCGGTGAGCGACGGGTCGTGGTGCGTGACGTGCAGGCTGCCGGTCCCACCGCCGTTGACGAGCTCGAGGTCGGCGAGGGCGCGCGCGGCCGCGACGACCTCGGCCCGGCGGGTGCGCAGCTCGGCGTCGGACGCCTTCTTCATCCGGCGCACGACGGGCGAGGAGTCGGGCAGACCGGCGATCTGGGCGTCGTAGAACATGAGGCCGGCGACGACGAGGCCCCGCTCCTGGGCCCGACGGATGACCGCCTCGACGTCGGCCGGCGTGCGGGTGGGTGACCGGCGGACCCCCATGTGTGCGGGGCCGACCCGGAGCGACGCGTCGACGTCGATCGCCACGCGCAGACCCTCGTGGCCGGGCACCTCGCGGGCGATGAAGTCGACGTGCTCGACGCTGTCGACCATGACGACGACGGCCCGGGTCAGGGCGGGGTCGGCAGCGAGCTCGGCCAGAGCGGGGACGTCGACGCTCGGGTAGGCGACGAGGAGGTTGTCGTGACCGTCGCGGGCCCACCAGAGGGCCTCGCGCACGGCGTAGCACATCAGGCCCTCGAAGCCGCCGCGCCCGAGGGCCCGCTCGATGAGGGGTCTGCTGCGCAGCGACTTCGTCGCGATGCGGATCGGCACGCCCGCGGCGAGGTCGACGAGGGTCGCGGCGTTGGCGTCGAAGGCGTCGAGGTCGACGACGGCGAGCGGGCCGTGCAGGTCGGCGGTCGCCGCCGAGAGGCGCGCCGCGACGGGCGGCGACAGGCGGCGATGCATGGTCTGCACCCTACCCAGCGTCACCCCACCCCGTGACCCCCCGATCTCACTCGAGTTGGGGTGAGGGTGGTCGCGAGGGGACGTCAGCCGACGCGGTCGACGACGCTCATCGCCAGAGCCTGTAAGGCTGCCTTGGCGTCGCTGTCGGGCAGCGGGTCGAGCAGGGCCTGCGCCTCGCGGGCGACGGCATACGTCTCGTCGCGCGCGACCGCGAGGGCCGGGTGGGCCCGGAGGAGCCCGAGGGCCTCCGCCAGGGCCGCGTCGTCGTCGGTGAGGTCACCGTCGAGGAGCTCGAGCAGACGTGCGTCCGACGCATCGGCGGGATCGGCCGTGGCGCGAAACCGCAGCACGGCCAGGGTGTCGACGCCCTCGCGCAGGTCGGTGCCGGGGATCTTGCCGCTGTCGTCGGCGTCGGACGCGATGTCGATGAGGTCGTCGGCGAGCTGGAAGGCGATGCCGAGCTTCTCGCCGTAGGAGCGCATGATCTCGACCGACTCGGGCGAGCCGCCGCTGAACATGACGCCGTAGCGTCCGGCCGTCGCGATGAGCACGCCGGTCTTGTCGGCGAGGACACCGAGGTAGTAGTCGACCGGGTCGACGCCCTCGGGGCAGGGACGGTCGTCGCGGATCTGCCCGTTGCAGAGGCGGACGAACGTCTGGGCCTGGATGAGAACGGCCTCGGCGCCGAGACCCGCGACGAGCTCGGACGCCTTGCCGAAGAGCAGGTCGCCCACGAGGATCGCCGTCGAGTTGTCGTAGGCCGCGTTGACCGACGCGACACCACGCCGCACGCTCGCCTCGTCCATGACGTCGTCGTGGTACAGCGAGGCGAGGTGGGTCAGCTCGACACCTGCCGCAGCCGCGACGACGTCGTCGTTGATGCCCTCACCGAGCTCGGCCGCGAGGAGCGTCAGCAGCGGCCGGAACCGCTTGCCGCCCGCCGCGACGAGGTGCCCCGACGCGGCCGCGATGAACGGGTCGTCGTGGTCGACGACCTGCGTCAGCAGGGCGTCGACCCGGGCCAGGCCGTCACGCAGGCGTGCCGACAGGTCCGCAGTCGCCCCGGGGATCCCGAGGACCGGCGGGGTGGCGTGCGTCGTCATCGAGCCCCGTGACCGGACGGACGACCCTGCAGCCGTGGCTGAGCCGTCATCGGACGAACTGCGAGGCGCGGTCGGCCAGGTCGAGCAGCGCCGACGGCAGGACGCCGAGGGCGAGCGTGGCCAGGGTGCCGATGGCGATCGAGAACGTCGTCGAGACCGACGGGATGACGACCTCGACGGCGTCGTCGGGGGCGTCGCTGAAGAACATCAGGACGATGACCCGGGCGTAGACGAAGACCGTGATCGCGCTGCACAGGACACCGACGATCGCCAGGACCGTGCCGGTCGCGCCACCCGTGCCGATCGCCGCCGAGAAGACGCCGAACTTCGAGACGAAGCCCGAGGTCAGCGGGATGCCGGCGAAGGCGAGCATGAGGAAGGCGAACGCGCCGGCCACGACCGGGTAGCGCTTGCCGAGGCCGGCCCACTGCGACAGGTGCGTGGCCTCGGCGCCGTTCTGGCGCACGAGCGAGACGATGGCGAAGGCCGCGATCGTCGAGAAGCCGTAGGCGACGATGTAGAAGAGCACCGCGCCGACGCCCTTGCGGTCGAAGGCGAGGACACCGACGAGGATGAAGCCCGCGTGCGCGATCGAGGAGTAGGCGAGCAGGCGCTTCATGTCAGTCTGCGTCACCGACAGCACCGAACCGACGACCATGGTGAGCAGGGCGACGAGGACGAGCGCGTTGGTCCACTCCCAGCGGCCGGTGTCGAGGCCGACGTAGCCGAGGCGCAGGATCGCGCCGAACGCGGCGGCCTTGGTGCACGCGGCCATGAAGCCGGTGACCGGCGTCGGAGCGCCCTGGTAGACGTCGGGCGTCCACGCGTGGAACGGCACCGCGCCGACCTTGAAGAGGAGTCCGACGAAGACGAGGAACGCACCGGGCACCAGCAGGCCGTTCATCGCGAGCGGTCCGGCCGCGATCGCCTTGGACAGGTCACCGAAGTAGACCGAGCCGGCGTAGCCGTAGAGCAGGGCCGTGCCGAAGAGGAAGAAGGCCGAGCTGAAGGCACCGAGCAGGAAGTACTTCAGGGACGCCTCCTGCGAGAGGAGGCGGCGACGACGCGCCAGGCCCGAGAGGATGTAGAGCGGCAGCGAGAGCACCTCGAGGGCGACGAACATGCCGATGAGGTCGTTCGTCGTCGGGAAGAGCATCATGCCGAAGATCGCGAACATCGTCAGCGGGAAGACCTCGGACGTCAGCGCGCCCGCGCGGGCCGCCGCCGTCTCGGTGGCCGAGCCCGGCGTCGACGCACCGCTCGGGGTGAAGGCGTCGGGACCGACGCCGCCGAACCGCTCGGCCATCGTCAGGACGCCCAGGACACCCAGGAGCAGGATCGTGGCCTGCATGAACAGGGCCGGTCCGTCGATGGCCAGGGCGAAGAGCTGGCGGTTGGTCGAGCCGTCCGTCAGACCCATCGTCAGGCCCTGGTGCTTGGCCGCGAGGATGATCGCCGCGGCGGCCGCGAGCAGGCCCGCGACGGCGAGCGTCACCTGGATGGCGTGGCGACGCTCCCGCGAGGCGAACGCCTCGACGAGGACGCCGATGAGCGCCGTGCCGAAGACGATGAGCAACGGCAGGATCGCGAGGTAGTCGACGTTCGACTGCTGGAACGCTGCGGGAAGCGTGGGCAGCGCCAGCGGAGCGACGGCGGTCACTTCGAGCTCCCTTCGGCCACGGTGCCGGCCGGGTTGAGGTTCGGAACGGCTTGCTGGACGTGCGACAAGGTCTTGTCGACGGCCGGGTTGATCACGTTCAACGCGAGGTTCGGCAGGAAGCCGAGCACGACGAAGGCGGCGATCAACGGGGCGGCGACGAGCTTCTCGCGCGTCGTCAGGTCACGCACGGCGGTGAGGCCGCGACGGCCGCGCTCGTCGAGCCGGTCGTGCTCGCGCTCGCCCACGAGGCCCTCGGGCTTCGGGCCGGTCATGACCTTCTTGTACATGAGCAGGATGTAGAGCGCGGCGAGGATGATGCCGGACGTCGCGATGACCGTGGCCACCGGCTGCGTGGAGAAGCTGCCGACGAGCACGAGGAACTCCGAGACGAAGCTCGACAGGCCCGGGAGGGCCAGACCTGACAGGCCCGCGACGAGGAAGATGCCCGCGAGCGCAGGGGTGATGCGCTGCCACCCACCGAAGTCGGGGATGCGCTTGCTCCCCCTGCGCCGGACGAGCATCGCGGCGAAGAGGAACAGCGCCGCCGTCGAGAAGCCGTGGTTGACCATGTAGAGCGTCGAGCCGCCCTGGCCCACCGTCGTGAAGGCGAAGATCCCCAGCACGATGAAGCCGAAGTGGCTCACCGAGGTGTAGGACACGAGGCGCATCATGTCGGTCTGGCCGATCGCGAGGAGCGCACCGTAGATGACCGAGAGCACCGCGAGGGCCACGACGACGGGCGTCGCCCACGTGCTCGCCTCCGGGAAGAGCTGGAGGCAGAAGCGGATCATCCCGAACGTGCCGACCTTGTCGAGCACGCCGACGAGCAGCGTCGCCGTCGCGGGCGAGGACTCGGTGGCGGCGTCGGGCAGCCACGTGTGGAACGGCACCATCGGCGCCTTCACCGCGAAGGCGAAGAAGAAGCCGACGAAGAGCAGCCGCTCGGTGGTCGGGTCGAGCGAGAGACCCGTGAGGCGCTCGATGAGGAAGCCGTCGGTGCCGCCGGGGCCCTGCAGGTAGAGGGCGATGACGGCGACGAGCATGATGAGCCCGCCGGCCAGCGAGAAGAGGAGGAACTTCATCGCGGCGTACTGCCGGCGCGGCCCGCCGAAGCGGCCGATGAGGAAGTAGACCGGGATGAGCATGGCCTCGAAGAAGACGTAGAAGAGGAACACGTCGGTGGCGGCGAACACCCCGACCATGAACGTCTCGAGCACGAGGATGAGCGCGAAGTACGTCTTGACCCGCTGGCCGCCCCGGGGGCCAGCCTCCTCGGGCACGTCGTGCCAGGCGGCGAGCAGGCAGATCGGGGTCAGCACGAGCGCCATGAGGATGAGCACGAGCGCGATGCCGTCGACGCCGAGCGAGTAGCTGACGCCGAACTGCGGGATCCACGAGTGCTGCTCACCGAGCTGGAACTGCTTGCCGGAGGCACGGTCGAACTGCGTCGCGGCGATGATGCCGACGACGAGCGTGACGACGGAGAACCCGATCGCCATCCGCTTGGCGTTCTCGGCGCTCCCCGGCACGAAGGCGACGACGAGCGCGCCCACGAGAGGGATGAGGCCGAGGATCGTCAGCCAGGGGACGGTGGACATTGCGGTCATCAGGACATCACCCAAAGAGCACCGAGGATGGCGACGACACCAGCGAGCATCGTCAGGGCATAGGAGCGCGCGAAGCCGTTCTGCAGCTTGCGCAGGCGGGAGCTCGTCCCGCCGACGAGGGCGGCGAGGCCACCGGCCGCACCGTCCACGCCCTTGCTGTCGGCGAAGACGAGCGAGCGCGTGAGGTGGATGCCGGGCCGCATGAGGAGGGCCTCGTTGACCTGGTCCTGGTAGAGGTCCTTGCGCGCCGCCTGCGTGATCAGCGAGCCCGCCGGGGCCGTGACCGGCACCTCGTCACGCCAGTAGCGCAGCCACGCCAAGGCGCCACCGGCGGCGACGAGGACGAGCGTCAGGGCCATGAGGACCGGCACCGGGATGACCGGGTGGGCGCCCTCGGGCTCGGCGCCGGTGACCGGCTCGAGCCAGGAGGTGAAGAGTCCCGTCGGGCCGAGGATCAGACCGAGGAAGGCGGAGCCCACCGCGAGGACGATCATCGGGACCGTCATGAGCTTGCCCGACTCGTGCGGGTGCACGTCGTCGGTCCAGCGCTTCTTGCCGTGGAAGGTCATGAAGAACAGGCGCGACATGTAGAAGGCCGTGATGCCGGCACCGAGGAGGGCGGCCAGACCGAAGACCCACGGGCGCCAGCCCTCGCCGATGAAGGCGGCCTCGATGATCTTGTCCTTGGACCAGAAGCCCGAGAACGGGGGCACGCCGAGGATGGCGAGCCAGCCGACGGCGAACGTCGCCCACGTGATCTTCATGGCGCCGGACAGGCCGCCGAAGCGGCGCATGTCGACCTGGTCGTTCATGCCGTGCATGACCGACCCGGCCCCGAGGAACATCCCGGCCTTGAAGAACCCGTGCATGAGCAGGTGGAAGATCGCGAACGCGTAGCCGACCGGGCCGAGGCCTGCGGCGAGCATCATGTAGCCGATCTGGCTCATCGTCGAGGCCGCGAGGGCCTTCTTGATGTCGTCCTTGGCGCAACCGACGATCGCACCGAAGAGCAGCGTGATCGCGCCGACGATGACGACGACGAGCTGGGCCGTGGGCGCCGCCTCGAAGATCGGCGCCGAGCGCACGACGAGGTAGACGCCGGCGGTGACCATGGTCGCGGCGTGGATGAGCGCCGAGACCGGCGTCGGGCCGGCCATGGCGTCACCGAGCCAGCTCTGGAGCGGGAACTGCGCCGACTTGCCGCAGGCGCCGAGCAGGAGCATCAGGCCGATGGCCGTCATGAAGCCCTGGTTGGCGTTGCTGCCGGCCGCGCCGAGCACCGTCGCGAAGTCGACCGCACCGAAGTGGAAGAACATCACGATGATCGCGATGGACAGACCGAAGTCACCGACGCGGTTGGCGACGAACGCCTTGTTGGCCGCGGTCGCGTAGGCCGGGTTGTAGTTCCAGAAGCCGATGAGCAGGTAGCTCGCGAGGCCGACGCCCTCCCAGCCGACGTAGAGCAGCAGGTAGGAGTTGGCGAGGACGAGCAGCAGCATCGCCGCGACGAACAGGTTGAGGTAGGCGAAGAAGCGCCGCTTGTCGGCGTCGTGCTCCATGTACCCGATCGAGTAGACGTGGATGAGCGAGCCGACGAAGGTGATGAGCAGGACGAAGACCATGGACAGCTGGTCGACGAGCAGCCCCGCGCTCACCTTGAACGAGCCGGCGGCGATCCAGTCGAAGAGGTTGATGCCGACGGCGCGGTCCTCGGCACCACGGCCGAGCATCGCGAGGAAGACGAGCGCGCCGACGACGAACGCGCCCCAGGAGAGGGCGGTCGCGAGCACGGGCCCGAACCTGTCGGTGCGGCGGCCGCCGAGGAGAAGCACGGCGGCACCGAGCAGCGGCAGCGCGACGAGCAGCCACGCGTATGCCGTCACCCCGGTGGCGGCGTGCGCCTCACCTTCGTGCGTGGCGAGGCCCGCGGCATACGTGCTCAGCGTGCTCGACGAGCTCGCGAGCGTCTGGACGAGAGTTCCCATTCTGGCCGGCGCTCCTTACAGCTTCAGCAGGTTGGCGTCGTCGACCGAGGCCGAGCGGCGGGCGCGGAAGATCGCCATGATGATGGCGAGTCCCACGACGACCTCCGCGGCTGCGACGACCATGACGAACAGGGCCATGACCTGCCCGTCGAGGGCGCCGTGCATCCGGGAGAAGGTGACGAGGGCGAGGTTCGTCGCGTTGAGCATGAGCTCGACGCCCATGAAGACGATGATCGCGTTGCGTCGCACCAGCACTGCAGCCGCGCCGATGGCGAAGAGCAGCACCGAGAGGTAGACGTAGTGCATCGGGCTCACTTGGACCGACCTTCCTCGATCTCGCGCTCCATGTGGCGCTCGACGTCCTTGAAGCCGTCGGTCGTCGCGACCTGGTCACGGGCCACGAGGACGCGCGAGACGGACAGGTCGCTCGGCGTGCCGTCGGGCAGCAGCGCCGGGGTGTCGACCGCGTTGTGGCGGGCATAGACACCCGGCGCGGGCAGGCCCGCGACGTTCTTGTTGTCGCGGACGCGCTTGGCGGCCCACTCGGCCTGCGTGATGCGCGGCGTCAGGCGCTCGCGGTGCGCGAGCACCATGGCGCCGAGGGCGGCCGTGATGAGCAGGGCCGAGGTGACCTCGAAGATCCAGACGTACTGGCCGAAGATCAGCTCGGCGAGGCCCGTCACGTTGCCGGTCTCGGCGTTGGACGAGACGAGCTTGTCCATCCCGGCCTGCACCGTCTGCTCGTCCATGACGACGCGGCCCAGCGAGAAGACGAGGATGCCGGCGAGACCGATGACGAGCAGCAGCGCAGCCCAGCGCTGACCCTTGATCGTCTCGACGATCGAGTCGGACGAGTCGACGCCGACGAGCATGAGGACGAAGAGGAAGAGCATCATCACGGCGCCGGTGTAGACGAAGATCTGCACGATCCCGAGGAAGTCGGCCTTCTGCATGATGTAGAAGACGCCGAGGATGCACATGACCAGGGCCATGCCGAGGGCGGCGTGGACGGCCTTCTTGGCGAAGAGCAGGCCCAGCGCGGCGAGGACCGCGATCGGGGCGAGCACCCAGAAGCCGACGGCTTCGGCGGTGGAGGTCACGGGTTGGCCCCTTCCCTGGTCTCGGCTGCGGTCGGGTGGGTGGAGTGCACGAGGTCATGGGCCCCGGGCACCGCCGCCCCGACGTTGCCGGGCCCACCGGCATACGCGTCGTCCTCGTCGTCGGCCGCGTCGCGGGCGTCGACGTAGGCGCGCTGCGCGGCGGTCGGCTCGCTCACCTTGCCCTGGTAGTAGTCGCGCTCCTCGAGCCCGTCGGACATCGGGAACGGCGTCTGGAGCATGCCGCTCTGGAGCGGGGCGAGCAGCTGGTCCTTGGTGAAGATCAGCTTGCCGCGGTCGTTGTCGGCGAGCTCGTAGAAGTTCGTCATCGTCAGGGCGCGCGTCGGGCACGCCTCGATGCACAGGCCGCAGAAGATGCAGCGCAGGTAGTTGATCTGGTAGACGCGGCCGTAGCGCTCGCCCGGGCTGAAGCGGCCCTTGCCACCCTGGTCGAGCGGGGTGTCGTCGTTGTCGGCACCCTCGACGAGGATCGCGTCGGCCGGGCAGGCCCACGCGCACAGCTCGCAGCCGATGCACTTCTCGAGGCCGTCCGGGTAGCGGTTGAGCTGGTGGCGACCGTGGAAGCGCGGCGCCGTGGGGCGCGGCTTCTCGGGGTACTCCTCGGTCGCGACCTTGCGGAACATCGTGGAGAACGACACCCCGAAACCGGCCACCGGCGCGAAGAGCTCGGACAGGAAGCCCTTGCTGCGGTCGTCCTGACCGGGTCGCTGGTCACGGGGCGCGCCGACCTCCGAGCCCCTGCCGGGGCTCTGGGGTGACACGTCCTTGCCGACGGTGTCGTCAGCCATGGTCCTCCTCCTTGACGGCGGTCGAGGTGCTCGAGGTGCCGGCGGTCGTGAGCACGGGCTCGCGGGATGCCGCCAGCTGGTGGCCCGACCGGGTCGGCTCGTTGAGGCGCTGACCCGGCAGCGGCGGGACGGGGTAGCCGTCCTCGAAGGGGTCGATCTCCTCCGGCGGGGTCACGTCCTCGGCAGCGGCACGGGCGGCGCGCTTGTCGTCCCAGATCCACGCCGCGGCGAGGGCGATGACGGCGACGATGCTGACGATGACGACGGTCGCGACGGACAGCTCGCGCCCGGCGAAGGTCAGCTTGCTGTCACCGAGGAAGCCGAGCTGCGCGCCGCGGATGAAGGCGACGGCCACGACCCAGGCCAGGGTGATCGGGATGAGGAACTTCCAGCCGAAGCGCATGAACTGGTCGTAGCGGACACGCGGCAGCGAGCCACGCAGCCAGACGAACATGAACATGAACAGCCACAGCTTGGCGGTGAACCACAGCAGGCCCCACCAACCGCCGCCGAACATGTTGTCGTTGATCGCCGAGATGAACGGCGGGGCCTGCCAGCCACCGAGGAAGAGCGTGGTGGCCAGGGCCGAGACGGTGAACATGTTGACGTACTCGCCGAGGAAGAACATCGCGAAGCGCATCGAGGAGTACTCGGTGTGGAAGCCACCGGTCAGCTCACCCTCGCCCTCGGCGAGGTCGAACGGCAGGCGGTTGGTCTCGCCGACCATGGTGATGACGTAGACGGCGAAGCTGAAGAACGCCGGGAGGATGTACCAGAGCGAGCTCTGCGCCGAGACGATCGCCGAGGTCGACATCGACCCGCTGTAGAGGAAGATCGCGACGAGCGAGAGTCCCATGGCGATCTCGTAGCTGATGACCTGGGCGGTCGAGCGCAGGCCACCGAGCAGCGGGTAGGTCGAGCCGGAGCTCCACCCGGCGAGGATGATGCCGTAGACGCCGACCGAGGCGACGGCGAGCACGAGCAGCACGGCGACGGGGACGTCGGTGACCTGCAGCGGCGTCTCGTGGCCGAACATCGAGACGGTGCCGCCGACCGGGATGATCGCGAACGACACGAAGGCCATCGTCGCGGCGAGCAGCGGCGCGAGGGTGTAGATGAGCTTCTCGGCGTTGGCCGGCGTGATGTCTTCCTTGAGCATCGACTTCATGCCGTCGGCGAGCGTCTGGAGCAGACCGAAGGGACCGTTGCGGTTCGGGCCCGGGCGCTGCTGCATGCGGCCGATGACGCGGCGCTCGAACCAGATGACGAGCAGCGTCGAGACGAGCAGGTAGACGAAGATGCCGACGGCCTTGATCAGGGCCACCCACCACGGGGTGTCGCTGAAGTCGGCCGTGGGGTTCTCGGACACGGGCAGCGTGGCTGCCACCCCGTATGCGGTCAGGCCGAGGCTCATGCCGCACCACCCTTCGTGACGTGGACGCGGCCACCGGCGGCGGTGCCGAGGCCCGAGCGGATCGAGCAGTCCTGGTGGGTCGAGTCGCTGGTGGAACGCGAGTTGGTCGGGACCCAGACGACGCCGTCGACCATCCCCTCGGTGACGACGGCGGGCAGCGTGACGCTGCCGGCCGGGCCGGAGACCGTGACGTGGTCGCCCTCGACGAGCCCGAGCCCGGCGGCCGAGGCCTCGGACAGACGGGCCACGGCGAGCGGTGCGGTGCCGGCGAGGAACGGCTCGCCGTCCTGCATGCGGCCGGCGTCGAGGAGCGTGGCCCAGCTCGACAGGACGAAGTCGCCGCTCCCGTCGGGGGCCGTCGCGACGCGCTGGCCGTCGGGGGCGCTCGTGGCTCGGGCGCCACCCCACGGGCCGAGGGCCTCGAACTGGGCGTGGATCTCGCGCTGGGTGCGGGTCTCGAGGAAGACGCCCATCTCGCTCGCGAGCATGTCGAGGGCGCGGTGGTCGCTGACCGCGTTGGTCTCGAGGGCCTCGTCGAAGGCGCGGACGCGGCCTTCCCAGTTGACGTAGGTGCCGGTCTTCTCGGACTGCGAGGCGACGGGCAGCACGACGTCGGCGACGGCCGTGACCGGCGACTCGCGCAGCTCGAGCGAGACGACGAACGCCTTCTCGAGCGCCGCGGCGGCGGCCGGGTCACCGAGGTCGGACGGGTCGACACCACCGACGACGAGGGCCGCGATGTCGCCGGCCGCAGCGGCCGCGACGATGCCGGCCGTGTCGCGGGCCGGGGTGGCCGGGACCTGGTCGAGGTCCCACACGCGGGCGACCTCGGCGCGCGCCGATGCGTCGGAGACCGGGCGTCCGCCTGGCAGGAGCGCACCGAGCGCACCGGCCTCGAGGGCACCGCGCTCCCCCGCCCGACGCGGCACCCACGCGAGGCGGGCACCGGTGGCGGCGGCGAGGTCGGCCGCGGCGCGCAGGGCACCGGGCGAGGTGGCGAGGCGCTCACCGACGAGCACGACGCCGCCGGCACCGAGGGCCTCGCGGGCCTTCGCGCCGAGCTCGGTCGAGCCGAGGTCGGTCAGGGCCGAGGCCTCGTGGCCGGGGACGGTCGGCAGCAGCGTGCCGCCCACCTTGGTCAGGCCGCGCGTCGGGTGGGACGCGACGGCATACACCTGCGTCCGGTGCTTGCGGAACGCCTTGCGCAGGCGCAGGAAGACGATCGGGCTCTCGTCCTCGGGCTCGAAGCCCACGAGCAGGACGGCCTTGGCGGCCTCGAGGTCGGCATACGTGACGGCGCCGCCATCGGGTCCCGTGGCGGCGACGTGCTCGGCGAGGAAGGCGACCTCCTCGGCCGAGTGCGGTCGCGCCCGGAAGTCGACGTCGTTGGTGCCGAGCACGACGCGCGCGAACTTGCCGTAGGCGTAGGCGTCCTCGGCGGACACGCGTCCACCGACGAGCACGCCGGCCTTGGTGCCGGCGAGACCGGCCGCCGCGGCAGCGAGGGCCTCGGGCCAGCCGACGACCTGCAGCTCGCCGTCGGCGTCACGGACCATGGGCAGCTCGACGCGGTCGGGCAGCGTGGCGTACGTGAACGCCCACCGGCCCTTGTCGCAGTTCCACTCCTCGTTGACGGCCTGGTCCTCGGCCGCCATCCGGCGCAGCACGACGCCGCGGCGGTGGTCGGTGCGGGTCGCGCAGCCGCTCGCGCAGTGCTCGCAGACCGACGGCGTCGACACGAGGTCGAAGGGCCGGCTGCGGAAGCGGTAGGCCGCACCGGTCAGCGCGCCGACCGGGCAGATCTGGACGGTGTTGCCCGAGAAGTAGCTCTCGAACGGCTTCTCCTCGTAGATGCCGATCTGCTGGAGCGCACCGCGCTCGACGAGCGCGATGAACGGGTCACCGGCGACCTGGTCGGAGAAGCGGGTGCAGCGGGCGCAGAGCACGCAGCGCTCGCGGTCGAGCAGGACCTGCGAGGAGATGTTGACCGGCTTGGGGTAGGTGCGCTTGACGTCGTCGAAGCGCGACACCGGGCGGCCGGCGCTCATCGCCTGGTTCTGCAGGGGGCACTCGCCGCCCTTGTCGCAGACCGGGCAGTCGAGCGGGTGGTTGATGAGGAGCAGCTCCATGACGCCCTGCTGCGCCTTGTCGGCGACCTTGGACGTGGCCTGCGTGTTGACGACCATGCCCTCGGACACCGTCATCGTGCACGAGGCCTGCGGCTTCGGCATGGGGCGGACGTTGCCCTCGCGGTCAGGCATCGCGACGTCGACGAGGCACTGGCGGCACGCCCCGACGGGGTCGAGCAGCGGGTGGTCGCAGAAGCGCGGGATCTCGACGCCGATCGTCTCGGCGGCGCGGATGACGAGCGTGCCCTTGGGGACGCTGACGGGAACGCCGTCGATCGTCAGGCTGACGTGGTCGGGCGCCGTGGGCGCCTTCGTCTCCGTCGTGGCGGTCATGCGGACACCATCCCGCTGGACTCCTTGGTCTGGACGTCGAAGAGGACCGACTTCTCGGGCGGGAAGAGCTCGTGGGCCGGCGTGTGCATGCCGGCCTCGAACTCCTCGCGGAAGTACTGCACGGCCGAGGTGATCGGGCTCGTGGCCGCGTCACCGAGGGCGCAGAAGCTGCGACCGAGGATGTTGTCGCAGATGTCGACGAGCTTGTCGATGTCGTCCTGCGTGCCCTGGCCGTTCTCGATGCGGTTCATGATCTGGCGCAGCCACCACGTGCCCTCGCGGCACGGCGTGCACTTGCCGCACGACTCGTGGGCGTAGAAGTCGGTCCAGCGGGCGACGGCGCGCACGACCGACACGGTCTCGTCGAAGACCTGCAGGGCACGCGTGCCGAGCATCGAGCCGGCCGCGGCGACCGAGTCGAAGTCGAGGGGCACGTCGAGGTGCTGGTCGGTGAAGATCGGCGTCGAGCTGCCACCCGGCGTCCAGAACTTCAGCTTCTTGCCGCCGCGCATGCCGCCGGCGAGGTCGATGAGCTCGCGCATCGTGATGCCGAGCGGGGCCTCGAACTGGCCCGGGTTGGCGACGTGGCCCGAGAGGCTGAAGATGCCGAAGCCCGTGGACTTCTCGGTGCCCATGCCCTTGAACCAGTCGGAGCCCTCGAGGATGATCCCGGGCACCGAGGCGATGGACTCGACGTTGTTGACCGACGTCGGGCGGGCGTAGAGACCGGCGGCACCGGGGAACGGCGGCTTGAGGCGCGGCTGGCCGCGGCGACCTTCGAGCGAGTCGAGCAGCGCCGTCTCCTCGCCGCAGATGTAGGCGCCGGCGCCGGCGTGCACGGTGATGTCGACCTTGACGCCCTTGCCACCGACGTTGTCGCCGAGGTAGCCCGCGGCACGGGCCTCCTCGACGGCGCGCAGCAGGCGGCGGTAGACGTGGACGACCTCACCGCGGAGGTAGATGAACGCGTGCTCGCAGCCGATGGCGTACGAGGAGATGGCCACCCCCTCGATGAGCGCGTGCGGGTTGGCCATCATGAGCGGCACGTCCTTGCACGTGCCCGGCTCGGACTCGTCGGCGTTGACGACGAGGTAGCGCGGGCCGCCGTCGGGCGGCGCCATGAACGACCACTTCATGCCGGTCGGGAAGCCGGCACCACCACGGCCACGGATGCTGGAGTCCTTGACGGCGTCGATGATCGCCTGCGGCTCCATGTCGAGCGCCTTGGTCAGGGCCTTGTAGCCGTCGTGGCGCTCGTAGGTCGCGAGGGTCCAGGACTGCGGGTCGTCCCAGAACTTCGTGAGGATCGGGGTCAGGGTGTCGGTCACTGCGATCCGTCCTTCCCGTCGGGCTGCGACGAGTGCGAGCCGTTGCTGCTGTTGGCACCAGGGGCGACCCAGCCGCGGTCGTTGGCGATCTTGAGACCGAGCAGGGACGCCGGACCGGCGCCCACGCCCTCGTCGGCGCGGCCGTCCTCGAAGCCCGCGAGGACCCGCGAGACCTCCTTGAACGTGCAGACCTTGGCGGCGCCGCGCGTCGGGGCGACGTCCTTGCCGGCGCGAAGGTCCTCGACGAGGCCGATCGTGCTCTCCGGCGTCTGGTTGTCGAAGAACTCCCAGTTGGCCATGACGACCGGCGCGTAGTCGCACGCGGCGTTGCACTCGACGCGCTCGAGGGTGATCCTGCCGTCGTCGGTCGTCTCGTCGTGGCCGATGCCGAGGTGCTCGGAGAGCCGGTCGAAGATGAGGTCGCCGCCCATGACCGCACACAGCGTGTTGGTGCAGACGCCGACGGTGTAGTCACCGTTGGGGTGGCGCTTGTACTGCGTGTAGAAGGTGGCGACACCGCTCACCTCGGCCTCGGTGAGGTCGAGCACCTCCGCGCAGAAGCTCACGCCTCGGCCCGCGACGTAACCGTCGACCGACTGCACGAGGTGCAGCAGCGGCAGCAGCGCCGAGCGCTTCTGCGGGTAGCGCGAGATGACCTCGGCGGCGTCGACGTGCAGCTTCTCGAGGACGTCGGCGGCATACGGCGCCTTGGACTCGGGGCTGACGTGCAGGTGGCCTGACGCGTCGTGACCGCTCAACGGTCCACACCTCCCATGACGGGGTCGATCGAGGCCACGGCGACGATGACGTCGGCGATCTGGCTGCCTTCGCACATCGCGGCCACGGCCTGCAGGTTGTTGAAGCTCGGGTCGCGGAAGTGGGCGCGGTAGGGGCGCGTGCCCCCGTCGGAGACGACGTGGCAGCCGAGCTCGCCCTTCGGCGACTCGATGGCGACGTAGGCCTGTCCAGCCGGCACGCGGAAACCCTCGGTGACGAGCTTGAAGTGGTGGATCAGGGACTCCATCGAGGTGCCCATGATCTCGCGGATGTGGTCGAGGCTGTTGCCGAGACCGTCGCTGCCGAGCGCGAGCTGCGCCGGCCAGGCGATCTTCTTGTCGGCCACCATGACCGGGCCCTCGTTCGCCTGGAGGCGGTCGGTCGCCTGCTCGATGATCTTCAGCGACTCGTACATCTCGTCGATGCGGATCCGCAGGCGGCCGTAGGCGTCCTGGCTCGTGCGGGTCTTGATCTCGAAGTCGTAGGTCTCGTAGCCGCAGTAGGGGTCGAGCTTGCGCAGGTCGTGCGGCAGGCCGGTCGAGCGGAGCACCGGGCCGGTGATGCCGAGCGCCATGCAGCCGGCGAGGTTGAGCACGCCGACGTCGACGGTGCGGCCCTTGAGGATGGGGTTCTCGTTGAGCAGCGCCTCGAGCTCGCCGAGACCACGGCGCACCTCTGGGACCATCTCGCGGAGCGCGTCGATGGCGCCGGGCGGCAGGTCCTGCGCCACACCGCCGGGGCGGATGTAGGCGTTGTTCATGCGCAGGCCCGTGATCATCTCGATGACGCGGAGCAGTCGCTCGCGCTCGCGGAAGGCGACGGTCATGACCGTCGTCGCGCCCATCTCCATGCCACCGGTGCCGAGGCAGATGAGGTGGCTGCTGATGCGCGTCATCTCCATCATGAGCACGCGGATGACGTTGGCCCGCTCGGGGATCTGGTCCGTGATGCCGAGGAGCTTCTCGATGGCGAGGCAGTAGGCCGCCTCCTGGAACATGGGCGTGAGGTAGTCCATGCGCGTGCAGAACGTGACGCCCTGCACCCAGGTGCGGTACTCCATGTTCTTCTCGATGCCGGTGTGGAGGTAGCCGATGCCCGCGCGGGCCTCGGTCACCGTCTCGCCGTCGATCTCGAGGATGAGGCGGAGCACGCCGTGCGTCGACGGGTGCTGCGGCCCCATGTTGACGACGATGCGCTCCTCGCCGAGCGAGGTGGCCTCGTCGACGAGGTCGTTCCAGTCGCCGCCGGCGGCGTTGAAGACGTGGGCGCCCTCGCTGGCCTGCTCGTCGGCCACGGACGTGGCGTAGACGTCGTTGGCGCCGGGCTCCGGCACCTCGGTCTGGGTGAACTCGGTGTGCGTGCTCATCAGTTGTACGACCTCCGCTGGTCCGGCGGCGGGACGGTGGCGCCCTTGTACTCGACGGGGATGCCGCCGAGGGGGTAGTCCTTCCGCTGCGGGTGGCCCGGCCAGTCGTCGGGCATGAGGATTCGGGTGAGGGCCGGGTGGCCGTCGAACTCGATGCCGAACATGTCCCACGTCTCGCGCTCGTGCCAGTCGTTGGCCGGGTAGACGGAGACGATCGACGGGATGTGGCGGTCGTCGTCGGGGCACGAGACCTCGACGCGGACCCGCCGGCCGCCGTGGGTGATCGACAGGAAGTGGTAGACCGCGTGCAGCTCCTCGCCGGTGCGGTTCGGGTAGTGCACGCCCGAGACGCCGGTGACGATCTCGAAGCGCAGCGACGCGTCGTCGCGCAGGACGCGGGCGACGGCCAGCAGGTGCTCGCGGCGGACGTGGATCGTCATCTCGCCCCGGTCGACGACGACGCGGTCGACGGCCTCGCCGTAGGAGGCCGTGCCGCCGACGAGGCCACGCTCGAGGTTGTCGGCGATCTCGTCGAAGTAGCCGCCGTAGGGGCGCTCCGAGGCGCCGGCGACGAGGATCGGGCGGACGAGGCCGGAGTAGCCGGTCGTGTCGGCGCCCTGGGTCGCCCCGAACATGCCGTGGCGCACGCCGACGACCTCGGGCTCGGTCGCGCCGCCCGTCTGGGCGAGCTCGATCTCGTGGGGCGTCAGGCCGGAGGCCTGGTCCTTGGTCGTGTCGGCGTTCACGGCGTTCGTGTCGTCCTTCTTCTCCCCGTCGCTCATGCGAGGAGACCCTTCATCTGGTGCGTCGGCGTCGCGGAGAGGGCCGCGACCTCGGCGGCCTTGGCCGCCTCCTCGCGGTTGACGCCGAGCGGCGAGGTCTCGATCTGGTGGTGCAGCTCGATGATCGCGTTGAGCAGCATCTGCGGGCGCGGCGGGCAGCCGGGCAGGTAGATGTCGACCGGGATGATGTGGTCGACGCCCTGGACGATCGCGTAGTTGTTGAACATGCCGCCCGAGCTGGCGCACACACCCATCGAGATGACCCACTTGGGGTTGGGCATCTGGTCGTAGACCTGGCGCACGACAGGGGCCATCTTCTGGCTGACGCGACCGGCGACGATCATGAGGTCGGCCTGGCGCGGGGTCGCCGAGAAGCGCTCCATGCCGAACCGGGCGATGTCGTAGTCGGGCGTGCCCACGGCCATCATCTCGATGGCGCAGCACGCGAGGCCGAACGTGGCCGGCCAGATCGAGGCCTTGCGCATGTAGCCGGCGAGACCCTCGACGGTCGAGAGCAGGAACCCGGCTGGGAGCTTCTCTTCGAGACCCATTGCTTACTCCTTAACCTTTCCTGACGAACCCGGTGGACGCGTACCCGCTGGTGCGGGTGCTCACGTTTGCAACGGGCGTCAGTCCCACTCGAGGCCGCCGCGACGCCAGACGTAGGCGTACGCGACGAACACCGTGAGGATGAACAGGACCATCTCGACCAGCGCGAAGAGGCCGAGCTTGTTGAAGGCCACCGCGAACGGGTAGAGGAAGACGGACTCGATGTCGAAGATGATGAAGAGCATCGCCGTCAGGTAGTACTTGATCGGCACGCGGCCACCACCGGCCGCCTGGGGCGTCGGCTGGATGCCGCACTCGTACGCCTCGAGCTTGGCGCGGTTGTAGCGCTTGGGCCCGACGACGAGCGAGGTGAAGACCGACAGCGCGGCGAACGCGAAGCCGAGCCCCAGCATGAACAGGATCGGGACGTAGGAGTTCATCCGAGGTCACGTGCCTTTCGGTCGTGCTTGACGTGCGAAGCAGGGGCGCAGGTGCGCGGCGCACCCATCCTAGGGGCGTCGGCATCGATTGTGCTCGGCGTCACAATGGCGCCGACGGGCGGGTGGCTCATGCGCTCGGAGCCAGCCGCGAGAGGGTGTTGATGAGGCGGTCGCTCGCGCCCTTGCTCGCGGGGTCGGCGAGGTTGGCCATGATCTTGAGCAGGAGCGGCATGAGCTTCCTGCGGGGCAGGCCGTACTTCGTCGCGAGCCGCATGACCTCGGGGTTGCCGATGGCGTGGGCGAACCAGCGACCGAGCGTGAAGTAGCCGCCCAGCTCGTCCTTCATGACCTTGGGGTATGCCGCGAGCACCCGTTCGCGCGCAGCGTCGCTCGGGCGCGCCATGGCCTGGGCGACGAGCTCCGCGCCGAGGCGCGCGGCCTCGAGGGCGTAGTCGATGCCCTCGCCGTTGAAGGGGTTGACCATGCCACCGGAGTCGCCGACGAGGAGCAGGCCGTCGGCGTAGAGCGGGGTGCGGTTGAAGCCCATCGGCAGCGCGGCGCCGCGGATCGGACCGGCCGACTCGTCGTGCTCGAGCTGCCACTCGGGATTGATGTCCTCGACCCAGCGACGCATGACGTCCTTGTAGTCGGTCTTCTGGAAGGCCGAGGTGGTGTCGAGCGTGCCGAGGCCGACGTTGGTGCGGCCGTCCTCGAGCGGGAAGAGCCAGCCGTAGCCGGGCATGAGGATGCGGTTGCCGTCGTCGTCGCGGCTCCACAGCTCGAGGTGGCTCTCGAGGTAGTCGTCGCGCTTCGGCGTCGTGTAGTAGGCGCGGACGGCCACACCCATGACGCGGTCCTCGCGCTTGGGTCGGCCGACCGCGGTGGCGAGGCGGCTCGAGACGCCGTCGCTCGCGACGACGACGGGCGCACGGTAGGAGACGGTCTCGCCCGTCGCGCGGCCGGCGTCGTCGAGGCGCTTGGCCGTGACGCCGGTGACGCGGCCCGAGGAGTCGCGGAGCGGGGTGGAGACGCTCGTGCGCTCGTGGAGGCGCGCGCCCCGGGCCTCGGCGTGGCGGGCCAGGGTCTCGTCGAGCTGGGCGCGGGTGCGGACCATGCCGTAGCCCGGGAAGGCGTCGGACTCGGGCCAGTCGAGCTGCAGCGTGTGGCCGCCACCCTTGATGCGCAGGCCCTTGGTGCGCTGCCACCCCGTCGTGTCGACGCCGAGGGAGATGAGCTCCTTGGTCGCGCGGGGGGTCAGGCCGTCGCCGCAGATCTTGTCGCGGGGGAAGGCCGACTTCTCGAGGAGGACGACGTCGAGACCGTGGTCGGCCAGGTAGGCCGCCGTCGCGCTGCCGCCCGGACCGGCGCCGACGACGATGACGTCGGCCCGCTCGACGGGTGCAGCACCAGACCCCGAGGGGCTGGGCGCGACGCTCGAACTGGTCATGTCTCCCTGCACGCTTCCGAACCGCTTGTGAAGAACTTCACGAACTAACTTCGGGAGTCTATTCCCGCGATTTCGCGCTTGTCAGATAAGGCATGCCTAACTCTCGACAAGCCGGCGGTCAGCGCTTGGTGCCGTGGTGCAGCGCGACGATGCCGCCGGTCAGGTTGGTCCAGCCGACCTGCTGCCAGCCGGCCGCCTCGACGACGCGGGCGAGCTCGCCCTGCGGCGGCCACGCGCGGATCGACTCGGCGAGGTAGACGTAGGAGTCGGGGTTGCTCGACGTGCGGCGGGCGACCGGCGGGAGCGCGCGCATGAGGTAGTTCGAGTAGACGGTGCGGAAGACCTTGTTGACCGGCTGGCTGAACTCGCAGACGAGGAGTCGGCCGCCCGGCTTGGTGACGCGGAGGAACTCGCGCAGCGCGGTCTCGGCATCGGCGACGTTGCGCAGCCCGAAGCTCATCGTCACGACGTCGAAGCTCTCGTCGGCGAACGGCAGGCTCATCGCGTCGGCGGCCGTGAAGGCCATGTCCGGGCGACGCCGGCGGCCGACCCGCAGCATGCCGAGCGAGAAGTCGGCCGGGACGATCTCGATCTCCTCGTTGGCCCACGGCTCGCTCGACGTGCCCGTGCCCGCCGCGATGTCGAGGATGCGCTCCCCCGGCTTGGCGTCGACTGCCTTGACGACGGCCCGGCGCCACAGCCGGTCCTGCCCGAGCGAGAGCACGTCGTTGGTCACGTCGTACTTCTCGGCGACGGTGTCGAACATCGACGCGACGTCGACCGGCTTCTTGTCCAGCTGCGCACGGGTCATGCGCTCATCCTCGCACCCACGACGGGTGTGGGTCGGGTCGCACCGGCGACCACGCGAGCAGGGTGGCTCGCGATCGGCCGTAGAGTTGCCACCGATGTCCACGCTTCCCGCCCCCGAAGCGCCGTCCCCCGCCGCGGGACCGACGGTCGTCGTCCGCACGGTGCCCCTCGAGGCCGCGGACCCATTGCTGGCCTACCTCCCGGCCGACGTCCCGCACGACGAGCTGCTCTCGTGGGTGCGCCGAGGCGAGGGCCTCGTCGGCTGGGGGTCGGCACTGTCGTTCGAGGCCAACGGCGACAGCCGTTTCCGCGAGGCCGAGGCCTGGTGGCGCGAGGTCAGCCGGCACGCCGTCGTGCGCGACGAGGTGGGCCGCCCGGGCACGGGTCTCGTGTGCTTCGGCTCCTTCCCCTTCGCCTCCGACTCCGCCGAGGCGGCCCGGCTCGTCGTCCCCTCGACGATCGTCGGCCGTCGGGACGGGCAGACCTGGCTCACGACGGTCTCTCTCGAACCGCAGCTCACGCTGCTCGAGAAGCCCTCTGTCGCAAGCGATCCCGAGCCTCCTCGTGACGTCGCCTTCGCCGACGGCCAGGTGTCCCCCGCCGACTACGCCCATGCGGTCGCCGACGCCGTCCAGCGCATCGGGGCGGGTGAGGTCGACAAGGTCGTCCTCGCCCGCGACCTCGTCGCGACGGCCTCCGGCCCCATTGACCCGCGCTGGCTGCTGCGTCGCCTCGCCGAGCGCTACGAGAACACGTGGGTCTTCTCGGTGGCCGGTCTCGTCGGAGCAACCCCCGAGCTGCTCGTGCGCCGCGACCAGGGACTCATCACCTCGCGTGTGCTGGCCGGCACGATCCGCCGCACCGGCGACGACGCCAAGGACCTCGCCCTCGCGGCCTCGCTCGCCCGCTCGTCGAAGGACCTCGAGGAGCACGAGTACGCCGTGCGCTCCGTCGCCGAGGCCCTCGCCCCGCACTGCTCGTCGATGAACGTGCCCGAGGCACCGTTCGTGCTGCACCTGCCCAACGTCATGCACCTCGCGACCGACGTCGCCGCCGTCAGCGCCGACGAGGCCTCGGCCCTGACGCTCGCCGCGTCGCTGCACCCCTCGGCCGCCGTCGGCGGGACCCCCACGGCCCGCGCGGTCGAGCTGATCGGGGAGCTCGAGCACATGGACCGGGGGCGCTACGCCGGCCCGGTGGGCTGGATGGACGCCAGTGGCGACGGCGCGTGGGGCATCGCCCTCCGCAGCGGCGCCATCGATCCCGGCAACCCGTCACAGATCACGCTGTATGCCGGGTGCGGCATCGTCGCGGGGTCCGACCCCGAGTCCGAGGTGGCCGAGTCCAACGCCAAGCTCATCCCGATGCGCGACGCGCTCGCGAGCGACTGATCGGGGCGACGGTGACCGCTCGTCTGAGTGCGCCTGAGATCGCGCTGCACGTGCTCCAGCAGCTGTGGCTCGGCGGGGTGCGCGACGTCGTGCTGGCCCCGGGGTCGCGATCGGCACCCTTCGCCCTCGCCCTCGACGCGGCCGACCGGGCCGGCGACCTGCGCCTGCACGTGCGCGTCGACGAGCGGTCCGCGGGCTTTCTCGCGCTCGGTCTCGCCACCGGGTCACGCCGACCGGTCGCCGTCGTCACGACGTCGGGCACGGCCGTCGGCAACCTGCTCCCGGCGGTCATGGAGGCGCACCACACGGGGCGCCGGCTGGTCGTCGTCAGTGCCGACCGGCCCGACCACCTGCGGGGCACGGGCGCCAACCAGACGACCGACCAGGCCGGCATCTTCGGCACCTTTGCGCCGTGCCACGACCTCACGGCGGCCACGCCCGACGACGAGCTGGCCGGCCTCGTGGCACAGGCGTGCTCGCGACCCGGACCGACCCAGCTCAACGTCCAGCTCGACGGTGACCTGCTGCCCTCGGACGCCGACCCAACGACGTGGTGGCAGCGCCCGGCCGAGGAGCCCTCTCCTCCCTCCCTCCCCACCTCGATCGACCACCACAACTCCGCCCCGGCGGACCTCGGACGCGACACCGGAGCCGAACCTCACGACAAGTCCGCACCGGCGGACCTCCGACGCGAGACCGGAGCCGAACCCCACGACAAGTCCGCCCCGGCGGACGTTGCGCGCGCGGGCCGGGCCGGACGAGGCGTCGAGCCGTCGGTGTCGGTGCCGACCGACGGCGAGGTGCTGCCGCTCGGGCCGCGCACCGTCGTCGTCGCCGGTGACGACGCCGGACCGGCCGCACGCCTGCTCGCCGAGGCGGCGGGCTGGCCGCTCGTCGCGGAGCCCACCTCTGGGGCGCGCATCGGCCGGCAGGCCCTGCGCACCGGGCGGCTGCTGCTCACCACCGACCTGCGCGGGGACGTCGAGCGCGTCGTCGTCGTCGGCCACCCGACCCTGTCCCGCCCCGTCACGAGCCTCATCAGCGACCCGCACGTCGAGGTCCTCTCCGTCCGAGGTCGTGACGGCGTGGCCACCGACCCGGGCCGGGTGGCGCGCGTGCTCGACGTCGTGCCACGGGTCGAGGCCGCCGACGCCCCGGCCTGGTTCGACGCCTGGCGTGGCGCCGACCAGCGACTCGGCGCCCTAATCGATGCGGGACTCGTTGCGCCCGAGGGAGATCCGTCACGAGCCCCCGGGGACGGCGGCCTGTCGCCACTCGCCGTCGCGGCTGTCGTGGGCGCCGCGGTCGCCGCCGACACGACGCTCGTCGTCGGCTCGTCGAACCCCGTCCGCGACCTCGATGTCATGGCCACACCGTGGACGCCGCTCGAGCACCGCTTCGTCGTCGGCAACCGTGGTCTCGCCGGCATCGACGGCATGGTCTCGACGGCCGTCGGCGTCGCCCTCGGTCGCCCACGAGCCGCGCGCAGCATCGCCTACCTCGGCGACCTGACCTTCCTTCACGACACGAACGGCCTGCTCACGGGTCGCGGTCAGCGGCGGCCCGACCTCACCTTCGTCGTGCTCAGCGACGACGGGGGCGCGATCTTCAGCACCCTCGAGCAGGGCGACCGCCGCTACGCGCGTGCCTTCGAACGCGTCTTCGCGACCCCGCACGGCACCGACCTCGAGGCCTTGTGCGCGGCGCACCACACGGCATACGAACGCGTCGACGACCTCGGCCGGCTTGCCGAGGCGCTCGCCGAGTCCCCTTCTGGCACCAGGGTCCTCGAGGTCCCCGTCTCGCGGGCCGACCGCCGGGCCGAGGCCGCCTGGCTGCGCGAGCTGGCTCAGCAGGTCGTGACCCACCGCGACGACCGCCGCTGACCGGACCGGCGTCGGGTCAGCCCGGGGCGTCGGGGACCGGCCACTGGGACGGCGTGCCCGGCTCGGACCGCACCGCTGCTGCGACGAGCTCGGCACTGTCACGCGCCTCCCGCCCGTCGGGCAGGTGGACGGTGTCCTCGAGGCCGATGCGCACGTCGTAGCCCGCAGCCTGCGCCCAGCGCAGCACCCGCCAGGTCCAGCGCCCCTCACCGTGCACGAGGACCGGCACCGGCGACATGCCGAGCGCCGCGAGGATGCGCTCGGCCGCCCACGGCCCGTCGGAGCCGGGGGTCACACCCGGGATGAGCTCGACGAGCACCCGCTCGACCTGCCAGGGCCAGTTCGTCCCCACGTAGCGGCTGGCCGCCATGGGCGTCCAGATCCCCGCCTCGACGCCGGATCCGTTGTCGCGCAGGGCTGCCGCGACGTCCACGGCGCCCTCCTCGTGCCAGTTCACGCTCGCGCAGTCCGGGCCGCCGAGGTCCGGCGACGGCCACTCCGACACGTGGGCGAGCTTGCGGCGGGCGCTGTCGACGATGCCGTCGCGGGTCGAGACGCTGATGCGGAGCCCCGGCGTCGCAGCCCGGATCGCGCTGACGGCGTCGACGACGTGCCGGGTCTCGAGCGTCTCGCGGCCGGACTCGTCACGCGGGTGCACGTGCACCATGACGGCACCCGCCGCCACGGCGTCGGCCGCGGCGCGGGCGAGCTCGTCGGGCGTCTGCGGCACCGTGCGATGCTGGCCGCGGGTGCGGTCACCGTTGAGGCAGGCCTGGATCATCGGGGGCTTCCCTCGGCGAGCACGGTGTGGCAGCGCACGAGCCGGTCACGCCACCACTGCTGCCGGTCAGGTGGAGCCGCGAGGTCCGCGAGCGCGTCGGGGTCGGCCACGGCACGACCGACCCCCAGGAGACCGCCCGACGGACGCCACGGGTCCGCCGAGACGTCGCGCTCGAAGAGACCCACCGTGCCGAGGCCGCACGCGTGGTCGAGCGACGGCAGCGCCGCGGCGAGGGCCACCCCCGCAGCGATGCCGACGCTCGTGTCGAGCGCCGACGACACGACGGCGGGCAGCCCGCAGGCCTCGACGACACCGAGCGCCGACGCCACGCCACCGAGGGGTGCGACCTTGACGACGACGAGGTCCGCGGCACCGAGCCGGGCCACACGGATCGGGTCCTCGGCCTTGCGGATCGACTCGTCGGCCGCGATGAGCACGTCGATCCCGTTGCGTGCCAAGGCGGTTCGCAGCTCGACGAGGTCCTCGACGCTGGCACAGGGCTGCTCGGCGTACTCGAGGTCGTATGCCGTGAGCCGCCGCAGCGCCTCCGTGGCGGTCGCGACGTCCCACCCTCCGTTGGCATCGACCCGGATGTGCGCCGACGGACCCATCGCGGACCGGACTGCCGCGACCCGGTCGATGTCGTCGTCGAGCGTCTGGCCACGCTCGGCGACCTTCACCTTCGCCGTCGTGCACCCGTCGAAGCGCGCCAGGACCTCCGGCACCCGGTCGGGGCCGACGGCCGGCACGGTCGCGTTGACCCCCACGGCGTCGCGCACGGGAGCGGGCCACACGGCATACGCCGCCTCGAGGACCGCGGACAGCCAGCGCGCGGACTCGCGATCGGCGTACTCGACGAAAGGGCTGAACTCACCCCAGCCCGAGGGCCCTTCGAGGAGCAGGGCCTCGCGCACGTCGACGCCGCGGAAGCGCACCCGCATCGGCAGGGCGACGACGTGGGCCCGGGCGAGGAGCTCGTCGGCAGGAGGCAGCGTCGTCATGCCTCCATCATCACCGACGGCGCTTGGCGGGCGGGGAAGGCCTCGTGCCGGTCCTGCGTCGGGTCGGGCTGCGCCGGGACCGGCTGCGTCGGGGCGTGGTCGTCGTGCGGGAGCCCGCGGTCGTGGGAGCGACGGGCCCGACTGCCACAGGCGTGGCCGCGGGTGCGGCCGGCGGCGTGAGGGAGCACCCAGAGGAGCCCGAAGAGCCACCAGAGGCCGTGACCGGACGCACCGAGCGCGACGGCGATGAGCACGACTCCGGCGATGATGAGGTTGCGTGGCGAGAACACGTCGGTCTCCTCCGTCCGCGGGACCGGTCGGCCCCGTACTCCCTCGACGGTAGGCCTGCGAAGCCCGCCGGACCCGGTCCCTCTGTCAGCGCCTCCCCCTGACAGATGTCACCTCCGCCGGCCGGGACGGGGCGCTCACTCGACTGGGGCGGGGCGCTCACCTGAGTGGGAGAGGGGGCCGAGGACGACGTCGCGCGGGTCGTCGACGGCCACGGCGATGCGGTCGCGGAAGACCTGGCGCATCTGCGGGAGGGCGTCGAGGGGGAAGAACCGCGCGTCGGTCGACTCGTCGTCACCCGGTCGGGGCTCGCCCGAGACCCAGCGACACCGGAAGGTGTGGTCGAGGTACTGCCCGAGGTCGCCGTTGACGTGCGTCACGACGCCGCTCGCCGAGACCCAGACGAGCCGCTCGACCTCGGCGACGACGCACGCCTCCTCCTCGACCTCCCGGACGGCGGTGACGTGCGGGTCCTCGCCGGGGTCGACGATGCCGGTGACCGGCGTCCACGCGCCGTTGTCCGAGCGCTTGACGAGCAGCACCTCGTCGGCGCCGTCAGCGCTCGTGCGGAGCACGACCGCCGTGACCCCGGGCATCCAGAGCAGCTCCGTGCCGACCATGGTGCGCAGGTGGGAGACGTAGGGAGGGATCGGCATACGGCCGACCCTAACCCCGCCGATAGGGTCGGTCCGTGAGCAGCGAGCCGGGCCAGAGCGCCGTGTCCGAGACCTTCGACCCGAGTGAGTGGGCACCCGTCGAGGGCTTCGACCTGACCGACATCACCTACCACCGGCGCCGGCCCGTGGCCGGACGCCCGCACGCGGAGTCGGGGGTCGTGCGCATCGCCTTCGACCGGCCCGAGGTGCTCAACGCCTTCCGCCCGCACACCGTCGACGAGCTCTACCGCGCGCTCGACCACGCCCGCATGACGCCCGACGTCGGCGTCGTCCTGCTCACCGGCAACGGCCCGAGCCCCAAGGACGGCAAATGGGCCTTCTGCTCGGGCGGCGACCAGCGCATCCGCGGGCGCTCCGGCTACCAGTACGCCGAGGGCGAGACAGCCGACACCGTCGACGCGGCCCGCACGAAGGCCCAGGGCGGGCGACTCCACATCCTCGAGGTGCAGCGGCTCATCCGCACCATGCCCAAGGTCGTCATCGCCGTCGTGAACGGCTGGGCGGCCGGCGGCGGGCACTCCCTCCACGTCGTGTGCGACCTGACGATCGCGAGCCGAGAGCAGGCCCGCTTCAAGCAGACCGACGCCGACGTCGGCTCGTTCGACGCCGGCTACGGCAGCGCCTACCTCGCCAAGATGGTCGGCCAGAAGTTCGCCCGCGAGATCTTCTTCCTCGGGCGCACCTACTCCGCCGAGGACATGCAGCGGATGGGCGCCGTCAACATCGTCGCCGACCACGCCGACCTCGAGCGCGAGGCCCTGCAGGTCGCGACGGAGATCATGGGCAAGAGCCCGCAGGCGCAGCGGATGCTCAAGTTCGCCTTCAACCTCACCGACGACGGGCTCATGGGCCAGCAGGTCTTCGCCGGCGAGGCGACGCGCCTGGCCTACATGACCGACGAGGCCGTGGAGGGCCGCGACCAGTTCCTCGAGAAGCGCGAGCCCGACTGGTCGCCCTTCCCCTGGTACTTCTGACGCTCAGGGCCCGTCGACCAGGGCGACGGTGGCGGCCACGATCTGGCGCTGCGCCTCGGCCCGGCTGACCGTCGGGGTGCCGTCGCCGGGCTGGTCGCCGTAGTCACCGAAGTAGGAGTGCACGGCCCCCGTGACGGCGGTGTATGCCGTGTCGCCGGGCAGGAGCGGCCGGCTGGCCGCGATGTCGGCGGGCGTCGTGAAGCCGTCGCGGGTGCCGCTCACCGATGCGACGGCGAGGTCGGTGCGCTCGGCCATGGAGTCGACCGGATAGGACGCCCAGAGCACGAGTCCCTTGACGACGCCAGGGTGGTCGTGGGCGAACCCGGCCGCGACGACGCCGCCGAGGCTGTGCCCGGCGATCGTCCACGACGTCACCTCGGGATGACGGTCGATGAAGGCGTGGGGCGCCGTCGTGGCAAGGAAGCCGATGCCGAACGGCTGCTTGACGATGAAGACGATGACGCCCTGCCGGCTCACCTCCGACAGCATCGGCACGTAGGCGCGCGGGTCGACGCGGGCGCCGGGCTGGAAGATCAGGCCGCGGGTCGGCGTGCCGCTCGTCGGCGCGATGACGATGTGGGCCGGCGCGTCCATGACGCGGACGTCGGCGCTGCCGGACATCGCGGCCACGGCCTCGGGGGTCGCCCCGAAGGGCCGCAGCCAGACGAGCGCCCCGAGCACGACGACCGTGACCAGGACCCCGGCCACCCGGCCGACGACACGGAGCACCGGTCGCGCGGTCCGACGTCGCGGGTCCGGCTCCGAGCGGTCCCGCACGAGGAGCACGACGCCGATGAGACCGCTCGCCGCGAGCGCGATGACCTGGGCCGGGTTGCCGGCCAGCAGGACGGAGTGGTCGAGCAGGAAGAGCACGAGCGGCACGACGAGCCAGAGGACCCCGAGCACGACGGTGAACCGCGCGCGAGGGCGCCGTCGGGCCCCGGCCCCGGTCCCCGCCAGTCCCTCGTCCGGCACGGTCGTCACGTGCTGAGGGTAACCACGCCGGCGGGCCCAGCGGCGGCGTGGACGCCGGCATTCCGGAGGACGGACGTCCCGGCCGCGGCGAAGCCGGTGTCGGTCGCCCGCCGGCCCGCGGGACAGGGCAGGATGTTGGAGTGGAACCGAGCGACGACCGCCGCGCCAGCCCTGGCCGTCGTGCGCCCAGTTCCGCGCCACGTGGTCGCGCCGCAGCAGGCGCCCCGCACGGGACCGACGGATCGGCCGCACCCCCTCCCGCTCCCCCTCCCGTACCCGAGACCCCGGACGTGCCCGAGGGCGGCCGGCCCGCGGACTTCCGCCAGCCACCGCGCACGACCGCGGCCAACGCGACGCGCGCCGTCGGGCGCGGGCTCGGACGGGCCGCCACCGGCACCGCTCGCCTGACCGCACGCTCGGGTCGCTTCGCTGCCGCCAAGGCGCATGCGTACACCCACTCCGGCGGAGCCGGCGAGAGCGGTCTGGCCCGGATGACCGAGCTGCACGCGAGCCACACCGCGGGCGACACGATCATGACGCTGGCCCTGGCCGGCACCCTCTTCTTCAACCCGCAGACGGCCCAGGCCCGCGGCGACGTCGCGACGTTCCTGCTGCTCACGATGGTGCCCTTCGTCCTCGTCGCGCCGCTCATCGGGCCGCTCCTCGACCGCTTCTCGCACGGCCGGCGCTGGGCCATCGGCACGACGCTCGCCGTGCGGGCCTTCCTCTGCTGGGTGCTCGCCGAGGCCATCACCCACGACAGCAGCTGGCTCTTCCCCGCCGCGCTCGGGTGCCTCGTCGCCTCCCGGGCCTACACCATCACGCGCGCGGCAGCCGTCCCGCGGCTCCTGCCGCCGGGCACGACCCTCGTCAAGGCGAACTCCCGCGTCTCGATGGCCGGAGTCGTCGGCGCGGTCATCGGGGGCGCCCTGGGCGGGGTGGCGATGCTCGCCGGACCGTCCTGGGCCCTCCGCGTCGGCTTCGTCGTCTTCGTCGTCGCCACCGTCCAGGCGATCCGCCTCCCGGCGCGTGTCGACAGCTCGCTCGGCGAGGTCTCCATCGAGGACACGACCCCGATCCCGGTACGAGGCGCGCACGACGACGCGAGCGCACCCGGGGCCGGCTCGCTCCGCGGCACCCGGCGCGGCTGGGGCGACGACCCGGCCCGGCGGCATACGCCCTCGGACGGCGACGCGCTCACCGTCGACTCGCTGGGACCCCTCGGCCGCTTCCGCCGGCGCAAGCAGGCGATCCCCTGGCCGGTGATGCACGCCATGTGGTCGACGGGTGGCACCCGCGTGCTCACCGGCTTCCTCATCCTCTTCATGGCGTTCCTCGCCAAGGAGCACCCCATCGACGGCATCCGCGGCGAGCTCGTCCTCGCATTCATCGCGGTCGCCATCGGGGTCGGCAACGGCATGGGCAGCGTCGTCGGCAACGTCGTGCGCGACCAGCGGCCCGAGCGCATCGCCATGGTGTCGGTCCTCGCCGCGACGGTCTGCTGCGTCGCGACGGGCATCTGGTACGGCGTGTGGACGCTCGTCGTGCTCGGCTTCGTCCAGGGCATGTCGGCGCAGCTGTCCAAGCTGGGCTTCGACGCGCTCGTGCAGCGCGAGGTCCCCGAGAACGTCCGCACGTCGGTCTTCGCCTGGTCCGAGACGATGCTCCAGGTGCTGTGGGTCGTCGGCGGCACCCTCGGCATCGTGCTCCCGCTCAACCCCTACGTCGGCTTCCCCGTCTGCGCGGTCGCGCTCGTCTGGACCGTCGCCATGGCCGCGCGCCAGCGCCGGCGCGCCGCCCCCACCGCACCCCCGAGAGCGAGACGTGCCTGATGGCCGCGCCGTCCCCCCGCCCGCTGGCGGTCCCCGCCGGACCCGCCGTCCTCGACGTCCTGCCTGCCCTCGAGGCGGCCCTGACCGGCCGCTCCCCCGTGCTGCCGTATGCCGCCGACACCCCGCCGCCGACCGTGCCGTCCCACGACCCGGCCGAGCTCCCCGACGGTCTCGCGGTCGCGATCGGCACGTCGGGCTCGACCGGCCGGCCCAAGCGCGCGCTGCTGACGGCGGACGCCCTCGAGCGGTCGGCGTGGGCCACCCACCAGGTGCTCGGCGGCAGTGGCGCGTGGCTGCTCGCCATGCCGGCCCACCACGTGGCGGGGCTCCAGGTCCTGCTCCGGTCGCTCGCCTCGGGCGTGACGCCGGAGGTGCTCGACCTGCGCGACGGCTTCTCGGTCGCGGGCTTCGCGGAGGCCGCGGCCCTGGTGCGGCCCACGAGCGCGGCGCCCCGGCGCTACACCGCGCTCGTGCCGACGCAGCTGTCCCGTCTCGTCGACGACCCCGTCGGGCTCGACGCCCTGCGCACCTTCGACGGGGTGCTCGTCGGCGGCGCGGCCACGCCGCCCGCCCTCGTCGAGCGCTGCCGCTCGCTGGGCGTCGCGCTGAGCCTGACGTACGGCATGAGCGAGACGGCCGGCGGCTGCGTCTACGACGGCATCCCGCTGCCCGTCAGCAGGGTCCACGTCGACAACGACCGGCACGTCGTGCTCGGCGGCGACACCGTCGCGCACGGCTACCTCGGCGAGGCACGCCTCAGCCGTGACGCCTTCGCCGTCGACCCCGACGGCGTCCGGTGGTTCCGCACCGACGACCTCGGCCACTTCGACGACGACGGTCTGCTCGTCATCGACGGCCGCGCCGACGACGTCATCAACACCGGGGGCCTCAAGATCAACCCGGGAGTCGTCGAGGACGCCATGACCCGGCACCTCGACGACGTGCTCGACGTCGTCGTGCTCGGCCTCCCCGACCCCGAGTGGGGCGAGGCCGTCTGTGCCGCAGTGACGCTCGTCGACCCGACCGGCCACCTGACGACGCGCGCCGTCCGCGAGAGGCTGCGCGGCATCCTCCCCGACGCGGCGCTGCCGCGACGGGTCCTCGTGCTCGCCGAGATCCCCCAGCGCGGGCCCGGCAAACCCGATCGGGCCGCCATCCGACGCGCCGTGCAGGGCCTCGGCTGAGCGGTGGCAAGATGGGGGTGTCCCACCCGTCGCCGAAGGAGGTCGCCGTGCTGCGCGTCGTGCTGATCGCCCTCGTCGTCTTCGCCACGATCTACGCGCTGGTCGACTGCCTCCAGACCGATCGTCGGCTCGTGCGGATCATGCCCAAGACCGTCTGGCTGATCGCGGTGCTCGTGCCCGTGCTCGGCCCGGTCTTCTGGCTCGTCGCCGGGCGCAGCGACGCCCGGGGCGGCCCCGGTCCCGCGTCGCGCGGGCCCGGCCGCCGGCCGCCCGGGCCCCGAGGCCCGATGGGCCCCGACGACGACCCCGACTTCCTCCGCAAGCTGTAGAAGGACCCTCCGGAACTCCATGGCCACCCTGTCCCAGTGGATCGAGGGCGCTCGCCCCCGCACGCTGCCCGCCGCCGTCTCGCCCATCCTCGTCGGCACTGGTGCCGCCTACCAGACCGGTCACGTCGTCTGGGCGTACGCCGTCCTCGCCCTCGTCGTCGCCCTGGCCCTGCAGGTCGGGGTCAACTTCGCCAACGACTACTCCGACGGCATCCGCGGCACCGATGAGGTGCGCGTCGGGCCGGTGCGGCTCGTGGGCCAGCGGCTCGCCGCACCCCGCTCGGTCAAGATCGCGGCCTTCGCGTGCTTCTTCTTCGCCGCGCTCATGGGACTCGCGCTCGTCGGGCTGTCGGAGCTGTGGATCATGATCCCGATCGGCGCGGCCGCCATCGTCGCGGCCTGGTACTACACCGGCGGCACGCGGCCCTACGGCTATCTCGGCCTCGGCGAGGTCTTCGTCTTCGTCTTCTTCGGGCTCGTCGCGACCCTCGGCACCATGGCGACGATGACGCCGCCCACCGCCGCCGGCTGGTGGGGCGCCATCGGCGTCGGGTCGCTCGCCTCGGCGATCCTCGTCGCCAACAACCTGCGCGACATCCCGACCGACCGCGAGCACGGCAAGCGCACGCTCGCCGTGCGGATGGGCGAGTCAGGGACCCGGGCCTTCTACGTCGCGCTGATCGCCGTCGCCTTCGTCATGACGGGCCTCGCCTCGCTCACCTCGCCGTGGGCCCTGCTCGCGCTCCTCGCGGCGCCGCTCGTCGTGCGGCCGATGCAGGCCGTCGTCGGGCGCGCCACGGGGCCCGGCCTCATCCCGGCCCTGGCCGGCACGGGGCAGTTCCAGCTCGCCTGGTCGCTGCTGCTCGCCGTCGGCCTGGCGCTCGGCCGCGTCTGAGCCGGTGAACCGCCCAGCCGCTGAGCCGCTGCGCCGCAGCGGGTCGAGGTGATCCCTCGCGACCGGGCGCGACGGCATACCTCGGCATTCGGCTGACGGGAGCCACGTCCCGGTGCCACCGTGGACGCGTGTCCGAGGAGATCGACGTCGTCGTCATCGGGGCCGGGCAGGCGGGCCTCGCGACGAGCCACGAGCTCGACCAGCGCGGCGTCGAGCACGTCGTCCTCGAGGCGAGCGTGCCCGGGTCGTCGTGGCTCGGCCGGTGGGACAGCTTCACCCTCGTCGGCCCCAACCACACCGTCCGCCTGCCGGGCGCCGCCTATGCCGGCGACGACCCCGGCGGCTTCATGACCCGCACGGAGGTGGCCGGGCACCTGCAGGCGTATGCCGGCCGGCTCGGTCGGGTGCGCGAGGGGGTCCCCGTGCACGGGCTCTGGAGACGCGACGGCGCGTTCGAGCTGCGCACCGACGACGACACGATCCGCAGCCGCATCGTCGTCGTGGCGACAGGCGCCTACCAGCAGCCACTCCGACCGGCAGCGGTCGCCGGTCTCTCGCCGGACGTGCCGTGCATCGACGTGCTCGGCTACCGGAACCCGGGCGCGCTGCCCGACGGCGCGGTGCTCGTCGTGGGCAGCGGACAGAGCGCGTGCCAGATCGCCGAGGAGCTCGCGCTGTCGGGGCGGGACGTCGTCATGGCGTGCGGCAGGGCGCCGTGGTTCCTGCGGCGGGTCGGCGGCCGCGACCTCTTCGAGTGGCTGATGGACTCGAGCTTCTACGAGCAGACGCCCGACCAGCTACCGAGCCCGGCGGCGCGGCACGGCGCCAACGTCCAGGCGAGCGGCGCCGGCGGCGGTCACGACCTGCACTACCGGACGCTCGCCGCGCTCGCGGTGCGCCTCGTGGGACACCTCGTCGACATCGACGGCCACACGGCGCGCTTCGCGCCCGACCTGCCCGAGGTCATCGCCGCCGGCGACGCCGGGTTCGGGTTCGTGCGCGACACCATCGTCGCTGGGTGCCGGGAGCGCGGGATGCCGGCACCCGAGATCCCGGAGCCGGGCCCTCTCGACACGTCGGCGCCCACCGAGCTCGACCTGCGGGGCTTCGGAGCGGTCGTCGTGGCCACGGGCTTCCGCTCGCGCTACACCGAGTGGGTCGACGTCCCCGGGCTCGTCGACGAGCAGGGGTTCCCCGTGCACGTCGACGGCGAGAGCGTCGTGGCCCCCGACCTGCACTTCGTCGGCGTCCACTTCCTGCGCCGGCGCCGCTCGTCCCTGCTCTTCGGCGTCGGGGACGACGCCACGGCCACGGCCACCCGCATCGCCACCCGGCCCGGCCTCCCCACCTGACCCACCCCGCCCACTCGAGTGAGCGCCCCGTCCCACTCGACTGAGCGCTCCGTCACACGATCGTGGGACCGGTGTGACGGCGTACTCACTCGACTGTGGTTGGGCGCTCACTCGAGTGGATGTCGGCGCTCAGCGGTCGGCGTTGCGGGGGTCCTCGGTGGCCGCGGCACCCGTGGTGTCGGCGTCGCGGAGCGGGCGCTCGTCCTCGAGGTCCTCGGCGAACTCGTCGCTCGTCGGGTCGACCGCGTGCTTCGCCTCGAGCTTGGCCTCGTGGCGCTCGACGAGCTTGGCCGTGATCTCGTCGCGCATGCCGCGCAGCAGGATGTAGGACGCGGCCGCCGAGGCGATCGCCGAGGCACCGAGCAGGAGCACGGGGTTGTTGCGCAGGCCGATGAGCCAGAAGAGGAAGAGGAACCCGAAGAAGATGAGGATGCGGAGCAGGGAGTAACGGACCATGTCAGATCACCGTCACATGCCCGAGTAGTTGTGCATGCCCACGAAGGTCGAGACGAGGTTGACCAGCGTGAAGTTGATGATGACGGCGACGTAGCCCGCGAGCGCGATGTACATCGACTTGCGGTGGTCGACGCCGGCCGTCGCGCGGCCGTGCATGTAGGCGGCGTAGACCGTCCAGATGACGAAGGTCCAGACCTCCTTGGGGTCCCACTGCCAGTAGGCGCCCCAGGCCTGCTTGGCCCAGATGGCTCCCGCGATGAGCGTGAACGTCCAGAGGATGAAGGCCACCATGTTGAGGCTGTATGCCGTCCGCTCGAGCGAGGCGGACGACGGCAGCGACTCGATGAAGTTCGGCTTGGCCGGCGGCTTCTCCTCACGGCGCAGGCGCACGAGGTAGAGCAGGCCGACCGCGAAGGCCAGCGTGAAGAAGGCGACGGCGAGGAAGGCCACGGAGACGTGGATGCCGAGCCAGTAGGACTTGAGGGCCGGCATGAGCTCGCCGGCCTCGGTGTAGAGCACCGTCAGGGCGAGACCGAGGACGAGGAGGATGGGCGTGACGATGAAGACGCCGAGCCACTGCCAGTTGTTGCGCTTGGCGAGCACGCTGTAGGCGGCACCGACCGCCGCCGTGGCGGCCGTCGCGAACTCGAACATGTTGCCCCACGGCGGGCGGCCCACGGCGAGGCCGCGCATGAGCACCGACGCGACGAGCAGCGCCGACGCGAGGTAGGTGAGCATCAGGGCGATGCTGCCCCGCTGGCGGCTCTTGAGGCTCTCCTCGAAACCCGGTCCGGCAGCGTACGGCGTTGCCGGACGTCGCTCGGCCGGGGTCGGGGCGCCGGCACCGACGAGGACGCCCTCGCGCTCGTTGGCGGCGACCTCGGCACGGGACTCGGCGACGGCCTTCGAGTCGGCCACCTTCGGTGCTCGCGCGGCCAGGTGCCAGGTGAAGGCGAGCATGGCGAGCGTGTAGACGATCATCGACGCGTAGAGCGCGGCGTTGGCGTTGGCTGCGAGGTTCACGAGCGGTCGGTCCGTTCTGCAAGGCGGTCGTGCACGCCGGTCGTGATCGCGGAGACGATCGCGGCGAGCCCGGGGTCGGAGTCCTTCGAGAGGCCACCGATGGTGACCACGGTAGCCGGTCGCCCGTCGGCGCCGGCAGGGCTGTCGAGCGTGCCGCCGTCGGGGCCGTCGCCCGTGGTGGCGGGGGCCGGCCGCACGCGGACGAAGACGCGGCGGCGCTTGATCGTGAGCCCGAGGATCAGGCCGAGCGTCGCGAGGATCGCGCAGACGAGGCTGATCGGGGCGCCGGGGTCGGTGCGCACGGACAGGCCGGCGAAGCGCTTGACGCTGTCGAAGGTGATCGAGCCGCGGTCGCCCGGGAGCTGGTAGGTCTGGCCGGGCTTGAGGCGGATCAGCGCGGGCGAGCCGTCGGCCTTGGTGACCTGCTTCATCTCGTCGGTGTTGAGCGTGTAGACCGACTGCGGCGCGCCACCCGGGAAGAGGTTGCCCTCCCAGACCGAGAGCGCCACCTCGGGGTTGTTGGTGTCGGGGAAGATCGACACCGGCCCGTTGGTGAAGCTCGGCTCGGCGGTCGGCAGGAAGAAGCCGGTGAAGCCGAGCTGCTTCGGCGAGGCCGACGGCACCTTGATGACGCCGACCGAGCGGTAGTTGCCGTCCTGCGGCAGGAACGGCGTCGCCTCGCGGTAGAGCACGGAGCCCTTGGCGTCCTTGACCGTGATGACGGGCGTGTAGCCGTTGCCGAGCAGGAAGATGTCGGCGCCGTCGACGGTGATCGGGTGGTTGACCGAGACGTTCTCGCTGCTCTTCGGGGCGCCGGGCGAGCTCTGCAGCGTCGTCTGCGCGTCGAAGAGGCGCGGCGTGCCGAACGAGCGGCCGGGCGTCTCGTTGAACTCGACGTGGAGCTTGTCGAGCGAGAGGACGAAGGGCGGCAGCGTCTCGGTGTCGACCCACGGGCCGGGCGAGATCGTGTTGTAGGTGCCCGCGGACGACGCGAACTTGTCGCCCTCGGCGAGGATGATGTCGCCGCGCCAGCCGAGCAGGTGGCCGACCGCCATGCCGATGATGATGCCGGTCAGGGCCAGGTGGAAGAGCAGGTTGCCGGTCTCGCGGAGGTAGCCGGACTCGGCGGAGACGCTCGTCGCGTCGTGCGAGTGCAGCCGGAACCGCTTGCGCTTCAACACGGCCCGCGCAGCCGAAAGCGCCTCGTCGGGCGAGAGGGTCGTCGTGATCTCGGCGTGCTCGTCGAGACGCTTGAGCCGGGCGGGGGCGCGCGGCGGCCGCGAGCGCAGGGCCGACAGGTGCACCTTCGTGCGCGGCACGATGCAGCCGACGAGGGAGACGAAGAGCAGCAGGTAGATCGCCGAGAACCACGGCGACGCGTAGACGTCGAAGAAGCCGAGCTTGTCGAGCCACGGCGAGCTCGTCGGGTTCTGGGCGATGTAGTCGGCGACCCGGCCGGCGTCGATGTTGCGTTGCGGGAAGATCGAGCCCGGGACGGCGGCGATGGAGAGCAGCAGGAGCAGGAAGAGCGCCGTGCGCATGCTCGTCAGCTGGCGCCAGCCCCAGCGGAGCATCCCGATCGCGCCGAGGGTGGGAAGCGTCGGCTCCTGGCGGTCGGGACGCATCCCCGTGCGTATGCCGTCGCTGGGCGTCGCGCCGGCCGTGGCCTTCCGGGTTGCGGCCGCGTCGACGGACGTGTCGGCCGTGGCGGTGGCCTCGCCGGTGGTGGGGTCGGTGTCGGTGCTCATGTCAGATCGCCACCCGGAAGCCGTTGACGAGCCGCACCTGGAGCCAGACGATGACGTCCTCCCAGACCCCGGTCAGCATGAGCAGGCCCACGGCGACGAGGAGCAGGCCGCCGACGTTCTGAAGGGCGCGGCGGTGCCGACGCAGCCAGTCGCTCGCCGTGCCGGCGCGCTCCCACAGCGCCGCCATGAGCACGAACGGCAGACCCAGCCCGATCGAGTAGACGGCGGCGAGCGCGAGGCCGCGTCCGATCGAGCCGGACTCGGCCGAGATCGGAGCAGCCATGGCCTGGATGGCCCCGAGCGTCGGGCCCATGCACGGCGACCAGCCGATGGCGAAGGCGGCGCCGAGCAACGGTGCCCCCGCGAGTCCGGCACGCGGTCGCCAGCTCACCGGGGCGGCATACGACCGGCCGAGCCCGAGGAAGAGCAGACCCATGAGCAGGACCACGGCACCGCCGACGCGCAGCAGCGCGCTCTGGTGCTCGCGGAAGGCGAGGCCGACGGCAGAAACGGCAGCGGCCGCGATGAGGAAGACGACCGTGAAGCCGAGGACGAAGAGCAGCGCCCCGACGACGAGCCGCCCGCGCGACCGCTTCTCCAGCGACACGTCGGACAGACCGGTGACGTAGCCCAGGAAGCCGGGCACGAGAGGCAGCACGCACGGCGAGGCGAACGAGACGAACCCGGCCACGAGGGCGACGAGCCCCGCGGCGAGGAGTGACCCGGAGGCGAGCTCGGTACCCACGAGGACCTCAGGCCTTCTCGGCGAGGACGTCGTCGATGAGGCCGAGCAGGGTCGTCGTCGAGACAGGACCGGAGACACGCGCCGCGATGCGGGCCTGGTGGTCGAGCACGAGCGTCGTCGGGGTGGCGGAGGCCTTGCCCTGGAGGGAGAGGATCGGGACGCCGCCGTCGTAGGCCAGCGACGGGTAGGTCACCTTGTTGGCGGTCTGGAAGGCGAGCCCGGTCTCGGGGCCCTCGAGCTTGTCGAGGCCGATGAACTCGACCTTCTTGCCCTTCGACTGCACGGTCTCCCAGGCCTTCTGCAGCGCGGGCGTCTCCTCGATGCAGGGTGGGCACCACGAGCCCCAGACGTTGACGACGAGGACCGTGCCGGCGCGCTCGGCGCTGCTCCACGGCTTGCCCTCGAGGGTCGTGCCGTCGAGCTTCACCGGCTCGCCGCGGTCGGTGGCGGGCAGCTGCTCGATGGAGCCGTCGCCGGCGACGTAGCCCTTGCGGTCACCCGAGCGGGCTTGGTCCGCAACGGAGTTCGGGTCGGACGAGCAGGCGGCCGCGAACGTCACGAGGCCCCCGGCCATGGCCACGGCGCCCCACCGCAGTGCGGTGCGTCGGTCGAGGTGGTCCATCAGGCGCCCACGCTCTTGCTCGCCCTCGCGAGCAGCTCGGCGGCCGGCTCGGAGTACGTGATCGAGGCGAGCTCGTCGCCCCGGTAGGTCAGCGACGTCAGCGAGGCGAGCGTGCACTCGCGCTTGCGCGGGTCGTGCCAGAGGCGCCGTCCCTCGAGCTTGTTGCGCACGGTCCAGACCGGCAGCTGGTGGCTCACGACGACGGCCTCGTGTCCGCGGGCGGCGGCGCGCGCGTCGGCGACGGCCGCGAGCATGCGGGTCGCGATGTCCTCGTAGGGCTCGCCCCAGGAGGGCTTCGTGATGTCGCGGAAGAGGTGCCAGTTGCGCGGGTGGAGCAGGTCCTTGGGGCTGACCGACCGGCCCTCGAACTGGTTCTCGGACTCGATGACGCGCGCGTCGGTGGCGATCTCGACGTCGTGGTCGGCCGCGATGGGGGCCGCGGTCTCCTGGGCGCGTTCGAGCGGTGAGGCGACGACGTGGGTGATGTCATTGGCTCGGAGGTGGGCCGCGACGAGACACGCCATCTCCCGGCCGAGATCGGAGAGGTGGAAGCCGTCGAGGCGCCCGTAGAGCACGCCGTCGGGGTTGTGGACCTCACCGTGTCGCATGAGGTGCACGACCGTGAGGTCGTCGGCGCCCGGCGCCACCCCGCTCGTGCTCTCACCCATGGGCGACAGTCTCTCAAACGTCGTGCTCAGGACCGAATCCGCACCCGAGCCTGTGCACCCCCTGTGACGTGCAGCGACACCGAGCGGTGCCCCGCTGACGCGGCCCCACGCGTACGCCGTCGGTGGCGGTCCCCGACACCCGTGGCCGAGGTCACGCCGTCCGTGGGACGACCGGCGCCACGGACGGGGGCCGACCTACACTCCGTGACGTGTCGTGGTCACTCTGGCTGACGCTCGTCGCGACGGGCGCGCTCATCTCCTTCACCCCCGGGGCCGGCGCCGTCAACACGATGGCCAACTCGCTCGGGTCCGGCTGGACCCGCTCGATCTGGGGCATCCTCGGCCAGCAGGTCGCGCTGCTCGCCCACATCGCCGTCGTGGCCGCCGGCGTCGGCGTCCTCGTCGCGGGCTCACCGGTGCTCTTCAACCTCATCCGGTATGCCGGCGCCGCCTACCTCGTCTACCTCGGGATCCGCCAGTTCCGGTCGCGCGCCGCGGCGGCACGGGTGGGTGAGGTGCAGCGGGAGCCGGCGTGGTCGATGTTCCGCCGCGGTCTGCTCGTCAACCTCACCAACCCGAAGGCCGTCGTCTTCTTCCTCGCGTTCACGCCGCAGTTCATCCGGCCGGAGCAGCCCCTGCTGCCGCAGTACGCCGTGCTCGCCGCGACGGTGATCGCCATCGACGTCATCGTCATGTGGTTCTTCTTCGCCGCGGCGGCACGCGGGCTGGGGCGGCTGACCCAGCGCGAGTCGGGCCAGCGCACGCTCAACCGCGTCTTCGGCGGGCTCTTCGTCGGCGTCGGGGTGCTCCTCGCCGCCGTCCACTAGCGCCCGGACGACCGGCGTCAGACGAGCTCGGGCACGTCGAGGTGCGCGATGGCGAGGGAGAACTCGCCGATCTGGGTGATCCTCATGCCGGTCTCCTGCACGAGGTCGGCCCGCAGGCCCATCGCCGCGTTGCGGGTCGCCATCATCGCCTGCGGTGAGTCGTACGTCGCGGTGACGCACGTCCGTCCCGCGGCCCGGTCGACGAAGAGGCTGGCGCTGCAGAAGCCCTCGAGCTGCTCGACCCGCGGCATGATGCCCATCCGGAAGGCGTCGAGCATCCGGTCGACCATGGCCGGGTCGCCGTCGGTCCACGTCACCCGGGCGGCGCAGCCGTCGGCCACGCGGTGGTCACGGTGGAGGTAGGCGATCTCCCACTCCTCGACGGTGGCCTCACCGCCGAGCAGGTCGGCCGCCTGCCGTCGGAGCGGGACGACGGTGTCGGCGGTGGCGCGCATCGCGGCATCGTCACGCCAGGCCGTCGTGACGATGCACTGGCCGCTGATGCGGTCGGCGACCATGGACAGGCCCACGCAGCCGTCCATCGCCCTGACCTGCGGCATCACCACGTCCTGCACGTGTGCGATGCCGCTCTCGATCATGCCGGGACGGCCCAGGACCGTCGTGGAGCGTGCGTGCACGACCCCACCTCCCTCGGTCGGGGCGGCACCCCGACGGCGCCGCCGTCACCGACCAGCGTCCTCCTCGTGGGTCGAGCCCACAATCCCCGCTTGCCGTATGCCGTGTCGCCCGGTCCCCGCGCCCGTTCGAGGTGATCGCGGGCTCGCCCGTGGCGGCCGCGATCACGTCGAACCGGGGTCGCGCGAGGCGCCGGGTCGGCGGTCCGCAGGTCAGTCCGAGGTCGCGGCGGCCCGCGCTGCGGCCGGTAGGGCCGCGAGCACGTGGTCGACGGCCTCGTCGTCGTGCGAGGCCGAGACGAACCACGACTCGAAGGCGCTCGGCGGGAGGTGCACGCCCTGGCTCAGCATCGAGTGGAAGAACCGGCGGAAGGCGTCGCTGTCCTGGTCCCTGGCGTCGTCGTAGTTGGCGACGGCCCCGTCGCGGAAGAAGACCGAGAACATCGAGCCGGCCCACTGGATCCTGTGCGGCACCGAGGCCGCGGAGAGCTCGCTCGCGACGGCGTCGGCGATCGCGTGCGAGACGACGTCGAGGCGCTCGTACACGGCAGGCGTGCAGCCCTGGAGCGTCGCGAGGCCGGCAGCGGAGGCGACGGGGTTACCGGACAGAGTGCCGGCCTGGTAGACGGGCCCCTGCGGGGCGAGGAGCGCCATGACGTCGGCACGACCGCCGAAGGCCGCGGTCGGGAAGCCGCCGCCCATCACCTTGCCGAAGGTGAAGAGGTCGGGCGCCCCTGCGGCATAGGGTCCCTCGAGGCCGTAGAAGCCTGACGCGCTGCACCGGAAGCCCGTCATCACCTCGTCGGAGACGAGGAGGGCGCCGTGCGCCCTGGTGACGCGGAGCAGTGCCTCGGTGAAGCCGGGAGCCGGCGGGACGACGCCCATGTTGCCGGCCGCGGCCTCCGTGATGACGGCGGCGATCTCGTGGCCGCGCTCGGCGAACGCGGCCTCGAGGGCCGGGACGTCGTTGTAGGGCAAGACGATCGTCTCGCCGGCGCTCGAGCGCGGCACACCGGCGGAGTCGGGGAGGGCGAAGGTCGCGACACCCGAGCCCGCCGAGGCGAGGAGGGCGTCGACGTGACCGTGGTAGCAGCCGGCGAACTTGACGATGACGTCGCGGCCGGTGAAGCCGCGGGCGAGGCGGATGGCCGACATCGTCGCCTCGGTGCCGGAGTTGACGAGGCGCACCTGCTCGACGGGCTCGACCCGCCGGACGATCTCCTCGGCGAGGCGCACCTCGTTCTCGCTGGGCGTGCCGAACGAGAAGCCGTGAGCGGCCGCCTCGGTCACGGCGGCGAGGACGTCGGGATGCGCGTGGCCGAGGATCATCGGGCCCCACGAGCAGATCAGGTCGACGTAGCGCTTGCCGTCGACGTCGGTCAGCCACGGACCGGTCCCGCTCGCCATGAAGCGCGGCGTGCCGCCGACCGCCCGGAAGGCGCGCACCGGCGAGTTGACCCCACCGGGGATCACCTCGCTGGCCCGTGCCAGGAGCGCGGCGGACGCCGGGGCGTCGGTGGTCGTCTGGACGGTGACGGGCTGCGAGCTCATGCACCCAGTCTCTCAACCGATGCTGGGTGCGCCCCGCCGGGTCGTCAGTGGCCGCTCGTGCCGTTCGGGTCGAGGTGGTCACGCACGATGGCCATGGCGTCGCCGATCGCCGTGAACTGCGTCGCCGTCATGATGTCGACGAGGTTGGCGCGCACGCTCTGCACGTGGACGCGCGCGATGTCGCCGACCGCAGCCAGACCACCGGTCGTCAGGACGAGCTCGACGCCGCGCTTGTCGTCGGAGCACTGCTCGCGCGTCACCCAGCCGCGGTCCTCGAGCCGCTTCGCCGTGTGCGTCAGCCGGCTGCGCGACTGGACGACCATGGCCGCGAGCTCGGACATCCGGAGCCGGTGGTTCGGGCTCTCGGAGAGCATCGAGATGATCTCGTACTCGCTCAGCTGCAACCCGGCGTCGCCGAGCGCGTCGTCGAGCGCGCGCTCGAGCAGCCTCGTGCCGCGCAGGATGGCCCGCCACGACGCCTGCTCGGCGTCACTGAGCCACCGCACGCCGTCATCCCCTGTACCTGACATGTCAACCTCCTGCGATTGCACAGATGGTAGTGGTGTCAGGCGGTCCATTCGGCCACGTCGAGCGCGAAGTACGTCAGCACGACCTGCGCACCGGCGCGGCGGATCGAGGTGAGGGACTCGATCGCGGCGCTCCGGAGGTCGATCCAGCCGTTGGCCGCGGCCGCGTGGATCATGGAGTACTCGCCCGACACCTGGTAGGCCACGACCGGCACCGACGCCCGCTCGGCAGCGGCCGCGACGACGTCGAGGTAGGACATCGCCGGCTTGACCATGACCATGTCGGCGCCCTCGGCGATGTCGAGGTCGATCTCGCGGAGGGACTCCACGATGTTGGCCGGGTCCTGCTGGTAGGTGCGGCGGTCGCCCTGCAGGCTCGACTGGACGGCCTCGCGGAAGGGCCCGAAGAAGGCCGAGGCGTACTTGGCGGAGTAGGCGAGGATCACGGTGTCGGTGAGGCCTTCGGCGTCGAGCGCCTCGCGGATGACGGCGACCTGCCCGTCCATCATCCCGGAGGGCGCCACGACGTGGGCGCCCGCGCGAGCCTGCGCGACGGCCATCTCGGCGTAGAGGAGGTTGGTGGCGTCGTTGTCGACGCGACCGTGCTCGTCGAGCACGCCGCAGTGCCCGTGGTCGGTGAACTCGTCGAGGCACGTGTCGGCCATGACGACGAGGTCGTCACCGACGGCGTCGCGGACGGCACGCAGGGCGACGTTGAGGATGCCGTCGGGGTCGACGGCGCCCGAGCCGGTCGCGTCCTTCTCCTGCGGCACCCCGAAGAGCATGATCCCGCCGAGTCCGGCCGCGACGCAGCGGTGGGCGACCTCGACGACGCTCTCGAGCGTGTGCTGGTCGACGCCCGGCATGCTCGTGATCGGGCGCGGCTCCGTCAGGCCCTCGCCGACGAAGACGGGCAGCACGAGGTCACGCGGGTGCAGCCGGGTCTCGGCGACGAGGGATCGCAGGACGGGGGTCTGGCGCAGGCGACGGGGACGCTCGATCATCGGGGCCTCGTCTCAGCGGGCGCGGCGGCGCGAGGCCGGACGCTTGTCGCTGGGACGCTGCACCGACTGGCCCGCCTCGGCCGCCGCGACGGCGAGCCCGACGCCGTGGCCGGCGAGCGCGTCGACGAGGCTGAGGGCCGAGGCCTCGGGCGCGAGGACGTCGACCCGAAGGCCGTGCTCCTGCGCCGTCTTGGCCGTGGCCGGCCCGATGCATGCGACGACCGTTGCGGCGTGGGGCTTTCCGGCGATGCCGACGAGGTTGCGCACGGTCGAGCTCGACGTGAAGAGCACGGCGTCGTAGTCGCCGCCCTTGATGGCGTCGCGGATCGACGCGGCCGGCGGGGCGGCGCGGACCGTTCGGTAGGCCGTGACGTCGTCGACCTCCCAGCCCATGTCGCGCAGGCCGGCGACGAGCGTCTCGGTCGCGATGTCGGCGCGGGGCAGCAGCACGCGGTTGATCGGGTCGAGGACCTCGTCGAACTCGGGCCACGACTCGAGCAGGCCGGCAGCGGACTGCTCGCCCGCGGGCACGAGGTCGGGGTTGATGCCCCACTCGCGGAGAGCGGCGGCGGTGACGCCACCGACCGCGGCGACCTTGAGGCCGGCGAAGGCCCGGGCGTCGAGCCCGAACTCCTCGAAGCGCTCGCGCACGGCGCGTACGGCGTTGACCGAGGTGAAGCCGACCCACTCGTAGCGTCCGGTGACGAGGCCCTTGACGGCCTTCTCCATCTGCTGCGGCGTGCGCGGCGGCTCGACGGAGATGGTCGGCACGACGTCGGCCGTCGCGCCGTAGCCGGCGAGCCGGTCGACCATCGAGCCGGCCTGGGCCTGGGTGCGCGGCACGAGCACCTTCCAGCCGAAGAGCGGCTTGGACTCGAACCACGAGAACTCGTCACGCAGCCCGACGTTGGGAGACACGACGGCGAGCGACACCTGCAGCGGCTCCTTGCCACCGAAGATCCCGTCGGCGTCGCCGAGGGTCGTCGCGACCGAGGACTGGCGCACCGTGGTGCCGTATGCCGTCAGCGCCACGAGGGCGTCCGCCGGACGTCCTGCAGCGCGCAGCGCAGCGAGGGCGGCCCGGATGCCCTCGGTGCCGCCGAGCAGCACGAGGGTGTCGGTGTCGGCCGCGTAGGCGGACCAGTCGACGCCGGAGCGGTCGACGCCGACGACGTGGACGGCCCCGGTCGACTTCGAGGTCAGGGGCACTCCGGCATATGTGGGCCCGGCGGTGAGCGCCGACACCCCCGGCACGACGTCGTAGGTGATGCCGGCCTTGCGGCAGGCACGCACCTCCTCGACGAGGCCGTTGAAGGTCGCGGGGTCACCGTCCATGAGGCGCACGACGAGACCGCCGGGTGCGACCGACTTCGCGGCCTTGACGACGAGCTTGGCGCGCACCGCGTGGGTGAGCTCCTGGCCCTGCTCGCCGTGGCCGGCGTCGATGATCTCGACGTCGGGGCGGGCGTGCTCGAGCACGACGTCGTCGCGGGCGATCCGGTCGAGGATCACGACGTCGGCGGCAGCGAGCAGGTCGCGGCCGCGCAGCGTCATGAGGCCGGGATCGCCCGGTCCGGAGCCGACGAAGGCGACACACGCCGGCGTCGTCGCGTGGGTGGGAGTCGAGTCCGTCTGCTCTGACGGCTGGCGGGAAGGAGTCACGAAACTTGCTCCGGTTGGTGTGGGGCGTGGTCTGGGACAGGTCCAGCTGACGTGGCGACCTGGAGGTCGGCGGCGCCGTCCTCCAGCAGGATCCGGGCGAGGCGCGAGCCGAGAACCACCGGCTCGTCGTAGGGCCCGACGAGCGAGCGGCGCAGCGGGGCGGTGCCGTCCTCCGCGCCGGCGAAGGCACGCAGCGACAGCTCGAGGCCGTCGTCGCCCTCGACGACCTCGGCGAGCGCCCCGACGGGTGCGGTGCAACCGGCCTCGAGCGTCGCGAGCAGCGAGCGCTCGGCCTCGACGCAGGCTCGCGTGTCGGGGTCGTCGAGGACGGACACTGCGGCCACGACGTCGTCGCGGTCGGACCGGCACTCGACGGCGAGGGCGCCCTGACCCGGTGCCGGCAGCACCTGGATCGGGTCGATGACCTCGGTGGCCTCGTCGAGACGGCCGAGCCGGGCGAGACCGGCGCGTGCCAGCACGACGGCGTCGAGCGCACCCGAGGAGACGAATCCAATTCTGGTGTCGACGTTTCCGCGGATCGGCCGGATCTCGATGCCGAGCCCGAGCGCCGCGATCTGTGCCGTGCGACGCGGCGAGCCGGTGCCGACGACGGAACCGGCGGGCAGCTCGCCGAGCGTCAGCCCGTCGCGCGCCACGAGCACGTCGCGGCTGTCCTCGCGCACCGGCACGGCGGCGACGACGAGACCCGGCTCGGGCGCCGTCGGGAGGTCCTTGAGCGAGTGCACGGCGACGTCGATGCGACCGTCGAGCAGGGCTCGTCGGATGGCCGCGGCGAAGACGCCGGTGCCACCGATCGCGGTGAGCAGCTCGCCCGAGACGTCGCCCTCGGTCGTGATCTCGACGAGCTCGACCTCGTGGCCGGCCTCGCGGAGGCGGTCGGCCACCCACCCGGACTGGGTGGTGGCGAGGGCCGATCGGCGCGTGCCGAGACGCAGGGCGGTCATGGCTGGGCCCGCTTCGGCGGCGTGGACACGTTGGCGACGTCCTTGGGCTCGAGGTCGAAGAGCTCGCGCAGGGCGGCGGCGTAGTCGTCGCCGCTGCCCTCCATCGCGAACTCCTTGACCCGCATGGTCGGCGTGTGGAGCAGCTTCTCGACGATGCGGTGCACGGCGAGGCCGACCTCGGCACGGGTGGCCTCGTCGAGGCCGGGCAGCCGCTGGTCGAGCCGCTCCATCTCGGTCGCGACGAGGGCGGCGGCACGCGCGCGCAGCGCGGCGACGGTGGGCGCGACGGACTTCTCCATGCGGCGCGTCAGGTAGTCGGCGACCTCACCGGTGACGAGCTCGCGCACGCGGACGACCTGGGTCGTGTCGGCGCGGCCCTCGAGCAGGAGTCCCAGCGACTGGAGGTCGACGAGCGAGACGCCCGGGACGGCGTGCGGCCAGGAGACGACGGGCTCGACGTCGCGCGGGAGGGCCAGGTCGACGACGACCTGGGGTCGACCCCCGCGGCGGCTCGCGCTCGCGGCCAGCATGTCGGCCGTGATGACGTGGCCGACCGCCCCGGTGCACGTGACGACGAGGTCGCTCTCGGCGAGGACGTCGGTCAGGTCGTCCCAGGGACGGGCCACGCCGGACGTCGTGGCCGCGAGGCGCTCGGCACGCTCGGGCGTGCGGTTGACGATGGTGAGGGACCCGATGCCCTGGCGGCGGACGGTCGCGGCGGCGAGGCCGCTCATGCCACCGGCCCCGACGACCGCGGCGGCGACATCCTCGAGCGGGCCGAGGACCGCGGCCGCCTCCTCGAGCGCGATCTGCACGAGCGAGACGCTGTGCTGGTCGATGTCGGTCTCGGTGTGGGCGCGCTTGCCGACGCGCAGGGCGCCCTGGAAGAGCGCGTTGAGCGACTCCCCCACCTGACCCCGGCTCTGGGCCCCGGCGAGCGAGTCGCGCATCTGGCCGAGGATCTGGGCCTCGCCGACGGCCATCGAGTCGAGCCCGCAGGCGACGGTGAAGGCGTGGGCGACGGCGGCGTCGTCGTAGCGCACGTAGAGGTGGTCCGCGAGGGCCTCGGCACGGTCGGCGAGGGCGTCGGCCGGGTCGCCCGGCGGCAGGTCGGAGACGCGGCGCGCCCCCTCGGGCTCCTCGACCCCGGCAGCGAGGGCGAGCGCCTCACCGATGGCGGCGACGGCGGGGTGGAAGGCCGGCACCGACGCGTAGACCTCGAGGCGGTTGCACGTGGAGAGCACGACGGCCTCGGTGGCCGTGGCCGAGCTGAGCACGGAGGCGGCGATGGCCTCGGCACGGCCGGGACGCTCCGAGAGCGCCTCGAGCACCGACAGCGGGGCGGTGTGGTGGGACAGGCCGATGACGAGAAGGCTCATGGGGCGGCCACCGCCGACCGGAGGTCACCCGCGGCCAGCGACTTGCGCTGGGCGTGGAAGGCGAGGATCTGCAGCTCGGTCGAGAGGTCGACCCGGCGTACGTCCACACCGCTCGGGACGGAGAGCACCGCGGGCGCGAAGTTGAGGATCGAGCTGATGCCCGCGCCGACGAGGGCGTCGCAGACGGCCTGGGCGGCGGGGGCCGGCGTCGCGATGACGCCGATGGCGATGGGATCGACGGCGTGGTGCTCGGTGAGCTCGGCGAGCGGGCGGATCGCCACCCCGACGATCTTCTCGTCGGCGAGCGCGGGGTCGTCGTCGTAGAGACCGACGATGCGGAAGCCCTTGGTGACGAAGCCGGAGTAGGAGGCGAGCGCGTGCCCGAGGTTGCCCATCCCGACGATGGCGACGGGCCAGTCCTCGGTCAGACCGAGGGCGCGGGAGATCTCGAGGGCGAGCGTCTCGACGTCGTAGCCCACGCCGCGGACCCCGTAGGAGCCGAGGTGGCTGAGGTCCTTGCGCAGCTGCGCCGAGCGCACTCCGACCTCGGCCGCGAGCTCTTCCGACGAGACCGACAGAACGCCGTCCTCAGCGAGGCGCGAGAGCGTTCGGAGGTACTCGGGAAGCCGCGCGACGGTTGCGTCGGGGATCTCGCGACGCAGTGCTGGGTCGGCGGACACTCTTGCTCACCGGCTCCTCTCGAACGAGGCGTTCTCCCACACGTGGAGCACGTGGGGACCCGATCAGGCTAGACGTTTGTGAACCCATGCACAAAGTTGACTTCGACGGCCTACCACGGCATGGGATGCGCCGGTGAGGCAGGTCACCGGAGCGCGGCGCGCAGGCGTGCCTCGTCGACCCGCCAGAAGTCGTGGCGCCGCCCGTCGACGAACGTCACGGGGATCTGCTCGGCATAACGCCGCAGCAGCTCCGGGTCGTCGTCGACGGACTGCTCCTGCCAGGCCACGCCGAGCTCGCCGGTCACCCGCTCGACGACGGCGCGCGCCTCGTCGCACAGGTGGCATCCGGCGCGCCCGAGGAGGACGACCCGCGGTGGGACCCCGGCAGCCGGGACAGCGGGAGGGTCTGGAGCGTCGAGGGGAGGCTCGCTCGTCATGCCGACCACTGTAGGCACGCTCACGGCGCCGCACGTCGGGTGCACCACAAAACGTCGTCGGGGTCCCATCCGCGGGCGCATTCCGACAGACTGTCCACAATGCGCGCGAACAGGACGTCGGGTCGCCGGCCCCCACCTGTCCTTGCACCGGGAACGACCCCGGGGCGGGCGTCGATGACGCCTGCCTGCCCGGCACTGCCGGGCACGGTCCCGGCGATCCTCGCGCCCACGGCATACGCCCCGCCGACGTGGCGCTCGGCGCTCGACGCCATCTGGTCGGCCCTGGCCGATGCAGGCGCCGAGGGTGGCGGACTGACCCGCACCTCCCCGGGCTCCCCCGGCTCTGCCGGGTGGCGGCGGCACCCGGAGCGCGACGCCGACGAGCAGGCCCGCATCGCGGCCCTCGTCGAGCTCGCCCAGGGCGGCGACAAGGAGGCGTACGCCCAGCTCTACGACGTCTACGTCGACACGGTCTTCCGCTACGTGCTCGTCCGGGTCGCCAACCGCGCGCTCGCCGAGGACCTCACGTCCGAGACCTTCCTCCGGGCGATGCGCCGGATCGACTCGTTCACGTGGCAGGGCAAGGACATCGCGGCGTGGTTCGTCACCATCGCGCGCAACCTCATCGCCGACCACGTGAAGTCGGCGAAGTTCCGGTTCGAGGTGGCGACCGCCGACATGCGTGACGCCGACGAGCGGGTCGACGCCCCCGACACCGAGGTGCTGACCCGGCTGCGCGACGAGCGCCTCGTCTCGGCGATCAAGGAGCTCGGCTCCGACCAGGCCGAGTGCATCACCCTGCGCTTCCTCCAGGGACTCAGCCTCGCCGACACCGCGAAGATCCTCGACAAGTCCGAGGGTGCCGTCAAGCAGCTCCAGCTGCGCGCCACCCGGGCGCTGCGCAAGGCCCTCGAAGGAGCCGAGCTGTGATCCGCGTAACCCCACCGGCCCCCTCGTCGTTCTCATGGCGTAGGGACGGTGCGTGTGGGCCCGGACCGACGCTCGGCGCGCTGACCGGCGCGACCGTGGAACGTGTGAACGCAGGCGGCGGGGTGGCAGCGATGGCGGTGCTCCGGCCCCTGACGAACGACCCGCACCACCCACCCCTCGCCGCACCACGTGTCGTATGCCGTGCCGTGTCGTCCCAGCCGGGGCCGCCGGGTCGGGCGAGGGCACCCGGCACCCCCTGACGGGACGACCGACGAGGGGACCAGCACGACCAGCCAGCACACCGGCACCACGAACCAACGGACTCGAGAGACGGAGGAGGGACATGGACCTCGGTGCGAACGCCGATGGCGAGCTCCTCCAGCGCGCCCTCGAGGGCGAGCAGGTCTCCGAGCCCGGCATCCTCGAGCTCGTCGCGGTGCTGCACGCCGTGCAGGCCGTCGACCAGGCCGGCCTGGCGCCGCGGGCCGAGTTCGTCTCCGACCTGCGCGCCCGACTGCTGGCCGACGACGCCACCGCGGTCACTCCCCTCGTCCCCCTCGCACCCGCAGACCCGGTCGACGGCGACGAGGACGGACCCGCCCGAGCCGACGCCGCCGACGCCGCCGACGACGGTCCGCGCGACGGCGGCACCGTGTCGATCCTCCGCGTGGCGGCGCGGCCGCTGAAGTTCATCGCCGCCGCGGCCGCCAGCATCCTCGTCATCGGCGGCGCCCTCGGCTTCGCGTCCCGCTCGGCCGTGCCCGGCGACGCGCTCTACGGCGTCAAGCAGCTGCTCGACCGGGCCGCCGTCCAGCTGGCGGGCTCCCGCTACGACGAGGGCCTGACCTACCTCGCCCAGGCGCAGGAGCACATCGCCGATGCCCGCGACCTCATCGACGGAGGCTCGCCGTCGACGCACGACCTCGACACGGCCTACGACGCCGCGACGGACGCGACCGGCCGCGCCCAGACCATCCTCATGGAGGTCTACCGCACCGAGCACCGCGCTGACGCGCTGACCGAGCTGGCCGACTTCTACACCCGCGCCATCCCGCAGGTCGACGCGATGCGACCCCGGGTGCCCGCCGACTCGCTCGCGTCCTGGCAGCGTCTGCGGGACCTGCTCGGCGCGGGCCAGGTGGCGACCCTGAGGGAGCTGGCCGCCTGCGGCGTGTGCGGCGACCGAGCCACCCAGGCCCGACAGGCCCTGGCACGACTGCCCGGTGCGGTCCGGCCCAGCAGCCCGGTGAGCGGCACGTCCGCCCCGGGCACCGCGCCATCTCGACCCGGGGCCACAACGACCCCACGGCCCACCGGCTCGGCGCCGCGGCCCCCGGTGGTCACGGTGCCCGTCCCTGGCGGCGTGCCGGTGCCCGGCGTCTCCGTGCCCGGCGTCACCGTCACCGGCGGCGTCACCCTCCCCGGCGGCACGATCAACCTGCCCGGCGTCGGGGTCACGAGCTCGTCCGTCGCTGTCGGTGGCGGCGGAGTCACGCTCCCGGGTGCCACGGTCAGCCTGCCGGGGGTGGGCGTCACGTCCTCGACGATCAGGGTCGGCGGCGGTGGCGTCACGCTGCCCGGCGCGACGATCCCGCTGCCGTCGGTGACCCTCGGCGCCCCCACGGTGCCGGTGCCGCTACCGACGAAGATCCTGCCCTGACCTGAACGCGTGTCGGTCTCCTCGCGGTTCCGTCGCGACCGGCGGTCACGGGCGGGCGCCGGTCAGAGGAAGACGGACTTGCGCTGCATGAGCAGGCTGTAGAGCGTCTGCTGGATCGTCTCGCGCACCTGGTCGGTGAGGTCGAAGACGAGCATGGGGTCGTCGGCGGCGTCGGGCCCGAAGCTCGTGGTCTCGATGGGCGGCCCGAACTCGATGAGCCACTTGCTCGGCAGCGGCACCATGCCGAGGGGGCCGAGCAGCGGGAACGTCGGCGTGATCGGGGCGTAGGGCAGCCCGAGCAGCCGGGCGACGGCGGGCATGTTGCCGAGGATCGGGTAGATCTCCTCGGCCCCCACGATCGACACCGGCACGATCGGCACGCCGGCGCGCAGCGCGGCCGAGACGAACCCACCGCGGCCGAAGCGCTGCAGCTTGTAGCGCTCGCTGAACGGCTTGCCGACACCCTTGAAGCCCTCGGGCCAGACGCCGACGAGGGCGCCGCTGCTGAGGAGGCGCTCGGCGTCGGAGTTGGCCGCAAGGGTCGTGCCCGAGCGCCGGGCCATGGTGCCGATGAAGGGCATCTGGAAGACGAGGTCGGCGCCGAGCATCCGCAGGTGCCGGTTGCGTGGGTGCTCGTCGTAGACGGCCACCTGCGTCATGAGGGAGTCCATCGCGATGGTGCCGGAGTGGTTGCCGACGACGAGGGCTCCGCCGACGTCGGGGATGTTCTCGATGCCGCGCACCTCGACCCGGAACCACGAGCGGTAGAGCGGGCGCAGCAGCGGCAGGTGGACGTTGACGGTGTAGTCCTCGTCGAAGCCGAACTCGTCGACGACGTAGTCGCCCGTGAGCCGGCGCCGGAGGTAGGCAAGGGTCTCGGCGACCTGGCGCTCGACCTCCTCGGCGGGCACCCCGGCCGAGGTGGCGGCGGCGCGCAGCACGTTGACGGCGAGCTCCACGAGCTCGGCCGGGCCCGGGCGGGACTCCGAGCTGAGCTCGGCCCCGTCGAGCACCGCGCCGACGAGCTTCTCGGCCCGCGACTGCAGCCCCGACGTCAGCGCGTGCTCCCAGCCGCCTCCGTCTCCAGCGGGCGTATGCCGTGTCTCCGGCTCGGTCTCGGGGCGGACGCCGCGCTGGGCGACCTCCTCGACCGGCGGGACGGCACGCAGCCGGGCAGGCTCGCCCGCGCCCGCGCGACGGGGCGAACGCATCGACGCGCGGCTCGGCCTGGTCCGTGGCGGTGTCGGCTCGGCCGGAAGGGTGTCGGCGGGGTCCCCGGGCTCGGTGATGTCGGCGACCTCGAAGGCTTCGTCGGGCTCGGCGGACTCGAAGGCTTCGGCGGGTCCGGCGGCGTCACCCCCGTCGCTCGGGACCTCGTCGCGCGCGGACCGGCTCGACGGCGTCCGGACGGGGCGGGACTCGGGCTCGGTCGGGCCCTCGGTCACCGCTGCCTCGATGAGGTCGTCGGCGACGGTGTCGGCGCCCGCGCCGGTCGCGAGGCGTCGCGCGGCGCTCACCTCGACCGGCGCCGTGGGGATGAGGGGCGTCCCCGCGCGGCGCCGACGCTCGCCCGAGGCACGGGCCGCTCCGGCCGCGAAGGCTCCCCGGGCCGGGCGGCCCGAGGTCGCGACAGGCCTCTCGCTCGTGACCGTGGCCGGCTCGGCCTTCGTGGCCGGCGCGGTCCTCTTCGTCGTTTTCGGGGCCTTCGGGGTCTTAGGCGTCTTCGCCTTGGCCGGCTTCGCGGGCTTCGTCTTCGCCGACTTCGTCCCCGTCGGCTTCGTCCCCGTCGGCTTCTTCGGTGCGCCCGTCGTGGAGGTCGACGGCGCGGCCGTGGCCTTCGTCGTCTCAGCCGCGTCGGACGTCGTCGAGTCGGCGGCCTTGCTCGGGTCGGCGCTCACGGCTGGATCCTGTCGAAGACGCGGGAGAGGGCTGCGGCGGTGCCACCGGCGGCGTCGCTGACGACCTCGCCGACACCTTCGACGCCGGGCACGGCGGGCCGCAGGTGACGCGCGTAGTCCTCGAAGGCCTCTCGCGTGGTGAAGTGCGGCTCGAACTCGAGGACGGAGCGCATCCGGGTCGTGTCGAGACCCCGGCCGAAGGCGAGGAAGGTCAGCTGGTCTGACGAGAAGTCGGCGAAGCCGCTGCGCTTGACGATGGTGCCGATGAGACCGGCGGCCGAGAGCGGCACCGGGACGACGGGGCGCCGCGCGATGGCGGTGCACTGCGTCACGGTGAGGAAACCGTCGCCGGCGACGTTGACGATCCCGGCGGGCGGTCCGGTGGTCGCGAGGATCATGGCCGCCGTGGCGTCGTCCTCGTGGATGAACTGGAAGCGGGCGTCGTAGCCCAGTGGGATCGGCACGAGTGGCAGCGAGAAGTAGTCGGTGATGGCCGTGTGGATGCTCGGTCCCACGACGTTGGCCAGGCGCAGCATCGTGATCTCGACGTCGGGCCGGCGCCGCGAGAAGCCCCTGACGTAGCCCTCGACCTCCACGGAGTCCTTGCCGAATCCCGTGCGCGGCAGGGTCTTGGGGTTCATGTCCTCGCTGAACATCGCCGGGTCGCGGGGCGAGGAGCCGTAGACGGCAGCGGACGACTTCACGACGAGTCGCGAGACCGACTCGGACTTCTGGCACGCGGCGAGCAGCTGCATCGTGCCGATGACGTTGATCTCCTTCTGCGTCACCCGACCGCCGGAGTCCTTGGGCGTCGCGATGACGTTCATGTGCACGACCGTGTCGACCTCGGCCTGCGCCATGATGCGCCCGATCATCGGGTTGCGGATGTCGGCGCGCACGAACTCGGCCCGGCCGATGGAGTGCTTGGGCGGCACGACGTCGACGCCGAGGATGCGCTCGATCGACGGATCCGTCGAGAGCCTTCGGGCGTAGAGGCCACCGAGGTAGCGGGACACCCCCGTGACCAGGACGACCTTGGCCATCGGATCCTCCTGTCGTCGGTCGGTGCGGACGTCGTGCACGGGCGCTGCTCGATCGGGCTCGAGGATGGCGCGCGCTGCGGAGGAGTTCTCGCTCCCCCGCCCTCGCAGCCTACCGAGACCCTGCTCGATCCGTACCCGGGCGTGGCACCTGTTGGTCGGATGTGTCGAGGCTCTCCATCGGCGCTCCCGTCGGCCCTCGTCGAGGCTCGGTGTCCGACTGACCCCGGGAACGCGAACGACCCCCACCGGAGGTGAGGGTCGAGAGCGTGCGGGGCGATCCCGCCGGTATACCTGAGCTGGTCAGGTCACTTCTTGTTGCGACGCTGGTGGCGCGTCTTGCGCAGCAGCTTGCGGTGCTTCTTCTTCGCCATCCGCTTGCGGCGCTTCTTGATGACAGAACCCATGTTTGTCCTTGTCGTGAGACGTGTCCTCGAACTGAGCTGGTGCCGACCTGCGTCGACACCCCTCGGAGAAGGGTAGGTCGAACTTCACGAGCCGAACAGGCTCACAGGGTAGCGCGTGCGGGCTCCCTAACCCAAAAGCGCGTCGACGCGCCCACCTGCGCCAACGCCGAGGGGGCGGCCGGACCGGGTGGTCGCGGCCGCCCCCTCGGGTGCGTGGTGACGCTGCTGTCACGCGGTGTCGATGAAGGATGTCTGGAGGTACTTGTGCACCGCATCCTCCGGAACCCGGAAGGAGCGGCCGACGCGTACGGCCGGAAGGTCTCCGCCGTGGACGAGCCGGTAGACGGTCATCTTCGACACGCGCATGATCGAGGCGACCTCGGCGACGGTCAGAAACCGCACCTCGGCGAGCTGGCGCTCATTCGACATGTGTTACCCCGATCTTCGGTGGGTTTGCACCCGCGCGTCGACGGCTTCCCCTCCGGCGAAACTGCACGCAGGTGCAAGAAGCAACATTAGGGGCAGATGTGACTGGAGGGGAAGCGAACGAGAGAACGAATCGATCACGCGCAACTCGACACGCCGGTGAGATCACGTTGGATCTCCCGGCTCGTCATGGCTCCAGACGGTGCAGGTCACGCGGGAAGAGGGTGACCTCGCGGATGTTCTCGGCACCCGTCAGCCGCCCGACCCACCTTTCCAGACCGATGGCGAACCCGCCATGCGGAGGCATGCCGTGGGCGAAGGCGTCGAGGTAGCCGGCCAGGACCTCGGGGTCGGTCCCGGTGCGCTCCATCGCCGCGGCGTAGTCCGAGGGCCGGTGCAGGCGCTGCCCTCCGGTCGTCAGCTCGAGCCCGCGGAAGAGCAGGTCGAAGCTGTTGCTCCACCGCTCGTCGCCCGGCTGAGGGTGCGTGTAGAAGGGCCGCTTGCCCATCGGATAGCCCTCCACCGCAAGGAAGTCCGAGCCGTATGCCGTCTTGGCCCACTCGCTGAGCGCGCGTTCGTGCGCGGGGCTGAGGTCGGGCTCGTCCGGGTCGGCGCCGACCTTCGCGAGGGCGTCGCTGAAGTGGAGGACGGGGAACTGCTCCGGCACCTGCGGCAGCTCCACGCCCAGGAGCGCAGCGGCGTCGGCGGCATACTCCCGGATGCCCTCGACCATGCCCGCGATCGCCTCGCGCAGGACGGCGAGCACGTCGTGGTGGTCACGGATGAAGCCCAGCTCGGCGTCGAGCGAGGTGTACTGCGCGAGGTGGCGCACCGTGTCGTGCGGCTCGGCCCGGAAGACCGGACCGACCTCGAAGACCCGCTCGAAGACCCCGACGAGCATCTGCTTGTAGAGCTGCGGGCTCTGCGCGAGGTAGGCCGTGCGTCCGAAGTAGTCGACGGTGAAGACGTTGGCCCCCGACTCGGTGGCCGTGCCGACGAGCTTCGGGGTCGCGATCTCGGTGAACTCGAGGCTTCCGAGCGCAGCGCGGAAGCCTCGCATCGACGCGCTCGCGAGCTGCCAGGCAGCCCGGTGGCGCGGGTGGCGCAGGGTCACCGCCGCGTGGTCGAGGTGCGTGGGCAGCCCGGCGCCGAAGGTCGGGCGCCACAGCTCGGTGGGTGGCGCGACCGCCGGCTCGGTGAGCGCGGTGATCACCGGTTCCACGAGCTCGGCACCGCCGGGGGCCGACTCGTTGGCCGACACGGTGCCGGTCACCTCGACGACGGTCTCCTCGGGCAGACCCGAGAGCTGGTCGACGGTCTCGCGGTCCTTGACGACGACCTGGGCCAGGCCCGAGCGGTCGCGCAGCACGAGGAACGTGACGCTCGCGAGGACGCGGCGCCGGTGGATCCAGCCGGCGAGCGTGACCCGCTCGCCGGGTTCGACGGACGCGAGGTCCCGCGCGAGCACGCGCGGAGCAAGGGTCGTGGGTTGGGTTGGTTGCATTCCGTTCACCTCCAGAGGGTTGGTGCCCCGGAGGTGTGGGCGATGGGGAATGTCGCTGTGCCACCACACCTTCGCCGCCGCGGATCGCGGACGGCCTCTGGTCGTGCTCGGCTCAGGATCGTCAGGCCCGTCGTCGCCGTGCGCCAAGGGTAGGCGCTCAGCCCGCCGCCCACCAACCCGATTGTCAGGCCACGCCCGGCGCCGGCGTCCTCCCGGAGACAAGCAGCTACACGAGACGCAGACAACAGAGCCGCGGCGCCGACGTTGCCTGGACGCAGCGCAGCGAGCGAGGAACGAGCGAGCGAAGCGGAGGAAGGCAACGTCAAAGGGGCGCCGCGGCACGCGCCGCAGCGAAGCGAGGCGCCAAAGGCGCAGCGCAGCGAGCGAGGAACGAGCGAGCGAAGCGGAGGAAGGCGACGCCTGAAGGGCGCCGAGGCACGCGCGAAGCGAAGCGGAGCGCCAAGAACTCAGTCGAAGTGGACGTCGAGCCCGTGCAGCGGGAAGACGGCCGTGCGCGTCGCCATGACGGCGCGGTCGACCTCGCTCGCGGGGTCGTAGCCCATCTCCCACGAGCGCCACCAGAGCGGCCCGTCCTCGGCGGTCAGGTCGCCCATCCGTCGCGGACCCGGACGGCCGAAGATCTGCTCGACGTGGGCACGCCAGTCCTCGGGGACCGGGGTGCTCGTCGGGATCGGGGCGTGGGCGGCGATGGCCGTCAGGTGCGTCCACGTGCGGGGCACGACACCGATCACCTCGTAGCCGCCACCTCCGAGGGCGACCCAGCGGCCCTCGCACACCTCGTGCGAGAGGCGGTGGAGCGCGTCGGCCGCGGCCCGCTGCGCGTCGACCGTGACGGCGAAGTGCGCGAGGGGGTCCTCCGCGTGGGTGTCGCACCCGTGCTGGGTCACGAGCACGTCGGGCTTGAAGGCGCGGATGAGTGGCATGGCGACGGCGTGCAGGGCGCGCAGCCAGCCGGCGTCGCTGAGGCCGGGCGGCAGCGCGACGTTGACGGCGGTGCCCTCCGCGTCGGGACCACCGATGTCACTGGGCCACCCGGTGCCCGGGAAGAGGGCCCGGCCGGTCTCGTGGACCGAGATCGTCAGCACCCTGGGGTCGTCCCAGAAGATCCGCTCGACGCCGTCGCCGTGGTGCACGTCGACGTCGACGTAGGCGACACGTTCGGCGCCGTGGTCGAGGAGCCACTGGATGCCGACGGCGATGTCGTTGTAGACGCAGAAGCCACTCGCCTTGCCCCGCATCGCGTGATGCAGGCCGCCCGTGAAGTTCACGGCGTGCTCGGCCTCGCCCTCCCAGACGGCGCGACAGCTGTCGACCGTGCCGGACACGACCCGGGCGCTGGCATCGTGCATGTCGACGAAGGCCGGGTCGTCCTCGGTGCCGAGGCCGTACGCGTCGTCGGCAGCGGAGGGGTCGGTCGAGGCGGCCTTGACCGCGGCGACGTAGTCGTCGTCGTGGACGGTGGCCAGCAGCTCGTCGGTGGCCACCTCGGCGCCGACGACCTCGACGCCGTCGACGTCGAAGACACCGAGGGCGTCGCAGAGCCGGGCCGTGAGGTCCAGGCGAGCGGGCGCCATCGGGTGCGTGGGGCCGAAGTCGTACCTCGTGAAGGAGGAGTCCCAGACGACCCGGGCCTGAGTTGGCATGATTGAGACGCTATCGCGGAAACGCGCCACGGACGACGGAGGTAACACCCATGGGCCGCAACCGGCTCTTCGACGACGACGTCATCGTCATCGGGCTGGGACGCTTCGGCTCGGCCGTCGCTCTCGAGCTCACCAAGCTCGGCCACCGGGTCATCGCCGTCGAGCGCGACAACGCCATCGCCGAGAGCTACGTCAACAAGGTGGCCAAGGTCGTGCACGCCGACATGGCGCAGTCGACGGCACTCGACATGATCCGCCACGCGCAGCCGCGGATCGCGATCGTCGGCATCGGCTCGTCCGTCGAGTCGTCGGTCCTCGCAGCGGCCAACCTCGTCGACGCCGGCGTCCCCTCGATCTGGGCGAAGGCCCTCTCACCCGAGCACAAGCGCATCCTCGACCGCATCGGGGTGCACCACGTCATCTCGCCCGAGGCCGACTCCGGTCGCCGCGTGGCCCACCTCGTCAACGGCAAGATGCTCGACTACATCGAGTTCGACGACGGCTTCGCCATCGTCAAGCTGAAGCCGCCGGCCGAGACGATCGGCTTCACGCTGGAGCAGAGCCAGATCCGCCGCAAGTACGGCGTCACCGTCGTCGGCGTCAAGGCACCGGGCGAGGACTTCACGTACGCCGTCCCGCAGACGAAGATCTCGGCGCACCACATGCTCATCGTCAGCGGGCCCGTCGAGCTCATCGAGCGTTTCGCCGCGCGCCCCTGACGCCGGGCTCGTTTCCGGCACAGACGAACCCACCGTCCCGAGCGCGGGGACGGTGGGTTCGTGAAACGCATTGCGGCCGGAGCGCGCCGCCGGCTCAGAGGCGAAGCGTCGGTCCGTGGTCGACGCCGAGCGGCAGGACCATGGCGATCTCCTCCTCGCCGTCCTCCTCGCTGACGACACCCATCGGCCGGCGGTAGTCGGTGGGGCGGAAGCCCATGCCGCTCGCGAAGGCGACGGCACGGCCGTTCTCGGTGCCGACCCAGTAGACGAGGTGGGAGTGACCGCGCTCGGCGGCGAGGGAGGCGCCGTCCTTGACGAGGTGGGTGGCGACGCCCGAGCCGCGGGCCTCGGGGCGCACCCACAGCCCGAAGAGCTCGCCGGCCGTGCCGTCGCTCTCCTTGGCGGTGCCGATGCTCACCACGCCGACGGCGCGGCCGCCACGCTCGGCCACGAGCCGTGCGGAGCGCTGCATGCGTTCACGCCAGAAGTCCTCGCCATAGGACTCTTCCTCGTCGACCGAAGCCACGAACGCCTCGGGCGATTCACGCAGTGCGGCGAGGCGGACGGAACGGTAGTCCTCCCAGTCGTCCTCGCCGAGGGGACGCACGGTGATGTCGCTCATGGGTCCACCTTCGCACGACAGCCTGTCGGACCGCACCCGCGGGGCGGTGAACGTTCGGGTGCACCTCGGGACCGACTGGCCGACAGGGTGACTCAGAAGCGGTGGACCATCTCGATCTCGCGCAGGTCCGGGCGCCGCGGGTGGTCGTGGACCGCGCCGCTGCGCACGAACCCGCACCGCGCGTACAACCCCTCGGCGACCACGTTGGAGCTCGTCACCTCGAGCACGACCTCGGTCTTGCCGAGGCGCCTCGCCTGCTCGAGGACGGCTCGGACCAGGGCCTCGCCGACACCACGCCCGCGGGCCTCCGGGGCGACGTACATGCCGAACAGCGTTGCGGTCGTGGCCCGCTCGGGCTCCCAGTGGGAACCGAGCCCCGCGCTGCCGAGCACCCCCGAGGCGTCACGGGCCTGCACGAGCCAGGCGCCCTCGATCCGCTGGCGCCAGTCGGCCTCGTCGTAGGCGGCCTCGTCGGCATAGGTGAACCAGAAGGCGTCGGGGGCCTCCTGGAGCATCGCGAGCCGGACGTCGCGGTGCGACTCCCAGTCCTCCGGCGAGACGGGGTGCAGGTGGAGGCGCTGGTCGTGGGTGTGGGGCTCGGCCATCACCCCACGATGCCCTCAGACCTGCCCGGACGCCAGCTGTTTCGAGCGGGCCGCTGCGGCCTCGATGGCCGTGACGAACGCGGCCCGGACCTTGTGGTCGTCGAGCTGGCGCAGGGCCGCCACCGTCGTGCCGCCGGGCGAGCTGACCTGCTCGCGCAGGACCGTCGGGTGCTCCCGGGTCTCCTTGAGCATCGTCGCCGCCCCGTAGAGCGTCTGCACGACGAGCTCGGTGGCCGTGGCCCGCGGCAGACCGAGCACGACGCCGGCCTCGATCATCGCCTCGACGACGTAGAAGATGTAGGCGGGGCCGCTGCCGGAGATCGCCGTGACGGCGTCGAGGTGCTTCTCGGCGAGCCGGACGACCCGGCCGCACGAGCTGAGCAGCGCCTCGGCCTCGGCGAGGTGGTCGTCGGTGCAGTGGCTGCCGGGCGAGATGCCGGCCATCCCCTGGTCGACGAGCGCCGGGGTGTTGGGCATGACGCGGATGACCGACGTGCCCTCGGGCAGCCGCGACTCGAGGAACTCCGTCGTGATGCCGGCAGCCAGCGAGATGACGGCGTTGCCGGGGGCGACGTGGTCGTGGATCTCGTCGAGCAGCGCCGCCATGTCCTGCGGCTTGACGCACAGCACGAGCGTGTCGGCGACGTCGGCCGCCTCGGCGTTGGCCAGCACCCGCACCCCGTGGCGCTCGGCGAGGGCGTTGACCTTCTCCGGCGTGCGTCCGGTGACGACGAGGTCGCCGGGCGTGCGGCCCGAGCGGATGAGGCCGGAGACGAGGGTCTCGCCCATGACCCCCGCGCCGAAGATGGCCGTCGTCGTCATCGTGGGTCTCCGCTCAGCTCTTGGTCGCGACGCCGCGCAGGAAGAACATGACGTTGGCGGGCTTCTCGGCCATCCGGCGCATGAGGTAGCCGTACCACTCCTGGCCGTAGGGGATGTAGACGCGCATCTGGTCGCCGCGGTCGGAGATCCGCTTCTGCTCCTCGGGGCGGATGCCGTAGAGCATCTGGTACTCGAACGACCTCGGGTCGCGACCGGCCTGGCCCGCGAGCGCGCCGGCGATCTCGATGAGCCTCGGGTCGTGCGAGGCCACCATCGGGTAGCCCTCGCCCTGCATGAGGATCTTGAGGCACCGGACGTAGGACTTGTCGACGTCGGCTCCGGACTGGAAGGCGACCGACTCGGGCTCCTTGTAGGCGCCCTTGCAGAGCCGGACACGGGACCCGGCGTGGGCGAGGTCCCGGCAGTCGGCCTCGGTGCGGTAGAGGTAGGCCTGGACGACGGCGCCCACGGTCGGGAAGTCGGCCCGCAGCTCGCGCAGGGCGTCGAGGGTCAGGTCGGTGGTCGTGTGGTCCTCCATGTCGAGGGTCACGGTCGTGCCGCCCTGCTTGGCCAGCTCGCAGATCTCACGAGCGTGGTCGAGGGCGATGGCGTTGCCGTCGCCCGGCAGCGCCTGCCCGAGCGCGCTCAGCTTGAGCGATACCTCGACGGAGCCGCCCTCGGTGAGGCCCTGGTCGCGCAGCGCCGCCAGCAGCGAGAGGTAGGCGTCGCGCGTGTGCCGGGCCTGGGCGAGGTCGGTCGTGTCCTCGCCGAGGTAGTCGATCGTCGAGAGGCGGCCGGACGCCGCGATCTCGGAGGCGGCCCCGACGACGTCGGCACGCTCGGCACCGGGCACGAAGCGCTTGACGACCGAGCGCGACACGGGCGCCTTCTCGATGACGTCTCGGATCTTCTCCTGCTTGGACAGCTGCAGGAGCGAGTTGCGCAGCAGGTCGCTGGCGTCCACGGGGGCCTCCGGGTGGTGCTCGGGATGTCGCTCGGGTCACGGCGGCGGACGGTGGTGACCGTCCCGCCGGGCAAATCTACCGCCGCCGGCAGCCAGCGCCCGCCGGTCCCCTCCGCTCCTGCGGCACGCACGCCGCCCGCCCGGTCCCTCGGGGTCCTCCTCGGGGCATGCGGCAGACTCGCTGCCATGGCTCGCCCGACCGCCACCCGACGACCCGCGCCCGCCGCCCTCGCGGCCGCAGCGCTGCCTCTCGTGCTCGCCGCGTGCGGCCAGCCGGTCGCGACGCCGTCCGCCGCCACCAGCCCGGCAGGCGCGACCGGAACGGCAGGCGCCACCGGCGCCTCGACGAGCCCAGCCGCTGACGACGCGCCGCTCACGCCGCCCTCGAGCGTCGTGCCACCCCGCGTGCACGCCACCGCCGTCGTCACCTCCTACCTCCGTGGCCACGACCTCAGGGGGCTCACCCGCACGGACGACGAGTCGGTGACGGAGGCCGTCCTCACGTCGTGCCCGAACGGGCCCACCGTGGCCCGGGACGTCGGCCCGACGGCATACGCCCGCTCCTGGGAGGGGCCCGGAGGAGTCCGCGCCGACGTCGCCGCGATCACCTTCCCCGACCTCTCGTCGGCCGCGAAGGCGGCCGAGCCGCTGCTCGTCGCGGCGCAGGTGTGCCGGGCGCCCCGGCCGGCCAAGGGCGTCACGACGACCATCGCCAACCAGCGCCGCGACGTGGCGGAGGGTATGCCGCTCGGCCGGGTCGACGTGACCCGGACGTCCCCGGACGAGACGCGCCACGACTACGTCGGCGTCGTGCAGGTGGGCAACGTGCTCGTGCGCCTCACCTACTCGTCCGGCGACGCGAAGGTCGCCACCGACAAGGGCTCGACGGCGCTCGCGCTGCTGGCCCGGGACGTGCAGGGACTCTGATGTCCACGATCGACGACGCCGCCCTCGCCGCGCCCGGACCACTCGGCCTGAGCCTCGACGACCTCGGCGAGGCCCTCGGGGGTGCCGCGACCGTGCTGCGCGCCAACGCGATGGCTGCTGGCCTCGACGCACCCGTCCCCACGTGCCCCGACTGGACGGTGCTCGACCTCGTCGCCCACCAGGGCATGGTCCACCGCTGGGCCGCGAGCCACCTGCGCGGCGAGCCCGTCGAGCCGGAGCCGCTCGAGCGCGAGGGGCGCCGGTCCGCCGACGTGCTCGGCTGGTTCGACGACGGGGCGACGGCGCTGCTGCAGGCGATCGTCGATGCGCCGGACGACCTCGACGCGGTCGTGTTCCTCAAGGACGCGCCTGCCCCGCGGCTCTTCTGGACGCGCCGGCAGTGCCACGAGACGACGGTCCACGCCGTCGACGCGCTCGGGGCCCGGCTCGGACGGCCCGCGCGCGCCGACGAGACGTGGATCCGGCCCGCCGTCGCGCTCGACGGTATCGACGAGCTGCTCGTCGGCTTCGTCACCCGCCGCAAGGAGGGAGCCTCGCCCGGCGCCCCGACCCGGCTGCTCGTGCGCCCCGACGGCGCCGACGTCGCCTGGCTCGTCGACCTCGACACCGGCCGGCCGATCCGGACCAGCCGGGTCCGCTCGGGGTCCGGTGGTTCGGGTGGGGCCGACGCCGACCACGTCCTGGCCGGCGACCCCGTCGACCTCTACCTGCGGCTGTGGAGCCGCGGCGCTGCCGAGCCGGTCGAGCCCACGCGGCCCGTCACGGAGCTCGAGCGCTGGTGGCGCGAGAACATCTCGATCTCGTGGTGACCCCCGGGTCGACCACATAGCAGGATGGGCGCAGCACCCGGACCGCACCGTCGCGGCCCGGGGCCGTGCGACCAGAGGAGCTCGTATGCCGCAGGAGGGCATCGGACGGACCGTCCAGTCGGCCATCTACCGGGCCGGTGCCTTCGGCCGCCGCCCGGCGGTCCCGACCGACGGCACGCAGCTCGAGGCGGCGGCCCGCAAGGTCATGTCGAAGCGCGGGTTCGCCTACGTCGCAGGCTCGGCCGGCTCCGAGGCGAGCGCCGACGCGAACGTCTCAGCCTTCTCGAGGTGGCGCGTCGTGCCCCGGATGCTCGTCGACACGACCGAGCGCGACACGTCCGTCGAGCTCTTCGGGCGTCGCCACGAGAGCCCCTTCCTCGTCGCCCCGGTCGGGGTCCTGTCGATGGCCGACGACGAGGCCGACCTCGCCGTCGCCCGCGGCGCCCGCGAGCAGCGCGTCACCCAGATCCTCAGCACCCAGGCCTCGGTGCCGATGGAGGACGTCGCGCGCACCCTCGCCGGCTCGGGGCACTGGTACCAGCTCTACTGGAGCAGCGACGACGACCTCGTCGAGAGCCTCGTCTCGCGCGCCGAGGCGTGCGGCAGCGACGCCCTCGTCGTCACCCTCGACACGGCATACCTCGGCTGGCGTCCACGCGACCTCGACCTCGGGCACCTGCCGTTCGCCCGCGGCGAGGGCATCGCCCAGTACACGTCGGACCCCGTCTTCCAGCGGCTCGTCCGCGAGCGGGTGGCGGCCGCCGGGCCGGCGGTCCGACCGCGACCCACGCCGGCCGCGGTCGCGACGCTCGTGTCGATGAGCCGCAACCACCCGGGCGACACCCGGCACAACCTCACGGCGCCCGAGCCGCGCGCCGCGGTCGAGACGTTCCTCGACGTCTTCAGCCGACCCTCGCTGACGTGGGACGACCTACCGCGGCTGCGGGCCATGACGAGCCTGCCGATCGTGCTCAAGGGGATCCTGCACCCCGACGACGCCCGACGCGCCGTGGACGCCGGGGTCGACGGCGTCTACGTCTCCAACCACGGCGGCCGGCAGGTCGACCGGTCGGTCGCCGCGCTCGACGCCCTGCCCGGCGTCGTCGAGGCCGTGCGCGGTGCAGGGTCGGATGCGCCGATCGTCTTCGACAGCGGGATCCGTTGCGGCGCAGACGCGTTCGTCGCCCTGGCGCTGGGCGCGTCAGCCGTCGGCGTCGGGCGACCACACGTCTACGGTCTGGCCCTCGCCGGCGCCGACGGGGTGTCGGAGGTGCTGCGCAACCTGCGCGCCGAGCTCGACCTCCAGCTGGCGCTCACGGGGTGCACGTCGCTCGCCGACCTCACCCCGGAGCGCCTCGTGGCCGCGCCCTGACGCGACAAGGCGCCGCGCCGACCGTCGACGGGCCACGTGTGGCAGCCCGGTCACGGTCGAGAGGCCGCTTCTCGCCGCATGGAACCGGGTCGACGCCATCGGGGTTCGTCCCGGAGGATCGGGTCATGCCAGCCCTCGACCACCTGACCCGCGACGCCTACCCGAAGTCGAACGGCTACGACGCGAAGTGGCTCGTCGACCTCGACATGGGCCCCCACCCGCTGTGGCTGCTCGAGGACCTCGCCGCCGACCTCGACCTCCGGCCCGGCATGCGCGTCCTCGACCTCGGCTCGGGGCTGGGCGCGACGTCGGTCTTCCTCGCGCGGGAGTACGGCGTCAGCGTCGTGGCCGCCGACCTGTGGGTCGACCCCACCGAGGCTGCCGCGGTCTTCCGCAAGGAGGGCGTCGACGACCGCGTCCTCGCGATGCGGGTCGACGCGCACGCGCTCCCCTTCGGCCGGGGCTCGTTCGACGCCGTCCTGAGCATCGACGCGTGGGAGTACTTCGGCACCGGCGACCACTACCCGCCCTACCTCGCGACCTTCCTCAAGCCGGGCGGCCAGCTCGGGGTCGCGACGCCCGCCCTGACGACCGAGGTGCGCGAGCTGGGCGAGATCCCCGAGCACATCGACCGCGTCGTCGGCGCCGAGTCCGCGGCCTGGCACACGGCGGACTGGCTGCGCAGCCAGTGGGAGTTCAGCCGCGCCTTCACGACCGTCACGGCCCGCAACCAGCCGGACGCGTGCGCGAACTGGCTGCTGTGGGAACGTGCCGTCATGGAGCTCAAGGGACAGGCCAGCTCGCCGGTGCAGGGGATGCTCGAGGCCGACGGCGGCGCGTTCGTCACGTTCGCCCTCGTCACCGGGAGGGTCGCATGAGCCTCGACGCCACCGACCTCGAGCACCTGCGCCGGGCGGTCTCGCTCGCACGCCTCGCCCTGGAGCGCGGGGACGAGCCGTTCGGCTCCGTCCTCGTGTCGGGCGACGGCGAGGTGCTCTTCGAGGACCACAACCACGTCGTCGCGCTGGAGGCCACCCAGCACCCCGAGTTCGCCATCGCCCGCTGGGCGGGTGCCCACCTGACCGCCTCGGAGCGGGCGGCCGCGACGGTCTACACCTCGGGTGAGCACTGCCCCATGTGCTCGGCCGCGCACGCCTGGGTCGGCCTCGGCCGGATCGCGTATGCCGTGGGCTCGGCCCAGCTGACCGCGTGGCGGTCGGCGTGGGGCTCGGCCCCGTCCCCGGTCGCGGCGCTGTCGATCCGCGACGTCGTGCCGGGCGCGGTCGTCGACGGGCCGGCCCCCGAGCTCGAGGCCGAGGTCCGCGACCTCCACGACCGTTTCGCCCACCGAAAAGCCTGACCCCGCCACGAGGCGTACGCCAACCCAGCCAAGGCGCAGCTCTCGCGCCGACCCCCACCTTCGGGCGCCGCGGCCCCCAAACCGACGGGGTCAGGCGCCAAACCCCGCACCCTCGGGCGCCGCGGCCCCCAAACCGACGGTGCTGTGGAGAGCGCGGGCAGGGGTCCTCGCCCTTGGGAGATGGTCGGGCCATGACCCTGAACGAGGGACGGCCGTTTCTTCGGTCCGAGGCGAGACACCTGTCGGACGGCCAGCTGCGCCGCGGCTACCGGGCGCTCTTCCACGGGGTCTACGTCCGACATCGAACCCCGGTGGGCGACCTCGAGCTCGCCGAGGCCGCATTGCTGGTCGCCGAGCAAGGAAGCTACGTCTCGCACCACACGGCTGCCCGGCTCCTGGGGGCAGTGGCGCCCGACCACCCCGACGTCCATGTGACCTCGCGTCGGTTGCGGGTCAAGGGAGCCGGGTTGACGGGGCACCGGGCGAAGGCGGAGCAGCAGGTGGTGCTGTGGCGAGGCATCCGGATGACGTCGCCGGTGCAGACGTTCCTGGACCTGGCCCACTGCCTGACCCTCGTCGACCTGGTCGTGCTGGGTGACTCCTTGGTGCGGCGCCGACGGACGACCCCGGATGAGCTCGTGTCGGCTACCCGTGCCCGTCGAGGGCCGTACTCCCGACTGGCCCGCCGGGCAGCGGCGCTCGTCCGCGCGGGTGTCGACTCACCGATGGAGACGCGCCTGCGGCTGCTCATCGTCCTCGCCGGGCTTCCCGAGCCCGAGGTGGACCACCGGGTGCACGACGACGGCGGGACCTTGCTGCGGCGCTACGACCTCTCCTACCTCCCCTTCCGACTGATCATCGAGTACGACGGCAGGCAGCACGCCGAGTCGGACGAGCAGTGGCTCAGCGACATCGGCCGCGACGAGGCGCTGGACGACGAGCAGATCCGCCGGCTCGTGGTCGTGTCCCGGGACATCTACTCGACACCGGCGAACACGCTCGCGAGGATCACGCGGGCCATGCGCCGAGCAGGTATGCCGGTGCCCCGGCTCCGGCACGAGTGGCGCCGACACTTCCCGAGCAGGTCGGGCGACCTCGCCCTGCCGGCATGACCCGACCTCGGCGACCCGTGCGAGACGGAGGTGAAACGCGCCGGCAACAGAGCGGGCGGACACTGGGCGGGTACGACACGGCATACGCAAGGATCACGACACGCCTCACGGCATCTGTCCGCTCACGGCGAACAGCGGCTGAACCTGAGCCGATCACGCTCAGGATGGGGAACAGGAGGGACACCACCGGCGTTGGTCGGGGTGTGCTCGTCCACAGCGGGCACAGATAGCATCGAGATGTCTCTCGATCAGTCAGGAGAAGAACATGTTCGAACGGTTCACCGACAGGGCCCGAAGGGTGGTTGTCCTCGCGCAGGAGGAAGCTCGCCTGCTCAACCACAACTACATCGGGACCGAGCACATCCTCCTGGGTCTGATCCACGAAGGCGAAGGCGTCGCCGCGAAGGCCCTCGAATCGCTCGACATCTCGCTCGAAGCGGTCCGGGCCCAGGTCCAGGAGATCATCGGCCAGGGGCAGCAGGCCCCCACCGGTCACATTCCCTTCACGCCCCGCGCGAAGAAGGTCCTCGAGTACTCGCTCCGCGAGGCGCTCCAGCTCGGCCACAGCTACATCGGCACCGAGCACATCCTGCTCGGCCTGATCCGCGAGGGCGAGGGCGTCGCCGCCCAGGTCCTCGTCAAGCTCGGCGCGGAGCTCAACAAGGTCCGCCAGCAGGTCATCCAGCTGCTCTCCGGCTACCAGGGTGGCCAGGGCGGCGAGAAGGCCGGCGCCGGTGTCGGCCAGAGCCAGGCCGAGGGGACGCCCGCGGGCTCCCTCGTGCTCGACCAGTTCGGTCGCAACCTCACGCAGGCTGCCCGTGAGGGCAAGCTCGACCCGGTCATCGGCCGTGAGAAAGAGATCGAGCGGGTCATGCAGGTGCTGTCCCGCCGCACCAAGAACAACCCCGTCCTCATCGGCGAGCCCGGCGTCGGCAAGACCGCCGTCGTCGAGGGTCTCGCCCAGGACATCGTCAAGGGCGAGGTGCCCGAGACGCTCAAGGACAAGCAGCTCTACACCCTCGACCTCGGCTCGCTCGTGGCCGGCAGCCGCTACCGCGGTGACTTCGAGGAGCGGCTGAAGAAGGTCCTCAAGGAGATCCGCACCCGCGGCGACATCATCATCTTCATCGACGAGATCCACACGCTCGTCGGTGCAGGTGCCGCCGAGGGCGCCATCGACGCCGCGTCGATCCTCAAGCCGATGCTCGCGCGTGGTGAGCTGCAGACGATCGGTGCGACGACGCTCGACGAGTACCGCAAGCACATCGAGAAGGACTCGGCCCTCGAGCGGCGCTTCCAGCCGATCCAGGTGCAGGAGCCGACGCTGCCGCACGCGATCGAGATCCTCAAGGGTCTGCGTGACCGCTACGAGGCCCACCACCGCGTGACGATCACCGACGGTGCGCTCGTCGCGGCCGCCAACATGGCCGACCGCTACGTCAACGACCGCTTCCTGCCCGACAAGGCCATCGACCTCATCGACGAGGCGGGCGCGCGACTGCGCATCCGTCGGATGACGGCTCCGCCGGACCTGCGCGAGTTCGACGAGAAGATCGCCGCGCTCGTGCGCGAGAAGGAGTCGGCCATCGACGGCCAGGACTTCGAGCGCGCGGCCCGCGTCCGCGACGACGAGAAGCGCCTGCGCCAGGAGAAGGCCGCCCGTGAGGCCCAGTGGAAGTCGGGCGACATGGACGTCGTGGCCGAGGTCGACGAGGAGCTCATCGCCGAGGTCCTGGCGGCCAGCACCGGCATCCCGGTCTTCAAGCTGACCGAGGAGGAGTCGAGCCGACTGCTCCACATGGAGGACGAGCTGCACAAGCGCATCGTCGGCATGGACGACGCCGTCAAGGCGCTGTCCCAGGCGATCCGCCGCACCCGTGCAGGCCTCAAGGACCCGCGTCGTCCGGGTGGCTCGTTCATCTTCGCCGGCCCCACCGGTGTCGGTAAGACCGAGCTCGCCAAGACGCTCGCCGAGTTCCTCTTCGGCAGCGAGGACGCGCTGATCCAGCTCGACATGTCCGAGTACTCCGAGAAGCACACGGTGAGCCGCCTCTTCGGCTCGCCTCCCGGCTACGTCGGCTACGAGGAGGGCGGCCAGCTCACCGAGAAGGTGCGCCGCAAGCCGTTCTCCGTCGTGCTCTTCGACGAGGTCGAGAAGGCACACCCGGAGATCTTCAACTCGCTGCTGCAGGTGCTCGAGGACGGCCGCCTCACCGACTCGCAGGGTCGGATGGTCGACTTCAAGAACACCGTCATCATCATGACGACCAACCTCGGCACGCGGGACATCTCCAAGGCCAACATGGGCTTCTCGGCCGGACCCGACAGCCGCTCGGACTACGAGCGGATGAAGGCGAAGGTCACCGACGAGCTCAAGCAGCACTTCCGGCCCGAGTTCCTCAACCGTGTCGACGACACCATCGTCTTCCCGCACCTGAGCCGCGACGAGATCATCCAGATCGTCGACCTCGAGATCGCCAAGCTCGACAAGCGGCTCAAGGACAAGGACATGGGCATGGAGCTCACGCAGTCCGCCAAGGACCTGCTCGCCAAGAAGGGCTACGACCCCGTGCTCGGTGCGCGTCCGCTGCGCCGCACCATCCAGCGCGAGATCGAGGACGCCCTGTCGGAGCGGATCCTGTTCGGGGACTTCGCTTCCGGCCAGTACGTCAAGGTCGACACCGAGGGCGAGGGCAAGGCGGAGACGTTCACCTTCTCCGACATGGCCCACCCGGACGCCGCGCACCGCCCGGCCGACGACCTCCCGGAGCTTCCCGAGGGCGCTGCCCTCGACGAGGCGCTCGGGGTCAACATCACGGCCGGCCCGCCCGTGCCCGACGACCAGGTCTACCCCGACGCGGGGCTGACCGGCACGGAGCGCTGACCGCGGCGATCCGCCAGCACGGCCGAAGGGGCCGGGGACACACGTCCCCGGCCCCTTCGTCGTACGCCCGCGTCCCGGTCGTCATACCGGGGTCGTATGCCGTCCCGCCCGGGAGGCGACCACGGCCCGATGTGGGACCCGGCCCACCGCGGCGAGGCTGGGTCCATGAGCTACTACGACCCAGCCCGTACGCCGTCCGGTGCGCCCGAGCGCCCAGCCTTCCCAGCCTCCCCCACCCTCGCCCCACCTGTCAGCCCCACCGTCGGCCTCACCGGCGCCCAGGCCCCCTCGCGTCCGGCAGGGGCGCCGTCGCCCGACCCGGCCCGCGACCTCGTCGCCCGGGACCTCGTCATGACCTACGGCCGCTCCGGGGCCTCCGCCGGGCCGCCCGCGCTCGGCGGCGTCGACCTGACGATCCGCGCCGGCGAGAGCCTCGCCGTCATGGGGCCGTCCGGCTCCGGCAAGACGACGCTGCTGCACGTGCTCGCTGGGATCCTGCGACCGACCGGCGGCCAGGTGCTGTGGCGCGGCCGGGACATCGCACGGATGTCGGACCGCGAACGCACCGTGCTGCGCCGCGAGGACTTCGGCTTCGTCTTCCAGCAGGGAATGTTGCTGCCCGAGCTGCCGGCGATCGAGAACGTGGCCCTGCCGCTCATGCTCGGCGGGGTCAGGCGGTCGGAGGCGACGGCGCGGGCCGCGACGCTCTTCCACCCGCTCGGCCTCTCGGGGCTGGAGAAGCGCCGTCCGGGCGAGCTCTCGGGCGGCCAGGCGCAGCGGGTCGCCATCGCCCGCGCCCTCGTGGCCCGACCCGGGGTCGTCTTCGCCGACGAGCCGACCGGTGCGCTCGACCAGTCGACCAGCGCCGAGGTGATGCACCACCTGACGCAGCTCGCGGCGCACACCGGAGCCTCGCTCGTCGTCGTGACCCATGACGAGAACGTCGCCCGCTGGTGCCACGGCGTCGTGCGGGTCCGCGACGGTCGGATCGCTGGTGCAGACGCCGACGACCACGTCGCGGCCGGCCCGGTCCAGGCTGCGACCGCGGTGGCCAGGTGAGGGCCGCGACCGAGCTGTGGTGGCGCCTGCGGCGTGCGGGCGCGGCCGACAACCGGGTGCCCGGCATCCTCGCGGTGGTCTCGTTCGCCGTCGCGACGGCGGCCCTGGTCGTCTGCGTCGCCGGGCTCCACGCGTTCGAGGCGCGCAACCCCCTGCCGCCAGGCGGGCTCGAGGGCCACCTCAGCGACGAGGCGGCGCTCGGCAACCTCTATGTGACCCTCGCCTGGATCGCGACGACGTGCATGGTGATCCCGATCCTCACCCTCGGCGGCGTCGCCGCGCGTCTCGCGATCGCCCGCCGCGACCAGCGTCTGGCCGCGCTCCGTCTCGCCGGTGCGACGTCGGGGCAGGTCACCCTCATGACGCTGGCCGAGGCGGCCGCCCAGGCCGTCGTCGGTGCGCTGACAGGCGTCGTGCTCTACCTCGCCGTCCTCCCCCTCGTGGCCCGGCTGAGCTTCCAGGGCCGCCCTTTCGAGCTGCGCGAGCTGGTGCTGCCGCTGTGGCAGACGCTTGCCGTCGTCGCGGCAGTCGTCGTCGTGGCGGTCGTGTCCGGCGCGTCGAGCCTCGCCCGGGTGGCGATCAGCCCGCTCGGCGTGGCTGCCCGCACGAGCCCGAAGCGCCTGAGCGTCCTGCGGCTGCTCGTCGCCCTGGCCGCCGGAGCTGCGTGGGTGCTCGTCATCACCCCGATGAAGGAGCCGCAGCGGATGACGATCGTGCTCGTGCTCGGCGCGATGATCCTCGCCGTCAACACCGTCGGGCCGTGGGTGGTCATGGTGGCCGGCAGGGTCGCGGCCCGTCTCGCCCCGACCGCCGCGACGCTGCTGGCGGCCCGGCGCATCGCCGACGACCCGAAGAGCACGTGGCGCGCGGTCGGCGCCCTCGGCCTCGCCGTCGTCGTCGTGGGCTTCACGAGCCTCGCGCAGGTCGACGACCCGACGACTCCGCTCGAGCGCTACCTCGCCGACGACCTCGGCACGGGCGCGCTCGTCACCCTCGTGATCATCACCATCGTCGGCGCCACGTCGACGGGGGTCGTCCAGGCGGCCCGGGTGCTCGACCAGCGCGAGCAGTACCGCGCGCTGGCGCTCGCCGGCACGAGCGAGCGCTCGCTCCACCGGGCCCGCGCGCTCGAGGTCGCGCTCCCGCTGTCGATGACGATCGTGCTGTCGGCCGGCTTCGTGCTCGTGCTCATGCTGCCCTTCACGAGCGCCCTCGACAGCGGCCTCGTCGTGCGTTTCGTCGTGACCTCGGCCGTCGCCGGGGCGGTCGTCCTGGCGTCGGTGCTGGCGTCCCGGTCGCTCGTGCGGACGGCCTCCCGCGTCGCCTGAACCGGTCGTCTACGGTGGGGCGGTGACCTCCCCGCACCGCCCCACCGACGTCCGCCAGCGGCCTGCGATGCCCGCCGACACCCGTCGTCCGGCCCGCACGCGACGGTCCGTGGTGGCGCGCGCCGGGGCCGTTTCGGCGGTCGCAGCGGTGGCCCTCGCCGGCTGCTCGACGGGTGCGCCGAGCGGGACCGGCTCGCCGGCCGGAGCGTCCGCCTCGGCCGACGGCGCCGCGTCCGGGTCCGCCCCCTCCGAGGGGGTCCGCGTGAGCGGGGCGCCAACGCCCTTGGCTGCGCTGGTCTCGACGGTGTATGCCGGGGGCGACCTCACGCGTACGTCCTCCCCCTCCGCCGCGGCTGCCCTGAAGACGCGCAAGGCGGCCCCCGGCCCGGTCACGGCCAAGGCCCAGGTCGGCTCGTGGATGGGCACGCCCGTCGCCGTCGTCACCGCCGGCGACGACGTGACGCTCGCCGTCGGGCCGACGTGGAAGGTCGTCGGCGGCTGGTGGCCGTCGCTCGGGGTCGCGAAGCCGAGCCTCGGCGGCGGGCCGCGCTGGGTGCTCGCGATCGGGTCCGACGCCCGCAAGGGCCAGCCCCTCGAGCGCACCCGCGCCGACGTGCTCCAGGTCATCGGCATCGACGGCAAGGGTGGCGGCGGCGTCATGGGCATGGCCCGCGACCTGTGGGTCCCACTGGCGACCGGCGGCAAGGGCAAGATCAACTCGGCCATGGTGTTCGGCGGCCCCCGCGCGCAGGTGAGCACCGTCAGGTCCGTGACCGGCCTTCCCGTCGAGGGCTACGTCGTGCTCGGCTTCAGTGGCTTCAAGAAGATCGTCGACGACCAGGGCGGCATCCCGATCGTCATCCCCAAGACCGTCGTGGCCTCGCATGCCAAGAACCTCGTCATCAAGGCCGGGGCCCAGACCCTGTCCGGCGCCGAGGCCCTCGCCTACGCCCGCGAGCGTAAGACGTTGCCGGACGGGGACTTCGGCAGGTCGCGCCACCAGGGAGAGGTCATCCTCGCCGCCGCGATCAAGGCCAAGCTCGCCGGGCCGATCGCCATCCCGTCGGCGCTGACGAGCTTCAGCACGGTCGGCCGGAGCAACCTCTCGGCCGAGCAGATCCTCACCTTCACCGCCGGTCTCCATCAGCTGAGCCCGCTCCAGGTCGGCCGGGGCGTCGCCCAGGGCGCCTTCGGGTGGGCCGGCCAGCAGTCGATCGTCGTTCTCGGCAGGCAGGCCCGCACCCTCTTCGCCGAGTTCCGCGACGGGAACCTCTCGTGAGCGGCGGCGCGCCCGTCCTCCGGCGGGCCCGAACGTCCGACGTCCGCGCCATCCGGGCCCTCGTCGCGCCGCTGGCCGAGCGTCGGGTGCTCGTCAGCAAGGAGGCGGTCACCTACTTCGAGAGCCTCCAAGAGTTCCGCGTCGCCGACCTCGACGGCCGCGTCGTCGGCTGCGGCGCGCTTCACGTGATGTGGGAGGACCTCGCCGAGATCCGCACTCTCGCGGTGGCTCCCGACCAGCTCGGCACCGGTCTGGGCGGGCGCCTGCTCGAGGCGCTCGTCGAGGACGCGCGCGAGATCGGCGTCGAGCGACTCTTCTGCCTGACCTTCGAGACGGACTTCTTCGTCCGGCACGGCTTCGACGTCATCGAGGGCCAGGCCGTCCCGATGGACGTCTACGCCGAGCTGCTGCGCTCTTACGACGAGGGCGTCGCCGAGTTCCTCGACCTCGAGCGCGTCAAGCCCAACACCCTCGGCAACACCCGGATGCTCCGCACCCTCTGACCCCGCCCGCCGCTCCAGCACCCCTGCCGGGCGACGACCTCACTCGAGTGGCCACCCGGTCCCACCCGTCACACGACTGAAGTGGCACCTGAGGTCACGGGGCCACTCGACGGGTGGGACGGCATACGCCCCGTGGGCCGGGAGTATCCACGGGGCCACTCGACGGAGGGGGTCTGGTGTCAGGCGCGGCCGGAGGCGGCGTAGATGCGGCGCACCACGTCCTCGATGTCGGGCTCCTCGATCGTCAGGTCGCGCACCTCGTGGCGTGAGGAGACGTGGGCGAGCACGGCCGCGACCGTCGTGGCCTCGGCGTCGAACGAGAGCCGCTGTCGCAGGCCGTCCGACTCGCTCTCGACGAGGGTCGCTCCCGGGACGTCGTGCAGGTCCGGCGTGGGCTGGGCGAGGTCGATGACGAGGATGCGCTGCGCGCCGACGGTGCCCGCGAGCCCGGTCAGGGTGCCGTCGAAGGCGAGCCGGCCGCGGTCGACGACGAGGACCCGGTCACAGAGCCGTTCGATGTCGCCCATGTCGTGGGTGGTCAGCAGCAAGGTCGTGCCCTGCTCGCGGCGCTCGGCGACGAGGAACTCGCGCAACCGCTGCTTCGAGAGCACGTCGAGGCCGATCGTCGGCTCGTCGAGGATGAGCAGCTCCGGCGAGTGGAGCAGGGCGGCGGCGATCTCGGCACGCATCCGCTGGCCGAGCGACAGCGAGCGCACCGCCGTGCCCAGCTGCGGGCCCATCTCGAGCTGCTCGACGAGCAGGTCGGTGCGCGCCCGCGTCGCCGCCTCGTCCATCCGGTGGATCGCCCCGAGGATCGCGAAGGAGTCGCGCAAGGGCAGGTCCCACCACAGCTGCGAGCGCTGGCCGAAGACGACTCCGACCCGGCGCGCGACCTCCACCCGCTGTCGCATCGGGTCGAGCCCGCACGTGCGCACGTGACCGGAGGTCGGCTTGAGGATGCCGGTCAGCATCTTGATCGTCGTCGACTTCCCGGCACCGTTGGCGCCGATGTATCCGACCGCCTCGCCGGGCTCGACCGAGAAGGTCATCCGGTCGACGGCGCGCGTCTTCTTGAAGTCGCGCACGAGGTCGCGCGTCTCGATGATGCTCATCCGCCTGCTCCTTGGTAGTGACGAGTGCCGAGGCGCCAGCACGTGGCGGCGATGCCCCAGGCCAGCAGCCCGGCGACGGGGGTGAGCCACGCGAGCCAGGTCGGCGCGAGCGGGTCGTCGAGGCCGAGGATCGCGACAGCCGGGATGTAGGCGACGAAGGCCGTCGGCACGACGAACGTCCAGAAGATCCGCAACGGGTCGGGGAAGACCTGCTGGCTCTGCTGGGCGGCATACGACCCGCCGTAGGTGAAGGCGTTGGTGAACTCGGCACCGTCGACGAGGAAGAACTGGAGACCGCCAGCGGCCGTGAACAGGGCCGAGAAGATCGCGGTGCCGCTGACGACGGTGAGCACGATGAGCGCCACGGTGGCCGGCGACCAGGCGATGTCGGCGGTCGTCAGGGCGACGCCGAGGGCGACGAGGGCGACGGACAGCCGGCCGACTCTCCGGAGCGACAGGTCGCTCGTCATGAGCTGGGCCAGCAGCGGCAGCGGACGCACGTAGAAGGCATCGACCTGGCCGGCCCGGATGTAGCGCGGCAGCTGGTCGAGGTGACCGACGAACATGTCGGCGAGCGAGAAGGACAGGTTGGACAGGGCGAAGACGAGCAGGGCCGCCGTGAAGTCGAGCCCGCCGAGCACGTCGACGTTGTGGAAGATCACCCACACCTCGGCGAACTCGGCGAGGCCGACGCCGACGGTGCCGAGGATGTCGGTGACGAACGAGGCGCGGTACTGCATCTGCGCCCGCGCGCGGGACGCGAGCAGCACCCGGTAGGGGCGCAGCCGTTGGGAGAGGGTCGTGTCAGCCACCCTGCACCTCCAGCCGCCGACGGCCCGCGCGCAGCACGACCTGACCGAGGGCGAGCAGCGCGACGGCCCAGAAGACCTGCACCCCGACGGCCGACGCGATGTCGTCCCCGACGACGCGTCCGGCGAGGATGTCGATGGGGTTCTGCAGCATCGACGGGAAGGGCGACCAGTTGGCGATGGTGCGCAGCCAGTCCGGGAACCACGGCACCGGCAGGTAGAGACCGCAGAGCAGGCCACCGGTGATCATCCACAGCAGCGTGATGCCACGGATCTCGACGAGCCAGAACGCGAGCAGGTTGATGACGAAGTTGCCCGAGAAGGCCACGACCACGGCGAGCAGGATGGACACGGCGCCCGCGACCCAGCTGACGGCGGACGGTGGCCACGCCATGTCGAAGAGGAGGGCACCGAGCAGCAGCGCGGGCACTCCGCGGCCGATGAGGTTGATGCCCGCACGTCCGAGATCGCCTGCGAGATAGGCGATCTGCGGGTCGACCGGCCTCAGGAAGTCGACGGCGATGTCACCGGTGCGGACCCGGTCCTTGACCTCGGCGAAGCCCCAGAGGTTGACCGTGCCGAGCAGCGCCTGACCCCACCAGACGAACGCGATCGTCGTCGGGGCGTCGTAGCCGCCGATGGCCGTCCCGGCCGACGCGAGGGCGGCGAGCAGGATCGAGGCGCGGATGAAGCCGAAGACCGAGTTCGTCGTCATCCCGGCCAGCAGCGCCAGCCGGTACGTCGAGTGCCTCCTGAAGCCGGCTCGGACGAGCAGCCAGAAGGTCTTCACGACGCACGGACGGGGGCAGGCACAAGGGGCCACGCTACCGACGAGGCGGCCCGGGATCAACGCGAGGCGCCGGTGACATGCCGGCTCTCGTAGTCTGTCGCCCGTGGCCACCCTTCCCCGCGACCTCTCCCCCGAGGCCCTCGAATTCATGTCGGTGCGTCACCTCGCGACGCTGACGACCCTGCGGCCGGACGGCTCGCCCCACGTCGTGCCGGTCGGCTTCACGTGGGACCCCGAGATGTCGGTCGCCCGCGTCATCACGAGCCGCGGCAGCCGCAAGGCCCGCAACGCGCTCGCCGGGTGTGCCGCCGTGCTGTGCCAGGTCGACGGGCGCCACTGGCTCTCGCTCCAGGGCACCGCCCGCATCCTCGACGACCCGGCCTCGGTCACCGACGCCGAGCAGAGGTATGCCGCCCGCTACCGCGAGCCTCGCCCCAACCCCGAGCGCGTGGTGATCACGATCGACGTGCGCTCCGTCCTCGGCAACGTCTGACCCCGTCGCCCGCCCCACTCGAGTGAGCGCCCCGTCCCACTCGAGTGGCCGCCACGTCCCACGCGTCACACCCGTGCTGTGACCACGGGGCCACTCGACGATGAAAGGTGTGGGCGGTTGGGGCTCGTGGGACGGAGGGGCCACTCGAGTGGGGTTGGGCCCTCACTCGACTCGGCGGGTGGGGCGGGTGGAGTCCCTCAGGCGGGGAGGCGGAACCTCCGCCGCGACAAGGGCTCCACGAGGCCGTCGGCGACGAGCGAGTCGAGGCAGCGCATCACCTGCACGCGGTCGTCGGCGGAGTCCTCGAGACGGGTGAGCGGCAGGGCCGCGTGCGCGGCGCGCAGGCGGCGCAGCAGCTCACCGCGCACCTGCCGGTCGGTGCCGTGCCAGGCCTGGCCCCGCCGGGGCGGTCCGTCGTAGGCCGGCCGGCCCGCGACGTTCCAGGCGCACAGGTCGGCGACCGGGCACTCGTCGCAGCGTGGCCCACGGGCGACGCAGACGAGAGCCCCGAGCTCCATCACGGCGACGTTCCACGTGTTCGCGGCACCGCGGTCCGCCGGCATCGAGTCGGCGGCGAGTAGGGCCTCGGCGCGGTTGAGCGTGAGGTTCGGGAAGGCCTTGCCCTCGACCGTGCGGGCCAGCACGCGCCGGACGTTCGTGTCGACGACGACCTCGGGGATGCCGAAGGCGAAGCACGACACGGCGGCAGCCGTGTAGGCACCGACCCCGGGGAGCGCCAACAGGCCCTCCGGTGTGTTCGGCACCTCGCCACCGTGACGCTCGACCATGACCCGGGCCGCCTCGTGCAGCCGCAGAGCGCGCCGGGGGTAGCCGAGCCGCCCCCAGGCGCGCACCGCGTCACCCGGCGCAGCGGCCGCGAGGTCGGCCGGTGTCGGCCACCGCTCCATCCACTCGCGCCAGATCGGCTCGACGCGGGCGAGCGGGGTCTGCTGCGACATCACCTCGGAGAGGAAGACGCCCCATGGGCTGGCGTCCGGCGCCCGCCACGGCAGCTCCTTGCGCCCGGACTCGGCGTACCAGGCGTTGACGCGCTCGTGGAGCAGCGACAGCGGGACCTCGCGGGACGGCATACGGAACGATGCGGCGGCGGAGCCGGTCAGACGTAGCGCTCGAGGATGCTCGACTCGGCGAGCCGCGACAGGCCCTCGCGCACGGCGCGGGCACGGCCCTCACCGACGCCCTCGACGAGCATGAGGTCCTCGATGCCGGCGGCGAGCAGGCGCTGGAGCGACTCGAAGTGCGACACGAGCCGGTCGACGATCGCGGTGGGCAGGCGCGGCACCTTGGTCAGGAGGCGGTAGCCCTGCGGCGACACTGGGGCGTCGAGGCTGTCGCCGACGACCGAGAAGCCGACGGCGCGGGCACCTGCCGCGAGGTCGAGCAGCTCGACGGAGTTGAGGGCCTGGAGGTTGGCGAGCGCGTCGGCGACTGTGAGGCCCGACTTGGTCGCCGGGAGGTAGTCGCGGATGACGAGCTCGCGGTCGTTGCCGAGCCCGCCGACGAGCTCCTCGAGCTGGAGGCTGAGGAGGCGACCGTCGGTGCCGAGCTCGACGACGTAGTCCTGGATCTCGGCCGAGATGCGCCGCACCATCTCGAGGCGCTGGAGCACGGCGGTGACGTCGCGGATGGTGACGAGGTCCTCGATCTCGAGCGCGGACAGCGTGCCGGTGACCTCGTCGAGGCGGGCCTTGTAGCGCTCGAGGGTCTGGAGGGCCTGGTCGGCGCGCGAGAGCGTCGTGGGCGAGCCCTCGATGACGTGCCGGAGGTCGCCGACGTAGAGCGCGACGACGCCCATCGACTGGCTGACGGAGATGACGGGGAAGCCCGTCTGCTTGGCCACGCGCTCGGCCGTGCGGTGACGCGTGCCGGACTCGGTGGTCTCGATGCGGGAGTCGGGCACGAGCTGGGTGGCGGCGCGCAGGATGCGGGTGCCCTCGCGGTCGAGCACGACGGCGCCGTCCATCTTGCACAGCTCGCGCACGCGGGTCGCCGAGAACTCCATGTCGAGCACGAAGCCGCCCGTGCAGATCGAGTCGACCACGCGGTCGAAGCCGAGCACGATGAGGGCTCCGGTGCGTCCACGGAGGATGCGTTCGAGGCTGTCGCGCAGCTCCGTTCCGGGTGCCACGGCGGCGAGGGCCGCACGCAGCAGCAGCTCGTCGTTCCGGTCCATCACTTCCCTGTTCGCAATGGGGGCGCCGAGCGCGTCCACCCCGGTCGGTCGCAGTCTAGACGGTGCCGACGGCCGGTGCGCTCGTTGACCGTCCACCGGCGAGGCGTCCCATCGCCTCGATGGCCCGTGGGACGTCGGCGACCTCGACGGCACGGATCCCGGCGGGCACGGAGGAGTCGGACAGGCTGCCCGCGGGCACGAGGGCGTGGCGGAATCCGAGGCGGGCCGCCTCGGCGAGACGGCGGTCCAGACCGGTCACCCGACGGACCTCGCCGGCGAGGCCGACCTCGCCGAAGGCGACGACGTCGCTGGCGAGGGGCTTGTCGATGACGGACGACGCGACGGCGCAGACGATGGCGAGGTCGGCAGCGGGCTCGGTGATGCGCACCCCTCCGACGGTTGCCGCGAAGATGTCGCGCGAGCCGACCGGCGCCCCGGCCCGCTTGTCGAGGACGGCGATGATCATCGCGAGCCGCGAGGCGTCCAGACCGCTCGAGGTGCGTCGCGGCGACGGCAGCGTGGACGGTGCGACGAGCGCCTGCACCTCGGCGACGAGCGGTCGGCGACCCTCGAGGGTGACGGTGACGCACGTGCCAGGCACCGCGTGGTCACGCGTCGACAGGAAGAGCCCGCTCGGGTCGGCCAGCCCGGTGATGCCGACGTCGGACAGGTCGAAGCACCCGACCTCGTCGGTGGGGCCGAAGCGGTTCTTGACGGCGCGTACGAGGCGCAGCCGCGAGTGCCGGTCGCCCTCGAACTGGATGACGACGTCGACGAGGTGCTCGAGGACCCGGGGGCCGGCGATCGAGCCGTCCTTGGTCACGTGGCCGACGAGGAGCACGGCGGTGCCTCGCGCCTTGGCCGCCGCGATGAGGGCACCGGCGACCTCGCGGACCTGCGAGACGTTGCCGGCCTGGCCCTCGACGTCGGCACTCGCGATGGTCTGGACGGAGTCGACGACGAGCAGGCCCGGCGAGCGGGCCTCGACGTGGCCGAGCACGGTCGCGAGGTCGGTCTCGGCTGCGAGGTAGAGCGTGTCGGCCATCGCCGAGATGCGTTCGGCGCGCGTGCGCACCTGCGCGGCCGACTCCTCGCCGCTGATGTAGAGGACCTCGGAGCCCGACCGGGCCGCCCGGGCGGCGACGTCGAGCAGCAGCGTCGACTTGCCGACGCCGGGCTCCCCCGCGACGAGGACGACCCCGCCGGGGACGAGGCCACCGCCGAGCACGCGGTCGAACTCCGCCACGCCGGTGGGTCGCGCGGCCGCCCGGGTCACGTCGACGTCGGCGATGCGCAGGGCCGGGGTGACGACGGAGGCCGCCGTGGTGCGGGCGGCCGTGGGCGCACCCGTCTCGGCCACGGTGCCCCACGCCTGGCACTCGCCGCACCGACCGACCCACTTGGCGGTGGTCCACCCGCACTCACCGCAGCGGAAGCCGGGGGTGCGTCGGGTCGTCGTCCTCGTAGCCATGGCACGACCGTACGGTGGCGGTGCGACAGCGCTCGTGAGGGGCGGCCGTGGCGCCGTGAGAAAATGTCGGCATGGAATCGGTCATGCCCTATCTGCTCGCCATCGTCCCGACGGTCGGTGTGGGCGCGCTCTTCTACTTCGTCATCAAGAGCATCCTCGAGGGAGACCGTCGCGAGCGCCTCGCCCAGGCCAGGTGGGAGGCCGAGCACGACCGCCGCGAGGCTGCCGCGAACGAGGCGTCGCAGGCCGCCGCGCCGGGCGCCGAGGCCACCCCGACGACGGAGCGCTGAGCCCCGGAGCGCCGAGCGTCGAGCGCGTGTCGACGACCGCGCGTCGACAAAGGACCCGCCACGGCAGGAACACCGCCTTTCCGTCATTCCTGCACGCGTCGGTGCATCTCTTTAGCGGTCGACCGCGCCATTGTTTCGATGGAAATGCATTTACGGAGTCTTCGCGCTAAATTGATCGTGCCCCGCGAGTCGCGTATTCGCGGAATCCCCTCCGAATTAGCGAACAACTTCAGATGGAGAAACATGGCTCAGCGTGTCGAAGTGGTGTTGATCGATGACATCGACGGTGGAAAGGCTGCCGAGACGGTGACCTTCGCGCTCGATGGCGTCACCTACGAGATCGACCTGTCCGACAAGAATGCCCGCAAGCTTCGCGACGACCTCGCGACGTGGACCGGTCACGCACGTCGGGCGGGTTCGGCCAAGGCCGCCTCGCGTCGTCGCGCGGGCGCCGCCTCGGCCAAGCGCAGCGACCTCGGCGCGGTCCGTGAGTGGGCCCGCGCCAACGGCCACACCGTCTCGGACCGGGGCCGCATCTCGGCCGACGTCCAGGCGGCCTACGACAAGGCGCACTGACCCCGGTCGGCGACGCAACCGAGAGGGCCCGGCACTCCGACGTGCCGGGCCCTCTCGCACGCCATGGGGAGGGCGTATGCCGTCACGGCCTCGCGCGAGCGGGCCCCCTCGCCTCCCGGCTCGCCCACCGCAGCGGTCAGCCCGTGATCTCGGCTGCCAGGTCGCCGTCCCGGGCCACGCGGTCGAGCACCTCGTCGGCGGTCAGCTGCTCGAGCTCGCCGCCGTCGGCGCCCGCCTCGATCTCGTCCCACGACCGGGGCGCCGCCACGGTCGGGCGGTCACGGCCGCGCAGGGAGTAGGGACAGACCGTCGTCTTGGCGGCGACGTTCTGGCTCCAGTCGAGGAAGATCTTGCCCGGGCGCAGCTCCTTGGCCATCTTCCACACGACGAGGTCGGGGTGGGCCTTGGTCAGCTCCTGCGCGAGCTGCTGGACGGTGTCGCGGATCTCGTCGCTCGTGTGCGCGCCGGGCAGGACGGCATACAGCTGGAGTCCCTTGCTGCCACTCGTGACCGGGACGGTGTCGAGCCCGATGCGGCCGAGACGTTCGCGCACGACGAGCGCGACGCGGGCGCACTCGCGCAGACCGGTACCCGGCCCGGGGTCGAGGTCGATGACGAGCCGGTCGGGGCCCCGCGGCACGGCATCACGCCCCTCCCCCTCGTAGCGCCACTGGTGCACGTGGAGCTCGAGCGAGTTGAGGTTGGCGAAGAACGTCAGCCCGGCGAGGTCGTCGATGAGCGGGAAGACGGGGTCGCGCCCAGCGCGCCGGATCCACGCGGGCGTGCCGGCCGGGATGTTCTTCTCGAAGAACTGCATGTCGCCGACCCCGTGCGGGAAGCGGATCCGCGTCACTGCGCGGTCGCGGAGGTGGGGAAGGATCACCGGCGCGATGCGCGCGTAGTAGTCGATGACCTGGGCCTTGGTCGTGCCGGCCCTCGGGTACATCACCTTCTCGAGGCTCGACAGCTTCATCCGTCGGCCGTCGACCTCGACGGTCACCTTGGTCGGCACGTACGCCATCACTCACCGTCCCCGTGGTCGTCGACGTCACCGGGCGTGAGGTCGCTGCGCAGGCCCTTGTATGCCGGCTGGCGCAGTCTCCCCTGAGCGCTGAGTCCCAGCGACTGCACGTCGGCCACAAGCACCGGGTGAACCCACGTCGCGCCGTTCGAGTCCTCGGCGGGGACGTCTGTGGCGAAGGGCGACTCGGCCGACGTGAGAGCCTGGAGGTCGCGCATGAGGGCCTGCCCCGTCTTGCCGGCCAAGCCGGACCCGACGCGCCCTAGATAGCGCAGGCCGCCCGGCCCGGGGACCCCGACGAGGACGGCACCGAGACGGTTCGACACGGTCTGCGTGGCCTCGGGCCGCCAGCCGCCGATGACGACCGAGACGGTGCCGCGGTGGGGCGACTTGAGCCAGTGGGGAGAGCGGAGCCCGGGCACGTAGACGGAGTCGACGCGCTTGGACACGATGCCCTCGAGGCCCTGCTCCTTCGTCGCGGCGTGCAGCGTCGTCCCGTCGGCGAACGTCGGCGGCGTCTGCCAGCGCGCGGCGGCGAGCTCGAGTCGCTCGAGCGTGGCGCGCCGGTCGGTCCACGTGCGCGGCATGAGGTCGACTCCGTAGAGCCGCAGCAGGTCGAAGGTCATCAAGGTGACCGGCGCAGCCTCGGCGAGCATCGCGGCCCGGCGGGCGTCGGTGACGTGGAACCGCTCGGCCATCGCGGCGAACGACGGCACGCCGTCGCGCATCGAGACGATCTCGCCGTCCAGCAGCATGTCGGCGTACTCGTTCGCGAGCCCGCGCAGCTCCGGGAACGCGACGGTGACGTCGCGTTCCGTGCGGGAGAAGAGGCGCATCTCGCCGTCCACGACGTCGGCCAGCACCCGCATGCCGTCCCACTTGACCTCGTGCTGCCAGCGGTCGCCGACCGGAATCGTCGTCGTCGGCGTCGCGAGCATGGGGCGCATGGGTGCATTCTTGTTCTCATGCGAGCCATCTGGAAAGGCGCCGTGTCGTTCGGCCTCGTCAATGTGCCGGTCCGACTCTTTTCGGCGACCGAGAACCACGACGTGCAGTTCCGGCAGGTCCACGAGAAGGACGGCGGCCGCATCAAGTACCAACGCGTCTGCTCGATCGACGGCGAGGAGGTGCCCTACTCCGACATCGCCAAGGGCTACGAGGCCGCCGACGGGCAGATGGTCGTGCTGACCGACGAGGACCTCAAGAGCCTTCCGACGCGGTCGACGAAGGAGATCTCGATCGAGAAGTTCGTGCCGTCCGAGCAGATCGACCCGCTGCTCTTCGACAAGAGCTACTACCTCGAGCCCGACAAGACGGGCCTCAAGCCCTACGTGCTGCTCCGCGACGCGCTCGAGAAGGCCGACCGGATGGCGCTCGTCACCGTGTCGGTGCGCACCCGGATGACGCTCGCCGTGCTCCGCGTGCGCGACGGCGTCATCGTGCTCCAGACGCTGCTGTGGGCCGACGAGGTCCGCGCCCCCGAGTTCGAGTCCCTCTCGGAGGAGACGCACGCGACGGCCAAGGAGCTCGCCATGGCGTCGTCGCTCGTCGACTCGCTGTCGGGCGACTACGAGCCCGACGAGTTCGAGGACGACTACTCCGAGGCCGTGACCCAGCTCGTCGCGACGAAGATCGAGGGCGGCGACATCACCGAGATGCCCGAGGCCAAGGGCGAGGAGACCGAGGTCGTCGACCTGCTCGCGGCCCTGCAGCGCAGCGTCGACAAGGCCAAGGCCGCCAAGACCGGCGGCTCGAGCGCCTCCGACGCCGACTCCGACTCCGAGAAGCCCGCGAAGAAGACCGCTGCGAAGGCCACGGCCACGAAGGCCACGACGCAGAAGAGCGCGGCGAAGAAGACGACGGCCAAGAAGTCGACGGCCAAGACCACGGCGAAGAAGGCGGCCACCAAGAAGGCCAGCTGACCCGCCGGCTCCGCCCCGTCGCCGACCGCCCCGACCCCCGCCACGCGCGAAGGGTCGGGGCGACGTTCGTCACGCCGGACGGCATACGCCCTCGCGGTGGCGCGCGCTGCGCGAGGATGAAGGAGTGCGGACGGCGACGATCGACGAGCTCACCCAGCGGCTTCGAGCGCTCCCGGAGAACCCCCGTGTCGTCGTCAGCGGCAACATGGCGGTCCCCTGGGAGGCGGTCCGGGCGCTCGACGCGGCCCAGCCGAGCTACGTGCTCCACGCGCTCAACGCTCCCGCCGGGCTGCCCGACCGCGACGGCGTGACCGTCGAGACGTGCTTCGTCGGACCGGGTATGCGTCGGCACCCCCGGCTGCGCTACGTGCCCTCGCGCCTGTCGCTCGTGCCGCTGCTCTACGGCCGGGCGCTGCCGCCGGACGCCGTGCTGCTCCACTGCGCGCCGCCGCGCAACGGCCAGGTCAGCATGGGACTCGAGGTCAACGTCCTGCCCGCGGCCCTCGAGGCGTGCCGGGCCCGGGGCGGGCTCGTCGTCGCGGTCGTCAACCCGCAGATGCCCTACACGTTCGGCGACGCCCAGGTGCCGCTCGAGCACGTCGACCTCGTCGTCGAGGTCGACGCACCGCTGCCCTCGCACGCAGCGACCGAGCCCGACCCCGAGAGCCGGCTCATCGGCGAGCGCGTGGCGGCCATGGTCCAGGACGGCGCGACGATGCAGCTCGGCATCGGCGCGGTGCCCGACGCGACGCTGTCCGCGCTGACCTCGCGCCGCGGCATCCGGATGTGGACGGAGATGTTCTCCGACGGCGTGCTCGCCCTCGACGAGGCCGGCGCCCTCGACCCGGACCACCCGCTCGTCACGTCGTTCAGCTTCGGCTCGACCGACCTCTACGCGTGGCTCGACGGCAACCCACGCGTGCGGATGATGCGCACCGAGAAGACGAACGACCCCGGCCTCATCGCCTCGCAGCGGCAGATGACCTCGGTCAACACCGCCCTCGAGGTCGACCTCTTCGGCCAGGCCAACGCCTCGCGCATCAACGCGCGCATCCACTCCGGCTTCGGCGGGCAGACCGACTTCATCGTCGGCGCGCTGCACTCCGCGGGCGGCCAGTCGTTCATCGCGCTCCGCTCGTGGCACCCCCGCGCCGACGTGTCGACGATCGTGCCGCTGCTCGACGAGCCGGTCACGAGCTTCCAGCAGAGCGCGATCGTCACCGAGCAAGGGGTGGCGCCGCTGTGGGGTCGCAGCGAGACGGACCAGTGCCACGACATCATCGAGAACTGCGCCCACCCGCGGGTCCGCGACGACCTCTGGGAGGAAGCCCAGGCCCTCGGCCTCGCCTGAGCCCGCGCCTGCCCGACCGAGCCGTATGCCGGCCCCCACCACACTCGAGTGAGCGCCCCCACCGTCCCCGTCGAGTGAGCGCCCCGCAACAGTCGAGTGAGCAGCCCGCCACACCAGCCCCGCGGATCGTGGGACGGAGCGCTCCCTCGAATGGGACTGAGCGCTCACTCGAGTGAGGGCGGGGTGGCGCTCGTAGGGTGGCGGGATGAGTTCTGCGCCCCCGCCTGACGCCCCCGCTCCCGCCACCGACCCGGACCGGCGGCCGGTCGCGGTCGTCACCGGCGGCACGCGCGGCATCGGGCTCGCCCTCGTGCGCGACCTCGCCCCGACGCACCACCTCGTCGTCGGCGGGCGCAGCGCCGAGTCGGTCGCGGAGGTCGTCGCCTCGCTCCCGTCCGCCGAGGGGCTCGTCGCCGACCTCGCCGACTGCTCCCCCGGCGGGTCGCTCGACACCGCCCTCGCGGCGCTCCTCCCACGCCTGCCTCGGGTCGACGTGCTCGTCCACTCGGCCGGCGTCCTGCGCAACGGCACCGTCGCCGGCTCGCCCGTGCAGGACTGGGCCGACTCGATGACCGTCAACGTCGTCGCCGTCGCTGCCGTCACCCGAGCGCTCCTGCCTGCCCTGCGCGTCGCCCACGGCCTCGTCGTCACCGTGAACTCGGGCTCCGGCCTGACGGCGACCCCTGCCTCGGGCGCCTACTGCGCCTCGAAGTTCGCCCTCCGAGCGCTCACCGACTCGCTGCGGCAGGAGGAGCGCGAGCACGGCGTCCGCGTCACCTCGCTCCACCCCGGCCGGGTCGACACCGACATGCAGCGCGAACTCGTCGAGTTCGAGGGCGCCGAGTACGACCCGGGCTCCTACCTCGACGTCTCCTCGGTCGTCCGGGCCGCGCGCCTGGCCATCGACGCCGGCCCTGACGCGAGCGTCGACATGGTCTCGGTGCGCCCTCGTGGCTGGCGCCCCGCGACCGCCTGATCCTCCCGACGTCCCCGGAGAGGCCCCTTCCGGGCAACACACCGAGCAGGTCACAACCCACCGGGATCGGATCGCGGTGGGTTGTTACCTGCACGGTGTGTTGCCGGGTGGAGGCGGTCAGATGCGGCTGGCGCCTCGGGTCGGGACGAGGGAGAGCCGGGCGAAGGCCAGCGCCTCGGCGAGATCGACCTCGCGCTGGTCCCGCCCCACCTTGCGCGTCGACACCTCGACGACGACGTCGCCGCCCCAGCCGCTGTCGGCGAGGTGCTCGAGCACGGCTCCGCACGGCTCGCCACCGCGCCCGGGGACGAGGTGCTCGTCGAGGAACGAGCCGAGTCCGTCGGCGAGGTGCAGGTGCGCGAGTCGCGACCCGAGCGACTGCGCCATGAGCAGCGCGTCGGAGCCGGCGGTCGCCGTGTGCGAGAGGTCGAGCGTCACGTTGTCGTAGGGCTGGCCCACCGGGTCCCAGTGCGGGAGGTAGGCCATGACCTCGCGCCGCGCCGTGCGCCACGGATACATGTTCTCCACCGCGAGCCTGATCCCCGACTCGTGCTCACGCAGCGCCACCCCGTCGACGAACCCGGCGGCATACTCCCGCTGCCAGCGGAAGGGAGGGTGCAGCACGACGGTGCCGGCACCCACCTCGAGCGCGAGGTCGATGGAGCGGTCGACCTTGCCCCACGGGTCGGTCCCCCACACGCGCTGGGTCAGCAGCAGGGTCGGCGCGTGGACGGAGACGATCGGCAGGGCGTGCAGCTCCGACAGCGCCCGCAGGGCACCGGCCTCCTGCGTCACGGGGTCGGTCCAGACCATGACCTCGATCGCGTCGTAGCCGAGCCGCGCCGCGGTCGCGAAGGCGGTCGCCGCGTTGTCGGGGTAGAGCGAGGCGGTCGACAGTGCGACCCGGATGGTCATGCGGCCATTCTGCGCCACGCACCCGGGGCGGGTTCGGGCCGGGCCGTGCGTCCGCTGTGGATCCGGTGCGTCACGACGTCAGGTGGTCGAGGCGACGGAGGATGAGGCCCTCGCGCAGGGCCCACGGGCAGATGTCGAGCTGCTCGACCTGGAGCAGGTCGAGCGCGGCCTCGGCAACGAGCGCCCCCGCGTAGAGCTGGCGGGCGCGACCCTCGGAGACCCCGGGCAGGTTCGAGCGTGCGGCGGTGTCGAGCCGTCCGACGCGAGCCACGATCTCGTGGAGGTCGTCGCGCGAGAGCGTCCGCGGCACGAACGGGCCCTCGGCGCGCGGCGCGGCACCCGCGATGCGGGCGAGCGAGCGCATCGTCTTGGAGGTCCCGACCGCTCGGTCGGGGCTCCCGGACGTCAGCAGCGGTCGCACGTGCTCGGCGAGGCTCGACCGGACGTGTGCGCGCAGCTCGCGAGCGGCCAGCTCCGAGGGCGGGTCACCGGGCAGCCGCTCGCGGGTCAGGCGTCCGGCACCCAGCGGCAGGCTGAGGGCCACGTCGGGCTCCTCGTCGAGACCGCACGCCAGCTCGAGCGAGCCGCCGCCGATGTCGACGACGAGCAGGCGCCCGCTCGACCAGCCGAACCAGCGACGCACGGCGAGGAACGTCATCCGCGCCTCGTCCGCGCCGCTCAGGGCCTCGAGCTCGACGCCGGTCTCGGTGCGCACCCGCTCGATGATCGCCTCGCCGTTCGGCGACTCGCGCAGCGCCGACGTCGCGAAGGCGAAGAGGTCGCTGACGCCCTGGTCCTCCGCGACGTCGAGGCACTCGCGGATGAAGGCGACGAGCCGGTCGGCCGTCGCGTCGCTGACCCGGCCGTCGGCCTCGAGGCTCTCCGAGAGGCGCAGCTCGGTCTTGTGCGAGAAGGCAGGCAGCGGCTGCGCGCCGGGGTGTGCGTCGACGACGAGCAGGTGGACCGTGTTGGACCCGATGTCGATGACGCCCAGGCGCATGCCCCAACCCTAGTGCCGGGGCCGGCCGCGCCCTCACCCTCGGCCCTCCCCCGCCGAACGCGGCGTTCGACGGCGAACGCGCTGGCAGAACACTGAGTTCGCGACCGAACGCGGCGTTCGGTCGTGGCCGAGGGGGCGTCTTCCGTCGACCGAGGGGGCGTATGCCGTCAGGCGGAGCGGCGGCTCAGCGTGAGCGAGGCGAGGGCGAGGGCTCCGGCGATGAAGGCCGCGACGATGCCGAGGTCGCCGAGCACCGCGGTCACAGGGTCGGCATTGCGCGCGATCTCCTTCATCGCATCGACGGCGTAGGAGAGCGGCAGGACGTTGCTGACCCACTCGAGGACGGTCGGCAGCTGGTCGCGCGGGATGAGCAGCCCGCAGAGCAGGAACTGCGGCAGGAGGAAGGCGGGCATGAACTGCACCGCCTGGAACTCGGTGCGCGCGAAGCCGCTCGCGAGCAGGCCCAGCGCCGTGCCGAGGACGGCGTCGAACACCGCGACGACGACGAGCAGCCACACCGGCCCGGCAACGCCGAGACCGCACACCCAGACCGCGAATCCCGTTGCGATCACAGCCTGCACGACGGCGAGCGCTCCGAAGGCACCGGCATACCCGAGCATGAAGTCACCCTTGCCCATGGGCGTGGTCAGGAGACGCTCGAGCGTGCCGGACTGGCGCTCACGCAAGGTCGCGACGGAGGTGACGATGAACATCACGACCATCGGGAAGACGCCGAGCAGGGCCGGGCCGATCGCGTCGAAGACGGGCGTGCCGGTGTAGATCCACGCGAGCAGGCCGAGCAGGACGCACGGCACGACGATGATGAGGCCGATGGTGCGGTGGTCGGTGCGCACCTGGCGCAGGACGCGGCCGGAGGTGGCCGCGGTGAGTCCGGCGTTCACGACGAGCTCCTCTCTCCGGACCGGGCGGTCTCGGCGTCGATGAGGGCGAGGAAGGCGGCGTCGGCATCGACGGCGCCCGTCTGCTGGAGCAGCTCGGCAGGCGTGACGTCGGCGAGGACGCGACCCTCGCGGAGCAGCACGAGCCGGTCGCAGCGCGTCGCCTCGTCCATGACGTGGCTCGACACGACGAGCGAGTGTCCGCGGTCGGCGAGGTGGCGGAAGAGGTCCCACAGGTCACGGCGCAGGACCGGGTCGAGGCCGACGGTGGGCTCGTCGAGCACGAGCAGGCTCGGCCGGCCGACGAGCGCGGCGGCGAGGGAGACGCGGGACTCCTGACCACCCGAGAGGTCCTGGACGAGCTGGTCGGCGTAGGACACGAGGTCCACCTCGGCGAGGGTGCGGTCGACGGCCTCGCGCAGGGAGGCGCCGCGCAGACCGATGGCCCGACCGAAGTAGGTGACGTTGTCGCGGACGCTGAGGTCGGCATAGACGCTGGGACTCTGCGTGACGTAGCCGACGCGGTCGCGCAGCGTGGGCGAGCCCGCCGGATGGCCGAGGACCGTGACGGTGCCCGACTCGAGGATCTGCACGCCGACGATGCAGCGCATGAGCGTCGACTTGCCCGAGCCGGACGGCCCGAGCAGGCCGACCACCTGGCCAGCGGGGATCTCGAGGTCGAGGCCCGGGATGACCCGCCGCTTCCCGCGCACGGCCTGCAGGCCGCTCACGGCGACCGCCGGACCACTGTTATTCATCATGTGATGAAATCTACTCCTGCTCGGGCACCCTGTCCACGAGATGGTGCTGGAGGACGGGTCCGATGCGCTCGACGAGCTGCTCGCGCGTCGCGTCGGCCAGCGCCGGCACCCGGATGACGTAGCGCGCCACGACGAGCCCGATCATCTGCGACGCGGCCAGGGCCCCGCGCAGCTGCGGGTCCGAGGCCCCGGTGCTCGCGGCGATGCGGCCGAAGACCTCGCGCCCGAGGAACTCCCGCAGCATGCGCGCGGCCTCCTCGCTCGTCATGCTCGACCGGACGAGCGCCACGAGGGCGTCACGCCGCTCCGGCGGCTCCCAGACCGTCAGGAAGGTCTCGACGATCCGCCACCCGAGCCGGTCGACGTCACCCGACGTGATGCGCGCGATGAGCTCGGCCGGGTCGACCGGCACGTCGAGCGTGGCCGCGAAGAGGCCCGCCTTGCCCTCGAAGTAGTGGTGCACGAGCGCAGGGTCGACGCCGGCCTCACGGGCGATCCCGCGCATGCTCGCCTTGTCGTATCCCTTGGCCGCGAACGACTTTCGAGCGGCGTCGACGATCACCGCGCGCGTGTCGGTGCCGCCGGGACGGCGTCCGCGCCCCTTCGGCGTCGTCTCGCTGCCGGCTCTCGACGTCATGCCCACACGCTAGTCCTCGCCCGCGTCGACCCCTGGCGTATGCCGTCCGGCGGCGTCGCGCAGCACCGCCGCGGCCCGCTCGCCCCTGGCCCAGAGCGCCCAGCGGTAGGGCGTCGTGCCGTGCATCGCGTCGACGACGGTCGGGTCGGCGCCGACCTCGAGCAGCGCGGTGACGAGATCGACGTCGTCCATGAACGCCGCCCGGTGCAGAGCCGTGCGCCCGTCGCGGAGGCTATCGACGCGAGCACCGGCGGCGACGGCGGCGCGGACGGCTTCGGGCGTGGCCGCTCGGTGGATGTCAGGCACCCTCGGGTCACCCGGCCACGGGCCGGTGACCGGGATGCCGTCGCCCACGACATCGCCCGGTGCAAGGTGCTCGGAGCCCTCTGTCGCCAGACCGTGGGCGACGAGGAGCTCGAGGCGGTCGACGAAACCATGGGCGCGCGCCCAGTCGACCTGACGAGCGACCATCTCCTCGAGGGTCTCGGCGGGCTCGCCCGTGCGGCGGGCCCAGACGTCGGAGGAGGGCCGGCCGAGCCCGTGCTCGAGGAGCAGCTCGAGGTGGCTGTCGTCGCGGTTGAACATCCGGTTGTAGAGCGCCTGCCGGTCGTTGGGGTCGGCGCCGCGCTCGAGGAGCAGCTCGCCGAGCGCCCGCCACTGCGGGTGCCGGGGCTGGCGGCCCGGCCCCTGCTCGCCCTCACCGAAGACGCCGGTCAGCGCGGTGAAGGCGGTGGGCAGCCCCTGCCAGAGGTAGCCGCTGTCGGGGTCGGCCCCGGCATCGAGCAGCACCCGCACAGAGGAGACCGCGTCGCCCTGCGGCATCCGCGAGTAGACGACGTAGAGCAGGGGCGGCCATCGGAAGGGGCCGCCCTCTCGGGTCGCCGCTCCGCGGTCTGCGGCGACGTGCGATCGCAGGGCCTCCGCGTCGCCGGCGGCCGCCGCGACGAAGACGTCGCGGTTCACGAGTTCCGGATCGTCCGCGAGCAGCCGCGCTGCACGGGACCAGCGCTCGGGCTCGTCACGCTCGGTGTACGTCAGACACGCGAGCGCCGCTGCGAGAGACGCGAACTCGCCGGCGTCGACTGCGGTCGATGCCTCCGGCGCCGGGTCGAGAGCGGCGGGGTCGCGGCTCAGGTCCGCGGCCGCGGCGAGGTACGCGCGAAGCCGCGGCCAGCTCGCGAAGCCGAGCCGTCGCGCCACGACGAGCTGCGCGTCGGCCAGGGCGAAAGACGCCGTCTCGGCGGGCAGCCCCTCGGGATGAAATCGGGACACCAGGCTCAGTGCGACCGGTTGGGCGGACCGGACGGCGCGCTGCAGGCTGCGTGCATCGCGCCGCAGGTGCTCGAGGTCGGGGTTGGCGGGCAGGGACAGGGCCATGACGGCCTCCTCTCGTCGTGCCCGCGTGCGCTCGTCGGGCCGAAAGGAGGTCGGACCGCATTGCTGCCGTGCCCCAGGGAGGCTGAGCCCCTTCCCGCGCACCGGTGGCGACCTGGACGCCACGGTCAGCGTACGCCGCCGCCCGCACCCGGGGAAGCACACGGCATACGCACGCAGGGCCCGCTCGCGACGCACCATCCACGGGGTGGGCGTCGTCGGCGCGGTGGAAACGTCGGCGGCATAGGGTGAGCCGGTGGCTGAAGCACCTCTGGACCTCCCCCGCGTCTGGGTCGAGTTCACCGACCCCGCCGACACGAACCAGCGCTACCGGTGTGACCTGACCTGGCTGACGAGCAGCTGGACGTGCATCTTCGGCAGCGGCTGCCAGGGCATCTACGCCGGCCGGCCAGACGACGGGTGCTGCACCCTCGGCGCCCACTTCACCGAGAAGGACGACTGGAAGCGCGTCGCCAAGGCTGTCGAGGACCTCGGCGAGGACGAGTGGGAGTACCACTCGGTCGGCCGCGCCACGGGGAGCAAGGACGACTGGACCGAGAAGGAGGACGGCGCGCGCAAGACCAAGGTCGTCGACGGCGCCTGCATCTTCCTCAACCGACCCGGCTTCCCGGCAGGCGCCGGGTGCGCGCTGCACCAGCACGCGGTCCTCACGGGCGTCGAGCCGCACACCCTCAAGCCCGACGTGTGCTGGCAGCTGCCGATCCGCCGCACCTTCCGCACCGTCGAGCTGCCCGACGACTCGAGCTACCTCGAGGTGACGATCACCGAGTACGACCGCCGCGGCTGGGGCCCCGGCGGCCACGACCTCGACTGGTACTGCTCCGGCAACTCCGAGGCGCACGTCGGCCGCGAGCCGGTCTACCGCTCCAACGCGCCCGAGCTCACCGAGCTCATGGGACCGCTCGCCTACGCCGAGCTGGCGATCCGCGCCGAGGCGCACCTCGCCCAGGTCAAGGCTGTCCGCGCGCGCGGCGTGCGCAAGCTGCTGCCGCTGCTCGTGCACCCCGCCACGATCGAGGCACAGCGCAACCCATGAGCGACGAGTCCGGGATCATCCCCTCCCCCAACATCTGGGAGACGCCCGACGTCTACGAGGTCGAGAACCGCGGCGTCGACCGCGCCCACGTCATCGAGGACGCGATGCGGTCGGTCCTCGACTGGTTGGGTCTCGACGTCGTCGACATCGGGTGCGGCACGGGCTACCACCTGCCGTTCTTCGCCCGCGATGCACGCTCGGTCGTCGGCGTCGAGCCACACCCACCGCTCGCTTCGCTTGCGGCACAACGCATCTCGAGTATGCCGTCCGTCTCGGTCCGTGAGGAGGGCGCGGCTGCGATCGGGGTGGCCGACCGGTCGTTCGACGTGGCGCACGCACGGTGGGCGTACTTCTTCGGGCCCGGGTGCGAGCCCGGTCTCGCCGAGCTCGACCGCGTCATGCGGCCGGGCGGAGCGGCGTTCGTCGTCGACAACGACGCGACCCGCTCGACGTTCGGTCAGTGGTTCCGCCGGGCGCTGCCGGGCTACGACCCGCGCGCGGTCGAGCGCTTCTGGGAGCGGCAGGGCTGGCAGCGCGAGCGCCTCGACATCCGGTGGGACTTCGACTCGCGCGAGGACTTCGAGGCCGTCGTCGGCATCGAGTTCGCACCCGAGCACGCCGACCTCATCCTCGCCGAGCATCCCGACGCCACCGGCGTCGACTACGCCGTCAACCTCTGGCACCGACGCTACTGACGCCCGTCGAGAGGCCGGCTCGGGCCGCCCCCGACCCGTCGAGAGGCCGGACCCGGCGTGGTCATTCCTACCCATGCCCTGCGTCGGGGATGGGCACCGCTGCCGACGCGGTGACCGCCCTGCCCTTCCTACCGTCGAGACATCGACCACCGGGAGGACACCATGGAGACCATCGAGACCGTCATCGTCGGCGCCGGCCAGGCAGGGCTGGCCATGGCGCACGAGCTCGCCGAGCGGGGGCGCGAGTGCGTGCTCCTCGAGCGCAACGAGGCCGTCGGGGACGGCTGGCGCCAGCAGTACGACTCGCTCCGGCTCTACTCCTCCGTCCGGCACGACTCCCTGCCCGGGATGCCGTTCCCGGGCGACCCCCGGTCGTTCCCCGGCAAGGACGAGGTCGCGGCCTACCTCCAGTCGTATGCCGCCCGCTTCCGTCTGCCCGTTCGCCTCGGCGTGCGGGTGGAGCGGCTTGCAGCCGCGCCAGCGGGTGACGGATTCGTCGTCACGACCGACCGCGGCAGCATCGCCTGTCGCAACGTCGTCGTCGCGACAGGGACTTTCGGGCGGGCGCCGCACGTGCCGGCCTTCGCGGCCGACGTCGACGCGTCGATCCTCCAGCTGCACTCGAGCCAGTACCGGCGGCCCAGCCAGCTGCGCGAGGGGTCGGTGCTCGTCGTCGGCGCCTCGCACTCCGGCTGCGACATCGCCTACGAGCTCGCCGAGGGCCGGCGTACCGTGCTGGCCGGGCGTGACTGCGGCCAGATCCCCGTGCGCTGGGACACCCCCGCCGTGCACGTGGCGTTCCCCTTCCTGCTCTTCGCGTGGCGCCACGTGCTGACGCGCCGGACCCCGGTCGGCCGGAAGATGATGGCCGAGATCCGCCACCACGGCGGACCGATGCTCCGGGTCAAGCGGGAAGACCTCGCCGCGCGTGGTGTCGAGCGCCAGGTGCAGCGCGTCACCGGCGTGGCCGACGGACGCCCGACCCTCGACGACGGGACGGTCCTCGACGTCGCCAACGTCGTCTGGGCCACGGGGTTCGAGCAGCGCTTCGACTGGATCGACCTCCCCATCATCGGCGAGGACGGCTGGCCGCGGGAGTACCGCGGTGTCTCCACGGACGTGCCCGGCCTCTTCTTCTGCGGACTCGCCTTCCAGTATGCGTTCGCCTCGATGGTGCTGCCCGGCGTCGGTCGCGACGCGGCTCACGTGGCGGCCCACATCGCCAGGAGGTCGGCCGCACCCACCACGCCGATCGAGGTGGGCGCCGCTGCCGGGTGAGACCACCAGGGAGGTGCGGTGCCGGACCGGTCGAGGGCCTCGACCGGTTCGGTTCTCAGTGGTTCGGCGAGGTCAGGGCTGACGGCGTACGAGGTCGTGCTCGAAGGCGAAAGCCGCTGCGGCCGTGCGGCTCCCGACGTCGAGCTTGGTGAAGATGTTGCTCAGGTGGCGGGCCACGGTCCGGTCGCTCAGCACGAGCGCGGTCGCGATCTGGGCGTTGCTCCGGCCCTCGGCGACGAGGCCGAGCACCTCGACCTCGCGCTCGGTGAGGCCCGCGGGTCGCGTCCCGGGTGAGCCCAGCCGGTCGAGCGCGTCGACGTCGGGTCGGGCCCCGAGCGCCACGAGCACCTCGCGCGCCGACGCCAGTGACCGCCGGGCCGACTCGTCGTCGCCCAGCGCGAGGAGCGCCCGCCCGCCGGCCGCCTGGGCGAGCGCGGCCTCGTGCGGCACGTCGAGGCGCACCCAGGCCTGGTGCGCCTTGCGCAGGTAGGGCAGCGCACCCGCCGGGTCGCCGGCAGCCAGCTCGACGCGGCCCCAGGCCGTGGCCGCCGTCGCGGCGAGCACCTCTGACCCGAAGGACTCCGCGAGGCCGTCGAGCTCGCGAGCACCGTCCCGGGCTGCGTCGACGTCGTTCGCGGCAAGCAGGACGTCCACGGCGGCCGGCAGGATCCGGCTGCGTCGCACCGCCGGTCCCGGCTCACCGAGCAGCCTGCGCACCGCCGCGAGCGCGGCAGCCGTCCTCCCCCGGGCCAGCCAGAGCAGGGCCGACCCCGGCTGTGGGTCGTAGCCGTGCTCCGCACTCAGCTGGTAGGCCGCGTCGGCGGCCTCGAGGTCGCCGCGTAGGCGCAGCAGGTCGCCGCGTTCGCAGGCGGCCTGCCCGACGGCGTCGGTGGCACTCGCCAGCCGATAGCGCTCGATGGCCGCCGTGAGCTCGTCGAGCGCGGCGTCCCAGGCGCCGTGGGCGCGCATCACTTGGGCGCGGTGCAGGCTGCACTGCCCGGTGAAGGTCACGAGGCCTGGCTGGTCGGTGCACCAGCGGTGCAGCAGCTGCGTCCACTCGACGACGCGACGTAGGTCGGAGACCTCCTGACAGCCCTCGATGGCCGTGCAGTACACGTGCCCGAGCATGACCGGGGCCAGGGTCCGGGTCGTCGCCTCGAGCATCGACTCGTCGAGGAGGGAGAGACCATCGGTCACGCGGTCGCCGTAGATGGCCATCCGACCCTGAGCGCACAGCCCGGTCGCCAGCAGGCCTGCGTCGTCATGGCGTCGTCCGGCCTCGGTCGCCTCGAGCGCGCACGCGTGGGCCTCCGCGAAGCGACCCGCACCGAGGTGCGTGAACATCCGCGCGAACGCGACGTAGCCGGACTCCAGGCTCCCGTCGGGCAGTGCCGCGACGAGGCGCTCACCGCGGCTGAGCCACGCAGCTGCCGCAGAGTGGTCTCCGCTCGTGCGGCCGATCATCGACAGGTGGAAGGCGCACCGAGCGGCCCCTGCGGTGTCGTGCTCGGAAAGCCTGCCGTCGAAGGCCCGCCGATAGCGTTCGACGGCGTCCGTCATGCGTCCGAGCAGGTGCGCTGCCGCGGCGGACGACTCGAGGTCGTCGGCCGTCAGCCCCTCGGGCTCGACCGCGGACCACCGGTCGAGGGCGGCCGACCACTCACCGCGCTCGAACTCGGCTCTGGCGCGCACCAGCTCGTCGACGACACCCACGGCACCCTCCTGCCCCGCAGGCTACGCCCGCCGACGTGGCCTTTCGACGGGTTCAGTCGGTGAGGTCGAGGGCGATGTCGACGATGGGTGAGCTGTGCGTCAGGCCGCCGACCGACACGAAGTCGACCCCGGTCCCGGCGTACTCCCGCACGACGTCGAGCGTCAGACCACCGGTCGCCTCGATCTCGACGGGCTCGCCGGCGGCGCGGAGCAGGCCGACCGTCTCGCCGAGCACGTCGACGCTCATGTTGTCGCACATGATGAAGCGCGCCCCGGCGTCGTAGGCCTCCTGCGCCTCGGCCGGCGTCGTCACCTCGACCTGCACGTCGACGTCGGGGAAGCGCCCGCGGACGAGCGCATACGCCGCCGCCACCGAGCCGGCCGCGAGCTTGTGGTTGTCCTTGATCATCGCGACGTCGTAGAGACCCATGCGCTTGTTCGTGCCGCCGCCGCAGCGCACGGCGTACTTCTCGAGCCAGCGCATGCCCGGCGTCGTCTTGCGCGTGTCGAGGACCATCGTCGACGTGCCCTCGAGCGCGTCCGCCCAGCGACGGGTGTGGGTGGCCACGCCCGACAGCCGGCTCAGGATGTTGAGGATCGTCCGCTCGGCCACGAGGATCACCTGGGTGGGCCCGGACAGCCGCGCGATGACGTCGCCGCGCTCCAGCCGCGAGCCGTCGTCGCCCACGACCTCGACCGTCGGCACGTCACGGCCGAGCTGCTCCGCGACCGCCCCCAGCACGAGGCCGATGACCGGCACGCCTGCGACGACGCCCGGCGCCCGCGCGACGATCTCGGCCGTTCGCGTCTGGTCGAAGGGGATCGTCGCGAGCGTCGTCACGTCGACACCCTCGGGACCGAGGTCCTCACGGAGCGCGACCGTGACGAGCTCACGCGCCCACTCGTGCGGGAACCCGCTCAGTCCGTCGCCGCTCACTGCGTCTCCTCCGTCGATCCCACCCGTTGCGTATGCCGTCCAGCCCCGTTCGCGGGTCGCGCCCCGTCCGCGCGGTCCTCGTCGAGCACGTCGAGCGGCACCGAGCCGTCGAGGTCGAGGCCGTCGAGGTTCGAGCGGGGCACGGGCACGACCGTCGCCTCGAGCACGCCAGAGCCGGATCGCTGGAGGTGCACGTGGTGCAGGAAGTGCGCGTCGTCGCGGGCCGGGAAGTCCTCGCGCACGTGACCGCCACGGGTCTCGTCACGCAGCGCGGCGGCATACGTCAGCGCGCGCCCGAGGTGGAGCAGGTTGGTCGTCTCCCAGCTCTTGGGACCGCCCTGCTTGTCGGCGTCGTCGGCGACGGCGCGCGCCGCGAGCGCCGCGAGCGTCTCCTGCGTCGCGGCGAGCGACGCGGCTGAGCGCACCGTTCCGGCCCCCGACGTCATGGCGCGCTGCACGTCGAGGCGGCGCTTGCCGCGGATCAGCTCGGGCTCACCGACCGGTGCGACGGGCGTCGTCTCGGGGAGCTCGCCGGCGCCGAGCCGGGCCGTGAGGTCGTCGGCGATGCGGCGCGCGAAGACGAGCCCCTCGAGGAGCGAGTTGCTGGCGAGGCGGTTGGCGCCGTGGACGCCGGTGCACGAGGTCTCGCCGCACGCGTAGAGGCCCTCGAGCGAGGAGCGGCCGCGCAGGTCGGTGCGCACGCCACCGCTCGCGTAGTGCTGCGCGGGTGCGACCGGGAGCAGCTGGGTCGCAGGGTCGAAGCCGAGCTCGCGGCAGCGCTGGACGATCGAGGGGAAGCGCTGCTCGAGGAACTCGGCGCCGAGGTGGCGGCAGTCGAGGTAGACGTGGTCGGTGCCGGTCTCGCGCATCCGGGCGATGATGGCGCGGGCCACGACGTCGCGCGGCGCGAGGTCGGCGAGCGGGTGCTGGCCCTGCATGAAGCGCTCTCCCGCCTCGTCGACGAGGAAGGCGCCCTCGCCGCGGACCGCCTCGGAGATGAGCGGCTGCTGGCCGCGCGAGCCCTCGCCGAGCCACAGGACCGTCGGGTGGAACTGGACGAACTCGAGGTCGGCGAGCACGGCGCCGGCCCGCAGTGCGGCCGCCATGCCGTCTCCGGTCGCGACGGACGGGTTCGTCGTCGAGGCGTAGATCTGGCCGAGTCCACCGGTGGCGAGCACGACGGCACGGGCGTGGGCCGCGCCGACCCCGTCGACCTGCCCCTCGCCGATGACGTGGAGCGTCACGCCGCACACCCGGGCGTCCGCGTCGGTCAGCAGGTCGACGACGAGGGCGTGCTCGATCACCTCGATGCCGGGGTCGTCGCGCACGCGGTCGAGGGCGGCGATGAGGGCGCGGCTGATCTCGCGGCCCGTGGCGTCACCACCGGCATGGAGGATGCGGTCGCGGTGGTGCCCGCCCTCCCGGGTCAGGGACAGTCCGCCCGTGTCGCCACGGTCGAACTCGGCCCCGAGGGCGATGAGGTCCCAGACGGCGTCGGTGCCCTCGCGCACGAGCGCCTCGACGGCGTCGACGTCACAGAGGCCGACACCGGCGACGAGGGTGTCGTGGATGTGCTCGGCGGCACTGTCCTCGGGCGACATGACGGCGGCGATGCCGCCCTGCGCCCAGGCCGTCGAGCCCTCGTCGAGGACGGTCTTGGTCACGAGGAGCACGCGGTCGACGCGGCGCCTCAGCCGCAGGGCCGTCGTGAGGCCGGCGACGCCGGAGCCGACGACGATGACGTCGGCGGTGGCCGTCCAGCCGGGCGCGGGCGCACGCAGCCGCCGGGGGACGGTCACGTCGGGGAGCCCGCTCTGCGGCATACGGCTGGCCTCTCAGTCCTGGTACTCGTGGTGTCGCCCGGTGACGGCGGAGGTCAGCAGACCGAAGCCGTCGGGCACGTCACCTGCATCGTGCCCCACCTCGACGACGCGGTTGTCGTCGTCGACGAAGACGACCTGCGGCTCGAAGGTGCGTGCCTCGGCATCGTCCATCGCGGCGTACGCGATGATGATGACCGTGTCACCGGGCGAGATGAGCCGGGCCGCCGCGCCGTTGATGCAGACGATGCCGGTGCCGCGCTCGCCCTCGATCGCGTAGGTCGTCAGGCGGTTGCCGTTGTCGACGTCGACGACGTCGACCTGCTGGCCCGGCCACAGGTCGGCGGCGTCGAGCAGGTCGCGGTCGATCGTCAGGGAGCCGACGTAGTGCAGGTCGGCCTGCGTCACCGTGGCCCGGTGGATCTTCGAGTGGAGCATGAAGCGCTGCACGGCAGGGTTCCTCGGAATCGTCTGTGGTGGAGGGGGACTCAGGGCTGGGAGAAGGTCTCGAGCGCGCCGCCACCGGGGCCGACGAGCACCGGCAGGTTGTCGATGAGACGAGTCGTACCCACTCGGCCCGCCACGGCGAGGAGAGCCTCGCCGCGATACCACTCCGGCACGTCCTCGAGCGTGTCCGGGTGGACGAGCACGAGGTAGTCGACGAGCGCGAGCGGCTCGCGCACGAGCACGGCCCGGGCGGCACGACGGACGGCCGACGGGCCCTCGGGAGCGGCGTCGGCTCCCGCCCGCAGCGCGGCCGACAGGCACAGGGCCGTCTCGCGGTCGGAGTCGGTGAGGTAGGTGTTGCGGCTCGACATCGCGAGGCCGTCGGGCTCGCGGACGGTCGGCACCGCCACGACCCGCACCGGGAAGTCGAGGTCGCGGCACATCCGGCGGATGAGGAGCAGCTGTTGGGCGTCCTTCTGCCCGAAGTAGGCGGCGCTGCACCGGGTCAGGTGCATGAGCTTGCCGACGACGGTGAGCATGCCGTCGAAGTGGCCGGGACGCGACTGGCCCTCGAGGACGTCACCGAGCGGGCCGGCGGAGACGCGGACGCCCGGGTCGCCGTCGGGGTAGATGACGTCGGGAGTCGGGGCGAAGACGACGTCGACGCCCGCGGCCGTGCAGATCTCGAGGTCGGCGTCGAAGGTGCGCGGGTAGCGCGAGAGGTCCTCCTTGGGCCCGAACTGGAGCGGGTTGAGGAAGATCGTCACGACGACGTGGCGGTGGGTCTTGCGTGCCTGGTGGATGAGCGTCGCGTGCCCCTCGTGCAGCGCGCCCATCGTCATGACGACGGCGACGTCGTCGTCGTCGAGCGCCGACCGGGCCTCGTTCAGCTCGTCCCTCGTCCGCGCCACCACGGGCGACGCGGGGCGCGTGTCGGTGATGACGGCGGAGTCGGCGGTGTGGTCGCCGGCGCCGGTGGTCTCGCCGGTGGTCGTGCCGGGTGTCGTGCCGGTGGCGGTGGTGTCAGTCACGGTTGGTCCTCCTCGTGCGCGAGCAGCTCGAGCAGCGGGCCGGCGTCGGAGGCGCGGAGGCGTCCGCTGAGCAGCGCTCGCTGCGCCGTCGCGCGGGCCAGGGCGAGGTAAGTCGGGCGAATGTCCGGGGCGACCTTGCGCAGCATCGCGACGTGCCCGGCCACGGTACCGGCATCGCCGCGCGCGACCGGACCGGTGAGGGCTGCGTCACCCCGGCGGAGGGTGTTGGAGAGCGCGGCGGTCAGGAGCGGTTCGAGCACGCGCGCCGGGTCGTCGACGCCGGCCTCGCCGAGCAGCTGCATCGACTGGGCCACCAGTGTCACGAGGTGGTTCGAGCCGTGCGCGAGGGCCGCGTGGTAGGTGACGCGGTCCTCCTCGGCGATCCACACCGGGTCGCCGCCCATCTCGATGACGAGCGCCTCGCCGAGGGGCCGCGCGAGGTCGAGGGTCGTCACCCCGAAGCAGCAGTCGTGGAGCCGGTCGAGGTCGAGCTCGGTGCCGGTGAACGTCATCGCCGGGTGGATCGCGAGGGGCACGATGTCGCTGCCTGCCGCCGCCTCGAAGACCGAGATGCCGTGCGCTCCCGACGTGTGCATGACGAGCTGTCCGGGCGTGAAGGTGCCCGTGGTGCTGAGACCCGCGACGAGGTCGGCGAGGGCGTCGTCCGGCACGGCGAGGACCACGAGGTGGGCACCCGAGACGACCTCGGGGATCGGCTTGACCGGTACACCCGGCAGCAGCGTGGCCGCCCGTTCGCGGCTCTCCTCGCTCACGGCCGAGACGCCGCTGACGACGTGACCGGCTCGTGCGAGGGCGGCTCCGAGGACGGCGCCGACGCGACCGGCGCCCACGACGCCGACGTCGAAGCGCGCGGGACGCTCGTGCGGGGTGCTCACCCACGGCACGCTATCGCCTACAGTCGGCGGTCGTGGATCCCCTTCCCTGGCGCGAGGCGTGGCACGCGGCGTTGTATGCCGCCGGGCAGGGTTTCTACGTCACGCGCGGTGGGCCGGCGGCGCACTTCACGACGGCCGCGCACGGTCCGACGGGCGCGGCCCTGGCCCGGGCCCTGCTCAGACTCCCCGAGCACCCCGTCCGAGTGGTCGTGGACCTCGGCGCCGGACGCGGCGAGCTGGCCACGCACCTCGTCGAGGCCATGGACCCGACCGAGCCCCGCGCTCGGCGCACCCCCGACACCACGAGGGTGGTGGCGGTCGACGTCGTCGACCGCCCGGACGGGCTCGACGACCGGGTGGACTGGGTCCGCTCCCCCGGGGGCTCGGTCCTGCCGCCCGAGCTGACCGGCCTGCGCGACGCCCTCGTCATCGCCCACGAGTGGCTCGACGTCGTGCCGTGCACCGTCGCCGAGGTCGACACCGACGGCGTCCTGCGCGAGGTGCTCGTCGACCCGACGACCGGCGTGGAGTCGCTCGGCCCCCGGCTCCGCGACGCCGACCGGCGCTGGGCCGAGGCCCACTGGCCCACGAGCACGCCGGGCGACCGCCTCGAGATCGGCCTCGCCCGCGACGAGGCGTGGGCCGACCTCGTCTCCCGGGTCGAGGACGGGACGCTCATCGCCGTCGACTACGGCCACACGGCGACGGAACGTCCGTCCGGGGGGACGCTCACGGCATACGCCAGCGGTCGCCTGACGACGCCCGTGCCCGACGGCTCGTGCGACGTGACGGCCCATGTCGCGATGGACACCCTCGACGCCGACGAGGTGCTGAACCAGCGCGAGGCGCTGCAGGCGCTCGGGCTCACGGGCACCACGCCGCCGCACACGGTCGCGACGACCGACCCGCTCGCCTACCTCGCCGCGCTCGAGCGGGCGAGCATCGAGGCACGGCTGCTCGACCGGGACGGCTTCGGCGGCTTCCGGTGGGCGGTGAAGCGCGTCCGCGGGCACGACGTAACCTGAACGGCATGCGTCGTCTCGCCTCCGCGCTGCTCGCCCTCGGACTCCTCGTCGCCGTGCCGACCACCGCCTTCGCGCACGACGTCCTCGAGCGCACGAACCCCGCCGACGGCACGAGCGTCACGCAGCTGCCGGGCACCGTGGTGCTCACCTTCTCCGAGGCCCCGCTCGAGATCGGCACCCAGGTCGCCGTCAGCGGGCCGGCGGGACCCGTGTCGTCCGGCAGCCCGACGATCGAGGGCCGCGACGTGACGCAGGCGCTCGCGCCGAACGCGCCCGGCGGCGACTACACGGTGTCCTACCGCGTCACCTCCGACGACGGCCACCCCGTCACCGGCACGTTCTCCTTCCACGCGGCGATCGGGCTCGACGGGTCGACCGCCACGGCCGGTGCGACCGTGCACGTCAAGCCCGCCGCCGGCACCGACGACGCCCAGGGCTCGCCCCTCGTGCCGATCCTGCTCACCATCGTGGGCACCGTCGTGCTGCTCGGGGTCGGTGGCTTCCTCGTGCTGCGTGGCCGCGAGGCCGACCGCGCCTGACGCGGCCTGACGCGGCCGGTGAGCCGTCAGTCGGGTTCCGGCAGCGACTCCGGCAGCGACTCCGGCACCGGCTCGTGCTCGGGCAGGGGCTGGTTGAGGAACCAGCGGTGCCCGAACGGGTCGTGGAAGACGGCGAGCCGGCCGATCGGCGGGTTGTCCTCGGGTGCGCGGTCGACGGTGGCTCCCGCGTCGTGCACCCGGCGGCAGAGGGCGTCGACGTCGCTCACCGTGAGGTGCAGCGTGACGGCGTTGCCACGGCCCGGGTCCGGCGGGGCGACTCCCGCGGACTCGAACGCGTCGGACATCATCCACCGGGCGCCGTCGACAGCCAGCTCGCAGTGCCCGACGTGCCCGTCGTCCATGACGATCGGGTCGACGACGACCTCCGCGTCGAGGTGAGCGCGGTACCACTCGATCGCGGCCCGCGAGTCGGCCACGCAGATGTACGGCGTCAGCTCAGCCATGTCGTTCTCTCCTTCGGTCGGTGATCCGGTCAGGTCCTGCGCTCGGCGCGACGACGAGCCGCTCGTAGCCGCGCAGCACGAACGTCGGTCGCCGCACCGCGTCGACGACCTCGATCGGCCCGAGCCGTTCGAGGAGGGCTCGGGTCGAGATCTGCAGCTCCATCCGTGCCAGCGGCGCCCCGAGGCAGAAGTGGATGCCGGCGCCGAAGGCCAGGTGCGGGTTGGGCTCGCGCGATGCGTCGAAGTGGTCGGGGTCGGCGAAGACGGCGGGGTCGCGGTTGGCGGCCCCGAGCAGCGCCGCCACCTTCTGGCCGGCCCGGACCGTGACCCCGTGGAGCTCGACGTCGGCCGTGGCGGTGCGCTCGAAGAGGTGCAGCGGTGAGTCGTGCCGGAGCATCTCCTCGACGAGCCGCTCGACGGAGGCCTGGTCGTCGAGGGCGTTGAGCACCTCGTCACGCTCCCCCGCGTCGGCGAGCAGCGACGCCAGACCGTTGCCGAAGCCGTTGACGCTCGCCTCGTGCCCGGCGTTGAGCAGCAGCACGACCGTCGCGACGAGCTCGCGCGGCGAGAGGCGGTCGCCGCCGTCCCGCTCCTGGACGAGCGAGGTCAGCAGGTCCTCGCCGGGCGCGGCCGCCCGCTCCGCCGCGAGCGCGTCGACGTACGAGGCGAACTCGTCGCAGGCGCGCTGGGCGTCCCGCTGGGACTCGGGGTCAGGGTGGATCTCGTACATCCGGACGATGGCTTGGGACCAGTCCCGGAGCACCTTCCAGTCCGCGGTCGGCGCACCGAGCAGCTCACAGATGACGAGGACGGGCAGCGGCTCGGCGTAGGTGGAGATCACGTCGACCCGGCCGTCCCGGTCGAGGACCCGCTCGACGTCGTCGAGCAGCCCTGCCGCGATCTCCTCGACCCGCAGACGCAGCCGCGCGACGTGCCCCCGGGCGAACGCGCCGGCCACGAGGCGGCGCAGCCGCGTGTGCTTCGGCGGCTCCGAGTCGAGGATCGAGTCGGCGTGCAACCAGTCGAACGTCGTCCACGCGTCGTCACCCTCGGAGCGCGGCCGCAGGATCCGCCCGAGCCGCCGGTCACGCAGGACGTCGTTGGCAGCCGCGTGGGTCGTCGTCACCCAGAGGCCCAGACCCTCGTGCCACAGGACGGGCGCCTGCTCACGGGCGGCGGCGAGGGGCCCGTAGGGCTCGGTCACGAAGGCGGGGTCGCGCAGGTCGAACAGGTCGGTCACCCCCACACTCTGCCCGACCGGGCGTGCCCCCGGGAGGGGCCACACGGCATACGCCCTCCGCATGGGCCGTAGGCTCGGGCCCATGACGGAGACCACCGCCTCGTCGCCGAGCCGGCGTCAGGCCCTGACCGTCGGCATCGGCGCGGGCGGGCTCGCGACCGCCGACATGGTGCTCAACATCGGGCCTCAGCACCCCGCGACGCACGGCGTCCTCCGCCTGCGCATCGTCGTCGACGGCGAGCGGATCATCAGCGCCGAGCCGATCGTCGGCTACATGCACCGGGGCGCCGAGAAGCTCTTCGAGGTCCGCGACTACCGCCAGATCATCGTGCTCGCCAACCGGCACGACTGGCTCAGCGCCTTCTCCAACGAGCTCGGCGTCGTGCTCGGCGTCGAGCAGATGCTCGGCATGGAGGTGCCGGAGCGGGCCGTCTGGGCGCGCACCGCACTCGCCGAGCTCAACCGCGTGCTCAACCACCTGATGTTCCTCGGCTCCTACCCCCTCGAGCTCGGCGCCATCACGCCGGTCTTCCACGCGTTCCGCGAGCGCGAGGAGCTCCAGGCCGTCATGGAGGAGGTCTCCGGCGGGCGCATGCACTACATGTTCAACCGCGTCGGCGGGCTCAAGGAGGACCTCCCTGCCGGCTGGATGGGCCGCGTCGACAAGGCGATCGCCAACGTCCGCAAGCGCCTTCCCGACCTCGAGCGGCTCATCGTCGGCAACGAGATCCTCGAGGCCCGCACCCGGGGCGTCGGGGTGCTGCCGCTGGCCACCGTCCAGGCCTACGGCGTCTCGGGCCCCATCGCACGCGCCAGCGGCCTCGACGTCGACCTGCGCCGCGACGCGCCCTACCTCGCCTACGGGGAGCTCTTCGGCGACAAGGGCCCCGGCCGCGTCGTGACCCGCACCGCCGGCGACTGCCTCTCGCGCCTCGAGGTGCTGCTCGAGCAGGTGCACGTGTCGCTCGACCTCGCGCAGGCCTGTCTCGACCGGCTCGTCCAGCTGCCGCAGGGCCCGATCAACGTCAAGCTCCCCAAGGTGCTCAAGGTGCCCGAGGGCGAGATCTACTGCGCGACCGAGAACCCCCTCGGCTTCAACGGCTACTACCTCGTCTCGCGCGGCGAGAAGACCCCGTGGCGCCTCAAGCTGCGCTCGGCGTCGTTCAACAACGTCAGCGTGCTGAGCGAGATGCTGCCCGGCCAGCTCATCGCCGACATGGTCGCGATCCTCGGTTCGATGTTCTTCGTCGTCGGGGACGTCGACAAGTGAGGGGTCGTATGCCGTCCGCCCGGGTCTCGCGCGCGACGCTCCTCCGCGCCGCCGCCGTCACCGTCATCACCGCGACGGTGACGCTCGCGGCGGCCTGCTCCGACGAGGACACCGTGGACACGATCCCGCCGCCGTGGCCCGTCCGGACGACGACACCGGACGGGCCGCCCCGGCCGCCGTCGGTGTCGACCACGACGCCGGCACCCACCTCGACGATCACCGTCGCCGGCACCACGTAGGGCCCGGCCGCTCAGAAAGCCGGCACCCCGAGCACCCGCGGCCTGCCCGAGGCGATGTCGATGACCGGCCGCGTGCCGAGCGGCTGCGCCAGGTGCAGCCGTGCGGGGCGCGACGCGTAGTCGGCGGTGCAGGCCGTGTCCTTCGGCAGCGGCGGCGTCGTGCCGCCGACGACCACCATGTCGTCGAGCTCGACGACCTGCGCGACGAGACCCTCGTCGCAGCCTCCCCCGGCGATGCCGACGTCGACGGTCGCGCCCTCGACGCGCCTGAGCGAGTCCGCTCCGTGCAACCCGACCGGCACGTCGGGCAGACCGGGCAGCGGCCCTAGGTGCTGAGGCTGCGCGAACACCCCGTCGGCGACGGCGATCACCGAGATGGGGTGAGCGAGGCCGTCGACGGTGAGGCGCCAGACCGGCACGGTCGCGTCTCCCCCGCTCGTGCGCACCGCGGCCTCGACCAGTACCGCCTCGGACACGACGAGCCGGCACTGCGCGGCGGGGATGCCGTCACAGTCCCTGGGCTTGCTCAGAGCACCCTCGAGAGCACGGTCCAGGGCCGGGCGGACTCCGACGAGGTCGACCGGTCGAGACGAGCCGTCGGGCAGCCGGAGGGTCCCGGAGCCTGCGACAGCCTGGTCGACGGCCGGCGCGAGCGTGACGTGCCCGTAGGTCCACGCGACCTTCTGCTCGCCCGTGTCGAAGCCCTCGAGGAGCGCCCAGCTCGACAGGAGCACGGGTTGGGTGGGGACCGGCGGCGGGCCGGCGCGGCGTACGGCATCGGCGACCACCTTGGCGCGGTCGGCGAACTCGGCCGACGGAGCACGGACAGGCAGCATGCCGGGGTCCGGGCTCGGCAGGGGCGGCACCGGTGCCGAGGCCGTGGCATCGTGTGCCGGCACGCTGGTGCCGACGCCACCGTCCGCACGACCCGGAGCATCGGCCGAGCCGCATCCCGTCAGCAGCACGAGCCCCAGGGCCAACGTGCCCATCCTCGATACCGCGCGACGAGAGCCCCGTGACGTCATACCTGTGATGACAGCACGGGAACGCCGATCGTTGCATCCAAACCCGTCACGATCCGGCCACGCGTCACGCGTCAGCGGCGGGTGTCCGCCTCGCGCTCGTCCTCGTCCTCGTCGTCTCGCGGGCGGAGGCGGCACCAGTTCTGCACGACCATGCCGGCGACGGCGAGCAGCAGCGCGACGACGGCGTGCAGCACGAACGGCAGGATGCGGCCGCGCTGGGAGTCGACGTCGGCGTCGGGCAGCAGGACGAGGGCGTTGGCGAGGTACCAGCCGACGAGCACCGAGCCCGTGAGCGCGCCGGCCTGTCCGAGCACGAGCGTGCGGGCCGCGCGGAGCGGCGTGACGGCGGGGTTGGGCGCGCCGTCGCGGACCTTGCGCACCTGCCAGCCGGCGAGGACCAGCCCGCCGGTCAGGAAGAGCATCGCAGCGGCGCCGACCCAGCCGGGCTCGGGCACGGCGCTGCCGCCGGACATCATCCAGCGCAGCGCGAGCCACGCGACCACGGTCATGGCCAGTCCCGCGAGCACGAGAGTCGTGACGCGGATGCCGGAGTGTGGTCTCACTGCTGCTCCCATCGGGGACCGGGACGCACGCCCGATCGGTCGAGGTCGGCCAGCAGGTCGACCACTGGGCGTATGCCGTGGACACCCTCACCGACGCGCAGCGTGGCTCGCGGGTCGGCGTCGAGCCACGGCACGAGCACGAACGCCCGCTCGTGGGCCCGGGGGTGGGGCAGCGTGAGGCGCTTGTCGTCGCTCGTGACCTCGCGGTGGCCGCCGGGGTGGCCGTACTGGACGAGGTCGAGGTCGAGCGTCCTGGCGCCCCAACGCACCTCACGCGTGCGACCATGATCGGCCTCGATGCGGTGCAGCTCGGCGAGCAGGTCGGTGGGATGCAGCAGCGAGCGGCCCACGACGACGGCATTGAGGTACTCGGGCTGCTCGGGGCCACCGACGGGGTCGGTGGCCACGATGTCGGACACGCGGGTGAGGGTGAGCCCCGGTAGGGCGGTGAGGGCTGCGATGGCGTCGGTCAGCGTCTGGCCGCGGTCGCCGAGGTTGGTGCCGAGCGCGATGACGACATGGGCGGCGTTGCTGCGTGAGACCTGCACCTGGACGTCCGTGAACGGGTGACCGACCGGCGCTTCGGGCTTGTGCACGACGACCTCGACAGCGTCGACGAGGTCGTAGCGCAGGACGTCGTCGGCGATGACCTCGGCGAGGCGCTCGATGAGGTCGAACGAGGGACCCGTGATGCGGGCGACGACGTCGCTCGCGACCGCGGCGTAGTTGACGGTGGCGGCGAGGGCGTCGGTGCGACCGGCGGGCTCGAGGTCGAGCGTCATCGTGACGTCGACGAGGAACGTCTGCCCGTCGCGCTTCTCGGCGTCCAGCACGCCGTGGGTGCCGCGGGCGGAGACGCCCTGCAGCACGATGCGGTCGGTCATCGGTGAAGGCCTTCCGGGTCTGCAGAGTCGTCTGATTCGGGGTCGTCGGCCAGGTCGTCGGGGGCGTGCTCGAGTGCGGCCTGGACGACGGTCAGCGCGCGCACCGTGGAGGCCACGTCGTGGACGCGGACGCACCAGAGCCCCGCCATGGCGGCCATGACCGACGTGGCCGTCGTCTCGATGTCGCGCGCGGCCGCAGGCCGAGGGGCCTCACCCTCGTCGCGTCCCAGCCGTCCGAGGAAGGTCTTGCGCGAGGCGCCGAGCAGGATGGGCTGGCCGAGGTCGTGCAGCGCAGGGAGCGCGGCCATGAGGGTCCAGTTGTGGTCGGAGTTTTTGGCGAAGCCGAGACCCGGGTCGAGGACGAGGTGCTCCTCGTCGATGCCCCCTTCGAGGAGGGCGTCGCGCCGCTCCCCCAGCTCGTGCAGGACGTCCTCGACGACGTCGTCATAGACGGCGCGCGACTGCATCCCGGTGCTGTGCCCGCGCCAGTGCATCGCGATGTACGGCAGGCGGTTGGCGGCCACCCACGGGACCATGTCGGGGTCGGCGAGGCCACCCGAGACGTCGTTGACGATGGAGGCACCGGCGTCGACCGCAGCACGCGCGACCGAGGCGCGCATCGTGTCGACGGAGACCACGGCGCCGTCGGCGGCGAGGGCGGTCACGACGGGCACGACCCGGCGCAGCTCCTCCTCGACCGACGGGCGTTCGGCGCCGGGGCGGGTGGACTCGCCACCCACGTCGACGATGTCGGCGCCGGCCGCGAGCACGTCACGTCCGTGCGCGATGGCGGCGTCCTGCTCGAACCACTCCCCACCGTCGGAGAAGGAGTCGGGCGTGACGTTGACGACCCCCATGACGATCGTGCGGTCGCGCACGCCGAGCAGGGAGGTCGCGTCGAGGTCAGGACGGCGCGCGGTCATGGCCGCCATTGTGTCGCGGTCGGTGGTTCGGGTGTCGGGCCGTCGGTCACTTGTTGCCCTCGAGCATGAGCGCCATGGCCTCTGCTCGAGTGGCCGGGTCGCGCAGCTGGCCGCGCACCGCCGAGGTGATGGTGCTCGCGCCGGGCTTGCGGATGCCGCGCATCGACATGCAGAGGTGCTCGGCCTGGACGACGACGATGACGCCCTGCACGTCGAGGTGCTCGACGAGCGCGTCGGCGATCTGCGTCGTGAGCCGCTCCTGCACCTGCGGGCGCCGGGCGAAGACGTCGACGAGACGAGCGAGCTTGGACAGTCCGGTGACCCGCCCGTCCTTGCTCGGGATGTAGCCGACGTGCGCCACCCCGTGGAAGGGCACGAGGTGGTGCTCGCACGTGCTGTAGAGCTCGATGTCCCGCACGATGACGAGCTCCTGGTGGTCGATCTCGAACGTCGTGCGGAGCACGTCGGCCGCCGTCATGTCGAGGCCGGCGTAGATCTCGGCGAACGACCGGGCCACCCGGCCCGGGGTGTCGAGCAGGCCCTCGCGGTCGGGGTCCTCACCGATGGCGAGGAGCAGCTCCCGGACGGCCGCCTCGGCGCGCGGCTGGTCGATCGACACGCGTCAGCTCTTCTCGGTGGGGTTGACAGGGCGGTCGTCCGGCACCTCGATGACCTGCTCGGCGGGGTGCTCCTCGGCGAGGGGGTGCGCGCCGACGGCGGCCGCCTCGTCGATCTTGTCCTCGATGACGCGGTCGGCGGGCACCGGCGGGGGCAGGTGGCCGTTCTGGCCCGAGCCGTTCTGCGCGGCGATCTCGGCCGGCGTCAGGACCGGCGGACGGTCGCCGAGCTGGCGCGTCTGGGACGAGAGCCACGTCGGACGGGACGGCTGCTTGACGACCGGCTTGAAGAGCTCGGCGAGCTCGTGGACGTTGAGCGTCTCCTTCTCGAGCAGCTCGAGGACGAGGTGGTCGAGCAGGTCGCGGTTGGCGTTGATCGCCGCATACGCCTCGTCGTGGGCCGCGTCGATGAGCGAGCGGACCTCCTCGTCGACGATGCGGGCGACCTCCTCGGAGTAGTCGCGCTGGTGCCCCATGTCGCGACCGAGGAAGACCTCGCCGGTGCTCTGGCCGAGCTTGATGGCGCCGACCCGCTCGGACATGCCGAACTCGGTGACCATCTTGCGGGCCATGCCGGTGGCCTTCTCGATGTCGTTGCTGGCACCGGTGGTCGGCTCGCGGAAGACGATCTCCTCGGCGACGCGGCCACCGAGGGCGTACGCGAGCTGGTCGAGGATCTCGTTGCGCGTCGTGGAGTACTTGTCGTCGATCGGCATGACCATCGTGTAGCCGAGGGCCCGTCCACGCGGGAGGATCGTCACCTTCGTCACCGGGTCGGTGTGGTTGAGCGACGCGGCGACGAGGGCGTGGCCACCCTCGTGGTACGCCGTGATCTTGCGCTCCTTGGCCGACATGATGCGGGTGCGCTTCTGCGGGCCGGCGATGACGCGGTCGATGGCCTCGTCGAGGGCCTCGTTGTCGATGACCTTCTTGTCACCGCGGGCGGTGAGCAGGGCGGCCTCGTTGAGGACGTTGGCGAGGTCGGCGCCGGTGAAGCCGGGCGTGCGGCGGGCGACGGCGAGCAGGTCGACGTCGGCCGTGACGGGCTTGCCCTGGGCGTGCACCTCGAGGATGCGGTGCCGGCCGATCATGTCGGGCGCGTCGACGGCGATCTGGCGGTCGAAGCGGCCCGGACGCAGCAGAGCCGGGTCGAGGATGTCGGGGCGGTTGGTCGCCGCGATGAGGATGACGTTGGTCTTGACGTCGAAGCCGTCCATCTCGACGAGCAGCTGGTTGAGCGTCTGCTCGCGCTCGTCGTGACCGCCGCCCATGCCGGCGCCGCGGTGGCGTCCGACGGCGTCGATCTCGTCGACGAAGACGATGGCGGGCGCGTTGGCCTTGGCCTGCTCGAAGAGGTCGCGGACGCGGCTCGCGCCGACACCGACGAACATCTCGACGAAGTCGGAGCCGGAGATCGAGTAGAACGGCACGCCGGCCTCACCCGCGACGGCGCGGGCCAGGAGGGTCTTGCCGGTACCGGGCTGGCCGTAGAGCAGCACGCCCTTGGGGATCTTGGCGCCGACGGCGAGGAACTTCGCCGGCTCCTGGAGGAACTCCTTGATCTCCTGGAGCTCCTCGATGGCCTCGTCGCAGCCGGCGACGTCGGCGAAGGTGACCTTCGGGGTGTCCTTGGTGGCGAGCTTGGCGCGCGACTTGCCGAACTGCATGACGCGGTTGCCGCCGCCCTGCATCTGGCCCATGAGGAACCAGAAGAGGCCGAGGATGATGATGATCGGCAGGATCGAGAAGAGCAGCGAGCCGAACCAGCTGGGCTCGTCGATCTGGTCGTCGACGCCCTGTGCCGGCGGCTTGGCGTTGAGGGCCTCGACGACGTCGGTGCCGCGGGCGTCGACGTAGTAGGCGTAGACCGACTTCGCGTCCTTCACCGTGCCGTCGGGCGAGGTGTAGGGGGTCTTGAGGGTCAGCTCCATGCGCTCGTTGTTGAGCAGCTTGGCCGACTCGACGTTGCCGTCGGTGATCTGCTTCATGGCAGCCGAGGTGTCGATCCGGGGCGGGCCGGACTCGGAGAACATCATGCCGAAGACGAGCGCGCTGATGAGGACCAAGATCCACAACAGTGGTGTGCGCAGAATCCGCTTAGCGTCCATGTACGTGCGGGGCCTGTGGGGCCCCGGTCCTCCTGCTCGTCCGGTGAGTTTGTCCACCGGCACAACGTCCGGCGGACTACCAGTGTTCCGCATGCGGCGGGCCGGTGACGAACCAGCCCACGCAGGGTTGGACGCTCCCGTCCGCGGGCGGGCGCCGCTCGCGTATGCCGTGTGCCGTGCTCCCGGCCCAAAACCGGTTGCCGCACGCTCCTCCGCCTTGCTGCACTGGAGCGGTCGACGGTCCCGTCGACGTCAGGCACGGCCGAGGAGAGAGGCACCGGGATGCGCCGCAGCTTCATGTCACCCGAGCAGGTCACCCACACCTACGCACAGGACATGGAGCACCTTGGACACCCCACCCACCCCACCCCTGCGTCCCGGACGCACCCTCGGCCTCGGGATCCTCGCCCACGTTGACGCGGGCAAGACGAGCCTGACCGAACGTCTGCTCCTGCACGCCGGAGTCATCACCGAGCTCGGCAGCGTCGACGACGGCAGCACGCAGACCGACACGCTCGCGCTCGAGCGCGCCCGCGGGATCACGATCAAGGCCGCCGTCGTCTCCTTCGAGCTCGGCGGCCCCGACGACCCGGTCACGGTCAACCTCGTCGACACCCCGGGCCACTCGGACTTCATCGCGGAGGTCGAGCGCTCGCTGGCGGTGCTCGACGGAGCCGTGCTCGTCGTCTCCGCCGTGGAGGGCGTGCAGGCCCAGACCCGCGTGCTCATGCGGGCCCTGCAGCGGCTGCGCATCCCGACGGTGCTCTTCGTCAACAAGGTCGACCGCTCCGGCGCCCGCACCGACGCGGTCCTGCAGGAGGTCGTCGACCGGCTCGGCGTCACGCCGGTGCCACTCGTCCGGGTCGTCGACGAGGGCACGCGCGGCGCCGCCGTCGTCCCGGACGGCCTCATGGCCCTGGGCCTGGCGGCGCGGGGCCCGGTCGAGCGCGAGGGCGCGGACCGGGCCACCGCAGCTGCCCGCGAGCGCGTCGTCGAGGCGTTGAGCCGGGAGGACGACCGCCTGCTCGCGGACTGGCTCGATGCCCCGCACCGGGTCGACGGCTCTCGGCTGCGAGCAGGCCTCGGTGAGCAGACGGGCCGAGGTCTCGTGTGCCCCGTGCTCCACGGCTCGGCGATGACGGGGGCCGGCGTCGAGGAACTCGCCGTGGCCCTGCCGCACCTGCTGCCGGCGCGGACACCCGACCCCGAGGCGCCGCTCGCGGCCACCGTCTTCGCGGTCCAGCGCGGCGGCGCCGGTGAGAAGGTGGCCCTCGTCAGCGTCACGTCGGGCTGCCTGGCGGTGCGCGACCGGGTGCTCGTCCACGACGGTCGCACCGTCGGGACCATTGCATCGGACCCGGGCACACGGCATACGCCCTCGGTCTCCGGCGACGACGACGCGCGGTGCCGCGAAGAGCGGATCACCGGTCTCTCGGTGCACGCGCGCGGCGGGGTGCAGCGCGTCGCGCGGGTGCCCGCGGGGCGCATCGCGCGGGTCGTCGGGCTCGAGCTGGCCCGGATCGGCGACCTCGTCGGCGACGCCGCCCTCGCGCGGCCCCTCGTCCACGAGTTCTCGCCGCCCACCCTGGAGACGGTCGTCGAGGCGTGCGACGCCGCCGAGCGCGCGACCCTGCACACGGCGCTGACCCGGCTGGCGGAGCAGGACCCGCTCATCGACCTGCGGCACGACGAGGTGCGCGGCGAGACCCACGTGTCGCTCTACGGGGAGGTGCAGAAGGAGGTCATCGGCGCGACGCTCGAGGCGGAGTACGCCGTGACGGCGAGGTTCAGCACGACGACGGTCATCTGTCGCGAGCGGGTCACCGGTTCGGCGGCCGCGTTCGAGGTCATCGACGTGGCGCCGAACCCGTTCCTCGCGACGGTCGGTCTGCGCGTCGACCCCGGCCCTCCGGGCAGCGGCGTCTGCTTCGCCCTCGAGGTCGAGCTCGGCTCGATGCCGGCGTCGTTCTTCACCGCCGTCGAGGACACCGTCCGGGCGACGCTCGGACAGGGGCTGCACGGGTGGCCGGTCAACCACTGCGTCGTCACGATGACGCACTCGGGCTACTGGCCGCGGCAGAGCCACATGCACCAGAAGTTCGACGCGTCGATGTCGAGCACGGCCGGCGACTTCCGTGCCCTGACGCCGCTCGTGCTCATGGAGGCGCTGCGTCTCGCGGGCACGGCGGTCGAGGAACCGGTGCACCGATTCGACCTCGAGGTGCCGAGCGACGTGCTCGGTGCGGCGCTCTCGATGCTCGGCCACGTGCGGGCGACCCCACGCGAGACGGCCGTGCTCGGCCCGGTGACGCGGCTGCAGGGCGAGGTGCCGGCCGGGCGGTTGCACGAGCTGCAGCAGCGGGTGCCCGGCCTCACGAGCGGGCTCGGCGACCTCGTGACGGCGTTCGACGGCTACCGGCCCGTCGTCGGACCGGCGCCGACCCGGTCACGCACCGACCTCGACCCGCTCCACCGTCGGGAGTACCTCCTCCGCCTCGCCGGCAAGCTCTGACCCGCCGCGCCTCCCTCGACCGAACGCCGCGTTCGGTGCCGAACTCAGCGTCCTGACCGTGAGTTCGAGATCGAACGCGGCGTTCGGTCGAGCTGGGTGGGGTCAGGGGGTGGCGGCGCGGAGGGCCTCGAGGACCCGGCGGTCGATGCCGTCGGGGCTCAGGCGCGCCTCGTAGTTCGCGTTGCCCGCCCAGTCGGCGAGAGCCGTCGCGACGTCGGCGTCGGTGAACCCGGCCTGCGCCAGCCTGCCGCGCACCTCGTCGGCGAGCTCGCCCTCGAGCGGCGCGACGTCCTCGGGCCTGCCGAAGTACATGTCCCAGTCGGAGAGCAGGCGCCCGAGCTCGGTCACGGGGTCGGCGTGGTCGTCGACGCGCAGGTCGGCGAGCACCCCGCACGCGTCGTAGCCGGAACCCGGCTCGACGGCATACATGGCTGCGCTCTGGCGTCCGCGGGAGTCGCCACCGGCGGCGTCGCCGGCCACGAGGGCGGCGAGCAGACGCCGGGCGAGCGGCTGCCCTGCCGTCTCGTGCCAGGCGCGCTCCATCTCCTCGACGACCTCGGGCCCGGTGAGGATGTTGCCCTGGATGGCGTATGCCGTGTGGCCGTCGTCGCGGGCGACGCCGCCCGCCCAGTCGTTGCACTCCGAGCCCGTGAAGGTCGCGGCCGAGGCGAGCCCGACGACGCCCACCTGGCGGGTCTCGCGACCCTCGTCGAGCGCGGTCGCGGCCGCGAGCGCCTCGTCCGCGGGCTCGCCGGCAGCGAGGCGGCCGAGGAGCTCGTCGAGGTAGGCGACCCGGGCGAAGGACTGCGTCGCGACCGCGCCCACGCCGAGACGGGCGGCCGGGACGACCGCCCCGACCGCGAGGAACTTGCTCGCGACGGCGATGCCGTGGGCGTCACCCTGACGGGCGACGATCGAGAAGGTCACCGGAGGCCGCCGCGGTCAGGCGTAGACGTGCGGGGCGAGGGTGCCGACACAACGCAGGTTGCGGTACTTCTCGGCGTAGTCGAGGCCGTAGCCGACGACGAACTCGTTGGGGATGTCGAAGCCGACGTACTTGACCGGGATGTCGACCTTGACGACGTCGGGCTTGCGCAGCAGCGTGCAGATCTCGACCGAGGCGGGCTTGCGCGACTCGAGGTTGGACTTGATCCACGAGAGCGTCAGGCCGGAGTCGATGATGTCCTCGACGATGAGCACGTGGCGGCCGCTGATGTCGGTGTCGAGGTCCTTGAGGATGCGCACGACGCCCGAGGACTTCGTGCCGGAGCCGTAGGACGAGACCGCCATCCAGTCCATCGGTGCGGTGCCGGGCAGGGCGCGCATGAGGTCGGCCATGACGACGACGGCGCCCTTGAGGACGCCGACGAGGAGGAACTCCTTGCCCTCGTAGTCCCGCCAGATGTCGGCGGCGAGCTCGGAGAGGCGGGTCTGGATCTGCTCCTCGGTGAGCAGGACCTTGGCCAGGTCATCTCCCATGTGCTCGTGGTCCACGAAGGCTCCTCAGTGCGTTGCGGGGGGTGGTGCAGGGTCGTGCGGGGCGGGTCCATTCAACCGCACGCGGCTGGGTGCCGTCGCCGCCGGGGAAGCAGGCCGGGCCTGTCAGCCGAGCGGCCGCTCGAGCCACTCCTCCAGGCGGGCGTATGCCGTCGGCTCCGTCACGACGACGCCGCGGTCGCGCGCCACGGCCCCCCACACCGTCGGGTGGTGACGGGGCGGCCCAGCGGCTCTCGCGCACCGGGCTCAGGCGTTGGCGGTCTGTCGCAGCGGGCTGAAGACGATGGCCCCACCGGTGCGCGCGACGGCGATGCCGCCGGGCACGTGGAGCGGGCCCTGTCCGTGCCACGAGGTGAGGAGCGCGTCGAGCGACTCGACATGGGCGGCGCTGACGTCGGCGAGCGGTGCGCCGGCCTCGGCGGCGAGGATCCGCCAGACGCGCGTGCGGATCGCCCGTGGCAGGGCCGCGAGCGCGTCGAGGTCGACGCCCTCACCGCCAGGACCGCCGGGCAGGTCGGCCCGGGCCCGGACGGCCAGGCTCTCGAGGTAGTCGGCGTCCTCGCGCAGCAGGTCGGCACTGCGGGCCAGGGCTGCCCCGAAGCCGGGGCCGAGGTCGGACTCGAGGGTGGCGAGCAGCCGGCGGGCGCGGACCCTGCGGAACGAGTCGTCGCTGTTGTGCGGGTCGTCCCATGGGTCGATGCCGTAGGCCGCGCAGGCGGCCAGCGTCGTGGCGCGCGGCAGGCCGAGGAGGGGACGGACGAAGCGGTCGCGGCGCACCGGCATACCGCTCAGCGACCGCGCACCCGACCCGCGGGACAGGCCGAGGAGCACCTGTTCGGCCTGGTCGTCGCGGGTGTGGCCGATGAGCACCATGGACGCGCCGACGCGGTCGGCCGCGCCCTCGATGGCGGCGTAGCGGGCCGACCGGGCGTCGGCCTCGAGTCCGGCACCGCTCGTGCGCACGTCGGCGCGGACGACCTCGACGGGGTCGAGACCGATCTCGCGGCACAGGGCTGCGGCGTCCTCGGCGACCTGGGCCGAACGGTCCTGGAGGCCGTGGTCGACGACGACGGCACCGGCACGCACACCGGAGCGCGGCGCCTCGAAGGCGAGGGCCGCGGCGAGCGCCACGGAGTCGGGGCCGCCCGAGCACGCGACGAGGACGACACCGCCCTCGGGCACGTCGGCAAGGTGCTCACGCACCGCGAGCCGGGTGGCGGCGACGGCGGGGTCAGGACCGGGCATGTCTGCGGGACCTCGCATCGCTCACCCGTGGACCCGGCGCACCCAGGCGCCCGGATCGAGGATCTCGGCGGCCCGGGGCAACGTCTCCGGGGAGGACCACACGGCGTTGAAGCCGTCGCGGCCCACCTGGTCGGTGACGGCCCGGACGAAGACGGCGCCGTCGCGGTACTGACGCATCTTGGCCTCGAGACCGAGGAGCTTGCGCAGCAGGCGGTCGATGCCGACCGAGCTGCTGCGGCGCTCGTCGAACTTGCGGCGGATCTCGCCGACGCTCGGGATGACCTGGGGACCGACCGCGTCCATGACGACGTCGGCATGGCCCTCGAGCAGCGACATGACGGCGGTGAGCTCGGCGATCTGGGCCTTCTGCTCCGGGGTCGCGAAGAGCTGGCCGATGCCCTCGCCGGAGCTGAACACCTCGGGGAGGTTCTTCGTCAGCTGCTCGAACCGCTTGGAGAGGTCCTCGGGGGTCGGCGCGAGGTCGACGGCGAGCGCCTGGGTGCGGGCCACCATGTGGTCGCGCAGCCACGGCACCGCGGTGAACTGCACCCGGTGCGTCTCCTCGTGCATGGCGACCCAGCGGCGGAAGTCGGTCGGGTCGACCTCGAGGCGTCGCTCGGTGGCGACGATGTTGGGGGCGACGAGGAGGAGCCGAGGCGTGCCGCCGGGTGCGAGGTCGTACTGTCCGAGCACCTTGCTCGACAGGAAGGCGAGCAGCCCGCCCATCTCGGCGCCGGTGACCTTGCCGCCGATCGCCGCGGCGGTGGCGTTCGTCGACGACTTCTTCGTCGCGTTGAGCTTGTCGACGACCGGGTCGAGCATCGACTTGAACGAGTCGACGTTGGCGCTGATCCAGCCCGCGCGGTCGACGACGAGGGGCGCCGGCGCGTCGGCGGGCGCGGTCAGCGCGCTCGTCTCGGCAACCGGAGCCACGGCGGACGCGGCGGCTGCACGCAGGTCGGCGACGATCGCCGCGGCCTCGTCGCTCGAGACCTGGGGGCCCGGGTTGACGATCGCCCGACCGGTCCGCTTCGCGAACTCGTAGTCGACGGACGCGGCCGGTGCACCACCCCTCGAGCCATCGGGACGTCCGGCGTCCACGGGAGTCGGGAGGGTCGTGTCGGTCATGCCAGCCCTTTCGGTGCCGTGACGGTGTCGACGTCGCGCGAGGTGTCTGGGAAGCCCAGCCGGCAACACGGAGAGGTCACGACCACCATCGCTCACCAGGACCCCGAGCGGCCCACCGGCCCGTCAGCGGCACCCGCACGAGGCGATCGCCGCTACAAAACGGTCCAACGCCGCTCGCGCGTCGTTGGTTCCCACTCCGGCGACCATACCCACGAAGACGAGGAGCCGACCGTCGTCGTCGACGACGCTCCCGGCGAGGGCGTTGGCCCCGGTCAGGGTGCCCGTCTTGGCCCGGGCGCGGCCTGCGGCGTCGTGCTGCGCGCCGGTGAACCGGTCCGCCAGGGTGCCGGTCAGGCCACCGATCGGGAGTCCGTCGAGGGCTCGCCGCAGCACGGCGTGCTTCCCGTCGTAGCCGAGCACGAGCACGTCGGACAGGAGCGAGGCGCGGACCCGGTTCTCGCGGGAGAGGCCGCTCGCGTCGGAGAGGGTCACTCCGGCCGTGTCGAGGCCGAGCGCGGCCACCTGCGACACGACCCACGCGCCGACCTCGGCGAAGTCGGTGCCGGCGCCGGAGCGGTAGGCCGCTTGGCGGGAGAGGATCTCGGTCAGCGCGTTGTCGCTGTCGGTGAGGGCGAGGGCCAGCTGCTCTCGCACGGGCGCGGACTCGACGCTGCCGAGGACCGCTCCCGGGCCGCTCGCGGGCGCCGTCGGCGTCGCGGCCGCGGTCGTCGGGGCCCGCGCGCCGTCGGGCGTCGCCCCCTCGGGCGGCGTGGCCCCGCCGGACGGTGAGGCCCCGTCGGACGGTGTGGCCCCGTCGGACGGTGCGGCGGACGCTCCAGCGTCGGCAGCCGGCGTCGGCATCGGCGACCCGGGGACGCCGGGTGCCTGACCTCGCGCGGCCAGCCTCACGTCGATCCCGCGCCCCTCCAGCTGCCGGGCGAAGGCCGACCGGACGGAGGCGACGGGGTCGGCCGGGCCGGGCGCCCCACCGTGGGCGCGCTGGCTCGACAGCCCGAGCATCGCGACCGCGCCGGTGATGCCCGAGCTGCGGAAGGTCGACGCCCACGTCGGCGCCGTCGTCGGCCCGGCGGCATACGTCTCGTCGACGTAGAGGGTGACGCTGGTGGTGCCGCTGCCCTTGAGGGCCGTGGCCACCTGCCCGGCCAGGTCGCGCAGTCCGGCTCGGCCGGCGACCGCGTCGGGGTCGCCCGTGCCGGGGTTGAGCAGGGAGTCGCCGCCCGCGACGAGGACGATCTCGTCAGGCGTGTCCCCCTCGCGCACTACGGTGCGCAGCGTCTCGTCGGGTGCGAAGGTCTGGCCGATGGCCGCGGCGGAGAGCAGCTTGGTCGTCGAGGCCGGGATGCGCAGCTCGTCGCCGCCCTGGTCGAGCAGCACGTCGCCGGTCTGCCCGTCACGGACGACGAGGGCTGAGTCGCGCAGCGCCGGGAGCGCACGCACCGACGCGAGCGCCTGCTCGATGCCGGCGGCGGACGGCGCGACGGTGTCGCCGGCGAGTGAGGGCAGCGGCGGCGCGACAGAGGTCGACAGCGTCGGCTGCGGGACCGAGGGCAGCGTCCGCGTCGCGACCGTCTCGGTGGGCGCGGGCGGCGGCAGCGGCCGCACCGTCAGCGCACCGGGCGCGGCGTCGGCGACGTCGAGGACGGCATACCCCAGCACGATCGCGACGACCGACCACACCGCGGCCATGCCGTAGGTCAGGCGGGGACCGCGCCGCCCCGGCTGCGTCTCGTGCGCCACGTCGCGTCACCCCCTGTCCGTCGTCCGTCGCTGTTTCGCGCAAGGACCGCCCTTGCTGACACACTGTCGCGGACGATTCTGTCAGCCGCCGACGGGTGCTCCGGCACCCGAGCCGCACCCGAGACAGCACCCGAAGACCGTGAAGAAGGGGAAGACGTGGAGTTCGACGTCACCATCGAGATCCCGCGCGGACAGCGCAACAAGTACGAGGTCGACCACGAGACCGGTCGGATCCGCCTCGACCGCTACCTCTTCACGCCGATGGCCTACCCCGCCGACTACGGCTACATCGAGGACTCGCTCGGTGAGGACGGCGACCCCCTGGACGCGCTCGTGCTGCTGCCCGAGCCGGTCTTCCCCGGCGTCGTCGTCGAGGCGCGCCCGATCGGTGTCTTCCACATGACCGACGAGGCCGGCGGTGACGACAAGGTGCTCTGCGTGCCCGTCGACCCGCGCACCGCCGACGTCCAGGACATCTCTGACGTCAGCACGTTCACCCTCGACGAGATCCAGCACTTCTTCGAGCGCTACAAGGACCTCGAGCCCGGCAAGCACGTCGAGGGCTCGGACTGGGGCAACCGCGAGGCCGCCGAGAAGATCATCGGCGAGGCCTTCGACCGCGCCAAGGAGCAGGGCACCTCGACCGCCCGCTGGGCGATGCCGCAGGGGCACTGAGCCTCCCGCAACACCTGCCCACACGCGTTCGTATGCCGTGTGCCTGACCCCCGCCGCCCGTCCCGGTCGCGGGGGTCAGCCGTCTCCGGCGGCGGGTGCGGCACCAGGGTGGGCCTGCACGTGAAATGCGCGATGGACCGGCGTCCGGTGGGGTGATCACCCCACCGGACGCCGGTCCATCTGCTGTTCGATCTAACGGGCCGGGCCGGGCCGGGTCGGGTCGGGCCGGGTCCGGCCGGGTCCGGTCAGGCCGCAGGTGCCCTCACTGGGCCTCGGCGCCGTCTGCTGCGGCGACGGCCACCGCCTCTCGAGTCGGCTCACGGGTCGGCTCGGACGATGCGGTCACCACCTGGGCCGGGCGCGGCCGGAGCACGAACGCCGCGACGAGCAGCGCCACGAGGGTGAACGTCGCCGACGTGAGGAACGCCGGCTCGACGCCCGGCACGAACTGGCCCGGGACGGCCTGCGACGCATAGACGCTGACGATCGCGGCGAGCCCCACGGCGCCACCGAGCTGCTGCGCGGTCTGGAGCAGCCCGGAGACCGTGCCGGCCTGGGCGCGGTCGACGCCGCCGAGGACGACGACCGTGACCGGCATGAAGACGAGCGCGGCCGACACGCCGTTGAGCACCAGCGCACCCAGGAGGTGCGCGGCATACGTGCTCGTCGTCGACATGGTGCTCAGCCACACGAAGCTGGCGGTGAGGCCCAGCGTGCCCACGAGGAGCATCGGCCGGGGGCCGACCTTGGCGACGAGGCGGGCGCTGACCCGCGACGTCGCGAAGATCGCGAGGCTGAGCGGGAGGAACGCGGCGCCGGTCGCGACCGGGCTGAAGCCGAGGACGAGCTGGAGGTACTGCGTCACGAGGAAGAACGTCGAGAACTGCGCGCCGACGACGAGCGCCATGAGCACGAGGGCTCCCCCGCGGGTGCGGTTGCGGACGAGCGCGAGCGGCAGCAGCGGGGAGCTGACCCGACCCTCGGTGCGCACGAAGAGCGCGATGAGGAGCACGCCGACGACGAACGAGCCGATCGTCACGGGCGACGCCCAGCCGCGGTCGGCCGCACTGATGAAGCCGTGCACGACGGAGACGGAGCCGAGGGTGGCGGTGATCGCGCCGACCACGTCGAAGCGGCCTCGGATCCTCGGCGTCTCGGTCACGTAGCGGCGCGCGAGGACGAGCACGACGGCCCCGATCGGGACGTTGACGAAGAGCGTCCAGTGCCAGCTCACGTAGTCGGTGAGGATCCCACCGAGGAGCAGGCCGATGGACGCGCCGGCGGACGACACGGCCGTGAAGAGCGCCAGCCCGCGGTTGCGCGCGGCCTCGTTCGGGGCGCTCGTCGTGACGAGGGCGAGGACGCTCGGCGCGGCGAGCGCGGCACCGACTCCCTGGAGGGTGCGCGCGGCGATGAGCCAGGCGGGGGACGTGGCGAGGCCACCGAGCAGGCTCGCGACGGTGAAGATCGCCAGGCCGATCTCGAAGATGCGCAGTCGCCCGAAGACGTCGCCGAGGCGCCCGCCCAGGAGCAGCAGTCCGCCGAAGGCGAGGGTGTAGGCGTTGAGCACCCAGGAGAGGCCCGCGGGCGTGAACCCGAGGTCGGTCTGGATGTGCGGGAGCGCGACGTTCACGACGGTCGCGTCGAGCACGAGCATGAGCTGGGCGACGAGGACGACGCCGAGGCCGATGGCGCCGCGTCTGGCGGCCCGCTCCCTCGTGGAGCGCTCGGGTTGTCGGGTGACGGGTGATGCGGTGGTGCTGGTCGACATCTCTGACCTCAGGATTCGTGGTGCGTGAACGGGCGGTGCGAGCTCTCGTCGGTGAGGTCGCGGGCCATGGGCGTGAAGGAGGTGGCGCGGGTGCGGCGTCGGCGCTCGCCGTCGCTGGCACCCTGCGTGCCGTGCGTGCCCTCGGCTCCGTGGGTGCCGCGGGGCACGAGCGGGGCACGGTGGGTCGTGGCGAGGTGCGACAGGTGGACGCGTCGGGCCTGTCGGGTGGGCTGGATCGTGGTGGTCATGGGTGCCGGACTCCTCTGTGACGACGATCGGCGCTACGATTAGCGGAGAACCACTCCGGTTCTGCCTGACCCACAATACGGAGACTGTCTCCGTTTTAGCAAGGGAGATTTCTCGTGAGGCCTGCCGACGCTGGCAGTGCGACGCTCGAGTCGTCGCCGGGATCTGTTGCCACCCAAGGGGATTCGGCTGACGGACCGGCTCAGGAGAGCCCCGAGAACATGCCTCGCCCGATGCGCGCCGACGCCAGGCGCAACTACGACAAGATCCTCGCGACCGCCCGCATCGTCTTCACCGAGCGCGGCACTGACTCCTCGCTCGACGAGATCGCGAAGCGGGCCGGGGTGGGCCCCGGCACGCTCTACCGCCACTTCCCCACCCGCGAGGCCCTCGTCGACGCCCTCATGCAGGACTGGACCGACCGCGTTTCCGCCGACGCCGACGCCGCCATCGCCACGGGGCAGCCCGCCCGGGAGATGCTGCTCGGCTGGTTCGAGCACTTCATCGACCACATCACGCTGCACCGGGGCGCGGCCAGCAAGATCTGCGCCGCCATGGACGACCCCGCGTCCCCGATGTACCGCAAGTGCCGCGTCATGGGCGAGGCCAACCGCCGCGTCATCGACCACCTCGACGTCGGGGGGCAGCTGCGCCCGGGCGTCGACGCCGCCAACGTCATGCGCCTCGTCAGCGGCGTCGCGAGCGTCGCCGACACGAGCCACGCCGACCTCGACGTCAGGCCCATGCTCGAGGTCGTCGTCGACGGGATCGTCCGCGGCTGACGCGTCGTTGCAGGGGCAGGACCGTCGACCAGGCGCGTGAGACGTCGACGATCCGGCTCGGCACGTTCGTCACGTCCGCCACCTTCCGCCTGCCCGGCAGGTCGCGGTGATCACCGGACCCTGGACTGCCGAGCCCGGGAAGACCTTCAGCCACAACGGAACCCACTACCCCGTCATCGACTCCCCCGCTCTCGCGACGCCGGTGCAGGCTGGTGGCGTGCTGATCATCATCGGCGGTGGCGGCAAGAGGCGCACCCCGGCACTCGCCGTGAGGTATCCCGCCGAGTTCAACGCGCCGCCGACGGCGTGCTCCGCCAGCCCAGCTGAGTCCCAGTCGAGTGAGCGCCCCGCCCCACTCGAGTGAGCGCTCCGCCCCAGTCCCGTGAGCTCGACTTGATATGCATAGGTTGTCTATGTAAATTGGAGCGAGTGACCGAACCGACCACCCTGGGCAACGACCTGCTGCGCTCGGCCGCGCGACTCTCGCGCTGGGCCAGCCGCCACGCGTCGTTCGACGTGCCCTTCGCGCAGGCCCGCCTCCTCGCCCTGCTCGACGAGCTCGGACCCTCCCGCGTCAGCGCCCTCGCGGCCGCCGATCACAGCAGCCAGCCGACGATCACCACCCAGCTCCAGCGCCTCGAGGCGTCGGGCTGGGTGCACCGCGCGTCCGACCCCGACGACGCGCGCGCCACGGTGATCTCCCTCAGCGACGAGGGCCACGCCGCGCTCGAGACCGTGCGTCGGGCCCGACTGGCCGTCCTGTCCCCCGCCCTCGACCAGCTCGACGGACCGGCCCTCGACCGCGTCCGCGTCGCCATCGACGTCATGGACGAGCTGCTGGCCGCCGCGGCGGACGCCCCTGTCCCGCACCCCACCCGAAAGGACGGATGACCACCACCATGTGGCGCCAACCCAAGACCGTCTGGTCGATCGCCTTCGCCTGCGTGATCTCCTTCATGGGCATCGGCCTCGTCGACCCCATCCTCAAGCCGATCGCCGACGAGCTCGGCGCAGGCCCGTCGCAGGTCTCGCTCCTCTTCACCAGCTACCTCGCCGTCATGGGCATCGCGATGCTCGGCACCGGCTGGGTCAGCAGCCGCGTCGGTGCCAAGCGCACCCTGCTGCTCGGCCTCGCCCTCATCATCGTCGGCGCCGCCTTCGCCGGCAGCCAGGACACCGTCGGCGGCATCGTCGCCTTCCGCGCCCTTTGGGGCCTCGGCAACGCGCTCTTCATCGCGACCGCCCTGGCGACGATCGTCAACGCGGCGTCCGGCTCGGTCAAGCAGGCGATCATCCTCTACGAGGCCGCTCTCGGTGTCGGCATCGCGACCGGCCCGCTGCTCGGCGGCTGGCTCGGCGGCATCTCCTGGCGCTGGCCGTTCTACGGCGTCGCCGTGCTCATGGCCGTCGCGTTCATCGCGACGCTGACCACGCTGCCGAAGACCCCGCCGGCCGAGAACCCCACCTCGATCACGGCGCCCCTGCGTGCCCTCGGCCACCGTGGCCTGCTCACGGTCGGCATCACGGCGCTGCTCTACAACTTCGGCTTCTTCACCCTGCTCGCCTTCACGCCCTTCCCGCTCGCCATGGGGGCGCACGAGATCGGGTTCATCTTCTTCGGCTGGGGCGTGCTGCTCGCCATCACGTCGGTCTTCGTCGCCCCGATGATCCAGCGCCGCTTCGGCACGCTGGCCGGCATCGTCGGTGCGCTGCTCGGCTTCGCGGTCATCCTCGCCGCCATGGCGATGTGGACCGAGAACAAGACCGTGCTGGTCGTCGGCGTCATCCTCGCCGGCGCCTTCCTCGGCGTGAACAACACGCTCATCACCGAGACGGTCATGAAGGTCTCCCCCGTCGAGCGCGGGGTCGCGTCGGCGGCCTACTCCTTCGTCCGCTTCAGCGGCGGCGCCGTCGCCCCGTGGCTCGCCGGCAACCTCGGCGAGAAGTCGATCCACCTGCCCTTCTGGGTGGGCTCGGCCGCGGTCGTGCTGGCCGTCCTCGTGCTCCTCACCGCTCGCCGGATCATCAGCGCGCTCGACGAGGCGCCCGGACACGGCGTCGAGGAGGTCACGTCCCGCACCGAGGCCGAGGCCCTCACCGTCGGCGACGCCTGAGGCCCCAGCCTCTCCAACCGTCGAAAGGCCACGAACCGGGCCGCCCCCGCAGGGCGAGAACCCGGTTCGTGGCGTTTGGACGGTTCAGCCCAGGAGGTCGGCCAGGTCGGTGTCACCCCGCCGGCGGCGCCCGCCGCGGATGTCATAGGAGTCGACGAGCAGCTCCGCGAGCTCAGCCCGGTCGAGGCGGTCGAGGCGCGCCCACACCGTGACGCGGTAGCGGAACGTGTCGATCCGCACGAACGTGTCGCGCCGGTCGGCGAGCGCCTGCTCGGTGTCCATCTCGCCGGTCCACACCTGGACGAGCTCGCGCCCGTCGTCGTCCCAGCGCAGACGAGCGAACGTATGCCGTCCGGCGTGCCAGGCGGGAGAGCCCTCGTGGGCGACCCCGAGCACCGCGCCGGGCAGGCGCCCGGCCAGCTCGTCCACGTCCGCCCACGTCGCCATCGCTCCTCCTCCCGAGCAGGCTAGACCGCAGAACGTGGCCTTTCGACGGGGCGGCACCCACGAAACGTGGCCTTTCGACGGGTGCGGACCCGCAGAACGTGGCCTCTCGACGGTTGAGAGGGGGTCCGTCAGTGGAAGGTGACGGAGCGGCCGGCCTGCATGGCGGCGTACGCGTCGGGGTCGGCCTCGAGGGCCGCGCGCCGCGCCCTGTGCCGGTAGCGCAGGATCTGCACGATCCCGAGCGCCCACACGGGGTACTGCACCGTCATCGCGACCCGGAACGCGTCGACGTCCCAGGTCGGCGGCCCGCCCGGAGCGACCCGGTCGAGGACGACGCCGACGAGGGCCACCGCCGTCAACGTCGCGATGAAGCCGCCGGTGTTGACGATGCCCGAGGCGCTGCCGATGCGGGTCGGCGGGTTGAACGTGCGCGCGAGGTCGAAGCCGATCATCGAGCCCGGACCGCCGATGGCGATGAGCACGACGAGGACGACGAGCATCCACAGCGGCGCGCGTCCGGGCCAGAGCAGGACCACCGTCCAGGCGGCGATCGCGGCGGCCACGATCCACAGCACGAGGGTGCTGCGCGAGAACGGGTAGCGCATCGTCAGCGTGCCGATGACAGGGCTCGACACGACCGTCGTCACGACCATGAGCATGAGCAGCACACTCGCCGTCGACGCCGAGACTCCTTGTCCTGCAACGAGGAACGGGAAGCCCCACAACATCGTGAACATGTTGGCGGCGAACTGCGACGTGAAGTGCGACCACAGCCCGAGCCGGGTGCCCGGCACGAGCCACGCCGCCCGCAGGGTGCGCGCGATGGCCCGCAGCCGCAGCTCGTCGCGGTGGTGGTCGACGTAGGGGCTGTCCTTGACGACGACGACGAGCGCGACCCCCGTGAGCACGCCGACCGACGCCGCGACGGCATACGACGGGGTCCAGCCGAAGTGGTCGAGCGCGGCCGCGAGCGGCCCGGCGGCGGCGAACGCCCCGAGCTGCCCGAGGACGCCGGTCAGCTGCGTCACCATCGGCGTGCGGCGCGGTGAGAACCACAGCGCGACGAGGCGCAGCACCGAGATGAACACCATGGCGTCGCCCATGCCGAGCAGCACCCGGCAGAGCAGGGCGGCGGGGAAGGCGTGGACGAACGCGAAGCCGAACTGGGCCACCGTCAGCAGGGTGAGCCCGACCCCGAGCATCCGCTTGCTGCCGTAGCGGTCGAGCAGCGCCCCGACCGGCAGCTGCATCGCCGCGTAGACGAAGACCTGGACGATCGTGAAGGTCGACAGCTGCGAGCTGCTGATGCCGAAGCGGTCGGCGGCCTCGAGACCGGCGACACCGAGCGAGGTGCGGTGGAAGACGGCGAGGACGTAGACCGAGATGGCGGCCGCCCACACCGCCCAGGCGCGGCGGCCGTCGAGCGGGTAACGCTGTCCGGGATGGGTCGTGCTCGTCATCCGGTGGGTCGTGCTCCTCAGTTGGCGCCGGTCATCGGGATGTTCTTCGCCGGGGCCTTGGGCACGCAGTCGACGATCGCCTTGGCGACGGTCTTGCTCATGTCGGGCTGGAAGACGCTCGGGATGATGTAGTTCGGGTTGAGCTGCTCGTCGGTGACGACCGAGGCGATGGCGTCGGCGGCCTTGATGAGCATCTCGGTCGTGACGTCGGTCGCCCGGGCGTCGAGCAGACCGCGGAAGACGCCGGGGAAGGCCAGCACGTTGTTGATCTGGTTCGGGTAGTCGCTGCGGCCCGAGGCCACGACGGTGGCGCGCTGCGTCGCCTCGTAGATGTCGACCTCGGGGTCGGGGTTGGCGAGCGCGAAGACGATGCGCTTCTCGGCCATCTCGTCGATCCACTCGGGCGCGAGGATGTGGGGTGCGCTCACGCCGATGAAGACGTCGGCGCCCTGGAGGCCGTCACGCAGCGTGCCGGTGAGGCCGCGCGGGTTGGTCTTCTCGGCGAGTTCGCGCCACGCCGGCGTCAGGGACTCGTCGTCCTGGTTGAGCAGGCCCGGACGGTCGGAGACGGTCACGTCGACCGCACCCGCGGCGAGCAGCAGCTGGACGATCGCCGAACCGGCCGCGCCGCCACCGGAGACGACGATGCGCGCGTCGGGCAGCTGCTTGTCGATGCAGCGCAGCGCGTTCTTCAGCGCGGCGAGCACGACGATGGCCGTGCCGTGCTGGTCGTCGTGGAAGACGGGGATCGACAGGCGCTCACGCAGCTTGGCCTCGATCTCGAAGCAGCGCGGGGCGGCGATGTCCTCGAGGTTGATGCCGCCGAAGCCGGGTGCGATGAGCTCGACGGTGCGCACGATCTCGTCGACGTCGGTCGTGTCGATGCAGATCGGCCACGCGTCGATGTCGGCGAAGCGCTTGAAGAGCGCCGCCTTGCCCTCCATGACCGGAAGCGCCGCCATCGGGCCGATGTTGCCGAGCCCGAGCACGGCCGAGCCATCCGTGACGACGGCGACCGAGTTGCCCTTGATCGTCAGGCGCGGCACGTCCTCGGGGTGCTCGAAGAGGGCCTGGCTCACGCGGCCGACGCCGGGCGTGTAGGCCATCGCGAGGTCCTGGCGGTTGCGCAGGTTGACCTTGGACTCGACGGAGATCTTGCCGCCGAGGTGCAGCAGGAAGACGCGGTCGGAGACCTTGTGGACGCGGACGCCCTCGAGCGTCTCCACGGCGTCGACGACCTCGGTCGAGTGCTCGGCGTTGCTGGCGGAGCAGGTGAGGTCGATGACGAGCCGGTCGGGGTGCGAGTCGACGATGTCGAGCGCCGTGGTGATGCCGCCGCTCTCGGCGACCTTCACCGCGAGGGCCCCGATGACCGCCGGGTCGGTGCCGGCGTGGATCCGCATCGTGATCGAGTAGGAGGCAGTGGTGGCGCGGGCACGTTGGATCGACTCAGTCACGCGCCCCATCGTCCCACGACCGGAGAAGCGACCCGGACCTCGTCCGAAGACCGATCAGTAACCTTTGTCCACCGCCGCGCGACGACGGTCGTATGCCGTCGCGCCGCCTTCCCGAGACGCCTCCGCAGCGCTCGCGCGCGTTCCACCGCGGAGGCGAGCACCCGGCATACGACAATGGGCCGGTGACGACAGACGGGGCGACACACGGCCCGACGCACGGGACGACGGACGGCAGGACCCCTGGCGGGGCGACCCTGACCCGGCCCGAGGGGCTGACGGGTGCCGAGGTGGCCGAGCGCGTCTCGCGTGGCGCCGTCAACGCGCTGACCGAGCGGACGTCGCGCTCGATCGGCGAGATCGTCCGGGCCAACGTGCTGACCCGCTTCAATGCGATCCTCGGCGCCCTCTTCGTCCTCGTCATGGTGACGGGGTCGTTCGCCGACGGGCTCTTCGGGATCGTCCTCGTCGTCAACTCCGCCATCGGCATCGTCCAGGAGTACCTCGCCAAGCGGAAGCTCGACCGGCTCGCGCTGCTCAACGCCCCGACGACGCGGGTCGTGCGCGACGGCGAGGTGCGGGTGGTGCCGACGACCGAGGTGGTGCAGGACGACCTCATCGAGCTGCGCACGGGCGACGAGGTGCCCGCCGACGGCACCCTCCTGGCGAGCGCCGGTCTCGAGCTCAACGAGGCGAACCTCACCGGCGAGTCCGATCCGGTGCCGCACGGCGAGGGCGACGACATCATGTCGGGCACGAGCGTCGTCGCGGGGTCGGGCCGCTACCACGCGAGCCAGGTCGGTGCCGACGCCTACGTCAACCGGATCGCCGCTGACGCAAGGAAGTTCACGCGCACGCGCTCGGAGATCCAGGACTCGATCAACACCCTGCTGACCTACATCACCTGGGTCATCGTCGGCGCCCTGCCCATCGCCATCTGGTCGCAGTGGCGCACCGTCGGCGACCAGGGCTGGCGCGAGGTCGTCCTCCGCTCGGCGGCGGGCGTCGTCGGCCTCGTGCCCGAGGGTCTCGTGCTCCTCACCTCGGTCGCGTTCCTGCTGTCGGCGGTGCAGCTGACGCGCCGCAACGTCCTCGTCCAGCAGCTCCCGGCCGTCGAGGGCCTCGCCCGGGTCGACGTCGTCTGCCTCGACAAGACGGGGACGTTGACCGCGGGCGAGATCGCCTTCGAGTACGCGCACACCCTCGACGGGCAGGACGCCGACGAGATCCGTTGCGCGCTGGGGGCGCTCGCCGACGACCCGAACGCCAACGGCACCCTGACCGCCGTGGCCGCGGTCATCGAGGCGCCCGGCTGGGAGCGCACGCAGACGATCCCGTTCAACTCCTCCCGCAAGTGGAGCGCGGCGTGCTTCGCCGAGCGCTCGACGTGGGTGCTCGGCGCGCCGGAGGTGCTGCTCGCCGCGGACCCGCAGCCGTCGCCGCCTGAGGTGCTCGAAACGATCCGGGCACGGGTCGCCGCGCTCGCGGACTCCGGGCGACGCGTCGTCCTGCTCGCCCGGAGCGAGGCGCACCTCACCGAGGCGACGCTGCCGGCCGACATCACCCCGGCCGCCCTCGTGACCCTCACCGAGCAGGTGCGCCCGGACGCCAAGGCGACGCTCGACTACTTCGCCGAGCAGGGGGTCGCCATCAAGGTCATCTCGGGCGACAACCCCGTCACCGTCGCCGCCGTGGCCCGGACCGTGGGGCTCGACGTCGGTGAGCCCGTCGACGCGCGCACCCTGCCCGACGACGAGGACGCCCTGAGGGAGGTCCTCGCGACGCACACGGTCTTCGGCCGGGTCACCCCCGAGCAGAAGCGCGCCTTCGTGCACGCGCTCCAGGCCGACGGTCACGTCGTGGCGATGACCGGAGACGGCGTCAACGACGCGCTCGCCCTCAAGGACGCCGACATCGGCGTGGCCATGGGCAACGGCGCCCAGGCCACCAAGGCGGTGGCCGAGCTCGTCCTGCTCGACGGGCGGTTCTCGCACCTGCCCGACGTGCTCGCCGAGGGACGCCGCGTCATCGGCAACGTCGAGCGCGTCGCCAACCTCTTCCTCGCCAAGAACGCGATGAGCCTCGTCGCCATCCTCGCTGCAGCGCTCATCGCCGTTCCCTTCCCGTTCCTGCCGCGCCACCTGACGCTCGTGTCGGCCGTGACCATCGGCATCCCGGCGTTCTTCCTCGCCCTCGGACCCAACAAGCGCCGCTACCTCTCCGGCTTCCTCGGACGCATCCTGCGTTTCGCCGTGCCGTCCGGCGCCGTCGCGGGCGTCGCCGTCATCACGTCCTACCTGCTCGCGGGCAGCAGCTACGGCGTGCCGCCGGACGAGTTCTCGACCCGGTGTGCCGTCGAGACCGGCGCGAAGACCGTCGCCGACGTCGCGTGCTGGCAGCCGGGCAGCGGAGCGACGATCACGCTCCTCACCGTCTTCTTCTGGATCCTCGTCGTGCTCGCCCGCCCCTTCCGGCTGTGGAAGGCCGTCCTCGTCGCGGCGATGGTCGGGCTCGCCGTCACGGCGTTCGTCTGGCCGTTCGCCGCCACCTTCTTCAACCTCGACGCGCCCCTGCCGCTCGTCTGGCAGTCGCTCGCGGTCGGTGCCGTCGGCGCGGGGCTGGTCGAGGTGATCTACCGGCTCTCGCCGTCGGTGCGCCAGGCCCACCACATGCGCGACTGACGCACCTGGGCGGATCGTCGCCGCCCTCCGCCCGCCGCCCTCCGCCCGCCCCGGCCGGTGAGCAGCGACCGGGCTCCGGTCCGCGACGCCCTACACTGGGAGCTGCACAGGGATCTGGCGTGACCTGTTGGGCGGGTAGGCACGCACCCGTTGTCGCGTACCCCGCGACCAGATCCGGAGCTGCTCACGTGTCACCCATCGACTCCTACCGCCACCTCTTCGGCCTCACCGGGCGCACCTACATCGTCGTCGCCTTCCTGGCTCGTATGCCGCTCGCGATGAGCCAGCTGGGCACCCTCCTGCTCGTGTCGTCCGCCACCGGCAGCTATGGCGCGGGCGGCTTCTGCGCCGGTGCCCTCGCCGTGGCCAACGCCGTCGGGGCGCCCTTCTGGGGTGCCCGGGCCGACCGGCTCGGCCAGCGCCGGGTCGTCGCCTTCCAGTCGCTCGCCGGGGCGGCCGGCCTCGTCGGCATCCTCCTCGTGGTCAACGCCGGACTCCCTTGGGGCGTGGCCGCGGTCGCCAGCGCGGTCGCGGGTCTCCTTCTGCCGCAGATCGGTCCGCTGGCCCGCGTGCGCTGGCGCCCCATCACCGCCGAGACCGGTGCCCGCCAGCACCGGCTCGTCGACGCCGCCTTCTCCTACGAGGGCGCGGCCGACGAGGCCTCCTTCGTGCTCGGCCCGGCGCTCGTCGGGCTCGGCGTCTCCGTCGCCAGCCCCACGGCGGCCTTGGCGCTGGCGGCCGCGGGCCTCGCCGTCTTCGGCACGTGGTTCGCCCTGCACGAGACCGCAGCGGTCACGCACGCCGCGACGTCGCGGACGACCGGCGCCGTCGGCCGGCTGATGACACCCGCCGTCGTCGTCCTGTGCGCCGCCCAGCTGCTCGTCGGCACCGTCTTCGGGTCGGTCCAGACCGGCACGTCCGTCCTCGCCACCGCTGCGGGCTCCCCCGGCCTCACGGGCTACTTCCACGCCCTGCTCGGCGTCGGCAGCGTCATCGCCGGTCTCGCCGTCGCAGGACTGCCCGCGCGGTTCGCGCTGTCGGCACGGCTGCGGTGGTTCGCCGTCGGCCTGCTCGCCCTCTCGGCGCCGCTCCTGCTCGTCGGGTCGCTGCCCGCTCTCGTCCCCGTCCTGCTCGTGCTCGGCCTCACGGTCGCGCCCTACATGATCACGACGTTCACCCTGGGCGAGCGCGTCACTCCGCCGTCACGCACCGGCGCCGCGATGACGGCCCTCGCCGCGGCCACCGGGCTCGGCTACGCGCTCGGAGCCGCGCTGGCCGGGCGCCTCGCCGACTGGGGCGGGCACACGCCGGCGTATGCCGTCACGGTCGGTGCCGGCGCCGCAGCCGTCCTCGTGTCGTGGGGATTCCGGCGGGTCCTCGAGCGCGCCCAGCCCCACGAGGCCGCGCCAGCGCCCGTCCCCTGAGCCGGGAACGGACCGGTGCGCGGTCGCACCACGAGTGCGCCCTCGACGTGCAGGTGCGCGGTGCACCGCGCACCCCTGCGGCGAGGGCACACCCCTGGCGCCAGCCAGCACCCCCGGCCACCCCGGCGCCGCGGCCCCCGATCCGGCGGCGCGTCAGCGGTCGAGGCGGAGGCGCATCGCGGGCCAGGCCGTCGGGGTGAAGCCGAGCTCCTCGTAGAGCCCTGCCCCCTCCCCCGTCGCGAAGAGCTCGACGACCGTCGCCTCCGTCTCGTCGCGCAACCAGTCGAGGACGCCCACGACGCACGCCCGGGCCAGCCCCTGCCGGCGCGCCCGAGGGTGGGTCGCGACGTTGTTGACGAGACCCCAGACACCGTTCGGGTTGACCGGCGAGGGGGTCTCGAAGCGGAGCCCCGCCATCGCCCCGGCCACGACCTCACCGTCGGCGTCCTCGGCGACGACCACGCAGGCACGTCCGCCGTCGAGCTCCCGCTCGAACCACGTGGTGGCCGCCTGCTGCCAGCCCGGGTCGTCGACGCCCGGCACGCCCATCGCCGAGAACATCAGCGCCCGCAGCCCGACCACGACCACAGCATCGGCGGCGGTCGCCCGCCGGGTCGTCCAGGCGGTCACCGGAACGCACCACCGGTGAACGCGGGGGCGAGCGGCACGTCGGTGGCGGCATACGTCGTCTCGACGGCACGCGCCAGGCGCAGCGCGACCTCGGCGAGCTCGGGCAGCGCCCGACCGGCCGCCGCGGTGCGCAGGAAGCGGAGCACGCGGTCGGGCATGCGCGGCATCGGCTTGACCGGGTTGACCCGCTGCGGCTCCCCGTCGACGAGTCCGGCCAGGCACCAGCTGCCGGCGAGCCAGGCCCAGGCCTCCGTCGCGAGGTCGAGGTCGTGGTCGAAGTCGGAACCCAGCACCTCGGGCCACTCCACCGCCACGGCGTCCCGCCATCGCCCCAGTGCCACCTCCGCGGCAGACGTCTCGAGCGACCAGGCGCACCAGCACGTCGGCCACGGCACCCTGAGGTAGGCCGCGTCCCAGACGATCGGTCGCCACAAGGCGAACTCGAAGTCGAGCAGGACGAGGCGGGTGTCGCGGACGAGGTTGTTGTCGGGGCACATGTCGGCTGCGGACAGACTGCAGGCGTCGACCCGGAAACGTTCCGGCACGCTCGCGAGCACGTCGAACGTCCCGTCAGGCACAGCGACGTCGAGGGCAGCGGCGAGGCGGTTCCACACCGAGACGGCCTCGGCGAGATGTGCCGGCAGGTAGTCGACGTCGACCGGCTCCGACGAGCGGGCCAGCACACCGGCCTCGAAGGTGTCGCGCACCTGGTGCCCGGCCCGGTGCAGACCGGCCACCGCTGTGGCCCACCCGGACAGCGTGGCCGCGGCCCGGTCGGCGTCGTCACCGAGGAGCGCGTCGGCCAGGTGCGTGCCGTCCCCGAGGTCGCCCATGACGACGAGGCGCGGGTCGCTGGACTCGGCCACGAGCGTCGGCGTCTGAGCGACCCCGGTCAGCGCCTCGAGCGCGGACGCCTCGCGGGCATACGCCTCCCGCCCCTCCTCGCTGAGGTAGCGCTTGACCACGAACGAGCGGCCCGACGGGTCGACGGTTCGCACGACGAGCGTGCGACGACTGCCGGGGAAGGGCTGACCCACCGCTCGCAGCGGGCCCCCGAGGAGGCGGGCCGCGACGGCCAGCGTCTCGGCCAGGACGTCCTGGTCCACGTCTGCCGGGGTCGCGCTCACCGGGTCACTGTGCCAGATCGACGACGGCCCGGGCTCTGCCGGGGATTGTCGACAAAAGCCCCACGACCCACCATTCCAAAACTTCTCGGCACAAATTTGTCGAAAGTCCGTACACGTGGCTACAGGTTCATTACTGTCACACCTGTAACACCCCCACGGCTGGCACGCACCCCCCCATCCGCACCAGCCTCGAAGGAGCCCGTCCTGCGCGCGCAGGTGGGCTCCTTCGTCATTCCCGGGAGTATGCCGTCCCGCGGGCCATGGGGCTCGGCGCCGTCGCGTGTCGGGGCACGGAGAAGGCCCCGCCTCCTGCGACGAACGCAGGTGACGGGGCCTCGAGCCGAGCCGCTTATCGGAATCGAACCGATGACCTATTCATTACGAGTGAATCGCTCTGGCCGACTGAGCTAAAGCGGCTGGTCGTGAGGGCCGCGACGAGCGCGACCGGACACGGAGGTTGAGTATACGCACGACCCCTGCCGGAGAAAAATCGTGTCCCGAGAAGGCCTTCGGCACGTCGTCACCGGCCGCGCCCGTGCCGTTCGCGACCCTCGGGAATGCCGCGCCGACCCCGTGGCCTTGACCTCCAGGAGACCGCGTAAACCCCCACCGGCCACTCCCCCAGGAAGGACCACGATGACCGAGTCGAACGCCTCGACCCCGACCATGCGCGCCATGACCTACGACACCTACGGCGGACCCGAGGTGCTCGCCCTCACCGAGCAGCCGCGCCCCAAGGTCGGGCCCGGAGAGGTGCTCGTGCGAGTGCGGTCGGCGTCGGTCAACCCCGTCGACTGGAAGCTCATGTCGGGCGGCCTCGACGCCGTCATGGACGTGCGGTTCCCCGTCGTCCCGGGATGGGACGTGTCCGGGGTCGTCGAGGCCGTCGGCTTCGACACCCCTGAGTTCTCGCCCGGCGACGAGGTGCTGGCCTACGCCCGCAAGGACTACGTCCACGGCGGCACCTTCGCCGAGCTCGTCAACGTGCCGGTGCGCGCCGTCGCCGCCAAGCCCGCGTCGATGTCGTGGGACGAGGCGGCCGGCCTGCCGCTCGCAGGCCTCACCGCCCTGCGCCTGCTGACGCGCCTCGAGGTCGGCGAGGGCGACACCGTGCTCGTGCACGCAGCGGCCGGTGGCGTCGGCTCGCTCGCGGTGCAGATCGCCCGGTCGCTCGGTGCCCGCGTCATCGGGACGGCGTCGGAGCGCAACCACGACCGCCTGCGCGAGCTCGGTGCCGAGCCGGTGACCTACGGCGACGGCGTGGTCGAGCGCGTCCGCGCGCTGGCTCCTGACGGCGTGGACGCCGTCGCGGACTTCGTGGGCGACGTGCTCGACGTGACGACGGCCGTGCTCGCCGACGGTGGACGCCACGCCTCGATCGCCGATGGGTCGGTCACCGAGGCCGGCGGCCACTACGTCTGGGTGCGGCCGGACGGCGCCGAGCTGGCCCGCCTGACCGCGCTCTTCGAGGGAGGCACGCTGACGGTGCCGGTCGCGCAGACCTTCCCGCTCGAGGATCTGGCGGACGCCTTCCGGCTCAACCAGGAGGGGCACACCGCCGGCAAGATCGTGGTCCGGGTCTCGACCGACTGACCGAGCCGGCACACGCCATCACGACGTCGAGGGGCACTCTCCGCGTCGGAGAGTGCCCCTCGACGTATGGTCCTGGGCCCTGCGGCGTCAGGCGTCGCAGAGCTCGCCGTTGCGGGGCGCGAGCCCCTGCACGATGTAGTCGTCGACGATCCCGTCGGCGCAGTCGTTGCCGTTGGCGTAGACCCCGTGGCCGTCCGCGTCGACGAGCACGAGGCGCGACCCGAAGATGCCGTGACCCATCTCGCGCGTGCCGTCTGGAGGGGTCGTCAGGTCGCGCTCGTTGGCGAGGACGAGGACCGGCGAGGTGGCGTCCACGGTGAGGATGAGGTTGGTGCGCTGGGTGCCCACCCAACCCTCGCAGGAGTCCGTCGCCACGCCGTGGAGGTGCGCGTAGACCGGGTGCTCGTCGAGGACGGAGGCACTCGGCTCCATCTGCGACGTCGCGTCGAGCGGCCAGTCCGCGCAGTGGATCGGCAGGTGGCTCGCCTCGTAGCCACCGACGTACGACCCGTCGTCGTCGCGCATGACCGTGTCCATCGCGGCCCACACGAGGTCGGTGCCGTCACCGTCCTCGAGCGCCCCGTGGAGCGCATCCTCGACGTCCTCCCACGAGTCCGGATAGAGGAGCACCGAGTTGACGGCCGTCACGGCCCAGCCCTCGGTGAGGCGCGGGATGCCCTGTGCGTCGCTCGGGAGCGGCTTGCGGTCGAGCCGGTCGAGGAAGGCGAGGAGCCGGGTGCGTGCCGTGTCGACGTCGTCACCGAGAGCACAGTCACCCTGGTCGACGCAGTCCTCCAGGAAGGCGTCGAGCCCGTCCTCCACCGTCGCGGCCTCCTCCTCGGCCCAACCGTCGACGTCGCCCTGCGACGCCGAGTCCGCCGCGACGTAGTCGGGCGAGACGGCCGAGTCGATGACCATGAGCCCGATCCGGTCGGGGAACTGGGCGCCGTAGAGCGCCCCGATGAGCGTGCCGTAGCTGATGCCGTAGTAGTTGAGATGGGCGTCGCCGACGGCATCGCGCATGACGTCGAGGTCGCGCGCCACCTGCTCGGAGCCCATGTTGCGGGCGAGCGCACCGCCTCGGGTCAGGCAGCCCTGGAGCCGAGCGGTCCGTGACGAGGCGGCGGCCGCCTTCTCGGCCTGGGTGTCCGGGGTGGGGTCGGCGGCGTACATCGCGTCGAGGTCCTTGCTGCGCAGGCAGGCGAAGCCGCCCGACTCGCCGATGCCGCGCGGGTCGAAGCCGACGACGTCCCAGACCTCGCGGACGTCGTCGGAGAAGAAGTCCCGGGCCTCCATCGCGAACTCGAGGCCGGAGGCGCCGGGACCACCCGGGTTGATGAAGAGCGTGCCCTTGCGTGCCACGGGGTTGCCGGCCGGAACCTTGCGCAGGGCGATCTCGACCGTCTCACCGCGAGGGGCCAGGTAGTCGACGGGGACGCGCACCGTGCCGCACCGGTCGTCGGCTGAGCCCCGGCCGTCGCCCGTGACGTCGCAGGGGCGCCAGCTGATCGTCTGGTCGTAGAAGACGTCGAGACCCTGGGCGGGCTTCGACGTCGGTGTCCCGAGCTCGACTCGGTCACGCGGCGGCGCGTCGCCGTCCGCCCCGGCGGGCAGGTGCGAATCCGTGCCCGACGACCCTGGCTCCGGGGAGGCCGGCGAGCCGGCGGCGACCGCGCCACCGGGCACCGTCTCACCCGGCCCGTGGGCCGGGCTCGCGGCGAGCAGAACGAGTGCCGCGAGGACCGCGACGGAGACGAGGGAAGCGAGCAGTCGGCTCAGCAGGTCGTGCCGTCGGCCGGCGCCGTTCCCCTGAGCAGGTACCCGTCCACGGCGGAGTCCACGCACGAGTTGCCAGCGTAGTAGGTGCCGTGCCCGTCGTGGTCCGAAGTGAGCAGAATGCCCGAGGCGAGGTCCTTGGCGAGCTGCTTCGTGCCGCCGATGGGCGTCGCGGGGTCACGCTCGTTGCCGATGACGAGGATCGGGTCGGCGCCGGCCGCGAGCGTCGCTCCCTTGGGAGTGCGCCCAGCCGTCGGCCACGTGCGGCAGTTGTCGTAGAGCTCACCGGTCATCCGGGCCCACAGCGGGTGCGCGGCCTTCGCCTTCTTCTGATCCGCCGCCAGGGTGGGGTCGGCCGTCGACCGTGGCCAGTCCGCACACCGCACCGGGATCATCGCCTGCAGGTAGGTGCTCGGCGCGTAGTCGCCGCCGATGCCGCGCTCCACGACCGACATTCCCTTGGCGAGGAGGATGTCGCCCTTCCCGGTGAACGCCTGCGCGAGCCCCTTGTCGAGCGTCGGCCAGGACTGGTCCGAGTAGAGGCACATGAAGATCGCAAAGCCGACCCAGCCCTCGCCGATCCGGGTCAGACCCGGCTTGGTCGTCGTCAGGCCGTTCTTCTCGACGCTGTCGAGCAGGTCGACGATCTTCTGGCGGGCGCCGGCCTTGTCGCTGCCGAGTGCGCAGTCGGGCCGGCCGACGCACCAGTCGATGAAGGCGTCGATCGAGGACTCGAAGCCCTGGATGTCGTAGGTCATCTCCTGCTGCTCGGTCTGGTTCGGCGACATCGCTGAGTCGAGCACCATCCGGCCGACCTTCCTCGGGAAGGTGTCGGCGTAGATCGCGCCGAGGAACGTGCCGTAGGAGCCGCCGAAGAAGTTGAGCTTCTCGTCGCCGAGGAGCACCCGCAAGACGTCCATGTCGCGGGCCACCTCGGTCGTGCTCATGTGCATCGCCCGGTCGCCGCCGCGCGCCGCGCAGCGCTTCGTCACCCCGTCGACGTCGGCGAGCAGCGTCCAACGCTCGGCCGCCGAGTCGGGTGTCGGGTCGGCGCTGAAGAGCAGGTCCATGTCGGAGTTGCTCAGGCACCGCACGGGGCTCGACGCCCCGATCCCCCGCGGGTCGAAGCCGACGATGTCGTATGCCGCTCGCACCCCGGGAGAGAAGACGAACGACGAGTACTGGGCGTACTCCACCCCGGAGCCGCCGGGCCCCCCGGGGTTGATGACGAGCGAGCCGAGCCGCTTGGACGGCTGGGTCGCCGGGGCCTTGCGCAGCGCCAGGGTGAAGCGGTCGCCGGTCGGCTTGGCGTAGTCGACGGGCACCTCCATCGTGGCGCACTGGTGCTTGGCGTTGTCGGCGCACGGCGACCAGCCGAGCTGCTGGGTGTAGAAGGGCGCGAGGGCGGCCGGATAGTCCGCCGTGACGGTGCTGTTCGGCGCCGGCGTCGCGGGCGCCGGGTCCGTGGCGCTCGGTGCCGGCGAGCCCGACGCCGGTGCCGTGACCCGGGGCTGGGCGACGGTCGGCGGGTTGCCGATGCGCCAGACGGCGAGGACCAGGGCTGCGACGACGGCCACCACGGCGACGGCCGCGAGCACCGGTCGCACCGACGACCGGCGCGGCCGGCCCGTCCCGGAGCCCCCAGAGCCCCAGGCCCCTCCAGAGCCCCGGGCCCCTCCGGATCCCCAGGACCCGCCGGGCCCGCCCGCGTCACCGCTCCGGGCACCCGGCGCGGGCGCCGGGTAGGAGGGCGGCAGGGCGGCATACCCCGTCGGTGCGTCCGGAAGGTCGTCGGGACGCGGGTCCTCGTTCAGCACTTGAGTCCGTCCTTGGGCACGCGCCCCTGCACGTAGTAGGCGTCGATGGCGCTGTCGACGCACGTGTTGCTCCGACCGTAGGCGGTGTGGCCGTCGCCGTCGTAGGACACGAGCACGGCGTTGTCGAGCTGGTCACGCAGCCGCTTGGACCACTCGTAGATCGTGGCGGGGTCGCGCGTCGTGCCGACGACGACGATCGGGTCGCTGCCGGGGGCCGCCACCGTGTGCGGGCCCACGGCGGACTTCACCGGCCACACGCCGCAGGGCAGGGCGCCCCACGCGAGGTTGGCGCCCCACGTCGGCGCCTTGGCCGAGAAGTCCTTGGCGTAGGTCTCGTAGGCGGACACGTCGGGGCTGTCCGGTCGGTCGAGGCAGTTGACGGCGTAGATCGACTCCATGAGGTTGCCGTCGTAGCCGCCACCCGGACGTCGGCCTGCGTAGGCGTCGGCCAGCTGCATGAGGGACTGGCCGTTGCCGGACTTGGCCTCCCGGAGGGCGTCGGTGAGGAAGCCCCACGAGCCCTGGTCGTAGAGCGCGACGGCGACGCCGAGGCGGGCCCAGCCCTCGGTGAGCAAGGGGGCGCTGGGGTCGCCGGTCGGCAGGGGCTGGCGGTCGACCTGGCGGAAGAAGTCGTCGAGGCCCTTGAGTGCGGCCTGCGGGGTCGAGCCGAGGGGGCACTCCTCGGTGACGCAGTCCTCGACGTAGGCCTGCGTCGCGATCTGGAAGCCCCGGGCCTGGCCCTCGCCGAGCTCGGCGCTCGTCAGGTCGGGCGGCACGACGCCGTCGAGGACGACACGGCCGACGCGCTGCGGGAAGAGGTCGGCGTACGTCGAGCCGAGGAACGTGCCGTAGGACTTGCCGAGATAGTTCAGCTGGGTGTCGCCGACCGCGGCCCTGAGGATGTCCATGTCGCGGGCGGCGTCGGCGGTCGAGAGGTGCTTGACGAGGTCGGGGTTGTCCTGCTGGCAGCCGTCGGCCATGGCCTTGGCCTGCGTGAGGAGCGCCTGCTCCTCGGTGGCGTCGTCGGGCGTCGGGTCGGCCGCGAGGAAGCGGTCGAGGTCCTTGTCGTCGAGGCAGTCGATCGGGTCGGAGCTCGCGACGCCGCGCGGGTCGAAGCCGACGAGGTCGTAGTAGCGGCGCACCTCGGGGCCGCCGATCGTCTCGGCTCCACCGCGGACGTAGTCGATCCCCGACGCGCCCGGGCCGCCGGGGTTGACGAGCAGCGAGCCCAGGCGCTTGGCCTGGTCGCGGGCCTTGACCCGGGCGACCTTGATCGTCAGGTCCTTGGACGGGTCCGGGGCCGCGTGGTCGAGCGGGACCCGCAGGTCGGCGCACTCGAGGTCGCCGCACTTCTTCCAGTCGAGCTTCTGGGTGTAGTAGGGGGCGAGCGCCGCGCTCGGCGCCGCCGTGGCCGGCGGGAGACCGGTCTTCGAGGTGGGCCCGACCGGTGGCTCGCTCGTCGTGCAGGCCGCAGCAGCCAGCACCAGCGCCAGGGTCGCCACGGTGGTGGTGAGGGCGCGGGAGATGGCGGCAGGGCGTGTCGTCATGCCCGAAACCGTAACCGGTCGACCTGTAGGCGGCCGCCACGGACGACAGGTCGTGACCGCATCGAGGCCGTATGCCGTGTCGCCCGACCCGTCGGCCGCGCGGGCTGCCGCACGGGGCGGCTCGCGGGCCCGCCGGGCGCTCCCCCGCCACGCATGAAGAACCTCACACCGACGCCGCGCGCGAGTGGGTCAGATGCCGAGGTCGCGCGGGACCCGGAGCTGCAGGGCCATCGCCTCGAGCGCGAGCAGCGGCGACACGTTGGCGTTGATGCGGTCGCGGGCCTCGTTGATGGCGTCCATGGCGGCGAGCAGCTGCTCGGGGCCGAAGACGCCGGCGAGCGCGCGCACCTTGTCGACGGCGTCGGGGTTGACGAGGTCGACGTCGGATCGCAGGCGCAGCACGAGCGCGTCGCGGTAGATCGAGGTGAGGTCGATGAGGGCCCGGTCGACGACGTCGCGGGCCGATCGGGTGGCGCGCGTCTTCTGCTCGCGCTCGAGCGCGGCGACCTGCGAGCGGATGTGGGGCGGCTGGGTGCGCGCCGTCGGGTCGGCGCCGAGCGTCTCCATGAGGTGCGCCCGCTCGGCGGCGTCGCGCTCGGCGCTCGAGGCGGTCGACTCCTCGTCGGCGATCTGGGCGAGGTCGGCGGCCGCGCCGATGGCGTCACCGACCCCGAGGATCTTCGTGGCCATGGCGATGACGTCACGACGGCGGATGCGGGCCTGCTCGTCGCGAGCCAGCCGGCGCGCGAGGCCGACGTGCGACTGGGCGGCGCGAGCGGCATACAACGCCATGGCGGGGTCGACCCCGTCGCGTCGCTGGAGCAGCTCGGCGACGGCCTCGACCGGGGGTGTGCGCAGACGGACGTGTCGCGACCGCGAGCGGATCGTGACGATGACGTCCTCGAGGCTCGGCGCGCAGAGCATCCAGACGGTGCGCGGCGTCGGCTCCTCGAGGGCCTTGAGCAGCGCGTCGGCCGGGGCGTCTGTGTAGGCGGTGAGACGGTCGGCGTCCTCGATGATGATGATGCGCCAGCGGCCGACCGACGGGCGCAGCGCGGCCTCCTGGACGAGCGCCCGGGCCTCGGCGACCTTGATCGACAGGCCCTCGGTGGCGACGACCTTGACGTCCGCGTGGCTGCCGTCGAGGGCCGTGCGGCACTCGCGACACTGACCGCAGCCACCGTCGGGGCACTGGAGGGCGGCGGCGAAGGCGCGGGCTGCGGTCGAGCGACCCGAGCCCGGCGGACCGGTGAAGAGCCACGCGTGCGTCATCGCCGACTCGTCGCTCACGGCTCGAGAGAGCGTCTCGATCGTGGGCTCCTGGCCGACGAGGTCGGCCCAGACGGTCATCGGCGGCCCGCCATGACGCGGTCGACGCCGTCGACGACGCCGCCGTGGAGCCGCTCGACCGACTCGGTCGCGTCGAGGACGAGGTAGCGCTCGGGGTCGGCCGCGGCGAGCTCGAGGTAGCCGCGGCGGACCGCGGCGTGGAAGGCGTCGGCCTCGGACTCGAGCCGGTCGTGCACGGTGCCGCGACGCGCGCGACCCACCTCGGGCGAGACGTCGAGGACGATGGTCAGGTCGGGCAGCAGGCCGCCGACGGCCCAGTGCTGCAGGGCGGTGATCTCGTCGCGGCCGAGCTCGCGGCCGGCCCCCTGGTAGGTGATCGAGCTGTCGACGTAGCGGTCGGTGATGACGACGGCACCGCGCACCAGCGCCGGCTTGATGAGCTGGTCGACGTGGTGGGCCTTGTCGGCCGCGAAGAGGAGCGCCTCGGCGCGCGCCGCGACGTGGTCGCCGTGCAGCACGAGCTCGCGGATCTGCGCGCCGAGCGGGGTGCCTCCGGGCTGGCGGGTCACGACGACCTCGCGCCCTTGCTGCTCGAGCGCCTCGGTGAGCAGGCGCACCTGGGTCGACTTGCCCGCACCGTCGCCGCCCTCGAAACAGACGAAGAGCCCGGGGGCGGTGCCCTGTCGATGGGTCGCGGCCGCGAGGTTCTCCGTCACGCCCCGACCCTATGCCAGCGTCCGGACACCAGCCCCGCGTCCCCGATCCCTCACACCGCAACACACCGAGAAGGTCACAACCCACCGCGATCGGATCGCGGTGGGTTGTGACCTGCACGGTGTGTTGCGCGGTGGAACGGGCGCCCACGTCTCAGCGACGGGCGACCAGGGCCTCGGCGATCTGGACGGCGTTGAGGGCCGCGCCCTTGCGGAGGTTGTCGCCGACGACGAAGAGGACGAGCCCCTTGCCCTCGGGCGCCGCCTGGTCCGCGCGCACGCGGCCGACGAAGACCTCGTCCCGACCGGCGGCCTCGAGCGGGTTGGGCACGTCGGTGACGATGACGCCCGGGGCGTTCTTGAGCAGGTCGAGCGCCTCCTCGGGCGAGATGTCCTCGGCGAACTCGGCGTGGATCGCGAGGCTGTGCCCCGTGAAGACGGGGACGCGCACGCACGTGCCCGAGACCCGGAGGTCGGGGGCGTGCAGGATCTTGCGCGACTCGTTGCGCAGCTTCTGCTCCTCGTCGGTCTCGAGCGAGCCGTCTTCGACGATGGACCCCGCGAGGGGCACGACGTTGAAGCCGACCGGGACGGCATACAGCTGCGCCTCGGGGACGGCCACCGCGCGCCCGTCGAGGGCGAGCCCGGTGGGGTCGCCCGCGGCATACGCACCCTTGAGCTGGCGGTCGAGCTCCTGGACGCCCACGCCGCCGGAGCCGCTCACGGCCTGGTAGCTCGAGACGTGCAGGCGCACGAGGCCCGCCCTGTCGTGGAGCGGCTTGAGGACCGGCATCGCGGCCATCGTCGTGCAGTTGGGGTTGGCGACGATGCCCTTGGGGATGTCGTCGAGGTCGGCGGCGTTGACCTCGGAGACGACGAGCGGGACCTCGGGGTCCTTGCGCCAGGCGCTCGAGTTGTCGACGACGGTCGCGCCGGCGGCGGCCACCTTCGGCGCCAGCTCTCGGCTCGCGGCGCCGCCGTTGGAGAAGAGGGCTATGTCGATGCCGGCGAAGTCGGCCGTCGCCGAGTCCTCGACCGTGACGTCCTCGCCCTTGAACGGGAGCGTCGTGCCGGCCGAGCGCGCGGACGCGAAGAACCGCACCTGCGTGACCGGGAAGTCCCGCTCCTCGAGAAGGGCGCGCATGACGCCGCCCACCTGACCCGTTGCACCGAAGACACCAACTCGCATGGCCCAAGGTTACGGCGGGCGGCGACCGGGCACCGGGCCCCGTTCAACTGGTGGGCGCCCGGACCTCGCGGGCTGGGAGGTGGCTGTGATTCCCCCGTTCCACCCACCTGCCCTGCGGAGTGGGAGCACCCTCGACAGGGGGCCACAGTCCCTCTCGGGGGCCACAGGAACACATCTTCAAGGGAGAGTCGTATGAGCCGACTCAGCATTCGGGCCACCTGCGCGATGGCCGCCGTCGCACCACTTCTCGTCGTCAGTGCCGTGTCCGCCGGTGCCGGCGGCAGGGGAGCCGTCACGTTCACCGACAACCAGCACTCGGTCGTCGACGTGTTCCACGACATGAACCCGTGCACCGGGGACCCGGGCACGGTCAGTGCCGTGGAGAACCAGATCTTCCACGGCACCATCAACAAGACCGGCTCGTGGTTCACGGGCACGGTCGAGGGCAAGTTCACGTTCACGCCGGACGACCCGTCGAAGATCACCTACACGGGACACTTCGCCACGTGGTTCGGCGACGAGAACAACCTGCGCAACGGCGTGGAGCACAGCACGTTCAACGTCAACGCGACGGGCACGGACGGGTCCCACCTGCAGTTCCACGACAACGCCCAGGCCACGCTCAACGCGAACGGCACCGTGACGGTCTCGTTCGACCACATGTCCTGCGCCTGAGCGGGTGCGTCGCGCACCACCGGGCACAGCGGCACACCGGGCCCATCGGGCCGGGCGGCGCAGCGGTCGCCCGGCCCGGTGGGCCCCCGGCGTCACTCGCGGTGGCGGTCGGCGTTGGCGTGGATGGCGTCGCGGACGTATGCCGCGAGCCCGGGTGCGAGGTCCTCGTACGTCTTCGTGAAGCGGGGGTCGGCGACGTACATGTCGGCGAGCCCGCGGTGGAAGGTGTGGTCGAGGTCGTAGAAGCGGTCGTCGATGTGTCGGCGGTGCTGCTCGGCGGCGTCCATGGCCGCCTCGCTCGTCGCGGGCGCGCCGGAGTGCAGGGCTGCGACGAAGGCGGCGTTGACGGCGTCGGCCTCCTGCTTGACCTGCTCCCAGTCGGCCTTCGTGTAGCGCTTGGTGCGCGAGCGCGACTGCTTCCAGGCGTCGGTCTCACCCCAGCGCTCCTGGGCCTCCTGCTCGTACTCGTCCGTGAAGCCGTCGCCGAAGAGGTCCTTGAGGTCCTCGGTCGAGGCGGGCTGGTCGTTCATCGCTCTCTCCAGTGCTCGGTCGATGGCCGAGACGAGCTCGCGCAGCTCGTCCAGCCGGGTCATGACGGTGGCGCGCTGCCGGCGCAGGTGGTCGGCTGCGTCCTCATTGCCGCGCAGCAGGGTCGCGATCTCGTCGAGCGGCATCTCGAGCCGTCGGTAGACCACGACCTGCTGCAGGCGCGTGAGGTCCTCGTCGGTGTAGAGCCGGTAACCCGCCCGCGAGCGCTCGCTCGGGACGAGCAGCCCGATCTCGTCGTAGTGGTGCAGTGTGCGCACCGTCACGTCGAGGAGCTCGGCGACCTGCCCCACCGTCCAGGTGGTCATCTCCTGCGTCCTTCCGGTCATGGGATCGAGCGTGACGCCTCACGCGACGTGAGGGTCAAGCCCATTGAAGCGCCGATGGGCGCGGAAAGTGCCGGGAGGTGCTGAGGTGCCGGGAGGCGCCGGACGTCCCGGGTGGCGCCGTCGGGCGTGCGGCCTACTCTCGATACGTGGAGCTCGAGGTCCGTCACCTGCGCGTCGTCGCGGTGGTCGCGCAGCAGGGCAGCATCCCTGCCGCCGCGGCTGCTCTCGGGGTGTCCCCGGCGACCCTGGGGTCCGAGGTCGGCCGCATCGAGCGCGCCCTCGGCTGCGCGCTGTTCCGGCCGAGCGGTGACCGGGTCGCGTGCACCGCGATCGGCGAGCGCGTCGTGTCGCGGGCCCGCACCGTCCTCGACGAGGTGGCGGCGCTGCGTGAGGACGTGCGCACGCACCGCGCGAGCGACGCCCCACTGCGCATCACGTCGGACTCGATGCGCTACTTCACGTCGTTCGTCAGCGCCGCCTACGCGACGGACATGAGCCGGCCGCTCATGCCGGTGCCCCCGCTGGCCGGAGGCACGACGACCGAGGCGATCAGTGACGGCCGGGTCGACGTCGCGGTCGTCATCGCGCTCGTCGCCGACCGGCGCGAGGAGCGGGCGCGGTCGATGATCGGCGAGCGCGTCATCGTCGAGCGCGAGCCGCTGCTCGTCGCACTGTCGGCGTCGCATCCGCTGGCGGCGCAGCGGTGCGTCGACATCAGGGAGCTCGCCGGCGAGGACTGGATCCTGCCGCCGACCGAGGTCGACCCCGGGTCCGAGGCGACGAGCACCGTGCTCGCCCGCCTCGGCGTCACCCTCCGCTCGTCCTACGGACCGCACGACCTCGGGCCGCTGTGGCCGGCGGTCGTCGCCGGCCGGGCCGTGTCCTTCGCCGTGCCCACGGCGTCCGCGCCGCCGGGCGGGGTGCTGCGGCCGCTCTGCGACCAGCCGATCACGGCCCGACGCCTGCTCCGTTGGCGGCTGGGGGCGCTCGACGACGAGGACGTCGAGCGGTGCGTGCGCGCGGCGGGCTCGGCCTACCGGGAGCAGCTGACCCACACGGCGCAGACCCAGGGCTGGTGGCCGACGGCGCGCTCCGACGAGAAGCCGATCCTCGCGCCCTGACCGGCCGCGACCTCCGACCGGTGGGCGCCGCGACCCTAGAGTGAGCGCGTGCACCGTCGCCTCGCCCTCGTCCGTCGACCCTCCCCTCGTCTCGCGGACGGGATCGTGACGCACATCGAGCGCTCGGCATCCGTCGACGGCGAGCTGGCCCTGCGGCAGTGGCAGGAGTACGTCGACGTGCTCCGTCGTCGAGGCTGGTCGGTCGTCGAGGCACCTCCGGTCGACGACTGCCCCGACGGCGTCTTCATCGAGGACCAGGTCGTCGTGCACGGCGACGTCGCGGTGCTGTGCCGCTCCGGCGCCCCCGGACGCCGCGGCGAGCGCGCGGGGGTGGGCGAGGCCGTCGAGGCACACGGCTACCGGGTCGTCGAGGTCGAGGAGCCCGGCACGCTCGACGGTGGGGACGTGCTCAAGCACGGGCACGTCGTGTGGGTCGGTGTCGGCGGCCGCACGAACCTCGCCGGCATCGAGCAGCTGCGGCGTGCGTGGGAGGGCCATCGCGTCGAGGTGGTGGCGGTGCCCGTGTCGAAGGTCCTGCACCTCAAGTCGGCAGTCACCGCGCTGCCCGACGGGACCGTCCTGGGCTACCCGCCGCTCGTCGACGACGTGAGCACGTGGCCCCGGTTCCTCGCTGTGCCAGAGGAGTCCGGCGCCCACGTCGTGCTGCTCGGTGGCATGTCGGTGCTCATGTCGGCGTCCGCGCCGCGCACCGCGCAGCTGCTCGCCGCCCGTGGTCACGACGTGACGACCGTCGACATCTCCGAGTTCGAGAAGCTCGAGGGCTGCGTCACCTGCCTGTCGGTGCGCCTGCGGGGATAGACCCGTAGCGGCGCCACCCTGTTAGGGTCGCTAACTGGATGAGCAATCTCCCGAGCGACTGAGGTGATCGACATGCCCGGATCCACCACCACGCCGGCGGCCGCCCTGACCAGCAGCGACCAGGTGCGTCGCGTGGCCGTCATCGCCGCCGAGATCTTCTGCGTGGTCGGCACACTCGTCGGCGTCGGCGTCCTCGGCACGCGCGTCGAGGAGTCCTCGGGAGGAGCCCTGGCCGCGACCGCGACCCTCATCGCGCCCGCCGGCCCGGCCTTCTTGATCTGGACCCCGATCTACCTCGGCCTCCTCGCGTATGCCGTGTGGCAGGCCCTGCCTGCCAACGCCGTCCGCGAGCGGGTGCGCAGCACCGGGTGGCTCGCCGCTGCGTCGATGGTGCTCAACGCGACGTGGCTCCTCGTCACGCAGCAGGGCTGGATCTGGGCGAGCGTCGTCGTCATCGTCGTGCTCGCGCTGACCCTCGGCGTCCTCCTGCGCCGCCTGACCCGTGAGCCCGCCAGGTCGACGTGGGAGCAGGTCATCCTCGACGGCACGTTCGGCCTCTACCTCGGCTGGGTCGCCGTCGCCACGTGCGCCAACATCACTGCGGCACTGGTGGACTCGGGCGTGGACCTCGGCGCCACCGCCAACCAGGCGGCGGCGGGGGTCGTCCTGGCCGTCGCGGCCGGACTCGGCATCGTCTTCGCCCGTCGCCTCGGTGGCCGCTGGTCGATCGCCGCCGCGATGGCCTGGGGGCTCGCCTGGATCGCCGTCGGCCGCCTCGGGGACGAGCCGAGCTCCGTCGTGACCGGCATCGCGGCGGTCGTCGCCGCCGTGGTCGTCGTCGTCGCCGCCCGGCGCTGGCACACCCGACGGCCGGCGACGCCGGAGACGTCGCGACGGCTGCACACCGTCTGACGGGCCTCGGCGCCGCGCCGTCGGAACGGCGTGTCGCGACGGTCCCGCGGCGCGTCGCGAACCGGCCGGGTGCCCGCCTCGGATACGGCCCTCGCAGCCACCCCGCGACCGACCCGTGAGGTCTACGCTGCGACGGGGGCCGGACTCGAGCAGTGGGGTGATCCTTCGTGGACGCTGACGTCGTCATCGTCGGGGCAGGGCTGGCAGGGCTGCGGTGCGCGCGACGACTGACCGAGCTCGGTCACGAGGTCGTCGTCCTCGAGTCGAGCGACGGGGTCGGCGGGCGCATCCGCACCGACGTCGTCGACGGCTTCCGCTGCGATCGTGGCTTCCAGGTGCTCAACCCCGCCTACCCGGCGGTGCGACGGTGGGTCGACGTGTCGACGCTCGATCTCAAGCCCTTCGGCTCCGGCGTGCTGGTCAGACGCACGAACGGCCTGCAGGTGCTCGCCGACCCGATGCGCGAGCCACGCCTGCTCGCCCAGACGATGCGCAGCGGCTACCTTCACCCGCGCGAGCTCGCGGGCGTCACACGGTGGACTGCACGCGTCATGGCTGACCCGAAAACCGTTCTGGCCCAGAAGGACTCGACCCTCGCCGAGTCTCTCGACGAGGCCGGCGTCACGGGTCGGCTGCGCCGAGAGGTGCTCGACCCCTTCCTCGCCGGCGTCCTCGTCGACAGCCACGGCGGCTCGTCGGCCAACTTCACGAAGCTGCTCGTGCGGATGTTCGCGCTGGGCCGCCCGGCCGTCCCGGCGACGGGCATGCAGGCGCTGCCCGAGCAGGTCGCGAAGCCGCTCGGCGACCGCGTGCGGCTGAACAGCCACGTCGAGTCGATCACGCCCGTGCCCGGGGGCGTGGACGTCATGGTCGACGGTCAGTGCCTGAGGGCCCGCAGCGCCGTCGTCGCCACCGACCCGATCGGCGCGGCCACCCTCACCACCTTGCCCGAGCCGCCGACCAAGGGCCTCGTCACGTGGTGGTTCGACGCACCGGAGCCGCCCCACTCCCTACCGCTCGTGGCCGTCGACGGACGCCGCCACGACTCCGTCCCGCCCGGCCCGGTGTGGAACACCGCCGTCATGACGGCCGCGGCCCCGAGCTATGCCCCGCCGACGAAGCACCTCGTCGAGGCGACGTGCCTGCTCGACCGTCCCGACGGCGACGCGTCCGAGGCCGACGTCCTGCGCCACGTCGGCGAGATCTACGGCTGCGACACGACGGACTGGCGCGTCGTGACACGACACCGCGTCGACGCGGCGCTGCCCGCCATGACACCGCCGCTCGAGGTGCGGTCACCGGTCACGCTCGGCGACGGCGTCTTCGTCTGCGGCGACCACCGCGACACCGCGTCGATCCAGGGCGCGCTCGTCTCCGGCCAGCGCGCGGCCGAGGCGGTCAACGCGCACCTCTGACGCGGCACGCCCCCCAGCGCGAGAAGAAAGTTCGCGGCAGGTGCATCCCTGCCCGGCACGTCCTCGGAAGTAGGGGCAGACGGCACACGACGCCGTCGCTCCCGAAGAGAGGACAGACCGTGAAGAAGCGTCATCTCGTCCCCGTCGTCGCGGCCCTGGCCGGCGCCCTCGCCGTCCCTGCCGCTGTCGCCGCCCCTGCTGCATCGAGCGCATCGAGCGCATCGCGCACCCAGGCATCGGTGGTCGCCGCAGCCGCCCCGATCGGAACGACGAGCCTCGCCGACGTGCTGCTCGCGGACGGCAACCAGTTCGACGGCAACTGGTACGACTACGACATCGTCACCGAGGCGGTCCTCGCCGTGCTCGCGGCCAAACCGAGCAGCCCTGTCGGCCTGCTGACCAAGGGCGATGTGGCACTGACGGCCTTCATCCCCAACGACCGGGCCTTCCAGGTCCTCGCCGCCGACGTGACGGGGCGCTGGTACGGATCCGAGACGAAGGTCTTCCAGGCGCTCGCCGGCGCCGTCGGCATCGACGCCCTGGAGCGGGTCCTGCTCTATCACGTCGTCCCCGGCGGCCCCGTCACCTCGTCGCAGGCCCTCCGGTCCGACGGCGCGATGCTGGCGACGGCACTTCCCGGCAAGAGCATCAAGGTCGACGTGCTGTCGCGCTGGCTCAAGCTCGTCCGCCTCGTCGACGGCGACCGCAACGATGCTGACCCGCTGCTCAACCCGCGGGCGCTCGACATCAACAAGGGCAACCGGCAGATCGCGCACGGCATCGTCCTCGTCCTGCGACCCGCCGACCTCTGACGCCCTCTGACGCCCTCTGACGCCCTCCGTGCGGCCCCCGAGGTCCGCACCGCACACCACCGCTTCCCCTCCCGGATTCACCTCCACCCGAGCGCGGCCCCGTCGCACTCGAGCACTCACCCCTCTGGAAAGGAACGACCATGAAGTCGCTTCGCATCGCCGCCGCCACGACCCTCGCCCTCGCCCCGGCCGCCTTCCTGGCGGCCCCGGCCCACGCGGCCGACGCCACGGTCTCGATCCTCCACGCCGTGCCCGGCGCGACGGTCGACGTCTACGCCAACGGCAAGGCCCTCCTGACGGACTTCAAGCCCGGCACACTGACCGATCCGCTGATGCTCCCCGAGGGCACCTACGACCTCAAGGTCACGCAGGCCGGCGCGGGCGCCGGTGGTGCAGCCGTCATCGAGGCCAACGACGTCAAGGTGCCGGGCGGCGCCAACGTCACCGTCGTCGCGCACCTGTCCGAGGCCGGCAAGCCGGTCCTCACGCCCTTCGTCAACGACACGTCCAAGATCGATGCCGGCAAGGCGCGGATCACCGTGCGCCACACGGCCGCCGCCCCCGCGGTCGACGTCCGGGCCAACGGCACGGTGGCCTTCAAGAACCTCACCAACCCGAACGAGGCCAAGGCCGACCTGCCGGCCGGCACGATCTCGGCCGACGTCGTCCTCGCGGGGACCGACACCGTCGCGATCGGCCCAGCCGACCTCGACCTCAAGGAGGGCACCAACACGATCGTGTACGCGTGGGGCAGCGCCGCCGACAAGAACCTCGAGCTCGCGGTCCAGACCCTCTCCGGCATGCACTCGGCCCCGGGTGGCGTCCCGGCCGGGGCGGGCGGCCAGGCCGCCGCGGCCCGGGAGTCCTCGGAGGTGGCTCGCTACGCGGCCGTCATCGGTGCCGCTGCCGCCGCGGGCGGGCTCGTCCTCGTGTCGCGCCGGCGCGCCACCGGGGTCCGCTGACCCGCTACGCACCCGTCGCCAACGACCGAGATGAAACGCACCGTCGACCCCGGACCGGGTCGCTCCCGGGCCCGGGCGTCGAGCCCGTCCAGGGGGGTGGTCGCCGCGCTCGCGGCCGCCCTCCTGGCGGGCGTGGGCGTGGCGTGGCTGACGCGCGCCTCGGACACCGCCCTCCCCGCGGCGTCCGGGGCGGGCGTCACCAGCACCGCCGCACCCGCAGCCGGCGCCCCCACGACCCCTGCCCCGCAACCGGGGTCGCCGGGGTCGCCGGGGTCGCCGGCCGGGACGGACGGCTCGGCCGGTCCGGCACAACCGGGGGTCCGCCCGGCGACGCAGCAGGCGGGCCCGACCGCGGCGGCCCCCGACCGCCTGACGATCCGCCGTCTCGGCATCGACATGCGGGTCGTTCCGGTGGGCGTCGCCCGTGACGGCGAGATGGCGCTGCCGGAGACGCCGGCGCAGGTGGGCTGGTACCGCTACGGCCCGCGGCCCGGCGACGACGCCGGGTCGACGGTCCTCGCGGCGCACCTCGACATGCCGGGCTACGGGATCGGCCCCATCGCGGCCGTCGAGGAGCTGCGCACGGGCGACGTCATCACGGTGCGGTCGGGCGAGGTGAGCAGGAGGTATGCCGTGACGTCGGTGACCCAGGTCCGCAAGACGACGCTGGACCTCGCCGCCCTCTTCGCCCGCGACGGACCTGCACTGCTCCACGTCGTGACCTGCGGGGGCGACTTCGACCGCGAGCAGCGCCGCTACGACGAGAACGTCGTCGTGACCGCCGAGCCGCTCGCGTGAGCAGGACGTGGTTAGGTGGGTCCGTGCACGTGCACGACGACCCAGACGTCGAGTCCGCCGAGCTCGCCGTCCGGTTGGTCGGTGGGGACCGCGAGGCCCTCGCCGAGATGTACCGCCGCTGGTCCCCCCTCGTGCACACCATCGCCCTGCGCGCCCTCGGCACCAGGGAGGACGCCGAGGACGTCGTCCAGCAGGTGTTCGTCGCCGCCTGGCGGGGACGCGCCACTCTCCGACCCGACCGTGGGTCGCCGGCGGCGTGGCTCGTGGGCATCACGAAGCACCGCGTCGCCGACGTGCGCACGCAGCGCTACCGCGCCCACCGCAACCTGCAGGCGCTCGCGTCCGAAGTGGTCACCGAGCCGACGACCACGCACGACTCCGACTGGGCCGAACGACTGCTCCTCGTCCACGAGCTGGAGCGCATGGGCGATCCGCGGGCGACCGTGCTCCGAATGGCTTTCATCGAGGACCGCACGCACGATGACATCGCCCGCATGCTGCAGATGCCCCTCGGCACCGTGAAGAGCCACGTCAGGCGGGGACTGCTCGAGCTGAGAGACCGACTCAAGGAGGTGGAACGTGTCGCATCCGACTGACGACGAGCTCGTCGACCTCGCCCTGGGCGAGCCCGTCGACGCGAGTCGTTCTGCCCACGTCGAGGAGTGTGCCGTCTGCTCCGCGTCGGTGGAGCAGCTGCGCCGCACCCTGCGCCTCGCCTCAGGACCGCTGGCGTATGCCGGCTGGCAGGCTCCCGACGACGCCGTCTGGGCGCGCGTGACCGCCCAGATCGACGCGGAGCCCGACGCCCCGGTCGATGCCGGGCCGCCCCCCGCGACCATGGCGGGTCCCGACGCCGGACCTGACGCCGGACCCGCGCCCACTCCTCCGGAGACCCCCCTGCCTCGCGACGAGCGACCGTCAGGGACGGACGCCGCCGACCGACCTGACCGACCTGACCGACCCGCGAACCCGACCGGTCCCGCGGCGACGGCGGGGACGGCATACCCCCCCGAACCCGTCCCCGCGGACGCGACGGTCACGCCGATCACGGCGGGCGCCGCTCGTGCGACGCGCCGACGTGCCGCGGCGTGGGGCGCCGCTCTCGTGGCGGCCAGCCTCGTCGTGGGACTGCTCGCCGGGCGGGCCATCTGGAGCCCGAACGAGAGCGGGAGCGTCTCGCAGGTCGCCCTGAAGACCCTCGACACGCGCCAGCGCGAGGGAGAGGCCTCGGTCGTGCGGGCCGGGGACGGGCTCGACCTCAACGTCGTCACCGATCGTCCGCTCGACGCCGGCGACGGCTACCTCGAGGTCTGGCTCATCAACGCCGACGGCAAGCGGATGGTCTCCGTCGGGGTGCTGCGACCCGGCGAGACGGGCACCTTCCCGATCAGCCAGGCGCTCATCGACCAGGGCTACGTCGTCGTCGACATCTCCAAGGAGCAGTTCGACGACAAGCCGGCGCACTCGGGCGACAGCCTGCTGCGGGGCCAGCTGCCCGCCTGAGACTCAGGTCATGAGGTTCTTCATCGCGGCGGTCGCGCCCCTGAGGTAGCGCTCGACGACGTCGCGGTCCCCCTCCGACAGGGTCGCGTCGAGGGCGGCGAGGCTCTCGAACATCGGCGTCATCCGGGCGAGCACCTCGGCGCGGCCGCTGTCGGTGATGACGACCTCGGTGCGGCGGCCGTCGCCGGGGTGTGAGCGACGCTCGGCATGACCGTGGCCGACGAGACGGTCGACGACGCCCGACGAGGCGGCCGACGTCACGCCGAGCACCTTGGCGAGATCGACCGGGCCGATCGGGCCGCGCATGAGGTGCCGGAGCGAGTGCAGCTCAGACGTGCTGAGGCCCGCCTTGCGGGCCACGACCGACGGGACGGCCTCCGAGACCTCGACGAGCTCCTGCAGGGCCGAGAGCGTGGCGGTCGTGCGCCATCCGGGCACCCCGGGCACGAGGCCCACCTCGGGCGGCCCGTCTCCCCGAACGGGCTGCCCTTCATCGACGGACGCATCCTTCGGGGCGCGGGCACGCCTTGGGGCCGGCTGTTGGCCGACGGTCTGTTTGCTGCTAATGTCACTCACCAACTTAGTAATCTACTGAGTAACCCGATGAACCATCTTAACTGGAGGTGTGGCGTGCGTTCGGTGACCGACAGGATCACGCGCAAGTGGTGGGCCGTGGCGATCGTCGTCCTGGCCCTGGCCGGAGCGATGGGCGTCGTGAGCGCCGTGGGCGAGGCGCAGCGCACCTCGGCCTCGACCGACGCCCTGCCGATCGGCTCAGACAGCGCAGCGGCGCTCGAGATGCGCGACCGACTGCCGGAGGCCGAGGGCTCCACGGCCGTCGTCGTCTTCAGCAAGGACTCGGGCACGCTGACCGACGCCGACCTGACGGCCGTCGAGGGACGCGTCGCCCAGGTCCCCGGTGCCGGCCGCGCCCCGCTCCAGCGCAGCGAGGACGGCACGGCCGCGCTCGCGATCGTGCCCGTCGACGCCACGGACGCGACGGACACGGCAGCCCTCGTGGGCGACATCCGCGAGGTGGTCAAGGCCGACCTTCCCGAGGGCGTCACGGCACAAGTGACCGGACCCGCCGCGGTCCAGGCCGACCTCGCCGCGGTCTTCGAGGGCGCCAACACCCGCTTGCTCATCGCCACCGCCTCCGTCGTCGCCCTGCTGCTCGTGCTGACCTACCGCAGCCCCATCCTCTGGATCTTCCCGCTCCTCGTCGTCGGCGTCGCGGACCGACTCGCAGCCGTGGTCGCGACACACACGCTCGCGGCATTCTCCATCGTCTGGGACGAGTCCACCATCGGCATCCTCTCGGTCCTCGTCTTCGGCGCCGGCACCGACTACGCCCTGCTGCTCATCTCGCGCTACCGGGACGAGCTGCGCAGCCACGCCGACCGGCGCGAGGCCATGGCCTTGGCCCTGCGCCGCACGTCCGAGGCCGTCCTGTCGAGCGCCGTCACCGTCGTCATCGGCCTGCTGACCCTGCTGCTCTCGCTCTTCCCGGCGACGCGGGGACTCGGTCTCGCCTGCGCCGTCGGCGTCGTCGTCGCCGCGGCCTTCGTCCTGCTCGTGCTGCCCGCGGCGCTCGTCGTCTTCGACCGCTGGATCTTCTGGCCCAGGGTGCCCCGCGAGGGCGAGGCGGCTCTCGCGGACGGCCACTCGCTGTGGCGCCGCGTCGGCGACCGCGTCGCCGCCCACCCGAAGCGCATCATCAGCGTGACGCTCGTCGTGCTCGCCGTCATGGCGGCCGGCATCGCGGCGATCGACACCGGACTCAAGCCCGCCGACCAGTTCCTCAGCAAGCCCGAGGCCATCGCCGCGAGCGAGCGCCTGGCCCAGTCCTTCCCCGCCGGCAGCGCCGACCCCGCCGTCATCGTCACGACGGCCGACCCGCAGTCCGTGGCGACCGCCGCCGAGGACGTCCCCGGCATCGCCGGCGCGCGCATCGTCAAGCAGGCCGGCGGCGTGGCCGAGGTGGACGCCGTCATCCAGGCGGCGCCAGGATCGGACGAGGCGACCGACACCGTGCGCTCCCTGCGGGCCGCACTCACCCAGCTCCCCGACAGCCACGTCGCGGGCACCGAGGCCGTCGCACTCGACCAGGCGGAGGCGTCGTCGCGCGACCGCCTCGTCATCTTCCCGATCGTGCTGGCTCTCGTCCTGCTGGCCCTCGGACTGCTGCTCCGATCTGTCGTCGCCCCGCTCGTGCTCGTCTCGACGGTCGTCGCGACGTTCCTCGCTAGCGTGGGCGCCTCGTGGTGGATCTTCACGAAGATCTTCGGCTTCTCCGGCCTCGACGACAGCGCGCCGCTCTTCGCCTTCGTCTTCCTCGTGGCGCTCGGCGTCGACTACAACATCTTCCTCGTCACGAGGGCGCGCGAGGAGTCACGCCTGCACGGCTCCCGCCAAGGGATGCTGCGGGGCCTCGCCGCGACGGGGGGCGTCATCACGAGCGCCGGCATCCTGCTCGCCGCGGTCTTCGCGGTGCTCGGCGTCCTGCCGCTCGTCGTCCTGGCCCAGATCGGCGTCATCATCTGCGTCGGCGTCCTGCTCGACACCCTCGTCGTGCGCACGCTCCTCGTCCCGGCCATCGCGGTCGTCCTCGGCGACCGCTTCTGGTGGCCCCGCCGAACGCACCCCTCTGTGTCGGACCGGTCGGCGACCGAGGACGCCGCCCCGGCCGCCCCTGCCGATGCCGATGCCGATGCCGATGCCGATGCCGATGCTCTGACGAAAGTCGGGACAAACTCTTGACATGGAGCGGCAGCCGCCGTTGAATCGGGAGTGCCAACATTAGACAAACCATGGACAAACAGGGCTGATGCCCCAGGCGAAACCCTCGTCCATACCTCGCATCCCCCATCACCGTTCACGGCGCCACCCCCTCGACAGCCCGTGCGGTCTCGATCGACTCCCTCCCCGTCGATCGAGGCAGACCGTGGGCCACGCGCCGGACTCCCTTCCGGCGCGTGGCCCACATCTGCGTGTGCGGGAGTCGCCTCGACCGCCGGATCCGACGCGGACGGCATACGCCATCTGCGTCGCGCTGCTCGGCTCAGACCGGCCATTCCTCGCGGAGCAGGGCCCACGTGTTGTCGTCGAGCCACGTACCGTCCTTGCCCAGCGACTTCGCCCGGATCGTGGCCTCGTGCCGCATCCCGATGCGGCGCAGGACGCGGTTCGAGGCGATGTTGTCGGCGTAGGCGTCGGCCGTGATCCGGCGCAGCCCCAGGTCGCGGAAGCCGATGACGAGCAGCTCGGCGGCGGCCTCGGCCGCCAGCCCGCGGCCCTGGGCGTCCGGATGCAGCGCGTAGCCGATCGTCCCCTCCCACTCCTGTGCCGGCGCGCGGCCGATGCTGTGGCACGGCTCGAGCCGCAGCATGACGTCGCCGACGACGCGACCCGTGCGCCGCTCCTCGACGGCCAGCCCGAGCAGTGGCTCGGCAGCACCAAGGCGTCCCCGCTCGATGCGCTGGGCGATGCGCTCGCGCACCTGGTCGTGGGTCAGGACGTCATGACTCAGGTGGACGACGACCTCGGGCAGGCAGCGGTAGGCGTGGACGGCATCGACGTCGTCGAGCGCCAGCGGACGCAGCAGGAGGCGATCGGTGAGCCGCGGCCACACGAGCCGGGACAGGTCCGGGGACGCCGGCACTAGCGCCAGCCGCCCGCGGCGACCCCGCCGGGCACGTCGCCGGCCGGGTCGTAGGGCGTGCGTGTGAAGCGGAACGACGCGAGGTCGAGGTGCGACGGCGTGCCGTCAGCGGCGCGCACGACCCGAAGCGGCTCACCCGTGTAGTAGCCGTCCAGCCCCACCCAGGCGTCGGGGCCGTCCGCGACGAAGCGCGAGCCCCGGGCCTGGCCGGGCTCACCGAGCACGAGGTGCTCTCCGACGACCTTCGCCGTGGACACGGTCGGCCCCCAGTGCCACGTGCCGACGAGCTCGAGCGCCGACGGGTCGCCCGACGCGAACCACGGCTCCGGTGGTCGCGGCTCGCGCTCGACGAACGCCGAGAGCAGCTCGGGGGCGATCTGGCCCATCCCGCTCGTCGTGTTGGTGACGACGACGACCCCGTCACCGCTCTCGACCTCGACGCGCAGCCCCGCGAGGAAGCCAGGCATCGAGCCGCCGTGGCCGGCACACCTCGTACCGTCGACGTTCCAGACCTGCCAGCCGAGCCCGTGGGCCGTGGTCCAGGGCTGGCCGGGGTTGTCGTTGACCGTGTGGGGCTCGTACATCTCGGCGAGGGTGTCGGGCGACAGGAGCCCGCCGGTGTCGCCCCCGGCGAAGGTGGCCCAGCGCGCCAGGTCCTGCACCGTGGTCCAGAGCTGTCCGGCCGGGGCCATCGCGCCCGCGTCGTGCTCGGGTTCGGGCAGCAGGACGTCGGCGAAGGGGTGCACAGCGAGGCCCTGCGCGGCGCGGCCGCTGGGGCGGGTCGTCGTCCGGGACATGCCGAGCGGGCCGAGCAGGTCACGCCGGACGACCTCGAACCAGTCGACCCCGTGCGCCCGGGCCAGGAGCTCGCCCAGCGCCGCGAAGCCGACGTTCGTGTAGTGGAACCGCCGACCGGCCCGGAAGCGCTGTCCCACAGGCGATCCCGCGATGGAGCCTGCCAGCGACTCCCAGTCCCCACCGGGCGTGCGCTCCCACCACGGGCCGTTCGTCTCGGCCTGCACCCCGGCCCCGTGCGAGAGCAGCTGGGCGATCGTGGCGCCGCCCAACCGCGAGCCGGGCACGTGGTCCTCGAACCGGTCGAGCAGGTCGAGCCGTCCGGCATCGCGCAGTCGCATGACGGCCACTGCCACGAAGGTCTTCGTGATGGAGCCCATCCGGTACTGCGTGTCGGTGTCGGCCGGCTGCCCGCCGAGGCGCCCGTCGAGCGTGCCGATGGCGTCGGACCACACGAGCGTGCCGTCACGCACGACGCCGGCGGCGACCGAGGGCAGGCGCCCGCGACGCTGCTCGGTCGCGAGCAGGTGGTGGAGGTGGCGGGCGGTCACGGGGTCGATCTCGCCATCGGTGGCCGGGACGTCGGCGTCGCTGCGCGGGTCGGTGCTCACCCGCTCCAGCCTAGGCCGGGGGTCTCTGGCGTGGCGCGGGCCACCCCGGCAGGATGGGACGGCGGCCCCACGGTCGCCCCGCATCGGATATCTTGACATCAAGATTTATTCGGGGATCCTCGAAGACCGGATCTCGGCACGAACAGCAACCCGAACGGAGCACCCGCGTTGGACTCGACAATCATCTACACGCACACGGACGAGGCGCCCGCCCTGGCCACGGCCTCGCTGCTGCCCATCGTCTCGGCCTTCGCCAAGCAGGCCGGCGTCGAGGTCGAGACGCGTGACATCTCACTCTCGGGTCGCATCATCGCCGCGTTCCCCGACGCCCTGAAGCCGGAGCAGCGGATCGGTGACGCCCTGGCCGAGCTCGGGGCGCTCGCCAAGGCGCCCGAGGCCAACATCATCAAGCTCCCCAACGTCTCGGCGTCGATCCCGCAGCTCAAGGCCGCCGTCGCCGAGCTCCAGGCCGCGGGCTACGCCCTGCCCGACTACCCCGACAACCCGTCCACCGACGAGGAGAAGGCGGCTCGGGCGGCGTACGACAAGATCAAGGGGTCGGCCGTCAACCCCGTTCTGCGCGAAGGCAACTCGGACCGCCGCGCCCCGGCATCGGTGAAGAGCTACGCGCGAAAGCACCCGCACTCGATGGGCGCCTGGAGCGCCGACTCCAAGACCAACGTCGCAACGATGGGTGCCGACGACTTCCGCCACAACGAGACGTCGGTCGTCCTGCCTGCCGACGACACGCTGCGCGTCGAGCTCGTCGGCGCCGACGGGTCCACCACCGTCCTCAAGGAGTCGATCCCCGTCCTCGCCGGCGAGGTCGTCGACGCGACGTTCATGGATGTCGCGAAGCTGCGTGACTTCCTCTCCGAGCAGGTCGCCCGCGCCAAGGCCGAGGGAGTCCTCTTCTCGGTGCACCTCAAGGCCACGATGATGAAGGTCTCCGATCCGATCATCTTCGGTCACGTCGTGCGCGCCTTCTTCCCCGACGTCTTCGAGACGTATGCCGGCGCGCTGGCCTCCGTGGGCGCGTCCCCCAACGACGGGCTCGGCGCCGTGCTCAAGGCCGTCGAGGGTCTGCCCGCCGACGAGCGCGCCGAGGTCGAGGCCGCCGTCGCCAAGGGCTTCGAGGACGGCCCGGCCATCGCGATGGTCGACTCGAACAAGGGCATCACCAACCTCCACGTGCCGAGCGACGTCATCGTCGACGCATCGATGCCGGCGATGATCCGCACGTCGGGTCACATGTGGGACCGCGAGGGCGGCGAGCAGGACACGCTGGCCGTGCTGCCCGACAGCTCGTACGCCGGCATCTACCAGGTCGTCCTCGACGACTGCCGCACCAACGGCGCCTACGACCCGTCGACGATGGGCTCGGTCTCCAACGTCGGGCTCATGGCGCAGGCGGCCGAGGAGTACGGCAGCCACGACAAGACGTTCGAGATCCCGGCCGACGGCACCGTGCGCGTCGTCGACTCCTCGGGCGCAGCGCTGCTCGAGCACGCCGTCTCGGCGGGCGACATCTGGCGCGCCTGCCAGACCAAGGACGTGCCGATCCGCGACTGGGTCAAGCTCGCCGTCACGCGTGCCCGCGCCACGGGGACGCCGGCGATCTTCTGGCTCGACGCCGACCGCGCCCACGACGCGAACCTCATCACCAAGGTGAACGAGTACCTCACCGAGCACGACACCGACGGCCTGACGATCGAGATCATGAAGCCGACCGACGCGATCGCCTACTCCCTCGGGCGCATCCGCAAGGGCGAGGACACGATCTCGGTCACCGGCAACGTGCTGCGCGACTACCTCACCGACCTCTTCCCGATCCTCGAGCTCGGCACCTCGGCCAAGATGCTGTCGGTCGTCCCGCTCATCAACGGCGGTGGCCTCTTCGAGACCGGCGCCGGCGGCTCGGCCCCGAAGCACGTGCAGCAGCTCGTCCAGGAGAACTACCTCCGCTGGGACAGCCTCGGCGAGTTCCTCGCCCTGGCCGTCAGCTTCGAGCACCTCGCCGACGTCACCGACAACGCCCGCGCGCGGGTGCTCGGCGAGACCCTCGACCGGGCCACCGGCACGCTCCTCGACGAGAACAAGGGACCGGCGCGCAAGGTCGGCCAGATCGACAACCGCGGCAGCCACGTGTGGCTGGCCCTCTACTGGGCCCAGGAGCTCGCCCGGCAGACCGACGACGCCGCGTTGGCCGAGACGTTCGGCCCCGTGGCCCAGGCCCTCGCCGACAACATCGGCACGATCTCCCAGGAGCTCGTCGACGCCCAGGGACACTCGGTCGACATCGGCGGCTACTACCGTCCCGACGCGGCCAAGGTCGCCTCGGTCATGCGTCCGTCGAAGACCTTCAACGAGATCATCGACGCGCTCGCCTGACCGCGTCCGCCCGCAGCACGTGCCCACCCGACTCACGGAGTCGGGTGGGCACGTCGCGTATGCCGCCACGCACGTCGGACGCCGGACGATCCGTGAGCACGGGGTTGGCGGAACGACATACTCCACCACGTCGACTGCTGACGAGAACGCTTGTGACAGTTAGTTGTCCGCGTCGCGCAGGGCGTCACTGGCCTCGGTGATGATGGCCTGCATGGCAGCCGCGGCGGCAACACCGTCGCCGGACTGGACCGCCTCGGCGACGTCACCGTGCAGGCGGACCGCGAGAGGGTTGGGCGTGGCAGGCATGAGGTCGTGGTGGGTGCGGCCCGCGAGCACCTCGCCGACGACGTCGGACAGCGCTGCGAGCATCTCGTTGCCGGAGGCGGCGAGCAGGGTCGAGTGGAAGAGCTGGTCGGCCACGAGGTAGGCCTCGAGGTCGCCCGACTTCGCGTGCACCGCCATCTGCATGACGGCGCCCATGAGCGCCCCGCACTGGTCAGGGGTCGCCCGTGCCGCGGCGAGCTCGGCGGCGACGGGCTCGACTCCTCGACGCACGTCACCGAGACTGAGCAGCTGCTGCTCACGACCCGGCCCGTCGAGGCGCCAGCGGATGACGCGCGGGTCGAAGACGTTCCACGACGTGCTGGGCAGGACGCGCACACCGACGCGCTTGCGGGCCTCGACGAGTCCCATCGAGTCGAGGACGCGGACGGCCTCGCGCACGACGGACCGGGACACCCCGTAGCGCTCGTCGAGCTGGTCGATGCGCAGCACGGCGCCCGGGGCGAGCTCGCCGGTGGCGACCTGTCGGCCGAGGTCGTCGAGCACGCTCGCATGCAGGGCGGGGCGACGGTCCGTGGGCACGGACCCAGCCTGACACACGGCGGTCGTCATCTAGCCCAGCCGGCATTAAAACCGTTTTAATCGTCATCGTGGCTTGATAAGACGCACTTGTTGCTGCACCCTAGTGCGAGCGACTCGACGAAGACGTCGTTCGAGCCGGACGAAGGAGTCACGGAGACATGCAGCACCACCCACCTCCCCTGGTCGTCGTCATGGGGGTGTCCGGCTCGGGCAAGACCACCGTCGGCGCGGCCCTCGCGCAGCGCCTGCGCGTCCCCTTCGCGGACGCCGACGACTTCCACCCCAAGGCCAACATCGACAAGATGTCGGCCGGCATCCCGCTGACGGACGAAGACCGCGGCCCGTGGCTCGCGACCATCGCCGCGTGGCTCGGTGAGCACGCGGAGAGCGGTGGTGTGGCGAGCTGCTCGGCTCTCAAGCGCGCCTACCGCGACGTCCTCGCAGCCGCGGCGCCCCACGTCTTCTTCGTGCACCTGCACGGCGACCCCGACGTCATCGCCGCCCGCGTCGCCGGCCGGCCCGGACACTTCATGCCCACAGCCCTCGTCGAGTCGCAGTTCGCGACGCTCGAGCCCCTCGAGCCGGGCGAGCGCGGAGCCGTCCTCGACGTCGACCAGCCGGTCGACGACCTCGTCGGCCAGTCCCTCACCCTCATCGATCCTCGCGACCCGGAAGCGACCCGCTCATGACCTCCGACCTGCTCTCGATCCTGCCCGTGTCGGCGCTTGCCGCCGACGACCTCCCCGCCATCCCGGCCGGACGGCTGGTCCCCGCGGCCCTGCTCGGCATCGCCGTCCTCGTGGTGCTCATCGTGCGGTTCAAGCTGCACCCGTTCCTGTCCCTGACGCTGGGCTCGCTCACCGTCGGGGCGGTCGCGGGCGTCCCGATGGCCGACGTGCTCGAGAGCTTCACCAAGGGCTTCGGATCGACCGCCGCGGGCGTCGGCATCCTCATCGCCCTCGGCGCGATGTTCGGCAAGCTGCTCGCCGACTCCGGCGGTGCCGACGAGATCGTCGACACGATCATCGGCCGCAGCGGTCCGCGCACCCTGCCGTGGGCGATGGCGGGCGTCGGCGCCCTCATCGGCCTGCCGATGTTCTTCCAGATCGGCCTCGTCCTGCTGATGCCCGTCATCTTTCTCGTCGCGCGCCGCTCGGGACTGTCCCTGGTCCGCGTCGGCATCCCGGCACTCGCCGGCCTGTCGGCCATGCACGGCCTCGTGCCTCCCCACCCGGGCCCGCTCGTGGCGATCGACGCCCTCAAGGCCGACCTCGGAGTCACCCTCGGCCTCGGCATCCTCGTCGCGATCCCGACGATCGCCGTCGCGGGCCCGTGGTTCGCCCGCGTGGCCGCCCGCTGGGTCGACGTCCCCGCGCCCGAGCTCTTCGAGTCGCGTGAGGCCGAGAGCGGACCGCGTCCGTCGTTCCCCGTCACGCTGCTGACCGTCCTGACCCCCGTCGCCCTCATGATGGGCAAGGCGCTCTCCGACATCCTCACCGCCGACGGCACGGCCGTCCGCACCGTCCTCGACTTCCTCGGCACGCCGCTCATCGCACTGCTCATCGCCGTGATCCTCGCGATGTTCACGCTCGGCCGCGGCGCCGGCATGGGTCTCAAGGAGGTCGGGTCGTCCCTCGAGGCCTCCCTCGGCCCGATCGCCGGCATCCTGCTCATCGTCTCCGCCGGCGGCGGCTTCAAGCAGACCCTCGTCGACACCGGCATCGGCCAGCTCGTCGCCGACTGGATCGCGCAGAGCGGCCTGTCCGTGCTGCTGCTGGCCTGGCTCGTCGCGGTCCTGATCCGCCTCGCGACCGGCTCGGCCACCGTCGCGACCGTCACGGCCTCCGGCATCCTCGCTCCGCTCGCGGCCGGGATGCCCACGGCCCAGGTGTCGCTCATGGTGCTCGCCATCGGCGCCGGCTCGGTCTTCTTCTCCCACGTCAACGACGCCGGCTTCTGGCTCGTCAAGGAGTACTTCGGGCTCAAGGTCGGCCAGACCATCAAGTCGTGGTCCGTCATGGAGACGATCCTGTCGGTGACCGGTCTCGTCCTCGTCCTGCTCCTCGACCTCGTCGTCTAGCCGACTCGGAAGCCCAGCACACCCCACCTGAACCGTCGAGAGGCGCAGACCGTGGCCTCTCGACGGTTCAGGGTTGGGCGGGTCAGCGGATGCGGACGCCGCTGATGGCCCTCGCGATGACGAGTCGCTGGATCTCGGACGTGCCCTCGAAGATCGTGTAGATCTTCGCGTCGCGCGACCACCGCTCGACGGGGTGGTCGGTGACGTAGCCGGCCCCACCGAGGATCTGCACCGCCTTGTCGGTCACGGCGACCGCGACCTCACCCGCCTTGAGCTTGCTCATCGAGCCCTCGGCCGCGGTGAACGGCTGGTTCGTGCGCCCCATCCACGACGCCCTCCAGACGAGCAGCCGGGCCGCGTCGATCTCGGTGCGCATGTCGGCGAGCGCGAACGCGATCGCCTGGTTCTCGATGATCGGCCGACCGAAGGCGACGCGGCCCTTGGCGTAGTCGAGGGCGTACTCGTATGCCGCCCTGGCGATCCCGAGCGCCTGCGCACCCACCGTGGGGCGCGAGATCTCGAACGTCCGCATGGCCGCCTGTCCGCTCGACGACCCTCCCTCGCGGGCCCGGGCGAGGCGCTCGTCGAGCTTGTCCTTGCCGCCGAGCAGGCACGAGCCCGGCACGCGCACGTCGTCGAGGAAGACGTCGGCGGTGTGCGAGGCGCGCAGGCCGAGCTTGCGCAGCTTCTTGGCGCCCTCGAGCCCCTTCGTGCCGGGCGGGACGACGAAGGCGGCCTGCCCGCGCGAGCCGAGGTCGGGGTCGACGACGGCCGTCACGACGTGGACGTTGGCGATGCCGCCGTTGGTGATGTAGGCCTTCTGGCCATTGAGGATCCACTCGTCGGCGGCCTCGTCGTAGCGGGCCCGCGTGCGCATGGCGCCGACGTCGGAGCCGGCCTGCGGCTCGGTCGTCGCGAAGGCCCCGAGCTTCGGGTCGTCGGCGTCGCCGTAGCACTGCGGCAGCCACTCGACCATCTGTTCGGGGGTGCCCGAGCCGTAGATCGCGGCCACCGCGAGGGTCGTGCCGAAGATCGACATCCCGATGCCCGCGTCACCCCAGAAGAGCTCCTCGTTGGCGAGGTTGATCGAGATGCCGGTCGGGTCGGACCAGCACTGGGCCAGGAACTCGAAGCCGTAGAGGCCGTTCCTGGCCGCCTCCTGGATGACCGGCCAGGGCGTCTCCTCCCTCGCGTCCCACTCGGAGGCGGCCGGGCGCACGACGTCGGCGGCGAAGCCGTGCACCCAGTCGCGCAGCTCGGTCTGGTCGTCGTTCAGGGCGAGCGAGAACTCCACCACGACGTGCCTCAGGCCTTGGGGATGTCGAAGAAGTTCGCGATGTTGGCTGCGAGCCCGAGGTCGCCCTTGGCCTTGATCTTGCCGGTCATGAACATCATGACCGGGTTGCCGCTCTTGGTGATGACCTTGGTGAAGTCGACGGGCGACATGGCGAGCGACAGCGTCGAGTCGCCGTCGTGGCCGGGCACCGACGTGCACGTGCCGTCGGCGAAGCGCACGGTCCACTCGTCGGCGCCGCCGTCGGGACGGCCGGTGATGCTCCAGTGCGTCGTCGCGGTCGTCGATCCGGCGCGGTCGGGGCGGAAGAGCTCAGGCATCCGACGGAAGATCGCGTCGACGATCGGGCCGCGGTTGGCGCTCTCCATGACCTCCTTGACGTCCTTGTCGGACATCTCCTTGACGATGCGGATGAACTCGCCGGGCTCGACGGCGGCGAGCTCGTCGGCGGTGGCGGTCGTGAAGTCGATCTCGGGCATCGGGGGTCCCTCCGGAGGAAACGGCATTGTTACCGCGAGTAGGTTACCGGACGGTCACCCGTCGAGGAACCAGCCGGCCACCATCCCGTCGGGACGGCCGGGCTCGATGTAGTGCTCCCACGCGAAGGCCACGGCGAACATCTCGACCGGCATCTGGAGCATCCCCTGCGCGTCGGACTGGCTCGCGTGCGCCTTGAGCGCCGATCGCTTGACCTCGAGGAACTCGCTGACGTCGCAGGCCCAGTGCAGCTCGCTCTCGAGGCTGCCGAGGGGGTTGCCGTCGTCCATCGGCTGGCTGGGGTCCCACTCCCCCATGTCGAGGCCTGCGGCCATCGCGGCCTGGTGCGAGCGGATCATCGCGTCGCGGTTCATCGAGCCCTCGAGGTAGCGGGGCGTGCCGGCGAGCTCGGCGGCACGCTTCGTCACGGCGTGCACCTTGACGTGGTCGGGGTGGCCGTAGCCGCCGTGCCAGTCGTAGCCGACGACGACGTCGGCCGCCTCCTCGCCCAGGACGGCCGCGAGGCGCTGCGCCGCCTCCTCCGTGTCGGCCCGGGCGAAGCTCTCCTCGTGGTCGTTCTGGGCCCACCCGGTCATGCCGGAGTCGGCGTAGCCGAGGAACTCGACGCGATGGGTGCCGATGACGGCGTTGGAGGCCGCGGCCTCGGCCCGGCGCCGCTCGACGACGGTCTCGCCGTCGGCCAGGTCGTCGGGGGCGTCGCCGTGGTCACCGTTGGTGGCGACGACGAGCACGACGCGGTGGCCCTCGCTGACGGCCCGCGCCATCGAGCCGGCGGACTGCGAGGCCTCGTCGTCGGGGTGGGCGTGGACGAAGACAACGGTTGACATGGGATCAGCCTCTCACCGCGGGCCGACGTTCCCGTCACCAGCGCCACCGGGCGCGACCGGCAGCGTGTAGACGACGTAGCCCTCGAACGTCGCGACCTCGTCGTAGAGGCGGCGGGCGAGGGCGTTCGACTCGTGGGTCTGCCAGTAGACGCTGCCACAGCCGTGCTCGCGTGCCCAGTCACGCACGGCCGCGATGGGGGCGCTCGCCACGCCGCGACCACGCACCGCCGGGTCGGTGAAGAGGTCCTCGAGGTAGCAGAGGTCGGGCTCGCTCGAGCTGGGGTGCACGAGGAAGTGGGTGATCCCGACGAGCTCGCCGTCGAGCCATGCCCCGAGCCCGTGCAGTCTTGTGTCAGAGGCGATCTCGCGCCACGCCCGGTCGTATGCCGTCTGGCCGAGCTCACGCTCGTAGAAGCGGATGTACGCGCGGAAGAGCGTCTCCCACCGGTCCCGGTCGGTGGGTTCCAGACGTCGGGTCTCGATCACGACCCGACGCTAGCGCGACGGCACCGTCCCCGGCAGGGCCACCTCACGGCATACGCGATGAGCCACTCGAGTGAGCGCCAAACCACACTCGAGTGAGCACGCGGTCACAGACGAGCGAGCGCCCCACCCCACGAAGGTGGGACGGGGCGCTCACTCGAGTGGGACGGAGCGCTCACTCGACGTGGTGGGTCAGGCCTTCTTGGCGGTGGCCTTCTTCGTCGTGCGCGTCGTCGCCTTCTTCGCGGTCTTCTTCGCCGTCTTCTTCACGGCGCGCTTGCGGGTCGTCGGGCCCTTGGCGCGCTTCTCGGCGAGCAGCTCGAAGCCCCGCTCCGGCGTGATCGCCTCGGGGTCGTCGTCCTTGCGCAGCGTCGCGTTGGTCTCGCCGTCGGTGACATACGGACCGAAGCGGCCGTCCTTGACGACGACGGGCTTGCCGCTGACGGGGTCGGCGCCGAGCTCCTTGAGGGGCGGGGCGGCCGCGGCACGACCGCGCTGCTTGGGCTGGGCGTAGATCGCGAGCGCCTCGTCGAGCGTGATGTCGAAGAGCTGCTGCTCGGTCGTCAGCGACCGCGAGTCGGTGCCCTTCTTGAGGTACGGGCCGTACCGACCGTTCTGCGCGGTGATCTCGACACCTTCGGCGTCGGCACCGACGACGCGCGGCAGCGAGAGCAGCTTGAGCGCCGAGTCGAGGTCGAGCGTCGCGAGCTCCATGTCCTTGAAGAGCGAGGCCGTGCGCGGCTTGACCTTGGCGGCCTTCTTGGCCTTGGGCTTGTCGGCCGCGGCGGCGTCGTCGTCGTCGATGACCTCGGTGACGTAGGGCCCGTAGCGCCCGGCGCGCGCGATGATCTCGCGGCCGGTCTCGGGGTCCTTGCCGAGCACCTTGCCGTCGTCGGCGGCGACCTCGAGCAGCTCGCGCGCCTTCCCGGGCGTCATCTCGTCGGGCGCGATGTCGTCGGTGATCGTCGCGCGGCGCGGCGTCGACGGCACCTCGGCGCCGTCCGCGACCTCGCCCGTCGCGAGGTCGACGCCCGCGGGCACGAGCTCCTCGACGTAGGGGCCGTAACGGCCGACGCGCACGACCATGCCGTCGCCGATCGGGATCGTGCTGATCTCCTTGGCGTCGATCTCGCCGAGGTCCTCGACGAGGTTGCGCAGACCGGCGGCCGAGGTGGCCTCCTCGCCGAAGTAGAACCGCTTGAGCCACGCGACGCGACCCTCGTCGCCGTTGGCGATGCGGTCGAGGTCCTCCTCCATCGAGGCGGTGAACTCGTAGTCGACGAGGTTGCCGAAGTGCTCCTCGAGCAGCCGGGTCACGGCGAAGGCGAGCCACGTCGGCACGAGGGCCTGGCCCTTGGTGAAGACGTAGCCGCGGTCCTGGATCGTGCCGATCGTCGAGGCGTACGTCGAGGGGCGGCCGATGCCGCGCTCCTCCATCGCCTTGACGAGGGTGGCCTCGGTGAAGCGGGCGGGCGGGCTCGTCTCGTGGCCGTCGGCCTCGGCGCGCACGACCTCGAGCGGGACGCCGGCGCTCAGCTTGGGCAGGCGACGCTCCTCGGCGGCGGCGTCGGCGCGGGCGGCGGACTCGTCGTCCCGGCCCTCCTCGTAGGCGGCGAGGAAGCCCTTGAAGGTGATGACGGTGCCGCTCGCGCTGAACTCGACCGACTGGGCGCCCTCGAGCGCCGTGTCGACAGCGAGCTTGACGGTGGCGGTCGAGCCGCGGGCGTCGGCCATCTGCGAGGCGACGGTGCGCTTCCAGATCAGCTCGTAGAGCGCGAACTCCTCGCCGCGCAGCGACCCGGCGACCTGGGCCGGGCTGCGGAAGCGGTCGCCGGCGGGACGGATGGCCTCGTGGGCCTCCTGCGCGTTCTTGACCTTCTTCTCGTAGCGGCGCGGGCTGTCCGGAACGTACTCGGCGCCGTACATGTCGCGTGCCTGGCTGCGCGCGGCGGTCATCGCGGCGTCCGACAGCGTCGTGCTGTCGGTACGCATGTAGGTGATGTAGCCGTTCTCGTAGAGCCGCTGCGCCACGCGCATCGCGTTCTTGGACGACATCCGCAGCTTGCGGGACGCCTCCTGCTGGAGGGTCGAGGTCGTGAACGGGGCCGACGGGCGGCGGGTGTAGGGCTTCTCCTGGACGTCGGTGACGCGCGCTGTGAGGGGCAGGCACGCCTCGGCGATCCGGGTCGCGAGGGCCTCGTCGAGGTGGACGACGCCCTTGCCGGTCAAGCGGCCGTCGTCGGCGAAGTCGCGACCGGTGGCGACGCGGACGCCGTCGACGGAAGACAGTCGTGCCGTGAACTGCTGGCTCGCACTGTCGGGGGTGAAGTCGCCCTCGACGTCCCAGTAGGAGGAGCGGACGAACGCCATGCGCTCACGCTCGCGCTCGACGACCATGCGGGTCGCGACGGACTGGACGCGGCCGGCCGAGAGGCCCTGGCGGACCTTGCGCCACAGGACCGGGCTGACCTCGTAGCCGTAGAGGCGGTCGAGGATGCGGCGGGTCTCCTGGGCGTCGACCATCGCGGTGTCGATCTCGCGGGTGTCGTTGACGGCCCGCTGGATCGCCTCGCGGGTGATCTCGTGGAACACCATGCGCTTGACAGGGACCCGCGGCTTGAGCGCCTCGAGCAGGTGCCACGCGATGGCCTCGCCCTCGCGGTCCTCATCGGTGGCGAGGTAGAGCTCGCTGGCGTCCTTGAGGAGCCGCTTGAGCTCGGCGACCTTCTTCTTCTTGTCCGGGTCGACGACGTAGTACGGCTCGAAGCCGTTGTCGACGTCGACGGCGAACTTGCCGAACGGGCCCTTCTTCATGTCGGCCGGCAGCTCGGAGGGGTTCGGCAGGTCACGGATGTGACCCACGGACGCCTCGACCTCGAAGTCGCCTCCGAGGTAGCCGGCGATGGTCTTCGCCTTGGCGGGCGACTCGACGATGACGAGCTTGCGGCCCTTGCCTGCGGCCATGGTGCACCTTCAACTTCCCGCATCTCACGTGCAGCGGATTCGTCGCTGCCCCGACGTGGACGCGGACCGACCGTAACAGCCCGCGCCGAGTGCGGTCTCACGACATCCACCGGAGAGGGGCGTATGCCGTCCGCCGCAGCCCCGGTCCTCGGGCTCGCTCGGGTGGCGGGTGCGGTCACCTGCCGCGGGTGCGGCGAAAAGGGGCCACCGGGCATACGCCCTCGGGAATGATGGCGATCCAACGCTCGTTCCCCATGATAGTTTAGACTTCAACAACTTCGGAAGGAACCGCCATGTCCGCCCCCGTCCTGTACCTCAGCCACGGCGCCCCGCCGCTCGCCGACGACGAGCGCTGGACGGCCGAGCTGGCCGGATGGTCCGCGGACCTGCCGAAGCCCACGAACGTCCTCATGGTCTCCGCCCACTGGGAGGACGCACCGACGACGCTCGGCTCGACGACCGGCGCACCGCTGACCTACGACTTCTGGGGCTTCCCGCAGAAGTACTACGACGTGACCTACGACGCCCCTGTCGCCCCCGGGCTCGCCGACGACGTGACCAGGCTGCTCACGTGGCCGGGCCACCAGGTGCACCGCGACGAGGCGCGCGGCCTCGACCACGGCGCGTACGTCCCGCTCAAGGAGATGTTCCCCGACGCCGACGTGCCGGTGCTCCAGATGTCGATGCCGACGCTCGACCCGCGCGGCCTCTTCGGGATCGGCCGACGCCTCGCACCCCTGCGCGAGCAGGGCACGATGATCGTCGGCTCCGGCTTCACGACCCACAACCTGCGCTGGTTCAACCCGCACGCCGGCGCCGACGGCCTGCCCCCGCGCGCCAGCGCCGAGTTCGACCACTGGGCCCAGGAGGCCATGAAGGCCCAGGACGTCGACAGCCTGCTCGACTTCCTCGACAAGGCCCCGGCCGCCCACGAGGCCCACCCCCGCACCGAGCACTTCGCCCCGCTCTTCGTCACCCTCGGCGCCGCCTACGAGTCCGGCGGTCTCGACAACAAGAGCGTCATCGACGGCTTCTGGTTCGGGCTGAGCAAGCGCTCCTGGCAGTTCGACTGAGCCGTCGGAGGGCCCCGGTCGCGGGGGTGGGAACCGGTGGGTAACCCCATCCGTTCTTCGGATGTGGGTGCCCCACGCACGCGGCCGCGGCTCGTAACCTCCCCTGACTCCGAGCCGCGGCCGCTCCCTCTCCGGAGGGGTCGTCCGAGCGACGGAACCCACGCGTTCGCCCACCCGTCGCAGGCGCACGGCACGTAGAGTGGCCGTACGCCCGACGAGCGCGCCGCAGGCGTGATTCGTGCGCCGTCCGCGGTGCCGACGGGCGAGGGACTTCGGTCGCGTCGCCGACGTGGCCGGCACGCGAGGGAAGGACCCGCTCCACATGACTGACCAGCCCGCCGCCCAGGCAGCCGCGCCCGCCCAGGTCGCCCCCCTCGAGCCGCCGCCCGGTGACGCGTTCATCCTCACGGCCCCCGCGCCGACGGCCGCCGTCGCCGAGACCGCCGCGCCGAAGATGGCCCCGGCCGTTCCGGACGCCGCCCTGCCCGGCCTCGACGCCAAGGTCGACACCTACCTCGACTCCCTCACGAAGGCCGCGGCCCGCTCGCCCGAGTGGGAGACCAAGGCCGCCGACGTGCGGATGATGGGCAACGACGAGGTGCGGTTCGCCGCCGAGTCGTCCAACCGGATGCTCCAGATGCCGGTCAAGGCGCTCAACGAGGGCGGCCTGTCCGGCAACTCGAAGGTCGGCAAGACCCTGCTCGACCTCCGGCGCACCGTCGAGGACCTCGACCCGGGCCAGGCCGCGGGCGCCAAGAAGTTCCTCGGCATGATCCCCTTCGGCGACAAGGTCACCGACTACTTCCGCAAGTACCAGTCGGCCCAGAGCCACCTCAACGGCATCCTCCACTCGCTCCAGTCGGGGCAGGACGAGCTCGTCAAGGACAACGTCGCCCTCAACCTCGAGAAGAAGAACCTCTGGGAGTCGATGGGCCGGCTCAACCAGTACGTCTACGTCGCCGAGCGGCTCGACGCCAAGCTCGCCGCCCAGGTCGCGACCCTCGAGACGACCGACCCCGAGCGGGCCAAGGCGCTGCGCGAGGACGTCCTCTTCTACGTGCGCCAGAAGCACCAGGACCTGCTGACCCAGCTCGCGGTCTCGATCCAGAACTACCTCGCGATCGACATCATCATCAAGAACAACATCGAGCTCATCAAGGGCGTCGACCGCGCGACCACGACGACCGTCTCGGCCCTGCGCACCGCCGTCATCGTGGCCCAGGCGCTCAACAACCAGCAGCTCGTCCTCGACCAGATCACGGCCCTCAACACGACGACCTCGGGCATCATCGAGCGCACGTCGGAGGCGCTCAAGCAGAACTCCGCCCGCATCCAGGAGCAGTCGGCGAGCGCGACGCTGTCGATCGAGTCGCTGCAGAAGGCCTTCGCCAACATCTACGAGACGATGGACACCATCGACCAGTTCAAGGTGCGGGCGCTCGACAACATGGCCGCGACGATCGGCACCCTCGAGACCGAGGTCGCCAAGTCGCGCACCTACCTCGACCGCGTGTCCAAGCAGGACGCCCGCCGCGCCGAGAACGCCGCTCCCGGGCTGCTCGACCTCGGCTCCGGCCGGTGAGGGTGGCTGCGCCTGGAGGCCCGACCGGGAGCCGGTGACGGGCCCGCGACGCGGGTGAGGTGAGGCGGGATCGCCGTGGCGCGACCCGTGGAGCAGGATGTGCGTGGCCGGCCGACGGTCGGCGCGCGGGACACACCAGAGGGGACAACGCAGTGGGAATCCGGTCGTGGTTCGGGTTGGACAGGCCCGAGGCACCCGAGCCCGTGCGCTCGGGGCCACCGACCACCGAGCAGCTCCTCGGGGCGCTCGACGCCATCGAGGCCCAGGCCCGCGAGGGCAAGGTGCCCGGCGTCGTGCTCTCGCGCCTGCTGCGGGTCACCCGGATCGTGCGCCAGACCCTGCCCCGCCTGTCCAACCTCGGCCTCGGCAGCAGCCAGGGCTTCAGCGTCATGGCCACCGCCACCGACTACCTGCCGGTCGCCATCGGCAACTACCTGCGCCTTCCGCGCGACTGGGCCGACACGCGCCCCATCGCGGCGGGCAAGAGCTCGGTCATGCTCCTCGTCGACCAGCTCGACCTGCTCGGCACGACGATGGACAAGGTCTACGACGCCGTGTGCCGTGCCGACGCCGAGGCGATCATCGTGCACGGGGCGTTCCTCGAGCAGAAGTTCGGCCAGGCGTCGGGCGGTGGCGTGCTGGGTCTCGGTCCGGACCCGGTGCGGGTCGCCCCACCACCCGGCACGGGCTCGTCGGGAACCGCGGACCCGTCCGGTGCCGTCAGCACGTCACCGTCCCCCCACCCGCTGGCCCCGCCGGAGTGATGCATGAACGCCGACCGTGAACGCCGACCCCAGCGCCGACCTGAGTGCGGATCATGACCACTGACGAGTCACGCCTCGCCGAGAGCCTGGAGCAGCTGAGCGACGTCGCCGCGGAGGCAGGACTCGACCCCGCCGCCGCCCGCGACGAGGGGCTGCGGGTCGCGGCCGCGCTGGCCGAGGCCGTGCCCGGTGCGGCCCCAGCCTGGGCCGAGGTCGCGCACCCCGGCCTCACCGACGTCGCCCGCATCAACGAGGCGTTCTTCGACGCCGCCTCGTCCGGGCGTCGCTGGCGCGGCGCCCCGACCGACCTGCTCGACGCCCTCGTCGCCTCCCGGCACTCCCTCGCCGCCGAGTACGCCGAGGCGCTGACCGAGGTGGCCTCGTCCGCCGTCATGCTCGGCACGGCGCCGATCTGGGTCATCGCCAACGCGTCCGCCGCCTCGGGCGCCTACCTCGCCGCGGCGCGCCTCCCCTCGCACGGGCTGCCCGGCTTGCCCGGTGGCCCTCTCGGCGGCGTGCCCGGGATGGGCTTCGGCTCCCCCGACACGATGCGTCCGAACGTCCCCGGTCCGATCGACCCCCGCCTCCTCGAGCTGGTGCTCCCCGGCAGCCCTGGGGCGCAAGGCGACCCAGACGGCGTCCCCACCCCCGGCGCGACGGCCACGGCCGCCCCCGCCGAACCGCCGGCCGGACCCGGGAAGGCCGCCGAGCCCGAGAAGTCGGTCGAGGAGCTCCTCGCCGAGCTCGACGCGATGATCGGGCTCGCCCGGGTCAAGAAGGAGATCCACCGCCAGGTCGCCCTGCTCAGTGTCGAGAAGATGCGCACCCACGCCGGCCTCAAGGCCCCGAAGATGAGCCGGCACCTCATCTTCGTCGGCAACCCCGGCACCGGGAAGACGACCGTGGCACGGCTCGTCGGTGGCATCTACAAGGCGCTCGGCCTGCTCCCCACCGGCCAGCTCGTCGAGGTCGACCGCAGCGAGCTCGTCGCCGGCTACGTCGGGCAGACCGCGTTGAAGACCGCGGAGGTCTGCGCCAAGGCCACCGGCGGCGTGCTCTTCATCGACGAGGCGTACGCCCTGACCGGCGACCAGTACGCCGAAGAGGCGGTCAACACCCTCGTCAAGGAGATGGAGGACCACCGCGAGGACCTCGTCGTCATCGTCGCCGGCTACCCCGACCCGATGGTCCGCTTCATCGCCCAGAACCCCGGTCTGGCCAGCCGGTTCACGACGACGATCGAGTTCGACGACTACTCCGACGACGAGCTGCTCGACATCCTCGACTCGATCGCCACGGGCTCCGACTACGAGCTGACCACCGAGGCCCACACCCACGTGCGCCACATCCTGCAGGCCACGCCGCGCACCTCGGCCTTCGGCAACGGCCGCTTCTCGCGCAACCTCTTCGAGCAGGCTGTCGGCCGTCACGCATGGCGGCTCAAGGACGCGACGGAGCCGACGCGCGACGAGCTGCGTCTACTCACCGCAGACGACGTCACCGACCAGCCCGACGACGCACCCGCCGGCGCGCCAGCCGAGCCAGAGGGGGAGGCACCGGTTGCACCGGAGGCGACTCCGGAGGATCCGGCGGCGCTCAGGGCAGACCCTGATGGTCCGGCGGGCACCGATGAGGCAGTCTCGAACGAGCACGACGAGCAGGACGACACGAGCGCGACCGAGCACGAGGACACCGCATGAGCGCACCGACGACGAACATCCCCGTCGCCATCCCGGCGGGTGCGTCGTCCGGCGCGCCCGCGGGCCAGCATCCGCGCACCATCGCCGGCAGCCTGTCCGGCGGCGTCCCCGGCGCCCGGGGCCTCGCGAGCCGGCTGCTCCACGGCACCCCGGGCCGGATGCGCCTCTTCGGCCTCCTCGGCGTCCTCGCTGCGCTCCTGCTCGGCGCGATCAGCGTCAACGCGCTGCTCGCGTCGCAGTCCGCGGTCGAGCGTGCGGCCAACAACAGCGCCCAGGTGGTCCTAGCCCAGTCGATCCACGTCGACCTGCTGCGTGCCGACGCCGTCGCCACCAACGCCTTCCTCGTCGGCGGTCTCGAGTCACCCGAGTCACGCGCCAAGTACGAAGGCGCCATGGGGCGCGTCGCCGCGGGCATCGCCAAGGCAGCCGCCGCCCAGCCCGCCGACGGCAACGCTCTCGGGGTGCTGTCCCAGCGCGTGCAGACCTATGCCGCCCTCGTCGAGCAGGCTCGCTCCAACAACCGACTCGGTCTGCCCGTCGGCGCTCAGTACCTCACCCAGGCGAGCACCGGGCTCCGGGCCGATGCGATCCCCATCATCACGCAGGTGGTCGAGGCCAACGAGGAGCGGGCGACGATGGAGTTCGAGCGCAGCAACTCGAGCGTCCAGCTCCTCGTCGGCGTCGTCTCGCTCATCGGTCTCGTGGCCCTTGCCGTGTGGCTCGCCAGGCGCACGCGCCGTTACCTCAACCCGTCGCTGACCGGGGCGATCGCGCTGCTGCTCGTGGCCCTCTTCGTCACCGCCACCGTCATCACGGGCATCAGCACGGCGACCCGTGACGTGTCCGGCGGCGACTACGAGCGGGCCGTCGCCCTCGCGAACGTGACGACGGCGGCCAACGACGCCCGCGCCAACGAGAGCCTGACCCTCATCAAGCGCGGGTCCGGCGCGGCCAACGAGGCCGCGTGGAAGACCAACCGCACCGCCGTCGACGCCGGCCTCGCGAAGACCGATCATTCCGGCGAGCTGACGCGGTCGTGGCAGGCCTACGTCGACGCCCACGTCAAGGTGCGGACACTCGACAACGGCGGCCATTGGGACGATGCGGTCAAGCTCTCGACGAGCACGGCCGACGGCGGGGCCGCCAACACCTTCGACACCTTCGACGTCGCCGTGACGCAGGCGCGAGACAGCGCCGGCAAGGCCACGGTCACGACGCTCGAGGGGCTCGGCGGCAGCGCACCGCTCGTCGCCGTCGTCGTCGCCCTCGTGGCCCTCGTCGCGTCGTGGCTCATCGTCCGAGGAGTCGGCCAGCGGATCGAGGAGTACCGATGAGCACCATCAGCTCGACGCTGCGGCGCCGCCTCTCCACCCTCGTCGCCGTGGCCGGGCTGGGCGCCCTCGCCGGCTGCTCCGGTGTCACGTACGCCGAGACCCAGCTGCCGACGACCCCGGCACCGAAGCCGTCGAGCAGCGCGCCTGCCGTGGCCGCACCGACGTGCACCAACGCGACGCAGTCCTACGACCCGCTGCCGAGCCTGCCGACCCGTGCCGACATCAGCGACGGCACGATGCGCAAGATCCTCGACAAGGGCTTCATCACCGTCGGGGTCTCGGCCGACACATACCTCTTCGGCGCCCGCAACGCGTTCACCGGCGGCATCGAGGGCTTCGACATCGACATGGCCAGGGCCGTCGCCAAGGCGATCTTCGGCGACGCCTCGAAGGTCCAGCTCCGCGTCATCACGGCCGACGACCGCAAACCCCTGCTCAAGAACCGCGAGATCGACATGGTCGCACGCAACATGTCGATGACGTGCGATCGCTGGAACGACATCGGCTTCTCGGCCGAGTACTACCGGTCCGGCCAGAAGGTCCTCGTCAGCAAGGCCCTGCCCGGCGCCAAGGACCTCACGCTCGCCGACCTCAAGGGCAAGCGGGTGTGTGCCCCGAACGGCACGACCTCCCTGGCCAAGCTGCAGCAGGTCAAGGGGCCGGTCGTCGTGACGGCCGGCACCCACACCGGATGCCTCGTGCTGCTCCAGCAAGGCAAGGCGGACGCCATCACCGGTGACGACACCGTGCTCGCCGGCCTCGCCGCGCAGGACCCCAACACCGTCATCACGAGCGCCAAGGCGATCACCGTCGAGCCCTACGGCCTCGGCGTCAACAAGGCCGACGTCTACCTCGCGCGCTACCTCAACCGGGTCATCGCCGACCTCGAGGCCGACGGCGAGTGGAAGACGATCTACAACCGCTGGCTCGCAGCGCCGCTCGGACCCGCGCCCGCACCCCCGACCCCGGTCTACGGACGATGAGCGCAGTGCCGCAGAGCCACCCCGACCCGGGCACCGTCGCACCGACGGCGCCCGGGCGGCTCGGCGTGCCGGTCCAGGCCGGGGAGGCCCAGACCTACCTCAACGCGTTGCGCGAGTGGGTCGCCCAGCGTCGCGCCGACCTCGGCGAGGTCGACCGCGCGGTCCTCAAGCTGTCTCAGGCCGAGCAGGTCGCGATCACCACCGACCTCACCGTGGCGCTGACCTTCTGGAAGGCCGTCAGCGACCGCCTCACCCTCCTCGAGACGACCTTCGACGGAGGCCGCGTCGGTCCCGTCGAGGCCGAGCGGCTCTCGACCCTCATCCACGGACGCCTCGACTCCAACACGACCGAGCACCTCGCGCTGCCGTCGAGCGGCTCGCTCGCGGTCAGCCTCCCGGAGGCGTGCCGGCTGCTCGACTCGCTGACCCGCACCCTCCAGGCACGAGCCTCCCTCGCCCCCGGGGCGGCCGAGGCGACGCAGCGGATCACCGTGGTGCGGGCCGGGATCGAGCGCACCCGCGACCAGATCCCGCTGGTCCCGGCCGGCACGCAGCGGGACGACGCCACCGAGAAGCTCGCGCGGCTCGACCGCCGGATGGACGACCTCGTGGAGCGCGCCCGTCGTGGCGCCGACGTCGGCGGCATCATCGGCCCCCTCGAGATCGACGTGGCCGTGCTCGAGCGCGACCTCATCGTCGCCGCGGCCGAGCGCGCCTCCGCCGCCCGCAGCCGGGTGCGCACCCAGCAGCAGGTCGAGGAGCTCGACGCGCGCGCCGCCGCCATCCGCGCCCTCGAACGCGCCTGCCTCGAGGCGATCACGCCGGCACCGCATCTCGCGATCCCCAACGTCCGCGCGCTGGGACCGGTGCCGCAAGCGGCAGCCGAGCTCACGGCGTACCGCGACAAGCTCGAGCGGGTCTCCCGGGCGCTCGACCTCGCCCACGAGACGTATGCCGCCGGGCTGGCCGAGCGCGACGAGGTCGTCGGCCTCGTGGGTGCCGTCGGTGCCATGGCCGCCGCGGCGACGCTGACTCCCGAGGCGGGAGCCGACGTGGCCGAGCTGCGCCGCCGCCTCGACGAGACGCTCGCCGCCCGCCCGCTGCCGATCTCCCGTGCCCGGGCCCTCGCCGCGGCCTTCTCGGCCTACGTCGACGCGGCCACCCGCCAGCAGCCCCGTGCCGGTCGCGCCGCCCCCCGTCCGTCCGCACCCCGACCCCAGAGGCCCCGCCCATGAACTGCACGCAGCCGGGCTGCACCGGAACGATCGTCGACGGCTACTGCGACGTGTGCGGCATGGCCGCCGGCTCCGCCCCCGCCGCCGCCCTCAGCGCACCTGCACCGGCTGCGGCCGCCGCCGGTCCGTCCATCCCCGAGGGTGGCGCCTGCCAGCAGCCCGGATGCGCGGGCACGATCGACGCGGGCTACTGCAACGTCTGCGGCACCCCGGCCGACCAGCTCGGTGTCGCCGGGTATGCCGCCCCCTCCGCGCCGTCCGCCGCTGCCGCCACGGCCGGCGCCGCCGCGGCGACAGGGGCCACCGGTGGTGTCGGCCCCGAGATCTCCACGCGCTCGGCTGCCTCGAGCAACCTCGCGTCGGCAGCGTTGGGCTCCAAGCGTGCCCGCGAGGCCGGGTCCATCGCCACGCGTCGCACGGGGGGCTCACAGCGCCTGCGCTCGGCCCGCCTCGGTGGCGGCATCACCTCGGTGCGCCCGGCACCCGAGATCGACGCCGAGAAGGCCCTGCTCACCAACCCGTCCGTGCCCGAGAACAAACGCTTCTGCCCGAAGTGCGGCGAGCCCGTCGGCCGCGGCCGCGACGGCAAGCCGGGCCGGACGACCGGCTTCTGCGCCAACTGCCGCCACCCGTTCTCCTTCGACCCCAAGCTCAAGGCAGGCGACCTCGTCGCGGGCCAGTACGAGGTCGCCGGGTGCTTGGCCCACGGTGGCCTCGGCTGGATCTACCTCGCGCGCGACAAGAACGTCTCGGATCGGTGGGTCGTGCTCAAGGGCCTGCTCAACTCGGCCGACCCCGACGCCCTCGCGGCGGCGATCGCCGAGCAGCGCTTCCTCGCGCAGGTGTCGCACCCGAGCATCGTCGAGATCTACAACTTCGTCACGCACGACGACGCCGGCTACATCGTCATGGAGTACGTCGGCGGCACCTCGCTCAAGTCGATCCTCAAGCAGCGCCTCCAGGCCGCCGGGAGGTACGACCCGCTGCCCGTCGACCAGGCCCTCGCCTACATCCTCGAGATCCTGCCGTCGTTCCAGTACCTCCACGACCTCGGGCTCGTCTACTGCGACTTCAAGCCCGACAACATCATCCAGGTCGGCGACGAGGTCAAGCTCATCGACCTCGGTGGCGTGCGCCGCGCCGACGACGACGACTCGGCGATCTTCGGCACGGTCGGCTACCAGGCCCCGGAGGTGGCCGAGCTGGGTGTCTCCGCCGCGTCCGACATCTACACGATCGGGCGCACGCTCGTCGTGCTGACGATGGAGTTCCGTGGCTACCAGACGACCTTCCTCAACACCCTTCCGGCCCAGGACACCGTGCCGGTCTTCCAGCGCTACGACTCGTTCTACCGGCTCGTCGCCAAGGCCTGCGCGCCCAACCGTGACGACCGGTTCGTCTCGGCCGACGAGCTGCGCTCCCAGATGGTCGGGGTTCTCCGTGAGGTCGTCGCCCTCGACCGGGGGTCGGGCGCCGCGGCGACCACCGTCAGCTCGCTGCTCTTCGACGTGCCGACGCCGGGCGTCGAGCCCGACGACTGGCGCAACCTCCCGGCCATGCGCCGCGACCCGCACGACCCGCAGACCGGCTGGCTGACCACGGTCTCCGGCTCACCGGAGGAGCGCCTCGCGACGCTCAAGCGGGCCGCCGTGCGCACGACGGAGGTGCTCCTCGAGCAGGCCCGCACCGCGCTCGACGCCGGCCAACCCGACGTCGCCGAGTCGACGGCCGGCGAGCTGCTGAGCGCCGACCCCTGGGAGTGGCGGGCGGTGTGGATCCAGGGCCTGGCCGCGCTCGAGCGTGGCGACTCACGAGCCGCGCAGGCCGCGTTCAACGCCGTCTACGGCCAGGTGCCGGGGGAGCTCGCGCCCAAGCTCGCGCTCGCGCAGGCGTCGGAGCAGGCCGGTGACGACGCCGTCGCCGAGAACCTCTACGTCGCGTGCGCGCGCACCGACGCCACGTACGTCCCCATGTCGGCCTTCGGCCTCGCCCGCATCCGGGCCGCGCGGTCCGACGTCGAGGGGGCCGTGGCGGCATACCGGCTCGTCCCGGTCCAGTCGAGCGCCTACCGCACGGCACGCGCGGGCCTCGCCGAGCTGCTGACCAAGGCGAACCGGGGGCTGCCCGACCTCGCCGAGGCACTGCGCACGCTCGACGACACCTCGCTGTCGGCGCGGCGCCGGGCCGAGCTCACGACGCTGATCTACCGTGAAGCGCTCGTCACCGTGGAGAAGAGTGGCAACAAGGCCGATGTCCGCCTCGGCGAGCACAAGGGCACCCCCAACGGCCTGCGTCTCGGGCTCGAGGAGGCCCTGCGCGAGCTGGCCAAGCGCACCCCCGACCTGTCCGAGCGCGTCCCCCTCGTGGACGAGGCCAACGCCATCCGACCCTGGAGCCTCTGGTGACCGACATCCCGACCACGGGAGGAGCAGAGCCCGCTCCGCTGCCCGCTCCCTCGTCCGCGGCCTCGTCCTCGTCCTCGTCCTCTGCCATCGCCTCGCGGGACTGTCCCGCCTGCGGCACGGCCAACCAGGCCGACTCGACCTTCTGCGAGGCGTGCGGCGCCGACCTCGTCGTCGCGGCCCGCGCCTCGAACGGGGACCAGCCGCCGGCCGACGTCTCGGACGGCACCGTGCTCGCCTCGGCGACACCGCAGACCGCGCCCGCCGGCGAGGAGTCCCCGCTCGACGTCGGCTGGACGGGGGCCGTCCCGTCGGCGGCCGTCGCCCCCGTGGCGGACGACCTCACGTGCCACGCCTGCGGCGAGGGGCACATCGTCGACGGCTACTGCGACCACTGCGGCACTCCGCCGCCCAACCCGCGCGACCACCTCGTCGAGTCCCCGACGGCCTGGGTCGGCGGCGTCTGCGACATCGGCAGGCGCCACGCCCGCAACGAGGACGCCATGTCGCTCAGCGCCAGCGAGCCGGCAGGGTCTCGCGCGGTCCTCGTCGTCTGCGACGGCGTCTCGATGGCCACCGACTCGCACATCGCCTCGCTCGCGGCCGCGACGTCCGCCCGGGCGGTCCTCGACCAGCCCTTCCCCAAGGGCGTCGGCACCCCCGACGCCTGGGCGGCCGGCGCCGGGCGCGCGCTGACGAACGCCGTCACCCGCGCCAACGAGGCCGTCGCGGCCTCGGTCGTCGAGGACGTGCCCAACCCGCCGTCGTGCACCTTCGCGGCCGCGGTCGTCGAGGACGACGTCATCGTCGCGGGCAACGTGGGTGACAGCCGCGTCTACTGGCTGCCCGACGACACCGAAGAGCCCGCGCGCCAGCTCGGCCGCGACGACTCCTTCGCCCAGGAGCAGATGGCGGCGGGCGTCCCGAGGCTCGCGGCCGAGACCGGACCGCACGCGCACTCGATCACGCGCTGGCTCGGCAAGGACGCCCCCGACGACCTCACCCCGCACCTGACGACGCTGACGGCGACGCCCGGCTGGCTCATGGTCTGCTCAGACGGGCTGTGGAACTACTGCTCCGAGGCCGAGGCGCTGCGCACCCTGCTGACCGACGCCGCAGCCCGGCTCGACGACGCCACCCCCACGACGATGGCCCAGGCCCTCGTCGACTTCGCCAACGAGCAGGGTGGACGCGACAACATCACGGTTGCCCTCGCCAGACTGGCTGGGCGAGGATCGAGCACGACGACGACCGAGGCGACCGCAGCGGCGGCGCCGGTGGAAGGGGACCCGACCGATGGCTGACTTCACGGCAGAGGTGTTCCAGAACGAGTTCCTGCCCGACGGGGGCACCGACGTGCACGCGATCGTCCGCGTGACCTCGACCGGCGCCTCGGCAGGTGCGTCGGCCGGTGCCTCGGCCGGGCTCGCCGACCCCGGCTCGGCGGCGGAGGTCATCCTCATCGACACCTCCGGCTCGATGGGCCGCCGCGGCGTCCAGGCTGCCGGCGAGGCCGCCAAGGCAGCCCTCGCCGAGATCGTCGACGGCACGCTCTTCTCGATCGTGTCCGGCAACGGCACGGCGCAGATCGTCTACCCCTACAGCCACCAGGGCGCGCTCGTGCCGATGTCGGCGCACACCCGCGGCGAGGCCAACCGGGCCATCGATGGCCTGCGCGCCAACGGTGGCACGGCGATGGGCACCTGGCTCACCCTCGCCCGGCAGATCTTCGAGACCGTGCCGCACGTGACCAAGCGCCACGCGATCCTGCTCACCGACGGCGTCAACGAGGGCGAGACGCCCCAGTCGCTGCAGGCCGCGGTCCGCAGCAGCGTCGGCGCCTTCCAGTGCGACTGCCGCGGCGTCGGCGACCAGTGGCGCGTCGACGAGGTGCGTGGCATCGCCTCGGCGCTGCTCGGCACCGTCGACCTCATCCCGGCGCCCGAGGAGATGGCCGCCGAGTTCGAGGCCATGATGCGTGCCTCGATGTCCCGGGGCGTCGCCAACTCCGAGCTGCGCGTCTGGGTGCCGCAGGGTGCCGAGCTGCTCTTCGTCAAGCAGGTGTCGCCGACGCTCGAGGACCTCACGTCGCGACGCACGGTCGTCAACCCACTCACCGGCGCCTACCCGACCGGGGCGTGGTCCGACGAGAGCCGGGACTACCACGTGGCCGTCCGCCTCCCGGCTCGCACGCTCGGCCAGGAGCAGCTCGCGGCCCGCGTGCAGTTCTCGCTCGGCGGCGACCCTGTCGCCCAGGCCCTCGTCAAGGCCAAGTGGAGCAACGACGACTCGCTGACGACCCGCATCGACCCCGCGGTCGCCGCCTACACCGGGCAGGCCGAGCTCGCCACAGTCATCCAGGAGGGACTCGCGGCCAAGGCCGCCGGCCAGGACGACGTCGCGACCTCGAAGCTCGGTCGGGCCGTCCAGCTCGCCGACCAGACCGGCAACGAGGAGATGACCTCGCGCCTGCGGAAGGTCGTCGAGATCGACGACGCCGACACCGGGACCGTCCGGCTCAAGAAGGGGGCCTCGAAGATCGACGAGATGTCGCTCGACACGGCGTCGACGAAGACGAGCAGGGTGCGCCGGTGAGCGCTGTCTGCCCCAACGGGCACACGTCCGAGGCCGAGGACTACTGCGACACCTGCGGCTCGCCCATCGACGCGAGCGCCCAGCCGGCGGCAGGCGGCGGTGTCGGGGCCGGTGCCACCGACCCGACGGGCGGCCCGTCCGAGGCGGCGAATGGCGCTGGGACGTCCGGCTCCTCGCTCGACCTCGACCCTCCGGCCCCGGCAGCCCCCGCGACCCCGGCTCCCGCCGACCCGGCTGCACCGGTGGGTCTCGTGTGCCCCAACTGCCAGACGGAGAACCCCGACGGCGCGCTCTTCTGCGAGGCCTGCGGATACGACTTCACGACCGGCGCGATGCCGCGTGACCCGTCGGCCGGTCCGGGCGACCTCGCCGACACCGAGCCCGACGGTGAGGCCGTCGACCCCGCGGCTGCCGGCTCTGCCGGCGTCGCCGCGGGTGCCGCCGCAGGCGAGCAGGCGTCCACCTCCTTCGAGTGGCTGGCCGAGGTCTGGGTCGACCCGGACTGGTACCAGACCCAGGAGGCCGAGGACCCTTGTCCCTCGCCCGGCCTGCCGACGATCATGCCGCTGCGCCACCGCAGCGTCCTGCTCGGTCGCGTGTCCACGAGCAAGAACACCAACCCCGAGATCGACCTGTCGTCCGACCCGGGCGTCAGCCGTCGACACGCCCAGCTGACCACCGACGGCTCGCGCTGGTTCGTCGAGGACCTCGGCAGCTCCAACGGCACCTTCGTCGGCCCCGCGTCCGGACCGCTCCCCCAGCGCGCCATCGCGGTCGGCCCGAAGACCGAGCTCGGCGACGACGACCGCCTCTACGTCGGCGCGTGGACCCGCGTCGTCGTGCGTCGTGCCACGCCCGACGAGGTCGAGGCCTACGCCTGACGCCTGCCCGCTACCTGAACGTCACATGAACTCTGACGACTTTTCGCCCGGGGGCGCCTAGGGTGGTGCGATGTGAGCGACCGGGCCCTCCACACCGCCGTCGACATCCCGCAGGTCATCGTCGTCACCGGCGTCATGGCTGCGGGCAAGTCGACCGTCTCCCAGCTCCTCGCGGAGCGCTTCACGCGCGCGGTGCACCTGCGCGGTGACGAGTTCCGCCGCGTCGTCGTGCGCGGCCGCGTCGACATGTCGCCGCACGGCGACCCCGAGGCCGAACGACAGCTCGCGCTGCGCCACGCCATCGCGGCCCACTCCGCCAACGAGTACGCCGCGGCCGGCTTCACCGTCGTCGTCCAGGACCTCTTCGTCGGCACGACCCTCCAGCCCTTCCTCGACCGGCTCACGGCGCGACCGCTCAGCCTCGTCATGCTCGCGCCCGACGTCGGCACCGTGATGCAGCGCGAGTCCGAGCGCGTCAAGGTCGGCTACGGCGACCTCTGGTCGATCCGCGACTTCGACCACAAGGTGCGCACCGAGACGCCGCACATCGGCCTCTGGCTCGACAGCTCGCAGCAGACGCCGGACGAGACGGTCGAGGAGATCCTCGCCCGCCTGACCGAGGCGAGGATCGCCTAGGTGTCGGGCCTGACGATCGGGCAGGTCGCCGAGCGCACCGGTGCGGCCACCTCCGCGCTGCGCTACTGGGAGGACCTCGGGCTCATCGCCTCGGTGCGCACGACGGGCAACCAGCGGCGCTACGAGCGGGCCACGATCCGGCGGGTGTCGTTCATCCGGGCGGCCCAACGGGTCGGGCTGTCCCTCGAGGAGATCGGGGCAGCACTGTCCACCCTCCCGGACGCCCGCACCCCCACCGCCTCGGACTGGGCCCGCCTCTCGCGCGCCTGGCGCGGCCGGCTCGACGAGCAGATCCGCCGCATCGAGAAGCTACGCGACCAGCTCGACTCCTGCATCGGCTGCGGCTGCCTCAGCCTGCGCACCTGCGCGCTCAACAACCCGTCCGACGTGCTGGCGGACCACGGCCCCGGGGCCGTCCTCCTCGAGCCCTGAGCCCGTCGCCTGGTCGGACCGAGGGCGTATGCCATCCGCCGGGCGATGACGCCGGCGTCCCGCGGTTCGTCCGGCACGTGCCTCGAGCAGGTTTTGTCGTTCTTGTGCGCATGCTCCTCGTACGCGGGACCATCGAGAGGACACCACGATCGCCGGACGGGACCGAGCGAACAGGGGACACCGTGGAGACGCACATCGGCCGAGATCGTCGCACGCGCCGCGCGCTAGGCACTGCGACGCTGCTGCTCCTGCTGACGCTTGTGGGCGCGTCGGCGTCCAGCGCCCGAGCAGCCCCCCCGACGCCGAGCGACTGCGGTGCTGCCGCGGCACTCGTCAAACAGGGACTACCGCAACGAGCCCTCGAGCTCGCGGTCGGGTGCGTCAAGGAGGCGGCCCTGGCCCGCACCGAGACACAGACCGCCGTGTCACTCGCGACCAAGGCCGAGGAGGAGCTCCTCGCCGGCAAGGTCGACTCGGCGGGCGACTACGCGACCGCCGCACTCGCGCACGACCAGGAGAACGCGGAAGCGGCAGCCGTGCTCACCGATGTCGCTGCCGCAGAGCCGACGATCGCCCGGCTCCAGCATGAGTGGAACGCGTTCGTCGACGAGCAGCTGTCGCCCCTCGGTGGGCTGCTGCTCGTCGTGCTCACCGTTCCGCTGCTGCTCCTCGTCGTGGCAAGACTGACAGCCCTCGCCGTCCGGGAGTGGCCCGATGCTGACGACCTCCCGAACGACCGTCTCCGCGGCGCCGTCCTTCGCGCCGGAATGGCGCTCATGCTGGCCGCCGCGGTGCTCGCCTCGCTCGCCGTTGCAGACGCGGCCACGCCGCCGACGTCGAGGCTCATGACCTGGACCGTGTTCGGCACCACGATGATCGGGTCGGTCGCCGCCGTGCTGGCGGCCCGACGAGCCGACCAGCGCAAGCTCGACGGCTCCAGCGCGCTTCTGCTGCTCGCGACGCTCACCGGGGGCCTGGCGCTCGTCGGGCTGGCGGTGCGTCTGCTGTGGGGAGACAACCAGCCACCCACGGTCGAGCTCGCCTCGGTGATCGGTCTCGCCGCGCTGGCCGCAACCCTGTCGGTCTGGCTCACCTCCTGGTGGCTGGCCACCCGGATCCGCCTCAACGTCACCGGTCCCAAGGACGCGGCGGAGATCGGGACGGTCGTCGCCCTGCTCAGCGAGCTCGGCGCGGAGGCGCCGAAGGGACTGGAGGTGCCGCGGGGGGCTGACGTGACGGCTCTCGACGGTGCCTTCTCGACCTTGCCCGACAACCCCGTTCTCAAGGTGCTCAAGGACCTCGTGCGCAGCCTCTCCGGAGTGACGCCGTGGACCGCGACGATCGAGGGCGACTCAAGCGCTCGCGTCGTCACCATGGTCCGCAACGGTCGCTCAGCGGGCTCGGCGATCATCGATCCGATGGTCCTGGGTCTCGTCGCCGAGTCCCCACCGACCCCTGCCGCAGCGTCGTCAGAGGCGGCATCCGGGGACTCGGACGCGACGCCCGACGGCACCCCGGACGACCCCACCCTGCGGATGGCGGCCGCGTTCGTCCTCGTCACGATGGCCTCCAGCCATCGATCGATCAGGCGCGGCCTGGCGGGGACCTCGTCGTGGAAGAGCCTTGGCTACCACTACATCGGCACCACGCTGCCGCAGACCGGTCGTGACGTCTCACGCTCCGGCGAGCTGCTCGGCCGGGCCCTTTCGGACGACCCGGGCAACCTCGCCGCCGCGCTGGCCTTCCGTCACACCCAGCAGCGGGGCACGGACGACCTGTCGACGTTGCGCGACTACGAGAGCTTCCTCGTCCACTACCGCCGGCGGCTCGTCGGTCTCGAGGGCGAGCTCGACGTCGATGCGCTCGCGCTCCGCGCCGAGTACACGCGCGCGCTCACGCTCGTCAACGCGGCATACGCCCAGCACAACCTCGAGGTGACGGTCCTGCCGTCGCAGGACGACTACCGAGTCACGGCCAAGACGGCGCTCGAGGAGTTCTCGGTCACGGTGGAGCCCGACCCGGTCGACACCGACGGCATCAGCGCGTTCAAGGCCCAGTACCGTGACGACATCAAGGGCTCCCTGAGGCTCATGGGACTGCCGAGGTCCACCGCGGACGCGGAGCGGCCCACGGGGATCTACGGCATCTACAACGAGGCCTGCACGTTCGCGTCCCGCAACGACCTCATGTGGTCAGGCGCACCCGGTCTGGGGTACGACGTCGATGACCTACAGGCCGTGAGGCTGCTGCAGCACGTCGCGTTCGCCGGCAAGCTGAAGGACTGGGCGGAGCATGACCCCCAGCTCACCGCCTTCAAGCTGCGCCCGGCGTACCGGACCGCCTTCCTCAGCCCCCCGCGAACGAACTGGTTCGAGCTGACCACGGTCGAGCCCTTGGCCGACCGCCTCAAGGCCATGGGCTACGGCACGCCCCGGGTCGTCGCCCGCGCCACGGTCGGCAAGCTCTGCGTCGACACCTACGCCCCGCTGGCTGCATGCGCGGCAGTACGCGAGCTCGCCTGTCTCCACGAGGGACTCACGCAACGGTCGGTGGCGCTGAGCACGTGGTCGATCGAGATCCTCGACGACCTCGACCGTCGAGGGATGGCCCGTCTCGCCCTCCTCGCGTCCCTGACGAAGACCGAACGTGCTGCTCTTGCCACCGATGTGGCAAAGAAGGTCGTCCGCGCATGCAGGCCAGCCGCTGACACCGATGCCACCGCTGAGACCGGGCTGGCCAAGCACGTGCGGGCCTGGTTGCGCCGTCCGTACTGACACGGCCGGTGCGGCCACCGGAGACACCTGAACGCCATGGGCCGACGTCCCGAGCGGGTTAGCCCGTTGTTACTGGGAGTTGGGATCGTCGGGTCGTGACCGGACCGCCCGGTCCGCACCCGAACGGAGACCTCCATGCGCACGCTGCCGCTCGGTGGGTCCGGGGCCGCGAGCGACGACGCTGCCGGCACCGGGCCCACCCCCTCGCCAACGGAGCCGGAAGCCGACCCGGCCCAGCACGAGACCGGAGCTCTGACGTGGTTGGCGAAGGCTCTGCGCGACGCAGGCCTCGTCGTGCACGAGTCGTCAGGCTGGACGACGCGCACGCGTCCGGGCGACTTCGCTCCCCGCGGAGTGCTGCTGCACCACACCGCGGCCTTCGCCACGACGTCCGACCCGCACCCGTCGCTCGACGGCCTCGTCGACGGACGCTCCGGCCACGTCGGGCCGCTGTGCCACGTCCTCGTCGACCGGAACGGCGAGGCCTGGGTCGTCGCCGCCGGACGCGCGAGCCACGCCGGCCGGGCCGACGCGAGCGGCCCGCTGCCCGAGGGAGACGGCGACGCGGTCTACGTCGGCATCGAGGTCGAGTACGCAGCGACGGACCACGAGCCCACGCAGTACGCGACGAATCTGCAGAAGTCGAACGCGATCGTCGCCGCAGCGGCGATCGTCGCTCGCCTGGGTCGGGACCAGCACCACGTGCGTGCCCACCGCGAGACAAGCCCGACCGGCGCCATCGACCCCTACAACTGGGACATGGTCTCGATCCGGGACTCGGTGCGCCAGGCCCTCGAGCGCACCGGACGCTAGTCCTAGCGGGTCGCACGCACGACAGGACGCAGCGCCCGCCCCTCCTCGGGGCGGGCGCTGTCCTGTCAGCCGGCGACCGGCGTCAGTCGCGGATGTTGTTCGCGCGGCGGGCGAGGTAGCCGGCGTAGGTGCTGAGGTTGGCGATGCGGTGGTTCATGTCGCTCGTGGAGTTGGACTCCTCGTAGAGCCAGAACTGGGTGTGGTCGGCGTTGGCCCACTTCTGGAAGAGGACCGTGTGGTTGCCCGGGTCGACGAGGAAGTCGCCGGCCTTGAGGTTGGCCCGCGAGATGCCGAAGCTGTAGGTCGACGTCGCCAGGGCCGAGGTGTTCGGGGCGCTGAGCCCGGTGGGGCCGAGCTTGAGGGCCATCGAGACGAAGCCCGAGCAGTCACGCCGCCAGCTGTAGACGCCGTCGGGCCCCGTGGCCGTTCCGGTCTGGCTGTACTGGACGTTGCGGTCCATCCAGTTCTGGGCCCGGGCGATGACGTCGGCCCGGCTGATGGGGTCGTTGGGGGCCGCGCTGGCCGGCGCGGCGGGTGCCGCGGTGACGGCAGCGGCGATCATCGTGGTGGCCAGGGCCGATCGGAGCATGGTGCGGCGGGACATCGTCGGCATTTCTTCGTCTCCTTATCCGGTGCCGTCGCGAGCCCTTCTCACGATGCGGCTTCAGGTTTTCTGGTGATGCACAAAATGCCATTCCCGACTAACAATCCGGTAATAGCCGAAATCCCGTCGAGAACGGTCGCGAACGAACTAGAGAAAGACCTCCACGAAACGTCGTATGCCGCCGGGCGGGGCTCGCCGTGCACGAGCCCACCCAGCGGCATACGCCGTCAGACGCGTCTCCCGCGAGACCCCTGAGCCAGCGGGAGCACCGTTCAGCAGTTGGTGCGGGTGAAGTAGTCGGTCGTGTAGTAGGCCACCCACGTGCTCGTGCCGAACTTGATGCTGACCGGGCTGCCGTCGGCGCGCTGCTCGTAGTGCAGGTGGGACGTGGCCTGGCCACCGGACTTGCCGACGGTGCCGATCGTCGTCGTGTCGGCGACGTTCTGTCCGACGCTGACGTTGATCGAGTTGAGGTGGGCGTAGAGCGTGCTCCAGCCGTTGCCGTGGTCGATGATGATGCGGTTGCCGTAGCCGCTGCCCACGTTTCCGGCCGCGGAGACCCGGCCGCCGGCGCTCGCCTTGACGGCCTTGCCGAGGTCGAAGTCGCCGGACCCCTGGTTGAAGTCGATGGCGCGGTCGGGGTTGTGGCCCTGCCACGTCTGGCCGCGCCACTCCTGCTGGCACGTGAAGGGCACCTTGAGCAGCGGGCGCGTGCCTGCAGCGTCGGCGTTGACGGCGTTGACTGCCGTGCCGGCTCCGACGGCGGCGAGCGTGGCGACGGCGACGGCGGTGCGCTTCATTCGCGTGGACATGTTCATGACATTGACTCCTTCATTTCCTGGCGGTCCCCGGGGGCTGGTTCCGCGACGACTCGACCGGGCGGACGAGAAAGGTGCGGGGGCGTGGGGCGACGGGTTTCGCCCCACCGCCAGACGCGCTCGGGGATGACCGCGCCGTGGCTTGGGATGAATGTCCACGGGGGCGCTAACAATTCGTTAACCCCCTTTTCCGGCACGGTGTCGTGAGGTGAATTCTCGGGGCCTTTCCCTAAGACGACGCCCTCGTGGTGGGCGGCCACGGCCGAGGTCGGGTTCAATGGCCCTGTGCAGTTCCGGGTGCTCGGGCCGGTGGAGGCCCTCGACGACGACGGCGCCCCCATTCGGCTGGGCAGCGGCCGCGAGCGGCTCGTCCTCGCCCTCCTGCTCGTCGGCGCCGACCGGCTCGTGCCCACGGAGCAGCTCATCGACTCCCTGTGGAACGAGCCACCGCCGACGGCCCGCCAGCAGCTGCAGAACCTCATCGCGGGCTTGCGGCGCAGGCTGGCAGCCCACGACCCGGCCCTCGTGACGACCCGGCCCTTCGGCTACGAGCTGCGGATGACGCGGCACGGGCTCGACCTCGCCGACTTCCGCAGCCTCTTCATGCAGGCCCGGGCCCAGCGCGCCGCCGGCGACGAGGACTCGGCCCACACCATCGCCCGCGCCGTCGAGCTCTGGCGGGGCGCGCCGCTCAGCGACGCCGTCCCGGCGAGCTCGGACACCGGCACCGAGGCACTGATCCAGGGGCTGTCCGAGGAGCGGATCGCCGCCGTCGAGCTGCTCCTCGAGTCCCTCGCCGCCGGTGGACGCCACGAGGAGGTCCTCAGCGCAGCCTCGCAGCACCTGCAGGCCGACCCGTGGAACGAGCGGCTGCACGAGCATCGCATCCGGGCGCTCGCGGCCACCGGGCGCCGGCAGGAGGCCAGCGACACCTACCGCCAGGTCCGTCGCCAGTTCCTCGACGAGCTCGGGGTCGAGCCGGGCCGTGCCCTGCGCGAGCTCAACACCCAGATCCTCGGCGGCGCTCCACTGGCGCCCACCCGGCCGCGGCCACGGACCGTGCCGCGCGAGCTGCCGGCGATGACCTGGACCCTCGTCGGACGCGAGCCCATCCTCGGCTCGGTCCTGGCGCAGCTCACCCGGCGTCGCGGGGACGCCCCGGCGTCAGCCCCGCCCGCGATCGTCGTCCTCGCCGGCGTCGGCGGGGTGGGCAAGACGGCCCTCGCCGTGGCCGCCGCCCACCAGCTCGCCGACGCGTTCCCCGACGGGACCCTGCACGCCTCGCTCGGGGCCGGCCCATCGGGCGTCGCCGACGGCCACGAGGTCCTCGGCCGTTTCCTCCGGGCCCTCGGCGTGGAGCACGCGTCGATCCCGGCCGACCCGGACGAGCGGGTCGCGCTCTACCGCAGCACGGTCGACCGCAAGCGCGTGCTCGTCGTGCTCGACGACGCCTCGAGCGAGGCCCAGGTGCGCCGGCTCCTCCCGACGTCCGCCGGGTCGGCAGCCCTCGTCACCTCGCGCACCAAGCTGGCCGGACTGCCCGGTGTGCACCGGCACACGATCCCCCCGCTGCTGCCCGAGGACGCGACGTCGATGCTCGCCGAGCTGTCGGGGGCGCAGGACGTCGACGGTGCCGGGGTCCTCTTCCAGATCGGCACGTTGTGCGGGCACCTGCCGCTCGCCCTCTGCGTCGCGGCCGCGAAGCTCGCGACCAACGAGCACCTCCGGCTGGAGGACCTCCGGGACCGGCTCAGCGACGAGCACGCCCGGCTCGACGAGCTGTCGGTCGGCGACATCGACGTCCGGGCGAGCATCACGACGTCGGTGACGGACCTGTCACCCGCCGCCGGTGTCCTCTTCCGTCGCCTCGCACTGGCCCCCTCCGGCGACTGGCCCGGGTGGGTGGCCGCCCTGCTCCTCGAACGCGGCTCGGCCCCGTCCGGCTCGAGGGTCAGCGGAAGCGTCGGCGGCAGGCCTAGCGCCCCGGACGGTGTCCACGGTGGTGGCCGGGGTGGTCGCGGGGCACGCGCCGGTGGGGCTGCCCGAGCGCTCGACGAGCTCATCGACTGCCACCTCGTCGAGCCGACCGGGCGGGACACGGCGGGGCAGCCGCGCTTCCGCGTGCACAGCCTCGTCGCAGAGCTCGCCGCAGAGGCCCTGGCCGACACCGAGCCGGTCTCGGACTCGGACGCGCTCGCCATCGAGCTGGCCCGGCAGTGGCTCGCCCTCACCGACGTCGCCGACGCCCGGCTGGACCCCGGCGGAGTCCGGGATTCCGACGACCCGGCGGGTCCGACGACCGACGCCGCGGTGCGCGCCGCGTCGGAGTCGCCCGCCGACTGGTTCGAGTCCGAGCGGCTCAACCTCGTAGGCGCCGTCCACGCGGCCGTCGCCCGCGACGACCGCGAGCTCGCGGCACGCATCGCGCTGGCCATCCGCACGTTCCTCACGATCCGGGCCTACGACGACGAGCGCGAGCGGGTGCTGCGCATCGCGCTCGACGACTATCCGGAGGAAGCCGACCAGCGTCTCTCGGCGCAGCTGCTCGCCGCCCTCTTCGGCGTCCTCGCCCAGGAGCACCGCCACGACGAGCTGCCCGACGTCGCGAGACGCTTCCTCGACGCGGCTCGGCGCGTCGGCGACGGACCCCTCGAGCAGCGCGCGCTGTCGCAGCTTGGGTGGGCGGCCATGGTGCGACGGGACTTCGCGGCCTCGCTGGGCTGGTACGAGCAGGCAGCCGAGCTGGCCGTCGCTCGCGATGACCGCGCGGCGCGCACCACCGCCGATGCCCACCGCGGCGTGCTCCTGCGCAACATGGGGCTACCCGCCGAGGGTGACCCGCTCCTGGCCGCGATGGTGGCCGAGTCGCGCGAGCTGGGCTCCCGCCGCTCGACCTGCATCTGGCTCGTCACCCGCGCCGAGGGACTCGTCGACCTCGACCTCTTCGACGAGGCCCAGGCCCTGCTCGACGAGGCCCTCGCGCTGGCCCGCGAGGTGCGCGACGACCTGGGCGAGGCACACTGCCACCTGGCTCTCGCGCGGGTGCACCTCGGTCGTGGAGCGCTCGTCGACGCCACCACGGAGTACGAGTCGGCGCGGCCGCGGCTCGACGCCCACGCCCGGTCGGGTGAGGACCTCGACGTCCTGCGCCTGCGGGTCGACCTCGACACCGCGGCGGGACGGTGGCACGACGCCCGCCCTCGGGTGGAGCGACTGGTGGCCGCGCGGCGGGCGGCGGGCGACCCGCTCGAGCTGGCCTGCGACCTGGCTCGCGAGGCCCGGTGCGCCGCGCACCTCGATGCCGCCGAGCCGGCCGACGGAGACCCGGCGAGCGGTGACGACCCCACCCGGACCGAGTGCCGGGCCATCCTCGAGCGGCTCGACCTGGAGCCCGGTGCGCTGCGCCTGCCGGCCCATCTCCGGCACTGACGCCGCCGTTGTTAGCCGTTTGTTGGCGCACCCTCCGTAAGGTCGGTTGCACCAGGAAGGGCCCTCACCCGACGGGCCTCGAGAACCAGGGGAGCCACCTCATGAAGCTTGTCGCTCGCGTCGCCGCCGCCGTCGTCGTCACCGGTCTCTTCGGGATGACGGGTGCCTCCGTGACCGCCCAGGCCGCGCCGCCCAGCTGGTGCGCCTTCCAGAGCGTGGACGGCTCCTGCCACCCCACGCCGCCCCAGACGGCCTGACCCACCCCACCGGGTCTGACGCCGGACGCAACTGCCGCGCCGACCTCGTGGTCGGCGCGGCAGTCGTGTCCGTGCTCGCGGGCCCACGTGGGCCCGTGACGGCTCAGCTCGTGGGACCCCCGTCCGCCGGCACCGCGGAGTCGGGCGTCGGGACGCCGGGTCCGCCGGCCGGGCCGGGCGCACCGGCCCCGACACCCGCCATCTCGGGTATGCCGTCCGGCGCGCCGGGTGCCCCCGCCGTCTCGTCGAGGTCGGCCGCGGCACCCGCGAACTGGGCGGCATACAACGTCGCGTAGGCGCCTCCGGTCGCGAGCAGCTCGGCGTGCGTGCCCTTCTCGACGATGCGTCCGTCCTCCATGACGAGGATGAGGTCGGCGTCGCGGATCGTCGACAGGCGGTGCGCGATGACGAAGCTCGTCCGGTCGGACCGCAGCGCCGCCATGGCGTGCTGGACGAGCAGCTCGGTGCGCGTGTCGACCGAGCTCGTGGCCTCGTCGAGGATGAGCAGCGCCGGGTCGGAGAGGAAGGCGCGGGCGATCGTGACGAGCTGCTTCTCGCCGGCCGAGATGTTGGACGCCTCGTCGTCGAGCACGGTGTCGTAGCCGTCGGGCAGCGAGTGCACGAAGCGGTCGACGTAGGTCGCCTTGGCGGCCGCCATGACCTCCTCGTCGGTGGCACCGGGACGGCCGTACGCGATGTTGTCGCGGATCGTGCCGCCGAAGAGCCACGTGTCCTGCAGCACCATGCCGATGCGCGCGCGCAGGTCGTGGCGGGTCAGGTCGCGGATGTCGACGCCGTCGAGCGTGATGCGTCCGCCGTCGAGCTCGTAGAACCGCATGATGAGGTTGACGAGCGTCGTCTTGCCGGCGCCAGTCGGGCCGACGATGGCCACCGTCTGACCGGGCTGCACCGAGAGGTCGAGGTCCTCGATGAGCGGCTTCTCGGGCGTGTACGAGAAGGCGACCGACTCGAAGGCGACGGCTCCGTGCGGGTCGTCGATGCGCGCCGGTGCGGCGGCGTCAGGCTCCTGCTCGTCGGCGTCGAGCACCTCGAAGACGCGCTCGGCAGAGGCGACACCGGACTGGAGCACGTTGGCCATCGACGCGACCTGCGTCAGCGGCTGCGTGAACTGCCGGGAGTACTGGATGAAGGCCTGGACGTCGCCGAGGCTCATCGTGCCCGACGCGACGCGGAGGCCACCGACGACGGCGATCGCCACGTAGTTGAGGTTCCCGACGAACATCATGACCGGCATGATGATGCCGCTGATGAACTGGGCGCCGAAGGCTGCCTCGAAGAGCTCGTCGTTCTTCTGCTTGAAGTTCGCCTGGGTCTCCTTCTGGCGGCCGTAGACCTTGACGAGCCCGTGCCCGGTGAAGGTCTCCTCGACGATGCCGTTGAGCTCGCCGGTGTTGCGCCACTGCTGGATGAAGAGCTTCTGCGAGCGCTTGGCGATGAGGGCCGTCACGACGATCGAGATCGGGATGGAGACGAGCGCGATGAGCGCGAGCTCCCACGAGATCCAGAACATGATGCCGAGCACGGCGATGACCGTGAGCAGCGAGGTGAGCAGCTGCGACATCGTCTGCTGGAGGGACTGGCCGACGTTGTCGATGTCGTTGGTGACGCGGCTCAGCAGCTCACCGCGCGGCTGGTTGTCGAAGTAGGGCAGGGGCAGCCGGTTGAGCTTGGCCTCGACCTCCTGGCGCAGGTCGTACATCGTGCGCTGGAGGACGCCCTGGAGGATCCACCCCTGGAGCCACATGAGCAGCGACGCGGCGACGAAGAGCGCGACGACGAGCAGCAGCACGCTGGCGACGGCGTCGAAGTCGATGCCCACGCCCGGGGTGAAGTCGACGTTGCTCAGCAGGTCGGCATACGTCGTCTGGCCCTGCGCACGCAGGCTGTCGACGACCTGCTCCTTGGTGGTGCCGGGCGGCGCCTCGATGGTGCCGCCGATGGCACCGGCGAAGATGAGGTCGGTCGCGCGCCCGAGGATCTTCGGCCCGATCGAGCTGAGCGCGACGCTCACGACGGCCAGCACGAGGACGACGACGACCTTGACGCGGTGCGGCCGCAGCCGGCCGAGCAGGCGCTTGGCCGACGGGCCGAAGTTGAGCGACTTCTCGCCCGGCTGCCCCATCTGCATGTGGGGCGGGCCGCCCCGGCGTGCAGGTCCGCGGCGGACCTCTGCGGCCTTCTCCTCGGCCGTCTTGACTCCCTCGGCCATCAGGCCGCCTCCTCCGCGCTGCGCTGGGACTCGACGATCTCCTGGTAGGTGACGCAGGAGTCGAGGAGCTGGTCGTGCGTGCCCTGGCCGACGACGCGGCCGTCCTCGAGCACGATGATGTGGTCGGCGTCGACGATGGTCGAGACGCGCTGGGCCACGATGACGACGGTGCTGCCCAACGTGGCCGGCCGCAGGGCCCGGCGCAGGCGTGCGTCGGTCGACAGGTCGAGGGCCGAGAACGAGTCGTCGAACAGGTAGATGTCGGGACGCTTGACGATGGCCCTGGCAATGGCGAGACGCTGGCGCTGGCCGCCCGAGACGTTGGTGCCGCCCTGCGCGATGGCCGAGTCGAGCCCGCCCATCGCCTCGACGAAGTCCTGGCCCTGTGCGATGCGCAGGGCGTCCCACAGCTCGTCGTCGGTGGCATCGGGGTTGCCGTAGCGCAGGTTGGTCGCGACGGTGCCGCTGAAGAGGTACGGCTTCTGCGGGACGAGCCCGATCTTGCTCCACAGGTCGTCGAGCTCGAGGTCACGCACGTCCACGCCACCGACCCGCACCTTGCCCGCGGACGCGTCGAAGAGACGCGGGATCAGGCCGAGGAGCGTCGTCTTGCCGGCACCCGTCGAGCCGATGATGGCCGTCGTGCGACCCGGGTCGGCCCGGAAGCTGACGTCGTGGAGCACGGCCGCCTCGGCTCCCGGGTAGTGGAAGTCGACACCGACGAGCTCGAGGCCCGCGGCGGCGGGCGCCATCCTCAGGGGCTGCACGGACTCGACGACGGACGACTCGGTGTCGAGGACCTCCTGGATGCGGCCGGACGAGACCGCGGCACGCGGGATCATCGTGGCCATGAAGGTCGCCATCATGACGGCCATGAGGATCTGGACGAGGTAGGACAGGAAAGCCGTCAGCTCGCCGATCTGCATGTCGCCGGACGCGATGCGGTGCCCGCCGAACCACATGACGGCCACGGTCGAGAGGTTGAAGATGACCATGACGATCGGGAAGACGAGCGCCATGAGGCGTCCGACCTGGAGGCCGGCGTTGGTCAGCAGGCCGTTGGCCTCGGCGAAGCGGGCCTCCTCGTGCTCCTCGCGGACGAAGGCGCGCACGACGCGGATGCCGGTGATCTGCTCGCGCATGACGCGGTTGACGCCGTCGAGCGAGGTCTGCATCCGCCCGAACCACGGCACCATCCGGGAGATGACGAGGCCGACGACGAGGCCGAGCAGGGGCACTGCGACGGCGACGAGCCAGGACAGCCCGACGTCCTCGCGCAGGGCCATGATGATGCCGCCGACCATCATGATCGGCGTCGTGACGAGCAGGGCGAAGCCCATGAAGACGACCATCTGGACCTGGGTCACGTCGTTGGTGCTGCGCGAGATGAGCGTCGGGGCCCCGAAGCGCGTCACCTCCTGCGCCGAGAAGTCGACGACGGTGCCGAAGACGTTGCCGCGGATGTCGCGGCCCATCCCCATCGCGACGCGGGCCGCGAGGAAGGTGGCGGCGATCGACGCGGCGATCTGCACGAGGCTGACGGCGAGCATGATGCCGCCGTGGCTGATGATGAAGGCCGTGTCGCCCTTGGCGACGCCCTGGTCGATGATCTCGCCGTTGAGGCTCGGCAGGTAGAGCGAGGCCATGGTGCTGACGAGCTGGGCCAGGCAGATGAGCACGATCTGGCCCGGGTAGGGACGCAGGTGACTGCGGAGCAGTCGGATCAGCATGTCGGTGCCTTTCGGTGCGCGACGGGTGGTGTGGTGTCGCTCGGGAACGCTAGGGACTCACGTGGGGTGAGGGTCAACTGGTCTGTCACGGCCGCGACCCCTCGTCGGCGGTGAGCGCCTGCGGGTCGCCGCCGAGCTGCGCGTGGAGCTCGGCGATCGACAGGCCGCTCTCTGTGGTGCTCGGCCGCCGCATCAGGCCGAAGAGGACGGTGTCGACGATCTCCTCGGGGGTCAGGACCTGTCCGTCGGCGATGCCGGGGTGGCTGCCCGAGAAGGTGAGCAGCCGGATCCGGTGGACGAGGTCGGCGGCCGGGACGACGAGCAGGTCATCGTCGTGGACCAGGTGGTGGATGGTCTCGAGGAGGGGCTGGTGGGCGGCGACGTGCTCCTCCTCCTCGTCGGCGTGCCCGCGCAGGTGCCGCCCCGCGTCGTAGCAGGCCTGGTGCGGTCCGCGGTTGGGCGGCTGGGTCAGGCCCAGGGCACCCATGAGGCCGAAGACCTCCGTGAAGCGCAGCTGCATGATGCGGGTGAAGTCGACGAGCCGGTCGCGCAGCGACCCCTCGGGGTCGATGGCCGAGATGCGCCGCCGGACGGGGGCGGGGCAGAACGCCGCCTGCACGGCCTCGTTCTCGAGGACCTCCTTGGTCGGGAAGACCCGGAAGATCGTGCCCTCGGCGACGCCGGCCTCCTGGGCGATCTCGCTCGTCGTCGGCTTGCGCCCCTCGCGGTGCGCGAGCCGGACGAAGACCTCGATGAGGGCGTCCCGGCGGTCGTCGGGGTTCATCGGGGCCGCCCGCTGACCGGGTCGCTGGCCCTCCACACGTGTCGACACGCTGTCCATCATGAATGAGTGAGCGCTCACTCACAAGTGGTTTCGGGAACATCACGACACATTTCGCCCCGAACCCGGGTATGCACCCCTCCGGACCCCTCGACCGTCGCGGTTCGCCTGCGTGCGGTCCCTCGCCCACCCGTCCCTCTCCTCCCGATCCGAGGTCCGCATGACTGCAACGACGCAGCGCACCGCCACGACCACCAGCTCCCCGGGATTCCTCGACCGTCGTCGCACGGTCGCCCCGCTCGGCTTCAACCGCTGGCTCATCCCCCCGGCCGCCCTCGCGGTGCACCTGTGCATCGGCCAGGTCTACGCGACGAGCGTCTACAAGACCTCCCTCGTCGCACACTTCGACACCTCGCAGACGGCGATCGGCCTCATCTTCTCGATCGCCATCGTCATGCTCGGCCTGTCGGCCGCGGTCTTCGGCACGTGGGTCGACCGCAACGGGCCGCGCAAGGCGATGTTCGTCGCGACGGTCTGCTGGGGCACCGGCTTCCTCGTCGGCGCGGCCGGCATCGCCACGAGCCAGCTGTGGCTGCTCTACCTCGGCTACGGCGTCATCGGCGGCATCGGCCTCGGCATCGGCTACATCTCGCCGGTCTCGACGCTCATCAAGTGGTTCCCGGACCGTCCGGGCCTCGCCACCGGGCTCGCGATCATGGGCTTCGGCGGCGGCGCGATGGTCGCGAGCCCCCTCTCGCGCCAGCTGCTCAGCGCCTACGACCCCGGCTACACGCCGTCGGACTCGACGTCGACGGCCGACGGGCACGCGCTGATGCTCCTCTTCGTGACCCTCGGGATCGTCTACGCCCTCGTCATGCTCATCGGCGTCTTCAACATCCGCGTCCCGCACCCCGACTGGAAGCCCGAGGGGTGGACCCCGCCGGCGAACGCCCGCGACACCGCCACGCTCGTCACGACGAAGTCGGTCTCCGCGGCGAGCTCGATCCGCACCCCTCAGTTCTGGCTGCTCTGGGTCGTCCTCTTCTGCAACGTCACCGCCGGCATCGGCATCCTCGAGCAGGCCAGCCCGATGATCCAGGACTTCTTCCGCGAGAACGGGTCGTCGGCCGTGACCGTCGCTGCCGCAGGCGGATTCGTCGGTCTGCTCTCGCTCTTCAACATGGCCGGCCGCTTCGTCTGGAGCTGGACGAGCGACGTCATCGGTCGCAAGCCGATGTACATGGTCTACCTCGGCGTCGGCATCCTCGCCTACATCGGCCTCGCCCTCGCGGGGCATGTCGCCATCGGGCTCTTCGTCCTCATCGCCGCGGTGCTCATCTCGTTCTACGGCGGTGGTTTCGCGACGGCGCCCGCCTACCTGCGCGACCTCTTCGGCACCTTCCAGGTCGGCGCCATCCACGGCCGGCTGCTCACGGCCTGGTCGGCGGCCGGTGTCGCGGGCCCGCTCATCATCAACGGCTTCCTCGACGCCCAGGGCAAGCCGGGCACGCTGACGGCCGACGCCTACACGCCGGCGCTGCTGACGATGGTCGGCGTGCTCGCCGTCGGCTTCGTCGCCAACCTCCTCGTGCGCCCGGTCGCCGACCGCTTCCACGAGTCCGACGACGTCGTCGAGGCGGCCAAGCCGGCTCCGGTCGAGACGGGCGAGGGCTCCTCGCGCCTGCCGGGGACCGCGCGCGTCGTCGCACTCTGGGCCGTCATCGCCGTCATCCTCGCCTACGGCGTCTTCCAGACGGTCACGACGGCGGCCAAGCTCTTCGCCTGACCGGGCACCACCGACCGAAGCGCGGGATCCCTGGTGGCGGCGGCCTGCTCGTTCAGACGAGCAGGCCGTCTGCCACGAGGTCGCGCACCTGCGGGAGCACCTCCGCACGCACGTCGGCGGCGTCGAGCCCGAGCACCGTCGCAATGGCGTCGAGAGCCACCCCCGCCGTCAGCTCGCCGTCGGCCACGCCGAGGTATGCCGCCAGCAGCGTCCCTGCGCGGACGACGCGTCCCAGCCCTCCGCCCTGCCGGACGAGGATGACGCTCGGGTCCTCGGCACCCGGGACCCCGTGCCGCTCCTCCGTCACGTCGGGGGCGCACGACCACGCGACGTCGAGGACGTCCTCGTCGGAGTGCTCGGCGAGCCACGTCCGGGCCCGCAGCCCCGCGCCGACCGCCGGTCCCATCGGGGCGGCGACGGGCCCGTGGGCCTCGTCGAGGGAGCGCCACGTGCCGCGGTCGGCGGCCGGCCGCTGGAGCGTGACGACCCCGAACCCGACGTGCTCGACACCGCGCGAGGCGAAGTCACGCAGCCACGCGGCATACATCAGCGAGTGGGACTCGCTGCCGGGCTGGGCACCGCCGTCGCGGGCCCACAGCTCGGCGTACTCGGCGGGGTCCTGCGACTCGCGCTGGATGACCCAGGCGTCGAGCGCGACCCCGTCCCGGGCCTGCTCGTCGAGCCAGTCACCCCAGACGTCGCGCCACGTGCGCCCGGCCGGGACCTCCCAGTTGCCGAGGAACTGGGCGACGCCTCCGGGCTCGAGCACCGAGCCGACCTGGCGCACGAGGGAGCGGACGAGGGTGTCACCCGAGCGACCGCCGTCGCGGTACTCGTAGAGCGGCACACCCTCGTCGCGGGGTGTGATGACGAAGGGCGGGTTGCTGATGACGAGCGAGAACTCCTGCCCCGAAACGGGATCGAGCAGATCTCCGGAGAGCAGCTGGACGTCGGGGACCGCCCCCACGCCTTCGGAGGCAGCGAGCGCGAGGTTGAAGCCGGCATACGCGAGCGCCCGCTCCGAGATGTCGGTGGCGACGATCGCGCCGACGTGTCCGGTCAGGTGCAGGGCCTGCACGCCGCAGCCGGTGCCGAGGTCGAGCGCGCGGTCGACCGGGCGCCGGACGGTCCACGACGCGAGGGTCGTCGAGGCGCCGCCGATGCCGAGCACGTGGTCGGGGCGCAGGGGCCCACCGACGACGAGCTCGGAGAGGTCGGAGGCGACCCACCAGTCGTGGGCGTCGTCGCCGTACGGGCGCAGGTCGCACGTCGCGACGACGTCGCGCTCGGGCGGCGCCCACCGGTCGGCGGCGAAGCCGGCGCGGCCTCCCTCGAGGCGCACGAGCCCGAGGCGTACCGCCCCCTCGACCCCGAGCGAGGGCAGGGCGGCGCCGAGCGCCGACGCGCGCACGGGTCGACCGAGGGCGAAGAGGCGCACGAGGACGCCGCATGCATCGTCCACCGACGTGGCTGAGGACTCCGTCGCGAGCAGCGCCGGCAGCGGCTGCTCACGGTGCAGGGCCGCGGACGCCACCGGGCCGAGCCGGTCGGCGACGCCGTCGACGGTGAAACGAGCCGCCGAGAGGTCAGCTCGCAGCAGCGCGACGAGCGATCGGTCGACGACGGGGGTGTCGTTCAGGACCCCTCGCCCGGCGCGCTCGCCCCGGCCGCGCTCGCGGCGAGCGCCGCGTCGAGGGTCGGGTGGATCTCGAAGACCTTGTCGAGACCGGTGATGGAGAAGACCTTGAGGACGCGGTCGTCGGTGCCGACGAGGCGCATCGAACCGCCTCTCGTGCGGGTCAGCTTGAGCCGCCCGACGAGCACCCCGAGCCCTGTCGAGTCGAGGAAGGTGACGTCCGTGAGGTCGACGACGAGCTGCGTGCGCCCGCCCTGGATCTGTTCGTCGAGCTTCTCGCGCACGAGTGGCGCGGTCTAGACGTCGATCTCGCCGCCGAGGTGCACCACGGTCTGCTCGCCGTGGTCGGCTCGGGTGATCGAGAGATCCACCTGTGCCCCTTCCTTGTGCCCACACGTGCACAGCTTCTGGTCGCGGTTTCGCGGGTCCGGTCCTGACGTCGTGCTGACCGTTCCCCATCCGTCACGTTCCCCCCGCGTGACCGACCGCGCAGTAACATGCCCCGCTCGTCGGTTACCGTACCCCGACGGCATACGGTTGCTCCACATGAACGGGGAGTCAGCGCCCGCGGGACCCGTGCCGGAGGACCTCCTGCGCACGCTCGTCGGCGACCATCCCGAGCGGCTCGTGCACGTGCACGAGGTGCCGGCTCGCCGCGCCGTGCTCGGGGCCTGGCCAGAATGGGTCGACCCGACACTCCTCGGCTCCCTGCTCGCCTCCGGCATCGAGGCGCCGTGGTCGCACCAGGTCGAGGTGGCACAGGCCGCCCACGCCGGACATCACGTCGTCGTCAGCACGGGCACGGCCTCCGGAAAGAGCCTCGGCTACCACCTGCCGATGCTCAGCGACATCATCGCCGGCGCGACCGCACCCAACGGCCGCGGCGCCACCGCGCTCTACCTCTCCCCCACGAAGGCGCTCGCCGCCGACCAGCTGAGCCGCATCGACCGGCTCGCGCTGCCCGCCGTGCGGCCCGCGACGTACGACGGCGACACCCCCACCGACGAGCGGCGCTGGATCCGCGACCACGCCAACCTCGTGCTCACCAACCCCGACCTGCTCCACCACTCCCTGCTGCCCGGGCACGAGCGGTGGAGCTCGTTCCTGCGGGCGCTGCGCTACGTCGTCGTCGACGAGTGCCACGTCTACAAGGGTGTCTTCGGCGCCCACATGGCCGCGGTGCTGCGACGACTGCGGCGGGTCGCCGCGCGCTACCGCTCCGAGCCGACCTTCGTCTTCGCGTCCGCCACCGTGGCCGACCCGGAGGAGCACGCCTCCCGACTCCTCGGTATGCCGGTGACCCCGGTGACGCGGGACGGCTCGCCCCGCGCGTCGATGACGTTCGCCCTCTGGGAGCCCCCGCTGCTCGTCGACGAGACCGGGCAGCCGTCGAGGGTCAGCACCATCACAGAGACGGGCGAGCTGCTCGCCGGGTGCGTGCGCGAGCACGTGCAGACGGTGGCGTTCGCGCGGTCGCGGGCCGGCGTCGAGGTCGTCGCGCGGATCGCCAAGGAGCGGGTGCCCGTCACGGACGAGCACCGGGTCGCCGCCTACCGCGGCGGCTACCTCCCGGAGGAGCGACGCGAGCTCGAGCGGTCCCTGCGCGCGAAGGAGCTGCTCGGCCTCGCGGCCACGAACGCGCTCGAGCTCGGTGTCGACGTCAGCGGCCTCGACGCCGTGCTGCTCGCGGGATGGCCGGGCACGCTGTCGTCGCTGTGGCAGCAGGCCGGGCGGGCCGGCCGCTCCGGAGAGCGGTCGCTGGCCGTGCTCGTCGCCTCCGACGACCCGCTCGACACGTTCGTCGTGCACCACCCGGAGGCGATCTTCGGCCGCGGCATCGAGGCCACCGTCGTCGACCCCGACAACCCGCACGTGCTCGGTCCCCACCTGGCCGCGGCGGCCGCTGAGCTGCCGGTGACCGAGGCCGACGTCGAGATCTTCGGGCCGCAGACGCGCGTGCTGCTCGACGCGCTCGTCGCCCGCGGCATCCTCAAGAAGCGTCCGCGGGGCTGGTTCTGGGGGCGTGAGGACCGGCCCGCCGACCACCTGTCGCTGCGTGGGGCCGGCGAGCCCGTGCGGATCATCGAGACCCGGACCGGGCGCGTCGTCGGCACCGTCGACGACTCGAGCGCGCACTCGCAGGTGCACACCGGCGCCGTGCACCTGCACCAGGGCCAGACGTGGGTGATCACCGAGCTCGACCTCGACGACCATGCCGCCTTCGCGGTGCGCGGTGACCCCGGCTGGACGACCCAGGCGCAGTCGGTCAGCGACTTCCAGATCGTCCACGAGACCGAGCACGAGGAGTGGGGGCCGCTCCGGTGCTCGTTCGGCCACGTGACAGTCCGCCACCAGGTCACCTCGTTCCTGCGCCGCCTGCCCGGCGGAGAGGTGCTCGGCGAGCACCCCCTCGACCTGCCGCCCCGGTCGCTCGCGACGAAGGCGGTGTGGTGGACGATGCCCGTCGAAGACCTCACGGCGGCCGGGGTGGCGGAGGACGGCATACCCGGGGCGGCGCACGCGGCCGAGCACGCGGCCATCGGGATGCTCCCGCTCTTCGCCACCGCTGACCGCTGGGACATCGGCGGTGTTTCCACCGCGCTGCACCCGGACACCGGCCTGCCGACGATCCTCATCTACGACGGACACCCCGGCGGTGCGGGCTTCGCCGAGCGCGGCTACCGACGGATCCGCCCGTGGCTCAGCGCGACCCGCGACGCCATCGACTCGTGCGAGTGCCCAGAGGGCTGCCCGTCGTGCATCCAGTCCCCCAAGTGCGGCAACGGCAACGAGCCCCTCGACAAACGCGGCGCCGTGGCCCTGCTCGACCTCGTCCTGCGTCACGCGGACCCAGGGGCCGGGGGCGCGCAGTGAACCGGCCACCGGGCGGACCCGGACGTCCGGGGCGTCCGGGGCGTCCGGGCCCGTCTCGGCCGCCGGGGGCGTCCGGCCCGTCCGGGTCGTCCGGGTCGTCCGGGTCGTCCGACGCGCAAGGTCCTCCGGCGGACGCCGGCGCCGGACCGTGGGTCGGGATCACGGGGGGCGCCGCCGGCCGGCCTGCCCCCTCGGTCGTCGTGCGCGGGACGCTGCGCCGGGTCGAGGTCGAGATGCAGCCTCTCGTGCTGGACGCCGACGACGGGACGACGTGGGAGCTGCTGCTCCCGCCCGGGTGGGCGATCGACGCCGAGCCGGGCACCCGGGTGACGGTGAGCGGGGACGCCCCAACCGACGTCGCCACGGTGTCGATGGTGGGGCCCGTGCTGCGCGTGCGCTCCCTGTCGCGAGGCGACTGAGTCCGGCGTCCGTCGGACCGGACCGCGGGGCCGGACCACACTCTGAGACATAATGCCGAGTTATTTGACCAGTAACGCATCGCTATTCGAAACTCCCATGCAACGGATAGGAAAGCAGCCACCCGTCGACTGCCGACCGACCCGGCCCGCCGCACCCCGCGGCGCGACCCCGATCCGGACCGCACCCTCAGGAGCCCGACATGCGCCGCCCCTCGATCGCCCTCGCCGCCATCGCCGTCACCGCGACCCTCGGTCTGACCGCGTGTGCCGGTGGCGGGGCCAGCGACACCGCCGCGGGACCGGGCACCGCCGCCGCCGACGGCGCCGCGACGAGCACCATCAACCTCTACGCATATGCCGTCCCGAAGGTGGGCTTCGACGTCGTCATCCCGGCCTTCCAGAAGACGAAGGCCGGCCAGGGCGTGCAGTTCCAGCAGAGCTACGGCGCCTCGGGCGACCAGAGCCGCAAGGTCGCTGCCGGCGCCGAGGCCGACTTCGTCAACTTCTCGGTCGAGCCCGACATCACGCGCCTCGTCGATGCCGGGCTCGTCGACCCGAACTGGAATGCCAACGAGCACCAGGGGATTCCCTTCGGCTCCGTCGTGACGATCGTCGTGCGCAAGGGCAACCCCAAGGGCATCAAGGACTGGGACGACCTGCTCAAGCCCGGCCTCGAGGTCGTGACGCCCAACCCGTTCTCGTCCGGCTCGGCCAAGTGGAACCTCCTGGCCCCGTACGCCGCCAAGAGCAACGGCGGCGTCGACAAGGCCGCCGGCCTCGCGTACGTCTCGGCGCTCGTCAAGGACCACGTGAAGGTCCAGCCGAAGTCGGGTCGCGAGGCCACCGAGACCTTCCTGCAGGGCAGCGGCGACGTGCTCCTCAGCTACGAGAACGAGGCCCTCTTCATCGAGAAGAACGGCGACCCCGTCGAGCACGTGACCCCGCGCACGACCTTCAAGATCGAGAACCCCGCCGCCGTGCTCAAGGGCAGCAAGAACCTCGCCACGGCCACCGCGTTCAACGACTACCTCTACACGCCGGAGGCGCAGAAGCTGCTCGCCGAGGCCGGCTTCCGGCCGGTCGACACCACCGTGGCCGCGGAGTACGCCTCGAAGTTCCCGGCCCCGACGAAGCTCTGGACGATCGCCGACCTCGGTGGCTGGAAGACCGTCGACAGCACGCTCTTCAAGAAGGACGTCGGTGACATCGCCAAGATCTACGACCAGGCGACCCAGTGACGTCTGACACCGACCAGCAGCGCAGGGGCCCGCATCCGGAGACGGACGCGGCGCCCCTGCCGCCGCGTTCGGGCGCGACCGCGCCGGACGGCATACGTCCTCGGGGCGACGACGCACCCCACGGTGCGGGGTCCGGTGGCGCGGCGCGACGCACACGCCACGGCAAGGGCCTGAGGGGGCTGCGCCGACCGCTCGGCATCGGCATCGTCACGCTGTGGCTCAGCGTCATCGTCCTGCTGCCGCTCGCGGCGCTGACCGTCGCGGCGTTCGACGAGGGCCTGGCCGGGTTCTGGGAGGCGGTCACCGCGCCCGCCGCGCTCGCGTCCCTCTGGGTGACCGTGCTCGTGTCGGCCGTCGTGGCGCTCATCAACGCCGTGCTCGGCACGCTCGTCGCGTGGGTGCTCGTGCGCGACGAGTTCCGCGGCAAGCGGTTCGTCAACGCCGTCATCGACCTGCCGTTCGCGCTGCCGACGATCGTTGCCAGCATCGTGCTGCTCTCCCTCTACGGGCCCAACAGCCCCATCGGTGTCGAGCTCAACGCGACGCGCTGGGGGCTCGTCGTCGCGCTGCTCTTCGTCACCCTGCCGTTCGTCGTCCGGTCGGTGCAGCCCGTCCTCATCGAGGCCGACCGCGAGGTCGAGGAGGCCGCGGCCTCGCTCGGAGCCACGACCTGGACGACGTTCCGTCGCATCGTGCTGCCGACCCTCGCGCCGGCGATCCTCAGCGGCACCGGACTCGCCTTCGCCCGCGCGATCGGCGAGTACGGCTCGGTCGTGCTCATCGGCGGCAACATCCCCCGCGAGACCCAGGTGGCCTCGCAGTACATCCAGCAGCAGATCGAGATCGACCGACCGCTCAACGCGGCCGCGGTCTCGGTCGCGCTGCTCGCCATCGCGTTCGTCACGCTGCTGCTCCTACGCGTCGTGTCGAGCCGCAGCCAGCGCCGCGAGGAGCGTGACGCATGAGGGTCTCCCGGGGCACCCGTCTGTCGCTGCGCGTCGTCGCGCTCGGCTACCTCTTCGTGCTGCTCGCCGTGCCGATCGGCGTCATCCTCTGGCGCACCTTCGAGCCCGGGCTCTCGGAGTTCATCGCCTCGATCTCGACACCGGCAGCGAGGTCGGCGCTCAACCTGTCGTTGCTCATCGTGGCGATCACCGTCCCGGTCAACGTCGTCTTCGGCGTCGCGACCGCCCTGGCGCTCGTGCGCGGACGCTTCCGCGGACGAGGGCTGCTGCAGGCCGTGGTCGACCTGCCGTTCGCGGTGTCACCGATCGTCGTCGGCGTCTCGCTCATCATGCTGTGGGGCGCGGGCGGGTGGTTCGGTGCGCTCGACCGGGCCGGCTTCCAGGTCATCTTCGGCATCCCGGGCATGGTGCTCGCGACGATCTTCGTGACGCTGCCGTTCGTCGTGCGCGAGGTGGAGCCGGTGCTCCACGAGATCGGCCAGGAGCAGGAGCAGGCCGCCTCGACGCTCGGGGCCAACGGGTGGCAGACGTTCTGGCGCATCACCCTCCCGGCGATCCGGTGGGGCCTGACCTACGGCGTCGTGCTGACGGTCGCGCGGGCCCTCGGCGAGTTCGGCGCGGTCATCATGGTGAGCTCCGGCTTCCCCGGGGTCTCGCAGACCCTGACGCTCCTCGTGCACTCCCGCTACATCGACGACCACAACACCTACGGCGCGTATGCCGCCGCCACCCTGCTCATGGGCATCGCGCTCGTCGTGCTGCTGCTCATGACCCTGCTCGACCGCAAGAGGAGCGACCGATGATCACCGTGACCAGCGCCCGCAAGGACTACGGCTCGTTCACCGCGCTCGACGACGTGAGCCTCGACATCCCGAGCGGCTCGCTGACCGCGCTGCTCGGGCCGAGCGGCTCCGGCAAGTCGACGCTGCTGCGCGCGATCGCCGGCCTCGAGGAGCTCGACTCCGGCACCGTGACGATCGAGGGCCGCGACGTCACGGACGAGCCGCCGCAGCGGCGCGGGATCGGCTTCGTCTTCCAGCACTACGCCGCGTTCAAGCACATGACCGTGCGCGACAACGTCGCCTTCGGACTGACGATCCGCAAGCGCCCCAAGGCCGAGACGGCCAAGAAGGTCGACGAGCTGCTCGAGATCGTCGGGCTCGACGGCTTCCAGCACCGCTATCCGGCGCAGCTCTCCGGCGGTCAGCGCCAACGGATGGCGCTCGCCCGGGCTCTCGCAGTGGACCCGCAGGTGCTGCTGCTCGACGAGCCCTTCGGCGCCCTCGACGCGAAGGTGCGCACCGACCTGCGCCAGTGGCTGCGCCGGCTGCACGACGAGGTGCACGTGACGACGGTGCTCGTGACGCACGACCAGGAGGAGGCGCTCGACGTCGCCGACCGGATCGCCGTGCTCAACAAGGGACGCATCGAGCAGGTCGGCGACCCCGTCACGCTCTACGAGCGCCCCGCCAACGACTTCGTCATGGGCTTCCTCGGCTCGGTCGCGCACCTCGGCGGGCAGCTCGTGCGACCGCACGACATCGCGCTCGAGCGCGACCGCGCGACGGCGCTCGCCCTCGACGCCAAGGTGCCCGACTCCCCCGGGGTCATCGACGCCGTCGTCGAGCGGGTCGTGCCCCTCGGCTTCGAGGTCAGGGTCGACCTGCGGGCCGACTCGGGCGAGCGGTTCGCTGCGCAGATCACCCGGCGCGACGCCGCCGAGCTGCAGCTGCGGGAGGGGGAGACGATCCACGCGCGCGCCGTCGGGCGCTCGAGCGTCGTCGACCACGACCCGGCCCTCGCGATCTGACGCCCGACCGTCCAGCTCCGCTGGACCAACGTGGGACAGATCTCGCACGGGCGCGGACGACGGCATAACGTATGCCGTGAAGCCCCTCTCGTCGCCGAGCGACGCGGGCGGGCAGCTCGGGTCACCGAGTGAACTGAGGCGGCGAGGGGACGACACCTCGCCGCCTCAGTCGCACCCGGTGCGTCGCCCCCCGTCGACTGGCCCCGTCGTCACACCCGCACCGTCGAGTGGCCCCGTCGTCACACCCCGATGCTTCGCCACCCATCGAGTGGTCACGTCCTCACTTCTTGTCGTCCCGCCGCGGTCCCGGACATCGGCGCCACGTCGCCGGTGGGCCCGATTGGCGCGGAGGTCACCGCGGGTGCGGCAGACTGCATGGGTGGACATCTCGGCACGAGTCGACTACGCGGTCCGCGCGATGCTCATCCTCGCCGAGTCGGACGCGGAGGGCTCGGGCCCGATCAGCATCGACAGCCTCTCGACCCGGCAGGAGCTGCCGCGCAAGTTCCTCGAGGCGATCTTCGCCGACCTGCGCCGCGGCAACCTCGTCCTGAGCCGTCGCGGTGCCCGCGGCGGCTACGTGCTCGGGCGGCCGCGTGGGGAGATCAGCGTCGGCGACATCTTCCGCGCCGTCGACGGTCCGCTCGCCGAGGTGCGCGGACTGCGACCGCACGAGACGGAGTACCAAGGTGTCGCCACCCACCTGCCGAGCCTCTGGGTGGCGGTCCGTGCGAGCCTGCGCGAGGTGCTCGACGACACCTCCCTCGAGGACCTCCGCACCGGCGACCTGCCGGACCGGGTGCGTCAGCTGCTCACAGCCCCGGACGCCTGGCAGAACCGCTGACGTCCGACCGTCACTGTTCGGCAGTCAGTGCTCTGCCGTCATCGTGCCGGACGTCAGCCCCCAACCGTCAGCGTTGGGGACCCGCACGGGCGCGGGCCGTGGCAGGCTCGGGCCACAGCCGGGCCCGGACAGTGACGCGCAGCTCGACGTCTGCCCCCATCGACGAACACGCCTGTGTCGCAGCACCGTTCGCGCGAACCACCTGGTGCGCCACCGCACACGCCTGAGCCGAGTCCGCACCGTCCTGCATCGCCGATGCGGCGGCCAGGGAGCCGAGGTCGGCGGCCACCCGAGCCCGGTGGCTGGCGACCACCACGGAGGCCACCACGAGACCGCCCATGGTGAGGACGAGCACCACGGCCACGACCGACAGCGCGAGGACGCTCGCCGCGCCACGCTCGCCCTGGGGACGTGTCGGCCCGACCCGCACGATCGGCACGGTCGTCATGACGGCGACTCGACGGGTGTCACGGCTGAGGCGCTGAGCTCCCAGCCGGGCAGCAGCCCCCAGCCGCCGGTGCGGGCCGAGACGACGACCCGGACTCCCCCACCGACGCCGGAGACCTGCACGCGAGCGCCCGTGGGCGCCGTCTCGACGGCGAGGTCACGGACCCGCGCCGGGTCGTCGCCACGGGCCGCCGCTCGTGCGGCGACCCGGGCAGCGTCGACGCACCGGATCTGGTCGACGGCGGCGTTGACCGCGACGAGACAGAAGCCGAGGAGGAGCACGACCGACGGGATGGCGACGGCGAGCTCCGCCGTCACCATCCCGCGCTCCCGACCCGGTGCGGGTCGAGGGCGTCGCGACCTCACCCCGCGATCCCCAGGGCGCTCTGGACGATGCCCGCCAGGGCTCCGCGCACCGCATCGGACTTGACGACTCCGAGCAGCACGAGCGCGAAGGTGCAGGCCGCCATGATGCCGACGGCGTACTCCGCCGTCGTCATCCCGCGGTCGCGGCGTCCGGAGGTCAGTCGGCGACGCGTGAGTCGTCGGATCAGCTGATGGGTCATGGGTTCTCCTCTCCTCGCCCGGGCGGGGTGCCCGGGACGCTGTGTCCCCTGGTGGTGGGATGCTCGGGTGCCACGTCAGGCAGCGAGCAGGTCACCCGCGAGGGCGATGACGAGCGGCGCCACCGTGGTCAGGCAGAACGCCGGGAGCAGCACGAGGCCGAGCGGGGCGACGAGGCGGACGCCGACCTTGGCCGCCGAGACCTCGAGGCGTTCGAGCTCAGCGGAGTGCAGGTCGTCCGAGGCAGCGAGCAACATCGCTCCGGGCGGCACGCCTGCCTGGTGGGAGATGGCCACCGCGCGTGCGGCCGGCGACCACGTGGGCCCGACGGAGGCCCAGGCATCGGCGTCGGTCGCTCCCCACCTCAGGGCAGCCGCGACCTGCCGCAGGTCCGTGGACGCGCGCCCGGGCAGCCCGGTGGCCACCGCCTCGAGCACGTCCCACGTGGGTCGGCCCGACCGGTACGCCAGGGCGAGCAGAGCGAGGGCAGAGGACACCTCGGCGTCGGTGGCCCGCCTCCCGTCGTCCTTCGTGCTGCCGGATGAGGCCGCCACTGCGCCGCCACGGTTCGCGGCTGGGGAGCGGTCCGTCGAGCCGATGCCGTAGGTCGAACCGGTCGGGTGGGTCGAACCGGTCAGGCGGGCCGCCTTGGTCGAACCGGTCGGATCTGTCGAGCGGGTCGGGTCTGTCGAACTCGACCCGACGGCGATGCTCGGCGTCTCGTGGCCGGCGCTGACGACCGGGTGACCGCGACCGCCGAGCAGGACGAGCACCGCACCGGCAGCGAGGCCGGCCGCCATGACTCCGAGAAGACGTCCGCCGAGGACCACGTCGGTGAGGGCAACGGCTTCGGCGATCGCCTCGACGACGCCAGGATCGGCGGCAGGAGCAACGACGAGTGCGCTCATGGCCGCACCGCCCGACGGACCATCCGGGAGCACCAGACCCGACCGACCCAGACGAGAAGCACCCCGGCGACGACGGACACCGTCGCGATCGGAGACCCGAGGTAGAGCGTCGCCGGGTCGATGCCGCAGGCCAGCCCGAAGATCGGGCCCGTCAGCGGCAGGAGGGTCAGGACGGTGACCGTGGCCCGGGGCCCGGCCACGGCGACCGCGACCTTGCCCCGACGGGTGCGAGCGTCGAGGAGCCCACCCACCGCACGGTCGACCGCGGAGGCGAGCGGGGCGCCGGTGGTCTCGGACAGGCGCCAGGCAGCCGCGACGAGTGCCAGCTCAGCGGATGCGCTGCGAGCCGCCCATTCGGCCCAGACCGGCGAGGTCGGCTCGGCGCGGTGGCTCGCGTGGAGAAGGCTGCCGACGAGCCGGTCGATGTCGGCGGCCGGCCGGTCATCGCCGCGTGCGGTGCCGCCGGACGACCACGGTCGGCCGGGAGCCGAGAGGGAGGCCGCGTGCCGGCTGTTGCGCGCGCGGGACCGTTGGTCCTGTCGGGCATGGTCCTGTCGGGCATGGGCCTGTCGGGCCAGCTGGACCCGCTCGGCACCGAGCGTCGAGGTGGCCGCGAGCTCGATGGCACGGCTCGGCGTCAGGCCCGCCCCGAGGGCCGGACCGATGCCGCGCAGCAGGTCGAGGACGTCGTCGACGAGCGCTCCCGGCCGTCGGCGAAGTCGCCAGCGCCGGTAGAGGTCGACCGGGTCCTGACGCCACAGGCTTGCTCCACCCTGGCCGGCTGCGAACCCGTCGGTTGCCGAGCCGAGTGCGGCGTGCCGCCCGGGCCCACCACCGTGCCCGCCGGCCAAGCCACCGGAGAGCCGGGCGCCCGCCTCACCTCCGGGAGACTCACCTCCCCAGAGGTCGACCGCGGTCGCCCGAGCGGACACCCCGCTCGGCCACAGGAGCACGGCCAGACCGAGCAGGAGCGCGGCCAGCGCCCCGACGGCACCGGCGTTCACGACGCCTCCGCGGCCGAGGCCGGGATCGGTGGCGCGGCCGGGGCCGTTGGCCGCGAGACCGGGTCCGGCGGCGGGGCCGATGCCGTTGGCCGCGAGACCGGGTCCGGCGGCGGGGCCGATGCCGTCTGCGGGGTCGAGGTCAGAGCCGGGGGCGCCATCACGGTCGGCCGAACGAGCTCCGACTCCAGCCCGAGCCGGCCGGCGAGCGCCGGCCACGCCGGACCGCATCGGGGCTCGTGACCGGGGCCGTCCCACTCGAGCGCGGGCACGATGCAGGGGTTGCCGTCGCGACGGAAGAGCGCCGCCACCGAGGCGACGCGCCGCCCCCCGTGGTCGCGCGTCACGTGCACGACGACGTCGATGGCAGCCGCCAGCTGGGCCCGGACCGCATCGGGCCCCAAGCTCGCCAGGGCACCGAGCGCCTCGAACCGGGCCACGACGTCGGCCGGGGCGTTGGCGTGGACCGTGCCGCACCAGCCCTCGTGGCCGGTGTTGAGCGCGGCCAGCAGCTCCCGCACCTCGGCCCCCCGGACCTCGCCGACGACGATCCGGTCGGGGCGCATGCGCAGCGCCTGCCGCACGAGCGTCGTCAACGTGACCTCGCCGGCGCCCTCGACGTTGGCTGGTCGGGCCTCGAGCCGGACGAGGTGAGGGTGGTCGACCGTCAGCTCGCGCACGTCCTCGACGACGAGCAGCCGCTCCACCGGGTCGCTGCAGCCGAGCAGTGCCGCCAGGAGGGTGGTCTTGCCGGCTCCCGTGCCGCCCGAGACGACGAACGCGAGCCGCCGGGCGACCACGGCGCGCAGCACGGGCTCCCACTCCGGGGGCATCATCGCGCGACCGCAGAGCTCGGTCAGGGAGACCGGCTCCCCGGGCGGCACCCGGATCGTGATGTGCGGGCCACCGTCGACGAGCGGCGGCAGCATCGCGTGGAGCCGAGCGCCGGACGGGAGCTGCCCGTCGACCCAGGGACTGGCCTCGTCGAGGCGGCGCCCCGCGATGCCGGCCAGGCGGACGGCAAGACCTCGGGCGTCGTCGGCATCGAGCCGCTCGCCCACCCACTCCATGCCGTGCCCACGGTCGACCCAGATGCGTCCGTCGCCGTTGACGGCGATGTCGGTGACGCCCGGCTCGGCGAGCCAGGGGTCGAGCGGTCCGGCGCCGAGCACCCGCGAGGCCAGCGCCGACCGGGTCTCGGCGACACGGTGGGCTCCGAGCGCACCACGCTCCTGGGTGGCCACCTCGGCCACCGCCGCGCCGTCGGGACCGATGCCGTCGCGGACGCGCTGCCACACCGCCGGCGTGAGCGAGCCGCCGGGCCGTGGCTGGACGCTCATGCGGCGACCGCCTGGTCGGTGAGCCGCAGCAGCAGCTCGTCAGCGGCACGCACGACCTCGCCGCGTCCCCGAGCGCCCGGCGGCAGTCCTTCGGCCACCTCGGAGACGAGGCGCCGGTCGTCGCCGACCGTGGCCACGAGCGGCACGTCGAGGCCGTCCATGACGAGGTCCTCGAGGTCGGGCTCGGTGTGGGCACCGCGCAGGACGACCCACGGCTCGATCGGCAGGAGGGGCTGGGCCTCCCACGCCCGCCCGGCGTCACGCAGACGGCGGAGCAGGCCGCGCACGCCGGACACGACGGAGGCAGTGGCCGCGAGCTGCGGCACCTGGGTGCCGGACACGACGACGACCGCGTCGACGAGCAGCCCGACGCGGGCCAGCACGGACGGGTCTCGGGACAGGTCGAGAACCGTCAGGTCATGCGCGTCGGCCAGGCCGGCCACGACGTCGGGCAGGCTCTGCGCCCACCCGTCGTCGGTGTCGTCGAGCGGACCCACCCACCCGGAGCCGCCGCTCCCCGAGAGCACGGGCACCCCGCACGAGACCGGGAGCTCGTCGGCGAGCCCGAGCCCGTCCACGACGCCCGCCACGTCGGCCAGCTCCGGCCAGCGCCACCCCGGCTCCTGCTCGAGGCCGAAGACGACGTCGAGAGACCCTGAGACGCGGTCGAGGTCGACGGCCACGACCGAGCGCCCGGCCGCGGCGGCGCGCACGGCGACCGCAGCCGCGAGGGTCGAGGACCCGACCCCACCAGAGGCCGGCACGAAGGCGATGACGTTTCCCATGCGCCCACCGTCACGCACGGGACGGAGCCGGCCCAGCGGCATAGGCAAGCCGGTGGATACCCGGCCCTGCGCCCGAGGGGATGTGGACAAGCCGACCCAGCCGCACGCGCCCGAAGGCAACCGGCCCGGAAAATAGTGGTGGCCTTCGTCCGGGGGAAGACGAAGGCCACCTCACGAGACTGGCACCGGGGGGGAGGGGCCAGATCGCGTCGGTGCTCGACCCATGAGGGGAGCACCACCAACAATGCTGGACGCTAGTCCTTCGGATTGCAAACCGAGAAGTCACGACACGCGGTGATTTCTCGCGATTTGTCACGACACGACAGAAACGTTCAACTCCGAAGGCGCCGACAGATCTTCCCACACAAGGCGGAGGCCCCCCGACCAACGGTCGGAGGGCCTCCAGAGAAGCTCCGGGCTACCAGGCGTGCATTCTCGATAGTGTCGCCCCGGTTGTGCGCCCGGGGGTGGACTGTTCCAAGGGAACTGCTCTCGCGTGGGTACTCGGCCTCTTCTCGAGACATCTGTTCTGCGTGGATCCGGATCTACGCCTCTCGGCGATGTGGTTCCTGACTCCGTTCTACTCCACGCCGTCGGCGTGGCGACACCCCCCTCGTCGCCGCGGCGGCAAGAAACTGTCCACCCCGGTGGACATCCCGCACGAATCGCCGCTCCCGGCCTGTCAGCCAGGGCTCAGATGACTCAGGTGAGTCGTCCCGCCCGCACCGCGTCGCTGATCCGCTCCCCCTCCGCGGCCCCGCGGACCATCGCTTCTCCTGCCTGGGCGAGCCAGAGGCCGACGCCTGCGGCGCCACCCTGGGCGTATGCCGTGAGCGCACCGAGGTAGGCCGGCCCACCGTTCGCCACGTGGCCGGCTTCGGGGACGGCGACTCCGGTCGGGTCGAGCCCCAGGGCCTGGACGAGCGCGCGCTCCATGGCCCGGGCCACGAGCCCGTTGCCGTGGACGAAAGGGCGGATCGCGGCGATCTCGGCGTGCACGAGGGCCGCCACGACGGACGCCGGGACGCGGTTGCTGCCGGCCGCGGCGACGACGACGTCGGAGAGCGAGGCGAGGCGTGCGGCGACGACGGTCGGTGGCGGGGCCGGCCCGAGGTCGACGAGCTCGGTGCATCCCTCGTCACCGATGCGCGGACGGCCGAGGGCGTCACCGCTCACGACCGGCGACGCGGCGGCGACGTGGAGCCGAGCCAGCGCCTGGAGGGGCGCGGTACGCACGAGCGCGACGACGCGCTCGCTCTCTGCCGTGGCCGAGACGGCGCCCTTGAGGGTGCGCAGACCGGGGTCGAGGTCGTCGGGCCAGTCGCGCGCGCCGCTCATCAGCTCGCGCACGACCTCGACGGGGAACTCGGCACCGTCGAGCGCCGCACTCGCCTGGGCACCCCGCACCCGGGACTCGGCCGAGGCCTCCGGGATGCGTCGGCGCAGGGCCTCGTGGAAGCGGAGCCTCGTGCAGGCGTCCCGGGCTGCGTCGGCGCGGGCGCGCACGTCGGGCAGGTCGGTCAGCGCCGCGAGCTGGTCGAGCAGCACGCTCTGCTGGGAGGACGGGCTGGAGGTCGTGCTCGAGGGGGTCGCGCCCGGGGTCGGGCGGCTCGAGGTGGGGAGGCTCGAGGTCGGGCGGCTCGGGATCGGGTCTGGCACGCCTGTCAGCCTAGATCTGTCGAGGGGCCGACCCTGCCTGTCACGATGAGACGGTGGCCACTCCCCCCGTCATCGACTGGCTGCTCGCCGGCGACGTGGCCGTGGCCTACGTCACGACGCGCGACCTGCTCGGGCGCGAGGACCCGGGCCTCCAGGCCCGCATCGCCACGGAGGGTGTCGGCGCAGCGCTGCTCGCCGCGCGGGCACCCGACGGGCACTGGGGTCGAGGGTTCTACCGGCCGAAGTGGACGTCGAGCCACTACACGCTGCTCCAGCTCGGCCAGATCGGCCTGGCCCCGCAGAACGCGGCAGCCCGGGAGACGGTGGGGCTCATCCTCGACGGCTGCAAGGCCGACGACGGCGGCGTCAGCCCGTCGCCGCCCGCCAAGCCGAGCGATGCCTGCATCAACGGCATGGCGCTGGGCTACGCGAGCCGGTTCGGCGCGTCCGAGGACGAGCTGCGCAGCGTCGTCGATCTGCTGCTGCGCGAGGTCGTGGCGGACGGGGGCTTCAACTGTCGGCACAACCGTCCTGGTGTTCGAGTCACGCACTCGTCCGTGCACACGACCGTGTGCGTCATCGAGGGCATCACCGCCTACCTCAGCGCCGGGGCCGCCTACCGCGCCGACGAGCTGGAGCGGGCCCGGTCGTCGGCCGCCGAGTTCCTCCTGCGTCACCGGCTCCTGCGCAGCGAGCGCACCGGCGAGGTGATCCGTGCCGAGTTCACGGGTCTGCACTACCCGGCCCGGTGGCACTACGACATCCTTCGTGGCCTGGATTCCCTTGCAGCTGCAGGCATCCCGCGCGACGGGCGGATGGACGAGGCGCTGTCGATCATCCACGCTCGGCGCCGGGCCGACGGCCGCTGGACACCGAGCCGCGCCTACCCCGGCCTGACCCACGTGCCCAACGAGCGGGTGGGTGCGCCGAGCCCGTGGGTCACGCTGATCGCCGAGCGCGTGCTCCTCGCGTATCCTGACTGACATGAGTTCGACCGTCGCACCGACCCGCGCGTGGTGGCTGCCCAGCTGAGGCGGCCCGTCGAACCAACCCGAGATCCGGAGCCGCCCACGGGCGGCTCCTCGCATGTCCACGACGTGCGGCGAGGTCTCTCCCGTGGGCCACCCACCACACCAGGAGAGACCATGACCAGCACCATCACCAGCAGCACGACCCGCCCCGCCGCACCGCTCGCCCCCGGCGACGCCGACGAGAGGGCGACGTATGCCGTGGCCCTGGAGCGCAGCGCCGTCCTCGACGCGCTCATCGACGAGCACGCCACCGATGCCGCCAAGGACGCCGAGGACGCCGCACGTTTCCGGATGCTGACCGGTGACCGCCCCACCGGCCCGCTCCACATCGGCCACTACCTCGCCAGCCTGCGTAACCGGGTCCGGCTGCAGGAGAAGGGGGTCGAGACGTTCGTCGTCATCGCCGACTACCAGGTCATCACCGACCGCGACTCGGTCGGCGAGATCGGTGCCAACGTCCAGGGGCTCGTGCTCGACTACCTCGCCGCCGGCCTCGACCCGGACCGGACGACGATCTTCACGCACAGCGCGGTGCCGGCCCTCAACCAGCTCATGCTGCCGTTCCTGTCCCTCGTCACCGACGCGGAGCTGCGCCGCAACCCGACGGTCAAGGACGAGCTCGCCCTGTCCGACGGACGGCCGCTGTCGGGCCTGCTGCTCACCTACCCGGTGCACCAGGCAGCCGACATCCTCTTCTGCCACAGCCGGATCGTGCCGGTCGGCCGGGACCAGCTGCCGCACCTCGAGCAGACCCGAGCCATCGCGCGCCGTTTCAACCAGAGGTATGCCGCGGGGCACAGCGTCTTCGCCGAGCCCGAGGCCCTGCTCAGCGAGGTCCCACTGCTGCTCGGGACGGACGGCACGAAGATGAGCAAGAGCAAGGGCAACGTCATCAACCTGCGCGACAGCGCCGACGAGACGGCCGCCCGGGTGCGGGCCGCGCGGACCGACTCGGAGCGACGGATCACGTTCGACCCCAAGGGCCGTCCTGCCGTGGCGAACCTGCTGACGATCGCGGGACTGTTCCTCGACGAGGCACCGGAGGCGGTGGCCGAGCGGGTCGGCGACGGCGGCGCCCAAGCCCTCAAGCGCGTCGTCACCGATGCGGTCAACGAGTCCCTTGCCGGGCACCGGGCGCGGCGGGCCGACCTCGCCCGCGACCCGGCATACGTCACCTCGGTGCTCCACGAGGGGAACGCGCGCGCCAACGAGGTGGCCGAGCGGACGCTGGCGACCGTGCGGGCGGTGATGGGGATGAGCTACTGAGACCCGCAAAACCACATCGCGTGCCCGGCCCCGACGGCCCTAGCCTGAGCCATGGAGAACGACACGCAGCCGGGCGATCTCGCCGGCGCGACACCGCAGGAGCAGCTCGCGGCGATCGCCGATGTGGGCCGGCTCCTCGACGGTGCCGGTGTGCAGCACTGGCTCTTCGGGGGTTGGGGTGTCGACTTCTGGGTGGGCCGCGTCACGCGTCCACATGATGACGTCGACCTGGCCGTCCGGCGCGACGACGGCCCCGCGCTGCACGCTGCCCTCGTCGGAAACGGTTGGCTGCACACGCCGTTCGAGGACGAGGTCGTGGGCACGCGCTACGTGCGTGCCGGGGTGCTGCTCGAGCTGACCTTCGTGGTCGACGAGGGCGGGAGGGTCGTCATCCCGTTCGAGCCCGAGGCCGCCGTGTGGTCCGAGCAGCCGTTCGGGGACGCACGGCAGACACTCGACGGGGTCACGGCGCGGGTCCCGGCTCTCGAGATCATGGTTCGCGACAAGAGGCGGCCCCGCGTCGACGACGAGCAGGACGAGGCCAAGGACCGAGCGGACTATGAGGCGCTCTCACGGATCGACGGGGGCGCCTGAGCGCCACCCGTCGTGACTCGACTGCGCCGGATGCGACGCAGGCGGGCGCGCTTGCGGGAGCGCTGGATCCGCGCCTCGGCTGCGAGGTCTGCCTGGCGCATACCCTCCTCGTCGAGGCGCAGACCCTCCTCGGAACCCGGCGCCGTGCCCCCGCGGGAGGCGGGGATCCACCAGCGGTCGGCGTCGTCCTTCGGCTGGTCGGGATAGGCGTCCATCGCCTCCGCGAGCACGACCTGCAGGCGGTCCCGCAGCTGCTCCGAGACGGCATACGGCTCGGCGTCGGGCGCGGGACTCAGCGGCTCGCCCACGACGATCGTGACGGCCGTGCCCCGGCGGAGGCTGAACCGACCACCCACGGTGAGGATCCGCTGGCTGCCCCAGACGGCCACCGGGATGAGCGGCACCTGGCACCACGTCGCGACCGCGGCCGCGCCGGGACGAAACGGCCGCAGCTGCCACGAGTGCGAGATCGTCGCCTCGGGGAAGAGACCGACGACCTCACCGGCCCGGGCCCTCGCGACGGCGTGGCGCAGCGAGACCTCACCGTGTGCGCGATCGACGGCCACGTGCCCCATCGCCCGCATCGCGGCGCCGACGACCGGTGGTGTGAAGACGCCCTGCTTGGCGAGGAAGCGGACGAAGCGACCCCGCTGTCGTCCGACGAGGCCGACGAACAGGAAGTCGAGGAAGCCCACGTGGTTGGCGGCGAGCACCGCGCCACGCTCGCGCGGCAGGTGCTCGGCGCCCCGTACGTCGATGCGCAGCCCGAGCGCCGCGAAGACGCCGAGGGCAGCGCGGATGACGAGGCGATAGGTCCGGTCGGTCACACCCCATCTTCGTCGCAGGACCGCCGATCGGATGGGCAGCGACACGTCGGCGGCGCCGCGTTCGGGCGCGGCAGCCGAGCCCTCGGGCCGGTCGCAGCGGACCGGCGTATCACCCGGTCGCGCCGGGCCGTCTGTCCCGATGGAAGGCGGCACCGGCCGCCTCCGCGGGGACCATCTGGGAGGACGGACATGGCACAGGCGTCGGTGGGACTGGCGGTGACGCCTGCGGCGCAGCGCGGGTCGTCGTGGCGCCCGGCCCTGCTCTGGGTGCAGGACCACGTGACCGGGCGCGACCGTGAGCTCGCCCGGTTGGACTGGCAGATCGAGAGCGTCCGGGCGCGCTTGGCGGGACAGCCCTTGCGAGCCTCCGAGGCGTGGGAGGGCCGGGACGACGCCCGCGACCGCCCGGACCCGCAGGACGAGGTGCTCCTGCTCCTCGACAAGGCAGCCGTCGCGCGCGAGCAGCACGACGCCGGCAAGGGGTGGGCCCTGGTCAGCCGGGCCGAGGAGCTCGAGGTCTCGTTCCTCGGGCGTCACCAGCTCGAGGCCGCCCGGCACAGCCTCCGGTGCGAGATCGCGCTCGACGAGGAGGCCGGCTGGTGGCGTGAGGCCGCGCTCGACCTGTTGCGCCGGATGTCGGCCGGACCTACGGGCCCTACGGGTACCGCGGGCTCCACGGGCTCCACGGGCACGGCGGCGACGGGTGCCAATGACCCGGGTGAGGAGCCTCCCGCCCGCCGGTCGACACCGTCGGACCTTCGGGCGGACCGGGAGTACCTGCGCGAGGCGCGGCGGATCCGCAACGACCTCAACAGCAGCCGCTACACCGCGATGGAGGCCAACACGGCCCAGCGGATCTGGCTGTCGGTGATCCTCCTCGGGCTGCTCGCCGTCGCCGGCTGGCTCATCTGGGCCCACCTGAGCACGCGGTCGCCCGCGCTCGACACGCCGTGGCTCGCCTCGTCGGCGGCCGTCGCCGGGACCATCGGCGCCGTGACGAGCGCGATGCAGCGCCTGTGCGCCCGCCCGCGGGCCCAGCCTCCGTCGCACCTCGGGTCGCTGACCACCGCCGTCGTGCACGCCCTGATCGGTTCGGTGGCGGCGCTGACCTTCTACTTCGCGGCGGCCGGTGGCCTCATCACCTTCCCCGGTGCGCACGCCGACCTGCTCATCGTGCTCGGCGCCTTCGGGTCCGGGTTCGCCGAGCGGCTCGTCGTCTACGTGCCGCGGAACAAGTCCTGAGCGGGTGCGGTCCCGGCACGGGCCGGGACCGCACCCGACCTGGGTGAGGCGCCGGGTGTGGCGGGGGGCCACCCGACGGGGTGGGCGCTCAGGCGCTGCCGTGGGTCTCCTCGCGGATCGTGTCGGCGACGATCTGCTCCTGACTCGGGGTCGAGCGCCGCAGGGTCCTCGTCGGCAGCGGGTGGTCGGCGGTCTGCCGCAAGCCGCGGATGCCGTCGTCGATGACGAACTCCGCGCGGGTGAACGCCTCCGCGCCGGGTGTCGTCACGACCGGCACGCACCGGAAGCGCGCCGTCAGCTCGGACGGGGTGATCGTCGTCGAGACGTAGCCGCGCAGGTTGGTCCAGAAGCGCAGGTTGGGGTTCCACGTGGCCCACGGGTGCTGGCCCGTCGGGCTGTCGTAGCCGTTGCCGCCCGACGTGATCGAGCTCGTGATGAGCTCCGATCCGACGACCTCGCCGGGCTGGTCCCAGTCGAGGTAGAGGTCCGAGGCCCAGTGGGCGTGCACGTCGCCGGTCAGCACGACGGGGTTGCGCACTCCGGCATCGAGCCAGCCCTGGGTGACCCGCCGACGCGACGCGCGGTAGCCGTCCCACGCATCCATCGACACGGTCGTCCGCGCCGTCGCGTCGTTGTCGCGCTGCCCGAAGAAGACCTGCTGGCCGAGCAGGTCCCACTGCGCCTCCGACTGCCGGAAGCCGTCGAGCAGCCACTGCTCCTGCTCCATCCCGGGCAGCGAGCGCGTCGGGTCGTCCGCCGCGGGACAGTCCTTGTAGCCGTCGCCGCAGGCCTGGTCGGAGCGGTACTGGCGCGTGTCGAGCATGTGGAAGTTCGCGAGCCGACCCCACCGGACGCGGCGGTAGAGGTCGAGGTTCGGGCCGTCCGGCACCGACGAGCGGCGCAGCGGCATGTTCTCGTAGTACGCGCGGTAGGCCGCGGCCCGGCGCTGGAGGAACGTCGGCGTCTCGGCGACCTTCTCGGGGACGTCCCCGGCGTAGTTGTTGTCGACCTCGTGGTCGTCCCAGACGGCGAGCCACGGCGCAGCGGCGTGCGCAGCCTGGAGGTCGGGGTCGCTCTTGTACTGCGCGTAGCGCTGCCGGTAGCCGGCGAGCGTCGTCGTCTCCGGGCCGGCATGGTTGCGGCCGACGCCGTTGCCGCCGCCCTCGTACTGGTAGTCGCCGAGGTGCAGGATGACGTCCGGCCGCTCCTCCGCGAGGCGCCCGTAGGCCGTGAAGTAGCCCGCGGGGAAGTTCGAGCACGAGACGAACGCCATGGCGAGCGCCGACGGGGTCTCCCACGGGTTCGGCGCGGTGACCGCCCGACCGGGCTCGGAGAGGTGCTTGCCCAGACGGAAGCGGTAGAAGTACTCCCGGCCCGGTCGGAGGCCGTGGACCTCGACGTGCACGGAGTGGGCCCAACCGGGCTGTGCCGCAACCGATCCCGCCTTGACGACGTCGGCGAATCGGTCGTCCGACGCGACCTGCCAGTTCAGCTGGTAGGTCGCGGACGGCATACCACCGAGTCCGTCGGCGGCGAGCGGGTCGAGGGCGAGGCGCGTCCAGAGGACGAAGCCGTCGGGCTCGGGGTCGCCGCTGGCGACGCCGAGGGTGAAGGGGTTGGCGGCCGGGACGACGGCCGCCGCGCTGGGACGGCTGTCGAGGACGACGCCGGCCCCGGCGAGGGCGACGGTCCCGGTGGCGAGGCCACCACGGAGAAGGGTTCGGCGAGAGGGCAGCTGGTGAGTCGTGTCCATGTCGTCCACATTTGTGACTCCGCGGCCGCCGCAGCCCACCACGCGGAGAACCTCAGGTGAAGCGTTGGGGCCGGATGGCGTATGCCGTGGTCCCCCCGCGGGTGCCCATGGGCCCGACCGCTCGTCCTCGGACTCGGACCGCTCGGCGGGCTACTCGTCGGTAGCGATGAGACCCGGCTCACTCCGCCCTTGAAGCGCGAACTAGCCTGCGTTTGAGTTGTGCATCAACCACGTCGACCCCGCCGACACGTGCGCGGGCGGCGCGACCGCACCATCGTCGATGCGAAAGGGTGACACCAGTGAGCGAAGAGCCGCTCGAGAACCTCGTCCATGAGGGACTGACCTTCCCGCCGCCGCCCGAGTTCGCCGCGCAGGCGAACGGCACGGCCGACCTCTACGACCAGGCGGCCGATGACCACGACGGCTTCTGGGCCGAGCAGGCCCGCACCTACCTGACGTGGAGCACGCCGTTCACGCAGTCGCTCGACTGGAGCAACCCGCCCTTCGCGAAGTGGTTCGCCGACGGCGAGCTCAACGCGTGCGTCAACGCCGTCGACCGCCACGTCGAGGCGGGGCGGGGCGACAAGGTCGCGATCCACTTCGTCGGTGAGCCCGAGGGCGACACCCGCGACATCACGTACGCCGACCTCCACGCCGAGGTGCAGCGCGCGGCCAACGCCCTCGCCGACCTCGGCGTCGGCAAGGGCGACACCGTCGCGATCTACCTGCCGATGATCCCCGAGGCCGCGGTCGCGATGCTTGCCTGTGCCCGACTCGGCGCCCCGCACTCCGTCGTCTTCGGCGGCTTCTCGGCCGAGGCCCTGCACTCGCGCATCGACGACGCCAAGGCGAAGGTCGTCATCACGTCCGACGGCGGCTACCGCCGCGGCGCCCCGTCGGCCCTCAAGCCCGCGGTCGACGCGGCTCTCGACCACGACGACACGTCGGTCGAGCACGTGCTAGTCGTCAAGCGCACCGGCCAGGACACCGCGTGGAACGACCGCGACGTCTGGTGGCACGAGGCCCTCGAGAAGGCCGCGCCGACCCATGAGGCGCAGCCCTTCGAGGCCGAGCACCCGCTCTTCATCCTCTACACGTCGGGCACGACCGGGAAGCCGAAGGGCATCTTCCACACGACCGGCGGCTACCTGACGCAGGCGGCCTACACGAACGCCGTCGTCCACGACGTCCACCGCGACACCGACGTCTACTGGTGCACCGCCGACATCGGCTGGGTCACCGGTCACTCCTACATCGTCTACGGGCCGCTCACCAACGGCGTCACGCAGGTGATGTACGAAGGCACCCCTGACACGCCGCACCAGGGGCGCTGGTGGGAGATCGTGCAGGACTACAAGGTCACGATCCTCTACACGGCTCCGACGGCCGTGCGCACCTTCATGAAGTGGGGCGCCGACATCCCGGCGAAGTTCGACATGAGCTCGCTGCGGCTGCTCGGGTCGGTCGGCGAGCCGATCAACCCCGAGGCGTGGCTCTGGTACCACAAGCACATCGGCGGGGGACGCGCCCCGATCGTCGACACGTGGTGGCAGACCGAGACCGGCGCCATCATGATCAGCCCGCTGCCCGGCGTCACGACCCTCGAGCCCGGCTCGGCGCAGAAGCCGATCCCCGGCATCAGCGCCGAGATCCTCGACGACGAGGGCAAGCCGTTCACGATGCCCGAGCAGGTCGGCTACCTCGTGCTGACGAAGCCGTGGCCGTCGATGCTGCGCGGCATCTGGGGCGACCCGGAGCGCTACAAGGAGACGTACTGGTCGCGGTTCGGCGAGAAGTACTACTTCGCCGGCGACGGCGCGAAGTACGACGCCGACGGCAACATCTGGCTGCTCGGCCGCGTCGACGACGTCATGAACGTCTCCGGCCACCGCCTCTCGACGGCCGAGATCGAGTCGGCCCTCGTGTCGCACCCGAAGGTCGCCGAGGCCGCGGTGGTCGGCGCCAACGACGAGACGACGGGCCAGGCCGTGTGCGCGTTCGTCATCCTGCGCCAGGAGTTCGTCGAGGAGGCCGACGAGGTGGGCGAGGGCAAGGACCTCGTCCAGGAGCTGCGCAACCACGTGGCCAAGGAGATCGGCCCGATCGCGAAGCCGCGCTCGATCATGATCGTCAGCGAGCTGCCCAAGACCCGCTCCGGCAAGATCATGCGGCGCCTCCTGCGTGACGTGGCCGAGGGTCGCGAGGTCGGCGACGTGACGACGCTCGCCGACAGCTCGGTGATGGAGCTCATCAAGACAGGTATGTCGACGGTCTCCTCCGACTAACCCATCGATCACCGGCGCCCAACCCGATGCCGATGCCGCCCCTCCCGCGCACCTGCGGGAGTGGGCGGCGTCGGCGTGAAGAGGCCCGAGAGGCCGTGTGCCTGTACCCTGCGGTGGCGTGGCCCCCCGGCTGTACCGGCGCGCCACACCAGGGCCCGGTCGTCCGCCGCTGCGCCGGGTCCGAGCCCCACCCCCACACAGCACCTCGTCCATGGAGTCCCGTGCGCCCCACTCACCCACAGCCCGTCCCCCGTGCATGCCGCGCACACGTCGACCTGCGGACGTGCTGATGAGCACCTCTGCACACGGGGGCCGGCCCGAGCTCGTCGACCCGGCGCGCCCAGGCGGCGCCGTCCTCGTCGGCGATTCGGGTCAGAGCGTTGACGCGGTCGTCGAGGATGCACGCACCAGCGTCCAGACGCACGCGACGCAGGCGCGTCCCCGACCGGACCTGGCGTGGATCTCATGGCTGCGGTTCGTGGCCATCGCCGCAGTGGTCACGATCCACACTGTTGGCTACAACGCGCTGGAGCCCGGGGCCCGGGGCACGCTGCGTGGCACCACGGCCATCTACCTCGACGTCCTGGGGGTCTTCGCGGTCCCGGTGTTCGTCATGCTGAGCGGCGCCCTGCTGCTCGACCCTGCCCGCTACCAGGGGCCGCGTGAGTTCCTCCGCAAGCGCGCCCTCCGGCTCCTGCCGGCCATCGTCTTCTGGCACGCCTGGTACTTCCTCGTGCGCGTGCTCCTCCTCGACCAGGACCTGGGGCTGAGCGACGCCGCGGCCCAGGCACTGAGCGGCAAGCTCTACGGCGCCCTCTACTTCTTCTGGATCGTGCTCGGCCTGGCGGTGCTCACACCGTTCCTCATTCCCTTCGTGGCACAGGCGACGCGCCGCCAGATGCTGGTCGTGGGCACGCTCGGGTGCCTGATGACAGCCGTGAGCCAGGCGACGGCGCAGTGGCGCGACACCCCCGACGTGTTCGTCGAGACGGCCTGGACGTGGTGGGTCCCCTACCTCGGCTACTTCCTGCTCGGCTGGGCGCTGCGCGGCGTCGTCCTGCGAGGCCGAGCGCTGGCCGGGTCGCTCGTCGTGGTTGTCGCGCTGGGAGCACTCATGCCGTGGCAGTGGCGCAACCCTGACGCACCGGAGTGGCTCGAGACGATGAGCCCGGCCTGGTACTACAGCATCACGGCGATGGTCTACTCGGCGGCACTGTTTCTCCTCTTCCAAGGAGTGATCCGGCGCGACGGACCGCTGCACCGTCTCGCCTCGCCCCGGATGAGCTCGCTGGCGCGAACCCTCGGTGACGCGACGATGGGAGTCTTCGCGCTCCACCTCACGATCCTGTTGTGGGCCTTCGAGTGGCCCGTCATCGGTGGCGAGCACACGGCGGGGAGCACGGTGGTCCTGCTCATGCGCATCGCGGCCGTGCTCGCATTGACGTACGTCATCGTCCTGCTCCTGCGACGCGTGCCGGGAGTCAAGCGCCTGCTCTGACGCGGTTCCGCCTCCCGCCCGAAGCCGGACCCTGGACGCCCTGGGTCCGGACGCCCGGTCGCGGCGACCGTCACTTCCTGACGATGCGGATCTGCAGCGCCTCGAGGCGCAGCGAGCGCCCGGTCGTGCCGGCCGTCGCGCCGTTGGACACCCAGCCCATCCAGCCGATGTTCTGCACGTGGACGCGATAGCTGATGGTGTAGCGCGTCGCGAGGTTGCCCGTGAGCTTCAGCTGGATCGCCTCCATGCGGAGCGACCGCCCCACCGTGCCGATGACGGCGCCGGGAGCCTGGTAGCCCATCCAGCCGATGTTCTGCACGTGAGCGTTGCCGACGACGGACCCGGTCGTCGTCGTGTTGGTGTCGGTGATCTTGATCGCCTCGGCGCGCAGGGACCGACCCGTCGTCCCGGTCATCTGACCGGTCGACACGGTGGGCTGCCAGCCGATGTTCTGCACGTGGGCGGAGTAGCGCAGGACCGGCACGTTCGCACCGTAGGCATGGGCGAGGTACGAGGCGCGCTGCGCGGCCCACGAGCGGAGCAGCGCCACCTCGGCGGCCCAGGTCGACGTGATCGGCGAGTGCCCGCCGTTGAAGGCGATCACCGAGGTCTGGCCGAGGATGTTGGGCCAGACGACGAAGTTGTGGGCGGCCGACTGCAGCAGCTGCGTCTGGTAACCGTCGATCGTGGAGGGCACGTCGTTGACGAAGGGCTTCAGCGTCGCGTACGTCGCGTTGGCCTGCGCCGCGAACGCCTGGTTGCGGAAGAGCTGCGTCCACCAGTCGAAGGGGCCGTTGCCCTTGATCGTCAGGAGCTCGTTCTTGACGTAGTCCTCGGTGGGGTTGCCGCCGCGGTTGGTGGTGGCGTAGTTGCCGAGGGAGATGTCGTAGTCCCAGACCGGTCCGGCGTGCAGCTTGTCGGTCGGGCCGTCCTTGTAGAAGAAGACGCTGGACAACGCGACGTCAGGGTTCTCGACGAACTCCGAGACGAAGTAGTACTTGACGAACGAGTCGACGTCGATGAGGGCGCTGATCTTGGTCCAGTCCGGATTCCGTGCGTAGAGGAGCCCCTCGAGGGTGTTGATCGTGCTCTGGACGTCGTCCCACCCGGCCTGGGTGTCGGCATCGAGCACCACTCCCGGGTCGTTCTTGAACCCGACATAGGAGTCCTTGAGCGTGAAGATCGACCTGCTCCTGGCCGTCGTGAAGTGGATCGGTTCGGCGGCGCCGAAGTGGCTGTCCATCTCGACGAGGACGCCCTGGGGGCTCGTCAGCGCGACGTGGCTGTCCGGCTTGGTCGGGTCGAACTTCGTGACGGTCACCTTGTCGGTCAGCAGGTAGCTGCCGAGATCCTGGCCGTTGACGACGAGGTCGACGAACCGCGACTCCGGGGTGGCGACCATGCCGAACTGGCGGGCGAGCTCGAGCGTCGCCTTGTTGCGCATGAGTGACGGGTCGGCCCGGTTGGCGATGAGGATCCACGTCTTGCCCGGCAGCATGCCCAGGATCGCGGTCTTCTTGTCGAACTTCAGCTGGTAGGACTTCTTGTCGAGGGTCCAGGTGAAGTTGCCGTGGCCCTTGATGGTCGGGCAGCCGACGCCGAGGGGGGCGACGTCCGTGGGCAGTGTCGTGCACGCGAGCGTCTGGGTGGTCGTGCCGTCGGCGACGTCGACCTGGCTGGCGACGGGAACGTCCTTGTTGGCATGGATGAAACTCAGGGAGTCCTTCGCGGGCAGGTCGGTCAGCGTCACGTAGACGGTCGGCAGGTCCGTGACCGTCGCGGGTGGCGTGGGCACGGCCGCGGTCGCGGCCACGGCGGGCCCCACCAGGGCCAGCGTCGCGAAGAGCGACAGGCTCGCAACTCGAAGGTTTCTCATAAGCAAAGAATGCAGCTACTAAAGGCGTGCGAGATCGGTTTGGGAATTGTCGACCTTTAGTCGCAAGTGCAATTCATGACAATGCCTTCTTTTTCTCATTTGTTTATCTCAAGTCTGAAATATCGTGCATTCCCGGCGTTCAATCGCCGCACCCCGACCGACAGGACCACCGACCGGCCCTGTGGCATGGGTCACAGCCGCAGCACCGGGGCGTCAGGAATGCCCGACGACCCGTGATAGTTGGTTGAACCGTGAAGCAACTTCGTATCGTCGTGTCCTCCACCCGCCCCGGCCGCATCGGCCCGAAGGTCGCCGAGTGGGTGGCCGCCCAGGCACCCGCGAGCGAGTGGGAGGTCGAGCTGCTCGACCTGTCGTCGCTGCCCTTCTTCGACGAGGAGGACATGCCGCGCAACGGCAACTACGCCAAGCCGCACACGAAGGACTGGGCCTCCAAGGTCTTCGAGTCCGACGCGATCGTCGTCGTGACGCCGCAGTACAACCGCAGCTTCCCGGCGCCGATCAAGAACGCCATCGACTACCTCTTCGCCGAGTGGGACGCCAAGCCCATCGCCCTCGTCGGCTACGGCTGGAGCGGCGCGAGTGACGCCACCGCCGACCTCACGAAGGTCCTCCAGCACGTCAAGGCCGACGTCGTCGGCTCGACCGGCCTCGTCTTCACCCAGGACGTCTCCCCCGCCGGTGAGCTCGACGTCACCGACGAGCGTCGCGCCGAGCTCGGCGCGCTCCTCGACGCGCTGGCCGCCCAGGTCGACGAGCCCGTCGGCGCCACCGCCTGACCCCAGCACACGCACTCCCGACGGGGGCCGCCCACCACGGGCGGCCCCCGTCGTCGCTCCCCGATGGCGTATGCCGTCACTCCGCCGGGCTCCCCCGCCGCCGGGGCGTCTGCCGGAGTATCAGACCCGCCCCCACGCGCTCCGTCTGACAGGTACGCCGTTCGGTCGATTCGCCTGAAGTGAGGCGTGCCCGGTGCTTGACTGGACGGGTGCCACGGATGGGAGGGCGGTTGTGATGGGCACACAGCTGCGCGGGCCGGCAGAGGTCGCGCCATGACCCATGTCCTCGACGCGCTCCCGCTCGACTTCACCGACCCGAAGGTGCAGCAGCTGGAGACCGCGCTGATCCAGACCTTCCCGACGGCGGGTGACCTGCGCATGGTCCTGCGCAAGTCCGGCATCTCCGAGGCGTACGTCAACCTCCTGCAACCGACGGCCGCCGCATGGCAGGAGGTGCTCGACGTCGCCCGCAAGCAGGACCGCCTCAGGGTCCTCGTCGCAGTGGTGATCCGCGAGCCGAACTCGGCCGCGATCCGGCCCATGCTCGAGGCGCTCCTCGCCGACACGCTGGCAGCGACACCGAGCGCCGAGGCACCTCCTCCCGACGAGCCGATCGCCTGGAAGAGCGACCCCACCCCCGACGGGCTCGAGCGCCAGATCGGGGCCCAGTCGACCCTGCTCGACGTGTCCTTCCTCCAGCGCGGCATCGAGATCAGCCCGTCGGTCGTCAAGCTCGTCGTCACGCTGAACGACGAGATGCGTTACAACGGAACGGGATTCCGCATCTCCGACGACCTACTCCTCACCAACCACCACGTCCTCTTCGACGACCAGGGTCCGGCCACGACCGTCGAGGCGTGGTACGGCTACGAGCGGTCGTTCGCAGGGGCGACCCGGGAGCCACAGGTCATCGCCTGCGACCAGGGCACGATCGTGGGGCGCAAGGACCACGACTGGGCAGTCGTCAAGGTCGCGAGTCCCCTTCCGGCACAAGCGCGCCCGATCGAGATCGCGGGGGCACCGACGCCGGCGGTGGCGGACCGGGTCTACATCATCCAGCACCCCGACGGGCGGGTGAAGCAGATCGGGATGGTGCACAACACCGTGGTCAAGGTCGACGACGACAGGATCGGCTACCTCACCGACACCGAGGGCGGCTCGTCGGGCTCGCCGGTCTTCGACGAGCAGTGGCGCCTCGTCGGGCTGCACCACCGGTGGGAGACGGACGTCGTGGGCGGCCGACGGCGCATCTACAACCAGGGAGTCCGCATCGAGCGCGTCGTCGAGGGCCTGGCGGCCGCAGGCGTCGTCCTGGAGGGGGCGGCCTGATCATGGGCTACCTCGACCACCGGTTCGACCCCGGCACCCCGGCCGGGCAGTACGTCGTGGAGCGACTCGGGTCCCGCTACTTCGAGAAGCAGCCGATCCAGGAGCTGGCCCTGGCGGCCGGCGTGCAGCGCGACCAGATCTTCTGGGAGCAGAAGGCGTCGCAGCTGTGGATCGACGTGCTCGAGACGGCGTGGAAGCAGCAACGGTTGCGTCTGCTCTTCATCGCCATCTCCCAGGACGCCGGCGCCGACCGGATCTTCCAGGACCTCGCGGCGGAGCCGACCGATCACGAGGTCGTCGAGATCCCGCCCCAGTCGGGTCAGTCGCAGCCGGTGGTGGCCGGAGCCGTGGCCGCCGTGGCCGAGGCGGTCGGGGCGATGTTCACCGCCGCGGTCCTCTGGGACGACGTGCCGCTCATCGACCGCACCGACCTGCGCGGCCACGTGCAGCGGATGCTCGGACCCGGCGGTAGGCGGGCGCTGCTCGTCAGAGGCCCCAGCGGTGCCGGCAAGACCCACACCCGCCAGTTCATCCGCTACGTATCCGAGAACGCCGTGCCACCGAACGGCACGAAGGCGAAGGTCAGCCCCGTCGACGCCGCCCGCCGCGCCGGCAGCCCGATCGACGTCCGTGAGCTGGCCGACACGGTCGCGCGCTTCGTCGTCGGCGAGCCCGCGCCGAACTTCGACCCGACCGCCCAGCCGCAGACCGTCGTGTGGCTCTTCAAGGACTGGCTCGTGGCGGAGGTGGCCGCCAAGGGCGACATCCAGGACTGCTGGCTCGTCTTCGACGGCTTCGACCGGACGACCGCCACGGCCGCGGCGCTGCAGCTCGTCATGGAGCTGGCGCAGTCGGCCGCGGTCCGTGACCTCGGGCCGGTGCGCGTCATCGTGCTCGGCTACGACGACCCCCTCTCCGAGCCGGACCAGGCCCTCGTCGAGCCCCTCCGCCACCCCGGCGACGACGACGTCAAGGCGTTCATCCGCGCGTACGCGACACGGGCGCAAGGCATCTCACCCGGCGCTGACGCAGTCGACGCCGTCTTCGACGAGCTGGTCAGCGACGGCGGTCCCGTCGCCGACCGCCGGCTGGTCGAGCTCGGTCCGAGCGCGTACGCCCTCTGTCTCGACGTGTTCGGGGCGCTCCCGTGAGCGGGTCCCCGTCCGGGCGGACCCCCGTCGTCACGGCCGAGGACGTCCGGGCCCGGCTGGCCCAGCGGGCGTCGGCACGGTCGGCACCGTCAGCCCCGAGGCCCCAGCCCACCGCGCCGGAGGCCTCGGGGGCAGCCGCCGTGCCCTCGTCGACGAGGGACGTCGAGCCTGCCGCGACGGGCCCCACCAGTGACGCAGCCGCCCCGGACCCCGCTCGGCAGCGCCTGCGCGAGCGGGTCGCCTTGCTCGACTACTTCACCGTCGACGCCCTCGAAGGCCGTACGACGCGAGAGACCCCGCGACACCAGGAGATCGACGGCTTCATCGGCACCGACTGCGAGCTCGTCACCACCAGGTCAGGAGGGGGCGCATGGCGCCTGCGGCCCGAGGTGCGCGCCGACGTCCTGAGGTCACTCGGCCCCGGCCGGGCAGTCGCGCTGACGACCGGGCGGTGGGCCGTCGCCCCCGCACCCGACGACGTGACCCACCGGATGGCGGTCCGTCTGATCCACGGGGACACGACGCTCCGCGCGCTCGCGCCGGCCGAGCTGACCGGCATACTCAAGGCCGCCGTCTGGCTGGAGGGTCTCGGGCTCGACCTGCCGGCCGCCGCGGACGTGCAGTCGGCCCTCGACCTCGCCAACGTCCTCACCCCGCTGCGGGCGGTGTCCACGCCGGACTTCGTCGGACGCGAGGTCGAGCTGGCCCAGCTCGAGGCCCACGTCATGGGTGGACCCGGAGGCCTCCCCCTCGCCCTCCACGGCCCCGGCGGCGTCGGCAAGTCGACCCTCCTCGCGACCTTCGTGCTCGACCACATCGAGGGGACAGCCGCGCGCCCGCCGATGCCCTTCGCATACCTCAGCTTCGAGCGGGCCGAGCTCGACCCGGAGTTCCCGATCGGGCTCATCGCCGAGGTGTGCCGTCAGCTCGCTCTCCAGTCGACTGACCTCGCCGGGCCGCTCGGCGAGCTGCGCCGGGAGATCGTCGCCGTCGTCGAGGCGGAGGCGGCGCTGCAGCGCGAGACGTCGAGCTCTCGGGGGCTCGGCACCAAGGACGCCGTGCGTCGGCACGTCGACGAGGACTCGTTCCTCATGGAGCTGAGCCAGCGGCTGCGGCGCGCCTGGGGCAGCAAGCCGGTGCTCGTCGTCCTCGACACGTTCGAGGTCGCGCAGCGGCGGCGCCGCTCGACCCTGGGCCGTCTCAACCGCACGCTGCAGAGCCTCCAGCGTCAGCTGCCGTCGCTGCGGGTCGTCGTCGCGGGTCGGGCCGAGGTGACCGAGCTGCAGGTCGAGAACCGACCGCTCGAGGGGCTCGACGACACCCAGGCGAGGCAGTTCCTGCGCCGCGCGGTCGCCGACCTCCCGGTGACCGACGCGCTCGTGGACTCCGTCGTCGAGCAGGTCTCGGGCAACCCGCTGAGCCTGCGGCTCGCCGCCGACCTCATGCGCCGCGAGGGTCCCTCCGTGCTCGCCACGAAACGTGGTCGACGGCGTCTGCTCTTCGACCTCCGGGCGGAGCAGGTGCAGGGCGTGCTCTACCGCCGGATTCTCGACCACGTGGCCCGCCCGATCCGGCCGCTCGCCAACCCGGGGCTCGTCGTCCGGCAGATCACGCGTGAGGTCATCAGCGACGTCCTGGCGGTGCCGTGCGGTCTCGGGGAGCTCGCGCCGGAGCGGGCGGCCGAGCTCTTCGAGATGCTGCGCGGAGAGGTCTCGCTCGTCACCGAGTCGCGCTCCGGCGTCCTCGTGCACCGCGCCGACGTCCGCCAGGAGATGCTGCCGCTGCTCGACGCGGAGAGCCCGGAGCGGGTTGCCGAGATCCACCGCCGCGCCGTCGCGTTCTACGGTGCCCGCTCCGGCACCGACGACCGCATCGAGGGGCTCTACCACCGGCTCATGCTCGGCCAGGCCTCGTCGACGCTCGACGCCCACTGGGACCGCGGCGCCGGGCCGTTCCTCGAGCCGGCGATGAGCGAGCTGCCGCCGTCGTCGCGGGTCTACCTCGCCGGCAAGCTGCGGCTCGAGGTCGACGCCGCCGACCTCGCCGAGGCCGACTACACCGCCTGGGCGCGGCAGGCCACGAAGCAGGCCAGGTCGCTGCTCGACTCCGGTCGCCCGGCCGCCGCCTGGGACCTCCTCGCCGCCGACGACCGCCAGCCGCGCCTCGTCGAGGTCAGCCGACTGCGCATCGAGGCGCTGGCCACCCTCGGCCGTCACGAGGAGGCGATGGCCGAGGTCGACGCGGCGGTGAGCGCCGCCGAGGAGCGTCCCCTGTCGCTCGACTACATCGAGCTGTGCATCGTCGGCGGCCGCGTCGCGGAGGACGCGGGCGACCTGGAGCGGGCGGCCCGGCTCTTCGTCGACGCCCGGGAGAGCGCCACCGACTTCGGGGCGCGGTCCGCGGCGCTGACGGCCGGCGTCGGCGTCCTGCGGATGGTCCGGCGCCAGGGAGGCCTCGGGTCGCAGTCGGCGACCCGCCGTCTGCGCGGTGAGCTCATCGCCGAGGCGGCCGGGCTCACCGAGCAGGACAAGGCGAGCCACCCCGGTCTCGTGCGCGAGCTCGCGGCAGAGCTCGGGGACGCCGTGCCGAGCCTGCTCGCCGACGCCTCCCTCCACGTCGGGGTCACCTCGGCCGGCGACGACGCCTCGGGCCACGACGCGAGCACCCTCGACGTCATCCAGGCCAACATCCGCCGAACGATCGAGAGCGACCCCACCATCGGACCGACCGACCGAGACCTCGACGAGGACGAGGAGGAGACCGCACCCGACGTCGGCGACCTGTCGTCGGCGGTGCAGGGCCACGCGCTCGCCGAGGCCGTCAAGGCTCTGCCCGACGACCTCGACCTGCGCGAGTCGGTGAAGAAGTACTGGCAGGGCGAGGCCGACCGTCCGTCGTTCGACTACAACGCCGACAGCTGACCGCTGACGGGCCACCGCATCACGCGAGAGGGGACGTCAATGCCCACGAAGCCGAAGGCCGATCCGCCGGACCCGAAGCCCGATCCCGCGCCGGGTCCGGCACAGCCCGGGCCGGGGGAGCCGGACCCTGCGCCGGCGCCCGCGCCGGCGCCCGCGCCGTCGACCAGTGCCTCCGCGAGCGGTGCGAGCTGGCGCTGGCTCTTCTGGGCCGCCATCGCGATCGTCTTCGCCTACGTCGTGTTCGTCCTGCTCGCCTTCGTCCGCGCCGACGACAAGCTGCCCGAGACGGACTGGAGCCGGTCGGTCTACGTGCTGCTCGGTGTCGAGGCCCTCGCGTTCACGGCCGTCGGCTGGCTCTTCGGCCGCGAAGTGCACCGCGGTGAGGCGCAGGAGGCGCAGAAGCACGCCGACGAGGCGAAGCACGTCGCGACGCTCGAGAAGGACCGCGCCGATACCGCGAAGGACGCCGCAGCACAAGAACGTTCGCGGGCCGACGCCGCCCAGACCAAGGGCCGGATCCTCGCGAAGGCGGTTCACTCCCTCACGGCGCCGGAGGAGACCGGCGGGGGGGACGAGAGGTCGCCTGCCGGCGGTCGCACCCGCGGCATCGACGGCCCGGCCGCCGGCTCGACGCAGGCACTCCGCAACATCGCCGACGACCTCTTCCCGTCGGACTGACGCCGGGTTTGTCGACGCGATGGCGTATGCCGCCCTCCCGCCGTCGGGCGCGTGAGGCCGGCTTTCGCGACCGTTTCGCCGACGAGCCGTCCGATCCGGTGATACAAAGCGGGCATACAGGGCATACGTGTCGTTCCTGAAACAACCCGGGACGCGGCCGCCCCCCGCCACCACCCGGAGGATGCATGTCGCACGACGACGCCAACACGTCTCACAGCCCGAGCCGACGCACGGTCGTCAAGGGTGCCGCCTGGACGATGCCCGCGGTGCTCGTCGCCGCGCCGGCACCGGTGGTGGCGGCGTCCGTGGCCCCGCTCACCTTCAGCGGATCCGCCTGCAAGCTCCCGGGCGGCTCGTCGGACACGTACAAGGGCTACGTCTTCGAGCTCGTCGCCACGAGCGCGGGCGGTTCCGACAACACGGTCACGGTCATCACCGGGGTGACCGTCGACGGGATCGCTGAGCCGCACTACGCCGTGTCGGTCAAGACCGGCTCCTGCACGTGCTCCTCGTGCGGCAGCGCCCCGACGAACCACCAGTGGTGCACCCAGAGCGGCGCCGGCACGCAGCGGGTGCTGCTCTACACCGACGGAGCGGCGAGCGGCACGAGCTCCAACAGCGAGGTCTGCGTCACCTACACCCGCTACCGCTGCGACTGCTCGCCCGTGGTCGGCTCGCAGCCGGTCACGATCTGCAGCGGTCGGCGCTCGACGCCGCCGATCACGGGCGGCGGCGGCGCCTGCCGGATCTCCGACGTCTTCCCCCTGCCCGCCTGAACACACACGGACACGGGCCGGGCGCGATGCCATCATCGCCACGAGGTGGGCGAGGACAGGGGTTCGGGATGGATGGACACGTCCGACGACGGCCCGTGCGGGCTGCAGTGCGCCTCGCGGCTCTGTGTGTCGTGGCCGGGTCGCTCGGGGCGTGCGGCTCTGCCGCCCCTCCACCCGCCTCGCGACCGCTCACGACGGCAGCGGGCGTCGTCGCCGAACCGCCCGCGACAGCTGCGTCCACGACACCCTCCGCGACACCCTCGGTCGCCGTCCCGGCCGACCTCACGATCCGACGGAAGACCTGGGGCGGCCTGTGCCCGGGCGGTCCCTGCGGCTCCAGCCTCGTCGTCACCGCGTCCGGGGCATGGGTCCTGAGCTCCGAGGGCGCCACCAGGACCGGCACCCTCCCCTGGGCCCGCGTCGTGGCCCTGGCCCTGGCTGCGCGCTCCAGCCATCTCGACACCGCCACCGGCACCCCGGACTGTGCCGCGAACCACGATGGCACGTCGGTCGCCTACTCCTGGACCATCGACGGCGTCACCCGATCGGCCTCCTCGTGCGACCACCCGATCGACCGCAGCGACCCCCTCGCCGTTCAGGTCGAGGAGGTCGCGCGGAGCATCAAGGCCTGACCGGATCGGTCAGCCGAGGGCGTCATCGCGCCCGCTCCGGGGTGGGCTGGTTTCGGCGAGCGCTCGGACGCACTACCGTCGAGTGGTGAGCGAGCCGAGTGTCGAGTCCCCCGTCAACGAGTCCCCCGAGGACGGGCCGCAGATCGCGGACGCCGCTCCCGAGCCCGAGCGCGTCTCGTTTGCCGACCTCGGTCTCGACGACAAGGTGCTCAAGGCGCTGCGCGACGTCGGCTACGAGTACCCGTCGCCGATCCAGGAGGCGACGATTCCGGCCTTGCTCGACGGGCGCCACGTCGTCGGGCTCGCCCAGACCGGCACGGGCAAGACGGCGGCCTTCGCCCTCCCCATCCTCAGCCGGCTCGACCTCAAGCAGAAGAGCCCGCAGGCGCTGATCCTCGCGCCGACGCGTGAGCTCGCCCTGCAGGTCTGCGAGGCCTTCGAGCGGTATGCCGCCCACCTCAGGGGCGTGCACGTGCTGCCCGTCTACGGCGGGCAGGCCTACGGCGTCCAGCTGAGCGCGCTGCGCCGCGGCGTCCACATCGTCGTCGGCACCCCCGGCCGCATCATGGACCACCTCGAGAAGGGCACGCTCGACCTCAGCGAGCTGCGCTTCCTCGTCCTCGACGAGGCCGACGAGATGCTCAAGATGGGCTTCGCCGACGACGTCGAGACGATCCTCGCCGACACCCCGGACGACAAGCACGTCGCGCTCTTCTCCGCGACTATGCCCGCGCAGATCCGGCGCATCTCGAAGAAGTACCTCCAGGACCCGGTCGAGATCACCGTGAAGACGACGACGTCGACGGCGCCGAACATCACGCAGCGCTACCTCACGGTGAGCTACCCGCAGAAGGTCGACGCCCTGACCCGCATCCTCGAGGTCGAGAACTTCGAGGGGATGATCGTCTTCGTCCGCACCAAGAACGAGACCGAGACGCTCGCGGAGAAGCTCCGGGCCCGAGGCTTCTCGGCGATGGCGATCAACGGCGACATCGCCCAGAACCAGCGCGAGCGCACCGTCGACCAGCTGAAGTCCGGCAAGCTCGACATCCTCGTCGCCACCGACGTCGCGGCCCGCGGGCTCGACGTCGAGCGCATCAGCCACGTCGTCAACTACGACATCCCGACCGACACCGAGTCCTACGTGCACCGCATCGGGCGCACCGGCCGGGCCGGCCGCAGCGGTGACGCCATCTCGTTCGTCACCCCGCGCGAGCGCCACCTGCTCAAGGCCATCGAGAAGGCGACCCGCCAGTCGCTCACCCCGATGAACCTGCCCACGGTCGACGACATCAACGCGACCCGTCTCACCCGGTTCGACGACGCCATCACCGAGGCCCTCTCGACCGACAAGGTCGACTTCTTCCGCGACGTCATCGCCCACTACGTCAACGAGCACAACGTCCCCGAGGCGGACGTCGCCGCGGCCCTGGCCGTCGTGCTCCAGGGTGACGAGCCGATGCTGCTCGACCCCGATCCGGTCCGTGCCGCACGGACGTTCGACGACCGTGGCCCGCGCGACCGTCGTGACGACCGCGGTGACCGCGGAGGTCGGCCGGGTCGCAACGACCGGAGCGACCGCGGAGACCGAGGCGACCGGGGACCGAGGCGCGGCACGTCCGGCCCGATGGCGACGTACCGGATCGCGGTCGGCCGACGACACAAGGTCGAGCCGCGCCAGATCGTCGGCGCCCTCGCCAACGAGGGTGGTCTGGGGCGCCAGGACTTCGGGCACATCGACATCCGCGCCGACCACTCGCTCGTCGAGCTGCCGGCGACCCTCCCGCCCGGCACGTGGGACAAGCTGCGCTCGACGCGCATCTCGGGCCAGCTCATCGAGCTGAGCGAGTCGCAGGAGCGCGGCAGCCGGCCGGCGCAGTCCAAGCCGTACCGCAAGGGCCCGCGCGACTGACCCCACCGAGCGGCCTCGTCGGCCTTCGGTCTCAGGTCCCACCGTCCGGCCGTTGACAGCGGAGCGCTCGGTCGAGGGGCTCCCGACGGCGCACGGTGCGCTCCCCCCTGTGCAGCACACCCTGCCGTTCCGTCAGCCCGTGCCGGGCCCCGGCTCCCTGAACGCCGACGAACCTCCACGAACTCGTCCAACCCCCACCCTCGTCGTGCCATTCTGAAGGCCGGAGCGGATCACTGTCGAGTGTCGTTTCAGACACCTTGACGGCGACCGCGCTCGGCTCTTCGCAGGGCTTCGGCTGACGGCGGCGGCACTCGCCCTCGTTGGAGGAGGAGACATGGTGCTCAGTCGACAGGTGGCGTCCGCCAGCGTGGCGCGAGACCTCGCTGTGGCTGCCGCGCGCGGCGAGCCCTTGTTGCCGTTGCTGCCCGCCGTCGTCGAGGTCCTCCGAGCCGACACGGGCGTGGGGCTCACCCGCCTACGTCGGACCGGCCAGGGCATCGACGTGTCGGTGGATGTCGCCGGTTCGGCCCCGATCACGCCGGCCATGGGTCGCCTCGCCGCCGAGGTCGCCGACCGGCACCCGGCGATCCCCGTGCTTTCGACCGCCGGAGCGGTCCGGGTCAGCGACCTCGTCCCGATCAGGGACTTCTGGCACACGGACGTCTACGAGCGGATGCACGGACACGTCGGCGGGCGATACCCGGTGGCGATCATGCTCCACAGCTCCGCGACCGACGTCGTGTTCCTCGGCGCCCACCGCGGCACCGTCGACTTCAGCACGGAGGACCTCCTGCTGCTCGAGGCGATCCAGCGCCCACTCGTGGCGGCGCTGGCGTTCCGGGCCGCGCTCGACGAAGCCATCGCGGTGCTCAGCGACGACGGGATGGCGCTGAGCTGCGGCTCCCTCAGCGAGGACCTGGCGCCGATCGCCGCCCTCTGCGCCGCCTACCGCCCCACCCAGCGCGAGGCGGAGGTGCTGAGCCTCGCTGCCGCCGGGTGGACCAACCTGCGCATCGCCCGCCGGCTCGGCATCACCGAGCGCACCGTGCGCAAGCACCTCAGCTCCGTCTACGAGCAGTCGGGTCGCCGCGGCAGAGCGTCCGCCGCGGCATGGTGGGCGGCCCAGCAGGACCACGGCTGAGCGATGGCGTATGCCGTCCGCTCCGGCCCGCGCCCCCGACCTTCTCGTAGGGTCGGCACATGGGGGACGACTTGACCGCACCACTGCCGGTGCGGCGCGTGCGACGGTCGACCGACGCCACGCTCACCCCCACACAGTGGCCGGCGACTCTGGCCCCGATCGCGCACGTCCTCGACGGAGGCCTCGACCTCGCACCCGCGACGATCGTCGTCGGTGAGAACGGCACCGGGAAGTCCACGTTCGTCGAAGCGGTCGCGGTGGCATACGGCCTCGCTCCCGAAGGCGGCTCGACGGGCGCCCTGCACGCCACGCGCCCGACGGAGTCGCCTCTGTCACAGTCGATCTCACTGGAGCGGGGTGCGGGCGCCTCGAGATGGGGCTACTTCCTGCGCGCCGAGACGATGCACGGCCTGTTCACCTACCTCGAGGACAACCCGTCGCGTCGCCCCGAGCCGCGCTTCCACGAGCTGAGCCACGGAGAGTCGTTCCTCGCGATGCTCAACTCGGACCGCTTCACCGGTGAGGGCTTCTTCGTCATGGACGAGCCCGAGGCCGGACTGTCGTTCCACGCACAGCTCGCGCTCGTCGGGGCCCTGATCCAGCTCGTCTCGCAGCCGGGCGTGCAGGTCCTCATCGCGACCCACTCGCCCGTCGTGGCGAGCCTGCCCGGTGCGCTGATCCTCGAGTTCGACGAGGACGGCATCCACGAGCGGGCCTGGGACGACCTCGACGTCGTCGACCACCACCGCCGCTTCCTCGAAGCGCCAGAGCGCTACCTGCGACACCTCCGCTACTGAGCCGGCGCGACCGTCTCGAGGGGGACGACGGGAGTGGGCCGCCCACCAACGGGGACCAAGCGACGCAGTCGCATCGACGGCCGCTCGACGAGCAGCCACGACGCCCATGCGACAGGCACGGTGATGGCGACGGACAACACCGCGAACCAGACCGAGCCGACTGATGCTGCGACCCCAGCGATGATCATCAGCTGCTGGAGCGGATAGGCGAAGAGATACAGCCCGTATGAGATGTCGTGACGCGTGCCGACGCGTAGCGGCAGACGCGCACCGAGCCAGAGCAGGGCAAACGCGAGCGGCAAGGGGGCGACAGCGAGGTAGAGCGTGTGGTTGGACGCCAAGCACCCAGTCACGACGCCGGCGGCGGCAACCGCCATCCATGGCGACGACGGCAGCCGCTCGCGGATGAACCACAGCAGCACCCCCGCCGCGAAGAAGGCCCAGAGGCGGGCCAGGTCGGGGTCGAAACGTGGCGCGACTCCCGCGCCGAACTGCATCGTCGTCAGCACGGACAAACCGATCAGAATGCGGGATGCAGTGCGCGCCCCGAAGCCAGGCAAAGCCACGAGGAGTCCGAAGAAGAGGTATGCGCCGGCCTCGAAAGTGAGCGTCCAGAGCGGCCCGTTCCACAGACCCGCGTAGGGGACGCCGTGCGGGCTGCCGCCGATGCCGAGGATCGGCGTGACGAGCATGGAGTTCCATGTGACGTACTTGCCCGCCTCGTCCCATGCATACGGGGAGCTCGTGATCTTTGCGGAGACGGGCGCCACGACCAGAGCGGTGAACAGGAGAACCGCCCAGTAGGCGGGCACGATCCGTAGGGCTCTTCGCCAGAGATATGGCCGCATGCCCATCCTCGTGCGACTTCCGGTGATGAGGAAGCCCGAGATGGCGAAGAATCCGTCCACCGCGAAGCCACCGGCATACGGCATCGGTCCACCCGGACCGTGGACCAGCGAGTAGGAGTGCTCCAGGATCACGATCGATGCGAGAACGAGGCGCAGGGCGTTGAGGGCGTTGTCACCCCCAGTGAGACCCACGTGCAGTCGCTCGGCTCCCCCGCTCCCCCTAACTGGCATGGGGCCAGCGTGCACGAGCCACGACAACGTGACAGATGAACGCGAAATCCTTTGGTATCAAGGAGATTCGATAACATCCCAAATGGTCACGAATGGGACCCGCTCAGGGTCGACGCGCGATCTGTCGGCCGCGCCTCATTCTTCCAGGAGGACGTAGTCGGCCGTCTGGCTCACAAGGTGCCAGACGCCGGAGGCACGCATGGCTGGAACGACGGAGGCGTCTGATGGCAGGACGGCATGGGTGCAGCCGACCTGGGCGGCATAGTCCTGCCAACCCGGCTCGGCGGCGACGAAGCCGAGGTAGGTCCTGATGCGCTCCACGGTGTAGAGCTCGACGCGGGTGTCCATCGTGGGACGCAGTCCGGGATGGCGGAGCATGAGCCACCCACCGTCAGCCTGGTCGTTGCACACGACAGTGCCGGCAGGGAGCCGGTCGAGCGCGGCGTCCAGCCCGTTCGGTCCGATCCCGGGCGAAGCCGCAGCCACCGGGGCGAGGACGGCCGCCAGCACGAGGCTCAGGCCGCTCGAGAGCAGCACCGCGAGCCGCTCACTGCGCGGGACGGCGGAGCCGTTCTGTCGGGCCAGTCGTTGGAGTGCCAGGGCGGCCAACGGCGCCAGCACGACCGCGGCAAGCCCGGTGGTTCGGGACCACGTGACTGCGAGCACCAGGCCCAGGACAGCAAGCAGCGCGACCGTCCACTCCCCACGGCCGCGGACGACCTGGTCCACGACCACCACGGCTACGAGCAGCAACGCCGCGAGCATCCCCGGGCTAGTCAGGCCCGGGGCCTGCCACTCGTTGATCAGCCCGGTCACACCACTCACCTGGAAGGGCGAGATGAAGAGTCGAGGTCCCACAGGCGTCAAGGCACCGACGGCCACTGAGAGCACCGGCACCGCGGCGAGCCGCGCCGCCTCGCCAAGGGAGAGGCGTCGCTCGAGGAACATCCCGACCACGACAACGCCACCGAGGACGGGACCGATGAACCACATGCCGTGGCTGCACGCCCAGAGCCAGGTGAGCGGTACAAGCCACCAGCGAGCACGTCCGTCCTCGCGGGTCAGGAGCCACGCGCTCGTCGTGACCGCTGCCAGAGCGAACGTGACGAGCTGGGGTCTGGGCGAGAGGCTCCCGCTCAGGGCGACGAAGGTCACCGCCAGAACGAGAGCCGAGACGAGGGCTGACGAACGGCGCCGGCACGCGGCATACACAGCGACGCCGACGAGCAGCGAGCCGAGGCAGAGCAGCCATGCGATGCCAGGGAGGCCGTATGCCGCGTGCGCCCCGTGCATGAGCACCTCGGGCAGCCACTGGTTGAGGATCCACACCTTCTCGGTCGCGGCGCCGAAGGGGTCATCGAGGACGAACTGCCTTGTCTGCGTGAGGTGCTCGCCAGCCACGATGTGCCAGTACGCGTCTGGGTCCTTGAGCGGTCCGAGCGGTTTGAGGGCGAACAGTGCAAGGACCAGGGCGGGCAGGAGCCAGCCGAGCCGAGCCGCCGGTGAGCTCGGCCCGTGATCTTGGGCCGCACCGGGCCTCGGGTCCGTGACAACGGCCACGGTGTCGGTCAGCCGCCGCTGAAGGCCTGCATCATGCGGATGCCGCCTGGGCCGATGATGACGATGAAGAGCGCCGGCAAGATGCAGAACATCAGCGGGAAGAGGATCTTGATGGTGACCTTCTGGGCCTTCTCCTCCGCCTTCTGGCGACGGACGAGGCGCATGTTGACGGTCTGCTCGCGCAGGACGCCCGCGATAGGCAGACCGAGACGGTCAGCCTGGACCAGGGCGGTGATGAAGTTCTTCACCTCGGGCAGGGTGACCCGGTCGCCCATCGAGCTGAAGGCCTCGCCGCGCGACTTGCCGATCTGGATCTCGGACAGGACGCGGGCGAACTCGCCGGAGATCGGGCCTTTGACGTTTCGCGCCACCTGGAGCAGCGCTGAGTCGAATCCCTGCCCGGCCTCGACGCAGACGCTGAGCATGTCGAGAGCGTCGGCCAGGCTCTTACTCGTCTCTTCCTGCCTGCGCAGGGCGACATTCTTGATGAGCAGGTCTGGGAGGAAGAAGAGGGCGGCACCGCCGATCACGGCGAAAAGGAGGGCATTGGGCAGCTGGAACTTGCCGTAGAAGGCCCCGAGGACGACACCGATCAGGAGGGCCGCGCCCTTGATGCCGAGGATGCGCTCGACGGTCCAGCCCGCGGGGTTGCCCGCTTGGTCAAGAAGCTTCGTGTATCGGTCGTCCGCGCCTCCCGGCGACAGCGCTCGGGCCAGACCCTTCGTGCGCTCGAGGATGGGTGCCACCAGCCGGTCCTTGGCCGCAAGGTCGGTCGTGACGACCTCACGACGGTCGACCGAGGCGTCGATAAGCATGAGGGACTTGGCCACACCACGTGGCTCACCACTGCTGAAGCTGACGCTCAGCACTGCCACGAGGACACCGACTGCGAAGAGGCCCGCGGCGACGTAGACGGGGTTCAGGTTCACGTCACACCTCGATCTTCACGACTTGACGCATCCAGACGATGCCGACACCAAGGGAGATGAGTCCACCGACACACATGAAGAGACCCACGGTCGTCGTCCACAGGAGGCTGACGTACTCGTAGTTGACGCGCGTCATGTAGACGAAGATGAAGATGGGCAGCGCCACGAGGATGTAGGCCGATAGCCGACCCTCGGCGGAGAGGGTAGCGACCTGCCGATGGAGCGACTCCCGCTCCCGGAGCGTGCCCGCGGTCGTGCGGAGCGTGTCGGCGAGGTTGCCGCCGACCTCGCGCTGGATGCGGATCGCCATGACCGTCCAGTGCATCGAGGTGCTCTCCATGCGGTCGGCCACCCGCTCGAGGGCATCCGAGATGTCGGTGCCGATGCGCGTCTCTGCGAGGGCTCGGCTGAACTCCTTGCCCGCAGGCTCGGCGGCATCCCGGGCCACGGCGTCGAGGGCCTGCGGGAGTCCGAAACCACTGCGGAGGCTCGTCGAGATCAGGAGAAGGATCTGCGGCAGCTGGGCCTCGAACTTGCGGGCCCGTCGAGAGGCGGCGAAGCGCAGCCCGATTGGCATGATCAGCACGCCGAGGACCGCGCCGAAGATGAGGCCGACGACCTTCGCCTGCCCTGCGAGGACCAGGCCCAGAGCCATGGCGACGATGACGGCAACGACGCGGAGCACGAGCCACTCCCCTGCCCGGAAGGGCAGGTCGGCTCGCTCGATGAGAGCCATCGTCTTGCTCGTCGACTTGCGGTCCTTCATGACGCGGTCGCCCATGTCGAGCAGCTGCGCCGTGATGGTGCTCTGCGCGGCCTTCATCTCCTGGCGCGAGAGCGTCACCGTGTCGCCGACGACGTAGGAGTCGATCGAGGCGACGCGGCGCTCGCGCTTGGTCTGGAGCGTCGGCATGAGCGATGTTGAGAGCACGACGAAGAGGGCCAGCGCGAGCAGGCCACCCGCGATGAAGGGCGTACGGTCCGTGATCGGGACCGGTCCCAGGCTGAGGCCCGCGGCCTGGGGCGCGGGGGCCGCGACCGGCGCGGGTGGCGACCCAGAAGGCCTCGGCGCCGTCGCCGGCGCCGCGAAAGTGACCTCCCGCGCGAAACCGAAGACGGTGCTGCCGGCGACGCCGGAGATCTCGTAACGGTGAAGACCGTTGAGCGGCTTGGGGATTGCTGACGAGAACTGGACCTGGCGGTTGAGGGCCTGCGCCGACGCCGCGAACGCAGCACTCACGCCGGCCGTGTTGTCGGCGGCCACGACGGTCCCGCCGTTGGTGTCGGCGAACGCCTGAAGAGCCTTCGTCGCCTCGGGGTCGTTCGTGTTGAAACGCACGACGTCGACGCGGATGCCACCGGCCTTGAGCTTCGCGACCGCGTTCTTGAGGGCGAGAGCCTTGTTGTCGGCCACGGTGTCGGCACCATCGCTGAGGAGGACGATGCTCCGGTCTCCCGTCCCGCTCAGCGCGGCTGCGGCACTCTGCATGGCGGCATACAGGCTCGTGTCGCCGCGCGAGTCGAGGCCATTGATGACCCGCTGGGCTGCAGTTCGGTCGACGGTCGGCGCCAGATCGACGCCCGCGGTGTTGGCAAAGGAGGCGATCCCGACCTTGACGTCAGTCGGCACCGTCTTGAGGTAGGTCGCCGACGCCTTGCGCACCGTCGACATGCCCTGGGCACCCATCGAGCCGCTCGTGTCGATGACGAGCATCGCCCGCCGGTCGAGCTTGGCGGCCTGCTTGACGGTCGCGGGGAACGGCTCGTCGTCGACCTTCAACTTCAGTGTCTTGGGGTCGAGCTGCACGTCCTCCTTGCTGCGCAGCGTGATGACGCCGGTGACGGTCGAGCCCGAGCCCGACGAGGTCGCCTTGACATTGCTGAGCCCCACGGAGACGTCGTCGGCCCTCGCGATCCCGGCAGGCAGGACCACCAGACCGACCACGAGGGCGGTCAAACCGGTGACGAGACGACGGGTCGAAGGGCTCACAGCGCCGACCGTGAGAAGAGGTTGACGGGCAGCTCGACACCCACGTCGGCGAGGTCTGAGGTGAACTTCGGGCGGATACCCGTCGGCATGAGGCCGCCGAGGAAGCGTCCGTTCTCGTCACGGCCGGCGCCGTAGTTGAAGGTGAAGATGTCCTGGAGCGTGATGACGTCCGACTCCATACCGACGACCTCGGAGATCGCGACGATGCGGCGCGTGCCGTCCTTGAGGCGCGACTGCTGAACGATGAGGTCGACGGCGCCGGCCACCTGCTCGCGGATGGCGCGGACGGGGAGCTCGACGCCGGCCATGAGCACCATCGTCTCGAGTCGGGCGAGGCTGTCTCGGGGCGTGTTGGCGTGGACCGTGGTGATGGAGCCATCGTGACCGGTGTTCATGGCCTGCAGCATGTCGAGCGCTGCGCCGTCTCGGATCTCACCGACGATGATGCGGTCGGGACGCATACGCAGGGTGTTCTTGACGAGCTCGCGGATGGAGACCAGGCCGCGACCCTCGATGTTGGCCGGACGGGCCTCCAGTCGAAGCACGTGCTGCTGCTGCAGCTGGAGCTCGGCGGCGTCCTCGATGGTGACGATCCGCTCGTCGTGGGGCAAGAAGGAGCTGATCACGTTGAGGGTCGTCGTCTTGCCCGAGCCGGTGCCGCCGCTGATGATGATGTTGCGTCGGCCCTTGACGCAGGCGCTGAGGAAGTCCCGGACGTTCTCTGTGAACGTGCCGAACGAGATGAGGTCGCGGTCGGTGAACGGGTCGGCCGAGAACTTACGGATCGTCAGCATGGACCCGTCGAGCGCGATGGGCGGCACGACGGCGTTGACACGCGAACCGTCAGGCAGACGGGCGTCGACCATGGGACTCGACTCGTCGACACGACGACCGACGCGGCCGACGATCTTGTCGATGGTGCGACGCAGGTGGCTCTCGTCGGAGAAGCGGGCGTCGACGGGGAAGATCTTGCCGGCGCGCTCGATGTAGATGTCCTCGGCGCCGTTGACCATGATCTCGGAGACCTCTGCATCCCGCAGGTATGGCTCGAGAGGACCGTGGCCGAGGATGTCGTCGGAGACGTCCTGGGCGATACGGGTGCGGTCGGAGTGCGAGAGCGGCGTCTGCTCGGAGTCGATGACCTCCTGCAGCGTGGTGCGCACCTGTGACGCGAGCTCGCTCTCGCTGAGGTTGGGGTCGTAGAGCCGTGGGCCGAGCGAGGCGACAAGGGCTTGGTGCACGCGCTCCTTGACGCCGGCAAAGGGGTCGACGCCGCGGCGGCGCACGGGTGCAGCGCCGTTCGTGATGCGGACCTGTCCGTTGGTGCTCGGCGCGGGCTCGTTGATCTGCGTCGACTGGCGGGCCCGCTCGAGGCGGTCGGCGAGGTTGCTCATCTCTTGCTCCCGAAGAGTCCGAAGCTGCGCTTGGCGCCGTTCTGCAGGTCCTCGCCGAACCGGCGGCGGATCTCGTGGTCGGCGAGGTCGCGGATCGCGAGTGACACGGGGTTGCGCGGGTCGTCGAGGACGAGCGCGACGCCGCGGTTGACCGAGGCCGGCACCGTGAGGCTGTTGGGCACGTTCGCCGAGATGGGCGCTTTGAGAGCGGCCTCGACGTCGTCGGGCTTGAGGCCGACCTTGGCGTCGGAGCGGTTGAGCACGATCGTGCGTGCCTCCCGCGAAGCGCCGAGCGTGTCGAGGGTGTTGATCGCGATGCGCAGGTTCTTGACCGCGGGGATGTCCAGCGTCGCGATGAGGACCGTGAGGTCGCTGACGTCGAAGGCCGCGAGGACGTGCTCGGTGAACGACGGCGGCGTGTCGACGAGGACATAGTCGTACTGTCCGCGCGCGACGCGGAGAAGTTCGATGATGACGTGTGACGGGACGCGGTCTGCGTCGGCCGGGTCTGCCGGCGCCGCTATGACGTCGAGTCCGCTCTCCTCGTGACGTGTGACCACCGACTGGACGCCCTGGTCGTCGAGGTGCCCGCTCATGGCGACGACGTCTCGCACCGAGCCATGCGGCTGGAGCTGGAGGCTGATCGCGACGTCGCCGAACATGAGGTCGAGGTCGACCAGAAGCGTTTTGGCTCCGACGGAGGCGAGATAGACGGCGAGGTTGGTCGACATCGTCGTCTTGCCGACGCCGCCCTTGGCGCTGAAGACGGTGATGATCTTGCCGTCACGCCCTCCGACTGTGGTCCCGTGGCCGCTGAGCTGCTGCGTCAGCGCAACTGACCGGCGAACCGCGTCGGCGAGCGCCGTCTGGTCGTCGGCCTGGACGACCTCGCGGACGCCGCTGCGCAGGGCCTGCGCGAGCGCTGTCACGTCGAGGCGGTGGCGGAGCAGGATGACGCCGAGCTCCGGACGGTCGATCCGCTCGCGCTCGGCGAGCTCACACGCCGAGTCGAGGTCGATGTCGGGCCCGATGACGACGAGTGACTGGTTGCGGTCCTCCTCGAGGGCGCGGCTCACGCGCGGCGCCGAGTTGAGGTGGAGCGCGTCGCCGCCGAGGGCGAAGCGGTAGGTGTCCACCGCGGCCGGGTCGTAGTCCCAGAGGATCGTCATTGGCCGGTCACCGCATCTCGCAGCTGGAGGTCCGTGACCTCGGTCGACGGGTCGATCTTGACATCCGAGCCCCGTAGGCCCGCGTACAGCGTGCGGCGGTTGATCCCGTGGATGAGGATGGCGGCATCCGTCGGCTTGACCGCGACGGTGACCAGGTAGCCACCGCTCGCCCCCGCGGCGGTGGCCGGCTGGCCTTCGACTGGAGCGGCCGCAGCTTGACCGGCGAGTGGCGCATCACCCATGGCGATCACAAGGACGTCAGGCAGGAGGAGGCTCGTGCCACTGACGTCGTTCTCGTTGAGGATCTTGGCCTCCGGCGTGTCCCTGAGGTCCTTGATTTTGTAGGTCTGGAAGAGCGCGATGTGCGATCCCGGCGTGACGAACTTGCCAACTCGAGCTGGGTCGGTGAGCGCGACAGACACGGCCAGCATCCCGGTCGGCACCTCGATCGCCTTCGTGCCCGCGGGCGTCGTCCCGAAGCGAGCCGCGAGGAGGTACTCGCCAGCTGGGATGTCGGACGTCGCGAGCAGGGCGTTGTTGTCGGCGTTGATCTCCTGTAGGGCCCCGACCGGGACCGCCTTCGCGCTGACGGCGGTCTGGGCGATGAGCCCGGTCCGCTGAGCGTCCTTAAGGGTCGTGCCCGCCGGGACGGGTTGCTGAGCCACCCAGACGGGCGTCGGCGACGCCTCGGCGATGGCCCGGGCGTCGGCGTTGCGCGCATACATGATGACGAGCGCGCCACCACCGATGGCGAGTGCCAACGCCACGACGATGGCGAGAATGCGACGGTTCATGCGGAGATCCCCCCAGAGAAGAAATTCTTGGCTTTGCGTCTGGTGTCAGCCAGCCGGCTTCACGATCGTGACGCCGTAGTTCGGATTGGTCGGTGTGGGAGGCACGAAGTCCCCAGTCGGGATGAGGTCCTTGAGGAACCATCCGGACAGACAACGTTGAGAGTTGCTGCTGCCACAAAGGGCGTTCGGCGGCCTGATGCTGACCTGGTCACCCTTCGTGAGCCGCCAGCCGCTGAGGTAGAAGGCGGCGAAACCGGAGATGTGGTACCACGTGTTGTTTCCCGATCCGGCATTGCAGTTGTCAGTGGATATCGGTTCACGCGCCAGATTGCTGGCCGCCATGCAGTCGAAGACCGGCACGTAGATGACCGTGCCACGCAGTGGGTCGAAGACGGAGGCGTCGCAACCGTCGGCTCCCGTGTTGCCGTGGATCCAGGCGCTGTCGCTCACAGCGCCGGTGCAGGCACTGAGCAGCCCGTCGAGCCAGGCGAAACCACCCGGAGCCGTGCCGCCCGGGCTCGACGTGTCGCACGTCGTGTCGTTGCCCTTGGAGTAGATCGTGTTCTCACTGGCCGGCCAGTCGGGTCGGGCGTCAGTGTTGGAGTAGCCGGGCCACGTGCCTGATGGTCCAGGCGGATAGTTCGTGGCAGACGGGTAGCCCACCTGGGCCGCCCAGTCACACTCGGACATCGCCAAGGGCAACACGGTGAGGCTGCTCGGGCCCCCAGGACCCCAGGCAGCACGAGCACATGCGGTGTCGCGTGCTCCCCCCGTCAGTGCCTGGGAGAAGATGCTCGGCAGGATCGTGTTGTCTGTGGCGCTGGATTTGGTCTGGACACTGGTCTCGACGTACCCCAGGTCCTTGCCAGCACCCGAGACGAAGTAGTCGCTGAGCGGAGGGCACAGCCCGAGGTTGTTGAGGGCCGCGGTCTTCTGCGCTGCAGTGGCCGTCGACGAGGCACACGCTGGCATGCCAGTGAAGGTGACGCCCGTCGGTGGCCTCGCGCACTGACCGTTTGTCCCGATCGCGGTGTTCAGCTGCGAGGCGTTGTCGATCGCGTTGGCGCTCGCCAACGCGTTCAACGAGGTAACGCTCGTGGTGGCGTTACACGTGGTGACGTCGTTGGCGCACATCTGGGCGAGGGCCATGGATGTTGCATCCGACCCATTCTGCAGCTGGCGTCGCTCGAACATGATGTTGCCCATGTCCACGCTCAGGGCCATCGCTGGCATGGCAATGAACGTGACGACCAGAGCCGCAACCACGGCCGTGGCGCCCCGGTCCCGTCGAATGCCACGCATCTTGCTCAACCGCCGCATTTCATCACCGCCGTCGACGAGAGGACGTTGCTGGCACCCCAGGTGCCACCGACGATCCGAATGGCCGGCCCCATGACCAGCCACTGGAAGCTTGCCTGCACAGTGACGGACGCGTTGGTGGTGCCGCAGGTGACCATGCCCGGGAAGCTGAGGTCAGCGACCGGAATGCCGCCGATGGCCGCCTTCGCTCGGTCCTGGATCTCGGTCGTGGTCAGCGTGCCGACCGCAGCCGCCCGTGCGCCTTCGCGCGCCGAGTTGGCCAGCTGGATCTGGTAGAAGTACGCGCGTCCGAAGTCGACGATCGCCGCTATCAGCAGGAACAGCACGGGGAGGACGATCGCGAACTCCACGGCCGATGCGCCGCGCTCAGTTCTGGCCATGCCAGATCGCCCTCCCCAAAGTTGTGCGGTTTCGTCCGTGGCCCCCCGGCGTGGACGTCGTACGAAGTGTCAGACCTGGGCGGCGACGTTGTTGAACGTCGTCGACAGGTTGTTGCCGAGCAGCGAGACGGCGGCGATGATCACGACGGCGATCAGGGCGACCATGAGGCCGTACTCGACGGCGGTCGCGCCGCGCTCGGAAGCGAGTCGGCTCTGGATCTTGGCAGCAAGCTTGGTCATTGATTCTCTCCCTGGTGATGAGGCGCTACGCCCGAACTGTGTGAGTTGGAGCTCGTAGGACCCCTCCACGAGCGAGTCACGGGTGCGAAGCCGTACCCCCGGCCTCGCACCCGCGGTCGATGCTCAGACCTTGGCGGCGACGTTGTTGAACGTCGTCGACAGGTTGTTGCCGAGCAGGGAGACAGCAGCGATGATCACGACAGCGATCAGGGCAACCATCAGGCCGTACTCGACGGCGGTCGCGCCGCGCTCCTTGTTGAGCAGCGTCTGGACCTTGGCAGCAATCTTGGTCATGGTGAAGGGTTCCTCCCAGTGATGCAGGGCCACCCGAATGTGCCCCCCGCTGATCGGAAGAGTAGGCGGGCGCCGACAGCGTGTCTTGAAAATGCTTGAACTTCACAACACCTTCCCAATCTGCGCCTTTCGGACAGGGAGAGATGGCACGGTTGGAGACATCCTGCGCTCGCATGATCGGAAATCCGAGAACCCCGTTCTGGACACGTGCAGTCGGACTTGAGCAACCAGAAGTGGAGAATATGTATGGCGGCCCAGGGCACGCCCATCGCAGCCAAACGCCGCCTGCGGCCACCGCCCGGTTCCGGGGTCGTCGTCGGCTGGATGGTCGTGGGCGCCGCCCTCTATGTCCGCTGGAGCGCCTCTGCCACATGGAATTTCGTTGATCTCACCGACTTCTACTACGGCGGTGTGTCAGTTCTCGAGGGTGTCGACGTCTATGCGCCAAGACCAGGCGTCCTCGCCTTCAACTACCCTCCGTTCGCCGCCGTCGCGTTCGTGCCACTCGGCATCGTCGGGCTATCCGTGTCGAAGGTCGTCTTCACCATGGCGACCCTCGTCGCCTACGTCGTGAGCCTCGTTGCCATCCGGCGGGCCCTCGGTGCTCGCTGGACCACGACGATCCTGCTCGGGGCGGCAGGTCTGGCCCTCGAGCCTGTCGTCCGTACTCTGGTCCTCGGCCAGATCGGCATCATTCTCATGGGGCTCGTACTCGCTGATCTCTATCTCATGCCGGCGCGCTTCCGGGGTGTCCTGATCGGGCTCGCGGCAGGGATCAAGCTCACGCCCGCGGTCTTCGTCCTCTATCTCGTCCTTCGCCGCGACTGGCGTGGAACCGTCCTCGCGATCACCACTGGCGCGGCAACTCTCGCCGTGGGCTGGCTTGCAGCGTCAGGCTCCTCGCACAGGTACTGGTTGGGAGGCTTCGACAAGTTCGATCGTTTCGGCGACCTGGCTTTCTCACCCGTGAACCAGTCCGTGCGTTCGTTTGTGTCGCGCGTCGCGCCTGAGGCGCCGACTGGGGCGCTGTGGATCGCGATCGCTGCGTCGGGAGTGCTGGCCTTCTCGACGGCAGCTCTCCTCGGCCGACGAGGCAACTGGGCCAGCGTCGCCCTCAGTCTGGCAGGAGCCACACTGTTGCTCTCGCCGATCTCCTGGACACATCACTGGGTCTGGGTCGTGCCCGCACTCGTCGCCCTTGTCCACGCGGGGAGCCGCATCACTGCGGCCCTGATCGCGCTGGTGTTCTACGTGGCCCCGATGTGGGCCGTCCCGGAAACGGGACCGTTAACAGCCGGTCAGCTCCTCTTCGCGTATGCCTACCTGTGGGTGGCCATCGGGCTCCTGGTGACGTCTGCCGCCACCGCCGTTTCGGACCTGCGTCGCTCACCATTGAGCCGAGTTGGGGCATCATGACCAGGACATCCGCGGGTGAACGCCATGCGCACACACGCAGAGCCGCTTCCACGTCAACGCTCGTCGTGGTCGCTCTAGGTGTGGTGGCTTGTGTGATCGCTTGGCTGTCCGTGGTCGGCTCCGATGCCCTGTGGCTGAGCGCTCTCGGTGACACGATCCGCGCCGATCGCCAGATTCCGGCAGGCGTGCCGTTCGCCGCTGCGCCCTCGCAGGGTTGGGTCAACACGACGGCACTCGGGCAGGTGCTCTTCTCGTTCATCCATGTCGCAGGCAGCCTCGGCGTCGTCGCGGCACAGGTCGTCGTAGTTGTGTGGACCCTCTGGATCCTCGTCTCGTCCGCCCGGCGTCGCGGTGCGCACGTGATCGGCCTCGTATCGGTGCTGCTCCTTGTCCTGGTCGGTGGCGCCGCACCGTTGCTCATCGCGCGTGCACAACTGTTGTCGCTGGTGCCCTATGCCGCGTTGGTCGTCCTGCTGCGGTTGGAGCACGATCGCCCGTCGAGGCTCATCTGGGCGACCGTCCCACTCATCGCCCTGTGGGGAAACCTTCACGGCGCAGTACTGGTCGGCGTCGCGGTCCTCGGCTGCTACCTGGCCTTCTCGCGCCTCCGCTTCGATCCTTGGACGGCGGTCGGTGTGGGACTCGCCTCGCTCGCAGCTTCCTGTCTCAACCCCGGCCTACTCCAGGCGCCGCACTACTACCTCGGTGTCTTCGGCGGTGCCGCCACCAATGACGACTCCGGGATGTGGAGCCGGCTCAGCCTGTCCAACCCGTTCGACCTCATGCTGCTGGTGGCGGCGACCTGCTTGGGGTACATGACGTTTCGTCACCGTCGACCACTCTGGGAGTATGCCGCTTCGCTTGGCTTCGCTGGGGCGACCCTCGTCGCCGCACGCCACGGCATCTGGCTTCTGCTGTTCCTGGCCGTCCCCGCAGCCCTGGCGCTGATGACCCGGCACCGGCGCCCAGAGGAGGCACCGACACGCAGGGCCAACTTGGCGCCCGCAGCGGCCTGCGTCGCCGGCATGATGGTGGTTGCCGGCCTGCTCGCGGCCCGAGCTCCGACCTTCCACGCTGCCGATGCAGAGGCGTCACAGCTCGCTGCCGCCACGCGCGGGGGCGTGGTGCTCGTCTCCGAGCCACTCGCCGAGTCCATGGCCGCAGCGGGAGCCTTGGTGTGGGTGAGCAACCCGCTCGACGCCTTCGACCACGCCGACCAGACGGCATACCTCGCCTTCATGGACGGCGACGCGACAGGTGGAACGCGCGGTTTCGCCCGGGCGGACGTCGTCGTCGCTCCACCCGCGTCACCACAGGCACGAGCGGCGGTGGCCAACGGCTTCACCGCCCGTCAGCTTGTCGGCGCGTACGTGCTTCTGCGTCGCAACTAGTTGGTCGCGATCACCGAAGGCCGGCTGACCAGCGGCACGGACTCCCCGACGCCTTCGGTCTCGGTGGCGCCGGAGGTGCGCACATCAGCCGCACCACGCAGTCGTCGCTCGAGGGGGCGCTCGACGACGACGTGGAGCACGAATGAGACGCCGACGACGGCGAGCACGACCAGCGCGCAGCCGAGCAGCGACCCGAACACTCCCGCGGAGACGAGCAGCGGCTGGGTGAACCCCATGACGAGCGGGTGCGCCATGTAGATGCAGAAGGACCACTGCCCGAGACTCACCAGAGTCCGGCTCTGCAGCGGTGACGGAGCACCGACGAGGTCAACATGGGCGTTGACGGCGATGAGCATCACGAGGCTCGGGACCATCGCGAGTGACAACGCCCACCGATCCTCGAAGCGGTAGCCGATGGCGACGGGGAGTACGAGCACGCTGAGGTAGGAGACGACGACGAAGACGCCGGCCCACCGCACTCGCAGCCGCGGCACCCAGCCACGCGTCATAGCCATGGCAGCCAGCGATCCCGCGACGAACTCGACCATCCGGAAAGCGGGAAGGTGAAAGAGCCACGCACCCAACTCGGGGTCGTGACGCTGCATCGTGACGCCAACGGCGAGCGCGACGGCGATGGACACTGCACCGACCACGAGCGGACGACGGACCCAGCGCCAGATCAACCGCACGAGCAACGGGAAGGTCGCGTAGAAGAAGAACTCACACGACAGCGACCACGAGACTCCAGAGAAGGACCGCGCAACGGGATCGTCCGGCGACCATGCCTGCAGCAGGGCGAGATTCGCAGGGAGGGCACCCCAGTTTGGCGGCGGACTCCACGGCACCATCGCGAGTGCGATGAAGAGCAGATGCACGGGGTAGACGCGAGCGAACCGCCGTCGATAGAAGCGCGATGCGGTGGCGTCGATGTCCCACGAATACGTCAGCACGAATCCGCTCAGCACGAAGAAGAAGGTGACGCCGACGTAGCCGGCGGCCGCAAGACGTCCGACACCCCCCAGCCCGGGTGCAACCAATGACAGATGGAAGACCACGACAAGCAGGGCTGCGGCGAAGCGCAGACTCGTCAACGAGCGCAGGTGCGCACTCGGTCCAGCGTTCATGACTCCCCCAACCCGTGAGCGCCCGCCCACGACCACCGCGACCCTGGCCCCTCGCCCGCCGCCTCCCCGAGGCCGACCCTAGGGCTGTCGGGTCACCTTCCGAAGGGCATTTCCGAAAGGTCCGATTCGTCACTTCCTGGCTCGTTCGGCCTCCCGAGTCACCCAGCCGACTCACCAATCGTCCAAAGGAACGACGACGTCCGATTCGTCGCGATATCGTGACGCCGCGAGTGCCCCAACGGCGCTCCGGCCGCAGACCAGGCCACGAACGGGGACCCACCAGATGGCTCGACAGCAAGTCGGCGACCGGCTTCCGCGCTCCGCGAGCGAGACAACCGGTCGCTCGGTCCCGTTCTCCGACGCAGCAGCAACGGCCTTCGTGGGCCGTTGGTGGCTCTGGCCGCTCGCCATCTACCTGACGACCCGCCTGATCAACGTGGCCATGATCGCGATAGCCAGCAGCTCATCGCTCACGCTCGAGGAGTTCGTCGGGCTGGGTGGGCGCCACTTCGGCACCGACGCGGGCACGGCGCCGCCCGGCTACCTGACGGCAGTGACCCGATGGGACGGACAGTGGTATTGGGAGATAGCCGCACACGGCTACCCGTCGGAACTTCCGACCGATGCGTCTGGCAATGTCAAACAGAACCCGTGGGCGTTCTTCCCGCTGTATCCATACGTCGTGCGCGGTGTCATGTTCGTGACTCGGCTCGACTTTCCCATCGCTTCGGTGGCTGTCTCGCTCATCGCGGGCGCCGTGGCGATGCTCCTGCTCTACCGACTCGTGGCTCGCCGACACGGCCGACTCGGGGGCATCATCGCCGTGCTGGCGATGAGCACCTTCATCTGCGCACCCGTGATGCAGATCAGCTACACGGAGGGTCTGGCCCTCACGTTCGTCCTCACGGTGATCACGTGCGTGACCCGCGAGCGCTTCTGGTGGGCGGCTCTCGCTCTCCTGCTTCTCGGGCTCACGCGCGGGGTTGCCGTGGCGTTTGCACCTGCCCTCGTGCTCTACGCGTACCTCCTCTGGCGGCAGGGGGCGCTGTCGCGGCGACGGGCTCTCCCACTCGCCCTTCTGGCGGCGTGGGCCGGGCTCGTCGGGGTCATCTGGCCGATCATCGTCGGTTTCGTCACGGGAGAACCCCGCGCCTACTTCCTGACGCAGCAGGCGTGGAACCCTGAGTTGAGGGCGACCCCGATCGCGCGCTTCCTGGAGCGGAACAGCGACGTGCCGGGTGGCTTCGTCACCGCCGCCGTCATCGCAGCTCTTTGGGCTCTGCTGCTGCTATGGCTCTTCACCGTTGGTCAGCAGGAGCCGATGCTGCGGGCATGGACGATCGCCTACATCGTCTACGTGCTGGCTGTCGTCGACTGGAACTGGAGCGCCGTCCGCTACTACATGCTCGCGATCCCCGTCTTCTGGCCTCTGGTTCGCGCTGGCGTCCCTGAAGACCGGCCGCGCCAGCGAATCGCAGTTGCCATCGCGTTCGCCGTCATAGGCGTCGCGGCTCAGTGGTGGTGGATCCGCTACTGCCTCATCGTGTCTCGAGAGCTCGTGCAGGTGCCGTAGGGCCCAAGCCCCGTCAGGCACTCACGGCCCTGACGCAGAACTCGTTGTAGATGAAGACCTTGCCGGCGCGCCGCGGGAACGGGAAGCTCCACGACCGCTCGGGCTTCAGCCCCACGGCTCTGGCCAGGTCGACGAGCTCAGACCCGCTAGCGAACCACACGTGTGTCGGGTCCGAGGCATAGCCCCGTTCCTGCGGACAGATGAAGAAGACGGTGCCGCCCGGCCTCAGATACGGGAGGTACGTCCGAAGCAGGCCCTCGGCGTCAGACCGTTCCATGTGCTCTACGACGTGCGCGAGCAGGATGGAGTCGTAGCCCTCGAGCGAGGCCTTGTCGCTCGCCATGAACGCGTCGACGGTCATGGCATCGAAGCCCAGCCCCCGCGCATACGCCACAGCGGCCTCGTTGTGGTCGACCCCGACCGAGCGCGGGCCGAGCGTGCGGAGGTTCCTACCGATGCCACATCCGACCTCAAGGGTGCGACCGAGGCGCTGGCGTCGCAGGTGGAGCTGGTAAGGCAGTTGCACGGGGATGACACGCTTCCACCACACCCGCTGCGCATGCTCGAGCCGGTCTGCGTAGTCACGCGCTGCGGTGTCTCCGCTCATTCGGCGCCCAGGCCCGCGACCGGGACGGAAGCCGGCTGGGGCGACACCTGTAGCTCGATCGGAGCCAGGGGCGTACGCAACTCACGGGCCAGCGAGAAGTAGGCGAGCCTTCGGGCGTACGCAAGAGCTTTCGCCTTCGCGCGCCCTCGAGCGAGATCCGTCCGAGACAGCAGGTCGGGACACGAGGCGGCGAGGTCACGGTGGAAGGCCACGACCTGACGGTACTGGTTGCGGGCCAACGCGTGGCTCCACTGGCTGTCGCTCAGCCGGAACGACGCGAGCGGCTCCTCCAAACCCACGAAGGTGCCTCGCATGAGCACCTTGGAGTACGTGTGCTGGTCGAGGACGTACGAGTGGGTGCCGTCCCAGCCCCCGACCGCTTCGAGGCTGGACCGGCACAGGAGGACGCAGGCAGGTTCCCCGAACGTGTTGGTGCCCGACTGCACGGCCTGTCGCACGGCTGCCCGTCCGGAGAGCTCGCCCAGCATCCTGGGCAGCCCCCAGGACCGCAGCACCATGTCACCCCTGGCCGTAACGACGTCCCGCCGGGAAGCGACCATGACCGCGCGGGGGTGTGACTGCATCGCGGCCACCTGCCGCTCGAGGCACTCCGGCGCGAGGAGGTCGTCACCGCAGACGAGCTTCAGGTATCTGCCGGTTGCCGCTCGGGTGGCGTTGTCCCAGTTGTCATGCGGATGGTCCGTGCGCGGCATCTGCAGGAGATGGACGCGGGGGTCGGACGCGAAAGGATGGAGCAACTCCCACGTGCCGTCGGTGCTCGAGTGGTCACTGACGATGAGCTCGAAGTCGGCGAACGTCTGCGACAGGATCGAGCGCATCGTATCGCGGACGAACGCGGCGTTGTTGTACGTCGGGACGACGATGGAGACCAGGGGCCGTGGCAGCTCCGCACTCACGCTGCGACCTCGTTGCGGTGGAAGCTGAAGCGGCTGTGACCCAACCAGCTGACGAACGCGTTGAGCGTCGTGATGCCGGCTTGGGCGACGAGAACCGGCAGCCCCGCGACCTCGACGGCGAGGGGCAGCAGGACTGCATTGATGCCGAGTGCCACGAGGTAGACCGACTCGAAGCGCCAGAGGTCGCGCAGCACCGAGCCCGACACCTGGAAGACGAGACGTCGGTGCGTCATGAACGCGAAGAGGACCGTTGTGATGTGCGCGAGGACGAGCGTCCACATGTAGCCGAAACGCACACCGACGAGGTACTGGTAGGCCACGAAGCACCCGAAGCCAAAGGCGGTGTTGAGCGCGCCGGTGAGGACGAACTTCACGCGCTTGTCGGCGAGAGCCCGCCGGCCGAGAGCCGCCAGCCGGTCGACCGGCCTCATGGCAGCAGGTCGCACGACGAGGACCTCCACCCCGCTGTCCGCCTGTGCCGTCATGTGCCCTCCCCAGAGCCGGAGACGCTCCCCTTTTCGGCGTCTACCGCGGCCCAGCATGCCTTGGCGAGATCCCCGTGTCCGGGGAATCAATAACTTCGGCGATTCCCATCCATTGGGTACCGGTGGGGAGGCTAACGACGACCCGATGACCGGGTATGCCCTATTACGGGCAGTCAGGACGCCGAAATGTGAGCCGAGCAGCATCGCTTCGCTTGTGCAACCCCTACGGGGACGTGGCGTCGCAATTCGCGCATTTGCCCAGGCCGTCTGACCCTCCACACAGGCCGGGGGACATTTGAGCACCGGGGGCGGTCGGTTGGCCATCTGGAATCGTTCGGGTGTTGCCGACAGTCCCGCTTGTCCCTAACGGCTCGTCGCGCGCACTCTCAGTGCCGCGTGCGTCTCCGGCCGAAGATCGTCGAGACGCGACCACGGTGGCCGACAGAAACGGACCTGGCGGCCTCGTCCTCACGCAGCTGCTGCAACAGCGTCTTGGGCTTCGGCGGCGGCCAGTCCTGCGCCCGCGGGTCCTTGGTGTCCATGTAGTACTCGGTCCAGCCGTAGTCGTCGCGATAACGCAGCGTGCCGTCGCCGACGTAGTACCAACCTGCTGGCTTGTCGTTCATCGTCAAACCCCCAAAATCTTCACCCAGATGCGGGAGCCCCCCTCCCGAGCCACAATCTACGGCTGTCAACCGTTCGGAATCCACCGATGTCTAATTAGTCCGATTTGACCGTGCCGCAGTGTGTTCCAGCCCGGGCGGCGCTGAGGCCGCACCCTTCGAGGGCAGTTCGTCCCGCCGCCACGTCCGGCTCCCGGAACGCGACAGGAGCTGCGTCAGCCGTCTCGCTAGAATCGGGGCGGCTCACGGCGACGACGCGAGTGGCCATGGTGTGCCGGGAAGTCTGGTCGGCGGCCCATGACCCATCCCCCGAAGGGACCCCAGGTGAGCGACTACGACCCCACCACGACCCCGCCGACACCACCTCGAGACAGCGCCGGCAACCGGCTGCTCGGCCGAGGCAGCTGGCGTGAGGCCCGCTACGTCGCCGACCTCCTGCGCGCCGAGACCGTCGGCGGCGCGATCCTCCTCGCCGCAGCCGTGGCCGCCCTCATCTGGGCGAACTCGCCGTGGCGCGACGGTTACGCCGCCCTGCGTGACACCGTCATCGGCCCGCATGTCCTGCACCTCGACCTGTCGCTGGGGACGTGGGCGGCCGACGGGCTGCTCGCCGTCTTCTTCCTCGTCGCCGGCATCGAGCTCAAGCGCGAGTTCGTCGCGGGCGACCTGTCCGACCGACGCAAGGCGGCATTGCCCATCGCAGCCGCGGTCTGCGGCGTCGCGCTGCCCGCGATCCTGTTCGTCGTCACGGCCACGCTGATGAGCCGGGGCGACAGCGCGAGCGAGCTCAGCGGCATACTCCGTGGCTGGGCCGTCCCGACAGCAACCGACATCGCCTTCGCGCTGGCGGTGCTCGCCGTCATCGGCACGCACCTGCCGAGCGCGCTGCGCTCGTTCCTGCTGACCCTCGCCGTCGTCGACGACCTCATCGCGATCACGATCATCGCCGTCTTCTACACCGACACGGTCAGCTTCCTCTGGCTGCTCGCCGCGGTCATCCCCCTGGCCGCGTGGCGCCTGCTCCTCAAGCGCAGGATCACCAACCCACTCATCCTCGCGATCCCGGCCCTGCTCGCCTGGGTCTTCGTCCACTCCAGCGGCGTCCACGCCACGGTGGCCGGCGTCCTGCTCGGGCTCCTCGTCCCGGTCAACCGCGAGGTGGAGGACGATCCCGACCGCCACTCGCTCGCGGAGCGCATCGAGCACAAGATCCGTCCGTTCTCCGCGGGCTTCGCCGTGCCCGTCTTCGCGTTCTTCGCTGCCGGGGTCACGGTCGTCGGCGGCGGGTTCGGCTCGGCACTCGGCGACGCAGCCGCAGTCGGCGTTGTCGTCGGGCTCGTCGTCGGCAAGACGGTCGGCGTCCTCGGCGGCACGTGGGCGGTCGCTCGCTTCACCCGAGCCGAGCTCGACGAAGACCTGGCCTGGACCGACGTCCTCGGGCTGTCAGTGCTCTCGGGCGTCGGGTTCACGGTCAGCCTGCTCGTCGGGGAGCTCGCTTTCGGCAACGGCTCGGAGCGCGACGACCACGTCAAGCTCGCCGTCCTCTGCGGCAGCGTCATCGCCGCGCTGCTCTCGAGCGTCGTGCTCCGGGTGCGCAACCGGCACTACCGCCTCGTCGAGGCCCGAGAAACGGAGGACCGGGACCACGACGGCGTCCCGGACGTTTACGGAGAAGCTGTAGTTGAGCGCGACTGACGACGCTCAGTCGCGAGTGCCGGGATCGTAGTCACCGATCACTGCCCGCCAGAGAATTCGTATGAGGCGCGCGTGAGCCGATGTGCCGCTGATCTTGGTCGGAGTCGGTTCTGAACGCGGGTATGAGCGCGCCACAGGGACCTCCCCTGTGCGATAGCCGAGACGCGCAGCACGTATTGGCAGGTAGGCGAGGAGCTCATAGGAGTCGAAGACATCCCGGAAGACATCGACACGCGGGTCCGTCAGTAGCGCTCGCGAGTGTCCGCGGAAGCCATTGGTCGTGTCGGTGTACCGGCGCCGCGCTCCGAATGACGTCAGCGGGGCGTGGACTAGGCGGATCCCCAGCAACCGGTGTAGAGGCGTGTTCTCGGCCCTGCCACCCGGGATGAACCTGGAACCTTGCACGAAATCAAGTCCGGAGTCGATTGCGCCCGCCATCCTCGCTATCCCATCGGTCCCATCTTTCCCGTTTCCGTCCATTGTGAGGACGCCCAGGTAGTCAGCATCAAGCACGTATCCAAAGGCCATCCGGAGCTGGGCCGAGAGGCGACCCGGGCCCCGCTTGACCAAGAGTGCGGTCACACCCAGTCGTTGTAGCACCGCGGGGTTCGTGGATCCGTCGCTCGATCCCCCGTCAGCGACGATCACGTCCACCTCCGGAGCAGAGGCTTGAATATCGGCGAGCTGGCGATGGAGGCGTGCCCCCTCGTTGATGACGGGAATCACTAGTGCAAGGCTGTGTCTCTGTGGCGCGAGCTGCCAGACCGTCGAAGCGGGACGTCCCGCCACTTCTGTTACTTCGTACACGTTCACGAGCTAGCACCGTAAGCCGCGCTGAACCATTCAAGGGTGGTGATCAACACCTCATACTCCCCTTCGGGATTTGCCGCGAGCATCTCCAGGGTGCACCAACCGTCATAGCCCACTGCCTCAAGGGCCGACCGCACGTCGATGTGATCGATGTTCCCCGGTGGAGGACCGAGCATCGGAGCACTAACATGCACATGACCGGGCATGTGTGACAGCACGGCGGCGGCCGAATCGACCCCCGCCATTGAAAGGCAGCCGGTGTCGACCTGAGGTTGCACGTAGCTAGACCCGAGAAGCCGACTCAGCCGCACGCAGGACTCGTAATCAGTTAGGTAGTCCGCGCCGTACGCAGGGGCGTTTGGCTCCAACGTGAGCACGACCTCTTCATCCTCGAGCACTGGTACGAGGCGAACAAAGAACGACGCTGCCATTTCGTCAGCGAGGTCCTCGTCCAGGATTCCGCGGCGCCGGTTCTTCGGAGAACCAAACACCGCACGCCTCGCTCCTAGGCCACCTGCGAGACGAATCATCTTTGCAAGGTGATCGAGGAGTGCATCGTGCGACGCCGGGTCGAACAGTTGAAGATCTGGACGTCCGTAGAGCAGTGACTGGATACCGCTGACCGCAAGCCCCCCACGCCTCCAGAAATCAGCCTCGCTAACGAGCTGTGAGGTAGCGACATCTGGCGTCTCTGGCCACACGGCTGTCAGCGCGAGCTCGACTCCAGACACGCCCTTGTCAGCTAAGAGATCGCGAACCGTCTTCTGATTGAGCGAACCCCATCCGAGGTTGGATACGGCGAGCTTCACTTCGGCATGCCCGCCGACGTTGTCCGCATCCATCGCTTTTTGAGTCGCCTGATTCCGTCGAGTTGGTCGGAGCGCGAGCCCAAGTAGTCGCCGCTACCGCCCAGGGGGCGCGCATGCAAGGTCCTCACGTCGTAGCCGACTGGCTCGCTTGTCCCCTTCAGCTCGCTACCGAAGAGCCCAGCTACGTCCCGAGCAGTCACTGGCTCCATGGCGAAGTTGACCACAGACAGGTCCGCAGCGAGGCACTTTTCGACGTACTTCCATGTCTGCCCGACATCGAAGAACTGGAAGCTCGAGGCAGGGGACACCTCCTTGAACTGGTCTGACCGGCCTTCCAGAAGGTCGAACACCAAGTTCTTCCTCAGACCGTCGCCGTAGAGAGCCGGAAGCCTAACGATCAGACTTCTGGGGAAGGTAGCCTGCACGAAGGTCTCGAACCACGCGCGGTTGCGGCCATAGGCCTGGGATCCGTCGAGAGCCGGCTTCGAAGACTCATCGACATCGACCGGTCTCCTATAGACATCCACGGTCGAGACGAGGACGAACTGCTCTGTGCGCACGGTAGCGAGCACTTCCGCCAGTTTGCGCGTGTTCGCCCAATCTCCCTCCGGGTCAGCGTTGGCAAGGTACTTTGCACCCGGCAGACCAGCGCAGACCACCTGGCCCGCGACTGCGCCTCGGATTTCTTCGAGGTTCGGCCTGTGAACGGACTGATCGAACTGTGTCTGTTCGGACAACGCCGACCCGACAAAGCCAGTGGAGCCCACGAGTATGCGCAAGATCTTGCCTCCGGTAACGACTCGGACCGCCTGATGCCCACGCGAATGATAGTTGTGGGCGGCGGTCTTTTCGGTGTGTGGTCATCATTGGTGCTGGCGAGTCGCGGGAGTGATGTGATCCTCCTCGAGCAGTCTGACGCGCTCCTGTCGCGGGCATCGACCGTGAACCAGGCGCGGCTTCACACAGGACTGCACTACCCGCGAAGCCTCAGCACCGCGAAACGTGCTTTGGCGAATTTCGAGCGATTCTGCGCAGAGTTTCCCGATGCCATCCACCGCTTCGACCAGATCTACGCCGTGGCGCGCCACGGCTCAAGCACGACTGGCGTGGGTTACGAACGCTTCATTGACCGTCTCGGCATCTCAGCGCACCGCCTGCCCGTGTCCAGATGGTTCAACGAGTCGCTGATCGAGGCCGCCTGGCGCGTGGAGGAACCGTCCTTCGATGTCAACGCAGTTCTCGAAGCGCTGACCCATCGGATCGCGACAAGCCATCGCATCACGGTGAGGACAGGGGTCGTGGCGACGGGAGCGCGGGTCACTGGTTCCGGCGTATCGGTGCAACTGCGAAACGGGGAGCTGATGTCAGCCGACGGACTAGTCATCGCGACGTACGCGGGCATCAACGCGTTCAGACGAACGCTTGACCTTGAGCCGCTACCCCTAGCCCACGAGGTGGCCGAGGTGACCCTCGGACGCGTTGACAACAGGCTTGAAGGGACGGGCTTCACCGTGATGGACGGGCAGTACTGGTCAATGATGCCCTATGGCCACAGTGGTCGCGTCAGCCTCACCTCGGTGGGACTGACGCCAAGCCGGCGGGCAACAGGCTTGCCTGTCTTCTCGTGCCAAGATCGCCGCGAGGACTGCAGTCCTATCGCACTGGCCGACTGCTCCACGTGCGACGAACGACCTAGGTCGTCACGGAGACATAAAGTCCAACAGGTATCCGCCTACCTCAAGGCGTCCGACGCTTTTACGCCGGAGTCATCCGTCTGGACAATCAAGACCATCCTCAAGACGGCTGACGTGGACGATGCTCGGCCCACCGTCGTCCTGAAGGAACCCTGCGGGCCAGTATGGACCGTCTTCTCGGGCAAGGTCAGCACCATCTTCGATATTGAGCGGGGACTCGCGTGAAGAAGGGGTACATCAGTCTCGTCATCTCGGGAGATTCGTCACTCGACGGCGGGACGTTGGCTCGCTTGGACTCCAATCTTTCCGAGGTAGCTGAGGATCACGAGATCATCGTTGTCGTTTCAGCTCTGACCGAAGACGCCATCACCCTGAGTACGCGCTGCGCCGACGCAGTGTTGACCAACCCCATGAGCCTCGTCGTCACTTGGCATGGTTCGAGCCGCGACGCGAGTCTGATGGCAGGACTGTCTCGAGCGGTCGGCGACTTCGTCATCGATTGGAATGCCAGCCCATCCGAGCTCACGACTGCGCTGCTAGTAGAGATGGTCGAAGCGGTCGACGAAGGGTACGACGTCGTGGAGTTCTGCCCGGCACAGCAGTCGACCACGAGTCGCGCGTTCTACAGCGTGGCCAACGCCTTCCGCCCGAGATCATCCCCCCTCCGGCCAACGTTCGCCCGGCTCTTCTCCCGGCGCGCCTTGGACCTTGCCATCGCGGCAGGACGCACTCTGCCGAACCGCCTACTGCTTGTGGCTGGGATGGGACTTCCACGAAAACTGGCAACACATGAAGTGCGCAGGCCGCCAACCCAGAGATACCGGGAGCGATGGGGGGAGGCGATCACGGTCCTTACTCGCGGCACCCGCGCCGCAAGCATCTTGCCGGCAATAGGCGCATTCGCATTTGCGCTGTTCTCCTTCGCAACAGCCATCTTCGCGCTCGTCTTGTTCTTCTGGACGGGCCAGGCCCCCGAGGGATGGACAACTCTCATGGTTGTGGTTGGGTTAGGACTGGCAGCAGTCCTAACCTGCCTAGGGCTTCTTTGGGAGCGTGTCGAATCGCTTTCACGGACTCTGGAACAGCCCCAAGATGCAACGGCCCATGTGATGGTCTTTCCGGCCGTCGCGGATCCCACCTCCTAATGGCGTCGAGAGCACCCATGAACGCGGCAAGGACTGCCCCGTCGCTCCCTCGACCAGGTCCAGCGAGCCTTGCGCCCTTGCTTTGGGCGATTGTGACCACTGTCAGCGTCATGATCCTCGTCATCACCTATTCCGCGAGACTGACGGAGAACTTCGCCGATCTCACCACCGGCACGATGGCGTTTGCTGGGATTGGCGACAAGTCGGTAGAACTGATCGGCGCGTTCGCCGCTGTATCGCTCGGCGCAGTTGTGGGCTTCACGACTGCCTGGTTTCGGGACCACCGCAGTCACCCTTATGCGTCCCAGGTTCCGCTACCTGACTCGTCATTCGTTCCCAATCCGGTGGTCGTCCTCTGCGCCTTCCTTATCGCCACGTGCACGGTCACAATCGGCCTGCGAACAACACTCGCGGGGCTCGGAGTCGAGTCCGGCTCCTGGGCCTGGCTGGGTGTCGCCCTGCTGTGGATTGGTCTTCTGGCATGGCAAGCGAGAACCCGAGAATCGTCCCCGCCGACAGGCACCACTTTCATCGTCATCGCCCAGTCAGTGCTGGGCTCAGGCGTTTTCGCGCTCCTGCCGGCGCCAGATCCACACGTCGGGCCGGCAGCCAACGCGTGGACGACGCCATTTGCGTGGCTCACAGCCGTTGTGGTGACGGGAGTGGTCTGCGCGACAGGTCTGCACACTCTCCGGTCGCTGAGACGAGGCGCCACACTCTCTGCTGCAGAGCTGGTCAATGGGCCAGCCGTCGTAGTAACAGTTGTCGCCCTAAGCGCGACCGTCCTGGGCCCGGTAATCCCTCGGGACGGTTACCACTTCGGAGAATTGGTGTCGCCGGGTTACCTCGCAGGCGTCTGGGGCCAGATGCCATATGTGGACCAGTTTCCTGCGCGCGGCCTCCTGGTGAACTACACCCCAAATTGGTTCGCGGACCTCATGGCCGCCCCAGGAGCTGGCCTTGTGACTTTGGGCCACGCATGGCTATCACTCGCCTTGGCCACCCTCGCATATGCACTGGCCGCACGTCACCTCCCCGTGACCGCGACTCTTCTCGTCACCCTGACGACGGCATTCGCCTCCGCGAACCTCATCGCCATTGGAGATGTCGCGATGGTTCTCGGCCTCGTGCTCGTCTACCGGGTGTCGCAGTGGCGCCACAGCTTGGCGTGGTCCTTCGGCACACTTTTTGCGGTGGTGGCAATCCTGGCCGCCCCTGCCCAAGGGGTGGCGTGCTTGGTCGCAATTATCGTCCTTACTGTCGCCCGCCTCGCCGCAGAGCGGAACCCGAGGCTTCGACTGACAGGAATCGTCGCAGCGGCATGCGTGGCCATCATCGTCGTAGCCGTGCCTCCAATTCGAACCGCTCTGACATCCGCTATGGGATACGTGGCAAGCCAGGGCTCGGTCAACGACCAGGTTTGGGGAACACCGTGGTTGTGGTCCATTCAGCTTCAGTCGCAGGTCTCTGGCGCAACGGTTATATTGGAGCTCGTTCGCGCGGCCGTCCTACCCCTCCTCGCCGTAATCGGTACGCTCATCCTTGGGCATCTTTCGCGCGAACGCCTGCAGGCGAAGGCGCTTCCCCTATCCCTTGCACTCTTCGCCTACCTCGTTCTCCAATTGCCGCGGGCGCTAGGGCGAATCGACCCGGACGGGATCTCGCGGATCGGAGCTCTGACTCTCGTAGCAGCGGGCATTGCTCTGCCATTCCTCGCGTGCCAGGGTCGATGGTTCCACTGGACGAGGGCGACCAACATGGCCGCTGCATTGGTAGTGGTGCCGCTCATCCTTCTTGACGGAGGAATAGCAAAAGCTGCCACGTTCACTTCGCGAGCAATGACGACAACTGATTCCACTGCGGGCGGCAGGCTCGTCCGAATGGATGGGCGATTTGGCGGCGCCATGATGGATCCAGCCCTAGCGGCTGAGTACGCGGCGCTGGCCTCACAGCTCCATCAGCTGCCCGGAGCGACGGACGGACTACTCGACCTAACAAACAATCAGGCGGACTTCCGCTACCTCGGCGCACCCAACGCCCTTTCCTACGGCGCTGCGTACAACATTACGTCGACTTCGGTTGAGACCAGCGAACTCGCCCGTCTCTCACTGCGACCGCCCCGGGTTTCTCTGCTTACGACCAACCTCAGCGAGTGGCATGACGGTGGAAGCGTCGGGCTCCGAATCCCACGGATCTACCGCTGGATCCTCGACCACTACGTCCCGATTCAGTGCGGCACACCGGGAGAGCCTGGATTCGCGATCTGGGGCACGAGTGATGGCACCGCGCCCAGTGGGTGCATGCGCGCCGGGTCCCTCGACGAGAGAGTGGAGATGTTTGATCTCGCATTCTCACCACCTCTGAATCTGTATGCCTTGGCGCGATCATGGGGAGCGCCACGCGCGAACGCCATCAGCGATGTACTGGTTGAGCCGCGCCCCGCCGCGACAAAGACTCGGCAAGTGGGACCACGCATCGATGTACATATTCCGTCACCCTCGCCAGGTGAGCAAGATGACGTACTGACGCTTGACCTGAATTGCGGTAAATGGACCAACGCCGTGCTGACTTGGTATGACCCAGCCAGCCCCACACCCCGTTTCGTCTACGTCGACTTGGGCGGGGGGCGGACAATCGTGCCCATGGGCTCGTTCCCGAGCTTCGCCCTGAGGGTGGTGCCCCTGGATGTCGTAGCTCAGGTCGATGCGCCTAAGGGATGTACCGCGGAGGCACACGCAACGTGGTCGGAGCATTACGTCGCACCATGACGACGTGAGCAGACCCCACAGATCCGACGCACCATTCAGTTCACTGGTGCCTGCCGTGCACGTTCGGGTAGGGACTGCGCAGTAGGGTTGCATCTGGTAGGCGCGACCGCGCAGTCACCGACGATCACCGAGGAAGTGAGCCGATGAGCACGGATCCCCGGCAGGAGCGGACACTCGGCCAGCTGGTCGCGTCCGCGACACAGGACATCTCGACGCTGATCCGCAGCGAGATCGCCCTGGCCAAGGCTGAGGTCTCGGTGCAGGTCAAGAAGGCGGGTGTGGGCGGCGGCCTGCTCGCCGGCGCGGCCGTCATCGCGTTCTACTCCGTCTACTTCCTCTTCACGACGCTCGCCGAAGGCATCCAGGCCCTGGGGCTGCCGCGCTGGGCGAGCTTCCTCATCGTCACCGTCTTCATGCTTCTCGTCGCGGCCGTCCTCGGCCTGCTCGGCGTGAGGAAGATGAAGACGGTCGAACCCACCCCGGCGAAGACCATCGCCGAGGCTCAGGAGACGGTCGAGGCGATCAAGTCGGCGGTAGAGCACCCGGGCACGACGGTGCCGGCCCCGCGCCCCGAGTGGGACCGCCCCGGCCTCCCGGCCACCGTGCCGGCCGACACGACTGCTCCCATCACCCCCGCCGCGCCGCCGAGCAACGGGAGCGTGCCGACCACGCCTGACCCGTCTCGCGACGCCTGACCCGGGACCACCAGCCACACCCATGTCCGTCGACGCTGCCTTCGTCAACATCGACGGTCCGTGGGAACACCGCTACGTCTCCGCTAACGGCGCCCGCTTCCACGTCGCCGAGCTGGGCGACGGCCCGCTGGTGCTGATGCTGCACGGCTTCCCGCAGTTCTGGTACGTGTGGCGCGAACAGATGGTCGCCCTGGCCGACGCCGGCTACCGCGTCGCCGCCATGGATCTCCGCGGCTACGGCGGCTCCGACAAGCCCCCGCGGGGCTATGACACCTACATGGCGACCCTCGACGCCGCCAGCGTCATCCGCGCCCTCGGGGAGAAGGACGCCGTCGTCATGGGTCAGGGCCTCGGCGGCTGGATCGCGTGGTGCATGCCGATCCTTCGACCCGACGTCACCCGCGCCATCGCATCGCTGTCGATGCCACACCCGCGGATCCTGCGGCACGCGATGTGGTCCAACGCCAAGCAACGTCGCGCCTCGTCATGGATCGCCGGCCTGCAAAAGCCGTTCGTGCCGGAGCGCGAGATGGCGAAGTCGCACGACTACGTCGAGGACCTCCTCCGCTCGTGGTCCTCACCCTTCGGCAGCTTCCCGACGCCCGAGGACGTCTCGCGCTACGGCGACGCCATGATGATCCCCTTCGTGGCCCACTCCGCCGCCGAGCACTACCGCTGGCTCGGCAGGTCGGCCGTGCGCCCCGACGGGCCGCTCTTCATGCGCCGCATCCGACACGCGATCCGAGTGCCGGTGCTCCAGCTCCAGGGCAGCGACGACGGCTGCGTCATCGCCGCCGCCACCCACGGGTCGGGCGCCTTCGTGCCCGGCGACTACCGACATGTCAAGGTCCCCGGCGCCGGCCACTTCCTCACCGAGGAAGCCCCCGACGAGGTGAACGCCGCCCTCCTCAAGTGGCTCGGAACCCTTGGCTGACATGGAGCTCGAGCTTCCCGACGCCGGCGGCGTCACGTGGTCGGTGTGCGTCCGTGACGGCTTGGGTATGCCGTTGGCTGCTTCGGGTGCCGACGCGCCGTTGCGCACGGCGTCCGTCGGCAAGGTGCTGCTCCTCGTGGAGACGGCCCGGCTCATCGCCGCCGGCGACCTCTCCCCCGACGAGCCACTCACCCGTTCGGTCGATCTCTGGGTCGGCGACTCCGGACTCTGGCACACGCTCTCGGTCGAGACGCTCCCACTGATCGACGTCGCGGCCCTCGTCGGCGCCGTCTCCGACAACCTCGCGACCAACGTCCTGCTCCGGCGGGTCGGGCTCGCCGAGGTCGCGGCCCGCGCCACCTCCCTCGGCCTGCGTGCAACCGCCCTGCACGATCGCGTCCGAGACGTCCGCGGCGCCGACCACCCCGCCACCCTGTCCACGGGCAGCGCCGCCGAGCTGAGCCGGCTCATGGCCCGACTCGCCTCCGGCACGGCCACTGGGCCAGACGCGGACCGCCTTGTGCGCCAGTGGCTATCGGCCAACGTCGACCAGTCGATGGTCGGCTCGGCTCTCGTCGAGCAGGGCGGTCTCGACCCGATCGCCCACCACGCGTCGCTGGACCTGCCGACGACGTTCTGGAACAAGACCGGGACGGACGCCGGGGTGCGGGCCGACGTCGGCGCCGTGACGTCGGGCGACCGGACGATCACCTGGGCCGCGGTCGCCAACTGGGACCCTTCTCCTGGCACGACGCTCGACCACCTCACGGTCTGGGCCGTTCTGCGCGGGATGCGCCACATCGGCGAGCAGGTCCTCACCCAGCTTTGAGCCACTCCCGCGGCTCGTCACTGCGGGAACCGAAGCAAACGTAGCCAGGCGGGGTCGTCGTGGGGCACATGTCCGCCAACCAGCGCACTGTTGAACGTGCAAGGGTGTGTTCCATTGGCGACCCCATCGCGGGCGGCTTGCCCGCCTTGTCCCGCCCCAAATCACCGCAATTCGGTCACAACGGATTCAACTGTCGGGCAACAGAACTCAGTTTCACGGATTCCGCAGACACGTCGCCAGGGCCGCCCTAGTTTGTGCCTCACGTCGAATCGCGGGGGCGGAGGGTGTCGACGCCTAAAGGGGAGGATTCACCATGTCTGCACGCCGTCATCTTGCTGCCGCGGCGGCGGCCACCACACTTCTTGCTGCCGGGGCCAACATCTCTGTGTCCTACGCCGCATCTGTCACGTCAGCCGCCTTCAGCGGGGGCGCTAACACGTTCACGGCTGCGAACGGAACGGTCTACGCCAAGCAGGGCGCAGCCCTGACGTTGACCCTGAACACCGACGGGAACACCCGCTGCGTCGACGTCATCGACGGCGACGGCAACACCATCGCGACGAAGTCCGGCTCGAACAGCGCCACGTGGAGTTTCAGCGGATCTGCCTATCCCTGGCTCACCGCCGGTTCTGGCAGCGGTGTCGTCCAGTACACGACCAAGGCATGGAGGAACGTGAACGGCCAAGGCAAGTGCGTGGCCAACCAGAACGAGAATTTCGGCACCCAGTCGGCGGCGTACACCCTGGACAACACCTCACCAACCGCCACGGGCGCCATCAGCCCCGCCCCGAACGGAGCGGGCTGGAACAAGGCCGATGTCACCGTGACCTGGTCCGGTGCGGACACGGGCGGCTCGGGCGTGAAGACCGTTTCACCGGCGACCGACACCGTCACGACGGACGGGACGGTCACCAAGAACACCACCGTCACCGACAACGTCGGTAACACGGGCACCGCCTCGGTGCAGGTCAAGCTCGACAAGACTGCTCCGACGATCACCGGCTCCCGCACCCCGGCAGCGAACGCCAACGGCTGGAACGACACCGACGTCACCGTCTCCTTCGCGCCGGCCGACGCCACGTCGGGCGTCAAGTCCTCCTCGGCCCCAACGACGTTCACGACGAGCGCGGCGAACCAGTCGGTCACCGGCACCGTCACGGACAACGCCGACAACACGGCCAGCACGACGGTCAGCGGCATCAACATCGACAAGGTCGCTCCCACCCTCTCCGGCAAGGCGACCACGGAGCCCAACGCCGCCGGTTGGTACAAGGGCGACGTCGCTGTGGCGTGGACCGCCGCCGATGCACTCTCCGGCACCACCAACCCTGCCAACAGCACGATCACGGGTGAAGGCACCGCGCTGACCGCGAGCGCCACCGCGACCGACAAGGCCGGCAACTCGACGAACGCACAGTCTGCTGCCGTGAAGATCGACCGGACCGCACCTAACACCACCGTCACCGCACCGCCCGCCTGGAACAAGAGCGACGTCACGCTGACCCTGGTCCCCAACGACGGCCTGTCCGGCTTCGACAAGACCTTCTACCAGCTCGACGGCGGCGCCCAGACCGCCGGCACGAGCGTCCCGGTAACCGCCGAGGGCAACCACACCCTCAAGTTCTGGAGCACCGACCTCGCCGGCAACACCGAGGCGGCGCACACCGTCAGCTTCGGCATCGACAAGACCTCACCGACGATCGGCCACACCCAGAACCCGGCCGCCAACGCCGACGGCTGGAACAACGCGAACGTCACCGTCACGTTCACCTGCTCAGACGCGCTGTCCGGCGTGGCGAGCTGCACCGGCCCGCAGACGGTGACCACCGAGGGCGAGGCCGAAGGAGTGACCGGCACGGTCACGGACAACGCCGGCAACTCGGCGACGGACCCGGCCGCCGTCAGCATCGACAAGACCAAGCCCGTCATCACCGTCGATTCCCTACCGGCACCGAACGCCAACGGTTGGTACAACGACGACGTCACAGCCACCTACACCGCCTCGGACGCGCTCTCCGGCATCAAGACGCAGGACAAGGCGCACACCTTCGGCGAGGGAGCTGCCCAGACCGACACCGCCACTGCGACCGACGCCGCCGGCAACACCGCCACGGTCACCACCTCCGCAGTGAATGTCGACAGGACCGCCCCCACCATCACGGGCAAGGTCGTCGGTACGCCGAACGCCAAGGGCTGGTTCACCGGCGACGTGACGGTCCACTGGAGCTGCGCGGACAACTTGTCCGGCGTCGTCGCCTGCCCGGCCGACTCAGTCGTCAAGGGCGAAGGCAGCGACCTCTCCGCCTCGGCGAGCGTCAGCGACAAGGCCGGCCACACCGCTTCCGCGACCGTGGACGGCATCAAGGTCGATCGGACCGCTCCGACGACGTCGGCGATCGACGTCCCCGGTGGCTGGGTCAACGCACCGGCCACCGTGGGCCTGTCGGCCAACGACAACCTCTCCGACGTCGACAGCACCTACTACGCCGTCGACGGGGCGACCACCCCCACCAAGGGCGACACCGTCACGGTCGGCGCCGAGGGCGTCCACACGGTCAGCTACTACTCGGTGGACAACGCCGGCAACGCCGAGGCCGCGAAGTCCTTCACCGTCAAGGTGGACCTCTCGTCGCCGAGCATCACGCCCAGCCAGTCGCCCGAGCAGAACGGCAAGGGCTGGAACAACACCGACGTGTCGGTCAGCTTCTCCTGCGCCGACCAGACGACACTGTCAGGCCTGAAGGACTGCACGGCCCCGCAGACCGTGAGCACTGACGGCAAGGCGCAGAAGGTCACGGGCGCGGCGACCGACAACGCCGGCAACAGCGTCACCGGTACCGCCACGGTCAACGTCGACAAGACTGCACCGACGATCACGGGCGGCCCCGACCGGGCGGCCAACGCAGCAGGCTGGTACTCCGACGACGTCACCGTCTCCTTCGACGGCGAGGACGTCCTGTCCGGCATCGACACCGTGACCGGGCCGCAGCACCTCGGCGAGGGCGCTGACCAGAAGGTCGACGGCACCGCCACCGACAACGCCGGCAACACCGCCAGCACGACGGTCAGCGGCATCAACGTCGACAAGACGGCGCCCAACCTGAGCGCCGCCCCGACGACGGGCCCGAACGCCAACGGCTGGTACAACACCAACGTCACGCAGACTTGGTCCGCGGACGACGCCCTGTCCGGCCTAGTTGGCGTCAAGCCCGCCGACTCCATCCTGTCGACCGAGGGCGGGGGCCAAACAGCCTCCACGTCCGTCTCGGACAAGGCCGGCAACACGACCAGCGCCACCAGCGAGCCGGTCAAGATCGACAAGACCGGCCCCAGCACGGACGTCTCCGCCCCCAGCGGCTGGGTCAACAGCAGCGTCGACGTCACCCTGACGCCGCATGACGCGCTGTCCGGCGTTGACGCCACGCACTACACCGCGGATGGCGGCGATCTCCAGACCGGCACCACGGTCAAGCTGACCAGCGAGGGGACGCACACCATCTCCTACGCCAGCATCGACAAGGCCGGCAACGTCGAAAAGTCCAAGACCCTCACGGTGCAGATCGACAAGAGCAACCCGTCCATCACGCACTTGCTGTCGCCGAGGGCAAACGCCAACGGCTGGAACAACGCGGACGTCACTGTGACGTTTACGTGCGACGACCAGGCTGACCTCTCTGGCATCGCAAGCTGCACCGCGCCCCAGACCGTCATGACCGAGGGCAAAGAGCAGCCGGTCACCGGCACCGCCACGGACAACGCCGGTAACACCGCGACCGACCCGGCCACGGTGAGCCTGGACAAGACCAAGCCGACCATCACCGGCAGCCGCAGCCCGGCCGCCAACCCGGCCGGCTGGAACAAGACCGACGTCACAGTTCACTTTGACGGGGACGACGCCCTGTCCGGCATCGACAGCGTCACCCCCGACAAGACGTTCGGTGAGGGCGACGACCAGTCGCTCGAGGGCACTGCACTCGACGCGGCCGGCAACTCGGCAAGCACCACGGTCGGTGGCATCAACGTCGACGAGACCGCACCGACCCTGTCCGGCAAGCCGACTGTCGCCGCGAACGGCAACGGTTGGTACAAGGGCGACGTCACGATCGCCTGGACTGCCACCGACGACCGCTCCGGTGTCGCATCCGCTCCCGCCAACAGCACCATCACCGGCGAGGGCAGCGGCCTCAAGGACACCGCCACGGTGACCGACAAGGCCGGAAACAGCACCACCGAAGACAGCGTCGCGGTCAACATTGACCGCACCGCCCCAACCACGGGCGCAGACGCTGCCGGTGGCTGGAACAACAGCAAGGTCACGGTCAGCCTGGACGCGTCCGACGGCCTGTCAGGGGTCGACGCAACCTACTACCAGGTCGACGACGGCGGCGTCTTCAAGGGCGCGCTGCTGACCATTGACACCGAGGGCATTCACACCCTGAAGTACTGGAGTGTCGACCTCGCAGGCAACACCGAGGCCGCTCAGACGGCCATGGTCAAGATCGACCTCAGCAAGCCGACCGTCGGTCACACCGTCTCCCCCGCCCCGAACGACAAGGGCTGGAACAAGACGCCGGTCACCGTCGCATACCAGTGCGAAGACAAGCTCTCCGGCGTGGCGACCTGCTCGCCCGACGCGAAGGTGAGCACCGACGGGCAGGACCAAGCAGTCCCCGGCACCGCCGTGGACAACGCCGGAAACGCCTTCACGGACAACGCCACCGTCAGCATCGACACCGTGGCGCCGCTGATCGGTGGTCGCCCGGACCGGGCCGCCAACACGAACGGCTGGTACGCCGGTGACGTCACGGTCGGCTTCCGTTGCCGCGACAGCCTGTCCGGCATCGCAAGCTGCCCGGTACCCACCATGCTCGGCGAAGGCGCCGCACAGTCTGTCAACGGAACCGCGACCGACACCGCCGGCAACAGCAAGGGCACCACCGTCGGCCCGGTGAACGTCGACGAGACCGCCCCCACCCTGGGTGGCGCCGCCACCACCGAACCCAACGGGGCTGGTTGGTACCGGGCGGATGTCGCCGTCAAGTGGAGCGCCGCTGACGCCCTGTCGGGCCTCGACGGCGCGGTCCCGGCGGACAGCACCATCGACGGCGAGGGCACCGGCCTAAGCGCCGGCACCTCAGTCCGCGACCTGGCCGGCAACGAGACCTCGGCGACGATCGCCCCGGTCAAGATCGACCGGACTGCGCCCAGCACGACCGTCTCCGACGTCTCGGGCTGGAGCAACAGCGCCGTCACGGTGAAGCTCACCGCCGGTGACAACCTTTCCGGGATCGCGTCGACGCACTACCAACTCGACAAGGAGATGGCCGCCACCGGCACCAGCGTCACGATCGACACCGAGGGCGTCCACACGCTCCAGGTGTGGAGCGTGGACGTCGCCGGCAACGTCGAGGCGCAGAAGAACATCCAAGTGGAGATCGACACGACGGCACCCGGAATCAGCCACAAGCAGTCGCCGGCAGCCAACACGCGGAGCTGGAACAACAGCGACGTCACCGTCACCTTCATCTGCACCGACAGTGGCTCGGGCGTCTCCAGCTGCACCGACCCAGTCACAAAGGGCGAGGGCGCGGCGCAGAAGGTCCAGGGCAACGCCACCGACAAGGCGGGCAACTCAGCGACTGACGAGACCAGCGTCAACGTCGACAAGAGCAAGCCGACCATCACGGGCAGCCTGTCTGCCGAGCCGAACGGCAACGGCTGGTTCAAGGCGGACGTCACGGCGACGTTCACCTGCGCTGACCAGGACGGCCTCTCCGGCGTCTCGTCCTGCCCCACTACCAAGACCTTGGCAGAGGGCGCCAACCAGAGCGCTGGTGGCACTGCCACCGACGCCGCGGACAACGCCAGCGACGACCTCAGTATCACCGGCGTCAACATCGACAAGACCGACCCGACCCTGACCGGCGCCCCCACGGCAGGTCCGAACGGCAACGGCTGGTACAACGGCGATGTCACCGTCAAGTGGACTGCTGCTGACCCCCTCTCCGGCATCGACGGCGCGAACCCGGCCGACAGCACGATCACCAGCGAGGGTGGCGCTCTGTCCACGACCGCCTCGGTGGAGGACAGGGCCGGCAACACTGCCAGCACGACGGTCAAGGGCATCAAGATCGACCGGCACGCCCCGAGCACCGACGCCGCTGCACCCAGCGGCTGGCAGAACAGCGACGTCACCGTGAAGCTCAGCGCGACCGACAGCCTGTCGGGCGTGGCGAGCACCTACTACACGGTCGACGGGGGGGCGCAGCAGGCCGGCACCACGTTCAGCGTCACCAGCGAGGGGACCCACAAGGTCACCTACTGGAGCGTCGACAACGCCGGCAACGTCGAGACGGCCGGCACGGCCACCGTCATGGTGGACAAGACGGCGCCCACGATCACTGGCAAAGCCACCAGCAGCCCGAACGCCGCTGGTTGGTACAACGCTCCCGTGACCGTGCAGTTCGACTGCAAGGACGCGGTCAGCGGGATCGCCAACTGCCAGCCCGATGCCACGCTCGCGGCCCAGGGCGCGAACAGCGCCACCGGCACCGCCGTGGACAACGCGGGGAACAAGGGCACGACCACCGTCGGTGGCATCAACGTCGACACCGTTGCCCCGAGCGTGACCATCGGCGGGGTCAAGGACGGCGCGGTGTACACCATCGGCGCGGTCCCCAGCGCCACGGCGAGCGCCACCGACGGCACGAGCGGACTGGCGGCTCCGGCCACCGGTACGCGGACCGGAGGCACCGCGAACGGCGTCGGCACCTTCACCTACACGGCGACGGCGGCCGACAAGGCCGGCAACGTGGGCACGTCGAAGGTGACCTACACGGTGCTCTACGGCTACGGAACGACCCTGTTCCTGCAGCCAGTCAACGACACCGCGCACCAGACGGGACTGTCCACCAGCGTGTTCAACGCCGGCCAGACCATCCCGATGAAGTTCCAGCTGAAGAACGCTGCGGGCCAGGTCATCCAGGCGGGCACGCCGCCGAAGTGGCTCGCTCCCGTCAAGGGCTCGAGCACAGCGGCGGCGGTCAACGAGACGGCCTACACGGCGGCCGAGACGGTCGGCGGGACGTACACCTGGGACGGCACGCAGTACCAGTACAACTGGAAGACCGACAAGACCCAGGCAGGCTCTTACTACAGGGTCGGCGTGACGCTTGACGACGGCCAGACGTATTTCGTCAACATCGGCCTTCGATGAGCTAGGGGAGGAAGCAGGGGGACCGGACGGGCGCACCACGACGACGTGGTGCGCCCGTTCTCTTGTTCGTGGACGACCTGCACAGCCGTCAGTCGGCGGCGGCAGCCGGGATGAGCAGGCTGAACGTCGCTCCCCCACCGGGTGTCTCGGCGACCTCGAGGCGGCCGCCGTGCGAGCGGACGATCTGGGTCACGAGCGCCAGTCCGAGCCCTACGCGCCGGCCTCCAGACCCGCCGTCACCGCGGGAGAAGCGGCGCGACAGGTTCTCGACATCCGCCGCATCGACACCGTCACCGTGGTCGACGACGTCGACGCGCACCTGACCGTCCTCGACACACGACCGCACCTCGACCTGGGTCCCCTTCTCGGAGTGGGCGATCGCGTTGTCGACGAGCGCCAGCACCGAGCGCCGGAGGCTCGGCCTCACTCCCAGCACGACGCACCCACCAGCAGCGGCCGCCTCGTTGACGAGCGTCACCCCGTGGTCCGCGGCATACGGCATGAGCGACGTGACGACCTCCGAGGCGAGGGCACCCAGGTCGACCCGCTCGGCCACCTCGTCGACGTGCTCGAGCTGCGCCGAGAGCAGCAGGTCGGAGACGACGTCGGCCATGGCCTGCGTGTCGTGGACGAGCTGGTCGACCTCGGCGAGCCGCCGCGCCGCCGCCGAGTCCCCGCCGCCAGCGACCGCAGCGTCCGCGGCGACATGTCGACGCAGCATCTGCGCCCGGGTGCTGATGACGGCCAGAGGAGTGCGCAGCTCGTGCGATGCGTCGGCGACGAACTGGCGCTGCAGCTCCATCGCCTCGCCGAGCGGGCGGACCGCGCGCCGCCCCGCCAACAGCCCGGTCAGCGCAGCCAGGAGCACCCCCACCACTCCGGCCGCCGCGGTCGACACGAGCAACCGCTGCTCCTCCCCGGTGTGCAGGCGGATGTCGTAGACAGCGACGTAGCGCACGCCCTCGCGCTGGTCGACCCACGCCGGCCACGAGCGACCTTCGGCGGCGAGGCTCGTCGCACCCGACACGTCCGGCCCCACGGCAGAGGCCGCGGCGGCCAGCTCGGGAGGCATCGACCGGGTCGCCTCGTGACCGGAGTCGGTCAGTTTGACGAGCCACGTGCCGGGCGGCGCGTCCACGACGTCGTCCGCCGTCCGGGCCGTCGTCTCGGTGCCCCCGCGGATCTCGGCGAGCTGCTGCCGGTCGAAGAGCACGGCCGTGCCGATGATGGCGAGCAGCACGACGAGGGCCGTGGTCGCACCGACGCGCAGAGCCACCGACCGCGATGCCCGTCGCAACGGGTCGCGCTCCCCCACGGCCGCCCGTGAGCGCCTCCCCATCAGGAGGCCCCGAGCCGGTAGCCGACCCCGTGCACGGTCTCGATGACGGACTTCCCGAGCTTGCGGCGCAGGTAGTAGACGTACGTGTCGACGGCGCCAAGCGTGTCGGCGTTGTCGAAGGCCGCGACGAGCAGCTCGTCCCGGGTGAAGACCCGCGTGGGCCGGCGCGCCAGCGTCTCGAGCAGGCGGGCCTCGCGGCCCGACAGCATGACCTCGCCGTCACCGCCGACGAGCCGCTGCTCGGCGACGACGAGCCGTCGCTCACCGACGGCCAGCTCCCCGGCCGCACCACCCATCGGGCGCAGCAGGGCCCGCAGCCGCGCGAGCACCTCGTCGACGTCGAAGGGCTTGACGACGTAGTCCTGCGCCCCCGCGTCGAGACCCTCGACGCGGTCGGCCACGGTCCCACGCGCCGTGAGGAAGAGCACCGGCGCCGTCAGACCCCGCGAGCGCAGGCGCGTCACGAGGTCGACCCCCTCGATGCCCGGCAGCCCGCGGTCGACGACGAGCACGTCCCAGTCGTCGACGAGGCCACGGTGCAGGCCCGCCTGTCCGTCGCGGACGGCCGTGACGGCATACCCCTCCTCGCCGAGCAGCTCGGTGAGCATCTGCGAGAGGTCGGGGTCGTCCTCGACGAGGAGCAGCCGTGGGCGGATCGGCGACGCGGTCATGGCCCGAGCCTCCCTTTCGTGTCTCATAACTTTCTGAGATCGGCTGCCCACCATCGACTGTGTGAGCACCACCATCGCACCACACCGTGGGACCCCGAGCCGGGTCCGTCGAGCCCTGCGTGCCGGCGCGGACTTCCGCCGCTGGCAGGCCCGCACCGGCGACCTCCTCGAGACCCTGGCCATCGCGAGCCTGCTCGCCGTCGTGGCGCAGTTCCTCCTCGGCGGAGGCAGCCACGACCTCGTCGCGGGCACGAGCAGCACCACCCTCATCGCCGTCGGGCGCCTCACCGGCCTCGTCGCGATGGACCTGCTGCTCATCCAGCTGCTCCTCGCCGCCCGCGTGCCGTGGATCGACCGCGTCTACGGGATGGACCGGGCGCTCAAGGCGCACCGCATCCTCGGCCGCGTCACGGTGCCGCTCGTGCTCGTCCACGTCGGCGCCATCGTCATCGGCTACGCGGCGCGCGACGACCTGCACGGCCCGTTCGCTCCGGTCGTCGAGTCGTTCCGGCTCCTCACCGGCGGCAGCGACCTCCTCTTCGCCTTCATCGCCACCGCCCTGCTCGTCGTCATCGCGGTGACGTCGGTCAGCATCGCCCGCCGGCGCCTGTCCTACGAGTGGTGGCACCTCGTGCACCTGACGGCGTATGCCGCCGTCGTCCTCGCGGTGCCGCACGAGCTGTCGATCGGCTCGGACTTCACCGCCTCGCAGTGGGTGCGCACCTACTGGTGGACCCTCTTCGTGATCGTCGCGGCCAGCGTCCTCTGGTGGCGCGTGCTCGTCCCCGTCGCCCGCAGCCTGCGCCACGACCTGCGCGTCACCGACGTCGTCGAGGAGGCCCCCGGCGTCTGGTCCGTGTGGATGAAGGGCCGTCACCTCGACCGGCTCCCGGTCCGCGCGGGGCAGTACCTCAACTGGCGCTTCGTCAGCCCGCGGCTGCTCGCGACCGCCCACCCGTGGTCGATCTCGAGCGCCCCCGACGGCCGCCGCCTGCGCATCACGGTGCGCGAGCTCGGCGACCACTCGAGCCGCCTGGCCCACCTGCGACCCGGCACGCGCGTCCTCTTCGAGGGCCCCTACGGCGCCTTCACCTCCCGCCAGCGCGTCCGCCGTCGCGTCCTGCTCCTCGCCGCCGGCATCGGCGTCACGCCGGTCCGCTCGATCCTCGAGGAGCTCGTGCGCCACGGCCACGCCGGCCCCGGCGACGTCACGGTCGTCTACCGCGCCAACGACGAGTCGCAGCTCGCGCTGCGCGACGAGCTCGAGCACCTGACTGCGGTCGGCGGCCACCAGCTGCTCCTGCTCGTCGGCCCGCCCGTCGGCGGCTCCTGGCTGCCGCCCGACCACTCCGGTGGCCGGCCGGTCCCCGATGCCGAGCGCCTCGCCGAGCTCGTCCCCGACCTGCGCCGGCACGAGGCCTACCTCTGCGGCCCCGGCGGCTGGATGAACCTCGTCCACCGCAGCCTCCTCGAGGGCGGCATCCCCAAGGCCCACATCCACGACGAAAGGTTCTCCTGGTGAGGAAGGCAACGTCTGCCCTCGTCGGCTTGGCCGGCATCGTCACGCTGAGTGCGTCCTGGGCGACCGGGCTCGCACCGAAGCACGCCGCCGTCACGGGCGTCCACATCCTGTCGTCGGCCAAGGCCGGCACGCCCGTCGCCGCTGCGCCGCCGAAGCCGTCCGGCAGCTCGAAGGCCTCCGGCTCCAAGCCGACGGGCGGCTCGAAGACGTCCAGCGGATCGAAGACGTCGGGCGCCGCGCCCAAGGCCACCACTGCGGCACCAGCGTCCGGCACCGTCGACGGCGCCGTCGTCGGGACGCAGTACGGCTCCGTGCAGGTGCGGGTCAGCTTCACGGGCAAGAAGATCACCAACGTCCACGCCCTCCAGCTGACCGACAGCTCGCGCACGTCGGTGTCCATCAGCGCCGGCGCCGCGCCGACCCTGAGGCGCGAGGCGCTGGCGGCGCAGTCGGCGCAGATCGACGTCGTGAGCGGCGCCACCTACACGAGCGAGGCCTACCAGCAGAGCCTCCAGTCGGCGATCGACGCCGCCCACCTGGGCTGACGAGCCCCCACGATCCGCACCCCGAGAGGGTGCCCGCGACGCGGCCCGCCGATCTTCCCCTGTGGTCGGCGGGCCGCACCTTTCCCCGCGTCGGACAGCACCCGGCACACACTCCCGACCGATGGCGTATGCCGGGTGCCGCGGTCCGCGTGCGACGCGGGGTTCGCGAGCCGCTGCGGGTGCGTGCAGATGTCGGTGCATTCGAGGCATCCGGGACCTCGTGCTCTGTCATGATGCGCTCGCACCACCACTTCTCACAGGGGCTCCTCCATGTTCAGACGCCGGCCGTTCGCCGCTGCCCTGACGCTTGCGCTCGTCGCGCCCGTCACGGCCTTCGCCACCTCCCCCGTCGCGTCCGCGGCTCCGACCCCGACGGCGAAGAAGGTCGTGGCCAAGCACCTGCCGCGGCTCTCCCGCACCGGCGGCCACACCCGCGCCCACGACCCGCACACGGTCCTCGTCAAGTTCAAGACGACGGCGTCCAAGGCCAGCCGGGACCTGGCGCTCACGCGTCGAGGAGGACATGCCGGCGCGCAGGTCGGGGGCACGAGCTTCGTCAAGGTCACGACGAACGGTCGCGCCGAGGAGCTCGCGAGCAGGCTCGGCGCCGACCCGTCGGTCGCCGAGGTCACGCTCGACTACGTGCGCTCCGCCGCGGCCACGCCGAACGACCCGGCCTTCGGCTACGACCAGGACTACCTCAAGACCGTCCGCGTGCCGACCGCCTGGGATCGCTCGAAGGGCTCGCTCACCCAGGTCGTCGCCGTCATCGACACCGGCGTCAACGGCAAGCACCCCGACCTCGTCGGCCGCACCGTTGCCGGCTACAACGCCATCAGGAACGTCGGCATCGCCGCCGGTGCCGCGAGCGACGACAACGGCCACGGCTCGATGGTCTCGGGCATCATCGCCGCCGCGACGAACAACGGTGTGGGCATCTCGGGCGTGGCCTGGAACGCCAAGATCATGCCGGTCAAGGTCCTTGACGGCACCGGCAACGGCACCGACTCGGACGTGGCCGAGGGCGTCAACTGGGCCGTCTCCCACGGCGCGAAGATCCTCAACCTCTCGCTCGGCGGAGACGGCGACAACCCGGCACTGCACGACGCCGTGAAGAATGCCGTCGCCAAGGGTGCCGTCGTCATCGTCGCCGCAGGCAACTGGGGTGACGACGTGCCGCAGTACCCCGCGGCCTATCCCGAGGCGATCGCCGTCGGCGCCACCGACTCGACCGGCGCCCTGACGGACTTCAGCAGCTACGGCCCGTGGATCGACGTTGCCGCCCCCGGATGGGGCATCCTGTCGACGCGCCTGGCCGACACGTACTACTTCGGAGACGGCACGTCGTTCTCCGCGCCGATCGTGGCCGGCGTCGCCACCCTGATCCGCACCCAGTCGCCGGCCCTGACGCCGGCGCAGGTGCTCTCGCGGCTCAGGTCCACAGCGCGTGACGCCGGGCCCCGCGGCATCGACCCCTACTACGGTGCCGGCGTCGTCGACGCGACGAACGCGCTCGGCGGCGGCTGGGCCGCCGACTTCGCCCAGCCCGCCCCGTGGATCGGTGAGCCCAACGATGTGCCCGTGCGCGCCAAGACGCTGGACCAGGCCAACTACGGTCTCATCGACGTCGAGGGCGACGTCGACTGGTACCGCTTCACGCCGACGGCCCTGCGGGCGGCGAGCGTCACGGTAGGCCCCTCGTACAACAACGCCGACGACGCCCAGAACCTCGACCCCGTGCTCGCCGTCTACGACAAGAACCTCCGGCTCGTCGGTCAGGTCGACGCCAAGGGACCCGGCGAGAGCGAGACGCTGACGTTCCGACCATCAGGCGACGAGTACTTCTTCACGGTGCGCAACTTCAACGGCAACCGCACCGACGCGTCCTACGTCGTCGGCGTCGACTCCGCCCCCATCGGTGAGTTCGACCCGTCCGTCCTCTTCCCGGTCGCGTCCGTGGCCGGCGGCAACGCGGCACTGGGCGCCACCGCGGTCGGCGACCTCACGGGTGACGGCAGGGTCGACGCCGTGGCCACCGCGGCCGCGCCCGGCACCGGGGCGCAGCTCTACGTCTTCGCCCAGACCAGCTCGGGGACGTTCGGGGCCGCTCGGCCGTACGGGACCGTGGACTCCTCGCTCGCCCACAACGTGGTCGTCGCCGACGTCGACCGTGACGGACGCCGGGACGTCGTCGTCGCGACGGATCTCGGCGTGCAGGTTCTCCTGCAGACGGCAGCCGGCGACCTCGCACCCGCCACCCTCGTGCCTGGTACATCCGGCGTGACCTTCGTCGAGACCGCCGACCTCGACGGCGACGGTCGCACCGACCTCGTCACCTCCTCTCCTGCGGGCGTCACAGCGCTGGTGCAGCAGGTCGACGGGTCGTGGGCCGCCACGGTCGTCTCCGACACTCACGCCACGGAGCTGGAGACCGGTGACCTCGACGGCGACGCACGCCCCGACGTGGCGGCCGTCGCGGCCGACGGCGTCCGCGTGCTGCACAACACGACCACCGGGTGGACGAGCACCACTCCCGTCGCCGTCGCCGGCGCCGTCCACCGCGGCATCGAGGTGGCCGACGTCAACGGCGACTCGCGTGCGGACCTCGTGGTCAGCACCGGCGAGGTCGCACCCTCGTCGCAGATCGTCGTGCTGACGCAGACGAGCACGGGTCAGCTGGCCGACCCCGTCGTACGCAGCACCACCGACTGGCCGACTTCGGTCGAGTCCGGAGACGTCGACGGCAACGGGCGACCTGACGTCATCGCCCTCCACGAGAAGTGGGGCCACGTCACGGTCGAGTTCCAAGGGCAGGACGGCACTCTCGGCGCCACGGGCTACGGGCAGACCGACACGGTCCAGGACTTCGGTCCCGGGGCGCTGGCCGTCGGCGACGTCACCGGCGATGGCAGCCCCGATGCGGTCGTCGCGACCGACAGCGGCCTCCGCCTCGTCCGCAACGGCGGCGCCTCCACGCCGGGGACGACTCAGCTGTGGGTGAGGAGCACGTCGCCCAACGACTTCGGGTCGGGGACGACGCAGACCTACACGCCCACCGTGACGTTCGCCCGCGACGTCGTGCCCTCGAGCGTCACGACGTCGACGGTGCGGATCCTCAACGGCCGCAACGGATCCGCAGTCCCCACCACGGTCAGCTACGACGCCGTGAAGCGCACCGCAACGGTCAGGCCGACGTCGCCGCTCTACGACAACGCCCCCTACCGGCTCACGGTCTCCGGCGTGAAGGACACGTCGGCAACGACGATGACGACGGCATACTCCTCGACGTTCCGCACGGTCGACGTGGCACCGAAGGGCGTCGGGGCGTTCAGGGCGACAGGCGCGCTGCGCGCGGCGACGCTGACCTGGACGGCGCCGGCGGTCAACGACCTCGACCGCTACATCGTCCGGATGGCCACGGGATCCACCCCGCCGGCGAACGTCACGGCCGGCACCGGCGTCTACTCGGGCACGGCGCTGAGCGCGAAGGTCAACCTCGCCCAGGGGACGACGTACAGCTTCCGCATCTGGGCCAAGGACCGCTCGGGCAGGTACAGCCCGGCATCGTCGGTCAAGCTCGTCGGCACCGCGGAGACCATCGGCTCCAGCACGACGTCGCTGACCAAGGGCCGCTTCGTCACGGTGAGCAGCAAGCTGACCCGCCGCGACACCAGTGGTCCGATCTCCGGCGTCCCGGTCCAGCTCTACTGGCGCAAGGTCGGCTCGACGACGTGGAACCTCACGGCCACGCGCACGTCGAGCTCCGTGGGCACGGTCTCCTACGCCCACGCCCCCAGCGCGTCGGTCGACTACATGTGGGTCTACCGCGGGTCGAGCGCCTACGTCGGCTCGAGCAGCGCACTGCGCCGGGTCACCGTCCGCTGACGCGCGGGAGTCCGCCCCGCCCCACTCGAGTGAGCGCCCAGCCCCACTCGAGTGAGCGCCCCGTCCCAGTCGAGTGGCCCCGTTCTCACTGCAGCTGCGTGAGAGCGGGGCCTTTCGACGGTGGGTCAGTGCACGATCGGCCTGGCGGCTCGTGGTCGGCCGGCGCGGTCAGAGCCAGCGGTAGCGGCGCTCCGGGCGACCGGTCGTGCCGTAGCGAAGGGTCACGTCGGCCTGGCCGAACGACACGAAGTGCTCGAGATAGCGACGGGCACTGACCCGCGAGATGCCCACGGCCTCAGCACATTCCGTCGCGGAAAGCGTCTCGCGCGACTCGCGGAGCGCCTTCTCGACGGCCTCCGCCGTCTCGGCGCTGAGGCCCTTCGGCAGCACGGCCACCGGACCGCGGCCGACCGGCTGCGAGGTGAACGCCGCGTCGATCTCCTCCTGCGTCAGGTCGTCGCTCAGGCCGCGGGCCCGCTCGGCGGCATACGTCCGCAGCCGTTGCTCGAGGTCGGCGAAGGCGAAGGGCTTGAGCAGGTAGCCGACGACGCCCTGCCGCACCGCGCCCCGCACCGCGTCGGCCTCCTTGGCCGCGGTGATGACGAGCACGTCGCAGGTGTGCCCGGCCGCGCGCAGGCGGGTGACGACGTCGAGCCCGAACGCGTCGGGGAGGTAGAGGTCGAGGAGCACGAGATCGGGCCGGAGCGACTCGACGAGGGCCACGGCCTCGTCGCCCGTCTGGGCCGTGCCGACGACCTCGAAGCCGTCGATCCGCTCGACGAAGCCACGGTGGATGCGAGCCACCATGAAGTCGTCGTCGACGACGAGCACCGTGGTCATCGCTTCTCCTCCGCGTGCCCGATGGCGGCCTCGACGGTGAGGCGGGCGACGAACTTCGCGCCCGTCGGGGTGTTCTCCACCTCGACCTCGCCGCCCCGACGTTGGCAGATCAGGCGCGTCAGCGCCAGCCCGATGCCACGCTCGCCCGCCCGGGCCGCCTTCGTCGTGTAGCCGTGGGTGAAGACCTCCGTCACGACCTCGGGCGCGATGCCCGGCCCCGAGTCGACGACGCTGACCTCGAGCGAGCTCGCGTCCTGGCGGATCGTCAGCTCGACCCACTTGTCCGGGCCGTCGGACGACGCCGCAGCGTCGATGGCGTTGTCGACGAGGTTGCCGACGACGGCCGCGACGTCGGCCGAGTCGCGCGGGCCGACGCGACCGAGCGACGTGTCGTCGGAGACCCGCAGCTCGACGCGCCGCTCGGTCGCCTGCGCGGCCTTGGCCATGACGAGCGCCGTCACGGCGGTGTCGCGGATGCGCCGCGAGACCGTGAGGTCGAGCTGGGCACGGTGCTCGCTCACGGCGTCGACGTAGCCGACGACCTCGTCGTACTCGCCGAGCTGGATGAGCCCCGAGATCGTGTGCAGCTGGTTGGCGAACTCGTGCGCCTGGGCCCGGAGCAGCTCGGTCGTGCTGCGGAACGAGCCGATCTCGCGCTCGAGGTCGGCGAGCTCGGTGCGGTCGCGCAGGGTCGTCACCGAGCCCAGCGGCCGGCCGTCCTTGCTGACCTCCATGCGGTTCATGACGAGGACCCGGCCGCGGCGCAGGACGACCTGGTCGCGAGGCCTCGTCCGGGCCCTGTCGCCCGCACCGTCGCCCGTGGCGTCATCCGCACCGTCGCCCGTGGCGTCATCCGCCTCGCCACCGTCGTCGGCCCCGACCACGGCATCCGAGGACTCGCTCTCGTCCGTCACCCCCCGGAGCACGTCACGCAGCCGTGGACCGATCGGGAGGTCGTCGAGACGCATCCCCACGGCGTGCTCCGGCAGATCGAGCAGACGCTGGGCGACGTTGTTGACCAAGGTGATCCGCTCGTTCGTGTCGAGCGCCACGACACCCTCGGCGAGTCCGAAGAGCATCGCCTCCCGACTCTCGGCGAGGCCCGTGATCTCGGCCGGCTCGAGCCCGAGCGTCTGCCGCTTGATGCGCCGGGCGAGCAGCCACGAGCCCACGCCTCCGAGCACGAGGGCGATGCCGAGGTAGGTCGGAAGGTACGACGACGCACCTTGGAGGCGGTCGAGGGCGGACGGCATACGCACGGCGACCATGACGGTGCCGAGCTGGGCCCCCACCGGCAGCACAGCGGGGCCAGTCGCGGGCGGGTCGTAGAGAAGTGGGCTCTGCGCGACGAGCATCCGCTCGCCCTGGACGTCCATGACGCCCGTCCAGCTAGCCCCCTCACCGACGGCCGGCGCGCCGAGCGGGATGCGGGTCTTGTCGATCGTCGGGTCCGACGACACCCGGGCGACCTCGTCGGCGTCGGCCAACGTCACCGATGTGACGTCGTACTGGGTCACGACGGACTGGGTGATGGTGGGCAGGACGTTGACGACGCCGCCTGGGCTCATCTCCGCGCGCACGATCGGGGTGCTGGCGACCTGCTCGGCGATAGCCGCGATGCGCCGGCCCTCGGTGCGCGTGAACGTCGACTCCGACTGCGCGAGGGACACCAGTGCGACGGTGACGAGCACACCGAGCAGGATGACCATCTGCACGACGAGCAGCTGCCCGGCGAGGGAGAGGCGACCGAAGCGGCCCGGTCTCTGCGTGACCAAAACGAACTCAACCTTCATTGCTGACACAAGGGCGACACGGCGTCGTGACGCAGGCCACGATCATGCCGTTCCAGCCACAGAACGCGAAAGTAGACCTCAACGATGAGCACTCGTACTCCCGCCCGCAGGTCCGTCCTGCTCGGCGTCACCGTCGGCGTCACCGCCCTGGCCCTCTCGGCCTGCGGCGCCACCGCCAAGAAGGACGACGCCGCCACCGGCGCGGCCGGTGGCTCCCCCGCCAGCAACCTCCAGATCATGGTCCCCAACGCCCCCGGCGGCGGCTACGACACGACCGCCCGCACCGCGGCGAAGGTCATGGAGGCCGCCAAGATCACCAGCGCGATCCAGGTCTTCAACCTCCCGGGCGCCGGCGGCACCGTGGGCCTGCAGCGCACGGTCAACGAGAAGGGCAACGGCAAGCTCGCCATGCAGATGGGGCTCGGCGTCGTCGGCGCGGCCTACACGCAGAAGAGCCAGGCCACGCTCAACGACACCACCCCGATCGCCAAGCTGATCGAGGAGGCCGGCGCGATCGTCGTGCCGAAGGACTCGCCCTACCAGGACGTCAACGCGCTCGTCGCGGCGTGGAAGGCCGACCCGAAGAAGGTCAACGTCGGCGGCGGCTCGTCCCCGGGCGGACCCGACCACCTGCTCCCGATGCAGCTGGCCAAGGCGGTCGGCATCGACCCCAAGACCGTCAGCTACATCGGCTTCGACGGCGGCGGCGAGCTGCTCCCGGCACTCATCGGCAACAAGATCTCCTTCGGTGCCAGCGGCTTCGGCGAGTTCCTCGACCAGGTCAAGGCCGGCCAGGTCAAGGTCCTCGCGGTCACGAGCGAGAAGCGCATCGACGCCCTGCCCGACGTGCCGACCCTCAAGGAGTCCGGCATCGACCTCGTCTTCACCAACTGGCGCGGCATCGTGGCCCCTCCCGGCATCTCCGACGCCGACAAGGCCACGTGGATCGACGCGCTGACGAAGATGCACGCCTCGCAGGGCTGGAAGGACGAGATGGAGAAGCGCGGTTGGACCGACGCCTTCGTCACCGGTGACGCGTTCGGCACCTTCCTCAAGGAGCAGGACGCCTCGGTCGCCGAGATCCTCACCACCCTCGGACTGGCCAGCTGACCATGTCGGACCACACCCCCGACCCCACGCGCGACGCGCCCGCCGGTGCTGTGACCAGCACCGGCGGCACGTCCGCCGTCATGTCCGACGGGGTGGCCGCGCAGGGCCGCGGGGATCGCGCGCAGTACGGCATGTGCGCCTTCCTCGCGGTCCTCGGCGGGCTGCTGCTCTTCGACGCGGCCCGCATCGGCCACGCGACGAGCAGCAACGACCCCGTGGGTCCCCGTCCCGTGCCGATCATCCTCGGCATCCTGCTGCTCGTGACCGCCGTCCTGTATGCCGTCGACGTCTACCGCGGCGGCGTCGGCAGCGCCGAGGAGGGCGAGGACGTCGACCTCTCGACCGGCTCGGACTGGAAGACCCTCGGCCTGCTCGCCGGCTTCTTCGTCCTCAACGCCGTGCTCATCGAGCCGCTCGGCTGGGTCATCAGCGGCACCATCCTCTTCGCCGGCTCGGCCTTCGCCCTCGGCAACCGTCACCACGTGCGCGGTCTGCTCTTCGGCCTGGGCCTCGCGCTCGCCACCTTCTACGCCTTCGCCATCGGGCTCGACGTCAACCTGCCCGCCGGCGTGCTGCAAGGAATCCTCTGATGGACAACTTCGCCAACCTGATCGACGGGTTCGGGCACGTCCTGACCCCGATGAACCTGCTCTTCGCCCTCATCGGCGTCACCATCGGCACCGCCGTCGGCGTCCTCCCCGGCATCGGCCCGGCCATGACCGTCGCGCTGCTCCTGCCCGTCACGTACGGCCTCGAGCCGACCCAGGCCCTCATCATGTTCGCCGGCATCTTCTACGGCGGTATGTACGGCGGCTCGACGACCTCGATCCTGCTCAACACGCCCGGTGAGTCCTCGTCGGTCGTCACGGCCATCGAGGGCAACAAGATGGCCAAGGCCGGCCGGGCCGCGCAGGCGCTCGCGACCGCGGCCATCGGCTCCTTCGTCGCCGGCACGATCGGCACCCTGCTGCTCGCGCTCGTCATGCCGCAGGTCGTGAAGTTCGCGGTCAGCCTCGGCGCCCCTGAGTACTTCGCGATCATGCTGCTGGCCTTCGCCGGTGCGAGCGCGGTGCTCGGCAGCTCACGCATCCGCGGCTTCGCAGCCCTGCTCATCGGCCTCGCCATCGGGCTCATCGGCATCGACAAGGTGACCGGCCAGCAGCGCATGACCTTCGGGACCGCGCAGCTCGCCGACGGCATCGACGTCGTCGTCGTCGCGGTCGGCATCTTCGCCGTCGGCGAGGCGCTCTGGGTCGCGGCCCACCTGCGGCGCAAGGCCGCCGGCGTCATTCCGGTCGGCCGCCCGTGGATGGGACGGGACGACTGGGGCCGCTCGTGGAAGCCGTGGCTGCGCGGCACCGCCTTCGGCTTCCCGTTCGGCGCCCTCCCCGCGGGTGGCGCCGAGATCCCGACCTTCCTGTCCTACATGACCGAGCGCAAGCTCTCGAAGCGACCGGAGGAGTTCGGCAAGGGCGCCATCGAGGGCGTCGCCGGACCCGAGGCCGCCAACAACGCCTCGGCCGCCGGCACCCTGGTCCCGATGCTCGCGCTCGGGCTGCCGACCAACGCGACGGCCGCGATCATGCTCGCCGCGCTGCAGGGCTGGGGCCTCGAGCCGGGGCCGCTGCTCATGGAGAAGCAGCCGGTGCTCGTCTGGACGCTCATCGCGAGCCTCTTCGTCGGCAACACGATGCTGCTGCTGCTCAACCTGCCGCTCGCCCCTGCCTGGGCCAAGCTGCTCCAGATCCCGCGTCCCTACCTCTACGCCGGCATCCTCTTCTTCGCCTCCATGGGGGCGTATGCCGTCAACGCCCAACCGTTCGACCTGCTCCTCCTGCTCGCGCTGGGCATGGTCGGCTTCGCGCTGCGCCGCTTCGGGCTGCCGGTGCTGCCGCTCATCATCGGCGTCATCCTCGGCCCGCTCGCCGAGCTGCAGGGGCGTCGCTCGCTCCAGCTCTCGGGCGGCGACCTCAGCGGTCTCGTCGGCGGCCCCGTCGCCTGGGTCTGCTACGCGATCATCGCGCTCGTCCTGCTGTGGCCGCTCGTCGGCAGGCTGATCGGCCGCGGTCGCGGACGCGGCGGCGACGGTCCCGGCACGGGCGTCGGCCCGAGCGCTCCGGAGACGACGGAGGTCATGGCATGACGATCCTCGTCGGCTACATCCCGACGTCGCAGGGCGAGGCGGCCCTCGCGGCCGCGATCGCCGAGGCGAAGGCGCACGACGAGTCGGTGCTCGTCATCAACATGTCCCGCGACGACAAGCTCGTCGACGCTCACCGCGCCGAGGGCTCGGACCTCGACCGGCTCGACGCCGACCTCGCCGAGTCCGGGGTCACGCACGAGGTGCGTCGCATCGAGCACGGCACCGACCCGGCCGACCAGCTCCTCGAGCTCGTCGACCGGGAGCAGCCCCGGATGCTCGTCATCGGCATCCGGCACCGCAGCGCCGTCGGCAAGCTGCTGCTCGGCTCGACCGCGCAGCGCCTGCTGCTCGACGCCACCTGCCCGGTCCTCGCCGTCAAGGCGAACTGAGCGAGCCGGCATACGCCCCCGTTCGAGGTGATACCGGAGGCCACGGTGCTGCCGGTATCACCTCGACGCGCGCCCGGCCCCTGACGGTTCGAGATGATGGCGGGCGCCCCCTCGGTGCCGTCATCACCTCGAACCGGGGACAGGTCAGGCGGGGGCTCGGGAGACGCCGACGTGGCGGGCGACCTCGGCGAAGCCGGCGCGCTGGTAGAGCCCGATCGCGGGCCCGCCGTCCTCGGCGACGATGACGAGCCGCCCGACGGCCGGGTCCTCGAGCGCCCACTCCCCCGCGGCACGCACGAGCGCCCCGGCGATGCCGCGCCGCCGGTGGCTCTCGAGGGTGACGACGTCCTGGTAGCGGGCGAGGTCGCCGAGCCGCACGATGCCGAGGTTCGCCACGAGCCGGTCGCCGTCGAAGGCCCCGAACCAACCCGCCCGCCCCGACTCGACGAGCCCGCGCTGCGCCGCCGCCCGCCGCCGCTCGAAGACGAGACGCCGGTCGCGCCGGTCCTCGGGGGTGTCGCTCCCGCCGACGTGGGCCGACTGCTCCCAGTCGTCGTCGGACTCGAGCGCCCGGATCCGTATGCCGTCCGGCACCTCCGCTGCCACCGGCACCGACGTCGTGGCGAGGTCGACGTCGACCTCGACGTCCCAGCCCTGGGCGGCCCAGGCCGCGGTGTCGCCGCCGTCGTGCGTGAAGGCGATCGCTCGGTGGTCGGCATCCGGGAGCTCCTCCTCGAAACGTGCGGTCCAGCGCTGGACCTCGTCCGAACGGGCCGCGGAGGGCACGAGCAGGAAGTTGCCCCACCAGAAGGTCGGGTTTGCCTCGGTGCGCACGACGAGGTGGTCGCCGTGTTCGGTCACGGTGGAGCCCTGCAGCCGCAGCAGGTCGAGGTCGGTGGTCAGCCCGGGACTGTCGATGCGCACCCCCCGATCCTTCCACCATCGACAGGCCACGCCGACGAACTTCGGCCCTTCGACGGTGGAGGGGGCAGGCGGGTCAGCCGGCGACGCAGGCGCCGGTGTCGACCTCGGCTCCCGCCGACATGGCCTCGTCGAGCACCGGTTTGGCCTCGGCGAGCGTCAGCGCGTAGCCGGTCGCGTCGTCCTCGAGCGACTTGGCAAAGATGACACCGACGACCCGACCATCGGTGTCGAGCAGGGGCCCGCCGGAGTTGCCCGGCTGCACGGTCGAGGCGAGCGAGTAGATCTCGCGGATGACGCGCTCGCTGCCGTAGATGTCGAGCCCGCGGGCCTCGAGCTGGGCCCGGACGCGGGCGGACACGACCCGGTAGGGGCCGTCGAGCGGAAAGCCGGGGACCGCGGCCGACTCGCCGCGCTTCAGCTCGCCGCCGAGCGGGAGCGCCGGCAGCGCCAGGCCCGGCACGCTGAGCACGGCGAGGTCGCGACGGGAGTCGAAGACGATGACACGCGCCCGGAGCGTCTGGTCGCCGCCCTCGACCCGCACCTCGTCGGCGCCGGCGACGACGTGGGCGTTGGTGACGATGCGGCCCGGGGAGAGCACCCAGCCGGTGCCCTCCTGGCCGCGCTGGCACGACTGGGACTGGGTCGTCACCTTGACGACGGACCGGCCGGCCGCGCGGATCGCCGCCGACTGCGCGACAGCGGGGTCGGGGTCCTGCACCGGCGTGATCGGCTCGGGTGCGAGATCGCCGAACACCTGCGGGAAGCCCTGGCTGGACAGGAAGCCGCGGAAGCTCGCGAAGACCTGGCCGGTCTGCTCGGGGACGACGGAGTTGACGACCTGCAGCACCTTCGAGTCGGCCATCGCCTTGGACAGCGCCGGGTTGCCGGCCGTGCGCAGCGCACCGCCGATGAACCAGATGATGAGGCTGGCGGCGAGCATGACGACGATGCCACCGAGGACCGAGTCGACCTGACGCAGCGAGGTCTGGCCGACGCGGCGCCGGATCCGTGCCCCGAGGAGGCTGCCGAGGTACTGGCCGAGCCACCCGAACGCGACGACACCGAGGATGAGCACGAGCACCCGGGTGCGGTCGTTGTCGGCAACCGACTGCCACCGTGCCAGCATCTCGGGCAGCTGCCACACCGCGAACATCGCGAAGGCGAAGAAGCCGACGAGCGAGAAGACGCTCTGGATCAGCCCCTGCCGGTAGCCGGAGTAGCCGTACGCCAGCAGGAGCAGGACCAGGGCGATGTCGAGCACGACACTGCCGGTCATGACCGCCTCCCTCCGAGGTAGCGCTCGGGGAGCTCGCGCCGGATCTCAGGATCCCACGGCCGGGAGAGTCCGCCGAGCTCGAGGACGCTGCTGACGAGCCCGGCGGTGAAGCCCCACAGGAGCAGGTGGTCGAGGTCGAAGCCCGGTCCGACGTAGCCCGAGGGATGCGTCACCGAGAAGCGGGTGGCCGGGTCGACGAGGTGCGAGACCGGCACCGAGAGCACGTCGTGCACCTCGGCCGGGTCGCGGACCCCGATCGGCGAGGGCTGCGCCCACCAGCCGAGCACCGGCGCGACGACGAACTGGGCCGGCGCGAGGAAGAGCGAGGGCAGCTGGGCGACGACGTCGACCCCCGCCGGGTCGATGCCCGTCTCCTCCTCGGCCTCGCGCAGCGCGGTGGCGACGAGGTCGTCGTCCCCGGGGTCGCGGGAGCCGCCCGGGAAGGCGATCTGGGCCGGCTGGGTGCGCATCGTGTGCGAGCGCTCGATGAGCACGACGTGCTCGCCGTCGTCGTCGGCGCCGGCGGGTGGGGGGCCGAAGAGGATGAGGACCGCCGACTCGCGGCCGCCCTCCTCCGGCGGCAGGAAGCGGGAGAACCACTCGGGCGCGACCTCCTCGAGGCGCACGGCGAGCTCGTCCATCCACGCCGGACGCGGCACGGTCCCCGCCCCGGGCGTCGGGGAGGGCTCGATGGAACCCGACCTGCCGGCATACGCGATCCGGCTGAGCGTGTGGGTCACTTCGGCGCCAGCTCGTACTTCAGGAGCTTCGCCGCCTTGTCGGGGTCGGTCTCGCCGGCGCCGTAGCTGGGGCACCAGCGCGCGACCGGGCACGCCCCGCAGGCCGGCTTCTTCGCGTGGCACGTGCGGCGGCCGTGGAAGATGACGACGTGGCTGAGCATCGTCCAGTCCTTGCGCATGAAGAGCGCGCCGACCTCGTGCTCGACCTTGACCGGGTCCTCCTCCTCGGTCCAGCCGAAGCGGCGTGCGAGGCGGCCGAAGTGGGTGTCGACGGTGATGCCGGGGACGCCGAAGGCGTTGCCGAGCACGACGTTGGCCGTCTTGCGGCCCACACCCGGGAGCGTCACGAGGTCCTTGAGGCGCGGCGGCACCTCGCCGTCGAAACGCTCGACGAGGGCGATCCCGAGCTTGATGAGCGAGTCGGTCTTGGCGCGGTAGAAGCCGGTCGGCTGGATGATCGTCTCGAGCTCGGTGCGGTCGGCGTTCGCGTAGTCAGCGGCCGTCGGGTACTTCGCGAAGACGATCGGCGTCACCTTGTTGACCCCGACGTCGGTGGTCTGCGCCGACAGGATCGTCGCGACGAGCAGCTCGAGGGGCGTGCTGAAGTCGAGCTCACAGTGGGCGTACGGGTAGCGCTCATGGAGGGAGCGGTACATCTTCCGGGCGCGCCGGGTCCGCGCCACAGGGGTCTCGTCGTCGATCACGAGGGCTCGGGGGGACACGGACGACACTGTATGCCGCCGCGCTGTCACCCGCTGTCCGCCTCCGTGGGGCGGTCGGTCGGGTCGCGTTCGTCCAGGGTTTGGTGCGGTTGCGTCCCGGGCGCGTCCAAGGTTGCGCAAGAAGCGAACCCGAGGTGGGTACGTCCTGCGTGCACGGGAGGAGTCCGACATGTCAACGGATACGCGCACCGCAGCACCGACCCCGACCGGAGCCTCCGCGATGGAGGTCCCCGAGGAGCACCACGGGCTCGAGACGACCCTCGACCTGCTGGCCGGGATGGACCTCGCCCACGCGTCCGACGCCGACGTCGTCCGGGCCCTCGAGCTCATGGTCACCCATGCCGAGTTCCCCTGCCTCGGGGCCAAGTCCGTCTTCCGCCGCGGCAGCGTCGCGCACGCCGTCCTCGACGACATGACCGATCCCGACGTCCCCGGCCAGCTGCTCGAGCGCCTCGAGACGTTCGCCCGGGCCATCGAGGGCGAGAGTGGCTTCCACTCCTTCATCGCGACCTTCCGTGGACCCCTGCCGAGCGACGAGTCCGCCTTCGAGTCGGCCCTCTTCGGGCTGCTCCAGCGGCTCCACGACGCCGACGACAGTTCTTGGGCCGACGGGGTGGGCTCGGACCCCAACGACCCGCACTTCGCCTTCTCCGCCGGCGGCACGGCGTACTTCATCGTCGGGCTGCACCCGGCCGCCTCCCGGGTGGCCCGCCGCGCGCCGCTGCCCACGCTCGTCTTCAACCCGCACGCCCAGTTCGAGGAGCTGCGCACCGAGGGCCGCTTCGACGGGATGCGCACGACGATCCGGCGGCGCGACGAGGACCTCCAGGGCTTCGTCAACCCGATGGTCGCCGACCACGGCGACAGCAGCGAGGCCATGCAGTACTCCGGGCGGCATCACCAGGCCGGCTGGGAGCCGCCCCTCGACGTCCACGACGCCGACTAGACGCACGCACGCACGACCCGACGACCCGACACACGACCGAGGACCACAGGGGAGCAAGGATGACGATCTCGCAGGACACCCGACTCATGACCGACCGACTCTTCGGCCCCGGCGGCCCGGTGCTGCAACCGGCCGGCGACTACCGTGACGGCATGGACCTGACCCGGCTCGCCCCCCAGACCGGAGCCGCCTTCGTCCTCAGGGCCGGGCAGCGACTCACCGTCATCGACCCGACCGGCGAGCAGGTCAGCGACTTCTTTGCCGTCATGGACGACGACCGCGACGAGTGGTTCAGCTCGGGCCGCACCATCGACTACGCCAACTCGACCGCCGTGACGACCGGCAGCGTGCTCTACAGCAACCGGAGCCGGCCGATGGCGACCGTCGTCGAGGACACGTGCGGTCACCACGACATCCTGCTGACCCCGTGCTCCCAGCAGACCTTCGACCTGCTCTACCCCGAGTTCGAAGGCGCCTACCACCCGAGCTGCTTCGAGAACCTCGCGACGACCATGGCGGAGTTCGACGTCGAGCCCGACCGCATCTCGACCACGCTCAACATCTTCATGAACGTGTGGACCGAGCGCGACGGCGAGCTGCACATCGACCCGCCGACGTCCACGGCCGGTGACCGTTTCGTCCTGCGGGCCGAGGCCGACCTCGTCGTCGGCCTGACCGCCTGCTCGGCCGAGAAGTCCAACAACGGGGTCTGCAAGCCGATCGACTACCGCATCGACGACTGAGACGCGCGGCCCGAAACCCCTGTGGTGGCAGGGCAACGGTGGAGGCGACGTGGCACACTGACCCCGTGGATCTCGACGTGGTGAGGCGTGCGCCCCTGTTCAAGGCTCTGGACGACGAGGCGGCCTCCGCGCTGCAGTCGGAGATGAGCCGGTCGCACATGGAGCGCGGCGACGTGCTCTTCCACGAGGGAGACCGGGGCGACACGCTCTACGTCATCGCCGAGGGCAAGATCAAGCTCGGCCGCACGAGCCCCGACGGACGCGAGAACCTCGTCGCCATCCTCGGCCCGGGCGAGATGTTCGGCGAGCTCAGCCTCTTCGACCCGGGCCCGCGCACCATGACGGCCACGGCCGTCGCCGAGACGCAGCTCCTCGGCCTCGGCAACGACTCCCTCACGGCGATCCTCACCGGCCGCCCCGAGGTCTCCAAGGCCCTGCTCGCGGCGCTCGCGCAGCGCCTGCGCCGCACCAATGCCCACCTCGCCGACCTCGTCTTCACCGACGTCCCCGGTCGCGTCGCCAAGGCCCTGCTCGACCTGTCCGAGCGCTTCGGCCGCCCCGTCGAGGGCGGCATCATGGTCTCCCACGACCTCACCCAGGAGGAGCTCGCGCAGCTCGTCGGCGCCTCCCGCGAGACGGTCAACAAGGCGCTCGCGGACTTCGCGACGCGTGGCTGGCTGCGGCTCGAGGCGCGCGCCGTGCTCCTGCAGGACGTCGAGCGGCTCAAGCGCCGCGCTCGCTGACTCGCGCCCCCCGCCGGTTGAGGTGGACACGCGGGCAGATCGCCTCGCCGAAAACCTCAACCGCTGAGGGACCAGCCGTGCGGACCGTTGAGCACGACGCGGTCGGCCTCGCCGGTGGCCAGGACGAGCGCTGCGTTGACGTCGTCGTTGCGTGCCACCCAGGCCTCGGCCTCGCCCGGCGCCTTGCCGAACCGGACGTGGCGATCGACGAGCCGCGACCGTCGCAGGTCGTCGTCCCCCGACACGAACCAGACCTCGGCGAGCTGTGCCCTGGCCCGCGCCCACCGCTCCTCGGGGAGCAGCAGGTAGTTGCCCTCGGTGACGACGAGACGGGCGGCCGGGGGCACGACCATGGCCGCCGCGATCGGCTGCTCGAGCGTCCGCTCGAAGCCGGGCGCGTAGACCCACGAGTCGGGCTGCTCGGCGAGACGACGCAACAGGGCGGCATACCCGTCGGCGTCGAAGGTGTCCGGCGCACCCTTGCGCGACCGCGAGCCCAGCCGGTCGAGCTGGGCGTCAGCGAGGTGGAAGCCGTCCATCGGCACGTGGGCGACCCAGTCCGCACCCTTGCGAGCCGCGACGGCCTCGAGCAGCGCCTCCGCGAGGGTCGACTTGCCCGCCCCCGGCGCGCCGGCGATGCCGAGCACGAGCCGGCGGCGGTCGCCCACGAGCGCCACCGCGGCAGCCGCGAGCTCCTCGATGCCGTGCACGGTCGGAGTCTCCCACCTCGTCACGGGTGGGTGCGGAGGTACTCCAGCTGCGCCTGCACCGACAGCTCGGCCGCCGGCCAGACGCTTCGCGGCACGTCGGCGTAGACCTCCTCGACGACCGCGTATGCCGTCTGCGCACCTCGGGCGACCGCGTCGCGCACCTGCCCCAACCGTTCGGCGCGGTGCCTGAGGTAGAAGGTCACGGTGGCGGCCGCGTCGGCGACGAACGGCCCGTGGCCCGGGAGCAGGCTCGTGACGTCCCCGGCCCGGGTCAGCGCCTCGATGCGGTCGAGCGAGGCGAGGTAGGCCTCGAGGCTGCCGTCGGGCCAGGCGACGACGGTCGTGCCGCGCCCGAGGATCGTGTCGCCGGTGAGCAGGGTGTTGTCGGCGGGGAGGACGAACGAGAACGAGTCGCTCGTGTGTCCGGGCGTCTCCACGGCCAGGATCTCGAGCCCGCCGACCGTGATGGTCTCGCCGGCCCACAGGTCGTCGTGCCCGCGCCCGAACGCGCGCACTGGCGCACCGGTCAGCTCGTGGAACCGGTCCGCGCTCTCGGCGTGGTCGTCGTGCCCGTGGGTGAGGAGGGTCAGCGCGACCCGGCGCCCCGTCTCGGCGACCCGCGTCAGCACGTGCTGGAGGTGGCCCTCGTCGAGCGGGCCCGGGTCGACGACGACGACCTCGTCGGAGCCCGGCTCGGCGAGCAACCACGTGTTCGTGCCGTCGAGGGTCATCGGCGACGGGTTGGGGCAGAGCACGCACTCGGCGCGCTCGCTCGTGACGCCGCCGTGCCAGCCGGGGTCGGCCGCGGTGCCGATCACCGCGACACGTCCCGGGGCCGGCCCGACGACGCCACCCGGCTCATCGTTCGACGATCTCCATGGCCGGTCCGCCGGGGCCGTCGACGACCTCCGGCATGATGAGCGGAAGGTGCTCACTGTGCACGACCACGTCTGCGGCAGAAGGCGCGTCGCGGATCTCCTCCACGCACACGACCGTCGGGGGCAGCATGAGAGCCGACCCGGCGGCATACGCCCTCAGCAGCTCGGAAGGCACCACCCACGTGGCCTCGTCGGCCTCGGTCGTCTCACCGTCGGCCACCTGGAGCGGCGGCATGAGAGCGGCGAAGAACCACGTGTCGTAGCGGCGCGGCTCGAAGACCGGGGTCAGCCAGTGCGCCTTGGCGACGATGAGGTCCGAGCGCAGGACGAGGCCCTTGTCGCGGAGCACGTCGCCCAAGGAGAGCCGGCGGTCGACGAGCGCGAGGCGGATGTCGAGCCAGTCGGGGCCGTCGACCATGGCCAGCGGTCCGCTCGCCGACGGGCTCGCGAGGAGCACGCCGCACTCCTCGAAGACCTCGCGGATCGCGGCCGCGACGTACATCTGGGCCTCCGAGGGCGAGCAGCCGAGCCGGTCGGCCCACTCGGACGGAGAGGGACCCGCCCACGGCAGGCCGATCTCGCCGTCGCGGTCGTCGACGGAACCGCCGGGGAAGACCATCATGCTCGGCGCGAACTCCATCTCGGAGACGCGCCGCAGCATGAAGACCTCGGGTCCGTCGACGCCGCCGACACCGCCGACACCGCCGACGCCGTCGCGCACGAGCATCACGGTGCTGGCCCGGCGGGGTTCGGCCTCGTCCCAGCGCTCCCCCGCGAGCCAGCGGGTGGCGGTGTCGGAGATGCCGGGCGTCGTGGTCAGGGGGAACTGGCGCCCCCCGCTGCCGGTCACCTGGCGCTCAGCTGCCGTCATCGTGACGTCACCCGCACTCACCGGGCGACGGAGACGATGACCTCGACCTCGACGGGTGCGTCCAACGGGAGCGCAGCGACACCGACGGCCGAACGGGCATGGATTCCCTTGTCACCAAACGCCTTGACGAGCAGCTCGCTCGCGCCGTTGATGACCCCGGGCTGGCCGGTGAAGCCCGGGTCGGAGGCGACGAAACCGACGACCTTGACGACACGGGTCACCGTGTCGAGGTCGCCGATCTCGGACTTGATGGCCGCGATCGCGTTGAGGGCACACGTCTCGGCGAGGGACTTGGCGGTCTCGGCGTCGACCTCGGCGCCGACCTTGCCGGTCGCGGCGAGGGAACCGTCGACCATGGGCAGCTGACCCGAGGTGAACACGAGGTCGCCCTCACGGACGACGGGGACGTAGGCGGCGACGGGCGGCACGACCTCGGGCACGGTGAGGCCGAGCTCGGACAGGCGGTCTTCGACTGCAGACATGGTGCGGTGACTCCTCAGGACTTCGGGCGCTTAAAGTAGGCGACGAGGCTCGTGCCGTCGGGACCGTTGACGATCTGGACGAGCTCCCACCCGTCCGCCCCGAAGTTGTCGAGGATCTGCTTGGTGTTGTGGATCAGAAGCGGTGCGGTGAGGTATTCCCACTGGGTCATGGCCATCACCCTACTCAGTGTCACCACGGCTCTCTCGGGGTGCGTCGGTGGCGCGGGTGGCACCATGACGCCCATGACGAGCAGCCCCTCGACGACGTCCCCCGCGAGCGCCTCGACGCGCTCCTACGGCAGCGACCCTGCGCAGGTCTACGACGTCATCCCGCCGGCGTCAGGCACGCCTGCGGCGAGGGGCACGGTCGTCGTCGTCCACGGCGGCTTCTGGCGGGCGCAGTACGACCGCGAGCACGCGCTCCCCGAGGCCCGCGCCTTCGCGGCGGCGGGCAACCACGTGGTGCTGGCGGAGTACCGCCGAGTCGGTATGCCGGGTGGCGGCGTCCCCGGGACCCTCGACGACGTGCGCGACCTCGTCGCGTCGGTCGCGTCCCAGCCGGACCTGCCGAAGCCGCTCGTCCTCGTCGGCCACTCCGCCGGCGGGCACCTCGTCGCGTGGGCGGCGGGCCAGCCGTGGGCGTCGGAGCGCGGCATCGCCGGCGTGGTCTCGCTGGCCGGGGTCGTCGACCTCGGCGCGGCGGATCGGCTGCACCTCGGGTCCGACGCCACGCGTGACTTCGTCGGGTCGGGACCGGGCACGGCGGCGTGGACCTCGGCCGACCCGATGTCGACGCTGCCTCCGAAGGTGCCGGTGCGGCTCGTCAACGGGGCCGACGACGACACCGTGCCGCTGGGCGTGGCCGATGACTACGTCGCGAAGGCGAAGGCCGCCGGCGGCGACGTGACGGAGCAGGTCGTGCCCGGAGCCGACCACTTCGCCGTCATCGACCCGACGACGCCGGCCTTCAAGGCCGTCCAGGCGGCAGTAGCCGCCCTCCTCCCACCCGGTTGAGGTAGACCCGCCGCCGTTTCCGCGGCGTGGATACCTCAAACGCGGCGTCGTCCACATCCGGTCGCACCGGCTCGGCGTTGTCCCCAGGCCGGTTCGCCGACCGCCCCCGGCGACCGGCGCGGCTGCAGGGTCGGGTGATGAGATCCACCCGGCGCCGTGAGAGGGCCCGCGTCGTAGACGCCGCAGACCTCGGCGTGGTCTCTCGCGCCTCGCTGCGAGCGCACGGGATCAGTGCCGCCGACGTGCGGGCAGAGGTCAGGGCCGACCGCTGGACGACGCACGGCCTGCAGACGGTGGCCCTGCACACCCGACCACTCGGTCAGGAGGAGCTGCAGTGGCGCGCGGTCTGGGAGACCGGTGCCGACGTCGCGGCCCTCGATGGCGTGACCGCTCTACTCGCGGCCGGGATGAAGGGCTACTGCGACGATCGCATCCATCTCTCCGTCGTCCACTCCCACACGGTCAAGCGACTACCGGGGGTTCGAGTGCACAAGATCACGCGCCGCCACGACCGCGAGCTCGAGCCACACGGCATACCCCGAGTGCGGCCGGCCGTGGCCGCGATCCGGGCCGCTCACTGGGCCGACTCCGATCGGCAGGCCGCCTTGCTGCTGGTCCTGCCGACGCAGCAGGGGCTCGTTCGGGCGTCAGATCTGCTGGAGACGGCGCGGACGATCCGCGGGCGTCGACGGCGCGCCTTCGTGGGTGGAGTCGTCAAGGACATCGCGCTCGGTGCGCAGTCGTTGGGCGAGCTCGACTTCGCCCGACTCTGCCGTGCCCGGGGGCTCCCCGCGCCGGACCGGCAGGTCGTATGCCGAGGACCGAAGGGCCGGATCTACCTCGACGTCCGCTGGCGCTGCGGGGTCGTCGTCGAGATCGACGGCATCCAGCACACGTGGGGCCTGGCACCCGTCCTCGATGCTCTGCGCCAGAACGGCGTGACGCTCTCGCGCGACACGGTGCTGCGCATCCCCAACATCGGGCTGCGCCTGCACGAGAACGCCTTCATGGACCAGGTGGCGCAGGCGTTGCAGCAACGCGGCGCTTTGAGGTGATGCGGTCGACGCGTCTGCGGCGTGTTCACCTCGGACGGGCCTTGGTTGGGGCGCCACCTAAGGTGGAGGGGTGACGACCGGCCCCACCGACCCCTCCTGGGCGCGAGCGCGGCTGCACGTCGTCACCGGCAAGGGCGGCACGGGCAAGACGACCGTCGCCTCGGCCATCGCGCTGGCCCTCGCGTCGGCCCACGCCCACGTGCTGCTCACCGAGGTCGAGGGCCGGCAGGGCATCAGCCAGACCTTCGACGTGCCCCCGCTCGGCACCGACGAGACCCGCATCGTCCGGCTGCCGGGGGGTGGGGAGGTCGTCGGCCTGGCCATCGAGCCCAAGGCCGCGCTCCTCGAGTACCTCCAGCTCTTCTACAAGCTCGGCCGCGCCGGCAAGCTCCTCGAGAAGTTCGGCGCCATCGACTTCGCGACGACCATCGCCCCCGGCGTCCGGGACGTCCTGCTCATCGGCAAGATCTACGAGGCCAACCGCCGCCGCCGGGACGGCAAGCACAAGGGCGACGCACCCCCTGTCTACGACGGCATCGTCCTCGACGCGCCGCCGACCGGACGCATCGGACGCTTCCTCTCGGTCAACTCCGAGGTGGCCGACCTCGCCCGCGTCGGACCGATCGCCTCGCAGGCCGGCTCGATCACCCGCCTGCTCGAGTCCGAGCAGACCGTCGTCCACCTCGTGACCCTCCTCGAGGAGATGCCTGTGCAGGAGACCCTAGAGGCCATCGCCGACCTCAGGGCCAAGGGCCTGCACCCGGGTGCGATCATCGTCAACATGGTGCGCGAGCCGCTCCTCGACGACACGGCGCTCGAGCAGGCGCGCGCGGGCCGGCTGCACAAGCCGTCGATCCGCACCCAGCTCGGCGAGGCCGGCGTCAAGGCCACACCGGAGCTCGTCGACGGCCTGCTCGAGGAGGCCCGCGACCACGCGCAGCGGATCGACCTCGAGCGCGAGCAGCTCGCACTCCTCGAGGCCACCGGCCTGCCGATCGCCGAGCTGCCCGCACTCCCGGGCGGCGTCGACTCGGGCTCGGTCCGCGAGCTCGCCGACCTCCTCGTCCCGCTCTTCGTCCACCGCGCCGGCGCCCCCACCGGGAACGAGCAGGCCCACGCATGAGCCCCGGACCCGTCTCGACCAAGGCGCCCCTCCTCAACATCGACGCCCTCATCGACGACCCGGCGACGCAGATCGTCGTGTGCTGCGGTTCAGGCGGCGTCGGCAAGACCACGACCGCCGCCGCCCTCGGCCTGCGCGCCGCGGAGTCGGGCCGCAAGGTCGTCGTCCTGACGATCGACCCCGCCCGCCGCCTGGCCCAGTCGCTCGGGCTCACCGAGCTCGACAACACCCCTCGGCCGGTCACCGACATCGACACGGCGGCCGGCGGCAGCCTCCACGCGATGATGCTCGACATGAAGCGGACCTTCGACGAGGTCGTCATCGCCCACTCCGAGCCGGGCAAGGCCGAGCAGATCCTCGCCAACCCCTTCTACCAGGCCGTGAGCAGCTCCTTCGCCGGCACGCAGGAGTACATGGCGATGGAGAAGCTCGGCCAGCTCAAGGCGAGCGCCGGCACCGAGGACGCCCCGTGGGACCTCATCGTCGTCGACACCCCGCCGTCCCGCTCCGCCCTCGACTTCCTCGACGCCCCGAACCGCCTCGGCAGCTTCCTCGACGGACGCTTCATCCGTCTGCTCACCGCGCCGGCCAAGGCGGGCGGCCGCGCCGGCCTCAAGGTCTTCGGCGTCGGGGTGCAGATCGTCACCTCGACGATGACCAAGATCCTCGGCGGCCAGATGCTCAGCGACGTGCAGACGTTCGTCAACGCGCTCGACACGATGTTCGGCGGCTTCCGCGAGCGTGCGGACGAGACCTACCGCCTGCTCTCCGAGGACGGCACGGCCTTCCTCGTCGTCGCCGCACCGGAGCGCGACGCGCTCCGCGAGGCGTCCTACTTCGTCGACCGCCTCGAAGCGGACGGTATGCCGCTCGCCGGGCTCGTCGTCAACCGCATCGGTCGCGTCTCGGCGACCGGGGTCACCCCGTCGCGCGCGCTCGCCGCCGCGGAGTCGCTCGAGGAGAGCGGCGGACCGAAGTCGGCATCCAACGCCGCCGGCCTGCTGCGGTTGCACGCATCGCTCGTGCGCACGGCCGAGCGACAGCGCGAGCTCGCGGACCGCTTCTCACGGTCACACCCCGGCATACCCGTCGTGCACGTGCCGGCGCTGGGACGCGACGTCCACGACCTCGACGGCCTGCGTGAGATCGGGCATGCGTTAGCGGGGTCGTGACCCACCCTCAGGTGGCCACGGCCCCGCTCACGTACGACGTGGACCGACCGGAGACCGGTCGGCGCAAGCCGGCTCAGTCGTGCTTGACCTGTGAGGCCATGCCCGCACGGAGCGCCGACTTCCAGGACGTGATGTCCGGACGCTTGCGAAGCAGGGCCCGGCGCTCGCGCTCGGTCATGCCTCCCCAGACGCCGAACTCGGTCCGGTTGTCGAGAGCCTCGGCCAGGCACTGCGCGAGAACAGGACACGTCTTGCAGACGGCCTTCGCGTCGTGCTGGGCCTTGCCTCGGACGAACAGAGCATCCGGGTCCACGCCTGAACAGCTGGCCTGACTGGCCCACTCGTTCACCCACGGATCCACGATTGCGACAGCACTCATTTTGTTTCCCCTCCCCGCCCGGCGCCTCCCATGACATCCGGACTGACCGCGGACCGTCCCACCGATCCTGATCATGTGGACCCCCCTAAGGCCCAAACGAGACATTACGAGCGCTGGGCCGCGCCGGACATAGCCTCTATGGACCATTTAGTTGAGGCGGTGACTAGTCACCTGGACCTCGGCCCCCTGGTCATCCAGAGGCGCGGGCGGGTGGTTTGAGACACCTGCAGACCCGGGTGTGCGCACAAATCCAGTGGCCATAGGGTGAGCGGTTACCCTTGGGCCCATGTCTTCACGCACTACCTCGATCGGTGGCGTCATCAGCCTGCTCGGCGCGTTTCTCGCGTCCGCGCTCGTGCTCGGACTGCTCGCCGCCGGCCTGGTGATGCCCGCGGTGGGCGCCACCGGCGCGCTCGCGCGCAGCGGCGTCGACGTCTTCAACGAGCTCCCGAGCGAGTTCACGACCGACCCGCTGGCCCAGACCTCCCGCATCCTCGCCGCTGACGGCACCGTCATCGCGACGCCGCAGGAGCAGAACCGCACCATCGTGCCGCTCAACAAGATCGCGCCGATCATGCGTGAGGCCCAGGTCGCGATCGAGGACCACCGCTTCTACGACCACGGTGGCATCGACATCCAGGGCACGGCCCGCGCCGTCATCTCCAACCTGCGCAACGGCTCGTCGGTCGGCGCCTCGTCGCTCACCCAGCAGTACGTCAAGATCTCGCTCCAGTACTCCGCCCTCAGCTCCGGCAACGAGGAGGCGGCCGCCGAGGCCGTCAAGAAGGACTACATGCGCAAGCTCAAGGAGCTGAAGTACGCCATCACGCTGGAGAAGAAGCTGACGAAGGACGAGATCCTCGAGGGCTACCTCAACCTCGTCTACTACGGCGACCGCGCCTACGGCGTCGAGGCCGCGGCCCAGCACTACTTCAGCGTCCACGCCGACAAGCTCTCCCTGTCGCAGGCCGCGCTCCTCGCCGGGCTGACGCAGAACCCCGGCACCACCGACCCGGTGAACTTCCCGAAGAAGGCCCTGGCCCGACGCAACGTCGTGCTCGACCGCATGCACGAGCTCGACCGCATCACCGACAAGCAGTGGCAGGCCGCCAAGAAGCGCACGCTCAAGCAGGACATGCGCGTGACGCAGCCGAAGAGCACGTGCCTCGCCTCGCCGTACCCCTACTGGTGCGACTTCATCGTCAACTACGCCCTGACGATGCCGCAGCTCGGCAAGACGCTCGAGGAGCGCAAGCGCACCCTCTACCGCGGCGGCGTCACGATCACGACGACCCTCGACCCGAAGCTGCAGGACTACGCGCAGAAGGAGATCACCAAGAAGGTGCCGATCGGCAACAAGGCCCGGATCGGCTCCGCGGCCTACGTCGCCGACCCCAACACCGGCAAGGTGCTCGCCTTCGCCCAGAACACCGCCTACTCCGTCACCAAGGACGCCGGCGGCGAGACGGGCATCAACTGGGCCCTCGACAAGAAGTACGGCGGGTCCGGCGGGTTCCAGTTCGGCTCGACCGCCAAGGCGTTCGCCCTCGTGACGGCCATGCAGTCCGGCATGACGACGAAGTCGTCGGTCAACGCCAAGGCGGCCGGCGGCGAGAGCAAGGCGACGTACACGCCCAAGGAGTGGCCCGGCGGCACCGCCAACTGCGGTCCGGGCGACACGTGGAAGGTCCGCAACGACACCCCGTTCAAGGGCGGCAACATCTCGCTCATGGAGGCCACGGCGCTGTCGACCAACACCGCGTTCGTCGCCCTCGTCGAGCAGCTCGGCGGCTGCAAGGTCCGCGACACGATGATCCGCCTCGGTCTGCACCGCTCCGACGGCCAGACGATCGGCAGGTACGCCCCGCAGTACATCCTCGGTGGCGACGACGTCTCCCCGCAGGGTGTGGCGCACGCCTACGGCGTCCTCGCCGCGGACGGCAAGAAGTGCCCGATGGTGGCCATCACGAAGATCACGCAGGGCGGCAAGAACGTCGCCCTGCCGGCGTCGAAGTGCGACCAGGTCGTCGAGCCGGACGTCGCCAAGGCGACCGACAAGTTCCTCGAGTACAACATGACCCACGGCTCGGGCATCCGGAACCAGCTCAACGACGGCACCCGTGAGTCGGCCGGCAAGACCGGTACCGCCAACAACAACAACGAGTCGTGGTTCGTCGGCTACACGCCGCAGCTCGTGACGGCCGTCTGGGTCGGCACGCCCTACGACCCGGTGACCCGCGTCATGAAGAACGTCCGCGTGGGCGGCGAGTTCTACCCGGTCATGCACGGAGCGGCCATCGCGGCGCCGATCTGGAAGGCCATCATGAACAAGGCCCTCGACGGCCAGCCCGAGGTCAAGTTCGGCGATCCGGCCGACAAGTACCTCGGCACCGACACCGCCAACCAGACGGTGACTCCCGGCCAGCTGCCCGCCGTCGTCGGGCGGTCCGTCGCCGAGGCCGAGTCGCTGCTCCAGGCGGCGGGCTTCCAGACGCAGGTCGGCGGGACGATGTCCTCGCAGGTGCCGCAAGGCCTCGTGGCCGGCATCTCGCCCTACCAGTCGCCGCCGCCCGGCAGCATGATCACGATCTACACCTCGCGCGGCGGGTCCCGACAGGCGCTCCCCACCCCGCAGACCACCGTCTTCAACCCCGGCGGCACCGGTGGCGGTGGCGGTGGCGGTGGCGGAGGGAACGGCAACGGCAACGGAGGCGGCAAACCGACCAAGCCGCCAGGCCGCGGTTGACCCAGCGATGACGAAGGCCCGACGCGATCCGCGTCGGGCCTTCGTCGTCCGTCTGCGACGTGGATGGGGCCTCAGCCCGCGAGCACCCGGCGCACGATGGAGGCGACGCGTCCACCCTCGGCGCGGCCGGCCACGGCAGCGTTGGCGGCCTTCATCGCGAGGCCCATCTGCGGCATACCCGTGGCGCCGGAGGCGGTGACCGCATCGCGGACGATCGCCTCGAGCTCGTCGTCGCCGAGCTGCTTCGGCAGGTAGGCCTCGAGGACGGCGAGCTCCGCGTCCTCCTTGGCCGCGAGCTCCGGGCGTCCCGCGCCGACGTATGCCGTCGCCGCCTCACGACGCTTCTTGGCTTCCTTGGTCAGGACCTTGAGGACGTCGTCGTCCGTCAGCTCGCGGTGCTCGGTGCCGGCGACCTCCTCGTTGGTGACGGCGGTGAGGGCCATCCGCAGCGAACCGGCCCGGACCTGGTCGCGCTCGCGCATCGCGGACGTCAGGTCGGACTTCAGCTGCTCCTTGAGGGTGCTCATGGGGCCAGTCTGTCAGGTCGGCCACGCGGGCCCCGACCGGTTCGTCGGGGGTCGCGGCCCCGGGTGCGAGGATGGGCCCCATGCGTGCCGTGACCAAGACCGTCCTGGGCCTGGGGATCGCCGGCGCCGGGGTGCTCGGCTGGGCCTCGCTCGTCGAGCGCAACGCCTTCGTGCTGCGTCGCTTCGACGTGCCGGTGCTGCCCGACGGCGCCGGGCCGCTTCGGGTGCTGCACCTGTCCGACCTGCACCTGCTGCCGCGCCAGCGCGCGAAGCGCTCCTGGGTGCACAGCCTCGCCTCGCTCGACCCCGACCTCGTCATCACGACGGGCGACAACATCGCGGCCCCCGATGCCGTGCCCGCGCTGCTCGACGCGTACGACCGGCTCCTCGGCATCCCCGGCGTCTTCGTCCTCGGGTCCAACGACTACTTCGCCCCGAAGCTGAAGAACCCCCTCGGCTACCTGACCCGCAACTTCGCCAAGGGCGTGGGCACGACCCAGCGGCTGCCCACGGCCGACCTCGTGCGCGGGCTCGGATCCCGTGGCTGGGTCGACCTGACGAACCGTCGGGACTCGCTCACCGTGCGCGGCCTGCGGATCGACGTACGTGGCGTCGACGACCCGCACCTCGGCTACGACCGCCTCGACCTCGTGCGCGGGCCGGCGTCGCCCGAGGCCGACCTGACGCTCGGCGTGACGCACGCGCCCTACCAGCGGGTGCTCGACGCGTACGCCTCCGACGGCGCCGAACTCGTCATCGCCGGACACACGCACGGCGGCCAGGTCTGCGTGCCCGGCTACGGCGCGCTCGTGACGAACTGCGACCTCGACACGGGCCGCGTCAAGGGCCTGTCGCGCTGGTGGCCGGGAGCCGGCTCCACGCCGTCGTCAGAGGCTCCTGAGGGCGCTGCGTGGCTCGAGGTGTCCGCCGGTCTGGGCACCGCGCCCACCGCTCCCGTACGCCTCGCCTGCCGCCCCGAGGCGACCCTCCTGACGCTCGTCCCCCGCTCGCAGGCCTGAACCGGCACGGTCCGTCGCGGCGGACGACGAGCCCGATTCGGAGATGGGCCGGGGGCTGCGCTAGCATCTCTGCTTGCTGCCTCCGGTCGACGGATCAGGGGTAGATGCAGCACCGGGGTGTGGCGCAGCTTGGTAGCGCGCTTCGTTCGGGACGAAGAGGTCGCAGGTTCAAATCCTGTCACCCCGACCATCCGCGAAGGGCCTGCTGGAAACGACGAAGTCGTTCCAGCAGGCCCTTCGGCGTCTGTCGGGGGACAGGATGCAGACGCGGAGTCTCAGTGTTCGACGACGTGGTCGCCGTGCTGGTAGTGGCGGTGCCCATCGTGCAGGTGATCCACGTGGTTGCCGTGCTGGACCGTCTCGCACCCGTCGCCCTCGGTGTGGGCATCGCTGTGGTCGGTGTGCACGGGCTGCTCGGCGTGACGTTCGGAGTCATGGACGTGGTCGAGGTGGTCGCCATGCTCGACGGTCTCGCAGCCGTCGTCAGGAAGGTGCTCGTGGTCGGACGCGATCGTGTGATCGGACATCTTTCCTCCAGTGACAGGTCGGTTCACCCGAATCTTCCTCCAGCCAACCCGGGGGGCGTCAAGGGTGGGTCGCGAGCGGTGTCGACCCCTACCGGTCGGTGCGGCCGTCGATGCACTCGCGCAGCAGGTCGGCGTGCCCGCTGTGCTGGGCGTACTCCGAGATCATGTGGCCCACCACGGCCCGCACGGACATCTGTCCGCTGCCGGTCGCGAGGACGTCGTCCAACGAGACCCTCGCGAGCGCCGCCTCGGCCAGCCGGCACTCCTCGAGCAGCCGGTCGTAGTCGGCCTGCGCCCGGGCCGGGTCGAGGTCCTCGAAGTCGGCGTCGGGTCCCAGCGCCGGGTCGTACATCGGCTCGAGCGCCTCCCCGCCGATGAACTCGCGGAACCACCCGCGCTCGACCTTGGCCATGTGCCGGACCAGCCCGAGCAACGACAGGTTCGACGGCGGGACCGAGCGCTGCCCGAGCTGCTCTCCGGTCAGACCCGCGCACTTGTCGCGCAGCACGGCGCGACGCCAGGCGAGCCTGGCCTCGAGCAGGGTCCGCTCGTCCCCCACCGGCTCGAACTGCGGCAACGACACCTCAGGCGCGGTCCACGTCATCCGGACATCCTGACAGCCCGCCCCCACGCCGTCCGGGTGGCGTGCCGACCCGGCCGACCGAAAACCCCGGGTGTCGAGCCCGGCGCGGCGCGACACTGGTGCGGAGGTGCCGGCCGGGCGGCCGGCCCCCGAGCAGGGACGGAGACCGCGATGAGCGACGTGCCCCCTTCGGCAGGCCGGTCCGTCGACCCCGAAGGAGCCACCGAGGGAGCCACCGAGGGAGCCACCGAGGGAGCAGCAGAGGGAGCCGCCGACCCGCCCCGCCTGCGCGACTCGACGACACCCGGCCTCCCCGTCTACCTGTCGACGGAGCACTGGAGCCTGCTCGGCACCCGCTCCATGACGTGGTCGGAGATCATGAGCCGGATCACGATCTACCTCACCGTCGTGTCGGCGTTCCTCGTCGTCCTGGCCCTGACCGCGCAGGCCACCGGCTTCGGCACGCCGTTCCGGGTCATGGCCGTCGGCTTCGCGTCGGCCGCCCTCGTCATGGGCTCGCTCACGGCGATCCGGGTCAACCTCGCGAGCCGGGAGGACGCCGACCTCATCCGGGCGATGAACCGGCTCCGGCACGCCTACGTCGAGCTGGCGCCCGAGCTCGCGCCCTACCTGACGGCCTCGATCCACGACGACACCCGCGGACTCCTGCAGACGTACTCGCTGGGCCACCGACGCCACCTCGTGCTGCACGTCGTGGGCAGCACCGCGTTCTTCCTCATGGTCGTCAACGGGATCGTGGCCGGCACCCTGGGCGCCCTCATCGCCGACATCGCCGGTGCGAGCACCGCGGTCATCGCCGTCGTCGGGGGCCTGTCCGGCGTCTCCTACCTCGCCGGCCACCTGGCGATCGAACGTCGGGTCTTCGCGGGACCGAACGACGACGAGCGCTTCCCGACGCCCGACTGACGCCCGACCGATGCCCGCTTGGACGCCCGGCTGACGCCCGGCGGGAGCGCTACGGCTCGTCCGCCAGTGCCGTCTCGCGGACCGCCTCGGCGACGACGTCGACGAGCCGACCCGTGTGCGCCAGCATCGCGCGCTGCCGGACGGCCCCGTTGCCCTCCTCCCGCACCCGCGCGAGCCCCTCCTGCACGACCGCGAGGTCGCCCGCCGCCTGAAGTGCGGGTCCGACGTGGTCGAGCAGCGACTCGAGGACCGTCCAGCACGGCACGGGCAGACCGGTGCGCCAGTCGAGGAGCCGACCCTCGAGACCCTCGCGCCCGGCCTGCCAGGTCGCGAGCCGGAGCATCGCCGTCGCCACGTCGGGCACCGGACGGCCGAGAGCCCACTCCTGCGCGGCCGTCTCGACGAGCCCCCGGCACAGGGCGGCGACGACGACGGCCTCGTCGACCGTGAAGCAGACGTCGGCGGCCCGGACCTCGACGGTCGGGTAGTGCTGGGCCAGGCGGGCGACGAAGTAGACCATCCCCTCGTCGAGGACCACGGACGACAGGACCATGTCGCGGACGAGCCGGCGGTACGCCTCCGCCGACCCGAAGGGCCCCGTCGGACCCCACGACGGCCACCGGGCGAGCTCCTGGCTCCGGTAGCTCGCGAAGCCCGAGTCCTCCCCGTTCCAGTAGGGCGAGTTCGCGCTGAGCGCGAGCAGCGCCGGGAGCCAGACCCGGATCCGGTCGAGGACGCCGACTCCCTCCTCGTCGCCCTCGACGGACACGTGCACGTGGCAGCCGCAGATGAGGTGCTCGCGGGCGGTCAGCTGGTAGCGCTCCTGCAACCACGCGTACCTCGGCGACGTCACGGCGACCGGGCGGACGGGCAGCGGCGAGGTGGCGAGCGCAGCCACGCTCGACCCGGTCCCCCGGGCTGCCGCGACGGCCTCTGTGCGCCAGTGCCGCACCTCGTGGCGCAGCGCGTCGAGGTCGGCGGTGGGCGGCGTGTGCGTCTCGATCTGCTGCTGCTGGAACTCCCCCTCGACGGCCCCCCGCACGCCGGCGCCCGACTCCTCGGGATGCCGCCGCGCGGCCCGTACGAGCAGCTGGCCCGACACCGACCGTGGCCGTCCGTCGTGGACGTCGACGAGCAGCATCTCCTCCTCGACACCGAGGGTCCGCACCATGGTGCTCCTTCCGGAGCACGACCGCGGACGTATGCCGTGTGGCCCGGTGACGCGCCACGGCACCGTGTGGCGCCCGGCGCGCCGGACGGCATACGCCCGTTGCTCCGCGTGACCAGTGTGGCCCGTGGTGGGCTCCGGCGGGAGGGACGAAGGGCCCGGATGTCGGACCTGCGGGAATGAACGGCGGGCGCGTGCGTTGTCCCTCTTTGTCGCCCCAACCGGCAGGAGCATCGTGTCGACCTCGTCCACCCTCGGATTTCGCTCGGAACGCGGGCCCATCCTCATCGCCCTCATGCTGTCGACGTCGCTCATCGCGCTCGACTCCACGATCCTCGCCACGGCGGTCCCCTCCATCGTCGCGGACCTCGGCGGCCTCACCCAGTTCCCGTGGCTCTTCTCGGTCTACCTCCTCGCGCAGGCGGTGTCGGTCCCCGTCTACGCCAAGCTCGCCGACACGGTCGGGCGCAAGCCGGTCATCCTCGTCGGCATCGGGCTCTTCCTGATCGGCAGCATCCTCTGCGGGTTCGCCTGGGACATGGGCTCGCTCATCGTCATGCGAGCACTGCAGGGGCTCGGCGCCGGTGCGGTCCTGCCGATGACGACGACTATCGCCGCTGACATCTACACCGTGGCCGAGCGGGCCAAGACGCAGGGCTACATCGCGAGCGTCTGGGCCGTGTCGTCCGTCGTCGGCCCGACGCTCGGTGGCGTCTTCTCCCAGTTCGCCTCATGGCGCTGGATCTTCTTCGTCAACATCCCGTTCTGCCTGCTCGCCGCCGGCATGATCTGGCGCAAGTACGACGAGTCCGTCGAGCGTCGCCGGCACCGCATCGACTACGCCGGGGCCACCGTCCTCACGGTCGCCCTGACCCTGCTCATCCTCGCCGTCCTCGAGGGCGGCCAGGCCTGGGCGTGGAGCTCGTGGCAGAGCATCGGCTCCTTCGCCGTCGGCGGCGTGCTCCTCCTCGCCTTCGGTCTCATCGAGCGCCGGGCGGCCGAGCCGATCCTGCCGCTCGAGGTGCTGACCCGGCGGCTCATCGTCGCGACGTGCCTCATCGGCATCGGCGTCGGTGCGGTGCTCGTCGGGCTCACCTCCTACGTGCCGACCTTCCTCGAGCGCTCGACCGGCGCCACCCCCATCGTGGCGGGGCTCGCGGTCGCCGCCCTCACGATCGGCTGGCCCATCTCGGCCTCGCAGTCGGGTCGGCTCTACATGCGCATCGGCTTCCGCCCGACGGCTCTCATCGGCCTGGTCGTCGCGACCGTGGGCGCCCTAGCGCTGTGGCTCACCTCGGCCACCCCGAACGTCTTCGCCACGGCCGCATCGTGCCTCGTCGTCGGCTTCGGCCTCGGCCACGCCGACGCTCATCGCGGCGCAGGCCTCGGTGCCGTGGAACGAGCGTGCCGTCGTCACGGGCACCAACATGTTCATGCGCTCGGTCGGCAGCGCCGTCGGGGTCGCGATCTTCGGCGCCATCGCGAACGCCGTCATCGCGTCCCATGGTGGCGAGGCGTCGAGCGAGGCGGTGCAGGCCGGCTCGACGGCCGTCTTCCTCGCCGTCCTCGTGGTCGCGCTCGTCACCGTCGCCGCCGGGCTGCTCATGCCCCACACGCGGGCTGAGGACGTCGCCCACGGCGGCTCGTCGGACAACGAGTCCACCGACGTCGCGCAGACCGAGCCCTCCACCGCCTGACCCGTGGCCACCGGCCGGCCAACCCTCGACAGGAACGAGTAGCGCTCGAAGGCATCGGGTACGTCGCGAGGGACAGCGTCACCGACCCGACGACGAGGAGAACGCGATGAGCGAGCACGACGACGGCACCCAGAAGGTCGCCGACCTGATCAAGGACATCCGGATCGCGATGCTGACGCACGCGGACTCGAACGGCATCCTCGTGAGCCACCCGATGGCGACGCAGGAGGTCGAGTTCGACGGCGACGTGCTCTTCCTCGCCGAGCGCGACAGCCACAAGGCGCGCGACATCGCCACGCAGTCGCCGGCGCGGGTCAACGTCGCCTACAGCTCGAACAGCTCGTGGGTCTCGCTGTCGGGCACGGCTACCATCGTCGACGACAACGCCAAGCTCGCCGAGCTGTGGAGCTCCTTCACGGGAGCCTGGCTCGAGGGCGGCCCGGAGAACCCGAACAACATCATCATCAAGGTGAGCGCCGACTCGGCCGAGTACTGGGACTCCCCCGGCGCCAAGGTCACGCAGATCGCCAACTTCGTCAAGGCGAAGGTCACCGGCGAGCGCATCGAGGGTGACAACGAGGTCGTCGACCTCTGACCGCCTGAGACAAGGCCGTATGCCGTCGGGCCCCCTTCGCATTGAAGGGAACCCGGCGGCATACGTGCTTTCAGGCGTGCCGCAGACGAGCCTCAGGCAGCGCCCTTGACGAGCCGCATGACGGCCCGCTCGAGCGCGTCGCGGTCGCGCACCCGCACGAGCTCGCCCAGCTCGAGTCGGGTGCGGTCGGCCTTGGTCAGGCGCGACAGGCTGCGTGCGATGGTGCGGCCGACGGCGTACTCGTCGAGGACGCGGGGGTCGACGTACGAGCTGCGGGCGACCGCGGGCGTGTTGCCGAGGTGCTCGGAGACGACCTTCATCGCATCCTTCTCGGCGCGCTTGAGCTCGCGCTCGGAGTCGACGGGGCCGGTCCGCGCGAGCGCGACGGCGGCCGTCACGGTGGCCGCCCAGGTGCGCAGGTCCTTGACGGTGTACTCCTCGCCGACGAGCTCCTTGAAGGCGACGTTGAGGTCGCTCGAGCGCAACTCGTGCCAGCCGTTCGTGTCGCGGTAGGCCAGCAGGCGCTCACCCGGATAGCCACTTCGCTTGAGGGACAACACGATCCGCGCCAACAGCTGGTCGGTCATGACGGCCTCGCGGGTGACGCCCGACTTCGCCGGGAACTCGAAGGTGACGTCCTCACCGCTCACCGTGACGTGGGAGCGGAGCAGCGTCGCGACGCCGTGCGAGCCGTGCTCGGCCTCGTACTCCTCCCCGCCGCTGCGGAAGAGCCCGGCGTCGAGCATCCGCAGGCCGGCGGCGGTGACGCGCTTCCGCGTCAGGCCGTTGGTGCGCAGGTCGGCCGCGATCTGCTTGCGGGCGGCCGGCAGCTTGCGGGCCAGCACGATGACGCGGTCGTGCTTCTCGCGGCCGCGCGCCTCGTGCCAGGCGTCGTGGTAGAGGTACTGACGCCGCCCCGCGTCGTCGGTGCCGACGGCCTGGATGTGGCCGTTCGGGTGCGGGCTGATCCAGACGTCCTGCCAGGCCGGCGGGATGACGAGTGCGGTGACCCGTTCACGCGTCTCGGCATCGACGGCCCTGCCGTCGGCGTCGACGTAGCTGAAGCCCTTGCCCCGTCGCACGCGACGGATCCCGGGCTTGTCCATGGTGCTCCGGCGCAGTCTCACACCGAGGAGATACCCGCACCGGGTCGAGCCCCAACCGCACCCCCACCGCACCGCGCCGCGGTGCTGCGCGGCTCGGCGTGGTGGGCGGACGGGTGGTGCTCAGTCAGCGGGGTCGGGGCGCACGCCCCCGACCTCGGACGTCGCGTCCGTGGTCTCGCGGGTCGACGCCTCGGTGTCGGGACCGTCCGGGGAGGCGACCGGCACGATGTCGGGCACCTTGATCTCCGCCTGACCGGGTGGCGGAGGGGGGTCGGGCGTGACGGGCGGGAAGACCGAGCCGTCGCTCTGCAGATGTGATTCGTGAGGGGTCACGTCAGTCATTACCTATCGCCCCGAGTAGGTGGTAGTCGTGCTTCCTCTTCGACCATACCCGCGGCTCACTGAGGCGAACCTGTGCCTTTCGGCGCCGCCCCGGGGCGCCGGACCATCCCGACGAGAGTCAGGTGATGGCCCGGCGCGTCCCGTCAGCGGGTGAGGACGCCGACCCGGCCCTGCTCGCCGGACGCCCAGCAGGCACCGTCGTGCGTGCACTCGACGGAGTCGAAGCTCCCGGTGTCGAACGTCGACCACGTGCGGCCGCCGTCGGTCGAGACGTCGGACCCCGACGGGCCCACGGCCAGCACCGTGCGCGCCGTCCGCGGCACCCAGGCCGACCCGGACCGGTAGCCCGACGGGTTGGTCGTCGACTTCGTCCACGTGCGCCCGCCGTCGGCGGTCCACGCGGCGTTGTCGACCGCTCCGGTCGGAGCCGCGAAGTCGCCGCCGACGATGACGCCGCGCCGGGCGTCCCGGAAGCTCACCGAGAAGATGCCGGCCGACGCACCACCGGCGACGGGGCTGTCGGCGACGGTCCACGTGCGGCCGTGGTCGGTCGAGGTGAAGACGCGGGCCGGGTCGACGCCCCCGCTCACGAGGTAGGTGCGGCCGTCGACACCCGACGAGAGGCAGGTGCCCGACGCCGCGAAGGCGAACTCGCCCGCCTGGGCGGCCGGCATCCCGGCCGGGTCGACGGGGGTCCACGAGCGGCCGCCGTCGGAGGTCTGGACGAGCCGGAACCTCCCGTCGACCGGGTCGCTCATCGCGAGCCCGCGCCGCGGCGAGCTGAACGCCATGCAGTCGTAGAAGGCGGCCGGGTCGGTGTTGCGGAAGCTCTCGGTCCAGGTCGCGCCACCGTCGTCGGTGACGAGGATCCGCGAGTCCTCCCCCTCCCCGATCGAGAGGAGGACGGCGTGCCGCGCGTCGAAGGCCTCGATGTCGCGGAACTCCAGCGCTGCGGTGCCGAGCCCCTGCGGGCTGACGTCGCCCCAGGTGCGGCCGCCGTCGGTCGTCCGCAGCACGGTGCCCTTCGTCCCGCTCACCCACGCCACGTCGCGTGAGACGGGCGCGAGGCCGCGGAAGCGCTCGGTGGTCCCGGTCGGCGTGACCGTCCAGCCGTATGCCGTCACCCCGGCCTTCGCGGGAGCGTCACGTCCCACGGCACCGGGCGACACGGCATACGCAGTCGTCGCGGAGGCGACGAGCGCGGTGGTGGCGGCTGCGAGCAGGACGGATCGCGTCGGGAGTCTCATGCCTCCCGAAACTAGCCGCGATCGGGCCGGTCGGCGCGCTCAGCGGCCGGTGCCGCCGTAGACGATGGCGTCCTCGGTCGAGTCGAGACCGAAGGCGGTGTGCACGGCGCGGACGGCGTCGTCGAGGTCCTCGGCCCGGGTCACGGCCGAGACGCGGATCTCGGACGTCGAGATCATCTCGATGTTGATGCCGGCCTCGGCGAGCGCGCCGAAGAACTTCGCCGAGACGCCGGGGTGGCTCTTCATGCCGGCGCCGACGAGGGCGATCTTGCCGACGCCGTCGTCGAAGCGGAGGTCGGCGTACTCGACCTCGTGCTTGATCGACTGGAGCACCGACATCGCCTTGGGGCCGTCGGCCTTGGGCAGTGTGAATGAGATGTCGGTCTTGGCCGTCTCGGCGGCCGACACGTTCTGCACGATCATGTCGATGTTGAGGCCGGCTTCGGCGATGGCCCCGAAGATCTTGGCCGCGATGCCGACCCGGTCGGGCACGCCGACGATCGTGATCTTGGCCTCGCTGCGGTCGTGGGCGATGCCGGCGATGATCGGTGCCTCCACGGCGCCTTCTCCTTCGTAGGGGTTGTCCTTGATCCACGTACCGGGCTTTCGCGACCACGACGAGCGGACGTGGATCGGGATGCCGTAGCGGCGGGCGTACTCGACGCAGCGCAGGTGCAGGATCTTGCTGCCGTTGGCGGCGAGGTCGAGCATCTCCTCCATCGAGAGGACGTCGAGCTTGCGGGCGTTGGGCAGCACGCGCGGGTCGGCGGTGAAGACGCCGTCGACGTCGGTGTAGATCTCGCAGACGTCGGCGCCGAGCGCCGCGGCGAGGGCGACGGCGGTCGTGTCGGAGCCGCCGCGGCCGAGAGTCGTGATGTCCTTCGTCGTCTGGCTGACGCCCTGGAAGCCGGCGACGATCGCGATGTGACCGGCGTCGAGCGCGCTCTGGATGCGGCCCGGCGTCACGTCGATGATGCGGGCGGCGCCGTGGGCGTCGTCGGTGATGACGCCCGCCTGGCTGCCGGTGAAGGAGCGCGCCTCGGCGCCGAGCTGGGCGATGGCCATCGCGACGAGCGCCATCGAGATCCGCTCGCCCGACGTGAGCAGCATGTCGAGCTCGCGGGCCGGCGGAGCCGGCGTGACCTGCTCGGCGAGATCCATCAGCTCGTCGGTCGTGTCACCCATCGCGGAGACGACGACGCAGACCGAGTGGCCCGCCCGCTGCGTCTCGACGATGCGCCGGGCCACCCGCTTGATGGCCTCGGCGTCGGCAACGGACGACCCGCCGTACTTCTGGACGACGATGCTCACACTGGCTCCGGATCTCCTCGGTGGTCTGCGGCGGCTCCGAGTCTAGGCGCGCGCACGGGACGTCCACCGGGACGTCGCGATGGTGAGATGTGCGCCGATTCGTCCCCGGCGCCGCACGTTCTTGCGCGGGCTACGGGTGCAGCGCGTCGAACTCCGCCTCGCCCACGGCCTCCTCGTCGGCGTCGAGCCGCAGGTGGGCGAGGATCGAGTGGAGTGACCGGAGCGCCATCATCCCCCGGTCGCCCCAGTTGGACAGGTAGCCGAACTGCCACCACCACAGCGCCTCGAGCCTCCGACCGGCGGCGTAGTGCTTGAGCCCATGGCTCAGCGACACCGCCACGTCGACGAGGTCGTTGGTGATCGACCCGTCGGCGCGGTCGGAGGAGGTGATCGGGTCGATGACGTAGACGTAGTCGTCGATGCCGACGAAGACGTTGGCGAGGCCCGTGCGCAGCGGGTCCGAGTCGTCGTCGGCCGCATCCGGCTCGAAGCGCTCCTCGGGCACGACGTCCTGGATGGCGCCGAGTCGTGCCCCGGCGACGAGCACCTGCGACAGGGCGAGGGTCAGCAGCGGCAGCGCCGTCTCGGGGGAGCTGCCTGACGCGACCTCCGTGACGGACGTGAGGAAGGCGCTCGCCTCCGCGGCGGTCAGGTCGGCGAGACCCGACAGGTCGTCGATCTCGCCCGTGTGGCCCTCGTCCAGCGGCTCGTCAGTCATGGCCCCCAGCATGCCGTATGCCGTGTCGCCCAGTCGCGCCCGGAGCCACCCGGAGCCGTCGGAGCCGTCCGCACGCCCCCTAACCCACTCGAGTGAGCGCCCAGTCCCACTCGAGTGAGCGCCCAGCCCCAGCCACCACGCGTCCGTGTTGCGAAGCGCTCACCCGAGTGTTGCGGAGCGCTCACTCGACGGGAGGGCGGCGGGACGGCATACGTCCTCGGTGGGCCTGGGCCCCCCGGGCGGTGGGTCAGGCGTCGACGCGGCGGCGGCCCTCGAAGGCCCGCCCGAGGGTCACCTCGTCGGCGTACTCGAGGTCGCCGCCGACGGGCAGGCCCGACGCGAGACGCGTCACGGTGAGGCCGACGTCGCGCAGCAGCCGGCTGAGGTAGGTGGCCGTGGCCTCGCCCTCGAGGTTGGGGTCGGTCGCGATGATGACCTCCTGCACCTCACCGGAGGCGAGGCGCACCATGAGCTCGCGCACCCGCAGGTCGTCGGGACCGATGCCGTCGATGGGGCTGATCGCGCCCCCGAGCACGTGGTAGGTGCCACGGAACTCACGGGTGCGCTCGATGGCGACGACGTCCTTGGGCTCCTCGACGACACAGATCGCCGTCTGGTCGCGGCGCGGGTCGGCGCAGATGCGGCACCGCTCGGCCTCGGCGACGTTGCCGCACTGCTCGCAGAAGCGGACCCGGGCCTTGACCTCGGTCAGCGCCGTGACGAGCCGCGTCACGTCGTCGGAGTCGGTCTGGAGCAGGTGGAACGCGATGCGCTGGGCGCTCTTGGGACCGACTCCGGGGAGTCGTCCGAGCTCGTCGATCAGGTCCTGCACCGCGCCTTCGTACACACCGCAACACTAAGCCCCGCAATCACCTGCTGCGCACCGCCGCACCGGACTAGCGTGGTGAAGCAGAGTCAGGGGCGACGGGTCGAGCGGGGTGTCGGAGTGGGTGACCAGATGGACGACCGGACGGTGTCCCGGCGCAGCGAACGCATCCAGGGCGCCGTGCCCTTCCGGACGATGTTCGGCTTCCGGATGCACTCCGGGTACGCCGAGCGCCGGCTCGAGCCCGGAGTGCTCGACTTCACGTTCGGCGACCCCCACGAGCTGCAGGTGCCGGCCCACGCCGATGCCCTCCGCGAGGCCGCGGTGCCCCGCGACGCGCTGTGGTTCGCCTACAAGCAGAGCGAGGTCGCGGCACAGGCAGCGGCCGCGGCCTCGCTCGAACGGGTCGTGCCGATCGGCTGGGGCGACACCGCGACGGCCGAGTCGGTCGAGGCGGCCCTGCCGCACTTCCGCGACGCGTTCGAGGCCGCCCGCACCTGACCGCGCGCGGCTCGCGCCACGATCAGTCGGCGAGCGTCGCCGACCACCGCTCCTCGATGCGCCCGAGCCGCCACACGGCGAGCGCCACGGCCCAGGTGAGGACGAAGAGCCCGACGATCCAGAAGCCGACGTCGCCGAGGTCGATCGAGCCGACCCACGCGACCGGTCCCGACGTGACGTCGAGCTTGTCGGCGAGCAGCCCGACGAGCTCGATGACGCCGATGAGGAGGGCGACGGCCACCGACAGCGACGTGACGGTGATGTTGTAGAAGATCTTGCGCACCGGCCGGTTGAACGCCCAGCCGTAGGCGACGCTCATGAACGACCCGTCGAGACTGTCGAGGAGGGACATGCCCGCGGCGAAGAGCACGGGAAGGGTGAGGACGGCATACCAGGGCAGGGCGGCCGCGGCGGCGCCGCCGGCGATGACGAGCAGCCCCACCTCGGTCACCGTGTCGAAGCCGAGGCCGAAGAGCAGCCCGACCGGGTACATGTGCCAGGGCTTGCGCACGGCCCGCGTGACGCGCCCGAGGATGCGGTTGAGGAAGCCGCGCTTGTCGAGCTGCCGCTCGAGCTCGGCCTCGTCGTAGTGCCCCGAGCGCATCCGGCGGAAGACCTTGAGGATGCCGACGAGTGCCGCGAGGTTGATGAGACCGATGAGGACGAGGAAGACGCCCGAGACGGTCGTGCCCCAGACGCCGGTGGCCTGCTGCAGCGCGGAGCCGTCGTCCTCGAGGGCGCCGGCGAGCGCACGGATGCCGAGGGCCACGAGCATGACCATGACGAAGACGACCGACGAGTGCCCGAGGCTGAACCAGAAGCCCACGCTCATCGCCTGCCGGCCGTCGGCGAGCAGCTTGCGGGTCGTGTTGTCGATGGCGGCGATGTGGTCCGCGTCGAAGGCGTGGCGCATCCCGAGGGTGTAGGCCGTGACGCCGAGCCCGACCCCGAAGAGCTGGCCGGCGACGCGGTACTCCGCCGGGGCCACGACGAGGACGAGCAGTCCCCAGCCGACGACGTGCAGCAGGGCCACGAAGGCCGCCATCCCGACGAGGCTGCGTCGCTCGTCCCGGGAGAGCCGCCGACGCACGGCCGAGCGCGGGCCCGAGCCCGAGCGCGGGCCCGAGCGCGGGCGGGGGGACGTCAGGGTCACGGCCCCACGCTAGATGCGACTGGGTCGCATCTGCAACGCCCGCCCTCAGATGGCGGGCTCGCCGCCCGGCACCTCGTTGTACGTGTCGACGCGCTCCTGGCCACTCAGCTCCGCGATGGCCTCCATGACCCGGTCGGTCAGCAGGCGCCGCGCCTTGCCCGCGGGCATGCCGGCGTACTCCTCGACCCCGATCGGCTCACCGAAGCGCACCGTGACCTTCGCGAGCCGCGGGAAGCTCGCCCCGACAGGCTGGATGTCCTCGGTCCCGATGAGCCCGACCGGCACGACGGGGACCTGCGCGGTGAGCGCGAGCCACGCCACGCCCGTACGCCCGCGGTAGAGCCGGCCGTCCCGCGAGCGCGTGCCCTCCGGGTAGATGCCGAACGCGTCGCCCGCCTTGAGCACCTCTAGCGCGGCGTCGAGGCTCTCCTGCGCGGCGGTCGGCGAGTGCCGGTTGACCGGCACCATCCCGACGGCGCTGAAGAAGCCCTTGCGCACGAAACCGCCGACACCCGTGCCCGTCCAGTACTCCTCCTTGGCGAGGAAGCGCACCTGCCGCGGCGAGGCGAGCGGGATGGCGAAGGAGTCGATGAACGACCGGTGGTTGCTCGCCACGACCACGCCGCCTTCGCGCGGGATGTTCTCCTTGCCCTCGATGGTGGGCCGGTACAGCGCATGGGACAGCGGGTACAGGAGGTTGCGCCCGAGGCTGTAGAACATGGGCCACAGCCTAGGGCCGTCCACCGGCCGTCCGGTGTGGGGCGTGCGTCGCAGCGGCCCGGTGTTCACCCCTTGGTATGCCGGGTGGCGGACCCGAGCACGTCGGGCGCAGACGCGTCAGGCGTGGGCGCGAACGGCCCAGGCGGTGGCCATGATGTAGAAGGGCGGCGCGGGCAGCAGTTCGCGGCAGTGCTCGCGCAGGCGGACGCGTCCGACCTCGTCGAGGCTCTGCACGTGCGCCCCCGCCGGGCCGACGCCGAGCGTGTAGGGGTCCCACCAGTCCTCGAAGGTCGGGTGCCGCACGGTGACCGTGAGCGCGGTGTCCTCGATCTGGTTGAGACCGGCCCGGTCGCAGAGGTGGGCCAGCTCGCCCTCGCGGACCCCGCTCATCCCCGACTCGTCGTCGACGCCGGGGTCGAGGTCGCGGGCCGCCTGCCAGAAGACGGTGAGCGGCGCTCCCCCACCGGCGAGGTCCCACACGCACGCCGAGACGGTCCCGCCCGGCCGCGTGACCCGAGCCATCTCGTGGAGGCCGAGCACCGGATCGGCCATGAAGCTGACGACGAGCTGGGCGAGCGCGTGGTCGAAGAGGTCGTCGGGAAAGGGCAGCGCCTCGGCCGTTCCGGTCTGCACGTCGAGGGTCGGGAACGACTGGCGCAGGGCGGCGAGCAGCTGTTGCGACGGGTCGACCGCCGAGACCCCGTCGACGCCCAGCCGGTCGATGAGGACTCGGGTCAGGGCGCCGGTCCCACAGCCCACGTCGATGGCCCGACCCGGTCCGGCCACACCGGACCAGTCGGCAAATCGTGTGGCGAGCGGCCCCGAGTAACGCCCCATGAAGCGGTTGTAGGCGTCCGCCGCAACCTCGAAGGTCACCTTGCGACGCTACTCCCGGGAGGCGTACGCCCACGGGTGAATGAACATTCTCCTAACCCCGAGTCAGCAGCTGCCGCAGGCGTCCCCGGCCGAGGTGACCGGCGGGGGGACTCCTCAGGTCGGAGGGCGCGGCCGCCTCGCCGGCCGTGAGACCGGCGACGAGCGCGACGGCCGCCGTGACCAGCCCGGTCAGGGCGAGGGTCGGGCGAGGACCCGCATGGTCGATCACGAAGCCACCGGCGAGCATCCCGACGGAGACGGTCACGTCGACGAGGATCGACTGGCCGGCGAGGGCCGCTCGCCGGGCGGGGCCGTGGGTCCGGGTCAGCAGAACCTGCATCATCGCGCGGATGCCCACGACGGTCACGGCGCCGGCGGCGGCCGCGCACACCCCGACGGTGACCGGCGTCGTCCACACCGCCATCGCAGCGAAGGCGAGGCCCTGTCCGACCCAGGCGACCGTGGCGAGACGGAGGGGCTGCGCGGACGGCGGGCGCCGCGCGATCGCGAGGGTCATGACGAGCGAGCCGAGGCCGTATGCCGTCAGGGCCGTCGCGTAGAGGGCGCCCGCCCGCCCGGTCCGCTCCCCCTCGAGGGCCAGCCCGAGAGCGAAGGCGAACCACAGCAGGCAGCTCGTCCCGCGCATGACCCAGCCGCGCAGCACGTCGGGGTGGTCCCGGACCGAGGCCAGGATGCCCGGCGCGGGAGCCGGTGCCATGGCGGCCGACAGGGCGTCGGCTCGCACAGTCGAGCGGCCGGTGGCGACCGGGGTGACCGGGGCGACCGGGGCGACCGGGGCGACCGGGGCGATCGGCACGACGACGCGGCGGACGAGCAGCGCCGACACCACGAGGGCGAGACCCTCGACCCAGAGCAGGGCGTGGGTCCAGCCGAGCTGCACCCCGAGCCCGGCCAGTGCCGGCCCGACGACCATGGCGCCTCGGCGCAGGGCGTCGTCCCACGTGATGACGCGGATCGCGGCGCCGCCACCGACCCGGTCACCGAGGTCACCGAGCACGGCCGTCCGCCCCGGCGAGGCGAGGGCGTCGGAGACCCCCACCGCGAGGCCGGCGACGGCGAGCATGACGGGGTGCAGCGCGCCGAGGGCGAGAGCAATGGGGACGACGAGGACCGCGCCGGCCTGCCAGAGGGAGACGAGGGCGAGTCCCCGTCCGTCGCTCAGACACTGGCGCAGGCGGCGGGCCCACCACGGGGACGTGATGACCGGGAGACCGGCGAGACCTCCGACGAGCCCCGCCATCGCCGCCGAGTCGAACTCGCGGAGCACGACGAGCGGAAGGGCGATCTGCGTGAAGCGGTAGGCGAGGTGCTCGATGGCGTTGGACAGGAGCAGGATCCGGATGGGGCGAGTCGGTGGGTGGTCGGCGTTCTCGGTCGTCAGGGTCGCGGTCACGGATTCCAGCCTCGGCGCGTGCCGAGCTCGGCGGTAGAGAGCATGATCTGCGCACTACCCATAAGGTGGACTTATGGACACATTGGTTCAGGTGCCTGATGTCGAGGACCTGACGCTCGTGCTCACCCTGCACCGAACCCAGTCGCTCGGGGCGGCGGCGCGGGAGCTCCTCGTCAGCCAGCCGGCCGCTTCACAGCGCCTGTCCCGGCTCGAGAGGCGTTGTGGGACAGTCCTCTTCGCGCGCAGCTCACTCGGCACGACGGCGACCCCGGCGGGTCTCGAGATGGTCCGGCAGGCCGAGCACATCCTCGGTCACCTGCACGGCGTCTTCGCGGCCGTCCGTTCGTCAGCGGCAGCGCGCACCCTGCGGGTGGGCACGTTCGCCGGCATCTCGGGCTATGCCTTCCCGGCGCTCGACGAGCTCGTCGGCGACGCCGTGCGGCTCTCGACGGTGGTGCACCATGGCGGCGAGATGATCGAGCTCGTGGCCGAGGGATCGATGGACGCGGCCCTCATCGGGATCGCCGAGCAGGTGCAGCTGCCACCCCATGTCGTCGCCCACCGTCTCGGCACCGACGAGCTCGTCGCCTTCGTCGCGTCGGGGGTGCAGCCGCCACGGCGCGGCAACCTCCCGTTCCTCGACCGGGTCGTCACGTACGCCCCCTACGACAACTCCGGCCCGCTCATCGCCGAGCGCATCGCGGCCCTCGGCGGCACGCCCCGACACGCGGCGACGGCTCCCGTGGCGCTCGAGATCTCACGCCGACGCGACGGAATCGCCATCGTGCCCTCGAGCGCGGCCCGGATGTCAGGACGTCCCGGCGACCGCGTCATGGCCTCACGGGTCGACCTCCCGGTGCGCCTGTCGGTCATCGCGCGCGGTGAGCTCGACCCGGTCCTCGCTGCGGCCCTCCCAGCCCTGGCCCGAGCCCTCGGCCTCCGCCGACGCCCCTCCTGACCCCCGCCCCACTCGATCGAGCGCCCGACCCCCTCGAGTCAGCCCCCAACCCCAGTCGAGTGGCCCTGCAGTCACACCTGTCACAGCGGTCGGCGCCTCTGCCTGGTCGAGTTGGCCCCGTCGTGGTGCGCGAGGGACGGCGAGGCCACGCGAGTGGGCTCGATGGGGGATGCGCATGCTGGCGGGCCGGCTCCGCTGGGAGCGGAGCCGCGCGACTGGGCGGGCTGGGTCAGTTCTCGAGCTCCTGGACGACCCGACCGCCGAGCACCTTCTCGATGACGGAGCGCCCGACGTCCCCGGACTGCTCGATGTCCTCGTCGTCGTCGCTGACCGCCGAGTCGTCGGTGACCGGCTGGCGCGGCTGGTCGTCGTCGGTGGGGCGAGAGCCTCCGGCGCGCGACCGGGCCTGCGCGAACGACTGCCGGACGGCACTCGCCCCACGCACGGCGGAGTCGGTGGGCACGTCTCCCCCGCCGGACGACCCCGCGGCTGCCGGGGCGGTGGCCCCCGCGGCGGGCGCTACCGGCTGACCAGCCGCACCCGACGCCCCGGACGCACCGGAGGCACCGGCCGCCGGCGACTCCCCGGCGGGCGCGGTGGCCCAGTCGGGGGCGGGCCCGGTCGCCGAGCCCCAGCCGGCGTTGTCCTCGAGCGAGCGGCCGGAGACCGGGCTCAGCCCGGCATCGGCGAGGGCGGTCGCGCCGCGAGAACCGGTGGCAGACGCGCCGCCTCCTGCGCTCGGGGACGATCCACCGGATCCGCCGGCCCCGCCCGGAGCGCTGTCTCGGGAGCCGGCGGACTCATGCCCCGCGCCGGGATCACCCCACGACTGGCGGCCTGCGCCGCCATCACCCTGCTGGCCCGATGGCTGACTGACGTCCGGACCACCGGGCGCACCCTTGCTGGGCGGGTCCGGGAGCCCGGGCGGGACCACTCCGGGCGGCGGCGCGACGGGGGCCTGCTGCGAGACCGCGTCGACGTGGATGCCGTCGACGATGGCGTCGACGCCGAGCTCGTCGATGAGGGCCTGCCGGACGATGTCGGCGTGGTTGCCGGCGCGGAAGGTCTGCGTCAGGCCGGCCGTCGCGATGCCGAGGGTCAGCTTCTTGCCGTCGAAGGCCGTGACCTGGGCGTTCTGGGACACGAAGGTCCAGGTGATGCGACGCATCGTGAAGATGCGACCGAGCACGTTGGGCCAGGCCCGGCGGATGGCATCGGTGTCCATGCCACCGGCAGGAGCGCCGTCGGCCCCGGCGCCAGGGTCGTCGGTGCCGGTGGACGCTCCGCCCGCCGATTGCGACGCGGGCGCGGACGGCGACGACGCGGACCGGGCCTCGTCGGAGGCACCGGCGAGGTGCTGACCCCCGGTGTGCGACTGGTCGACGGACGACGGGCCGCCGACGGACTCGTCCGGCGTCATGACCGGCGGGGAGCCGACCTCGGCCCGCGCGGCGTCGACGCGGCCCGCATCACCCGGACCCGACGGACCAGCCGTCGCGGCAGCAGCCCCGCCGGGGGTGTCGACGCCGGTGCTGCGACCGCCCCCACCCATGCCACCGGCGGCGTGCGAGGCGCCTGACCCGCCACCCGACGGTGGCGTGTAGTCGGAGACGGTGCGCGGCGGCGCGGACACGGCCGAGGTCCCGGAGGCCGACGGCCCGGACGGGGCCGTGGCCGGAGCCGAGGGCGGGGCGGGAGGCGCGCTCATCGGCGCCCCCACGGGCGGGACGTCGGCACGGGCGGCGGTCGGGACCCCGCCCACGTCGAGGCGCCGCTCGAGACGGTCGAGGCGGGCGGCATACCCCTGCTCGCCGGAGGCGGCCGGGAGGAGGATGCGGGCACAGATGAGCTCGAGCTGGAGCCGGGGCGCGGTGGCACCGGTCATCTCGGTCAGGCCGGTGTTGACGATGTCGGCCGCCCGCGACAGCGCGCCCGGGCCGAATGCGGCCTGCTGCACCCGCATGCGCTCGAGCTGGTCCTCGGGGACGCCGCGCAGCACCTGCGAGACGCCCTCGGGGATGGCCGCGACGATGATGAGGTCGCGCAGCCGTTCGAGGAGGTCCTCGACGAAGCGGCGCGGGTCGTGGCCCGACTCGATGACCCGGTCGATCTGGCGGAAGGTCGCGGCGCCGTCACCGGCGGCCATCGCGTCGACGGTGCTGTCGAGCAGCTCGCCGTCGGTGAAGCCGAGCAGCGACACGGCGCCGTCGTAGGTGAGCCCCTCGGGACCCGAGCCCGCGATGAGCTGGTCGAGCACCGACAGCGAGTCACGCACGGAGCCCCCGCCGGCGCGCGTGACGAAGCTGAGCACGCCCGGCTGCACCGCCACGTGCTCGGACTCGAGCAGCCGCTCCATGTACGTCGACAGCTTGGCCGGCGGGACGAGGCGGAAGGGGTAGTGGTGCGTGCGCGAGCGGATCGTGCCGATGACCTTCTCGGGCTCGGTCGTCGCGAAGACGAACTTCACGTGCTCCGGCGGCTCCTCGACGATCTTGAGCAGCGCGTTGAAGCCCTGCGGCGTCACCATGTGCGCCTCGTCGATGATGTAGATCTTGAAGCGGCTCTGCGCCGGGCCGTAGCTCGCCCGCTCGCGCAGGTCGCGGGCGTCGTCGACACCACCGTGGCTCGCGGCGTCGATCTCGATGACGTCGACCGAGCCGGAGCCGCCGCGCGCGAGCGCCACGCACGAGTCGCACGTGCCGCACGGGATCGGCGTCGGGCCCTGCTCGCAGTTGAGGCAGCGCGCGAGGATGCGCGCGCTCGTCGTCTTGCCGCAGCCGCGCGGGCCGCTGAAGAGGTAGGCGTGGTTGACCCGACCCGTGCGCAGCGCCTGCATGAGCGGCTCCGTCACGTGCTCCTGGCCGATGACGTCGGCGAAGCTCTCGGGCCGGTAGCGGCGGTACAGGGCGGTGGCCATGCCCGAAACCCTAACCGCCACGACCGACGCCGGGAACGCCGACCGAGCAGCCGGCGGCGGCGCACCGTGCGGACGGTCGGGACCGTCGAAAGGGTGAACAGCTCCTTACGGACCGCTGGTCGGACGAGCGACTGTCACCGGGTATGCCTAGGGTCGATTCACCGGTCCGCGGTGCACGGTGCACCAGCGGCCGACGGAGGAGGTCACCCATGCCCGACCCGACCTGGGACGCCGACACGCTCGTCGCCCGCTACGACGAGGTGCGAGCCCACACCGAGACGCTCGCCGCCCCGCTGTCCCCCGAGGACCAGACCGTCCAGACGATGCCCGACGTGTCGCCGACGAAGTGGCACCGCGCACACGTCACGTGGTTCTTCGAGACGTTCGTGCTCGCCGACCACGAGCCGTCGTTCAAGCCCTACCAGGACCGCTACTGGTTTCTCTTCAACAGCTACTACGAAGGCGTCGGGCCCCGCTATGCCCGCGCCGAGCGAGGATTCGTCACCCGCCCGGGCGCCCACGACGTCGGGCTCTACCGCGCCGACGTCGACTCGCGGATGCGCGACCTCGTCACGACCCTCGACGGCGGTTCGCTCGAGAAGCTCACGTCCACCATCGAGCTCGGCTTCCACCACGAGCAGCAGCACCAGGAGCTGCTCCTCATGGACATCAAGCACGTCCTGTCGGTCAACCCCCTCCAGCCGACGTACGCCGGCAGCCCCCTCGCGCCGTCGGCTCCCGACCCGTTGGGCTGGGTCGACGTCGAGGGCGGCCTCGTCGAGGTGGGTCACCGTGGCGGCGGGTTCAGCTTCGACAACGAGCTGCCGCTGCACCAGCAGTGGCTCGAGCCATACCGCCTCGCCGACCGCCTCGTCACCAACGGCGAGTGGCTCGAGTTCATGGCCGACCGCGGCTACGAGCGCCACGAGCTCTGGCTCTCCGACGGCTGGGGGAAGGTGCGCGCCGAGGGCTGGCGGGCGCCCTTCTACTGGTCCGAGGTCGACGGGGTGTGGTTCGAGCACACGCTGAGCGGCACCCGGGCCGTCGACCCGGGGCTCCCGGTCAGCCACGTCAGCCACTACGAGGCCGACGCGTACGCCACGTGGGCGGGCAAGCGGCTCCCCACCGAGGGCGAGTGGGAGCACGCCGTCGTCGCCGACGGCCAGTCCGAGCCGCCGGCCACCGGCGCCAACCTCGCCGACACCGAGACGTTCCACCCGCGCGCGGCCGGCCCGAGCACCGGCCACTTGCGCCAGGTCTACGGCGACTGCTGGGAGTGGACGAGCTCGGCCTACCTGGCCTACCCCGGCTACCACGCGCCGGCCGGCGCCATCGGCGAGTACAACGGCAAGTTCATGTCGGGCCAGATGGTGCTGCGTGGCGGGTGTGCCCTGACCCCGCCCGGTCACGCCCGGGCGACCTACCGCAACTTCTTCCCGCCGGGCTCACGCTGGGCGCTGTCCGGCGTCCGCCTCGCCGACGGCGGTGAGCGCCGATGAGCGCCCGCGAGCCGGTCGTCACCGTCGCGCTCGACCCCGACTGGGCGTCGGAAGCGCTCGTCGACGACGTACGCCGTGGGCTCGGGTCGCAGCCGCGCACCCTGCCGCCGAAGTGGCTCTACGACGACGCCGGCTCCGACCTCTTCGACGAGATCACGCGACTGCCGGAGTACTACCCGACCGAGCGCGAGCGGGCCATCCTGCGCGACCACGCCGCCGACATCGTGACCGCGTGCGACGCGACGACCGTCGTCGAGCTCGGCAGCGGCACGAGCGACAAGACCCGCACCCTGCTCGACGCGTTCGCCGCGCGCGGGAGCCTCGAGCGCTTCGTCCCGGTCGACGTGTCCGAGCAGACCCTGCGGGACGCGGCGACGATGCTCTCGGAGCGCTACCCGTCGCTGCGCGTCGAGGCCCTCGTCGGCGACTTCACGCTGCACCTCGGGCACCTGCCGCGAGGCGGGCGGCGGCTCGTCGCCTTCCTCGGCGGGACCATCGGCAACTTCTACGTCGAGGAGCGGGCGGCCTTCCTCGGGGCCCTGCACGACAGCCTCGAGCCCGGTGACTGGTTCCTGCTCGGCACCGACCTCGTCAAGAGCACCGACCGGCTGATCGCCGCCTACGACGACAGCCGCGGAGTCACGGCGAGGTTCGTCACGAACTGCCTGCGCGTGCTCAACCGCGAGCTCGGCGCCGACTTCGACATCGAGGCCTTCTCGTACGTCCCGTTCTGGGACCCGCGTCAGGAGCGGATGGACCTCCGGCTGCGCGCCGACATGCCGCAGCGGGTGAGCATCCCCGGTGCCGACCTGACGTTCGACCTGGCGCACGGCGAGGAGATCCGCGTCGAGATCTCGACGAAGTTCCGCCGCGAGAGCCTGCGCGACGAGCTGGGCGCGGCCGGCTTCACGGTCGAGCGCACGTGGACCGACGACGACGGCGACTTCGCCCTGACCCTCGCCCGACGGGACGGCTGACCGGGGCCATCCCGAGGGCGGTGCGGGTCAGGCCAGCAGCAGGCCGGTGAGCGCCTCGACCCACCACTGCTCGACCTCGTCGACGGACCAGCCGCGCTCGCGCGTCGCGATGTCGAAGGTCTGGATCGAGCACACCGTCGCATAGACGTCCAGGGCCCGGTCCAGCGTGAGTCCGTCGCGCAGCGCCCCGCTCGGCCACGACGCGAACAGCCTCCGCCGGTTCGCGTCGCCGCGGGCCCGGCCCTGCTCGTACGCCGCGGCGAGCGCGGGCTCGTTGCGCCCACCCTCGACCGTGAGCCGCAGGCCGTCCCCACCGCGCTCGAAGAGGCGCCGATCGAACCGGATGAACGCAGCGAGCTGCCCTCTCGGGTCACCCTGCGCCGCCTCGATCTCGCGGGTGACCTGTTCGACCCCGGCATCCAGCTCACCGCCCTCGACGAGGGAGGTCGCGAGCCCCGCCTTGGTGCCGTAGACCGCATAGACCGTGGCCTCGGAGACGCCGGCATCCGCCGCGACCGAGCGCACGCTCGTGCCCGCCCACCCCGACTCGACGAAGCGCTGCCGGGCGGCGCGGGCGATGCGTTGCCTCGTCTGCTCGGCCTGCTCCTCGCGAAGGGAGGAGTGGTAGGCGCGAGGGGAGGGCTCGGAACTCTTCACGGAAACCACTGTACAGGTCGGCTGAGCGGTTCTATATTGACTGAGTATTGCTCAATCAATCATGAGCAACTCACTCAAAGGAGAGCACCATGAGCACGACCCAGCTGGACCCGTCCGCCACCGAAGCCGCGCCGCACACCGCCGCCACCGAGCGGTCCGGCGCCGACAGGGCCGCCGCCGACACGGCCGCTGCCGTCCTGCGGCGCCTCGAGTCGGCCTGGAACGCCGGCGACGGCCAGGGCTTCGGCGCGCCCTATGCCGCGGACGCGGCCTTCGTGAACATCCGCGGCGAGCACCACCGAGGACGCGACGCCATCGCCGGCGGACACGCGGGGATCTTCGCGACCATCTACGCCGGCAGCACGAACCGGATGGAGCTCGTGGACGCACGCCACCTCGCCGACGACGTCATCGTCGCGACGTCGCGCAACACCCTGGACGTCCCGAGCGGTCCACTGGCCGGCATCCACGCCGCCACCTCGACCTCGGTCCTCGTCCGCGTCGGCGAGACCTGGCAGATCGCCGTCACCCACAACACCCTCGAGGCCACGCGATGAGCGCCCTCGTGGGCGGGACGGTCGGCGAGGCACTCGCGGGCCGCGCGGCCGAGACCAACACCACCCCCGCGTCGGAGCGCACGTCCGCCCCATCCCGCCTCGCGCGTCGCGCCGCCGTGGTCTTCGGCGTCGGTGGAGCCCTGCTCGCCGTCGGCGGGACGATGCACCCGCACGAGACGTCGGGTTCGATGCACGAGAGCCTTCTCGCGCTCATCGGGTCCCCGGCCTGGCTGCCCGCACACGCCGTGCTCCTCGCGGGCATGCTGACGACACTGGTCGGCCTCGTCCTGCTCCGGCGCCACGACGCCTTCCCGGCCGGGGTCCGTCCGTGGCTCACCGGGACGATCGTCGCCTGGGCCGTCGCGACGCCGGAGTTCGTGCCGCACCTGCTCGCCGGCGGCGAGCACGACGCACTCGAGGCCGGCGGCGCGACCCCGATGGTCGACACCCATCTGGCGCTCTCGACCTTCACGACCCCGCTCGTCGGCGTGTCCGCCGCCCTGCTCGCCGTCGCGGTCGCACGGGCGGCGGCGACGTGGCCCGCCCGGATCCTCGCCGTCCTCGGAGTCGTCGGGGGTCTCGGTTTCGCTATGGCCGCACCACTGCTGGCGGTCACGGGCAATCCGCAGGTTTCGAACCTCTTCGCCGCGCAGACCCTCATCGACGTCTGGATCATCGGCACGAGCGTCCGCGTCGTCCTGTCCGAGAGGGCGGCGCGGCGCTGACCCCGACGCGCCGCCCGAGGTATGCCGTCGCGCCCGGCCGCGACGGCATACCCCTGGGCCGGGGACGTGGGACTCATCCGTCGGGGTGCCCGCGGAAGCCTTCCTGGCGTTTGGCACACTGGGCACTCCAGTACGACACGATGTAGGAGATCCCCGCATGACCCCTCGTTCCCTCTACCGCCGGATCGCCCTCGCGGAGGTGGTGACGTGGGCGCTGCTCCTGCTCGGGATGGTCCTCAAGTACGTGACCCACACGACCGAGCTCGGGGTCAGGGTCTTCGGACTCGTGCACGGCGTCGTCTTCATCGCGTTCTGCCTCGTCACGCTCCTGCTCTGGGTCAACCAGCGCTGGACCGCCCGAGAGGGCCTGCTCGGCCTGCTCAGCGCGGTGCCGCCGTTCCTCACCGTGTGGTGGGAGCGACGCCTCGAGCGTCGCGGACGCCTCGACGGCGGCTGGCGCCTCGGCCGCGGCGGCGACACCCCGGCCACTCCGGCCGAACGCCTCGTCGCCGCCCTGCTCGCCCGGCCGTTGGTCGCCGTGGGTGTCGGCGTCGTCGCGGTACTCGCGCTGACCGGCGTCGCCCTGCTCCTGGGCCCGCCCGTCGGCACGCAGGGCTGACCCGGCGCCCCGCGTCGCCCCTCACGGCTCGTGGGTACCTCCTCCCGGTCAGGGCATTCCGAGCCGGGCGGCATACGGTGGCTTCCGACAGCTCGACCGGGTCGACGAAGGGATGGAAGCAGATGGGTGCGGTCGCAGTGCTGACCGGTGAGGTCCGTGCGGAGGGCGTCGGCAAGACGATCGACGAGACGACCCTGCTGCTGCCGACCGACGTCAGTGCCGACCCCGGCGAGTGCATCGTGCTCCGGGGTCCCAACGGCTCGGGCAAGACGACCCTGCTCCGGATCATCGGCGGGCTGCTCGTGCCCAGCACGGGAACCGCGACCATCGGCGGCCGCGAGGCCGACGAGCGCGACCGGACGGTCCGCGCCGCCGTCGCCGCCCTGCTCGGCGCGCCGACGACCTACCGCGACCTGACCCTCGTCGACCACCTCGTCCTCATCGACTCGACGTGGGGCGGTGACCCGGCCACGTCCGACGACCGCAGCCTCGCCCTCCTCGACCGCCTCGGCATCGCCCACCTCGACGACCGCTTCCCGCACGAGCTGTCGTCGGGTCAGGAGCAGCTCTTCCGGCTCGCGCTGACGTTCTCGCGCCCCGCCAGCGTCGTGCTCCTCGACGAGCCCGAGCAGCGGCTCGACACCGGCAAGCGGCAGGTCGTCGCCGAGCTGATCCGCGAGCGCACCGAGTCCGGCGGCACGGTGGTCATGGCCTGCCACGACCCCGACCTGACGGCCACCCTCGCGACCCGCGTGGTCGACATCGTCCCGGCGCGCTGACCGCGGACCGACGATGAGCAAGCGCAAGCAGCCGGCCCGCAGAAAGGCCGCTCCCGCCCCCACGACCCCCGAACCCACAACTCCCGAACCCACGGCCCCCGAGCCGACGGCGGAGCGGGCGGCGACCCGAACACCCGGCGAGACGGCATACGACCGCGCGGCACGCGACCTCACGGCACCGGCCGAGGTCGACTACGACGACCACGACCTCCTCGGCCAGGCCGACTGGGTCATCGGTGGCGAGGCGGCGCGCAAGGCCCGGCAGCAGGGGTTGTATGCCGGCTACGTCCTCTTCCTCGGTGCGCTCGTCTACGGCCTCCCGATCGTCCAGGCCGTGTTCCGCACGTCCGATGCCTCCTCGCTCGGTGACCAGCTGAGCTCGCCCGAGGCGATCGCGCTGCTCGTCGCGTCCGTCGCTGCGCTGCTCGGAGCGGTGGTCTTCGCCGGCCGCTTCCGGGGCCCGGTCGTGCCGCCCATGCCCTGGATCGACCTCGTGCTTCCCGTGCCGCTCGACCGCGCCCTCGCCCTGCGTCGGTGGTGGCGCTACGCCGCCGTCGGGGGCCTGTTCATCGGGGCGCTCAGCGGGCTGACCGTCGGGGGCGGCCTGGCCTTCGCGCACCTGGCCGGCCCGGTGACGATCATCGTGACCACGGCTGTCGGTACCGCTCTCGGTGTCCTCGCCACGCGCCTCTGGCTCTGGTCGCAGGTGCGCTCCTGGCCCGGCCCGGACCGCGGGCTCAGCCTGCTCTGGCGCGTGCCCGATGCCCTGCGCGAGCTGCACGCCGAGTCGCTGCGGGCCCACTCGGCCAACACCTCGACCATGGCCGGGTCCGCCCTCACGGGCAACCTGCGCACCGCGCGCCTCGCGCTGACCCGCCCCGTCCGGCACGGACGCTCCGCGCGTCTCCGCCCGGGTCGACCCTTCGGCGTACTCGTCCGCCGCGACGTCATCGGCCTGCGGCGCACGCCGGGCGCGTTCCTCTCGGGCCTCGGCCTCACGCTCCTGGGCGGCGCGATCGTCACGTGGGCGTTCACGCAGCCGGCGGCCCCGAGCATCGCGGCGACGATCGGCCTGCTGCCGCTCTACCTCGGCTTCGGCGCCTGGGCGGAGGGGTTGCGCCTGCAGGCCGACAACGTCGGCACTCCCTCCCTCCTCGGCACCGGCGAGCTGACCGAGGCCGTGGCCCACGTGACGGTCCCCACCGCCCTGACGCTCCTGGTGCTCGGCGGCTGGGTCGCCGTCGCCGGTGCCCTCGGGTCGCTGCCGGGCAGTGCACCGCTGTCGCTGTGGCTGATCCTCGTGCTCGTCGTCGCCGGCAACGTGCTGGCGGCCTTCCGCGGCTCCCCCACCTTCATGCTGCGTCCCCAGATGGTCATCGCGTGGTATGCCGTGCCGGCCCTCGCCGTCGTCGTGCTCGGCTCGCTCGTCGCGGTGCTGACCAAGGCCGCCAGCTACACGTGGCTCTCGGTCGTGAGCTGGCTCGTCTACGCCGTGCTTGCCTGGGCGGTCTCGAAGGTGCGCCGGCTGACCTACCTGCACCGCGCCTGAGCGACAACCCGTTCGCGGTCGGCGGTGACCACTCGTTAGGTTCGGGCCATGAGCGAGCTGCGCACGCGTGACGTCGTCGACGCCGACCTCCCCGCCGTCCTGGCCATCCGCAACCGGTCGTTCGGTCCGCTCGGCACCGGCGGCGACGTGTGGTGGCAGCGCGTCTCGGCCGAGACCCTCGGTGGCCGGATGATCGCGGTCGTCGACGAGTCCGACCAGGTCATCGGCGCCGGCCGCATCCGACCCTACGAGCAGGCGTGGGGCGGGCAGCACCTGCGCATGGGCGGCGTCGCCGGCGTCTACGTCGAGCCGAGCGCCCGCGGCCGGGGCGTCGCGACGGCCCTGACCCGCGCCCTCACCACGAGGATGGGCGAGCTCGGCGACGTCGTGTCGTGCCTCTTCCCGACCACGGCGACCCTGTACCGCGGCTCCGGCTACGAGATCGGGGGCGTGCAGACCCGGATGACGTATGCCGCCCACCACCTCCGCGACCTCGGCGCCACGCGCGCCGGGCGGGCTGGATCGACCGGCCTGCGCCCCGCGGTGCCGAGTGACGCGCAGCAGATGCACGACCTCGCCCGCGCCTCGAGCGCCCGGCACGGGGTCAGCGGACCGATGGTGCGCTCGGTGGCGGCACTCACCGGGATGCTCGAGCGCGACGAGCTCATCGCCTACGTCGTCGACGGCGGCTTCGTCGTCTACGACCTGTCCGAGCAGGCCGTCACGGTCGAGGATCTCGTCGCGACGACCCCCGAGGCAGCGGCGACGCTGTGGGGCGTCGTCGGATCGGGCTCGTCCGCCGCGCCGACGGTGCACACCTTCCTCGACCCGCGCGACCCGGTGACGCTCGCGCTGGGCGGGCTGCCGACGGTGGAGGTCCAGCAGATCCCGTGGATGGCCCGGGTCGTCGACCTGGGGGCGGCCTTCGCCGGGCGAGGCTTCGGTCGGCATCTCTCGGTCGAGGCCGACCTGGTCGTCGACGACGCCGAGGCGCCGGCCAACACCGGTCGGTGGAGCCTGTCGGTCCGCGACGGGCGTGGCACCGCGACACGCACCGACGACGCCCCGGTTCGAGGTGATGCCAGCACCGACGCGGCTGACGCGATCACCTCGAACGCGCTGCGGGTCGAGGCGCGCGGGCTGGCGGCACTGTGGTGCGGCTGGTCCGTGTCGCGCCTGCGCCAGGCCGAGCTCGCGACCGGGGGCAGCCCCGACGGCGATGCCGCCCTCGACGCCGTCTTCGCCTGCCAGCCCTTCATCACCGAGTACTTCTGACAGCAGACCCCGTCGAGTGGCCCCGTCGTCACACCCGGGACTGGGACCGGTGCGACCGCTGGGGCCACCCGGCCACTCGAGTGAGCGCCTCGCACCAGTCGAGTGAGCGCGGCGTCCCAGGAGCGTGTGGCAGGTGGGACGACGGGGCCACTCGAGTGGGACCGGGCGCTCACTCGAGTGGGACTAGGCGCTCAGTCGAGTGGTGACCGGCGAGCGGTCAGTCGGTGGTCGAGGCGGTGGTCGAGGCGGTGGTCGAGGCGGTGCTCGCGGCTCGGTCGGGCTCGCGGACGGCGGGGATGGCCACGAGGGCGACGACCGCCATGGCGCCGACGACGAGCAGCGAGTGCAGCACGCCGACGTGGTCGCCGAGGAAGCCGAGCAGCGGTGGCCCGGCGAGGAACGCGGTGTAGCCGATCGTCGAGACGACGCTCATCCGGGCGGCGGCACGCCTCGGGTCGTCGGCCGCGGCGCTCATGCCGACGGGGAAGCCGAGGCTCGCCCCGACACCCCAGATCGCGGCGCCGACGAAGGCGAGCACCGGACCGCCGTAGACGACGAGGAGGCAGCCGACGACGGCCGACACGAAGAGGACGCGGAGCACCGGCACGCGGCCGCGCTCGTCGAGCACGCGGGTGCCGAGCAGCCGGCCGGCCGTCATTGCCGTGAGGAAGACCGCGAAGCCCACGACGCCCACCCAGCGCTCGAGGCCGTAGCCGTCCGAGAGCGCCACCGCGACCCAGTCGTTGGCCGTGCCCTCGGTGAACGCGGCGGCGAGGACGACGACGCCGATGAGCAGGGTGCGCGGCTCGCGCCAGGCCGCACCGATCCCCGCCTCCGAGCGCACCTCGGCGCCCGTCTCGTCCGTCTCGACCGAGCGGGGCAGGAAGGCGCGCAGGAACCACGGGGTCACGGCGAGCAGCAGCACGACGAGGCCGGCGAGGTGCACGGCGACCGGGACGTGGAGGAACGACAGGCCCGCCCCGATGAGGGCGCTCACGACCGTGCCACCGCTGAAGGCCGCGTGGAAGTGCGGCATGATCGCGCGGCCGAGGAAGCGCTCGACCTCGGCGCCCTCGAGGTTCATCCCCACGTCGAAGACCCCGGTGCCGATGCCGACGAGCACGAGGCCCGCCATGACGACGGCACGGTTGTGGGCGACGTCGACACCGAGGCCGACGCCGAGCAGACCGACGCTCTGGACGACGGCGGCGCCCATCAGGGTGCGGGCCGCACCGAGGCGGTGCACGATCCAGCCGGACAGCGGGAGACCGATGACCGAGCCGAGCGAGGCGGCGAGCAGGGTCAGGCCGAGCTGTCCGGCCGAGAGCCCGAGCTCGTGCTTGATGTCCGGCACTCGTGAGGCGAAGGCCGCGAAGGCCGCCCCGTTGATCGCGAAGGCCGTGAAGACGGCGGTGCGGGCCGTGCGGACGACGGCGGCCGGCGGGGCACTGACGGCGGACATGGAGCAAGCCTCTCAAGGGACGACCGACGCGGGGGGCGTGAAGCGAGGGGATGAAGCGGGCCGGCCGTCCGTGCGGCCGACCACCTCGACGGCGGTCTGGCGATGGTTCGGGACGAGGGTGGCCCCGGTGAGACCGAGCCCTCGAGCGCTTCGAATCGATTCGACTCGAAACGTTTCGATAGCATGCCTCCCATGGTCACCCGAGGTCAAGCCCGTCCGACGCTGCGCGACGTCGCCGAGCGCGCGGGCGTCTCGGTGTCGACGGCCTCCCTCGTCTTCAGCGGCAAGGGTCCGGTCGCGGAGGCCACGGGCGACCGGGTCCGTGCCGCCGCGACCGAGCTCGGCTTCACCGGGCCCAACCCGCTCGCGTCGTCACTGCGCCAGGGCCGCTCGGGCGCCATCGGCGTCCTCGTCGAGGGGCGCCTGCGAATGGCCTTCCGCGACCCCTTCGCCATCGCCGTCCTCGACGGCCTCGCCGAGGTGCTCGAGACCGTTCCCACGGGCATGCTGCTCATCGGGCAACCCGCCGGCTCAGGCGAATCCGTCGTCCCGCAGCTCGCACCGCTCGCCCTCGACGCGGTCGTCTTCTCGCTCTGCGGACCCGGCGAGAACCCTGCCGTCGAGCACCTCGCGGCCCGCGGCATCCCGATGTTCAGCACCGGCGTGCCGGGCGACCGGCGCATCACCCAGGTCCGCGTCGACGAGCGCGCCGCAGGCATCGCCGTCGCCGAGCACGTGCGCTCGCTCGGGCACCGCCGGGTCGCCCACGTCGCCATGCCGCTGCGGCCGACGAGCACGGCCGGTCCGGTCCCCGACGCAGAGGTGCGGCCGGGCGAGGCCAACGTGCCGAGCGTGGGCCGCCTGCTCGGCTTCCGCGACGTCTTCGGCGCGGACGCCGCCGCGGTCCAGACCGGGGACGGGTCGTCGTTCGAGGGCGGCCGGATCGCGGGCCGGTCGCTGCTCGACGTGCCCGAGCACGAGCGCCCGACCGCCATCGTCACCCAGTCAGACGTCATCGCGGCCGGGGTCATCGTGGCCGCCGAGGAGCTCGGACTGCGGGTGCCCGACGACCTCAGCGTCACCGGGTTCGACGGCGTCGACCTCCCGTGGCTGCCGCACCGGATCACGACCATGGACCAGCAGGGCCGCGAGAAGGGCCGGATCCTCGGGACGCTCGTGCGCAAACGCCTCGACGGCACCCGGCCCCGGAGCGTGACCCAGCCGGTGCAGCTGCGGGTCGGCACGACCACCGCTCCCCCGGCCTGACCGGAGGCCCGCCACCGCGCGGAGGGGAAAAGGGACACCCCGCGTACCTGGAAGAGCTCTCCTACCCTTGCTGCATTCCTGCCCTGGGGGAGTTCGGAGAGGTACCACCACGCGGGGTGCCGACGGCCAGTGTATGCCGCCCCGACGTCAGCCGGAAATCGCCCCTCCAGCCGTGGCCGGGCACGCGGTCGGCGCCTGCTCGACCTCTCGGACTCCGTTGACGTGCGGGGGCAGCCGACGCTCGACGACGAGCGAGATGACGGCGAGCAGGGCGCACCCGCCGACGAGGAAACCGATGTAGACCGGACCCAGGCCTCGCCCGATGAGGAAGCTCGCGACGACCGGCCCGACGACGAAGGCGATCGAGAACATGAGCGAGCTGAGCGCGTTGTAGCGGCCCCGGAGGTGGTCGGGCGCGAGGTCGTTGACCATCGCGGCGCTCGTCGGCTGGAGCATCGTCTCGCCGAGGCCGAACACCCCGGCGCAGGCGCAGAGCAGCACGGTGGCCGCGACCGTGCCCGGCACGAGCGCCGTCGCGCCGAGCAGCGACCAGGCCACCATCCACGTGAATGCCATGACGACGGCGACCCGGGTGCGACGTCGCCCCTCGATGCGCTGGAGCACGACGAGCTGGAGCAGCACGATGACCACGGTGTTGGCCGCGAACGCGTAGCCGAGCCCCTCGGTCGAGACCTGCCCCAGGGCACGCGCGAAGGCGGGCATGCCGGCGTTGAGCTGCGGGTAGCTGACGAGCGCGGCGACGCCGACGAGGAGCAGCAGGGCTCGCAGCCGGGGGTCACGCAGCAGCGCGACGTAGGACACGCTGCCGGTCGCCTCGTCGGCCGGCCGCGCGACCCGGTCGCGGGCACGGCGCAGCGGGCCGAGGAGGATGACGAGCGCCGGCACGTAGCTGAGGGCGTCGAGCAGGTAGACCGTGACGAACGTGCCCGGCCGCGACACGTCGACGAAGCGCCCACCGACGATGCCGCCGATGCCGATGCCGAGGTTGAGCAAGGTGAAGTTGATGCCGAAGTAGCGCTGCCGCTGCTCGGTCGGGATGAGGTTGCCGATGAGCGCGCTCGACGCCGGCCAGACGATGCCGAAGCCGTAGCCCATGAGGACGAGCGCGAGGGCCGCCTGCCCCGTCGTCGTGGCGAGCGCCAGCACGATGTCGGCGAGGAGCAGCGCCACGAGGCTGCTCGCGTAGACCCGCCGCGGCCCGATGCGGTCGATGAGCGCCCCGGCCGGCGCCACGAGCACGATGCCGACGCCCGCCTGGAGCGCGAGGAGCAGACCCACGGTCTCGAGCGGGATGCCACGCACCTCGTGGAGGTAGACGACCATGAACGGCAGGACGAGGCCCGTGCCGATCGACTGGAAGACGACGGTCGAGATGAGCAGCTTGCCCTCGCGCGGCAGGTCGTGCCAGAACGAGGTCAACGGCGGGCGGGCGGCACTGGTCGAGCTCACCGGTGCAGTCTGCCGTGCCCCACCGACAGCCGCCGAACCGATGTCGGGGACCTTCGCCTCTGGTGCGCACCCGAGCCCGCGACGAGCGTGGAAGCACCGAAGGAGGTCGCCATGTCGACCCTGCAACAGCGCCCCCAGACCTCTTTACCGCTTCCGGCACACAGCCCCGGAAACCGGTGGGCCCTCGGGCTCGGGATCGGCGGACTCCTCGTCGCCGCAGCCACGTTCGTCGTGCCCGATCCCGACGTCGCCGGACTCTGCTGGACGGCCGGCTTCGCCCTGCTCTTCGCGGCCACGGTCGTGGTCGTCGTCGGCCACGTCCACGCCCGCGACGACCACCTCAGCGCCCTGCCCACGAGCACCGCGGGCTGGGTGGCCCTGACCTGCTTCGCCGCCGGGGCCGCCCTGCTCTTCACCCCCGTCGGCGAGCTCAGCCTCGTCCTCGGTCTCGTCGCCGCGGCCGCCGGCGTCAGCGCCGTGTCCGTCTCGCGGGAGCGGTCGCTGCCGGTCATCATGCTGCCGCTGCTCAGCGGCACGTTCGTGCTGGCGTTCCTGCTGGGCGAGCTGCTCATCGGGCACGAGTGAGCCGACACGGCTTGCGTACGCGTGGAGCTCGCTGACGAGGCCGCCCGGGCCTTCGTCGCGGCTGGGTCTCCTGCCCGCTCGGCTGGGGACACCCTCAGCCGCGGGGATGGGGGAACCGTCGGCTCGAGGCCGGAGGGGCCGCTCGTTCCTCGCGGCGAGCGGCCTCGAGCCTCCTCCCAGATCCCGAGGACTCCGCCAACAGCAACGGCCCCCATCGCGCTGAGCGCGATGGGGGCCGTTGCTGTTGGCGGAGGATGGGGGATTTGAACCCCCGAGGGTTTTATCCCAACACGATTTCCAATCGTGCGCACTAGGCCACTATGCGAATCCTCCGTCGCGCAGGTTACCGGAGGCGGACCCCGCACAAGAAATCGGCCTCCCCGGCCACCCTGCACGACCCCGGTGCACAATCACCGCATGGCCCCTCCCACGCCGGTCGCCCTCGACACCGACGTCACCTGGATCCACGGCGCACCGTCCCCGCGGCGACGACACGACCCACCGCTCCAGGTACACCACCTCGCCCCCGGCACCGTCCTGATCCGGCAGAGCAAGGACCTCACCTACGAGGCCCCGTTCATCCTGCTGCTCCTCGGCGAGCGCCGCGCGCTGCTCCTCGACACCGGGGCGGTGGAGGGCACCGCCCTGCGACAGACGGTGGACCGCCTCGTCGCGGACCACGTCGCCGCGCAGACCCGGCCGGACGCGCAGACCCCGCCTGACGCGCAGACGCCGCCGAACGCGTACGACCCCGACGCGTACGAGCTCGTCGTCGCCCACACGCACGGCCACGGCGACCACGTCGCCGGCGACGCCGCCTTCGCCGACCGGCCACGCACGACCGTCATCGGCCACGACGTCGCGAGCGTGTGCGCCTTCTTCGGCATCACCGGGTGGCCGACCGAGGTCGTGCCGCTCGACCTCGGTGGCCGTGCCCTCGAGGTCTTCGGCATCCCGGGTCACCACCCGGCCTCGATCGCTTTCCACGACCCGGCCACCGGGCTGCTCCACACGGGCGACACGGTCTACCCCGGCCGCATCTACGTCCAGGACTCCGATGCCCTCCTCGACACCCTCGACCGCCTCGTCACCTTCGCTGCGGAGCGCCCCGTCACGCACGTCCTCGGCTGCCACGTCGAGATGACCCGGCGGCCCGGTCGCGACTACCCGCTCGGCTCGCGCTACCAGCCCGACGAGCCGTCACCGTTCATGACCGTGGCGCAGCTGCGCAGCGCCCGCGACGCCTTCCGCACCGTCGCGCACCGTCCCGGCATCCACCGGTTCGACGACGTCGTCTTCTGCGTCGGCGAGGGCCCCCGCGTCCTCGTCCCGCTCCAGCTGCGCGCGCTCGTCGAGCAGGTCCGCTGGCGGCTCGGGCTGCTGCGCCGCCGACCGGCTCCCTGAGACCGGATTGCCGCACGGCGACCGCGCCTGAAACCATCACGTGCATGTCCCTCGCCGCACTCCACCGCCGCAACCTGCTCAAGGAGATCGACCTGACGCCCGACGAGTTCCGGGCGCTGCTCGACCTCGCCGCCGAGCTCAAGGCCGCCAAGCGCGAGGGCCGCGAGGAGCGACGCCTCAGCGGCAAGAACATCGCCCTGCTCTTCGCCAAGACCTCGACGCGCACCCGCTGCGCGTTCGAGGTGGCCGCGGCCGACCAGGGCGCCAGCACGACCTATCTCGACCCGGTCGGCTCGCAGATGGGCCACAAGGAGTCGGCCAAGGACACCGCCCGCGTGCTCGGCCGCTTCTATGACGGCATCGAGTACCGCGGAGCCGGTCACGACGTCATCGAGACCCTCGGCGCCTTCGCGGGGGTGCCGGTCTGGAACGGCCTCACCGACGACTGGCACCCGACGCAGTCGCTCTGCGACGCCCTGACGATGCGCGAGCACGCCGGCAAGCCCGACGAGCAGATCGCCTACGCCTACGTCGGCGACGCCCGCTTCAACATGGGCAACTCGCTGCTCGTCACCGGGGCCCTGCTCGGCATGGACGTGCGCATCGTCGCGCCCCGCTCGCTGTGGCCGTCCGACGCCGTCGTCGCCGTCGCGAGGAGGTATGCCGCCGAGACCGGTGCCCGGGTCACCCTCACCGAGGACGTGGCGGAGGGCGTGCGGGGCGTCGACTTCGTCCACACGGACGTGTGGGTGTCGATGGGTGAGCCGAAGGAGGTCTGGGCCGACCGCATCGAGCTGCTGACGCCCTACCAGGTCAACGCGGAGATGCTTGCGCTGACAGGCAATCCGCGGGTCAAGTTCATGCACTGCCTCCCGGCCTTCCACGACCTCGAGACGCAGGTCGGCAAGGACGTGCACGAGCAGTTCGGGCTCAAGGAGCTCGAGGTCACCGACGACGTCTTCGAGTCCGATGCGTCCGTCGTCTTCGACCAGGCCGAGAACCGGATGCACACGATCAAGGCGCTCATGGTCGCCACGCTGGTCCAGCTCTGACGGGGGGGTCCCAGCGACCTCCCAGCCTCGCGACGCCTGACGTTCACGCTTTGGTGGTGGCGCCGTTCGACGACGGTGCGGGAGAACAGCAGTCATGCACCTCTCTCGCACCCCAGCCCTGGCGGCCGTCGCGGCCGCGCTCGTCGTCCTGCCCGCTGCCACGGCAGCCTCCGCCGCAGATGCCCCCGGTCAGGGCAAGGACGGCCACTACCGCTTCGCCGTCATCGGCGACGTGCCCTACGGCGACGCCCAGGTCGCGGCCTTCCCGACATGGGTCGACCAGATCAACGCCACCCCGGACCTCTCCTTCACCATCCACGTCGGCGACATCAAGAACGGCTCGTCGAGATGCACGAACGAGTACTTCTCGATGATCCGCACCCAGTTCAACCGCTTCACCACGCCGCTCGTCTACACCCCGGGCGACAACGAGTGGACCGACTGCCACCGCACCAACAACGGCACCTACGACCCCCTCGAGCGCCTCGCCGCCGTCCGGTCGACCTTCTTCCCCCGCGCGGGCCACACCCTCGGCGCCGACATGACCGTCGCGTCGCAGGCGGCCGCCGGCTTCCCCGAGAACGTCTCGTTCCGGCGCCAGGGCGTCGACATCGCAACCCTGCACGTCGTCGGCAGCAACAACGGCCTGCTCCCCTGGCCCGAGCTGGGTTTCACCTCCCCCACGGCGCAGCAGGTCGCCGAGGAGCGGGCCCGCACGGACAACGACGTTGCACAGGTCCGTTCGGCCTTCGCCGGAGCCCGGCAGCGCCACGACCGCGCCGTCGCGCTCTTCCTCCAGGCCGACATGTTCGACCCGACGTACGCCGTGACCTGGGCCGACAACTCGGCCTTCCAGCCGCTCGTCCGGGAGCTCGTCGCGCAGTCGAACGCCTTCGACGGCGAGGTCTACCTCTTCAACGGCGACAGCCACGTCTACAACTCCGACCGCCCGCTCGCCTCCGGCTCGAGGTGGCTCGACTTCTACGGCGTGCAGGGCTCGGCGGACAACCTCACGCGCGTCACGGTCGACGGCTCGAGCAACAACACGGACTTCCTCGAGGTCACCGTGAACCGTCCCGGCGCCGCGCACGTGCTGTCGTGGAAGCGCGTGCCCTACACCCGCTGAGCCGTCCGGACGGGCAGCACAGCGTGAGTATGCCGTCCGGCGCACACCGTGCCGGACGGCATACTCACGCTCGTGTCACGGCTGGACGGTGATCGTGGGGCACTGGCGCAGCGTCTGGGTGGGCGTCGCGACGACGGGCACCTTCCCGAAGCTCTTCCAGGCCGCGCCCACGACGAGGTCGACGGTGTCGCCCTTGCGCTTGTCGTTGAGGTAGACGGCCTGCGGCACGTGCGCCTTGACGAGTCGGGCCGACGCCGCGCCCTCGGGTCCGAAACGGATCTGCGCGACCTGCTTGACGCCCGCGTCCTTCGGGTCGTTGCCGACGGCCTTGACCTTGAATCCACGGGTGTCGGCGACCTTGGCGACGGCCGCGGCGAGCCCGTTGCGCGTCGTCGAGTTGTAGACGTTGAGGCTGACGTCGGCCGGGCGCAGTGGTGCGACGGGCACCTCCGTCGTGCACGGTCCCGGTGTCGGGGTCGTGTCGCGGAAGTAGGTCGAGGCGTAGTAGAACGCGCCCGCCATGCTCATCAGGACGACCGCGATCACGATCGTCGACCGGCGCTGGCGCCGCACCCGGTAGGTGCGGTCGTCCTTGTCAGCGACCTGCGACATCACCGCTCCTTCGTCCGTCGTCGCCCCTGGTCGGGCGGGCCCGTGTCAGGAGAGTACGAGGACTCGGGCGTGAAGGACAGGACGCTGCTGCAGCGCGGCGCGCAGTGCCCGGTGCAGCCCGTCCTCGAGGTAGAGCTCGCCCTCCCACTCGACGCAGTGCGGGAAGAGATCCCCGTAGAACGTCGAGTCGTCAGCCAGGAGGCCGCGCAGGTCGAGCGTGCTCTTGGTCGTGATGAGCTCGCCGAGCTGCACCACCCGAGGCGGGACGTTCGACCAGTCCTTGGTCGTCTCGAGTCCATGGTCTGGGTACGGGCGCGAGTCGCCGACGGCCTTGAAAATCACCGGGTCAGCATAGGCGTCGAACGTGGACGACCGGCCACTAGAGTTCGAACCGTGACCGAGACTGCAGGCTCAGGAGCCCCTCAGACGGGCGGCACGGGCGACACGAGCCAGATCGACGAGATCCGGGCCGGCTACGCGTTCGACGGAGGGGTGCTCAAGCTCGGCGCCGCCGTCGTCGACGGCCAGGCCCATGCTGACGCCCCGGTGCAGATCCCGCTCAGCGTCCTCAACCGCCACGGCCTCGTCGCGGGCGCGACCGGCACCGGCAAGACCAAGACGCTCCAGCTCATGGCGGAGCAGCTGTCGGACCAGGGCGTCCCGGTCTTCCTCGCCGACATGAAGGGTGACCTGTCGGGTCTCGCGACACCCGGCGAGGGCGGCGACAAGATCACCAGCCGCGCGGCCGACGTCGGCATGCCGTGGACGGCGACGGCATACCCCACCGAGTTCTACTCGCTCGGCGGCAAGGGTGACGGCATCGCGATCCGCGCCACGATCACGGGCTTCGGCCCGACCCTGCTCAGCAAGGTCCTCGGCCTCAACGACACGCAGGAGAGCAGCCTCGGGCTGATCTTCCACTACGCCGACAAGAACGGCCTCGCGCTCCTCGACCTCAAGGACCTCCGCGCGGTCATCAGCCACCTGACCTCCGACGAGGGCAAGGCCGACCTCAAGGACCTCGGCGGCCTCTCGAGCGCGACGGCGGGCGTCATCCTGCGCAACCTCATCACCTTCGAGGACCAGGGCGCCGGCGCCTTCTTCGGCGAGCCCGAGTTCGAGACGAGCGACCTGCTGCGCACCGCTCCCGACGGCAAGGGGATCATCTCCTGTCTCGAGCTGCCGCAGGTCCAGGACCGACCGCAGCTCTTCTCGACCTTCCTCATGTGGATGCTCGCCGACCTCTTCCACGACCTGCCCGAGGAGGGCGACGTCGACAAGCCGAAGCTCGTCTTCTTCTTCGACGAGGCGCACCTGCTCTTCAACGACGCGAGCAAGGCGTTCCTGCAGGCCATCGAGCAGACGGTGCGGCTCATCCGCTCCAAGGGCATCGGCGTCTTCTTCGTGACGCAGTCTCCCAAGGACGTCCCGTCGGGCGTGCTCGCCCAGCTCGGCAACCGCGTCCAGCACGCCCTGCGCGCCTTCACCCCCGACGACGCCAAGGCGCTCAAGCAGGCGATCGCGACCTACCCGCACACGGCCTACGACATGGAGAAGCTCCTCACGAGCCTCGGCATCGGCGAGGCCGTCGTCACCGTGCTGTCGGACAAGGGCGTGCCGACGCCCGTCGCGTGGACCCGGATGAAGGCCCCGAACTCCCTCATGGACCCCTCGTCGCCCGCGACGATGGATGCCGTCATCGCGGCGTCGCAGCTCAAGACGAAGTATGCCGACGTCGTGGACCGCGAGTCGGCCTACGAGAAGCTGACGGCCCGGTTGCAGGCGGCTCCCGCGACTCCGGCGGCCCCCGCCCCGGCACCCGCCGCCCCGGCCCCCGCGCCCGCGTCGAGTCGCGCCCCCAAGGAGGAGCCGAGCATCATCGCGCAGGTGGCCGGCAGCTCGGCGTTCAAGTCGATGCTCCGGTCGGCCGGCACCGTCATCGGCCGCGAGATCACCCGCAGCATCTTCGGCACCCGCAAACGCTGACCGGCTCCGGAGGCAACCAAACCGCCTCGCCGGGGACTGTTCCGCTGTCAGCATTGACCAGCGGAACCGAGGTGGGCCATGCGCGAGGACGAGGACCCGATCCGAGTCATCTACGACGCGTCGTACCGAAGACTCGTCGGCCAGCTGTATGCCGTGTGCGGCAACCGCGGCGATGCCGAGGACGCCGTGCAGGAGGCCTTCGTGCAGGCGGTCTACCACCGACGTCGTTTCCTCGAGATGGACAAGCCGGAGGCGTGGCTGCGCACCGTGGCCCTCAACCGGATCCGCAAGGGGTGGCGGCGGGGCGCCCTGGCCCGTCGCGTCCTCTCGCGCGGCACGACGGCCCCGCCCACCGCTGACTTCGGGCTCGGCCCCGACCACGTGGCGCTGGTCGCCGCCCTCGGACGCCTGACCCCGGTCCTGCGCGAGACCTTCGTCCTGCACTACGTCGTCGACCTGCCCGTGGCGACCGTGGCCACCGAGCTCAACGTTGCCGAGGGCACCGTCAAGGCGCGCCTGTCACGCAGTCGGGCCCTGCTGGCCGACCTGCTCTCCGACCGGGAAGGAGCCGAGCATGTCTGATCTCACGTCACTGGTCACCGACGTGGCCGAACAGGTCGACGGGCCGACCTTCGAGGAGATCACTCGCCGGGCACGGACCCGGCGGGTACGCCGAGTCACCACCGCTGTCGCGGCGGTCGGGCTGGCTGCCGTGGTCTCGGTCGTCGCGCTCACCTCGACGTCGGGTCGTCCGCGGGCGCTTCCTGCCACACCACAGCCGAGCTCGGTCGCGGTCACGGTGCGGCCTCCCGAGCAGATCGTCAACGGCCGCAACGCCAGCGCGGGGCGCACGTGGACGGCGCCGGAGCGCTCCGGCGAGCTGACGATCCGGGCGTGGTCCCAGTGCGCCGACGAGACGCTGACCGTGCGCGAGTGCGACCCGGGCCGGCGCCTGGGCGCCTGGGAGGTCACCGATGCCTCGGGGCGCCGGGTGCTCGTGCCCTCTGGCCCCGGCGAGGGCCAGGTCTGGTACGCCGGCGGTGGTATCTGGGTGCTCCGGGCCGCCTCACCCGAGGGCTCCCTTCGGTCCCCGATCGTTGCCGCGTCCGCCAGCCTGAGGACACCGGTCACGCTCGCCCCCGATGCGGGCCGCACCATCGGGATGCAGGCTGCCAGAGGTCGGCCGCACGTCGCCTGCCCGGATGAACCGTGGGTCAAGTGCTTGGTCGACGTCTCCGCGGGCACCCTGACGCCCATCACCGATCTCCCGACCGGGGACTGGTCGATCACGAACGCTGCCGGATGGGTGGGGATCCTTCACACCGGGCAGGTGGCCGTCGGCCAGCCGGACGGAAGCCTGCTGCACCTCGATCTGTACGAGGTCCTGGTGAGCCCGACACGTGTGGTCGTCGAGGACGCCCTGGACGGCACGATCGGCTGGTACCTGAGCAACGAGGAGGACGTGCTCCCGACCACCCCGGTGAGGGCCCTGCTCAGCACCGATCGGGGCCGCACGTGGACCCTGAGGTCCGTGCCCGCGACGGCCCAGGCCGCGCGCGACTGGATCACCGAGCCGGGCTTCGACCGGTCCGTGCACCGCGCCGTCCTGCCGGACGACTGGCGCACGTGGCCGGTCATCGCTCGCTAGCAGGCTCGCCGGGCGCCCTGTCTCCTGGGACGGGGCGCTCGGGCAGCAACGGCTCCCCGAACCCATGCAACCGAACGGGCCGCCGGGGACTCGTCCAAGTGGAAGCATCGTGAGGACGGCAGGTGGACGCTCATGGACGAGAGCAGCGACGGTGACCCGGTCCGGGTCGTCTACGACCTGTCGTACCGGCGACTCGTGACGCAGCTGGCGGCGCTGTGCGGCAACCTCCCCGAGGCGGAGGACATCGTGCAGGAGGCCTTCGTCACGGCCATGACGCACCGTCGCGACTTCGTCGAGGTCTCCAACAAGGAGGCCTGGCTGCGCACCGTGGCGGTCAACCTGCTGCGGAACCGCTGGCGCCGGGCCCGGGTCACGGCACGTGCCCTGCCGAAGTTCCGCGCCGAGCTGAGCATCGACCTCGGCCCCGGCACTCCGGAGGACCACGTCGCCATCGTGTACGCGTTGAGCCAGCTGAGCCTGCCGGTGCGGATCACCGTCGTGCTCCACTACATCGCCGATCTCAGCGTGGCGCAGGTCGCCACCGAGCTGGCCGTGCCCGAGGGCACGGTCAAGGCGCGGCTCGCGCGAGCCCGGGTCCAGATGGCCGGGCACCTCATCGACCGCGAGGAGGCGGACCATGTCTGACCTGACCACCTTCGCCCGCGACACCGAGCGCCGCGTGGCCCAGCCTCCCTTCGAGACCCTGCTCTGGCGGCAGCGCCGGGTGCGTCGCCGTCGCGCGGCGTGGGTCTCGGCCGCGGCGGTCGCCGCCGTCCTCGCGCTCGCGTTCGCCGTGTCGGGCCTCGGTCGCCTCGGCGCCCAGAGTCTCCCGGCCGCCCCGACCCCACGGTTGACGTCGGTGAGCGTCCCCGACTGGACCGCCGACGAGGTCGTCGGGCACCCGGACGCCTTCGTCGCCGCCCAGCTCGAGTCCCGCACGGACCGGCGGATCGTGCTCACGGTCTGGAAGCGCTGCGTCGCCCCTCGCCCCGACCACGACTGCCTCGGCCGGGAGGCCATCGCCGTCGTCGACGGGACCGACGACCGGTTCCTCGTGCTCGGGGCCGTCACCGGGTCGAGTGAGCAGCCCTCGATGGGCGGTCCGGGGCTGTACCGCGAGGTCGGCGACGGAGTCTGGTACTGGGCGCACCGAGGACCGGGCCCCTACCTGCTCTCGGCGACGATGCGCCAGCCCGTGGCGCTCACCGTCATGGACCACCCCGTGGCCCCGCCCTTCGGGACGTCGACGGTCGAGTGCGCCGACGGGGCCGGTCTGTGCACGCTCGACGTCAACGCCAGGACGCTGGAGCGGCTGGCCGTGCCGAACGTGCCGGACGGCCACACGAGGTGGGCCACGCCGACCTCGAAGGGCTGCGGCATCTGGGGCCTGACCGGCGCCGGCGGGGACCTGCGCCTCGTCATCCAGCAGCGCGACGGCTCCTTCGCATCGGCCGACCTCCCCGGCGACGCGACGCCGACGTCGCTCGCCGAAGGTGGCGCCGAGTGCGAGGTCGCCTACTACCAGTCGACCGCGGACACACAGGACCAGCTCGTCGTCAGCCTCGACCAGGGGTCGACGTGGCAGGCACGTCGAGCGCCTCTGCCTCAGCTGAGCGGCAACATCGAGGAGAAGCCCCGCCTGCGGGTGCTCATCCCTCCGCGGTGGGCGGCCCTGCCCGAGGTCACGAGCCCCTCCGGACTCCCGGGTCCACTGAAGCCCCTCTGAGGCGCCGGCCGACGGGCGTCACTCGACCGGCGTCACTCGACCGGCGTCACTCGACCGGCGTCACTCGACCGGTGTCCTCGGCTAGGCGTCGAACTCGACGTCGTCGAGGTCCCCGTCGACGTCCGCGAAGTAGCTGATGACGCGGATGTCGGGCTCGTCGAGCACCTGCAGGACGAGCTGGCGCAGCTGGATGACCTGCCCGGTGTCGAGACGGATCCGCTTGGTGCGGCCCCGGGTCGGGTCGCTGTCGTGCCGCTCCCACCACTCGACGGTGTCGGGGTTGGTCTTGAAGATCTCGTCGAGGATCCGCTTGAACGACGGGTCGTCCGGGTGTCGTGCGTACGCCTCACGGAAGAGCGCGAGCTGGTCGGCCGCCTCCTGCTCCCAGTCGACGAAGAGGCTCCGGGCCGCCGGGTCGCAGCAGTAGAACCACAGCAGGTTGCGCTCGCGCTTGCTCCGCTTGCTCTCCCAGTCGGTGAAGAGCTGGCAGGCGGTGTGGTTGGCGCCCAGCACGTCCCAGCGAGCGCCGACGACGTAGGCCGGGTTCGGGTCGATGGAGTCGAGCAGCTCCTCGAGCTCCTCGGTCAGCTCCTCCGGCGCCTGCGGCCGACGTGACGGCGTGCCCGTCGCGAGCGCGTGCAGGTGCGACCGGCCGTCGGCGTTGAGCTTGAGCGCGCGGGCGAGGCCCTCGATGACGCTCTTGCTCGGGCGCAGGTCGCGGCCGCGCTCGATGATGTCGTAGTACGCGACGGAGATGTTCGCGAGCTCGGCCACCTCGGTGCGGCTCAGACCCACCCGGCGCCGACCCTTGGCCCGCTTGATGCCGACCTCTTCCGGGGCGAGCTCGTGCCGGCGCGCGCGAAGGAACTCGCCCAGGGGGGAGGGGGTGCGCACGCTGAGCGGGACGTCCGTGGTCATGGCGCTCATCCTGCCAGTGGTGAGCCGCTCCGGGGCGTCGGGTCAGACGTCGTCCAGCGCAACGAGCAGGTCCTCGACCGAGGACCCCCGGCCGGTCCGGATCTCGCGCGCCCAGTCCTCGGCGGAGATGAGTCCCTCCACGGCAGCCCAGGCCTCGGCCTGCTCCTCCTCCTGGTAGGGGTTCGGCAACGACAGGCGGTCCCTCAGGGCCTCCTCGGCACCGATGAGGTGCGCGGCACGCACCGGGTCCCGCAGGCCGATGAGGATGTTCATGTACGTGTCGGCGAACGCCATCGTGAGGTTCGGGCTGCGCAGCCCCACGATCCGGTCGACGAGCGACCGGGCGAGCCGGGCGGCCTCCTCCGGGCGCCCGCTCGCCGCCAGCAGGTGGGCGAGGTTCTGGCCCTGGACCGCGGCCTCGTGCACGTCACCGGCCGCGGTGACGATCTCGATGGCCTCGTTCGTCAGCTCCTCGGCCCGTGCGTAGTGACCGAGCTCCTCCTCCACCCCGGCGAGGTTGCCCAGTGCGCGGGTGAGCCTGAGCGGGTTGCCGATCCGCCGGTGCAGCACCAGGGAGTCCTCGAACGTCCGACGTGCGGTGTCGACGTGACCCTGGTGCAGCCGGGCCGTCCCGACGATCCCCATCGCGAAGGCCTCCCGCTCCTCGTCCGCGACTGCTCGGGCCATCGTCAGGCTCCGCGCCGCGACGTCAGCGGCGCGGCCGGGCTCCCCACGGGCGATGAGGAGGTTGGCGTAGGCCCCGAGGCACTCGGCGACATCTCCGGACGCCGTGCCCCCGGCGCGCTCCAGGGCGAACTCGAGCCAGCGGCATCCCTCGAGGACGTATCCGCCCGTGTACCAGAGCCATCCGAGCGAGGTCGCCAGCTGGAGGGCGGTTGCCGTCGCCGTGACGTCGACGCCCTCGGTCGCCCCGCCGTGGCGAAGACCCCAGGTCAGGGCCTCCCGGAAGTTGTCGAGCTCGGCCTCCGCCTGGGCCAGAGCCAGCAGGTGGTCGGAGTCACGGGTCACCTTGAGCCGCTCGGCGACGTCGAGGTGGTGGGCGGCGTGCGCCGAACGCGCCTCGTCGAGCTGGCCCGTGCCGCGCAGCTCCGCCAACGCGAAGGACCGGATCGTCTCGAGCAGGGTGATGCGCGGCTCCCCGTCGGGCGCCTCGGACACGATCACGAGACTGGCGTCGACGAGGTCGGCGACGAGGTCCAGGGGATCTGCCGAGCGGTCGCCCGTCGCGGCGGGCAGCGCGACCGCCGCCACCGACTCGAGGGCGGCCCCACCGGCGAACACCCCGAGCCGCCGGAAGAACGCCTGGTCGTTCTCGGGGAGCAGGTCGTAGGACCAGGCGATGGTCTCGCGCAGTGTCCGGTGCCTCAACGGCCCCTGCCTGCTCGTCGAGGGGAGGTCGAGCGTCGTGTCGATCCGACGCAGGAGCGCCTGCGGTCCGAGCAGTCGGGTCCGCGCGGCGGACAGCTCGATGGCCAAGGGCAGCCCGTCGAGGCCCCGGCAGATGGCGACCACCGCGTCGACGTTCTCCGGCGTCAGCCGGAAGTCCGGGCGCACGCTGTGGGCCTGCTGCAGGAACAGCTGCACCGCCGGGGACTCCTCGGCGGCTGCCACGGTCGATCGGCTCGGCAGACCCAGGGGCGGCACCGGGTAGAGGTGCTCCCCCGGCACCGCCAGCGACCGGCGCGAGGTCGCCACGACCGCCGAGCGGGGCGCCGCCTCCAGCAGCTCCGAGACGACGTCGTCGGCCTGGACGAGCTGCTCGAGACTGTCCAGGACGAAGAGCGCAGCCCGGCTCGCGACCTGCCCGAACACGCGCGGCGGCTGACGGGTGCTCCGCGGCACCTCGAGAACGTCACCGAGCGTCGTCCACGCCACCTCCGGTGTGGTCGCCGACGCGAGGGGCACGAAGAAGACCCCGTCGGGGAAGGCCGTCACGAGCTTCTTCGCCACCTCGATCGCGAGGCGCGTCTTGCCCGAGCCTCCCGGCCCGCTCAGCGTGACCAGTCGGATCTCGGGCGACCGCACCAGGTCGACCAGCTCCGCGACCGCGTGCTCACGTCCGACCAGATGGGTCGCCGGAACCGGGAGGCGGGAGGCCGCGCCCAGCGTCCGGAGCGCAGGGAAGTCGACCTGCAGGCCGTCGACGGTGAGCTGGAAGAGCCGCTCCGGCTCCGGGATGTCCTTGAGGCGGTGGAGGCCGAGATCCCTCAGCCCGACACCGTCGGGCAGGGCGTCTCGAGCGAGCTCCGCGGCCACGGACGACAGGACCGCCTGCCCGCCGTGGGCGGACGAGGCGATGCGGGCCGCGCGGTGCACGTCCATCCCCACGTAGTCGTCGTCGTGGACCTGTGGCGACCCGGTGTGGATGCCCATGCGGACGCGGACCCTCTCGTCGCCGGGCCACCCGTGGCTCTCGAGCCCGCGCTGGGCCTGGGTAGCCGCCCTCACGGCGCCCTCGGCCGTCGGGAACACCACGAAGAAGCTGTCCCCCTCGGTGCCCATCTCGGTGCCCCCGTGCGCCGACCACGCGGAGCGCAGCACGTCACGGTGCCCGTCCAGCGCGTCGGTGTACCTGCGCCCCAGCCGGCCCAGCATCAGGGTCGAGCCCTCGATGTCGGAGAACAGCATCGTCACCGTCCCGGACGGCAGCTCGCGCACGGCGCCTCCCTCCCACTCTGCCGTTCCGAGCGTGGGCGCTGCGATCGCGGCGCGTCAAGGACTTCACGGAAGAGGGCCGCTGCCGACACTGCTCGCGTATGCCGCCCGTCCCCGGTCACCGGTCACCTGAGCCCGCGTCCCTGCCGATGCAACCGGACGGCACACCCGGGGTTCGTGTGGGTGGGGACGTGGAACGCAGGGGGACGCGCCGGCCGGGCGAACAGGCAGCGTGCCGGCGGAGGCATCCACGGTTCCGTGGTGGATCGCCGGCACCGGGTGCCGGCGATCCACCACGCTCCTCGGCATCGCTCAGAGCGCTGCGTGACCGACGTTGGTCAACAGGACGATCTCGTTGTGGATGCTGGGCTTGTCCGACGTCCCCGCCTGTGCGTAGGCCTCGGTCAGCTCGTCGATCGCCACCTGCACCATGTCGGGAGCGTTCCGCGATGGCGGATCCGGAACCGGCGAGGCGGCAGCGGCAGCGGGCAGTGCCAGCAGGCCGGAGGCGATGACTGCGAAGACAGCTCTGCGAGCGTTCATGACATTCTCCTGAGATACGAGTTCGCTTGCAGATCAAGCGATGTGGGGACAAGTGCGAACACATCCAGAGTCGCCTCCAAGACCCCTGACCCACATTCGGAGAATCACTCGAACCGGGCGCCGCGGCCTTGGGGTTTCCCCTCATCGGGCATCGCAAAGGCCTCGAAGGGCGCCATCGCCGTGGGTGCGCGCGTGACCGCGGAAGGCGGAGTGCACCCTCGACGGGCCTCCGCCCAAGCCGGTCGACCCCTTCCTGCTGACGGCCTGATCTCGACGTCAGGCGCTGCGCAGGAAGGTCAGAACGGCCAGGACGCGGCGGTTGCTCTCCGGCGACTCGTCGAGCCCCAGCTTGGTGAAGATCTGGCGGACATGCGCCTCGACCGTGCGGTCGGTGATGAACAGCCGTCTGCTGATGCCTTGGTTGGTCAAGCCCTCAGCGACGAGAGCAAGCACCTCGCGCTCCCGCACGCTGAGCTCGTGGAGGGGGTCGGCATCGCGGTGCTTGTGCAGCAGGCGCGCGACGATCGTCGGGTCGATCACCGTCTCCGCCTCCGCCACCCGTCGCAGGCTGTCGACGAGGACGTCGCCCGAGTAGACCCTCTCCTTGAGGACGTAACCGATCCCTTCGGGCTGGTCCTGGATGAGACGCATCGCATATGCCGACTCGACGAAGTGGGACAGCACGAGGACGCCGATGTCCGGGAACTCGGACCGGATGGCGGCGGCCGCGACCAGGCCCTCGTCGGTGTGCGTCGGAGGCATGCGGATGTCGACGACGCAGACGTCCGGACGGTGGGCTCGCACCAGGTGAAGGAGCGCCGAGGCGTCGGCCGCCTGGCCGACGACCTCGACCCCGCCGGAACGCAGCAGTGCGACGACGCCTTCGCGCGTCAAGAGTGTGTCGTCTGCAACAACGGCTCGCATGCAACCTCCGCTCGGAGGCCAGTCCGACACCGACCTCAGCAGTCGCCCTGGCCACCCAGCCAGTGTGGCAGCGCCATCGCCCGAGGACTCGCGGTTGACTCGGAACGTGCGCCCCGGCCTGGGGACCACCCTGGGAGCGGCAGGCGAGGCGACGTCGCCGGCTCAGGTCCGCACGCCATCGGCGGGTTCCGTCTCGGGCGACGCGTCCAACGCCAGCGGCAGCGCCAGGTCGATGCGGACACCTCCGTCCACCTGCGTCGACACGAGGCGCCCGCCGATCGCGGCCACCCGGTCCTCGAGAAATGCGAGGTCCCAGCTGGCGTCCGCGACGTCCGCGACGTCCGCGCGGACGCGGAGCCATCCCCCGTCGCTTGTCGCGCGTACCGTCGTGGGGCCCCGTGCCGCGGCGGTCGCGACGACGACGTATGCCGTTGCCTCGACCGCCGCCGGAAGCCGACCCTCCGGGGCGGCCATGACCTGCAGGGGCCGTGTTTCGCTCAGCGCCTCCCACGCGCCGGCGAGCCCCTCGGTCACCAGGACGTTCGGGAACAACCCCGCGGCCAGCTCCCGGAGGTCGCGCACCGCCTGCTGGACCTCTGCCTCCGCCGCGTCCACCGTCCTGACCAGGTCGTGCTGGTCTTCGCCGACGCTCGATCGCAGGAGGCGCAGACCCAGCAGGAGACCGATGAGACGTTGTTGTGCGCCGTCGTGGAGGTCGCGTTCCAGTCGGCGCCGCTCGCGGTCGCCCGCCTCGATGATCCGGACCCGCGACTCGGCGAGGGCCCGCACCTGGGCGAGACCCAGAGCGCGTAGCCGCTCGTTCTCGAGCCCCAAACGAGCCGCGGTCACGACCTCCCGGAGCGCGTCCGGGTTGTCGAACAGCCCCGGACGGTGCACCAGGACAGCGATCTCGTCGCCGTCGTTCGCGAGCCGGCTGGTGGCTCGTCCGGGGGCCCTCACGTCCACCGTCTCGAGGTCGACGTCGCGGTAGGTGCCGTCGACGGGGTAGCCCACGAGGAGCGACGGGTCGTGCAGCCACGTGGCCAGCGCCTCACGCATACCTCCTGCGGCGGTCTCCCGGTGCAGGTCGACGACGAGGCCCGTCACACCCCGGCGCAGGGATCGTGATCGCAGCAGGCTGAACTCCACCGCGGAGGCCAGTGCGGCCAGACCCACGAGCTGCGCCCACCAGAGACCGTGGTCCGTCGCCGAACCTTCCACGAAGCCGCGATCCAGGCTCAGGCCGAGGTGCGCCGCGACCGCCCCGAGGTACACGACGCCGATCGTCCCCACCGCGCCGCGCGCCCGTCGCGACGCAGGACTCATGCGCACGAGGCCGACGGCGAGGACGACCATCGTGACGATGGTCCACGCGAGGCAGGCACCGATCGCGAGCCGCGAGGATGTTGCGGCCACGTCCGGGTCGTCGTGCAGCAGAAGCAGATTCGTCGGGCAGTCCGAGCAGCCTTGGGCCTGTAGGTCGAAGAACAGCGTGGGCACGAGTCCCAGTGCACCGACGAACAGGAGTGCTCCCGTCGCGAGCAGGTAGCGCTCCGCTCGCGCGTCCACCCGTCCGGACGGAAAGGCGAGGATCGCCCAGGTCACGGCGACCGGAACGGCGACCGCGAGAACCAGACCCACCGTGAACACCGCCACGGAGAGAACGCCGGCCGCCGTGGCCCCCGGGATGTCCCACTCGGTCACCAGCACCAGGCTCGCGACGAGGACGAGACGCCGGCCGAACGCGTTCTCAGGTCTGGACAGCCGATGGACGATGCCGACGGCCGTGAGCCATGCCACGGTGCAGTAGAGGACGAGCCCGGACCGGACCGACTCGCCACTGTCCGAGAAGCCCGGCGACGCGGCCACGATGCGTGTCGTGAGCCATGCGAGCCCCCCGACCATGCCCAGGGTCGCGACGGACCGGTAGATCGGGGCGGGATCGACGGACCCCGCCCAGCGTGGCGCGTGTCCGCCTGCGACGCCCCCGGCGGCCGGGAGGTAGGTCTGTCGGGCGCTCTGCCGAGCCCTCATGCCACCCAGCGTCCACCCGAGATGCACCTCGCGACTCAGGGTTGGCACTGATTCGCTCGACCGATTGGCCGGACGACACTGGCGTGGGAGCGAGACAATGGACCGTTGAGGCACCGAAGGGACGTGCCGACCATGACCCGGAACACGACATCGACCACAGGGACCATGCCGACTGTCCTGAGAGCCGGTCGCGTGGTGACCAGGTCGAGCTGGGCGCTCCTGGCCGCCGTGGCGGTGGTCGCTGCCGGATGCACGACGACGGAACCAGACCGGGCCGGTGGCCGAGGCCTCCAGAAGGTGACCATGCTGGAGATCGCCCAGCCCGACCAAGCCGCTCCCGCGCAGGTGCAGGCGTATGCCGCAGAGGTGAACACGCAGTCGCACGGGTCCCTCCGCCTTCACTTCGACGACGCCTGGCGTCAGGGCGAGATCGGTTTCGAGAAGAACACCCTCGAAGACGTGACGCGCCGTCGCGTCCCGGGTGCCTGGGTCGGCGTGCGGTCGCTCGACCTGATCGGCGTGACCTCGTTCCAACCGTTGCTGGCCCCGCTGCTCGTCGACAGCCACGACGTGCAGGATCGCATCTTCTCGGAGGGCATCCCGCTCGAGATGGCCCGCGGCCTCGAAGGGCACGGCCTGGTGTCGGTCGCCGTCCTGCCTGGTCCGATGCGCAAGGTGCTCGGCGTGCGCAGGCCGTTCCGAGAGCCCGTGGACTTCTGGGGCGCCGACCTCGGGGTCCAGGGCGGCGACATACCGGAGGCCACGGCGAAGGCACTCGGGGCGACCTTCACACGTATGACGTCCGGAGTAACCCTCGCCGGGCTCGACGCGTACGAGCAACAGGTCGACAGCATCTTCGGCCGCTTCTACGGACTCGAGGCGAAGTACGTCACCGCGAACGTCAACCTCTGGCCGGCAGCCATGACCGTGGTCCTCAACGAAGCGGTCTACCGTGAGCTGACCGACGCCCAACGTGAGGTCCTGCGCACGGCCGCGACGACCGCGATCCCAGAGGCTCTCGACGCAGCCAGGACGGAGGACGTCTCCGCCGTCGCCAAGCTGTGTGGTCAGGGTGTTGCGTTCCCGGCCTCGTCGGACCTTCAGCTCGCCGCCCTGCGCAAGGCCGTCCAGCCGGTCTACGACGAGATCGCCGCGGGCGACCCGGGCAGCGCCGGCATGCTCGACCGGCTGGCCGGCCTGAAAGCTGACGTCGCCGCGGGGCCGGACCTTTCGGCCTGTCCCACGCCGGCAGCCGGTTCAGGCCGCGGGTCGTTCCCCGAGGGAACCTACGAGATGGTGCTCGACAACGATGCACGATGGCAGTGCCCGGGCGGTCCGAGGCAGGGCACGCCGGGCCGGAGGTCCTGGTTCTCGCTCGAGGTGGGTGGCGGCCAGGTCACCATTCGCCAGCGCGTCGACAGTCAGACGGCGCCCAAGGAGGTCGCGTACAACGGCGTGTACTCCCGCCTGCACGACCATGTCCGGATCAACACCCTCGACGCCAAGTGGTCCTTCGACGGGACTGAGCTGCGGCTGAGCGACATGACCGGTGGTTCGTGCGGGGACACCGTCATCTGGACGGCCAAGCCCTGGGTCCGGCGAGCCGACTCGGCTCAGCCGGGCGCGTCGGTGGTTCCGGACGGCACCTACGAGACGGTGCTGTCTCCAGGAGATCGCCACCTTTGTGACGGCCAGCTGGGTGAATACCTTCTCAACAGGGAGCTCTTCGTCCCGGAGGACCACCCCCGAACCTGGTATCTGAACTTCACTCTCGATGGCGGAGTGGTGACGGAGCACGAGAGCGAAGTCAGCCGTACGGCGATCGCCCGCATGGGATGGGTGGGCAGCTACCGCGTCCACGGCAACACTTTCGAGCTGACCGATCTCAGGAGCACAGCGAACTATCCGGCCGGCACCGACCGCCGCGGCCCCATGACCGCTACCTTCACGTTCGTCGGCAAGACCCTGACGCTCAAACCCGTGGGATCCTGGCGGTGTGAGAGCCGGGTCCTGTGGACCCGCCACCCGTGGACCCTGGTGAAGAGGGCGCCATGACACCTACGCTCGTGATCATCGACGACCACGACGGCTTCCGGGCCTGCGCCAGAGCGCTGCTCGAGGCGGAGGGTTACGACGTCGTCGGAGAAGCCGCCGACGGTTCCTCGGGTGCTGAGCTGGTCGGCCGCCTGCAGCCCGACGTCGTCCTGCTCGACATCGTCCTTCCCGACGTCGACGGGTTCGCGGTGTCCGAGCGCATTGCCGGCTGCGCGCCTCACTGTGCGGTCGTGCTGACGTCGACTCGCAGCCGCAGATCCTACGGAGCGCGCGTCGCCGCCGTCCGCGCTCGCGGCTTCGTCGGCAAGAGCGAGCTCAGCGGCGCTGCGCTGGACATGCTGACCGGGTGACTCATGGCCGGGAGCCAGTTCATCCAAGCCGTCGACCTCCTGGTCGGTGTGGTCGTGATCTCCGCCGGCCTGGCATCGATGCGGTCCGGCAGGGTCGCCCACTTGATGCTGCTCGTCGGCGCGACGTGGCTGGTCGGCAACGTCTTCTCCGCAGCCGTCTTCCTTCACCGCGGTCCGCTGGTGCAGCTGCACCTCACCTATCCCACCGGGCACGCGAGGCGCCGCTACGTCGTGGTCGTCGTCGGGGCGGCATACGTCCTGGGCATCATCGAGGTGTTCGTGCCCACAGCCGCGCTCACCCTCTCACTCGCGCTCTTGGTCGCCGCGACAGCGATCGACGTCTTCGTGCGCACCACGGGCACCGCCCGCAAAGCGGGGCGGCCGGCACTGTGGGCGGCCCTCGGGTTCTCCGCCGTGCTGGTGACGAGCGCTCTCAACCAGCTACTCGCCTGGAACATCGACGTGCCCGTCCTGCTGGCATACGACGGTGTGGTCGCCGGCGCCGTCGTCGTGCTGGCTGCCGACCTGCGGTGGGGTCGCTGGACCGAGTCGACCCTGAGCGACCTCGTGGCCGACCTCGGCAGGACCTCCGACACGAGCGGGCTGGCGGGACGGCTGCAGCAAGCACTGGGCGACCCGGGGCTCACGGTCGGCTACTGGATCCCGGAGCGGGCGTCCTACGTCGATGACCAGGGTGAGCCGATCGACCTGCCGGCGCCGGACGGCGGTCGCACGGCCACCCCGATCGACGACGACGGGAGGCATGTCGCCGTGCTGGTCCACGACCGGGCACTGCTCGAGGACCCCCGGCTCGTGAGCGGCGTGGCGACGGCGGCCCGGCTCGCGATGACCAACGCGCAGATGCTCGCTGACATCCGCTCCCGGGTCGGCGACCTCACGCAGTCCCGGCAACGCATCGTCGAGGCCGTCGGCGACGAGCGCGCACGGATCGCCGACGAGCTCGACGGCGGGGCCCAACGACGACTCGCCCGCGTCGCCGACATCCTGGACCACGCTGCGGCTGCCGACCTCTCGGGCAATCGACACCTCGCGCTGGTACGTGCGGAGGTCGTGCGGGCGCAGGACGACCTGACGAGTTTCGTCCGTGGAGTCCGCCCCCTGACCCTCGTCGAGGGCGGCCTCGACGCGGCTGTCCGTGACATGGCCGGGCACTTTCCGTTCCACGTGGAGGTACGCGTCGACGTGGGACGGCTTCCCGACGCCATCGAGGGAGCGTTGCTCTTCTTCTGCTCCGAGGCGATGACCAACGTGGCGAAGCACGCCAGTGCGAGCCGGTGCAGGGTGGTCATCACCGCTGGGCCGGACCTGATCGCCGCCGTCGTCGAGGACGACGGGATCGGTGGGGCGGACCCCTTCGGATCAGGCCTGCTCGGCCTCACCGACCGGATCGAGACGATGGGTGGACGCTTGATCGTGAGCAGCCCGGCAGGAGGGGGCACACGTCTCGAAGCGCGGATGCCGCGGCTGGCACGGGAGCGCGAGCGCGGGCGGCTGCGGTGACCCGTCGCGTGCGGGCGGGTTCGTTCCTCCCCCGACCGCCCGCTCCTCCCGAATCCCCCGTGCATCCGCAGGTGCAGAAGGACCCCCGACGAAAAACATGTCGGGGGTCCTTCTGCATCTGGCGGTGGCGGTGGGATTTGAACCCACGGTGGAGTTACCCCCACACACGCTTTCGAGCTCTGGGACCCACCGTTCGTCGGAGTTCCCGAGGGTGATCGCGTGCTCGGGGGTTCCCGGGATGGACTGTCCCGACGCACGCCGGACACGCGCGAATGAGACCGCCATCGAGACCACGGACTGAAACATCGGAGCGCCCGCTGCGTCGAAGGAGCGACGGAAGCAAACGTCCGCAGATGCTTGATATGTGGGTGATCCTTCGGGGTCGCCGACGCTCCTACGTTGGGGTGTCCGTTCTCCTCGAGGAGGCCCCGTATGCCGAGCGTTGTGTCGTGT
>NZ_LMIW01000011.1 GCF_001429185.1 Terrabacter sp. Root85
GTTCGATCAGCTCCCACTGAGCATCGGTCAGCACGGCAGAACGCGACATGCATCAACCATCACAGCCGACCGTGCCCACATTCAGGAGACACGCCCTAGGTGCGGAACTCCTCACTGCGAGTGGAGAGCTCGCCGACGAGGTCCGTCAGACCGCGGTCGTACGGCGTGTGGCCCGCCTGCAGGCGCAGGGACGCGACGACGTCCTTGGCGACCCTGGTCCAGTCGGCGTAGAAGTCCCTCGAGCGGTCGTCGAGGAACAGGTAGCGCGCCAGGTTGGGGTGTGTCGTGCCGCCGTCGTAGAGGTCGGTCAGCAGGGCTCGCCCGAGTGCGTTGACACCGAGCAGGTCGAGGCGGTTGTTGCGGACGTAGGCCGGCGCTGACAGGGAGTCGAGAATGCGTTGTATGCCGGGTCGCAGCTGCTCCTTGACCGGTGTCCGTCGCCGTCGGTTGCCGGCGTTGGCTGCCCGGGCGAGGTCGAAGAGATGGACCCGCTCGGACTCGTCGAGCTGGAGCGCCGTCGCCAGTGATTCCAGGACCGACTCGGACACCCCGGAGAGGTTGCCGCGTTCGAGGCGCGTGTAGTAGTCGGTGCTGACGTCGGCCAGGACCGCGACCTCCTCGCGTCGCAGGCCCTTGACCCGACGGTTGCTCCCGTAGAGCGTCAGACCCGCGTGCTCCGGGGTGAGCCGCGCGCGGCGGGAGGTCAGGAAGTCGCGCACCTCGGCCCTGTTGTCCATGCCCCGACCGTATGCCGTGGGCTCGGGCCCAGGGAGGGGCTGGCGTTACCGGTCAAGGCCGTCACTGCCACCGGCACGGGCCCCCGCCTACGGTCGAGGACATGACGACACTGCAGCTGAACAACGAGGTCGAGATGCCGGCCATCGGACTCGGGGTGTTCCAGACCCCTCCGGAGGAGACGCGCGCCGCCGTCGAGGCCGCGCTCGCGACCGGGTACCGGCACATCGATACGGCCGCCGCCTACGGCAACGAGCGCGAGGTCGGTGAGGCCGTTCGCAGCTCCGGCGTGCCCCGTGACGAGGTCTTCCTCGAGACGAAGATCTGGATCAGCGACTACGGCTACGACGAGACCCTGCACGGCTTCGACAAGAGCGCCGGCAAGCTCGGCGTCGAGCAGATCGACCTGCTGATCCTGCACCAGGCCCTCCCGTCCGCTTTCGACACGACGCTCGAGGCGTACCGGGCGCTGGAGTCGCTCCTCGCGGACGGCAAGGTGCGCGCCATCGGCGTCAGCAACTTCATGGTCGACCACCTCACCGCCCTGCTCGATGCGGCGACGGTCGTGCCCTCGGTCAACCAGATCGAGTTGCACCCCTACTTCCAGCAGAAGCCAGTCCAGGAGCTCGGAGCCCAGCACGGGATCCTGACGCAGGCGTGGTCCCCGATCGGTGGCATCACCTTCTACCGCGACGGCAGCCACGGCAGCACCCTCCAGGACCCGGTCATCGGCGGGATCGCCGACGCCCACGGGAAGACGCCCGCCCAGGTGATGCTGCGCTGGCACCTCCAGCAGGGACGCTCCGCGATCCCCAAGTCGACCAAGGCGCACCGCATCGCGGAGAACTTCGACGTCTTCGACTTCGTCCTGACCCAGGACGAGCTGAGCGCGATCGACGCCCTCGACACCGGCACGCGCGGTGGCCCCGAGCCGGCCGACATCACGCTCGAGACCTTCGGACGCGCCATCCCCGAGGCCTGAGCCGCCCCGCACCCCTATGACCACGAGCGAGAAGACCCCGATGACCACCACACCCCTGACCAGCGAGCCGAGCCGAGTCGCCGTCGTCATCGCCTTCACCCCCTGCCGGCCCCGCCACCTCGCGATCGACGAGATCCTCCTGCGACCGGCCGGGCAGCTCTGAGTACCAACGAGTTCCACCACGAACGCGACCAAAGGAGAACCCACATGAAGACGCGCACTCTCGGCACCCGAGGCCTCGAGGTCTCCGCCCTCGGCCTCGGCTGCATGGGCATGAGCCAGTCCTTCGGCCCGCGACCACCACGGGACGCGATGGTGACGTTCCTGCGTGCCGCGGTCGACCGGGGCGTCACCCTCTTCGACACCGCCGAGGTCTACGGTCCCTTCCACAACGAGGAGCTCGTCGGCGAGGCCCTGCAGCCGGTCCGCGACGACGTCGTCATCGCCACCAAGTTCGGCTTCGCCTTCGACGAGAACGGCACCCAGACGGGCGTCACGAGCCGACCCGACGCCATCCGCGCCGCCGTCGACGGCTCCCTGCGACGACTGCGCACGGACGCCATCGACCTGCTCTACCAGCACCGCGTCGACCCCGACGTCCCCATCGAAGACGTCGCCGGCACCGTCAAGGAGCTCATCGAGGCGGGCAAGGTGCACCACTTCGGCCTGTCCGAGGCCGGGGTCGACACGATCCGCCGTGCCCACGCCGTGCAGCCGGTCACGGCGTTGCAGAGCGAGTACTCCCTCTTCTGGCGCGAGCCCGAGGAGGCGATCCTGCCCGCCCTCGAGGAGCTCGGGATCGGCTTCGTCCCGTTCAGTCCGCTCGGACGGGGCTTCCTCACGGGGAAGGTCACCGCCGCCACGGAGTTCGGCGAGGGCGACATCCGCGCCTCCCTGCCGCGCTTCGAGCGGGAGGCGCTGCAGGCCAACCTCGCCCTCGTCGACCTCGTCACCGCGGTCGCCGATCGCAAGGGCGCCACGGTGGGTCAGGTGGCCCTCGCCTGGCTGCTCGCGCAGCAGCCGTGGGTCGTGCCGATCCCCGGGACCCGGCGCCTCGAGCGCCTCGACGAGAACCTCGGTGCCACAGACCTCACCCTCACGGACGAGGACCTCGCCGAGCTCGACGCCGCCTCGTCCAGCGTGCAGGTCCACGGTGACCGCTACCCGGAGGCCATGCAGCGGATGATCGACCGCTGAGTGCGTCGCCGAGCCGCAGCCTCAGAGCTGGGCCTTGAGCACGTCGATCTCGCACCCGGGCGCGGCCGGGTCGAAGCCGTGCTCGACGAGCCAGCGGATCGCCGTCAGGCTCCGCAGGGACCACCACGCTCGGACAACGTCGAGGTCGACGGCATCCGCGCCGTAGCCGTCGACGACGTCTGCGACGTGCTCGGGGTGCCCGAGGGTCAGGCTCGAGAGGTCGTACATCGCTGAGCCCCGACCCGCCTCGGACCAGTCGAGGATGCCGGTGATCTCGTCTCCCTCGACGAAGACGTGGGCCACCTGCAGGTCGCCGTGCATGAACACCGGCGTCCACGGTCGCAGCGCGGACTCGGCGAGCTCACGGTTGCGCGTCACGAGCTCGGCCGGGAGGACGTCGTTCGTCAGGAGCCACGTGCACTCGGCGTCGAGGCTCGCGGCCTTCTCGTCGAGGCTGGCCCCGGACCACGGCGGCAGCGGCGCGTCGTGCAGGACGCGCAGGACCGCACCCGCCGCGGCCCACGCCGCGGCCGAGGCGGTCGACGGCTCGCCGAGGCGACCGAGCGCCACCCCGGGCAGAGCAGCGAGCGCGAGCACGGACGGCCTGCACCACAGGACCTCCGGGGTCGGGACCGGCGCCAGCGTCATCGCCTCGAGCTCGGCCTCGGTGCGGGCCGGATCGGCGTCGACCTTGAGGAACACGTCACCCACCCGCAGCGTCGCGCGTTCCTGATGGGCGACCACCACCTCGACCTCGTCCACGTCGGCCAGTCTGGCGCAGGGCGAGGGCGCCCCCCACCCATTTGTCGGACGGCCGTGCGTCGGCGAGGGTCAGGCCTTGGCGGCGAACATCCCGAGACGGTCGGCAGCGAGCAGCGGGAAGACCGTCGACGACGACAGCTGCGCCCGCTTCTCCAGCGCCTCGGCGAGGATCGTCCGGTAGTCGGTCGTCCCGGCGAGGTCACCGTTGTCGAGGTTGGCCGCCGCGAGGCCGGGCCAGCGCCCGTAGACCTGCCCGCCGCGCACCCCGCCACCCATGACGAGCGAGACGTTGCCGTGGCCGTGGTCGAGTCCACCGGAGCCGTTCTGCGCGACGCGGCGACCGAACTCGCTGAGCGTCACGAGGGTCACCTCGCTCATCTGCGCGCCGAGGTCCTGGTTGAGGGCCGCGAGCGCCTGGCCGAGCTCGGTGAGCTGGCGGAACATCCAGCCCGAGTCGCTGGACCCGAGGCCGGAGTGCATGTCCCAGTTGCCGACGTCGACCGTCGCCGCCCGCAGGCCGATCCGTGCCTTGATGAGGCGAGCGAGGTCGCGCAGGGCGTCGCCGACGGCACCCTTGGGGTATGCCGCCCCGTTGGCCGGGGTGTAGCCGGCGGCCTTGAGCGGTGACATCGTCGAGAGCGCCCCGAGCGTCGCCTTCGCGGGTGCCGCGAGCGCGGCGGGCGCCCCGGCATACAAGGCGTTGAGGGCGGTCGTCCAGCGGGTCTGCTCATCCGGGGTGCTGGCGCCGCTGAGGCTGAAGCTGTCGACGGTGCGGATCGCGACCTCGGGGTTCGGGCCGATCATCGACTGCGGTGTCGTCGCCGATCCGACCGACGCGGACGCGAACGTCGAGACCGGTCCGCTCAGCCCGATCATGCGGTCGAGCCAGCCGGTGCGCAGCGTCGAGCCGGGCGCGGCGTTCTCCATCGTGGCCATGGCCTCGAAGTGCGACCGCGTCGGGTTGACCTGGCCGACCGCGTGCACGGCGGCGAGTCCGCCGGCGTCCCAGATCGGCTTGAGCGGCGCGAGGGCAGGGTGCAGCCCGAACATGCTGTCGAGCCTGATCGCCCGCGACGCGGGGATCGCGATCGCGGGCCGCGCCGCGAAGTACGCAGGGTCCCCGACGGGGGCCACCGCGGACAGACCGTCGAAGCCGCCGCGGAGGCTGAGGATGACGATCGTGTCGCCGGTGTAGGCCGTCCCGGCGAAGGCGAGCTGCGTGGCGGCACTGGGGCCGGCGGTGCCGATGACGGCGCCGAGCGCTCCCAGGGCCGACGCGCCCGCGAGCAACGTGCGGCGGGAGACCTGCGAGGTCAGGGCCTGCCCCTGCGGGCAGCCGCAGCCCTCCGGGGGGACGCCGGACTCGGCCGGGTACTGGGTCAGGGACGGGGCTGTGGACGCGGTCGCGGGATGGGTCGTCATGGTCGTCCTCAGCGGGTCGCGAAGTTGGGGGAGTCGAGCAGGAGCGCGACGATCGACGGGAGCCGCCACGTCACGGCCGCAGCACCCGCCTTGAGGGCGTCGCCGGGGGCGTGGTCGACGAACCGGCAGATCGCGTCGCGTTGCGCGGTCGTCAGCGTGATGAGCAGCTTCGCGGCGAGCGCGTCGACGAGGGCGGCATACGTCGTCGGCAGCGGGGTCGGCACGAGCGTCGTGACGTCGGGGCGCTTCATCGCCTTGAGCGTCCAGTTGCCCGCGAGGCCGAGATGGAAGTTCCAGCGGTTGAGCGTGCTCGACGCGCCGTTCCAGGCGGCGGCGACGTCGGGATAGCCGTTCGGAGCCGGCCACCCCATCGGTGCCTGCCCGAAGGTGCCCATCTGCCAGAAGAGGCCGCGCAGGTCGCTCGTCACCCCGGCCGCCGGGACCGGCTCGGGGGTCAGGCCGAGGATGCGGCACGACGCGAGGGCGTCCTCGTAGGGGGTGCGGATCTTCTGGCCGGCCGAGGCGACGAACTCGGGGGAGAGGAAGAGGGCTCGCAGCACCGGAGCGATGGCAGTGCCGTTCGCGAGGTAGACCTGTGCGAGCTTGGTGACGAGAGTGGCCGGCGGCGTGTCGGAGACGTAGCGCGTCACGAGCTTCGTGGCGATGCGATTCGCCGTCGCCGGGTGGTTCGCCAGGTAGTTGAGGTAGAGCGTCGCGACGGCGCTGCCGTTCTCGGGCGTCGCGTTCGGGTCGCTCCAGCCGAGCACCTTGACGGTCCCGACGTGACGACGGTTGGGCCGGTAGTAGTAGAGACCCGACTCGGAGTCGACGCTGAGACCGGTCAGCGCCAGTGCCGACATCTTGACGTCGGCCTCGGTGAACTTCCCGACGCCGACGGTGTGCAGCTCGAGCAGCTCGCGGCCGTAGTTCTCATTCGGCGCCTTCTTCGTGCTGTCGGCGTTGTCGAGGACCTTGAGCATCGACGGGTGCCGCGCTGCCGCGTTGAGCATGTCGGAGTACTTGCCGAGCGCGTGCTTGCGGATGACGTCGCGCTGGAAGAGGTGCGAGCTGTCCCAGACCTCGCTGCTCGGGACCGTGACGACGAGGTGGTTGGTCCAGAAGTCGACGACGGTCTCGAGGAGCTGCCTGCGGGAGAAGAGGGCCCGGGCCAGGTGCGCCTCGACGAGGTCCATCATGACGGTCCACGTGTCGCCGCCCTCGAGGCGCTCGCGCACCTCCCACGTCTTCCAGCCCAGGCGGGTCCAGCGCCCCAGCATCGTGTCCATGGCGGTGTCGGGCACCTTGGTCAACGGGGCGAGCTGGGCGTCGAGCCAGGCCGTCGTCCCGGTCGTGCGCACTTCGGCGACCAGCGCCGGCGTCGGGCCGAACGTCGCGCGTCGCAGCAGGTGCAGCACGGGGTCGGTCGTGACGGCTGCGGCCATGACCGCGGGGGTGGCCGTCGCGGGCGCCCCTGCCGCGGACGTGGGTGCCGCGGACGCGGTCGTCGCGGTGGCCACAGCGAGGGCTGCGCCGCCCCCGAGCCCGGAGAGCACGCGTCGGCGCGCCGGCGCTGCGGCCGACGGCCGGGCGGGCGACGGCGACTCGGGGGAGTGAGCGGTCATGCGAGGGACGGTACATACCAGACCGGGCGTTGACTCCGTTATCGGACATTTCGGTCAGGCTCCCCGATCCGGCCGTCGGGACGAGGCTCCGGTAGCGTCCGGCCCATGCCGAGGACCGCCCGATGATCACCGACGAGACGTTGCGCCGGATGGTCGACGAGCTGACCGGCGTGCACGGGGTGCTCGGCGTCGTGCTCGGCGGCAGTCGCGCCCGCGGCGACGCGCTGCCCACCTCCGACGTCGACCTCGGCGTCTACTACCAGGGTGTGCCCGACACCGCCGAGCTGACACGTCTCGCGAGCCGGTGGTCAGGGCGCGACGTCGCGGTGGGGGAGCCCGGCACGTGGGGTCCGTGGGTCGACGCCGGTGGCTGGCTCGAGGTCGAGGGCACCGCCGTCGACTGGATCCTGCGCGACGTCGATCGGGTTGCAGCACAGGCGGATCGAGCGATTCGTGGTGAGTTCGCCTTCCACTCCCAGGCAGGTCACCCGCTCGGCTTCCTCGACGTGGCGTATGCCGCCGAGCTGGCCACCGGGGTCGTTCTGGCCGACCCGGCCGGTCGGCTCGCGTCCCTGCGAACGGCCGTGACGGCATACCCCCTCGCCCTGCGCGACGCGATGGTCGGCGCCCTCTGGGAGGCCGACTTCCTCGTCGGCGCGGCCGAGAAGGGAGCCCGGCGCGCGGACACGACGTACGTGTCGCTGGCGCTCGCCCGAGCGGTCCTGCTGTGTGCCCACGCGCTGCACTCGGACGCCGGACGCTGGGTGACGAACGAGAAGGGGCTCGTGCCTGCGGTCGCGACGCTGCCCGCGGCGCCGGAAGGGTTCTCGCGGGACGCCGCCCTCGCCCTGGGCGCGCTGGGCGCCACCGAGGAGTCCCTCACGGCTGCCGTCGCTGCCGTGGCCCGCCTCGTCGGCGAGACCCGCGCCGTGCTCGGCGACCGCTGACGAGAGCGCACGTCACCGGCCGCCGCAGCACGGATTCCTCTGCGCGGTGGTCTGTCGGTGGCGGGTACGCGAAGGTTCGTTCGTTAGCCTGCTGGAATGACCGACGCCCTCAGGACCGACCCTGCCCCCAAGGCCGAGTCGCCCTCGGGCGATCCACGCGCCGACCGCGTCAGGGCCGCCGTCAGGACGTGGCAGCGCACGCTCGTCGACCTCGGCGGGCGCAACACGCTCCTCTGGTACCGCGACCTGCCCTCCGGCACCCTCGACCTGACGACCGCGCACCCCGGCGGCGTCGCGATGTTGCTCGCCGGTCGTCGCACGCGACTGTCGGACCTCGTGCGCGAGCCCGCGGCCTTCGAGGAGGCCCGCCGCCGCGCGCGCGCCATCCGGTCCAAGGCCCTCGAGCTGCACGAGGAGCGCGGCATCGCGGCCGGCTTCATCGCCATCGGCATGGCGACGTGGTCCGTGCCGCGCGCCGCCCGCCCGCCGGCCTCGCCGGTGCTGCTGCGCTCGTGCGTGCTGCGTCCGACGGGCGCCGCCCAGGAGGACTTCGAGATCGACCTCGGCCCCGAGGCCGAGCTCAACCCCGTCCTGCGCGAGTACCTCCGCTCCGAGCAGGGCATCGAGATCGACGGGGACGCTCTCGCCGACCTCGCCACGGCGGGCAACGGCTTCGACCCGTACCCGGTGTATGCCGCTCTCGGCCACGCGTGCGAGCGCGTGCCCGAGTTCGAGATCACCCCGCGGCTCGTCCTCGGGACCTTCTCCTACGCCAAGCTGCCGATGGTCGCCGACCTCGCCCTCCAGGGCGACACCCTGGCCAACCACGACGTCGTCGCGGCGCTCGCGGGCGACGAGTCGGCGCTCGCGGCGGTGCGGCTGCGCCTGCCGGAGAGTGACCCGGACCCCGACCCGGAGCACGAATACCTCGTCCTCGACGCGGACTCCTCGCAGCACGCGGCCATCGACGCCGTACGCGCGGGCGCCCACCTCGTCGTCAAGGGACCTCCCGGCACGGGCAAGTCGCAGACCATCGTCAACCTCATCGCCTCGCTCGCGGCCGAGGGCAAGTCGACCCTCTTCGTCGCCGAGAAGCGCGCCGCCATCGACGCCGTCCTCAGCCGCCTCGACCGTCTCGGGCTCGGCGACCTCGTGCTCGACGCCTACGACGGGCCGACGAACAAGCGCGCGACCGCCCAGCAGTTCGCCAAGAGCCTGGACGCCGCGGTCGAGAACGACACTCCCGAGACCGATCGCACGACCGCGACGCTGCGCGACCGCCGAGCTCGCCTGCAGAAGCACGTCGAGGCGCTCCACGCCGTGCGCGACCCGTGGGGTGTGTCCGCGCACGAGGCGCAGCAGGCACTCGTCGAGCTCGGCACGCGCACGCCTCCGCCGACGTGTCACGTCCGACTCGGCAGCCGCGACCTCGCCGGACTGAGCCGCCCGAGGGTCGTCGAGCTCGGCCGCCGGCTGCGCGACGCCGCGGGGCTCGGGGCGTGGACGCGGGACGGTGACGACCCGTGGTTCGGCGCCCGCATCCTCACGGCCGACGACGCGGCCCGCGCCCTCGACGTCACGACCCGCCACAGCACGAGCGGGCTCGACGACGCGGCCCGCCAGCTCAACGGCATACTGTCGGAATCCCATGTGCCCGAGGCGAACTCGCTGGAGGACTGGAAATCGGCCTTCGCCACGATGTCGAGCGTCCGCGAGACCCTCGAGGTGTTCCGGCCCGAGGTCTTCGACATCCCGCTCAAGGAGCACATCGCCGCCACGGCGACGCGTGACTGGCGTGAGGCCCGCGACGTCGACATGGGCTGGCTCGACCGCTGGAAGATCCGGCAGCAGACCAAGCGGCTCCTGCGCCCCGGTCGACCGCCGGCCAACCTCCACGAGGAGCTCGTGTCGGCCAGCGAGCAGCGTGAGCACTGGTTCGAGCTCGTCGGCGGAGGCGGCCGTCCGGAGATCTCGCCCCGCCTCGACGAGGGGCTGTCGCTGCTGGCCGGACTCACGGCGGACCTCGAGTGGCTCGACGACCGCCTCCAGGTCGGGCCCGACGGGCGCACGCTGACGTCCCTGCCGCTGCGCGACCTGCGGGACCGGCTCGCCGGGCTCGCGAGCCGACCCGACCGGATCGCCGTGCTGCCCCAGGTCATCTCGGCGCTCGACGAGCTGCGCTCGACCGGGCTCGGCCCGGTCGTCGACGACCTCGCGGCCCGCGGGATCCCCACCGACCAGGTCACGGCCGAGGTCGAGCACGTGTGGTGGGCCTCCCTCGCCCAGGAGATCACCGTCCGCGACCCGGCGTACGGCGCCCACGACGGAGCGGGACTGCGCCGCGACGTCGCGGAGTTCGCCGAGGCCGACCGTGCCCACCAGTCGGCGACCGTCGACCGGGTGCGCGCCGCGGTCGCCCGCAACATCCGCGAGGTCCTCGCCGACCACCCGGCCCACGAGGCGCTCGTGCGCGCAGAGGCCGGCAAGGCCCGCCGCCACAAGCCGCTGCGCGACCTGATGCCGCAGGCCTCGTCCACGCTGACGGCGATCAAGCCGTGCTGGGCGATGAGCCCGCTCGTCGTCGCGTCGACGCTGCCGCCGGGCCGCTGGTTCGACGTGGTCATCTTCGACGAGGCCTCGCAGGTCCAGCCCGCCCAGGCGATCTCGGCCATCTCGCGCGCCCGCCAGGTCGTCGTCGCCGGCGACGAGCGACAGCTCCCGCCGACGAACTTCTTCACCGTCGTCTCCGACGACGAGTCCGATGCCGCCGCCCCCGCCGACGAGACCCTGACCGAGGGCTTCGAGTCGGTGCTCGACGTGCTCGCCGCGGCCCTGCCGACCCGCAACCTCACGTGGCACTACCGCAGCCGCGACGAGCGCCTCATCGCCTTCGCCAACGACACGATGTACGACGGTCGACTCACGACCTTCCCCGGCACGTCGCTCGACTCGGCCGTCACGTTCGAGCCGGTCGACGGCCAGGCTGTCGTGCAGCCGGGCGTCGACACCATCGAGACGACCGACGGCGAGGTGGCCCGCGTCGTCGAGCTCGTCCTCGATCATGCCCGCACCCGTCCCACGGAGTCGCTCGGCGTCATCGCCCTCGGCATGAAGCACGCCGACCGCCTCGAGGAGGCGATCACCGAGGCGCTGCGCACCGCGCCCGACGTCGCCGCCTTCTTCGACGACTCCCGCGACGAGCGCTTCTTCGTCAAGAACCTCGAGCGCGTCCAGGGCGACGAGCGCGACGCCATCATCCTGTCGATCGGCTACGGCAAGACGCCGCACGGCCGGGTCCTGCACCGCTTCGGCCCGCTCAACATCGAGGGCGGTGAGCGAAGGCTCAACGTGGCCATCACCCGAGCCCGCGCACGGATGACCGTCGTGTCGGCGCTGCGCGCGATCGACCTCGACCCCGAGCGGCTCAAGGCCCGGGGCGCGCTCATGCTCCGCGACTTCCTCGCATACGCCGAGCGGCGCGGTGGCGTCGGCGACGACGACACCCTCTTCGCCTCCGCTCCCACGACCGTCGACCCGCTGCGGCACGACCTCGCCGAGCGCCTGCGCCGCCAGGGCCTCACCGTCCACGAGGACTACGGCACGGCCACCCACCGCATCGACATCGCGGTCGAGGATCCCTACCACCGGGGCCGCGCGCTCATCGCCGTCGAGACCGACGGGAGCAGGTATGCCGCCCTGCGCAGCACGCGTGACCGTGACCGCCTGCGCCCCGAGCAGCTCGCCCGCCTCGGCTGGGTGCACGAGCGGGTCTGGAGCACCGACGTGTTCCGCGACCCAGCGAGGGAGCTCGCCCGCATCGTGACGCTCGCCCGCACGTCGTCGCCGCCCCGCGAGGTCGAGCCGACCGACGGGGCCGCGTCGACGCCCGACGACGGCGCCGGTTCGACGAGCGCGGCGGACGGCGACCGGACCACCGAGCGTGCCGACGCGGCCTCCGGAGCGTCCCGCCCGGCGACGGACCCGGCCTCCTCCGACGGAGCCGACGCGTCGACGACGGACTCTGCTGCTCGCCCGAAGCGCAAGCGGCGCAGGGTCTTCCGCAAGGGCACCGGAGACGCGGACGGCACGCCCGACGCCGATGCGAGCGAGCCCGGTGCGGCGCTCGGCCGCAGCAGCGACGAGCTCGACCTCGGCTGGGGCGAGCGCCCCGCGGGCTCAGGTCTGGGTGACCGCTGGCTCGAGGAGCAGCGACCCCCGCACTACGAGTGAGCTGACGCGGGCGACGGCGGCGCGACGTGCCGGAATGCCGGCACCTCGTAGGGCGTTGTGGGCCTCATGAACACGACGACACCGTTCTCGCTGCGCCTCTCCTGGGCCCAGGGTCTCTTCGAGCGAGGTGACCACGTGGCTGCCGCGACCGCCCTGGCCGAGCTCGTCGACGAGGTCGAGTCGTCGCGCACGGCCGGGACCGCGGACGACGCGGTGCTGCACTCCGTCACGGACCTGCGGCTCATGCTCGCCCGCGCCTACTTCCAGTCGGCGCAGCTCGGCCGGGCCGAGGCGACCCTCAACGAGGTCATCGAGCAGTCGCCGACGGACCCCTACGCGCACCTGCTGCTCGGTCGCACCCTCCAGCGCGCCGGCCGGCACGCCGAGGCCGCCCGCCCGCTCGCCCTCGCCGAGATCCTCGGCGACTACGAGCGCCCCGAGGCCTACGGCACCACCGCCACCACCGCCACCACCGACACCGCCCCCGTCGACACCGCTGGGCCCGCCTGACCCGACAACCCGTCGAGTGGCCCCGTCGCCACACGTGACGGGTGCACCCACACTCGAGTGGCCCCGTCGTCACACGTGACGGGTGGGGCCGGGCGGCCACTCGAGGTGACGGCTGGGACTGACGAAGGGCGGGAGCCATCGGCTCCCGCCCCTTCGACGTGCGTTCGTGTGGTCCGACTCAGCGGGCGCGGAGGCTGTCGCGGATCTCGGTGAGCAGGATGACCTCCTCCGAGGGGGCCTCGGGCTCGGGCTCGACGCCGGCCTTGCGGCGCTCGGCGAGGTGGTTCATCGGCACGACGACGATGAAGTAGACGGCTGCCGCCACGACCACGAAGCCGACCAGAGCCGTGAGGAAGGCACCCACCGCCACCCCGCCCGGCTTGAACGACGAGAAGTCCGGCTTGCCACCGAGCTTGCCGATGAGGTCCATGATGACGGTGACGAAGGCGTCGACCACCTTGGCGAACGCGGTGCCGATGACGACCGCGACCGCGAGGTCGACGACGTTGCCTCGCATCAGGAAATCCTTGAAACCCTTGATCATGCGCGTCCCTTTCTGTGCCCCTGGACTGGGTGATCTCGATGCCACGGGGGTTGTTTGCGACCCGTCCCTGTGGGTCCTGCTGTCTGCTGGGCCTGTGACCCGTGTGCGACGCTGCGACGAGAGTGACGTGTGAGGCGGACTCTCCGGGCATGCCGAGCCTACTGCGCAGCCCCGGACCCGTGCCGGACGGCGACGACCAGACTCTGGCCGGCTTGGAGCGCGCTGAGACCGCGCGTCACCTCGGCGGCCTGCGTCGGGTCGAGCGCGAGGGTCACACGGGCCGGCGCCCCCGCCCCGAGACCGGTCGACTCCTCGGCCGCGCGGACCGCGAGGACGACGACATCGGTCGCGGCCCGGGTGCCGGAGCCGGTGGCGTAGAGGTCGACGTGGTCACCCGGCCGCGCCCCGACCGAGGCGGCGTCGAGGACGGGGACGCTGAGGGCCACTTGATCGTCGGGCTGGCCGGCCAGCAGGTCGCGGCCGACGAGGCGCTCGGGCGTCACGACCTCGTGGACGACCAGGGGAGCGGCGGCGACGCGACCCACCACGGCTTGGACCGTCGACAGAGCTGTCACGGGTCGCTGACCACCAGGTCGGACCGAGACGGTGACGTCGTCGGCGCCGATCGTCTGTCCGGCCGCGACGTCCCGGGCCATGACGACCGTCGGCACGCCCGCGCCTCCGGCCGGCGCCGGGCGCAGGGCGGCGACCGTCACGAGCACGGCCAGGGCGGCGAGCCCCGCCGCGGCCCACCGCCGCCAGCGCGCGCGCCTGGCCCGGCGTCGGCGCGGACCGTCGGGCCACGCCGCCCGCCGGCCCTCGCGACGCCAGCGGGAGCCCGAGCGCACGCCGGCCGTCATCAGGGGAGCGGGAAGGGCAGCTCGAGACCGTCGAGGCTGCGTCGGCACGGGCAGGTGGCCGTCTCGTCGGGCTCGTGCGCGGGCATCTGGCCGATGGCGTCGCGCAGGATCGAGGTGAGGTGCTCGACGTTGGTCGCGAAGACGCGCAGGACCTCGTCGTGCGTGACGGCGTCGCCACCCTCGACGCCGGCGTCGTGGTCGGTGACCATGGCGATCGTCGTGAAGCACATGGCGAGCTCGCGGGCCAGGGCCGCTTCGGGCATCGTCGTCATGCCGACGATGCCGAAGCCGGCCTGCTGGTGCATGAGCGACTCGGCGCGGGAGGAGAACCGTGGCCCGTTGACGACCACGAGGGTCCCGTCCGTCACGACCTCGAGCTCCGAGAGCCGGGCCGCGGCCACCGCGACCTGACGGCCGTTGGGGCAGTAGGGATCGGCGAAACCGACGTGGACGACGGGACCCTCGGTCTCGTAGATGGTGTGGGCTCGCCCCCACGTGCGGTCGACGACCTGGTCGGGCACGACGATGGTGCCCGGCCCGTGCTCGGGCTTGAGCGAGCCGACGGCGCAGGGGGAGAGGATCTGGCGGACGCCGGCCGCGCGCAGGGCCCAGAGGTTCGCGCGGTAGTTGACGCGGTGCGGCGCGAAGCGATGGCCCTTGCCGTGCCGCGCGACGAAGGCGACGCTGCGGCCCTCGACCTCACCGATGACGAGTGGGTCGCTCGGGCGCCCGAACGGGGTCTCGACGTCGACGGTCTCGTAGTCGTCGAGGAACTCGTAGAGGCCGGACCCACCGATGACACCGATCTCGGCGCGCGGACCCGGAGCGGGAACTCCCGGGACGGCGGGGTCGGACACGGTCGTCTGCTCAGTCGTCATGCGAGGAGCCTAGGGCGGGCACCGGGCCGGCCGGACGGCATACGCCCTCGGGTGGGGACAACGTCCCCCGGGCTCAGCCGGCTGTGGACGACGACCCGGGCGACGACGACCCGGACGACGACGACCCCGAGGACGTGGACGCGGTCTTCGACGGCGTCGACGTGCTCGAGCCGCTCGACGACTCGGAGGACGTCGAGGTGGACGACGATCCGCCGTCCTTCTTCTTCGTGTCACCCGAGCCCGCGCCGTCGGAAGCCGCCGGGGTCGAGGCGCTCTTGGACGCGGCGCGCGAGTCGGTCTTGTAGAAGCCCGAGCCCTTGAACGCGATGCCGACCGGGTGGATCACCTTGCGCAGGCGCGGCTCGCCGCACTCCGGGCACACCGTCAGGGAGTCGTCGGTGAACGACTGGCGGATGTCGAAGGCGTGGCCGCACTCTTGGCACGCGTAGGAGTAGGTGGGCACAGGTGAACCTCGGACGTCGGGAGCGGAAGATGACCGAGGGTCAGTCTACGGCCAGCCGGCGAGGCGCCCGCCCCGGCTGATCTCGCGGATGCGGCGCTCGGTGCGCTGCTTGACCTTCGAGGTCGTGACGACGAGCAGCTGGTCCCCGTGCCGGATCGTCGTGTGCCGCTCGGGCACGAACCCCTCGCCGCCTCGCACGACGAGCGTCACGTTGGCGCCCTTGGGCAGGCGCAGCTCGAAGACGGCGACCCCGTGCAGCCGTGACTCGGCCCCGACGGTCACCTGGATGACGTCGGCGCTGATCTCCATGAGGGAGGTCGACTCGAGGTCGACGTCGACGGAGTGCACGTGCTCGGTGAGCCCCAGCCGCTTGGCCACCCACGGCAGCGTCGGCGCCTGCACGATGGTGAAGATGACGACGAGCATGAAGACGAGGTCGAAGATCCACTTCGTGTCGGGCGTCCCGACGACGAGCGGCACCGTGGCGAGGACGACGGGCACGGCGCCGCGCAGCCCCGCCCACGACAGGAAGACCTGGTCGCGCCAGGGCACCTTGAACCACGAGACCGATGCGAAGACCGACAGGGGACGGGCCACGAGGAGCAGGGCGAGGCCGATGGTGATCGCCGGGACGAGCTGCTCGTCGAGGCGCCTCGGGTCCGCGAGCAGGCCGAGCAGCACGAAGAGCCCGATCTGCGCGATCCAGCCGAGCGCGTTGGCGAAGCTCTGGAACGCCACCCGGTTGGGCAGGCCCATGTTGCCGAGCACGAGGGCCGAGAGGTAGGTGGCGAGGAAGCCGGAGACGTGCAGGGCCGCGCCGACGGCATACGCGAGGACGGTGAGCGCGACGACGCCGATGGAGAAGAGGGCGGACGACGCGCCCGCGACGCGGTGCAGCAGCTGTCCACCGAGCCAGCCCACGGCGCCCCCGACGAGCGCGCCGCCGGCGAGCTCCAGCGCCGCGTGCAGGAGCAGCACCCACCACGGGTCGGCGGATCCGCCCGGCACCCCCTGGGCGGAGAAGGCGACGACGAGGATGACGACGGGCGCGTCGTTGAAGCCCGACTCCGCCTCGAGCATCCCCGAGAGGCGCTTGGGCAGCGGCACGTTGCGCAGCACCGCGAAGACCGCGGCGGCGTCGGTCGAGCTGACGATGGCGCCGATGAGGAGCGAGATCGTCCACGACAGCGGGAGGAAGGCGTGCGCGGCCACCGCGACGACGAGCACCGACACGACGACCCCGACCGTCGAGAGCACCGCGGCGGGGGCCACCGAGTCCTTGATGTTGGACCACGACGTCGTCAGGCCGCCCTCGGCGAGGATGAGCACGAGGGCGGCGTAGCCGAGCACGCGGGTGATCGACGCGTCGTCGAACTGGATGCCGGCGCCGGCGTTGCCGAGGGCGAGGCCGATCCCGAGGTAGATGAGCAGCGACGGCAGGCCCGAGCGGACCGACAGGCGCACGGCCGCGACGGCCACGAGGAGCACGAGCGACCCGATCAGGAGCACGCGCGTCAGGTCGTCGAGGTCCATGGTCGACGACGTGATGCTCGCGAGTGCGGTCAACGGCAGCTCCTCAGGTGTGGGCCAATCCAACCATCCCGGCGGCCGCGCCCGTGGAGTGGTCCGCGGGCGTCGCGCACGGGTCGGGAGCGTTTGTCGTCGGTTCGGCAACGATGTCGCGCGGCGCCCCGCGGGCTGCGAGCTGCACCGTCCGCGGTGGCCTAGGCTCGTCGCGTGTCACGGTTGAAGCGCGCCCGTCGGATCGTCCTGCTCGTCGCCGTCCTCGTCGTCATGGCGGTGGTCGGGGTCGGGATCCTGGCGATCGGGGTGGTGCGGCAGTCGTTCCCGGAGACCTCGGGCCAGCTCGAGATCGAGGGCCTGACGAGCTCGGTGTCGGTGCACCGCGACGCCCAGGGCGTCCCCACGATCTACGCCGACAACGCGAGCGACCTCTTCCGGGCGCAGGGCTTCGTCAGCGCCCAGGACCGCTTCTTCGAGATGGACCTGCGTCGCCACGTCACGGCCGGCCGCCTCTCCGAGCTCGTCGGCAGCGCCGGCCTCGACAAGGACAAGGTCATCCGCACGATGGGCTGGCGCCGCATCGCGGAGCAGGAGCTGCCCAAGCTCGCGCCCGAGACGCGGCAGTACCTCCAGGCGTACGCCGACGGCGTCAACGCGTACATCAAGAAGGCCGAGACGCCCGAGAAGATGTCGCTCGAGTACACCGTGCTCGCCCGCCGCAACCCCGGCTACCGGGTCGAGCCGTGGACGCCCGTCGACTCGCTCTCGTGGCTCAAGGCGATGGCGTGGGACCTGCGGGGCGACTACAACGACGAGCTCGCCCGGGCCCGCCTGTCGCGCACGACGCGCTCCCTCAAGCAGATCAACCTGCTCTACCCGCCCTACCCCGTCGACCGCAACCAGCCGATCCTCTCGGAGCAGGACTGGCAGCCGGCGTCGGCGAGCGACCAGGCGGCGAGCCCGGCGCCCGCGGCCCTCACGGCCATGCGCTCCGAGGACGGCAACGCCGCCATCGACTCGGCGCTGGCGTCGGTCAACGCGGTCCCGTCGAGCCTCGGCCGCGGCGACGGCATCGGCTCGAACTCGTGGGTCGTCTCGGGCTCGCGCACGACGACGGGCAAGCCCCTGCTCGCCAACGACCCGCACCTCGCCCTGTCGATCCCCGGCATCTGGGGTCAGGTCAACCTCCAGTGCCGCACCCTGAGCGCGGCGTGCCCCTTCCAGGTGTCGGGCTTCACCTTCTCGGGCCTGCCCGGCGTCGTCATCGGCCACAACGACAAGGTCGCCTGGGGCATGACGAACCTCGGCCCCGACGTCACGGACTTCTACCTCGAGCAGGTCTCGGGCGACGGCTACCTCCGTGACGGGCTGACCAAGCCGCTCGAGACGCGCCAGGAGGTCATCAAGGTCGCCGGCGGCGCCGACGTGCCGCTGACCGTGCGCTCGACGGTGCACGGCCCGATCATGTCCGACGTCGTCCCGGCCATCGACGCGGCCGGCGACCGCAGCGTCGTGCGCGGCGCTCCCCAGTCCAACCGGTATGCCGTGTCGCTCGCGTGGACGGCGCTGACCCCGGGCACGACGGCCGACGCGATCTTCGCCCTCAACCGGGCCACGAACTGGTCGGACTTCCGCAAGGCCGCGGCCCTCTTCTCGGTGCCGTCGCAGAACCTCGTCTACGCCGACACGGCCGGCCACATCGGCTACCAGGCTCCCGGCAAGATCCCGGTGCGACGCTCGGCGACGCCCGGCGCGCCCCCCGGCTTCTGGCCGTCGCCCGGCTGGGACTCGCAGTGGGACTGGAAGGGCTACGTGCCCTTCGACGACATGCCCAACACCTTCGACCCCGCCGAGGGCTTCATCGTCACGGCCAACCAGGCCGTCACCGCGAGCCCGACGCCGTTCCTCACCTCGGAGTGGGACTACGGCTTCCGGGCGCAGCGCATCCGCACCCTGCTCGCCGCGACCCCCAAGGTCTCGCCCGAGACGATGTCGCAGATCCAGGGCGACACCCGCAACACGTACGCGCCGGGCCTCGTCGAGCGACTCCTCGCGGTGCAGGTCGACGACTTCACCGCGCAGGCCCAGCGACTGCTGCGCGACTGGGACGGCAACCAGCCCAACGACAAGACGCGCGACGCGGCCTCGGCGGCGTACTACAACGCCGTGTGGAAGCACCTGCTCGAATACACCTTCGACGAGCTCCCGCCCGACATCGCGCCCGACGGCGGCAGCCGGTGGATGGTCGTCATGGAGCAGCTGCTCAAGGACCCCAAGAACGACTGGTGGGACGACAAGACGACGCCCGGCGTCACCGAGGGCTCCGGCGAGATCCTCAAGCGCGCGCTCGTCGAGGCCCGCCTCGACCTCGCCCGCGAGCTCGGCAAGGTGCCCGCGACGTGGCGCTGGGGACGCCTGCACTCGCTCGACCTGACGCACCAGGTCATGGGCGCCGACGGCGTGCCCGAGCTCGTCCAGAACCTCTTCAACCGCGACGACATCGAGCTCGGCGGTGGCAACTCCATCGTCAACGCCAACGCGTGGAACGCCTCGAAGCCCGGCTACGACGTCACGAGCGGCCCGTCGATGCGCATGGTCGTCGACCTCGGCAACCTCGACGCGTCGCGCTGGGTCAACTCGACCGGCCAGTCGGGGCACGCCTACGACGACCACTACTCCGACCAGGTCGACGCCTGGGTGGCCAACGAGACCTTCGTGTGGCCGTTCAGCCCGACCGCGGTGCGCGAGGCCACCGACGACGAGCTGACGCTCGTGCCGCCGACGCCGACGTCGAACCCGTAGGCCGCCGCGTCACCCGCGCGGCTGCGCCTCGGCCCCCGATGGCGTATGCGGTGGGCTCGGGTCTCGCGGTCGGCTCGGCGACGTGCGCGCCTCAGCGAAGCCGCACGACGCGTCCGGTCGTCGTGACGTAGCCGTCGACCGGTAGGTCGTGCGCGTCGGCCGGCAGGTCGGTGTCGCTCTGCTCGCCTTCGTGGAGCAGGGTCACGACGGGTGTGGCCGGGTCGCGGTGGAGCAGGGCCCGGTCGTAGCAGCCGCCGCCCTGGCCGAGGCGCGTGCCGTGCTCGTCGACGGAGAGCCCGGGTGTGACGACGAGGTCGCACCTGGCGAGGGCGTCGGTGCCGAGCCAGCCCTGTCGCTCGTCGGCGTCCGGTGCGTGGCCGCCGTGGCCGGGGCGGCGCACGGTCGCGTCGTCGCCCGAGGCGCCCGGGACGGCATACCTCCACTCGAGCGAGAAGTCGCCCTGCACGACGGGCACGATGACCTCGTGGCCGGCCGCGAGGAGCGCCTCGACGAGGCGGCCGGTCGGCGGCTCGTCCGGGAGGGACTCGTAGACCGCCACCCGGGACGGGTCGGGCACGAAACGGAGCACCGCCCCGGCGATCGCCGCCGCGGCGGCGTCACGCTCGTCCCGGGTCAGGCGCGACGCGATCTCGCGCCGCCGGGCCCGCGCGGCGTGACGCAGGTCACGCTTGCCCAGGCCGCTCACGGGGAGCACATTCCGCGCACTCGGGTGACGCACATGCGGCCCATCGTAAGGTGATGCCCATGAGTGACCAGGGGCTCCACGCGTCCGTCGCACTGATGCGCGACCGGGGCCTCGGTCCTGAGGCGATCAGGGTGTTCGAGCACTACTACGAGCAGCTGCAGGCCGGGGCGCTCGGCACGATCCCCGAGGAGTCGATCGAGCCCCTCGGCGAGGTGCAGACCCTCCGTGAGGTCCAGGTGTCCGACGAGGAGGCGCGCGAGGCGCTGTCGCGCACCGCCGTCATCAAGCTCAACGGCGGCCTCGGCACCGGGATGGGCATGACCGGCGCCAAGTCCGCGCTCGAGGTCAAGGACGGCCTGACCTTCCTCGACATCATCGCCCTGCAAGTGCTGGCCCTGCGTGAGCGCTGGGGCGTCGAGCTCCCGCTCGTGCTCATGAACTCCTTCCGCACCTCGGAGGAGTCGCTCAAGATCCTCGCGAAGTACCCCGACCTGCCGGTCGACGGGCTGCCGCTCGACTTCATCCAGAACGCCGAGCCCAAGCTGCGCCCCGACGACCTCATGCCGGTGCAGTGGCCCGACGACCCCGAGCTCGAGTGGTGCCCGCCGGGCCACGGCGACATCTACGTCTCGCTCGTCACGTCCGGCGTGCTCGACTCCCTGCTGGAGAAGGGGATCCGCTACGCGTTCCTCTCCAACTCCGACAACCTCGGCGCGACGTGCGACCCCGACGTCGCGGCGTGGATGGTCGAGCACGGCCTGCCCTACGTCGCCGAGGTGTGCAAGCGCACGAAGAGCGACCGCAAGGGCGGCCACCTCGCGGTGCGCAAGTCCGACGGCCGGATCGTGCTGCGCGACACGGCGATGGTGGCCGAGGGGGAGGAGCGCTACTTCCGCGACATCAAGCGGCACAACACCTTCAACGCCAACAACGTGTGGATCAACCTCGAGGTCCTGCGCGAGCGGATGACGGCCAAGCAGGGCGTCCTCGGCCTGCCGATCATCGTCAACCACAAGAACGTCGACCCCGCCGACCCGGGCTCGCCCGAGGTCATCCAGATGGAGTCGGCGATGGGCACGGCGATCGAGGTGTTCGAGGGCTCGGAGGCGATCCTCGTGCCGCGCACCCGCTTCCGTCCGGTCAAGACGACGAACGACCTGCTCGTCATCCGGTCCGACTTCTTCACCCTCGACGAGGGCTACCACGTCGTCGCGACCGTCGACGGGCCCGAGCCCTACGTCGACCTCGACTCGGCCTACCGCTTCGTGTCGGGCTTCGAGCAGCGCTTCCCCAAGGGGGTGCCCTCGATGCGCGACTGCACGAGCCTGCGCGTCATCGGTGACCCCGTCTTCGGCCGCAACGTCCGTTGCGTCGGCGAGGTGCTCATCGACGGCTACCGCCGGGTCCTCGACGACGCCGTGCTCGGCGAGCTGCCGACGCCGACGCCGGCGCCCGTCACGACACCCGGCGACGTGCGTACGGTCGACGAGCACCTCAAGGCCATCCTCTCGACGCTCGAGCCGTCCCCGACCGAGTGGACGCCGCTCACCGAGGCCCTCGGCCTCGTCGTGGCCCGCGACGTCCGGGCCAAGGTCAACCTGCCGCACTTCGACAACTCGTCGATGGACGGGTATGCCGTCCGCGCCGAGTCGCTCGCGTCCGCCGGTGAGTCCCCGGTGCGGCTGCGCATCGTCGGCGAGGTCGCCGCGGGTGCCGACCCGACCTTCTCGGTGGGCGTGGGGGAGGCGGCCAGGATCATGACGGGCGCCCCGATCCCCGAGGGTGCCGACGCCGTCATCGCCGTCGAGGACACCGACGCGGCCGCAACGGGCGACGTGGAGTGCCGCGTGGCGGTCCCGCCGGGTCGCTTCATCCGTCCGCAGGGCGAGGACGTGTCGTCCGGCGAGGTCATCGTCTCGGCGGGCGAGGTCGTCGGCGCCCGCACCATCGCGCTGCTCGCGGCCTGCGGTCATGCCGAGGTCGAGGTCCACCGCCGGCCGCACGTCGTCGTGCTGTCGACCGGCGCCGAGCTCGTCGAGCCCGGAAAACCCTTGCAGCCCGGTCAGATCCACGACTCCAACTCCTCCATGCTCTGGGCGGCCGCCATCGGCGCCGGGGCGTCGGCCGAGATCCGGGCGGCGGTCGGCGACTCCGACGAGGAGCTGCTCGCCGTGCTCGACGAGGTCGTCGCCGAGGCCGACGTCGTCATCACGAGCGGCGGAGTCTCGATGGGCGCCTACGACGTCGTCAAGAGCGCCCTGCGCGGCGAGGGCATCGACTTCGTCAAGGTCGCGATGCAGCCCGGCAAGCCGCAGGGCTACGGGCTGCTGACCGGGCCGGGTGGCAAGCAGGTGCCGCTCTTCGCCCTGCCCGGCAACCCGGTGTCGTCGTTCGTGTCGTTCGAGGTCTTCGTGCGCCCGGCGCTGCGCCGGCTCATGCGCCTGACCCCCGAGAAGCGCCGGTTGCGGCCGGCCACGCTCATCTCCGGCGTCGAGTCCTTCGGCGGGCGGCGCCAGTTCGGTCGTGCCGTCGTGTCGCGGTCGGCGGAAGGCACGCTCGTCGCCGTCCCCGTGGCAGGGCAGGGCTCGCACTTCGTCGCCGACCTCTCCCGGGCCAACGCCCTCTTCGTCGTGCCCGAGGACGTCACCGAGCTCGTCGCCGGTGAGGTCGTCGACGTCCTCGTCCTCGACAAGGAGGCGTGATGAGCGACCGACCGGAGGCACAGCCAGATCCGAGCGACCCGTGGGTGACGCCCCCGGAGCAGGGCGGGGCCGAGGCCTCCCCGGCAGAAGCCGCGGCGACTGCCGAGGCGCCGGGCCTCACCCACGTGCGCGCCGACGGCAGTGCCCACATGGTCGACGTGTCGGCCAAGGCCGTGACCGCCCGCGAGGCCAGCGCGGCGGGACGCGTCCTGCTCAGCGCCGACGCCGTCGCGGCGTTGCGCTCGGGGAACGTCCCCAAGGGCGACGCCCTGGCGGTCGCCCGCATCGCCGGCATCCAGGCCGTCAAGCGCACACCCGAGCTCATCCCGCTCGCGCACCCGATCGCCGTGCACGGCGTCGAGGTCGACGTGACCGTTGCCGACGACGGCGCCGACATCACGGCGACGGTGCGCACCGCCGACCGGACGGGCATCGAGATGGAGGCGCTGACCGCGGTGTCGGTCGCCGCGCTCGCCCTCATCGACATGGTCAAGGCCGTCGACAAGCACGGCCGGATCACCGACGTCCGCGTCACGGCGAAGTCCGGTGGCCGGTCGGGAGACTGGCATGAGTGAGGGTCCGGGCGTGGGCCGCCGGGCCGTCGTCGTCACGTCCTCGACCCGAGCGGCGGCTGGCGTCTACGCCGACAGGTCCGGCCCGGTCATCGTCGAGCGGCTCCGCGCCTGGGGCTTCGAGGTGGGCGATCCGGTCGTCGTGGCCGACGGCGACGAGTTCGGCCTGGCGCTCCGCGAGGTCCTCGCGAGCGAACCGGAGCTCGTCATCACGACCGGAGGGACCGGCCTCACCCCGACCGACGTGACCCCCGAGCAGACCGCACCCATGCTCGACCGGCTCGTGCCCGGCGTCGCCGAGGCGATCCGTGCCGCCGGCGTCGCCAAGGGGGTCCCGACGGCGATGCTCTCGCGCGGTCTCGTCGGCCTGGCCGGGCGCACCTTCGTCGCCAACCTTCCCGGATCGCGCGGGGGCGTTGCCGACGCGCTCGACGTGCTCGAGCCGGTCCTGGGCCACGCCCTCGACCAGATCCCCGGCAGTGACCACTGACGTGAGGACGCGGATCCGCTTGCGGCACTCCGTGATCCGACGTCGGCCGATCCCGCAGGGATCGGTCGGATGAGGATGCCGTGGCGCCCACACCGGGACGGTCAGGCCCGCTGGCCCGTGGTCCTGCGTGATGCCTCGTCCGAGCCCGCGATCGTGCTGCGGCCCCTGCGCCTGGACGACGAGCGTGACTGGCAGCGCGTGCGGCGCGACAACGCGGCATACGTCCAGCCGTGGGAGCCGACCCTCCCGCCGGGCTCGCCCGCGCGGACCCCGGTCTCGTTCCGGCAGTTCGTCCGCGACCTCGACACCGAGGCGCGCGCCGACCGCGCCATGCCGTGGTGCATCGAGGTCGGCGGTCGCATCGTGGGTCAGGTCCACCTCTTCGGGATCGTCCGCGCCGCGCAGCAGTCGGGTGCGGCCGGCTATTGGCTCGACGAGTCCGTCACCGGACAGGGCATCGCGACCCGCGCCCTCGCGCTGGCGGTCGACCACGCGCTCGGCGCGGGTGGGCTGCACCGGGTCGAGGTCAACATCCGGCTCGACAACGTGCCCTCGCTGCGCGTCGTCGAGCGGCTCGGCCTGCGTGACGAGGGAGTGCGCGAGCGCTTCCTCCACATCGACGGCGCGTGGCGCGACCACCGCTCCTTCGCCGTCACGACCGAGGACCTGTGCGGATCGACTCTCACGGCTCGCCTGTCACAGGTGTAACACCAGCCTCTTGCGCGACACGCCTCGAATGTGCGGGGCCGTTACCGAACCGCGTCCTACCGTGGGTCACGTGCCAGTCAGCAGCCTCATCTTCGTCGTCATCGTGGCGATCTGGGCTGCCTATCTCGTGCAGCACTGGGCCCGCCGCCGCGAGGACGCCGCCGCGACCCGGTCGGTCGAGGGCTTCTCCGAGGCCATGCGCGTCCTCGAGAAGCGACCGGCCCTGCCGACTCCGGCACTGAGCACCCCGCGCCCGCACTCGTATGCCGTCAAGCCCGCGAGCACCGGCCGTCCCACCGTCGACGTGAAGCGGGCCGTCCCCGCCGGCACGTCACGCCGCCACTCTCCGCTCGTCGCACGTCGATCCGACGAGCGGGTGCTTGCGAGCTCGACTGACGCATCGGGCTCCTCGTCAGATCTGAGCCAGAACGACCACGACATCGCCCCCTACTCCGCCGAGGTGGACCGCATGCCCGAGTCAGCGCGACCGACGAGCCACGCGGACCGGAGGCCGGCTCGACCCACGGCCCCTGCGCGGGTTCCGCTGGCACAGCGCCGCCTTCGCGCGGCGCTGCTCCTCGTCGCGGTCGCCTGGCTGCCGGTGTCCGTCGTGCTGACGGTGACCGACGTGCTCATGTGGATCTCCATCCCGTTCGCCGTGCTCACCGTCGCCGCCGTCCTCGTGTGGCTGCGGGCCGAGGCCCAGGCCGACCGCCTGCGCAGCAGCTCGGAGGCGGGGGACCAGCGCGCTCGAGGTGGCCGGCGAGGTCGTCGCCACAGCAGGTCCTACGACGCGCAGCACCGCGTGCCGCTCCTCTCGAGTGACGACACGCAGGTCATCCGTAGCACCGCCACGGCGGCCCCGTCGGAGGTCGTGGCGGTCTCGCACGAGTCGCAGACCGTCGTCGCCCAGCACGTCGAGCCCGGCGTCTTCGACGTCCAGGCGCCGATCACCGGTGAGGTGCCCGTCGCCGTGGCCGCCGTCGAGCAGCCGGCCGAGGGCAGCTGGAGCCCTGTTCCGGTGCCGCGCCCGACCTACTCGCTCAAGGCCAAGGCCGAGCCGCGCTACACCGAGTCCGGCATCCCGGCCGACGTCTTCGACACGCCTGAGTTCGCCGAGGAGGCCGAGGAGCTCGACGACCGGGCCCTCTTCGCCCGCCGCGCCGTCTCCCAGTAGGACCGTCGTTCCAGCCACACCTGGCTCGAACGCATCACCTCGCCCCACGAAACCGCGCCATGGCGCACTCATGGGTGGCAACCGGTCCCGGACCACCACCCAACGGCGCCATGGCGCACTCTCTGATGGCGCCCGGTCCCGGACCACCACCAAACCGCGCCACGGCGCGCTTCGGATGGCCGCCGCCCCGAGGGGGAGGGCGCAGCGACGGGGCGCGTGGTGCGCAGGTGGAAGCGGGGCCACTCGAGGGTTCGAGTGGCCCCATCGGTCACGGACGTCCGTCGTTCCGGGACGGCATACGGCGCCCGTCAGGCGTTGGCTGGGGCTCCGCCGTCGTCGGCCGAGGCTGCCATCTCCCGGTCGAGCTCGCCCTCCGACTCGTCGCTGAAGAGGTGCTTGCCCACGGCGTTGAGCACCGCGGCGAAGGGGACGGCGACGAGCGCACCGACGATGCCGGCGATGATCGAGCCGGTCGCGATGGCGAGGATGACGGCGAGCGGGTGGACGCTGACGGCCTTGCCGAGCAGGAACGGCTGGAGCACGTGCGACTCGAGCTGCTGCACGCCGATGACGACGGCGAGCATGATGAGGGCGACGCCCGGGCCGTGCGCGACGAGCGCGAGCAGCACGGCGACGGCCCCCGAGAGCAGCGCTCCGACGATCGGGATGAACGCCAGGATGAAGACGAGGATGCCGATCGCGAACGCGAAGGGGACCTTGAGGATCGCGGCGCCGACCGAGATGCCGACCGCGTCGACGAAGGCCACGATCATCGTCGCGCGCACGAACGCCGACAGCTGGTGCCAGGCGATGATGCCCGAGGAGTTGACGCGGGGGCGGGTTGCGCGCGGGAAGAGCCGCACGATCCAGCTCCAGATGCGCGGGCCCTCGTAGAGGAAGAAGAAGAGGGAGAAGAGGGCGATGAACAGGCCCGCGATGAAGTGCGTCGCCGTGAGCCCGACCGAGGTCGCGGTGTCGCCGAGGTTGCCAGACTCGCTCACCTTGTCGCGGATGGTGTTGAAGTACTCGTCGAACTGCGCGTCGGTGATGTTGAACGACGTGCGCACCCAGTCGCGGATGCGCTCGAGACCGGTGGCGACCTGGCTCGTCAGGTCGGAGAAGCCGCTGCTGAACTGGGTCCCGACGAGGGTGAAGAGCGCCCCGATGAGCAGGATCGTGCCGAGCAGCGTGATGCCGGCGGCCGCCCCCGGCTTCATCCGGTGGTGCAGCCAGGTCGCGACGGGCCGCAGCAGCGCGGTCAGGAGGATGGCGATCGCAACCGGCACGACGATCTCGGAGACCGAGCGCACCGCGAGCGACAGCAGGTAGATGGCCGCGCCGATGAGCAGCAGGCGCCACGCCCACTCGCTCGCGACCCGGACGCCGGGCGGGACGGCCGCGGCCTCGATGCCGGGCAGTTCCGGGGCGAAGGGGGGATCGGCCTGCAGGGTGTCGCTGCCGTCGTGGGTGCGGACGGGCACGGTCGCGTCGGAGGGCGTGCCAGAGGGCTCGGCATGGTTGTCGGTCACGACCACACCGTATGCCGCGTGGCCGTCCCGCGGTGCATCACCCGCCGCTGATCGGACAGCCCGTGCCGGTCGTCACGATCGGGCATCAGTGCACATCGCCGACCGTCGTCCTCGCCTGACGGCGGCGACACTGCCGTCATGACGACGTACTGGGAGCGGATGCCCCCACTGCGGGAGACGGGGCGCCGTCGCCCGTCGAGGGGAGTGGGCATCGCCGTCACCGTCGTGACGCTGGTCGTGCTCGGCCTCCTCGTCCTGGCCGGGTTCGCGCTCTGGGCGTACGCCGACCACGACCGGATCGAGCTCATCGACCGACCCGACGTGGTCGCCGCCGTCGACGCCGGCTGCACCCGGCTCCGGGCCGGCCTGGCGGCCAGTCCCGTCGACGTGGGGTCACCGGCCTCGGTGAGGGCGGCGGCGATCGCGGCCCAGGACGAGGCGATCCGCGCGTTCGTCGCCGAGGTCCGCAGGCTCGACCCGGTCGCCAGAGCCGACGACCTCCCGGTCGACGACTGGCTGGCGGACTGGGAGTCGCTCGCCGTCGCTCGCGACGACGTGGCCGACGCGCTGCGGCGGGGAGGCCGTGCCTCGTTGGTCGTGCCCCGTGACGGGGGCGAGCCGATCACGCGGCGCATGGACGCGGTCGGCGTCGCCTGTGTCGACCTGTCGCGCCTCGTGCGCCGGACCTGACGTCGACACCGGTCCCGTGCGTACGCTCGGGGGATGAGCGCAGACGCCACCAGTCCCCGTCCGACCCTCGCCGTCACCGGCTCGACCGGGTGGCTTGGTGGGCTCGTCGCCAAGGATCTCGCCGGCCGTGGAGTCGCCCAGCGGCTCCTCGTCCGTGACGCCAGTCGGGCGCCGGAACTGCAGGGTTCCGTTGCGGCTCAGTGCAGCTACCGCGACGCCGACGCCGCCCGAGCGGCTCTCGAGGGGGTCGAGACCCTCTTCATGGTCTCGGCGGCCGAGAACGAGGACCGGCTCGCCGAGCACCGAGCCTTCGTCGATGCCGCCGCGGCTGCCGGGGTCGGACACGTCGTCTACGTCTCGTTCTTCGGAGCAGCGCCGGATGCGACGTTCACCCTGGCTCGTGACCACGCGGCCACGGAGCAGCACCTCCGCGACTCGGGCATGGCGTGGACGTTCCTGCGCGACAACCTCTACCTCGAGTTCATGGACCACATGGTCGGCGAGGACGGTGTGGTCCGCGGCCCCGCCGGCGACGGCCGGGCTGCCGTCGTCGCGCACGACGACATCGCACGCGTCGCGGTCACCGTCCTGCTCGACCCCACGTCGCACGTAGGCGCGACGTACGCACTGACCGGGCCCGAGGCGCTGACGTTCGCCGAGATGGCGCAGGTCATCACCGAGGTGACGGGCCGCGAGGTGCGCTTCCACGACGAGACGGTCGAGGAGGCGTACGCGTCCCGCGCGGTCTACGGGGCCCCGGACTGGCAGGTGGACGCCTGGGTGTCGACGTACACCGCCGTGGCCGCGGGTGAGCTCGACGGCGTCAGCGGCGACGTCGAGCGGCTGACGGGTCGCCGGCCCACGTCCCTGCGCGAGTACCTCGAGGCCCAGCGCCCGTCGAGGTGATCGCGGCATCCACGGGGGTGCCGACATCACCACGAACCGGCGTGAGGTGGGCGGTCAGCCGACGAGGTCGGCCGTCTGTCGGGCGATGGCGAGCTCCTCGTTGGTCGGCACGACCGCGACGACGACGCGTGACCCGTCAGGAGAGATGACGCGTGCCGCGCTCGAGCCCGACGCGTTGAGGTCCGCGTCGACCGTGATGCCCAGCTCGGCGAGCCCGTCGGCGACCGCGGCCCGGACAGGGGCGCTGTGCTGTCCGATGCCCGCCGTGAAGACGAGCACGTCGGCCCCGCCGAGGATCGCGAGGTAGGCGCCGACGTAGTGCTTGAGCCGGTGGACGAAGACGTCGAACGCGAGACGCGCATCCGCGTCCCCGGCATCGACTCGCTGCACGAGCTCGCGGAAGTCGTTGACACCGCTCAGCCCGAGGACCCCGGACTTCTTGTTGAGGAGCGTGTCGATCTCGCCGAGCGTCATCCCTGCCTCTCGGGCGAGGTAGGCGTGGAGCCCGGGATCGACGTCGCCAGAGCGGGTGCCCATGACGAGACCCTGCAGGGGGGTCAGGCCCATCGACGTCTCGACGGCCTGGCCACCGCGCACCGCGGACGCCGAGCACCCGTTGCCGAGGTGGAGGATCACCTGGCGCAGATCAGCGAGGGGGCGACCCAGCAGGTCGGCCGTCGCCTGCGCGACGAACTGGTGCGAGGTGCCGTGGAAGCCGTAGCGGCGGATGGAGTGCTTCGCGGCGAGGTCGCGGGGCACCGCATACGTCGACGCCGCGGCCGGAAGGGATGAGAAGAAGGCGGTGTCGAAGACGGCGACGTGGGGCACGTCGTAGTGCTGCCGAGCGGCCTCGATGCCGATGACGGCAGCCGGGTTGTGCAGTGGCGCAAGGGCGCTCAGCGCCCTGATGCGGTCGAGCACGGCGTCGTCGATGACGACCGGCTCCGAGAAGTCGGGGCCGCCGTGGACGACGCGGTGACCGACGGCGCGGAGCGGCACCTCGTCGAGGTCGACTCCGTCGGCGTGCAGCTGGGTCGTCATCGCCTCGAGCGCGGCCGAATGGTCGGTGACGTCGCTGCCCGCCTCGCCGATGCGCTCGACGATCCCACCGGCGCGGACCTCGCCCGACTCCGCCACGACGAGCTGGTACTTGAGCGATGACGAGCCGGCGTTGAGGACGAGGACGGGCCTGTCGTGGGTGGACTCCGTCACTGGCCGGCTCCCTGCTGCTCGGTCGAGACGCCCTGCGCCTGGACGGCGGTGATGGCGACGGTGTTGACGATGTCGTCGACGAGGGCGCCGCGGGAGAGGTCGTTGACCGGCTTGCGCAGACCCTGGAGCACCGGGCCCACCGCGACGGCGTGCGCGCTGCGCTGCACGGCCTTGTACGTGTTGTTGCCGGTGTTGAGGTCGGGGAAGACGAAGACCGTGGCGTGGCCGGCGACGTCGGAGTCAGGCATCTTGGCCCGACCCACGACGGGGTCGATGGCGGCGTCGTACTGGATCGGCCCGGCCAGCGCGAGATCCGGTGCCCGCTGGGCGATGAGCTCCGTTGCGGCACGGACCTTCTCGACCTCGGCGCCGGAGCCGCTCGTGCCGGTCGAGTAGGAGAGCATCGCGACCCGCGGCTCGATCCCGAACTGCTGCGCGGTCTGCGCCGAGGAGATCGCGATGTCGGCGAGCTGCTCGGCCGTCGGGTCGGGGATCACCGCGCAGTCGCCGTAGACGAGCACCCGGTCGGCGAGACACATGAGGAAGACGCTCGAGACCGTCTTGACCCCGTCGGCGGTCTTGACGAACTCGAGCGCCGGACGGATCGTGTGCGCCGTCGTGTTGACGGCGCCGGACACCATGCCGTCGGCGAGGCCGAGGTGCACCATCATCGTGCCGAAGAACGAGATGTCGGTGACGACCTCCCGGGCGCGCTCGACGGTCATGCCCTTGTGGGCCCGCGCCACGGCATACTCCTGCGCGAAGCGCTCGACGAGGTCGGCGTCGGTGGGGGAGACGACGGTCGCGGCGTCGAGGTCGAGCCCGAGCGCCGACCCGCGGGCCCGCACCTTCGTCTCGTCGCCGAGCAGCGTCAGGTCGGCGACGCCTCGTCGAAGCAGCACGTCAGCGGCCTCGAGGATGCGGTCGTCCTGGCTCTCGGGGAGCACGATGTGCTTGCGGTCGGAGCGAGCCCGCTCCATGAGCTGGAACTCGAACATCAGCGGCGTGCGCACCTCGGAGGCCGAGACGTCGATGGCGGTGAGCAGGGCGGCCTGGTCGACGCTCTCGGAGAAGAGCCGGCGTGCCGTCTCGATCTTGTTGCGCGATCCCTTCGTCATCGGCCCGCGCACCTGCATGAGCCGCTCGGCCGTGCGGAAGGTGCCGTCGTCGGTGAGGGCGATCGGCAGGTCCTGCTGAACGCCGGCCGACAGGCGCGAGATCGTCTCGGGGATCGGGTAGCCGCCGGTGAGGATGATCCCCGCCAGGGTCGGGAAGGTGCCGGACTGGTGGGCGAGCAGGAGGCCCGGGATGAGGTCGGTGCGGTCGCTCGGCGCGATGACGGTGACGTCCGGGCCGAGCCGGGCGAGCACGTTGGGCAGGCTCATCGCCGCGACGACGAGCCCGAGACTGTCGCGGTCCATCCACGACTCGCTGCCGAGGACGAGCCGCGCCCCGATCGCGTCGGCGAGAGCCCGGAAGCTCGGCGCGGAGAGGAGCGGGTTCTCGGGGATCGCGGCGGTGACCGGGAAGGGCAGGGTGCCGAGCACGGCCCGCACCTCGTCGAGGTCGGCCGGGTCGACGCGGTTGGCGACGACGGCGACGGTCTGGGCGTGGTTGGCGCGCAGCTCGGTGATGGCACTGTCGGCGGCGACGCGGATCTGGTCGGGCGTGCGGTCGCGGCCGTGCACGACGAGCACGACGGCCGAGCCGAGGTTGGCGGCCACCCGCGCGTTGAAGGACAGCTCCGTGCCCGTCGAGACGTCGGTGTAGTCGGAGCCGAGCACGATGATGACCTCGAAGCGCGCGCTCAGCGCGCCGAACCGCTCGACGATGACGTGCAGCGCCTCGTCGGGGTCGTCGTGCGCCTGGGCGTAGGTGACTCCGAGTGCCTCCTCGTAGGTCTGCTCGACGCCGGGCTGGCTGACGAGCATCTCGACGATGTGGTCGACCTCGTCGTCGGGACCGGTGCCCCCGAGGGTCGTCAGCGGGCGGTAGACACCGACCGACCCGACCTCGCGCAACAGGGCGTCGAGCAGGCCGAGGGCCACGGCGGACTTGCCCGTCAGGCCCTCGGGCGAGGCGACGTAGACGCTTCGGCTCACGCGACGAACCTATCGGTCCCGCGGCGCCCGGCGCCGCACCTCGATCGTCGGTGGCTCCCGGAGCGACTGGCCGACGACGCAGTAGCGCTCCGTGGCGGTCGCGAGGCGTTGCAGGGTGGTGTCGTCGGCGTCCGTCGTGACCTCGGCGACGACCCTCGGGCCGAGGACCCCGACCGGTGCCGTCCGGTCGACACCGAGCGTGCCGCGCGCGTCGAACGTCGCCTCCGCCCGAACCTCCACCTCGCGCAGGTCGACGCCGAACGCGACCGACACGGCGTGCAGCGTCACCCCGGCGCACGCGACGAGCGCCTCCATGAGCATGTCGCCCGAGCACGCATCGGACCCGTCGCCGCCCGCGGCCGGGTGCAGCCCGGCGCGGACCGCCCCGGCGGCGGTGCGCACCTCGACCGTGACCGGTTCGCCGAAGACGGCGCTCGCCGACACCGGGTGCAGGGCCGCGCACGGGTCCTCGCGGTAGCGGGCCTTGAGGGGCTCCTGCGCGGCCCGGAGCTCGTCGCGGTTCACGGCGCCTCACCCGCGTGCTGCTCGGTCATGACTGTCTCCCGTCGTCCGAGGACTCTCGTGACGACACCGTATGCCGCGTGGTCTCCGCGCGGACGCATCGACCTACGTTCACGGCTCAGGCGACCGTGGACAGCCCGAGCCGCCGGACGAGGCCCACCGCGTCGTGCGGCGCGTGACCTCTCGCGTCGTTGTCGAAGTAGAGGTGGACGTCGTGCCCCTGCTCCATCCAGTGGTGGCAGGTTCGCGCCCACCGGTCGAGGGACTCGTCCGTGTAGCCGCTGGCGTAGAGCTCGGTCTCGCCGTGCAGCCGCACGTAGCGGAAGTCGCTCGTCGCGTCGTCCATGACGGGCCACGTGCCTGCGCTGTCGGCGATCACCATGGCGACGCCGTACTCAGCGCAGAGCGCCCGGGCCTCCTCGGTGTCGAAGCTGTCGTGACGCGGCTCGAGGGCGTGCCGCATCGGGACGTCGACCTCGCACGTCGTCAGGATGCGGTCCTCCTTGAGCTTGTCGTCGTGCTTCTCGGCCAGCCGCGCGGCCTCGCCCGTCGAGCGTGGCAGCAGCTGGAGGAAGCTCCGGACGCGGTTCGGGTCGAACTCGATGCGGGCCGGCAGCTGCCACAGCACCGGGCCGAGCTGGGGGCCGAGCGCGAGGACCCCGCTCGCGAAGAAGTTGGCCAGCGGGGTCTCGACGTCGCGCAACGCCTTCATGTGAGTGATGAAGCGCCCACCCTTGACCGCGAAGTTGACGTCGTCGGGCACGGCAGCCCGCCACGCGGCATACGAGCTCGGACGCTGGAGGGAGTAGAAGGAGCCGTTCACCTCGATCGACGTCATCCGCTCGGCGGCATACGTCAGCTCGAGCCGCTGGGGAAGACCCTTCGGGTAGAAATCACCGCGCCACGACGGGTAGCGCCAGCCGGAGACGCCGATCCTTGCGTGGGGCATGTCCGTCCCTTACCCACGAGGCGGCCGCGGGTGCGCGGTCAGCGCACGTCGACGTAGGACACCTCGACGGCGTTGTTCCCGTATCCGAGCCGGTTCCACGGTGGGACGTCCGGCTGCTCGTTGCCTGCGGCGTCGGTCGCCTTGGCGCGGATGCTGTACCGCCCCGGCAGGGCGACGTCCCACTCGTAGGCCCAGCTCTGCCACTGGTGCGGCCCTTGGGGGGCCTCGACCACGGCAGGGCTCCAGTCACCTTCGCCGGTGAAGCTGAGGTCGACGTTCGTGACCGGCCCGGTGCCCGACCAGGCCTTCCCGCGGATCACGTGGGTGCCCGGCGTGAGGACCGCCCCCGGCGCCGGGTCGGTGACGCGTGCCCGCACGCGCATCGTCGTCACCCGCTCGTGGGGACGATCCGGCCACTCGTACACGTAGTGCCCGGTCTGGAACTCGCCCTCGAACGGCTCCGTGACGACGTCGATCCTCTTGAGCCACTTGACCGATGCGACGGCGAACCAGCCTGGTACGACGATCCGGAACGGCGCCCCGTGGTCGCGACCGAGCGGGCGTCCGTTCATCTCGTAGGCGATGAGGATCTCCGCCGCCGGGTCGAGAGCGTGCTCGAGGGTCAGCGAACGGACGAACGTCAGGTCGGACTTCACGGTCTGGGCGAGCACCGGGTTGAGGAGGTAGGAGCCGCTGTCGGCGCCCTCGAAACGGACCTCCACGCCGGCGGGATCGGGCTGCGTCCGCTCGAGCACGTCGCGCAGCCAGGTGCCCGTCCACACGGCGGTGGAGACGGCATACGCCCCCCATGGCTCTCCCGCGGGCAGCGGCCGCGTCTCGAGCCGCCCGTTTCCCGCGCACTCGAGCGTGACGGCCCGCTCGACGGACGGCAGGGCGCGCAGGTCGTCCAGCGTGAGGGTCGTGGGAGAGCCCACGGCGCCACCGATCTCGAGCGTGCCGTCGTGCTCCGGCAGTGCGAAGTTGCTGCGGACGTAGTGCTGCTCCGTCGGGGTGGTGTCGCCCGTCAGCCCTTCGGGTGGGGCCTCGGCGTTGAACGGCTGTTGGTGGATCATCGTCAGCGCGGACCGGGCTCGTCGGAGACTGTCGTTAACCAGCATGGTGGGCTCCTCGTCGATCAGGGGGTCGATCAGGGGGTCGATCAGGGGGTCGAGCAGGGGTGTCGATCACGGCTCGGTCAGTAGTCCGAGTCCTGGAAGTGGGGGTCTCGGTTCTCGTTGAAGGCGCCGATCCCTTCGACCCGATCGGGGTGCACGGCCGAGCGCCAGTGGGCGTCCATCATGATGGCGACGGCTTGCTCGATCGGCTGTCCCTCACCCAGGTGAACCGCACGTTTGACGGCCTGGACGGCGGTCGGCGAGTTGCTCGCGATCTTCTCCGCGATGGCCAGCGCGCGGGACATGAGGTCCGCCTGCGGGTGCAGCTCGTTGACCATCCCGATCCGGTGGGCCTCGTGCGCCGTGACGGGGTCTCCGGTCAGGAGCATCTGCAGGGCCCGTCCCCGTGGCAGGAGGCGGGGGAGCAGCGCCGGTGAGCCGCCTCCGGCCGAGAGCCCGATCATGGCCTCGGGTTGGCCGAAGGTGGCGTTCTCCGATGCGATGATGAAGTCCGTGCTCTGGGCGATCTCGGACCCGCCGCCGTACGCGATCCCGTTGACGACGGCGAAGATCGGCTTGCGGAGCTGGCGGAGTGTGTAGAGGGTGCGGTCGAAGTCCTGCCGCTGCCGCAGCCACTGCTCCTTCGTCATGCTCCGGCGCTGGCGCAGGTCGCTGCCGACCGAGAAGGCCCGCTCACCGGCGCCGGTGATCATGGCGACGCGGATGGAAGGCCGCACGGCGATCGTCTCGAGCACCTCGGTCAGGCGTGCGCCCATCTCGGTCGTGATGGCGTTGTCGGCGAGCGGCCTGTTCAGGGTGATCACGGCGACGGTGTCCCCGGCCACGTACTCGACGAGCACGGAGGGCTCGGCTGCGTCCTCGTCGGGGGGAGGCGGCGCGAAGTCAAGGGCCTTCCAGCGGTCGGTGCCGGTCGTGTCGGACATGCGCTCTCCTCGTTCGGTTGATCAGTCTTCAGGGAGCTCGGCGAGCCACCGCAGCGCTCGCAGCCCCGGGGCGAAGCAGTACTCGCCGCCCCGGGTGACCACGAAGGGCGGGACGTCCGGCAACCTGCGACGGATGGGGTGCTGCGGGATGGTGAAGGCGCCGGACCCGTCGGTCGCCCCGACGAGGGGGTCCTTCTCGGCGGGCGCGCCGATGAAGATCCCGTCGTTGAGCCACTGCGTCTTGACGAACTCGAACTGGCGCTTGAGGTGCGCCCCCGCGAAGACGAAGATGATGCCCCGGTCCTCGCCGTCGTCCTCGAGCACACCGTCGGGCAGCATCGGACCGTAGCTCGTACCCCGGCGGATCATGCGGTGCAGCCGCACGTCGACGCTCATCTCGTGGTCGAGCGAGTCCCTCGGGTTGGCGCGTCGGGCATGGGCTCCGGCGGGGCACTTGAAGCCGCGCAGGTCAGAGGTGTAGCCGAAGTCGTTGTTGCGGCCGGCGTCGCTGCCGAGCTCGGGGTCGTCCTCGTCGGGGGAGAGGACGAGCGGCGCTCCGCTCTGCCACCGCCCGACCATCTTGGCTCCGAGCAGGGCCTCCTCCTCACGGGTCCTCGCCTTGTCGCGGAGGTACTGGCGGAAGGCGGCGACGCGGGTGTGCAGCTTCCTGAAGACGATGTACGTGCCGTTGCGGCCAAGGACCTCAGGGGTCGGCATGGGCGCCAGGCCGCCGGTCTCGTCGGGGTAGCCGAGGATGAACTCGCCCGCCTTGATGGGCGGCTCCCCGCGGTTCGTGGTCGGCGTCCCCACCCCTTCCACGGCGGGCTGTCCGATCCCGTCCTTGAAGCCGAACGACGTGCGTCCGGTGGGCAGCTGGTAGCAGTCCTGGCGCCAGATCACCTCGACGCCCGGGATCTCCTCCTGCGCGTGGCGGGCTCGAGCCACCACCGACTCGAGGTCGGCGGCATCGGGGGCGAGCGCGGCCAGCGCGACGTGCACGTCACGGGTGCCCAGGGGCTTCTCCCAGAGCTCGGGGCTGCTCGCGCCGACGTCACCGAGCTCGGCCGCGCGGGCCGCCATCCCCTCCCGGAACTCCGGGGCGAAGCTGTCCAGCGACTCCTCCGGGACACCGAGCACCCTGAGGCCCTCGTAGGTGAACGCCACGGTCAACCAGGCGCCGGACCGCGGTGCTGCGGAGGCCGGCCCCGGCTCCAGGAGAGGGAGCAGCCGTCGGATGAGCTCCCGCCCGTCGGCGGGGTCATGGATCTGGAGGAGCAGGTAGGTGCCGACGTACGGCGAGGGCCGCTCGTAGAGCGCGCCGCCCTGGATGTCGTCGATCTCGAGCGGGGGCCCCGCAGGCGCTCCGGTCGTCTCGGCGGTCCCGGCCCCCGGGGAGGCGCTCGTGGTGGAGGCGGGCGTCGGCGGGTTCACGGCCCGACCTAGATGTGCGCCGGCGGCACAGGTGGCTCCGGGTTCGGGTCGGCGAGATACGGAAAGGATGTCGAGGCAGGCATGCTCGCCCCATCGACGCCGTCGCTGATGGCGGGCCCGAGGCCGGCGGTGACGAGCAGGGTGAAGATCGTGTCCATCACGTCGTCGTTGAGGGCGCGCCCACCGCAGGTGCGGTGCGCCTCCCCGTTCATGAGTGCTCGCTCGATCTCGAAGAAGGAGCCACGCTCCGCGTACGGCTTGCTGACGTCGACGACGAGGAAGTCGTCGAGCATGACCCCGCGGAGGGCATGCGCTCCGCTCTCGTCGACCGACCAGTCCGCCTTGCCGTCGAGGCCGTCCCAGAAGGCGAGGTTGGCGTCCAGTCGAGCCCGGTAGGCGCCCTTGTACCCCTCGGCGAGGTGGAAACCGTCCTCCATGTTGTAGAGGTCGCGGATCTCGAGGTCGCGGTTGACCTGGTCGAACTGCTTCGGTGCGAGCATGAGGTTCTTGACCTCGGGCCGGCCGACGCGCTCGATGCGGACGTTCAACCTGCCGCGGGTCAGGGTCTCCGCGATGACGCCCACGAGAGCGACATCCGCGCCCAGGAGGGTAGCCACGTCGAGCTCGACGACGATGCTGAGGACGTTCTTGCCGTCGAGGAAGATGGTCCCGGGCTGCGCGAAGCTGAGCTCCCCGGTGGCGATGGTCTTCAACGCGGCAGGAGCGTCCATGAAGAACGGGTCCCAGCGGACGCCGGCGAAGACGCGCAACGGGTCGGTGGAGCCGCCGCTCCGCTCCCCGGCACGGAACGACTGGCTGACGCCGCCCGAGGTGCGGACCACGCCGTCCTGCGCGTGCGGACCCTCCGCGTCCGGCTCGTCGAAGACGACGTCGACCGTGACCTCGCGCTCGGCGATGTCGAACAGTCTGGGGCCGCCGCCGGCGCGGGCCGTGAGCTGGCGCAGGCGGAACCGGTAGATGAGCCCGTCCGAGAAGTGATCGCCGGGCTGGGCGAACGGCAGCGTGTTCATGACGAGCACCAGACGTCCGGGCCGCTGCGGGCTCGGGAAGGCGTACACGTCGGTGATGTCGGCGATCGGCTCGGCCAGCGCGCGCGGGCCGGAGATGTGGTCGGACATGCATTCGCTCCCGAGGTAGGGCTGTCGACTAGTCCGCGGCCACGTCGAGCAGCGGTCGCAGCGCTGGGTGCTGCAAGGCGTCGGCTGCCCCGGGGTCGTCGAGGACCTCCTGGAACGCGTCGTTGACCGTGATGGCCTTCCGGATCTGCTTCACCGTGCCGCCGTAGTTGCGGGCGTAGCCACCGGCGGTCTGCTGGGCATTGAGGATGAAGTCCTTGACCGCCTGCAACGACGGGAGCCCCTCGTAGCCCACGACGTGCTGGAAGATCGAGTCGAAGAGCTTGAGCGGCTTCGACGCGAAGTCCTCCATGTACGCGTCCCAGGGCCCGTCGAAGCTCGTGGCGAAGAGAAGCCGCGTGTCGTCGTCGAAGGGGACGAAGCGTGCCTCGTGGATGGAGGCGATCGGCATCTCGTAGTCGCCGGGCCGGTAGCCGGGCGCGTCCTGCAGGTCCCGAAGGGCCTGGTGGAGAGCCTCACCGTGTCCCGGCTTGACGTGGAAGAACAAGCTGAACTCGCTGGTGGGACCGACGCTGACGCCCGGCCTGGAACTTGTGTCGGAACCCATCACCGATGCCCTGTCTCTCGTGTGGCTTCTGTCCGGTGTCGTGCTGCCCCGAGCGAACGGTGTCATTCGGTCCACTCGCCGCCCGGGGCCCCACGAGAGCCCTCCCACCGATCCCACCGTCACGGTTGAGCGCGGGGTGAACATCACCCCCAAAGTATGAAAGAGCACGTGAGATGGCAGCCCCGGACAGCACGTCGGGGGGAACGTGAGGCCGGGCACGCTGGGGGAGGCCGGCAGTTCCAGCCGGTTTTCGTCGGAACGGTTCACCCTCAGCGGTTGAGGCACCTCGCCGGCTCCGTGGGCAGGCTGAGGTCAACGGCGCACGTCAGCGCCCTGATCACCGCTACACCGCACCGAGGGGACTGACATGGACAACATCACGAACAACTTCTGGGACGTCTTGCTGTGGAGCTTCTGGTTCTTCATCTGGATCGCCGCGATCACCGTGTGGTTCCGGTGCATCTTCGACCTGTTCCGTGACCGCGAGCTCAGCGGCTGGGGCAAGGCGGGCTGGGCCGTTCTGCTCATCCTCGTGCCCTGGTTGGGCGCGCTGATCTACCTCATCGCCCGTGGGCGCAGCATGACCGAGCGTCAGATGACGGAGATGGCCCAGATGAAGGCCCAGCAGGACGAGTACATCCGTCAGGCGGCCGGCTCGCAGGCGGCGGAGAGCCCGTCGGCCCAGATCGCCAGCGCGAAGGGGCTGCTCGACTCCGGGACCATCACCCAGGACGAGTTCGACGCTCTCAAGGCCAAGGCGCTGGCCTGACGTGGGTGAGCCGCCGTGCTGCCCCTGACCGGCCCGTCCGACACCTCCGACCGCACTGGGGTCGGAGGGCGTCCGTCCGGCGCGCGTCGCCGGAGTCGGGTCCGCGTCGGGGGCTGCGCGGTGGCGATCGCGATGGCGCTTGCCGCCTGCAGCACCGGGACGGCACTGCCCGATGCGCGGGTGTCCGTCAAGGAGCAAGCGCTGGCCAGGGCACGGACGGACGCCGCGGCGGCAGCGGCGCACTTCTGCACCACGGCGGCCGACTACGTCACGGCGGTCGACCGCTACGGGGACGTGCTGACGGCGACGGCCCCGACGGTGGGGGACGTGCAGACGGCAGGTGCCGACCTCGAGCAGCCGCGTGCGGACGCCACCGCAGCCGCCACGGCCGCGGTCGACGCCCAGGCTGCGGTGGTGACGGCAGAGCAGGAGCTGGCGGCCGCCCAGGCAGCCGCGGCCGCGGGGAACACCACGGCTGGGTCATCGTCGAGCGCCACGACCCCGGCGGCGAGCCAGAGCCCGACACCGACCGTTCCGCCGGCGACGGTGAACCGGGTCACGCAGGCAGAGACCGAGTTCACGGCAGCCCAGCAGGGCATCGGCGCTCAGACGCCCCTGCGCCAGGCCTCCCAGCAGTTCAACGCCGCCGCAGTGGCGCTCGAGATGTCGTGGCTGGCCCTGTTCGCCGACGCAGGGTGTCTGACCGACGAGGCGCAGAAGTCCGCCCAGACGGCGGTGCACGACTACACGGCCACGCTGCAGAAGTCCCTCAGCGAGGCCGGGTACTTCACCGGCAAGGTCGACGGCGTGTACGGGCCGTCGACGGTCGACGCCGTGCAGGCGCTGCAGAAGGCCCACGGACTGCCGGTCACCGGCACGGTCGACAAGGCGACGCAGGAGGCCCTCCAGTCCGACCTGCAGGCCAAGGGAGGCGCGGCCGCGCAGGAGGAGCTCGCGTCGACGGCCGCCGTGCAACAGACCCTCAAGCTCGCCGGCTTCTGGGACGGTCCCGTCGACGGACAGTGGACACCTGCCCTGACGGAGGCGCTCAAGAAGTTCCAGGCCGAGCTCGACGTCCCGGCCACCGGGACGGTCGATGCCGCGACGGTCGCCGCGCTCGAGAAGGCCATCGCCGAGGCCGGCAAGCCGACGCCCTCGCCAAGCCCTTCTGGGTCTGAGACGTCCACGGCGCCGACGCCGTCAGCGGCGACGCCGAGGGCGTCCGCGACGTCCTAGTCGCGGTGCTTTGCCGGCGCTGGATGCCGACGATCCACCACGCTCTGCGGGCGCGGGTCGATTGGGTATGCCGGTCGGCGTGGTGTTATCGTTCCTTCGCACCAAGGGGCTGTGGCGCAGTTGGTAGCGCGTCTCGTTCGCAATGAGAAGGTCAGGGGTTCGAATCCCCTCAGCTCCACACATGGCAGAAGGCCGGACATGTTCGTCGTCCGGCCTTCTGCCATCTGTGGATGGGGATTCGGGAGGAGACGGAGCGACGGCTCCCCTCGGCTTCACCCACGGAACGGGCTCGTCACAGGGCCTTGGGCTGACCGGTCTCCGGGTCGAGTGTGAGGCGCGGGGCGCGGGCGCCGTGGCCGTCGTCTCCGGGGGTCCGGAAGGTGAAGAGGTTGGTCAGGGGTCCGGCCTTCTCGTCGAAGGAGTAGTTGCCCACCCGCCCGGTGTTCCAGTTGTCCTCGATGAACCTGAGGATCGAGGTCTGGTCGGTGACCGAGTGGTCGACGTAGTTGCGTTTGGCGAACGGCGAGATGACGAGCAGCGGCTGCCGTGGACCGTAGCCACACCGGTCCAGGTAGCCGCCGGCGATCCGGGCGGGGTTGGTGCCGCAGGCGCCGGGCCCGGTCAGCGCATCATTGGCCTCCCGGGACTGGTTGACGATCGGCGACATCTGGTGGTCGTACCAGCCGTCGCTGTCGTCGTAGGCGATGACCACGGCGGTGTGCTCCCACTGGGACGACTTCTGGAGCTGGTTGAGCGTCTCGACGAGGAAGCGCTGCTCGTCGAGCGGCGTGGAGTATCCGGCGTGCCCATCCTGGTAGGCGGCCGCCTTGAGGAAGCTGACCGACGGCAGGCTGTGAGCTCGCACGGCGGACCAGAAGTCGGTCAGGTCGTACTGGTGGTTGGCGGGTCCGGCGTGTCCGATCTCGGCCGTCGACGTCGGACGCGTGTGGTCGGGGTTCGCCGTGCTGGCGTAGTACTGGAACGGTTCGTGGTGCGGGATGTAGTCCTTGCTCACGACCCCGCCGGCGTCGGTGTGCGAGGCCGCGCAGTCGGCGAAGCCTCCCTGGAACCAGCCCCAGCTGACTCCTTGGGCGTTGAGCAGGTCGCCGATGTTTCGATTGCGGGGGTCCACCGACGAGCTGGTGTCGCGGGTGTCGCAGATGTCGCCCTTCGGCTGGGGGTCGCCGATCATGGTGCCACTGGCGGCCGGCACCGCCCCGCCGTCCGGGCTGAACCCGTGGGTCTGCCCCGAGACGAGGTTGATGGCACCAGGCGTGGAGGGCCCGAAGGTGCTGCTGAAGTGGTTGTCGCTCATCGCGAAGTGCTGCGCGTAGTTCCAGAGCGCCGTGACGGTGTTGCCGTCGTAGTAGCCCATGACCAGACCCTTGCCGTGGCCGTAGTCGGCGCAGACGCCGGCACCTCGGCCGACGGTCTCGACGAATTTGTCCATCAGCCCGTGGTCGAAGGCCAGCTGCTCGTCCTTGTAGTTGTGGTCCTGGTCGCAGGTCTGTGCCTGGGATCGGGCCAGACGGAACGGCTGGACGGAGTTGGGGTTGTTGGGCGACTGCAGGGAGACGCCCAGCCCGTTGACGCTCGGCGTGCCGGGTGCCGGTCGGAACGAGGGTTCACCGGCGGTATTCACGGCCTGCGGGTAGGTGGCGAAGTAGTGGTCGAAGGAGACGTTCTCCTGGTAGATGACCACGAGGTGCTCGACCGGCGTGGCCGTGGCGGGGTGCGATCGGGCTGCGACCGGGTGCACCTCGGACACCGCACCCGCGTCCGCGACGAGGGGATGTGAGGCCGTGGTCGGCCCCGACGCAGCGAGGAGGGCGAGGAGGCCGACCGCCGCCGCGACTGGCGCGTGAGCTCGGCCTAGGGGAGAGAACGTCATCAGGACTCCTTTGAGAAGGGACAGCGCGCTTCTGGGGAGCGGTCTTCCGCGCTCTCGTCCGCAGATGAGGGGTCTCCTCACCTGCTCCCGAAACGGGCGTGGGCGCCGGCCGTACCTCTAGCAGACGGTGGGTCCGAGGGATGGGTCAGATGAACGGTGGTGCACCGTTCAGGGTAGACCGTTCTGCCCCGAACGTCCGGATCGTGCACTGACCGGTTGCGGCCGAGGACCGGCGCCTCCGGCAGACGTCCCACCTTGGCGACGGCCGGCCCGCGCGGGTTCAGACCCAGCTGGGGAACCACATCCGAGCCTGCCACTCCGACAACGGGATGACGTCGGCGACGTAGATCGGGTGGAAGAACGCGAAGAGGCCGATGGTGACGAGCACGAACGCACCCACGAGCCCGTAGCCGACACGGCGGCGTGTCAGGGAGGCGTCGCGGCCGCCGACGACGAGCCCGAGGACGTAGACGCAGGCGAGCACGGCGTAGGGGACGAACGCGACCTCGTAGAAGGAGTAGATCGTCCGGTCACCGAGGAAGAACCACGGCAGGTAGCCGGCGAAGAGGGCGCAGAGGATCGCGCCGGCGCGCCAGTCGCGGTGCAGCGCCCACATGAAGAGCAGGACGAAGATCGCGAGCGTCGCGCCCCACCAGATCGAGACGGTGCCGATCGAGGTGATCGCCTTGCTGCACTGGTCGACGATGCAGCCGTCGGCGCCCTTCTTCGGGCCCTCGTAGAAGAACGAGGTGGGCCGCCCCTGGATGAGCCAGGACCACGGGTTGGTCTGGTACGGGTGCGAGCTCGTGATCGCCTGCGTCGAGGCGTACATCTGCTGGTGGTAGGCCCAGAGGGAGCGCCACCAGTCGGGCAGCCAGCCGTAGTCGGTGTCGGGGTTGTTCTGCGCCCACGTGCGGAACGAGCCGCCCTTGGTGAGGATCCAGCCGGTCCAGCTCGCGACGTACGTGACGACGGCGGCGACGACGAGCTGCACGAACGCGTACGGCCCGTCCTTGACGATGCCGCCGGCCGACCAGCCGCGCACGCCGGCGGCCCGGCGGGCCCCGACGTCCCAGAGCACGGTGAGCACCCCGAAGAAGACGAGGAAGTAGAGGCCCGACCACTTCACGCCGGCCGAGAGCCCGAGCATGATGCCGGCGACCCACCGCCACGGACGCCAGCCGAGCCACGGCCCCATCCACGAGGTCGCGGCCCGGGCGCGGTCACCGACCGTGCGGGCCAGCACCTCCCGCGCCATGTCGCGGTCGATGAGCAGCGCGCCGAAAGCTGCGAGCCCGAAGAACATGACGAAGATGTCGAGCAGGCCGGTGCGCGAGTGGACGAAGTGATGGCCCTCGAAGGCGAGGAGCGCGGCCGCGACGGTGCCGAGGAGGTCGGAGCGGAAGAGCCGACGAGCGATGCGACCGAGCATGAAGATCGAGATCGTGCCGGCGAGCGCGACGGCGAAGCGCCAGCCGAAGGAGTTGAGGATGCCGAACGGCGCCTCGCCCCAGCCGATGAGCCACTTGCCGACGGGTGGGTGGACGACGAAGTCGCCCTCGGTGCCGTAGACCATCGGGTCGTTGGCGGTGAAGTGCTGGTCGACCTGTTTGGCCTCCTGCAGCACGTCGTCGTTCTTCATCTCGAACCAGTACAGGACCATCGACCAGCCCTGCTTGACGTAGTACGTCTCGTCGAAGATCAGCTGGTGCGGGGCGCCGATGTGCCAGAAGCGCATGAAGCCACCGACGAGCATGAAGAAGAGCGGCCCGGCCCAGCCGAGCCACGCGATGCGTCCGGCGGTGCGGCGGGTCAGCCGGTAGTCGTCGGCCGGGTCCCCGAGCAGGCGAGCGCGCACCTGTCTGGCCGAGTTCATGGGCGACATCGTATGCAGTGGGGCTGGGTGGGCCGCGCGGCGCTCCGACGGCGGCCGGCGGGGGCGGTCAGATCGAGACCCCGCGCGACCGCAGCACGGAGTAGCCGACGAAGGCCACGGTGTCGAGCACGGCATGGCACACGACGAGCGGCATGACGCGCCGGGTGCGCACGAAGACGAGGCCGAGGACGAGCCCCATGACGATGTTGCCGGCGAAGCCGCCGAAGCCCTGGTAGAGGTGGTAGCTGCCACGGATCAGCGCCGAGAGCCCGATGACGAGCGGCCACGACCATCCGGTCTGGCGCCACCGCGTGAAGAGGTAGCCGACCATGATGACCTCCTCGAGGAGGGCGTTCTCGACGGCCGCGAGGACGAGCACGGGAGCCGACCACCACACCGCCTCGAGGTTGGCGGCCGAGACCTGGGTGTTGATGCCGATCGCCTTGGCGAGGAAGTAGAAGCCGAGCCCCGGGATGCCGATGACGGCGGCGAGCCCGAGCCCGCGGAGGAGGTCACGGCCGGGCTCGCGGCGGTCGAGGCCGACGAAGTGGCCGGCGCGCACGTCGACGGCCGGCCTCCGGACGTGGTTGAGCAGGTATAGCGCCAGGGCGACGGCGACGAGGGGCAGGACGATGCCGGCGAGCTGGTAGGCGAGGTCGAGCCACGGACGTCCCGGCGTGGCCGACTGGTTCATCGCCGTCGTCTGCTGTGACAGCGGGACCGGGCGGGTCAGCTTCTCGATGATGCTGAGGACGGCGTAGACGGCCGATGACCCGAGGCTGACCCCGAGCACGAGGACCGTCTCCCAGCGGAGACCGCGCCGCTCGGCCGGGTCGGTGACGGGGGCCGGGTCCCGTGGCGACGGCCGGGACAGGAACCGCGGGAGGGCGCTGCCGCCGTGGGCGGGGGCCTCGGTCGGTGCCGCACCGGCGTCGCTCGACATGGCGTCACTGTAGTCGCGCGGTGGACTCGGCCCACGGGAGCGCCGACCGCCGTAGGGTCCTTGCATGTCGTTGCTGGCGGGCTGGGCAGGCGGGGAGTTCACCGCGGACGGCTTCGCCTACCCCGTCTACGAACGTGGCGAGGGGCCCGGGATCGTCGTCGTGCACGAGAGCCCGGGCCTGACCCCGGAGGTCATCGAGCTGGGTGACGAGCTCGTCGAGGACGGCTTCACCGTGACGATGCCGCACCTGTTCGGCTCGTCGCACGCGCCACCGCACACGTGGGAGGCCCTGCGAGTCGTGCCGCGGCTCTGCGTCACCCGCGAGTTCACGATGTTCGCGACGGGTCGCACGGCACCGCTTGCCGGGTGGCTGCGTGCCCTGGCGCGGGACCTGCACCTCCGCGCGGGCGGCCCGGGAGTGGGGGCGATCGGCATGTGCGTGACCGGTGGTTTCGCGCTCGCGATGATGGTCGACCCCGTCGTGGTGGCGCCCGTCGTCGCCCAGCCGGCGACACCGCTGCCGCTCGGACGGCGGCGGGCCGCAGACATCAACCTGGCGGCTGCGGACCTCGAGGTGGTGCGACGCCGCGTCGCGCAGGGGTGTCCGGTGCTCGGTGTCCGCTACCGCGGGGACTGGGCCACGGGGACGCGGTTCGAGACGCTGCGTCGTGAGCTCGGCGACGGCTTCATCGCGGTCGAGCTCGACGGCCACGACCATGCGACGCTCACGGACCACAAGCACCCGGAGGCCGTCGCGGCTGTCCGCGACTTCTTCCGAGAGCGCCTTCGTGCGCCGGGCTGAGCTCATTCGGGGCGAAACTCCTTGGCGCACAGGGTAGGCAGCGGCATACCGTCTCGGCATGTCATCGGCACTCCGCACCGTCCTGCGCTCCCGTCTGACGACGGCCATGCGCGAGCGCGACCGGGCAGCCGCCAGCGTGCTGCGCACCGCCGTGGCCGCGATCGAGAACGCCGAGGCCGTGCCCGTCGACGACGGCCACACCGTCGCGACGTCGGCCGACGTGGCCGGTGCGGCTGTCGGGCTCGGGGTGACGGAGGCCGAGCGTCGTCGGCTCGACGACGCCACCGAGCGCTCGCTCGTGGTCGCCGAGGTGCGGTCGCTCGTCGAGGCGGAGGCCGCGTACGCCGCCGCCGGGGACCGCGAGCGGGCCCGGGACGCGGCGGCGGGGGTGGCTCTCCTGCGGGCCGTTCTCGACGAGTCGGCCGGGGCCGGCGACTGAGCCCCCGCCGTCCACAGGGGTGGTGCACAAGCTGTGCACCGACGCGTACAACCGGTGGAGAAACGGGGCCTTCCTGTGGACGACACGCCGCCCGCCTGTGGACCGCCGAAATGTTTCGCGAAAGCCCTTGCGGACCCCGTCGCTGCGGGATAGAAATCTCTCACGCCCTCCCCTCGGGGAGAGCGGGACGACTCGGAGACGAGGGTCCACACGGTGGGGCAACCCACTGCGGCAGCCGGGTGACGAGGCGGCCGGGACCGGAGACGACGAGAAGTCGATCGGGAGCGTCATCATCGACCGATCAACCAGAAGGGCCCTTGAGACTCATACTCCCAAGGGCCCTTCGCCTTTGTGCTGCAAGCGTTGTGCTGCAACGGAACTCGCGTCAGGCGCTGCTCCGCTCGGCCGGCCTCCACGGTGTGAGCCACGGCGTCTCGGGCCAGCCCTCCCGGGCGGCCACGAGCTCGTACGTCGTCGCGCCGTCGATCGACTCGCGGACGATGTCTGCGTGCCCGGCGTGCCGGGCGAGCTCCTCGACGAGGTGCATCGCGACCCAACGCACCGACCACGCGTCGACGTCCTGGGGGAACCACGGGGCGTCGCGCGGCACCGGCACGGCGGCTCCGAGGTCGGCCCGGCGGAGCACCTCGCGGGTCGTGTCGCCCTGGGCGGCGAGCGCGGCCAGGAGCGACTCGAGTGAGTCACCGTCGGTGACGCGGAAGTCGTCGCCCCAGGCGGTGGCCTGCTCCTCGAGGGACCGGTCCGGCGGGGCCGGCGCCTCGGGCGCCGCAGCCATGCGCTCGGTCCAGCCGCGCTCGCACGTGGTGACGTGCTTGACGAGGCCGCCGATGCTGAGGGTGCCGGCGGTCGGTGCGAGTCGGATCTGCTCCTCGGTCAGGCCGAAGGCGACGGTGGCGAAGGCGTCGCGCTGCTGGTCGAGGTAGGCGATGAGACTCTCGCGCTCGTCGGCGACGGGTGGGACGTGGGCTGCCATGTCTGGTCCTTCTCTCAGTCGTTGCGGTGGGCGTAGAGGTCACGGAGCAGCGCGATCTCTGCGCCGTGGTGGATGAGCTCACGGTTGATGTGGAGGACGAGCTCGACGCGCGGGTGCTCGGCCCAGGGGCCCTCGCTCGGTCCGCACGGCTCGGCGAGCGCGGCCTCGTCCCAGCCCCGGGCGCCTGCGGTCCAGGCGGCGAAGGCCGCGTCGACCTGGGCCAGGGCCTCGTCGGCGGTGCCGGCGTAGTCGAAGGTGAGGTAGTCGACCTCGGGGCCGCCGAAATGGCTGTGCACCCGGGCGCCGAGGACGCCGACGACGATGTGCGCGAGCCGCCAGGCGATGGTCGTGACGGGTGCGGGGACGGGCTCGGGGTGGGCGAAGTCGATGGTGAGCGCACCGCTGCCGCCCTGGATCTCGGTCGTGCCCTGTCCGCGCGGGTGGACGTTCCACGCGCCGGGAGTCGGCTCCCAGAGGTACTCCTCGTCGGTCAGTCCCTCGAGGCGGGGGCGCAGCTGGTTGGTCCAGTGCCGGGCGGCTTGGTCGACGAGGGCCGAGGTCCAGTCGATGGAGGTCTGTGTCGTGGTCATGGCTCGACCCTCCCAGCCATATAGGACAGTTCCTGTCCGCAGAGGCTGTCATGCTCGAGCCATGTCCACGACGTCCGACAGCGGCTCCGGCACGACGGCCCGCGTGCTGCGCCTGCTCGACCTGCTCCAGAGCCGACCCGTCTGGAGCGGCACCGAGCTCGCCGACCGCCTGGGCGTCACGACCCGGAGCGTGCGCCGCGACGTCGAGCGGCTGCGCGACCTCGGCTACCCCGTCAACGCCGCCCACGGAGCCGGTGGCGGCTACCAGCTCGGCGCCGGGCGACGCCTGCCACCGCTCCTGCTCGACGACACCGAGGCCGTCGCCGTCGCCGTCTGCCTCCGGCTCGCGGCCGGTGGCACGGTCGAAGGGCTCGGGGAGGCAGCGGTGCGCACGCTCGCCAAGCTCGACCAGGTGCTGCCGGGGCGGCTACGCGCGCAGGTCGAGGCCATCCACGAGGCCACCGTGACGCTCGACGGTGGCGCCGCGCCGGTCGATGCGGCGACCCTCCTGCTGCTCGCGCGTGCCTGCCGCGAGACGGAGCGGGTCACCTTCGCGTATGCCGGCCCGCGCGGTTCGGGGGAACGCCGCGTCGAGCCCTACCGCCTCGTCGCCACCGGACGCCGCTGGTACCTGCTCGCCTACGACCTCGACCGCGAGGACTGGCGCACCTTCCGGCTCGACCGGATGGCCGATGCCGACACCCGCGGCTGGCGCTTCCGCCCGCGCGACGACGCGCCCGACGCCGCCGAGCACGTGCAGCGGGCGATCAGCCGCGACGCGTACGACCACGTCGCCCGAGTGCGCATCGAGGCGCCGAAGTCGTCGGTGGACCAGCAGGTCCCGCCATCGGTCGGCACGGTCACGGCAGACGGCCCCGACCGCTGCATCTTCGAGGCCGGCGGCAACCACCTCGGCGCGATGGCGATGCACCTGGGTGCCCTGCCGTGGGAGATGACCGTGCTCGACCCGCCGGAGCTGCGCGAGGTCATGCGCGAGCAGGCGGCCCGGATGCTCCGCGCCGTGGGAGACCCCGCCACCGGCTGACCGGGCCGGTGCGCTCGTCGGGGCCGACGGCATACGCGACCACACGCAGTCGAGTGAGCGCCCCGTCCCACACGAGTGAGCGCCCCGTCCCACACGACATCCGTGTTGCGCAGACGATCTGAGACCGCCCGCGGAGTTGGGGTTAGGCGCTCACTCGAGTGTGGTCGGGCGCTCACTCGAGTGTGGTCGGGGGTCAGCCGGTGTTGCGCAGGCCAGCGGCGATGCCGTTGATCGTCAGGAGCAGTGCGCGCTGCACGTCCGCATCCGGCTCGACGTCGTCGGGCACCGCGCGCGACCGGGCGAGGAGCGAGGTCTGCAGCGCGTGGAGCGGGGCGAGGTAGCTGTCGCGCAGGTCGAGCGTGCGCCGCAGGACGGGGGCCGCCTCGAGCAGCTCCTTCTGACCCGTGACCCGCAGCACCTCCTCGACCGTCCGCGCGTGCTCCTCGCGGATCGTGTCGAAGACCCCGGCCACGTCGTCGGGCACGAGGGCCCGCACGTAGCCGGCGGCGATGTCGAGGTCCGACTTCGCGAGCGTCATCTGGACGTTGGACAGGAACGTGCGGAAGAAGGCCCACGAGCCGTACATCTCGCGCAGCGTCTTCTCGCGGCCGTCCTCGCGAGCCGCGGCGAGACCGGAGCCGACGCCGAACCAGCCCGGCAGGATGATCCGCGACTGGGTCCAGCCGAAGACCCACGGGATGGCGCGGAGGTCTTCGAGCCCGCCCTCGCCGCCGGGTCGCTTGGAGGGCCGCGAGCCGATGTTCATCTTGCCCAGCTCGTCGACCGGCGTCGCCGACACGAAGAAGGGCACGAGCCCGGGGCCGCGCACGAGGGAGCGGTAGGCGTCCTGGCCACGACCCGCGACGAGGTCCATCGTGCCGTTCCAGCCGTCGAGGACGTCCTGGGGGAGCAGGGACCTCCGGTGCAGGACCGAGGCCTCGAGCACCGCGGCGAGGGCGACCTCGAGGTTGAATCGCGCGAGTCCGGGCAGCGTGTACTTGTCGCTGATGACCTCGCCCTGCTCGGTGATCTTGATCGGGCCGTCGAGGCTGCCGTAGGGCTGGGAGAGGATCGCCTCGCCGGTCGGGCCGCCGCCACGTCCGACCGAACCGCCTCGGCCGTGGAAGAGCCTCAGGACGACGCCGTGCTGGCGGGCGACGTCGCGCAGGGCGCGCTGGGCCCGGTGGATCTGCCACTGCGAGGCGGCGATCCCGGCGTCCTTCGAGGAGTCGGAGTAGCCGAGCATGATCTCCTGCACGTCCCCGCGGGCCGCGACGACACGGCGGTACGACGGGTCGGACAGCAGTGCGTCGAGGAGCGGTCCGGCGGCCTCGAGCTCGGCGACGGTCTCGAAGAGCGGCGCGAATCCGATGCGCGCGCTGGCCGGCGTCGAGTCGGTGCCCGTGTCGACGAGGCCTGCCTCACGGGCCAGCACGACGACGGCGAAGAGGTCGTCGACGTCGTGGGTCATCGACACGATGTAGGTCTCGATCGCCTCGGGGCCGTAGGTGTCGAGCGCTCTCACGATCGCCGCCATGAGTGACAGGGACGCCTGCGCGGCGTCGCCGACGTCGTGGACGCCGACACCGGTGAGCGGACGGCGCGAGGCCATCTCGCGGGACAGCACCGTGATGCGTGCGGCGTGGTCGAGCTCGTTGTAGGGCGTGTCCAGGCCGCCGATGCGGTCGTAGAGGTCGGCGAGGGCGGCGTGGTGCTTCGCGCTGTGCTCGCGCACGTCGAGCGTCGCGAGGCCGGTGCCGGTGGCGACGGCCGCGCGGATGAGGCGCAGGATCGCACCGTCCGCCGTCAGCGTGTCACCGGCCGCGAGCATCGAGTCGCGCATGAGGACGAGGTCGTCGAGCAGCTCGTCGAAGCCTGCGTAGTCGCGGCCGGGCTCGTGCGCGGTCCCGTGGGTGAGGCGGTCGCGCGTGCGCAGCAGCCGCACGCGCACGAAGCTGAGCTTGAGGCGGTAGGGCTCCTCCGCGTTGAGCCGGCGCACCGCGGCATACGTCACCGGCAGGGCCTCGGCGTCGCGCTCGAGGCTCTCGCGGAGGGCGTCGCTGACCTCGACGAAGCGGGTCGACGACGACAGCTCGTGAAGCATGTGGTCGAGCTTCTCGACGAGCTCGGCGAGGCCGGCGTCGTGCTGCATGCCGATGACCGCGAGGGTCACCTCGGGCGTGACGTTGGGGTTGCCGTCGCGGTCGCCGCCGGCCCAGGCGCCGAAGCGCAGCGGCCGGGCCGACGGTGGCAGCTCGACGCCGATGCCGGCGAGCGTCCGGTCGAGCTCGGCGAGCAGGTCGGGCACCACCTGGTCGGCCAGGAAGCGGAGCGTGTGCATGGCCGTGCGGGCCTCGTCGGTCGGCTCGGGCCGGACGATCCGCAGCTCGTCGGTCTGCCACATCATGTCGACGAGCTCGGCCAGCCGGCGCTCGGCACGCGGCCCGTCGGAGACGGGTCGGCGCGGGTCCTCGAGCTCGTCGACGGTCACGGCGATCCGCCGGAGCAGGTTGAGGACGGTGCGTCGCGTCGCCTCGGTGGGGTGCGCGGTGAAGACGGGGCGGTACTCCAGTCGGGCGAGGATCGACTCGAGCTCGGCGCGCTCGAGGCTCCCGGCCTCGAGCGCGTCCCCGATCCGTCCGACCGTCGCTGCCAGCGGGGTCTGCTCGACCGCGCTCAGCTCCTGCCAGCGGTGCAGCTGCTCGGTGACGTTGACGAGCTGGAAGTAGGCCGTGAAGGCCCGGGCCAGCACGACGGCGGTCGGGGCGTCGACGCCCTCGAGGAGCGCGCGCAGCTCGTCGTCCTCGGGCTCGCGGGCCAGCCCACGCACCTTCTCGACGAGGGCGAGCAGGTCGGCTCCCTCGTGGCGTTCGAGGGCCTCGCCGAGCAGCGCGCCCAGCTGGCGCACGGACGCGCGGAGGGCGGCGTGCTGCTGCGCCGACGAGACTCCGGAGGCGAACGTCGCGGCGTTCGGCTCGCGTCGGTCGGCCTCGAGGAGCTGCTCGGTCGTGGCGGGGCCCTGGCTCGTCATGGGTCTGTCGTACCGCGTCGAGGTTTCGTCGGCGTTTCGAGTCCACGATGGGGACCATCTCGTGGACACCGAAGTCCACCACGTGGACGGTTGTCGGGGTCGTCCGCGGCTCGTGACCTCGACGAGCCGCCACCTGGCGGGTTGTGGTGACGCGCGGTCGTGACGGGGCGCGTCGGTGCCCTGCGAGGATGACGGCATGACCACCGGCACCCTCGTCCTCGCGGCCACCCCGATCGGCGACCCACGGGACGCGGCCCCCCGACTGGGGCAGGAGCTCGCCACCGCAGACGTCGTCGCGGCCGAGGACACCCGTCGTCTGCGCCGCCTGCTCACCGACCTCGCCGTGACCCCGACCGGGTCGGTCGTCAGCTACCACGAGCACAACGAGGCCGCCCGGACGCCCGACCTCGTCGCCCGGCTCGTCGCCGGCGAGCGCGTCGTCGTGGTCACCGACGCCGGTATGCCGTCCGTCTCCGACCCCGGCTACCGTCTCGTCGCCGCTGCGGTCGACGCGGGCGTACGCGTCACGTGCGTCCCCGGACCGAGCGCGGTCCTCATGGCGCTGGCGGTCTCGGGCCTCCCGGTCGACCGCTTCTGCTTCGACGGCTTCCTCCCGCGCAAGCCGGGCGAGAAGGCCAAGGTCCTCGCCGAGGTCGCCGACGAGCGGCGCACCATCGTCTTCTTCGAGGCGCCGCACCGGCTCCCGGAGACGCTCGCCGCGATGCGCGACGCCTTCGGTCCCGACCGGCGGGCCGCCGTGTGCCGCGAGCTGACGAAGACGTACGAGGAGGTCCGACGCGGCACGCTCGACGAGCTCGTCGCGTGGGCCGAGGGCGGCGTCAAGGGCGAGATCACCGTCGTCGTGGCCGGTGCCGAGCGGGTGGTGCCCTCCCTCGAGGAGGCCGTGGCCGGCATCCGCACGCGGGTGAAGGAGGGGGAGCGGCTCAAGGACGTCGCCGCCGACGTCGCGGCGCGCACGGGGCTGTCCAAGAAGGCGCTCTACGACGCGTCGCTCGCCGCTCGCTGACCGCCCCGCCGGGCCGTCTCGACAGGCGAACCCCTTGCCTCCCGGGGAACAGCGGGCAAGGCTGCTCTCGTTCCCTCTTCGGAGGCCGGCGACCGTCCGGCCGAGTCGACAGCACAGCGAAGGAGCAAGGCATGGGCACCACTCGCACCGCCAGCACGCACTGGGAGGGCTCGCTCTTCGAGGGCTCCGGCCAGGTCAGCCTCGAGAGCTCGGGCATCGGCACCTACGACGTCAACTGGCCCTCGCGGGCGGAGTCGTCGAACGGCAGGACGAGCCCCGAGGAGCTCATCGCCGCCGCGCACTCCTCGTGCTACTCGATGGCGCTGTCGAACGGTCTCGCGCAGGCCGGCACGCCCCCGACGACGCTCGACACGACCGCCAACGTCACGTTCGTCCCCGGCACGGGCATCACCGAGATCGTGATCAGCGTCGTCGGTGACGTGCCCGGCATCTCGGCCGAGGACTTCCAGGCCGCCGCCGAGGACGCCAAGGCCAACTGCCCGGTGAGCCAGGCGCTCAAGGCCGTGCCGATCTCGCTCGAGGCCCGCCTCGGCTGAGCCCGCGCCGCTGCGGCCCCGCACGCCATCGGCGCCGACCCCTCCGGGTCGGCGCCGATTCCGTTGTGGGTCAGGGCCGCTCGTAAAGGCGCGGAGCCCTCAGTCCGACTCGACGGTCGACTTCAGCGCCTCGAGCATGCCCTGCCAGCTCTGCGAGAACTGGTCGGCCTGCTCCTGCGAGTCGTTGCCGTCCTGCTCGAGCGCCAGCGTGGTGCGGCCGTCCCTCGTCGGGGTCAGCGTGTAGGTGACGGTGTGGTAGTTCTCGGGCCGGTCCTCCCGGCCCATGAGCGGGCTGTAGTGCGTCATCGAGAGACGGTGGCCCTCCTCGACCTCGAGCACCTCGCCCTTGTCCTCGTAGGGCTTGCCCTCCATCTCGCCCTGCCAGGTGATCGGACTGCCCACCTGCCAGTCGGTGGTGAGGGTGGTGCCGGCCATCCACGACCTCACCCGGTCCGGCTCCGTCAGGGCGCCCCAGACGGCACGCGGCGGTGCGTCGACGATGACCTCTGCCTGTGCGATGTGTCCAGTCATGCCTCTGTCGTACCGCAGGAGGGCGTCTCGCGCCAGAAGGAAGCCGCCAGCGCGACCGCGCCGGAGCGGGCGACGGGGCCGACGGCATACTCCCGCGCGGCGCCGCGCGGGGCCCGCCTAGGATTGCTCGCCATGAGCCATGTCCTGTCTGCCGTCGCCTGGCCGTACACCAACGGCCCGCGCCACATCGGCCACGTGGCCGGTTTCGGCGTGCCCTCCGACGTCTTCAGCAGGTACATGCGGATGGCCGGGCACGACGTCCTCATGGTCTCCGGCACCGACGAGCACGGCACGCCGATCCTCGTCCTCGCCGAGGAGGAGGGGCTGACGCCGCAGGAGCTCGTCGACAAGTACAACGCCGTCATCGCCCAGGACCTCGCCGACCTCGGCCTGTCCTACGACCTCTTCACCCGCACGACGACGCGCAACCACTACGCCGTCGTGCAGGAGATGTTCCGTCAGGTCCACGCCAACGGCTACATGATCGAGCAGACGACGCGCGGCGCCATCAGCCCGTCGACGGGCCGCACGCTGCCCGACCGCTACATCGAGGGCACGTGCCCGATCTGCTCCTTCCCCGAGGCCCGCGGCGACCAGTGCGACAACTGCGGCAACCAGCTCGACGCCGACGAGCTGATCAACCCGCGCAGCAAGATCAACGGTGAGACGCCCGAGTTCATCGAGACGCAGCACTTCTTCCTCGACCTGCCGGCCCTCGCCGGTGCGCTCGGCGAGTGGCTCGCGGGCCGTGAGGCGTCGGGCACGTGGCGGCCCAACGTCATCAAGTTCTCCGAGAACCTCCTCAAGGACGTCCGCCCCCGCGCGATGACCCGTGACATCGACTGGGGCATCCCCGTTCCGCTCGAGGGCTGGGAGGACAACCCGAGCAAGCGCCTCTACGTCTGGTTCGACGCCGTCATCGGCTACCTCTCGGCGTCGATCGAGTGGGCCCGCCGCGTCGGCGCCCCGGAGCGGTGGCGCGAGTGGTGGAACGACCCGTCGGCCGTGTCCTACTACTTCCAGGGCAAGGACAACATCACCTTCCACAGCCAGATCTGGCCGGCCGAGCTGCTCGGCTACGCCGGCAGAGGTGACAAGGGCGGCGAGCCGGGGGAGTACGGCGTGCTCAACCTGCCCACCGAGGTCGTGGCCTCCGAGTTCCTCACCCTCGAGGGCAAGCAGTTCTCGACGAGCCGCAAGCACGTCATCTACGTCCAGGACATCGTCGTGCGCTACGGCCCAGACCCGATCCGCTACTTCATCTGCGCCGCCGGCCCCGAGAACCAGGACGCCGACTTCTCCTGGGCCGAGTTCGTCCAGCGCAACAACAGCGAGCTCGTCGCCGGCTGGGGCAACCTCGTCAACCGCACGGCCGCGATGATCGCCAAGAGCTTCGGCGAGATCCCGAGGGCGTATGCCGTCGAGCCCGTCGACGAGGAGCTGCTGGCCACGGTGCGGGGCGCGTTCGCGACCGTCGGTGCCTCCCTCGAGCGGCACCGGCAGAAGGCCGCCCTCGCCGAGGTCATGCGGGTCGTGGGGGAGGCCAACGCGTACGTCTCGAAGACCGAGCCGTTCAAGCTCAAGGGCGACGACGAGCGCGAGCGCCTCTCGACGGTGCTGCACACGCTGGCCCAGGCCGTCTCAGATATCAATACGCTGATCTCACCCTTCCTGCCCCACGCGGCGAACCGCGTCCACGCCGTCCTCGGCGGCGAGGGCGAGTTCATGCCGATGCCTCGTCTGGAGGTCGTCGCCGACCTCGACGACGACGCCCGGAGCTACCCGGTCATCACCGGCGAGTACTCCGCGACGCCCCGGTGGGAGTCGCGTCCGGTCGTCGTCGGGACGCCCGTCGCCAAGCCGTCCGGCGTCTTCGTCAAGCTCGACGCCGAGCAGGTCGTCGAGGACGAGCGCGCCCGCCTCGGCGACAGCGCGCCGGGCGGCACGCGGCACCACACCGACCCGCTCGCGGCGCCGAAGATGAGTGCGCCGAAGGGCGCCCGTCGGGGTGCCGGGAGCGCCACCGGGAGCGCCACCGTCGCCGACGCGGCACCGACCGCATGACCTCGCACGCGTCGGGGCAGCGGGGCCTGCCGGAGACGGCGCCGGACCCGCTGCCCATCGACGTCGTCGACAACCACGTCCACCTCGACATCACGCGCGAGGGTGACGAGCCGTTCGACGTCGCCGACGCGATCAAGGCCGCCCGCGCCGTCGGTGTGACCCGTCTCGTCCAGGTCGGGTGCGATCTCGACGGGATCCGCTTCACCATGGACGCCATCGACGCCCATGACGAGCTGGTCGGCGGAATCGCCTTGCACCCCAACGAGGTTCCACGCCTCGCGGCGGACGGTCGGCTCGAGGAGGCGTACGCCGAGGTGGAGCGCTGCGCGGCCCACGACCGCATCCGCGTCATCGGTGAGACCGGTCTCGACTACTTCCGCACCGGCCCCGAGGGGGTGCCGGTGCAGCAGGACGGCTTCCGCTGGCACATCGACCTCGCCAAGCGGCTCGGCAAGGCCCTGCAGATCCACGACCGCGACGCCCATGCCGACGTGCTCCGGATCCTCGGGGAGGAGGGGGCGCCCGAGCACACGGTGCTGCACTGTTTCTCCGGCGACCTGACGATGGCGCGCGAGTGCGTCGACCGGGGCTACTACCTCAGCTTCGCGGGCACCGTGACCTTCAAGAACGCGCGCGGCCTGCGTGATGCGCTGACCGCGATCCCGCTCGACCGGATCCTCGTCGAGACCGACGCGCCCTACCTCGCTCCGGCCCCGCACCGGGGTGCCACGAACGCCTCGTTCCTCGTGCCCGTGACGGTCCGGGCGATGGCCGCGGTGCTCAACATCGACGTCCCCGCGCTGTGTCGAGCGGTCTCGGAGAACAGCGAGCGGGTCTACGGCCCGTGGGGTGCGGAGCGAAGCGGGCAAACCGCCTAGCGCACTGCAGAACGTCGCGTCCACCGACACCGGTCTCCGTTACCGAAATTTGACCTTTCCGTGGTGTGTCGGTCACTGTGGACGACTGTTGGCCGGTTGCCACCCCGCATCGACCTCCTTCCGACGACGTGAGGAGGACGGATCGAGAGCGCGTTGCACCCGGGTCGTTCGACGTTCGGAGTGTTTTGATTTCTCGCAACGCCAAGATCCTGGCCGCCGCTGGCGCGGCCGTCGTCCTCACCGGTGGCGCCGTCGGCGCGACCCAGCTCGACAAGGCCGTCAACCTCTCCGTGGACGGCACGGCCAGCTCGGCCCACGTCTTCGGCAGCACGGTCGGCGACGTCCTCGACAGCCAGGGGATCGCGGTCAAGCCGGGCGACGTCGTCGTCCCTGCCGCGGACGCCCCCATCAGCGACGGCGACACGATCACCGTCAAGTACGCCCGCCTGCTGACCCTCACGGTCGACGGCAAGACGCGTCAGCTGCGCACGACCGAGACCACGGTCGACGGAGCGCTCCTCGCGCTCGGCCTCCGCGGTGAGGGTGCCCGCCTGTCGGTCTCCCGTTCGCAGACCATCGGTCGCCAGGGCCTGACCGTCAGCATCGTCACTCCCAAGGCCGTCACGGTCGTGGTCGACGGCAAGACGACGAAGAAGACGATCGCCGCGGCAACCGTCGGCGAGGCGCTGACGCAGCTCGGCGTCCGTGTCGGCAAGGCCGACAAGGTCAACCCGCCGGTCACGACCCGCCTCACCTCGGGTGCCAAGATCGCCGTCCAGCGCGTGCAGACCAAGGACAAGAAGGTCAACGAGTCCATCGCCTTCGGCACGACGAAGAAGAAGACGAGCGACCTCTACGCCGACCAGACCAAGGTCTCGCGTGCCGGTGTCGCCGGCGTGCGCACCGTCACGGTCCGCACCACCGTCGTCGACGGCAAGGTCGTCTCCACCAAGGAGATCTCCTCGAAGGTGACCAAGGCGCCCGTCGACCGCATCTTGCTCGTCGGCTCCAAGGGCCGCCCGGCCGCTGCCCCGCGCACGACGAGCACCGGCAGCACCGGCAGCACCGGCAGCACCGGCAGCACCGGTGGCTCCACCTCGGGTGCGGGCATCAACCTGGCCCGCGCGGCCATGTGGGACAGCATCGCCCAGTGCGAGTCGACCGGTAACTGGCACATCAACACCGGCAACGGCTACTACGGAGGCCTGCAGTTCCTCACCTCCACGTGGCTCGCCTACGGCGGTGGCGACTTCGCCTCCCGCGCCGACCTCGCCTCGCGCGAGCAGCAGATCACCGTGGCCAACCGCGTCTACGCCGACAACGGCACGTCGCAGTGGCAGTGCAAGGCCTGACCTGACGCCAGGCGTTGCCCTGCACGAGAGGCCCCCGACCGTCACGGTCGGGGGCCTCGTCCGTTCGTCGACGGGCGCGCGAGCGAGCGGGGCCGTGACACCCGCCCGGCGGCATACGCCATCGGGCACGGCCCCATAGGGTGAGCGCATGAGCAAGAAGGACGCGCCGGCCGTCGACGATGCCGCGCTCCTCGGGCCGGCACAGGTGCGTGAGCTCGCCGAGCGTCTCGAGGTGCGGCCGACGAAGCAGTGGGGCCAGAACTTCGTCGTCGACGCCAACACGGTGCGCAAGATCGTCCGGGTGGCCGGCGTGGGACCGCACGACGTCGTCGTCGAGGTCGGCCCCGGGCTCGGCTCGCTCACCCTCGCGCTCCTCCCGGTCGTCAAGCACGTCACGGCCGTCGAGGTCGACCCGCGGCTCGCGGGGGCGCTCGAGGAGACCGTCCGCTCGCTCCAGCCGGAGAACGCCGACAAGCTGCGCCTCGTCGCGGCCGACGCGCTGACGATCACGAAGCTCCCCGGCCCCGACCCCACCGCGCTCGTCGCCAACCTGCCCTACAACATCTCGGTCCCCGTCGTGCTCTCCTTCCTGCAGCACTTCCCGACGATCGAGCGCGTCCTCGTCATGGTGCAGCTCGAGGTCGCCGAGCGGCTCGCGGCCAAGCCGGGCAGCAAGATCTACGGCGTCCCGAGCCTCAAGGCCGCGTGGTACGCCGACGTCGAGCTGGCCGGGCGGGTCGGGCGCAACGTCTTCTGGCCGGCGCCCAACGTCGACTCGGGCCTCGTCGCGCTGCGCCGGCGCAAGCCGCCGAAGACGACCGCGAGCCGCGAGGACGTCTTCCGCTGCATCGACGCAGCGTTCCTCCAGCGACGCAAGTCCCTGCGTGGGGCGCTCGCGTCCTGGGCGGGGTCCGCAGACGCCGCCGAGCAGGCGCTCGTCACGGCCGGGGTCGACCCGCGCACCCGCGGCGAACAGCTCGACATCCTGACCTTCGCGCGCATCGCGGAGGCCCGACCGGAGGGCGTGCGTCCCGCCGAGCCGCGCGCACGCCGTCGGGGCCATACGTCCTGACGCCGACGAGTCGGCCCATAGGGTGGGCGCATGACTGTCGCTCCGACCCTGCCCGGCGCGGTGACCGTGCGGGTCCCGGCCAAGGTCAACCTCGAGCTGCGCGTCGGTCCCCGGCGCGCTGACGGCTTCCACGCGCTCGCGACCGTCTACCAGGCGGTCTCGCTGCACGACGAGGTCTCCGTCGCGCGCTGGGACGAGTGGCAGGTCGTCGCCGCGGGAGCGTATGCCGACCGCATCCCCACCGACGGAGCCAACCTCGCCGTCCGTGCCGCCCGTCTCGTCGCCGACCGCTGGGACGTCGACGAGCGCCTCTCGATCCGCATCGACAAGGACATCCCGGTCGCGGGGGGCATGGCCGGCGGGTCCGCCGACGCGGCCGCCACCCTCGTGGCGTGCGACCAGCTGTGGGGCCTCGGCCTCGACCGCGACGAGCTCGCCGAGCTCGCGGCCACCCTCGGCAGCGACGTGCCGTTCATCCTCTCCGGCGGCAACGCCATGGGCTCGGGCCGCGGCGAGCAGCTCGCGCCGGTGCTGGCCCGCGGCACCTTCCACTGGGTCTTCGCCATCAGCGACACCGGACTGTCGACCCCGGAGGTGTATGCCGAGTGCGACCGCCTGCGCGAACGAGACGGCATCGACGTGCCCGAGCCGCAGGTCAGCTCCGGGCTCATGGCCGCCCTGCGCTCGGGTGACCCGGCCCTGCTCGGCGCGGCCCTGCACAACGACCTCGAGCCGGCCGCCTTCTCGCTCCGCCCCCAGCTGCGCGAGCTGCGTGACGCGGGCGTCGAGTTCGGCGCGCTCGGCGGCATCGTGTCGGGCTCGGGCCCGACCGTCGCCTTCCTCACCGAGAGCCACGAGGCCTCGCTCGACCTGTCGGTGTCGCTCGCGGCCTCCGACCTCTGCCGCGACCTGCGACGCGCCAAGGGCCCGGTCCACGGCGCCCACGTCGTGGCGACGCCTCGCCACGCCGACTGAGCCGCGGGGGCTCGACGGTGGGCTGCCGGCTCACCGACGCCGGAGCGCTGCGGCACCCCTGAGCGGGACCGGCGACGCTGCGCGTGACCGGCATCGCTGAGCGGGATTCGGCGGCCGCCCGCGCAGGCCGTAGGGTCAGTCAGCGATGGCAAACCTGATCTCCCTCGAGCGCGTGTCGCTCGTCTTCGGCACGTCCCACGTCCTCGACGACGTCAGCCTCGGTGTCCTCACGGGCGACCGCATCGGCGTCGTCGGCGTCAACGGCGGTGGCAAGTCGACCCTGTTGCGCGTCATGGCCGGCTTGCAGGAGGCCGACTCGGGCCGCATCACCAAGCAGGGCGGCGCCGATGGCATCCGCATCGGCATGCTCGCCCAGGAGGACGCGCTCGACCCCGGGTGGACGATCCGCGAAGCGGTGCTCGGCGACCTGCCCGAGCACGTCTGGGCCGGCGACCCCCGCATCCGCGACGTCCTGACGGGCCTGCTCGGCGGCATCGAGGCGCAGAACGTCGGTGGCCTCGACAGCCGCGTCGGCCCGAAGTCCGGTGGCGAGCGTCGCCGGCTCGCGCTGGCCCGCCTGCTCGTCTCGGACCCCGAGCTGCTCCTGCTCGACGAGCCGACCAACCACCTCGACGTCGAGGGCGTCGCGTGGCTCGCGGACCACCTCGCGACGAAACGACCCCGACCCGGCAATGCGACCGTCGCGATCACCCACGACCGCTGGTTCCTCGACGCCTACGCGACGAACACGTGGGAGGTCGAGGGTGGCAAGGTCAGCGCCTTCGAGGGAGGGTATGCCGCGTACGTCCTCGCCAAGGCCGAGCGCGACCGCCTCGCCGGGGTCGTCGCCGACCGCCGCTCCAACCTCATGCGCAAGGAGCTCGCGTGGCTGCGCCGCGGGGCGCCCGCGCGCACGAGCAAGCCGAAGTTCCGCATCGACGCGGCCAACGCGCTCATCGCCGACGAGCCCGCCCCGCGCAACAGCGTCGAGCTCGCGTCGTTCGCGAGCCGACGCCTCGGCAAGGACGTGCTCGACCTCGAGGACGCCACGGTGTCCGTGGGCGAGCCGCCGCACGAGCGCCGCCTCCTCGACCACGTGACGTGGCGGCTCGCGCCGGGGGAGCGCATCGGCATCGTCGGGGTCAACGGCGCCGGCAAGTCGACCCTCCTGCGCGCGCTGACGGGTGAGATCCCGCTCGACGCCGGCCGCCGCAAGATCGGCAAGACCGTCGCCATCGCCCACCTCACGCAGGAGGTGCGCGAGCTCGAGCGCTTCGAGCAGTGGCGGGTCATCGAGGCCATCGAGGACGTCAAGCAGTGGACGACTCTCGGCGACAAGGAGATCAGTGCGAGCCAGCTCGCGACGCGTCTCGGCTTCCCCGGCGGTCGCCAGCAGGCGCGGGTCGGCGACCTCAGCGGTGGCGAGCGACGCCGGCTCCAGCTGACCCGCCTGCTGCTCACGGAGCCCAACGTGCTCATCCTCGACGAACCGACCAACGACCTCGACATCGAGACACTGACCTCGCTCGAGGACGTCCTCGACGGCTGGGCCGGCACCCTCGTCGTCGTCTCGCACGACCGCTACCTGCTCGAACGGGTGGCCGACAAGCAGCTGGCCCTGCTCGGGGACGGCAAGGTGCGCGAGCTGCCGGGCGGCGTCGAGGAGTACCTCCGGTTGCGCACGGCGGACATCGCGGCCCAGGTCGCACGCGCGGCCGCGCCCTCGGCCCCGAGCAGTGGCGCGGCTGCCCCATCGAGCTCGCCGGACGGCATACCTGCTCAGGCTGCGGCGACCGCGAGCCCGGCCGAGGTGCGCGAGGCGCGCAAGTCGATGGCGCGCATCGAGAAGCAGCTCTCGCGGTTGCAGGACCGTGAGGAGCGCCTGCACGGCGACATGGCCGAGAAGGCCACCGACCCTGCGGCCCTCGCCGACCTCAACGCGAAGCTGCAGGCCGTCGTCACCGAGCGCGAGGACCTCGAGCTCGAGTGGCTCGAGGCCGCGGAGGTCGTCGGCTGACTGTCCGGAGCCCGGGTCGCCGGGCTCTTGAAAGTATCTTGATGTCAAGATACTTTAGGGGCATGGAGATGTTCCTGCACCACGTCCAGGTGTCCGGTCCGGCGGGCTGCGAGGACGCCATGCGCGACTTCTACGTCGGCGTCCTCGGGATGACCGAGGTCGACAAGCCCGAGCGGCTCCGGGCCCGCGGCGGCACGTGGTTCCGGGCCGGCTCCGCCGAGGTCCACGTCGGCATCGAGGAGGGCTTCGTCCCGGCGCGCAAGGCCCACCCCGGCATCGCGGTCGGTGACGTCGCCGCCCTCGCGCTCGTCGTCGGGCAGGCGGGGGCGCCGGTGACGTGGGACGAGAACATCCCGGGCCTGCGCCGCTTCCACACCACCGACCCCGTCGGCAACCGGCTGGAGTTCCAGCAGGCGCAGCGGTGACCGGGTGAGGACCTCAGCCGTGCGAGTCGCGACGCGTCTCGCGGGTCTCCCGGGTCTCGAGCGGGGCCAGCATCCGCCGCAGCAGCCCGGCCAGCTGGGTCCGGTCGGTCGCCGACAGCTCCGAGAGCAGCGACTTCTCCTGCTCGATGAGGTCGGCCATCGCCGAGTCGACGACGTCGCGACCCGCCGGGGTCAGGCGCACGAGCACGCCGCGCCGGTCACCGGGGTCGGGACGCCGCTCGACGAAGCCGCTGCGCTCGAGTCGGTCGACGCGGTTGGTCATCGTCCCCGACGTGACGAGGGTCTGCTGCACGAGCTGGCCGGGCGACAGCTCGTAGGGCTCGCCGGCCCGGCGCAGCGCCGACAGCACGTCGAACGCCCACCCGTCGAGCAGGTGTTCGGAGAACGCCGAGCCGCGGGCGAGGTCGAGCCGGCGTGCGAGCCGCGACACCCGCGAGAGCACCTCGAGCGGCGACACGTCGAGGTCGGGGCGCTCCCGGCGCCAGGCCGCGACGATCTCGTCGACATCGTCGGCGGGCCTGCGGTCGGCGCTCATGCCCCCAACTGTAGTCGCCGTCAAGACTCTTGACATCGAAAGAAAGCGAGACGACATGACCGAGCCCACGCCCCCGCCTGCGGCTGATGCAGCCGAGCCTGGCCCCGACCGTCCCGTCGCCCCGGGCGCTGCCGCTCGCTCGGCCGACTCCGCCTGGGACCCGCGGCAGTATGCCGTCTTCGCCGGCCACCGCGGCCGCCCCTTCGCCGACCTGCTGGCGCGCGTCGACGCCGACGACCCCGCGCTCGTCGTCGACCTCGGCTGCGGGCCCGGCGAGCTGACGCTCGGGCTCGCCCACCGCTGGCCCGGCGCACGGATCATCGGCGTCGACAGCTCTCCCGAGATGCTCGAGCGCGCCCGGGCCCTCGACGCCGACGGCCGCGTCGAGTGGGTCGAGGCGAGCGCCGAGGACTGGGACCCCACCGAGTCCGGCGGGTCGGTCGACGTCCTCGTCACGAACGCCACGCTCCAGTGGGTCCCGAGCCACCTGTGCCTCATCCCCTCGTGGCTCGAGAGCCTCGCGCCCGGAGGCACGTTCGCCATGCAGGTCCCCGCGAACTTCGACGCGCCGTCGCACCGGCTCATGCGCGAGGTCGCCGCGCACCACCCCCGCGCCGACGACCTGCGCCCGGGCCTCGACCGGGCCCAGGCCGTGGCCCGCCCGGAGACCTATGCCGCCCTCCTGCTCGACCGCGCCGCCGACGTCGACGTGTGGCAGACGACGTACCAGCACGTGCTCACCGCCGAACCCGACAGTCCGCACCCGGTGCTCGAGTGGGTGCGGGGCACCGGCCTGCGCCCGGTGCTCGGCGTCCTCGACGGCGACGAGCGAGACGCCTTCGTCACGGACTACGAGCGCGAGCTCGAGACGGCATACCCCCGTCGCGCGTTCGGCGTGCTCTTCCCCTTCACGCGGACGTTCGCCGTGGCCCGCACCCCGCGCTGACGCGATCTCGCCTCAGGGCGCTCCGTCACCGCGGTGCCGCTCCTGCGCGACGACCTCCGTGAGGTCGGCCAGGCGCCGGCGCTGCTGCAAGGGTCGGGCCATCCGGTGGTTGCCCTCGAGACGTTCGGCGTTGCGGTCGAGGTAGGCCCAGTAGCCGGCGGTGAAGGGGCAGGCGTCGTCGCCGACCCGCTTCCTGGGGTCGTAGCGACAGCCGCCGCAGTAGTCGCTCATCCGGTTGATGTAGGCGCCGCCCGAGACGTAGGGCTTCGTCGCCATCGCTCCGCCGTCGGCGTGCTGGCTCATCCCGACGACGTTGGCCGGCATGACCCAGTCGTAGCCGTCGACGAACCGCGTCTGGAACCACTCGGTCAGCGTGTCGGGGTCGTAGCCGCGCTGCGCCGCCCAGTTGCCGAGCACCATGAGGCGCGGGATGTGGTGCACCCAGCCGCGGTCGCGCACGCCCGCCACCGCGTCCTGCAGGCAGGCGGCCTCGACGGCGTCGGCGTCGAGCCGGTCGAACCAGTCCGGCAGTGGCGACCGCGCCTGCAGGGCGTTGCGGCGGCGGTAGGTCGGGCCGAAGTGCCAGTAGAGGTGCCAGACGTACTCACGCCAGCCGATGACCTGGCGCACGAAGCCCTCGACCGACGCGAGAGGTGCGTCGCCGTCGCGGTAGGCCTGCACGGCGCGGTCGGCGACCTCGACCGGGTCGAGCAGCCCGAGGTTGAGTGGCACGGACAGGAGGCTGTGCGCCATGGCCCAGTCGCCGCGGAGCATCGCGTCCTCGTGCGGACCGAAGGCCCCGAGTCGGTGCGTGACGAACCGTTCGAGGGCCGCCAGGGCCTCGCGACGGGTCACGGCGAAGAGGCGTGGCCCGTCGACGCCGGTGGGTCGGACGTGGCCCTCGCGCGTCCAGCGGTCGAGGTCGTCGCGCACCTCGGCGTCGATGTCGTCCTCGCGCGGCTGGTAGGGCGCGGGCACATCGAGCCGCTCGGCTCCCTTGGGCGGGGGCTCGCGGTTGTCCTCGTCGAACGACCACCGTCCGCCGACGGGGCGGTCGCCCTCGACGAGCAGGTCGAGCCGCTGCCGCTGGAAGCGGTAGAAGTCCTCCATCCGCAGCCGTCGCCGCCCGTCGGCCCACCGGGCGAAGTCCTCGCGCGACAGGCTGTAGCCAGGCGTCGGGTCGACGGACTCGACCATCCCCGTGGCGAGCAGGCGGCGCACGAGGCGCTCGGCGGCATACGACGTCGGCTCGTGGACCCGCACCGGCTCGCCCATCTCGCGCAACGCCTCGGTGTAGGTGTCGGTGCGCAGGAGCACGGCGGAGTCACCGAGCTCGGCGGCTCGGTGGCGCAGCGCCGAGAGCACGAGGTGCAGCTTCTGACGGTGGAACGGTCGTCGCCCCAGCGCCCGACCGCTCTCGACGAGCAGGACGCCTCCGCGGCCCACGTCGAAGTGCGGGCCGAGCTGGTCGGCGAAGAGCCAGCGCCTCGTCATCGGGTGGGCGTCGTCAGGTGCACGGCCTCATCATGGCCGAGGCCGGCGACAGCGGGGGGCCTGCGCACGGGCGGGGAGGGCGCCGGGTCGCCGGGTAAACCGCCGGTCTCGCCGGGTTAAGGCCCCGGTCTCGTCGAGGCCAGCCGTCTCGCTCGAGGAGAAAGTCTGGGTCAATTTCCGGCATTTCGACCCATTTCGGCAAACCGTGTCATGAAATGGGTCCCGGCACGTCATACAGATGACGGCACCGCAGGGGTCTCCCGCTTGGTCAGGGGAGGGAGTGACCCCTACGGGTTTGTCTTCGGTGGTGCCGCCAGGTTTCGTCCTTCCGCGTGGTTTCGTGGAGGGGATCATTCGGAAGGACGAAACCTGCCCACCGCGCGTCGAGGCAGACCCCGAAGGGGGTGCCACCGCAGGGCCCGATCCGGACTGTTTCGTCCTGATCTCGCACACGCCCGCGCTCCGACTCGACGCCCGCCCCGCTGCTTGGCAGACTGACCCGCACCGGGGCAGTAGAAGGGCGAAAGGGTTGTCGGCAGACGCGACCTTGTGGTCGAGCGAGGCATGGGCCTCGGCCCCTGACGTGTCCCTCCTCGTCCGGACCCGAGAAGGCTCGGCCGAGGCGTTCGGTGAGCTGTGGCGTCGCCACCTGCCGGCTGCGTATGCCGTCGCGGGACGTCACCGTGGCCGCTCGGCCCCGGAGGACATCGTCGCCGAGGCCGCCGCGCGCGTCCTCGCGCTGATCCGCGCGGGCAAGGGACCCGACGAGCACTTCCGGGCCTACTTCCTCTCCGCCGTGCGGTCCGTCGCCATCGACCAGGGCCGCCGCGACCTGCGGGTCGTGCCGACCGAGGCCGACGACCTCGAGGTTCTCGCCGATCCGGCCGACGACCCCTTCGAGGGCCTCGCGACCGACGACGAGGGGCTCGCCCTCGTCCGGGAGGCCTTCGCCGGGCTCTCCGAGCGCGACCAGCGCGTGCTGTGGCACACCACGGTCGAGGGCGCCGCGCCGCGCGCCGTCGCGCCGGCCCTCGGCATGACCGCCAACGCCGTCAGCGTTCGCGCCATGCGGGCCCGCGAGTCGCTCCGGGCGCTCTACCTGGACGCCCGGGCCGAGCGCGGCCTCGCCGCCGCTGACACCGACGAGTGCCGCTGGACCGTGACCCACCTCGGGGCGCTCGTCCGCGGGCGCCTGCCCAAGCGGCAGACCGAGCGCGCCGAGGCGCACGTCGCCGAGTGCCCGCACGCAGCGACCATCGCGGCCGACCTGAGGGTCATCCACGACGGGTTCCCGGCGCTCATCGTCCCGCTCGCGCTGCTGGCCGGTCTCGGCACGCCTGGCTTCGTCAGTGTGCCCGCCGTCGTCGGCCTCCCCGGTGGCGCCGGAGCGGCGGGCTTCGCCGGGTTCACCGGCGGCGCGGGGGGGCCCGCCCCGGGCGCGGGGGGTGCGGCTCAGCCTGCGCCGTCGCCCTCCTCCTCTTCATCCGCCGGGTCGGGGGCCGATGCCGTCGCCCAGGTGGCGAGCCGGGTCACCGGTCTCGTGGCCGGGCTCGCCGTCTCGGCCGGGGTCGCGGGGGCGCTGGCACTGCCCGGTGCCTCGCTCGCGGCGCCCTCGGCGACGGCCTCCCCGGTTCCGAGTGCGACGGCCTTGAGCGCCGCACCCGGGGCCGGCGCGGGAAGCGGCGCCGGCGCCGTCCCGAGTGCTTCCCCACGAGCCGTCGGCAGCTCACTGCCGATCTCCCCGACCGGCCTGCCCACCCGGACCATCAGCGCCTCGCCCATCCCGTCGGCGGCGACTCGGACGTCGACGTCGTCGGGCGACGTGGCGCGTGACCCGGGCAGCACGCCCTCGACGGTCGGCGGCACCACGGTCCCTCGAGGCGGGACGTCGGCCGAGAGCGGTGGCGCGACCCCAGCGACTCCGGCGCCCCCGACGGGCACGGCCACCGGACGGCCGACGACGCCTCCGGCCACCACGCCGCCCGCCCCGCCGACGACGAGACCTCCGTCCCCCAGCCCGACACCCCCGGCGCCGACCACGACGCCCCCGGCGCCCCAGCCGGGTGGCGTCGCGCCCACCATCACGGTCCGCCTCGTGTCCGGACGCGACCCGGCGCGGATCTCCGTACGCGTGCGCTCCCAGGTCGAGGGCTCGATGACGGTACGCATCAGCAACGCGTCGGGCGCCGGGACGCTCTCCGTGCGCAACTCCAGCTGGACGTGCGCCCAGACGAGCACGTCCGCGGTGCGGTGCGCGGGGGAGCGGGGCCAGGCCCTGCTCGAGCAGTCCGGCACCGGAGCGACCCAGGCTGTCGTCGTGCGCGTCACCGACGCCGCCGGCGACACCTGGACCGAGACCCTCCGCCCCACCTGACCCCACCCCCTCCTCGAGTGAGCGCCCGACCACAGTCGAGTGAGCCCGTCGTCCCATCCGTCACAGGAGGGGTGGGACGAGTGGGCCAGGGCGCTCACTCGTGTGGGACGGGGCGCTCACTCGAGGTGGGTTGGTCAGCGGTGGGGGACCGTGACGAGCCGCGGCGTGCGGTCGAGGCCCGAGAGCCCGTTCCAAGCGAGGTTGACCAGGTGCGCGGCGACCTGGTCCTTCTTGAACTTGCGCCGGTCGAGCCACCACTGCCCCGTGAGGGCCACCATCCCGACGAGCATCTGCGCGTGGATCGGTGCCGACCTGGGGTCGAGGCCGCGCTGCTTGAACTCGGCGGCGAGCAGGTGCTCGACCTGCACCGCGACGTCACCGAGGACGCTCGCGAACGACCCGGTCGACTGGCCCGGCGGCGAGTCCCGCACGAGGATGCGGAAGCCCGACGGGTCTCTCTCGATGTAGTCGAGCAGGGCGAGCGTGGCCCGCTCGAGCAGGACCCGCGCGCCTTCCGGCTCCTCGAGCGCCGTGCTGATGCCGCCCATCAGTGCCTGGATCTCACGGTCCACGACGACGGCGTAGAGGCCCTCCTTGCCGCCGAAGTGCTCGTAGACGACCGGCTTGGAGACGCTCGCCTTGGCAGCGACCTCCTCGACCGTCGTGGCCTCGAAACCCTTGTCGGCGAAGAGCTTGCGTCCGACGGCGATGAGCTGCTCGCGGCGTTCCGGGCCGGTCATCCGGGCGCGAGGGCGGGAGCGGTCGGCGCGGTCTGAGCGGTCGGCGGTCACGCCGCCATTGTGCCTGTCCGGGTCTCGTCGGCCGCGACGGACGAGGCCGGACCCGACTTTCTTGCCGAATCCCGTCATGAAACGGCCCCTCGACACGTCTATGTCATTGGTAGGGAGGAGGCGGTTCGCGCGTGGCGCCGTGTGGGGACACGGTCCGGGCGAGACCGCCGGTGAGGTCGATCTCGACGCGAAAGGGGCGGGCGCGGATCGACCTCACCGTCATGCCCGACGACACTTCGGCAAAGACCCCCACCGGGCGGCCGTCGTGGCGCACACTGGTGAGGCACATCCGCGAAAGGTGCCGCAGAGTGTCAGCACACACGATGGGACCACGGTCCGACACCATGACCGGCGCACACGCGACGGCCGGGGTCGAGGAGTCCGATGTCGTGCTGCTCGCGCGGGCGCGATCGGGCGACGAGGAGGCCTTCGCGGCCCTCTGGCGCAGGCACCTGCCCGCCGCCCACGCCGCCGCGACGCCGTACCGCGGCCGCGTGTCCGCCGAGGACCTGGTGGCCGAGGCCTCCGCCCGCCTCTTCCGTCTCCTGAGCGAGGGGCGGGGACCGTCGTCGAACTTCCGGGCGTACTTCGTGTCGACGGTACGCACCGTCGGCGTCGACGCGATCCGTCGCGAGATGAGCGTCGTCCCGACGTCGACGACGGACCTCGACCTGCTGCCCGGCCCCGACGAAGGACTGTCGGCCCTCAGCGCGCAGGGCGTCGACACCGACCTGGTCCGAGAGGCCTTTCTCCGGTTGAGCGAGGGTGACCGACGGCTGCTCTGGCAGACGATGGTCGAGGGCCATCCGCCGCGGGTGGTCGCTCCCGAGCTCGGTGTCTCGGCCAACGTGGCCAGCGCGCGCGCGAAGCGCGCTCGTGACGAGCTCCGGGACCGCTATCTCGACTCCTGGGTGCGGCGCCGGGTGCCGGTCTGCGACGCGCGCGACTGCCGCTGGACCCTCGACCATCTCAGCGGTCACGTCCGGGGCCGACTGACGGAGCGGCAGCGGGCGCGCGTCGAAGCGCACCTGGCCAGCTGTCCTCGCGAGTCGGGACTCGCCGGGGAGCTGCAGCGCGTCTACGACGGGTTCGGTGCACTGACCGGTCCGCTCCTCTTCGCGGCCGGAGCGACGATGCTCGCCGGACTGCCCGCGGGGGCGTTCGCTTCTCTGGCCGGGTCGAGCACGACGGGTGCGACCACTGGTGCGACGACGGGTGCGACGACGGGTGCCACGACGGGTGCCACGACGGGTGCCACGACGGGTGCCACGACGGGTGCCACGGCGGGTGCCGGTGCTGCGGGTGGAACGGCCGGCGCGGGTGCAGCGGGCACGAGCGCCGTCGCCTCGGTCGGCGCCGGGTCCACCGTCGGAGGCGCCGCCGCGGGCAGCGCCGGTCTCGGCGGCACGCTCACCGCGAGCGGTGCCGGCGCGACGGCATCCGGCGCGGCTGCAGGAGCGGGCCTGACCACGGGAGCGACCTCCGTGTCTGCCGCCACCGCCGCCGGTACGGCCGCCGCCGGTACGGCCACTTGCGCGGGGGCGGGCGGCGCCGTCCTCGCGGTGCCGGCCGCGGCGGGCGTGGCCGGGACCACCGCCCTCGTCTCGAGCGCGGCCATCGTCACTCCCGTCGCCGCGTTGACGGGCGGGTCGATCCTGGCCGGGACGGCGATCGGGCCACCCCTCGCCACCGCGATGGCCGGCCTCGTCGTGGGGCTCGGCCTCTCGGTCGCACCGGCGGCGGCGCACGACCTCGGTACGACGACGACGTCGGTCGTCACCTCGGTCGACGGCGCCACGGCGGTGCTCACGCCGGGCTCAGGGGTCGCGGCGGACGTCGGCACGACTCCCGTCGACGTGCTCCACCTCGCACTCCTCCCTGCGCCCGCCGACCCCGCGCCGACCGATCCCGCGCCGACCGATCCCGCGCCGACCGATCCGGCGCCCGCGGTCTCGGCGCCGTCCGACGCGACGCCCGTGGACCCAGCCCCTGCACCCCCGCCACCTGCGGACCCGGCCCCTGCTGCTCCGGCACCTGCTGCTCCGGCACCCGCGGACCCCGCGCCGTCCGACCCGACACCCGTCGACCCAGCGCCTGCACCCTCGGCACCTGCCGCTCCGGCACCCGACGCACCGGCACCCTCCGACGCGACGCCTGCCGACCCGACGCCCGTGGATCCGGCGCCCGCGGCTCCGTCAGACGCGACGCCTGTCGACCCGACGCCGGTCGACCCGGCACCTTCGGACCCGGCACCTTCGGACCCGGCTCCATCCGACCCGACACCCACGGATCCTGCTCCGGCTCAAGGCGATTCGGGATCCTCGACCTCGGACCCTGTCTCCGCTCCGGCTGGCGGAGACTCGGCGGACCCCACGGCGACGAACGCGGTGTCCAGCCCCGCGGCCGAGAACGGCCAGCTGCGTTCGACCGGTCCAGGAGCCGACCAACCGGCCGATCCGCCGGCCGATCCGACGTCCGTCGTCGCCGCCACGGCCCACGGCTCCGACGGTCCGCCGACCGCCGACCCGACGCCGGAGACGCCGACCGGCGACGCGCACCCAGCAGGTGCATGAGTCCGCGACGGAGCGACCCGGGGTCCTGCACTACCCTGTCCACGTCCACGACGATCCCCGGTTGGTCTGCCGGCAGGGCCCGCCTGACTTTGAATCAGGACAAGCGACGCAGGTTCGACTCCTGCCCGGGGAGCAGGGGCCGGTGACGGTCCTCGGACGAGCGGCGTCGCCCGACGTGCGTGGGGGTTCGCGGTCGAGCGACGCCTTGGCCGCTCGGCAGGGAGTTGGTGCCAGAGCCAGCCCCGGGTCCGCCAACTTAGGGGGGACTGACGGGCCCGTCCTCCCATGGTCGCACGGTTGGCAGAGATCGGCGCCGTCCGGCGCCCGGCACCCGACCGGCGCCGTGTGCCACCCGGCATACGCCGTCGCGCGGGACGTCGATGTGAGTGGGGTCACGGCGCGCCCGTGGCCGGGGCGGCACCCTCGCTCCCCACGAGTAGCATGGCCGAGGCGCACCCCGGCGCCCGCGTGGGCCGGGGTCGTCCGCACCCGAGTGCACCCCGATCCAAAAAGGAGCTGCGCCCTGTGAGCGATCTACGGCCGACCGCCGTGATCGTCCTCGCCGCCGGTGAGGGCACACGCATGAAGTCCACGACCCCCAAGGTCCTCCACACGATCGGGGGCCGCAGTCTCGTGGCCCACGCGATCCGGGCGGCCCGGGGCACGAGCCCGCACCACCTCGCCGTCGTCGTGCGCCACGAGCGCGACCGCGTCGCCGAGCACGTGGGGCAGGTCGACCCCGAGGCGGTCGTCGCCGACCAGGACGACGTCAAGGGGACCGGCCGCGCCGTGGAGTGCGCGCTCGAGGCGCTGCCCGGCGACCTCGCCGGCACCGTGGTCGTCACCTACGGCGACGTGCCGCTGCTGACGAGCGCGACCCTCGAGGGACTCGTCGCGGCGCACCACGCGTCCGGCAGTGCCGTCACCGTCATCACGGCGACTCTCGAGGACCCCACGGGCTACGGCCGCGTCATCCGTGACGCGGAGGGCTCGGTCGTCGCGATCGTCGAGCAGAAGGACGCCGACGAGGAGCAGCGCGCGATCCGCGAGGTCAACAGCGGCCTGTACGCGTTCGACGCGGCGGTCCTGCGCGAGGCCCTCTCCGAGGTGGGCACCGACAACGCGCAGGGCGAGAAGTACCTCACCGACGTCATCGCCATCGCCCGTGGCCGGGGCCTCGGGGTGCGCGCGCACCTCGTCGCCGACCTCTGGCAGACCGAGGGTGTCAACGACAAGGTGCAGCTGGCCCGTCTCGGTGCCGAGCTCAACCGCCGCACCGTCGAGCAGGCCATGCGCGACGGCGCGATCGTCATCGACCCGGCGACGACGTGGCTCGACGCCGACGTGACGATCGGGCCCGACACCGTCGTGCGCCCCGGCACGCAGATCCTCGGCGCCAGCACGATCGGCCGCGACTGCGTCATCGGCCCCGACACGACGCTGACCGACGTCGAGGTCGGTGACGGTGCGAGCGTCGTGCGGACCCAGGCCGAGCTCGCCGAGATCGGGCCCGGCGCCACCGTCGGGCCCTTCTCCTACCTGCGACCCGGGACGCGACTCGGGGCGAAGGGCAAGATCGGCGGCTTCGTCGAGACGAAGAACGCCGACATCGGCGCGGGCGCCAAGGTGCCGCACCTGACCTACTGCGGCGACGCGACGATCGGCGAGGGCGCCAACATCGGCGCCGGCACGATCTTCGCCAACTACGACGGCGTCACGAAGGGCCACACGAACGTCGGGGCGCACAGCTTCGTCGGCAGCAACTCGGTCATCGTCGCGCCCCGGACGATCGCCGACGGCGCCTACGTCGCCGCGGGATCGGCCGTCGTCAGCGACGTCGCCCCGGGACAGCTCGCCGTGACCCGCGCGCAGCAGCGCAACGTCGACGGCTGGGTGGCCCGACGCCGGGCCGGCACGAAGACCGACGAGGCCGCCCGGGCCGCGCAGGGGCAGGCCACCCCGGCGCAGACCCCCGAGCGGACCTCAGAGCCGACGTCAGAGCCGACCTCAGAGCAGACCCCCGCGCAGACCTCCGAGACGAAGGACGCCCAGCGATGAGCGGCATCAACAAGGCGACCGAGAAGCACCTCATGGTCTTCTCCGGCCGGGCCCACCCGCAGCTCGCGCAGGAGGTCGCCGCGGCGCTCGGCACCGACCTCGTCCCGACGTCGGCCTACGACTTCGCCAACGGCGAGATCTACGTCCGCTACGAGGAGTCCGTCCGCGGCTCCGACGCGTTCGTCATCCAGAGCCACACCGCTCCGATCAACGAGTGGATCATGGAGCAGCTCATCATGATCGACGCGCTGAAGCGGGCCTCCGCCAAGCGCATCACCGTCGTCCTGCCCTTCTACGGCTACGCCCGTCAGGACAAGAAGCACCGTGGCCGCGAGCCGATCTCGGCCCGCCTCATGGCCGACCTGTTCAAGACGGCCGGCGCCGACCGGCTCATGGCGATCGACCTGCACACCGCGCAGATCCAGGGCTTCTTCGACGGCCCCGTCGACCACCTCATGGCGATGCCGATCCTCGCCGACTACGTCGGCAGGAAGTACGGCCACCTCGACCTCGCCGTCGTCTCGCCCGACGCCGGGCGCATCAAGGTCGCCGAGGACTGGAGCTCACGCCTCGGCGGCGCTCCGCTCGCCTTCATCCACAAGACGCGCGACATCAACCGGCCCAACGAGGTCGTCGCCAACCGCGTCGTCGGTGAGATCAAGGGCCGCGTCTGCGTGCTCGTCGACGACATGATCGACACGGCCGGCACCATCACCAAGGCCGCCGACGCGCTCATGGACCAGGGTGCCGCCGGGGTCATCATCGCCGCGACGCACGCGATCCTCTCGGGCCCGGCCGTCGACCGCCTCAAGGCCTGCAAGGTCGAGGAGGTCATCGTCACGAACACGCTCCCGATCCCCGACGACCGCCGCTTCGACAAGCTCGAGGTCCTGTCGATCGCGCCGCTCGTCTCGATGGCGATCCGCGAGGTCTTCGAGGACGGCTCGGTGACGAGCCTCTTCGACGGCAAGGCCTGAGCGGCCACCACACGACGAGGGCGTATGCCGCCGGGACCCACCCGGCGGCATACGCCCTCCGTGCGTGATGGGTCCTCAGGCGTGCGCGGCGCGGCGGGCGCGGTAGGCGGCGGTGTGGGCGCGTGCCGCGCAGCCGCCCTCGCAGAAGCGACGCGAGCGGTTGCGGGAGAGGTCGACGACGACGTCGTCGCAGTCGGCGGCCTCGCAGACGCGCAGCCGCGCGAGCTCTCCGGCGCGCACGACGTCGATGACCGCGATCGCGGCCTCGACGGCCATCCGTCGGGCGAGCGGGGCATCGGACGGGGTGGCGTGGACGTGCCAGCCCACGTCGTCGTGGTCGACGAGCTGGGGGACGGCGCGGGCCTCGGCGAGCAGCTCGTTGACGAGGGTCACGACGCCGGCCTCGTCCTCGTCCCAGAAGCCGCGCAGCCGGGGCCGCAGCGCCCGGACCGCTGCGAGCTCAGCGGCGTCGCGGTCGAAGCGGCCGGTCCACCCCTGGTCGCGGTAGAGCGACTCGAGCTCCTCGAGGGAGGTCAGGCGGTCGGGGTCACCGTCGCCGGGGACCGAGCCCGGCATCGTGTTGACGAGGGCTGCGGCAGCGGCGAGGGCGACATCGGTGTCATGGGTGAAAAGCATGTTGACTCCTGACGGATGCGGTCGCTACCGTCATGAGTGTAATCAATTTTGGTGCTGACATGATGCTCGCTCGACGCGAGCCCGTCGGCGGGAGCGGCAAGGAACTGTCATGGTGGAGCGGGTCGTGGTCGGAGAGCCTGCGGTGGTCGGCGCCGTGGGGAGCGGCAAGACGGACGGGGCTGCGGTGCCCCTGTCGCGGCCGACCCGCCACCCGCTCGTCGGCCTCGGGGTCGCCCTCGCGTCGGCCGCGGCCTTCGCGACGTCCGGTGCCTTCGGCAAGTCGCTGCTCATCGGTGGCTGGTCGCCCGGTGCCGTCGTGACGATGCGCATCACCCTGGCCGCCGTCGTCATCCTCGGCCCTGCCCTGTGGTCGCTGCGCGGCCGGTGGGCGGCGCTGCGCCGCAACGGCTGGGTCGTCGTGGGCTACGGCCTCACCGGTGTCGCCGGCTGCCAGCTCGCGTACTTCAACGCCGTGACGCACCTCTCGGTCGGGGTGGCCCTGCTGCTCGAGTACCTCGCGCCGGTGCTCATCGTCGGCTGGCTCTGGCTGCGCCACCGGCAGGCCCCGCGCCCCCTCACGCTCGCCGGTGTGGCGCTCGCCGTGGCCGGGCTGCTCCTCGTCCTCGACGTCGTGGGCGGAGGCGCGAGCATCAACGTCGTCGGGGTGCTCTGGGGGCTCGGTGCCGCCGTCTGCCTCGTGCTCTACTTCCTGCTCGCCGACCACGTCGACGACGACGTGCCGCCGCTCGCCCTCGCCGGCGGTGGCCTCGTGGTGGGTGCGGCGTCGCTCGGCCTCGCGGGGCTGGTCGGCGTGCTCGACATGTCCCGGGGGGCGGCACGCGTGCCGCTCGGCGGCGTCGTCGTCGACTGGTGGGTGCCGGTCCTCGTCATCGCGATCGTCGCCGCCGCCTTCGCCTACGTCACCGGCATCGCGGCCGTGCGGATGCTCGGCCCCAAGGTGGCCTCCTTCGTGGCTCTGACCGAGGTGCTCTTCGCGGTGCTCTTCGCGTGGCTCGTCCTGGCCGAGCTGCCGACGCCGGTCCAGCTCGTCGGCGGACTGCTCATCGTCGGCGGCCTCGTGGCGGTCCGGGCGGACGAGTCCCGCGGCCCCCGTCTCGTCGTCGACGAGCCCGTCACCGGGCCGGCCGCGCGGCCCTAGCCTCCCACCCTCGCACTCCGCTCGGTCCTGGCGCCGGGTCCGCCGGGCGCGCCCTAGAGTGACCGCATGCAGTGGCGTCGCGGCGTGGTGTGCGGGCTGGGGATGCTCGCCCTGGCGGGCGCCGCCGCCTGCACCGCGCCGTCCCCGACCACCGACCGGCCTCCCTCCGTGGCCGCTCTGACGTCCGGCCCGGGCCCGTCGGCGTCTGTGGCGCCGCCGCCGACGGGCGGCCTGCGACCGCCCGGCACCGCCGGGGCTCCTGCGCCCTCGGCGCGCGTGCACCTGACCGCGGCCGGTGACTACGCCGCGAACGTCGCGACGACCGGTGGCGTGCTCCGGGCCTTGTCGTTCTCCGGCTCCGATGCGCACCTGGCCCTCGGCGACCTCTCCTACGGGTCCCCGGGCGGGGAGAGCGCGTGGTGCTCCTTCGTGACCTCGCGCGTCGGCACGTCGTTCCCGTTCGAGCTGCTCTCCGGCAACCACGAGAGCAACGGCACCAACGGCTCCATCGACCGCTTCGCGAGCTGCCTGCCCGACCGCCTCGGCGGTGTCGGGGACTACGCCCGCCAGTACTACGTCGACCTTCCGCGCTCGAGCCCGCTCGTCCGCGTGGTGCTCGTCTCGCCGGGGCTCACCTTCCCCGACGGCACGTGGAGCTATGCGGCGGGGTCGGCCCGCTACGCGTGGACCGCGGCGGCCATCGACGGAGCGCGGCGGGCCGGCATCCGCTGGGTCGTCGTGGCCATGCACGAACCGTGCCTCTCGATGGGCCGCTACGGCTGCTCGAGCGGGCCCGACCTCCAGCACCTGCTCGTCTCCAAGCGCGTCGACCTCGTGCTGTCCGGTCACGAGCACCTCTACCAGCGCACGAAGCAGCTGCACGAGGGCGCGGGGTGCGCGCGCGTCGCCGTCGGGTCGTACTCGCCGGCGTGCGTCGCCGACGCCGACACGTCCATGGTCACCGGAGCGGGCACCGTCTTCGCCACGGTCGGGACCGGTGGCGTGGCCCTGCGCGAGGTCGCGGCCACCGACCCCGAGCGCGGCTACTTCGCCGCCACCTCGGGCGCCGGCACCGACCCGACCTACGGCTTCGCCGACCTGCGCGTCACGCCCGACGAGCTGCGCTTCTCCTTCGTGCGCGGAGCGGGAGGCAGCTTCACGGACTCATGGGTGCTCCGGCGTACGCCCTCCCTGTGACCCACGAACGTGCGTGGGCCGTGGATTTCACCGCCCGGGCGTCCGTCCCGTAAGATCGAGCAGTTGCCTCGGCGAGGGACGGTGCACGGCTGCCACGGCAGGGCGTGACGAGGTCCGTGATCGACGCGGTGGCCTGACGTGGAGCACTTCATGGTCGGGTTCGCCTCTGCGTGCGGCCCTGAACGACCGTCCCGCTCCGTCACTGCCGAAAACCGCGCGTCGTCCCGCGTCGAGGCCGACCACAGAGACCGCCTCATCCGAGATACCCAGGAGACCCCCGTGTCCGACAACACCAAGCTCGTCGCCGAGAAGCGCACCGACTTCGGCAAGGGCGCCGCCCGCAAGATCCGCCGCGCCGGCAACATCCCCGCCGTCATGTACGGCCACGGCACCGAGCCCGTGCACATCTCGCTGCCCGGCCACGACACGATGATGGCCCTCAAGCAGGCCAACGCGCTGCTGACGATCGTCGTCGACGGCAAGGAGCAGCTCGCTCTCGCCAAGGACGTCCAGCGCGACGCCATCAAGCCGGTCATCGACCACGTCGACCTCGTCGTCGTCCGCAAGGGCGAGAAGGTCACCGTCGACGTCGCCGTGCACCTCGAGGGCGAGGCCGCTCCCGAGACCGTCGTCACGCTCGACCACAACACGCTCCAGGTCGAGGCGCTCGCCACGAACATCCCCGAGAACGTCGTCGTCTCCGTCGAGGGCCTCGAGGCCGGCACGCAGATCCTCGCCGGCGCCGTCGAGCTGCCCGAGGGCGCGACGCTCGTCACCGACGAGGAGGCTCTCGTCGTCAACGTGACGCAGGCCATCTCCGCCGAGGCCCTCGAGGCCGAGCTCGCCGAGGCCGAGGCCGAGGCCGGCATCGAGCGCGAGGAGTCCGACGAGGAGGCCGCCGAGGCCGCCGCCGAGGGCGAGTCCGCCGAGGGCGACGACGCCAAGGCCGAGGGCGACGAGGCCTGAGCCTCCTCTCCCTTCCGTGGCGCCGCGCGCCACACCACGCGTCCACGGGTCCCGCCCGAGCTCCGGCTCGGCGGGGCCCGTGCCCGCACCACCAGCACGACCGCCCCTGACCCGCGGGCTCGTCGCCCACCCAGCACCCACCGATCGAGGACCGCATGGACACCTGGCTCGTCGTCGGACTCGGCAACCCCGGGCCCGGATACGCCGGCAACCGGCACAACGTCGGCGCCATGACGGTCGAGGAGGTCGCCGGTCGGGCGACGGGTGGTCGGGCCACGTTCAAGGCGCACAAGGCCGCCCGGGCCCGCGTCGCCGAGGCGCGCCTGCGGGTCGGCGGCCCCAAGGTGGTCCTCGCCGTCCCCTCGATGTTCATGAACGAGTCGGGGTCGGCCGTCGCGGGGCTCGCGAAGTACTACGACGTGCCCACCGACCACATCGTCGTGCTGCACGACGAGCTCGACATCGACGCGGGCCTCGTCCGGCTCAAGCAGGGTGGCGGTGAGGGCGGCCACAACGGGCTGCGCTCCATCTCGCGCTCGCTCGGGACCCGTGACTACCTTCGCGTCCGCCTGGGCATCGGGCGCCCGCCCGGCCGCCAGGACCCGGCCGACTTCGTGCTCAAGGACTTCTCCAAGGCCGAGCGCACCGAGGTGCTGCCGTTCCTCGTCGACGAGGGGGCCGATGCCGTCGAGGCGCTCATCGAGGTCGGGCTGCTCGACGCCCAGCAGCGCTTCCACGCACCACGCTGACGGCCCGTGACCCTCGGGCCCGCGGCCCTTCGACCTCCACCGAGCGGGCGACCGCACCGGCGTCACGGCTGTCGCCGCACCGACCTAGACTGGAGGACCTGATGCCGCACCCACTGCTGTCCGCCTTCAGGGCGCTTCCCGATGTCCGCCACGTCCTCGACCAGGTCGGGCGGGCCCGTCTCGTCGACGTCTCCGCGAGCGACGGCACCCGGCCGTTCCTCGTCGCTGCGCTGGCCCAGCGGGCCGACGGGTCCGCAGCCGCGTCGGCCGACCCGTCGGCCACCGAGCCCGCCCCGCTCGTCGTCGTCACGGCGACGACGCGCGAGGCCGACGACCTCGCGAGCGCCCTGGGCCTCTTCCTCCCCGCCGACCGCATCGCCGTCTTCCCGTCGTGGGAGACCCTGCCACACGAGCGCCTCTCGCCCCGCAGCGACACCGTGGGTCGGCGACTGGCCGTGCTGCGGCGGCTCGCCCACCCCGATCCCGACGACCCGGCATACGGCCCGCTCTCGGTCGTGGTGGCACCCGTGCGCGCCGTCCTCCAGCCCCTGACCAAGGGGCTCGGCGACCTCGTGCCCGTCGCGCTGCGTGCCGGCGACGAGCGCCCTCTCGAGGACGTCGTCGACGCCCTCGTCGGCGCCGCCTACACCCGCACCGACCTCGTCGAGCGACGCGGCGAGTTCGCCGTGCGAGGAGGCATCCTCGACGTCTTCCCGCCGACCGAGGAGCACCCGGTCCGCATCGAGTTCTGGGGCGACACCGTCGAGGAGGTCCGCTGGTTCAAGGTCGCCGACCAGCGCTCCCTCGAGATCGCCGACCACGGGCTCTGGGCCCCGCCCTGCCGCGAGCTGCTGCTCACCGACGACGTGCGCGCCCGGGCGCGGGCCCTCGCCGACCAGCTGCCCGGTGTCGCCGAGATGCTGTCGAAGGTCGCCGAGGGCATCGCCGTCGAGGGCATGGAGTCCCTCGCCCCGGCGCTCGTCGACGGCATGGAGTCGGTGCTCGACGTCCTGCCCGAGCGCTCGATCGTGCTGCTCGCCGACCCCGAGCGGGTCCGCCGCCGCGCCCACGACCTCGTCGCGACGAGCGAGGAGTTCCTCGAGGCGAGCTGGGCCAACGCCGCCGCCGGCAACCAGGTGCCCGTCGACCTCCAGTCGCTGCTCGGCAGTGCGTCCTACTGGTCGCTCGCCGACGTCCGTGCCCTCGCCGAGCGGTCCGGTCGCCCCTGGTGGACGCTGACGCCCTTCGCGGCCGACGCCGACCTCGTCATCGAGGACGACGACGTCGACGAGCGCCTCGCCGTGCGCACCACCGACCCCGAGGCCTTCCGCGGCGACACCGACCGCGCCGTCGAGCACCTGCGCGAGCGGGTCGCCGACGGCTGGGCCGTCGCCGTCGTCACCGAGGGCCCCGGCCTCGCCAAGCGCGTCGCCGAGGTGCTGGGCGAGCACGAGGTCGCCGTGCGTCCCCTCGACACCACCCGCGACGACGCGCTCGAGCCGGGCTGGGTCCACGTCACGACCGCCACGCTCGGCCGCGGCTTCGTCCACGAGGGCGCCCGCGTCGAGGTGCTCACCGAGAGCGACCTCACCGGGCAGCCCGGCAGCGGCACGTCCACCAAGGACATGCGTCGTATGCCGTCGCGGCGCCGCAACCAGGTCGACCCGCTGCAGCTGCGCCCCGGTGACCACGTCGTCCACGAGCAGCACGGTGTCGGCCGCTTCGTCGAGATGATGCAGCGCACCGTCGCCGGCGCGACCCGCGAGTACCTCGTCATCGAGTACGCCCCGGGCAAGCGGGGCCAGCCCGGTGACCGTCTCTTCGTCCCCACCGACCAGCTCGACCAGGTGACGAAGTACGTCGGTGGCGAGGAGCCCACCCTCAACAAGATGGGTGGCTCCGACTGGTCCAAGACGAAGTCGCGGGCCAAGCGCTACGTCAAGCAGATCGCGGCCGACCTCATCCGTCTCTACAGCGCCCGCCAGGCCACGAAGGGACACGCCTTCGCGCCCGACACCCCGTGGCAGCGCGAGCTCGAGGACGCCTTCGCCTACGTCGAGACCCCGGACCAGCTGATCAGCATCGACGAGGTCAAGGCCGACATGGAGAAGCAGGTCCCGATGGACCGGCTCATCTGCGGCGACGTCGGCTACGGCAAGACCGAGATCGCCGTTCGCGCGGCGTTCAAGGCCATCCAGGACGGCAAGCAGGTCGCGGTCCTCGTGCCGACGACCCTGCTCGTGAGCCAGCACCAGCAGACCTTCGCCGAGCGCTACTCGCAGTTCCCGGTCAAGGTCGCCTCCCTCTCCCGCTTCCAGAGCGACAAGGAGGCCAAGGACGTCATGGCCGGGATGGCCGACGGCACCATCGACCTCGTCATCGGCACGCACCGCCTGCTCGCCAAGGACGTCACGTTCAAGGACCTCGGGCTCGTCATCATCGACGAGGAGCAGCGCTTCGGCGTCGAGCACAAGGAGCTGCTCAAGACGATGCGCACGGCTGTCGACGTCCTGTCGATGTCGGCCACGCCGATCCCGCGCACGCTCGAGATGGCCGTCACCGGCATCCGCGAGATGTCCACGCTCGCAACGCCGCCCGAGGAGCGCCACCCGGTGCTGACCTTCGTCGGCGCCTACGACGAGAAGCAGATCACGGCGGCGGTGCGCCGCGAGCTGCTGCGCGAGGGCCAGGTCTTCTTCGTGCACAACAAGGTGAGCAGCATCGAGAGGGCGGCGGCACGCCTGCGCGAGCTCGTCCCCGAGGCGCGCATCGCCACCGCGCACGGCCAGATGGGCGAGCACAAGCTCGAGCAGGTCGTCGAGGACTTCTGGGAGAAGCGCTTCGACGTGCTCGTCTGCACGACGATCGTCGAGACCGGCCTCGACATCTCCAACGCCAACACCCTCATCGTCGAGCGCTCGGACGTCCTCGGCCTGTCCCAGCTGCACCAGCTCCGCGGTCGCGTCGGCCGTGGTCGCGAGCGGGCCTACGCCTACTTCCTCTACCCGCCCGAGAAGCCGATGACCGAGACGGCGCACGACCGTCTGCGCACCATCGCCAGCAACACCGACCTCGGCTCGGGCATGGCCGTGGCCATGAAGGACCTCGAGATCCGCGGCGCCGGCAACCTGCTGGGCGGCGAGCAGTCCGGCCACATCCAGGGCGTCGGGTTCGACCTCTACGTGCGGCTCATCGGTGAGGCCGTGTCCGACTTCCGCGGCGACGCAGTCGACCTGCCGGCCGAGATCAAGATCGAGCTGCCCGTCGACGCGCACCTGCCGCACGACTACGTGCCGGGGGAGCGGCTGCGTCTCGAGGCGTACAAGAAGCTCGCGACGGTCGAGACGTTCGAGGCCGTCGACGAGATCGAGGCCGAGCTGCGCGACCGCTACGGCGCACCGCCGAAGCCCGTCGAGAACCTCCTCGAGGTCGCGCGGCTGCGCGTCGTGGCCCGCGAGGCGCGCATCGGTGACATCGGCGTGCAGGGCAAGGTCGTGCGCTTCGGCCCGGTCAAGGACCTCCGCGAGAGCCAGCAGCTGCGGCTCATGCGCCTCTACCCGGGCACGCTCGTCAAGGACGCCCTCGGCACCATCCTCGTCCCGGTCCCGATGACGGCCCGGGTGGGTGGCAAGCCGCTCCGCGACGTCGAGGTGCTGACGTGGGCACGGCAGCTCATCACGGCCGTCCTGCTCGACGACATCGCCGCCGCGTCGGGAGCCGCGGCCAGGGCCTCGGCGGGCGCTTCGTCGGGCGCGGCGAAAACCCGCGTGGCAGCACCGTAGGATGTCAGACGCATCCGCCAGAGGAGGAAATCAGTGAAGGCTTGGTCTGCTCAACCCGCGAAGCGCGTGGCTGTCGTCGGCATCGCCGCGCTCGGCGCCGTGTCGCTGCTCGGCGGGTGCGGTTTCGAGACGCGCCAGCAGGCCGCCGCCGTCGTCAACGGCGAGGTCATCCACGAGTCCGACGTGCGTGAGACGTACGACCAGCTCAAGGCGGCCAAGCTCGACTTCGCCGAGAACATCGTCGTCACCGCCCTCGTCGCGGCGCCCCTGCTCAAGGACGTCGTCGGCAAGTCCGGCAGCTGGAAGCCCGACGAGACGTACGCATCGGTCATCTCCTCCATCCCCGACGCCACCGACACGACGAAGGAGTTCGTCGCGGCGGTCGCCCTCATCCAGTCGCAGAAGATGACGCCCGCCGACGTCGCCGCCTACCGCGCCGACCTCAAGAAGGCCGACATCAGCGTCAACCCCAAGTACGGCTCCGTCGTGCAGTCCGCCGAGGGGCCCGTCTACTTCACCATCGGTCAGCAGACGCCCAACTGGGTCAAGCCGGGCGGCAACACCGCCCCGGTCACCGCCCCGGCCACGGCCCAGTAGACCTCCGCAGCCCTCCGTCGTGACCGCCCGCGTCGTCCTGCTCGTCACGACCCCACGCATCGCCCCGGGTCTGCTGACCCGTGAGGCGTGGCAGAGCCTCGAGCGGGCGTATGCCGTGTGGGGCCGTCCCGACGAGCCGCTGGTCGCCGCGCTCGTCGAGGCCGGCATCGCGGTGCTTCCCCGCGAGGACGGTCACCCGGCCGACCTCGCGCGCGACCTCGTCACCGCCTCCGAGGCGGGTGACGTCGTGTGGGTCGGCTCCTCCGACGGTGACCCCGGCCTCAGCGACGCCGTCGCCGTCGAGGTGACCCGGCTGCCCGAGCCGCCCGAGGTCGAGCTGCTCATCGGCTCGTTCGACGTGCCCGGTGCCCGGCTGCTCGACGTCGTCGCCGTCATGGACCGGCTCCGGTCACCCGGAGGCTGCCCCTGGGACGCGAAGCAGACCCACGACTCCCTCGTGCCCTACCTCCTCGAGGAGGCGCACGAGGCCATCGAGGCCATCGAGAGCGGCGATCCATCGCACATGCAGGAGGAGCTCGGCGACCTGCTGCTGCAGATCGCGTTCCAGTCCCGCGTGGCGCAGGAGCACCCGAGCGAGCCGTTCGACATCGACGACGTCGCCGGCGGTCTCGTCGACAAGCTCGTCCGGCGACACCCGCACGTCTTCGCCGACGTCGAGGCCGACACGGCCGACGCCGTCGAGGCCAACTGGGAGTCGATCAAGGCCGACGAGAAGCAGCACCGCACCCACCCGGTCGAGGGCGTCCCGAGCTCGCTGCCGGCCCTGGCCCGGGCCGAGAAGTACGTCTCCCGCCTGCGTCGCGCGGGCCGCGAGGACCTCGTCGACGCCGCCGTCGCCGGTGGGGGGCTCGGTGCGCAGCTGCTCGACCTCGTCCGCACGGCACGGGCCGAGGGCATCGACGCGGAGGCCGCCCTCCGCCAGACCCTGCGCGCTCTGGAGGCCGCCAGCGCGGCCAGCACGCACCCGGACGCCGACTCCGACGCCGACGCAGACCTCGACGCCGACGCCGACGCCGACGCCTGAGCCGGCCGGACGGCATACGCCCTCGGGGTCGTGCCGGCCCACGCCGGACGAACGGTGAGGGCCACGTCACCGGGGTGCGGTGGCGCGGCCCTCACCGGGCAGAGGATGCGCGTCAGTAGGCGCCGCGCGAGGCGAAGACAGCGTGGATGGTCTTGGCCATGATCGACAGGTCCTGGACGATGGACCAGTTGTCGACGTAGTAGAGGTCGAGGCGCACGGTGTCCTCCCAGGACAGGTCGCTGCGTCCGGAGACCTGCCAGAGGCCGGTCACGCCGGGTCTGACGTGGAGGCGGCGCTGGACGTCGGGCACGTAGCGACGCACCTCGGCCGGTAGGGCGGGTCGGGGGCCGACGAGGCTCATGTCGCCGTTGACGACGTTGATCAGCTGGGGCAGCTCGTCGATGGAGTAGCGGCGGATGAACGCGCCGACCCGGGTGATGCGCGGGTCGGCCTGGGCCTTGAAGAGGACGCCGTCGGCGTTCTGGTTCAGGTGCGAGATGCCGGAGAGCCTGGCCTCGGCGTCGATGACCATGCTGCGGAACTTGAGGCACTCGAAGAGCTCGCCGTCGCGGCCGACGCGGGTCTGCCGGAAGAGGATCGGTCCGCCGTCCTGGAGCTTGGTGGCGATCGCGACGAGGATCATCAGGGGCGCCGCGACGAGCAGCAGGAGCGTCGCTCCGGCGAAGTCGAAGGCGCGCTTGAGGCCACGTGAGGCGCCCAGGCTCTGCGGCTGCTCGACGTGGACCAGGGGCAGTCCGCCGACCGGGCGCATCGCCATCCGCCCCGAGCTGATGTCGCTGAGGCTGGGGACGACCGCCATCTGCACGTGGTGGCCCTCGAGGTCCCACGCGATGCGGCGGAAGTCGACGGCCGAGGGGAACGCGCCCTCGGTGAAGACGACCATGTCGGCCTTCTCGGCGATGACCGACTCCGCGGTCTGCCCGGTGTTCCCGACGACCGGCACGCCGCGCGGGGTGGCCGCGGTCGGGTGCGACGAGGGCGTCAGCGCGCCGACGATGCGGTAGCCGAGCCACGTCTCGCGCTCGAGCACCGCGGCGACGTCGTCGACGTGTGAGGCCGAGCCCGAGATGAGGACCCGGGTCAGCAGGTGGCCGTGGGCGTGGGCCCGGTGCACGAGCCGGCGGGCGTACCACCGCCAGAGCAGCACGAGCGGGACCCCGATCGCGAAGATCAGCACGAAGAAGCCTCGCGAGAGGTTGAACTTCGTCAGGTAGCTGAGGATCCCGATGGCCCCGGCCGTGAGGCCGGCCGCGCTGCACACCCGGGCGTACTCGATCGTGCCGACCCCCAGGTGGCTGCTCGTGTACGTCCCGAGCGCGAGGTTGGCGACCATCCACGCGGCGACGATCCACAGGCCGACCGACTGGGCGACCTGGTTGACGTCGTTCGCGGCGTTGAAGACGTCGAGACTCGTGCGTCCGACGGCCGCCAGCGCGGTCGCCGCCGTGATGATGACCAGGTCACCACCGGCGATCCCGAGCTGCAGCAGACGCTGTCCCCGGCCCCTCTCGCTGAGCGGCTGCGTCACCGGACGCGCGCTCACATTCAGTAGAACAACCCCCGACTCGCGCATGGGTTGACCCATGACAACACCCCACCCCCGGCACCCACTGGTGCCCTATTCACGACCAGCTCCACCCCCCCGGATGGCTAGTTGTGAGTATGCCTTCTCCCGGTCAGCCTTTGGTAAGGAAGTAGTAAAAATGTTTGGTCGGAAGGACCCCGGTTTGTCCCCGTGCCCGATACGTCCCGGTCTGCCCCACGTGCCCTTCCACCTGCCCGTATGCCGGGTCGCTCCACCGGCCCGGAGACCCCACGGGCTAGGCTCGTCCCCAGCACCTGTGCTCGGTGCGCGGGGGGTTCGCAGCGCTGCGACTCGTCCGCGCCGAGCACTCCATGAGCACCCATGAGCAGCACCAGCACAGGAGAGCCAAGTGGCCAGCATTGAGGAGATTGGCGCCCGCGAGATCCTGGACTCGCGCGGCAACCCCACCGTCGAGGTCGAGATCCGTCTCGACGACGGCACGTTCGCTCGCGCGGCCGTCCCGTCGGGCGCCTCGACCGGGGCCTTCGAGGCGTCCGAGCGGCGTGACGGCGACAAGGGCCGCTACCTCGGCAAGGGCGTCGAGCAGGCCGTCGACGCGGTCATCGAGGAGATCAACCCGCGCCTCGTCGGCTTCGACGCGAGCGAGCAGCGCCTCATCGACGCTGAGATGATGGCGCTCGACGGCTCCGCCAACAAGGAGAACCTCGGCGCCAACGCGATCCTCGGCGTCTCGCTCGCCGTCGCGCACGCCGCCGCCGAGTCGGCCGGCCTGCCGCTCTTCCGCTACGTCGGTGGCCCGAACGCCCACGTGCTCCCGGTCCCGATGATGAACATCCTCAACGGTGGGTCGCACGCCGACTCCAACGTCGACATCCAGGAGTTCATGATCGCGCCCGTCGGCGCGCCCACCTTCCGCGAGGCCGTGCGCTGGGGCGCCGAGGTCTACCACGCGCTCAAGAAGGTCCTGCACGAGCGCGGTCTCGCGACCGGCCTCGGCGACGAGGGCGGCTTCGCCCCGAACCTCGAGTCCAACCGTGCCGCCCTCGACCTCATCCTCGAGGCGATCAAGGCCGCCGGCTACGAGCCGGGCCGTGACATCGCCCTCGCGCTCGACGTCGCGGCGTCCGAGTTCTTCGAGGACGGCTCCTACGCCTTCGAGGGCGCGAGCAAGTCGGCCGACGAGATGATCGCCTACTACGCCGAGCTCGTCGAGGCCTACCCGCTCGTCTCCATCGAGGACCCCCTCAACGAGGAGGACTGGGACGGCTGGAAGTCCATGACCGACCTGCTCGGCTCCAAGGTGCAGATCGTCGGCGACGACCTCTTCGTCACCAACCCCGAGCGACTCGGTCGCGGTATCTCGACCGGCACCGCCAACGCGCTGCTCGTCAAGGTCAACCAGATCGGCACGCTCACCGAGACGCTCGACGCCGTGACGCTCGCGCAGAGCAACGGCTACCGCTGCATGATGAGCCACCGTTCCGGCGAGACCGAGGACGTCACGATCGCCGACCTCGCCGTCGCCACCAACTGCGGTCAGATCAAGACCGGTGCCCCGGCCCGGTCCGAGCGCGTCGCCAAGTACAACCAGCTGCTGCGCATCGAGGAGGAGCTCGACGACGCCGCCGTCTACGCCGGCACGGGCGCCTTCCCGCGCTTCGACGCGAGCCGCTTCGGCGCCGAGGGCTGAGCTCGTGGCCGACCGCACGCCGTCCCGCCCGGGCCGCCCGTCGTCGACGGGCCGCTCGGGCGGTGGCGCGCGACCGGCCTCCCCCCGGCAGGCCCAGGCCCCGGGTGCGAAGCCCGGTCCGAAGCCCGGTCCGAAGGCCACGTCGAAGCCGGGGGCCGGTGCCGGGACGTCGGGCTCGACGTCCACCGGTCGCCCGTCCTCGGCCCGGTCGACCAGCCGTGCGGGCGCGAGCCGCTCGTCCGCCACCCGGCCGGGCCAGTCCCGTCCCGGGGCTGCGCGCGCGAGCCGTCCCGGAGCCGGCAAGGAGCGTCCGGCCCTCGCGGCCCGCCCCCGCACCCCGCAGACGGCCCCGCCGTCGGCCTCGACGGCCTGGGTGCGCGGTGCCATCCTGCTCGGCATCCTCGTGATGCTCGCCGTGACCATCGTGCCCACCCTCCGCTCGCTCGTCCAGCAGCGGGGCGACGCCGCGGCCATGCAGGACAAGGTCGCCGCCCAGCGTGACACCGTGGCCCAGCTCGAGCGCGAGGCCGCGCTGTGGAAGGACCCCGCCTACATCGAGGTCCAGGCCCGCGAACGCCTCAAGTTCGTGCGGGTCGGCGACCGCGCCTACACCGTCATCGACCCGTCGACCAACGAGGCGAGCGCTCCCGCTTCGGAGCGCCCCGTCGTCGCCGCGCCCATGGCCAACGCCGCATCGCCGTGGTACGGCAAGGTGTGGCAGTCCATCCAGATCGCCGACCGACCCACCGCCGGGGTCAACCGCCCCAAGTGACCTCGTCGTCACCCACGGCAACCCGGCGCCCCTGAGAGCCCGAGAAGTGAGTCCCGCGTGAGCGACCCCTCCCGTCCGTCCGCACCGGCCGCCGCCGGCGCCCACCACGTCGAGGTCGCCGACCTCGACGCCGTCGAGCGCCAGCTCGGTCGCCGCCCGCGCGGTGTGGCCGAGGTGGCCCACCGCTGCCCGTGCGGGGAGCCCGACGTCCTGCGCACCGAACCCCGCCTGCCCGACGGCACTCCCTTCCCGACGACGTACTACGCGACGTGCCCGCGCCTCACCGGCGCGGTGAGCACCCTCGAGACGGCCGGGGTCATGAAGGAGATGACCGAGCGGCTCGCCCACGACGAGGAGCTCGCCGCCGCCTACGCGAGGGCGCACGAGCACTACCTCGCGCAGCGGGCGGAGCTGGGAGAGGTGCCCGAGATCGACGGCATCTCGGCCGGTGGCATGCCCACCCGCGTCAAGTGCCTCCATGTCCTCGTCGGACACTCCCTGGCGGCCGGTCCGGGCGTCAACCCGCTCGGCGACGAGGCCCTCGCGATGCTCGACGACTGGTGGCTGCCGACGTCGTGCGCAGCCCTGCACGCAGCCGAGGACGCCGGCGTCGAGGGAGCCCCGGGTGAGTGACGGGCTCGTCCGCGTCGGCGCGATCGACTGCGGCACCAACTCGATCCGTCTGCTCGTCGCCGACGTCGACCCGCGGACAGGGGCGCTCACCGACGTGCTGCGCCGGATGGAGATCGTCCGCCTCGGCCACGGTGTGGACCGCACCGGTGTCATCGCCCCCGAGTCGATGGAGCGCACGCTCGCCGTCACGCGGGAGTATGCCGCCTCGTGCCGTGAGCTGGGCGCCGTGCACGTGCGCTTCGTCGCCACCTCGGCGTCCCGCGACGCGCGCAACGCCTCGGACTTCATCGAAGGTGTGCGCGCGGCCTTCGTCGAGCACTACGGCTCCGAGGTCTCGCCTGAGGTCGTCTCCGGTGACGAGGAGGCCGCACTGTCGTTCGCCGGTGCCACGGGTGGCCTGGCGGCCCAAGGTGTCTCCGGGCCTTACCTCGTCGTCGACCTCGGCGGCGGCTCGACCGAGCTCGTCCGCGGCACCGACCACGTGGAGGCCGCACGCTCGGTCGACATCGGCTGTGTCCGGATGACCGAGCGACACCTCGTGACCGACCCCGCCACCCACGTTGAGGTCGCCGCTGCCACCCGGGACATCGACGCCGCACTGGACGTCGCGGAGTCCGTCGTCCCGCTCGAGGGCGTCGCGACGCTCGTCGGTCTGGCCGGCAGCGTCACGACGATCACGGCGCACCTGCTGCGCCTGCCGGCATACGACCCCGAGCGCATCCACCTGGCCCGCTCCACCCCGGCCGACATGGTCGCCGCCTGCGACGACCTGCTGGCGATGCCGCGCGCGCGGCGCGCCGAGCTGCCCTACATGCACCCGGGACGCGTCGACGTCATCGGCGCCGGTGCGCTCGTGTGGCGCCGCATCGTCGAGCGGGTCGTCGACCGTGCAGGCGTCACCGAGGTCGTCACGTCCGAGCACGACATCCTCGACGGCATCGCCCTCAGCGCGGCCCGGCGCAGCTGACCGACGCCTGACCGGCGGGTCAGCGGCGGGGGAGCGCGGCAGCGAGGAAGGGCTCGTCGGCCTGCTCGTGCACGCGACGGCGGTTGGCGCGCAGGCGGGCCGCCATCCAGAGCGCGGCCGAGACGCCGAGCGCCCACGTGCCGTTGGAGACCGTCGCGTCGACGACGCCGTAGGTGACGAAGAAGAGTGTCACGAAGACGACAGCGCGCACGTGCTTCGCCGAGAGGCGCACCGCGGCGAGGAGCAGCCCTCCCCAGAGGAGGTACCACGGGTGGATGACCGGACCCGAGGCGCAGAGCACGAGCAGGGCTCCGGCCGTGGCGAGCACCGGGTTGCGCGGCGCGACGCGCCAGGTGATCCAGGCGATGGCGGCCAGACCCAGGAGCAGCCCGATCGTCTGGGCGATGGGGACGGGCGCCGAGGTCACGCTCTCGGGCATGCCGGCGAGCCTCAGCAGCCACTCGACGACGCTGCCGACGAACGTCGGCGGCGAGAGCATCGAGCGCAGCGACACGGGCACGGAGAGGTTGGGGATCCAGCCCCAGCCCAGACCGGAGACCGCCGTGATCGCCGTGAAGGCGGCCGCGGTGACGCCGCCGTAGACGAGGCCGTGCCGGACCATCGCCTTCAGCCGTGCAGGAGCTCCGGGCTCGAGATCGGTCTGCGCCTGCAGGGCCATGCCGACGACGCCGATGAGCGCGAGGACGGCCGTCTGCTTGTAGGCGGCGGCCGCGGCGATCGTCACGGCCGCGACGACGAACTGGCCGCGGCTCGCGAGGAGCAGGGCGAAGGTCACGAGGGCGACCATCACGGCGTCGCCGTGGCCTCCGCCGACGAAGTGCATGAGGACGAGCGGGTTGAGCACGCCGAGCCAGAGGGCGTGCCGACCACTGACGCCGTAGCGCTCGGCGAGGCGCGGCAGGGCGTAGGCGAGCAGCCCGACCGCGAGGAGCGCCGGCACGCGCATGGCCAGGGCCGAGACGTAGGCGTTCTCCGGGAAGATGCTGACGACGAGGTGCTGGACCTGCAGTGCGAGCGGACCGTAGGGCGCCGGCGTGTCGATCCACATCGGGTCGACCTGGTCGGCGAAGGGGCCGGGCACCCAGAACGGCCCCACGGCATACGGGTCCATCCCGCGCAGGACGATCTGTCCCTGCGCGGCGTAGCTGTAGGCGTCGCGGCTGAAGAGCGGCGGCGCGAGCATGATCGGCAGGCTCCAGAAGAGCCAGGCCATCGACGGGGCCTTGCGGCCGTGCACGGGGCGCATCCGCAGCCACGCGTCGACGAGCAGGGCCATGCCGACGGCGAGCAGGATCGTCGTGAGGACCCGTCCGGCGCCCGAGCCGAGCCACACGAGGCCGAAGCGCTCGATGAGCGGCGAGGCGGGCAGCTCGAAGGTGTCGGCGGGCAGGAAGGCGGGGCTGACGGAGCCGGCGGCCACGAGGGTCGTGCCGAGCGTGCCGCGCCGGACCATCGGGTCGGCCCACGTGCGCCGGAGCGCGGCGGAGAGGCGGTCACCGAAGTCGACGACGCGCGGGTCGACGACCCAGGCCGCGCGCGGCGGAGCAGCGGTCGTCGCGCCGGCGACACGATGCTCCAGCACCCGCTGCTCCTTCGTGTGGTGAGGGGTTCGCACTCGAGGTGCGGTACAGGTCGGGAAGGAGCGCATCGGAAGGGCCCCTGGACCTCGGTCTCGACGGCCAGTCTAGGCGGAGCGGGCGCGTGCGTGCCGTGCCACGCCAAGGCGTGAGCCGGGCGTTACCGAACCGTGCCGGACAGTCGACGCCCGTGACGTACCCCCGGAGGGACTCGAACCCTCACCTGTGGCGATTTTAAGTCGCCTGCCTCTGCCGATTGGGCCACGGGGGCAGGGTCCCCAGTATGCCGTCGTGCCGGGTCGCCGGGGTCACCGCGGCGCGCGTCACGATCCCGTGTCGGGCGAGCACTTCTCGCGCGCGGGAACCTTCCGGTGGGGTGCGTTCGCTTACTCTTGGGGACAGTCGCCACGCCCAGTCGCGGGTCGTGGCACCCAGTGCTTTTAGGAGCGCACTCACATGGCAGGTGGAAACCCGGTCTTCGACCGGCTCAACAAGCAGATCGAGAAGGAGCGCTACGCCGGCTTCGGCTCGCCGCAGGGCAGCCCACAGCAGGCGCAGCAGGGCACCCAGGCTGCGACGACCGGTTACGCGGGCCAGGACGCGATGACGGCGCAGCAGCTCAACGAGATGTACGCGCAGCCGCCGGCCGGCCCGGCCGACACCGGTCGCGTCACGGTCGACGACGTCGTCGTCAAGAGCATCACGCTCTTCGTCGTCACGGTCGCCGTGGCCTTCGTGTCGTGGTTCTGGACCGAGGCCAACACCGACATGACGCTGCCGTTCTGGCTCGGCGGCATGTTCGGCACGCTGATCCTCGGCTTCGTCATCGCCTTCATGAAGACGGTCTCGGTGCCGCTGCTCATGGTCTACGCCGTGCTGCAGGGTGCCTTCCTCGGCGCCTTCAGCCAGTACATCGCGGCGATCCCGGACTACGACGGCGTCGTGCAGATGGCCGTCCTCGCCACGCTCTGCGTCTTCGTGGCCATGTACGTCGGCTACGCGACCGGCTTCGTCAAGGTCAACGACAAGACGCGCCGGATGTTCTTCTTCGCGATCGTCGGCTACGGCCTCTTCTCGCTGCTGCAGGTCGTGCTCCTCATGACCGGCGTCATCGACGGCTGGGGCTTCGGCGGCAGCGGCATGCTCGGCATCGGCCTGTCGATCCTCGGCGTCGGCCTCGCGTCGTACTCCCTGGCCATCGACTTCGACTCGATCGACCGTGCGGTCCAGATGGGCGCCCCGAAGAAGTACTCGTGGCTGCTCGCCCACGGCCTCATCGTCTCGATCGTCTGGCTCTACATCGAGTTCGTCCGCCTCTTCGCGCGTCTGCGCGACTGACGCGCTCGTGACACCTCAGAGCGTGGGTTCGCCGACCCCGCACGAGGTGTCCGACGAGCTCCGGCGCGTGGTCGAGCGGTGGCACCAGCTGCCGCTCGACCACGCGCTTTCGCGTATGCCGTCCGTCCGGCCCCTCGTCCAGAGGCTCGCCGACCGGGTGGCCGGGTCCCGTGGCGTCGATGCGCAGCCGGTGCCCGACCTCGGCCCGGCCGTCGTCATGGAGCAGCTGGCCGTCATGGTCCTCGACCTCTTCCGGGCCGAGCCAGACGCTGACCCGGCCGAAGTCGCGGACGAGCTCGCCGGCATACGCCGTTCCCTCTAGTCGAGGACCTCCCCGGCCCCGAACGTCGAGTGGGCACCCTCCCGGCGGGGAGGGTGCCCACTCGACGTGGTGCCGGGGTGTGGAGCCTCAGCTGAGGCGCTCGAAGACGACGGCCATGCCCTGGCCGCCGCCGACGCACATCGTCTCGAGGCCGAACTGGCCGTCACGCTCGCGGAGCGCGTTGATGAGCGTGCCGGTGATGCGGGCTCCGGTGGCGCCGAACGGGTGGCCGATCGCGATGGCACCGCCGTTGACGTTGAGCTTGTCGTAGTCCATGCCGATCTGGTCGGCCGACCCGATGACCTGCGCGGCGAAGGCCTCGTTGATCTCGTAGAGGTCGATGTCGCCGATCGACAGTCCGGCCCGCTTGAGCGCGAGGTTCGTCGCCTCGACCGGACCGAGGCCCATGATCTCGGGGGAGAGGCCCGTCGCGGCCGTCGAGACGACGCGGGCGAGCGGCTCGAGGCCGAGCTCCTTGGCCTTGGTGTCGCTCATGATGACGAGCGCCGCGGCGCCGTCGTTGAGGGGGCAGCAGTTGCCGGCCGTGACCGTGCCTTCCTGCCGGAAGACGGGGTTGAGTCCTTGGACGGCCTCGAGGGTGACGCCGGCGCGGGGGCCGTCGTCCTTGCTCACGACGGTGCCGTCGGGCGTCGTGACCGGCGTGATCTCCCAGTCGAAGAAGCCCCGCCCGATGGCGGCCTCGGCGCGGTTCTGGCTCGTGACCCCCCACTCGTCCTGGCGCTCGCGCGAGATGCCGTAGGCCGTCGCGACGTTCTCGGCCGTCTGGCCCATCGCGATGTAGATGTCGGGGAGCAGGCCCTCCTCGCGGGGGTCGGTCCACGTCTCGTTGGTCTCGGCAATGCGCTTGGTGCGGGCCTGGGCATCGGCGAAGCGGCCGTTCTGCTGGTCCTCCTTGGCGCCACCGGCGCCGGCCCAGTCGGTGTACTGCGAGACGCACTCGACACCGGCCGAGACGAAGATGTCGCCCTCGCCGGCCTTGATCGCGTGGAAGGCCATCCGCGTCGTCTGGGCCGAGGAGGCGCAGAAGCGGTTGATCGTCGCGGCAGGGGTGGCGTCGAGGTCGAGGAGCGTGGCGACGACCTTGGCCATGTTGGAGCCGTGCCGGCCCGAGGGCTCGGCGCAGCCGAGGTAGAGGTCCTCGACGAGGCGCTTGTCGAGGGCGGGCACCTTGTCGAGCGCGGCCTGGATGACGGTCGCGGCGAGGTCGTCGGGACGGACCTCCTTGAGCGAGCCCTTGAAGGCCCGGCCGAACGGCGAGCGGGCGGTCGAGACGATGACGGCTTCGGTCACGGGGGATCTCCTGGTGCAGCATCGACGGCCCGCGCGGCGGTGCGACGGGCGACTAAGCGCTTGCTCAGTCCCCACGATGGTAGGACGTCCTCGCGCCGGTTGGACAGGCCACCGGCCATGACGTGCGTCTCGCCCACCCCACGCGAACGCTCGGTCCGCTGCGCCCCGACAGGGCGCACCGAGGACGCCTCCCGCCGAGCGGGTACGACTCCGAGGTCCGCCAGGGCGACCGCTAGGGTGGATGAGTTGTCGGCGCCTCCACGCGCCGGCCGGGTCCGGACGCTCACGCCGGACCCTCCGACGATCAGGGGGCACGCCCACCATGAAGACCTTCACGACCCGCGTCGTCGCCGTGTCCGGCGCGATCGCGATCAGCCTCGGCGCCGCCGCGTGCTCGAAGTCCGAGACGCCCGCCACCGGCTCCACCAGCTCCAGTGCGTCGACGCCCGCCGCCTCGGCGAGCTCGTCCACGTCGGCCGCCAGCGACGCCCCCGAGGCGTCGGAGATCCTCGACAAGGCCAAGACGAACGCGCTCGCAGCGACGTCGGGCGCCTTCGTCGGCCAGGTCGACCAGAGCGGCAAGACGATCAAGATCGACTTCAAGGGCACGAGCGACGGCAAGACCGCCGACATCACCATCGAACTCGAGGGCGACGGCAAGGCGCGCGTCATCTCCGTCGGCGACGCCGTCTACATCCAGGGCGACGCGACCTTCTGGAAGAAGCAGGGCGCTCCGGCGTCGGTGCAGAACGCCGGCGACAAGTTCATCAAGGCGCCGTCCTCGGCCGGGTCGATGACCCAGAGCCTCAGCCTCAACACCTTCCTCCAGAAGGCCTTCGGCGCGGTCACGCCCCAGCAGCTGGCCACCGACGTCGCGAGCGAGAACGTCGGCGGCGTGGACTGCTGGGTCCTCACCGACAAGAAGGGCAAGTCGGAGGGCGCGCTCTACGTCTCGAAGGACAAGTTCGAGGTCGTGCGCTTCACCGGCTCCAAGGCCAGCCCCGGTCAGCTCGACTTCTCGCAGTGGAACGCCGACCTCGGCATCAAGGCGCCCGACGCCAGCCAGATCATGAAGATCAGCTGACCTCGTCCACCCCTGCGAAGGGGCCGTCCGCATCAGCGGGCGGCCCCTTCGGCATGTCCCGATCAGTGCAGGACGGGGTCCTCGGCGCGGCCGCCGGGCGGCCGCTCGTCGGTGCCGGCGGTGTGGTCGGCCGAGTCCGTCCGGTCGGTGACGTCCGACGGGGCCGGGTCCAGGTCACCGAGGGCGTGTGCCGTCCCGGACGTCCCAGCATCCGGCGCGGTCGGGTCGTCGGGCACGGTGGGGCGGATGCGGTGCAGCAGCACGGCCCAGCGTCCGTGGGCTCCGCGCGCCTGGCCGCCCACCTCGGCCGGTGCCACCTCGGTGCCCGGCTGGGTCACCGCCTTGGTCGCGGCCACCGCCAGGGGCCCGACGCTCTCGCCGCGCCGCAGGTTGGGCTCGGTGGGGGCACTGCCCTCGCCGAAGAGGTCGAGCGCCGCGCTCACCGTCGGGAGCAGGGCGGCGGCGACGCGGGCGTAGCCGGCCGGGCTCGGGTGGAAGCGGTCCTTGCTGAACATGACATGGGGCTCGGCCGAGAACGCCTCGCTGAGCAGGTCGCCGATCGACACGGCGCGTCCGCCGGCCTCGACGACGGCGACGGTCTGGGCCGCTGCGAGGTCACGCGACCAGCGGCGGGCGAGCAGGCGCAGCGGCTGGGGCACGGGCTGGATGGCGCCGAGGTCGGGGCACGTGCCGACGACGACCTCGGCCCCGGCCTCCCGTAGGCCGCACACGGCCATCTCGAGGTGGCGCACGGCGATCGAACGGTCGATGCGGTGGGTCACGTCGTTGGCGCCGACCATGATGACGGCGACGTCGGGCTGGGGGACGGCCGCGAGGCCGCGCTCGAGCTGCTCGTCGAGGCCGGTCGACTCGGCGCCGATGACGGCGACGTTGGTCAGCTCGACAGGGCGGCCGCTGAAGGCGGCGATGCCGCTCGCGATCGTCGCCCCGACCGTCTGGTGGGGGTGTTCGGCGCCCATCCCGACCCCGGTCGAGTCGCCGAGCACGAGGAACCGCACCGCCGTCCCCGAGCCGGCCCCGTAGGTGCCGCTGTCGGACGGTGCGCCCTCGAAGTGCTGGCCCACGATCCTCCGGGCCATCATCGCCTCGCCGCGCAGGATGCCGTAGCCGAGGGCTCCGAGCGCGCCGAGACCGGCGACCCCCATCCCACCGCCGTAGGCGGCCGCCTGGGCGATCTTGCGCGCGCGTCGTGCACGCCCCATGCCGGACCCCCTTCCTCTGCCGTGTCGAGATGCTCGACCGGGTCCACCACGGTAACGCCCGGGCCGGACGCTCCGTGCCGCTTCGCACGTCCTGCCGGCGCGGTGGCGGGCACCCGCGTGTCTCGGACCGTGGGACGGCCCTCCTAGGATGGACGCGTGAAGTACGCAGAGAACGTCGCCGACCTCGTCGGCAATACGCCCCTGGTCAAGCTCGGTTCCGTCGTCGCGGACGCGGGGGTGAGGTGCACGGTGCTGGCGAAGGTCGAGTACTTCAACCCCGGCGGCTCGGTGAAGGACCGCATCGCCCTGCGCATGGTCGAGGCCGCCGAGCGGGACGGCCTGCTGAAGCCCGGCGGCACCATCGTCGAGCCGACGAGCGGCAACACCGGTGTCGGTCTGGCCCTCGTGGCGCAGCGCCGCGGCTACCACTGCGTGTTCGTCTGCCCCGACAAGGTGAGCCAGGACAAGCGCGACGTGCTCAAGGCCTACGGCGCCGAGGTCGTCGTCTGCCCGACGGCCGTCGAGCCCGAGCACCCCGACTCCTACTACTCCGTCTCCGACCGCCTCGTCCGCGAGATCGACGGCGCGTGGAAGCCGAACCAGTACTACAACCCCGAGGGTCCGAACAGCCACTACCTGACGACCGGACCCGAGATCTGGCGCGACACCGACGGGCGCATCACGCACTTCGTCGCGGGCGCGGGCACGGGCGGCACGATCAGCGGCACCGGCAAGTACCTCAAGGAGGTCAGCGACGGCGCCGTGCGCATCATCGCGGCCGACCCGGAGGGCTCCGTCTACTCCGGCGGCACGGGCCGCCCCTACCTCGTCGAGGGAGTCGGTGAGGACTTCTGGCCGGGCGCCTACGACCCGTCCGTCGTCGACGACGTCATCGCCGTCAGCGACGCCGACTCCTTCGAGATGACCCGTCGACTCGCCCGCGAGGAGGGCCTGCTCGTCGGTGGCTCGTGCGGCATGGCCGTCGTGGCCGCGCTGCGTGCCGCGAAGGACCTGCCCGAGGACGCCGTCATGGTCGTGCTGCTGCCCGACTCGGGCCGCGGCTACATGAGCAAGATCTTCAACGACGAGTGGATGCACTCCTACGGCTTCCTCAACGACCACACCGAGGCGACGGTCGGGTCCGTGCTCCACGGCAAGTCCGGTGACATGCCGGCCCTCGTGCACACGCACCCCAACGAGACGATCCGCGACGCCGTGCAGATCCTGCGCGAGTACGGCGTCTCGCAGATGCCGGTCGTCAAGGCCGAGCCGCCCGTCATGTCCGGCGAGGTCGCGGGCTCGGTCAGCGAGCGGGCCCTGCTCGCAGCGCTCTTCACCGGTCAGGCGCACCTCGCCGACTCCGTCGAGAAGCACATGGAGAAGGGCCTGCCCCTCGTCGGCGCCGGCTCACCCGTCTCGGCGGCCCGCAAGGAGCTCGAGGAGTCCGACGCGATCCTCGTCGTCGAGGACGGCAAGCCGATCGGTGTGCTGACCCGGGCCGACCTGCTCGGCTTCCTCGCCGACTGACCCCGTCAGCTCCCGGTCAGCTCTCGCCTGAGACGCAGTATGCCGCTGGGCTCGCTTCCACGAGAAGCGAGCCCAGCGGCATACGTACGGAGCGTGGTGTGGCTCAGGCGTTCTGCTTGGCCTTCGCCTCGGCCTTCTTGGCCTGCTTGAACTCCCGCACCTTGAGGAGGGAGTCGCCGTCGACGACGTCGGCCACCGAGCGGTAGCCGTCGAGCGCGTAGTCACCGGCGACGGCCTCCCAGCCCTCCGGCCGGACCCCGAGCTGCTTGGCGAGCAGCGCCACGAAGATCTGTGCCTTCTGCTTGCCGAAGCCCGGCAGCTCCTGGACCCGCTTGAACAGCTCCTTGCCCGTCGTCGCCTCGGTCCAGAGCCGGGTCACGTCGCCGTCGTAGCGGTCCTCGACGAGGGCGGCGAGCTCCTGCAGCCGGGCCGCCATCGAGCCGGGGAAGCGGTGGATCGCCGGGGGAGTGCTGGCCATGGCCTTGAACTCCTCGGGGTCGGCGGCGGCGATCGCGGCCGGCTCGAGGGTGCCGAAGCGGCTCAGCACCTTGTAGCCGCCGCGGAACGCGTGCTCCATGCCGTACTGCTGGTCGAGCATCATCCCGACGACGACGGCGAAGGGGTGCTCGTCGAGGACCTGGTCCGCGGCGGGTTCGTTGGCGATGTGGAAGGCCATGCAGGCATGCTCTCACGCGTCCGTCGCCTGACGGCGGGACCGGCGGGGACCGGGGGCGGCCGGGAGGGGAGGGCTACCGGGTCGGGACCCGGACCCATGACCCGGGTCCGCCGGTGACCTCTCCCGCGCCTGCGGTGAGCGCGCCGACGAGCCCGCGCACGGTGTCCCCCGTGCCGGGCTCGACCGCGACGTCGAGGACGAGCCCGGTTGCGCCCCACGTCGTCGAGGTGACGGCGCAGCCCGGGTGGCCCCGCAAGGCGTTCTCGACGCGGGGCCCGTCGGCGCTGCCCACCGTGACGACGAGCCCCTCGCGCCGCGCGTACGCCACCACCGTCGCAGCGTCGACGGCGGCGGAGACGGCGTCCCCGTACGCGCGGATCAGGCCCCCCGTGCCGAGCAGGGTGCCACCGAACCACCGGGTCACGACGGCGACGACGTCGGTCAGGCCCTGTCCGCGCAGCACGTCGAGCATCGGCGCGCCGGCCGTGCCCGACGGCTCGCCGTCGTCGTTGCTGCGCTGCGTGCCACCGTCGGTCCCCAGGACGAACGCCGTGCAGTGGTGACGCGCGTCCCGCGTGGCCGACCGCACCGACTCGACGAACGCCCGGGCGTCCTCCTCGGACGGCACCGGCGCGACGTCGCACACGAAGCGCGACCGCTTCACCTCGAGCTCGGCGGAGGCCGGGGACGCGAGGGTGAGGTAGCGACGTGGCGGGCTCAGCGGCATACCTCTCGGGCGGTGGGCGGGACGCTCCGAGTATGCCGTCGAACCGGGGAGGGCTCCCCATTGCACGGGGCGGCGCCGGCAGGTGAGGATGGGCCCGGTGTGCAGGGGTGAAGGGGAGAGATCTGTGTTCTCGAAGGGTGCTGACGTCGACGCGCTGCGCGACTCGGCGGGCCGGATGGCGTCGTTCGGCCGTGAGGTCGACGTCGTCCGCGCCCGTGGGCAGCGAGCCGTGTCGACGATGCAGCGGGCCTGGCAGGGGCCGGACCTGCAACACCTCGTCGAGCGGTGGCGGCGGGTCGAGCACGACCTCACGCGCATCAGCACGGAGTTCGACCGGCTGTCGCGACGCCTGCACGACAACGCCGACCTCCAGCACCGCTCGAGCGGCAGCTCCGTCGCCGGAGGGTCGCACCACGGCGTCGGCGGTGGAGGTGGTGCTGTGGCGCCCGCGGGCGGTCACACAGGTGGCCACGGGGAAGGTCACGGGCGTGGTCACGGGGGTCGACCCATGCTGCACGCCGCGTCCGCCGCCGCGTGGTCGCAGGTCTTCGTCGGGTGGGGCCCGGACGGCGGTCGACCGCTCGTCACGCCGGGCGTTCCGCAGCCGCTGCACGGGATGGGTTGGGGTCACTGGTTCGGCAGCCCGTCCGTCGGTGCCGGGTCGGGGCCGGTCGACGCGACGTACGGCCCGGTCCTTCCTGCCGACGTGGCAGCGGCGGCAGCGCACGGTCTCGGCCTGCCGATCCGCTGAGGACGCCCGAGCCGTCGGGAGGGCTCAGCACGGTCGGGTCGCGGCTCGCCCGGACCGTGGCCTCGCGCGGACAGCCGTGCCCGGGCTGAGAGACTGGCGCCATGCACCCGTTCGCAGTGGCCCTCGGCGGCGCCGTGGGCACGCTGCTCCGGCTGCTCCTGACGATGGGCGGCAGCGGCGCGGCCGGCTGGGACCCGCGGATCAGCGTCATCAACGTCGTCGGTGCCTTCCTGCTCGGCGTGCTCGTCCGGCTTCCCGTGCGGCCCCGACTGCGCTCGATGCTCGCCTCGGGCGGCCTCGGCTCGCTGACGTCCTTCTCAGCGCTCAGCATCGCCTTCGTCGACGGCACCCCCGGGTACGCCGTCGCGCTCGGCCTGCTGACGAGCATCGTCCTCGGGGTGGCCGCGGCGGCGCTGGGCATGTGGCTGGGTGGTCTGCTCACCGAGGGTGACAGGGAGACCGCGTGAGCGCGGTCGCGTGGTGGGGCTGGGCGCTTGCCGTGGGAGCCGGCTCGATCGGCGCCCTCCTGCGCACGTGGCTCGTGCGGACGCTGACGAAGCGTCCGCTGCCCTTCGGCGTGCTCGCCGCCAACGTCGTGGCGTCTGTGGTCGGTGGAGCCGTCGTGGCCGACCGGGTCGAGCTGGGGCCGACGTGGTCGCTCGTCCTCATCGGTGGCTTCTGCGGCGGCCTGTCGACCCTGTCGACGCTCGCGGCCGACACGGTGGAGCTGTGGCTCGAGAACCGTCGCCGTGACGCCGTCGGCAACATCGCCGTCAACGTGGCACTCGGGCTGTTCGCGGCCTGGGGCGCCTGGGCCCTCGTCAGCTGAGGTAGCGCTCGACGACGACGTCGACGAGCGCCTCGGGCGCGGGTTCGTGGGGCAGCAGGAGCGGCGGGGTGACGACGTCCGCGCCGGACCGGCCGGCGAGGTCGGCGAAGAACCCGGGTGCGAGAAGGTAGGTGGCGACGACCACGCGACGTCCCGGAACGCGTTGCGCTGCAACGGCGTCGGCGAGCTTCGGCTCGGCGGCCGACAGGTAGCCGGCTACGACGGTTCGCCCCAGACGCCGGCCGAGCGCGGCGGCGACGCGCTCGCAGTCGGCGACCGCCGAGGCCTGCGACGACCCGGCCGCACCGAGCACGACGGCGTCGTCGTCCCGCAGCCCGGCCGCCACGAGCCGGTCGCGCAGCAGGTCGGCAAGGCGGTCGTCGGGGCCGAGGGCCGGTGCGACCGTGGTGCCGGGCACTCGCTCGGCGGCCTCGGCGAGGTCGACGTAGACGTGGTAGCCGGCCGACAGGAGCAGTGGCACCAGACGGGCGGGCGCGTCGTCGTGCAGGGACGACAGCACGGCGGCAGGGTCCGGGGGCTGCACGTCGACGAACGCCGCACGGACGGTGAGGTCCGGGCGTCGCGCGGCGACCGCCGCGACGAGGCTGCCGATGGCCGACCGGCCGGCGGCGGACGACGTGCCGTGCGCCACCGCCACGAGCACGGGCGCCGGTGCGGGCACGGGGCTGGTCATGGGCTCACTCTGTCAGGTCGGCCTCAGGTCGGGTCGGAGCGTGGGTGTCGTGGGACGCGCGTCGGGACCCGGTCGGGCGACCGCACGGGACGCATACGCCCGGGTGAGTCCGCCGTTACCGGGGCATCGCGGGACGGAAACGCAGACGAAACACGCACTTCCTACCGTGGGAGCCGACGTGGACCACGAGCTGTGACGGGAGGACGCCGTGCTGATCGAGACCGACCTGACGGGACTACCCGTGCTCGTCGTGGGGCCTCCGGGCCTCACCGCCCCCGTCGTGCGTCGTCACCAGCGGGCCGGTGCCGTGGTCACGGTCGCCGCCTCGCCGGGGGACGTGACGCACGAGGTGTGCACACGTGCGCGGCTCGCGGTGCTCGTCGGGCCCGGAGCCGGGTGGGCCTCGGTCCGTGACGCGCTCGCGGGACGGTGCCCCGTCGTGACCGAGCCGGTCCCGGACGCGCCCCGGGGCCGGGTCGTCCTCGTGGGGGCGGGTCCCGGGGGTCTCGAGCTGCTGACGCTCGCCGGGATCCGCGCCCTCGCGGAGGCCGACGTCGTGCTCACCGACCGGCTCGCCGAGGTCGGTGACATCGCCCGCCTCGCCCCGGGGGCGGAGGTCGTCGACGTGGGCAAGCGGCCGGGACACCACGCGGTGCCCCAGGACGAGATCGAGCGGATCATGGTCGCGCGGGCCCTCGCCGGCCTCACGGTCGTGCGGCTCAAGGGTGGCGACCCCTACGTCTTCGGCCGGGGCGGCGAGGAGGTCGCGGCGGCCGTCGAGGCGGGGCTGCCCGTGACGGTCGTGCCCGGGGTCTCGTCGGCCGTCGGCGTGCCGGGGAGTGCCGGCATACCGGTGACCCACCGCGGTGTCAGCCACGCCTTCACCGTCGTGTCGGGCCACGTGCCGCTCGAGCCCGAGCAGGCGCGCGCGCTCGCGGGACTCGGGGGAACCGTCGTCTTCCTCATGGGGATGCACAACCTCGTCCCGCTGACGACGGCGCTGGCCCGGGCCGGACTCGCCGCAGACACCCCGGCTGCCGTCGTCGAGCGCGGCTTCACCCCGGACCAGCGCAGCATCGTCGGGACCCTCGCCACGCTGCCCGACCTCGTCACCCGGGCCGGGGCGTCGTCGCCGTCGGTCATCGTCGTCGGCGAGGTCGTGCGCCAGGCCGAGGTCTGGGCGCGTCGCGTGGGGGCCCGGGGCGCCGACGGCCTCGCGATGGACGTCGTCGCGTGAGCGAGCCGAGCGTCTCGTCCACGCGAGCAGCCGGGGTGGCGCGGCGCAGCCACCCGCCCACGGCGTGGTCGGCCGAGCTGACGGGACCCGATCCCGACGCCGTGCGTGTGGACCCCACCGGTCCGGTGCTCGACGGCTTCCGGATCGCCGTGACGTCCGACCGGCGGTCGGGAGACCTCATCGACGCCTTCGTGCGCCGCGGCGCCGAGGTGCTGCACGCGCCGGCCGTGCGCATCGCCCCTGTCGAGGAGGACGAGATCCTCATCGGTGACACGCGCGCCGTCATCGACTGCCGCCCCGACGTCGTCATCGTCACGACGGCCTACGGCTTCCGGCGCTGGATCGAGGCGGCCGATGCGGCCGGTCTCGGTGAGGACCTGGCGCGAACCCTCGACCACGCCCGCATCATCGTCCGCGGACCCAAGGCGCGGGGCGCCGTGCGGGCGGCCGGTCACGACGACGACGGCATCGCCGACGACGAGCGGACCGCGTCGACCGTCGGGCTCGCCCTCGAGGGCGGCGTCGTCGGGAGGCGGGTCGCCGTGCAGCTGCACGGCCACGAGGACGTCGAGCAGCTCGAACGGCTGCGGTCGTCCGGGGCGACGGTGCTGACCGTGGCGCCCTACCGCTGGGTGCGGCCGACCGACGAGAGCCGGCTGGGACGTCTCGTCGCGGCCGTTGCGGCCCGTGAGGTCGACGTCGTCACCTTCACGTCGGCGCCGGCCGTCGACGGACTCGTCTCTGCCGCAGCGCAGCTCGGCATGGACGGCGTGCTCGTCGATGCCCTGCGGTGCGGCGTCACGGCCGCTGCGGTGGGACCGGTGACGGCGGCGCCGCTGCTCGACCTCGGGGTCACACCGATCGTGCCCGACCGCTTCCGGATGGGCGCGCTCATCCGCACCGTCGTCGAGCACCTGACGCTCAACGGTGTCGCCGAGGTCCAGACCGCGCTGGGTCCGCTCGTCGTGCACGGGCGGGTCGTGACCTTCGGCGGCGAGACGGTGACCCTGGCCCGCGGGCCGCGGGCGATGCTCGCCGCCCTGATGTCCGAGCCGGGCGCGGTGCTGAGCCGCGAGCGGCTCCTCGACGAGCTGCCCGAGGCCGAGAACGAGCACGCGCTCGACATGGCCGTGAGCCGGCTCCGGTCGGCGCTGCCCGACCGTCACCTCGTGCAGACCGTGGTGCGACGGGGCTACCGGCTCAACGTGTAGCGGCGGCCGCCTCGGCGTCGCCGACGATCGCGGGCGCGTGGTCGGCGATCCAGTCCATGAGCGGCACCATCCGCTCGGCGAGCTCGCCGCCACGGGCGGTGAGGGTGTACTCGACGTGCGGCGGGACGACCGGCCGGGCGTCCCGGTGGACGAGCCCGTCGGCCTCGAGCATGCGCAGGGTCTGGGCGAGCATCTTCTCGCTGACGCCTTCGGCGCGACGGCGCAGCTCGCTCCACCGCAGCGGATCGCCCTCGGCGAGGGCGAGGATGACGAGCGTGCCCCACTTGCTCGTCACGTGGTCCAGCACCACGCGGCTGGGGCAGTCGGAGGCGAAGACGCCGTCGGGGAAGTGCCGACGCAGGGTGGGACTAACCGTCATGTCAGTACCTTACTTCAAAGTGGGTACTAACTTCTGGGAAGCATGCTGTCGTAGCGGTCGTTCTTGAGGGTGTCAGCCCCACCCGAAAGGAACGTCATGACCCTTCTCGTCACCGGTGCCAGCGGTCACCTCGGCCGTCTCGTCGTCGAGTCCCTCCTCGAGCGCGGCACGCCCGCCGCCGACGTCGTCGCCATCGCCCGCAACCCCGAGTCCGTCGCCGACCTGGCTGACCGCGGTGTCGTGGTGCGCCGCGCCGACTACACCGACCCGGCGTCGCTCGACGCTGCGTTCGAAGGTATCGACCGGCTCCTCCTCGTCTCCGGAAGCGAGGTCGGCCAGCGGATCGCCCAGCACGCCAACGTCATCGATGCGGCGAAGCGGGCCGGGGTGGGCTTCCTCGCCTACACGAGCATCACGCGCGCCGACACGTCCGACCTCGCGTTGGCCGCCGAGCACCGTGCCACGGAGGAGCTGCTCGCGGCGTCCGGCCTGCCGCACGCCCTGCTGCGCAACTCCTGGTACCTCGAGAACTACACCGGCCAGCTGCCGACCGTCCTCGAGCACGGCGCCGTCCTCGGTGCCGCCGGTGACGGGCGCGTCAGCGCCGCGACCCGGGCCGACTATGCCGACGCCGCCGCCGTCGTGCTCGCGGGTGAGGGCGGACGGGGTCACGAGGGCGCCGTCTACGAGCTCGGCGGCGACGACGCGTTCACCCTCGGCGAGCTCGCCGAGACGGTGGGTCGCGTCGCCGGACGCGAGGTCGCCTACCGCGACCTGTCCGTCCCCGACTACACCGCGGCCCTCGTCGCGGCCGGCCTTCCCGAAGGGTATGCCGGCGTGCTGGCCGACAGCGACCGCGGGGTCGCCGAGGGGGCCCTGTTCACCGACAGTGGCGACCTGTCGCGTCTCATCGGCCGCCCGACGACCAGCCTCGAGGGCGCCCTGAGCGCCGCCTTCGTCGCCACCACCCCCACCGCCTGACCCCGCCTGACCCCGCTCACCCCGTTCCACCCGTCGAAAGGCCACACACCGGGCTCCGGTTTGTGGCCTTTCGACGGTGGGGACCCGCAGATCGTGGCCTTTCGACGGTGGGGGACCCGCAGATCGTGGCCTTTCGACGGTTCAGGGGAGGGGGAGGCCGACCCGCACGGTGCCGTGCTGGATGCGGACGGCATACGTCGGCAAGGCCACCTCGGGATCGTCGAGGGCGGCGCCGGTGCGCAGCGAGAAGACCTGCTTGAGCAGCGGTGAGGCCACGGTCGGCTCGCCGCCGCGGTCGCCGGTCAGGCCCCGCGAGAGGACCGCTGCCCGCGCGTACGGGTCGAGGTTGTCGACGGCGTAGATCATCCCGTTGGGCAGCAGGAAGAGGGCCGCCTGGGCGCCGCCGGGGAGGAGCACGGCGATACCACGGCCGGGCACGAGCGCCGTGACCGGGCAGGCGGACACCCACTGTCTCGCTCCGGGGGACGGCAGGATGCCGGGCCGCACGACGTTGCGACCGGCCGCGGCCGCGACCTCGGCCGACATTCCCTGGGGTGGGCTGACGAGTGTGGTCATGACGGGTTCCCTTCGGTATCAGGCGTTCTCACGGACGGTGGGCAGCCCGAGCAGCACCGGCACCTTGCGTGGGCCGGACTCGTCGAAGGCGACGGTGGGGTCGGCCTCCTCGGGCGCGTTGACGAACGACACGAAGCGCGAGAGCTTCTCGGGGTCGTCGAGGACGGCCTTCCACTCGTCCTGGTAGCCCTCGACGTGACGGCCCATCGCTGCCTCGAGGTCGTCGGCGATCCCGAGCGAGTCGTCGCACACGACGGCCCTGAGGTGCTCCAGACCGCCCTCGAGCGCGTCGAGCCACGGGGCGGTGCGCTGGAGGCGGTCTGCCGTGCGGACGTAGAACATGAGGAAGCGGTCGATGTAGCGCACGAGCGTCTCGTCGTCGAGGTCGCTCGCGAGCAGCCGCGCGTGGGCCGGCGTCTGGCCGCCGTTGCCGCAGAGGTAGAGGTTCCAGCCCTTGTCGGTGGCGATGACGCCGACGTCCTTGCCGCGGGCCTCGGCGCACTCGCGCGCACAGCCCGAGACGCCGAACTTGATCTTGTGCGGCGAGCGGAGACCGCGGTAGCGGTGCTCGAGGTCGACGGCCATCCCGACCGAGTCCTGCACGCCGTAACGGCACCACGAGGAGCCGACACACGACTTCACGGTGCGCAGCGACTTGCCATAGGCCTGCCCTGACTCCATGCCGACGTCGACGAGGCGCTGCCAGATGGCGGGCAGCTGCTCGACGCGGGCGCCGAAGAGGTCGATGCGCTGGCCGCCGGTCACCTTGACGTAGAGCCCGAAGTCCTGGGCCACCTGGCCGATCGTGATGAGCTGCTCGGCCGTGACCTCACCCCCGGGCATCCGCGGGACGACGGAGTAGGTGCCGTTCTTCTGGATGTTGGCGAGGAAGTGGTCGTTGCTGTCCTGGAGCGCCGCCTGCTCGCCGTCGAGCACGTGGTCGCTGCTCGTCGAGGCGAGGATCGAGGCGACGGTGGGCTTGCAGATCTCGCAGCCGGTGCCCGTGCCGTAGCGCGCCAGGAGCCCCGAGAAGGTGCGGATGCCCGTCGAGGCCACGATCTCGAACAGCTCGGCCCGGCTCTGTTCGAAGTGCTCGCACAGCGCCTTGGAGAGCTCGACGCCCGAGTCGACGAGGAGCTTCTTGACGGTGGGCAGGCAACCGCCACAGGTGGTTCCGGCGTTCGTGCAGCCCTTGATGGCCGCGAGGTCGCAGGCGCCCTCGGCGATCGCACCGCAGATCGACCCCTTGGTGACGTTGTTGCACGAGCAGATGACGGCGTCGTCGGGGAGGGCGTCCGCGCCGAGCTCGGCGCCGGCGGGCGAGACGAGTGCACCCGGGTCGCCCGGGACCTCGCGGCCGACGTACGCCTTGAGTGTCGTGTACGCCGAGGCGTCTCCGACGAGGATCCCGCCGAGCAGCGTCCGCGCGTCGTCGCTGACGACGACCTTGGCGTAGGTGCCCTTCGTCGCGTCGGTGTGGACGATCTCGAGGGACCCCGGGGTCGTGGCCATCGCGTCGCCGAAGGAGGCGACGTCCACGCCGAGCAGCTTGAGCTTGGTCGACAGGTCGGCGCCGGGGAACGTCGCCTCGCCCCCGAGCAGCCGGTCGGCGACGACCTCGGCCATCGTGTAGCCGGGGGCGACCAGGCCGTAGCACCGACCCTCGACGGCGGCGACCTCGCCCACGGCCCAGACGTTCTCGTCGCTCGTGCGGCAGGCGGCGTCGGTGAGGACGCCGCCCCGCTCCCCGACGTCGAGGCCGGCGGCGCGCGCCACGGCGTCCGACGGGCGCACGCCCGCCGAGAAGACGACGAGGTCGGTGAGCAGCGCCGTGCCGTCGGAGAGCTCGACGGCGAGGCGCCCGTCGTCCTGCGCGGCGATCGAGCTCGTGCCGGCGCCGGTGTGGACCTGCACGCCGAGGTGGCTGATGAGCCCCTCGAGCACCGCGCCGCCACCGTCGTCGACCTGGAGCGGCATGAGGCGGGGAGCGAACTCGACGACGTGCGGCGTGAGGCCGAGCAGGCGCAGGGCGTTGGCCGCCTCGAGGCCGAGCAGGCCACCGCCGACGACGAGGCCGTTCGCCTCGCGCCCCTCCACCGCGGCCCGCTCGATCGCGGACTCGGCGGCGACGCGGATGCCGTCGAGGTCGTCGAGCGTGCGGTAGACGAAGCAGCCCGTCGAGTCATGGCCCGGGACCGGGGGCACGAAGGGGTGGGAGCCGGTCGCGAGGACGAGCTCGTCGTAGGCGATGACGTCCCCGGTGCTCGTCGTGACGGTGCGAGCCTCGCGGTCGACGTGCTCGGCCCGGGTGCCGAGCCGCAGGTCGACGAGGTCGTCACCGGCATACGTGTTGCCCGCGAGGGCGAGCGACGTGCGGTCCCAGGCTCCGACGTAGGAGGAGAGGCCGACGCGGTCGTATGCCGCCTCCGCCTCCTGCGAGAGGACGGTGACCTTCCACGTGCTCTCCGTGTCGCGCGAGCGCAGGGCCTCGACGAAGCGGTGGCCGACCATGCCGTGGCCGACGACGACGACGGTGCGGGTGGTGGTGCCCGTCGGGTTCTCGGTGGTGGTGGACATCAGGCGGCTCCTTCGGTCAGGGCGGCGGCTGCCGGCGCCGGTTCGGGGGTCGAGGAGGTGGGGGTGGGGGCGGGCTCCGACGAGCGCAGCCACGAGCAGAGGCCGTCGACGGCGCCCTTGCACGAGCCGCAGCCGGTCGTCGCGCGGGTCGCCTCGGCGACCGCACCGACGGTCTCGGCGCCGGCCCGGAAGGCGCCGACGATCGCGGACTTCGTCACGGTGTTGCACCGGCAGATGACGGCCGCGCCGGGCATCTCGGCGAGGTTGACGGCCTCGGTCGCTCCCGACCGGGTGATCGCGCGACCGAGCATGAGCGAGAGACGGTCCCGCGGGACGACCGAGCCGGTGTCGTAGAGCTGGGTCAGGACGCCCGCCGCGTCACCGACGCCGAGCAGGATGGCGCCGACGAGACGGTCCTGGCGCAGCACGAGCTTGGCGTAGCGGCCCCGGCTCGGGTCGGTGAAGGCGAGCACCTCGTGACCGGGGTCGTGGACGTCGACGTCGACGGTGCCCATGCTCGCGAGGTCGATGTCGGGAGCCTTGAGCCGGGTCAGGACGCTCGTGCCCTCGTACGTGGCGTCGGGGTCGGCTCCGGTGAGCACGTCGGCGAGGACGCGGGCCTGGTCCCAGCCGGGCTGGACGAGTCCGGGCACCTCACCGCGGTGCTGGGCGCACTCCCCGATGGCGTGGACGTGCGGGAACGAGGTGGCCAAGCGGTCGTCGACGACGATCCCGCGGTCGACGTCGAGACCGGTCGCGACGGCGAGGTCGGTGCGGGGCCGGACGCCGGTCGCGACGACGACGAGGTCGGCGGCGAGGCTCGTGCCGTCGTCGAGGACGACGTGGGCGGACACCCCGTCGACCGGTCCGTGTCGCTCGACGACGAGGCGTCCGAGGACGAGGCGGGCGCCGATCCCGCGGACGACGCGGGACAGGACGGCGCCGCCGTCGGCATCGAGCTGGCGGTCCATCGGGAAGTCCTGCGGGTGCACGACGGTGACGTCGACGCCGCGGGCCAGCAGGCCACGGGCCGCCTCGAGCCCAAGCAGACCGCCGCCGAGGACGACTGCGGTGGAGGCGGACTCGGCTGCCTCGACGATGCGGCCACAGTCGTCGACAGTGCGGAAGGCGACGACCCCGTCGGCCAGCGGGGTCGCGGGACCGGGCGAGCCGGCATACAACCCCTCGGTCGGGGGGACGAAGCTCGTGCTGCCGGTCGCGAGGACCAGCTCGTCCCACGTGACGACGCGCTCGGTGCCGTCGGTGTCGAGCGTCGCCCTGCGTGCGTCGGCTTCGACGGCTGCGACCCGGGAGCCGGCGAGGACGTCGATGTGGCGCGCCGCCCACCAACCGTCGGGCTTGAGGCGGGTGTCGCGCGGGCTGATGCCGCCGGCGACGACGGTCGACAGGAGCACCCGGTTGTAGGCCGCGTGCGGTTCCTCGCCGACGACCGTGACGGCGAAGCGCTCGGCGTCGGGGTCACGGTGGCGGATCTCCTCGGCGAGCCGGGCGCCGGCCATGCCGTTGCCGACGACGAGGACGTGCCTGCGGTGGCGGGTCATGCGATGGCCTCCAGGCGGACGGCGCACGCCTTGAACTCGGGCATGCGGCTGGTCGGGTCGAGGGCGGCGTGGGTCAGCGAGTTGGCTCGCGCGTCGCCGGCCCAGTGGAAGGGCAGGAAGACGACGTCGGCGCGCATGTCGTCGTCGACGCGGACGACGGCGCGGGTGCGGCCGCGACGGCTCACGACGTCGGCGAGGTCGCCGTCGCCGAGCCCGGCCGCGTCGGCCGTGTCGGGGTGCACCTGGACGAACATGTCGCCTGCCGCCGCCGACAGCTCGGTGACGAGCCGCGTCTGGGCGCCGGACTGGTAGTGCTGCAGCACCCGCCCCGTCGTCGCGACCAGGGGGTATGCCGCGTCGTCGGCCTCCACGGGCCCCACGTGGTCGACGGCGACGAAACGGGCGCGGCCGTCGGGTGTCGCGAAGGCGTCGAGGAAGAGCCGCGGCGTGCCCTGCGGTCGCTCGGTGCTGCACGGCCAGTGCAGGCTCTCGCCGGCATCGAGCCGCTCCCACGTCACCGCGGAGTAGTCGGCCGGTCCGCCGGCCGAGGCCCGGCGCAGCTCGTCGAAGACGACCCGAGGGTCGGTGGGGAAGGCTGTGCTGCAACCGATCCGGCGTGCCAGGTCGCTCCAGAGCTCGAGCTCGCTGCGGCACCCCGCGGGGGCGTCCAGCGCCTTGCGGCGGCGCAGGACCCGGCCCTCGAGGTTGGTCAGGGTGCCCTCCTCCTCGGCCCACTGGAGCACGGGGAGCACGACGTCGGCGACGGCGGCCGTCTCGGAGAGGACGAAGTCGGAGACGACGAGCAGGTCGAGGGCGGCGAGGCGCTCGGCCACGACCCGCGCGTCGGGCGCCGAGACGACGGGGTTGCTGCCGTGGACCATGAGGACGCGGGCGCCGCCGTCGGTGCCGAGTGCCGACAGCAGCTCGAAGGCGCTGCGGCCCGGACCCGGCAGGTCCCCGGGGTCGATGCCCCAGACCGCGGCGACGTGGGCCCGGGCGGCCGGGTCGTCGATCTTGCGGTAGCCGGGGAGCTGGTCGGCCTTCTGGCCGTGCTCACGTCCGCCCTGGCCGTTGCCCTGGCCGGTGATCGTGCCGAAGCCGGTGCCGGGGTTGCCGGGCAGCCCGAGCGCGAGGGCGAGGGCGATGAAGGCCGTCACCGTGTCGGTGCCGCTCGCGTGCTGCTCGCTGCCGCGGGCCGACAGGACGTAGGCGCCGCGCTCGGTGTCGCGGGCGCGGGCCAGCGCGGCGACGGCCGCCCGCATCGTCGTGACGGCGACACCCGTGACCCGCTCGACGCGCTCGGGCAGCCACTGCGCGGCGATCGGCCAGAGGTCGTCGAAGCCCGAGGTGCGCTCTGCGACGAAGCCGCGGTCGGCATACCCCTCAGTGACGGCGAGGTGGAGCATCCCGAGGGCCAGGGCGGCGTCGGTGCCGGGGCGCAGCTGCAAGTGCAGCCCGCCGCCGTCGACGGCCTTGGCCGCGGTCGGCGTCAGGCGCGGGTCGGCGACCATGAGGCCTCCGGCGTCGGCGGCGCGGACGAGGTGCGTCAGGAAGGGCGGCATCGTCTCGGCGGGGTTGGCGCCGAGGAGCAGCACGGCGTGTGCCGAGCCGATGTCGGTGACGGGGAAGGGGAGACCCCGGTCGAGACCGAAGCAGCGGATGCCGGCGGCGGCGGCCGAGCTCATGCACCAGCGGCCGTTGTAGTCGATCTGGCTCGTGCGGAGCGCCACTCGCGCGAACTTGCCCAGCTGGTAGGCCTTCTCGTTGGTCAGACCCCCACCGCCGAAGACTGCCACGGCGTCCCGCCCGTGTGCCGCCTGCGTCCGCACGATGGCTTCGGCGACGACGTCGAGGGCCTCGTCCCACGACGCGGGGGTGAGCTCGCCGTCGCGGCGGACCAGGGGAGTGGTGAGCCGCCGGGGTGTCCGGAGGAGCTCGGCACTCGTCCATCCCTTCTGGCACAGGCCACCCCGGTTCGTCGGGAAGCGACGAGGGCTGACCGTGAGGTCGGCCGCCGACGACCCGGTGAGCGTCATCGCGCACTGGAGCCCGCAGTAGGCGCAGTGCGTCGCGACGCCCGCCCGCTCGGAGGGGACGTCCCCACCGAGCGAGCGGGACGGCATTCTCCATGAGGTGGCGGTCATCGGCGGTAGCGCACCTTCGTCAGGGTGGCGGCGCCGACGTAGAAGAGCGTGAAGACGACGAACGCGGCCGTGGCCGAGTGGCCGGCGCCCTGGTAGGACGCGCGCAGCCCGAGGTTGATGAGGACGCCGCCGAGGGCACCGATGGCGCCGGCGATGCCGATGAGGGCGCCGGCCATCGAGCGCGACCAGGCCGTGCGCTCGACCGCGGGACCGGGGATCGAGGCCGACTTCGCCTCGAAGAGGGCCGGGATCATCTTGTAGACCGAGCCGTTGCCGATGCCCGAGAGGACGAAGAGGAGGACGAAGCCACCGATGAGGCCGGTGAGCTGGAGCCCGGTCGCCGCGCCCGAGGTCACGTCGTCGGAGCGAGCGGCGAGGGTGACGAGGACGCCCGCGACGCTGAGGCCGACGAACGTCCACAGGGTCACGGCGGCCCCGCCTCGGCGGTCGGCGAGCTTGCCGCCCCAGACCCGGCTGACCGAGCCGAGGAGCGGTCCGATGAAGGCGATCTGCGCGGCGTGCAGGCTCGCCGCCGCGGTCTGGGCCGGGGTCGGGGTGGCGCCGCCGGTCATGCCGGCGAGGAACGTCTGGTTGAGCACCTGGCCGAACGCGAAGCCGAAGCCGATGAACGAGCCGAAGGTGCCGATGTAGAGCAGCGAGATGACCCAGGCGTCGGCGTGCCGCAGCACCTCGAGCATCGCCTTCGGGTTCGCCGTCTGGTGGTCGAGGTTGTCCATGCAGACCGCGGCGCCGATGCTGGCCACGGCGAGCAGCACGAGGTAGACGGCGCAGACGACCTCGGGTCGGCGGTTGCCGAGCGTCGCGATGACGAGGAGCCCGACGAGCTGGATGACCGGCACGCCGATGTTGCCGCCACCGGCGTTGAGCCCGAGGGCCCAGCCCTTCATCCGCTGCGGGTAGAAGGCGTTGATGTTCGTCATCGACGAGGCGAAGTTGCCGCCGCCGAGGCCCGCGAGACCGGCCACGAGCAGGAAGGTCGTCAGGGAGTGGCCGGGGTTGACCATGAGCCACCACGTCAGGGTGGTCGGCACGAGGAGGGCGATGCCGCTGACGATGGCCCAGTTGCGACCGCCGAAGAAGGCCGTCGCCATCGTGTAGGGCACCCGGAGCACAGCGCCGACGAGCGTCGGGACGGCGACGAGGAAGAACTTGTCGGCCGGCGTGAAGCCGTAGACCGCCTGCGGCATGAAGAGGACCATGACCGACCAGATCGACCAGATCGAGAAGCCGATGTGCTCGGTGGCCACCGACCAGATCAGGTTGCGGCGCGCCACGTCCTTGTTGCCGCCCTCCCACGCCGCCGTGTCCTCGGGGTCCCAGTCGCGGATGACCCGCGTCCTGGGGGCGGTGAGCTCACGGAAGCGACCGCGACGGTCGAGCGCAGGAGCGAGAGTGGGTGACGCGGTGCTGGTCTCGGCGGCACTGCCGGTGGTGCTGTCGGTGCTGCTTCCGGTGGTGGTGCTCACGGGGTTCCTCCTGGGCTGCTCGAGCCGAGCGGGACGGTGACGGGGTGAGGCGGTTCTGGGCCGCTGCGAGAGCGTGACGCTCACGCTAGGAAGCCGGTGTTGCCGGTCGCCGGGTCCGCTGTGACACCGTGGTTACAGCTGTCTCACGGACTCCGGGAGGGTCGGTGAGGTCACGCACGGAGCGCTCCCGCGGGGCCCTCACGGACGACCGGGAGCAGCGTGAGGTGGACCGCCGCGTAGGCTCGCGCTCATGACCACGGCTGCTGACCAGGCCTCCCTCAACACCCTGTCCGTGGGCACGGCCGGGCCGCGCATCGCCTTCCTGCACGGGCTCTTCGGCCAGGGCCGCAACTGGAACCAGATCGCCAAGGCGGTGAGCGGCCCGGAGGGCACGGACGCCCGCTGCCTGCTCGTCGACCTCCCGGACCACGGCCGGTCCCCGTGGTCGCAGCAGTTCTCGCTCGACGCGTATGCCGACGCCGTGGCGGCGACGCTCCGTGCGGTCGGCGAGGGGGAGCAGTGGGCCGTCGTCGGCCACTCGCTCGGCGGCAAGGTCGCCATGGTGCTCGCGCTGCGCCACCCCGAGCTGGTCGAGCGACTCGTCGTCGTCGACATCGCGCCCAAGGGCTACGGCTCGCTCGAGCGCTTCGAGGGCTACATCCGCGAGATGCAGGCCCTGCCGCTCGGCGAGCTGACGAGCCGCGGTGACGCGGAGGCCCGCTTCAGCGAGCCCGACCCCGGCGTCAAGGCCTTCCTCCTGCAGAACCTGCGCCGCGACGGCCAGACGTGGCGCTGGCAGGTCAACCTCGACCTCGTCGCCGGCGACGCCGCGCTGGGGGTCGACTCACGCATCGCCGACTGGCCCCATGACGCCGACGAGCTCGCGCCCTACGAGGGCCCGGTGCTGTGGGTCGCCGGCGGCGACTCTCGGTACGTCAAGCGCGAGGACGGCGAGCGCATGCGACGCCACTTCCCGCGCACGCGGCTCTTCACGATCAAGGGCGCCGGTCACTGGGTGCACACCGACGCGCCCGAGATCATCGTCACCGCCCTGCGCCGCTTCGTCGCCGACCCCGCCTGACCGGCATACGCCCGCTCCCGCCCACGTCGCGAACGTCGCGTTCGGTGACGAACTCTCTGTTCTAACAACGCTTTCGCGACCGAACGCCGCGTTCGGTCCAGGGCGCAGGAGGATGCGGCGGGTCAGAGGAGGCGGCGCCCCATGGCCCAGGCCGTCAGCTCGTGGCGTGAGCTGAGCTGGAGCTTGCGCAGCACCGAGCTGACGTGGGTCTCGACGGTCTTTACGGAGATGAAGAGCTCCTTCGCGACCTCCTTGTACTGGTAGCCGCGCGCGATGAGGCGCATCACCTCGCGCTCGCGCGCCGAGAGGCGGTCGAGCTCCTCGTCGATCTCGGCGACCTCACCGGCCGTCGCGCCGAACGCGTCGAGGACGAAGCCGGCGAGGCGCGGGCTGAAGACGGCGTCGCCGTCGGCCACCCGACCGATGGCGGTGAGCAGCTCCTCGGCGCTGATCGTCTTCGTCACGTAGCCCCGGGCACCGGCGCGGATGACCGCGATGACGTCCTCGGCGGCGTCGGAGACGGAGAGCGCGAGGAAGCGGACCGGCACGTCGGCGCCCGACTGGACCCCGGCGCACGCTCGGATGACGTCGGCGCCACCGTGCCCGTCGCCACCGGGCAGGTGCACGTCGAGGAGCACGACGTCGGGCCGCTGCTCCTTGATGACCTGCACGGCCGACTCGACCGCACCGGCCTCGCCGGCGATCTCGAGCGTGAAGGCTCCGGCCCGCGGCGTGGCGGCGAGGGAGGTCAGCTCGGCGCGCACACCGGTGCGGAACATGTGGTGGTCGTCGACGATGACGATGCGGATGGTCCGCGGGTCGGTCATGAAGCCTGCTCCTGGGGGTCGGGGTCCGGCGTGCTGCGGGGGTCGCTGCCGGCAGTGCTGCTGGGGGTGGTGACGGGTGCGGGGGGATCAGCGGGACCGCCGGCGGCGGACGCCTCGGGCTCGTGCGGCTGCCGGACCGGCAGGCGCAGGACGACCTCGGTGCCGTCGGCGCGGCGCCGGATGCGGGCCGTGCCGCCGTGGCGCTCCATGCGGCCGATGATCGACTCGCGCACGCCGGCTCGGTCGTCGGGCACGGTGTCGAGGTCGAAGCCCGCGCCGTGGTCGCGGACGAACGCCTCGACGGCGTCAGGTCCGACCTCGACGTAGGCGCTGACGGGCGGGCTCGCGTGGCGCACGGCGTTCCACGTGGCCTCGCGCACGGCCTTCACGAGGGCGTCGAGGTGCTCGTCCATCGGCCGGTCGCCGGTGACGACGAGCTGGACGGGCACGCCGTGGAGGTCCTCGACCTCGCCCATGGCCGCGGTGAGCGCGGCACCGAGCGTGCCGGCCCGGGCGTCCTCGTCGTAGAGGTAGCTGCGCAGCTGCCGCTCCTGGGCCCGGGCGAGACGCGCGACGGTCGCGGCGTCGCCGGACTGGCGCTGGATGAGGGCCAGGGTCTGGAGCACCGAGTCGTGCAGGTGGGCGGCGATGTCGGCACGTTCGGTGGCCCGGATGCGCGCGGCCTGCTCGAGGCGCAGGTTGCTCCAGAGCCGCAGGATCCACGGTGCCGACAGGACGGCGACCCCGACGAGGGCGGCGAGGACGGCACCCGCCACCTGCCACAGCTCGGTGAGGTTGGTGCCGCGCACGAGCAGGCCGACGAGACCGAGGATGGTCAGGCCGAGGCCGACGACGAGCCAGATCCACCGCACCGGGCGGCGCGCGCCGAGGGTGTCGGTGTCGTCGAGCTGCGACCAGAAGAAGATCGCGCCGATGACGATGGCGACGACCGGGAGGATGAGCTCCGCGTGGACGTCGAGACCGGCACCCCCGAGCCAGAGCGCCCCCGCGACGGCCAGAGCGGCCACGCCGAGGAGCGTGATGATGACGGCCTGGTTGCCGCTGCGCAGCCACGTGCGCAGGCCGGCGAGGTCGACGTGGTGCTGTCGGACGCCGGGAGAGCCGGACGTCGTGCCGGCGCTCGCGGGGCCGGCGGCGATCGAGTCGCCCGGCGACAGGGGCGGGGCGGAGGAGACGGCGGGGTCGACGTCGCCGACCTCGCGCATCGTGGCCCAGAGGAAGACGTAGACGACGAGCCCCGCGCCGAAGGGGATGCTCGTCAGGACGAGCGCCACGCGGACGGCAATGACCGGCAGGCCGAGGTGCTCGGCGAGCCCCATCGCGACTCCCGCGATGACCTTGCCCTGCCGCTGGCGCACGAGCGGGGGCCGTGGCGTCGCCCGCCAGGCCGGGCGCACGGGGCCCGTTCCGTTCTCGTATGCCGTCTGCACCGTTCCATCCTGACCCACCCGGCGGGCGAGAGCGACCATCCCGGCCTCCTTTGGGGGTCGCGTCAGGGTGCGCTCAGGGTCGACCCTCATGGTTGGCGGGCGTCCGGCGCGTCACTGTGGTGGCATGACGAAAAGCAATGACGCCCCTCCGCAGGGGCACGGCCTCGACGGTTTCTACACCGCTCTGCGACGCCCGGGGATCGTGCGTCAGGGAGACGGTCGCTGGTTCGCCGGCGTCGCGACGGGCCTGGCCCGTTGGCTCGGCGTCGACCCGCTCGTCGTCCGGGCGGGCTTCATCCTCTTCTCCATCTTCTTCGGGATGGGCGTCGCCCTCTACCTCGTGCTGTGGCTCCTCATGCCCGACGAGCGCGGCGAGATCCACGTCGAGCGCGCCCTCAAGCACGGCGAGGGCAGCTCGATCTTCCTCCTCGTCGTCACGGCCATCTCGGTCCTCGGTGGTGGGCCTTGGTGGGGCGGCGACTCGAGGGGCTTCCGCTTCTTCGGCTTCGTGCTCCTCGTCGTGGGGGCCTGGTGGTTCGCGACCCGGACCGCCACCGGCCGCGAGCTGATGCAGCAGGCGCCGTGGCGCAACCGCGGCACCGGCGGACCGGGTGCAGCGGGTGCCACCACCGTCGACCCCGTGACCGGTGCAGCCGCCGGCCAGCCCGGCACGGGCGCCGGCACCCCGCCGGCCGCGGCCGCGACGGCATACGGCTCGACGGGCAACGCGGCAGCCAACGCCGGCGCGACCCTCGCGACGCCGCGGCCACCCGCACCGACGCCCGTCCGTGAGCGGACCCGCGCGATCGGCTTCGCCGGTGGGCTGCTCGTCCTCGGGCTCGCCATCGTCGTCGGTGTCGTGATGTCGTCCGTCGCCCAGGCCGCCGGCTGGCCGGGCAACCACGTGGCCGTCGGGATCGCCTCCGGGCTGGGCGTGCTCGGCCTCGGTATCCTCGTGGCCGGCATCGCCGGCCGCCGGGCCGGAGGGCTCGCGTTCTTCGCCGTGACCGGCATGATCGCGGCCGCAGCCACGACGGCTGCGCCGATGGGTCTGTCCCAGCCCTGGCAGGCCGGCGACCGCAGCTACACGGTGACCTCGATGACGCCGGCTCCAGCCTTCGAGCTCGGCCTCGGCCAGATGAAGGTCGACCTGCGCGACGCGAACTGGAAGGGCACCACCGGAACGGACACCGTGACGACGACGATGGGCGTCGGCGAGCTCGACCTCGTCGTCCCCGAGGGCGTCAACGTGGTCGTCAACACGAGGGCACGGGCCGGCGAGATCATCGCCACGGGACCCGGCGTGGCCGGCGAGGGCATGGGACGCGTCGGTCCGGACCAGCTCCAGCACGAGGGCACGGGCTGGACGCAGAAGGTCACCTTCGGTGACGCGACGAAGACCCCCGAGATCGTCGTCGACGCCGACCTCGGCGTCGGCCAGATCAAGATCACGACGGCGAGCGCGTCATGAGCGCCCGACCCCAGGACCCGACGAACGACCCGACGAACGACCCGACGACGAACCCAGCGGAGAGCAGCGACATGAGCAGCAACGACACCCCGGACCCGACGGCGGAGTTCCGCGACCCGACGGCCGACCCGGTGCCGGCACCGACGCCCGACTCGACGCCCGACCCGGCGGAGACGACGACGATCCCGGCCACGTCGACCCAGGCGCTGCCGTCGGCGACGCCCTTCCGCGTCGAGCCCGCGACGCCGGTCCCCGACGACGCCGTCGCCGAGGGGGCCCGCCTCCCGCACCTGCCGCCGCCGACGACCTCGGCGCCCGATCCCTCGTGGCCGGCACCGACGGTTCCCGCGCCCGCCCCGCGCCCGGCCCTCGTCACGGTCCGCAAGGGCCCGCGGCCCGGGTCGATCATGCTCGGCCTGCTGACGATGCTCGTCGCGGCCTACATCCTCGTCGCCAACCTCACGAACGCCGACCTCAGCTTCCGGATGGTGGGCCCGTCGATGATCGGTGCCTTCGGCGGGATGCTCCTGCTCGTCGGCCTCGCAGGCGTCGTCGCCGGCCGGCTGCGGCGCTGAGCCACGGCCGCCGACGCCAGCGCACGGCATACCTCCTCCCGGGTGGTTGCTGCACGTGGCGTCGGCGGTCGTGACTAGGCTCGGCAGCACGCTCGCCGGTCACGTCCGGCACTCGCAGTGGGGAGAGAACGTGCTCATGAAGTCCGGCATCACGCTCGAGGGATTCGACCGGTCCGCCCGGCCCCAGGACGACCTGTTCCGGTTCGTCAACGGCACCTGGCTCGACACGACGGAGATCCCGGGCGACCGGGCCCGCTTCGGCACCTTCGACATCCTGCGCGAGGAGTCCACCGCGCGGGTGCGTGATCTCATCGAGGAGGCGGCCGCCGCCGAGGCGGGCGCCCCCGGGTCGCCGAAGCGCCAGGTCGGCGACCTCTACGCCAGCTTCACCGACACCGACCGCATCGAGGAGCTCGGGCTCGCGCCCCTGCAGGTGGTGCTGTCGGAGGTCGCGGCGGTCGACGACGTCGACTCCCTCGGAGCGGCCCTCGGCCGCGTCGCCCGTGATGGTGTCGCCGGCGCCCTGCAGCACTTCGTGTCGCCCGACGAGCGCTCGCCGGAGGACTACGTCGTCTATCTCGAGCAGGCCGGTCTCGGTCTGCCGGACGAGTCCTACTACCGCGAGGACAAGTACGCCGACATCCGCACGGCCTACGTCGCCCACATCGAGCGGCTGCTCGGTCTCGCCGGCATCCCGGACGCAGGAGCCAAGGCCACGAGCATCATGGCGCTCGAGACCCTCCTCGCGGCCTCGCACTGGGACACCGTGAGCACCCGCGATGCGATCAAGACGTACAACGCGCACTCGCTGGACGAGGCCAAGGCACTCGCGCCCCAGTTCCCCTGGGACGCCTGGCTGTCCGGCCTCGGTGCGCCTGCGGGCTCGTTCGACAAGGTCGTCGTGCGCCAGCCGAGCTTCGTCACCGGCCTCGGCGCCGCGCTCGAGTCCACCGACGTCGCCGACTGGCGCTCGTGGCTGACCTGGCACGTCCTGTCGGAGTTCGCGTCGGTGCTCCCGCAGTCGTTCGTCGACGAGGACTTCGACTTCTTCGGCCGCACGCTCTCGGGCCAGCCGGAGAACAAGGAGCGGTGGAAGCGCGGCGTCTCCGTCGTCGAGTCGTGCGTCGGCGAGGCCGTCGGCCAGCTCTATGCCGAGCGCTGGTTCCCGCCGGCGGCCAAGGAGCGCATGCAGCAGCTCGTCGCCAACCTCGTCGAGGCCTTCCGCCGGTCCTTCTCCTCGCTCGAGTGGATGGGTCCCGACACCCGTGCGCAGGCCGTCGACAAGCTCGACGCGTTCACGCCCAAGATCGGCTACCCCGACGTGTGGCGGGACTACGCCGCCATCGAGATCGACCCGACCGACCTCGTGGGCAACGTGCGCCGCAGCTCGGCCTTCGAGGTCGACCGCAACCTCGCCAAGATCGGCGGTCCGATCGACCGCACCGAGTGGTTCATGCTGCCGCAGCACGTCAACGCCTACTACATGCCGTCGATGAACGAGATCGTCTTCCCGGCCGCGATCCTCCAGCCGCCCTTCTTCGACCTCGAGGCCGACGACGCCGTCAACTACGGCGGCATCGGCGCCGTCATCGGCCACGAGCTGGGCCACGGCTTCGACGACCAGGGCTCGCGCTACGACGGCACCGGAGCCCTGCGCGACTGGTGGACCGAGGCCGACCGTGAGCGGTTCGACGCGCTGTCCCAGCGGCTCATCGAGCAGTTCAGCGGCTACACCCCGGCGGGGCTGTCCGACGACCACAAGGTCAACGGCGGTCTGACCGTCGGCGAGAACATCGGCGACCTCGGCGGCCTCCAGATCGGCTACGCCGCCTACCGCATCGCGACCGAGGACACCGGCATGCCCGAGCTCGACGGGTTCACCGGCCCCCAGCGCTTCTTCATCGGCTGGGCACAGGTCTGGAAGGGCAAGGCCCGCGAGGCCGAGGCCATCCGGCTGCTCGCCATCGACCCGCACTCCCCGCAGGACGTCCGCGGCAATGCCGTGCGCAACCTCAGCGAGTTCCACGAGGCCTTCGCGGTCAAGCCCGGCGATGCCCTGTGGCTCGACGACGCCGAGAGGGTCCGCATCTTCTGAGCGAGCGCCCTCGGCGGCCGTCCGAGTGGCGCCGTCGCGTGACGACCGACCCCGTTGGCAGCGCCCGCGGGGTCAGTCGTCGAGGGCGAGCTTGAAGCCGACGTGCGAGGCGACGAAGCCGAGCCGTTCGTAGAAGCGGCGGGCGTCGGTGCGGCTCGCGTCGCTCGTCAGCTGCACGAGGGTGCACCCGAGGCGGCGTGACTCCTCGACGGCCCACGTGACGAGCTCGGTCCCGAGACCCGTGCCGCGCTCGTCGCGGGAGACGCGCACGCCCTCGATGACTGAGCGCGTGGCTCCACGCCGGGAGAGTCCGGGGATGACGGTGAGCTGGAGCGTGCCCACGACCGAGCCGTCACGCTCGGCGACGACGAGGTGCTGGCCGGGGTCGGCCACCACCCGGTCGTAGGCCGCGTCGTACGTCTGCGGGTCGCCGAGGTCCTCACGGGCGGCGCCGAGCGGGTCGTCGGCGAGCATGGCCACGATCGCCGGCACGTCGTCGCGGGTCGCCGGCCGGATCTCCAGGCCCATCAGGCGCTCTCGGCGGTGCGCTTGAGCTGCGCGAGGCCCTTCTCGAAGTCGGGTCCGATGAGCTTCTCCATCGACCACACCTTGCTCATGAGGCGCATGACGAGGTTCTGCGGGCCGGTCATCGCCCATTCGACCCGGGTGCCTTCGTCGGCGGGTGCCAGCGTGAAGTCGACGCGGTTGTGCGCCTTCATCGGGGCGGCGAAGAGCAGGTCCACGGCGAGGTGCTGCGGCTCCGACTCGAGGATCTCCATGCGGCCCTCGCCGGCCTTGCTGTTGCCGCGCCAGGCGTAGACGGCGCCGACACCGGACGTCGGGCCGGCGTACGTGCGCTCCATCGCCGGGTCGAGACCCTCCCAGGGCGACCAGGCCTGCCACTCGTGGAAGTCGTTGACGAGAGCGTGGATCCGCTCCGGGGGAGCGGCGATCGTCGTCTCGCGGCTGATGTGGAAGCTCTTGTCGGCCATGGCGGCATCCTGCCATCGCGAGCCATCGGGCGGGCGCACCCCGGGTCCGGCGACCCCTTTGTCCCATGTGTCACATGCGCCCCGATATCACCGATTCGGAATGAGTTCCGGGGGTTTTCCGGACATGTGACGTGTTCCTCAATACCTTGGGCCGAGGGATGGCGTGGCGGACACGGCTCGGGCAGGGAACGGGCACACGACACGCCCCCACATGGGGAGAATCATGGTGCGCAAGTCGATTCGTCGTGCCCTCGGAGCCGGTCTCACCTCGCTCCTCGTCGTCGTGGGAGCGCTGGCCGGCCAGTCGCCTGCGTATGCCGCCGACCCCGACCCCGGGGTCGACCGCGTCGTCGCGCTCCTGGGCGGCAGCGGAGGCACGCGGAACCTCGCCGCCTGGACCTCCGGGCTCGCCGGCATCGGCGCGCTCGGGAAGCCGATTCCCTTCGTGTCGGCGAGCCCCGGTGGCCTCGCCGGCGCCGATGACCTGGTCGACAGGGGCGTGTCCCCGGCGCTCGCCGGCACGACGACGTGGGCCGACCTCGCGACGTCGGGCGAGTCGGTCGCCCTGCCGGGAGGTCGCACCGGGACACTCGACGTCTCCGTCGACGACCTCGCCGACGGCAAGCGCGTGCACGTCAACCTCGTCGTGACCCGCACGGCGACCCAGCAGGCGCTCACCGTCAGCTCCACGAGCCCCAAGGTCGAGCTGTCCTCACCCAAGGGGGTCACGGCCACCGTCGAGGCCACGCTCTCCCTCTGGGTCGTCTGGACCGGACCGACGACCAACCGCGTCTACCTCGCCAGCGACGCGGCTCACGCGCCGCGGCTCGACGTCGACGTGACGGCGCAGCTGTCCGGCGCAGCCAAGGCCGCCGTCGGCATCCTCGGCGTCACGCTGAAGAGCACCGACTTCACCGTCAAGGCGCACGCGTACGCCCGCGTCAACGACCCGAACAACGACGGGGTCCTCGCCTTCGACGCAGCCGGTGTCGGCGACGGTGAGCTCGCCGCGGACGGCTCCCTGGCCGGCCTCGTGTCGGCTGACCTCGACCCCACCGGCTCGGCCTCCGATCCCGGGACCCCGGGGTCGGTCACGGGCACCCTGTCGATCGCCGCGGACACGAGCGGCATCGCGGGCGTCAGCTTCCCGAGCAACGTCGCCGCCGACGTCACGCTGACGTGGGCGAACATCTCGACCGGCACGCCGACCGTCTCGGCGCCGACCCTCGCCACCCTCGTCGGCAAGTTCCAGAACATGAGCCTGCGCGACCTCGCCGACGGCCTCGCCCAGGTCGCGGTCGCCCTGACCGGGATCCAGCAGGCGAAGTTCGACCCCGACGGCGCCGGACCGCTCCCGACGACCGGCAACCTCGACCTGCCCTTCCTGCGCGGCACCGTGTCCGACGCCGTCAAGGCCAACCAGGTCCTCGTCGACTTCCTCAAGGCCAACGTCGTCCAGCAGCCGGACCCCGACCAGCCGTCGCCCGCGGGCTTCGACGCGACAACGGTCGGCAACCCGACCTTCGACTCCCTTCAGGACCTCATCGCCAAGCTCAAGGCGGCGGGCATCGGCCTCGACGACCTCGCATGGGACCCGACCACGAGCAAGCTCGTCTTCCGCATGCAGATGGTCAAGACCGCGCCGAGCACCGGGGTCGCCATGGACGCCGGCAGCGCCCGCACCTCCCGGCCCTCGGCGACGTATGCCGCCACGGGCCTCACGCTCGACGACGGCTCCCAGCCGTGGCAGGCGAACCAGTGGACCGGCATGCGCGTCATGGCCGGCACGTCCGCCGGTGAGATCGCCTCGAACACGAAGAACGCGCTGACGTTCTCGGGACCCTGGATCGGTGGGCAGCCCTCTGCCGGAACGCCGTTCGTCATCGTCGGTCCCGAGGCCCAGCTCGGCGCCGTGACCTTCGGCGACCGGCTGACCGACCAGCCCGTCGCCGGTGGACCGCGCCGCGGCATCCTGCGGGCGAACTCCGCCCAGACCTTCGCCACCGTCAAGCCGTCGTTCGCGGCGGACCTGACGCTCGTGCTCGACCTGCAGGACGCCCGCACCGGTGCGGCGTGCATCGGTTTCGAGGGCAACACCGAGGCCTGCCCGTTCCTCCAGACGACGGGGGCGTTCAAGACCAACGTCACCTCGCTCCCGCTGGGCGCCGACCGTGTGCTCATCCGCACCGGCAGCCCGCTGCTCACGGCCGACTTCCCGATCGACACCGCGGTCGACTTCACCGCCAACGCCGGCTTCTTCCAGGTGCGCCTCAAGGGGCACCTCGCGGTGTGCAACAGCGCCGCGCCCGCCGACTGCTCGGCACCCGGCACGGGGCACATGCTCTCGATCGGCCTCAAGCAGGCCGGGGACGCCCAGCACGACATCCGCCTGCGCCAGCTCTTCGACCAGCTCGTCACGGCGAGCCCGACCGGGCCGAGCAAGGCCGGTGACCTGCTCGACATCGACGTCAACGTCCGTGCCACCGCAGACCTCAAGGCTTCGATCCCCGACGCGGACGGCTTCCTGCCTGCCGGCACCGACGTCGGCGTCTCCGCCTCGTGGAACGACCTGACCCAGCTCACCGGGACCGACGGTCCGCAGCTGGACCTCAGCCGGCTGAGCCGGATCTTCGCGCTCGACATCAAGCCGGGCTCGCAGGCCGAGCTCTTCGCGATCGTGCTCAAGACCTTCCAGACCCTCGCCGCCCAGCTCGCCGACGCCCAGCCCGGCGGCGCGTCGGGCGTCTACAGCCGCGAGATCCCCGGCACCGGCACCTCCCTGCGCGACCTCATGCAGCGCGACTCGTCGGGTGTCGGCAGCGACGTCAACTACGGCACGAACACTCTCCAGCACGTGGGCCGCACGTTCGACGCGTCCTTCGTCGGACGCACCGTCGTGGTCGGCACCCAGGTGGCCGTCGTCGCGTCGGTCTCGGGTGACACGGTCACCCTGACCGAGAACTGGACGACCAAGCCGGCCGACGACACGGCATACACCTTCCGCTCGCCGCTCGACGACGCCATCGACATCATGTCGGTGCACCCGCCGCAGAACATGCAGGACCTCGTCGCGTTCCTCGACGAGCGACTCGGCACCGGCGCGCTGCACTTCCGCTACCTCGACGACGGCGGGACGCCGAGCGTCGTGCTCGACCTCGACTGGAAGCGCGACTACCAGACGAACGCGCCCCTGCGCCTCGACCTCGGCGGCGACCAGTCGCTCGTCTCGGCGGCCGCCACGGGCCAGGGCTCCGTGCACGTCAAGGGCGGCGTGGACGTCGGCCTCGTCGTGCCGCTCGCGCCCGGTACGGGGCCGGGCGACGCCTCCTCGCTCAAGGTCCTCGCCGACTCGAAGGTCAGCGTCGCGGCCGCGGCCAGCTTCGACGGCCGCGTCGCGGGCACCATCGGACCGCTCACCGTCTCGGCCGGCGACCCCGGCGGCGATGCCGCCAAGCAGGTGTCGCTCAAGGCCGACGTCAGCCTCGACCTGGCCGACGCGAGCGCCACGGCCGACACCCCGGTGAGCTTCTCGACGTTCCTCTCGGGCCTCGACGTCAGCTTCAACGCCTCGAACACCCCCGTCGACTGCGGCGAGAGCCTCGCGACCCCGCTCATGGTCTGCGGCACCGTCCCGCTCTACGCGACCGTGCCGGGCAGCCCGGCAGCCTCCCTCGGCTCCATCGCGCTGCGGCTCCCGGACTCGACGAACCCCGCCGACCTGGCCACCCTGACGGGCAACCTCCCGGCCCCCGACGCCGCCAAGCAGCGCTTCGAGGTGCCCGACCTGTCCGCGGCGTTCGCGAGCGCCTTCGCCGACTTCACCCAGATCGGGCCGGGCCTCGACGGCTACCTCGAGAAGATCGAGCAGGCCATGCGCCTGGCCACCTTCGACGGCAAGCTGCCGTTCGTCGGCAAGGACCTCCAGCAGGGCGCCGACTCCATCGGCCGGCTCCGGACGGAGATCAATTCCAAGCTCGGCAACGTGCCGGCCAGCCCGGCCGAGGCCCGCACCTACGTCAACGACAAGCTCGCCGACGCGATCACCGCAGCCGGTCTGGAGAAGACGACGCTCGAGGTCAACTACGAGTGCAAGCTCAAGCTCGAGCCGACCGGCGCACCGACCCTTGCTGCCACGCCGTCCACGACAGGCTCCACCGCGTGGCGCTACGAGATCGTCGCCAGCCAGGGCAGCGGCTCCGGCACCGGCGGCGACACCGTCCCCTCGGGCGCGAGCGCCGCGGCGACGACGTCGTGGACGACCATCGGCGGCGGCAACTCGATCACGGTGTCGTGGTCGGCGGCCGCGGGTGCCACGAAGTACAAGGTGCTGCGCAGCAAGGACGGCGGCGCCTACGAGCTCGTCAAGGTCGTCGACGCGGCGTCCGGCAGCGCGCAGACCTTCACCGACGACGGCACCGCCACGGCCACGGCATACGCCCCCGTGAGCACGAAGCCCGACCGCACCGACTGCCCGACGACGAGCATCAACGGGATCAGCCTCGCCTTCACCATCAAGGCGGGCACGGTCACCCCCGAGCAGGGCTGCGTCGCGGGCTCCGGCTGTCTCGGTGACGGCAAGAAGCTGCCCCTCGACATCGGCATCCCGGGCCTCGCCCTCAAGGCGGGCGACACCGACGCCATCAGCTACGGCGTCGGCCTCCAGCTGCACCTCAAGGCCGGTGTCAACACGACCAAGGGCTTCGTCATCTACACGCACGACGCCTGGCAGGACGGGGCGGCCGCGCCCGAGTTCGGCCTCGGCGCGCGCTTCGACATGCCTGCGTCGATGAAGGCCCAGCTCGCGTTCCTCGACATCGACGTCACGAAGAACGGCACCGCGCCGCTCTTCGCCGGCGCCTTCCTCGTCGACCTCACGTCGCGCGACACGACCGAGTCCGACGGCTCGGTCCTGACGGTCGCCGACATCGGGGACGGGGACGCGTCGTCGCTCTTCGGCATCTCGCTCACGGCGAAGGTCAAGGCCGACTGGATCGTCAAGGCGTCGGTCGACTCGGTGCTTCCCGGTGTCCAGGCGAACTTCGTCATGGGCTGGGAGTTCACGAACCAGGACCTCAAGCACCTCGGCGCACCGTCCATCGAGTTCAAGGACGTCGCCATCGACGCCGGTGGCTTCCTGTCCAACCTGCTCGGGCCGGTGCTCAAGAAGGTCAAGTCCGTGACGGGCCCGCTCCAGCCGGTGCTCGACACGCTCTACGCCCCGATCCCCGTCCTGTCCGACCTCAGCCGGATGGCAGGTGGCGGCGACGTCAGCCTCATGACGCTGGCCAAGACCTTCAACACCCTGGCCGGCGGCCCGAAGCTCGACTTCGTCGACAAGATCGCCGCACTCACCACGCTCATCAACAACCTGCCCGACTGCGGCGGTGGGGGGCCGTCGTGCCTCATCCCGATCGGCAGCTTCACCGTGAGCGGTGACAAGGCCCTCGACACCGACGTGTCCCCGACGAGCAGCCTCGCGCCGGGCACCGCGGGTTCGCTCATCAAGACGGCCAGCGCGGCCAGCCCGGACACCGTGAAGTCCGCCCTCAACACCAAGGGCGGCAAGGGCAACGTCTTCGGTGCCGGCGGCGCCGCCGGCAGCGCCAGCAAGTCGGGCTTCACCTTCCCGATCCTCGACAACCCGTCGTCGGTCTTCAGCCTGCTCATGGGCAGCGACGTCTCGCTCGTCGAGTTCGACAGCGGCCCGCTGACCCTCGGCTTCACGTGGCGCCAGTCGTTCGGACCGGTCTACGCCCCGCCGCCCGTCATGGTGACGCTGTCGGGGTCCGCCTCGGTGACCTTGCGCTTCATGGCCGGCCTCGACACCGCCGGCATCAGGTATGCCGTCGAGGCTGCCCAGCAGGGAGCCGCGGTCAACCCCGTCAAGCTCCTCGACGGCCTCTACTTCAAGACGACGGACTCCGAGGGGCGGCCGGTGCCGGTCGTCCAGCTCGACGGCGAGATCGCTGCGGGCGCCGCGGTCACGGCCGTCATCATCACCGTCGGCATCGAGGGTGGGCTGCACCTGACCATCGGCTTCCACTGGAACGACCCGAACAACGACGGGAAGTTCCGGGTCAGCGAGTTCCTCCACGCCGCGGTCAACAACCCGCTCTGCCTCTTCACGACCACGGGCCGGCTCAGCCTCTTCCTGCGCCTCTACGTGACCCTCGGGTTCTCGCCGTTCAGCGTGTCCTTCTCGATCAACCTCGCGGACATCACGCTGCTCGACTTCACGGCCCAACCCAACTGCACCCCACCCCCACCCAGACTCGGCGGCACCTCGGACGGCACGCTCGCCGTCTTCGCGGGACGTTTCGGCACCGACGCCCAGCGCGGTGAGCCCTGGGGCAACACGAGCGAGACCGAGGCGGACGTCGTCAAGGTGACGGCCCTGCACTTCGCCCAGACGGCCGCCGACCCGGACGGCACCGACGCGGGCTTCGACGGCTTCGCGATCCAGATGCTCGGTGAGCGCCGTGAGTACCTCGACCCGACGCTGAAGCGCGTCGTCGTCGACGGCCGCGGCTCGTCGACGCCCCTCGTCGTCAGCTTCGTGGGTGACGGCAAGAAGGACTCCGACCCGTCGTCGGCGGGCGGCGCGGGAGACCTGAGGTCCTTCGACAAGGACGCCATCGTCTTCGGCACCCCCGGCAACGACCAGATCCAGACCGGCACGGGCAGCTCCTGGGTCGACGGCGGCGACGGGGACGACCGCATCGTCACCGCCGACGCCGTGGGCCAGGTGGCCCGCGTCGCCGGCGGGGTCGGCGCCGACGCCATCACGACCGGACAGGGCGACGACTTCGTCACCGGCGACGGCAGCCTGCCCTCGCCCCCGAAGTCCTTCTCGGCGACGCTCAACGGCGTCGACGACGCCAACTGGCCGGGCAAGACGCCCATCACTCTCGGCGACCTCGTCGACCCGGCCCAGCTGAGCGTCGACCCGACGACCCGCGCCCAGGCCACGGGCGGCGCCGACACCATCAGCGTGGGCCTGGGCCGCAACCGTGTCGACGCCGGTCCCGGCGACGACAAGGTGGGCGTCGCGGCCGACCGGCCGGACGGCTCCGGATCCACCATCCGCTCGAAGGGCAACGTCCTCGTCGGCGGTCTCGGCAGCGACGCGGTCACCGGCGGCACCGGACCCGACACGATCTACGCGTCGTCGGAGCAGACCTTCGGCGTCGACGCGGCCGGCCCGGCCGACACGCTCACGACGCCGTCCGGCCAACCGACGGTGCCGAACATCGTCGAGACCGGATCCGGTGACGACGTCGTCTACGGCAGCCGCGAGCAGGACGTCGTCACGAGCCACTCGGCGCCGTCCGAGCACGCGCGCATCCTCGGCGGCGGGGGCGAGGACGCCCTCGTCGGCGGCTACGGCTCCGACGCGATCTACGGCGGACCGGGCGACGACTACGTCGTCGCCGAGCCCAGCCGCGTCGGTGGACTCGGGGCCACCGAGACGATCGAGGGGGTCACCTTCGGGCACACCCGCCTCGTCGAGCACCAGGCCCTGCCGACCGGCACGGCGCCCTCTCCCAAGACGCTCGTCGGTGGCCGCGGCAGCGACCACGTCCTCGGCGGCGACGGGCCGTCCACGATCTTCGGCGACACCCTGCGTGACGCCGCGACCGTGGCAGCCGCCGCGGACGAGACCTGTCGCGCAGGCTCGCCCGTCGCGTCCGACCCGGTGCCGGAAGGCACGTCGGGTGGCAGCGACCCGAGCACCGACGACGGTGCCGACCTCATCACCGGTGGCGCCGGCGTCGACACCATCTCCGCCGGGGGTGCGGCCGACCGGGTCGACGCCCGCGGTGGCGACGACCTCGTCTGCGGCCAGCAGGGTGACGACGTCCTCTTCGGCGGCGACGGCGCCGACCGCGCCTGGGGCGGCACCGGCCAGGACCGCGGCTACGGCGGACAGGGCCTCGACCTGCTCTTCGGCAACGCCGGGGCCGACGTCCTCTACGGCCAGGAGGCCGCGGACGTCATCGAGGGCAACGACGGCGCCGACTGGGCCAGCGGCGGCGACGGCGACGACCTCGTCTACGGCGGCACGCGGGCCGCGGGCCGCACCGACACGGACCCGACCGACGCCGGCGACGTGCTCTCGGGCGACACCGGTCGCGACATCCTCATCGGTGACAACGGCACCGTGGACGACCCGTCGTCGTCTGCAGACGCGCCCGCCGTCCCGTTCGACCTCGCCGGGACCTCTCCCGACGCCGGTCGCGGCGACCAGCTCTTCGGCGGCGCCGGCGACGACACGGCATACGGCGGGCTCGGCGACGACCGCGTCAACGGCGGCGACGACGCGGACCACCTCGAGGGCAACAACGGCTCCGACCTCGTCCACGGTGACCGGGGCGAGGACGAGGTCGTCGGTGGCTCGTTCCAGCAGGCGACCGCCGGCGTCGGGCGACCGGACTCCGGTGACGTGCTCTTCGGCGACGCCGGCCCCGACATCGTCGCCGGTGACAACGCCGTCGTGACCTCCGGGGTCAGCGCGGCCGACTCGACGCCGATCACGCGCATGCGCGGCTTCGCGACCACGCACCGGATCACGCTGCTCGACCTCGGCGTCGGCCCGGTCCTCGCCAACTCGGGGGCGGACCAGGTCTTCGGCGGTGACGACGCGGACGTCGTGCTCGGTCAGCGTGGCACCGACCGCCTCAAGGGCGACGCGGGCGACGACTACGTCGAGGGTGGGCCCGAGGTCGACTGGGTCGAGGGCGACCTCGGCGACGACGACCTCGTCGGCGGCAGCTCGACGCCTGCGGGCGGCTCCGGTGACACGACGTCCGGCCAGCCCGACACCGACGACGCCGTCTTCGGCGGTCCTGGCGACGACGTCGTCCTCGGCGACAACGGTCAGGTGCTGCGCCCGGTCGCGGGCCAGGCACCCACCTCGGTGACGGTCCGTCTCGGGAGCACGCCGGGCGCGGCGATGACGTCCCGTGTCATCGAGCCGTACGACCGGTCGGTGGGTTCGGGCTTCCTCACGACGCCGTCCGCGACGCTCTACGGCTTCGACCGCCTTTCCGGCGGCGACGGCGTCGACGTGCTCGAGGGACAGGACGGCAACGACGTCATCACCGGTGACGCCGGCGCCGACCACGTGCAGGGCAACGGGGGAGCCGACGCGCTCTTCGGTGACCTGCCGTTCGGCACGGCCTCGGCGCACGGCACCGCGGCGACGGCACTGAGCGCCGCCTGGCCCGGGTCGGCCAGCCCGGTGGGGCTGCTCCGGGGCCTGAGCACCGATGCGGGTCAGGACGACATCGTCGGCGGCACCCCGACTCCGGGCTTCCGCGACGGCGCCGACGTCATCGAGGGCAACGGCGGCGACGACGTCGTCCTCGGCGACAACGGCTCGCTCCTGCGCACGCTCGTCGGCGCAGCGGGCACTCGCTCCGAGAAGGCGTATGCCGACCGCTACCCGGACGGTCCGCTCCCGGCCGACGCGACCGTGTCGCGCACGCACGACCCGGCGCTGCCCGGGCCGAGCACCCGTTTCTGCTCCACGGCGCAGGCGACGTGCGAGGTGGTCGGGGCCTCCGGTGCCGACGTCATCTGGGGTGACGACGGCAACGACGGCATCTGGGGCCAGGACGGCGACGACACCGTGTCCGGTGGCGCCGGCGACGACGACCTCTACGGTGAGCTCGGCAACGACCGCCTCACGGGAGACAGCGGTCGCGACGCCATCGTCGGCGACCGCGGCGGCATCGTGAACCAGTACCTCAGCGCCGGCGACAGCCCGGCGGCGTTCACGAGCTCGCTCAACAGCCCGCCCAAGGAGAGCTTCACCGGCTTCGCGCGGACGGCGTACGACCGGCGCGTCGACCTGCTCCACGACGTCGACGGCGACCAGTGGATCGGCTCGTCGACCGACGCGTCGATGCCGCACAACGGCATGGACGAGGGCGGGCGCGACCTCATCCGGGGCGGCACCGACGACGACACCATCCACGCCGGCTACGGCGACGACGTCGCCAACGGCGACAGCGGCGGTGACGACGTCTTCGGTGACGACGGCGAGGACGTGCTGTGGGGCGGCCAGGGCTGCGACGCAGGGCTCGACGGCAACACGCCTGACTGCCGCACGAACGGCGCCTTCGACCCGTCGTCACGCGGCACGGGTGACCGGTTCGTCGACCACCTCTTCGGCGGGGCGGGCGAGTCCGACCCGACGAAGCAGGACGTCCTCGGCTCCGACCTGCTCGACCTCTGGCCGCGCGGCAGCTACACGCCGGGCACCGGGTGCACGCTCGGTGACTGGCCGCTGACGTCGGGCACGAAGAAGGTCGTCACGACGGTCGACCCGTGCCTGTGGTTCGAGATGACCGGGACCGACGACGCCGACCCCGCGAACAACAACCACCACCAGGGGACCGACTGGATCTACGGCGGCTGGGACCGCGACGTCATGCAGGCCGACGTGACGGCCAACGGCCCGAACGCCGGTGACCGGCTCATCGACTGGAACGGCGCCTACAACCTGTTCTCGCACTGCAACTCGGCCTACGGCGGCTTCAACGACGTGCGTCAGCACTCGCCGGCGATGCAGGACTTCCTGCAGCAGCTGGCGTGGGCGACGAGCGCCGGACGGTCCGCCACCGACGTCACGACGGCGGGGACGTCGGCCTTCCGCGAGCTCGCGCTCGTCCACCCGGGCGAGACGGAGCACGGGGCGGGGGCGGCCTACCCGGGCACGCCTGGCCACTTCGACGAGGCGGCCTGCCAGAACTGAGCCTCGCTCGACGACTCCGAAAAAGGTTGCGGCGGTGCGGGATCCGAGATCCCACAGCGCCGCAGCCGGGTGCGTCGAGAGCCGTCAGGCCGGCGGAGCGATGTCCTGCTGGGCCGGGAGCTGGTCCTGGCGCACGATCCCGACGGGGCACGTCATGCCGTTGGGGCCGTGGTTGCAGTAGCCGCCGGGGTTCTTGTGGAGGTAGCCCTGGTGGTAGTCCTCGGCGAGGTAGAACGGCCCGGCGTCGTCCGCGGAGCGGATCTCCGTCGTGATCTGCCCGTAGCCGTTGTCATCGAGCACCTTCTGGAACGCCTCGCGCGTCGCCTCCGCGGCGAGCCGCTGGCCCTCGGTCGTCCAGTAGATCGCCGAGCGGTAGGCGGTGCCGATGTCGTTGCCCTGGCGGTTGGACGTCGTCGGGTCGTGGTTCTCCCAGAAGGCCTTGAGCAGCAGCTCGGGCGAGGTCTTCTCGGGGTCGTAGACGACGCGGACGGTCTCGGCGTGGCCGGTGCGCCCGGTGCACGTCTCCTCGTAGGTCGGGTTGGGCGTGTAGCCACCCATGTAGCCCGCCGCCGTCGAGACGACGCCGTCCTGCTTCCAGAAGATCCGCTCGACCCCCCAGAAGCAGCCCATCGCGACGTAGAGCACCTCGGAGCCGTCGGGCCACGGGCCCTCGAGCGGGGTGCCCAGCACGACATGGGTGGGGTTCACGGCATACGGGCGGTCCGCGCGACCCGGGAGGGCCTCGTCGCGGCTGGGCATCTGGGACTTCCTACCGAATCCGAACACCATGCCAGTGTCACATCCTTCGTGCTGGGAGCGTCTTACGTCCCTGTAACGTCGGCGACCCCCTGCGTATGCCGGGTGGCGCGGTCCCGGACAAATCGCTCGCCGCGCGCGGGGCGGCCCGACAGACTGCCCACATGAGCGACGACCTCGAGATCCGGCCGATCGACCTGCTCGACCGTGCCCAGGAGGCCGCGGCCCGAGACTGGATCGGCGTCCACGCAGCCGTCCAGCGCGAGCTGTTCGGCCCCTCGGGCAGCGCCTGGACCCTGGAGGAGATCCAGGGCTTCCACCGCTCGCCGTCGGGCACGCGGGTCGCCCGCGCGGCGTGGGTGGGGGACCGTCTCGTCGGTGCCTTCGAGGCCCGGATGCCGACGACCGACAACCTCGACCTGGCCCTGTTCTGGCTGTCGGTCCTGCCGGACCACCGGCGGCGGGGCATCGGTGAGGCCCTCCTGCGCGAGGGAGAGGCGATCGCCCGCGAGCACGGCCGCGGCACGTTGATGGGCGAGACCGAGTGGGCCGAGGGCGGTGTCGACCTCGCGGAGACGTTCGCCGCCCGGCACGGCTACGCCGTGGGGCAGACGATGCTCCGCAGCGCCATGCCGCTTCCCGCCGACCGCGACGCGCTCTCGGCGCTGGTGGCCGTCACCGACGACTACGCCGTCGAGACCTTCGTCGACACGATGCCCGAGGCGTGGCTCGACGACCGCGCGGTCCTCCAGCAGCGGATGAGCACCGACGCCCCCACGGACGACCTCGCCCTCGAGGAGGAGGCCTGGGACGCCGACCGCCTGCGGGAGACGCACGCCCGCACGCTGGCCTCCGGGCGGCGGATCGTCGAGTCAGCCGCGCGCCACACGCCCTCGGGCCGTCTCGTCGCCTTCACGACGATCGGGGTGTCCGCAGGAACCCCCGACCTCGGCTACCAGCAGGACACCCTCGTGCTCAAGGAGCACCGCGGGCACGGGCTCGGTCTCCGGCTCAAGGCGGCCAACGCGTTGCGGCTCATGGACGAGCTGCCCGACGTGACGGCGGTCCGCACGTGGAACGCCGACTCCAACGAGCACATGCTCGCGGTCAACCGGCAGCTCGGCTACGCCGTCGACGGGTACAGCCGGGAGTGGCAGAAGATCACGGGGAGCGGCGAATGACCTTGCAGATCAAGGAGATCGACCTCGCCGTCGACGACCTCACGAGCGAGGCCTGGCTCGAGGTGCACCACGCAGCCAACCGCCACGTGTGGGGCGGCGCCGCCGAGCGCACGTCGATCGCCGAGATCGTCGACGTCGCGGAGCGCCGGCACGAGGTGCGGCGGTCCTTCGTCGTCACCGAGGAGGGCGCGGACGGCCCAGTCGCCGCGGCGCAGACGATCCGTCGGACGCGCGACAACGTCGGCACCGCGGGGCTGTGGCTCTCGGTGCACCCCGACCACCAGCGGCGCGGGATCGGCTCGTCACTCCTCGTCCACTGCGAGCAGGTGCTCCGCGACGACGGGTGCGACCGCATCCACGAGCACAGCGGCGCGCCCGTCGAGAATGGTGACGCCGCAACGGGATTCGCCCACGTGAATGGCTACCGGCAGACGCTCCTCGACCTCCGGCAGGACCTGGCCCTGCCGGTGGACGAGGCCGCGCTGACCGCGCTCGATCCCCGACCCGACCCGGCGGCATACGTCATCGAGACGTCGGTCGACGGGCTTCCCGAGGCATGGCTCGAGGACCGAGCGCTGCTCGCACGACGGATGAGCACCGACGCCCCGTCCGGCGACATCGACCTCGACGAGGAGGACTGGGACGCCGAGCGCGTACGGCTGCTGTGGAACACGCCGAGTCCCATCTGGGGCATCGAGTCCGTCGCGCGGCACGTGCCGACCGGACGCCTCGTGGCCTTCACCGACATCGTCGTGCGGCCCGGGCAGCCCGACCTCGCCGTCCAGTCGGACACGCTCGTCCTCCGGGAGCACCGAGGCCGGGCGCTCGGCCTCGCCGTCAAGATCGCGAACCTCCGCGCCCTCCAGCGGGAGCGCCCCGACGTCACGACGGTGCGCACGTGGAACGCCGACACGAACACCCACATGGTCGCCATCAACGAGCGGATGGGCTTCGCCGTCACGGGCTGGACGCGGGAGTGGGCCAAGGACCTCTGAGCCCGGGCTCGGTGAACCCACGGCGGCTGCACGGCGTCGTCGTGGGCAGGTACTAGGACCAAAGCCCGATGGTGCCTGCCCGCCCCGAGGACGCACGGTGGACCCACAGCACCCGCTGACCCGCCGCGGACCACCCGGGACGGGCCCCCACCAGGAGGTCACGCATGAGGACTCGCCGAACTCTCACCGCCACGTCCGCCATCGCCCTCGTCGCAGCAGCCCTCGCGTCAGGCGCCGTCACCCTCGCGCCGGCCGCCTCGGCCAAGGGACTCGAGGTGCGCACGTCGGGCACCTGCTCGGCCGGCGCGAGGTGGACGCTCAAGGCCAAGCAGGACGACCGCCGGATCCAGGTCGAGCTCGAGGTCGACAGCAACCGCGTCGGCCAGCGCTGGAGCGCCGCGCTCAGCGACAACACCGTCCCGGTCTGGTCCGGGTCCGCCGTCACGACGGCGCCGAGCGGCTCGTTCACGGTGCGCAGCCTCGTCACGAACCGCGCCGGCTCGGACACGATCCGCGCCTACGCCCGCTACGCGGCGACGGGCCAGGAGTGCCGAGCCACGGTCGTCTACCCGGGCTGACCGCAGCCCTCCGCCCTCGCACTCACCCACGAAAGGTCCACCCCATGAGACGACTCACCCTCGCCGCGGCTGCGGTCGCCGCCCTCGTCCCGGCCACCCTCGGCCTCGTCGGCAACAGCTCCTTCGCCCAGAGCGTCCCCGCCCGCGTCCCCGCGTCGGCGCAGCTCCTGCCGGAGTCCGGCGACGACGACCCGACCCCGACGGGTATGCCGTCCGCCACCCCGAGCGCCACCCGGACCACCGAGGTCGGTGACGACCACGGCGGCGACCGTCCCCGCGACTCCCGCGCCGAGGCCGGCGACGACCACCGTGCCGGCGGCGCGTCGGGCTCGTCTGGCTCGAGCTCCTCGGGCTCCGGCTCCTCGGGCTCCGGCTCGTCCGGGTCCTCCGGTTCCGGGTCGTCGCACTCGGGGGGCGACGACTCGGGGTCGGGGCGGTCCGGCTCCGATGACTCCGGCTCGCACGCGTCCGTCTCGCACTCGTCCGGAGGCCACGGCTCGGACGACTCGGGTGGTGACGACCACTGACCAGTCAGCGCACCGACCGCGCAGGCGCCGGGGACACGATCCCGGTGCCTGTGGCGGCGCCGCACCCGGGGGACCCCCAGCCCCCGGACGCGCCGCGAGCCGTCGGCGGGCGTGACCACCGGGACCTCCCCCCTTGGTGGACGCTCGCCGACGGCGTCGCCCCGGCGCGGGTGCGCCCCCTGCCGAGCCGGCGCCGGATGCTCGTGCAGCTCGGGCTCGCGGCCCTCGTCGTCTTCGTCGTCGTCGTGGTCGGGGCCTCGTTCGCGGCGAGCCGGCTCGCCGAGCGCGAAGCCGTCAACGACGCGGCGCACACGACGAACCTGCTGGCCCTGGCCGTCGTCCAGCCCGTGCTGCAGGATGCCCTCCTCACCGGCGACCCGGCGGCGTACGCCGCTCTCGACCAGGTCGTCCGTGCACGTGTGCTGCCCAACGGGATCGTCAGGGTCAAGCTGTGGGCACCGGACGGACGCATCGTCTACGCCGACGAGACGCGGCTCGTGGGCCAGCGCTTCGCGCTGGGCGAGGAGCAGCGCGAGACGCTCGTCGCGCCGCAGACCCGGGCCGAGGTGTCCGACCTCGACCGGTCCGAGAACGAGTTCGAGCGCTACGGCGGCAAGCTCCTCGAGGTGTACCGCCCGGTGTGGACCCCGTCCGGCTCCGAGCTGCTCTTCGAGGTCTACGGCGACTACGGTCCCGTCAGCACGCGCGCCTTCGACCTGTGGCGCGGTCTGGCCGGAGTGCTCGCGAGCAGCCTCCTGCTGCTCCTCGTCCTCATGGCGCCGATCATCTGGCGTCTGCTCGACCGGCTCGGCACCGCGCAGGAGCAGCGTGAGTCCCTGCTGCGGCGCGCGGTCGACGCCTCGGCCCGGGAACGCCGCCGCATCGCGGCCGACCTCCACGACGGTCCGGTCCAGGATCTCGTCGCGAGCTCCTTCGCCGTCAGCGGCGCTGCGGAGTCCGCACGGGCACAGGGCCACTCGGCACTCTCCTCGACGATCAGCGACGCGGCCTGGACGGTGCGGGCGAGCATCGCCAGCCTGCGTTCCCTGCTCGTCGACATCTACCCCGAGCGGCTCGCGGACGCCGGCCTCGCGGCGGCCGTCACCGACCTCGCGCGTCCGCTCGCCGGACGCGGCATCGCGGTGTCCGTCGACGTCGACGGGGAGCAGGCTGCGCGGCTCGGCGAACTGGCCCAGCAGGTGGCGCACCGCGTCACCCGCGAGTGCCTGCGCAACGTCGTGCGCCACGCCGGGGCCACGCACGTCTGGATCCGGCTCTCCGCCGACGGCTCCGACCCGGCGCGCCCGGTCGTGCTCCGGGTCCGGGACGACGGGATCGGCTTCGATCCCACACTGTTGCCCCGTCTCGAGGGACACTTCGGCGTACGCGTCCTCGCCGACCTGGCGACCGACGTCGGGGCGGTCCTGAGGGTCCGGTCCGCGCCGGGACGCGGCACGCAGTGGCTGCTCGCACTCCCGGTGCAGAAGGAGGACGGATGACGACCGTCGTCGTCGTGGACGACCACCGGCTGGTCCGTGCCGGCCTGCGCACCATCATCGACGCCAGCGACGACCTCCGCGTCGTCGGGGAGGCCGCCGACGGGGCGGAGGCCGTCGTGGTCGTCGGCGACCTCGGTCCCGACGTCGTCCTCATGGACCTCTCGATGCCCGGCGTCGACGGCGTCGAGGCGATCCGCCGCCTCCGCGCCGCCGGCACCACGTCTCCCGTCGTCGTCCTCACCTCGTTCGCGGAGGCCGACCGGGTTCGCGCCGCGGTCGAGGCCGGGGCCATCGGCTACCTGCTCAAGGACAGCGAGCCCGGGGACGTCCTCGACGCGGTCCGCGCCGCGGCCGCCGGGCACGCGCCCCTCGACCCGCGCGTGGCTCGCGCGCTGCTCCCGTCGCCCGACCGGCGCTCGGCCGGGCCGGCCCTGAGCGAGCGCGAGCGCGAGGTGCTGACACACGTCGCACGAGGCCTCGCCAACAAGCAGATCGCCCGCACCCTCGGCATCAGCGAACGCACCGTGAAGGTGCACCTCGGCAACGTCTTCCGCCGGCTCGGCGTCGGTGACCGGACGTCGGCGGCGCTCTGGGCCCGCGACCACGGCGTCGGATGAGGCCCTCGCGAGGAGTGGCTCGACCCTACCGCGGCCGACGGGAACCGGGGGAGTGCGCGCCGCGTCCCTGACCTGCAGCGCACCGGTGGTCGGTGCCGCAGACAGGAGACCCCACATGGTCCGGAACGTCGTCGCCTCGCTCGCCGTCGGGGTCGTCGCCCTCGCCGGGTGCACCTCGTCCCCGGCCGACGCCCCGTCTCCCGGCGCGTCCGGGTCGGTCGCTGCGGATGACCGCGCGCAGGCGCTCTGGGCCGACCGGACGGCATACGTCGGCGACAACTCCAAGGTCATCGCGCTCGTCGGGGACGCCGGCTTCGGGCCCGCCGGCAGCTACACGCTCTCGCTGTGGACGACCCGCCCTCCGTATGCCGTGACGATCGCCGTCACCGACCCGGCGAAGCCGCTCGACGCGACCGACCTCACCGGACCGGCCACGCTGCTGCTCGGCACGGTGACCAACCTCGACGCCGTCCACGTCACCGGCCCGGGCAGCACCTTCTCCCTGACGGCGCGCGAGGCGACCGCGACCCTCGGGCACGACGTCAAGACGCTGGGCACCGACCGCGCCGCCCTCGCCGACTACGTCCGTTCGCTCGACGACTGAGCACCCCCGCGGCGGTGGGCGACACGCCGGGCGGGAATGCGAACGGCTCGCGCTCGGTTGGCACGCGGTGGACCATGCCGACACCCGATTATGCCCATCCCAAGATGGGCTTATAGGTTGGCGGCCGTCCCGACCCCATCCAACCGATCCACCAGGAAGTTCCCACCATGCGTTCGAGGTTCACCCTCACCGCCCTGCTCGCCACGCTCGTCGCCGTCGTCCTCACCGCCTGCAGCACCGGCTACGGTGGCGGCTCCGACCTCGAGTCCGTCAAGCAGGCGGGCGTCCTGCGCGTCGCCACGGAGGGCACCTACTCCCCGTTCTCGTTCCACGACCCGAAGACGAACGCCCTGACCGGCTACGACGTCGAGGTCGCGAAGGCCGTCGCCGACAAGCTCGGCGTCAAGGTCGAGTACGTCGAGACGCCGTGGGACGCGATCTTCGCCGGTCTGGCCGCAGACCGCTACGACGTCGTCGTCAACCAGGTCACGAAGAACCCGGAGCGCGCCGGCCTCTACGGCCTGAGCAGCACCTACACGTGGTCCGAGGGCGTCATCGCCACCCGCGCCGACGACGCGACGATCTCCTCGCTCACGAGCCTCGAGGGCAAGAAGTCGGCGCAGAGCCTGACGAGCAACTGGGCCAAGGTCGCCAAGGATGCCGGCGCCCAGGTCGAGTCGGTCGAGGGGTTCACCCAGGCCATCACGCTGCTCAAGCAGTCGCGTGTCGACGCGACCGTCAACGACAGCCTCGCGGTCCTCGACTACCTGAAGTCGACGGGCGACACGACGGTGAAGATCGCGGCGAAGACCGGTGACGTCTCCGAGCAGGTCGTCGCGACGCGCAAGGACTCCGACCTCGTCGCCGCCATCGACAAGGCGTTCGCCGACCTCGAGGCCGACGGCACCCTGACGAAGATCTCGCAGAAGTACTTCTCGGCCGACGTCTCGAAGCAGCCGGTCGGCGCCTCCGGTTCGTGATCGGGTCGTGAACGAACAGACGACCCAGCTGATCCTCGACTCGCTGGGCCCGCTCCTGCGGGCCACGGTGACCACGACGATCCCGCTGACCCTCATCAGCTTCGTCCTCGGGCTGGTCCTCGCCCTCGGCGTCGCCCTCATGCGGCTGTCGTCGGTGCGGGTGGTCTCGTCCCTGGCGCGGATCTACGTCTCGCTGGTCCGTGGCACGCCGCTGCTGCTCCAGCTCTTCATCATCTACTACGGCCTGCCCGCCCTCGGGGTGCGCTTCGACCCCTTCCCGGCCGCGGTCGTCGCCTTCACGCTCAACGTCGGTGGCTATGCGGCCGAGGTGATCCGTTCGGCCATCCTCTCGGTCCCCAGGGGCCAGTGGGAGGCGGCCTCGACGGTCGGGATGGGCTACGTCACGACCCTGCGCCGGGTGGTGCTGCCGCAAGCCGTGCGCACGGCCATCCCACCGCTGTCCAACACGCTCATCTCTCTCGTCAAGGACACCTCGCTCGCCTCGACCATCCAGGTCACCGAGCTGCTCCGCGTGGCGCAGGAGGCGGCGGCACCGACCTACGAGTTCTTCGCGCTCTACGGCGTCGCCGCCGTCTACTACTGGGTCGTGTGCCTCGTCCTCTCCTTCGTCCAAGCCCGTCTCGAGGAACGACAGAACAGGTACGTCTCGACATGACCGAGCCCACCACCCCCTTGATGTCGGCGGAATCCGCTGTGCCGCAGCCCGCCCCGCTCGTCTCGGTGTCCGGCCTCGCGAAGTCGTTCGGCGACCACGAGGTGCTCCGGTCGATCGACTTCGAGGTCGCCCCGGGCAGCGTCACCGTCCTCATCGGCCCTTCCGGTTCGGGCAAGACGACGGTGCTGCGCTCGCTCAACGCGCTCGATGTCGCCGACGCGGGCGTCGTCCGCATCGGTGAGGTCGAGGTCGACTTCGCGCAGCGTCCGGTGACCAGGCAGCAGGTGGCGACCCTCCGCGCCCAGAGCGGCATGGTCTTCCAGTCGCACCATCTCTTCCCGCACCTGACGGTGCTCGAGAACGTCACGGCGGGCCCGGTCCTCGCGCAGCGTCGCGACCGATCCGAGGTGGCTGAGGAGGCCCGCGAGCTGCTGCGGCTCGTCGGGCTCGAGGAGAAGTCCGACGCCTACCCCTACCAGCTCTCCGGCGGGCAGCAGCAGCGCGTCGGCATCGCCCGCGCGCTCGCGATCAAGCCCAAGCTCATGCTCTTCGACGAGCCGACGTCGGCCCTCGACCCCGAGCTCGTCGGCGAGGTGCTCGTGGTCATGAAGAACCTTGCGGCACAGGGCTGGACGATGGTCGTGGTCACGCACGAGATCCGCTTCGCCCAGCAGGTCGCGGACCAGGTGCTCTTCATGGACGGTGGTGTCGTCGTCGAGCGCGGCACGCCGGACGAGGTGCTGACCCGACCGCGCACCGAGCGCGCCCGCCAGTTCCTGCACCGCATCCTCGACCCGCTCGACTGAGCGGCGCTGCGGCGCAGCGCAACCCGAGGACGTATGCCGTCCGGCCGGCTCAGGCGATGAGGCCCGCCCGGTCGACGGCGCGCTCCACGACGGTCGCCATCTCGGCGTAGCCGCGGTCGTTGGGGTGGAACTTGTCCGACGCGAGTCGGCCCCGCCACGACCGGGGCCCGTCACGGCGCATGTCGACGAGGACGAGGTGACCGGCGTCGGCGCGGGCGCGCAGCATGGCGTCGACGGCGCGGGCCTCGCGGTGCGGGTCGGGCAGGTTCGAGACGAGCGCACCCTCGGGCAGCCGGTCGAGCATCGCCGCGAAGCGCTCGACGAGCCCACGACGGTGGCGGCGCACGACGACGTCGTTCGAACCGATGACGACCGTGACCAGCGTGGGCGTCTGGCCGTCCGTGGCGAGGGACTCGAGAGCCGGTAGCTGCCGGTCGAGCACGTCCTCGACCCGCGCGCCGTTGACCCCGAGGTTGACGATGCGGTGGTCCCAGCCGCGCACGGCGAGCCGCTCGCTCAGCTGCCCGACCCACCCGCGGTCCGGGGCGCTCGCGCCGATGCCCTGCGTCATCGAGTCGCCGAGGGCGACCCACAGCGGCCCGCCACCCGCGGCGGCCACGCGGTTGTGGGACTCCCACCACCCGGCATACGGCAGCACCTGCTCCTGGACCGAGCGGATGCCGGGGAAGGCCGTCGAGAGCGCCGACAGCACCGGACCACGCGGCCGGTCGCTGCGGTTGCTGTAGTCGAAGTCGGGCGCCACGAGGGCAGCATCGCAGACGTCGGTGTGACCTCCGCCGCAGCGCCGCCGTCGCGGGTGCGCGGCGGAGTCCGACGGGCTTCGGGGGGCCGTGGCTCAGGGCATAGGCTCGTCCTCATGTCTGACGAGCACGGCTTCTCCACACGCGCCATCCACGCCGGCCAGGAGGCCGACGAGCTCACCGGAGCGGTGGTGCCCCCGATCTACCAGGTCTCGACCTACAAGCAGGACGGCATCGGCGGCTTCCGCAACGGCTACGAGTACAGCCGGTCGGCCAACCCGACCCGCACCGCGCTCGAGGAGTGCATCGCCGCGCTCGAGGGCGGCAGCCGCGGCTTCGCCTTCGCGTCCGGCCTCGCCGGCCAGGACACGGTCGCCCGCGCTCTGCTCGTCCCCGGCGACCACGTCGTCGTCCCGAACGACGCCTACGGCGGCACGTACCGCTACTTCAACAAGGTCGCGAAGCCCCAGGGCATCGAGCACTCCATCGCCAACATGGGCGACCTCGAGGCGGTCCGTGCCGCGATCCTTCCCGGGCAGACGAAGATGGTCTGGGTCGAGACCCCGACCAACCCGCTGCTCGGCATCGCCGACATCGAGGCCATCGCCGCGATCGCCCACGAGGCGGGCGCCGTGCTCGTCGTCGACAACACGTTCGCGACGGCCTACCTCCAGAGCCCGCTCGCGCTCGGCGCCGACGTCGTGACGCACTCGACGACGAAGTACTCCGGCGGCCACAGCGACGTCGTCGGGGGTGCCGTCGTGACGGCCAGGAGCATCAGGGTGCCCGGCTACGAGGACGCCGAGGAGCGGATCGCCTTCCACCAGAACAGCATCGGCGGCGTCGCCGGGCCGTTCGACTCGTGGCTGACCCTGCGCGGGCTCAAGACCCTCGCCATCCGCATGGAGCGCCACTGCGACAACGCCGAGAAGGTCGTCGAGTTCCTCGAGGGCCACGACGGCGTCTCCCAGGTGCTCTACCCGGGGCTGCCCGGCCACGCCAACCACGACGTCGCCGCGCGCCAGATGAAGCGCTTCGGCGGCATGGTCAGCTTCCGGATGCGTCGCGGTGAGGACGCCGCCGTCAAGGCGTGCGCGGCCGTGAGCCTCTGGACCCTGGGCGAGTCGCTCGGCGGTGTCGAGTCGCTCATCGAGCACCCGGGTCGCATGACGCACGCGAGCGTCGCCGGCACCGAGCTCGAGGTGCCGTCCGACCTCATCCGCCTCTCGGTCGGCATCGAGGACGTCGACGACCTCATCGCCGACCTGCGCGAGGCGCTCGACATCCACGGCTGACCGCTCCGGGCCACGAGACCACCACCGCGCATGACGATCCTCGCCGTCGACTTCGGGTCGACGTTCACCAAGGGCGCCCTCCTCGCCGACGACGGCGCCGTGCTCGGCACGGCGTCGACCCCGACGACCGGAACACAGGGGAGCGGTGACATCCTCGACGGCTACCGGACGCTGCGCGACGAGCTGGACGTCCCCGCCGACGCGACGGTGCGGGCCTGCTCGAGCGCGGGAGGTGGGCTGCGGCTCGCCGTCGTCGGCTACGAGCGCACCGTCACGGCCCAGGCCGGGCACCGGGTCGGGCTGTCCGCCGGGGCCAAGGTCGTCCACGTCGCGGCCGGGGAGCTGACGACCGCCGACGTCGCGGGCATCCGCGCGTCCCGGCCCGACATGATCCTGCTCGTCGGCGGCACCGACGGCGGCAACAGCAACGTCCTACTGCACAACGCCGCCCGGCTCGCCAAGGGCGCCATCGGCGGACACGGGGCGCACGCCGTGCCGGTCGTCGTCGCCGGCAACGTCGACGCGCGCGACGAGGCGGCGGCCGTCCTCGCGACGACGGGCCGGCCGACGGTCCTCGCCGAGAACGTCCTCCCGCAGATCGGGGTCATCGCGCCGGAGTCGGCACGCGCCGCGATCCGCGCCGCGTTCCTGCGCCACGTCATCGGTGGCAAGGGGCTGTCGCGTGACCCGGCCTTCGCCGCGATGGTCGAGGCCGCGACCCCCGACGTCGTCCTGCGCGGCGTCGAGGTGCTGGCCTCGGTGACCGACGGCGGCGACGTCCTCGTCGTCGACATCGGCGGTGCGACGACCGACGTCTACTCCTGCCTGACCCCCGAGGGCGAGGACGCCGGCCTGCGCAAGGACGTCGTGGCCCCGCTGTGGCACGCCCGCACCGTCGAGGGCGACCTCGGCATGCGGTGGAACGCCGAGCACGTCGTCGAGGCCGCCGTGGCCGAGCACCTGCTCGACACCGTCGCCGACCCCGACGCCCTGACCGCGTATGCCGCCCGCGTCCACGAGCGTCCCGGCTCCCTCCCCGTGGACGACGCCGAGCGCGCCCTCGACCTCGAGCTCGCGCGGCTGGCGGCGCTCGTCGCGGTGCGCCGGCACGCACGCCCGGCCCAGCCGACGGAGTCGCCGCGACCGCTCGCGAACGTGACGGCGCTCGTCGGGTCCGGGGGAGTGCTGCGCCACACCGACGCGGCCGGGCGCGACCACGTGCTCGGCGCGGTCCTCGCCGACCACGCCGGTGGCTGGAAGGTGCCGCGCGCCGCCCGCGCGACGGTCGACACGGCATACCTCCTCTTCGCGGCCGGCCTGCTCGCCGACGACCCCGACGAGGGCCACCTCGCCCGAGCCGTAGCCACCCAAACCCTCTAACCGTCGAAAGGCCAACGTTTGCGGGTGCTGACCCGTCGAGGGGCCAACGTTTGCGGGTGCTGACCCGTCGAAAGGCCAACGTTTGCGGGCACCAACGGTTGTCCACACCTCTTTGGCCGCAGCCGCCGTGACGCACAGGTGACCCGACGGGCGTCGCGCGACGTGCCATGGCGCCGGACCGTCTGGGCATGGAAGCCCAAGCACTGCCACCCGACCTGCTCACTCGTCCCTTCAGGACGTCGGAGGCACTCCGACGGGGAGTGACACCCTCTCGACTGCGTGCCGACGACCTGTGGACCCCGACACCGGGCGTCCGCACCGTCGAGATTCCGATGACGCTGCTCGAGCGTACGTATGCGTTCGCCGCCGCGGCGCCCCAGGAGTTCGCCTTCGCGCACGCCACGGCGGCTCGTCTCCTCGGGATCCCGCTGCCGTACGCGCTCGACGAGGATCCGCACATCCACATCGTCACGCGCACCGATGCCAATCGGATCCGGCGCGGCGAGGTGATGGGCCACCGCGGTCTGGAGTCGCGAGGGGTCGTCGAGGTTCACGGTCTTCCGGTCGTCGGTCCTGCGGACACGTGGGCGGACCTCGGGGAGTACGTCGGTGCCGGACTCCCGGTTGGCCTCGATGACCTCATCGTTGCGGGCGATGCGGCAGCAAACCTCCTCGGGGAGGTCGCCCCGCTCAAGCGGGCCGTCGAGGCGAGGGTGCGGCCCCGTGGCAAGGTGACCCTGACGTTCGCCCTGCCACGGGTGCGGCTCGGAGCGTGGTCGCCCATGGAGACCCGTAGCCGTCTGATGGTCACTCGGGCAGGACTTCCGGAGCCTCGTCACAACCGCCCGGTGGTCAGTCACACCGGCGAGTGGCTCGGGTTCGGCGACCTCGTCTGGGAGGAGCAACGTGTTGTGGGGGAGTACATGGGCGTCGAGTTCCACACTCGCTCACGGGACAAGGTCCATGACGGTCTCCGCCGTGACCGGGTCGAGCGAGGCGACTGGGCCGTCGTCGAGATCGTCTCTGCCGACGTGTTCGAGCACGAAGCCCGTGCCGCGAAGCTGCGCGAGATCGCCGGCTGCCTGGGGGTCAACGCTCACGTGCTGGACGTGATTGCCGCCGCGCCGCAGTTCTTCGCGCCTGCTCAGTTCGCTCGGCCTCGCCGTCGACGGTCTTAGCGGTGGGCAACCGCGATCATTGGCCTTTCGACGGTCAGGGACCCGCGAACTCTGGCCTTTCGACGCTTGGGGACCCGCGAACTTTGGCCTTTCGACGGGTGAGGGTGGGGATGTGCGAGCGGGCCGGCCCCTCCGTGGAGGGGCCGACCCGCTCGGTCAGGCGTCTGCGGTGCTCAGCCGGTGTAGGGCTTCGCGGCGATGATCTTGACGCCGATGGTCTTGCCGTTGGGGGCGACGTAGCTCGTGCTGTCGCCGACGCTCTTGCCGTTGATGGCGGCGCCCATGGCGGACTTCTCGGAGAAGACCTGCAGGTCGGAGCCGTCGGCGATCTCGCGGTTGCCGAGCAGGAACGTCTCCTCGTCGCCGAAGATCTCGACGGTCACGAGCATGCCGGGCTCGACGACGCCGTCGTCGGGGGGCGTCTCGCCGATCGTCGCGTTCTGGAGCAGCTCGGTGAGCTGGCGGATGCGGGCCTCCATCTTGCCCTGCTCCTCGCGGGCGGCGTGGTAGCCGCCGTTCTCCTTGAGGTCGCCCTCCTCGCGGGCCTCCTCGATCTTGTGCGCGATCTCGATGCGACCTTCGCCCGTCAGCTGGTCGAGCTCCGCCTTGAGGCGGTCGTGGGCCTCCTGGGTCAGGAAGCCAGAGGCAGTCTCGGTCACGGTGTCACTCCTTGGAAGAACAGCGCCCACGCGGTGCTCGCGTGGGCGCCTGCACAAAAAAATGGGCCCGAACCGTGGTGTCGTCGACTCGTGATGCCGGTCGGCGACGGGTCCGGACCCTGGATGAAGCAACAAGGATAACAAAATGAGCGGCAAACGCGCAGTTCACGCGGCATTTTCGCGCCGGGCGACCACCGTGGCGTCCCCGCTCAGGAGCAGGACTTGACCTGGCCGGTCACCGCGCGCGACGTCGTGCGGAGCGTCACCGACTCGTTCGTCGTCTCCTCGGCGCTCGCCGGCACCTGCACGGTGCTCGTCCCGACGGGCGCGAAGTCGCGCGACAGCGCCTCGACCGTGCAGGTCAGGGCCGTGCCGCCCGGGCGGTAGACCTGGAAGTCGACGCGCACCTGCTGGTCGCTGACCACCTTGTAGCCGAAGGTCTGCCACGTCGGCTGCCCCAGCGTGGATGACAGGCCGAACCAGATCGCGAGGCCGACACCGGCGAGGATGCCGACCGTGCCGACGACCCACCACTTCAGCTGGCCGGGGGCGGGGCGGGGCAGGGTCGTGCGGGACGGCATACGGAGTCCTGGCGGTTCGAGCCCGCGCATCGTCAGGTGCGAGGGAGTGAGAGGATGGCGGACGGGTCCAGTGTCTCCCATGGCACGGCGCGAGCTGCACGGACCCGGACGCCGAGGGGCACCGGACACCACCAGCCACCCGCGTCCCACCCACGAAACTGACGACGAACAGGGAGCCACGTGGCCGAGGGCATGCGTTTGATGGCGGTGCACGCGCACCCCGACGACGAGTCGAGCAAGGGCGCCGCGACGACGGCCAGGTACGTCGCCGCCGGCACCTCCGTCATGGTCGTGTCGTGCACGGGCGGCGAGCGCGGCGACATCCTCAACGAGAAGCTGAAGGACGACCCGCACATCCTGCGCGACATCGCCCAGGTGCGCCGCGACGAGATGAAGGCCGCGCAGGAGGTGCTCGGCTGCGAGCACACGTGGCTCGGCTTCGTCGACTCCGGTCTGCCGGAGGGCGACCCGCTGCCGCCGCTGCCCGACGGCTGCTTCGGTCTCGAGGACATCGACGTGACCACCGAGGCGCTCGTCCGGGTCATCCGCGCGTGGCGACCGCACGTCATGACGACGTACGACGAGAAGGGTGGCTACCCCCACCCCGACCACATCATGTGCCACACGGTCTCCATGGCGGCCTTCGAGGCGGCGGGCGACCCGGCCCGCTACCCGCACGCCGGCGAGCCGTGGCAGCCGCTCAAGATCTACTACAACGGCGGCTGGTCCAAGGACCGCCTCGAGGCGATCCACGACGCGATGCTCGCCGAGGGACTCGAGAGCCCGTATGCCGAGTGGCTGGCCAACTGGAAGCCGCGTCGTTCCGGACGCCCCACGACGACGATCGCCTGCGGCGAGTTCTTCGAGACCCGTGACCGTGCGCTCATGGCGCACGCGACGCAGGTCGACCCCGACGGCTTCTGGTTCCAGGTGCCGCTCGAGATCCAGACGCGGGTCTGGGGCGTCGAGGAGTTCGAGGCCGCCCTGTCCTACGTCGAGATCGCCGACGGGGAGGACGACCTCTTCGCCGGGCTGGGAACCCCCGCAGAGGCCGACGCGCTCGCGACCCGCACCGACCTCGAGCTCGTCCACGACGGCCGGGTCACCGACGCGCCCGAGCCCGAGGAGGCCGAGCAGGAGTCCGGTCGCGCCCACGGCGACAGCTCCGACACGCACACCGACGAGGACGACGACGCCGACAGCGACAGCGAGAAGGCGGACGCGCGATGAGCGGCGGCGGCAACCTCCCGATCGGGCCCGGCATCTGGGGCTTCATCGCGTTCTTCGTGCTCGCGATCGCGCTGTGGTTCCTCGTGCGCAACATGAACAGCCGGCTGCGTCGGATGGCCTACCGCGACCGGGACCGGGCCGAGCAGTTCGCCGCGGACGCCGACGTCGTCGGCACGAAGGACGAGCCAGCGACGGCCGGCACGCCGGACCCCGACGTGGACGAGCCGGGCGACGACCCTCGCCCGGACGGCGAGACGCCCCGCCCCTGAGACGCAGCGGACGGCGTACGCCCTCGGACACGACGAACGCCCCGGCACGGTGCCGGGGCGTTCGGACGTTCTGGGCTCAGGTGCTCACGAGGCCGGCCGGCGTCACGTCGCCGCCTGGTAGCCGATGACGGCGAGCGTCACCGCCACGAAGTGAGTGAGGAAGCCGCCGAGGGTGAAGGCGTGGAAGACCTCGTGGAACCCGAACCACCGCGGCCACGGGTTGGGCCGCTTCGTGCCGTAGACGATGCCGCCGGCGGTGTACATGAGGCCGCCGAGGCCGATGAGCGAGCCGATGAGCGGGCCACCCTCGCGCCAGAACGGCACGACGTAGAAGATGGCGGCCCAGCCGAGCGCGAGGTAGAGCGCCGTGTAGAGCCAGCGCGGGGCGCCGACCCAGAAGACCCGGAAGAGGACGCCGGCGATGGCGCCGCCCCAGATGACGAGGAGCAGCAGCCGGGCCTGGTCGGCCGGCAGGAGCGTCACGGCGAACGGCGTGTAGGTGCCCGCGATGATGAGGTAGATGTTCGAGTGGTCGAACCGCTTGAGCAGGCCCGACATCTTCGGGCCCCACGTGCCGCGGTGGTAGACGGCCGAGACCCCGAAGAGCAGGGCGGCGCTGATCGTGAAGACGATCGAGGCAGTGCGCACGGACCCGGGCTCGGAGACGAGCACGAGGACCAGGCCGCCGATGAGGGCGACGGGGAACATGGCGAGGTGCAGCCAGCCGCGCAGGCGGGGCTTGACGATCGCGACGAGGTCGGCGACGGGGGTGCCCGACGGGTCCTCGGTGCTGGGGTCAGGGCTGTGGCCAGCGGTGGGCTCGGGGGTGCTGCTCATCGCCCCACTGTAACCTACGCAACCGTAAGTTACGGCAACGTAGGTTCAAGGATTCCTGAGTGCCCCGGGCCCCCGACCACCTCCACGAGACCCTCACGAGGTCGTCACCAAAGCCTCGCGACGACTCCCGCCCGACCGCCTCGGCACGCCGATGGGCGAGCGGTACGGTGGGACCGCGGCCCGCTCGGGGCTGCCCAGACCGTGACCGGCGATGACACGAGCGAGTCGACGAGGAGGCCCCGTGGGGTGGCGCGATGTGGTCTACGGCGCGTACGAGCGCCGAGTCCTCAAGGACCTCCCCAAGGAGGCGCTCCCGCGGCACGTCGCCGTCATGCTCGACGGCAACCGGAGGTGGGCCAAGGCCCGCGGCGCCGGCACGGCCAGCGGCCACCAGGCCGGGGCCGACAAGATCGAGGAGCTGCTCGAGTGGTGCCGCGAGGCCGGCGTCGAGTACGTCACCCTCTGGCTGCTCTCGACGGACAACCTGAGCCGCGCCGAGGAGGAGCTCGCCCCGCTCCTCAAGATCATCGAGACTGCCGTCGCCGACCTCGCGGAGTCGGGGCACTGGCACCTCAAGATCGTCGGCGCCCTCGAGCTCCTGCCGCCCGAGACGGCCGCGAGCCTCAGCGCGTCGGCCGAGCGCACCCAGGACGTCGACGGGATGATCGTCAACGTCGCCGTCGGCTACGGCGGACGCCGCGAGATCGCCGACGCCGTGCGCGACCTGCTGCTCGCGCGGGCCGCTGACGGTGAGACCATCGAGCAGATCGCCGCGGAGCTCACGGTCGAGGACATCGCCGAGCACCTCTACACCAAGGGCCAGCCCGATCCCGACCTCGTCATCCGCACGTCGGGCGAGCAGCGGCTCGGTGGCTTCCTGCTGTGGCAGAGCGCGACGTCGGAGTTCTACTTCTGCGAGGCCTACTGGCCCGACTTTCGCCACGTCGACTTCCTCCGCGCGCTCAGGGCGTATGCCGGCCGGCACCGTCGCTTCGGCGGCTGACCGGCCGCTCGACCGACTATCGGCCGACCGCTCGGCCGACCACCGGCGGTCCTGCTGCGACACGCCGCAGCCGTGGGGAGTCCTCCCCATTGTCCGGGTTGGCGCGGTTGCGTAGGTTGCGGGTGGGCCGAGACGCCGGGGCATGCACAGCGGCTCCGAGCCGGCCGGCACGAGCACGACGAACACGGCGACGACGTCAGGGGAGTACGAGAGATGGCGATCTACAAGAAGGGTGCCGACCCGGTGGCCCTGCGGGCGTCGGCCGAGCGCTTCACCGGGCACGCCCGTGAGTGCGACACCCTCAAGGGAGAGGCGAGCCGTGCGGTCCACGCCCTCAAGGGCCAGTGGGGCGGCGCCGACCTCGACCACCTGATGGACCGCTGGCCGCCGGTCGAGGCGCAGCTGACCCAGTTCGGCACCGACCTCGGCAAGCTCGCCGAGGCGCTGCGCCGCAACGCCGGCGCCCAGGACAGCACGAGCGGCCAGGGTGGCTCCGGCTCGGGCGGGGGACCCGGCGCGTCCGGTGGCAGCGGCGGTGACGGTGGCATCCCGGGCTACGACCTGCTCAAGTCGCTGTGGACCCCGATCAAGGGCCTCGGCACGGCCGTCGGCCTGCTCGGCACGGGCATGAAGATCAAGAACTTCCTCTCCAACCTCGGCAGCTGGGACCGCGCGACGGGCCTGTTCGCCAACCTCAAGAACGCGTGGAGCACCGGCCGGCTCGCCGAGTTCGGCGACGCGCTCAACCCGAAGAACTGGAGCACCCTCTCGCGCTTCATGCCGTCGCTCGCCGAGGGCGGAGCGTTGGCCCGCACGCTCGGCACCGTCGGCAAGGCGCTGGGCCCGATCGGTGTGGCCTTCGGTGGCTTCACCGTGGCCAACGACATCTCCGAGGGCAACTACGGCCGTGCCGGCTACGACTCCGTCATGACGGGCCTCGGTGCCGCGGCGCTCATGACGCCGCCCCCAGTCGACGTCGTCTGCGGCATCGCCGCCGGCGGCATGGCGGTCGGCCAGCTCGTCTACGACAACTGGGACACGATCACCGACTTCACCGGTGACGCCGTCGACGCCGTCGGCGACTTCGCCTCCGACGCCGGCGACGCGATCGGCGACCTCGCCGACAAGGCGTGGCCGTTCTGACCGGTCCCGTGGGCCCCGGGAGGCGAAACCCCCGGGCACCCGGCATCGTTGACGTGACGACAGGGCCCCCGCGCCGACCGCACGACCATCCCGCGAACGACACACGGACCACGACCGAGGAGAACCATGGCTGACCCGATGAAGGGCACCCCGCTCGAGGGTTTCGAGCTCCCCGAGGACGTCTTCGGGCTGGGAGCCGCCGAGCTCGCCTACCTGATGGCCCGCCACGAGACCCCGGCCGGTGAGCGCTCACGCCGCCTGCTCATGCTCGACCCCCGTGCGGCCGACGACGCCGCCCTGCTCGCCGGCGCCTCGAGCCTCGCGTCGCGCGGCTGGCTCACGGTCAGCGACGACGGCACGCCGCAGTCGCGCTCGAACGCCGCCCTCGTCGAGTACGCCGTGGGCGCGGCCACGCGGTGGACGCGCATCGGGCTCGTGGGTGAGAACGTCAGCCAGGCCGACTTCGCGATCCTCGTCGAGTCCGACACCGTGATCGCCCTGATGCAGCCGCGCCAGCTCGCATCGTGGTTCATCCGCCTCGGCGAGCGCGACGGCAACACCGGTGCCCTCGTGACCGGGCTCGTGCGCGAGCGGTTCGCGGCGAACGCCGAGTCCGGCGTCTTCCTCGAGGTGCAGACCCTCGAGGGCAGCACCAACCTCGCGATCCGCCGCTCCGGCACCGACTTCGAGGCGCTCACCGACGTCGCCGGGCCGGGCACCGGCACGGGCGGGGTCGTCGACGCCGAGGGGCTCCAGGCTGCCGTGTCCGCCCTCTACACCGAGAAGGTCGACGCATGAGCGCCCCGACGCCCCGCCAGGCCGATCCGACCGGGCAGACCCCGCCGAAGGAGCCGTTCTCCTACGTCAGCCAGCAGCGCGGGCTGCTCACGCTCAAGATCCGTGAGCCCGCGCTCATGTTCGTCTTCTTCCTCGCCTTCACGGTCGTCGGCGTCATCTTCTTCTCCATGGTCAAGAAGGGCGCCGACCAGGGCGCCGAGGGCGCCATGGGCGTCGCCTACCTCATCCTCGCGATCTTCGGCGGCCTCGGCGTCATCGGCATGGCCATCGCCGCCGTGCGCTGGCGCTGGAAGCGTGAGTACGTCCGCGTCATGGGCCGTTCTCCCTGGGCCTGACGCCCCGTCGCGCCGACCTTGGCGCGAGCACCCGAGTGCGCCGCCTCGCCGTCGGTCCCGGTCCACCACCGGGGCCGGCGGCGACCGGTGTGTTACGCCCACGTGAACACTCCGGCGACACGACGACACGACGTCACTCAATCCCCGTCGCCGTCGCCTCCGGGTCGTACCGTCGTCCCAACGGCCGACACCCGTCGGGCGTTGCCAGGAGGCCCACCCATGGAGCGATCGCTCAGGACGGAGGGTCGGGCAGTGCGCCACCCTCTGGTGGTCACCGCCCGGCATCTCGGGAGCGATTAGGCGCGCGACGCGCGCCGCGTAGGGAGTGGCACATGGCTCGTACGACCCGTCAGGTCACGTCGGACCCCGCCAGCACGAACACCAAGCCGGCCGCGGCCTCCACACGCGCCACGACTCGCGCCTCCACGCGCACGACGGCCCGCGAACGCGAGCCCGAGCACAAGACGTACGTCCTCGACACGTCGGTGCTCCTGTCCGATCCCCGGGCCATGCTCCGCTTCGCCGAGCACGAGGTCGTGCTGCCGGTCGTCGTGGTGACCGAGCTCGAGGGCAAGCGACACCACCCCGAGCTCGGCTACTTCGCCCGCCAGGCCCTGCGCCTGCTCGACGACCTGCGCGTCAGCGAGGGCCGCCTCGACAAGCCGGTCGCCGTCGGCACCGACGGCGGCACCCTGCGCGTCGAGCTCAACCACACCGACCCGTCCTCGCTGCCGGCGGGCTTCCGCCTCGGCGACAACGACACCCGGATCCTCGCGGTGGCCCGCAACCTCGCCAACGAGGGCGCCGACGTCACCATCGTGTCCAAGGACCTCCCGATGCGCGTCAAGGCCTCGGCCTGCGGTCTCGAGGCGGAGGAGTACCGCCACGAGCAGGGCATCGACTCGGGCTGGACCGGGCTGCAGGAGCTCGAGGTCAGCAGCGAGGAGCTCGACCAGCTCTACGACCGTGGCCGCGTCGAGCACGCCGGCGCCGCCGAGCTGCCGTGCCACACCGGTCTCGTCCTGCTCTCGCCGCGGGGAAGCGGCCTGGGGCGGGTCGGCGCCGACAAGCAGATCCGGCTCGTGCGCGGTGACCGTGACGCGTTCGGCCTGCACGGCCGCAGCGCCGAGCAGCGGATCGCCCTCGACCTGCTCCTCGACCCCGACGTGGGCATCGTCAGCCTCGGCGGCCGGGCCGGCACCGGCAAGTCGGCCCTGGCGCTCTGTGCGGGCCTCGAGTCGGTCATGGAGCGCCGGGCCCAGCGCAAGGTCCTCGTCTTCCGCCCGCTCTTCGCCGTCGGTGGCCAGGAGCTCGGCTACCTGCCCGGCACTGAGCAGGAGAAGATGAACCCGTGGGGCCAGGCGGTCTTCGACACCCTGGGGGCGCTCGTCTCGACGGAGGTCGTCGAGGAGATCATGGACCGCGGCCTGCTCGAGGTCCTGCCGCTGACGCACATCCGCGGACGCTCGCTCCACGACGCGTTCGTCATCGTCGACGAGGCCCAGTCGCTCGAGCGCAACGTGCTCCTCACCGTCCTGTCGCGCATCGGCCAGAACAGCAAGGTCGTGCTCACCCACGACGTGGCCCAGCGGGACAACCTGCGCGTCGGACGGCACGACGGCGTGGCCGCCGTCATCGAGAAGCTCAAGGGGCACCCGCTCTTCGCCCACGTCACGCTGACGCGAAGCGAGCGCAGCCCGATCGCGGCGCTCGTCACCGACATGCTCGAAGGTCTCGAGATGTGACCTGAGTCACAGACCGCACGGCGCTCCCCGAGCACGCGGCTCGGGGACGCTGTGCGCTGGGCCACTCGCCACGACCCTTGGAACACCCCTCGACGGTGAACGCCGACTTGCCCCGCGGGGCGGTCGAATGGCACCGTGTGAGGTTGAAAGATCTCGGAACGGTAACGCTCGCCTCGGGGTGTGAGCGCAACCGGCCGGGTCACCACCACACGTCGGGCGCAGCCGTCGACGGGCCAGCGCCCGCAGACGCACGCGCCAGGCACACCCCTCGACACAGGAAGGCGTGACGTCTGTTCATGGCACGGTATGAAGGCCGGCACCGCAACGCACCGGCTCCCTCGACCGCTCCGCGCCCGAACCCCGCCACACCCTCGGCTCGGTCCGGCCGCGTCCACCCCGAGACGGCTCCGGACGTCCCCCGCAGCCCCCGTTCGGTGAGCCACGGCTCGACCGGTGCGGCAGTCGCGTCAGGTGCTTCAGGCGCCGAGGGTGCGACCCAGGGGGCCCGGCGGGCCTTCGACCCGACGCGTGCCATCCCCGTCACCCCGGCCGCTGACCGCGCCGCCTCCAAGAGCGCTGCAGGCCCCGACGCCCGCCGCTCGTCGGCTCAGCCGCACGGAACGCGCAGCAGCCGACACCACAAGCCCTCGGCGCGCCAGCGTCACGTCGGCCGACCGATCCTCGCAGGAGCGCTCGCCCTCGGTCTCGGCGCCTCCGGGTTCGCCTACGCCAAGGCCACGAACCTCATCGGCGCCGACGCGGCCGCCTTCGTCGTCGGCAGTGGCGTCGTCGCCCAGACCGACGAGCTGGCCCGCGCCTCGACGGTCGACACGACCTACCGCGCCGCCGCCTCCGTCTCGCGCAACGAGCGCCGCACCGCCATCGCGGCCACCGGCCTGCGCACGGCCAAGGAGCTCGAGGCCAAGAAGAAGAAGGAAGCCGCCAAGCAGGCCGTGCTGGCCCGCGAGGAGGCGGCCAAGGCCGAGCGCGCCAAGGAGCGCCAGCGCGCCATCGACAACGCCAAGGACGACCCGCAGGCCGCGGCCCGCGTCCTCATGGCCGACCACGGCTGGACGAGCGACGCGCAGTACAACTGCCTCGTCAACCTCTGGACCGGCGAGAGCGACTGGCGCTGGTTCGCCGAGAACCCCAGCTCCGGCGCGTACGGCATCCCGCAGTCCCTGCCCGCCCGCAAGATGTCGCAGTTCGGTGCCGACTACCGCACCAACCCGCTGACCCAGATCAAGTGGGGTCTCTGGTACATCGAGATGTCCTACGGCAACCCGTGCAACGCCTGGTCCACGTGGCAGGCGCGCTCGCCGCACTGGTACTGACCTGACCGAGGCGTATGCCGTGTGGCCGGCTCCCAGCGGGAGCCCGCCGCACGGCATACGTGCGTCGTGGGCAGGGTGGCCCGAGGCTGCGGCGCAGGCCGTCGGTCAGATCTTGCGGAGCCGCACCCGGCGGACCTCGTGGTTGTCGCCCTTGGACAGCACGAGGCTCGCCCGTGAGCGCGTCGGGAGGATGTTCTCGACGAGGTTCGGGCCGTTGATCTCGCGCCAGATCCGGTTGGCGGTCGCGACGGCCTCGTCGTCGGACAGCACGGCATACCGGTGGAAGTACGAGTCGGGGTCCGAGAACGCCGTCTCGCGCAGGCGCAGGAAGCGTTCGACGTACCACTTGCGCACGTCGTCGACCCACGCGTCGACGTAGACCGAGAAGTCGAAGAAGTCACTGACCGCGAGACCGGTCCCCCGCACGGGGTGCACCTCCGGTGCCTGGAGCACGTTGAGGCCCTCGACGATGAGCACGTCGGGTTGGCGCACGACGATGCGCTCGCCCGGGACGATGTCGTAGGTCAGGTGCGAGTAGACGGGGGCCGTGACCTCGGCCCGGCCGGACTTGATCTCGGCGACGAAGCGGAGCAGGGCACGCCGGTCGTAGGACTCGGGGAAGCCCTTGCGCTGCAGGATGCCCCGGCGCTCGAGCTCGGCATTGGGGAAGAGGAAGCCGTCGGTCGTGACGAGCGCGACGCGCGGCGTGTCGGGCCAGCGGGCCAGCATCTCGCGCAGGATGCGGGCCGTCGTCGACTTGCCGACGGCGACCGAGCCCGCGACGCCGATGACGAACGGCGTCTTGGCCGGGCGCTCGCCGAGAAAGTCGCTCGTCACCTGGTGGAGCTGGCGGGTGGCCCCCACGTAGAAGTTGAGCAGGCGCGAGAGCGGGAGGTAGACCTCTTCGACCTCGTTGAGGTCGACGCGGTCACCGAGGCCGCGCAGTCGCGCGAGGTCGGCGTCGTCGAGGTTGAGCGGGTGGTTCTCGCGCAACCGGGACCACGCGGCCCGGTCGAACTCGACGTACGGCGACGGGATCGCGGTCCCGTTGCCGCCGTTCCCGCCGGTACCGTTGGATGGCTCCGACACGAGCGACATTCTTGCGGACGCCACAGCCGGGGGTGGCGTTGGGCCCCCGGACGGTCCCTTAGGCTGGACCCCATGTGCGGAATCGTGGGATACGTCGGGCGGACCGACGACGGAATGGCGCTCGACGTCGTCATGGAGGGTCTGGCGCGTCTGGAGTACCGCGGCTACGACTCGGCCGGCGTGGCGCTCATCGACGGAGACCACGTCGAGACGCGCAAGAAGTCGGGCAAGCTGGCCAACCTCACGGCCGAGCTCGAGGCCGACCCGATGCCGTCGTCGACGACCGGCATCGGCCACACCCGCTGGGCCACGCACGGCGGCCCCACCGACCAGAACGCCCACCCGCACCGCGGTGGCAAGGACGGCAAGCTCGCCCTCATCCACAACGGCATCATCGAGAACTTCCACAGCCTGAAGAAGGGCCTGCTGGCCGACGGCGTCGAGTTCACGAGCGAGACCGACACCGAGGTCGTCGCCCACCTCGTCGCCGCCGCCTACGAGCGTGAGCACGACCTGACCGACGCCATGCGCGCCGTCGTCGCGGAGCTCGAGGGCGCGTTCACGCTCCTCGCGATCCACGCCGACCAGCCCGGTGTCGTCGTCGGCGCCCGCCGCAACAGCCCGCTCGTCGTCGGCCTCGGTGACGACGCGAACTACCTCGGCTCCGACGTCGCGGCCTTCATCGGCCACACGCGCCACGCGCTCGAGCTCGCCCAGGACCAGATCGTCACGATCACGCCCGAGGGTGCCAGCGTCATCAACTTCGACGGTACGCCCGCCGAGGGCAAGGCGTACGAGGTCACGTGGGACGCCGCGGCTGCCGAGAAGGGCGGCTACGCGACGTTCATGGAGAAGGAGATCCACGACCAGCCGCACGCCGTCGCCGACACGCTCCTCGGGCGCACCGACGCCGAGGGCCGGCTCGTCCTCGACGAGATGAGCATCTCCGAGGAGCAGCTCCGCTCCATCGACCGCATCACGATCGTGGCGTGCGGCACCGCCGCGTACGCCGGCATGGTCGCGAAGTACGCCATCGAGCACTGGACGCGCATCCCCGTCGAGGTCGCCCTCGCCCACGAGTTCCGCTACTGCGACCCCATCGTCAACGAGCGCACCCTCGTCGTGTCGATCAGCCAGTCCGGCGAGACGATGGACACCCTCATGGCCGTCAAGCACGCCCGCGAGCTCGGTGCCATCACGGTCTCGGTGTGCAACACGCACGGCTCGACGATCCCGCGCGAGTCCGACGCCGTGCTCTACACGCACGCAGGCCCCGAGATCGCGGTGGCCTCGACCAAGGCGTTCCTCGCCCAGATCACCGCCTGCTACGTCCTCGGTCTCTACCTCGCGCAGCTGCGCGGCGGCTCGTTCGCCGACGACGCGCAGTCGGTCATGAAGGAGCTGAGCGGCGTCCCCGCCAAGATCGAGACCCTGCTCGGCCAGATGGGCCGCGTCAAGGAGATCGCCAAGTTCATGGCCGACACCCGCTCGGTCCTCTTCCTCGGGCGCCACGTCGGCTACCCGATCGCCATGGAGGGCGCGCTCAAGCTCAAGGAGCTCGCCTACATCCACGCCGAGGGCTTCGCGGCCGGCGAGCTGAAGCACGGCCCGATCGCGCTCATCGAGCCCGGCCAGCCCGTCTTCGTCGTCGTGCCGTCGCCGACGAGCGAGCACGGCCTGCACGGCAAGGTCGTCAGCAACATCCAGGAGGTCCGCGCGCGCGGCGCCCGCACCCTCGTCATCGCCGAGGAGGGCGACGACTCCGTCGAGCCCTTCGCCGACGAGGTCATCCGGGTGCCCGCCACGTCGTCGCTGCTCGCGCCGCTGCTCACCGTCGTGCCGCTCCAGGTCTTCGCGCTGTGGCTCTCGACGGCCAAGGGCCTCGACGTCGACCAGCCGCGCAACCTCGCCAAGTCGGTCACGGTCGAGTGACGTGATCGTCGGGGTCGGGATCGACGTCGTCGACATCGCGCGTTTCGAGTCCACCCTCGAGCGCACCCCGGCGCTGCGCGAGCGGCTCTTCACGCTCGAGGAGCGCCACCTCGGCGTCGCCTCGCTCGCGGCGCGGTTCGCCGCGAAGGAGGCGCTCGCCAAGTCGCTCGGTGCGCCCGTGGGTCTGCACTGGACCGACGCCCGGGTCGTGACGAACGACGACGGCCGCCCCACGCTCGAGATCGGCGGCACCGTGCTCGCGCGGGCCAACGACCTCGGCGTCGACTCCTTCCACGTGTCCCTGTCGCACGACGCCGGTGTGGCGTCGGCCGTCGTCATCGCGGAGGGCTGATGATCCGCGCGCACTCCGTCGACGCGGTCCGCACCGCCGAGGCCGCCGCCCAGGCGCAGCTCCCCGAGGGTGAGCTCATGTCCCGGGCCGCCCTCGGGCTCGCCGAGGTCGCGGTGGCCCGCCTCGCCGACGTCGAGGGCACGACCGTCGTCGGGCTGATCGGCGCCGGCGACAACGGCGGCGACACGTTGTATGCCGTCGCCCACCTCGCGGAGTCGGGTTTCGCCTGCGCCGTGGTGCTCGTGCCGGCCTCGGGCCGTGCGGGCGTCCACGCGGGAGGCCTCGGGGCCGCCGAGGCAGCCGGTGTCATGGTCCACGTCGCCGCCGACGACCCGGCCGCGGCCGCTGACGTCGTCACCGAGGCCGACCTCGTGCTCGACGGCATCGTCGGCATCGGTGGTCGCCCCGGCCTCCGGCCCGACGCCGCGCACCTCGTGGACGCGGTGGACGACGACGCGTGGGTGCTCGCCGTCGACCTCGCCAGCGGGCTCGACCCCACGGGGGAGTCCGGCGAGGACGACGCCGTCTGGGCCGACGAGACCGTCACCTTCGGCACCCCGAAGCCCGTGCACCTGCTCCCAGCGGGAGAGGCCGCGACCGGCCGGCTCACGGTCGTCGACATCGGGATCGACGTCGACGAGGTGCCTGCGGCTGTCGAGCGCCTGACCTGGGACGACGTCGCCGAGCTGTGGCCCGTGCCCGGACGGGGTGACGACAAGTACTCCCGCGGCGTCCTCGGCGTCGTGGCAGGGAGCGAGGCCTACCCCGGCGCAGCCGTGCTGTGCACGACGTCGGCTGCCGAGGCCGGCGTCGGGATGCTCCGCTACGTCGGTACGCCGACCCCGGTGGGTCTCGTGCACCAGGCCGTGCCCGAGGCGGTCATGGGCGACGGTCGGGTCCAGGCCTGGGTCATCGGCCCGGGCCTCGACGTCGAGAGCACCGATCCGGAGGCGCTGGCCCAGGTGGCGGTGGCCCGGGCCGCCCTTGCCTCCGACCTGCCCGTCGTCGTCGACGCGGGCGGGCTCGACCTCATCGAGGGCTGGCGCGACGCGCCGACCGTGGTCACACCGCACGCGGGAGAGCTCGGCCGGCTGCTGGCACGGATGGTCCGGCCCGGCGCCGACCCCGGCGAGCTCGAGATCACCGCCGCCGACGTCCAGGCCGAGCCACTGCGCTCCGCCCGCGACCTCGCCGGGCTCATCGGCGGCACCGTGCTGCTCAAGGGAGCCACGACGCTCGTCGTCAGCCACGGCAACCTGCCCGTGCGGTCCCAGGCCGATGCGCCGCCGTGGCTCGCCACGGCCGGGGCCGGTGACGTGCTCTCCGGCGTCATCGGGGCCCTGCTCGCGGCGGGGCTGTCCCCGCTCGACGCGGCCTCGCTCGGCGCGCTCGTCCACGGCGTCACCGCCGACCGGGTCTCCGGCGGCGGCCCGTTGCGGGCCCTCGCGGTGGCCCACGGCATACGACCGACGGTGCGCGACCTGCTGGCCCGGGGACGGTCCGCGCCCGGCTGAGCCGGCCCACGCGCCCTGCACGCGTGGCCCTGCACCCGGACCTCCCACACGAACTGCGAGACTGAACCGATGAGCCAGATCGACGCCTCCGACGCCGAGCGGACCGCGACGCCCACGGCGGCCGCACGCCCCGCCGCGCCGGAGACCCACGGCCTGACGGTGTGGGCCGAGATCGACCTCGGCGCGCTCGAGGCCAACGTGCGCACGCTGCGCGCCCTCGCTCCCGGCTCCCAGTTCATGGCCGTCGTCAAGGCGGACGCCTACGGGCACGGCCTGCTGCCCGTCGCGCGTGCAGCGGTGCGCGGCGGCGCCACCTGGCTCGGCGCGGCCCAGCTCGCCGAGGCGTTCGCGCTGCGCGACGCGGGCCTCACGACGCCTCTGCTGACGTGGCTCACCGTGCCCGGGTCGGACGTCGGCGGCGCCATCCGGCGCGACATCGACCTCTCGGCCTCGGCGCCCTGGGTCCTCGACGAGATCGCGGCCGCCGCGACCGCGCTCGGGCGCGCCGCCCGTGTGCACCTCAAGGTCGACACCGGCCTCGGGCGCGGGGGAGCCTACGGCGGGGACTGGACCACGCTCGTCCAGCACGCTCGTCACCTCGAGGAGGAGGGTGCCGTCTCGGTCGTCGGGGTGTGGACCCACTTCGCCCACGCCGACTCGCCCGAGCACCCCACGGTCCTCGCGCAGCAGGAGCGCTTCTTCGAGGCCGTCACCGAGGCCGAGCAGGCCGGCCTGCGACCCGAGCTGCGCCACCTCGCGAACTCAGCCGCGACGCTCGTGCACCCGTCGGCGCACGCCGACCTCGTGCGCCCCGGCATCGCGATGTACGGCCTGACGCCGGTGCCGCAGGTCGACGACGACTTCGGGCTGCGTCCGGTCATGACCCTGCGCGCGCGCCTCGCCCTCGTCAAGGCGCTCCCCGCGGGACAGGGGATCAGCTACGGCCACGCGTACGTCCCGGACGTCGACACCGTCGTCGGGCTCGTGCCCGCCGGCTACGCCGACGGCGTCCCCCGCAACGCGACCAACGTCGGGCCCCTCCTCGTCGACGGCCGGCGCACCACCATCGCCGGGCGCGTCTGCATGGACCAGTTCGTCGTCGACCTCGGACCGGGGTCCACGGCGCAGGCCGGTGACGTCGTCACGCTCTTCGGTGGCGCGCCGGGCGAGCCGACGGCCCAGGAGTGGGCCGACGCGACCGACACCATCAGCTACGAGATCGTGACGCGGCTCGGGGCCCGCGTGCCGAGGCTCTACGTCGGCGGCTCGGAGGCCGACGCATGAGCCCGCGCCGCAACCCCGTCATCGGCATCGCCGCCGCGACCCTCGGTGTCGCCGCGGGTGTGGCGGCCGGCATCGCCGCCGACCGTGCGGGCAAGCACCGCGCGGCGATGGCCGCTCTCGAGACCCCCGAGCTGCTCGAGATCACCCCCGACGAGGAGCACGTCGTGCTCACCGACGACGGCGTCCCGCTCCACGTCGAGATCGACCTCCCGGCTGCGGCCGCAGCCGACGCGGCCGCCGACGGCACCACCCGCCACGGCCGTCCCGACGAGCTGCCCACCATCGTGCTCACCCACGGCTACTGCCTCAGCCTGCGTTGCTGGGTCTACCAACGCCGGGCCCTCAAGGAGGCCGGCTACCGCGTCGTCAGCTGGGACCAGCGCGGCCATGGCCGCTCAGGACGCGGCGAGAAGGACAGCTACACGATCGACCGGCTCGGTCAGGACCTCCACACCGTCATCAGAGAGCTCGTGCCCGAGGGCGACATCGTCCTCGTCGGCCACTCGATGGGCGGTATGACGATGCTCGCGCTCGGCGAGCATCACCCGCGTCTGGTCGTCGACCGGGTCGTCGGCGCCGCTTTCGTCGCGACGAGCCCGGGGGGCATCATGCTCGCCAACGGCGGGCGCACCGCGACCCTCGGCCGCCTCATGCTCGAGCGCCTCGGACCGGGCGTGCTCGGCCCGCTGAGTCACCGGCCCGAGCTCTTCACCCGGATCCGACGCGTCGGCCGAGACATCGAGCACTTCATGGTCGAGCAGAACTCGTTCGCCTCGCCGGTGCCGCGCTCCGTCGTGCGCTACACGAGCGACATCCTCCTCAGCACGCCCCTCGACGTCGTCAACGACTACCTCCAGACGTTCGACGGCTTCGACAAGCGGCCCGCCCTGCTCGAGTTCCGGCACGCCGTCGTCCTCGTCTTCAACGGGCGCGACGACATCCTCACGCCGCCCTCGCACAGCGAGCTCATCGTCGAGGGCATCCCGGGCGCCGAGCACATCGTCGTCAACGACGCCGGGCACGTCATCATGCTCGAGCACCCCGACCTGCTCAACGCGCACCTCGTCCAGCTCGTCGACCAGTCGGCACGGGCGCGAGCCGAGCAGATCGAGGTCGCCCAGCAGCCTCGGGTGCGTCGCATCGTCACCGACGTCGCCAAGAACCGCCGCCAGCGCCGCCTCGAGAAGGAGGCCGCCGAGCTCGTCCGGTCCGGCCGCGTCAAGCAGGCGCGCACCAAGGGGGCGTGACCAGGTGGAGCGCCAGGTGCGCTGGGCCACCACTGACGACACCCAGGACTTCGGTCGACGGCTCGGCGCCCTGCTGCGCGGTGGCGACGTCCTCGTCCTCACCGGCGACCTCGGTGCCGGCAAGACGACGCTGACCCAGGGCATCGCCGAGGGGCTCGGGGTGCGCGGGCCGATCACGTCGCCGACCTTCGTCATCGCGCGGGTGCACCCGTCGCTCGTCGGCGGCCCGCTGCTCGTCCACGTCGACGCCTACCGCCTCGGCAGCGCCCTCGAGCTCGACGACCTCGACCTCGACGCCGACCTCGACGCGAGCGTCACGGTCGTCGAGTGGGGCGCAGGTCTCGCCGAGCAGCTGAGCGACACGCGGCTCGAGCTGACGGTCACCGGCGACGACGTGCGCACGGCGCGGCTGGTGGGAGTGGGCGACCGGTGGGACGACGTCCTCGAGGCCGTGGCGCCGGCGACCCGACCTGACCTGACCTGACCTGACCTGACCTGACCTGTCCGCGTGAGCCGGGCGGACGGCATGCGCGCGTACGGGTTCGGGGGCCCGGCGGGTGCTCGGATAGCCTGACCGACGTGCTCCTGCTCGCGATCGACACCTCCACGACCGCCATCACCGTCGGCCTGCACGACGGCACCTCGGTCGTCGCGGAGGCCTCGACGCTCGACGCCCGGGCGCACGCCGAGCACCTCGCCCCCAACATCCGCGACGCGCTCGCCTCGGCCGGCGCAGAGCCCGGCGACGTCACCGACGTCGTCGTCGGCATCGGCCCGGGCCCGTTCACCGGCCTGCGCGTCGGGATCGTCACCGGTCGCACCTTCGCCTTCGCGCTCGGCCTTCCCGTGCGCGGCCTGACGAGTCTCGACGCCATCGCGCACGAGGCGTGGCTGGGGGGCCGGCGCGGTGACCTGCTCGTCGCGACCGACGCCCGCCGCAAGGAGGTGTATGCCGCCGCGTACGTCCTCGGGGACGACCGCGCCGACCGCGTGACCGAGCCCGCCGTGTCCCGCGCGGCCGACCTGCCGCCCGAGACCCGCGCCCTGCCGACGGCGGGTCGTGGTCCCACCCTCTACACCGAGGCGCTCCCGCACGCCGTGGCGCCGCTCGACGTCAGCGGGGGAGCGCTCGCCGACCTCGCGGTGCGCCGACTGGGCGACACCGCACCGGCCCCCGCCGAGCTGCAGGGGGTCGATCCCGGCCACGGCTTCGACGGGCTCGAGCCGCTCTACCTGCGCCGACCCGACGCGGCACCCGCGCCGCCCTCGACGAAGTCGACCCTCGGATGACCGTGGCGCAGCCGCACACGCACCCCGGCGAGGAGGTCGTGCTGCGCGACCTCGAGTGGACCGACCTCGCCCACCTCGCGACGGTCGAGCAGCAGCTCTTCGCCGACGACGCGTGGTCCGAGGCCACGTGGTGGAGCGAGCTCGCCGGCCGCCCCCGTCGCGACTACGTCGTCGCCACGACGCCCGACGGCACGATCGCCGGGTATGCCGGCCTCGACGTCGCGGGGGACGTCGCCGACGTCATGACCATCGCCACCAGCCCAGGCCACCAGGGCCGTGGCACGGGGCGGGTCCTGCTCGACGAGCTCGTCCGCCGGGCGACGCTGCGAGGCGTGGACGCGGTGCTGCTCGAGGTGCGCTCCGACAACGACGCGGCGCGGCGCCTCTACGACCGGGCCGGCTTCGAGGTCATCTCGGTGCGCCGCCGCTACTACCAACCAGGCAACGTGGACGCGCTCGTCATGCGCCTCCTCGTCACGAAGGGAGACGCATGAGCGACGAGCCCCTCGTCCTCGGCATCGAGACGTCCTGCGACGAGACCGGTGTCGGCATCGTGCGCGGCCAGACGCTCCTCGTCGACACCGTCGCGAGCAGCGTCGAGGAGCACGCCCGCTTCGGCGGCGTCGTGCCAGAGGTCGCGAGCCGCGCCCACCTCGAGGCCATGGTGCCGACGATCGAGCGCGCGTGTCGTGAGGCGGGCGTCCAGCTGCGTGACCTCGACGCCATCTCGGTGACCTCGGGTCCCGGTCTCGCGGGTGCGCTGCTCGTCGGCGTCGCCTCGGCCAAGGCCCTGGCGCTCGCCCTCGGCAAGCCGATCTACGGCGTCAACCACCTCGCCTCGCACGTCGCCGTCGACATCGTCGAGCACGGGCCGCTGCCCGAGCCGACGATGGCGATGCTCGTCTCCGGCGGGCACTCCTCGCTGCTCCTCGTGCCCGACGTCACCAACGACGTCCGCTCGCTCGGCTCGACGATGGACGACGCCGCCGGTGAGGCCTTCGACAAGGTCGCGCGCGTGCTCGGACTGCCCTTCCCCGGAGGGCCGCACGTGGATCGCGCTGCGCGAGAAGGCAACCGGATCGCCATCGACTTCCCGCGCGGGCTCACCACCGGGCGCGACATGGAGCGGCACCGCTTCGACTTCTCCTTCTCGGGCCTCAAGACCGCCGTCGCGCGGTGGGTCGAGACGCGACAGCGCGCCGGCGAGGCCGTGCCGGTCGCCGACGTCGCCGCCAGCTTCCAGGAGGCCGTCGTCGACGTCCTCACCCGCAAGGCCCTGCTCGCCTGCAAGGAGCACGACGTCGACCACCTGCTCATCGGCGGCGGCGTCGCGGCGAACTCGCGCCTGCGCGCGCTCGCCGAGGAGCGGTGCGCCAAGGCCGGTGTCACCCTTCGCGTCCCGCGCCCCGGACTCTGCACCGACAACGGGGCCATGGTCGCGGCGCTCGGGGCGCAGATGGTGGCGAAGGGGCGCGAGCCCAGCGACCTCGGACTTCCCACCGACTCGTCGATGCCGGTCACTCTCGTCCAGGCGTAGGTGACGTCCCGGCCCGCTTGGCTGGGGGGTCGTCGAGCGCGCCGCGACGCTCGCGGCGTGGGGTCGGCAGGCACCCGCTCGCCCGCGCGGCGTGGAGCGAAGGCGGCGTATGCGGGCACGTGGCCTTGCAGGGACACGGTGCCGCCTTCGATGCCGCGCGGGCGAACGGCTGCCCACCTCCCGGCCCGTCGTACTGCGCACCCTGCGCGCGCCTCCTGGACCCGCCCGAGGCCCTCTCGTCCTGGCTGGGTGTGACCGGGCCGCGGCGGGTCTGCACCCACCCTTGGTCGTCGGCTCACGCCTGGGAGGGTGGGGTTCGGTGGGGCTGGGGACTGGCTCGGGGCCGCGATCTGGGTGTTGCTGTCTGGGCCTACGGGCAGCGGGCCAGGCCCATCCTGAGCTTGAGGTCGACGACCCTCGTGGCAGCGGTCTGGACCTGCTTGGCGAAGACGGGGCTCGCGTTCATCTTCTTCGTGATGGCGTCGTGCATGGCGGGCACCGTGGCCGGGCGGGCGGTCAGGGTGATGTCACCACCGGCCTCGATGAAGCGGGTGGCGCGGGCGCCGACGGGCACGTCGGCAACGGCCTTTGCGGCGCCGACGTCGTCGGTGATGACGACCCCGTCGTAGGAGAGCCGGTCGCGGAGCAGGTCGGTGACGATCGGCCTCGAGAAGACGGCATTGGTGCCCGGGTCGATGCGGCTGTAGATGGCCGAGCCGACCATGACGAGCTCGACGCCGTCCTGGATGCCGGTGCGGAACGGCTCGAGGTAGGGGTCGTCGACGGTCGTCGTGCGGTCGGTGATGCCGCGTGCCGTGACGTCGGTGTTGCCGGTGATGCGGCCGAGGCCGGGGAAGTGCTTGACGGTCGAGGCGATGCCACCCGCGCGCATGCCGGCGATGAAGGCACCGACCATGCGTGCGTTGCGCTCGGGGTCGCTCGAGAACTGACGGTCGTACTGGCCGATCGGCCCGTTGTCGCGCCCGATCGACGTCGGCACCGTGTCGGCGACCGGCGCGAGGTTGACGTTGATGCCCGCGGTGCGCAGCTGGTCGGCCCATCGGGTGGCGTCGGCGGTGAGGGCGCTGGCCGAGCCCTGGTCCTGGACGCGGGCGGACGGCATGCGGCTGAAGCCGTCGCCACGCAGCTGCTGCACGGCGCCGCCCTCCTGGTCGGCGGCGACGAGCAGACCGAGGCCCGCGGTGTCCTCCTTCGAGGCGAGCGCCGCGAGGTGTCGGGTCGTCGCACGGACGCGTTCGGTGCCGCCGTCCCAGCCGCCGAGCAGGATGACCCCGCCGAGGTGGCGCCGGGCCACGAGGGCGTCGAGGCTCGTGCGGCTCGCCCCGTTGTCGAGGCCGACCATGAGCAGCTGCCCCGCGCGTTCGCCGTCGTCCATGCCGGCGACGATCGCCGGGGCGCACGAGGAGGGCGTCGACGGTGTGGTGGTCGTGGGGGCGGGAGTGGTCGTCGTCGACGGGGTGGCGCTCGTCGGCGCGACCGTCGTGGGCGCGCTCGATGCCGAGGTCGAGGGGACGGTCGTGGTCCCCGTCGCGGTGGGCCCGGCGGCCGGCGGGGCGGAGGAGCAGGCGGTCACGACGGACGTCACGGCAGCCGCGAGGACCGCCCACCGGGCGATGGACGGGCGGCGTCGGCTGTGGCTCGGGCGCATCGTTCGAGCCTATCCTCGGACGCCGGTCGTCCCCAGCGGGGCCGCGTCGGCCACCGACCGGTACGTTGCCGCTGTGACGACCGAACCCACCCCCATCGTGCTCGACGTCGACACCGGAGTCGACGACGCCTGCGCCCTGCTCCTCGCCGCCCTGCACCCGGCCCTCGACCTGCGCGCCGTGACGTGCGTCGGCGGCAACGCCCCCGTCGACGACGTCGTGCGCAACACGCTGCTCGTCCTCGAGACCGCGGGACGCACTGACGTCCCGGTGGGCCGGGGTGCCGAGCGCCCCCTGCTGGAGCCGCCCGTCGACGCCCGCCACGTGCACGGGGACGACGGCATGGGTGACCTGGGCTGGCCGCCCGCCGCCATGAAGGCCGACCCGCGCCACGCCGTCGAGCTGCTGCGCGACGTCTGCCGTGAGGCCGCGGAGCAGGAGCGCCCGGTCACGCTCGTGCCCCTCGCGCCGCTGACGAACATCGCCCTGCTGCTCCGGACCTACCCGGACGTCGTGTCGGGCATCTCCGAGATCGTCTTCATGGGCGGCGCCGCCAACGTCGGCAACGCGACGGCGTCGGCCGAGTTCAACGTCTTCCACGACCCCGAGGCGGCGGCGATCGCACTCGACGCCGCGGCCGACCTCGGCATCCCGGTGACGATGTACGGCCTCGACGTCTTCTACGAGCCCGTCGTGTCGGCCGAGCTGGCCGACGAGCTCGTCTCTGTGGGTGGCCGGGGCCCCGCCGAGCTCGCGGGCAGCCTGATCCGCTTCCAGAACGCCCGCTTCGACCGGCCCGCGTCGACCATCGGTGACGCCGGCGCCGTCTGCGTCGTCATCGACCGGGCCGGGATCCGGACCGAGCCGCTGCCCCTGCGCGTCGAGCTCGCCGGCACGTGGTCACGGGGACGCACCATCGTCGACCGGCGCGACTGGAGCGGCGACATGGCCCACGACCCGCACGGCGAGGCGCCGGTGCGCGTCGACGTGGCGCTCGAGGTCGACGGTCCCCGCTACGCACGGCTCTGGGCCGACACCGTGCTCGGCCGGGTGGGCGAGCGCTGATGGGCCGTGTCGTCGTCCTCGGCTCCCTCAACGTCGACGTCGTCATCCTGGTCGAGCGGCACCCGGTGCCCGGCGAGACCCTCCTCGGTGAGGCCGGGGGCACGTATGCCGGTGGTAAGGGTGGCAACCAGGCCGCGGCTGCCGCTCGGGCCGGGGCGGCCGTCTCGATGCTCGCCCGGGTCGGCGACGACGGACCCGGCCGGGCCTACCTCGACCGCCTCACCGGTCTCGGCATCGACACCGCAGCGGTGTCGACGAGCGGAAGCGCCCCGACCGGCACGGCCTTCATCACCGTCGACGAGCAGGGCGAGAACTCGATCATCGTCGTGGCCGGCGCCAACGGTGAGCGTGACCGGGCGCTCGTCGAGCAGGCTGGAGGGCTCGGACCCGGCGACGTGCTGCTCTGCTCGCTCGAGGTCGACCTCGCGACGGTGGCCGACGCCGCCCGCGCGGCCCACGCCGCGGGAGCCCGGGTCGTCCTCAACCTCGCGCCGTATGCCGCCCTGCCGCCCGACGTCATCGCGCTCGCCGACCCGGTCGTCGTCAACGAGTCGGAGATGCGCGACCTCGCCGACTCCGACCTCGTGCCGGAGTCGCTGCTCGTGACCTTCGGGGCAGCGGGCGCGCGCTGGGGTATGGACGGCGTGGACGGCATACCTGTGGCGAAGCGCGACCTCGGTGACACGGTCGGTGCCGGGGACGCGTTCTGCGGGGCGCTCGCAGCGGCGCTCGCCGGGGGAGCAGACCGTCAGGGCGCCCTCGAGGCGGCCAACGCGGCCGGCGCGGCCGCCGTGCGCTGGGTCGGGGCCCAGCCGGACGCCGCACTCTGACCCCCACCCCACCCCGCAACACACCGAGCAGGTCACGACCCACCAGGATCCGATCCCGGTGGGTCGTGACCTACTCGATGTGTTGCGAACAGGCGTACCTTGTGCGTTACGTAACTCAAGGGTTACCCTTTGGTCGTGAGTGGGACCTGGGACGCGTTGACCGACCCGACACGGCGGACCATCGTCGAGCACCTCGCCCGTGAGGAGCTGACGGCCGGCGAGGTCGCGGCGCTCTTCGACGCCGCGCGGCCGGGGATCTCGAGGCACCTGCGCGTGCTGCGGGAGGCCGGTGTCGTCGAGGCCGAGGCCGTCGGGCAACGGCGCGTCTACCGGCTCGCGCCGGGCGCCCTCGACGAGGTCGAGCAGTGGTGCCGCGAGGTCCGCTCGTTCTGGGGGCGGCGCCTCGACGCCCTCGACACCGAGATCGCCCGCGGCGCGCGGGCCCGACGACAGGGACAGGGACACCGATGAGCGAGCTGACGCAGGTGCTGGGCCGGATCGAGCGCGACGGCGAGGAGGTGGCGGTCGTCTTCGACCGGCACTACGCGACGTCGCCCGACGACCTCTGGCGGGCGTGCACCGAGCCCGACCGCCTCGCGCGTTGGTTCGCCCCCGTCCAGGGGGAGCTGCGACCCGGTGGCGACTTCACCATCCACTTCGACGACGCCGACACCCCGGTGTGCCGCGTGGTGGTGTGCGAGGCGCCGAGCCGGCTCGTCTGGGAGTGGCCGCTCGGCGACGTGCGGTCGGTCGTCACCGCCGAGGTCATCGCCGACGGGGAGGGCGCCCGCCTGCACCTGCGGCACGAGCGGCTCACCGGCGCCCAGGCAGCGGGGTATGCCGCGGGCTGGGACACCTACGTGCGTCGCCTGGAGTCGGACGTCGCTGATGCTGCGATGGCGGACTGGGACGCCACGTGGAGCGCCCTGCACGCGCTCTACGCCGCCATCGCCTGAAGCCCGTGGCGGCCGTCGCGCTCGGTCGAGGAGCGCCGAGGCGTCTGTTGCCGGGAGCGGCATCGGCGGCGGGCCGCTGACGCTGGAACGCCACGTCGGAGACGGACGCCCGCCGACGCTGCACGCCGCGAGCGGCGGCGGTCGCTTTGGCAGCCGGGGGTGCCGGTCAGCCGGGGCTGCCGGTCAGGCGGGGGTGCCGGTCAGGCGGGGGTGCCGGTCAGGCGGGGGTGCCGGTCAGGCGGGGGTGACGACGAGGGCGACCTGGCCGCCTCCGACGCGTGTCAGGACGAGCGTCGCCTCCGAACCGCCCTTGCCGCGGCCGGTCATCTTCAGCTGCCGGCGCAGCAGGTCGGCGTCGAGAGTCACGCCACGCTTCTTGATGGTCACCCGGTCGTGGCCGTGGTCGCGCAGCCAGCGGGCGAGCCGCTTCGTCGACAGGGGCATCGCCTCGACGACCCGGAAGCGCCGCGCCCACGGCAGCTCGCGCGCGACGCCGCTCGAGACGTAACCGACGCCCGTCGCGAGCTCGGCGCCGTCGACGGCCGCGACGAGCGCCCCCGTGAGCCCGGCCCGGATGACGGCCCGGTCCGGCTCGTAGAGCCACTCGCCGATGTCGGTCACCGACCCGAGGCCGGGTCTCTGGCCGCCGTCGACCGCATCCTGATCCGTGACGACGGACGTCGAGGTCTCGGTGCACACGGCGGCGGTCCGTCCGGCGGTCGCGACGAGCGGTCCCCACCAGACTGCGCACTCGAGCACCTCGCCGTGCCACGACGTCCACTGCGCCTCCGCCCCCGACGGGACCGAGCCGTGCGGGAACGCGGGGGAGAGCTTGGCCCCCGTCGCCGGCACCTGCTCCGCGAAGTCGAGCACCTGTGACCACGACGGCGAGATCGCGTCGAGCGAGAAGACGCGCTTCGTGCGCCCGCTGATGTCGGCCACGCCGGTGACGCGGCGGGCCGGGTCGAGCCACAGCCCGAGGTGCCGTCGCCCCTCGCCCTGCGGGAGGCGTACGTCCTCGGCGAGCCCGTGCGTCACCCGGGCTGACGGCCAGTGGCGCAGGTTGACCGCGGCGATGCGGGCGGTCGTGTCGTCGGCGTCGACGGCGTTGACGGTGAGGTCGAGACCGGCGAACGCCATGGCGTCGGCGCCCAGCCCGCACCCGAGGTCGTAGACGTCGCGGACCCCGGCAGCGGCGTACCGGTGGGCGTGTCGCGCGGCGATGGCGAGGCGCGTCGACTGCTCGAGCCCGTCGGAGGTGAAGAGCATGCCGGCAGCGAAGTCGCCGAACTTCTCGGTGCCGCGCGAGCGCAGCCGCGACTGGGTCATGGCGGCCGCGACGAGGTCGGCCGCGAAGCCCGCCTCGCGCAGTCGGCCCTGCAGGTGCAGCGAGCCGTCCTCGTCGTAGGGAGGCAGCGACTGGAGCAGGGCCCAGCCCTCACCTGCGGAGAGGCGATCGACCATGGCGGCATCCATGACCTCATCCTGCCAGCGCCGGTGGGTGCGCCCGTCCGGGCCGCGGCGCGCCGACGAATCTGGCACTCGACTTGACCGAGTGCTAATGACAAACCTAGATTTCATCCTGTTGGCACTCTCGACCTGAAAGTGCCAGCACCCTCATCGAGGGAGGTCGACCCCCGCGACGGCGGCCAGCCTCGAAGAGCCCACAGTCCGTAGTCAGTTTTCCGACTGTCCCGAAGGGAAGGTCACCACCGTGTCGGTTTCCATCAAGCCGCTCGAAGACCGCATCGTCGTCAAGTCCCTCGAGGCCGAGCAGACCACTGCGTCCGGCCTCGTCATCCCGGACACGGCCAAGGAGAAGCCCCAGGAGGGCGAGGTCCTCGCTGTCGGCCCCGGCCGCTTCAACGACACCGGCACCGAGCGCGTCCCGCTCGATGTCAAGGTCGGCGACAAGGTCATCTACAGCAAGTACGGCGGCACCGAGGTCAAGTACGGCGGCGAGGAGTTCCTGATCCTCTCGGCCCGCGACGTCCTCGCCATCGTCGGCTGACCCAGCCGTATGCCGTGACCGCACCCCGGTGAGCCCCGCTGGGGTCTCCCCGGGGTGCGTCTCGTTTGACCGGGCATGCTCACAGATGCCCGGATTCCCAAGAACCACAAAGCAAACCGAGCCAAAGGAACACCATGGCCAAGCAGCTGGAGTTCGACGACTCCGCCCGCAAGTCGCTCGAGCGCGGCGTTGACGCGCTCGCCAACGCCGTCAAGGTGACGCTCGGCCCGAAGGGCCGCAACGTCGTCATCGACAAGAAGTGGGGCGCCCCCACGATCACGAACGACGGCGTGACCATCGCCCGCGAGATCGAGCTCGAGGACCCCTACGAGAACCTCGGCGCCCAGCTCGCCAAGGAGGTCGCGACCAAGACCAACGACGTCGCCGGTGACGGCACGACGACCGCGACCGTCCTCGCCCAGGCCATGGTCAAGGAGGGCCTGCGCAACGTCGCCGCCGGTGCCGCCCCGGCCGCGCTCAAGCGCGGCATGGACAAGGCCGTCACCGCGGTCAACGACCGCCTTCTCGAGAACGCCCGCGAGGTCGACGGCAAGGACGAGATCGCCTCCGTGGCGACGCTCTCCGCCCAGGACGCCACCCTCGGTGGCCTCATCGGCGAGGCGTTCGACAAGGTCGGCAAGGACGGCGTCATCACCGTCGAGGAGTCCTCGACGACGGCGACCGAGCTCGAGTTCACCGAGGGCATGCAGTTCGACAAGGGCTACCTCTCGGCGTACTTCGTCACCGACACCGAGCGCATGGAGACCGTCCTCGAGGACGCCTACGTGCTCATCAACCAGGGCAAGATCTCCTCGGTCGCCGAGGTGCTCCCGGTCCTCGAGAAGGTCGTGCAGTCCGGCAAGCCGCTGCTCATCATCGCCGAGGACGTCGACGGCGAGGCCCTCTCGACGCTCGTCGTCAACAAGATCCGCGGCACGTTCAACGTCGCTGCAGTCAAGGCCCCCGGCTTCGGCGACCGCCGCAAGGCCATGCTCCAGGACATCGCCATCCTCACCGGTGGCCAGGTCATCGCGCCCGAGGTCGGGCTCAGCCTCGACCAGGCCGACCTGACCGTCCTCGGCCAGGCCCGTCGCGTCGTCCTCACCAAGGACAACACGACGATCATCGACGGCAACGGCGAGGAGGGCGAGGTCTCCGGCCGCGTCCACCAGATCAAGGCCGAGATCGAGCGCACCGACTCCGACTGGGACCGCGAGAAGCTCCAGGAGCGCCTCGCCAAGCTCGCCGGTGGCGTCTGCGTCATCAAGGTCGGCGCGCACACCGAGGTCGAGCTCAAGGAGAAGAAGCACCGCATCGAGGACGCCATCTCGGCGACCCGCGCGGCCATCGAGGAGGGCATCGTCGCCGGTGGCGGCACCGCCCTCATCCACGCCGCGTCCGCCATCGACGCCCTCGAGCTGACCGGCGACGAGGCCACCGGCGCGTCCATCGTGCGCAAGGCCGTCGCCGAGCCGCTGCGCTGGATCGCCGAGAACGCCGGCCTCCAGGGCTACGTCGTCACCTCCAAGGTGGCCGAGCTGCCCATCGGCCAGGGCCTCAACGCGGCGACGGGCGAGTACGGCGACCTCATCGCCGCCGGCGTCATCGACCCGGTCAAGGTCACCCGTTCCGCGCTGCGCAACGCCGAGTCCATCGCGTCGATGATCCTCACGACCGACACGCTCGTCGTCGACAAGCCCGAGGACGAGGAGCCGGCGGCCGGCGGTCACGGCCACGGTCACGGTCACTGACCGACCGCGCGACACGGCATACGACCGGGGTCCTTGACGGGCCCTGGTCCCACGCCCCGGCACGACAGCGAGGGCCGCTCCCCGACGGGGAGCGGCCCTCGCTGCGTCTCGACCTCCGCGACCCCGTCGTGTCTCGCGGTCCGGTCGAGCGGCTGTGTCGGTCGTCGGCGGCGTGTGCCGGCGACCGTCAGACGGTCAGGAGGCCTCCTGGATGCCGTCGTAGAGGACCTCGCGCTCGGCCTCGGTCAGCCCGCCCCAGACGCCGTACGGCTCGCGGACCTCGAGGGCGTGCGAGCGGCACTGGGCCACGACGGGACAGGCGGCGCACACGGCCTTGGCCTGGGCGTCCCGGTTGCGACGGCGTGGGCCGCGCTCGCCCTCGGGGTGGAAGAAGACCTCGGGGCTGACGCCTCGGCAGGCCCCGTCCAGCTGCCAGTCCCAGAGGTCGGCTACCGGTCCGGGCAGGCGGGTGATCTCGGCCATGAACTCGTCTCTCGGTCGGGCGGGGGTGCCCGCCGTGTCGTACCGGCCCGCTCGGTGCGTGTGGTGGGTCGCGGGACCGCGGAATCGACGCTAACCGGGCACGCGATCACGGATAAAGAGCGGAATCTTAAGGACTTGTTCAAGAATTGCCATCTGGATGGCATGCTCGTCCAAGGAGTCGGATCCGACCATCCGAACTCGTCCCGAGGGGTCCGTTCGCACTACCATGGCCCCGCTCTGGGCGAGCACCGACGGGGGCGCAGACGAAGACGGCGGCGCAGACGAAGGCGTCGCCTGCACAGACAACAGTTCGGGGGGACGAGGACTCACATGGGTCTTGGTTGGTCCACGCACACCGGCGTAACACCCGGCGGCGTTGGTGCGATGGAGCGGATGGACGCTCCATCGCTTCGTGAGCTCGCGGCCCTCGCCGCGCGTGACGACAACGCGCGCGACGTGCTGCTGGCGCGCGTCAGGGACATGGCCCTGCGGTACTCCCGCGTCCGCCTCGGCCGCTTCGGCGCCGAGGACACAGCCCAGGACGTCGCTCAGGAGGTGTGCATGGCCGTCGTGACCGCCCTGCCGACCTACCAGGAGCGCGGGCTGCCGTTCGAGGCGTTCGTCTACACCATCACCTCCCGCAAGCTCGCCGACGCCCAGCGTGCCGCGATGCGCGGACCCTCACCCGTGGCCGACGTCCCCGACGGACCTGACGACGGTCCGTCGCCCGAGTACGTCGCCGTCATGCGCGACGACGCCGCGACGGCGATGGCCCTCATGCAGCAGCTGCCCGGCCAGCAGCGCGAGATCCTCACGCTGCGCGTCGCCGTCGGCATGAGCACCGACGAGACCGCGGCCGCGCTCGGCATGTCTGCCGGCGCGATCCGTGTCGCCCAGCACCGGGCTCTGACGAGGCTCCGCGCGATGATCGCCGAGGCCGGAGCGGGTGACGTCGCGTGAACGACCTGTCTCCCATGAGCGACCTCATCGCCGACGACCTGCTGCTCGACCGCCTCGCCGGCCGCGTAGACGCCGGGTCCGAGCCGGTCGTCGCGTTGCTCGGTGCCCTCGCGGCCCACGCCGACACCCCGCTGCCCTCGCGCACCGGGCGCCGACGGATCGCCAACAAGCACCGCTACCTCGGGGCCTTCGCGGCCCTCGCGGTCGCAGCGTCCGGTGCCGGGGTCGCGGCCGCCGTCACGCTCCCGACCAACGGTCCGAGCCAGGCCGACCGCGCCCGCATCGTCAAGAAGATGGACGAGAGCGCCCGGAGCGACAGCCCCAGCGCGCTGCTGGCGCGCCTCGGCCTCCCGCAGACCTCGGGCACCACCGAGGCCAGGGGACTCGTCCTCGCGCGCGCCGAGGACGGCACGATCGTGCTGCTGCCCGCCGCGGTGGTCGCCGCCCAGGGCCGCGCGGCTGCTGCGGGGACCAACGGCATGCCCGGCGCCGTCGCCGGTGCGGAGGGCGGGCGTCCGGTCGCGAACGGTCTGAACGGCGGGCAGAAGGGCCAGACCGGCAACGGCCAGACCGGAGGCGGTCAGGTCGGAAGCGGTCAGGTCGGCAACCCGCAGGGCGGCACCGCGGCCGGCGGTGGCCAGACCGGCACGCCGCAGGCGACGAACAACGGCAAGAAGCCAGCCGTCGGCACCAAGGGCGGGAAGAAGGCCACCATGACGCCGACGGCCACGCCGACTCCCACCCCGACGGGCACGTCCGAGGTCGTCCCGCAGGCCACGCTCGCCACGAGCACCCCCACCGCCCCGGCGTCCAAGACGCGCGCGACCGGCCCCGTCCGTCCGCGCCCGACCGGAACCACCGGCGGCTCGAGCGGATCGGGATCGTCCGGCACGTCCGGCAGCACGAGCGACGGCACCAGCGGCACCAGCGGCACCAGCGGCACCAGCGGCACCAGCGGCACCGACGGCACCGACGGTCTCACCGACACCCTGTCGGGCACGCTCGACGGCGCCGCCTCGACGACAGCGGGCGTCGTCGGCGCCCTCACGCTGCCCGTCGTGCCCACCCTCTGAGGCACGTTCGGTCGCGCCCTCGGCAGCCCGTAGAATCGGGCAATGAGCCTCGGATCGTCTGACGTGCCCGCTGCTTTCGCCTCGATGGGGCTGACGTACGACGACGTCCTGCTCCTGCCGGGCTACAGCGACCTCGCCCCCAACGACATCGACACGACGACGCGCCTGACGCGCGAGCTGTCGATCCGGTCGCCGCTCATCTCGGCGGCGATGGACACCGTCACCGAGGCCCGGATGGCCATCGCGATGGCCCGTCAGGGCGGTCTCGGCGTCCTGCACCGCAACCTCTCGATCCAGGACCAGGCCTACCAGGTCGACCTCGTCAAGCGGACCCAGACCGGGATGATCTCCAACCCGATCACCATCGGTCCCGACCGCACCCTCGAGGAGCTCGACACGATCTGCGGCGAGTACCGCGTCTCGGGTCTGCCGGTCATCGGCGACGACAACAAGCTCATCGGCATGGTGACCAACCGCGACCTGCGCTTCACGCCCGTCGCCGAGTGGGCCACGACGCTCGTGAGCGACGTCATGACCCCGATGCCGCTCATCACCGGCCCGGTGGGCATCGGCCGCGACGAGGCGACGGCCCTGCTGCGCCAGCACAAGCGCGAGCGCCTGCCGATCGTCGACTCCGAGGGCCACCTCGCCGGGCTCATCACGGTCAAGGACTTCGTCAAGGGCGAGCAGTTCCCGGACGCGAGCAATGACGCCGACGGCCGCCTCATGGTCGGTGCGGCCATCGGCTACTTCGGCGACGCGTGGGAGCGCGCCACCACGCTCATCGAGGCCGGCGTGGACGTGCTCGTGGCCGACACCGCCCACGGCCACGTGCGCCTGCTCATCGAGATGGTCGCGCGCCTCAAGAGCGACCCCGCGACCCGCCACGTCCAGGTCATCGGCGGCAACGTCGCCACCCGCGAGGGCGCGCAGGCGTTCGTCGACGCCGGCGCCGACGCCGTCAAGGTCGGCGTTGGTCCGGGCTCGATCTGCACGACGCGCATCGTCACCGGGGTGGGTGCCCCGCAGGTCACCGCGGTCCACGCCGCCGCCCAGGCGTGCAAGCCGGCCGGCGTGCCGGTCATCGCCGACGGCGGCCTCCAGTACTCCGGCGACATCGCCAAGGCCATCGTCGCCGGGGCCGACTCGGTCATGGTCGGCTCGCTCCTCGCCGGCTGCGAGGAGAGCCCCGGAGAGCTGATCTTCGTCAACGGCAAGCAGTTCAAGGCCTACCGGGGCATGGGCTCGCTCGGCGCGATGAGCAGCCGGGGCAAGAAGTCCTACTCCAAGGACCGCTACTTCCAGGCCGAGGTCGACTCCGACGACAAGATCGTGCCCGAGGGCATCGAGGGCCGCGTGGCCTACCGTGGTCCGCTCGCGGCCGTCGCCCACCAGATGCTCGGTGGCCTGCGCCAGTCGATGTTCTACGTCGGCGCGCGCACGATCTCCGAGCTGCAGGACAAGGGCCAGTTCGTGCGCATCACGTCGGCCTCGCTCAAGGAGAGCCACCCGCACGACATCCAGGGCATCGTCGAGGCGCCCAACTACTCGATCGGCTGACACCGCGCTCCGGGCCCCCCGGCGCACCACCCGATGACGTATGCCGTCCCGCGGAGCCCGCCGGACGGCATACGTCCGCTCGTGGCCGGGTCGGTAGGATCGGCCGGTGACCGAGATCGAGATTGGCCGAGGCAAGCGCGGACGGCGCGCCTACTCCTTCGACGACATCGCCGTCGTGCCCTCGCGGCGCACGCGCGACCCCGAGGAGGTCTCGGTGTCGTGGCAGATCGACGCCTACCACTTCGACATCCCGGTCATGGCGGCGCCGATGGACTCCGTCGTCTCGCCCGAGAGCGCGACGGTGCTCGGCAAGCTCGGGGCCCTGCCGGTGCTCGACCTCGAGGGCCTGTGGACCCGCTACGAGGACCCGACCGCGCAGCTGCGTGAGATCGCCGAGATCGAGCCGGAGGCCGCCACGGCGCGCATGCAGCAGATCTACGCCGAGCCGATCAAGCCCGAGCTCATCACCGAGCGGCTGCGCCAGCTGCGCGAGGCGGGGGTCACGGTCGCGGGCGCCCTGTCGCCGCAGCGCACGCAGCAGCACTGGAAGACCGTCGTCGATGCCGGCGTCGACCTCTTCGTCATCCGTGGCACGACGGTGTCGGCCGAGCACGTCTCGGGTCGCGCGGAGCCGCTCAACCTCAAGCGCTTCATCTACGAGCTCGACGTGCCCGTCATCGTCGGCGGCGCCGCGTCCTACACGGCGGCCCTGCACCTGATGCGCACGGGCGCGGCCGGTGTCCTCGTCGGCTTCGGCGGTGGCGCGGCGCACACGACTCGCACGGCCCTCGGCATCCACGCCCCGATGGCCTCGGCCGTCGCCGACGTCGCAGCCGCGCGCCGCGACTACCTCGACGAGTCGGGTGGCCGCTACGTCCACGTCATCGCCGACGGCGGCGTCGGCACGTCCGGCGACATCGTCAAGGCCGTCGCCTGCGGCGCCGACGCGGTCATGCTCGGGGCGGCCCTCGCCCGAGCCACCGACGCCCCCGGCGGCGGCTACCACTGGGGCCCGGAGGCCCACCACCAGCAGCTGCCGCGCGGCGAGCGCATCGCGCTCGGCACCCAGGCCTCCCTCGAGGAGATCCTCTTCGGCCCGGGCCGACAGGCCGACGGCGCCACCAACGTCATCGGAGCCCTGAAGCGGGCCATGGCCACGACCGGCTACTCCGACGTCAAGGAGTTCCAGCGCGTCGAGGTCGTCGTCTCGCCCTATCTCGGCAACTGAGCGCCCAGCCGTCCCCTCGGGGGCGGCCACGGCGTCCCGAACGGCCCGCGTTCGGGACAGATAGTATTTGTGCGGCAATCGCCCCGAGCGGGGTGGCGCGGCCGGGATGCGTCAGGGGACTCCCACCGCGAGACCAGATCCACCGGAGCACGGGAGCCACGCGGCTGCCCCGTGCGGGAAAGGCACCAGACATGACCGAGGCGACTCCCGAGCACGTGACCCTGCCGAGTCCGGGCAGGCCACTCTTCTCGGTGGTCTCGGCCGTCTACAACGTCTCGCGCTACCTCGAGGAGTACATCGCCTCGATCGAGGCGCAGACCTTCGACCTCGCGCGACTCCAACTCGTCCTCGTCGACGACGGCTCGACCGACGACTCGCGGGCCGTCCTCGAGGAGTGGGCCACCCGCGCCCGCTGCGAGGTCGTCGTGCTGCACCAGGAGAACGCCGGGCAGGCCGCAGCCCGCAATGCCGGCCTCGAGCGGGCCACCGGTGAGTGGATCACCTTCATCGACCCCGACGACACCGTCAACGCGGTGTTCTTCGCCTCGATGGCCGCCTTCGCCGCCGCGAACCCCGAGGTCCAGTTCCTCTCGGCCAACGTCGTGCTGCGCAACGAGGGCACGGGCGAGCTCGGCAAGCACCCGCGCTGGAAGATGTACGCCGAGGACCGCCTCGTCGACCTCGACGTCGCGACCTCCTACATCCCGGGTAGCTCGACCACCTCGCTGATGCGCCGCGAGGTCATCGGCGACCTGCGCTTCAACGCCGGGCTGCGCCCGAACTTCGAGGACGGCGACTTCGCCGTGCGCTACCTGCTCGCGGCGCCCAGCCGCGAGACCGGCTTCGTCGGGTCGGCGTGCTACTACTACCGCAAGCGTGCCGACCAGAGCTCGACGTTGCAGACCGGCATCTCCGCGACGGGCCGCTACTCGACCGTCCCCCGCGACGGCTACCTCGAGCTGCTCCGCGAGGCGCGTCGCCGCCACGGCGCCGTCCCGATGTGGGTCCAGCACGTCATCCTCTACGAGCTGTCCTGGTACTTCTCGTCCGAGGACGCCATGGCCAACTCGGCGTCCGCCATCAGTGGTGACCTCGCGGCGACGTTCCGCGAGACCCTCGGCGAGATCGCCGAGCTGCTCGCGCCGGACGTCGTCGACTCCTTCACGATCCGCAAGTTCCAGCCGCACTGGCGCGACATCCTGCTGCACGGCCTCCGCGGCCGGGACTGGCACACCTCGTATGCCGTGACGGACAAGTACGACCGCACCAAGCGCATGGTGCGCGTGCTCTACCGCTACATCGGCGAACCGCCCGAGGAGGCGGTCTACTCGCGCGGTGAGCTCAAGACCCCGCGCTACGCCAAGACGCGCGCCATCGAGTTCTTCGGTGACACGCTCATGTGGGAGCGCGTCCTCTGGGTCGACGCCCGAGGCACCCTCGAGCTGCGTCTCGACGGCTCGCGGGTCGAGCTGCTCGGGGCCTGGAAGGGCGTCCGCACCCGTGCCCTGGGCGCCCGGGCGATCGCCAACCGCTTCCGTCGTCCGGGTCGGCGGCGCCGCGAGGCTCTCGACCGGCTCAAGGTCGACCCGGTGCGCGTGCTCGCCTCCCGGGCCCAGGTGCGCAAGCAGTTCGAGGGCGCCTGGGTGCTCATGGACCGCATCCACGACGCCAACGACTCGGGTGAGATCCTCTTCCGTTGGCTGCGCGACAACCGTGAGGACGTCAACGCGTGGTTCGTCCTCGAGAAGGACACCCCGGACTGGAAGCGGCTCAAGGCCGAGGGCTACGGCTCGCGCCTCGTCGCCCACGGCACGCTGCGGTGGAAGCTGCTCATGATCAACGCCGGGCACCTCATCTCCTCGCACATCGACGCGCCCGTGCAGAAGCCGCCGGCCATCCTCAAGCACATCGACCCGCGCTGGAAGTTCACCTTCCTCCAGCACGGCGTCATCAAGGACGACCTGTCCCGCTGGCTCAACCCGAAGCAGATGGACATCTTCGTCACGTCGACGCCGGGGGAGTACGAGTCGATCGCGGGTGACGGCTCGCCCTACGTCTTCACGGCCAAGGAGGTGGCCCTCACCGGGTTGCCGCGCTTCGACCGCCTGCACGCCAAGGCGCAGCGGATCCAGGGCGACGCGTGCGACCTCATCCTCGTCGCACCGACCTGGCGCAACTGGCTCGTTCCGCCCCTCAAGCCGGGCAGCCAGCGTCGCGTCATCGACTCGCACTTCTTCGAGACCGAGTACGCCAAGGCGTGGACGGCCTTCCTGCGCAGCCCCGAGCTGACCGAGCTCGCCGCCCGCACCGGGCGCACCGTGGCGTTCCTGCCGCACCCGAACATCCAGCCGGTCCTGGCCAAGATGGACCTGCCCGACTCGGTGCTGCGCCTGTCCTTCGACGGCGCTGACGTGCAGGAGTACTTCGCGCGATCCGCCGTGCTCGTCACCGACTACTCGTCGATGGCATTCAACGCCGCCTACATGGACCGCCCCGTCGTCTACTTCCAGTTCGACGCGCAGCGGGTCATGGCCGGCGGGCACGTCGGCCGGGCCGGCTACTTCCAGTACCCTCGTGACGGTTTCGGGCCGGTCGTCGAGGACGTCGAGGCGGCTGTCGCGGCCGTCGTCGACATCGCCGACAACGGGTATGCCGCCCGCCCGGACTTCCAGAGCCGCATCGACGCGACGTTCCCGATGCGTGACGGCCAGTGCTGCGCCCGCGTCACCGCGGCCATCGAGGAGCTCGACAAGGCCCGCCAGGGTGAGCCCGGCCGGTCGAAGAAGGACCAGCCCGCGGCCGTGAGCCGCTGACGGCGGCGGGGCTCAGCCGGCGCCGCCGGCCGGGCCCGCACCGTCGCCGGACGGCCGGAGCGACAGGTTGCCGTTGCGCGTGCGGTAGGCCTCGATGCCGTCGAGCGACGGGAGCGCGACGGTCGTGGGCAGCTCGACGGGGTGTGGCTTGCGGGTCCGCACCGGGAGCCGGCTGCGCAGCGCACCCACGACGTCGACCCTGACGTCCCACGCCTTGCCAGGTGTCGCGGCCGCGCCGCGTGGCGGCAACTCGAGGGCCGCGTCGAAAGCGCCGTCAGGGCGCAGCCGTGCGACGGCCGAGGACAGGCGTGCGCCGGTGTCACGATCGACGAGCGAGACGGCGAGACGCGCGCGCGCACCGATGCCGTCGTCGCCGTCGACGACCGTGCCGGAGAGCTGCAGGGCGCCCTGCACCACGTGCACCTCGCGACAGGTGGCCGTCCAGATGCGGCGTCGCCGGGCATGCTCCGTCGCGACGACCGACGTCAGGTCGTGGTCGGCAGACGCCTCGCCCGCGGGTCGGTACGGCCACCACCACCGGTCGGCGCGCAGCGCGAGCGGGCGGTCGACGTGGAGGCGGCGGTAGGCGAAGAGGCAGGCGGCCACGGCGCTCTCGGTGCTGCCGTCGACGAGCTCGCGGATCGCGAGGCGGTAGGGCTGGTCGAGACCCTCACGCAGCTCGGCGGGCAGCTCGGTGAGGTAGTCCCGCACCGCTGCGAGGAAGGCTGTCCGGTAGTCGGGGTCCCGGGCGTCGAGGTCCTTGCCGTAGAGCGACAGGTCGTGACGGACGAACTTGTCGAGCTTGGCCGACGCGAGGTCCGGCCGGCCAGTCAACTGGACGTCGATGGCCCGGTTGGCGGCGAGGCGGTCGTGGACGTTGGCGATCTCGTGGCGTCGCGCGGTGATCGACTCCTCACCCGCGACGTTGTTGACGTACCAGTGGTAGACGACCTCGTCGAGGGTCGCGACCCGTCGCGCCGTCGACCAGAGCGCCACGGTGAAGGGCTGGTCCTCGTAGAGGATGCCCTCCGGGAAGCGGATCGCCTCCTCGTCGAGCAGCGCCCGCCGCATGACCTTCGCGACGGCGATGGTGTCCTGCCACAGGGGTGAGCCGGGCGACAGCGGGTCGACCGGCCCCGTGGTGTAGCCGGTCGCCGGAAGCGGCGTGACGCGGTCGGTCCGCTCGTTGTAGCGGGCCACGGCGCCGGCCGCGACGTCGGCGTCCTGGGCGACCGCGGCCTCGAGGAGCCGGCGCAGCGAGCCCGCGACGTACGTGTCGTCGCTGTCGACGAAGGCCACCCAGTCCCCGCGGGCCTCGTCGAGGCCGAGGTTGCGCGGCGCCCCCGGGGCGCCGTCGTTGACGCCACGGTGCACGACGCGTACGCGATCGTCCTCGGCGGCCAGCCGGTCGGCGACGGCGCCGGTGTCGTCCGTCGAGCCGTCGTCGACGACGAGGACCTCGACGTCGGGTCCCTCGCACGCGGCGAGGGCCGACCCGACGGCCCGCGGGAGCCGTGCGGCGTCGTTGTGGACGTTGCAGATGACGGTCAGCAGGGGAGCGGCGGAGGGCACGCAGGTTCTCTTCCGGTCGAGGAGGGTCGGCCCATCCTATGGGCCGTTGTCTGAGCGGAGCCTGGGCTCGCGAACGCCCCACGAGCCCGGCGAATCGGTCTCCGGCAGGTTCGTGCGTTAGTTTGTCTGGGTCATTTCGCGGTGGGCAGGGGCACAGCCCGCACAGGAGTACCAGCAATCCGGAGTAGATCCATTGGCACTGCCCGACAGACCGAGTGCGGCGATCGTCGGCGACGACAAGGACGTCGTCACCAGCCCCCGAGAGATCCCCGCTCAGGTCGCCCAACCGCGCAGGGACATCCAGGCGCTGCGCGCCGTCGCAGTCGCGCTCGTCGTGGTCTACCACTCCTGGCCGCAGCGGCTCACCGGAGGCTACGTCGGGGTCGACGTCTTCCTCGTGATCTCCGGCTTCCTCATCACGCTCCACCTCCTCGAACGTCCGATCCGTAGCGCCAAAGATCTCTTCTCCTTCTGGTCTCGTCGCATCCGACGGCTCATCCCAGCGGCCACCCTCGTGCTCGTGACGACGCTCGCGGCGAGCATCGTCTGGCTTCCCCAGACGGTCCATGAGCGGGTGGCGAAGGAGGTCCTCGCCTCGGCGTTCTACGTCGAGAACTGGTTGCTCGCACTGACCTCGACCGACTATCTCGCGACCGACCAGCTGCAGTCGCCGACCCAGCACTACTGGTCGCTGTCGGTGGAGGAGCAGTTCTACATCGTCTGGCCAGTGCTCATCGCCCTGGCCCTGCTCGTGTGCCGTCGCCGCGGGCTCTCGCTCCGCTTCCCACCGCTGCTGGTGATCGGCGTCGTCAGCCTGGCGTCCCTTGCCTTCTCCGCCTGGTTCACCCGAGAGGACGCGGGTCAGGCCTACTTCGTCACCACGACCCGGGTGTGGGAGCTCGGGGTCGGGGCGGCGGTCGCTGCGGCGGTGCACGCCGGCCTTCGCGCCCGGGGCGCCGTCGTCCGCTCCCTGCTCGTCTGGGGAGGCCTCGCCGCCATTCTGTGGTCCGCCATGGCGTTCACCGACGAGACCTCCTTTCCGGGCGTCGCGGCACTGGTGCCCACGTTGGGGACTGCGGCGGTCATCGCGGCAAGGTCCGACGACCTCCGAACTGGTCCACGGCGGCTCTGGTCCGGGCGTCACGTCCAGTGGCTCGGCGACGTCTCGTACTCGGTCTACCTGTGGCACTGGCCCGCCATCGTGATCGCGCCTTTCGTGCTCGACGAGGACGACATGCGGGCGTGGCAAAAGTGCGTCCTGATCGCCGGTGTGCTGTGCCTGTCGGGCCTGTCGAAACGCTGGGTCGAGGAGCCGTTCCGCTTCGCGCCGAAGCTGACTCAGAGCGTCAGGCGCTCCTTCGTGCTGCTCGGGGCCTGCCTCGCGCTCTCGGCCGGCCTCGCGGGCCTCGCCCTGTGGCACGGCCAGCGGGTCACTGAGTCTGCCGCGACCGTCGTCGTCGACCCTTCGGCGAGGTGCGTGGGTGCAGACTTCTTCCGCACCGCTGCCTGCGCCACCCGTGACATGCCATTGCTGACCACGCCGGTCGCAGCTGCCAAGGACAAACCCGAGGTCTACTCCGACGGCTGCTGGAACGAACGCCCGTTCACCCGACGAAAGGTGTGCGGCTACGGCCCACGCTCGACCCCCGTGCGGATCGCCCTGTACGGCAACTCGCACGCGGGTGCCTGGTTTCCCCCGCTGCACACCCTGGCCCGCGAACGCGGATGGCGGATCGACACCTACCTCACCTCCGAGTGCTACTCGGTAGACGTGCCCATCTCCTTCAACCCGCCCGAGATCGGGGCGAACTGCCAAGCTTGGAACGACTGGACTCGCCAGCGCATCAACTCGGGGGGCTACGACCTCGTGGTCATGTCGGACCGTACGCTCCAACCACTGGTCGGTGTGCCCGCGAACCGCAAGACGGCCGTGGCGCAGCAGGCCTACCGACGTGTGCTCGAGGGCTTCGTTCGCCAAGGTCTGCGGGTGCTCGTCATTCGCGACACCCCGGACGCGGGAGGAAATGTGCCGGACTGCGTGGCCCGCTACGCGGACGACCTCACGCGGTGCGGAATCGACGTGGACAAGGGCCTCGAACCCGACCCCCTGACCTCAGCAGCACTCCAGGGCGGGTTTCCCGCAGGAGCGGTGAGCACCCTGGATGCCACCAACCTGCTGTGCCAGACCGGCAGGTGTCCCGCCGTCGTCGGGGGTTTGATCACGTACTTCGATCACGGGCACATGACGACGCAGTACTCCATGACGCTCTACCCCGAGGTGGCCTCAGCGGTGACCAAGGCATTGCGCCCCTGACCTCAGGAGGAACGCCTGAGCGGCGGCCGGCCGACGTACACGGTGTGCACGCCGTGGCGACTACTTGACGGTGATCGCCAGGGACGCCGGCAGGTCGTAGAAGAGCTTGTAGCGGGTCTCCCACGGCTCGAAGTCGGGGTCGGGGGCATGGACCCACCGCCCGCCGTACGGTAGGTGCCGGAGCACGACGCTCGACGCGCCATCAGCCACGGCCGTCCGAGCGGTCGCCTGTCGCGCCGCCGAGGCTTCGTCGATGCGGTGGTAGATCTCGTAGCGAACGACGAAGGCCGTGACCCCGATGACCGCCGCAGCGGCAACGAGGATGTAGGCCGAGGTTCGAGCGGGGACGCGGCCCAGGCGTCGCAGGCCGACGCGTGCGAGCACGGCGACCGCCACGAGGAGAAGGACGTACGAGGGAACGAAGCACCTGGGCCCGAGCGGCTTCACCACCAGGAGCGGCGCGATGAGGAGGACGAAGCCAATGGTGACGAACAGCAGGAGCCGCCGGTCCTCGTGGTCCTCCACGGTGACCACGGCACACGCCATCGTCACGAGCACGAGCACCAGGCTGGCGATTCCTCCCGACGTAAGAGCGGAGGCGTCGTGTGGCACCCACCACACGACGAGGACAGCGGCCACGAGGGCGACCACGCCGATGGCGCCGAAGAAGAGTCGGGCGGCGGCCCCGCTCGCGTGAGTCGCCCGGCGTGCCGCCACCAGGCCCAGCAGACCCAACAGGACGACGTTGAGTGCGGTGTTGAGAGCGACGCCGTATGTCCCGATGATCGTGTCGAGCGAGATGAGCATCTGCTCCGTTCGGCTCCCGCCCTGCGACCCGATCTTCTGGTAGCCATCCCCGCCTGAGAAGGCGCGACGATACGCGCCGTTCGAGAACATGGCGGCGGCCCCGAGCACCGCGCCCACGAAGAGGCACCACAGGGACCCCCCGACGCCTCGACGCGTGACGAGCGACCAGAGGACGCACCCGCCCGTGACGGCGACGACGAGGATCGTCACGTGCTCGATGAAGAGCTGGCCGACGAAGGCGAGCAGGAAAAGAGCGACACCCCGCAGGACGGGGTGACTGGGGCGGTCGGAGATCCGCGTCAGCGCAGACCGGACGGCCACCATGACGCCCAGCATTGAAAGCGTCGCGAGCATGTAGTTGCTGAAACCCGAGGTCCAGACGATGCCCTGGCGCCAGACGTCGACAGGGGTCGCGAGCAGGAGCGCATAGACGAGCACGTATCCGGTGAGCGTCCGGAAACGAGCGAGGTGCAGGACGAGGAAGGCGGCCGCTGCCACCGCCAGGGCCATCGTCACCGCCACCGCGGCACTCGACCTCGTGAGGACGAGGACGGCGAGGTTGCCGGCGTAGCGGCCGTTGTAGTCGGCGAAGAAGGTCGACAGCCGGTCGACGCCGATCTGCGAGCCCCAGGCCCAGTCGTCCCCGCTGTAGGGGAACAGGTCGGCGAGCACGCCGAAGGTCACGACGATGACGGCCAGGACCACGACCTCGAGCCCCCGCGGCAGCCGCTCCGCCGGCCCGCGCCACACGATCGGGTTCACCTGGTCGTTCCGACCACGGCGCCGTCCGCCGACGCGTCGACGTCACTGAACGGGTCGCGGTCACGCATGAGATGGCTTCCTAGCAGGTACGAGAACGGGATGGCGCAGATCCCTGCGATCAGAGGTGCGAGCCGCACGTTGACGTGAAGCAGCTCGACGAGCCCCACGACCCCCACCGAGGTGAAGAGGATGTTCGGGAGGTTGGAGAGTGGGAAGAGCAGGTATCTCTTCCACGTCGGCCTGACGTGGTAGGTGAATCGACAGTTCATGAGGAAGGAGAAACTGATGGAGACGAACCAGCCCACGACGTGGGCGACGAGGTATGGGGCGACCTGGACGATGAGCAGGTAGATGCCGTAGTAGACCCCCGTGTTGAGCACTCCGACCAGTGCGAACCGCATCAGGGGACGGAAGTGCTCGTCGATCATCGCCCTCATGTCGACGTGTGGCCGGTCTCGGCCAGGTCGACGACCTCGGGCTCCTCATCGAGCGACCCGTCGAACGCGTGTGGCGCGATCTGGGGGCTCGCCATGGACCCTTGGCTGTCGTAGGAGAGCAGGAAGATCGGGCGTCGTTTGGTCTCGTTGAAGATCCGGCCGACGTACTCTCCGATGATCCCGAGCGTCAGCAGCTGGACCCCGCCCATGAGAGAGCTGATCGCGATGGTCGTCACGTAACCGGGGGTGTCGACGCCGTTGATGAGGGCCGCCAGGAGAATCCACATCGAGTATGCGACGGTGATGCAGATGACGATCACGCCCATCCAGATGGCCAGACGGAGCGGTCTGCTGTTGAACGAGAGCACACCTTCGATCGCGTAGTTGAACAGCGATCGCATGGTCCACGTCGACGCGTCCCGTGAGCTCGCGACGTCGTCGTACTTGATCTCCATCTGGGAGAAGCCCACCCACGCGAACATGCCCTTGGAGAAGCGGTGCACCTCGCCGAGCTGGAGCAGGGCGTCCACGCAGCGGCGGCTGATGAGGCGGAAGTCCCCGGCGCCGTCGGTCAGGCGGACCTCCATGAGGCCGTTGACCAGGCGGTAGTAGAGGCGGGACACGCTCTTGCGGACGACCTTCTCTTGGCCTCGCGTGCGTCGGGCGACGACTTGGTCCCAGCCCCGACGTCCGTAGTCGAGCATCGCCGGGATGAGCTCCGGCGGATGCTGGAGGTCGGCGTCCATGATGATGACGAACCGTCCGCGCGCCGCCTGCAACCCGGCGTACATAGCCGCTTCCTTGCCGAAGTTGCGGCTCAGGCCCAACGCTCGCACCCGTGGGTCCGAGGTCGCCATCGATCCCGCGAGCAGGCGCGTGTCGTCGCGGCTGCCGTCGTCGACGAGCAGGATCTCCCAGGAGCCGACCCGGTCGGACAACTCGTTGACGAGGGCCGAGTAGAGGGCTTCGAGGGTCGCTTCCTCGTTGTAGCAGGGGACCACGATGGACAGTTCCACGGCGCGGTCCGACGACTCAGTTCTCCCCTCCACGGGAGGCCACTCTACACGCGGCCGACCACGGGCCCGGACACTCGCCGAGCCGTCGCCCGGAACTTACTGTCGGTAGCCTAGGGGTGTTCGGACCGTTAGCCTGACGTCCATGGAGACCGTCCACGACCACGACGTCGTCGTCATCGGGTCCGGCTTCGGCGGGTCCGTGGCCGCGCTGCGTCTCGCCGAGAAGGGCTACGGCGTCCACGTCTACGAGGCGGGCCGCCGCTTCGAGGACGACGACTTCGCCCGGACGAGCTGGGACGTGCGCCGCTACCTCTGGGCACCGCGCCTCGGCCTCTTCGGGGTCCAGCGCATCCACCGGCTGCCCGACTGCCTCGTCCTCGCGGGCGCCGGCGTCGGTGGTGGGTCGCTCAACTACGCCAACACCCTCTACGTGCCGCCGGCGCCGTTCTTCCGCGACCGCCAGTGGGGGCACATCACCGACTGGCAGGCCGAGCTCGCGCCGCACTACGCGACGGCCCAGCGCATGCTCGGGGTGACCGTCAACCCGTGCGACGGCCCGGTCGAGCAGCTGATGCGCGACACGGCGACCGACCTCGGTGTCGGCGAGACGTTCCGCAAGACGCCGGTCGGCGTCTTCTTCGGCGAGCCGGGCAAACGCGTCCCCGACCCCTACTTCGGCGGTGAGGGCCCGGCCCGCACCGGGTGCACGGAGTGCGGCAACTGCATGGTCGGGTGCCGCGTCGGTGCCAAGAACACCCTCGTCAAGAACTACCTCGCGCTCGCCGAGCGACGCGGTGTCAGCATCGAGCCGCTGCGCACGGTGACCCGGGTGCGGCCGCTCGACCCGGCTGCGCCGGAGCAGGGGTATGCCGTCACGACCGTCCGCAGCGGCTCGTGGGGTCGGCGTCGGGCGGGGGAGCGCACCGTCACGGCCGGCCAGGTCGTCGTCGCGGCAGGGGCGTGGGGCACGGCCCAGCTGCTCCAGGCCATGAAGGCCGAGCCCGAGGGGCGGGGGCTGCCGCGCCTGTCGGACACGCTCGGGGAGCTGACCCGCACGAACTCGGAGGCCCTCGGTGGGGCGATGACGGCGCGGGTGCCCGACGGCGTCGACCTGACGCGAGGCGTGGCGATCACGTCGAGCTTTCACGTCAACGACACGACGCACGTCGAGAACTGCCGCTACGGCAAGGGGTCCAACCTCATGGGAGCGCTCGCCGTCATGCAGGTCGACGGCGGCGGACGCGTCCCCCGCTGGGTGCGTTTCGCCGGCACCGTCGCGCGCCACCCGTGGGTCTTCGCCCGGTCGCTGTCGAGCCGGCGCTGGAGCGAGCGCACCGTCATCGCCCTCGTCATGCAGAGCAGCGACAACTCGATCAAGGTGCGCCGCCGGCGCGGCCTCCTCGGGTGGCACCTGACCTCGACGCAGGGCCACGGCGAACCCAACCCGACCTTCATCCCCGAGGGCAACGAGGCAGTGCGCGCCATGGCGGCGCGGCTCGAGCGCACGACGGGGGAGCGGGCCTGGCCCGGGTCGTCGGTCGGCGAGGTCCTCGACATCCCGATGACGGCGCACTTCCTCGGTGGGGCGGTCATCTCGGACTCGCCGGAGCGCGGGGTCGTCGACCCGTACCAGCGGGTGTGGGGCTACCCCGGCCTGCACGTGCTCGACGGATCGGCCGTCTCGGCGAACCTCGGGGTCAACCCGAGCCTGACCATCACGGCGCAGGCCGAGCGGGCCGTGTCGCTGTGGCCCCTGCGTGGCGAGGCCGACCGGCGCCCGGCCCAGGGCGAGGCCTACCGACTCGTCGACGCCTGAGCGCGTCCGGGCTGCCGGGCCGCGACCCTGCCGTGCGGTCGACGGTGCCCTGACCCCCGCAGGTGCACACACGACCGGACCACCCCAGCGAGTGCCGCTCCTGCTCTTCTCGGCCGTCACCGGGAGCCTGTGGTACCGCTGACCGGTCGGGTCGGGGCGCACCCGCCCGGGAGATGAGGGAGGGTGAGGCCGTCACCCCTCAGAGACGGCCCCACCCGACGGTGCGGGCTAGCAACCGGTCGAGAAACAGCCCGGCACCGCGCTGACAACGACGCAGGCCGAGGGGGGTTACGGCATCTGCCATTTATTTGCCGAAGTTGTCGAAACCGCTTCCCGGACGCAGTGACGACGGGGCCATTCGACCTGGTCGTCGAGTGGCCCCGTCGTCACGGGTGCCGCCTGGTGCGGCCTGGTGCCGGCTCGTCCCAGCGGCCGTCAGCGGGCGGGCTGCGGCTCGTCGCGCCACGAGCGCCACAGCGCGGCATACGCCCCGTCGGCCTCGAGCAGCTCGTCGTGCGAGCCGATCTCGCTGATCCGCCCGTCCTCGACGACGCACACGCGGTCGGCGTCGTGCGCGGTCATGAGCCGGTGCGCGATGGCGACCACGGTGCGGCCGTCGACGACCGCGGCGAGCGATCGTTCGAGGTGGCGGGCTGCGCGCGGGTCGAGCAGCGAGGTCGCCTCGTCGAGGACCAGTGTGTGCGGGTCGGCGAGGACGAGCCGTGCGAGGGCGAGCTGCTGCGCCTGCGGTTCGGTGAGCCGGTGGCCACCGGATCCGACGACGGTGTCGAGCCCGTCGGGCAGCTCGAGTGCCCAGCTGCGTGCGTCGACCGCGGCGAGGGCCTCGAGCAGCTGCTCGCGGGAGGCCTCGGGGCGGGCGAGACGCAGGTTGTCCTCGAGCGAGCCGACGAAGACGTGGTGCTCCTGCGTCACGAGCGCGACCTGGCCGCGCAGCTGGGCGAGCTCGAGGTCGACGAGGCGGACGCCGCCGACGTCGACCCGGCCCTGGCGCGGACCGTCGATGCCGGCCATGAGCCGTCCCAGCGTCGACTTGCCTGCTCCGGAGGGACCGACGATGGCGAGGCGCTCGCCGGGCTGGAGGTCGAGCGAGACGCCGCGGAGCACGTCACGGCCTGCGCGGTAGGAGTAGTGGACGTCCTCGACCTCGAGGTGGTCGTCCTCCGGCTCCTCTCCGGTCGCGGCGCGGTCGGCCGGGACGTCGGCGATGCCGATGACGCGGGCGAGCGAGGTCGCACCGACCTGGATCTCGTCGAGCCACGAGATGAGCTCGTCGAGCGGCCCGGCCATCTGCTGGACGTAGAGGGCCACCGCCGTGACGGTGCCGGCCGTCGCGACGTCGCGGGAGATGAGGTAGCCGCCCCAGAGGAGGGTGACGGCGACGGGCGCGAAGAAGGCGAACTCGACGGAGGGGAACCACCGCATCCGCAGCTTCAGCGTGTAGAGCTCGGCGTCGTAGCAGTCGTGCAGGGCGTCGTCCATGCGCTGCCGGCGGCGGCTGCGCAGGCCGAGCGCGTCGACGGTGCGGGCGCCGTCGGCCGACTCGGTGACGACGCCGTTGAGCACGGCGTACGTCGCGCGCTCGCGCAGGTAGCCATCGGGCGCGTACCGCAGGTAGCGGCGCGTCGAGAGCACGAGGATCGGCACGCCGACGACGATCGCGAGCGCCACCTGCCAGCCGGTGAGAAAGGCGGCGACGACCGTGATCGCCGTCGTGACGGCGCCGACGAAGATCGACGGGATGCCGAAGCGGATGACGTGCGAGAGGGCCTCGACGTCGTTGGTCGTGCGCGAGACGAGGTCGCCGGTGCCGGCGCGCTCGACGGTCGACAGGGGGAGCTCGACGACGCGCCCCATGAACTGCTCGCGCAGCTCGGCGAAGATCGTCTCGCCCATGACGAACGAGGCGCGCCGGGCGAACCACGTGACGACGGTCTGGACGACGACCGCACCGGCGATCCAGAGGGCGAGCCGGTTGACGACCTCGAGCGACCGGCCGTGGCTGATCTCGTCGACGAGCAGGCCGATGACGCGGGGCGCCACGAGCGCGGCGCACGCGGCGACGGCATGCAGGCCGATGACCGTGAGCAGGCTGCCGCGGTGGCGGCGGAGCAGGCCGCGGGTGTGGTCCTTGACCGAGTTCATGTCGGCCACGGGAAGGGTGCGCGTGGACGGCGCTGGTGTCAGCGACATCAGTCCTCCTCTCCTCGGACGACGGTGCGTCGGTAGTCGGGTTCGTCGGCCATGAGACGACTGTGGGTGCCGGATGCGGCGACCTTGCCCCCGCGCAGGAAGACGACGTGGTCGGCCTGGTCGAGGATGAGCGGGCTGGCCGACATGACGACCGTCGTGCGTCCGGCGCGGGCGGCGGTGAGGCGACCGGCGATGCGGGCCTCGGTGTGGGCGTCGACGGCGCTCGTCGGCTCGACGAGCACGAGGGTGTCGGCCTGGGTGAGGAGGGCGCGGGTCAGGGCGAGCCGCTGGCGCTGGCCGCCGGAGAAGGCCCGGCCGCGCTCCTCGACCTCGTTGTCGAGGCCGCCGGGCAGCGCCTCGAGCACGTCGTCGCCGCTCGCCACCGACAGGGCGTCGAGGATCGAGGCGTCGTCGTGGTCACCCCACGGGTCGAGCTCGTCGCGCAGCGTGCCGGTGAAGAGGCGCGGGTCGGTCTCGGACACGACGACCCGGCGGCGCACCGCGGCCAGCGAGGCGTCGGCGAGGCGAGTGCCGTCGAGCCGAACGTCCGTCTCTCCGACACCGAAGCGGCCGAGTCGGTCGGCGAGGGCCGCGGACTCCTCCGGGCGCGCGGACACGACGACGGTGAACCGGCCGGGCTCGATGGTGACGCCGCTGCGCGGGTCGTAGAGGCGGGCGGGCCCGGTGGGCAGCGGCTGGGCGTCCGGTGTCTCGACGTGGTCGGGCTGCACGCGCAGGATCTTCGTCAGCTTGCGGGCACCGATGTGGGCGCGGGTCGCCCGGTCGACCATCTCGGTCGCCGTGCGCAGCGGGATGACGAGGAAGGCGGTGTAGCCGTAGAACGCGACGAGCTGGCCGGCGGTGATCTCGCCCGCGATGGCGAAACGCGCCCCGAGCCACACGACGACGAGGACGAAGAGCCCGGGCAGGAGCACCTGGGCCGCGTCGAGGGCCGCCTGGTAGCCGGCCACCCGATTGCCCACCTGGCGCACGGACTGCGACTGGACGGCATACCTGCTCAGGAAGGTGTGCTCGCCGCCGATGCCGCGCAGGACGCGCAGCCCGGCGACGGTGTCGGCGCCGAGCCCGATGAGCTTGCCGGACTCCTCGCGCTGGGCGAGCTGGCGCGCCTGGAGCGGGCGGACGATGAAGGTGAGGCAGGCGACGAGCACCGGGACGCCGATGAGGACGACGAGGCCGAGCGGCGTCGAGGCGCCGAGCAGGATGAGCGCGACGACGACGTAGGACACGACGGCGCCGGCGAATCGCGCTGACACGTCGTAGAGCCCACCGATGCGCATCGCGTCGGAGCTGACCGTGGCGACGACGTCTCCGGTCGGGACCGTGCGCGACAGGGCCTCACCGGTGTCGGCCGCCTTGTGGCCGATGAGCTGGGCCGAGCGGAAGGCGCCCTGCATCCAGTTGGCGACGGCGTACTTGTGCCGCATGGCGCCGGACAGGGCGCTGATGGTCACGAGACCGACGAGGATGCCGCACCACAGCAGGAGCGAGCCCGCGTCGCCGCCGATGATGCCCTCGTCGATGGCCTTGCCCATCGCGGCGGGGAAGAGTGCCTGGCTGACGAGCCACACGATGCCGAACGCGATGGCGACGACGAGGGTGCGCCACTGGCCCTTGCCGACCCAGCGGAGGTAGGCCGTCGGGCTGGTCAGGTCGGGAGTGCCGGGGTCGGCGTGGGGCAGCGAGATCACTTGGTTCATCGTACGTTCGGCGCGGGCATGCCTCATGCCATTTTTCGTCGGGGCCACGGGCCGACCGTAGAAGTTCAAGCGTGCTGGAGGTCAACACGAGGGCGTATGCCGTGTGGCCGCCTCGAGGTCAGGGCGTGGGGTCCTGACCCGAGCGGTCGAGGGCCTCGGACAGCTCGTCGACCTCGAGGGTCTCGGGGTCGACGAGGCGGTTGCGGTAGGCCGCCCGGGCGACGAGGTGTGCGGACACCGGGGAGGTGAAGAACTGCGTCGCGGCGAGCAGGACGAGCGTCGTGACCGCCGCCCACGTGCGCAGCGTCAGGGCGAGCCCGGCGAGGATGAGGATGAGGCCGAGGGTCTGCGGCTTCGTCGCTGCGTGCAGGCGGGAGAGGGTGTCGGGGAAGCGGATGAGGCCGACGGCCCCGGCCATGCAGAGGAACGAGCCGAGCAGGAGGCACACGGCTCCGGCGACGTCGAGGGCGGACGACCACGTCATGACTGCTCCCACCCCTCGGGCTGCTGTCGTGGCTCCGGGTGGTCGACCTCGACGGCGTCGTGCTCGTCGGAGTCACGGGACATGAAGCGGGTGACGGCGACGCCGCCGACGAAGCCGACGAGGCCGAGGATCATGAGCAGCGGCAGGTAGGTCGTGGTCCGCTGGCGGGCCGACTCGAGCGCGACACCGGCGATGACGATGACGAGGAGGATCTCGGCGGCGACGATGCGGTCGAGGTTGCTCGGGCCACGGAAGAGGCGCACGAGGACGAGCGCGGCCGCGGCGCCGAGCATGCCGAGCGAGATGCCGAGGACGATGGTCACGGGTGCTCCTCCCCGTCGCGGGGGCGGGTCCCGTCGAGGTCCGGGCCCTCGGTGGCGTCGAGGTGGTCGCCTGCACCCCGAGGGTCGCTCGCCGAGCCGGTTGCCACCGGCCACGGACCGCCCGCCTCGAGCGCCGCGATCTCCTCACGGGACCCGAGGGCTCGGACGACGCGCCGCTCGATCGCGAGGACGTGGGCCCGCTGTGCCTCGATGGCGCTTTCGCCCCTGACGTCGAGCAGGTGCAGGTAGAGCACCGACGTCGAGCGCCGGGCGTCGACGACGACCGAGCCGGGCACGAGGGCCACGAGCTCGGCGGTCAGGGTGAGGTAGAAGTCCGATCGCGAGCGCAGCTGCACCTCGATGACGGCGTTGCGCGGGCTCCGGCGGCCGAAGGCGAGTCGCATGACCTGCCACGAGGCGCCGACGAGGTCGACGAGGAAGTGCGCGACGAGCAGGAGCACCCGGTGCGGTCGCAGCCGCCCCTGGAACTCGATCGAGGGGAGCGGGAACGCATACGTCACGAGCAGGGCGACGAGGACGCCGTTGACGACGTTGCCCCACGTGACGCGGTCCCACAGCAGGACCCACGCGAGGGCGATCGTCGCGACGGCACGCGGCTGCAGGACCCGCCGCCGACGGCGCGGCGACTCGGGCTCGCGCGGGGCCGTGGCCATCCGGACGTCGGTCATCGGCGGACCTCCACGGGAAGAACGCTCGTGATGTAGGGGTCGCGGCTCATGAGGTCGGTGGCGGCGCGCTGGGTGTAGGCGAAGAGCGGTCCGGCGACGACGGTGATGAGCAGCCCCACGACCGTCATGGCGGCGGTGGCGCCGAGCATGGTGCGCGGCAGCGCTCGTGAGCCGGTGTCGACGCGGACGGTGTCGACGCGGACGGTGTCGACGCGGACGGTGTCGACGAGAACGGTGCCGGCGGGGTCGGCGCTCGGCTCGACGTCGAGGGTGCCGGCCTCGATCGCGGCTGCCGTCTCGGTCGAGCGCGGGGCGTCGGCGAGGGTGCGCCAGAACGCCTGGCTCCAGACCTTGGTCAGGGCGTAGAGGGTGAGCAGGCTCGTGACGATGCCGCCGACGACGAGCAACCAGGCGAGCGGGGTGCCGAGCTCGATCCCGGCGTTGAGCAGCCCGACCTTGGCGAGGAAGCCCGAGAGCGGCGGGATCCCCGAGAGGTTCATCGCCGAGACGAAGAAGAGGGTCGCGAGCACGGGGGAGGCCACGGCGAGGCCGCCGAGACGGTCGAGCGACGTCGTGCCGGCGAGGCGTTCGACGAGGCCGGTGATGAGGAAGAGGGCCGTCTGGATCGTGATGTGGTGCGCGACGTAGAAGATCGCACCGGCGGTGCCCTCGGGCGTCGCCAGCGCGATGCCGAAGATCATGTAGCCGATGTGGCTGACGAGCGTGAACGACAGGATCCTCTTGAGGCCGGACTGGGACACGGCGCCGAGGATGCCGATGACCATGGTGAGCAGCGCGGCCCACATGAGCAGTCCCTGCAACGGCGAGTCCGGGAAGAGCAGCGTCTGGGTGCGGATGATCGCGTAGACGCCGACCTTCGTCAGCAGGCCGGCGAAGACGGCCGTGACCGGCGCGGGCGCGGTCGGGTAGCTGTCGGGCAGCCACGCCGACATGGGGAAGACGGCGGCCTTGATGGCGAATGCCGTGAGCAGCGAGAGCTGGAGCACGAGCGCGACGCCGGGGGCGAGGTCACCGATGCGGATCGCCAGCTGCGCGAGGTTGACGGTGCCGGTCGCGGCGTACGCGGCGGCGATGGCGACGAGGAAGAGCGCGGAGCTGAGCAGGCTGACGACGACGTACGTCGTGCCCGCGTGGATGCGCGCGGCCGAGCCGCCGAGGGTGATGAGGACGTAGGAGCTGAAGAGGAGGATCTCGAAGCCGACGAAGAGGTTGAAGAGGTCGCCGGCGAGGAAGGCGTTGGCGACGCCGGCCGAGAGCACGAGGTAGGTCGGGTGGAAGATCGTGAGCGGGGTCTCGCTCTCGCTCTCGTCGTCGCTGTCGGCTTGGCCCTGCCCGATGGCGAAGACGAGCACGAGCAGCGTGACGATGCCCGAGACGAGGAGCATGAGGGCGCTGAGGCGGTCTGCGACGAGCGAGATGCCGAGCGGCTCCTGCCACGCGCCGAGCCACAGCACCTGCGGGCCGTTGACGTCGGTCTGCCACACGAGGGCGCCGGCGACGGCGACGACGGCGGCGAGCACGGCGATGCTGACGCCCCGCTGCAGGCGTGGGGACCGGCGGAAGGCGAGGGTCAGGGCGGCGCCGAGGAGCGGGAGCAGCACGGGCAGCGGCACGAGGTTGGGCACGGCGACGTCGGTGAGGTTCATCGGCGGGGGCTCCGGTCGCCGTCCGCGAGCTCGTCGGACGTCGTCGTCGACTCCTCGGACGGGTCGTAGGTCGACGACGTCTGGTCCTCGAGGGCGAGGCGCTGGATGCGGGCGTCCTCGGCGTCGTCGGGGACGTCGTCGGTGCCGGAGATCTGCCACAGGCGGTAGGACAGGGCGAGCAGGAAGCCGATGGTCGCGAGGGAGATGACGATCGCCGTCAGCACCATGGCCTGTGGCAGCGGGTCGCTGATCGCGGCGGGGTCCTCGCCGACGAACGGTGCACGCCCGGCGCGCCCGCTGATGACGAGGTAGAGCACGGCGATGCCGTTGCCGATGAGCACCATGCCGAGCAGGACGCGCACGAGGCTGCGGTCGAGCGCGAGTGCCGTGCCGGCGGCGACGAGCCCGACGGTGACGAGGACGAGCGTGATGTTGGGCTGGAGCGTCGACTCGATGAGTGCGGGAGCGAGCGTCGTCATGGGCGGGCCACCTCCGCCTGGCCGGCTGCGGAGGCATCGGTCTCCTCGGTCTCCGCGGCCTCCTCCTCGGCGATCTGCCGGTCGATGCCGGTGCCGAGGCTGCGGACGATGTCGAGCATCATGCCGACGACGATGAGGTAGACGCCGATGTCGAAGACGAGCGACGTCACGAGGTGCACCTCGCCCCACGGCGGGAGCGTGAAGTCGACGGCCGTCGTCTCGAGGATCGTCCCGCCGAACGCGAGCGGGGCGAGGGCGGAGCCGACCGCGACGAGCAGGCCCAGGCCGACGAGCAGTCCGGCGTCGAACGGCGCGGCCTCGTCGAGCTCGTAGCGGCCACCCGCGAGGTAGCGCACGACGAGCGCGAGTCCCGCGACGAGCCCTCCCGCGAAACCGCCACCGGGCTGGTTGTGGCCGGCGAAGAGCAGGAAGAGCGAGGCCGCGAGCATGATGTGGAAGACGAGCCGCGTCACGACCTCGAAGATGACCGAGCGCTTCTCCTTGCGCATCGTCCGGCCGCCGTGCAGCCACGTGCCCCGGCCGCCGTTGCTCGACGGGAGCGACTTCGACGTCGCGCGTGAGATCCGGGTGTTGCGGGTGCGCACGAAGATGAGGCTCGCGATGCCGGTCGCGGCGGCCACGAGGACCGACACCTCGCCGAGGGTGTCCCAGGCGCGGATGTCGACGAGCGTGACGTTGACGATGTTCTTGCCGTGGCCGAACGCGTAGGCCTCCGTGGGGAACCCGGCCGACACGGGCTCGGCGGTGCGGCCCCCGGAGGCGACGAGCGCGATGGCTCCGACGGACGCTCCGACGGCCGCACCGAGCGCGATGCGCCACGTGCGCGAGGGCGAGTGGGGGTGACGGGTGAACTTCGTCGGCAGGCGGCGCAGCGCGAGGACGAAGACGACGAGCGACACCGTCTCGACGAGCATCTGGGTGATCGCGAGGTCGGGAGCCCCGTGGAGGATGAAGAGCAGCGAGACGCCGTAGCCCGTGGCGCCGACGAGCATGACCGCCGTGAGCCGGCGGCGGGTCACGAGCACGAGCACCGCGGCCGTCACGACGACGACCCCGACAACGGCCTGCCCCGGGTTGTCCCAGAGCCGGACGTCGGGGACCGTGCCGCGGGTCACCGCCGCGAGACCCGGCAGGGCGACGAAGACGATGAGGATGCCCGCGAGGTAGATCGGGAGCGAGCCGCGCTGGGTCACGGCGGTCGTCTCGACGGCCCCGCGGTCGACCCACCGCAGCGTGCGGGCGAAGCCGCGCTCGCCGTCGACGAGCGACGGAACGCCGGACTGCACCCGGGCGACGAGGTCACGCTGCGCGAAGAGGACGAGCCCGACGGCCACCGACACGAGCGAGAGCATCAGCGGCACCGTGACGCCGTGCCACAGGGCGAGCGACTGCGGCTCGGCCCCGACGGGGAAGTCCACGGCATACGGGAGCAGCCACGGGGACTCGAGTGGCGACAGGAGGCCGACGAGCAGGCACGCCACGCCGAGCAGCACCGGCGCGAGCACGAAGCCGGGGTGGGCGGCCTTGACGGGGGTGGGGGCGACGCCGGGCTTGGTGGCGAAGGTGCCCCAGAGGAAGCGCGCCGTGTAGGCGACGGTCAGGGCCGACCCGGCGACGACGCCGACGATCGCCAGCCAGCTCCACGGGGCCGGGAGCGGGGCGGAGGTCTGGACGTCCTCCCACAGCGACTCGAGCGCGCTCTCCTTGGACACGAACCCCGCCAGCGGCACGATCCCGGCCATCGAGAGGCCGGCGAGCGTCGCCGGCACGGCGACCGGGAGCAGCCGACGCCCGACGCCGGACAGCTCGCGCAGGTCGCGGGTGCCGGCGCACTTGTCGACGACCCCGACGGTGAGGAAGAGCGTCGACTTGAAGAGGGCGTGCGCGATGACGAGGGCCAGCGCCGAGAGGGCGGACGCCTTGGTGCCGAGACCGGCGATGGCGACGATGAAGCCGAGCTGGCTCACGGTGCCGTAGGCGAGGAGCAGCTTGATGTCGTGCTGGCGCAGGGCACGCCACCCGCCGACGAGCATCGTGAAGAGGCCGAGGCCCACGGTCAGGGCGTGCCAGGCCGGGGCGCCGGCGAAGGCCGGGGCGAGCAGGGCGACGAGGTAGATGCCGGCCTTGACCATCGCGGCTGCGTGAAGGTAGGCGCTGACCGGCGTCGGTGCGGCCATGGCGCCGGGCAGCCAGAAGTGGAAGGGCACGAGCGCCGACTTCGACAGGGCGCCGACGAGCAGCAGCACGACGGCGGCCACGGTGAGGGTGTCGAGAGGCGGCGGGTCGGCGATCAGCGCCGAGATCGAGTAGGTGTGGTGGACCCCGAGGATGATGATGCCGACGAGCATCGCGAGGCCGCCGAACGTCGTGACGATGAGCGCCTGCATCGCCGCGCGCCGGTTGGTCGAGCTCGCCGGGTTGTGACCGATGAGCAGGTAGGAGAAGACCGTCGTCAGCTCCCAGAAGACGTAGAGGACGAGAAGGTTGTCGGTGAGGACGAGGCCGAGCATGGCGCCGGCGAAGGCCGTGAACACCGAGGTGAAGCGCCACAGCGTCGGGTCGCGGTCCGTGAAGTACCACGTGCAGTAGAGCAGGACGAGCGCACCGACGCCGGTGACGAGAAGGCCGAGCACCCACGAGAGGGTCGTGACCCGGAAGTCGAGATCGATCCCGAGACCGGGGACCCACGAGATTCGTTGTGTCGGAAGGTTGCCCGCGCGGACGTCGCTGGACACGGAGAGGAGCCAGACGAACGAGACGGCGGGCGCGAGCGCGAGGACGGGGAAGGCCTTCGTGCGCAGGACCTTGGCGAGCCACGGCGCGAGGGCGGCGGCGAGCAGGTGCAGGAGCAACAGTTGCGCCACGGCGGCCCCTCGGTCGTCGGGTGTGTCGAGCTCGGTCCAGTTCTGCGTCGGTCGTGACCCAATCCTAGGTGCAGCGAAGGACCCCGCCGACCACTGGTCGGCGGGGCCCTCCCCGTCGGCTGCGGATCCGGATCGCTCCGGACCGCGTCGCCGGTCGGTCCCGTCGGGACGACCGTTCGTGAGGTCGGTGCGCGTTCGTCGGCGTCTGCGCCCCCTTGTGCCGTCTGGGCGTCGGCGCCTCAGAAGGTGGTGAACGTGTCGCGTGCCAGGAAGAAGCCGTGCCGGCTCGCCTCGTCGATGCACGTCACGCCGAAGCTCTCGCTGAGACAGGCGGTCGTCCCTGACGGCGGGGTGCGTGCGCCGTAGCCGAGCTCGGGCTCGCCGCCCGTGCGGATCGTGTCGGAGTTGCACACCGGCAGCGCGCCCTTCGGTCCGAGCTCGATGCGGCCGATGTCCGACGGTCCACCGGCCGGGCAGATCGAGGGGAGCGGTGGGTCGATCCGGCCCTTCTCCACCTCGCACGCGGCCAGGCCGGAGTCGGTGCTGCGGCGGCAGACGATGTTGCCGCTCGGGCTGCGGAAGCGGTCGCTCACGGAGGCCGCGGGGCGGGCGGCGTCCAGGCGCGCCTTGGCCTCGTCGAACGACCTGGGTGCGCCGCGCAGCCGGCCGACCGCGAGGGCCGTCGGGACGTCCGTCGACGTCGGCGCGCTGGTCGGCACCTGGGTCGTCGTCGCTGTCGGCGTGCCGGCCGGCGCCGTGCTCGGCGCGTCGACGGTGACGGTGACCGTGCGTCGCGGCGTCGGGATGTCGGTGGCGCCGCACGAGGCGAGCAGGGACGCCACGGCGAGGATGGCGGGGACGACGACCGCGACTCCCGGCATACCTGCTCGGCGTCGGCGCAACGAGGACATGGCGCAGGAGTCTGGCACGGATGGGCGCCCCGGGTCAGGTCCGAGCCGGGAAGGTGACCTACCCTTGGGGCGTGTTCCGGCGCCTGCTCACCCCTCGCTGGGTCGGCATGCTCGCCGCCCTGGCCGTCGTCGTCGCCGCCTGCGTCCTGCTCGGCCTGTGGCAGCTCGGCGTGGCCCGCGACTCCGGTCGCCAGGACGCCGTGGCCGCAGCGTCGACGCTCGAGCGTGCGCCCCTCGAGCAGGTGACCGCGCCGCACAGCGACTTCAAGAGCGACTACTCCAACCGTGCCGTCACCGTGACGGGGACGTACGCCGCCGGGCGCAGCCTGCTCGTCGTCGACCGTCGGCTCGACGGCCGGGTCGGCTCGTGGGTCGTGACGCCGCTCGAGACCGCGGCCGGCACGGTCCCGGTGCTGCGCGGCTTCGTCGACGGCACGCCGGCGTCCGTGCCGGCGCCCCCGACCGGTGTCGTCACGGTGACGGGCACGCTGGGCCCGGGGGAGTCGCCTCGCGACGGCGCCCCGCTCCCCGCGCCGCAGGTGCGCTCTGTCGACCTCGCCTCCCTCGTCAACGAGTGGCCCGGCGACCTCTACAACGTCGTCGTGCTGGCCTCGGCGGAGTCCGCCGGGCCCACGGTGGGCACCCCGCTCGCGGCCGCCGGTCTGAGCCGCGTCCCGCCGCCCCCGCTCGATGCCCCGCTCAACCTGCGCAACGCGGCCTACGCGGTCCAGTGGTGGGTCTTCGGGATCTTCGCGATCTGGATGTGGTGGAAGATGTTCCGAGCAGAGCAGCAGGCGGACGAGCCCGTCGCTGCACCGAGAGAAGGCGCGACGACGTGAGCACGTACCCCCAGACCCTGGCCAAGCCGCAGCAGATCCGGTCGGCGCTGTCGATCTACCGGGTCCTCGCGACCGTCGCCGGCATCGCCCTCTTCGTGCTCATCCTGGAGATGGTCATGAAGTACGTCTTCAAGCAGACCAACGTCCTCACGGAGTACTGGAGCCCGATCCACGGGATCATCTACTTCGCGTATGCCGTGTCGGTCGCCAACCTCGGCCTCAAGGCCGCGTGGGGCCCGGTGCGCATCGTCAAGAACCTCCTCGCCGGCTTCGTTCCGGTGGTCCCGTGGATCGCCGAGCGGCGCAACACCGTCCAGACCGAGGCGCTGCTCTCGCGCGCCTACGTCGCGGGCGACGGGACGTCGTCGGAGGAGCCCTCACCGGGCCGATAGTCTTGGCGCGTGACTGACGCCGTGCCGAACGAGCCGACCGACCTCCAGAGCCACCCCGTCCTCGTCGTCGACTTCGGCGCCCAGTACGCCCAGCTGATCGCGCGGCGCGTCCGTGAGGCGCAGGTCTACAGCGAGGTCGTGCCCCACTCGATGGCCGTGGCCGACCTGCTCGCCAAGGAGCCGGCCGCGATCATCCTGTCCGGCGGCCCGAGCTCGGTCTACGAGGACGGCGCCCCGCGCCTCGACCCGGCGCTGCTCGAGGCCGGTGTCCCGGTCTTCGGCATGTGCTACGGCTTCCAGTCGATGGCCCAGGCTCTCGGCGGCACCGTGGCCCGCACCGGAGCCCGTGAGTACGGCAAGACCGACGCGGCGATCAGCGACGTCGAGTCGACGCTCTTCGCCGGCCAGCCGCCGAGCCAGACCGTCTGGATGTCGCACGGTGACTCCGTCAGCGCCGCTCCCGAGGGTTTCGCGGTGACGGCCACGACCGCGGGCACGCCGGTCGCAGCCTTCGAGGACGACGACCGACGCCTCTACGGCGTCCAGTGGCACCCCGAGGTGCTCCACTCCGAGCAGGGGCAGCGCGTCCTCGAGAACTTCCTCTGGAAGGGCGCGGGCATCGCACCTGACTGGACGCCGGGCCACGTCGTCGACGACCTCGTGTCGACGATCCGCGAGCAGGTCGGCGAGGACCGGGTCCTCTGCGCCCTGTCCGGCGGAGTCGACTCCTCGGTCGCGGCAGCCTTGGTGCAGAAGGCCGTCGGCGACCAGCTGACCTGCGTCTTCGTCGACCACGGGCTCCTCCGTGAGGGCGAGGCCGAGCAGGTCGAGCAGGACTTCGTCCAGGCCACCGGTGTCGACCTCGTCGTCGTCGACGCCCGTGAGCGCTTCCTCGAGGCGCTCGCCGGGGTCACCGACCCCGAGACGAAGCGCAAGATCATCGGCGAGCAGTTCATCCGCGTCTTCGAGCAGGCCGCGCGCGACGTCGTGCACGACCGCGGCGACGAGGAGCACCCCGTCAAGTGGCTCGTCCAGGGCACGCTCTACCCCGACGTCGTCGAGTCCGGCGGCGGTGAGGGGGCGGCCAACATCAAGAGCCACCACAACGTCGGCGGCCTGCCCGACGACCTCCAGTTCTCGCTCATCGAGCCGCTCCGCACCCTCTTCAAGGACGAGGTGCGGCAGGTCGGTCTCGAGCTGGGGGTGCCCGAGGTCATCGTGTGGCGCCAGCCGTTCCCCGGCCCCGGCCTCGGCATCCGGATCATCGGCGCCGTCGACGCCGAGCGCCTCGCGATCCTGCGCCGCGCCGACGCCATCGCCCGCGAGGAGCTGACGCGGGCGGGCCTCGACCGCGACATCTGGCAGTGCCCGGTCGTGCTCCTCGCCGACGTCCGTTCGGTCGGCGTCCAGGGTGACGGCCGCACCTACGGCCACCCCGTCGTGCTGCGCCCCGTGGCGTCGGAGGACGCCATGACGGCGGACTGGGCCCGGGTGCCCTACGACGTGCTCGCGACGATCTCGACCCGCATCACCAACGAGGTCGAAGAGGTCAACCGCGTCGTCCTCGACGTCACGAGCAAGCCGCCGGGCACCATCGAGTGGGAGTGACCCGCTGAGACCGGACGACCCGACGAGGGCGGCCCCGACCTGAGGGTCGGAGCCGCCCTCGTCGCATCCCGGACCGTGACCTCGCCCGGCGTCGCGCGTAGCACTTCCGGGTGTCGCCCGTCGGGATAACCCCAGACCGACGCCCCCCAATTCTCGGGGAGTGTCACCCCCCACCGTGGCGCATGCCCCTCGGTGTCGACGCTCCCACGATGGACGCAAGTCCTTGAGGGGGGATCGTGATGAGTCGATGTGACGCTCGTCCGGCAACGGGTCGACCGGCGACCGCTCGGCGCTGTGCTGGCCCGACCGGCTTGACCGTCACCGACGTCCACGGACCCCGCCGGCGCGATGCCGCCGCCACGCGCACCCCGGGCCCGGGAGCCGACACCCGGGCACCGTGCCGCCCCGACCCGTGGGATCGGTCGCGGAGCCCTGACCAGGGCCGGTCACCCCATGTCAATGCCAGTCAACGCAGCAGGAGATGGATGGAGGACGGAGATGTCTAGTCAACTGGGGGGTGCGCTCTCGAAGCGCCACGTCGGCGGACCCGACCCGGGAGGCGGTGTCCGACGGCGCCGACTGCTCTCGGCCGCGGCCGCCATCGCACTCGCGGCGGGCCTGGCCCCGGTCGCGAGCAACGCCGCGCACGGCGCGGCCACCCCGCTGGTCGCTCCGGCGATCAACCCCGTGGTGGCCTCGAGCACGCAGTTCGACATCACCGGCTTCCTGCAGTCCGCGACCCTCGACTCGGCGGGCGACCCGCACTCGGGTGGCACGCTGACGCTGAACGGTCACGCCGTCGTCGTCCCCAAGGAGACGATCGTCATCCTCCCGGCCAGCGCTCTGACCTGGCAGGAGCTCTTCACCCACGCACCGGCGCCGTACGGCCCGACACAGACCGGCATGGCCCTGGGCGACAGCCCGAAGCCGCTCACGACGTACGAGGTGCACGTCGTCGGCAACCGCGTCATCAACGGCAGCGGTGACCGCTACATCGCCGGCATGGTCGACATCTCGGAGCAGGACCTCAACAACGGGGCCGGCTACGTGAACTACCTCGACTACTCCACCGGCGAGCTGGAGGTCGGTGGCACGCCGGGCGTCGCCGGCACCGGCACACGCGTGCGGATCAACGACCCGGCCATCGCCGGGTCGACGACGTCCGGACGCTATGGACGTGCGATGTCGCCGGACGACCGCTTCCAGGTCGACCAGGACAACCCGACGATCCTCGCCGAGACCGGCTTCCCGATGTGCATCCCGCGCACCGCGCCGACGACGACGAACGACGACGCCGAGTGCCCGCAGACCAACCGGCCCGTCTACACCGGGACCGACACCTCGGGCATCACCCCCCAGCCGGCGCTGCCTGCGGTGGGTGCGGCATACACGATGTTCCGGATGGACGCGCCGTCCGACGTCGACGCCAACACGTGCGCCCGCGGCACGTGCGCCGACCCGCGCAAGCAGGCCCCGTTCGAGATCGGTGACTACGTGACGTTCGCCGGCAACCTCGTGCAGGACGGTGGCGCCAACGGGGGCCAGTACATCTCCGCCCACACCATCGTGGCCAGCCTGGGCATCTACACCCAGCCGGGAGTCGACCCCGCCTACGTGTCCGTCGACGTGTCGATCCTCGGCACCGGTGGCCTGACGATCTTCGGTGCCGGTGAGGCAGCCGTGCGCACGAGGTTCGAGGGTATGACCACCGACGAGAGCCGGATGGTCCGTCTCTACGGCATCGACGTCAACCCGGCCACCGGCGCCACGAGCGACCGCGAGTGGGGCACGATCATGCCCGACCCCGGCCCTCCCGGCGGTGCGGTGCGCGGTCGCTGGCGGTTCCGGCCGCCGTGCACCGCGACGGTCCCCACCCAGAAGGCCTGCACGCCACCTCCGGCCGGGCAGTTCATCCCGCCCACGCGTGAGGTCCGCGCCGTCGTCGACGGGCTGTCCGAGTTCGTCCCGGGCACCCTGGACGCGAACCCCCGCAGCCAGGTCCCCGGCACCGCGAGTGCCAAGACCGAAGCCAACGGGATCTACTACGGCCAGTACCACGCCCCGATCGGTGAGTACATCTTCCCGGAGAACGTCCCCGGCTCCCCGGTGCCGGAGAACAACTTCAACTCGATCCCGTTCCTCGCGTACGGCGGGTACTCGTCGCTCACCGGCGTCCAGGCAGGCGTCCTGAGCCCGTGGCCGAGCAGCGTGGCGGCACCGGCCGTCGTGTGTGCCGTGCCGACGATCAACGGTGCTCCGTACTCCGTCGCCAACGGTGGGACCATCCCGCTGTCCGGCAGCGTCACCGCCGGCGCCTCCACCCCGGTCACGCTCCGGTGGACGGCCGGGACCTCGGCCGGAGGCACGAACCTGGGCGGTGCCCTCACCGGTGCCGGCACCACGACCCCGACGTTCAACGCGACGGGTCTCGCGGCCGGCACCTACCACCTGACGTTCACCGTCTCGAACGCCTGCGGCGTCGCCTCGGCCGCCACGACGATCGTCGTCCAGGCCGCGCCGAAGCCGACCATCGCCCCCATCCAGAACCAGACGGTGACGGCGGGCAACCTCGTGACCCTGACGGCCTCGAGCAGCTCGCTGCCGGCGCCCACCTGGGTGTGGAGCCAGACGTCGGGCCCGGCCAACCCGGCCCTGAGCCAGACGCCATCGGCGGCCACGGCCACGGGCACGTCGCAGCTGAAGTTCACGCCCACCGTCGCGGGGACGTACACCTTCGGCGTCACGGCGACGAACGCCAACGGGTCCTCGCCGGCCACGTCGGTCGCGGTGACCGTCACGGCCTCGGTGCCGACGAACGTCACGCTGACCCCGGTCGAGTACCGGACGTCCAAGCAGCGGCTGATCGTGACCGCGACGTCGACGGACACGACGGTCAGCAGCATGGTGCTCCTGCCGTACCTCACGGAGTCGGGCACGATGTTCGACCCCGCCACCCTGGGTGCTGCGAACCTCACGGTCTCGCTCGTCGCGCCAGGCTCGTTCACCGTCACGGCCGTCGGGGCACCCGCCCCGGCCTGCAACCTGGGTGGCGTGTACGCCACTCCGTGCGCACAGGCGCCCCTGACGGTGAAGTCGCTCAACACCGCAGGAGCGGTGATCGGCACCAGCGCCCCGTCGAGGCTCGACAAGATCCGGCAGTAGGGCGCCGTCAACGGTGGCTTTCGGGGTCGCACCCCCCGACCCCGACAGCTCACCGCAGGTACCGCCGGGGTCGGACCCGCACCTCCGGCCCCGGCGGCGAACCCGGTGGGCCGCCTCCATCTCCCCGGAGAGGCGGCCCACCGGGCACCGTTCACGACGAGGAGGACCCGATGTCACGTCGACCGATGCCCGCTCGGACCCTTCGGTTCGTCGGGGCAGGCGTCGCGGTCCTGCTCGCGGGTGGAGTCCTCTCGGGGTGTGGGGCCGGGCCCGACGCGCACGGCGCCGCCCCCGCGGCGAGCTCCGCGGCGGGGCTGTCCTCCGTGGCAGGTCGCGTGGCAGGTCGCGTGGCAGGTCGCGTGGCAGGTCCCGTGGACGCCGGGCCCGCACCGACCACGGCCACTGCCTCGCAGGCCCCGGCCCGGGACGCCACGTCCTCGACCCGTGGCGGCCACGTCGACCGGATCGAGGTCGGCAAGTGCTGGACCAATGCGACGAAGAGCCAGGGTGGACAGCTGCTCATCAGCGCGAGGAGCTCGGACCCGGCCGCGCACCTGCGCGCGTACCGACCTGACGGCTCGCTCATCGGGGACGTCGGCAACGGCGGAGGGCAGCGCTACGGCGGCACCGTCTTCGCCTACGAGCGCAGCGACCCGGGGTGGGTGACGATCCGTAGCAGCGCCGGCGGCAGCCTCACCGTGCCGACGACGCCGTTCCGCGTCGAGGACTGACGGTCAGCGACGGCCGGCCCGGTGCGCGGTGGCACCGGGTCGGCCGTCGGCCGCGAGGATCGGTTAACGCCAGTGACGGACGTCAGAGGCCGGTGGCGGCGATGTAGCGGGCCGTGCTCCCGTTGGGGTTCACCAGGACCCTCGGCATGTGGCAGTACTTCGGAAGCATGACCATGCCGTCCAATCGGGCGTCACCCTCCATGTCCAGGGGTGCGGTCCCGGTCGTGCCGACGACCATGTCGTTGCACACCACGGAGGCGCTGATCGAGGTCACCGTGCCGGTGCCGACGCCAGGGATGACGAGGCCCTCGACGCGGACGCGGACTCGGCCGTCCTCACGCACGCGGGCGAAGCCCTCGTCGACGACCCAGGGGCGCGGGGCCGGGGGAACCATCGCGATCGTCGGACCGTCGGGCATGCTGCCCATGATGTCAGCGCGCAGGATCGTGTGGCCTGAGCTGCTCGAGTGGCCGTCGCTCGCGGAGGCGGCGGGCGCCACGAGCGCGGTGATGCCGAGGACGGCACCGGCTGCGAGGGTGGCGGTGCGGGTCGGTCTGTGCATGTCGTGCTCCTTGTGGTTGAAGTGCCTTGAGTGCTCCCTTTCTGGACGACGCTCACCCGACGTGATCCGGTTCACTTGCCAGCAGAACTGCCCGGAAGGCGCCGTGTCGGCGCCGGCGGCCGGGGGTGGGCCGGGGGCGGTCCGCGCCCGTCTAGGGTTGACCCCATGTGCGGAATCGCCGGACACCTGGGTGTCCACGCCGACGAGGCCCAGCTCGACCGACTGCTCGACCGACTGCTCGCGACGCATCCGGGCCCGGGCGATGCGGCGACCGCACGGGACGGTGACGCCGGCGTCGGGGTGCGGGAAGCGCGCCCGGGCGTGACCACCGAGGACGACGGCGGCCACGGCGTCGCGAGGCTCGCGGTGGCCCGCGGTGGACGGTTCACCCTCGCCCTCGACGGCGAGCTCTACAACCGCGCCGAGCTGCGCGCCGACCTCGAGACCCTCGGCCACGACTTCGGCGTGGGCAGTGACGCGGAGGTCGTCCTCGCAGCTTTCACCGAGTGGGGCACCGACGGCCTCGACCGACTCGACGGCGCCTTCGCGCTCGCGGTCTGGGACCGTGACACCCGGCGGATGATGCTGGCGCGAGACCACTTCGGCGTGCGTCCGCTCTACCTCGCCCGGGCCGGAGACGGGTGGCTCGTCGCGAGCGAGATCCGCGGCATCCTCGAGAGCGGCCTGCACGAGCGTCGCCCGGACGACCGCACCATCTACCGCTACCTGCGCTTCCGCGTCCACGACGACGGCCGGTCCACGTTCTTCGCCGGGATCGAGCGCGTCGGCGCGGGCGAGGTCGTCACCCTGGGCGCCGACGTGCCGGGAGGGCTGGAGCGTCGTCCCTACACGCGGCTCCGCGAGGAGCTGGCCGCGCTCGGGAAGGCACCCCGGGCATACTCCCCGGCGGTCGCCGCCGAGTTCCGCACCCTGCTGACGGCCGCCGTACGGCGCCGCGCGACGTCGTCGGGGCGGGTCGGCACGGCCCTCTCCGGTGGCCTCGACTCGGCCGCCATCGCGGCGCTGCTCGACGTCGTCGAGCACGAGTCCGGTCGCTCGGCCGCCGATGCCGTGCAGGACACGTGGTCCGCCATCTATCCCGGCTCGCGCAACGACGAGGTCGAGCACGTCGACGCCGTCGTGGCCGCGCTGGACGGGCGGGTGCAGGAGCACCGCATCGAGCCGACGCCGACCGAGTTCAAGCAGGACCTCCGCGACCTCGTGCGCACCCAGGAGGAGCCGCTCGTCTCGACCGGTGCCTACACGCAGTACCGCGTGCTGCGCGAGGCGTCCGAGAGCGACAGCGTCGTCCTCGACGGTCACGGCGGCGACGAGACCCTGGCCGGCTTCGGTCCGCACCACCTGATCCACCTGCGCGAGCTGCGTCACCGCAGCGCGGTCAGCGCCGCCTCGGAGCTCGGGCGCTCGCTCGACGTGCTCTACCGCCGGGGCCGGCCGCTCATCGGCGACCGGCTGCACGGCCGCAAGGACGTGCCGGTGGCCTCGTTGCTCGACGCGGACTTCGCGCGAGCCCACGCCACCGAGGGCTACGACGTCGAGAAGGCCGACCTGCGGGCCCGTCTCGTCGACGACGTCTTCACCGGTTCGCTGCCGGCCCGACTGCGCTACACCGACAAGAACGCCCGAGCCTTCGGGGTCGCCGTGCGGATGCCGTTCGTCGACCGCGACCTCGTGCGGTTCGTCTTCGGCCTCGCCGACGACGCCCTCGTCAAGGACGGCGTCGGCAAGCGCGTGCTCCGCGACGCGATGCGGGGACTGCTGCCGGACTCCGTCGTCGACCGTCGCGACAAGGTCGGCGCGACGACGCCGCAGGGCGAGTGGTTCATGCGCCTCAAGAACCACGTCTACGGCGAGTTCCTGTCCGAGTCCTTCGCCAACCGGCCCTATTTCGACCAGACGGCGGTGCTGCACGCCTTCGAGGGCTGGATCAAGGGCACGAACTCGATCGACTCGATGACCGTCTGGCGCATGCTCAACCTCGAGCTCTGGCTCCAGGAGTTCTTCGACGAGCGCGAGCCGGAGGACCCCGGTCAGGCCGAGCACGTCAAGACCGACTACGAGCCGAACGCCCGCAAGCAGCTCGACCTCGTCACGGGGGACGGCACCGCGGTCCGCCGCTACCCGTTGCGCACCGAGCTCTACGCCCGCGAGGACGACCTCGAGGCCAAGACGCTCGGCTACGTCGAGCGCTTCTTCTCCGGCCTGCCCGACGCCGGCCCCGAGCACGCGTCCGCCACGAGCGGCCGGTGGTACTTCTTCATCTCCGAGAAGATCGTCGCCATCACCCAGGGTCGCTCGTACTTCATCTGGGACATCAAGGTCGGCCGCCCGGCGCGGTTGCTCAGCCGCTACGTCACGCGCACCCCGGCCGGCATCGGCCTCGGCTCGCCCTTCACCATGCAGCTCGCCATCGAGGAGGCCGGCCTGCCGCGGGTGCTCTTCGCCTCCGCGGGCGGTGCCGTCGGCAAGGTGCTCGGCAAGCGGGGCCTGTTCTACGACCTCGTCGGCGGTGACATCCGTGCCATCGACGGTCCGACCGAGTACTCCGTCTACCCGGCCAACGTCTCGGCCAAGCTCGGTCCCAAGGACCCCGACGACGTGGCCGCACACCTGTCGGCGGCCATCCGCGCGCGGGTGCCGGAGGCCTACCGCGACACGTTCGGCGGCACGGTCGTCATGGACGCCAACGACATCGGCCGCAACGTCCTCGGCAAGGACGCGCCGGGAGCCAAGGAGCGCTACGAGCTGATGTTCGCCGACAACCCGCTGGGGCAGGGATCCGAGCAGACGCCGATGGCCATCGTCTTCGAGGCGCCCTCTGCCTGAAGGCCTTTCGGGCGTATGCCGTCCGGTGGGTCGGGTGCCGGGCGTCAGCTCTCGATGAGCGAGTCGCGCACCTGCTTGCGCAGGACCTTGCCGATCTGCGAGCGGGGCAGCTCGTCGACGACGACGACACGGCGCGGCACCTTGTAGGCGGCGAGGTCCGCCCGGCAGCGGGCGCGCACGTCCTCGACGACGAGCTCGACGCCCGGCTCGGTCGTCACGGCCGCCACGACGTCCTCGCTGCCGTCGTGCTTGGGCAGCCCGACGACCGCGGCATCGGTGATGCCGGGGACCGTTCGGAGCACGGCCTCGACCTCCGACGGCATGACGTTGAAGCCGCCGGTGATGATGATCTCCTTGATGCGGTCGACGACCGAGACGAAGCCGTCGGGGTCGACGACGACGATGTCACCGGTGCGGAACCAGCCGCCGTCGAGCAGGGCCGCTGCTGTCTCCTCCGGCCGGCCCCAGTAGCCGCCGAAGACCTGCGGCCCGCGGATGAGCAGCTCGCCGCGCTCTCCGGGCGCGAGGTCCCGGGTCGGGTCCTCAGGGTCGACGACGCGGATGTCGGTGCTCGGGAAGGGCACGCCCACCGCGCCGGGCCGGCGGTCGCTGCCGATGGGGTTGCCGAGCGCCACGGGCGAGGTCTCGGTGAGGCCGTAGCCCTCCACGAGCAGCCCGCCCGTCACGTCCTCCCAGAGCTCGAGCGTCTCGCGGGGCAGCGCCATGGCGCCGGAGATCGCGAACCGCGTTGCCGTCAGGTCGGTCCCGCGCTCGCGGGCGGCGGTGGCGAGGCGCTCGTAGATGGGTGGCACGGCTGGCAGGAACGTCGGTGGGTGCTTCTTCGCGGCGGTGAGCACGAGGTCGACGTCGAACCGGGGGAAGAGCACGAGGCGAGCCCCCATGCTCATCGCAAAGGTGAGGCACAGGGTGAGCCCGTAGGCGTGGAACATCGGCAGCACAGCATAGACGACCTCCTGACCCGGCGTGAGGCCGGGCACCCAGGCACGTCCCTGCGCGGCGTTGGCCATGAGGTTGCCGTGGCTGAGCATCGCGCCCTTGGGGACGCCGGTCGTGCCGCTCGTGTACTGGATCGCGGCGAGGTCGTCCACGGTCGGCCCGGGGGTCGACGGGGCGAGCGGGCCGTGCCTCACGACGTCGGACCACGCAGTCGTGCCCGGAGCCCGCCCCGTGAGCTGCGCGCGCAGCGCCCGGGCCCGGGCGACCGGCAGCCGCAGGGCGAGGCGCTTCGTCCAGGGCATCGACGCGGTGATGTCGACGGCGACGACGTGCTCGACACCGGGGAGTGCGGTGATCGTGGTGGCCATCCGGTCCCACGCGATGGCGACGGTCGCACCGTGGTCACCGAACTGGTGGGCCATCTCGGTCGGGGTGTAGAGCGGGTTGTGCTCGACGACGACGGCTCCGAGCCGGAGCACGGCGTAGAACGCGACGATGTGCTCGGGGCAGTTCGGCAGGACGAGCGCCACCCGGTCGCCCGGACGGACGCCGAGCCGGCGCAGGCCCTCGGCCGCCACGTCGACCTGGCGCCCGAGCTCGGAGTAGGACAGCTCGGCGCCGAAGAACTCGAGCGCCGGACGGTCGCCGTAGGTGGTCACGGCTCCGGTCAGCAGGTCGACGAGTGAGGAGTCAGGTGGCTCGATCTCGGCCGGAACACCCTTGGCGTAGTGGGCGACCCACGTGTGCTCCAGTCCCGCCGTCATCCGAGCCTCCGCTCCGGTGGTGCTGCCGCGCAGTGCGGCACGACCAGTATGGCGTGGGCGGCGGGACCGCACGGACGGGCCCGTCCCGGGCACACGGCATACGCCGTCGGCAGAGTCGCGGAGCCCACCCGGTCAGCGGGGTGCACGGTGCCGACCGCCCCGTCGGGCGGGTGCGGTGACGAGAGGGCCTGCTGGGACGAGCGCGAAGGCGCCCTCCTCCTCCTGGCTGTTGTGGAGGCGGCAGACGGCGTAGAGGCCGTAGAGCAGCCGCCTCAGCTCGGTGACGTCCTCGGGGGTGACGGAGCCGGGCTCGATCCCGTCGAGCAGGCGGCGCAGCCGCGACACCTGGTGCTCGATCTCCGCGTGCGTCCGCCGCATGGTCGTCGTGGCCGAGCCGCCGAGAGCCCGGGCCACGAGGGGCATGAGCTCTGCCTCGTCGTCCCGCTCGTGGGGGAGCAGCTCGGCCTCGAGCCGGTCGAGGAGCGCGCGCACGGGAGCGAGGTCGCAGGCGTGGGTGTGCAGGCCGTCGGCGACGGCCCGGACCTGCTCGACGGCGGCGATGGCGACGTCGTGACCCTCGCGCAGGCGACGCGCCGTGGCGACGTCCTCGGCGGACATGGGGACGCTGTGCAGCGGGGTCGGGAGCAGGGCCCGCAGGGCGATGCCGATCGCGAGGACGTCGATGCCCTCCTGGAGCACCGCGCCCGCCGCCGGCGGCAGCAGGCCGGCCGCTGCGGCGACCATGGCCACGAGCGAGAGACCCATCCCGACCACGACGGCCTCCAATGCGACCCGGCGGGACCGGCGCGCGATGAGGATGGCGTCGGCGACGGCGTCGACCCGGTCGACCGTCAGCACGACGTCAGCAGCCTCCGACGACGCCGTCGCGCCACGGGCGGCGAGGGCGACCCCGACCCCGGCGGCCGCGAGGGCGGGCGCGTCGTTGACGCCGTCCCCGACCATGATGGTGCGCGCGCTGGCCGACTCGTCGCGGATGGCCGCGAGCTTGTCGGCGGGGTCGCGGTCGGCGAGGACGGCGTCGACGCCGACGATCCGGCCGACCGTCTCGGCGATGTCGGCACGGTCGCCGGTGAGCAGGACGGTCCGGCGGATCCCGACCTCGCGCAGGGCCGAGACCATCCTGGGCGCATCCGCCCGCACCGGGTCCTCGAGCAGGAACGCGCCGGCCGGGGCGCCGTCGACGGCGACGAAGACCGTGAGGCACCCGTCGAGCGCGGCCCGGCGGCGCACCTGACGCAGCCACGCCGGATCGTCACCGACGATCCACCGGGCCTTGCCGAGACGGACCACCGTCGTGCCGACCCGACCCTCGAGGCCGTAGCCGTGCACCTCGTGGACGGCCGTCGGGAGCACGAGGTCGAGGCCGCGGGTCCGAGCCGCCCCGACGAGGGCGCTCGCGAGCGGGTGGGGCGAAACCTGGTCGAGCGAGGCCGCGAGGCGCAGCACCTCCGCGGCGGGAGGGGCGCCCGGAGCGACGACGACGGCCGTGAGCCCGGGCCGACCGTGGGTGAGGGTGCCGGTCTTGTCGAAGAGCACGACCTCACCGGCCGCGAGGGCCTCCAGGGCCGCGCCGCCCTTGACGACGACGCCGATCCGCGAGGCCCGGGACAGGCCCGACATGATCGCCACCGGAGCGGCGAGCAGCAACGGGCACGGGGTTGCCACGACGAGCACCGCCACGGCCCGCAGCGGGGACCCGGCCAGGGCCCAGGCGGCGCCGGCCAGCGCGAGCGTCAGCGGGACGAAGAGCACCGCGAAACGGTCGGCCGTCCGGACGAAGGGGGCCGAGGTCGCCTGCGCCTGCTCGACGAGTCGCACGACGTTCGCGTAGGTCGACTCGGAGGCCGACGAGGTGGCCACGACGTCGACCGGAGGGCCGGCGTTGACGACCCCGCTGCGCACGTCGTCCCCGTTCGGGCGCTCGACGGGCATCGGCTCACCCGTGAGCGCCGACTCGTCGAACGTGCCGGCCGCGAGCAGCCGGCCGTCGACCGGCACGACCTCGCCCGTCCCGACAACGAGCACGTCACTTGGTGAAACCTCCTCCACCGGAATGCGGTCCACGCGGGTACCCGTGCGCCGCCGGGCCGTCCGCGGCGTGCGCTCGACGAGCAGGCGCAGCTCCCGGTCGGCCCGCGCCGCGGCCCGGGCCTCGAGCAGGCGACCGCTCGCGAGCATCAGGGTGACCATGGCGCCCGCGAAGTCCTCACCGACCCAGAGCGCACCCGCCAGGGCCAGGACGGCGATGACGTCGACCGTGGCGCGGCGCTCGGCGACCGACCGCACCGTCCAGAGGACCGAGAGCGCGAGTCCGAGCACGGTGGTCGCCACCCAGAGGGCGCGGGACAGCTCGTCCCTCCCCGACAGGGCGGCGAGCGCGCCGCGGCCAGCAAGGCGGCCGACGCGACGAAGAAGACCGCCGGGGAGCGGCCGCGCCACCAGGTCACACCTCCATGATCCGCCGCCCGCAACCGCACAGACCGCGTACGGGACAGGCGTCACACCGTCGACAGGCCACGTTCTGCGGGTGCGCTCGCGTCGAGGGGCCACGTTCTGCGGGTGCGCCCGCGTCGAGGGGCCACGTTCTGCGGGTGCGGCCGCGTCGAGAGGCCACGAACGGGTCAGGCGAGCCCGTCGAAGACGTCACGGCGGATCGGATCGTCGGGGCGCGCAGAGCGGTCGACGAACCACTCGCGGCCGAAGACGAGGTCATAGAGAGGGCGGGGGATCCGCAGGAAGGCAGCCAGGGTGCGGTCGGCGCCGCCGTCGGCACTGGCTTGCGAGGCGTGGGCACGCATCGAGGCACGCTTGGCCGCGATGTGCCGGCGCACGCTGATCCGGTGGGTGATCTCGCTGCGCGCCGAGAAGGCGCGGTCGAAGCTCGACCGGTCGAACTCAGGCGGGAAGCGGTAGACCTTCGCCGCGAGGTCGATGGCGCGGCAGATCGTGTCGCGCGGGACCGTCGCCTCGAGCACCTTCGGGGTGCCTGCGAGCTCGGCGGCGCGCGTGCCGACGACGTGGACCTGCTTGTGGTCCGGGTGTCCGTAGCCGCCGTTGGGCTCGTAGTGGAGCAGGACGTCGACGCGCTCCTCGCGGAGGATCGCGGCGAGGCGCTGGGCCGCCTCCTCGACGTCGGCGCGGACGAAGCGCGTCGCGCCCGGCGGGTCGGGCGCCACCTCGGGGCCGAGGCCGCTGTCGGCGTAGCCGAGGTGCTCGACGCGGGCGACGCCGAGGGCCTGGGCGCTCGCGCGCAGCTCGTCCATCCGGGTGGCGGCGAGCGTCCCGTCTCCGGTGAAGTCGGTGGAGGCCAGGCCGAGCTCGCCGTCCGTCGCGACGACGACGACGACCCGGTGGCCTTCCGCGGCGGCGCGCGCCATCGTCCCCGAGGTCAGCAGGGCCTCGTCGTCGGGGTGCGCGTGGAAGGCGAGGAGCGTGTGCGGCACAGTCACCCATCTTGGCCCATGGCACAGTGTCTTCCGTGAAGGTGGCGCTCCTGTCCGACTGTTACCTGCCCCGACTGGGCGGGATCGAGGTCCAGACGCACGACCTCGCGCAGCACCTGCAGGCGGCCGGCCACGAGGTCGAGGTCTTCACGGCCACCCGCGGCGCGGAGGCTGAGATGCACGGCGCCGTCACGGTCGTCGACGGTGTGCCGGTGCACCGGCTCGCGGCCCGGATGCCGTGGGAGCTGCCGATCAACCCGTTCGCCCCGGCCGAGCTGCGCCGGCGGCTCGTGGCCGGGGGTTTCGACGTGGCCCACGTGCAGACCGGTGTCGTCTCGCCCTTCGCGTGGGACTGCACCCGGGTCACCGTGGGCCTGGGACTGCCGACCGCGATGACGTGGCACTGCATGCTCGCCGGGATGGCGCCGGTCTTCGACGCGGCCCGCTTCGTGCGGCGATGGGCCGCGCGGGGGGTCGCGATGTCGGCCGTGTCCGACGTGGCCGCCGAGCCGCTGCGTCGGCTCGTCGGACCGGAGGCGACGGTGGGAGTGCTGCCGAACGGCATCGACGTGGCGCGCTGGGCCGTCGGTCCCGTCACGCGCGAGCCGGGCCCGCTGCGTCTCGTGACCGCGATGCGCCTCGCAGCCCGCAAGCGTCCCGCGGCGCTCGTCGAGCTCGTCGCGGAGGCCGAGCGGGTGGCCGGTCCGGGCTCGGTGTCGCTGACGGTGCTGGGGGAGGGGCCCGACCGGCGCAAGGTCGAGGCCCTCGTGCGAGACCGTGGGCTCGACTGGGTGTCGCTGCCGGGGCGCGTGTCGCGCGACGAGCTGCGCGAGAGGTATGCCGCCGCGGACGTCTACCTGTCGCCGGCCCGTCTCGAGTCGTTCGGGATCGCAGCCCTCGAGGCGCGGACGGTGGGCCTGCCGGTCATCGGGCGATCCGGTTCCGGGGTGGGCGAGTTCGTCACCGACGGGGTGAACGGCCTCGTCGTGTCGAGTGACTCGGAGATGTCTGGTGCGATCGCCCGACTGGCCGAGGACGTCGGCGAGGTCGACCGCCTGCGACGGTGGAACGTCGCGCACCCGCCCGAGCAGGAGTGGACGCGCGTCGCCGCGCTCGCCGTGTCGGAGTACGAGCGGGCCGTCGGGCTGGTGCGGCGATGAGGACCAACGTGCCGGGCGGCCTTCGCGTCGTCGGGGTCCGGGGCGACGGCACGCGCGTGGCCGAGGCGCGCCTGGGCCACGGCGAGCACCCCGACGTCGTGCTCGGCGCGGCCGGCTGGCTCGTCGAGGACCCGGTCTTCGCGACGGTGGTGGACGACGGGGCGCTCGAGATCGGCTACCGCGTGCGCGAGCTGGACGGCATACGCCCTCGGGCCGAGGCGGTGCGCCGGGACGCAGGGGTCGGCGACGACGAGGTGGGCGAGCCCTACCAGCGGGTCGCGGCGTACGCCGTCGTGACGAGCGGACGCGGCCTGCTGCTGACGCAGTTCAACGCCCAGACCCACGTGTCGGGGGACTGGGGGCTGCCCGGCGGTGGCCTCGACGACGGGGAGTCGCCCGTCGAGGGGGTCCACCGTGAGGTGTGGGAGGAGACGGGGCAGCGCATCGAGCTCGGCGCGCTGCTCACGGTCCAGTCGCAGCACTGGGTGGGGCGCGCGCCGTCGGGTGTGCTCGAGGACTTCCACGCGGTCCGGATCGTCTACGCCGCAACGTGTCCCGAGCCCACGGACATCGTCATCCACGACCTCGGCGGCACGACGTCCGACGCACGATGGGTGCCGTACGACCGGGTCGGCGACTACCGCCTGACGTCCTCGTGGCAGCGGCTGGCCGCCCTGCACGGGCTGGCGGGTGAGCCGGGGTCCTAGCCGGGGAGGGGCCGGCTCGCGCGACGTACGACGCTCCGTAGGATGTCGGCCATGGACCTCGTCTACAACCTCCTCGTCGCCCTCCACCTGCTCGGCATGGCCGCGGTCGTCGGAGGCTGGATCGCCGTCCGCAGCGGCCGCACCGTCATCGCCCCGATCGTCTGGGGCGCCCGCGCACAGCTCGTCACCGGCCTCGCGCTCGTCGGCATCGCCTCGGCGATCAAGGACGACGACCACACGGTCAACAACACGAAGATCGCCGTCAAGCTCGTCATCGCCCTCGTCGTGCTCGTCGCCGCCGAGATCGGCGCCGCCCGCGGCCGCAAGGGCCAGGACACCGGCAACCTGCTCGACATCGCGGGTGGCGCTGCGGTCGCCAACGTGCTCGTCGCCGCCCTCTGGTGACCAGGGCTCCGCACCCGGAGGGTTGCTGAGATGCGTTGGAGCGCAGGCGTTCTCGCTGGTCTGCTCATCGGCCTGGTCTGGCTGACGGTGGGCCTCGTGCTGGTGGTCGTCGGGCGCCGACGCGCCCGCGCGTCCCGGGCCGAGGGCGCCGGCAACATGGCCGTGATCGGCTGGTTCCTGCTCGCCGTCGGTGGCTTGACGTGGTTCGCCACCCTGCTGCTGGCCGTCGTGCCCGGTGGCGCCTGAGCGCCCGCACGGGCTCGCGGCCTCCTAGCCCACGGTGAAACGTGCGCCGAGCGCGATGACCGGTGGCACGTCGTCCGAGGTGAGGAAGTGCGACACCCGGCGCACGACGCCGGTCTCGACGTTCCACGCCATGATCCACGTCCCGCTGGGAGCGTCCGACACGTAGACGAGGTCGCCGTGCACGGTCCAGCCCAACACGGAGCAGCAGTCCGCCGCCCGCGCCTGCTCCTCGCCGAAGACGAGCATGCGGTCGCGGCCGAGGCTGTTCGTCGCGACGATGACCTGTCGAGGCCTCACGGCCTCCACGTCGCTTGGACCGCCTGCGGCGAGTCTGAACGCGGATGCGAACTGCCTTGCGTCGGAGACGGTCTCGCCCGCCGGCGTGATCCTCGGCCAGCCGACGGTTTGCGGGCGCGTGCCCACGTCGGGGGCGTGCTCGTCGAGGACGGTGCGGCCGCCCTCGACCCGGAACTCACGCGCGCCCGGCCGTCGCGGCGGCTCTGGCCCGGCCCGGCTCGGCGCGACGCCGGGCGACCACAGCCCCACGGCCGAGCCGGCCAGCAGGTGGTTGCCCCGCCAGGCCGCCCACTCGAGGGTGCGGGACGGGACGGCCACGGTGTGCACCTGGCGGGTGCCCACGTCGAAGACGACGACCTTGCCGGGCTGGGCGAAGGCGAGCGCCGTCTTGTCGCCCGAGAAGGCCCAGATGCCGAGCGGCGGGTGGATCTGCCCTGAGGCAGTGCGGACGTCCGTCAGCACGACGGTGTCGAGGGTGAGCAGCTCGCCGTCGCCGTAGAGGAGCACGGGCACCCAGCGCCCGGGTGTGCGCCGCTCGAGGTAGACCGCGTCGCCGAAGGCGCCCAGGCCGGTGGGTCGCGGTCCGCTGGCCAGGTGATGCTGCCGCCCGGGGTCGATGACGGCGGGCATCCCCACGTCGAGGACCGGCTGGTCGGCCTCAGCGCCGGCCGTCGGGGCGACGACGTATCTCAGACCGCCGGAGGTGGTGTGCCAGACGGCCTGCTGGAGCAGTGGCACCCGCGTGAGACTGACGGGCGACGGTGCCGAGGCAGCGGTGATGACGGGGTCTCGGCCGGCCAGGGTGGCGCCCCCGATGACGAGCGCGGCCGCGGCGACGGCTGTGGCGGCACGGCGCCGCGTCGTCGTCCGGTGCAGCAGCGCGTCGTGCCAGGCGCGCTCTGCCAGGTCGACCTCGCGGACACCGGCGACCGCGGCCTCCAGGGCCGCGGTGACCTCGTCGTCCGTCAGCGGACGGTGTGCCCCCGACGCGAGAGCCGCGCGCGCCCGACGCTCGGCCCGGCGCACCCTCTCGGGCGAGCATCCGAGGACCTCCGCGGTGTCGTCCACCGACCGGCCCTCGTACCAGCGCAGCACGAGAACGGCCCGTTCGCGCGGCGTGAGGTGACGCAGGGGCGGCGGCAGCTCGCTCGGGATGCGGTCGGCGTGCACGTCGCCCTCGGCCGCGGCCACGGCTGAGTGCTGCACGCGCGTCCGGACGTACGCGTCGGGGTCGCCCTGACGGATGTGGTGCCAGTGCAGGGCGAGGCTCGTGAGGGCCGAGAGGACGAGGCGCTCGGCCCGCTTCGGGTCGCCGCTGACGAGGAAGGTGGCGCGGAGCAGTCGCAGCTGCCGTGCTCGTGCCCAGGCGGCGAAGTCGGCGTCGGTCTCGCGCATACGTCCTCCTCCTCCAAGGATGGACGCACGGCGACTCCCGCGACAGGGGCCGCCCGCTGAGGCGGTGCCTCGAACCGCGGTCAGCCGCCCGCCGCGGGGTGTCAGCGGCGCTCGTGGACCAGCTCGCCCCCGACCCGGGTCTGCAGCACCACGGTGTCACGGATGTCGGCGGGCGAGGACTCCTCGAGCGCCCACAGGTCGCGGTCGACGGCGACGAGGTCGGCGAGCTGGCCCGGCATGAGGCGGCCCACGTCGGTGCGACCGACCGACTCGTGGGCGGCGACCGTGAAGGCGTGCACGGCCTCGGTCAGGGTGACCCGCTCCTCGGGGCGCCAGCCGCCGAGCGGCTGTCCGTCGGCCCGTTGCCTGGTGACGGCGGCGTGCAGGCCGTAGAACGGGTTCGGGTCCTCGACCGGCGCGTCCGATCCGAACGCCACGCGCACCCCGGCGTCGAGGAAGCTGCGCCACGCGTACGACGCGAGCCGCCGCGGGCCGATGATCTCGTCGGCGAGCTCGAGGTCGGCCGTGCAGTGGCTGGGCTGCATCGAGGCCACGACGTCGAGCGCCCGGAAGCGCGGGATGTCGACGGGCAGCACGTGCTGGGCGTGCTCGATGCGCAGGAGCCGCTCCAGCCCTTCGGCCCGCACGGCCTCGAAGGTGCTGAGGACGAGTCGGTTGGCCTCGTCGCCGATGGCGTGCGTGACGACGTCGAGGCCGGCCCGGGCGGCGGTCAACGTGCGCTCCAGCAGCAGCTCGTAGGGCATCGCGGCGATGCCGCAGCCCTCGTGGCCGATGAACGGTTCGGTCATGTGGGCCGTGTGCGATCCGAGTGCGCCGTCGCTGAAGAACTTGACCGGCCCGACGCGGAAGACGTCGTCACCCTGGCCCGAGCGTCGCCCCTCGGCGATCGCGAGCTCGAGGTCGGGGTCGCGCGTGCACTTCGTGACCCGCAGCCGCAGGGCGTCGTCCGCGTGCAGCTCGGCGTAGGCGGCGCGGGCGTCCTCGCCGTCGATGTCGGTGATGCTCGTGAGGCCGACGGAGAGCAGCCAGTCCTGGCACCGCTCGAGCCACGGCCGCAGCGGCGACTCCTCGTGCGGGATGACGGCGAGCAGCTCCTGCGCGGACTCGCGCAGGATCCCGGTGGGCTCGCCCGACGCGTCGCGCACGATCTCGCCGCCGACCGGGTCGGGGGTGTCGCGCGTGATGCCGGCCCGTTGCAGCGCAAGGGAGTTGGCCCAGATCGTGTGGCCGTCGACGCTCGACAGCGCGGCCACGCGGTCGCCCGAGACCGTGTCGAGTGCGTGCCGGTCGGGCTGCTCGGGGACGGCCCAGCGGTTGTGGTTCCAGCGACCGCTGTGCAGCACCTCGCCCTCGGGCAGCGTCTCGGCGTGCGCCCGCACGAGCTCGAGCGTCTCCTCGAGCGACCGGGCCTCGCGCAGGTCGACGGACGACAGGTCGCGCGCGAGCCACTCGGTGTGGATGTGGGCGTCGTGCAGACCGGGCATGACGAGTGCCCCCGGGAGGTCGACCGTGTCGGTGCCCGCACCGGCCGCCTCGACGGCGTCGCCGCCGACCGCGACGACACGGCCGTCCTCGACGAGCAGCGCCGTCGTCCAGGGGACACCGGCGTCGCCGGTCCAGATGCGGTCGTGCCGGAAGAGCGTGCGGCTCATGCGGTGGGCACCAGGATGAGCTTGCCCGTCGTGCGTCGACCCTCGAGGGCCTCGTAGGCCGCAGCCGCTTCGGTCATCGGGTAGCGCCCGCCGATGTCGATCTTCAGCGAGCCGTCGGCCACCGCGCCGAGCACCTCACCGGCCCGCCACTCGTACTCCTCGCGCTCGGCGACGTAGTGCGCCAGCGTCGGACGCGTCAGGAAGAGGGACCCGCCGCTGTTGAGGCGCTGGATGTCGAAGGGGGGCACCTGCCCGCTCGCCCCACCGAAGAGGACCATCGTCCCGCGCGGGCGCAGCGAGGCGAGCGACGCGTCGAAGGTCGACTTCCCGACACCGTCGTAGGCCACGTCGACCCCGCGTTCGGCAGCCGCGCGCACCGCGGCGGCCAGGTCGTCGACGGTCGAGTAGTTGATGAGGTGCTGGGCGCCGAGCGCCTCGGCGATCTCGAGCTTCTCGTCGGATCCTGCCGTCGCGACCACGGTGCCGCCGCGGGCCGTCACCATCTGCACGAGGAGCTGCCCGACCCCACCGGCTGCGGCGTGCACGAGGGCGACGGTGCCGGGCCCGACGGCATACGTGCTCGTGACGAGGTAGTGGGCCGTGAGTCCTTGGAGCATGGTGGCGGCCGCGACCTCGAGGTCGACGCCGTCGGGGACGGGGACGAGGAGGTGGGCGGGCTTGTTGACGAGCGTGGACTCGCTTCCGGACGACTGGCACCAGGCCACCCGGTCACCGACGGCGAGGTCGGTCACGCCCGCGCCGACCGCGGTCACGGTGCCGGCGCCCTCCTCGCCGAGGACGAAGGGGGTGCGCACGGGGTAGACGCCCTCGCGCTTGTAGACGTCGATGAAGTTGACACCCGCGGCGGCCACGTCGACCTGGACCTCGCCGTCGACGGGGTCGGGGATCTCGTGGTCGCGGACCTGCAGGACGCTGCGGTCGCCGGGCTCGGAGACGAAGACGCTGGTCGCTCGGTTCATGCTCGCCACCCTACGACCGCGGCCGCCTCCTCCTCGGGCCGGTGGGCCCCGCGGACCCGGCCTCGCCGATGCGCACGAGCTGGGCCAGCTCGTCCTCGAGTGCCGCGAGGAGCGACTCGGGGTCGGGGACGACGGACTCGTCGGCCATGATCCCGATGCGGACGGCGTCGGCATACGTGACGATGCAGAAGCCGAGCGTGTGCCGCCCCGACCCGGGCACCCAGCCGAGCACGCCCGTCACGGGGACGCCGCCGAGGTAGCGGACCTCCCGCGGGCCGGCGACGTTCGTCGTCACGCCGATCGCCTTGTCCGCGAAGAAGTCCACGACCCGGCGCTCCAGCTCTGCCGGGAAGCGGCCGATGACGGAGATGAGCGCGAAGGTGAGCGCTGCCTCGGGCGACGCCTTGAGCCAGTCCATCCGCGCCTTCGACAGGGCGAGGCGCCCGAGGGGCGTGGCGTCGCGACTCGGGAAGCGCAGGAAGACGAGCGCGAAGCGGTTGCCGAGCTCGCGCGGGAGCGGCTCGTCGAGCGGTCGGACGTTGACCGGCACCATCGTCACGAGGTCGACCGGCTCGCGGCCACGCTCGTCCTGGTAGGTGTGCAGGGCGCCGGCGACGGCGCTCAGCAGCACGTCGTTGAGCGTCGCGCCGACGAGCCGCCCGGCCTGCTTGAGCCCGGGAAGGGGCAGCGGCTCGGTCCACACGAGGCGCTTGCGGTGCCCGGGGACGCCGCCGACGACACTCCTGGGGTTCGTCGTCAGGAGCAGGTCGGAAACGACCTGTCCGGTACGGAGGGTGAGCCCGGCGGCATCCGTCACGGCAGCGCGGGCGCCCTTGGAGCGCAGGCGATCCCAACCCGAGCGCGTGGTCGCCCGGGCGAGCCGGAGACCGGACGCGACGATGCCCTCGCCGGTGCCGCCCTCGCCGCCGGACGGGGCAGCGAGCGGCAGGGTCGCGAGGTCGGTCGTCGCCGGGGGACCGACGAGGTCGCCGGGCCGTCCGTCGGCGTCCTCCGTGAGGCCGAGCAGCACCCGGGTCAGGGCGATGCCGTCGGCGAGCGCGTGGTGGATGCGGAAGACGAGGGCGGCGCCGGCTCCGTGGCCGTCGACGAGGTGGACCTCCCAGAGCGGGCGCGTGCGGTCGAAGGGCCGCGGGAGGTGCTCCTCGACGTAGGCCTGCAGCTCGGCGTCCGCCTCGGCCGCGGTCCCCTCGCCGGAGAGCGTCACCCGCGTCACGTGCCGGGCCAGGTCGAAGTCCGGGTCGTCCTCCCAGCGGTGCCCGGACAGCCCCTGGGGTCGCCTCGCACGCTGGCTGAAGACGGGGTACGGCTCGATGATCCGCTCGCGGACCACGTCGAGCACGCGGTCCCAGTCGGGCACCGACTCGAGGAGGACGACCGAGACGATGACCATGAGGTTGGTCGGCCGGTCCATGTTGAGCCAGAGGACGTCGGCCGACCCCATCCGACGCGGCGGGCGCGGCACCTACGGGCCCGCCAGTCGCGTCAGCGCGTCGCCGTCGAGGCGGAAGGTCGTCCAGTCGTCGAGCGAGCGGGCGCCGTGGGAGCGGTAGAAGTCGATGGAGGGGGTGTTCCAGTCGAGCACCGACCACTCGAGTCGCGTCCAGCCGCGCTCGACGCAGATGGCGGCGAGCCGGGCGAGCAGGGCCGTGCCGAGGCCGTGGCCGCGCTGCTCGGGGTCGACGAAGAGGTCCTCGAGCCAGATCCCGGCCCGGCCGGTCCACGTCGAGAAGCTCCGGAACCAGATCGCCATGGCGACGACCGTGCCCTCCCGCACCCCCACGAGGGCGTATGCCGTGGGGTCGCCCTGCGCGGGAAAGAGGGCCTCGCGGAACTGCTCGGGTGTCGCCGTCGCGGAGTCGGGCTCCTTCTCGTAGGCCGCGAGCCCCTGGACGAGGCGGATGAGGTCGGGGACGTCGTCGGCCGAGGCCTCACGGATCTGGAAGTCGCTCACGCCGCCATCCTCTCCCGACGCGCGTGGCTGTGCGTCGTGGTCGGGCGCTGTGGGTGGTTCGACGTAGGCTTGGTCGATCATGAGCACGCTCTTCGACGACCTCCCCATCCCCGGTTTCGAGCACGGTCAGGGCGCGCCCTCCGGCGGGTCCGGGCGCCCCGGGCGTGGCGCGGACGTCACCGAGCAGGGCGTCCCCACGTGGGCCGAGGCCGCCGCCCGCGGCGGCGTCGAGACCGCCCCCCAGGGGCGTGCCGACCTCGACCCGACGGTGCTGCTCGCGGGCCTCAACCCGCAGCAGCGCGAGGCCGTCGTCCACGAGGGCACGCCGCTGCTCATCGTCGCGGGCGCCGGCTCGGGCAAGACCCGTGTGCTCACCCACCGCATCGCGTGGCTGCTCGGCGAGCGTGGCGCCCAGCCGGGGCAGATCCTCGCCATCACCTTCACCAACAAGGCCGCGGCCGAGATGCGCGAGCGGGTCGCCGCGCTCGTCGGCCCGCGTGCCCGTGCCATGTGGGTCATGACCTTCCACTCGGCCTGCGTGCGCATCCTGCGCCGCGAGGCCGCCAAGGTCGGGATGAAGTCGACCTTCTCGATCTACGACGCCGCCGACAGCCAGCGCCTCATGAGCCTCGTGCTGCGCGACCTCGACCTCGACCCGAAGCGCTACCCGCCGCGCGGCTTCTCGGCGCAGGTCAGCAACCTCAAGAACGACCTCATCGACGAGGAGACCTACGCCTCCCAGGTCACCGAGGGCAACCACTACGAGCGCACCGTCTCCGACGCCTACACCCAGTACCAACGCCGGCTGCGCCAGGCCAACGCCCTCGACTTCGACGACATCATCATGATGACCGTCAACGTGCTCCAGGCCTTCCCCGACGTCGCCGAGTACTACCGCCGCCGCTTCCGTCACGTGCTCGTCGACGAGTACCAGGACACCAATCAGGCGCAGTACCAGCTCATCAAGGAGCTCGTCGGCGAGGTCAAGGGCCCCGAGGGCGCGTATGCGGTGCCGCCCGCCGAGCTGTGCGTCGTCGGCGACTCCGACCAGTCGATCTACGCCTTCCGCGGCGCGACGATCCGCAACATCCTCGAGTTCGAGAACGACTACCCCGACGCCCGCACCATCCTGCTCGAGCAGAACTACCGCTCGACCCAGCGCATCCTGCGGGCCGCCAACTCCGTCATCGCGCGCAACGAGGGGCGCCGCGCCAAGAACCTCTGGACCGACTCCGGCGACGGCGCGATGATCACCGGCTACGTCGGTGACAACGAGCACGACGAGGCCGCCTTCGTGGCCAAGGAGATCGACGACCTCGCCGACCAGGGCGTCAAGCCCGGCGACGTCGCCGTCTTCTACCGCACCAACGCGCAGAGCCGCGCCATCGAGGAGGTGCTCGTGCGGGTCGGCCTGCCCTACAAGGTGGTCGGCGGCACGCGCTTCTACGAGCGACGCGAGGTCAAGGACGCCCTGGCCTACCTCCGGGTCGTCTCCAACCCCACCGACACCGTCAACCTGCGCCGAATCCTCAACACCCCCAAGCGTGGCATCGGTGACCGTGCCGAGGCGTGCGTCGCCGCCCTCGCCGAGCGCGAGCGCATCCCGTTCGTCGCGGCGCTCGGGCGGGCCGAGGACGCGCCGGGCATCGCGACGCGCTCGGTCGCGGCGATCCAGGGCTTCACGGCGCTGCTCGAGAAGCTCCGCACCTCCTACGAGGCCGACGACAGCATCGCGGCCCTGCTCGAGATGACACTCGAGGAGAGCGGCTACCTCGCCGAGCTGCGCGCGAGCCACGACCCACAGGACGAGACCCGCGTCGAGAACCTCGCCGAGCTCGTCGCCGTCGCGCAGGAGTACGACGACCGCCGTGCCACCGAGCTCGAGGAGTCGGGTGGCGAGCTGCAGCCCGGTGTCGAGCCCGAGGACGTCGGTCCCGCAGGCGCGCTCGAGGAGTTCCTCGAGCAGGTCTCGCTCGTCGCCGACGCCGACGAGATCCCCGACGAGCCGGAGGCCAAGGCGCAGGGCGTCGTCACGCTCATGACGCTGCACACCGCCAAGGGCCTCGAGTTCCCCGTCGTCTTCCTCACCGGGATGGAGGACGGCACGTTCCCGCACATGCGCGCGCTCGGCGACCCCAAGGAGCTCGAGGAGGAGCGCCGACTCGCCTACGTCGGCATCACGCGCGCCCGTGAGCGGCTCTACCTCTCGCGCGCGGCCGTCCGGTCCGCCTGGGGTGCGCCGCAGTACAACCCGCCGTCGCGCTTCCTCGACGAGATCCCGGGTGACCTGCTCGACTGGCAGCGCCTGGGCCCGTCGTTCAGCGGGGCGCGCGGCTCCGACCGTCCGGCCGTGGCGACGCTCGCGGCCCGGCCGGGCGTCCGCAGCGCCGGCAAGCGTCCGGTCATCGCGCTCCAGTCGGGCGACCGGGTCAGCCACGACTCCTTCGGCCTCGGCACCGTCGTGCGCGTCGAGGGCGACGGCGACAAGTCGATGGCGCACGTCGACTTCGGCGCCGACACCGGCACGAAGCGCCTGCTCCTGCGCTACGCCCCGCTCGTCAAGCTCTGAACCGCGGTCCGGGGCAGCCGGACCTGTCGTCACAGCCGATGGCGTATGCCGTGTGGCGCAGACCCGGCGTCAGCCGGGCTCCGTTGTGGCACAACGGCATACGGCATACGGCATACGGCGTACGGCATACGGCATGCGGCAGGCGACTGGAGGTCGCGGCCCGGACGGGGCGGCGAACGCGACGAGGCCCGTCCCGGAAGGGGACGGGCCTCGTGTCACTGAAGGGCCTCGGTCAGAGGTACACGCCGTGCTTGGCGAGCCAGGTGCGAGGTGCGACGGCAGAACCGTCGTCGGGGTGGATCTCGAGGTGCACGTGCGGGCCGGTCGAGTTGCCGGTGCTGCCGCTGTAGGCGACGCGCTGGCCGGGGGAGACCTCGTCGCCGACGGAGACCAGCAGGCGGCTGTTGTGGGCCATCCATGAGACGGTGCCGTCCCAGTAGCGGATCTTGACCATGTTGCCGTAGCCCTCGGTGGACCAGCCGGCGAAGACGACGGTGCCGCTCGAGAGGGCCCGGACCGTGCTGCCCGTCGGGCACGCGAGGTCCTGGGCGGGGTGCATCTTGCCCCAGCGGAAGCCGAAGCCGGAGGTGAGGGTGTAGCCGGCGACGGGGGAGACCCAGCGGTGGGCCATCGCGATCGCACGCTCGCGGGCTGCGGCCTTGACCTTGGCGGCGGCGTCGGCCTTCGCCTTCTCCGCGGCGGCCTTGGCGGCCGCGGCCCTGTCTGCAGCGGTCTGGGCGTCCGTGGCGGTCTGCGCGGCAGTGGCCGTGGCACTGACGATGAGCGTCTTGGCGTCGCGGGCCAGGTCACGCGAGGAGCGGGCGCCGGACCGGCTCGCGGCAGCAGCGGCGACGACGTCGGGGTCCGCGGTGAGACCGAGACCTGCGACCGAGTTGGAGACGTTCTTCATGGCAGCCGCTTCGGGGCTCAGCTCGCTCGCACCGGCGTCGCGGATGACGAGGCCACCGGCGACGGTCGAGGAGAGCAGAGCGACGGGGACGACGAACTGTCGACCCCGCGAAGGCTTGGCTGCCGGCCTGTGCCGGCCGGAGTAACTGGTTTTGGGCACGAAAGAGATACCTATCGGTCACAGATTGCGAGCCGCCAGCCTAACGTGACCATTTCGTTATCCAAAATCACGCCACGTTTCTGGACGTCCCGGCGTCGCGGTGGAGGGACGCGACTGCGCATGACACTAGGGCATGCCGGGGCCCCGGTGCGGGATGTACACAGGAGGATCTGCACGAATTCGCAGCCTCTCGTGACAGGGGTCGACCTGGTCAGCGCGCGGGCACCACACGACCCGCGGTGCCACCCCGGCGGGTCGTCGACGTGCTGGTGCGCCGGCTCCCGAGGGAGCTGACCCCGGGGGTGACGGTCGCTCCCGAGGTGTCGAGGTGGGCGAGGGCCGTGGAGATCCCGTGCACGACGCTGCTCGTGATCGGCAGGCTCATGTGGCCGACGCCGTGCAGGGCGATGTTGTGAACCGTGAGGTCGTCGTGGTGCAGGGCGGCGTTGCGCTGGGGCACGACGACCTGGTCGAGGTCGGACCAGTAGACGAGGAACCGGGTCTGGCACTCCTTGACCGGGGCGGCGAGCTCGTCCATGAGGGCGCTACCCGGGCGCAGCTGACGGGTCAGCCCGTTGTTCCACGTGTAGGCGAGGTAGCTGCCCTGGTGCGGGGTGCCGAGGGTGACGAGCGTGTGCACGTGCTGGTCGCCGCCGAGCCGGGTCACGTAGTAGCGCGCGATGAGCCCGCCCATCGAGTGGCCGATGACGTGGATCCGCTCGTAGCCGGTCTCCTCGACGATGCGCTCGACCTCGGCGCCCAGGGCAGCGGCCGCAGCACGGACGTCGCCGGTGAAGATGGAGTAGTTGATCGTCTCGATGCGCCCGAAGCCGCGACGCACGAGGCCGCGCCGCAGGACGGTGAAGATCGAGCGGTTGTCGACCATGCCGTGCACGAGGAGGATCGGCGTCTCGGCGGCCTCGACGTTCTGGATCGCGAGTCCCCGCTGGCTCGGTGGCAGGTGACCGAGACGGTAGCCCTGCCGCCGGTCGCTGGCGCGCGAGCCGAGCAGCCCGAGCGGGTAGAGCCCGAGGTGCAGCCCCATCCACGTCGCCTCGAGAGCCGCGCCCGCGATCCCGGTGGGGGTCAGGAGCGCACCGGCGAGCTCCCCGACGGTCGCCACGAAGCCCCGAGGGCCCGCTGCGCCACCCTTCGGGGTGCCGGCCTGTCGCGGCGTCATCGCCGCCCGTGCTGCCACTGCCACGTCCCGAACGTACCCCGACCGGTGGGCGATGCATCACTATTGCGCGTCGCGTCTCGCGGGGCTGGCTAGAGTGCCCGGCATGAGCGAGTCCCTGGGCGCCGACGCCGTGACCGACGACGAGACCGCGAGCGCGACCGGAGCGGATGCGGCGTCGACCGACGTCATCCGCGTGGTCGTGGCCAAGCCGGGTCTGGACGGGCACGACCGGGGCGCCAAGGTCGTGGCCCGGGCGCTGCGCGACGCCGGCATGGAGGTCATCTACACCGGCCTGCACCAGACCCCCGAGCAGATCGTCGAGGCGGCCATCCAGGAGGACGCCGACGTCGTCGGGCTCTCCGTCCTCTCGGGCGCGCACATGACCCTCTTCGCGCGCGTCGTCGAGCTCCTCGCCGAGCGCGACGCGAGCGACATCGTCGTCTTCGGCGGCGGCATCATCCCCGCGGACGACATCTCCGAGCTCGAGAAGCTCGGGGTGGCCAAGGTGTTCACGCCGGGCGCGACGACGATGGAGATCGTCGGCTGGGTCCGCGACCACGTCCACGCCGCCTGACCAGCCCTGACGAGCCCCGACCAGCCCCCGCCAGGTCACCCTCGCCCGCCCACGTATCGCGCGCTCCACACCTGAGCGCGCGAAACCAGCGCGGAGCGCGGGAGGTTCTGGGCGCGCGGTGCGTACTTCGCGCGCCCAGGCCGCGCCGGACCCGGCTGTCCACACCCTTCGCGCACCGAGCCGCACCGTCCACAGCTGCGCGGCCGGACCGGCGCGCCACCATCCATGGCCGAGATCCTGCTCGGGTGAACCTCGAGCTCATTGCCAGACACGGAGTCTTCAGCGCGCGAGACGCCCTGCGCGCCGGTGTCGACGGGCGGGCGCTGGCCCTGCTGTGCCATCGCTACGTCTGCACGAGGCTGACCCACGGGTGGTATGCCGTGGGCGTCCCCGCGGACGAGCGTGACCGTCACCGGCTCTGTACCATCGCGCTCTCCCGAGCCTATGAAGGAGCGGCCGTGGTCAGTCACTCCTCGGCACTCGTCCTGCTCGGGCTGCCACTGCACGGCGTGGACCTCGGCGTCGTGCACCTGACCCGCGTCCGGCCGCTCGACGCCGAGGCGCCCCAGCCCTGGAGCGGGCAGTCCCGCCGTCGCCCCGGGCTCCTGCTCCACCGCGAGCAGGAGGGAGTCGCTTGGGTCGGCGCGCCATCCACGGGTGGCCACACTCACCCGGCCCCGCTCGCTCCGGTCGGGCACGCCGCCGTCGGCGCCGGACTCGTAGGCGAGCCGACGGCAGCCCTCGTGGCCGCCGACGCCGCTCTCGCTCGAGGGCTGTTGACAGCCGAGTCGTTGCCCGTGGCCATCGCCGACTTCGAGGGCCACCGCGGCGTGGGTCCGGTGCGTGCCGCGCTCCGGTGTGCGGACGGCCGGCACGAGTCCCCGGGCGAGTCGCTGACGGCATACGTCCTGCGCGGGCTCGGCCACGACGTCGAGCCGCAGTTCGAGGTCGTGGCGGAGGGCAGGACCTACCGCGCCGACTTCCGCATCACGGGCACCCGCGTCCTCGTCGAGTTCGACGGCAGGGTGAAGTACGCCTCGGGTGACGGCGCGGTCCTCTTCGACGAGAAGCGTCGTGAGGACGCGCTGCGCCGCTGCGGTTGGGTGGTCGTCCGGCTCACGTGGTCCGAACTCGCCAGACCGGAGATGGTCCACGGCCGCGTGCTCGAGGCCCTCCGCCTGGCCGCTCTCGCCGCTTGAGACCGCACACCGCCGGCGCCGCCACCAGCACGCAGAGCTCGGCCCCGGGCATACGCCCGGATCGCGCGCTCCTGGCGTGAGCGCGCGATCCGGTGAAGGGGCGCGCGAAAGGACCCGCGCACCTGCGTGTCTCGCGCGCTCGTGCGCTGAGCGCGCGAAACGGAGGCCGGGGCGGGGTGGGATGCCGGTGTGATCTTCGTCCGGTCGGGCGCACCCGATGGGGTCGCCACACGTCACAGCCACTAGAGTCCGAGGGACAGCCTGATTCGGTTGCGCCTCGGCGCAGGGCCCGTCCGAGCGCGAGAGCGTGAGCACGTGGGCCCCGGGACGCCGCAGCGACGCGATCGACGACGATTCGAATCGACGACGAGGACGGACCCCACCCGTGGATCTCTTCGAGTACCAAGCCCGCGACATGTTCGAGAAGCACGGGGTGCCCGTGCTGGCCGGCGCCATCGCCACCACCCCTGAGCAGGCCCGAGCGGCCGCTGAGCAGATCGGACCGAAGTCGGGCGGTGTCACCGTCGTCAAGGCGCAGGTGAAGACCGGCGGCCGCGGCAAGGCCGGTGGCGTCAAGGTCACGAAGAGCCCCGACGAGGCGCAGGCCGCTGCCGAGGCCATCCTCGGGATGGACATCAAGGGCCACACCGTGGGCACCGTGATGATCGCCCAGGGCGCCCGCATCGCGGAGGAGTACTACTTCTCGGTGCTGCTCGACCGTGCCAACCGCACCTACCTCGCCATGTGCTCCAAGGAGGGCGGCATGGAGATCGAGCAGCTCGCCGTCGAGCGCCCCGAGGCCCTGGCTCGCGTCGCCGTCGACCCCAACACGGGCATCGACGCCGCGAAGGCGCAGGAGATCGTCGACGCCGCCGGCTTCGACGAGGGCGACAAGGCCGCCATCGCCGACGTCATCCAGAAGCTGTGGACCGTCTACCGCGAGGAGGACGCCACGCTCGTCGAGGTCAACCCCCTCGTCAAGACCGAGGACGGCCAGATCGTCGCCCTCGACGGCAAGGTGACGCTCGACGAGAACGCCGGCTTCCGCCACGCCGACCACGAGGCGCTCGAGGACACCGCCCACGCGGACCCGCTCGAGGCAGCGGCCAAGGAGAAGGACCTCAACTACGTCAAGCTCGACGGCTCCGTGGGCATCATCGGCAACGGCGCGGGGCTCGTCATGAGCACCCTCGACGTCGTCGCCTACGCCGGTGAGGAGTTCGGCGGCCAGAAGCCGGCCAACTTCCTCGACATCGGTGGCGGCGCCAGCGCCGAGGTCATGGCCAACGGCCTGCACATCATCCTCTCGGACCCCCAGGTCAAGAGCGTCTTCGTCAACGTCTTCGGCGGCATCACCTCCTGCGACGCCGTGGCCAACGGCATCGTCGGTGCGCTCGACGCGCTCGGTGACGAGGAGGACCGCCCGCTCGTCGTGCGCCTCGACGGCAACAACGTCGAGGAGGGTCGCCGCATCCTCCAGGAGCGCAACCACCCGCTCGTGACGATCGAGCCGACGATGGACGGCGCCGCGCGCCGCGCCGCAGAGCTCGCCTCCCGGCCCGCCGCCAACTGACCCCCTCGCCACAGAAGAGAGAACGAGCGAACATGGCCATCTTCCTCAACGCCGACTCGAAGGTCATCGTCCAGGGCATGACCGGGTCCGAGGGCATGAAGCACACCCAGCGCATGCTCAAGTCCGGCACCGACATCGTCGGCGGCGTCAACCCCCGCAAGGCCGGCACGACGGTCGACTTCGAGGGCGGCGTCTCCGTCCCCGTCTACGGCACGGTCAAGGAGGCCATCGAGGCCACCGGCGCCAACGTGTCCGTGATCTTCGTGCCCGCGCAGTTCACCAAGGCCGCGGCCGTCGAGGCGATCGAGGCCGAGATCCCCCTCGCCGTCGTCATCACCGAGGGCGTCGCGGTCAAGGACACGGCGGAGTTCTACAACTACGCCAAGGACAAGGGCACGACGCGCATCGTCGGCCCGAACTGCCCCGGCCTCATCACCCCGGGCGTCAGCAACGCCGGCATCATCCCGGCCGACATCTCCGGCACCGGCCGCATCGGCCTCGTCTCGAAGTCGGGCACGCTGACCTACCAGATGATGTACGAGCTGCGTGACTTCGGCTTCAGCTCGGCCGTCGGCATCGGTGGCGACCCGATCATCGGCACGACGCACATCGACTGCCTCGAGGCGTTCCAGAACGACCCCGACACCGACGCGATCGTCATGATCGGCGAGATCGGTGGCGACGCCGAGGAGCGTGCGGCCGCCTACATCAAGGAGCACGTCACGAAGCCGGTCGTCGGCTACGTCGCCGGCTTCACCGCCCCGGAGGGCAAGACGATGGGCCACGCCGGCGCCATCGTCTCGGGCTCCTCGGGCACCGCGCAGGCCAAGAAGGAGGCCCTCGAGGCCGCGGGCGTCAAGGTCGGCAAGACGCCGTCCGAGACGGCCGACCTCATGCGCGAGATCATGAAGGACCTCGCGAAGTAGCCTGCGCCAGCAGCGTTTCCGAGCGGGCGGTCACCTCCGGGTGGCCGCCCGCTCTGCTGTCTCCCGAGGGCGTATGCCGTGTCGCCGGCCCGTCGCCCACGGCGCCCGGGCGCGTGGCCGGCGGGACGGCATACGCGATCGGTGATCAGCAGGCCATCAGGCCGATGACGAAGCCGCGGGCCCGCAGCCTCGGGATGAGCAGGTCGAGGGCGGCCACCGTCTGCGACCGGTCACCGCCTCCGTCGTGCAGGAGGATCCGCGAGCCGCCCCGGACGCTCGCGAGCACGCGGCTCACGATCGTCGTGGTGCCGGGGCGGGACCAGTCGCGCGGGTCGACGGTCCAGAGGATCTGGCGCTGGCCGCGGTTCGCGATGATCGTCGCGATGCGCGAGCTCGTCGCCCCGTAGGGCGGTCGCACGCAGCGTGGCCGGTAGCCGAGGGCCGACTCCATCCGGTTCAGCTGCGACGTGACGGCGGACGTCGACAACGTCGTGAGGTCGGGGTGGCTCCACGTGTGGTTGCCGATGAGGTTGCCGTTGCTGCGCAGGCTGCGGGTGATCGACGGGTACCACGAGACGTTCTGGCCGAGCTCGAAGAAGACGGCGTGCACGCCGTACTTCCGCAGGACGGCGAGGACCTTCGGGGTGTAGGTGGAGCTGGGACCGTCGTCGAAGGTGAGGTAGACGGTGCCCGCGTAGGCGACAGGCACGGAGGCGACCTCGAGCGGCGCGGTGGCGACGACGGAGGCGCGCGGGGTCGGGGCCCGGGCGGTCGGGCCGACGGCGGCCACGATGAGGGCGAGCACTGCCAGCAGGGGTGCCAGCAGGTGGAGGGTTCTGCTGTTCATGATGGGTCATCCCCTTCACCTCCATCGTCCGCCCGCCGGGCCGGCCGCGCGGGGCTTCGGGGCTGATCCGTGCCTCACATCCGGCCGCTCTCGGGCCCCATCGGCGTGGGCGCTCGCTCCGTGGCGGGGATCTTGTGACCATGGGAGCGACCACGCACGAGCCCGCAGGACCCGCAGCGCAGGAGTGAGACCACTGGCCCCGCCGAGCACGACCACGACGTCGACGACCACGTCGGCGACCTCGTCGACCAGCCCCTCGACGGCGATGCCGGCTGCCCTGCGCGCCGGCGCCCTCGCCGCCGTCGGCACGTGGTCGGTCGTCGTCCTGCCCGCGCTCATCGGCTGGGTGGCTGCGCCCGAGAGCTCGGTCGGGTGGTTCTCGGCGGTCTCGGTCGCCAGCGCCCTCTGGTTCCTCGGCCACGGACAGTCCGTCGGTGCCGGCTCCGTGGCGATCTCCATGACGCCGCTGCTGCTCCTGCTCGTCTTCGTCCTCATCGCCTACCGCTTCGCCCGTCGTCTCGCGGCGACGGAACGGCTGCGCGTCGGTGCGACTGACTGGAGCCGCGTCGCGCAGTGGGGCGTCGTGCCCGGCTTCGTCATCGGCTACGGCCTCGTGTCGGCGGTCTTCGCGCTCTTCACCCTCGGGGGCCCGGCGACGCCCGGTGTCGCCGCGGTCGTGGGGTCGCTGCTCGTGCCGCTCGCAGCGCTCGGCTTCGTCTTGCTCCGGCCCGACGACGAGAGCGCGCCGGCGTTCGTGCGCACGTGGTTCCGGCGCGGCCCGACGTGGCTGCCGACGGTGTGGCGCACCGGCTGGCGCGGGGCGGGCGTGCTGCTCGCCCTCGGGTTCGTCGTCGTCGTCGTGAGACTCGTCGTGTCGTGGTCGACCGTCGCCGACATCCAGGACCAGTACGGCGCCAACCTCGGGGCGATCGCCATCATCGCGCTCGCCCAGGTCGCCCTCCTCGGCAACGCGGCCACGTGGGCCCTCTCGTTCCTCGCGGGCCCGGGCTTCCAGGTCGCCCTCGGTTCGACGATCTCCGCCGGAGCCGCCCAGCCCGGGCTGCTGCCGCTCGTGCCCGTGCTCGGTGCGCTGCCGCAGGCCAGCGACTACCCGGCGACGATGTATGCCGTCGTGCTGGCTCCGGTGCTCGTCGGCGTGTGGCTCGGTCGTCGGGTCGACGCCGAGCTCGAGTTCTTCGGCAACGTGCGGGCCCGGTTGTCGGCCACGGCCGTGGCGGCGCTCGTCGCGGTCGTGGTCGTCGTCGCCCTGACCGCTCTCGGCAACGGTGCGGTCGGCGTCGACCGGCTCTCGGCCGTCGGGGCCCACCTCTGGTCGTTCGCTGCGGCCCTGACGGCCGAGGTCGTCGGGGGGGCGCTGCTCTTCACGGGCGTGCTCGTGCTCCGTGACCGTCGCGCCGAGCAGCGCGAGCGCGAGCACCAGTCGGGGGTCGCGACGCAGGCCGATGCGGACGCGGAGACCTCAGCCCCCGAGGCGGACTGACGGGGACTGACGACGGGGACTGACGACGGGGACTGACGCGGGACGGTCGGGGTGGCCTCAGCGGGCGACGAGGCCGATCATCCCGGCGTCCTTCAGCGGCGCGCAGTCGCCCTCGGCGATGCTCGTCTGCGCCCCGGCGACGCACTCCTCGTAGGCGTGGACCGAGTCGTAGAAGACGACCTGGAGCGCCAGGGACGACAGCAGCATGCCGGAGATCACGAGGGTCACGACGGGCCAGATCTTCTCCTTGCCGCCGCGCGTCGACAGGAAGCGGAGCAGGCGCACGGTCAGCACGATCGCGAGCACGAGCGGCAGCACGGCGACGAAGCGCTTCGGCAGCGGGAGGTACATCGCCACGAGGCCGAGCAGCACGAGGAGCGCGATGGGCAGGGTGCGCTTCGCCTTCTCACGGGCGAACGCGATCTCCTGCTCCTGCTGCGGCTCAGTCATGTGGTCCATCCTCGCCCATCGCGAGCGGGCGCAGGAGGCCGGGAGCCGTCCAGACTGGCACTGCCCCGGCGCCCGAGCGCGCACACCCCCTCTCCCATCCGCTGGCATTGCCCCATCTGACGATTCGTCGATGGAACAGTGGGCGGCCTGCCATGCTGAGTCGGCGGGGGTGCACTCGGCAGAGGAGCCCAACCGTGATGAGCCGATTCTCGCGAATGGTGGCCGTATTCGGCCTCGTGACCGCCTCAGCCCTCACGGTCGCCACGGTGACGCCCTCACATTCCGCCGCGGCCGCCGAACCACCGGCCCCACCACCGATCATCAAGCTCTTCGACCTGGTGCAGGATCCGGTCTTGCACATTCCGCTGCCCCAGCCGTATTCGGCTGAGACCCAGGCGGCGCTCACGGCCTTCGAGACGAAGGCGGTCGCCGAGGTGCTCCAGAACAAGTCGCTCCCACCGAGCGACGAGCTGAGCGTCCGGGCGCTCGCCCGCGACGACATCCGCACCCAGCTCTGGGCCGACCTCGGGGTGATCATGCTCAAGCCGGCGGCGAGCAGAACGGCGACGGAGGGACTCGTCCACGCGTGGTTCTCCGCCAAGGTGCGACGCACGCAGATCGGCGCTGCGAAGGCTGCCGTGGGTGAGTACGTCAAGTGGTCAGGACTCACCGAGAGCACGTACACGAAGACCGACACCTATGCCCCCCAGCCGCGGAACGGGTCCGACGGCTACTGCAACTACCACCCGCCGGGCCGGTACGACACCACGGCCGAGTACAACGGACGAGGGACGACGATCTGCACCGAGTCAGGGCTCACGATCTTCAGCTTCCTCGTCTTCTCCCCACCCCGGCCGACCTATGACCAGTTCGTGAAGTACGGGCAGTACCTCCAGCTGGAGGCGCTGTCACAGGGAGTGACGAACGCGTGGAACCCACTGACGTACAACGACTTCACGATTCACGCAGGGCAGGTGTCCGCACTCGTGGGGATGGGTGTCTCGTTGGCCGCCAGTGGGGCGGCGATCCCCATCGCGCGGGCGTTGGCCGTCCCCCTGGGTGCGGACAACCTCTTCGTGACCAAGCTCTTCCCGTTCGCGGCCCGAGCGAAGTTCATCGCCAGCCCCGCCCTGCAGGGGGCCGAGGCCACGATCAAGATCGCGGAGGCTGCCGCCGCTGACGCGCAGGCGCTGCGCTCGTTCACGGCGCTCAAGGCCGCGAACTCCCTCAAGGCCGGGGCCCTGACCGCCATCGCCGACGCGGAGGCAGCGGCTCGCGCTGCACGAGCGGCTGCGTTGGCCGAGGCCCGGTTGACGGCCGGGATCGAGGTCTTCGGTGCCGTCACGTCAGTGGTGGGCGCCATCGTCGACATCGTCGTCACCACCACCATTGCATCGATCCAGATCAACAGTGACCTGGAGGCGCCGAAGAAGCTGGCCGAGCTGCTCACCAAGGCGCAGGGGACCCCCGATCTGACTGCACTGATGAAGCAGGCCGAGGCCTATCCGGGACTCATGGCCACCTTCCTCAACGAGACCTTCCCCGAGCCCGAGTGGGGCTGCACCGGTTTCATCCAGGTCGGCGTCGAGCTGCATGAGTGCGCGAACGCGCCTGCCAGCGGAAGTGATGGCAACGCTCCTGCGTGGACCGAGGCGGAGCCGCAGTTCCTCAACGGTGTCGAGTCCGGTGGAGCCATCACGAGCTGGAGCCAAGCACCGCGAATCTCGGTGGACCTGCCCGACGACGAGGGATCGCTCTGGGTCCGACCGCATGGAGAGGGCTGGTGGATCCTGCAGCAGGTCCTTCCCGACGGCACGGTGACGCCGGAGTGGCAGTCGACGTGGTTCCCGTTCCGAGGGCCCGGCGGTGAGACCTACATCGCCGAGCGCACCCAGAACGCGACGGGCAAGTACTTGTTCAACATCGCCCCGGTCGGCGCCACGGCGCTGGACAGCTCGTGCTACCCCGGAGGCGGCGCCATCGCGCCGAGCGGGATGGCATGGATGTCGTGCCTCCGGGACGACATCACGTACGTCGACGGTCAGGGGCGCACCGCGAACGTGCTCGAAATGGTCCACGGCACGCCGCCGGACCCCGCCGTCCCACCGGCGTCACCACAGATCAGGCTCGATGGACCGTGGGAGGCGACTCGAGGAGTTCCGGTCACCTACACCGCATCGGTGCTCGACGACTCCGGCACGCCGTTGACATACGAGTGGCTCTACTCGTGCCCGACCGCCGCCAACGGTTTCTGCATCGTCCCTGGCTCGTCGACACTCGTCCTGGCGTTCGAGCAGAGCGGGTCAGGTCACGTCGGTGTCAAGGTCACCAACGGTGCTGGTGGTTTCGCCTCGGTCACGCGCTCGTTCACGGTGTCCGAACCGACCAACACGATCGGCTTCGAGACGCCCGCCGACATGCAGTTCACGCGGAGCAGCATCTACGGCCGACCCTACGAGACCCAGGGCGTCCGTGCCTCGGCGACGTCTCAGCTGCCCGTCACGCTCTCCGTCGACCCCGCCTCGCAGAGCGTGTGCCGGCTCGACTCGGGCACCGTCACCGCCACCGGAGTGGGCACGTGCAGCATCACGGCCTCGCAGGCGGGGGACGGTGTCTTCCCGGCGGCGACCCCGGTCAGCAGGGCGTTCCAGGTCAGGCCGAGCGCGTTCCTCATCACCGTGAGCGACGGACCACTGCAGTACTCGGACCTGGCGCCTTCGCTGTCACCATTCATCCCTGAGCCCCTCGCCCTCGACGGGATCACCGGCACGCTCTCCGGATGCGAGCGGCTCATCGGTCTCGTCTCTGCGACCGGGGAGGTCACGGCGGAGCCGGGCAGCTACCCGCTGAACGGCTGCGGCGGCTACTCGAGCGACCACTACGTCCTGGGCTACAGCGGGGCCACCACCGTCACCCCGGAGGACGCCACACTGACCAGCACCACCCGAGCGGTGACCGCGCCCGGGCTCGCCGTCATGACGGCCACGTTGGGTCAGGTGGACGACGGCCACCCGGGCGACATCACCCGGGCCCGGGTGGACTTCCAGCTCTTCCGCTCTGCCAACCAGACGGACAGGCCGGACTTCCAGGTGGTCAACCAGGCAGTGAACGCGGACGGGCTGGTGGCACGGACCCTCGAGGGTCTCCCGGCCGACACGTACCGTCTCGTCATCCGCACCTCGCCGAACGCGGTGTTCGCGGCGACCGCCTCCGAGCAGAGCCTGGTCGTCGAGGCGGCCGTGGCGCCCTCCATGGGTCTCGTCCCGGCGAACACCACGGTGACCGCCGGCGAGTCGGTGACCTTCGCCTCGAGCGCGACGGGCAACCCGGCCCCGACCGCGCAGTGGTACCACGTCACGGCGGGACCGACCTTCACGGCGATCCCCGATGCCACCAGCCCGAGCCTCACGCTGCCGGCAGTGACGTACGCCCAGAACGGTGAGCAGTACGTCGTCAGGTACACCAACGCCACGGGGACGGCGAACTCGGGCATCGTCACGCTGACGGTCCTTCCTGCTGCGCCACGTGTCGTGACCTCACCCAGCAGCACCAACGGTCTCGCTGGAGGCACGGCGACCTTCATGGCTGCGGCTTCCGGCGACCCCCAACCGAGCGTGCAGTGGTCGAGCTCGGGCGACGGGGGCGTGACGTGGACGCAGATCGCCGGCGCCACGACCGCCCAGCTGACTCTCACCGACCTCCGGTCCTCCCAGTCCGGGACGCGGTACCGGGCCGAGTTCACCAACGTCGGCGGCTCCGCCGTGACCGGTGTGGCCGTGCTCACCGTGCGCACACTGGCGCCGGGCGTCACGTCGGAGCCACAGGACGTCACCGTGAGGTCCGGCGCGACCGCGACGTTCACGGCCGCGGCGGGCGGGGCACCAGCACCCACTGTGACGTGGCAGAGGTCGAGGGACCGCGGCCGCACGTGGGTGCCGATCGCGGGCGCTCACTCCACGCGGCTCGTCGTCACCGGCGTCACGCCCACTGTCACGGGAACCCGGTACCGCGCCGTGTTCACCAACGAGGCAGGTGTCGCCAACAGCCGGGCGGCCACGCTCACGGTGCGACCCCGGTGACGGGCTCGGCCCCCGAAGGGCCCCTAGACTCGCGCCATGACGAACGCCGCTGCCCGCGCATCGACACGGACTGACGGTGGTGGCGCTGGTGACCCGGTGCCGGTCGTCGTCCTCGTCTCCGGCTCCGGCACCCTGCTCCAGGCGCTCGTCGACGCCTCGGCCGACCCGGACTACGGCGTGCGGATCGCCGCGGTGGGGGCCGATCGCCCGTGCACGGGGCTCGAGCGGGCTGAACGGGCCGGCATACCGACGTTCGTCGTGCGGCCCGCCGACTTCGAGGACCGAGCCGCCTGGGACGGCGCCCTCGCCGAGCAGGTCGCCGCGGCCGGACCGCGTTTCGTCGTGACGGCAGGCTTCATGCGGATCCTCGGACGGGCGACCCTCGGGGCGCAGCCCGTCATCAACACCCACCCCGCCCTGTTGCCGAGCTTCCCCGGCGCCCACGGCGTGCGCGACGCCCTCGCCTACGGCGTCAAGGTGACCGGCACGACGTGCCACGTCGTCGACGCCGGCGTCGACACCGGTCCGATCATCGAGCAGCGGGTCGTGGTGGTCGAGGACGACGACACGGAGGAGAGCCTGCACGAGCGGATCAAGGTCCAGGAGCGAGACCTGCTCGTCGACGTCGTGAGCCGACTGGCGCGTGAGGGCTTCGCCGTCGAAGGACGACGAGTTCGGATCGGGCGGCACTGACCGCTACGCTGGTCGCACACGACTGGCGCGGGTGGGACACCACCGGGGAGTGACGTCGGGAGCATCGACCGCCTGGGTGCCTCGCGAGAACGGATGCTTTTCGGTCAGACCGACCGGATACGCCGCGACCGATGTCACCGAACCAGGAGTGCACCCCATGACTGCTGCCCCGTCCGCCGCGCCGTCCACCGACACCGACGGCCGCCGCCCGATCCAGCGGGCCCTCGTCTCCGTCTACGACAAGTCCGGTCTCGACGAGCTGGCCCGGGCCCTCGACGCTGCCGGGGTCGCCATCGTCTCGACCGGCTCGACGGCGAAGACCATCGCCGCCGCGGGGGTGCCCGTGACGCAGGTCGAGGAGCTGACCGGCTTCCCCGAGTGCCTCGACGGCCGGGTCAAGACGCTGCACCCCAAGGTGCACGCCGGCATCCTGGCCGACACGCGCAACCCGGACCACGTCCAGCAGCTCGCCGACCTCGGCGTCGAGGCCTTCGACCTCGTCGTCGTCAACCTCTACCCGTTCCGCGAGACCGTCGCGTCGGGTGCGAGCGAGGACGAGTGCGTCGAGCAGATCGACATCGGCGGTCCGTCGATGGTGCGCGCCTCGGCCAAGAACCACGCGAGCGTCGCCATCGTGACGAGCCCGGCGGCATACGCCCACGTGACGCAGGCCCTCGGGGCCGGCGGCTTCACGCTGACCGAGCGTCGCCGCCTCGCGGCCGAGGCCTTCGTCCACACGGCGAGCTACGACAACGCCGTCGCGAACTGGATGGGCAACGTCGTCGCCGACACGAGCGACGGCACCGGCTTCCCGGCCTGGACGGGTACGACGTTCGACCGCTCGGCAGCGCTCCGCTACGGCGAGAACCCCCACCAGAGCGCCGCGCTCTACCGCCACTGGCGCCCGGGCGTGGCCAGCGCGGAGCAGCTGCACGGCAAGGAGATGTCCTACAACAACTACGTCGACACCGACGCCGCCGTGCGGGCCGCGCACGACCACGGCGACCAGCCGACCGTCGCGATCATCAAGCACGCCAACCCGTGCGGCATCGCCGTCGGCGGCAGCATCGAGGAGGCCTACGAGCGGGCCCACGCGACCGACCCGGTGAGCGCCTACGGCGGCATCATCGCGGCGAACCGCACCGTCACCGCTGCGATGGCGGCTGCTGCGAAGCCGGTCTTCACCGAGGTGATCATCGCGCCCGACTACGAGCCCGAGGCCCTCGAGATCCTCACGGCCAAGAAGAACCTCCGCGTCCTGCGGCTGCCCGCCGGCATGGCGCAGGCGGCCGACCCGATCGAGACGCGTGCCATCAGCGGCGGCCTGCTCGTGCAGACCGTCGACAAGGTCGACGCCGTCGTGCGCGGTGAGGGCGACGCGGTGACCGGCGGCGACGACGCCGCGAACTGGCGGCTCGTGTCCGGCGACGCCGCGGACGACGCGACGATCGCCGACCTGCAGTTCGCCTGGCGCGCGATCCGCGCCGTCAAGTCCAACGCGATCCTGCTCGCCAAGGACGGCGCGGCGGTCGGCGTCGGGATGGGTCAGGTCAACCGGGTCGACTCGTGCTACCTCGCCGTGCGCCGCGCGGGGGAGGAGCGGGCCCGTGGCTCCGTCGCCGCGTCCGACGCGTTCTTCCCGTTCGCCGACGGACTGCAGATCCTGCTCGACGCCGGCGTCCGCGCGGTCGTGGCCCCCGGCGGCTCGATCCGCGACGAGGAGATCATCGAGGCCGCGAAGGCGGCCGGCGTGACGATGTACTTCACGGGGACGCGCCACTTCGCCCACTGACACCGTCGAGGGGCCACGTCCGGCCCCTCTGGGAACGTCGAAAGGCCAGTTCTCCTCACGGGGAACTGGCCTTTCGACTGCGCCCACCGGGCCATCCGTGGCCTCTCGACGGTGGTGGCGGCGCGTCAGCGGTTCAGCGGTTCAGCGGTTCAGCGGGTCCAGCGGTAGCCGGTGGGCTCGCCCTCGCCGAGGTCGACGATCGCGGCGACGGGGCCGCCGCCGTCAGGGCCCTGGTGGGCAGCCGACACGGACACGAAGACGGCCGGGTCACCGGTCACCGAGGCGGTGACGCCGCCGACGGCCGACTTGATCTGGCGGTGCCAGTGCACGTCGGAGTCGTCGAGCATCGCGTTGCGTCGACCGTGCACGGTGCCGTCCTGGCTCACCTCGCACTTGAGGAAGACGTTGACGAGCCGGCCCTGGATGTCGCTGCTGTGCGGGCGCTCGGGCAGGTCGAGCCCGGCGTCCTTGATCGCGCCCCACACACCGTCGGCGTCGAGCGCGTCCTGCATCACCGAGTGGCCGATGCGGTAGCGGCCACCGATGCCCTTGGTGTTGCCGACGACGACGACCTGCGCCTGGTCGAGCTCCACGCCCGAGCTGCACGAGGCGACGGACGAGAAGAGCGAGCGGTCGTGCATGATGTCGGCGTCGGTCGGCATCTCGATCTCACCGAGGGCGACGGCGATGCCGAGGCCGGTCGTGCCGTTGGAGAGGTCCATCGACTCGTGCGTGTGCTCGGTCCAGACCTGGTGCCCGCGCGACTTCGCGTCGCGGATCGTGTGGATCGTCAGCAGCGGTGTCTTGGTCTGGACGTAGTGCACGTCCGCCGGGTCGGTGATGCCGGCGCGCTCCATGGCGACCTTCACGGCGTCGGCGACCTTCTCGACCATCGCGACGTAGCCGATCTCCTCGGGCTTGATCGGCTCGCTCATCGCGAAGCCGACGGTCAGCCGGGGCTCGTCGGACTGCTCGGCCCGGTCGGCCGGGACGGTGGCAAAGATCGTCGCGTGCGGGCTGATGATGCCGTCCGTGCCACCGGACCAGACGATCGGGACTTGCTTGACCTGGTCGGCCGGAGCGCCCTTCTCGACGAGGACCTCGCGGAAGGCGCGGTCGGCGATGATCCGCGTGTAGTCGTTGACGCCGCCGTTGCCCTCGGTCTTGCCGATGATGGCGATGACGCGGCTCGCCTCCATGACACCGTCGTCGATGAGCGTGGCGAGCTCCGACGCGTCGGCGACCGAGTGGATGGGGACCTTGCGCACCTCAATGGCTTCGGGCACGTGAATCACCTTTCTCTTTCAGGGTTTTCGATGACGGTGCCGACGTGGCCGTCGACGGCGGCGGCGAGCTGGTCGAGGGCCGTGATGATCGATCGCGACCCGCCCGACCGGACGAAGCGCAGGGCGGCCTCGACCTTGGGGCCCATCGAGCCGGACGCGAAGTGGCCGGCGGCGGCATACGCCTCCATCTGCTCGAGCGTGACGTGCTCGATGTCGTGGGCCTCGGGGGTGCCCCAGCCGGCGACGGCGTGCGCGACGTCGGTGGCGATGACGAGGACGTCGGCGTCGACGGCGCGCGCGAGCAGCGCCGCCGTGAGGTCCTTGTCGATGACGGCCTCGACGCCGTGGACGCTGCCGTCGTCGGCGCGGACGACGGGGATGCCACCGCCGCCGGCCGTGACGACGACGTAACCGGCGGCGAGGAGCGTGTGCAGCGTGTGCGTCTCGAGGACCTCGACGGGCTGGGGCGAGGCGACGACGCGGCGCCAGCCCTTCTCGCCGCGGTCCTCCCAGCGCTCGCCGTGGTCGATGAGCGTCTGCGCCTGCTCGCGCGGGAGGAAACGTCCGATCGGCTTCGTCGGGTGCGTGAAGCCGGGGTCGTCGGCGTCGACGAGCGTGCGGGTGATGATCGCAGCGACGCGACGCTCGAGGCCACGGGCGGCGAAGGCGGCCTCGAGGGTGTCGAGCAGCGTGAAGCCGATGGTCCCCTGCGTCTGCGCGCCGCACCAGTCGAGCGGCACCGGCGGCACGACGCTCGCGGCGAGCTCGTTCTTGACGAGGAGGTTGCCCACCTGTGGCCCGTTGCCGTGGGTGATGACGACCTCGTGCCCGGCGGCGACGAGCTCGGCGAGGTGGTGGCTCGCGGTGGCGATGGCCTCGCGCTGGGCCTGGGGAGCCGCGCTGCCGTCGGGCCCGGTCATGGCGTTGCCGCCCAGCGCCACGAGCACCCTCACGGCGCGTCCTCGGTCGTCATGGCGTGAGCCTAGGGAGCGCGGCCGAGCGGGCGCGTTGTCACCTCCTGCCCAACGCGACCCCCGACATTGGCAGATGTATGCCGTCGGGTGCAGCGCGCGAAAGTGCCGAGCCGGCGGGTGGGCGCCGTCACGAACCACGCCCGGCATACCGGTCGGGCGGGTACGAGGAACATAATGTCCGAGGGGGCGCCGTCCGGGGCGCCGCCGACCGAACCGAGAGGTGGGGGACCGTGGGAGTCGGAGTCCTGCTCGCCGTCGTGGGGGCCATCCTGACCTTCGCGGTGCGGGCCAACACGTCCGTCATCAGCCTGCCCATCGTCGGCGTCATCCTCATGATCGCGGGCGCGGCGCTCATCTGGCACGGGAGCAAGGGCACCCGCCGCAAGCGCATCATCACCCGCGAGGAGCGCCCCAGCGGCGCGACGACCCCGACCAACACCGTCCGACAGACCATCGAGGAACGCGACATCGACTGAGCGGCGGACGGTCCGGCGACGGTCAGGTGTGCGTGAGGACGTCGGCCCACGAGCGCGGCTCGCGGCCGAGCAACCGGCGCAGGGGAGCGGCCTCGCCCACGAGACCGCCGCGGTCGTAGGAGGCGAACATCGCCAGCAGGTCGTCGCACGCCTGGGGCGTGAGCGAGGCGCCGGGCCCGGCCACCCACTCCGCGAGCTCCACGCGGACGGCCTCGACGGGGTGCCCGAGCACGTCGGCGGCGACGTGCGCCTGCTCGCGCACCGAGAGCACCTCGGGCCCGGCGAGGTCGTAGGTGACGCCCTCGTGCCCGGGGCGGGCCAGCACCGTCGCAGCGACCTCGGCCACGTCGTCGAGGTCGACGTTCGTGAACGGGGTGTCGAGCGAGTAGGGGACCGCGATCCGGCCGGCGTGGGCCGCATCGACGAGGTTCTGGTGGTATGCCGCCGGGCGGAGCACCGTGGCCCCCGGCAGGTGGGTGCGCACGACCTTCTCGGCCTCCGCCTTGCGCAGATGGTGCGGCATCGACGGGTCGTGCGGGTGCAGCACCGAGTGGAACACGAATCGGGCCACGCCGGCCCGAACTGCAGCACCGGCGACGCGGTCGGCGATGGCGACCTCGTCGGGGTGGACGTTGGGCGCCAAGTGATAGACGCCGTCGACCCCGTCGACGGCGTCGTCGAGACCGAGCCCGGAGCCGAGGTCAACGACCGAGATCGACCGGGCCCCAGCGGCATACGCTGTCTCGGCCCGCTCCGGCGATCGCACGGCAGCGCGCACGGTGACGCCGTGTGACGTGAGGGAGCGCGTGACGGCGCGGCCGGTCTTGCCGGCCGCGCCGATCACGAGGACCGTCGTCACGGTCAGACCCAGTCGACATCTGCCGCAGTCTGTCCGGCGGCGAGCGTCGCGTAGCCGGGGCCGCGGTCGAAGAAGGGCTGCTCGGCCGCGCGGTCGCCGCGCAGCTGCTCGCGCAAGGCATCCGAGGCGGCGGCGTCGATGACGGGCTCGTCGAGGTCTCCGGTGGCGACGACGCCGAAGTCGCGGCGCGCGCCCTCGAAGGAGACCTTGCCCCAGCGCAGGTCGCGCTCCACCTCGGCGTAGGGCCGGTCGAGCGGGTCGCCCCAGCCGCCGCCACCCGTGGTCCGGATGCGGATGACCTGGCCGGCCTTGACGACCTCGGCGTCGGCGAGGGCGTCGACGGTGCGCTCCTCCGGACCGCCCACGTCGACGGTGACCTCGAAGGGACGACCGGCCTTGCCGCCCTTGACGCCCCAGCAGGCGAGGATCGACCGGTCGGCGATCGACATGAAGTGGGCGTCCTTGAGCATCCGGATGTGCTTCTCGTAGCCGAGGCCACCGCGGTGCCGCCCGGCGCCGCCGGAGTCGACGGCGAGGCCGAGCCGCTCGACGATGAACGGGAACCGGCTCTCGGTGAACTCGGTCGGCAGGTTGCGGCTGTCGGGCACGACGTGGATCGTGTCCTCGCCGTCGGCGTAGTAGCGCCCACCGGAGCCGCCACCGAGCACCTCACGCATGAGGTAGTCGTTGCCGTCGCGGTCCTTGCCGTAGACGCCGGTGTAGCGGATCGTCTCCTGGTCGGCCGGCATCTTGCCGTCGACGGCCTTGGCGACGACGCCGGCGAGGACGCCGAGCAGGCGCAGGATGACGAAGGTGCGGGCGTTCGTCGGCGCGGGGTAGATCGGCGTGAGGAGCGTGCCCTTCTCGGGGAACTTCATCTCGATGAGCGGCACGATGCCCTCGTTGACGTCGAGCTCGGCCATCCGCTCGGGGGTGTCGGCGAGGTTGCGCAGGATGGGCGCGAGCCACTTCTTGAGGAAGTTGCCGCCGACGTAGTCGCCGCAGTGGTTGATCGGGCCCTTGGCCTGCGGCGCCGTGCCGGTGAAGTCGATGATCAGCTTGGGGCCGCCGTCACCGGGGCCGGGGCCGCCGGTCGACTGCTTGGTCAGGGTGATCCGCTGCGTGTGCAGCTTCGGCTCGTCGACCCCGTCGTGCTCGGCGTAGTCCTCCCAGACGTACGTGCCGTCGGGGATCTTGCTGAGGATCTCGCGGCGGTAGGTCTCGGTCGTCTTGTCGAGGATCGCGTCGAAGGCGGCCTCGATCGTGTCCCGGCCGTAACGCTCGAAGAGCTCGCCGAGGCGACGGGCTCCCATGAGGCAGGCCGAGCACTCGGCGTCGAGGTCCGCAGCGAGGCTGTCGGGCATGCGGCTGTTGCGCGTCATGATGCGCAGCGCCGCCTGGTTCGGAACTCCCTTGTCCCACAGCTTGATCGGCGGGACCGAGAGGCCCTCCTCGAAGACCGTCTGGGCGTTGCTCGGCATCGAGCCGGGGACGGCGCCACCGATGTCGTCGTGGTGGCCGAACGCCTGGACGAAGGCGACGACCTCTCCGCCGGAGAAGACCGGCACGGTGACGCAGAGGTCCGGGAGGTGGCCGATGCCGCCCTCCGACTCGTAGACGTCGTTGTGGAAGAAGACGTCGCCCTCGCTCATCTCGTCGAGCGGGAAGTCGCGCGCGATCGGGTGCACGAGCGCGCTGTACGAGCGACCCGTCAGCTTGCGCAGCTGGCGGTCGTGGATGCCGGCGCGGAAGTCGTGGGCGTCGCGGATCATGGGGGAGCGTGACGTGCGGGCAATGGCCGTCTCGACCTCCATCTCGACGCTCGCGAGCGTGCCCTCGACGATCTCGACGAGGATCGGGTCGACGGTCGTGCCCTCGGGGGTCAGGCGGTTGCCGTGCTCGTATGCCGTGGGGAGCCCCGCAGGGTTCACCGCCGCGCCGTCGTGGGCGGCCGAGACCTCAGGGTGCTGCGAGCCGGTGGCGGCGTCGACGGGGGCGAGCCGGGTGGCCGCGGTCTGGCAGGAGAAGCACATGTCAGGCCTCCGGGGTGGTCGTCGAGGTGGTCGTCGGCGCGGCGGTGGACCGGGTGATGACGAGGTTGCCGAGCGTGTCGACACGGACGACGAAGCCGGGGTGCACCGGGACCGTCGATCCGAACTCCTCGATGACCGCTGGGCCCTCGACCGTGTCGCCGGCGAGCAGGTCGGGTCGCCACCAGACGTCCGTGTCGACGTAGCCGGCGTCGGCGTCGAAGCAGACCGGGCGCACGCTGCGGTGGGCCCGCTCGCGGACGTCGGCCGCGCCCTCCGACGGCGCGAGGTCACGCAGCTCCGGGCGCGTGATCGGGCCGACACCCGTGACGCGGAGGTTGACCCACTCGACCTGCTGCGTCGGGTCGTTCCGGAAGTCGTAGCCGTAGAGCGCCCGGTGCTCGTCGTGGAAGCGCGAGGCGACGCCCGCGGCATACGCCTCGTCGACCTCTCCCTCGGGCGCGGCGACACGGACCTCGTAGGCCTGGCCGAAGTAGCGCAGGTCGACGGTGCGCGTGTAGCGGTGGCTCTCGCGCGCGAAGCCCTCGCCGTCGAGGGCGCTCGCGGCCTTCGCGGTGAGGTCGTCGAAGGTCTTCTGCACGGCGGCGTGGTCGAGCGCGTGGTGGCGCGCGACGGACGTCTGGACGTAGTCGTTCTTGACGTCGACGGTGAGCAGGCCGAAGGCGGAGACGTTGCCGGGGTTCTGCGGGACGACGACGCCGGCGAGGCCGAGGATGTCGACGAGGCGGCACGCGAGCAGCGATCCCGAGCCACCGAACGTCGCGAGCATGAAGTCGCGCACGTCGAGACCGCGCTTGACCGAAACCTGGCGCAGCGCGTTGGCCTGGTTCCACGCGGAGATCTCGAGGATGCCGGTCGCGCAGCGCTCGAAGTCGAGGCCCAGGCGGTCCGCGAGTGCGGCGACGCCGGTGCGGGCCGCCTCGACGTCGAGGGGGATCTCGCCGCCGAGCAGGTGCGGGGGGATGCGTCCGAGCGTCACGTGGGCGTCGGTGATCGTCGGCTCGGTGCCGCCCTTGGCGTAGCAGAGGGGACCGGGGTCGGCGCCCGCGGACTGCGGGCCGACCTTGAGCGAGCCCTCGGGGGAGATCCACGCGATGGAGCCGCCGCCCGCCCCGACAGTGACGACGTCGATCATCGGGATCTTGCTCGGGTAGGCGCCGACCGTGCCCTCGGTCGTCAGGGTCGGCTCGCCCGCGAGGACGACGGACACGTCGGTCGAGGTGCCACCGCCGTCGCACGTGAGGACCTTGTCGAAGCCGGCCCGACCGGCGATGAGGCCGGCGCCGAGCGCCCCGGCGGCCGGACCCGAGAGGACCGTCGTGATCGGCTGGTGCACGACCTCGTCGGCGGAGAGCACGCCGCCGTTGGACTTCATGATGTAGAAGGGCAGCTTCTCGGTGCTGCCGACGAACTCGTCGAGCCGGTGGTGGATGTTCGCGACGTAGCGAGACACGTTGGGCTTGACCGCGGCGTCGACGAGGGTCGTCATCGACCGCTCGTACTCGCGGTACTCGCGCAGCACCTCCGAGCTGATCGACACGACGGCGTCCGGGTGCTCGCGACGGAGCACCTCACGCATCGCGAGCTCGTGGCTGTCGTCGGCGTAGGAGTGCAGGAAGCACACGCCGATCGTCGTGATGCCGCGCTCCTTGAACCAGCGGGCGACCGTGACGGCGCGCTCCTCGTCGAACGGGCGGATCTCGTTGCCCTCGAAGTCGAAGCGGCCCCCGACCGTCTTGACGTAGTCGGCCGGCACGATGCGGGCGGGCTTGACCCAGAAGTAGGAGTTGCCGTAGCCGTCGGGGACCGCCTGGCGGGCGATCTCGAGGATGAACTCGTAACCCTCCGTCGTGATGAAGCCGAGCGCCTCGACCTTGCCCTCGAGGAGCTTGTTCGTCGCGACGGTCGTGCCGTGCGAGACGGCGCTGATGTCGTCACCGCTCGCCTCCATGAGGTCGAGGACCTTGCGGACGCCGGCGAGGAAGCCGTCGGCAGGGTTGCTCGGCGTCGAGGGCGTCTTCGTCGTGACGAGCTCGCCCGAGTCCTCGTCGAGCGCGACGACGTCGGTGAACGTGCCACCGGTGTCGATGCCGATGCGGATCCGGCGGCGTGCGGCGGTGCCTGCTGTCATGGTGAGGATTCAACCGGCGCGACGCCTCCCGGGGCGTTGGCACATGCTGCCAACACCTGCCCGGTTCCGCGCCAACCCTCGCCCAACCCTTCGCCCAACCCTCGCCAGAACCGACCTGACGGCCGCGTCGATGTCGAGGGCGAGCCCTCCGCTCCGTCCTCCGGGTGAGCGTGCCACGCTGGCACGACACGACGAAGGAGCGAGTGAGACATGGCGAAGTACCTCATCGGCGTGGACTTCCAGGCCGGCGACGACCCGGCCCCGATGTCCGACTGGACCCCGGCGGAGGTCCAGGCCCACCTCGACTACTACGAGCGGCTCGTCGGCGAGCTCGAGGCCAACGGCGAGCTCGTCTCGTCGACGATCCTCACGGGCCCCGACCTCGCCAAGATCGTCCGGTCCGACGGCGCGGCGCCGGTCGTCACCGACGGACCGTTCCAGGAGTTCAAGGAGTGGCTCGCCGGCTTCCAGGTCGTCGAGGTCGACTCGGAGGAGCGCGCCCTCGAGATCGCGTCGCTCATGTCGGCGGTGCCGGGGCGCGGTGGCGTGCCCACCCGGCAGCCGATCCACGTGCGCCAGGTCATGGAGGAGGCGCCCGCGAACACCGACGAGATGGACGCCTTCCTGCGCACCGCGGGCGGCACCCGCTGACCTCTGCACCCGCCGTCGACGACCTGCTGCGCACGCTCGCGCCGCAGGTCGTCGGCATCGTCAGCCGCCGGTTCGGCGACTTCGACTCCGCCGAGGACGCCGTCCAGGAGGCACTGCTCGTCGCAGCCCGGCGCTGGCCCGTCGACGGGCTTCCGGACGAGCCGCGTGCCTGGCTCGTCACGACCGCCTCGCGGCGGCTCGTGGACCTGTGGCGCAGTGACGCGGCCCGGCGCGAGCGCGAGGCGCGCGTCATCGCCTGGGAGGTCCCGGCACACGACGCCGTCGACCACGACGACAGCCTCACGGTCCTCTTCCTCTGCTGCCACCCGTCGCTGACCCCGGCCTCGGCGATCGCGCTGACGCTGCGCGCCGTCGGCGGTCTGACGACCGCCGAGATCGCCCAGGCCTTCCTCGTGCCGGAGGCGACGATGGCACAGCGGATCAGCCGCGCCAAGGCCACGATCCGCGCCTCCGGCGCAGGCTTTCGTATGCCGTCCGGTGCTGACCGCGAGGAGCGTGCCCGCTCCGTGCTCCACGTCCTCTACCTCGTCTTCAACGAGGGCTACGCGAGCACCCACGGCGACACGCTGCAGCGGACCTCACTGTCCCGCGAAGCGATCCGGCTGACGCGGATGCTCGTCGACGGGTCTCCCGACCACCCCGAGGCCCTGGGCCTGCTGTCGCTCATGCTGCTGCTCGAGGCGCGCACCCCGGCGCGCAGCGACGCCTCGGGAGCGCTCGTGCCGTTGCCCGACCAGGACCGCTCGAGGTGGGACGTCTCGCTCGTGGCCGAGGGGCTCGACCTGCTCGGCCGGGCCATGGCGCTCGGGGCCGTCGGGGAGTACCAGCTGCAGGCCGCCATCGCCGCGGTCCACGACCGGGCGCCGACCGCCGCGGACACCGACTGGGACGAGATCCTCTCGCTCTACGTGCTGCTCGAGCAGGTCACCGGCAACCCGGTGGTCACGCTCAACCGGGCCGTGGCGGTGGCCATGGCGCAGGGCCCGGAGGCTGCCCTCGCTGTCGTCGACGAGGTCGAGGACCGGCTGGGCACGACGCACCGCTGGCTCGCGGTGCGCGGGCAGCTGCTCGAGATGGCGGGCGACGCGGGCCCGGCTGCCGACCTGCTCGACCGCGCGGCGGCGACCGCGACGAACGAGGCGGAGCGTCGGCACCTCGCCGCCCGAGCCGCTCGACTGCGCTCGCCCCAGCCGTGAGCCACCGCGGCTGGGGACCGGGGCGGCGGCCCTTCACTCGTCGGGGGTGATGCCGGTGGCGGGCAGTCGGACGCATGCTGGACACGGAACGAGTCAACGGCGCCGGCCGCGCGGGTCACGGCGCACCGAGGCGTGAGGACGAGGCATGGACGAGACCACGGCAGGCGGGACGGACGAGACCGTCGTGCGCTATGAGCCGCTCACGGCCTCGGACCTCGCCGAGCTGGTGCTCGGTCTGGCCGCGGTCGGGGTCGAGACCGTCGGCCGCGTCGTCGAGGCGATCCGGCCACCGACGCTGGTCACGGCCGTCGTCAAGGCTCCGCTGACCGCGGCCCTGACCGACCTGGGCTCCAAGCTTCGGCGCGCGGACTGGTCGCAGGAGCTGCTCCGTCGTGGGCACTCGCGACGGGGCGAGCTGGGTCGACGCGTCGAGGTGACGGCCCAACGGGTGGCCGCGGCCGTCGTCGAGGCAGTGCTCGACGTCGTGGACCTCACCGACATCGTCGTCGACCACGTCGACCTCGACGCGGTCGTGAGCACCGTGGACCTCGACCGTGCCGTCTCTCGGGTCGACATCGACGCCATCGTCTCTCGGGTCGACATCGACGCGATCGTCTCCCGGGTCGACGTCGACGCCATCGTCGAGCGGCTCGACATCGACGGGATCGTCGCCCGGGTGGACCTCGACCGGGCGGTGTCCAGGGTCGACATCGGGGCGGTCATCGAGCGGCTCGACATCGACGGGATCGTCGCCCGGGTGGACCTCGACCGTGCCGTCTCGGGTGTGGACATCGACGCGATCGTCGGCCGGGTCGACATCGACGCCATCGCCGCCCGCATCGACCTCGACGCGATCCTGGACCGGGTCGACGTCAACGCCGTCGCACAGCGGCTGGACCTCGACGCCGTCGTGGGCAGACTCGATCTCATCGGCCTCGCCGAGTACGTCGTCGAGGAGATCGACCTCCCCGGCATCATCCAGAGCTCGTCCGGGGCCATGGCCTCAGAGGGCATGCGCGAGGTGCGCTGGCAGGGCGTCGGGGCCGACGAGCGCGTCGCGCACGTCGTCGACCGGATGCTCCGGCGCAGGCCGAGGGCGCCGGGTCCGGGCGTTCCTGCCACCGAGATCGCCACCCGACCCGTGATCCCCGGGTCAGCCGGATGAACGGCGCGGCGCCATGACGTCACCGTCGCGCCCCGGCCGGGACCCGGTGTCCCGGATCGTCCTGCCCGGCCCGGCCCGTTCGGTCCAGGGGCACCGCGCCGGCATCGTCACGCGGGTGGCCGCCGGAGCCGTCGACCTCGTCGTCGCCCTCCTCGGCGTCGCCCTCATGTATGCCGCGTGGGCGGGCACGATCTTCCTGCTCGGTCCGCAGTCCTTCCACTTCCCCGACCCCGGCGGCCTGCGACTGCTCCTGCTCGTGCTCGGGCTGCTCACGGCATACCTCACCGTCGCGTGGGCCACGACGGGCCGCACCTTCGGCAACCGCCTGCTCGGCCTTCGGGTCGTCGACGACGGCGGGCGCACGATCGGTCTCGCACGGGCCTTCTTGCGTGCCGCGGCGTGCGTCATGTTCCCGATCGTCCTCTTCTGGGTCGTCGTCAGCCGCGAGAACCGGTCGCTACCGGACATCCTGCTGCGCACGTCCGTCGTCTACGACTGGACGTCCAACGCAGGCCGGGGTCACGAGCCCACGTCGACCCCACGGGCGATCGTGCTGCCCCCGGAGGACTGAGCCCCGACGGCGCGTACCAACGGTCGTCGGTTCCTCGCCGCCGGATCGGCGCCGGATCGGCGCCGGGTCGCCGCCGGAGGTCAGCCGGCGTCGCCGCGGTGGATCGGGGCGTGCGGGAACGACGTCTCGGCGACGCCCTCGAGCTCGGCCCGGTGGTTGCGGATGAGGTCGAGGTTGCGGTCGCGCAGGTGGTCGAACGCCTGCCCGACGTTGGACCCCGGGGTCAGCGACGAGAGCGCGTCGGCCGGGTCGAGCCGGGCCGAGACCCAACCCGGGTGCGTCGCAGCCTTGGCCACGATGTGGCCGATCGGCGTCACGATGTGCGAGTTGCCGAAGTAGAGCACACCCGCGGGGTCGGCACCGACGGCGTTGGCCCCGATGACGTAGACGTGGTTGTCGTAGGCACGCGCGCGCGACGTGAGGTCCCAGATGTCGGCGGAGCGCAGCAGCGCCGACGGCCGACAGATCACCTCGGCCCCCTGGACCGCCTGGATGCGCGAGAGCTCGGGGTAGTCGCCGTCGAAGCAGATGATCATGCCGATGCGGCCGAGCTCGGTGTCGCACACCGTCACGGTGTCGCCCGGCGTGACCCAGCCGCCGCCGCTGACGATCTCGGAGCAGAACGGGTGCGTCTTGCGATAGATCCCCAGGACCTCACCCGAGGGGCCGACGAGCACCGAGGAGTTGTAGACGACGCCACGCTCGGGCCCGCGCTCGTAGGTGCCGACGCAGACGTGCACGCCGAGCTCACGGGCCACGGCCTGGATCGGCTCGACCATCGGTCCGGGCAGCTCGGTGACGAGGTCCCAGAGCTCCTCCTTGGAGCAGCCCGGGGTGAAGCCCGTCGTCGCGGTCTCCGGGAGCACGACGAGCTCGGCCCCGGTGGCTGCGACACACTGCCGCGTCATGTCGACGCACGCGTCGAGGTTGGCCCGGATGGTCTCGGCGCTGAGGGGGGCCGGGACGGGGGCGACCTGGACGGCCGCGGCGGTGAAGGCACGCATCGTCAGTTCCTCCGACCCATCGCCCAGCCGAGGAGGACACCGACGAGAGCGACGGCCCCGCCGGTGACGACGCCGAGGGCGTACTCGCGCCCGGCGAACGACCCCGTGGGAGCCGGCCGACCGGCATACGACACCGGGGTGCCGGGCGCCGCAGCGCCAGCAGGTATGCCGGGTGCCGCGGTCGGCGTGAGGGCCGCGGGGGCGCTCGGGGTGGCGGGGCGGACGCCCGAGATGTCGGCGTCGACGGCCGAGAAGAACTGGCCCGCCATCTTCTTCGTGACGCCGGCGAGCATGCGCTGGCCGACGCCGCCGATGACGCCTCCCACGGACGCGTCCGCGTCGTAGGTCAGGTCGGTGCCACCGGCGCTCGACGGTGCGAGCCGCACCACGACGTCGGCGTCGACGGTGCCGGGCGCGCCCGCACCCGAGGCCTTCATGGTGAAGGAGCCGGGGTGCTGCGGGTCGCGCAGGGACACCTCGCCGTCGTAGGTGCCCTTGATGGCGGCGACACCCGCCGTCACGGTCATGGCGTAGTGGTCGGGGGCGAGCTCGGTGAGGCGCTCGCAGCCCGGCAGGCAGCGCGCGAGCACGGCCGGGTCGTGGAAGGCGTCCCACACCTGCTGCGGGTCGGCCGCGAGGGTGGCGGATCCGGTGATCTTCATGCGGTCGGCTCCTTCGATGACGGGTGCGTCGTGCGGGTCGTGCGGTGCAGGGACGGGATCTCGCCGTCCGCGTGGCGGCGGCGCAGCTCCCAGAGGTCGTAGGGCGAGATCGGCATCCGGGTGATCGGGAAGCCCTCGGCGTCCTCGATGGCCGACGCGATGACGGCGGACACGGGGATGCAGCCCGCCTCGCCGGCGCCCTTGATGCCCAAGGGGTTCAGCGGCGACGGGGTCTCGAGGTGGTCGGCCTCTATGGTCGGCACCTCGGACGCGTAGGGCATGAGGAAGTCCATGAAGCTCGCGTTGAGCAGCTGCCCCGACTCGTCGTAGGCCATCCGCTCGTAGAGCGCGCCGCCGACACCCTGGGCGACGCCACCGTGGACCTGGCCCTCGACGATCATCGGGTTGATCATCGTGCCGCAGTCGTGGATGACGCAGTAGCGCAGGATCTTGATCTCGGCCGTGACCGGGTCGGTCTCGACGATGGCTGCGTGCATGCCGTTGGCGAAGGTCGCCTGGGTGGGGGAGTAGAAGTCCTTGCCCTCGAGGCCCGGCTCCTCGTCGTCGGCCACGGGGGGCTTGTCGGGGTCGAAGGTGCCGGCGAACTGCGTCGCGGCCTTGGCCGCCTCGTCGAACGCGTAGCGGAGCGGGTTGGAGAGCACCGACACCGTGCCGAGGCTCATCGACGTCGCCGGAGCACCCTTGACCCGCACCGTGCCCTCGACGATCTCGAGGTCCTCGGGCGACACCTCGAGGGCGTCGGCGGCGATGCGCAGCGCCTTGGCCCGCACGTTGCGGGCGGCGAGGGCGATGGCGCTGCCGCTCATGACCGCGGCGCGCGACGCGAAGGTGCCCACGGCATACGCCATCTTGCGGGTGTCGCCGGTGGTGACGTAGACGTCCTCCATGCGCACGCCGAGCTCCTGGGCGACGATCTGGGCGAAGACGGTCTCGTGCCCCTGGCCCTGCGACGTCAGGCCCGTCGAGACGTTGACCCGGCCGCTCGTCTCGATCTGGATGTGGCCGCCCTCGTAGGGACCGACGCCGGTGCCCTCGACGTAGCAGCCGATGCCGAGCCCGACCTTGCGGCCTTCGGCCTCGGCCTCGCGGCGGTAGTCGGCGAAGTCGTCCCAGCCGACGAGGTCCTTGAGCTTTGCGAGGCTGGCCGGGAAGTCACCCGAGTCGTACTTGAGCGGGCGGCCGTCCTGGAAGAGCAGGCCGTGGTCCCACGGCATCTCGGTCGGGAGGATGAAGTTGCGCGAGCGCACCTCGGCGCGGTCGAGGCCGAGCTCGTCGGCGATGGCGTCCATCGTGCGCTCCATGGCGAAGCACCCCTGCGGGCGGCCGGCGCCCCGGTAGGGCGTCACGAGAACGGTGTTCGTGTAGAGCGACCAGAACTCGCAGCGGTAGGTCCCCGGCTTGTACGGGCCGAGCAGCTGGGTCGAGGTGATGATCGGGACGATGATCCCGTAGGGGGTGTAGGCGCCGTTGTCGTGCCAGAGCTTGACGTCGAGGGCGAGCAGGTGGCCCTCGTCGTCGAAGCCGACGGTGACCCGCTGGAGCTGGCCGCGCTCGTGCGCCGCGCTGATGAAGTGCTCGCGCCGGTCCTCGGCCCACTTGACCGGGCGGCCGAGGAGGATCGCGGCCCACGGGACGAGGACCTCCTCGGGCCACGGGTGGACGATCTTGACGCCGAAGCCGCCGCCGACGTCGGGGGCGATGCACTCGACCTTCGCGAGCGGCAGGTCGAGCTTGGCGGCGACAGCGGCGCGCACGCCGGTCGAGGTCTGGGTCGAGGAGTACATCCGCAGCTCGCCGCGGTCGCGGTCCCAGCGGGCGTAGACGCCCTTGCCCTCCATGGGCATGCACGCGCTGCGCTCGATGTCGAGGTCGAGCGTCAGGGTGTGCGGGGCGGCGGCCATCGCGGCGTCGACGTCGCCGACCTCCTGGAGCATGTGGGCCGCGACGTTGTCGGGCACGTCGTCGTGCACGAGCAGCTCGCCGGAGCGGGCGGCCTCGATGCCGACGACGACGGGCAGCTGGTCGTAGGTGACGCGGATGCGCTGGCAGGCATCCTCGGCGACGTAGCGGTCGGTGGCGACCACCATGACGATCGGCTCGCCGACGTGGTTGACCTCGTCCTTGGCCAGGGCGTAGCCGGTGCGGCCGTGGGTCAGCGTCGGGTGCGGGATGAGCAGGGGCAGCGGCTCGCCGACCCGGCCCGGGAGGTCCTCGTGGACGTAGATGCCGACGACGCCCTCGACCTCGATCGCCTCGGAGGCGTCGATGTCGACGATGCGGGCGTGGGCGTGCGGGCTGCGGACGAAGGCGGCGGCGAGGGCGTCGTGGCCGAGGTCGTCGAGGTAGCGGCCGCCGCCGGTGACGAGGCGAGGGTCCTCCTTGCGCCTGATCGGCGCGCCGAACATCTGGGTCGTCACGCCTGCTCCTCCGCCCGCTCGACCTTGATCTCGGCGGCGCGCAGGACGCTCTTGACGATGTTCTGGTAGCCGGTGCAGCGGCAGAGGTTGCCCGAGATCGCCTCTCGTGCTTGCTCGCTCGTCGGTGAGGGGTTCTCCTCGAGGTAGGCCGTGACGGTCGTGAGGAAGCCCGGGGTGCAGAAGCCGCACTGGAGCCCGTGACACTCGGCGAAGGCCTGCTGGACCGGGTTCATCGACTCGCCGGTCGGGGCGACGCGCGCGTCGGGCGCCGAGCAGAGGCCCTCGACGGTCGTGATCGCGTGGTCCTGCGCCGTGACGGCGAACATGAGGCACGAGCGCATCGGCTGGCCGTCGACGAGGACGGTGCAGGCGCCGCAGACGCCGTGCTCGCAGCCGACGTGGGTGCCGGTCAGCTCGAGGTCGTGGCGCAGGAAGTCCGAGAGCAGCCGGCGGGCGGGCACGGCGGCGGAGCGACGTACGCCGTTCACGGAGACCGTGACGTCGTGGAGCCGCTCCGTGATGCCGGCAACATCAGATCCGAGGTCGGTCATCGTCCTCCCCTTTCCTCACCGAACGCAGCGTTCGGTCGCGAACTCAGTGGTCTAACAGCGCTTTCGCTACCGAACGCAGCGTTCGGTGGGGGGCGTCGGGCGCGGTCGGCGGCCTGGGGGAGGACCCGACGGGTCAGCTCGGTGACGAGCATGCGGCGGTAGTCGGCGCTCGCGTGGATGTCGCCCTCCGGGTCGACGTGCCCGCGCACCGCCTCGGCGGCGGTGTCGAGCGCCGCGTCCCACGCGCCCGAGCCCGGCTCGACCCCGTCGAGGGCCGGTCCGAGGTCGAGGACCGAGGGCACGTCGGTGACGGAGACGAACGAGGCGCGGGCGCCGGAGACGACGCCGTCGGCGACCGTCAAGGCCACCCCGACGCCGGCCATGGCGTAGTCGCCGTGACGCCGGGCCGCCTCGGTGAACGCGGTGCCGGTGCCGGCCGGGAAGCGGCCGAAGCGCACCGCGACGGCGAGCTCCTCGGCCGCGAGCGACGTCTCGAGGGCGCCGAGGAAGAAGTCCGACCACGCGATCTCGCGCGACCCGGACGGGCCCGCCACCTCGACCACCCCGTCGGTCAGGGCGAGGATCGCGGGCATCTCACCGGCCGCGTCGGCGTGGGCGATGGAGCCGACCGTCGTGCCGCGGTTGCGGATGGCCGGGTGGGCGACGTTGACGAGCGCCTGGCGCAGGAGGGGGAGGGCGGCATACGCCTCCGCGGAGCGCTCGAGCCCGGCGTGGCGCACGAGGGCGCCGACGCGTACGGCCTCGGGTGTCACCTCGACGGTGTCGAGGCCGGCGACGCGGTTGATGTCGACGAGGTGCGCCGGGGAGGCCAGGCGCATGTTGAGGATGGGGATGAGACTCTGGCCGCCCGCGAGGACCTTGCCGTCGTGCCCGACCTCGGTGAGGACGGAGACGGCCTGCTCGACGGTGAGCGGTGCGTGGTGCTCGAAGGGGGCGGGCTTCACCGAACTGATCCTGCCTTCCGACCCCCGCTGGGGACTAGTGATGGTTGTGCATCGCTGCTCGTGGGCTTTTGGCAACTTCTGCCCTGAACGGGCCGTGGGCCCCCGATCCGAGATCGGGAGCCCACAGGCCGGTGGTGCGTGATGCGTCAGTGGCGCCGCAGGTCCGGTCCGCCCGGGCGGTCCTGGTAGAGGTCGTCGATGCCGTCGCCGTCGCCGTAGTCCCCTTCCCGTTCGCCGAGCGAGATCATCGTGCCGCTCGCGGCGTCGGCTCGCTCACGCAGGTCTGTCGGGGCGAGGGCGCGGGCCGCGTGGTAGGCCACGATGGTCACGATCGTGCCGAGCGCGATGCCACCGAGCGTGAAGTCCGACGTGAAGACGAGCGAGACGCCGCCGATGCCGATGATGATGCCGGCCGCGATGGGCACGAGGTTGATCGGGTTGCCGAAGTCGACCCCGTTCTCCTTCCAGATCTTCGCGCCGAGCAGGCCGATCATGCCGTAGAGCACGACGGTGATGCCGCCGAGCACGCCGCCCGGCACAGAGGCCACGAGCGCGCCGAACTTCGGCGAGAGGCCGAAGATGATCGCGACGACCGCGGCAACGTAGTAGGCCGCCGTCGAGTAGACGCGGGTGGCCGCCATGACGCCGATGTTCTCGGCATACGTCGTCGTCGGCGAGCCGCCGACCGAGCTGGCGATGACGGTGCCGATGCCGTCGGCCGCGATGGCGCGCCCCATGTAGGGGTCGAGGTTCGACTTCGTCATCTCGGCGACTGCCTTGACGTGGCCGGTGTTCTCCGCGATGAGTGCGATGACGGCCGGGAGGACGAGCAGGATCGCGGCGACCGAGAACGACGGTGCGTGGATGCCGACGATCTCCTTGCCGTCGGCTCCGGTCGTCGACGTCGGCGGGAGGCCGAACCAGGGCTGGCTCGCGAGGTTGTCGAAGTTCGTGCGGAAGTGCGTCGTGACCTTGCCGGCGCCGGCGTCGAAGGACGTGATCTGGCCGAACACCTTGTCGAAGATCCACGAGATGATGTAGCCGAAGATCAGGGCGAGGAAGACCGCGATGCGCGACGCGAAGCCCTTGAAGGCGACCGCGCAGATGATCGTGAACGCCATGACGAGCAGCGCGACCCACTGGTCCTGGGGCCAGTAGATGCTGGCGACGACCGGCGCGAGGTTGAAGCCGATGAGCATGACGACGGCGCCCGTCACGACCGGCGGCAGCACCTTGTGCAGCACCGCGGACCCGGCGAAGTGGATCGCCACACCGACGAGTGCGAGCACGACGCCGGCGACGAGGATCGCGCCCGTCACGTCGGCGGAGGTGCCGCCCTGGGCGCGGATGGCCGCCACCGCACCGACGAAGCTCGCCGACGTGCCGAGGTAGCTCGGGACCTTCCCCTTGACGATGAGCAGGAAGCAGATCGTCGCGATGCCGCTCATCATGATCGCGAGCTGGGCGTTGAGACCCATGACCAGCGGGAAGACGAAGGTCGCCCCGAACATCGCTACGACGTGCTGCGCACCCAGACCGACCGTCCTGCCCCACGCCAGTCGTTCGTCAGGGGCCACGACGTCGTCGGGGCCCATCGTCTTGCCGTCCCCGTGCAGTTTCCAGCCCAAGCCCAAAGCCATTCCGACTCCTATGGTTGCCCCATGAGGTGATGGGGGTCACGTCCCACTCCGGGATGGCCGAAAACTACTCCCACGACAGGGGACTGCGTTCGTCAAACGTTGATACACGCCGACGGAGCCCCTCTGGCAGGAGATGACGTATGCCGTCACCCCCGTTCCCGGCGGTCCGCCGGCTCCCGCCGTGGAAGCTCACACCCCGCGGGGTGCCGTGTTCCACGAACCGCGCGACACGGCATACGCAAGGGGGTGTGACGGTCAGATGCCGCGCATCTGGTGGATCTTGAGCGCAAGGGCGAGGGTGAGGCGCAGGTCGGCGTCGGTCGTGAACGGGCCGAGGATCTTCTCGAGCTTGCCGATGCGGTAACGCAGCGTGTTGTAGTGGAAGAAGAGCAGGCGCGCGGTCTCGGCGACGTTCATGTTCGTGTCGATGAGGATGCTCAGGGTCTGGCGGAGGCCGGCGTACTCCGGTGAGTCGTCGGTGGCCAGCTCGCGCAGCGATTCGGTGACGAAGCGGCGCAGGTCGGCGCCGTCGGGGATGAGGGCGAGCAGGCGGTAGATGCCGAGGCCGTCGACGTGGGTCGTGGCGCCGTCGCCGTGCATCTGGCGTCCGACGGTGACGGCCGAGAGCGCCTCGTCGTATGCCTGGGGCAGGCCGGCGACCGAGGTGATGGGTCGCGAGACTCCGGCCGAGAAGCTGCGTCGACCGCCACCGCCGTCGCCCCGCACGACCCGGACGTACTCGCCGACGATCCGCATGACCTGCTCGGTCTCGGCGCCGGAGGGGACGCCGATGAGGGCGACCACCTCGCGGCTGAATCCCATGACGGGAGAACGGGAGTCGCGCACCGCCACGGCGTGCGTCCAGGCGCGGGCGAAGCGCTGCTGGAGGAAGCGCACCTCGTCGGCGTCGCGGGTCGAACGGTCGTCGTCCTCGTCGGTCTCGGCCACGACGACGACCATGGGCCGGTCGATGTCCCAGCCGAGCGAGCTGGCGTGGGCGACGGCGTCGACGGGGGAGCCGGCACGTCCGGCGAGAGCGTCGCGGAGGAACTCGGCGCGGTACTTGCTCTCGACCGCCGAGACGGCCTGGTCCTTGGTGATGGCGAGGGCGGCGACCGTCGCGGCTCGCTCGAGCAGCCGCACGTCGTCGACCGTCAGGTGCCGGTGGCTGCAGAACGCCATGAGGACGCCGTGGTCGAGGTGGCCGGCGACGATGCGTACGGCAGAGCGGTTGGCGGTCGGGCCGTCGGGGCGCGGGCCCATCGGCTCGGCCTCGGTGAGCAGACGCCCCGTGCGGTCGAAGCACTCGAGGGACAGCGCGTTGTCGAGCTCGCGCTGCGAACCGGCGCGGGCGATGACGCGGCCGTCGGTCGTCGTGACCATCACGGCGCCGTCGAGGAAGCCGACCACCTGCTCGCAGAGGTCGTCGAGCGAGCCGCCGGCGAGGACGATCTGCACGAGGGCCCGGTCGGCGTCCTCGAGCCGGCGCAGGATCGCGGTCTGGTGCTCGAGCATGGCGCTCAGCACGTCGGTCGTGAAGGTCGCGATGTGGTCGAGCGGGACGTCGATGAGCGGCAGGCCCGTCGACTCGGCGGCCTTGACGAGGGCGGCGAGTCGCTTGCCCGACAGCCCGGAGACGACGAGCCCTGCGGCTCCGGCGGTGTCGAGGGCGGCGACCGTGGCGGCGAGCGACGCTGCGTCACCGTCCTGCTCCGCGAGGGCCGCCGCGTCGGCGAGCACGAGCCGGTGGGTCAGCCGGGCCGGGGCGTCGTCGCCCAGGGCGGACCGGAGCGGCGTCGTGCTGTCGACGCTGACGTCGAGGCGTGCGGCCTCGGCCCGGACGACGCCGTGCGCCGCCGCGGCGAGACCGGCGATGAGCCGGAGCGAGATGCCGGACACCTCGGGCTCGGGCTCGCCGGAGCGCCCCGCGGCTGGCAAGTCACCCTCGGGCAGGGGCGGATCGTTGGCAACTTTCACCATGAGCGCACCCTACCCACCGTCGATAGCGTCACGTCAGCGGTCCGCGGCAGGCGGAGCGCCACGGAGCCGGTCCGGGCCTGGACGGCACGGACGGCAGCGGTCTCACGACGGAGGTGCGCGCGGGGATGGACGACCTCGACCTGACGCTGCTGCCGGCTGCGGTGTCGCCTCTCGTGGCGGGCGAGGTGGCCGGAACCCCGCGGCGCTGCCGCGTGCTCAGCGCCTTCCCGACGTGCCTCTACCTCGATCTCGGCGCCCACGAGCGGGTCCTCGCCGTGCTCGCCTCCGACGCCGTCGCACTGCCCATCGGCGTCCGCCTCGCGTTGCCGTCGTCCGAGATCCGCTGGGGTGTCGAGCCCGGCGCCCACGTCGTCGTCGGGGAGGGGCGGGTGCGCCTGCCCCGCGCCGACGTCGTCGCGGCCCGGCTGCTCCGGCCGGCGCGAGTGCGTCCCGCGCCGCGCGGATCCGCTGGTGACGGCTGGCTCCCCGAGCCCGGAGTCCTCGGCGACCTGGCCCACGACCTCGCCGCGGCGGCCCTCGCCGGCCGCTCGGCGGACCCTGGGGTCCGCGGACTCGTGGGCGTCGGGCGCGGCCTGACCCCGAGCGGCGACGACGCGCTCTGCGGCGTCCTGCTCACCCTGGCCGCGGTCGATGCTCCGCCGGCCCGGCGCGCCCTGTCGGCGGTGCGCACCGCCGTCCGCTCGGTGCTGCCGTGGACGACGAGCCTGTCGGCCGCGCTCCTCGTTGCCGCGGGGGCGGGGTATGCCGTCCCGGACGTCGCGCGCCTCGTGACCCGTCTGGTCTCCGGACCCGGGTCAACCAACAGGTCGGCCGGCGCCACACCGGGCCTGAGCCGGGCAGGCGCACCGTCGAACCTGTTGGTTGACCCAGCGGAGGGAAGCGACGTCGGCGGCCTCGTCGACCGGGTGCTCGCCATCGGGCACACCTCCGGCCGCGACCTCCTGTCGGGAGTCAGCGGTGCGCTGCGCGCCGTCGACGCACTCGATTCCGTCCCCCGCCCCGAACCCCGACCTGCCCCAAGACCCGAATCCCAGGAAGGACTCCACCGTGGCTGACCACGTCGAGCTGAGAACCGGCGCCTACTTCGACTCCGTGACCCTCATGCAGGTCTCACGCACGGTCGCCGCCGCTCCCGGCGTCGAGGCCGCGCAGGTCGCGATGGCGACCGAGCTCAACCTCGAGGTCATCCGCGGCATGGGCTTCGACGTGCCCGGCTCGGCGCCCAACGACCTCGTCGTCGCCATCCGCGGTGACGAGGCCGGCATCGCTGCCGGGCAGGCTGCGCTGGAGTCCGCACTCACCCAGAGCCGTTCTGCCGCAGGCGCGTCCGCCGGCTTCGGCGAGGCGCCGACGGCCCGCACGCTCGGCGGTGCGATCCGCCTCTCGGGCGCCGACCTCGCGCTCGTCTCGGTGCCGGGGGAGCACGCCGTCACCGAGGCGCTCGACGCCGTCCGCGCCGGGGTGTCGGTCATGGTCTTCTCCGACAACGTCCCGGTCGAGGACGAGGTGCGGCTCAAGGACGCGGCCGCCGCTGCCGACGTGCTCGTCATGGGGCCTGACTGCGGCACGGCCGTCGTCGGTGGCGTCGCCCTCGGCTTCGCCAACGTCGTGCGACCCGGCTCCGTCGGCCTCGTCGCGGCATCCGGCACGGGCGCCCAGCAGGTCATGTGCCTCCTGGACGCCGCAGGTGTCGGCATCAGCCACTGCCTCGGCGTCGGTGGCCGCGACCTGTCGTCCGCCGTCGCCGCCCGCTCGACGAAGCAGGCGCTCGCAGCGCTCGCCGCCGACCCGGAGACGACGTCGCTCGTCGTCGTCTCCAAGCCTCCCGCTCCCGAGGTGCTCGCCGACCTGGAGGCGTATGCCGCCGGGCTGGGCAAGCCGGTCCACTGGGCCACGCTCGGGGCCGGGCGGCCGGACCTCACGGCGGCCGTCGAGTCGGTGCTGACCGCCGTCGGCGCGGACGTGCCGGTCTGGCCGACGTGGGAAGCCGCGGGCGCCCGATCGGCCACGACGTCCTCCGGGTCGCTGCGCGGTCTCTTCTGCGGCGGCACCCTCGCCGACGAGGCGATGCTCGTCGCGGGTCCGGTGCTCGGCGACATCCGCTCCAACATCCCGCTGCGGCCCGAGCTCGCCCTGGGCGTCGACCTGCGCGACCCCGGCCATGTCGTCATCGACTTCGGCGACGACACGATGACCCGCGGGCGCGCCCACCCCATGATCGACCCGTCACTGCGCCTCGACCGCATCGCCGTCGAGGCCGCCGACCCGACGTGCGGTGTGCTCCTCCTCGATCTCGTGCTCGGCCACGGCGCGCACGCGGACCCCGCTCCGGAGCTCGCTGCCGCCGTCCGTGCTGCCCGCGAGACCGCCGCCGCGAGCGGTCGTGAGCTGCCCGTCGTCGTCTCGGTCACCGGCACCACCTCCGACCCGCAGGGGCTCGACCGGTCGGCGCAGGCTCTCGCGGACGCCGGCGCCGACGTCCTCCTCTCCAACGCCGCAGCCACGCGCCGCGCCCTGCAGCTTCTCGGCCACGACGTGACGGCACCGGAGAGCGCGACGGGCGACACGGCATACGCCCCCGTTGCCGGGACGGCCACCGACGTCGGTGCCGAGCCGCTCCACGGACTGCTAGCAGCGGACGTCACGGTCGCAGCGGCCGGGGTCTCGCTCTTCTCGGATGCCCTTCGGGCGCAGGCGGTCTCGGTGACCGAGGCCTCGTGGCAGCCGCCGATGGCGGGAACGGCGGCCGAGCTCGGTCGGGTCCTGGCCGACCCCCGCCGCGACGCCGCCAACGCCGAGGCACTGCGCCGGATGACCGCGGCAGGTGCCGACCTCGTCGACGTCCGTCCGGCCCACGAGGTGCTCGGGCTCGAGCGGGGCACCTTCCTTCACGCGGGGCCACCCATCGAGTTCGCCCGCGCCTCAGGGCCGCTCAAGGGTGCGCTCATCGGCGCGATGCTCTTCGAGGGGCTCGCCGACACAGCCGAGGAGGCCGAGGCGAAGCTCGAGAAGGGCGACGGCATCACGCTGGAGCCGTGCCACCACCGCGACGCGGTCGGCCCGATGGCCGGCGTCATCAGCCCGTCGATGTGGGTCTACGAGCTGCGCGACGAGGTGCACGACAACACGTCGTGGTGCTCGCTCAACGAGGGGCTCGGCAAGGTCCTGCGCTACGGCGCCTACGGTCCCGAGGTCATCGACCGGCTGCGGTGGATGAACTCCGTGCTCGGCCCGATCCTCCAGCAGGCCGTGCGCACCCGCGTCGAGCAGCAGGGCCCGATCGACGTCAAGGCGATCATCGCCCAGATGCTCCAGATGGGCGACGAGGGCCACAACCGCAACCGCGCCGGATCGCTCATGCTCCTGCGCGAGCTGCTCCCGACGATGATCACGGCCGACGCGTCGTCGACCGACATCGCGGAGGCCGTGCGTTTCTCCGGTGCCAACGAGCACTTCTTCCTCAACCTCGGTATGCCGGCCTGCAAGCTGAGCACCCTGGCCGCCCATGGCATCCCGGGATCCTCGGTGGTGACGACGATGGCGCGCAACGGCACCGACTTCGGCATCCGCGTGTCGGGCACCGGCGACGCGTGGTTCACGGGTCCGGCCAACACGCCCGAGGGCCTCTTCCTCGGGTCCTACGGCCCGGACGACGCGAACCCCGACATCGGCGACTCGGCGATCACCGAGACGGCCGGCATCGGCGGCTTCGCGATGGCCGCCGCGCCGGCGATCGTGAAGTTCGTCGGGGGCGACGTGCCCTTCGCGCTGCGGGCCACGCAGACGATGTACGAGATCACCGTCGGCGAGCACACGGCCTACCAGGTGCCGATCCTCGAGTTCCGTGGCACGCCGACCGGCATCGACGTGGCCGCCGTCGCGCGGACCGGCATCCTGCCGCAGATCAACACCGGCATGGCCGGTCGCGTCGCGGGCACGGGCCAGGTCGGCGCCGGTCTCGTGACCCCGCCCGAACAGTGCTTCACCCAGGCCCTCACTGCTCTCGCGGCGGCCGCGGGCGAGGGCTGACGGAGCGGCCCCCTCAGCTCGGGTCGCGCGGTCGTCGTCGGCCGCGCGGCCCGACCCTCCCTCCGGACCCGACACGCATCTGCCGTGGGAGAAAAGAAGTGGGGCGCTGTCGGCGGCGCGACCTAGGGTGGACAGGCCATGCGAGACTTTCCGCCCCCGATCCGGGCCTACACCGACCGAGGCGCCGAGGCGCCCGACACCCGCTCGCCGCGGGCCTTCCTCTGGTGGATGGTGCGGCAGAACGGCGGCCTGTTCTGGGCCGGGCTGCTCGTCGCCCTCATCTGGATGGTGCCGCAGACGGTCGGGCCGTGGATCGTGGGCCGCGCCATCGACACCGGCATCGTCGCGGGCGACCCGTCGGCGACGATGCAGTGGGTCCTGGTGCTGGGTGCCGTCACCCTCGTCGGCGCGTGCAGCGGCATCCTCTTCCACACGGTCATCGTCCGCGAGTGGCTCATCGCCCTCTACGGCACGACGAAGCTCGTCACGCGCAAGGCGCTCCAGCTCGGCCACGTGCTGACCCGGCGCACGCCGACCGGCGAGGTGCTGTCGGTCTCGGGCAGCGACGGTGACCAGTTCGGTGCCCTCATGGAGATCAGCACGCGGGCCATCTCGCAGCTCGCCGCCTATCTCGTCGTGGCCGCCATCGTGCTCAGCACGTCGGTGCGCATGGGCGTCCTCGTGCTCGTCTCGGCGCCGCTGCTCGTCGTCCTCGGCACGCCGCTGCTGCGGCCGATGCAGCGCTGGCAGGGCGTCGAGCGCTCCCGCAACTCCGAGCTGACGTCGATGGCGACCGACATCGTCGGCGGCCTGCGGATCCTGCGCGGCATCGGCGGTGAGGAGACCTTCGGCGGCAACTACGCCGGGCAGTCCCAGCGCGTGCGCCGGTCCGGCGTCTCGGCCGGTCGCTGGCTCGCCGCCGTCGAGTCCGTCGGCGTCCTCCTCTCCGGTGGCTTCGTCGTCGCCCTGATGTGGCTCGGCACGCGCGAGGTCGCGCAGGGCCGGCTCACGGTGGGGCAGCTCGTCAGCTTCCTCGGCTACGGCCTCTTCCTCGTCCAGCCGATGCGCACCTTCGTCGAGTTCGCCCAGAAGTGGACCCGCTCGGTGGTCTCCGCGCGCAAGGCCGTCGCCGTCCTGTCGCAGCGCCCGCCGTGGGTGCACCCCGACGAGCCGGCCGGCCTCGACACGGGCGCCGAGATCGTCGACGGGACGTCCGGGGCGACCATCCGACCGGGCATCCTCACGATGGTCGTCTCGGCCGTGCCCGACGACTCCGCGGCCCTCGCCGACCGCCTCGGCCGCTACCTGCCCAGCGACGAGGGCGCTCTCGTCAGCGACGAGATCCCCGAGGAGCTCAAGGGCCGCGCCGCCAAGCGGGAGCGCTCGGCGCGCGCCAGGGCCCGGGAGGAGCAGGCCCGCCGCGACGAGGAGCGGGCTCGTCAGCCGTGGGGCGTCACCGTCGGCGGCGTCGACCTCTCCCGCGTGGAGCTCGACGAGGTACGCCGTCGCGTCCTCGTCAGCGACACCTCGCCCCAGGTGTTCGCGGGTACCCTGCGCTCGGCCGTCGACCCGCTCGGCCGGCTGACGCGGGAGCAGGCCGAGCGGGCGCTGCACACCGCCGCCGCCGACGACGTCTTCGACGCCCTCCCGGGTGGGTGGCAGGGCGAGCTCGAGGAGCGCGGACGGGGGCTGTCCGGTGGTCAGCGCCAGCGGCTCGTGCTGATGCGCGCCCTCGCCGCCGATCCCGACGTCCTCGTGCTCGTCGAGCCCACCTCGGCCGTCGACGCCCACACCGAGGTCCGCATCGCGTCCCGTCTCGGGGAGCACCGGGCGGGGCGCACCACGGTCGTCATGACCGCCTCGCCGCTGCTGCTCCACCACGCCGACGAGGTCATCCTCCTCGAGGGTGGGGTCGCGACCGCCCACGGTCGGCACGCCGACCTGCTCGCCGACTCGCCGGCCTACCGCTCGGTCGTCGTCCGCGGCGGCGACGCCGACCCGTCCGTCCTCTCCCACCTCGCCGAGGAGTCCCGATGAGCCGCGCCGACAGCACGGTCGCGACGACCGGCGCCCCGGACGCCGCCGGCATCGCTGACACCACGGACGTCGCGGACGCCACGTGGGTCTCGCTGCTGCCCGAGGTGCTCGCAGCCGAGTCCGCCCGCACCTGGGACTCCGCCATCCACGCACCCGCCGTGCCCGACGAGCTGCGGCCGCCGCAGTCCGCCTCGGTCGGGGAGCGGCTCAGCGCGCTGCACCGGCGCCACCTGCTGCGCGAGCGGCGGGCCCAGGAGTTCGTCGCCGACACGATGAACGCCCGCACCGGCCTGCCCATCGCCGACAACGCACGCGTCGTGCGCTTCATCGGCGGGCTCCTCTCGCAGGAGCGGCTCCTCGTCGTCGCCGTCGTCCTCGCCAACGCGCTCGCCGCCACGGCGGGCCTGCTCGTGCCGCGTCTGCTCGGTGAGCTCGTCGACTCGACGGTCGCCGACGTCGAGGCGGGCCGGGTCGACGCCGCCATGGCCGGGGCCAACTCCGCGGCGCTCGTCGTCGCCGGGCTCGTCGTCGTGCAGAGCGCGTTCACCTTCGCGGCCAAGATCTCCTCGACGGTGCTCGGCCAGAGTGTCCTCGCGACGGCCCGCGAGTACATCGTGCACGCGATCCTGCGGCTGCCGCTCTCACGCGTCGAGAGTGCGAGCTCCGGCGACCTCGTCACGCGAGTCACCCGCGACGTCGGCACGATGAGCGAGAGCGTGCGCTGGGCGCTGCCCGAGGCCATCATCGCGAGCATCACCGTCGTGCTGACCCTCGTCGCCATGGTGAGCAACGCGCCGCTGCTGTCGTTGCCGTCGATCGTCCTCATGTCGCTCGCGCTCTTCCAGGTGCGCCGCTACCTCGGGCGCGCGCCGAAGGGCTACCTCACCGAGGGCGGCACCTACTCGCGCATCAACACCACGCTCACCGAGACCGTGGAGGGCGCCCGCACCGTCGAGGCCCTGGGCCTGACGCGTCACCGCCTGCGTCGCGGCGACGAGGACATCGAGGTGTCCGGCCAGGCCGAGCGCTACACGATGACGCTGCGCAACCTGCTCTTCGCCGTCATGGACATCGCCTTCAGCCTGCCGCGGGTGCTCGTGCTGCTCCTCGGCGCCATCGGCTACGCCCAGGGCTGGGCCACCCTCGGTCAGATCACCACGGCGATCCTCTACACCGAGGCGCTGTGGGGGCCGTTCGACATGCTCGTGCACACCGTCGACCGGGTCCAGGTCGGCATCGCGTCGACGACCCGACTGCTCGGCATCGCGACCGTCCCGCCCGACCGTGAGGCGGGCGCCGACCGACCCACCGGGCCCGAGCTCGTCGGCACCGACCTGCGCTACGCCTACCGCGCCGGTCACGACGTGCTGCACGGCATCGACCTCGACCTCGGCACGGGGGAGCGCCTCGCGATCGTCGGTCCGAGCGGCTCCGGCAAGTCGACGCTGGGTCGCCTGCTGTCGGGCATCCACGGCCCCCGCACCGGGTCGGTGACGGTCGGCGGCGTCGAGCTGACGTCGCTCCCGCTCGACCAGCTGCGCACCGAGGTCGCCCTCGTCACCCAGGAGCACCACGTCTTCATCGGGTCGGTGCGCGACAACGTCGTGCTGGCGCGCGAGGGCTCGACCGACGAGGAGGTCCGCGAGGCCCTGCGCGCCGTCGACGCCCTCGAGTGGGTCGAGCGGCTCCCGGAGGGCCTGGACACCAAGCTCGGCTCGGGCCACCAGGTGCTGTCCCCGGGCCGCGCCCAGCAGATCGCCCTGGCCCGACTCATCCTCGCCGACCCGCACACCATCGTCCTCGACGAGGCGACATCGCTCATCGACCCGCGCACCGCCCGACACCTCGAGGGTTCGATGAACGCGCTGCTCACCGGGCGCACCGTCGTCGCGATCGCGCACCGCCTCCACACGGCGCACGACGCCGACCGCATCGCGGTCGTCATCGACGGGCGGGTCGCCGAGCTCGGCAGCCACGACGAGCTCGTCGAGCAGGACGGGGAGTACGCCGCCCTCTGGCGGGCCTGGACGTCCTGACTGCGGGAGGTCAGGCGTCCACGCGGGCCAGGCGGCGGCGTACGACCGGAGCCGTGAGGTCGAGCATGGCCCGGGTCAGGACCACCCGCTCACGCGCCGTCCGACGCAGCGAGTCCGAGTCCGGGCCGCGCAGCTCGACGGTCGGCAGGGCCGTGAAGAGCGAGCGCGCGAAGAGGGACCCGAGGTAGCCGAAGCGCACGTCCTCCGGGTCGGCGGCGTAGCCCTCGTCAGCGAGGCCACCCAGGTAGGCGTCGAAGATCGCGGCGTCGATGCGCGCGATGTCGGACGCCGGGGTCAGCCCCGCATGCATGGGTCCGACGAGCAGCTGGCCGAGGTCGAAGCCGACGGCGAGCGGCGAGCCGAAGCCCCAGTCGATGACCACGAGGTCGTCCTCGCCGTTGCAGATGAGGATGTTCTGGATGCTCGCGTCACCGTGGGCATAGGTCTGGGGGAGGGCCTCGAGCTCGGCGAGGACGTCCAGGACCAGCGGGAGGAGCTCCCGCAGCTCGTCACGCAGACCTGGGTCCCCCGGGTCACGGAGGGCCTCGGCGAGAGCGGGCCGCGACCAGAGGTCGTCGTCGGCGAGGTCGGTGCCGGCCCCGATCAGCACCCGGCCCTCGACGAGGTAGCGCAGCGCCGCACCGTCGGGGAGCCAGCACGTCTCCGGGAGACGGTCGTTGACGGGTGCGCCCGACCGGCGACGGGCGGCTAGCCGCCCGAGCAGCCTTGCCGCACGGGCGAGCTCGTCGATCGTCCACGGGCCGCGGCGCTCGTCGACGAACTCCCACCAGAGCCCGATGTGGTCATCGTCGAAGACCTCGTGATGGTGCAGTGCGGGCATCCGCATGCCGGGTGGCAGCACCTCGTCGATCCCCGACAGCGTCATGTCGAGCTCGAAGCGCCACGGGAAGAAGTCGACGAACGAGTCGCGGAGGGGTCCTTCGGGCACGTGGACGAGACCGGGCCAGAGGCGCGGGTGGCGCAGCAGCTTGACGAACCACACGGCCTCGCCGCCGTCCGGGCCCGCGGCCGAGGCGTGCCACAGCCCCGCCGTCGCGGGCGAGCCCCAGTCGTAGTCGATCGGCGACAGCGTGACGGCGTCGACGGGGACACGGGCCAGCCGTGCCGTGACACCGGTGATGTCGACTGACATGAGTCCCCCTCAGAAAGTAAAGCGTCTTGACCATTTCGAGGATAGGGTCGGAGCATGGCGCGAGGCAAGAGCGTAGGTATGCCGTCCGCACCCGCGGGTGCGGACGACGACCTCCCCGACCACCTCTTCCGCTGGTCGGATGCCTTGGGGCGCAGGCTGTCCCGGGAGATGCGGGCCATCGCGCCCCCGGACCTCGAGGCGATCGGTGGTCGCCGGGCGCGGCTGCTCCAGATCATCCCGGCCGACGGCCTGCGGGTCACCGACCTCGCGTCCCGCGCCGGCGTCACGAAGCAGGCCATCGGTCAGCTCGTCGACACCCTCGAGGAGCTGGGCCTCGTGCAGAGCAGCCCGAGCGAGAAGGACCGCCGCGTGCGCTGGGTGGCACGGACCCCCGCCGGCGATGCCGTCGTCGACCAGACCCTCGCGCTCATCGCGGAGGCCGAGGACCGGCTCAGCGCCGAGGTCGGTCGGGCCCGCTACGACGCGATGCTCGTGACGATGCGGGAGCTCGGCCGCGACGTCACGTGGTGAACCGAGCGAACCGACGGCGTGGGTCTCGACGGGCACGGGCGCGCGTGTGAAGGTGTGGACATGACCACTGACACGACCGGACAGCAGGGGCGCACGGCATACCTCATCGTCGGCGGAGGGCTCGCCGCGGCGAAGGCCATCGAGGGGATCCGCGAGAGCGACACGGACGGTGCCATCGTCCTCGTGACGGAGGAGGACCGGCTGCCCTACGAGCGGCCGCCGCTGTCCAAGGCCGTGCTCAAGGGCGAGGACGAGATGGAGTCGGCCTTCACCCACGACCGCGACTGGTACGCCGAGCAGGGGGTCGAGCTGCGACTCGGCAGACCCGCCACGTCTCTCGACGCCGAGCAGCACGTGCTGACGCTCGCCGACGGCGACGCGCTTTCCTACGAGCGGCTGCTCATCGCGACGGGATCGTCGGCACGCGCGCTCGACGTGCCCGGCGCGGACCTCGACGGCGTGCTCTACCTCCGTGAGATGCAGGAGTCCGAGGCGCTCAAGGCGCGCTTGACCGACGGGGCCCGCATCATCATCGTGGGCGCCGGGTGGATCGGCCTCGAGGTCGCCGCGGCGGCCCGCGACGCCAGCTGCAGCGTCACCGTCATCGAGCCCCAGGCCGCACCCCTCCTCGGCGTCATGGGCGAGCAGGTCGGGGGCTGGTTCGCGCAGCTACACCGGGGGCACGGGGTCGAGTTCCGGTTCGGCGACGGCGTCGAGCGCATCGAGGGCGAGACCGCGGTGACGGGCGTCGTCACGACGTCCGGCGACACCCTCCCGGCCGATGCCGTCGTCGTCGGGGTCGGCATCACGCCCAACACCGGGCTTGCCGAGGGCGCCGGCATCGACACCGCCAACGGCATCACGACGGACGAGGCGCTGCGCACGTCGGCCGAGGGCGTGTGGGCGGCCGGTGACGTCGCGAGCTGGCGTTCCACGGCGCTCGACACGAACGTCCGCGTCGAGCACTGGGCCAACGCCCACGACGGCGGGCTCGCGGCGGGTCGCTCGATGGCGGGCCAGGACGTCACCTACGACCCGATCCCGTTCTTCTTCTCCGACCAGTACGACATCGGCCTCGAGTACGCCGGCTACGTCCCGCGCGGGTCCGACGCCGAGGTGCTGCTGCGCGGCGAGCCGTCGAGCAACGAGTTCATGGCGTTCTGGGTCGTGCCCGAGGGGGACGGCGTGCGCGTGCTCGCGGGCATGCATGTCAACGTCTGGGACACGATCGACGACGTCCAGCGGCTCGTGCGCGACCGCACCGTCGTCGACCGGGACCGGCTCACCGATGCCGACGTCCCCCTCGCCGACCTGACCTGACCTGACCTGGTCTCACCCAGCTGAGCCGCCGTCCCGGCCCCGACGTCGCCGACGTCGGGGCCGGTCCTGTTGTGTCCGTTGTGCTCACGTGCGGCTCGTGCGTCTCGTACGCTCTGACCGTGGCGGCGTGCCACGCGTTCTCGGGGCCCGCGCGATGCAGGAGTGAGGACGATGGACCCCTCGAGGCAGCACGAGCACGCGTCCTCAGCGACGGTGCCGCTCGTCAGCCCGGTGGCCCAGCTCGCCTATGTCTTCTCGGAGTACTCGACGGCGACGGGCAACGCCATGTCGACGAAGATCAACGCGCAGGCGCGCGCCCACGAGTCGCTCGGTGGCCGCACCTACGTCGTCGTCAGCGACCGTCGCCGGCACGACTACGACGACGGCACGCTCGTGCGCTACGCGTCGGCGCGCTCGACCCGGCGCGAGTGGTTCACCGACCTCGAGCGACGCGTCGATGCCGTATGCGGTGTCACCGTCGGGCGCCGACCGCTCGTCGCGCGGTTCCACCGGGAGGCGCTCGACGCCGTCCCCGCCGACGCGGAGGCTCTCGTCGTCTACAACTACGCCGGCGCCGTGACCGACCGGCTCGTCCGCCGGTTCGGCGGCAAGGTGGTGCTCCACCTCGGCAACGACGTCTTCCGCTCGTGGCGCCCCTCGGAGATCCGACGGGTCATCGCACGCACCCACGTCACCGTGGCCGTCAGCGACCACCTCGTCGCGACCATCGTCGACCGGATCGGCCACCGACCCGAGAACCTGCACGTCCTGCGCAACGGCGTCGACTCCGAGACCTTCCGGCCCGTCCCGCGCGTCCCCGGTGCGCCGGTGACGATCCTGTCCGTCGGCAACGTCATGCCGCACAAGGGGGTCCACCACCTCGTCGCCGCCGCGGAGGTGCTGGCCAGGCGCACCCGAGACTTCCGGGTCCACGTCGTCGGCTCGGCCGGGCTCCGTCCTGCCGACGGACTCTCGGCCTACGAGCTCGCGCTGCGGCGCGCTGCCGCGCCGCTCGGGGATCTCGTGCGGTTCACCCCGTTCGTCGACCGGCGCGCGCTGCCCGCCGTCTACGGTGCGGCCGACGTCTTCGCGATGCCCGTCGAGTGGCAGGAGCCGGCCGGTCAGGTGGTCACCGAGGCGATGGCCTCGGGGCTGCCGGTGGTCTCGGCCCGCAGCGGCGGCATACCGGAGTACCTCGGGCCCGACGGCGTCTACGTCGACCCGCGCGACACCGTGCACTTCGCCGACGCGCTCCACGCGCTCGTCACGTGCCCGACCGAGCGGGTCAGCCGCGGGCAGGCCCTGCGCACGCGGGCCGAGTCCATGACGTGGGAGCGCAACGTCGCCGAGCTGATGCGCCTGCTGGCCGACTGAGCCGCGAGCACGCCGCGCGGGCAGGGGTGGCAGGATGTCCACCGTGACGGCACAGATCCTCGACGGCAAGGCCACCCTCAAGGCGATCAAGGTCGAGCTGACCCAGCGGGTCGCTCGCCTCCGCGAGCAGGGGGTCGTGCCCGGCCTCGGCACGGTGCTCGTCGGCGACGACCCGGGCAGCCACTGGTACGTCAACGCCAAGCACAAGGACTGCGCCGAGATCGGCATCACGAGCCTGCGCCGTGACCTTCCGGCCACCGCCAGCCAGGCCGAGGTCGAGGCCGTCATCGACGAGCTCAACGCCGATCCGACATGCACCGGCTTTCTCGTCCAGCAGCCGACCGGCCTCGACGAGATGGCGCTGCTCTCGCGCGTCGACCCGAGCAAGGACGTCGACGGCCTGCACCCGATGAACCTCGGCTGGCTCGCGCTCGGCAAGCCGGCCCCGCTCCCGTGCACGCCGATGGGCTGCATCGAGCTGCTCCGCCGTCACGACGTGCCGATCGCGGGCGCCAAGGTCGTCGTCATCGGGCGCGGCCTCACCGTGGGCCGCCCGCTCGGCCTCATCCTCACCCGCAAGAGCGAGAACGCCACCGTGACGCTCTGCCACACGGGCACCAAGGACCTCGCCGCCGAGGTGCGGCAGGCTGACATCGTCATCGCCGCGGCCGGCGTGCCCGGCATCATCACCAAGGCCATGGTCAAGCCCGGAGCCGCGGTGCTCGACGTCGGCGTGAGTCGCGTCGACGGCAAGATCGCCGGCGACGTCGCCCTCGACGTCGCCGAGGTCGCCGGGTGGGTCAGCCCCAACCCGGGCGGCGTCGGCCCGATGACCCGGGCACTGCTGCTCACCAACATCGTCGAGGCGGCCGAGTCCTCGGTCGCGTCCGGCGCCTGAGCGGCCCCGATGCAGTGGCGGGGTAGTGGCTTCGTCGTCCTCGGCTGGTGGTACCTCGTCGCCGGCCTGGCCGCCGTCGGTGTCCTCGTCATCGCCTTCCTCGACGTCCGGTGGGGCGGACGCATCATGGCCGGGGCGTTCTTCCTCGGCGCGCTGATCCGGCTCGTGGCCCGACCCTCGCGCAAGGCGGGTGGGCTCAACGTCCGCTCCCGCACCCTCGACGTCGTCATCCTGCTGACGCTGGGCATCGGGGTGATCATCGCGTCGGCCACCGTCAACGTCCGCGCCGACGTGCCCGACCGCACCTCCGTCGGCCGCACCGCGCGCTGACCGGGCGACCGTGCCGAGCCCTGCGCCCCCGGCGTTCGAGCACTACCTCCTGACCCGCTTCAGCGCGGTCTTCTCGGCCGACGTCCCGGCGCAGGAGGAGTGGCTGCGCTACCGCCTCGGCTTCTTCGTCGACGCCTGCTGGTCCTCGGTGCGCAGCCAGCAGGGCGCGGACTTCACCTGGCTCGTCCTCTTCGACGACCGCTGCAGCGACGACTTCCGCGCTGACGTCGAGGCTCTCGCCGAGGGCACGTTCACCCCGGTCTGGAGCCACGAGCGGTGGACGCCGTCGATCTTCGGGCGCGCGATCGCCGAGCGCAGCCCGGCGGACAACGCTTCGCCCTGGCTCCTGACGACCCGCCTCGACAGCGACGACGCCATCGCGCGCGACTTCATGGCGGCCGCGCAGGGCGAGTTCGCACCGATGGACGGCCTCTTCGTCGACTTCCCGCGCGGCATCCAGATCGACCGGAGCGGCGCCACCTACCTCTACGACCAGCTCTCGAGCCCGTTCCTCACGCTCGTCGAGCGCCGCCGCGCCGAGACGACGCCGCGCACCGTGTATGCCGCCCGGCACGCCCGCGCACGCGAGTGGGGTCCTCTCCGGGAGGTGAGTGCGCCGCCGATGTGGGTGCAGGTCATCCACGGCACCAACCTGCTCAACATGACGGTGGGCGCCCGGATCTCACCCCGCGTCGTCAACGAGCGATTCGACCTCGAGCTCGTCTACGAACGGGACGTGCCGACGTGGGACCTGTTGCGCCAGAAGGCAGTCCACCGGGTCCGGCTCGTTCGCCTGTGGGTGCGCCACCCCGGCGAGCTGACGAAGCTCGTCGAGGCGAAGTACTGGCGGCTGCGCGGCACGCACGTGCGGCCGCAGGGCATGTCGCCCTCGCTGACCGAGGCCGTCAAGGCGAGAGCCGCCCGGCTGGGCTGGCGTCGCTGACCCGGACACACGGCATACGCGAAGGGCGCCGCCCACCTCGTGGTGGACGGCGCCCTTCGGCGTGAGCGGTCGGCTCAGATGAGGCCGAGACCCTTGACGGCGTCGCGCTCCTCGGCGAGCTCGGCGACCGAGGCGTCGATCTTGCCGCGCGAGAAGTCGTCGATGTCCAGGCCCTGGACGATGCTCCACGCGCCGTCCTTGACGGTGACGGGGAAGGAGGAGATGAGCCCCTCCTGCACGCCGTAGGAGCCGTCGGAGTGCACGGCCATCGAGACCCAGTCGCCGTCGGGCGTGCCCTGCACCCACGTGCGGGCGTGGTCGATGGTCGCGGAGGCGGCCGATGCGGCCGAGCTGGCGCCGCGCGCCTCGATGATCGCCGCGCCGCGCTTGGCGACGGTCGGGATGAACGTGCCGGCCAGCCAGTCCTGGTCGCCGACGGCCTCGGCGGCGTTGCGGCCACCGACCTCGGCGTGGAAGAGGTCGGGGTACTGGGTCGCGGAGTGGTTGCCCCAGATCGTCATCTTCTTGATCTCGGTGACCGGCACGCCGAGCTTGGCGGCGAGCTGGCTGATCGCGCGGTTGTGGTCGAGGCGCGTCAGGGCCGAGAAGCGCTCGGTCGGGATGTCGGGGGCGTTGCTCATGGCGATGAGCGCGTTGGTGTTGGCCGGGTTGCCGGTCACCGTGATGCGGATGTCGTCGGCTGCGACCTCGTTCAGGGCCTTGCCCTGCGGGGCGAAGATGCCGCCGTTGGCCTCGAGGAGGTCACCGCGCTCCATGCCCGGGCCGCGGGGGCGCGCGCCGACGAGGAGGGCGTGGTTGACGCCGTCGAAGACCTTCGTCGCGTCGTCGCCGATCTGGACGCCGGCGAGGGTCGGGAAGGCGCAGTCGTCGAGCTCCATGACGACACCCTCGAGCGCCTTGAGCGCGGGGGTGATCTCGAGCAGGCGCAGCTCCACCGGGGCGTCGGGCCCGAGCAGGGCACCGCTCGCGATGCGGAACAGGAGGCTGTAGCCGATCTGGCCGGCGGCGCCGGTGACGGCGACCTTGACGGGGGTAGTGCTCACAGGTAGGCCCTTCACATCGGTGTGGCGCTGGACGTTCCGACGCTATCAGTGGCCACCTGCTCGTCCGGACGGGCGCCCGTGCTCAGCGCGGGCCCGCCGCATGCGTACGCAACGGGCGTGACGACGATCACGCGGGCCCGGTGAGCGCTGCCCACGGCTCACCCGAGGGCGTATGCCGTCACGCCGGGTCGGTGCCCGGGGCGCGGTCGCGGTTGTGGCGGGCCTTCGCTGCCTTGTCGGCTTCCTCTGCCTTGGCCGCCAGGGTCGCGTCGCGGTACCACTGGGGCAGCGGATCGGCGCGGACCGCTCGGGGCGCCATCACGGTGCCGTCGCAGTCGTACTGTCGGCGACCCAGCAGCTCGGGCAGCACGGTCATCGCGCGCTCGAGGGCGTGGGCGAGCGTGCCGTCCTTCGGGGTGGGCTCGCGGACGAAGCCGAGGGTGTCCTGGCGCAGCAGCGGACGGATCGCGTCGAGGCGGGTCCAGAACATCGTCCCGGCGAAGAAGCCGAGCTCCCTCGGGTCGTCGAGCCGGGACAACGCCTCGGGCGTCACAGCCGGCTCGACGAGGCGGCGGACGGTGTCGGCGTTGCCGGCCCAGTAGGTGGAGAGGGCGAAGTAGCTGCCTCGGGGGCCGATGACCCCGGTGTGGAGCAGTGCAGCACCTCGACGAGCTCCGCCAGGGCCGCCGGGTCGGTGGGGACGAGCTGCTCGACCATCTGGTCGCGCCAGACGTCGCCGGCGCCGAAGTGGAGCGACTTCTTGGCGTGGATCTTGAGGGCTGCGACGTAGCCGCGGTCGGCGAGGTGCTCGGCCACCACGAGGAAGGGCAGGACGTCGCGGCCCCGGTTGGGCACGGTGACGCACCGTGTGCCGGGCAGGGCTGCCTCGATCTCGGGCGCGAGGTGGGAGTGCTGTCGGGGGAGCGTGACGTAGAGGTCGACTCCCGCGTGGGCGAGGCGCTCGAGTGACGGCACGAGGGCGGGCCACACATCGGCGTAGTAGAGGTGCAGGACGGCAGCCGTGTCGCCGGTCCGGGGTCGGCCGCGAGGGCCGCGACGGTCGAGGCGGTCGAGGCGGTCGAGGCGGTCGAGGTGACGACGGGCGGCGCGCACCGCCAGCACGTCCCGCAGGTCGGTGCGCTGTTCGCGGAGGCGAGCGCGCACCGGACGCAGGCGTCGACGGATCCGACGGCCGAGAGTGGGGCGGGGCATGTCTCTCCTGCGCAGGCGTGTGGGAGGGCGGGGGGACGGCTCAGACGGTGAGGGCGAGCGACCCGAGGGCGATGAGCCAGCTGACGAAACTGCCGACGAGGAAGTACTCGGTGACGTCGTCGATGCCGGCGGGGCCGCCCGGGTAGGAGCCCGTCCCGGTGGGGTCGCCGCTCGCCGAGCGGGCGGCGGCCTGTATCTCGGGGAAACGGAGCAGTCCCTTGGCGGCGATGACGAGGCCGGCAGCGCCGAACTCGCCGGCCACGCCGAGGCCGAGGATGACGAGGCGCTCCATGGGCCCGAGCAGGCGCCCGCCCTTGAGGCGGTCGGCGGGCTGGCCGCTGGTCGGCGGAGCAGCACGCCCCGTGAGGGAGGCGGCGGCCGCGGCGGCTGCGTTGGCGTTGGTGACGTCGGACGGGCGCAGGGCCCCGATGGTGAGCAGGACGAGGCGCACGATGACGTTGGCCGTCGCGACGTTGAAGAGGACGAGCCCGGTGAGGAGCAGGACCCGCCCGACAGGGAGCGGACCGGTGCCCGGGAGGTCGGCCCAGCCGAGCCACGTCGCGAGCGCGCCGCCCGCCGGCGACGCTGCCCCGGAGAAGGCGAGGAGACCGACGACGAGGGCCGCGAAGACGGCCAGCGGCGCGAGAGCGCCCCGACCCGTCATCTGGGTGCGACGCGACAGCTCGGCCCATCCGGCCCCGGCGACGGCGGCGAGGGCGAGAGCGAGCAGGTCAGCCCAACCGTGCATCCCGGCCACGAGCGCGAGGCCGAGGATGACGACCGGGGCGGCCACGTGCCCGACGGCCCGGCCGGGTCGCCACGACGTCGACCGGACGATGTCGCCGACGCCGATGCCGGCGAGGACGATCGACAGCCACGTCACGGCAGGTCGCCGAGCGTCATCATCGCCTCGAGCGCGACCCCGATGCCGTCACGGCGCACGCGCTGCGAGACCGCGGACGGGCTGATGCCGACCCGGTCGGCGACGTCGTGCTGCGCGTGGCCGTGCATGAGTCCTCCGAGGATCTCGCGTGAGGTGGTCGACATGGAGCCAACCATGAAGTCCAGACAGTCGAGCGCAGCCCGCACCGCTGCGACGGTGGCCGGAGCCTCGTCGGGGGCGACGTAGGCCGTCCGGGAGGTGCGCGTCTGCGCGCGCTGCGCCCGGTCCTCCGCCACGGTGATGGCCTCGCGGGCGGCCCAGTAGGCGGGCCCGTCGTGGATGCCGCGCACCGGGTCGAGGGTCGTGACGGCGCCGCGGCCGAGGCCGAAGCGGACGTCCGCCCGGGGGAAGAGCTCGGTGCGGACGACGAAGCTGGCCCGCAGCGCCGCTCCCAGGGTGGGGTAGACGCCTTGGAACTCGTCACCGACGGTGATGACGGCCGGGTCGTCGATCGGCACCTCGGCGTTGGCCCGGGCGACGGCGGCCTCGAAGGCGTTGTGGAGGGCCTGGCGCTCGCGGTGGGTGCGGGACTCGACGATGTCGCCGATGAGCGCCACCGGTGAAGGTTCGACCTTCAGATTTGACATGTGAAGATCATATCTTCATATTCAGGAGATAGAGCGCTGACCTTCATCCGAGTCGACGTCGAGGACGGGTCGGCCCTCGTCGTCGACCGCGGCGTTCTCGACCATGTCGGTCGAGCCGCTGATGTCCATGTCGTCGCGGCGCTCGCCGGTGATCCAGGCGAAGGTGCTGCCGGCGATGAGGCCACCGACGATCGGCGCCACCCAGAACGCCCACAGCTGCCCCGGGGCGCCGTTGCCGTTGAAGAAGGCGACGGCGGTCGAGCGGGCCGGGTTGATCGAGGCGTTGCTGATCGGGATGGCGACGAGGTGCGCGAGGAGCAGACCGAAGCCGATGGCGAGCGGGGCGAAGCCCCTGGGGGCGTCGTCCTTCGTCGCGCCGAGGACGATGTAGACGAAGAAGGCGGTGACGAGGGCCTCGACGATGAGCACCCCACCGAGCGCGAACCCGCCGGGGGAGTGGATGCCGAAGCCGTTGGCCGCGAGGTTGCCGGTGACGGGACGTCCCGTCGAGGAGAGCAGCCCGGCAAGGGCGCCGCCGGCGAGCAGGCCGCCGACGAGCTGGGCGCCGACGTAGGCCGGCACCTCGCGCCACTCGAAACGCTTCGCGACGGCGATGCCGATCGTGACCGCGGGGTTGAAGTGCGCCCCGGAGACGTGCCCCACGGCATACGCCATGGTCGTCACGGCGAGCCCGAAGGCGATGGCGACGCCGAGGTGGCCGATGCCGTAGTCGATGACCTGCCCGTCGAGGGTCCGGGCGACGAACTTCGCGTCGAAGATGGCCGAGCCGCAGCCGATGAAGACGAGCCAGAAGGTCCCGAGCGCCTCGACGGCGAGGCGTGAACTCATCTTGGGGGTGTACATCGGGCTCCTCCAGCACTGACGTCGGGGCCGAACCGCCCGGGAGGCTCCCGGTGCTCGCAGCGTAGTGGACCGTCAGCGCCCGAACGGGGGATGACGTATGCCGTCCGCGGGCCGTGGGCCGACGTGTCCACGATGCTGACATGTCAGGTGATACACCGATTGACGGCTATCATTCGGCTAACGCGTGGTTTGACCGAATTGGTGCAAAAAAGTCGCCATTCACACGTCGGGTTCTGGGACGAGGTCGTCACTGCCACAGCACCCGGGACGCGTACGTGAATCAGGGCACGTCAGGGATTGTGGTGAGTACAGGGTGACAGCGCAGGTACGCAGGGCTCGATGGGTCCGCCTCGGCTGGGCCGCCGTCGACGCCTTGATCTGGGTCGTCATGCTGTTTGCTGCCCTCTGGATCCGGCTCGACTTCGAGCTCGACGACAGCTACCTCAAGGGCACGGCGTACTTCGCGCTCGCGGCGATGGCCGGGCAGATCCTCGTCGGCTACCTCGTCGGCCCCTACTCGATCAGCCACGTCATGGGCTCGTTCGAGGAGATTGTCGAGCTCATGACGACGACGGCGATCGTCGGTGCCGTGCTCTTCCTCTGGGCGCTCATGGTGGAGCCGGTCGTCGTCCCGCGCGGCTTGCCCCTCACAGCTGGGGCCCTGGCCATCGGACTGATGTTCGCCCTCCGCTTCGTCGTGCGCACCGTGCGGTCCCATCGGGCGATGCAGACCCCAGCCGAGCGACGGGCCGTCGTGCTCGGCGCCGGCGAGGCTGGACGCCGGCTGCTGCGCAGCATGAAGTACGACGGCGCCGGGCCCTTCGTGCCGGTCGCCTTGCTCGACGACGACCCGTCGAAGCACCGGCTGCGGCTCGAGGGGCTTCGCGTGCGCGGTACGCGTGCTGACCTCGCCGCGGTCGCGGAGCGCTACGAGGCCGACACCTTGGTGCTCGCCCTGCCGAACGCCGAGGCCGCCACGCTTCGTGACTTGGCCGCCCGTGCCGCCGACGCCGGTCTCGACGTCGTCAGCCTGCCGCCGCTCAAGGACATCATCGGCGGGCGTCCCACCCCGAACGACCTGCGTGACCTCGACGTCGCCGACCTCCTCGGCCGTCGCCCGGTGCAGCTCGACACGACGGCGATCGCCGAGCAGATCTCGGGGCGACGTGTCCTCGTCACGGGCGCCGGCGGCTCCATCGGCTCCGAGCTGTGCCGCCAGATCGCGCGGTTCGGGCCGTCCCGCCTCTACATGCTCGACCGCGACGAGTCCGGCCTGCAGGCGACCGAAATGAGCCTCTCGGGTCACGGGCTGCTCGACTCCGACGACCTCATCCTCGCCGACATCCGCGACCCGAAAGCGCTCGCGGACGCCTTCGAGAGTGCCCGCCCCGAGGTCGTCTTCCACGCCGCCGCCCTCAAGCACCTGCCCCTGCTCGAGTCGCACCCCCTCGAGGCCTGGAAGAGCAACGTCATCGGGACGCTCAACGTCCTCACGGCCGCCGAGGCTGCCGGCGTCTCGACCTTCGTCAACATCTCGACGGACAAGGCCGCCAACCCGACGTGTGTCCTCGGCTACAGCAAGCGGCTGGCCGAGCGACTGACCGCAGACTTCGCCCGTCGCGCCGAGGGGCGTTACGTGTCCGTGCGCTTCGGAAACGTCCTCGGCTCACGCGGCTCCGTGGTGCACGCCTTCACGGCCCAGATCGAGATGGGTGGCCCGATCACCGTCACCCACCCGGATGTGCGGCGGTACTTCATGCTGATCCCCGAGGCATGTCAGCTCGTGCTTGAGGCGGCGTCTATCGGCGTCGACGGCGAGGTCATGGTGCTCGAGATGGGCGAGCAAGTGAAGATCCTCGAGGTAGCCCAGACCCTTATCCGGATGAGCGGGCGCCGCAACGTTGACATCGTCTTCACCGGCTTGCGCCCGGGCGAGAAGATCGCGGAGGAGCTCTTCACCAGGCACGAGGGTAGGCGACAGACCTCCCACCCGCTCGTGGACAGCGTTGACGTCCCACACTTTGACTCAGATGCGCTGAGAGTGACCCACTTCGCCGGCCCGGGTCTAGCTGTCGAGTGGATGCGCGAAGAAGCGCTGAGCACAGGTAGCGCCACTATGCCGGAGTATGTCAATACAGGGGCGACTCGAGAATGAGCATCAACAAGGAAGACTACAAAGTGTCGCTTGAAGGAGACTTCATTCCTTTTGCACTCCCAGACATAGCCGAGGCCGAGATTGAAGCGGTGGTAGAGGCGCTGCGCAGCGGCTGGTTGTCCAGTGGGCCGGCGGTCAAGAATTTTGAACTTGCCTTCGGCCAGGGTCTGGGGGCTGATGTGGAGGCGGTTTCGTTGAACTCGGCCACCGCTGGCCTGCATTTGTCCCTCGAGGCTTTGGGGGTAGGACCGGGCGACGAAGTTCTCGTTCCCACGTGGACCTTTACTGCCACGGCCGAGGTGGTTACGTATTTGGGAGCAGTCCCCGTCCTCGTCGACGTGGACCCCCGCACGCTTAACATTGACTTCGAAGACGCGCGCGTCCGGATGACGGACAAGACGCGTGCCATCATGCCGGTGCACTTTGCTGGATTGCCCATTGATCGCCTGCAGTTAAGAGAATTTGCTCGGTCGCATGATCTTCTAGTTGTCGAGGATGCAGCCCACGCGTTCCCGGCGAAATCTCGGGGAGAACTGGTGGGGGCCGGTCAAAGCGAAGCCACGGTCTTCAGTTTCTATGCCACGAAGACTATGACCACGGGCGAGGGTGGAATGGTCGCCACCCGAGACAGCGCGCTCGCCGATCGCATAAGAACCATGCGGCTCCATGGCATCAACCGCGATGCCTTCGATAGGTATCGTGCGAAGGGCCCAGCATGGCGGTATGAGGTCGTGGCCCCGGGCTACAAGTACAACTTGACGGACCCAGCCGCAGCCATGGGCACTGTTCAACTCGCGCGTGCCCAATCGATGCGAGATCGTCGGAGCAACATCGCCTCCGTCTACCGCGATGCATTCATGGGAACCGATCTCGTCCTTCCAGCAGAGTCGGTCGTCCAGGGCGACATGCACAGCTGGCACCTGTACGTGGTGAAGCTTCCCGACGCTGGACGGAGAGACAGTTTCATCTCCGAGATGTCCGCGCGAGGCATTGGGACGAGCGTCCACTTTATTCCCCTGCACCTGCAGCCCTACTGGCGCGATCTTTGCGCGCTGAGGCCTGACGATCTGCCAGTGGCCTCGGCAGCCTTCGAGCGCGTTGTCAGCTTGCCGATCTATTCGTCCATGTCGGACGAACAAGTGACCAGAGTCGTGGATGCGGTTAAGGCAATTTCATGAGCAAGAGACTCTTTGACGTCGTGTTGGCCGGACTGGGCCTCGCCATCATCAGCCCAATCTGCGTCCTCCTGTCCTTGGCCATCAGTCTTGATTCGATTGGGCCCGTCGTCTACCGCCAGGTGCGCATAGGCCGGTACGGGGTCCCCTTTACAATGTTCAAGTTTCGTTCCATGTCCGAGTCCGTCGGGGGCTCTGGAATCACAGTGGGCTCCGATGCGCGAATTACGCGCGTGGGTGCGGTCATTCGGAAAACGAAGCTCGACGAATTGCCGCAACTAATAAACGTGTTGAGAGGGGACATGAGTCTCGTGGGTCCGAGGCCCGAGTTGCCACAATACGTGGCCCACTGGCCGACGAAGAGCCGTTCACTAATCCTGTCCGTACGTCCGGGAATTACGGATCCGGCCGCAATCCGGTTTCGTCATGAGGCATCGCTGTTAGGTGGGAAGCCAGATCCCGAGGACTATTACATTCGCGAGATCATGCCTGCCAAAGTCGAAGAATACGTTGCCTATGCACGAAATCGTTCCATGTGGAGAGACCTATCCGTCCTTGCGCGAACGGTGGGCGCACTCTTCAAGCGGGATCAGATCAGTGCCGGACGTGAAAGTTCATGACCGGTACATTCAAGGTTCGTGAGCTGCGCGTGGATGATGTTCGTGCGGCCGCGGACCTTCACCGCGATGCCTTCCCGGGGTTCTTCCTCACGAGCATGGGATCGCCCATGCTGCGTGCCCTGTACCTGGGGTACTCGCGCGATCCAGACTGTGTAGCTATTTGCGCCACGAGCGCCTCTGGCAGATTGCTCGCCGTCGTGGCCGGGCCGGTTGAGCCCAAGGGTCATTTCCTGCGCAACCTTCTGAAAGACATGCCGCGCTTTGCTTGGGCGGCGTCTTACGCCCTGCTGAGGCGACCAAGCATCGTAGGTAGGGTAGCCCGAGGACTCTTTTACCGAGGCGACACGCCGATACAGAGTGAAGGCGCGCTGCTGAGCACCATTTGCGTCTCTCCCGAGGCTCAGAGTGCCGGCTTGGGGGCTCACATGGTGGACGAATGGCTGACACGGGTGGCCCAGATGGGACCCAAGAGCGCCTATCTGACGACCGACGCTGAGGACAACGACCGGGTCAACCGCTTCTATCAAAGAGTCGGTTGGACGTTGGCGGGTAGCTATCGGACGCCACAGGATCGCGTTATGAATGTGTACGAGATTGCGGTGCGACGTGAGTGACGAGAAGTTCCCCACGCAACAAGTCACTGGGCCGCCCCCAAGAAGGCCTGTCTATGTAGCCTTCGCCAACGCCACACTTCCTGATACGGATTACCGAATCGCATTCATCAACCAGTCTAAGACCGTTGAGGGACTATTAGTGCTCCCGGAAGGATCCTCGGCGAGCGACCGTGTCATTCGGCTGGATGTCCGCGCCGGATTATCTTTCGCTACCTTTTTGAAACTCTTCCAAGTACCGAGCGTGCTCAAGCGAACGAACGCGCAGTGGGCGCACTTCTTCGCGACGCAGTATTCATTATTCGGTCCGACATTGAGTCTGCTCACACCGGCGAGAGTCCTAGTTACCGTGACTGGACTGGGGCGGTCGTTTAGCAGTTCACGAAGACTTAAAAGTCGCATCCTACGCTGGGCGTACCTCCGGGCCTTTCATCTTAATGCGCATATAGCAGACGTGATTCTGTTCCAGAACCCGGCAGACATGCAAACGCTTGTGGACGCTTTGCCTCGTCATCTGCACCCCAAATGTCAGCTAATTGGTAGCGGCGTTGATACGAACTTCTTCCCGGAGAGCCGCCCAGCGCGCCGACGGCAGTCGACCAAGGTTGATCTGCTGATGGTGGCCCGACTTCTTCCGGACAAAGGTGTTGACGACTTCCTACGTCTGGCAAGAGGGCTGAGTGAAGAAGCTGTCTTCACTTTGGTAGGACCCGCTAGCCGCAGTCACGAAGATCTCCTGCAAAAGGTGCTTCGCGCGGATCGTGACGGGCACATCAGATACCTCGGTGAGAAAACGTCCTCTGAGGTGAGGACCTTGTACCGAGATAGTGACGTCGTTCTATTCCCTTCGCGCTCGGAGGGCCTTCCGCGAGTGCTGCTAGAAGCAGCGTTGTCGTTCAAGCCCATCGTGGCGTATGACATTCCAGGATGTGCGGCGGTTTTGCCGACCGGACACCTCGTCCCCCGTTTCGACGCAGAAGCGTTTGAAGAGCGCGTTGTACAATTGGTACGCAGTAGGGGGCTACGCGAACGCGTGGGCGATGAGGCCCGGCACAAGGTGCGTCTGGAGTTCGCTGCTGATGCCTACGTTAAGCGGCTGGACGCCATCTTGGCTAGCTCCGTAAATGCAAGCCGCAGCGGTCAGCCGATGCGCTCTAAGTTTCATTCGCTGATGAAGGGAAAGCAAGAATGAAGGTCCTCGTGACCGGTGGAGCCGGTTTTATTGGTTCGAACCTGTGTCGTCGATTGGTGTCGGAGTCGCAAGTCGACGACGTCCGGGTTCTTGATGATTTCTCCACGGGATATCGAGACAACCTCAAGGGTGTTGAGGTGGAAGTCGTTGAGGGAAGCATCTTGAATGATCGAGCGCTCCTGAGGGCTGCGAAAGATCGTGATGCAATCGTTCATCTGGCCGCACTCGGCTCGGTGCCCCGGAGTGTCGCTGATCCGCTCGGCTCGCATGATGCGAACGCGACAGGGACGTTGAAGGTTCTCCACACCGCGCGGAATCGCGGAGCGCATGTGGTGCTTGCCTCGTCGTCCTCAGTGTATGGCGCGAACCCTTCGCTGCCGAAGTCCGAGGACATGCTGTGCATGCCTATGAGCCCCTATGCGGTATCCAAGCTCGCCGCGGAACAGTATGCAATGGCTTTCGCGAACTGTTACGACTTGCCAGTTCTCCCCTTCCGCTTCTTCAATGTGTACGGCCCCCGTCAGATGGCAGGTCACGCCTACGCTGCTGTCGTCCCAGCCTTCGTTTCCGCGGCCCTGACTGGGCTGCCGTTGCCCGTGAATGGCGATGGTGAGCAGAGCCGCGACTTCACCTTCGTCGATACCGTGACGGAGGTTTTGTCGAACGCAATCTTGAATCGTGTCACGGCCGGGCCAACCAACTTGGCATTCGGTACGAGAACGTCGCTGAACACCATGATTGCGCTCCTGGAGGACATCCTCGGACACCCATTGGCTGTCGAGCGCCGCGCAGCCAGGGAGGGGGATGTCAAGCATTCTCAAGCGGCAAACGACCTGCTGCGCGCAAATTTTCCGAGCGTAGAGGCTTACCCTCTGAGGGAAGGCTTAGAGCGTTCCGTTCAGTGGATGAGCGAGCATCGCGCGGTAGCGAAATGAGCACGTGGTGAGTAAGTCCGAATTGGTCCTCTTCGTCTGGGGCGCAGGTAGCGGCGTTGGCGGGTCCGAGACGCGAATGGCCGAAGTGGCGCGGCACCTAACTGAGTCGGGATCCACGTGCCTGTGTTACATGCTCTCTGAGGACAGCGGCACGCAGTTGGCCGCGCTCATGCGTGAGAATGGCGCAGAAGTTGTTGCCAGCGGCTCGCTGTCGGACTTCCGTAGATATGTACTAGCAGCACGGCCCAGCTTGATCGTGACATTCGGTTTCAAGGCGTCGGTGTTGACGAGAGCAGTTCGCGCCGTGTCGCGATTTCAGCTGCGGACATGGCCAGTGCTGGTCGACGCCCGTAATGGGCTGGAGGCCGGTCGGGCCCGGTGGGTTTGGATGGCCGACAAGGTCACTAGCAGTTTCGTCGATGTATATTTGGCCAACTCTGATGCCGTTCGCGCACATCTCCTCGATCGCGGGCTGCCACCACGAAAGATCAGAGTCCTATACAGCGCTTTAGCCGACCAATGGTCCATGGGGAGATCTGGTGGAGCCAGGGAACCGCTAAGCGTTGCCATGATTGGAAATTGTCGTCCGGAGAAGCGCCAGGAACTCGGTTTAGCTGCCTTCTCGCGGTTGACGGTTGATGCGCGACTGACGGTGTACACCAATGATGCCCGTAGACTGAAGAGCCTGTGGAACGCTAGCGAAGCACACGATAAGAGAGTGGAATTCGTCGAAGGTCGAACGGTAAAACCAGCTGACTTGGATAAGGTCGCCATCGTCCTTCATCCATCGAGTCATGAGAGTGCGCCCCGCGCGCTAATGGAGGCACGCGCGCGGGGCTGCTATGTGGTGGCATTTGATGTGGGCGACACGGCTCGGATCGTGGGTAACGGCGGAGTGGTTTTGGCACAGGATGACACGGTGGCTCTTCAGGAGGCGCTCTCCGAGAGTCTGGCACTTTCCTCTAGTGGTCTTCTTGATCACTCGCCGAGCACTTTCGACACAGTGGACGAATACGCGTCCGCCTTGCTCGCCTATGCTCGCTGGTCTCGGACGGGCAAGCGCTGATGATCCAATCTATGGGCCCCAGGACCATCAGGGCGCACCCATCTCCGGATGCTGGCCCCTACGCCCGGCGGATGACCTATACCGGTCTGGCTCTGGCCGTTTTCGGCGTCTGCGCGGCGCTGGCACGGGTCGCTGTAGCAGCGCCGGCATATGGGGCCCTCCTCATCGGCGCGATCGCTCTGGTGCTCATCGCGATCATTTCACCGACGGGGTGTCTAGCGCTCGGCGTTACGACGAGCCTCGCCGGCGGAAGCTTCGCGTCGTTGGGCCGTGTGGGTCTGGCCGCCGTGGTCGCGGGTGGCTCAGTGCTCATAGTGAGGGGTTTACGCCAAGAGGCCGCGCAAATGCCGACGAAGCCTCTGTTGCTGACAACGGTCTTGGCGACTTGGCTTGGATTCAGGCTCTTCTTCGACTCTGGATTAACGGCTTTAAGGCTTGTGGGGCTGTGCTATCTGGTCGTGATGGCATTGCTGTTCTCCGATGCGACATCTCGAGACAAGCTTGTGCGGTGGATGGCCTGGCTCGGCGTGGTCTTCGTGCTTGTATCTGTATCGTTCGGGGTCACCAGTGGGCTGGACAATAGATTCGTTGGCATCTCCGGGAATCCAAACCGAATGGTTTTCGGCGTGCTCATCTTCGGATCCTTCGCCCTTCATGGGTTGATCTACTCCAAATCATGGTTTGAACGAGTGGCATTCGCAGCTGGCCTGGGCGGTGGGGGATGGTTGATCCTTGCAAGCGGATCGAGCCAGGGTATCGCGGGGGCGGCAGTCCTCGCCCTTATCGTTGTCGTTTACATTTCAAGAAACCTTGATTACCGAATAGCCGTCTTTTGGACCGTGCTCGCTATCGCCCTATGCATCTGGATTACGGTCGGCAGTGAACTTCTCAGTTCCATGAGTGACGATCTCCGGACGCTATCTGGCCGGACGTCCCTGTATGACCTCGGCTGGGAATCGTTCATGGCCGAACCGATTTTCGGGTCGGGGGAGTTGCATGTAACTGACGACCTGGGCCAGTCCTTTTCCACTCACAACTCGATCCTTGGGGTGGCCGCCAGTGCTGGCCTGCCCGCGGTCGCTGCATGGCTTCTCATGACCGCCTGGTGCGTCACTTCGTCCTTGCGAGGCGTCCGAAACGGACGTCTATACCTTGGCTGTGGGGTACTGGTGGGCGTACTCCAAACCGTCCAGTCAGTCGAGTACTTCCCTCTTGCGTGGGCGGCCCTTCTACTTCCGATCGCAGTTGCACAAGGAGAACCGAGCAATGACTGACATCCTCTTGGCGTCTGGCAGTTTTAGCCCGCGCGAAGGTGGCGCTGAGAAGCAGATGAGAAACGTACTGAGCCTCGCTGCACGTAGCGGGGCATCGGTTTCTGTTGTCACCCAGGTCATTGACGGTCAGCCTCGAAGATCGTCCATTGACGGTGTGAATGTCACGAGAGTTGGTTCAGTTTCACTCTTCAGAGGCCTTCCGCGGATTGGACAGCTCCTGTTCACGGTTCTGGTCTTTGTTCACGTCTTGGTCCGGCGGCCGTCCGCAGTTATCTCAATCCAGCTTGGAACCGCGTCGGTAGGGGTGGCTTTGGCGCGGCGCTTTTGCAGTTTCAACCATGTGGTCCGGCTCACCGGCGGTGGGACGGCAACACATCGCAGTGAACCATTTGCCCGCGGGTCGTCTAGAGTCGGCCGATGGGCCGTTCGCATGATCACTAGCAAAAAGGTCACCATTGCAGCCCCAGCTGAGCACCTGCTAGAGGATTTCAGGACCGTGTTTGGTCCATGTGCGGCGCTGAGAATTGTGCCCAACGGCGTGCCTGAACTGAAGTCACCGATCCCCTGTGTCGACGCAGAGCGCACAGGTGTTGTCTGGTATGCGAGACGTGGGGCGATCCGGTCTTCGGAAGCGTTCGAGCAGGTAGTCGACGCCGCGCCGGATCTGGCCTTCACGATCATCGGCGCAACGGACAGAAGTAGTGACCAACGGGTGCGTGCACTAGGCTGGGTTGAAGATCCCTATCCTATCTTGGGCCGTCATCGAGTGCTATTGAATACGTCTCCCACAGAGGGCATGCCGAACATGGTTTTGCAGGCCTTGGCAATCGGCATGCGAGTCGTCGGCCCGGCCAATGCTGGACTCATTGAGCTCGCAAGAAGATTCCCGGATCGCATAGAACTAGTTGATCTAGCGCGCCCACATGAGGTGGCGGACGCTTTGCGCCGGTGTCACTCTATGGATTTGCCGGGGGGTGTCCATCTGGAAACCACAAGTGAGTCAACGAACCGATGGCTCGGCCTGCTACTTTAGGAGAATGAATTGACTAAAAGATCCCTGTTTCGGCAGCCGAAGAAGTTGGCGTGGTGGCTCCTGTATTCCACGTTCGCCACCCACCTACCTTCTTGGATGAAGCCTGGCAAACGTCTCCGCGTCTTGTGCGCGCGTCACTTTTGCGACAACGTCGACGCTAGCGCGAACATCAACAGGAAGGCGCGCATCAGTTGGCGTACCACGATTGGGCCACATGGTGGTGTTGGTGAACGCTGTATTCTGAGCGGAGAAGTATATATTGGCCCGCACGTCACGATGGGCCCAGAGTGCTTTTTGATTACAGGCGATCATCCGGTGCCCGCTCCTTATGGCTCCTTTCGTGACATGGCGCCCATTCACCGTCCCATCCACATCGAGGAGGATGTGTTTCTTGGGGCGCGGGTGATAGTGCTCCCAGGAGTGACTATTGGCCGGGGGGCAGCCGTCGGGGCGGGAAGCGTTGTGGCGCGCGATGTTCCACCGGGCGCTGTCGTTGTGGGCAACCCTGCGAAGTTGGTCAAGCAGCGTGCCGTCACGTAGCCCCTCCCGAGCTCGGGACGGAGATGCACTGGTCTGGCCCACGAGTTCCAATGACGGTGTGGCCCGTGCTATCCCCGATTCCCGAATTGGTGTGCTTGACGGGTTGCGCGGGGTCGCGGCCTTGGCCGTTGTGCTGTACCACTATTTCTTCAGATCAGCAGAGTTCTACCCGGAACTCGGGGACCCGGTGCGATGGTTTTGGCCGGGCCAGTATGGCGTTCAACTGTTCTTCATCATTTCTGGCTTTGTTATATACCTGACGCTCGAGCGTAGCACGCTGAGGTCGTTTGCTGTCTCAAGGTTCATACGTCTTTATCCCATCTACTGGGTTTGTGTGGCGCTTACAGGCGCCTGCGTGGCTCTCTTCGGACTATCAGGTCGGGAAACGACCTTTCTGGAGTGGCTCGCCAACTTGACGATGTTTCAGCGCTATTTTGGCGTTGCTCAAGTCGACGGTGCCTACTGGACACTGGCAGCTGAGCTGGGATTCTACGTGCAGGTCGCCTTTTTGTTCTACGCTGGATTGCTCAGGTGTCAGCGATCCATTGTCTACTTGTACGTATGGGTATTCGGCACTTTCGCGATCGTTTATTCGTCCAGGTTCCTACCCTTCGAGGTCTATGCGTCGGGAATCCGGGCATTAGCCCCGGGTCTTGTGTGGATGCCTCTCTTTGTCATGGGTGTAGCGTTCTTCAAGATCTGGGACGGCGACCACCGCCTGTTGACACTTTCTCTCCCCGCAGTTTCACTCATGTTGTTGGCTCCCCACGGCCCGACGGTCCTGTTGGCGACACTGACAGTCGGAGCAGTCTTTGTAGTCGTCATGTGGACACCGCTGGGCGAGCCTTTGACGAAGCGGCCGCTTGTTTTCCTTGGGGAAATATCATATGTGCTTTATCTGGTTCACCAAAACTTAGGCTACATCGTAATTCTCAAGTTGTCCGAGTTGGGAATGTCTCATTGGACTGCCGCATTAGTCGCGTTGTTAGGCATCATTCCTTTGGCGGCAATGCTGACATACGTGGTGGACGTGCCGCTCCGGCGTATTCTGAAGCGAATGTGGTTGTCGTCGCGCAAGGCAACTGTATGAGCCAGTCTTGCGTGAGAGTCCGGGGAGGTTTCAAGGCCAGATTAATGCGGGCAAGCCCGTCTGGGATTCATATGCGAGAACAGGGTCGTAATCGCGAAGTGTCTCACAATAACCATATTCACCAAGTAAGCGTTCGAAAGTGAGTCAACAACTAATGGTAATGATTGCATCGGAAGCTCGAGTTGGTGTCGTAGGGCTTGGCTACGTAGGACTGCCTTTGGCGGTTTCTTTTGCGAAGTACTTTGATGTTGTCGGCTTTGACATCAAGGCCGAGCGCGTACGGGAGTTGTCAAATGGTCACGACAGAACCCTTGAAGTCTCAAAGGCGGAACTTGAGTCGGCCTCGCGACTTGTGTTCTCTACGGACCCAACCGCCCTGGAGCAGGCCAATGTTTACGTTGTCACCACGCCTACCCCTATTGATGAACACAACCAGCCGGATCTCCGCCCCGTCCTTTCTGCCACGCGGACGATTGGACAGGTTCTGAGGAAAGGCGACGTTGTCATTTATGAGTCGACTGTCTATCCGGGCGCCACTGAAGAGGAGTGTGTCCCCCTGCTGGAGGAAGTCAGCGGGCTGAGATTCAACGAAGAGTTTTATGTCGGGTATTCTCCCGAAAGAATTAATCCAGGCGACAGGAGTCATCGGTTCGAGACGATCCTAAAGGTGACCTCTGGATCAACTCCTGAGGTAGCCGATTTTGTCGATTCGCTTTACCGAACGGTCGTCCGGGCCGGCACGTTCAAGGCGGCGTCTATTAAAGTTGCTGAAGCTGCTAAAGTAATCGAGAACACGCAACGGGACGTCAATATCGCACTTATTAATGAGCTCGCTCTGGTGTTCAATCGCCTCGGAATTGACACTCAGGACGTCTTGGATGCAGCGGCCACCAAATGGAACTTCTTGAAGTTCCAGCCCGGCTTGGTGGGTGGTCACTGTATCGGTGTGGATCCCTATTATCTCACGCACAAGGCCCAGGCGATCGGCTACCACCCCGAGATCATCTTGGCCGGACGGCGACTCAATGACTCCATGGGCTCCTATGTGGCGTCTCAACTTGTCAGCACAATGATTCGCCGCGGGATCGACTTGAGGACCGCAAGAGTGCTTTTGCTCGGACTGACCTTCAAGGAGAACACACCTGACTTGCGTAATACGAAGGTTATCGACATTCGTCGCGAACTCGAGAACTTCGGGCTTCCGGTGGATATCCACGACCCTTGGGTGGATCCCAAGGAGGCCTTTGAGGAGTATGGCATCGACGTAGTGCAAGACCTAGAGGTCGGCGCTTATGACGGGATCGTTGTTGCGGTTGCCCATGATGAGTTCGCCACCATGGGGGCGGCTGGAATTCGAGCGTTCGGTAGGCCTGAGGCAAGTGTTATCTACGACTTGAAGTGCATTCTTCCAAAGGGCGCATCCGATCTTCGTCTGTAGGTCTCCGCACTTCTTCGCACGCCCGATGCCACCGGAGAGAGTTGACATAGTGGATCTGACTAGCATTGTGCGCCACCGGGTGTTTAAGGCGAGCGCGCTAAGGGGTGTCTCGCTTCTGACCGGCCTCGTGTCGAGTGTCGCCATCGCCAACCTGGGAGGGGCGGATGTCAAGGGGATCACGAGTGCGTTCGCTGCCACAACGATTCTGGTGTTCACGCTGGGGAACATGGATCTCGCCCAGCAGGTCATCAAAGTGGGCAGGGAACAAGGGGACTTGGACGCGACTCGTCGACGACTGTTGCGTCTATGGCCGTGGTACGGCGGGCTCTCGCTAGTCGGAGTAGCGGTGGGTTTCATCGCTCACAAGCCCTACGTCTCGTGGGTGGCTCTGGGGGCGTTTGTCTACTTGGTGACGGCTAGCATGGGAAGCGCGGCCAACGCGCTCTCAGGCCCGGCGGTAGTAGCGCTGGGGGGACTCGTCCAACAGCTCGTCTTACTCGTAGCAGCACTTGCCCTCTGGGCCTCAGGAAATCTCACGTCGTCTATGGCGCCCGTTGTTGTCATTACGTCGTTCGTCGCTCCGCTGCCGCTATATGTCCGAGCGGCCCGTCCAGTCTCAACCGGTGTGGGCGCCATTCCTGGCCCCTCGCTCGTTGCGCTGATGAAGGGCGGGATGCGCTGGCAACCGGCGCGCCTTGCGCAGAACCTGCTTATTCGATTGGACCTCCTTGTTGTTGCCGCTGTTCTCGGCGCCTCGTCCGCAGGTGTCTATTCTGTGGGGGTTGCCTTGGCTGGCCTCGCGGGCATAATTCCGGCGCAGTTCTCGTTAAATAGCTTCTTCGAAGCGGCGCAGGGGTCAGGGAAGTCGCTTCGCAAGAACATCGTCGCTGCAGTTGTTGCCGGATCGATCGGTGGGGCGCTGCTCGCTGCAGTCGGATGGCCGTTCATCAGTGTCGCCTACGGTAAAGAGTTTGAGGGATCGTACGGCGTGCTCTTGGCCGCGTTGCCGGGAGTGATTGCTTACGGGAGCGTTCAGGTTCACACCAACCAAATGCGCATTCTCGGGACCGCGAGGTCGGTTTTCATTCCCAGCATTCTCGGCCTTGGGTCGCTGGTACTAGCCCTTGCGATCCTCGTCCCTTCATTCGGTATCACTGGCGCAGCCCTGGCGTCCTCGTGTGGATGCGGGGTGGCGGCGGTCTCGACGTATCTCCAACTGCGTGGCGCGCGACTCGCCGGGAAAACCGCGTGACGGGAGTATTCGAGTGGCGAGCTGTGAACCCGTGCGAATGGCTTATCTGACGGGTTGTGGCACGGGTGTCGGATGCCGGAGTGGACTTAGGCTTCTCACCGCCTCATCCAGGCGCGGGAATCCCGGTGAGTTCCGGGAGTGCTCACAAGCCCTCCGGTCGGTGCCACGAACGCAGCCGCTCGTCCCACCTTCCGATTGGCGTGAGCTCATCACGGACCAAACCGGGAGAAAGGACGCTCCACGAAGGCCGAGGGGCGGGGCGGGGGAAGGCGTCCGTCGTCGTCGGGAGCACCCGCTCCGCGTCCAGGCCGTTTAGCTCGAAGATGGCGCGGGCGAAACCGAACCACGTCGTCTGCCCGCTCGCGGTGCCGTGATGTATTCCGTAGGGGGCGTCTGCCGCGACGAGGCGGACGATGAGGTGGGCGAGGTCGACTGTCCACGTCGGCTGGCCCACCTGGTCGTCGACGACCGACACGGTCTCCCGCTCGTCGGCGAGGCGCAGCATCGTCGAGACGAAGTTCGGGCCGCCCGCACCGTAGAGCCACGCCGTGCGCACGACCCACGACTCGGGGCACAAGGCCTGCACGGCCCACTCGCCGGCGGCCTTGGTGCGGCCGTAGGCGGAGCGCGGGGCGACGGGGTGGTCGACGGCATACGGCTCGGTGGCCGTGCCGTCGAAGACGTAGTCCGTGGAGACGTGGACGAGTCGTGCCCCGGCGCGGGAGCATGCGCGCGCCACGTTGGCGGCCCCGACGGCGTTGACCGCGAACGCGGCCGCCTCGTCGGTCTCGGCGGCGTCGACGGACGTGTAGGCGGCGGCGTTGATGACGAGGTCGTGCCCGTCCACCGCGGCCACACACTGCGAGGCGTCGGTCACGTCGAGGTCGCCGCGGCCGAGCCCCGTGACGACCCATCCGGCCGCGCGCAGCGCCGGCCCGAGATCGTGACCGAGCATCCCGGTCGCGCCGGTGACGAGGACGCGCCCCGCACCCGCCTGGGCGGTCATCGTCCGAGCCTGGCGTAGGTGCGTTCGGACTCGACCTTGGCGGCCTCCCACCACTCGTGGTGGGCGGCGTACCACTCGATCGTCGCCTCGAGGCCAGCGCGCACGTCGCCGTAGCGCGGCTTCCAGTCCGTCTCGAGGCGCAGCTTCGTCGCGTCGATGGCGTAGCGGAGGTCGTGGCCGGGGCGGTCGTCGACGTGCTCGAACCAGTCGTCCGGCCTGCCGAGCAGCTCGAGGAGCATCCCGACGATCTCGAGGTTGTTCCGCTCGCCGTCCGCGCCGATGAGGTAGGTCTCGCCGAGCCGTCCCTGCTCGAGGATCGCGATGACGGCGTCGTTGTGGTCGTCGACGTGGATCCAGTCGCGCACGTTGAGACCCGACCCGTAGACCTTGGGCCGGATGCCGTCCAGGACGTTGGTGATCTGGCGCGGGATGAACTTCTCGACGTGCTGGCGCGGGCCGTAGTTGTTCGAGCAGTTCGACACCGTCGCTCTGATGCCGAAGGACCGGATCCATGCCCGCACGAGCAGGTCGGCCCCGGCCTTGGTGGCCGAGTAGGGGGAGGAGGGGTTGACGGGCGTCTTCTCGGTGAACCGCTCGTGGTCGTCGAGCTTGAGGTCGCCGTAGACCTCGTCAGTCGAGATGTGGTGGAGGCGCTTCTCGTGCCGGCGGATCGCCTGGAGGAGGGTGAAGGTGCCGACGACGTTGGACTCGACGAAGGGCCACGGCGAGTCGAGGCTGTTGTCGTTGTGCGACTCGGCGGCGAAGTGCACGACGACGTCGTGGTCGTCGACGAGCCGGTCGACGAGCGGCGCGTCGGCGACCGAGCCCTCGACGAGCTCGACCGAGCCGTCTCCGCCCAGCTCGGCGAGGACCGGCGCGAGCGAACGGCGGTTGGCGGCATACGTCATCGAGTCGATGACGGTCAGGCCCCAGTCGGGTCGCACCTCGCGGGCGCGCAGGACGAAGTTCGATCCGATGAAGCCGGCTCCGCCGGTCACGAGCACGCGCATGGAGCCGAGGGTAACGAAGCGCTGGCAACTTCACGGCCACCAGCCGTTCTCCGGCGCTCGATATGCTGCCCGGCGTGAAGATCTCGGTCATCGGATGCGGTTATCTCGGAGCGGTGCATGCCGCGTGCATGGCCGACTTCGGCCACGACGTCGTGGGCCTCGACATCGACGAGCGCAAGGTGGCCAAGCTCGCCGCCGGTGTGCCGTCGTTCCACGAGCCCGGCCTCGAGCCGCTCCTCCGGCAGGGCGTGGCGGACGGCTCCCTGCGCTTCACGACCGACAAGACCGCCCTCGCCGACGCCCGCGTCCACTTCATCGCCGTGGGCACTCCGCAGCGCGGCGGCAGCTACGCCGCGGACATGAGCTACGTGTGGACCGCCGTCGAGGACATCATCGCCAACGCGAGCCCGTCGCCCGACGGCCCGATCGTCGTCGTCGGCAAGTCGACCGTCCCCGTCGGGACGGCCCAGGCCGTTGCCGACCGGCTCGCCGAAGCCGGCGTGGACGCCGTCGTCGTCTGGAACCCGGAGTTCCTCCGCGAGGGGTATGCCGTCCAGGACACCCAGCGCCCCGACCGCGTCGTCTACGGACTGCCCGACGACCGCGACCGCGGCGAGATCGGCCGCGCCGTCGTCGACGAGGTCTACGCCCCGATCATCGAGGCCGGCATCCCGCGGCTGCTCGTCAACTACCCGACGGCCGAGCTCGTCAAGGTCGCCGCCAACTCCTTCCTCGCCACGAAGATCTCCTTCATCAACTCGATGGCCGAGCTGTGCGACGCGTCCGGGGCGGACGTCTCGCGTCTGGCCGAGGCCATCGGCCACGACGACCGCATCGGCTCGAAGTTCCTCCAGGCCGGCATCGGCTTCGGCGGCGGCTGTCTGCCCAAGGACATCCGCGCCTTCATGGCCCGGGCCGGCGAGCTCGGCGTCGACCAGTCGCTGACCTTCCTGCGCGAGGTCGACTCGATCAACATGCGCCGCCGCGACCACGCCGTCGACCTCGCCTCCGAGATGGCTGGCGGCCGCCTCGTCGGCGTCAAGGTGGCCGTGCTCGGCCTGACCTTCAAGCCCGACAGCGACGACGTGCGCGACTCGCCCGCCCTCGACATCGCCGGCCGTCTCTGGGGCCGCGGCGCCAACGTCGTGGCGACCGACCCCGCAGGCGCGGACGCCGTGCGCCTGGCGCGGCCCGACCTCCAGATCGTCGACTCGGCAGAGGAGGCCCTCACCGGCGCCGACCTCGTCATGCTGCTCACGGCGTGGAAGGACTACGTCGAGCTCGACCCCGCCCAGGCCAAATCGCTCGTCGCGACCCCGCGGATCATCGACGGGCGCAACGTGCTCGACCCGCGCGCCTGGACCGACGCCGGCTGGGACTACCGCGGTATGGGGCGCAGGTCCAGCTCGATCTGGTGAGGCGTGCGCCTGGTTGGGGGATTCGTGAGACAACCGCCTCAATACCGCCATTTTGCCGATGGCGCCACCCGAGAGCCGCCTAGGATCGAACCTCCACGAACACCAGAACCACAGGGGGCAAGATGCTCGGGGATTCTCCTCGCGCCCGCGGCATCCTTTTCGTCTGCACCGGCAACATCTGCCGGTCGCCCTACGCCGAGAGGCGGCTGCGGCAGCTGTTGCCTGAGGCGGGGGTGCCGATCGAGAGTGCCGGGACCGGTGCCGTGGTCGGCTCCGGCATCGAGACCGAGACGAGCGAGGCGCTGGGTCGACTCGGCGCCGACGTCACGGGCTACGCAGCGCGAGCGGTCACGCCACGGCTCGTCGAGGGGGCCGAGCTGGTCCTGACGATGACGCGGGTCCATCGCGGTGACGTCGCGCGCGTGCGCCCGTCCGCCATGCGCCGGATCTTCGCCCTGGGCGACTTCGCCGACCTGTGCCGGTCCTCCCAGATGTGGCGGCCGATCGTGCCGACCCACCCCTGGCTGCCACAGGTCGTCGCCGAAGCTGCCACCGCGCGCGGCACGATCGCCCCGCGGGACGTGGGGGAGATCGATGTCGTGGACCCCTATGGACGGTCCGCTCGCGTCCACACCGAGGCCTTCGACCGCATCGAGGAGTTCCTCGAGGTCATCGTCGCCGCGCTGGGCAGCGTGGCCGGGTCGTCGAGGGCGCAGTCGGTCCGCTGAACGCAGACGAAGGACCCCGTCACCAAGGTGACGGGGTCCTTCGTGCGTGCGTCCGGTGCCGCGATGGTCCGGTGTCTCCTCAGCGGAAGATCGAGTCGTCCGTGGGGAAGGTGGGCTTCGTCCCGTTCTGCGGCTGGGGCACAGGTGTGCCTCCGGGCGTGTCGCCCGGTGCCGCACTCGACTCGTGCGCGTGGGGCCCGGGCTCGGGCGGCCTACGGTCACCGACGGCCGACGACCTGGGGTTCACCGGCCCGACCTCGTCGGACCCTGCGGCGGGGCGCCTGCGCCCCCGGCCCAGACCCTTGGCGCGCTGGCGCTCGCTCTCGGGGCGGTAGTCGTACGCGTAGGTGCCGTAGCCCGCCCCGAGCTCCTTGGTCTTGACCCGGTTGAGGATGAGGCCGAGCAGCGAGCCGTTGACCGCCTCGAGGGACTCGAGGGCGCGACGCACGTGCTCGCGCTGGGCCACCCCGGCGCCGACGACGACGAGGGCGCCGTCGACGATAGTGCTGAGCACGGCCGCATCGGTGACGGGCAGCAGCGGCGGGGCGTCGATGAGGACGTAGTCGAAGCGCTCGGCGAGGTCGGCGACGAGCTGCTCCATGTTCGCGGAGCCGAGCAGCTCGCTCGGGTTGGGCGGGATCGGACCGGCGCCGAGCAGGCGCAGGCCAGTGCGGCCGAAGGGCTGGAGCACGTCGTCGACCTCGACCCGGCCGACGAGCACGTCGGTGAGGCCGACGGAGCCCTCGAAGCCGAGGTAGTCGAGCAGCCGCGGCCGGCGCAGGTCGCCCTCGATGACGACGACCTTGAGGCCGGTCTCGGCGAGGCTGAGGGCGAGGTTGGCCGTCGTCGTCGACTTGCCCTCACCGGGCAGCGACGAGGTGACGACGATCGACTTCGGCGGGTTGGCCCCGTCGATGAACTGGAGGTTGGTGCGCAACGAGCGGAACGCCTCGGCGCGCTGGGAGTGGGGGTCGACCTGCACGATGAGGGGGTGTGTCGACGCGTCCGGGTCGAAGGCGATGGCGCCGAGGATCGTACGGTCGGTGACCGCCTCGAGGTCGCGCTGGGACTTCACCGACTTGTCGAGCACGTCGCGCAGCAGGGCGACGCCGAAGCCGAGGAGCAGTCCGAGCACGAGGCCGAGGGCGAGGTTGCGCGCCGGCTTCGGGCTCACCGGAGCGAGCTCGAGGGTGGCAGGTCGCGTCACCGACAGCTGAACTGGTGACTGTTTGCCGGCACGAGTCTCGATCTGGGCGATATATGGGGGGAAGACCTTGCCGATGGCGGCCGCGACCTGTTGTGCCTGCTGGGGGCTCGGAGCCGTGACCGTGACGTCGATGAGACCTGTCTCGAGCGGGATGGACGCCGTGATGCGATCGCCGAGCTTGTCCGTGGTGCTGTCGATACCGACGGCGTCGATGACCGGCTGCAGCACGGTCGGGTCCGTGAGGACCTGCGCATAGGTCTTGACGCGGGACTGGGTGAAGGTGTTGCCCTGCTGCAGCGAGGAGGTCGTGTCATCACTCGTTGTCTGCACGAAGAACCGCGTCGACGACGAGTAGCTCCGTGGCGCGAGGGTCGTGTACGCGGCCGTCAGGCCGAGGGTGACGAGAGCCACGGCGGCGATGATCATCCATCGCTTCCTGATGACGTTCAGGTAGTCCTGCAGCTCCACAGTGGTGTCTTTCCTCGTCGGCCGCGCCTGGTCACACGACTCCAGTCGGGCAATTCCGACAGTTCACTCCCGCGCATTCTAGTGGGCCTGCCCGAGATGCGGCGATTCCGTCCAGATGGTCCGTAGAGTGTCGCCCGTGATGCGATGGATGTCGGACCGATCGATGGGGCGGGTGGCGCTCGCGGGCCTGCTGGCCCTGCTCATCGTCGACGTGCTCCTCGTCGCGCTCGCCTTCCGTCCCGACGCCGCGGGAGCCTCCACTCCGGCGTCGGCTGTCATTGCCCCCGTCCCTGCCGCGTCGCCCACGACGACCGCCGCACCTGACCTCAAGGCGACCCCCGTGACGGAGGTTGTCGCGGCTCTCGACGGCAAGCGGGCCTGGCGTGCAGTGCTCGGCACCTGCCCGGACGGCGGGGCGAGCCTTCGCGTCACCGACGACGGTGGGCGCACGTGGACCAAGCGCGCCGTTCCCGCCCGCGCTCTCGGGCGCGTGCAGCCGGTCGCCGGCGACCGCGGCTTCGTCATCGGCGCCAAGGGGAGTGGGTGCACGGTGGGGGAGTACGCCACCGACGACGACGCCACGACGTGGCGCGGACCACGCGACGTCGAGGGCGGCTGGTCACGCGTCCCCGGTGGAGCGTCGACCACGCTGATCACCCCGAAGCGTCCCGACGCCCGCCCGTGCGGCGCCACCACCGTGGTGGACCTCGCCCGCGTCAGCGCCAAGCGCGCCGTCGTCGTCTGCGCGGACGGGCGACTCGTCCGGTCCACGGACGGCGGCTCGACGTGGACCACCCTCGCGACCGTCGACGGCGCGCTCGCCGTCGGCGCCCGCGAGGTGGACGGCACCCCGGAGGTCCACGTCGCCCGCGTTGCCGACGGCTGCGCCGGCGTCGAGGTCGCGAAGGTGTCAGACGGCAAGGCTGCCGGCGGCGCCTGTGTCGAGACCTCCCTCGACGGTGCCGAGGGCCGGGTCTCCATCAGCGTCGTCGACGACGCCGGCTGGCTGGCCGTCGCGGACGCGACCTGGCGCTCCGACGCGAGCCTGGAGACGTGGCGAGCAGTCCCGTGACGTAGGGCTCCGGCCTCCGGCCGCTCCGGGCGCGGACTGCTAGGTGTGCCAGCCGTAGCCAACGCGAGGGTCCGAGGGTGCATCAACCGCGCGCCTCAGGCCCGTTCGCATCCAGAACTTGGGCGGACGCCAGAGCAGGAGGTGGCCACAGGACTCAGCCGCGAGGCGAAGTCGAGGCATTCCGAGCCGGGAGCGCGGCGAGCTCAGAGCCAGGTGCCACTTGGCCTGGGCGAGGTCGCGCTGGCGGGCGCGCCACACCTTGGAGAGGCTTCTCCTCTCAGCTCGGGTGATGTCAGGGGCGTGGTACGTCATGGACCAGTTCCGACGAGCGGCCCGGACGTACCGGACAGGATCGGAAGTGGCGTTCGACGAGTGACGACGGTAGGAGACCTGCGGCGCATCCATCACCGCTATCGGACCGAGTCGCGCCAAACGCATGAAGAAGTACCAGTCCTCGGCGCCGGCAAGGTGAGAGGCGAAGCCGCCGACAGTCCTGACGGCTTCGGTACGAATGAGGGCGCAGGCCGGTGGGTAGAGGCGGCTCTGGTCGAACAGCTCGAGGAACGTGATGTCGCGGGAGGGTTCGAGGGGGACGAAACGCCGGCCGTCCAGCACTCGGCGGGTGTTCATGTGCGTCGCGAAATCTGCGGCCTCGATGCGGTGCCCGTCCGCATCGACCAAGACGGCGGTGGTGCGAACAGCGGTCGAATCCGGCCGTGACGCGAGTTGCTCGATCGCTCTGACGAGGAACTCGGGTGGTAGAACGTCGTCACCATCGAGGAAGACAACGAAGGTGGACGCGCCGGACGCACGGGCGAAGCCGGCATTGCGCGCGGCGCCGGCGCCTGCATTCGGCTGCCTCACCAGGCTGACTCGACCGTCGGACAGGTACGGCTGAGCGGCCTCGGCGCTGTCGTCGGTCGACCCGTCGTCCACGAGGATCAGCTCCCAGTCCTGGTGCGACTGCGCCAGCACACTCGAGATCGCGTGACCCAGGAAGTCTCGACAATTGTGAAAAGGCACAATGACGGTGACGAGGTCGCGTGTCTGGGTCATCGGACGGATCACGTCGCGAAGGCGCTGACCGTGGAGGTGAGCTTCGCCGACGCGGTCGTCCAGCTGAGCAGCTCGGCCCGTCGCCTGCCGCGCTCTCCCCACTGCTGACGTAGCGTCTGGTCGTCGAGCAGGGCCTCGATGACCTCAGCCAGGCGCGAGCTGTCGTTCTTGGGTACGACGAGAGCGCCGTCCCCGGCGCACTCAGGCATCCCCCCAGATTCGGTGACGATGGTCGCTGCACCACACGCCATGGCCTCGAGCGTGGTCAGGGGGCAAGGGTCATCCCAACGCGAGGGCAGCGCGACGATGTCAGCCCACCGGTAGTGGGCGGCGACCTCGGAGCGCTCGGTGAAGGGCACGAAGGAAACGGCCCCGGGTAGGTCCGCTGCCGTGCGGCGCAGGATCTGCTCGTAGCTGCTCAAAGCGCCTCCCGGCGAGAAGCCGGCGCTCCCGACGATCCTGACCTCCAGGTCGTGACGGGCCAGAAGCCGGCAGGCCGACAGAACGAGATCAGGACCCTTTTCCCTCACGACACGCCCGAGGAACAACACCCGCACGCGATCCCTGTCACCGCTGCGCTCGCTGGGAGAGAAGGCGGTGGTGTCGACGCCGTTCAGCACGACCTGGACGTTCTGACGCAGACGTGCAGGCATTCGAGGTGTGAGGCGTTCTGCCAACCACGAACTCACCGCCACCACTCCCTCAAAACCGTGACAGGCCCGACTGGCGACCCAGGGGACCGCACCAGGCAGAACTTCGTTGTGCGCGTAGAGAATCGTCGGAATCTGCTTTGGCGCGTGTCTGGCCAGAAAAGGGCCGTTGTGGATCATGAGCGCGGCCGCATCATCGGGCACGTGGTCCATGGCATCGCCCATGCTGTGCTCGAGGAAGGGTTTGCCCCACCCCGCCCTTGCCGCGACGGCATCGGCGCGTGCAGCGGGCGCTGACACGTACGGTCCCGGCTCGTACTCGAGCGCCCGAGCCGACTCGTAGCGCTCACGGTAGGTGGTGCGGGCGACCAGCACCGCGTGAGACTGCGCTGCTGGTGCGGCAGCGGCCAGACCGTCAATCACGGTCATGACGGCAGAGCCGGTTCTCGGCGAGAAGTGGTCGTGTGGGGTGGGTAGATGCACGATGGGGCGCGACACATGACTCCCTGCGGGAACTCGTCGAGGTCCGCTCATGCTAGACGTCGCCTGACGGGCTGAAGTGGCTATCGGCCGATCCGCAGCCTCTTGAGATCGCGACACGAGGAGCCGTGCGGTGTCAGGACGTCTGCCGGGCTCCAACCCGCCCAGAGAGGTATCGCTGGACGACGTCTCATTCCCGAGCACCTAGGCTGACCGACCATGAAGGGGATCATCCTGGCGGGGGGCACGGGCAGCCGGCTGCACCCGATCACGCGCGGCATCAGCAAACAGCTGATGCCCGTCTATGACAAGCCGATGGTCTACTACCCGCTGTCGACCCTCATGATGGCGGGCATCCGCGAGGTCCTCGTCATCACGACCCCGGTCGACGTCGAGCAGTTCCAGCGCCTCCTCGGTGACGGCTCCCAGTGGGGCATGACGATCACGTATGCCGTCCAGCCGCGTCCCGAGGGGCTCGCCCAGGCCTTCGTGCTCGGTGCCGACTTCATCGGCGACGACCGGGTGGCGCTCGTCCTCGGTGACAACATCTTCTTCGGCCCGGGGCTCGGCACCCGCCTGGCCGACCACACCGACGTCGAGGGTGGCCACGTCTTCGCCTACCGCGTCGCCGACCCCACGGCCTACGGCGTCGTCGAGTTCGACCCCGACGGCCACGTCATCTCCATCGAGGAGAAGCCCGAGCACCCGAAGTCGAGCTACGCCGTGCCGGGCCTCTACTTCTACGACAACGACGTCGTCGCCATCGCCCGCGGCCTGAGCCCGAGTGCGCGCGGCGAGCTCGAGATCACCGCCGTCAATGACGAGTACCTCCGCCGTGGCACCCTGTCGGTCAGCGTCCTGCCGCGAGGGACCGCGTGGTTCGACACCGGCACGTTCGAGGGCCTCATCGAGGCCAGCCAGTACGTCCACGTCGTCGAGGCGCGGCAGGGCCAGAAGATCGGCTGCGTCGAGGAGATCGCCTGGCGCAACGGGTGGCTCGACGACGACGGCATGCGACGGCACGCCGACGACCAGGCCAAGAGCGGTTACGGTCTCTACCTGCACGCCCTCCTCGCCGAGGGCAAGGACACCCCGTGAAGGCAAGGACCTGATGGACATCCGCCCGCTCCGCATCGACGGAGCCTTCGAGATCACGCCGCGCCAGTTCCCCGACGACCGAGGGGTCTTCGCCGAGGGATTCCGCGCCGACCTCCTCGCCGAGGCCATCGGCCACGAGATGCAGGTCCGGCAGACCAACATCTCCGTCTCGTCGGCCGGAGCCCTCCGCGGCATCCACTTCGCCGACGTGCCGCCCTCGCAGGCCAAGTACGTCACGGCCACGAGCGGGGTCTTCGTCGACTTCGTCGTCGACGTCCGGGTCGGGTCGCCGACCTTCGGGCAGTGGGACTCCGTCGTGCTCGACACCGTCGACCGCCGCGCGGTCTACCTCGCGGAAGGCCTTGGCCACGCGCTCGCCTGCGTCGAGGACGGCACGGCCGTCTACCTGTGCTCCGAGGTCTTCACCCCGTCGATCGAGCGCGGCATCAACCCGCTCGACCCGACCGTCGGGCTCGAGCTGCCCGACGGCTTCGTCCCGGTGCTCTCGCCGAAGGACGCTGCCGCCCCGACCCTGACGGCTGCCGCGGACGCCGGGCTGCTGCCGACGCTCGAGGCCTGCCTCGCCCACACCTCCTCGCTCGCCGGGGCGCGACGATGAGGCCGGTGGGTCGGGTCCTCGTCATCTGCACGGGTAACGTGTGCCGCTCGCCCTACCTCGAGCGTCGTCTGCGTCAGCTCCTCGCCGGGCAGGACGTCCACGTCGAGAGCGCCGGCACGCGCGCCCTCGTCGGCGCCGACATCGAGCCCGGGTCGGTCGCCGCCCTCGAGGCGGTGGGCTCCGACACGGCAGGCTTCGCCTCGCGCCAGCTGACCCCTGCGATGCTCGACGCCGCCGACATCGTCGTCACCGCGACGCAGAAGCACCGGGCCGACGCCGTCGCCCTGCACCCGCGGGCCCTGCGCAAGACCTTCACCCTGGGCGAGCTCGCCGACCTCGTCCGCGATGCCGATCTGGCCGGGGCCGCGGCCGCGCCCGACGTGTCGGCGGCCGACCACGACACGCCGTGGGCCGCGATGGTGGCCGAGGTCGCTCGTGGTCGTCGAGGACTCCACCCGGCGCGCACCGCGGCCGAATCGGACATACCCGACCCATACGGGCGCGGTTCTGCGGCATATGACCTGATGTCGACCGAGATCGAGGCGCAGCTGCCCGTCGTCGTCGCAGCCCTGACGCCGCCCGCCGGCTGACCCGAGAGCCGATCCGAACGCGGACTGCCGCGTACGACAGGCGGATTCGCCCCTAGCATGTCCCCCGGGGGAAGGGCCATCAGCCGTGTCGAGGGGGATCTGGAGCAATGAACAACCGAGTGGCGACGGCAGGTCTCGTCGCCTTCCTGGCGGTCGACGTGGCGCTCGTCGCGTTCGCGCTGCGGTCGGGCCACAACGCCTCGCAGGCGCTGCCCGCGGTCTCGACGACGCGGACCGCGGCGCTGACCACGAGCCCGCCCGCGACGGCCGCGCCGGGCACCACGGGCACGACCGCCCCCACCACCGGCACGACGCCGCCGGCGGCCAAGGCCGTCCCCGTCACCCGGCTCGTCTCGGCGCTCGACGCAGCGCGGGCCTGGCGAGCCACGACCGGCGCCTGCGTCGCCGGGGGTGCGACCGTCGAGGTCACCGCCGACGGCGGCCGGTCGTGGACGAAGCTGCGGTCGCCGGCCCGCGCCGTCGCGCGCGTGCAGCCGCTCGACGAGGCGCGCGTCTTCGTCATCGGGGCTGGCCCGGACTGCACCCTCGAGCAGTACGCCTCGCGTGACGCGGGTCGGACGTGGCAGACCCCGACCGCCGTCAGCGGGGGCTGGGCGCGCCGTCTCGACGAGCCGACCCAGGTGCTCGCGCCCAAGGAGGCCGCGTCGACCCCCTGCGGCGACGCCGTCGTCGTCGACCTCTCGCGCACGTCCGCGGCCCAGGCGCAGGCGTTGTGCGCCGACGGGTCGGTCGTCGTCACGGACGACGGTGGGACGACGTGGTCCGACTCCGGTGACGCGCCGGGCGGGGTCGCCCTGAGCAACCTGCTCGTCGACAACACCCTGACGACGTATGCCGTCCGCATCGTCGGGGCGTGCAAGGGGGTCCAGCTCGTCGAGGTCGTCAAGGGCCGCACGGCCGCCGTGGTCGCGTGCGTGCCGGTCGCGACCCCCGAGCGGGGGAGCATCGGCCTGTCGGTGACAGACCGTGCCGGCTGGATCGTCTCCGGCAACCAGACGTGGCTCTCGCAGGGCGACCTGAACTCGTGGAAGCGGGTCTGACCGCGGCCGACGGGGTCGCCGGGCCGGCTCCTACTTGTAGGCGTTGAGCTCGTCGTTGCGGATGGCGTCGCCGAGGTCGGCCATCTTCACCTCGTCGACGATGTCGATCGACGCACCGGCCGGGCTCGTGCCGAAGCCCGTGAAGGGCGCCGTGATGAAGCGGATGTCGCCGCCGCGGAGGTCGCGCAGCGCCAGGGCCTCCGATCGCATGGTGCCGACGTCGAGCTTCTGGTCGACCGTGAGGTTGGTCGTGGCCGCCTCGGTGAAGTCCTTGAGCTTGATCGGGTTGGTCAGCACGTCCTTGCTCAGGGTCTTGAGCATGAGCGCCTTGATGAAGGCGAGCTGGCGCCGGCCACGGGAGATGTCGCCCTCGCTCAGCTGCTTGCGCTCGCGCACGAAGGCCAGAGCCATCGCGCCGTCCATGTGCTGGACGCCCTGGGTGAAGACGTAGGGCGGCTGGTTGCTCGACTCCTCGACGTTGACGTCGACGCCGCCGACGGCATCGGTCATCGACTTGAACCCCTCGAAACCGACGAGCGCGACGTGGTCGATACGGACGCCGAGCATGTCCTGCATCGTCTTGACGAGCAGCGGCGGCCCGCCGAACGCATACGCCGCGTTGAGCTTGTTCTTGCCCTTGCCCGGGATCGAGACGTAGAGGTCGCGGGGGAAGTGGATCAGGGTGACGGCCGAGTGGTCGGCCGGCACGTGCACGAGCACCATGACGTCGGACCGGCCGCCGACGCGACCCGGACCGGCGTCGCTGCCGACGACGAGGTAGTTCGTGCCGTTGCCCGCCGGCTGCACGACGACGTTGCCGTTCTTGTCGGTCGGCTGGCTGCCCGCCGAGCCGTCGTCGGGCAGGAGCAGCTCCTGCTTCACGTTGTTGGTGACGATGTGGTTGAGCCACGCGAGGTAGCCGCCCACGGCGAGCACGGGCACGAGCAGCAGCACGAGCGCGGCCACGAGCACCTTGCGGTTGCGCTTCTTCTCCCGGCGGCCCGAACCGCCGTCGGCGGGCGAGCCGCCGTCCCAGTCGTCGCCGGAGCCGCCCGAGCCCCCGGAGGAGCCGTCGCCGGCAGCGAGCTGCTCGGATTCGAACAGATCGGTGTCGCGCTGTCGGGTGCTGTCCACGGCGCAAGTGTAGGTGTCGGGAGTCGATCGCACTGCTGCTTACACTGTGCGCCATGCCCGAAGCCCGAGGAGTGAGCCGACGTGTGAGCGCCGACCTCCCCGTGGCCGTCGGGGCAGCTCTGGCCTTCGTCGCCTACGTCTGGGTGCTCGTGCACGCGACGGTGCCGCTCGTCACCGTCTTCGGCTTCGCCTCCGACGGGCACCCCAAGCTGTATGCGGCCTTCCTGGCCGGTCTCGCCGGCCTGCCCGGTCTGCTGCTGACCCTGCCTCGCGCGTTCACGCCGCCCGCGTCGGCCGTGCAGCCGTCGGTCCGGAGCCGCCGTCAGGCCTCGGCGCTGAGGCGCTCGTACCTGCGCACCGACGTGCTCGGCCTCGCGGCCCTGCTCCTCGCCCAGGTGCCGCTGCCGGCGCCGTGGGGTCCCGCCGGCAAGGCAGCGACGATCGCCAACATCACGAAGTCCCCCGAGATCGTCGAGCTGAGCGCCACGTTCGCGAACTACTCGATCGCCGTCTTCGCCATCGGCATCCTCGGCGCGGTCGTCGCCAAGGTCTACGGCCACGCGGCGGCGTTGCGGGTCCTCGCGATCATCCTCGTCGTCGGTGCGCCCGTCGTGGCCTGGCTCCTCGTGGTGCGCGCCGTCAGCTGACGGACAGGAGGTTGTCGACCTCCGCCCGGATGCGCTCGTGGAATCTCGCCTCCGAGAAGTGCTCGGCATGGGCGCGGATCGCGGCCTCGTCCCAGACCCGCTCTCGGGCGGCGACGACGGCGGCGCGGACGGCTGGCACGGTCGGCTCCTCGAAGAACGTCCCGTTGACGCTCTCGTCGACGGTGTCGAGATAGCCGCCGGCGTGCAGGGCCAGGGTGGGCACCCCGAACGCCGCCGCCTCGAGGGGGGTGAGCCCGAAGTCCTCGAGGCTCGGCGCGAGCAGGGTGCCGGCGTGGGCGTAGGTCCAGCGCAGCTCCGCGTCCGTCAGGCCCGAGACGATCCGGACGTTGTCCGGTGCCTCGGCGCGCAGCCGCGCCTCGAGCGGTCCCGCACCGACGACGACGAGCCGCTCGGGGAGGTCGCGCACGGCGTCGACCGCGACGTCGACGTTCTTGTAGGGCAGCAGCCGCGACACGAGGAGCAGGTAGCCCTCGTCGGCCCAGTCCGCCAGGGAGGCCACCGCCTCCTGCGGGTCGGCGGGGTCGATTCCGTAGGGCGGGGCGAGCACCTGGGCGTCGATGCCGTATGCCGCCGCGATGCGCCCCCGGACCACCGTCGAGTTCGCGAGGTAGCGGTCCGCGGACGCCGCTGCGCGACGGTCCCAGCGGCGCAGCCACCCGCTGAGCAGACCCAGCGCGCGCGCCTTCGCGGACCGGCCGGCCTCGTCCCCGAGGTAGGCATCGGCCTGGTAGAGCCAGCGCGCCGGGGCGTGGCAGTAGACGAGCTTGAGCCCGGTCGTCGGCACGCCGTGCGCCCAGCCCGAGCTCGACACCACGACGACGTCGGCGTCCACGGGAAGGTGGGACACGGCATACGGGAGCAGGGGGAGAGCGGCCCGGTGGTCGCGGCGCAGCGCCCCGATGCGGTTGATGGGGGAGACGACGACCCGCGCATCGCGGAACTCCGGGTAGGTGCCGGCCGGGTCGTAGAGCGTCGTGTGGATCGTCGCGTCGGGAAAGGCCCGGTGCAGCGCCAGGACGACCCGCTCCGCACCGCCGCGCTGGGTCAGGTAGTCGTGCGCGATGGCGACGCGCGGTCGCCCGACAGGGAGGTCCTGGGTGCTCACGAGGCGGCCTCCTCCCAGACCCGGGTCACGGTCTCGGCGGACCGCTCGATCCCGAAACGGTCGGCGACGTCGGCGAGGGCGCGAGAGGCGCGGGCCAGCGCCTCCGCCGGACGGTCGATGACGTCGAGGACCGCCAGTGCCAGGGCCTGCTCGTCTCCGGCGTCGACGAGGAGCCCCGTCTCGGAGCCCCTCGGCGACGTGCGCACGATCTCGTCGACCCCACCGCCGCGGGTGGCGACGACCGGCACGCCCCATCCCATCGCCTCCGTGACCACCTGGCCGAAGGGCTCGGGCACCGTCGACGCGTGCACGCAGACGGACATGGCCTCGAGCTCGCCTCGCGGGTCGTCGACGAAGCCGACGAGGTCGATGTCGGCCTCGAGCCCGAGACGACCGATCTCCGAGCGCAGCTCCCGTTCGTAGTCCGCGGCGCCGAAGGCGGCGGAACCGACCAGCCTGAAGCGGGTCGTCGGACGTACGTCCACGACGTGTCGCGCGGCCCGAACGAGGACGAGCTGGCCCTTGGTGGGGCTGAGCCGTCCCATCATGCCAACGACGGGGCCACCCTCCGGCTGGAGACGTCGGCCGGAGTGCGCGACCTGCTCCGAGGACAGCCCCGGGTAGGCAACCGTCGGACGGCGCGCGCCGGGCAGGGTGGCGGCCGTCGCCTCGGAGTTGACGACGACGGCGTGCGGCACGCGGCGGGCGAGGAACCGCAGCAGGCGCACCGTCCGAAACGGCAGGTAGTCCTCGGCGATGCGGTCGTGGACGTGCCACACGAGGGGCTTGCGCAGCAGGAGAGCCACGGGGATCGCGAGGAGGTCCGCCTTGAGCGAGGTCGAGTGGACGACGTCGACGTCGAGAGCACGGAGGGAGGCGGCGAGGCGGTGCAGGAAGGCCGCGCCGCTCGCAGCGCGACGCAGTGCGCTGAGCGGGCCGACGGCACGGCCCATGTCCCGGACCCTCGGGTCCAGGGGAACGACGACGACCCGCTGGCCGACCCGTTGGAGCCGTTCCGCGAGAGGTCCCGAGGAGAAGAGGACGACGACGGGCTCGACGCGCTCCCGGTCGACGACCTCCAACAGCCTCAGCAGTGCGAGCTCGGCGCCACCCAGCTCGGCCGTGTGGTCGAGGATCGCCACACGCACGGGAGGGCGCGGAGGCGGCGCGGCTGGAGGCACGCCCCGAGGCTACCTACGGGCGCAACAGACTGCCCCGATGATGGGCGTGCCCGCGCGTCGTCTCGTCAGGGCAAGACCACCGCGGATCACGAACTGGCGAGACCTTGATAGATGCGGGAGTACTGCAGCGCAATCGCGGACCACGTGTATCGGCGTGCGGAGGCCTGCCCGGCCGCCCCGAGGGCCGCCCGCCTCTCGGGGTCGTGCAACAGCGACTCGACGGCGTGGGCCAGCGCCCCGGTGTTGACCGGGTCGACGAGGACGCCGTCGACCCCGTCGGTGACGAACGACGCAGGCCCCCCGAGGCTCGTGGCGACGAGGGGTGTGCCGGCGCGCCACGCCTCGAGCGCGACGATGCCGAAGGCCTCGCGGCGGCTGGGCATGACGACGACGTCGGCCCGACGCATCCAGGTGTCGACGCCGGCTTCATCGAGCGGTCCGACCAGTCGGAGCCGGTCGCCGAGGCCGACCTGCTCACCGAGCGCCCGCAGGGCTTCGCCCTGGGACCCGTCGCCGCCGATGACCAACGTCGGGGAGAGCTCGCGGTCGATGCCCGCGACGGCGTCGACGAGCAGGTCGAAGCCCTTCGTCGTCTCGAGCCTGCCGACCCCCAGGACGACGGGGCCGTCCGGCAGGCCGAGCGCGTCGGGCATCGTGCCGGTCGGAGGCGTCGTCGGCACGGGACCGACGCCGTTGGGCACGACGGTCCCGCCCTCGAGGCCGAACCGGTCCCGCAGGTCGTCGAGCACCTGCTCGGAGCACCCCGTCGTCACCGCGGCGGCCGCGATGGTCCGGCGCAGTCCCTCGCGCATCAGCGCCGAGGTGCCGAAGGCGTCGTGGTCGTCCATGAACGTCTCGCCGTGGCTCGACAGCACGAGCGGGGTGCCGGTGCGACGAGCCAGCGCGGCGGCATACACCCCGTTGGGTCCAAAGCACTGGACGTGGAGCAGGTCGGGGCGGAAGGCGCGGAAGGCCGACCGCCACGCGTGCCACGCCCGCGGGGCGGCGAGCCCGAAGCTCATGAGGGCGCGCCCCGAGCGGGCCGGCAGGGGAGTCGGCAGGTGGCGCACGACGGTGCCGTCGAGCTCGGTGACGCCGAGGTGCTCGCCGCGGTCGACGGTCCACACCTCGACCTCCGTGCCCCTCCTGCGCAGCTCGCGCGCGACGTGGCGGACATGCCCCTCGACCCCACCGAGGTGCGGGTGGTACGACGAGGTCACGAGCGCGACGCGCGGCCGACCGGCACCATCCACAGCGGCTCCTCTCGGTCGGGCCCGCGAGGTCACCGGCTCGCGGGCGGTCTCACCCTACGATGCGAGGGCGGACCCGTCCCGCAGTTGACCACCGCCCCGACAGCGAGGATCCCGCGTGCACCGGCTCACGATCGCCACGACCGCGACGGCGGTGCCGATGGGTGCGCAGGCCTACGAGCGACACATCGTCTCGCGCGCACCCGCGGCCCTCGCCGCGTTGGCCGCGCCGGGCGAGGTGTGGCGGGTCCGGCACGTCGTGGCGCGCTCGCTCCGGTCGCCCCTGCCCGGCACCCTCCGCCTGCCGATGGGCTGGCTCGGTGGCGCGTCACCGCGCGCGCGTGCGGCGGCCGGTCGTCTCGCGTACGCCCGTGGTGGGCTCGTGCACCGGATGAACCTCGAGCTGCCGCCGGCGCCCCGTGAGGTCGTGACGCTGCACGACGTCGTGGCCTGGCGCTACGCCGACGAGTCCGCACCCGTGGCCGCCGCGGCGGAGGAGCTGCGCCGGGCAGCTGCCGTCGTCTGCGTCTCGGCCTTCACGGCATCCGAGGCGGTCGACCTGCTCGGGCTCGTCGACCCCGTCGTCGTCCCGAACGGGGTCGAGGAGCGCTACTTCGGCGCGGAGCCGCTCGGCGCCGACGGGCTGTCCGCGCTCGGCGTCGACGGACCCTACGTCCTCACCGCCGGTGGGGCGTCCGAGCGCAAGAACCTCGCGGCGCTCGCCGACGCGTGGCCCCGGATCCGGGCAGCCCGGCCCGACGTGACGCTGGTGCTCGCCGGCCCGCCCCACCCCCGTCGCACCGAGCTCTTCGCCTCGCTGCCCGGCGTCCGACTCGTCGGGCGCGTCGCCGACGAGGTGCTGCCGAGGCTGTATGCCGCCGCCTCCGTCGTCGTCGTCCCGTCCCTCGTCGAGGGCTTCGGCCTTCCGGCGCTCGAGGGAATGGCCACGGGCGTGCCCGTCGTCGCCGCCGACCGGTCGTCCCTGCCCGAGGTCGTCGGCGACGGCGGCCTCCTCGTCGACCCCACCGGCGCGGGTATCGCCGCCGGCGTCCTCGACGTCCTCGCCGGCGGTGCTGAGGTCGAGGCGATGGCCCGCCGCGGCTTCGAGCGGTCGCGCCGGTTCACCTGGGAGGCGAGCGCCGAGGGGCACGCGCGGGTCTGGCGCTCCGTCACCGACTGACTCAGCCGACGGGCCCTGCACCCTCCCGCGCCGTGCGGCGCGAGGCCCGGACCTCCGTGGCGAGGTTGGGGGAGTCACCGCCGACGACGGCGAAGGTCGCCGCGGCAACCGCGACCACGAGCAGCGCGCTGCCGACGACGTCACGGGGCTGGTGCGCGTACCACGACACGTTGCCGAGGCCGATGCACAACGCCGCCACGCCCAGACCGACGAGCCCTCGTCGCGTCACGGGTCGCGGCCACACGACCGCGACCCCGACGAGCAGGCCGAGGCCGGCGGCCGCGTGGTTGGACGGGAAGGCGTCCCCGCCGATGCCGAAGACGTCGCGCGTGCGCAGCTCGAGAGCCACGAACGTCGCCGCCGCCGGGATGACGACGCCCGCGAGGGCGCGCCGCCAGCCGCGTCGGACGAGTGCGAGGAGCGCGAGAACGATGACCATCGGAGCGAGCACGACGATGACCAACGGCCGGGCCAGGCGGTCGAGACCCTGGCGCAGGGCTCCCGGCAGCCCGTTGAGGATCCAGCCGCGGACGGCGGCGTCGACCGTCACACCGATCCCGGTTCGGGTCGAGAGGAGCGCGGTGAGCGCGAAGGCCGTGGCGGCGGCGACGGCCACGGTGGCCCAGCGGAGGCGATCGCGATGCGACACGTGCACCTCCTGGCGGGCTGTTATGGTGCGATCGACCAGTCCGCTTGCAGTCTATGGGGGTTCGCTCGATGGCAACCCAGGAGGCGACGGGGGCCCCCTCTGCGGGTGCCACTGTGCCCCTCGAGGTACGCATCGGTTTCGCCCACGCATCAGTTCAGTGGATCGCCGACCGGTGCGGAGCGGACCTGCTGCACGTCAAGGGTGCGGCACTCGATCCGACCCTGGTGCCGGGGCGCGGCTACTCCGATGCCGACGTGCTGGCCCGTCCGGCGCACGTGCGTCGTTTGCTCGACGAGCTGCCTCGCCATGGCTGGGAGCTCATCAACACCTTCGTCTACGGATCGTCCTTCGAGCATTCGGCGACCTTGCGACACCAGGATTTCGGACTGCTCGACCTGCACCGCATCTATCCTGGGACCGGTCCCACGCCCGAGCGGGCCTTCGACACCCTGTGGTCCCAGCGCACCACGAAGGTTCTGGGCGGCATCGACTGCCCGGTGCCGTCGCACGATGCGCAAGCCGTCGTCCTACTCCTGCACGCCGCCCGCGGCGGCAGCGATGCCAAGGCCGCCAACGACGTCGAGTGGCTCTGGACATCGGCCGACGACGCTGCTCGCGACCGTGTTCTCGACTGGGTGGGGCGGCTCGATGCCGGTCTGGCCTTCTCGGTCATCACCGGCACCCTCGACGAGCATCGGGACGACCCGGCATACGACCTCTGGCGCGTCGCGGCGCGCGGGGGCACCCGGATGGAGGAGTGGCGCGCCAGGGTGCGGGCGGCCCGGGGCCTGCGCGCCAAGCTGACCGTCGCGTCGCGCTCGGTGCTCGTCAACGTCGAGCACCTGACGATCGTGCGTGGACGCCCCGTGTCGCGCGCAGAGATCGTGGCCGAGTTCTTCGGCCGACCGGCGCGAGGCCTGAGGGAGCAGGTCTCCCGCCTCGCCCGTCGGAGCCGGCGGTGAGGGCCGCCTACCGTCCCGGACCCGACGCCGGGGTCACCGTGAGCGACGACGGGATGTCCGTCTACGTCGCACGCCTGCCCGGCGGCCCGCTCCTCGTCCTCGACGGTGCCGCGGCCCTGATCTGGGCCGAGGCCACGACGGCTCCCGCGACCGGATGGGTGGCCCGTGTCGCCGAGCTCGTCGGACAGCCCGAGGACGCGATCACGGCTGACGTCCGGGCCTTCGTCGCCGACCTGAGCGCGCGGGAGCTGCTCGTGCCGCTGGGTGGCGACGCCGACCCGCCGACCAGGGCCTGAGCCCCACCTGACCTGAGGTCGGGCGCGGTGGATCAGGAGTGGTGCTTGGCCTGCGAGCGCTTGGCCCGACGGCTCGGCTTGACGTCGGCGTCGCGGTTGTAGCCGTAGTAGCCGTAGCGATGAGCGGTCGAGGACCCCGCCGACACCATGTTGAGGGCGAAACCAGCGACGGGGGCGTCCACGGTCTCGAGCGACTGGACCGCGCTGGCGAGGTCGCGCTTCTTCGTCCGCTCGGCGCCGACGACCATGATCAGGCCGTGCGTCAGCTTGTTGATGAGCACGGCGTCGATGACCGGGACGACGGGCGGGCTGTCCACGAGGATGAAGTCGTAGTCGTGGGACAGCTTGCCGAAGAGGACCTCCATCGGCTCGGAGCCGAGCAGCTCGCTCGGGTTGGGCGGCACAGGGCCGGCTGGCAGCACGTGGAGGGTGGTCTCGCGCCAGCGCTGGATGACGTCGTCGGTGTCCGCCTGACCGAGCAGGAGGGTGGTCAGGCCGAACGAGCCGTCGAGACCCATCGTGCTCGCGACCGAGGGGTTGCGCAGGTCGCCGTCGATGAGCAGCACCTTGGATCCGGCGTCCGCCATCGCGAGGGCGAGGTTGATCGTCGTCGTCGTCTTGCCCTCACCGGGCACCGACGAGGTGACGACGAACGAGTGCCCACCGGTCGTGACATCGACGAAGAGGATGTTGGTGCGCAGGCGGCGGATCGACTCCGCGTGCCGTCCGTGCGGGTCGCTCTCGAGCGAGAGCAGGCCGTTCTTGACCGACTTCACCATCGGGATGTCGCCGAGGATGGGCCGCTTCGACAAGGCCTTGATGTCCTCCTCCGTGCGCACCTTGGTGTCCAGGGTGTGCCGGAGCAGCGCGAGGCCGACGCCGAGCGCGAGGCCGAGGAGCGCGCCGAGCATGAGGTTGCGCTTGGCGTTGGGTGACGTGGGGTCAGCCGGAACAGAGGCCGGCACGATGGTGTCGGCCTCGACGGCCTGACCATTCGAGGCGAGAAGCGGGGAGAACTTCTTGGCCACGTCGGCCAGCACGGGGCCCGCCTCGGTGGCGACTCGCGCGACGAGCTGGGGGTCCCCACCGGTCGCGGTGATCGTCATCATGTTGGACGTCTGAGAGACGTCGCCCGAGACGGACAGCGGGAATCCCGCAGGCAGGCCGAGCCGGGTCCGCAGGGGATCCATGACCGACGGTGAGGTCAGGACCTCGAGGTAGGTGCCGAGGTCGCCTGCCGAGACGGCGTAGGTCGCGACCTGGTTGTTGTTGGTGGCGCTCGCCGGGGTGGTCGCCCGCAGGTAGATCTTCGAGCTGGACGTGTAGACGGCAGGGGTCAGCATCGTCTGGACAGCGGTCGCCGCGACCACCGCGAGCAGACTCACCGCGATGATGCGCCACCGTGCCCCCAGAACGCCCAGGAACTCCCGGAACGTCACTTTGCCCCCCCTGGCCCAACTCGACAGTACGTGCGGCGATCCTCCCATATCATCCAAGGGGTTGTGCCGAGTCGGAGACATCCGGGGACGGCACGGGGAGAGGGGTGAGTGGTCATGTGGGCACTGCGCGTGTCCCACAGCGCCGTCGTCGACGCGTGGCGTGGGCGGGAGCGCGCCCTGCGACGCCTCGGCCACCGGGTCGACATCGTGTCGGCTGCGGCGTGGTCCGAGGGCGGCCGCCGCGTCGCCCTGTCGGTGCGCCCCGACGAGCCGGTCGTGCCGGCGCGCACTGTCGGCTCGCACCCGGCCCTCTTCCTCTACGACCCGCGCCCGCTGTGGCGGGCCCTCGGTCGTCCGGTCGACGTCATCGACATCCACGAAGAGCCCTTCGCCCTCGCGACCGGCGAGGTGCTGCTGCTCCGGTGGCTGCGTCGCCAGCGCGCGCCCTACCTGCTCTACTCGGCCCAGAACATCGACAAGCGCTACCCGGTCCCGTTCCGGTGGCTGGAGCGAGCTGCGCTGCGCCACGCGAGCGGCGTCAACGTCTGCAACGACGCGGCCGGCCGCATCGCCGAGCGCAAGGGCTTCCCGGGTCGCGCCCGCACCGTCGACCTCGGCACCGACCTGACCGCCTTCACCCCGGCGGCGTATGCCGACACGCCCCGTGAGGTGCCCGTCGTGGGGTTCGCCGGTCGACTCGACGCCGCCAAGGGGGCGGACGTGCTGCTCCGCGCCGTCGCTCTCGAGCCCGCCGTGCGCGTACGCCTCGCCGGCGACGGACCCGAGAGGCACGCCCTCGTCGACCTTGCGGAGCGGCTCGGCATCGCCGACCGCGTCGAGCTCCTCGGCGCGCTGGCGCCTGAGGCGCTGACCGACTTCTACCGCTCGCTCGACGTCCTGGTCGTCCCGTCGCTCACGACCCCCTCGTGGGTCGAGCAGTTCGGCCGGGTCGCGCTCGAGGCGATGGCCTGCGGCATCCCGGTCGTCGTCAGCGACAGCGGCGCACTGCCGGAGGTCGTCGGCGATGCCGCTCTCGTCGTCGCCGAGGGCGACGTCGCCGAGCTCGCCAAGGCGATCAGCGAGGTCGTGCACGACACCGACGTCGCCCGGCGGCTGCGGGCGGCCGGGCTGAAGCGCGCGGCGGCGTCCTCGTGGGACCGCATCGCCGCGGAGCACGACACGATGTACCGCGCCGCGACGAAGCGGTGGTCTCGCGAGACCGACTCCCACGACCGACCACTCGACGTCGTCGTCGTCGCGTACGGCCAGCCCGACCTGCTCGGCGGGGCCCTGACGCCGCTGCGCGGCTTGTCGGTCACCGTCGTCGACAACTCCTCGTCGCCCGCCGTGCGCGCCGTGGCAGAGGCCGCCGGGGCCCACTACGTCGACCCGGGTCGCAACGGGGGTTTCGGGGCCGGGGTCAACGAGGCGCTGCGGCGGGTCGACCCGCGTTCCGACGTCCTGCTCGTCAATCCCGACGCGGTGGTCCACCCTGACGACATCGCCGCCCTGCGCGCGGCCCTGCTCGCGGCGCCCGACCTCGCGAGCGTCGGACCGTCGCAGGTCGACGCGACCGGGACGCCCGCGCGGGTCGAGTGGCCCTTCCCGTCGCCGCTGGCGACGTGGGTCGAGGCCGCCGGACTCGGCCGCCTGCGACGCAACCGCTACGTCATCGGGTCGGTGCTGCTGCTGCGCCGCGAGGCCCTCGACCACGTCGGTCCCTTCGACGACGAGCGCTTCTTCCTCTATGCGGAGGAGACCGACTGGGCGCGCCGCGCGGTCCTGCTCGGCTGGCGGCACGCGCTCGTGCCGGCAGCGCGTGCCACCCATGTGGGTGCCGCGACGAGCACCGACCCCGCTCGGCGTGAGGGCCACTTCCACGCCGCGCAGGAGATCTATCTCCGAAAGCACTTCGGCAGCGTGGGCTGGCAGGTCGGGCGTGCCGGGCAGGTCGTCGGCTCTGCCGCGCGAGGGGTCGTGCTGCGGGGAGACCGGCGTCGCGCGGCACGTGCCCGCCTACACCTCTACCTCGCGGGTCCCGCACGGTCGGAGGAACGGCCCCGCGACGCCCGCGCCGGCCGCGCCGCCCGCGCCGCACGCAGCGACCTTCCGTCCGTGCCTCTCGACGAGCTGGGACGGGTGGCCACGTCGTGAGCATCATCCCGGAACGTCTCCTCCACACCGGCACGACCGACCTGCTCACCCGCATCGGTCTGGTGCTCGCCGGCGTCGCCCTCGTCGCCGTCGTAGGACGTCTCGCCGTGACGACGCCCGACGCAGCGATCATCCTCGCCGTCGCCGTGCTCGCGATGGGTGTGACGGCAGTGCAACCCGGTCTCATCCCGCTCGCCGTGCTACCCCTGCTCCTCGTCGTCCTCCGCGTCGGCGGCGGAGGGGTCGACCTCTCGCTCTCGGACTTCGCCCTCGCAGCGGCCGCCGTCCCAGCTCTTCTTCTCGCCAAGCGGCCCTTCTCCGCCGGCATGCGTGCGGTCCTCTGGGCCTCGGCGGTGTACCAGTTCGCCACGCTGATCACGGTCGTCAACAACCCGTACACGGCGAACGCCGTCGAATGGGCGCACGCCTGGATGCTCGTGTCCGGATCCCTTCTCGTCGGATGGGCCGTCGGCGCCAACGGTCACGCCCGCACCGGTCTCCGCCTGCTCATCGGCACCATCGCCGTCCTGGCGACCATCACCGTCGCAGAGGGTCTGATACACATCGCGAACGGCGACCTGAGCCCGGTCTACCCGAGCTTCCCGTATGGCATGCACAAGAACTTCGCGGGCACGGTCTGCGCGATGGGGGCGGTCATGGTCTATGCGCGGCCCGCGTGGGCCGGGATCAATCGGAGGTGGTCCTTCGTCCTCATGGGCATGATGCTGACGGCTGTCCTGCTCACCCAGTCGAGGCAGGCGGTCATCGGTCTGGTCGCGGCGGTCTTCGTCCTGGTCCTGCGCTCGCGGACCGATCGACGACGGTCCAAGCTCGTGCTCCTGGTCGTCGCACCGCTGGTTCTCTTCGTGACGAACCTCGTGCAGGACCAGGTGCAGTCCGGGAACCAGTTCAACTCGGTCTTCCAGCGCCTCACGTGGTTCCAGGACTCGATGACCGTCTGGTCCTCCGACCCGTGGTTCGGCGTCGGGCTGCGCTGGTGGTACACCGACCGGTTCCCGTTCCAGTTCCAGCCGCCCAACGCCGAGATCGAGGTGCTGACATCGGCCGGGGCAGTGGGCCTCGCCGCCTTCGTCCTCCTCATGGTCGTGGCACTGCGGGTCGCGTGGCGGATGGACCCGGCCTACGGGTCCCTGGCGGTGGCCGTTCTGGTGTCACGGATCGTCCAGGGCCAGTTCGACCTCTTCTGGTCCGCCGTGCAGGGGTCGCTCCCGTTCCTCGTCCTCGGCCTGTGCCTCGGTGCGAAATGGTGTTCCCAGCAGCGCGAGTCGACCGAGGTCCGAGCGCCCGAGCCGACTGGGGCTCCGCACCCCGCCGGACTGCTGCAGACCCCTGGGGCCGCTCGGTGACCACGATCGTGCAGATCGCGCCCGAGATCGGGCCCGGCACCGGGGTGGGTTCCGTGGCTCACCACCTCGAGCAGGAGTGGCGGCGAACGGGGGTCACCGTCGAGCGCTTCACCCTCGCGGAGTCGGGCGGCGCGTGGTTGCCGACACCTCGGGGCGGTCTGCAGGGTCGGCTCGCGGTCCTGGCCAGGGTGGTGTGGTTCTCGTCCGTCGGGACGCGCCGCGCGCGTCGCTATCTCGCCGACCACCCCGAAACGGTCTCCGTGTGCCACAACGACGTCCTCGCTGGGGACATCTACGTCAACCACGGACTCGTCCAGGCCGCGATGCGGTCGAGAGGCGCGTACTGGTACCGGATCCTGCGCAACCCCCTGCACCTGTTCACCACGGTGCGGGACAGGCGTCGCTACACCTCCGCCACCCACCGGCTCGTCGTGAACCTCTCCGACCAGGACCAGCGGCTCCTGCGTGAGCTGCACCCGTCCTTGCGGCCGGGCACCGCCGTCGTCACCAACGGCGTCGACACGTCCGAGTTCGTCCCGCCATCCGCTGACGAGCGGCGCGCAGAGCGGGAGTCGCTGGGGCTGACCGAGACCGACGTGCTGGCTGTCTTCATCGGGCACGAGTACGCGCGCAAGGGACTGGACCTCGTCGTGGACGCGCTGGACCAGTGCCCTGACCAGGTGCGGCTCCTCGTTGTGGGCGGGTCACCGGATCTCGTCGCCGGCATGGAGTCGCGGGCGGCCGCCGTCCGCAACCGGGCCCGCATCACCTTCGTCGGTCCGAGCCGTGACCCGAGGCCCTGGCTGCGCGCGGCTGATGTGCTGTGCCTGCCCAGCGCCTATGAGGCGTCGCCGCTCGTCGTCCTCGAGGCGTTGTCCATGGGGGTTCCCGTCATCGGCACCCGCACCGGCTCCATCCCCGATGTCGTCGAGCACGGGGTCAACGGCTACCTCGTCGAACGGTCGGCCACCAGCGTGGCCGAGGCGCTCGACCTGCTCTCCGGGGCCGACCGTCCGTCCCTGCGTCAGGCGGCTCGCCGGACTGCCGAACAGCACACGTGGGCCCATGTCGCCGCCCGCTACGTCGAGCTGCTGGACGGCCTGCGTGACGGGCCGGGACGAGGCCGAGAGGCCTCATGAGGATTCTGCACGCGATCCGCTCGGACGGGTTCGCCGGCGTCGAGAGCCATGTCGCTCTGCTCTCCCGCGCCCAGGCTGCCGCTGGTGACGAGGTCGTGGTCATCGGAGGCGACACCCACCGTATGCCGGCTGCCGCAGGTCCGGCCGTACGCACCCTTCCGGCCGCGACCGTCACCGACGTCCTCAGCGCCGTCCGGCGCTGGGCGGTCGATGCCGACGTGGTGCACGCCCACATGACGGCCGCCGAGATCGCTTGCGCCACAGCGCTGCTGGGCGTGGACGTCCCGCTGGTGGTGACCCGGCACTTCGCCAGGAGTCGGGGGAGCAACCCCGTCTCGAGCGTGGCCGCCGCCCTGGCCGCACGCCGGGTCGACGCTCAGATCGCGATCAGCCGCTACGTGGCGGACAGCATCGCGGGGGCCAGCGTCGTGATCCACCCGGGCGTCGAGGGCAGTCCCGAGACGCCCACGGCCGCTGAGCGCGAGAGGGTGGTGCTGCTCGTCCAGCGGCTCGAGCTCGAGAAGGACTCCGACGTCGCGCTGCGGGCATTCGCCGCGTCGGGGGTCGCGTCGCAGGGCTGGCGCCTCGACGTCGCCGGGGACGGCGCCGAGCGATGGCGTCTGGCCTCCCTGGCGGCCGACCTCGGCCTGGCCGACTCAACCCGCTTCCTCGGTCACCGGAGCGATGTGCCGGACCTGATGGCGCGCGCAGGTGTGCTCCTGGCCCCCTGTCGCGTCGAGGGGCTCGGCCTCACGGTTCTCGAGGCGATGGGAGCAGCCCTTCCCGTCGTCGCGGTCGACGCCGGAGGACACCTCGAGACGGTCGGGGCCGTCGACGGCGCGGCCCTGCACGCACCGGGCGACCATGAGAGTGCGGGACGGCAGCTGGCCGCTCTCGTCGCTGATCCTCGCCGCCGGGACGCCTATGCCGCCGACCTCCAACGCGCCCAGCGCACCTGCTTCACGCCCGAACACCAGGCACGAGAGACCCGGGCCGTCTATCGAGGGGTGCTGTGATGGATCTGGTCGTGACCTCCCTCGAGGCGTGGGACCGTGTGTGGCGACGCAACCAGCATCTCGTCGCCGGCCTGTTGCGCCGCGACCCCACCCTCCGGGTGCTCTTCGTCGAGCCGGCGACCGACCCGCTGCACGCAGCCCTCGGCGCCAGCCAGCCGAGGCTCGGCCGCGGGCTGCGTCCCGGGCCGTCGCTCGACGGCATACGGCCCGAGGCGCTGTGGCTCCTCGAGCCCACCAAGTGGCTGCCCCGCCGGGTAGACCGCCGCGTCGACGAGCGTTGGGCGCGGCAGGTGCTCCGGACCGCCCGTTCGCTCGACATGGCCGACCCGGTCCTCTGGGTCAACGACCCGAGCGGCGCGCTGCTGGTCGAGGCGACGACGTGGCGCTCGCTCTACGACGTCACCGACGACTGGACGCTCGCCGAGCGGTCGACCGCCGAGACCGAGCGGGTCATCGCGCAGGAACAGGTGCTGTTGGCTCGGTGCGACGAGGTCGTCGTCTGCTCCCCGGCCCTCGCGGCGAGCAAGGGGCAGCGCCGGAAGGTGACTCTCGTGCCCAACGGGGTCGACTCGGCGGCCTACCTCGTCGACCACGACCGACCCGCCGACCTTCCAGAGGGGGCCGTGGCGGTCTACGTCGGGACCCTGCACGGTGACCGCCTCGACGTCGACCTCTGTGCGGCCACGGCGCGGGCTCTCGAAGGGACCGGCCACTTGGTGCTCGTGGGGCCGAATGCGCTTGCGACGGAGCAGCGTTCGCGCCTCGAGTCAGCGGGCGTCTTGATGCTCGGCGCGCGACCGAGCGGCGACGTGCCGTCCTACCTCCAGCACGCCGACGTGCTCGTCGTGCCGCACGTCGTGACTCCCTTCACCGACAGCCTCGACCCGATCAAGCTCTACGAGTACCAGGCTGCCGGCCGTCCGGTCGTCGCGACGCCGGTCGCCGGCTTCCGTGACGTCGACGACCAGCGGGTCACGGTCGCCGACCACGAGACCTTCGTGTCGGCCGTTGTGGCGGGTGTGGCCAGCGCCGGCCAGGTGAATGGACCGGTGCTGGACTCCGCGCCGTCGGCCGACGCCGACTGGTCCCGCCGCGTCGAGCAGGTCGCCGAGGTTCTCGAGAGAGTGCGGGAGCACGGGGTCGGCTCATGACACATCTGTCCACCGAGCTTCTCCACGTCCGGGCCCTGGGCGCCACTCTGGCCATCGAGGTCGAGGACGTTCGACTGCGGAGCCTTGCCCACCGGGCCTGGTCAGCCTGTCTAGTGTCGCCGGCCGACGACGCGCCGGTGGTTCGTGCCCCCTCGGTCCCGGCCGGCTCAGGGGAGCCGGAGCTGGCCGCGGCTCTGCAAGAGCTGACCCAGCTCGTCACCCGACGGGCCATCACGGCTCGCGTCGGTGAGCTGACCATGTTCCATGCGGGGGCGCTGTGTGATCGGACCAGCGGTGCAACGATCGCGTTGGTTGCCCCCGGCGGCACGGGCAAGACAACGGTGGTCAGGACCTTGGGTCGTGGCCGAGGCTACGTCTCAGACGAGACCGTCGGTGTCGACGGCGACCTCGGCATAGAGACGTACTGCAAACCGTTGTCCGTCCGTCGTGCGGACAGCCCGGATCTCAAGGACGAGATGTCGCCGGCGGACCTCGGCCTCCACGGGCCGACGGTGAAGCCGTGGCTGGCTGGCATGGTCATCCTGCGCCGCGATCTGACGTCGGGTGCGGCCGTCGTCGTCGAGCACGTGGCTCTCCTCGACGCTCTCGTGCTGCTCGCGCCAGAGACGTCGGCGTTGGCCCAGCTCGACAAGCCATTGCACCGGCTGGCCCGGCTCGTCGAGTCGGTCGGCGGCCTGAGGAGGGTGCGCTACCACGATGCCATCGACCTCGAACCCGTCGTGCGTGACGTCTTGGGGAGGCGTCGGTGAGCAGCATGGATCCCGAGCTCGACCCGTCCACCCCGCTGCGGTGTCGAGAGTTCGTCGACGAGCTCACGACGGACGAAGGCACCCTCGTCCTCGTCGGGGGGGACCCATGGGGCCGCGTGGTGAGGTTGTCGCCGCTCGGGCTCGAGATTCTCGACGCGATCGGCGCGGGGCTGACCCTTCAGGAACTGGAGGCCGAACTGCTCGACCGAATGGGCGAACCCCCCGGTGGGCAGCTGACCGAGAGGGTTCGTGAATCGGTCCTCGCGTTGCTCTCCGCTGAGGTCATTAGTGCAGGTCAGGGTACAAAAGAGACAATCGGGACGTCGTTCGATCGTGATGAGCCGGCGGGGGCCTAACGTCCCTGATTCCCGGCATCGCGGACGTCTGGTTCGGGTACATTGACGAAGCACTTGGGGGTTTTCAGTCATCGAGTGGGGGATTCATACATGTCACACAATCACGGCGTCGATTCGGCGCCTCCGAGCCGACGCTCGGTCGTCAAGGGTGCCGCTTGGGCGGTTCCCGCGGTGGTGGTCGCCGGGGCTGCGCCCACCGTCGCCGCTTCAGCGGGTCCGTTGAGCTTCAGCGGAGCTGCATGCAAGCTGCCCGGCGCCTCGTCCTCGATCTTCAAGGGGTACGTGTTCGAGCTCGTTGCCGTTAACCAGCCGGGCCCCGGCCCAACAGTGGGTGTCACCGTCATCTCCGACGTCCGCATCAACGACAATCCGGTGTCGGGCTTCCAGGCGTTCGTCTTCTCCAGCACCAATGGCAGCTGCACGTGCCCGGCGTGTACGCCGGCTGGTGCGGTTGGCACGTGCGCCACGTTCTGCACGCCCGACGGTGCGAGCCAGCGCATCTTCGTCTACACCAACAGCCAGGAGAACAGCTCGAACTCGTCGTTCAGCCTGAGGTACCAGCGGTTCGAGTGCTCGACCTGTGTGGCGCTCGACGCCACCCCGGTGCTCATCTCCACGCCGATCCTCAGCACGCCGCCAATCACTGCCAACGGTGGCGGCTCCTGCAACACCAAGGAGTTCGTCCCGATCCCGGCTGGCAACCCGGTCTGCAGCCCGGCGGCCTGATCCGAGCGCAGTCGCACCAGGCACGACACGACTGACGAGCAGGGCCCGGATCCTCGTGGATCCGGGCCCTGCTCGCGTGCGTTGGCTTCTCCTGGCTGCTTGTCCTGCCGCAGTCAGCGGGCGGCGTCGGACGGATCCATCTCGGGCGCAGTCACGGCGGCGAGCTCTGCCTCGATGTCTGCGACGAACTCGGGCACCGCCAGGCTGCCGGTCACGGGTCCGCCGGCAAGGTGACCGTCGACCCCCAGCAGCAGGGCCGAGGGTGTGGCCAGTCCGAAGGTGTCCGAGAAGGCACCCTCGGTGTCGTGGACCGTGAGCGGCTCCTCGAGGGACGTCAGATGCGTGTGCCCGGCCGCCATCCGTGTCACCAGGCGTACGTCGAGCAGCGGCAGACGGGTTCGCCACTCCGGCACCGAGGTGATGACCTCCTCGCACGAGCCGCACATCTCCGACACGTAGACCAGCAGCTGGGGCCGCTCCACGCTGAGGGCCCTGAGGTTGGTCGTCGAGCCGTCGGACAGGCTGACTGGAACCGCCGGTGTCCGGGTGCGGAGGTAGTCACCGCTCTCGTCGTCCGGGACGTCGCCCGCGGCAGGCGCTGCTGGGCTCGGGGCGCCGACGATGAGGTAGGTCGTGGCGGCGGCGACACCCGCTCCCACCAGCCACCACCAGGGCAGCCGGTCGTCCGCCACCCGCGCCGCGACCGAGGAGCCTTGTGCCGCAACGACGACGGCCAGGACCGCCAGCAGGACGAGCCACGCGTTGCGCACGACCGTGCGACGTGTGATCCGTCCGGGGGCGAACTCCCCGAAGCACGCGCAGTCCACGTCCTCGTCGAAGCCCAAGGCCCGAACGACGAGCCCGAGGTATGCCGTGAAGAGCAGGAGCGCCGCCACCGCGGCGACGATGCCCACCGGGCCACCGACGAGCACGAGCAGGGCGGCGAGCAGCAGCTCGCCCCACGGCAGTCCCTCGACGACGACGCGGCCGCGCAGGGGCGCCGGCACGCGGAGGTCCCGGAAGGCCTCGGCCGAGGCGCTCGGCGAGCGCAGCTTGCCGACCGCACTGACGACGAGGACGACCGCGAGGATGACGGGCGCGAGGGCGAGGGCGTCGGAGGGCACGTCGCATTCTAGGCAGGGGACGGCATACCACCGGGGGTGATCGGGTGATCCCACGGGGCGGAGGGCCCGGCGTCGGTCACCTCCTGCACAATCGGGCCCATGCGCGTCGTCACGGCCAACGTCAACGGGATCCGAGCAGCCGCGAGGCGGGGCCTGGTGCCGTGGCTCGAGCAGGCGGAGCCGGACGTCCTCTGCCTCCAGGAGGTGCGGGCCGACGACGTCGAGCTCGCCAAGGTGCTCGCCGACGCCGGCCTGGCGCACTGGTCGGTGGCGCACACCGAGGGTGCGGCCAAGGGACGTGCCGGCGTCGCCGTCGTGACGCGCGAGCCCCAGACGGCGGTGCGGGTCGGGATCGACGGCGCGTTCGCCGACGAGGGCCGCTGGGTCGAGGCCGACGTCGTCACCGCCGCTGGACCGCTGACGGTCGTCTCCGCGTACGTCCACACCGGCGAGGCGGGCACCGAGAGGCAGGACGTCAAGATGGCCTTCCTCGCGGCCATGACGGAGCGCATGCGACGGGCGGCCGAGGCCGACGAGCTCGTCCTCGTCACCGGCGACCTCAACGTCGCGCACCGCGAGGCCGACCTCAAGAACTGGAAGGGCAACCTCAAGAAGGCGGGCTTCCTGCCCGAGGAGCGCGCCGTGCTCGACGGGTGGTTCGCCGACGGCGGGTGGGTCGACGTCCAGCGCCGCCATGCCGGTGACGTCGCGGGTCCCTACTCCTGGTGGTCCTGGCGCGGCAAGGCGTTCGACAACGACGCGGGCTGGCGCATCGACTACCAGCTGGCCACGCGCAGGGTGGCAGCCACGGTCACCGACGTCTTCGTCGGTCGGGCGCCGACGTATGCCGAGCGTTGGAGCGACCATGCGCCGGTCGTCGCCGACTACGCCCTCGAGCCCGTCTGACGACGCGTCGTCGGAGGCGGCTCGGCGCGGACCGGTTTGGGGCCCCCGGTCGCTCATGGGCCAGAATGCACCCATGTCCTCGACGCCCTCCCTCCCGACCACGACCCCGCGCAGCCTCTCGGGCATGCAGCCGACGAGCGACTCGCTCCACCTCGGCAACTACATCGGTGCGCTGGTCGAGTGGGTGCGCCTGCAGGAGACTCACGACGCCTTCTACTTCGTCGCCGACCTGCACGCCCTGACGGTCGCCCCCGATCCCGAGGTGCTCCGCGAGCGCACCCGCATCACGGCCGCGCAGTTCATCGCCGGCGGCGTCGACCCGGCACGCTCGACGCTCTTCGTCCAGAGCCACATCGCGCAGCACACCGAGCTCTACTGGGTGCTCGGGACGCTCACCGGCTTCGGTGAGGCGAGCCGGATGACGCAGTTCAAGGACAAGTCGGCCAAGGGCACCAACACCAACGTCGGCCTCTTCGCCTACCCCGTGCTCCAGGCCGCCGACATCCTCATCTACGACGCGAACGTCGTCCCGGTGGGCGAGGACCAGCGCCAGCACCTCGAGCTCTCGCGTGACCTCGCCGGCCGCTTCAACCAGCGCTTCGGCGACACGCTCGTCGTGCCCGAGCCGCACATCATGAAGGCGACGGCCAAGATCCAGGACCTCCAGGAGCCGACCGCCAAGATGAGCAAGTCCGCCGCCTCCGACACCGGGCTCGTCAGCCTGCTCGACGAGCCCGCGCGCATCGCGAAGAAGATCCGCTCGGCCGTCACGGACGCCGAGCGCGAGATCCGCTTCGACGAGGAGAACAAGCCGGGCATCTCCAACCTGCTCTCGATCCACTCGGCCCTGTCGGGCACGCCGGTGGCGATCCTCGAGGAGCAGTACGCCGGCAAGGGCTACGGCGACCTCAAGAAGGACGTCGCCGAGGTCGTCGTCGAGGCGGTGACGCCGTTCCGCACCCGCACCCTCGAGCTCATGGCCGACCCCGCCGAGCTCGACCGCATCCTCGCCGACGGCGCCGAGCGGGCCCGCGCCGTCGCCGAGGCGACGGTCCGCCGCGTCTACGACAAGGTCGGCCTCCTCCCGGTCCTCGGTCGGAACGTGGGATAACCACGCTGTGCCCACCCGCGCTGGGTAGGGTGCCACCGTGACGCAGACAGGGGAGCTCAAGGCGCGAGCCGACCTCCCGCACGGCACGTCAGGGCTCGGGGCGCTGCACCGAGGCCTCCTCCAGTGACTCGTCCCACCCGGTGCGACAGGATCTCCGACCACCTGCGCACTGGGTCGATTGTCGGCACTGGCCACCAGGTGTGCGAGGTCGCCACTGCGCCGACGGGGTCGCGGGAAGATCGCGCGAGCACGCCTGATGTCGACGAACGTCGACATCACAGACAGAACATCGGGGGCGCAGCGTGAGCACGGACATGGCGATTCGTGCGGCAGGACTGTCGAAGTCCTACCGCATCGCTCATCGAGCAGCACCGGTCACCCGGGTGACCGAGGCCGTGGCCCAGCGACTGCGTCACCCGTTTCGACGCGGGGACTACGAGGACTTCACCGCACTGTCGGACGTGTCCTTCGAGATCCCGTGGGGAGAGGCCGTCGGCATCGTCGGGCGAAACGGCGCCGGCAAGTCCACGCTGCTCAAGCTCCTGACGCGGATCACGGCACCGACGGCTGGAAGGATCGAGCTGTCCGGTCGCATGGGCAGCCTGCTCGAGGTGGGCACGGGCTTCCACCCGGAACTGACGGGTCGCGAGAACATCTTCCTCAACGGGGCGCTGCTCGGGATGCGGCGCAACGAGATCCGACGGCGTTTCGACGAGATCGTCGACTTCTCGGGGGTGGAGCGTTTCCTCGACACGCCGGTCAAGCGATACTCCTCGGGCATGTACGTACGGCTGGCGTTCTCGGTGGCTGCGCACCTGGACACGGAGCTCCTGGCGATCGACGAGGTGCTGGCCGTGGGAGACGCGGAGTTCCAGCGGAAGTCTCTCGCCAAGATGCGTGACGTCGCCAACGACGGACGAACCGTGCTCTACGTCAGTCACCAGATGCAGACGGTTGAGTCGCTGTGCACGTCGGCGATCTTCCTCCAGCACGGCACGCTCCAGCTGCAGGGCGGTGTCTCCGACGTCATCGAGCGCTATCGCGGCAGCTACGAGGAGTATGCCGCTCGTGAGACGCAGGCGCGGAAGGGGCTGAGTGACGACGTGCCTCGCATCCTCGAGGTCGTGCCGACGAGTCAGACCTTCTCCGTCGACGATGACAAGTTGGTCGACATTCGCATCGGTCCGACCGACGACTTCATCGGCACCTACTTCGTCTCGGCGCACCTGACGGACGCGAACGGGAACGTCGTGGGTCAGTGCGACTCCCGCCTCGTCGGCCGCTACCTGGACGCGGACCGTGAGCAGCGTCTTCGGCTGTCGATCCGCCACCTGTGGATGAAGCCTGGCCGCTACTCGATCGACGTCTTCGTGTGTGCGTCAGGCATCTTGGACTCATGGGAAGGCTCGGCCACGTTCGACATCCTGCCGTCGTTGCCCTACCCGGAGCTGACCTCACCCGAGGCCACCGGCCACGGTGCGGTCCTGCTGGACTTCGACTACGAGGTGCACGCATGAGCAAGGTCGTCATCACACCACCCGGGCGCCTGAGTCTCCCGCACTGGCAGGAGCTCTGGGGTGCTCGAGAGGTCTTCCTTCGCTTCGGCCAGCGCGACGTCCTCCTCCGATACCGGCAGACGGCTGTGGGCGTCACCTGGGTGATCCTGCAACCCTTGGTTGCGGCCGGGATCTTCTCCATCATCTTCGGCCGGATCGCAGGTCTCTCGACCGACGGGGTGCCGTATTTTCTGTTCTCCTACATCAGCATGCTGGGCTGGAATCTCTTCTCCGGCGTGCTGAACCGGGCCGCCCCTTCGCTGGTCGCCAACCAGGCGCTCGTGTCCAAGGTGTTCTTTCCACGCATCCTCGTCCCGGCGTCGACGATCCTGTCGGTCATCCTCGACTTCGTCGTGGCCCTCGTCCTCGGCGTCGTTCTGCTGGTCGCCTTCCGGGTCAACCCGGGCATCGCGGCGCTCGCCCTTCCCTTCTGGGTCCTGTGCACCCTCTGCCTGAGTCTGGGGTTGGGACTGGCCGCCTCCGCGATCATGGTGCGCTACCGGGACGTGGCGTACGTCCTGCCCTGGCTGGTCCAGATCGGGCTGTATGCGACGCCCGTGGCGTATTCGCTCGAAGCCGTTCCCGAGCAGTACCGCATCTTCTTCGATCTCAACCCGATGAGCTGGCTGCTGACTGGGATCCGCTGGTCGTTGCTCGGCACGGCGCCGCCGCCGGTGTGGCAGCTGGCCGGGGCGGTCATCGTCAGCGCAGGGGCTCTCTTCGCCGGGTTGCTCGTCTTCCAGCGGTTCGAGCGGTCGTTCGCGGACGTGATCTGAGGCCAACCCCGCTCTCGGGGTGACGATCGGTTGAGGGCGCGGCCGTCGCGGCGGTGCGATCGTGAGCGGGGACGCCGCCGCACGTCCGGCAGGCCCGCGGCCGCACTGGTCGAGGAGATTGGGTACGGTCGGGTGCGTGAGTGTTGCGCGCCCCACGACGATCGGCGTCTCGATCCCGATCCCGGCCCCGCACGGCGACTATCTCCAACGTCGCCGGGCCGACTTCGGTGACCCCCAGGCCTGGCAGATCCCCGCGCACATCACCCTGCTGCCGCCGACCGAGGTCGACGCGGAGGCGTATGCCGCCTTCCGGAGCCACTGCGCCGAGGTGGCCGCCGCGCACGCCGCGTTCGACGTCGTCCTGCGTGGCACGGGCACGTTCCGTCCGCTGTCCGACGTCGTCTTCATCCAGGTGGCCCAGGGCGTCTCGAACTGCGAGGCGCTCGAGGTGTCGCTGCGCTCGGGGCCGGTGAGCCGCGCCCTCGAGTTCTACTACCACCCGCACGTCACCGTGGCGCACAACGTGCCGGCCGAGTCGCTCGACCTCGCCTTCACCGACCTCGCCGACTACTCCGTCGCCTTCACTGTCGGCGCGTACCACCTCTACGAGCTGGGCGAGGACGACGTGTGGCGTCCCGTGCACGAGTTCACCCTCACCGGGGGCTGACGGGTGCCGGCGCTGGGGCCCCTCATGGATCGGCTCAAGGCCCTGTCTCCGTACCGGGCGTGGACCCGATTCAGCACGTCGAGCGGCAACCTGCTCGCGGCGGGGGTCAGCTACTACGCCTTCTTCTCCATCTTCCCGGCGCTCGCGCTCGCCTTCGCGATCTTCGGCTTCGTCCTGCAGGACCGCCCCGATCTCGTCCTCGCGATCGCCGACTCGCTCAACAACGCCCTCCCCGGGATGGTCAAGACGCCGAGCAACCCCGACGGCATCATCAGCATCGAGGCACCGGCGAGCCTGACGCTGACCCTGACCGGCATCATCTCGTTCGTGACGCTGCTGTTCGCCGGCATGGGGTGGGTTCGGGCCCTGCGCACCGGCATCCGCGGCGTCTTCGGCCTCGAGGTCGCGCCACACGCCATGGTGCGGACGATGGCCCGTGACCTGCTGGTCCTGGTGACCGTCGGCACGGCCGTCGCGGTCTCGGCGATCCTCACGAGCAGCATCGGGGGTCTCGCCGAGCAGGTTGCCGGGTGGGTCGGTCTCGAGGGCAACGGACTCCTCGTCGGCCTGCTGGGACTTCTCATCGGCGTCGTCTTCGACACCTTCATCCTCGTCGTCCTGCTGCGGACCCTCTCGGGAGCACCGCTGCCGCTGCGCGACATCCGTCAGGGAGCGGTGATCGGTGCCGTCATCCTCACCCTGCTCAAGCTGTTCGGCGGCTTCCTCGTCAGCCATGCCACGGCCAACCCGCTGCTCGGGGCCGTCGCGCTCTCGGTCGGACTGCTCTTCTGGCTCGACCTCATGTCCAAGGTCATCCTCCTCTCGGCCGCGTGGGCCGCGAACGACGTCGACCTCGACGCCCTGGGCGACGACACCGGCCGCTCGACGCTGTCGAGGGCCGCCCGCCCCGTGTTCATCGCCCCGCTCGCCTCCGGCGCCGACACCAGCCTCGTGCCGTATGCGGCAGCCCCCCTCGAGGTGGCGCCCGGGCACGCTGACGTGGCTGGGCGGGACGTCGCCGGTTCCCGCGCGGTCGACCGGGTCAGCCTCGCCGCGGGTGCGGTCGTCGGTGCCGCCTCGGCCGCGCTGGTCGCTGGGCTTCGCCGGCAGCACCGCTGAGGGGACCCGGGTCACTAGGCCTGTCAGTACCGCTGTTCGCCGTGCGGGCAGACACGTGCTGGGTACATTCGACCCGTGATAGCCCATGTGCCGACGCCGGGTGACCACTTCTCGCCGTTGACAGGATCGGCCGTGATGACGGTGATCGACGGGCTGGCGCGTCCGACGGCCGAGAGCGCCAGGCATCAGGTTCTGGTGGCTGAGGGAACGTATGCCGAGCGATACAGCTCAGCAGACGTGATCTCCTACCCGCCTGCCCCACCGCGAAGCCGCTCAGTCCGTCTCGTCGACACTGCCCTCGCTCGGATGGGCGCCGGCCGGCCCTTCGCCTCCCGTGAGTACCGTGCTGCTTTCAAGGTCCTGAGCGACGCACCGCACACCGTGCTGCTCCACAACGCGCCGAACGTGGCCACTCTCCTTCCAGCCCAGTCAGCGCCAGTGCTCTACGCACACAACGAGATCCTGCACGGAGCCCCGTGGGCAGCTCACAGCTCCGTCCGCGGTTTGGAGGGGATCATCACCGTCAGTGAGTGGCTGGCTGAAAGGACGCGCCTCCGCGTTCCTCGCTCGATGCGCTCCCGGGTCGTCTCCCTGGTCAACGGTGTCGATACCGATTCCTTCGTGCCCGTGGACCGGACCGACCGGGACGGACTGAGAATCTTGTACGTGGGCCGGGTCGTGCCGGAGAAGGGCCCCGACGTGCTGCTGGATGCGGTGGAGCGAGCCGGGATCCACGGACTCACCGTCAGGATCGTGGGCAGTGAGGGCTTCGCCATCGATGGCCCACTCTCCAGCTACGAGCGCGCCCTGCGCAGACGCGCCTCAACCCTGTCCTGTGGGGTCGAGTTCGTGCCTTTCACGCCGCGGGCAGAGCTTCCTGCACACTACGAGTGGGCAGATGTCGTGACGCTCCCGTCTCGATGGGAGGAGCCGTGCGGTCTCACGCTGTTGGAGTCGCTCGCCAGCGGCGTGGCAACCGTGGTCACGGAGTCCGGTGGCATGCCGGAGGTCGCCGGGGACGCTGCGATAGTCATCAGGCGCAACGACCCAGGCGCCTTGATCGATGTCTTGCGACAGCTTGCTGACGCCCCGACGGCACGCAGCGATCTCGGGCGACGCGCTCGTGAACGGTCAAAGGAATTCAGCTGGGCCGGCCGCGCTGAACGATTGGACGAGATCCTCAAGGAGTGGGGGCTCCCGACAGCGGGCCCTGGCCGAGAGGTGCCCGCGAATGGTTGAGCCGAACAGTGAGCGTGTCTTGGTGGTGATACCGCTCTACAACGGTGCTCGGTTCATCGATGAGACGTTGCAGAGCGTCATCTCACAGACTCACCCCCATTTCGAGGTCGTCGTCGTCGACGATGGGTCCAGCGATGACAGCGTTGAAAGAGTGCGCCGGTGGTCGCAAGCCGACGCTCGGGTGCGTCTGCGCACCAAGGGCTCGTCGGGCATCGCGTCCACCCGGAACCACGCGATGGCAGCCAGCACGCCTGGTGCGTCATACGTCGTCTTCCTGGATCAGGACGATGTACTGCCCTCCGACTTCTTCAGTCGCGCGGTCTCCTGCTTGAGTCAACGGTCGGACGCCGTGGGCGCCGCTGCGCTGGTCGACCTCGTGGATGCTGACGGAAGACCATTCGACGATGGTGCGTTCGCGGCCGCGATGATGGGTGACAGCAGCTCATCCTCGCTCGAGGCAAGCGATGGGCGCGAGGTTCGTTTCGAGGACGTGTTCGTGCACAACCGGCTCTGCCCTCCGAGCTGCGTCATGCTCAAGCTGGACATCGTGACCGAGGTGGGTGGACCCGACACGAGCTACGTCCTCGCGGACGACTGGGACTTGATGCTCCGGGTACTCAGACACGGACCGGTGCTGTTCCTGCCCGGCGCTCGCGTCGGCTACCGGCGGCACGGATCCAACGCCTCTGACTCCGCGGGGGCTCAGAACATCCAGGAAACGCGTCGGGTCTGGGCACGGACCTACTTCTCACGGGCGAACTCCGATGCGCAGCGCCGAGCGCTCCGACAGAAGTGGCGGACCCGTCAGCGTCGAACAGCCCGCGTCAAGGCGCACTCCGCTGTGACTGCCCTCGGGCGTGGCGAGCTGCTGATCGCCGGTCGGGGCCTGCTGGACGCCCTCGCGCACGCGGTGGCTCTCCGTCCCCTGCGGTATTGGGCCAGGCCGGCGAGGTGACCTGGATGGGAGTTCTCGCGAGTTCTGTCCGGTGAGTCCGGGCCCCTGCGACCATCGCGCGCAAGGATGTTTCACGCCGCGCGGCGCCGGCGCCGGGCGATCGCGAGGAGCACGACGCCGGTGGTGACGACGACACCGGCCGCGGCGAGCACGACGAGCGACCTGGTGCGGTCGGATGCCGTCGCCTCGCTCGCCAAGGCCGCGACCGGGGCCGCGACCGGGGCCGGCGTGCCGGTGCCCGCCGAGGTCCCCGGTAGGGGCCCCGAGCCGACGCCGGTGCCGGTCGCGCCGCCGGTGGGCAGCTCCGGCAGCTCGGGTGCTGCGGCGGGCGCCGCGGCCTCGCCGGGCTCGACGAGCCGCCCGACGGGCGTGACCCGGTCGGCGTTGGCGAAGCCCCAGTCGAGCAGGGCCGCCGTCGGCTTCCACGAGCCGGTGATGCTGCCCATCTGTGTCACGACGAGGGTGCGACCACCGCGGGTCGCGGCCCCGATGAAGGTGTGCTGCGCCCGGTCGGTGCGGCCGGGCTTGATGCCCACGGCGCCGGGGTAGTGCTGCAGCAGCTCGTTGATGTTGTAGACGTGGAAGGCGGGCCACACCTTCCCCCGCTTGTCCTTCCCGCCGGGGAAGACGCTGTCGCGCTTGGTGATCGTGGCGCGGAAGGCCGGCAGACGCATGGCGTCGCGCCCGATGAGCGCCAGGTCGTAGGCGCTCGACCGTTGGGCGCCGTCGTCGAGGCCGCTCGGGTCGACGGTGAGGGTGTCATGGGCCCCGACCTCACGGGCCTTGACGTTCATCAGCTCCACGGTGGCCTCGTAGCCACCGGCGGCGTCGGCGAGCGCGTAGACGGCGTCGTTGGCCGAGAACATCAGCATGGCGTCGAAGAGGCTCGAGACGGGGTAGCGGTTGCCGGCGAGGATGCCGACGCGCGACCCGGCCGCGTCCTGGGCGTCCTGGCCGGCGACGACGACCCGTCGCGGGTCGAGACGCGGCATCAACGTCAGGGCGGTCAGGGTCTTGAGGGTGCTGGCCGGGCGCAGCCACGCGTGCGGCGACTTGGCGGCGAGGACCTCACCGGTGTCGAGGTCGGCCACGACGTACGAGACGTCGTAGACCTCGGGCGGCGCGGGCACGGAGGCCGGGCGGTCGACGACGACACCGGACTCGGCCAGGCGCGAGCCACCGACGACCGTCTCGGGCTTCCACGCGGGATGGGCGAAGGGGGTGGGTGGCGCGTTGCGGCAGACGACGCGGACCTTCGGCGGCTTCGCCGGTGTCGCCGCGACCGTCGGGCGCGGGACTGGTACGGGGGCCTGCGCCGACGCGGAGGTCGTCGCGGAGGTGGTCGCGGAGGTGGTCGCGGAGGGTCGCTCGCTCGACGTCCGGGCCGCGGGCTCGGCGGTCGGGAAGACCCGCGGTGTCAGCGTGACCCCGACCGGGACGGCCTGGCGGGTCTGCCACGCCGCACAGGTCGGTGCGGCGACGGGTGCTGCTGCCGCGGGTGCGACGCGGGGGAGGGGCGTACCGGAGGCGGGCGGGACGGCATACGTCGTCGTCAGGGCGAGCCCGAGCCCGAGCGCGCTGAGCGCCGCGCCCGCGACGGTGACCGTCCACGGGCGACGTCGGGCCGGGTCTCGAGGCTTCATCGCCGGGAAAGACTAACCCGCCCCGGATGCTCCGGGGCGGGTCGTCGTGGGTCCTGCGGTGGGCGCGTCGCGCCTCACTCGCCGCGCATCAGGGCGCCGCGCAGGTCCTTGTTGAGCTGGTTGATGACGTCGAGCGGGATCTCCTTGGGGCAGGCCGAGGAGCACTCGCCGATGTTCGTGCAGCCGCCGAAGCCCTCGTGGTCGTGCTGGGTCACCATGTTGACGACGCGGGCGTCACGCTCCGGCTGGCCCTGGGGGAGCTCGCCGAGGTGAGTGATCTTCGCGCCCATGAAGAGCATGCCGGACGCGTTCGGGCAGGCCGCGACGCAGGCACCGCAGCCGATGCAGGCCGCCGCCATGAAGGCGCGGTCGGCCTTGGGCTTGGGCACCGGCACCGAGTGGGCCTCGGGGGCCGAGCCGGTGTTGGCGCTGATGAAGCCGCCCGCCTGGATGATGCGGTCGAAGCTGCCGCGGTCGACGACGAGGTCCTTGATGACCGGGAACGCGTCGGCGCGCCACGGCTCGATGGTGATCTCGTCCCCGTCGGAGAAGCTGCGCATGTGCAGCTGGCACGTCGTCGTGACCTCGGGGCCGTGTGCCTTGCCGGAGATCATGAGGCCGCACATGCCGCAGATGCCCTCGCGACAGTCGGAGTCGAAGGCGATCGGCTCCTCACCGCGGGCGTTGAGCTGCTCGTTGAGCACGTCGAGCATCTCGAGGAACGACATGTCCTCGGAGATGTCGGTGACCGGGTAGGTCACCATCTCGCCCTTGGCCTTGGGCCCGGACTGGCGCCAGATCTTGAGAGTCAGATTCACTTGTAGCTCCGCTGCTTCATCTCGACGAATTCGTAGACCAGGTCTTCCTTGTGCAGGACCGGCGCGCCGTCCTGACCGCCCCACTCCCACGCGGCGACGTAGGCGTACTCGTCGTCGTGACGCAGCGCCTCGCCGTCCTCGGTCTGGGACTCGGCGCGGAAGTGACCACCGCACGACTCGCGACGGTGCAGCGCGTCGATGCACATCAGCTCTCCGAGCTCGAGGAAGTCGGCGACGCGGCCGGCCTTCTCGAGGCTCTGGTTGAGCGTGTCGGCGCTGCCGAGCACCTTGACGTTGCGCCAGAACTCGTCGCGCAGGCCGCGGATGAGGTCGATGGCCTTGAGCAGCCCCTCCTCGGAGCGCTCCATGCCGCAGAACTCCCACATGATGTTGCCGAGCTCCTTGTGGAACGAGTCGACCGAGCGGTCGCCGTTGATCGACAGGAACTTGGCGACACGCGCGTCGACCGAGGCGCGGGCCTCGACGACGGCCTCGTGGGACTCCTCGAGCTTGGGGAAGGGGCCCTTGGCGAGGTAGTCGCGGATCGTGTGCGGGAGCACGAAGTAGCCGTCGGCCAGGCCCTGCATGAGTGCCGAGGCGCCGAGGCGGTTGGCGCCGTGGTCGGAGAAGTTCGCCTCGCCCGTGACGAACAGGCCCGGGATGCTCGACTGGAGGTCGTAGTCGACCCAGAGGCCGCCCATCGTGTAGTGCACCGCGGGGTAGATGCGCATCGGCACCTCGTACGGGTTCTCACCCGTGATCCGCTGGTACATGTCGAGCAGGTTGCCGTACTTCTCCGCGACGGCCTCGGCGCTCATGCGCTTCAGGGCGTCGGTGAAGTCGAGGTAGACCCCGCGGCGGAAGTCGCCGACCTTGGGACCGACGCCGCGGCCCTCGTCGCAGACGTTCTTGGCCTGGCGGCTCGCGATGTCACGAGGGACGAGGTTGCCGAACGAGGGGTAGATCCGCTCGAGGTAGTAGTCGCGGTCCTCCTCGGGGATCTGGCGCGGGTCCTTCTCGCAGTCCGCAGCGTTCTTCGGCACCCAGATGCGGCCGTCGTTGCGCAGCGACTCCGACATGAGCGTCAGCTTGCTCTGGTGCTCGCCGGCCACCGGGATGCACGTCGGGTGGATCTGCGTGTAGCAGGGGTTGGCGAAGTGAGCGCCCTTGCGGTGCGCGCGCCACGTCGCGGTGACGTTGCTGCCCATCGCGTTGGTCGAGAGGTAGAAGACGTTGCCGTAGCCGCCCGACGCGAGCACGACGGCGTCGGCGAGGTGCGTCTCGATCTCGCCCGTGACGAGGTCGCGGGCGATGATGCCGCGGGCCTGACCGTCGACGACCACGACCTCGAGCATCTCGTGGCGGCTGAACATCTCCACCGTGCCGGCCGCGACCTGGCGCTCCAGTGCTTGGTAGGCGCCGATGAGCAGCTGCTGGCCGGTCTGGCCGCGGGCGTAGAAGGTGCGCGAGACCTGGACCCCGCCGAAGGAGCGGTTGTCGAGGAGGCCGCCGTACTCGCGGGCGAAGGGCACGCCCTGCGCGACGCACTGGTCGATGATGTTGGTGCTGACCTCGGCGAGGCGGTAGACGTTCGACTCGCGCGAGCGGTAGTCGCCGCCCTTGACGGTGTCGTAGAAGAGGCGGTAGACGGAGTCGCCGTCCTCCTTGTAGTTCTTGGCGGCGTTGATCCCGCCCTGCGCGGCGATCGAGTGCGCGCGACGCGGGGAGTCCTGGTAGCAGAAGGACTTGACCTGGTAGCCGGCCTCGCCGAGTGTCGCGGCGGCCGCGCCACCGGCCAGTCCGGTGCCGACGATGATGACGGACAGCTTGCGCCGGTTGGCCGGGTTGACGAGGGAGGCCTCGAACTTGCGGGTGTTCCAGCGGCGGTCGATCGGGCCGGCCGGGGCCTTCGTGTCGCGGATCGGCTCACCCTCGGCGTATACGCCGTGGACGAGACCGGGCACGGGGGAGGAGGGCGTCGTGGATGTCGTGGTCACTGGTCAGCTTCCCTTGACGAGGCCGAAGAGGATGGCGAGCGGGGGGAGGGCGAACCCCACGCTCGTGACGAGCGCGATGACCGTCCCGAGCGTCTTGGCGCGACGGCGTGCGGCGGCATTGCCGGCCCAGCCGAGGGTCTGGGTGGCGCTCCAGACCCCGTGGTAGAGGTGCAGGCCCAGGGCGACGAGGGCGAGCAGGTAGATCAGGACGACCCACCACACCTGGAAGCTGCTGATGACGAGCAGGCCCGGGTTGCCCTCGGCCGGAAGCGAGCCGACGTTGAACTTGACGATCGTGAACTGGAGCAGGTGCCACACGAGGAAGAGGAGCAGCGCGACGCCGCCCCAGCGCATCATCTTGCTCTTGACCGTCGCACGGGCCGCGGCCTTGGCCACGTAGCGCGTCGTCCGGGCGCTGCGAGCACGGCTCCACAGGTAGAACGCGGACCACGCGTGAGCCACCAGCGCCGCGATGAGGAGGACCCGGAAGAGCCAGAGGAAGCCGGCATACGGCAGGAAGGGCGTGAACAACGTCCGGAGGTGCTCGGCGTACTCGTTGAACGCGTCGACGCCGGCGAAGATCTTGAGGTTGCCGTACATGTGCACGAGGACGTAGAACACGAACAACGCGCCCGAGCCGGCCATGAGCATCTTCATGAACACGGTGTTCCGGCGGGCCGATGCAGGTCGATTCGATCCCGTCACCGGGAGAGTTTGAGTGGCCACGGTCGAAACCTTATCCCCGAGGCTTCGCGCGGTCCGACGGCTACCGTCCGGTAGACGCCGAGTGTGACCATTTCCACTGTCATACGCCGGTCACCGAGGTCAGCGCGTTCCGGGCGCTCAGCGCTTGCGGAGACCGATCTTCGTGCCCAGCCACACGAGCGGGTCGTAGTGACGGCCGACCACGCGCTCCTTCATCGGGATGATCGCGTTGTCGGTGATCTTGATGTGCTCGGGGCAGACCTCGGTGCAGCACTTCGTGATGTTGCACATCCCGATGCCCTGGGCGTCGCGGGCGAAGTCCGCACGGTCTTCACGCGCGTCGAGCGGGTGCATGTCGAGCTCGGCCGCACGGATGAGGAAGCGGGGTCCGGCGAACGCCTCCTTGTTGTTCTCATGGTCACGCACGACGTGGCAGGTGTCCTGGCAGAGGAAGCACTCGATGCACTTGCGGAACTCCTGCGAGCGCTCGACGTCGACCTGCTGCATCCGGTAGTCGCCGGGCGCCACCCCCTCGGGCGGCGCGAACGCCGGGATCTGGCGGGCCTTCGCGTAGTTGAAGGACACGTCGGTCACGAGGTCGCGGATGACCGGGAAGGCACGCATCGGCGTCACGGTGACCACCTCGTCCTCGGTGAACGTCGACATCCGGGTCATGCACAGCAGCCGTGGCATGCCGTTGACCTCGGCGCTGCACGATCCGCACTTGCCGGCCTTGCAGTTCCAACGCACCGCGAGGTCACCCGACTGGGTGGCCTGGATGCGGTGGATGATGTCGAGCACGACCTCGCCCTCGTTGACCTCGACGGTGTAGTCGACGAGCTCGCCGCCGTCGGCGTCGCCGCGCCAGACCCGGAACCTCGCGTCGTAGCTCATGACCCGCTCCCGTCGATGGGCGTCACCGGTGCCGGCACGTCGGCCAGCTCGTCCGGCGTGAGGTACTTGGCCAGCTCGCCCGTGTCGAAGAGGGCCAGCAGGTCGCCGCGCATGGCCGGCATCGGCTGCTCGCGCACCACGATGCCGTCGCCGTCCGCCGAGCAGATGAGGTTGCGGCCCCGCCAGCGCGGGTCCATCGTCGGGTAGTCGTCGCGGGTGTGGCCACCGCGGCTCTCCTGGCGCAGCAGCGCGGCCCGGGCCACGCACTCGCTGACGGCGAGCATGTTGCGCAGGTCGAGGGCGAGGTGCCAGCCCGGGTTGAACTGCCGGTGGCCCTCCACGGTCAGGTGCTCGGCGCGGGCCTTGAGGTCCTCGAGCCGTTCGAGTGCGCGTTCGATCTCCGCGGCCGTGCGGATGATGCCGACGAGGTCGTTCATCGTCTGCTGCATCTCCTGGTGGAGGGTGTACGGGTTCTCGCCGCCCTCCTCCTCGAACGGCGCGAGCGCAGCGGCTGCGGCGGCGTCGACGACCGCCTGGTCGACGTCCGGCCGACCGTCGCCCAGTGACAGGACGTATGCCGCGGCGCCGGTTCCGGCGCGGGCGCCGAAGACGAGCAGGTCCGAGAGGGAGTTGCCGCCCAGGCGGTTGGACCCGTGCATGCCGCCGGACACCTCTCCGGCGGCGAAGAGGCCAGGCACCCCCGCGGCGGCGGCGCTGTCCGGGTCGACCTCGACACCACCCATGACGTAGTGACAGGTGGGGCCGACCTCCATCGCCTCCTTCGTGATGTCGACGTCGGCGAGCTCCTTGAACTGGTGGTGCATCGACGGCAGCTTCTTGAGGATCTCCTCGGGGGGACGCCGCGTGGCGATGTCGAGGAAGACCCCGCCGTGCGGTGACCCGCGGCCGGCCTTGACCTCCGAGTTGATGGCGCGTGCGACCTCGTCGCGGGGGAGCAGCTCCGGGGGGCGCTTGTTGTTGTCGGGGTCGGTGTACCAGCGGTCGCCCTCCTCCTCGGTCTCGGCGTACTGGCCGCGGAAGACGTCGGGCACGTAGTCGAACATGAAGCGCTTGCCCTCGGAGTTCTTCAGCACGCCGCCGTCTCCGCGCACCGACTCGGTGACGAGGATCCCCTTGACCGAGGGCGGCCACACCATGCCCGTCGGGTGGAACTGGATGAACTCCATGTTGACGAGAGTCGACCCCGCGCGCAGGGCCAGGGCGTGTCCGTCCCCGGTGTACTCCCATGAGTTCGAGGTGACCTTGAACGACTTGCCGATGCCCCCGGTGGCCAGGACGACGGCGGGGGCGTTGAAGCGGACGAACCGACCCGACTCGCGCCAGTAGCCGAAGGCGCCGCCGATGGCCCCGCTCGGGTCCTGGAGCAGGTCGGTGATCGTCACCTCGGCGAAGACCTTCAGCCGGCTCTCCGGGTCGCCGGACTCACGTTCGTCGTCCTGCTGGAGGGAGACGATCTTCTGCTGCAGCGTGCGGATCAGCTCGAGCCCGGTGCGGTCGCCGACGTGGGCGAGGCGGGGGTACTCGTGGCCCCCGAAGTTGCGCTGGCTGATCCGTCCGTCCGGAGTGCGGTCGAAGAGGGCGCCGTAGGTCTCGAGCTCCCACACGCGGTCGGGGGCCTCCTTGGCGTGCAGCTCGGCCATCCGCCACGAGTTGAGGAACTTGCCGCCGCGCATCGTGTCGCGGAAGTGCACCTGCCAGCTGTCCTTGCTGTTGACGTTGCCCATGCTCGCGGCGATGCCGCCCTCGGCCATGACGGTGTGCGCCTTGCCGAAGAGCGACTTGCAGATGATGGCCGTGCGAAGTCCTGCCTCGCGCGCGGCGATCGCGGCGCGCAGGCCCGCCCCACCGGCCCCGACGATGACGACGTCGTACTCGAAGTGCTCCAGCTCGGCGGCCATCAGTTGAAGAACCTCAGATCCGTGACGACCCCGGACGCGACCAGGGCGATGTAGGCGTCGGTCACCATGAGGGTGCCGAGCGTGGTCCAGGCCAGCTGCATGTGCCGGGTGTTGAGGCGCGAGACGACGGTCCAGGCCCGGTAGCGCATCGGGTGCTTCGAGAAGTGCTTGAGCCGGCCACCGATGAGGTGTCGGCACGAATGGCACGACGCCGTGTAGAGCCAGAGGAAGCCGACGTTGACGAGCATGATGAGCGTGCCCAGGCCCATGCCGATGCCGCCGTCTTTGCCGTGGAAGCCGTCGAAGGCGTCCAGCGTGTTCATCCCGGACACGACGACCGCGGCGTAGAAGAAGTAGCGGTGGACGTTCTGCAGGATGAGCGGGAAGCGCGTCTCGCCCGTGTACTTCGCGTGCGGCTCGGCCACGGCGCAGGCGGGCGGCGAGAGCCAGAACGACCGGTAGTACGCCTTGCGGTAGTAGTAGCAGGTGAGCCGGAAGCCCAGCAGGATCGGCAGCAGGAAGAACGCATACGGGACGAGCGGCGGGAGCTCACCCATCCAGGTGCCGAGGTGGCGGGCTCCCGGGACGCAGGAGGCGGTGACGCACGGCGAGTAGAACGGCGTGAGGTAGTGGTACGTCTCGACGAAGTAGTACCGCTGCATGGAGGTCCGCACCAGCGCGTAGAGCAGCCAGAGGACGAGCAGCGTGACGATGATGACCGGCTGGACCCACCACCGGTCGCCGCGCAGGGTGCGCCCGGGGATCTGGGCCCGCCCCGGAGCGCCGACGCCACCGGCGACGGAACCTCCTGCGCCGGAAGCCGGGTCGAGCCTCGTCTCACTCATCCTGCGAACCTCACCGTCGTTGGTCGGGCGCCGTCGCACACTCTAGTGTGACGCGCGCCACGAGGGGGTGAAGCGAGGATCGTCGACGCCTGCGTGCGCTCACCTAGGGTGGGGCCATGGTGCTCCACGCAGCGGCCGCGGCCCTCGACTGGGCCATGGACAAGTCCCTGGTCCTCGGCTACACGAAGATCGGGCCCGCCGTGCGCCGTGCCTGGTGGCCGCACGACCCGGTGCCCGGGGCACTCGTCGGGCGCCACGTGCTCGTGACCGGCGCGAGCGGTGGCCTCGGCCTGGCGACGGCTCGCGGTCTCGCGCACCTCGGCGCCGTGGTGCACCTCACCGGCCGCGACGCCTCCCGTCTCGACGACGCCCGCTCCCGGTTGCTCGCCGAGCAGCCCCTCGCGGAGGTGACGGCCCACGTCGCCGACGTCAGCGACCTCGCCGCGACTGCGGAGTTCGCGCGCCGGTTCGTCGCTGACGTGCCGCGGCTGCACGCCGTCGTCCACAACGCCGGGGTCATGCCCCCGAGACGCACGGTCACGCCGGAGGGCCACGAGCTGACCCTCGCCACCCACGTGCTCGGCCCCCACGTGCTCACCTACGGGCTCCGCGAGGCGCTCGCGGGCGGAAGGGTCGTGCTCGTGACGTCCGGCGGCGCCTACGGTCAGCGGCTCGACGTCGACGACTGGGAGTACGCGTCGGGCGACTACTCGGGTGTCACGGCCTACGCCCGCACGAAGCGCATGCAGCTGGTCCTCACCGAGCTGTGGGCGCGAGATCTCGCGTCCGACGACATCCGGGTCCACTCGATGCACCCCGGCTGGGCCGACACCCCGGGTGTCACCGATTCGCTGCCTCGCTTCGCGGCGCTCACCGGGCCGCTGCTGCGGGATGCCGACGCGGGCGCCGACACCGCGGTGTGGCTCACGGCCACGGCCGACGCGATCGGCACCGGCGGCTTCTGGCACGACCGGCGACGGCGCGCGACGCACTACGCACCCGTCGGGGTCGAGACGCCGGAGCAGGTCGCGCGGCTCTGGGCGCTCGTCCGCGAGGCGACCCGGGTGCCCGCGGCGGACGACTGAGCCCGTCGGACGGCATACGTCCTCGGTCGACGGTCAGGAGCGCAGCCAGCAAGTCCGTCGCTCGATGCGCAGGTAGCGCCTGGCGCACGAGCGAGTCGGTCGGTGGGACGTCGTCATCCCAGCCGGTAGCCGGACGATCTCAGAGGAGCTCGGTGCGGCCCCGGGCGGCCAGGGTCTCGACGACCTTCTTGACCTCCTGGGCGCGGTCGGGCCGCGTGATGAGCAGGGCGTCCTGCGTGTCGATGACGACGATGTCGTCGACGCCGATGAGCGCGACGAGCCGTCCCCCTGCCGACACCGTGGCGGTCGAGTCGATGCTGATGATGTCGTCGGCCGGGCCGATGGCGGTGATGCCCGGCAGCTCGCTCGACTCGGCGACGAGCTTGGTGAGCGAGTTGAAGTCGCCCACGTCGTCCCAGCCGAGGGCTGCGGGCACGACGGCGACGCGGCCGGCGGCGGCAGCGGGCTCGGCGACGGCGTGGTCGATGGCGATCTTCTGGAGCGACGGCCACAGGTCCCGCATGCGGCGGGGGTCTGCGGCGATGGTGCGCAGGTGGTCGACCATCTCGGCGTGGTTCTCGGCGAGCAGCTCGAGCAGGGTGGTCGCGCCGACGACGAACATGCCTGCGTTCCAGCGGTACTCGCCGCTCTCGAGGTAGCGGGTCGCGGTCTCGAGGTCGGGCTTCTCGACGAAGTCGTCGACGCGGTGGGCGCTCGGGGCACCGACGACGTCGAGCGGTGCGCCGAGCCGGATGTAGCCGAAGCCGGTGGCCGGCTCGGTCGGCTCGATGCCGATGGTGACGAGCTCGCCGCGCCGGGCGAGGACGACGGCCTCCGCGACGGCCCGCTGGAAGTTGTCGGGCTCGGTGATGACGTGGTCGGCGGCGAACGAGCCGAGCACGGCCTCGGGGTCGCGTCGCTCGAGGACGGCGGCGGCGAGCCCGATGGCAGGCATCGAGTCGCGGGGCGACGGCTCGCCGATGACGGCGTCGTAGCCGAGCATCGGCAGCTGGCGGCGCACCGCCTCCTCGTGGGCGACCCCGGTGACGACGAGGATCCGGTCGTCGACGAGCGGCTCGAGGCGGTCCCACGTGGCGCGCAGCAGCGACTGCCCCGACCCGGTCAGGTCGTGCAGGAACTTCGGCGAGCTGCGGCGCGAGATGGGCCACAGCCGGGTGCCCGAGCCGCCGGCGGGGATCACGGCCCAGAAGCCGGGGATGCCTGTCATGGGGGACACCGTACCGACCCGTCCGGCGATGCCCGAACCCGTCCGAAGGCGCCGGTGCCCCGGCAGCGACCGGTGGCGATCGGCGGCGACCGGCTGACCACCGGCGGTGAGGTCAGCCGATGTCGCGACGCCGCAGGGCCGCGACCCCCGCCGCGCTGAGGGCGGCGGCGACGAGGGTGAGCCCCACGAGGGGGGCGGCTCCGACCGTGCCGCCAGGCAGCGCCGGCAGGTGCGTGAACGGTGAGAGGTCGACGAGCCAGCCCGGCAGGTCGAGCAGGTCGCCGAACTCACCGAGCAGGAGGAAGACGATGAGCGCGGCCCAGGCCAGGCCGGTGAAGCGGGGGAGCGCGCCGTAGAGCAGGACGGCGACGGCCAGGACCACCCACACGGCGGGGAGGGTCGAGAGGGCGGCTCCGACGAGGCGCCCCACGGTCCCGCCGACGTCGCCCACGTCGGCTCCGTGGACGAGGCCGGCCACGACGACGCTGACGAGCATGACGACGGCCGAGGCGACGACGGCGATGACGATGTGTCCGAGGGCCCATCCGGTGCGTCGCACCGGCGTCGCGAGGAGGGACTCGAGGCGCGTCGTCGTCTCCTCGGTGTGCATCCTCGTGACGAGGGCGATGGCCAGGGCCGACGCGCCGATGGCCGCGAAGTGCAGCTCGGTGGAGAAGTAGATGTCGGTGATGGAGCCGGCGTCGCCGCCCATGGCCCGCAGCATGTCGGCGACCTCGGGCGAGTCGACGAACGTCTCGACGCTGCCCGCGATCGACCCGAGGACGACGCCGAGGACGGCGTACGCCACGACCCAGCCGACGAGCGTGCCGCGGGCCAGACGCCGGGTCAGGGCTCCGGCGGTGCGGACGGGGCTGCGGTCGTGTCCGGCTCGGCTCGGCAGCACCCCGGACCCGAGGTCCCGCCGGTCGAGCAGCACGAAGGCTGCGGCCACGAGTGCGGCGTAGAGCGCGAGCCCGAGCACCGCGACCCAGTAGCGGTTCTCGCCGTAGGGCGACACCTTGACGCCCCAGCCGAGCGGCGACAGCCAGGACAGGAAGCGGGCCGGGCTGTCGCCGCCGGCGGTGTCGCCCACGGCCCGGACGAGGAAGGCGACGGCCAGCGCGCCGAGCGACCACGCAGCAGTGCCACGGGTGCTTGAGGTCAGCTGCGCGGCGACCGCGGTGACGCCGACCCACGACAGCCCCATGACGAGCCAGGAGACACCGAGGGCGACCGATCCGGCGGGGTCGAGCCCGACGGCGATCGACCAGACGACCGTGAGGACGACGGTGAGCAGCACGGCGGCCGTGCCGAGCAGCACGGCGGCCGTCAGCGCGGCACGGCGCCCGACGACGCCGGCACCGAGCAGCTCGAGCCGCCCGGCCTCCTCCTCCGTCCGCGTGTGGCGCCGGACGACGACGTAGGCGAGCAGCGCGAGGAAGACGCCGCCGAGCAGCACCGACTTGAGCGTCGCGATCGAGTCGATGCTGAGGCTCGAGATCGGCCCGTACATCGCGACGAGCGCCGGGTTGGCGAGCGTCGAGGCCATCCCCTGCTGCGCCGACGCGAGATCGGGGAAGAGCGCGAACGTCGCCTTCGCCGACAGGGCGACGAAGGCGGCGAGGCCGAACGCGCTCACCGGGACGAGCACCCGGTCGCGCCGGGCGGCGAGCCGCAGCAGCGAGGTGGTCCCGGTCAGACCGACGCCGGCCTTACGTGCGGGGACGGCCAGGGCGGTCACGATGTCGCCGTCGACGTCGTGCGGTACTGGTCCATGAACAGCTCCTCGAGCGTCGGCGGGGCGCTCGTCAGGGCCGTGATCCCGTGGGTCCCGAGCACCTCGAGCAGGCGCCCGAGGTCGTCGCCGCCGACGGTGCAGGTCACCCGGTCACCGGACACGACGACGTCGCCCACGCCCGGGAGCCCGGTGAGCAGGGCCGGGTCGACCGGGCGCGCGAGGGTCGCCCGGACGGTCGTGCGGGACAGGTGGCGCAGGTCGGTCAGGGTGCCCGACTCGACGTTGACTCCGGCGCGGATGATGCTGACGCGGTCGCACACCTGCTCCACCTCGGAGAGGATGTGGCTCGACAGGAGCACCGTGCCGCCGCCCTGGCGGAACTCGTGGACGACGTCGCGGAACACGGCCTCCATGAGCGGGTCGAGACCCGAGGTGGGCTCGTCGAGCAGCAGCAGCTCGACGTCGGAGCTCAGGGCCGCGACGAGGGCCACCTTCTGCCGGTTGCCCTTCGAGTAGGACCGACCCTTCTTGGTGGGGTCGAGGTCGAACCGTTCGAGCATCGACGCGCGCCGCTTCTCGTCCACGCCCCCTCGGAGCCGGGCGAGGATGTCGATGACCTCACCTCCGGTGAGGTTGGGCCAGAGGGCGACGTCGCCGGGGACGTAGGCGAGGCGGCGGTGCAGCGTCTCGACCTCGTGCCACGGGTCGCCGCCGAGCAGCGTCGCGCTGCCGCCGTCGGCGCGCAGCAGGCCGAGCAGGATGCGGATCGTCGTGGACTTGCCGGCGCCGTTGGGGCCGAGGAAGCCGTGGATCTCACCGGTGGCCACGTCGAGGTCGAGCCCGTCGAGAGCGACGGTGTGCCCGAAGGTCTTGCGCAGGTCGTGGACCTGAATGGCGGAGGTCATGGATCGACGGTACACAACTTTCACGGTTTACTGAATGCTGTGAGAGTTGGGTTAGGGTCGGTGCACGCGACGGAGGAGGAGTGGTGACGTCAGTGCGACAGCGGTCGAGCCGCGATGAACGGGCCGTCTCGGCCTACGTGGAGCGTCTCGGCGACACCCTCACCGACGCCGGTATGCCGCGCCTGGCCGCACGCGTCTTCGCCCAGCTGCTCGCCGACGACGACGGGCGGATGACCGCTGCAGAGCTGACGGAGTCGCTCGACGTGAGCCCGGCCGCGGTGTCCGGTGCCGTGCGCTACCTGACCCAGACCTACCTCATCGGCAAGGAGCGCGAGCGCGGGTCCCGCCGAGACGTCTACGTCGTGCAGGCCGACGCCTGGCACGGCGCGATGCTCTCGCGCGACCGGATGCTGGCCCAGATCGAGACGAGCCTGCGTGCGGGGGTGCCCGCCGTCGGTGGCCTCGACACCGAGGCCGGTCGGCGCCTGCAGCTCTCGGTGGCCTTCCTCGAGTTCCTCGGCGACCGGCTCGGCGAGCTCGAGGGGGAGTGGGCCGCCCACAAGGCCGAGATCACTCGCACCTGGCCGTCCGTCACCCCCTGACCCTCACCCGTCGAGAGGCCACTATCTGCGGGTCCCAACCCGTCGAGAGGCCACGTTCCGTCGGGACCCGGGGTGACGGCATACGCCCTCGGTGACGTGAGATCGGCAACGTTCGACCGGCGGGCGGCAGCGGCGGACCGCCACGCCGATACGCTCGGCAACATGGCTGACAGCACTGGTGCGCGCTCCGAGTCCGACCTGCCCATCGAGCCCGTCTACGACGCGTCGGCCCTCGCCGGCTTCGACGCCGACAGCAAGCTCGGCGCGCCCGGCAGCTACCCCTTCACCCGCGGCGTCTACCCGTCGATGTACACCGGACGTCCGTGGACGATGCGCCAGTACGCCGGCTTCGGCACCGCGAAGGAGAGCAACCAGCGCTACCACCAGCTCGTCAAGGCGGGCACAGGCGGCCTGTCCGTCGCCTTCGACCTGCCGACGCAGATGGGCTACGACTCCGACGAGGCCATCGCGCACGGCGAGGTCGGCAAGGTCGGCGTCGCCATCGACAGCCTCGACGACATGCGCACGCTCTTCGACGGCCTGCCGCTCGACAAGATCTCGACGTCGATGACGATCAACGCGCCCGGCTCGACGCTGCTCCTGCTCTACCAGCTCGTCGCGGAGGAGCAGGGCGTCGCCGGTGACCAGCTGACCGGCACGATCCAGAACGACGTGCTCAAGGAGTACATCGCCCGCGGCACCTACATCTACCCGCCGCGCGAGTCCCTGCGCCTCATCGCCGACATCTTCGCCTACTGCCACAAGGAGATGCCGCGCTGGAACACCATCTCCATCTCCGGCTACCACATGGCCGAGGCCGGGGCGACGCCCGTGCAGGAGATCGCCTTCACGATCGCCAACGCCGTCGAGTACGTCCGCGCCGCGCAGGCCGCCGGGCTGCACGTCGACGACTTCGCGCCGCGCCTCTCCTTCTTCTTCGTCGCACGCACGACCCTCATCGAGGAGGTGGCGAAGTTCCGCGCGGCCCGCCGCATCTGGGCGCGGATCATGAAGGAGGAGTTCGGTGCCCAGAACCCGAAGTCGATGATGCTGCGCTTCCACACGCAGACCGCGGGCGTCCAGCTGACCGCCCAGCAGCCCGAGGTCAACCTCGTCCGCGTCGCGCTCCAGGGTCTCGGAGCGGTGCTCGGCGGCACGCAGTCACTGCACACCAACTCCTTCGACGAGGCCATCGCCCTGCCGACCGAGAAGGCCGCGCGGCTCGCGCTGCGCACCCAGCAGGTCATCGCCTACGAGACCGACGTGACGAAAACCGTTGACCCGTTTGCCGGTTCGTACGTCGTCGAGTCGATGACCGACGAGATCGAGGAGGCGGCGCTCGCGCTCATCCAGGCTGTCGAGGACAAGGGCGGTGCGGTCGCGGCCATCGAGCAGGGCTTCCAGAAGGGCGAGATCGAGCGATCGGCGTACCGCGTCCAGCTCGAGATCGACAACGCTGAGCGCACCGTGGTCGGCGTGAACCGCTTCGTCCTCGATCAGGAGGACCACTACGAGCCGCTCCGCGTCGACCCGACGATCGAGGCCGACCAGCGCGCCCGGCTCGAGGCCCTGCGCGCTGACCGCGACAACGACGCCGTGGCAGCGGCGCTCGCGAAGCTCCAGGACGCAGCGCGCGGCACCGACAACGTCCTCTACCCGATGAAGGAGGCGCTCGCGGCGCGCGCCACGGGCGGCGAGGTCGCCCACGCCCTCCGCGCGGTCTGGGGCACCTACCAGCCCCGCGAGACCTTCTGAGCCACACGGCATATGCCAGCCGTACGCCGTCGACCCGACCGGCCGGGTCAACCAACCGGCCGCAACCCGAAAACCAGGCCTCAGCGGCCCTTTCGCCGGTTCGGACCTGTTACCTGACCCGTCCTGAGCCGACGCAGGCCCTGGGAGCGACGCAGCGCGACGACGTCCTCGATGGCACGCCGCACCACGTCCGGCTCGAACATCACCTGCTCCCAGGTGAACCGGAGCACGAGCCAGTCGCGAGTGACGAGGCCGTTGTAGCGGCGGCAGTCCCGGTCGAACGCCTTCCGCTCCGAGTGGAACTCGTGGCTGTCCGCCTCCAGGACGATCCGCAGGTCCTCGTCGGCCAGGGTCGACGCGGGCGTAGAAGCTGTCGTAGCGGATGCGTGTCTGCGGCTCGACGACGAGGCCGGCCACCTCCTGGGCGATGGCGCGCAGCACGCTCTCGAAGGGGTTGGCCGCACGACGGTCCGCTGCCCCCATGACCCGAGCCACCCGACTGCGCTGTCGCGGACCCAGCCACGCCGCGCGCTCCACGACGGGCCCTCGTCCGAGGCCGGAACGCAGAGCCGAGTCGGCCACGGCGAGCGCCTCGTCGAACGGCAGGTCGAGGCAGCAGTCGATGACGGTGCGCACCGGCGAGGTGACCCAGCCGTCGATGACGTCCTCGACGTCGAGGTCGCGCCAGTGCACGGCTGCGGCGGCCTGCGCATCACGGGTCAGGTGACGCTTGCGCCGCACTGTGACATGGGGTCGTTCCGGGACGGTCTTGACCTTCCAGCCCCAGTGGTTGGCTGCGGTGGTGTGTGAGGCCGTGCCCGTCAGGCGCAGCGCCTCCCGCCGACCGCTCTGCGCGAGCGGGAGGCTGTACCACCCGTGCGCCACCCGCACGACGCCCCCTTCGGCGAGCGCCGCGTCGATCCGCCGCCAGTGGGTCAGCGCCCGGAGCCGGTCACGGCGGGCGATGCCTCCCAGTCGGGCGAGGGCGGTCTCGGGACGCAGGTACGGCATACCTCAGCGTGTCCCGCCGGCTGACGCCCGTGGGCCGTCCGTCCACAGGGTCGACCGACAGGACGTCGGGCGGCCAGCGCGCCGGTGAAGCCCGTGTGCGGCCTGCTGCCTGTTGGTTGACCCGGTGGCGGACCGGGGGCGTATGCCGTTCAGCCGGGCCGGGCGCCCACGCGCGCTGCCGCGGCGCTGCCGGCCGCGACCCCGGCCCGCAACGCGCTGGTCCGGTCCTGGCCGCCGAGCCAGGCCGACAGGAGCCCGGCGTTGAAGGCGTCACCGCACCCGGTGGCGTCGACGTTCTCGACGACCGGCGCCTCGGCCGACTCGTCGACGCCGTCGGCACCGACCCACCGGGCCCCGGCCGCGCCGTACGTCGCGACGACCTCGCTCGTGTGCCCCAGGATCGCGGCCAGTCCTCCGAGCGCGGCGACCTCGTTCTCGTTGGGCAGCAGCAGGTCCACGCCCGTCACCCAACCGAGGAAGGTGTCGACGCCTTCCCGCTCGATGAGGGCCGGCGACTGCGGGTCGACCGACGTCGTCCACCCGAGCGACCGCGCCTGGCGCAGCGACTCGAGACCGGCCGCACGCGACCCGGCGTCGAAGAGCACGTAGCCCGACAGGTGCAGGTGCGGCCGAGGCTCGGCTGGGAGCCCCAGCGAGGCGAGGTCGACGTCCGCTACCGCGAAGGCCTTGTTGGCGCCACGGTCGGGAAACATCGTCCGGTCACCGTGGGCGTCGAGCAGGATGACGACCATGCACGTCGGCAGCCTGGCGTCGACCGCGAACGCGCAGGTGACGCCGGCGGACTCGAGCTCGCGTCGGCAGGTCGTTCCCGCGGCGTCGTCGCCGATGCGGGCCACGAGGGTCACGTCGGCCCCGAGGCCGGCCAGCCACGAGGCGGAGTTGGCACCGGCCCCGCCCGGCACGAGGGCGACGGCCGACGGGGTGTCGGAGTGCCACCGGATGTCGCCCGAGGGGCGGGTGATGACGTCGAGCCCGACGTCGCCGACGACGACGACCGGCCGCGTCGTCATGCCGACCGGGTCGCGAGCTGGGACGCGACCTCGGTCGCCACCTCTCCCGCGAGGCGCGCGTTCGACAGGACGAGCTCGACGTTGGCGCGGAGCGACTCGCCGCCGGAGTGGTCGTGGAAGTACTCGAGCAGCCGCGGCGTGACGTCCTTGCCGTGCACGCCCTCGCGCTCGAGGAGCGCGAGCCCCTCCTCGACGAGCCGGTCGTGCAGTCCGCGCTCGACCTGACGGTCGGCGGGCAGCGGGTTCGCGAGGACCACACCGGCGGCGTCGGTCCCGAGGCGACCCCGGGCGACGACGACCCGTGCGGCCTCGGCCGCGGACTCGACCCGCCACGGCACGGGCTGCCCGGAGTCCGAGAGGTAGAAGCCGGGGAACGCGTCGGTCCGGTAGCCGAGCACCGGCACCGACAGCGTCTCGAGCGTCTCGAGCGTGCCGGCCACGTCGAGGATCGACTTGACCCCGGCGCACACGACGAGCACCGGCGTGGTCGCGATGACCCCGAGGTCGGCGGAGACGTCGAAGGTCTCGGACGCCCCGCGGTGCACGCCGCCGAGCCCACCGGTCGCGAACACCCGGATGCCCGCGAGGTGTGCGAGCGCGGACGTCGAAGCGACCGTTGTCGCTCCCGAAAATCCAAGTGCCGCAGCGACGCCCACGTCACGGACCGACAGCTTGGCGATGTCCGGGTCGGTGCACACGCGCTCGACCTCGGCAGCCCCGAGGCCGATGTGCACGACGCCGTCGAGCACGGCGATCGTCGCGGGCACCGACCCGCCCGCGCGCACGGCGCCCTCGATCTGCCCACCGATCTCGATGTTGTCGGGGTGGGGGAGGCCGTGGGCGAGGATGGTGCTCTCGAGGGCGACGACACCGACCCCGGCATCGAGCGCCTCGCGCACCTCCTCGTGGACGACGAGCAGGTCGGACTCCGGAAGGCGCTGCGGCATGGCGCAGAGCCTAGTTCGGCGCCCTCCGGGGACCCGCGTGGCCCCGCCCGCTGCGGGGGCACGCGGCGCACTCGCGCATCCCGGGGATCGCGTAGATGAAGCAGCACGAGACCCGGGTCGGCTCGGCGCCGACGCTCTCCCCGGCCGCGCCGCGCGCGAGGCGCACGGCCGTCGCCCACATGTCGCCGACCACGCCCCACCGCTGCCGCGAGCCCATCCGCACGTCGGGGGCGTATGCCGTCACGACCTCCGAGACGAGCGCGAGGTATGCGGTCCGGGCCCGTTCCAGACGCCGCGCCGGGTCGTCGTCGACGGCCAGCGAGGTCCGCTCGGGGGCGACGACGATGCGGAACGGGTCGAGGCCGGGCGCGAGCTCGAAACCGAGCCCGGCGCCCGACGGCACGAGGAGCCAGGGACCGAGCACGGCGGCATACGCCATCGGGGAGGCGGCCACCTCGCACCACCACTGGAGGACGAAGGCGGCGGGCACGTGCGGCCGCACCGTCGTCGCGTTGCGCTGCTCCATCTGCACGTGGAGCGCCGAGCGCCACGGCGCGAGCGGGTCCGCACCCGCCCGCACGTGCGCCACCACGTCCGCGGTCCAGACGGTCGCGGGGGAGACCCGGCTCGTCACGGTGGTGAAGGGCATCGCCCGGTCGACGAGCCCGACGACGTGCCGGACGGCGTCCGTCCCGAGGGACGTCCCCGTGGGTGCCTCCGACTCCACGCGTGACCTCTCCCTCCGTGCTCCGACCGGTCCCGGTGACCCCGGCCTGCGAGGGTCGACCCCATCCTCTCGCTAGACTCCCGTGCTCGTGACCGACCGCTCCGCTTCGCTGCCCTTCGAGGCCATCGCCCGAACCGTCGAGCAGCATGCCGCGGAGCTGGTCGCGATCCGTCGCGACCTGCACACGCACCCGGAGCTCGGACGTGGCGAGGTGCGCACGACGGCACTCGTCGCCGAGCGTCTCGAGCGCGCCGGCATCGGCGTCCGGCGACTGCGCGGCACGGGCCTCGTCGCCGACCTCGGCGCCACGAACCCCTCGCACCGGATCGCGCTGCGCGCCGACATCGACGCCCTGCCGATCCGTGAGCAGACCGGCCTCGAGTTCGCGTCCCGGACCGACGGCGTCAGCCACTCGTGCGGCCACGACGTGCACACGACCGCGCTCATCGGCGCGGCGCTCGCCCTCAAGGAGGTCGAGGAGCGGCTCGCCTCGGCCGGCGTCGGCGCGCGGCTGATCTTCCAGCCCGCCGAGGAGCTCATGCCCGGCGGCGCCGAGGACGTCGTGGCCCAGGACGGCCTCGTCGGGGTCGACCGGATCTTCGCGCTCCACTGCGACCCCAACCTCGACGCGGGCCAGGTGGGCCTGCGCGTCGGCGCCATCACCGCGGCCGCCGACCAGATCGAGGTCACGCTCTCCGGTCGGGGCGGCCACACGTCGCGCCCGCACCTCACCCAGGACCTCACGTACGCCCTCGCCAAGGTCGTCACCGACGTGCCGGCCGTCCTGTCACGCCGACTCGACCCGCGCGCGGGCGCGGCTCTCGTGTGGGGCTCGATCCACTCCGGCGGGGCGCACAACGTCATCCCGTCGTCGGGCAAGGTCGGCGGCACGCTGCGCATGCTCGACGCCGGCATCTGGGAGGGCGTCGAGCGCCTCCTCGAGGCCGTCGTCCACGAGGTCGTCAAGCCGTATGCCGTCCAGGCCGACGTGCTCATCACCAAGGGCGTGCCCCCGGTCGTCAACGACGCCGGCTGCATCGACGCCCTCACGGCCGCCGTGACCGGCACCGGGTCGTTCGTCGCGCCGACGCCGCAGTCGCTCGGCGGCGAGGACTTCGCGTGGTACCTCACCCACGTGCCCGGCGCCATGGCCCGGCTCGGGACCCGCTCACCCGGCGGCCCGACCTACGACCTGCACCGGGGCGACCTCGTCGTCGACGAGGGCGCGATCGTCGTCGGGGCCCGGACGTTGGCCGGTGTCGTCTTCGCGGCGGCCGCCCGACTGGCCGGCACACCGGCCCTCGGGGGCGTCTCTCCTCTGAGCGCGGTCGCGGATCGGTAACACTTCCTGCGACTTCCCCCGAGCCGAACAGATCTTGTCGTGCCGGGGTCTACAGTTCCGTGCTATCTGGGCCGATGTCGTCGTCGGCCCCGCGGAATCTAAGGAGCACCTCTTGCGTCACGCAACCAAGGTCGCGGCCGTTGTCGCCGCCGCCGCGCTGGGCCTCGCGGCCTGCGGCAGCAGCAGCGACAACACGCCCGCGGGCAGCAACACCTCGGCCGGCAGCACCGGCACGCAGGCCGCCGGCAAGAAGATCGTCGTCGGTATCGCCTACGGCGTCGGCGGTCGTGGTGACCAGTCCTTCAACGCGTCGGCGGCCGTGGGCCTCGACAAGGCGAAGGCCGACCTCGGTGTCGAGTTCAAGGAGGCCACGCAGGTCAACGGTGAGAGCGAGGCTGCCACCGAGGAGCGCCTGCAGCAGTTCATCGACGCGGGCGCGACCCACGTCATCGGTGTCGGCTTCGCCTACGCCAAGGCCATCGGCACGGTCGCCAAGGCCAACCCCGACGTCAAGTTCGCGATCATCGACGACGCGTCCCCCGACTCGGCCGGCGCCAACGTCGCCCAGCTGACCTTCGCCGAGGAGCAGGGCTCCTTCCTCGTCGGTGCGGCCGCCGCGCTGAAGTCCAAGACCAACACGGTCGGCTTCGTCGGGGGCGTCGCCACCGACCTCATCAAGAAGTTCGAGGCGGGCTACATCGCCGGCGCCAAGGCGGCCAACCCGTCGATCGTCGTCAAGAGCCAGTACCTCTCGCAGCCGCCGGACTTCTCCGGCTTCAACGACCCCGCCAAGGGCAAGACGGCCGCTGAGGGCCTCTACCAGGGCGGCGCCGACGTGGTCTACCACGCCGCGGGCGGCTCGGGCAGCGGTGTCTTCACGGCCGCCAAGGCTGCTGGCAAGCTCGCCATCGGTGTCGACTCCGACCAGGCCCTGACGGCCACGCCGGACGTCCGCGACGTCATCCTCACCTCGATGATCAAGAAGGTCGACGTGGCGGTCTACGACTTCCTCAAGTCGGGTGCCGCGGGCACCGACATCACGGGCAACAAGGTCTACGACCTCAAGGCCGGCGGCGTCGACTACGCCACGACCGGTGGCAAGGTCGACGACATCAAGTCGAAGCTCGACGACTACAAGCAGAAGATCATCGCGGGCGAGATCAAGGTCCCGACCGCACCCTGATCCTCGAGAGCCTCGAGATCCCCTCTGAATGATCCCCGAGCGGGGCGACACGGCCCGGGCGGCGCGGTAGCGTCGTCGCGGGCCGTGTCCGTCCCCGGCTCCGGTGGTCGGTCGGGACGTCCTTCGACCCGGCCCCACGAACCACCCGCCCGGACTCCTCTCCGGGCCTGGACGAGGAGTTGTCGCCATCACCGCAGCACCTGCGCGACCCGACGGGACGTCGGACGCCCACCCCGCCGTTCAACTCGAGGGGATCACCAAGCGGTTCCCCGGAGTCGTCGCCAACAAGGACATCGGTTTCTCGGTCGCGCGCGGCACGGTCCACGCGATCGTCGGTGAGAACGGCGCCGGCAAGTCGACGCTGATGAAGATCCTCTACGGCGTCCAGCGCCCGGACGAGGGGTCCATCAGCATCGGCGGTCGAGTCGTCGACCTGCACTCGCCGGCCGACGCCATCGCCGCCGGCATCGGCATGGTCTTCCAGCACTTCCAGCTCGCAGACAACTTCACGGTCCTCGAGAACGTCGTCCTCGGCGCCGAGAAGCTGCACGGCATCGGCGACGCAGCCCGACGCGAGATCACGCGCATCTCGGACGAGTACGGCCTCGACGTCGACCCCGACGCCCTGGTGGACGACCTGGGGGTCGGTGCGCGCCAGCGCATCGAGATCCTCAAGGTCCTCTACCGCGGCGCCAAGATCATCATCCTCGACGAGCCCACCGCGGTCCTCGTGCCGCAGGAGGTCGACGAGCTCTTCGACAACCTCCGCGAGCTCAAGTCCGAGGGCCTGACCGTCCTGTTCATCTCGCACAAGCTCGACGAGGTGCTCTCGGTCGCCGACTCCATCACGGTGATCCGACGCGGCACGACCGTCGACACCGTCGACCCGTCGTCGGTCAACGCGCGCCAGCTCGCCGAGCTCATGGTCGGGGCCGAGCTCCCCACCCCGCAGACGGAGGAGTCCACGGTCACCGACCGCGTCGTGCTGCGCATCGAGGACATCGTCCTCGCGGGCGCCGGTGCCGGCCGCAACGTGCTCGACGGCATCTCGCTGACCATCCACGCGGGTGAGGTGCTGGGCATCGCCGGCGTCGAGGGCAACGGCCAGGCCGAGCTCGTCGAGGTCATCATGGGGATGCGCGAGCCCACGTCCGGGCTCGTCTTCCTCGGCGACACCGACATCTCCGACTGGCGCACGCGGGAGATCCGGGAGGCCGGCGTCGCCTACATCCCCGAGGACCGCCAGCGGCACGCCCTGCTCCTCGAGGCCCCGCTCTGGGAGAACCGCATCCTCGGCCACCAGACCGAGGAGCCGAACGTCCGCGGCTTCATCATCAACGCCGCGGGGGCCAAGGCCGACACCGAGCGGATCGTCAAGGAGTACGACGTCCGCACACCCTCGATCAACGTCAAGGCGGGGTCGCTCTCCGGCGGCAACCAGCAGAAGCTCATCGTCGGCCGCGAGATGAGCCACCAGCCCAAGGTGCTCGTCGCCGCACACCCGACGCGCGGTGTCGACGTCGGCGCCCAGTCGAGCATCTGGGACATCATCCGCCAGGCGCGGCGCGACGGCCTCGCCGTCCTGCTCATCTCGGCCGACCTCGAGGAGCTGATCGGACTCTCCGACACCATCGAGGTGATCCTGCGCGGGCGGCTCACCGGCACGTTCGACCCCGACACCGTCACCGCCGAGGACCTCGGTGCGGCCATGACCGGAGCTGCTGCCAACCCGGAGGAGACCCGATGAGCACGTTCAGCCCCCGCAAGCTCCTCCTCGCCGTCGCGGCGCCCGTGCTCGCGCTCGTCGTCGCGTTCCTCGTGACCTCGGCCATCCTGCTGCTCCTCGGGGACCCGGTGGTCGAGGTCTGGCAGACGATCCTCAGCTGGCCCAAGCCGCGACAGCTCGTCCAGATCGTCAACGGCGCCACGGTCTACTACCTCTCGGCCGTCGCGGTCGCGGTCGGCTTCCGGATGAACCTCTTCAACATCGGCGTCGACGGTCAGTACCGCGTCGCGGTCTTCGCCGGAGCGGCCTTCGCCGGTCAGGCCTGGTTCCCCGGCCCGCTCAACGTCCTCCTGACGATCGTCGTGGCGATGGTCGCCGGAGGCCTCTGGGCGAGCATCGCCGCCTACCTCAAGGTCCGCCGCGGCATCTCCGAGGTGATCAGCACGATCATGCTCAATGCGATCGCGACCGGCGTCGTGCAGTGGCTGCTGCTCAAGGTCGCGGTCAAGCAGCAGGGCAGCAACAGCATCTCGACGAAGCCGATCCCCGAGTCCTCGCAGCTCGACGGTCTCGGCCTCATCCCGGGCGCGACCAACAAGGTCTACACGCTCATCCTGCTCGCCGTGCTCGTCGGCGCCCTCTACTGGTTCGTCATCAACAAGACCCGGTTCGGCTTCGACCTGCGCGCGACGGGCCGCTCCGAGAGCGCCGCGGTCGCCAGCGGCGTCAAGGTGCCGCGCATGGTCGTCACCACGATGATCGCCTCCGGTGCTCTGGCGGGCCTCATCGGCATGCCGCTGCTCTTCGGTCAGGACCACAGCTACGGCACGACGTTCCAGGCCGGACTCGGCTTCGCCGGCATCGGCATCGCGCTGCTCGGTCGCAACCACCCGCTCGGCATCGCGGCCGCGGCCCTGCTGTGGTCGTTCCTCGACGTGCAGAGCAACGCGCTGCAGATCCGCGCCGGGGTCGCCTCCGAGGTCGTCTTCATCATCCAGGGCGTGATCCTCTTCGCCGTCGTCATCGCCTACGAGCTGATCCGTCGCGCCGACGTGCGCCTCGAGCAGCAGCGGGTGGCGAGGGAGCTGGCCGCGACGAGATCCGATGCCCCCACCCCGGAAGGAGCGACGGCATGAGTGTCACTGGTCTGGACGCCGGCGTCGAGAAGGTCACCGCCACCCCGCGCCGGCTCCGCCTGAGCCCGCTCCAGTGGGTCGGGGTCGGCCTCGGTGCCGTGCTCGTGCTCTCGATCCTCCGTGTCGTCACCGGCGCCAACGACGTCGACTCGTCCGGGCTGCTCATCGCGGCCTTCGGACTCGCCGTGCCCATCGCCCTCGCCGGTCTCGGCGGTCTCTGGTCCGAGCGCGCCGGCGTCGTCAACATCGGCCTCGAGGGCATGATGATCCTCGGCACCTGGGGTGCCGGTTTCCTCGGCTACCACCTCGGCCCGTGGTGGGGTCTCGTCGGAGCGGTCATCGGCGGCGCGGTCGGTGGACTCATCCACGCCATCGCGACGGTGACCTTCGGCGTCGACCACATCGTCTCGGGTGTGGCGCTCAACATCGTGGCGCTCGGCTTCGCGAAGTACCTCTCGGTGCGCTTCTTCAGCACCCTCCCGGGTGGCGGCCCGACGCAGTCGCCGCCGCTCGAGGAGCTGCCGACGATCAGCATCCCGGGCCTGTCCGACGCCCTCGGTGAGCTGGAGCAGAAGCACATCTTCTTCATCTCCGACCTCGCCGGCGTGCTCCGTGCCTTCTGCACCAACGTGTCGGTCGTGACGATCCTCGCCGTCCTGCTCTTCATCGCGACGGCCTACATCCTGTGGCGCTCGACCTTCGGCCTGCGTCTGCGCTCCGTCGGCGAGTCCCCGGTCGCGGCCGAGTCGCTCGGTGTCAACGTGCTGCGCTACAAGTTCCTGGCCGTCCTCGTCTCGGGCGGTCTGGCCGGTCTCGGCGGTGGCTTCCTCGCCCTCGTCGCGGCCAACGTGTTCCGGGACGGGCAGACGGGTGGTCGTGGCTACATCGGCCTCGCAGCCATGATCTTCGGCAACTGGCGCCCCGGCGGTCTGATGGCCGGTTCGGTGCTCTTCGGCTACACCGACGCGGCCCAGCTGCGCGGTGGCGGCACGACCGTCCACGCCTTCCTCCTGCTGCTCGCGGTGCTGCTCGTCGGCATCGGGATCTGGCAGATCGTCCGCAAGGGCCGCGTGGTGCAGGGCGTCATCGCCCTCGCCGTCGGTGTGATCGTCGGTGCCTGGTACGCCCTGACCGACATCGTGCCGCCGGAGCTGTCGAGCACGCTGCCCTACGTCACGACCCTGCTCGTGCTGGCGTTCGCCTCGCAACGCCTGCGCATGCCGGCGGCCGACGGGCAGATCTACCGCAAGGGCGAGGGGCACTAGTGGCCGACACGACGAGTCCGCAGCCCAGCACCTCCGACGCGGTCGACTGGGAGTCGCTGCGCCTGCGCGCGGTCGAGCTCATGGAGCGGGCGTACGCGCCCTACTCCCGGTTCCGCGTCGGTGTCGCCGGCCTCGTCGACGACGGGCGGGTCGTCGCCGGCTGCAACGTCGAGAACGCCGCCTACGGCGTGGCTCTCTGTGCCGAGTGCGGCATGGTGTCCGAGCTGCACGCCACGGGTGGCGGACGCCTCACCGCGGTCTTCTGCGTGGGGGGCGACGGTCAGGCTCTCATGCCGTGCGGTCGCTGCCGGCAGCTCCTCTGGGAGAACGGCGGGCCCCGGTGCCTGCTCATGACCCCCGAGGGCGTGCTCCCGATGTCGGCGGTCCTGCCGCAGGCGTTCGGGGCCGAGGACCTGCGTCACGCCGAGGGCTGAACACGTCCGCTCCCGGTCGTGCTCCGGCACCGACGGCGCTGGGACATGATGGTCCCGTGAGTGAAGCCTTCGATGCCGTAGACGTCATTTCCGCCAAGCGCGACCGGGCCGAGCTGTCCGACGCCCAGATCGACTGGGTCATCGACGCGTACACGAGGGGCGCCGTCGCCGAGGAGCAGATGTCGGCGCTCGCGATGGCGATCTACCTCAACGGGATGAACCCGCGCGAGATCGCCCGCTGGGCCGACGCGATGATCCGCTCGGGTGAGCGGCTCGACTTCTCGGGACTGTCCCGCCCCACGAGCGACAAGCACTCGACCGGGGGAGTGGGCGACAAGATCACCCTTCCCCTGGCGCCGATCGTCGCAGCCTGCGGCGTCGCGGTCCCGCAGCTCTCGGGCCGCGGCCTCGGGCACACGGGCGGCACGCTCGACAAGCTCGAGTCGATCCCCGGGTGGGGGGCCGACGTGTCCAACGAGCAGATGATGGCCCAGCTCGAGGACGTCGGCGCCGTCATCTGCGCCGCCGGCACGGGCCTCGCCCCGGCCGACAAGAAGCTGTATGCGTTGCGCGACGTCACGGGGACCGTCTCCTGCGTGCCCCTCATCGCGACCTCCATCATGAGCAAGAAGATCGCCGAGGGCACCGGGTCCCTCGTCCTCGACGTCAAGGTCGGGTCGGGCGCGTTCATGAAGGAGCTCGGGCAGGCCCGCGAGCTCGCGGAGACCATGGTCCGCCTCGGCACCGATGCCGGCGTGCACACGGTCGCCCTGCTCACGAACATGGAGACTCCGCTCGGGCTCACGGCGGGCAACGCGCTCGAGGTGCGGGAGTCCGTCGAGGTGCTCGCCGGCGGGGGCCCGGGTGACGTCGTCGAGCTCACGCTCGCCCTCGCGCGGGAGATGGTCGCGGGTGCGGGCCGCTCCGACATCGACCCGGCGGACGTGCTCGCGGACGGCCGGGCGATGGACGTCTGGCGTCGGATGATCCGCGCCCAGGGGGGAGACCCCGACGCGGAGCTGCCGACGGCCAAGGAGACCCACCACGTGCTCGCGCCGGCCGACGGGGTGCTCGTCCAGCTGGACGCCCTCGCTGTCGGGGTCGCCGCGTGGCGCCTCGGCGCCGGGCGGGCCCGCAAGGAGGACCCGGTCCAGGCCGGGGCGGGTGTCGAGCTGCATCACAAGCCCGGCGCGACCGTCCGTGGGGGAGAGCCGCTCATGACGCTGCACACCGACGAGCCGGAGCGGTTCGCCCGGGCGCTCGAGGCGCTCGAGGGCGGCTTCACGATCGCCCCCGAGGGGTCGCGGCCGGACCTGCCCCCGATCGTCATCGACCGGGTCTCCTGACTCTCGCGTGCCCGTCCGTGGTGGTCGGCGGATGCTCCGACAGACCGGCCACCACGGGTCTGTGGCGCTGTGCCGGGGGCGATTTGGGGAATCCCGGGGGACCGGGCTACTGTTCTCTTCGTCAGCCCGACAGGGAGGAACGGACGCCACCGCGGCGGTGAGAGATCACCGAGCGAAGCTGGCCGGTCCCGGGGTCTGACGAGTGTCCGGAGTGTCCGACCCAGTCGGGTCTGCTCCGGAGAGCAGGTTCCGCCCGCATCACCGTGGTTTGACTCGGTGGGGCGCGGCGGGTAAGTTTGAAGGGTTGCCCCGGAGGCCTCCTCGTTGAGGTGGTTGATGGTGTGTGTCCGATTCTTGAGAACTCAACAGCGTGTCAAAAATCGATGCCAATTACCTCGTCCCGAGGCCTGGNAAGGGTTGCCCCGGAGGCCTCCTCGTTGAGGTGGTTGATGGTGTGTGTCCGATTCTTGAGAACTCAACAGCGTGTCAAAAATCGATGCCAATTACCTCGTCCCGAGGCCTGGCCGGTTGATCTTCGTCCTCTAGTGGCGTGGTGACGGTCGTGGTTTTGGGCGAATTATCCTTTGGTTGAATTGAACTTCTAGCTTTTTGAGCTGGTTGTTCGACTTCAGTCAGGTTTTCGAGCCCTTCATGGGTTCAAAGTTTGCTCA
>NZ_LMIW01000012.1 GCF_001429185.1 Terrabacter sp. Root85
AGCAATGTGTGGAGCTGACCGGTACTAATAAGCCGATAACTTGACTTACAAAGATGCTACGCGTCCACTGTGCGGTTCCCGAGATACAAACGGGAACACCACCCACTGATTGATATCTCCATAGAGTTTCGGCTGTCATAGCGAAGGGGAAACGCCCGGCTCCATTCCGAACCCGGAAGCTAAGCCCTTCAGCGCCGATGGTACTGCACTGGTGACGGTGTGGGAGAGTAGGACGCAGCCGGACACACTTTGTCAGAGCGCCCCAGACGGAACTTCATTGATCCGACTGGGGCGCTCTTTCTTTTGTGCTCGACGACACCAGAGGTGGCGCCGACCGCGGTCGGCGCGGAAGGATGATGAACATGAGTGACCAGGACGGCAACGACAGCCGAGGCGACCGACGCGACCGCGACGGCGGCCAGCGAGGTCCCGCACGAGGCAGTGGCGCCGGCCGGAGCTCAGGGGCTCCCCGGTCGGGCGCACCCCGATCGTCGGGGCCGCGTCGAGATGACCGCGGAGGCTACCGYTCSGATGAYCGTCGCTCCAGCGGCGGTAGTGACCGTGGTGGCTACCGCTCCGACGATCGCCGTTCCGGCGGCAGCAGYGACAGGGACCGCGGCGGTTACCGCCCCTCGGGCGGCGGCAGCAGCGACCGTGGTGGCTACCGTTCCGATGACCGTCGCTCCAGCGGCGGCAGCGATCGCGGCGGTTACCGTCCCTCGGGCGGCGGCAGCAGCGACCGTGGCGGCTACCGCTCGGACGACCGTCGTTCCAGCGGCGGCAGCAATGACCGTGGTGGCTACCGCTCCGATGACCGTCGCTCCGGCGGCGGCAGTGACCGCGGCGGTTACCGCCCCTCGAGCAGTGGCAGCAGCGACCGTGGCGGCTACCGCTCGGACGACCGTCGCTCCGGCGGTAACAATGACCGTGGCGGTTACCGCTCGGACGACCGTCGATCCGGCGGTAACAATGACCGTGGCGGTTACCGCTCGGACGACCGTCGCTCCGGCGGCGGCAGCGACCGTGGTCCCCGACGTTTCGACGACCGCCCCCGAGGGGGATCGGGTCGTCCCCAGGACGACGACCGTCGCGGTGGCGCTCGGCTGACCCCGAAGTCCCCGAGGAAGCCCGAGCCCGCCATCCGCGAGGGTGTCACGGGCCACGAGGTGGACCGGGGCGTCAAGAACCAGCTGCGCACGCTCTCCAAGGATAACGCCGAGGGCGTCGCCCAGCACCTCGTCATGGTGGCCGAGCTGCTGGACGTCGAGCCCGAGGCAGCCCTGGCCCACGCGGAGACCGCCGTGCGCCGCGCCGGACGCGTCCCGGCGGCCCGTGAGTCCCTTGGTCTCGTTGCGTACCGCCTCGGCGACTGGGCGCGGGCGCTGGGGGAGTTCCGCACGGTACGCCGGCTTTCGGGTTCGAGTCACCTGCTGCCGCTCATGGTGGACTGCGAGCGTGCACTCGGACGCCACGACAAGGCGCTCGAGCTCGCCCAGTCCGACGAGGCTGCCAACCTGGCGATCGACGACCGTGTCGAGCTGGCGATCGTGGTGTCCGGGATCCGCCGTGACCTCGGTCAGCTCGATGCCGCCGTCGCCGGTCTGAGCGACCTGGTCAAGCGGATCAACCCGAACCGCCCGTCGGCGGCGCGGCTCTTCTATGCCTACGCGGACGCGAAGCTTGCCGCCGGCGACCTCGAGGTCGCACGTGACTGGTTCGCCCGGGCGGCGGATGCCGACCACGAGCTGACCACCGATGCGGCGGAGCGGCTCGAGGAGCTCGACGGTGTCGACGTCACCGATCTGCTCGGCGACGAGGACGAGGACAGCCCCGAGTTCTACGACGTCGACGCGGACGACGACGACTCCGACGACCAGGACGACGACGAGCAAGCTGACGACGAGGACCACGACGACGCGGACGACGACGCGGACGACGACGCGGACGACGACGCCCACGCCGTCGGTGACGACGAGCGCTGAGTACCCCACCCGGAACGGGCCCGACCTCCTCGGTCGGGCCCGTTCTGCGTTCCGGACCGACGGGTCTCGCTGACGGCTCCCGACGTAGGGTCTGGCCCAGGAGGACGCATGGACACGGAAACATCGACGCAACCCCTGGTCGCGGGCTACGACGGGGTGGTGTGCGACCTCGACGGTGTCGTCTACCGCGGAGCGGATGCCGTCCCGGGTGCGCCGAAAGCGCTGCAGGACATCGTGGCTCGGGGGATCCGAGTCGTCTACGCGACGAACAACGCCTCCCGCGTCCCGACCGAGGTGGCCACCCAGATCGCCGGCCTCGGTGCTCCCGCGACGGCATCCGACGTCGTGTCGAGCGCTCAGGCAGGGGCCGCCCGGCTCGCCACCGACCTCCCACCGGGAGCCGCCGTCCTCGCGCTGGGTGGGGAGGGCGTGGTCGAGGCGCTGCGAGACGCAGGCCTCGTCCCCGTGGCCGCCGCCCGTGACCATGCCCGCTCCGGACCAGACGAGGTCGCGGCCGTGCTACAGGGCTTCGGCAAGGAGCTGCGCGTACGCGACTTCGAGACGGCGGCCCGTCTCCTCTCCTCCGGCCTGCCGTGGGTCGCGACGAACGACGACGCGACGCTGCCGCTGCCGTGGGGGCAGTCCCCGGGCAACGGCGCCTACATCGAGCTGCTCGTCGCCGTGCTCGGGCGACGTCCAGACGTCGTCGGGAAGCCGCACCCGCCGCTCTACGGGCTCGCCCTCGAGCGCCTCGGCACCGTCGCTGCCAGGACGCTCGCAGTCGGCGACCGGATCGGCACCGACATCGTCGGCGCCGAGGCCACCGGCCTCGACTCGGCGTGGGTCCTCACAGGAGTCGACCGACCCTCCGACGTCGTGGCGAGCGAGTCGTCGCCCACCTACGTCATCGCCTCCCTCGCCGAGCTCCTGATGCCGTATGCCGCCCCGGTGGCCGACGCCGGCGGCTGGCGCTGCGGCGCCGCCCGGGTGGCCCTCGACGGCGAGGACCTCGTCATCGAGCGGGGGAGCGCGGGCCCCATCGAGGTGGTGCGAGCGGGCCTGGCGGCCCTGCTGACGTCGCGCGACGAGGGAGTGCCTTCCGCGCACCTGCGTCGGGCGGCGGCGACGCTCGACCGCCTGCTCGACGACTCACCGACCTCGACCCGGTAGCGTGACCGCAGGCGAACCAACCACTCGGCACGGAGGCAGCACATGTTCGGCGACAGCGACCCTCGACGCGACGATCTCGGGTCCGGCGAACCGCTCGAGGTCGCGGAGGAGCTCGACCCGATGGACTCGGACGTCGACGCGAGCGACGACGCCGTCGACGAGTGGGACGACTCAGACGACCAGTCCGACGACGTCAGCTATGCGGACGTGTCGGGAGACGACCTCGAGGACCTCACCGATGAGGACGGCGAGGACGACGAGCGCCGGACCGACGACGACACCGCGACGGCCGAGGTGCCCTACGCCCCGCTGGACGCGACGCCAGACGTGCCCACCCCGCCCCTGACGGGTGACCAGGCGGTCGACGAGGCGATGATGCGTCTGGCCGAGTCGCAGGCCGGGTCGTTCGCCGAGCGCATCGAGTCCGGCGAGCACGCCCACCGGAGCCTGCAGAGCCGCCTCGGCGGTCTGGGTGGCGCGTGACGCGACGTCTCGACGTCGAGCTCGTCGCCCGCGGCCTGGCGCGATCGCGCACCCAGGCCCGTGAGCTCGTCACCGCCGGCGTGGTGCTCGTCGACGGTCGCCCGGCCGGCAAGCCCGCCCGGCCCGTCGACGACTCGTCGGCCATCGAGCTGACGCGTGAGCCCGACCGCTGGGTGGGGCGCGCGGCGGTCAAGCTGCTCCACGCCCTCGACACGTGGCCGGTCCCTGTCGACGGCAGACGGTGCCTCGACGTCGGGGCGAGCACGGGTGGGTTCACCCAGGTGCTCCTCGAGCGCGGTGCCACCCACGTGACGGCCCTCGACGTCGGGCACGACCAGCTCGTCGTGTCGATCGGCGCCGACCCGCGGGTGCGGGACCTGCCGGGCACCAACATCCGTGACGTCGACGCCGAGGCGCTCGGCGGCCGCTTCGACCTCGTCGTGTCCGACCTCAGCTTCATCTCGCTCGCCATCGCCCTGCCCGCCATGCGACCTCTCGTCACCGACGACGGCGACGTCGTCGTCCTCGTCAAACCGCAGTTCGAGGTGGGGCGCGAGCGGCTCAGCCGCACAGGAGTCGTCACCTCGCCGCACGAGCGCCGTCGGGTGCTGCGTGACGTGGCCCAGGTCGCGACCGACCTCCACCTGCACCTGCACGCTGCGACGGCCAGCCCCATCGCGGGGGGCGACGGCAACCGGGAGTTCCTCTTCTGGCTCGCCCCGAGACCCGTGCCGGGCGCCTCGGTGACGGCGGTGGATGACATGCTGGAGGCCGTCGACCTGGAAGGAGTCCCGTGACGCGCCGCATCCTGCTCGTGGCCCACCCGAGGCGCCCCGAGGCGCTGACGGTCGCCAAGGGCGTCGTGCAACGCCTCACCCACCTCGGCATCGACGTGTCCCTCCAGGCCGACGAGGCCGAGGCCCTCGACCTCAAGGACAGCTCGCGCGTGCACATCGCGTCCGCCGAGGAGCAGGTCGCGGAGGGGTGCGACCTCGTCGTGGTGCTCGGCGGCGACGGGACCATCCTGCGCGGCGCCGAGTTCGCCCGCAGCGTCGACGTGCCGCTCCTCGGGGTCAACCTCGGCCACGTGGGCTTTCTCGCGGAGGCCGAGCGCGACGACCTCGACGCCACGGTCGAGCACATCGCGAGCAACGACTACGCCGTCGAGGAGCGCATGACGCTCCACGTCGACGCGAAGCTGCACGGCGACCTCATCGCGAGCAGCTGGGCCCTCAACGAGGTCAGCGTCGAGAAGGCCGCCCGCGAGCGGATGCTCGAGGTCACCGTCGAGGTCGACGGTCGACCGCTGTCGAGCTGGGGCTGCGACGGCGTCATCGTCTCCACGCCGACGGGGTCGACGGCATACGCCTTCTCGGCCGGCGGGCCGGTCGTCTGGCCGCAGGTCGAGGCCTTGCTCCTCGTCCCCAGTGCGGCCCACGCGCTCTTCGCCCGGCCGCTGGTGCTGGGCCCCGACACCCACCTGGCCGTCGAGATCAAGGCGGCCACCGAGGGCGCAGGAGTCATGTGGTGCGACGGCCGGCGTCACGTCGACCTCCCTCCGGGAGCCCGCATCGAGGTGCGCCGTGGGCTGCGCCCGCTCCGTCTCGCCCGGCTGACGAGCGCACCGTTCACCGACCGTCTCGTCGCGAAGTTCGACCTCTCGGTCGCCGGGTGGCGCGGCAACGGCGACACCGCCTCGCCCGTGGACGACGTCGACGGCGGTGAGGGTGCCCGGCCCTAAGGTGGACCCGTGTTCAGCCAGATGAGGATCCGGGGCGTCGGTGTCATCGACGACGCCGTCCTCGACCTGAGCCCCGGGCTCAACGTGCTCACCGGTGAGACCGGCGCCGGCAAGACCATGGTCGTGTCGGGGCTCGGCCTGCTGCTGGGCGAGCGCGCCGACTCCGGCCTCGTGCGCACCGGCTCGGCCTCGGCGCTCGTCGAGGGTGTCGTGCAGCTGCCCCTCGACCACCCGGCCCTCGTCCGGGCCGACGAGGCGGGCGCCGACCACGAGGACGGCGAGCTCGTCATCGCCCGCACCATCGCCGCGGCCGGCCGGTCGCGCGCCCACGTCGGCGGTCGCACGGCGCCGGTCTCCGTGCTCGCCGAGCTCGGCCAGATGCTCGTGGCCGTGCACGGGCAGGCCGACCAGTGGCGGCTCAAGCAGGGCGATGCCCACCGCGTCGTGCTCGACGACTTCGGGGGTCCCGAACTCACGGCACTCCGCGACCGCGTCGGCGAGCTCTACGACCGCTGGCGTGCGTCGGCCCGCGAGCACGAGCGCCTCGTCTCGGAGGCGCGCGAGCGCGCCCGCGAGATCGACTCGCTCACCGCCTCGCTCGAGGAGATCGAGGTCGTCGACCCCCAGCCGGGCGAGGACGCGGCGCTGCGTGCCGAGGACGAGCGCCTCGCGCACGCCGACACGCTCCGCCTGGCCGCAGCCCAGGCACTCGCAGATCTCAGCGGCGACGAGTATGCCGCCGAGCCGGCTCCGAACGTCCGTGACCTCATCGGGTCGGCGCGGGGTGCGCTCGGCCCGGCCACGGCGCACGACCAGGCCCTCGCCGGGCTCGACGAGCGCCTTCACGAGGTGGGCACGCTCGTGACCGACCTGTCGGCCGACCTCACGGCATACCTCCAGGACGTCGATCTCGACCCCGAGCGGCTCGGCTACGTGCAGGAGCGGCGGGCCGCCCTCGGGGTCCTCACGCGCAAGTACGGCGAGACCGTCGACGAGGTGCTCGAGTGGTCGGGCCGCGGGGCCGCTCGCCTCGACGAGCTCGTGACCGCCGACGACCGCGTCGAGCGACTCGGCGTCGAGGTGGCCGAGCTCGAGTCGTCCGTCGTCGCGGCCGCCCTCTCGCTGTCCGAGGCTCGCCGGGCCGCCGGTGACGACTTCGGCACCCGCGTCTCGGAGGAGCTCTCGCACCTGGCCATGGGCAAGGCCGTCGTCCACGTCGAGCTGCGCCGACGCACCGACCCCGAGGGTGTGGCCCTGCCCGACGGCGACCGCGTGCGGCTGGCCCGACACGGCATCGACGACGTCGAGATCCTGCTCGCGGCCAACCCCGGAGCCACGCCGCGCAGCGTCGCGCGGGCCGCCTCGGGCGGTGAGCTCTCCCGCGTCATGCTCGCGCTCGAGGTCGTCGGCTCACGCAACGCCTCGGGCGAGGCGGCGAGCGGACCACCCACGTTCGTCTTCGACGAGGTCGACGCCGGTGTCGGCGGGCGGGCGGCCCTCGACGTGGGTGCCCGGCTGGCTGCCCTCGCCGAGCACGCCCAGGTCATCGTCGTCACCCACCTCGCCCAGGTCGCAGCGTTCGCCGACCGCCACCTCGTCGTGCACAAGGCCGACGACGGCCGCATCACCTCGAGCAGCGTCAGCGTCGTCGACGGTGACGCCCGGCTGCGGGAGCTGTCGCGGATGATGGGCGGCGACCCCGACTCCGAGGCCGGGCTGGCCCACGCCGGCGACCTGCTCGAGCAGACGAGCGGTGCCCGCGTCGGCACGCGGCCGGCCGCCCGCAGCGGCTCACGCGTCTGAGTCCCGTCCGCGGCACCGTCCTGCGGTCCGCGCAGCCGTTGGACCTCGTTCCCGAAGGCCGTCCCGAGTGTCGTCCCGAGCCGTGCGCCACGGCCCGGACCGATGGGGTCGCCGACCCACCGACGTGGCACGATTGAGGCCATCATGGCCCTCTCCATCCGACGTCGCTCGCGCGCCCGGGACACCGGTCCCGGCGTGGTCGGCACCGCGCGCGTCGACCGGCGCACCAAGGCGCTGACGAAGCGGCTGCAGCCGGGCGACATCGCCGTCATCGACCACGCGGACCTCGACAAGGTGAGCGCGGACGCCCTCGTCACCGTGCGCCCCGCCGCCGTGGTCAACGCGAGCGCCTCGATCAGCGGTCGTTACCCGAACCTCGGACCCCAGATCCTCGTCGAGGCCGGCATCCCCGTGCTCGACGCCGCCGGCCCGGAGGTCATGGCGCTCACGGACGGGCAGACGCTACGCCTCGACGGTGCCGACCTGTGGTCGGGTGAGACCCGTGTCGCGACGGGCACGTTGCTCGACGTCGAGGCGGTCCAGGCCCAGATGCACGAGGCGCGGGCCGGGCTCGCCGTGCAGATCGAGGCTTTCGCGACGAACACGATGGAGTACATCCGCAAGGAGCGCGACCTCCTCCTCGACGGCATAGGCGTGCCCCCCATCACCACCCAGCTCGACGGCCGGCACTGCCTCATCGTCGTGCGCGGCTACCACTACCGCGAGGACCTCGAGACCCTGCGGCCCTACATCCGTGAGTACCGCCCGATCCTCATCGGGGTCGACGGCGGCGCCGACGCCATCCTCGAGTCCGGCCACCAGCCCGACCTCATCGTCGGCGACATGGACTCCGTCTCGGACAAGGCGCTGCGCTGCGGCGCCGAGATCGTCGTGCACGCCTACCGCGACGGGCGTGCCCCCGGCCTCGCACGGGTCGAGGCTCTAGGGATCACGCCGGTCGTCTTCCCCGCTGCGGGCACGAGCGAGGACGTCGCGATGCTCCTCGCCGACGACTCCGGTGCCGAGCTCATCGTCGCCGTCGGTACCCACGTCACCCTCGTCGAGTTCCTCGACAAGGGTCGCGACGGGCAGGCGTCGACGTTCCTCACGCGCCTGCGCGTCGGCAGCAAGCTCGTCGACGCCAAGGGCGTGAGCCAGCTCTACCGCGCCCGCATCCCGGGCCGGCTGCTCGTGACGATGCTGCTCGCGGGCGTGCTCGCCTTCTTCGCAGCCCTCGCGTCGACACCGGCCGGGCAGGCGTGGCTGCAGGTCCTCGCCGCCCGCTGGGACGACCTCTGGACCGCCATCGTTGGGATCTTCACGTGATCGACTTCCGCTACCACCTCGTCTCGATCATCTCGGTGTTCCTCGCCCTCGCGGTGGGCATCGTGCTCGGGGCCGGCCCTCTGCAGGCCAACCTCGGCAACCAGCTGAGCGACCAGGTCTCCGCGCTGCGCACCGAGAAGCAGGCCCTCAACGACAAGCTGACGACGAGCGAGAAGCTCGTCGACGCGTCCGACGAGTACGCGACCGCCGTGCAGCCACGGGTCGTCAAGAGCCGACTGTCCGGTCACCGCGCGGTCGTCGTCGTGCTGCCCTCCGCCGACGGCACGATGACCACGAACCTCGAGGGTGTCGTGACCCAGAGCGGCGCCGGCCTCACGGGCACGGTGACGCTGAGCCCCGACTGGTTCGACCCCAGCCAGGCCTCCGACCGAGCACAGGCGGCCAAGGAAGCCGCGTCGGCCCTCGGGGTCGGGTCGACCGCGACGGGCGACGAGCTGCTCGTGCAGGTGCTCACCGACCTCGTCGTGTCGACGAGCGACACCGGCACCTCGGCCCAGCGCACCGCCGCGCTCAAGGTGCTCGTCGACGCCAACCTCGTCGACAGCTCGGTGGCCGACCTCGCGCCTGCCGACCTCGCGGTCGTCGTGTCCGCGGACTATGCCGGCACCGAGTCCGTCGTCGAGTCCCGCTCCGACGCCATCCGCGCGCTGGTGACCTCCTTCGCCGGCTCGACCCGGTCGACCGTCGTCGCCAGCGGCGAGACGGTTGCAGCGGCGGGCCAGCCCGTGACCTCCAACGCCGTCCAGGCCGTGCGTGAGAAGTCCGAGACGGCCGGGATCGTCTCCACCGTCGACCACGCCCGGGCCGGTGACGGACCTGCCACGGTGGTCCTCGCCGTCGAGGACGCCCTCGACGAGCGGGTCGGACACTACGGCGTCGCGGCCGGCGCCACCGCCACCGTCCCGCGGGTGCTTCCGTGAGGTCGAGCCGCCGCGCGGACTCGACCGCCGCCGCGTCACTGGCTGCCCTGCTCGGTTCGGCGGCGGCCTCGTGGGCGGTCCTGCGTCTCGGCCGAGCGGCGCCCCCTGACCTCCGCCAGCCCTGGGAGCGCACCAACCACGCCGGCGACCCGGTCACCCTGCTCGAGGGGCCGGCCTGGGTCGGCGGCGCCGTGGCAGGCGCTGTTGCCGGTGCCGCTGCAGCGGCAGTCGCCTCGCGCCTGACCGAGGGAGCGAGCCGCAGGTCGATGAGCTCCGGCGTCGTCGCCGTCGCCGCAGGTGCCCTCGGGGCGCTCGACGACCTCGCCGGAGGCGCGTCCGACAAGGGTCTCAAGGGCCACCTCGGTGCGCTGGCACGGGGCGAGGTCACGACGGGCGCGGTCAAGATCGTGGGTCTCGGCGTCACCGGGCTGGTCGGCGCGGCGCTCTCCGACGCGAGCCGTCCCTCCCGTCCCGGACTGCTGGCCACCCTCGTCGGCGGGGCCGTGGTCGCCGGTGCCGCCAACGCCGTCAACCTCTTCGACCTGCGCCCCGGACGGGCGCTCAAGGTCACGGTGGTCGCAGGTCTCCCGCTCGTGGGAGGGGTGCCCGCGGCCGCCGCCGTCGGGTCCTCGCTCGGTGTCGTCCGGGACGACCTCCGCGCCACCGCCATGCTCGGCGACACGGGTGCCAACGCCGCCGGGGCGCTCGTCGGTCTCGCGCTCGTCGAGCGCACCGGGCTCGTGGGCCGGGTCGTCGCCCTGACGGGCCTCGCGGCTTTGACGCTCGCCTCGGAGCGCGTCAGCTTCACCCGGGTCATCGAGGCCCACCCCGCCCTGCGCCGGCTCGACGAGTGGGGCCGGGCCCCCCGATGACCGACCGGAGCGCAGGGGGTGGGCCCGTCTCACGGCGCGGGCTGTTCGCCGCCGCAGGCACCATCGCGGTGATCACGCTCGTCGCCCGGGTCGTCGGCTTCGGACGATGGTTCGTCTTCTCCCACTCCGTCGGTGCGACCTGCGTCGGGAGCGTCTACCAGTCGGTCAACGCGGTCCCCAACGTGCTCTTCGAGATCGCGGCCGGGGGAGTGCTCGCGGCGGTCGCCGTGCCTCTCGTGGCAGGCGCACTGGCCCGCGGCGACCGGATCGAGGCCGACCACACGGCCTCCGCGCTGCTGACGTGGGTGCTCGTCGTGCTCGTGCCGCTGGGCCTGGTCGTGGCCCTTGCCGCGGAGCCGATCGCGCGGGGCCTGCTCGGAGCCGGCGACACCTGTCCCGGCGGGGTGGGCCTCGGCGCCGACCTGCTGCGGGTCTTCGCGATCCAGATCCCGCTCTACGGCGTCGGCATCGTGCTCGGCGGTGTGCTCCAGTCTCACCACCGGTTCGTCGCGGCCGCGATCGCCCCGCTCATGTCGAGCCTCGTCGTCATCGCGACCTACGCGGCCTACGCCGCCGTCGCCACCGACCCGGCCGCCCCGATCGCGCAGGTCCCCGCGGGCGCGACCACGATCCTGGCCGTGGGCACGACCCTCGGGGTCGTCGCGCTGTCGCTGCCGCTCCTCGTTCCGGTGCGTCGCGCCGGGGTCCACCTCACGGTGACGACACACTTCCCGCACGGCGTCGCCGCCCGCGTCCGGCGGCTCGCGGTCGCCGGGCTCCTCGCCGTCGCCGGACAGCAGCTGGCGACGCTCGTCTTCATCCGCCTCGCCAACGACCGCGGCGGCCCCGGGACGCTCAACGTGTACACCTACGTCCAGGCCGTCTCCCTGCTCCCGTATGCCGTCCTCGCCGTCCCGCTCGCCACCGCGGCCTTCCCGACGCTGGCGGGGAGCGCGCAAGCCGGCGGGCCCGAGCCGGACGCGGGAGCAGCAGCGCCGGCCCCCGCGCCGGCCTCCGCGCCGGGGTCCGCGGCCGTGGACGTGCTGCGGCGGACGTGGCTCGCCACCCTCCTGGCCGGTCTGCTGGCCGGGGGTCTGCTCGTGGCCGTCGCCCGACCGGTCGGCGCCTTCTTCGCCCTGCTCGACGCCGGGCGAGCGGACGGCAACGGGGCCGTGGCCCTGTCCGCCATCCCCGACGCCCTCGTGCTCGTGGCCCCGGGCATCGTCGGCCTCTGCGCAATCGGGCTGCTGACCCGGGCCTCCTACGTGCGAGGCCGTGCCCGGGTCGCGGGCGCCATGGTCGCCGTCGCGTGGCTCGCGACGACCGTCGTCCCGCTCGTGGCCCTCGGAGACGCGGCCGGACCCGCGACGACCGTGCGCGCTCTCACCCTCGGCACCAGCGTCGGGCTCGTGGCCGGGGCCGTCGCGCTCACGGTCCTCGTCGCGCGGAGCTGGGGCCGCGCGGCCCTGACCGTACCGGCGCGCCCCGTGGCAGCCGGATTGCTCGGCGCCGCGTCAGCCGCGATCCTCGGCTGGTGGCTCGGCGGCCTCTGGACCGCGGACGGACTCCTCGTCGCCGCCGCGCAGGGCGTCGCCGTGGCGCTCGCGGCCACCGTGACCCTCGTCGTCGTCGTGCTCCTCGTCGACCGCTCGGTCGTCGCCCGGCTGCGGCGGCCGTCACCGACCGCCGCGACCTCGCCGACGTCCATGACCGCCCCTTCGTCCGCGCCGATGTCCGCCCCTGCCGGCGAGCAGGACCCGCACCCGGCCGCGCCTCCGGAGACGCGATGAGGGTGCTCATGGTGCTCGGACACGCGGCCGGTGGCGTGGGTGCGCACGTCGACGCCCTCCTCACGGGACTTCGTGGGCAGGGGCACGACGTTCAGGTCGTGACGGCGGAGTCGACGGCCCGGGCCTTCGACTGGGCCGACGCCCACCGGCTCTGGCCGGTCCACGGCGGGGTACGTGCACCCCGTGGTCTCGTGGACTGGCACCGCATCATGCGCCTGGCGGGCACGGTCGACGTCGTCCACGCGCACGGCCACCAGGCCGCCGTCGTCGCTGCCGTGGCCGTCGCCCGCGCGCGGCCACGCCCGCGGCTCGTGGTCTCTCTCCACAACGACCTCCCGCCGGTCCAGGGCTCCCCCGTCGCGCGCGCCGCGGCGTCCGCCGCCCGGCGGCTGGTCGCGTGGTCCCTGCACCGAGCCGACCTCGTGACGGGCGCGAGCGAAGACCTCGTCGAGCTCGCAGACGCCCTCGGTGCCCGGCGCACCGAGCTCGCCCTCGTGCCCTCCGCCGCGGTCGCCGACCTGCTGGAGCGTCCTGCCGCCCTCGAGCCGACCGAACGCGCCGCCCTGCTGGCCGGAGCCGGCCTGCCGACCGACCGCCCCGTCGTGCTCACGGTCTCGCGCATCGCGCCCCAGAAGGACCTCCCGACCCTCCTCGCGGCCGCGCGGCGCTCCGACGCCGCCGCCACGTGGGTCGTCGTCGGCGACGGCGACGATCGGCTCCGTGCCCGTCTCGAGGAGGAGGCGGACGGCATACGGCAGGGGGAGGACGCGAGGGCAAAGGTCCGGTTCGTGGGGGCGCGCACCGATGTGTCGGAGTGGCTGCGGGCGGCGGACGTATTCGTCCTCACGAGCCGCTGGGAGGCCCGGGCGCTCGTCGTGCAGGAGGCGATGGCGGCTGGGCTCCCGGTCGTCGTGACCCGTACGGGCGGTCTGCCCGACCTCGTCGGGGACGCGGGTTCTCTTGTCCCCGTGGGGGACCCGGCCGTCGTAGCAGCCGAGGTGGACCGCCTGCTCACCGACGCCGACGCCAGGCTCCGGGAGGGTGACGCGGGACGAGCCCGGGCGGCCGGATGGCCCACTCCTGACGACGAGACGCGCCGGTGGGTGGAACGCTACGTCACGGAGACCCGCGGAGTGACGTAGACTCAAAGCCCGTGGTGGATACGACGAAGCACATCTTTGTGACCGGGGGCGTCGCCTCCTCTCTCGGCAAGGGGCTCACCGCCTCGAGCCTCGGACGACTTCTCAGATCGCGGGGCCTGCGGGTCACGATGCAGAAGCTCGACCCCTACATCAACGTCGATCCCGGGACGATGAACCCGTTCCAGCACGGCGAGGTCTTCGTGACCGACGACGGAGCCGAGACGGACCTCGACATCGGTCACTACGAGCGCTTCCTCGACGTCAACCTCGTCGGCAGCGCGAACGTGACGACCGGGCAGGTCTACAACAACGTCATCGCCAAGGAACGGCGCGGTGAGTACCTCGGCGACACCGTCCAGGTCATCCCGCACATCACCAACGAGATCGTCGCCCGGATGCGCGCCCTCGCCACCGGAGGTCCGGACGCCCCGGACGTCATCATCACCGAGATCGGCGGCACGGTCGGCGACATCGAGTCGCTGCCCTTCCTCGAGGCCGCGCGCCAGGTGCGCCACCTCATCGGCCGCGACAACAGCTTCTTCCTGCACGTCTCCCTCGTGCCGTACCTCGCGCCGAGCGGCGAGCTGAAGACGAAGCCGACCCAGCACTCGGTCGCCGCACTGCGCCAGGTCGGCATCCAGCCCGACGGGCTCGTGCTCCGCGCCGACCGCGAGATCCCCGACCCGATCAAGCGCAAGATCTCGCTCATGTGCGACGTCGACGTCGCCGCGGTCGCCGCGGCGGTCGACGCCCCGAGCATCTACGACATCCCCAAGGTGCTCCACCGCGAGGGCCTCGACGCCTACGTCATCCGCCGGCTCGGGCTCAACTTCCGCGACGTCGACTGGACCGAGTGGGACGAGCTGCTCGAGCGGGTCCACGACCCGGAGCACGACATCGAGATCGCCCTCGTGGGCAAGTACATCGACCTGCCCGACGCGTACCTCTCGGTCACCGAGGCGCTGCGCGCCGGCGGCTTCCACCACGACGCCAAGGTCAACATCCGCTGGGTGGCCAGCGACGAGTGCCAGACCCCGGCCGGCGCCCAGAAGGCGCTCGGCGGCGTCGACGCCGTCCTCGTCCCCGGTGGGTTCGGGGTGCGCGGCATCGAGGGCAAGCTCGGCGCGCTGACCTGGGCCCGCGAGAAGCAGGTGCCGACCCTCGGCATCTGCCTCGGCCTGCAGTGCATGGTCATCGAGTACGCCCGCAGCGTCCTCGGCAACCAGGACGCGAGCTCGACGGAGTTCGACCCCGATACCGAGCACCCCGTCATCGCCACGATGGAGGAGCAGAAGGCCTTCGTCGAGGGCGCCGGCGACCTCGGCGGCACGATGCGCCTCGGCCTCTACCCGGCCGCCCTCAAGGAGGGCAGCGTCATCCGTGGGGCCTACGGCGAGGCCGAGGTCAAGGAGCGCCACCGCCACCGTTACGAGGTCAACAACTCCTACCGGGCCGACCTCGAGCAGGCGGGTCTCGTCTTCTCGGGCACCTCGCCCGACGGCAACCTCGTGGAGTTCGTCGAGCTGCCGCGCGAGGTCCACCCGTACTACGTGTCGACCCAGGCGCACCCGGAGTTCCTGTCGCGCCCCAACCGCGCACACCCGCTCTTCGCGGGTCTCGTCGGGGCCGCCCTGGAGCGCCAGCGCAGCGAGCGCCTCGTCGAGGTCGAGCGCCACCGCGCCGCGGTCGACGCCGGCCAGGCCGAGCGGGACGCCGAGGCACGGACCGGGCACGACGAGTTCGCCTCGGTGTCCGCGTCGGGCGCCGCCCCGGACGCCGACTGAGACGCGGGTGAGCCTGGACGCGCCGCGGGGCACCGCAGCCGACCTCGTCGAGGAGTGGACCGCCGAGCCGGTGGTCGAGACGACGACCCCGTTCGAGGGGATCATCTTCGACGTCGTGCGCGAGCGCGTCGACCTCGGCGCCGGGGGTGTCGTGACACGTGACTTCGTCACGCACCCCGGCGCCGTCGCCGTGCTCGCCCTGCGTGAGCTCGAGCGTGCCCCGCACGTGCTGCTCATCCGGCAGTACCGCCACGCGAGCGGTGGCCACGTGTGGGAGCTGCCCGCCGGCCTGCTCGACGTCGACGGCGAGCCGCCGTGGGAGGCCGCCGCGCGTGAGCTCGCCGAGGAGGTCGACCTGACGGCCGACGAGTGGCACGTCCTCGCCGACGACGTCACGTCTCCCGGAGCCTTCCCGGAGACGGTGCGGATCTTCCTCGCGCGCGGCCTCCACGAGGTCGCCGCCGCCGACGCCCACCAACGCACTGCGGAGGAGCTCGGGATCCGGCCCCTCTGGGTGTCCCTCGACGATGCCGTCGACGCAGCGCTCGACGGACGCATCAGCAACTCGGCGACGCTCGTCGGCCTGCTCTCCGCCGGACTGTCGCGCGGGCGTGGGTGGTCCACGCTGCGGCCGCACGACGCGCCGTGGCCCGCCCGCGAGGCCCAACGCGCCCAGCGCTCGTGAGCGGGGCCTTCGGTACAGGCGTCTCGGGGCCGTGCCCCTGTGGGGGCGGCCCGGAAGACCTGGCGTATGCCGCGTGCTGCGGCCCGCTCCACGCGGGCGACCGCCCGGCCGGGACCGCAGGCGAGCTGATGCGCTCGCGCTACGCGGCGTTCGCCGTGGGGGACGAGGCGTACCTCCTGCGCACCTGGCACCCACGGACGCGCCCCGCGCGGGTGGGACTCGACCCGGACACACGGTGGACGGGCCTGACGGTGCTGCGCACGGAGCGCGGCGGGCTCGGTGACGACGACGGCGTCGTCGAGTTCGTGGCCCACTGGACGGAACCGTCAGCGGGCGCCACGCGTCGGGGCGAGCTGCACGAGGTGAGCCGCTTCGCCCGCCGGGGCGGCCGCTGGCTCTACGTCGACGGCGAGCACGGGTGACGCGTCGGCAGGGACGGCCGGAGCGGGCGCCGTCACGCCGCCGCGGGGGCGGATCACCGCTACGCCGACACCGGCCAGCAGCGCGAGCCCCCCGGCCAGCTCGAGGGCGTTGGGTCGCTCGTGGAACGCGACCGCGGCCGCGACCATCCCGAAGACCGGGACGAGCATCGCGAACGGCGTCACCTTCGCCACGGGGTGGCGGCTGAGCAGGGTGTTCCAGATCCCGTAGCCGACGAGCGACGAGAGGTAGGCCGTGTAGGCGGTCGAGGCCACGGCCTGCCACTGGAGGTGGTGCAGCGCCGCCCCGATGGCCGTCGGCCCTTCGAAGAGGAACGAGAGGGCGAGGGCGGGCAGCGGCACGACGAGCCCCGACCAGACCGTGACCCCGAGCCCGGCGCCCGGACCCGTGAGGGCCCCCGCCCGGCGGGTCAGCACGTTGCCGACCGCCCACGACACGGCGGCCAGGACGAGCACGACGAGAGGGAGCAGCGGCGCCGACAGCCCGCGTCCGACCGCGATCGTCAGCAGCCCCGCCCCGCCCAGGGCGACGCCGAGGCGCTGCGCCGTGGACGGGCGCTCGCGCAGCCAGACCGCCGCGATGACGACGGTGAGCAGCACCTGCGCCTGGAGCACGAGCGAGGCGAGACCCGGCGGCATGCCGAGGTGCAGCGCGAGGTACATGAGGGCGAACTGGCCGAGGCTCGTGAAGAGCCCGATGAGGGCGAGGTCGCGCCAGGGGAGTCCCGGGCGCCGGACGAGGAAGACCGCGGGGACGCAGACGACGACGAAGCGCACCGCGAGAAAGAGGAACGGCGGCACCGAGTCGATGCCGGTGCGGATGGCGACGAAGTTCGTGCCCCAGATCAGGGCGACCAGGACGGCGAGGGCGGTGTCACGGCGGCGCATGTGCCCATCGTGGCGACCGCACACCGTTCACGTCCATCAAACTGTCGTGGCCATGACTGTGTAGCATCACTGCATGATCGATCCCGTCGCGCTGCGCTCGCTCGTCGCCGTCGAGGCGCACGGCTCCGTCGGCGCCGCCGCTGCCGCGCTCGACTACACCCCGAGCGCGGTGTCCCAGCAGATCAAGCGCCTCGAGACCCAGACGGGGGTGCAGCTGCTCGAGCGGCAGGGGCGCGGTGTCCTGCTCACGGAGGCCGGTCGCACGCTCTCCGACGCTGCGCGGTCCCTGCTCGCGGACATGGAGCGACTCGAGTCCCGGCTCCACAGGGACAGCGGAGAGACGGTCGGGACGGTGCGCCTCGCGACGTTCGCCACGGCGTACCGGGGGGTCGTCGTGGGCGCTATCGGCCGCCTGCGATCGACCGCGCCGGACGTCGTCCTGCGTCCCGACGAGATCGACCCCTGGGACGCCGTCGACGCGGTCGCGGCCGGCACCCACGACCTCGCCCTCGTGCACAACTGGGAGCCGCTGCCGCTCGCCATCCCCGACCACCTCGAGGTGCGCGACCTCGGCCGGGACCGCGCGGACGTCCTCGTCCACGAGAGCCACCCGCTCGCCGCCCGGCGCAGCATCGGCGTGCGGGACGTGCTCGACGAGCACTGGGCCAGCGTCGCGCCCGGCTCCATCTGCCACCAGTGGCTCCAGAAGATGTATGCCGACGTGGGTCGGTCCCCTCGGATCGCGCACGTGGCGCTCGAGTTCGCCACGCACGTCGCCCTCGTCGCGGCGGGGGAGGCCATCGCCCTCGTGCCACGCCTCGGCCGGGGACCGCTCCCCGTGGGCGTCGTCGCTGTCCCCATCGTCGACCCGATCTCCGAGCGCACCGTGAGCCTCGTCTGGCGGAGCACCATGACGGCAAGCCCCGCGCTGGCCGTAGCCGTGGACTGCCTTGCCGCAGAAGCCTCCCGGGACCTCCGGCCCCTTTCGGGAGACTGACCGGGGGTGCCTACGCGACGCGTCAGCCGGCGGCCTGGAGCCGCAGCCCGGCGAGGATGAGGTCGAGACCGGCCCGGAACTGCTCGGCGTCGTCGTGTCCGGCGAACTCGTCGACGACGTGGTGGATGAAGGGGAACTCGTCCGCGTCGAGGGCGCGCCACTGGGCGGCGTAGCGGGCGAGGTACGCGTCACGGTCGACCTCGCCGGAGAGCACCGCCTCGGGTGGCTGCTGACCCATGTCGGCCGCCGTGCCGACGACGAAGCCGACGACCGCCGAGACCGCGTGGAAGCTCTCGCGCGGAGTGAGCTCCAGCCGCATGACCTGCTGTCCCAGCCGTTCGTAGAGGCGCAGGCCGTTGGGCTGAACGCCCGTGTCGCGCATGAAGAAGGCACCGAGCCAGGGCCGCTCGACGATCGCGTCGAAGAGGGCCAGGGCGATGGTTCGGAGGTCGTCGACGGGGTCGCCGGCCCCGACGTCCTCGATGGCGGCGAGCACGTCGGCCAGGACGTGGTCCGCCGCTCGGTCGAGCAGCTCGTCCTTGCTCGAGACGTACCAGTAGATGCTCGCGGCGCCACCGCCGAGACGGGCCGCGAGGGCACGGAACGTCAGGGCCTGCTCGCCACTCGTGTCGAGCAGGGCGACGGCCTCCGTGAGGACGGCCTCGAGCGAGTGCGAGGCCCGCCGGCGGCCCCGTGCGGGCCGCTCACGCACGGCCCGAGCCTCGCGGGAGGGCCGAGCAACGTGCTGTCGCTGAGGGCTCATGTGCCCATCCCATCACACGATCCCCGGGCGGACTTGCGTTCATCGAACACCGTTCTATAACATCGAACCACGTTCGATAGTCGAACGGTGTTCGATGAGAGGAGACGGCACATTGACCACGACGCCGACCCGTACCTATCCGTCGCTCCGCGCGGCGTGGATCCCGATGCTCGCGCTCTGTCTCGCCTTCTTCGTCGAGATGGTCGACAACACCCTCCTGACGATCGCGCTGCCGACGATCGGCCGCGACCTCGGGAGCGGCACCACCGCTCTCCAGTGGGTCACCGGGGCCTACTCGCTGACGTTCGGGGGACTGCTGCTCACCGCCGGCTCGGCGGCGGACCGGCTCGGCCGCCGCAGGGTGCTCCTCTGGGGGCTCGCCGGCTTCGGGATCATCAGCCTCGCCGTGGCCGCCGTGACGACGACGGGCGAGCTCATCGCCCTGCGCGCCGCCCTCGGGGTCGCGGCGGCAGCGATGGCGCCGATCACCAACTCGCTCGTCTTCCGTCTCTTCGACGACCAGGCCCTGCGGATGCGGGCCATGACCGTCATGATCGTCGTCGGGATGTCGGGCTTCGTCCTCGGTCCGCTGCTCGGGGGCACGGCCCTCGCCCACGTCGGCTGGGAGTGGCTCCTGCTCGTCAACGCCCCCATCGCGCTCGTGGCCTGGGTCGGCGTCCGGCTGGGGGTGCCGGCAGACCGGCCCGAGGACCTCACCACCGACCGGCTGGACCTGCCCGGTGCCCTGCTGAGCATCGCGGCCATCGGGCTCGGCTGCTACGCCCTGACCAGTGGCGTCGAGCACGGATGGACGTCGGCGACCACGCTCTCGGCCGTCGTCGGCTCCGCGCTCGCGCTCGTCGGGTTCGTCCGCCACGAACGGCGTGCCGCGTCCCCGATGCTCGACCTGACGCTCTTCTCGTCAGGGACCGTGCGCGGGGCCACGCTGGCGCAGGCCGGCACCTCGATCGCCATGGCCGGCGTCATGTTCGGCCTCATCCTGCACTTCCAGTACGCGTGGGGATGGAGCCCCGTGCGTGCCGGGCTCGCCAACCTCCCGCTCATCATGACGATGGTCCTCGCGACACCGCTTTCGGAGTGGCTCGCCCGCCGCTTCGGCCACCGGCTCGCGTGCCTCGTCGGAGCGGGCCTGCTCGTCGTCGCGCTCATCGGGATGGCCTGGGGTGTCGACCGCGGCTACCCGACCATCGCCGTCGCGATGGTCGTCATGACCCTCGGCCTCCGCACGGTCATGACGATCTGCGCGGTGGCCCTCGTCGAGGCGATGCCCGCCAACCGCACGTCGATCGGCACGGCGCTCAACGACACGGCCCAGGAGGTCGGCACGAGCGTCGGCACCGCCGTCGTGGGCACCCTCGTCGCCGTGCTCGTGACGACCACACTGCCCGCCGGCACGTGGAGTCCTGAGCTCGTGTCGTCCTTCTTCCACGGTGAGCGGGTGACGTATGCCGTGCTCGCCGTCATCGTCGGGGTCGTGACCACGTGGGGCGCCCTCACCCTCACCGACTCACGCAGCGTCGAGGAGCACGACGTGCCGGACGCCCCGGCTGACGCGGTGGGCGCGGGAGCGCGACCGACCGCGTAGACCGCGTAGACCGAGGAGACCGCGCCGCGGGCGTCGCGGCCACGATCGGCCGGACCGCCCTACGTCGTGGGCGTGGCGCGCGGAGCGGCCTGCGGGTCGCGGGCGTCGGCGAACTCCTGCTGGCGGCGTGACGGCTGGTCGAGGCGGAGGCGTCCGCGCAGGCGACCCACGGGCCGCTCGACGAGCACCCACGACAGCCACGAGACGAGCACGGCGGCCGCGATGAGCAGCAGGTTGCGGGGTGTCGTGTGCTCACCGAGGAGCCGGCTGTTGATGAACGTCTGGTGCCAGAGGTAGAGCGCGTAGCTGATGGTGCCGAAGAAGACCATGACGCGGGAGCCCACGACGCGCGAGTGGCCCGACACGGCGGCATACACGAGCCACACCCCGACGACGGCGTAGACGGCGCCGAGAGGTCGGAAGAGCGGGTGGTCCACCTCGAGCCCGTGCCCGGGGAAGGCCGAGACGGCGACCATGACGACGAAGGGGACGAGCGGGCTCGTGGCCGGCAGCTCCCAGCCACGGGACCGTACGGCGGCCAGTGAAAAGGCGAGCGCCACGCCGAGCAGCAGGGCGAACGCGTTCGTCTCGGTCGAGATGTCGAGGCGGATCGCGCTCCCTACCGTCCAGACGGAGTAGAAGGTCGCGAGCGCCGCGAGGCTGAGGACGACGGCGAGCGCTCGGCTGCGAAGCCACGTCATGAGGACGATGAAGATCGCCGGCCAAACGACGTAGAACTGCTCCTCGACCGAGAGCGACCAGAGGTGGTTGAGCACCCCGAGGTCCGTGCCGGCGATGCGCACCCAGTTGCCGACGTAGAAGAGCGATGCGAGGGCCGCCGTCGGGTAGGTCGAGAGCCGGTCGTCGCCGGTCGCCCAGAGCAGCAGGGGAGCGAGCAGGAGCAGGAGGATGAGGGCGGGCAGGAGGCGTAGGGCGCGCCGTCCCCAGAAGCGCCACAGGCTGACCGACCCCCAGCGGTCCCACTCCCGGATGAGCAGGCTCGTGATGAGGTAGCCCGACAGGACGAAGAAGAGCGTCACCCCGGACAGCCCACCCCAGCGCGCCGGCAGCCCGGAGTGGGCGGCGACGACGAGGAGGATCGCGAGACCTCGGACGCCGTCGAGGTCGCGGTTGCGGGAGTGCTGCACGGCGAAGAGCCTAGGCGCAGGCGGTCTAGGATTGGTCCTCGGTGCCCACGGCCGACCAGCGGCCGGGCACCTGCGCACGACACTCGCTCACCACCTCGCTCAGCCCCGGCGGCCCTCGTGCCGCGGGAACCACGTCCCGGAAGGACCCTCCGTGCTCCGCACTCACGAGGCCGGCACTCTCCGCGCCGACCACGCAGGCCAGACCGTCACCCTCACCGGTTGGGTGGCGCGGCGTCGAGACCACGGCGGGGTCGCCTTCCTCGACCTGCGCGACGCCTCGGGCGTGGCCCAGGTCGTCGCGCGTGACGAGGTGCTCGCCCAGGGCGGTGCCCACGACGTCCGCAACGAGTTCTGCGTCAAGGTCACCGGTGAGGTGCGCGAGCGTCCGGAGGGCAACTCCAACCCCGACCTGCCCACCGGCGACATCGAGGTCATCGTCAGCGAGCTCGAGGTGCTCAACCCGGCCGCCCCGCTGCCGTTCCAGATCGACGAGCGCGTCACCGTCGGCGAGGAGGCACGCCTCAAGCACCGATACCTCGACCTGCGCCGCCCCGGCGCGAGCTCGGCCGGCGCTGCGATCCGCCTGCGCTCCAAGGTCAACGCTGCCGCCCGCGCCGTGCTCGGGGCCCGCGACTTCGTCGAGATCGAGACGCCGACGCTGACCCGCTCCACGCCCGAGGGTGCCCGTGACTTCCTCGTGCCGGCGCGTCTCGCGCCAGGGTCGTGGTACGCCCTGCCGCAGAGCCCCCAGCTGTTCAAGCAGCTGCTCATGGTGGCCGGCATGGAGCGCTACTACCAGATCGCCCGCTGCTACCGGGACGAGGACTTCCGCGCCGACCGCCAGCCGGAGTTCACCCAGCTCGACATCGAGATGAGCTTCGTCGAGCAGGACGACATCATCGAGCTGGGCGAGTCGATCGTGCAGGCGCTCTGGCGCCTCATCGGCGTCGAGCTCGACGCCCCGTTCCAGCGGATGACCTACGCCGACGCCATGGCCCGCTACGGCTCCGACAAGCCCGACCTGCGCTTCGGCAACGAGCTCGTCGAGTGCACCGGCTACTTCGCCGACACGACCTTCCGCGTCTTCCAGGCCGACTACGTCGGTGCGGTCGTCATGCCCGGTGGCGCGAGCCAGCCGCGCAAGCAGCTCGACGCCTGGCAGGAGTGGGCCAAGCAGCGCGGCGCCCGTGGCCTCGCCTACGTCCTCGTCCAGGAGGACGGCGAGCTCGGCGGCCCGGTTGCGAAGAACCTCACGGACGCCGAGCGTGCCGGCCTCGCCGAGCACGTCGGCGCCATGCCCGGCGACTGCATCTTCTTCGCCGCGGGTGCGGCGAAGCCGTCGCGGGCGCTGCTCGGGGCGGCCCGTCTCGAGATCGGCCGTCGCTGCGAGCTCATCGACGAGGAGGCGTGGAGCTTCCTCTGGGTCGTCGACGCCCCGCTCTTCGAGCCGGCCGCCGACGCCGTCGCCTCGGGCGACGTCGCCGTCGGTGCCGGTGCGTGGACGGCCGTCCACCACGCCTTCACCTCGCCCAAGCCCGAGTTCCTCGACACCTTCGACACCGACCCGGGTCCGGCGCTCGCCTACGCCTACGACATCGTCTGCAACGGCAACGAGATCGGTGGCGGCTCGATCCGTATCCACAGCCGCGACGTGCAGGAGCGCGTCTTCTCGGTCATGGGCCTGTCGGAGGAGGACGCCCAGGAGAAGTTCGGCTTCCTCCTCGAGGCCTTCGCCTTCGGTGCCCCGCCGCACGGCGGCATCGCCTTCGGCTGGGACCGCATCGTCTCGCTGCTCGCGCACACCGACTCGATCCGCGACGTCATCGCCTTCCCGAAGTCCGGTGGCGGCTACGACCCGCTGACCGCGGCGCCGGCCCCGATCACGCCCGCCCAGCGCAAGGAGGCCGGCGTGGACGCGAAGCCCGCGGCCTCAGCACCGGCCGCGCAGGGTGCCCCCGAGGTCGAGCCGAAGCAGGGCTGACCTCCGGCAGGAGCCGACCGTGGAGGGTCGTCGTCGCGAGAGCGAGGACGACCCTCCACGCGTATGCCGTCACCTGCCGTGCGCTTTGCCCATCCTTGACTCGGGCCGTCCTACGGTCGAAGGCATGCGATCACCACGTCGACGTCCGGTCACCGCGGTCCTCCTGGGTGCGGTCCTCGCCATGACCGGAGCCAGTTCCGCGTCGGGCCTGTCCGCCGCCGTGCCCGCGCCGAGTCCCTCGGGAGTGCCCGCGGCCACCCCGCCACAGGAGTTCGGCACCGACTGGGACGACCCGCGCACACCGGAGCCGAGCGTCCCGGTACCCGCCACGCACCACTGCACCGTTCGCGTCGTCGACGACGCGTTCGACGACTTCGACGTCCACGCCAGGGCCTACACGCCGCCGGCCGGCTGCGCAGGTCCGTGGTCGAAGGTCGTCATGCGGCTCGAGGGGTCGGTGGCCGGGCGACAGTTCGACCGCATCGGCTACGTCGACGTCGGGGGAGTGCGGATGCTGACCCTCTCGACGCCCGAGCCGAGCGTCGACGGGATCCATTGGCACGTCGAGAAGGACGTCACGGACCTCGCTCCGCTGCTGGCGGACCCGCAGCAGGTGCAGGCCTTCATCGGCAACGTCGTCGACGGCACCTACACCGGGGTCATCCACGTGACGGTCGACCTCGACTTCTACACGACCGGGCGTGGAGCGCCTGCGGCCAGGACGTCCGATGCCGTCCTTCCCCTCACCGACACCTCCCGCGACGGCAGCGACCTCGTCGGGTCCCTCATGGTGCCGCGCAACTCGACCCGGCTGCTCGCCGACGTCTTCGCGACCGGGTCCGGCGGTGGCTGTGAGGAGTTCTGGGACACGAGCGCCCGTGCGAGCACGGGCTACTCGTGCCCGGACGGTCTGCCCTACCGCGAGGTCGACGTGCACATCGACGGGCAGCTCGCAGGCATCGCGGCGCCCTACCCCGTCGTCTACACGGGCGGCTGGAGCAACCCGTTCCTCTGGTACACCATCCCCTCGCCCAAGGCGTTCGACATCCCGCCGCTCGGCTACGACCTCACGCCCTACCTCGCGAGGCTCAACGACGGGCAGCCCCACGACGTCCGCATCTCCGTCGTGGGTCTTCCGGCAGGCCAGGGCGGCTGGACTCTCGCGCCCCGCTTCCGCATCTGGCGCGACGCGGCCCGCAACGTGGTGTCGGGAACGACCGGGACGGCATACGCAAGCGACCCCGCCGTCGACAGCAGCGTGTCGGGGGCGGGGGACCGGGCGGGCCACGTCGATCTCGACGCGCGACGTGAGCTCCGCGTCACGGGAACGCTGTCCACCTCACGCGGACCGGTCACGACGACGGTCACGCGCAGTCTCTCCAACACGTCAAGGCACTCGTGGACCGACGACGAGGCCGACGACACCTTGACGGCTTCGTGGACCGACACCCAGGTCGTCGCGACCGGGCACGGACGGGGAGCTCCGACCCTCGAGCGCACCGAGCAGCGCTGGGACAAGGACGGTGTCCTCGGTTTCCACCCGCGCAGCGACGTCGCCGGCGCGTACGACGTCACGGGCGATCTCGCCATCACGTGGTCGCGTGACGAGTCCCTGACTCGCGGCGGAGCGCACCTGTCGAGCCGGTCGGAGACCTCGTCCTACGAGGGGCAGGCGAGCTGGATCTACGGGGTGCCGCGTGACCAGCGGCACGCGACCGCGGACACCCGTGCCCGGGCCACCCTCAGCGAGAAGGTCATCGGCCGGCCGGCGACCTCCTGGGAGCACCGGCTGCGCGCCGTCAACGGCACGTTCGTGACGGATGCCGTCGGCTGAGGCTCGGAGGGCGACAATGAGAGGGTGACCACGATGGAGCGACGCGCCCCCGACGACGTGCTGGTCCACCTGCGCCGCGCTCGCGACCACGCCGACCGGCACTACGCGGAGCCCCTCGATCTCGACGCGCTCGCGGCCGAAGCGAGGCTGTCGAAGTACCACTTCCTCCGGCTCTTCCGCGCGACGTACGGCGTGACGCCGGCCGGCTACGTCTCGCGCCGCCGCATCGAACGCGCCCAGGACCTGCTGCGTGCCACGAACCTCACCGTCACCGAGGTGTGCCACGCCGTCGGCTTCTCGAGCCTCGGCTCGTTCAGCAGCCGGTTCCGCACGGTCGTGGGGCAGAGCCCCAGCGAGTACCAGGCGAGGTACGCCACGACCGGGGCGCCGCACATCCCGGGCTGCGTCCTGTTCATGTGGGGCCTGGTGGAGAGCGCGCCCGCAGGCTCCGCAACCCAGGAGAAGCCCGAGGCGGCGGACCCGTCCTAGCGTGGTCACATGATCACCAACATCTCCATCGTCAGTGTCTTCGTGAAGGACATCGACGAGTCCAAGCGCTTCTACGTCGACGTCCTCGGGTTCGAGGACAAGGACGACATCACCCTCGGCGACGGCTACCGCTGGTGCACGGTCGTGCACCCGAGCCAGCCGGAGCTGCAGGTCAGCCTCGCCATCCCCGGCCCGCCCTTCCCGGACGAGCTCGTCACCGCGATGAAGCGAGCGCAGGACGCCGGCGGGCTCAACGGTCTCGGCCTCACGGTCGACGACTGCGAGCAGACGTATGCCGACCTGTCGGCCAAGGGCGTCGAGTTCCTCCAGCCCCCGTCGGCCCGTCCGTACGGGACCGAGGCGGTGTGCCGCGACAACTCGGGCAACTGGGTCGTGCTCGTGGAGCCCGCCGACCGGACCGTCACCGCGGCCGACTTCGCCTGACGGCGCAGCGCGGTGCGCCGCCCGGTCAGCGGTCGATGACGACCGGGCGGCTCGACCAGGCGCACAGCCGGTCGTAGCCGAGCGACAGGTAGAGCCCTCGAGCGACGGTGTTGTGGGAGTACATCCCGAGGGTGCAGACGCCGGTCTCGGCGACGGCCAGGCGGGTCACGGCGCCGACGATCGTGCGGCCCAGCCCCTGTCCCCGCAGGCGGGTGTCGACGGCGACGGACGACAGGTGCGGCGCGCCGGCCCGGGTGGTGCCCCAGGCGGCCACCGCGCAGAGGGAGCCGTCGAGGTCCTCCACGGCGAACCACCGCTCGCCGGAGCCGGGCTCGGTGTCGGCGGTGGGGGACTGGGCCTCGAGGAAGGCCCGGAGCTCGTCGGCGCGCGCGACGTCGTCGATGACGACCACCCTTTCGTGCGAGGGGTGCTCGTCGGGAGCGGTGGTCGTGTGGAACCACTCCCAGTCGCCGCCGTCCATGACGCGGTAGCGCTCCCGGAGGTGCGGCTCGAGGTGCTGCGGCACGCTGATGGAGAAGGCGCGACGGTCGGGCGAGACGGTCGCCGCGATCTCCGGCAGGTGGTCGAGGAGCGCCGTCACGCCGTCGTCTCCGCCGAGGACGTTGACGGTGCGCCGCACGGTCTTGCGGGTGCGCTGGAAGGCGACGGCGTCGGTCGCGGCCCACCACGTCGCGGCGAGCTCGTCCGTCACCTCCCACCGCACGAAGGGATGGCCGCCGGTCGCGTCCAGCAGGCCGTCGAGTCCGTGCGCCGCGACGACGGTGGTCACTCCGTGATCCCGAAACGGTCGTGGAGGCGACGCATCGGTGCAGGCGCCCACCAGTTCCACCGGCCGAGCACCGTCATCGTCGCGGGCACGAGCAGCATCCGCACGAGGGTCGCGTCGATGACGACGGCCGCGACGAGAGCCACCCCCATCTCCTTGATGATGAGGATGTCGCCGGCGACGAAACCGCCGAAGACGATGACGATGAGCAGGGCGGCCGACGTGATGATGCGGCCGGTGCGCTGGAGGCCCAGCGACACGGCCCGGTCGTTGCCGGCGCCGTGCCGGTGGAACTCGACGATCCGCGAGAGCAGGAACACCTCGTAGTCCATGGACAGGCCGAACCCGAACGCGAGGACGAGGAAGGGGACCATCGACTCGAGGGCTCCCACGGAGGTGAAGCCGAGCAGCCCCTCGAGGTGGCCCTCCTGGAAGATCCACACGACGACGCCGAGGGCGGCACCGAGCGAGATGACGTTGAGCAGCAACGCCTTGACCGGCAGCACGACGGACCCGGTCATGAGGAAGAGCAGGACGAAGGTGCCGAGCACGACGAGCGCGACGGCATACGGGGCGCGGGCCGACATCGAGTCGAGGAAGTCGATCTGTCCGGCGGCCTGGCCCGTCGTCAGCGTCTCGAAGGGGGCGCTCGTCGCGCGGATCGTCGTCACGAGGTCCTGCGCCTCGTCGGAGGTGGGCCGCCCGGCGACGCGGATGTCGACGCGCTGGTCGCCGCTGCCGAGCGGACGGACGACGAGACCCTCGACGCCCGGACGCGAGCGGAACTGCTGGGACCATGCCGTGACGGCGGCGGTGTCGGCCGTGCGGGCCACGACGGTGACCTCCGGGGCGGAAAGGGCCGGGTAGTCGCGGTCGAGCTGCTCGAAGAAGACCCGCTGGGGAGCGTCCTTGGGGAGCAGCTCGGTCCCGGACGACGTCAGCTTCATCGACAGGGTGGGCAGGGCCAGCGTCACGAGCACCACGACGACACCGAGGATGACGGCAACGGGGCGCCGTTGCACGCCGACAGCCAGGCGAGAGAAGAGGCCGACGTCGGACGGCTTCTCGACAGCCTTGCGGGACAGCCGTTTTGCGCCCACCACGCACAGTGCCGGCACGAGCGTGATGGCCACGACCATCGCGACGAGCACGACGCTGACCCCGGCCACGCCGATGGCGCGCATGATCGACGCCTCGAAGATGAGCAGGCCGGCGAGGGCGATGGCGACGGTCAGTCCGGAGAAGAGGACGGTGCGGCCCGCGGTCGCCACCGTGCGCTCGGCCGCGTGGGCGATCTCCGCGCGCGTCGGCACGTCGTGCTCCCGGTGTGCGAGCTCCTCGCGGAAGCGGCTGACGGTGAGCAGGCCGTAGTCGATGGACAGCCCGAGCCCGAGCAGGGTGACGATGTTGACGACGGTCGCGTCGAGCTCGACGACGTGCGAGAAGCCGAAGAGCGACAGCAGCGCACCACCGATCGAGACGACGGCCCCGACGATGGGCATGCCTGCGGCGACGAAGCCGCCGAAGACGAAGAACATGACGACGAAGGTGAGCGGCAGGGCGATGCCTTCGCCCCGCAGCAGGTCCCGCTCGACGGTCGTCGTGATGGCCTCGATGACCTTGCTCGTGCTGCCGACGGAGCCCTGGGCGTGCATGGCCGTGGCGACACCGAGCAGTCGGGCCTCCGCCTGGGTCTCGGCCGCGTCCTGTGCCGCCTTGTCGAGACCCGGCGCGAAGTCGACGACGGTGACGAAGCCGCCCGCGGTCGGCGTGCCGCCCTTGAGCAGGGGAGCCACCGACGGGTCGGTGACGCCGCCCGGCGCGAGCAGCGGCGACCGCACGCTCTTGACCCCGGGGACCTGCGCGACCTCGCGCGTCGCCGCCGTCCCGGCCGCGACCGTCGCGGCGTCAGCGAGGTCGGCACCGGTCACCTGCATCGTCAGCGTCTCGAGCGCCGGCTGGCTCTCGGCGATGACCTCCTGGGCGCGCGACGACTCGGACTCGACGGTCGGCGCACCCGAGTGCAGGCGCTCGAAGAGCGACTCGCCGGTGACCCCACCGACCGCGACGGCGAAGCACGTGATCGCGACGACGGCCCAGGCGACGATCCACGTGCGCGGGTGGCGGGCGATGAGTGCACCGAGGCGAGCCAGACGGGTGCGCGGCGCCGGGCCCGCCGCTGAGGGGTTCTGCACGCGGATAGCCTTCCACAGTGATGTCGAACAGCACGGAGGACCTCTTCGGTGCGGCCTCCGCCGCCGAGCGCGGCGAGCAGCCCGCGTCGGCAGGGGTCGCCCCGCTCGCCGTCCGGATGCGGCCCCGCACCCTCGACGAGGTCCGGGGCCAGGCCAAGGTGCTGCGCCCCGGCAGCCCGCTCCGCCGGCTCATCGAGGGCTCCGGCGGGGCCGCCGGACCGCTGTCCGCGATCCTCTGGGGGCCGCCCGGGACGGGCAAGACGACGCTCGCCCACCTCGTCGCCACCGCGGCGGAGCGCCGCTTCGTCGAGCTCTCGGCCGTCACGGCCGGCGTCAAGGACGTCCGTTCGGTCATGGAGTCGGCCGTGCGCGAGCGCGATCTCTACGCCCGCCAGACGGTGCTCTTCCTCGACGAGATCCACCGCTTCACCAAGGCCCAGCAGGATGCGCTCCTGCCCGGCGTGGAGAACCGGACCGTCATCCTCGTGGCCGCCACGACCGAGAACCCGTCGTTCAGCATCATCGCTCCGCTGCTGTCGCGGTCGGTGCTCGTCACGCTCGAGTCGCTCTCCGACGAGGAGATCGCCGAGCTCCTCGCCGCTGCGCTCACCGACGAGCGGGGATTCGACGGTGCGCACACCATGGCCGCCGACGCCACCGAGCACCTCGTGCGGATCGCCGGCGGCGACGCCCGTCGCGCGCTGACCTCTCTCGAGGCCGCCGCGGGTGTGGCGCTCGACGCGCAGCCGGCCGGTCGCACGTGCGACGACCCCGTCCAGATCACTCTTGCCCACGTCGAGCAGGCCGTCGCCCAGGCAGCCGTCCGCTACGACCGCGCCGGCGACCAGCACTACGACGTCGCGAGCGCCCTCATCAAGTCGATGCGCGGCAGCGACGTCGACGCTGCCCTGCACTACCTGGCGCGGATGCTCGAAGCGGGGGAGGACCCCCGCTTCATCGCCCGCCGCATCGTCATCTCCGCGAGCGAGGACGTCGGCATGGGGGACCCGACCGCCCTGCAGACCGCCGTGGCCGCGATGCACGCGGTGGCGCAGATCGGCATGCCGGAGGCGCGGATCATCCTCGCCCAGGCGGTCGTGCACAACGCCATGGCACCCAAGTCCAACGCGGCATACGTCGGCATCAACGAGGCGATCGCCGACGTACGCGCGGGGCGCGGCGGCGTCGTCCCCGCGCACCTGCGGGGGAGCGGGTACGCCGGGGCCGAGCGCCTCGGCCACGGGAAGGGCTACGTCTACGCCCACGACGAGCCCGACGGGGTCGCCGCGCAGCAGTACCTCCCGGACGACCTCCACGACACCGTCAGCTACTACCGCCCCACGGACCGTGGGTTCGAGGAGCGCCTCCGGGCGCGCTGGGAATGGCTCTCGGGACGTCTGGGGCGCACGCGCGGAGAGTGAGCGGCGGACGTGTCAGCCGGTGCGTGGTCGGGGATTGTTTCGGGCCCGCCGCGCGTGGACGGACATTGTGTCGCGGGACGCGGTACTCGGTAACGATTTGTCATCCATGCACGTCTCGATGCTTGGACAGCGCGAAACTGTGTGGCAGGCTCACGTCGTCCCGGCGGGGGTGGCATCCGGATCAACTGGTGCGCTCCCGAGGGCGGCTCGGGTGACGAATCCCCGGGTCGGATGTGATCCCACAAGGATGGAGACAACGCGTTGAACGCAATGCCGGAGCCCTCAGCAGCAACGCTGATCGAGGAATCCGAGGAGACGTCTTCGACGACCGCCCCTGAGCACCAGGAGGTCCGCACCGGACGTTCTCCCGGCCAGGTGGCCTGGGCCCGGCTCAAGCGGGACAAGGTCGCGATCATCTGCTTCGCCATCATCCTGTTCTTCCTGCTCGTGGCGATCTTCGCCCCGTTCCTCGTCTCGCTCGAGGCGGTCGACCCCATCACCGGCGCGAAGGCCGACCCGAGCACCGTGCACACCGAGCTCGTCGACTTCAACGGTCTGCCGACCGTCGGGGCCAGCTCGGCCCACTGGCTCGGGGTCGAGCCGCGCCTCGGCCGCGACCTCTTCGCCCGCTGGGCCTACGGCGCCCGCCCCTCGCTCATCATCGGCTTCGTCGCGGCCTTCGCGTCGACCGTCGTCGGCGTGGCGCTCGGCCTCATCGGCGGCTACCTCGGTGGCGCCTCGGACAAGGTCATCTCCTGGGTCATCGACTTCTTCCTGTCGCTGCCGATCCTGCTCCTCGTCCTGGCGATCATCCCGATCATGCAGAAGCGCATCGCCGCCGGCGGTGACCTGACCCCCGAGGAGACCTCGACGATCCGCTTCTGGGTCCTCATCGTCATCCTCGTGGTGTTCGGGTGGATGGGTCTGGCCCGACTCGTGCGTGGAGAGGTCAAGAGCCTGCGCGAGCGGGAGTTCGTCCAGGCCGCCCGAGCCATCGGCGTGCCGACCCGCTCGATCCTCTTCCGGGAGATCCTGCCCAACCTCGTCGGCCCGATCATCGTGTCGGCCTCGATCGCCGTGCCGGCCTACATCACCTACGAGGCGACGCTGAGCTACCTCGGTGCCGGTCTCGTCGAGCCCACCGCGTCGTGGGGTCGCACCATCGCCGACGCGCAGAACCTCTTCGCCACGTACCCCCTGTGGCTCTGGCCGTCGGTCATCGGCCTGTCGCTCCTCGTCCTCGCCCTGAGCCTGCTCGGCGACTCGATCCGCGACGCGTTCGACCCCACCAGCCGCCGCTGACCCCACCGGGTCACGGTCATCAGATGTTCTCGGCAAAACGCCGGGACAAGCACAAAGGGAGCAAACAACAATGCGCTGGACCAAAGTCCTGACCGTGGGAGCCGCGGCTTCCCTCGGCTTCGTCGCGGCCTGCGGCGCACCTGCCGCCAACAACGGCGGTGCCGGTGGCACCAACGGCACGGGCGGCAAGGTCGACACCGCCGGTGCCGCCCTCGACCCCAACGCCAAGGGCCCGGCCCCGGAGGTCCCCGGTGCGAAGAAGGGCGGCATCCTCACGGTGCCCTACGCCTCGACGCCCGCCAACATGGACCCGAGCGACCAGTTCTTCCAGGACACGGCCGTCATCTTCTCGCTCACGCACCGCGCCCTGACGACCTACGTCAGCCGTGACGGCAAGCAGGTCCTCGTTCCGGACCTCGCGACCGACCTCGGCAAGGCGTCCGAAGACGGCCTGACGTGGACGTTCACGCTCAAGGACGGCGTCAAGTTCGAGGACGGCACGCCGGTCAAGGCCGCCGACATCGTCTTCGCCGCGAAGCGCTCGTTCGACCCCGACCTCGCGGCGAACGGCCCGACGTACCAGCGCGAGTTCTTCAAGGGTGGCGCCGACTACCAGGGCCCGTACAAGGGCGACAAGAACTGGAAGGGTGTCGAGGCCCCCGACGACAAGACCGTCGTCTTCCACCTCGAGAAGCGCTTCGAGACGCTGCCCTACTTCGTCTCCTTCAACCAGTTCACGCCGATCCCCGAGGCGAAGGACAAGAAGGCCGACTACCAGCTGCACCCGCTCGCCACCGGTCCGTACATGTTCGACAAGTACACCCCGGGCACCGAGCTGGTCCTCAAGCGCAACCCCAACTGGGACCCCGCCACGGACCCGGCGCGTCACAACTACCCCGACGGCTTCCACTTCAAGTGGGGCGTCGACACCATCAAGACGCAGACGGCCATCCTCGCCTCCAACGGTGACGACGCCACGAGCCTCAACTGGGACCCGATCGACTCCTCGCTCATCCCGCAGATCGAGGGCGACAAGAAGGCCCAGTTCGAGGAGGGCCCCTCCTCGTGCGTGCTCATGGTCAACATGGACGCCCGCAAGATCCCGCTCGAGATCCGCAAGGCCATCGCCGTGGCGTGGCCCTTCGACTCGATCCACAAGGCCGGCGGTGAGACCACGCACTCGTTCTCGCCCGCCAGCACGATCATCCCGCCGCAGATCCCCGGCCACCTCGACTACACGGCCGAGGTTGTCCCGGGCGTCAAGATGAACGGCCAGGGCGACGGCAACCCGACGATGGCCAAGGACATGCTTGCCAAGGCCGGCTACGGCCCCGACAAGCCGTTCGAGCTCATCTACTACTACACGAACGACGACGACATCGCCCAGAAGGTCAACCAGGTCCGCAAGCAGAAGCTCGAGGCCGCCGGCTTCAAGGTTCAGGACATCGGTGTCCCCGGAGCCGAGCGTCGCAAGATCGTCAGCGACCCCAAGGGCAAGTACAACATGCTCCAGTCGCCGCGTGGATGGTGCTTCGACTGGCCGTCCGCCGACTCGATCATCCCGCCCACCTTCGGCACGATCGCCCTCTCGGGTGGTAGCACGACGTTCGGCAACTTCTCCGACGCCAAGATCGACGCCGAGATCAAGCGCATCCAGGCCCTCTCCATCACGGAGCAGGGTCCGGAGTGGGGCAAGATGGACAAGTGGCTGACGGAGAACTACCTCCTGGCCATCCCGGACAACAACGACAAGGGCAACTCGGTCTTCGGCACGAAGGTCAAGAACGTCCACAACAACCCGAACAAGGGTATGCCGGACCTCACCGACGTGTGGCTCGACCAGTAAGTCGTCAGTGACAGCGCCCCTCCGGGGGAGCAAGATCTGAACTGACAGCCGTGGTGGGGGTCCGGGTTTCCCGGGCCCCCACCACCGGCGCCCACCTCGTTTGGAAGGCAAAACGTGCTCACGTACATCCTCAGGCGGTTGGCTCTCGCCCTGAGCGTCATCATGGCCACCCTGGTCTCGGCGTTCCTGCTGTTCTTCGCGGGCCCCGCCGACCCGGCCCAGGCCATGTGCCCCGAGACCAAGTGCAACCCCGCACGGCTCGAGGCCATCACCAAGAGCATCGGGCTGGACAAGCCCCTCATCGAGCAGTTCCTCACGTACTTCAAGGGACTCTTCGTCGGCCGCGACTTCGTCTACGCCGGTGACACCGTCCACTGCGGTGCTCCCTGCCTCGGCTTCTCCTTCGTGACGCGTCGTTCCGTCAACGAGGAGCTCTTCACCCGCTTCCCGAACACCGTCGTGCTGGCCCTGATGGCCGCCGTCGTGTTCGTGACCGTGGGCGTGACGCTCGGCATCATCGCGGCGGTCCGCCGCGGTTCCGCGACCGACCGCGGGCTCGTCGGCGCCTCCCAGGTGCTCGGCTCGATCCCGTACTACGTCCTCGCGCTCCTCGTCGCGCTCTACCCGGTCATCCTGTGGAACGTCCTTCCGCAGTACTCCTCGATATCCGCAGGAGTCGGCCCGTACTTCATGGGCATGCTGGCTCCGGCGTTGATCCTCGGGCTCGTCACGGCGTCGTCGTACGTCCGCTACACCCGCAACTCGATGATCGAGACGCTCTCGATGGACTACATCCGTACGGCACGGTCCAAGGGCATCCACGAGCGCACGGTCCTGTTCAAGCACGGCTTCCGCGCCGCGATGAGCCCGATCGCCACGATCCTGGGTCTCGACATCGCCGCGCTGCTGACCGGCACGCTCATCACCGAGCAGATCTTCGGTGTCGACGGCATCGGCCGTCGCGGCCTCGCGGCCCTCAGGTCCTTCGACCTGCCCGTCATCATGGGCACCGTGCTCATCGGAGCCGTCGTCGTCGTGGTCATGAACCTCGTCGTCGACATCGCGTACTCCTTCATCGACCCGCGAGTGAGGCTTTCGTGACCGCGACCGTCAACACCATCTCGACCCAGACCACAGAAGCCCGCAACGCCGGCGACGTCGTCCTCGACGTCAACGACCTCTCGGTGGCCTTCCCCACCGAGGAGGGCGTGGTCAAGGCCGTCTCCAACCTGACCTACCAGGCCCGCCTGGGCCGCACGCTCGCCATCGTCGGCGAGTCCGGCTCCGGCAAGTCGGTCAGCAGCATGGCGGTGCTCGGCCTGCACAACCCCAAGCGCACCCAGATCACCGGCAGCATCAAGCTCGACGGCCTCGAGCTCGTCGGTGCACCGGACTCGACCTTCCAGAAGATCCGCAGCACCAAGGCCGCAATGGTCTTCCAGGACCCGCAGAGCTCGCTCCACCCGTTCCACAAGGTGGGCCGACAGATTGCCGAGGCCTACCAGGCCCACAACAAGGTGAGCAAGCAGGTGGCCCTCAAGCGTGCCGTCGAGATGCTCGACCTCGTCGGCATCCCGAACCCGCAGCGGCGCGCCAACTCCTACCCGCACGAGTTCTCGGGCGGCATGCGCCAGCGCGCGATGATCGCGCTCGGACTCGTCAACAACCCGAAGCTGCTCATCGCCGACGAGCCCACGACGGCTCTCGACGTCACGGTGCAGGCGCAGATCCTCGACCTCGTCAACGACCTCCAGAAGGAGTTCGGCTCGGCGGTCATCCTCATCACGCACGACCTCGCGGTCGTCGCCGAGACGGCCGACGACATCCTCGTGATGTATGCCGGTCGCGGCGTCGAGAAGGGCAGTGCCAAGGAGGTGCTGGCCCAGCCGTCGCACCCCTACACCTACGGCCTGCTCCAGTCGCTGCCCTCGCACTCCGAGGACCTCGAGGAGCTCAAGGCGATCAAGGGCACGCCGCCCAGCCTGCTCAACCTGCCGTCGGGCTGCTCGTTCCACCCGCGCTGCGAGTTCAAGACGCAGGTCGAGGGCGACACCTGCTGGACCCAGCTGCCCGAGTGGCGCCCGACGCCGGGCCTGTCCAACCGTGAGATCCGCTGCCACCTGGCCGACCCCGTGGCCACGCTGCAGCACGACGAGGGAGTCCGATGAGCGACAAGACGCTGCTCAAGGTCACCGACCTCCAGCGCCACTTCCCGTTCCGCGAGGTCCAGGGCCTGCGCATGGTCAAGGCGACGGTCAAGGCCGTCGACGGGATCAGCTTCACGGTCAACGAGGGCCAGACCCTCGGACTCGTGGGAGAGTCCGGCTGCGGCAAGTCGACGACCTCCCGTCTCGTGACGCGGCTCGACGAGCCCACCGGCGGCACCGTCGAGTTCGAGGGGCGCGACATCACGCACCTCAAGGAGCACGAGCTGCGAGACATCCGTCGCAACGTGCAGATGATCTTCCAGGACCCCTACTCCTCGCTCAACCCGAGGCAGACGGTCGGGGCGATCCTCAGCACGCCGCTGCGCGTGCACGGCCTGCACAAGGGCAAGGAGAAGGCTCGCGTGCAGGAGCTGCTCGAGCTCGTCGGCCTCAACCCGGAGCACATCAACCGCTACCCGTCGGAGTTCTCGGGCGGCCAGCGCCAGCGCATCGGCATCGCGCGGGCCCTCGCGGTCGAGCCGAAGCTGATCATCGCCGACGAGCCGGTGTCGGCCCTCGACGTGTCGATCCAGGCGCAGGTGATGAACCTGCTGGCCAAGCTGCGCAACGAGCTCGACCTCGCGTTCATCTTCGTCGCCCACGACCTCGGCGTCGTGCGCCACTTCTGCGACCAGGTCGCGGTCATGTACCTCGGCAAGATCGTCGAGTACGGCGACAAGAAGAAGATCTACGAGGCCCCGGAGCACCCCTACACCCAGGCCCTGCTCTCGGCGGCGCCCGACATCAACGTCGCGCGCGGCATCGCCCCCAAGGAGCGCATCCGCCTCGTCGGCGACGTGCCGAGCCCGATCGACCCGCCGAGCGGCTGCCGTTTCCGCACCCGGTGCTGGAAGGCGCAGGACATCTGCGCCCAGCAGGAGCCGCCGCTCGTCTCGGCGACGGCCGAGGAGTCGACCCGGACCTTCCGCGAGGGCGGCGTCCACCTCCAGGCGTGCCACTTCCCGGAGGTCAAGACCGACCTCGTCGCGGAGGTCGAGCACTCCGCCTGAGCACGGAGTGAGCGCCGAGGGCGCGACGCAGCACGACGTGTGCCGCTGGGCCGGCTCCCGCACGGGGGGTCGGCCCAGCGGCATACCCGGGCAAAGGTGGTGGGACGAGTCTCACGCGGTCCGTTAGGGTTGAACCACCTCGGCGCGAGCGTGCGCCGACGACCGAAGGACGATGACCGTGGCCCACAAGGGACCCAGGCCGACCCGGAGCGGTGGCCTGCAGCCGGCGAGGCGAGCTCCCCGGGGGTCAGCCGCGCCCGAGTGAGGCGCCTCGCTGACCCCGCCCCGCCCGCCCGTCCGCACGCGCGACGGGCTCCCGCAGACCACACCCGTCGACCCCAAGGACTCATCATGGAAACCGCTGAGATCAGGCGTCGTTGGCTCTCGTACTTCGGCAGCCGCGGCCACACCGTCGTGCCGAGCGCCCCGCTCGTGCACGAGGACCCGAACCTGCTGTTCGTCAACGCCGGCATGGTCCCCTTCAAGCCATACTTCCTCGGTCAGGAGACCCCGCAGTTCTCGCGCGCCACGAGCGTGCAGAAGTGCGTGCGGACCCTCGACATCGAGGAGGTCGGCAAGACCACCCGGCACGGCACGTTCTTCCAGATGAACGGCAACTTCAGCTTCGGCGACTACTTCAAGGAAGGCGCCATCGAGCTGGCGTGGGAGCTCATCACCCGCAGCCAGGCCGAGGGTGGCCTCGGGTTCGAGGAGAAGGACCTCTACGCGTCCGTCTACCACGAGGACGACGAGGCGATCGCGCTCTGGAAGAAGATCGCGGGCCTCTCCGACGACCGCATCGTGCGCCTCGGGCGCAAGGACAACTACTGGAACATGGGCGTCGCCGGTCCTGGCGGCCCGTGCTCCGAGATCCTGCTCGACCGCGGCCGCGAGTTCGGCGCCGACGGCGACTGGGAGGCGGGCGACCGCTACCTCGAGTTCTGGAACCTCGTGTTCATGCAGTACGAGCTCGAGAACGTCCGGTCGAAGGAGGACTTCGACATCGCGGGCGAGCTGCCCAAGCGCAACATCGACACCGGCATGGGGCTAGAGCGCGTCGCGTTCCTGCTCCAGGGCGTCGACAACATCTACGAGACCGACGAGGTCTTCCCGGTCATCGCCGCCGCGGAGGACCTCACGGGCCGTCGCTACGGCGCCGACCACGAGGACGACGTGCGCTTCCGCGTCGTCGCCGACCACGTGCGCAGCTCGCTCATGCTCATCGGTGACGGCGTCACACCCGGCAACGAGGGCCGCGGCTACGTCCTGCGCCGACTGTTGCGCCGTGCGGTCCGCTCGATGCGCCTGCTCGGCGTCGACGCGCCGACCCTCGAGCAGCTGCTGCCGGTCAGCATGGATCGGATGAAGGCCTCCTACCCGGAGCTCGAGACCGACTTCCACCGGATCAGCCAGGTCGCGTACGCCGAGGAGGACGCCTTCCGGCGCACCCTGAGCTCGGGCACGACGATCCTCGACACGGCGGTGGCGCGGGCCAAGTCGTCCGGTGCGACGACCCTCGGCGGGGCTGAGGCGTTCGCGCTGCACGACACCTACGGCTTCCCGATCGACCTGACGCTCGAGATGGCCGCGGAGCAGGGGCTGCAGGTCGACGAGCCCGGCTTCCGCCGGCTCATGGGCGAGCAGCGCGACCGGGCCAAGGCCGATGCGCGGGCGAAGAAGTCGGCGCACGGTGACACGAGCGTCTACCGGCAGCTGTCCGACACCCTCGGGCGTGACGTCGAGTTCACCGGCTACGACCAGACGCTGACCGACACCCGCATCCGGGGGCTGATCCGCGACGGCGCCGTCGTCGACCGGGTCGGTCCCGGCGACGAGATCGAGGTCGTGCTCGACCGTACGCCGCTCTACGCGGAGTCCGGTGGTCAGCAGGCCGACCACGGGCACATCCGCCTCGCGAACGGTGCCCTCATCGAGGTCACCGACGTCCAGCGACCCATCACCGGCCTCGTCGTGCACCGCGCGACGGTGCTCGAGGGCGAGGCCGGCCTGGGCGAGGACGCCGAGGCCGAGGTGGACGTCGTGCGCCGCCGGTCGATCTCGCGCGCCCACACGGCGACCCACATGGTGCACCAGGCCCTGCGCGACGAGCTCGGTGACACGGCGACGCAGGCCGGGTCCGAGAACTCCCCGGGCCGCCTGCGTTTCGACTTCAAGTCGCTCCAGGCCCCCCCGGCCGCGGCGATGGGTGAGATCGAGGCGCGGATCAACGCCGTGCTGCTCGACGACCTGCCCGTCACGGCGGACGTCATGAACATCGACGCGGCGAAGAAGCTCGGCGCCATGGCGCTCTTCGGCGAGAAGTACGGCGAACGGGTCCGGGTCGTCTCGATCGGCGAGTGGTCGCGTGAGCTGTGTGTCGGCACGCACACGCCTCGCGTCGGCCAGATCGGTGTCGTCAAGCTGCTCGGCGAGAGCTCGATCGGTTCCGGCGTGCGACGCGTCGAGGCGCTCGTGGGTGCCGACGCGTACTCCCACCTGGCCCGCGAGGCCACGATCGTCAGCCAGCTGACCGACACGCTCGGGGTCCGCCGGGACGAGCTCCCCGACCGCATCGCGACGATCCTCGGACGGCTGCGCGACGCCGAGAAGGAGATCGCCGCCGTGCGCCAGAGCCAGGTGCTCGGGGCTGCGTCCGGTCTCGTCCAGTCGGCTCGCGACATCGCCGGCGTGACGTTCGTCAGCCACGACGCGGGTGACGGGGTCACCGGCGACGACCTGCGCAAGCTCGTCACCGACGTGCGGGGCCGCCTCGGCAACGACCGGCCGGTGCTCGTGTCGATGGCCTCCGTGGCGAACGGTCGTCCCGTCGTCATCGTCGCGACGAACGAGCGCGCCCGGGAGGCCGGGCTCAAGGCCGGGGCCTTCGTCAAGTCGGCCGCTCAGGCGCTCGGCGGCGGTGGCGGCGGCAAGGACGACCTGGCCCAGGGCGGAGGCACCGACGCGACCCGTGTCTCGGTGGCTCTCGGCACCGTCGAGGACCAGCTCCGAAACCGGAGCGCGTGACTTGACCGACCCCCGCACCCGTCCCGGGGCACGCGTCGGCGTCGACGTGGGCAATGCCCGCGTCGGCGTCGCCGCGTCGGACGCCTCGGGAGTGCTCGCCCACCCGGTGCGCACGCTGCCCCGCGACGTCGCGTCCGACAGCGACGTCGAGGCCATCGTCGCCCTGACTCGGGAGCTGGAGGCGATCGAGGTCGTCGTCGGCCTGCCGCGGCTGCTGTCGGGCGACGAGGGCGAGGCCGCCCGCATCGCGCGCGACTATGCCGGTCGGCTCGCGGCCCGTCTGGGTACGGTGGGGGTGCGGATGGTCGATGAACGCTTGACCACCGTGGACGCGCACCGCAGACTACGCGACAGCGGCGTCCCGGGTCGGGGGCAACGGGCCGTCGTCGACCAGGCCGCTGCGGTGCTCATCCTGCAGTCGGCCCTCGACACCGAAGCGCTGTCGGGCAGGCCGCCCGGAGAGACCGTCACCCCGGGGGGCAAACGGAAGAAGGAACGTCGCCGATGAAGGACCATCTCGAGACATCCATCTTCGGCGACCACGAGGAGACCGTCGAGCACGTCGAGGAGACGCACGCCGCGCCCCCGATGAGCCGACGCGAGATGCGCGAGCAGGAGCTCGCCGCTCGCAAGCGCAGCAGCCGTCGCGGCGGCAAGGGCGGCTCCTCCGGTGCGCCGAAGGGAAGGCCGTCCGTCTTCCGGCGACTCGTCGTCATCGTGCTCGCCCTCGCCGTCATCGGTGGCGGCGTGGCCGTCGCCTACAAGGCGCTCAAGCCCGTCGTCGAGGGCTTCCTCGAGTCCAACGACTACCCGGGGCCAGGCACGGGCGAGATCCGCGTGACCGTCGACCAGGGTGCGGGCGGCAGCGCGATCGCCAAGACCCTCGCCGAGCAGGACGTCGTCAAGTCGAGCAAGGCCTTCATCGAGGCCGCCAACAACGACCCGAAGAGCGCAGGCATCCAGCCGGGCGTCTACGAGATGAAGAAGCAGATGAAGGCGTCCGACGCCCTCTCGATCCTCGTCGACCCGAAGAACCGCCTCGTCACCCGCGTCACCATCCCCGAGGGGCTCTGGGCGACCGAGATCTACGCCAAGCTCTCCGCGTCGTCGGGCATCCCGGTGGCGCAGTACACCGCCGCGGCCAAGAAGGTCGACGAGCTCGGACTGCCGCCGTCGGCCAAGGGCAACCTCGAGGGTTACCTCTTCCCGGCGAGCTACGAGTTCGGCCCGACGGCCACGGCGCTCGACCAGCTCAAGCAGATGGTCGCCGAGTCGACGAAGCGTCTGGACGCACTCGGCATCACACCCGACCGGATGGAGCGTGTCGTCACGGTCGCGAGCCTCGTCGAGGGTGAGGCCCAGCTCGACTCCGACCGCCCCAAGGTCGCCCGAGTCGTCGAGAACCGTCTCGCGGCCAAGATGTCGCTCGGTTTCGACTCGACGGTCAACTACATCTTCAAGAAGCGCGGCGTGCCGACGCAGGAGATGCTCGACAGCAACAACCCCTACAACACGCGCCGGTTCACGGGCCTGCCTCCCGGCCCGATCTCCAACCCCGGCGAGAGCGCCCTCGAGGCAGCCGCCAGCCCGGTGGCCGGACCGTGGCTCTACTTCGTGACGGTCAACCTCGACACCGGCGAGACGAAGTTCGCCGCGACGTACGAGGAGCACCAGCGCAACGTGGCCCAGTTCCAGAAGTGGTGCACCGACAACAAGGGCAAGTGCTGAGCGAGGGGCGCGGCGTCGCCCGACACTGTGCGGTGTGGGGCAGCCCGATCGGGCACTCGCTCTCGCCCGTGCTGCACCGGGCGGCGTATGCGGCCCTGGCCCTGCACCACTGGTCCTACGAGCGGCGCGAGGTCGACGAGGCCAGCTTCGCCGACGCCTTCGCGGGGCTCGACGAGACCTGGGTCGGCCTGTCGCTGACGATGCCGCTCAAGGAGGTCGCGCTGCGCGCTGCGACGACGGTGACGCGGGTCGCGGCGGTCACGGGTGCCGCCAACACCCTCGTGCGCGACGCAGACGACTCGTCCGGTTGGACGGCGCACAACACCGACGTCCACGGCCTCACGACGGCGCTGCGCCTCGCCGGGTGCACCGACCCCACGAGCCTGCTGGTCATCGGGTCGGGCGCCACCGCCCGCTCGGCGATCGCGACGCTGGCACCCGGCGGGCGCGTCGTCCTCATGGTCCGGCACCGGGTCCGCCCCGAGACGCTGGCACAGGCCGAGGCCGCCGGACTGACCGTCGAGACCGTCGGACTGGGGGAGTGGGCCGCAGGGGCCGAGGTCGACGCCGTCGTCAGCACCGTCCCACCTGCGTCGGTGCCCGACCTCGACGGCTTCCCCGTCGCGACCCACCGAGACCACCGCCCCGTCGTCCTCGACGCCGTCTACGGCTCGGGCGAGACGCGCCTCCAGCGCACAGCCCGTGAGCGTGGCTGGAGCGTCGCCGAGGGCACCGACATGCTCCTGCACCAGGCCACCGAGCAGGTGCGCCTCATGACGGGTCACGACGCACCGCTCGGCGCCATGGCGGACGCCCTCCGGGTGGCGCTGCGCGATCGGCGTGACGAGCCGTGATCCCACCGATGACGTGGGCCGAGGCCCCCGGTGCGCCGTGGTGGTTCGTCCTGGCGCTCGCCGTCGCCGGTGCGCTCGTCGGAGTGGTGCTCCGTCGCCGCGTCGCGACGGGTGGCTACCGGCTCGACGACGAGACGGGGCCGCTGCCGCGGGTGCCCTCGGTGGTCGTCCCCGTCGCGCTCGCCCTGCTCTGGGGGCTGCTCGGCTGGCGTTTCGGTCCGCTGTCGGACTGGGCGCTGACGCCGGCCTACCTCGCGTTCGCCTTCGTCGCGGTCGCCCTCGCCTGGATCGACGCCGACGTGCACCGCCTCCCGCGCGGACTGACGCGGCCGGCATACCCCCTGCTCGTCGCCCAGCTCGCGCTGGCGTCCCTCGCCTCGGGCGACTGGGAGGCGCTGCGGCGGGCGGCGATCGCCGGTGCCGTCCTCTGGACGATCTACTTCGTCCTCGCCCTCGTGGCCGCGCTGCTCGGCAGCGGCTTCGGCTACGGCGACGTGACGCTCGCCGGGCTCGTCGGTCTCGCGACGGGCTACGTGAGCGTGTCGACGACCCTGGTCGCGTCGTACGCCGCGTTCATCCTCGCGGGGGTCTACGGGCTCGTGCGGCTCGTCCTCCGGCGCGGCACCCGCAAGGACGACATCGCCTTCGGCCCGTGGATGCTGCTCGGCCTGCTCATCTCGCTCCTCGTCCAGGTGCGCCCGCTCGTCTGACCGACCCGAACCCGACGGAGCCGGCCCCGGCCCGCGGTCCCGCGGAGCGGGCGGGTCGGGGGCGACGACGGACCCCGTGGGAGGATCGGGTCATGTTGCGTTGGTTGACGGCCGGTGAGTCGCACGGTCCCGCACTCGTCGCCATGATCGAGGGGCTCCCCGCCGGCGTCGAGGTCGGCGCGAAGGACCTGCAGGACGCCCTGTCCCGCCGCCGACTCGGCTACGGCCGCGGCGCGCGGATGAAGTTCGAGCAGGACGAGGTCGAGTTCCTCGGCGGGCTGCGCCACGGCCTGACGCTCGGTTCGCCGATCGCGGTGCGCATCGGCAACAGCGAGTGGCCCAAGTGGACGACCGTGATGAGCCCCGAGGCCGTCAGCGACGAGGCGTTCGCCGCCTCCGACGACGTCAACGCCGAGAAGGAGGTCGCGCGCAACAAGCCGCTGACCCGCCCGCGGCCGGGTCATGCCGATCTCGTCGGCATGCAGAAGTACGGCCACGAGGACGCCCGCCCCGTGCTCGAGCGCGCGTCGGCCCGTGAGACGGCGGCCCGGGTCGCCCTCGGTGAGATCGCCGCTCGGTTCCTCGAGCAGTCCTACGGCATCCGCCTCGTCTCACACACCGTCTCGATCGGGACGGCGGGTGTGCCCGCAGGCGCGGCCCTGCCGACGCCCGACGACGTCGAGCGTCTCGACGCCGACCCGGTGCGCGCCTTCGACCCGTCGGGGTCCGCGGCCATGGTCGCGGAGGTCGACGCGGCGAGGAAGGACGGCGACACCCTCGGCGGCGTCGTCGAGGTGCTCGCCTACGGCGTGCCGCCGGGCCTCGGCTCGCACGTCCACTGGGACCGAAAGCTCGACGGGCAGCTCGCCCAGGCCCTCATGAGCATCCAGGCGATCAAGGGCGTCGAGGTCGGCGACGGTTTCGAGACGGCCCGCCGTCGTGGCTCCGAGGCGCACGACGAGATGGAGATGGTCGACGGCGTCATCACCCGTCGCACCGGCCGCGCCGGTGGCACCGAGGGTGGCATGTCGACCGGTCAGGTGCTCCGCGTCCGCGCCGCGATGAAGCCGATCAGCACGGTGCCCCGCGCCCTGTCGACGGTCGACGTCGCGACGGGCGAGGCCGCGACCGCCATCCACCAGCGTTCCGACGTGTGCGCCGTGCCCGCAGCGGGCGTCGTCGCCGAGGCGATGGTCGCGCTCGTGCTCGCGCAGTCCTGCCTCGAGAAGTTCGGGGGCGACTCGGTGGCCGAGACGTCACGCAACCACACGGCATACCTCGACGGCATCCGGGAGGGGCTGCGCACATGGTGAACGACCACGTGACCCGACCGGTCGCCGTCGTCGTCGGGCCTCCCGGCGCCGGCAAGACCACGGTCGGCCAGGCCCTCGCGGCGCGGCTCGGCGTGCCGTTCCACGACGTCGACGCGGCCATCGAGGCCGCGCAGGGACGCTCGATCTCCGACATCTTCGTCGACGACGGCGAGTCGGTCTTCCGCGACCTCGAGCGTGCCGAGGTGGCGCGTGCCCTCGCGGAGGAGCCTGGCGTCCTCTCGCTCGGTGGGGGAGCCGTCATGGACCCGCTCACCGAGGTGGCCCTCGCCGGCCACGCCGTCGTCTTCCTCGACGTCGCCATCGCCGACGCGAGCAAGCGGATCGGCTTCGACCGCTCGCGCCCGCTGCTGTCGGTCAACCCCCGCGCATCGTGGGTGCGGATGATGAACGACCGTCGCCCCACCTACGAGCGCGTCGCGACCGTGCGCGTCGACACCGCGGGACGCACGCCCGAGGAGGTCGTCGACGTCGTCGTCGCCGAGCTCGAGGCGGCCCGCGCGTGAGCGGTGCGGCCGAGCCGACGACGATCCCCGTCGGCGACGACTACGACGTCGTCATCGGGTCCGGCGTCCTCGACCGGGTCGGTGACCTGCTCGGCGACGACGTCGAGCGCGTCCTCGTCGTCCACCCCCCGACGCTGCCGGAGCTGACCTCGCGTCTCACCGCGGCCCTCGAGAGCCAGGGGTATGCCGTCCACGTCGCCGAGGTGCCCGACGCGGAGGCCGCCAAGACGGCCGAGGTCGCGGCAGCCCTCTGGGCCCAGCTGGGCCGGGCGGGCTTCACCCGCACCGACGCCGTCGTGGGAGTGGGGGGCGGCACGGTGACCGACCTCGCCGGCTTCGTCGCGGCGTCGTGGCTGCGCGGCGTGCGCGTCGTCCAGGTGCCGACGACCCTGCTCGGAATGGTCGATGCAGCCGTGGGCGGCAAGACCGGCATCAACACCGCCGAGGGCAAGAACCTCGTCGGTGCCTTCCACCCCCCGGCCGGGGTGCTCTGCGACGTCGACGTCCTCTCGAGCCTGCCCGAGGCCGACCTCGCCGCGGGACTGGCCGAGGTCGTCAAGTGCGGCTTCATCGCCGATCCGGTCATCCTCGACCTCGTGGAGATGGCCGTCGCCGACGACGCGGAGCAGGCGCGCAGCGCCGCCAACCCGCACCTGCGTGAGCTCATCGAGCGCGCCGTCCGGGTCAAGGCCGAGGTCGTCGCCGCGGACCTGCGCGAGAGCTCGCTGCGCGAGATCCTCAACTACGGCCACACCTTCGGCCACGCCATCGAGCAGGTGGAGCACTACTCGTGGCGGCACGGCGAGGCAGTCGGAGTCGGCATGGTCTACGTCGCCGAGCTCGCCCGCCTCACCGGTCACCTGACCGGTCCCGAGGGCGACGCGCTCGTCGCTCGACACCGCTCGGTCCTCAGGTCGCTCGGCCTCCCGACGACGTATGCCGCGGGGCGCTGGGACGAGCTGCTCACCGCGATGCGACGCGACAAGAAGTCCCGGGGCTCGACTCTGCGTTTCGTCGTGCTCGACGGGTTGGGCCGGCCGAACCGTCTGGCCGGGCCTGACGACGCGCTGCTCCAGGCGGCCTACGGCCTCGTGTCGCGGCGCCCCGACGCGAGGGCTCACTAGACTCACGGCCATGACGGCACCCACGGTCTTCGTCCTGTCGGGCCCCAACCTGAACCGTCTCGGCAGCCGCGAGCCGGAGGTCTACGGCTCCGACACGCTCGACGACGTCCACGCCGCGGTGCAGCGCGAGGCGCGCGAGCTCGGGCTCGTCGCCGACTGCCGCCAGACCAACCACGAGGGCGAGCTCATCGACTGGCTGCACGAGGCCGTCGACGTCGGCGCCGACGTCGTGCTCAACCCGGGCGCCTTCACCCACTACTCGTATGCCGTCCGCGACGCGTGTGCCATCGTGACGACGAGCGGTCGCAGCCTCGTCGAGGTGCACCTGAGCAACCCGGCCGCGCGCGAGGAGTTCCGGCACACGTCCGTCGTCGCGGGCGTCGCGACCGGCACCGTCGCCGGCTTCGGCCTGCAGTCCTACCTGCTGGCGCTGCGCGCCCTCGTCTGACGCCACGGACGGGCGCCCCGTCACGATGTGGTGACGGAGCCCGACGCTGGCGGTCCGGCTCGACTCCGGACGTCGTACGTTGCTGTCGTGACCCTCGCAGGGCGGCTTGCAGCCGGCGGCGCGGTGCTCGTCGCCGCGGGCGCGCTGTCGGGATGCGTGCAGCCGGTCCGGCATCCGCCAGCGGCCCCGGCAGCGACCACCGTCGCGGTGCCCGGCTGCCCGCCGGTGGTGGTCACGCCGGTGCAGCGCGCGATCGTCGACTTCACCGACTTCGTCGTGCACGACGGCGTCACCTACAGCTCGCGCCCTGATCGGCCGCAGGCGCTCGCACCCGCCCAGCTCGGACCGGAGGTCTTCCGGGTCTCGTGCACCTACTCGAGTCTCAACGAGCACACCCAGTCCGAGCTGCCGGAGGCCACGGAGCACTCGGCCGGCTTCATCCCGGCCCGGTCACCGGTGTTCGAGCTCAAGGGATGGTCGGCGGCCTGTCGCCTCGCCGCCCAGCACGACGGCAGGTGGTACGTCTACCTCGCCACGGTTGACACGCCCGACGCCTCCAGGGTCGAGGAGTGTGCGCTCGACCCCGGCCGGTGGACCCAGGACGAGCGTTCGTGATGCCTGGGACCGAGGGCGCCCCTCGATGACAGCCCCTCTCACAGCGGCCGCACAGACGGCGCAACGGCTCAGCACGGACGCGACTCCCAGAGTCTTCTCAGGAGGGACCACCGGGTCCCGCGACGAAAGGGTCGGCCCATGGCACCGCGTACTCCCTCGGCTCCTCCGCACGAGTGGCTCGACGAGCACGGCCACGAGATCGAGGACCACGACCGGGGTCTCGTCTACGACCTCCAGACGCTCGTCGACCGGCGTCGTGCCCTGACCCTCTTCGGTGGTCTCGGGGTCGCCGGCGCGCTCGCGGCGTGCAGCACCGGGACGCCGTCCGCGGCCTCGACCGGATCGGCGACGAGCAGCTCGACGAGTGCGAGCACGTCCTCGGCGTCCACGACGAGTGCCGCAGCCGGGACGTCTACGGCCACCTCCGGCGACACGGCCGACCCCGACCTCGTCGAGGCGCCGGACGAGACCGCGGGTCCCTACCCGGGCGACGGCTCCAACGGCCAGAACGTCCTCGACGACTCGGGCATCGTGCGCCGCGACATCCGCAGCAGCTTCGGCTCGTCGGCGACGACGGCCCAGGGAGTGCCCCTCACGGTCAAGCTGACGGTGAAGGATCTCGCGACGAGCTCGGCGCTCGTCGGCGCCGCCGTCTACGTCTGGCACTGCGACCGCGACGGCAACTACTCGATGTACAGCCAGGCCGCGGCCGACGAGAACTACCTGCGCGGCGTGCAGGCCACCGACGAGTCGGGCACGGCGACCTTCACGTCGATCTTCCCGGCCTGCTACGCGGGGCGCTGGCCGCACATCCACTTCGAGGTCTACTCGAAGGTGAGCGACGCGACGTCGAGCGGCCCCATCGTCAAGACGTCACAGATCGCCCTGCCCCAGGCCACCTGCGAGGCGGTCTATTCCACGACCGGCTACGAGCAGAGCGTCGGCAACCTCTCACAGGTCAGTCTCCAGCGCGACAACGTCTTCGGTGACGACGGTGGCATCCACCAGCTCGCGACGATGTCGGGCAGCGCGTCGTCCGGCTACACCGCGGCGCTGACGATCGGCGTCTGACCGCGATCAGACCGGCACGAGTGGGAGCCTGATGCCATGAGTGACAACGAGGTGCTCGTCGTCAGTGCGATGGCGATCAACGTGACGATCCCGGAGCCGCTGCGCTGGAACGACTCCCGCCGGGGTCGGGAGTTCCGGCTCGACACCCTCAACGTCCGGATGCTCCCTGACGGCCACCTCGCGGCCAAGGCGTACGGCCGACCCGTCGAGGGCGGGCGCGGGGCCTACGTGTCGTTCACCGTGCCGGACCGCCCCGAGCTCGCTGCACTCGTCGCGGCCGCCGCGGACCGGGCGGCTGAGAGGTGGGCGGCCCACCAGGGGCTCGGCTGAGCCCGCGTCAGGCAGCGCCGAGCGCCTCGGGGAGCGGCTCGGCGTGCACGATCGTCAGCTCCGAGACCGCTCGGGTCAGCACGACGTAGAGGCGCCGCAGTCCGGTGCGCTCGTCGGGCTCGGCCGCGGCGATCGCGGCCGGCTCGACGACGACGGTGCGGTCGAACTCCAGACCCTTGGCGACGCTGGCCGGCACGACCTCGACCTGGTGGTCCTCATCGTCGCCGTGGTCGCGGTCGAGCCGGCCGTGGGAGACACTGGCAGCCGCGAGGGCGGCCGAGACCCGGTCGACGTCGGTGTCCGGCGCGATGACGCCGACCGAGCCGGCAGCGCTCGCAGCGCGTTCGACCGCCCGCACGACCTCGACGTCGAGCTCGCCCGCCGCTGCGGGTCGGATCTCGAGCCGTCCGGGGTTGTCGCGCACCGACACCGGTGCGCCGAGGCCCGGCGCCATGACGGGCAGCAGGCGCGCGGCGTACTCGATGACGACGGCCGGGACCCGGAAGCCGCGGTCGAGCACGACGAGGTCGTGGTCCTCCTTGCCGAGGTGACGCATGGCCTCGTCCCAGGACGCGGTCGCCCACGGCGTCGTGCCCTGGGCGATGTCGCCGAGGACGGTGACCGAGCCCGTCGAGCACCGCCGACCGACGGCGCGCAGCTGCATGGGGGAGAGGTCCTGCGCCTCGTCGAGCACGACGTGGCCGAGGCTCGGAAGGCGACGCAGCAGGTCGTCGAGCTCGTCGAGCAGCGCCATGTCGGCCCGCGACCAGCGGGCGGCGCCCTTGGTGCGGGCCGGCTTGTCCCACATCAGCATCGACTGCTCCGCGTCGGTCAGGTCGTCGCCGGCAGCGGCCCGCAGCGCGTCGGCGTCGGACCACAACCGGTGCAGCACCCCCTGCGGGTCGAGCGCGGGCCAGACGGACGAGACGTACGTCTTGACGGCGGCCGACCTGGCGACGGCGTCCTGCACGCGGTCGTCGGGCGCCTCGCCGGCGCGCTCCATCTCGAGCAGGACGTGGTGCGCGAGCCGCTGGGGGAGGAGGTCGCGTGCGGCGGAGTAGCGCACGCCGCGGGCGGCCAGCTCGTCGAGGATGTCGGCCACCTCGGAGGCCGGCACGCGCCACTTGCGCACACCGCGCGGTACGACGACCGCCTCCGTGGGGCGCACGATGCTCGACCAGACGGCCCGGCGCAGCACCGACGCGAGGCGCGGGTCGCCCTTGAGGGCGGCGACGTCGGCCGTCTCCTCGGCGCGCACCCGGCCGTGGTCGAGCAGGCTCTCGATCGTCGCGTGGCCGACTCGCACCTCGCCGAGCGACGGCAGGACGGCGCCGATGTGGTCGAGGAAGGCGCGGTTGGGGCCGACGACGAGCACACCGGAGCGGTCCAGGCGGTCGCGGAAGGAGTAGAGCAGCCACGCAGCACGGTGCAGCCCGACGGCCGTCTTGCCCGTGCCCGGCGCACCCTGCACGCAGACACTCACGGCCACGTCGCTGCGGACGATCTCGTCCTGCTCCGGCTGGATCGTCGAGACGATGTCGCGCATCGGACCGGTGCGGGGGCGCTCGATCTCGGCCGCGAGGAGCGAGCCTGCCGGCGAGCCGGACTGATCGGGCTCGCGCAGGTGCTCGTCCTCGAGGGCGGTGAGGCGACCCCTGTCGACGCCGAACCGACGCCGCAGCACGACGTCCATCGGCTCGAGCGGCGACGCCCGGTAGAACGCGGTCGAGATCGGGGCGCGCCAGTCGACGACGACGGGGTCGCCCGCCTCGTCGGAGACGTGCCGTCGGCCGATGTGGAACTGCTCCGCCGGCCCGTCCGTGGGGTCGAGGTCGATCCGGCCGAAGAAGAGGGTCGTGCGCGGGTCGTCCTGCAGCGACGCGATGCGTCGGGCCAGCACCCAGCCGAGGACCTCGCCCGAGATCGCATCGCTCGCCTTCGACGCGTCGAGCGACTCCGCAAGCCGGCGCATCCGGGCCAGCTGCTCCCGCGCGTCGTCGAGGTAGGCCTGCTCCCGGGCGAGTTCGGAGTCGAGCGACGTCACGCGCAGCAGCCTTCCGTGCAGGGCAGCACGCCGAGAAGGTGCAGACTCACCGGGACCTCGAGGCGGTGGGCGGCGACCTGCTCGGTGCGTTGCGGGCGGGGGAACGGGTCAGCGTACACCGGCGAGGACGGCGACGGGTGTGCGCGATTCCGCGATCGGGTGGCGTCCCGGCTAGACTCGTGCGGCAACTCCCCAAGACAGTGAACGCCCGGCGATCCGGCGTGCCCAGAGGCGCGCGCCCCGACCGGCCGGCATACGAAAGTGGTTTGTGACGATGGCTTCGACCAACGACCTGAAGAACGGCATGGTGCTCAACATCGAGGGACAGCTCTGGTCCGTCGTCGAGTTCCAGCACGTGAAGCCCGGCAAGGGCCCTGCGTTCGTGCGCACCAAGCTCAAGGCCGTCCTCTCGGGCAAGGTCGTCGACAAGACGTTCAACGCCGGTACCAAGGTCGAGACGAGCAACGTCGACAAGCGGACGATGCAGTACCTCTACAAGGACGGCACCGACTTCGTCTTCATGGACACCGACACCTACGACCAGCTCAACGTGTCGGAGACCGTCGTGGGCGACGCCGCCAACTACCTCCTCGAGAACCAGAACGCGCTCGTCGCCACCAACGAGGGCCTGCCGCTCTACGTCGAGCTGCCCGCGTCGGTCGTCCTCGAGATCACGCACACCGAGCCGGGCCTGCAGGGCGACCGCTCGACCGGCGGCACCAAGCCGGCCACCCTCGAGACCGGCGCCCAGATCAACGTGCCGCTCTTCCTCGAGTCCGGCACCCGCGTCAAGGTCGACACCCGCGACGGGTCGTACCTCGGCCGAGTCAACGACTGAGCGGACGCGAATTCCCTTGGCAGCACGCAGCAAGGCCCGTACCCGGGCGCTCGACATCCTCTTCGAGGCGGACCAGCGCGGCCTCAACGCCGAGACGCTCCTCGACGAGCGCCTCGGCGACCGCGAGTCGCGGGCCGCGAACAACCCGTACACCGCGGACCTCGTGCGCGGCGTCGTCGGGCGCTGGAACGACATCAACGCCGCGCTGACCGACTACAGCCAGGGCTGGACCCTCGACCGGATGCCTGCCGTCGACCGCACGATCCTGCGCCTCGGCGCGTGGGAGGTCCTCTGGAACGACGAGATCCCCGACGGCGTGGCGATCTCCGAGGCCGTGGCGCTCGCCACCGACCTCTCGACGGACGAGTCGCCGGCCTTCGTCAACGGACTGCTCGCGCGCATCGCCGAGGTCAAGGCCACCATCGTCTGACGCAGCGGCGCACGCACCTGCGATCGAAGGGCACCCACCGCGGCCGGTGGGTGCCCTTCGCCGTCGCTGCCCCGTCGGTCGGGGTCGGTCAGGGTCGGTCAGGTGGTCGTCACGACCGGCTCGAGCGAGCGCCCGAGGACCTCGCCCAACCGCACGGCCTCCTCGTCGAGCGAGGTCCTCGGGGGCCATCCGTCACCGGCGGCCCACGCGACCCGCAGCTCTCCGCGGACGACCGACCACGTGCCGCACACGACCCCGCCGCGCAGGACGACGTCGGCTCCCCGCGTCACCGCGGGGCGCAACACCGGGGGCACGACATGCGCGTCCTTCGTGCCTGCGCCCATGACCCACGGGTCGTGGCCGGGGAGCAGCCGCACGGCGTCCGTCGGCTGGGCCGCGCGCAGGCTGTCGGCGTCCTCCGCGAGCACATACGCTGTCCCGCCCGCGACCTCGACGGGCTCGAGGTGCTCGCGCAGGTCCGCCAGCCAGCCGTCGATCCGCCGGCGTCCGGCGCTGAGGCCGTCGCCGAGCCAGTAGTGGACGTGCTCGGGCGTCGCGGGGCCGTACGCGTGGAGGTAGGCGCGGACGGCGTGCGGGCCCGCCGCAGCGAGGTCCCACACGCCCGCCCACCGGGGGTTGGCTTCGAGCCCCTGGAACGTCGCCCGTCCGTCGCGTGGCGGCCCGAACCCCATGTCGCCCTGCCACGTCAGTGCCTTGCTGAGGGTGACGGCTCCCTCGTCGAAGACGGGGCGTAGGTGGCGGTAGGCGGAGCACCGGGTCACGGCCGAGCCGAGCTCGGCGACGGTGAGCGGCCCGTCGGCGAGGGCCTCGCGCACGGCAGCGCGGAACCCCGGCCAGTCCTTCGGGCCGAGCCGGTAGTACTCCTGCCAGCTCTTCCGCTCCCACTGACGGCCGGCCGCGCGCAGCGCGAGGTAGGCGCCGCCGTCCTCCGGGGTGAGGTAGTGGGTGCCCCCGCGGAACGCGTACACCTTGACGAGGCGACCGTCGACGAGCGCCCGGGCCACCTCGTCGGGGCGTGACCGAGCGCGCCGGAGGCGCACGGTGAGCTCGGCGAGCCGCTCCTCCTTGGCCGGGACGGCCCCGAGCCGCCGCACGACCTCGGCGACCGACCCTCCGCCCACGGGATCGAGGAGCTGTTGCTGCAGCCGCCAGGAGAGGGCCCCGGCCCAGGTGATCGACACCCTCGGAGGCTAGCTGCGGTGGCGGACGATCGGGGTCCGGGTCACGGACGGACCCGTCGTTGCGACCGTTCGGGACGTTCTCACGGTGTGGCGCGGTGTCGGGGCGTCGTGAGCCGGACGTTACACTCGGCGCCGTAGACATCCTTTAACCACCGTCCTGTGAGGCGGGGAAGGAGGTCCAGCGGCGATGCCCTGCCCTGACCTGAGCGCACCTGACCAGTCATCGACGGACCGCTCGAGCATCCCTGAGGACGCTCGCGACGTCATGAGCGAGGGAGACATCTCCCGGGCGCTGCGGCGCATCGGTCACGAGATCCTCGAGCGCAACAAGGGCAGCGAGGGGCTCGTCCTCCTCGGCATCCCCTCGCGCGGGGTCCCGCTCGCCCGCCGCCTGGCGGCCTGCATCGAGGAGGTCGAGGGGACCGCGGTGCCCGTCGGCGAGCTCGACATCACGCTCCACCGCGACGACCTGCGCCGCAACCCGGTGCGCACGGCTCATCGTTCGCGCATCCCGGCCGGCGGCATCGACGACCAGGTCGTCGTCCTCGTCGACGACGTCCTCTACTCCGGGCGCACCATCCGCGCCGCCCTCGACGCGCTCTCCGAGCTCGGCCGACCCCGCGCCGTGCGCCTCGCCGTGCTCGTCGACCGGGGCCACCGCGAGCTGCCGATCCGCGCCGACCACGTCGGCAAGAACCTGCCGACCTCGAGCGCCGAGCGGGTGCACGTCCGGGTCGCCGAGGTCGACGGCCTCGACATCGTGCGGATCAGCGGGGGTGACGCGCGATGACCAAGCACCTCATCTCCTCCGCCGACCTCAGCCGCGCCGAGGTCGAGGACATCCTCGAGACCGCGGCCTCGATGCACGACCTCCAGCGACGCGAGGTCAAGAAGGTGCCGACCCTGCGCGGGCGCACGGTCATCAACTTCTTCTTCGAGGACTCGACCCGCACCCGCAGCTCGTTCGAGATCGCGGGCAAGTGGATGTCGGCCGACACCATCAACCTCTCGGCCAAGGGCTCCTCGACGAGCAAGGGCGAGAGCCTCCGCGACACGGCGATGACCGTCGACGCCATGGCGGTCGACGCGCTCGTCATCCGGCACCACGCGTCCGGTGCCTGCCACCAAGTCGCGCAGTGGGTGCGCTGCAGCGTCATCAACGCGGGCGACGGCACCCACGAGCACCCGACGCAGGCCCTGCTCGACGCGTACACGCTGCGCACCCGGCTCGGTGACCTCGACGGCAAGCACGTCGTCATCGTCGGCGACCTGACCCACTCCCGCGTCTTCCGCAGCAACGTCATCACGCTCAAGACGCTCGGCGCCCGCGTCACGGTCGTCGCGCCGCCGACGCTCATGCCGAGCGGCATCGGGGCGTGGAGCGCGGCCGACGGCTTCGCGACGAGCTGGGACCTCGACCCCGTCCTCGACGGTGAGGGCGAGCACGGGCCCGTCGACGCCGTCATGATGCTCCGCGTCCAGCGCGAGCGGATGAGCGGTGGCTACTTCCCGACGGCGCGCGAGTACACCGTCGGCTACGGCCTGACGCGCGACCGGCTGGAGCGCCTCGTCGCCCGCAACGACGACGTCCTCGTGCTCCACCCCGGCCCGATGAACCGCGGCCTCGAGATCGCACCCGAGGCGGCCGACTCCCCGCAGTCGGTCGTGCTCGACCAGGTCTCGGCCGGCGTCGCGGTCCGGATGGCCGTGCTCTACCACCTGCTCGCCGGCGAGGACACGCCCGCGCCCATGCCCGCCAGTGCCACCGAAGGAGCCGTCCGATGACCCGCCTCGTGATCCGCGGCGCCCGGCTGCTCGGTGCCGACCAGGCCGACCTGCTCGTCGAGGACGGCGTCATCACCGAGGTCGGCTCGGTCTCGGTGCCCTCGGACGCCGAGGTGCTCGACGCCGACGGCCTCGTCGCACTTCCCGGCCTCGTCGACCTGCACGTGCACCTGCGCGAGCCGGGCCGCGAGGATGCCGAGACGATCGCCACCGGCTCGGCGGCCGCTGCCGCCGGCGGCTTCACCGCCGTCTTCGCCATGGCCAACACGAGCCCCGTCACCGACACCGCCGAGGCCGCCGAACGCGTGCTCGACCTCGGGCGCGCGTGCGGGCTCACCGAGGTGGTCCCCGTCGGCGCCGTGACCAAGGGCCTCGAGGGCGCCGAGCTCGCCGAGCTCGGTCTCATGGCCCGCTCGCGGGCGAAGGTGCGTGTCTTCAGCGACGACGGCCACTGCGTGCACGACGCGCGGATCATGCGCCGGGCACTCGAGTACATCAAGCCCTTCGGCGGCGTCGTCAGCCAGCACGCGCAGGACCCGCGCCTCGCGGGCCGCGAGGCCTGCTGCCACGAGGGCGAGGTCTCCGGTCGGCTCGGCCTGCCCGGTTGGCCCGGCATCGCCGAGGAGTCGATCGTCGCGCGTGACGTCATGCTGGCCCGACACACCGGATCCCGCATCCACGTCGCGCACGTCTCGACCGCCGGGACCGTCGAGGTCATCCGCTGGGCGAAGGCGCAGGGCATCGACGTCACCGCCGAGGTCACGCCCCACCACCTCGTGCTGACGACCGACCTCCTGCTCGGCTACGACCCCGTCTACAAGGTCAACCCCCCGCTGCGCCCGACCGAGGACGTCGAGGCCCTGCGCGCGGCCCTGGCCGACGGCACCATCGACGCGGTCGCCACCGACCACGCCCCCCACGCTCTTCACGACAAGGAGCACGCCTTCGTCGACGCGGCCTTCGGGATGCTCGGCCTCGAGACGGCCCTCTCGGTCGTCAGCGACGTCATGGTGCGAACCGGCCTGCTCGACTGGGCCGACGTGGCACGGGTCATGTCGACCGCGCCGGCCCGGATCGGCGGGCTCGCCCACCAGGGAAGGGAGCTCGCCGTCGGCAGCCCCGCCCACATCACCCTCGTCGACCCCGACCGCGAGGTCACGGTCGACGCCGCCGCGAGCCGCAGCCGCTCGCGCAACAACCCGTGGCACGGGCGCACCCTGCACGGAGCCGTCCTCGCGACGGTCCACGCGGGGCGCGTCACCCACGACGTCCGCAACGGCGCGGGCACCCGACGAGAACTGACGAACGCGACGACCTCGGGAGCAGACCTGTGACCACCCAGACCCCCCTGACCGTGCCCACCCGTGACGGGTGGCCCACACGCAGCCGCGTGGCGGCGACCCTCGTGCTCGAGGACGGCCGCACCTTCCACGGGTCGTCCTACGGTGCACTGGGCCAGACCGTCGGCGAGGCCGTCTTCTCCACCGGCATGACGGGCTACCAGGAGACGCTGACCGACCCGAGCTACCACCGGCAGGTCATCGTCATGACCTCGCCGCACGTCGGCAACACGGGCGTCAACACCGAGGACGACGAGAGCAGCCGCATCTGGGTCGCCGGCTACGTCGTGCGCGACCCCGCCATCCGGGCGTCGAACTGGCGCGCCACGCGCGACCTCGAGGACGAGCTCGTCGACCAGGGCGTCGTCGGCATCTGCGACATCGACACGCGCGCCCTGACCCGCCACCTGCGCGAGCGCGGGGCGATGCGGGTCGGCATCTTCAGCGGTGACGCCGCCGAGCGCCCCGAGGCCGAGCTGCTCGAGGCGGTTCGCACGAGCCCGCAGATGGCCGGGGCCGCGCTCGCCGCCGAGGTCACCACCTCCGAGCCGTATGCCGTCCCGGCCGTCGGCGACAAGAGGTTCACCGTCGCGGCCGTCGACCTCGGCATCAAGGCGATGACCCCGGCGCTCATGGCCCAGCGCGGCATCGAGGTGCACGTGCTGCCGGCCACCGCGACGATCGACGACGTCCTGGCGGTGGGGGAGTCCGGCCCCGACGGCGTCTTCTTCTCCAACGGTCCCGGAGACCCTGCCACCGCCGAGCGCGAGGTCGCGCTGCTGCGTGAGGTGCTCGACCGCGGCATCCCGTTCTTCGGCATCTGCTTCGGCAACCAGCTGCTCGGTCGCGCCCTCGGCTTCGGCACGTACAAGCTGAAGTACGGCCACCGCGGCATCAACCAGCCGGTCATGGACCGCACGACCGGGAAGGTCGAGGTGACCGCTCACAACCACGGCTTCGCCGTGGACGCACCCCTCGACGAGGACAGCGACACGGCATACGGCCGCGTCCGTGTCTCGCACGTGTGCCTCAACGACGACGTCGTCGAGGGGCTCGAGTGTCTCGACCGTCCCGCGTACTCCGTGCAGTACCACCCCGAGGCCGCGGCCGGCCCGCACGACGCCGCCTACCTCTTCGACCGCTTCGTGGAGCTCATGGAACACGGTCCGGCGCGCGTCGCGCCTGGACTGACGAGCGAAGCGAGCGAAGCGAGCCAGCCGAGGAGGGAAGGCGTGACGACACCAAGCGCCGGACCCGCGACCGGAGGGAGCAAATAACATGCCAAAGAGAAGCGACATCCAGAGCGTGCTCGTCATCGGGTCGGGTCCGATCGTCATCGGCCAGGCCTGCGAGTTCGACTACTCCGGCACCCAGGCCTGCCGCGTGCTGCGCGAGGAGGGCATCCGCGTCATCCTCGTCAACAGCAACCCGGCGACGATCATGACCGACCCCGAGTTCGCCGACGCCACCTACGTCGAGCCGATCACGCCCGAGGTCGTCGAGGCGATCATCGCCAAGGAGCGCCCCGACGCCGTCCTCGCCACCCTCGGCGGGCAGACGGCGCTCAACTGCGCGATCTCGTTGCACGAGAACGGAGTTCTCGAGAAGTACGGCTGCCCGCTCATCGGGGCCAACGTCGAGGCGATCCAGCTCGGCGAGGACCGCGAGAAGTTCAAGGGCGTCGTCGAGCGGTGTGGTGCCGAGTCGGCCAAGTCCCTCATCTGCCACTCGATGGACGAGCTGCTCGCGGCCGCGGACGAGCTCGGCTACCCGGTCGTCGTGCGTCCGTCGTTCACGATGGGCGGCCTCGGGTCGGGCTTCGCCTACGACGAGGCCGACCTGCGCCTCCTCGGCGGTGCCGGGCTCCAGTACAGCCCCACGACCGAGGTGCTCCTCGAGGAGTCGATCCTCGGCTGGAAGGAGTACGAGCTCGAGGTCATGCGTGACCACGCCGACAACGTCGTCGTCGTCTGCTCCATCGAGAACCTCGACCCGATGGGCGTGCACACGGGTGACTCGATCACCGTCGCGCCGGCCCTGACGCTCACCGACCGCGAGTACCAGCGGCTGCGCGACATCGGCATCGCCGTCATCCGTGAGGTCGGCGTCGACACCGGCGGCTGCAACATCCAGTTCGCCGTCAACCCCGACGACGGACGCATCATCGTCATCGAGATGAACCCGCGCGTCTCGCGGTCGAGCGCGCTGGCCTCCAAGGCGACCGGCTTCCCGATCGCCAAGATCGCGGCGAAGATGGCCATCGGCTACACGCTCGACGAGGTGCCCAACGACATCACCCGCGAGACCCCGGCGAGCTTCGAGCCGTCGCTCGACTACGTCGTCGTCAAGGTGCCGCGCTTCGCCTTCGAGAAGTTCCCGGCGGCCGACCCGACGCTGACGACGACGATGAAGTCGGTCGGCGAGGCGATGGCGATCGGGCGCAACTTCACCGAGGCGCTGCAGAAGGCCCTGCGCTCGCTCGAGAAGAAGGGAGCGAGCTTCCACTGGGACGGCGAGATCACCAAGGCCGCCGCCGAGCGAGCGCTCGAGGAGGCCAGGATCCCGACCGACGGCCGCATCGTGCTCGTGCAGCAGGCGCTGCGCGGCGGGTGCAGCGTCGAGGAGGTCCACGACGCCACCGGCATCGACCCGTGGTTCCTCGACCAGATCGCGCTGATCAACGACGTCGCGACGATGCTCGCCGACGCCCCCCAGCTGACGCCGGAGCTGCTCCGCCTCGTCAAGCGCCACGGTTTCAGCGACGCCCAGGTGGCCTCCGTCCGGCGTATGCCGGAGGCCGTGGTCCGCGGCGTGCGCCACGCCCTCGGGGTGCGCCCGGTCTACAAGACCGTCGACACGTGCGCGGCCGAGTTCGCCGCGACGACGCCCTACCACTACAGCTCGTACGACGAGGAGACCGAGGTCGCGCAGCGCGAGCGTCCGGCCGTCATCATCCTCGGCTCGGGACCGAACCGCATCGGGCAGGGTGTCGAGTTCGACTACTCCTGCGTGCACGCGTCGTTCTCCTTGCGCGACAAGGGATTCGACACGGTCATGGTCAACTGCAACCCCGAGACGGTCTCGACCGACTACGACACGAGCAGCCGTCTCTACTTCGAGCCGCTGACGCTCGAGGACGTCCTCGAGGTCATCCACGCCGAGAGCCAGGCCGGGCCGATCGCAGGCGTCATCGTGCAGCTCGGCGGTCAGACGCCGCTCGGACTCGCGCAGGCGCTCGAGGACGAGGGGGTGCCCATCGTCGGCACGTCGCCGAGCGCGATCCACCTCGCCGAGGACCGTGGTGCCTTCGGCCAGGTGCTGGCCCGGGCGGGCCTCATCGCCCCGAAGCACGGCACGGCCTACAGCTCGGACGAGGCCCTCGTCGTCGCGCGCGAGATCGGCTACCCGGTGCTCGTGCGCCCGTCCTACGTGCTCGGCGGTCGCGGCATGGTCATCGTCTACGACGACGACTCCCTCGTGACCTACGTCGAGAAGGCGACCGAGGCCTCGCCCGACCACCCGATCCTCATCGACCGCTTCCTCGACGACGCGATCGAGATCGACGTGGACGCGCTCTTCGACGGCGAGGACATGTACCTCGGCGGGATCATGGAGCACGTCGAGGAGGCCGGGATCCACTCGGGCGACAGCTCGTGCACGCTGCCGCCCGCCACGCTCGGCGACGGTGAGCTCGAGCGCGTGCGCGTCGCGACGCGCAAGCTCGCCGAGGGCATCGGCGTCCGCGGCCTCATGAACGTCCAGTTCGCGCTGGCCCAGGACATCCTCTACGTCATCGAGGCCAACCCCCGGGCGTCGCGCACGGTGCCGTTCGTCGCCAAGGCGACGGGCGTGCCCATCGCGAGCGCCGCGGCCCGGGTCATGCTCGGCGCCACGATCAAGGAGCTGCGCGAGGAGGGCATGCTGCCCCCGACCGGCGACGGCGGACGGATGCCCGACCACGCTCCCGTCTCGTGCAAGGAGGCGGTGCTGCCCTTCAAGCGCTTCCGCACCAAGGAGGGCGTCGCGGTCGACTCGCTCCTCGGCCCGGAGATGCGCTCGACGGGCGAGGTCATGGGCATCGACGTCGATTTCGGCTCGGCCTTCTCCAAGGCCCAGCAGGGCGGTGGGTCGGCGCTGCCGCGCTCCGGGGCGATCTTCGTGTCGGTGGCCAACCGGGACAAGCGCGCCATGCTCTTCCCGGTCAAGCGCCTCGTCGACCTCGGCTTCACCATCCTCGCGACGAGTGGCACGGCCGCGGTGCTCAAGCGCAACGGCATCCCCGCGACGCTGGTCCGCAAGATCACCGAGCGCGACGGTGACGCCCCGGGGGAGAAGTCGATCGTCGACCTCATCCGCGAGGGCACCGTGCAGATGGTCGTCAACACGCCGTCGGGCCAGGACGCCCGTGCCGACGGCTACGCGATCCGCGCGGCCACGACGAGCGCCGACAAGCCGATCATCACGACCATCGCGACGCTCGCCGCCGCCGTGCTCGGCATCGAGGCGGGGCTCACGGAGGAGATCCGCGTCAAGTCGCTGCAGGACCACGCGCGCGACCTCGACCTCTACGGTCGCGGCACGGCAGCGGCGCCGTCCACCGCGCCGGCATCGGCCACGGCTACGGCGACGGCGACGGCTGGAGCGACCGCATGAGCGAGCGCCAGCTGCGCGCCCGGGTGACGCAGGAGGTCGCGGAGGTCATCGCGACCCGGCGGGTCGGCGCGTACCAGCACCTCACCCTCGTCGCCCCCGGCGTCGCCGAGCTGGCCCGCCCGGGTCAGTTCGTCGCGCTCGCCGTCGGCGGCGAGACGTCCGGCACCCTGTTGCGCCGGTCCTTCTCGATCCACAAGGTCAGCCCGAGCGGCACCTACGGCGGCACGGTCGAGATCGTCGTCTCGGCCGTCGGCACCGGCACCCGGTGGATCGTCGACCGCGCGCCGCACGACACGATCGACGTCGTCGGCCCGCTCGGCAAGGCGTTCCCGCTGCCGACCGACCCCGTGGCCTGCGTCCTCGTCGGCGGCGGCTACGGCAGCGCACCGCTCTTCTGGCTCGCGGCCGAGCTGCGCGAGCGCGGCTGCCACGTCGAGATGGTCCTGGGTGCTGCGAGCGAGGACCGTCTCTTCGGCGTCGTCGAGGCCCGGCGCAGCTGCGACGGCGTCACGGTGACGACCGACGACGGCTCGGCCGGTCAGCAGGGCTGGGTCAGCGACCCGCTGCCCGAGATCATCGAGCGCACGAAGGCGGGTGTCGTCTACGGCTGCGGCCCGATGGGGATGCTCGAGTCGATCACCCGGGTCGCCCAGGCGCACGACGCCGTCGCACAGGTCGCCGTCGAGGAGTCCATGGCCTGTGGTGTCGGCGTCTGCATGACGTGCGTCATGCCGGTCGTCGGCTCCGACGGACGCACCCGGATGGTGCGCTCGTGCGTCGAGGGGCCCGTCTTCCGCGGCGACCGCGTCCGCTGGGACGCCTTCGACGGAGGCCATGCCCGCGTCCCCGACGATGCCGTCGGCGCCCCGAAGGTGGGTGGCCACTGATGGTGGACCTCTCCGTCGACCTCGGGGGCGGCCACCGGCTGCCCAACCCGCTCATGACCGCCTCGGGCTGCGCGGCCAACGGCAGGGAGCTGCACCGCTTCTTCGACGTCGCCGACCTCGGCGCCTTCGTCACCAAGTCCGTCATGGCCGACCCGCGGTCCGGCCGTGGCACCCCCCGCATGGCCGAGACGCCATCGGGGATGCTCAACTCGATCGGCCTGCAGGGCCCGGGCATCGAGGCGTTCGTCGACGAGGACCTGCCATGGCTCCAGTCCGTCGGCGCGCGCGTGCTGCCCTCGATCGCCGGCAGCTCGAGCACCGAGTACGCCCACGTCGCAGCCACGCTGCGCGCCAGCCGGGCCTTCGACGCCGTCATCGGCGTCGAGGTGAACATCTCGTGTCCCAACGTCGCCAACCGCGGCCTCGTCTTCGCCTGCGACCCGCTCGCCTCGGCCAAGGTCATCGCCCTGGTGCGCGAGCAGCTCCCGCGCGACATCCCGGTGTTCGCCAAGCTGAGCCCGGACGTCACCGACATCACCGCCATCGCGGCCGCCTGCGTCAAGGCCGGCGCCGACGGCCTGACGATGATCAACACCCTGCTCGGCATGGTCATCGACACCGACCGGATGCGTCCGCAGCTCGGCGGGGTCACCGGCGGCCTGTCGGGACCCGGCATCCGACCGGTCGCGGTGCGGGCCATCTGGCAGGTGCGTCAGGCGATGTTCGAGGGCCGCATCCCCACCGTGCCGATCATCGGCGTCGGGGGCGTGCGTACCGGCCGTGACGCCCTCGAGCTCGTCGCCGCCGGCGCGAGCGCGATCCAGGTCGGCACCGCCGTCTTCAACGACCCGTCGGCGCCGGTCCGTGTCCTGCGCGAGCTCTGCGAGCTGCTCGACGCCAAGGGCTTCGAGCGCTTCACCGACGCCGTCGCCGTGGCCCACGGCCGCTGAGCCACCCGACCCGTGAACGGAGACCGAACGATGACCCAGGCCTTCGGAGCCCGCCTCCAGGACGCCATGGCGACCCACGGCCCGCTCTGTGTGGGCATCGACCCCCATCGAGCGCTCGTGGAGTCGTGGGGCCTGTCCTACGACGTCGCCGGCCTCGAGCGCTTCGCCCTGACCTGCGTCGAGGCGTTCGCCGGCCGGGTCGCCGCAGTCAAGCCGCAGTCCGCCTTCTTCGAGGTCTTCGGCAGTCGGGGCCTGGCCGTGCTCGAGCGCGTGCTGACCGACCTGAGCGAGGCCGGGACGCTGACGATCCTCGACGCGAAGCGCGGCGACATCGGCTCGACCATGGGTGCCTACGCCGAGGCCTACCTGGGCCCGGACGCCGTCGCCCCTCCGGACGCGCTCACCGTGAGCCCGTACCTCGGCTACGAGTCGCTCCGCCCCGCGATCGACCTCGCCGAGCAGACGGGGCGCGGGCTCTTCGTCCTCGCACTGACGTCGAACCCCGAAGGCGCGACCGTCCAGCACGCGGTGCGCGACGGCCGGTCCGTCGCTGCGTCCGTCGTCGAGGGCGCTGCGGGTGACAACGCCGCGGCGCGAGGCCGCGGCGAGCTGGGCAGCATCGGACTCGTCATCGGTGCCACGGTCGGCAGTGCCGTGCACGACCTCGGGCTCGACCTCGTGAGTGCCGCGACGCCGGTGCTCGCCCCGGGCTTCGGTGCCCAGGGCGGCACGATCGAGTCGCTCGCCACGACCTTCGGTGCGGCCCGTGGCCAGGTGCTCGCGTCGTCGAGCCGCGAGATCCTCGGTGCCGGCCCCGAGCCGAGCCGGCTCGTGTCCCGGACGGCGCAGGTCGCGGAGACGCTGAGAGCGCACTGACGCTCCCACCCGTGTCACAGGAAGTTCCCAGCCGGGTATGCGTTGTGGCATGACGCACACTCGACGCGCACGCCGACTGCTCGCCACCGTCGCCCTCACCGCGACGATCCCGCTCGCCACCGCGTGCGGCTCCAGCACCCAGCCGTCCTCGACAGCCGGCAGCACCGCGTCGGCGTCCTCGTCGGCGTCCTCGTCGGCGTCGAGCACCACGACGAGCGCCTCGGCAGCGGCCGACTCCGCCTACTGCGCGGCGCTCGAGTCCGGGCAGAAGGAGCTCGAGTCGATGTCGTCGAAGATCAGCGACAAGGCCGCTCTGGAGCAGGGCAAGGTGGTGCTCCAGAAGATCGAGGCCGCCGCGCCGGACGAGGTCAAGCAGGCCTGGGGCGACCTCATCGCCTTCGTCGACGCGGCGGCGTCGGGCGACAAGGGCGCCGTCTCCGCGGCGACCGCGAAGATGGATGCCTCGAGCACGAAGATCGAGGCGCACGCCAAGGCGACCTGCAACCTCGACATCTCCTGACCATCGGACCCGGGCAGCGCGCTGCCTCGGGTAGTCGCAGGACGTCGCCGACGACACGGCATACGGTGTGGTGATGCGAACGACCGCCCTGCGCAAGAGCCCTTCGGTGGCCCTCGCGCTGCTCCTCACGGCGACCTCGGTCGCGGCCTGCTCGTCGGGGTCGACCGGTTCCTACTGCGACGCCCTGACGGCCGCCGAGGCGGACTGGAAGGATGCGGGCGCGACCCTCAAGGACCCTGCCTCGGCGGCGCGTTTCGTCGCCACCATCACCACGGTCGAGGCGAGTGCCCCCGAGGAGGTCAGGACCGACTGGGCCTCGCTGCGGGTCCTCGCCGCGAAGTTCACGGTGGCCAAGCCCGACCTCACGGAGCTGACGAAGCACATGGAGGGCTTCGAGAGCTCGGCCAAGCGGATCGAGACCCATGCCAAGGAGACGTGCGGGATCGACCTCGGCAGCTGAGCGGCGTCCGAACGTCGGCTGAACGGCAGCGGCAGGGCGGCAGGAGGGCAGCGGGAGGTGTCCCGGCACGGCCCCCGCGTTGCGGCGCGCACGGCCGGATCGCTAGGTTCGGCGGAGACAACACGCGAGACGTGAAGAACGGCAGGGGGCGCAGGGCGCTCCCCGCAGGCAGCGAGGAGACCGAAGACCGTGGCGCTTCCACCGCTCACCCCTGAGCAACGGGCCGCAGCACTCGAGAAGGCTGCAGCCGCACGTCGGGAGCGAGCAGCGGTCAAGAACCGGCTCAAGTACTCCAGCGGCTCGCTCTCCGAGGTCCTCGAGGACGGCAAGGCCGACCCGGTCATCGGCAAGATGAAGGTCACCGAGCTGCTCGAGTCGATGCCCGGCGTCGGCCGCGTCCGCGCCAAGGCGATCATGGCCGAGGTCGGCATCGCCGAGTCGCGACGCGTGCGTGGGCTCGGGGCCAACCAGGTCGCAGCCCTGCTCCACCGCTTCGAGAAGCCGTGATGTCGGCTGACCCGACGTCGCCCGCGGAGCCCCAGCACGACGCAGCAGCCCCCCGGCGTGGTCGGCTCACGGTGCTCGCCGGCCCCACCGCGGTCGGCAAGGGCACCATCGCGGCCTACGTGCGCACGCACTTCCCGGGCGTCTGGTTCTCCGTCTCGATGACGACCCGCCGACCGCGACCGGGCGAGGTCGACGGGGTGCACTACCACTTCGTCGACGACCACGAGTTCGACCGTCTGGTCGAGGCGGGGGAGTTCCTCGAGTACGCCGTCGTCCACGGCGCCGCCAAGTACGGCACGCCGCGGGGTCCGGTCGAGCGTGTCATCCGCGAGGGCCGCGACGCCCTGCTCGAGATCGACCTGCAGGGCGCGCGCCAGGTGCGCGACACGTGGCCCGAGGCACTCTTCGTCTTCCTCGCACCGCCGAGCTGGGACGAGCTGGTGCGCCGGCTCGTCGGCCGCGGCACCGAGGACGAGGCCGAGCGCGAGCGGCGCCTGTCCACCGCACGGGGCGAGATGGCGGCCCAGAGCGAGTTCGACGAGGTCATCGTCAACGACGATGTTCGTCGGGCCAGCGAAGAACTCGTATCATTGATGAGATCGGGACGCACCGACCGGTGAGTCCCGACGTGATGTGTGCCAGCCGACGGCATACGACCGCACCGCCGTCGACGTAGCGGCACACACCTCAAGCCCGCTGAAACCAACGAAACGAGATCACTGTGTCCGGTACCCAGGCTGCTCCCATCGGCATCACCAACCCGCCGATCGACGACCTCCTGACCGCCGCCGACTCGAAGTACGCGCTCGTCATCTACTCCGCCAAGCGCGCCCGTCAGATCAACGCCTACTACTCCCAGCTGCAGGAGGGCCTGCTCGACTACGTCGGCCCGCTCGTCGAGACCGAGGTCCACGAGAAGCCGCTGTCGATCGCGCTGCGCGAGATCAACGAGGGCCTGCTGACCTCGACGCCCACCGAGGCCTGAGCACCCCGACGGGTCCGGAGCAGCCGATGCGCGTCGTCCTCGGGGTGAGTGGCGGCATCGCCGCCTACAAGGCGTGCTCGCTGCTCCGGCTGTTCACCGAGCACGGGCACGACGTCACGGTCGTGCCCACTGCGGCGGCGCTCCAGTTCGTCGGGGCGCCGACGTGGTCCGCCCTCTCGGGCAAGCCCGTCAGCACCGAGGTGTGGACGTCCGTGCACGAGGTCCCGCACGTGCGCATCGGCCAGGCGGCCGACCTCGTCGTCGTCGCACCGGCCACGGCCGACCTGCTCGCCAAGGCCGCACACGGCCTGGCCGACGACCTCCTGACCAACACCCTGCTCACCGCCCGGTGCCCGGTGGCCTTCGCGCCGGCCATGCACACGGAGATGTGGGAGCACCCGGCCACGCAGGCCAACGTCGCCACGCTGCGCTCGCGCGGAGCGCACGTCATCGAGCCAGCGGTGGGTCGCCTCACGGGCAAGGACTCCGGCGCCGGCCGCCTCCCCGAGCCCGAAGCGCTGTATGCCGCATGCCTCGCGATCGTCTCGGGTGACGGGACCGCGGTGGCCGGGGCGCCGCTGCGCGACCTCGAGGGCCGCCGCGTCGTCGTGTCCGCCGGTGGCACGCGCGAGCCGCTCGACCCGGTGCGCTACCTCGGCAACCGCTCGTCCGGCAAGCAGGGCGTGGCCATCGCTCGCGCCGCCGCCGAGCGCGGGGCGAAGGTCATCCTCGTGGCCGCCAACGTCGCGGTCCCGGTGCCCGAGGGCATCGACGTCGTGCGGGTCGAGACGACGCTCGAGCTGCAGCGGGCGGTCGAGGAGGCGGCGTCGGATGCCGACGTCGTCGTCATGGCCGCGGCTCCGGCCGACTTCCGCCCGGCGCTCGTGAGCGAGAGCAAGATCAAGAAGTCCTCCGACCCCGACGCCGGCCTGCGGGTCGAGCTCGTCGAGAACCCCGACATCGTCCGTGGGCTCGTCGCGGAGCGCGACGCCCGTGGGACGGGCACGCCGTTCATCGTCAGCTTCGCCGCCGAGACGGGCGATGCCCACGGCAGCGTCATGGACCACGCGCGGGCGAAGTTCGCCCGGAAGGGCAGCGACCTGCAGGTCGTCAACGAGGTCGGCGCCGACCTGACCTTCGGCAAGGACGACACGACGGTGCACCTGCTCCGGCGCGGCAGCGACGAGGCGACGACGGTCGGACCGACCTCCAAGGACGCCGTCGCCACCGCGCTGTGGGACACCATCTCGCCCCTGCTCGACTGAGCACTAGACTCTCGCCCCAGCATGGCCTGCCATCCGCAGGACCGGGGCCGCCGAACCACCCGCACCAACTCCGCACCCGACCGAGGGAGAGCAAGTGTCCGCACGTCTGTTCACGTCCGAGTCCGTCACCGAGGGACACCCGGACAAGATCTGCGACCAGATCAGCGACTCGATCCTCGACGCGCTGCTCACCGACGACCCGCAGGCGCGCGTCGCGGTCGAGACGATGGTCACGACCGGGCTCGTCCACGTCGCCGGCGAGGTGTCCACGACGGCCTACGTCGAGATCCCGAAGATCGTGCGCGAGACCATCCTCGAGGTCGGCTACGACGGCTCGCAGAAGGGCTTCGACGGGCGGACCTGCGGCGTCTCGATCTCCATCGGTGCGCAGTCGCCCGACATCGCCCAGGGCGTCGACACGGCGCACGAGCACCGCACGGGTGACGTCGACGACCTGCTCGACAAGCAGGGCGCCGGCGACCAGGGCCTGATGTTCGGCTACGCGTGCGACGACACGGCCGAGCTCATGCCGCTGCCGATCCACCTGGCCCACCGCCTCTCGGAGCGCCTGACGCAGGTGCGCAAGAGCGACGAGCTCGCCTACCTGCGTCCCGATGGCAAGACGCAGGTCACCATCGCCTACGAGGGCGACCGCGCCGTCTCCCTCGACACCGTCGTGCTCTCGACCCAGCACGCCCCCGACGTCTCGCTCGAGGGCATGCTCGAGCCCGACATCCGCGCCCACGTCATCGAGCCCGTCCTCGCGGAGCTGCGCGAGAGCGGCACCGACCTCGACGTGTCGAGCTACCGGGCCCTGATCAACCCGACCGGTCGCTTCGAGATCGGTGGCCCGATGGGCGACGCCGGCCTGACCGGACGCAAGATCATCGTCGACACCTACGGCGGCATGGCCCGCCACGGCGGCGGTGCCTTCTCGGGCAAGGACCCGAGCAAGGTCGACCGCTCGGCGGCGTACGCCATGCGCTGGGTCGCCAAGAACGTCGTCGCCGCGGGCCTCGCCCGTCGCTGCGAGGTCCAGGTCGCCTACGCCATCGGCAAGGCGCAGCCGGTCGGCCTCTACATCGAGACCTTCGGCACCGAGACCGTCCCGGTCGACAAGATCCAGCAGGCCATCGGCGACGTCTTCGACCTGCGCCCGGCCGCCATCGTCGACGCGCTCGACCTGCTGCGCCCGATCTACCGCCCGACGGCCGCCTACGGCCACTTCGGTCGCACCAAGGCCGACGGCGTCGAGAACCCGTTCACGTGGGAGCGCACCGACCGCATCGAGGCCCTGCGCACGGCCGTCTCCGGCTGAGGCTAGATTCGCCCCCGTGGGCGACGACGAGACCAAGCAGCGACCGGCCGGACGGCCGGTCGCTGCCGTCGTCGTGGAGACCCCGCTGGCGCACCTCGACCGCGTCTTCGAGTACGCCGTACCCGAGGAGCTCGATGCCGACGCCGTGCCCGGCGCGCGCGTGCGGGTGCGCTTCTCGGGTCGCGAGCTCGACGGCTTCGTCGTCGAGCGGCGGGACCAGCCCCTGCACGACGGCCGGCTGACGCCGCTGCGCCGGGTCGTCAGCGCCGAGCCGGTGCTGACCCCCGAGGTCCTCGCCCTCTGCCGCGCCGTCGCCGACCGGTATGCCGGCACCCTGAGCGACGTCCTCCGCCTCGCGGTGCCCAAGCGCCACGCCACGGCCGAGCGCAACCTCCCGATGGAGTGCCCGCCCCAGGACGAGCTCGCAGCACCCGACCCCGGTGCGTGGGCGGCCTACCCGGCCGGGCCGGCGTGGCTGCGTCGGGTCGCCTCCGGGGAGGGTCCCGCCGCGGCGTGGACCGCCCTGCCGGGACGCGCAGGAGACGCGGACTGGCCGGCGGCGCTCGCCGTCGCCGTGGCCACGGCACTGGCCGCGGGCCGGGGCGCGCTCGTCGTCGTGCCCGACCACCGGGACGTCGACCGGCTCGACGCCGCCCTGACCGCCGTGCTCGGCAAGGGGCGCCACGTGCGGCTCACCTCGGACCAGGGTCCGCAGGCGCGCTACACCGCTTGGCTCAAGGTGCTCCGCGGCCACGTCCGGGTCGTCATCGGCACGCGCGCGGCCGCCTTCGCCCCCGTCCACGACCTCGGCCTCGTCGCGTGGTGGGACGACGGCGACGACCTGCTCGCCGAGCCGCGGGCGCCCTACCACCACGTGGGCGTCGTGCTCGGGCTGAGGGCGTCCGCGACCGGCGCCGCCCTGCTCACCGGAGGGTTCGGGCGGAGCCTGCGCGTCCAGGTGGCCGTCGAGGCGGGCGCGCTCGTGCCGGTCGAGGCCGATGCCGCGACCGTGCGCGCGGCCGCACCACGCGTCACCATCGCCGGTGAGGGGGTCGACGAGGAGCGCGACGGCCCGGCTTCCCGGGCCCACATCCCCTCACGCGCGTGGCGCGTCGCCAAGGACGCCCTCGTCGACGGACCGGTCCTCGTCCAGGTGCCGCGCCGCGGCTACCTGCCGTCGCTCAGCTGCGCCGAGTGCCGCACTCCGGTGCGGTGCGTGCGCTGCCAGGGGCCGGTGGCGCTCGGAGCCTCCGGGACGGCCCCGGCCTGCCGGTGGTGCGGCCTGGCGCTGAGCGGCCACGGCTTCGAGTGCGGCCACTGCGGCTCGCGTCGGCTGCGTTCCTCGATCACGGGCGCCCGGCGCACGGCGGAGGAGATCGGGCGCGCCTTCCCGGGTTTCCCGGTCCACACGTCGGGCTCCGGCGAGGTGCTCGCCGTCGTCGGGCGCGAGCCGTCCCTCGTCATCGCGACGCCGGGGGCCGAGCCGGTCGCCGACGGCGGCTACACCGCCGTGCTGCTGCTCGATGCGTGGGCGAGCCTGGACCTGCCCGTGCTCGACGCGCCGCTCGAGGCAGTGCGGCGGTGGATGGCCGCGGCGGCACTGGCCCGCGAGGGGCGTGCCGTGGTGCTGAGCGGCGCCCCGGAGGCCGTGGCGCTGCCGGCCGTCGAGGCGCTCGTGCGGTGGGACCCCGCCTGGCTCGCGGCCCGCGAGCTGGCGGAGCGGCGTGAGCTCGGCCTTCCGCCGGCCGTGCGCGTGGCCCAGCTGACCGGTGGCCGGCGCCCGCTCGAGGAGGCGCTCGGACAGGCCGACCTGCCCGACGTCGCCCAGGTGCTCGGCCCGGTCCGGCTCTCGCACGCGGGTGCACCTCCCCGCCGTGCCCCGGCCGACGGGGAGCTCGAACGTGCCGTCGCCGACCACCACGTGCTCGTCCGCGTGCCGGCCTCCGAGACCGAGTCGCTGACCCGGGCCCTGCTGGCGCTCAAGGCCTTCCGTTCGGCTCGCAAGGAAACGGACGTCGTGGCCGTGCGGGTCGACCCGCTCGACACGTTCTGACCTGCCGTCGCGTCTCCGAGGCGTCTCGGGCACGCCGCCGTGACAGAGTGACGGCATGCCCGAACGCGAGCTCGACATCGTCCTCTACGGCGCCACCGGCTTCGTCGGGGCACTGACCGCCGCCCACCTCGCCGCCCACGCGGGGCCTGACGTCCGGATCGCTCTGGCGGGCAGGTCGCGTCCCAAGCTCGAGGCGCTGCGCGTCGAGCTCGGGCGGGCCGCGGCCGCCTGGGAGCTCGTGGCCGTGGACGCGACGGACGCTCCCGCGCTCCGCTCCCTCGCCGGGCGCACGCGCGTGCTCGCCACGACGGTCGGCCCGTACGCGACGTACGGCAAGGAGGTGGCGCGGGCCTGCGCCGAGTCGGGGACGCACTACGCCGACCTCACGGGTGAGGTGCTCTTCGTGCGGTGGTCCCTCGACGAGCTGGACGCCCGGGCCCGCGAGACCGGCGCCGCCGTCGTGCACGCGTGCGGCTTCGACTCCATCCCCTCCGACCTCGGCGTCCTGACGACGGCCCAGCGCGTGGCCGCGGACGGCGAGGGCACGCTCGCCGAGACGACGCTGCTCGTCCGGTCGCTCAAGGGTGGCTTCTCCGGCGGCACCATCGACTCCGCCCGACAGCAGGCCATCACGGCCCGGGCGGACGCCGGCGCCCGCCGCGTGCTCGGCGACTCGTACGCGTTGAGCCCCCGACGCGCCGAGGAGCCGTCCTCGGGTCGCCGGGCGTCCAGCGGTGTCCTCGATCGGCTGCGCCGGCTCGTGCCCGTCGACCGCGACCCGTCGACGGGACGATGGACCGGGCCGTTCGTCATGGCGGCGTTCAACACCCGGATCGTGCGACTGTCGAACACGCTGACCGACTGGTCCTACGGTCGCGACCTGCGCTACCGCGAGGCGACCGACTTCGGCTCGGGCCCGATGTCGCCGGTCCTGGCCGGCGGGATGGCGGTCGGACTCGGCGGCGTCGTGGCCGGTATGGCGTTCCGTCCGACGCGGGCCGTCATCGACCGCTTCCTGCCCAAGCCGGGCGAGGGCCCGAGCCCCGAGGCGCAGGCCGCCGGACGCTTCCGCCTCGAGATCCGCTCCACGACGACGACGGGTGCGCGCTACCGCACGCGGGTCGGCGCCGACTACGACCCGGGCTACGGCGGTACGGCGGTCATGCTCGGACAGACCGCGCTCGCCCTGGCGCTGGACGAGGGCCTGCCGCGCCGGGCCGGTGTCTGCACGCCCGCCACGGCCCTCGGCGAGGTCCTCGTCGAGCGGCTGCGGGCCCAGGGCTTCACCTTCGACGTCGAGCGCGACGACCAGCCGAACGACTGACCACCACCGAACAGCACGACCGAACAGCACCGACTGACAGGAGGCACCACATGGGACGCATCGAGGTCCACGAGTTCATCTCGCTCGACGGGGTGTACGAGAGCCCGAGCTGGACGGCCGAGTTCCCCTTCGACCCGAGGATGGGCGAGGCCATCGCGCGGCTCACCGGCCCGGGCTCCGAGCTGCTCCTCGGGCGGCGGACGTACGAGATGTTCGCCCCGGCCTGGTCGGCGCGCAGCGACGACGACGACCCCGGTGCGGCCTTCTTCAACGGTGCCCGCAAGAACGTCGTCTCCTCGACGCTGCGCGACCCCGACTGGAACAACTCCCGCGTCATCGGCCCGTACGACGCGGACGCCCTCCGCTCGCTCCGCGACGAGGTCGACGGCTCGCTCTACGTCAGCGGCAGCGGCACGCTCGTCCGGGCCATGCTGCGGGACGGGCTCGTCGACGGCCTGCACCTCTTCGTCTTCCCCGTCGTCCTCGGCGCGGGGGAGCGGCTCTTCACCGACGAGGCCGTCTCGGGACTGCGCCTGCTCGAGACCGAGGCCTACGACAGCGGCGTCGTGCACCTCGCCTACGGTCAGGGCTGAGGTTTCCCGACCCATCGTCAGGGACGACCTCCAAAGGAATGCTTGACGGTTGGCCCGGCCGGACGGCATACTCCCAAACATGTCTTTGGAGGAAGAGCGGATCAGCGACCTGCGCGCCACGGCCCACCCGCTGCGGCTGCAGATGCTCTCGCTGCTGACCGGCGCCGAGCTGAGTGCCGCCGAGGTCGCGCGCGAGCTCGACGTCACCCAGGCCAACGCCAGCTACCACCTGCGCCTGCTGCACGCCGCAGGCCTGCTCGAGGTCGCCGCGGAGGAGACGGTGCGCGGCGGCAAGGCCAAGAAGTACCGCCACGCGTGGGACGCGCCGGTCGTGCGTCCGCCGGGCACTCGTGACGAGGACCGGCTCGCCTATGTGCGCGTGTTCGCCGAGATGATCCCGCGGCGCTACCTCGAGCTCGCTCCCGGCGCGCCGAGCCGTTTCACTGACGCCGACCTCTGGGTCGAGCCGGAGGTCTGGGAGCAGGTCACGACGCTCGTCGACGAGGCGAGCGCCCTGCTGCACGCGTCGGCGCGCCCGCCGCGCACCGAGGGCACCGTCCGGGCCGCCCTGTCCGTGGCTGCGTTCCGGCTCCGGGACGGGAGCGAGAGCTCATGAAGGTCCGCGAGTCGATGGGTGCCCTGTCCGACAGCAGGTTCGCGTGGTACTTCACGGCGCGCACGGTCTCGACGGCCGGCAACGTCATGGTGCCCGTCGCCCTCGCGTTCGCCGTCCTCCACATCGACCAGTCGGCGGCGGCCCTCGCGCAGGTGCTCGGGGTGCGCACCCTGACGATGGTCGTCTTCCTCCTCGTGGGTGGAGTCGTCGCCGACCGCTTCTCGCGCATCGTCGTGCTCCAGGTCTCGCACGTCCTCACGTGCCTGACCCAGGCGCTCGCGGCGTACCTCATCATCAGCGGCGACGCGACCCTGACCCAGGTGACCGTCATCGAGGGCGTCAACGGCGCCGTGTCGGCGTTCACCATGCCCGCGATGATGGGCATGGTCCCGCTCGTCGTCGACCGCTCCCGGCTCCAGCAGGCCAACGCCCTGCTGTCCTTCAGCCGCAGCGGCCTGTCCATCATCGGACCGGCGATCGCCGGCCTGCTCGTCGTCGGCGTCGGACCCGGGTGGGCCCTGGCCGCAGACGCGCTGACGTATGCCGTCGCCATCGTCTGCCTGACGCGCGTCGGTCTGCCCCGCCGGTCCCAGGAGGCGGGTGGGCCGCACCACTCGATGGTGCGCGAGCTGCGCGAGGGGTGGAGCGAGTTCACCCGCCGCGAGTGGCTCTGGGTCATCGTCCTCGCATTCGGGCTGACGAACGCCATCCACGCCGGCGTCATCGGGGTGCTCGGTCCGCTCATCGCCAAGTCGACGGCCTCGATCGGCGAAGCAGGGTGGGGCATCGTGCTCAGCGCCGAGGCCGTCGGCACCGTCCTGATGACCCTCGTCATGCTGCGGCTGCAGCTGCGGCGACCGTTGCGCGCCGGGATGCTCGCCATCTGCGTGCTCGCCGTCCCCATGGTGCTCCTGGGCGCCGCGCCGGCGATCGTGCCCGTCGCCATCGGGTTCTTCCTCGCCGGGGCCGCGGTGGAGGTCTTCGGCGTCGGGTGGAGCACGGCCCTGCACGAGCACGTCCCCGTCCAGGTGCTGTCGCGGGTCTCGAGCTACGACGCCCTCGGGTCGTTCGTCGCCATCCCCATCGGGACGTTCCTCTACGGCTGGCTGGCGACGACCGTCGACACCGAGGTGCTGATGCTCGTCAGCGCCGGCGTCTACGTCGTCGTCTCCCTCTCTGCCCTGCTGTCCCGTTCGGTGCGCGAGCTGGGCCGCAGCAGCGAGGACCCAGCCGCGGTCGGACCCGCCGCGGGCGTGGCGACCGGTGACGCGACCGGTGACGCGACCGGTGACGCGACCCGTGACGCGACCCGTGACGCCACCGGTGCGGCGGCCGACGAGCCGTCGCGGTCCTAGACTGGCGGCGCCCCACGCCTTCCCGACCCCTGGAGACCTGTGTCGATCAAGGACATCCGACTCTTCGGTGACCCGGTCCTGCGGACCGCCGCCGCCGAGGTCACCGACTTCGACAAGCAGCTGCGCGTGCTCGTCAAGGACCTCGAGGACACGATGCTCGACGCCCCCGGCGCCGGCCTCGCGGCCCCCCAGATCGGAGTCGGCCTCCGCGTCTTCACCTACTGGGTCGACGGCGTGCTCGGCCACCTCGTCAACCCCGTCCTCGACCTCTCCGACGACGAGCAGGACGGTCCCGAGGGGTGCCTCTCGATCCCCGGCCTGGCGTTCGACACCAAGCGGGCCCTGTCGGTCGTGGCCAAGGGGCAGAACATGTGGGGCGAACCCGTCGTGCTCGAGGGCACGCAGCTGCTCGCCCGCTGCGTCCAGCACGAGACCGACCACCTCGACGGCATCCTCTTCCTCGACCGGCTCGACCCCGAGGCGCGCCGTGAGGCGATGCGGGCCATCCGTGCGGCGGAGTGGTTCGCCGAGGACCCGCCCGAGGTACGGATCAGCCCGCACTCGACCTTCGGCCGGGCGATGTGAGATGAGAGTCGTCTTCGCAGGCACCCCCGAGGCGGCGGTGCCGAGCCTCGATGCCATCGCGTCCTCGAGCCACGAGCTCGTCGGCGTCGTCACCCGCCCCGACGCACCCTCGGGCCGTGGTCGGCGGCTCGAGGCCTCGCCCGTCCGTCGCCGGGCCGAGGAGCTCGGGATCCCGGTGCTCACCCCGACGCGCGTCAAGGACCCCGACTTCCTCGACGCCCTCACGGCTCTCGCACCCGACGCGTGCCCGGTCGTGGCCTACGGCAACCTCATCCCACCCGTCGCGCTCGCGATCCCGCGTCTCGGCTGGATCAACCTGCACTTCTCGCTCCTGCCCGCCTGGCGTGGCGCGGCACCGGTCCAGCACGCGATCATGGCCGGCGACGAGGTGACCGGTGCGTCGACGTTCGTCATCGAGCGCGGTCTCGACACCGGGCCGGTGCTCGGCGTCATGACCGAGACGATCCGGCCCACCGACACCGCCGGCGACCTGCTGGGTCGGCTGTCGGGAGCCGGGGCCGGCCTGCTCGTCGCGACCCTGGACGGCCTCGAGTCGGGCGACCTCGTGGCCGTCCCCCAGCCGTCCGAGGGCGTCTCGCTCGCACCGAAGATCGAGGTCGAGGACGCCCGCATCGTGTGGACGCGTCCGGCGACCGCTGTCGACCGGCTCGTGCGCGGCTGCACGCCCGCGCCGGGCGCGTGGACCACCTTCCGCGGCGAGCGGCTCAAGGTCTCGCCGGTGAACGTGGTCGACGCCGGAGAGGTCCCCGACTCCGCCCCGCTCGGAGCCGGCACGCTCCTCGTGACGAAGAAGGCCGTCTTCGTCGGCACGGGCAGCGACCCGATCCGTCTGGGCACGGTGCAGGCGCACGGCAAGAAGCCGATGGCGGCCGCAGACTGGGCCCGAGGCACGCGCATCGAGGCAGGGGAGGGGGTCGGCGATGAGTGACGAGCGACGGGGCGGCGGTCGACCGGGCGACGGGCGCCGCGGAGAGCGCCAGCGGCCGCAGGCTCGCGAGCGCTCTGCCGGCCACCGTTCCGAGCAGCGACCGTCCGAGCGGGCCCGGCGCACAGATGCGCCCCGGCTCGCCGCCTACACCGCGATGCGTGAGGTCGCCGACGGCGCCTACGCCAACCTCACGCTGCCGAAGCTGTTGCGCGACAAGCGGATCAGCGGGCGGGACGCCGGCTTCGCCACCGAGCTCGTCTACGGGGCCACGCGACTCTCCGGCCTCTACGACGCGATCATCGCGTCCGCCGCGGGTCGGCCCGTCGACAAGATCGATGCCAACGTGCTCGACACCCTGCGGCTCGGTGCGCACCAGCTGCTCGGCATGCGCGTCCCCAGCCATGCGGCCGTCGACGAGACCGTGGCCCTGGCCCGGCAGGTCAACGGGGCCGGCGCGGCCGGCTTCGTCAACGCCGTCATGCGGCGCATCAGCGAGCGCGAGCCGGACGAGTGGATCGACCTGGTCACTCGCGACGTCGTCGACCCGGTCGAGCGCCTGGCGCTGCGCACGTCGCACCCCGTGTGGATCGCCAAGGCACTCCGGGCCGCCCTGATCGGGCACGGCGCCGCAGGTCCGGACGACGTCGAGGAGTCGCTGACGGCGTTGCTCGAGAGCGACAACGCCGCCGCCAAGGTGTCGCTCGTCGCGCGACCCGGCCTCGCCTCGCTCGACGAGCTCGAGGACGCCGGCGCGGAGCGCTCCGGGCTCAGCCCCGTCGGTGCGACGCTGCCGGAGGGGGACCCGGGAGCCATCTCTGCCGTACGCGACGGGCGGGCCGCGGTCCAGGACGAGGGCTCGCAGCTGCTCGTCCTCGCCCTCGCTGCCGCCGACACCGAGGGTGGGGCCGCCGAGCACGAGCGGTGGCTCGACCTCTGCGCAGGCCCTGGCGGCAAGGCGGGACTGCTCGCAGCCCTCGCCATCGAGCGACGGATCCCCTTCGTGGCCAACGAGATCAGCGAGCACCGTGCCGACCTCGTCTGGCAGACCCTGGCCGCGGCTCGTGCCGAGGCGCGCGAGCTCGACACGAGCCTCAAGGTGCGACACGGAGACGGCCGGGAGCTCGGCGAGCTCGAACCGGGCGGCTTCAGCCGCGTCCTCATCGACGCCCCGTGCACGGGTCTCGGAGCCCTGCGACGACGACCCGAGGCGCGCTGGCGGCGTGGCCCCGGCGACGTGGCCGCCCTGGCCGGGCTGCAGCGCGAGCTGCTCGAGTCCGGCATCGAGGCCACCGCGACCGGGGGCCTCGTCGGCTACGCGACGTGCAGCCCGCACCTCAACGAGACGCGCTTCGTCGTCACCGACATCCTCAAGCGGCGCGACGACGTCGAGCTCGTCGACGCACGCCCGCTCTTCGTCGACGCCTCCGGACGCGAGCTGCCGGGTCTCGGCGAGGGGCCCTACGTCCAGCTCTGGCCGCACGTCCATGGCACCGACGCCATGTTCTTCGCCCTGCTGCGCAAGCGGTAGGCCCGAAAAGCGCTCGCGCGCGGACCTGGCGATGGGCATGGTGGGGCCGTGGCGGCATACGCGACCGACGACCTCGAGCCCAGCTCCTTCGACGAGAAGGTCGCACCGACGTACGACGCGGGATCGGCCCACATGTTCGCGCCGGCCGTCCTCGGTCCCACGGTCGACGTGCTCCACGAGCTCGCCGGGGAGGGGCCGGCCCTCGAGCTCGCGATCGGCACGGGACGGGTCGCGCTGCCGCTCGCGGAGCGCGGCGTCGAGGTGCACGGCATCGACGTCTCGGAGGCCATGGTGGCGCAGCTGCGACGCAAGCCGGGTGGTGACCGGCTGGCGGTGACGATCGGTGACATGGCGACCACCCGGGTGGGCAGCGGCTACCGCCTCGCGTACCTCGTCTACAACACCATCACGAACCTGCTGACCCAGGACGAGCAGGTCGAGTGCTTCCGCACCGTCGCCGAACAGCTTGCACCTCGAGGGTGCTTCGTCGTCGAGGTCTTCGTGCCGCAGCTGCGTCGGATGCCGCCGGGCCAGACCGCCGTACCCTTCCACGTCGGGAGTCGCCACGTCGGCTTCGACACCGTCGACGTCGTGTCGCAGCTGTCGGTCTCGCACCACTACGTCCGGGAGGGGCAACAGGACGCACAGGGTCGGGAGCTGGCGAGGTATGCCGCCTCGGCGCACCGCTACGTGTGGCCGTCGGAGCTCGACCTCATGGCGCGCATCGCGAGCCTGACCCTGACGCACCGCTGGGCGGACTGGGACCGCACTCCTTTCACGGCGGAGTCGGAGTCGCACGTCTCGGTGTGGACCAAGGGCGGTGCCTGACGCCCGCCACCCGCCCCTAGGCTGTGCGCGTGCAGATCTCACCGAGCATCCTGTCCGCCGACTTCGCCAACCTCGAGGCGGAGCTCGGGCGCATCTCGAACGCCGACTGGGCGCACGTCGACGTCATGGACGCCCACTTCGTGCCGAACCTCACTCTCGGGCTGCCCGTCGTCGAGGCGCTGCTCGCGGTGAGCCCGATCCCGATCGATGCGCACCTCATGATCGAGGACCCCGACCGGTGGGCGCCGGCCTACGCCGAGGCGGGGTGCCAGTCGGTGACCTTCCACGTCGAGGCGGCACGCGACCCTCGCGCGCTGGCGCGGACGCTGCGCGCCGCGGGTGCTCGAGCGTCGATGGCGCTCAAGCCCGGGACGGCATTCGCGCCCTACGAGGACCTGCTGCCCGACCTCGACATGGTGCTCGTCATGACGGTCGAGCCCGGCTTCGGCGGGCAGTCCTTCATGGCCGACCAGATGCCCAAGGTGCGCCAGGTGCGCGAGGCGGTGCGCCGCCACGGCGGCGAGATCTGGATCCAGGTCGACGGTGGCGTCAGCGCCGACACGATCGAGCAGTGCGCCGAGGCGGGAGCCGACGTGTTCGTCGCCGGCTCAGCGGTCTACGGCGCCGAGGACGCCGCGGCCGCTGTCGACGAGCTGCGCGCGCTGGCTCTCACGCACCGGCACTGACCCGACGGCCGCGGCGACCCGCCGCGGTCAGTCGACCTTCGGCTGCGGCTTGAAGCGGCGGACCTCGTGGGGCCAACCGCAGGCCTCGGCGATCTTCCCGGCCCACATCTTGGCGGTCTCGTCGTCGGGCACGTCCACGATGGCGAAGCCACCGAGGAACTCCTTCGTCTCGACGTAGGGACCGTCGGTGATCATCACGCTGCCGCTGGAGGGATCGGCGTGGTAGACGGGACCATCCTCCTCCTCGAGACCCCCGGCGAAGACGTACACGCCGGCAGCCTTCATCTCGTCGACGGTCGCCATCGCGAGAGGTCCGCGACCGCGGAACCAGTCCTCGGAGTGGTCGCCCACCCACTGCTGGTTGAAGTAGAGGAGGTACTCGGCCACGACTGGCTCCTTCTGTCCGGCGGACCCTGTTGTCCGCGTCATGCCTACTACACGAACGGGGACGGGCGATTTCGACACGGTGTCCGGGAGCGATTCTCCGTCGCGCGGCCGTGCTCCTGACCGCATGGGCGCCGCCGTCACGGACGGCAGGCGCGGCTGCCGTGGCGGCCATCACGCGGTCGCGGCGTGCGCGGCCGACGGAAGCGGGTGCATACTGGCTCTACGTGCTCCGGGGTCGGTGTAATTCCGAGCCGGCGGTTAAAGTCCGCGACCCGACCGCATCCAGCGGCCGGTTGACCTGGTGAAATTCCGGGACCGACGGTGAAAGTCCGGATGGGAGGCAGCACGAAACAGGCCGTCGTGGCCTGGGCCGTCGGCATCGTCCGTCCGGGTCCGGACCGCGTGGGCGTGTGGAGTCACCCCGGAGTTCGTCCGTGCCACGACGAACGACCAAGGACGAACACCACATGCAGGCTCTTGCTCTGGCCGACGAGACGAAGAACGTCTTCCAACAGGCCATCGACGCCACCATCCCGATCGGCCAGTACCAGCTGCACTGGCTCGAGCTCATCGGTGTCCTCATCGGGCTCGCGTCCGCCTACCTCGGCATGCGCCGGTGGGTCCTGGCCTGGCCGGTGGGGATCCTCGCGAACATCATGCTGTTCTTCGTCTACCTCGGTGCCGTCTTCGGGGCCGACGAGCGCATCCCGCTCTTCGGTCAGGCCGGCCGGCAGGTCTTCTTCATCATCACGAGCATCTACGGCTGGTGGCGCTGGTCGCAGGTCCGCAGGCTCAACCACGCCGACGACTCGAGCGGTGTGGCGATCACGCCTCGCTGGGCCACGAGCCGCGAGCGCGTCGCCGTCGTCGTCTTCTGGCTCGTCGGCACGGTCGTCGTGCACCAGGCCTTCGTCTGGCTGTGGAACCTCTCGCCGAACCCGTTCTTCACGCCCGAGTGGTGGTTCTACTGGTGCGACGCCTGGATCTTCGTCGGCTCGATCGTCGCGACGTACGCCATGGCGCGCGGCTGGAACGAGTTCTGGCTGGCCTGGATCGCTGTCGACCTCGTCGGCGTGCCGTTCGCCTTCGCGACCGACTACGTGCCGACCGGTGTGCTGTACACCTTCTACGGCCTCTTCGTCATCTACGGCTTCACCCAGTGGGTCAAGGTGTCACGGGTCGCCGAACGCGACGTCGAGCCGCAGCTGACCGGGACGTCGAGCTGACCCATGGGTGACACGGCCGCCCCGGCATGGATGCGACGAGCCCTCCGGCTCGCCGCATCCGGGCCGTGGCCCGACCCCAACCCGCGGGTCGGCTGTGTCATCGTCGCGGCCGACGGCGCCCTGGTCGTCGGCGAGGGCCACCACCACGGGGCCGGCACGCCGCACGCCGAGATCGAGGCCCTGAGTTCCGCAGGCTCCGCGGCCCGGGGGGCGACCGCCTACGTGACGCTCGAGCCGTGCTCGCACACGGGCCGCACCGGTCCCTGCGCGGAGGCCCTCGTCGAGGCGGGTGTTGCGCGGGTCGTCTTCGCTCAGTCGGACCCGAACCCGGACGCCGCGGGAGGCGCCGAGGTGCTGCACGCCGCCGGCATCCACGTGACCGGAGGTGTGCTCGCCGACGAGGCGGCCACGCTCAACGACCGCTGGGCGCGCAGCGTGGCCCTCGGCCGACCGCTCGTCACGTGGAAGCTCGCCACGACCCTCGACGGCAGGAGCGCGGCCGCCGACGGGAGCAGCCAGTGGATCACGGGAGAGGCGGCTCGCGCCGACGTCCACGCGCTGCGTGCGACCCGCGACGCCGTCCTCGTCGGCACGGGCACCGTGCTCGCCGACGACCCCCGTCTCACCGTGCGTATGCCGGGTGGCGGGCTGGCGCCGCGCCAGCCCCTTCGCGTCGTCATGGGAGAGCGTCCACTTCCGGCCGGAGCGCGCCTCCACGACGCTCCGGGGGAGGTGCTGCACCTGACCACTCGCGACCCCAGCGAGGCACTGGGCCGGTTGTGGCACAGCGGAATCCGTGACGTCTGGCTCGAGGGCGGCCCCACGCTCGCCGCGGCGTTCCTCCGCGCCGGTCTCGTCGACGACGTCTACGCCTACGTCGCCCCGGCGCTGCTCGGCTCGGGCCGCGCTGCCGTGGCCGACCTCGGCATCACCTCCATCGCGGACGTCCGACGCCTCGATCTCGTCGACGTGACGGTCGTCGGGGGAGACGTCCGCATCCACGCCGGCGCCCACCCGCGAGTGCACGCAGAACCCTGAGGAGACAGTCATGTTCACCGGAATCGTCGAGGAGCTCGGAACCGTGGCCGCCATCGAGCACGGCGCCGACTCGGCCGTGCTGCGCATCCACGGCCCCCTCGTCGTCAGCGACGCCACCCACGGCGCCTCCATCTCCGTCAACGGCGTCTGCCTCACCGTGACCGAGCACGACGCCGCGGGCTTCACGGTCGACGTCATGGCCGAGACCCTCGACCGCAGCAGTCTCGGGGCCCTGGCCCCCGGTGACCGCGTCAACCTCGAGCGCGCGATGCCGGCCGACGGTCGCTTCGGTGGTCACGTCGTGCAGGGCCATGTCGACGGGACTGCCACCATCACGGCGCGAACGCCCGGGGACCGTTGGGAGACGGTCGACTTCACGCTCCCACCGGGCCTCGCGGCATACGTGGTCGAGAAGGGCTCGATCACGGTGGACGGGGTCTCGCTCACCGTCGCCCACGTCGGCGACGACGCGTTCGGCGTCTCGCTCATCCCCACGACGCTCGACCTGACGACGCTCGGGCACAAGGGGGTCGGCGACGTCGTCAACCTCGAGGTCGACGTCATCGCGAAGTACGTCGAGCGACTGCTCAGCCACCGACAGACCGACCGACAGGAGGTCGAGTCATGACCACCCTCTCCACCGTCGAGGAGGCCCTCGAGGCCCTCCAGGCCGGCCGGCCCGTCCTCGTCCTCGACGACGAGGACCGCGAGAACGAGGGCGACCTGGTCCTCGCGGCGGAGACCGCCACCGAGGACTGGATGGCATGGACCATCCGCCACTCGTCCGGCTACCTCTGCGCGCCGATGCCCGACGAGATCGCCGACCGGCTCGAGCTGCCGCTCATGGTCGCCGAGAACCGCGACCCGCTGCGGACCGCCTACACCGTGTCCGTCGATGCGGCGTCAGGGGTCACCACGGGCATCAGCGCGGCCGACCGCCTGCACACCGTCCGGGTGCTCGCCGACGTCGACTCGGTGCCCGCCGACCTCATCCGACCCGGGCACATCCTGCCGCTGCGCGCCCGCCACGGTGGCGTCCTGACCCGCCCCGGTCACACCGAGGCGGCGGTCGACCTGACCCGGCTCGCGGGCCTCTCGCCGGTCGGGGTCATCGGTGAGCTCGTCCACGACGACGGGACGATGATGCGCTTCGACGCCGTCGTCGGGCTCGGCCGCGAGTTCGGCCTGCCCGTCATCACCATCGAGCAGCTCATCGACCACCGGCAGCGCCTCGACCGGGTCGAGCGCCTCGCGACCACCCGCATCCCGACGGTGCACGGCACGTTCACCGCCCACGGCTACCGCGACACCCTGACGGGCGACGAGCACGTCGCCCTCGTCAGCCCGCGCGGGCTGCAGGGCCGCGGCCGCAGCGGGCCCGTCGTCACGCGCCTGCACTCCGAGTGCCTGACCGGCGACGCGTTCGGGTCGCTGCGCTGCGACTGCGGACCCCAGCTGCAGGCATCGCTGGCGCGCGTCGGGCGCGACGGCGGCGTCGTCGTGTACCTCGGCGGTCACGAGGGCCGGGGGGTCGGGCTCGTCGACAAGCTCCGCGCGTACTCCCAGCAGGACGGCGGCGCCGACACCGTCGATGCCCAAACGGCTCTCGGCCTTCCGGTCGACGCGCGGGAGTACGCCGCCGGTGCGGCGATCCTGCACGACCTCGGTGCGACGCAGGTCGTCCTCCTGACGAACAACCCCAACAAGGTCGCGGCACTGCGCCACCTCGGGCTCGACGTCGTCGCGGTCGAGCGGCTCCACGGACCGATGGGCGCAGACAACGAGCAGTACCTCACGACCAAGCGTGAGCGCATGGGCCACGACATCCCGGTCCCCACCGACCGGCACGGCAAGGAGACGGCATGAAGGACGGCGCCCCCACCATCAGCACCGACGGCACCGGGCTGCGGGTCGCCGTCGTCGCGGCGAGCTGGCACGACGTGGTCATGGACGGCCTCCTCGACGGCGCGCGTCGTGGCCTCGCGGATGCCGGGGTCACGCACGTCGACGTCGTGCGCGTCCCCGGGACGTTCGAGCTGCCGGTCGCGTGCGCGACCCTCGCCGACCGCTACGACGCGCTCGTCGCGCTGGGGGTCGTCATCCGCGGCGGCACGCCACACTTCGACTACGTCTGCCAGGCCGCGACCGTCGGCATCACCGACGTCTCGGTGCGCACGGGCACGCCGATCGGCTTCGGCGTGCTCACGTGCGACGACGAGGCCCAGGCGCTCGACCGCGCCGGGCTCCCCGGATCCGCCGAGGACAAGGGCCACGAGGCCGCGTCGGCGGCCGTCGCGACCGTCGTCGCCCTCCACGGCGTCGCCACGACGTGAGCACCGTCCGGGACACGGTTGCACGGCCCGTAGGCTGGGGCACCGTGAAGAGCTTTGAGCAGCTGTATGCCGAGCTGGCCGAGAAGGCGCAGACGCGACCCGAGGGTTCGGGCACCGTCGCGCAGCTCGACGCCGGCGTCCACGCGATCGGCAAGAAGATCGTCGAGGAGGCGGCCGAGGTGTGGATGGCCGCCGAGTACCAGTCGAACGACGAGGCCGCCGAGGAGATCAGCCAGCTCCTCTACCACCTGCAGGTCCTCATGCTCGCCAAGGGCATCTCGCTCGACGACGTCTACTCCCACCTCTGAGGACTGTTCACTCCATGCTGCGAATCGCCGTGCCCAACAAGGGCTCTCTCTCCGACGCGACCGTCGAGCTGCTGCGCGAGGCGGGCTACCGCGTACGCCGTGACACCAAGGAGCTCGTCGTCGCCGACGCCGAGAACGACGTCGAGTTCTTCTACCTGCGCCCCCGCGACATCGCGGTCTACGTCGGGTCCGGCACGGTCGACGCAGGCGTCACCGGTCGTGACCTGCTGCTCGACTCGGGCTCGAGCGCCGTCGAGGTCATGTCGCTCGGCTTCGGCGCCTCGACCTTCCGGTATGCCGGCAAGCCCGGCCACGTGGCCACCGTCGACGACATCGCGGGCAAGCGCGTCGCCACGTCGTATGCCGGTCTGGTGCGTTCCGACCTCGCCGCTCGTGGGCTCGCCGCGGAGGTCGTGCGCCTCGACGGTGCGGTCGAGACGGCCATCACCCTCGGGGTCGCCGACTGCATCGCCGACGTCGTCGAGACCGGGACGACCCTGCGCCAGCAGGGCCTCGAGGTGTTCGGCGAGCCGATCCTGCAGTCCGAGGCCGTCCTCATCCGCGGCGACCGCCCCGGCGAGGACCAGGCCATCGAGGTGCTCCAGCGGCGCATCGCCGGCGTCATCACGGCCCGCACGTACGTCATGCTCGACTACGACTGCCCGAAGGACCTCGTCGACCGGGCCTGCCGGCTGACCCCGGGCCTCGAGTCGCCCACGGTCTCGCCGATGCAGGACGAGGCGTGGGTCGCCGTGCGTGCCATGGTGCCTCGCATCGGGCGCAACCGACTCATGGACGAGCTCTACGACCTGGGCGCGCGGGCGATCCTCGTGACCGACATCGCCGCCTGCCGGCTGTGACGCACGACGGGGACGACGGACGTGAACCGATGACGCAGCAGCCCTCCTCCCGGCCGGAGCACGACCCCGCCGCCGACTCCGCCGCGTGGGCGCCCTTCCGGCCCAAGCGGGGACGGGGCGTCGCCCTCGGCGTGGTCTGGTCCTCGCTCGCCGTCTTCGGCATCATCGCCGTCGTCATGCCGGCGCAGGTCGACGGCCGGTGGGGGCTCGGCGACCGCCTCATGTTCTTCGGACTCGGTGTCGCGATCGCCTTCCTCGCCTGGCGGTACGCGTCGATCCGCGCGGTGCCGAGCCGCGCCGGGCTCGTCGTGCGCAACCTCGTGCTCACCCGCACGCTCGAGTGGCCCGAGGTCGTCGGCATCCAGTTCGGCGGGGGAGAGCCCTGGGTCACCCTCGACCTCGAGGACGGCGACACCGTCGCGGTCATGGCGATCCAGAAGGCCGACGGTCCGCTCGCCGGCCGGGAGGCCTCTCGTCTCGCGGCGCTCGTCCAGGCGTTCGGCGAGGCGCGTGAGCCCGGGCCGCGGCAGGATCCGGCATGACGGCTGGGCAGACGGGTGAGCCGACGCCGGAGCGGATGCGCCACGCACTCGGCCATTTCGCCACGGGCGTGACGATCGTGACCGGGTTCGCCGAGGGCGGTGAGCCCGTCGGCTTCGCCTGCCAGTCGTTCGCGTCGGTCTCCCTGCACCCGCCGCTCGTGCTCTTCTGCGCCGACCACCGCGGCCGGTCGTGGCCGCGCATGCGCGACGACGGGCGCTTCACCGTCAACGTGCTCGGGCACGAGCAGCGCGACCTCATCGCGCGCTTCGGCTCGGCCGGCGGCGCCCGGTTCGACTCCCTGGACTGGGAGCCGTCGCACCATGGTGGCCCGAGCCTCCCGGGCGTGCTGATGCGCGTGCACTGCTCGGTCGAGCAGGTGCACGTCGCCGGGGACCACGACGTCGTCGTCGGCCGGGTCCTCGACCTCGAGGACGGTGAGTCGGGCCGGCCGATGCTCTTCTACCGGGGACGTCTCACGGTCACCGAGCGGCGTACGTCTGCCGGCGGCGACGAGGGACCCGCGGCGATCGACGACTACTGGGGCTGAGCCGACGAGGCCGTCGCCCGGGAGTCGGTGCCGTCCACCAGGCCGTCCCACGACCACTGCGGCACGGTCAGGCCGTCGGGCACGTCGTCGGCCGATCCGTGGTAGGTGCTCATGTAGCCCACCGCCCAGCTGAAGTACGCGACGAGCGCGTCGCGCACGTCCGGGTCGTCGGAGAGTCCGGCGTCCTCGACGGCTCGCTCGAAGCACTCGAGCGCCCGCTCGTCCATCTCCTGGTGCGGACCGTTGCCGGAGTGCAGCCGCACGACCGTCGACTCGCTCGCCACGGAGCCCGAGTAGGTGGGCGGGCCGCCGAGCGCCTCGGCCCAGTACGCCGCGAGCCGCATGGTGTGGTCGGGGTGGAAGCCGTGCGAGAAGGCGTGCGACACGACGGGGTCGACGAGGACGCGCTCGTGCCAGGCGTGAGCGAGGGCGACGAGCGCGGGCATCCCGCCGACGGCGTCGTAGATGGTCCGTGTCACCGTCGCAGGCTCCCATCCCGCGGGCAACGCGACAAGGCCTCGGGACCGCAGGGGTCCCGAGGGCTCTCTGTCAGCGGAAGTGGATGAAGTTCGAAGGCCAGGAGTAGCCGCCTCGCTCGAGGATGCGCCGACCGCTCATCGACGTGTACGTCGCGCCGAGGACCGTTCCGCCGTAGCCGCTCTCGGAGATCGCGACGGTGTCGCCGTCGGCACTGACCCAGTCCACGTACGCGACGTGGTTGGAGTTCCACTGGGCGATGTCGCCGACGCGGGGCTTCTGGTCGACGGCGAAGCCCTTGGCCCGGGCGTTCGTGTCCCAGTTCGTCGCGTTGCCGAGGTTGCCGGGGTTCTTGACCCCGTCACGCGAGAGGCGGTACGCGGAGAAGTTCGTGCAGTTGTTGCCCCACGGGTCGACGGGGTAGTTCCACGCGCGCTGGCCGTAGTAGCCGAACCGCTCGATGCAGTCCTGGGTCGCACGGGAGTAGCACTTCCAGCCGGTGGGTGCCGGGCCGCCGGTGATGGCCCAGGTGACGGTGGTGGAGCGGTAGATGGCGACGTTGGCGTTGCCGAGCACGCGCACCACCGACCCGCTCCCGCTCGTCCGGGTCGACCACAGCGTCACCCCGCGCGAGTTGCGCACGACGAAGTTGCCGTCGGTCTGCATCGTGGCCGTGCTCCCGGCACCCGTCGTGAAGGCCGCCCACTGGCGCACTCCGGCGGCGGAGGTCAGCACGAGGTTGCCGTCGGTGCGCATCGTCAGCAGCCACGCCTTGCTCGTCGACAGGATCGACTCGCCGGAGCGCAGCACCTGGCCGGGCAGCATCCGGTCGTAGCGGTAGCCACGGTGGTCCCACACGGTCGTCGTGCCCTGGCGTACCTGGAGCAGGCCGTCGTTGGTCAGCGTGAGCAGGCCGCCCGTCCAGCCGGTGGTCCCGCTCGACCACGCGACCGTGCCGTTGGTGCGGAGCATGACGACGTTGCCGTCGGCTCGGACCGCGAGGCGGTTGCCTGCGCCGGTCGTGCCGCTCGTCCACCGTCGGACACCTGACGAGGTGCTGATGACGAGGTTGCCGTCCGCCTGCATCGTTGCGAGGTACGCCCCCGTGGCTGACCGCAGCGCAGTGCCGGACGAGAGCCACTGGCCGGACCGCAGCGTCGCGCCGGCGACGTAGGTGAAGCCGTCGGTGCGCACGACGGTGCCGGCGCGCGTCGTGACGCGGATCGGGATCGGGCCAGTGGCGATGCGGGCCGGGACCGCCGCGGTCAGCTGGGTGACCGAGACCCGGGTGAACGAGGTCGCCGCGACACCGTTGAAGAGGACGTCGCGCACGTCGGTGAACGACGTGCCGCGCAGGGTGACGACCGTGCCACCGGCCAGCGGACCTGAGGCCGGCGAGACCGAGGCGACGACGGGCGGGTCCTGGAAGCTGAAGCGGCCCGCGGGAACGACGGGCGAGGTGCCACCGGGAGTCGTGACGCGCACGTCCACGTCAGCCTCGGCGTGGACCGGCAGGGTGACCCGCAGCTGGGTCGCCGAGAGGCGCGTCACCGCGGTGGCGGCGACGCCGCCGAACGTCACGGACGAGACGCGGTCGTAGGCCGTCCCGGTGAGGACGACCGTGCCGCCGCCCTTCGTGGGTGCCAGGGAGGGGGAGACCGCCGTGACGGTCGGCACGGCCTGGTAGGTGAACCGAGCGGCAGCGGCGGCCGGCGACACGCCGCCGGGAGTCGTGACGCGGACGTCGACCGTGCCGACGGCCTGGGCGGGTGCCGTGACCCGCAGCGTCGTGTCGGACACCCGGACGAGCCCGGTGCCGGCCACGCCGCCGAAGTCCACGCCCGTCGCGAGGCCGAGGCGGGTGCCCGTGACGGTGACGACGGTGCCGCCGCGCAGCGGCCCCGCCGGGACGGACAGGGCGGACACGGCGGGCACGCCGACGTAGGTGAACCGCCCGCCCGCGGACTCGGGGCTCGTGCCGTTGGGATTGGTGACGCGTACGGACACCGTCCCCTCGGGCTGCGCCGGGGCGGTGACCCGGAGGCTGGTGTCCGAGACGCGCACGAGACCGGTGGCGGCGACGGCGCCGAAGCGGACCGCGGTGGCGTCGGACAGGTGGGCGCCGGTGATCGTCACGACCGTGCCGCCGCGGAGCGGGCCCGCCGTGGCGGACAGCGCGCCGACGACCGGAGGCGAGCCGTAGGCGAAGCGGGCGCCGACCCCGGTGGCAGAGGTGCCCCCCGGGGTGGTGACCTGGACGTCGACGGGTCCGGAGGCGTGGCGCGGCGTCGTGGCGCGCAGCGTCGTCGCTGAGACGCGGACGAGGTTGGTCGCCGCGACCGAGCCGAAGCGGACGGCGGTCGCCCGGCTCAGACCCGTGCCGGTCAGCGTCACGACGGTGCCCCCGGACGGAGGACCCGTCTGGGGGGACAGGGAGGTGATGGCCGGGACCGGGTCGAACGCGAAGGTGCTCGACGTGTGCTCGGGCGACGTGCCGTACGGGGTCGTCACGGTGACGGCGACCACCCCGGCCGCGTGGGCGGGTGTCGTGGCCCGGATGCTTGTGGCCGACACGAAGGTGAAGCGTGCGGGCGTACCGCCGAAGTCGACGCGGGTCACGCCCGTGAACCGGGTCCCGGTGAGCGTGACGACGGTGCCACCACGGACCGGTCCGGCGGTGGTCGACAGCGACGCGACGGCCGGCGGTGCCTGGTAGCCGTAACGGGCTCGTGAGGTCACGGCCGAGGTGCCGCCCGGGGTGGTCACGCGTACGTCCACGGTCCCCACGGGACGCGCCGGCGTCGTGACCCGGAGCGCGGTCGCCGAGACCGGCACGACCTTCGTCGTGGCCGTGGAGCCGAACGCGACGCTCGTGGCCCGGCTGAGACCGGTGCCCGTCAGGGTCACGGTGACCCCACCAGCCGTGGGGCCCGAGGCGGAGGAGATCCCAGTCAGGGTCGGAACCGTTTCGTAGGCAAAGCTGTTCGCGGAGTAGCCGTACGAGATGCCGGCGGCGGTCCGGACGTGCACGTTGACGAGGCCGGCGGGGCGGGCCGGTGAGGTGACGCGGAGCTGGGTCGCGGACAGCACCGTGAAGCGGGCCGTCGTCGCGCCGAAGGTCACCGCGGTCGCGCCCGTGAACCGGGTGCCCGTCAGGGTCACGACCGTGCCCCCGCGCAGCGGACCGGCGGAGACGGAGAGGCCCGTCACCATCGGCGGGGTGACGACGGGGGGAGCGGTGTAGGTGAAGCGGGCGCCGGAGGCCACCGGGGAGGTGCCGCCCGGCGTCGTGGCGCGGACGTCGACGGCGCCCGCCGCGTGTGCCGGGACCGTGACGCGGACCTGCGTCGCCGACAGGCGGGTGAGGCCCCCCGCGGGGGTGGTGCCGAAGAGCACGGCGCTCGTGCGGTAGAGCCCGGTGCCGGTCAGCGTCACGGTGGTGCCGCCGCGCGTCGTGGCGGAGCGGGACGACAGGGAGGACACGGACGGGACGGCGTCGAAGGCGAAGGTCGCGCGTGACGAGATGGGCGACGTGCCGGCCGGGGTGGCGACGCGGACGTTGACCACGCCGAAGGGGTGGGCGGGAGTGACGACCCGGACGCGGGTGCTCGAGACCTTCGTGATGCGGGTGACGGCGGTCGAGCCGAACCAGGCCGTCGTCGTCGCGCCCACGCCGGTGCCCGACAGCTCGACGGTCGTGCCGCCTCGGGTCGGGCCCGCCACGACGGACAGGCTGATCGCCGTGGGGGCGGCGGCGAGGGACGGTGCCGCGACGGCGGTGACGGAGGCCGCGGCTGCCGTTGGCGCGGTCGCGAGTCCCGGCACTCCGGCGAGGAGGGCCGTCACGACGAGGCCGGAGAGCAGGCGCCCGGTCGTCCTGCGGTCGACGTCGCGGTCTCGCTCGGGCAGCGGGGTGTGGCGGGGCAGCATTCGTCCGTCTCCTTGCAGTCAGCACGTCCGGCGAGCATTCTGCACAGGCAAATCGTCCTTTGTACGCCGTTTCGCCCTAATTGGCTCGTCCCAAGCGCACCACGAGCCCCAGATGTGGGGGTCGGGAGGCGAACGACCGGTTCGGTCCCGGCGTCACCCGACCCTCACGTGGCGCTCACTCCACGCGGCGCAGGTCGGGCCGCAGCCGCTGGACGACGAAGAGCTGGACGACCCCGATCGCGGCGAGGATGCCCCAGACGAGCGACAGGCTCCCGGTGACGTCGCGCACGAGCCCCATCGCCAGGGGTCCGATCGAGGCGAGGCCGTAGGAGATGAGGAACGCCATGCCGGTCAGGCGCCCGCTCGCCTCGGGGGTGCGGGCGTAGCGCACGAGGAGCACGAGCGCGAGGGAGAAGGCGGCGCCCTGGCCGAGCCCGGTGACGACCGCCCACACCCACGGCGCCGAGAGTGGTGCGACCCAGATCCCGACGGAGCCGGCGATCCCGAGCACCGCGGCCAGCCACAAGAGACGGCGCATGTCCCGGGTGCGGTCGCTGACCACGGGGCCGAGCAGGCCAGAGACGATCTGGGCCCCGCTGAAGACCGCGGCGAGGTAGCCGGCAGACCCCCGTGACCATCCGTGCTCGACGTACGTCGGGGCGAGCCACGTGACGGCCGAGTAGAAGCACCACGACTGCAGGGTGAGGTAGCCGGCGACCAGCCAGGCCGTGTGGTGCCGCCACGGCAGCCGGCCCGGGCCTTCCTCGTCCGGCGTGTGGTGCGGGTTGGCGCGCAGGGTGAACGGCGCCCACGCGAGGGCACCGACGAGGGCGATGACCGACCACGAACCCAGCGAGGCCTGCCAGCTGCCGAGTCGGTCGGCGAGCGGCACGGCGAGCGCCGAGCTGAGGGCCGCCCCACCCATCATCGCGAGCATGTAGAGGCCCGTGACGAGACCGGTCCGCTCGGGTGGGAAGAAGGTCTTGACGAGTCTCGGCAGCAGTGTGCCGGCGACGGCGATCCCGACGCCGCAGAGGAAGGTCCCCGCGTAGAGCACGACGACGTGGTCGCCGGCGAAGCGGCTGGCCGTGCCGACGAGGATGCTGATGACCGCTCCGAGCACCGCAGCGGCCGCCCCGGTGCGGTGGGCGATCCGGCTCGCGACGGGCGCGAAGAGCCCCATGCAGAGGACCGGCAGGGTCGTGAGTGCCCCGGCCGCGGCGTGGCTGAGGCCGAGGTCGGCGGAGATCGCGTCGAGCAGCGGAGGGACGCTCGTGATCGCGATCCGGAGGTTCGCGGCGACGGCGACGAGCGCGAGGGCCATGACCCAGACGGGCGGCAGGGGGCGGAGCGGTCGGTCTCGTCGAAGCACCATCAGAGACTAGATGTGTCGAGGACGAGGTCCGCGCGCTCCCTCGTCGCGTCGGCGCTGAAGAGCGCCGACTCCTGGTCGGCCCAGCGCTGCCACTGGGGTCGGTAGACCTCACCGTCGCGGTCGATCCCGCGGCGCATCCGCAACGCGGTGTCGGCGTCCACGAAGACGGACACGGCGGCATACGACCCCGCGGGCTCCACGCTGGACCCGCACCCCTCGACGACGAGGAAAGTGCACGGTGGCACGTCGCGCGTGCCCGACCACTGCTCGCGGACCCAGCTCCACAGCCGGTAGGTCGCCCGCTCGCCGCGCGCCATCGGCTCGAGCACCTGCGCCGCGAGCAGCCCGGGTGCCTGGGCCAGCCCGTCCCAGCCGGGGTAGAGGTGGTCCATGTGGACGACGGCGACGGGACCCCTCGGCGCCAGCGCGAGCTCGATCCCGCGGGCCAGCGTCGTCTTGCCGGCGCCGCTGGGCCCGTCGAGGGCGATGACGACCACGTCACCGCAGCGGGGCTCCGCCACGAGCGCGAGGGACACGACGGCGGCGACGTGATCCTCGCGCGGCGGCCGCGTCACCTCGTCCCACATGGGCGTGACCCTACCGACCCGTGACCGTCACCCGGGCTGCCCTAGATTTGTCGCATGCCGGTCGCCACGAGAGTCATCGCCTGTCTGGACGTCGACGCCGGGCGCGTCGTCAAGGGCGTCAACTTCGAGAACCTCCGTGACGCCGGCGACCCCGTCGAGCTCGCGAAGCTCTACGACGACCAGGGCGTCGACGAGCTGACCTTCCTCGACGTCACGGCGAGCAGCGGTGACCGGGAGACCACCTACGACGTCGTGCGCCGGACGGCCGAGCAGGTCTTCATCCCACTCACCGTCGGGGGTGGCGTGCGCACCGTCGACGACGTCGACCGCCTGCTGCGCGCCGGCGCCGACAAGGTCGGGGTCAACACCGCCGCCCTCGCCCGACCCGAGCTGATCTCCGAGATCGCGGCCCGGTTCGGCGCACAGGTGCTCGTCCTGTCGGCCGACGTCCGCCGGCGACTCGGCGACGGCGGCCGGCCCACCGACGACTTCGTCATGACGACCCACGGGGGCCGCACGCCGGTCGACCTCGACGCCGTCGAATGGTGCGCGCGGGCCGCGGAGCTCGGGGCGGGCGAGATCCTGCTCAACTCGATGGACGCGGACGGCACGAAGGACGGCTTCGACCTCGAGCTGATCCGGCGCGTGCGCGCGGCCGTGTCGGTGCCCGTCATCGCGAGCGGGGGCGCCGGACGCGTCGAGCACTTCGCACCCGCGGTCGCCGCTGGCGCGGACGCCGTGCTCGCCGCGAGCGTCTTCCACTTCCGCGAGCTCACCGTCGGCGACGTCAAGGACGCCCTGCGCGCAGCCGGTGTGACGGTCCGCTGAATGCCGTCCGGCCGGTGCCGGCGGGTCAGCTGATGCCGAGGGCGGTCTTCTGGAGCGCGGCGATGTCGTCCGCGTCGCCCTCGAACTCGACGCGCGCCACGCTCTTGCGGCCGTAGGCGTAGAGCACGAGCTCGGCGGGCGTCCCGCGGAGCACGACGGTGCCGTGCTCGTCGGGCAGCCTGGCGGCGTAGCGGCCCTGACCCTCGGCGATGAGCACGATCCCCGTCGGCGCCTTCCGGAACATCAGGCGTGACGAGCGCTTGAGCGCCGACCAGAGCTTGCCCGACAGCTGGGGCGACAGCTCGCGCGGCTCCCAGCCGGGCTGGGCGCGGCGGGCGTCCTCGTGGTGGACGAAGAACTCGATGAGGTTGGTCACCTCGTCGACCTTGGGGTGCGCCATGGGGTTCCACACCGGGGCCCCCCGGCGGACGCGGTCGACGAGCGCCGTGTAGTCGCCGTGCGCGATCCTGCCCTGCTCCTTCTCGAGGTGACCCGCGAGGAACGGGACGAAGCGCCCGGCCGTCAGGTCGGGCCGGTGCTCGCGGACCAGCAGGTGGGCTGCCAGGTCACGCGTCTCCCACCCCTCGCACATCGTCGGCTGGTCGGGTCCGAGCCGGTTGAGCTCGTCGCAGAGCAGGAGGCGTTCGGACTGGGCGTGGCGCGTCATGACGCCATCCTCTCAGGGCGTCGGCCACGACCGAATCTCGGTGGCCCGGGCGGAGGTCTGTGCCTAGGGTCGGACGGTGATCGAGCTCGTGCGCCCCACCGTCGACCTGTCCGACTCGTGGTGGGAGATGGTCGACGACTTCGCCGACACGACCATCCACGGCTCGAGCTACCGCTCGGGCGACCGCGAGCTCCTGAGCGACCGCGACGCCTTCGAGGAGTGGGTCGACTGGCTCGGCCGGATGGAGCGGTCCGACGAGGCCCTCCCGCAGGGCCGGGTGCCGTCGTCGAACCGGTGGGTCGTCCGCGACGGTCGTGTCGTCGGCACGATCGCCGTGCGCCACGCGCTCACCCCGTCCCTCGTCGCCGAGGGCGGACACATCGGGTATGCCGTGTCGCCGGCTGTCCGACGCCAGGGGATCGCCCGCGCCGCGCTGGGTCTCGCGCTCCGCCTCGCCGCGTCCCGCGGGATCGACCCCGTCCTCGTGACGTGCGACGCGACCAACACGGCCTCCGCGCGGACCATCACGTCGTCCGGCGGCGTCCTGGAGGACGAGCGGGAGGGCGTCCTGCGGCACTGGGTCCGGACCGGCGCCCCGGCGCAGCCGATCGGCCCGGGACCGATCGAGACACGGGAGGCGAGGCTCGTGCCGGTGACGTCCGAGGAGGCCGCGGCGATGCGGGCGGGGGAGACGCGCGAGGGGTGGGCCGAGGGCTACCCGCGCGAGGACGACCTCGACGCCGTCGGGATGATGCCCTCCGGCCCCGACGCGTGGACCCCGCGCCACATCGTCCGGAGGTCCGACGGGCTGGCCGTCGGCTCGATCGGCTGCTTCGGGCCTCCTGACGAAGGCGTGGTCGAGATCGGCTACGGGCTCGTCGAGCAGGCCCGGGGAGGGGGTCTCATGACCGACGTCCTGTCCGGGATGGTGCGCTCGCTCGAGGCCGCCGGCCTCACCGTGGTCGCTCACACCGAGCCCGCCAACGTCGCCAGCCACCGGGTCCTCGCGCGTCTCGGTTTCGAGCGGGCCGACGAGCCGGCGGACGCGGGCGCAGGCGCGGAGTGGCTCTGGACCAGACGGTCGGATGTCAGATGTGTCGGTGACGCGTGAGAGGCTGAGGGGTCGACCACAGAGCACGTCACCAGGGGAGCAGCACACCGTGAACGTCCCGCCCACCTCGACCCTTCGGGAGGGTCTCGCCGTCATCGGCCGGGGCATCAAGGGCCAGCCGCGCTGGTTCTCCCTCGCCGTGGTCGGCAGCGTCGTCTACGGCGTCATGACGAGCCTGACGGCGGCGGCCATCGGCTTCGTCGTCCAGCACGCCATCTCGCCCGCCATCGAGGCCGGATACGTCACCGCGTCCCAGCTGTGGTTCATCGGCGGAGTCATGGCCGCGGTTGTGCTCACGACGATCATCGGTGTCATCGGCCGCCGCATCGCCGGCGGCGTCGCGATGTACAACCTCGGCGCGATGTACCGCGGCCAGGTCACGCGCCAGTACCTCCGGCTCCCGCTCAGCTGGCACCACAAGCACCCGTCCGGTCAGCTGCTCTCCAACGCGAACGCCGACGTCGAGGCGACGTGGAACATCTTCGCGCCGCTGCCGATGGCCCTCGGTGTCGTCGTCATGCTCGTCTTCGGCATCGTCCAGATGGTCATCGTCGACCCCTGGCTCGCGCTCGTGGGGCTCACCGTCTTCCCGATGCTCTTCCTGGCCAACGTCGCCTTCCAGCGAGCCATGTCGCCGCGGGTCACCCGAGCGCAGCAGCTGCGCGCCGACGTCTCCGAAGTGGCCCACGAGAGCTTCGAGGCGGCGCTCATCGTCAAGTCACTCGGCCGAGAGGACCACGAGGCCGAGCGCTTCCGCGTCGTCACCCACGAGCTGCGCGACGCCAACATCGAGGTCGGCCGCACGCGTGGCCGCTTCGACCCCGCCATCGAGGCCATCCCCACGATCGGGACGCTCGCAGTGCTCTTCGTCGGCACCCTCCGGGTCAGCAGCGGCCAGCTCACGGCCGGCCAGGTCGTCCAGATCGCCTACCTCTTCTCGATCCTCGCCTTCCCCGTGCGAGCCCTCGGGTGGGTCCTCGCCGAGCTGCCGCGCGCCGTCGTCGGGTGGAAGCGCGTCTCGGCCGTCCTGGACGCGACGGGCAGCATGACCTTCGGTGACCGTGCGCTGCCCCGGGGCAGCGCGAGCCACCTGCAGGCCGAGCGACTCGCGTACGCCTATGAGATCGAGACCGAGACCGAGACGGGCGAGGCCGACCGCAACCCGGCGGTCGTCGACGTCACCCTCGACGTCGCGCCCGGAGCGACGGTCGCGATCGTCGGGCCCACGGGCAGCGGCAAGTCGACGCTGACCAACCTCGTCATGCGGCTCGTCGACCCCGACTCGGGGGCGGTGCTCGTCGACGACGTCGACCTGCGCGAGGTGCGCCGTGGCGGCATCAGCGACGTCGCTGCGCTCGTCGCGCAGCAGACCTTCATGTTCGACGACACCGTCCGCGGCAACATCACCCTCGGTGTCGAGCACGACGACGAGAGCGTCTGGCGCGCGCTGCACGTGGCGCAGGGCGCCGGCTTCGTCGAGCGTCTGCCCGACGGTCTCGAGACCCACGTCGGCGAGCGCGGCGCGAGCCTCTCCGGCGGACAGCGCCAGCGCATCGCCCTGGCCCGTGCCGTGATCCGTGAGCCGCAGCTGCTCATCCTCGACGACGCCACGTCGGCCGTCGACCCGAGCGTCGAGCAGGCCATCCTCGCCAGGCTCCGAGAGGCGAGCTCGGGCACCACCGTCCTCGTCGTCGCCTACCGCATGGCCACGATCCTGCTCGCCGACGAGATCGTCTACCTCGAGGGCGGTCGGGTCGTCGACCATGGCTCCCACGAGCAGCTCCTCGGCCGGTGCGTCGGCTACGAGCGGCTCGTCACGGCATACGCCCGCGAGGCCGCGGAGCGCGAGGCCATCGCGTCCGCCGAGGAGCGCGACGAGCCCGGGCTCGGCGCCGACGCGGCCGAGGAGGTCTCCCGATGAGCATGCGGTCGCAGGTCCTCGTCGAGCACCACGGTGTCGCGACGGGCAAGGAGATGACGACGTGGCAGACTCTGCGTCGCGGTGTCGAGCTCTCACCCGAGCTGCGCAAGGGCATCTGGGTGACGGTGCTCCTCGCCGTGCTCTCGACCCTCGGCCGGGTGCTCGTGCCGTTCGTCGTCCAGCGCATCACCGACAACGGCCTCCTCGCCGAGGGCGGTCCCGACACCCAGGTCGTGGCCGTCTACATCGGCGTCGCCCTCGTCGGCGTCGCCGTGACGGCGGTCTCCGCCTACTTCGTCAATATCCGCCTGTTCCGGTCGTCCGAGAACGGCCTGGCGTCGTTGCGTCTCAGGGCCTTCCGGCACATCCACGACCTGGCGATGCTCACCCAGAACACCGAGCGGCGCGGGTCGCTCGTCTCCCGCGTCACGTCCGACGTCGACACGATCTCGATGTTCGTGCAGTTCGGCGGGCTCATGCTCATGATCAACATCGCGCAGATCTCGCTCGCGACGGTGCTCATGGTCGTCTACAGCCCGCTCCTCGGCCTCGTCGTGTGGCTGTGCTTCGTGCCGCTCTTCGTCATCATCCGCAAGTTCCAGGGCATCGTCGGCCGGGCCTACACGAAGGTGCGCGAACGCGTCGGCGACATGCTCGGAGCCATCTCCGAGGCCGTTGTCGGGGCGCAGGCCATCCGCGCCTACGGCGTCGAGGACCGCACCGCCGAGCGCATCGATGCCGCGGTCGAGGCGCACCGCAAGGCGGCCATCGGCGCCCAGGCCCGCTCGGTCGTGGCGTTCACGTCGGGGCAGCTCGTCTCCGGACTCACCACGGCAGTCGTCCTCGTCGTCGGCACCGTGCTCGCCGCCCGCGGCAGCCTGACGCTGGGAGAGCTGCTCGCCTTCCTCTTCCTCGTCAACCTCTTCACGCAGCCGGTCCAGCAGGCCACCGAGATCCTCAACGAGATGCAGAACGCCGTCGCCGGATGGCGCCGGGTCATCGGCATCATCGACACCCCCGCCGACGTCTCCGACCCGGGCGACTCCGGCGTCACCTTGCCGCGCGGACCGATCACCGTGCAGTTCAACGAGGTCGGCTTCGCCTACCCCGGTGGCGCGCCCGTGCTCCACGACATCGACCTGACGATCGCGCCGCGCAGCCGCGTCGCGATCGTCGGCGAGACCGGGTCGGGCAAGTCGACCCTCGCCAAGCTGCTCACCCGGCTCATGGACTCGAGCAGCGGGCAGGTGCTCCTCGACGGCGTCGACCTGCGCACGATCCGCTTCTCGTCGCTGCGGTCCCGCGTCGTGCTCGTCCCCCAGGAGGGATTCCTCTTCGACGGCACGCTGCTCGACAACATCCGCTTCGGCCGTCCAGGGGCCAGCGAGCAGGAGGTGCGCCTCACCTTCACCGAGCTCGGCCTCGACCCGTGGGTCTCGACCCTTCCGCTCGGTCTGGCGACCGACGTGGGCCAGCGCGGCGAGTCGTTGTCGGCCGGCGAGCGTCAGCTCGTCGCGCTGGCCCGGGCCTACCTCGCCGACCCCGACCTGCTCGTCCTCGACGAGGCGACGTCGGCCGTCGACCCGAGCACCGAGGTGCGGATCCAACGCGCCCTCGACTCGCTGACCCGCGGCCGCACGTCCATCGCGATCGCGCACCGGCTCTCGACGGCCCAGGCGGCCGACGAAGTGATCGTCGTCGACGCCGGCCGCATCGTCGAGCGTGGCCACCACACGGAGCTCGTCCGCCTCGGCGGTGTCTACTCGAAGCTCCACGAGTCGTGGGTCGCCCAGCAGCAGGCGGTCTGACCGGCTGCTACGGGCCGATCCGCCCGACGAGCGAGGCGATCGACGTAGCCACGACGTCGGGCTCGGTGACGAAGGCCAGGTGCAACCCCTCGAGGTCTGCGACGGGCCAGCCGTGACGCTCGGCGAAGGCGCGCTCGTCCCCGTAGGTGACGCCGAAGGCGAGGTAGGCGTTGGGGCCGTCGACCCAACCGGGCGGCGCCGCGACGACTGTGTCGAAGTAGTCGAGGGGCAGGCGCGGGCAGACCGCGTCCACGGCGTCGAAGAGGTCCGCCGGCAGGACCTCGTCGAGGTCGGTCCGCGGCCACCACCGGGTCCACGGCGGGAGTTGTCCCTCGGCATCGGCGAGCTCGCCCAGCCACTCGCGGAACGGGGCCGGAGCGAGGGCGCACGACCCGGCGGCCGGCGGTAGGGCAGCGTCCATGAACACGATCGGACCGGGCGTCCCGCCGGTTGCGCGCACGAGTGGTGCGAGGTAGCCGGCGTTGCTGTGGGCGACGAGGACCGTGCCCGGTCCGACGAGGCTCGCCCAGCGCGCGACGAGGTCGAGCGCGCCCTGCCCGGTGTCGAGGAGTCCTGGGGCGACGGACGCCGACAGTCCGCGGCGGCCGAGGGCGTCGCGCAGGCCGTCGTGGACCGAGGCCGGGAGCAGGGGACTCGGGAGCACGAGCAGGGTCCGGGACGCACGGTCGGGGTCCACCCGCCGATCGTAGGTCCGGACCGGACCGGCGGCCCGGGGGACCGGCCCGGCACAATGGGCAGGTGACCGACGCCCTCGACCCGATTTCCGACCCCACCACGCTCGACCCGCAGATCGCCAGTCTGCTCAAGCGTGACGAGCACGGCCTCGTGGCCGCCGTCGTGCAGCAGCACGACACGGGCGACGTGCTCATGGTCGGCTGGATGGACGACGAGGCGCTGCGCCGCACCCTGGGGGAGGGCCGGGTGACCTTCTGGTCACGTAGCCGGCAGGAGTACTGGCGCAAGGGGGACACGAGCGGCCACGTCCAGTGGGTCAAGGGTGTCCGCCTCGACTGCGACGGCGACGCCCTGCTCGTCACGGTCGACCAGGTCGGCGCGGCCTGCCACACCGGGGACCGCACGTGCTTCGACGCGCGCGTGCTCCCTGCCACCGTCGGCGAGCCCGAGCCCACCACCACCACCTGACACCCGTCGAGTGAGCCCTCCGTCCCACTCGACTGAGCGTTCCGCCCCACGTTCCTGTGACCGGGCGCTGACTCGACCGTGCTTGCGCGCCCACTCGAGTGGCGTGGGGAGCGGCGGGGCGTGTTCGACGGGTGAGGCGGGGACACGGCATACGACCGCGTGGGCCAGAATGGCTCGGTGCCCGACTCGAACACCTCGCTCGCCGCCGCGCCCGCGCCACACGCCGACCTCGCGTGGGGACGCACGTGGCCGAGCCTCGAGGTCTTCACCGAGCTGGCGCTCGAGCACCGTCGCGTCATCCCGGTCGTACGCCGGGTGCTCGCCGACGCGGAGACGCCCGTCGGCGTCTACCGCAAGCTCGCCAAGAACGCCCCGGGCACCTTCCTGCTCGAGTCCGCCGAGCACGGCGGCGTCTGGTCGCGCTACTCGATCGTCGGGGCGCGCAGCGCGGCGACGTTGACCGAGAAGGACGGCCGGGTCCACTGGATCGGCGAGCCGCCGGTCGGGCTGCCCACCGACGGCGACCCGACCGCGGCGGTCCGCGACACGGTCGCCGCCCTCGCGACGCCTCGCACGCCGGGTCTGCCGCCCCTGACCGGGGGACTCGTCGGGGCCATCACGTACGACGCCGTCCGCCGCTGGGAGAAGGTCCCCGACGGCGGCCGCGACGAGCTCGACCTGCCCGAGGTCGCGATGATGCTCGCCACCGACCTCGCGGTCTTCGACCACAGCGACGGCTCCCTGCTGCTCATTGCCAACGCCGTCAACCACGACGCGACCGACGAGCGCATCGAGGACGCGTGGGCCGATGCCGTGAGCCGTCTCGACCGGATGACCGACGAGCTCGCGGCCCCCGCGCCGAGCACCGTGGCCACCATCGAGCCCACCCCGAGCCACCCGACGAGCAGCCACACGCAGGCCGAGTACGAGGAGATGGTCGAGGAGGCCAAGGAGGCGATCCGGGCCGGCGAGGCCTTCCAGATCGTCGTCTCCCAGCGCTTCACGGTGCCCTGCCGGGCCGACGCCCTCGACGTCTACCGCGCGCTGCGGGTCAGCAACCCCAGCCCGTACATGTACCTCCTGCGGCTCCCTCATCCCGACGGCACGGCCTACGACATCGTCGGCTCGAGCCCCGAGGCGCTCATCAAGGTGACGGGACGCCAGGCGATCACCCACCCCATCGCCGGGTCGCGCCCGCGGGGCAAGAGTCCCGACCACGACGCGCACCTCGCCGAGGAGCTGCTCGGCGACGCGAAGGAGCGGGCCGAGCACCTCATGCTCGTCGACCTCGCCCGCAACGACCTCCAGCGCATCTGCCGCGCCGGCACCGTCGACACCGTCGACTTCATGTCGATCCGGCGCTACAGCCACATCATGCACATCGAGTCGACGGTCGTGGGTGACCTCCGCGACGACCAGAGCGCCTACGACGCGCTCGTCGCCACGTTCCCCGCCGGCACGCTGAGCGGGGCCCCCAAGCCGCGGGCCATGGCCCTCATCGACGCCTACGAGGGGCTGCGGCGCGGTCTCTACGGCGGCGTCGTCGGCTACCTCGACTTCGCCGGCGACCTCGACATGGCCATCGCCATCCGCACGGCGCTCATCAAGGACGGCCGCGCGCACGTCCAGGCCGGCGCGGGGATCGTCGCCGACTCCGTGCCGCACCTCGAGTACGAGGAGACGGTCAACAAGGCCGCTGCCGCCCTGCGCGCCGTGGCGGCCGCCGCGGGCCTGCGACCGCTGGGAGACCACCGCCCATGACGTCCGTAGCACCGTCCGGCACCCGGCCCGGCGCCCTCGACAAGAAGCGCGCGGCCCTCGTCGTCCTCGTCCCCGCGGCCCTGCTGCTCGGCCTCACGACGCGGACGTGGGCGAGCGGTGAGTCCAAGGACGTCCTCAGCCAGGCGGTCACCGACGTGACCGGCGGCACCGCGGCACCCGGGGTCGTCGGTCTCACGACCGTCTGCGTGGTGGCCCTGCTCGGCCTCATGACGGGTGGCCGCATCATCCGGGCCGTCGCCGCGATCGTCCTCGTGCTGGCCTCGCTCGGTGCCCTGGCCATGACGGTCCTCGTCGCGCTGCGCCCGGTCGACACCGTCGCCGACGCTGTCGCCCGCGAGCTCGCCCGGACGACGGCTCCGGCCGCCACCGGAGCGAGCACCGTGTGGGTCTGGCTGGCCGTCGCAGCGGCGGTCCTGCTGGCCCTCGGGTCCGCCTCGGCAGCCGTGTCGAGCCGCAGGTGGGCCGGCCTCTCGGGTCGCTACGAGCGCGGCGACAAGCCCGCGAGCGGGCCGCGTGGAGAGGTCCGCACGACGTGGGACGAGCTGTCCGAGGGCCGGGACCCGACCCTGCGCGACGCCCCTGACGAGACCTGACAGAATGAACGTCGTCGGCCCGCACGCGAGTGGCGCCGATCGGACCAGAGAGGACGCCATGGAAGAGCAGCACGAGGACCACGGTCACAGCACCGCAGCCTGGACCGGGGTCGGAGTCATCCTGCTCGGCACGGCCATCGCGTCGGTCGCGGTCGTCATCCCCAGCCTCGTCCTCGGCATCATCGGTGCCGTCGTCATCGTGGCCGGTGTCGCCGCGGGCAAGACGATGTCCATGGCCGGCTACGGCAACAAGGGGCACCACGCGCAGGCGGGCTCGATCGTCGACGCCCCCGACGAGACGGGCGCCGAGACCATCGGCAAGAGCTGAGAGCAGTGCCGACGGTTCTCGACGGGATCATCAGCGGCGTCCGCGAGGATCTCGGACGCCGTCGCGCCGCGCTGTCGCCGGCTGACCTGGAGGCGCGGCTCGCGTCGGTGCCCCCGGCGCTCGACCCGATGCCGGGCATCCGCTCCGCAGAAGGCGTCGCCGTCATCGCCGAGGTCAAGCGGTCGAGCCCGAGCAAGGGCGCGCTCGCGGACATCCCCGAGCCCGGCCTGCTGGCGCGGTCGTATGCCGCCGGGGGAGCGAGCGCCATCAGCGTGCTCACCGAGGAGCGCCGGTTCTCCGGCAGCCTCGCTGACCTCGACGAGGTGCGCGCGGCGGTCCGGACTCCTTTGCTGCGCAAGGACTTCATGGTCGACGCCTACCAGGTGACCGAGGCCCGGGCCCACGGCGCGGACCTCATCCTGCTCATCGTCGCGGCTCTCGACGACGCCCTCATGCGCGACCTGCACGAGCAGGCCCGCGAGCTCGGCATGACCGCGCTCGTCGAGGTCCACGACGCCGCCGAGCTCGACCGGGCCCTTGCGCTCGACCCTGTCCTCGTCGGCGTCAACGCCCGCAACCTCAAGACCCTCGAGGTCGACCCCCGCACCGTGACCGACCTGCTGCCGCGCGTCCCCGAGGGCGTCGTCGGCGTGGCCGAGTCCGGGGTCAGCGGGCCGGCCGACGTCGCCGCGTACGTGCGGGCGGGAGCCGGTGCCGTGCTCGTCGGCGAGGCCCTCGTCAAGGACGGCGCCCCCGAGGCCGCGATCCGCGGCTTCATCGACGCCGCGACCGCGGTCCGGGCCTCGGCCCGACCCGGCGCGGCAGGAGAGTGAGCATGACCACGACATCCAACGTGCCGGCATACGGCCGCTTCGGGGGTTTCGGCGGACGCTACGTCCCCGAGGCGCTCATCCCCGCCCTCGAGCAGCTCGAGGAGGTCTGGCGCAAGGCCGTCGTCGACCCGGAGTTCGTCGGCGAGCTCGAGCGTCTCCAGCGCACCTACACGGGGCGGCCGAGCATCATCACCGAGGTGCCGCGTTTCGCCGAGCACTGCGGCGGCGCCCGCGTCATCCTCAAGCGCGAGGACCTCAACCACACCGGTTCGCACAAGATCAACAACGTCCTCGGCCAGGCCCTGCTGACCAAGCGCATGGGCAAGACGCGCGTCATCGCCGAGACCGGTGCGGGCCAGCACGGCGTCGCGACGGCCACGGCCGCTGCCCTGCTCGGTCTCGAGTGCGTCGTCTACATGGGCCGCAAGGACACCGAGCGCCAGGCGCTCAACGTCGCGCGGATGCGCCTGCTCGGCGCCGAGGTCGTCGCGGTCGACAACGGCAGCAAGACGCTCAAGGACGCCGTCAACGAGGCGTTCCGCGACTGGGTCGCCAACGTCGAGACCACGCACTACGTCCTCGGCACCGTCACCGGGCCGCACCCCTTCCCCGAGATGGTCCGCGACTTCCACCGCGTCATCGGTGTCGAGGCGCGCCAGCAGGTGCTCGACCTCGTCGGTCGGCTGCCCGACGCCGTCCTCGCCTGCGTCGGCGGCGGCTCCAACGCGATGGGGATCTTCCACCGCTTCATCGACGACCGCTCGGTCCGGCTCATCGGGTTCGAGGCGGGCGGCGAGGGCGTCGAGTCCGGCAAGCACGCGGCGCGCTTCTCGGCCGGCATCCCCGGCGTGCTCCACGGCGCCTTCACCTACGTCATGCAGGACGAGGACGGCCAGACCGTCGAGTCGCACAGCGTCTCGGCGGGTCTCGACTACCCCAGCGTCGGACCCGAGCACGCCCACCTGCTCGAGTCGGGGCGCGCGGAGTACCGCCCGATCAGCGACGTCGAGGCCATGGAGGCCTTCTCGCTGCTCTCGCGCACCGAGGGCATCCTGCCCGCCATCGAGAGCGCGCACGCGCTCGCCGGTGCGATGAAGGTCGGCCGCGAGCTCGGACCCGACGCCGTCCTGCTCGTCAACCTCTCGGGGCGCGGCGACAAGGACGTCCACACGGCGGCCGAGTGGTTCGGCCTCATCGGCGACGACGGCTCGCCGCGTCTGCCGGAGGACGACGGCGCCAAGGGCATGGGGGAGCAGCAGTGAGCGTCGCCACGATCATCGAGAAGTGCCGTGCCGACAACCGCGCGGCCCTCATCGGCTACCTCCCCGTCGGCTTCCCCTCGGTCGAGGGGTCGATCTCCGCCATGAAGGTCCTCGTCGAGTCCGGCGTCGACATCATCGAGATCGGGGTGCCCTACAGCGACCCGGTCATGGACGGGCCCGTCATCCAGGATGCCGCCGTGCGGGCCCTCGCGGCCGGCGTGCACCTGACCGACATCTTCACGGCGGCGCATGAGGTCTCGGCCGCCGGCGCGGGTGCGCTCGTCATGACGTACTGGAACCCCGTCCTGCGCTACGGCGTCGAGCGCTTCGCCGCCGACCTCGCCGCCGCCGGGGGAGCCGGGCTCATCACCCCTGACCTCATCCCCGACGAGGCCGGCGACTGGATCGCCGCTGCCGACGCCCACGACCTCGACAAGGTCTTCCTCGTGGCCCCGAGCTCGACCCCCGAGCGCCTCGAGGCCGTGACCTCCCAGTGCCGTGGCTTCGTCTACGCGACCGCAGTGATGGGCGTCACCGGTGCGCGCGCCAGCGTCGGCGAGGCCGCCGACGCCCTCGTCTCACGCACCCGCGAGCACACCGACCTGCCCGTCTGCGTCGGGCTCGGTGTCTCGACCGGCGACCAGGCGGCCCAGGTGGGCCGCTACGCCGACGGCGTCATCGTCGGCTCGGCGCTCGTGCGCTGCCTCACCGAGGCCGACTCCGACGAGCAGGGCCTCGAGGCGCTCGGCGCCCTCGCCCGCGAGCTCGCCGACGGCGTCCGCCGGGGCCGGTCATGAGCCTGCTCGCCGGGGTCCCGGCCGCGCTGGGCGCCGTCCTGCCCACCGACATCCCGTCGCCGAGCGTCGGGGTCTGGCACCTGGGCCCGCTGCCGATCCGCGGCTATGCCTTGTGCATCCTCGCGGGCATCGTCGTCGCCGTCTGGCTGACGCAGAAGCGGCTCGAGGCCCGTGGGCACCGCAAGGGCGTCGCCATCGACATCTCCGCCTGGGCGGTGCCGTTCGGCATCGTCGGCGGACGCATCTACCACCTCATCACGACGCCGCAGCCGTACTTCGGCGAGAACGGCCAGCCGTGGAAGGCGTTCGCCATCTACGAGGGCGGCCTCGGCATCTGGGGCGCCGTGGCGCTCGGCGCCGTCGGCGCGTGGATCGGCTGCCGCAAGAACGGCGTCGCCTTCCGCGACTTCGTCGACGCCGCCGCTCCCGGGCTCGCGATCGCCCAGGCCATGGGCCGCTTCGGCAACTGGTTCAACAACGAGATCTACGGCGCGCCGACCGACCTGCCGTGGCGGCTGCGCATCTACGAGTGGGACACCTCCCTCGGCCGGGCCGTCGTCGACGCTCAGGGCAACCCCGTCGTCAAGGGCTACTTCCACCCGACGTTCCTCTACGAGGCCCTCTGGTGCCTGCTGCTCGCGGCCTTCCTCATCTGGCTCGGCCGGCATCGCCGGCTCAAGGCGGGCCAGGTCTTCGCCGCCTACGTCATGGGCTACCCGATCGGCCGCATCGTCATCGAGAACATGCGCACCGACTCGGCCAACCTCATCCTCGGTCAGCGCGTCAACACGTGGGTCTCGATCCTCGTGTTCCTGCTCGGCGTCTACCTGTGGCGGCGCTTCGCCCGGATGGAGCAGCCCCCGGTCCCGGTGTCGCCGGACGACCCGACCCTTGAGGGGGCGGGGGACCACCCCGACGAGAAGGACGACGCGGCGGGTCGCGAGTCGGCGGAGGAGCCGACCGACGAGCCGGGCGCCGACGACCCCGAAGATCCTTCGGTGCAGACCGGCTCGGACCGGCCGAACGACACCGTGGGCAGCGACGCGAAGGTGGACCGTCCGGCGCAGTCCTGATGCGGTCTGCATCACGTCCCGACCGTGGCCGTGAGCACGGCGTCTCACGATTCGGAATCCGCCGTATCAACAGGTAGGACGAGCGGTCCCTCCGATATCGTCGTCAGCAACGCCTGTGGCCAGTGCCGTCCACATGCCCTCAGTCATGTCGCGTGGCCCCGTCGCGGTCGCCCGCCTGGGACCCAGCAGAAGGACGGTGAAGATGCCGCCGCACACCCGCACCCGTGCCCTCTTCAGTGCACACCCGGAGAACTCCGGTCTCTACCGACGCGAGTTCGAGCACGACGCCTGCGGTGTCGCCCTCATCGCGACGATGCGGGGGACGGCCGGTCACGACATCGTCGACCACGCCCTCACGGCACTGCGCAACCTCGACCACCGTGGTGCCACGGGCGCCGACCCGCTCGTCGGTGACGGCGCGGGCATCCTGACGCAGATCCCCGACGAGTTCTTCCGGGCGAACGTCCCCTTCACGCTCCCCAACAGCGGGGCGTATGCCGCCGGCATCGCCTTCCTGCCCCCCAACCCCATCGAGCGGGCCGCCGCCAAGGCCCGCATCGAGGAGATCGCGGTCGCCGAGAACCTCAAGGTGCTCGGCTGGCGCGAGGTCCCCGTCGAGGCCGACCTCGTCGGCACCGTCGCGCGCGACTGCATGCCGTTCTTCGAGCAGCTCTTCGTCAGCAGCTCGATCGGCCGCCAGGTGGCCCTCGGACTCGACCGCCTCGCGTTCTGCCTGCGCAAGCGCGCCGAGCACGAGGTCGACGTCTACTTCGCCTCGCTCAGCTCCCGCACCATCGTCTACAAGGGCATGCTGACGACCGGCCAGCTCGAGCCGTTCTTCCCCGACCTGTCGGACCCGCGTTTCGCGAGCGAGCTCGCCCTCGTGCACTCGCGTTTCTCGACCAACACGTTCCCGTCGTGGCCCCTCGCGCACCCGTACCGGTTCATCGCCCACAACGGCGAGATCAACACCGTCAAGGGCAACCGCAACTGGATGCACGCACGCGAGAGCCTGCTGACGTCCGACATCATCCCGGGCGACCTCGAGCGGATCTTCCCGGTCTGCACGCCGGAGGCGTCCGACTCGGCGAGCTTCGACGAGGTGCTCGAGCTGCTCCACCTCGGTGGCCGTTCGCTCCCGCACGCCGTGCTCATGATGATCCCCGAGGCGTGGGAGAACCACGCCACGATGGACCCCGCCCGCAAGGCCTTCTACGAGTTCCACTCGACCTTCATGGAGCCGTGGGACGGCCCGGCCAACGTCTGCTTCAGCGACGGCACGCTCGTCGGGGCGGTTCTCGACCGCAACGGCCTGCGTCCGGGCCGCTACACCGTCACCGACGACGGCCTCGTCGTCCTCGCGTCGGAGTCCGGGGTGCTCGAGCTCGACCCGCGGACCATCGTCCAGCGGGGCCGGCTGCAGCCCGGGAAGATGTTCCTCGTCGACACCGAGCACGGCCGCATCGTCAGCGACGAGGAGATCAAGAGCCAGCTCGCGGCCGCCAAGCCGTACGCCGAGTGGCTCCACGCCGGTCTCATCCGCCTCGAGGACCTTCCCGAGCGCGAGCACATCGTGCACACGGCCGCCTCGGTCGCCCGGCGCCAGCAGACCTTCGGCTACACCGCCGAGGAGCTGCGCATCCTGCTGACGCCGATGGCCCGGTCGGGTGGCGAGGCGCTCGGCTCGATGGGCACCGACACGCCCATCGCCGTCCTGTCGTCGCGGCCACGCCTGCTCTTCGACTACTTCACCCAGCTCTTCGCGCAGGTCACCAACCCCCCGCTCGACGCGATCCGCGAGGAGCTCGTCACCTCGCTCGGCACGTACATGGGCCCGGAGGGCAATGCGCTGTCGGCGTCCCCGAGCCACGCCCGGCAGCTCGTCCTCGACTTCCCCGTCATCGACAACGACGAGCTCGCCAAGATCGTGCACATCAACGCCGACGGCGACCTGCCCGGCTACGCCACGCACGTCGTCCGCGGCCTCTACGACGTCACCGGGGGAGCGGCCGCCATGCGCGACCGCCTCGAGGAGATCTTCGCCGAGGTCTCGCAGGCGATCCGCCGCGGAGCCCGCTTCGTCGTGCTCTCCGACCGCGACTCGGGCCGTGACCTCGCGCCCATCCCGTCGCTGCTGCTCACGGCTGCCGTCCACCACCACCTCATCCGCGAGAAGACCCGCACCCAGGTGGGTCTGCTCGTCGAGGCCGGCGACGTGCGCGAGGTCCACCACGTGGCCCTGCTCATCGGCTTCGGTGCCGCCGCCGTCAACCCCTACCTGGCCATGGAGACCGTCGAGGACCTCGTCCGGGCGGGCGAGATCGAGGGCGTCACGGCCGAGAAGGCCGTCGCCAACCTCATCAAGGCGCTCGGCAAGGGTGTCCTCAAGGTCATGTCCAAGATGGGCATCTCGACCGTCGCCTCCTACCGCGGCGCCCAGGTCTTCGAGGCCATCGGCCTGGCCCAGCCGCTCGTCGACCGCTACTTCACGGGCACCGTCAGCCAGCTCGGCGGCGTCGGCCTCGACGTCATCGCCCGCGAGGCGGCCGAGCGCCATGCCCGGGCCTACCCGCCGGACGGCGTCCACCAGCCGCACCGCACCCTCGAGGTGGGCGGCGAGTACCAGTGGCGCCGCGAGGGCGAGCCGCACCTCTTCGACCCCGAGACGGTCTTCCGCCTCCAGCACTCGACGCGCCAGCGCCGCTACGACATCTTCAAGCAGTACACGGGGCGCATCGACGACCAGACGTCCCGGCTCATGACGCTGCGCGGTCTCATGGGCTTCCGGCCGACCGGGGTCACGGGCCGGCTGCCCGTGCCGATCGAGGAGGTCGAACCGGTCAGCGAGATCGTCAGGCGCTTCAACACGGGGGCGATGAGCTACGGCTCGATCTCCAAGGAGGCGCACGAGACCCTCGCGATCGCGATGAACCACCTCGGCGGGCGCTCCAACACCGGCGAGGGCGGCGAGGACATCGACCGGCTGCTCGACCCCGAGCGCCGCTCGGCCGTCAAGCAGGTGGCGTCCGGACGCTTCGGCGTCACGAGCCTCTACCTCACCCACTCCGACGACATCCAGATCAAGATGGCGCAGGGCGCCAAGCCCGGCGAGGGCGGGCAGCTGCCCGGGCACAAGGTCTACCCGTGGGTGGCCAAGACGCGGCACTCGACGCCCGGCGTCGGGCTCATCTCGCCGCCCCCGCACCACGACATCTACTCGATCGAGGACCTGGCGCAGCTGATCCACGACCTCAAGAACGCCAACCCGGCGGCGCGCATCCACGTCAAGCTCGTCTCCGAGATCGGTGTCGGCACGGTCGCGGCGGGCGTGTCCAAGGCGCACGCCGACGTCGTGCTCATCTCCGGCCACGACGGCGGCACGGGCGCCTCGCCGCTCACCTCGCTCAAGCACGCGGGCGCGCCGTGGGAGCTCGGCCTCGCCGAGGCCCAGCAGACCCTCGTGCTCAACGGCCTGCGCGACCGCATCGTCGTCCAGGTCGACGGGCAGCTCAAGACCGGTCGCGACGTCGTCGTGGCTGCGCTGCTCGGTGCCGAGGAGTTCGGCTTCGCCACCGCTCCGCTCGTCGTCTCGGGCTGCATCATGATGCGCGTCTGCCACCTCGACACCTGTCCGGTCGGCATCGCGACCCAGAACCCCGAGCTGCGCTCGCGCTTCTCCGGCAAGCCGGAGTTCGTCGAGACCTTCTTCGAGTACATCGCGGAGGAGGTGCGTGAGCACCTGGCCTCGCTCGGCTTCCGCTCGATCGAGGAGGCCGTCGGCCAGGTCGGCAGCCTCGACCTCGACAAGGCCATCGCGCACTGGAAGGCGTCCGGCCTCGACCTCAGCCCCATCCTCGCCGTCGCCGACAACCCGACCGGTGGCACGCTCCACCAGTCGGCCACGCAGGACCACGGGCTCGACAAGGCGCTCGACAACGAGCTGCTGAGCCGCGCCCTGTCGGCCATCGAGTCCGGCGAGGCGGTGCGCACCGAGATCGCGGTGCGCAACGTCAACCGCACCGTCGGCACGATGCTCGGCCACCACGTGACCAAGGCGCACCCGCACGGTCTCGCCGACAACACGATCGAGCTGACGATGACCGGGTCCGGTGGGCAGTCCTTCGGCGCCTTCCTGCCGGCGGGCGTCACGATGCAGCTCTTCGGCGACGCCAACGACTACGTCGGCAAGGGACTGTCGGGCGGCCGCGTGGCCGTCCGGCCGCACCGCGAGGCCACCCTCGTTGCCGAGGAGAACGTCATCGGTGGCAACGTCATCGCCTACGGCGCGACGACCGGGCAGCTCTTCCTGCGCGGCATCGTCGGCGAGCGCTTCTGCGTGCGCAACTCCGGCGCCCATGCGGTCGTCGAGGGTGTCGGCGACCACGGCTGCGAGTACATGACCGGTGGCACGGCCGTCGTGCTCGGCCGGACCGGTCGCAACTTCGCGGCCGGCATGTCCGGTGGCCTCGCCTACGTCCTCGACCTCGACGCCGACCTCGTCAACCGCGAGATGGTCGACCTCATGCCACTGCGGCCCGACGACGAGGGGCCGCTCCGAGAGCTGCTCGAGGGCCACGTCAGGTGGACCGAGTCGCCGGTCGCGCGAGCGCTGCTCGACGACTGGGCGGCGGCGCGCGAGCGCTTCACGCTCGTGCTCCCGCGCGACTACCAGCGTGTCCTCGACGTCCGGACCGAGGCCGAGGCGCAGGGCCTCGACCTCGACGGACCCGAAGTGTGGAACCGGATCATGGAGGCTTCCCGTGGCTGACCCCCAAGGCTTTCTCACCACCCGCGAGCGCGAGCTCCCGGCCCGCCGTCCCGTCCCCGTGCGCATTCGGGACTGGAAGGAGGTCTACGAGGAGCAGGAGCTCGGCCAGCTCCAGCGCCAGGCCGGCCGCTGCATGGACTGCGGCATCCCGTTCTGCCACTCCGGCTGCCCCCTCGGCAACCTCATCCCCGAGTGGAACAACTTCGCCTGGCGCGGGGACTGGTCCGACGCCATCGAGCGGCTCCACGCGACGAACAACTTCCCGGAGTTCACCGGCCGTCTCTGCCCGGCGCCGTGCGAGACGGCGTGCGTGCTCGGCATCAACCAGCCGGCCGTGACGATCAAGCAGGTCGAGGTCACGACGATCGAGCGCGCCTTCGACGAGGGCCTCGTCAAGCCGCTCCCGCCCGAGCGCCTGTCCGGCAAGACGGTCGCCGTCGTCGGGTCGGGCCCGGCCGGTCTGGCGGCCGCCCAGCAGCTGACGCGCGCGGGCCACACCGTCGCCGTCTTCGAGCGCGCCGACAAGCCCGGCGGTCTGCTGCGCTACGGCATCCCCGAGTTCAAGATGGAGAAGTCGGTCCTCGACCGGCGTCTGGACCAGATGACGGCCGAGGGCACCCGCTTCCGCAACGGGATGGACGTCGGGGTCGACATCACGGGTCGCCAGCTGCGCGACCGATACGACGCCGTCGTGCTCGCGCTCGGGGCCACGGTCCCGCGCGACCTCGACGTCCCGGGTCGCCGGCTCGGCGGCATCCACCAGGCGATGGACTACCTCCCGCAAGGCAACCGGGCTGCGCTCGGCGAGCAGGTTGAGGGCCAGATCCTGGCCACCGACAAGCACGTCATCGTCATCGGCGGCGGTGACACCGGTGCCGACTGCATCGGCACCGCCCATCGACAGGGCGCGGCGTCCGTCACGAGCCTCGAGATCATGCCGCAGCCGGGGGAGGACCGCCCCGGCACCCAGCCGTGGCCGACCTACCCGATGCTCTACCGCGTCGCGAGCGCCCACGAGGAGGGCGGCGAGCGCCTCTACGCCGTAAGCACGACGGAGTTCGTCGGCGACGACGACGGCAACGTCGCGGCGCTGCGCCTGACCGAGGTCGAGTTCGTCGACGGCCGCCCGACGTCCAAGCCCGGCACCGAGCGCGAGATCCCGGCCCAGCTGGTCCTGTTCGCGATGGGCTTCCTGGGCCCGCAGGGTCCGGGCGTCGTCGAGCAGCTCGGTGTCGCGCTCGACGAGCGCAGCAACGTGCAGCGGGACAAGAACTTCATGAGCTCGGTCCCCGGCGTCTTCGTCGCCGGCGATGCCGGCCGCGGCCAGTCGCTCATCGTCTGGGCCATCGCCGAGGGGCGCGCCGCCGCCGCCGGCGTCGACGCGTGGCTCACCGGTTCGAGCTCGCTGCCGCGTCCGATCGGCCCGAGCGACCGCCCCGTCACGGTGTGACCGCGCCGGCCGACATCCGGCCACCCCGCCACACCCGGACGTATGCCGTGTCGCCACCTCGGCGACACGGCATACGCTCATGATCACCCTGAGCCACAACGGAGCCCGCGCCGACGACGCCGCGGGGCGTCCCACAGGACGAACCCACGTGGTGACCCACGTCACAGCACCCATAAGGTTGAAGCATGCGTCGCGCCAAGATCGTCTGCACGATCGGACCCAAGACCTCATCGCCCACCCAGCTCCGCGCCCTCGTCGACGCCGGCATGGACGTCGCCCGACTCAACCTCTCCCACGGTGACCACTCCGTGCACGAGCAGGTCTACCGCGACTGCCGCGCCGCGAGCGACGCGTCGGGACGTGCCGTCGGCATCCTCGTCGACCTCCAGGGCCCCAAGATCCGCACCGGGCGCTTCTCCGGCGGTCCGGTGACGCTGAGCCCCGGCCAGCGCTTCACCATCACCACCCGCGAGGTCGACGGCGACGACAGCATCGTCGGTACCACCTACGACGGCCTCCCCGGTGACGTGACTCCGGGTGACGTCCTGCTCATCGACGACGGCAAGGTCATGCTGCGCGCGATCGAGGTCACCGACACCGACGTGCTCACCGAGACCGTCATCGGCGGCCAGGTCAGCAACAACAAGGGCATCAACCTGCCCGGCGTGGCCGTCAGCGTCCCCGCCCTGTCCGACAAGGACCGCGAGGACCTCCGCTTCGCGATGCGTCTCGGCGTCGACATGATCGCGCTGTCGTTCGTGCGCTCGGCCGACGACATCGTCGACGTGCACGCGATCATGGACGAGTTCGGTGAGCGCATCCCGGTCATCGCCAAGATCGAGAAGCCGCAGGCCGTCGACAACCTCGAGGGCATCGTCGCGGCGTTCGACGGCATCATGGTCGCCCGCGGCGACCTCGGCGTCGAGATGCCCCTCGAGGACGTGCCGCTCGTGCAGAAGCGCGCCATCGAGCTGGCCCGTCGCGAGGCCAAGCCGGTCATCGTCGCCACGCAGGTCCTCGAGTCGATGATCGAGAACCCCCGCCCGACCCGCGCCGAGGCCTCCGACGCGGCCAACGCGGTGCTCGACGGCGCCGACGCGCTCATGCTCTCCGGCGAGACGTCCGTCGGCGCCTGGCCGATCGACTCGGTGCGCACCATGGCGCGCATCATCGAGTCCACCGAGGTCCACGGCTACGACAAGATCGCCCGGATGAAGACCAACCCCAAGACGGTCGGGGGTGCGGTCACCAAGGCGGCGGCCGAGATCGGCGAGGTCGTCGGGGCGAAGTTCCTCATCACCTTCACCGAGACCGGTGGCTCGGCGACGCGGATGGCCCGCATCCGACCGCGTCTGCCCATGCTGGCCTTCACCTCCGAGCCGCGCGTCCGCTCGCGCCTCGCGCTCGTCTGGGGCATCGAGACCTACCTCGTGCCGCGCATGCACCACACCGACCAGTTCGCCATGCAGGTCGACCTCAAGCTCATCCCCGAGGGCCGCATCGCCGAGGGTGACCGCGTCGTCATCGTCGCCGGCTCGCCCCCCGGCATCCCCGGCTCGACGAACGCGCTGCGCGTCCACCGCGTCGGCGACGCCGTCAACCGGGCGGCCCCGGCCTACCGGCCGGAGGAGGTCACGAGCTGAGCTCGTCCGACCCGCACGACAGCAAGACCACGGATGCCGCCGGGCCGGCCCGGCGGCATCCGTGCGTCCCGGGGAGGGCCGGGCGGCCACCGGCCGCGGCTCCCGCGTCGTCACGGGTATGCTGGCGCGGCACTCCGGCCGGGGTGGTGGAATGGCAGACACGGGGCACTCAAAATGCTCTGGCCGCAAGGCCGTGCGGGTTCGAGTCCCGCCCTCGGCACCGTTGGTCGCCCGTGGCCCCACGTCCGGCCCCACGTCCGGCCCCCACGTCCGGCCCCCACGTCCGGCCCCGGGCCTGACCGCGACGCGTGGTTGACGGTCCCGAAACGCGCCGGAAACGTGGCCCCGGCTACGCTTTGCCCGTGAGCACCGACGAGAGCACGACCCCCAGGCCGACCCCCGCCACCGCCGCCGAAGCCTCCGCGGCTCCGGCCGCCCCCGAGGCGACGCCGGCACCCGAGGACGGCGGCAGCGCCACGCCGGTCAGCGGCGCCACCCGCATCCTCGTCGCCGAGGACGAGGCGCTCATCCGTCTCGACCTCGTCGAGATGCTGGGGGAGCAGGGCTACGACGTCGTCGGCCAGGCAAGCAACGGCGAGCAGGCCGTCGAGCTCGCCAAGGAGGTCAGGCCCGACCTCGTCATCATGGACGTCAAGATGCCCGTCCTCGACGGGCTCTCGGCCGCCGAGCAGCTGCACGAGGCCAAGCTGTGCCCCGTCATCATGCTCACCGCGTTCTCGCAGACCGAGCTCGTCGAGCGGGCCCGCGACGCCGGGGTCATGGCCTACATCGTCAAGCCGTTCACCGCCGACGACCTGCGGCCCGCCATCGACATCGCGACGTCGCGCTGGCAGGAGCTCAAGGCCCTCGAGGCCGAGATCGCCGACCTCGGCGAGCGGCTCGAGACGCGCAAGCTCGTCGACCGCGCCAAGGGCGTGCTGATGAGCCAGCTCAAGCTGAGCGAGTCCGACGCGTTCCGCTGGATCCAGAAGACCGCGATGGACCGCCGACTCGGGATGAAGGAGGTCGCCGAGGCCGTCATCAACGGCTTTCCGGCGTCCTGACGCACGCTCGACCGCACATCGTCCGGCGTCCCGGTCCGCACAGGTCACGACACGGTCACTCATCGCGAGTTTCCCGTGACCCCGGCGCAGGGTGGGGCTTAGTCTCCAGACAGCCCTCGACCGAGGGATGTGTGACATCAGGAGGACACCCGTGCGTTCTACCCTCAAGTTCGCTGTGCCGCTCGCGGTCGCAGCGCTTGCCCTCGGCGCCTGTGGCACCAAGGGTGGCGACACTGCTACACCTGCCGCCAGCGGTGGTGCTGCAGCCTGCGGCAACTACAAGATCGGCATGTTCGGTGCTCTCACCGGCCCGAACGCCAACCTGGGCATCTACATCCAGAACGGCGTGAACCTCGCCCTCGACGACTACAACAAGAAGCACGGCGACTGCAAGGTCACGCTCGAGAACTACGACTCGCAGGGTGACCCGACGCAGGCTCCCGCTCTGGCCAAGAAGGCCATCGACGACAAGAAGGTCGTCGGCATCGTCGGCCCCGCCTTCTCCGGTGAGTCCAAGGCCGCCGACCCGGCGTTCAACGAGGCAGGCCTCGTGACGATCACGCCGTCCGCGACCAACCCGAAGCTCGCCGAGAACGGCTGGAAGACCTTCTTCCGCGCCCTCGGCAACGACGCGACCCAGGGCCCCGCGGCCGCCAAGTACATCAAGGACACCGTCAAGTCGACGAAGACCTTCGTCATCGACGACGCGTCCGAGTACGGCAAGGGCCTGGCCGACATCGTCCGCCAGGACCTCGGCTCGCAGGTCGTCGGCAACGACACCATCCAGCAGAAGCAGACCGACTTCAGCGCCTCCGTCACGAAGGTGACGAGCTCGGGCGCCGACGCGCTCTTCTTCGGTGGCTACTCGCCCGAGGCCGCGCCGCTCATCAAGCAGCTGCGCGACGCCGGCTGGAAGGGCACGTTCGTCGTGGCCGACGGTGTCAAGGACCAGTCCTTCATCGACAACGCCAAGGACGCAGCCGAGGGCACCGTCATCACCTGCCCCTGCGTCCCTGCCGACGTGGCGCCGGAGTTCCAGGCCGCCTACAAGGCGAAGTACAACGAGGACCCCAACACCTACTCCGGTGAGGGCTACGACTCCGCCACGATCCTGCTCGACGGCATCGCCGCCGGCAAGGACCGCGCGAGCATGGTCGACTTCGTGAAGGCCTACGACAAGAAGGGCGTCACGAAGCAGCTGAAGTTCGACGCCAAGGGCGAGTCGGCCGACATCAAGGTCTTCGCCTACAAGGTCGAGGGCGGCAAGATCGTCTCCGTCGGCGAGATCAAGTAACGCGTTCGTCAACGAAGGGGGGCGGTCGGAGCAGTACGCTCCGACCGCCCCTCGTTCGGTTGGCGCTCGAGCCCTGATCCCGCCCACCGCACCCGGCCCAGGAGGTCTTGGATGCAGAACCTCATCGACAACTTCTTCGCCTACACCATCACGGGCCTGACGATCGGCGCGGTCTACGCCCTCGTCGCGCTCGGCTACACGCTCGTCTACGGCGTCCTTCGCCTCATCAACTTCGCCCACTCCGAGGTGTTCATGTACGGCACCTTCGCGGCGCTGTGGGTGGTCATGCTCCTCGGTGGTCGGCCCGGCGCCGGCGTCGGGCAGGTCATCTTCTGGGTCGCGATGATGTTCGTCGCGGCCATGGCGATGTCAGGGTTCATCGCCGTGCTGCTCGAACGGGTGGCCTACCGGCCGCTCCGCAAACGCAACGCGCCACCCCTCATCGCGCTCATCTCGGCGATCGGCGCCTCGTTCGTCCTGGCCGAGATCATGGGCCTGCGCAGCCGCATCACCGGCTGGGTCGGCCTCGACGACAACCTGCGTGACTACGTCCGCAACTCGCGCAACAACGCGGGCATGCCGACGATCATCGCGCCGCAGCCGATCTTCACGGTCGGTGGCTACCACGTCACGAACGTCGACGTCTTCGTCATCGTCGGAGCGATCGCCATCATGGTCGTCCTCGACCAGTTCGTGAAGCGCTCGCGCCTCGGCCGCGGCATCCGTGCCGTCGCGATGGACCCCGAGTCGGCCGCCCTCATGGGTGTCAACCGCGACCGCGTCATCCAGGTGACGTTCCTCGTCGGTGGCGTCATGGCCGGAGCGGCTGCCGTCTTCTACATGCTGAAGATCGGCATCACCCGGTACGACGCCGGCTTCATCCTCGGCGTCAAGGCGTTCACCGCGGCCGTCCTCGGCGGCATCGGCAACCTGCGCGGTGCCCTGCTCGGCGGGTTCATCCTCGGACTGGCCGAGAACTACGGCTCCGCCGTCGTCGGCTCGCAGTGGAAGGACGTGGTGGCCTTCGTGCTCCTCATCCTCATCCTGCTCTTCCGACCCACCGGCCTGCTCGGTGAGTCCCTCGGAAAGGCGCGCGCATGAGCACCACGACGTCGACCCCCGCGGCACGCAAGCCGACCTCACCGGGCTTCCGGGAGCGGGTCACCAACCTGCCGAAGGCCGTCAAGATCCTCCTCTGGGTGCTCTTCGCGATCTTCCTGTTCCTCCTCCCGCTGCTCAACATCCCGTTCATCACGACGGAGGGCTCCGACTTCGGTGGTGTGCTCTTCACCGTCGCGACGTACGTCCTCGTCGCCCTCGGCCTCAACATCGTCGTCGGCTACGCCGGACTCCTCGACCTCGGCTACGTCGGCTTCTATGCGATCGGCGCCTACACGATCGGCGTCCTGACCTCGGAGCACGCCCACATGTCGTGGGTCGTCGTCGTGCCCATCGCGATCGTCATCGCCATGATCTCGGGCATCATCCTCGGTGCCCCGACCCTGCGCGTGCGTGGCGACTACCTCGCCATCGTGACGCTCGGCTTCGGTGAGATCGTCCGCCTCACCCTGGTCAACTCCCAGTGGCTCGGCGGGGCACAGGGCATCTCCGACATCCCCAAGCCGCCCGGCTTCGAGCTGTTCGAGGTCCCGAGCATCGACTGGAGCAGCGGAGCCCCGGTCGTCGACCTCGACACGACCTCGACCTTCCTCAAGTTCGGGATCAACGACTTCGTGCCCTACTACTGGCTCGCCCTCGGTGTCATCTCGCTCGTCCTGCTCTTCGACATCCTCGTCAAGAGCAGCCGGGTGGGTCGAGCCTGGGAGGCCACGCGTGAGGACGAGGACGCCGCCGAGCTGATGGGCGTGCCGACCTTCCGGTTCAAGCTGCTCGCCTTCGCGCTCGGCGCCGCCATCGGTGGCCTCTCGGGTGCGCTCTTCGCGACCAAGGCGGGCTTCATCTCGCCCGACAGCTTCCAGCTGTTGCTCTCGATCCTGTTCCTGGCGGCGGTCGTCGTCGGTGGCGCCGGCAACCGCTGGGGTGTCATCGTCGGTGCGATCGTGGTGAGCTACTTCCCGGAGCGCTTCCGTGAGTTCGCGGACTTCCGCGTGCTCGTCTTCGGTCTCGCGCTCATGCTGCTCGCGATCTTCCGCCCGCAGGGTCTGCTGCCCCCGCGGCGCACGGTCCGTGCCAAGCGGGCGGACGACAGACAGGCCGTCCTCGAGGAAGGAGAAGCCAGTGTCTGATCCCACTCAGCCCACCACAGGCGACGACCCGACCGCACCCGCGGGCACCCCCGGCCCCGCCGGCCCGGCCGGCCCCGCCGGCACGAGTGCCGGCACGAGCTCTGGTCGAGCCGAACCGACGGGCGGGCGCACGCTCGCCGACCCGGCCGACGAGGTCACGGAGATCAACCCCGACGTCGACATCGCCCCCGAGGACATCGGCGTCCCCGTCGTGTCCGAGGGTGAGCGACTGCTCGAGGTCGACGAGGTCACCCTCCGCTTCGGCGGCGTCGTGGCCCTCAACGAGGTGAGCTTCCACATCAACAAGGGCGAGATCCTCGGTCTCATCGGTCCCAACGGTGCCGGCAAGACGACGTGCTTCAACGTCATGACCGGCGTCTACCAGCCCACCTCGGGTGGGGTCCGCTACCTCGGCAAGCCGCTGGGCAAGCGCAAGAAGTACCAGATCACCAAGCTGGGCATCGCGCGCACGTTCCAGAACATCCGTCTCTTCGCCAACATGACGGCGCTCGAGAACGTCCTCGTCGGGGTCGACGCGCACCACTCGACCGGTGTCGTCTCGGCGATGTTCCGGCTGCCGAAGCACCGCAGGGAGGAGGGGCAGGGCTACGCCCGCGCCCTCGAGCTGCTGACGTTCATGGGGCTCGACGGCAAGGCCGACGAGCTGGCCCGCAACCTCCCGTACGGCGACCAGCGTCGCCTCGAGATCGCGCGTGCCCTGGCCACGAGCCCGCAGCTGCTGTGCCTCGACGAGCCGGCGGCCGGCTTCAACCCGGCCGAGAAGGCCAAGCTCATGGAGCTGATCCGCACGATCCGCGACCAGGGCTACACGGTCCTGCTCATCGAGCACGACATGAAGCTCGTCATGGGCGTGACCGACCGGATCGTCGTGCTCGAGTTCGGCCGCAAGATCGCCGAGGGCTCGCCCGCGGAGATCCGCGACAACCCGGCGGTCATCGCCGCCTACCTGGGAGTTGATGAGGAAGATGCTTCTTGAGGTCAACGGCCTGTGCGTCAACTACGGACGCATCGAGGCCATCCGCGACATCAGCTTCACGGTCGAGGAGGGTGAGATCGTCACCCTCATCGGGGCCAACGGCGCCGGCAAGACGACGACGATGAAGACGGTCTCCGGGCTGCGCCCGGTGCGCGCCGGCTCGGTCGTCTTCGACGGCAAGGACATCACGCACATGCCGTCGCACGAGCGGCCGGTCCTCGGCATCTCGCAGTCGCCCGAGGGCCGTGGGTGCTTCGTCGGCATGACCGTCATGGAGAACCTCGAGATGGGCACCTACGCCCGTCCGGACCGCAAGAGCAAGGCCGTCAAGGACGACCTCGAGCGCGTCTTCGAGCTCTTCCCGCGTCTCAAGGAGCGCAGCAACCAGGCTGCCGGCTCGATGTCGGGCGGCGAGCAGCAGATGCTGGCCATGGGCCGGGCGCTCATGGCCAAGCCGAAGCTGCTGCTCCTCGACGAGCCGTCGATGGGGCTCGCGCCGAAGCTGATCAAGCAGATCTTTGACATCGTGACGGAGATCAACAGCCAGGGCACCACGGTGCTGCTCGTCGAGCAGAACGCCGCGCAGGCGCTCAAGCGGTCGCACCGCGCCTACATCCTCGAGACGGGCGAGATCGTCCGTGAGGGTACGGGCAAGGACCTCGCGGACGACCCGGCCGTCAAGGCTGCCTACCTCGGCGGCGACGTCTAGGGGAGCCTCCCGGCGACGGTCGGCACGGCGTTCCGCGGAGGGAGCGCCGGCCACGGAATCCGAAGGCGGGGCGTCACGACCACGGTCGTGGCGCCCCGTCCGCTTGCTGTGGACCTTCGTGTTGCTCTTCCGCCGCGACCTCGTTGGTCGTAGTGTCTGCCGGGTGACCTCGGGGCAGGAACGGGAGGGATGATGGGTCGAGCACTGGTCTCGGTGCAGCGGGTCGACGAGGGCCTGCACTCGCAGTTCATCGAGCTGTGGATCACGCACCGGATCGAGGGTGGCACCACCCCGGAAGCGGCCCAGCGGCTGGCGCTCGACGGAACCCTGCGAAATGCCTTGCAGCGCAATGACATCTGCACGTTCATCGCGTCCGTCGACGGACGCCCCGCCGGCTACGTCGTCCTCGCCGACTCGACGCGGAGCCTCCTCGTCGACTCTCCGTGCGTCTCGATCGACATGCTCTTCGTCCACCCCGACTTCCGCCGTCAGGGCGTCGGACGGTCGCTGCTCACGGCCGCGGGCCGCTACGCCGACCGCCAGGGCTGCGAGCACCTGGCCAGCTCGGTGCCTGCGGGGGACCGCGAGGCCAACCGCTTCTTCGCCCGGCTCGGGTTCGCGCCCGAGACCGTGCGACGCGTCGCGACGTCCGCGACGATGCAGCGCAAGCTGGCCGGGGAGCCGCGGCCCCAGCGGGTCTCGCTCGACCTGCTCCAGCGCCGTCGTGACCTGCGCGCGCGGGCGCCGCGGCACGACCCGAAGATCGCCGGCTGAGCCCTTCCCCCGGGCGGGCGCGCCGGGCCTCAGGCCCCCGGCGCCGCGTCGCGCAGCAGGCAGGTGATGCGTGACGTGCAGACGCGCTTGCCCTTGTCGTCGGTGACGACGACGTCGTAGCTGACGAGGGTGCGGCCGGCGCTCAGCAGCGTCGCCGTCCCCGTCACGATGCCCGAGCGCGCGGCCCGGTGGTGCGTCGCGTTGATGTCGAGCCCGACGGCCACGCGGCCCGGGCCGGCGTGGATCTGTGCGCCGATGGAACCGAGGGTCTCGGCGAGCACGACGCTGGCGCCCCCGTGGAGCAGCCCGTACGGCTGGGTGTTGCCGGCGACGGGCATCGTCGCGACGAGGCGCTCGGGGGAGACCTCGGTCATCTCGATGTTCATCCGCTCGATGAGGGTCCCCTCGGCCATCGACCGCATGTCGTCGAGGGTCTGGCCGGGCGCCTGCGTCGAAGAGTCAGTCATGCCGGGATCGTATGCCGCCCTCCCGCGCACCCGGTGCCCCGGCTCACCCCGTCGGTGGCCGCCACTAGGGTTGCCGTGTGAGCCGACTTCTCCTCCTCGACGGACACTCGCTGGCCTACCGCGCGTTCTTCGCGCTCCCCGCCGAGAACTTCTCGACGAGCACGGGGCAGCACACGAACGCCGTCTACGGCTTCACCTCGATGCTCATCAACATGCTGCGCGACGAGGAGCCGACGCACGTCGTCGTGGCCTTCGACAAGGCCCGCCAGTCGTTCCGCACCGACGAGTACGCCGAGTACAAGGCGGGCCGTGCGCGCACGCCCGACGAGTTCCAGGGCCAGATCCCGCTCGTGAAGGAGATCCTCGACGCGCTCCGCATCCGCTACGTCGAGCTCGACGGCTACGAGGCCGACGACATCATCGCGACGTTCGCGACGCAGGCCGAGGCCCAGGACATCGACGTCCTCATCTGCTCGGGCGACCGCGACACCTTCCAGCTCGTCTCCGACAAGGTGACGATCCTCTACCCGATCCGCGGCGTGTCCGAGGTGTCGCGGATGGGCCCGACCCAGGTCGAGGAGAAGTACGGCGTCCCCCCGACCCGCTACAGCGACCTCGCCGCCATGGTCGGCGAGACCTCCGACAACCTCCCGGGCGTGCCCGGTGTCGGCCCCAAGACCGCGGCCAAGTGGATCACCCAGTACGGCGACCTCGACGGCATCGTCGCGAGCATCGACAAGATCCCGGGCAAGGCGGGGCAGTCGCTGCGCGACCACCTCGACCAGGTCCTGCGCAACCGCCGGCTCAACCAGCTCGTCAAGGACAGCCCCGTCGGGGTCGAGGTCGAGGACCTCCAGCGCTCCCAGTGGAGCCGCGAGGAGGTGCACACGGTCTTCGACGGGCTCGAGTTCCGCGTGCTGCGCGACCGCCTCTTCGCCACCGTCGAGGCCGCGGCCCCCGAGGCCGAGGAGGGTTTCGAGGTCGACGGTGAGGTCGTCGCGCCCGAGGCCGTGCCGGCCTGGGTGGCCGCGCACCTCGCGTCCGACCAGCGCGCGGGGCTCTCCGTGGCCGGCACGTGGGCCCGGGGGACCGGAGACGCGAGCGGCGTCGCGGTGGCCGCGCCCGACGGCAGCGCCGCATGGATCGACCTGCAGACCCTGACCCCTGAGGGCGAGGCCGCCCTCGGCGACTGGCTCGAGGACGCGGCCCGACCCAAGGCCATGCACGACGCCAAGGGGCCGATCGAGGCGCTCGGCGCCCGCGGCTGGACGCTCGGCGGGCTGACGAGCGACACCCAGCTCGCGGCATACCTCGTCAAGCCCGACCAGCGCACCTACCACCTCGACGACCTCGTGCTGCGCAACCTGCATCGTGAGCTGAGCGGTGCCGCGCCGACCGACGGCCAGGGCATGCTCGACTTCGGCGGCGACGCCGACGAGGTGGCCGCCCAGAAGGAGATGGTGCGCGCGACCGCCGTGCGCGACCTCGCCGAGGTCCTCGACGAGCAGGTTGCCGCCACCGGGGGCGAGCAGCTGCTCGCCGAGGTGGAGATCCCGCTCGTCGGGGTGCTCGCCGGCATGGAGCGCACCGGCATCGCCGTCGACGTGGCCGGGCTCGAGTCCCTCGAGGGCGACTTCGCCGCCAAGGTCACCCAGGCGCAGGAGGACGCGTGGGACGCCATCGAGCGCCGTGACGTCAACCTCGGGTCGCCGAAGCAGCTGCAGGAGGTCCTCTTCGGCCAGCTCAACCTGCCCAAGACGAAGAAGACGAAGACCGGATGGACGACCGACGCCGACGCGCTGTCCGACCTCTACGCCAAGACCGAGCACCCGTTCCTCGAGGCGCTGCTGCGCCACCGAGACGCCGCTCGCCTGCGGGTCACGGTCGAGGGCCTGCAGAAGTCGGTGGCCGACGACGGGCGCATCCACACGACCTACCTGCAGACCATCGCCGCCACGGGCCGGCTCAGCTCGACCGAGCCCAACCTCCAGAACGTCCCGATCCGCACCGAGGAGGGGCGGCGCATCCGCGAGCTCTTCGTCGTCGGTGAGGGCTACGAGGCGCTCATGTCGGCCGACTACTCCCAGATCGAGATGCGCGTCATGGCTCACCTCTCCGGCGACGAGGGCCTCATCGAGGCCTTCCGCACCGGCGAGGACCTCCACAACTTCGTCGGCTCCAAGGTGTTCGGGGTCGAGCCCGACGACGTCACGTCGGCCATGCGCTCCAAGGTCAAGGCCATGTCCTACGGCCTCGCCTACGGCCTGTCGGCCTTCGGGCTGTCCAAGCAGCTGACCATCAGCACCGAGGAGGCCCGCGGCCTCATGGACGGCTACTTCGAGCGGTTCGGCGGCGTCAGCGACTACCTCAAGGAGGTCGTCGCCGAGGCGCGCGGGACCGGCTACACCGCGACGATGTTCGGCCGCCGGCGCTACCTGCCCGACCTGACGTCCGACAACCGCCAGCGCCGCGAGATGGCCGAGCGGATGGCCCTCAACGCCCCGATCCAGGGCTCGGCCGCCGACATCATGAAGGTCGCCATGATCGGGGTCGACCGTGCGCTCACCGACGCGGGCGCGACGTCGCGGGTGCTGCTCCAGGTGCACGACGAGCTCGTCCTCGAGATCGCCGCGGTCGAGCGTGACGACGTCGAGAAGCTCGTGCGTCACGAGATGGGGCACGCCGCCGAGCTCGACGTGCCGCTCGACGTCAACGTCGGCGTCGGTCACTCCTGGCACGACGCGGCCCACTGACCGCGCGGGCCCGAGCCGGCGTCGTCCGACGGGATTCGGGGACGTGTACCCACGTGGCGGTGTCCGTTAGGTCACGTTCTGGCAACGGGGACGTGGTGTCCACCACTTGACACACCACGGACCCCGCCGCGCCTGCATACTGCTCGGTAACTTGCACCCGTCATCGGAGACGGGTGCTTTTACTGTGAGGTGGACATGGTCAGAAGCCTGGTCACAGGTCTGTGTCTCGCCGTTTTTGCGGCGGTCATCATCGGACTGAGCAACCTGCTCGGTCTCGACCTCGAGCACGTCGCCCTTCTCGGCGCAGCTCTCGGCGGTGTTCTCGGGCTCGTCCCGCACCGTCCAGCCTGGGGCAAGGTGGCGGGTTTCCTCGCCGGCTTCCTCCTGGCCTGGCTCGGCTTCGCGCTGCGTGCCGCCGTCCTCCCGGACTCGTCCGCGGGGCGCGCCGTCGCGGCCTTCGTCGTCGTGGCGCTCATCGCCGTCGTCGCCGCTGTGAGCGGTGGCCGTCTCCCGCTGTGGAGCGGGCTGCTCGGGGCTGCCTCGATCGTCGGCGCCTACGAGTCGGTCTACACCAACGCACCCTCGCAGTTCCTCACCGAGTCGCCCGCGGCTGCCACCACGGTGCTCCTCGCCGTGGGCCTCGGCTATCTCGCCACGAACCTGCTTGCAGCACAGTCGGAACCGCACGCGTCTGCGCGGCCGCGTCCGGCCGTCGATGCGAGGCGTACGGAGCGGAACCAGCGCGACCAGCGCGACGACTCCTCCAGCACCACAGACCTCGATGACCTTGTGACGGGAGCAGCACAGTGAGCAAGCGGACCCTCGCCACCATCGTCGCCGGCCTGGCGACCATGCCCACCCTGCTGCTGCTGGCAGCGTCGCCTGCGGCTGCCGCCGGGGACGGCTCGGTCCAGGTCTCCAACACCGAGACGGTGCAGGCCTACCTCGACGCGACGGGCAAGGTGGACGTCGCCCGTGTCTACGAACAGGTGGCCATGAAGGGCCGCGGCACCGTCGACCTGCAGAACCCCATCGAGACCCAGGGCCTGCGCAACCTCGACGGCTTCAGCGGGTTCGACGTCAAGGACGGCGTCATGGTCGGCAGCTACGACGTCGACGGCGAGCAGCAGTTGCGCACCGTCAGCGACTTCACGAAGAAGCTGCCGCTCGAGGTCCAGGCCACGTACACCCTGGACGGCCAGCCCGTCGAGCCCGGTGACCTCCTCGGCCGCAGCGGCCGTCTCGAGGTGCGCTACACGGTCAAGAACGTCACGGGCTCCTCCCAGGTCGTCACCTTCGACGACGGGACGGGCAAGCAGGCGTCGGCCACGGAAGACGTCGTCATCCCCATGGTGGGCTCGCTCACCACGACGCTGCCGGGCACCTTCACGAACGTCAGCTCGAAGGAGGCCAACCTCGCCGGTGACGGCCGCGGTGGCACCAAGCTGACCTTCACGATGACCTTGTTCGGACCCATCGGGACCCCGACCGCGACGTTCGGCTACGCCGCCGACATCGTCGACGGGACGCTGCCCAAGGCCTCCGTCTCGGCCCTCCCGGTCAGCCCGCTCGACAGCCCCTCCTTCAAGGGCGGCGCCGAGAGCTACAAGGGCGGTGCCACGACCGGTGCCACCCTGACGGCCGGTGCGACCGAGATCGACACGAACCTCCTCAAGCTCCGTGATGGCGCGGGCACGCTCCTCGCGGGGCTGATCCAGCTGCGCGATGGTGCCAAGAAGCTCGACGCGGGGATGGGCGCACAGGCGCTGCCCGGCTCGCGCGAGCTCGCCACAGGCGCAGGCCAGCTCAAGGACGGCACGTCCAAGCTGCGCTCGGGAGCGGGCGACGCGAAGGCAGGCTCGGCCAAGCTGGCCGACGGGGCGACCCAGGTCGCGGACGGCAACCAGCAGCTGGACGCTGGCGCGCAGAAGCTGAGCGGTGGCGCCGCTCAGGTCGACGACGGAGCCGGTCAGGTGGCCGGTGGTCTGCACCTCGTCGGCGAGAACGCGCCGGCCCTGCTCGACGGTCTCGCGCAGGTCGCTGACGGTCTCGACCAGGTCGATGCCGGTCTCACCCAGCTCTACGACGGCGTCGGTGCGCTGCCGGAGCAGGCGAAGCCGCTGCACGCGGGCATCGCGAAGCTGCGCGCCGGGCTGGGTGACAAGGGCAAGACCGGAACCCTCATCGACGGCGTCGACCAGATCCGCGGTGGCGTGGCTGAGGCCACCAAGGCCGGTGGGAGCCTCGACCAGCTCAAGGGCGGGGTCGACCAGTCCAAGGGTGGGGTCGACCAGTCCAAGGGTGGGGTCGACCAGTCCAAGGGCGGGGTCGACCAGGTCCGAGCCGGCCTCCAGGACGCCTTGAAGCCGGGCGGCGGCATCGACCAGCTGGACGGTGGAGTGGCGCTGGCCAAGACCACCGACTGTGGCGCGGTGTGCAAGGGGATCCTCGGCCAGGTGCAGGCAGGAATCGGAGACCTTCGGACGAAGACGACGGCCGCGTCCGGCGGGCTCGGCGCGGTGTCGGACGGTCTGGATCAGGTCTCCGGTGGCCTCGGTCAGGTGTCCACGGGCCTGGGACAGGTGTCGGGTGGTCTGGGTCTGCTCAAGGGCAAGCTGAGCGACGCGGCCCTCGGGCTCGCGAAGGTCGAGTGCGGCCTGAGCAACACGACGCTCAAGGGGATCTGTGACCCCAAGGTGCCGGGCCTGCTCGAGGGCGTCGACCTCGTCGACGCCGGCGTGTCGACGCTCGTCGACGGGGTTGTCACCAAGGTCCAGGGCGGCATCGGCAGCCCGACCGACACGGCCAAGAACAAGACGCTGCGTGGTGGTGTCAACGACCTCCAGTACGGCGTGGACCTCCTCGGTCTCGGTGGGCTCGACCTGCTCGATGCCATCGACCAGCTCACGGTCGGTGCCGACCAGGTGCACGGTGGCACGTCCCAGGTGGCCAAGGGCGCCAAGGACCTCGGTGCGGGCGCCTCGAAGCTCGCCGACGGATCGAGCCAGGTCGCCACGGGTGCGGGCCAGCTCGATGCCGGCGTCGGCAAGCTCGCGGACGGCGCGGGGCAGCTCGACGACGGTGCGGGCAAGCTCAGTGACGGTGCCGGCCAGCTCTCCGACGGTCTCGCCGACGCGGCGGACGGAACGAGCCAGCTCGCGGCCGGTCTGACCGACGCGGCGGCCGGTGCGCCCCAGCTCAAGGACGGCGCGCAGCGTCTCTCCGACGAGGGCACGAAGAAGCTCGTCGCTGCCGGCAAGGCCACGGCCGCCGACTACGGCGAGAAGTACGCCCTCATCGAGGTCGGTGCCCAGCGCGCCAAGGCCGAGGGGATGGCCTACGGCGCGCCCACAGGCGCCATGGGCGCCACGGCGTACTCGTACGAGCTCGCCGGTGTCGACGGGCAGGGCTCAGCGAACCTGGGTCGGGCCGCAGCGGCGGCCGGTGTGTTCGGTCTTGCCGGAGGCGCGGTTCTCCTGAGGCGCCGCTTCCTCTGACCGCAGAGCGACGACGGCGGCCACGGATCCCTTCGGGGTCCGTGGCCGCCGTCGTGCATCCGGTGCATCCGGTGCGCGGTCGTCGCGGGTGGCCGTCGTCAGTCGGGCTTGCGGCAGACGAAGATCGCCGTGCCGGGGATGACGCGTCCGCGCAGGGGAGACCATCCGCCCCACGGCTCGTCGTGCCCCTCCGGCCACGCGGGCTCGACGAGGTCGACGAGGACGAGCCCGGCCGCCGTGATCTCCCGTACCCGGTCGCCCACCGTGCGGTGGTGCTCGACGTAGGTCGCGTGGCCCTCGTCGTCCTGCTCGACGTAGGGCGTGCGGTCGAAGTAGGAGTGGCGCGCCGTCAGCCCGGCCGGCCCCGGGTCGTCGGGAAAGGCCCACCGCACCGGGTGGGTCGTCGAGAAGACGAAGCGCCCACCGGGGCGCAGCACGCGGGCGGCCTCCCCCATGACGACGTCGGAGTCCGCGACGAAGGGCACGACGCCGTATGCCGTGAAGACGGTGTCGAAGGACGCGTCGGCGAAGGGGAGGGCGCGTCCGTCGCACTGGGCGAACGGCACGCGGGTGGCCGCGTCGGGGCTGTCGCCGAGCGCTGCGTTGACGGCCACGCCGGTGGCGACCATGCCGGCCGACAGGTCGGTGGCCACGACGGTCGCGCCGTGGGCCGCGAGCCAGCGGGAGCACTGCCCCGAGCCGGCGCCGATCTCGAGCACGACCTGGCCGGCCGGGTCGCCGAGGAGCCGCGCCTCCTCCTCGCGCAACCGCTCCGGCCCCCAGACGAAGTCCGTGTCGCCGAGGAACGACCCGTGCTCGACGTAGTACGACGCCGCCTCGCCGTCCCACCACGTGCGGTTCGCGGCGGCCGTCTCGTCCGGGGGAGCGGGACGGCGGGTGGCCTCGGTGGGCGTGCTCACGGCATACGTGCTCTCTTTTGACCGGCTGGTGACAGCGCGGATAGGATTGCCGAGCACATCCGTGTGCGCACGATCAATGTTGCACCTGTCCACAAGGCATCGAGGCGCGGGCCGTCAGGTCCACCGCCCCGAGGTCCCCAATCTAACTGTCCACAATCGGAGTTCCTACTACATGACTGCCAACACGGTCGAGAAGACCGCGCCTGAGATCGCCATCAACGACATCGGCTCTCAGGAAGACATCCTTGCGGCTATCGACGCCACCATCAAGGACTTCAACGACGGCGACATCGTCGAGGGTCGCATCGTCAAGGTCGACCGGGACGAGGTCCTGCTCGACATCGGCTACAAGACCGAGGGCGTCATCCCCTCGCGCGAGCTGTCCATCAAGCACGACGTCGACCCGGGCGAGATCGTCAAGGTCGGTGACGAGGTCGAGGCCCTCGTCCTCCAGAAGGAGGACAAGGAAGGCCGTCTGATCCTGTCCAAGAAGCGTGCGCAGTACGAGCGCGCCTGGGGCACGATCGAGAAGGTCAAGGAGGAGGACGGCGTCGTCACCGGCACCGTCATCGAGGTCGTCAAGGGTGGTCTCATCCTCGACATCGGCCTCCGCGGCTTCCTGCCCGCCTCGCTCGTCGAGATGCGTCGTGTCCGCGACCTCCAGCCGTACGTCGGCAAGGAGATCGAGGCCAAGATCATCGAGCTCGACAAGAACCGCAACAACGTGGTCCTGTCGCGCCGTGCCTGGCTCGAGCAGACGCAGTCCGAGGTGCGCACGACGTTCCTCAAGGAGCTCCAGAAGGGCCAGGTCCGTTCGGGCGTCGTGTCCTCCATCGTCAACTTCGGTGCGTTCGTGGACCTCGGCGGCGTCGACGGTCTCGTCCACGTCTCGGAGCTGTCGTGGAAGCACATCGACCACCCGTCCGAGGTCGTCGAGGTCGGCACCGAGGTCACCGTCGAGGTGCTCGACGTCGACATGGACCGTGAGCGTGTCTCCCTGTCGCTGAAGGCGACGCAGGAGGACCCGTGGCAGCACTTCGCTCGCACGCACGCCATCGGCCAGGTCGTCCCCGGCAAGGTCACCAAGCTCGTCCCCTTCGGTGCGTTCGTGCGCGTCGAGGACGGCATCGAGGGCCTCGTCCACATCTCCGAGCTGGCCGAGCGCCACGTGGAGCTGCCGGAGCAGGTCGTCAACGTCGGCGACGAGATCTTCGTCAAGGTCATCGACATCGACCTCGAGCGTCGTCGCATCTCGCTGTCGCTCAAGCAGGCCAACGACCAGGCCGTCGCGGCGTCGGAGTTCGACCCGACCCTCTACGGCATGGCCGCCGAGTACGACGAGCAGGGCAACTACAAGTACCCCGAGGGCTTCGACCCGGAGACGAACGAGTGGCTCGAGGGCTTCGACGCCCAGCGCGAGAAGTGGGAGCGTCAGTACGCCGACGCCCACGCTCGCTGGGAGGCCCACAAGGCCCAGGTCGACGCCGCGACGAAGGCCGACGCCGAGGCTGCGGCCAACGCCGGCTCCGCGACGTCGTACTCGTCCGCGACCGGTGACGTCGCCGAGGCCGGCGACGCCGACCGCAGCGAGCGCGCCCCGCGCAACGCCCCGGCCCCGGTCGAGGGCACGCTGGCTTCGGACGAGGCGCTTGCTGCGCTTCGTGAGAAGCTGACGGGCAACTGACGCCAGTCACTGCCTGGAGCGACACGCTCTGAAAGAGCCCCGGACCCTGTGGGTCCGGGGCTCTTTCGTGTCCGCTGTCTCAGGATGCAAGAAGGCTTCAGGTTCATTTCCGACTGAATTACTAGGAATTGAATGGCCGAAGCATCGCGGTGATCACACGAATGATGTTGTGGCACATGGCAATTCGCTCGACAGGCGGTGCGGGGTAGAAGCCCCAAGCAGGGGAGAATGCGCCCATATCGGCGATTGACGGGGCGTCGGCGGGCTTCGTAGTGTCATCGACAGGTCAAGAGTTCCAGTGCCAAGCCCCGGCTCGCTGGACAGCAACCCTCCACCGCGGCGGGGTGCTCCGGGTGAGGACCAGGCCGTCGCCAGCAGGCGACGGCAAGCGCGGACTCGAAGTGGTCGGGTCCAGGACCGAGGAGCCGACATGGCGCGCACGACGAGCACCCACCTCGTGCTCCGCCGCCACGTCGACCTGCTCCGCGTGTCCAGCGCGCTCTGTCGTCCCTGACGACGTCCTGGCCGCCGAGACCTCGGCCGGCCGGTCGGCGCCCGGCCCAACGGTGACCCCGTGGGGCCCGGACGCCAGCACGCACCCCCGCGGCCGCCGCCGCTCCCTGCCACCCGTCCGGTGACGGGTGCCCGAGCCATCCCTCCAGGAGCCTCACGTGCCATCCCTCTCCACGGTCCGGCGCTCAGCGCCGCCGACCACCACATCGTCATCGTCGTCCTCGCCGCCTTCGCCGCCTTCGCCGCCTTCGCCGGCCGAGCCCACGGCGGGAGCGTCGACGTCCGCCCCCTCGGCCGCCCCGGCGCCGGCAACCCACTCGGTCCCGCCGTCCGGAGGCGGGCCGGTCCTCACCGTCGTCCCGCGCCGCAACCCGTGGACGTGGGTCGGCGTCGCCGGCGTCGGCCTGCTCCTGGCGATGTTCGTCAACGGCCTCGTCACCAACCCCGGCTGGGACTGGGTGACCTTCGGTCGCTACTTCGCCACCGAGACCGTCATCCGGGCTCTCGGCACGACGATCCAGCTCACCGTCCTCGGGACCGTGGCCGGCTTCGCCCTGGGGCTCGTCCTCGCGGCCATGCGACTGTCGTCCAACGCGTTCCTGCGGACCGTCGCGTGGGCCTACATCTGGGCGTTCCGGTCGATCCCGCTCATCGTCCAGCTGCTCTTCTGGTTCAACATCGCCTACCTCTACCAGACGATCAGCGTCGGGCTGCCGTTCGGGCCGTCCTTCGGCAGCGTCGAGACCAACGACCTCTTCGGGGCCCTCGGCGCCGCGGTGCTCGGGCTCGCCCTGCACCAGGCGGCCTACGCGGCCGAGATCATCCGCGGCGGCATCATCTCCGTCGACGAGGGGCAACGCGAGGCGGCCTCGGCGCTCGGCATCCCGCGGCGCCGCCAGTTCGCGAGGATCGTCCTGCCGCAGGCGATGCGCTCGATCCTGCCCAACGCCGCCAACGAGGTGATCAGCCTCTTCAAGGGCACCTCGATCGTCTCCGTGCTCGCGATCCCGGAGCTCTTCTACCAGGTGCAGGTGATCTACGGCCGCAACTCCCGGGTCGTGCCGCTGCTCCTCGTGGCGACGGTCTGGTACATCATCCTCACGACGCTCCTGTCGATCGGGCAGTACTACGTCGAGCGGCACTTCGCCCGAGGCAGCGCCCGGTCGCTGCCGCCCACACCGCTCCAGCGGCTCCGGGCCCGGTGGGCCGGCATCGCGACCCAGGCAGCGCGTCGTCCCGAGGAGGTCGCCCGATGACCGCCGCCGTCGACCTCCGCGGCGTCACGAAGTCGTTCGGGGCCCACCGGGTGCTCGACGACGTCGACCTCGAGCTGGCGGAGGGCACCGTCACGGTCGTCCTCGGACCGTCGGGGTCGGGCAAGTCCACGCTGCTGCGCACCATCAACCACCTGGAGAAGATCGACCGGGGTCAGGTGCGCGTCAACGGGACGCTCATCGGCTACCGGCAGGTGGGTGACCGCCTCCACGAGCTGCCCGAGCGCGACATCCTGCGCCAGCGCAGCCGCATCGGCTTCGTCTTCCAGCAGTTCAACCTCTTCCCGCACCTCACCGTCCTCGAGAACGTCGTCGAGGCGCCGGTGTCGGCGCAGCGCCGCAAGCGCTCCGAGGTCGAGGTCGAGGCCAGGGCGCTGCTGGAGCGAGTCGGTCTGGCGGACAAGGCGGCTGCCTACCCGCGTCAGCTCTCCGGTGGTCAGCAGCAGCGGGTCGCCATCGCCCGAGCCCTCGCGCTGCAGCCCGACGTCATCCTCTTCGACGAGCCGACGTCGGCTCTCGACCCGGAGCTCGTCGGCGAGGTCCTCGCCGTCATCAAGGAGCTCGCCCGCGACGGGGCCACTCTCGTCGTCGTCACGCACGAGGTCGGCTTCGCCCGCGAGGTCGCCGACACCGTCGTCTTCCTCGACGGCGGCCGCGTCGTCGAGCAGGGACCGCCCGAGCAGGTCATCGACCACCCTGTCCACGAACGCACGCGAGCCTTCCTCGACCGCGTCCTCTGACCCCACGCCACCACCCCACCCCCAACCCCCCCGGGCCGTACCGGCCACCCATGACTCGCACCCCCCCGGGTGCCGAGAGGAGTCCTCATGCCCGCACGTCCCCACCCCGTCCACCGCCCGACGACGTATGCCGTCACGGTCGTCGCCGTCGCCGTCGCCGCCGCGGTCGCGCTCAGCGCCTGCTCCGGAGCCGCCGAGGCCAGCTCGGGCGCGGCGGCCGGCTCGATCGCGCCGGCGGGCCCGGCCGTCAACACCTCGCCGGACCAGAAGCGCATCACCGCCACCACGGACGAGAAGGCCGCGGCCCTGCTGCCCGCCGCCATCCGAGAGCGGGGCACGATCACGGCCGCCAACGCCGGGGCGGGTGGCGGCACGCCCCCGCTCGTCTTCACCGCCGACGACGACAAGACCGTCATCGGCGTCGAGGTCGACCTCGCGCACCTCTTCGCCGACAAGCTCGGCCTCGAGGTCGAGACGCCGGCGACGAGCTGGGAGAACGTCTTCCTCGGGATCGACTCGGGGCGCTACGACGTCGCCCTGACCAACGTCACGGTCACGGAGGAGCGCAAGGAGAAGTACGACTTCGCGACGTACCGCAAGGACGACCTCGCCTTCGAGGCGCCGAAGGGCGGCACGTGGAAGGTGACGAGCGGCAGGGACATCGCCGGCAAGACCATCGCCGTCGGGTCCGGCACCAACCAGGAGAAGATCCTGCTCGACTGGAACGAGGCCAACGTCAAGGCGGGCCTCGCGCCCGCCGAGGTGAAGTACTTCCAGTCGCAGACGGACTACTACCTGGCCCTGTCGTCGCACCGGATCGACGCGTACTTCGGCCCGAACCCGAGCGTCGCCTACCACGTCGCCACGGCCGGCCAGACCGAGGCCATCGGCCATTTCTCGGGTGCCGGTGACTCCCTCCAGGGACTCATCGCCGTGCTGACGAAGAAGGGCTCGGGTCTCGCCGCGCCCTACGCCGCCGCCATCAACTCGGCGATCGCCGACGGCAGCTACGCGAGGGTCCTCAAGCGCTGGAACCTGAGCACCGAGGGCCTCGAGAAGTCCGAGATCAACCCGCCCGGCCTGCCCAAGACCGACTGAGCCCCCAACCCAGCCAGGAGACGAATCACCATGCACCACAGCAAGACCCACGCGCCTGCTCGTCGCCGTGCGCTTGTCGTCGCGGCCGCCGTCCTGTCGACGGTCGGTGTGCTCGGAGCCTGCGCCGACCCGGTCAGCACCGGGACGACGCAGGTGGACCCCAAGGCTCTCGGCGACTCGAAGGTCCTCCCGGTCTCCTTCGACACCTCGGCCGGCGCGAAGCGCCCGGAGGGCACCCTGCACCCGCAGATCGCGGCGACCCTGCCGGCCGACGTCAGGGCCAGGGGCACCCTGGTCATCGGCAGCGGCGGCGCGGGCGGCGGCATACCTCCTCTGGCGTTCACGGCCGACGACAACAAGACCCCGATCGGGGTGGAGGTCGACGTGGCCCACCTCGTCGCGGACATCCTCGGCCTCAAGCCCGACGTGCAGACGACGAGCTGGGAGAACCTCTTCATCGGCATCGACTCGGGCAAGTACCAGGTCGCGATCTCCAACGTCGGCGTCTCGGAGGAGCGCAAGGAGAAGTACGACTTCGCGACGTACCGTCTCGGGCTGCACGCGTTCGAGGCCAGGAAGGGCTCGACGCCGGTGCGGGGGCCTGCCGACGTCTCGGGCCAGAAGGTGGCCGTCGGGTCGGGCACCCTGCAGGAGGCGATCCTGCTGCGCTGGAACGAGGAGAACGAGAAGGCCGGACGGCCCCCCGCTGAGCTCGTCTACTACCAGGGCACGACGGAGTACTACCTCGCCCTCGACTCCGGACGCATCGACCTCTACCTCGGCCCGAACCCCACCGCGACGTACCACGTCGTCACGGCCGGCAAGACGCAGATCGTCGGCACCGTGTCGTCGAGCTTCCCGATCCCCGGGAAGGTCGGGGTCCTGACGAAGAAGGGCAACGGCCTGGCCACGCCCATCTCGGACGCCATCAACGCAGCCATCGCGGACGGCAGCTACGGCAAGGTCCTCGCCCGCTGGGGCCTCACCGCCGAGGCGGTGCCGGCCTCCGAGGTCAACCCGGCAGGGCTGCCCAAGCCGACCGAGACCTCGGACCAGTGAGGGACTGACATGGCCACCATCGTCACCCTCGCCTCGAGCCCGTCCGCGGCGTCCCGCACGGATGCCGTCCTCGGCCACATCGAACGCCGTCTCACGGTCCGCGGCCACGACGTCCAGCGTGTCGTCATCCGTGACCTGCCCGCCGAGGCGCTGCTGCGCGCCGACGTGGCTGATCCGCAGATCGCCGCCGTCGTGGCGCAGATCGAGGCGGCCGACGCGGTCGTCGTCACGACCCCCGTCTACAAGGCGGCCTACACCGGGCTGCTCAAGACGCTGCTCGACGTGCTCCCGCAGTACGCGTTGCGCGGCAAGTCGGTGCTCCCCGTCGCCACCGGCGGCAGCGCGGCCCACGTGCTCGCGGTCGACTACGCGCTTCGGCCGGTCCTCGTCTCGCTCGGCGCCGAGCACGTCACCCAGGGCTGGTTCGTGCTCGCCTCCGACGTGCAGGTCTTTCCCGCCGACGGGGGCGTGCTGCTCTCGGAGGCCGCCTCCCGAGCCCTGCACCAGGTGACGGAGTCGTTCCTGTCGCACGTCGCACGTCACCGACGCGACGAGGTGCCCGCCCTCGACGACGACGTCGTGCTGCGGGTGTCCCCTCACGACGACGTCGCGGCCCCGCTGCTCGAGGACCTCGTCGTCGAGTACGGCACGCGCTACGGCCTCTCGACGCCGCACACGCAGCTGACGGAGGTCCCGGTCAGCGACTTCGAGGGACCCCACGGGGCCTTCGTCGTCATCCTGCGTGGCGGGCAGACGATCGCCGGCGGTGCGATCCGCCGCTACGACGACACCACGGCCGAGGTGAAGCGGGTCTGGACCAACTCCCAGTTCCGGCGGCAGGGGCTCGCCCGCCGCGTCCTTCTCGAGCTCGAGAAGGCCGCGGCGGGTCTGGGCTACCGGAGGATCCACCTCACCACGGGTCCGCGCCAGCCGGAGGCCCGTGCCCTCTACCTCGCTGCCGGCTACCTGCCGGCCTTTGACCTGCACGCCGACCCGGAGTCGATCGGCCCGCACGCCTTCGACAAGGAGCTGCCGGCCGGCACCGTCCGATCCGCCTCAGCCGCAGGCGGACCGGGCCCGGCGAGCGTCGGCAGCGCCGCGCCGACCGCGCCCGACGGGGCGGCCGGGGCGGCCGGGGCGGCCGCGGGTCTGCGCTCCTACCGGGACTGGGGCGCGGCGTGACCGACCGACGGATCGTCGTCGTGGGCGCCGGACCACGGGCGCTCGGCCTCGTCGAGCGCATCGGCGCCAATGCCCGCGTGGTGGGCAGCCCGAGGGAGCGGGTGCAGGTGCACGTCGTCGACCCGCACCCGCCCGGCGGCGGCCGCATCTGGCGGTCGGCGCAGTCGCCCCTGCTCTGGATGAACTCCGAGGCGCAGGACGTCACGGTCTTCACCGACGCGTCCGTCACGTGCGAGGGCCCGGTCGTGCCCGGGCCGTCCCTCGCCGAGTGGGCGGCCGGCCCCGACGCGAGCGCAGCCGCCGGGGCCCTGTCGGCGCGTGACTTCGCGCCGCGCGTCGTCCAGGCCGACTACCTCGAGTGGGCATGGCGACGAGTCGTCTCGACCCTGCCGGAGCACGTCACCGTCCACGCCCATGCGGACCGGGCTGTCGAGCTGCACGGGACCGGCGCCGAGGGTGGACACCAGCAGGTCACCCTCGCTCGTGGTGCGGTGCTCGAGGGCGACATCGTCGTGCTCGCCCAGGGCTATCTCGACCAGGCGCCCGCACCGGACGAGCAGCGGCTGCTCGACGACGCCGCGTCACGGGGGCTCACCTACGTCCCGCCGGGTCACACGGCCGACCTCGAGCTCGAGGGCCTGCGCCCGGGCGAGCCCGTCGTCGTCCGCGGCATGGGTCTGGCCTTCATCGACCTCGTCGTCCTCCTCGGCGAGGGCCGCGGCGGCACCTTCACCGGCGAGGGCACGCAGCTGACCTACCACCCGAGCGGACGGGAGCCGGTCCTGCACGTCGGGTCCCGTCGTGGCGTGCCGTACCACGGCAAGCTCGGCTACGAGGTGCGAGCGGCCGCCTCCGGACCGGCGCCCTTGCGACACCTGACCCGTGAGCGCCTCACGGCCCTCGGTGCGGGCACGGCGGCCCTCGACTACCGCACCCAGGTCTGGCCCCTCGTCGTGCTCGAGCTCGCGGTGGCGCACTACCGCCGGCTCTTCGAGGCCCATCCCGAGCGCACACGGGGCACCTTCGACGGGCTCGAGCGCGCCCTGGTCACGGCCGACGTCACCAGCGGTGAGCTCACGGCCGTCGCCCTGACGCACCTCGCAGACCCCGAGGACGTCTTCGACATCGAGCGGATCGACCGCCCCCTCCGTGCTGTCATCGACCAGGCCACGCGGGCCGCCGACGTCGAGCGCGTCGTCGCCGAGCACATCCGCCGCGACGTCGTCCGGCGCGCCGACGCGTCGCGATCGAGCGACCGCGCCGTCTTCGACACGCTGCTCGGGGTGTATGCCGCCCTGGCGGAGCTCGTCGTGTCGGGTCGCCTCCTCGACGAGGACCGGGTGCGCCACGTCGAGGGCCACTTCCACGGGCTCTTCTCGTTCCTCGCGAGCGGTCCGCCGCCTCGCCGCCTCGCCGAGCTGCTCGCGCTGCACCGGGCCGGCGTCGTCCGCTTCCTCGGCCCCGACCTCGAGCTCACGATCGAGGAGGGTGCCTTCGTCGGGAGGTCCGGAGAGCGCGTGGTGCGGGCGCGGGCCGCCGTGGACGCACGGCTGCCCCGCCCCGACAGCGCCCTCGTGACCGACCCCCTCGTCGCAGGCCTGCTGGCCGGGGGCGAGCTGCGCTCGCGACCCGTCACGGCCGCCGACGGAACAGCCCTCGGCGCGGGGCAGCTCGTCGCCGACGCCCGGGCGCGCGCCGTCCGCGCCGACGGCACCGTGCACCCACGCCGGTACCTCCTCGGGCCCGCCGTCTCGGGCTCCGCCGGCGCCGGAGGCTTCTCCCGGCCCCGCTTCAACGGCCCCGGCTTCCGCCAGAACGACGCCGTCGCCCGGGACCTGCTCACCGTCGCCGTGAGCGACCGAGCCACCGCCCGCCTCCGACTCACCCCGCATCCCGTTCCCACCACGAGAGACAAGGACCACCGCCATGCCAGTTGAGTTCCTCGGCATCGCCGCCAACCACGACGGCACGGAGACGAGAGCCCGCAGCGCCGGCGCCCTCGACCTTCCGTATGCCGTCAAGCTCGCCCGAGCCCACGAGGACAACGGGTGGGACCGCGTCCTCTTCGCCTACCACTCCGGATCTCCCGACCCCGCCCAGGTCGCCGCGCACGTCGCGGCCCACACCGAGCGGCTCAACCTCGTCGTCGCGCACCGACCCAACACTGCCTACCCGACCCTGACGGCCAAGACCTTCGCCACGCTCGACCACATCAGCAACGGTCGGTTCGAGGTCCACGTCATCACCGGCGGCAGCACGGCGGACCAGTCCGCCGAGGGTGACCACCTCGACAAGGACGCCCGCTACGCCCGCACCCGGGAGTTCATCCGGATCCTCAAGCAGGCGTGGACGAGCGACGAGCCGTTCGACTTCGACGGCGAGCACTACCGGTTCGAGAACTTCCTCGCGGACATCAAGCCGCTCCAGACCCCGCGCCCACGGATCTCGTTCGGCGGGTCGAGCCCGGCGGCATACGCCGTCGGTGCGCAGGAGGCGGACGTCTTCGCCCTCTGGGGCGAGCCGCTCGCCGGGACGGCGGAGCAGATCGAGACGATCCGCGCCGCTGCCGCTGCCGCCGGGCGCGCGCTCCCGACGATCCAGGTCGCATTCCGACCGATCCTCGGTGCCACGGACGAGCTGGCCTGGGAGAAGGCCGAGCGCACGCTCGGCGACATCCACGCGCTCCAGGCCGAAGGAGCCTCCGTCTCGCGGGGCCGACTGCGCCGCAGCGGGTCCCGGCCCGAGAACGCCGGCGCGCAGCGGCTGCTCGCGGCCGCGGAGGCGGGGGAGCGCCACGACCGCGCCCTCTGGACCGCGACGTCTGCCGCGACCGCTGGCGGCGGCAACTCCACGGCCCTCGTCGGCACGCCCGAGACCGTTGCCGCGGCGCTGCTCGACTACTACGACCTCGGCGCGCGGATCTTCTCCGCCCGCGGCTACCACCTCTACGACGATGCCGTGGACGTCGGGCGGCACGTCATCCCGCTCGTGCGCGAGGAGGTCGCGCGTCGGGAGGCAGCGACCGCCGCGACGACGCCTGCCGACCACGAGGCCGTCGCGTGAGCGCCCGGGACGAGTGGCTCGCGTGGCGCGCCGCTCGCGAGGGCGACCTCGCCCAAGAGCACGGCTGGCTCTCGCTGACCGGCTTCGCGTGGCTGCCGGACCGGCCGACGAGCCTGCCCGGTCTCCCCGGCCTCTGGTGGACGGACGCCTCCGCTGCCCACGTCGAGGCGACCGCGAGCGAGGGGCTGCGCGTCGACGGCGAGCCCGTCGCCGGGCGGGCCACGACGGACGTCGAGGAGGCAGGGTCGCGGCTCTGGGTGCAGCACGGCGAGCGCGTCGTCGAGCTGCTCCGGAGGGGCGGGCGGCTCGCGGTGCGCACCCGGGATCCGCGGGCCACGACGCGCCGGGACTTCGCCGGTGTGCCGACGTGGGAGCACGATCCGGACTGGGTGCGCCCCGGACGGTTCACGGCCGCCGACCCCCCGGCACGGGTGGAGGTGCGCACCGCCCGTGACGACCTCGTCCAGCACTCCACGGTCGTCGGCACCGTCGACGTCGACATCGACGGCGTGCGCCACCGGCTCAGCGCGGTCGGCGCCGGAGAGGGCCTCGGACTCCTCTTCCACGACACGACGAACGGCTCGCTCTCGGCGCCCTGGCGCACCGTCACGACGTCGTCCCCGGACCCCGACGGCAACGTCGTCGTCGACTTCAACCGGGCCGTCAACCTCCCCTTCGCCTTCACGGCGTACGGCACGTGTCCGGGGCCGGTCACGGGCAACCGGATCGCCGTGCCCGTCACAGCGGGTGAGAAGCGGCCGGCATGAGGTTCTGCACGTACACGTTGCTCGACACGAGCTCCGACCCCGTCACCGGGGTCGCCCGCTCCCAGACGGAGGCCTTCGAGCACGTCGCGCGCCAGGCCGAGTGGGCCGAGGAGCTCGGCTTCGACGCGTTCGGGGTGGGGGAGCGGCACGCCCAGCGCTTCGTCTCGTCCTCGCCGCCCGTCGTCCTCGCGCACGTCGCGGCGCGGACGTCCCGCATCCGACTCATGACGACCGTGACGGTGCTCTCGCTCCTCGACCCCGTCCGCGTCGCCGAGGACTACGCGACGCTCGACCACCTGAGCGGTGGGCGGCTCGACGTCGTCATCGGCAAGGGCAACGACCCCGACCAGAACGCCCTCTTCGGCTACGACCTCGACGGCCAGTGGGAGCGCAACGCCGAGAAGTACGAGCTGTTGCGACGGCTGTGGCGCGAGGACCGGGTCACGTGGTCGGGACGCTTCCGTCCCCCACTCGTCGACGCGACGACCCAGCCGCGGCCGCTCCAGCAGCCCATCCCCGTCTGGCACGGCTCGGCGAGCTCGACCGAGTCGACCGAGCTCGCCGCGCGCTGGGGCGACCCGCTCTTCTCCGCCAACGGCTTCCACCCCTTGGAGACCTACGCCGCCCTCGTGCGGCACTACCGCGAGCGGTGGGAGGTGCACGGCCACGACCCGGCCGACGCGGTCGTCGGTGCCGGATTCCTCGGGCTCCTCGTCGCCGACACGACACAGGAGGCGCTGCGCCTCTACGAGCCGGCGTTCGAGGCGTTCCGGCGCTCGCCGGGTGCCGTGCACAACCGCCTGCCCTTCTCGACGCTGGAGGAGTACGCCCGCGACAGCTCCGCGTTGATCGGCTCGCCGGCCGAGGTCGTCGACAAGATCGGGCGCTACCGGGAGGCCTTCGGCCATGAGCTCTCCGGTGTCTCGCTCGACGTGCCGGGCCTGCCGGAGAGCGTGACCCGGCGCAGCGTCGAGCGGTTCTTCGCGGACGTGGCCCCGGTCGTGCGACGCGAGCACCCGTCGCGACAGGAGTTCAGACACGCGTTGAATGCCTGACGCACCAAAGCCGCAATCGGTGCACCTGCGCGGCTAGGTTTGCCGGGTGCAGTCATCGGTGACCCAACCCCAGAGCGCCACGCCCGGGTCCGGGGGACCCCCGCCCGAGGTGGGTCCACCCCCGCGACGGTCGAGCGGGCGGGCCTGGGAGTGGTCGCTCGCGGCGCTCCTGCTGCTGCCCAACCTCGTGCTGCTCATCGTCTTCACGTACCGCCCGCTGCTCGACAACATCAGGCTGTCGTTCACCGACTGGAACATCTCCTCGCCCATCGCCAACCCCGTGGGCCTGTCGAACTACATCGAGTGGTTCGGGCGTGACGACACGAAGATCATCCTGCGCAACACCCTCGTCTTCACCGTCGCCACCGTCGGCATCTCCATGGCGGTCGGGCTCGGCCTCGCCCTGCTGCTCGACCAGAAGCTCAAGGGGCGCAACATCGTCCGCTCGGTCGTCTTCGCGCCGTTCGTCATCTCGGGCGCCGCGATCGGCATCGCCTTCCAGTTCGTCTTCGACCCGCAGTTCGGCCTCGTCCGCGACCTGCTCGCGCGGATCGGTGTCGCCTCGCCCGACTTCTACCAGCAGCCCGGCTGGGCGCTCTTCATGGTGACCGTCACCTACATCTGGAAGAACCTCGGCTACACCTTCGTCATCTACCTCGCCGCCCTGCAGGGGCGGCGCGCCGACCTCGACGAGGCGGCCGAGATCGACGGCGCCACTGCGTGGACCCGTTTCCGACGCGTCCTCATGCCCCAGCTGCGCCCGACGACGTTCTTCCTGTCGATCACGGTGCTGCTCAGCTCGGTCCAGGTCTTCGACATCATCAACGTCATGACCCGGGGCGGCCCGCAGGGCAACGGCACGACCACCCTCGTCTACCAGGTCTACCAGGAGACGTTCGTCAACCAGCGCGCCGGCTACGGCGCCACCGTCGCCACCGTCATGTTCGTCATCCTGCTCGCCGTCACGGTGGTCCAGGTGCGCTTCATGGACAGGGGGAAGCAGGCATGAGCACGTCCACCATCGTCGGGACCCGCGACGACGAGCAGGTCCCGCCGACCGGCGGGCAGCGACGGCGGCGACGCACGTCGCACCAGGTCGAGGCCTCGGCGCACCACCGCGGACCGATGTGGACCGCAGCGGGCTACGCCGGCATGGTCCTCGTCGTCCTCGTCATCGCCGTCCCGCTCTTCTGGATCCTGCTCACCTCGTTCAAGGAGCGCGGTGACATCTACGTCCGGCCGGCCCAGTGGTGGCCGGACCCGGTGACGGGCCAGAACTACAGCGAGCTGACGACCCGCATCCCGTTCTTCGACTACGTCCGCAACTCGGTCATCATCACGTCGGCGACCTCGGTCGCCAAGATCGTGCTCGGCGTCATCAGCGCGTACGCCCTGTCGCTGCTGCGCTTCCCGGGACGCTCGGTCGTCTTCCTCGTCGTCATCGCAGCACTCATGGTGCCCAACCAGATCACCGTGATCAGCAACTACGCCCTCGTGGCGCAGCTCGGCTGGCGCAACACCTTCCAGGGCATCATCATCCCGCTCGCGGGCGTCGCCTTCGGCACCTTCCTCATGCGCAACCAGTTCCTCAGCCTGCCCGGCGAGATCATCGAGGCCGCGCGCCTCGACGGCGCGGGACCGATGAAGCTGCTGTGGCGCGTCGTCATGCCGATGTCGTGGCCGACCCTCGTGGCCTTCGCGCTCATCACCGTGGTCAACGAGTGGAACGAGTACCTCTGGCCGTTCCTCATGTCCGACGACGAGACGACGGCGCCGTTGCCGGTCGGCCTGACGTTCCTCCAGAACAACGACGGCGTCACGAACTGGGGGCCGGTCATGGCGGGCACCGTCCTGGCCATGCTGCCGATCCTCGTCCTCTTCCTCTTCCTCCAGCGACAGATGATCAAGGGCCTCACGGCGGGGGCCGTGAAGAGCTGAACCCGGCTCTGCCGCATACCGATCCATCCCCACGACCCCACCCACCACCACAGGGAAAGGCACCATCCATGAACGAGTTCTCACGTCGAGGCTTCCTCGGCCTCGCCGGCGCGGCCGGCGTCGCCGGTCTCGCGGCCTGCGCGGGCACCGGCACGTCCCCGACGACGGGCGGCGGTGGCGGCTCGAGCAACACCATCGAGTTCTGGAGCAACCACCCGGGCAACAGCAAGCCGGTCGAGCAGGAGATCATCAAGGCCTTCGAGGCGGCCAACTCGGGCCTCAAGGTCAAGCTCGTCGACGCCGGCAAGAACTACGAGGAGGTCGCGCAGAAGTTCAACGCCTCGCTCGCCGGCGGCTCGCTGCCCGACGTCGTCGTCGTCTCGGACGTCACGTGGTTCAACTTCGCGCTCAACAAGCAGCTGAGCCCGCTCGACGAGCTGCTCTCGACGGCCAAGATCGAGACGAGCGACTACGTCGACGCGCTCTACAACGACTACAACCTCGACGACAAGCACTACGCGCTGCCGTTCTCCCGGTCGACCCCGCTCTTCTACTACAACAAGGACCTCTGGAAGGCGGCCGGTCTCGAGGACCGCGGCCCGAAGGACTGGGACGAGTTCCTCACGTGGGCACCGAAGCTCAAGGCGGCCGCCGGCTCGGACAAGATCGTCATGGAGCTGCCCGACGGCTCGAACTACCTCGACTGGGTCTTCCAGAACATCGTGTGGGGCTACGGCGGTGCCTACTCGAAGGAGTGGACGCCGACCTTCTCGGACCCCAACACGGTCAAGGCCGGCACCTACCTGCAGAACCTCGCCAAGGACGGCTACCTCAAGCTGTCCAAGGACCCCGCTCCCGACTTCACGGCCGGCATCGTCGGCTGCAGCATGATGTCGACCGGTTCGCTCGGCGGCGTGTCCAAGGACGCGAAGTTCTCGGTGGGCACGGCGTTCCTGCCCGGTGACGGCAACTGCCCGACGGGCGGTGCAGGCGTCGGCATCCCGGCCAACATCTCCGACGACCGCAAGAAGAACGCGCTGAAGTTCATCGAGTTCCTCACCAACGCCCAGAACACCGTCACCTTCACGCAGGCCACCGGCTACATGCCCGTGCGCAAGTCGGCCGTGGACCTGCCGGAGGAGAAGGCGTTCCTCGAGAAGAACCCCAACGCCAAGACGGCGATCGAGCAGCTGCCCAAGACGCGGTCGCAGGACAACGTCCGCGTGCTGCTGCCCGGCGGTGGCGCCCGGATCGGCAAGGGCCTCGACCAGATCGTCCAGGGCCAGGACGTCGCGACGGTCTTCAAGGGCCTCGACGCCGAGAGCCAGCAGGTCTTCGACTCGCAGATCAAGAGCAAGCTCGGCGCCTGACGCGCTGCCGCACCACCCCGGTCGTATGCCGTCCGGCAGGCCCCGCACGGACCTGCCGGACGGATCCGGAGTGACGTGGGAGGTGGCGAGCACGCTCGCGCCCTCCCACGTCCCCGGCTCCGGACCCCGAACCAGAACGACCCGAGAGGCCACCGATGGCAACCGTGTACTTCGACGAGGCGACTCGTCGGTTCTCCAAGGACGACGCCGCCCCGGCGGTCGACGGCATCACGCTCGACATCGCCGACGGTGAGTTCCTCGTCCTCGTCGGCCCCTCGGGCTGCGGCAAGTCGACGACCCTGCGGATGCTCGCGGGTCTCGAGCCGGTCGACGGCGGGCGCATCCTCGTCGACGGTCACGACCAGAAGGGGGTGCGCCCGCGTGACCGGGACATCGCCATGGTCTTCCAGAGCTACGCGCTCTACCCGAACATGTCGGCCGCGCAGAACATGGCCTTCGCCCTCGACAACGCGAAGGTGAGCAAGGCCGAGACGAGGCAGCGGGTCGCCGAGGCCGCGAAGATCCTCGAGCTCGAGCCGCTCCTCGACCGCAAGCCCGGCCAGATGTCGGGCGGTCAGCGCCAGCGCGTCGCCATGGGACGCGCGATCGTGCGCAACCCCAAGGTCTTCTGCATGGACGAGCCGCTGTCCAACCTCGACGCCAAGCTGCGCGTCTCCACCCGCTCGCAGATCGCGGGTCTGCAGCGAAGGCTCGGCATCACGACGGTCTACGTCACCCACGACCAGGTCGAGGCGATGACGATGGGCCATCGGGTCGCGGTGCTGCGCGACGGGAAGCTCCAGCAGGTCGACACGCCGGAGCGGCTCTACGACCACCCGGTCAACACCTTCGTCGCGGCCTTCATCGGCTCGCCGGCCATCACGCTCGTCGAGTCCGAGGTGCGCGAGGGCGTGGCGCGGGTCCACGGCGTCCCGGTGCCCCTGGACCGTGCGGTCGCCGGTCGCGCGGGGGAGAAGGTCGTCGTCGGGCTGCGCCCGGAGTCGTGGCACGTCGTGGAGACGCCCGCCGGCGGAAGCCGGGACGGGGCCGACCCGTCCGCCCTCGGGCTCACCGTCGAGCTCGTCGAGTCGCTGGGCTCGGAGTCGTTCGTCTACGGCCGCCCGGTCGGCGCCGACGAGGGCGCCGACCGCGTCACCGTCCGCCTCGACAAGCGCACCCACCTGACGGTCGGTGACACCGTGCACGTCGAGCCCAACCGTGGCGAGGTCCACCTCTTCGATGCTGCCTCCGGCGAGCGGATCGAGGCCTGAGCATGGCGTCTGGCCCCGGTCCCTGGGCCTCGGGCCGCTTCGACGTCGAGGGGCATCGCGGCGCCAAGGGGCTCGTCGTCGAGAACACGCTGGCCAGCTTCGCCGCTGCCTACGACGCCGGGGTGACCGGCGTCGAGCTCGATGTCCGGCTCACCGCCGACGGCGAGGTCGTCGTCTGGCACGACCCGGTGCTGCTGCCGCCCAAGTGCCGGCCGACCGGTCCGGACCTCGTCGGCGCCCGGGTCGCCGAGCTGACCCTCGAGCAGCTGCGCACGGTGGACGTCGGCAGCCAGACGCTCGCCGGCTTCCCGGAGCAGCGACCGTCGCCGGGCGCCCGCATCTCGACGTTGGACGAGGTGCTCGCCCACGGGATCGAGCGCGCGCCCGACGTGTGGTGGACCATCGAGCTCAAGGTCAACCCGCTCGACCCGGGGGAGTCCGCCGGACGGCGTCGACTCCTCGAGGGGGTCCTGGCGAGCGTCCACGAGGCCGGCCTCGAACGGCAGTGCTTCATGCACTCGTTCGACTGGGCCGTGCTCGAGCTCTCGGCAGAGCTCGCGCCCGACGTCATCCGCTCAGCCCTCGTCGAGGCCTCGGTGACGTGGGTCCCGGGCAGCCCGTGGACGGGCAGCGTCAGCGTGGGGGAGTCGCACGACGACGTGTGTGCCGGTGCCGCCGCCGTCGGGGCGGGCGTCATCTCGCCCGAGCACGTGCTCGTCGACGCGGACTTCGTCCAGCGCGCGCACGCCGCCGGACTCGCCGTGCTGCCGTGGACGGTCAACGAGCCGGCGCGGATGGTCGAGCTCGTCGAGGCGGGAGTCGACGGCCTCGTGTCGGACTACCCCGACCGCGCCGTCTCCGTGCTGGCGCCGACGCCTGCCTGACCGGGTGGGCCGACGCGGCCCGGCCACGTGCCGTAGCGAGGGGCCGGACCCCGTGGTCCGGCCCCTCGCTCCCCCTCCGGTGCCCCTCCGGGGCGGGAGCCGTGGCGCCCGTGGCACACTCGTGCGGTCGACAGGCGCCGATGTCGACGCTGTCACCGTCCGGTGCAGCAGCTGGGTGGGGACCCCTGGACCCCACCCATTCGCTAGAACGCCGTTCCAGCGAACTCATGATGCGTTCGAAGGGCTCCGATGTCAACAGACCGGGCGTACGACAACAGCTCGCGTGCGGAAGCAGCCCTGGCCACCCGGCGCCGGATCATCGAGGCCGCGGGCGAGATGCTCCTGCGCGACGGCTACCACGCCATGTCGGTGAGCGCGCTCGCCGCGAACGCCGGGGTCAGCGCGCAGACCGTCTACAACGCCATCGGCGGCAAGGCGGCCGTCGTCAAGGCGGTCTACGACGTGCTCCTCGTCGGTGACGACGCGCCCGTCGCGATGCAGGACCGGCCGGAGTTCCGCGCCATGTCGACGGCCCCCGACCGCGAGGGCTTCGTCCGGGCCTACGCCGCGTTGTGCGCGACGATCTACGAGCGGGTCGGACCGCTTCTCGGCGTGCTCCTGGCCCAGGGCGCCGGCGGCGACACGGGCTTGCAGGACTTCGTCGCGACGATCGACCGCGAGCGTCGGGCCGGCAACACGAACGCCCTCAACGCCCTCGAGGCGGCCCACGGGCTGCCGCCGCAGCTCGACCGCGAGCGTTTCATCGACATCGTCTGGACCGTGACCTCGCCGGAGATCTACGACCGTTTCGTGCGACGCTGCGGGTGGACCCACGCGATGTATGCCGCCTGGCTGGCCGAGGCGGTCGTCGCGATCTTCGACCGCGCCAGCAGCGCCGAGCAGGAGGACTGACGATGCCCCGCCAGATCGCGAGCAACACCGAGGTCGACCGCGACGCGATGCTCGACTTCGTCCGTCCGCGCCACTCGATGGTGCTCATGACGCAACGCGCCGACGGGCGACCGCAGGCCTCGCCGGTCACGGGCGGCGTCGACGAGCAGGGACGCATCGTCATCTCGACCTACCCCGAGCGCGCCAAGACGACGAACGCCCGACGCCGACCGCAGGTCAGCGTCCTCGTCCTGTCCGACGACTTCGGCGGCGAGTGGGTGCAGGTCGACGGCGACTGCGAGGTCATCGACCTGCCGGACTCCGTCGAGCCCCTCGTCGACTACTTCCGCGCCATCTCGGGCGAGCACCCCGACTGGGACGAGTACCGCCAGGCGATGCGCGACCAGGGCAAGTCCCTGCTTCGTGTCACGCCCACCCGATGGGGTCCGGTCGCCAAGGGCGGCTTCCCCGCCCGCCTCGCCTGAGGTCGCCCGTGCTGCGCGTCGGAGTCACCGGAGGGATCGGGTCGGGCAAGTCCACGGTGTCGCGACGGCTGGCCGAGCTGGGCGCCCACGTCATCGACGCGGACGCGGTCGCCCGCGAGGTCGTCGAGCCGGGGGAGCCCACCCTGCAACGGATCTGGGCGCGCTTCGGGGACGCGGTCGTCCGTGACGACGGGAGCCTCGACCGGGCTGCCCTGGCCGCGATCGTCTTCCCCGACCGCGAGGCCCTCGACGCGCTCGACGCCATCACCGGACCCGCGATCGCGGCCCGCGTCGCAGAACGTCGGGCCGCCGCTCCTGACGACACCGTCTCCGTCTACGACATGCCCCTCCTCGTCGAGCGCGGGCTCTGGGTGCACGAGCACCTCACCGTCGTCGTCGAGACCGACGTCGAGACGCGGGTGCGCCGGCTCGTCGGAGAGCGTGGCCTGGACGAGACGGACGCCCGGCACCGCATCGCCGCCCAGGCGACCGACGCCCAGCGCCGTGCGGTCGCCGACGTCGTGCTCGACAACTCCGGCACGCCCGACGACCTCGCGCGCGCCGTGGACGCCCTCTGGCACGAGCGGCTCGTGCCCTACGAGGGCAACCTCGTGACCGGCACCCGGTCACGCCGGCCGGACCTCGCGCGCGAGTGCGTCGTCGACCCCCGCGCGGACTGGGAGCCACGCGCCGAGCGGGTCGTCGCCCGTCTCGCCGCGGCGCTCGCGCCCACCGGCGTCGCCACCGAGGTGTCGCACATCGGCTCCACGTCCGTGCAGGGACTCCTCGCCAAGGACGTCATCGACGTCCAGGTCGGGCTACGCCACCTCTCCGACGCCGACCGGGACGATGTGCTGCGGGCGCTCCGGGACGCCGGCTACGTCTTCTCCCACGGCATCCACAGCGACACGCCCCACCCGGTCGGGTCCGACCCGGCCGCATGGACCAAGCGTTTCCTCGGCGGCTGCGACCCGGGCAGCCACGTCCACGTCCACGTGCGCGAGCACGGCTCCGTGGGCTGGCGATTCGCGCTCCTGTTCCGCGACTGGCTGCGCCACGAGCCCGCCGAGCGGGACGCGTATGCCACGGAGAAGCACCGGCTGCTCGGCCTGCACGAGGCCACCTCGGACTACGTCGTGGCCAAGGAGGCGTGGTTCGAGGGCGCGTGGCAGCGCGCGACGGACTGGGCCGAGCGCACCGGCTGGCAGCCGCGGTAGGGAGCACCCGGCATACGCAGGGGGCGCTCGGTGTTGAGCGTGACATGCGTGGTGAGTACAAGGTCCCCGGTGGAAAGCTCGTGGCGGTCGACCTCGAGGAGGTGGACGGCAGACTCGCCCGGGTGAGCGTGTCCGGCGACTTCTTCCTCGAGCCCGACGAGGCGCTCGGCGACATCAACGCAGCGCTGACGGGCATGTCCGTGGACGCCGGTGTCGAGCAGCTGGCCGGCGCCGTCACGGGCGCCCTCGCCGCCGACGTGTCGCTCATCGGCTTCACGGCCGAGTCGATCGGCATCGCGATCCGCCGTGCCCTCGGCAAGGCGACGGGGTGGGACGACCACGCCTTCGACGTCATCCCGGCGCGCGTGCTCGACCCAGCGCTGCACGTCGCGCTCGACGAGGTCATCGCCCGCGAGGTCGCGGCGGGGGAGCGGCCGCCGACGCTGCGCTTCTGGGACTGGGACAGCCCACTCGTCGTCATCGGCTCGTTCCAGTCGGTCCGCAACGAGGTCGACCCCGACGGGGCCGAACGCCACGGCATCGACGTCGTGCGGCGCGTCTCCGGGGGCGGCGCCATGTTCATGGAGCCCGGCAACACCATCACGTACTCGCTCGTCGTGCCCACCTCCCTCGTCGAGGGACTGAGCTTCGAGCGGTCCTACTCCTTCCTCGACGAGTGGGTCATCGAGGCACTCGCCGACGTCGGCGTGACGGCCCACTTCGTGCCGCTCAACGACATCGCGAGCGACCACGGCAAGATCGGCGGCGCCGCGCAGAAGCGCTTCGCGTCGGGCGCGGTCCTGCACCACGTGACGATGGCCTACGACATCGACGCGGACAAGATGCTCGAGGTGCTGCGGATCGGCCGCGAGAAGATGAGCGACAAGGGCACGAAGTCGGCCAACAAGCGCGTCGACCCGATGCGCTCGCAGACCGGGATGACGCGGGACGCGATCCTCGAGTCGTTCGCGGCGTCGTTCGCCCGGCGCTACCGGACGACGGTCTCCGACTACACCGACGCCGAGCTCGCCGAGGCCCAGCGTCTCGTCGACGAGAAGTTCGCGACCCCGGGGTGGACCCACCGCGTCCCGTGATGTCGAGACCGGCGTGTCCGCTCCGACGTCCCTCCCGAGGCGGCAGACTGGCCGCCCGCGAACCGAAGGGACATCCCATGAAGTACGTCATCCTCATCCACTCCAACCCGCAGCCCTGGGGCCACCCGACGGGTGCCTTCATGCCCGAGGCGCTCGCCCGCCCGCAGGAGGAGCGCGACGCCGGTGGTGCGGCCTTCGACGCGATGCTCGAGGAGCTGTCGAAGAGCGGAGAGCTCAAGGGCGGTGAGGCGCTCGGCGCCCCCGCCTCGGCACGGATCTACCGCTGGTCGGAGAGTGGGACCGTCTCGACGGACGGGCCGTACGCCGAGAGCAAGGAGCACCTCGCGGGCTTCTTCCTGCTCGACGTGGCGTCCCGGGAGCGCGCGGAGGAGCTCGCCGTGAACTTCGCGGGGCCGGGCGACACCGTCGAGCTCCGCCCCGCCTACGTCTGGGAGGAGTAGGCGAGTGGGCGCTGTCGGTCGTGCGACGTACGGTTGAGCCATGCGTCCCACGACCGACCTCCAGCGCACGGTGGCACCCTTCGAGGTGATCTCCGAGTACACCCCGAGCGGTGACCAGCCCACGGCGATCGCCGAGCTCGCGAAGCGCGTCCGGGCCGGCGACACCGACACCGTGCTGCTCGGTGCCACCGGCACCGGCAAGTCGGCGACGACGGCCTGGCTCATCGAGCAGGTCCAGCGGCCGACCCTCGTCATGGCGCCCAACAAGACGCTCGCCGCGCAGCTGGCCAACGAGTTCCGCGAGCTGCTGCCCAACAACGCCGTCGAGTACTTCGTCAGCTATTACGACTACTACCAGCCCGAGGCGTACATCCCGCAGACGGACACCTACATCGAGAAGGACAGCTCGGTCAACGACGAGGTCGAGCGGCTGCGGCACTCGGCGACCAACTCGCTGCTGACCCGGCGTGACGTCATCGTCGTCGCCTCGGTGTCGTGCATCTACGGCCTCGGCACGCCCCAGGAGTACGTCGACCGGATGGCCCGGCTCAAGGTCGGCCAGGAGGTCGTGCGCGACGACCTGCTCCGGCGCTTCGTCGAGATGCAGTACACCCGCAACGACCTCGCCTTCACCCGCGGCACCTTCCGCGTCAGGGGCGACACCGTCGAGATCATCCCCGTCTACGAGGAGCTCGCGATCCGCATCGAGTTCTTCGGCGACGAGATCGAGCGCATCTACACCCTGCACCCCGTGACCGGCGAGGTCGTCAACGAGGAGCAGGAGATGTACGTCTTCCCGGCGTCGCACTACGTCGCCGGCCCCGAGCGGATGGAGCGGGCGATCCGCGGCATCGAGCTCGAGCTCGAGGACCAGCTGGCCCTCTTCGAGAAGCAGGGCAAGCTCCTCGAGGCCCAGCGCCTGCGCATGCGCACGACCTACGACCTCGAGATGATGCGGCAGGTCGGCTTCTGCAACGGCATCGAGAACTACAGCCGCCACATCGACGGCCGCACGTCCGGCTCGGCCCCGAACTGCCTCATCGACTACTTCCCGGAGGACTTCCTCCTCGTCCTCGACGAGTCGCACCAGACGGTGCCGCAGATCGGCGCGATGTACGAAGGCGACATGTCCCGCAAGCGGATGCTCGTCGAGCACGGCTTCCGTCTCCCGAGCGCCATGGACAACCGGCCGCTGAAGTGGGAGGAGTTCCTCGAGCGCATCGGGCAGACGGTCTACCTCTCGGCGACACCGGGGGAGTACGAGCTGGCCAAGTCCGGACCGCCGGTCGAGCAGATCATCCGACCCACCGGTCTCATCGACCCCCAGGTCGTGCTCAAGCCGACCAAGGGCCAGATCGACGACCTCATGCACGAGATCCAGGAGCGCACCAAGCGCAACGAGCGCGTCCTCGTCACGACCCTGACGAAGAAGATGGCCGAGGACCTCACCGACTACCTCCTCGACAAGGGCATCCGGGTCCGCTACCTCCACAGCGACATCGACACGCTGCGGCGGGTCGAGCTGCTCCGCGAGCTGCGCAGCGGCGTCTTCGACGTCCTCGTCGGCATCAACCTGCTCCGCGAGGGCCTCGACCTGCCCGAGGTCTCGCTCGTCTCGATCCTCGACGCGGACAAGGAGGGCTTCCTCCGCTCGGCCCGGTCCCTCATCCAGACGATCGGACGCGCGGCCCGAAACGTGTCCGGCCAGGTGCACATGTATGCCGACAAGATCACTCCGTCGATGGAGCAGGCCCTCGACGAGACCAACCGGCGCCGCGAGAAGCAGATCGCCTACAACACCGAGCACGGCATCGACCCGACGCCGCTGCGCAAGAAGATCGCCGACATCACCGACCTGCTCGAGCGTGAGGACGCCGACACGCAGGAGCTGCTCGGCTCCGGGCGCATGCAGTCCCGCGGCAAGAGCGGCGCCGGTCGTGGCGCCATGGCCGCCGACGTCGGGGTGTCCGCCGGTGGCACGACCAACCGCCCGGCCGACATGGCGGCGGCCGACCTCGCCGGGCTCATCCAGGAGCTCACGACCCAGATGCACCAGGCGGCGACCGAGCTGCACTTCGAGCTCGCCGCGCGCCTGCGCGACGAGATCGGCGACCTCAAGAAGGAGCTGCGGCAGATGAGTGCCGCGACGCGGTGATGTCCCGTGATGGCTCGGTGACGGCTCGGTGACGGCCCCGTGGTGACCCAGGGTCCCGGCGTGGCGGCACGGCTCCGCGCGGCCGCCCTCGCGCTGCCCGGGGCGTGGGAGGACTCGCCGTGGGACGGCGACACCGTCGCCAAGGTCGGCGACAAGATCTTCGTCTTCCTCGGCGACGACTCGATCGGGGTCAAGAGCGCCCGCAGCCGCACCGAGGCCGACGAGTGGCTGCTCCGCTACCCCGACGACGCCTCGGTCATGGCCTACATCGGCCGGCACGGATGGAACACCCTGCGCACGACGGGGGCGATCGACCCCGACGAGCTCCTCGAGGCGATCGAGACCTCCTACGAGATCGTCGTCTCGGGCCTGCCGCGCGGCAGGCGCCCCGGGACGGTCGGCTGAGCGCCATGCGACCCGCCACCCGTCGTGCTCACGGGGCGGACCGATTTGAGGAGCGCCGCTCGGAGTGAAAGACTCAGGCGTTCACGGAGGGGAGTATCCCCGACACGACGGGCTCGTCATCACGGAGTGGGTCTCACCGCCGCTCCCGGTCCCGTCGGTCCGGCACCACGCCGGGCGGGAGAGACCTCCGGTTACTGCTCTGGTGACCGGAAGGTTGTGCCCATGAACGTTCCCGTGTGGGGTTGGTTCCTCACCATCGGTCTGATGACCGTGTTCCTCGCCGTCGACGTCTTCGTCATCGCACGACGACCCCACGTCCCGTCGATGGCCGAGGCCGGCAGGCACCTGGCCTTCTTCGTCGCCCTCGCCGTGCTCTTCGGACTCTTCATCTGGTTCGAGTGGGGCGGGCAGTACGCCGGGGAGTTCTACGCCGGTTGGCTCACCGAGTACTCGTTGTCCGTCGACAACCTCTTCGTCTTCCTGCTCATCATGGGCAGCTTCAAGGTGCCGAAGAAGCTCCAGCAGTCGGCGCTCATGGTCGGAATCGTCATCGCGATCATCCTGCGCGGCATCTTCATCGGGCTCGGCGCCGTCGTCATCAACGCGTACGCGTGGGTCTTCTACATCTTCGGCGCCTTCCTCGTCTACACGGCGATCAAGCTCGCGACCGGCGGGGAGAGCGACGACGACGAGTACCACGAGAACCGCTTCCTGCTCTGGGTCGAGAAGCGCTTCCCGGCGACCAAGGAGTGGCACGGCACGAGCCTGACGGTGATCGAGAACGGCAAGCGCCTCATCACCCCGATGCTCATCGTCATCCTGGCCCTGGGTACGACCGACCTGCTCTTCGCACTCGACTCGATCCCGGCGATCTACGGCCTGACCAACGAGCCGTACCTCGTCCTGACGGCCAACATCTTCGCCCTGATGGGACTGCGTCAGCTCTACTTCCTCATCGGCGGCCTGCTCAAGAAGCTCGTCTACCTCAGCATCGGCCTCGCGGTCCTGCTCGCCTTCATCGGCGTCAAGCTCGTCATGCACGCGATGCACGAGAACAATTTGCCGTTCATCAACGGCGGCCAGCCGATCGAGAGCGTCCCCGACATCCCGATCATCGTCTCGCTCGGTGCGATCGTCCTGATCCTCGGCGTCACCACCGTCGCGAGCCTCTGGAAGTCCAGCCGGGACGCGAAGCTCGAGGCCGCGAACGGCACTGCCGCCGTCGACGGGGTCGCGGAGGGCGACACCGAGGCTCCCGACGTGGCCCGGGACGCCTCCGCCGGGCGCCCGGCCGAGGAAGGCATGACCACTCCCCGCGCCAGGCACGACCAGCGCTGACGTATGCCGTCACGACGCGCCGTCGACCACCCGGCCGGCGGGCGCGTCACGTCGGGGCGCCCGGACGCCTCCTCCGTCGGGCATTGGCAGCGCCCCTGCGTCGACGGGAAGGACGCTGGCATCACGTGCCCTTGAGCTCCTGGGCCAGCATGACGATGATGCCGCTGGGTCCGCGGACGTAGGTCAGCGTGTAGACGTCCTCGTAGGTCGCCACGCCGCGCAGCGGATGGCACCCGTGCCGTGCAGCAATCGCGAGAGCCTCGTCGATGTCGTCGACCGAGAAGGCGACCCGGTGCATCCCGATCTCGTTGGGCAGGGTGGGCGTCGTCGCGATGGCGATGGGGTGGATGTACTCGAAGAGCTCGAGGCGACCATGCCCGTCCGGCGTCTGGAGCATGGCGATCCTGGCGTGGTTGCCATCGAGTCCCACGGCGGTGTCGGTCCACTCGCCGCTGACCGTGTCCCGACCGACCACCGTCAGTCCGAGGTCGGTGAAGAAGGCGATCGCCGCCTCCAGGTCGTCCACCGCGATGCCGACGTTCTCGAGCTTGATGGGCATGATGCGACGGTACCGAGGCGCGCTGTCGCGATCGTCGCGCCGAGCCCGACGATGTCGAGATCGACGCGGCTCCTGCGTTCCTCGGCAGCCGAGCGGGCCGGACGCAGCCTGCCGCCGGAGGAGGTCCAGCACGCGGACCACCGTCCGTGACCACCGCTCCCGGGATTGCCTCCTGACGTTCCCGCCCGTGGGCGTTGGCCGCGGGTAGGGTCCGAGCATCGGGGGAAGAGGTCCTCCGACGACGACAGGGGAACCTCATGAGGACACGACTGCGCACCGCCGCCGCTGGGCTCGCGCTGACGCTCGCATCGACGCTCGGCGTCGTCGCCGCATCGCCGGCCACGGCTGCCGACCCGGTCGGCTTCGCCAAGGTCAGCAGCTGCGCCGACCCGCAGCTCAACGCGTTCGACAACTGGTCGGGCCACACGCTCGGCGCCTACAAGGACACCAACTGGGTGCCGCAGGGGATGACGTACGACTCCGCCGGCGACTACCTGTACGTCTCGATGTACCACCGTGACGCCGCCGAGGTGCCGCGCGTCGTCGTCTACAAGCGCTCGACGTCCGCGTGGGCCAAGACCATCGAGCTGAGCGGCGTTCCCAAGACGGGACATGCAGGCGGTCTCACGATCGGGCGCGGCAACCTCTACGTCGCCGACAGCGTCGGCGGTGCGCGGATCTACCGCATCCCGATCGACCGCATCCGTGCCGTGCCCGCCGGCACGCGCAAGGCCGTCGGCTACGCCGCGCGATACACCTTGAACAGCCTGACGCGGGCGTCGTACGTCGACTACGACGGTGGCTCTCTCTTCGTCGGCGACTTCTACAACAACGTCATGCGTCGCTACCCGACGTCCGCCGCGGGCGTCGTGACGCTGACCCCCAACGCGTCCTACTCCACCCCGACCATCGTCCAGGGCGTGCAGGTCACGAGCAGCCGATTCGTCTTCAGCCGCTCGTGGGGTCGGGACAACCTGAGCAAGGTCACGACGCAGGTGCGGTCGACGGGTGCGCGCACGAGCCACAACACGCTGCCGATGATGGAAGGGATCGTCTGGGCGCCGCAGTCGGCGGGCTCCTCGGTCAACCGTCTCTACTCCGTCTTCGAGTCGACGTCCAAGGAGTACGCCGACTCCAACTGCCGCACCCACGCCATCTGGAGTGCCTCCAGCGGCTACATCCTCTGACCTGCGGCGCGTCCCCCCTGTCGCCGTCCGCACGTGTGACAGGGGGGAGGCGCCGGTTCCAGAGTCGGCCGAGGCCGCCAAGGACGACAGCCGTCCGACCGCTCCGACCGCTCCGACAGCCCCGACAGCCCGGAGTCGTCAGCGGACGCGGTGGGCGACGACCCAGCCGAGCAGGGCGGGGACGGCCATGACGGCGAAGACGGCGGCATACGCCCCGGGGACGGCCGAGCCGGCCCCGGCGAAGACGATGGCCGAGAGGGCGATCGCCGTCGCGGCCCCCGACGAGTCGCCGATCTGCAGGGCCGAGCTGACGAAACCCTGCTCGGTGGACCCGGCGCGCGAGAGAGCCTGGGCCGTCACGCGTGGGTAGAGGGTCCCGATCCCGAGGCCGACGACGGGGAAGAGCGCGATGACGACCCACGTCGGCGCGTCGAGCGCCACGGCACCAGCGAGGGCGAGGAGGGCGAGGGCGATCGCGGCGAGGGAGACGGCTGCCGTGCGACCGATCTCGAAATGGCGGTCCCACCGGCCCTGGACCCACGACCCGGCGAACCACGTGACACCCGTGACGGTGAGGGCGACGCCGGCGAGGCTGGGGCTGAGGCCGTCGCGTTCGGTCAGCAGGCGCGGCAGGTAGACCTCGGCGCCGCTGAACGCGGCGAAGGCGAGGGCACGCAGCGCGACATCGGTCGGCAGCCCCCGGGCGGCCCGCAACGTCCCGCGCGGCGTGAGCGGCAGCAGGGTGAGGCCCACGACGACGAGGGCGATCACGGCCAGGGTGATGCCCCACGGGTCGATCCGGTCGGCGACCGCGTTGAGACCGAGCACGGCGACGGCGAGCACGACCGACGCGGCGATCGACCGCCACCGCCACGGCACGTCGACGACGTCCTGCCGCAGTCCCGTGATGATGCGGCCGAGCAGCACGGCTGCCACGACGAGGACGACGAGGGCCAGCCCGAAGACCCAGCGCCAGCCGATCGTCTGGGTGATGAGGCCGGCCACGAAGGGGCCGGCGATCGACGGCACGACCCAGGCGGCCGAGAAGCCGGCGAGGATCGCCGTGTGCAGCCGCTGCGGGTAGACCCGGGTCACGAGGACGTAGAGCGCGGTGCTCGTCATGCCTGCCCCGAGGCCCTGCACGACACGGGCGGCCACGAGCAGTCCCATCGACGGAGCCAGACCCGCGACGACGAGACCGGCGGCGAAGAGCACCAGCCCGATGAGCAGGGGCGGCCGGGGTCCGCGACGGTCGGCGAGGTTGCCGGACCACACGATGCTGACGATCCCCGATGCGAGCGTGGCCGTGAAGGCCATGGCATACAGGGACGCGCCGTCGAGCTCGCGGGCGATCGTCGGCATGACGGTCGTCAGGGCGAGTGCCTCGAAGGCGTGCAGGGAGACGAGGGCGATGACGCCGATGGTCGTGGCCCGCAGCGCGGGGGCCAGGATGCCGCCGCCTGCGTCGGGGACGGCCGCGTCGGTGTCAGGGCGCATCGTGCTCGAGGTCATCCGGCGACGGTAGGACCTCACGTGGACTTGAGGTCAAGCGGAAGGCGCCGTGGCGCATCAGCCCGGGCCCATCGCGGCGTCCGGTGACTCGGGACGCGACTGGGCGCCGAGGACGATGACGCTGGCGAGGACGACGAGCGCCATACCGGCCACCTGCCCTCGGTCGAGCACCTGGTCGAGGACGACGAACCCCGCGAGGGCTGCGACGACGGGCTCGAGGCTGAGCAGGATGCCGAACACCCGTTGCGCGAGATGGCGCAGGGCGACGAGCTCGAGGGAGTAGGGCAGCACGGAGGACAGGACGGCGATGCAGAGACCGAGGGCGACGTCCCGCGGCGTCCAGCGGTCGACCGACGTCAGCCCGAGCGGCGCGACCGCGACCGTCGACACGATGAGGGCGAGGGCGAGCCCGTCGAGCCCCCCGAAGGCCTTCCCGGTGCGCTGGCTGAGGACGATGTAGGCCGCCCAGAAGACGCCCGCGAGCGCCGCGAAACCGACGCCCACGAGGTCGAGCCGGTCCCACGACGTGTGCAGCACGCCGGAGACGAGCACGACGCCGAGGGCTGCCGCGGCGACCGCCAGGACGTCCCGCGGCCGACGGCTCAGCGCGGCCGCGAGGCCCAGCGGGCCGAGGAACTCGATCGTCACGGCCACGCCGATGGGAAGGTGGGCCAGGGAGGCGTAGAACGAGGTGTTCATCGCCGCGAGCGCCAGCCCGAAGAGCACGACGGTGCCCCAGTCGGACCGGCTGCGACCGCGCCACGCAGGCCGCGCGACGGCATACAGGATGACCATCGCGAAGAAGAGGCGAAGCAGCACCGAGCCGGGTGCCCCGATGCGGGGGACGAGCGTGGCGGCGAAGGCGCCACCGAACTGGACGGAGACGACACCGCCGAGGACGAGCAGGGGAGCGCTGCGGTGGTCGACGCTCACGGCATCGGCAGGCGCCCGGCGGCGACGAGGGTGGCGAGGCGGTCGGCGGGCAGGTCCTCCTCGACGAGCACGCCTCCGGTCTCCGAGGCGTGGACCATCCGCCCGGGTCGCACGACGATGCCCACGTGGTGGATCCGCCTGCCCGGCCGGGCGAAGAAGTAGAGGTCGCCCGCCTGCACGGCGTCGACCTCGACCGGCGTCGCGAGCTCCGCCTGGGCGTACGCGTCGCGGGCCACGACGACCCCGAGGAGGCGCCACGTGTGCAGCACGAGTCCAGAGCAGTCGAAGCCGAGGGGGGACACACCGGACCACAGGTAGGGCAGCCCGAGGTGGCGGCGGGCCTCGGCGACGGACGGGTGCGTGTCGTCACGGTCCGCCCCGGCGGAGGCGTCGATGACGGGCGTCGGCCCCTCCACGAGGGTCTCGGCCGCCGGCGTCAGGTGCGCCGAGGGCACCCACCCCGGGTAGCCGCGGTCGTCCTTGGGGGAGAGCTGCCACGGTGCCACGACGTGGGACCACGTGCCCGACTCGGTGGTCTCGGTCACGACGACGGGCTCCCCGGCCAGCAGCTGCGACTCGACCCGGCCGTGCAGGCCGAGCCTTCCGTCGCCGGACTCGTCGTCGGCGGGGCGTGCGTCGAGCGCGGCGAGCCACGCCGCGGCATCGGGCTCGTCGGCGACGACGGGCGCGTCGACGGGGCGCGGGCTCCCCGGGCTGGACCAGACCGTCGTCACGGGGACGCGGACGAGATGGGTGGCGGTGACGGCGTGGACGGCGACGGACGAGCTCACGCCCGTCATCCTCGCACCCGGCTCCCGGCCTCGCTCACGCCGGCCAGGCGCTGGACCCCGCGACGTGAACGGGCCGACCGTCGACGGTCACCTCCCACACGAGGTGCTCCGGTGTCCGCTCCCACGTGAGGACCGGCTCGGCCGTGCGGGCGCCCTCGCCGGCACCGGTGGCAGCCATCGCCGTGGCTGTGATGGTCGTCGGGTCGGTCCAGAGGAGCGCCGGCGGGCACGACTCGAGGTCGCCCTCGTGACGCTGGAACGTCGACCACCGGCGTACGCGTGCAGCGGGCTCGCGGACGTCGGCGCCGTCCGTGCGTGGCGGAGACGTCGCGACGTCGACGAGCGCGAAACCGACGAGGCGCTCGCCGGTGGTGACGGGCACGAACCAGCGCCCGACCTCGGCCACGGGGTCGGCCGACGCGCCTGGCGGAGCCGGTGCCCGGACCGGCACCGGGCGGCCGATGACGCCCCGACGGTGCACGAGTGGACCGACCCGGCTCGCGTCCGCGACGAGCTGCTGGGTCGCCCCCCGGGCGCGCTCGGCGAGACTCGACCCGTCGTCGGGTGTCTCGCCCGGCCGGTCGGCGTCGCGCTCCATCAGGCCAGTGTGACCTGCGCGGTGAAGGTGCGGCGGTAGGTCGTCACGTCGAAGTTCTCCCACCGCGTGACGACGCCGGAGCTCGGCGGCCACGGGTCGAAGACGGTGAGCCCACGGTCCGTGGCCGTCAGCAGCAGCCACCCCGTCTCGGAGTAGCCGACGACGGTGCGCGAGTGGCCCGGCACGAAGCTGACGAGCGGCCGGTTGGCGTTGATCTCGTTGACGAAACGCGAGAACGGGTTCGTCGTGAACATCGTCGCGTCGAGGGCGTTGCTGCTGAGCCGCTCGAGGACCGTGACGACGAGTGCGTCGTTCGCGTAGGGCAGACCCGTCGGGCTCGACGGCGTGCCGAGACCGAGCTCGGCGGCGACCCGCACCTGGTCGTACTCGTAGCGGTAGAAGTCGAGCAGCATCTGCACGCTCGCGGCGACGCACCACACGTTGGTCTGCTGGCCCCGCAGCTCGTAGCAGACCTGGTGGTCGCTGTTGCGCGTGGTGTAGTGCAGGTCCCGGCGCCGCGTGCGCAGCAGGATGTCGACGGTGTCGACGACGGAGATCGTGAAGCGGTCCCGGTCGAGGCGCTCGACGAGCCGCGACAGCTCGCCGACCGCGGTGTCGTAGCGCGCGGCCCGGGACTCGCGAGCCTTCGCGGTGAGGCTGCCGAGGAAGGACCAGCGCTCGAAGTCGGCCGGCGGCGCGCCGCGCTCGCGCTTGCTCGCCGACGGCACGACCTCCCACGTGTGCAGCTCGAGCATCGCGACCTCGCGCCCCTCGCGCCGGAGCTGGAGGGCGAGCTTCGGGTGGCTGTAGTCCACGAAGCGCACCTCGTCGACCTCCACCTGCGTGCCGTCGTTCTGCTTGGCGAGCACCTCGAGGGCCTGTTCGACGAGGCGCTCGGGCTCCCAGACGGCATCGGGCGAGGCGGCGACGAGGACGGCGCCCATCGCGGGGCTCGCCGCGACGTCGAGGTAGCCACGAGCCTTCCTGCCCCCGAGACGGGCCCGCCAGAAGAGAACGTCTCCCGACAGGTCGTGCACCGGGGTCGCTGCCGACTCGACCTCCGCGCCCGAGATCGAGCGCGGGAGCGCGTCGACGCTGAGCAGCAGGCTGGCGTGGGTGGCGGCGAGCGCGACGTAGCGCTCGGACTCCTGGCTGACGACAGGGGTGGTGACGGACATGGGTGACTCCTTCGCACGGTTGCCGGTCAGTGGCCGGCGGTCCGCTGCCTGATACCTCCCTGTCTCTTCCCTCACGAATCGGTGTGGACCTCGGTGAGGTACTGGTCCGCGGGCTCCCGGAGCCGTACCGTCAGGAGTATGGAAGAGCGAATCACCCTGGAGGGATTCGATCCCCCGAAGAACCGCCGTCACGGCCCCGACGGCGACCTCGTCGACGTCCAGGGCTGGCTCCACGCCCCCGTCGACTGGATCGGTGGCCCCCGCCTGGAGCGAGCCTGGCGCGAACGCCACGGCCGCTCGCGCCTCGGCGTCGGCCTCTCCGTCGCGGGCAACCCGCGGCGCCACCTTCTGCTGACCAACGTCCCGCCGGACCTCGACTTCCTCCGGTCCGAGCTCGAGTCGCTCATCGCGGAGTTCGACCCCGACGCGACGTCGGACCTCGAGGACGCCCAGTAGCCGGACGGCCCGTGGCCGCGACCCGGGTGCCGCCCGAGGCCACTGGACACCGGTTCGCGTGTGCCCCGTTCGTGACACCCTGCGCCGGTCCGCCCGTCTCGTCCCGCTCACCTCGACGGGGTGAACCGCCCCAACTCGCCCCCGCGCGCCGGATCCCGCTCGTACGCTGAGCGCGTGGCGAGACCCGCGATCATCACCGTGGACGACGACGCGCCGGTCTCGGCCGCGATCGCCAGGGACCTGCGGGCCCGCTACGGCGCCGAGCACCGCATCCTGCGCGCCTCCTCCGGGGCCGAGGCGCTCGACCTCGTGGCCCGCCTCGTCCTGCGCGGCCAGCCCCTCGCGCTCGTCGCGTCCGACCAGCGGATGCCCGGGATGACGGGCATCGAGCTGCTGGCCCGGGTGCGGGTCGACGTCCCGGACGCCAAGCTCCTGCTGCTCACGGCGTACGCCGACACGGACGTCGCGATCTCGGCCATCAACGACATCGGGCTCGACCACTACCTCCTCAAGCCGTGGGACCCGCCCGAGGACCGGCTCTACCCCGTCGTCGACGACCTGCTCTCCGACTGGCACAACGCCCACCCGGAGCGCGGGTTCGACGTCCGCGTCGTGGGCCACCGGTGGTCCGAGGCGAGCCACCTCGTCAAGACGTTCCTCGCCAACAACCACGTGCCGTACGTCTGGCTCGACGTGGAGCGCGACGAGGAGGGGGCTCACCTGCGCGACCTCGCGGGCGCCGGGCCGGAGGACCTCCCGCTCGTCCTCGTCCCCGACGGCGACACCCTCCGCGCCCCGACAACGGTCGCCGTCGCGTCGGCCCTGGGGCTGCGCACCCAGGCCGAGCGCGCCCTCTACGACCTCTGCATCGTCGGCGGCGGACCGGCAGGGCTCGCCGCCGCGGTCTACGCCGCGTCCGAGGGCCTGAGCACCGTGGTCGTCGAGCACGACGCCCCCGGCGGGCAGGCCGGGCAGAGCGCGGCGATCGAGAACTACCTCGGCTTCCCGCGTGGCCTCTCCGGTGCCGACCTCGCGCAGCGGGCGATCACCCAGGCCCGCCGCTTCGGCGCCGAGATGGTGCTCGCCCGGGACGTCATGGCGCTCGAGCAGCGCGGACCGGTCCGTGCCGTCCGCCTCGACGGAGCCGACGACATCGAGGCGCGCAGCGTCGTCCTCGCGACCGGCGTGTCCTACCGACGCCTCGACGCCCGTGGCATCGACGCCCTCTCGGGACGTGGCGTGCACTACGGGTCCAACGCCGGCCAGGCGGCGGCGTGTGCGGGGGACGAGGTCTACGTCGTCGGCGCCGCCAACTCGGCCGGCCAGGCGGTGCTCAACCTCGCCCGCCACGCCAGGCGCGTCACACTCGTCGTCCGCGGCGAGTCGCTCGAGGCGAGCATGTCGCAGTACCTCGTCACGCGGATCCGCGCCGACGAGCGCATCCGCGTCCTGTGTCGCACCGAGGTCGTCGGCGCGGACGGCGACGGCCACCTGGAGCGGCTGACCCTCTCGGACCGGCACACCGGCGCCACGACGGAGGTCGAGGCCGCCTGGCTCTTCGTCTACATCGGCGCTTCGCCGCGCACCGACTGGCTCGGCGCCGACGTCGCACGTGACGAGCACGGCTTCGTCGTCACCGGCCACGACCTCGTCACCGGGCAGCAGGCGCACGGCTGGCCGTTGTCCCGCCCACCGTTCGCCCTGGAGACGAGCCTGCCTGGGGTCTTCGCGGCGGGCGACGTGCGCTCGGACTCGATGAAGCGCGTCGCGTCCGCCGTCGGCGAGGGCTCGATGTCGGTCTACTTCGTCCACCGCTACCTCGCCACGATCTGACCGGCAGACGGGACCCGCGATGCTCGAGCTCTCCGACCTCCGCACGGTGCCGCTCTTCGACGGACTGGACGACGACCAGCTGCTGCAGCTGCTCGACGGCGGCGCCGAGGTGCCGATCGTCCCCGGCGAGGTGGTCTGGCTGGAGGGTGACCGGGCCGACTTCTGGTGGGTCGTCGTGGACGGGACGCTCGACCTCTCGCGTCACATCGGGCGAGAGGACGTCGTCGTCGGCCGCATGGACGTACCGGGTCGCTGGGCCGGTGGGTTCCGGGCCTGGGACGAGCACGGGGTCTACCTCGCGACGGCCCGTGGCGTCGCGCCCGGGCGGCTGTTGCGGGTCCCGGCCGAGCGCCTCCACGAGCTCGCGAACGTGTGGTTCCCCTTCGCCGCGCACCTCGTCGCCGGCCTCTACGGCACGGCGCGGTCGATCGAGGCGACGGCCCGCCAGCGCAGCGGGCTCGTCACGCTCGGGACGCTCGCGGCCGGGCTGGCCCACGAGATCAACAACCCCGCGGCTGCCGCGGCCCGGTCGTCCGCCGAGCTGGAGCACGCCTGCGACGGTCTGCTCGATGCCCTGCGCCAGATGGCGACGGCCGGCCTGACCGCGACCCAGTTCGGTGAGCTCGACGCGCTGCGCCGCGAGCTCGTGCCGCCGACGACGTTGCCCGACCCGCTCGAGACGGCCGACCGCGAGGAGGACCTGGGGGAGTGGCTCGACCGGGCCGGGGTCGAGCGGCCGTGGGAGCTCGCCGCGTCCCTCGTCTCCGCCGGCGCCGACGTCGGCTGGGTCGAGCGGGCCGCCGCCGCGGCACCGTCCCACGGGCTCGGCGCCTGTCTCGGCTGGGTGGCCCGCACCATCGACGTCTCATCGCTCCTCGGCGAGGTGCGCGAGTCGACCCGCCGCGTGTCCGAGCTCGTCGCCGGCATCAAGTCCTACTCGCAGATGGACCGCGCCTCGCACCAGCGGGTCGACGTCCGAGAGGGGCTCGAGAGCACCCTGCTCGTCATGGGTCCTCGGCTCCGTCCGGGCATCACGGTGGTGCGCGACTGGGGCGCTGACGTGCCGCTCGTCGACGGGATGCCGGGCGAGCTCAACCAGGTCTGGACCAACCTCGTCGACAACGCCGTCGACGCCATGGACGGCGTCGGCACCCTCACCGTCACGACGCGCCTCGACGCGGAGTCCGTCGTCGTCGAGGTCGCGGACACCGGCGCGGGGATGAGCCCGGAGGTGCAGCAGCGCGCGTTCGAGGCGTTCTACACGACCAAGGACGTCGGCCGCGGGACCGGCCTCGGCCTCGACATCGCCCACCGCATCGTCGTCGATCGCCACGGCGGGGCGATCGAGATCGAGTCACGGCCGGGCGACACCCGCATGCGCGTGCGCCTCCCGGTCCACGCCGCCCACGCTCCCGCGCCCTGACCACCGGGCCGGCGGGACGGCATACGCCATCGCGTCGTCAGCGTGTGGTCACCGATGGCGTATGCCGTCCCGCCACGTCAGGCGGTCACCAGCCGCGGGCGCGCCACTCGCCCAGGTGCGGCCGCTCCGCGCCGAGGGTGGAGTCGTCGCCGTGGCCGGGGTAGAACCACGTGTCGTCGTCGTAGACGTCGAAGACGCGGGTCGTGACGTCCTCGATGAGCGAGTCGAAGCTCTGCCCGGGGTTCTTCGTGTTGCCGATGCCGCCGGGGAAGAGGCTGTCGCCGGTGAAGAGGTGGGTGTGCCCGCCCGGCGCGGGGTCGGCGTAGGCGAGCGCGATCGACCCCGGCGTGTGTCCCCGCAGGTGGACGACGTCGAGGGTCACGTCGCCGACGGACACGCTGTCGGCCTGGCCGACGCGCTCGTCGACCGGCACGGGCAGCGCGTCGGCGTCCTCGGCGCCGGCGACGGTGCGGGCGCCCGTCGCCGCGACGACCTCGGCGAGCGCACCGACGTGGTCGTGGTGCTGGTGCGTCGTGACGACGGTGTCGAGGCCACCGCCTCCGGTGGACACGAGCTCGAGCAGTCGCTCGGGCTCCGCCGCCGCGTCGACGAGCAGCTGCGCCCCGGTGGCGCGACAGGTCAGCAGGTAGGCGTTGTTGCCGAAGCCGCCGACCTCGAGCTTGCGGATCGTGAGGTCGGGCAGCTCCCGGACGCCGGCCGGCCCGCCCGCGGTGACGTGACCGGAGTAGGCGTCATGGGGCGTGTGCGTCATCGTCAGCCTCCGAAGGGCAGGGTCGGGACGGGGCCGTCGAAGGTCACGCCGTCGGTGTGTCCGCGGGCGAGCCACAGCAGCACGTCGGCGGCTGACCCGGTCACCCGCGTCGCACCGTCACCGACGACGTGCTCGTCGCCCGCGGCCGTCACGACGTGCAGCGACGGGGGAGCGTCGTCGTGCGCGAGGCGGTTGGCGGCGTCGCGCAGGAAGAGCGACACGACCTCTGGCGGGGCGCTCGCGAAGGTGTAGCCGGCGTCGAGGTCGACGTGGTGGTAGACGACCTCGCGCAGCCGCATGAACGGGACCATCCCGACCGGGATCGGGAAGCCGCCCGGGGTGCGCTCGACGCGGACCCCGGCGTGCTCGGGGCGGAGGGCCTCGAGCCGCTCGGCGAGGCGGGCCGCCGTGTCGCGGATGTCCGTCGCGTGGTCGTGCGCCGACCGTCGGGCGCCGCGCTCGATGTCGGTGTCACGCGACTCGACGTCGTCGTACATCGTGTCGGCGGTGCCGGTCAGCGCGACGTCGCACACGCGCGCGAGGGCGTCGGCGTTGCGAGCGAGGTGCGCGAGCACGTGGCCGCGCGACCAGCCCGCGCAGAGCGACGGCGCGAGCACCGCGTCGTTGCGGAAGGAGGCCGCCGTCGAGGCGACCCTGTCGGTCTCGGCCGCGACGAGCGCGGGTGTCACGTCGGCGTGCCTCATGCCGTGGCCCTCCCGGGTTGCTTCTCCGTCTCCGAGTCGGACGCCGCGCCCGAGGCCCTGGCGAGGGCGAGGGCGGCGCCGACGAGCGTCAGGTGCGAGAACGCCTGCGGGAAGTTGCCCACCATGCGCTTCGCGATCGGGTCGTACTCCTCGGAGAGCAGTCCGACGTCGTTGGTCAGGCCCACGAGCCGGTCCATCAGCTCGGTGGCCTCCGTCGTCATACCCGCCTTCGCGTAGGCGGTCACGAGCCAGAAGGAGCACGCCAGGAAGGGGTGCTCGTCGCCCGCGAGACCGTCGACCCCCGTGTCGGTGCGGTAGCGCATGACGAGTCCCTCGCGCAGCAGGTCGGACTCGACGGCAGCGATGGTGCCGAGCATCCGCGGGTCGTCACCGTCGACGAAGCCGATCGACGAGAGCGTGAGCAGGGACGCGTCGACCTCGGTGGTGTCGTAGTGCTGGACGAAGGTGTTGCGCTCGGTGTCGAAGCCCTTCGTCATGACCTCCTCGCGCACCTGGTCGCGCAGCTCGCGCCAGTGCTCGACGGGCCCCTCGACGCCGTGCTGCTCGACGGCGCGGATCGCACGGTCGAAGGCGGCCCACACCATGACGCGCGAGTGGGTGAAGTGCCGCAGCGGGCCCCGGATCTCCCAGAGGCCGTTGTCGGCCTCCTCCCAGTGCTGGGCGAGGTGGTTGACGAGCGCCCGCTGCAGGTGCCAGGAGTCGTCGTTCTCCTCGAGTCCCTTCGACCGCGCGTGGTCGAGCGAGATCATCACCTCGCCGAGCACGTCGGTCTGGCGCTGCTCGACGGCCGCGTTGCCGACGCGCACGGGGCGCGACCCGGCATACCCGGGCAGGTGCTCGAGCACCCGCTCGGGGAGGTCACGGCCGCCGTCGACGCGGTACATGATCTGCATGTCCTCGGGGTCACCGGCGACGGCGCGCAGCAACCACGCCCGCCACAGCTCGGTCTCCTCGACGTAGCCGCAGCCGAGGAGGGCCTCGAGCGTCAGCGCGGCGTCGCGCAGCCAGCAGAAGCGGTAGTCCCAGTTGCGCTCGCCCCCGAACTCCTCCGGCAGCGACGTCGTGGCGGCGGCGACGATCCCACCGGTCGACTGGTGGGTCAGGCCGCGCAGCACGAGCAGCGAGCGCGTGACCGCGTCCTCGTAGGGGCCGGCGTAGTCGCTGCGGGAGGCGTACTCCTCGCTCAGCGCGATCGTCTCGTCGATCCGGGCGCGGACCCGCAGCGGCGGCGGAATCTCCTCGTGGCTGCGGAACCACGTCGTCGAGAAGGTGAACGTCTGCCCGGCTACGACGTCGAACTCGTCGACGTGGTGGCCGTCCTGGGCGTGGGGGAGCCGCGCGCCGCGCAGGACGAGCATGTCGGGGCCGGCGATGGCCGTGATGATCTCGTCGGTGTGGTCCTCGCGGTCCTCGGTGTGGCGCATCACCCACGGGCGGGTGCGGCCGTAGTTGAAGCGCACCGTCCACTCGTGGACCATCCGGACCGTGCCCTCGACGCCCTCGATGCGGCGCAGGAGGTCGGAGCGACCGTCGCCGAGCGGCATGACGTCGGTGACGCGGACCCGGCCGGTGGGTGTCTCGTGGATCGTCTCGAGGACGAACGAGTTGCCGACGTAGCGGCGGGTCGTGACCGCGTCCGGGTCGACCGGCGTGATGAGCCAGCGACCGTGGTCCGGCGTGCCGAGCAGCGCCGAGAAGCAGGCGCGCGAGTCGAAACGGGGGAGGCACAGCCAGTCGACGGAGCCCTTGCGGCTCACGAGGGCGGCGGTGCCGAGGTCGCCGAGCACGGCGTAGTCCTCGATCGGGGTGGGCACGGGCTCACTCATGACTGCGAGTATGCCGTCCTGCCGGGTCCGGCGCTCCCGTCGCCCGGGCGTGTGGCGGGGTGGGTACGTCCGAGTCATGTCCAGCCTTGAGCCGCCGATGGGGGGACTGTCGGTCACCCCACCTAGCATGTTGCGCGTGACTGCTACGCCCACCGGCAACGCCCATTCCCTCGTCGTCCGCGGCGCGCGCGAGCACAACCTGCGCGACGTGTCCGTCGACCTCCCACGCGACAGCCTCATCGTCTTCACCGGGCTCTCGGGGTCGGGCAAGTCGAGCCTCGCGTTCGACACGATCTTCGCGGAGGGGCAGCGTCGCTACGTCGAGTCGCTGTCGGCGTACGCCCGGCAGTTCCTCGGGCAGATGGACAAGCCCGACGTCGACTTCATCGAGGGGCTCTCGCCCGCGGTCTCCATCGACCAGAAGTCGACCAACCGCAACCCTCGCTCGACCGTGGGCACCATCACCGAGGTCTACGACTACCTGCGCCTGCTCTTCGCCCGCGCGGGCCGGCCGCACTGCCCCGTCTGCGGTGAGCCCGTCACCCGGCAGTCGCCGCAGCAGATCGTCGACCAGCTCCTGACCCTCGAGGACCGCACCCGCTTCCAGGTGCTCGCGCCCGTCGTGCAGGGCCGCAAGGGCGAGTTCGTCGACCTCTTCGCCGAGCTCCAGACGAAGGGCTTCTCGCGCGCCCGGGTCGACGGCGAGGTCGTGTCCCTCGCCGAGCCCCCCGCCCTCGAGAAGCAGAAGAAGCACACGATCGAGGTCGTCGTCGACCGCCTCGTCGCCAAGGGCGACGACGCCGGCTCGAAGCGTCGCCTCACCGACTCCGTCGAGACGGCCCTCGGCCTCGCCGGCGGCGTGGTCATCATCGACTTCGTCGACCGCGACGCCAAGGACAAGGACCGCGAGCGCCGCTTCTCCGAGAAGATGGCCTGCCCCAACAACCACCCGCTCGGCATGGACGAGATCCAGCCGCGCTCGTTCTCCTTCAACTCGCCGTTCGGCGCCTGCACCGAGTGCACCGGCATCGGCACCGAGCTCGAGGTCGACCCCGAGCTCGTCGTGCCCGACGACGACCTGTCGCTCGCCGAGGGCGCCATCGCCCCCTGGGCGCAGGGGTCGGGCTCGGCCGAGTACTTCCAGCGCGTCATGGGCGCGCTCGGCGAGGACATGAAGTTCTCGATGGACGCGCCGTTCCGGGCGCTGCCGGCCCGCGCCAAGGAGGCGCTGCTGCACGGCCAGAACTACAAGGTCCACGTCAAGTACAAGAACCGCTACGGCCGCGACCGCTCCTACACGACCGGCTTCGAGGGCGTCGTGCCCTTCATCAAGCGCCGCCACTCCGAGACCGACTCCGAGTGGAGCCGCGACCGCTACGAGGGCTTCATGCGCGAGGTCCCGTGCCCGGTCTGCAAGGGCGCGCGCCTCAAGCCCGAGTCCTTGGCCGTGCTCGTCGGTGGCAAGAACATCTCCGAGGTCTGCGGGCTCGCCATCAACGAGGCGGCCGGCTTCCTCGACACCGTCGACTTCACGGCGCGCGAGAAGCAGATCGCCGAGCGCGTCATCAAGGAGATCGACGCGCGGCTCGGCTTCCTGCTCGACGTCGGCCTCGACTACCTCTCGCTCGACCGCCCCGCCGGCACCCTGTCCGGTGGCGAGGCCCAGCGCATCCGGCTCGCGACCCAGATCGGCTCCGGCCTCGTCGGGGTGCTCTACGTCCTCGACGAGCCCTCGATCGGCCTGCACCAGCGCGACAACCACCGCCTCATCGAGACGCTGACGCGCCTGCGTGACCTCGGCAACACGCTCATCGTCGTCGAGCACGACGAGGACACCATCGCCACGGCCGACTGGGTCGTCGACATCGGCCCGGGTGCCGGTGAGCACGGCGGCCACGTCGTGCACTCCGGCACCGTCAAGGGACTGCTCGAGCATCCCGACTCGCTGACCGGCATGTACCTCTCGGGCCGTCGCGAGATCCCGTCTCCCGACGTGCGCCGCGGCCACGACGGACGCCAGATCACCGTCAACGGCGCCCGCGAGAACAACCTCCAGAACGTCTCGGTGGACTTCCCGCTCGGCAACCTCGTGGCCGTCACCGGCGTGTCGGGCTCCGGCAAGTCGACGCTCGTCAACGACATCCTCTACAACGTCCTCGCCAACAAGCTCAACGGTGCCCGCCACGTGCCCGGACGGCACAAGTCCGTCACGGGCCTCGACCATCTCGACAAGGTCGTGCACGTCGACCAGAGCCCGATCGGGCGCACCCCCCGGTCGAACCCCGCGACCTACACCGGCGTCTTCGACAACATGCGCAAGCTCTTTGCCGAGACGACGGAGGCCAAGGTGCGCGGCTACCAGCCGGGCCGGTTCTCCTTCAACGTCAAGGGCGGCCGCTGTGACGCGTGCTCCGGCGACGGCACGATCAAGATCGAGATGAACTTCCTGCCCGACGTCTACGTCCCGTGCGAGGTGTGCCACGGGGCCCGGTACAACCGGGAGACGCTGGAGGTGCACTTCAAGGGCAAGACGATCGCGGACGTGCTCGACATGCCGATCGAGGAGGCCGCCACGTTCTTCGAGGCGGTCCCCGCGATCGCGCGTCACCTCAAGACCCTCAACGACGTCGGCCTGGGCTACGTGCGCCTCGGCCAGCCGGCGCCGACCCTCTCCGGTGGTGAGGCCCAGCGCGTCAAGCTCGCCAGCGAGCTGCAGAAGCGCTCCACCGGACGCACCATCTACGTCCTCGACGAGCCGACCACCGGCCTGCACTTCGAGGACATCCGCAAGCTCCTCGACGTGCTCCAGGGCCTCGTCGACAAGGGCAACACCGTCATCGTCATCGAGCACAACCTCGACGTCATCAAGAACGCCGACTGGATCATCGACATGGGGCCCGAGGGCGGCTCCGGCGGTGGCATGGTCATCGCGGAGGGCACGCCCGAGGACGTCGCCGAGGTGGCCGCCAGCCACACCGGCCGGTTCCTCAAGCCGATCCTCGAGCGGACGGCCCGCACGACGAGCCGCGGCCCGGCACGCACCCGCGCGAAGAAGGCCCCGGCCTCTGCGGGCGCGGCGGGCTCGGCCGGCTCACAGCGCGCTGACGGCGCGGGCACATCGACGGCGCGCACCGTGAAGGCACAGACGACGACGAAGGCAACGAAGGCAGCCACGGCATCGAAGGCGAGCGGACGCGCACGAGGAGGTGCCACCACCGCCGCTGCGAAGAAGACCACGTCGAGCACCACCGTGAGCAAGACGAGGTCGACCACGACCCGGAAGAGGAACGCATGACCGAGCGCACGCACTCCAGCACCACCGAGCCGACCAGCAGCACGAGCACCTCCGACACTCCGCCCACCACTCCGTCCGACCTCCCAGCCGCCGGGCCATCCACCGGCCCGTCCACCGGCACCGCCGAGCCGAGCCTCGGCGACCGCATCTCCGTGCTCACCGACCGCCGCGGCGTCCTCCGGGTCGCCGGGGTCGTCGTCGGGGCCGGGGCGCTGGCTGCCTGCAGCAGCCCGCCCGTCCCGACGGCTCCGGCCGACTCGTCGTCGAGCAGCGCTGCGGCGGCTCCGTCCTCCGGGGCGAGCTCGGCCGCCGCCGGTGGCACCCCGACGTCCGAGATCCCCGTCGGCGGCGGCAAGATCTTCGCCGACACCAAGACCGTCGTCACCCAGCCGGCGGCCGGCACGTTCAAGGCGTTCGACGCGGTGTGCCCCCACCAGGGCTGCACCGTCGCCTCCGTCGAGGGCGGCCAGATCATCTGCCCCTGTCACCAGAGCCACTTCGACGCCACGACCGGCGACCGCGTGTCCGGCCCGGCACCCACCGGCCTGACCGCCAAGACCATCACCGTCACCGGTGACACGTTCACCATCAGCTGAGCGTCACCCGCTGTCGTATGCCGCCCGGTCGGTGCCCCCTCGGCGCCCGGCCGGGCGTCGTGCGTCCGGGCCCAGCACCCTCCGGGCGCGGTCACGGATCCGCCGACACGGCATACGCGAGGACGCCCTGCGGCGGCGTCGGCGGGCCGACATAGGGTGGGAACGTGGCGGACCCGACGACCTACCGACCCAAGCCGGGAGAGATCCCGACCGACCCGGGCGTCTACCGTTTCCGCGACGCGCACGGCCGGGTCATCTACGTCGGCAAGGCCAAGTCGCTGCGCCCGCGGCTGTCGTCCTACTTCCAGGACATCACGGCCCTGCACCCGCGCACCGCGACGATGGTCACGACGGCGAGCTCGGTCGAGTGGACCGTCGTGCGCACCGAGGTCGAGGCCCTGCAGCTCGAGTACTCCTGGATCAAGGAGTTCGACCCGCGCTTCAACGTCAAGTACCGCGACGACAAGTCCTACCCCTTCCTCGCTGTGACGATGGGCGAGGAGTTCCCGCGGGCCCAGGTCATGCGCGGCGCCAAGCGCAAGGGCACTCGCTACTTCGGGCCCTACGGCCATGCCTGGGCGATCCGCGAGACCCTCGACCTGCTGCTGCGGGTCTTCCCCCTGCGCACGTGCTCGTCCGGCGTGTTCAAGCGCGCGACGGCGAGCGGTCGACCGTGCCTGCTCGGCTACATCGACAAGTGCTCGGCCCCGTGCGTCGGCCGCGTCACCCCCGAGGAGCACCGGGCCATCGCCGAGGACTTCTGCGACTTCATGGGCGGCAACACGACGCGCTTCGCGAAGCGCCTCGAGACGCGCATGAAGGAAGCGGCCGCGGAGCTCGACTTCGAGCAGGCCGCCCGGCTGCGCGACGACATCGGGGCCCTGACCAAGGCGCTCGAGAAGCAGGCCGTCGTCCTCGGTGACGCCACCGACGCCGACGTCTTCGCCCTCGCCGACGACGACCTCGAGGCCGCGGTCCAGGTCTTCCACGTCCGGGGTGGACGCATCCGCGGCCAGCGGGGCTGGGTCGTCGAGAAGGAGAGCGAGGACATCCCGACCCTCGTCGAGCACCTGCTGCTGCAGGTCTACGGCGACGCCGAGCGCGACGCGATCCCGCGCGAGGTGCTCGTCCCGAGCCTGCCGGCCGACCCCGAGGCCGTCACCGAGTGGCTGTCGTCGGTGCGCGGCTCCGCGGTCAGCGTCCGCGTGCCGCAACGCGGCGACAAGCGCACCCTGAGCGAGACGGTCCGGCGCAACGCCGAGCAGTCGCTGGCCCGGCACAAGGTGGCCCGCGCCGGCGACCTGACGCTGCGCAGCAAGGCGCTGCAGGAGCTGCAGGACTACCTCGGCCTCGACGACGCACCGCTGCGCATCGAGTGCTACGACGTCAGCCACGTCCAGGGCACCAACGTCGTCGCGTCGATGGTCGTCTTCGAGGACGGACTGGCCCGCAAGAGCGAGTACCGCCGCTTCATCGTCCGTGGCGCGGCCACCGAGGACGGCGAGCCGGTCACCGTCGACGACACCGCCGCGATGCGCGAGGTGCTGACCCGCCGGTTCCGGCGCTACCTCGAGGACGCCGAGGGGGCGGGTGACCTCGACCTCTCGACGGGGGTCGTCGGCGGGGCGACCGACGGCGCGGCCGGCCCCGACGCGACGGGTCCGTCGGACGACGACGACGGGCCGTCCGCCTCCGGTCCGATCGACCCTGAGACCGGACGGCCTCGACGGTTCGCCTACCCACCCAGCCTCGTCGTCGTCGACGGCGGCCTGCCGCAGGTCAACGCCGCCCAGGCCGTGCTCGACGAGCTCGGCATCGAGGAGGTCGCGCTCGTCGGGCTCGCCAAGCGCCTCGAGGAGGTGTGGGTCCCGCGCGACGACCACCCGGTCATCCTGCCCCGCACCAGCGAAGGGCTCTACCTGCTCCAGCGGCTGCGCGACGAGGCCCACCGCTTCGCGATCACCTTCCACCGGCAGCGGCGGTCCAAGGCGATGACGACCTCCCAGCTCGACGGCATACCCGGGCTCGGCGCGAGCCGTCAGAAGGCGCTGCTGCGCCACTTCGGTTCGGTCAAACGCCTTCGCGCGGCGGACACAACGGACATCATGGCCGTACCCGGCTTCGGACGGTCGCTTGCTTCGGCCGTCGTCAACCACTTGGCTGAGGGAGCACCCCAGGAGCCAGCCGTGAACCTCACGACGGGAGAAGTGCTCGAATGACCGCCGACACCAGGCGCACACCGCAGACGCCCTTGGCCGATGCTCCGATCGTCATCGTCACCGGGATGAGCGGGGCCGGACGCAGCACGACCGCCAACGTCCTCGAGGACCTCGGGTGGCTCGTCGTCGACAACCTGCCACCGCAGCTGCTCACGCACCTCGCCGAGCTGCGCGACGAGGCCCGCGCCCAGCACCCCGAGGCCCACCTCCAGCAGGTCGCCGTCGTCGTCGACGTGCGCTCGCGTGGCTGGTTCGCCCAGCTCGAGGGCGCCATCGGTGCGGCCCGCGAGCGCGGCGAGCGTCCCAGCCTCGTCTTCCTCGACGCCACCGACGAGGCGCTCGTCCGCCGCTTCGAGAGCGTGCGCCGACCGCACCCGCTCCAGGGCGAGGGTCGGCTCCTCGACGGCATCCAGCGCGAGCGCGAGCTGCTCCTCGACCTGCGCTCGTCGGCTGACGTCGTCATCGACAGCTCGGGCCTCAACGTCCACCAGCTGAGCGCCAAGCTCTCCTCGCTCTTCGCGGGCGACCGGCGCGTCCAGCTGCGCATCGCGGTCATGTCGTTCGGCTTCAAGTACGGCCTGCCGCTCGACGCCGACGTCGTCTTCGACATGCGCTTCCTGCCCAACCCCTACTGGGTGCCCGAGCTGCGGGCGCTGACCGGGCGCGACACTCCCGTCAGCGAGTTCGTCATGAAGCAGGAGGGCGCCGACGAGTTCCTCGACCGCGCCGGTGACCTGCTCGACACGATGATCGACGGCTACGTCCGCGAGGGGCGCCGCTACGTCACCGTGGCCGTCGGCTGCACCGGCGGCAAGCACCGGTCCGTCGCGATCGCGGAGGCGCTGAGCGGGCGGCTCGGCGGCCGGGACCGCGTCGACACGTTCGTCGTCCACCGCGACCTGGGTCGGGAGTGACCGGGACGACTGCGGTGACGACCCAGCGACTGCCCCTCGGTTCCTCGCACCACCGGCGCATCGTCGCGCTCGGTGGTGGTCACGGCCTGGCCGCGGCGCTGACCGCGCTGCGGCTGCTCACCGACAACGTCACCGCCGTCGTCACCGTCGCCGACGACGGCGGGTCGAGCGGGCGGCTCCGCGAGGAGTTCGACGTGCTGCCCCCCGGCGACCTGCGGATGGCGCTCTCTGCGCTGTGCGACGACAGCGACTGGGGCCACACTTGGCGCGACGTGCTCCAGCACCGTTTCGCCGGCACGGGGGACCTCAAGGGCCACGCGCTCGGCAACCTCATGATCGTCTCGATCTGGGAGCTGCTCGGCGACACGGTGCAGGGGCTCGACCTCGTGGGGCGTCTGCTCGGCGCGCGGGGCCGGGTGCTGCCGATGGCGGCCGAGCCGCTCGAGATCGTGGCCGAGATCCGCGGCCACGACCCGGCCCGCCCCGATGCCACGGTCGACGTGCGCGGACAGCACCGCGTCGCGTCGTCGCCGGGCATCGTGTCGTCGATCGGCATCGTGCCGACGTGTCCGGAGCCCTGCCACGAGGCGCTCTCCGCCGTCCGCGACGCCGACTGGGTCATGCTCGGACCCGGGTCGTGGTTCACGTCCGTCATGCCGCACCTGCTCGTGCCCGACCTCGTCGACGCACTCGTCTCGACGCCGGCCAAGCGACTGCTCAACCTCAACCTCGAGGTGCACAAGGGGGAGACCCGCGACTTCCGGGCCGAGGACCACCTCGCGTCCTTCGCCGCCAACGCTCCCGACCTCCGGCTCGACGTCGTGCTCGCCGACCCGAGCGTCGTCCCCGACGGTGCGTCGCTGCGGGCGGCGGCCGCCGAGCTCGGGGCCGAGCTCGTCGTCGCGCCGGTGGCGGCGCGGGGCGAGCCCGGGGTCCACGACCCGCTGCGGCTCGCGGCGGCGCTGCGCGACGTCATCTCCTGAGCTCGTGGCGCTGCCGTTCGCAGAGCCGGCCGGGGCTCCGGCGCGAGGGTGCTTGATCAGGGTGGCAGGATGTCGCCCATGGCCATGACAGCAAAGGTGAAGGACGAGCTCTCACGCCTCGAGGTGACCAAACCCTGCTGTCGCAAGGCCGAGGTCTCGACGATGCTCCGCTTCGCCGGCGGGCTGCACATCATCGGGGGACAGATCGTCGTCGAGGCCGAGCTCGACACCGCGAACGCCGCACGTCGCCTGCGCCGCAACATCGCCGAGGTCTACGGGCACAAGAGCGACGTGCTCGTCCTCGCCGCCGGCGGTCTGCGTCGTGGCTCGCGCTACGTCGTCCGGGTCGTCGAGGAGGGCGCCACCCTCGCCCGGCAGACCGGGCTCATCGACACGCGCGGGCGTCCCGTCCGCGGCCTGCCGCCCAAGGTGGTCAGCGCCGCGACGTGCGACTCCGAGGCCGCTTGGCGGGGCGCGTTCCTCGCGCACGGCTCGCTCACCGAGCCGGGGCGCTCGTCGGCGCTCGAGGTGACGTGCCCCGGTCCCGAGGCCGCCCTCGCCCTCGTCGGCGCCGCACGCCGCCTCGGCATCCAGGCCAAGGCCCGCGAGGTCCGCGGCGTCGACCGGGTCGTCATCCGTGACGGCGACGCCATCGGCGCGATGCTGACGCGTCTCGGGGCCCACGACGCCGTCATGGCGTGGGAGGAGCGGCGGATGCGCCGCGAGGTGCGGGCCACGGCCAACCGCCTGGCCAACTTCGACGACGCCAACCTGCGCCGCTCCGCACGGGCCGCCGTCGCTGCCGGGGCCCGGGTCGAGCGCGCCATGGAGCTGCTCGGCGAGGAGATCCCCGACCACCTGCGTGAGGCCGGGGTGCTCCGTCTCGAGCACAAGCAGGCCAGCCTCGAGGAGCTCGGCCAGCTGGCCAAGCCGCCGATGACCAAGGACGCCGTGGCCGGTCGCATCCGGCGCCTGCTCGCCATGGCCGACAAGCGGGCCGAGGAGCTCGGGGTCGCCGGCACCGACGCCAACCTCACGGCCGACATGCTCGAGAGCTGAACCGGGGCGTCCGACGCCGTCGCTCGGGTGCCCGCGCGGCGGGGGCGGCGCGTGCTGAGCGCGTGCTCACCAAGCCCTGAGACTGCCGCTTCGGCGTCGCAGGCGACGCACTAGGGTGTGGTGTGATCGAGGTCGCAACGGGGCGGCCCAAGGTCTGGCATTTTCGTCCGACACACAGTCTCACCGAAGAGGTGCACAGCAGTGACCGTTCGCGTTGGTATCAACGGCTTTGGCCGCATCGGCCGCAACTTCTTCCGCGCCATCGTGGCGTCCGGAGCCGACATCGAGGTCGTGGCCACCAACGACCTCATGGACAACAAGACCCTCGCCCACCTGCTCAAGTACGACTCGATCCTGGGCCGTTTCCCCGGTGAGGTCACCTACGACGACACGTCGATCATCGTCGACGGCAAGGCCATCCGTGTCTTCGAGGAGCGCGACCCCGCCAACATCGACTGGGCCGGCGTCGGCGCCGACATCATCGTCGAGTCCACCGGCTTCTTCACCGACGCCCAGAAGGCCAAGGCCCACATCGACGGTGGCGCCAAGAAGGTCATCATCTCGGCCCCGGCCAAGAACGAGGACATCACGATCGTGATGGGCGTCAACCACGAGCTCTACGACCCCGCCGCACACACGGTGATCTCCAACGCCTCGTGCACGACGAACTGCCTCGCGCCGATGGCCAAGGCCCTCAACGACGAGTTCGGCATCGTCAAGGGCCTCATGACGACCATCCACGCCTACACGCAGGACCAGAACCTCCAGGACGCCCCGCACAAGGACCTCCGTCGGGCCCGCGCTGCCGCCCTCAACATCGTCCCGACCACGACCGGCGCCGCCAAGGCCGTCGCTCTCGTGCTGCCCGAGCTCAAGGGCAAGCTCGACGGCTACGCGCTCCGCGTGCCGGTGCCGACCGGCTCGGCCACCGACCTGACCTTCGAGGCCGGTCGCGAGACGACCGTCGAAGAGGTCAACGCCGCCGTCAAGGCGGCCGCCGAGGGCCCGATGAAGGGCTTCCTCGTCTACACCGAGGACGAGATCGTCTCCAAGGACATCGAGACCGACCCCGCCTCGTGCATCTTCGACGCCGGTCTCACCAAGGTCATCGGCAACCAGGTCAAGGTCGTCGGCTGGTACGACAACGAGTGGGGCTACTCCAACCGCCTCGTCGACCTCGTCGCGCTCGTCGGCTCGTCGCTCTGAGCCACTCGGCCACCGCCCCCGGCGCTCTCCCGAGCACCCCGGGCGGTGGCCGCACCCTTGTCACCCGTGCCCGCCCCATTCCCAACTGACGAAGAGGCATCCCGCGTGAAGACCACCAGCGATCTCGGGGACCTGCGCGGCAAGCGCGTCCTCGTCCGGTCCGACCTCAACGTGCCGCTCGACGGCGCGACGATCACCGACGACGGCCGCATCCGCGCCTCGGCCCCGACGATCAAGGGCCTGGCCGACGCCGGCGCCCGCGTCATCGTCTGCGCCCACCTCGGCCGCCCCAAGGGCGCCCCGGAGGCCAAGTACTCCCTCGCGCCGGTCGCGCAGCGACTCAGCGAGGTGCTCGGCACCGACGTCGTCTTCGCCGACGACACCGTCGGTGACGACGCCAAGGCCAAGGCGGCGGCGCTCCAGGACGGCCAGGTGCTGCTCCTCGAGAACCTCCGCTTCAACGCCGGCGAGACCGCCAAGACCGACGACGAGCGTGCCGGCTTCGCGGCCGAGCTCGCTTCTCTCGCCGACGTCTTCGTCTCCGACGGCTTCGGGGTCGTGCACCGCAAGCAGGCCTCCGTCTACGACGTCGCGCGCCTGCTGCCGCACGCCACGGGCGACCTCGTCTCCACCGAGGTCGACGTCCTGCGCCGCCTGACGAAGGACCCCGAGCGCCCGTATGCCGTCGTCCTCGGTGGCGCGAAGGTGTCCGACAAGCTCGGCGTCATCGGCAACCTCCTCGGCACGGCGGACCGTCTCCTCATCGGTGGCGGCATGGTCTTCACCTTCCTCGCCGCGCAGGGTCACGAGGTCGGCAAGAGCCTGCTCGAGGCCGACCAGATCGACACGGTCAAGGGCTACCTCGAGCGGGCCGCGAAGGAGGGCGTCGAGATCGTGCTTCCGGTCGACGTCGTCGCCGCCGACGCGTTCAGCGCCGACGCGGCCCACGAGGTCGTCTCGGCCGACGCCATCCCGGCCGACCGGATGGGCCTCGACATCGGGCCCGCGTCGAGCGCGCTCTTCGCCGAGAAGCTCGCCGACTGCCGCACCGTCTTCTGGAACGGCCCGATGGGCGCCTTCGAGATGGAGCCCTACGCGGCCGGCACCAAGGCGCTGGCCCAGGCGCTCGTCGAGATCACCGCCCAGGGCGCCCTCACCGTCGTCGGTGGCGGCGACTCCGCCGCGGCGGTGCGCCAGCTCGGCTTCGCCGACTCCGACTTCGGCCACATCTCCACCGGCGGCGGCGCCAGCCTCGAGTACCTCGAGGGCAAGGAGCTGCCCGGACTCACCGTGCTCGAGGAGGGCGACGCCTGATGGCCAAGGACACCAAGCCGGTCGGGCGCGTCCCGCTCATGGCCGGCAACTGGAAGATGAACCTCGACCACCTCCAGGCGACGCACCTCGTGCAGAAGCTCGACTGGACGCTGCGCGACGCGAAGCACGACCACGCGGCCGTCGAGGTCGCCGTGCTGCCGCCCTTCACCGACCTGCGCTCGGTCCAGACGCTCATCGAGGGCGACAAGCTCGACCTCAGGTACGGCGCGCAGGACCTGTCGCCGCACACCTCGGGTGCCTACACCGGTGACATCTCGGGCGCCTTCCTCGCCAAGCTCGGCTGCACGTACGTCACCGTCGGGCACAGCGAGCGGCGCGAGGGCCACGGCGAGACCGACGCCGTCGTCAACTCCAAGGTCAAGGCGGCCTACGCCCACGGCCTGACACCGATCCTCTGCTGCGGCGAGGCGCTCGACGTGCGCAAGGAGGGCCGCCAGGTCGAGCACGTCGTCGCCCAGCTGCGCGAGAACCTCGACGGGGTGACCAAGGAGCAGGCGGCATCGGTCGTCATCGCCTACGAGCCCATCTGGGCCATCGGCACGGGCGAGGTCGCCACGCCCGACGACGCGCAGGAGGTCTGCGCGGCCATCCGCACGCTGCTCGCCGAGCTCTACAGCGGCGACGTCGCCGACGGCGTACGCGTCCTCTATGGCGGCAGCGTCAAGTCGGGCAACGTCGCCGCGATCATGGCCCAGGAGGACGTCGACGGCGCCCTCGTCGGTGGTGCGTCGATCGACCCGACGGAGTTCGCGTCGATCTGTCGCTACCGCGACCACGTCGGCACGTCCTGATACCTTCCCTTCGGCCGGACGGATCCCACGGGGCCGTTCGGCCGAAGGGCCCTCGGGCAGGTATCCTTACCCGAGCCCCGGAACACGCGGGGGAGTGGCCGTCCGGCCCGACGACCCCCGAGATCCCGACGATTTGGAGTGACCACGTGGATGCGGTTCGCATCGTGCTTCAGGTCCTGCTGGTGCTGTCCAGCATGGTCCTGACCCTCTTCATCCTGCTGCACAAGGGCAAGGGTGGCGGCCTGTCCGACATGTTCGGCGGGGGCATGTCCACGTCGCTCGGTGGCTCATCGGTCGCCGAGCGCAACCTCGACCGCTTCACGGTGGCCGTGGCGCTCGTCTGGGCGACGGCGATCATCGGTCTGGGCCTCCTGGCCCGTTTCGCGAGCTGAGAGAAGGAACAGATGGCCAGCGGTAACGCCATTCGTGGAAGCCGGGTCGGCGCCGGCCCGATGGGCGAGGCGGAGCGCGGCGACGCCGCCCCTCGCGTCCACATCTCCTACTGGTGCTCCAACGGGCACGAGACCCGTCCGAGCTTCGCCGAGGAGCCCGGCATGGTCCTGCCCGAGACGTGGGACTGCCCGCGATGCGGGTTCCCGGCCGGCCAGGACAAGGACAACCCCCCGGCCCCGCCGAAGGTCGAGCCCTACAAGACGCACCTGGCCTACGTGAAGGAGCGTCGCAGCGACGCCGACGGCGCCGCCATCCTCGACGAGGCCCTGAGCACGCTGCGCGAGCGCGGCCTCATCCAGTGACCCCTCGGGTCACCGGTGGGTGACCTGACGACGAAGGGCCCGGGAGATCCTCCCGGGCCCTTCGTCGTGTCGTATGCCGTCCGGTGCTGCGCGACCGGCCGCGTCGGTCAGTCGAGGGCCGAGGCCGCGTCGGCGTCGACGAGCCACAGGGTCGCGTCCGTGCCGGCAGGTCCGGCCGCGGGGACGTCCCAGCGGTCTGCACCCGGGACGAGCGCGGTCTCGACCGCCTCGGCCTTGTCGGCTCCGGACACGAGGAACCACACCTCGTGGGAGCGCTCGAAGCACTCGAAGGTGAGGCTCACCCGGTCCGGTGGCGGCTTCGGCGAGTCGTGCACGGCGATCGCGATCGCGTCGGTCACCCGCTGGGCCGGGTGGTGCGGGAAGAGCGAGGCGACGTGACCGTCCGGGCCGACGCCGAAGAGCACGACGTCCCACGCCTTCTGGCCGTGCTCGCGGATCGTGCGGGCGTAGGCCACGGCGCTGGCCTCGGCGCTCTCCGAGGCGTCGGGACCGGCCACCCGGTGCACCTTCGCCGGGTCGAGTCCCAGCGCGCTGAGACCCGCCTCGTCGTTCTGGGTGTCGTTGCGGTCGGGGTCACCCGCCGGCAGGTAGCGCTCGTCGCCCCACCACACGCGTACCCGTGACCAGTCGACGGCCGAGCGGCCCGGCGTCGTCAGGACGGAGGCGATGATCGCCGATCCCATGGACCCGCCGGTGAGAGCCACCTGGGCCTCGGGATTGCGGGTCTGGGCGTCGATCAACGCGGTGACGAACCGGGCCGCGGCGGCGTCGGCCAGGGACTGCTTGTCCGGGTGGACGACGACGCGCGGCTCGGCGGTCACGAGGTCGCCGTCCCGCTCGCCGCCTTCGTGGCCGTGGTGGCCTTGCGAGCCGTCGCCTTGCGGGTGCCCGCCGTCGTCCGCGACGCGGCCTTCGTCGTGCTCTGGGCCGCGCCCGTCTTCGACGCACCCTTCGTCGCGGCGCTCCGGGTGGCCGACGTCGCGGCCGCCTTCGTCGTCGCCCGCTTGGCGGTGGCTTGCTTGGCAGTGGCCCGCTTGGCAGTCGCTGGCTTGGTCGGGGACGCCGTCCTGGCCGCCGTCGTGGCCGGGCTCGTCGACTCGGTCCCGGCCGCCTTCTTCCGGTTCTTGGCGGCTTGCTTCTCGCGGGGCGTCCGCTTGCCGGCGAGCTTGCGGACGGTGGCCGCGTGCACGTCGGCGGTCTCGGCGTGCTCGGGCGCCGGGGGAGCGGTGATCATCGCGCTGGCCTCCTGCGCCGACTCGTCGCGGCCGAGGCGGGCCGCGAGGCGACGCGACTCGGCGGGATCCGGAGCCTTGCCTGCCTTGGCCGCTGCGGCCGCGGTGAGGCGCACCGGCTGGAGCGCCGGGATGCCGTGCAGGAGCGAGTCCTCGTAGGCGTCGTCGGGGTCGAGGCGGCGCAGCTCGTCGGCCAGGCACTCGGGTAGCTCGCGTCGCGGCAGGCTGATCCGCCGGTCGGGCTGACCGGTCTGCGAGAGGGTGGCGACGTCGTCGCCGGGACGCACGAGGTCGATCGGACCGCTCTTGCGCTCGAGCCGCACCGAGCTGATCCCCGAGCCACGCGGTGTCGAGACCCGGTGCACGGGCACCTTGAGCCGCCGCGAGAGCCAGCCCGCGAGGAGGTCGGACGACGGCGAGTCGGGCGCACCGCTCACGACGGCGCCGGTGATCGGCTCGTAGGGCGGCTGGTCGAGCGCGGCCGCGAGCAGACCGCGCCAGCGGGTCAGCCGCGTCCATGCGATGTCGGTGTCGCCCGGCGCGTAGTTCGCCGCACGCTTCTTGAGCATGAGTCGCGGGTTGTGGTGCTCGGCGGCGTCGGTGATCCGACGCTGGGCCATCGCCCCGATGGGGTCCTTGGCGACGTCCGCGGGCGCCTGACCGGGCCACCACGCCACGATGGGGGAGTCGGGCAGCAGCAGCGGCACGACGACGCTCGGGCCGTGGTTGGCGAGCGCGCCGTAGAGCCGGAGCACGACGATCTCGCTCGCGCCTGCGTCACCGCCGAGGCGGATCTGCGCGTCGAGGCGGTTCTTGCCCCGCCGGTCGCCGGGGATGACGACGATGATGCGGCAGGGGTGCTGGCGGCTCGCCTGGTTGGCGACCTCGATGGCGTGCCCGGCGTCGGTGTCCTCGACGACGACGACGAGCGTCAGCACCCGCCCCAGGGCCAGCGCGCCGACCTCGTTGCGCAGGCGCACGAGGGTCTTGCTGATCCCCGTTGTCGTGGTGTCGGTCAGGTCGCGGATCACGGCATCCTCCACGTTCGTCCGTCGCGTTCGAGCATGTGGTCCGCCGAGGGTGGACCCCAGGTGCCTGCGGGATACTGCTCCGGCTTGCCGGCCTTGGCCCAGTGCTTCATGAGCGGGTCGAGGATGCGCCAGGACGACTCGACCTCCTCGTGCCGTGGGAAGAGCGGCGGGTCACCGAGCAGCACGTCGAGGATGAGGCGTTCGTACGCCTCGGGCGAGGCCTCGGTGAACGACGAGCCGTAGCCGAAGTCCATCGTGACGTCGCGGACCTCCATCTGGGCGCCTGGCACCTTGGAACCGAAGCGGAGCGTGATCCCCTCGTCGGGCTGCACCCGGATGACGATGGCGTTCTGGCCGAGCTCCTCCGTGGCGGTGTGCTCGAAAGGCAGGTGCGGCGCCCGCTTGAAGACGACCGCGATCTCGGTCACGCGCTTGCCGAGACGCTTGCCCGTGCGGAGGTAGAACGGGACTCCGGCCCAGCGGCGGGTGTCGACCTCGAGCGTCACCGCGGCGAAGGTCTCGGTGACCGAGTTCGGGTCGACGCCGTCCTCGTCGAGGTAGCCGACGACCTCTTCGGCCCCCTGCCAGCCACCGGCGTACTGCCCCCGAGCGGCGCCCTTGTCGAGGTCTGCAGGGAGGCGGACCGCCGAGAGCACCTTCTCCTTCTCGGCGCGAAGGTCCTTGGCGTCGAAGGAGACCGGCTCCTCCATGGCCGTGAGAGCCAGGAGCTGGAGCAGGTGGTTCTGGATGACGTCGCGAGCCGCGCCGATGCCGTCGTAGTAGCCAGCCCGACCCGCGATGCCGATGTCCTCGGCCATGGTGATCTGCACGTGGTCGACGTAGTTCGCGTTCCAGACCGGCTCGAAGAGCTGGTTGGCGAAGCGCAGGGCGAGGAGGTTCTGGACCGTCTCCTTGCCGAGGTAGTGGTCGATGCGGAACACGGAGTCGGCGGGGAAGACGCCCTCGACGATCTCGTTGAGCTGCTGGGCGCTCTTGAGGTCGTGACCGAACGGCTTCTCGATGATGACCCGTCGCCAGCTGTCGCCCTCGGCGGTCGTCAGGCCGCATCGCTGGAGCTGTTCGCAGACCGTCGCGAAGAAGCCCGGCGGGATCGAGAGGTAGAAGGCGTGGTTGCCGCCGGTGCCGCGGTCCTGGTCGAGCTCCTCGACCGTCTTGGCGAGAAGGTCGAACGCCGCAGGGTCATCGAACGTGCCTGGCACGAAACGGAATCCTTCGGACAGGTTGCGCCACACGTCCTCGCTGAAAGGGGTGCGGGCGTGCTGCTTGACGGCGTCGTGGACCACTTGGCCGAAGTCCTGGGCGGCCCAGTCGCGCCGCGCGAAGCCGATGAGCGAGAAGCCCGGCGGCAGCAGTCCGCGGTTGGCGAGGTCGTAGATCGCCGGCATCAGCTTCTTGCGGGCGAGGTCGCCGGTCACCCCGAACAGCACGAGACCGCACGGTCCCGCGATGCGGGGGATGCGCTTGTCCTCGGCGGTGCGCAGCGGGTTGTTCCCGTGCGCGATGCGTGCCGGGCTCACCCACGACCTCCCGCCAAGAGCACCGCGCGCAGCTGCGCGAGCCCTGCGTCGTGGTCGGTCAGGTGCAGCTGCAGCACGGGACGACCGTGGTCGGCGAGGACCGCGGCGTCGCCGCCCGCCTGCGAGGCGATGAAGTCACCGAAGGTGAACTCGCGTCCGGGGATCGCGAGGTCCTCCTTGGGTGCCGTCGTGATCTGGAGGTAGACGCCCACCGCCGGGCCGCCCTTGTGGAACTGGCCGGTCGAGTGCAGGAAGCGCGGGCCCCAGCCGAACGTCGTCGGACGCTCCGTGCGACGGGCGAGCGGGACGCGGCACTCGGCGAGGTCGGCGTCGGCCAGCCGGTCGAGGTAGGCCATGACGGCGACGTAGCCGTGCTCCGGGTCGAGCTGCGCGAAGAGCGCGTCGAGGGCCGCGGGCACGGTCCGTGCGTCGCCGAGCCAGTCGCCCGACCCACCGAGCGTGCGGATCTCGATGGCGCCGTCCGTCGCGGCGGGGTCCGTGCTCGAGCCGGTTCCCTGGTCGAGCAGGGCGCGGGCGGCCTTCTTGGCGCTCTCGACGTCGGGCTGGTCGAAGGGGTTGATGCCGAGCAGGCGCCCGGCGACGGCGGTGGCCACCTCCCACAGGAGCAGCTGGGCACCCAGGGCGCCGCCCACGCGTACCTCCGACGCGACGTCGCCCGACGGGGCCGCCTCGCTGTCGGCGTCCACGAGACGCGCCACCGTGACGTCGGCCGCGGGCCAGGCCACCTCGGGGTCCTCGTCCCCACCGGCGACGACCGGCAGGACGCCGGTGCCGTTCTTGCCGGTGGACTCGGCGATGAGCTGCTCGGCCCAGTCGGCGAACCCGACGATGCCGGAGCCGTCGTCGACGAGAACGAGCTTGTCACGCAGGGGGTCGGTGCCCCCCATGGCGGCGCCGAGGCGCAGACCCGGGTTGGCGTCGTCGTCGGCGGCCAGCAGGTCGGCGACGGACTCGGCCTCGTCGAGGAGGGCCTCGACGTCGACGCCGGCGAGGCCGCTCGGCACGAGACCGAAGGCGGTCAGCGCCGAGTAGCGGCCACCGACGTCGGGGTCGGCGTTGACGACGCGATAGCCCTTGGCGCGGGACTCCTTGTCGAGCGGGCTGCCCGGGTCGGTGACGATGACGATGCGCGACGCGGGGTCGATGCCGGCGTCGGTGAACGCCTGCTCGTAGGCACGGCGCTGGGAGTCGGTCTCGACCGTGGAGCCGGACTTGCTCGAGACGACGACCACGGTGTGGTCGAGGTCGTCGCCGAGGGCACGCCGGACGTAGTCGGGGTCGGACGAGTCGAGCACGACGAGCGGCTTGCCGGCCGTGGCGCAGATGACCTCCGGCGCGAGCGAGGAGCCGCCCATGCCGCAGAGCACGACGTGGGTCAGGCCCTGCTCGGCGAAGGAGTCGCGCAACGCCGCGATCTCGCCGACGAGGGGGCGCGAGGATCGCGGGAGGCCCACCCAGGACAGGCGGACCCGCGACTCGGACTCGGCGTCAGGACCCCACAGCGTGGCGTCCCGGGCGAAGAGGCGGCTCGCGACGGAGTCGTCGACGAGGCTCGGCACGTGCCTCCCGATCGCGTCCGCCGCTGCTCCTGCTGCGCTGACGGACAGCGAGCTCATGCCGTCACCTTCTCCATCTCCGCGGTGACGCCGTCCAACAGCTCGCCCCACGCCTTCTCGAACTTGTCGACGCCCTCGGTCTCGAGCAGGTCGACGACCTCGTTGTACGAGACACCGACGCCCTCGAGGTCGTCGAGCACGTTGCCGGCCAGCTCGTAGCCGCCGGTCACCGTGTCGCCGTGGATGTCGCCGTGGTCGGCGGTCGCCTCGAGCGTCTTGCCGGGCATCGTGTTGACGACGTCGGCGGCGACGAGCTCGGTGACGTACATCGTGTCGGGGTAGGCCGGGTCCTTGACGCCGGTCGACGCCCAGAGCGGGCGCTGCACGTTCGCGCCGGCCTCGGCGAGCGAGCCCCAGCGCGGCGTCGAGAAGACCTCCTCGAAGGCCTGGTAGGCGAGGCGGGCGTTGGCGAGGCCGGCCTTGCCCTTGAGGGCGCGGGCCTCGTCGGTGCCGATGGCGTCGAGCCGCTTGTCGATCTCGGTGTCGACGCGGGAGACGAAGAACGAGGCGACCGAGTGGATCGTCGACAGGTCGTGCCCGTTGGCGTGCGCCTTCTCGAGCCCCTCGAGGTAGGCGTTCATGACGGCGCGGTAGCGCTCGAGGGAGAAGATCAGCGTCACGTTGACGCTGATGCCCTCGGCGATGGTGGCCGTGATCGCCGGGAGGCCGGCCTTCGTCGCGGGGATCTTGATGAGGACGTTCGGGCGGGCCACGTCACCGTGCATCTGCTTCGCCTGCTCGACCGTCTTGTCGGTGTCGTGCGCCAGGCGTGGGTCCACCTCGATGGAGACCCTGCCGTCGACGCCACGTGTCGACGTGTAGAGCGGCAGGAAGAGGTCGCACGCGTCGCGGACGTCCTCCGTCGTCAGCTCGTGGACGACCTCCTCGACGTCCTTGCCGGCCTTCGTCAGGGCGGCCAGGTCGTCGTTGTAGCGGTCGCCCTTCGACAGCGCCGCCTGGAAGATCGAGGGATTCGAGGTGACACCGACGACGTTGCGCTCGGTGATGAGCTCGGAGATCTTGCCGGTCTCGATGAGCTCGCGGGAGAGGTCGTCGAGCCAGATGGAGACGCCTGCTTCTGAGAGCGCCTGGGTGTTCGGGTTGGTCATGCTGGTCACTTCCCCTTGCTCGTAGCGGATGCGGCGGCCGCGTGGGCGGCCTTGCCGCTGCCGGTCTGCGCGTCGCCACCCATGACGTCGGTGGAGGCGCTCTGGGCGGCGCGGGCCGGGTTGGTCTCGGTGACCCCCGGGGCCTTCGTCGCGGAGCCCTTGGCTGCCTTGATGGAGTCCTTCGCGGCCTTGACGACGGCGTCGGCGGTGATGCCGAACTCGCGGTACAGGGTGGCCTGGTCGGCGGAGGCGCCGAAGTGCTCGATGCTGACGATGCGCCCGGCGTCGCCGACGACGTCGTGCCAGCCCATCGAGATCCCCGCCTCGACGCTGACGCGGGCCCGGACTGCCGGCGGCAGAACCTTGTCCTGGTAGGAACGGGTCTGCTTCTCGAACCATTCCCGGCAGGGCATCGAGACGACGCGCGTCGCGATGCGCGACTTCTCGAGGCGCTCGGCGGCCTGGACCGCGAGCTGCACCTCGGATCCGGTCGCGACGATGACGACGTCGGGGTCACCGGCACGCGACTCCTCGACGAGGACGTAGGCGCCCTTGGCGACGCCGCTCACCTTGCCGTACGTCGAGCGGTCCCACGTCGGGACCGGCTGGCGCGTGAGGCAGAGGGCGGCCGGGCCGTCGGTCTTCGTCAGGATCTGGGCCCAGGCGGCGGCGGTCTCGTTGGCGTCCGCGGGGCGGACGACGTCGAGGCCGGGGATGGCGCGCAGGGCCGCGAGGTGCTCGATCGGCTGGTGCGTCGGGCCGTCCTCACCGAGGCCGATGGAGTCGTGCGTCCAGACGTACGTGACGGGTGCCTGCTGGATCGCGGCGAGGCGCACGGCGGGGCGCATGTAGTCGGAGAAGACGAGGAAGGTGCCGCCGTAGGGACGGGTCAGGCCCTCGAGCGCGATCCCGTTGAGGATCATGCCCATGCCGTTCTCGCGGATGCCGAAGTGCAGCGTGCGGCCGAACGGGCCGCCCTTCCACGTCGACGTCTGCTTCGAGCTGGGGATGAAGGACGGCTGTCCCTCCATCGTCGTGTTGTTGGACTCGGCGAGGTCGGCGGAGCCGCCCCAGAGCTCGGGCATGACGTCGGCGATGGCCGTGAGGACCTTGCCGGAGGCGGCGCGGGTCGCCACGCCCTTCTCGTCGGCGGGGAAGGTCGGCATCGCCTTGGCGAGACCCGCCGGGGCCTGGCCCGCGAGGATGCGGTCGAGCAGGGCCGCGCGGTCGGGGTTGGCCTTGCGCCACGCCTTGTACGCCTTGTCCCACTCGCGGTGGGCCGCCTTGCCGCGCTTGACGACGTCGCGGGCGTGCTTGAGGACCGCGGGCTCGACGGCGAAGGTCTTCTTCGGGTCGAAGCCGAGCAGCTCCTTCGTGCCGCTGATCTCCTCGTCGCCGAGGGCCGAGCCGTGGGACTTGCCGGTGTTCTGCTTCGTCGGCGCGGGCCACGCGATGATCGTGTGCAGCACGACGAGGGTCGGCTTGTCCGTCACCTTGTCGCCGGAGCGGATCGCGGCGAGCAGCGCGTCGACGTCCTCGACGTAGGTCGCGCCGTCGGCGTCCTTGCGCCAGTCGACTCGGGCGACGTGCCAGCCGTAGGCCTCGAAGCGCGCCGCGACGTCCTCGCTGAACGCGATGTCGGTGTCGTCCTCGATGGAGATCTGGTTGGCGTCGTAGACGACGGTGAGGTTGCCGAGCTCCTGGTGGCCGGCCAGGGCGCAGGCCTCGTGGGAGACGCCCTCCTGCATGTCGCCGTCGGAGGCGATGACGTAGACGTGGTGGTCGAAGGGGCTCGTGCCCGGCTTGGCGTCGGGGTCGAAGAGGCCGCGCTGGCGACGCTGCGCCATGGCCATGCCGACGGCCGAGGCCAGGCCCGAACCGAGCGGGCCGGTCGTGATCTCGACGCCGGGGGTGTGGTGCACCTCGGGGTGGCCGGGCGTCAGCGAGCCCCACGTGCGCAGCGACTTGAGGTCGTCGAGCGAGAGGCCGTAGCCGCTGAGGTAGAGCTGGATGTACTGCGTGAGGCTCGAGTGCCCGCAGGAGAGCACGAACCGGTCGCGCCCGAGCCAGGCCGGGTCGGACGGGTCGTGCGTCATGACGTTCTGGTAGAGCAGGTACGCGAGCGGCGCGAGCGACATGGCCGTGCCGGGGTGGCCGTTGCCGACCTTCTGCACGGCGTCGGCGGCGAGCAGTCGCGTGGTGTCGACCGCGCGGACGTCGAGATCGCTCCAGCCGGCCTTCTTCGCCACGGGCAGCGGCAGACCCGGGTCGCGCTGTGCCAGCAGGCCCTTCGTCTTCGCGGTCCGCGTGGTGCCGGATCGGGTGGGCTTCTTCGCCTTCGTGGCGGTGCTGGACGCAGCAGTGGGCACGGAACGGGTCTCCTTCAACAAGGGTTGATCACGTACGGCCACGAGCCTAGTGCCCGCGCTGTGAGGGACGACACCTCGCCCGGCGGTCGGAACGGCCATCTGCAGGTGCGGTGCCGGCCGTCGGCGGCGACGGTCTAGACTTGCGACGCAATGCTCACGTACCCAGCGGGTCGGAGCGACGTACCAGCGGTGAGGATCTCAGTGACAACGGTGGACCCCCGCGCCGACCTCTCGGCGCTGCACGGTCCCGACGGCAGTGGGCTGAAGTTCCTCCTCGGACAGTACGTCTCGCTGATGAAGCCGCGGATCATCGAGCTCCTCCTCATCACCACCATCCCCGTGATGTTCCTGGCGGAGCAGGGCGTGCCGGACCTCTGGCTCGTCGTCGTCACCGTCGTCGGTGGCACGCTGTCCGCCGGTGCGGCCAACACCCTCAACTGCTACATCGACCGCGACATCGACGCCGTCATGCACCGCACGAGTCGTCGGCCTCTCGTCACCGGCACGGTCAGCCCACGGGGCGCCCTCGTGTTCGGGGTGGCGCTGGCCGTCGGATCGACCGTCTGGCTGGGCCTGCTCGTCAACTGGCTGAGCGCCTGGCTCGCCCTCGGTGCGCTGCTCTTCTACGTCTTCGGCTACACGCTGCTGCTCAAGCGCCGCACGGCCCAGAACATCGTCTGGGGCGGCGCCGCCGGCTGCATGCCGGTGCTCATCGGCTGGTCGGCCGTCACCGACTCGCTCAGCTGGTCGGCGTTCATCCTCTTCATGGTCATCTTCTTCTGGACGCCGCCGCACTACTGGCCGCTGTCGATGCGCTACAAGGACGACTACGCCACGGCGCACGTGCCGATGCTGCCGGTCGTCGAGCGCTTCGTCGTCGTCGCGCGCCAGATCGTCGCCTACTCGTGGGCCATGGTGCTGACGTCACTGGCGCTCGTGCCGGTCCAGCAGGTCGGCTGGGTCTACACCACCGCTGCCGTGGTCGCCGGGGCGCTCTTCCTCACCGAGGCGCACCGCCTCCTCGCCAAGGCGAAGGCCGGTGCGGCCGAGGACGTCCTCAAGCCGATGCGCCTGTTCCACTTCTCGATCACGTACCTCACGATCCTCTTCGTGGGAGTCGCGCTCGACCCCATCTGGCACCTGCCGCTGCCGTTCTTCTCCTGACCGGGGACGCCACACCGAGGGCGTATGCCGTGTGGCGCGGTCAGAGGGTCGGCATGCCGTCCTCGAGGTAGAGCGTCCCGCCGTCGTGCGCGTGCAGCGCGTCGAGCAGCCGCTCGTTGTAGGCGGCGACCCGCCCCGCCCAGTCCCCGGGGCCGGCCCAGTGGACGCCGAGGATCTCGCGCTGCTGCAGGTGCGCCCGCTCGACGACGTCGGCGTCGACGGTGCCGAGGTCGAAGACGAAGACCGTCGCGTCGCCCCATCCGTGCAGGGCAGGAAGCCAGTTGACCGCGAGCAGCGGCCCGGCCGTGACGCTGATGTCGAGCTCCTCGCGGACCTCGCGGACGACGCACGCGGCGGGGGACTCGTGCCGGTCGACGACCCCGCCGGGGAGGTCCCACTCGCGCTTGTAGACGAGCTCGCACAGCAGCAGTTGCCCAGTGCCGGAGCGCAGCACGCCCTGGGCGATGGCGCGCTTGGTCGGGAGGGTCGAGTCGAGCATCGCCGTGAAGCCCTCACGGGTGTCCGGGTGTGCGTCGTCGCGCCGCCGCCCGAGCACGAGGGTGTCCTGGCGCACGCCGGCGAGGGTCGCGTTCCCGCGCAGCCGTCCCTCCCGGCGCAGCCCGGCTCGCAGGGCGGTGCGCACGGAGGCCCGGTTGTCGGGGTTGACGTGCGCCTCGACGCGCTCGAGGTCGAGTGCGTCGAAGGCCCACTCGACGAGGAGGCGCACGGCCCGCCACGCGAGACCCTGTCCGCGGTAGGGGGCGAAGACCGCCCAGGACAGGACGCCGACACCGGGGTCCTGCACGCGGACGTCGACAATGCCGGCGGCCCGCCCGCGCCACTGCACGAGGTAGGTGACCTTGGACCGGTCGGACCACTCGGTGTGGGTGCGCTCGATCCAGGTCCGGTGCTCGTCGGCCGGTGGCTCGACGGCGGGGAAGTCGAACCACCGGGCGATCTCGCGGTCGTGGAGGGGCCGGGTCTCGTCGCTGTCGTCGATCGTCCACGGCCGCAGCACGAGCTCGCCCTCACGGAGCGTCGGCTGGTCGGTCACCTCCCCAGCCTAGGGATGACCGCCGGGCACGGGCTCGCCGAGGGGGCCGGCGAGGGGCAGGGCCAGCTCGAACCGGCAACCGGGACCCGCGTTGGCCACGGTCACGTCACCCCCGTGGGCCCGGGCGATCCCGCGCGCGACGGCGAGACCGAGGCCGGCGCCCACGCCCGCGGCCGGCGTCCGCGCACTCGTCCCGCGCCAGCCCGGGTCGAAGAGCCGGCCGAGCTCGTCGAGAGGTATGCCGCCGCAGCCGTCCGCGACACTGACGCGGGCCACGTCGTGGTCAGCGGTGAGGGAGATGTCGACCCGGCCGCCCGGGTCCGTGTGCGTCAGCGCGTTCGTCACGAGGTTGGCGAGAGCGCGTGAGAGCTCACCCGCGTCGGCCGAGGCCGTGACGGACTCGGCCGGGGCGGAGCCGCCCACGTGCACCCCCCGGCGATCCGCGAGGACGCGTGCTGACGCGAGGGCGTCGGAGACGAGGTCGCCGAGGTCGACGGGGGCGCGATCGAGTTTCAGCGTGCCGGACTGGAGCCGCGACAGCGCGAGGAGCCCACCGACCATGTCGGACATGCGGTCGGCCTCGGACCGGATGCGTGCGGGATACCTGCCGTCGGCGGGCGCGTGGCCGTCCTCGATGGCCTCGGCCATCGCGCGGATGCCGGCGAGCGGGGTGCGCAGGTCGTGCGACACCCAGGCGACGAGCTCGCGGCGGCTCTCCTCGACCTGTCGGTCGCGGTCGCGCTCGGCGGCCTCCTCGGCGGAGGCGCGCATCAGCTCCTGCACGCGCCGGGCGATGAGCCAGCCGAAGACCGCCGCGATGGGCAGGGAGGTCGCCGTGACGACGAGGACGACGGCCTGGTCGTGCTCGTTGATGAACATTGCGTGCGCCGTCACGACCACGCCGAGGGCGACGCTGAGGATGACGACGACAGGTGCCAGCACTGCGGCGGCGACGAGCGAGCGGGCGGCGAGCGCCCGGACGACGAGCGCCCCGACCGTGCCGACGGCGACCGCCGCGAGCGCAGCGAGCAGGGCTGCCTCGGCGATCACGTCCCGGCCGCCGTCGCGGGGGCCGCGCCGTCCCACCGGTAGCCGACGCCCCACACGGTCTGGAGCCGGACGGGCCGCGCCGGGTCGGTCTCCACCTTCTCGCGCAGTCGGCGGACGTGGACCGTGACCGTCGACTCGTCGCCGTACTCCCAGCCCCACACCTGTTCCATCAGCTCGCGTCTGGAGAACGCGGTGCCCGGGTGGGCCATGAGGTGGGCGAGGAGGTCGAACTCGCGACTGGTCAGGGCGAGCAGACCGTCCGCGAGCCAGGCCTGGTGGCGTCGGGTGTCGACGCGCAGGTCGTCGTCGACGAGCGTCGTCGCGGCGGGCGGTGCGGCGGGCGGTGCGGCACGGCGCAGGATCGACTGGATGCGCAGCACGAGCTCACGGCTGCTGAACGGCTTGGTCACGTAGTCGTCCGCACCGATCTCGAGGCCGAGGACGCGGTCGGACTCCTCGCCCCGGGCGGTCAGCATGACGACCGGCAGGTCGCCGCGCTCGGCGCGCAGCCGGCGGAAGACCTCGAGACCGTCGAGACCGGGGAGGGTGAGGTCGAGCACGACGAGGTCGGGGGAGCGGTCGCGGGCCACGGACAGCGCCGCATGGCCGTCCTGCGCCTCGAGGACGTCGAGCCCGGCACGGGTCAGGTAGCCGGACACGACCTCGCGCAGGGTGGGGTCGTCGTCGACGACGAGGACGGTGGGCACGTCCCCAGCCTAGGCAGCGACGGGCCGTCGGCGACGGCGAAAGTCCTTGCGGTCCGGTGACGTCGGCGGACGGTCGTCAGACCGGATGGCGCCTTGTCGCGAGGACGCCGAACGTCAGGGCGACGACGAGCAGGCTGGCCCCGAGCATGTGGAGCAGCACGAGCAGCTCGGGCAGCTTCGTGAAGTACTGGACGTAGCCGATGAGCCCCTGCGCGAGGGTGACGACGAGCACCACGGTCCAGGCCCGGCGGGCCTCGTCGGTGGTCGCCGTGATGCTCACGGCGACGAGGGTGGCGATGACGAGACCGCAGAAGAGCATGACGGCGTCGGCGTGCATCCACGAGACGAACCGCGGGTCGAAGCCCGTGCGCGCGGGCCGGTCGGCGTCGCCCGAGTGCGGCCCCGAGCCGGTGACGATCGTGCCGAGGAGCAGCACGACTGCGCCGACGGCGCTCGTGCCGAGGGCGAGCGTCCGTGCGAGCGGGTGCACGACGAGCTCACCCGGGCCCGAGACGTCGTCTCGGGCGCCGCGCACGAGCATGGTCGACAACGAGACGAGGACCATCGAGAGGAGAAAGTGCGACATGACGGTCCACGGGTTGAGCCCCGTGAGGACGGTGATGCCGCCGAGCACGGCCTGCGCGGGGATGCCGGCGAGGACGCCGATGGCGACCCGGTGCAGCCGCCGGCGCTCCGGCCAGTGCGTGAGCACGACCCACAGCGAGGCGAGTGCGAGCACCGTGACGACGCTCGTCAGGGTGCGGTTGCCGAACTCGACGAGGTCGTGGAACTCGCTCTCGGGCGTCCGGACGGGGGTGAACGAGCCGGGCTGGCACTCCGGCCAGGTGCTGCACCCGAGACCGCTGCCCGTGAGGCGCACGATGCCGCCGGTGACGACGATGCCGACCTCGCCGACGAGGTTGGCGAGCAGCAGGGGACGCACCCAGCTGGGCCGGACGGCGGGGAGGCGACCGGTGGCCCGGGCGAGACGGCTCGCGCCGGTCACGGGGGCGTCGTCGGTCACGGGAGGCGTGGAGGACACCCCGCAAGGGTATGCCGCCGAGCCGGGTCACCCCGCATCGCCCCGTGTCGTCGGGACCCGGAGGACGGGCCGTGGCCCGGCCGGGACCGGGGCACGCGTGGCCGGGTCAGGCCAGGCCGTTCCAGACCACCAGGGATCCCGCGTGACCGGCCAGCACGACGGTGATGATCGCGGCCACGGCGGAGAGCACGACGAGCGTGCCGATGAGCACGTCGAACGCGTGGCCTTGCGGTGACTCCTCCTCGGGCGGTCGGACGAACCACAGGGCCAGGAGGGTGAGGACCATGAAGAGCACGCAGATGAGCTTGGCGCGGTCGCCCCACTCGGTGTGGTTGCGCAGCAGGTCGAAGTCCGTCGTGCTGGCACGCACCTGCGACACCCGGCGCTGCAGGGCCTCACCGCTCTCGGCCGCGACGAACGCCGAGACACCCGAGATGACGGCACCGGCAGCCGTCGGCCAGCGCAGCAGCCGCCGCCACCCGGGGCGCACCACGTAGGCGATCGCGCACAGCGCCGAGAGGGGGACGAGGACGACGACCGCGTGGATCACGAGGGCGTGCATCGGAAGACCGAAGATGTAGTCGAACACGTCGCCTCCAGGCCGGTCGGGGTCGTGGGGTGTGGTGCGGCTTCTTCGTGCGGGCGTGCGGTCGAGCGGTGGGAGCGGTCGAGCGGTGGTGCTGCGGCCAGTCTCGTCCGCTCAGTCGTCGAAGCGGAAGAGACGCGCCGCGAGAACCGTTGCGACCACTCCCCACGCGAGGACGACCCCGAGCGCGAGCAGGTTCAGCGTCCCGTCCACCAGGGCCGACCTGAGCCCGTCCGCCAGACCCGCCGACGGCAGGAAGGCCACGACGTGCGAGACCCCGGCCGGCAGCTCGCTCCGCGGGACGACGACACCGCCGACCGCGAGGAGCAGCACCCACACGAGGTTGGCGATCGCGAGCACCGCCTCCGCCCGCAGGGTGCCGGCGAGCAGGAGGGCGAGGGCCACGAAGGCCCACGTGCCGAGGACGACGAAGAGGACGGCATACGCGATCCCGGCGACCTCCGGTCGCCACCCGAGCGCGAGACCGATCACGGCGATGACGGCGATCTGGATCGCCTCGACGGCCAGGGTCGCCGCCACCTTGGCTGCGACGAGCCCACCGCGCCCGAGCGGGGTGACACCGAGGTAGCGCAGCACGGCGTAGCGGCGGTCGAAGCCGGTCGAGATCGCCTGGGACGTGAAGGCGGCCGAGATGACGCAGAGCGCGATGATGCCCGGTGTCGCCACGTCGATGCGCGTGCCCGGACCGAGCGACGGCGACGTCGTGACGCTGAGACCGACGAGCGCCAGGGCGGGCAGGACGAGCGAGACGAGCAGCTGTTCACCGTTGCGCAGCAGGCTGCCGACCTCGAAGCCGGCCTGGGCGAGGACCCGACGGCGCGGAGCGGCCGCTCCAGCGGCGGTCGGCGTCGTCGGGGTGGCTGAGGTGCTCACGCGGCTCCCTTGCGGGTCAGGCTGAAGTAGACGTCCTCGAGGGAGCGGCCGCCGGTCACCGAGGCCGGGGTCCCCTCGGCGACGGTGCGTCCCGCGTTCATGATGACGAGGTGGTCCGCGAGACGCCCTGCCTCCTCGAACGAGTGGGTGGTCACGACGACGGTCGTGCCGGCGTCACGCTGCTCGGCCACGAGCTCCCACACGTCGAGCCGTCCGTGCGGGTCGAGCCCGGCCGCCGGCTCGTCGAGGAAGAGCACCTCGGGGCGCCCGAGCAGCGACGCCGCGAGGGCGAGGCGCTGCTTCTGGCCACCCGAGAGGCGACGCACCGTCGTCGAGGCGAAGTCCGTGACGCCGAGCCGCCGCGCGACGGCGTCGACGTCGAGCGGGTCGGCGTAGAGGCGGGAGAGGTGGTGGAGCAGACGCAGCGGCTTCGTTCCGTTGGGCAGACCGCCCGCCTGGAGCATGACGCCGACGCGGGCGCGGTGGTCGGCGTCCGCCTGCCACGGGTCGGTGCCGAGGACGCGCACCGTGCCGCCGTCAGGCCGCCCGAGACCGACCGCGCACTCGATGGCGGTCGTCTTGCCCGCACCGTTGGGACCGAGCACCGCGGTGATGCGGCCGGCGGGGGCCGTCCACGTCAGGCCGTCGAGGGCACACACCTGACCGAAGGTGCGGTGGAGGTCGGACAGTGTCACCGCATCGGTCATGGCTCATGAGTCTAGGCTCGGTGCCGACGACCCCGGTCACCGCACCTCGGTCGCCACCGGCGTACCCCTCACGCCGTCTCTGCTCCGCCCGCCCCACTCGACCTGCTCACCACACTCGACCCTGACGGAGACCCCGACCCGTGAAGATCGACCCAGCCGCCAAGCCCTTCACCGCGATGGCCGCCGTGCCCACGGTGATCGCCGCGCTGGCCCGCCGACCGCGCACGACCGCCGCCCTCGGCCTGCTCACTGCGGGGGTGACCCTCTTCTTCCGCGACCCGGACCGCACCCCGGACCGCTCGCCCGTGTCCGACCCCGACGTGGTGCTGGCCCCGGCCGACGGGATCGTCATGCACGTGGGGGAGCCGCAGCCGGGCATCGCCCCGCCCGGTGAGTGGCAGCAGGTCAGCATCTTCCTGTCGCTGCTCGACGTGCACATGAACCGCTCGCCCTACGGCGGCCGCGTCATCGACGTCACCCACACGCCGGGCCGCTTCCTCGCCGCCTACCGCGCCGAGAGCGCCACGAAGAACGAGCGCAGCGAGATCATCGTCGAGCGCGTCGTCGCGGGCCGCCCGCGCCGCATCGTCTACCGCCAGCTCGTCGGCCAGCTCGCGCGCCGCATCGTCACCCGCATCGAGCCCGGTGACGAGATCGGCACCGGCGAGCGCATGGGCCTGATGAAGTTCGGTTCGCGCATGGACGTCTTCGTGCCGCCGGAGGTGCAGCTCGAGGTCAGCAAGGGCAAGCGCGCCATCGGTGGGGAGACCGTGCTGGGCCGCTTCCCCGCGGCGGACGCCTCGTGAGCGGCGACGCGGCCTCCGCCTCCGACGATCGGCCCCGCCGGCGCGACCGCGTGAGCCGGCGCATCCGGCTCGTGTCGGCCACCGGCGCCCGGGTCATCCCGCTCGACCGGCTCAACCCGCGCGTCCGTGCGCGGGCGACCCTTCCCAGCCTCTTCACGCTCGGCAACATGCTGTGCGGCTTCTCGTCGGTGCTCCTGTCGTTCCAGGGGCACTTCCGCGCGGCCGCGGTGCTCGTCGGCATCTCGATCGTCCTCGACATCTGCGACGGCGCGGTGGCCCGTGCCGTCGGTGCCATCACGCCGTTCGGCCTGCAGTTCGACTCCCTCGCCGACCTCATCTCGTTCGGGATCGCACCCGCCGTGCTCGTCTACACGTGGGCGCTGCCGGCCTACCCGGTCTGGGCCTGGGCCGGGGCGATGTTCTGGCTCGCCTGCGCGGCCTACCGACTGGCCCGCTTCAACGTCACCATCGACCCGCTGGCCGACAAGCGCTACTTCGTCGGTCTCGCGAGCCCCGGTGCCGCGGGCGTCGTCATCTCGACGGTGCTCGCCATCGGCGAGCCCCTCTACGACTGGGCGCCCCTCGTGCCGGTCGCGGCCGGGGTGGTCCCGGCCGCGCTCATGGCCTCGTCGTTCCGCTTCCGCTCCTTCCGCGACCTGCTGTCGCCGCGCCACCTGCGGATCACGATCCCCCTCGGCATCGTCATCGCGCTGGGGCTCGCGCTCTTCCCCGGCGCTACGGGCATGGCGCTCGCGTACGGCTACGTGCTCACCTGCCCCCTGGGCTGGGTCACGGCCCCGCTGCGGAGGCGCTGGTTCGGGGAGGACGCCGTCGCGCCGCCGCGCACGCGGATGCCATCGGTCATCATGCCGCCCGACCTGGATGACGACGACGATGACGACGGGGACGACGACGCCGATCGCGCTACCTGGCGGTAAGGACGACCTAACTGGAGTCGCAGCCCCAATTACGTCACAATGGTGTGGTGTTTATCGGAGCGCACGCCCCGCGTGAGACGAAGGACGGCGAGGACGGCCAGCACGTCTCGCCGCTCGAGTCGCGCACGCGCTCGCGGGTGCTCCACATGGTCTCTGCCGACGGCCCGATCTCGGCCGCCGAGCTCGGGCGTCATCTCGACCTGACACCGGCTGCCGTGCGTCGTCACCTCGACGCGCTCGTCGAGCAGGGCGCCGTCGTCCCGCACGAGCCCACCGGTGGTCGCCGCGGCCGTGGACGCCCTGCTCGCGCCTACGTCGTGTCCGACGCCGGCCACAACGCCCTCGAGGCCGACTACGACTCGCTCGCCGTCGAGGTGCTGCGCTACCTCCAGGAGCACGCGGGACCCGCGGCCGTCGGCGACTTCGCCCGCAGCCGCGTCGGCGCGCTCGAGGAGCGGTATGCCGCCCGGCTCGCCGCCGCCGGCGACGACCCCGCCGCGCGCACCGAGGCCCTCGTCGAGGCGCTGAGCGAGGACGGCTTCGCCGCCACCGCCCGGCCCGTCGGCGCCGGCGGCCTGACCGGCGTCCAGCTGTGCCAGGGCCACTGCCCGGTGCAGCACGTCGCCACCGAGTTCCCGGCCTTCTGCGAGGCCGAGACCGACGCGTTCTCCCGGTTGCTCGGGGTGCACGTCCAGCGCCTCGCGACCCTCGCGGGCGGACACCACGTCTGCACGACGTTCGTCCCGACCGGTGGGATCGGCTCCCGCCCCCGGAAGACCACGCAGCCCTCGGGTGTTGACCCGGAGGCTGCCCCACCTCGTTCGAGCACCACCGACACGCTCACGCACGTCAAGGAAGGTTCCTCATGACCACGCACATCGAAGAGCTGAACCCCGGCCTCAAGGGCATCGGCACCTACGAGTACGGCTGGGCCGACAGCGACGTGGCCGGGTCCACGGCGCGTCGAGGGCTCAACGAGGACGTCGTGCGCGACATCTCGGCCCGCAAGAGCGAGCCGGAGTGGATGACGAAGCTGCGCCTGAAGAGCCTCAGCCTCTTCGGCAAGAAGCCCATGCCCTCGTGGGGCTCGGACCTCACCGGCATCGACTTCCAGAACATCAAGTACTTCGTGAAGTCGACCGAGAAGCAGGCCGCCACGTGGGACGACCTGCCAGAGGACATCAAGAACACCTATGACCGTCTGGGCATCCCGGAGGCCGAGAAGCAGCGCCTCGTCTCCGGTGTCGCAGCCCAGTACGAGTCGGAGGTCGTCTACCACCAGATCCGTGAGGACCTCGAGGCCCAGGGCGTCATCTTCCTCGACACCGACACGGCCCTGAAGGAGCACGAGGACCTCTTCCGCGAGCACTTCGCGACCGTCATCCCGGCCGGCGACAACAAGTTCGCCGCGCTCAACACCGCCGTGTGGTCGGGGGGCTCGTTCATCTACGTCCCCAAGGGTGTCCACGTGGACATCCCGCTCCAGGCGTACTTCCGCATCAACACCGAGAACATGGGCCAGTTCGAGCGGACGCTGATCATCGCCGACGAGGGTTCCTACGTGCACTACGTCGAGGGCTGCACCGCCCCGATCTACAAGTCGGACTCGCTCCACTCGGCCGTCGTCGAGATCATCGTCAAGAAGAACGCCCGCGTGCGCTACACGACGATCCAGAACTGGTCCAACAACGTCTACAACCTCGTCACGAAGCGCGCGACCTGCGAGGCCGGCGCGACGATGGAGTGGGTCGATGGCAACATCGGCTCCAAGGTGACGATGAAGTACCCCGCCGTCTTCCTCATGGGCGAGCACGCCAAGGGCGAGACGCTCTCCATCGCCTTCGCCGGCGAGGGCCAGCACCAGGACACCGGCTCCAAGATGGTCCACGCGGCTCCCAACACGAAGAGCTCGATCATCAGCAAGTCGGTCGCCCGTGGCGGCGGCCGTGCGAGCTACCGCGGCCTCGTGCAGGTGCTCGAGGGCGCGTCGCACTCGGCCTCGACCGTGCGTTGTGACGCCCTGCTCGTCGACACGATCAGCCGATCCGACACCTACCCCTACGTCGACATCCGCGAGGACGACGTCTCGATGGGACACGAGGCCACGGTCTCGAAGGTGTCCGAGGACCAGCTCTTCTACCTCATGTCGCGCGGCATGGCCGAGGACGAGGCCATGGCGATGATCGTGCGCGGCTTCATCGAGCCCATCGCGCGCGAGCTGCCCATGGAGTACGCCCTCGAGCTCAACCGCCTCATCGAGCTGCAGATGGAAGGAGCCGTCGGCTGATGAGCCTTCTGGCTGACACGACCACCGACATCCCCGAGACCCAGCAGAGCGAGACCACGGTGCCCGACGCCGCCCCCACCACCACCGTCGCCGCCCCCGGCGCGGCCGCCCACACCGACTCCGCCGCGGCCTTCGTGCCCGACCAGTCGCGTGCCGAGCGCACGGCGTCCTTCGACGTCGCCGCCTTCCCGATCCCGTCGGGTCGCGAGGAGGACTGGCGCTTCACGCCCGTCAAGAAGCTCGCCGGCCTGCTGGCCGAGGGCGCGACGGGCAGCCTCGACTGGAGCACGTCGCTCCCCGAGGGCGTCACGACGTCGATGATCACCTCCGAGCAGGCCCAGGCCCTCGGCGTCCTGCCGCCGCAGGACCGCGCAGCCGTCGTGGCCGGCGCGGCCGCGGGCGGCGCCGTGCTGCTCGACATCCCGGCCGAGGCCGAGCTCGACGAGCCCGTACGCCTGTCGCTCGTCGGCCGTGGCGGTGAGCCCGTGCACGGTCACCTCGTCGTGCGCGCCGGCCGCTTCTCCAAGGCGACCGTCGTCGTCGAGCACACGGGCTCAGCCCGCTACGCGCAGCTCGTCTCGGTCGTCACCGGTGACGGATCCGACCTCACCGTGGTGTCGGTGCAGCGCTGGGCCGACGACGCCCAGCACCTGGCCCAGCACGACGCCCTCGTCGGGCGCGACGCCCGCTTCAAGCACCTCTCGGTGTCGCTCGGCGGCGAGGTCGTCCGGGTCAACGCCAACGTGCGCTACGCCGGCCCGGGTGGCGACGCGACGCTGCTCGGCGTCTACTTCGCCGACGCCGGCCAGCACCTCGAGCACCGCTCGTACATCGACCACAACGCACCGCACTGCAAGAGCCGGGCCACCTACAAGGGTGCGCTCCAGGGTGAGACCGCCCGCACGGTGTGGGTCGGCGACGTGCTCATCCGCGCCGAGGCCCAGGGCACCGACACCTACGAGCTCAACCGCAACCTCGTGCTGACCGACGGTGCCCGCGCCGACTCGGTGCCGAACCTCGAGATCGAGACCGGCGAGATCGAGGGTGCCGGACACGCCTCTGCGACAGGCCGGTTCGACGACCTGCAGCTCTTCTACCTCCAGTCGCGCGGCATCAACGAGGACGAGGCGAAGCGCCTCGTCGTGCGCGGCTTCTTCGCCGACATCATCCGCGAGATCCCGCTCGCCGACCTGCGGGACGAGATCACCGCGGCGATCGAGGACGAGCTCGCGTCGACGGCCTACGCCGCTCCCACCCAGCACACGCCCAGCATCACGAACAAGGAGAACTGACCCATGAGCACGCTCGAGATCAAGGGACTGACGGTCTCGGTCGAGACCGAGGACGGCCCCAAGGAGATCCTGCGCGGGGTCGACCTCACCGTGAAGTCGGGGGAGACGCACGCGATCATGGGGCCCAACGGCTCCGGCAAGTCGACGCTGGCCTACAGCATCGCCGGCCACCCGAAGTACACCGTCACCGGCGGCACCGTGACGCTCGACGGCGAGGACGTCCTCGCCATGAAGGTCGACGAGCGCGCCCGTGCCGGCCTCTTCCTCGCGATGCAGTACCCCGTCGAGGTCCCCGGTGTCACGGTGAGCAACTTCCTCCGCACCGCCAAGACGGCCATCGACGGCGAGGCGCCCAAGCTGCGCACGTGGGTCAAGGACGTCAAGGCCGCCATGGGCAACCTGCGCATGGACCCCGCGTTCGCCGAGCGCAACGTCAACGAGGGCTTCTCCGGTGGCGAGAAGAAGCGCCACGAGATCCTCCAGATGGAGCTGCTGCGCCCGAAGGTGGCCATCCTCGACGAGACCGACTCCGGCCTCGACGTCGACGCGCTCAAGATCGTCTCCGAGGGCGTCAACCGGGCCAAGGACTCGAGCGACCTCGGCGTCCTGCTCATCACGCACTACACGCGCATCCTGCGCTACATCAAGCCCGACTTCGTGCACGTCTTCGTCGACGGCAAGGTCGTCGAGGAGGGTGGCCCGGAGCTGGCCGACCGCCTCGAGGACGAGGGCTACGACCGCTACCTCACCGCGGCCCCGGCCGCGGCGGTCGAGGCCTGAGCCGAATGGCCGACGTCCTGCCCTTCACGGACGGGGAGCTCGCCGCGATCCGCGGCGACTTCCCCATCCTGACGCGCACGGTGCGCGACGGCAGGCCGCTCGTCTACCTCGACTCGGGGGCGACGTCGCACAAGCCGACGCCGGTCCTCGACGCCGAGCGCGCGTTCTACGAGCAGCACAACGCCGCGGTCCACCGCGGCGCGCACCAGCTCGCGGAGGAGGCGACCGACGACTTCGAGGCCGCCCGCGCGACCGTCGCGTCGTTCATCGGGGCGCCTGCTGACGAGGTCGTCTTCACGAAGAACGCCACCGAGGCGCTCAACCTCGTCGCGTACGCCTTCTCCAACGCGGCCCCGACCGACGACCCCAAGGACGAGCGTTTCGTGCTCGGTGCCGGTGACGAGATCCTCGTCACCGAGATGGAGCACCACGCCAACCTCGTGCCCTGGCAGGAGCTCGCCCGTCGCACGGGTGCGACCCTGCGCTGGGTCCCGGTGGACGCGGACGGCGCACTCGACCTGTCCGGGCTCGACGAGCTGCTCACCGAGCGCACCAAGGTCTTCGCGTTCACGCACGTGTCCAACGTGCTGGGCACGGTCAACCCGGTCGCCGACCTCGCCGCCCGCGCACACGCCGTGGGAGCGCTCGTCGTCGTCGACGCATGCCAGTCGGTGCCGCACCTCGCGGTCGACGTGGCCACGCTCGGCGCGGACTTCATCGCTTTCAGCGGCCACAAGATGTACGGCCCGATGGGGGTCGGCGTCCTCTGGGGTCGCGCCGAGCTGCTCGAGGTCATGCCACCGTTCCTCACGGGCGGCTCGATGATCGAGCTCGTCACGATGGAACGGTCGACCTACGCCCCGGCGCCGCAGAAGTTCGAGGCCGGCGTGCCCAACGCCGCCCAGGCGGTCGGCCTAGCGGCCGCCGTCCGGTGGATCGAGGGTCTCGGCATCGACCGCATCCACGCGCACGAGGCCGCTCTCGTCGACCTGCTCCAGCGCGGTCTGTCCGAGCGCCCGTGGGTGCGTGTCGTGGGTCCTGCGGTCGGCACGCCACGCGGCGGTGCCGTCGCGTTCGTCGTCGACGGCGTGCACGCCCACGACGTGGGCCAGGTGCTCGACGACGCCGGGGTGGCCGTACGCGTGGGCCACCACTGCGCGTGGCCGCTGCACCGGGCTCTCGGGGCCACCGCGACCACCCGTGCGTCGTTCGCCGTCCACAACACCGTCGCCGAGGTCGAGGCGCTGCTCGCGGCGCTCGACCGGGTGCCCGTCGTCTTCGGGCTCGACACCGAGAGGGAGGCGAGCTGATGGACCTCTACCAGGAGCTCATCCTCGAGCACTCCAAGCGCCCGCACCACGCGGGCCTGCGCGACCCGTTCGACGCCGAGGTGCACCACATCAACCCGACGTGCGGCGACGAGGTGACCCTTCGGGTCGACGTCTCCGGCACGGGTGCCGAGGCGGTCGTGACCGACGTCTCCTACGAGGCGCAGGGCTGCTCGATCTCCGTCGCGAGCGCGTCCGTCCTCGCCGAGGAGGTCATCGGCCACCGCGTCGACGAGGCCCTCGAGACCTTCGAGGCGATGCGCGCCATGCTGACCTCCCGAGGCCAGGTGGCCGGTGACGAGACCGTCATCGGTGACGGCGTCGCCTTCGCCGGCGTCTCGAAGTACCCCGCGCGCGTCAAGTGCGCCCTGCTCGGCTGGTCCGCTTTCACCGATGCCCTCGCCCGAGCCGGTGTCGACATCTCTTCCACGAGTTCCACCTCCCCCCAAGGAGTTTCGTCATGACCCAGACCACCACCCCGCCCAACGTGGCCGACGTCGAGGAGGCCATGCGCGACGTCGTCGACCCCGAGCTCGGCATCAACGTCGTCGACCTCGGCCTCGTCTACGGCATCACCGTCGACGCCCAGTCGCACGCCGTCATCGACATGACGCTGACGTCTGCCGCGTGCCCCCTCACCGACGTCATCGAGGACCAGACCGCTCAGGCGCTGGAGGGGCTCGTCACCACGCACCGCATCAACTGGGTGTGGATGCCGCCGTGGGGTCCCGACAAGATCACCGAGGACGGCCGCGAGCAGCTGCGCGCCCTCGGCTTCAACCTCTGAGCCAGCAGCACCCGCGCTCGTGACGACGCGCGTCATCGAGGTCGACCCCGTGCGGTTCGACCGTTGGATGGCGGGCTTCGCCGAGCGGCACGGCACCTACGACGCCGCCGAGGAGTCCACTCCCGGCGGCGTCGTCGTGTCCGCCCGCGCCGCCGACGGATCCACCGTCGTGGCAACGCCGTTCGCCCACGAGCCCCTCGGTGTCATCCTCGTCAGGCGCGGTGGGTATGCCGTGGGGCTGGCCTCCGCCGGTGCCTTCACCGCCTCGAAGGTCGGGACGCGCCACGTGCAGTCACGCACCGCAGCGGGTGGGTGGTCGCAGCAGCGCTTCGCCCGCCGACGGGGGAAGCAGGCCGACGAGCTCGTCGATGCCGTTGTCGGCCACGCGCGACGGGTGCTCCTCGGGGACGACGAGTCACCCGCGACGGGAGCAGACGGCATACCTCATGCTCTGGTCGTCGGCGGGGACCGCACGCTCGTGCGCGAGGTCCTCGACGCCGGAGCCCTGCGGGCCCTGGCGGGGCTGCCGATGCGGGAGCTCTACGACCTGCCCGACCCGAAGCGCGACGTGCTCGAGACCGCGCTGCGCCGTGGGCGAGCCGTGCGCATCGAGCTGGACGAGGCGCCGCCGGGTGGCGTCAGCTGACGGTGTCGACGCCGAAGGTGTTGCACTGGTTGAGGTCGCCGGTCTGGTAGCCCTGCAGGAACCACTTCTGGCGGGCCTCCGACGAGCCGTGCGTCCAGTTCTCGGGAGTGACGCGACCCTGCATCTTCTTCTGGATGCGGTCGTCTCCGACGGCTGACGCGGCCGAGAGCGCGGACGTGATGTCCTGCTCGGTGATGGGCTTGAGCAGTGGGGTGCCGTCGGCGTCGGTCGTCTCGGTCGCGTGCTTGACCCACGTGCCGGCGAGGCAGTCGGCCATGAGCTCGATGCGGACGGCGCCGGAGTTGGGGCCCTGGGGGTCCTGCTGCGCCCGGTCGAGGATGCCGAGGAGGTCCTGCACGTGGTGGCCGTACTCGTGCGCGATGACGTACTCCTTGGCGAGCTGGCCGCCGTCGGCGCCGAACTTGCTCTGCAGCTCCTCGAAGAAGCTCGCGTCGACGTAGACCTTGGCGTCGAGCGGGCAGTAGAACGGGCCGACTTGCGAGTTGGCGGTGCCGCAGCCCGACGGGGTCTGGCCCTGGTAGATGACGGTCTTCACCGGCTCGTAGTTCATCTGATATTTCGGCAGCGTCTTGCCCCAGTAGTCCTGGACGCTGTTGACCGTCGCGATGATGAGGCAGACGTCGTTCTTGTTGGCGTCGGCGCCGGTCTTGCACTGGGAGAACTCGCCCTGGTCGACCTGGCCCGCGGCCGCGACCTGGCTGCTCTCGAGCTGCTGGGACGGGAGGCCACCGGCGCCGGTGCCGGAGTCACCGCCGCCACCGAGGATCTTGCCCCCGCCGAAGATGAGCATGAGCACGAGCAGGATGAGGCCGCCGATGCCTCCGCCGACCTGGATGCCGCCGGGGAAGCCTCCGCCTCCGCCGCCACCTCCGCTGCCGCCGCTCTGCACCTGGGAGGTGTCGAGCTGGGCGCTGTCGTTGAAGCTCATCTGCCGCTCCTCGGGTCGGGACCGGGGGCCTCCCCGGTCCGGTCGAGATCACCCTAGTGCGCGGGGACCTGTGGACGTCGGCTGCTGCACGGCCGCCGTGACGGTGTCGTACCCGCTGGGGGCGGGTCAGCGATCGGCGGGATCGTTGGGGGTGGCGTCGACGGCGCCCGCCGACTTCACGAGCCGCGCGGCAAGGTCCTCGGTGGCCTGGACGAGCGCGGGGGACCCGATCACCTCGAAGGTCAGCGGGGTGACGGCGAGCTGGCGGGCGTACCACTCGGGCTCGTCGGTCGTGGCCCTCAGCCGGACGCCGCCCTCGACCGGCTCGAGCCGTCCGAGGCTGCGCGGGATCCATCGCGTGGCCTCGTCGAGGTCGGCCCGGAGGAGGACGTCGACGTCGTGGCGCCAGCCCTGGGAGAGGTGCTCCTCCAGCGTCCGGAGGGCGTCCAGGTCCTCCGGGGGGTCGAAGGTCACCGACGTCGTGAAGACCGACCGGACCCGGTCGACGCGCAGGGCGCGCTGGGCGTCGCTCGTCTGCGACCAGCCGAGGAGGTACCAGCGGCCGTGACGCAGGACGACGGCCCACGGATCGATCTCCATGGGCCGCTCCCGGCCGTCCTCGAGGCGGTAGTCGAGGCGCACCCGGCGCGACCTCGTGCACGCCTCGACGAGCTGGGCCGTCGCGGCAGGGTCGACGCGCAGGCTCGGGTCCGGAGGGGGCCCGGTGACCCGGCGGACCGCCCGCACCGGTTCGGCGACCTGCTGGGGGAGCACGCGCAGGATCTTGGACAGGGCGGCCCCGACGAGCTCGGTCGGGTCAGCGGCGCCGCGGTGGCCCTCGAGCACGGCCATGACGAGGCCGAGCGCCTCGGCGGCCGTGAACATCAGTGGCGGCAGACGGAGCCCACGGCCGACCCGGTAGCCGCCGTGTGGGCCGGTCACCGACTCGATGGGCAGGTCGGCCTCGCGGAGGATCGCGACGTAGCGACGGGCGGCGCGCTCGGAGACCCCGAGGTGGTCGCCGAGCCGCTCCGCCGTGATGCCGGGGCTGTCCTGGATGGCCTCGAGGGCGAGAAGGGCCCGTGCCGTGGGACTCGTGTCGTACCGCACACCTCTCACCTCCCGGACGCCGACCGTCCGGGACGACGATATCGCCCGGCGGTGACGGTCGAGCTCGTCGACGTGGGTCCGATCCCGACCCGAGCCGTGCTCGATCGGTAGTCTGAGCCGTCCTGCGCGGCGTACGACGAGGAGACGTCATGGCAACCTTCGGCTCGACCGACGACCTGCACGGAGCGGAGTTCGTCGACACGGACCTGCGCGGCGCGCGCTTCGTCGGCGCCGACATCTCCGGCGTCGTCATGCGCGGCGTGCAGGCGGAGGGCGTGGAGATCGATGCGCCGTGGCTCTTCGACGGCGAGAACGTCCTGCTCGTCAACGGCGTCGACGTGGTCCCGCTCGTCGATGCCGAGCTCAACCGTCGTTTCCCCGGACGTGCCGACCGGCGGGCGACCGATCCGGAGGGACTCGCCACTGCCTGGGACCGGCTGGAGCGCACCTGGGCCGCCACGCTCGCGCGTGTCGACACCATGCCGTCCGGCACGGTGGACGTGTCGGTGGCCGGCGAGTGGTCGTTCGCCCAGACGCTGCGGCACCTCGTGCTGGCGACGGACACGTGGCTGCGCAAGGCGATCCTCGGGGAGGAGCAGCCCTACCACCCCTACGGGTTGATCGACGTTGCGACCGCGGACGACGGCTTCGACGTGACGGTGCTCGCGCAGGACGCACCGTCCTACGGCGAGGTCCTCGAGGCGCGGGCAGGCCGCGTCGCGATGGTGCGCGACGTCATCGCGGGCGTCACGCCCGAGCTGCTCGCGTCGTCCCGACCGAACCCGCACGACCCCGCCCACCCCGAGACGGTGCTCTCGTGCCTGCACACGATCCTCGAGGAGGAGTGGGAGCACCACCGCTACGCCGTGCGCGACCTCGACGTCATCGAGGGGAGCGAGGGCGCCTGACCGGTGGCCCGAGCCGTCGTCAGCTGGGCTGCCACAGCTCGATCCTGTTGCCCTCCGGGTCCGTCACCCAGCCGAACCGCCCGACGCCCGCCAGGTCCTGGCTCTCGGCGTCGACCTCCGCCCCGGCGGCGCGCAGCTGGGCGAGCATGGCGTCCAGGTCGCCGACCCGGACGTTGAGCATCACCTGCTGGGTACGGGCGCCGAGGTAGTCCGTGTCGGCCGGGAACGCGGCGAACACGGTCGGCCCGGCCTCCTGCTGCCACAGTCCGTTGGCGTCGAAGTCCAGTCCCAGGACCTCGCGGTACCAGGTGCTGATGGCCGTGGGGTCCGCAGCCCTGAGGAAGTAGCCGCCGATGCCGAGGACGCGTTCCATGCCGACAGCATGGCAGGGCCGGCGGTCGTCGGCCCGAGGGCCTACGAGGCGATGCGGTCCCGACGGTCGGGACCGGAGCCCCGTGGGGCCGCGCCGGCCTCGGGCGGGCTGATCTCGGCCCACACGGCATCGAGGGACAGGCCGAGGACCTCGGCGATCGCTGCGATCGTCGGGAAGGCCGGGGTGGCCACGCGGCCGGACTCGATCTTGCGGAGGGTCTCGGGGGAGATCCGTGCCTCGAGGGCGGTCTCGAGCATCGTGCGATCCCCGCGGGCCCGACGCAGCAGGGAGCCGAGGCGCTGTCCGCGCTCGACCTCCGCGGGTGTGAGCGGCAGCCTGACCATGACCACGATCCTAGACCGGGATAACATGGCCGGGATAGTTATTGGTCGCACCGCAGCCGCATCGAAAGGCGCCGCATGATCGAGATCCTCAGCCCCTCCGAGCTGCCCCGCGCGAGGGCCGCCGGAGCTCTCGTCGCCGACATCCTGCAAGACCTCAAGGGCCGCGCTGCCGTGGGCACCAACCTCCTGGACATCGACGGCTGGACGAAGGCCATGATCCTCGAGGCGGGAGCCATGTCCTGCTACGTCGACTACGCGCCGTCCTTCGGGCGGGGCCCGTTCGGCCACTACATCTGCACCTCGGTCAACGACGCCGTGCTCCACGGGCTGCCTCACGACCGGTCGCTCGCCGACGGCGACCTGCTGTCGCTCGACCTCGCCGTGAACCTGGGCGGGGTCGTCGCCGACTCCGCGATCAGCTTCGTCGTGGGCGGGTCCCGGCCTCCGGAGAGCGTCGCGATGATCGGGGCCACCGAGCGTGCGCTCGCCGCCGGCATCGCCGCGGCCGGGCCGGGCGCCCGTGTCGGGGACCTCTCGTATGCCATAGGCTCGGTGCTCTCCGACGCGGGCTACCCGATCAACACGCAGTTCGGCGGCCACGGCGTCGGGTCGACGATGCACCAGGACCCGCACGTGTCGAACACCGGCCGCCCGGGCCGCGGCTACACGCTGCGCCCCGGACTCCTGCTCGCCCTCGAGCCCTGGGTCATGGCCGGCACCGCCGAGCTCGTGACCGATGCCGACGGGTGGACGCTCCGGAGCGCCACCGGCAGCCACACGGCCCACAGCGAGCACACGATCGCCATCACGGACGACGGCGCCGAGGTCCTCACGATCCCGACGACGGCGCGGCCCTAGTTCCGACCCGCATGGACGCGTCGGCGTCCGCGGGACGTCCGCGAGGCGTCCCTCCTGCCGTCGCTGTGCTGTGTCAGGAGACGACGACGGCGTCCGGGTTCGTCGTCGTCAGGCGCATCCGGACCGGGACGACGTCGCCGATCCGTGGGGGAGCGACGCCGGCCGGCAGCACGAGCAGGCTGCACTGCATGTGCGGCGGCTCGGCGAAGCGCGGCATGACGCCCGACACCGTGAAGGGCGACCGCACCCGGTGCGCTGCCTCGAGCACACCCTCGGTGACGGCGATGGCACGCGACCGTGCCGTGGCGGCCGACGACGGGCTCTCCATGGCGACGCCGTGCGACGTGCCGCCGCTGACGACGACGAGGTGGCCCGCGGCGACCGCTCGCTGTCGGTAACCGACTCGCGTGCCCTTGGTGACGGGGCGCACGTCGAGCACGTGCGCGCGGACCTCGTAGGAGCCGTTGTCGGCGTACCAGAGGTCGGTGCCGATGCGCGGCCGGAACTCGTGCTCGGGGAAACGCGCTGCGAGAGCGGCGAGCTCGGCTGGCGAGACGTGCGACACGAACCACGTGCGCACGCCGGGGACCGCGGCGATGAAGCGCGAGATCTCCTCGACGTGGCCGGTCCCGAGCGGCAGGTGCAGCGTGACCCCGACCGCGTCGGCGGCGCCGGCCAGACCGGCCACGTCGGCGACGGGCGTGCCGTAGCGGTTCATCGACGTCAGGCCCTCGACGACGACCCGTGCGTCCGAAAGCACCTCGCGAAGGCTCCCGAGGTCGGACTCGGTCGTCACGGTGTGCACGACGCGGCGGTTCGCGAGGTCGGGCAGGTCGGCGTGGACGGCCGCACGGTAGGGCTCCATGACGAGCACGTCACCGCCGAACGCGCCCAGCGCAGAAGGCAGCTCGGCGTAGGTGCCGATCGCGACCATCGGCACCCCGAGGCGGGCGGCCTCGGCGCAGAGGAGGTCACGACCGAAGCCGTAGCCGTTGCCCTTGACGACGGGGACGACGCCGGGGTGCTCGGCGACGAAACGGTCGTGGCCGGCACGCCAGCGCTCACCGTCGACGTGGAGGACGAAGGACACGGCCGATCACCGCCGCTTCATGTAGAGGTCGAAAGCCTTGTAGAGCAAGCGGTTCAGCGGCAGGTCCCACTCGCCGGCCAGCCGCACGGCCTCGCCACCGGTGCCGACCTTGAAGCGGATGAGCCCGATGTGCGCGTTGGCCTCGTCGACGGTGTTGGTGATGCCGCGCAGGTCGTACACGCCGGCGCCGGCTGCGATCGAGTCCTGCATCATCCGCCACTGGATGGCCGTCGAGCCCTGCAGCTCTCGCTTGGCCGAGGTCGACGCGCCGTAGGAGTACCAGGCGTGCTCTCCGACCCGGATGAAGATCGTCGCCGCGAGGACGTCGCCCTCGTGCTCGGCGAGGTAGACGCGGATCCGCTCGGGGTCCTCGGCCGACAGCGCGGCGTACATCTGCTCGAAGTAGGCGAGACCACGCGGCGTGAAGCGGTCGCGCTCGGCCGTCTCGACGTAGGTGCGGTGGAAGGCCGGCAGGTCGGAGGCGTCCCCGACCCGGACCGTGACGCCGTTCTTCGCGGTCTTCTTGATGTTGCGGCGCCACAGCTGGTTCATGCCGGCGAGCACGTCGGCCTCGGTGCGGCCCGCGAGCGGCACCTGGAAGACGTACTCCGGCTGACCGGCGGCGAAGCCGTCGTCGGGGCTGAGGTGGCGGAAGCCCAGCCGTTGCAGCTCGGCGACGACCGCTGTGCCCACCGGCTCGACGACGTCGGGCGTCGCGTCGTCGTAGCGGCGGATGTCCGGGTCGCCGATGGCCGCCTTGATCGTGGCCGTGCGCCAGCGGTGCGTCGCCACGGGCGGCCCGAGCCTCAGCGCGAAGGCACCCTTGGCCTTGAGGTGGTCGCGGAGCGCGCGGAGCAGCTCGACGAGACGCGGTGAGGCCCAGTCGATGCACGGACCCTCGGGCACGTAGGCCAGCGACTGCTTCAGGCGTGGGAGCGAGCGGTGCAGCACGAGCGCGGCGCCGACCATCTCCTCGCCCTCGAACCAGCCGACCGACTCGGCGCGCCACTCCTTCTTGACGTCGGCCCAGGCCGGCGTCTGGAGGAAGCTCGCCGAGGGCTGGGATCGCAGCCAGGCGAGGTGCTCGGCTGCGGAGATGTCACGAACGGAGATGGGCGCGTTCACGCTGGCTCACGCTACCCGAGCGCGGCGGGTCACCCGACACGCCTCGCCCGCCGGACGGCATACGCCCTCTGCGACCCGCCGGGCACGCCCGGACCGACCGAGGACGTATGCCGTGTCGCTCAGGCCCAGCCCATGGTGCGCGGGTCGGGGGGCAGCCGCGGGTTGAGCAGGTGCGCGACGAGGGCGGTCCACCCGGTCTGGTGCGTCGCGCCGAGGCCCTCGCCGGTGTCGCCGTCGAAGTACTCCGAGAACGTCGGGTGCGCTGACCACAGCGGGTCCGGCGAGGACTCGATGCGTTTGCCGTCGGAGGGGCGGCGGCCGTCGACGGGGCGGAAGAGCGCCGTCAGGCCGCCGTCGATGACGTCGGCCGCCTCGTCGAGCGTGCGCCAGTCGCCCGAGCCGGTCGGGATCTCGATCCGGAAGTCGTCGCCGAAGTAGCGGCCGTAGGTGCGCAGCTTGTCCGCGAGCAGCACGTTCGTGGGGAACCAGACCGGCCCGCGCCAGTTGGAGTTGCCGCCGAACATGCCGGTGCGCGACTCGCCCGGCTCGTACTCGATCGAGACGGTCTCGCTGCCGAGCGTCGCCGTCACGGCCTGGCGCGTCGCGGCGGACAGCGACCGGATCCCGTAGGGGGACAAGAACTCCTCCGAGTCGAACATCCGCTCGAGGATGCGGCGCAGGCGCTTCGGCGGCACGAGCGTGAGCAGCATCTTGCCGTCCTCGCGGGCGAGCATCGGCTTGACGAGCTCGGGCCGGCGCTGCTGGAGCCACTGGAAGCGGCTCGTCACGTCGGGGCACTCGTCGACGACCCACGAGGGGATCTCCGTCGCACCGAGGATCGGCAGCAGGCCGACCATCGAGCGCACCCGCATGTGCGGCGCGCGCCCGTCGGGCTGCACGAGGACGTCGTAGTAGAAGCCGTCCTCCTCGTGCCACAGCGACTTGTCGCTGGACCCGAAGTGCCGCATCGCCTGGGCGATCGAGAGGAAGTGCTCGAGGAACTTCGTCGCGACGTCGTCCCACGCCTTGTCGGTGCGCGCGAGCTCGAGGGCGATCTTGAGCATCTGCTGGCAGTAGAAGGCCATCCAGCTCGTCGCGTCGGACTGCTCGAGGCGGAAGCCCGGCGGCAGGGGAGCGGAGCGGTTGAACAGGCCGATGTTGTCCATCCCGAGGAAGCCGCCCTCGAAGAGGTTGGAACCGTTGGCGTCCTTGCGGTTGACCCACCACGCGAAGTTGAGCAGCAGCTTGGTGAAGACGCGGACGAGGAACTCGCGGTCCCGGTAGCCGTCGATGCGGTAGACGTGCCAGGCCGCCCACGCGTGGACCGGCGGGTTGACGTCGCCGAACTCCCACTCGTACGCCGGGAGCTGGCCGTTCGGGTGCATGGCCCACTCGCGGCACATGAGGAGCAGCTGCTCCTTGGCGAACTCCGGGTCGACGTGGGCGAGCGGGATCGTGTGGAACGCGAGGTCCCACGCCGCGAACCACGGGTACTCCCACTCGTCGGGCATCGAGATGATGTCGGCGAGGGCGAGGTGCTTCCAGTGCTCGTTGCGGCCCTTCCTGCGCGACTCGGCCACCGCCGGGCCGACGGGGTCGCCGTCGACCCACTGGCGCACGTCGTAGCGGTAGAGCTGCTTGCCCCAGAGGAGGCCGGCGTACGCCCGGCGCGCGACGTGGCGGTCGGCCTCGTCGAGAGAGGCGTCGATGACGTGCCCGTAGAACTCGTCGGCCTCGGCCGACCGGGAGCCGAGCACCTCCTCGAACGGCTCGCCGAACCACTCGATCCCGGGGTCGCCGGTCGCGAGGCGCAGGTCGACCGTGACGGTCTCACCCGGCTCGACGGCGTCGAACCGGTACCAGAACGAGCACTTGCTGCCGTAGCCGCCGGGGTTGACGGCCTGGGTGCGGCCGTGGACGACCCGCTCGTTGATCGAGTCCTTCGGGTAGAGCGACTGGTTCGCGAGCGCCCGGTCGCCGAAGACGTGCCGGGCGTTCGTCTCGTTGTCGCAGAAGAGCGTCGTGGGGGAGCCGGACGCCGCAAGGACGTAGCGGCCGAGGAAGCCGTGCGTCACCTCGGCGGCGCGGTAGCCACGCGTCGGGCGACCGTTGCGGCGGATCTCGCGCAGCTCGGTGACGCGGTCGTCGACGCCCCAGGACCAGGTGTTGCGCAGCCAGATCGTCGGCAGCACGTGGAGCGGCGCGGCAGCCGGCCCGTGGTTGGTCGCCGAGATCCGGATGCACATGTCGTCGGGCCCGGCCTTGGCATACGTCATCGTGACGTCGAAGAACTCGTGGTCGTCGAGGATGCCCGTGTCGCCGAGCTCGAACTCCCTTTCGTCGCGGGTGCGCTCGCGGTTCTCGCGCCGCAGCTGCTCGTAGGGGAACTCGGCCTGCGGGTAGCGGTAGAGCCACTGCATCCACGAGTGCGTCGGGGTGCCGTCGAGGGCCCACCAGTACTCCTTGGCGTCCTCGCCGTGGTTGCCCTCCTCGTTCGTCAGGCCGAAGAGGCGCTCCTTGAGGATCGGGTCCTTGCCGTTCCACAGGGCGACGGAGAAGTTGAGGAAGCCGAAGCGGTCGCTGATGCCTCCGAGCCCGTCCTCGCCCCAGCGGTAGGCGCGCGACACGGCCTGGTCGAAGGGGAACTCCGACCACGCCTTGCCCTCGGCCGAGTAGTCCTCGCGGACCGTGCCCCACTGCCGGCCGGAGAGGTAGGGGCCCCAGAGGCGCCACGGGGCGTCGTGGCCGGGGGAGTCGATGAGCCGCGCGTGCTCCGCACTGAGCGGTTCACCCGGGGGCAGGGGGCTGTTCATGGGGAACATCGTGCTGCATCGATGTGTCTCCCGCGTTACGCCCCCTCACTCGCGCAGCGGCGCCAGCAGGCGGTGGGGCTCCCGGAGCCTCGCGGACAGCGGGTTGGCGGGCGGGTCCGTGCCGGCTCCCGGTCCGGGCCGGGTCTCGAGCTCGGCCGCGGGTGGTGTCGTTCCGCAGACGGGGCAGCGACCGAACACGTCGACGTCGGCGTCGCAGGGCACGTGGCGGAAGAGCCGCCGCGGCCCCCGCGTGGACGTCGTGGCGTCCCCCCAGCGCATGAGGGCGTGGACGGCCGGCCAGAGCGCCTCGCCGGAGGGGGTGAGGACGTATGCGTCGTGTCCGCCGTGCATCCGGCGCTCGAGGACGCCGGCCTCGACGAGCGATCCGAGCCGTTGGCTGAGGACCGCCTTGGAGATGTCGAGGCGGCGCCGGAAGTCGCTGAAACGGGTGACGCCGAGGAAGGCGTCGCGCACGAGCAGCAGCGACCACCGCTCGCCGACGACCTCGAGTGCCTTGGCGAGCGAGCAGTCCTGTCCGCTGTAGTCCGTCCCGAGTGCCATGGAATGAAGGTACGCCTTGGTCTGTTCAACAGACCAATCGAGACCATGGAGGACGTCATGAGCCGCATCCGGCAGGCAGCACCCGATACGACGACGCGCGGGGCGACCGCGCCCCGAACCGGAGAGCAGGCCCGGCGGGCGCTCGCCGTGGCCGCGGTGGGCACCGTCCTGGCCCTCGTCGCCTTCACGGCCCCTCTGGCCACGGTCGGTTCGGTCACCGCGGCGCTCGGGTCGGACGTCGCCGGACGCACGTGGATCCTCAGCTCGATGGGCATCGGGCTCGGGGCGGCACTGCTGACGACAGGGACCCTGGCCGACGACCGCGGTCGGCGTCGCGTCCTCGTGGGTGGCCTGGTCGTCCTTGCCGCATCGAGCCTCGCCGCCGCTCTCGCCGGAGGCACGCTCGTGTTCGTCCTCGCCCGGGTCGGCCAGGGCATCGGCGCCGCGGCGGTCATCGCGGCGAGCCTGGGCCTCGTCGCCCACTGGTTCGAGCCCGGGGCGGCCCGGGCGGCCGCGAGCGGGGTGTGGGGTGCGAGTGTCGGAGGCGGCATCGCCCTCGGCCCGCTCGTCGCGAGCGCCTTCGACCGCTGGGCGTCGTGGCGCGACACGTACGTCGTCCTCGCCGTGGCGGCGCTCGGCCTGGCCGCAGTCGCACGACGCCGGCTGGACGAGACCCGGTCGCACGAACGTCGACCGCTCGACGCGTGGGGCGCGACGCTGCTCGCCGTTGCGACCACGGGCTTCCTCGCGGCGCTCGTCGAAGGGCGCAACGGGTGGGGCCGGCCGGAGGTCCTCGTCCTGCTCGGTCTCGGCGCGGCCTCGGCTGCCGCGTTCGTGGTGGCCGAGCGGCGCACGTCCTTCCCGATGGTCGACCCGTCCCTCTTCCGTGACGGCCGGTTCGTCGCCGCGAGCGCGGCTGCGCTCGCGACCGGTGCCGGCGCGATCGGCCTGCTGTCGTTCCTCCCCGGATTCCTCGCGCTGGCTCTCGGTCTGCCCCCGACGACCTCCGCCGTCCTCTTCCTCGCCTGGTCCGGGACGAGCGTCGTGTTCGCCCTCGTGGCCCGGCGGCTGCCGGCCGGGTGGTCCGGCAGGGCGCAGCTGGCGGGTGGGCTGGTCGTCGTGGCCGCAGGTCAGCTCGCGCTGTCGGGGATCACGCCCGGGTCCTCCTGGGCCCGGTTCCTGCCCGGGCTGCTCGTCGCCGGGGTGGGTAGTGGGGTCCTCAACGCCGCTCTCGGGCGTGAGGCCGTCGCGAGCGTGCCGCCGGGGCGGGGCGGGATGGGTAGCGGCGCGAACAACACGGCCCGCTACCTCGGCTCGTCCATCGGGGTCACGGTGGTCGCCGTCGTCGTCGCGGCGCACGCGGGGACCGGCTCGGGGGCGTCGGGGCTCGTGGCCGGTTGGAACGTCGCGGCCTGGGTGACCGCCGGCATCTCGCTCGCCGGGGCCGTCGTCGTGGGGGCCACGACGGTGACGGATGGACGACGGGCGGACGCGGACGCGGACGCCGTCGCGGACGCCGTCGCCGACTCGACCCACTGACCGCTTGACCTTCGACCCGGTCGAGGGCCCAGTCTTCTCGTCATGCCCGCCGAGCCCGAGCCCGCTGCCGTCGACGACCGCCTCCTGACGATCGGGGAGGTCGCCCGTCGGAGTGGCCTCACCGCCAGCGCGCTGCGCTTCTACGACCGAGAGGGCGTCCTCGTCCCGGCCGACGTGGACGCCCTGACGGGCTACCGGAGGTATGCCGTCGCGCAGGTGCGCGCCGCCCGTCTCCTCGCGTCGCTGCGCCGGGTCGGTATGCCGCTCGCCGAGGTCGCGCTCGTGCTCGACGAGGACGCGCGGGGTGCGTCCGGAGCCGCCGCGGACGTCGTCGCCGCCCACGAGCAGCGCCTGGTCGACGGGTTGGCGGATGCCCGGCGCGAGATCGTGCGCACCCTGGCCCTCCTCGCCGAGCGCGACCACGCGGGCTCGGAGGCCTGTCGGGTCACGGTCCGTGCCGGTGATCTCGCCGCGGCCCTGGGCGCGGTCCGGTTCGCCGTGGCGCCGGGGGAGCCGGTGGCGGGCGCCCCCGACGGGGTGGACCTGCGCGTCCTGACGGGGATCCTCGTCGAGGTGTGCGGCGCCGAGGTGCGGTGCGTCGCCACCGACCGCTACCGCCTCGCCGTCGGGTGGGCTCCCGTCGTCCTCCCACCGACGGCCTCGCCGGACCACCCGGTGTCCGCCGTCGTCCCGCTCGGCTGGGCCGACCGGGTCGCCGAGAGGTGCGGCCGCATCGACGCGGACGCCGTGGTCGAGCTCGACGTGCGCCCGGGGCGGGTGGGTGCGCTCGTCGACGGTGAGCTGGCCGCGACCCCGGTGGTCGCCGGCTCGTTCCCCGACTACCGCAGCATCGTGGCCACCGACCCGGGTCGGGATGCCGTCGACGCCGACGGCCTGCAGGCTCGCTTGCCGGTGGAGGCGCAGACGGTCGGCCTCGTCGTGCGTGACGGCTCGGTCCACGTGGCCGAGCCGCATGGCGTCGGTGCCGGTGACGCAGCCGTCTTCGTCGACCCCGAGTTCCTCCACGAGGCGCTCGCCGTCGCGGGCGCCCGGCCGACGCTCGTGCTCGACGGTCCGCACCGCCCCCTGGCGATCCGCGGTGACGGGGCGGGCTTCTCCGTCCTCATGCCCGTCGCGCCCCTGGTTCGAGGTGATGGCGTCACCGACGTGCCTGACGCGATCACCTCGAACGGAGAGGGTGCCGACCCGGCATGAGCGTCCTCGTCCACCTGTGCCGCGGCTGCGGCCACCAGCAGGCGTGGCATGAGTCCGGGAACGGCGGCTACACGCCGTGCCGGTGCTGCCGGACCGGTTCGGCCGACCCCGACCCGACCCCGACGCTGCTGCCGACCGTGACCTCGCCCGGCGGCATACGCGAGCAGCTCTGGGAGCCCGGCACCCAGCGGAACGTCGGCACGATGCACGCCTCCCGCACGTGCGGGTGCGCGGCCTGCCACGAGGTCGCCGCACGGATAACGCGTCGAGAGCACCCCTTCGCGGCTCCTAGACTGGAGGGGTTGTCCGGCCGCTGACGTAGTGCGGCACCGATAGGAGGAATGCCGTGATCGTCGCCACCGGGATCGAGCTGCGCGCTGGGGCGCGCCTGCTCGTCGAGGACGCCAGCTTCAGGATCGACGCGGGCGACCGCATCGGCCTCGTCGGACGCAACGGTGCCGGCAAGACCACCCTGACCAAGGTGCTCGCCGGGGAGGGCCAGCCGGCCGCGGGCACGGTGACCCGCACGGGCGCCGTCGGCTACCTGCCGCAGGACCCCCGCACCGGCGACCTCGACATGCTCGCCCGCGACCGCATCCTCTCCGCCCGCGGCCTGGACGCCATCGTGCGCCAGCGGTCCGAGGCCGAGGCGCGGATGGGCAGTGACGACGAGAAGGTTCGCGACAAGGCGATGCGGGCCTACACCCGGCTCGAGGTGGAGTTCGAGGCCCAGGGCGGGTATGCCGCCGAGTCCGAGGCCGCGTCCATCGCCAGCGCCCTCAACCTCGAGGAGCGGATCCTCGGCCAACCGCTCGGAACCCTCTCGGGTGGCCAGCGTCGCCGCGTCGAGCTGTCGCGGATCCTCTTCTCCGGCAACGAGACCCTGCTCCTCGACGAGCCGACCAACCACCTCGACGCCGACTCGATCATCTGGCTGAGGGAGTATCTCCGCGCCTACAAGGGCGGGCTCATCATCATCAGCCACGACGCCGAGATGCTCGACGCCGTCGTCAACAAGGTCTACCACCTCGACGCGAACCGCTCGGCCCTCGACGTCTACAACGTCAGCTGGAAGACCTACCTCCAGGCACGCGAGACGGATGAGAAGCGCCGCCGCCGCGAGCTGCAGAACGCCCAGAAGAAGGCCGGCGCGCTCATGGCGCAGGCCGACAAGATGCGCGCCAAGGCCACCAAGGCGACGGCGGCCCAGAACATGGCCAAGCGCGCCGAACGACTCCTCGCCGGCGTCGAGGGCGAGCGGGTCCAGGACAAGGTGGCCAAGCTCCGCTTCCCCAAGCCGGCCGCCTGCGGCAAGACCCCCCTGCGCGCGTCGGGACTCTCCCGCTCGTACGGCTCGCTCGAGGTCTTCACCGACGTCGACCTCGCCATCGACCGCGGCAGCAAGGTCGTGGTGCTCGGCCTCAACGGTGCCGGCAAGACGACGCTGCTGCGGATGCTCGCCGGCGTCGACACCCCCGACACCGGCGAAGTCGAGCCCGGTCACGGGCTGCGCCTCGGCTACTACGCCCAGGAGCACGAGAACCTCGACGTCGGTCGCACGGTCCTCGAGAACATGAAGTCGGCGGCGCCCGAGCTCGGCGAGACCGAGGTGCGCAAGGTGCTCGGCTCCTTCCTCTTCTCGGGCGACGACGTCCACAAGCCCGCGGGCGTGCTCTCGGGCGGCGAGAAGACGCGCCTGTCGCTCGCCCTGCTCGTCGTCTCGGCGGCCAACGTGCTGCTCCTCGACGAGCCCACGAACAACCTCGACCCTGCCTCGCGGGCCGAGATCCTCGGGGCCCTGTCGACCTTCGAGGGTGCCGTCGTGCTCGTCACCCACGACGAAGGGGCCGTCGAGGCACTCGAGCCCGAGCGCATCCTGCTGCTGCCCGACGGCGTCGAGGACCTCTGGGGACCGGACTACCTCGACCTCATCTCGCTCGCCTGAGCCTGTCGGCACCCGGCGCGGGGCGCCACTGGCTACGTTGGCGCCATGACATCGAGCGCGGGGCGACGACGGCGCCGTGAGCCACGCTCGAGCGCCGGCGAGAACCGCCTGTGGCCGGCGCTCGCGGTCGTCGTGGCAGCGCTGGCCTACGCCGTACTGCCGGAGAGCCTTCTCGTCGGCCCCCGGCTGGCCATCCCCGCCCTCGAGCTCGTGCTGCTCGGCGCGCTCGTCGTGACGAACCCTCGCCGCCTGGTGCGTCAGACGCGCTGGTCCCGCGGCGTCTCCATCGCCCTCGCGTGCGTGGTCATCGCGACGAACCTCTTCGCGCTCGGCATGCTCGTGCGGAGCCTCACCTCGTCCGAGCCGGGCGGCCTGCCCTTGCTGCTGGCCGGCATGCAGGTGTGGCTGACCAACGTCATCGGCTTCGGCCTGCTCTTCTGGGAGATCGACCGTGGGGGACCGGTCGCGCGGCACACGGTCGTGCGCGACCGGCTCCCGCCGGCCGACTGGCGCTTCTCGCAGGACGAGAACCAGGACGCGATCACCGAGGTCGCCGCGACCTCGAGCGCCCGGAGCAACTGGCGGCCGGAGTTCGTCGACTACCTCTACGTGTCCCTGACGAACTCGAGCGCGTTCAGCCCCACCGACACGATGCCGCTGTCGGCCCGGGCCAAGTCCCTCATGGGTCTCGAGGCGACGGCCGCGCTGCTCACGTCCTTGCTCGTCGTGGCCCGAGCGGTGGGTGCCCTGGGGCAGTGAGCCCGCCTCCGGCATACATAAGCAAATAGTTGGGCTCACATAATGGACGGTTATTGTATCTGGGTGTGTCGATCGGGACACTGTGTGCCATGCCCAGCGACCACCACCTCACCTGCCCGTACTGCTCGGGCGAGGACCTGACGCCGTTCCCGGACCCCACCTCCGCGTGGTCGTGCCTGGACTGTGCGCGCGTCTTCCGGGTCGAGCTGGTCCAGCCTGCGTCCGTGACTGGATGGGGTGTCCTGCGCGTCGTCCCGCCTGCGACGGTCGGTCGCGGGGTCGTTCCGGCGGTCGCGGCCTGAGCCCGACGACCTCGCCGTGACCCACGGGTAGCCTGCGTCCATGACGCATCCGCACCTCGTCGTCGAGACCGACGGACCTGTCCGCACCCTCACGCTCGACCACCCGGAGAAGCGCAACGCGCAGACCCCGTCACTGTGGGCGGCGCTCGCCGACGAGGCGCGGTCGGTCCCCGAGGACGTACGCGTCGTCGTCCTCCGCGGGGCCGGTGACGCCTTCTCCGCCGGCATCGACACCGCCATGTTCACCCCGGAGGGGGTGCCCGGGGAGGTGAGCGTCGCCCAGCTCGCCGCGGGAGGCCCGGAGGCCGTCCAGCGCGGGATCGCGGCCTACCAGGAGGGCTTCACCGCGTGGGCGGAGTGCCCGGCCGTCGTCGTGGCGCAGGTGCACGGCTACGCGATCGGCGCCGGCTTCCAGCTCGCGCTCGCGGCCGACCTGCGCGTCGCGGCGCTCGACGCGTGGTTCGCCATGCGCGAGACGAGCCTCGGTCTCGTGCCAGACCTCGGGGGCACCGGCCCGCTCGTCCACCTCGTCGGCTACGCCCGGGCCCTCGAGATCTGTGCGACGGGGCGCAAGGTCTCGGCGCCCGAGGCGCACGGCATCGGACTCGTCGGCACGCTCGCACCGGCGGCCGACCTCGAGGAGGTGACCGGCTCCCTCGTCGAGGCGCTGCTCGCAGCGCCGGCACCCGCGCTGCGAGCGCTCAAGCCGCTGCTGCGGGGCGCGATGGACGGAGACCGCGACGGGCAGCTCGCCCGCGAGCGGGAGGCCCAGACGGGGCTGCTCCAGGCGATGCTCGGCGGTTTCGGCGCCTGAGTCGCGCCCCGGCCCCGGCTGATCCCGGCCTCGGGGGAATCGCTGTCGGTCCCTCGGGGTTGGATCAAGGGACTGAAGGAGGTCTGTGCCGTGGGCATGCAGCCGTGGATGGCGATGCGATCGATGTCGCGCGACTCGTCGGTGGCCGAACGGACCCTGTCGCCGGGCACCCGTCGCCGGGTCCTGACGTACGCCGCGCCGTACCGCCGCGCGATCATCGCGTTCCTCGCGGTCGTCGTCGTCGACTCGGTGCTCGTCGTCACGGTGCCGCTGCTGATCAAGAGCCTCGTCGACGACGGAGTCATCCCCAAGGACTCGTCCGTCGTCGTCCGGCTCTCGCTCGTCGTCGCGGTGATCGCCATCGCCGACGCCGTCCTGACGGTCATCTCGCGGTGGTACTCCTCCCGCATCGGTGAGGGTCTGATCAACGACCTGCGCACCCAGGTCTTCGCACACGTGCTGCGCCAGCCGATCGCCTTCTTCACCCGCGCGCAGACCGGCTCGCTGGTCTCCCGGCTCAACAACGACGTCGTCGGCGCCCAGCAGGCGTTCACGTCCGTGCTGTCCAACGTCGTCTCCAACATCGTGTCGGTGGTGCTCGTCATCGCGGCGATGCTCGCCCTGTCGTGGCAGCTGACGCTGGGCTCGCTGCTGCTCGTGCCGCTCTTCCTCATCCCGGCCAAGCTCATGGGCCAGCGGCTCGCGAGCCTCGCGCACCGCCAGATGACGCTCAACGCCGACATGGGCACGCGGATGACCGAGCGCTTCAACGTCGCCGGTGCGCTGCTCGTCAAGCTCTTCGGCAATCCCGCCCGTGAGGGGGCCGAGTACGCCGAGCGCGCCGGCCGGGTCCGCGACATCGGCATCCAGATCGCGCTCAACCGCACGATCTTCATGGCCGCTCTCACCCTCGTCGCGGCGCTGGCCACCGCGATGATCTACGGCTTCGGTGGCGTCATGGCCGTCAACGGCACGCTCTCCGTCGGCACGCTGCTGGCCCTGGCCGCGCTGCTCGCCCGCCTCTACGGCCCGCTGACGTCGCTGTCCAACGTCCGGGTCGACATCATGACGGCGCTCATCTCCTTCGAGCGCGTCTTCGAGGTGCTCGACCTCGAGCCGCTCGTCAAGGAGCGGCCCGGTGCCGTCGACCTGCCCAGCGGACCCCTCGGGGTCGAGCTCGACCACGTCGCGTTCCGCTACCCGTCCGCCGACGAGGTGTCGCTCGCCTCCCTCGAGTCCGTGGCGTCGGGTGACCGCCGCGGCAGCGGCGTCGTGCTCCACGACGTCACCGTCTCGGCTCCCTCCGGCCACCTCGTCGCGCTCGTCGGACCCTCGGGTGCCGGCAAGACGACCCTGACGTCGCTCGTGTCCCGGCTCTACGACCCGAGCGAGGGCGTCGTGCGCATCGGTGGCCTCGACCTGCGTGACGTCGCGATGACCTCGCTGCGCGACCGCGTCGGGGTCGTGACCCAGGAGGCCCACCTCTTCCACGACACGATCCGGGCCAACCTGCTCTACGCCCGGCCCGACGCCACCGACGACGAGATCCACGCGGCCCTCCGGGCCGCCCAGATCAGCGACCTCGTCGCGGAGCTCCCGGAGGGTCTCGACACCGTCGTCGGCGACCGCGGTCACCGGCTCAGCGGCGGCGAGAAGCAGCGGCTCGCCATCGCGCGCCTGCTGCTCAAGGCGCCCGACGTCGTCGTGCTCGACGAGGCGACGGCCCACCTCGACTCCGAGTCGGAGGTCGCGGTGCAGCGGGCGCTCGACGCGGCCCTCGAGGGGCGCACCTCGATCGTCATCGCCCACCGGCTCTCGACGATCCGCCAGGCCGACCTCATCGTCGTGCTCGACCACGGCCGCGTCGTCGAGACCGGCCGGCACTCCGAGCTGCTCGCGGCGGGTGGCCTGTACGCCGACCTCCACGCGACGCAGTTCGACGACCAGACCGTCGAGCGGCCCGGGCGAGCCGAACGAGAGCTCACGGCGCTGGAGCGCGACGCGCTCGACCACGTCTGACACTGCCGTCGGGTCAGGCGCGGTGGCGCACCAGCCGTTCCTCGAGTCCGACGGCGAGGCCGGCCACGGTGACGAGGTCCACGAGGCCGCCGAGGCTTCGGGCCAGCCGCCGGTGACGCACCGGGCCGAGGCGGAGCCGCAGGTGGACCCGGGTACGGTCGCCGTCGGCCCGCTGCAGCCGGAGGCACCACGTCAGGTCGGTGCGGCCTCGGGTGGAGGCGAAGAGCAGGTGTGAGGCCGGTTCGAGCTCGACGACCGTGAAGGTCGCGTCGGCACCGCCCCAGTCGGGGATGACGTCGCCGACCGCGAGCGCCTGGAGGGCTGGGTCGAGGTGACGGACGGCCCGGCGCGACCGCGGGACGGCTCGCTCGACGGTCCGCGGGAGGTACCAGCCGGCGCGCCGCTTGCCGAGCTGGAGGAGCCACGGCCAGACCCGCTCGGGCGAGCCCGACACGGTGAAGGCCCGGTCCATGACGACGTCGGCGGGCACGAGGGCGTCGCCGGGCAGCTGGGCCCGCCGCTCGGCGACGGTCGGTCGGGCGAGCAGCCGGAGGTGGTCAGGCGCGGAGTCGCCGGTGGTCATCGTCGTGCCGCGGGCCCGCTCATCGCGAGAGCTGCTGGAGCGCCCACGTGTTGCCGTCCGGGTCGCTGAGGTGTGCGTACTTGACGCCACCCATGTCCTGGACCTCTGAGACGTCGACCCCGTTGCCGGTCAGCATCTCCCGCGCCTCGTCGATGTCATCGACGACGAGGTGCAGGTTCTGCACGCGCGGCGCGTCGGGCGCGCTCATCCCGACGCCGATGACGATCGAGCAGCTCGACCCCGGCGGCGTCAGCTGCACGACGCGCATGCCGTTGCCCGGCTCGACGTCGTGGTCGAGGACGAAGCCCATGCCCTCGGTGTAGAACGCCAAACTGGCGTCGACGTCGGTGGTCGGAAGCGGGACGAGTTCCAGGCGCATGTCCATGCGGGCTCCTCTGAAGTGGTGACGGCGTGCTCGGACGTCGACCTTCTCATCCGGGAGGCTGTGCGCGGGGGAGGGCTCGTCCTCAGGCGTCCTCCTCGTCCCAGATGCGCACCTTCTTCGGCTTGACGGGAGCCGCGTCGGGTCCAACCGTCCCGGCGCGCCGGGTCGCAGCCTCCCCCCGGATGGCGAAGAAGATGAAGACGACCCCGCCGGGCATGAAGAGCCACCACTGGTAGGCATACGCCTGGTGGGGACCCAGGTCCTCCTCGGGGCGAGGCAGCAGACGCAGCGGGTGCTCGCCCGCGGTTGCGGTCGGCACCTGCGCGCCGAGGACGACGTACGCGTCCACCGGGCTCAGCGACGGCACCTGCGTCCGCGCGTCGGCGATGTTGATGCTCGCCATCTGGGGCCGAGGCAGGTCGCGGCCGAGGCTCACCTCGCCGGTGCGCAGCCACCCGGTGATCTGCACCGGGCCGGAGGGCGGCGGGTCGACGGGCGGACTGGTCTCGGCGTCGTCCGCGTTGGGCACCCAGCCCCGGTCGACGAGGAGCGTCAGGTCGCCCGTCTGCATCGGCGTCAGCACCTCGAAACCCACCGTCGCGTCGAGCGTCCGGTTGCGGACGAGCAGGTCGGGGCCGGCGGCATACGTGCCCGTCAGCGCGACCCGGGTCCACTGCCGCTCCGCCGGGATCGGCGTCGCGACCATGGGGGGAGCGAAGGCGACCGGTGCAGCGCCGTAGTTGCGGGCGATGGCATCGACCTTGGTCCGCTGCTCGACATGGCGGTGCCACTGCCACAGGCCGAGGTAGAAGCAGGCGACCCCGAAGAGGACCGCGACGAGGGTCCAGAGCAGCCAGCGCCGCGTCAGCCAGAGTCGAAGCACGGATCGACGGTACCCGGCCCAGGGGGGACCCGAGTACCGGCCCGTCTCTGACCTGCGGTGACGTCACGCGGCCGCTCCCGGTCCGCAGAGCGTCCCCAGGAGGGCCAACGGCCACGGCGACGGTGTTCACGCGTCCGGTCGCCGGAGCCTGGCGCTCAGCGCGAGGGTTCTGGCTGCCGGCCGGTCGCCCAGCTGGTCTCGTCGGCGACCTCGTGGTCCGGCAACGGCGCGGTGACGGTAGGCGGGTCCGCCAGCACCGTGCCCGCGACGACGTCCGGGTCCGCGGGCGCCTCGGAACCCGCAGTCATGGTCAGCCGGCCCCGCAACGTGAGTGCGAGGTACCCGGCGGCGACGAACGTGCCAAGGGTCATCAGCGCGAAGATGGCGCGGTAGTCCAGCAGCGTCACGAGCAGGGCACCGGTGGCGATCGAGAGGGCCTGTGGGGTGGTGGTCAGCACCTCCACCGACGTGCTGACCCGCCCCATCAGCCGGCCCGGGGTGCGCTTCTGGAGCAGAGTGTTGAACGCGACGATGACCAGCGGGAGACCGGCACCGAGGACGGCGACGGTGACCAGGAGCTCCCAGGTCTGTTGCGCCGCCACGACCCCGGCGAGGCCCAGGGAGGTGACCAGCAGACCGACGATCACGGTGGCCGGCTCGCCGAACCGCCGGACGATCCTGCTGGCCAAGAGTCCGGAGGCGACCGCGCCGGCCCCTTGCACGGTGAGCAGCGGGCCCACGAAGGTGACCGGCTTGTCGAAGGCCTCCACGACGGCGTACACCGCGGACTCGGCGAACCCGATCACCAGCAGCGCCAGGGCCAGCGCGAGCGTGGTGTGCAGGAGCACCGGGGTCCGGCGGATGAAGGTCGCCCCCTCGACGACCTCGGCGCGCCAGTGCTGCGGCTGCCCTGCCGGCTCGGGCCGGTCGCCCGCCCGGAGCCCGGCGATGGCCACGGCCGCGCACAGGAAGGTGGCCGCGTCGACCATCGCCACCGCGCCGCCCCCGACGAACGCGAAGGTGGCGGCTCCCAGCAGCGGACCGACCAGACGCAGCGCCTCGCGGGTCACGCTCAGCGAGGCGTTCGCCTCCACCAGCACGTCCTCGGCGAGCATCTCCTTGAGCAGGCCGTTGAGTGCGGCGGGCACCACGACGAAGGAGGTGCCGTAGCAGAAGGCGACGGCGTACACGATCCACACGTCGCCGGCGTCGTGCACCAGGAGCAGGGGCAGCATCATCGCGGCCGACGCGACGTTGGCGACCACCAGGAACGTGCGCCTGGCGACCCGGTCCACGATGTAGCCGAACAGCGGTGCCAGCAGGGCGGGGGCCGTCATCCACAGGAAGGTCAGCCCAGCTGCTCCGTTCGAGCCGGTGAGGGTCTTCACCCACATGCTCAGCACGATCAGCATCAGCGAGTCGCCGAACATGCTGGCCGTCAGACCGGCGAAGAGCCGGCCGAACCCGGGTGTGCGGAAGGTGGTCCGGATCATCGCGTGGTCTCCTCGCTCGAGTGGGTGTGTGCGGTGGCGCGGGACGGCTCGGGCGGCGTGGCGCCGTCGGCCGGGACCGGCCGGAGACGGTGCGGGCCGCTCGGCACCAGCCAGCCGACCAGGGACACCAACCGGGCGTCGTCGGGTCGGTGCTCGGGATGGCCGGACCGGTCGAGGTGCTGCTGCAGCAGGTCGGTGAGCTCCCGCTTGAGCCCCTGCGCCTCCTCGACCGTCAGCCAGAGCTGGGACTGCACCAGACCGGTGGCCTCGCGCCAGGGCGCCGGCTCGCTGTCTCGGGCCGCGCGGGCCGCCCGGAAGCGCTGCAGCTCCCGCTCGAGGACCATGTCGGTGAGGGCGTCCGCGGCCATCCGGTCCGTGGGGTCGGGGTCCGTCACGCCCTCCACGTCGTCGCCCCACTCGAGCCCGTCGCTGACCGCCTGCCAAGGCCGGTTGCGGCCGGTGCCGCCGCGGGCCTCGCGGACGAAGCCGTGCTCGGCGAGCTTGCGCAGGTGCCAGGAGCAGTTGGACGGAGACTCGGAGAGCAGCGCCGCCGCCTGGCTGGCAGTGAGCGGCCCCTCGGTGACCAAGGCGCCCAGCAGGGCCATCCGAAGCGGGTGGGCGAGCGCCTTCAGGGCGTCGGCATCGGTGACGCGGCGGCGGGTCGGTGGCATGTGATGAAACTACTCTTTCGAAAGGGGTCTTTCAATACGTTCCCTTCGATGAGTTTCTCGGCGTGTTCACGTCTGAGCGCCCGCTCCTGGCCAGAGAGCGCGGCGGATGACTTCGACCCGGCCGATCCCGAGCTCGGACGCGCAGCTCACCGATGCCGCGCCGTGGATCGAGGCCCGTCGTCAGAGGCGCGCGGGTAGGCTGGCACGACGAGCTGAAGGAGCGGTCATGAACCTTCAAGGCAGGCTGCGGCGCTTGATTCCGCACCAGTCCGACGACAGCGGATCAGAGGCCGAGGTGGCCCTGGACATGGCCAAGTACAAGTACTTGCTCCGAGTCTCAACGCCGCAGGTGTTCGACCTCGTCCACGCCGAGGTGTTCGCTCAGCTCCCCGTCGCCACGCGTGAAGCGGTGTACCGGCGCCTGTGTCGTGACGTGCCCGAAGAGCACAGGCCGACGAGCGCTGACCCGGAAGAGCTGGCCCGCGCCGCCGCCCGCGCGCAGGACGACGACCCGGTGTACCTGCTGCGAGTTCTCCGACGGCCGGGCGGAGCACCTGGAAGCGCGCCCGAGCCCGCGGGCAAGCATCGTGCGGACACCACCACGTATGGCGCTTCCGTGCTCGAAGCCGCGGCGCGAACGGCAGCTGCGTCCCCGGCCGCTGCGGAGGCGCTGCTCGGGTTTGACACGTCGCTGGAGGCCGCGCAGATCAACCCGACACACTCCGTCCCTCGGCTGACAGGCGGGGACCACAGCGCGCCACGTGCGGACTGGCAGCCGTAGCACCAGCCGGTGCTGTTCAGCGGACGACCGACGTGACACGAGCACCTCGCCGCCTCTCGTCCGTCGCGATCGCACGCGCGACGATCGGTACGTGGTCAGGCACCCCCAGATGGCCTCGGGCGCAGCGGACTGTGGCGGAGCAGCAGTAGCCGGAGCACACTGAGTGGGCCCTTCCATCATTTCCCGAAGCAGGGAGCCCGGATGTCGACCGACGACACGAGCCAGACGATGTCCGCCTACTTCACAGCCCTCGGTAAGGGCCGCTTCCAGCAGTTCTTCACCGACGACGTCACGTGGACCACGATTCAGAGCGGCGCGGTAGTCCGCGGTGCTGGGGCCGTGGAAGAGGCCATCAACGGGTTGCACGCTCGCATGCCGGATCTGAGCACACGTCGACTGGTGTCCGCCCAGGGCGTCGCCTACCTCGAAGGAACGTGCGCCGGCACCGACGGCGGGGAACGCCTTCCCTTCTGCGTCGCCTACGACCTGTCGGCAGATCGGATCGACGCGATGCGCGCCTATGGCAACATCGCCTCCCTCATGCCCCCGTCGCCGTAGCAGAGCTCCACCAGGAATCAGGGACGCTGGGCAATGACGGCAGCGGCGCCGTCGGTCTCGGGCTGACGCACCGTGCAGTCCGCAACGAGTCCGGAGGAGCTCCGACGGCGGCCCGGCGCCGTCGTCCTGACCAACGAGCCAGACGTCACATCACCGCAGTTCAGAGGCCTGGGGCAACATCGGCACCACCAGCAGACCGGGTCGCAGCAATACCCGGCCTAGAGTGGAGCACATGACCCGCCTTCCCGACCCGAGCGTCCGACCGGCAGGGCTGGCCGACCAGTTCGGGCGCCGGGCCCGCGACCTGCGCGTGTCGGTCACCGACCGCTGCAACCTGCGCTGCACCTACTGCATGCCCGCCGAGGGCCTGCCGTGGATGCCCAAGACCGAGATGCTGACGGACGAGGAGATGCTGCGGGTCATCGGCGTCTTCGTGCGCGACGGCATCACGCAGGTCCGCCTCACCGGAGGCGAGCCGCTCCTGCGCCGATCGCTCGTCGAGCTCGTCGCCGGCATCGCGGCCCTCGAGCCGCGTCCCAAGATCGCGATGACGACGAACGGCGTCGGCCTCGAGCGCGTCGCCATCGGGCTCAAGGAGGCCGGCCTCGACCGGGTCAACGTCAGCCTCGACACCATCGACTCGGAGACCTTCACGCAGCTGACCCGTCGCGACCGCCTCGCCGACGTCGAGGCGGGCCTCAAGGCCGCGTCGGACGCCGGCCTGACGCCGGTCAAGGTCAACGCGGTCGCGATGCGCGGCATCAACGACGAGTCGGTCGCCGACGTGCTCGCGTGGTGCCTCGAGCGCGGCTACGAGCTGCGCTTCATCGAGCAGATGCCGCTCGACGCCCAGCACGCCTGGGACCGGACGCAGATGATCTCCGCCGACGAGATCCGCGAGCGCCTGTCGCAGCGCTGGGAGCTGACGCCCCTGCCGGCCGCCGACCGGGGGAGTGCCCCCGCCGAGCGGTTCCTCGTCGACGGCGGCCCCGAGACCGTCGGGATCATCGCCAGCGTCAGTGCGCCGTTCTGCGCGGCCTGCGACCGCACGCGGCTCACCGCCGACGGACAGGTGCGCAACTGCCTCTTCTCGACGACCGAGACCGACCTGCGTGGGCCCCTGCGCGAGGGCGCGACCGACGACGAGCTGCTCGGCCTGATCCGGGGCGAGATGTGGCGCAAGCGCCGCGGCCACGGGATCGGCGACCCGGACTTCGTCCAGCCCGACCGACCCATGTCCGCCATCGGCGGCTGACGGGACCTGCTCCAGTCCCCCTCACGGGCGTGGCACGTGGAGCGGTCGCGTCGGCCCCGATTTCGCGCCGGACGACGCTAGCGTGACCGTCCATGAGTGACTCACAACAGTTGGTCGGCAAACTCGTCGACAGCGTCATCGACCAGTTCCCCGTCCACCGGGGCTTCCTGGAGCAGGCGGTCGAAGGAGCCACCGAGGACGAGCGCGACCGCCTCGGCAGCTACCTGCGCTTCTGCCTGTCCAAGGGTTTGTCGCTCGAGTACCTCGCCGAGAGCTACCTGACGATCCTCGGGGACACCCTTGACGAGCAGGAGTACTTCCGCCGGCACGGGCACTACCGACACTCGACGTTCGCCGACGTGGCCGAGTCGGTCTACCACGACCGTGACTACATGGACCGCTACATGTACGGCTTGGCCATCACCACGTTCCTCTGGCCCAACCACGTCGAGATGTCGCGCTTCCTGCGGCGGTCGCTGCCCCGCGACCGTGGCGGCCGCTACCTGGAGGTGGGTCCGGGCCACGGGTTCCTGCTCATGGCGGCGATCGAGACCGGGTCCTTCGACGACTTCCTGGGTGTCGACCTGTCGCCCGCGAGCGTCGAGCAGACCAGGACGATCGTCGAACACTTCCACCCCGACGCCCCGGTGCGCGTCGAGCTGCGCGACTTCCTCACCGCCGACGACCTCGCGCCGTCGTCCTTCGACGCAGTCGTCATGGGTGAGGTGCTCGAGCACGTCGAGCAGCCCGAGGTGTTCCTCCGGCGGATCGCGGACCTTGCGAAACCGGGAGCGTTCATCTTCGTCACGACGTGCGTCAACGCGCCGGCGGTCGACCACATCTACCTGTGGCGCACGACGGACGAGCTCGAGTCGATGATCTCCGACAGCGGGCTCTCGATCGTCGAGCCGCTGCGGCTGCCCTACGAGGGCAAGACCCTCGATCAGTCCCGCGACGAGCAGCTGCCGATCAACGTGGCGTACGTCCTGGCCAAGGCGGGCGCCTGACCGTCACCGCTTCGCGCCCATGAGCTCGACGACGAGACCGGTCCGGCGCTGGACGAAGGCGATGGTGGCATCGAACGTCACGGCATACGTCGGCGGGACGAGCAGCAGCGCGTCGTTGTCGAGCTCGCGGGCGAGTGAGGCGTCGAGGTCCTCGACCCAGAAGCACAGGTGGTCGAGACCCCCACCGCGCTGGAGCCGTGAGGTGACCGGCGAGTCCGCACCCTCGAGCGGGGCCACGAGCTCGATGTCGACCCCCTCGGGAAGCCGGATCAGTGCGCAGATGACGCCGAGGGTCGGGTCGTCCGTCGGGCCGACGACGAGCCGGCCCCCGGCCTCCTCGAAGCGTCTGATCGCACCCTTCATCGCGGCGACGACATAGCCGACGTGGTGCAGTCGCGGCGTCGGGTCGAGGCCCTGTGAGACGTCGCGCTCCATCAGTAGCCGCCGTAGACGAAGCGGATCGCGTTGCTCGAGGCCCACGCCACGACGACGAGCACGGCCGCGATGCCGAGTCCGATCGCCAGCTCGACGGCCAGTCGGCTCGCGAGCCGGGTAGCGCGGCGGCTACCCCCGGTGGGTACGGCGGTCTCGGAGCCACCGTCGTCCACCGGGTCAGCCCCCGGCGCCTCGGGGGTCGGGGTGTCGCTCATGGTGCCTCACAGTCTGCCTGCCGGCCCGTGGAGCGCAGCAGCGCGCACAGGTCGGTGCTGAGGACGGCAGCCTCGTTGCGGCCGTCATAGACGTGGACGATGTCGCGGTACTTCGTCGGCGGCACCCGGTCCTGGAGTCCCTGCGGGTCGAAGCGAACGCTGCTCGTGGTCTGCCCGGCCGTCGCCGCGGCGAGCTGGGCACGGAGCTGGTCGACGTAGCCACGGGCGTCGGGCTGTGCGTAGACCGTCGGGTTGATGCCGTGGACGTAGAAGTACGTCGGGACGCCGGCTGTGCGCACCATCTCGAACATCTGCTGGAGGGCGGCGGTGTTGAGTGACGACCGCGACACCACTTCGCGCTCGATGGTGTTGAGCTGGATGCTCGCGAGATCCTTCGTCGGTCGGCTGGAGGCGAAGCGCGAGGCCCAGAAGTCCACGGGCCGGCGCTCCGCGAGTGCGGCGAGCCCAGTGGCGCGTGACTTCGGTGTCTGGACGACGTCGAGGAACGAGAGCGTGGAGGTCTGCTCCGTCAGGTCGAGGCCCCACTCGAAGCGGTCGCCGACCAATGGCGGGCTGGCGGCGGACAGGACGCGCCAGCCGACGTCACCGGGGCTGAGGAAGGACGCTGCGAGAACCCATCGCGACGGGGGCCAGAGGCTGCCCCGGGCGAGTGCGCCGTCGAGGTAGTCCCACTGCTGCGGCGCGAGATCGTTGAGCACCCAGACGGGGTTGAGGCTGATGACCACGAGGTCGGGCTTGCTCGCGAGAGCCGACGACAGCGCGCTGACCTCATCGACGAGCCTGATCGCGTCGAGGTAGTAGAGGTCGGTCGAGACGACCTTGCCATCGACGCGCCCAAGGCGTTCGCTGACCAGTCCCGGAATGAAGGCGCGGGTCTTGGGCCCTACCGCCTGGGTCTCCGACCCGCCGATCCAGGCCACCTTGAAGTTCTTGCCCTTCGGCGTCGGATCGAAGCCGCGGGGGTCACCGAACGCCAGGGACACGTTGCGCACCTGCCGGGTCGCGAGGGCCTGGTCGTCCCGCTGTCCGGGGCGCGGCTCCACGACGATGCCGGCTACGACGAGGGCGGCGACGGCGAACGTCGCGATGCGCACGATCGACCAGCGGGTCACGTCGAAGCCGACCCGGTCGTGCAGGAACGCGAGCAGACGGTCGGCGAGGATCACAGCAACCTCCCGTAGAAGTCGCCCAGCGACCCGAGCTCGACCATGAGCAGGGGCAGGCTGAGCAGGTAGAAGACGAAGAGCAGGACGTTGGCACCCGCCCGGCGTGCCAGGCCGCGGTGGTCGGGGACTGGGTGGCGGGCCACCCACCAACGATGACCGATGAGCCCCGCGGAGTGGTAGAGGCCGAAGATGACGAGGGGGATGGTGAGGTCGTGCCACAGCGCGATGACCATCATCGTCGCGACGATGGCGACGTACTGGGTCCGCGCGCGCATTCCCCCGAGCGGCACGAAGACGTTGCGTTGGGCGAACCTCGTCACGCTCATGTGCCAGGCATTCCAGAACGCCTGGGGGTTCGTCTTGAGGTAGGGGTTGTTGAAGTTGGGGGCGAGCCGGAAGCCGAAGATGCGTGCCGACCCGATGGCCATGTCGGAGAAGCCGGAGAAGTTGAAGTAGAAGTAGAAGGCGAACATCACGAGCTCGAGCCAGTAGTCGAGTGGCGAGCCGCTGCGCGTGGAGAGGGAGAAGACGTCCTGGCTGCCGCGCAGGAGGTAGGCGAGGACGAAGACCTTGAGCGCGCCGAGACCGATGGTGAGGATCCCGCTCAGGGTGTCGTTCGGGTCCCACCGGGCCCGCTCGTCGAGGCGCCGGTCGATCTCGGTGTACTCGATGACGGGACCGATGATGAGCACGGTGGGGAAGAAGCCGTACGCGAGCTGGTGGAGCGGCCGCAGTGGCGGCACGATCTCGAGGCGCACCTTGACGATCTGGTCGATGGCCCGGAACGTGGCGAAGCTGAGCCCGATGGGCAGGATGAGGTCGCGGACCCGATCGACGGCTCCGACCCATGGGCTGAGCCCGTCGACGAGCCCATTCATACCGACGTTGAACTCGACCACCGCCCATTCGGGGCGCAACTTCCACACGACGAGCGGGGCCAGGGTCAGCAGGACGAGCGTGGTCGTGAGGACCCAGCTCGACGGGCGGTCGCGCCATCGGGTCGCGGCGAGCTGCAGGACGTAGACGCCGAGCCAGAAGAGGACGTAGAAGGCGAGCAGCCGCGGCGCGATGAGGTAGAGGAGGTAGGCGCCCGCCAGGCCGAGCAGGAGACGGCGTGCCCATGCCCACGGCAGCAGGAAGTAGAGCGGGACCGCCACCACCATGAGGACCAGCAGGTCCGAGAAGTAGGCGAAGGGATCGCCGTCAAGCATCTCGCAGCACCGCAACGTGCTCGGGCGCCACTGACAACGGCAGCGATACCTCGTAGAGTCCCTCGCCGGTAGCCGTGAAGCCGCGGTCGGGGTAGAAGGCGGCGACCTGGCCGTTCTTTGAAGTCGGACGGTAGGACCCGCGCAGCATCGACGCCCCCGCCGTCACGGCGTCGTCCCCGATGCACTGGAGGATGGCGTCCTCCACGCCCCGACGCAGGACGCGACAACTCATGAGCAGCGTCTCGATCTCCCAGGCGTCGATGCCGCAATCAACCACGGCGACGGCGACGAGGCCGTAGCCGCCGAAGCGGTCGGTCACTTCGGCGGCATACACCCGGTGGGCCTGCGAGGTCACGAGCGCGGCTACCGCGGCTTCGTCGCGGCGCACGGTCGTGAGGTTGAACTGGTTCGTCTTGTTGATGAGCTGGGTGACGCGACCGACGTGCGCGGGCCCCGGCTCGAAGACGTGGACGCTGATCCCGAGAGAGGCGAGGAAGTCGGCGTGCGACGGCGCGCCCGCGGCCGCGGCACGCCGATCGCTCTCGCCCTTCATCATCTGGGTGCGAACGCGGTCCTCGCCGGAGACGCGTGCGAAGCGGAAAGCGGTGAGTCGTCGGGTGATCTCGGCGACCTCCTCCGGCTCGTCGCTGACCTTGACGAGGTCGACATGCGGCAAGCGCTGGCGTACCTCGTCGAGCTCGACGTCGTTGTCGTCGATGAAGACGAAACTGTCGACGCCGAGGCCTAGCTCGTCGGCGATGGCGCTGAGGTTGTCGGCCTTGCTGTTCCAGTCAACCCGCTGTGCCGCGAGGTGCTCCGAGCTGAGAGCCATGTCGCCGCCACGGCGGGCGAAGATCTCCTCGATGTCCGCGGCGTTGTTCTTGCTGACCAGGGCGATGAGCGCGCCGTGGGCGGCCTGGTAGACCAGGCCTTGCTGGAACGCGCGGTAGCCGCTGCCCGGGAAGCTGTCGCCGATGACGACGCCGTCGGGTCCGTCCTCGCCGACGATGCCCAGCCACAGCGTGTTGTCGGCGTCGACGGCCAGCACCTTCGGGGTCGGGCGACCGAGCGAGCCCAGGGCCTCGCCGAGGAGAGTGCCGAGCGCCTGCGCGAACGGGCGCGTGAGCGGCTGGTGGTACATCAGGTCGTTGCGGGAGTCGTAGGCGCGCGCGGTCCCGTGCAGCTGAAGCAGGGCGGCGAGGTCGACGAGGGTGACAGGCGCCTGACCGATGCCCTCCACGAACGCCTGGACGAGCTGGCCGTGCAGGACGGCGAGCCGCACGCTGCTCCGGGCGTCGAGCGGGTCCAGCCACACGAACGTCGGCGTCGGCGGTGTGCACGCCACGACCGGTATGGCGTGTGTGGCGGCCGCCTGCCCGACGAGCAGTCCCAGCTGGCGGACGTCCTCGCGCAGCCCCGCGGGGTCGGACTCGCGCACGACCCAGTCGACGAGCGCCGGTCCGAAGACGTCCTCGATGCGCCAGCACACGACGAGCTGGTCGGGCGGCTGCTCGAAGCTGGACTCGACGTCGAGGAGCGACTGGTGCACCTGGTTGAAGTCGGCCAGGCACACCTCGGACCCTGCTGGTGCGGCGGCGAGCAGCGGCGCGACCAGCAGGTGCGGGGTGAAGCTCGCGATGATGCCGATCATGGTGGGCTCGCCCGTCGCTGGTGACTCAGATGTCCTCGACGCCCTTGCTGCGCAGGACGTTCCGCGCGAGGCCGATGGAGCGCATCTTCATGATCTCGGAGGTCTTGAGCCGGACGTCAAAGGCGTCCTCGAGAAGGACGACCATCTCCATCGCGGCGAGAGAGTCCCACGTGGGCGTGTTGGACGGACTCGTTTCGTCGCTGAGCTGAGACGCGGGGAGGTTCAGCCCCTTGGAGAAGACGTCCAGCAGTCGATCCGACATGTGCGAGCTCCTCGGTCGGGCAGCGTTTCGGCGCAACTTACCATCGGGGGATCGCGGAGGCCGGATAGACGGTTCGTGTGTTGCCCTGCCTCGACGCGGGCCCGCGTGGTGGGCGGCGACGCCCCCGACGGAGGGTTGGAGCCCCTCGGAGACCGGGACCGGTGGGACGCCTGGTCCTGCAGGGCAGCCTGAACCCCCCGCACTGACCCGCTCCAGGGAAGGATGCGGCACTCAGCCGTCGGCGTCGGTGAGGGCCTCGACAGGGACGACCTCGATGAGGAAGCCCCGCAGCGCCACGAAGTCAGCGAGCGACTTCTCGTGGTCGTCGCACGCCAGCCACACCTTGCGTCGGTCCGCGGCATGCAGCTTCGGGTTGTTCCAGATGACCGCGTGAACGCCCGTCGCGCGGCAGCCCTTGGCGCTGCAGACGTGCTCGACGTCAGGGCCGCCCGTGGGCGACAGGGAGAGCGGACCGCTCACTGCTCGAGGCGCTGCGTGTCGTCGCGGGGCACGACCGACTGGATGCTGCCCGGCTGGCGCGGGCTCACGGCATTCGCGAGCACGACGGCGACGTAGGGGATGAAGACCGCGGCCAGGATGGCGGTCCAGCGCAGCCAGCCCGAGGTGACGAAGACCAGGCCGAAGCACACGATGCGGATGCCCATCATCGTGAGGTAGCGGCGGACGCGCTGGTCCTGGTCGTCCGTCGTGGAGGTCGACGCCGAGGTGACGGAGTAGACGACCGGTTCGTTCTTGGCTCTTGGCACCCTTCAACCATAAGCCCGTCCCACGCCCGCGGCACCGTGCTGTCTACCGTTCGGTAGTCCGTTAGGTTTCGGGGCAAGGCAGCGACCCGGCAGAGGCCGGACGGACGGAGGAACGCACAGTGTCAACGACCGAGGCGCGCAACGTGCTCGTGACCGGAGGCAACCGCGGCATCGGCCTGGCGATCGCCAGGGCCTTCGCCGACGCCGGCGACAACGTCGTCATCACCCACCGCTCCGGTGAGCCGCCCGAGGGCCTGCAGGGCGTCATCTGCGAGGTCACCGACTCGGCGTCCGTCGACGCGGCCTTCACCGCCGCCGAGGAGATCTTCGGTGGCCCCGTCGAGGTCCTCGTCGCGAACGCCGGCATCACCCGAGACACCCTGCTCATGCGGATGAGCGACGACGAGTTCGACTCCGTCATCGACACGAACCTCGCGGGAGCCTTCCGGTGCGCGCGTCGCGCCGCCACCGGCATGATCCGCAAGCGCCGTGGCCGCATCGTCCTCATCAGCAGCGTCGTCGGCCTCTACGGGTCGCCCGGCCAGACCAACTACGCGGCGTCGAAGGCCGGCCTCGTCGGGCTCGCCCGCTCGATCTCGCGCGAGCTCGGCGGCCGTGGCATCACCGCCAACGTCGTCGCGCCCGGCTTCATCGACACGGAGATGACGGCCGTGCTGCCCGACGAGCAGAAGAAGTCCTACCTCGCCACCATCCCCGCGGGCCGGTTCGCCACCCCCGAGGAGGTCGCGTCCGTCGTGCGCTTCGTCGCGAGCGACGACGCCGGCTACATCACCGGCGCGGTGATCCCCGTCGACGGCGGGCTCGGCATGGGGCACTGAGCCCACCCCACGGCATACCTTGGTATGCCGTCACGAGCGTTGTGCAGCAAGCGTGCCCACCCACACGAGAAAGTCGCAGGCATGGGAATCCTCGAAGGCAAGAAGCTCCTCATCACCGGTGTCCTCATGGACAGCTCGATCGCGTTCCACGTCGCGAAGATCGCCCAGCAGGAGGGTGCGACGGTCATCCTCACCTCGTTCGGCCGCACGATGAAGATCACCCAGACCATCGCCAAGCGGCTGCCCGAGACGCCCGTCGTCATCGAGCTCGACGTCGCCGACCAGGAGCACCTGGACACCCTCGCCGACCGCCTGCGCGAGCACGTGGACGGCCTCGACGGGGTGCTGCACTCGATCGGCTTCGCGCCGCAGGGCGCCTTCAACTTCCTCGAGGGCACGTGGGAGGACGTCTCGACGGCCCTCCAGATCTCGGCGTACAGCCTCAAGTCGCTCGCGGTAGCGACCCTGCCGCTCATGACCGAGGGCGGCAGCGTCGTCGGGCTCACCTTCGACGCGAAGTTCGCGTGGCCGGTCTACGACTGGATGGGTGTGGCCAAGGCCGCCTTCGAGTCGACGAACCGCTACCTCGCCCGCGACCTCGGCCCCAAGGCCGTTCGCTGCAACCTCGTCGCCGCCGGGCCGATCCGCACGACGGCGGCCAAGTCCATCCCGGGCTTCGAGCAGTTCGAGAAGGTCTGGGACGACCGCGCACCACTCGGCTGGGACGTCAACGACCCGGAGCCCGCGGCGAAGGCCTGTGCGGCGCTGCTCTCCGACTGGTTCCCTGCCACGACCGGTGAGATCGTCCACGTCGACGGCGGCGTCCACGCGATGGGGCAGTGAGCGCGCAGGTCCACTGATCCTCTCGCTAGAGTCCTGCCCATGCCTCACGCCGGGACCGAGTCCAGCCCCCTGACGACGACCGACCCCGTGGCCGCGTCGGTGCCTGCCGAACAGGTGCGGGTCGACGAGGTCAGGGTGCTCGACGGGCCCAACCTCTACTTCGCCCGCCCGGCGATCAAGGTCATCCTGCACGTGCCCGGCTTCCTCGAGCTCAAGCGCACCGACGCCGAGGCCCTGGCCCGCCGACTGGGCATGCGCTCGGCCCGCCCGGGCAAGCGGGGGACGGCCCTGCGCCAGCGCTTCGTCATGCGGGTGATCCGCACCGTGACGCGTCGCGTCGGCACCGAGATCGGCGCCGGGCGCCTGGGCGTACGCGTGCGGGCGGGTCAGACCGTCGAGGACGTCGTGCTCGCCTTCCCGTGGGTGCATCGCACCCGCGGCCGCGTCGCGGGGGAGCAGTTCGGTGCCGTCATGGCCGGCCTGCTCGACCGCTCCCGGAGCGCCGACGAGGTCATCGAGGCGGCCGCGGCCGTCATCCTGGCCGCGCCCGACGGTCCGGGCCCCAGCGTGCTGACGCCGACGGTGCCGGTCGCGTCCGTCACCGGCACCAACGGCAAGACGACGACGACCCGCCTCATGGCGCACATGTGCATGAGCGCCGGTCTCAAGACCGCCTGGAGCTCGACCGACGGCGTCGTCGTCATGGGCGAGACGAAGGAGGAGGGCGACTTCTCCGGCCCGGCGGGTGCGCGCGGTGTGCTCGAGACGCCCGGCCTCGAGATCGGGATCCTCGAGACCGCCCGTGGCGGCATGCTCCTCAAGGGCATGGGGGTCACCGCCAACGACGTCAGCGTCGTCACCAACGTCAGCGCCGACCACCTCGGCCTGCAGGGCATCGACACCCTCGACCAGTTGGCCGAGGTCAAGGCCATCGTCACGACCGTCACGAAGCCACAGGGCTGGGTCGTGCTCAACGGCGACGACCCTCGCGTGTGGGCCATGCGCTTCGGCATCAAGGCCAAGCCGTGGGCCTTCAGCCTGGACCCTGCCTCGCCCGCGCTCTGGGAGTCGATCAACTCCGGTGGCCGCGGCATCACCGTCCTCGACGGCGAGATCGTCGTCCTGTCGCCCAACGGTGACCCGGACCGCCTCGTCAAGATCGTCGACGTCCCCATGACGCTGAGCGGACTGTCCCGCAACAACATCGCCAACGCGCTGGCCGGTGCCGCGGCCGCGCTGGGGCTCGGTGTCCCGCGCTCGGCCGTCGTCGAGGGTCTGCGGACCTTCGCGCCGGATCCCGAGCACAACTGGGGCCGGCTCAACACGTACTCGCTGCCGCTGCCGAGCGGCGGCAAGGCGACGGTCATCATGGACATGGCCCACAACGAGGCCGGCCTCGAGGCCCTGCTCGACGTCGCCCGTGGGCTCGCCGCGCCGGGCGGAGCCGTGCGCCTCGGCCTCGGGTGCGCGGGCGACCGCGCCGACGAGGCGATCGTCGCGATGGGGGAGATCGCCGGGCGCGGCGCCGAGGAGGTCGTCCTCAAGGTCGCGCGCCACTACCTGCGCGGGCGCGAGCCCGAGGACCTGCTCGGTCTCTTCCGCGACGGCCTGGCCAAGGTCGGCGTGCTCGACGTGCCCGGCTACGACACGGAGCTCGAGTCCTTCGAGGCCCTCGTGCCGCACGCGCTCGACGGCGACGTCATCGCGCTCATGTGCCACGCCGAGCGCACTGAGGTCAACGGCTGGATCCGCGAGCACGGCGGCAAGGTCGACGACGCCCGCGCGATCCGCCGCAAGGTCGTCGCCGCGCGCGGCGAGCACGAGCTCGAGGCGGAGATCGCGGCCCTGTGGGAGGGCGACGACGAGCCGGCGCGGCTCGCTGCCGCCCAGGAGCTCGTCGACGGCCACCCGGGCGACCCGCGCCTCGTCTTCGAGCTCGCCGGCGTCAAGGACGCGATGGGCGACGAGCAGGGCGCCATCGGTCTCTACGAGGAGGCGCTGGCCGGTGGCCTGCGCGAGCCGCACCGGCACCGGGCGCAGCTCCAGCTCGCCTCGAGCCTGCGCGTCGTGGGCCGGACCGCCGAGGCGCAGGGCCTCGTTGCCGACGTCCTCGAGGCGCGACCGCACAACACGGCGGCGCTCATGCTCAAGGCGCTCGTCCAGGCCGATCTCGGCCAGGAGCGGCAGGCCCTCGCCGACCTCATCCGGTCGACGCTCGAGGCGACGACCGACGTCGACACCCAGGCCTACCGCCGGGCTCTGCGGGCGTACGCCGACGAGCTGGCTCCCGTCACCGAATAGTCAGCACGGCCGCAGACGCGCCACGGCGCACTTCTGCCGGTGATGCGCCCGGGCGCCGTCGGCAAGCCTGCCACGGCGCAGTTGTGCCCGGTTCCGCGCCTGGGCCAGGTCGGCAACCGCGCCATGGCGCAGTCGTGTCGCTCCTCGAACGCCCACGCGGCCGGGAAGCGCGCCGTGGCGCACTTCCCGGCCGTATCGCGTGCGAGCCTCGACTCGTGTCAGATGGCGGTGTCGTCGGCGTGGTCGGGCTGCGACTCCGACGGGAGGGCGCCGAGCGCCTCCTCCTCGGCCTCGTCGCCCTCGGCCTCGGCGGTCTCGGTGAGAGTGCTCGGGTCGAGGTCGGGGTCGCTCGTGGCCGCCGCGGCCGTGCCGATGCGGGCACCCGCCTGGGCGTGCTTGGTGCGCTCCTCGAGCTCGGCGACGACGAGCGCGTGCTGGTCGACGCACATGACGACGAGGTCGCCCGGGTTGGTGCGGGCGAGCACGTGCCGGGTGGCGTCGAGCTCGTCGAGGACGATCTCGACCTGACGGCAGCGGGCGCCCTCCTTCATCGCGGCACGCGCGCCCTCGGCCACGAGCTCGGCCGTCTCGCCGGGCTTGCGGCCGCGCAGGCGTTCGTCCTCGCGGATGACGATGACGTCGAAGTGCTGGGCCGCGACCGCTCCGAGCTCGCGCATGTCGTCGTCGCGTCGGTCGCCCGCAGCGCCGATCATGCCGATGCGCGAGGTCTTGCCGAGGTCGGCCTGGCGCTGCTTCTGGTCGGCGTAGCGGTCGACGAAGGCGCCGAGCTCCTTCATGCCGGCCGCGTTGTGGCAGTAGTCGACGAACACGTCGGCGTTGTTGACCTGGACGAGGTTGAGGCGACCGGGGGAGAGGTAGTACGTCGTCGCGAAGGTCCGCAGGCCCTGTCGGATGTCGTGGAGCGGGGCTCCTGCGGCGAAGGCGGCGCCCGCGGCGGCGAGCGAGTTGGCGACGTTGAAGCGTGCCGCACCACCGAACGTCGACGGGAGCAGGTGGGTCCAGGCGAGCTGCATGCTGCGCCGGCCGTGCTTGATGACGATCATCTCGCCACGCTCGCTCGGCTCGAGCACGACGGCACGGCCGCCGCGGCGGCAGTAGTCGTCGACGAACTCGCGCGTCTCGCTGCCGGGCTCGGCCATCGAGAACCAGACGATGCCGCCCGAGCAGCGTCGGCGCATGTTGCGCACGTTCGGGTCGTCCGCGTTGAGCACCGCGAAGCCGTCGCGCGGCACGGCCTCGACGATGACGGCCTTGACGTCGGCGAGCTGGCGCAGGGTGTCGATCCCCTTGAGTCCCAAGTGATCCGGGGCGACGTTGGTGACGACCGCGATGTCGTTGCGGTCGTAGCCGAGGCCCTCGCGGAGGATGCCGCCCCGGGCGACCTCCATGACGGCGAAGTCGACGCGGGGGTTCTGGAGCACCATCCGGGCCGAGCGCGGACCCGAGGCATCGGCCTTGATCACGAGCCGCTCGTCGATGACGACGCCGTCGGTCGAGGTCATCCCGACCTTGCGTCCGAGACCCTTGAAGATGTGGGCGATCATGCGCGACGTCGTCGTCTTGCCGTTCGTGCCGGTGACGGCGACGATCGGCACGCGTGACTGCGCGCCCGGTGGGAAGAGCAGGTCGACGACCGGCTTGGCGATGAACTGCGGCTCGCCGACGGTGGGGTGCGTGTGCATGCGGAAGCCGGGAGCCGCGTTGACCTCGCAGATCGCGCCACCCGTCTCACGCACGGGATAGGTGATGTCCGGGCAGATGAAGTCGATGCCGGCGACGTCGAGCCCGACCATGCGGGCCGCCTCCTCGGCGATCTCGACGTTGTCCGGGTGGGCGTCGAAGGTGCGGTCGATCGAGATGCCACCGGTCGACATGTTGCCGGTCAGGGCCAGCTTGACCATCTCGCCCTCGTCCGGCACCGACTCGGTCGTGTGGCCCTGGCCCGCGAGGATCTCGAGCGCGTTGGCGTCGACCTTGATCTTCGTCAGCACCTTCTCGTGCCCGACGCCACGACGCGGGTCGGCGTTGGTGATCTCGACGAGCTCGGCGACGGTGTGGGTGCCGTCGCCGATGACGTGCGCGGGGACGCGCTCGGCGATCGCCTGCATCCGTCCACCGACGATGAGGCAGCGGTAGTCGCGACCGGTGACGAAGGACTCGACGATGATCGTGCCGCGACGCGACTCGGCCTTGGCGATGTCGTACGCCTTCTCGACGTCCTCGTCGCTCATGAGGTTGAGGCACACGCCGCGGCCGTGGTTGCCGTCGAGCGGCTTGACGACGACCGGGAAGCCGATGCGGCGCGCTGCCTCGACGGCTCCCCGCACGGTGCGAACGGCCTCCTGCTTGGGCACGGGCAGGCCGGCGGACCCGAGGAGCTTGGTCGTGAGGTCCTTGTCGCTCGCGATGTCGACGGCGAGCGCGCCCGTCTTGGAGGTCATCGTGGCCCGGATGCGCTGGGCGTGCACGCCCTGGCCGAGCTGGACGAGCGACGCGGAGTTGAGGCGGATGTACGGGATGTCGCGCGAGGCCGCCTCCTCGAGGATGGCGGCCGTCGAGGGACCGAAGGCGACCCGCTCGGCCTGGCGCAGGAAGGCGTTGAACTCCGTCTCGAAGTCGAAGCCGTCCTCGGGCTGGACGAGGTGGTTGATGAGGCGCACCGCGAGCTTGCCCGCGGCGACCCCGACGGTCTCGTCGGTGTAGCTGTAGACGACGTTGTACTGGCCGGGCTTGCCCTTGACCGCACGCGTCTTGCCGCGGCGCGAGTCGTGGCCGGCCAGGGTCTGCAGCTGCAGCGCGACGTGCTCGGCGACGTGGCCGAGCCACGTGCCCTCGCGCAGCCGCTCGATGAACCCGCCGCGTCGGCCGAGCGAGCAGGTGTGGCGCTCGAGCCCGGGGACGAGCTCGACGAGCTGGTCGGTGAAGCCGGGAAGCGAGACCGTGGGGTACTCCTCGAGGCTGCCGAGGTCGACGACGAGGTGGACGGCCTGCTGGTAGGACCAGATGTTGGGGCCGCGGTAGATCCGGGTCTCGAGGATCTTCAGGTCCGGTCGGGCCGGGCCGGTGGGGGTGGGTACCTCGACGGCCATGGATCTCCTCCTACGGGGTCGTGCGGGACGTGCCGTGCGGCACACCCGTCGACCGTTGGTGCGGTGCGGTGCGGCTGGACGGACGGGACTCAGTGAGCGGCGCTGCTCGTCGACGAGCGCGCCGCGCGGACCTTGGCCGGGACGACCGCACCCTCGATGTCGGGGTGACGCTCGACGAACGCGGTCAGCTCGACGTGGTCCAGGTCGAACGTACTGCCCGTGGGCAGCGAGTGCACGACCGCGCCCGAAACGAGCAGGGGCGCACCGCGACGCGCGTCGGGGGCGTCGGTGATGGCGTTGCGGGCGTTGACGACGAAGATCGAGCCGGCCCCGATGACCGACATGACCGTGCCGCCACGGATCTCGGCCGCCGTGTTCTCGTCGATCCCCATGCCGAGCAGGTTCGGCGAGGCGGCGACCATCGACATGAGCCGGCCGTAGCGGCCGCGCTGGTCGAAGTGCTGGTCGATGATGACGTCCTCGACGAGCCCGAGGCCGGCCGAGATCTGGCTCGCTCGCTGCTTGGGCGTCAGCCCCTCCTCGCCGAGCGAGATCATGTATCGGCTCATGATCGAGGCGCCGGCCGACGTGCCGGCCACGACGGCGCCGCGCTCGTAGGCCCGCACGACGGCGTCGCCCACGGGCGTGCCGACGATGTTCTGCGCCAGCTTGACCTGGCTGCCACCGGTGATGAACACGCCGGTCGCGGTGTCGAGCGCCTCGACCATCGCCGGGTCGTTGGCGTCGCGGCGGGTCTCGGGGTGGACGACGGAGTAGTCGCCGCCCCGCAGCCGGGTGAAGACGTCGCGGTACGCCTCGGAGACCTCGTCGGCGTACGACGACGCCGTGGGGATGAGGACGATGTGCGACCGCCGGCCGCCCGCGAGCTTCACGAACCGCTTGAGCACGACCGACCGCCCGATCCGGTCCTCGGCACCGCCGATGATGAGCAGCGTGCGGCGGACGCCGTTCGCGTTCGGGGTTACGGACGAAGGGGCCACGGACTGCATCGCGCCAGCCTAGTGACCGGCGTGCGGGACCGGCGGAGCCTGGGTCGGCGTGCCGTCGTCGAGATCGGCCTCCTCGATCTCCTCGCGGGAGATGCCGAGCAGGTAGAGCACCGAGTCGAGGTAGGGCACGTTGACCGCGGTCTGGGCCTGCTCCTGGACGATCGGCTTGGCGTTGAAGGCGACGCCGAGGCCGGCGACGTCGAGCATGTCGAGGTCGTTGGCGCCGTCGCCGATGGCCACGGTACGGCTCAGCGGAAGGCCCTCCTGCTCGGCGAACTCGCGCAGGGCGCGCGCCTTGCCCGCCCGGTCGACGACCTCGCCGACGACACGTCCGGTGAGGCGGCCGTCCTCGATCTCGAGCCGGTTGGCGCGGGCGTGGTCGATGCCGAGGTCGTCCGCGAGCTCGCCGACGATCTCGATGAACCCACCGCTGACGAGTCCCACGGTGAAGCCGAGCCGCTTGAGCGTGCGCACGAGCGTCCGGGCGCCGGGGGTCAGCTGGACCGACTCGCGCACCTCGTCGAGGACCGACTCGGGCAGGCCCGCGAGGGTCGCCACCCGGGCACGCAGGGACTCCTCGAAGTCGAGCTCTCCCGCCATCGCGCGCGCCGTCACCTCGGCCACCTCCGCCTCCCGGCCGCTGTGGGCGGCGAGCAGCTCGATGACCTCCTGCTGGATGAGCGTCGAGTCGACGTCGAGGACGACGAGTCGCCGACCGCGCCGGGCGAGCCCGCCGGGTGCGACGGCGATGTCGATGCCTTCCGACGTCGCCACGAGGGCGAGCTCGGTGCGCAGGGACGGCAGGTCGGCGCCGGAGATGTCGAACTCGACCGTCGTGATGGGGTAGCGCGAGAGCCGGCGGATGCGGTCGATGTTGGCGCCGTGGTCGGCGATCCGGGTCGTGACGAGCGAGACGGCGTCGGCGCTGAGCGGGGCGCCGAGGACGACGACGGCCGCCCGTCCCTGCCGCGAGCGCGCGTTGACGCCGGTGCCCTCGACGACCGTGAGGGCGAGGCCGAGGCGGTGGGCGGCGACGGCGGCGGCGTCGCGCAGCTGGTCGACATGGGCGCCGGGTCTCAGCAGGACGGTCAGGGTGAGGTGACCGTGCACGACGACCTGCTGGATGTCGAGGACCTCTGCGTCCACTCCCGACAGCGCCCCGAGGAGCGTCCCCGTCACACCTGGTCGGTCGTCGCCCGTCACGGTGACGCTCAGGGTCTGGATGTCCGTTCCGTCCGTGCTGTTCACTTCGGTCACCCGCGTCAGGGTAGTGAGCGCGCGTGCGCTCCCGCGTCACCTTCCGGCATTCGGCCGGTGACGTCCGTCATGCCGGAGGGCGTATGCCGTCCGCCGGCGTCGTGCGGGAGTCAGCCGAGGGCGCTGAGCAGGAACGCGAGTGCGAAGCCGAGCATCGTCACGAGGCCCACCAGGCGTCCGGCGTGCTCGGTGGCCTCCGGCATCATCGTGTCGGCGAGCATCGTGATGATGGCGCCGGCTGCGAAGGTCTGGATCCCGGCCACCACGGCGGGGGAGGCGCCTTCGAGCAGGACGTAGCCGAGACCGGCGGCCAGGCCCGAGACGAGCATGACGACGAGCCACAGCAGCAGGATCTGGCGCGCGGAGCGTCCCGCCCGTTTGAGGCCGGCACTCGCCGACATGGACTCGGGCACGTTGGAGAGGAACACCGCCGCGACCATCGCGATCCCGACCTCACCGCCGCCGAGGACGCTGACGCCGATCGCCGCCGACTCGGGTATGCCGTCGAGCAGGGCCCCGAGGACGAGCGCCATCGCGCCCGCACCCTGCTGCGGGCCCCCGGTCGGGCTCTTGCGCCGGTGGCCACCTCGACGGTCGATGAACCAGTCGCCGACGAAGAACACGACCGAGCCGCTGACGAGCCCGACGACGACGGGCGCCGCGCCGGCAGAGTGGAACGCCTCCTCGGTCAGCTCGAAGGCGACCGCGCTGATGAGCACGCCGGCGCCGAAGGCCATGACGAGGCCGATGACGCGGTACGAGGCTCTGGCATAGAGCCCGAGGAGCGCGCCGACGAGCAGGGCGGCGCCACCGACGAGTCCCCAGAAGGTCGCGGTCAGCACGTCACGACGCGCTGACCCCGTTGACCTCGTCGCGCCACTGGAGCAGGTCGCGCACGCGGGCGAGGTCGGGGTCGGCCGCGGCGACGCTCGCCGTGAACAGCCGGGTCCCGACGTCGTGGAGCTGCTGGGCGTTGCTCGCGTAGTCGCCCGACTGGTCGGGGTTGCGGCCCGGCACGAAGGCGACACCGGCCGACCGTTCGATCTCGAGGGGGTCCCGGCCTCGGCGGGCGCACCACTCGTCGAGGACGCGGTGCTTGTGCGCGATCTGCTCGGGGCCGCCGAAGCCGTGCCAGATGTCCGCGTGCTCGGCGACGATCCGGAGCGTCTTCTTCTCGCCGCCGCCGCCGATGAGGATGGGGATGTCGCGCGTCGGGGCGGGGTTGAGCCGGCTCCACCGGTCGCGGATGACCGGCAGGTCGCGCGCCAGGTCGTCGAGACGCCCGCCCGCGGTGCCGAACTCGTAGCCGTACTCGTCGTAGTCGAGCTGCGCCCACCCCGAGCCGATCCCGAGGATGAGGCGCCCCTCGCTCGCGTGGTCGACGGTGCGCGCCATGTCGGCGAGCAGGCTGGGGTTGCGGTAGCTGTTGCACGTCACGAGGGCGCCGATCTCGACGGACTCGGTCGACTCGGCCCACGCGCCGAGCATCGTCCAGCACTCGAAGTGCTGGCCGCCGCGGTCGCCGCTGAGCGGGAAGAAGTGGTCCCAGTTGAGCAGGACGTCGACACCCATCTCCTCGAGCGTCGAGGCCGTGCGTCGGATCTGGGCCCACGTCGCGTGCTGCGGCGGGATCTGGATCCCGACCCGCGCCGGCCGTGAGTCCGTCGCGCTGACCGGGGGATTCGCGGCGGTGGACGTCATGGGAAGACCCTCGCAGATGTCATCGGGCGGGGCTCATCGGGGTGCTCATCGGGTGACGATCTGGCCCTTGCCCACGACGACGATGCCGGTCTCGGTGACGTGGAGGCCGCGTGCCCGGTCGTGCTCGTGGTCGATGCCGATCTGGCACCCCTCCGGGATGACGACGTTCTTGTCGATGATGGCCCGGCGGATCTGCGCGTGCCGGTGCACCTCGACGCCGTCGAGCAGGACCGACCCCTGGATGCTCGCGTAGGAGTGCACCTTGACGAGGGGGGAGAGCACCGAGGCGTAGATGTGCGCACCCGACACGACGACGCCCGGGGAGACCGCCGAGTTGAGCGCCTCGCCGATGCGGTCGCCGCTGCCGTGGACGAACTTCGCCGGCGGGTAGGGGCTGTGGCTCGTGTAGATCGGCCAGTCGTAGTTGTAGAGGTTGAAGACCGGGTGGATCGAGATGAGGTCCATGTGGGCGTCGTAATAGGACTCGATGGTCCCCACGTCGCGCCAGTAGCCGCGGTCGCGGTCGGTGGCGCCGGGCACCTCGTTGTCCTTGAAGTCGTAGACGCCGGCCTCTCCGCGGCCGACGAAGTAGGGCACGATGTCGCCGCCCATGTCGTTGCTGCTCGACTCGTTGTCGTGGTCGGCGATGACAGCCGCCTCGAGGGCTGCGGCGGTGAAGACGTAGTTGCCCATCGACGCCAGGACCTCGTCGGGGTTGTCCGGCAGGCCCTTGGGGTCGTTCGGCTTCTCGAGGAAGGCGGCGATCTTGGACGGGTCGGCGTCGTCGACCTCGATGACGCCGAACTGGTTGGCGAGAGAGATCGGCTGGCGGATGGCCGCGACGGTGCAGGCCGCACCCGTCTCGATGTGCTGCTCGACCATCGCGCTGAAGTCCATGCGGTAGACGTGGTCGGCGCCCACGACGACGACGATGTCGGGCCGCTCGTCGTGCATGAGGTTGAGGCTCTGGTAGATCGCGTCGGCGCTGCCGAGGTACCAGTTCTTGTCGACGCGCTGCTGCGCCGGGACGGTCGTGACGTAGTTGCCGAGGAGCGTCGACATGCGCCATGTCTTCGTCACGTGCGCGTCGAGGCTGTGCGACTTGTACTGCGTCAGCACGACGACCTGGAGGTAGCCGGAGTTGACGACGTTGGACAGGGCCAGGTCGATGAGACGGTAGATGCCGGCGAACGGCACGGCGGGTTTGGCCCGGTCGGCGGTCAACGGCATCAACCGCTTGCCCTCACCGCCAGCGAGCACGATCGCGAGGACTTTCGGACCAGCAGCTGGGCTTCGTCGGGCCATGAGCGCCACCCTAGGGCAGGCGTCCGGTCGCCGACAGGTTCAGCACGCAAGATCGGCCGAGCTTTCCGCTCCGCGGGATGGCTGCAGCACTAGGGTCGGAACGTGCGCGTCGACATCCTCAGCAAGGAGTACCCGCCGGCCATCTACGGAGGCGCGGGTGTTCACGTGGCAGAGCTCGTCCGGGCGCTCCGCGACCGCGGCGACATCGACGTCCGGGTGCGCTGCTTCGGCGCCGCGCGTGACGAGGCCGGGACGACGGCATACGCCGATCTCCCCGAGCTCGCGGCCGGCAACGCCGCGATGCAGACACTCGGCGTCGACGTCAGCATGGCCGGCGACTGCGTCGGAGCCGACCTCGTCCACTCGCACACCTGGTACGCCAACATGGCCGGCCACCTCGCGTCGCTCCTGGGGGGCATGCCACACGTCGTGACCGCACACTCGCTCGAGCCGATGCGCCCGTGGAAGGCGGAGCAGCTGGGCGGCGGCTACCGCGTGTCCTCGTGGGCCGAGCGCACCGCGTACGAGTCGGCTGCCGCCGTCGTCGCGGTCAGCGCGGGCATGCGCGAGGACATCCTCAAGAGCTACCCCTCGCTCGATCCAGCGCGGGTTCACGTGGTGCACAACGGGATCGACTCGCAGCTGTGGTCGGCCGACCGTTCCCCGGAGGCCACCGAGATCGTCCGGCGTCACGGCGTCGACCCCGACCTGCGGTCGGTCGTCTTCGTCGGCCGCATCACCCGCCAGAAGGGCCTGCCCTACCTGCTGAGGGCCTGCGCGCTGCTGCCCCCCGACGTCCAGATCGTCCTCTGCGCGGGTGCCCCCGACACTCCGGAGATCCTCGCCGAGGTCGAGGGACTCATGAACGAGCTGCGGGCGCAGCGTGAGGGCGTCGTCTGGATCCCCGACATGCTGCCGCGCAACGAGGTCGTCGCCCTGCTGAGCCACGGCACCGTCTTCGCCTGCCCGTCCGTCTACGAGCCGCTCGGCATCGTCAACCTCGAGGCGATGGCGTGCGAGCTCGCCGTCGTCGCCACCGCCACCGGCGGCATCCCCGAGGTCGTCGTCGACGGCGAGACCGGGTGGCTCGTGCCGATCGAGCAGGTGCAGGACGGCACCGGGACGCCGGTCGACCCCGACCGGTTCGTCGCCGACCTCGCCGCCGCGCTGACCGACGCCGTCTCCGACGTCGACCGGGCCCACGCGTTCGGTCGAGCCGGCCGGCAGCGGGCGGTCGACTCGTTCTCGTGGGCCTCCATCGGCGACCGCACGCTCGAGGTCTACCGCTCGGTCCTGGACATCTGACGCACGGCGCCTCGCGTAGGTTGGTGGAGGCGGACCACCGCCACAGCCCGAGAGGAAACGCCATGAGGAGTCGACTGGCCGGCCTGGTGCTACGCCTCATCGGGTGGACCGCGGTGGGCGACGTGCCTCGCACCGGCATCGTCGTCGGTGCACCGCACACGTCCAACTGGGACTTCGTGATGATGCTCCTGGTCATGTGGCGGGGCGGCGTCACACCGCGCGTCCTCATCAAGAAGGAGCTCTTCCGTGGCCCGCTCGGGTGGCTCCTGCTGCGGCTCGGTGGCATCCCGATCGACCGCGACAACCCCGGCGAGGTCGTGCGGGGACTCGTGCGGGAGGCCCGGAGCGGGGAGCCGTTCCTGCTGATCCTGGCTGCGGAAGGCACCCGTTCGAAGGGCGGCTACTGGAAGTCCGGCTTCTGGCGGATCGGGCGGTCGACCCGTCTGCCCATCGCCCTCGCCTTCATCGACGGACCTTCTCGCACAGCCGGATTCGGCCCCACCATGACCGCCACGGCCGACGTGGTCGCCGACATGGACACGGTGCGGGCGTTCTACCGCGACAAGCGTGGGATCCACCCCGAGCGGCGCACGGAGCCTCGACTCCGCGAGGAGTCGCAACCCGACGTCCGGCGCTGATCCCGGGGTTCGGGGTCCGGTCGCGCGTACGGCGTTTCGCGTGCCCGCGACCGCCACGTGTGGGAGCGTTCCACGTGAGTGCACCCCCGTCCCGCTGACCGGAACGAGCTGAGATGGCAACTGACGTGGCTGGCAACGATGCGCTGACCGCCGGCGACCACGGGTCGGTCGACGAGGCGGACGGGCTGGAGCGGCGCTCCGGACGCCTCCGGGGGTTGCTCCACTTCACCGTCCCGGGGTGCTGGGGCGCGGTCCTCTTCGCGGCCCTGTCGTTCACCCCGTCGCTGCTCCCGCGTGGCGGGTTCATCCAGGGCCTCGTCTGCGGGATCACCGCATCCATCGGCTACGGGCTCGGAGTCCTCGGCGCATGGCTGTGGCGCGCCTTCGCGGATCGGGAGCCACGAGAGCCCAAGCCCTCGTCGTGGCGGGCCCTGTTCATCGGCGGCGGAGTGCTGCTCGTGGTCTTCTTCGGTCTCGGCCAGTACTGGCAGCACGAGATCCGGAGCCTCATGGGAGTGACGGAGTACAACATCGCCCTCGTCGTCCTCTCGCCCGTGGTCGCCGTGTTCTTCTTCGCGGTATTCCTGCTCATCGGCCGTGGCATCCGACGCGTCTACCACTGGGTCGCGGACCTGCTGAGCCGCAGGTTCGGGCGGCGGGCCGCGGGCGCGACGGGCTGGATCCTCGTCACGACGATGACCTACCTCGTCATCAGCGGCGTCCTCATCGACGGTCTCGTGGGTGCCATGGACGAGGCCTTCTCTGTGGGCAACACCGTCACGCAGGAGGGGGTCGTCAAGCCCGCGACCGGCCTCCGGTCTGGCGGGCCGGGCTCGATGGTCCCCTGGGAGTCGCTCGGTCGCGAGGGCCGCACGTTTGTGGCAGGCGGTCCGACCGCGAGCGACATCGAGGGGGTCGTCCACCACCCCGCAGAGGAACCGATCCGAACCTACGCCGGCCTCGACTCGGCCGACGACGCCGAACAGCGGGCTGCCCTGGCCGTCGACGACCTCGAGCGGGCCGGAGGGTTCAAGCGGACGAACCTCCTCGTCGTGACGACGACCGGCAGCGGCTGGGTCGACCCGGCCCTCGTCGCCCCGTTCGAGTACCTGACCGGCGGCGACGCAGCCACTGTGGGGATGCAGTACTCGTACCTGCCGTCGTGGCTCTCCTTCCTCGTCGACCAGTCCAAGGCCCGCGAGGCGGGACGGGCACTCTTCGACGCCGTCTACGACCGCTGGTCCCGGCTGCCGCAGGACTCCCGGCCCAAGCTGTACGTGTCGGGCGAGAGCCTCGGGACGTTCGGCGGTGAGACCGCCTTCAGCGGCGAGTACGACCTGCGCAACCGGACCGCCGGCACGGTCTTCGCGGGGCCGCCGAACTTCAACACCCTGTTCCGTGAGTTCAGCGACCACCGCGACGTCGGCAGTCCCGAGATCCAACCCGTCTACAAGAACGGGCGGACCGTGCGCTTCGCGACCGACCCGGCGGCCTCGATCCCGCCCGAGGGCCAGCCGTGGGACGGCACCCGCGTCCTCTACCTCATGCACCCGTCCGACCCGATCGTGTGGTGGAGCCCCCACCTCGTGTTCAACGAGCCCGACTGGATCGGTGAGGCGGCTGGCAAGGACGTGCTGCAGGGGATGTTCTGGATGCCGTTCGTGACCTTCTGGCAGGTGACGGCCGACCTCCCGTTCTCGACCGGCGTCCCCGCAGGACACGGGCACAAGTACACGACGGAGTACGTCGACGCCTGGAACGCCGTGATGCGTCCCGAGGGCGTCACCGCCGACGACCTGGCAGCCATCCGGACGGCGGTGGGAGCGCTGGGCTAGAGCCTCGGGCCCGACGCAGGTCAGCCGCCGACGAGACGGCCCGTCACGGCATACGGCACCCCGACGACCTCCGAGGGGCCGCCGAGGATCATGCCGAGCAGCTCGGCCGGCTTCGGATAGTCCGGTCCGAGCGCCGCGAGGTAGGCGTCGTGCGCCGACAGGGACGCCACCGCGGCGTCGAAGTGCTCCGAGACGTCGACGAAGTGCGTCGGCTCGGGGTCAGCCACGATGAGCAGCCGGGCGACCTGCCACGGCTCGTGCCCCTCGTCCACGAGGTCGGGGAAGATCCAGCGGTTGCCCGCGTCTGCCTTGGCGTCGACGACGGCGAGACCCACCGCCCGGTGGTCGGCCTGGTTGGCGAAGCCGCCCGGGAAACGGTCGGCGTACGTCGACGTGATGACGAGGTCGGGCCTGCGGATCCGCATCTCGCGGGCGATGGCGCGCCGCAGCGGGAGGCCGTACTCGACGACCCCGTCGGTGAAGCCGTCGAGGAACTCCACGACGTCGACGCCGACCTGGGCAGCCCCGTCCCGCTCCTCCTGCTCGCGCAGCGGGGCCGCCTGCTCGGGCGGCAGGGTGTCGATCCCCGCCTCGCCGCGGGTGGCCAGCAGGTAGGTCACGGTCTTGCCGGCCCGCACCCACCGGTCGACGGCGGCGGCCGTGCCGTACTCGAGGTCGTCGGGATGCGCCACGACGCAGAGAACGGTCTCGAAGGTGCTCTCGTCGAGTGGCTGCAGGTCTGGGTGCTCCGTCATGGACCAAATCTAGGGTTGCTTGGCGAAGTCCCGGGGGGATGTGACGATGGGGAACATGCTGACCCTCGAGCTCGCCCGCCGGCTCTCCGACGCGGGACTGACGTGGAAGCCCGTCTCGGGCGACCGCTTCGTCGTGGCCGTCAGCGGCATGGAGGACGACGTCTTCGTGATCAGCGAGATCACGGTCGACGTCCACCACTTCACGACGGGCGACGTCATCGGCTTCAACGGCACGACCGAGTGGGCCCTCGACAGCGTCGAGCAGGACAAGGCCGTGTGGCTCCCGAGGGAGGACCAGCTGCGTGACCTGCTCGGTGAGTCCTTCGTCTCGCTCGAACAGCTCGAGGGCGGGTATGCCGTGTCGGCCCGCGGGCGTGACGGCGCGGTCGGGCGCCATGCCGACATCGACGCCGAACGCGCCTACGCGCGAGCGGTGCTCGCGCAGCTCGAGACGTCCGCCCCCGAGGCGTAGCCGCGCGGCCGAGCGAACCGGCACTCAGGCGGGGCGCCAGCCGGCGATGGACATGACGGCGACGTTGGTCGCGTCGGCGAGTGCTGTGTCGGCGTCCGCGGCGAGGTCGCGCAACAGCCGCGTCCGGTTCGCCGTGGTCACCGCGTCGAGACCGCTCGACCCGAGCGAGGTCCGGCCGGCGTTGCGGTGGGCGACGCGGGAGAGGTTGGCCGACAGGGCCATGATCCGCAGGGCGCGTCCGGACGTCGCCGGCGGGATGCCCCACAGCGTCGTGTCGAGGTCGGCCTGCGCCTCGGCGCGCGCCTCGTCACCCCAGGGGTGGCCCCCCACCTCGTCGAAGCGCTGGGTGTGGTCGCGGAGGCGGCCCATGAGGTCGCGCTCGATGTCCCGGAGGTCCAGCATCTCCATCCGGTGCCGGGGGAGCGGGTCCGCCTCGTAGGCCGTCCAGTCCGCACGGACGCCCACGTCGCCCTCGGGGCCGAACTCCGAGAGCGTCGGCACGAGCACCCCGCCGATGCCCGCGACGAAGACGCACTCCCCGGCGTTCGCAGCGTGCGCGGTCGCCGCGGACGAGCCACGCGGCATACGGCTCAGGTCGCCGGGGCGGGGGAGCGCCACGAACAGGGCGCGTTCGCCGAGGTCCCGCCAGACGTCGAGCCGGGCCAGGTCACCGGCGACGTGGTCGAGGTCCGGGAAGGCCCGGGCCAACGCCTCCGTCGTCGCGAGATCGCCACGCCACGAGGCCGTCACCCACAGCGCGAGGCGCACGGACGCGGGCAGCTCGGACACCCCGTCATCCTAGGGTGCGCCGCCGCGGCGGCTGTGGAGGCCTTGTCATAGGGTCGAGCCATGAGCGACGTCCTCGCCTTCGCCGGAGTCACCGTTCGTCGCGGTGCCTCGACGCTCCTCGACGACGTCACGTGGGAGGTGGAGGAGGGCGAGCGCTGGGTCGTGCTGGGCGCCAACGGTGCCGGCAAGACGACGCTGCTCCAGATCGCCGCGGCGCGGCTGCACCCGACCGCGGGGGTCGCCGGCGTCCTCGGCGAGGTGCTCGGCGCCGTCGACGTCTTCGAGCTGCGGCCGCGCATCGGCCTCGCGAGCTCCTCGATGGCCGAGCGCATCCCCGGCGACGAGCTCGTCGGCAACGTCGTCGTGACGGCCTCCTACGGCATCATCGGCCGGTGGCGCGAGACGTACGACCACGTGGACTACGTGCGCGCCATGGAGCTGCTCAGGACGCTCGGCGCCGAGCACCTCGCCGACCGGGCCTACGGCACGCTGAGCGAGGGCGAGCGCAAGCGCGTCCAGATCGCCCGGGCGCTGATGACCGACCCCGAGCTGATGCTGCTCGACGAGCCGGCCGCCGGTCTCGACCTCGGCGGTCGCGAGGACCTCGTGCGCCGGCTCGCCGACCTGGCCGCCGACACGGAGGCGCCCGCGATGGTGCTCGTGACGCACCACGTCGAGGAGATCCCTCCGTCGTTCACCGACGTCCTCATGATCCGCGACGGCAAGGTCGTCGCCGCCGGCCCCATTCCGCTGACGCTGACGGCCGAGAACCTCAGCGCGACGTTCGGTCTGCCCCTCGTGCTCGAGCAGCACGGCGAGCGCTGGTCGGCGCGGGCCGAGTCCTGATCGCAACCGTCCCGACCCCTTGATCCGTAGGTCCCGAGAGGGAACTGAGGCAGAATCGAGAACGTCACAGGAGTGACGCACGGGACATCGGGGCCCGTCGCCGAGGTGGACGAAGGCAGGGTGGGGGCACGTGGTCGAGGGACAGGCTTGGATGGTCTGGGTGGCAGTGGCTCTCGTCCTCGTCGCCATCGAGGCGGTCACGGTCGACTTCACCTTCCTCATGCTCGCCGGTGGTGCCGTGGGCGCATCGATCGCCGCGGCCTTCGGGGCGCCCCCCGTGGTGCAGGCCATCGTCGCGGCCCTCGTTGCCGTGGCCCTCCTCGCGATCGTGCGTCCGTGGCTCAAGAACCGCCTCTCGGCCAGCACGCCGCAACAGCTCATGGGCGCCGCCGCCCACGTCGGCCGCTCGGCCGTCGCCATCGACCGTGTCAACCCGGCCGGAGGGCGGGTCAAGCTCTCCGGCGAGACGTGGTCGGCGCGCACCCTCGGCGACGACATCGAGCCCGGCGAGGAGGTCGTCGTCGACTCCATCGACGGCGCCACCGCGATCGTGAGCCGCGCCCGCGTCGTGGGGAGCTGAGCCGGCCTCCGGCCCCGCGCCCGGCGACGCCACCGAACCAACGAGCGGGTCGTCCGATCCGCCCGCACCAACCGCGCTTCCCCGGGGGAGCACGGACCGCACAGGGAGAAGGTCGAGAAGGTCGTGGACCCGGTACTCATCATTCCGATACTCATCGTCGTCGTCGCGTTCGTGGTCGTGCTGCGCACCGTGCGCATCGTGCCGCAGCAGACGGCACAGATCGTCGAGCGACTCGGCGGCTACAACAAGACGCTGACGGCAGGTATCCACTTCCTGATCCCGTTCGTCGACAAGGTCCGCGCCAACATCGACCTGCGTGAGCAGGTCGTCACCTTCCCGCCGCAGCCCGTCATCACCAGTGACAACCTCGTCGTCAACATCGACACCGTCATCTACTACTCGGTCACCGACGCGAAGGCCGCCGTCTACGAGATCGCCAACTTCATCCAGGGCATCGAGCAGCTGACGGTCACCACGCTGCGCAACGTCATCGGATCCCTCGACCTCGAGCAGGCCCTGACGAGCCGCGACCAGATCAACGGCCAGCTGCGCGGCGTCCTCGACGAGGCCACGGGCAACTGGGGCATCCGCGTCAACCGTGTCGAGCTCAAGGCCATCGACCCGCCGCGCTCGGTGCAGGAGACGATGGAGAAGCAGATGCGCGCCGAGCGTGACCGTCGTGCCGCGATCCTCACCGCCGAGGGCTTCAAGCAGTCGGCCATCCTCACGGCCGAGGGTGAGAAGCAGAGCCAGATCCTGCGAGCCGAGGGCTCGGCACAGGCCCGCATCCTCGAGGCGCAGGGCCAGGCCCGCGCCATCCAGCAGGTGTTCGCGGCCATCCATCGCGGCAAGCCCACCCAGAAGCTGCTCGCCTACCAGTACCTCCAGGTGCTGCCGCAGCTCGCACGCGGCGACTCCAACAAGATGTGGATCATCCCGTCCGAGCTGACCGACGCCCTCAAGGGCATCGGCAACGCGCTCGGCGGCAGCGAGCAGGGCCCGATGGGCGGCGACGACGAGGAGCAGTGGGTCGACACGGGCGACGCCGACGACAACGCCTTTGCCGAGACGGTGCTCGAGGACCCGGCCAAGGCACTGGCCGAGGCCCGTGGCCAGGCCGCGCAGGCGAGTGCCGAGTCGACCGAGCACGCCGCGCCCATGGGTCGCCAGCAGCCCCCGCTGCGCTCGGGGGCCGACGTGCCCCCGCCCCCCGCTGCGGCGCCGCCGGTCACGCCCCCGGTCACGCCCCCGGTCACGCCCCCGGCGTCCGCGGACGACCTGCCCGACGCGCCGCCCGAGCCCCCGACCGGACGCTGACCGACGCCCTGGCGACACCGCCCCCGACGACACCCGGTCACCCTCTGTAGGGTGACCGGGTGTCGTTCTGGTCCGCCGTCGCCATCGCGCTGGCCGGGACCGGGGCCGGCGTCATCAACACCATCGTCGGGTCGGGCACGCTCATCACGTTCCCGACCCTGCTCTTCTTCGGGGTCAACCCGCTCGTCGCCAACGTCTCGAACAACATCGGCCTCGTCGCCGGGGGCGTGACCGGGGCGTGGGGCTACCGCAGGGAGCTGGACGGCCAGGCGCGCACCCTTCGCCGGCTCATGCCGATGTCGTTCGTCGGCTCGGTCGTTGGGGCGGGGCTGCTGCTCGTCCTGCCCGCCGCGGCGTTCCGGGCGATCGTGCCGGTGCTCATCCTCATCGCGCTCGTGCTCGTGGTCGCGGGCCCGCGCATCCAGGCCCGGGTCCACCCGGAGGGGGTCGAAGGGGCGGTGCCGCGCTGGCACGCGCCGGCGATGGCAGCCGGGGTCTTCGCCGCGGGCGTCTACGGCGGCTACTTCGGCGCGGCCCAGGGCGTCCTGCTCATGGGCCTGCTCAGTGCGCTGAGCCTCGAGCCCCTGCAGCGGCTCAACGGCTACAAGAACGTGCTCTCCCTCGTCGTCAACGTCGTCGCGGCCGCGGTGTTCATCCTCTTCGCACGCGACCAGATCGACTGGCTCATCGTCCTCCTCATCGGCGTCGGCGCCTTCGTGGGCGGCATCATCGGGGCACGGGTGGGCCGCCGGATCCCGCCGAACGTCCTGCGGGGCCTCATCATCGCGATCGGCCTCGTCGCCGTCGTCAAGCTCGTCTGGTTCCCCTGACGCCTTTCGCAGCCTGACCCCGGCCCCGGCCCCGCCCCCGGGCCACGATGCCGGATGAAGGTGCGACCGGCACTAGCCTGTCGGGCGTGCCGATCGAGATCACCGACCCCACCGACCCGCGGCTGACCGACTACGTGTCGCTGACCGACGTCGTGCTGCGGAGGCGGCACGAGCCAGAGCGCGGCCTCTACATCGCGGAGAGCCAGAAGGTGATCCGCCGTGCGCTTCGAGCCGGGCACCGACCGCGGTCCTACCTCATGGCCAGGCGCTGGCTCGACGACCTGTCCGACATCGTCGGCGACGCGGAGGCCGACGGGGTGCCGGTCTACTTCGCCGAGCACGACGTCATCGAGCAGCTGACCGGCTTCCACCTCCACCGCGGTGCACTGGCTGCGATGCAGCGCCCCGCCCTGCCGACCGTCGAGTCGCTCATCGCCGACGCGCGCCGCGTCATCGTCCTCGAGGACGTCGTCGACCACACGAACGTCGGTGCGATCTTCCGGTCGGCTGCTGCGCTCGGGGTCGACGCCGTCCTCATCACGCCCCGGTGCGCCGACCCCCTCTACCGGCGCTCGATCCGCGTCTCCATGGGCACGGTCTTCCAGGTGCCGTGGACGCGGATCGACCCGTGGCCGCAGGGCATGGCCCTGCTCCACGACGCCGGTCTCACCGTCGCGGCCATGGCCCTGTCGGACGACTCGGTCTCGCTCGACGACCTCGAGAGCGGCCCACCCGAGCGGCTCGCGCTCGTCGTCGGCACGGAGGGCGACGGCCTGTCGCACCGGACCGTCGCCGACGCCGACCTCACCCTGCGCATCCCCATGGCCGGAGGCGTCGACTCGCTCAACGTCGCCGCGGCCAGCGCCGTCGCGATGTGGGCGCTGCGCCCGCGGCCCCAGGGCTGACCGGGCCGGTCGAGCCAGTCGGGTCCGTCAGGCCCGGACGAGCCGGTCGAGCAGGCGCTCGAGCTCGACGGCAGGGTCGTCGCACAGGCCCCCGTGGACCGGTCCGGGCTGCACGACGGTCGAGCGCGGTGCGATGATCCAGCCGAACCGCTGGCCCGGCTTGTCGAGGGTCGGCAGGCCGCGGCCCGTCTCGCCGCGGCACACCGCCCGGACGCGTTCGAGCATCGAGCGCACGCCCTCGAGGTCGCACGTCGGTGACAGCGCGTCCGCACGCCGCTCGTCGAGCTCCCAGGCGGCGTCGAGGAAGCCCGCGTCCTGCGAGTAGAGCACGACACCGACGTTGATGAACTCCTCCCGGTCGACGCGGGGGACGAGCCGGAGCAGGACGTACTGGTACGCGTTCACGCGGCGACGCCCGTGGGCACCCAGGTGAGCGGCCCGTCGAGGCGGGCCCGCAGCATCCGGGCGTATGCCGTCCGCACCGCGGGTGCGTCGGCGAGTTCGGGCGTGGGCTCGATCCATTCCTCGGGCACCTCGGCGACGACGGCCTCGACGGCCTCGGGCGTGAGGCGCGCCGCGAGCTCGTCGTGGCGCGCGGCCACGTCGCCCGCGACGTCGCGCAGGACGTGGCGGCTCGCGTCGAACGGCTGGGCCGCGAAGCGCTCCGGGGCCGGTGCCTTGCTCGGCCACGAGTGGTGGAAGTAGAGGGCTGCTCCGTGGTCGATGGCCCACGTGCGTCCGTGCCAGACGAGCAGGTTGGGGTTGGACCACGTGCGGTCGACGTTGGCGGTCAGCGCGTCGAGCCAGATGATCCGCTCGGCGAGGTCGGCGTCGGGCGGCCTCGAGCCGTCGTAGCCGAGGGAACCCGGCAGGAAGTCGACGCCGAGGTTGGTCCCGACCGAGGCGGTGAGCAGGTCCTGCACCTCCTCGTCGGCCTCGTACTTCGCGATGCGCGGGTCGAGGCGCACCACGGCGAGGTCGGGCACCGGCACCTCGAGCAGCCGGGCGATCCCGGCGACGAGCACCTCGGCGACCAAGACCTTGAGCCCCTGACCGGCGCCGCGGAACTTCAGGACGTAGGTGCCGTCGTCGTCGGCCTCCACGATGCCGGGCAGCGACCCACCCTCCTTGAGCGGCGTCACGTAGCGGGTGGCGGTCAGCTCGGGAAGCACGCCGTCAGCCTAGTGGCCGCTCGTGGTCGAGCACCGTGGCCCGCGTCCAGAGCCGGCCGAGCAGCATCGCGCTCGCCCCGTAGAGGCAGGCGAAGGCCACGAGCGGCCACCAGGCGAGCCCGCTCTCGGGGAGGACGAGCGCGCCGAGGGCCGCCGCCGCGACCATGCCGGCGTTGTAGACGACGTCGTAGGCGGAGAAGGCGCGGCCGAGCAGGTGGTCGTCGACGTGGGCCTGCAGGAGCGAGTCGACGGTGATCTTGACGCACTGGGAGGTGAAGGAGACGACGAAGCCGACGACGACGATGCTCCACGGCGTGAGGAACGGTCCCAGCACGGCGCACACGACCGCGCCCAGCGCGAGCATCCGGGCGGCATACGGCACGGCGGTCAGGCGTGGGGCCAGCCACGGGGTGACGAAGGCCGCGGAGGCGAATCCCAGTGCGGACGCGCCTGCGGCGATGCCGAAGCCCTGCGCGCCGTGGCCGGACTCGAACGGGCCGCGGAAGAGGAGCAGGGTCTGCAGCAGGAGGAAGCCGAACGGGAGCCGGGTGATGAAGACGAGGGTGAGCAGGAGGCGTGCGCGGCGCGGCAGGGTGTGCACGGCCTCGACGAGGCCCGTCACGACGGACCGGGTGATCTGCCCGACCGAGGGCGCGCCGCTCGTGTCGTCGGGGCCGATGAACGGCAGCCGGGTCGCCGCCCAGGCGGCCACGAGGACGCCAGCGGCGGCGAGGAGCACGTCGACGACGTCGCTGCCCCCGAGGGCCCTGATCCCGGTGCCGACCGCGCCGCCGAGGAGGTATGCCAGGGACCCGCACGTGGGAGCGACGGAGTTCGCGCTCACGAGGTCCTCCCGCGGCACCACGTGCGGCATGGCCGAGGAGAGCCCGGCGAGGATGAAGCGGTTGACCGAGAAGACGAGGAGCACGAGGCCGAAGAACGCCGGGCCGGTCTCGGCTCCGGTGACGAGGACGGAGACGCCGAGGATCGCCGTGGCCCGGATGACCTGGCTGACGACGATGACGCGCTTGCGCGGCCACCGGTCGAGGAGCACTCCGACGAACGGCCCCAGCGCCGAGTAGGGCAGCAGCACGATCGCGAAGGCGATGGCGATCCCGCGCGCGTCGGCGGCCTTCTCGGGGTTGAAGAGGATGTGGCTGGCCAGGGCGACCTGGAAGATGCCGTCGCTGAACGACGACGTGACCCGGCTGACGAAGAGCCGACGGAACCCGCGCCCCCGGAGCAGGGTGAACAGGGCGCGCAGGAAGGTCACGCGGCACAGCGTACGGTCACCCGTGCGGTGCCCGGCGACGGGAGCGGTCAGCGCGCGAGTCGCCCGATGAGGGCCGCGGCGCAGACGATGCCGGCGATCGCGCTGCCGGCGAGGACCCCGAAGTCGACCCAGTAGTTCGTCGGCGTGCCGAGCAGCAGGCCGCGCAGGGCCGACACCTCGTAGGTCAGCGGGTTGACGTGGCTGATGACCTGGAGCCAGCCCGGCATCATCTCGATCGGGTAGAGCGCGTTCGAGGCGAAGAAGAGCGGCATCGTGATCGCCTGGCCGATCCCCATGAGCCGGTCGCGCTTGAGGGCGACGCCGGCGATGCTGAGCGACAGGCACGAGAAGAACGCGGCGCCGAGCATCACGACGACGACCACGCCGAGCAGCCGCAGGGGGTTCCACGTCATCGCCACGCCCATCAGCGCGGCCACGACGACGACGATGACGGCCTGGGCGACGGACCTGACCCCGGCGGCGAACGCCTTGCCGGCCACGAGCGCTGCTCGCGGCGTCGGCGTCACGAGGAGCTTGGTGAGCACACCGGCGTCGCGCTCCCAGATGATCTGGATGCCGTAGAAGATCGAGACGAAGAGGGCCGACTGGGCGATGACGCCCGGCGCGAGGAAGTCGAGGTAGTCGAGGCCCCCGGTGGGAATGGCCCGGATCTGGCTGAACGTCGTGCCGAAGATGACGAGCCAGAGGATCGGCTGGATCGCCCGGGTGATCAGCTCGCTGCGGTCGTGGCGCAGCTTCTGGAGCTCGACGAGGCAGAAGGTCGCGATGCGCGACACGAGGAGCCGCACCCCGGTGCGGCTGCGCCGGTCAGCCCAGACGGCGGGCGGTTCGACGAGTTGCTCGGACACCGCGCAGCCCTCCCTTCTCGCCCTCGACCTCGTCGAGCGCCTCGCCGGTGTGGTGACGGAAGACGTCCTCGAGGCTGGCACCCTCCCCAGCGGCGGCCTTGAGCTCGTCGGGGGAGCCGAGGGCGCGCAGGGCCCCGCGGTGCATGAGGGCGACGCGGTCGCACAGCGCGTCCGCCTCCTCCATGTAGTGGGTCGTGAGCAGCACGGTCATGCCGTGGTCTCGCTGCATCTGCGCCACCCGCAGCCAGACGCTGTCGCGGGCGACGGGGTCGAGGCCCACCGTCGGCTCGTCCAGGACGAGCAGTGCGGGGCGGTTGACCAGGGCCTGGGCGAGCTCCAGACGCCTCACCATGCCGCCGGAGTAGGTCGAGGCGAGGCGTGACTCGTCGCCGCGCAGGTCGACCATGTCGAGCACCTCGTCGACGCGAGTCCTGCGCTCGCGCCGGGGGACGTCGAAGAGACGGGCGAACCACTCGACGTTCTCGCGACCCGTGAGAGCGCCCTCGATCGACAGCTGCTGGGGCACGTAGCCGAGCAGCCGCCGCACGGCCATCGCCTCGGTGCGCACCGAGCGGCCGAAGATCTCGACCTGCCCGGCCTGCAGCGGCAGCAGGGTGTTGAGCAACCGGATCGTCGTCGTCTTGCCGGCCCCGTTGGGCCCGAGCAGGCCGAAGCACTCACCCGGCTCGACGGCCAAGGTGAGGTCGTCGACCGCGCGGTGCGTCCCGAAGCTGTAGCTCAGGCCCCGGATGTCGATGGCCGAGGTCATGGTCGGTCGCCGGCAGCCGACCCGTCCGGGAGGTCGAGCGCCGCGGCCACGGTGACGGCCGGCTCGGAGGTGTGCGGCGCGGCGACGTCGTGCGTCTCCGGCAGGTTCGCTGCGATGCGGGCGATGGTCGGCAGCGCCGCAGCCAGGCGGGCGCGGTCGGCGGCCGGGAGCTCCGCGAGCGCCACTGCGGTGGACTGCGCGCGACGGTCGCGCCACTGCTCCAGGCCCGCCCGGGCCGAGGGCGTGAGGTCGAGCCGCGCCACACGCCGGTCGCTCGAGTCGCGCTCACGCACGAGCACCCCGAGGGCGAGCAGCTGGCCGACGAGGGTCGAGACGGTGTTGGCGGCGAGACCGAGGACCCGGGCCGACTCGGCCACGGTGATCCCGGGGTTGCGCCGCACGACGCGGAGCAGCTCGAGCTGGGCCCCGGACAGGGCGAGCTCGGGCAGCGGAGCGCCGACGAGGCGCCGCGACCGGCGTCGCAGCAGCCCGATGACGTCGTAGAGGTCGTCCGCCAGCCCAGCCACCTTCTCGTCGCTCACGATCGAAGATTACGTCTGTCGCAGAGGGGTGACCAGAGAAACCGGAGCCTGACCTCCGGACGCAGCCGCCCGGGTACGAGAAGACCCCCGGGTCCTGGCCTGCAGGAACCCGGGGGTCTCATGGTGTCGAGGGGGGGACTTGAACCCCCACGCCCGTTAAGGGCACTAGCACCTCAAGCTAGCGCGTCTGCCATTCCGCCACCCCGACAAGGTGTTGCAAGGGGCTCGTGGGAATCCCTTGCGGCGAGGCGAAACGTTACACGGGGCCCGACCAAAAGACCAAACGGGCGGCAGCTGGCGTCGGGAGGCGGCGGCATACGCTGATCGGCATGAGCCACGACGACGCCGACCGCACCGTGACGACCACGGCACAGACTGCCGTGACGCCCGAGGAGGAGGTCGCGCGGATCTGCGCCGAGCTCATCCGGATCGACTCCTCCAACTACGGTGACGGGTCGGGTCCGGGGGAGCGCAAGGCGGCCGAGTACGTCATGGAGCAGCTCGACGCGGTCGGCCTCGAGGGCACCCTGCTCGAGAGCGAGCCGGGCCGGGCGACGGTCGTCGTCCGCCTCGAGGGCGAGGACTCCTCGCGCCCTGGCCTCGCGGTCCACGGCCACCTCGACGTGGTGCCGGCGAACGCCGCGGACTGGCAGGTCGACCCCTTCGCCGCGGAGGAGCGCGACGGCTGCATCTGGGGCCGCGGAGCGGTCGACATGAAGGACATGGACGCGATGATCCTCGCGAACATCCGTCACTTCGCTCGCACCGGCACGAAGCCCGCCCGCGACACGACGTTCGTCTTCTTCGCCGACGAGGAGGCCGGCGGCACCTACGGCAGCCACTGGCTCGTGGACCACCACCCGCACTGGTTCGACGGCGTGACCGAGGCGATCAGCGAGGTAGGCGGCTACAGCGTCACCGTGCCGACGCCGGGGGGCCAGCAGCGCGCGTACCTCCTCCAGACCGCGGAGAAGGGCATCGCCTGGCTGCGGCTGCGCGCACACGGACGTGCCGGGCACGGGTCGGTCCCCAACGACGAGAACGCCATCGTCCGCCTCGCCGCCGCCATCGGCCGGATCGCCGCCCACGAGTGGCCGCGTGAGTACATCGCCTCGGTCCGTGAGCTGCTCGACACGCTCGGCAGCCTGACCGGGCTCTCGTCGACCGACGACGACCTCGAGCCGCTGCTCGCCACCCTCGGCGGGGCCCAGGGCTTCGTGCGGGGCACGCTGCGCGACACCGCCAACGTCACGATGCTCGAGTCCGGCTACAAGCACAACGTCATCCCGCAGACGGCGACGGCGGCCGTCGACTGCCGCTTCCTGCCCGGCCACGAGGACGCCCTCATGGCCACGATCCGCGAGCTGGCCGGCGAGCACGTCGAGGTCGAGGTCGTGCACCGTGACGTCGCCATCGAGGCACCGTTCTCCGGTGACCTCGTCGAGTCGATGAAGCAGGCGCTGCTGCGTGAGGACCCCGAGGCCGTCGTCCTGCCCTACTGCCTCTCGGGCGGCACCGACAACAAGGCGCTGGGCCGGCTCGGGATCAGCGGCTACGGCTTCGCGCCGCTGCGGCTGCCGGCAGACCTCGACTTCGCGCCGATGTTCCACGGCATCGACGAGCGGGTGCCCACGGCGTCGCTTCGCTTCGGGGCGCGGGTGCTCGGCGACTTCCTGCGCTCCTGCTGAGGGTCGCGGCGGACGCGTCGGTCAGGCCGTGCGCTCGACGCGCATGATCCGGCGGCGCAGCCACATCCGACGCACGCCACCTTCGTAGATGACGGTGCGCGACAGCTCCCAACGGCCGTACTCGGCGTGCTCACGCACCGCCTGTCTGGCCTGGGCCTTCGACGTGTGGCGGTCGAACGTGAGGACCCGGTACTCGTACTCCGTCATCGCCGTCCATTCTGACACCAACCGTGACCCCTCCGAGACCGTATGCGCGGCGTGGCGGTCACGCGACCGCGGTACCGTCGCTGGGTCATCCGGCCGCGAACCGGACCTGCGTGGTCCGCGCGGCGAGCAGGGGAACCGCCTGGCACAGCCCGGCGTCAAGGGCCCAGGAGGTCAACACACATGAAATGGAACACCCGCCGCATCGCGGCAGCAGCCATCGTCCTACCGGCCGTCCTCGGAGTGGCGGCCTGTGGCAAGAGCGAGACCCCGGCCCCCGCGACGGGGCAGACTCAGGCCAGCTCGGCCGCCGCGACGAGCGATGCGCCGGCCGCCGGTCAGCCGTACAAGGACAAGGCATCGTTCGTCGCCGCCATGAAGGCCGCGGGCAAGAACGCCACGACCGCCCACGTCACGATGGCGATGGACGCCGCCGGCCAGAAGATCGCCATCACCGGTGACACGAAGGTCGACGCGAGCAACCCGGCGATGAAGATGACGATGGACATGGGCCCCTCGATGAAGCTCGACATGGTCCTCGTCGACAAGAAGGTCTACATGAAGGGCTTCCCGGGCCTCGCCGCGGGCAAGTGGGCCGTCATCGACAGCAGCTCGACGCTCGGCAAGCAGCTCTCGCAGTCGCTCGACCAGGCCGACCCGACCAAGATGTACGACCAGTTCGGCGCGGCCGTGCAGGACGTCAAGTACGTCGGTGAGGACACCGTCGACGGCGAGAAGACGTGGAAGTACGACCTGACGCTCGACACCACGGCGATGCAGGCCCAGCTGCCCGCCGCCGAGAAGACGAAGATGCCGGCCACCATCACGTACACCGCGTGGCTCGACGAGAAGAACCAGCTGCGCAAGGTCACCTTCGACCTCTCCGGCGTCAAGGCCGAGATGACGATGAGCAAGTACGGCGAGCCGGTCGACATCACCGCCCCGCCGGCCTCTGACACCGTCAAGGCGCCCATGTGAGGCAGGCATGACAGGCCACGTCGGCGACGGGTGAACGGCCCGCCAACCACGCGTGAACGGTCCCGCAGCGAGCCCGGCTCGCTGCGGGATCGCTGTGTTTCCGGGCGTTTCCGGGCCCGGAATCGGTGCCTTCGGTCGTGCGGGTCGACTACGGTCGAGGCATGACCGTCGACCCCCGCTCCGCCCTCGAGCAGCTGATCGTCGCCCTCGAACGCCACCTCGAGGCCGCGAACGCGAGCCGAGACCCCGACCACCCCATGGTGATGGCAGCGGCGCAGGACCTCGCCGAGGCCTTCGACGACTACGACGAGGCGCTCTACGAGGCCACCGAGGTCGCGACGCCCCTCGCGATCTACGGCGACGACTTCGACGGGCACGAGGACGAGGACGGGACCGAGGGCCGCGTCTACGCCGGGCTCGACTCGGACGACTACGACGAGGACGACGACGACGACGACGACGACGACGATGACGAGGACGACGACGACGACGACTACGAGGACGACGACGACGAGGGCCACGTCGACGGCGGCGTGACCGAGAGCTCCGACACGCGAGCCTGACCCGTCGCGACGCTGCGGCGAGAGCGGTCACCCCGCCTGATCGCGAGCAGGGTCCCGGCGTCAGGCCGAGACGTCCTCCAGGGCGGCGACGATCTCCGACGGCAGGGCAAGCTCGAGACTTCCGAGCGCGGAGCGCAGCTGAGCTGCCGTGCGGGCGCCGACGATGGGCGCCGCCACGCCGGGCCGGTCGCGCAGCCACGCCAGGGCAACCTCCCCGGGCTTGGCCCCGAGGCCTCGGGCGGCCATCGCCACCGCGTCGGCGACGCGCGTGGTCTGCTCGTCGATGAAGCGCTCGGCGAATCCCGGGAAGTCGCTCGACGCCGCGCGCGATCCCGACGGTATGCCGTTGCGGTACTTCCCGGTCAGCACGCCGCGTCCCAGCGGTGACCACGGGAGCAGCCCGAAGCCGAGCGACGTCGCGGCCGGCACGACCTCGCGCTCGGGGGTACGGCATACCAAGGAGTACTCGATCTCGTTGGCCACCAGAGGGATTCGGGCCGACTCGAGCAGGCTGAAGGCGCGCGCGGACTGCCAGCCGGAGTAGTTGGAGACGCCGACGTAGCGGGCCCGGCCCGATGCGGCCGCCCACTCGAGCGCGGAGAGCGTCTCGGCCAGCGGCACGTCGTCGGACCACGTGTGCGCGAGCCAGAGGTCGACGTGGTCGGTGCCGAGGCGGCGCAGCGACGTGTCGAGCTGGGCCATGAGCCCGCGCCGCGACACGTCGACCCGTCGCTCGCCACCCGCCCGGGAGATGCCCGCCTTGGTGCAGATGACGATGTCGTCGCGAGGGACCGTGCCGTCCAGCAGGCCCCCGAGGATGGTCTCGGCGTCTCCGCCGCCGTAGCCGTAGGCCGTGTCGACGAGGTTGCCGCCCGCCTCGACGAACGCACGCAGGTGGTCACCGGCCTCGTGGCGGTCCACGGCGTTGCCCCAGAGCATCGTCCCGAGGGCGAGAGGGGTGACCGTGAGACCGGACGAGCCGAGACGCCTGCGCATGCCTCGAACGGTAGTGGGCGACGCCGCACCCCGAGCGGCCGCCACGTCGGCGACCGCGCCGATAGCCTGCGATCCATGAGGATCGGTGTGAATCTCGGCTACTGGGGACGCGGCACGACGGGGCAGGACCAGGTGGCGGTGGCGCAGGCCGCCGACCGGCTCGGCTACGACAGCGTGTGGGTGGCCGAGGCGTACGGCTCGGACAGCCCGACCATGCTCGCGTGGATCGGGGCGCTGACCGAGCACGTCGACCTCGGCTCGGCCGTCATGCAGATCCCGGGACGGACCCCGGCGATGACGGCGATGACGGCGGCGACGATCGACACGATGTCCGGCGGACGGTTCCGGCTGGGGCTCGGGGTGTCCGGTCCGCAGGTGAGCGAGGGCTGGCACGGCGTCCCGTTCCGCAGCCCGCTCGGCCGCACGCGCGACTACGTCGAGATCGTGCGCGCCGCGCTCCGCCGCGACACGGTGACCCACGCCGGCCCGCACTACCCGCTCCCGCTCCCGGGCGGACCGGGCAAGCCGCTCAAGCTCTCCGCGCGGCCCGTGCGCCCCGACCTCCCGATCTACCTCGCGGCGGTCGGTCCCAAGAACCTCGAGCTGACCGGCGAGATCGCCGACGGCTGGCTCGCGATCTTCTTCAGCCCCGAGCACGCCGCCGACCTGCTCGCCACTCTCGAGACGGGACGGCGACGGGGTGTGCGAGGCCCAGCCGACGCACCGATGACGGGCTTCGACGTCGTGGCGACGACGCCCGTCGTCCTCGTCGACGACGTCGCGGAGGCGGCGGACCACGTGCGTGACTACTGCGCGCTCTACATCGGCGGCATGGGCTCGCGCGAGCAGAACTTCTACAACCAGCTCGCGTGCCGGATGGGCTTCGAGGAGGACGCGGCGCGCATCCAGGACCTCTACCTCGCCGGCCGCCACCGCGAGGCCGCCGCCGCCGTGCCGCTCGAGTTCATCGACGAGACGGCGCTGCTCGGGTCGCCGCAGCGAATCGCCCGACGACTCGGTCGCTACGAGGAGGCGGGAGTCACGACCCTCGCCGTCGCCGTCGGCGGGGGCATGACCCGCGACCAGGCCCTCGCGACGCTGCAGGTGGTCGCCGGGATCGCCGCCCTCGAGCCCGCCAGGGCGTCGGACGAGCCGGCCCCGGACGTTCCCTAGGGATTCGTCTCCGCGCCGCCCTCCTCGAGGCCTCCCAGCCGGCGTTGTCGATAGGGTGCGACATTGTGCCCAGCGGCCGTCGCACCCTTTCGGGTGACGACCCGTCCCGTCCCTCCTGCGCAGAAGGCCCACCCTGACCCATGGCTGACCTCAGCTACCTCGACGCCATCATCCTCGGCGTCGTCGAAGGCCTCACCGAGTACCTTCCGATCTCCTCGACCGCCCACCTGACCATCACCGAGAAGCTCCTGGGGCTCGAGGTGAACGACCCCGCCGTGACGGCCTACACCGCCGTCATCCAGCTCGGCGCGATCGCGGCGACCCTCCTCTACTTCTTCCGCGACATCGTCCGCTTCGCGGTCGCCTGGTTCCGGGGCCTCACGTCCACGGGTGCGCGCAAGGATCCCGACTACGGCCTCGCGTGGGCCGTCGTCATCGGCTCGATCCCGGTCGGCATCGTCGGGTTCCTTGCGCGCGACCTCATCTCGGGCGCCCTGCGCAGCCTCTGGGTCGTGGCCGTCGCGCTGCTCCTGTGGAGCATCGCCATGGTCGTCGCGGAGCGGATCTACGCCGGCCACGAGGCCCGCGGCGAGATCCGGGGTGAGCACTCGGTGCGTCCCGTCGACGGCGTCGTCATCGGACTCGTCCAGTGCTTGTCGCTCATCCCCGGTGTCTCCCGCTCGGGCGCGACGATCTCCGCGGGTATCGCCCGCGGCATCGACCGCGTCACGGCCACCCGACTCAGCTTCTTCCTCGCGATCCCGGCACTGACGGCCGCGGGCCTCTTCCAGGCCGTGGAGGAGAAGGACGGCCTCTCGGCGCTGGGGGTCGGCCCCGTGGTCGTCGGGGTCGTCGTCGCCTTCGTCGTGGCCTACGCGACGATCGCCTGGCTGCTGCGCTTCGTCGCGAGCAACACCCTGCTGCCCTTCGTCTGGTACCGCATCGCGCTCGCCGTGGTGCTCGCCGGCGTCCTCGCGGGCGGTGTCATCACCGCGACCTGACGTCCCGCGCAGACCACGAACGGCCGACTTCCCCGCGGGGGAGCCGGCCGTTCGCCGTCGCTAGAGCCAGCCCGAGCGCTTGAACGCGCGGTAGAGGCCGATGCACGCGGCCGCCATGACCCCGAGCACGAGGAAGTAGCCGTACTGGAACTCCCCGTGGCCGAGATGGACGCTCGCGGTCAGCTCGGGCATGTGCTCGAAGTTCATGCCGTAGATGCCGGCGATCATCGTGGGCACGGCTGCGATCGCGACCCAGGCAGAGATCCGGCGCATGTCCTCGTTCTGCTTGACCGAGACGCTCGCGAGATGGGCCGACAGCACGTCGGTCAGGAGGCGGTCGTAGGACTCGACGTGGTCGTTGACGAGGCGCAGGTGGTCGGCGACGTCACGGAAGAAGGGCAGCATCTCCTCCGTGAGGCCACGGCCCCGCGCGCGTTCCATGAACTGCGTCAGGGTGTCGGCCAGCGGCTGGCTGGCCCGGCGGAACTCGAGGACCTCGCGCTTGAGGCGGTAGATCGTGTTGGCGTCACCGCCGAGGTGGGAGGCGAACACCTGCTCCTCGATCTGCTCGAGGTCCCGGCGCACCTCCCGGTCGACGACGAGGTAGTTGTCGACGACGGAGTCCATGACGGCGTGGAGCACGGTCATGGCGCCGTGGCCGAGGCGCTCGGGCTCGGTCTCGAGGCGCTGGCGCACGCCGGCCAGCGGGTTGCCCTCACCATGCCGGACGGTCACGACGAAGCGGTCGCCGATGAAGAGCATGACCTCACCGGTCTCGATGTCGCTCGTCGCCTCGATGTAGCGCAGCGTCTTGAGGACGACGAACACCGACGACTCGTACTTCTCGATCTTGGCCCGCTGGTGTCCGTTGACCGCGTCCTCGACGGCGAGCGGGTGCAGGTGCAGCTCCTCGTTGACGAGGTCGAACTCCTGGTCGGTCGGGTCCTTGAGACCGATCCAGAGGAAGCCGTCCTGAGTGAGGCGCAGCACGTCGAGCTCATCGCTGAGGTCGCCGCAACCCTGCCGCCGGCCGTTGCGGTAGATGGCCTTGTCCACGATCACATCTCCTACTTCACCACGTCCGCTCGCCGACGTCTCGCAGGCTGGCGTATGCCGCCGGGCGAGGGTGCAGGGGCGGGCTAGGGTGGCGGTCGTGCCCACCGTCATCTTCGTGCGCCACGGGCGCTCCACCTCCAACACCGCCGGTACGCTCGCCGGCTGGATGCCCGGGGTCTTCCTCGACGAGACCGGAGAGGCGCAAGCCGCCTCCGTCGGCCAGCGGCTCGCCGCAGCAGTGCTGCCCGTCGTCGAGGTCGTCAGCTCACCGCTCGACCGGTGCGTGCAGACCGCCGACCTGCTGGCCGCCCCGCTCCCGGACCACGTGGCCCGCAGCATCCACGAGGGACTGGGGGAGTGCCGCTACGGCGCGTGGACCGGGCGACCCATCGCGGAGCTCGCCAAGGAGGAGCTCTGGAAGGTCGTGCAGGACCGACCGAGCGAGGCGCGCTTCCCCGACTCGGCGGCATACCCCGCCGAGTCCATGGTGGAGATGCAGGACCGGGCGCTGCGCGCGGTCCGGGAGATCGACGCACGCATCCTCGAGACGCACGGCAAGGACGCGGTCTGGGTCGCGGTGTCGCACGGTGACGTCATCAAGTCGATCCTGTCGCACGCCACCGGCGCCCACCTCGACGACTTCCAGCGGATCAACGTCGACCCGGCCTCGGTGAGCGTCGTGCGCTACACGAGCCGCAAGCCGTTCGTGCTGCGGCTCAACGACGTCGGGGGCGACCTGACGGGGCTGCGACCGCCCGAGAAGCCGGCCGCCGAGGAGGGCGACGCCGTCGTGGGCGGGGGCGCCGGGACACCCGGAAGTGTCGGATAGGGTCGAGCGCATGACGGTCCAGGACTTCGATCCCGCTGACCGGTTCGTCGCCGGGACGGTCGGCCCGGCCGGCCAGCGGGCCTTCTACCTCCAGGCGAGCACCGGCCCTCTCGTCGTCACCGTGGGCGTCGAGAAGCAGCAGGTCTCGATCCTCGCCGACCGCGTCAACGACGTGCTCGACCAGCTCGCGCCCGCCGCTGCCGTCGAGCCGGGCGAGCCCGGTGGGGCGCCCGAGGACACCGACCCGCTGCAGACGCCGTTCGACGAGGACTGGCACGTGCAGACCCTCTCCCTCGCCTGGGACGAGGAGGCGCAGAAGGTCGTCATCGAGTGCCACGACCACGACCCCGACGAGGTCGACGAGGACGCCGACGACGAGGTGGGTCCGCTCGGGCGCAACTCGATCCGGGTCGCCCTGACGCCGGCCGAGGCCCGCGCCTTCGCACGGCGCAGCAACGCGCTCGTCGCTGCCGGCCGCCCGCCGTGCCCCTTCTGCGGCAGCCCACTCGATCCCACGGGCCACATCTGCCCGCGGGCCAATGGCTACAAGCGCTGACGGCACCCCGCCGTCGGTCGACCTGACCGGCGAGCTCGAGGTCCTCGGGCGCATCACCGAGTCCTCGAACCTCGCTGTCGTCGCCCGCATCGCGAGCGTCCCCGGCGGTCACGTCATCTACAAGCCGGTCCGGGGCGAGCGACCGCTGTGGGACTTCCCCGACGGCACGCTGGCCGGCCGGGAGGTGGCGGCGCAGGTGGTCTCGGAGCTCGGCGGCTGGCACGTCGTGCCCTCGACCGTGCTGCGCGACGGCCCGCTCGGTCCCGGTTCGGTGCAGCTGTGGATCGGTGACCCGTTCGACCCCGTCGACGACGACGTCGTCGTGGACCTCGTGCCCGAGGGGCGCACACCCGACGGCTGGCACGCGGTCTTCGACGGCGAGACACCCGGCGGCTCGGCCGTGACCGTCGTGCACTCGGGCGCCGACGACGTGCGGTCCCTCGCCGTGCTCGACGCCGCCCTCAACAACTCCGACCGCAAGGGCTCGCACTGCCTCCGGGACCGGGAGGGACGCCTCTGGGCCATCGACCACGGCGTGACGTTCTCGCCGACCCCGAAGCTGCGCACGGTGCTGTGGGGGTGGGCCGGGGAGCCGATCGTCGAGGACGACCTCTTGCGCCTGAAGCGCCTGCGGGACGCGCTCGCCGAGGACGAGCCGCGGCAGCGGCTCCTCGCGCTGCTCCCGGAGGACGACGTGGACGCCCTGGCCCAGCGCGTCCGGCGGCTCCTCGACCGCGGCGTGCACCCCTTTCCCAGCCCCGACTGGCCCTCGGTCCCGTGGCCGCCGCTGTGAGGTGCGCGCGTCGCCGTGCGCGTGGTCGACCGCGCCGCGTCCGACCGGTCCCGACGGGTCACGCGCGCCGGGATAGAGTCTGCGCGTGAGAAGTTGGCCGATGCCGTTCGTCCCCAAGGTTCCCGGCAGTGCACCCGAGGTGCGAGTCCGCGACACGGCATCCGGAGAGCTCGTGCCCGCCGCCCGCGGTGACCTCGTCACCCTCTACGTCTGCGGCATCACGCCCTACGACGCCACCCACATGGGTCACGCGGCGACCTACGTCACCTTCGACCTGCTCGGTCGGGTCCTGCGCGACAGCGGGCACGCGGTGCGCTACGTCCAGAACATCACCGACATCGACGACCCGCTGCTCGAGCGGGCCGAGCGCGACGGCGTCGACTGGCGAGACCTCGCGACCCGCGAGATCGCGCTCTTCCGCGAGGACATGACCGCCCTGGCCGTCATCCCGCCCGACGAGTACCTCGGCGCCGTCGAGAGCATCCCCACTTTCGTCGGTCCCATCGAGAAGCTCGTCGCCGACGGCTGGGCGTATGCCGTGCCGGCGCCGGACGCGTCACGCGAGGGTGCGCAGGACCACTACTTCGACGTGGCCCGCGACCCTCGCTTCGGCTCGGTCAGCCACCTCGACGAGGCCGGCATGATGGAGGTCTTCGCCGAGCGCGGCGGCGACCCCGACCGTGAAGGCAAACGCAACCGCCTCGATGCCCTGCTGTGGCGCGCTCACCGCGAGGGCGAGCCCGAGTGGGACGGCGGCAGCCTCGGCTCCGGTCGTCCCGGGTGGCACATCGAGTGCGCCTGCATCGCGCTCGACCACCTCGGCATCCCCGTCGACGTCCAGGGTGGCGGCACGGACCTCGTCTTCCCGCACCACGAGATGAGCTCGGCGCACGGCCGTGCGCTCAGCGGCTCCGAGTCGTTCGCCGGGTCCTTCGTGCACCAGGGAATGGTGGGCCTCGACGGCGAGAAGATGAGCAAGAGCAAGGGCAACCTCGTCCTCGTCTCACAGCTGCGTCGCGACGGGGTCGACCCGATGGCGATCCGGCTGGCGCTGCTCGCCCGCCACCACGCGCACGACTGGATGTGGACCGACAGCCAGGTCGTCGAGGCGCAGCAGCGGCTCGCCACGTGGCGCGAGGCGCTGTCGGGCAACGGCGGACCCGTCGCCGACCAGACGGTCGACGACATCCGGGCGGCCCTCGCCGACGACCTCGACAGCCCAAGGGCCCTCGAGGCCGTCGACCGCTGGGCCAGCCAGTCGCTGACCCGCGGGGGCGACGACCCGGGCGCTCCCGGTGTGCTCGGACGCGCGCTGGATGCGCTTCTCGGCGTGCGTCTCTGACCATCGTCTCCGATGGTCGAGCCGCAAGGTCAAGAGCGTGCCCCCGTGTGGGTGGCTCATCCCGTAGTCGACCAGCCGCGAACCCTCAACGAACTCCATCAGGGGTTCATAGCCGAGAGTGCGCGTCTACCATCGCGCCCACCGACGAACGTCGGTCACATGCACCTTCAAATGGTGGATGCCGTCCAGCGCCGGGATCTTCATGAGCCTCATGATGATGCCTGCTGGAATCCGGGCTAGACCAACTATTTCTCCTCGAACGGCATCCTGTCATCGGCATTATGTGGGTGATCGGTGTCAAGAGGCTTCGGTGGTGTCGAGGCTGGTGATGAGGTTGTCGTAGATCTCGGTTCGTCGGGTTTGGCCTTTGGC
>NZ_LMIW01000013.1 GCF_001429185.1 Terrabacter sp. Root85
GGGAAACGCCCGGCTCCATTCCGAACCCGGAAGCTAAGCCCTTCAGCGCCGATGGTACTGCACTGGTGACGGTGTGGGAGAGTAGGACGCAGCCGGACAACCATTCACGACAACCCCGCCAACACCGTTGGCGGGGTTGTCGCATTTCCATGCCCCTTTTGACGGTGTGGCTCTGCCGTTCCGACACCGGTCCGATCCCCGTCGGGCCGCTCACCGTCAGGGGATGGGGCGTCCAAGTCGGAGGGACTAGGGTTGGTCCGTGCCTGAACTCATCCCCTCCCCGACCCGCATCCCCGTTCCCGGTGGCAAGGTCATCGACGAGCACATCGGTGCCGTCAACACTCCTGACGCCCGTCTGCAGGGCTCGGTCTCGGTCGCTCGCATGGTGGCGCCGGCCGGATGGTCCGAGCCCTTCCAGGCCCCCGAGTTCGACGAGATCACGCTCGTTCTCGCCGGCACGGTGCTCATCGACCACGACGGCGGCACGCTCGAGGTGGGCGCAGGCCAGTCGGTGATCACGCGCGGCGGTGAGCGCATCCGCTACTCGTGCGGTCCCGAGGGCGCGGAGTACGTCGCCGTCTGCCTGCCGGCCTTCAGCCCGGACTCGGTCCATCGCGAGGAGGACGCCGACACGGCGGCCGGGGACGCGTCGTGAGCTCGGACGACGTGCTGCGCGCTCCCAAGGTCCTGCTCCACGATCATCTCGACGGCGGCCTGCGCCCCCAGTCGATCATCGAGCTGGCCGCGGACGTCGGCTACGACGCCCTGCCCGAGACCGAGGCGGCCGCCCTCGGCACGTGGTTCCGTGAGAGCGCCGACTCGGGGTCGCTCCCGCGCTACCTCGAGACCTTCGACCACACCCTGGCCGTCATGCAGACGCGCGAGGGCCTGTTCCGGGTCGCGAGCGAGTGCGCCCAGGACCTGGCTTCCGACGGCGTGGTCTACGCCGAGAGCCGCTATGCGCCGGAGCAGCACCTGACCCGGGGTCTGACGCTCGAGGGAGTCGTCGAGGCCGTCAACGCCGGTCTGCGCGACGGAGAGGCCAAGGCGGCGGCCGCCGGTCACCCGATCCGGGTCACCTCGCTGCTCACGGCGATGCGCCACGCGGCGAAGTCGACCGAGATCGCGGAGCTCGCGATCCGCTACCGCGACGAGGGCGTGTCCGGCTTCGACATCGCCGGCGCAGAGGCCGGCTATCCGCCCACCCGTCACCTCGACGCGTTCGAGTACCTCCGCCGCGAGAACTTCCACTTCACGATCCACGCCGGGGAGGCTTTCGGTCTGCCGTCGATCTGGGAGGCGATCCAGTGGTGCGGCGCGGACCGTCTCGGTCACGGTGTCCGCATCGTCGACGACATCACCATCGACGGCGCACCCTTCGCGCAGTGGGTCGAGGGGAACAAGGACGAGGCCGACGCGCTGACGTCGCTCGAGCTGGACCGCGTGCGTCTGGGGCGCCTGTCGGCCTACGTGCGCGACAAGCGCATCCCCCTCGAGATGTGCCCGAGCAGCAACCTGCAGACCTCCGCGGCGCCGTCGATCGCGCTGCACCCGATCACGCTGCTGCGTCGCCTGCGCTTCCGCGTCACGCTCAACACCGACAACCGGCTCATGAGCGACACGTCGATGAGCAAGGAGGCGGCCCTGCTGCGCGACGAGGCCGGCTGGACCCTCGAGGACCTGCGTTGGGTGACGATCAACGCCATGAAGTCGGCCTTCATCCCCTTCGACGAGCGTCTGGCACTCATCGACGACGTCATCAAGCCAGGCTACGCAGCCCTCGGCTACCAGGCCCCGCCCATCGCCTGAGAGCGTCCGTACCTCGCCCGGTCCGAGGTGACCGTGACGCCCGCTGGGGGCGCGCGATCACCTCGAACCGGCCGTGTGGCGTGAGGGACAGAGAGGTCAGTCGTCCGCGAGCGCGGCGTCGACGGCGGCCTCGACGTGCAGGCGCGTCGTCGGGAAGACCGGCACGTCCGCGTCGGACTGGTCGACGAGCAGCTCGATCTCGGTGCAGCCGAGGATGACACCCTCGGCGCCGGCAGCGACGAGCCGCGCGATGACGTCGCGGTAGGCCTGCCGGGACTCCTCGGTCACGACGCCGAGGCACAGCTCCTCGTAGATGATGCGGTGGACCACCGCGCGGTCGCCGCCGTCGGGCACGAGCACGGTGAGCCCGTGACCAGCGAGACGCTCGCGCAGGAAGTCCTGTTCCATCGTGTAGGAGGTGGCGAGCAGACCGACTCGTTCGAGGCCCGCAGCGCGCACTGCCCGCGCGGTCACGTCGCCGATGTGCAGCAGGGGGATCGAGACGGCAGCCTCGATGGCGGGAGCCACCTTGTGCATGGTGTTGGTGCACAGCACGAGCAGCTCGGCCCCGCCGGCCTCCAGTCCCGCGGCCGCCGTCGCGAGCAGCGCGCCGGCCTCGTCCCAGCGGTCCTCCGCCTGGAGCCGCTCGACCTCGGCGAAGTCGACGGAGTGCAGGAGCAGTCGCGCCGAGGCCAGGCCGCCGACCCGCTCACGGACCATCTCGTTGGCGAGGCGGTAGTACTCCGCGCTCGACTCCCAGCTCATGCCTCCGAGCAGACCGACGAGCCTCACGTCGAGGCACCGACCCCGAGGAGGGTGCCGAGCTCGGACTCCGCCTGTCGGGGATGCAGGCAGCGGGCGCCGTCTGCGCGTGCCTGTGCGACGACCCGGGGCTCGTCGCGCCACAGGGCGAGCCCACGGCGCACGAGGATGTGAGGCGGCTTGCGACGCTCTGAGAGGTCACGCACGAAGCGGCGCAGGGCCGTCAGGCTGCGGTTCTGGCGCACGCACAGGGCATCGGCGAGCAGTCCCTCCCGGCGCAGCGGCTCGACGAGACGTCCCGCGAAGAGCCCCTCGGCGAGGACGAAGTCGGTGGGGCGGGCCTCCACGACGTGCCGACCCGTCACCGCAGAGGCGCCGATGTCGTAGACGGGCACCTCGACGCGGCCGTCGTCGACCAGCTTCCGCAGCGCCTCGACCGCGGCCTGGGCGTCCCACGAGTCGGCGTGGTCCCAGTCGGGGATGCCCAGGGGGGAGCGGGGCAGCTGCGGGTCGCTCGCCTCGCGGTAGAAGTCGTCGAGCCGCACGACCGGCCACCCGTGGGTGGTGCTGAGGCGTGCCGAGAGCCGGCTCTTGCCGGCTCCGCTCGGTCCGGTCAGGAGGATGACGCGGCGGCGGTCACGGCCGGTCCCGCCGGTCGCCGGCGCACCGGCGGGGTCGGTGCCGGTCCGACCCGCGGGCTGCTCGCCCGCGGTGTCGCCCGAGCGGTGGTCGACCGACGCCACCTCGCCCTCCTCCACCAGGTCCAGGGACCGGGTCAGAGACCCTTGGGGTGCCAGACGGTCTTCGTCTCGACGAAGGCCCGGATGCGACCGAGACCGGGGTCGGCGTTCCAGTCGGGCTCGACGGGAGCGCCGTCGGCCAGAGCCGGTCGGTAGACGCGCTTGAGGTTGCCGGCGGCCTCCGCCTCGAGCGCGGCCCAGTCGACGCCCTCGGCGCCGGCGACACCGGTGAGGTCGATGGCGTTGACGTCGCGGTGCGCCGCGAGCCACGTGGCGACCTCGGCGGTCTGTGCCGTGACGATGTTGACGACGCCACCGGGCACGTCGGACGTCGCGAGCACCTCGCTGAAGGTCACCGCCGGCAGCGGACGAGCGGCCGACGACACGACGACGGCCGTGTTGCCCGACGCGATGACCGGGGCCACGACGGACACGAGCCCGAGCAGCGAGGAGGCTTGCGGCGCAAGCACTCCCACGACACCCGTCGGCTCGGGAGCCGACACGTTGAAGAACGGTCCGGCGACCGGGTTGAGGTTGCCGAGCACCTGGGCGATCTTGTCGGTCCACCCGGAGTACCAGACGACACGGTCGATCGCGGCGTCGACGACGGCACCCGCCGCGCGAGCCGTCAGGCCCTCGCTCGCGGCGACCTCCTCGACGAACTGGGCGCGGCGACCCTCGAGCACCTCGGCGACGCGGTAGAGCACCTGCCCGCGGTTGTAGGCGGTGGCACCCGACCAGCCGGGCAGGGCGGCACGCGCGGCGACGACCGCGTCGCGGACGTCCTTGCGCGAGCCCATGGCCGCGTTGGCGAGGAACTCGCCCGAGGCCGAGACGACCTCGTAGGAGCGCCCGGACTCGCTGCGCGGGAACTTGCCCCCGATGTAGAGCTTGTAGGTCTTGCGCACGTCGAGGCGGCTCATCGGGCGGCTCCCGTCAGGGTCGAAGGGGCGGTGGTGACATAGGCCTCGAGGCCGTGGCGACCGCCCTCGCGGCCGTAGCCCGACTCCTTGTAGCCGCCGAACGGCGAGCTGGGGTCGAAGCGGTTGAAGGTGTTGGCCCAGACGACGCCGGCCTTGAGCTGGTCAGCCATCCAGAGGATGCGCGAGCCCTTCTCGGTCCAGACACCGGCGGAGAGGCCGTAGGCGGAGTTGTTGGCCTTCGCCACCGCCTCCTGGGGCGTGCGGAAGGTCAGAACGGTCAGGACCGGGCCGAAGATCTCCTCGGTCGCGACGCGGTGCGTCTGCGAGACGCCGGTCAGCAGCGTGGGCGGGTACCAGAAGCCCTTGGTGGGCAACGTGCATGCCGGGCTCCAGCGTTCGGCACCCTCGGCGACCCCCGCGTCGACGAGCATCGTGATGCGGTCGAGCTGCTCGCGCGAGTTGATCGCGCCGAGGTCGCTGTTCTTGTCGAGGGGGTCGCCGACGCGCAGCGTCTGCAGGCGCCGCTTGAGCTTGGCGATGACCTGGTCGTGGATGTTCTCCTGGACGAGCAGGCGCGAGCCGGCGCAGCAGACCTGGCCCTGGTTGAAGAAGATGCCACCGACGATGCCCTCGACGGCCTGCTCGATGGGCGCGTCGTCGAAGATGATGTTGGCGGCCTTGCCACCGAGCTCGAGGGTGGCCTTTTTGGCGGTCCCGGCGATCGACCGGGCGATGATCTTGCCGACCTCGGTCGAGCCGGTGAAGGCGATCTTGTCGACGTCAGGGTGCTCGACGAGCGCCTGACCGGTGCGGCCGTCACCCGTGACGATGTTGACGACTCCGGCGGGCAGGTCGGCCTGCTGGCACACCTCGGCGAAGAGCAGCGCACTGAGCGGAGTGGTCTCGGCGGGCTTGAGCACCACCGTGTTGCCGGTGGCCAGCGCCGGCGCCACCTTCCACGCGAGCATGAGCAGCGGGAAGTTCCACGGGACGATCTGTGCGACGACACCGTGCGCGCGGGCCGGCGCGTCCCCGGGAGCACCCAGCCCGGCATACTCCAGCTTGTCGGCCCAGCCTGCGTGGTAGAAGAAGTGCGCGGCGGCGGTCGGCACGTCGAAGTCGCGGGTCTCCTTGATCGGCTTGCCGTTGTCGAGCGACTCGAGGACGGCGAACTCGCGGGCGCGCTCCTGCAGGATGCGGGCGATGCGGAAGAGGTACTTGCCGCGCTCGGCGCCGCTCATCCGGCCCCAGACGCCCTCGTAGGCGCGGCGGGCCGCGGCGACGGCCTTGTCGACGTCCTTGGGGCCGGCCTGGCTCACCTCGGCGAGGACCGTCTCGTCGGCGGGGTTGACGGTGGGGAAGGTCGCCTTGGGACGCGTGAACGCACCGTCGATGAAGAGACCGTAGGACTTCTCGATCGTGACGATGGCGCGCGACTCCGGCGCTGGGGCGTACTCGAACTTCGGCATCAGGGTGTCTTTCGTGGGCGCTGTCGTGTGAGGCGCGGTCGGTCAGTCAGGCAGTCACAGTCAGTCGATCGTCACGTAGTCGGCGCCGGAGTAGGCACCCGTGGCGAGCTTCTGACGCTGGAGGATGAGGTCGTTGAGCAGGCTCGAGGCACCGAAGCGGAACCACTCGGGCGAGAGCCAGTCGTCGCCGGCGATCTCGCTGACCATGACGAGGTACTTGATGGCGTCCTTGGTCGTCTTGATGCCACCGGCCGGCTTGACGCCGACCTGGCTGCCGGTGAGGTCGCGCCAGTCGCGCACGGCCTCGAGCATGATGAGCGTGACGGGCAGGGTGGCGGCGGGCTGCACCTTGCCCGTGGAGGTCTTGATGAAGTCACCGCCCGCGAGCATCGAGAGGTACGAGGCGCGGCGGACGTTGTCGTAGGTGACGAGCTCGCCGGTCTCCATGATGACCTTGAGGTGCGCCGTGCCGCAGGCCTGCTTGACCTCGGTGATCTGGTTGAAGACGGTGAGGTAGTCACCCGAGAGGAACGCACCGCGGTCGATGACCATGTCGATCTCGTCGGCGCCGGCCTCGACGGCGTCGCGGGTGTCGGCCAGCTTGACCGGCATGCTCGCGCGACCGGACGGGAAGGCCGTCGCCACCGCGGCGACGTGGATGCCGCTATCGGCGAGCGCGGCCTTCGCGGTCGCGACCATGTCGCCGTAGACGCAGATGGCGGCGGGACGCGGCGTCGTGGGGTCGAGCGGGTCGGGCACGAGGGCCTTGGCGCACAGGGACCGGACCTTGCCGACCGTGTCGGAGCCCTCGAGGGTGGTCAGGTCGATCATCCCGATGGCGGTGTCGATCGCCCAGGCCTTGCTCGTCGTCTTGATCGAGCGGGTGCCGAGGGACGCGGCCCGCGCCTCGCAGCCGACCTGGTCGACTCCGGGCAGGCCGTGCAGCCAGGAGGTGAGGGCATGGTTCGTCAGGCGCGACACCCCGAGGACGTCCCGCGCCTGCGCGGTGAGGTCCTGCGCGGTGCGCGTCGTGGTGCTAACTGTCACCACGGGAGTCTATCCACCTATCGAGACGGCCCGTGACGCGTGAGAGAGTCTGTCCGTGAGCCCCGACGTGTCCCCGCTGCCCTCCGACTCACCCGCCGAGGAGCATCCCGAGCGCGTCGCCCTGCGCGATGCCCGCACGCTCCGGCCCGGCTCGTCGGTCACCGTCGGCGTCATCGGCGCGGCGGCCGGCGTCGCCCTGCTCGTCCCCGGAGTGCTGACCGAGCCGCGCAGCTGGACGCTCATCTCGACCGTGGTGCTCGCACTCGTGCTCCTGTGGCTCTTCGTCGTGCGCCCCTGCGTCGTCATCCACGCCGAGGGGATCCGACTCGTCAACCCGCTGCGGGTCGTCGACGTCACGTGGCCGGCCATCAGCGAGGTCAGGTCACGCTGGGCGCTCGAGGTCGTGGCGGACGGCCGCCGCTACACCGCGTGGGGGGTGCCGGCCGACCCCGGTCGTCCGAGGTACGGCCGCGGCATGCTGACCGTGGGCGCCAACAAAGTGCGGGGCAAGGGGACCACCGAGGAGCCGGCGAAGTCGAAGGTCGAGGCGCAGGCCGTCGCGGCCGAGGTCGAGGCCCGGATGAGCGCCGACCGCAAGCGCAAGGACGGTCGGACGCCACGCATCGCGCACCAGGTCTGGGACCCGGCGTCCGTCGGCCTGCTCCTCGTCGGCCTCGCGTTCTTCGTCATCGGCACGTTCGTCGTCTGACGGGGCCCGCTCTGACGGGGCCCGCTCCGACGGGCCAGGGTGACCCGGCCCCACGCGTACGCCGTCGATGGCGTACGCGTGGAGCGGCGTCACAGGGACGTGAGGCGTTCCAGGTCGGCCCGGACCCGGGCGAGGCGCGTCTCGGCGACCGCACGGGACTCCCCGAGCGACGCCGGACCGGCCACCGGCTCGATGACCTCGAGGTAGACCTTCACCTTGGGCTCGGTGCCGCTCGGGCGGACGACGACCCGCGAGCGGTCGGCGAGGTGGTAGCGCAGTCCCTCGGTCGGCGGCAGCCCACCGTCGCCCTCCGCGAGGTCGTCGACGCGGGCGACGTCGACGCCGGCCACGGTGGTGGGTGGCTCGGCGCGCAGGCGGCCCATGAGGGTGTCGGTCTGGGCGAGGTCCGAGACGCGCACCGCAAACGAGTCGGTCGCGTGGACGCCGTGCTCGATCGCGAGGTCGTCGAGCAGGTCGATGAGGGTGCGACCCTGCGCCTTGAGGCCGGCCGCGAGCTCGGCGAGCAGGAGGGCGGCGCTGACGCCGTCCTTGTCGCGGACGAGCTGCGGGGCGACGCAGTAGCCGAGCGCCTCCTCATAGCCGTAGCGCAGCCGGTCGACGCGGGAGATCCACTTGAAGCCGGTCAGCGTCTCCTCGTGGGCGAGCCCGGCCGCCTTGGCGATCGACGCGAGCAGGCGCGAGGACACGATGGAGTTGGCGAAGACGTCGCGGCGCGAGACACCTCGCTGCACGATGTGCGCGCCGAGCAGTGCCCCCACCTCGTCGCCGCGCAGCATCCGCCAGTCGCCGAGCGCCGGATCGAGCACGGCGGCGGCGCAGCGGTCGGCATCGGGGTCGTTGGCGATGACGAGGTCGCAGCCGACGGCGCGCGCACGGGCGAGCGCGAGGTCGATCGCACCCTTCTCCTCGGGGTTCGGGAAGGCGACGGTCGGGAAGTCCGGGTCCGGCACGGCCTGCTCGTCGACGACGACCGGGGCCGCGAAGCCCGCCTGGACGAAGGCCGTGTGCACCGTGCCGTGGCCGACGCCGTGCAGGCTCGTGTGGACGATGCGCAGGTCGCGCGGTGAGTGCGGGTCGACGACGCTGACGACGGCGTCGACGTAGTCCTCGAGGAGGTTGTCGCCCAGCGTTTCCCAGCCCTCCGACACGCGGGGCACGTCGGCCACCCGTTCGACGCGACCGATGTGGGCGGCGATCTGGGCGTCGGCCGGCGGCACGATCTGGCTGCCATCGCCGAGGTAGACCTTGTAGCCGTTGTCCTGAGGCGGGTTGTGGCTCGCCGTCACCATGACGCCGGCATCGGCGCCGAGGTGGCGGATCGCGAACGCGAGGACCGGCGTCGGAAGGGGCTGGGGCAGCAGCAGCGCCCGACCGCCGGCCGCGACGACGACCGCGGCCGTGTCGCGGGCGAAGACGTCGGAGTTGTAGCGCGCGTCGAAGCCGACGACGACGGTCGGCGCCTCGCCGGCGCGCCCCTCGTCCTTGAGGTATGCCGTGAGGCCGGCTGCCGCGCGGATGACGACGCTGCGGTTCATCCGGTTGGGGCCGGCGCCGAGGGCCCCGCGCAGGCCCGCGGTCCCGAACTCGAGCAGGCCCGCCATGCGGTCGGCGAGGTCGGCGGCGGCCTCCGCGTCTCCCGCGGCGGCCCGCCCGAGGACGGCATCGAGCTCGTCACGCGTCGTCGGGTCGGGGTCGTCGTCGCGCCACGCGCGCGCCGCGGCATACAACGTCTCGGTCGTGTCGACGGTCGTCATCAGAGACGCCCCACGACTGCTGCGAGCAGGCGACCGCACCGTTCGGCGGCGGCCTGGCCGGCCTCGAGCACCTCCGCGTGGCTCAGCGGCTGGTCCGAGATGCCCGCGGCGAGGTTGGTGACGAGCGAGATGCCGAGGACGTCGAGCCCGGCCTGACGCGCGGCGATCGCCTCGAGGCTCGTCGACATGCCGACGAGGTCGCCGCCGATGACCTTGGCCATCTGCACCTCGGCCGGGGTCTCGTAGTGTGGGCCGCGGAACTGGACGTAGACGCCCTCGTCGAGGTCGGGGTCGACCTCGCGGGCGAGGTCGCGCAGCCGCGGGGTGTAGAGGTCGGTGAGGTCGACGAAGTTCGCACCCTCGATGGGGGAGTGCGCGGTGAGGTTGATGTGGTCGCGGATGAGGACCGGGGTGCCGGGCGCCCAGGCCGGGTTGAGGCCGCCGCACCCGTTGGTCAGGACGACCGTCGAGCAGCCCGCGGCCTTCGCGGTGCGCACACCGTGGACGACCGCCCGCACGCCGCGTCCCTCGTAGAAGTGGGTGCGGGTGCCGAAGACGAGGGCCCGGCGGCCGGTGTCGCCGATGGCGACCGAGCGCATGCTGCCGGAGTGGCCGGCGACGGCGGCCTTGTGGAAGCCGGGGACGTCGGCGTTGTCGACGGTCGCGAGCGTCTCACCGATGAGGTCGGCGGTCTGGCTCCAGCCCGAGCCGAGCACGAGCGCGACGTCGTGGTGGTCGACGCCGGTGCGCTCGGCGATGACGGCGGCGGCGTCGGCGGCGACGTCGAAGGGGTCGGTGGAGGGGTCGCTGAGATCGCGGTGGGAACTGGTCACGCTCAGGACTCTAGCGAGGTCGTCGCGGCGCAGGAACCGCTCCCCGGGCGGCGGCTCGGGGGCCGGCCGGGCCTCGGCGCGGGGGATGGTTGGATGGTCCCGTGATCACGCGCGAGACATCCGTTGTCATCATCGGCGGCGGCCCCGGCGGCTACGAGGCGGCCCTCGTCGCGGCCCAGCTCGGGGCGCGGGTCGCGATCGTCGAGAAGGACGGCCTCGGCGGCGCGGCGGTCCTCACGGACTGCGTGCCGAGCAAGGCCCTCATCGCGACCGCCGACTACATGTCCGACTTCGAGACGGCCTCGCGCCTCGGCGTGCGTCTGCAGGACGACGACGGTGACGAGGTGTCCGACGCCGTCGCCCAGGCGCACACCGTCAACGACCGGATCCTCGAGCTCGCGGCCGCCCAGAGCGCTGACATCCAGGGCAGCCTCGAGCAGGTCGGTGTCACGGTCCTGCGCGGCACCGCCCGGCTCGCCGGTCGCGAGCGCGTCGTCGCCGAGCTCGCCGACGGCACGACGCGGGAGCTCACCGCCCACGTCGTCCTCGTCGCCACGGGCGCTGCGCCCCGCGTCATGGACACGATGCGGCCCGACGGCGAGCGCATCCTCACCTGGCAGCAGATCTACTCCCTCGAGGAGCTGCCCGAGCGCATCATCGTCATCGGCTCCGGTGTCACCGGCGCCGAGCTCGCCCAGGCCTACCTCGGCCTCGGCTCCCAGGTCGTCCTCGTCTCCTCCCGTGACCGGGTGCTGCCCGGCGAGGACGCCGACGCCGCCACCGTCATCGAGGACGTCTTCCGCAAGCGCGGCATGGAGGTCCTCAACAAGTCGCGTGCGGCCTCGGTCGAGCGCACCGCCGACGGCGTCGTCGTGACCCTCGTCGACGGCCGCACGGTCGAGGGCTCGCACGCGCTGCTCGCCGTCGGGTCCGTGCCCAACACTGCGGGCCTCGGCCTCGAGGAGGCCGGCGTCGAGCTCAGCCCCTCCGGACACGTCCAGGTCGACCGCGTCTCGCGCACCAGTGCCGGCGGCGTCTACGCGGCGGGCGACTGCACCGGGGTGCTGCCCCTCGCGTCGGTCGCGGCCATGCAGGGCCGCATCGCCATGTGGCACGCGCTCGGCGACGCCGTGTCGCCGCTCAACGTCCGGGGGGTCGCCGCCAACATCTTCACCGAGCCCGAGATCGCGACGGTCGGCATCAGCCAGAACGCCGCCGACGAGTCACCCGAGGTCGAGTCGGTCACCCTGCCGCTCGCCCGCAACCCGCGCGCCAAGATGCAGGGCATCAGCGACGGCTTCGTCAAGCTCTTCTGCCGCAAGGGCTACGGCACGGTGCTCGGCGGCGTCGTCGTCGCGCCGAAGGCCTCAGAGCTGATCTACCCCGTGGCGCTGGCCGTGCAGAACCGGCTCAGCGTCGACCAGGTGTCGAGCACCATCACGGTCTATCCCTCGCTCGCCGGCTCGATCGCCGAGGCGGCGCGCCAGCTGCACCAGTCCGACTGACACCCGCGCGGGACGACGCGGGACGACGCGGGACGAGGCGCAGGCCAGCGTCGCCGCGGGACTCGGGCGGACGGCATACGCCGTCGGTGGCTCAGGGCTGCTCGTCGCCCGGCGCCGGCCGGTCTGCCGGACCGCGCTCGAGGTCTGCGCGCCGGTCCTCCTCGGCCCACCGCTCGCGTCGGCGGCGCGAGACCACCTGGCGCAGCTTCTTCTGGAGCGGGTAGAGGATCGCCGCCACGACGATGAGGATGACGAGGTTCGCCACGGAGAAGACGGGCTGCTCGGCCGTGGCAGTGGTGAGGGTCGCAAACACACGTGCAGTGTGCCAGAGGCGTAGCGTCGGGACGGTGGCGGCGTCGTCGCCACGTCAGGGAGGTCGCCCGGGCCGCGGGTCGGACGTTCCTGGGCAGGTCGGACCGTGGAGGCACACGCAGTGAGCGACTGGATCCAGAAGGCCAAGGACTTCGTCAAGGGTCACCCCGAGCAGGCCGAGCAGGGTCTCGACAAGGCCGAGGAGCTCATCAACGAGCGCACCGGCGGCAAGTACGCAGACCAGGTCGACCAGGGCACCGACACGCTCAAGGAGAGCCTCGGGCTGCCAGCCGACGCGGAGGGCACTCAGCCGCCCGGCGCCCCTGAGCCGCCGCCCCCGCCCGCGCCGGCGCCGAGCCCCGCCCCGGCTCCGACGCCCGAGCCGGCTCCGACCCCGGCGCCTGCGCCCACACCGGAACCCGTGCCCACCCCGACCCCGACCCCGGCGCCCGCTCCGGGACCCACCGAGCCGAGGCCCCCGGTCGACCCGACCGACCCGGCCCCCGTCGACCCCCACCTGCCCGGTGGACCAGGACCATCGGAGATCCCGCCAGCCGGCGAGCCCGCGGGTGAGCAGGACCTGCCCGGCGTCCCCGACCCCAACCTGCCCGGATCGGGCGAGGGTGACATCACCCTCGGCGACCCGCCAGCCAGGCAGGGCTGACGCGAGCGCCGCTCACCCGGAGGCGCACGCACGAGGGCCGACCTGCCTCGCGGCAGGTCGGCCCTCGTCGTTGTCCGTTCTGCGTCGTTCAGGCCTCGACGACGTCCGCGATCTCGGCGAGCACGGCGCCCGACGTGACGGTCTCGCCGACCTTCGCGGTCAGGCCCGAGACGACACCGGCCTTGTGGGCCGTGATCGGCTGCTCCATCTTCATCGCCTCGAGGACGATGACGAGGTCGCCCGCCGCGACGGTCGCACCCTCCTCGACGGCGATCTTGACGATGGTGCCCTGCATCGGGGCCGTGAGGGAGTCGCCGGAGGCGGCGCCACCGGACTTGCCACCGCCAGACCGCTTGGGCGCCTTCTTCTTCGCCGCGGAGGCGCCCCCGCCACCACCGAGCGAGAGGCCGCCCGGGAGCGAGACCTCGAGGCGCTTGCCGCCGACCTCGACGACGACGGTCTGGCGCTCCTCCGCCTCGGCCGTGTCGGCCGCCGGGCCGGCATACGCCTCGATGGTGTTGTCGAACTCCGTCTCGATCCAGCGGGTGTGGATCGTGAACGGCGCGCCGTCGGCCGGTGCGAAGGCCGGGTCGGCGACGACCGCGCGGTGGAAGGGGACGACCGTCGGCATGCCCTCGATGGTCAGCTCAGCCAGCGCCCGACGGGAGCGCTCGATGGCCTGCTCGCGGGTGCGGCCGGTGATGACGAGCTTGGCGATCATGGAGTCGAACGCGCCGGCGACCGTGTCGCCTTCGACGATGCCGGCATCCCAGCGCACGCCGGGGCCCTGCGGCACGACCATGCGGCTCACGGTGCCCGGGGCCGGGAGGAAGCCCCGGCCGGCGTCCTCGCCGTTGATCCGGAACTCGATCGAGTGGGCGTGGGGCTCGGGGTCGCCGTAGTCGAGGGACTCGCCGTTCGCGATGCGGAACTGCTCGCGCACGAGGTCGATGCCGGTGACCTCCTCGGTCACGGGGTGCTCGACCTGCAGGCGCGTGTTGACCTCGAGGAAGCTGATGTCGCCGGCCGGCCCGACGAGGAACTCGCACGTCCCGGCGCCGACGTAGCCGGCCTCCTTGAGGATCGCCTTGCTCGCGCGGAGCAGCTCGGTGTGCTGCTCCTCGGTGAGGAAGGGCGCGGGGGCCTCCTCGACGAGCTTCTGGTTGCGGCGCTGGAGCGAGCAGTCGCGGGTCGAGACGACGACGACGTTGCCGTGCTGGTCGGCGAGGCACTGGGTCTCGACGTGGCGTGGGTGGTCGAGGAAGCGCTCGACGAAGCACTCGCCACGGCCGAACGCCGTCACGGCCTCGCGGACGGCCGAGTCGTAGAGGTCGGGGATCTCCTCCATCGCGCGGGCGACCTTGAGGCCGCGTCCGCCGCCGCCGTAGGCCGCCTTGATCGCCACGGGCAGGCCGTGCTCCTTGGCGAACTCGACGACCTCGTCGGCCCCGGAGACGGGATCCTTCGTGCCGGGCACGAGCGGTGCGCCGGCCTTCGTGGCGATGTGGCGCGCCTTGACCTTGTCGCCCAGCGAGTCGATGGCCTGCGGTCCGGGGCCGATCCAGACCAGCCCGGCGTCGATGACGGCCTGGGCGAACGACGCGTTCTCGGCGAGGAAGCCGTAGCCGGGGTGGACCGCGTCCGCCCCGGCCTGACGGGCGACGTCGAGCAGCTTCTCCTGGACGAGGTAGCTCTCACCGGGGGTCGAGCCCCCGAGGGCGTACGCCTCGTCGGCGACCTTGACGTGCAGGGCATCCCGGTCCGGGTCGGCGTAGACCGCGACCGAGGCGATCCCACTGTCCGCGCACGCCCGCGCGATGCGGACGGCGATCTCACCACGGTTTGCGATCAGTACCTTGCTGATGGGTGCCATGGATCGGACTCTATCGGGCTGACGTCACGTCAATTCGGCGTCATCCGGCGTATTCCCGGTCGTCTCGGAGTGAGGTCGCGCACACCGCCTCGGTCCGCCTCGACCTAGCGTGGACGGCATGACGACACACGAGTCCGCCCCGACCCTCGACCTCGGCCACGCCTCCACCCCCGGCCTGGCCATCCCGCAGATCGGCTTCGGCGTCTGGGAGGTCCCGGACCGTGCCGTCGACGCCGCCTTCGGGCAGGCCCTCGACGACGGCTACCGCCACATCGACACCGCCCGGATCTACGGCAACGAGGAGGGCGTCGGCCGGGTCCTCGCCCGCGAGGACGTCGACCGCGACGGCGTCTTCGTCACGACGAAGGTCTGGAACGACGACCACACGAACGTCGCCGCCGCCTTCGACGCGTCGATGCAGCGCCTCGGCATCGAGGTCCTCGACCTCTACCTCATCCACTGGCCGGCGCCCCAGCAGAACGCCTACGTCGACGCGTGGCGGGCGATGCTCGAGCTCCAGGGCGAGGGCCGGGTCCGCTCGGTCGGTGTCTGCAACTTCCAGGTGCCCCACCTCCAGCGCCTGCTCGACGAGACCGGAGTCCTGCCGTCGGTCAACCAGGTCGAGCTGAGCCCCTACCTCCAGCAGCGTGAGCTGCGCGGCTTCCATGCCGAGCACGGCATCGTCACCGAGGCCTGGAGCCCGCTCGCCGTGCGCGCCGGCCTGCTCGACGACCCGGTCGTCCGCGACCTCGCCGCCAAGCACTCGGTCACGCCGGCCCAGCTCGTGCTGCGCTGGCACGTCGAGCTCGGCAACGTCGTGCTGACGCGGTCGGTGACCCCGGCCCGCATCGCGGAGAACGTCGAGATCTTCGGTTTCCGCCTCGGGGACGACGACCTCGAGGCCCTCGCGGGCCTCGACCGGGGCACGCGCACCGGCCCCGACCCGGACACCTTCGGCTGACCTGACCCGGGGTGGGCCCGAGCCACTAGATTGGCGGGCATGGGACTGTTCTCGCGCAAGGGCAAGGACGACACCGACGAGCCCGCGGGCCTGGAGCCCGACGTCGGCGAGGACCCGGACGACGCGCTCGGCCCCGACGTCTCCGGGCGCCCGGTCGCGGTGCCGCTCGGTGACGAGGAGCGGGACCGCATCGCCTCGGCGCTCGAGCACGCCGCCGCTGAAGGGGTGGACGTCGACGACCTCGCGTCGATCGGCGCCCACTACGACACGGCCTACCGCCGCTGGGCCGACGAGGGTGGCTCGGGAGAGGGGCCGGACGTCGTCGTCGAGACGTATGCCGTGGCCATCGGCGAGCACCTCGCGCGCCACAGCGCGCGGGACTGGGCCGTCGTCACCGACGTCTTCGGCACCGACCTCGGCCTCGTGGCGGCACGTGCCGACACGGTGGTCGTGCCGCACAACCTCGTCGGTGCGCGGTGGATGCGCGGCGAGACCGGCTGGGTGCCGGGCGTCGTGTCCCACCTCGTCAGCATCCGTCCGCGGTCGCGCTGACCCCACCCCTAAGATCGCCGGCATGGACAGTGCCGCCCCGGGAGGGCCCGACCGACGCAGCAAGCGCGACCTGGAGGAGGGGATCCAGCGCGACTTCACGCGCAAGATGTCCTACGGCGACTACCTGCGGCTGGACACCCTCCTCAGCGCGCAGCAGCCGCTGAGCGAGCCGCCCCAGCACGACGAGCTGCTCTTCATCATCCAGCACCAGACGTCGGAGCTGTGGCTCAAGCTCCTCATCCACGAGCTCCGTTCTGCCAGAAGCCTGCTCAGGGACGACGAGCTGGCGCCGGCGCTCAAGAGGCTCGCCCGCGTCAAGCACATCCAGCACACACTGACGGACCAGTGGTCGGTGCTCGCGACGCTGACGCCGAGCGAGTACGCGCAGATCCGCCCCTTCCTCGCCGCGAGCTCGGGCTTCCAGTCGGCGCAGTACCGCGAGGTCGAGTTCCTCCTCGGCAACAAGAACGCCGACATGGTGGCCGTGTTCTCGCACGACGAGGGCGCCCGCTCGGCGCTCGACGCGCTGCTGCACGAGCCCAGCCTCTACGACGAGTTCCTCGCCTACCTCGGTCGACGTGGGTATGCCGTCCCGGCAGGCCTGCTCGACCGCGACTGGACCCAGCCCTACCGCCACGACGAGGGGCTCGTCGACGTCTTCGCGGCCGTCTACGCCGAGCCGAACGAGCACTGGGGCGTCTACGAGACGTGCGAGGAGCTCGTCGACCTCGAGGACAACTTCCAGCAGTGGCGCTTCCGCCACCTCCAGGTCGTGCAGCGCACGATCGGGCAGAAGACCGGCACCGGCGGCTCGACGGGAGTCGACTTCCTGCGCCGCGCCCTCGACCTGACCTTCTTCCCCGAGCTCTACGAGGTGCGCACCCGCATCGGGGGTTGACCCACGTGTCGTCCGTTGCTCCCGCGCTCTGGTGTTGCGTGAGGGGGTCGGTGTGCCCGAGCGCCGCCAGACACCGTGGGCGACGATCATCCGAGCACTACACGATGGGCGGCGTAGTGCCGAGGCGCCCCGCCGGGCCCAGGCGCGCGTCGTCGCCTTCGTCTTCGCCGGGGAGCGCGAGGCGTCTGCGGACCCTGAGGCCGCGCGGCTCGCACTGGCAGGGACATGCAGCGGTGCACAGCTCCTCGAAGCAGACGTCGAGGCACGCGCACTCGACGTCGGCCATCGGTGGTGCGTCGATACGAGGCTGCCGCCCTCGCATGAGGCGATGGCGCAGCGTGAGCGCCGCCTCAGTCGGATGGTCGGTCGGGCGTCCTCTGAGGGGTGCGGCCTCGGCCAGCTCGTCCCGGGCGGCCCGGTGGCGGAACCAGCCCCGAGCCTCGGGCCGGTCGTAGCGCGGGAAAGCCCAGCGTTCGAAGGGCACCTCGTCCGGAGGGGCGACGTCGAGGTGGGCAGGGAACCGTCGCCCCTGGTTGTCCCGCACGGTGTCGACCGGCACGGGCATCACCTCGTTCCCGTCACCGTCGACGACGGCGAGGTGGAGCCCCGCGAGCGCGAGGATCTCCGCGAAGATGCCGAAGCCAGGCGCCACGGAGCCGGTCTCGTAGCGACCCACGGTGCTCGACGAGACTCCCACCCGTGCTGCGAGCTCGCGCTGGCTGAGGTCGGCGAGTCGGCGTGCCCGCACGACGTAACGCGCAACCACGTCCTCTGCCTGCATCCGTTCCGGGCTCATGGTCGTGATCATCGGCGTCGGTGCCGACACTGCAGCGAGGTCGTACGTTCACGATCCACAGGCGAGCGACACGTCCGGGGGGTGTGGACAGATCGCCACGTCACTGCCCCGCCCCGTGGGGCAGTGACGTAGCGAGCGCGGGTGGTTGCCCAGCAGGTGGCCGGGCTCGGCGGCTACGTCAGTGCCCCGCTGGGTGGGGCAGTGACGTAGCCGATGCCCTCGCAGCCCTCGATGGCCCACACCCGCTCGCACTGTCCGCGGCAGACATCCCAGGTTCTGTTGCTGTCAAGCAGCGCGAGCGCGGGTGGTTGCCCGGCGGGCGGCGGGGGTTGGCGGCTATGTCAGTGCCCCGCTGGGTGGGGCACTGACATAGGCGCGGTGAGTGGCGGGGTCAGACGGCGGTCTTGGCGCGTACCTGGCGCTTGATGCGGCCGAGCATGGCCACCATCCCGCGCATGCGCAGGGGTGACACGGCCTCGGCGAGACCGAAGCGCATCGGGGCGTCGTCGGGGACGCCCAGCACCTCGGCGGCCGAGAGGCCGTCGAGACCCTCGTGCAGGATGCCGGCGAAGCCGCGGGTCGTCGGGGCCTCAGCGGGTGCGTCGAAGAAGAGGCTGACGACCCGGTCCTCGAGCGAGGGGCCGTCGGCGACCTCGACCGTGAGGAAGAGCGGCGACTGGCACTCGTCGACACGTTCGAGCTGGTCGAGGTGGCCGGCATAACGCTCGGGCAGTCCCGGTAGCTCGTCGCTGAACTCCAGCAGGAGCTGCAGCTTGAGGTCGTTGCTCGCCGAGCGGAAGTCCTCGGCGATCTCGGCCAGGGAGGCCGGCAGCGGGGTGTCGCTCACGAGGGGCTCCTGTCTCGCGTCGGGGTCACTTCTCGATGGGCACGCGCACGGCGTTGCCCCACTCGGTCCACGAGCCGTCGTAGTTGCGCACGGCCTCGAAGCCGAGCAGGTGGGTCAGGACGAACCACGTGTGCGACGAGCGCTCGCCGATGCGGCAGTACGCGACGACGTCGTCGGACGGCGTCAGGCCCTGCTCCTCGAGGTAGATCGCCTCGAGGTCCTCGCGCGACTTGAACGAGCCGTCCTCGTCGGCAGCGCGCGCCCACGGCACCGACTTCGCGCCGGGGATGTGTCCGCCGCGCATCGCCCCCTCCTGGGGGTAGTCGGGCATGTGGAGCAGCTCACCGGAGTACTCGCCGGGGGAGCGGACGTCGACGAGGGGCTTGCCGAGGTGCGCGAGGACGTCGTCCTTGAACGCGCGGATCGGGGCGTCGTCACGCTCGGCGACGGGGTAGTCCACGGCCGTCGGGGACGCCACCTCGCGAGTCAGCTCGCGGCCCTCCGCGACCCACTTCGCCCGGCCGCCGTCGAGCAGCCGGACGTCATCGTGGCCGAAGAGGCTGAAGACCCAGAGGGCGTAGGCCGCCCACCAGTTGCTCTTGTCGCCGTAGATGACGACGGTCGTGTCGCGGCTGATGCCGCGCTGACCCATCACCTCGGCGAACCGGGCGCCGTCGACGTAGTCGCGCGTCACGGGGTCGTTGAGGTCGACGTGCCAGTCGATCTTGAGCGCGCCGGGGATGTGACCGGTCTCGTAGAGCAGGACGTCCTCGTCGGACTCGAGCAGCACGATCCCGTCCGGGCCGCCGATGCCGCCGGCCGAGACCTGCTCCGCGAGCCACTCGGTCGTGACGAGCCGCTCGGGGTGGGCGTAGGCGGAGATCTTCGTGTCTTCAGCGCTCATGTCCCCATCGTGTCACGCGGGGCCCGGCCCCTCACACGTGGTCGAGGCGCCCGAGGTCGTCGCGACAGCGGCGCTCGAACTCGCCGAGCTCGGCGATGGCGTCCTGCACGTCCCGCAGCCGCTGCTCGAGGTCGGTGCGGCGCTCGTCGATCTGGTCCAGGACGTACTCGAGCTGGGTGCGACGACCGCGCGGGGCGTCGAAGAGGTCGATGATCGTGCGGATCTCCTCGAGCGGGAAACCGAGCCGCTTGCCGCGCAGGATCAGGCCGAGGCGCGTGCGGTCGCGGCGGTGGTAGACGCGCTGCGTGCCGCGACGCTCGGGGGAGATGAGCCCGAGGTCCTCGTAGTGGCGCACCGTCCGGTGGGTGACGTCGAACGCCTCGGCCACCTGGGCGATGGTCCACGTCTCGCCGGTCCGCGAGGACCGGTGCGTGGTCGAGGTGTCACTTGTCATGGGGTCGATAGTGCTTTACGTTTACGTCAACGTCAAGCACGCGTCACGAGCGCGTGATGGCCGCCACCCCTTCAGGAGAACAGCGATGTTCGAGCTCAGCCAGGACCACGAGGACTTCCGGATGGTCGTCCGCGACTTCGCCGAGAAGGAGGTCGCGCCCCACATCGCCAAGTGGGACGCCGCCGCCTACTTCCCGGCCGACCTCGTGCCGAAGATGGGTGACCTCGGGCTGTTCGGCCTCGTCGTGCCGGAGGAGTACGGCGGCGCAGGGGAGTCCGGCGACTTCACCAGCCTCTGCGTCGCCATCGAGGAGCTGGGCCGCGTCGACCAGTCGATCGGCATCACGCTGTCCGCGGGCGTGGGGCTCGGCATCAACCCGATCCTCACCTACGGGACCGAGGAGCAGAAGCAGCGCTTCCTGCCCGACCTCGTCGCCGGCCGCGCCCTCGCCGGCTTCGGCCTCACCGAGCCCGAGGCCGGCTCCGATGCCGGTGCGACCCGCACGCGAGCCGTCCGCGACGGCGACGAGTGGGTCGTCAACGGCGCCAAGGCCTTCATCACGAACTCCGGCACCGACATCACTTCCGTCGTCACCGTGACCGCGCGCACCGGCACGAACGAGGACGGCTCGCCGCAGATCTCGGCGATCATGGTGCCCGCCGGCACCCGGGGCTTCGTCGTCGAGCCGGCGTACCACAAGCTCGGCTGGCACGTCTCCGACACCCACGGCCTCACGTTCGAGGACTGCCGCGTCCCCGCCGACCACCTCCTCGGCGCGGAGGTGGAGGGCTTCAAGCAGTTCCTCAAGACCCTCGACGACGGCCGCATCGCCATCTCGGCACTCGCCGTCGGCTGCGCCCAGGCCTGCCTCGAGCTCGCCACCGACTACGCGAAGACCCGCGTCGCCTTCGGCCGCCCGATCGGCGTCAACCAGGGCGTCTCGTTCCAGCTGGCCGACCTCGCGGTCATGGTCGAGGGCGCCCGGCTGCTGACCTACAAGGCGGCGTGGCTCAAGGACGAGCTCCACGCCGGCAAGCGCTCCGTCAAGGAGGTCAAGCAGGCTGCCGCCATCGCCAAGCTCTACTCGACCGAGGCCGCCGTCACGGCCACCCGGATCGCGACGCAGGTCTTCGGCGGCAACGGCTTCATGGAGGAGTACCCCGTGGCCCGCTTCTACCGCGACGCCAAGATCCTCGAGATCGGCGAGGGCACGTCCGAGGTCCAGCGCATGCTCATCGCCCGCGGGATGGGTCTGCCGGCATGACCGGGACCGCACCGAGCACCACCCCCGGCACCACGCCGAGCCCTGACCCGCACGGCGACCCGCACGGCGACCCGCGCGTCGCCGACGTCCGGACCCGTCTCGCGGCCGCCCACACGGCGTCCGCCAGCGCGCCGGAGAAGGCCCAGGCCAAGCTCGACGCGCAGGGCAAGATCTACGTCCGCGACCGCATCGCGCTGCTCTTCGACGAGGGCTCGTTCGTCGAGGACGGCCGCTACGCCAACGCCCTGGCGCCGGGTCTCCCGGCCGACGGCGTCGTCACGGGACGCGGCACCGTCGACGGACGAGCGGCGATCGTCATCGCCAACGACCCGACCGTCAAGGCCGGCTCCTGGGGCGCCCGGACCGTCGAGAAGATCGTCCGCGCCACCGAGATGGCACTGCGTGAGGAGCTGCCGGTCTTCTGGTTCGTCGACTCGGCAGGCGCCCGCATCACCGACCAGGTCGAGATGTTCCCCGGCCGCCGCGGCGCCGGGCGCATCTTCCACAACCAGGTGGCGCTCTCGGGCAAGGTGCCGCAGATCTGCTGCCTCTTCGGTCCGAGTGCCGCGGGCGGCGCCTACATCCCCAGCTTCTGCGACCTCATCATCATGGTCGAGGGCAATGCGTCGATGTACCTCGGAAGCCCGCGCATGGCCGAGATGGTCGTCGGCGAGAAGGTCTCCCTCGAGGAGATGGGCGGCGCCCGGATGCACTGCACGGTCTCCGGTGTCGGTGACCTGCTCGCCCACGACGACGCCGAGGCCATCGAGCTGGCCAAGCTCTACTTCTCCTACGTCCCCGGCAGCTGGCGCGACCACCCGCCCACGTATGCCGCCGAGGAGCCCGCGACGCCGCTGACCCGTGCGACCGTGCCCGAGCGGGAGTCGGTGCCCTTCGACGTCCACGAGGTCATCGACGGGCTCGTCGACGACGACTCCTTCTTCGAGCTCAAGCCCCTCTGGGCCGGCGAGCTCGTCATCGGCTTCGGCCGTCTCGAGGGCCAGACCGTCGGCATCGTCGCCAACAACTCGATGGTCAAGGGCGGCGTGCTCTTCACCGACAGCGCCGACAAGGCCGCGCGCTTCATCTGGCTGTGCGACGCCTTCAACATCCCGCTCGTCTACCTCGCCGACGTGCCCGGCTTCATGATCGGCTCCGAGGTCGAGCGCGGCGGCATCATCCGTCACGGCGCCAAGATGGTCAGCGCCGTCTCGTCCGCGACCGTGCCGCAGTTCTGCGTCGTCGTCCGCAAGGCCTACGGGGCGGGGCTCTACGCCATGGGCGGACCCGGTTTCGGACCTGACGCCACGATCGCGCTGCCGACCGCGCGCATCGCGGTGATGGGGCCGGAGGCTGCCGTCAACGCCGTCTACGCGAACAAGATCGCCGAGATCGCCGACCCGGACGAACAGGCACGATTCGTGGCAGACCGGCGGCGGGAGTACGAGGAGGACGTCGACATCGAGCGTCTCGCGGCCGATCTGGTCCTCGACTCCATCATCGAGGCGGATGAGCTGCGCTCGGACCTGGTGCGCCGACTGGCTTATGCTTCCCGGCGTGACCGTCACTTCAGCGAGCGCCGACGCTCCGTCCCGCCGGTCTGAGCCGCGCCTCGGTCACAGGCTCGAGCACCCCGACCGGGACCTCGAGCGGAAGCAGCCGTTCTGGCGCCGCTTCCCGGTCTGGTTCCCGTTCGCGGTCTTCGCCGTCTCGCGTCTCTTCGTCTGGGTCGCCGCGACCTACCTCTCGCGCTACCAGATCCCGCTGCCCATCGGCACGGCCAACATCCGCATCTTCTACCCCTCGCCCGCCGACCCCGGCTACGCCGCGGTCATGACGGGCTGGGACGGCCAGTGGTACCGCGTCATCGCCGAGCAGGGCTACCCCGCGGTGCTGCCCCGGGTCGGCTGGGGCGGCATCGACATGAACCCGTGGGCCTTCTTCCCGGTGTTCCCGATGACCGCCGGACTCATCATGAAGGTCACCGGCCTGCCCTTCGCCGTCGTCGCGCCGACGCTGTCGATCGTCATCGGCTTCGCCGCGATGCACGTCCTCTTCAAGCTCGTCGACCAGGCCGTCGGTCGCTGGGAGGCGATCGTCGCCGTCGTCGCCACGTGCTTCTTCATCGCGTCGCCGGCCTTCTCGGCCTCCTACACCGAGTCGACGGCCCTGCTGGGCGTCGTCACCGTCCTGTGGCTGCTCCGCAAGCGGCAGTACTGGTGGGTGGCTCTGGCGCTCCTCGTCCTGTCCCTGAGCCGCAACGTCGTCATCGCGATGGTGCCGGTCATCATCGCCCACGCGGTCGTCCGGTGGCGGCAGGGTGACGAGGGCGAGCACCCGGTGCGTCTGCGCGTCGGGTTGGCGGCGCTCGCCGCATACGCGGGGGCCCTGACCTTCCTCTGGCCGACGATCGTCACGATCGCGACCGACACGCCCAACGCGTACAACGACACGATGCTCGCCTGGAACATCGAGACGAAGATCAAGCTCTACCTGTGGTGGAACCTCCTCTACGACTACTGGGGGGTCGTCGGGCAGGTCGCGGGAGTGTTGGGCATCGCCGCGTTCACGTGGTTCATGCTGACGAAGAACTCGTGGCGCTGGGGCCCGGAGATCTGGGGCTGGGCGGGCGCCTATCCGGCGTACATCATCCTCGTGACGAGCACGACGCCGAGCCGCGTGCGCTACGCCCTGCTCGCGTTCCCGATGACGCTCGTCATCGCGTGGTTCCTCAAGCTGCGCTGGTGGCGGCGCTACCGCTACTGGCTGCTCGGGCTGATCGTCGTCATCGGCGCGGCCCAGATGTGGTGGTGGACCGAGCACTACCTCGTCATCGAGAACCTCACCGACGACCTCTACCCCTGACCGTCGCCCCTCGCGACCCCGCCGACGACGTCGAACCACTCGACCCCGGCATCGGCCAGGAGGTCGCGCAGCAGCGGCAGGGACAGGCCGACGACGTTGTGGTGGTCGCCCTCGACAGCCGTGACGAACGCGCCGCCGAGACCGTCGATGGTGAAGGCCCCGGCCACGGTGAGCGGCTCGCCCGTGGCGACGTAGGCCTCGATCTCCTCCTCGGAGAGCTTCGCGAAGTGGACGGTCGTGGACGCCGTCGCGCCCAGCGTGGCGCCGCCGCTGCCGCGCTCGTCGACGAGCCAGTGGCCCGTGTGCAGCACCCCTGACCGGCCTCGCATCCGGCGCCACCGGGACACGGCCTCCGCGGCGTCACCCGGCTTGCCGTGGACCTCCCCGTCGAGCTCGAGCACCGAGTCGCAGCCGAGCACGACGACGCCCGCGTCGACGCGGGCCGCGACGTCCTCGGCCTTGGCGCGGGCCAGCAGCAGCGAGATGTCGGCCGGCTCGAGCGGGCCGTAGCGATCCGTCGCCTCGGCGACGGTCAGGTCCTCGTCGACCTCGCTCACGACGACGACCGGCTCGACGCCGGCGGAGCGGAGGGTCGCCCGTCGAGCCGGGGAGGCGGAGGCGAGGACGAGCTGGACGGCGGGCACGTCGGGGAGGGGACTCGGCGGCATGACGCCATGGTAGGCGGCGCGGTCGCTGTCGGGAACGCCGACGGCGCCGCCCCCGGGGAGGCAGCGCCGTCGGTCGCCCACGTGGGACCGAGCGTCAGCCGATGGCTGCCGTCTGCGTCGAGTAGACGGACCTCGTGAGGTAGCCGGACTTCGCGCCGATGACGCGGACCTTGACGTACGTGCCCTTGTCGGTGCTCGTGAGCTTGTACGTCTTCGCGGTGGCCCCCGAGATCGCCGCGCCCGACCGGTACCACTGGTAGGTCATGGTCGTCGGGGCCGGGCTCCACGTGCCGAGGTTGGCCGTCAGGGTGTAGCCGACCCGCTGCGTGCCTGACAGGGTCGGGGTGGGCGCCGTGAACGAGCCGAGCACCGCGGTCGTCGCCGCAGACGTACGGGCGACCGTCGTGTAGCCGGGCTTCGTGCCCGTCACCTTGACGGTCATCGCCTTGGTCTGGTCGGTCGCCGTCAGCTTGTACGTGCTCGCCGTGGCGCCGGAGATCGCGACGCCCGAGCGGTACCACTGGTAGGCCAGCGTGACCGGCGCCGGGCCCCACGTCCCGGGGACCGCCGTGAGGGTGTAGCCGACGGCCTTGGTGCCGCTGATCGTCGGCGTCGGGGCGGTGAGCGTGCCCGCGGCGACGGCCGTCGTGGCCGCAGACGTCTTCGACGTCGAGGCGTAGCTCGCCTTGGAGCCGGTGACCTTGACGGTCATCGCCTTCCCCAGGTCGCTGGCGGTCAACGCATACGTGGTCGCCGTGGCACCCGAGATCGCGACGCCCGAGCCGTACCACTGGTACGCGAGGGTGACCGGAGTCGGGCCCCACGTGCCCGCGGCCGCGGTGAGGGTGCTGCCGACCTTCGCCGTGCCCGTGACCGTCGGTGTCGTGCCGGAGACGGTGCCGGCCAGCACGACCGGACCGGTGGCGTTCACCTGCAGCGTCGCGCCGTCGAGGTAGGCGCTCATCCGCAGCGTGATGCGCTGGCCCACCATGGCGCTCGTCAGGGCCAAGGGGGACAGGCCGCCCCACATGGTGTCCTGCGGCACGCCCCCCACGACCCAGGTGTAGCTCGGCGACCAGTCGCCGGCAGGCGAGATGGCGCCGTGCGAGGCGTTGAGCGACGTGCCCGCGACGCCCGATCCGGTGATCGTCAACGGGCTCGCCAGCGTCGGCGCCGTCGACCGGATCTCGACGCCGTTGGAGTAGTACTGGGCGCTGCGGTAGCCGCTCAGCGTCCCGGTGACCCGGGCGAGGACGTACGTCCCCAGCAGGTCGCTGGTCACGGTGAACGTGCGACCGGTCGCACCCGGGATCGCGACGAAGCCGGTGCCGGCGCCGTTCGGCTTCATCCACTCGTAGGTGAGAGCCACGCCGGAGGGGGCCCACGTGCCCGGGTCGACGGTGAGGGTGCTGCCGACGGTGGGGGTGCCGCTGACGAAGGGCTCACGGGCGGTGAGGCCCTTGCCGGCGACGGGGAGGACGATCGTGAGATCGCGTCGCCGTGTCTCGGTCGTCACGGTGAACGGGGTGGCCGTGGCCTCCGTCGTCGCCCCGTCCCAGCAACGGTCCTGGTACCGGGTCGTGGGTGCCCAGTTGTCGTACCACGTGTCCGAGACGCAGAACTTGTACGTCGTGCCGACCTCGGTGCCCACGGCGACGGTGCCGCCTGCGGAGGTGAGCTTGGGGCCGTACTGCTGGCCCAACCAGTCGCCCTCGGCGGGACGGTACTCGAGCAGGTCCCAGTTGATGTTCTGCAGGGGGTTGCCCGCGGAGTCGGTGACCTTGACGACGACGCCGGTCCACGGGTCGAGGACGAAGTTCACGCCGGTGACCGTCACGCCCGCGGGCACCGACCAGTCGACGTAGTCGGGCGTGCTTGCGGTGCCGTTCCAGGACTCGTTCTCGTAGAGGTTCTGGCCCGAGGTGTCCTCGGCCATGAGGTTGCTCGGACCGGCCTCGACGCCGGTCAGCGTGAAGGTGCCGTCGGCTGCGGGCCTGGCCGTGACGAGGTTGCCCCCGGTCGACTTCGAGATGCTGATCTCGGAGGCCGTGATCGGCTGCCCCGAAGTGTTCTTCACCGTGCCCTTGATCGTCGAACGGCGGTCGAGCCGGATGTCGGCGACCGTCGCGGTGGTGCCGGCCGTGACGGGTGTGGCGCTGCCGAAGGCGCCCTGGTTCGCGTACCACTCGATGCCCCACTGGGTGGCGCACGTCATCGTGCCCCAGCAGCCGGCCTGGATGCGGTACGGCCCCGGCGCCGAGAAGGTCGCGGTGTAGGTGCCGTCCGACGCGTAGGCGATGGTGCCGGCGTCGTCGTAGTTGGCGTCGTAGACCCAGACGCCTGCGTCAGGCACCCCGACGACGGTGCCGGTCGAGCTGAGTCCGGTGACTCGACCCTTGATGGTGTAGGTGGCGGCGCTGGCGGACGGGGCTGCCAGTGGCAGCACCCCGAGCGCGACGGTGGCGGCGGTCAGCACGGTCAGGAGGCGGCGCGCAGCACGGCGCGCGATCGTCCCCCGGGCCCGGCCGACCGCAAGGCGGTGGCTGAACACTGTTGTCTCCCCTGTATGAGCTGTGTCGGCGTCCGCGCTCTCGTCGGACGCGACGTCAGCATAGGTGCGCGCCGACGCGGTGACCATGGGGAGCGGTGCCCGGGACGGAGGAGGCCCCCGACCGCTGGGGTCGGGGGCCTCCTGAGTCCATCAGATCTCCTGCAGAACCGCGCCGCGCAGGGTGTCGAGACCCACGCCGCCGATGTCGAGGGCACGGCGGTGGAAGGCCTTGAGGTCGAACGCGTCCCCCTCGCGCTGCTTGACCTCGTCGCGCAGCTGCAGCCACAGGCGCTCGCCGATCTTGTAGCTGGGCGCCTGGCCCGGCCAGCCGAGGTAGCGGTTGAGCTCGAAGCGCAGGATCTTCTCGTCCATGAAGCCGTAGCGGGTCAGGTAGGTCCACGCCTTGTCGTAGTCCCACGCGCCGCCACCGACCTCCTCGGGGGCGTCGAACCCGCAGTGCACGCCGATGTCGATGACGACGCGCGCGGCCCGAAGGGACTGTCCCGCAAGCCAGCCCATTCGGTTGCCCGGGTCGTCCATGTAGCCGAGCTCGGCCATGAGCCGCTCGGCGTAGAGGGCCCAGCCCTCACCGTGGCCGGACGTCCACGCCTCGAGGCGACGCCACTTGTTGAGCAGCTCGGAACGGTAGACCGTCTGCGCGACCTGCAGGTGGTGGCCCGGAACGCCCTCGTGGTAGACGGTCGTCAGCTCGTTCCACGTCCGGAACTCGGTGTTGCCCTTGGGCACCGACCACCACATGCGGCCGGGCCGGCTGAAGTCGTCGGACGGGCCGGTGTAGTAGATGCCACCGGTCTGCGTCGGGGCGATCATGCACTCGATGCGCTGGACCGGCTCGGGGATGTCGAAGTGGACGTCCGTCAGGTCGGCGATGACCTCGTCAGCCCGCTCCTGCATCCAGGCCTTGAGCGCGTCGGTGCCGTGCAGGGCGTAGCGGTCGTCGGCGTCGAGGATCTCGACCCCTCGCTGCACGCTCGCCCCGGCCTCGAGGCCCTCGGCGATCTCACTCATCTGGGCGTGCAGGCTCGCCACCTCCTGCTGGCCCCAGCGGTAGGTCTCCTCGAGGTCGACCGTGGCGCCGAGGAAGTAGCGCGACTCGAGCCGGTAGCGCTCGATGCCGCAGGCGTCGGCCTCGGGGGCGTGCGGCAGCAGCTCGCGCTCCAGCCAGTCGGCGATGTCGGCGTAGGCCGCCGCGGCCACCTTCGCGCCCTCCGCGAGCTGGTCCCTGACCTCGCCCGCGAGCGGCGTGTCACCCACGGTCGCGTCGGCCACGACCTTGGCGAAGTAGCCGTCGTCCGCCACGAGGTCGCGCGACTGCTCGGCGCAGGCCTCGACCTGGCGGCGCGGAGAGACCTGTCCGCGCTCGCGGGCGAGGAGCAGCGACTCCTGGTACCCCTCGAGCGCGGCCGGGATCTTCGTGAGGCGGACGGCGAACGTGCGCCAGTGGTCCTCGGTCTCCTGCGGCATGAGGTCGAAGACGTCGCGGACGGCCTGGAGCGGGGACGCGAGGACGTTGAGGGACATCTCGTCGAGCCCGGCGGCATACCGGTCCTCGGAGAGCCGGAGGCGCTCGGTCATGGCGTCGACGGTGACCCGGTCGACGTCGTCGGTCGGGCTCGCGGCGGCGAGCCGGGCCAGCGTCGTCCGGCGCAGCTCCGAGGCGGCGGCGTTTCCGGCGGGGGAGAGGTCGTCGAGCTCCTCCTCGGCGCCGGGGACGCCGAGGAAGGTCGCGTTGATGGGGCTGAGGGCGACGGACGCGTCGAAGTAGGTCTCCGCGATGCGGTCGACGTCGGTCTGGGGTCGCGCGGTCTGGGTGTTGGCGGTCACCCGGCGAACGTAATCCAGCCCGCGGTCACGTGCCAGTGCATTGTGGGCGCCGGTTCGCGACCCCGGCCGGTGGCTCAGCCGTCGCCGTCGGACGAGCCGCCCTTGGCATCGCCCGACACGACGAGCACGACGATCCCGTCGGCGGTCTGGGCGCCCGCCGACGGCCAGGTCGCGAGGACCTGACCGCTGTCGCCGTCGGACGGGACGGTGAGCCGTGTGACGCGGACGTCCTCGCCGCCGAGGGACTTCTCCGCGTCCTTGGCGCTCGTGCCGACGAGACCGTCGGGCACGACGAAGGAGGAGTTGACCCGGTCAGGGGCGTGTCCGCGGCTGACGACGAGCGCGACGGTCTGCCCCTTCGCCATGGGCTGCCCCTCGGCGGGGTAGCTGCCCATGACCGCGCCGTCCGGCTGCGTCGAGCGCACGAGCACCCAGCGCACGTTGACACCGAGCCCGATCAGCTCGTTGACCGCGGCGTCGCGCTGCTGGCCGACGAGGCCGCCGGGGACGGTGCTGCCGTCGGACGGCGGGGCGGTCGTGGACGGTGCGGGCGTCGGCTTCTGGGAGGTCGCCGACGGGCGCGTGCCGGGAGCGGCGGACGTCGGCGCGTCCGAACCCGACAGCAGGACGTAGCCGAGGATCCCGACGAGTGCCACGACGGCGACGAGGAGCACCCAGACGACGGGGCTCGGGCCGGACCGGCGGCGGCTCGCCGCGTTCGAGCGTCGGGTGACGGCCGGCCCGCGAGGGACGGGCCGGGCCGAGGCCGTGGCATCGGCGTACGCCGTGGGCGCCGGGTGGACGGCGGTGCGCTCGCCGCCCGCGAGGACACCGACGGTCGGCATCATCGCCGTGCTGGCGCCGCCGGCGCCGAGGTCGAGCACCGAGGTCGCCTCGCCGGCCGGCAGGGCCCGGGTGGCGGCGTCGGCGCGCATCTCGTGACCGACCAGCGCGGCAGCCATGGCGTCGGCATCGGCGTAGCGGTCGGCCGGTGACTTGGCCGTGGCGCGGACGACGACCTCGTCGAGGTTCGCGGGCAGGTCGGCGACGCGCGAGCTGGGCAGCGGCACCGGCTCGTCGAGGTGGCGCATCGCGATCGCGACCGGGGTGTCGCCGTCGAAGGGCACCGAGCCGGTCAGCATCTGGAAGAGCAGGATGCCGAGCGAGTAGAGGTCGGACGACGGCGTCGTGGCCTCGCCCCGGGCCTGTTCGGGAGCGACGTAGGCGGCCGTCCCCATCACGGTGCCGGTATCGGTGAGCGACGCCTGCCCGAGCGCCCGGGCGATACCGAAGTCGGTCACCTTGACGGTGCCGTCGGGACGGATGATGACGTTGCCGGGCTTGACGTCACGGTGGACGACACCGGCGCGGTGGGCGGCGCCGAGCGCTGCGCAGACCTGCTCGGCGACGCGGACCGCGTCGCCGGGGGTGAGCCGGCCGTGCTCCCGGATCACGTGGGCGAGGTCCTGGCCCTCGGCATACTCCATGACGATGAAGTGGGAGTCGCCGTCGACGCCGTAGTCGTAGACCTGGGCGATGTTCGGGTGGGAGAGCGCGGCGGCCGTCAGGGCCTCACGGCGGAAGCGCTCGACGAAGTCGGGGGAGTCAGCGAACCCAGCGGCGAGCACCTTGACGGCGACGAGCCGGCCCAGGCGGTCGTCGGTCGCGAGGTGCACCTCACCCATGCCGCCGACGGCGATGCGCTCACGCAGGGAGTAGCGCTCGGCGATCCGGACGGTGGGGCTCGACTCGACAGACATGGGCAACGAGCGTAGGGCAGCAGGCCGGGTGACGGCCAACCGAAGCGTCTCGCGTCAGCGCGGCAGACCGGTGCGGCGCCACCCGCCGTGGCGTGCCGAGGGCCCGACGAGCCGCCATGACGGGTCGGACCACGCCGAGCGGGCGTGCTCGGGTGCGGGCTCGTCCCCACCGAGGGCGGACAGCACGGCGACGAGCGCCGCGACCTCCTCGGGGGTCGGGTGACCCGAGATGCGGATCGTGGGCGCGACGTCGGCGGCCTCGGGGGTCGTGGGATCGGTCACAGCGGGATGTTCCCGTGCTTCTTGGGCGGGAGCGTCTCGCGCTTGTTCTGCAGGGCCCGCAGGGCGCGCGTGACGTTCATCCGCGTGTTGGAGGGGCTGATGACGGTGTCGATGTAGCCGCGCTCGGCCGCGACGTACGGGTTGGCGAGCGTCTCCTCGTAGTGGGCGATGAGCTCCTGGCGCTGGGCGTCGACGTCGCCGCCCCGCTCCGCGGTGTGCTTGAGCTCCTTGCGGTAGAGGATGTTGACGGCGCCCTGCGCGCCCATGACGGCGATCTGCCCGGTCGGCCACGCGAGGTTGATGTCGGCGCCCAGGTGCTTGGAGCCCATGACGTCGTAGGCGCCGCCGTAGGCCTTGCGCGTGATGACGGTGATCTTGGGGACCGTGGCCTCGGCGTATGCGTAGATGAGCTTCGCGCCGCGGCGGATGATGCCGTCCCACTCCTGGCTCGTGCCGGGCAGGAAGCCCGGCACGTCGACGAGCGTCAGGACCGGGACGTTGAAGCAGTCGCACGTGCGCACGAACCGCGCGGCCTTCTCCGACGCGTGGATGTCGAGGCACCCCGCGAACTGGAGCGGCTGGTTGGCCACGATGCCGACCGACATCCCGTCGATGCGGGCGAAGCCGGTGAGGATGTTGGGCGCGAAGAGGGGCTGGACCTCGAGGAACTCGCCGTCGTCGACGAGGTGCTCGATGACCTGCTTCATGTCGTAGGGGACGTTCGGCGAGTCCGGGATGCACGTGTCGAGCCAGCGGTCGTCGTCGGTGACCGACAGGTCGGCCTCGCCCTCGCCGTACGAGGGCGGGGTCTCGAGGTTGTTGCTCGGCAGGTAGGACAGGAGGGCCTTGACGTAGTCGATGGCGTCCTGCTCGTCGGTGCCCATGTAGTGCGCGACGCCCGACTTGCTGTTGTGCGTCAGCGCGCCGCCGAGCTCCTCGAAGCCGACGTCCTCGCCGGTCACGGTCTTGATGACGTCGGGGCCGGTGATGAACATGTGCGAGGTCTGGTCGACCATGACGGTGAAGTCGGTGATGGCGGGGGAGTAGACCGCCCCGCCCGCGCACGGGCCCATGACGAGGGAGATCTGGGGGATGACGCCGGAGGCGCGGACGTTGCGGAAGAAGATCTCGCCGTAGAGGCCGAGCGAGACGACGCCCTCCTGGATGCGGGCGCCGCCGGAGTCGTTGAGGCCGACGACGGGGCAGCCGATCTTCATGGCGAAGTCCATGACCTTGACGATCTTCTCGCCGAAGACCTCGCCGAGCGATCCGCCGAAGACGGTGAAGTCCTGGGCGAAGACCGCCACCTGGCGGCCGTCGACCATGCCGTAGCCGGTGACGACGCCGTCGCCGTAGGGGCGGTTCTTGTCCTGGCCGAAGTTGTTGCTGCGGTGCCGGGCGTACTTGTCGAGCTCGATGAAGGTCCCCTCGTCGAGGAGCATCTCGATGCGCTCGCGGGCGGTCTTCTTGCCGCGGGCGTGCTGCTTCTCGACCGCGCGCTCCGAACCGGCGTTGGCGACCTCGGCGACGCGCCGCTTGAGATCGGCGAGCTTGCCGGCGGTGGTCGTGAGGTCGGGCCCCGGGGCCGCCTCCGCCTGTGGTGTGGCGCTCTCCGGCGACGTGCTGGTCGGCTGTTCTGCGACGGCGTGATCGGTGGCCATGCTCGGCACTCTAGCCTTGTGGACGTGCGCGATTCGCTCGACATCGAGACTGTGAGTGCGGCCTTGGTCACGTCCGGACGGCCGTGGCGCGAGGTGGAGTTCCACCCGGCCCTGGGGTCGACGAACACCCGGCTGCGGGAGCTGCTGACCGGGACGGCGGAGCAGACGGGGGCGTATGCCGCCGCGCGGGCTCTCGAGGACCGCGGACTGTGGTGGGTCGTCCTCACCGACCACCAGACCGGAGGACGCGGCCGCCTCGGCCGGGCCTGGACGGTGCCAGACCGGGCCTCGCTCGCCGTCAGCGTCGCGGTACCGGTCGCCGACCCTGCCCAGGCGGGTTGGATGCCGCTGCTCGCCGGGCTCGCGCTGTCGCGAGCGGTGCGCCGGGTGACCGAGGCGACCGGCGCCGCGCTGACGGCCCGGCTCAAGTGGCCCAACGACGTGCTCCTCGTCGAGGACGGCGACCGCAAGCTGAGCGGCATCCTCTGCGAGCTCGTCACCGTCGGCTCCGGTCAGGCGGTCGTCGTCGGGACCGGCGTCAACATCGACCAGACCCGGGAGGAGCTGCCCGTCGACACGGCCACGTCCCTGGCGCTCGCCGGCGCCCGGGTGAGCCGGGAGGACCTCCTCGTCGCCTACCTCGACGAGCTCACGGCCGTGCTGGCCGGAGCCGGAGTCGGCACCGACGCGGCGGGTGCGTCCGGCGCAGCGGAGGTGCGAACGGCATACCGCGCGGCCTGCTCGACCATCGGGCTGACGGTGCGGGTGCACCTGCCGACGGGTGACGCGGTCGAGGGAACCGCTGTCGGCGTCGACGACGACGGCGCCCTCGTCGTGCGCACCGACCACGGCGTTCGGACCTTTGCGGCCGGTGACGTCGTCCACGTCCGGCCCGCGGCCGGTGGACTGGCATGATCGGGCCATGACCGAGCCGGGCACCCGAGGCACCCAGGGCGCCGACGGCCCCGAGCCCGTCGCGCGGGTGAGCGAGGACTACACGGAGCGGCTGCTGGGGCGTCCGCTCGAGCTGCGCCGCCGCGAGGTGAGCCGCGGCGCCGAGGTCTCCCTGCTGTCCGCACGCAAGTTCTGGCACGCGCTGGGCTTCCCCGTCGTCGACACCGACGACGAGCTGTTCACCGAGGCCGACCAGAAGGCGCTCGCCGCCGTCGCGGGCATCGTCCGGGACGGGCTGCTCGACGAGCCGACGGCGCTCGCGATGACCCGCGCCTTCGCCCGGTCGGCCGACCGTCTCGCAGGCTGGCAGTCGCAGCTCATCGCCGAGGCCGTCGAGAACCACATGAGCGCGGTCCTCGCCGACGAGGCCGACGACGACGAGCACGAGTCCCGCTCGGTGCCGAGCCTCGAGACCGCCACCGAGACGGCGAAGCGCCTCGCGGTCCTCACCGACCGCCTCGAGCCGCTCCTCGTCTACGCCTGGCGCCGGCACCTGTCGGCCACCGTCGCGCGCATGCTCGCCGACGCCGACCCCGAGTCCTACGGCATGACGAAGATGCGCTCGGTGGGCTTCGCCGACCTCGTCAACTTCACGGCCCTCGTCCGGCGGATGTCCGAGCGCGACCTCGCCCGGCTCGTGTCCCGCTTCGAGGCGCTCTCGGCCGACGTCATCACCGCGCACGGTGGCCGGCTCATCAAGACCGTCGGTGACGAGGTGCTCTTCACGACGATGGGCGCCGCGCCCGCAGCGGCCATCGCGCTCGACCTCGTCGACACGATGACCGACGACGACGTGCTGCCCGACGTGCGGTGCGGGATGGCGCGCGGACCGATCATCTCCCGCCTCGGCGACGTCTTCGGCACCACGGTCAACCGCGCCTCGCGCCTGACCGCCGTGGCCCAGGCCGGGAGCGTCCTCGTCGACGCGACGATGGCGCGCGAGCTCGCGAGCCTCTCCGGCTTCGAGCTGACCGGCCAGCGCCGCCGCATCCTGCGCGGTGTCGGCCCCGTGACCCCCTCGCTGCTGCGCCGGGCGACGTCCGCCGGCCGCCGCTCCGTCTCGGGCGAGCCGCTCCCCGACACCTCCCACCGAGCCCCGTCGCGCACCGACGCGTGACCCCCGAAGGAGACCTTCGTATGCCGTCAACGCCGACCGCAGCCGACGCCACCGCGAGCGCGGGGCCGGGTGAGCCCACCCTCGTGCGCGTCGAGCGCTTCGAGGACCCGGACCTCGCGCACGTCGCCGAGATCGTCCTCGACCGGCCCGAGGCGATGAACGCCGTGTCGACGGCGATGGCCCGCGCCATCGCTGCGGCCACGGCCCGGGTCGCGGCGGACGAGTCGGTGCGCTGCGTCGTGCTGACCTCGAGCCACGCGAAGGCGTTCTGCGTCGGCGCCGACCTCAAGGAGCGCAACGGCTTCTCGGACGCGGACCTCATGGAGCAGCGCCCGATCGCCCGGGCGGCCTACACCGGCGTCCTCGACCTGCCGGTGCCGGCCATCGCCGCCGTCGACGGCTTCGCGCTCGGGGGCGGCTTCGAGCTGGCCCTGTCGTGCGACCTCGTCGTCGCGGGAGAGGGCGCCGTCGTCGGCCTGCCGGAGGTGAGCGTCGGGGTCATCCCTGGTGGGGGCGGCACCCAGCTGCTCGTGCGCCGGGTCGGGTGGTCGCGGGCGGCCAGGGCCATCTTCACGGCCGCGCGTCTCCCGGCCCGCGAGGCCCTCGAGCTGGGCGCCGTCGACGAGGTCGTCGCTGCCGGGACGGCACGTGAGCGGGCCCTGGAGCTGGCCCGGACGATCGCGGCCAACTCGCCCGTCGGGCTGCGGAACGCCAAGCGCGCCATGCGTCTCGGCGCCGACGTGGGTCTCGATGCGGGCCTGGAGATCGAGGACGGCTGCTGGCGCGCGACGGCCTTCTCGGGCGACCGCCGCGAGGGTGTGGCCGCCTTCGCGGAGAAGCGGCGCCCGGTCTGGCCCGGTCGCTGAGGCCCCATCTGCCGTGTCGCAGGGGCGTCAGGGTGCAAAACGGGTGGTTGTCGATAGGCTCACGACGGTCGGTGCACCCCCGGGCCGGCAGATCCTGAGGACGGTGACATGACCCGAGTGCTCCTGGCGGAGGACGACCCAGCCATCTCCGAACCGTTGGCGCGTGCGCTGCGGCGAGAAGGCTACGACGTCGACGTGCGCGAGGACGGTGTCGCTGCGCTCGACGGTGCCAAGGAGAACCCCGACCTCGTGCTCCTCGACCTCGGCCTGCCGAAGATCGACGGGCTCGAGGTGTGTCGCCGCATCCGGGCCGAGGGCCGCGCCATCCCCGTCCTCATCCTCACGGCCCGCGCCGACGAGGTCGACACGGTCGTGGGGCTCGACGCCGGCGCCGACGACTACGTCACCAAGCCGTTCCGCCTCGCCGAGCTGCTCGCACGGGTGCGGGCCCTGCTGCGGCGCACCCCCACCGAGGCCGTCCCGTCCGGTGAGCTGGTCCGCATCGACTCCGACGGCCGTCGCGCCTGGTTCAAGGGCGAGGAGCTGCAGCTGACGGCCAAGGAGTTCGACCTGCTGCGGGTGCTCGTGCGCGAGCAGGGCAAGGTCGTCTCGCGCGAGCAACTGATGCGCGAGATCTGGGACACCGCGTGGTTCGGGTCGACGAAGACCCTCGACATGCACATCTCGGTGCTGCGCCGGAAGCTCGGCGACGACGCGACGTCCCCGCAGTACATCGCCACCGTCCGTGGCGTCGGCTTCCGCTTCGAGCGCCCCCAGGTCGACTGACCGTGCGCCGGGTGCTCGACCGGATGGCGCTCGTCGTGGCCGTCGTGTGCGCCGGGCTCGTCGTGCTGCTGTCGACGGCGGTCGTCGCCTGGGCCGTGACGCAGCAACCCGGCACCGTCACCGCCTGGATCGCCTCCGACCCGTCCGTGGGGATCGCCCGGTTCGGGGCCGTCATGCTCGGGATCGGCGCGCTGAGCGGTGGCGCGGCCTACGTCGCAACCCTGGGCACCCGGGCGCACGTCGAGCAGTCCTCCCAGGAGCTCGTCCACCTCGCCACCCGCTTCGCCGCGGGGGAGGCGCGCCTGACGCCGGTGCACTCGGACATCGACGAGATCGACCACGTGTCGGGCGTCATGACCCGTCGGGCCCACGACATGACGAAGTCGCTCGCGGCCGAGCGCGACTTCGCCGCGGACGCCTCGCACCAGCTGCGCACCCCGCTCACGGCCCTGCTCATGCGGCTCGAGGAGATCTCCGAGACCGACGACGCCGAGGTCGTCAAGGAGGAGGCGACGATCGCGATCGCCCAGGTCGAGCGGCTGACCCGCGTCGTCGACGACCTGCTCGGTCGCACCCGCGGCTCCGGTGGGCCGTCGCCGGCCGTGTCGCTGGACTCCGTCATCGCCGCCCTCCAGCGGGAGTGGCAGCCCGCCTTCGAGCAGGCCCGCCGCTCGGTGCGGGTCCGTGGCGAGCGCGGCCTCTTCGTCCGGTCGACGCCGGTCGCGCTCTCGCAGGTGCTCTCGACGCTCCTCGAGAACTCCCTCGTCCACGGACGGGGCACCGTCGACGTGCATGCACGTCGTTCGGGCCCGTCGGTCATCGTCGAGGTCAGCGACCAGGGCGACGGCGTGCCCGCCGCCATGGCCCCGCACATCTTCGAGCGCTCGGTCAGCAGCGGAGCCGGGGGCAGCACCGGACTCGGGCTGGCCCTCGCCCGCGACCTCGCGGAGTCCAACGGTGGTCGCCTCGACCTCGTCCAGGCCCAGCCGGCGCGCTTCGCCCTCTTCCTCTCCGAGGCCGAGACCGACTGAACGCCGACGGGACCCCCTGTCTGCCGGGGTAGGGTGCCCCGGTGAGGCGCCTGCATGAGTTCCTGTTCGTGCGCCACCGGCACAACTGGCTGCTGCTGCTCCGGTTCGCGGCCGTGGGCGTCTCGGGCGTGCTCGTCAACCTCCTCACCCTCGTCGTCGTCAAGAAGCTCGGGCCGAGCTTCGACCAGGCGATCGTCGGCGTCCCGGGCACGGAGTTCAACGTCCGCTGGTACCACGTCTACTCGACCATCGCCTTCCTCGTCGCGAACCTCTGGAACTTCCAGCTCAACCGCACGTGGACCTTCCGCACGACCAAGCACGCCCGCTGGTGGCACGAGTACTGGCCGTTCCTCGCCGTGGGCCTGCTCGGTCAGGTCATCGGCCTCGTGCTGCTGACGCTCCTCATGCACCTCGACTCACCGATCCACCTCTCGCCGACGGTCTTCGACGACTCCACGGGCTTCCGCACCCGGCTCTACTGGGCGCAGCTCATCGTCATCGCCGTCGTCACGCCCGTGTCGTTCGTGCTCAACAAGCTGTGGACCTTCGCGGCCGTGCGTGCCCACCACCCCGACCTCGCCGACCCCAGCCACGTCGAGGCGGTGCTCTCCGACGAGGGGGACGAGGCCGCCGGCTCGAGCGACGCGGACCGGCGCGCCGGAGCGGTCCCGGGGCGCCACGACCCGCTCCGCTGACGGCGACTACGCTTAGGCGTCGTGACCCAGCCGAAGCGCGCCCCCGGAGGATTCCCCGTCGTCGGCGTCGTCGGCGGCGGACAGCTGGCCCGCATGATGCAGGGCCCCGCCGTCGAGCTGGGCGTCCAGCTGTCGGTGCTTGCCGAGAGCGACACCGCGGCAGCGGCCCTCGTCGTGCCGAGCTCACCGGTCGGTGAGCACACCGACCTCGAGACGGTCCGCGCCTTCGCGCAGCACTGCGACGTCGTCACCTTCGACCACGAGCACGTGCCGCCGGCCGTCCTCGAGGCGCTCGAGGCCGACGGGGTGGCCATCCACCCCACGCGCGCCGCCCTCAACTTCGCCCAGGACAAGCTCGCGATGCGCGAGCGCCTCACCGCCCTCGGGATCGCGTGCCCCCGGTGGGCGCGTGCCACCTCCGCCGAGGAGGTCACCGCCTTCGGTGACGACGTCGGCTGGCCGATCGTCGCCAAGACCCCGCGCGGCGGCTACGACGGCAAGGGCGTGGCGGTCGCCTCCTCGGCCGACGACCTCGCGGACTGGATCTCGCGGATCGGCGAGCCCGGCCCGCTCGAGCACGGCCTGCTCCTCGAGGAGAAGGTCGACTTCGTGCGGGAGCTCGCCGTCCTCATCGCCCGCAGCCCGTCCGGCCAGGCCGCGGCGTGGCCCGTCGTCGAGACGGTCCAGACCGACGGCGTCTGCACCGAGGTGCTCGCCCCCGCCCCGGCGATCGACCCGGACCTCGCGTCGGTGGCCACCGAGGCCGCACTGCGCATCGCCGGCGAGCTCGGCGTCACGGGCGTGCTCGCCGTCGAGATGTTCGAGGTGCGCCCCGGCACGGGCGGCACGTCGGCCTACGTCGTCAACGAGCTGGCGATGCGTCCGCACAACAGCGGTCACTGGTCGATGGACGGAGCCGTCACCGGACAGTTCGAGCAGCACCTGCGTGCCGTGCTCGACCTGCCCCTCGGCGACCCGCGCCCCCGGGCGCCGTGGACCGTCATGGCCAACGTCCTCGGCGGCGACTACGAGCACCTCTACCCCGCGTACCGCCACATCATGGCCCGCGACCCCGGCGCCAAGGTGCACGTCTACGGCAAGGGCGTGCGGCCCGGCCGCAAGATCGGGCACGTCAACGTCAGTGGAGCCGACCTGGACGACGCCCGCGAGCGCGCCGGGCACGCGGCCGACTACCTCAGAGGAGTGATCACCGAATGACCGAGAGCACCGAGCCCGTCGTCGGCATCGTCATGGGCAGCGACAGCGACTGGCCCGTCATGCGCGAGGCAGCCCGTGCGCTCGAGGAGTTCGGGATCCCCTACGAGGCCGACGTCGTGTCGGCCCACCGGATGCCCGACGAGATGATCGCCTACGGCCAGGACGCCGCCCGGCGCGGCCTCCGCGTCGTCGTCGCCGGCGCCGGGGGAGCGGCGCACCTGCCCGGGATGCTCGCGTCGGTGACGCCGCTCCCGGTCGTCGGGGTGCCGGTGCCCCTGAAGTACCTCGACGGCATGGACTCGCTGCTCTCGATCGTCCAGATGCCGGCCGGCGTGCCGGTCGCGACCGTCTCGATCGGCGGCGCCCGCAACGCGGGCCTGCTGGCGGCGCGCATCGTCGGCACCGGCTCCGACGAGCTCGCCGCCGACGTCCGCGAGCGCATGATCGCCTTCCAAGCCGACCTGCGCGACGAGGCGCACGCCAAGGGAGCGTCGCTGCGCGAGCAGGTCGCCCGCGGCCTCACCGACTGAGCCGGCGCCGCTCCCACGGGCGACCAGGGACCGGGCAGACGGCAGACGCCCTCGGTCAGCCCGGCGGCGCGAGGAAGCCGCGCACGGCCGCCGTGAACACGACGGGCTGGTGGGCGTGGACGAGGTGCCCCGCGTCGATGCGCACGAGGCGACCGTCGGCGACGGTCTCGGCCATCTCGGCGACGTGCTCGGCCGGCATGGGGCTGCTCGGGCCGCCCCAGACGACGAGGGTCGGGGCGGTGACAGCGGCGACGACCTGCGGCCACCCCGGGTCGGGCTCGTCGATCTGCGCGCGCACCTGGAGCACCGCCTCCCAGTCGACGGCGAGGTCGCCGTCGGGGCGCTCCGGCGGGCGGGGGTCGCGAGGGTGGGGGACCGGCACGTCCTCGAGGACGAGGCGCCGGACGAGGTCGGGGCGACCGCTCGCGAGGACGCAGGCGACGAGGCCTCCCAGCGAGTGGCCGACGACGTCGACCGGACGGCCCTGCTCGGCCGCCACGGAGTCGGCCACCATGACGACGTCCTCGGCCAGCTCGGCCAGCGCATAGCTGCCGGGCCAGGGGCTCTCGCCGTGCCCGCGCAGGTCGACGGCCACGACGAGGCGGTCGACGGCGAGACCGGCCGCCACGTCGGCCCAGTCCGCCGACGTGTCGCCCGTGGCGTGCACGAGCAGGACGGAGGGCAGCCCGCTCGGCACGCCCCAGCGCTGCTCGTGGAGGACGACCGCCGCCATCGTGGCGTCAGTCGGTGACGGCCGAGGCGCCGTCACCCGGCTGGATGCGGGGGTACTCGATCTTGGGGCAGGTGTCCATGACGACCGCGAGTCCGGCCGCCTCCGCGCGAGCGGCGGCCTCGTCGTCGATGACCCCGAGCTGCAGCCACAGCGCCTCGATGCCGAGCCGCTCCCGCTCGGCGATCGCCTCGTCGACGACCTGCCCGACGCGGCCGCTGTTGACGAAGCAGTCGACGACCTTGACGACGGTGCCGTCCGGGATGTCGGCCAGCGTCGCGTAACCCGTCGCGCCGTGCACCGTCGCCGCGCTCGGGTGCACAGGCACGAGGCGGATGCCGAGCTCGCGCTGGAGCCACAGGGACACGCGGTAGGCGGTGCGGTCGGGGTTGTCACCGAGACCGACGACGGCCCACGTGGCCGGGGTGTGGAGCAGGTCCCGGATGACGTCGGGGTCGTTGTGGTGCGGACTCATCCCGTCATCTTCACACGTCTGCGTGCCGGGATCGCGCCCCGACGGGGTCCAGCCGACCGTGGTTGGATGGCGGGATGCGATTCGGAATGTTCGTTCCCCAGGGCTGGCGTATGGACCTCGTCGGCATCGAGCCGGCCCAGCAGTGGGAAGCCATGGTCAACCTCGCCAAGCACGCCGACGACGGAGACGTCTTCGAGTCCATCTGGGTCTATGACCACTTCCACACCGTGCCGCAGCCCTCGAGCGAGGCCACGCACGAGGCGTGGTCGCTCATGGCGGGCTTCGGCGCCGCCACGAGCCGGGTGCGGCTCGGGCAGATGTGCACGTGCATGGCCTACCGCAACCCCGCCTACCTCGCCAAGGTCGCCGCGACCGTCGACGTCATCTCCGGCGGCCGCACCGAGATGGGCATCGGCGCCGGCTGGTACGAGCACGAGTGGCGCGCCTACGGCTACGGCTTCCCCAAGGCGGGCGACCGCCTCGGCGCGCTCCGCGAAGGCGTCCAGGTCTTCCGCGACATGTGGACGAAGGGCTCGGCGACGCTCGACGGGAAGTACTACCAGGTCCACGGCGCCCTCTGCGCGCCCCGTCCCCTGCAGGGCACGAGCCACCCTGGCAGCGCACTCAACGGCATCCCGATGTGGATCGCCGGCGGCGGCGAAAAGGTGACGCTGAAGATCGCGGCGGAGTACGCCGACTACACGAACTTCGACGGCAGCCCCGAGGGCTTCGACCACAAGAGCGCGATCCTCAAGGGCCACTGCGACGACCGCGGTCGCGACTTCGGCGAGATCGTTCGCTCGGCCAACTACAACGTCGTCATCGGCGAGACCGACGCCGACGTCGAGGACCGCCTCCAGTTCTACGGCGAGCTGCTCCGCAAGGGCGGCGTGGCCGACGACAAGGCCGCCGCTGCCGTCGAGGACCTCCGCAAGCAGCCCGCCGTGGGGACGCCCGACAAGATCGTCACGATGCTCAAGGACATGGAGGCCCGCGGGATGACGTATGCCATCACCTACTTCGCGGAGGCCGCCTACGACCGCTCGGGCATCGAGCTCTTCGAGCAGACCGTCGCTCCCGAGCTCACGGCCTGACGCTCCCGCTCCGAACCCGCCGTTCGAGGTGATGCCGGCACCCACGTGGGTGCCGGCATCACCTCGATCCGGGACGGAAGGGTGGCCTACCAGGCGGTCCAGCCACCGTCGACGGCGACGACCTGACCGGTGACGTAGGCGGACGCGTCCGAGGCGAGCCACGTGACGACGCCGCGGAAGTCGTCCTCGGTGCCCATCCGGCCCAGCGGCGTGAGCTGCTCGTAGCGCTCGACGAACGACTCGTCCTGGCCGCGCGCGATGCCCCCGGGGGCGAAGGCGTTGACCCGCACGTCGGGCGCGAGCACCGTCGAGAGGTAGCGCGTCAGCTGGGCGATGCCTCCCTTGCTCGCCGCGTAGGCCGCGGGGTTGCCCATCCGGGTGCCCTCGTAGAGACCCATGTTGGGCCCGACGAGACCGTAGATGCTCGACACGTTGACGACGCTCCCGTGACCTGAGGCGGCAAGGAGGGGCGCGAGCTGCCGGGTCAGCGAGAAGGGTGCCGTGAGGTTGAGGGCCAGCGCCATCGCGAAGGCGTCGTCGGTCTGCTCCTCGAAGGGAACGGCATACCCGGGGACTCCGGAGGTGCCGGTGAACGCGGCGTTGTTGACGAGGACGTCGCAGGCGCCGAGTCCACGGACGACGTCGACGACGCGCGAGATCCCTTGCGGGTCAAGAAGGTCGGCGCCGACGGGGACATGGTCGCTGCCGGGGAGCGCAGCGGCGGCTGCCGCGCAGCTCTCCTCGTCGAGGTCGACGACGACGACGCGGGCACCCGCCCTCGCCAGGGCGTCGGCGAGCACGCGGCCGAGCGGTCCGGCGCCCCCGGTCACGACGGCCGTGCGTCCGGTGAGCGCCGTCGTGGGCGTGGTCGTCATCGTGGGTCCTCCGTCTGGGCGATCGGGGCGGCGACGTCGAGCCACGGCAGCGTGATGAGCCCGGCGCCGATGAGGGCCTCGATGAGCCGGAACTCGTACTCGTCGTCGATGGAGAAGGCCTGGGCCTCGGGGATCTCGAGCCCTTCGTGGGTGCCCTCGTCGAACCACGAGCTCTCGAGGCGGCGCACGAAGTCGGCCCGCCAGAGGTAGAAGTTGCCGTTGATCCGCAGGAACCTGCCGACGTCCTGCCGTCGGGTGACGCCCGTGCCCGCCTCGAAGTAGCGGGAGAGCGCGCCGTCGCGGGACCCGTCGGGGCGCACGCCCACCCACACCGGGTTGAAGGTGGGTTCGGAGACGCTGATGACGCCGTCGAGGGCGGGCGTCGTGGCGAGGCGTCGGACGGCCTCGGCCAGCTGGGACGGCACCCGGGAGGGACTCGTCGGGTCGAGGAGGAGCACCGCGTCGTAGGAGCCGCCCTCGTCGCTCTCGACCCACTCGAGGGCATGACGCACGACCGGAGCCATGGGGGTGTCGTCGGCCGCGAGCTCGGCCGGGCGCAGGAACGGGGCTTCTCCACCGTGGGCGCGCACGACCTCGGCGATCTCGGCCGAGTCGGTCGTCACGACGCAGCGGGTGACCTCCGGCGTCATCGCCGCAGCACGGATGCTGTGGGCGATGAGGGGCAGGCCCCACATCGGACGGATGTTCTTGCCGGGCAGGCCTTTCGAGCCGCCACGTGCCGGGATGACCGCGAGGACGCGGGGCGGGGTGTGGTCGGTCACGAGCCGTCCTCGGTGTCGGGGTCGGGGTGGGGGCCCTGCGACGCCAAGGCCCTGGCCTCGTCGCAGAGACGGACGGCGTCGATGCCGTCGCCCAGGGTGGCCGGCGCTCCCCGGGCGATCCGCTGAGCCGCGGGGGACCACGGCTTGAGGTCGAGGGCCGCCCGCGCCTGGGTGCCCATGACGATGTCGCGGTCCAGGTCGTGCTCGAAGACCTGCTCGCTCACCTCGCCGTCGGAGGTCGTGTGCCGAACCATCGCGCGCGTGACGTCCCACTCGAGGATGCCGTCCGAGGTGTGGATGACGACCCCGCGCGACGTCGGGCGGGTGACGTAGTCGAGCCGCGCGGTCACGGTGAAGCGGTCGCGGGTGGTCCAGAGCAGCGTGGCGGCCTGCTCGGCCTCGATGTCGAGCGGACCGCTCGTCTCGAGGAACGAGCCGACGAGGTCGGGGCGGCCGAAGAGCACGCCGGCGTAGTCGATCTCGTGGACCATGTCGCGCAGCACACCGCCCTCGTCGCCACGGGCGGAGTAGGACTCGCGGTAGTCGCGGTCGGGCCGCCAGTCCGGCAGCCACGACTGCGAGCGCACGTGGGCCGAGGCCGGTCCGTCGATGCGGCCGACGAGCCGGCGCAGGTGGCGGAAGGCCTCGTGCGCCCGGAGCGGCGCGGCGACCCAGATGTCCTGGGCTCGCGGGTGGGCGCGGAGCACGGCCGCGTCGCGGGCCGACCCGGCGACGGGCTTCTCGACGAGGACCGACGCCGCACCGGCGTCGAGTGCCAGGACGGTGTCACTGACGTGCCGGGCGGTGTCGGTCGCGACGACGACGAGCGCGCCCGGCAGGGCGCCCGGGCCCGTCGCGTCGTCGAGCAGGCGCGCGCCGGTGACGTCGTCGACGGCGCCCGACCCGAGCCCGCGGTCGCGGACCGGCCAGAGCGCGACGTCGGCGCCCTCCTGCCGGAAGACCCGCGCGTGCCGCTGCCCGATGGAGCCGGAGCCGCGCACGACCACGGGCATCGACGACGGAGACGGGCTGGGCACACCTGCAGGCTAGAGGACGGCGCCGCGCACCGCTCAGGTCGCCGGGCACGACGCGGGTGGCTGAGCGGTGGGCCGGCCCCGCACCGGTACCTTCGAGCCTGTGACGAGCACGCCCGAAGGCACCGCGCCCACCGCCGCCCCCGCGAGCGGCTCGCTCGGAGCGCACTCGGTGGTCTACCTCGTCGGCACGGCGCTGCAGGGCCTCGGCGTGCTCCTCGTCCTGCCCTTCGCCACCCGGGTGCTCGGCGCCGTCGAGTTCGGTCGCGTCGCAACAGGTCTCGTCGTCGTGCAGATGGTCGGCACCATCGCCGCCGCCGGACTGCCGCAGGTCGTGCTCCGCGAGCACCACCGCGGTGCCGAGGGCCCACGGGTCGCGCGGGCCCTGGCCGGGACGATGGTGCTGCTGGCCCTCGGGCTCGGTGTCGTCGGCCTCGCGCTGGCACTGCTCCTCTCCGCCACCGGGCACGCGGACCTCCGACAGTGGGTGCCGCTCGTCGTCGCCGCGGTGGCACTGACGACGGTCGTGGCCGGCCAGACGCTGATGCGGGCGCGCCTCCAGCCCTGGGGCTTCCTCGCCCTCGCCGTGCTCGCCACCGTCGGGGCACAGCTCGCGGGACTCCTGGCGGCGCGGGGCGAGCCGACCGCGGGGACGTACCTCACGGCATACGTCGTCGTCGTCGTGCTGGCTGCCGTCCTCGCCCTCGTCCTCGGCCGTCCGCTGCCGCCCACGGTCGAGCGCGAGCGGGTCCGGGCGGGCATCCGCCTGGCCACGCCCCTCCTGCCGCAGGCGGCCGCGATGCTCGGCCTGCTCTCCGGGGACGTGCTGCTGGCCAGGGTGCTCGTCGGCGAGGCCGGGGCGGGCAGCTACCAGGTGGCGCTGCAGCTCGGGAACATGCCGTTCGTGCTCGCCGTCGCCCTCTTCAACGCGTGGGGGCCGCTCGTGCTCTCGCACCCCATCGACCGCCGCTGGGCGTGGACGGCCCGCACGGGCACCGCCCTGACGACCGTGGTCGCGGCGGGCGCGGCGGGGGTGGCGCTGCTCGGGCCGTGGCTCGTCGCCGTCATGGCCGACCCCGGCTTCGACCACGTCGCCATGGTCGGCGCGCTCGGGATCATCTGCACCGTGTCGGTGTCGTACATGCTCTACCAGGGCTCGTCGCTCGCCGTGCTCGACGCCGAGCGCACCGGCCGGCTCGCCTGGGCCGCGCTCATCGCGCTCGCGGTCGTCGTCCTCGTCGCGCTCTGGCTCGCGCCGCGGTCGGGCGCGACGGGTGGGGTCGTCGGCGTCGCGATCGCCAAGGCCGTGGGCTACGTCGTGCTCATGGCCCTGACGACGTGGTTCGCGCGGACCCACTCGCCGATGCGCTGGCCGCCGCGGGTGGCCGTCGTGGCGCTCGCCGGTGTCGCGCTCGCCCTCGTGGGTGCGGTGCTGCCGCTGGAGGGGCCGGCTGCGTGGGTGCGCGTCGCACTCGCCGCCCTCGTCGGGGCGGGCGCCGTGGCCGTCGCGCCGCGGATCCTGCGCGTGCTGCGCGGATAGGATGAGGCGCTCGCCCGGCTCGCCTCGATCCGGCACGCACCGACACGCAGGAGAGACGCTTTCGTGGTGACACCGCTCGTCCACATGGGGTTGGGCTACGACGACCTCCTCGTCCCGGCCCTCGTGCACGCGGGTTTCGAGACGAAGGACCTCATCCTCGTCGTCCGCACGGACGCCAACCTCGCGTGGGTGCGCCGGCACGCGCCGCGCGCCACGACCGTCCGGCTGCCGTATGCCGCCGCGCGCAAGGCCAACGTCGTCAGTGGCCTCGCGCCCCACGCCGCCCTCAAACGGGCCTGCGCCGGGGTGGGTCTCGACCCCCTCGACCTGCTCGTGTCCGAGCGGGCGTTGCGCCGCAACCGGGTCGACACCGCGATGAACTTCCTCAACCTCGCCGCCGAGGAGCTCGAGGCGGCCATCGAGGGTCGCGGCCCCCTCCTGGCCCTCGTCGAGTTCACCGTGACGTCCGAGCTGCTCACGGCCGGCCTCGTGACCCACCACGGTGGCCTCGCGACCTGGCCGCGCGGCATACGCCTCCCGTCCGACCGCTTCGGCCTCATCGGCGCGCCCAAGGGGATCACCCTGTGGGAGCGGCAGGTCGAGGACCCGTCGGCCCTCGCCGCCGGTCAGGCCTTCATCGACACGTGGCGGGCCGAGCACGGCCGGCCGATGGGCTTCGCCCGCAACCTCGAGGTCGAGACCGGCCAGGAGATCTGGCGGCTCGCGAGCGACCGCATCAAGGAGTTCGCCGTCGACCGGGGTGCGAACCTCCAGCTTCCCCGGCCCTCGGACTACGCCCGGCTCCCGTGGCTCAACCCCGTCAAGGCGCGGCTCAACCTGCGCGAGTACCAGGACCGTCGCTGGGACCCGGTGCCCGAGAAGTTCGTCTTCCTGCCGCTGCAGGTGCAGCCCGAGTCGAGCGCCGACGTCATGGGCCAGGAGTGGCGCGACCAGGCCTACACCGCCCGCGTGCTCGCCGAGGCGCTCGCACCACTCGACATCGGGGTCGCCGTCAAGGAGCACGCGCACTTCATGTGGCGCCGCGACCCCGACTACTGGCCGCAGTTCGACGCGCACCCCAACATCGCCACGATCGACCCCTTCGCCGACTCGCGCGAGCTGATGAAGCAGGCGGTCTTCACCGTCACCGCCACCGGCACGGTCGGCCTCGAGGCGGGGCTCCTCGGCCTGCCCGTCGTCACGGGCGCCGAGATGCCGTGGAGCGGCCTGGGCAACGTCGCGCAGCTCGAGTCGCCCGACGACCTGACCCGGTTCGTCGCCGACCGCGGCTGGGAGTCGCTGCGGGCCGACCAGGCCTCGATCGACGAGTGGTTCGTCCACGACTACGTGCGCAACTCGTGGGAGGGCCTCGTGCTCGACCCGCCGCGAGTGCCCGCCGTGCTCGAGCCCGACAACATCCGCAAGGTCGGCGGCGCGCTCGGCGAGGCCGCGGCCTCGCTCGGCCACCGGGGCGGACCCGCATGACGGGCGACGGCACCGGCTGGGTCGTCCTCGGCGCCGGCGGCCACGCGCGCTCGGTCGTCGACGTCCTCGAGCGCGCCGGTCACGCCGTCGTCGCGGTCTCGGGCGCCGTCCCGGCAGGCGCGTCCTGGCACGTCGACGTGCTCGTCGACGACCGTCAGGCCTTCGAGCTCCTCGCGGCGCAGGGACTCCACGCGGTCGTCGCCATCGGTGTCAACCGGGCTCGCGCGCGGCTCGTGCGAGAGCTCGTGGCACGCGGGATCTCGGTCCCGCCCGTCGTCGCCGCGACCGCGACGGTCTCTCCCCGCAGCGTCCTCGGGGCCGGTTGCGTCGTGCTCGAGCACGCGCACGTCGGACCCTCGAGCACCCTCGGTGAGGCAGTGGTCGTCAACACCGCGGCGGTCGTCGAGCACGACTGCACCGTCGGCGTCGGCACCCACGTCGCGCCCGGGGCGGTGCTCCTCGGTGCCGCGTCCGTGGGCGAGCTGACCCTCGTCGGCAGCGGCGCACGCGTCCTTCCCGGCGTCACGGTCGGGTCGGGCGTCACCGTCGGGGCCGGCGCCGTCGTCACCACACCCGTCGCGGACGGCGAGACCGTCGTCGGCGTCCCCGCAGCCACGCGCCCCACCGGAGGCACCGCATGAGCGACCACCTGAACGCCGTCCACCCGGTCGCGATCGGCGATGTCGAGGTCCCGACCCCCGGTGACGTCTACGTCATCGCCGAGGCCGGGGTGAACCACAACGGCGACATCGAGCTGGCCCACCGCCTCGTCGACATCGCGGTCGCGTCCGGCGCGGATGCGGTGAAGTTCCAGACGTTCTCACCCGACAAGCTCGTCTCGTCTGCGGCCGCGACGACGCCCTACCAGCGTGACCGCGGGGGTAGCGCCGACCAGCGCAGCCTGCTCGAGGCCCTGACCCTGCCCAAGGAGGCGTGGGTCGAGCTGCGCGACCACGCGACCGAGGCGGGGACGACCTTCCTGTCGACGCCCTTCGACCTCGACAGCGCCGAGATGCTCGTCGATCTCGGGCTGCCCGCGCTCAAGGTCAGCTCTGGAGAGCTGACGAACCTGCCCTACCTGCGTGAGATGTCCCGACTCGGGGTCGTCCTGCTCGTCTCGACGGGCATGGGCACCCAGGACGAGGTCGAGGCGGCCGTCGAGGCCTGCGCCGACGCGCCGGGCCTCGTCCTCTTCCACTGCGTGTCGGCCTACCCGGCACCGGTGGAGGAGTGCAACCTGCGGGTCATCCCGCGCCTGACCGAGCTGCACGGCATACCCGTGGGGTGGTCCGACCACACGCCCGGGCTGACGACGGCGCTCGGCGCCGTGGCGCTCGGGGCGCCGATCCTCGAGAAGCACTTCACGAGCGACCGCACCCTCCCCGGCCCCGACCACCTCGCCAGCCTCGAGCCGGACGCGCTCACCGACTACGTCGCGACGACGAAGCAGCTCGCGCTGGCGCTCGGCGACGGCGTCAAGGTGCGCATGCCGTCGGAGGAGGAGAACGCCGTCCTCGTCCGGCGGTCGTGGCACGCGGCGCACGCGATACCGGCCGGCACGGAGCTCGCGGGCACCGACCTGCACCTGCTGCGCCCCGAGGGCGGCGTCAGCCCCGCCGTCGACATCCGCGGACGCGTCCTGGCCCGCGCGGTCGAGGCCGGAGCCCCGGTCACCGACGCCGACCTCGTCGGCTGACCCGTGGCCCCCACGCACACGGTCGCCGTCTTCGTCGGGACCCGCGCCGACCTCGGACCGCTGTCGCCGGTGCTCGAGGCCCTGCAGTCGGCGAACGACGTGACCCTGCGCGTCCTGACCGGGGTGATGTATGCCGCCGACGACCTCGTCGCGGCCCTGCCCTCGAGCGTCACGGCGGACGAGTGGCGCGGGGCCGTCGTGCCGCTCGCCGAGCCGATGACGGCCGTGACGGTGGACGCCCAGCTCGAGCAGGGTGCGCTGCTGGCGCGCGCCTGCGGACGGGCGCTCCGGGACGAGCACGTCGACGTCCTCGTCGTGCTCGGTGACCGCTGGGAGCTGCTCTACGTCGTGCCTCCCGCCGTCCTGCTCGGGGTGCCGGTCGTGCACCTGCACGGGGGAGAGGTGACCGAGGGGGCGCTCGACGAACGGGTCCGCCACGCCGTCACCAAGCTCGCCGACCAGCACTGCGTCGCATCCGAGGACGCCGCGGCGCGGGTGCGCCAGCTCGGCGAGCCGGCCGACCGCGTCCACGTGACCGGCGCGCCCGGCCTCGACCGGCTCGCGACCGCGTCGCCGATCGCGGACGCCGACCTCGGCGAGCTGCTCGGCACGACCGTCGAGCGACCGCTCGGCCTCTTCACCTACCACCCGCCGACCGCCCAGCCCGATGCCCCGGTCGGGCAGTGGGCGCGCGAGGCCGCCGAGGCTGCGCTCGCCGCGTGCGGCACCGTCGTCGCCACCCACCCGGGCATGGACGAGGGGCGCGACGAGATCCTCTCGGCGCTGACCGGCCTCGCGGCACGCGAGCCCCGCCTCCGGCTCGTCGCCGCCCTCGGCCGTGACTACCCGCGCGTCCTCGCGGCCGCCGACGTCGTCGTCGGCAACTCGAGCTCGGGCGTCATCGAGGCCGCGACCCTGCACGTGCCGGCCGTCGACATCGGCGAGCGTCAGCGCGGTCGGCTGCGGGGCGACAACGTCGTCCACGCGGCCGAGGGCCGGGAGGCCGTCGAGGCCGCGCTGCGCACCGCCCTCAGCCTCCGCTGGCGGGAGCACTCGGCGCACGTCGCCAACCCCTACGGCACGGGTACGGCCAGCGCCGCCATCCTCGATATCGTTCGGACAGCGGCGCTCGCCCCACGGGCCAAGCACTTCGTGGACCTGCACCCGGCACGGGTGGTGGGCCGGCAACGGGCGCGCCGCACGAACGAGGAGGAAGAGGAGTGACAGCGCGAGACCTGCGCGCGGCGTGCGCGCCGACCACCGCGACGATCCGCGACGCCCTCGAGGTCGTGGACCGCAGCGGCAACCTCGTGTGCCTGCTCGTCGACGACGAGAACCGCCTCGCCGGGCTGCTCACCGACGGCGACCTGCGCAGAGCCTTCCTCAAGGGCACGAGCCTCGACGACGCCGCCCTCGACCACGCCACCCGGACGCCGCACTTCGTCGCCGCCGGGTCACCGCGGGCGCTCGTCCTCGACCTCATGCAGGCCCTGCGCATCTCTGCCGTGCCCGAGCTCGCCGACGACCGCACCCTCGTCGGCCTGCACACCCTGTCGGACGTCGTCGGTTCAGCGCCGCTGCCCAACGTCGCCGTCGTCATGGCCGGTGGTCGCGGCACGCGCCTCGGCGACCTGACCAAGGACACCCCGAAGCCGCTCATGACCGTCGCGGGCCGCTCGATCCTCGAGTGGATCGTCCTCGGTCTCGTCGGTGACGGCATCCGCGAGATCTACGTCAGCGTCAACTACCTCGCCGAGCAGATCGAGGAGCACCTCGGGGACGGTTCCCGCCTCGGGTGCACGGTCCGCTACCTCCGGGAGGACCCGGAGCGACCGCTCGGCACGGCCGGCTCCCTGACGCTCCTGCGCGACGAGCGGCCCGACCTCGAGCACGCCGTGCTCGTCATGAACGGCGACCTCATGGTCGAGTTCGACGCGAGCGACCTGCTCGACGCCCACCGGCGGACGGGCGCCGCCGTCACCGTCGCGACCCGCACCTACCAGCACGAGGTGCCGTTCGGCGTCGTCGAGAGCACCGACGGGCGCGTCACCGGCGTCTCGGAGAAGCCGACGCTGAGCTTCGACATCAACGCCGCCGTGTATGCCGTCGAGCCGCGGGCGCTCGCCTGGCTGCCCAGCGGGCGCGCCAGCACGATGCCGGGCCTCGTCGAGACGTGTCTCGCGCGCGACGAGCCGGTGACGGCGTGGCCGATCCAGAGCGACTGGATCGATGTCGGCACCCCGAAGGACCTGGCCCGCGCGAAGGGCGAGTCGTGAGCGCCCGCGCGAGCGACGACGTGACCGCCACGGTCACTGCTGACGTGGCAGACGGCATACGAGCACCCATGGACGACGAAAAGGCAGCTGTGACAACACTTTCCGCTCAGAGCACGACCGGTGAGATCCCCGACATCGAGCTGACCGCGCGACCTGTCGAGGGCTCGGTCGCCGGCAAGACCGTCCTCGTCACGGGCTCCGACGGCTTCATCGGGTCGCACGTCGTCGAGCGGCTGCTCGCCGACGGGGCGCACGTGCGCGCCTTCTGCCTCTACAACTCCAACGGCTCGACGGGGTGGCTCGACGAGTCCGACACCTTCCGGGCCGCGGTCCGCGACGGCCAGGCCGAGGTCGTCCTCGGCGACATCCGCGACCCCGAGCACGTCATGGCGACGACCGAGGGCGTCGACGTCGTGCTCCACCTCGCGGCGCTCATCGCGATCCCCTTCTCCTACGTGGCTCCCCGCTCCTACGTCGAGACCAATGTCATCGGCACGCTCAACGTGCTCGAGGCCGTCCGTCGCCACGGCACGCCGCGGATGGTCAACACGTCGACCTCCGAGGTCTACGGCACGCCCGAGTCGGTGCCGATCACCGAGGCGCACCCGCTGCGCGGCCAGTCGCCCTACTCGGCGACGAAGATCTCGGCCGACAAGATGTGCGAGTCGTACGCACTGTCCTTCGAGACGCCGGTGACGACGCTGCGCCCGTTCAACACGTTCGGGCCCCGCCAGTCGACGCGCGCCGTCATCCCGACCGTCCTGTCGCAGCTGCTCGCCGGTGCGAGCCAGGTCAAGCTCGGCGACGTCACGCCGAAGCGCGACTTCACCTTCGTCGCCGACACGGCCGACGGCTTCGTCCGCGCGGCTCTGGCCGACGTCGCGCCCGGCACGACGATCCAGCTCGGCACCGGGCGCACCGTCTCCGTCGGCGACGTCGTCGAGCTGTGCCGCAAGGTCACCGGCAGCGACGCCGAGATCGTCACCGAGAGCGATCGCATCCGGCCCGAGGGGTCCGAGGTGCAGATCCTGCTGTCCGACCCGTCGCTCGCCAACGAGGTGCTCGGCTGGGCGCCCACCGTGTCGCTCGAGGAGGGCCTCGCCGCCACCGCCGAGTGGCTGCGGCCGCGCGTCGACCCCGAGACGGCCGGCCGGTACCACCGGTGACCACGACCGGCGAGGCGCACGCGCCCGGAGCGCGCGGGCCCGAGGGCACGATCCCGCTCGCGGTCCCCAACATCGGCGAGCTCGAGCGCCGCTACGTCCTCGAGGCCGTCGAGTCGGGCTTCGTCTCGTCCGTCGGACCCTTCGTCTCGGAGTTCGAGCGGCGCTTCGCCGAGCGGGTCGGGTCGAAGCACGCCATCGCGTGCGCGACCGGCACGGCCGCGATCCACATCGGCCTGCTCCTGCTCGGGGTCGGTCGCGACGACGACGTCGTCTGCTCCGACTTCACGTTCGTCGGCTCGGTCAACCCGATCGCCTACTGCGGCGCGCGGCCCGTCCTCGTCGACGCCGAGTGGACGACGTGGAACATCGACCCTGCCCTGCTCGCGGCCGAGCTCGACCGCCGCGCTGCCGCGGGGGAGGCGCAGCCCAAGGTCGTCGAGATCGTCCACGTGCTGGGGCAGCCCGCCGACATGGGACCGCTCATGGACGCCTGCGACCGGCACGGCATACCCGTGCTCGAAGACGCCGCGGAGTCGCTCGGAGCGACGTGGACGTCCGGTCCCTACGCCGGGCGGCACACCGGCACCGTCGGCCGCATCGGCTGCTTCTCGTTCAACGGCAACAAGATCGCGACGACCGGCGGTGGCGGCATGATCGTCACCGACGACGACGACCTCGCCGCGCGCGCCCGTCACCTCACGACCCAGGCGAAGGTGCCCGACGTCGGCTACCTCCACGACGAGGTCGGCTACAACTACCGGCTCACCAACATCGCTGCCGGGCTCGGGCTCGCCCAGCTCGAGCGGCTCGACGAGTTCGTCTCCGCCAAGCACCGCATCGCGGCCCGCTACGACGCGGCCTTCGCCGACCTCCCGCTCGTCCTGCCGCCGCGGGTCGAGGGCCTCGACGCGACGTACTGGCTCTACTCGGTCCTCGTGCCCGAGGCCGACGGGCGCGGTCGTGACGAGTTCCTCGACCACCTCAACAGGCTCGGGGTCGGGGCGCGCGCGCTGTGGCGGCCGCTGCACGACCAGCCGCCGTTCCTGTCGGCGCCCCTCGTGGGTGGCGCTGTCGGTGACGGCCTCTTCGCCCGAGGCCTCTCGCTGCCCTGCGCGACCGAGCTGACCGACGCCGACCAGGACCGCGTCATCGCGGCGGTGCGCTCCTTCTTCGTCTAGGCCTGCTTCGCCCGGGCCGGACGGCCGACGCACCGCGCCACGGGGTGGGGCAGGATGTCGTCGTGGAGATCGCCATCGGGCTGCTCGCGATCGCAGCCACCGTCCTCGGGGGGTCCTGGCTCGCCGACCGCTTCGACCTGCCGCCGCCGCTCGTCCTCATCGTCATCGGCATCCTCGGGTCCTACCTGCCGTTCGTGCCCGAGGTGGCCCTGAGCCCCGAGGTCGTGCTGCTCGGCATCCTCCCGCCCCTGCTGTACGCCGCCGCGATCCAGACGTCGCTCGTGGACTTCCGCAACAACCGGGGCGTCATCCTCAGCCTGTCCGTCGGGCTCGTGCTGTTCACGGCCCTCGGGGTGGCGCTCTTCCTGCAGTGGGTGCTCGGCCTCGAGTTCGGGGTCGCCTTCGCCATCGGCGCCGTCGTCGCTCCGCCCGACGCGGTCGCGGCCACGGCCGTGGGCCGCCGCATCGGGCTCCCACGCCGGCTCGTGTCCATCCTCGAGGGGGAGTCGCTCGTCAACGACGCCACGGCCCTCGTCTCCCTCCGGACGGCGCTGGCCGCGGCGGGTCTTGCGTCGGGGGTCTCGTCCGGCGGGGTGTCCTTCGGTGGCGTCGTGCTCGACTTCGCCTGGGCGTCGGTCGGGGGCATCGCGATTGGCGTCGTCGTCGCGCTCGTCGTGTCGGTGCTGCGCCGGCACTTCTCGACCGAGCCCGCCTTCGACACGGTGCTGTCGTTCATGGTGCCGTTCGCGGCCTACGTCCCGGCGGAGGAGCTGCACGCCTCAGGCGTCATCGCCGTCGTGACGGCCGGTCTCGTCCTCGGCCACAAGTCGCCGCGCACCCAGACCGGCGCCTCACGCCTCAGCGAGCGCATCAACTGGACCTCGATCCAGTTCCTCCTCGAGAACGCCGTCTTCCTCCTCATCGGGCTGCAGGTCTTCTACGTCATCGCCGACGTCCGCACCTCGAGCCTGTCCGCCGGGCAGATCACGCTGGCCGCGGTCGGCACGCTCGTCGCCGTGCTCGTCCTGCGGCCGCTCTGGATCGTGCCGTTCCGCTTCCTCAGCACGCGGGTGTTCCGCATCGAGGCCCACGCTCCGTGGACGCACACCGTCGTCCTGTCGTGGGCCGGCATGCGAGGCGTGGTGACGCTCGCGGCCGCCCTGCTGCTGCCCCCGGAGACTCCGCACCAGAAGGTCCTCGTCCTCATCGCGGTCGTCGTCACGATCGGCACGCTGCTCATCCAGGGCACGACGCTGCCGGCCTTGGCCCGATGGCTCGACGTGCGCGGGCCCGACCCGCGCGAGGACGCGCTCCAGGCGGCCACCGTGCTGCAGGCCGCGACCCGGTCCGGCCTCGATGAGCTCGACCGGATGGAGGGCGTCGACGACGCGACGCGGGAGACGCTGCGGTCGCGGTCCGAGGACCGGCTCAACCAGATGTGGGAGCGGCTCGGGCCCCGCAGCGGCAACGACGACGAGACGCCGAGCGTCCGCTACCGACGCGCCCGGATGCAGATGCTGCAGGCGGAGCGCGACGAGGTGCTCCGGCTGCGCGACGAGGGGCGGGCCGACCACGTCGTGCTGCGCGTCGTCCTCAGCACGCTGGACCTCGAGGAGACCATGCTCGACCGCATCGACGACCAGGAGAGCCGCCTGGCAGAGAGTGAGATGTTGCCCGTGGACACGATCGAGGCGCCCTGCGAGCACCTCCAGGACACTGACTCGTGCGTCGAACCGCGCACGCCCGAGGGCTGCGAGGAGTGCCTGCGCGACGGCACGACGTGGGTGCACCTGCGCCTGTGCCTCCAGTGCGGGCACGTCGGCTGCTGCGACTCCTCCGAGATGAAGCACGCCACCGCGCACTTCCACGAGACGCAGCACCCCGTGATGCGCTCCATCGAGCCGGGTGAGGCCTGGCGCTGGTGCTTCGTCGACGAGGTCGTCGGCTGAGGCCGAGGATCGTTCAGCCGGTGTGCTCGGCCAACAGGGTCAGGAACGCGGCGCCGTACTTCTCGGCCTTGACCGGCCCGATGCCGTTGACCGTGAGCAGGTCGGCCGTGCTGCCCGGTCGGGCCTTCACCAGCTCCCAGAGCGTGCGGTCGGGCAGCACGACGTAGGCAGGCACGCCCTCGGCGTCGGCGATCGACCGCCGCTGGGTGCGCAGCAGCTCGAAGAGCGCCCGGTCGGCAGGGCTGGCCCCGGCCCCGGCTCCGGCCCCGGCCCCGGACCCTGACCCGGTCGAGCGCGAGCCCGACGACGAACGGCTGCGTGCCGGCGCGGCCGAGAGCCGGCGCAGCTCGACCCTCTCCACGCCGTCGAGAATCGGACGGGCCGCCTCCGTGATGGTGAGGGCGCCCATCCGGCCCGGATCGGGGACGAGGACCGAGCGCGCGACGAGCTGGCGGATGACCGAGCGCCACTCCCGGTCGGCGAGGTCGCTGCCCACCCCGAAGGTCGGCAGCTGGTCGTGCTCCCAGCTCGCGACCTTGTCCGTGCGCTTGCCGAGCAGCACGTCGATGACGTGCCCCGCGCCGAAGCGCTGGCCCGTGCGGATCACGGCCGAGAGCACCTTCTGCGCGGGCACGGACGCGTCCCACAGCTGCGGCGGCTCCAGACAGGTGTCGCAGTTGCCGCAGTCGCCGGACTCCTCGTCGAAGTAGGCCAGCAGCAGACGCCGGCGGCACGAGGAGGCCTCGGCGTACCCGAGCATCGAGTCGAGCTTCATCGAGTCGACGCGCCGGTGCTCGGGACTGCCGTCGGACCGCATGATGAACGAGCGCTGCTGCACGACGTCGGCGAGGCCGTAGGCCATCCACGCCACCGCCGGCTCGCCGTCGCGGCCCGCCCGACCGGTCTCCTGGTAGTAGCCCTCGAGGCTCTTCGGGAGATCGACGTGCGCGACGAAGCGCACGTCGGGCTTGTCGATGCCCATGCCGAAGGCGATGGTCGCCACGACGATGACGCCCTCGTCACGACGGAACCGTTGCTGGGCGGCGGCCCTCGCCTCGTTGGGCAGGCCGGCGTGATAGGCGATGGCGTCGTAGCCCTGCTGGCGCAGGAGCGCCGAGATCTCGTCGGTGCGCTTGCGTGACTGGCAGTAGACGATGCCGGCGGAGCCGCGGAAGCCTGCGCCGTCGTTGCCGCTCTCGAGGAAACGCAGCAGCTGGGCGCGCGCGTCGCTCTTCTCCTCGACGATGTAGCGGATGTTGGGCCGGTCGAAGCTCGAGACGAACTCGGCCGCGCCGTCGAGGCGCAGCCGCTGGTGGATCTCGTTGCGGGTCAGCGCGTCGGCGGTGGCGGTCAGGGCGATGCGCGGCACCCCGGGGAACCGGGCGGTGACCTCGGCGATGCGGAGGTACTCCGGCCGGAAGTCGTGGCCCCACTGCGACACGCAGTGGGCCTCGTCGATGGCGAAGAGGGCGATGCCGGCGCCGGTGGCCGCGTCGTCGAGCAGACGCAGGAACGAGGGCATGAGCAGGCGCTCGGGCGCGACGTAGAGCAGGTCGAGGCGGCCCTCACGCACGTCGCGGCGGACGGCATCCGATTCCTCGGCGGACGAGGTGGAGTTCCAGAAGGCCGCTCGCACGCCGAGCAGGCGCAGCGCCTCGACCTGGTCGTGCATGAGCGCGATGAGCGGCGAGACGACGATGCCGACGCCGGGCCGCACGAGCGCGGGCAGCTGGTAGCACAGGGACTTGCCGCCGCCGGTGGGCATGAGCACGACCGTGTCGTGACCCGCCACGACGCGGTCGACGATCTCCTGCTGGGCCCCGCGGAACGAGGTGAAGCCGAAGACGTCGTGCAGGACGCGACCTGCGGCCCCCTCGTCGTGCGGGCCCTCGTCCGCGGCGACGGGTGCCTCGACCGTCACCTCGGCGTCGCCGACCTCGAGCTCGGACCCGACCAGCTGCTTCTCCATGACCCGGCGAGCGTACCTGCCACCGCCGACCGGCCTCAGGCGAGCCGCTGCGTGACCGTGTGGGTGTCGCCGTCGTGGACGACCGTCGTCATGGCGCCCTGCACGAGCGCGAGGAACGGCGCGACGTGGCCGCACTCGACGTCGGCGACGATCGGCACGCCGAGCATCCCCAGGGCCTCGACGACGGCTGCGTGCTGCGTGAAGCCGTGCGGCTCTGGCGCGCTGGTCCGGGACACGAGGATGCCGTTCGCGGCGTCGAACCAACCACGCAGGCGCATCGCGTGCAGGGCACGGCAGATGTCGTAGGAGTTCCACTCGGCGATGTCGAGGAGCACGACGGTGCCGTCGGGCGCGTGGTCGCGCGCGAAGGCACCGATGTCCGCGAAGCGGCCGCCCGCGAGGAAGCTCACCGTCTCGACGCACCCCGCGACGAGCCTCCCGGAGAACGTGACGGGTGCGTCCTCGTGGCCCGGATCGATGCGGGTCCACGTCCCTCGGCCCTCGAGGGTCATCTCGGACACCGTCGGGTTGCCGGCGTAGTCGTCCCAGCCGCCGGCACGGTGCCGCCCGGGGGAGTGCTGCCGCAGCTCGTCCCCGGCCGCGGCGCCCGCCACGTCGACCCAGTGGAGTATGCCGTCCGGCACGGCATACGGGGTGTCCATGAGGTTCTGCCCGTGGATCGTCGCGATGCCGGTCGTGAGGGTGAGGGGGGTCAGCCACGTCGAGGTGTCGGAGAAGCCGACGCACCACGTCGGCTCGGCAGCGGCGACCGCATCGAGATCGAGCAGGTCGAGCAGGTCGATGCCCGTCTCGCCGCCCCACGGCGGGACGACCGCCCGGATGCTCGCGTCGAGGAGCATCTCCATGAGCTCGGCCGCGCGGGCCTCGCGAGGCCCGCTCACGTGGCTCGGCGCGTGGTTGAGCTCACCCACGACGACGTCGAAGCCACGGTCGCGGAGGCACTGGACGGCATACGCGAACCGTCGCCAGAGCTCGTCGGAGACGCCGGAGCTCGGCGAGGTCACGCCGATCCGGTCGCCGGGGCGCAGTGGGGCGGGGTAGCGGATCGGCATGGCTGCCATCGTGCCAGCCATGCCGATCCGCTTCAGCCCGGTTTCGGGCGGGTCGGTCGGTGGCGTCAGGCCTTGGCGGCCGTGAAGCCCTGCTCGAGGTCGGCGACGATGTCGTCGATGTGCTCGATGCCGACCGAGAGGCGCACGAGGCCCGGCGTCACGCCGGCAGCGAGGCGGTCCTCGTCGGGGCCCTGGGAGTGCGTCGTCGAGGCCGGGTGGATGACGAGCGAGCGGACGTCGCCGATGTTCGCGACGTGGCTGTGCAGGGTCAGCGCCTCGACGAACCTCTTGCCCGCCTCGAGGCCACCGGCGATCTCGAACGAGAGCACGGCGCCGGCGCCACGCGGCGTGTACTTCTGCGCGAGAGCGTGGAACGGGCTGTCCGGCAAGGACGCCCACACGACCTTCTCGACCTGGTCGTGACCCTGGAGAAAGGCAGCGACCTGGTGGGCGTTCTCGAGGTGGCGCTCGATGCGCAGCGACAGCGTCTCGATGCCCTGGGCGATGAGGAACGCGTTGAAGGGCGACGCGGCCGGGCCGAGGTCGCGCAGCAGCTGGACGCGGGCCTTGAGGATGAAGGCGAGGTTGGCTCCGAGCGGGCTGCCGACGCCGAGGTCGCGGGCGAAGACGAGCCCGTGGTAGCTCTCCTCGGGCGTGTTGTAGTTGGGGAACTTCTCCGGGTCGGCGCCGAAGTCGAAGTTGCCGGCGTCGACGATGACGCCGGCGATCGAGGTGCCGTGACCGCCGAGGTACTTCGTCGCCGAGTGAACGACGATGTCGGCGCCCCACTCGATCGGGCGGATGAGGTAGGGCGTCGCGACGGTGTTGTCGACGACGAGCGGCACGCCGTGCTCGTGCGCGAGGGCCGCGACGGCCTCGATGTCGAGGATCTCGCTCTTGGGGTTGGCGATGGTCTCGCCGAAGAGGAGCTTGGTGTTGGGGCGGATCGCCGCGCGCCACGAGTCGATCGACGTCGGGTCCTCGACGAAGCCGACCTCGATGCCGAACTTCGGCAGCGTGTGCTTGAAGAGGTTGAACGTCCCGCCGTAGAGGCTGGGGGAGACGACGACGTGGTCGCCCGCCTCGGCGATGTTGAGCACGGCGAGCGTCTCGGCGGCCTGGCCCGAGGCCACGAGGAGGGCGCCGACGCCCCCCTCGAGTGCCGCGATCCGCTGCTCGACGACGTCGGTCGTCGGGTTCATCAGACGGGTGTAGATGTTGCCGAACTCCTTGAGCCCGAAGAGGTTCGCGGCGTGGTCGGTGTCGTTGAAGACGTAGCTCGTCGTCTGGTAGATCGGCAGCGCGCGGGCTCCCGTGGCGCTGTCGGGGGCCTGGCCGGCGTGGATCTGCTTGGTCTCGAAGGACCAGTTGGGCTCGGTCATCGGTCGTCCTGCTCTTCCTGGGTCGTGTCGCTGACCGGGTCCCGTGTCACCGGGCCCCGTGCACCGACGGGTCGGTGCGGGAGAGAGGCTCTCCGCGCTTGCCCGAGCGCCGGGTGGCGTCGACGGGCCAGGTCTTCACCCGGGGCACCCCACCGCGGTTGGAGGGTTGCCGGCCAGCGAGCCGGGGCTTGTCGCTGGCGCTCATGACCTACCGGCGAGTGTACGTATGCGTGTCCGCCACGTGGGAGGGCGTGTCCTCATCGTGGACGGGCCCTTTCCGACGAGGGCCTCAGACCGGCGTAGGGCCGGGTCGAATCAGACGGGATGGCTTGCAGGGCAGAGCGGTTCGTTGTCCACAGGGGATCGTCCACCTCTTGAAAGTCGTTCGAACACCTGTTCTACTCGATGCATCGAAGCATCACCGAGAGGAGGCTCACCGTGCCGTACACGCCGTCACCGGTGGAGTCCTCCGGTGTGCCGGCGGGTGGGTGCTGGACGACTCTGCGGGTCGCGTGGACGGGCGATCGCCGCCGTCTGGCCCGGTCCCTGGAGCCGGTGCTGGAGCGCTGGCGCGCGGATGCCGCACTCACCTGTGTTCCCGGTGCTGCGGTGGCCTGCGGGACGGGGCGCACCGGTGATGCTGCCCGGGTGACGGCCGGTGAGCGTGCGGCTGCAGCGGTGGCGTTGGAGGGGTTGGCGCGGGCCGGGGAGCGGGTGCTGGCCGAGATCGAGGCGCTCGAGGTCGCCAAGGCGCGCCTCGAGGCCGACCTGCTCNGCGGTGGCGTTGGAGGGGTTGGCGCGGGCCGGGGAGCGGGTGCTGGCCGAGATCGAGGCGCTCGAGGTCGCCAAGGCGCGCCTCGAGGCCGACCTGCTCGCCGCGTACGGCGCGCTGGCCGGCATCGAGGCCCAACAGGTCGACGCCCTCCCGGTCGGGGCCGTCGCCCGGGTGTCCGCGCGGGTCTCGCCCGAGCGGGTCGTCANCGGCGCGCTGGCCGGCATCGAGGCCCAACAGGTCGACGCCCTCCCGGTCGGGGCCGTCGCCCGGGTGTCCGCGCGGGTCTCGCCCGAGCGGGTCGTCACCGAGGAGATCGCCCTCGCGACCGGGGTCGGCGCCGGGGAGGTCGCCCGCCGGCTGGCGCTGGCCACCGCACCGCGGCGGCACCGGGTCGTCCTCGGTGCGCTGCGCGCCGGTCGGTTGTCGCTGCACCGGGCGCTGCAGGTCGTCTCCGACACCGCCCAGCTCCCGGACGCGGACGTGACCGCCGTCGCGCAGGCGGTGCTCGCCCCGTCCCGGGACGGGCAGCCCGTCCCGCAACGGACCTTCACCGCCCGCCTCCGTCGGGCGGTCGCGTCGGTCGATGCCCGCGGCGCCCAGGAACGGCACGCGCACGCCAGGTCCCGGCGCGGGGTGTTCGGCCGGCTCACCGACGACGGGATGGGCTGGCTCACCGTGACCACCGACGCCGCGAGCGTCGCTGCGGTCATGGACCGCCTCGACACCACCGCCCGGGGGCTGCGCGGCGCGGGCGATGCCCGCAGCCTCGACCAGCTCCGCGCCGACCTCGCCACCGACGCCCTGCTGCACCGACCGGNTCGACACCACCGCCCGGGGGCTGCGCGGCGCGGGCGATGCCCGCAGCCTCGACCAGCTCCGCGCCGACCTCGCCACCGACGCCCTGCTGCACCGACCGGGCCACCCCGGACCCGCGTCGGGTGAGGCTGAAGGTGGGACGGATGGTGAGACGGCGGGTGAGGCGGCGGCGCTGGCGTGGATCGTCGTCCCGTTCGAGGTCGCCACCGGGCAGGCCGACACCGCCTGCGAGCTCCCCGGCCACGGCTGGGTCACCGCCACCCACGCCCGCGAGATCATCACCCGCCCCGGATCCGTCTGGGCAACCCTGCCCGTCGACCTGCCCACCGGCCGGGCCCTGTCCCGCCCGACCCGCAGCTACTGCCCGACGCGCGCCATGGTCGAGCACGTCCAGGCCGTCGACGGGGTCTGCCGCGGACCCGACTGCCACGTCCCGGCCACCCGCTGCGACCTCGACCACNGCCCGACGCGCGCCATGGTCGAGCACGTCCAGGCCGTCGACGGGGTCTGCCGCGGACCCGACTGCCACGTCCCGGCCACCCGCTGCGACCTCGACCACGAGACCCCCTGGCCCACCGGACCCACCAGCGTCGGCAACCTCCACGCCAAACACCGCCTCCACCACAACCTCAAGACCGACGACATCTGGACCTCCACCCCGACCGACGACGACGGCCTCACCTGGACCACCCTCACCGGCCGTACCTACACCACNCCCTGGCCCACCGGACCCACCAGCGTCGGCAACCTCCACGCCAAACACCGCCTCCACCACAACCTCAAGACCGACGACATCTGGACCTCCACCCCGACCGACGACGACGGCCTCACCTGGACCACCCTCACCGGCCGTACCTACACCACCCACCCCAAGAACTGGCGCGCCGGCATCGCCCCGCTGGATCCACCGGATCCACCGGACCCACCGGATCCGAAGAGCCGGCCGAGCATGCTCGGGACGGACGACGACCCACCACCGTTCTGATGCTGTCGACGGCGCCGTGGCGTGAATCACTAGGACGTCCTACTAAACCGAACTCGCGAGTAGGATGACGATTCGTGAGCACGAATGCCGACTTCGACCTGTTCCGGACCAGCGAGGACCACGAGGCCCTGAGGGAGGCCGTCCGCGCGGTCGCCGAGGACAAGATCGCCCCGTACGCCGCCGTCGTCGACGAGGAGGCGCGCTATCCCCAGGAGGCGCACGACGCCCTCGTCGCCTCCGACTTCTTCGCTCCGCACGTGCCCGAGGAGTACGACGGCGTCGGTGCCGACGCCCTCGCGACGTGCATCGTCATCGAGGAGGTCGCCCGGGTCGACGCCTCCGCGTCCCTCATCCCGGCCGTCAACAAGCTGGGCTCGCTCCCGCTCATCCTCGCCGCCAACGACGACGTCAAGGCCCGTTACCTGCCGCCCCTCGCCAAGGGCGAGACGACCTTCTCCTACGGTCTGTCCGAGCGCGAGGCCGGCTCCGACACCGCGTCGATGAAGTGCCGGGCCCGCCAGGACGGCGACGGCTGGGTGCTGAGCGGCCAGAAGTCGTGGATCACGAACGCCGGTGTGTCGGAGTACTACACGGTGCTTGCCGTCACCGACCCCGACGGACCTCGCGGCGGCAACGTCACGGCCTTCGTCGTCGAGAAGTCCGACCCGGGCTTCACCTTCGGCGCGAAGGAGCGCAAGCTCGGCATCAAGGGCAGCCCCACGCGCGAGCTGATCTTCGACAACGTCCGGATCCCCGGCGACCGCGTCGTCGGTGAGGTCGGCGACGGCCTCAAGATCGCCCTGCGCACGCTCGACCACACGCGCGTCACCATCGGCGCCCAGGCCGTCGGCATCGCCCAGGGCGCCCTCGACCAGGCGGTGGCCTACATCAAGGACCGCAAGCAGTTCGGCACGCGCATCGCCGACTTCCAGGGCATCCAGTTCATGCTTGCCGACATGGCGATGGAGCTCGAGGCCGCCCGCCAGATGGTCTACGTCGCGGCCGCCAAGTCCGAGCGCGGCGACAAGGACCTCACCTTCTTCGGTGCGGCCGCCAAGTGCTACGCCTCGGACGTCGCGATGAAGATCACGACCGACGCCGTGCAGCTGCTCGGCGGGGCGGGCTACACGAGCGACTTCCCGCTCGAGCGGATGATGCGTGACGCGAAGATCACCCAGATCTACGAGGGCACCAACCAGGTCCAGCGCCTGGTCATGGCCCGTCACGTCCTCAAGTAGGCTGGGCGCCGCTCGCGCGGGGAGGCCGGGCCATCGCGCCATGACACCCGACGACGAGAAGGACGCCTGTGGACCTGACTCCTGACCCCCAGCCCTCGGTCAGCGTCATCATGCCGATCCTCAACGAGGCGAGGCACCTTCGCGACGCCGTCGCGATGATCCTCGCGCAGGACTACTCCGGACCGCTCGAGATCGTCCTCGCGCTCGGGCCCTCGACGGACCGCACCGACGAGGTCGCCGCCGACCTCGCGGCCGCGGATGCCCGCGTGCACGTCGTGGCCAACCCGAGTGGGCGCACGCCCGACGGGCTCAACGCCGCCATCGGCGCCAGCACCGGCGCGGTCATCGTCCGCGTCGACGGTCACGCGGAGATCCCCGACGACTACATCAGCGTCGCGGTTGCCGAGCTGCTCCGGGTCGGCGCCGACAACGTGGGCGGGATCATGGACGCCCAGGGCACGTCGGCCTTCGAGCGCGCGGTGGCCGCCGCGATGCGCAGTCCGCTCGGCGTCGGGAGCGCCCGCTTCCACACCGGCGGCGAGCCCGGCGATGCCGACACCGTCTACCTCGGTGTCTTCCGTCGCGCGGCGCTCGAGCGAGTGGGCGGCTACGACCCGCACTTCGCCCGCGCGCAGGACTGGGAGATGAACCACCGCATCCGCGAGACGGGCGGCAAGGTGTGGTTCACACCCGACCTCAGGGTCACCTACCGCCCCCGCGCATCCGTCCAGGCCCTCGCCAAGCAGTACTTCCACTACGGACGGTGGCGCCGGGTCGTCGCGAGGCACCACGAGGGGACCATCAACCCGCGCTACCTCGCACCGCCGACGATGGTCGGCGTCACGACGGTGGCCACGATCGCCGGTTTCGTGTGGCCGCCCGCCTGGATCGTCCCGGCGGCGTACGCCGCGGGCGTGACGGCCGGCGGACTCGCCATCAGCAGGGGCGAGTCGGCGGCGACCCGGGCCGCGACGCCCGTCGTCCTCGCGACGATGCACTGGTCGTGGGGCATAGGGTTCCTGACGAGCCCGAGCAGCCTCAAGCGCTGATCCGCGGGCGACCCCGCCCGACCTCTCCTCACACGACACCTCATCGGAAAGGGACGTCGATCGTGCTCGACAACGCGAAGCTGCTGGTTCAGCTGGGCCAGCAGGCCGTCCGCCGCCAGATGGCCAAGCGCAAGCTCTCCGCGCGGATGGAGCGCTCGGGCCTCGAGCGCGGCACCGACGCCCCGTTCCGCTGCGCCGTCTACTTCTCCGACGAACCGGTCAACCTCTACCAGATCCGGCAGTGGTACGCCCCCCTCCAGGAGCTGGCCAAGACGCAGCCCGTCGTCGTCATCTCGCGCATGCCCGAGACGACGAGCCTGCTCCTCGACGAGTGCCCGCTCCCGGTCCTGCACGGACCTCGTGTCACCGACATCGAGGCGTTCATGGCGGCCCACGAGATCGGTCTCGTCCTCTACGTCAACCAGAACGTCCGCAACTTCCAGATGTTGCGCTTCGCCGAGCCGGCCCACGTGTTCGTGAGCCACGGCGAGAGCGACAAGTCCTACATGGCCTCCAACCAGCTCAAGGCCTACGACCGGGTCTTCATCGCGGGACCGGCCGCCGCCGAGCGCCTCAGCGGTGCACTCGTCGAGTTCGACGTCGCCACGCGAGCGGTCGAGATCGGTCGGCCGCAGGCGGACGTCACCTACGAGGCGCCGCAGTTGCCCGACGACGGGCGCACCACGATCCTCTACGCCCCCACCTGGGAGGGCGACCGCCAGAGCATGGCCTACGGCTCCATCGCGACCCACGGCGCGGCGCTGCTGACCAGCCTGCTCGCCGACCGCCGGTTCCGGATCGTCTACCGACCGCACCCGCGCTCGGGGACGTTCGACCCGGCATACGGCACGGCGTCGACGCACCTGGCCCGCCTCGTCGCGGAGGCCAACCACGCCGACCCCGCGGCCGGGCACCTCGTCGACACGGAGACGGCGTTCGGCTGGCACCTGGCCCGGCTCGACGCGTGCATCACCGACATCTCGGCCGTGGCCCTCGACTGGCTCGCCACCGGCAAGCCGCTCGTGCTGACGCGTCCCGCGAACCCGCGCGCCGACGTCGAGCCGACCCGGCTCAACACGAGCGTGCCGATGGTCGAGGTCGACCGCGCCCGCGAGATCATCGGCATCCTCGACGACGCGATGTCGGCGTCCGATGACTCCCGGGCCGGGGTCGTGCGGCACTACTTCGGCGACACGAGCCCCGGCGCAGCGACGCAGCGGTTCGTGCGGGCCTCGACCGATCTCATCGAGGCGCGGCTCACCCGGATGGTGCGCCAGACCTAGACCGACCCGAGAGTGCCCCGGCACGGACCCGTAGCGGCCGTGGACGCGGCACATGGCGAGCACCCCTAGACTTCGGCGAGGATCGGGTGGGGGACCGCCCAGCCCGGCCCTGGATGCAGAGGCCTCGAGACAGCACGAAGGAGAAGGTGGTCTGCGCGCATGATCGGCGTGTCCCAGTTCCGTGGCCTCATGGCCAACCGTCAGGTGGTGCGCACCCTCGTGGAGCGCGACCTGCGCGTCCGGTACGCCGGCAGCGTGCTCGGCTGGGTGTGGACGGTGCTCGACCCGCTGCTGATGGCCCTCATCTACCTGGTCGTCTTCACCGTGATCTTCCAGGCACGTCGAGGCGGCCACCAGCCCTACTTCCTGCACCTCGTGACCGGCCTGTTCCTGTGGCAGTGGTTCGCCCAGAACATGACGGAGACGTCGCGGGCGCTGCTGTCGGAGGCACGGCTCGTGCGGTCGGCCAACCTGCCGCGTGAGCTGTGGGTCGTGCGCGTCGTCCTCGCCAAGGGTGTCGAGTTCGTGCTGACCCTCCCGGTCATCGCCGCCTTCACGATCTTCTACATGATCACCGGGCAGACGAAGCTGCACTGGACCATCGTGCTCCTGCCCGTCTCGCTCGTGCTGACCTTCCTGCTGTCCGTGGGCATCGGCATGATCCTCGCGCCGGTCACCGTGCTCGTGAACGACATGGCTCGCGTCGTCCGCATCGTGCTGCGTCTCGGCTTCTACGCCACCCCCGTGCTCTACAGCGCCGACATGGCGCCGCCGGTGCTGCAGAAGCTGCTCCTGTTCAACCCGATGAGCGGCATCCTCGAGCTCTTCCGGTCCGGCTTCTTCAAGGGTGAGATGAACATCCTGTCGGTCAGCTCGGCCGTCGTGCTGACGGTCGTGCTGCTCTTCGTGGGGGCTTTCGTGTTCAAGCGGCTCGAGCCGGCCGTGCTGAAGGAGATCTGATGGCCAAGCCGGTGATCGAGGTGCGCAACCTCGGGATCGAGTTCTACCGCTCCCGTCGTCGGCGCATGTCGCTGCGCGAGATGGTGCTCAAGCGACAGAACAGCGCGCCGAGCGAGACGTTCTGGGCGCTGCGGAACATCTCCTTCGACGTCGCCCGGGGCGAGGCCGTCGGTCTCGTCGGCGGCAACGGCAGCGGCAAGAGCACGCTCCTGCGGATGATCGCCGGCGTCATGCTCCCCGACGAGGGGCACGCCACGGTCCGGGGCAGGGTCGCCCCGCTCATCGAGCTGACCGGTGGCTTCCTCGGTGAGCTCACGGCGCGCGAGAACGTCTATCTAGCGGCGGGTCTGCACGGCCTGACCAAGGAGCAGATCGACGCTCGCTTCGACGAGATCGTCGACTTCGCCGGCCCCCAGGTGCAGGCCGGCATGGACATGCCGTTCCGCCACTTCAGCTCCGGCATGCAGGTGCGCATCGCCTTCGCGCTCATCACCACCCTCGACCAGCCCGTCGTGCTCGTCGACGAGGTCCTTGCCGTCGGCGACCGCGCCTTCCGCGAGAAGTGCTACGAGCGGATGGAGAACATGCTCTCGGGCGGCAAGACGCTCTTCCTCGTGTCGCACAGCGAGCACGACCTGCGTCGCTTCGCCGAGCGTGGCCTCTACCTCGCGTCGGGCCAGCTCAAGAGCGACGGTCCCATCGACGAGGTGATCGCCCAGTACAACGCCGACGCCGACGCGGACGCCGCTTCGTGAGGCTCGACGAGCGCCCGCTCGTCGGCGACGCTCGTGCCCGGGCCGTGCACGGCCGGTCCTCCGGTGGCGACCTCCTCGTGGTCGGCGGTGCCCCGGCGTCGGACCTGCTCGAGTCGCTCGAGGCCTTCGGCCTCGCCCGCCACTTCGCGCCCGTCGACGCGCACACGGTCTCCTCGGACCTGCTGGCCGCAGCGGACGTGGCCGCGGCCGCGAGCGACGTGCCGCTCGTCGTGGTCAGCCACGACGTGCGGATCAGCCCCGTCGCCCTCCTCGACCTGCTCGACGGACCGCGCGACGTGACCTCGACCGCGGTCGTCGACGGCCCGGTCACCGACCTGCGCGGTGACGCCTCCGACGTGGCGCCGGGCGGCTTCGCCCCCGTGCGGGTCGACCCCGTGTCCCGACGCGTCACCTCCGTCGGGACCGTGCGGCACGTCGTGAGCGGACCGACGACGTATGCCGCCGGCATCCTGCGCGTCGCCGCGTCCGACCGCATCCGCGTGGCCGAGGTCCTTCGGGCGGCAGCGACGAGCGAGTCGGCAGGGGAGCCCGGCATCCAGGTCTTCGACCTGGCGGTGCTCGCCGTCGTCCGCGACGCCGTGGTCCCGGTCGCCGCGACACCCCTGGCCCACGTCACCGTCGAGCGCGGCCACGAGCAGCGTCCCGGCGTCGTCGGCTCCGCGTGGCAGCAGCGCCTCCGCGCCGCCTCGCGCGGCAATGACGGCGTCTTCTCGACGCACGCGATCCGTCCGCTCTCACGTCGCCTCACGGCATACGGCCTCGGGCGCGGCTGGACGCCCAACGTCGTGACGTTCGTCAGCCTCCTGCTCGGCCTGGCGGCGTGCGCCCTCGCCGCCTTCGACACGCGCTGGACGTGGGTGCTCGCCGCCGTCCTGCTCCAGGCCTCGCTCGTCGTCGACTGCGTGGACGGCGAGCTCGCCCGGTTCACGCGTCGCTACAGCCCCCTCGGCGGGTGGCTCGACGCGGTCAGCGACCGCATCAAGGAGTTCACGCTCGTGGCGGCCGTCGCGTGGGTCGCAGCGCGCCGGGGCGACGACCTGTGGTGGCTCGCCATCGTCGTGCTGGCCCTCCTAGCCGTCCGTCACGCCGAGGACTTCGCCTACGCGACCCGCCACCGTGCCCTCTCAGCCCGACCCGTCGTGCCACGCGCGCTCGACGTGCCCGGCGACGGGGGAGCGCAGGGGGCCCGCACCGACGTGCCGGCCGCGCCGACGGGCCGCGCCCGTCTCGTCCGCGACGTCAAGCAGGTGCTGCACCTGCCCATCGCCGAGCGCTACCTCGTCATGTCGGTCGGGCTCCTCCTCCACAGCCCTGCCCTCCTGCTGTGGGCGCTCGGGGTCGCGTCAGCCATCGCGTTCGCGTGGACCCAGGCGGGGCGCCTCGGCAAGGCCCTGACCGGGCGGGACCACTTCCGCGCCGACCAGCCCGACCCCACGCTGCCGCACCTCGTCGACCTCGCCATCGTGCCGCGACCGACCGGGCGCGGGCGGCTCGCCTGGCAGCTGCCCGGCCTGCTCGTCGCCGTCGAGGCGGCGGCCCTGCTCCTCGCCGCCGGCGGTGACCCGGTCGCCCGCGCCGCCGCGTACGCGTGGCTGGCGGCCGTGTGCTGGCACGTCTACGACAACGTCTACCGGCTGCGCGAGACCGGCCGCGGCACGCCGCACGCCCTCGTCCGCGCCACTCTCGGGGTCGAGGGCCGCGTCGTCGTCCTCGCGATCATCGGCGGCTTCACCGACCGGCCGGCCGTGCCGCTGCTCGTCGGCGCGGTCCTGCTCATCGTGGCGTATGCCGCCGAGTCCGCCCGCGCGTGGCGCGCGGTCATCGGGTCGGCCCCCTCCGGTGGGGCCACCGATGCGGCAGCGGACGGGTCGACACGGCAGGATGGCTCCTCGTGACGCACGACCCGACGCACGACCCGACGAACGACCGTCCGAGCATCGCCGAGCTCAAGGCCGTCGCGCAGCCGCCCGAGCACATCGCCCGCTACAACGCGGAGCACTGGGCCGGCGCGCTCTACATCCGTCACCTCTCGATCTACGCGACGCGCGCCCTCCTCCCGACGCACATCTCGCCCAACGGCGTCACGTGGCTGATGATCCTCACCGGCCTCGTCGGTGCGCTCGCCATCCCGTTCGGCGGTCTCGTCGGGCCGATCGTCGCGGTCCTCGCCATGCAGCTGCAGATCCTGCTCGACTGCTCCGACGGTGAGGTCGCCCGGTGGCGCCAGCGGTTCTCGCCCGCCGGCATCTACCTCGACCGCATCGGGCACTACGTCACCGAGGGGGCGATCCCCGTCGCGATCGGCCTCCGAGCCGACGGGTGGAGCCTGTCGGCGCCCGGCGACGTCGGGGGCTGGACGGCGCTCGGCATGCTCGTGGCGCTCGGCGTCCTGCTCAACAAGGCCTTCACCGACCTCGTCCACGTGGCCCGCGCCAAGACCGGACGCCCGCCGCTCGAGGACGTCGAGGGCACGGCCCGCCCCAAGGCGTCGGGCATGGCGCGCCTGCGACGCGCCTTCGACTACGTGCCGATCTTCAGGGCCTTCGTCGCCGTCGAGGCCTCGATCCTCGCGCTCGTCGCTGCCGTCGTCGACGCCGTCCACGGCGACCTGCTCGGCACGCAGGTCCTCGTCATCGCGATGGTGCCGCTCATCGTCGTCACGGCCGGGGGCCATCTGCTGGGCGTGCTGTCCAGCTCGAGGCTCGACTGATGACCGGCAGCGAGGCGTCGGTCGCGCCGCTCCCGGTGCTCCAGTGGGCCCAGGAGCACGGCGAGGTCGGCGGGGTGCGCACGAGCCACGCCCAGCTGACGAGCGTCCTTCGGGCAGAGGGCATCCCGGTGTCCTACGTCGACACGGGATCGGCGCGGCGCGCTGCCTCGATGCTGCCGCGGCTCACGCACCGGTCGCTTCACCTGCTGCACCTGACCCGCCTGTGGCGGGCCATGCTGCTCGCACCCGTCTTCGCACTGCTGTCGGGCCGCACCGTCCTCGTGCTCCACTCCGGCTCGACCGGGGGGCAGGTCGCGCGGATGACCGCCTGGCGCCGTCGGGCCCTGGTGCTCGCGCTCTACGCCTATGACGAGATCTGGGCGGTCAACGACGAGATCGGGGCCATCCTCCCCGCCGCGCTGCGTGCGCGGATCACCGTCGTGACGCCCTTCGACTCGTCCGCGGCTCCGGTGCCGAGCCCGTACGAGCGGCAGCCCCACGCACTCGCCCTCGCGACGAACGCCGGTCTGGCGCACTACAACGCCCAGCTCGGCATCGACACGGTCCGTCGCGTGCGTGAGCGCTGGAGCGACGCGACGCTCACGGTCCTCGCCTACGGCCACGACTCCCCGGAGGTCGAGGCGCTGCGTCGTCTCGGCGAGGTGGAGCCGTGGCTGACCGTGGCCTTCGACTCCAGCGCCGACGAGGTGTCGGCCGTCCTGTCCCGCGTCGGCACGTTCCTGCGGCCCACGAGCTGGGACGGTGACTCCGTCATCGTCCGGGAGGCCCAGGCGGCCGGAGCCACCGTCGTCGCCAGTGACACGGCGCCCCGGCCGGCCGGCGTCGTGCTCGCCCCTCTCGATGCCGAGGCGCTCGCGGCAGCCGTCACCGACGGGGGCCCCGTGAGCGACGGCAGTGGTCTCGCCCAGACGACCCTGGCCGACGCGGTGCGCTCCGCCGAGTCCGCGGCGACTCGTCGCTGAGCACCCGGACCGGTACCCTCGCTGACGACGCGATGGGTCTCCCACCCCGTCCACCTGCCCTAGGAGAAGAGTGACCCACCGGACCGTCATCACCTTCGGGACCTTCGACGTCTTCCACGTCGGGCACGTCCGAGTGCTCCAGCGAGCCGCCGAGCTCGGCGACCGCCTCGTCGTCGGAGTCTCGGCCGACGCGCTCAACATCGCGAAGAAGGGTCGCCCGCCCGTCTTCAACCAGGACGAGCGCCTCGAGATCATCTCGGCGCTCAAGGTCGTCGACGAGGTCTTCGTCGAGGAGTCCCTCGAGCTCAAGCGCGACTACATCGTCGAGCACGGTGCCGACGTCCTCGTCATGGGCGACGACTGGGCCGGCAAGTTCGACTGGGTCGGCGACGTGTGCGAGGTCGTCTACCTGCCGCGCACGCCGTCGGTGTCGACGACCGGCCTCATCGAGCACATCGCCAGCCTCGGCTGAGGTGCTCGCACACCGCCACGGAAGGGGCCCGGGACCGATGCACCCGGTCCCGGGCCCCCGCCGACGGCAGCCTTACTGCCCCCAGGCGGCCGTCGACGCGTAGGTCCCCGCGGAGAGCGGAGACGTGAGCCGAGCCGCTCCCTGGACGCGGTAGACGAGCAGCCTCCCGTCGCTCGCGCGTCGGGCCAGGATGTCGTCGCGGCCGTCACCGGTGATGTCACCCGCGCCGCGGACCGCGCTCATGGCGTTCCACCCGCCCAGACCGATGACCTGTGCAGCACCGAGGGTTCCGGATCCCGAGCCCGGGTAGAGCACCAGGGCGCCGTCGGACGCCCGGACGCACAGGAGATCCGGATGTCCGTCACCCGTGAACTCGCCAGCACTGAGCTGCGTCAGCCGGCTCCAGCCCGACGCGATGGTCGAACTGCTCCGGATGCCGCCGGCTCCGTTCCCTCGGTGCAGCACGACTCTGCCGTCGGTCCACCGCGTGACGAAGTCCGTGTAGCCGTCCTCGTCGAAGTCGCCCACGGGCAGGATGTGGCTGGCGCCGGTCCATCCCGACGCGAGCAGCGTGCGCCCCGCATTGAGGTTGCTGCGTCCCAGGCCCGGATAGACCCACACCTGTCCCGCCTTGTCGATGGCGGCGACGTCGCCGAGGTTGTCCTGGGTCCACGGCCCGATCAGGGCAGTCGCTCGCATGTCGGCGAAGCCGCTCCCCGCGATCTGTCTCACGGTGAAGCTCAGGGACCCGGTGTACGAGAGGGTCTTCATCGCGCCGCCCGATGGCAGAAGTACATCCGCGAGGGAGTCGCCCGTGACGTCACGAGGGGAGAAGTTCGTCGACCACGGGGGTGTCGACGTCACGACCCACCACGTGCTCCGCAGCTTCTGCGAGGTGCGGAAGGCGTCCGCCGACACCGTCACTGTCGATGCCGACCCCGTCAGCGTGACGGAGGCGACGCGTCCTCCCCATGTCCCGCTGCCGCCGCCACCGACACGGGGACCGACCGTCAGGCGGACGAACCGTCCGATCGTCGGGTAGGCGCGCTCCACCGAACCGACCGGGAGCGTGGCAGTCCACGAGTGCGGGTTGGACGACGAGGCGACCGCGCCGTCGTAGGGGTCGGTCTTGCCCGGGAGGTAGGCCGTGCCGCCACTGACCGTGCGCCCACCGTTCGACGCGGAGTACTGGGTGAAGGCGGGCTTGCCTCCGTAGGTCAGGACGGTCCCGGCCGTGGCCGTCGTGGCGTTCGTCGAGCGCGTGTCCTCGTAGCGGCGCACGAGGGTGCCTGCCGAGCTGTAGTCGGCGATGCCGTTGTACGCCTGGCACGACACGTCGCAGATGTCGTAGACGCGGGAGCCGGCAGCGGCACGCGAATGGGCGGCATACGTGCGGGCGGCCACGGCCTGCGCCGACAGGGCTGCTGCGGGCCAGCTCGCCGACATCTCGACGGGCACCACGGCGCGTGTGTAGCGCTCGGAGCCGACGAGGTTGACGGCGTATGCCTTCCCGGAGACGGGCACGACGCGGACCGACCCTGCGTACTCCCGTTGGGTGCCGCTCGGCAGCAGCACCCGGACCGACGACGTGGAGGGGCGGCTCACCGTGAGCGGCAGCGTCGAGCCCCGCCATGTCGTCACGGTGGACCAGCCCGCGCCCGAGTTCGCCTGCAGCGTCAGGGCCGAGCCTTCCGGGACGATGCGCCATCGGTACGCGCTCGAGAGGGTGGACTGCCGCTTGCCGTCCGAGATGACCATGCCGCTGACCTTCGAGAACTGGGTGCCCGACGTGCCGACGGCCGAGAGCCACACGCGCAGCGTCGGGTCGGCCTGGGCGGCGCGCGTCGTGCCGGGGTAGTAGAAGCCGACGATCTGCTGCCACGTCAGGGCCTTCGTGGCCGCGCCGTAGGCACCCCACTGTGAGAGGCCGACGCCGTGGCCGAATCCGTGGCCCGCCAACGTCAGGACACCGTTCGTGGGGCGAGGGTAGGTCTCGGACGCGGCCCGCGGGGCCATCGGGTTCCATTGCCCGTCACGCCAGATCGCGCCGGCGTTGCTGCGGATCGTCGGCAGCTGCTTGGCGTATGCCGTGTCGCCCGGGCAGCCGGTCAGGCTGAGGTCGCGGTGTCCGACGGTCCGCGGCAGCGTCACCTTCTGGCCCGGGTCGAACTTCGAGTTGCCGCTGGAGGTCAGCGTCACCGACGATGTCGGGTCGAAGAGGGACCGGTCGGCCTCCCAGGCGACGAGCTTGGTCACGGTGCTCTGGGTGGCGGCCGGGAAGGGGACCGACGTGAAGTCGCCGATGACCGAGATGCCTGTCGTCTCGGCGTTGAAGCCGCCGGCCTGGGCGCCCTGGACGAAGCCGGCCGGGCTGCCCTTGCGGCCCTCGTACGCACGGCCGAAACGGTCGACGAGGATCTGGTAGCCGATGTCGCACCAGCCCTGGCTCTGCGTGTGGTACGCGTAGATCGAGCGGATGATGGCGGGCGCCTGGTCGGCGGTGTAGGTGTTCGAGTTGACCGTGTGGTGCACGACGACGGCCTTGAAGCCGGGGAGGCGCTCGGCGTCGCACGTGCGCAGGCTCTCGTCTGCGCCCCACTGCGCGCGCGAGATGATCGTTGGTCGGGTGACGGCCGCGACGGCCGAACCAGCGGGGGCGGAGAGTGCGTCGTCCGCGCTCGACCGGCCGCCGTCGACGAGACTCGCCCGGAGACCGCGCGGGAGGGTGCCGTCGGGGGTGGTGACCCGGATGTCGATCCCGTCCGAGCCCGCCGCGGCCACGGCCTCGGTGCCCGGGCGCGCGTGGCGGGCGTCGGCCGAGCCGGGGTCGGGTCCGTCGCCGTCGAGGCCGAGGTCGGTCCAGCCCGACCACCCGCTCTCCCCGTGGGTGCGCACCTCGACGTGGGTGCCGGCGGGTGGCGTCGTGTCGAAGGTGACGCCGGCGAGGTCGAAGTCGACACCCTGGACCTGCTTCGTGGCCACGACGGGGTCGCCCGCGCCGTGTCGGTCACCGGTGGCGGCGGCGGTCCCGGAAACGGTCGCGGACCGTTTCGCGGTGCCCGTGCCGACGCCCGCGACGGCCGGGACGGCGACGTCGTGGACGACCGGTGAGACGGGGCGCGGCGTAGCGCCGGATGTCACGGTGGGGACCACCATGAAGGTGGCGGTCAGCGCGACGACGGCGAACGAGGTGGGGATGGGGCGCACGGGAGTCACTCCTGGGTCGGAAGACGCAATGGTCCCAAATGTCCCATTTATCGGAGTGAACGCAAGGCATTGGTGGCCAATTCGTGACCGTGCCAGCCGAATTCACAGGAAATGCGGCATCGCCTGTCCCGTGAATGACAGCGGACGGTAAATTCCGGCGCCTGCCGGTGAATGGGAAAAGGCGCGGTCACGACCTTCGTGACCGCGCCTTTCCCGGTGGTCCGGAGGCCGGGGCTCAGCCGTGCGACGGCGCCGGCTGGAGGTCGACCGTGAGCTCGGGCTCGGTCTTCTCGCGCACCTCGGCCTCGGTGACCCCGGGCGCGAGCTCACGCAGCACGAGGCCGGTCTCGGTGACGTCGAGGACGCAGAGGTCGGTGATGATGCGCTGGACGACGCCGCGCCCCGTGTAGGGCAGCGAGCACTCCTTGACGATCTTGTAGGAGCCGTCCTTGGCGTTGTGCTCCATGAGCACGATGACCTTCTTGGCACCGTGCACGAGGTCCATCGCGCCGCCCATGCCCTTGACCATCTTGCCGGGGATCATCCAGTTGGCGATGTCGCCGCCCTGCGAGACCTGCATGGCGCCGAGGATGGCGGCGTCGACCTTGCCGCCGCGGATCATCCCGAAGCTCGTCGCCGAGTCGAAGAAGGCCGCGCCCTTGCGCAGGGTGACGGTCTCCTTGCCGGCGTTGATGAGGTCGGGGTCCTCGTCGCCGTCGATCGGGTAGGCGCCGACGCCGAGGATGCCGTTCTCGGACTGGAGCACGATCTCGACGTCGTCGGGGACGTAGTTGGGCACGAGCGTCGGCAAGCCGATGCCGAGGTTGACGTAGGCACCGTCGGCCAGCTCGGCGGCGGCGCGGGCCGCCATCTGCTCACGGGTCAGAGCCATCTCAGGCCTCCTGCTCGGTCGTCGTGCGCGGGCGGACGGTGCGGCGCTCGATGCGCTTGTCAGCGGCCTGCTCGGGGGTCAGCGGGAGGACGCGCTGCACGAAGATGCCGGGCAGGTGGATCTCGTCGGGGTCGAGCTGGCCGGGCTCGACGAGCTCCTCGACCTCGGCAACGGTGACGCGGCCGGCCATGGCGCACAGCGGGTTGAAGTTGCGGGCGGACTGGTTGAAGACGAGGTTGCCGTGGCGGTCGCCCTTCGCGGCCCGCACGAGCCCGAAGTCGGTCGTGATGGCCTGCTCGAGGACGAACGTCCTCGTCTCGCCCATCCACTCGAAGTCCTGGGTCTGCTTCGGCGGGGACGCCACGGCGATGGTGCCGGAGTCGTCGTAGCGCCAGGGCAGTCCGCCGTCGGCGATCTGGGTGCCGACGCCCGTCATCGTGAAGAACGCGCCGATGCCGGACCCGCCGGCGCGCAGGCGCTCGGCGAGCGTGCCCTGCGGCGTCAGCTCGACCTCGAGCTCGCCGGAGAGGTACTGCCGCTCGAACTCCTTGTTCTCACCGACGTACGAGCTGACCATGCGGCGGATCCTCTTGTCGCGCAGCAGGATGCCGAGGCCCCAGTCGTCGACGCCACAGTTGTTCGAGACGGCCTCGAGGTCGGTGAGGCCGGCGTCGTGGATCGCCGCGATGAGGACGGAGGGGATGCCGCAGAGACCGAAACCGCCGACCGAGAGCGACATTCCGTCGCTGATCCCGGCGATGGCCTCCTGGGGGGTGGAGACGACTTTGTCCATGGGTCGGACTCTATCCGCGCCGTCGCGCCCGGGTGCCGTGGGGTCGTCCCACACGAGCGCGCCGACCTGTGGTCGCCGAGCACGTATGCCGTACGGCGTGCGGGGGAGGGAATGACAGTCGTGTCATTTGTGACCCCAGCGAAGAACACGTCTGTAATTCGTCGAACCGCCTTGTGATGGGTGTGACTGGAGTGCATAAATGGTGCGGGAGTAAACCCGCTCCCTCCCCTGACAAGAGGTTCACCATGGCCTTGCGCCGACACCGACTGGGCCTCGTCCTCGCTCTTCCCGCGCTGACCGTGCCCATGACGGCGAGCCCGGCTGCGGCGGTCCAGGCGCCGCCGACCCGGACGCTCCCGAGCACCCTCGACGTGTACGTGCCCTACCAGGAGCAGACGGTCTGCGACCCCGTGGCGCGTCCTGGCGTGCTCGCGTTCGCCCGGCTCATGACCTCTCACTACGGGATGGGCTCGACGGGACTCATCGGGCGCGCCTGCGGCAGCGGTCCGTCGGAGCACTACGACGGGCGGGCCTGGGACTGGATGCTCAACGTCGACAACCCTTCGCAGGAGGCCGTCGCCCAGTCGGTGCTCGCGTGGCTGACCGCCCCCGACAAGAACGGCGTCAAGGGCGCCATGGCCCGTCGCTTCGGGATCATGTACATCATCCACGACCGCAAGATGTGGCGCTCCTACGCGACGGAGCGGGGCTGGGCGCCGTACTACGGCTCATCGCCCCACACGGACCACGTGCACTTCAGCTTCAACTACGACGGGGCGGCCGGCCGCACGTCGTGGTGGACGGGGGTCGCGACCCGCAGCTACCTCACCTCGCTCCCGCCGGCGGCGACGACGCTGCCGACGACCCCGCCCAGCACCCCGACGCCGTCGACGCCCGTGACGACGAAGCCCGTGCTGCTCTCCTACGGCATGCGCTCCGAGGCGGTGCGCCAGCTGCAGGTCCGGCTCGGCAACCTGCCCACGACCGGCTACTTCGGCGACCAGACCAAGGCCCGTGTCGTCGCCTACCAGACCTTCGTCGGGCTGCCGCGGACCGGCGTCGCCGACCTGCGGACACAGGAGATCCTCGCGGCCCGCGGGTGGCGGAGCGTGACCGCGGCCTACCCGACGCTGAAGCCGGGGACGACCTCGGCCGCCGTCAGGACCCTCCAGGGCAAGCTCGGCTCGCTGCCGACCACCGGCTACTACGGCAGCCTGACCCAGGCTCGGGTGACGGCGTACCAGAAGTTCGTCGGCCTGCCGCAGACCGGAGTCGCCGACCCGGTGACGCAGGCCCGACTCTGGGTGCGCGGCTGGACCGGGACCGCTGCGGCGTCCGGCACGACGACGAAGGCCTACCCGACCCTGCGGTTCGGGATGACGTCGGCGGCGGTCAAGGCGCTCCAGGCCAGGCTCGGCTCGCTGCCGACGACCGGCTACTACGGCACGCTGACGCGCGCCCGGGTGACGGCCTACCAGCGCTTCGCCGGGCTGCCGCAGACCGGTGTCGCCGACTCGGCCACGCAACAGCGGCTCTACACGCGCGGCTGGTCGGCGACGACGAGCACCGTCGCGCTCGTCACCAGCACCACCACGGCCGGGAGGGACCTCGCCATGACCACCTATGCCAGCACGTCGTCACGCAGCAGCGCCGGGGTCGCCAGCGTCGACATCGCCACGAGCTACACGGCATACAAGAGCCTGACGCTCGCGACCGGGTCGCGCGGCGCCGCGGTGCGCGTCCTCCAACGGGCGCTCGGCGGCCTCGCCGTCGACGGTGTCTTCGGCTCCGTCACACGCGACAAGGTCGTCTCGTTGCAGCGCTCGCTCGCGCTGCCACAGACCGGGGTCATGACCCCCGAGCTCTGGGACGTCCTCGAGGCCCGTGACTTCCCCTTCGTGGCCGACCGTTCGACGGTGCTGCGCGCGGGTGACACGGGACCTCAGGTCGTCGCCGTGCAGCGCCTGCTCGGCGTCCGTCAGACGGGCGTCTTCGACCTGGCGACGCGCGAGGCCGTCAAGGCCGTGCAGGCGCGGGCGGGCCTCGCCAGCACCGGGGTCGTCGCGTCCCGGACCTGGTCGCTCTTCGACCGGCTGTCGGCGTAGAGCCTTGTCGCTCAGGCGCTCTCGCGGGCGTCGACGGTGACGCCCTCCGAGGCGAAGCGGTCTGCGAGGTCGTCGCGCTGACCGCGCACGAGCACGACCGACCCGTCGACCGCCCAGGCGGCGAGCGCCCGGCGCAGCACCGGCTCGAGGGCGCCGCCGAGCACGACGCGCGGGGACGTGCCCCAGCCGTCCTCGGGCGCGACGACGGCGCCGTATGCCGTGTCGACGCCGTCCGCCGCCAGCGCGACGTCGCCGGGCTCGGCGTCGGACATCGGCGAGAAGAGGTCGCCATGGGTGGCCAGCTCGCGGGCCTCGTCGACGGCGCCACCCGCATCGTCGGCCTCCGGGTGCCGACGGGCCAGGGCCGGCAGCGAGACGAGCACCGCGTCACCTCCGTGGCCGGCGGCGGCAGCGGGGGAGCCGGTGACGAGCACGTCGGCCCCGGTGGCCGCGTCGCCGACGACGACCGTCGCGCCGACCGACCACGCCGCGAGGGCCCAGTAGAGCGAGCGCCAGTGCGCCGGGAGGTCGATGCCGACCGTCGTGCCGGGGCCCGCCGCGGCGTCGTCCTGGAGGAGGTTCGCAGCCTTGGCGACCCAGTTGGCCAGGACGCGGGCGCTGAGCTCGATGCGCTCGCCCGCGGTCGGTCCCGGCTCGTCGTCGTACCACGTCAGGCGCGGCCGGCCCGGGTCCGCGGCGACCATCCGCGCGAGCACGTCGGCGGGCAGCAGGTCGGCCATCAGCTGTTCTTCGCTCCTTCGACGGTGGTGCCGGCTGGCGGCTCGGTCAATGGCTCGTCGTCCTTGAGGGCCTTGAAGAGCGCCTTGGCGCGCTCGGTGTCCCACTTGACGGCGAGGGCGCCGGCGCTCGTGCGGTAGGCGAGGTCGGAGGTCGGCACGGACAGGGAGAGGCCCTCGTCGTTGCTGACGGCACGCATGGCCTGGAGCACCCGGACGGCGTCCACGATCCCCGTGTCCTGGCCGACCGCGAGGCCCGCTGCGGAGGCGTCGGCGAAGCTCTTGTAGCGCCAGGGGATGAGCACGGTCGAGGGCGTCGCGGCCTTCTTCATGAGCGCGCCGAGGAACTGGCGCTGCCGGGCGGCGCGCCCGATGTCGCCCAGCGGGTCCTCGTAGCGGGAGCGGACGTAGCCGAGGGCATTGCCACCGTCGAGCGTCTGGCAGCCCTTCTTGAGGTCGATGCCGGCCTTCTTGTCCTTCATGTCGCGCGGCACGCAGAGGTCGACGCCGCCGACGCTGTCGACGACGGCGGCGAAGCCACCCAGGCCGATCTCGATGTAGCCGTCGACGTGGATGCCGGTGACCTGCTCGACGGTGTCGGTCAGCAGCTTGGGTCCGCCGATGGAGTACGCGGCGTTGATCTTGTTGGAGCCGTGCCCAGGGATGGGCACGTAGGAGTCGCGGGGGAGCGAGACCATGACCGGCTTGCCGCCGCTCTCGGAGACGTGGACGAGCATGATCGTGTCGGTGCGGTTGCCGGCCGCGTTGCCCGTCGCGTACTTCTTGCGCTGCTCCTTGGTCAACCCCTCACGGCTGTCGGAGCCCACGAGGAGGTAGTTGTAGCCCGACGTGTCGGTGGGCCGCTCGCCAGCGGGGATGTTGTCGACCTTGTTGACGGCCCCCCACGCCTGCATCGGCACCCAGACCATGAAGCCGATCCAGGCCAGGAGCAGCACGAGCAGCACGACGAGCGCGATGCGTCCTCGGCGCCAGCGGTAGCGGGGCTCACGCGCCGGGGTGTCCGGTCCGGCGTCCCTCTCGTCGATGCGCGAAGCGGCGACGGCCGCGCCGCCGGGTCGCTTGGGGCCACGCCGGGTGTCGACGACGTAGGCGTCGTCATGGCCGGGACGACGCGGAGTGCTCGGATCAGTCGGCATCGGCTGCCTTCACGCTCGGGGACGGGGGAACTTCGCCGGACAGTGTGACAGCCGTTCCTGTCGACTTCACGTGCTCGGCTGCGGACCCCGCCTCGTCGAGGGCGATGCGGCGCGCCAGGCGGGTGTAGCGCGTCTCCATCGCACGGAAGCGCTTGTAGGTCGTCACGACGAAGCCGAGGAAGGCCACGACCAGCCCGTAGAGGATGAGGTCGGCGCCGCGTCCGATCCCCAACGCCTTGGCGAGGTTGGTCCACGTCTTGCTCGGGTCGATGATCGAGTAGATGACGAGGCCGAGCAGGAAGAGCAGCCCCAGGCGACGCAGCGCCTGCGTGCGCTGTCCCGAGCCGATGAGCAGCCGCCAGGCGATCGCGAGGACCGCGGCGATGAGCAGGATCTGGATGACACTCTGTCGACTCATCGCCAGATCAGCTCCGCGAGGATGTTGACGGCGTTCCAGAGCGACTGGCCCTTGGCCTTGGAGTAGTCGGTGTAGAGGATGTGCACGGGCTCCTCCGCGTAGGCGACCTTCGCGCCGTCGAAGCGCATCGAGCCGATCTGGGCGACGATCTCGGAGGCGTGCGCCATCCGGTTCTGGGTGATGTCGAGGCGCTGCACGACGTCACGGTGCAGGACGCGCAGGCCGTTGTGCGCATCGGTCAGTCGGGTGCCCGTCGTGAAGTTCGTGTAGGCGACCGCGGCCCGCAGGACGAGCCGCTTCGAGGCCGAGGCGTCGGTGCGCTCGTCAAGGAAGCGTGAGCCGAACACGACACGCACGTCGCCCTGCCGGATGCGGTCGACCATGACCTCGGCGTCGTGGATCTGGTGCTGGCCGTCGGCGTCGTAGGTGACGACGTAGCGCATGGCCGGGTCGCCCAGGGCGTAGTCGAAGCCCGTTTGCAGGGCCGCGCCCTGCCCGAGGTTGACGGGGTGGCGCACGACGGCCGCACCCGCCTGCTCGGCACGGTCGGCCGACCCGTCGTGCGACCCGTCGTCGACGCACACGATGTTGGGGAAGACGGCGCGGGCCTCGCGCACGACGTCGGCGATGACGGCTGCCTCGTCGTAGAGCGGCACGACCAGCCACACGTCCTCGTTCTGCATGCGCCCAGCGTAGAGCGCCGTCGGTGCCCTGACCGACACGCGAGGCGCGCGCGGCAGCACGCCCGGGAGCCGGGGCCGGGAACTAGAGTCGGGGCACCATGACGGACGACTCGACGGGCTCGGCCGCGCTCCGCATCGCGATCGTCGGCCCGACCCACCCGCACAAGGGCGGCGTCGCCGCGCACACGACGATGCTCGCCCACCACCTCGCGGACGCCGGGCACGACGTCACGCTCGTGTCGTGGGCACACCTCTACCCCTCGAAGCTGCACCACGCCGATGCGTCCGTGCCCGACGGGGTGCCCGAGGTGCCTCCGTTCCCGCGGACGATCCGGGCGCTCAGCTGGGCTCGGCCCGACACGTGGGTGCGGGCCGGTCGGCGGCTGCGCGATGTCGACGCGATCCTCGTCGTCCACGTCATGCCTCCCGTCGTCCCAGCCCACCTGGCGCTGCTGCGGGCCGCTGGCGCCGTGCCGGGTGGTGATGGTCCGCGCCCTCAGTCGGTCGTCGTCTGCCACAACGTCCTGCCGCACGAGCCGCACCCGGGTGATGCCCGGCTCATGTCAGTGCTCTTCTCGCGCGTCGACTCCGTGCTCGTGCACAGCGCCGACCAGGCCACGGTGGCCCACGAGCTGGGGGCCCGACGAGTCTCCGTCGCCGACCTCCCGCCCCACCTCCCCGGGGGCGACCCGATCCACCGCGGACCGCGGCCCGGTCCCACCCGCCTGCTCGCCCTCGGCCTGATCCGGGAGTACAAGGGCATCGACGTGCTCCTGCGCGCCATGCGGACCGTGCCCGAGGTCACCCTCACGATCGCCGGTGAGATCTGGGGCGCCAACCGCGGCGTGATCAGCCGCCTCGCCTCGGACCCGGCGCTCGCCGGGCGGGTCGAGATCCGCGACGGCTACGTCCCCGCCGACGCGCTCGCCTCGCTCCTCGCCGACCACGACGTGCTCGCGCTGCCCTACCGCTCGGCGACGGCCTCGCAGAACGTCATCCTCGGCCACGCCCACGGGCTGCCCGTCCTCGCCTCCGACATCGCCCCCTTCTCCCAGCAGGTGGCCGACGGCGTCAACGGGATCCTCGTCCCGCCTGAGGACGAGCGAGCGCTCGCGGGTGCGCTGCGCCGTCTCGGCGACCCCGACGTCCGCCGCCGCCTCGCCGAGGGCGTGCAGACCCCCGACCTGTCGGGACCGTGGGCGCACTACCTCGGAACCCTCGAGGCGCTCTCCGTCGACGAGAGCGTGCTGCTCGGCGACCCGGGCCTCCCCGCCGACGAGCCCGGCGTGCCTGCTGACGACCCCGACGACCCCGACGACCCCGACGACCTCCACCCCAGGGACGACGATGGGCCGGCGGAGCAGGGCCTGCTCCCACACGCCCGCCGCGTCCTGGGTCGCGGGGCTCGCAGCGTCGCCGGCCGGGCCCGTCGCAGCGCGACCCGGGCCGTGGCGGCGCGGCGTCCGCTCGTCTCGCTCCGTCCCGACGACCTTCCCGAGTGGGTGCTCGCGACCGACGTGCTGGGCGAGCCCGACGAGGCCGACGACGCCCGCCGGCTCTCACGCATCCTCGGCCTGCCGCGATCCCTCGACAGCGTCTCGGCGTGGGCGGCCCTCGGCAGTCTCGCCGCGATCCTGCGGGTGCGCGACGACGGCCGCCGGAGCGCCGTGATCGTCGACGAGGGCGGCACGCGCTCCCTCCTCTCCCGGTGGGCCCGCGCGGTCGGCTTCGCCCCCGTCGAGATCGACTTCACCGGCTCGCACCCGAGCGTGGCGGCGCTCGACGTCGACACCGGATCCCTCGACGTCATCGTCCGCATCCACCCCCATGGCTGCGACGCCGACGACGTCGACCACGTGCTCGAGCAGGCCTCGTGGGCGCTGCGCTCCGGCGGCCTCCTCGTCGTCACGGTCCCGATCGGCCCGCGCGCGGCCGAGGGGGCCGTCGGACCCGCCGACGTGCGTGGCATCCTGGCCCGCGCCCACGACCTCGGGTTCGTGCTCATCGGCGACCTCGACGGCGACGTCAACGCCCGGATGCGGGAAGCGGCGTCACGCGCCCGGGCCGACGACGCGGCATACGGCCTCGTGCGTCTCACGCTGCGACGGCGCTGAGCACCCGGATGACGCTGCGATGATGGGTGCGACATGACCCGTAAGAAGATCCTCACCGTCCTGCGCGTGGCCATCGCGCTCATCACGCTCGCAGCCGTGGTCTACGCAGTCGTCCACAACTGGGCCGACGTGTCCGTCCACCTCGACAAGATCTCGTGGACGACGTTCCTGTGGTCGACGCTCGCGGCAGGCATCGGCACGTGGCTGACGATGATCGGCTGGAAGACGCTGCTGCGCGACCTCGGCTCCGACCTGCACCTCGCGCCCGCGTCCGGCGTCTACTTCGTCGGCCAGCTCGGCAAGTACCTCCCGGGCTCGCTGTGGTCGGTGCTCGTGCAGGCGGACATCGCGAGCCACCTCAAGGTGCCGCGTCGGCGCACCGCCGTGACCGGCCTGCTCGCGCTCGGGCTGGCCCTGCTCACGGGCCTGCTCGTCGGGCTCCCGGCGGCGTCGTTCCTGCTCACGAGCACCTCGTCGGGCTTCGACTGGTGGCTGCTCCTCGGCATCCCGATCCTCGTCGTGCTCTGCGTGCCCAAGCTGCTCAACGCGATCATCGACAAGATGCTGCGCACCATCAAGCGCGAGCCCCTCGAGCACGGCCTCTCGGCGGGTGCCGTGATGCGCGCGGTCGTCATCTTCGTCCTCGTGTGGGTCGCCTTCGGCGTGCACACCCTGCTGCTCGCCCGGGCGGTCGCCGGGGACGCCTCGCCGCACCCCGACCTCACGACGGCGGCGATGACGGGCTACGCCCTGTCGGTGTCGCTCGGCATGCTGACGATCGTCCTGCCGGCCGGACTGGGTGCGCGCGAGGGACTGCTCACCCTCATCCTGTCCACGGCCATGCCGACGCCGGCGGCGGCCGCCGTCGCGATCATGTCGCGCTTCATCGTCACGATCGTCGACGTCGTCGCAGCGCTCGGCGGGTGGCTCTACGCCCGCTCGCACCACCTCATCACCGAGCGGCACGCCGCCGCCGAGAGCGACGTCAGCGTCTGACCCGTCGCGGTCCGACCCGTCGCGCGCGGACGCTCAGCGGCGCTCGAGCACGAAGACGGGGATGAGGCGGTCCGTCCTCGTCTGGTACTCCGCGTAGGGCGGGTAGGCCGCGACGCACCGCTGCCACCACTGCTCGCGCTCCTCGCCCTCGAGCTCGCGGGCGTGCACGGGGAACGTCTCGGTGCCGGCCTGGAGGTCGATGTCGGGGTGGGCGAGGAGGTTGTGGTACCAGTTCGGGTGCGCCGGTGCCCCGCCCTGGCTCGCCACCGCGGCGAACGACCCGTCGTGCTCGACGCGCATGAGCGGCACCTTGCGGATCGCCGCGGTCTTCGCGCCGCGCATCGTCAGCATGACCACGGGCAGGCCCATGATGTCGACCGATTCGGTGGTGCCCGTGCTCTCGATCGTCTCGACCTGCTTGCGGACCCACTCGCTGGGGCTGGGGACGTACTCGCCGGTGATCGTCATGACGGCAGAGTAACCCGCTGCACACGCACCCAGCCCCCGGTGGGTCACCGGGGGCTGGGAGGCGAACGGGGGAGGGCTCAGGCGGCGCCGGGCTCCGGGGCAGAGCTCCACGGGTACTTCTTGACGAAGTCCTCGACGACCGTCGTGTTGAGTCCTCCGCACAGCTGACGGTGACCCATCTGGGCGCCGACCTTGCCGGTGGCCTGGTCGACGTCGGCGGCCCAGTGGGACAGGGCGTACTTCTTGCCCGCGGGGAAGGCGCCGTGGGCGGGGTCCCACGGGCTGATGAGGAACTTGTTGGCCGACTCCTTCATGGCGTTGACCTTGGTCGACAGGGCCTGGAACGCGGCTGCCTGCTCCTTCTCGACGGAGCGGTCGTACCAGAGGATCGTGTAGCCGTGCTCGAGGTTGTGCACCAGCGTCTCGATCTGCGGGGCGTCCGCGACGGTGTAGACGCGACGCCCGTCGACGGCCGGGACGGCGAAGTGCTTGCCGCTCGACGGCGGGACCGTGGAGTACGTGATCTTCGTGACGTCCGGCTGGTTGGTGCCCGGGCCGACGTGGTCGCTCGAGCCGCTCGCGGGGTCGTTGGTGATGGGGTCGCACGAGGCGGCGGCGACGTCGCCGCTGATGTTCTGGAGCGCCTCGTCCTTCTTGTTCTGCTCACCGATGATCGCCCAGGCGACGGCCGCGCCGATGATGGCGATGACGGCCACGCAGGCGCCGATCACGACGAAGAGGCGACGGCGCTCGGCCTTCTTCTGGGCGGCCTGCATCTCGGCGACGCGCTCGCGGCGGTCTCGGCTCGTCTCGCGGGCCATCGTTCCTCGTTCCTGTCGGTCTGTCGGCGGCGGCCGGTGGGGCCGGTGGGGCGGGGGTGTGAGTCGCTCGTCGACGGACGGGTCGTCCCGTGCGGCGACGGTGCCGAGTGTAGGCGAGGATGTTGTGGTGCCCGAAGCCCCGACCCGCCTGTGGCGCAGCGACCGCGAGATCGCGCTGCGTGCCCAGCTCGGCGTCTTCCGCCGGGGCTCGGGTGACCCGACCTCACGCTTCGGACGCGACGGCACGGTGACGCGGGCGGCGCAGACGCCCGACGGCGTCGGCACCCTCCACCTCGTGTGCCGTCCCGGGGACTCCGAGGTGCAGGCCCAGGCGTGGGGTCCGGGAGCGGCGTGGCTGCTCGACGCCGTGCCGGGTCTCCTCGGCGACGACGACGACCCCTCGGGCTTCGAGCCCCACCACGACCTCGTCGCCGAGGCGTGGCGGCGCTTCTCCCACTGGCGGGTGCCACGCTCGGGTCTCGTCTTCGACGCGCTCGCTCCGGCGGTCATCGAGCAGAAGGTGACCGGTCAGGAGGCGTTCTCGGGCTACCGCGTGCTCGTGCGTCGCTTCGGCGAGCCGGCCCCCGGACCCTTCCCGGGGCTCATGGCCCCGCCGACGGCAGCCGGGTGGGCGGCGGTCCCGTCATGGGCGTGGCTGCAGGCGTCCGTCGACGGCGCGCGCTCGCGCACCGTCGTGCGGGCGGCGGGGTATGCCGGCCGGCTCGAGCAGGGGGCGTCCGTGTCCGTCGCGGAGGCACACCGTCGCCTGCGGGCCCTGCCGGGCGTCGGGGTGTGGACCGCCGCCGAGGTGGCGCAGCGAGCGCTGGGCGACCCCGACTCCGTGTCCTTCGGCGACTACCACGTGGCCAAGGACATCGGGTGGGCTCTGACCGGGACCCCGGTGGACGACGACGGCCTCGCCGAGCTGCTCGAGCCCTACCGCGGGCACCGCTACCGCGTGCAGCACCTGCTCGGTCTCGCGGGGCACCACCGGCCGCGCCGCGGGCCGCGGATGGCGCCACGCACGCACCTGCCGACGCGCACCCGCTGAGCGAAGCCGGACGGCATACCAACTCGTGGTCACGACGTGTCACGCACGACGGCCCGGCACCCCTGACGGTGCCGGGCCTTCGTGCGTCGTGCCGCTCGGTCAGCGGCGGTAGGAGACGACCACGCTCGGGCGCGGGAAGCCGTCGGTGTGCGGCCAGGTGCTCGACGGCGTCTCGAAGGTCGCGCCGTCCGTCTCACCGGGGTGCTGCACGGCGACGAAGACCGAGCGCTGGTCCTCGGTGACAAGTGGGCCGCACGTCTCGGCGCCGAACGGCACGGTGAGGAACTGCTCGACGCGTCCGCGGTCGGGTCCGGAGACCGGCACCCGGAAGAGGCCGTCGTTGGAGCCGAGGACGTTGCCGTCGGTCGAGATCCAGAGGTTGCCGACGGCGTCGAAGGCGACGTTGTCGGGGCAGCTGATCGGGCTCACCTTGGCCTTGTCGTAGCCCGCGAAGTACGTCTCCGGCGCTGCGGGGTCTCCGCAGACGAGGAAGAGGTCCCACGTGAACGTCATTGCGGTGTGGTCGTTCCCGAGCTCGGTGAGCTCGAGGACGTAGCCGTTGCGGTTGCCCGACTTGCTCGTGAGCGGTGCGTCCAGGCTTGCGCGGACCATGCTCGAGGCAAGCGGGTTGGTCTCGTCGGTCGGGTACTTCACCCCGCGGTCCGAGTTGTTCGTCAGGGCGGCGTAGATCTTGCCGTTGACGGGGTTGGGCTCGACGTCCTCGGGACGGTCCATCTTCGTCGGGCCGACGGTGTCGGCGGCGAGCCGGGTGTTGACGAGCACCTCGGCGACGCTCATGCCGGGGACGTGGGACCGGGTGTCCGAGGTGAGGGCGATCCACGTGCCCGCGCCGTCGAACTCGCCGTCGCCCGTGCCGTCGCCGACGAACTTCGCGACGTAGAGGGTGCCCTTGGTCAGGAGGGTCTTGTTGTGCGTGCGGGCGGCGCGCGAGTCGCCCTTGCGGAAGCGTTCTGCCGAGACGAACTTGTAGAGGTAGTCGCCGCGCTCGTCGTCACCCATGTAGGCGACGGCGTGGCCGGAGTCGGAGATCGTGACGTTGGCGCCCTCGTGCTTGAAGCGGCCGAGCATCGTCTGCTTGACCGGCGTCGAGTCGGGCTCGAAGGGGTCGACCTCGACGACCCAGCCGAAGCGGTAGGCCTCGTGCGGGTGCTTGGTGAGGTCGAAGCGCTCGTCGACGGTCGACCAGCCGCGGTTCGTCACGGCTGCGGTGGCGAGGCCGTAGCGCTTGAACGACGTGGCGTTCGCCGGGTCGACGGCGCCGCTCGCGTCGAAGTAGCCGTTGAAGTTCTCCTCGCCGGACAGGACGGTGCCCCACGGCGTCGTGCCGCCGGCGCAGTTGCCGAAGGTGCCGTTGACGCGGGTCCCCGTCGGGTCGGCTGCGGTGCGGAGCAAGCTGTGGCCGGCGGCCGGGCCGTGGAAGGCGAACTCGGTGTGCACGGTGATGCGGCGGTTGTGGTGGGCGCGCCGGTGGTCGGCGCGGATCCAGGATCCTTGGGCGCGTCCGCGCTCGATCGTGACGACGGACATGCCGTGGGCGGCCATCGCGATCTTCTTGATCATGGCGTCGTCGTACTCGCCCGTCGGGAACATGAGGTTCTCGTCGGTGTACTCGTGGTTCGTGACGAGCAGGGCGCGTCGGCCGTCGAGCGGCAGCACGCCGACGTAGTCGTTGTTGTAGCCGAACTGCTTGGCCTGGGCCTCCGGCGTCTGGGCGTGCGCGTCGAAGCGGGGCGCGCCGGCCTCGACCGGGTCGCCCCAGCGGATGACGACGTTGTGGGTGAACTCGGGGGCGTTCGTCACGGCGTCGGCCCGGTTGGGCGCGACGGGCGTGAAGGCGGCGCGGCCGACGTCCGCGGTGGTGCGGCTTCGGCCGGCTGCGGCGCTGGCGCCGGCGGCCGCGGCGGGGGTGGCGGTCGCGAGGCCGCCGACGACGAGTGCGCCGGCGCCGATGGCGCCGCCCTTGAGGACGGACCGGCGGGCGAGAGCGCCCTCGACGAGGTCGCGCATCGCGGGGTTGGCGCTCTCGTTGGGGACCGGGGCGTCGCAGGCGTCGTTGCAGCGGTAGTGGCACGTCATGCGGCTGCGCGAGCCGTGACGTGGCGTGGCGATGAGGGGGAGAAGCTTGGGGGTCACGCGGGTGCTCCTTCGGCGAGTGAGTCCGCCGCGCCCCTCTGGTCGGCGCGGCTGGGAACCGTCTGTGACGTTAGGAGCGCCGGGGGAGCGGGTGGGTGCTCCTTCGGTGGCCATCGGGTGAACTCCGCGTGTCCCCTTCGTCAGCGGGTGTATGCCGTCCGACACCACTCGTCGCGCGCCGCCGCGGGTGGGACTCTGGTCGACATGCGGATGCTCTTCGCGACGACGGCGGGAACGGGGCACTTCGGCCCCATGGTCCCGGTGGCCCGGGCGTGCGTCGAGGCAGGGCACGAGGTGCGGGTCGCGGCCCCGGAGTCCTTCGCGAACCACGTGGCGCGGGCCGGACTCGAGCACGTGCCGTTCGACGACGTACCGCAGGAGGTCATGGGCCCGGTCTTCGCGCGGCTGCCGTCGATGACCCCGGAGGAGGCCAACGCGACGGTGGTCCGGGACGTCTTCGGTCGGCTCGACGCGCAGGCGGCCTGGCCGCGGGTGCAGGAGCTCGTCGACGCGTGGGCGCCGGACGTCGTCCTGCGCGAGCCGTGCGAGTTCGGGTCGCTCGCCGCCGCGGTGCGGTCCGGTGTGCCGCACGTCGAGATGGCGATCGGGCTCGGGAGCCTCCAGCAGTGGGCCGGGCAGGCGCTCGTCGATCCGCTCGGCGAGCTCGACTGCGTCACCGGCCTCGACGACGGGTCGTGCGCCGCGGCGATGTCGTCGGCGCCCGTCCTGTCACAGGTCCCACCGAGTCTCGACGTTCTGGACCACGGTCCGGGCACGAGCGACGCTGCGGTTCAAGACGTCCCGAGGGTCACCCGCTATCGCGACGGTGCGGCGCGCTCCGGCTCGGGGAAGGTCCCGTCCGGATGGGGCGATCCCGACCTCCCTCTCGTCTACGTGACGTTCGGGTCGGTGACGGCGGGCTTCGACGCGCTGAGCTCGGTCTTCCGGCTCTCGCTCGACGCGCTCGCCGACCTGCCCGTGCGGGTGTTCCTCACGACCGGGCACGCGGGCGATCCCGAGACCCTGCGGCCGTGGCCGCACAACGCTCACGTCGAGCGGTGGTGGCCGCAGGACGACGTCATGCCTGTCGCGTCGGCGGTGGTCGGTCACGGCGGGTTCGGCACGATGATGTCCGCGCTGATCGCCGGAGTGCCGCAGGTGCTCGTGCCGCTCTTCGCCTTCGACCAGGAGGTCAACGCCCGGCGCATCGAGGAGGTCGGGGCGGGACTTCGCCTCGGAGGTCGCCACGAGGCGATGCCCGAGCTGGCCGGCGCCCTCACCCGGGTCCTCGGCGACACCGCCATCCGTTCCAGGGCGGCCGCGCTGGCCGAAGAGATCGCGGCGCTCCCGGACGCGTCCGCGATCGTCGGCACGGTCGAGGCCATCGCCGTCGGTGGCTGACTGGGCCAGACGTGGTCCGGCTGTGGCCCGGCCGTCAGCGAGCGGCGTGGTCAGGGGATGTGGCGCTCGGTGTCGACCTCGTTGCGCATCTCGACGAGGGCCTGCGCGTGGTCGCGCAGCGCCACGTCCTCCTCGCTGACCGGCACCCAGGGCCGCGCGGCGAGGGCCGTGCCGCCGACGTCGAGCGGCACGAAGACGATGAGCGAGTGGGTCGTCAGGTCGAGGTCGCCGGTCGAGGGGTCACCGGAGCGGACGTGGACGCTGATGTGCATGCTCGACGTGCCGGTGAGGAGCAGTCGCGCCTCCACCTCCACGAGGTGGCCGATCCGGAGCGGACGGTAGAAGCGGACCCCGCCGGCGTAGACGGCGACGTTGGACGCCGAGCCGGTCCACTGCGTGGCGAGCACGTGCGCGGCCTCGTCGATCCAGCGCATGACGATGCCGCCGTGCACCTTGCCGCCCCAGTTGACGTCGGTCGGGGCGGCCAGGAAGCGCAGCACGACGCGGGGCGCGGTGCCGGCGTCGCTGTAGGTCTGGGCGGCCATGGCGGCGGCGATCTCGTTGCGCAGACCGATCCGGGTGACCGCGCTCTCCTGCCACTCGCGGTCGTGCTCGTCCTCCGGGACGAGCTGGGCGACCGGGGTCGGCCGGCCGTGCTCGTCGACGGCGACGAAGACCATGATGCAGTCGGTGGTCGGGCGCAGGTCGCCGTCCTTGGGGTTTCCGGCCGAGACGGTGACGAGGATGTGCATGCTCGTCGTTCCGGTGTGGATGATGCGAGCGGTGGCCTCGACGAGGTCGCCGACCTCGACCGGCCGGGTGAAGCGCACGTTGCCGACGTATGCCGTGACGCTGTACGTCCCGCTCCACCCCGCGGCCGCGGCGTAGCCGGCCTTGTCGATCCACTCGAGCACACGTCCGCCCCCGACCGTGCCGGAGTAGCCCGCGTCCGTGGGTGCGGCGAGGAAGCGCAGGGTGATCTCTCGGGCGCCGCGCGGCATGGGTCCTCCTGGGGGCCTGGGGTGTGCGTCACGAGAGTGGCAGAGCGGGGGCCGTCGTGGGCGGTGAGTCCGACGTCCGGTGCGCCGGGGGGTCGAGCAGGGCCACCTGGACCGGTGTCGAGCGGCCGTCGACGACGAGGTGGCCGCGACCGGCGCGGCGCGTGCTGTCGATCTCGAGACGGACACCCAGCACGTCGCCGTCGCCCGGGGCCGTCGCACCGAGCAGGATCCCGATCCCGTCGCGCGACACCTCGGGGAGGAGTCCGCGGAAGGCGCCGTTCGCGCGGGTCAGCTCCGCTGCGACCACGACGACGCCCTCCGTGTCGTCGACGAGGCGAGCAGCCTCGACGAGCGGCGCCTCGACCCGGCTGCCGTCCACGAGCTCGGCGTCGTCGACGAGCAGGCACAGATCTGGATCGTCACGTCGCCTGCCGATGAGCTCCGTGGCGTCGTGCGGTGTCAGGGTCGGGCACTCGCGGCCGGCCGCCCACAGGGACAGGACGGACCGGCGGGGACTGACGACGCAGGCGCTTCGTCCCAGCCTGAGCAGCTGCTCGCCGATGGTCACCAAGGTGGTCGAGCGCCCGGACCTGTTCTGTCCCGCGACGACGACGCGACGGTGACCGGCCCCGAGCGGCAGGGCGAGGGGTGCGGCGTCGTCACCGCCGACACCGACCCACAAGCCGTCCCGGACCGGTGGCAGGTCCTCCAGCCGCGCCTGCTGCGGCAGCGCCGAGATGCGCCAGGGGACGCAGCCGCCTCGGTCCCGGGAGCCGGCACGGTGGACGTCCACGGCCCGGGCCACGGCCTCCGCGACCTCGCCGGGTGAGGTCGCGGCCAGCTGCACCTCGTGGCCGGTGCGGAGGTCGATCGCCCGTCCGGGCGTCCTCGCCGTGGTGGCGAGCTCCGGGGAGACTCCGGCCAGGGTGAGGTCGAGCGGGTCGGGCAGGTGGAGGGCCAACCGCTGGTCGAGCAGGCCCGGCAGCCTGCCGGAGAGGATGGCCCGGCCACCCGTGACGGCGAACCTCACCCCCGCCCGGGGGCCGTCTCGGAGCAGGCGGTGCAGCTCGTCGACGGCGGCGCCGTGGTCGAGGCTCGACAGGGCCTCTTCGAGCGACTCCCAGCCGTCGACGAGCACGACGGTGCGGGCGGCCGCGGGCTCGTCGCCGTCGACCAGTCGGAGGAGGCGGGCGACGAGGCGTCGGGTGCGTGTCGGGTCTGCGCTGTCGGTCACGGTCCCGACGTGCGGGAGCGACGCGAGTGCGGCGCACGGCCCGGCGACGCCCTGGAGCACGTGCACGTGCAGGTCGTCGGGTGAGGTGCTCCCGGCAAGGCCGAGGGTGAGGGTGACGAGCGCGGTGGAGCGACCCGAGCGTGGCCCACCGGCGATGCCGAGGTGGCCGCGGTCGCCTGCGCGCCACCAGAGGGTGTCCCGTCGCTGTTCGTCGGGCACGTCCACGAGACCCATCGGCACGTCGAGCGTCGTCGACCCCGACGATGTCGCCGCATCTACCATCAGGTCGGCCGGGGTCAGCTCGGTCGGCAGCGGCGGCAGCCAGGGAGAGGGCTGGGAGGGGATGCCGGCGCGACGAGCGGCGTCGCGTGCTGCGTCGACGACGGCGAGGAGCTCGCTGGGGCGGGGCTCCTCGTCCGAGACGTCCTCGGGAGGGGCGATCGGGGCCAGCAGGTCGCGCGGGACGACGCGGGTGCGATCCGCCGAATCGGGCCCCTCGGCCAGCGCGCCGCCGAGGTAGGCGGTCTGCACCATGGTCAGGCTCCGGTCGCCGGAGCGCAGGCAGGCTCGTCCGGGCGCTCGCGGGTCGAGCGACGCGGCGTCTGCGGCGTCGACGACGTCCTCGCTGTCGGCGCGGTCACGGACCCGGAGCGCGATGCGCAGGGCGATGTTGGCCCGCATGTCGGCGGAGACGATGCCTGCCGGGCGCTGGGTCGCCAGCACGAGATGGAGACCGAGCGACCGACCGAGGGCCGCGACGCGCACGAGGCCCGCGATGAAGTCCGGGAACTCGTCGGCGAGGGCCTTGAACTCGTCCACGACGATGATGAGGCGGGACAGCGGAGGGAGCTCACGGCATACGCCAGCGGAGCGCCGGTAGTGGTCGAGGTCGCGCGCGGACACCCGCGCGAGCAGCCGCTCACGGCGCTTCATCTCGGCATCGAGCGAGGTGAGCGCCCGCGCCGTCAGGTGTGCGTCGAGGTCCGTGACGAGGCCGACCGTGTGCGGCAGCCGCGCGCAGTCGCCGAAGGCCGAGCCACCCTTGTAGTCCACGAGGAGCAGGCCGAGCTCGTCCGGGCGGTTGCTCACGGCGAGGCCGGTCACGAGGGTCTGGAGCAGCTCCGACTTGCCCGACCCTGTGGTCCCGCCGACGAGCACGTGCGGTCCGTCCGTCGCCAGGTCGACCATGAGGTCGCCGTCGGTCGACCGCCCGAGGAGGGCGACCGGACGACCGGTGCTGCGTGCCCACGACAGCGCCAGGCCGTCGCCGGTCGTGGGGTCGACGCCCGCGCCCCGGTGCAGCTCGACGAACGACACGTCACGGGGTAGCGCTGCCGATCCTGACTCCGGTGTGGCGTCGACGTACGGCGCCAAGGCCCGGCTGACGCCTTCGAGCCAGCCGACCGACGGCAGGTCCGGGACCACCCCTGTGAGGGTGTGCCCCTCCGCACGAACCGTGGCCGCCGGTGCGGCGGCGTCCAGCTCCACCGTGGCGCGCGTCTCGGCCGGAAGCGCGGAGACGTCCGTGTCCACGCAGACGGCGACGATCCCGGCCGTGGGTCCGTCGCGCAGCAGGTCGGCGACCCCCGGACGGGACCGCAGCCCGCTGGCTCCGTCGAGGAGCACGACGACGTCGGGAGCAGGACGTCGTGAACCTGTCCAGCGACCGTCGTCCGCCCCACGTCGGCTGTCGACGAGCTCGCGGAGGGCCGAGACATGGCGTGCCACGTCTGCCGCGCGGCCGGTGACGCGCGCCGGCGAGCCGTCGTCGTCCCGGACGTGGGGGAGGTGTGCGGCCCACTCCCAGTCGAGCGCGTGCTCATGGGTGTCGGCGAGGACATGGACCTGGACGGTGCGGGGCGTGTGCCACGTCGCCACCTGCAGGAGCAGGCCGCCGACGAGCGAGAGCGTGTGGGCCCGGGGGCCCGCGACCCCGACTACACCCGAGGTCGCGACATCCAGCAGGGCGGGGAGCCCGTTCACGTGGGGTACGCCGTCGGGTGCCGGACCGGACACGTCGACCCGGGTCGGCTGGGTCGCGGTCCCGAGGCGGAGCACCAGGTGGTCGTCGTCCGAGGGCCGTCGCTCCCACAGCCGGGTCCCGCGCCGACGGGCGACGGCCTCGAGGTGGCCGAGGTCGGGATGGTCCGCGCGCAGGCCGGCCGCGTCGGCCGCGACGGCCTCTGCGAGGGCGCTGCGGGCCTGGGCCAGCAGCGCGGCGTGCTCACGGACCTGCCGGCGATACGACACCCGACCAGCGCGTCGGTCGCTCCACCACTGTCCGATGAGGAGGACCGGCGACATGAGGGCGAAGAGGAGGAGGGCGGGGGAGGAGAGCGCGGCGGCGAGCACGGCCGACAGCGCCACCGGAGCCAGCGAGGCAAGGAGCGGCACACGCTGGCGGTCCGGGCGCGACGGGACCTCGGGAAAGGTGACGGCCGGAGGGACGCCCGCGTCGCGGAAGCGCGGCTGGCGGTGGATCCGGACCTCGCCGTCCACGACATCGTGGTGGCCGCCGCGGACGTCCACGCCGCCCAGGACGAGCGTCGTCGACCCCACGGTCAGCAGCTGACCGGGCTCGAGGCGCGCGCCGTCGCTCGGCAGCAACGTCCCCTCGATGGATGACCCGTTGGTCGGGTGGTGGTCGACGACGCTGACGTGGTGAGGCGTCACGGTCACGACCGCGTGGGCGCGGGAGACGCCCGGGTCGTCGAGGCGTACGTCCGCGGACGCGGCTCGCCCGATGACGTGCTCGCCCCGGCCGAGGGACACGACCCGCCCCGCGCCGACGCCACCGGCGAGCCGCAGCTGCACGGCGCCTCGACCCGTCGCGACCGCGATGGGAGCACCCGGCCGGGTGATGGTCAGCAGGGCACCCCGCAGGAGGGGCGGTGCCCCGACGAGGGCGTCGTCGGTGACGAGCCGACCGTCGGTGCGGAAGCCGCAGCCCGGGACGCCGGCGACGTCGGTGAGCTCGGGACGGATCTCGCCGAAGCATGTGCCCGCCGGGGCCTCGATCGTCACGTGTCGCGGACGTGCGCCCAGCCCACGGGTGTCGACGACGGTCATGGTCAGGCGCACCGGATCCTCCTTCTCGTGTGCCCCCATGAGACAGCCCGCGAGCCGGTCGCCCGGGGTCGCGTGCACAGGTGTGGACGATGGCGGCGACGAGATCCCGGGGCCCGTTACGGTGCCCGGCGCTCGCACCACCCACGGCGACCCTGTGGAAGAAGATCACGCGTTTGGACGCATTTGACCTAGCTTGGACGCGCCAGATCGCGACAGTCCGGGCAGGATGTCGGGCGTAGCAACTCACAGGGTTCAGGGGAACGCATGTCCACACAGGAAGCGGTGCGCCACGTCGAGGGCGAGGTCCGTGAGCTGATCCGTCGCTCGGGTCTCGATCCCGCACATGACTCCAAGGCCGTACGCCGTCTCGTCCAGGACGCCGTGCAGGACTACGACGAGCGCTCCCTGCACGGGGGTCTGCCGACGCTCGGAGACCAGCGACTCGCCGTTCACTCGATCCTCGCCGTCGTCGCCGGCTACGGTTCGCTCCAGCAGTACTTCGACGACGCCGCCGTCGAGGAGATCTGGATCAACGAGCCCTCGCGCGTCTTCGTGGCCCGCGGCGGGATCGCCGAGCTGACCCCCACGATCCTGACGGCCGACGACGTGCGCGACCTCGTCGAGAGGATGCTCAAGAGCAGCGGCCGGCGCGTCGACCTCAGCAGTCCCTTCGTCGACGCGACGCTCGCCGACGGCTCGCGGCTCCACGTCGTCATCCCCGACATCAGCAGGGCGCACTGGCAGGTCAACATCCGCAAGTTCGTCGTCAAGGCCGACCACCTCGACGACCTCGTCCGGCTCGGCACGATGCCCCGACAGGCGGCGACGTTCCTCGAGGCCGCCGTCGCGAGCGGTCTCAACGTGCTCGTGGCCGGCGGCACCCAGGCGGGCAAGACGACGCTGCTCAACTGCCTCGCCGCCGCGATCCCGCCCCGCGAGCGCATCGTGACCTGCGAGGAGGTCTTCGAGCTGAAGATCCCGCAGCGCGACGTGGCCGCCATGCAGTGCCGCCAACCCAGCCTCGAGGGCACGGGCGAGGTCCCGCTGCGCCGCCTCGTCAAGGAGGCGCTGCGGATGCGGCCGTCGCGCATCATCGTCGGCGAGGTGCGGCAGGAGGAGAGCCTCGACCTGCTCATCGCCCTGAACAGCGGCGTACCGGGCATGTGCACCGTGCACGCCAACAGCGCCCGCGAGGCCGTCACGAAGATGTGCACGCTGCCTCTGCTCGCCGGGGAGAACGTCTCGAGCCGCTTCGTCGTTCCGACGGTGGCGGCGGCGGTCGACGTCGTCGTCCACGTCGCCCTCGAGCGCGACGGCGTCCGACGGGTCCGAGAGATCGTTGCCGTTCCCGGACGGGCCGAGGGGGACGTCATCGAGATCGCCGACCTCTTCGTCACGCGCGAGGGTGCCCTGCGACGGGCCGACGGGTTCCCGCCGCACCGGGAGGCCTTCGAGCGGGCGGGTTACGACGTGGCGGCCCTTCTCGGTCAGGCGGACTCGTGATCTCGCCGCTGGCGATCGGCCTGTTGCTCGGCGTCGGCGTCTTCTTCGTCTACTGGTCGTCCTGGCCCCAGGAGCCCGCCCGCGAGAAGGTCGACAGGGGCGGCTTCATGGTCGAGCTGCGTGACCACCTCACCCAGGCCGGGTACTCGTCGGTCACGCCCGGCAACGTCGTCGCCGGGTCGGTGGTGCTCTTCGTCGTGGCCTTCGTCCTGGTCCTCGCCCTGACGCGCGTCGTCCCGATCTCGTTGTGCTTCAGCCTCATGGCCGGCGCGATCCCGCTCTCGCTCGTGCGAATGCGAGCGCGCAAGCGCCGCAACAAGCTTCGCGACCTGTGGCCCGACGTCGTCGACAACATCACGTCGGGCGTGCGGGCGGGCCTGGCGCTCCCCGAGGCACTGTCGCAGCTCGCCGTCCGCGGTCCGGCCGAGCTGCGTCCGGCCTTCGCCGCGTTCGCGGAGGACTACCGGACGACAGGGCGTTTCCACGACTGTCTCGACCGGCTCAAGGACCGGCTCAGCGACCCGGTCGGAGACCGCATCGTCGAGTCGCTCCGGATCGCCCGCGAGGTGGGTGGCAGCGACCTCGGGAAGCTGCTCCGCACCCTGTCGTCGTTCCTGCGCGAGGATGCCCGCACCCGCTCCGAGCTCGAGACCCGGCAGAGCTGGACGGTCAACGCAGCCCGTCTCGCTGCCGGCGCCCCGTGGGTCGTCCTCGGGCTGCTCGCCCTCAACGGCAGCTCGCTCGCGGCCTACGCGTCGCCAACGGGCTGGGCCGTCCTCGCGGTCGGGGCTGCGCTGTGCGTCGTGGCCTACCGGGCCATGGTGTGGATCGGGCGACTCCCCGAGGAAGAGCGGGTCCTCCGGTGAACGGGCTGGCGGGTCGACTCGGAGAGCTCGTCGCCGACGGGTGGTCGTGGGTCGGCGCGAGCGCGGGCGTGTGCCTCGTCGCGGGCGTCGCTCTCGTCGTCGCCGGACTGCCGGCGAGCCGCCGCCCGACCCTCGACGACCGCCTGGAGCCCTACCTGCGCGACACGCCCCGCCCGTCGAGTTTGCTCGCCCGGCCGGCCCCGTCGCGTGGTCCGTTCGGCTTGGGTGAGCTGCTCGCGCCCTACGTGGCCAGGTTGGGGTCCGGGGTGGGCGCGCTCGTCGGCGGCGCCCCGTCCGTGGCGCGTCGACAGCTCCGCGCGGGGCAGCCCGCGGACGTCGAACGGTTTCGCGCCGAGCAGGTCATGGCCGGGGCAGTCGGGGGACTGGGTGGTCTCGCCTTCACTGCCGTCGTCGCCGTCGCGCAGCGACGCTTTCCGGTGCCGGTCCTCGTGTCGATGGTGATCGTCGGGGTGCTCGGCGGGATCGCCGGCCGCGACTACCTCCTCAGCCGTGCCGCGAGCCGGCGCGAGGCCCGCATGCTCACCGAGTTCCCCACCGTCGCAGAGCTGCTCGCCCTTGCCGTCAGCGCGGGAGAGGGTGCCGTCGGCGCGCTCGAACGCGTCTGCCGCCTGTCCCGCGGAGAGCTCTCCGACGAGCTGCGTCGGTGCCTGGCCGACGCTCGGGCGGGGGCCAACCTGCCCACGGCACTCCAGGGTCTCGCCGACCGCACCGGGTTGATGAGCCTGACCCGTTTCGTCGACGGCATCGTCGTCGCCGTCGAGCGCGTGCAATGAGCACCTCGTCTTAGCCAGCGCGTGGCTCTCCCAGAATCATTTCGCTGCGCGCTTGCATCCCGGGGTGAATCGCACGCGACAGTGTCAGCCCTCGAATCGCAGTGCCCACGCGCTCGGCCGCCGCGATGAAGGAGAGCGCAGCGGATAGCGATACGTCCGCGCCACCGTGAGTCACGTCGTTGCGGAGCCCGACGAGGTTCCTGACGACTGGGTTGAACTCGTCAGTCAAACCCTTGTGGCTCAATGCCTCGACGCTCGCGAGGGCCGAACGCCGCTCGCGTGGCGGCACTCCCGCCTGGGCGGCTCCATCCGAGGCGATCTGTTCGAGGTAACGAAAGGCTGTCAGGACGGCGGCGTTGGGATCGACAATGGCGACCTTCCGTGCCAGTTCGAATTCTCGCTCGTTGTTCGTCATCCAACGGATGGCGCGCTCTACCACGGGATTCCCAAGGTCCTCAGCCCTCAGTGAGGGCTCCTTGGCGCCGTTCACCTCTGCCCCTGCCTCGCTGGCGGAAGGCTCCCCGTCCGACCCGGAGATGGGCTGCAAGGTCTGATCCTCGGCTGCGGCGTCAGCGCTGGCCTCCACCTCGCGAGCGGCCTTGTCGAAGAAGGTGCCTCCGCCGATGGGCGTGTTCACGTCCTTCAACTGGCCGATCTTCTCTGACACCTGTCTGCGGAAGGCGATGAGCGCTCCGACCGCGACTAAGGGCCACGCCAGGGCTTGCAGATATTGCAGCACGAGTTCGGCAACGTCCATGGCATGAAGGCTATGCGAGGCTAGGCTCCCGCGGCATGAGTGAAGCAGGGAACTATGTTGCTCCGAGTAGGGGTCTCGAAGCCTTCAATTGCCCGAACTGTGGCGCGTACGCGCATCAGCGCTGGGCAAATCTTGGGCACGACAGCGTGGCAGGCTTCCAATCCTTCGAGCAGTGGAGCACGGCACGATGCATGGCTTGCAGCAGGAGGTCGGTGTGGTCGGCCTTAAGGCTGGTCGATCCTCCGGCGCGGATCGGGCCCAGACCCCACAGCGACATGCCCGACGAGGTCGTCAACCTATACAACGAGGCGCGCGAGGTGGCGGGGCTCTCACCGCGCAGCGCCGCGGCGCTGCTTCGCCTTGCGCTGGAAACGCTGGTGAACAGTCTTGTCGAGTCGAGTCAGAGCCTCCATCAGAAGATCGGCGTGCTTGTCTCCCGAGGCTTGGAGACGCAGGTGCAGCAGGCGATGGACATCGTGCGCGTGGGCGGCAACAACGGGGTTCATCCGGGGCAGATCGAACTCGCCGAGGGCGGGGAACTGCTAGAGGCGATGTTCGAGCTCTTGAATCTGATCGTCGAACAGGTGATTGCCCGACCGAAGCGGCTCGCCTCCCTATATGAGGCGCTCCCTGCGGGCGCGCGGGAGGCCATCAGCCGACGCGACGGCGCAGGGTGAGAACGACGGGTGGGAGGGAAGTAGATGCGACACGAAGTCCCGTTGACGCGGATCACTTGGGAGGTGTTGAGCAGCTTCGCCGAGGCGACGCGGGGAGACCCGCGAACCGACTCGCTCACTCGGTCAGCACTGCGTCAGGTCGAGGCCGGGGAGAAGGTCCACGTCCCGGCCGACAACGACTTCGCGGTCTTCGTGAAACTCGACACGGGCGAGGCGCTCACCCTGAAGGCCGTCGCCTCCACCTTGCTTACCGACTGGATGGCGACGTTGCCCGAAGACCGCGCGCTGTGGACCGAGCAGGATCGCGTGAGCGCGCAGTGCCTGGAGATGGACATGGCCGAGATGGTCGTGCACGCGACCGGCGTCCAGGCAGAGCCGAAGACGAAGCGAGGATGGTTCCGCAGGCGGACCTAGGCAGAATGGCGAAAGGCCCCCACCTCGCGAGGTGGGGGCCTTCGTGTCAGCCGTCGCGGCCTCGGAGTCGTTCTGCCATCTCGATCAGTGGGGCCTCGGCTTCCGTGACTGCGGTCAGCAAGTCCGCCTCCGTGGAGAAGAACCCGCCGCCGCCACCCCCGAATCGGATGTGCCCGACTGCCCAGCCGTCCTCATCCGGGACGAAGGTGATTCCGATGCCGTGGGCGTGCCCGATGGTGAGGAGGCGACCGACGACCTCCAGTGCCTCAGGTTCGATGACTTGTGCTGTCGTGTTCGTCATGTGTGCGATCTTCGCAGCCGCCCCCGTCAGGGGCGGGGGCGCGTCGCCGATGTCGTCGCCGGAACGCCGAGACGCGCCGCCAGTGCAGGCCCGACGTACGGCGAGCGCGGGCGCGTCCGGCGCTCCTCGTCAGCGAGGACGCGCGCGCGGAGGGCAGCCGCGGCGGCGGCGTGCTCGGCGCCCCTCCCGGAGGAGGCGTAGAACGAGCGCCACGCCTTCCCCGGCGGCGCCGGACGAGGCGGCTCCGCGCGCCACACGGCGAATGGATCGGACGGTTGCGAGTAGCGGTCAGGGTTCCACGTGTAGATGACGAGCCTCCTCGGACAGGGGCGGACAGGCGGACAGGTCAGGCGAGGCGGGTGTCGCGTGGCAGCGACACGAGGACAGACCACGAGACATCGCCACAAGGGAGCGACGGGCCAGCGCCGAGAGCGACAGCAGTTGAGACAGGCGCCGTGTCGAGCCCGACGAGGTGCGTGACGAGGAGCGTGTCCGGGGCGACAGGCTCGGCGTCAGTCGTCGTCATCCGGCACGGTCACGAGGTCGTCAGGGTGGACAGCTACGACGGCGCCGAGGTCGTCCAATCTCCGCGGGACGGACAGCGCCCACGAGAACGCGCGCGGCGAGGTGACGACGGGCTCGCCTGCCTCCAGCGCGGCGAGGCGCTCGTGCGGGAGACAGTGCTCCTCGGCGTCAGGGTCGAGCGGCGGGAGGTCGCAGACACAGAATCCCGCCATCTTGCGGGCGTTCGCGAGGAGGACGGCGTACGCGCCCGGGACGAGGACGCCGACGCGACGCCGGGATGAGGAGCGGCGTCCCATCAGCGCCCCCAACGCGCAGCGGCAGCCTTGCGCGCCGCGGTCGAGGTCGTCGCCGAGCCGATGCCAGAGCGGCCCGTCGCGAGGTTGACCACGGCGCCCTCCTCGTCGGGCTCGGAGAGGTCGAGGCGCCGGAGGGTGAGGGCCAGGAGCGCTCGCGTCTGGCGTAGTTCCGGGATCAGCGGGTTGACGATGGTGCCGCCGTGAGAGCCGCGCGCCGTCAGGGGCGCCGCGGCGAGCGCGGCCTCCAGTCGGTCGATGTGGTCGGCGAGGCGGGCAGCGTCCTCCAGCCATCGGAGGTCTCGCGCGTCAGGCTCCACGCCGAGGGCGTCGAAGTCCGCGAGGATGCCGCGCCAGAGGCGCTCTCCCGGCGTGCAGAGCGCCTCCGGGAGGTCGTGGTCGTGTTCGGTCATGAGGGCCCCTTTCAGGGTCAGGACAGGCCCCTCGGGAGGTTCCCGGGGAGCCCCTTCGAGAGTTCGGGGGACTTCGTTCGCTGGACTTGCTGCTATAGGAACCGCGCCCAGAGGAGGGCGGGGGAGGGGGTGCCTCCCCCACGGGGTTGAGAGCGGTGCGACGAGCGCCGCGAGCAGCACGCGACGTGCGTGTGAGAGTCGAAGCTCTCAGTGCGGCGAGCGCGTAGCAGGGCAGCGACGACGAGCGCGACGAGCAGCGCCAGAGCCAGCCAGGGCGAGGCCAGGACGCGACGAGGGCCCGGCCCGTCGCCGGTCAGGCGAGCAGGGTCGAGCCCTCGTCGTCAGCGCGTCATGCGCTCAGTCGTCAGGCGTTCGCGGCCTTGCGCGTCGAGCGCTTCGCCGGAGCAGGAGCAGGAGCCTCCTCCTCGGGCGCCTCCAGCATCGGCAGGGAGCCGAACGCGGGCAGCGTGTCGCGGATGTCGTGGGCGTGCAGGGCGTAGACGTACCGTGCCGCCTCGGTCACCCGTGCCACCTTTCCGCGGACCCGGGCGAGCGTCCGCTCGGCCTCCGCCAGTTCCTCGGCGAGCGCGGCCTCGCCAGCCTCCGCGGTCGCCGTGACGGCGCCGGACTGGACGAGCGCGCCCGCCGCCATCGACAGGTCGAGGACAGCCTCGCGCAGCGGGCCCGCGAACGTGCGAGCGCGGACACGAGCCGCCGCCATGCGAGCGCGGATGCCAGCCTCCTCCACGGCGTGCTCGGCGGCGATGCGCTTCACGGTGTCGTCGGACAGGTCGCCGGTCGCGAGCATCTCCTCGGAGAACCGAGCGTCGAGCGAACGGATGCCCGCGAGGTCGTCCTCCGCCAGCCGGTAGTCCCGGACAGCGGCGAGCCACGAGTCCGAGAGGCGCGTGTGCTCGGCGGCGAGGAGGCGGAGGTCGGCGTCCTCCGGGACGAGGCCCTCGTCCATGAGGCGTGGGAGGTCCGGGATGGCGCCCGCCGTCGGCTGGTCGAGCGGGTCGGCGAAGACGCTCGGGACGCCGGAGTGGGCGCCGGGAATGGGCACCGGGCGGTGCTCGTCCCTCAGCGCCTCCATGCGAGCGACGGCGGAAGCGATGGCGGCGGAGTGGTCGAGCGCCGGAGCGGGCTCGGCAGCGGGCGCCTCGGTGCCGCGAGCGGTCGCCGTCACGAGGCGCGCGTGCTCCACGATGTCCTCGGTCGAGGCGTTGTCGGGCAGGGTCGGGGTCGAGTGAGACATGAGTGTGTGGTCCTTCGGGGTGAGAGGTCAGGCGGAGAGGGCGGAGCGGGCGGACATGCGGGCCGCGTGGCGAGCGGCGTTGCGCCGGAGGTCCGACGGGGAGCGGCGTTTGCCGTGCGTGTTCTTCGGGCGGACGGGCGCGTTCGTCATCGCCCACGACGACGCGGGCAGCCCGAGCAGGGCGCGCGCCTCCATGAGGTCGAAGAGGCTCGCCGCGGCGTTGTGCTCGGCGAGCGACACGGCGAAGATGCGCGACGCGCGCTCGCCAGCCACGCCGGAGTCCAGAGACGGGGCGATGTCCTCCCGGGCCAGATCGCCGGAGTAGACGAGCGACAGGAGCGGGTTCGCGAGGTCAGCCGTCAGGGCGCTCACTTCGTGCCCGCCGCCAGTCGAGCGCGGCGAGCAGCCATGCGGGCGGCGAAGGCATCGGCGTCACGAGCGGCAGCGGGCTCCACGGTCAGCGCCTCCAGTTCGCCGGAGCGCTTCTGCCGGATGAGCGAGCGCAGGATGCCAGCGTGTGACTCCGTGGGGTCGTCGGACAGGTCCAGGCGAATGGACCGGGGCTCGCCGCCGCGAGGCGTCGCCGTCACGAGGACGGGCCCGCGCGGGATGTCGTCGGGGAGCACGGTCACGGGCGCGGCGTGCGAGGGCGCGTCGCTGGACGAGCGCCGGGAAAGGATGGTCAGGGACATGCGGGAATCTCCTTGTGTAGGAGCGGGATGCGGAAGCCGTCCGCGGCGGTGTGGTCAGGAGGGTGGCGCGTTTACATGCGCGCCGAGCGTCGAGCTGCTTCGTCGGTGCGGCACTCGCGGCAGTAGGTGGCGAAGCCGTCACGGCGCGAGGCGTCGAGGCCGAACGCGCCCGTCGTCTTCACGGTGCGGCAGCCGGGGCAGCGCTTCGGCGTCCCAGCAAGCCACGCGCGACGCCGAGCGAGGGCAGCGCCCAGCAGGAGGGCGGCGTCGTCGGAGTCATGCCGAGCAGCCAGCGAAGAGGCCAGCCGCAGAGCCAGAGGCGCGGCGCTCACGGGCGTGCGCTCGGCGCTGGGAAGGGCACGAGGTCGAGGCCAGCGAATCGGCCGGCCTCGTCCACGAGGCGCACGACGCGGAGGCCCGGGGAGGTCGAGCCGTAGGAGGCAGTCGGGGCCGCGAGAGCGACGACGGGGGGAGCAGGGGCAGGGGGCAGGGCGGCGAGAGCCACGGGGTCGTCCTTCGGTAGGGGTGATGGCCCAGCCCCGCCCCGTCGCGAAGGACGAGGGCGAGGGGCGGGACCGGGGAGCCCGCGGGGATCAGTCGCGGGGGTCGAGAGGGGCGCCGCAGGAGAGTCCAGGCGGCACCGAGCAGGGCGGGCGGCGAGGCCCGCGGGTCACGCGAGGGCGCCGGAGCGGGGCGCGAGGGGGCGTGTGTCAGAAACGCGTCACGAACGTGTGCCAACGAGCACTAGACGTTCTTCCTCCTAGAGAGAGAGCGCCTAGGTAGGTAAAGGAGAGATGCACGTTGGCGCGTCATCGTGACGCGTTTTTGACACAGAGCCCGCCCATCCCGGCGCCGCTCCGGCGTCAGGCAGAGCGCCGACGCCGCGCCGGGAGGCTCGTCACGTTCGGCGAACGTTCCGCCGCGCGCGAGCGGGCCTTCGCGGCCTCCTCGCGCTGGAGCATCACGGGCCGAATCTCGGCCCACATGAGCGCCGCCACGCGGTCGAGCACGTCGGAGAGCATCTCCTCGGGCACGTCGGCGAGGGTCAGGGTCACGGGCAGGTCAGCCATGTTCGGGTGTTCCTCTCTCAGGGTGTTTCAGGTCAGGGCGCCGAGGCCCCGGCGCCGCCCCGTCGAAGGGCAGCGCCGGAGGCTCGGCGGTCGAAGCTCTCGCCTACGCGGCGCGTCGAAGTGGCATCTCCGGCGCCGCCTCGGCGGCATGACGAGCCAGGGCGTCCGCGAGCGTGTCGAGGCCCAGCGCGCGCCGACGCGCGTCGGTCGTGACGTACACGGAGCCCCGTCCGCCGCTTGCGCGGCGTCGAGGTCCGATCACGTCATCCGCGACCCGGTAGAAGCCGGTCGCGCCGCCCACGCGGGGAAGGCAGTCGAGCCCCGCCTCCTCGTCGCCGCCGCCGTCGAGCCAGTCCTCCGGGTCGTCCTCGGCGTACTCGTGCCACTCGCCGAGGACAGGGCACGCGGCGTACGTGTCGTACAGGGCGCGCGTGCCGATCACGGCGGGCGGCTCCTCGTCGTCGGCGAGCCAGAAGCGCAGCCAAGCGCGAGCGGTCTCGCCCTCGCGGTGCTTCAGGCTCGCGCGGCTCCGGCGCTTGCGTTCGTCCTCGGGCAGCGGCTCGCGACGCCCACGTGCCACCTTCGGCGGCTCGTACTTCGTCGCTGCGGTCTTCGCATGGCCCACGACGGCGCGTAAGTAGTCGAGCGCGTCGCGCTCACGCACCCGCGCGCCGAGGGCCCAGAGGGCGGCGTACGTCTCGGAGTCGCTCGGCGTCGGCGTCGGGAGCGCGCGCAGGCGAGCGAGGAGGACACCCGCCAGCGCGTCGGGTGCGACGCGGAGAGGCGTCTCCTCGCCGGTCTGGAGGAGCAGTGCTCCGCCCTGTCGGCGGAGGCGATTCCCGGCGTCGCGCAGGGTTGGCGCGAGCCAGCGAGAGGCCAGCACGCGCGGGCCCGGGAGGTCGAGCGTCTGCGGGTGCTCGTCGCCGTCGAAGGCGTACACCTTGCGCGAGGTCGAGCGGTCTCCGGCGTGTGTGGCGCCGGGTGCGTGGAGCGGTGTTCGCTGGAGGCGTCGGCCCCAGTCGGTCTCAGTCATCAGGGAATCCGTTCGTTGTCAGGGTGAGGCGCCGCTGGCGGGCGGCGTTGTGTCATGGGCGGGCTCGGCGGCGTAGGTGTGTGGCGACGCCGCCCCTCCGTCGAGGAGCGGCGCCGCGCACGGCCCGCCAGAGCCTCATCCCGCCGCGGAGATCCGCGGAGGCGTGAGGTGCCCGCCCGCCGCCCGGGCTCGGACCTCGGCGCATGGCAAACCGAGGGAGCCGCACGAGACGACGGGCGGGCGGTCCTCCTCGGGCGACACCTTCACGAGCACCGAGGAGGAGCAGAGGCCCAGGAACGCGCCACGCGGCGCCCTCCCGGGCGGAGAGGAGGCGCCCAGCCCAGGGCAGGGCGGGGGCGGAATCGCTTGTCAGACAGGCGCGTACGGCATCAGAGGCCGCGGAGCGTGTCCACGATGTCGAGCGCCTCGCGGGCCTCGGCCAGCGCGATAGCGGCGTCGATGCGGCGGTTCCGCTCTCGGCGGTTCCACGAGGCGCGGCAGCGGTCCGAGCAGAACCGAGCATCGGAACGCGCGTCGGCGTCAAGGAAGTGACTCGGGTCGTTCTGGCAGCGCATGGGCGTTGCACCTCCTCTCGGAGCCGGTCGTTCGGATATCTGCGAAATGAGAAGCGCCCGCGGCGAAGACGCCGGGGGCGCACGGCACAGGGGGGGTCAAGAAAGGAATCCGCCAGCACCGTGTCAGGTGCTCACGGCCAGATCGTTGGCTACATGAGTAGAGGGCCAGTCGTGAGGTCTGTGCTCACGCGCCGCACGGGTGGTGCGTGGTTGCCACAAGAGGAATGGGCCGACGCAGTGCCGTCTGCTCATCGTTCGGGCGGCGTTTACACGAAGCTCCGACGCGGGGACGCCAGAGGCCCCCACCCGTGGAAGGGCGAGGGCCTCGGTAGTTGTCGCTAGCGCGTGTGGTCGCCGGGCAAGGCGGAGCGTGTCTCCTCGCCGCAGTCCGGCGACTCGCAGCGGGTCTCCCAGACAGTCACGACGCCCGTCTCTCGATGATCGAGCGTGCGAGTCATGACCGCGGGACCGAGGCACTTGGCGCAGAGGACGCGCTCCTGCTTGCTCATGCGCTCAGGCTAGGCGGGGCGACTCGGCAGCGTGTCAGGCGCGCCAGTGGAACTTCAGCCGCTCCGCGCCGCGGAACGCGGAGTTCCCGCCGCTGTGCCTGCCCTTGTTGACGACGACACGGACGAGGAACAGGTCGAGGAACTCGCGCCACTCCTCGACGGACCACGAGGCCCAGGGGCCCTCTAGGAGCGGGTCGCCGCTCGGGTCGTCGGCAGAGGCGAGAAGGTCGAGGAAGGGCACGACCGGCGCCGACGGGGCGAGCGATTCGAGCGTCGCAGCTGCGCCCTCCACTCGCGCGGACAGGTTGCGCACCTGACGGGCGTAGCGCTCGGCACCGTTCGCGCCGTCGAACAGGCCCGCAGCGCGGTCGTCGTCCAGCCGGTCCAGCGCCGCCAGCGCCTCCGCTCGCGCCCGCTGCGCGGCGCTACGCGCCTCGATGTCGGCGCTCGCGGTCGTCTTCGCGGCGAACCGCTCCGACGCCGCCGACAGAAGCGCGGCGTCCGCCTCGTCCTCCGGGTCGAGGTGGGAGAGACGCCGCAGCACCTCGCCGGTCACGTACGCCTCTGAGTGGCGGACTGCGACCGCCACGCCGTCGCATCCGGTCTGCCCTCGACGGGCCTTCATGCAGCGGTAGGCACCGCCTCCGGGCGCCGAGAGGCGCCGGTCGATGCCCATGCGCGAGCCACAGGCGCACTCCATGAGGAAGCCGCCGAAGAGAGAGGGCGCCGTGCCGCGTCCGCGGACGGGCGCTCGGGAGTCGAGGACGCGCTGGAGGGCGTGCCACGCCTCCGGCGAGACAATGCCCTCCCACGGGCGGATGAGCGAGCCATCTTCGGCGAGCGCGATGCGCTTCACGTTCGGACCTGACTCCTTGCCGTCACGGGCCTCGGGCATGTAGCCCGCGAGTTGCGGCGAGCGGAGCCAGCGCATGAGGGTCGAGGTGCCCCACTCGGCGCCGTTGATCGTGCGGACCTCCCGGGCGTTGAGGTCGCGGACGACGGAGCGGACCGACTCGCCCTCCATGACCCGGGCGATGATCTTGCGGGCCTCGCCCGCGGTCTCCAGATCAGGCACGAGACGCCGGACTACGAGGCGCCCGTCGAGGACGCTCTCGGCGCGCATCCCGAAGGGCGGGCGTCCTCCGGCGTGCGAGCCTGCCTCGCGCAGCAGGGCCTTGCTCGCCTTCGTGCGCGTCGAGATGCTCGCCGACTCCTGCTCGGCCATCGCCGCGAAGAGGGCGAAGATGCCGCGGCCCATCGGCGAGCCAGTGTCGAGGAAGGGCTCGTTCACGGAGAGGAGGCTCGCGCCGTTCTCGGCGAGTTCGCCGACGAGGCGGACCGCCTCGATGACGCCGCGCCGGGTGAGTCGGTCGAGTCGGTAGACGACGAGAACGGAAGCCTCGCCGCGCCGGATGGCATCGAGAGCGGCGTCCAGCCCGGGGCGAGCCGCTCGGGGGTCGTAGCCGCTCGCGCCCACGTCCTCGAAGTGGTCCACGAACGTCCAGCCGCGCGCCTCCACGAGCGCCTTCGTCTTGCGCCTCTGCGCTTCCGGCGACGCGGCGGAGTCGTCTTCGCGGGCCTTGCTCTGGCGGGCGTACGTGATGGCGCGGGTCGGGGTCGGCATGGTGCACAAGGTACGCGCTCGGTCGAGCGTGGGACGCCGCTCGCCGACGTGCTCCGGGCCCAGGCGCAGGACGTCCGCGAGGACGGGCGACGCACCCTCATGGAGGAGGGCGGGAAGAAGGAGATCTACATGATGGTCCCCATCGTCTTCCTCACCCTGCCCGTGACCGTGCTTTTCGCGCTCTACCCCGGCCTCAGCTTCCTCCACCTCAAGCTCTGACACCCGGCCCACCGAGTGTCCTGTCACCGCAGTCCCACACAGGGAGAAGAGAATGAACCGCATCATCACCACACACGCCCGAGCCCGAGCGGCCGTCACGACCGCCGTGTCGCGTCGGATCGCCGGCCCTCGTGACCGCGGGGACGTCCCCGGCTGGGTCCTCATCACGATCATGACCGCAGGGCTCGTCACCGCGCTGTGGGCCCTCGCCGGCCCCCAGCTCGGGCAGCTCTTCAGCGACGCCATCTCGGACGTCAAGGGCCCGTGACGCCCGGGTCGCTCCTGGCCCGACTTGAGCACCGCTCGACCAGCGCACCTGATCGCGAGCGTGGTTCTGCCATAGCGGAGTTCGTCATGGTGGCTGCCCTCCTTCTGGTCGTGGCGATGGGGGTGTTCCAGCTCGGCCTGGCGCTCTACGTCCGCAACACGCTGATCTCGGCCGCGTCCGAGGGCGCCCGCTACGGCGCTCGAGCCGATGCGCAGCCCGGTGACGGCATCGCACGCACCGAGGCGCTCATCACCTCGGCGTTGAGCTCGACGTTCGCCCAGGACGTGAGCGCCACCCGTTCCGTCACCGCCTCGGGGGTGCGCGTCGTGGAGGTCCGCGTGACGGCGCCGCTGCCGGTCATCGGTCCGATCGGACCCGCGGGCGCGCTCACGGTGTCCGGTCGCGCCTTCAGCGAGGAGCAGGTCGTGGCCGGAGGCACCCGATGATCCGGCCGCAGGACGTCCTCGCCCGGGCCGCCGGTCGGGCTGGCTGCCGGAGTGACGTCGAGGCTGGTCGCGCCATCCTCGAGTTCATCTTCCTCGGCCTCCTGCTCCTGCTCCCGCTCACCTACCTCGTGCTCACCGCGGCTCGGCTCCAGGCAGCCTCCTTCTCGGCGTCGCTGGCCGGGCGGGAGGCCGGCCGCGCCTTCGTCACGGCGCGGTCCGACGACGACGGCTATGCCCGCGCCCGAGCGGCGGCCCAGCTGGCCTTCACCGACTTCTCCTTCGAGGACGCCGCAGCGGTGTCCGTGGCGTGTGACGGCTCTCCCTGCCTGCGCCCCGACGGAACGGTGACCTCCACGGCGACGATCGAGGTCCGGCTCCCGCTCGTGCCGGACTTCATCGCCTCGCACGTGCCGGCCTCCGTGACCATCTCGTCGGTCCACGTCGCCTCCGTCGACCGGTTCGTGGCGCGATGACGAGCACGTATGCCGTCCGCCTCCGGGCCGTCGTCCGTCGCCTCCGCGCTCGGACAGGTCACCGTCGAGTCCGCGACGAGGGCCAGATCGGCGTCCTCGCCCTCGGCCTGTTCGTGCTCGCGACCCTCCTGGTCCTCGGCGCCGTCGACGTCACTGCGGCCCAGCTGGCGCGGATGCGCCTGCTCGACGCCGCAGACTCGGCGGCTCTCGACGCCGCCGACGCGCTGGACGAGCGCGCCGCCTACGAGGCCGGCGTCCTCGACCAGCTCGCCATCACCGACGAGTCCGTGGCCAGCGCCGCCACGGCCCATCTGGCGCGCACGCCGCTGCCGTCCGGGATCACCGCGTGGTCCGTCGTCCCCGACACCGGCACGAGCGACGGCGCCACAGCCGTCGTCACGATCCAGGGGACGGCGACGCTGCCGATGAGTGGGTGGGTCCTCGAGTCCCTCGGCGGCAGCGTCACCATCACCGTGACGTCCCGGGCCCGTGCGCCGCTCGGGTGACTCGGGGCGGCGCCGCGGCACACGGACCACCTGTCGTGATCACCGTCCGTCGAGAGGAGTGACGGAGATACGTGGCGCAACCGCCTGATCCGCGTCGCCGATCGACAGGAGTTCCCGCGGCCGACCCCGATCCGTTCGAGCACCTTCCGGCTGACCTGCGGCGCGAGGCCCAGCAAGCCGCAGTGGACAAGGCCCGGGCCGAGGCGGACAAGGCTGCGGCGCGACGTCTGCCGTGACGCACGAGGACTCCACGTGTGCGGTCGCGGTGGTCGACGCACTCGCCACTGCCGGGTGCACGGTGTCCCTCGACACCTTCCGGACCTTGGGTCGCAGTCCGCTGCAGAAACGGCTCGGTCGCCTCGGGGGCCGCCGTGAGCACCTTCGCCCTGGGGGCGACTCGCGACCGCCAAGGCGGGAACAGCCACCGCCGTGGCCGAGGCCACCGCTGCGCTGGCCAAGGCCACCGCTGTGCTGGCCAAGGCGAAGGCCGAGCTCGCCGACCTCCTTGCCGACCCGCCCGTCCCGGACTCGGAGAGCAGTCCCTGGAGGATGCCGTCGAGGTGGCGCCCCTCGGCCTCGCCGCCGGACAGGAGCACCTGGCCGCCGTGGCGCTCGTGGCCGACAAGGGGACGCTCGTGCTCGGCCAGGTCGACGCGTTCCTCGTCTCGGTCGAAGCCACGCCGGCCACCGGTCGGTCGGCGTGGGCGACGGCGCGCATGCTCGAGTGGCTCCACCTCGCGCCCGGAGCCGGTGGATGTTCCGACCACGAGCGGCCGACCACGCACGCGGTGCTCGTGCGCTCCGGCAAGGGCGACGTCACCATGACGACGTCCAGCCGCGCACTCTGGCTCCCCGACCGCTTCTCGGCCGACGGCACCCAGTCCATGTCCTACCTGTGCCTCGACGTGGACACCGACACCGTCCTCGCGGCGGGGGTCGTGGCTCGCACCGGAGTGGTCGGGGGAAGCTGGGCCGCACCCAGGACGTCGCCAACCCTGATCGCCCACTCACCGACGCAAAAACCCCCAAAACGCTCACACGCCAGACTGATCCGCACTAGCGTCCGTCGACGACGCCCACACCGCCCAGCACGTCCAAGGCCTGGCGGCGTGGCACGTCGAGACAGGGAGTGATGGCGCCGTCCGAAGGGCGGCGCCATCCGCACGTGCCGCGACCACGGGGTCGCGACGACAGACAGGGAAGCATGCGCACGTTCATCACCAAGGCCCTCGTGGCCACCGCCGGTCTCGGCTTCGCCGTGGCCGCACCCATCGCCGCCGCGAGCTCGGCCCAGGCGCTCCCGGCGATCATGATCTACAAGGTCCAGTACGACTCGCCCGGCTCCGACACCGGCAGCAACACGAGCCTCAACGCGGAGTTCGTCGTCATCAAGAACACGACGCGCAGCAACCGCGTCCTCACCGGCTGGACCCTGCGCGACAAGACCGGCTACACCTACCGGTTCCCGACCTTCACCCTCAAGGCGGGCGCCACCGTGACGGTCCACACCGGCCGCGGGTCCGCGACGTCGACGCACCGCTACTACAACAAGACCTGGTACGTCTGGAACAACTCGGGCGACACGGCATACCTCAAGAACGCCTCGGGCACGACGGTCGACACGTGCGCGTGGAGCGGGGGCGGCACCGCGAAGTACTGCTGAGCCCAGCTCCGCACGACCGACGCCGCAGATCGAAGGCCCGCCCCGCATCCGGGGCGGGCCTTCGTCGTGCCCCCATATCTGGGAGTTGTCCCACCAACGCGCCAGTAATGGTCAAGAGATCGTCAAAAAGGCCGCATTACGTCGCGAAGTCGATAATTTGGACAAACAGCGCCAACTCCCCTCGAGACCACCTACCCCACGGGTGGTCTCGGCGTCTGTCCGAACACACCGCATGGAGCCCCATCAGTCCTGAGCCCCCAGCACATCCCCCACAGCAGGAGAAGGCACATGAAGCGGATCATCTTCGTCGTCCTCGCAGCCGTCGGTCTCGCCGTCGGCGCGGCCGCACCCTCGCAGGCCGCCAAGCCCACCCCCACGCCCACCGTCACGGCGGCCTACTGGGGCCACTGGGCGACCCAGGCACTCGTCTACGACTCCACCGGCGGAAACAACTCGTACAAGGTCGCTGAGGCAGTCTCGGAGTGGCGCAAGTCAGGGTGGAACGTGGCCATGACGAGCGACGCCACCAAGGCCAACATCAAGGTCCTCGCGCAGCAGGCGACCTCGGACGGCGCGATCGGTGATGCAACCCTCGTCAGTGGTGGAGGTGTCATCACGGGCTGCACCGTTCGTCTCGACCCGCTGTTCGCGACCATGTACGCGGGCGAGCACCTCGCCATCCACGAGCTCGGCCACTGCGGCGGCCTGCCGCACTCGACGTCGGCCAAGAGCGTCATGTACCCGTCGACGAACTCCAACACGGCACTCACCCGGCCGACGGCCGCCGACATCCGCTGGATGGCCGGCAACTACTGATCGACCCGCACCACTGCTCGGGGGAGCTTGCACCACAACCACATCGGGCCCACGGCGTATGCCGTGGGCCCGATGCGCGTACCGGCGACCCCGGTCACGGGGTGGGAGATGCCCCGGGAGCGCAGCCCGGCGTGCGCGGGGCGGCTCGCCGCTGCCGTAGGCTGTTCGATCGTGGCTGTTGACTTCACGCAAGAGATCAAGGACCTGCGCGCGACGATGGACTCCGTGCGCGGGGTCACGAACCTCGACGAGCTCGCCCGGACCATCGACGAGCTCGAGCAGCAGGCCTCCGCCCCCGACCTCTGGGACGACCCCGACGCGGCGCAGCAGGTCACGAGCGCCCTCTCCCGCGCCAACTCCGAGCGCGACCGCATCCTCGGGATGGACGCGCGCATCGAGGACCTCGAGACCCTCGTCGAGATGGGCCAGGAGGAGAGCGACGCCGCCACCCTCGAGGAGGCCGAGCGCGACCTCTCCACGCTGAAGAAGGACGTCGGCGAGCTCGAGGTCCGCACCCTGCTGTCGGGGGAGTACGACGAGCGGGAGGCCGTCGTGACGATCCGCTCCGGTGCCGGTGGCGTCGACGCCGCCGACTTCGCCGAGATGCTCATGCGGATGTACCTCCGCTGGGCCGAGCGCCACGGCTACCCGACGAAGGTCATGGACACCTCGTACGCCGAGGAGGCCGGCCTCAAGTCCGCCACCTTCGAGGTCAACGTGCCGTATGCGTTCGGCCACCTCTCCGTCGAGGCCGGCACGCACCGCCTCGTCCGGATCAGCCCGTTCGACAACCAGGGTCGTCGGCAGACGAGCTTCGCGGCTGTCGAGGTCATCCCGCTCATCGAGAGCGACGACTCGGTCGACATCCCCGAGAACGAGCTCAAGGTCGACGTCTTCCGTTCGAGCGGTCCCGGTGGCCAGAGCGTCAACACGACCGACTCGGCGGTGCGCATGACGCACATCCCGACCGGCATCGTCGTCTCGATGCAGAACGAGAAGAGCCAGATCCAGAACCGCGCCGCCGCCCTGCGCGTCCTCCAGTCGCGCCTGCTCCTGCAGCGCAAGGCCGAGGAGGCCGCGGTGAAGAAGGAGATGGCGGGCGACGTCAAGGCGAGCTGGGGCGACCAGATGCGCTCCTACGTGCTCAACCCGTACCAGATGGTCAAGGACCTGCGCACCGAGTTCGAGACCGGCAACCCGAGCGCCGTCTTCGACGGTGACATCGACGGCTTCATCGAGGCGGGCATCCGGTGGCAGATCGGTGAGAACCGCCGCGAGGACTGACATCTCGGGCGATCTCCGCTTTCGGCGGGCGCGCCGGCCTCCGCGCTCGTAGGGTCGCGTCGTCGGCTCCACCCGACGGCCCCCGCCCACGGGTGGGTCGGCGCAGCTCACGCTCCCGCCTGAGAGGTTCCGCCCATGTCACCCCTCCACCGCCTCGTCACGACCCTCGCCGCCCTTCTCGTCGCCGCCACCGTCACCGTCGGGCTGGCTCCTGCGGCGTCGGCCGCCACCAGCGCCTCCCCGCCGTGCAGCAGCGTCCGCCAGATCGGCGACCGGAAGGTCGTCTCCGACCTCGGGATGTCCGCCTTCACGGTCCGCCAGTACGTCGGCTGGTGCCGCGACGCCCGAGGGTCGGCGTGGATGAACTTCACGTCCGTCTACGTCTGGGACCAGTACCACGTGCGCGGCTTCGCCTACCGCTCGCTCGCCGGCGTCGCCGTGCGTGGTGAGCCCGAGGCGCGCGGCTTCACGACGGGCGCCAGCCGCCAGCAGCTGAGCTACTCGACCCCGGTCCGCACGACCTCGCTCTGCACGCAGGGCTGGGGCAAGCTCTCCCGCGCCGGCTCGGAGTCGGCCCAGGGCCTCACGACGCTCGTCTGCTGAGCCCCGGCGGGGCATCGCGGGCCGCCACGCCGGGGCCGGCCGTTTTCCGGGGGTTTCGTCCGTCGGCCCGTAGCCTCGGAGCCGGTCCTGTTCACGCCGGCGTATGCCGTCACGTGCCACGGGGGCCAGCCGCCGTCCCGCTGATGCCCAGCTGATGTCCAGTACGAGTCGAGGCCCGTCGCATGATCCTCTTCGAGAACGTCACGAAGACCTACCCGCGGACGACTCGTCCGGCCCTCGACGACGTCAGCCTCGAGATCCCGCGCGGTGAGTTCGCCTTCGTCGTCGGCACGTCCGGTTCGGGCAAGTCGACGATGATGCAGCTCGTCATGAAGGAGCAGGACGTCTCCCGGGGGCGCATCCTCGTCGCGGGGCGCGACCTCGACCGGCTGCCGGAGCGCAAGGTGCCGGCCCTGCGGCGCGAGATCGGCTGCGTCTTCCAGGACTTCCGACTGCTGCCCAACAAGACGGTCTTCCAGAACGTCGCCTACGCCCTCCAGGTTCTCGGCAGCAGCCGGGCCCGCATCCGCCAGACGGTGCCCGAGACGCTCGAGCTCGTGGGCCTGGCCGGCATGGAGAAGCGCCTGCCGCACCAGCTCTCGGGTGGTGAGCAGCAGCGCGTCGCCATCGCCCGGGCCTTCGTGAACCGGCCGCCGGTCCTGCTCGCCGACGAGCCCACCGGCAACCTCGACCCCGACACGAGCCTGGGCATCGTCCAGCTGCTCGACCGCATCAACCGCACCGGGACGACCGTCGTCATGGCCACCCACGACACCGTCACCGTCAACGCCATGCGCAAGCGCGTCATCCGCCTCGACCGCGGCGTGCTCGTCAGCGACATGGAGGCCGGCGACTACACGACCGGTTCCATCCCGCGCATCCGGCTCGACGAGGAGGCCGAGGCGCCGCGCCGCGCGGCCGAGCCCGAGGTGTCCGACGGATACGACGACGGGGACCCCACGGCATACGACCAGGACGGCGAGTCTGAGGGCCTGCCTCCCATCGGGCGCGATGCCGACGCGCCACGCGGCAAGAGCGGAATCTTCCGGCGGCACAAGGCCGTCCAGACGAGCGACCGCTGAGCGCGAGACGAAGCGAGACACGACATGCGATTCCAGTTCCTCCTCGGCGAGATCGGCAACGGCCTCCGGCGCAACCTCTCGATGGCCGTCTCGGTCGTCATCGTCACGATGATCTCGATGTACCTCCTCGGCCTCGGCCTCATGGGCCAACGGCAGGTCGACACCATGAAGGACTACTGGTACGACCGCGTCCAGGTCACGGTGATGCTCTGCGCCGAGAAGACCCGCTTCACCAACTGTGCGGGCGAGGCCACGACCGACGCCCAGCGCACGGCGATCAAGGCCGAGCTCGAGGCCCTCAAGCCGACGGTCAAGGAGGTCTACTACGAGTCGCGCGACGAGGCGTTCGAGCGGTTCAAGCAGACCTACAAGAACTCGCCGCTCGCGCGGGCGGGGGAGTCCTACTTCGCCGACTCCTACCGGGTCAACCTCAACGACGCCGGGAAGTTCGACGTCGTCGCGAGCTCGATCAAGGGCATGCCCGGGGTCGCCGACGTCCAGGACCAGAAGAAGCTCCTCGAGAAGTTCTTCACCTTCATGAACACCGTGTCCTGGGCGGCGATCGCGCTCTCCTCACTCATGGTCCTCGCGGCCGTCATGCTCATCTCGACGACGATCCGCCAGACCGCCTTCAGCCGCCGGCGTGAGACCGGCATCATGCGCCTCGTCGGCGCCTCGAACTTCACGATCCGCTTCCCGTTCGTCATGGAGACCGTCCTGTCGAGCGTGCTCGGCGCGGTCCTGGCGATGGGCATGCTCTGGGCCACGGTGCGCTACGGCGTCGTCGGCTTCCTGAGCCAGACCCTGACGGACACCGCCTTCATCGGGGTGGCGGACGTCTACTACGTCGCGCCGTTCGTCGTCGTCGGCGTCATCGTGCTCTCGAGCCTCACGTCCTGGGTGACGCTGCGCCGTTACCTGCGCGTCTGACGCGGCCCGAACTGCACAATTTCCCGAATTTGCTGCAGGGGGCCGAGGCGGCGTCGCATGCTGTCCCGGGCCGCATGCGGCCCTGATCGTGACGATTTCTCCCCAACGCGAGTGACGTGTGGTACCAATGGAGCATATGTGGCTCATGAGGCGTTCTGAGAAGAGCGGGCCCGCGACCAGGCTGACGGCCGCCGGGCTCGTCATCACGTGTTCCGTCTCCCTGGGATCGGCGCTCGTCGCGCGTGCCGACTCCGTGTCGGACCAGAAGAAGCGCAACGACCAGAAGATCGCCGCGCTCGGTCAGCAGCTCGAGGGCACCAACGCCGCGCTCGCGCGCGCCTACGTCAACCTCCAGCGCACCAACGCCGCGCTCCCGATCGCCCAGCAGCGCGTCACCTCCGCGCAGGCGGCCCAGGCGCGCGCCCAGGCCGCCCAGGTGGCGGCCGAGGCCACCGAGGCCCGCGCGATCGCCGCCGAGGCGAAGGCCCGGGCCCACAACGAGGCCGTGGCCCAGAAGCTCGCCGTGGCCAAGGCCAACGAGCAGCGCGCCAAGGAGCAGCTCGCCAAGAGCGGCGCCGACCTCGTCAGCAGCCAGGACGCCCTCGACTCGTACGCCGCCGAGGTCTTCCAGGGGTCCGGCCAGGAGTCGCAGCTCGGGATGGTCTTCGGATCCACCTCACCCGAGGACTTCGCGAACCGACTCGTCATGGCCGACACCGCGAGCGCGGTCGCCAGCGACACCATCGACAAGCTCGCCGCGATGACGGCCGACAACACCTCGACCCGCTCGTACCTCACCTCGGTGCGCGGCGAGATCGCCGAACTCAAGCGACAGGCCGAGGCCGCCCTGCGCGGGGCCGAGGCGGCCGCCGCGGCCGCCACTCAGGCCAAGAACCAGGCGATCATCGCCAAGAACAACGCCGTCACCGCCGCGCAGAACGCCGCCGCGGCCAAGACGCAGCTCGACCAGCTGAAGTCCAAGCAGTCGGCCTACACCGCCGACCTCGCGGTGCAGAAGCAGGGCGAGGCCGCAGACCTCGCCTCCGCCCGCGCCGAGTCGGCCCGCCTGCAGGCCGTCCTCGTCGAGCGGGCCCGCCAGGCCCGGATCGCCGAGCAGAAGCGCCAGGCCAGGCTGCGCGCCGAGCGCGCCGCGAAGATCCGCGCCGAGCGGGCCAAGGCCGCCGCCGCCAAGAAGCGCGGACAGGTCTACATCCCCAAGACGCCGCCGCCGGTGCAGAGCGACCCGACTCCGTCGAACTACCTCAGCTACCCCGCCATCGGCCCGACGACCTCCGGCTTCGGCATGCGGTGGCACCCAGTGCTCCAGAAGTGGATGCTGCACGACGGTCTCGACTGGGGCATCGCGTGCGGCACGCCGGTGTATGCCGCGGCGCCGGGCGACATCATCCGCGCGGGTTGGCGGGCGAGCGGGTGGGGCAACCAGATCCTCATCGACCACGGGATCCACCGCGGCGTCGACCTCGTCACGAGCTACAACCACCTGTCGAGCATCGTGAAGTTCGGCGGCAGCGTGAACCGCGGCCAGCTCATCGGCTACTCCGGCACGACGGGCTACTCGACGGGCTGTCACCTGCACTTCGGCACCTACGAGGACGGCACGCCGGTCAACCCCCGCAAGTGGCTCTGACCAACCCTCCCGGACAAAACCGACTCTGAGCCGAGGGCCCCTTCGGGGTAGCGTTGGTGCGCTGACCACACACCCTCAAGGCGGAAGGACGGTCTGGTGCCGAAGGAGAAGGGGCGGTCGCTCATCGCGAGCAACCGCAAGGCCCGACACGACTACCTCATCGACGACACCTTCGAGGCGGGCATCGTCCTTTCCGGCACCGAGGTCAAGGCGCTGCGGATGGGGCGCGCGTCCCTCGTCGACGGCTTCGCCATGTTCACCGGTGACGAGCTCTACCTCGAGAACGTCCACATCCCCGAGTACCTCAACGGCACGTGGAACAACCACGCCCCGCGTCGCAAGCGCAAGCTGCTCCTGCACCGCGCCGAGCTGACGAAGATCGCGCACAAGACCCGTGAGAGCGGGCGCACCATCGTGCCCCTGGCCCTCTACTTCAAGGACGGCCGCGCCAAGGTCGAGATCGCCATCGCGACCGGCAAGAAGGAGTACGACAAGCGCCACGCGCTGCGCGAGCGCCAGGACAACCGCGAGGCCGACCGGGCGATGAGCGCGGCCAACCGCCGCCGCTGACCCTTCCGCCGGAACCGCGCGACCCGACGCAGCGTCCGGTGTCAGGATGCAAGGGACCAACGACGTGGAGGCACTCCGATGGCTGGACCGACCGGACCGACCCGATCGAGCGTGACGCGCGGCCGCCGACTCGGGGTGCTGGGTCTGCTCCTGGCAGCCGCGCTGTTCCTGCTCGTACCGGCCACCGCGCAGGCTGCCGGCGACGAGGGCATGGACTCCTTCGCCGCGGTCTACGACGTGCAGCCCGACGGCAGCATGAAGGTCACCGAGACCATCACGTGGCGCTTCCCGAGCGGCGAGCAGAAGCACGGCATCTTCCGCGACGTCGTGGTGCGGATGGGCTGGAACGGCGAGGAGAACCGCTACCGCTACTACGACCTGACGGACGTCGCGGTGTCGAGCCCGAGCGGCGCCCCCGACGCCTTCCGCGTCACCGACAGCGGTGCGGCCAAGGAGATCCGGATCGGCTCCCTCGACGAGTACACCAGCGGCACTCAGGTCTACACCATCAGCTACACGCTTCATGACGTGCTCAACCCGATCACCGCCGACGGCAAGCCGGCCGCCGACTCGAGCACGGCCGACACCGTCGAGCTCTACTACAACGTCTTCGGGACCAACGAGACCACCGTGCGTGACCGCGTGTCGATCACCGTCAAGGCGCCGGCGACGCCGACCCAGGTGGCCTGCTACCAGGGCGTCAACCGGTCGGACACGCCCTGCCAGGCGACGAAGGGCGACCCGGCCAGGTTCTCGGCCACCGGGCTGACCGCGGGGGATGCCATGTCGGTGCTCGCCTCCTACCCGGCCTCGGCCTTCGGCAACGTGCGCCCCGACGTCCGACAGGGTGACTCGGCGTCCTCGATCGGTTCCGACGCGGCCCCGGCCGCCAACGCCGCCGCCTGGGCCGGCGCCATCGGCGCTCCGGTGCTGGCACTGGCCGTGATGGGTGCCCTCGTCTGGACCCGCGGTCGGGACGAGCGCTACGCCGACCTCACGCCGGGCCTCTCGCCGGCGTACGGCACCGGCGCGGCGGGCGACGGGACCCCGAGTGCCGCCACGGTGCGCGGCGGGTCGTCCACCGTCGCCGTCCAGTTCCAGCCGCCGAAGGGCGTGCAGCCGGGCATGGTCGGCACGATCATCGACGAGACCGCCAACCCGATCGACGTCTCGGCCACGGTCATCGACCTCGCGGTGCGCGGCTTCATCCGGATCGAGGAGAGCGACGGCGGGGGAGCCTTCAGCCGCACCGACTGGACGCTGACCCGGCTCGCGCCCCCGGCAGACGAGCGACTGCTGCCCTACGAGCGCCAGCTGCTCGACGGCATCTTCTCCAGCCGGGGCGACGTCGTGCGTCTCTCGGAGATGAAGAACACCTTCGCGAGCACCCTCAAGCGCATCCAGTCCGGGATGTACGAGGAGGTCGTGACACGGGGATGGTTCCGCTCCTCGCCCCAGACCCAGCGCGGCGCGTGGCAGGGCCTCGGGCTCGTCATCGCCGTGCTCGGCGGGCTCATGCTCTTCTACGGCCGACCTGCGATCAGCGCGATCCTCGGCGGCAGCTTCGGTGGCGGGGTCGCACTCGGCATCGGTCTCGTCGTCGCCGGCCTCATCGTCTGGTTCCTCGGCGGGCGGATGGCCGCCAAGACCGCCGAGGGCTCGGCCGTGCTCGCCCAGTCCCTCGGCTTCAAGGAGTACCTCACGACCGCCGAGGCCGGGCAGATCGTGTTCGAGGAGGCGTCCAACATCTTCAGCCGCTACCTGCCGTATGCCGTCGTCTTCGGTGTCGCGGACCGGTGGGCCAGCACGTTCGCCGACGTCGCGAAGGCGGCCGAGGCCGCCAATCAGCCTCTCGTGATGCCGACGTGGTACGTCTGGAGCGGCAACGCCTTCCCCGACTTCACGAGCATCGCCGACGGTGTCGACTCCTTCTCGACGACGTCGACGGGCACCTTCACCTCGACGCCGGGCTCGTCGGGATCGTCCGGCTTCTCCGGCGGCGGTGGCTTCTCCGGCGGCGGTGGCGGCGGGTCGTCCTCCGGCTCCTGGTAGCCCGCAGGATCGATGTGACCCTCGGTGCGGGGCAGGTCCCGGTGACACACGCCGTCGCTACGACGCTGCCGGCTCGGCGTCTCGGGACGGTCGTCGCGACGCGAGGGCGAGCAGGGCTCCCACGCCGGCCACGACGCCACAGAGCGGCCACAGCAGACCGGGCGCGACGGAATACACCATCCCGCCCAGCGGGGCGGAGAGCATCGTCCCGCTCGTGGCGGCGCCGGTGTAGAGGCCCTGGTACTGGCCGACGAGATGGGCGGGCGCCGCGTCGAGGACGTGCGCGGTTGCCGTCGTCTTGTAGAGGATCTCGCCGGCGGTGAGCACCACCATGGCGACGACTGCTGCGGCCGTGACGCCCATCCACGTGAGCCCGAAGATGACGAAACCGACTGCCACGAGGGCGTATCCGGTCGCGATGATGGGAATGGCAGGTCGGTCTCGGAGCCAGAGGGCCACGGGGATCTCGAGCGCGAGGATGAGCCCCGACCCGATCGCGACGAGGAGCGTGTAGAGCGCGAGCGGCTGCCCGTGGTCGCGCAGGTGCAGGGGGAGGGTCGAGTAGAGCTGACGGTAGACGAGGTCGACGAGCACGACGCCCGGGAGGAGGAGCAGGAGCGACCGGTCGGCCCTGACCGCCCGCCAGAGGCCGGCCGGGGCGTCGGGCTCCGCGGCCACCGGCGCCTCGTCGGGCAGGAAGCGCGACGTGGCGTGGCGCAGCACGAGGGTGAGGACGCCGTCGACCACGAAGAGCGTGTCGTAGCCGTGCGTGGCGAGCAGGGCGCCGACGGGAGGGCCGATGACGAAGCCCGCGTTGGAGGCGGCGCGGCTCACGGCGACCGACGACCGGCGTGATCCGGCCGGCACGGCGAGTGCCGCGAGCGCACCCTGCCCGAGGGACGCGACGGCGCCCAGGTAGCCCGTCAGCGGCATCGTCACGGCGAGCAGCCACACCGGCTGCCACGGGATCAGGGCGGTGAGGACGCCGACCACGCTGGCCGTGAGGAGCAGGACCCGGCGGTGGCCGTAGCGGTCGCCGAACCGGCCGCCCGTGACGTTCCCGAGGAGCGCGCCGACACCGTTCGAGCCGGCGATGATGCCCGCCGGCACGACGCCCAGCCCCCGCGGTCCGGTGAGGTAGAGCACGAGGAAGAGCATGAGGAAGGCGCTGGCCGAGCTGACGAAGCGCCCGGCGGCCAGCACCCAGACGACGCTCGGGAGGTCACGGAGGTCGCGCACCCGAACATCAGACCACAGTGAGTCTCTTTTAGGAACTCAGTTAGGATGAGGCCATGACCAGGCGACACGCGAGCGCCGTCGACCCGTGCGGCATCGCCCACGCCGTCGGCGTCCTCGGTGACCCGTGGAGCCTGCTCGTCCTGCGCGACGTCGCCGGTGGGCGCACCCGTTTCGACCAGCTCGTCGCCGAGACGGGGATCTCGCGCAAGGTCCTCGCGCAGCGTCTCGACGCCCTCGTGTCAGACGGCGTCCTCGAGCGCCGCGCCTACTCCGACCGTCCGCCGCGGCACGAGTACGTCCTCACCGCCCTCGGCCGGGGGGCGCTCCCGGTCCTCGCTGCCCTGCAGGAGTTCGGGGACACGTGGCTGCTCGGCGACGGGAGCCCCGACGCCGGTGCCGCCACCGACTCCAACGAGGTCACCCGGGTGAGCGGCCTCGTCGGACAGGCGATCCCGCGCCTGCACGCCCTGGACCCCGTCACCGACGAGCCGTTCACGGTGGTCTACTGCTACCCCGGCAACGCGTTCCCCGGGGCCGACGAGATCCCTGGTGGCATCGGCTGCACGCTCGAGTCGTGCACGTACCGCGACCGGCTCGGCGAGTTCGCCGACCTCGGGGCCTCGGTCGTCGGGGTCTCGACCCAGCGACCGGGGGAGCAGGCCGCGTTCGCTGCGGCGAACCGCATCCGCTTCCCCCTGCTCTCGGACGCCGACCTCGAGCTGACGACCGCGCTGCGCCTGCCGACCTTCCGTGCGGGCGGCACGACCCGGCTCAAGCGCCAGACGTTCGTCGTCGACCGGGACCGTGTCGTGCGCGCCACCCTCTTCCCGATCCCCGACGTCACGGGGTCGGTCGAGGAGGCGCTGGGCCTCGTGCGTGCACTCGGACGCGGCTGACGCGGCTGACGCGGCTGACGTCAGCCGATGACGACGAGCAGGTCGCCACCCTCGACCTGCTGGTGCGCGCCGATGGCGACCCGCGAGACGGTGCCTCCGGTGGGGCTCGTGATGTTGGCCTCCATCTTCATGGCCTCGATCGTCGCGACGACGCCGCCGGCCTCGACGGTGTCACCCTCGGACACTGCGAGGGTGACGACGCCGGCGAAGGGCGCTGCGACCTGGCCCGTGACCCCCGCGTCGGCCTTCTCGGCGGACTTGACGTCTGCCTCGACCGAGCGGTCGCGGACGGTGATGGGTCGGAACTGCCCGTTGAGGGTGCACATGACGGTGCGCATCCCCTTGGAGTCGGCCTCGCCGATCGACTGGACCCCGAGGATGAGCCGCTTGCCCGGCTCGATCTCGACCTCGTACTCCTCACCTGCCTCGAGGCCGTGGAGGAACTCGACGGTGCCGAGCACCGACAGGTCGCCGTAGGACTCGCGCGAGCTCTCGAACTCCTTCGTCGGTCCGGGGAAGAGCAGCTCGTTGAGGGTGCGTCGCGGGGCCTCGACGAGAGCCTGCTCCTGCTCCGGCGTCAGCTCGGTGAGGCGCGGCTTGGACTGGCGGCCGGCGAGCGCCTTGGTGCGGAAGGGCTCTGGCCACCCACCGGGAGGGTCGCCGAGCTCGCCGTTGAGGAAGCCGATGACCGAGTCCGGGATGTCGAAGCGCTGGGGGTCGTCCTCGAAGTCCTTCGGGTCGGCGCCGGCGCCGACGAGCGCGAGCGCGAGGTCGCCGACGACCTTGGAGCTCGGCGTCACCTTGACGACGTTGCCGAGGATCCGGTTCGCCGCGGCATACATGTCCTCGATCGCCTCGAAGCGGTCGCCGAGACCGAGGGCGATCGCCTGCTGCCGGAGATTGCTCAGCTGGCCGCCGGGGATCTCGTGGAAGTAGACCCGGCCGGTGGGGGAGTCGAGTCCCGACTCGAAGGGCCGGTAGAGGTGACGCACGGCCTCCCAGTAGGGCTCGAGCGCGAAGACGTTCTCGATGTCGAGCCCCGTCGGGCGGTCGGTGTCGTCGGTCGCCGCGACGAGGGCCGAGAGCGAGGGCTGGCTCGTCGTGCCGGCCATCGTCGCCGTGGCGGCGTCGACGGCGTCGACCCCGGCGTCGATGGCGGCAAGGAGCGTGCCGATCTGGCCGCCCGCGGTGTCGTGCGTGTGCAGGTGCACCGGCAGGTCGAAGCGTTCGCGCAGCGCGCGGACCAGCCGCGCCGCCGCCGGAGCGCGGAGCAGCCCGGCCATGTCCTTGATGGCGAGCACGTGGGCGCCGGTGTCGACGATCTGCTCGGCGAGGTGGAGGTAGTAGTCGAGCGTGTAGAGCTTCTCGCCGGGGCTCATCAGGTTGCCCGTGTAGCAGAGCGCCACCTCGGCGACCGCGGTGTTCGTCTCGAGCACCGCTTCGACGGCCGGGCGCATCTGCGACACGTCGTTGAGCGAGTCGAAGATGCGGAAGATGTCGAGGCCCGTCGACGCGGCCTCGCGCACGAAGGCGTCGGTCACGGCCGTCGGGTAGGGGGTGTAGCCGACCGTGTTGCGCCCGCGCAGCAGCATCTGCAGCGGGATGTTGGGCATGGCCTCACGGAGCGCGGCGAGCCGCTCCCACGGGTCCTCGGCCAGGAAGCGCAGCGCCACGTCGTAGGTCGCGCCGCCCCAGGCCTCCATCGAGAGCAGCTGCGGCGTCAGGTGCGAGACGTGCTTGGCGACGTGGAGCAGGTCGCGGGTGCGCATGCGGGTCGCGAGGAGCGACTGGTGTGCGTCGCGGAACGTCGTGTCGGTGACGGCGACGTCGTTCGCCTCGCGCAGCGCTCGCGCGAAGGCCGCCGGCCCGTCGGCGACGAGACGGTCGCGGGCACCGGGCGGCAGGGGCGCGTCGGGGAGCTGGGGAAGCTTGGTGCGGGGGCGGATCCGCGTCGTGACCGGGCCGTTGGGCTGGTTGACGGTGACGTCGGCGAGGTAGCTGAGCAGCTTCGTCGCGCGGTCGGCGCTGATCCGCGCGGAGAGCAGCTCGGGACGCTGGTCGATGAACGACGTCGTGGCCAGGCCCTCCTGGAAGACCGGGTCGCCGAGGACCGCCTCGAGGAAGGGGATGTTGGTCGAGACCCCGCGGATGCGGAACTCCGCCAGGGCGCGCTGGGCGCGGCGCACGGCGATCGGGAAGGTCATCCCACGGCAGGTGAGCTTGACGAGCATCGAGTCGAAGTGGGCGCTGATCTCGGCACCGACGAAGACGGTCCCGCCGTCGAGGCGCACGCCGCTGCCGCCGGCCGAGCGGTAGACGGTGATGGTGCCCGCGTCGGGACGGAAGCCGTTGGCCGGGTCCTCCGTCGTGATCCGGCACTGCATCGCGAAGCCCTTGGTGCGGATGTCGTCCTGGCGCAGGCCCATCGACGCGAAGGTGTCGCCCGACGCGATCTGCATCTGCATGACGACGAGGTCGATGTCGGTGACCTCCTCGGTCACCGTGTGCTCGACCTGGATGCGCGGGTTCATCTCGATGAAGACGTAGCGCCCGTCCTCGCCGAGGAGGAACTCGACCGTCCCGGCGTTGACGTAGCCGATCGAGCGCGCGAACTCGACGGCGTCGGCGCACATGCTCTCGCGCGTCGCCGCGTCGAGATTGGGCGCCGGCGCGATCTCGACGACCTTCTGGTGGCGGCGCTGGAGCGAGCAGTCGCGCTCGTAGAGGTGGACGACCTCGCCCGTGCTGTCGGCGAGCACCTGGACCTCGATGTGGCGCGGGTTGACCACGGCCTCCTCGAGGTAGAGCGTCGGGTCACCGAACGCCGACTCGGCCTCGCGCTGGGCGGCCTCGAGCGCGTCGCGCAGACCCTCTCGGCCCTCGACGCGGCGCATGCCCCGACCGCCGCCACCGCTGACCGCCTTGACGAAGACGGGATAGCCGATGTCCTCGGCCGCGGCCTCGAGAGTGTCGAGGTCGGTGCCGGGCTCGGAGCCGCGCAGCGTCGGCAGGCCGGCGTCACGCGCGGCGGCGATGGCGCGGGCCTTGTTGCCCGTGAGGTGCAGCACCGAGGCCGGGGGACCGATGAAGGTGATGCCGGCGGCGTCGCACGCCTCGGCGAGAAGGGGGTTCTCCGACAGGAAGCCGTAGCCGGGGTAGATCGCGTCGGCCCCGGCCTCGACGGCCTGGGCGACGATGGCCTCGTGGTCGAGGTAGGCCCGGACCGGGTGGCCCTCGTCGCCGATCTGGTAGGCCTCGTCGGCCTTGAGCCGGTGCTCGCTCTTGCGGTCCTCGTAGGGGAAGACGGCGACCGTGCGGGCGCCGAGCTCGGTGGCGGCCCTGAAGGCTCGGACGGCGATCTCGCCTCGGTTGGCGACGAGAACCTTGCGGAACATCGGACCTCCAGGGTGCCGGGGGCGACGGGTGTGGTCCGCGTCGACCACGGTCGGCAGCCTAGTGGCGGGCCTGTCGCTCCCGAGAGGGGTGTTCCCATCCGAGACGGGAATGGCTTGGACCGCCCGAGCGTTCCTCCTGCATACTGTGGACTCCACCCCGGTGGGACGCAGAGCAGCTTGACAAGTGAACAGCGTGACGTGGACACCCCTCATGGGGGTGATCGGTTTCGACGGTGGTCGACATGTCAGGGGAAGCGGGTCGAGGATGCAGGGTTATCTCGTAAACGCTCCTTGCAAAACCATAGGTGCCAATTCCAAGCGCACCGACTTCGCCCTCGCCGCCTGAGCGAGCCTCGAAGTCTGTCAGCCTGAGCTAGTTTCCGACTCAGTGTCTGGCATCAGCTAGGAAACTTGCTGTGCAGTCATGTTGGGGGGCTGCACGGGACTCTTACTCAACTGGGCCTGTCAGGGGACGCGTGCGTGCGAGCCCTGGGGCCGAGAAAAGCCATAGCGCACTGCACCCGGAGAAGCCCTGGTTTCTCGTCATCGGACGCGGGTTCAATTCCCGCCACCTCCACCACTCACGTGGTGGCCACGTCACGCTGTCGCTGACAAGCACGAAGAGGGCGTCCCGTTCGCGGGACGCCCTCTTCGTCTGTGCCGTATGCCGTATGCCGTCTGTCCGGGCTCGTCAGGCCTGCTCGGTCTGGCCGCCGGAAGCGGCGCCGGCCGCCTCGGCCGCCATCTGCTCCTTGATCGGGGCCATGTCGAGGTTCTTGACCTGCTCGATGACGTCCTGGAGCGCGGACTGCGGCAGCGCACCGGGCTGGGCGAAGACGAGCACGCCCTCCTTGAAGGCCATCAGGGTCGGGATCGAGGTGATGTTCGCCGCCGATGCGAGGGACTGCTCGGCCTCCGTGTCGACCTTGCCGAACACGATGCCCTCGTTGTCACCGCTCTGCGAGGCGGCGTCGTAGACCGGGGCGAACTGCCGACACGGGCCGCACCAGGACGCCCAGAAGTCGACCAGGACGATGTCGTTGTCGAGAACGGTCTTCTCGAAGGACTGCGCGGTCAGGTCAGTGGTAGCCATGTCTCTCCCAACGATCGGCGTGTGACGGGTATTCCGCCCTCAGCGCAGTTCCCAGGTGACGGTGACGGAAGCCCCGAGGTCGAGGTCACCGCCCTCGACGGGCATGCCGCCGGCGTCCATCGAGGCCGCCATGAGCTTCATCTCGCGGCGCTGGACCGGGATGGTGCCCGCCTCGGCCACCCCGAGGACTGCGCCGAGCTCGGCGCCGGAGAGGGCGGCATACTGCTGCGCCTTGTCGCGGGCGTCGGCGAAGGCGGCCTCCCGGGCGCGCCGCAGTCCCTCGCTGCGGTCGGACACGTCGAGGCGCACCTGGTCGACGAGCAGGGCGTTGCCCACCGCGGACGCGGCGGCCTCGAGGATCTCGCCGACCGACTCGAGCCGGCGCACGGTGACGGCGAGCCGCTGCTGGGCCGTGAAGCCGACCGCGACACCGGTGTTGTCCCAACGCTGGTTGACGCCCGCGTCGAGGGTGCGGATGTCGGCGTCGGCCACGTCGTGGTCGCGCACGACCGCCCCGACCTTCGCGATGCCCTCGGCCGCCCCGGCGAGGGCCGTCGCGACGTCGTCGGCGTCGTGCCCGACCCGCAGGTCGAGGCGCACGACGTCGGGGGAGACGGCGGCCCTGCCGGCGCCGTTGACGGTGACCGTGCGTTTGCCCATGGGGTTCCTCTCGTCGCGGCCCTCGCGGAGCGGGTCGGGGCCCTCGTCGCAACCTACCTAGACTGCGGTGCCATGACGAGCCTCCCGCGACGGTCCGCCCCCACCTCGCGCCTCGTCGTCGGCCTGGCGGTCGCGGCCGTCGTGACGCAGCTGCTCGTCCTCTACTGGCCCGTCGTCACCGTCGAGGGCCCGGTGAGCTGGACCGACAAGGTCGTGCACCTCCTCGTCTTCGCCGTGCCGACGTATGCCGTGGGGCGCGCCCTGCGGTCCGTGCGCACCGCGGTCGTCATCTTCGCGATCCATGCTCCGGTGAGCGAGCTGGTGCAGCACTTCCTCCTCCCCGGGCGCTCCGGCGACGTGTGGGACGCGGTGGTCGACCTCGTCGGCGTGGCGCTCGGGGCGGCCGTGCTCGTGGTCGGGGCCCGGCTGCGTCGCTGGTAGACTTGGCGGCATCCGACTCCGAGGTCTCCTCGGATCACGACGGAAGAGATGGCGCCGGGGATGCCCGGCGGGCAGGCTCGTCCGACGAGGTGACACCCCTACCGGAAGACCGCGCAGACGGCGCGGCCCGGCACCGACGCGGAGCGGATCCGAACACCGGACGGCACAGATGCCGGGGACCGGTACACATGGGGCGCAGAGATTCCTGCGCCTGAGGCTCGTCTGCATGGTCGTGGTGTGACTCACGGCTCGAGGCGAAGTCTGCATCGAGTCAAGAGAGTTGAATACGCAATGCCCAAGCACACCTCCTCCGGCGCGCCCAAGAAGGCCCGCTGGTCCACCGAGAAGAAGGCCGCCGCGACCAAGAAGCCGCACCGCGGACAGGGTGGACAGAAGTCCTCCGGTTCCTTCTCCGGCCCCAAGACCTCCCGCCCGGCATCGTCGGGCTCCTCGCACGTCGGTGGCCGCGAGTGGCGAGCCCCGCGTGACGAGCACCGTTCCTCGGACCGCCGCGACGACCGTGGTGGCTACCAGCGCCGCGACGACCGCGGCTTCCAGCGTCGCGAGGACCGCCCGAGCTTCGAGCGTCGCGACGACCGTGGCGGATACCAGCGCCGCGACGACCGCCCCTCGTCCGACCGCCGCGACGACCGTGGCGGTTACCAGCGTCGTGACGACCGCGGTGACCGCGGCTTCCAGCGTCGCGAGGACCGTCCGTCGTTCGACCGTCCCCGTGGCGACCGCGACGACCGTGGCGGTTACCAGCGTCGTGACGACCGTGGTGACCGCGGCTTCCAGCGTCGCGAGGACCGCCCGTCGTTCGAGCGCCGCGATGACCGTGGTGGCGACCGTGNCGCGAGGACCGTCCGTCGTTCGACCGTCCCCGTGGCGACCGCGACGACCGTGGCGGTTACCAGCGTCGTGACGACCGTGGTGACCGCGGCTTCCAGCGTCGTGAGGACCGTCCGTCGTTCGACCGTCCCCGTGGCGACCGCGACGACCGTGGCGGTTACCAGCGTCGTGACGACCGTGGTGACCGCGGCTTCCAGCGTCGTGAGGACCGTCCGTCGTTCGACCGTCCCCGTGGCGACCGCGACGACCGTGGCGGGTACCAGCGTCGTGACGACCGTGGTGACCGCGGCTTCCAGCGTCGCGAGGACCGCCCGTCGTTCGAGCGCCGCGATGACCGTGGTGGCGACCGTGGTGGCTTCCAGCGCCGCGAGGACCGCCCGCGCTTCGAGCGCCGCGACGACCGTGGCGCCGACCGCTTCGCCGACCGCTTCGCCGACCGGGCTCCCGTGAGCTTCGACGACGCCGAGGCCGAGCGCATGGACGCCGACACCTGGACCAAGTCGACCCGCGCGGACGTGTCCGACGGACCCGTCGACGTCGCCGCCGACAACGGCTTCGCCGCTCTCGGCCTGCCCGAGCGGATCGTCGAGCGCCTCGCCCGGGAGGGCATCACCTCGCCGTTCCCGATCCAGACCGCGACGATCCCCGACGCGCTGGCCGGCAAGGACGTCCTCGGCCGCGGCCAGACCGGCTCGGGCAAGACCCTTGCCTTCGGCCTGCCGCTCATCGCCCGGCTGCTCGAGGCCGACCTCAAGCGTCGCCCGCGCAAGCCGCACGCCCTCATCCTCACGCCGACGCGCGAGCTCGCGATGCAGATCTCCGACGCGCTCGAGCCGCTCGTGCACGTCGCCGGCCTGCGCCACAAGCTCGTCGCCGGTGGCCTCAGCTACACGACGCAGATCAACGCGCTCAACAAGGGCGTCGACATCCTCATCGCGACGCCGGGCCGCCTCAACGACCTGCTCGAGCGTGGCGCCGTCGAGATGGACGACATCGCGATCACTGTGCTCGACGAGGCCGACCACATGGCCGAGATGGGCTTCATGGCCGAGATCACGACGAGCCTCGACAAGATCCCGTCCGACGGCCAGCGCCTCCTCTTCTCGGCGACGCTCGACCGCGGCATCGACGCGCTCGTCGAGAAGTACCTCACCGACCCGGTGACGCACTCGACGAACGACGCCACCGCGTCGGTCGAGGGCATGGACCACCACGTCCTGCTCATCGACCCGCAGCACAAGAAGGTCATCACGGCCGAGGTCGCCAACCGCGAGGGCCGCACCGTCGTGTTCTGTCGCACCAAGCTCGGCGCCGACCGCATCGCGCTCCAGCTGCGCGAGCAGGGCGTCATGGCGGCCGCGCTCCACGGTGGCCTCAACCAGGGCCAGCGCAACCGCGTGCTCGGCGCGTTCCGTGACGGCACCCTCCCGGTGCTCGTCGCGACCGACGTCGCGGCCCGCGGCATCCACGTCGACGACGTCTCGGTCGTCCTGCAGGTCGACCCGCCGGCCGACCACAAGGACTACCTCCACCGCTCCGGTCGTACGGCTCGCGCCGGTGACAAGGGCACCGTCGTGACCCTCGCCCTGCCGCACCAGCGTCGGACGATGGAGCGTCAGCTCAAGGACGCCGGTCTCGAGATCTCGCCCGTGCGGGCCACGCCCGGCGATGCGATCATCGCGGCGACCGGTGCGACGACCCCGAGCGGTGTCGCGATCGCCGAGGACGAGTTCCAGCGCCTCATCGCCGGTCCCAAGGCGCATCGTCGTGGGCCGGCCGGTCCGCGCGGTCCGCGCCAGGGCCAGCGCAGCGGCTCGCGTCCGCAGCACGGTGGCGGTCGTTCCGACGACCGTCGGGGCCGTCGCACCGACCGCGGTGACGGTCTCGTGTCCCGCTGGGGCGACGACGACCGCCGTGGTCAGCGGGGCGCGCGCTTCTGAGCAGTCGCCGGTGTGGAAGGCTGGGCCCGTGAGCTCGATGTTCCACACCGGCCGCCTCCTCGTGGCGACGCCGTCCGTCGGGGGTGACGTGTTCCATCGGTCCGTCATCCTCATGCTCCACCACGACGACGGCGGCGCCCAGGGCGTCGTGCTCAACAAGCCCCTGTCGGCCGAGGTGGACTCGGTGCTGCCGGGCTGGCAGCGTGTCGTGACCGCCCCGCACGTCCTCTTTCAGGGCGGGCCGGTGTCGACGTCGTCGGCGCTGGGGCTCGTCACGGTGCCGGGCGACGAGCCGGAGCCGCTCGGGGTCAAGCGCCTCTTCGGCTCGATCGGCCTCGTCGACCTCGACGTGCCGACCCCTGTCGTCGCGGCCGAGCTGGCGGGGCTGCGGATCTTCGCCGGCTACTCCGGGTGGGAGTCCGGCCAGCTCGAGAACGAGGTGCTGCGCGGCGACTGGTACGTCGTCGATGCGGAGGTGCGCGACGCCTTCACGCCGCGGCCGGAGGGGCTGTGGCGTGAGGTGCTCCGACGCCAGCGCGACAGCCTCGCGTACGTCGCGAACTTCCCCGACGACCCGTCGATGAACTGACATGGGCGTCACGGGGCCCGTGCGGCCGGACACCGAGGAGCATCCCGGGATGCCGAGGTCGACCAGGCGAGTTGCCTTCGTCGACAGCGGTCTCGGGCTCCTCGGGTACGCCGACGCCCTCCACGCGCTGCGGCCCGACCTCGGGCTCGTGCTGTCGCTCGACCCGGACAACATGCCCTACGGCCCGCGCACGCCCGCCGAGGTCCAGCGACTGATCCTCGCCTCGGCGCGCGCCACCCTTCCCCACGAGCCGGCCGCGATCGTCGTCGCGTGCAACACCGCCTCGGTGCACGGGCTGGGCGCCCTCCGCGCCGAGCTCGAGCCGGCCGTCCCCGTCATCGGCACGGTGCCGGCCATCCGCCCGGCGGCCGCCGGGGGAGGGCCGGTCGCCGTGTGGGCCACGGCTGCCACGACGTCGAGCGACTACCTCAGGGGCCTCGTCGACGCCTTCGCCGCCGACGTCGAGACGTATGCCGTTGCGGCCCTGGGGCTCGCCGAGGCCATCGAGTCCGGTGACCCCGACGCGGTCGACGCCTGCATCGCGTATGCCGCGTCGCAGACCCCCGCGGGCGTGCGCTCGCTCGTCCTCGGGTGCACCCACTACGGGCTCGTCGTCGACCGGATCGTCGCGGCCCTCGGGGACGGTGTGACGATCCACGACTCTCCCGTCGCGGTGGCCCGCCAGACCCTGCGGCGCCTCGGCCTCGAGCCGGCGCCGGACGGCCCAGAGGCCGGTGTCGAGGCGGTGCTGCTCAGCGGCCGACCCGGCGCGCTCCCGGCGTCGTGGGGGGCCTATCCCGCGGGGGAGCGGCTCCTTCGGGGTGCGGCAGGGCGGCATACACTCTCGTCATGAGCACGATGCCTCCCGACCCGTTCGAGCCCGAGCCGGAGCCGCTGCGGCGCACGAGCACGGCCACGATCGAGCGTGAGGAGGTTCGCGAGGAGCTCCAGGAGCCCGGTGACCACGAGCGCTTCTCGCACTACGTGCGCAAGGAGAAGATCCTCGAGAGCGCGCTGTCGGGTGAGCCCGTCGTGGCCCTCTGCGGCAAGATCTGGGTCCCGGGCCGCGACCCCCAGAAGTTCCCGGTCTGCCCGGTCTGCAAGGAGATCTACGAAGGCCTTCGCGACCCCCAGGACGGCGGCGACGGCGACCAGGGCGGCGGCGGACAGTCCTGAGCGACGCGTCCGCGGGTGCCTGACCACCACCGCCCGACCGAGGGGCTTTCCTTAAGGGTTCTTTACTCGCCCCGGCTCCGCCACTGACTGTCGCGTACCTACAGTCGCTGGGATCGTCGCCCGATCGGGCGTCGTGTCGGACGAGAAAGGTCACCCCATGAAGCTTCGCTCCCTGATGCTCGCGGCACCGCTCGCACTCGCCGCAGCATCCCTCGGCGCACCGGCGCAGGCCGCGCCCGTGATGGAGGGCCACGGCAGCGCCGCGTGCCTCGACCCGGCGGCCGTGGGCGCGGTCGGAGCCCGCGGCACCCACGGCACCGCCAAGGACCCGCACGAGCTGACCGACGCACAGGTGCGCGCCAACGAGGCCGCCCTGACCAAGGCCCTCGAGGCCAAGGGGCTGACCCGGGACTCGTCGGGCAAGGTCGTCAGGGAGGGCCAGCAGGGCAAGCCGGGCACGGGCAGCACCTTCGCACCGACGACGGTCAAGGTCTACTGGCACACCATCACCAACGGCACCCAGGGCACCGTCAGCGGCAGCGCGATCAGCAGCCAGATCAGCGTCCTCAACAAGGCCTACTCGGGGACCGGTCTCAGCTTCAGCCTCGCCGGCTCCGACTCGACGAGCAACTCGTCCTGGTACACCGTGACGCCCGGCTCGGCGGCCGAGAAGAGCATGAAGACGACGCTCCGCAAGGGCACGATGGCTGACCTCAACCTCTACTCGGCCAACATCGGTCAGGGGCTGCTGGGCTGGGCGACCTTCCCCAAGGGCACCTACGACGCCATGGACGGCGTCGTCATCCTCACGGCCTCCCTGCCCGGTGGCAGCGCGACGAACTACAATCAGGGCGACACGGCCACCCACGAGGTCGGCCACTGGGTCGGGCTCTACCACACCTTCCAGGGCGGCTGTAACGGCAACGGCGACTACGTCGACGACACGCCCGCCGAGGCCAGCGCCGCCTACCAGTGCCCGACCGGCCGCGACACGTGCACGAGCCCCGGCCTCGACCCGATCAAGAACTTCATGGACTACACGTACGACTCCTGCATGAACACCTTCACGACCGGCCAGGTCTCGCGCATGCAGGCCCAGTGGACGGCGTACCGCGCCGGCCGGTGACCACCAGCGCGCCTGCTCGACGTCGCGAAACCGACTGCGCGGCATACCATCCAGGCCGAGGCCCCGCCCGCAAGGCGGGGCCTCGGCATGTCGTCCTCGGGGATTCGTTACGGTGGCCTCTCTATGAGTTCAGGGGCCGCCTTCCACCTCCCACCCGCCTTCCCAGAGCGGGCTGCGTGGGGTACCGCCAGCAAGCTGCGCGCGTGGCAGCAGGAGGCGCTCGACCTCTACCTCGGCAAGTCGCCGCGCGACTTCCTCGCGGTCGCCACACCGGGCGCCGGCAAGACGACGTACGCCCTGCGCGTGGCCACCGAGCTGCTGAGCGCGGGCATCGTCTCGCGCGTCACGGTCGTCGCTCCCACGGAGCACCTCAAGACCCAGTGGGCCGACGCCGCCGCCCGCGTCGGCATCAGTCTCGACCCGAAGTTCAGCAACAGCATCGGCCGGCACAGCGACGACTACCACGGTGTCGCCGTGACCTACGCGCAGGTCGCCTCGCGCCCGTCGCTGCACCGCGAGCTGACGACGTCGCGCTCGACCCTCGTCATCCTCGACGAGGTGCACCACGGCGGTGACGCGAAGAGCTGGGGCGACGGCATCCGCGAGGCCTTCGAGCCCGCGACCCGTCGGCTCTCGCTGACCGGCACGCCCTTCCGCTCCGACACCTCGCCGATCCCGTTCGTCACGTACGAGCTCGACGCCGAGGGCACCCTCGTCAGCTCGAGCGACTACACCTACGGCTACGCCGAGGCGCTGCGCGACGGCGTCGTGCGACCCGTCCTCTTCATGGCCTACGGCGGCAGCATGCGCTGGCGCACCAAGGCCGGCGACGAGCTCGAGGCGCGCCTCGGCGAGCCGATGACAAAGGACTTCGTCGCCCACGCGTGGCGCACGGCGCTCGATCCCAAGGGGGAGTGGATCCCCGCGGTCCTCGCCGCCGCCGACCGGCGCCTCACCGAGGTGCGGCGCCACGTCGAGGACGCCGGCGGCCTCGTCATCGCCTCCAACCAGACCCAGGCGAGGGCGTATGCCGCCATCCTCCGCTCGTTGACCGGCGAGGCCCCGACGGTCGTCCTCTCCGACGACCTCGGCGCGAGCAAGCGCATCGAGGACTTCGGGGCGAGCGACGAGCGCTGGATGGTCGCCGTCCGCATGGTGTCCGAGGGGGTCGACGTGCCGCGGCTCGCGGTCGGGGTCTACGCGACGTCCACCTCGACGCCGCTCTTCTTCGCCCAGGCCGTCGGACGCTTCGTGCGCGCCCGACGGCGGGGTGAGACCGCGTCGGTCTTCCTGCCCTCGGTGCCCGTGGTCCTCGACCACGCGGCGCGCCTCGAGGAGCAGCGCGACCACGCCCTCGACCGCAAGCCCAACCCTGACGACATCGGCCAGATGTGGGCCGAGGAGCAGAGCCTGCTCGACGAGGCCAACCGGGCCGACAAGGCGAGCGGTGCCCTCGACGAGGGCGCCTTCGAGGCGCTCGAGTCCGACGCCCACTTCGACCACGTGCTCTTCGACAAGCAGCAGTGGGGCATGCACGCCCAGATCGGGTCGGAGGACGAGGAGGAGTACCTCGGCCTGCCGGGCCTGCTCGAGCCCGACCAGGTGTCGGCGCTGCTCCGCGAGCGGCAGAGCCGTCAGGTCAAGAAGGCCCCCCAGGGCGCCACCGCCCCCATGCCCGTCGCCGCCCACCGGGCCCTTGCCGCCCAGCGCAAGGAGCTCAACACGCTCGTCTCGACGTACGCCCGTCAGAAGGGGCTGCCGCACGCCAACGTCCACATGGACCTCCGGCGCGTCTGTGGCGGACCCGACCTCGCGGCCGCCTCGACCGAGCAGGTCACCGAGCGCATCGACAAGATCCGGCTCTGGCTCGTCGGCCGACGCTGAGGGTTCACGAAACCGACCGGTGCTGTCGGCCTATGGGCGGAAGTGTCCGGCTATGGTCGTGCACTGCGCCTCGGGGGCGAGCCGCGCACCGTGCACCGGGACTGCTCCGATCGAGCACCTGACAGCGAAGGACGACATGAGCACCGACCACACCCCTGACCTCCTCGGATCCTCCACCACCCGTCGCCAGCTGCTGGCCCTCGCCGCCGTCGGCGGCGCCGGGCTCGCGGCCGTGCGCTCGGCCGTGCCCGCCGACGCCGCTCCGGCGGCCACCGCCCCGGGCACCAACGGCGAGGTCGTCCGGCTGACCGTGCTCGGCACGACCGACCTGCACGGCAACGTCTACAACTGGGACTACTTCAAGAACGCCGAGTACACCGACGCCAAGGCCAACGACATCGGCGTGGCCAAGGCCTCCTCGATCATCAAGGCGATCCGGGCCGAGGTCGGCGCAGAGCGCACCCTGACGATCGACGCCGGCGACACGATCCAGGGCACGCCGCTCGCGTACTACTACGCCAAGATCGACCCCATCACCGGCGGCTCGACGCACCCCATGGCCGCGGCGATGAACCAGGTCGGCTACGACGCCGCCGCGCTCGGCAACCACGAGTACAACTACGGCCTCGACACGTTGCGCGCCTTCGAGAAGCAGCTGAACTTCCCGCTCCTGTCGGCCAACTCCGTCGACTGGAACACCGGCGCCCCGGTCTTCAAGCCGTGGGTCATCAAGACGGTCAAGCTGCCCGACACCAAGGCGATCAAGGTCGGCATCCTCGGCCTCGTGACGCCCGGCGTCGCGATCTGGGACAAGGCCAACGTCGAGGGCAAGGTGAAGTTCCCCGGCATCATCGAGCAGGCGAAGGTCATGGTGCCCCGCCTCAAGGCCGCCGGCGCCGACATCGTCATCGTCGCGTGCCACTCAGGCGACAACGGCAAGTCGTCGTGGGGCGACGCGCTGCCCTACGTCGAGAACGCGAGCGCGCTGCTCGCCGAGCAGGTCCCCGGCATCGACGCCGTCCTCGTCGGCCACGCGCACCTCGAGATCCCGCAGCGCTACGTCACGAACGCGCAGACCGGCAAGAAGGTCCTCCTCTCCGAGCCCTACTACTGGGGCATGCGCGTGACGCGGATGTCGATCGACGTCCAGAAGGTGCGCGGCCAGTGGCAGGTCGTCCACTCCGAGGCGACGCTCTACAACTCCAACGTCGCGCCCGAGGACCCCGCTGTGACCGGCGCCGTCGCAGCCGCCCACCAGAAGGTGCTGACCTACGTCAACGGCGTCATCGGGACGTGCACGCAGGCCATGTCGGCGTCCACGTCGCGCTACGAGGACACCGCCGCGATCGACTTCATCAACTACGTCCAGGCCGACGCGGTCAAGAAGGCGCTCGCGGGCACGCCCGAGGCGTCCCTGCCGGTCCTGTCGATCGCCGCGCCGTTCAACAAGCTCGCCGCGATCCCGGCCGGCGACGTGACGATCCGCGACGTGGCGGGCCTCTACATCTACGACAACACCCTCCTCGGCATCGTCCTCACCGGAGCCCAGGTCAAGGCGTACCTCGAGAAGAGCGCGGAGTACTTCAAGCCCTGCACGACGACGGGCCCGGTCGCCGCCGACACGATCACCAACGCCAACGCGACCCCCGACTACAACTACGACGTCATGGGTGGGCTCGACGCGGACCTCACCTACGACATCGACCTCGCCAAGGCGGTCGGCTCGCGGATCGTGAACCTCGCGAATGCCGGCAGCCCGGTGGCGCCGGACGCGCGCTTCGTCGTCGCGATCAACAACTACCGCCAGTCGGGAGGCGGCAACTTCCCGGGCGTCGTGGCCGCCCCGGTCGTCTACAACCGTCAGATCGAGATCCGCCAGCTGCTCATCGACTGGGCGACCGCCAACAAGGTCATCGACCCGGCGGCCTTCTCGAGCGTCGACTGGAAGCTCGTCAGCAACGGGAGCCCGATCACCGTCACGCCCTGACGTCGCGGGCCCGGCCGGGATGCCCCGGCCGGGCCGGTGCCGTCGTCGGTTATCCGGTGGAGGCCGGGCCCACGGGCCGGTTGGATGAGCGGATGCGTGCGTTCGAGGAGCTCGTGGACGAGGCGGTCGACGCCGACGTGACCGGCTGGGGGTTCGGCTGGCTCGACGGCCGAGCCACCGAGGAGCGGCCGGTCTGGGGCTACGCCCGGCTCCTCGCCGCTCGGCTGTCGAGGGCCACGGTTGCCCTGGACCTCGACACCGGCGGTGGCGAGATCGTCGCGCAGGTGCCGGTGCTGCCGGAGCGGATGGTCGTCACCGAGGGCTGGGCGCCCAACATGGAGCGGGCGCGCGCCCTGCTCGGGCCCCGCGGCGTCGAGGTCGTGCCCGTCACGCCGGGTGACCCGCTGCCCTTCCCGGACGCGACCTTCGACCTCGTGACGAGCCGCCACCCGGTGCGGCCGGCCTGGGACGAGATCGCGCGGGTGCTCGTCGACGGCGGCACCTACCTCGCCCAGCACGTCGGCCCGGCCTCGGCGTTCGAGCTCATCGAGCAGTTCCTCGGCCCGCTCCCGCGGGAGCGGCTGGGTCGCGACCCGGAGGCCGAGGCCCGGGAGGCTCGCGCGGCGGGCCTCGACGTCGTCGACCTGAAGACCGCGCGGTGCCGGATGGAGCTGTACGACGTGGGCGCCGTCGTGTGGCTCCTGCGTCGGTGCGTCTGGTGGGTCCCGGACTTCACCGTCGAGACCTACCGCGAGACCCTCGAACGTCTCGACGCCGGGATGCGGGCGGGCCGGCCGTTCGTCGCCCACTCGACGCGACACCTCGTCGAGGCGCGCCGGCGCTGACCCGTGCCGGCGGATGCCCCGTCCGCTCGGGGGGCGTCCCGCCGCCTGGGAGTTCAGCGGGACGCCCCGTCCCGGCCGACCGGTTGGTGGGACGTCGGCACGGCAGAGGCGTACCCGCCGGGACAGGGGAGCACCGACGGGTACGCATCTCCATTCTCGCGGATCGAAGGCCGCTGCGTGCACGGTTTCGACGGGATCACGTCATGATCTGGGCGCTCGATCGTCTACCAGTCGACGGGACACGACCCCTGTGCCGTCCGGGGCCTCGGGCCGCCCGTGGAGGAGCGCCCGAGGCCCTGCTCCGTCGCGTCAGGCGCCGACGAGGACCTGGTAGCCCCAGGCCGGCAGGGTGTACTGCTGGCCCTGCGCCAGCTCGAGGGTCTCGCCGCTGAAGGCGTCACGCCACGAGCCCGCCTGCGGGCCGTCGCCGAGCGTCACGGTCCGGTCCTCGTCGCTGAAGTTGAACGCCCCGAAGACCCGGTCGTCGCCGACGGCTCGCACGAAGCTCAGCACCGCCGCCTCGGCCGAGTTGGGGACGCGCACCATGCGCCCGCCCGCGGCACCGTTCCACAGCGCGGGGTGCGCCTTCTTGAGGGCGAAGAGCTGCCGGTAGAGCTCGCCCTGCTCGTCCTCGCGCCACTCGATCTCGTCCTTGTCGAAGAAGATGAGCCGCTTGTCGCTGCCCGCCTCCTGCCCGTTGTAGACGAGCGGCATGCCCTCGCTGACGACGGACAGGACGATCGCCGGAAGGAGGGCGTCGCCGAACTGCTCGTACTCGGTGCCTTCCCACGCGTTCTTGTCGTGGTTGCTGACGAAGAGCATCCGGTAGGCGTCGCGCTGGTAGAAGCGGTCGTTCCACGCGTAGTAGACCTTGAGGGCCTCGACGTCGGCCTTGCCGTGGGCGATCTTGTGGAGCGTCTCGTTCCAGCTCCAGCCGTACGTCATGTCGAAGGCGCGGACGTGCAGGTCGCGCGACTCCCACTCGGCGAGCATGAAGACCGGCTTGATCTCGTCGAGCTCGCGGCGTACGTTGTCCCAGAAGTCGACGGGCACGAATCCGGCCACGTCGCAACGGAACCCGTCGACATCGACGTCGCGCACCCAGAACTTCATCGCCTCGGTCATGTAGCGACGCAGGTCGGGGTTGTCGTAGTCGAGGTCGATGATGTCGTCCCAGTCCCACCATGGCGTGGGGCGCAGGTCGCCCTTCCAGTCACGGGCGTACCAGTCTGGGTGCTCCTCAACGAGCGGGTTGTCCCACGCGGTGTGGTTGGCGACCCAGTCGAGGATGACGCGCAGACCGAGACCGTGGGCCGTGTCGACGAAGTGGCGCAGGTCCTCCAGCGTGCCGAACTCCGGGTTGACGCCGAGGTAGTCCTTGACGGCGTACGGGCTGCCGAGCACGCCCTTGCGGTTCAGCTCCCCGATCGGGTGCACCGGCATGAGCCACACGATGTCGATGCCGAGGTCGCGGATGCGGGGCAGGTGCGCCTCGGCGGCGCGAAACGTGCCCTCGGGCGTGAGGTGGCGCTGGTTGATCTGGTAGATCGTCGCGCTGTGGCTCCACTCCGGGTGGGTCAGCTCGACGTCGGGCCGCGGTGCGTAGGGGTTGGCGGTCACGGTGGCTCCTGGTCCGGCTCGGTGGGATGAGTGGTGCGGTGGGTCGTTCCGGTGCTGCAGGTGGTGCGAGCGTCGCACGTCAGGACGACGTGTCGAGGAGGTGCTCGACGAGCGGGATCGTGCGGTGGTCGAGGCGCGTGGCGAGCGAGATGACGGTCGAGGCCCGCGTCACGTGCGCGTCGTCGACGACGCGGTCGATGACCCGTTGGAGGTCGGCGTTGTCGCGACCGACGATGCGGATGAGCACGTCACCGGAGCCGGTGATCGTGTGCGCCTCGAGCACCTCGGGGATGGCGGCGAGGTGGTCGACGACGGGGGAGTGCCCACCGCGACCCTGCCGGATCTCGAGGGTGCAGAACGCCGTCACGGGGTAGCCGATGGCGGCCGGGTCGACGTCCGGGGCCATCGAGCGGAGCACGCCGGTGCGCTGCAGCCGGTCCAGCCGGGCCTGCACGGTGCCGCGGGCCACGCCCAGGCGGCGAGAGGCGCCGAGCACGCCGATGCCCGGCTCGGTGAGCAGCAGGAGCAGGATGCGGCAGTCGAGCGCGTCGACCGGTGCGCGCACCGACGGTCCCGCTCCTGAGGTCATGGACAGAGTGTCCATCACCACACGGCATACGGGCAACACTTTGTGCACTGTGTTCAGCCGCGAAGGCCGCTGTTGCACACCTCGACGCTCTCGGTCACTCTCGCTCCATGACCGACACGATGCCGTCTCCGGCCGCCGACCTCACCGACCAGGAGCGCGAGGCCGACCTCGACCTCGACCAGCTCAAGCAGCTCGTCGGTCTCGTCGAGTACGACGAGAACACCGACGTCTTCCCCGTCACCGGATGGGACGCGATCGTCTTCGTCGCCGGCAACGCCACGCAGAGCGCGCACTACTACCAGAGCGCCTGGGGCATGGAGCTCGTCGCCTACTCGGGCCCCGAGAACGGCAACCGCGACCACAAGGCGTTCGTCCTCAAGAGCGGCTCGATCCGCTTCGTCATCAAGGGCGCCGTCGACCCTGACAGCCCCCTCGCCGACCACCACCGCCGCCACGGCGACGGCGTCGTCGACATCGCTCTCGAGGTGCCCGACGTCGACAAGTGCGTCGCCCAGGCCGTCAAGGCCGGTGCGACGGTCCTCGAGGAGCCCACCGACCACACCGACGAGCACGGCACGGTGCGCACCGCCGCCATCGCGACCTACGGCGAGACCCGCCACACCCTCGTCCAGCGTGCCGTGAACGGGCAGAGGTACGCCGGCCCGTACCTTCCCGGCTACGTCCCGACCGCGTCGTCGATCGTCCGCCGCGAGGGCCAGCCCAAGCGTCTCTTCCAGGCCCTCGACCACATCGTCGGCAACGTCGAGCTCGGCCACATGGACGAGTGGGTCTCCTTCTACAACCGCGTCATGGGCTTCGTGAACATGGCCGAGTTCATCGGTGACGACATCGCCACCGACTACTCCGCGCTCATGAGCAAGGTCGTCGCCAACGGCAACCACCGCGTCAAGTTCCCGCTCAACGAGCCGGCCATCGCGAAGAAGAAGAGCCAGATCGACGAGTACCTCGAGTTCTACCGCGGCGCCGGCGCGCAGCACCTCGCCGTCGCGACGAACGACATCCTCGCCTCGGTGGATGCCCTGCGCGCCAACGGTGTCGAGTTCCTCGACACCCCTGACTCGTACTACGAGGACGCCGAGCTGCGCGAGCGCATCGGCAACGTCCGGGTGCCGATCGAGGAGCTGCAGAAGCGCAAGATCCTCGTCGACCGCGACGAGGACGGCTACCTCCTGCAGATCTTCACCAAGCCGCTCGGCGACCGCCCGACGGTCTTCTTCGAGCTCATCGAGCGGCACGGTTCGCTCGGGTTCGGCAAGGGCAACTTCAAGGCGCTCTTCGAGGCGATCGAGCGCGAGCAGGACAAGCGCGGCAACCTCTGAGTCGCACCGACGTGACCCTCGGCCCCGGTCCGGTCCCTGCCTTCGGGCGGGAACGGGCCGGGGCCGAGGCGCACCCGCCACCAGTCGGGGCGCCGCTGGTCTGGGAACGCCGATGCCGTGGCACAGTTGGGGCATGAGCCAGCAGCCCTCCGGGTGGTACGACGACCCCAGCAACACCGACATGCTCCGTTACTGGGACGGCGTGTCGTGGACCAACCACACCGCCCCGAAGAAGTCGCCGACCATCGCGCAGAGCACCATCGGCCTGCCGCACCAGAGCCCGCAGAGCCCGCAGGGACAGGTCCCGCCGGACCGCACCGGCGTCCCGACGCCGACGACACCGATGCCTCAGGGCAGCGGCTGGCAGACCCAGTCACCGGCGCAGCAGAGCTACTACCAGCAGGCCCCCGCCAACACGCAGTGGATGCACAACATCAAGACCACCGCCGACGGGGTGCCCCTCGCCCCGTGGGGCAAGCGTTTTGCGGCGTGGGTCGTCGACGGGCTCATCCTCGCCGTCGTCGGCGGGATCATCTCGTGGTTCGCGACGCCTCGACTGTCCGAGCTCTTCTCCCAGATGGTGACCGCCGCCCAGGCCGGCGACCAGGCGCGCCTCGTCGAGATCCAGAACGAGCTCACCGGACCCGCAGTGCAGTTCTCGCTCTTCCTGTGGCTCGTGGCGACGGCCTACTGCCTCGTGTTCTGGACGACGATCGCTCAGACCCCCGGCAAGATGGCGCTCGGCATCAGCGTCCGCCGTGCCGCCGAGCCCGGCCCGCTGCCGCTGGGCACCGCAGTCATGCGTCGGCTCGTCCCGCTGGCCGGTCAGTTCGTCCCCTTCCTGTCCCTGCTCGACGGCCTCTGGCCGCTGTGGGACGACAAGCGCCAGGCCCTGCACGACAAGGTCGCGAGCACCCAGGTCGTCGAGGGGAAGCAGCCGCGCAAGCAGGGCTGATGCCCTGACGGCTCGGCCGGCGGCGTAACTCCCTTGCGCCGTCGTCGGTGGTCGGCGCGACAATGGAGACTGCGCGGGTAGTCCCGCGCCCACGGCGCCGATGCCGTCGCGCACCCCTCGTCCCCCGGAGTCATCGTGTCTGCTCCCAGCGCCACCAGCCAGCCCAGCTACCCCGACAAGATCGACGGGCCGGTCCTCAAGATCGCCGGCGTCGTCGTGCTCGGGGCGATCATGTCGATCCTCGACATCACCGTCGTCAACATCGCCCTGCCGACCTTCCAGACGGTCTTCGCCGAGAGCCCCGAGCAGCCGTTGCCCTACTCCACCGTCGCGTGGACGGTGACGGCCTACACCCTCGCGCTCGCGACGGTCATCCCGCTCACGGGCTGGGCCGCCGACCGGTTCGGCACGAAGCGGCTCTACGTCCTCGCCGTCGCGCTCTTCACCGCCGGCTCGGCCCTGTGTGCCACCGCCGGGTCGATCGAGTTCCTCATCGGCTTCCGCGTGCTGCAGGGACTCGGCGGGGGCATGCTCATGCCGCTCGGCATGACGATCATGACGCGCGCCGCCGGCCCGGCCCGGATGGGCCGGCTGATGGCGATCCTCGGTGTCCCGATGCTGCTCGGCCCGATCTTCGGACCCATCCTCGGTGGCTGGCTCATCGAGGTCGCGAGCTGGCACTGGATCTTCCTCATCAACGTGCCGATCGGCATCGTCGCGGCGCTCTACGCCCTGTGGGCCCTGCCGTCCGATGCCCCTGAGCCCTCCGAGTCCTTCGACGTCGTCGGCATGCTGCTCATGTCGCCCGGCCTGGCGCTCTTCCTCTACGGCATCAGCTCGATCCCCGGCGAGGGCACGATCATCTCCACGAAGGTGCTCGTCCCGCTCTGCATCGGGCTCGTCATGCTCGTCACCTTCGTCTTCTACAGCTTCCGGCCCGAGCACCCGCTGCTCGACCTGCGGCTCTTCCGCAACCGCCGCCTCAGCGTCGCGACGATCACGATGTTCCTCTTCGCCGCGGCCTTCTTCGGTGGCCTGCTGCTCGTGCCGACCTACCTCCAGCAGGTGCGGGGACTCGACACGCTCCACGCGGCGTTCCTCATGGTGCCCCAGGGCCTCGGCGCGATGGTGACGATGCCGATCGCGGGCGCCCTGTCGGACCGCATCCCGGTGGGCCGCATCGTGCCCTTCGGGCTGCTGGCCATCACGGGCGGGATGTTCGCGCTGACACAGGTGGGTGTCGACACCCCGTACTGGGGCTTCATGGTCCCGGTGCTCTTCGTCATGGGTCTCGGCATGGGCGGCACGATGATGCCGCTCATGACCTCGGCGCTCAAGACGCTGCAGAGCCACCAGGTGGCGCGCGGATCGACGCTGCTCAACATCACCCAGCAGATCGCGAGCTCGGTCGGTGTCGCCGTCATCTCCGTGGTCTTCACGAACTACCTCAGTGCCTCGGCGCTGGCCGGCCCGGCCATCGCGGCGCTGCACGACCCGACCCTCGTCGACGACGTCGGCGGGCCGGCCGCGGTGCAACAGGGCCTGGCCGAGGCCGCCGACGCATTCGGCGCCACCTTCCTCGTCGCCGCGATCCTCGTGGCGCTGACGCTGATCCCGGCGTCGTTCCTGCCCCGCAAGCACGAGGAGTCGCACTTCCTCGACGACCAGGCCGAGGCGGCGCCGGTCGTCATCCACTGAGGCCGGCCCCCAGAGCCCTCAGCGGGCGGGTCGTATGGTGCCGGTGACCTCGCCGAGGCCGATGCGCGAGCCGTCCGGTCCCGGCGCCCAGGCCGTCATGGTGACCGTGTCGCCGTCCTCGAGGAAGCCGCGGGTCGTGCCGTCGGCGAGCGTCAGCGGCTCCGTGCCGTTCCACGTCAGCTCGAGCAGGCTGCCCCGGGTGTCGCGCGTCGGGCCGCTGATCGTGCCCGAGCCGAAGAGGTCGCCGTCACGCAGGGAGGCGCCGTTGACGGTGAGGTGCGCGAGCATCTGTGCCGGCGACCAGTACATCCCGGCGTGCTCGGGGCGCGAGACGACCGTGCCGTTGAGGCTGACCTCGACGTGCACGTCGAGGCCGAAGGCGTCACCGCGCAGATACGGCAGCAGCTCCGGATCCGACTGTCCCGGAAGGGGAACGCGGGCCGCGGTCAACGCCTCGAGCGGGGTGACCCACGCGGAGACCGACGTGGCGAAGGACTTGCCGAGGAACGGGCCCAGCGGCACGTACTCCCAGGCCTGGATGTCGCGGGCGCTCCAGTCGTTGAGGACGACGACGCCGAAGAGGTGGTCGGGCGCGTCGTCGACCGAGACCCGTGACCCGAGAGCGGTCGCGCCGCCGACGACGTAGCCGAGCTCCGCCTCGATGTCGAGGCGGATGCTCGGGCCGAACACGGGGGTGGGGTCGTTCGGGCCCCTGCGTTGGCCCGTCGGGCGGACGACGTCGGTGCCCGACACGACGACGGTGCCGGCGCGGCCGTGGTAGCCGATGGGCAGGTGCTTCCAGTTGGGTGGGAGCGCGGCGTTGTCCGGGCGGAAGATCTGGCCGACGTTGCTCGCGTGGTCCTCGCTCGCATAGAAGTCGACGTAGTCGGCGACGTCGACGGGCAGGTGGAGCGTGACCTCCTCCACGGGGTGCAGGTGCGGCGAGACGCCGTCGCGGTGCACCTCGTCGCGGAGCACCTCGGTCAGCCACTCCCGGGCGACGGTCCACGCCGGGCGGCCGAGGGCGAGGAAGGCGTTGAGGCTCGGCGTCTGCCATGCCGTCGCGAGATCGGGTCCGTCACCCACGAGCCCGGCGTCGCGGCCGATCGCAGCGACGGCTCCGGCATCGAGCACGAGGTCACCGATGCGCACCCCGACGCGCCGGTCCGGGTCGCCTACCGTGCTGAAGACGCCGTAGGGGAGGGTGTCGATGCCGAACGGGTGGTCGGCGGGGACGTCGAGCCAGGTGCTCGGCCGGGTGGGCGGCGTCATGCGTGGGACTCCTCGGTGGTGATCAGCCCGAGTGCCTCGAGCTCGGTCAGGGGGTCGAGCACGCCGCAGCAGCCGTAGGCGGTGAAGCTCTCGCGGACCTGCTCCGCGTCCTCCGTGGGCAGGCTCGAGACAGCAGTGACGAGCACCTCGGCGTGGTGACGAGCGAGGATGCCGGCCAGGTCGTGCGCCTCGGCACCGCCCAGCGCCTCGTGCGTCGCGAGCAGGACGTTGAGCAGCCCGTGCATCGGCTCGCCGCCGTGGTTGCCCCGGACCGCGTGGTGCAGGCCTCCGGTCAGCTTGAACGGGAGGCCGTGCAGCACGACGGCGTCGAGGAAGCCGCCGAGCGTCGCCTCGTCGGGCCACGGCCACGTCGGGGTCGACCCGGTGCGGAACTTCGCCATCACGTCGTGCTCCTCGTCGACGGCGGCAGCGATGTCGTCGAGGCCGCGAGCCTGGTCGTCCCCGAGGCCCACCTCGACGACGACGGGGATCTCGGCGTCGAGGACCTGCCGCCACTCGGGTGACCATCCGAGCTCGGCTGCCGTGACGAGCACCCGCTCGTCGTCGCGCAGCGAGGCGAGCGCGTCGACGAGGGGCCGCGCCGGGCTGCCGGGGCGCACGACGAGGCTGACCTCGAGCGGTGCCTGGGCGGTGCGGGGGTCCGTGGCGGCGAAGGCTGCGAGCTCGCCCGCCGACGCGGCGGGGACGAGCAGCGGCCCGATGTGGACGGCATACGGACCCGTGCGTCGGTCGAGGTGCTCGCGCACGGCCACGTCGAGCGGGGCCAGCCCTGGCGGGAAGACCGCGGCGTCGTCGACGAGGCGGTCGAAGAGGGGCGCGAACGGCGTCCTTGACATGTCCGGGAGCGTACTCCACTGTTGCAATAGCGATACACCAGCGTCCGCTCATCGGACGCGCTCGACGGAGAGGCCCTCGCCCATGGCGCACTACCAGTCGGTCGGCAGCATCCCGCCCAAGCGGCACACCCAGCACCGCCGACCCGGCGCCGGGAGCGCCCCGGGCGAGCTCTACTACGAGGAGCTGATGGGCGAGGAGGGCTTCAGCTCCGACAGCTCGCTGCTCTACCACCGCAACATCCCCTCGACGACGGTCGGCTCCGCCGTCTGGGAGGTGCCTGACCAGTCGACGACGCCGAACCACCCGCTGACACCTCGGCACCTCAAGCTCCATGACCTCTTCGACGCCGCGTCCGTCGAGGGCACCGACGTCGTCACGGGGCGCCGCCTCGTCCTCGGCAACGGCGACGTGCGCATCTCGTATGCCGTTGCCGGCGCGCCGAGCCCGTGGTACCGCAACGGGATCGGCGACGAGTGCGTCTACGTCGAGCGCGGCCGGGCTCGCGTCGAGACGGTCTTCGGCGCCTTCGACGTCGCCGAGGGCGACTACGTCATCATCCCCAGGGCGACGACGCACCGATGGCTCCCCGAGGTCTCCGGCGACGAGCCGCTGCGGGCGTACTGCATCGAGGCGAACAGCCACATCGCGCCTCCGAAGCGCTACCTCAGCAAGTACGGCCAGCTCCTCGAGCACGCCCCCTACTGCGAGCGCGACCTGCGCCAGCCCGAGGGTCCGCTGCTCGCCGAGGACGTCGGCGCGAGCCCCGACGAGGAGACCGACGTCTACATCAAGCACCGCGGCAACGGCCCGGGTGGCGTCGTCGGCACGATCCACACGCTGCCGTTCCACCCGCTCGACGTCGTCGGCTGGGACGGCTGCCTCTACCCCTACGTCTTCAACGTGCGCGACTTCGAGCCGATCACCGGCCGCGTCCACCAGCCGCCGCCCGTGCACCAGGTCTTCGAGGGCTGGAACTTCGTCATCTGCAACTTCGTGCCCCGCAAGGTCGACTACCACCCGCTCGCGATCCCCGTTCCCTACTACCACTCGAACGTCGACAGCGACGAGATCATGTTCTACGTCGATGGCGACTACGAGGCCCGCAAGGGATCGGGCATCGGCAAGGGGTCGGTCTCGGTGCACCCGGGCGGCCACCCGCACGGCCCGCAGCCCGGTGCGACCGAGGGCTCGATCGGCGTCGAGAGCTTCGACGAGCTCGCCGTCATGGTCGACACGTTCCGTCCGCTCGAGCTCGGTGAGGGCGGTGTGGCCGTCGACGACGGCCTCTACGCGATGTCGTGGTCCAAGGGGGCGGGCCGCGCGAGGACGCCCGGCGGCGCCCATTCCGAGGGCTGACCGCGTGCCCGGTCCGGCCGCCCCTCGAGGTGAGTCCTCCCAGACCCTCGATCGCGGTATCCGCGTTCTCGAGACGCTGGCGGGCACCGAGGGGTCGGCCGGTCTGACGATCACCGAGCTCGCTGCAGGCCTCGGCGTCGGACGGCCGGTCGTCTACCGTCTCGTGACGACGCTCGAGGACCACCACCTCGTCTCCCGGGCATCCGACGGGCGGGTGCGTCTCGCGCTGGGGATCAGCCGACTCGCCTCGGCCGTGACTCCCGTCGTGCGCAGCGAGGCCCGGCCCGTGCTGCGCGAGCTCGCCGACGCCGTGGGGGCGACGGCACACCTGACGATCGCCGAAGGCGACGAGGCCCTGGCTCTCGTCGTCGTCGAGCCGTCGTGGACCGACGTCCACGTCGCCTACCGCTCCGGCGCCCGGCACCGGCTCGACCAGGGCGCTGCGGGACGGGCGATCCTCGCGGGTCGGACGGGGGAGCGCGGCGTCGTCGGCACGGACGGGGAGCTGCAGGCGGGGGCGCACGGGCTCGCGGTGTCGCTGTCGACCCGCACCGACCCGGCCCCGGGTGGCGTCGAGGCCTCGGTCGGTGTCGTCTCGCTCGAGCCGCTCGACGTGCGCACCGTGGGTCCGCGGCTCGAGCACGCCGCCCGCGCCCTCCGAGCCGTCCTCCGCTGACCCCCTCACCCTCCCCCCGTCGAGTGAGCGCTCAGCCCCAGTCGAGTGAGAGCGAATTCCCGTGTGACCCAACGCAGATGGGACGTGGCGCTCACTCGCGTGGGAGGAGCGGGGTCAGCCGCCGACCCGTGGTGTGCCGAGCAGCCGGATACCCTCCTCGCGCAGCTCTGCGAGGGCCGCGTCGGTCGTGGACCTGGAGACTCCCGCGGTGAGGTCGAGCAGCACGGTGGCCTCGAAGCCCTCACGCTGCGCGTCGGCCGCGGTGGCCCGCACGCAGTGGTCGGTGGCGATGCCGACGACGTCGACGCGGGAGACGCCGCGCTCGGTGAGCCATGCGGCAAGGGTGCTGTGCTGGTCGTCGACCGACCGTCCCTCGAATCCGCTGTAGGCAGCCGCATGCTCGCCCTTGCGGAAGACCGCCTCGACGTGACCCAGGGCGCCGGCGAGCCTCGGGTGGAACTCGGCACCCTCGCTGCCTGCGACGCAGTGCACCGGCCACGAGTCGACGAAGTCGGGGGTCGACGAGAAGTGCGGTCCTGGGTCGACGTGCCAGTCGGCGGTCACGACGACGTGGTCGTAGTCCGCGGCGTGCCGGCCCACGTGCTCGCTCACCTCGCGGGCGACGTCGGCGCCGCCGGTGACGGCGAGGGACCCGCCCTCGCAGAAGTCGTTCTGGACGTCGACGATGATCAGCGCCCGTGCGCCGTCGGCATGCGTGGGTCCGGCCATGGCTCAGTCCTTCTCGTAGACGGTGGGGATCACGGGCTCGCCCCTCGACAGCTGGGCCGCCGCCCGGGGCAGCTCCGCGCGCGAGGCCTCGTGGCGGGCGCGGGCCTCGTGGATGTCCTGGTGGTCGACGACCTCGCCGGCGCGGACGAGGTCGATCATGAGCCGGCGGTCGTTGCCGTCGTCGCGCGGCTGCTCACCGATGCCGATGACCTCGGCCTGCGCGATCCCGTCGTCGCGAAGGCGCCGCATGGCCCACTTGCGGCCCCCGACCGACGTCTTGTCCTTGCTCTTCTTCTCGACGCCCTGCATCTGCCCGGACGCGTCCTCGCGCTGGACGAGCTTGTAGACCATGGATGCCGTGGGGGCCCCGGAGCCGGTCACGAGGGCCGTGCCGACGCCGTAGCCGCTGACGGGTCCGGCAGCCAGGCCCGCGATGGCGTACTCGTCCAGGTCGGAGGTGACGATGATCCGGGTGTCGGTGTTGCCCGCCGCGTCGAGCTGGGCGCGCACCTCGGTGGCCAGGATGAGCAGGTCGCCCGAGTCGAGCCGGACCGCCCCCAGGCCGGGCCCGGCGATCTCCATGGCGAGAGCGACGGCCGTCCGCACGTCGTAGGTGTCGACGAGGAGGGTCGTGCCCTTGCCGAGCGACTCGACCTGCGCGGTGAAGGCCTCCTTCTCCGAGTCGTAGAGGAGGGTGAAGGCGTGCGCGGCCGTGCCCGTCGTCGGCACGCCGTAGCGACGCCCGGCCTCGAGGTTGCTCGTCGCGTCGAACCCGGCGACGTAGGCCGCGCGAGCGGCTGCGACGGCCGACTCCTCGTGGGTGCGTCGTGAGCCCATCTCGATGCAGGGCCTGCCCATGGCGGCGGTCGTCATGCGCGAGGCAGCGGACGCGATCGCCGTGTCGTGGTTGAGGATCGAGAGCACGAGAGTCTCGAGGATGACGCCCTCGGCGAAGGTGGACTCGACGACGAGCACCGGTGACTGCGGGAAGTAGCACTCGCCCTCGGCGTAGCCGCTGACGTCCCCGGAGAAGCGGTAGTCGGCGAGCCAGTCGACGGTGGCCCGGTCGACGACCTTGCGGTCGGAGAGGAAGCGCAGCTCGTCGTCGCCGAAGCGGAACTGCTCGAGCGCCTCGAGCACCCGGCCCGTTCCCGCGATGACCCCGTAGCGGCGGCCGTCGGGAAGCCGGCGGGCGAACGCCTCGAAGACGCAGCGCCGGTGCGCCTCGCCCGAGGCGAGGGCGGCCTGGAGCATCGTCAGCTCGTAGTGGTCGGTCAGCAGCGCCGTGCTCGCGGCGCGAGGGCTCGTCGGGCTCACGTGCCCACCCTAGGTGTCGCGGGCCTCGGGGACCGTCTGCCCCGCGGCCTCGGTGGACCTAGGGTGGCCCTGTGACCGCAGCCACCCTCTCCCTCGCTCCCGCCGAGCAGGAGGTGACCTCCACGGACGAGGCCGTCGCACCCGACGTGCCGTGGGTGACGATCGTCTGGAACGACCCCGTCAACCTCATGACGTACGTGACGTGGGTCTTCGAGACCTACTTCGGCTACGCCCGTCCGAAGGCGGAGAAGCTGATGATGGACGTGCACGTCAAGGGCCGTGCGGTCGTCTCCAACGGCCCCCGCGAGTCGATGGAGCGCGACGCGGAGGCGCTGCAAGGCTACGGCCTCTGGGCCACGTTCGAGAAGGACAGCTGATGGCCCGCGCCTTTTTGCGCGAGAAGGACCACTACGTCGCGCTCCTCGAGTCCACCGAGCGCACGGTGCTCCTCGGCCTCATGCAGCAGACGCGCCTGCTGCTCTCGCCCGAGATCGAGCCGACGGGTGACGCGTTCGACGACCTCGTGGCGTCCATGGGCCTGTCGCTGAGCGCAGCCGACCAGCAGACCGACTCGGCGTCGCTCGACGACCGCGACCCGGCTCTCGACCGGCTCCTGCCGACGGCCCATCGCGGTGACGACGAGATCGCGGCCGAGTTCCGTCGCCTCACCGAGGAGGGCCTGCGCCAGCGCAAGAGCGGCAACCTCGACGTCGCGCTCGCGTGCGTCGACGGGGCCGTCGGCAACCGGGTCGTGCTCGACGAGGCGCAGGCGCCGGCCTTCCTCATGGCGCTCACCGACGTGCGCCTGCTGCTCGGGGAACGCATGGGCATGCGCACCGAGGAGGACGCCGAGGCGCTGCACGCCGCGATGGACGACATCGACGACGACGACCCGCTCGGCTACGCGATGGCGTGGTACGACTTCCTCACCTGGCTGCAGGAGACCCTCACCCACGCGCTCATGGGAACCGACCTGCGTGACGTCGTGGCGGCATACGACGCCGACGACGTCGAGGACGACCTCGAGGAGGACGTCGACGACGACGAAGGCCGGCGCCCGGACGGCACGGTGTGACGCACCCGACGCCATGTCGCCGGGCCGGAGTCGGTGCCGGCACCTAGGCTCGTGACGTGGACGTCACGATCGTCGGGTGCTCGGGATCCTTCGCGGGTCCACGCTCGCCCGCCTCGTCCTACCTCGTCCGCACCGAGCACGAGGGTCGCACGTGGAGCATCGTGCTCGACCTCGGCAACGGCGCCCTCGGCGCCCTGCAGCGCCACATCGAGCCGTATGCCGTCGACGCGGTGCTGCTCAGCCACCTGCACGTCGACCACTGCATCGACATGTGCGGGCTCTACGTCATGATGCGCTACCTCCCCGGCGGTCCCGGGCGCGCGACGATGCCGGTCTGGGGGCCCGCGGGCACCGGAGTGCACCTCGCCCGCGCCTACGGCGGTGGCGAGGCCGAGGGCGTCCTGTCCGTCTTCGACTTCCACGACCTGCGCCACCGCGAGCCCGTGACGGTCGGGCCGTTCACGATCACGCCGGTGCACGTCAACCACCCGGTCGAGGCCTACGGCTTCCGGGTCGAGGCCGACGGTCGTGTGCTCGCCTACACCGGCGACACCGACACGTGCGACCAGCTCGACGAGCTCATGACGGGCGCCGACCTCGTGCTCGCCGACTCGGCCTTCGTCGAGGGCCGCGACACGGTGCCCGACATCCACCTCTCGGGTCGCCGGGCCGCCGAGGCGGCCGTCCGGGCCGGGGGAGTGCGTCGCCTCATGCTGACCCACATCCCGGCCTGGAACGACGCCGAGGTGTGTCGGGCGGAGGCTGCCGCCGTGTGGCCGGGCTGCGTCGAGCTCGCCGAGCCGGACGCCACCTACCGCCTCTGACGGATCCGGCTGCGGGTGACGGCCCCCGAAGCCGGGTATGGACCTTGACGGTGCGTCGCGCGCCCGGCAGTCGCCGGACGTCCGCCGACGACCGGAACGACCGAACCAAGGAGGCACCGTTGCAGCAGCGAACCATCGGATCGAGGAAGGTCAGCGCGATCGGTCTCGGCGGCATGCCGATGTCCATCGAGGGGCGGCCCGACGAGGACCGCTCGATCCGGACCATCCACGCCGCGCTCGACGCCGGCGTGACCCTCATCGACACGGCCGACGCCTACCACCGTGACGCCGGCGAGGTGGGCCACAACGAGTCCCTCATCGCCAAGGCGCTCTCGTCGTGGTCCGGCAGCGCGGCTGACGTCCTCGTCGCCACGAAGGGTGGGCACCTGCGCCCGGGGGACGGGTCCTGGACCCAGAACGGCCGCCCCGACCACCTCAAGGAGGCCGCCAAGGCCTCGCTCCAGCGGCTCGGCGGCGAGGCCATCGGGCTCTACCAGTTCCACCGGCCCGACCCCGACGTGCCGTATGCCGAGTCCGTCGGTGCGCTCGTGGACCTGCTCGACGCGGGAGTCATCGAGATGGCCGGCATCTCCAACGCCGACCCGGCCCAGATCCGCGAGGCGCAGGATGTGCTCGGCGGCCGCCTCGTGTCGGTGCAGAACCAGTTCTCGCCGGCCTTCCGCAGCAGCCGCGCGGAGCTCGACCTGTGCGCCGAGCTCGGCATCGCCTTCCTGCCGTGGAGCCCGCTGGGCGGCATCAGCAGGGCAGGTGACCTCGGGAGCCGGCACGACGCGTTCGCAGAGGTGGCGAAGGCACACGACGTGAGCCCGCAGCGGGTGGCCCTCGCATGGGAGCTGGCGCTCGCGCCGACCGTCGTGCCCATCCCGGGAGCCTCCCGTCCCGAGAGCATCCAGGACTCGGTGCAGGCCGTCGACCTCGAGCTGTCGGCCGACGTGGTCGAGCGACTCTCAGCCGAGACGCTCGACTGAACAGCCCGTCATCGCGTCGCGGGGACGGGTCCTTACGGTTCACGAACGAGCCGTCCGGGCCCGTCCCCGCACCCGCGATTGAGGCCTAGCGTGGAGTCATGGCTAGCCTCGTGGGCATGACTGACCGACATGACGGCCGTGCCCCCGACGAGACCCGAGAGGTGCGGATCACCCGCAACTGGCTCGACCACGCGGAGGGCAGCGTCCTCGTCGAGTTCGGGCGCACGCGCGTGCTGTGCGCGGCGTCCTTCACGGAGGGCGTCCCGCGCTGGCTCAAGGGCAAGGGCACCGGATGGGTCACCGCCGAGTACGCCATGCTGCCCCGTGCCACCAACACCCGTTCCGACCGCGAGAGCGTCAAGGGCCGGATCGGCGGCCGCACCCACGAGATCAGCCGCCTCATCGGGCGCAGCCTGCGCGCTGTCATCGACACGAAGGCCCTGGGCGAGAACACCATCGTCCTCGACTGCGACGTGCTGCAGGCCGACGGCGGCACCCGCACCGCCGCCATCACCGGCGCGTACGTCGCCCTGGCCGACGCCGTCGAGCACGCCCGCTCCCAGGGCCTCATCGGCAAGAAGGCCCAGCCGCTGACCGGCTCGGTCGCAGCCGTCTCCGTCGGCATCGTCGAGGGCCGTGCCGTCCTCGACCTCGACTACCCCGAGGACTCGACCGCCGAGACCGACATGAACGTCGTCATGACCGGCGACGGCCGCTTCATCGAGGTCCAGGGCACCGCCGAGGGTGCGCCCTTCGACCGCGACCTGCTCGGCCAGCTGCTCGACCTCGCCACGAAGGGCTGCGCCGACCTCACCGACCGGCAGCACGCTGCCCTGGCCGGGGAGGTCGCCCCGTGACGCAGGTCGTCCTCGCCACGCGCAACGCCCACAAGCTCGAGGAGCTTCGCGAGATCCTCGCCGACGTCAGCGCCGACCTCGGGCTCGAGATCGTCGGTCTCGACGGCTTCCCCGACGCGCCGGACGTCGTCGAGGACGGCGTCACCTTCGAGCAGAACGCCATCCTCAAGGCCGCGTCCGCGGCCCACGTGACGGGCCTGCCCGCCCTCGCCGACGACTCCGGCCTGGCCGTCGACGTGCTCGGCGGCTCGCCCGGCATCTTCAGCGCCCGCTGGTCCGGTGGGGGCGGGGACCGCGCCAACCTCGAGCTGCTCCTCGCACAGCTCGGCGACGTCCGGGACGAGCACCGCGCCGCCGCCTTCGTCTGTGCCGCTGCCATCGTGCTGCCGGACGGACGCTCGGCCGCGGAGCTCGGGCGCTTCCCCGGCACCGTGGGCCGCGAGCCGCGGGGCACCAACGGCTTCGGCTACGACCCGATCTTCGTGCCATCCGACCAGCCGGACGGCAACGAACGCACACTGGCGGAGTACGACGCCGACGAGAAGAACCACGTCTCGCACCGGGCGCTCGCCTTCCGTGCACTCGTGCCACACCTGAAGGAGCACCTGAGGCCATGACCACCACCAGCCCGGCGACCCGTCCCGAGACCGCCCCACAGCAGCCGGCCCGTCCGCTCTGGTGGGGCGCCGTCGACGGGCTGGTGGCCGGGCTGCTCACGGTCGGGCTCGCGACGCTCGCCGCAGCGCTGCTGACGGCCGTCGGCCAGTCCTCGGGCCAGCCGGCACCCATCGCGGCGGTCAGCGGGGCCTTCATCGACCGGACGCCGCCGTGGCTCAAGGACTTCGCCATCGCGACCTTCGGCACCAACGACAAGCGGGCCCTGCTCGTCGGCACCGTCGTCGTGCTCGCCCTCACCTGTGCCGCGGTCGGCGTGCTCGCGAGCCGCCACCTCGTCGCCGGCCTCGTCGTCTTCGCCGTCGTCGGGGTCGTCGGCGCGGCCGCGGTGCTCACCCGTCCGGGCGCCGGCCCGGCAGACGTCCTGCCGACGATCCTCGGCACCGCAGCCGGCATCTGGTTCCTCAGCCGCGCCTCGGCCCCCTCGTCCAGCGTGACGGGCGCTGCCGGTCCCGGCCGACGCTGGGTCATCGGGGGAGCGGTCGGCGCCGTCGCGGCATACGCCGGCAGCTACCTCGGGGGCGACTCGGCGGCCGCCACGGTCTCGCGCGACGCGCTCAAGAGCACGCCGCTCAAGGGCACGAAGCTCGCCATCCCCGCCGGCGCCGAGCTCAAGGTGCCGGGTCTGACGCCGTACATCGTCCCGAACGCCGACTTCTACCGCATCGACACGGCGATCGTCGTGCCGCGCATCGACGCCAACGACTGGAACCTCAAGGTCACCGGCATGGTCGACCGTGAGGTCGAGATCGACTGGAAGACGTTGCAGGGCAAGCAGATGCAAGAGGCGCTGGTCACCCTGACATGCGTCTCCAACGAGGTCGGGGGCGACCTCATCGGCAACGCCGTCTGGACCGGCTGGCCCGTGCGCGAGCTCCTCGCGATGGCCGGCCCCAAGGCCGGTGCCGACATGGTGCTCCAGACGAGCATCGACGGCTTCACCGCCTCGACCCCGCTCGGCGCGCTCACCGACGACCGCAACGCCCTGCTCGCGATCCGGATGAACGGCGAGCCGCTGCCCTTCGAGCACGGCTTTCCCGTGCGTGTCGTCGTGCCGGGCCTCTACGGCTTCGTCTCGGCGACGAAGTGGGTCACCGAGCTCAAGGTGACGACGTATGCCGCCGACGTGGCCTACTGGACGCCGCGTGGCTGGTCGGCGACCGGACCGATCAAGACGGCCTCGCGCATCGACGTCCCCACGGCCGGGGCGAGCGTCAAGGCCGGCACGGTCGCCGTCGCCGGGGTCGCGTGGGCGCAGCACACCGGCATCTCCAAGGTGGAGGTGCAGGTCGACCAGCAGCCCTGGACCGAGGCTCGCCTCGCCGCCGACGCGAGCATCGACACGTGGCGCCAGTGGGTCTACGAGTGGGACGCGACGCCGGGCAGCCACGACATCCGCGTGCGCGCCTACGACGCCAAGGGGCAGGTGCAGTCGCCGCTCGAGGAGCCGCCCGCACCCGACGGCGCCACCGGCATCCACGTCGTCAACGTCAGGGTGGAGTGACGCCGGGGGTCCCTGAGCCGACGACGGCCTCGGCCTCGATCTCGACGAGCAGGTCGGGGTCGATGAGGGCGGTCACCTGGACCATCGTCGAGGCCGGCCGCACGTCGGCGAAGACCTCGCCGTGCGCGCGACCCACCGACTCCCAGTCACGGATGTCGGTGACGAACATCCGGGTCCGCACGACGTCCGCGGGCGAGGCCCCGCACTCGGCGAGCGCCTCGACGACGATCTCGAGCGCGACCTTGGCCTGCGTGTACGCGTCGCCGGGCGCGACGACCCGGCCCTCGCGGATCGCCGTGGTCCCCGCCACGTGCACGGTGTCCCCGACGCGGACGGCCCGCGAGTAGCCGACGACGCCCTCCCACGGACCGCCCGTGCCGATGTTGCGCCTCATGAGCGCAGGCTAGTCCTGACCGGTGAGCGTGCGGGTGGGCTCGACAGGGACGCGGCCGGCAGGAGGAACCAGTGCCGGGCCACGCAGAGGACCCGTGCGTGCTCGACGGGCCCGTCGGTGCTCTCGAGCACCGTGCGCTCCGTCACCTCGGCGAGGGCTCCGCACTCCGGGCACGTCGTCGTGTCGAGCGCGGCCCCGACCGATGCGTTCGTCCTGTCCATGACGCACCTCCTCGTCCGTGGGTCATGGGAGACGGAGCGCGGACGGCGGCTCCTGATACCCGGGCGCCGCCAACTACAGTGGGGGCCGCGCACCCCGCGAGCGGACGTGGTGGAACTGGTAGACACGCAGGATTTAGGTTCCTGTGCCCTAGGTGTGCGGGTTCGAGTCCCGCCGTCCGCACCAGCCGGACCGACCTCGTGTCCGGAACGGGTACGAGCCCGGCAGACATGACGACGAAGGAGCAGATCGTGACCGCACGACTCGAGCCCGGCGAGCAGGCGCCTGCCTTCAGCCTCACCGACGACACCGGCCAGACCGTCAGCCTCGCCGACTTCGCGGGCCGCAAGGTCATCGTCTACTTCTACCCGGCCGCCATGACGCCGGGCTGCACCAAGCAGGCCTGCGACTTCAGCGAGTCGCTGGACTCGCTGAAGAAGGACGGCTACGAGGTGGTCGGCATCTCCAAGGACAAGCCGGCCAAGCTGGCGAAGTTCCGCGAGCGCGACCACCTCACCATCCCGCTGCTCAGCGACGAGGACCTCGCGGTCCACACGGCATACGGCGCCTGGGGTGAGAAGAAGCTCTACGGCAAGACCGTCGAGGGCGTCATCCGGTCGACGTTCGTCGTCGACGAGGAGGGCAAGGTCAGCCATGCGTTCTACAACGTCAAGGCGACCGGCCACGTGGCCAAGCTCCGCCGCGACCTCGGCATCGCCGACTAGAGTCGCAACCGTCCCCCGAAAGGAAGCCAGATGAGCGACACCGCACGGATCGAGCAGGACATCCAGGCCGCCCGCGCGCGCCTCGAGGGCACCGTCAACGAGCTGGCCTACCGCGCCCAGCCGCAGGTCATCGCCCAGCGTCAGGTGCAGGGCCTCAGGCTGCGCCTCGCCGCGGCCACCCACACCGAGGACGGCGAGCTGCGCATCGAGCGCATCGGCGCCGTCGTGGCGGCAGCCGTCGTCGTCGTGGTCGCCGTCGGCCTCCTGCGTCGCCGGCGCTGATCCGGCCGGCCGGCCCACCCACTGCCGTGGCCAGGAAGGATGCTGCCGCAGCGGCGGCCCGACTGCCCGTCCGGATGCTGCACGACCGCGTCCTCGTCTCCCTCGAGAACGAGGGCGAGCGGCGCTCCGGCGGCGGCATCCTCATCCCCGCGACCGCGTCGGTGGGCAAGCGCCTCGCGTGGGGCGAGGTCGTCGCCACCGGCGCCAACGTGCGCCAGGTCGAGCTGGGCGACCGCGTCCTCTTCGACCCGGAGGACCGCGGCGAGGTCGAGCTGCACGGCAGGGACTACGTCCTGCTCCGCGAGCGCGACATTCACGCCGTCGCGGCGCGACGCGTCGAGGACGGCCAGACCGGCCTCTACCTCTGAGGCTCGCTCCGTCGGTCGGGGCATCGGTCGGGCGTCGGTCGGGCGTCAGTCGGGGCGCAGTCCGAGCTTGCGCAGCAGTCCCGGACCGGGCCACACCGGCTTGGTCGGCAGTGGCCACTTCTTCGGGTCCTTCTGGTTGAGCATGACGTACTTGTCGAAGCAGACCTGCTGCGACACCGGTCCGTAGAGGTCGGAGGCCTCGCTCATCCACGCCTTCTGGTGAGAGGCGCGGTAGTCGGCGGGCATCGAGTCCCACAGCGCCTGGTTGAAGCGCCGGACCGAGGGGTTGCGCTTGCCCGGCCGGATCGCCTCGTCGTCGACGGCGCCGCCGCCACCACCGGCCAGCGCGGTCTGGCCCGCGCCCAGCCCGGGGATCGCGGTGCCGGCGAAGTCTGCCGACCAGCCTCGGTAGGTGATGCCCCAGGCCTTCGTGATCACGTCGATGTCGACCTCGCCGACCTTGCCCTTGGCGGGCCAGTCCGTCGAACGGACGCGGCCCGCGCCGACGGACAGGGCGATGTGGCCGTGCTTGCCGCCCGCCCAGTAGACGGGGGCGCCCGCAGGGGCGTCGGTGCCACCGCGGCGCTGCGCCGCGCGTGCCCAGGCGGCGTTGGCGTCGGCCAGCCCGAAGGTGTGCGGAGCGGCGATGCAGTTCCACACGAAGTTGCAGCACATCCCGACGGGAAGGTACGTCGTGAAGGCGCGCGCCTTGCCGACGCTCGCTCCCGGCCCGCGCACCGTGACGCCGCGGTCGCCGCGGCCCGGGGGTGGTGGCTCCTCGGTCCACGGCAGGTCGGGCGTGACCTCCCGCTCGCACTGGTCGCCTCGGTCCAGCTCGTCGTCCCAGCCGCTCATCGCATCTCCCCTCGAGCCGGCGACGCGGTCACCCGCGCCCCGGGTGGAACCTCCATCGTCCAAGGGAGGCGCGGCGCTGTCAGCCTGATACGCGAATCAAGAGGGACAAAGGGAAGACCCCCGTCCGGATCGCTCCGAACGGGGGTCTTGAAGTGCGCCGCCAGGGACTCGAACCCCGAACCCAGTGATTAAGAGTCACTTGCTCTGCCAATTGAGCTAGCGGCGCAACGAGGGGAAACGTTAGCAGCCGTCCCGCGCCGGGACAAAATCGGTCGCTCGGAGGTGTCCCGAGCCCCGCACCAGGACCCTCGCAGCGACCGGGCGACCCGGTGCTGCGGGCGGATTCGCGTGACTACGGGGTCGCGCTCGCCGTCGAGATGAGTGACAGCGCGAGGCTGACGACGATGACACCGATGATGACACCGACCGTGATCCGCTGGGCCTTCTTGTTCCCCATGAGCATGACCCCATTGTGCGGTATGCCGCCGAGGCGCCGGTGCGTCGCCGCGGGCGTACGCTGAAGTGGAGACAGGGTCACCCGGTCAGGGTGCCCCGTCGGCAGCAGAGGCCCGACCCTTGCGCGGCGTCGGTCCTCCAGGGCAGGAAGTGACGAGCGAGCCGCGGCCACCCATCTCGTCATGCTCCCGGAGGAGCCACCGTGAACGCCATGCCCCTGTCCCCGCCCATCGACACCTCCCTACCGAAGGCCGCGGCCGGGCCGCCGCTCGACGAGCTCACGAGTCGCCTCGCCCTGTCGCCCCATCCGGGGATGAGTGCCTCCGACGGCGTGTGGTGGCCGAGGTCGAGCGACCTCCGAGTGGAGGTGCCGCTGCTCGACGTCGCCGTGCACGACCGCACCCGCGCTCGGATCGCACGGTTCGGCTACGAGCGTGCCGGGTGGGAGGACGGACCTCGCACGGTGCGCAGCCCGATCGGGATCACGCACCTCGGCTGGTTCGAGCACAGTCGCTTCCCCGACCACGTCCTGCTGTCACTGAGCAACTACGGCAGGCTCGTCCTCACGGTGCTCCCGCCCGACACTGACGGCGAGACCGCACGCACGGCGATGGCGACGGTCGGGGAGTAGCGGACGCGGTTGCCCGCCGGGCCCCGCCGGACGTCACCGGCCGTCTGACACGAGCATGGCGCGCACGGCGGCCCTCAGGTCGCCGGTGCCGTCGTCCATGACGGCCGCGCGCATCCGCTGGTAGCCCGCGCCGTCGCGCAGGATGTCCTCGATCCCTGCGAGCTCACGCGTGCACGCGAGGCGCCGCGCGGTCGGCTGCAGCTGCTCGAGGAGGTCGTGGACGTCGTCGACGACGTGGACCTCGGTGTTGTCGGCGTCGCGGATGATGATCGCGTCGAGCCCGTAGCGGGCCGCCCGCCACTTGTTCTCCTGCACGTGCCACGGGGGCAGCGGGCGGGCGAGGACGCCCTCGTCGAGCTGGTGCTCGAGGTGGGCGACGAGACAGTGGATGAGGGCGGCGACGGCGGCCACGTCCTGCGGGCGCGAGAAGCCGTCGCAGGCCCGGACCTCGATGGTGCCGAGGCGCAGCGACGGCCGGACGTCCCAGCGCAGCTCGCTCGCGTCGGTGACGACCCCGGTCGTGAAGACGTCGTGGAGGTAGGCGCGGTACTGCGCCCACGTCTCGAACTGGAAGGGCAGGCCGGCTGTCGGCAGCTGCTGGAAGAGCATCGTGCGGTTGCTCGCGTAGCCGGTGTCGGCCCCCGAGCCGTAGGGGGAGGACGCCGACAGCGCCGTGAGGTGCGGGTGGTAGGTCAGCAGGGCGTTGACGAGGGGCCAGACCTTCGCGGCGGATCGGACGCCGACGTGGACGTGGACCCCGAAGATCACCATCTGCCGGCCCCACCACTGGGTGCGGTCGATGAGCGTCGCGTAGCGCTGGCCCTCGGTGACCTCCTGGTCCTCCCACCGGGCGAACGGGTGCGCGCCGCCGCCGTAGAGCAGGACGTCGAGCTCGGAGGCCGCGCGCTGGACGCGCCCCAGTCCGTCGGCGAGGTCCGCGGCTGCCTCCTCGGCGTTCGCGCAGATGCCCGTGACGATCTCGACGGTGTTGCGCAGCAGCTCCTGCGTCACGGTCGACCGCGACTTCGTCGGTCGGGCGTGACCGGTGTCCTCGGGTCCGTTGGCGAGGCCGAGCAGCTCGACAGCGCGCGAGGTGAGGTCGAGCGTGGCCGGGTCGAGCAGACCGATCTCCCACTCGACGCCCAGGGTCTGACCGGCAGACGGTGAGAACCGCGCGTCCACCGACGGCGCGCTCGGGTCGTTCATGGGTCACCTCGGGGTCGTCGGGGAAGCGACCGCAGAGCAGCGTTGCGGGCTGCGGGCCGGTGTGAGCGGCTGGCACGAGCCTATCGGCGCCGGCCTGCCTCAGCCCGGGACCGGTCCGAGATGCAGCACGGCCCGGCTCCCCTCGGGGAGCCGGGCCATGCGTTCGTCCTGACGAGCAGGACCGTTGGGGTGAGTGACGGGACTTGAACCCGCGGCCACCTGGACCACAACCAGGTGCTCTACCAGCTGAGCTACACCCACCATGCACAACACGAGCCGGGCCCGAGGGCTCGGCGCCGTGTCACGGCGTCGACAATGCTACAGGCTCTCGTGAGGTGCTCGTGACCACCCCGTCGACGGCACCGCTGACGGCATACGTCATCGCCCGAAGGGCTGCTCCGGAGCGCTCAGTGCTCGATGACGTGAGGCGACGCGAGCGCCTTGGCGGTGGCGCTGTCGGGGCCGGGCTGCGGCACGAACACCGCCTGGCGGTAGTAGCGCAGCTCGGCGATCGACTCGCGGATGTCGGCGAGCGCCCGGTGCCCGCCGGACTTCTTGGGGGCGTTGAAGTAGACCCGGGGGTACCACCGGCGCGAGAGCTCCTTGATCGAGCTGACGTCGATGATGCGGTAGTGCAGGTAGGACTCGAGCACGGGCATGTCGCGCGACAGGAAGCCGCGGTCGGTCGCGACGGTGTTGCCGCCGAGCGGGGCCTTGCGCGGCTCGGGGACGAAGGTGCGGACGTAGTCGAGGACGATGTGCTCGGCCTCCTTGAGCGTGACCCCGGAGTCGAGCTCGGTGATGAGACCCGAGCTCGTGTGCATGTCGCGGACGAAGTCGTCCATCTGCTCGAGGGCCTCGTCCGGCGGCTTGACGACGACGTCGATGCCGTCGCCGAGCTGGTTGAGCTCGAAGTCCGTGACGAGGGCGGCCACCTCCACGAGGGCGTCGGACTTCAGGGACAGGCCCGTCATCTCGCAGTCGATCCAGATGATCCGGTCGGCGATGGCTCGGTGGTTGGTGTCACTCACCGGACCACCATAGAGGCTGAGGGGGACGAGCCCCGGTCGGCGGCCACAGCGCTGCACTAGCCTGCCCTCATGACCTCAGGGGACGTGACGACACAGGGGACTGGCGCGAGCCCGGGCGGGCAGGAGCAGCAATGGAGCCCGGCGCGCAACCCGACCCGACGGCCGATGCTGCGCACCGCGCTCACCATCGGCGTCGCCGCGTCGGTCTTCCTCGTCTGCCTGCTCATCCTGCTCGGCATCCTCGGCGACCGGCTCACGACCCAGACGATCGTCACGTCGGCGCTCATGGCGATCATCCCGGTGCTCGTCATCGTGCCGACCTTCCTCTGGCTCGACCGCTACGAGGCGGAGCCGGCGCGCTACATCGTCTTCGCCTTCCTCTGGGGGGCGCTCGTCGCCGTCGTCGGTGCCTTCTTCCTCAACACCTTCGGCCTCAAGATGCTCGTCGAGGCGCGCTGGACCGACCCGCTCGAGACGGGTGCCGTCTACCTCGCGCCGGTCACCGAGGAGACGCTCAAGGGCCTCGGCATCCTGCTCATCTACCTGTTCCGTCGGCGCGAGTTCGACGGGATCATCGACGGCATCGTCTACGCCGGGCTCATCGGGGCGGGCTTCGCCTTCAGCGAGAACATCCTCTACCTCGGGCAGGCCTACAACGAGTACGGCGGTGAGGGCCTGACGTCGACCTTCCTCGTCCGTGGGCTCATGGGTCCGTTCGGTCACCCGCTCTTCACGTCGCTGACCGGCATCGGGATCGGCATCGCCGTGTCCGCCCGACGTCCGGCGGTGCGCGTCGTCTCGATCCTCGCCGGGTGGTTCTGCGCCATGCTGCTCCACGGCCTCTGGAACCTCTCGGCGCTCGCGGGGATGGACGGCTTCTTCGCGGCCTACGTCTCCTACCAGGTGCCGCTCTTCCTCGCCTTCATCGGCTTCCTTCTCTGGCTGCGTCGGCGGGAGGGTCGGCTCATCGGGCGCTACCTCTCGCCGTACGCCGACGCCGGCTGGCTCACCCACGCCGAGGTCACGATGCTCTCCCACCTGCGGCTGCGTCGTGCGGCGCGGGCCTGGGCGCGGCAGAACGGCGGTCGCCCTGCGAAGCGGTCGATGGACGCCTTCCAGGACAGCGCGAGCGACCTGGCGCTGCTGCGCTCGCGGCTCGTCCACGGCACCGCCGAGGACGGGGCGTCGGAGCGCGAGTTGGTGCTGCTCGAGGCGATCACGTCGCACCGTCGTGACTTCGTCGGCTCGCCCGTGACCTGAGCCGGCGCGGCGCCTCGCGGTGCCTATCATTGGACCGCGCCCGGATCGGGCGACCCGCCCCTGTAGCTCAGCGGATAGAGCAAGAGCCTTCTAATCTCTTGGTCGCAGGTTCGAGTCCTGCCGGGGGCACTGTGCACCGGCCTGCCGGAATACTCGGCGCGCTCCGTCGTCGGCTGCGATGCTGGAGGCGTCAGCCGGCGTGTGATGGATCGCACCGCCCCCGGTGTCGCCCGCGCGCCTGACGGGAGGGCGGCGCGCTCATGTCGGATCGAGCCTCTGGAGTCAGCAGGATCCCCATCATCGGCTGGCTGCGCTCGTACGACCGCAGCTGGCTCAGGGGAGACCTCATCGCCGGCGTCACCGTCCTCGCGCTCGTCGTCCCGAAGAACCTCGGCTATGCCGGCATCGCAGGGATTCCCGTGCAGAACGGCCTCTACGCGGCAGCCGCCGGGGCGATCCTCTACGCGATCTTCGGCACGAGCCGGCAGATCTCGGTCGGGCCGAGCTCGGGACTCGCGGCCGTCGCGGCGAGCGCCGTCCTCGCGGCCGGCATCGCCGACGAGAAGGCCGTCGCGTCGTTCGTCGCGGGGATCACCCTCGCGTCCGGGGTCCTCTACCTGCTCGTCGCGGTGCTGAAGATGGGGTGGATCGCCCAGTTCCTCTCCCGTGCCGTCGTCACCGGATTCCTCTTCGGGGCCGCGATCGACGTCGTCATCGGCGAGTTGCCCAAGCTCACCGGCACGAAGGTGTCGGGGAGCAACCCGCTCCAGGAGCTGCGGTCGTGGTTCACGACGCTCGGCGACGCGCACGGCACGACGGTGCTGGTGGGCGTCCTCTCGCTGGCAGTCGTCTTCGGTCTGCGCGTCGTCGCGCCGAAGGTGCCGGGTGCGCTCGTGCTGGTGGTCGGCGGTCTGCTCGCCTCGTGGCTGTTAGGTCTGGGTGACCACGGCGTCGCCCTCGTCGGAGACGTGCCGAGAGGTCTGCCCACCCTCGTGCTGCCCGACATGCAGCTGATGTGGGACCACGTCGGAGTCGGGGCCGTGGCGGCCTTCGCCCTGGTGCTCATCGGCTTCTCCCAGACCGCCGGCGACGCGCGCGCCTTCGCCGCCAAGCACCGCTACCAGATCGACATCGACCAGGAGTCGGTCGCGCAGGGGTTCGCCAACGCCGGTTCGGGCGTCCTGCAGGGGATGCCCGTCTCGACCAGCCTGTCGGCGAGCTCGCTCAACGACCACTCCGGCGCCAAGTCGGGGCTGGCCTCGCTCACCACGGGATTCGCGGTCCTCCTGACGCTGCTGCTCCTGGCGCCGCTCTTCTCCGACCTGCCCAAGCCGGTGCTGGCCGCCATCATCATCGAGGCCGTCGTCATGGGGATGATGGATCTCCCGGAGATGCGACGCCTCTTCCGTGTCAAGCGTTTCGACTTCGCGGTGGCCGTCGCGGCGCTGCTCGGCGCGCTCGTCTTCGGCGTGCTGGCCGGCGTCATCATCGGGGTGGCGCTGTCGATCTTCTGGCTCATCAAGGTCTCCACCCGACCGCACATCCCGACGCTCGCACGCGAGCCGGGCACGGACGTCTACCGCGACCTCGCCGACCACCCCGACGGTGAGACGGTCCCCGGCATCGTGGTGATCCGGATGGACGGAGGGCTGTTCTTCGCCACGTCCGACGCCCTCGAGGACCGCGTCCGTGAGGTCATCCACGAGGACCCGGCTGTCAAGGGGATCGTCCTGGACTGCGGCGGCATCGACTACGTCGACTCCCAGGGGTCGGCCAAGCTGGCCGACGTGCTCGACCTGGCCGAGGACTCCGGGGTCGTCCTGCGGCTGGCCAGGCTCAAGGCTTCGGTGCGGTCGACGCTCGAGCTCGACGGCGTCATGGAACGGCTCGGTGCCGACCACCTCCACGGCAACGTCGCCCGTGCCGTGGCGGCCGAGCGCCGGGAACGGGCTGGTCGGCCGGACGAGTGAGCGGCCGGACGCCCGTGTCCACCGGGCGGATCCGGTGCCCGCGTGGCACTCTCAGGTCACGACTCGGGGTATGTCGTAGAGGCGCGCCGCCTTTCAGTTTGGTTGTGCCAGTGCGACACGGAAGGATACGGGCGTGGCAGGTGATTCAGGGGTGGGCAATGCCCGTCTCCTCGCGAGCGTTCAGGCACTTCGGTCTGCCGTCTCCGACGCCTCCATGCCCCTCGACCTCTCGTCGGCCCCGGCTGCGCGCCTGGCGCGCACCCGTCTGCTCGACCAGCTCGACGACTACGTCATCCCGCGCCTGACCTCGCTCGACGCCCCGCTCCTCGCCGTCGTCGGCGGGTCGACCGGCGCCGGCAAGTCGACGCTCGTCAACTCCGTCGTCGGGCGCGAGGTGACCCTGCCCGGCGTCCTGCGGCCGACGACCCGCTCGCCGGTGCTCATCCACCACCCCTCCGACGCCGCGTGGTTCTCGGGTCCGCGCATCCTGCCGACCCTGGCCCGCATCACCGGTCGTCACTCGTCGTCGGACGGCCCGGGCGCGGTGCGCCTCGTCTCGACGGACGAGGTCGCCGCCGGGCTGGCCCTGCTCGACGCGCCCGACATCGACAGCGTCGTCGAGGCCAACCGTGACCTGGCGACGCAGCTGCTCGCGGCCGCCGATCTCTGGGTCTTCGTCACGACGGCCGCCCGCTACGCCGACGCCGTCCCGTGGGAGCTGCTGCGCGAGGCCTTCGAACGCGGCACCGCCGTCGCCGTCGTCCTCGACCGCGTGCCCGCCGGCGCCGTCGACGAGATCCGCACGCACTTCGCGTCGATGCTGCGCGAGCAGGGGCTCGACCAGGCGCCGATCTTCACGGTCGTCGAGTCCGAGCTGGTCGACGGCCTGCTGCCTGCCGACCAGACCGAACGACTGCGGGGCTGGCTCGCGGCTCTCGCCGGTGATGCGCAGGCTCGCGCCGACGTCGTGCGCCAGACCCTCCAGGGGGCGCTGGTCTCGCTCGACACCCGCACCCAGTCGCTCGTGGCCGCCTCCGAGGACCAGACCGCGGCGGGCCGGGCGCTCGTCGACGCGGCCGCAGCGGCCTACGACGAGGCCAGGGCGCAGGTCCACGCGGGCATGCTCGACGGCACGCTGCTGCGCGGCGAGGTGCTCGCCCGTTGGCAGGAGTTCGTCGGCACCGGAGAGTTCTTCCGGCAGGTCGAGTCGACCGTCTCGAGGGTGCGCGACCGGTTCACGTCGTTCCTCAAGGGAGAGCCGGCCCGGGCCGACCACCTCGGCGAGGCGCTCCAGTCCGGTGTGGAGTCCCTCGTGGTCAACCGCGCCGAGCTCGCGGCGGGCGCCATCTCGCGTTCGTGGCGCACCCTGCCCGGCGGCGACCAGCTGCTCACCGCCGACCCGGCCCTCGCGCGCTCGGGCACCGACCTCGACAAGCGGATCCAGCGCCTCGTCCGCGACTGGCAGGGCGACATCCTCCAGATGGTCCGCGACGAGGGTCGCGACCGCCGCACGACGGCCCGGATCATGGCCTACGGCGTCAACGGTCTCGGCGTGGTCCTCATGCTCGTGACCTTCGCGAGCACGGCTGGGATCACGGGCGCCGAGGTCGGCATCGCGGGCGGCACGGCCGTCGTCGGCCAGAAGCTGCTCGAGGCCGTCTTCGGCGACCAGGCCGTCCGAGAGCTCGCGCGCCAGGCCCGCGAGCAGCTGACCGCGCGCGTCGACGTGCTGTATGCCGCCGAGCTCGCCCGCTACGAAGGAGCTGTCACGACGTTGCACGTCGACACCGACCAGACCGAGCACCTGACCGCGGCCGCTGCAGCGGTCAAGGCTGCGCGATGAGCCCGATCAGGATGGGCCGCGCCCGGGTGGCGACGGTCTCGGCGGCTGAGCTGGGCACGCGCACGACCGAGCTGTCGATGGCGCTCGTGTCGGGTGCCGACGAGCTCGACCCCTCGGGCGTCGAGGTCGCGCGACGGGTCGTCGACCGGGCCGTCGAGCGTTCCGGCATCGCCGGTGACCACACGGTGGTCGCCCTCGCCGGGGCGACGGGCAGCGGCAAGTCCTCGCTCTTCAACGCCCTCGTCGGCGCCGACGTCGCCACGATCGGTGCCCGTCGCCCGACGACGTCCCGCCCGACGGCCGGCCTCTGGGGCGACGCCGACGCGTCCGAGCTGCTCGAGTGGCTGGGGGTGGCCTCCCGTCACGTCGTCGAGTCGTCGGCCGGTGCGGGGGACAGGCCCGTCCAGGTCGCCGGTTCCCTCGACGGGCTCGTGCTCCTCGACCTGCCGGACTTCGACTCCCGCGAGCTCGAGCACCGTCGTGAGGCCGAGCGCGTGCTCGAGCTCGTCGACGTCTTCGTCTGGGTGACCGACCCACAGAAGTACGCCGACGCCCGCCTGCACGACGAGTTCGTGAGCCTCCTGTCGCACCACGACGCCGTCACCCTCGGCGTGCTCAACCAGGCCGACCGTCTGACCGCCGAGGGTGTCAAGGTCCTCACCCAGGACCTCACGAAGCTCCTCGTGGCCGACGGAGTCGCCGACGCCAAGGTGCTCGCGACGTCCGCCCTGACCGGCCAGGGGATTCCCGAGCTCAAGCAGCGACTGGCGAATGCCGTTGCCGGACATGCCGCTTCGCGTCAGCGCCTCAAGGCCGATGTCGTCGGTGCCGCGACGAAGCTGCGTCCCGGGGTCGCCGACTCCGAGGCGGACGTGGGCCGTGTCCCGCGCGAGGCCCTCGACACCTCGCTGGCTCGCGCAGCGGGTGTCCCCATCGTCCTCGACGCCGTCGCGCGCGACTACCGTCGCGAGGCGTTCGCGCACACCGGCTGGCTCTTCGCCCGATGGACGAAGGGCTTCGCCTCGGACCCGCTCCGTCGTCTCCGTCTCGACCGCACCGGCGGACGGCCGCCGATCCCCGTCGAGATCGACGGCGCCGACGTGCGTGCCGTGCTCGGCCGGTCGTCGATCCCGGCCCCGACCGTGTCGACCGCCTCTGCCGTCGACCTGGCCACGCGCAGCTTCGTGCGCGACGCGTCCGAGGGGCTGCCGGTCCGCTGGGCCCAGGCCGTCGAGGACGCCGTCGACGGCGGCGACGGCGCGCTGAGCGACTCGCTCGACCGTGCTGTCATCGGCACCTCCCTTCGCGCGCGCCGGCCGGTCTGGTGGTTCGTCGTCAACATCCTCCAGTGGGTGCTGGGTCTCGTCGCCCTGGCCGGGCTCATCTGGTACGCCGTGCTGTGGGGCTTCGCGCTGCTGCAGCTCCCGCGCCCCGAGACCCCCGCCGTCGGCATCCTGCCGCTCCCGCTCGTCATGCTCGTCGTCGGCGTGCTGATCGGTGTCGGGCTCGGGATCCTGTCCCGGTGGTGGGCGCGCGTCGGGGCTCGGCACCGGCGGACCGTCGTCGGCAAGCGGCTGACCGAGTCCGTGGCGGCCGTGGCCGACGAGCACATCCTCATCCCCGTCGACGAGGTCCTCCTGCGTCACCGCGAGACCCGCGAGCACCTCGAGGCCGCAGCCGGCTGACGCGCCCCCGGGCGCAGGGGGCGCTGTCCACATCCCCTCGGCCCGGAGTCCTGGTGTCCACAGGCGGCTGACGCCCGCTGTCGCCCGGGCCCGTCGCGTCCGAGGGTGGGTGCAGGCGGCGCGAGGCCGCCCCTGGAACCCTCCGAGGAGCAGCGATGAACGAGACCCGCATCACCGTGCACGGCAACGTCGTGACCGAGCCCGTCGAGCGACACGGCCGCAACGGCAGCATCTTCACGACCTTCCGCGTCGCCACGACGCCCTACCGCCGCACTGCCGACGGTCGCTTCGTCGACGGGGACACGAGCTTCTACAGCGTCATCGCGTTCAACGCGCTCGCGGCCAATGCGGCCTCGGCGCTGCGCAAGGGCCAGCCGGTCATCGTCGAGGGCAACCTGTCGATCAAGCAGTACGTCGGCAACGACGGCCAGCCGCGCACCTCGCCCGAGATCGACGCCGACCACGTCGGTCACGACCTGTCGTGGGGACGCGCGAGCTTCGAGCGCGTCAGCCGCGCGGCCGCGCTCGGCCAGGACCGCACGGCTGACCCCGACGTCCAGGCGTCCGTGCGCGCCCTGACCGAGGGCGAGTCGGCCGTCGCCGACCAGCGCCCCGCCCACGTCGACGCGGACGGGGTCGTCGACGACGACTACGACCCCGGCGCGGCCCCGGCCGACGGGGCGCGCGACGACGCCGGCGGGGTGCTCGCCACCGGTGATCCCGAGACCGACGACTACGAGGTCGTCGAGCGGCTCACGGCCTGACGCCGACGAGGGTCCGCGAGCGCGGACACCGATTCGGTGCCGCGCTCGCTGACAGATAGCCTTCTGCGCATGGCCGAGTACATCTACACCATGACCCGTGCGCGCAAGGCACACAACGAGAAGGTCATCCTCGATGACGTCTCGATGTCCTTCTACCCCGGCGCGAAGATCGGCATGGTCGGCCCCAACGGCGCCGGCAAGTCGACGATCCTCAAGATCATGGCCGGACTCGACCAGCCGAGCAACGGCGAGGCGCGTCTGGCCCCCGGGGCGACCGTCGGCATCCTCCTGCAGGAGCCGCCCCTCAACGAGGACAAGACGGTCCTCGGCAACGTCGAGGAGGGCGCCGGCGAGATCAAGGCGAAGCTCGACCGCTACAACGAGATCTCGGCCGAGATGGCCGACCCCGACGCCGACTACGACGCGCTGCTCACCGAGATGGGCAAGCTGCAGGAGGACATCGACCACGCCGACGCGTGGGACCTCGACAGCCAGCTCGAGCAGGCGATGGACGCCCTGCGCTGCCCGCCGCCGGACTCGCCCGTCACCAACCTCTCCGGAGGTGAGCGCCGCCGCGTCGCCCTGTGCAAGCTGCTCCTGCAGAAGCCCGACCTGCTGCTGCTCGACGAGCCCACCAACCACCTCGACGCCGAGTCGGTCCTCTGGCTCGAGCAGCACCTCGAGGGCTACCCCGGCGCCGTCATCGCGGTCACCCACGACCGCTACTTCCTCGACAACGTCGCCCAGTGGATCGCCGAGGTCGACCGCGGTCGCCTCTACCCCTATGAGGGCAACTACTCGACCTACCTCGAGAAGAAGTCCGAGCGACTGACGATCCAGGGCAAGAAGGACGCCAAGCTGGCCAAGCGGCTCAAGACCGAGCTCGAGTGGGTCCGCAGCAACGCCAAGGGTCGTCAGGTCAAGAGCAAGGCACGTCTGGCCCGTTACGAGGAGATGGCGGCCGAGGCCGAGCGCACCCGCAAGCTCGACTTCGAGGAGCTCCAGATCCCGCCGGGCCCGCGCCTCGGCTCGACGGTCATCGAGGTGAAGAACCTCAAGAAGGGCTTCGGCGAGCGCGTCCTCATCGACAACCTCTCCTTCTCCCTCCCGCGCAACGGCATCGTCGGCGTCATCGGCCCCAACGGCGTCGGCAAGTCGACCCTCTTCAAGACGATCGTCGGCTTCGAGGAGCCGGACGGTGGCGAGGTCAGGATCGGCGAGACCGTCAAGATCTCCTACGTCGACCAGGGCCGCGAGGGTCTCGACCCGAAGAAGAACCTCTGGGAGATCGTGTCCGACGGCCTCGACCACATGAAGGTCGGCAACGTCGAGATCCCCTCACGGGCCTACGTGTCGCAGTTCGGCTTCAAGGGCCCCGACCAGCAGAAGCTCTCGGGCGTCCTCTCCGGTGGTGAGCGCAACCGTCTCAACCTCGCGCTCACGCTCAAGCAGGGCGGCAACCTGCTGCTCCTCGACGAGCCGACCAACGACCTCGACGTCGAGACCCTCGGCTCCCTCGAGAACGCGCTGCTCGAGTTCTCCGGCTGCGCCGTCGTCATCACCCACGACCGGTGGTTCCTCGACCGCGTCGCGACGCACATCCTCGCCTACGAGGGCACCGAGGAGAACCCCGCCAGCTGGTACTGGTTCGAGGGCAACTTCGAGTCCTACGAGGCCAACAAGGTCGAGCGCCTCGGTCCGGAGGCCGCCCGTCCGCACCGCGTCACCTACCGCAAGCTGACGCGCGACTGACCGCGAGCGAGGGCGACGCCGTCGACGAGAGGGCCGGGATGCACGCATCCCGGCCCTCTCGCGTCAGATCCAGCCCTTGCGCCGGAAGACGCCGTAGAGCGTGACGGCCACGCCGGCGATGACGGCCGCGCTGAAGAGGACGCCCCAGGGTCGACCGAAACCGGGGTAGGGCACGTTCTGGCCGAACCATCCCGTCACGGCGGTCGGGACGGCGATGATCGCGGCCCAGCCGGTGAGCTTCTTCATCACCGTGTTGAGCCGGGCGTCCTGCAGCGACAGGTTGGTCTCGAAGATCGTCGTCACCATGTCGCGCAGCGACTCGGTCCACTCGGCGGCCCGGAGGACGTGGTCGTAGAGGTCGTCGTAGAAGCCGTCGAGCTCGGTGTGCCGCTGGTCGAGCTCACCCCGGTGACGCAGCACCGCGTTGACGACGTCGCGCATCGGCAGCACGACACGTCGCAGCTCGACGAGCTCCTTGCGCAGCCGGTAGGTGCGCACCTGGACGGCGTGCGTGCGGCCGCTCTCGTCGAAGAGGAGGTCCTCGAGGTCCTCGATCGCGTCGTCGAGCTGCTGGATCGCCTCGAAGTGCCCGTCGACGACGGTGTCGAGCAGCCCGTGCACGAGTGCTCCGACGCCGAGCGCGAGCAGCTCGGGGTCGTCGTTCCACCGGTCGAGCACCTGCTGCATGTCGACCTCGTCGCTGCCGCGGACGGTGATGATGCCGCCCGGGAACACGAACGCCGAGATCCGTGCCGTGCGCAGGCGGGACTCCGGCCCCAGGGGCTCAGGACCGTTGGCGCCCGTCGAGGTGCCGCCGGGCTCGAGCCGGGTGGCATAGACGGTGAGGAAGGTGTGTTTGGCGTGCCGGGTCGCCTTCGGTCGCTCGCCGGCGGAGACGGCGTCCTCGACGGCGTGGGGGTCGAGCCCGAGCTCCGCGGACAGGGCGCGCAGGCCGGCGTGGTCCGGCTCGCACAGGTCGACCCAGATGAGCGAGTCCTCGCGACCCAGCAGCTCGGACACGTCCTCGAGCGGGAAGCCCTCGTCGACGACCTTGCCGTGCTCCCACCGGCAGGAGGTGATGCGCCCGGTTCCGTCGTTGCTCACCGGGCCAGTCTCGCAGCCCCGAGGCGCTGGCACGGTCAGGCGATGAGGGGCGTGACCTCGCGAGTCGTGGGGCGTTCGCCGAGCGCGAGCTGCCAGGCGGTGGCGAGCCGTCGGCCGACCTCGTCGGCCTCGTCGGGTGCCACGCAGAAGGGCACCCGGACCCAGCGGGTGAAACCGCCCTCGACCCCGAACTGTCCACCGCGGGCCAGCCGGACGCCGGCGGACTCGGCGACCCGAGCGAGCTCGTCGCCCCTGGCCTCCGGCAGCTCGCACCAGAGGTTGAGGCCGCCCGAGGGCACCGTGAGGCGCCAGTCGGGGACGTGCTGGCGCAGGGCCGTGACGAGGGCGTCGCGCCGGGATCGCGCCTCGCGCCGGCGCTCGGTCAGCAGGGACTCACCCTGCCGCAGCAGGTCGGTGACGACGAGCTGCTCGAGGATCGCCGTGCCGAGGTCGAGGCTGTGGCGGGCCTCGATGACGGCCTCGGCACCACCGCGGGGTGCTCGCACCCAGCCGACGCGCAGGCCGCCCCACCACGTCTTGCCGGCGCTGCCGAGGGTGTGGGCGGCGGGGGAGGAGGCCGCGAAGGGCGCCGCTCGTGCCGCGCCGTCCGGGTCGTCGAGGCCGAGCTCGACGAACGTCTCGTCGATGACCGGGACGGTGTTCGCCCGGGCCAGCACGCCGGCCAGCGCCTGTCGCGTGGGCGCATCCATGACGAGTCCGGTCGGGTTCTGGTGGTCGGGGATGAGGTATGCCGCCCGAGCACCGCTCTGACGCAGCCCGACCTCGATCGCCTCGACGTCCCACCCCGTCGCCGTCAGCTGCGCGGGCACTGCGCGGTATGCCGAACGCCGCACCCCCACGATGGCGTTCGGGTAGGTGGGGCTCTCGACGAGGACCCGGTCACCGGTGTCCAGCTGGGAGCGGAGCACGGCCGACAGTCCGCCGTGCGCACCGGAGGTGATGACGACCTGGTCGGGGGAGGTTGACAGCCCCCGGCCCTCGAACCAGGCGGCCACCGCGGCGCGTGTCTCCGGCAGCCCGCGTGGGTCGTAGCCTGCGGTCGCGAGGAAGCGCGGCAGCTCGAGAAGGGCCCGCTCGTAGGCCGCGGTGACACCGGCGGCGGCCGGGAGGGCGGCATACGTGAGGTCGATGACGTCCGGCGGCACGTCGGTGGGGATGAGGCCGGCCTGCGAAAGCGCGAGGCCCGAGGGCCCGGCCGGGAGGCAGACGACGCTTCCCGAGCCGCGCCGCGTCGCGACGAACCCCTCGTCGCGCAGGGCGTCGAGGGCCGCACCGACGGTCGTGCGGCTCAGGCCCAGCTCGGTCGTCAGCGTGCGTTCGCTCGGCAGCCGCGTCCCGACGAGGAGCCGTCCGTCGGAGACGAGCCGGCGGATGCCGTCGGCGAGGCCGCGATAGGCCGGCCGGGGGAGAGGACCGGACCCGAGAAGCAGGGCCAGTGACCGGGCCGAGATGGTGCGCACCGGTCCACTGTCCCACGACTGGCCCTTAAAAGGCAGTCCACTGGCCGGCATCATGGACGGTATGAGACGTCACGTCCCCCTCGCGAACCTCACGCCGCGCCAGCAGCTGCGCGCCGGCCGCCTCCCGCGCCGCGTCGTCCAGCTCCTCGTGGGACTCGTGCTCTACGGCGTCTCCATGGCGATGATGATCCGCTCGACGCTCGGCCTCGACCCGTGGGACGTCTTCCATGCCGGGATCGCCACGCACGTGCCGCTGACCTTCGGTCAGGTGACGATCATCGTCGGTGCGCTCGTCCTGCTGCTCTGGGTGCCGCTGCGACAGTGGCCCGGTCTCGGCACCGTGGCCAACGTCGTCGTCATCGGCCTCGCCGCCGACGCGGGTCTCGCCCTCATCGCGCCGCCCGAGGCGATGTCGGCCCGGGTGGCGCTCCTCGCGTCCGGCATCGTGCTCAACGGCGTCGCCGGTGGCCTCTACATCGGCAGCCAGCTCGGTCCCGGCCCCCGCGACGGGCTCATGACGGGTTTCGCGCGGCGCACCGGGCTGTCGATCCGGCTCGTCCGCACCACCATCGAGGTCGTCGTGCTCGCGGTCGGCTGGCTGCTCGGTGGACCCGTCGGCCTCGGCACCGTGCTGTATGCCGTGACGATCGGCCCGTTGGTCCAGTTCTTCCTGCCCCGGCTGACCATCGACCTCGGCCCTGCGGGAGCGCCGCCGCGTGAGGACGGCGCCGCGCCCGAGGAGGGCGCCGCCGCGCCCGAGGAGGGCGCCGCCGCCCCCGTGACGCCGACGTCGGCGATGGGCTCGACGACGAGCTGACGTCTCAGGCGCCGGTGAGGCGCCAGGACCGGAGCACCCTGCAGGCGCCCGGCTCGTACCACGCGAGGTCGAGTCGCTCGGCCCGGCAGCGGGCCGGGAGACGGGGAGCGGCCAGCCTGCGGGTCGACTCCTCGGTGACCACGTCGGAAAGGGCGTCGAGCGTCAGGTGCGGCACGACGTCACCGAAGCGACCGGCATACGGCGGGCACTGGGGGAAGGCGTCCCACAGCCGCGAGGTGAGGGCGGCGAAGGGCGCCGACGGCTCGGGCAGCAGGTGGACGATCCCGTTGGGGAAGGTGTCGACGGCCTCGAGCGTGAACGCGAAAGGCTCTGTCGCTGCGGCGATCTCGGCGACGACGTCGAGCGCTGTCTGCGTCAGGGACTCGAGGTCGAGGAACGGCGCGAGCGCCGTGACGTGCGCGTGGACGAAGTCCGGGTCTGCCGAGACGTAGCCGGCGTCGTAGTGCCGCGTGCGGGCGAGGACGAACGGCTCGAGGGCCGGCACCGGCACCTGGAGCACCGAGTGGCCGGTGACGGCTGAGGTCACGATGGGGGCACGCTCAGTGCCCGGCGCCCACGAGCCGCAGCGCGAGTGCGGCGTTCGTCGCGCCGATCTCGGCGGGACTGCGTCGGATCGTCGGGGAGTACCAGCGGGCCACGTCGACGACGATCGAGAGCAGGGCCAGCGCGGTGTCGGCGCTGTCGTCGACGGAGAACGTGCCGTCGGCCACCCCACGGTCGAGGACGTCGCGCACGAGGGAGTCCATCTCCTTGCGCAGCTTGAGGACCTCGGCGTGGTGCTCGGGGGTCAGGTGGTGGTGCTCGTACTGCACGACGCGGGCCACCTGGTACTGCTCGACGTGCCACTCGGTGAAGCGCGCCATGACGGTGACGAGCTCCTCGGCAGGCGTCGAGCCCTCGGCGATGGCCGAGCGCAGGAGCCGCAGCGCGGACTCGTGGCCGCTGCGGCTCAGGGCGAAGAGCAGCTCCTCCTTGGAGCCGAAGTGGACGTAGACCCCGGCGGGCGAGAGCCCGGCCCCGGAGGCGATGTCACGGGTGGTCGTGGCGTGGAAGCCCTTGTCGGCGAACGCGTGGGCCGCGGCCTGGAGGAGCCGCTCGACGGTCGAGGCGTCGGGGTCGGACGTCCGGGCGCCGACGGACGGCGGAGTCGTGGTGGGCTGCGGCACGTTGACAGCATGCCGCAGGGGAGGGAAACTAAGCAAGCGCTTAGTTACCGACGGGTACCAGCGCGTCGCACCCGTGAGCACGCCCGATGGAGGACGTTATGCCCCGCAACATCTACGACGAGGACCACGAGGCGATGCGCGCCTCCGCGCGCGAGTTCGTCGCCCGCACGCTCGCGCCGCGCGCCGAGGAGATGATCGAGGGCAAGTCGATCCCGCGCGACATCTGGCTCGAGGCCGGTAAGCAGGGCTTCTTCGGCCTCGACATCCCTGAGGAGTTCGGCGGCGCCGGCGTCGACGACTACCGCTTCAACGCCGTCGTCGCCGAGGAGATGTCGCGCTTCAACGCCGCGACGAGCTCGTGCTTCGGCATCCACTCCGACGTGTGCCCGCCCTACATCGTCGACCTCGGCACCGAGGAGCAGAAGCAGCGCTGGCTGCCCGGCATGGCGAGCGGTGAGCTCATCTGCGCCATCGCCATGACCGAGCCCTCCGGTGGCTCCGACCTCGCCGCGCTCAAGACGACCGCCGTCCGGGACGGTGACTCGTGGATCCTCAACGGCTCCAAGACCTTCATCACCAACGGCTACCAGGCCGACCTCGTCATCGTGGCGGCGCGCACCGACCCGTCCAAGGGTGCCAAGGGCATCACGCTGCTCATGGTCGAGCGCGGCATGGAGGGCTTCGAGAACGGCCGCAAGCTCGACAAGGTCGGCATGGACGAGTCCGACACGGCCGAGCTCTTCTTCGAGAACGTCCGCGTCCCCGACGAGAACCGCCTCGGCCCAGAGGGCATGGGCTTCATCTCGATGATGCAGCGCCTCCCGCAGGAGCGCGTCGGCGCCGCCGTCTCCAACGTCGCGCACGCCAAGGCGATCCTCGAGGAGACGATCCAGTACGCCAAGGACCGCAAGGCGTTCGGCCAGCCGATCGGCGCCTTCCAGCACAACAAGTTCCTCATGGCCGAGCTCGTGACGAAGATCGAGGTCGCCGAGGCCTACGTCGACGACTGCATCGCGGCCCACGCCGAGGGCAAGCTCTCGGCCGTCGACGCCGCCAAGGCGAAGTGGTGGAGCTCGGAGGTGCAGAACGACGTGCTCGACCACTGCGTCCAGCTGCACGGCGGGTACGGCTTCATGAACGAGTACCGCGTGGCCCGCGCCTGGCGCGACGCCCGCGTCACGAAGATCTGGGCCGGCTCCAACGAGATCATGAAAGAGCTCATCGGCCGGGACCTCGGCTTCTGATGGCGGCCGACGCACGCGGCGGGCGCCACGATGGTGCCGTCGCGATCATCACCGGTGCCAGCCGCGGGATCGGTCTCGGGATCGCCGAGCGCCTCGTCGCCGAGGGGGCCAAGGTCGTCATCACGGCGCGCAAGCCGGACGCGCTCGCCGAGGCGGTCGCCACGCTCGGCGGTCCGGAGCACGCCCTCGGCATCGCCGGCAACGCAGCCGACGAGGACCACCAGGACGAGGTCATCAGCGCGGCGCGCGAGACGTTCGGCGGGCTGCACCTGCTCGTCAACAACACCGGCATCAACCCTGTCTACGGGCCGATGCTCGACACCGGGCTCGACATCGCGCGCAAGGTGCTCGACGTCAACGTCGTCGCCGCCTTCTCGTGGATCAAGAAGGCCGTCGCGGCCGGGCTCGGCGACGAGGCCCATCCGGGGGCGGTCGTCAACCTCGCCTCCGTCGCCGGCCAGGGCGCGAGCGGCGTCATCGGCTGGTACGGCGTGTCCAAGGCGGCGCTCATCCACCTGACGACCGAGCTCGGCTACGAGCTCGGTCCCGACGTGCGGGTCAACGCCGTGGCCCCCGCGGTCGTCAAGACGAAGTTCGCCGAGGCGCTCTACGAGGGGCGCGAGGAGAAGGTCGTCCGCGCCTATCCGATGAAGCGCCTCGGCCTGCCCGAGGACGTCGCGGGCGCCGTCAGCTTCCTGCTGAGCAGCGACGCGTCGTGGGTCACCGGTCAGACGCTGACGATCGACGGTGGCGTCACCCTGGGTGGCGCCCTCTAGGAGATCCGTTCCGCCGCAAGGCGATTCGACGACGACGTATGCCGTCCGGCCCCGTGCGAGCGCACGGGGCCGGACGCATGCCGGGTCGGGTTTGACATCAGTTAGGTGAGGCTTACTAAGGTAAGCCTCACCTAATGTTTCGTCGACTCGACAGAGAGATCCCACCGTGTCGCGACTTCGCACCGCCCTCCTCGCCGCCGTCGCCGCGGCCCTCGTCCTCGCCGGCTGCACCACCGGACCCACCGGGGGCTCCGCCCCGACCCCCGCGGGCGCAGCGGCGGCAGGGGCCGGCGCCAGGGGAGCCGACCCGACGGCATACCCCGTCACCCTCAAGGACGCCTTCGGGACGGCCACCATCACGAAGGAGCCGCAGCGGGTCGTCACCCTCGGCTGGTCCGACGCCGACCACGTGGCGGCGCTCGGGGTGGCCCCCGTCGGTGCCCCCAAGGTGACGTGGGGCGGCAACGCGAACCTCTCGACGGACTGGTTCGACGCGCAGCTGGCCACCTTCGGCGGCACCGCGCCGACACGCTTCGACGACGCCGACGGCAACCCCGTCGAGGAGATCGCCCGGCTGCAGCCCGACCTCATCCTCGCGACGAACTCCGGCATCACGAAGGACGAGTACGACAAGCTGAGCAAGCTCGCACCCGTCGTCGCCTACCCGGAGGTCGCCTACGGCACGCCGTGGCAGGACTCGCTCGAGACGATCGGGAAGGCGCTCGGGCGCTCGAAGCAGGCGGCTGCCGTCGAGGCGAAGACCGTCGCGGCGCTCGAGGCGGCCAAGGCGAGGTACCCGCAGCTCGCCGGCAAGACCTTCATCTACGGCTACGTCGCCCCGACCGACCTGTCGCAGATCGGCTTCTACACCCCGAGCGACCTCCGGCCGCAGATGCTGACCGAGCTCGGCATGAAGAACGCGACGGTCGTCGAGGAGCAGGCCAAGGGCTCCAAGGAGTTCTACCTGACCGTCAGCGCCGAGCGTGCCTCGACGCTCGAGGCCGACGTCTTCCTCACGTACATCACCGAGGACTCCGAGGTCGGGGTCATGAGGAAGGACCCGCTCGTCGGCCAGATGCCCGCGATCAAGGCGGGTGCGCTCGTCGCGACGAAGGACCAGAAGGTCGGTCTGACGATGAGCTCGCCGACGCCGCTGTCCATCCCCTACATGACCCGTCTCTTCGTGCCCCTCGTGGCGGCCGCGGCCGACAAGGCCGACGCCGCCCGATGAGCGCCACCCAGACCGCAGCACGGGAGGAGCGGGTGGCCCCCGGCGAGGCGACCCTCCCCGGGCTCGCAGCCCTCCTGCTCGCCCTGCTCGTCGTGCTCGTCATGGCCGTCGTCGCGTCGATCGTGCTGGGATCCACAGCGATTCCTCTCGGCGACGTCGTGCAGGTGCTCACGGGCCACGGCGACGGCGTGGCCGACAGCGGCATCGTCGAGGCCCGCGTCGCCCGGACGGTCGTGGGCGTCCTCGTCGGTGCGGCCCTCGCCGTCGCGGGCGCGGCGATGCAGGGGCTGACCCGCAACCCTCTCGCCGACCCGGGACTGCTCGGCGTCAACGCCGGCGCCGGACTGGCCGTCGTCGTGGCGATCTCGGTCTTCGGCGTCGGCTCGCTCAGCGGCTACGTCTGGTGGGCGATGGCCGGTGCCGGCCTCGCGGCCGTCCTCGTCCACGCGCTCGCCGGGCTCGCCGGTGGTGGATCGCCCCTGCGCCTCACGCTCGCCGGGGCCGCCGTCGCGGCTGGTCTCGCGAGCTGGTCGTCCGGGCTCCTCGTCTCGAGCAAGCAGTCCTTCGACTCCTTCCGCTTCTGGCAGGTCGGCACCATCGGGGGCCGGGGGCTCGACCTCGTCGTCACCGTGCTGCCGTTCTTCGCCGTGGGGCTCGTCGTCGTCCTCCTCGCCGTGCGCCGGCTCAACGCCCTCGCGCTGGGCGACGACCTGGCCCGCGGTCTCGGCGAGAACGTCATCCTCGCCCGGGCCACCGTCGCCGTCGGCGTCGCCGTCCTCTGCGGCGCCTCGACCGCGCTCGCAGGGCCGATCGGCTTCCTCGGCCTCGTCGTGCCGCACGTCGCCCGCTCCGTCGTCGGCCCCGACCACCGGCGGGTCATCCCGGTGTGTCTCGCCGCCGGGCCGATCCTGCTGCTCGCCGCAGACATCGTCGGACGGCTCGTGGCCCGGCCGAGCGAGGTGCAGGCCGGCATCATGACCGCTGTCATCGGCGTGCCCTTCTTCGTCGTGCTCGTGCGCCGCGGACGGATGGCGAGCCTGTGACCGCCGACGTGCTCACCCCGACCGGGGCCTGCGCCGACCCGCGTGCCGTGGCCGCGGAAGAACCCGCCGACCTCGCCCGCGTCGTGCGAGCCCGCAGGCGTCCCACGCGTCGGGTGCGCCTCGTCATCGCGACCCTCGCGGTGGCTGCCGTCGCCGCAGTCCTCGTCCGCGTGCTCCTCGGCGACTACGTCGTCGCGCTCACCGACCTGCTGCCCATCCTCCGGGGCGAGGCGCTCCCCGACGCTCCGGGCGCCTCCTTCATCGTCATGGAGGCCAAGGTGCCGCGTGCCCTGCTGGGGCTCCTCGCGGGTCTGGCGTTCGGGGCGGCGGGTGCGATGTTCCAGACCACCTTGCGCAACCCGCTCGCGAGCCCCGACATCATCGGCATCAGCGTCGGCGCGTCCGCCGCAGCAGTCATCGCCCTGACCTTCCTCGACGCGCAGGGCCTCTGGCTGCCGGCCGCAGCCCTCGTCGGTGCCGTGGCCGTCGGCCTGCTCATGCATGCCGTCGGTCGGGGGACCACGCTCGCCGGCCAGCGGATGGTGCTCGTCGGCATCGGCGTCGCCGCCCTCCTGTCGAGCGTCATCCAGTTCGTCATGACGCGCACCTCGATCCAGGACGCGCAGGCTGCCCTCGTCTGGCTCACCGGGAGCCTCGCACGCGCCACGTGGCCGGTCATCGGGATGCTCTCGGTCGCGGTGCTCGTGCTCGCGCCCCTGCTCGCGGTGTGCGCGCGGTGGATGCGGCTCGCCGAGCTCGGGGACGACCTGTCGGCGACCCTCGGGGCGCCCGCAGGTCGGGCTCGTCTCGGGCTCGTCGTCGCCGTGGCCCTCGCCGCCGTCGCGACGAGCGCGACCGGTCCCATCGCGTTCGTCGCCTTCCTGGCGGGGCCGATCGCGCGACGCCTCTGCGGTGGGCGCCCCTCGCTGTGGGCGGCGGCGCTCATCGGGGCCGTCGTCGTCGTGCTGTCGGACTTCGCCGGTGACTACCTCATCCCCGACGTCAACCTCCCCGTCGGCGTCGTCACGGGCGCCCTCGGCGCACCCCTCATGCTCGCGGTCGTCGTCACCGCGGGCCGAGCCGGAAAGGCCTGACATGACCTCCACGACCTTCGCCCCCACCCCGGTGGACGGCACGGCCCTGCGTGCCCGCGACCTCACCCTCTCCTACGACGGTCGGCGGGTCGTCGAGCACCTCGACCTCGACGTGCCGGCGGGCAGGATCACCGTCGTCGTCGGGCCCAACGGCTGCGGCAAGTCGACCCTCCTGCGCGGGCTCGCACGTCTGTTGCGCCCCACCGAGGGCAGCGTCCACCTCGCCTCCGACGGCGCCCACGACGACGTCTGGTCGCTGCGGCCCAAGGGGTTCGCCCGCCACGTCGCGCTCCTCCCGCAGAGCCCGCCCGTGCCCGAGGGCATCACCGTCGTCGACCTCGTCGGCCGCGGCCGGCACCCGCACCGCAAACTGGTCCGCCGGTGGTCGCGGGCCGACGACGAGGCTGTCACCAGGGCCATGCGGGCGACCGGGACCATCGAGCTCGCCGAGCGACCCGTCGACGAGCTGTCCGGCGGCCAGCGACAGCGCGTGTGGATCGCCCTGACCCTCGCCCAGGAGACCGACGTCGTGCTCCTCGACGAGCCCACGACCTACCTCGACCTCGCGCACCAGGTCGACGTCCTGGACCTGTTGCGCGACCTCAACCGCAGCCGGGGGACGACCGTCGTCATGGTGCTGCACGACCTCAATCTGGCGGCCCGCTACGCCGACCACGTCGTTGCCCTGCGCGACGGCCGTCTCGTCGGCAGCGGCGCGCCGGCCGACCTCGTCGACGAGGAGTTCGTGGCGCAGGTCTTCGGCCTCCGCAGCCGTGTCATCACCGACCCCGTCACCGGCTCGCCGCTCGTCGTGCCCACCTCCACCCACCACCAGAGCGGAGCCACCTCGTGACCACCACCGCGGTCAGCCCCGTCCTGCTCCTGACCGCCGTCGTCCGACGGGTCGAGCGACTCAGTCCGTCCTTCGTCCGGATCCGTCTGGGCGGCAACGGTTTCGAGCACCTCGGCCCCGAGGGGCCCACGCTCGACCAACGCGTCAAGCTGCTCATCCCGTCGCCGGGGAGGCCGGCGCCGAGCGCGCTCCTCGACCCCGACGGGTGGTATGCCGCGTGGCTCGCGCTGCCGGAGGCCGACCGTGGTCACCTGCGCACCTACACGGCCCGCGGCGTCGAGGGGGAGGGCGACGACCGCCAGCTCGTCGTCGACTTCGTGCTGCACGGTCACGGCCCGCTCGGCGCGGCCAACCCGCTCGGCGCAGGCGGCGCGGCTGCCGGTCCCGCCGGCACGTGGGCGGCGCGAGCCGCCGTCGGCGACGAGGTCGGCCTGCTTGCCCCGCGCCGCGGTCACGAACACGCCTTCGGAGGGATCGAGTTCGACCCGGGCGCCGCGGGGCGACTGCTCCTCGTCGCCGACGAGACGGCCCTGCCTGCGCTCGCGTCCATCGTCGAGTCCCTGCCGGCTTGCACCCGGGGCGTGGCCGTCGTGGAGGTGCCGGACGCCACGGACTTCCTCGACGTCCGCTTCCCGGCCGGGATCGAGCGTCACTGGATCGCTCGCGGGGCCCGCCCCAGGGGCGAGCAGACCCTCGCCGTGCTGCGCGAGCGCCTGGACCTGCACCCGGAGCGTGCCGTCGCCGACGCCTCGTCCCTCGGCCCATCGACCGACCTCGACGACGCCGTGTGGGAGACCCCGGCCCACAGCTCCTCGGGTGACGACGTCACGGCATCCCGGCGGGCGCGGCCACGACCAGGCGATCGCGACACGTATGCCTGGGTCGCCGGCGACTCCGACACGGTCAAGGCCTGTCGGCGCCTCCTCGTGGGCGAGGGAGGCATGCCCCGTCCGCAGGTCGCCTTCATGGGGTACTGGAAGCAGGGACGCTCCGGCTGAGCAGCGCCTTTCTCCACCCCGCCCGGACGGCGCGTCGCGGCACGGCGCGCCGACCGGCATACGGCCGCTTGCGCTCGACGGGCCCGGGCAGGGGAGAATGCGCTGTGCGGCCACCGTCGTCCGCAGGTCGCCACGCCGTGGCGCCGCGGCGTTGCCGCGACCGAACGACGGAAGAAGGTCCATGGAGATCTGGCCGGGCAAGCCCTACCCACTCGGAGCGACGTACGACGGCTCGGGGGTCAACTTCGCCGTCTTCTCCGAGGTCGCCGAACGCATCGAGCTCTGCCTGCTCGACGACGACCTGAACGAGACGCGTTTCGACCTGCCTGAGACGGACGGCTTCGTGTGGCACGGCTACGTGCCCTACGTGCAGCCCGGGCAGCGCTACGGCTTCCGCGTGCACGGACCCTACGACCCCGCGAACGGCCACCGCTGCAACCCGAGCAAGTTCCTCCTCGACCCGTACGCCAAGGCGATCGAGGGCCAGGCCGAGAACGACCAGTCGCTCTACTCGTACACCTTCGGCGACGCCAAGGCAGCGACGACGACGAAGATCAACACCGACGACAACGTGCGCCACACGATGCACTCCATCGTCATCAACCCGTTCTTCGACTGGGGCGACGACCGCCCGCCGCGCCACGAGTATCACGAGACCATCATCTACGAGGCCCACGTCAAGGGCCTGACGATGCTCCACCCGGAGATCCCGGAGGAGATCCGTGGCACCTATGCCGGCATCTCGCACCCGGCGATGATCAAGCACCTGAGCGACCTCGGCATCACCGCCATCGAGCTCATGCCCGTGCACCAGTTCGTCCAGGACGCGCCGCTCGTCGACCGCGGCCTGTCCAACTACTGGGGCTACAACACCATCGGCTTCCTCGCCCCGCACAACGAGTACGCCGCCGGTGGCCAGCGCGGGCAGCAGGTGCTCGAGTTCAAGGCCATGGTCAAGGCGCTGCACGCGGCGAACATCGAGGTCATCCTCGACGTCGTCTACAACCACACGGCCGAGGGCAACCACATGGGCCCGACGCTGGCCTTCCGCGGGCTCGACAACAACAGCTACTACCGCCTCGTCAGCGACGACCTCAGCCACTACTACGACACCACGGGCACGGGCAACAGCCTCCTCATGCGCAGCCCGCACGTGCTGCAGCTGATCATGGACTCGTTGCGCTACTGGGTCACCGAGATGCACGTCGACGGCTTCCGCTTCGACCTCGCCGCGACGCTGGCCCGCCAGTTCCACGAGGTCGACAAGCTGTCGGCCTTCTTCGACCTCATCCAGCAGGACCCGGTCGTCAGCCAGGTCAAGCTCATCGCCGAGCCGTGGGACGTCGGCGAGGGCGGCTACCAGGTCGGCAACTTCCCGCCGCTCTGGACCGAGTGGAACGGCAAGTTCCGCGACACGGTGCGCGACTTCTGGCGCGGTGAGGGTGGTGCCCTCGGCGAGTTTGCTTCTCGTTTCACCGGATCCAGCGACCTCTACGAGCACTCGGGCCGCAAGCCGATCGCCTCGATCAACTTCGTGACGGCGCACGACGGCTTCACCCTGCGCGACCTCGTGTCCTACAACGACAAGCACAACGAGGCCAACGGCGAGGGCAACAACGACGGCGAGAGCCACAACCGCTCGTGGAACTGCGGTGTCGAGGGGCCGACGAACGACCCGGTCATCCGCGACCTGCGGCTGCGCCAGCAGCGCAACTTCCTCACGACGCTGCTCTTCTCGCAGGGCGTGCCGATGATGCTGCACGGCGACGAGCTCGGTCGCACGCAGGGCGGCAACAACAACGGCTACTGCCAGGACAACGACATCTCGTGGATCCAGTGGGTCCTTGACGAGGACGACCAGAAGCTTCTCGTCTTCACCCAGTCGCTCGTCAAGCTGCGGCGCGAGCACCCGGTGTTCCGGCGTCGCCGCTTCTTCGCCGGCAACGCCGACCACGGCGGCGAGAGCGAGCTCGGCGACATCGCCTGGTTCACGCCCGAGGCACAGCACATGGACGAGGAGGCCTGGAGCAACGGCCTGGCCAAGTCGCTCATGATCTTCCTCAACGGCTCGGCGATCCCCGAGCCGGACCCGCGCGGCCAGCAGATCCTCGACGACTCGTTCCTCGTGATGTTCAACGCTCACGACCAGCCGCTGACCTTCACGCTGCCCGACGAGGAGTACGGCGCCGAGTGGATCCCGGTCATCGACACGGCCCTGCACGAGGTCGAGGCCAACCACCTCGACGCCACGTGGCAGATCCAGGTGCAGCCGCGCAGCATCGTCGTGCTGAGGTGCCCACGCGAGATCGTCTCGCCCATCATCCCGGGCGTCACGGAGGAGGCCACCGCGTGAGGTATGCCAGCGCACCGGTCTCGACCCACCGGCTCCAGCTCGAGCCGGACTTCACTCTCGGCGACGCGCTCGCGCAGGTGAAACACCTTGCGGCACTGGGGATCACGCACCTCTACCTGTCGCCGATCCTGCAGGCCACCGCCGGATCCAAGCATGGCTACGACGTCACCGACCACACGTCGGTGGCGGCAGGGCTCGGCGGCGACGCCGGCTTCGCCCGCCTCGTCGAGGCCGCCCACGAGGCCGGGCTCGGCGTGGTCGTCGACGTCGTGCCCAACCACATGACGACACCGACGCCGCTCTCGCTCAACCGCCCGCTGTGGTCGGTGCTCCGCGAGGGCCGGCAGTCGGCATACGCCACGTGGTTCGACGTCGACTGGGACGCCCAGGACGGGCACCTCCTCATGCCGGTGCTCGGGGCGCCGCTCGACGAGGTGCTCGCAGCGGGGGACATCTCCGTGGGGGAGCACGAGGGTGAGGCGGTCGTGCAGTACTACGACCACGTCTTCCCGCTCGCGCCCGGCACGGACCCGCGGCTGCCGATCGGTGAGCTGCTCGACGCCCAGCACTACCGCCTCGCGTCGTGGACGGTCGGCGACTCCGAGGTGAACTACCGCCGCTTCTTCGACGTCACGTCGCTCATCGCGGTGCGGGTCGAGGAGCCCGAGGTCTTCGACGCCACGCACGCCCTCCTCGTCGACGGGATCCGCTCCGGCGCGATCGACGGGCTGCGCATCGACCACCCGGACGGCCTCGCCGACCCCGAGGGCTACCTCGAGCGACTCGCCGAGGCGACCGGTGACGCGTGGATCGTCGTCGAGAAGATCCTCGAGGGCGAGGAGCACCTGCCGCACTCGTGGCGGACGGCAGGCACCACCGGCTACGACGCGCTGCTGCGCATCGGCGGGCTCTTCGTCGACCCCGCCGGGGCCGAACCCCTCGACGACCTGTCGACCGAGCTGCTCGGAGAGCGGCAGGACCTCGGGGACATCGTCACCGAGTCGAAGCGGTGGGTCGTCCAGGTCATGCTTGCCACCGAGGTGAGCCGGCTCATGCGACTCGTCGCGCGGGCGCGGCCGGACCTCGAGGAGGTCGCCGCTCGCGAGGTGCTCGAGGCGATGCTCGTCGGCATGGACCGCTACCGCGTCTACATCCGCCCCGGCCACCCACGCGAAGGTCTGTCGGCCGAGCCGCTCGAGCTTGCCGTCGTCGAGGGAGCCGGATCCCGCTACGACTCGCTCGACCGCGCGTGCGTCGAAGGTCTCGTCGACCTCGCCCTCGGCGAGGGGGACTCACAGGACGAGCCGGCGCGCGACGAGTTCGTCGTGCGGTTCCAGCAGACGTGCGGTCCCGCCATGGCCAAGGCGATCGAGGACACGGCGTACTACCGGTACGTCCGGCTCGTCGGGCTCAACGAGGTCGGCGGCGACCCGACCCGGGTGGGCCTGCCGACGTCCGCCTTCCACGGGTTCGCCGAGAACCTGCTCGGTGAGTGGCCGCAGTCGATGACGACGCTCTCGACGCACGACACGAAGCGGTCCGAGGACGTGCGGGCGCGGCTCTTCGTGCTCGCGGAACGACCGGAGGCGTGGGCGACCTGGGTGCGCGCGGCACGAGAGCTGGCGACACCGGTCCGCGCCCAGGAGCTCGACACGCTCACCGAGTACTTCCTCTGGCAGACCCTCGTCGGGGCGTGGCCGATCAGTGAGGAGCGGCTGCAGGCCTACGCGCTCAAGGCGATCCGCGAGTCGAAGCTCTTCACGCGCTGGACCGAGCCGAACGAGGCCTACGAGTCGGCGGTCGAGCGGTTCGTCTCGGGCGTCGTCACGACACCGGAGATCGTGGCCCACGTCGAGGACTGGGTCGACTCGACGGGGCGCGAGACGCGTGCCAACGTCCTCGGCCAGAAGCTCGTCCAGCTGACGATGCCGGGCGTGCCTGACGTCTACCAGGGGACCGACCTCGTCGACCTGTCGCTCGTCGACCCCGACAACCGGCGGCTCGTCGACTACGACGACCGTCGCGACCGGCTCGCCCGCCTCGACGGCGGCGGCGCCCCGGCGGACCTCGACGACGAGAAGCTGCTCGTCACCACGGCCGCCCTGCGCACGCGCCGCGAGTGGCCCGAGTGCTTCACGGGTGAGGACGCAACGTATGTCCCGGTCGCGACGGGCTATGAGCACGCCGTCGCCTTCGGTCGGGGGACGGGCGACGACGTGGAGGTCGTGACCGTGGTGACGCGGCTCGCCGGCCGGCTCGCCGACGCCGGCGGCTTCGGGGACGCCACCCTCGACCTGCCCGAGGGGCGCTGGTCCGACGTCGTGTCCGCGCGCACCTTCGACGGTGGGCGCACGCGCCTCGCCGACCTCGTCGGTGACGACGGCCTGCCCGTCGCGCTGCTCGTGCGGGTACGGGACGAGTCATGACCCCCGAGAGCCTCAGCGTCTGGGCGCCATCAGCGTCACGGGTCGACGTCGTCGTCGCCCGGGTCGACGGGTCCGGCGCCGAGCCGACCTCGGCGGCGCAGCGGCACGCCATGACCGCCGGCGACGGCGGCTGGTGGACGTGGCCGCGCCCGGACGACGTCACCCTGGACTACTCCTTCAGCATCGACGGAGGCGACCCCAGGCCCGACCCGCGGAGTGCCTGGCTGCCGCACGGTGTCCACGCGGCAAGCCGCACCTTCGACGCGGCGGCTCACACCTGGGGTGACGCTGAGTGGCGCGGCACCCGTGACGGCCGTGGCGTCCTCGGCGGCGTCGTCTACGAGCTGCACATCGGGACGTTCACGCCGGAGGGCACCTTCGACGCGGCGATCGCCCACCTCGAGCACCTCGTCGAGCTCGGAGTCGACATCGTCGAGGTCATGCCCGTCGCCGCCTTCGCCGGCACACACGGCTGGGGCTACGACGGGGTCGCGCCGTATGCCGTCCAGCAGACGTACGGCGGCCCGGCCGCCTTCCAGCGTTTCGTCGACGCGTGCCACGTCCGGGGCCTTGGCGTGTGCCTCGACGTCGTCTACAACCACCTCGGTCCCACCGGCAACTACCTCGCCGAGTTCGGGCCCTACTTCACCGACACCCACACGACGCCGTGGGGGCCCGCCGTCAACCTCGACGCGGACGGCAGCCACGAGGTGCGCCGCTGGGTCGTCGACAACGCCGTCCGGTGGTTCCGCGACTTCCACGTCGACGCGCTTCGGCTCGATGCCGTGCACGAGCTGCGCGACACGTCCGAGCCGCACATCCTCGCCCAGCTCTCCGGCGAGACCACTTCTCTCGCAGACGAGCTCGGCCGGCCACTCGACCTCATCGCCGAAAGTGACCTCAACGACGCCGTCATGGTGACGCCCACCGCCGAGGGCGGCCGCGGCATGACGGCCCAGTGGGACGACGACATCCACCACGCCCTCCACGTCGCCCTGACCGGCGAGACGCAGGGCTACTACGCCGACTTCGCCGGCGGCAACGAGGCGTGGCCCGAGGGCGGCGCCATCTCGGTGCTGGCCAAGACACTCACCGACGCCTTCCTGCACGACGGTCGGGTCTCCACCTTCCGGGGCGAGCGCTGGGGTGCGCGGGTCGACCCTGAGACGCGCTCGGGGCACGAGTTCCTCGCCTACCTGCAGACCCACGACCAGGTCGGCAATCGCGCGACGGGTGACCGCATCAGCGACCAGGTCTCGCCCGGGCAGCAGGCGATCGGCGCCGCCCTCTACCTGCTCTCCCCGTTCACGGCCATGGTCTTCATGGGCGAGGAATGGCGTGCGAGCACGCCGTTCGCGTTCTTCACCTCCTTCGAGGAGGAATGGCTGGCCGACGCAGTGCGCTCCGGCCGACGTGCCGAGTTCGCCGCCCACGGGTGGGACGAGGCCGATGTCCCCGACCCCCAGGACCCCGCGACCCGGGCGCACAGCGTGCTCGACTGGAGCGAGCCGAATGCGCCGGGCCACAACGAGATGCTCCACTTCTACCGTGAGCTCATCAAGGTCCGGCGCACGCAGCCGGACGTCGCCTCGGGTGACCTGCGTGCCACGACGGTGACCTTCGACGAGACTGCCCGCTGGATGATCCTGTCGCGCGGGTCGGTGCACGTGGTGGCCAACCTCGCGGGCCGCGCCGGCGTCGTCCCGTTCGCGGGCGAGGTCGAGCACGTGCTCGCCTCGTGGGGGCGGTCGCCGATCGTCGACTCGCACGGTGTCAGCCTCGACGGCCACGACGTCGCCGTCCTGCGCACGACCGCCTGACCTCAGACGCCACGCGAGTGGCCGCCACGTCTCCCTGGTCCCAGCGCCCAGCAGCTCGAGTGGCCGCCACGTCACTCTGGTCCCACCCTCGGTGGTAGGCGTGGGGTGAAGAGGTCACTCGAGTGAGACCGAGCGTTGACGCGAGCGGGCGGACGAGCGAGCGAGTGAGGGGGCAGGGCCCACTGCCGGTCGATCTGGCGGAGCCCACCCCGGTGCGTCACGACTCCTTGACGCGGACCATGCCCTCCTGGGCCGTCGTGGCGACGAGGGTGCCGTCCTGGCTGAAGATCTCACCGATCGAGAGGCCGCGACCGCTGACGGCCGACGGAGACTGCTGGGCGTAGAGCAGCCACTCGTCGACGCGCACGTCGCGATGGAACCACATCGAGTGGTCGAGGCTCGCGACCCGCAGGCGACGGTCGGTCCAGACCAGACCGTGCCGGCGCAGCACCGGCTCGAGGAGCGAGTAGTCGCTCGAGTAGGCCAGGACCGCGGCGTGCAGCAGGGGGTCGTCGGGCAGGCGGTCGATGGCGCGCATCCACACGTGGTTCGTCGCGACCTGCTCGGGCCCGGCGTCGAGAAACATGTTGCTCTCGACCGGCCGCAGCTCGATCGGTCGCGATTCGGCGAGGTGCCGGGCGCCGGGGTGGTCGACGCCGCGGAACGCGTCGGCCAGCGACGTGAGCCCGTCGGGTCCGGCGACCTGCGGCATCGCGTTCTGGTGGTCGAGACCCCCTGCACGCTCCTGGAACGAGCACACCATCGACATGATCGGCGCGCCCTTCTGGACTGCATGGACACGGCGGGTCGAGAACGAGTTGCCGTCGCGCATCTCCTCGACGGCGAAGCGGATCGGCAGCGTGTCGTCGCCCGGCCGCATGAAGTAGCCGTGCAGCGAGTGAATCGGCCGCGCGCCGTCGCCGTCGTTGAGGTCACGCACGGTGATGCCGGCGGCCATGACGCACTGGGCGAGGACCTGACCCCCGAAGACGCGCCCGTGCGGCATCTTCTGGCTGCGCCCCTCGAAGACCCGGGCGGATGATGCGCCGATCGACTCCGCGGCGTCACGTCCCTGGACGTCGGTGACGGCGATCTGCGCGGTGCCGACGTCACGGAGGGTCAGCACCTCGATGAGGTCCTCGAGTGGGGGCAGCGGGCGCGGTTCGGCGGGGGCGTCGGCACTCACAGGTCGACCCTAGTGGCCCCGGACGAGTGCTCGCTGCTGCCCGCGACGCGCGTCACCCTTCCATCGCCAGGGCCATCGGCAGGACGGCCGGCGCACCGGCCTCGCGCAGCAGCCCGGCACAGACCGTGAGCGTCCACCGTGAGTCGCTGACGTCGTCGAGCAGCAGGACCGGACCCGGGACGCCGTTGAGCGAGGCCGCGAGCTCGGGGCCGACGGCGAGCCGACCCCACACGTTGGCGAGCCGGAAGGCGCTGTTGCCGCCGGGCTCGCCGACGGGGCCGCCCTCGACGAGGTCGAGCGCACCGAGGTAGGGGAGCCGTCCCAGCTGTCCGAGGCCGGCGGCCAGCGACTCGACGAGCAGCGGGCGCCGACGCGACGGCACGGAGACGATGGCCGCCGGCCGTTCCTGCCACCCCCACCCGGCGAGCACGTCGACACAGGCGCGGACGACCTCGGCGGGGACTTCACGGTCCTCGCCGCGGAGCAGCTCACGGAGCCGCTGACCCCACCCGAGGTCGCTGAGGCGGGCGACGGCGCGGCCCTCCTGCATCGAGACCGACGGCGCGATCTTGCCCTTGAGCGGGACGCCCAGACGGTCCATGCCCGACGGCCACTGCGCACGGGACTCGAGGACGACGCCGGGGCGCTCGAGGCGCGAGCGGGCGGTGTTCACGGCGGCCTCGGGGATCGTCGTGTCGAACCAGGGATCGGTGCACCGGTCGCACCGCCCACAGGGCTCGGCGGAGTCGTCGTCGAGGGTCTGCTGGAGGAAGGCCATGCGGCAGCGGTCGGTGCGTTCGTAGTCGACCATGAGCTGCTGCTCGCGCTCGCGCGCCTCGGTGACGCGTCCATAGCGCTCGGCGTCGTAGGTCCACGGCTCACCGGTGGCGGTCCATCCGCCGGGCACGCGGTGCACGGCGCCGTCGACGTCGAGGACCTTGAGGAGCAGCTCGAGACGCGTGCGGCGCACGTCGACGATGGACTCGAGGGCGACCGTCGACAGGGCCCGGGGGGACTCGGACAGGGCGCGCACGACGGCATCGGCCTGGTCCTGCTTGGGCATGGACGCGGACGCGAAGTAGCGCCAGATGTCCTTGTCCTCGGGCCCCGGCATGAGGAGGACGTCGGCGCGCTCCGTGGCGCGGCCGGCTCGCCCGACCTGCTGGTAGTACGCGACGGGTGACGACGGTGCCCCGAGGTGCAGGACGAAGCCCAGGTCGGGCTTGTCGAAGCCCATGCCGAGGGCCGAGGTCGCGACGAGGGCCTTGACCTCGTTGTCGCGCAAGGCCTCCTCGAGGCGGATCCGCTCTGAGGGCTCGGTGCGGCCGGTGTAAGCAGCGACCTTGTGGCCGGCCTCGCGCAGCGCGACCGCCACGTCCTCGGCAGCGGCCACGGTCAGGGCGTAGACGATGCCCGACCCCTGCAGCTCACCGAGGTGCGCGATGAGCCAGGCGAGACGCTGCTCTGGTGCGGCGAGCGGCAGCACCCCGAGCCGCAGCGACGCCCGGGCAAGGGGGCCGCGCAGGGTCAGGACGTCACGGCCACCAGCGCCGAGCTGCTCGACGACGTCGGTCACCACGCGCGCGTTGGCCGTGGCCGTCGTCGCGAGGACCGGCGTCCGTTCGGGCAGCGTCATGAGCAGGTCGCGGATGCGGCGGTAGTCGGGGCGGAAGTCGTGACCCCAGTCGCTGATGCAGTGGGCCTCGTCGACGACGAGGAGCCCGCACGACTCGGCGAGGGCGGGCAGTTGCTCGTCGCGGAACCGGGGGTTGTTGAGGCGCTCGGGGCTGACGAGCAGGACGTCGACCTCGCCGCGGGCGAGGGCACCGGACACGGCGCCCCACTCGTCGGCGTTCGTCGAGTTGAGGGTGACGGCCTTGATGCCGGCGCGCTCGGCGGCAGCGATCTGGTCGCGCATGAGAGCGAGGAGGGGGCTGACGATGACGGTCGGCCCGGCACCCTCGGCACGGCGCAGCGCGGTGGACACGAAGTAGACGGCGGACTTGCCCCACCCGGTCCGCTGCACGACGAGCACGCGCCGACGACCGGCGACGAGCTCGTTGACGGCCTCGAGCTGCCCGTCGCGGAAGTCGACGTCGTCGCGCCCGACGAGGCGCCGCAGCGCTGTCGTCGCCCGCTCGCGCAGGGCGGGGTCGACGTCGGCAACGGGGGGAGCGGCGGGGGGTGACGTCATGGCACCCAACCTACGGGTCCCCACCGACCGGGCCGACCGGCATACCCGGGCTGTGGAGGGGCCCGCGTCCCACCGAGGGGATGTGGACGAGCGGCGAGACAGGCGGCTGGAAGGATGGGGGCATGACGGAGACCGAACCGCAGGCCACGCCGTATGCCGCCCACGTGTCGCTGCGCTGGTCCGACATGGACGCCTACGCGCACATCAACAACGTGCAGTTCCTGCGACTGCTCGAGGATGCGCGCGTCATCGCGTTCCGCGACTGGTTCGAGGGCGGGGGAGCGGGCGACAAGACCCTGCTCGACGAGGGCGTGCTCGTGTCGCGCCACGAGATCGAGTACCGCCGCCCCCTCGGATTCCGACACGCCCCCGTCGAGATCCAGATGTGGGTCTCGCGAGTGGGTGGCGCAGGCTTCGACGTCGCCTACATCGTCACCGACCCCGACGGTGTCGGCGAGGGCGAGCGGCCGGTCTACGCCGTCGCCGAGACCGAGCTCGCGCTCTACGACTTCGCGAGCGAGGCGCCGCGGCGCATGCGCCCCGACGAGCGCGCGTCGGTGCAGGCCCACGTCGGCGGTCCCGCGCCCTTCCGGAAGCGACGCCGGTGACCGGCACGCCGCAGATCGACTTCGGCGACCCGCGCGGTCTCGCCGACCTCGGCACCTACCTCGCCCGGGCGAGCCGCGCCAACCCCGACGGTGCCGTGCGCCTCCAGGTGCTCGGCACTCTCCTCGTCACCACGGTGGCGGTCATCGAGGGCACGGGGCTGATGGGTGACGGCACCGTCCTCGGCATGCGCGTCGTGACGATCGCGCCCTCCGACGCCGTCGACACGACCGTGTCCTTCGCGTCGGTCGCCGACCGTCTCGCCCGCGACGGCGCGAGCGCCCTGCTGAGCGTCCCGCCGACGACCGTCCGCGCTCCGTGGAGCGGGCTCACGCCCCCGCGGGACGGCTGGGAGCCGGTTGGCCAGCTCGACGGTGGGGCCATCGACTCCATTGCGCGCCAAGGCATCTCGCAGGTCGCCGAGGGCACTCCCGAGAACGCCGGGGGTCACGCGGTCGACGCGCTCCGGCGGCGGACCTGGGGTGCCATGAGCGACACCGTGCCGCCCATCGCGGCGGGACTCGCCTTCGGTGCGCACGTGCTCGGCTTCACGGCTCCGGGCGAGCCGGCGTCGATCGCGGCCCACGGCCGGTGGACGCGCCTCAGCACGTCGCGGGGGCACGTCCTCGTCCGCTGACCCGATGGCGTATGCCGTCCGCCGCGGTCGGGGGTGCGGCGGGGTCGCGACGTGGCGCGGGGAGGCGGCTCAGGCGTGCCCGGTCCACGCGCCGCGCTGGAGGAGGACGTCCTTGAGCACGTCGATGCGGTCGCTGACCAGCCCGTCGACGCCGAGGTCGAGCAGCCGCCGCATCTCGTCGGCGTCGTCGATGGTCCAGACGTGGACCTGCTTGCCGAAGCGGTGCGCGGTGTCGACGAGGCGACGGGTGACGACGGGCACCGACCGTCCGCGCAGCGGGATCGACGGAGGCACCTGGAAGACGTCCGCCGGCGTGCGGAAGACCGAGGTCAGGACGCCGGGTCCGAAGCGGGCCAGGGCCGTGCCGACCTGGGCCGCCGCAGTCGCGACGGTGCCGCGGGACAGGCGGCGGAAGTGCGAGATGTTGCGCTGGGAGAACGAGCCGACGCAGACCTGGTCGTGCAGCCCGCGCTCCTCGATGATGCGCCAGAGCGGCTCGGCCGTGCCCGGCGCCTTGAGGTCGATGTTGAGGCTGATGTCGGGCCACGCGTCGAGGACGTCGGTGAGCAACGGCACGTGCCCGCTGTCGCCGACCTCGGCGTGCGAGACCTCGGACCAGGGCAGGTCGCGGATGCGCCCGCGAGCGTTGCTGACCCGGTCGAGCCTCGTGTCGTGGAACGCGACGAGCTCGCCGTCGCGGGTGACGTGGACGTCGGTCTCGAGGTGGGTGTATCCGAGGTCGACGGCGTTGCCGAAGGCCGTCATCGTGTTCTCGAGCCCGACGTTCGGCGCGTAGAGCGAGCCGCCTCGGTGGGCCAGCGCCACGGGCGTGTGCGCGAGGTAAGCCCGTGTCGTCACCATGACGCCGACATTATCGGTACCGCAACGTGCTTCCGGATCCGTCCGGTGCTGTGTTCACGCGACTCCAGCGTCGCACCAGCGGATCGGAGCGCTCACCCGGTCGTGCCCGTGCCGTCGCTCTTCAGGGGATCGGTGCGTGGCCGGTCAGTTGCGCGCGTGGCGGCACGCGCTCGGCGAGGCTCGTCGAGGACCTGGAGGAACCGGTTCGCGGTCGCACTCCACGTCAGGCCTGCAGCGCGCTCCGAACACGCCCTCCGCACGTCGCGGAGCCGCTCGAGGTCGCTCAGGCCGCGGATCGCTGCGGCGACCTCCTCCGGTGAGTCAGGTGCGACCATCACCCCGGCCGATCCGACGACTTCGGGCAGCCCGCCCTTCGAGGTCGCGACGACCGCGCATCCCGATGCCATTGCCTCCAGGGCTGCGAGGCCGAACGGCTCCTCCACGCGCGACAGCGCGCAGGCGATGTCGTACGTGCGCAGCTCCACGGCGAGCTGGTCGTGGGGCATCCATCCGAGCATCCGTCCCCCTGCGAGGGCCACCGCGTCGGCGACCCGAGAGGCGTACGCGTCGGCGACGGCCTGATCGAATCCGAAGGTGCGCAGCTCGCCGATGACGGTCAACTCGACGTCGCGGCCCTCCTGACGCAACATCGCCACGCCGAGGGCGGCCGCATCCTGGCCCTTGTTCGGGTCGATCCTTCCGTGGCAGACGACGCGCAGCGGACGACCAGACGGCGGCTCGCTCGGCGGGTGGAACAGGCGCGTGTCGACGCCGTTGTGGACCACCAGTGGCGAAACGCGGCCGTCCGAGCCGGTTGCCGTTGCCCGCGCCACTGCCTCGCTGACGGCGAGGACCAGCACCTCGTCGGGAACGTCGCGCAGCGCTTCGGTGGCTTGGCTGTCCGGGAAGTTGTGCAGCCAGAGCACGACTCGCGCCTTCCGGTCGCGACGAGCCAGCCGGGTTGCTGCGACGGGGTCGTTCGCGATGACGACATCACCGTGCGGGGCTCGGTCGAGTCCCCGTCGGACCGCTGACCAGTAGGCGGCGTAGTCCCATCGGGGGAGGCCGCGCACGCGTGCCGCCAGGCTGGCGAGCTTGCGGGCCACGACGGGCCGTGGATGTGCCGGCCCGAAGTCCAGTCGCGTCACGGACAGGTCGGGATACACGTCCTCGCCGTCGTCGGGTGCGAGCACCACGCACTCGTGTCCCATGAGGCCCAGCTCCGTGACGAGCTGCCGGGTCACCGTCGCGACGGCTCCCGACCAGCCGGGCGTGAAGTACTCGTCGACGGGCAACACGAACGTGAAGCGCATGCGTTCAGCGCCGCATGGCGGCGCGGTCGCGTCGGATGCCGGTCATGGCTGCGGGGAAGCCCGCCGCGACCCCGGCGGCAACCGCAGCGGCCCGCGTGACGCCGCCGACCATGGTCCGAGCGGTCGCAGTGGCCCCGACACGCGGAGCGGAGCTCAGCGCGCGGACCGAGCGTCGTAGCTCATCCAGGACTTCACGTGATGCGAGTCCGAGATACCTCCCCACGATTGGCGAACCGATCCCGTACACCCTGCCTAACAGGACCACGGTGTTCCGGTTCGCGAAGTACACGTACCGTCGGTCGAACCGCTTCCCCTTGGCGTACTCGCCGGGCAGGTGGTCGACGATCGCGTCGGGGGTGTAGACGAGGCGTCCGCCCTGCTGGCGTACGCGCAGGGCAAGGTCGCTCTCCTCACGTAGGCACGTCCCCGGGTAGCCCCCATGGATGCCGCCCACGGCTTCGATGGCCCGCCGGCGGAACGACATGTTCGCTCCCAGCAAATGGTCGACGTCGACGTCGCGGCCCGGGTCCGAGGCGAAGAAGCCGGTGAGTCGTCCGTCGGGCAGGAGCAAACCGATGGAGCCGATGCCCTCCTCGCGCTCACCGGGGTAGCCGTTGAGCGCGCTCCCGCCCACGCCGTCAACCGTGGCGTCGTCGTACCTCCGCACGAGCTCGACGAGCCAGTCCGTGCGCGCGTTGGCGTCGTCGTCCAGGAAGGCGATCACATCCTCCGAGCACAGCGAGACTCCGATGGCTCGCGACTCCGGAGTATGACCGCGACCCAATGGGTTGCGGGCGTAGACCACGTCGGGGAAGGCCCTCAGGGCATCTCTGGTCCTGTTGTCCGACGACGAGTCGACCACGACGATCCGTTCCGGACGCCGGCTTTGCTGCTCGAGGTGGCGGAGGCAGTCGACCACCCGTCCAGGTCGGTTGTACGTCGGTATGACGACCGCGATGGTGAGCATGTCAGATCTCTCCAGACTGTCGGAAGCGTGTCGGACCCTCGAAGCTCGCCGCGAGGTCGTCGTCGGGCACGGGCCGACCGACCCTGCCCACCCCGCGGAACGCGTACCGCCGGGGCTGGTCACGCAGGAGGCGCAGCTCGCGATGGAAGGCGCTCGATCGTCGCCGGTCGAGCAGAACTTCGTCGTACGGGTCGCGGCCCGCGACAACGCATCGTGCGGCGTACCTGAGTCGGTGGCTCAGTTCCCGCACCCGCGGCATCGCCAGTCGAACATGGAGCCAGTGATGGAAGTAGTAGGCGTCGCACCGCCCATAGCCTTCGGCGATGCCACGCAGCCGCCGAGCGTCGAGGCGAGACTCGTCGAAGCGGTGCTCGACCAGCGCGTCGCGCACTCCGCGAACGCGGTAACCGGCTTCGAGCGCCTGCACGTACAGCAGGACGTCCTCCGCCCCGGGCCAGCGGGCAGTTCCCAGCAGATCATCGAACCCGATCCGCCTCGCCACCTCGGACGTGATGCCCATGCTCGCGCCCGCAAGTCCGGGGTTGCTGAGAGGCGGGGTCGGATTGTGGGCGAAGTACCGCGCCGCCAGCGTCGGTGTCATCCACGGACGCCACAGTCCTTCCGACATGGCTATGCCGCCACTGACGACATCCGCATCACCGTCGAGCATCGCGCGAGCCATGGTGAGCACCCACGGGCCCGGCACAATGACGTCATCGTCGGTGAAGAGAATCACCTGCGCACGCGCGATGGTGCAGCCGTGCTCGCGGGCACGGCCGATGCCGGCCTGGGCCTCCACCGTTCGGCGGACGCGGGGATCCTCGGCCGCGGCGGCGACGACGCTCGGTGTGGCGTCAGTGGATCCGTTGTCGATGATGACCAGCTCGCTGGAGATCCCGGAGGCCTGAGCCACGTCCATTGATCGCAGTACCGCTTCGATCGACGTAGCGAGACGAGCCGCACGGTTGCGAGTGCAGATGAGCACCGACACGTCAGGAGCAGTGGCGTCGGGCTTCATCGTGAGTTCCCTTTGAGTAGTGCGTCGAGGCGCTGCCAGGTCGCCTGCCACGTCAGCTCCCGCGCGCGCACCAGTGCGTCGACTCCGCGGCGGCGGCGTAGACCTGGATCGCGGAGCAGACGCTCGAGGTCACCGGCGAGTGCGCACGGATCCTCCCGGCTGAAGAGAGCGCCCGATCCCGCCAGGATCTCCGGCGATCCGCCCGTTGCGCTGGCGACCACGGGCTGACCGCTTGCCATTCCCTCCAGAAGCGCGAGTGCGCAGGGCTCGTCCCAACGCGACGGGAGCACGTGGATGTCGGATGCTGCGAGCGCCGCCGGGAGCTCCGCGTGAGTGACGTGACCAAGCGTGTTGACCGTGACGCCACGGGCCCTCAGCGACGTGATACGCGCTTCGATGCTGTCGAGGTAGGAGTTCCCGTGCCTCTCTCCCCAGTTGGTGTCTCCCGTCACCTGAAGCGAGAAGGCGATTCCGCGATCAGAGATCAGCGTCGCAGCATCTAAGAGGACGTCCACGCCCTTCTCCACGGCGATCCGGCCGACGAATCCGATGACGGGAACCCGTTCTGGCCGCTCAGCGCCCACGAAGCGCGCTACATCGACCCCGTTGAGGTTGACCTGGACGCGACCGGGCGTCAACCGGTACACCTGCTCAACAGCCCGCGCCAGGTAGGCGCTGACCGCCATCGAGATGATGCCGGAGTCTGCCGCATACATCCGACGAAATCGGTCCGACGAGACCTCCAAGTTGTGAAACCAGTGGACGACGCGCACCGTCGGGAACCGGCGTCGAAGGTACACGGCCAGTTCCGGGTCGTTGCTCAGGACGACGCTGTCGAGCGCCTCGCCCTGGAGCACCCTCGCGACCTCCTTCGCGTAGGACCGTTGATCCGGCCGCGCCCAACCGGTCAGTCGACGTCCAGCACGGTCAACGTTGCCGGCCAACCCGCTGCGGGGTGGCGGAATCGCCGGCAGGACCACCGTGCTGCCCCACGGAACGGTCTGCGACACGGACGAGTGGGCTCGGGTGATGATCGTCGGTCGCACCCCATCGAGCAGAGCCCGCTCGCTGACGGACCGTATGCACGTCGCGATCGCCCCGCTGTGCGTCGGAGTGAAGGTTTCGCGGCTGTTGTTCACGAAGACCAGTCGGCTACTCATGCTCGCCTCTCCAGTACCGTCGGTCCGGCGACAGCCGTGTGATCCTGTGCCACTCGTGATCCGCTCGCAGCCAGCCGAGCGCGACGGCCAGCAGGGGACGGCGCGTGCGCCATCGCCAGCTGCGGAGCATCTTCGTGTACGTGTCGCTGTGGCCCGACCAGGCGGCCTTGCGAGTCATGTAGTCGTCGTCCCTCACCCAGCTGTAGTGAAGGATCGCCTGGTCCGGACGCACCACCCGGTGAACGATTGCATTCCGCGCATGCGTGGGATCGGTGTTGACCGCCGACATGTCGACCCGCAGGATCGGCAGCGTGCCTTGGCGGCAGTGGACGAGTGTGGCGCCGGGGCGGATGACAACCGGCCCGGGGTAGCCGGCACGTCGTCGCCACAACGGGCGGGTGGCCTCCAACATCCAGCCGGAGCGGGCCCGGGCGTACAGGTAGCGGGCCGGGTACTCCACCGCTCCGCACGCGCGGGACTCTGCCTCGTCGATGGCAGCCAAGAGAGCATGGGGGTCGAGCAGCACCTCGTCGGTGTCGAGCTGAAGCACCCAGTCCGCGCCATCGGATGCCTGGTCGAGAGCGACCTGGCGTTGCGCGGTGTCGTTCTCAAGCGCGGTTCGGTCGGAGTGCGAGAAGCGTCCCGGCCTGAAGTCGAGCTTGCCGAGGGGATCGACGGAGCGCAGCCGGTCGAGGCATTCGGCGACGGGCAGCGGGGTGCCGGTCCAGGAAAGGGAGTCCTCATCGTAGGAGACCACGATGCGATCCACGATGTCGTAGTAGCTCGAGACGCTCTCCTCGAGCCACCAGGGATCTGCTGCGAGGACATACGCGTGGAGGCGCCGTCGACCGTCGGCTGCACTCACGCTCGAGCCACGCCAGACCGAGCGGTTGCTCGCACGCAGGTCACTGCGAGCCCAGCCGCTTCCGCCACGGAGCCTCGACTGGTATGAAGCGCGACTCCTCGCATCCCGCGCCGAAGACTGCTTCGATCGTGGTCGCGCAGGTCCATCCCGCCCCCCGGAAGTCGTCTCGAACCGCTGGCCGCGCGCTGCGGCAGGCCCATGCTAGGTCAAGGACACTCGCCCCGCGTGCGTTCAGTGAACCGCCGTGGGTAGCGTGGCGAGAGCTGGTCACAGATGGGTCACCAGGTGGGTGGCGTGGAGCCATTCGGGCCGTTCAGCGCGCCAGCGGGTGCACCGATGGGCTCCCGACCCGGAGTGCCCCGCGATCCACCGGCCCGTCAGCGGTCGGTGTCTTCGAGGATGCCGTCCCGCTTGTTCTTCAGCGGACTCCACTCGGAGGTCTCGCCGTCGTCGTCGCGGTGGATGACCCTGACCGGGGTGCGGTTCGTCGCCAGGTCCAGACCCAGCCCCTCCGGGTCGACACCTCGCCCGCTCAACAGCAAGCCGCCATCGTCCATCATCCAGATGTTCGCAGCGGTGCGGTCGACCAGAAAGTCGAAGACCACCCATCCACGTCGTTCCGTGAAGTCATAGACGCTGATGTCCGTACCTGCATCAGGGGACGCGTCCCAGATCTCGATCGAGCTCTCGTCCTCCCACACCACGGCAGCAGGTGGGGGCGTTCCACCCGCTTGGGCGCCCGGCATCGCCTGCAGGAGGGGTACGACCTCATCGACGGCTAGGTCGATGTTGATCATCCATCCGGACACTTCACGGTCTCCTCTCGACGATGCGCTCGTCCTTGGTGATGACACGGATGGCGGTGATGCCATCGTAACGACGCAGTGTGTAGTCGACCTGGCGCAGGACTTCCTCGAGCGACAACTCTGACTCCGCCATGTCCAGGACCATCCGTGGGGATTGCCTACGCCCCTGTCTGAGCAGGCCGACCACGGTGCTCTTGCCCTTCCCCTTCACTCCTTTGAACTCCCAGCGCTCACCGTTGATGAGAGCATCGGCAGACTTGCCCTGCCCGGTCGCCGGCAGGAACGTGACGTCGTATCCGTGGGCCGCAAGTCGTGTAGCAGTCGCTCGTTCGTGAGGGGCGACGTCCCTGGCAAGGGTCTCGTCGACCGTGCCGAGTGGACGGGCTGGGCTCCCGACGGATGGGTCGACGACGCGGACGCGGTCGGTGGGGGCGGTGCGCTGCTTGAGGCGGTCCGCGGCCGAGGTGGCGCCGCCTCGCGAGCCGTCCTTGACGGCAGCGTCGAAGGCAGCCCGGATCTCGGCGTCACGGGCCGCCCGGAGCTCGGCGACCGTCAGGAGCAGGGGAGCGCGGGCGGCTCCGAGCTGCACGGCCGGGAGCACGTCGGCGCGACCGCCGGTGACCGCACCGATGCGCGTCACCAGCTGGGCCCGTCGTGCGTCGTCGAGCTCGGTCTGCGCCAGCTCGACGTCGGAGCGGACCAGTGCGATGACGAGGTCGTCGTCGGCCGTGCGCGTCGTCCCGCCGTCGACGTAGGTGCGCACCGTCGACGCCAAGCCCGCCAGGCTCCCGCGACGGATCTCCTCGATGACGTGACCGGCCTCTGCAAGTCCCTGCCAGGCCGAGCGGTTCAGCACGTCCTGCCGTCGGGCGACGGCCACGAGCGCGGCGGAGGCCGCCTGGTCGAGGAAGCCCAGCCGAACGACATCGCGAGGCACGTCGCCACCACGTTCCGCGGTGTCCTGCGCCGCTCGGAGCTCTCGGTCGACGAGTCGTCTGTATGCCGCGCCGGCGTCCTTGGCGCGCAAGCCCATCCCGGTGTCGACGGCCAGGGCGCCGACCACTCCGGTCAGCTCCTCGGCGTCGAGCCACGGCTCCATGCCCCCTGAGGTCTGCCGGACGTAGCCCGTGGCAGGTGCTGCGCCCAAAAGTGGTGTCGAGAGGGCGGCGTCGACGTTCTGACGCATCGCCGAGAGCCAGTCGGCGACGAGGTGCTCGAGGGGTGCGGTGGCACCCGAGTAGAGGTGCGTGGTCGAGGCCTCGAGCATCGCGTGGGTGCTGGTGCGGGAGACCTCGAGCATCACCCGCGACCGGGTCTCGGCGGCCCCCTCGTCGGTCGCGGTCGACACGCTCGAGAGGAGTCTCGCGAGGTCGGCGTCCGTCGAGAGCCGGAGATCGGGATGACTCTCGATCCCGTTGGCCTCGTAGGCGACCCATCGACGCACGAGGTACTCACCCAGGGTGATCCGGTCACCCCGGCTGTTGGCCAGGGCGCCGGCAGGGACCTCCGAGTCCGGAAGCGGTTCGGCCAGCAGCGCCGACGTCTCGGCTGGATCGTCAACGACGTGCCCGAGCAGGGCGTGGACGGGGTCACCGGTGCGCGAGCCGTCGTCGAACCACGACGCGAACGTCGCTCCGGCGTCGGCATGGAGCGTCGTCCCGTGCGCCAGGGCGACGTCGTCATCGCGCGTCTCAGCGATCTCGGCGGTGGCCGCCGCGGCGGCTGCACGTCGCGCGAACCGCCCGGGTAGGCGACGGCGGTCACCCGAGGTCCGAGCGCCCGAGAGGAGCTGGCCCAACAGCCACGCCCCGGTCGCCCGGCCCCCTCCCACGGGGTCCACCTGGACCGTGTCGACAGCGGCGACGAGGTCGTCTGCGAGCAGGGCCGCCCCGGAGGCCAGCTGGGCGCGCGTCCGCGGGTCGGTCCCGACGGGCGCTCCGTGACTCGTGCCCGTGATGACGAGCGAGCCGAACGCCCCGAGGAGCTCACGGACGGTGTCGACGTCTGCACCTGACGCGCTCCGGGTCACACCGGCGGCCATGAGCACCCTGGCGAGTCCGTCGGCCCCGATCTCCGACAGCAGCGCCTGCGCGTAGACCGGGTCGTCCGCTCGTGCACGGACATGCGTCGCCAGCTCGGCCACCTCGGCGTCCGTGAGCCCGCCCGACGCGCGACCCCCGGCCATGACCGTGCGTGCCATCAGGCCGTCGGCGAGAGCAGCGTCGCGCGATGCCCGCGCTGCGACCACGCCGTCGGCAAACCACAGTCCGCCGGTGACAGCAGAGCGCACCCGTCCCGCACTGGCCGAGGCCCCGGACGAGAACGTCACGTCGGAAGCGCGCGCCACGAGTCTCGCGCAGCGCCGAGCCGTCGCGCGCAGGTCGTCGAGGACGCCGGCGTACGTCCGGCTCAGTCGGACCCGCCCCTCCGCCTGTTCCGACCGAGCCCGCTCAGTGACCAGCACCCCGATGGCACCCGTCGGATCGGGGAGTGCTGCGATCCGCAAGAGAGCCAGCGCGTGCTCGGCGTCGAGAGCGTCCCACTGCCGCTGCAACGAGCGGATGCGCGCCTGGGCGTGGTCGAGCGCGGCGGCATACGTCAGCAGCGAGCGGGAGGCGTCGGGCAGCGCCTCGACGACACGGCGTGCGCGGGCGCCCAGCTCGTCCGCCTCCGAGCGAGCCGCGGTCGCCGCGTCCCCGGTCCAGACGGCCGAGAGCCGCGGTCCCAGCGTCCCCCGCATCGTGGCCGTCGCACGCGCCCGGGACGCAGCTCGGCCGAGCGAGCGCGCCGCAGCACGAAGACCCGCGACGTCACCCGTCGGGAGGGGAAGCGCAACGTCGCCGGGAATCGCCGCGGACGCGTGGCCGACCTCGTGGACGCGACTCACGGCGCCACTGCGCTGACCGGATCACCAAGATTCACAGTGCTGCTCGCCGCTACCCCAGCAAAACCGGCGGTCACGAAGAGCTCCACCGACCGGGCCTCGAGCGTCGACCGGTCGAGCCGGTCGGCCAGGGCGCCGGCAGCATCGGCGACGGCGTCGAGTGCGTGGGCATGGACCACCCGGAAGCGGTCGAGCTCGACCCTCAGCACGTCGCCCTCGTCGCCGGTCGAGGCCATCGCGCCGGCGGTCGCCGTGGCCACGTGCGACGCGCACTCGCGCAGCTCCGCCGGGTCGTGCGCCAGCGCGAGCCGCTCCCGGGACACCCCGTCGGAGTCGATGGCGTAGCGCGTCATGCCCCGACCGTAGGAGAGCCCGCGACGCCGTCTCCGCCGTCATCCACAGGCCCGGGTATGCCGTGAGGCCCCGTCCAGCAGGACGGGGCCTCACGTGCGGGCGGGTCGTGGACCCGTCGTCAGGACATCAGGACCAGCGGGCCCAGACCGTCGTGTCGGTCGGGACGAGGCCGTCCTCGAGCGGCCCGGAGGCCACGATGAGCTCCGCGCCCTCAGGGAGGGCGATGGGCTCGGCTCCGAGGTTGGCGACGACGAGCACCCGGTCACGCCGGGACGAGCCGTTGGTCAGCGCGATCACGTCGCCGGCATACCCCTCGACCCACGTGAGCGAGCCGGTCCCGAGGGACAGCTCGCGGCGCGCGGCGAGGAGCGAGCGGTAGAGCTCGAGGGTCGAGCCGGCCACGCCCTCCTGGCGGTCGACGGCGTAGTCGGCGTAGACGGAGGGCTGCGGCAGCCACGTGCTGTCGCTCGGGCCGAAGCCGAGCGAGGGGCCGTGGACCGACCAGGGGATCGGGACGCGGCAGCCGTCGCGGCCGGTCTCGGCGCCGTGGGTGCGGGCGAAGGTCGGGTCCTGGCGGAACTCGGCCGGCATGTCGGTGGAGTCGGGCAGGCCGAGCTCCTCGCCCTGGTAGATGTAGGCGCCACCGGGCAGCGCGAGCATGAGCGAGGTGGCCGCGCGGGCACGGCGCAGGCCGAGCGCGCGGTCCGGCTGCGGGTCGGTCGCCGAGATGCCGTTCATGCGGGGCGTGCCCGGTGCGAAGCCGAGACGCGAGGCGTGGCGCACGACGTCGTGGTTGGACAGCACCCACGTCGACGGGGCGCCGACGGAGTCCGCGGCGTGCAGCGACGAGGTGATGACGGCGCGCAGGTCCTCGGCCGTCCAGGAGGCGGTGAGGAAGTCGAAGTTGAACGCCTGGTGCATCTCGTCGGGACGGACGTAGGCGACGGCGCGCTCCTGCGGCTCGACCCACGCCTCCGCGCAGAGGATGCGGTCGGGCGTGCCGTAGGACTCGAGGATCTGGCGCCAGGCGCGGTAGATCTCGTGGACGCCGTCCTGGTCCCACATCGGGCTGCGCTTCGTGTGGTCGATCCGCGGCGCCTCCTCGACGGGGGCGGCCTCGTGCAGCCCCTCGAGGCCGTGCTCGTGCTCGGAGTGGCCGAGCATCGTCGTGCGCTCCTCCTCGGTGTCGGGCAGGCCCTGCTCCTTGATGAGGCCGTGGGCGACGTCGACGCGGAAGCCGTCGACGCCGCGGTCGAGCCAGAAGCGCAGGATCGACTCGAACTCGGCGCGCACCTCGGGGTGCTCCCAGTTGAAGTCGGGCTGCTTCGTGTCGAAGATGTGGAGGTACCACTGGCCGGGCTTGCCGTCGGCCTCGGTGACCCGGGTCCACGCGGCTCCGCCGAAGACGGACTCCCAGTTGTTCGGGGGCAGCTCGCCGTGCTCACCGCGTCCCTCACGGAACATGTAGCGCTCGCGCTCGGCCGAGCCGGGGCCGGCGGCCAGGGCGGCCTGGAACCACACGTGCTCGTCGGAGGAGTGGTTGGGCACCATGTCGACGATGACCTTGAGGTCGAGCTCGTGGGCGCGCGCGATCATCGCGTCGGCATCGGCGAGCGTGCCGAAGATCGGGTCGATGTCGCGGTAGTCGGCGACGTCGTAGCCCGCGTCGGCCTGCGGCGAGGTGTAGAACGGCGAGAGCCAGATGGCGTCGACGCCGAGCGCGCGCAGGTGGGGCAGGCGCGAGGTGATGCCGGGGAGGTCACCGATGCCGTCGCCGTCGCTGTCGGCCCACGAGCGCGGGTAGATCTGGTAGATCACCGCTTGGCGCCACCAGGCGGCGTCCGGCCGGTCCGCGGCGTGCACGGGGGTGGCGTCCTCGCGCACCTCGAGGTCGCGCGCCGGGTGGTTCAGGGTCTGGGTTGCTGATCGCGTCACGGGCCACCATCGTTCCGCATCACGCCGAAAACTCAAAGAAAGTTCTGCAACATCTTGCAACGCGTCGCCAGTGCCCGGCTGTCACCGCCCCTTGGTAGGAACGGAGGATGAAGAGCGGCTTCGTCGTCCCGTATGCCACTGAGCGTGAGTTCGCCGATCTGGCGCGGCTCGGCGAGGAGCGGGGATGGGACGCCGTCCTCGGCTGGGAGGCGCTCTACGGCGTCGACGCGTGGGTGCAGCTCGGCGCGGCCGCCATGGTCACCGAGCGCATCCGGCTCGGCACCCTGCTGACGCCGGCCTCCCGTCACCGCCCGTGGGACCTCGCCTCCCGCGTCGGCTCGGTCGACCGGATCAGCGGCGGACGGGCGTTCATGTCGGTCGGTCTCGGCGCTCTCCACCCCGGGTGGACGGCCTTCGAGGCCGACGAGGGTCGTGCGGTGCGCGCCCGCAAGCTCGACGAGTGCCTGGCGATCTACGCCGGCCTGCTCGGCGACGCCTCGACCTTCACGTACGCCGGTGAGCACTACAGCGCCGGGCCCAACGACTTCATGCTCCCGCCTCCGACGCCGCAGCGTCCCCACCCGCCCGTCTGGGTCGTCGGGGCACCGACGCCCGGGCGTGGGCGTCAGCGTTCGCTCGAGCGGGCGGCGCGCTGGCAGGGCCTCATCCCCGCGATCCATCCGCCCGACGGGCAGCCGAAGACCGTCGAGGCGTTCGCGGCCGTGGTCGATGCGGTGCACCGGCTCCGTGCGGAGGCGGGTCTGGCCCCGGAGCCCTACGACGTCGTCATCGAGGCCGACTCGTGGGGCTCGTTCACCGCGCTCGAGCCCGCCCAGCCGGCCGCCTGGGAGCAGGCCGGCGCCACGTGGTGGATCGAGAGCTGGTGGGACCTCGAGCCGGGGCCGCGCGGTCTTGCCGAGGTGCGCCGCCGCGTCGAGGCGGGTCCGCCCACGACCCGGTGAGCCCGCCACGTCGTGCGCGCGAACCAGACGGCGTATGCCGTGGGGTGGCGTCGGTCAGGCGGGCTCGGGTGCGTGCCGAGCGAGCAGCGTCCGGTGCTCGTCGGTCAGCGCCGTGATCCGGCGGAGGTAGTCGCCCATGAACTCCAGCTGCTCGGTGTCCAGCTCGTCGAGCATCGGCTGGCCGGCCCGGACCAGCGGGCCGTAGGCCTCCCACGTCCGCGTCTGGCCCAGCTCGGTCATCTCGACGAGCACGGTGCGGCGATCGGCCTCAGAGCGCGTCCGCCGCACGAGGCCCCGCTTGGCGAGCCGGTCGATGAGGGCTGTCGTCGCGGCCGGACGCAGGCCCGTCGCAGTGCTCAGCTGGCCGGCGGACTTCGGGCCGTCGACGAGCCAGTCGAGGCACCGCAGATCGGCCGGTCCGAGGCCGAGGGCCCGCCCGACGGTGTCGTCGAAGGCCTGCACCGAGCGCTGGTACTGCTGCATCGCGTCCCCGAGCGCGTGGACGAGCTGCTCGCGCCTGCCGGGGTCAGGGGGTTGACGGACGGACGACATCGGCCTTACCTTTCGAATCTCGAAACATTCGATTCTCGTAAGGAAGGATATCAAGATGAAGGCTCTCGTCGTGGGAGGTGGCATCGCCGGTCCGGCCGCCGCGCTCGCCCTCCAGCAGGCCGGGATCGAGCCCGTCGTCCTCGAGGCCTGGCCACGGTCCGACGGCGAGGCCGGGTCGTGGTTCACGCTCGCCTCGAACGGGTTGCACGCCCTCGACCTGCTCGGCGCACGGCACCTCGTCGCACCGATCGGCTTCCCGAGCGAGCGCAATGTCATGGTCGGCGCCACCGGTCGCGTGCTCGGCACGATGAGCCTCGGCGTGCCGCTCGACGACGGCACCGTCGCGGTGACCATGAAGCGCTCCCGCCTCGCCGCGGCTCTCCTCGACGAGGCCGGGCGACGCGGGATCGACGTGCGTCACGACAGCCGGGTCGTGCACGTGGCGAGCCGCCCCGACGGGGTCACGGTGACACTCGAGGACGGGTCGACGCTCGAGGGCGACCTGCTCGTCGGCGCCGACGGTGTCCGCTCGTTGGTCCGTCGCACCATCGATCCCGAAGCCGCTCCGGCGCGCTACGTCGGGCTGACGAACTTCGGAGGCATCACCGAGGCGACGTCGATCGCCGGCGCCCTCCCAGCCCGGGAGTGGCACTTCGTCTTCGGGTCGCGCGCCTTCTTCGGAGCCCACCCGACGCCAGACGGCGACGTCGTGTGGTTCGTCAACGTCCCCGGCCCGGCGATCACCCCGGCCGAACGCGCGGCGCGCACCCCGGAACAGTGGCGCGACCACCTCGAGGGGCTGCTCGCCGCCGACGCCGGGCCTGCCGCCGACCTCGTGCGGAGCGGCCGGCTCGAGCTCTGGGCCGACAACACCCAGGACCTGCCGCGTGTCGCCCGCTGGCACCGCGACCGGATGGTCGTCATCGGCGACGCCGCGCACGCGCCGTCCCCGAGCTCGGGTCAGGGAGCCGCCCTGGCGCTCGAAGACGCCGTCGTCCTCGCCACGTGCCTGCGCGATGCAGGCACCGTGGAGGAGGCCCTGACGGCATACGACACCGCGCGACGGGCGCGCGTCGAGCGCATCGTCGCCGCCGGTGCGCGCAGCAGCAGCTCGAAGATCCCGGGACGGGCGGGCCGCGCGGTCCGCGACGCTATGATGCGGCTCGTCTTCCGCTTCGTCGTCACCGAGCGCTCGAGCGCCTGGATCACGGGTCACCGGGTGCGTTGGGAGCCCGGGGAGCAGACCGCCGAGGAGTCGGCACTACCGTCGGGGGCATGACGACCTTTGTCACCGCGGCGTTCTGCCTCGTGAGGGACGGCCACCTGCTCACCGTCCGCAAGGCCGGCTCGACGCGGTTCATGCTGCCCGGCGGCAAGATCGACCCGGGCGAGTCCGCGCGCGAGGCGGCCGTCCGCGAGGTGATGGAGGAGGTCGGACTCGACGTGTCGGGTGTCGGGGAGCCGCTGGGTCGGTTCCACGACGTCGCGGCGAACGAGCCGGGTGCCTGGGTCGACGCAACGGTCTACGTCACCCACCTGCTCCCCGAGGACTCCCCGGCGCCGCTCGCCGAGATCGCCGAGCAGCGCTGGCTGGGTCTCGAGGACGAGCTGCCGGCCGACCTCGCGCCGCTCCTGCGCAACCACGTCGTGCCCTCCCTGCGGGCGCACCTCGCGACACGCTGAGGGCGTCACCCGGGACCCGTGTGACGCCCTGCGTCGGCGCAGTCAGCCCACCGTCAGTGGGGTCCGTCGTGCATGTCGATGACGCCGGCCTTGGCGGCCTTCTTGACCGCGTCGGCCTCCGCCTGGGTCAGCGTGCCGTCCTTGACGGCCTGCGCGAGGCGGTCGTCGAACGCCTTCTGCTCATCGGCCTCGTGCGCAGCGCGAAGGTCGGCGAACGCCGCCTTGACCTTGGCGGCATCGATGCCCAGCTCGCTCGCGAGCTTCGTCGCCAGCTCGTCCTGCATCGTCGCGGGGTCGGGCTTCGTCGCCGTGCCCTGGCCGGGAGTGGGTTTGGCCTTGAGGTCCTGTCGCACGGCCTTGAGGGCATCCTCGAGCTTGGTCTGGTCGACGCCGAGCTTCGTTGCGAGCGCCGCGAGGTCCACGCCCTTGCCCATGCCGGGTCCCATGCCGCCGTGGCGGCCACCGGGGCCCCAGCCGCGCCCGTTACCCGGCGTGCTGTCGGTCGTGCCCTGGTTGGGGTCTCCCTGGGTCGAGGTCGAGGTCGAGGTCGCCGTCGGGGTGGGGGTCGTCGTCGTCGTGGCGTCGTCGGCGCGGGCCCCCTGTGAGACACCGAGTCCGATGGCGGCTGCCGCGGCACCCACCACGGCGACGCCTGCCACCTTCTTGTTGATCGACACCATGCCGCATCCCTCCGTCGTCGTCGGACGCGTGGTCCGACCGTGGAAACACCTGACTCCAGAGAACACCCGGCTCGAGGACCCTGACCCGTGAATGTGCTGTGAGTTGCTGTGAGTCCTCGGGAGTGTGAGGCCGTGCTCAGAAGGTGCCGTCGGGTCCCGGCGCGTTGACGAGGGAGTATGCCGCCCGGGTGAGGTAGTCACGCAGCCGGTCGTCGTTCTCGGGGGAGAGCTCGAGCGTGTCGACGGCGTTCATCATGTGCAGCAGCCAGCGGTCACGCATGTCGGGCGTCACGGCATACGGCACGTGGCGCATCCGCAGCCGCGGGTGTCCACGCTGCTCGGAGTAGGTCGTGGGTCCGCCCCAGTACTGCTCGAAGAACATCCGCAGGCGCTCCTGCGCCGGTCCGAGGTCCTCCTCGGGATAGAGAGCACGCAGCGGAGGGTCCTCCGCGACGCCGCGGTAGAACTCGCGCACGAGCCGGTCGAAGGTCTCGTGGCCACCGAAGTCGTCGTAGAACGTCACGTCGGCCAGTCTCCCAGAGCGGTGCCGGCGGTCACTGCGGGGCCGCCCCGCCGTAGGGCGGCATGACGGGCTGGGGGCTGCGCACGCCGGCACGGTCGAAGGCCGCCTTGACCCGCTCGCGCATCTCGCGCTGCACGCCGAACTGCTCGTTGGCGATCGTCTTGGCGATGATGCGGATCGTGATGACGCCGTTCGCGATCGACTCGACGCCGACGACGTTCGGCTCCTCGAGGAGGATGTTCTTGAAGGCGTCGTCGTCGTCCATGACGCCGACGACGTCGCGGATCACGGTGATCGCCTTCTCGACGTCCTGGTCGTAGGCTATCGGTACGTCGACGATCGCCGTCGACCAGCCCTGCGTCTTGTTGCCGATGCGGATGATCTCGCCGTTGCGGACGTACCACGTCATGCCGCCCGCGTCGCGCAGCTGGGTGACGCGCAGCGACACGTTCTCGACCGTGCCGACGACCTCACCCGTGTCGATGACGTCGCCGACGCCGTACTGGTCCTCGACGATCATGAAGACGCCTGAGAGGAAGTCCTTGACGAGGCTCTGGGCTCCGAACGCCAGGGCCACGCCGCCGACGCTGGCGGAGGCGAGCATCGGCCCGAGGGGGATGCCCACGAGCGACATCACCGTGAGCGCGGTGATCCCGAAGACGACGAACGTCGTGATGCTCTTGAGCAGGGCTCCGACGGTCTCGGTGCGCTGCACGTGGCGGGCGTTGGCGACGCCGCCCACCGCCTGTAGCGCCCGCCCGGCGCCGGGGATCCTCGCGAGGTGCTCCGCCCGCCGGGACGTCGCCGTCGCGACCACCCGGTCGATGAGCCGGTGCAGCACCCAGCGCGCGACGACACCGAGGACGACGGTCGTCAGGATCAGCAACGGCGCACCGGCGAGCCAGTCGCCGACCCCGGCCCACGTCAGGGTCGACAGGTCGGGCATGGAAAGCGTCATGGCTGGGTCCTGGGCGGGTGGCGGGCTGGGTGTCGGGGTGGAGCCGAAAGCGGTCAGGTTCGTGAAGGCGTCGATCACAGGAGTCTCGGTCAGGGTCTCGTCAAGGGTCTCGGTCAGGGTCGGTCAGGAAGGCTCGGAGTCGGGCTCGGCGGAGCCTGGGTGCGGGGCGGCCCGTCCGGACGGCCCCGCACCACGGGCTCAGCCGCGGCGGTCGCGCTCCTGCGCCACGAGGGCGCGCGCGATGGTGTCGCGGTTCTCGGCGACCGTGCGCACGAGGCCGGGCGCCGCGTCGGCGTTGGCCGCGAGCCACGCGTCCGAGGCGTCCTTGAGCTCCTGGCTGGCGAGCGAGAACGGGTAGAAGCCGCCGACGACCCGCTCACCGATGGCGACGCTGCGCTCGGCCCACGCGTCGACGAGCATCGCGTGGTAGCTCTCGACGTACGGCTCGAGCAGCGTCAGGTCGCGGCTGCGTCGGAAGCCGGCGCTGACCGCCTCGACCATCTGGTTGGACAGGTCGTTGCGCTCGACGGCCTTGGCCCAGGCGTCGGCCTTGGCCTCGGCGGTCGGTCGCGCGGCGAGCGCCTCGGCGGCGCGCTCCTTGCCGGTGGCCGTCGGGTCACGGTCGAGCTCGGTCTCGATCTCGATGTCGTCGGCCACCCCGAGGGCCGCGAGGGCCTTGAGGAAGGTCCACCGCAGCTCCGTGTCGGTGGTGAGGCCCGGCAGCGTCTCGGTCCCGGTCAGCAGCGCGCGCAGGCGAGCCTCGTCGGCCGGGTCGGACGTCGAGCCCGCCCAGGCCTCGACGAGCTGGAACTGGGCGTCGCTGCCGGCCTCGGCCGTCTCGGCGAGCGAGCGCAGGGACGACGACAGCAGAGCCGACACCTCGGACCGGTGCTCCGGAGCCGTGTAGAGCCGGGCCGCCGTCGACACCTGGCCGAGCAGGACCCGCAGCAGCGTGGAGTCCGTCTCGCCCGGCATCGACTCGAGGACGAAGCGGACGAAGTCACGAGCCGGCATCTCGCCGTCGCGCGTCATGTCCCACGTCGCGCCGAGCACGAGCGAGCGCGGCAGCGAGTCGGTGAAACCGCGGGGGAGGGAGAGCGCCGTCGCGAGCGACCGCTCGTCGAGGCGGATCTTGCCGTAGGCGAGGTCGTCGTCGTTGAGCAGCAGCAGGTCCGGCTGCTCCTGGCCGACGAGCTCGGCCAGGTCGGTGCGCTCTCCCGCGATGTCGACCTCGTCGTAGCCGATGCGCTCGAGCACGTCGCCGCCCTGACCCGGACGGACGGCATACCGCCCGATGCCGATGCGGTGGGGGCGGAGCGTCGGGTACTCCTCGGTCGCGGTCTGCGTGACCGCGAACGAGCTGTAGCGGCCGTCGGCGTCGACCTCGAAGACGGGGCGCAGCGTGTTGACGCCGGCCGTCTCGAGCCACAGCTTGCTCCACTCGGTCAGCTCGCGGCCCGAGGCCTTCTCGAGCTCGCCGAGCAGGTCGGCCAGCGTCGTGTTGCCCCACGCGTGCTTGCGGAAGTACTCGCGCAGCGCGGCCACGAAGGGCTCGCGCCCGACATACGCGACGAGCTGCTTGAGCACGGACGCACCCTTGGCGTACGTGATGCCGTCGAAGTTGACCTCGACGTCCTCGAGGTGGCGCATGTCGGCCGCGATCGGGTGCGTCGAGGAGAGCTGGTCCTGGGTGTAGGCCCACGCCTTCTCCGACGTCCCGAAGGTCGTCCACGCGCTCGTCCACTCGGTGGCCTCGGCCTGGCACGTCGTCGACGCCCACTCGGCGAACGACTCGTTGAGCCAGAGGTCGTCCCACCACTTCATCGTCACGAGGTTGCCGAACCACATGTGGGCCAGCTCGTGCAGGATCGTCAGGGCGCGGCGCTCGATCTTCGCCTCGGACACCTTGGACCGGAAGATGTAGACCTCGACGAAGGTCACCGCGCCGGCGTTCTCCATCGCGCCCATGTTGTACTCGGGCGTGAAGATCTGGTCGTACTTCTCGAACGGGTACGGCTGGTCGAACTCCTCCTCGAAGAACGCGAAGCCCTTTTTGGTGCAGTCGAAGATGTTGTCGGCGTCGAGGTACTGCGTCAGCGACTTGCGGCAGAAGACGCCGAGCGGCACGACACCCTTGCGGGTCTCGACCTCGTCACGGACCTCGTCGTAGGGGCCGGCGATGAGTGCCGTGATGTACGAGGAGATGCGCTGCGTCGGCTCGAACGACCACGTCGCGCGCTCGACGCCGTCGGCCACGCCGGCGGCCTGCGGGGCGGGCGTGGGGGAGTTGCTGATCACCTTCCAGTGCGCCGGGGCGGTCACCGTGAAGCGGAAGGACGCCTTGAGGTCGGGCTGCTCGAAGACGGCATACATCCGCCGGGAGTCCGGGACCTCGAACTGCGTGTAGAGGTAGACCTCGTTGTCGACCGGGTCGACGAAGCGGTGCAGCCCCTCGCCGGTATTGGTGTAGCGGCCGGTGGCGTCGACGGTGAGCTCGTTCTCGGCGGCCAGGCCGGCGAGGGCGATGCGGGAGTCCGCGAAGACCTCGGCGGGGTCGAGGTCCACGCCGTTGAGCGTGACCTTCTCGACGGAGTCGGCGATGAGGTCGATGAACGAGTCGGCGCCGGGCTCGGAGCAGCTGAACGTGACCGTGGTGACGGTGTGGAAGTTGTCCGGACCCGTCGTCAGGTCGAGACGGACGTCGTAGGAGTCGACGCGCAGGATGCTGGCGCGGCTCGCCGCCTCGTCGCGGGTCAGGTTCTTGCCGGGCACGTAGGGACCTCCTGGGAAGGGTGCTGGGGGCGCGACGGATCGTCGGTCGGACGCCGTCGTCGCGGGCCATCCTCGCACGGAACCCCGACCCGTCCACCACCGCGATGGGCGGGCAGGTGGCAGTGCCATGATGGGCCGCATGGCCGATGTGAAGGACAGCCCGAAGACGAGCCGCGACGCCGTCGAGATGTGGTTCGACCCGATCTGCCCGTGGGCCTGGATGACCTCCCGCTGGCTCATGGAGGTCGAGACGCTGCGCGACATCGAGGTGACCTGGTCGGTCATGAGCCTCGCGGTCCTCAACGAGCACCGTCACGACCTCGACGCCGCCTACCGGGCACGGATGGACGAGGCGTGGGGCCCGGTCCGGGTCATCATCGCCGCCGTCGAGGCGCACGGTGACTCCGTCATCAAGCCGCTCTACGACGCCATGGGCACCCGCATCCACCTGCGCAAGATGAACGACTTCGACGAGGTCATCCGCGAGTCGCTCGAGGAGGTGGGCCTGCCCGTCGACCTGGCCAAGGAGGCCCACCACAAGAAGCACGACGCGGCCCTGCACCGCAGCCACAAGCGCGGGATCAGCCTCGTCGGCACCGACGTCGGCACGCCGATCATCGCCGTCGACGGCGTCGCCTTCTTCGGCCCCGTCGTGACGCCCGCGCCCAAGGGCGAGGACGCCGCCCGGCTCTGGGACGGCTGCGTGCTCGTCGCGAGCACGCCCGGCTTCTTCGAGCTCAAGCGCACCCGCACTCTCGGTCCCATCTTCACCTGACCCTTCCTCACTCGACGCACCCAAGGACGGACATGCGCATCCACATCGGCGGCGACCACGCGGCCTACGAGCTCCACCAGTCCCTCGCCACGCACCTGCGCGACGCGGGCCACGAGGTCGTCGACCACGGCCCGTTCACGTACGACGCCCAGGACGACTACCCGGTGTTCGTGCTCCGTGCGGCCGAGGCCGTCGCGGCCGACGAGGGCTCGCTCGGCGTCGTGCTCGGGGGGTCGGGCAACGGCGAGCAGATGGCGGCCAACAAGGTCAGCGGCATCCGGGCGGCGCTCGCCTACAACGCCGAGCTCGCGAGCCTCGCGCGCGAGCACAACAACGCGCAGGTCGTCTCCATCGGGGCGCGGTTCACGGCCGACGACGTCGCCAAGGAGATCGTCGACACCTTCGTGGCGACGAAGTTCACGGATGAGGCGCGCCACAGCCGTCGTCTGGGTATGGTTTCCGCGTACGAGACCACGGGGGACTTGCCGGCTTTGCCGGACTCGGACGCACGCTGACGTCGCGACGTCCGCCGTCCCCCTTCATCGCCGCAAGGGAGGCACGTGGCCCACAACGAGAGCTCCGTCTCTCGACGCCCGCGCTACGCTGCCGGACCGATGCGACGACTCCGACTCCTGGGCCCGTGGCTCAGCCGTGCCCCCTGGGTCGTCGTCACGGCGTTCCTGCTCCTCAGCATCCTCGCGACGGCGGCCGTCTTCGTGTGGCCGACGGTGGTCCCGTGGGGCGTCTACGGCCTCATCGTCGTGGCCGCCGGCCTGTTCCTCGAGCCGCGCTACCTGCTCGTCGTCTACATCGGCCTCTTCCTAGCCATGGCGATCCTCGGGGCCTACCTCGGTCCGGTGAAGCCGACCACCACGGGGGCGCAGATCGTCACCGTCGTCACGATGCTGCTCATGATCTGGCTCTCGCACGCCAGGGCCCAGGTCGGCGTCGTCGGGGTCACGGGTGAGTCGATGCTCGTCGACATGCGCGACCGGCTCCGCGCCCAGGGCGAGCTGCCGCCGCTGCCCGCGCAGTGGGGGGCCGAGGTCGCGCTCGAGTCGGCGTACGGCGACAGCTTCGCCGGCGACTTCGTCGTCGCGAGTCGCTCCACCGACGGCTGCACCCTCGAGATCGCCCTCGTCGACGTCTCCGGCAAGGGTCGCGAGGTCGGGGCCCGGTCGCTGCTCCTCTCCGGCGCGCTGGGGGGCCTGCTCGGCGAGATGAGCGAGCGGGGCTTCCTCCAGTCCGCCAACAACCACCTGCTGCGACTGCGCTGGCCCGAGGGCTTCGCGACGGCCGTGCACGTCGCCGTCAACCTCGAGACCGGCAACTTCACCATCGGCTACGCCGGCCACCCCGCCGCCGCGCAGTTCGCGGCCGGGTCGGGCCGCTGGCGGATGCTCTCCGGTGGTCGCGGGCCGCTGCTCGGCGTCATCGACCACGCCGAGTACCCCCGCGAGACCGGCACGATCCGTCGCGGCGACGCCCTCGTGCTCTACAGCGACGGGGTCATCGAGGCCCGCGACAAGGCCCTCGTCGACGGCATCGACCGCATGCTCGGCCGCGCCGAGTCGTTCATCCGCACCGGCTTCGAGGGGCTCGCCCAGCGGCTCTGCGACCAGGCCGCGGCCGGTCTCGGCGACGACCGCGCCGTCGTGACGATCTGGCGCACCTGACGGGTCGCGACCCTCCGGGGGCCCGGACGGTGCACGACGAAGGCGGTGACCCGGCCGGGTCACCGCCTCTCGCGTCCCGGCGCGCGGGGCCGTGACGATCAGTTGATGTCGTCGTCCTGGCCGTCGAGGCCGTCGAGCGCGTTCTTCAGGCCGTCCTGACCCTGGTCGACCTTGTCGGCGTACTGGCCGCCCGTCTTCTCGTCGACGAGGTCGCCGGCCTTGTCGACGCCGTCGCCCACCTGGTCGCCGTGCTGGTCGACGAGCCCGCTGACCTTGTCCTTCATGTTGTCGAAGACGCCCATGACTAGCCTTTCCGTCGTCGAGGACCGTCTCGTGGCCCCCGTGCACCTGTCACCGTAGCCCCGCGGGCCTCCTCGGAGCAGGCGTGCCGCCGCGAACTTCGGGTGGACGCCGCCCGTCACTACGATGCCTGCGTGAGCGAGCACCCCACCGAAGCGACGACGCCGACCCGCGAGGCCGGCCCCGACCGGCGCAAGGAGCACGTCGTGCCCGACCTGCCGCCCGGCGTCGCGCCCGCGCGCGTCCGCACCTTCGTGCGCCGGGGCCGGCTGTCGTCCCTGACCAAGGACCGCGTCGAGCGGCTCGCGCCCGCGCGCTCCGTGCCAGACGGGCCCTTCGAGCCCGCTGCCGCGTTCGGGCGCACCGCCCCCGTCGTGCTCGAGATCGGCTGCGGCCACGGCCACGCCGCGATCGCGTATGCCGCCGCGTTCCCCGAGCGCGACATCCTCGCCATGGACGTCCACACCCCGGGACTCGCCCGGATGCTCGCCGATGCCGACGAGGCGGGGGTGCCGAACCTGCGTGTCGAGATCGGCGACGCCGTGCTCTTCCTCGAGGAGCGGGTCACCGATGCCACGTTCGACGCCGTCCACCTCTTCTTCCCCGACCCGTGGCGCAAGCAGAAGCACACGAAGCGGCGCTTCGTCAGCCCCGCCAACCTCGACCTGCTCGCGCGCGTGCTCAAGCCGCGCGGCCACGTGCTCATCGCCACCGACCAGGACTTCTACGCCGAGCACGCGCTCGCCGAGGTCGCGGCACACCCGCGCTTCGAGGCCCATCGCATCGACCGGCCGCAGTGGCGGCCACGGGACGGCTTCGAGGCCAAGGGGATCGCGGCCGGGCGCACGATCAATGAGCTGCGCCTGGACCTCTTGCCCTAGCCGTGCGACCGTCAGCCGGGCAGGTCGAGGAGTTCCTTCGGCGCCTGGTGCCGGATGATCTCCACGACCTTCGGACCGAGCCGCGTCGCTGCCTCTCGGGGAGACAGGACGCCGGCCTCGCTGCCGCGGCTCGTTCCTCGCCGCGCCTGCTCGGCCTCCCGGCATCCTGTCTCCCCGACGCAGCGAAGCGGGGAAGGAGGGCCGACTGCGTCGGCTGCTTCCTTCCCCGCTTCGCGAAGTCGGGGTGACAGGATTTGAACCTGCGGCCCTTGCGTCCCAAACGCAATGCGCTACCAAGCTGCGCCACACCCCGTGGCGTCGGAATCGTAGCCGACAACCGGCGGGCGAACCGACCTCTTCCCACGCGGCGCGGGCGGGTCGATTTCTGTGCATCGGGCGCGAACCAGTAGGCTGACGCCTCGGATCGCCGGCAAGACCGGTGCCCCGCGGGCGTAGCTCAATGGTAGAGCCTCAGTCTTCCAAACTGATCACGCGAGTTCGATTCTCGTCGCCCGCTCCAAAACTCCCTTGGCGTCGGCACGCCCCGCTTCCTAGCGTGGGTCGCATGTTCCGCCCAGACCTGCAAGACGCCCTCCGCGACCGCGACGCCGTCCTCCGCTCGTTCCTCGCCGCCGACGGCACCCTGACGAGCATCCCCACGAAGATCCGCAAGCGCCTCGTCGTCCTCGACCTGCTGTCGCAGGAGTTCGAGCCCGGCGAGCGCTACGACGAGAGCCAGGTCAACAACCGCCTGCGCGCCTTCCACCCCGACGTCGCGGCCCTGCGCCGCTACCTCGTCGAGGAGGGCTTCCTCGACCGGGCCGACGGGTTCTACTGGCGCAGCGGCGGGACCGTCGACTGACTGCGCCGGTCCCTCAGCCCGCGCCACACGGCATACGTCAGTTCGGGCTCAGCGGAAGCCGAGCGCCTCGCTGAGCCAGCTCTCGGCGCCGTCGGCCTCGAGACCGGCCTCGACGGCGGCAGCCGTGCGCGGCGACGGCCACCCGTGCACCCAGAAGAGCGCGAGCCCGCCCGGCAGCGCGATGAGCAGGGTCAGCCACGAGTGCGGGGTGAAGACGAACGAGCACGCGAACGCCACGAGCACGGGGGCCTCGGCCAGCGCGGTGCGCAGGGTCGTCGTCGACGTGAAGTAGCGCAGGCTCGTCGTCTCCGCGTTCTCGCGCGGCAGGCCGTGCGGGAGCGCCGGAACGGCATACCCGACGTAGCGGATCAGGGTGGCCGACCCGACGAGCGTGGCAAGCACGATGCCGACGGCCCACGGTGACGGCAGGGGCGCCGACGGGTCGACGAGGATCCGCACGGCACTGAGCATCAGGGCTCCCATGCCGACCGCGACCGACACCATCTGGATCGGGCGCAGGGCGGCGCTCTCGGGGGAGGCGAAGGGGCCGGGAGGGGTGCTCATGGCTCCCGAGCATAGGCGCGGGGGCCCGGCGGACGATCCGCGCATTTAGCCATCCGCCGCGCGGCCTATAGCATGGTGCGCTGGCCCGTCCGTTCACCGTCGACGACCACGTCGGCACCAGCCCCTATGGAGTACCCCGCAGTGAAGAGTGCGCTCGAGACCCTCAGCCCGACCCGGGTCAAGATGACCGTCGAGGTCCCGTTCGAGGAGCTCAAGCCGAGCCTCGACGCGGCCATCAAGCACATCGGTGAGCACATCCAGGTGCCCGGCTTCCGCAAGGGCAAGGTGCCGGCCCGCATCATCGAGCAGCGCGTCGGCCGTGCGGCCGTCCTCGAGGAGGCCGTCAACAACGCCCTTCCGACGTTCTACGGCCAGGCCCTCGAGGAGAACGAGGTTCGCCCGCTCGGCCAGCCCGAGATCACCGACCTCCAGGTGCCCGCGACCGACGGCGAGGACTTCGTCTTCACGGCCGAGGTCGACAAGCGTCCCGAGATCGACCTGCCCGACTTCAGCGACATCGAGCTGACCGTCGACGAGGCCAAGGTCGAGGACGAGGCCGTCGAGCAGCGCCTCACCGACCTCCGTGCCCGCTTCGGCACGCTCAAGGGCGTCGACCGCGCCGTCCAGGACGGCGACTTCGTCTCCATCGACCTGTCCGCCGAGATCGACGGCGAGCAGATCGACGAGGTCACCGGTGTCTCCTACGAGGTCGGCAGCAAGAACATGCTCGAGGGCCTCGACGAGGCGCTCGTCGGCATGACGGCCGACGAGACCAAGCAGTTCACCGCCCCCCTCGCCGGTGGCGACCAGGAGGGCCAGGACGCCAGCTGCACCGTGACCGTCACCGCGGTCAAGGAGCGCGAGCTGCCCGAGCTCGACGACGAGTTCGCCCAGCTGGCCTCGGAGTTCGACACGCTCGACGAGCTCAAGGCCGACCTCACGGCCAAGGCCGAGGTCGACGCCAAGTTCGCCCAGGGCGTCGCGGCCCGCGACCAGCTCCTCGAGGCCATCCTCGAGAAGATCGAGGTCCCGATCCCCGAGAGCATCGTCGAGGCCGAGGTGCACAGCCACCTCGAGGGCGAGGGTCGCCTCGAGGACGACGAGCACCGTGCCGAGGTCGGCGAGAGCACCCGCAAGGGCCTCAAGACCCAGCTCGTCCTCGACGCCATCGCCGAGAAGGAAGAGGTCAAGGTCGAGCAGCAGGAGCTCATCGAGTTCCTCGTCATGAGCTCGCAGCAGTACGGCATGGACCCCAACCAGTTCGCCCAGTCGCTCGACCAGGAGGGTCAGATCCCCGCCATGGTCGCCGAGGTCGCCCGCCGCAAGGCGCTCGCCACGGTCCTCGAGAAGGTCTCCGTCAAGGACACCGCCGGCAACGTCATCGACCTCAACGAGGCCGTTCCCGGCACCGAGGGCGACGAGGACGAGGCTGTCGACGCCGCCGAGGGCACCGACGAGGCGAAGGCCGAGAAGGCCGACGCCTGACCGTCACCACCACGAACGCCGTGAGGCCGGCTCCCGCTCGGGAGCCGGCCTCACGCCGTGTCCGGGTCCCACCTACGGGGTGGCCCCGCTGGTGTCCCCGCGGTTGTCCACCCGGTGGCCCGGGTACGTGGCCTACGGTCGCCGTCCGGCGGCACGCACCTCGACGAGGGAGCCAGAGATGAGCAGCACCGACGAGTCGGCCGCAGGCATGGCGGACACCGACATCAACAGCACCGACGCCGACGGCACCAACGTCCCCGGGCACGACGACGGCAGCGACGGGCCCGCGCCGCAGGGCCAGGGCGACGACGCCGACCGCGGCAACCTCGACGGCAGCAACGCCGTCGACGAGCCGCGGGACCGCTCGCTCGACCAGGCCGGCGGCAACGGCTCCTTCGACGACGCGTCCGAGCAGACCGGCCCCGAGAGCGACGCCTCCGACCTCGGCGACTCGGGCCAGGACAACGGCCTGACCGACTGACCGCGCTCGACCCACCGACCCCGCCGGACGGCATACGACCGGTGGGGTCCGTGCGTGTGGTTGCGCCCCTCCCGCTCAGGTTTGTGCGCTCACGGCGAACACGGCGCGGTTCGGGAAATCTGGCCGAGGGGTCGGGCGTTAGGGTCAGTGACGAGCCAGCCAGGCGCCACATCCCGTGGCGAGAGGCTGGACCACTTCGACGATGGAGACACGGTGATTTCGGAGACCTCCGCCAACGGCAACGGCATGCCGGGTGGTCTGGACGACCACATCTACAACCGCCTGCTCAAGGAGCGGATCATCTTCCTCGGGTCCGACGTGCGCGACGACAACGCGAACGCCATCGCCGCGCAGCTGCTGCTGCTCTCGGCCGAGGACCCTGAGAAGGACATCTGGCTCTACATCAACAGCCCCGGCGGTTCGATCTCCGCCGGCATGGCCATCTTCGACACGATGAACTGGATCCCCAACGACGTCGCCACCGTCGCGATGGGCATGGCCGCCTCGATGGGCCAGTTCCTGCTGTCGGCCGGCACGCAGGGCAAGCGCTATGCCACGCCCCACGCCCGCGTCATGATGCACCAGCCCTCGGGCGGCATCGGCGGCACCGCCACCGACATCAAGATCCAGGCCGAGCAGATGCTCTACGTCAAGAAGCAGATGGCGCAGCTCATCGCCGAGCACACCGGGCAGACCGTCGAGCAGATCGAGAAGGACTCCGACCGCGACCGCTGGTTCAGCGCGGAGGAGGCCAAGGAGTACGGCTTCGTCGACCACGTGTTCAGCCGCTCCGACCAGGCGGTCGAGGGCAAGGGTGTCGGCCAGGCCGACGCCAAGGCCGAGAACTGACCGCGGCCTGACCAGGACTTGGAGACACGCATGAACATCGAACCCACCAACCGCCTCGCGGTGGCCCAGCCCTCGAGCCGCTACATCCTGCCGCAGTTCGAGGAGCGCACCTCCTACGGCATGAAGCGGTCCGACCCCTACAACAAGCTCTTCGAGGACCGCATCATCTTCCTCGGCGTGCAGGTCGACGACGCGTCGGCCGACGACATCATCGCCCAGCTGCTCGTGCTGGAGTCGCTCGATCCCGACCGCGACATCCTCATGTACATCAACAGCCCGGGTGGCTCGTTCACGGCCATGACGGCCATCTACGACACGATGCAGTTCGTCCGGCCCGACATCCAGACGTTCGTCATCGGACAGGCCGCCTCGGCCGCCGCCGTGCTCCTCGGCGCCGGTGCACCGGGCAAGCGCTTCGCCCTGCCGAACGCCCGCATCCTCATCCACCAGCCGGCGCTCTCGGGCGGCGACTACGGCCAGGCCTCGGACATCGAGATCCAGGCCAACGAGGTGCTGCGCATGCGGACGTGGCTCGAGGACACCCTCGCGCACCACACGGGGCGCACGTCCGAGCAGGTCCGCAGCGACATCGAGCGCGACAAGATCCTGTCGTCCGAGGACGCCAAGACCTACGGCCTCATCGACGAGGTCCTCGCCTCGCGCAAGGCCTCGCTCGAGGACTGACCTCCCGCTCGTCACGAGCACGTGTGCCGCTGGGCCGGGCTCCGCCGGGACCCGGCCCTCGGCGTACCTGCTTGGATGTTCGGTGAACCTGGTGTCGAGCGTGGAGGTGCGGTCATGGCGAGTGCGGAGTTCGAGCAGGCTGTCGAGTCGGTCAAGGGCCTGACGACCGACCCCGGCAACGAGGTCAAGCTGCGGCTCTACGGCCTCTTCAAGCAGGCGACGGCCGGCGACGTGAGCGGGTCGCGTCCCGGCTTCACCAACCCGGTCGGGCGCGCGAAGTACGACGCGTGGGCCAAGCTCTCGGGCACGGCCCCGGAGGCGGCGCAGGAGCAGTACGTCGCGATCGTCCGCGACCTCACGTCCGCCTGACCCGCCCTCGTCCCGCCGTGGCTGGATCTCTGCGGCGGACCGGGCGCTGCGGCCGCGATCATCCCACCACGGCTGGGGTCTGGAGGCCTGTGGACGACTTCTGCGAACGCCGTCCGGACCGCGCAACGATCGGGCATGCCGACTGCACAGCCGTTCCGCCGAGGTCAGCGGCCTCCTGGCGTCACCGACTGGCACTTGCGCACGTCACGGTTTCGACGGCTCTTCCACGACGTCTACGTCGACCGAGAGGCCGAGCTCACGCCGCTCCTGCTGGCGAGGGGAGCCCTCCTCGTCGCGCCGGACGCAACGGTCTCGCACCACAGCGCAGCGCGCCTGTGGGGAGCGGTCGTTCCGGACGACGGCTTCGTGCACCTGACCTGTCCTACTCGCCGTCCGCAGGTCGAGGGCATCCGCACCCATCGGTGCGGCCGCCCGAAGCGGGCGACGAGGTGGCGTGGCCTACCCGTCACGACCCCGGTCCAGACGTTCCTCGACCTCGCCGCTGTGCTCAGCCTCGTCGACCTGGTCGTGCTCGGCGACTCGCTCGTGCGGCGGAAGCGAGTGACGGTCGACCTGCTCGTCGAGGCAGCGACCGCCCATCGAGGGACGGGTGGGCGGCTGGCTCGCAAGGCTGCACGGTTGGTGCGCGCCGATGTCGACTCGGCCATGGAGTCGCGCCTTCGCATGCTCATGGTGCTGTCGGGCCTGCCCGAACCCGTGGTCAACCACAAGATCCACTGGCCCCACGGTGAGGTGCGGTTCCGTCTCGACCTCAGCTATCCGGACGACGGCCTCGTCATCGAGTACGACGGGTGGCAGCAGGTGGACTCGCAGACGCAGTGGGGCTCCGACCGCGACCGGCGCGAGTGGCTCGACGGCAACGACTGGCGCATCGTCGTCGTCATCGCCAAGGACCTCCACCGCACACCGGCAGCGACCCTGTCCAGGATTCGCGCGGCGATGCGGGGCCGTGGCATGCCGGTCCCGCCGGTCGACGACGAGTGGCGGCGGCACTTCCCGAGCACGTCGGAGGACCTGCGGGAGCCGGCATGAGCGTGGGTCCCGCCGTGGCGGGATGTTTGCGGTCGGGGCGTCCGCTTGACCGCAACGATCCAGCCACGGCGCGACCGGCGAGGCGGCACGTCGGGAGCTCGCGCCCTACGCTGCGCGTCATGAGGACGTATGTCGTGCGGCTGGTCGCGCTCGTCGGTCTCGTGGTCGTCGGGTTGGTGGCGACCCCCTCGTCCGCGCTCGCCTCGTGCGCGGGCCGCGAGCCCGCCCAGGTGGTCGCGGACTCGGACGTCGTGCTCACCGGGCGCGTCACCGCGGTGGACGACTCGGGTGGTGACCACAACCCGCGTCCGGTCGCCTGGACCATTGCGGTCAGCGCGGTCCACCGGGGCAGTGCGCCGCAGACCACGCACGTCCGGGCCTTGACCGAGAGTCCCGACCTCGTGAGCTCGGGCGGGAGCTACGTCTTCGCCCTCGTCGAGTCCGGCGGCGAGCTCACGGGCACCGGCTGCCAGGACGTCGTCGCCACCGGCACCGATGCTGCCGGAGCCCTCATGGCTGCCGCCGGTCCGGCCCGGGCGCCGGCTGCGGACGGCGCCGTGCTCCCCGGTGCTGCGGCTGTCGACGTGGGAGGCGGAGGGATGTCGCTGACGACGATGCTCGTCATCGCGCTCGTGGGGCTGCTCGTCGTGACGTTCGGGGGTCTCGCGCTGGCGATCGGTCTCGGGCTCCTCACCCGTCGGCGGCGTGGCCGGACCGATGGCAGCGACGATGCGCCACAGCGCGATTCGAATGGAACGCCGTTCAAGTGACAGCCTCGTCGTTTGTCCGCCATCAGCGGACAAGCGGCGTTGCGCGAGCGGGAGGGGGCCACCTCGTCGTCTAATAGGAGTCGGCCCCTAGGTTGGGGCCTGCCGGGTGCACCCCAGCGTTCGGCGCCGACGAACCAGGAGCGAATCGGTGGCACGCATCGGAGAAGGCGGAGACCTCCTCAAGTGCTCTTTCTGCGGGAAGAGCCAGAAGCAGGTCAAGAAGCTCATCGCCGGTCCCGGTGTGTACATCTGCGACGAGTGCATCGACCTCTGCAACGAGATCATCGAGGAGGAGCTCGCCGAGAGCAGCGAGCTGGGACTCGACCACCTGCCGAAGCCGCGCGAGATCTTCGACTTCCTCGAGAACTACGTCATCGGCCAGGACGTCGCCAAGAAGTCGCTCGCCGTCGCCGTCTACAACCACTACAAGCGCATCCAGGCCGGTGAGGGCGTCAAGCGTGACGACGACCACATCGACATCGCGAAGTCGAACATCCTGCTCATCGGCCCCACGGGCTCGGGCAAGACGTACCTCGCGCAGACGCTGGCCAAGATGCTCAACGTCCCGTTCGCCATCGCCGACGCGACGGCGCTGACCGAGGCCGGCTACGTCGGCGAGGACGTCGAGAACATCCTCCTCAAGCTCATCCAGGCCGCCGACTACGACGTCAAGAAGGCCGAGACGGGCATCATCTACATCGACGAGGTCGACAAGATCGCCCGCAAGAGCGAGAACCCGTCGATCACGCGCGACGTGTCCGGCGAAGGTGTCCAGCAGGCCCTGCTCAAGATCCTCGAGGGCACGACCGCGTCCGTGCCCCCGCAGGGCGGGCGCAAGCACCCGCACCAGGAGTTCATCCAGATCGACACGACCAACGTGCTCTTCATCGTCGGCGGCGCCTTCGCCGGCCTCGAGAAGATCATCGAGTCGCGCTCGGGGCGCAAGGGCCTCGGCTTCGGCCAGCCGCTGCACAACCCCAAGGACCTCGGCGACAGCTTCCAGGACGTCATGCCCGAGGACCTGCTGAAGTTCGGTCTCATCCCCGAGTTCATCGGCCGCCTGCCCGTCCTGACGACGCTGGCGCCGCTCGACCAGCAGGCCCTCGTCAACATCCTCACGGTGCCGCGCAACGCGCTCGTCAAGCAGTACCAGAAGATGTTCGAGATCGACGGCGTCGACCTCGAGTTCACTGACGACGCCATCGCCTCGGTCGCCGACCAGGCGCTGCTGCGCGGCACGGGTGCTCGCGGACTGCGCGCCATCATGGAGGAGGTCCTCCTCCCCGTGATGTTCGACGTGCCGAGCGACGACGAGATCGCCAAGGTCGTCGTGACCCGCGAGGTCGTGCTCGACAACGTCAACCCGACGATCGTGCGTCGCGAGGCCGAGCCGCGGGCCAAGCGTCCGCGCAAGGAATCTGCCTGACCCTCATGACCGCCCGCGCCGCGTCCGCGTGAACGGAGGCTGACCCGTGGTCGCTCCCTTCCGGCTCGTGGCCGGGGACCACGCGCCCGTGCAGCAGACGAGCACGACGTGCGGGTCGGCCTCGTTGACCGTCGCCCGCATGCTCGCCAACCCGATGTTCGCGCAGTGGATCCGGGACGGCATACGCAAGGATGCGCGTGACGGGGACGTGCCGGACGGTGGCACCGAGGCCCAGCGCTTCGCCGCCTACGAGCAGGTCGTCGCGTCCCGCACCAATGCCGTGGTCGGCGCGGGACGCCGGCTGCAGCTGCCGTGGCCGCGGGCGCTCGGCACGCCCCCGTGGGGCGCGCTGAACGAGCTCGAGTACGGCGCCGCCGATCCCGAGGCCGACTACGACCTCGCGTGGTTCCGCCAGCGCGGACGCGTCGGGCTCCGGCACACGTATGCCGCCCTCCGCGCCCGGGTGCGTCCCGGCCGTCCAGCGCTCCTCTACGTCGGCAACGCCTGGGCGCCGCGGCACGTCGTGCTCGTCCTGCCGCCGACGGGGGAGCAGGAGCTCGACGTCTACGAGCCGTCGGTCGGGCGCGTCGTCGACCTCCCGGAGCACGCCTTCGTCGAGCGCCGTCTCGCCATCGCCGGCTGGGACGTGCCCTGGGCCGCCGTCTGGGCCGATCCCCACCCCTGACACGGCGAGAGGCCACCGTTCGCATGAACGGTGGCCTCTCGATGGCCTCTCGATGGCCTCTCGATGGCCTCTCGATGGCCTCTCGATGGCCTCTCGATGGGTCGAGCAGGTCAGCCCATGTGGGCCGGGGCCGCGCCGTCGGTCGCGAGCTCCTCGTGTCGCACGTGGAGCGCGACGAGGGTGACGACGCCCGCGACGGCGATCATGATCGCCGCGACGAGGTAGGCGCGGCTGGCGCCGTAGGTGAACGCCTCGTCGGCGATCATCTTCTGGGCCGCGGCCAGCTGCTCCTTGGAGGGAGCCGGGCCACCCTGCGGCAGCTTCGCGGTCAGCTCGGCGACCTTGTCGCCCATGTTGTTGACGAAGATCGTGCTCAGCGTCGCGAGGCCGAGCGTGCCGCCGACCTGCTGCATCGTGTTGAGCACGGCCGAGGCCACCGAGGAGTCCTCGTGCGCGACGCCGTGGACGGCCGTCAGGGTGAGCGGCACGAAGATCAGGCCCAGGCCGAAGGCGAGGACGACGATCCACGGCAGCAGGTCGGCGGCATACGTGCTCTGCGGCGTCAGGTGGGTGAAGCCCCACATGCCGAGCGCAGCGAAGCCCGCGCCCGCGCCGGAGATCCAGCGGGGGTCGACCTTGGCGATGAGGAACGACGCGAGCTGCGCGGCGACGACGATGCCGACCGAGAAGGGCAGGAACGCGAGGCCCGTCTTGAGCGGCGAGTAGCCGAGGATCGTCTGGATGTAGATGCCGAGGAAGTAGAACATCGCGAACATGCCGGCGCCAACGATGAGCATGACGAAGTAGGACGTGCCGCGGGTCCGGTCGCCGGGGATGCGCATCGGCAGGAGCGGGTGCTTGACCCGCGTCTCGATGACGACGAAGGCGACGAGCAGGACGACACCGATGGCGAGGTAGGTGACCGTCGTGGCGTCACTCCACGAGGTGCTCGCGGCGTGGGTCAGGCCGTAGACGAGCGAGGAGAGGCCGGCGATCGAGGTGATGGCGCCGGGGATGTCGAGCGTGCCGCCGCCGTCCTCGGACTCGGTGAGGATGCGGAGGGCGAGGATCGCGACGACGATGCCGATCGGCAGGTTGATGAAGAAGTTCCAGCGCCAGTCGATCTCGGTCAGCGCACCGCCGAGGATGAGGCCGATGGCGGCGCCGGCACCGGACATGGCGGCGAAGACGCCCATGGCGCGGTTGCGCTCCTTGCCGGCCGGGAAGGTCGTCGTGATGAGCGCCAGCGCGTTGGGGGCGGCGAGGGCGCCACCGAGGCCCTGGACGGCGCGGGCGGCGAGCATCATCGCCTCGTTCTGGGCCACGCCGGCGACGAGCGAGGCCAGCGTGAACAGCACGATGCCCCAGAAGAAGAGCCGACGCCGGCCGTAGAGGTCACCGAGGCGACCGCCGAGCAGCAGCACGCCACCGAAGGCGAGCGTGTAGATGGTGATGACCCACTGGAGGTTCGCCTGGCTGAAGCCGAGGTCGGTCTCGATGTGGGGCAGCGCGATGTTCACGATGGTGCCGTCGAGCACGATCATGAGCTGGGCGGCGCAGATGACGAAGAGCGCCAGGCCGAGGCGCTTCGGCGGGGTGTCGTGGGAGGTGAAGTCGCTCTGGGGCTCGTCCACCTGATCGACCGTGGTCGAAGACATGGGTGTTCCTCTCGAAGGCATGCAGGTGTGGTGGTGGGTCGCCCCGACGCAGGCCGGCTCAGCGAGTGCTGGGCGCGGGCGCGAGGGTGGCGGCGCAGGCCGGGAGGACGACGCTGTCCACGAACTCGGCGATGCGGTCCGGCCCGGGTCGACGTCCGGAGAGCAGTGCCTCATGGATCGACAGGGACGGGAGGATCATCAGCAGGGTGTCGAGGTCGGCGTCGGCGCCGACCTCACCGCGCTCTCGGGCGTGCTCGAAGATGGTGCGGGTGGCCTCGATCTTCGGGGCCAGGAACCGCTCGTGGATGCCGCGCGCCAGCTCTGGCTCGCGGTGGATGACGGGGAGCAGCGCCCCCCACGTGCCGATGACGACCTCGTCGTCGAGGCCTCCGTCGGCGCAGGCCTGGGCGAGCAGGTCGCCGCGCAGGCTCCCGGTGTGGGGGTCCTGCTCGGCGGGGCAGTCGATGAAGAGCCCGACGGCGTCGATGACGAGGTCGCGCTTGTGCGGCCAGCGTCGGTAGAGCGTCGCCTTGGACGCTCGTGCGGCCGTGGCTACGGCGTCGAACGTGAGCCGGTCGTAGCCGCTCTCGCGCAGGACGTCGATCGCGGCCTCGAGGATCTCGACCTCGCGGTCGCCGGCGACACGCGGACGGCTCGCGTGTGCGGCGTCCGTCGTGCTCGCGCTGGTCGTGCTCATGCTCACCCCGGTCCCACCCCGACGAAACGAAACTGTTTCGTTTCATCATAGAGTAGATCGGGACGGGCCTGTTGGCAAACCACGTGTCGAGCCTTCGGTGCGTCGACCTGGCCGGCCGTCCCGCCCCGACGGACGGAACGGCTCAGACCCGCTCGACGGGCGGGCTCGTGCGCACGAACCACAGGCCGGCGGCCACCCCGCCGAGCCCGATGACGTATGCCGCCGGGACGAGTCCCGGCGAACGTCCGGCGAGCAGCCCCGCGAGGATGGCGACGGGCACGGCCGCCGCGAAGGCGAGGGCCGTGTGGCGTACCCAGCGACGGCTGGTGGCGGCCGTGAACGACCCGGCCGGTGGTGACGACGCAGAGAGCGCGGTCGCCGCATGGCCGACGACGCAGCCGGCGGCGGCCGGCAGCGACCACCACGAGAAGCTCCCCGCCGGGGTCAGCGTGAACCACCCGTAGAGCAGCAGGGTCCAGTAGACGGCAGGAGCCGCCGAGCCGGCCCAGGCCATCGTGACCAGCGGCAGCAGCACGAGCGCCCACCAGAGGGAGTCGAACCCGCCGACCGCGAGGGAGAGGCTCGCGAGGTAGACGGCGACACCGCCCATCGCCGCGCCGGTCGCGCCGAGCTGGCTCAGCGACCACTCGGGTCCGGCGCCGAACCGCACGGTCCGGCGCAGCCGGACGCGGCGGGCCACCGACGGCGGACGCGTCGACCGCAGCAGCTCCTGGGGCAGCGGGTCCTCAGCAGGTGCGCGCACGGTCACCGCCTCGCCATCCGTGGTGCCGACGCCCGGCGCGCGATGTCGCGGAGGACCTGGTCGAGGGAGCCGGCGCCCCGCCAGGGCACGACCGGGACACCGCGCAGCCGGAGGTTGTGCACCTCGGCGTCGCGCGACAGCAGCCGGATCCGCCAGGCCAACGCCTGGTAGATGCTCGACGGGTCGGCGACGAGGTGGTCGGGGAACGTGTCGACGACGACGACGGTCATGCCGCGCGCCGCCAGCGTGTGGGCCAGCGTCACCATCGTCGGGTCGATGAGCGGTGAGAGGACGAGGCACAGGGCGTTGGGGTCGACGCCGCGGATCGCGTGCTCGCCGGTGTCGCGTCGCTCGGTGGCCGGCGAGATCGCGGCGAGCGTGTCGAGCACGCGCCGGAGGTGGTTCGTGCCGGAGCCGACGCCGAGGGTCGGGACCTCGGCCGCGCCGACGGTGCGCAGGGTCAGCCGGTCGTTGCTCCGGAGGAAGTGCTCGCTGATCGCGCCGGCGGCCCGCACCGTGACGTCGAGGCTCGTCGGGCGTCCGTCGATGCCCTCGCGAGGGCCGACGTCGCTGAAGCAGTCGACGAGCAGGAAGACGTGGGCGTCCTCGTCGGTGAACGTCGACGTGACGTGCAGGGCCCCCGTCCGCATCGAGACGGGCCAGTGGATCCGCCGCAGCCGGTCACCCGGGTGGAAGCGGCGGATCGTGTTGAACTCCGAGCCGGACCCGGGCCGGTTCGACCGGTTCAGCCCGACGATGCCGCGGGGGTGCGGTGTCGGGGCGCTCGCGTCGAAGGAGGCCGGCACGGGGAGGGTGGCGGAGTCGAGGTCCGGCAGGTCGACGGGGCCGGCGCGGAAGGCTCCCCACGTGCTGACGAGCGCGACGCTGACGGTGCCGACGCGACGTCGTCCCCAGCGCGTGGACCGCAGCCCGAGCGTCGCGGCCCCGTCCTCGAGCTCGGCGATCCCGCTCGACGGCTTGCGCTCGACCCACGGGGCCTGGGCCAGGGTGACGACGCCGTGGACGTCGTGCAGGGCTGGCTCGGTGGTCACGTAGACCCCGGTCGCCGACCCCTCGCGCAGCGTCGAGTCGCCGAGTCGCGCCGTCGCGGTCACCTCGGTGCGTGGCCGTGCGAGGTGGCCCCACAGCGCGGCGACGACGAGCGGCGCCACGATGACGAGCAGGTCGGCCCGGCGACCGACGACGGCGACGATCGCGCCGCCGGCGGCGAGGAGGATCGCCCGCTGGTGGGCAGCGGTCGGCTCCCACCCGCCGAGTCGGCGCGTGGCTGTCCGGTGGGGGCGCCAGGGCTGCACGGGCTCTCAGCCGCCAGCCGCCGGGCCCGCTGACGAGTCGGCGACCGGTCCCGGTGCCAGGTGCTCCCGGGCCGACGGGGTCGCGACCGTCCGAAGGAGGCTCTCGACGATGCTGCGCCCCGACGCGTTGCTCATCCACAGCTCGGGCTTGACGGTGATGCGGTGCGCGAGGACCGGCACGGCCACGGCCTTGACGTCCTCGGGGGTCACGTAGTCGCGACCGTCGACGACGGCATACGCCCGGGCGCACAGGAGCAGGCCGAGCGCGCCACGGGGAGAGGCGCCCATGAGGACGTCGGCGTGGGTGCGGCTGGCTGCGGTCAGTGCGACGCAGTAGCGCCCGACCGACTCGTCGACGGCCGTCGCCTCGATGGCCGCCTGCATGGCGAGCAGCTGCTCCGCGTCGACGATGCGGCGCAGCTCCTGCTCCTCGCGCTGGCGGGCCATCCGGTTCGAGAGGATCTCCCACTCCTCGTCGAGGGTCGGGTAGCCGAACGAGATGCGCATGAGGAAGCGGTCGAGCTGCGCCTCCGGGAGCGGGTAGGTCCCTTCGTACTCAACGGGATTCGCGGTCGCGAGGACGTGGAAGGGTCGGGGCAGCTGGAAGGTGCGGCCCTCGACCGTCACCTGCTTCTCCTGCATCGCCTCGAGGAGCGCCGCCTGGGTCTTCGGCGGCGTCCGGTTGATCTCGTCGGCGAGGAGCAGTCCGGCGAAGAGGGGCCCCGCGCGGAACTCGAACTCGCCCGACCGCTGGTCGTAGATGAACGAGCCGGTGATGTCTCCGGGCAGCAGGTCGGGCGTGAACTGGGCCCGCTTGAAGTCGAGCCCCAGGGTCTGGGCGAAGCTGCGTGCCGCCAGCGTCTTGCCGAGGCCGGGGAAGTCCTCCATGAGGACGTGCCCGCCGGCGAGGATGCCGGACAGGACGAGCCGCAGCGACTCGCGCTTGCCGACGACCGCCCGGTCGACCTCGTCGAGGACGGCACCGCTCAGCTCACTGACCCGGGTCAGGTTCATCTCGGTCATGCGCTACCACTGCTCGATTCGTCGGAGGATGGGGTCGAGGCGCTGGGGACGGTACAGGTCGGCTGGGGGCAGGCCGACGAGCAGGTCCCACAGCTCGGGTGGCGTCACACCCTGGGCCCACTTCGGCTCCTCCTCGGCGACGATGCCGTGCCGGGCGTAGAGCCGTTCGCGGATGAGCACCTGCAGCTGCAGGTGCAGGTCGTGCACGACGCTCTCGCGCCCCTCGCGGCGGGTGTTGGCCGCCTCGAGCCGTCCCGCCAGGTTGGTGACGCGGAAGTCGTTGCCGCGCGAGTGCCCGCCGAGGTCGCCGTCGACGAGGGGCCAGACCGTCAGGTGCTGCGGCGCGGTGTGGTCGATGAGGTGCCAGACGAGCAGCGCGGCGGCGAGCAGGATCACGAGGAGCACCGGCACGTCCGGTGCGAGACCGAGCCCCGCCGTGAGTGCCGCCAGGACCACCCACGTCAGGAACAGGCCGACGAGTCGACGACGCCACGGGCGCAGCGCCAGGGCGATCTCCCGGGTCCGCGAGGGCGCCCGGCGGACCGCGCCGCGGGGGAGTGGCCGTCCGGCCGACGCCGCTGCCCGCTGGCGCGCCTCGCGCGCCTCGCGCCGGGTCCGAGGAGGTATGCCGTCCGGCTGGCTGCTCACGACGACTCCTCCCGCGCGGCCGCCGACGCGCCACGCTCGGCAGCCTGCCGCGAAGCCACCTGCTCGAGGTCGGCGATGAGGACCCGGAGGTCAGCGATCGCCCGGTCACGGTGGCTCTCGCCGAGGTCGTGGACCGAGAAGCGCGCCTCGCGGTAGAGGGCGGCGAGGTCGCCCAGCCGGGCGGAGTCGACCGGCCACACGCCGATGACGCGCTCGGTGTACTCCGTCGACGTCTCGGCGGTCAGTCGCGGCAGTCCGGTCGCGGCGGCGGAGGTCTCGAGTCCGAGCCAGGCCGCGACGATGGCGTTGCGGGGCTCGCCGCTCTCCAGGTCCCGCAGCCGGTCCCGCGCCTCCTCGAGGAGCTCGGTGGGCACGAGCGGGATCGCGAAGTCGGGCTCCTCGTGCAGCTCGAGGTGCGGGCGCCGGCGCAGCAGCGACCGGACCAGCTGTGCGAGGACGACGAGCACCACGAGGGCTGCCAGCACGAGCACGATCTGGACGAGGGTGACGAGCACGGGAGACGGGTCGAAGGGCGTCGACGTCGACGTCGACGTCGGCCGGGGCGGCGTCGCGGAGGGAGGCAGGGACGTCAGGGTCGGCAGCGGCGTGAACGTCTGCGCGTCGAGCGGGCGGGACAGCAACGGCACGGGTTGGCCCAGCGCGGCCACGACCAGAGCGGCCATGACGACGGCGCCACCCACGATGGTGACCTGAGCCCCCCGCCTCGACATGCGAGTGACCCTATGCCAGCGGGCTCGTCGACGGTCGCCGAGCCGGCCGATCGTTGCCGTCCCGATAGGTCCGGGCGGCAGACGACCGACGGGTCGCTCGGTGGGTCAGCCCTGGGCGGGCTTCTTCTCGACGGGGACGAGCTCGGCGTCACGCACCTCGACGACCTCGCCCTCGGCATACGCCAGCTCGCTGATGCGGCCGCTGGCCCGCAGGTCGGACTCGGCCGCCCGCACGTGGGCGACCGAGGCGGCGGGGGCGACGAGGGTCATGGTGCGCACCTCGGCGCGCATGCCGACCTTGGCCTCCGACTTGACCTTGCGCACGCCCGCCAGCGCCGACCCCACCGATGCGAGGAGCGCGGGCTCGCCACCGGAGGGCAGCTCGTCACGGGTCGGCCAGGACTGGCGGTGGACGGAGCCCTCGCCGAACCACGACCAGACCTCGGCCGTGGCGTAGGGGAGGAACGGTGCGAGCAGGCGCAGCAGCGTCTCGAGGGCGAGGCGCAGCGCGGCACGGGCGCTCGCGGCGGCCTCGTCGCCCTGACCGCCGTAGGCGCGGTCCTTGACGAGCTCGAGGTAGTCGTCGCAGAACGTCCAGAAGAAGGTCTCCGTGGCCTCGAGCGAGCGGGTGTAGTCCCAGCCCTCGAAACCCTGGGTCGCCTTGTCGACGACGTCGGCGAGGGCCGCGAGCATCGAGAGGTCGAGGGGGTGGGTCACGGCGGCACGAAGGTCGCCGTCGACGTCACCGAAGCCGAGGGCGAACTTGCTCGCGTTGAGCACCTTGATGGCGAGCCGGCGCCCGACCTTCATCTGGCCGGTGTCGTAGGCGGCGTCGGTGCCGAGGCGACCCGAGGCCGCCCAGTAGCGCACCGCGTCGGCGCCGTTGGCCTTGACGACGTCCTCGGGCGTCTCGGCGTTGCCCTTGGACTTGCTCATCTTCTTGCGGTCGGGGTCGAGTATCCAGCCGCTGATCGCGGCGTGCCTCCACGGCGCCACGCCGTGCTCGAAGTACGAGCGCGTCACCGTGGCGAAGAGCCAGGTGCGGATGATGTCGTGCCCCTGGGGACGCAGGTCGTAGGGGAAGATGCTCGCGAAGAGCGCCTCGTCCGACCCGAGCCGGTCGCCGTCGGCGGCGCCCTCGCGGACCGGCCAGCCGGCGGCGATCTGCGGCGTCAGCGACGACGTCGCCCACGTGTCCATGATGTCGGGGTCGGCGACGAAGCCACCCGCTTGGCCGCGCTGGGACTCCTCGTAGCCCTCGGGCACGTCGATCTGCGGGTCGACGGGAAGCGCCGAGGCGGGCGGTGTCAGCGGGTGGTCGTGGTCGACCTCACCCGCGACGTCGACGGGGTACCAGACCGGGAACGGCACGCCGAAGAAGCGCTGGCGCGAGATGAGCCAGTCGCCGTTGAGGCCCTCGACCCAGTTCTTGTAGCGCGAGCGCATGAAGGCGGGGTGGAAGTCGACCTCGTCACCCATGCCGACGAGCTTGGAGCGCAGCGCCTCCTCGCGGCCGCCGTTGCGGATGTACCACTGGCGCGAGGTGACGATCTCGAGCGGCTTGTCGCCCTTCTCGTAGAAGTTCGCCTTGCGCTGGGTCTTCTGCGGCTCGCCGTCGAGGTCGCCGGACTCGCGCAGCGCGGCCACGATGGCCTCGCGGGCGCTGAACGTCGTCTTCGTCGCGAGCGACTCGGCGTAGAGGGCCTCGCCCGGGCCGCCGGCGAGCCACTCGGGCGTCTCGGCCTGGAGGCGGCCGTTGCGGGTGATGAGCGACCGGATCGGCAGCTGCAGCTCGCGCCACCACATGACGTCGGTGAGGTCGCCGAAGGTGCAGCACATGGCGATGCCGGCGCCCTTGTCCATCTCGGCGGCGCGGTGCGCGACCACCGGCACCTCGACGCCGAAGAGCGGCGAGGTGACCGTCGTGCCGAAGAGCGACTGGTAGCGCTCGTCGTCGGGGTGCGCGATGAGGGCCACGACCGACGGAATGAGCTCGGGTCGGGTCGTCTCGATGAAGACCGGCTCGCCGCCGTCCCGGTGGAAGGCGACCCGGTGGTACGCGCCGGGGTAGTCGCGCGCCTCGAGCTCGGCCTGCGCCACGGCGGTCTGGAACGTCACGTCCCAGAGGCCCGGGGCCTCGCTCTGGTAGGCCTCGCCGCGCTCGAGGTTGTGCAGGAAGGCCTGCTGCGCCACGGCGCGCGAGCGCTCGTCGATGGTGCGGTAGGAGATGTCCCAGTCGAGGCTGAAGCCGAGGCGACGGAAGAGCGACTCGAAGGTCACCTCGTCCTTGACGGTGAGGACGTCACACAGCTCGATGAAGTTCTTGCGGCTGATCGGGTGCTGGTCGGCGGCCTTGATGGCCTTGCCCTTGGCGTCGACGCCCTCCTCGAAGGGCGGCATGAAGCCCTCCTCGTAGGGCAGGCTCGCGTCGCCGCGCACGCCGTAGTAGTTCTGCACCCGGCGCTCGGTCGGCAGGCCGTTGTCGTCCCAGCCGATGGGGTAGAAGACCTCGAGGCCCTGCATCCGCTTGTAGCGGGCCATGCAGTCGGTGTGGGTGTAGCTGAAGACGTGGCCGACGTGCAGGCTGCCGCTCGCCGTGGGCGGCGGGGTGTCGATGGCGAAGACCTGGTCGCGGGGGAGCGCGAGGGCCTTCTCGCGGTCGAAGGCGTAGGTGCCCTCGTCGGCCCATACCTGCATCCACTTCTCCTCGAGCCCGTCGAGCGTGGGTCGCTCGGGGATCCGCGAGGTCGTGGGTGCAGGTGTGTCAGTCATGCGCCCAATCCTTCCATGCGCGCCGGGGTGCCCTCGACCGGCTTTCCCCCGGCCGACCGGCACGGTCGGACCACGCGCGTATGCCGTCCGGCGCGGTCCGCGCGCCACCGCAGCGGGTCGGCACGTCTCGAGCCGCGACCGGCGTGGCGTGCGTCACGGCCGCGCTCGCGATCACGGTCATCCCGTGTTCGTCGGCAGGGGCGATCGGCCCATCGGCGTGCCGAAGCGGAGCGGCGCAGGGCAGAGTGTCCCCATGGAGCCCGTCTACTCGTCCGTCATCGGTTTCGCCCGCGGGGTGTTCGCGATGCAGGGGCTGAAGTTCACCGTCCTCGGCGACGACAACGTCCCGCGCACCGGGGGAGCGGTGATGACGATCAACCACACCGGCTACATGGATTTCGCCTACGCCGGGCTCGCCGCCCAGAAGTCCGACCGCCTCGTGCGGTTCATGGCCAAGGACGGTGTCTTCTCGCACGCCGTCAGCGGTCCGCTGATGCGCGGCATGAAGCACATCCCGGTCGACCGGACCGCGGGGGCGGCGTCGTACGCCACCGCCGTCGACGCGCTCCGATCCGGAGAGATCGTCGGCGTCTTCCCGGAGGCGACGATCTCGCGCTCGTTCGAGCTCAAGGAGTTCAAGACCGGTGCGGCCCGGATGGCGGTCGAGGCCGGTGTCCCGATCCTGCCCGTCGTGATCTGGGGCTCGCAGCGGGTCTGGACCAAGGGCCACCCGAAGCGGCTCGGCCGCACCAACGTCCCGATCCTCATCAACGTCGGGGAGCCGATCGCCGTCGCGCCCGACGCCGACCCCGTGGCCGTCACCGAGCAGTACAAGGCCGTCATGGCCGACCTGCTCGCGGTCGCCCGGGCGGCCTACGAGCCCCTGACGGGCCCCGACCTCAAGTTCCTCCCCGCGAGCATGGGCGGCACCGCGCCGACGCTCGCCGAGGCGACCCGCCTCGACGAGGCCGACACGCTGGAGCGGCAGCGACGCGCCGACGAGCAGCGGGGGTTCCCGACCGAGTGAGCCGGTCCGGGGTGAGGACGTTCGGGGCGACGACCCGACGCCGGTAGCCTTCCGGCATGGCTCGTCAGGCACGTCAGCGCGTCCCCGAGGGTCCGGCTCCGGACCCCGCGGTCCAGAAGCTCCGGATCCGCTACACGAAGCGGGGGCGGCTGCGGTTCACCTCGAGCCGCGACTTCCAGCGCGCGCTCGAGCGCGCGCTGCGCCGGGCGGACGTGCCGATGGCGTTCTCGGCCGGCTTCCACCCGCACCCGAAGATCAGCTACGCCAACGCCGCGGCCACCGGCACCGGCAGCGAGGCGGAGTACTTCGAGATCTCGGTGACCCAGCGCGTCGAGCCCGAGTCGGTCCGCGCCGCGCTCGACGAGGCCCTGCCCGAGGGGATCGACATCCTCCAGGTCGTCGAGGCCACCCCCGGGGCGCTCGCCGACCGTCTCGAGGCGAGCGACTGGCTGCTCGAGTTCGCCGGGGTGCCGCTCGAGGTCCTCGAGGCTGCCGTCGAGGCTCTCATGGAGCGCGACACGGCCGAGGTGACCCGGCTGACGAAGTCCGGTCCGCGCACCTTCGACGTGCGCGGCGCGATCGTGGCCGCACGCGTCCTGAGCCCGGGCGACGCGCTCGGCGACACGGTCACGACTCACGAAGTCGGGACCGACTGTGCGATACTGCGCATGGTCGTACGGCACACCACACCGGCTGTACGCCCCGACGACATTCTGACCGCGCTGCGTGAGATCGCCGACCTGCAGCCTCCGCGCCCCCCACTGGTGACGCGACTGGCGCAGGGACCGCTCGACACCGCAAACGTGCGGGTGACCGACCCGCTGGAATGACCTGCCAGGTCATGACGACGAAATGGTTGCCGACCAGGACGCCGACGGCATTCGATCACGGGGCCGCGCCCAGCGCGAACCGTTTTCGGGTGTAGCGAGACGACTTCCGTCCCGTCGCAGACGCGGCGCGACGACTGCAACCGCACTCGTGCGGTGTCGACGGCCCCGGCCGCGTGTGGGTCACACCGCACCTGACGGGAGGCTGCCTGATGGCACCCAACGACACCACCACCGGCGACGAAGCCACGCTGTTCCCCTCCGAGCAGGGCAACGAGCAGAGCACGGACGCGCCGGCGCCGCGTCGCCGCGCCACGCGTCGCACCACGAAGAAGGCCACGACGATCGTGCCCTCCGCCGAGGCTCCGGCCGAAGCTCCGGCCGACCCGACCGCTGAGGCCTCCACCGACGAGCCCGCGGTCGCCGCAGCACCCGAGGGAGTCTCCGTCGGCGACGCCCCGGCTGAGGCCGTCCCTGAGACCAAGCGTCCGGCCCGCAAGCGCGCGACGCGCAAGAAGGCGACGGTCGCCGCGCCGGTCGAGCCGGCCCCCGACACCGACGGGCCGAGCCCGGTCGCCGAGGTCTCCGAGGTCTCCGAGGAGTCCGCCGAGGCCGCGCCGGCCGAGAAGGCCCCCAGGGCCGAGAGGGCACCGCGAGCCGCCCGGGCCACGAAGCGTGGATCGCGCACCAAGGCCGACCGGGCCAACGCTGCCGTCGAGGAGCTCGTCGCCGGCGCGCTCTCGGGTGACGACGCGACCACGGAGAGCCCCGCAGACGCGAGCACGGCGACCTCCACGGCCGCCGACCCCGGGGCGATCGACCTCTCCGACCTCATCGACGTCGACGCCCTCGACGAGTCCGAGGACCTCGACGACGCTGCCTCCGGCGTTGACGCCGACGACGACCGCCAGGGAGCCGTCGTCCCCAGCTTCAGCGTGCTCTTCCAGGCCCCGGACGCGAGCCAGGCCGTGCCGACGCGTCGACGCCGTGGCACGCCCCCGCCCGAGGCGGAGGAGCCGACCCCCGACGTCGAGGACGACGAGCCCACCGTCGCCGACGAGGACCAGACCGACGTCGACGAGCAGACCGACGAGCAGACCGACGAGGAGAGCAGCCCGCGTCGCTCGCGCCGCCGCCGCGGCGGCAAGGGGCGCCGGGGCCGCGCCGCCGACGACGACGACGCGCAGGACCAGCAGTCCGAGACCGACGAGCGCGACTCCCGCGACTCCCGGCGCTCGGCCGACGCTCGCGGCGAGTCCGCCGAGGGCGCGGACGACGCCGAGTCCGACGCCGACGCCGACTCCGAGGGCGACTCCGACGACGAGGGCGGCTCGAGCCGTCGTCGCCGTCGCCGCCGCCGTGCCGGCTCCGCCCCGGAGTCCGGTGACGACACCCCCAACGTCTCGACCCGCGTGCGCCAGCCGCGCAGCCAGAGCGACGAGCCGGTCGCCGTCAAGGGCTCGACCCGTCTCGAGGCCAAGAAGCAGCGCCGTCGCGAAGGGCGCGAGGCCGGGCGCCGCCGCACGATCATCACCGAGGCCGAGTTCCTCGCCCGCCGTGAGGCCGTCGACCGGGTCATGGTCGTGCGCAACAAGGAGGGGCGCACCCAGATGGGCGTGCTCGAGGACGGCGTCCTCGTCGAGCACTACATCGACCAGGCCACGAACGTCTCGATGGCCGGCAACATCTACCTCGGCCGCGTGCAGAACGTCCTGCCCTCGATGGAGGCCGCCTTCGTCGACATCGGCAAGGGCCGCAACGCCGTGCTCTACGCCGGTGAGGTCAACTGGGACGCCGCCGGCCTCGAGGCCAACCAGCCCAAGCGCATCGAGAACGCCCTCGGCTCGGGCCAGACGGTGCTCGTCCAGGTCACCAAGGACCCGATCGGCCACAAGGGCGCCCGCCTCACCTCGCAGATCTCGCTGCCGGGTCGCTACCTCGTCTACGTCCCCAACAGCTCGATGACCGGGATCAGCCGCAAGCTGCCGGACACCGAACGCGCGCGCCTCAAGAAGATCCTGCGCGACGTCGTGCCGGACTCGGCCGGCGTCATCGTGCGCACCGCGGCCGAGGGGGCCAGCGAGGAGGAGCTGCGTGCCGACGTCGAGCGACTGACGCGCACGTGGGAGGACATCCAGGCCAAGGCCGAGGCTGCGTCCACCCCCCGCGCCGGCAAGAGCAAGGGCAAGAAGAAGAACGGTGCGGCCGGGTCGGTCACCGGCGGACAGGCCCCGATGCTCCTGCACGGTGAGCCCGACCTCACGGTCCGGGTCATCCGCGACGTCTTCAACGAGGACTTCAAGCAGCTGGTCGTGGCCGGCGACCAGGCGTGGAACGAGATCCACCCGTACATCTCCTCCGTCGCGCCCGACCTCGCCGACCGCGTCACGAAGTGGACCGCCGAGGAGGATCTCTTCACGCACCACCGGGTCGACGAGCAGCTCTCCAAGGCGATGGACCGCAAGGTCTGGCTGCCGAGCGGCGGCTCCCTCGTCATCGACCGCACCGAGGCGATGACGGTCGTCGACGTCAACACCGGCAAGTTCGTCGGCTCGGGCGGCAACCTCGAGGAGACGGTCACCAAGAACAACATCGAGGCGGCCGAGGAGATCGTGCGCCAGCTCCGGCTGCGCGACATCGGCGGCATCATCGTCATCGACTTCATCGACATGGTCCTCGAGAGCAACCGCGACCTCGTCGTGCGTCGCCTGCTCGAGTGCCTCGGTCGGGACCGCACCAAGCACCAGGTCGCCGAGGTCACCTCGCTCGGCCTTGTCCAGATGACCCGCAAGCGCGTCGGGTCGGGCCTCATCGAGGTCTTCTCCGAGACGTGCGACCACTGCAACGGCCGCGGCTTCATCATCCACACCGACCCCGTCGACAAGGGCGCCCACGCGCACGAGCAGAGCCAGGGCGACAACGGCGGAGGTGGTGGCACCAGCCGTCGTCGTGGCCGCGGCCAGGGCGCCGGCCAGGCCTCGAGCCAGGGCGGCGCCCAGGGCAACGGCGGGCAGCAGGCGAGCCAGCAGTCGCAGCAGGCACCGCAGGCGGAGTCCAAGAGCAACGGCCCCACGGCCGCCCAGATCGCGGCAGCGGCCCACGCGGCCGCGCTCAAGAGCGCCTCCGGCCAGCCCGCGGGGGAGGCGGCCGCCGAGGCCGTCGCCGAGATGAGCGCCGAGGTCCACGGCGGGAAGGCCTTCCCCGAGGACGACGGCCCGTGGTCGGGAGACGACGCTCACGACGTCGACCCCGCCGACGAGCAGGCGACCCAGGGTGGCACGCACGTCGAGCTCGAGTCCGACGTCGCCGACACCACGACCGGCACCACGACCGTCTCCGACCACACCACGGACGACTCGGCGCCCGAGGCGCCCGAGGCGCCCGAGGCGCCCGAGGCGGCTGCCGCGGCGGCGCCCGCGACCCGAGGACGCCGTCGTCGGGGCCGCGTGGTCGCCCCGGCCGGCCCGCCGCGGGCGAGCAACGAGTCCGGCGGCGAGTCGGGCAGCACCGGCGGGGCCTGACCTCGGTTTGGAGGTGGGACCTCCCAGCCGGTAATCTTTTCCCTTGGTGCGCCCACCGGGCCCGTGTTGACGGGCCGGTGCCGAAAGCGGCGATACCAACCCTTGATGAGAGAGTGAGTTTCACTGTGTACGCGATTGTTCGCGCTGGCGGTCGCCAGGAGAAGGTGTCGGTGGGCGATGTCCTGCTCGTCGACAAGGTGACGGGTCAGCCCGGCGATGCCATCGAGCTCACGCCGCTGCTCCTCGTGGACGGGACCACGGTCACGTCCGACGCCGACAAGCTGTCCAAGGTGTCGGTGAAGGCCGAGGTCGTCAAGGCCGCCAAGGGCCCCAAGATCGTCATCATGAAGTACAAGAACAAGACCGGCTACCGCAAGCGTCAGGGCCACCGTCAGCCGCTGACCCAGGTCAAGATCACCGCCATCAACGCGTGATCCACCCGGAACCCAGAGACTCACGAGAGAAGGACTGACATGGCACACAAGAAGGGTGCGTCCTCGACCCGCAACGGTCGCGACTCGAACGCACAGTTCCTCGGCGTCAAGCGTTTCGGTGGCCAGAAGGTCAACGCGGGCGAGATCCTCGTCCGTCAGCGCGGCACGCACTTCCACCCGGGTGAGGGAGTCGGTCGCGGTGGCGACGACACGCTCTTCGCCCTCGTCGCCGGCGCCGTGAAGTTCGGCTCCAAGCGCGGCCGCAAGACGGTCAACATCGAGCAGCCGGAGACGGCCGCTGCTGAGTGATCACCTGATCACCCACTGAGTGTGTACCGGAAGGGCGGGCCCGCGTGGCCCGCCCTTCCGCCTTTCCCGGGCACGCGGCACTCGCTCCGGAATGATGTGGCAGTCACTCGCAAGCTCGCGAGTGCCACCTCCCCGGCACCACCTGCGTATGCCGTCCGCCCACCCTGATCTGGAAGAGTGACCCCCATGGCTGTGACCTTCGTCGACCGCGTCGTGCTGCACCTCAGCGCCGGCGCCGGGGGGCACGGCGTCGCCTCCGTCAAGCGCGAGAAGTTCAAGCCGCTGGGCGGTCCTGACGGCGGCAACGGCGGGCACGGCGGCTCCGTGATCCTGCGCGTCGACCCCCAGGCGACGACCCTGCTCGACTACCACCGCCACCCGCACCGCAAGGCGGTCAACGGCCTGCCCGGTGCCGGCGACGAGAAGAACGGCGCCGACGGCGACGACCTCGTGCTGTCGGTTCCGGAAGGCACGGTCGTCAAGGACGGCGAGGGGCGCATCGTCATGGACCTCGTCGGCATGGGCACCGAGCACGTCATCGCCCGTGGCGGCCGCGGCGGTCTCGGCAACAAGGCGCTGTCGTCGGCCCGCCGCAGGGCGCCCGGCTTCGCGCTCCTCGGCGAGCCCGGTGAGGAGGTCGACGTCGTGCTCGAGCTCAAGACCCTCGCCGACGTCGCGCTCATCGGCTTCCCGAGCGCCGGCAAGTCCTCGCTCGTCTCGGTGCTGTCGGCCGCCAAGCCGAAGATCGCCGACTACCCCTTCACGACGCTCGTGCCCAACCTCGGCGTCGTCACCGCTGGCTCGGCCCGATTCACCGTCGCCGACGTCCCGGGCCTCATCCCCGGCGCGCACGAGGGCAAGGGCCTGGGCCTCGAGTTCCTGCGCCACGTCGAGCGCTGCTCGGTCCTCGTCCACGTCATCGACTGCGCGACCCTCGAGCCCGGCCGTGACCCGATGAGCGACCTCGACGTCATCGAGAACGAGCTGTCGCTCTACGTGCCCGACGCCGACCTCGGCGGCAAGCCGCTCGCCGACCGCACCCGGATCGTCGTGCTCAACAAGGCCGACGTGCCCGAGGCCCGCGAGCTGGCCGAGATGGTCAAGCCGGACCTCGAGGCGCGCGGCATCGAGGTCTTCATCGTCTCCGCGGTGGCCCACCAGGGCCTGCGCGAGCTGAGCTTCGCGATGGCCCGCCACGTCGATGCCGCCCGCGCCGAGATCGAGGCCGAGGCCGCCGTGCCGAAGCGCGTCGTGCTGCGCCCCAAGTCCGTCGACGACAAGGGCTTCAGCATCGTCAAGGAGAACGGTCCGGACGGGCCGATCTTCCGGGTCGCCGGCGAGCGCCCCTATCGCTGGGTGCGCCAGACCGACTTCTCCAACGACGAGGCCGTCGGCTACCTCGCCGACCGGCTCGGCCGTCTCGGTGTCGAGGAGGAGCTCTACAAGGTCGGCGCCGTGGCCGGCGACACCGTCGTCATCGGTACCGCTGAGGACGCCGTCGTCTTCGACTGGGAGCCGACCCTGCAGGCCGGCGCCGAGCTGCTCGGCACCCGTGGCACCGACCTGCGGCTCGCGGAGTCCTCGCGGCCCACCCGTGACGAGAAGCGCGAGGCCCAGAAGGACCGCTACGCCGCCCGCGCGGCCACGCAGGAGGAGCTCGAGGCCGAGCGTCGCTCGGGCCTCTGGCACGTCGCCGCCGACGAGGGCGACGACGCCTGAGTCCACTCTCGCCCCGTCGCGGGGTGTCTTCCGCCGGGCGGTCGGGGTCGGTCCCGCGGGTCGCGAGGACGGCGCCCCCGGCGCGGGGTGACCGCCTACAGTGTCGGCATGAGCTCGTGGGGCGCGTTGCTGCGTCGCGGTCACCTCGGCACCGAGGCCGACCGGGCGACGTACCGCACCCTGCACACGGCTCTGCTGGCCTCGCCCCCGCTGCGGATGGGCCTGACGCCGGCGGCCGCCGAGCGCTCGCTCAAGCACCTCCGGTCGCTCCTCGGAGCACCGGCGGTCGCCATGACCGACACGAGCGCGTTGCTCGCATGGGAGGGCGGTCGCTCGCACCACGCCCACCAGCCCGTCGTCATCTCCACGGGGACGCTCGGCCACGGCCGGACGACCGTCGTCGACGGTGCGGACGTCGCGTGCGCCGAGCCCTCGTGCATCGTGCGCCAGGCGATCGTCGCGCCCCTCGACGTCGACGAGAAGGTCGTCGGGACGCTGCAGGTCTTCACCGGCCGTGCCTCGGCGGGTCTCGTCCGGGCCACGAACGAGGTGGCGCGCTGGGTCTCCGGACAGCTCGAGCTGGCCGAGCTCGACGCCTCGCGGACCCGGCTCATGGAGGCCGAGGTGCGCGCCCTCCGGGCGCAGATCAGCCCGCACTTCATCTACAACTCGCTGACCGCGATCGCGTCGTTCACGCGCACCGACCCCGAGCGGGCCCGGGAGCTGCTCGTCGACCTCGCCGAGTTCACCCGCTACTCCTTCCGGCGGCACGGCGAGTTCACGACCCTGGCAGAGGAGCTGCGGTCCATCGAGGCCTACCTCGTCATCGAGAAGGCCCGTTTCGGTGACCGGCTCACCGTGACGGTCCGCGTCGCGCCCGAGGTGCTCCCCGTCGTCGTGCCGTTCCTCTGTCTCCAGCCACTCGTCGAGAACGCCGTGCAGCACGGCATCGAGGGCCGGGCAGGCAGCGGTGAGATCAGCATCCTCGCGCAGGACGCCGACCACGAGTGCGTCGTGACGATCGAGGACAACGGCGTCGGCGAGGACCCAGAGCGGGTGCGCCGGGTCCTCGCGGGCGACCCGGGCAGCGACTCCGTGGGCCTCGCCAACGTCGACGAGCGCCTGCGCACCGCCTTCGGCGACGACTACGGTCTCGTCGTCGAGACGGCGCCCGGCGCCGGCACCAAGGTCGTCGTCCGGCTGCCGAAGTTTCGTCCGGGGGTGCACGTGTGACCACGACCCCGGACACCGAGCTCGCGCCCCTGCTGCGGGTGCTGGCCGTCGACGACGAGGCACCCGCCCTCGACGAGCTCACGTGGATGCTCGGCCGCCACGAGTGCGTGCGCCAAGTCGTGCCGGCCGGGTCGGGGGAGGCGGCGCTGCGCGTGCTCCACGAAGGGCAGGTCGACGCGATCTTCATGGACGTGCAGATGCCGGGCCTCAACGGCCTCGACCTCGCGCGGGTGCTGTCGCGCTTCACGACCCAGCCCCCGATCGTCTTCGTCACCGCCCACGAGCAGCATGCGGTCGACGCGTTCGAGCTCAACGTCGTCGACTACGTCCTCAAGCCGGTGCGCGACGAGAGGCTCGACCAGGCGGTGCGCCGCGTCGTCCGGCAGATCCACGGGCGTGAGACGTCCGCGGCGACGGGCGACGAGACCATCGTCGTCGAGCTGGCCGGGGTGAGCCGGCTCGTGGCGCGTTCCGACGTCCTCTACGTCGAGGCGCAGGGCGACTACGCCCGCCTGCACACGGCGAGCGAGAGCCACCTCGTCCGGGTGCCGCTCACCACCCTCGCCGACCAGTGGCGCGAGGCGGGGTTCGTCCGCATCCACCGGTCCTCGCTCGTCGCGCTCGGCCACATCACCGAGTGGCGCACCGAGGGCGGGCGCACGACCGTCGTCGTCGGTGGCCACGAGCTCGTCGTGAGCCGGCGCCACACGCGTGCGCTGCGCGACCTGCTCGTGCGACGTGCCCAGCCGCTCGGGCGCGGTGGGTCATGACGCCCGAGGCCCCCCGAGCGCGGGTCCGCGTCACGAGCCCCCGCACGTCGGCCGCGCGCACCCGCAACGTCTCGATCGCATCCGAGATCGACGAGCAGACCCGGCTCGGCGAGGTCTACATCACCTCGCTCATGCGCAGCCAGCTCCGCCTCGCCCTCGGCGTCCTGCTCGTGCTCGCCTTGACGCTCGGGTTGCTGCCCCTGCTCTTCACGGCCGTCCCCGGCCTTGCCGGGATCGACCTGCTCGGGGTGCCGCTGCCGTGGATCCTGCTCACGGTCGTCGCGTTCGCCGAGATCATCGGCCTCGGCGCGTTCTACGTGCGGCGGTCCGAGCGCAACGAGGCCACGTTCAGCGACCTGCTCGACGGCCGGTGACCCGGGTGCGTCACCGGTGAACAACGCCGCGAGCATCGTCGCCGTCGTCCTCGTCTCGATCGCGTCCCTCGCGGTCGGCGCGTTCGGGCTGCGGCTCTCGCGGACCATGAGCGACTTCTACGTCGCCTCCCGCGGCGTCAGCCCGGTGCTCAACGCCTCGGCCATCAGCGGTGAGTACCTCTCTGCCGCATCGTTCCTCGGGGTCGCCGGGCTCATCCTCGCGCGTGGCGTCGACATGCTCTGGCTGCCGATCGGCTGGACCGCGGGCTACCTCCTGCTGCTCGTGTTCGTCGCGGCGCCCCTGCGCCGGTCGGGGGCCTACACGCTGCCCGACTTCGCCCAGCTGCGCCTCGAGTCCGTCGTCGCCCGCCGGGCGTCGAGCCTGCTCGTCGTCGCGATCGGCCTGCTCTACCTCATCCCTCAGTTCCAGGGCGCGGGCCTGACGCTGCGCACCCTGACCGGGGCGCCGTCGTGGGTCGGGCAGCTCGCCGTCGCCGTCGTCGTCTGTCTCAACGTCCTCCCCGGCGGCATGCGGAGCGTCACCCTCGTGCAGGCCTTCCACTACTGGCTCAAGCTGCTCGCCCTGCTGACGCCCCTCTTCCTCCTGCTCGGCGCGGTCGGCGAACGCAGCGACGACCCCGCCGCCGGCGCGGTGTTCGTCACCGACTGGGTCGAGCCGCTCCAGGGTGACCACGCCCTCTACCTGACGTACTCCCTCGTCCTGGCGACCTTCTTCGGGACGATGGGCCTTCCCCACGTCGTCGTCCGCTTCTACACCAACCCCGACGGCCGGGCCGCGCGGCGGACGACGCTCGCGGTCCTCGTGCTCCTCTCCGGCTTCTACCTGCTGCCCGTCGTCTACGGCGTCATCGGGCGCTACGTCGCCTCCGACCTCGTCGCCGCGGGCCGCGCCGACTCGGTCGTGCTCGAGCTGCCGAGCCGGCTCTTCGACGGCCCGGTCGCAGAGGGCCTCACCGCCGTCCTCGCCGCGGGGGCGTTCGCCGCGTTCCTGTCGACGTCGACCGGCCTCGTCGTGTCGGTCGCCGGCGTCGTGAGCCAGGACCTCGTGCGCTGGGGCGCCGGGCACCGCCAGGGCATCCGCACCTTCCGCCTGACGACGGTCGCGGTCGTGGCCGGCGCGCTCGTGCTCACCGTCGTCTCGGCCGGCGTCCCCGTGGCCCACGCGGTCGAGCTGACCTTCGCGGTGGCCGCGTCGACGTTCTGCCCGATGCTCCTCCTCGGGATCTGGTGGCGGGGGCTCACCTCGCGTGGGGCGATCTCGGGCCTCGTCGTCGGGGGCGCTCTCTCGATGGGAGCCGTCGTCACGACGACGTTCGGCATCGCCACCGGTGGCTGGTTCGGCGTCGTCCTCACCCAGCCCGCGGCCGTCAGCGTGCCGTTGGCCTTCGCGACGATGGTGCTCGTGTCGCTGGCCACCCGATCAAGCACCCCGGAGCACGTCGCGCAGACGATGGTCCGGCTGCACGCCCCCGAGAACGTCGACCTCAACCGGGGCTCGTTCCACCCCGAGCGCTGGTACCGGCGGCCGCCGACCGCGGAGGGGGCGTCCGACGGGACGCAGCACCCGGCATACGGCAGCACGGGGGAGACCGTTCGTCGCCCCGGGACGACCGCTCGTCGCAGCTGATCCCGCGCACGGCGAGCCGTCTGCGCCGCTGGGCGATGCCGCCCACGCTGCGCCTGCCGGGGCACGGCGCGGGCTCCTACCTTGGCTCTCGCCGGCCCTGTGCCGGCAGCGCGGAGCGACAGGGGCGTCGACGTCACCACGGGACCGTCCGGGGGGAGCGGCGGCGGCAGGACCGCGCTGAACGCCCAGCACCCAGGCACGACCCAACCGCCCCGGAGGTGGCCAAGTGAGCAAAGAGGCTCCAGAGCGCGTGGTCGACGATCCCAACGTCGCCATGCAGAACTCGCCCGAGTTCGACCAGCTGCGCAGCAAGTTCCGCAGGTTCGTCTTCCCGCTGACCGCGTTGTTCCTCGCGTGGTACTTCCTCTACGTCCTGCTGTCCGTCTTCGCGAAGGACTTCATGGGGACGCGGGTCCTCGGCAACATCACGTGGGGCCTGATCCTCGGCCTCCTCCAGTTCGTCTCGACCTTCACGATCACGATGGTCTACGCCCGCTGGGCCGACCGCGTCTTCGATCCCGAGGCCGAAGCCCTCGCCCAGAAGATGGGAGTGCAGCAGTGAGCGCGCTCCTCACCTCCGCCCCGTCCCTCGTCCCCGCGGCGACGACGGTCGGCAACCCGGCGATCAACATCGGCATCTTCGCCCTCTTCGTCGTCGTCACCCTCGCCATCGTCATCCGGGCGTCGCGCAACAACCGCAGCGCCGCGGAGTACTACGCGGGTGGACGTGCCTTCACCGGCCGTCAGAACGGCATCGCCATCGCCGGTGACTACCTGTCGGCGGCCTCGTTCCTCGGCATCGCCGGCGCCATCGCCATCAACGGCTACGACGGGTTCCTCTACTCCATCGGCTTCCTCGTGGCGTGGCTCGTCGCCCTGCTGCTCGTGGCCGAGCTGCTCCGCAACGTCGGCAAGTACACGATGGCCGACGTGCTCAGCTTCCGGCTGCGCCAGCGCCCGGTCCGCATCGCCGCGGCCATCTCGACGCTCGTCGTGTCGTTCTTCTACCTGCTCGCCCAGATGGCGGGGGCCGGTGGCCTCGTGGCCCTCCTGCTCGGCATCGAAGGGGCGGTCGGCCAGCGGCTCGTCATCGTCGTCGTCGGCATCCTCATGATCTTCTACGTCATCTTCGGCGGCATGAAGGGCACGACCTGGGTGCAGATCATCAAGGCCGTGCTGCTCATCATCGGCGCGGCGATCATGACGTTCTGGGTCCTCGCCAAGTTCGGCCTCAGCCTGTCGAACCTGCTCGGCGAGGCGACGGCCACGTCGCAGGAGGCCGGCGGCAAGGACCTGCTCCAGCCGGGTCTGCAGTACAAGAACCCCGTCGACTTCATCTCCCTGTCGATGGCGCTCGTCCTCGGCACGGCCGGCCTGCCGCACGTCCTCATGCGCTTCTACACGGTCCCGACCTCACGTGAGGCCCGTCGCTCCGTCGTCTGGGCGATCTGGCTCATCGGCATCTTCTACATCTTCACGCTCATCCTCGGCTTCGGGGCGGCCGACCTCGTCGGCGCCGCTGCCATCAAGGCCGCACCCGGTGGCGTCAACTCCGCCGCCCCGCTGCTCGCCTTCGAGCTCGGCGGCGAGATCCTGCTCGGGATCATCTCGGCGGTCGCCTTCGCGACGATCCTCGCGGTCGTCGCCGGCCTGACCATCACCGCGAGCGCCTCCCTCTCGCACGACATCTACAACACGGTCGTCAAGAAGGGCACCGCCACCCCCGAGGAGGAGGTCAAGGTCGCGCGCATCGCAGCGCTCGTCCTCGGCGCCATCGCCATCATCGGCGGCATCTTCGCCCTCGGCCAGAACATCGCCTTCCTCGTGGCGCTGGCCTTCGCCATCGCCGCGAGCGCGAACCTGCCGACGATCCTCTACTCGCTCTTCTGGAAGCGGTTCAACACCAGGGGTGCGCTGTGGAGCATCTACGGCGGCCTCATCAGCGCCATCACGCTGATCATCTTCAGCCCGGTCGTCTCCGGCAAGCCGATCGACCCGCTGACGAAGAAGAGCCCGTCGATGCTCCAGGGGGTCGACTTCCACTGGTTCCCGCTCGACAACCCGGGCATCATCTCGATCCCGCTCGGCTTCGTCCTCGGCTACATCGGGACCGTCACGAGCCGTGAGTACAACGCGGCGAAGTACGCCGAGATGGAGGTGCGCTCGCTCACCGGTCACGGCGCCGAGACCGCGACCCACCACTGAGCCGACCGTCCCTCCGCGAGCTCGCGGGAGACGGGGAGTGGCCGCGCACGCCAGGGGCGTGCGCGGCCACTCGCGCGTCCGGGGTGCGGCCACGGACAGGAGGGTTCGATGCCGCGCACGAGCGGACGCCTGCGCCACCGCGCGGATGGGCAGCCGACGGGTGGGGGCGTCCCCGGACCGTCGGCCGCGCCTGCACCGGCCGGCGCTACCGCTCGGGCGGACCGTGACGGAGCGCCTTGGTGCTCGTCGTCAGATGACGACGAGGTCGTCGCGGTGGATGACCTCCCGCTCGTACTCCGGGCCGAGCTCGCGGGCGAGCTCCCTCGTCGACCGTCCCAGCAAGGACGGGAGCTCGGACGAGCTGTAGTTGACGAGACCGCGGGCGATCGCGGTGCCGTCGGGAGAGCACACGTCGACGGGGTCTCCGTCGTGGAAGGTGCCCTCGACGGCCGTGATGCCGGCGGGGAGCAGCGACTTCTTGCGCTGGACCAAGGCCGTGACGGCGCCGTCGTCGATGATGAGCCGCCCGCGCGCGGTCGTCGCGTGCTCGAGCCAGAGCCGTCTCGACCGTCCGCGGACTCCGATCGGCAGGAACAAGGTGCCGACGTCCTCGCCGGCGAGCACCTGGGTGACCCGGTCCGCGGCCGTGACCGTGGTGATCACGCCCGCGGCGGTCGCGATCCGGGCCGCCTCGATCTTCGTCGTCATGCCACCCGTCCCCACCTTCGAGCCGCTGCCCCCGATCTCGACGCCGACGAGGTCCTGCGGGCCGCGGACGACCGGGATGCGCTGGGCCCCGGGGCGGCTCGGGGGCCCGTCGTAGAGGGCGTCGACGTCGGAGAGGAGCACGAGCGCGTCGGCGTCGATGAGATGGGCGACGAGGGCGGCGAGCCGGTCGTTGTCGCCGAAGCGGATCTCGCTCGTGGCGACGGTGTCGTTCTCGTTGACGATCGGCAGCACGCCGAGGTCGAGGAGCCGCTCGAGCGTGCGTCGGGCGTTCGCGTAGTGCGTACGTCGCGTGACGTCGTCGGCGGTGAGCAGCACCTGACCGACGGTGATGTCGTGTCCGGCGAACGCCTGCGTGTAGCCGGCGAGCAGGGCGCCCTGGCCGACCGAGGCGGCTGCCTGCTGGGTCGCGAGGTCACGGGGTCGGGCGCTCAGGCCGAGCGGGTGGATGCCGGCGGCGATGGCACCGGAGCTGACGAGGACGATCTGGGTGCCGTCGAGGTGCTTGTGCGCCAAGGCGTTCGCCAGAGCCACGAGCCGGCCGTGGTCGATGCCGCCGTCGACGCCGGTCAGCGAGCTGGAGCCGACCTTGACGACGAGCCGTCGAGCGGTGCTGATGACGGAGTGGGGCGACACACCTCGAACTCTAGTGACGGGCCGTGGGACCACGCAGGGCTGTCCGTCGCGGACCTCCGGTCCAGCCCCCGGAGACGGTCGGTCGTCCGGGTGCGCGACGACCTACGCTTGAGGCATGTCCCAGACGATCGACCCCGCCGTCGTCGAGCACGTGACGGCCCTGGCGGAGCGCGCCCGCACCGCCTCACGACGGCTCGCCCTCATGTCCCGTGCCGAGAAGGACGCGGCCCTGCTGCTGCTCGCGGACGCCGTCGACGCCGCCGCACCCGCGGTCATCGAGGCCAACGCCGAGGACATCGAGCGTGGTCGAGCCACGGGGATGAGCGAGAGCCTCCAGGACCGGCTGCGCCTCGACGAGACCCGCGTGGCTGCCGTTGCCCAGGCACTGCGCGACGTCGCGGCCCTGCCCGACCCCGTCGGAGAGATCGTCCGTGGGTCGACCCTCGCCAACGGGCTGCAGATCCGCCAGGTGCGCGTGCCGATGGGCGTCATCGGGATGATCTACGAGGCGCGGCCCAACGTCACCGTCGACGCGGCCGGCCTCGCCCTCAAGTCCGGCAACGCGGTCCTCCTGCGCGGCGGGTCGGCCGCGGCGAGCAGCAACCACGCGCTCGTCGAGGCGATGCGCGGATCGCTCGCCGAGCAGGGCCTCCCGGTCGACGCCGTGACCCTGCTCGAGGAGGGAGGCCGCGACGCGGCGCGGGCCCTCATGACGGCGCGCGGCCACGTCGACCTCGTCATCCCGCGCGGCGGGGCCGACCTCATCGAGACGGTGGTCCGCGAGTCGACGGTCCCCGTCATCGAGACCGGCGTCGGGGTGTGCCACGTCTACGTCGATCGGGCCGCCGACCTCGACAAGGCCCGGGCCATCACGCTCAACGCCAAGACCCACCGCCCCAGCGTCTGCAACGCGGCCGAGTCGCTCCTCGTCCACCGTGACGTCGCCGACGACTTCCTGCCCAAGGCGCTCACCGACCTCGCGGGGGCCGGCGTGCGACTGCACGTGGCACCCGAGGTCACGCCGTACGCCGAGGCGGCCGGGGCGGCATACGCCATCGCGAGCGAGGCCGACTTCGGCACCGAGTGGCACGGCCTCGAGATGAGCGTGGCCGTCGTCGACGACCTCGACGAGGCGATGGACCGGATCCGTCGGTTCGGCACCGGACACACCGAGGCGATCGTCACGGAAGACCGGGCGGCGGCCCGGCGCTTCACCGCGGAGGTCGACGCGGCGGCGGTCATGGTCAACGCCAGTACCCGTTTCACCGACGGCGGGGAGTTCGGTTTCGGCGCCGAAATCGGCATCTCGACGCAGAAGCTGCACGCCCGCGGGCCGATGGCCCTGCCCGAGCTGACGACGACGAAGTGGATCGTCGAGGGCGACGGCCACACGCGCTGACGGGTGCCGGCGCAGCCCCCGACCCCGGGTGGCATGATGGCGCACCATGGAAGGCACCGAGGTCCGCAAGCTTGCTGAGCTGGAGGACGACCACTGGTGGTACCGCGAGCGGCGTCACCTCCTGGCCAAGGCCATCTCGGGGCTGGTGCCCGGACGTGCCCTCGACATCGGCGCCGCGGGCGGGGGCAACACCCGTGTCCTGCGCGAGCACGGCTGGGACGCCGTCGCCCTCGAGTACGGCTCGGACGGCGCGGAGGTGGCGCACGGTCGAGGGCTCGCGACGCTGCGCGGCGACGCGACCCGGCTGCCGCTCGCGGACGACTCGCTCGACCTCGTCATGGCCTTCGACCTGCTCGAGCACCTCGACGACGACGCCGCCGCGGTGGCCGAGGTGCGCCGTGTGCTCAAGCCGACCGGCACATACCTCTTGGCCGTGCCGGCCGACCCGAAGCTGTGGTCCGAGCACGACGAGGCCGTCGACCACGTACGCCGCTACACCCGCGAGGGCCTGCTCGACCTGCTCGACCGCGGCGGCTTCGACGTCACCGACGTGCGGTCGTGGAACGTGCTGCTGCGTCCCGTCGTGGCGATGCGCCGCCGGACGAGCTCGGGCTCGGACCTCGAGAACCTCCACCCGGTCGTCAACTTCGGGCTGCGCACGATCATCACCGCCGAGCGCTACCTGCCCGTCGGCGGCCTGCCCGGCGTCAGCCTCCTCGTGCGCGCTCAGCCGCGCAGCTGAGTGCGCATCGGCTGCGACGCCGGCTGGGGCGTGGGCTGGGGCGTGGGCTGCGGCGTGGGCTGGGGCGTGGGCTGGGGCGTGGGGTCGGCTGTCGGGTCGAGCAGCGTCACGGTGTCGGTCTCCGACTCGTCCGACGTCGTGAGGATGTGTTCCCCGCTCGGCTGAGCCGGCAGGGGAGTGTCGGTCGGACCGTGCGCGCCGATGTCGGTCGTCATCGAGTCGTAGGCGATGAAGTAGGTCGGGCGGCCCTGCATGTGGCCGTACATCCGGCCGATGTACTCGCCGAGGATGCCGACGCAGACCAGCTGGACGGCGCCGACGCCCGCGACGATGGCGACGGTCGAGGTCCAACCGGCGACGGTGTGGCCCTGCGACCGGGAGATCAGCGTGTAGAGGACGAGCAGCACGGCGAGGACCGCACCACCGAAGCCGGCGAACGTCGCGAGCCGCAACGGCGCCGTCGAGAAGCCGGTCAGCGAGTCGAGCGAGAGCTTGATCATCTTGATCAGCGGGTACTTCGAGTCCCCGGCCGCGCGCTCCTCGCGCTTGTACTCGACCGTGTCGGACGGGAAGTTGAGGGCCGGCACGATGAAGCGAAGGACACGGTTGTGCTCGGGGAGGCTGTTGACCGCGTCGACGGTGGCGCGCGACATGAGGCGGTAGTCGCCGGCGTCGGCGTGGGCCGAGGTCTGCGACATCAGGCCGATGAGCTTGTAGAACGCCTGGGCCGAGGCCCGCTTGAACCACGTGTCGGTCGAGCGGTCGTTGCGCACGCCGTAGACGACGTCGACGCCGTCGTCCTTCGCGGCCGCGAGCATCTGCGGGATGATCTCGGGCGGGTCCTGCAGGTCGGCGTCGATCGTGACGACGTAGTCGCCGAGGGCGCTGACGAGGCCGGCGGAGATCGCGGCCTGGTGCCCGGCGTTGGCGCGCAGACGCACGACGCGCAGCTGGGACCACTCGCGGTGGTAGCGCTGGAGCAGCGCGGCCGTCAGGTCCTTGCTGCCGTCGTCGACGGCGACGACCTCGTAGGTGGTGCCCATGCCGTCGAGGAGCGGTCGGAGCCGCTCGACGAGGAGGGGGAGCACCTCCTCCTCGTTGTACATCGGGATGACCACGGACAACTCGGGAACCATGGGTTCTAGGGTACGGCCGCGGATGGGCTGTGCCTGTCACCTCGCTGTGCGCGTGCTGTACCTGCACGTCCCCTGCACGTCCCTGCTCGTGCGCTGCACGCCCGCCGCGGCGCCGGTAGCGTGCCGGGCGTGACCTCTGCCGCCGCCGACCGTCCGTCCCGACGAGGTATGCCGTCGGGCGGGCTCGAGCCCGGCACGGCCGTCGCCGGGCGCTTCACGAAGTGGGGCGGTGGCCGCCACTGGGAGTGGGACGGTCGCTATCTCGGGTCCGACGAGCACGGTCACTGGTGGTACGCACCGGTCGGCACGCGGTGCGTGCGTCCCGGTGTCGAGTTCGTCGAGTCGAGCGGCTGGGTCTCCCTCGTGCCGCACGAGGGGGCGTTCGTCGTGGGCTTCTACCCGGCCCACCGCGAGATCAGCGTCTACGTCGACATGACCACCGATCCGGTCTGGCAGCGCCGCGAGGCCGCCGACGGCGGACCGGAGTGGGAGGTGACGATGGTGGACCTCGACCTCGACGTCGTGCTGACCCGCGACGGTCACCTCTACGTCGACGACGAGGACGAGTTCGCGCAGCACCAGGTCGAGCTCGACTACCCGGAGGAGGTCGTCGCCCTCGCCGAACGGTGGCGCGACCTCGTCCACGCGGCCGTCGTGGCCGGCGACGAGCCGTTCGCGACGGTCGGGCACGACTGGCTGCGACGCGCGGAGGCGCAGGCGCCCGTCCCGAGCGGGGAGGCGGCGCCGCGTGCCGAGTGAGCAGGGCGGACGGCATACGACCCCGGTGGGCACGCGCTGCGTCGGCCGGGGCGGGCGGGCGCTAGGCTGGGCGCATGTCTGATCGTGTCCTCGCACTCGTCACCGAGGGGGAGGAAGCCGCCCGCGAGCTTCCCATGCCGGTGATCGCCTACTTCTTCATCACCTTCTCGCTGTTCCTCGTGGCGCTCGCCGTCACGTGGAGCTTCCGCAACACCGCCTACAAGGTGCAGTCGCCGCGCCGGGGTGAGGGCACGCACGGCAGCACGAGCGGATCCGACGGGGCCCACCACTGACCATGCGCCTCGGCGTCATGGGCGGGACGTTCGACCCGATCCACCACGGCCACCTCGTGGCCGCCAGTGAGGTCCAGTCGCGCTTCGACCTCGACGAGGTCGTCTTCGTCCCCACGGGTCAGCCGTGGCAGAAGGCGGACCGTCACGTCTCGCCCGCCGAGGACCGCTACCTCATGACTGTCATCGCGACGGCCTCCAACCCGCGCTTCACCGTCAGCAGGGTCGACATCGACCGGCCCGGGCCGACGTTCACGATCGACACCCTGCGCGACATCAGGACCGAGCGGCCCGACGACGAGCTGTTCTTCATCACCGGCGCCGACGCCCTGGCCGAGATCCTGTCCTGGAAGGACGCCGAGCACCTCTTCGAGCTGGCCCACTTCATCGGCGTCACCCGTCCCGGCCACGAGCTGTCCGACAAGGGGCTGCCCGAGGACCGGGTCACGCTGCAGGAGGTGCCGGCCATGGCGATCAGCTCCACCGACTGCCGGGCGCGCGTCGCCGACGGCGCCCCGGTCTGGTACCTCGTGCCCGACGGGGTCGTCCAGTACATCAACAAGTACCGCTTGTATGCCGCCGACCTGGCGAGCGCAGGCACCGTGCCGACGCACCTGTCGTCGGCACCGCCCCGAGGAGATTCGTGACCGCAGCAGACCATTCGATCCAGCTCGCGAAGGTGGCCGCCCTGGCCTCCGAGGAGAAGCTCGCCGAGAAGGTGATGGCCATCGACGTGAGCGAGCAGATGCCGCTCACCGACGTGTTCGTCATCGCCTCCGCACCGTCCGAGCGGCAGGTCGGCGCCATCGTCGACGAGGTCGAGGACCGGCTGCGTGAGCTGGGCAGCAAGCCGATCCGCCGCGAGGGCGAGCGCGAGGGCCGCTGGGTCCTCATCGACTTCGGCGACATCATCGTCCACGTCCAGCACGAGGAGGAGCGCGAGTACTACGCGCTGGAGCGCCTCTGGAAGGACTGCCCCGAGATCGACCTCTCCACGGTGGAGGCGCCGGCCCGTCCGGGAGCCGACGATGGGAGCGACGAGGTCGACGAGGTCGACGAGGTCGACCAGGCGTGACCGCAGCCGGGTCCGTGCCCCCCATCGGGCCGCGCCGCATCGTCATCGTCCGGCACGCCGAGACGGTCGACAACGCAGCCCGCGTCTGGCAGGGCCACAAGGACACCGAGCTGTCCGACCGCGGCCACGAGCAGGTGGAGGCCGCGGCCCCGCACCTCGCCGCCTACGCGCCGGCACTCATCGTCTCGAGCGACCTCCGGCGTGCGGCCTCGACGGCCGACGCCATCGCGGGGTTGACGGGCCTCGAGGTGCGCCTCGACGCCCGCCTGCGTGAGGTGCATGTCGGCGAGTGGCAGGGCATGCACGCCGACGAGGTGCGTGAGCGCTACCCGGACGTCATCGCCGCCCTCGACCGGGGGGAGGACACCCCTCGCGGGGTCACGGGGGAGACCCGGGCGCAGGTGGCCGAGCGTGCCGGCGCCGCGCTGCGCGACGTCGCCCGGGAGCTGCTCCCCGGCGAGACCGCCGTCGTCGTGGCCCACGGAGTGTCCGCACGCGTCGCGGCCAGCGCCCTCGTGGGGCTCGACCAGGACGTGTCGGACGCCGTGTTCCGCGGGCTCGACAACTGCCACTGGATCGAGCTCGTCGAGGCCGGCAAGAGCTTCTCCGAGGTGACCCGGTGGCGCATCAGCGGCTGGAACCTCGGGCCCTGGAACGTCTGACCCGAAAGGCCGCCCCCGATTTTGGCTCTCGGCCGGAGACCCGCTATGGTTACGCAGTCGCTTCGACGAGGTGACACCCGCAAGGGGCTGTGGCGCAGCTGGTAGCGCACCTGCATGGCATGCAGGGGGTCAGGGGTTCGAGTCCCCTCAGCTCCACCCAACGAAGAAGGCCGGACACACCGTGTCCGGCCTTCTTCCGTCCCGGGTGCGAGTTCAGGCGCGTGGGCGGGTCGTGACGACGAAGACCGAGTCGGTGCGCCAGTCGGCCACGGCCGCCGATGCGGTGCGCGGCCCCAGGCGCCGCGTCCGGGTGCCGCCGAGCACGCGCTCGAGGTTGGAGCGCAGGGCCGGCGGCTCGTCGGCGCTCCTCGTCGTCCCGGCCGCCGGCACGGCGCTGACGTCGAGCTCCTCCTGCTCGAGCGACCTCGGGTCGAACTCGAGCGTGCTCGTCACGACCATGAGCTGGTCGCGCAACGACACGGTGCCCGCCTCCCACAGTGCGTCGTCGACCTGGCCGACGAGGTCGACGCTCGTCGCCTCGCCGGGGCCGAGCGCCACCGATCCGGCCGGGAACGCGTCGGTGAAGATGCCGTAGGTCTCGGTGAGGTCGAGGAGCGCCGCCCAGAGGGGGGTGGACGTGGTGTTCGCGAGACGGACGGTGAAGCAGGGCGCGTCCGTGCCGGCATACGCGATCGGCAGGGTGCCGCCCGCTCCGACGGGCCCGGTGCCCGCGTCCACCTCGACGCGGACGGCGGCGTCGGGCAGGCGCGTGGCGGGGTTCGTGAGTGCGGAGAGGCGCAGCCAGCGGGCCACGCGCTCGAGGGCGAGGATGGTGCGCTCCTCGCGGGCCTCGCCCGCGACGACGGGCACGAGGGGGCGCGTGACGCCGGGACGGGTGATGACGAAGCCGTCGGGGGTGGCTTCGACGAGGAGGTCCGCAGGGCCGTCGCCGTCCCCCGCACCCTCGACGAGGTCGACGAGCGTCTCGTCCGCGGCGTCGGCGGCGGTCCGGAGCGCCGCCGTCCCCGCGGCGTCGCCGACGACCCCGACGCGCAGCGGCGCCAGTGGGATCGACGTGACGACGGCGCGGTAGACGTACGCCTCGTCGAGCGCGGGCGTCAGGCGGACGAGGCTGCGGTCGGGCAGGACCCTCGTGACGAGCGCGGTGGCGAGCGGCGACCCGGACGTCTCGCCGGTCAGGGGGTAGACGGCCAGCTCGGTCGTGTCGTCACCGATGGGCTCGGGCACGCCGTGGACGGCGCCAGAGTCGATGGACCAGCCGTCGGGCAGCCTGCTCAGGGTGAGCGGCCTCGGGGTGGCCGGGATCGCGCCGCCGAGGAAGGGCCGGTCGAGCTCGGTCGCGTCGGCGGTCTCGACCTGCGGGTGCTGGTCGGTGACCCGGTTCGTCACGTCGGCGGTCACCATCCGCAGGACGTCGCGGTAGGAGGGGCGCCCGTCGCTGCCGAGCAGGGCGGCCTCGAGCGCCGCCGACAGGGCGCCGCGCTGGCGGCCGAGCACGGTGACCTCCTTCGCCTTCTCGGACGACCGGCAGGCCGCGAGCAGGACGTGACGGCCTGCGGGTGTCCAGCGCGCAGCGCTCCGGGTGGGTGCGCCGGCCGTCGCCTCGCCGAGCCCCACGAACGTCGACGCGGGTCGGGGTCGCGGGTCAGGGGGCGCGAGGCGCACCACCTCGTCGGCGTCCCGGGTGCCGTCACCCGAGTGGCAGCAGTCGAGCACGACGAGCGTGTGGCAGCCGGTCGCCGAGATCGAGTCGAGCAGGGCCGCGAGCTCCTTGTCGGCGAGGTCCCAGCTGCCGGGAGAGCGGCTGTCGACACACACGAGGGTCTCGTTGCGGTGGTCGGGCTCGATGGACCAGAGCTCCTCGGGGGTCGTCTGCTGCGAACCGTGCCCGCTGTAGTAGAAGAGCGCGACGTCCTGGGCGCCCGCGCGGCCGAGGTGCTCGCTGAGTCGGCTGGTCACGGCCGCCCGCGTGGCCTGGCCGTCGGTGAGCACGACGAGGTCGAGGGCGTCCTCGCCGACGCGGTCGCGCAGGACGTCGGCGAAGCCGGTGACGTCGTTCACGCAGCCCGACAGGGGCGGGATCGGTGTCGGGTAGGCGTCGATCCCGACGAGGAGGGCGAGCAGGCGTCCGGCCATCTGAGGCGGCCGTCTCAGGAGGCCGCGTCGGCGAGGGTGATCGTCTGCCAGCCGTGCGGGAAGCCCTGCGTGTCGGCGGTGCGGGCGGCATTCGTGCTCTTCATGGTGCGCAGCCTCCACGTGGCCGGGGCGCTCGTCGCGTCGCTGAGGTTGACGTTCATGGAGAAGACGGAGCCGCGGACCGGAGCCTTCCTGAGCTGGAGGGCCGACCACGGCACCCGGGCCTCGAGGTCGTAGCCAGTCAGCGTGTCGGCCCGCCCGACGGTGATCTCGGGGTGGCGTGTGCCGGTGGTGAAGGTGCCGCGGCCGGCCGGGTTGATCGAGGCGACGCCGGACGTCGGGGCGTCACGGGACAGTCCCACCATGACGTGGACGTCCTGGCCGCGTCGCGTCGTGGCCTTCGGGTCGAGGCTCCGGGCGTCCGGGCCGAACTCGAAGGAGAAGCCGTCGCCGTTGAACCAGGCACCGGGGGTGGCGAGGTTGACGCTGCGGATGTCCGGGTCGACGACGTGCACGCGCAGGTAGAGCGCGCCGCTGTCCCAGACGACCTGCCAGTCGCCGCCGAACTCGGGCTGGGGCGTGCCCACCTGGGCGACGACGTGCGGGATCGGGGCCGTGGGCACGCCGTCCCAGTCGGCGAAGTCACCGTCGATAGCCGGTGTCGTCGTGGCGCACCCGGCGACGAACGTCGTCGCCGGGGCGTTCGCGGCCGCGGGCGCAGGGCCGCAGGCGCTCGTGACGGCGGCCGTGGCCCCCTTGAACCACTTCGGGACCTGGGTCGCGCCGAGCCAGAAGAGCCCGAAGAGGACGACGAGCCCGATGAGGCTGCGGACGAAGCCGTTGCCCCTGCGGCGGGGGTGCGGGTCGGGTGGTGGGGGCGCGTCGTCCCCCCGCCGGTCCGGCCGAGGGTCCGGCTGCGGCTCGGGACGGGCCACCGGTCGCGTGTCCGGCTGGGTGTCGGGCTGGGTGTCCGGCTGGGTGTCCGACTGGGTGTCCGGCTGCGGGAGCGGCTGGGTGAGCCTCACGGGGTCGCGACGAGGCAGCGGCGTCGGGCCGTCGTCGGCGGGCGCTCCCTCGGGCCGGACCCGCTCGAGCAGCTGGGTGACGTCCTCGTAGTCGGGATGCTCGGCGGCGATCTGCTCGAGCAGCGGGAGGGCTGTCGCGGGGGCGCGGGCCAGCAACGCGCCCTTCGCGGCGTCGTAGAGGGACTCGAGCCGGCTGTCGGGCCGCTCGGTCGCGGCGGTGGCGCTCGTCGTGAACGAGAAGGGCTGGTCGGCGCCCGACCGCAGCAGCACGGCGGTGCCCCACTCCGAGGCCTCGTCGGAGACGGCCATCGCCTTGCGCACCTCGCAGATCGCGGCGTCGATGCCCAGTCCGCGGGTGAGGAAGTAGTAGAACTCGTGGCTGAAGACGAGGGCGGCCCGGTCGGAGATCTCGGTCTGCATCGCGACGACCGCCGGCAGACCCTGGCGCACGAGGGCCTGGCCGACGCCGGAGAACGCGTCGCGTCCCGACGTCCGTGCGCCCTCGCACGCGTTGAGGACGGCGAGCTGCATGGTCCGGGCGTCGTGGAGCAGCGTCCCGAGCCGCGCTCCGGAGACCCGGTGCGCCGTGCCGTCCTCGCGCTCGAGGACGAGGACGCCCTCCTGGGCCTGCTGGTCGAAGCCGCCGTGGCCGATGAAGTGGAAGACGTGGAAGTCGTCGAGCAGGGCGCGCTGGAGGCCGGTCAGGGTCGCGTCCTCGAGGACCGTCACGCTGAGGCGGCCGCTCTTGACGAGGTCGCCGGTCGTCGCCGTGAGCAGCTCTCGCTCGCGGTCCACGGCGAGCTCGGGCATGTCGCTCGGGCTCGAGATCATGACGAGGACGCGCAGGGGCGCATCGACGTGGACCACCGGTGGGCGCTCGAGCGAGTCGAGCAGACGGACGATCGGCGTCTCCTGCGAGAGCGTGAGGAAGCGACCGAGCCTCGAGTCGTAGAGGTACTCCCACGGCACCGGGTCGAGGTCCGGCACGGCGTCGAGCCGCAGCCGCAGCCGCAGGTCCCTGCCCTGGCCGGTGGCGGTCGTCAGGCTCTCGCGGAAGGCCCGCCCGACATCGCCCGACAGCAGTGCGTCGCCGAGCCGGCGGCCGTACTCCTTGACGTCGACGACGCGCGCCTCGGCGGGCACGAGTCGCCTCGAGGACACCCGCGGCGGTCCCACCGCGATCATGAACTGGGCGAGGTCCGTGGCGGCGAACGGGAGCGTGAAGGGGGCCGACGCCTCGCCCGCGGGCGAGGCGAGGACGTGAGCGGCATACCCCTGGCCCTCACGGGTGACGGCGACGTCGAAGTCGAGATAGTCACGGCTCATGGCGATCCTCTGTTCGCAGGAGCGCGCCTGCACTCGACAGTACGCCGGGCGGGCGCTCCTGATACGTCGTTTCGACCCGGACGCGCCCCTTCGGTAGAATCGTCGGTGAGCGCGAGCCGCGCTCGCGGACGAGGGAGCCGTACCCGCACAGCGACAAGACGGCCAGATCGGAACGCCGTGCACTGGCTCGTCCTCATCCTGTCCGGCGCGCTGGAGGCCGTCTGGGCCACCGCGCTCGCCGCGTCCGGCGGTTTCCGCCGTCCGCGGCCGACCGTCCTCTTCGCCGTCTCCCTCGTGCTCAGCATGGTCGGCCTCGCGTGGGCCATGACCGCCCTGCCCACCGGCACGGCGTATGCCGTGTGGGTCGGGATCGGCGCCGTCGGCACCGTCCTGCTCGCGGTCGCTCGCGGCGAGGAGCGCCTCGGTGGCGCCCGGGCCGCCCTCCTGGTCGTGCTCGTCGCGTGCGTCGCCGGCCTCAAGGCGGTGGCGTGATGCCGTGGGTCGTCCTGCTCGTCAGCGCCGTCCTCGAGGCGGTGTGGGCCTCGGCGCTCGCCGCGTCCGAGGGGCTCTCGCGCCCCGTCCCGGCGGTCGTCTTCCTCGTCGCGGGCGCGCTCAGCATGGTCGGGCTCGCGCACGCCGTGCGCACCATCCCCATCGGGACGGCGTATGCCGTGTGGACGGGTCTCGGGGCCGCGCTCACCGTGACGTGGGCGATGACGACGGGCGGGGAGGCGTTCTCCGCCGTCAAGGTGGTCCTGCTCGTCGGGATCGTCGCCGCGGTCGTCGGACTCAAGCTCGTCGGGCACGAGGCGGCCGAGACCCCGGGCGGGGACGACGCTCCCGCGGCGTGAGACGCATCGCGCCGTTCATCGGATATGCGGTGTTTCGGGGGTCGGTGTCGGCCCCGGCGGTGATGATGGGCGCGTCGCCCCGGCACCGGGCCGGGGCACGACACGAAGGAGCTCTCACGTGCGCAGGACCACGACCAGGACGATCGCTCTCGTCACGTCGCTGGCCATCTCGGGGGCCACCGGGGCGGCGGTCGCCACGGCGGCTCCCGCTGCCCAGGCCCAGAGCCGGAGCGTCTCGGCGTCCGTCGCCGCCGACGGCCAGACCTACGACTACGTCTCGGGCACGACGACCGACCCGAGGGCGTCCGCGCTGCTCGCCGCGGCACGGGCGCACCTGCCTGCCGACTGGCGGGCCCGGGAGGTGAGCGCCCTCGAGAGGTTCGGTGTGGAGCCGTCCGCGGCCCAGGACGCCCTGGGGCGCGCCATCGACCCGACGCACTACCAGTGCGCGCCGACCCGGCTCGACGCGTACGTCGACGGGGTCGTGGCCCGCATCGACCCGTCGAGCCTGTTCGTGCTCTCACTGCTCGGCGGCTTCGACTTCCCGACCTACGACGCCCTGCTCTTCGGGTCGACGGGCGACCCGGCCTACGCCCTGACGAAGGACTCGCGCAACGAGCTGACGAGCTCGTTCCGGGCGGCCCAGAAGTTCTGGGACACCGACGGCACGGACATCCAGCTCATGGCGATGCACGGCGACGTCATGCGTGACCCCGCCCGGCTCGCCCGTCTGATCGGTGTGCTCTACGGCGTCTCCGACGCCCATGCGGCCGAGCTCGCGGCGATCGTCGTCGACGTCGTCACGTCCGACCCCGGCCTCGACGGCGGGGCCAGCCCGATCTTCACCCTCAACGCGTTCGCCTTCAGCGGGGTGGGCGACCCCGACCCGGTCATCTCCTCGCTGCCGGACAAGCTGATCTTCGGTGACGGGATGCTCGACGCGCTCGGGGCCATCGGGGTCGGCGACGTCGGGCCGCGCGCCGTCCTCGGCCACGAGTACGGCCACCACGTGCAGTACGACAAGAACCTCTTCGCCTCGCCGCTGACGGGCCCGGAGGCGACCCGTCGCACCGAGCTGATGGCCGACGCCTTCGGGACGTACTTCGTCACCCACAAGCGGGGCCTCGCCCTCAACACCAGGCGCGTCCTCGAGGCAGAGCAGTCCTTCTACCAGGTGGGTGACTGCGCGTTCACGAGCGCCGGCCACCACGGCACGCCCGACCAGCGGCTGCGCGCCTCGTCGTGGGGCGCGTCGGTCGCGGCCGACGCGCAGAAGCAGGGGCAGGTCCTCCCGTCGCTCACCCTCGACTCCCGGTTCGAGGCGTTGCTGCCGCAGTTCGTCGCGCCCGACGCCTGAGCCGCGGCCTCGGGGTGGTCCGCGTCCGGACGACGCGGACCACCCTGAATCCCGGCCGGCCGGGTCGCCCCGGGCGCTAGGGTCGCGCCCATGGGTACCTGGTGGCTCGAGGCCGTCGGCTGGATCGGGTCGGCGATCCTCGTCTGGTCGCTGCTGCAGACGCAGCTGCGCCGGCTCAGGATCATCAACCTCGTCGGGTGCGTCGTCCTCATCGCCTACAACGCGGTCAACCACGTCTGGCCGATGGTCGGGCTCAACGTCGTGCTCGCCGGCATCAACGTCTACTACCTCGCGCGCATGTCGCGTGAGAAGCACGACTCCGGCGTCTACGAGGTGCTCGAGGTCGCCGGAGACGACACCTACCTGCGGCACGTGCTGCGGGTGCACGAGGGTGACATCCGGCGCTACAACCCGGCGTTCGTGCACGACCCGTTCGCGGGGGACCCGTCCTACCTCGTGCTCCGCGGCGACGAGACGGTCGGGGTCGTCCTCATGCGCGACGCCGGCCAGCACACGGCGCAGCTGCTGCTCGACTGGGTGACGCCGCGCCACCGCGACGTCACGCCGGGGGAGTTCGTCTTCGGTCCCGAGGGGCCGTTCCGACGGCGCGGGTTCCGGCGGGTGCTGACACCGCCGGACATGGTCGAGCCGTACTACGAGAGCCTGGGCTTCCACCGCGACGGCGACGCCTACGTGCTCTGACCGCTCGCGAGCCCCGCAGGCCGTGTGCGACGGTGACGTCCCGCACGCTCGCCGGCCGGCCGCTCGGGTCCGGCCTACGCTGGAAGCAGGGAGCTGCGCAGAGTTCCTGCGCGGCGGCCCGCGAAGGAGCGGTGACGACCATGACCGCGAACCAGCTTCCGGTCGAACCCCACCACGATGAGCCCGACCCGACGATCGACCGCGCTGTGACGGAGGTCGATCTGCGCGGCAGAGCGCTCGGCAGGCTCAAGAAGAAGGCCGACTTCCGCGTCCATCTGCTCATCTACGTGCTCGTCAACGGGATGCTCGTCCTGATCTGGGCCATGACCGGGGCAGGCTTCTTCTGGCCGGTCTTCCCGATCGCCGGCTGGGGCATCGGCGTCGTGGCGAACGCCGTGGACGCCTACGTCGTCCATGCGCCGACCGAGGAACAGATCGAGACCGAGATGGAGCGCCTGCGGCGACGGTGACCGCAGGTCAGCGCTGCCGGGACACGTCGGGCACGGCGGCCGGGCCGCTCGCGTCGTCGCCCGGGTCCCGGCGGGCGGGGCCCGGGGGCTCGGCGCGACCGGCCAGGGCGATGCAGCCGCCGAGCGTGGCGACGAAGGCGAGCGCGGCGACGGGACCCTGCCCGGGCGCGACGCGGTCGCCGAGGAGGAGCACCCCCAGGAGGGCGGGGACGACCGTCTCGGTGGCGAACGTCAGGGCCGCGACGGTCGTGACCCGGCCGCGGGCCAGGGCCAGACCGTAGGCGACGGTCGCCAGCACGGCGTGGCCGACGAGGGCCCAGGCGACTCCGTCCGTGGCGAGCTGCCAGGCCGACGGGGGGACCTCGAGCAGTCGGGCCGCCACGCCGACGCCTCCGAAGCCGAGGCCCGCGCCGACGCTGAGGACGACGGCCCCCCGTCGTCGGTCGTGGTCGACGGTCCCGACGACCAGCAGCAGGGCGACGACCGCGGCTGCTGCGAGGAGCCACCAGGTCGCGCCGGGCCCGGGGCGCACGGCCGGTCCGGCTTCCGCGGTCAGGGCGAGCCCGGTGAGCCCGGCGACGACGACGAGCAGCGCGACGACCTCGGCCCTCCCGAGACGCACGCCGAGCACGACGACCGAGAGCACCGCGGTGACGGCGACCGACGAGGCGACCGCGGACTCGACGAGGAAGAGCGGCAGCGTGCGCAAGGCGGCCACGGACGCGAGGAAACCGACGCCGTCGAGGGCGAGGCCCACGGCATACGGCCGGCCGGCCCGCACCCGCTCGCGCAGGGAGGTGCCGGGAGGCAGCGCGGAGACCCGGCGTACGCCCACGGCCTGGAGCACGGTGGCCGCGCCGTACGCGAGCGCTGCGAGGAGCGCACCGAGCAGTCCGGACGTCACGCGGTCATGGTGGCAACCGCGGCTGGGAGGTGGCTGCGGGTCAGTGGACCCGCTGGCACTTGCTCATGAAGCGGTCCGGGTCGACGACGGCACGGTGGAACTCGCCCTTGGCGATCTCCTCGCCGTCGGAGTCCTTGACGGTCACGTGGCAGACGAGGCGGCGTCCGTCGTTGATCGGCTCGGCGCACAGCACGGTGATCTCGGAGCCGACCGCGCTGCCCTTCACGTGCTCGAGCCTCACCATGGTGCCGACGGTCGTGTGGTCGGCGTCGATGTTCTGCTTGCAGACCTGGAACGCGGCGTTCTCGCACCACGTGATCAGGCGCGGGGTCGCGAGGACGTCGAGGTCACCGCTGCCGACCTGGGCGGACGTGTCGTCGGCGGTCACCGTGTGCTGGAACTTGCGCATGGGCATTGGACGAGTCTGGCAGAGAACTGGACGTACGCCGATTCGTCTCGACAGGTGGTGGACGTCCGCAGCGTGTCTGCGCGGCGAACCTGAGCCGCGGCTGGGAATGTGGGTCCGTGACCACCCATCTGTGGGTTACCAGCGTGGCGCTCGGGGTGACGGCGCTCATCAACTGGGGCTCCGTCCTGCGCGGCGACCACCTCGTCGAGCGCATCACCAAGCCGCTCGTCGTGCTGCTCCTCATGGGGCTGGCGTGGTCGCTCTACTGGGAAGGACGGGTGCCGGGCTCACCGCCGCTGCTGACCGTCATCGTGGCGCTCGCGTTCTGCCTCATCGGCGACGTCGCGCTGCTGCACGCGACGGAGACCCGCTTCCTCGTCGGCCTGGGGGCCTTCCTCGTGGCCCACCTGGCCTACGTCTGGGCGATCCTCGAGACGGTGCGGGCGGAGGGCTTCCCGTGGCCGGTCCTCGTGGCCGTGCCCTTCCTGGCGGTCCTCCACGCGAAGGCCGGGCGGGACATCGTGCGCCACTCCGGGCCGCAGAAGGGGCCGGTGTTCGTCTACCAGCTCGTCCTCTTCGTGCTCGTGCTCGTCGCGGCGGGGACGGGCGACTGGCTGCTGCTCCTGGGGTGTCTGGTCTTCGTCGTCTCCGACACCGTGCTCGGGCACGACCGCTTCGTCCACGAGCGCCGCTGGGCGCCGCTCACGGTCATCGTGACCTACCACGTGGCCCAGACCCTCATCGTCGTAGCCCTCTACCGCTGAACCCCGCCCCCCACCCCACTCGAGTGAGCGCGCAGTCCCAGTCGAGTGAGCGCTCGTCCACACCTCTTTGCCTTCAGAGCTCGGCTTCCACAGACGTGTCCTCGCACTTCCGCTGTCGGTGCTCGGTGCCGACAGTGAACGGGTGCGCAGACTTCAGGTGCCAGAACCCGTCATCGACGAGGCGCTCCTCGCTCAGTGCAGGGCGGCCTTTCCCGTGCTGCCAGCTTCCAGCGCGTTCTCACACGTGACTGCGGCGCGGCTGCTCGGTCTTCCCTTGTCGTATGCCATAGCGGAAGACGTGCGCTTGCACGCCATGAGGCCGATCGCTCACGCGCAGACGCGAATCGATGGGATCGTCGGACATCGCTTCCATCACCCCCGCGAGATGGTGACGGTCGACGGCATGCAGGTCGTCTGTCCTGCGGACACCTGGGTCGACATGGGTGAGCTGGTCGGGCGGGGGAGACCTGTCGGACTCGATGACCTCATCGTCCTCGGGGATGCCTGCGCGACGAGACTCGGCGCTGTCGAACCCCTACGCGTTGCACTCGGGCGGAGAACACGTCCGCGTGGCAAGCGCACGCTCCAAGAGGCTCTGGGACTCATCCGGTTCGGTTCGGCATCACCGATGGAGTCGGTTGTCCGGGTCATGTTTGTGCGCGCCGGCCTGCCGGAGCCGCTGTTGAACGAGCCGGTCCACGCGTCCGACGGCTCCGGTCGTCTGCTGGGGTTCGGTGACCTTGTCTGGAAGATCCATCGACCCGGCAAGAAGCCCGTCAAGGTCATCGGTGAGTACCAAGGAGAGGAGTTCCACGCATCCGACGAACAACGTGAGCACGACAAGCATCGCCGCCGCGCGTTCGAACGGGATGGCTGGACCGTGCAGGAGATCTGGAAGTCCGACGTCAGTGATGATCAAGCACGGCGAGCCCTCGTGGAGAGGATGGCCTGGAGCTTGAGGGTTCCTGCCGACGAGCTCCGGCTCAGCGAGGTCAGCCCGCGCTTCTTCTCACAGCACGCGATCGACGTGGCGATCCAGCGAGGGATGCGGAACGGCGGGAGCCCGCGATGGTGACGGGGCGCTCACTCGATTGTGGCTGGGCGCTCACTCGAGTTGCCGTGGGATCACCCAGGGTGTGATGGGTGGGGGCGCGGGGCCACTCGACGTGGTGGGGCGCACTCGGGTGAGCGCCCGCGGGATAGGGATTGGGGCTGCGCTAACCTTGGGCGCATGGCTGGCCTGCTGCTCCTTCCGCAGCCGCGTTGACGAAGGTCGGGACTCCCGACATCAACGCGGCTTCCCCTCCTGCGCGAGGGGTTTTCTTTTGCCCAGACCGAGCAGCGACGAAAGAGAAGACATGAGCGAGCAGACATCCGAGAACCCGTTCCGGTACACCGCGGCGATGGCGCAGCAGATCGAGACCTCCTGGCAGGACCGCTGGGAGGAGGAGGGCACCTTCAACGCCCCCAACCCCGCCGGTCCCTGGGCCGAGCCCGAGAAGGTCGCGGCGCGCGGCGAGAAGCTCGTCGTCCTCGACATGTTCCCCTACCCCTCGGGCGTCGGCCTGCACGTCGGCCACCCGCTCGGCTACATCGCGACCGACGTCTACAGCCGCTTCCACCGGATGCTCGGCAAGAACGTCCTGCACGCCCTCGGCTACGACGCGTTCGGCCTGCCCGCTGAGCAGTACGCCGTCCAGACCGGGCAGCACCCTCGGAAGACCACCGAGGAGAACATGACGAACATGAAGCGCCAGCTGCGCCGCCTCGGGCTGGGCTTCGACAACCGCCGCACCTTCGCGACGATCGACGACGACTACTACCGCTGGACGCAGTGGATCTTCCTGCAGATCTGGGACGCGTGGTACGACGCCGACGCCGTGCGCGAGGACGGCGGCCGCGGCAGGGCGCGCCCCATCAGCGAGCTCGTCGAAGAGTTCGAGTCCGGCCGTCGCACCGTCGTCGACGCCGACGGTCGCGGCTGGGCCGACCTGTCCGCGACCGAGCGCGCCAAGGTCCTCGAGGGCCACCGGCTGGCCTACACCGACGAGGCGCCGGTCAACTGGTGCCCCGGTCTCGGCACGGTGCTCTCCAACGAGGAGGTCACGAACGAGGGGCGCTCCGAGCGCGGCAACTACCCCGTCTTCCGTCGCAACCTCAGCCAGTGGAAGATGCGCATCACCGCGTACGCCGATCGTCTGTCCGACGACCTGGACGGTGTCGACTGGCCCGAGAAGGTCAAGCTCATGCAGCGCAACTGGATCGGTCGGTCCAAAGGCGCCCGCGTCACCTTCCCCGTCGTCACCGGCACGGGCGAGAGGGACGGCATCGACGTCTTCACGACGCGCCCCGACACGATCTTCGGCGCGACCTTCATGGTCATCGCGCCCGAGCACCCGCTCGTCGACGCGCTCGTCCCGGCCGGCGCGTGGCCCGAGGGCACCAAGGACGTCTGGAAGGGGGCGGACGCCGACGCGACCGCGACCCCGAAGGAGGCCGTGACGGCATACCAGCTCGCCGCGTCTCGCAAGGGTGACGTCGAGCGTCAGACCGAGGGCAAGGACAAGACCGGTGTCTTCACCGGGTCGTGGGCCACGAATCCCCTGACGGGAGAGAGCATCCCGGTCTTCGTCGCCGACTACGTGCTGATGGGCTACGGCACCGGCGCCATCATGGCCGTGCCGGGGCAGGACACCCGCGACTGGGAGTTCGCCGAGAAGTTCGACATCCCGATCATCCGCACCGTCCAGCCCACCGAGGGCCACCCCGCCGACGAGCCGTTCCTCGGCGACGGCGTCGCGATCAACTCCGCCAACGACCGCATCTCGCTCGACGGCCTGCACGTCGCCGAGGCCAAGGCCCGCATCATCGCGTTCCTCGAGGACGAGGGCATCGGCGAGGGCACGATCAGCTACCGCATCCGCGACTGGCTCTTCAGCCGCCAGCGCTACTGGGGCGAGCCGTTCCCCATCATGTTCGACGAGGACGGGGTGGCGTATGCCGTCCCCGACGACGAGCTGCCGCTGACCCTCCCGGACGTGCCGGACTACAGCCCCAAGACGTTCGACCCCGACGACTCGCAGAGCAGCCCCGAGCCGCCGCTGTCGCGCGTGCCCGAGTGGGTCGAGGTCGAGCAGGACCTCGGCGACGGCCGTGGTCTGCGCACGTTCCGCCGCGAGACGAACACCATGCCCAACTGGGCCGGCTCGTGCTGGTACTACCTGCGCTACCTCGACCCGGCCAACCACGACGCGTTCGTCGACCCGGCCACCGAGGCGTACTGGATGGGCCGCCACGCCACCCCGGTGGAGGGCGCCCCCGCCGGCACCCGCGACCCCGGCGGCGTGGACCTCTACGTCGGCGGCGTCGAGCACGCCGTGCTGCACCTGCTCTACGCCCGCTTCTGGCACAAGGTCCTCTTCGACCTCGGCCACGTGCACAGCGAGGAGCCCTTCCGGAAGTACTTCTCGCAGGGCTACATCCAGGCGTACGCCTACACCGACAGCCGCGGCCAGTACGTCACCGCGTCCGAGGTCGAGGAGCACCCGGGCAGCCACGGCGCCGAGCCGACGTTCACGTGGCAGGGGCAGCAGGTCTTCCGCGAGTACGGCAAGATCGGCAAGTCGCTGAAGAACTCAGTCAGCCCCGACGAGATGTACGACGCGTACGGCGCCGACACCTTCCGCGTCTACGAGATGTCGATGGGCCCGCTCGAGCTGAGCAAGCCGTGGGAGATCCGCGCCGTCGTCGGCAGCCAGCGATTCCTGCAACGCCTGTGGCGCAACGTCGTCGACGAGTCGACGGGCGAGGTCCGGGTCGTCGACGCGCCGCTCGACCAGGCCCTGACGACGCAGCTGCACCAGACGATCGCCGGGGTCCGCGAGGACTTCGAGGGGCTGCGCTTCAACACGGCCATCGCCAAGCTCATCGAGCTCAACAACGCCGTGACGAAGCTCGACGCCCCGCCGCGCGAGGTGGTCGAGACGATGGTGCTCATGCTCGCTCCCGTGGCCCCGCACATCGCGGAGGAGATGTGGCAGCGCCTCGGTCACGACGGTGGGGTGGCGTATGCCGCGTTCCCCGTCAGCGACCCCGCGAAGATCGTCGAGGAGCAGGTCACCTGCGTCATCCAGATCAAGGGCAAGGTGCGCGACCGTGTCGAGGTGAGCCCCGACATCTCCGAGGACGACCTGCGCGAGCTGGCGCTCGGTCGTGACAAGGTGAGGGCGGCGACCGAGGGCGGCATCCGCACCGTCATCGTGCGGGCACCCAAGCTCGTCAACGTCGTCCCGATGTGACGAGCTGCTGACCGACGACGGAGGGAGCGGGACGTGACCACGAGGATCGTCACCGACTCAACGGCCTACCTGCCCGGTGGGGTCCTCGAGGAGCACGGCATCGAGGTCGTCCCGCTCCACGTCGTCGTCGGGGGCCGCGACCACGTCGAGGGCCGGGACATCTCGGCCGAGCGGGTCGCGGCGGCCCTGCGCGAGTACACCATCGTCACGACGTCGCGCCCGACCCCGCAGGCGTTCGCCGAGACGTACCAACGGCTCGCCGACGAGGGGGCGACCGCGATCGTGTCGATCCACCTGTCGTCGCAGATGTCGGGCACCGTCGAGGCAGCCCGGCTCGCGGCGGCCGAGGCCCCGGTCCCGGTCGAGGTCGTCGACAGCGAGACCATCGGCATGGCCATGGGGTTCGCCGTCGTGGCAGCGGCCGAGGCGGCCGCCGGCGGCGCCGACGTGACGGTCGTCCTCGACGCCGTGCGCTCGCGGCTCCAGCCCTCGGGCGTCCTCTTCTACGTCGACACGCTCGAGCACCTACGGCGTGGTGGTCGCATCGGTGCCGCGTCGGCCCTGCTCGGGTCGGCCCTCGCCATCAAGCCGATCCTCGCCGTCCGTGGCGGCCGCATCGTGCCGGTCGAGAAGGTCCGCACGTCCGCGCGTGCGGTGGCCCGCATCGAGGCGATGGTCGTCGAGCAGGTAGAGCAGGGCGGCCTCGCGGTCGACATCGCCGTGCACCACCTCGACGCCCGCGCCCGCGCCGAGCAGATCGCGTCGGAGCTGCGCACGATGGTCCCGGGCTCGCCGGACGTGCTCGTCGTCGAGCTCGGCGCCGTCGTCGGCGCCCACGTGGGGCCCGGCACCGTCGCGATCGCCGTCAGCCCACGTCCCGGCGACCCGCTGCCGGACCGTCCGTCACCCAGCGAGGTCTCCGGGTCGTGAACGTCGGCACGGTGCTCGCCTGGGCGGGAGGAGTGGTCGCCGCCTTCCTCGTCGGCTCGCTCAACCCGGCGACGATGATCGCCCGCCTCCTCGGCCACGACCTCGCCTCGTCCGGGTCGGGCAACCCGGGCGCGACGAACGCCGGCCGGGTTCTCGGCCGCAAGTGGGGTGTCGTCGTCGGCGTGCTCGACGTCCTCAAGGGTCTCGTCCCGACGTTCGTCGCCGGCCACCTCTTCGGCGCCCACGCGGCATACGCCGTCGGCATCGCCGCGGTGCTCGGACACATCTGGTCACCCTTCCTCAAGGGACGCGGGGGCAAGGGTGTCGCGACGACGCTCGGGGCGATCCTCGGGGTGCATCCGTGGGTGGCACTCGTCGTCGTCGTGGTCTTCGCCGTTGCCGTCGCCCTGACCCGCTGGGTCGCGGCCGGATCGATCTTCGGGGCCCTTGCGATGCTCGTCGTCGCCGTCCTCATCTGGACAGGTCACGCGCCTGGCGATGTGTGGACCGGCCTGTGGCTCATGGCGATCGGGCTGCTCGTCCTCGCTCGACACAAGAACAACGTCATCGGCTGGTGGCGTCAGCGGCACCTGCCCTGAGCGGCTTCGTCCCACGTCGACCGCTGCGTCCCACGAGTCTGCCGGCAGTCTGACGCGATCGGCAGACCGCGCCGACCCCGGCGGCGGGGACCGGCAGAACACGAGATACGCCGCGCACGAGTGGAAAGATTCCCGTGGCGACGGTCGGGGACTGACGAAGAAGTGGGAGCTGACGACCGGCCGCGACGTCTCGGGCACTCCCGCCGTCGACGGGAACCGGGTCCACGTCCCTGACTGGGCTGGCAACCTGTGCCGTCAACCGCACCACCGGTGCCGTCGTGTGGCAGCGCACGATCAGCAGCTACACCGGGGGCCTACTCGGCGCTCACGCCGCGCTACGTCTGCTGCCGCGCCTGCCGGCGAACGACTACTTCGACTCGATCCTCGCGCTCGACATGGGGTCCGGGGCCGTCAGGGCGGCGAGGGCGGCGCGGGTCGTCTCGGCCCGGGGCTCGGCCTGCTCCTCGCGGATCACGAGGCATGCCTCGAAGCACGTGACCGCCTCGTCGGTGCGCCCCGTGTCGACGAGGAACCGACCCAGGTGGTGCAGCGTGTAGTGCTCGAGAACCCGGTCGCCTGACGTGCGAGCGAGCTCGAGCGCCTCACGGAAGTGCGCCTCGGCGGCGGAGGCCTCGTCGGCGTAGTGCTCGGCCGTCGCGAGCACGAGGAGCGCCCAGCGCAGCGTCTCGCCGCGGCCGGTGTCCCGGGCGACGTGGACCGCCGGGCGAGCCAGCGCGACGGCCTCCTGCTCCAGCCCGGCGATGGTGAGCGCCTCGGCGAGGTCGACGGCGGCGTCGAGCACCGCGCCGCCCGCGCCGTCGCCGGGCGCTGCCTCGACGGCGGACGTGAGGTCGGTGCGGGCCGCCTCGAGGGCGTCCTCGTTCTCCTCCGGCGTCCGGGTGAACCGACCGAAGTGCGGCTGACCGACGACGAACGCGGACCCGCTCATGGGAGCAGGCTACCGACCGGACCGCGCCTGCTCGTGGTCGAGCGTCGAGCGCGACGGGGTTCGGTCAGGCGGTGGCGGCACACGGCATACGCAGGCTGTGGTGGCGGCTCAGAAGACGATGGTGCGGCGGCCCGAGAGGAAGACGCGGGACTCCGCGTGGTCGCGGACCGCGCGCGAGAGCACCCGACGCTCGACGTCGCGGCCGATGGCGACGAGCCTCTCGGGGGACTCGGCGTGCGTGACGCGGACGACGTCCTGCTCGATGATCGGGCCCTCGTCGAGGTCGGCCGTGACGTAGTGGGCCGAGGCACCGATGAGCTTGACGCCCCGGTCGTGCGCCTGGTGGTAGGGCTTGGCGCCCTTGAAGCCCGGCAGGAACGAGTGGTGGATGTTGATGGCCCGGCCCTCGAGCGCGCGGCACAGCCCGTCGCTGAGGATCTGCATGTAGCGCGCGAGCACGACGAGCCCGACGTCCTCGGTCTCGACGAGACGGAGCAGCTCGGCCTCGGCGTCGGCCTTGGTGTCCTTCGTGACGGGGATGACGGTGAAGGGCAGGCCGTAGTACTCGACGAGCCCCCGGCAGTCCTCGTGGTTGCTGACGACGCCGACGATGTCGATGGGGAGGTCGCCGGACTTCCAGCGGTAGAGCAGGTCGAGCAGGCAGTGGTCGAACTTGCTGACGAGGATGACGGTGCGGCAGTGCTCGTCCTCGGGCCGGGCCGCGAGGTGGTGGTGCGCGATGGCCGGGCTCTCACGGATCGCGGCCAGGACCTGCTCGACCTCGTGCGCCTCGGCGTCGAAGACGGTGCGCATGAAGAAGAGGTCGGTGTCCTCGTCGGAGTACTGCTGGTTCTCGACGATGTTGGCCGAGACGGCGAGCAGCGCCGCGGAGACGGCCGCCACGATGCCGGGTCGGTCGTCGCAGGTGAGGGTCATGATGTGCCGAGCCATTGGAGCAGTCTGGACCAGCCGGACGCGAGGGCGTGAATCGACGCGCGGGCCGTCTCGGGCCGTGGCCGTCCACACCCCTTCGAGTGCGGGTCGGGTTGTCCCCAGCGGGTGCCCGAGGGTGGGCGGGTGGGCGGCCGGCTTCCTAGCGTCGGGGTATGCCGTTCCGACCCGCCCAGAGACCGCCGGACCTCGAGCGGGTGGCCCGGATCCTCGGCGCGGACACCGGTCGCGTCGGGCCGGGGGATGACCGTGCCCGTGCTGCTCCGGCGGAGGGCGAGGAGGTCGGCGGCTGGGTGCCTCGCGCTCCGGGCGCGGCCGTCGGCGAGAACCCGGTGGCGTCGGCGGTGCGGAGGCTGACCCAGCGGGCCACCGACGACGACGAGGTGGAGCGGCTCGACGCCGACCTTCGTCGGGCGCGGCGGCCGGGCGTCCTCACGGTCCCGGACGAGCTGCGCACGGGGCGGCGCGGGGTGAGCAGCGCGGCCGTCGTCTCGATGCTCGCCCTCGTCGTGGCCGTCGGTTGCGTCTTCGTGTTGCGCGTCCTGTGGGCCGAACGCTCGGCGTCCGCTCCGGACGTCGCGCCCGGACCGTCGAGATCGGTCCAGGTCGTGGGTGGGACGGCGACGGCGGCGGCCCGGATGACGACGGACCCGTCGACTGGTGCAGTGTCGGGCGCCGCGTCGGGTGCGCCGTCGGGTGGCCCGACGTCCGGCGCGGAGCTCGTCGTGCACGTCGTCGGGCAGGTCGTGCGTCCGGGCCTCGTGCGGCTGCGTCCCGGAGCCCGCGTGGCCGATGCCCTCACGGCAGCCGGCGGCACCCGCACCGGCGCGGACGTCGCGGCCCTCAACCTCGCGCGGCTCGTCGTCGACGGCGAGCAGATCCGGGTGCCGAGGCCGGGGGAGCCGCCGGCCGTAGGTCCGGGAGCCGGAGGGGCGGGGGGCGCGGGAAGCAGCGGCGCCGGTGGCGCCGGTGGCGCAGGCACGTCGGGCTCGTCGGGTGGCTCGAACGGCCCGGTGAGCCTCAACGCGGCCGACGCGGCAGCACTCGACACGCTGCCCGGCGTCGGGCCGGTTCTCGCCCAGCGGATCATCGACTGGCGCACCGAGCACGGCCGCTTCACCTCGGTCGACGAGCTCGGCGAGGTGAGCGGCATCGGCGACAAGCTCATGGCCCAGCTGCGCCCCAAGGTGACGCTGTGACGCCGCGGGCGCCGGACCCCCCGAGGGAACGCGAGCAGGCGCCCCCGGGCCCGTCCCTCGTCGTGCTGACCGGGCGCGAGACGGTGCGGCGGGTCCGGCCCCGCACGGCGCGGCGCCTCGACCTGCGGCTCCTGGTGCCCGTGGTGGTCGCGTGGCCTGCCCTGGCTTTCTGGGGACTCCTCGCCCCGACCTGGCTCGTCGCCGCGGTGGCCCTGGCCGCCATCGCGGGAGGTGTCCTTGCTGCCACCGCGGCTGGGCGCGGGGTCACCGCGTGCTTACCGCGGTCCGTGCGGCTGCCGCCTCGCGGTGCGGGCGTGCGCGCGAGTGCCATGGCGTTCGGGCCGCCTGCTCTGCGCGGCGTCGCAGCCGTCTGCGCCGTGCTCGCCCTCCTGTTCGGCGCCGCCGTCGGTCACCGCGCCGTGCGGACCGCAGGTCCGGTCGAGCGACTCGCCGCCGAGCGAGCCGTGGTCACGGTCAGGGCCACGGTGGCCGCCGACCCACGAGCGGTCCGTGGCGGGACCGGAGCAGGGGCGGACCGTCCCGATGCCGCCGTCGTCAGCGTCGTGCGCCTCGACGTTACCCAGGTCGCGGGGCGGGGTCGCACCACGACGGTGACCGCTCCCGTGCTCGCTATCGGACGAGGCACGCAGTGGTCGACACTGCGGTGGCACGACGAGGTCGAGGCCGTCCTGCGGCTCGGACCGGCCGAGCCCGGCGACGACGTCGTCGCGGTGGCGACCCCCAAGGGCGCCGTCGAGGTCGTCGGGTCCGCCGGTGGGGTCTTCGCGGCTGCCGATGCGGTGCGTGGGCGCTTCCGAGCCGCCACCGCCGACCTCTGGCCCGACGCGCGCGGTCTCGTCCCGGCGCTCGTCGTCGGCGACACCTCACAGACGCCGCCCGACCTCACTGCGGCGATGCTCGAGACGGGTCTCAGCCACCTCAGCGCGGTGTCCGGCAGCAACGTCACGTTCGTGCTCGCCGCGGTGGTGTGGCTCTGCGGGCTGGTCGGAGTCCGGCGACGTTGGCGCCCGGCGGCGGCTGCACTGGGCCTGCTCGGCTTCGTGATCCTCGCCCGCCCCGAGCCCAGCGTCGTGCGCGCCGCCGTCATGGGGGTCGTCGGGCTGCTTGCGCTCTCGACGTCACGGCGTCGGGCGGGCATCCCGGCGCTCGCCGGTGCGATCGTCGTGCTGCTCGTGTGGGACCCGTGGCTGTCCCGCTCCTACGGTTTCGCCCTGTCGAGCATCGCCACCCTCGGGCTGCTGGTCCTCGCCCGGCCGTGGGGGCGCGTCATCTCCCGCGGGCTCCCGAGACTCCTCAAGCCACTGGGTCCCGTCCTCGCGATCCCGGTCGCGGCCCAAGCCGTCTGTGCGCCGGTCGTCGTGCCTCTGCAGGGGAGTGTCTCGGTCGTCGCCGTGCTCGCCAACCTCCTCGCGGCGCCCTTCGTCGCGCCGACGACCGTCGTCGGCGTCGTCGTCGCTCTCGTCTCGGTCGTCTGGGTCGCGGGTGCGGCGGGGCTGGCGTGGGTGGCGGCGCTACCGGCCCAGGCCATCGCTGCCGTGGCGCGGTGGTGCGCCGACCTGCCCTTCGGCAGCGTCGCCTGGGGCGACTCGGCGGGCGCGGCGATCCTGCTCGCCGTCCTCACCGTCGGCGTCGTCGCCGCGGCGCCGTGGGCGTGGTTCCGCACGAGACACCGCCCCACGGTGGCCGTCGCCGTCGTCGTGCTCGCGACGGGCTTCGCGGCGCCGACCGCGCCGCTCGCCTGGCCCCCACCCGGATGGGCCCTCATCGCCTGCGACGTCGGTCAGGGCGACGGGCTCGTCGTCGACAACGGCGGCGGACACGTCGTCGTCGTGGACACCGGTCCCGACCCGGAGCCGATGCGGGCCTGCCTCGACCGCATCGGCGCGACGGCCGTCGACCTCGTCGTGCTGACCCACTACCACGCCGACCACGTCGGCGGACTGGCCGCGGTGCTCGAGAGGCCGGTCGCCGAGATCCGGGCCTCGCCCGTGCTCGACCCGCCCGCCGAGGCAGCCCGCGTCGCCCGGCTCGCCGCCGCCCGACGCATACCTCTGGGCGAGCTGCGGGCCGGAGAGCGCCTTGCCGTCGGGGCGGTGAGTGCCGACGTCTGGTGGCCCGCGCGCCGCATCGACGCGGGCTCCGTGCCCAACAACGGCTCGGTCGTGATGACGATGCACGTCCACGGCCTCACCGTGCTGCTGGCAGGTGACATCGAGCGCGAGGCCGCCGGGCAGGTGCTCCACGAGTCACAGCTCGACCCGCAGCGCTGGGGCCGCGTCGACGTGCTCAAGGTGGCCCACCACGGGTCGAGCAACCGCGACGACCGCATCCTCGACCACGTCGACGGACGGCTCGCGCTCATCAGCGTCGGCGCCGGCAACGACTACGGCCACCCTGCGCCCGCCACGATGGAAGCCTTGCAGGACAGGGGTTTCCACGTGCACCGCACCGACCTTGAGGGTGACGTCGCAGTCGTCACAGACGGGGACGAGGTCCGCGCGGTCTCCGGGTGAGGGCCCGTCAGTCGTGCGCGACCCCCGGCGCGAGCTCGAAGTCGGCGAAGTCGAAGCCGGGCGACACGAGGCAGCTGACGAGCGCGTCGTCATCACCCGGCACGGTGCGCTGCCAGACGTGCGCAGGGACGACCACCTGGGCCACCTGCCCCGCCATGAGGTCGATACCGAGCACGACCAGGTCGGCACCACCGTCGGAGGCTGGCTGGGCTCCGGTGCCGCCCAGCTCGAGCACGACCGAGCCGGTGTGAGCGAGCCACACCTCGTCGGAGGCCACCCGGTGCCAGGCGGAGGACTCGCCGGCGGGCAGGAGGAAGTGGATGAGGGTGGCGGTCGCTCGCACGCGACCGTCCGGCAGCGTCACGGTGTCGGGGGAGACCCACGTCTGCCGGAACCACCCGCCCTCCGGGTGCGGCTCGAGGTCGAGGACGTCGGCGAGGGGCGGGCGCATGCCGTCCATCATCCCGCCCCTCGCGCCGATGGTCATGGTGCCTGCTCAGCCGTGCTTCACCGACGGGTCGGCAGGCTTCGGCGGCCACGGGAAGAAGCCGCTCGTCCGGCGCACGTAGTCGGCGTAGTCGGGGCGGCGGTCGCCGATGTCCTTCTCGAGCAGCTTCTTGCCGGTGCCGCCGTAGAGGTTCCACACCATGACGGCCGGCGACAGGATCGTCAGCACGCCGGGCCAGGCGCTCGCCGCGACGAGGAACAGCCCGGTCCAGACGCTCGCGTCGCCGAAGTAGTTCGGGTGCCGCGTGTAGCGCCAGAGACCGGTGTCGAGCACCGTGCCCTTGTTGGCGGGGTCGTTGCGGAAGCGTGTCAGCTGGAGGTCGCCGACCGACTCGAAGAAGAAGCCGATGGCCCAGACGACGACGCCCAGCCACAGCACCCAGCCGATGCCAGCCTGGACGAACATCGCGATCTGGACCGGCAGCGAGACGAACCACATGATGACGCCCTGCGGGAGGTAGATGTGCAGCAGTGCATAGGCGTTCGGGTTGCCGTCGGCACGCTTGAGCATCGCCTCGTAGCGCGGGTCCTCACCCTTGCCCCGTGACCTTCTGAAGATGTGCGCGGCCAGGCGAAGCCCCCACACGACCGTGAGCACCAGCGCCAGCCAGCGCCGCAGCGCGTCACCGTGGCCGCCGCTCGTCACGAACGCCGTGAGGGCGATGGCCGCGAACCCTAGCCCCCAGGTCACGTCGATGACGGCCTGCTTGCCGACGCGCAGCGCCACGGCGAACGTGATGCCGAGAACGACCACGACAGCGAGCGCCGTGAACAGCAGCGTGCGCCCGAAGGCGCCGCCGTCGAAGCCGGTGGCCTCGGCCGCCGGAGCCACGACGGGAGCGACGGACGTCCAGACTGACGTCACCGTGGTCACCAAGTCCGGACGGCCGGCATACCGCTGCGGCCGTCGGCGGTCGGCTTCACGGCGAGGATCTGGTCGACGCCCATGCGGCCCTCCTCGAAGGCGAGCGCGCCACCGACGAGGTAGAGACGCCAGACGCGGCCGACCTCCTCGCCGACCATGGCCACGACCTGGTCCCAGTTGGCCTCGAACGTGTCGTACCAGGCGTTGACGGTCCACACGTAGTGCTCGCGCAGGGCGTGCACGTCGCGGACCTCGAGACCGGCCTGCTCGATGAGGTCGACCGTCTCGCCGACCGGGCGCATGTGCATGTCGGGCGCGATGAAGGCCTCGATGAAGGGACCGCCGCCAGGGCGCGTCGTGCGCGACATCTGCTGGATCAGCGCGCGACCGCCCGGCCGCAGCAGACGGTGGATCTGCCCCGTGAACGTCGGGTAGTTCTTCTGCCCGACGTGCTCGCCCATCTCGATCGAGGAGATGGTGTCGAAGGGGCCGTCCGGCACCTCGCGGTAGTCCTGGAGCCGGATCTCGACGCGATCCTGCAGGCCGCGCTCGCGGATCCGCTCGTCGATGAACGCCTTCTGCTCGCTCGAGATCGTCACGCCGACGACGTGGGCGCCGAACCTCTCGGCCGCGTGCAGCGAGAGGGAGCCCCAGCCGCAGCCGATGTCGAGGTGCCGGCTGCCGGGCTCGATGCCGAGCTTGCGGCACACGAGGTCGAGCTTGTCGCGCTGCGAGTCCTCGACGGTGTATCCGGGCTCGGTGCTCGTCCAGTACCCGCACGAGTAGGCCATGTGCGGGTCGAGGATGAGCGAGTAGAACTCGTTGGAGAGGTTGTAGTGGTGCTCGATGGCGCTGCGGTCGCGGGTCTTGGTGTGCAGGCGCCCGCGGAGCCGGGCCTGCGAGACGGGCGGCTCGGGCGGCAGCCCCACGACGCCGAGGTCGAAGGCCGTCCTGATGCCGTTCTTCGCGACGGAGGCCACGGTGCCGGCCGAGGGACGGCCGCCCGCGAGCGTACGGGCCGTCGACCACACGCGACGGAAGCCGTCGAGCAGGTCACCCTCGACGTCGAGCTCGCCCGTGACGTACGCCTGGGCGAGACCGAGCTCGCCGGGGTGGCGCACGAGGCGGCGCAGCGCCGCGGGGTCGCGCAGGACGACGGTCGGGGCGTCGGCGGGTCCGGCGACGGTGCCGTCCCACGCCTTGAGGCGCACGGGCAGCTGGCCGCCGAAGAGGGGCTCGACGACGGCCGCCAGCCGGGCGGCGATGCCGTTCGGACGGGAGGACGCCGCGGAGGGGGCGGGAGCGTCGGGGCGGTCGTCGGTCATGGTCATCGGGGTGGCCTCTCGTTGGGGGTCGACTCAAGATGATTCGGTGCCGGCCGCGCGTCGGATGGGGCGGCGCGGCGCACCGTCTTGGAGATACCCGGATCGCGCCGTCGCGTCCCGCGCCTGCCCCCGGGAGCCGTCGGTCCACGAGCAGGGCAGAACCTGGAGCTCGGGCCGATCGCTGTCCCGACGACGCGCCACTCGCGGGTCGAGGAGCGGTAGGTCGCCTGCGTGACGACGACATGGTCCACGAGCTGGGTGACGGTCACCTTCGCCGTGCTCGTGCCGCCCAGCACCCCAACCCAGCGGCCTGCGGAGCCAGCTGGTTCGTCGCCGTCGCTGCATGGCCGTGGCACCCTGAGTCTCCGTGGGCCCTCCGACCGTCCGGGTGCGACGAGGATCGCATGACACGCCCACGTCCGCACCGAGTTTGGTGGCGATGGCGACCGCACCGGTCAGGAGGAGACCCCTACCGACCCGTCCCGTCTCGCGTCCCCGGCGGCCACCAGCCCGTCCGGACCCAGCACCGCTGCGCCCACCCCACCGAAGTACATGTGCGGCCCTGGGAAGCGGTGCGACGGGAGTCCGCTCGCCTCGACCGCGGCCGCGATGTCGTCCGACGGCTCGTGCTCGACGCGTGGGGACCCGTCGTCCATGAACCGCACGTGCAAGCGCGGGGCGTCGATCGAGTGCTGGAGGTCGTCGCCGCGAAGAAGTCCGCGTCCGAGCACCTGCATGAGCGCCGTCGTGATCCGGTCCGCCCCGGGTGAGCCGACGGCGAGCGCGGTGCCCGAGGAGCTGCGGCCGGTGGTCGGGGCCATGTTCGAGGCGAGCCGCGTGCCGGGGGGCACAGCGTGGATGCCGAGCCGGTTGAGCTCCGGCTCGCCCAGGGCGTTGTTGAGCAGGATGCCGGTGCCGGGGATCACCATGCCGGCGCCGTATCCGCACGACATCGTGATGGCACACGCGTTCCCGTGCTCGTCCACGGCGGAGACGTGAGCGGTGGACGCCGAGGTGGGAAGCCCCGCCAGCCCGTGTCGCTCCACCGCCTCGAGGAGGGCGTGGCCGTCGGCGTCGAGGTCGAGGGACCTGTCGTGGACGGAGAGGCGGTAGGCGAGGACCCGGCGCTGGATCTCGATGACCTCGGCCCACGTCCAGTCCTCGTGCCGCGCCAGCTGGCCGAGCATGGCCGCGAGCATCGGGCCGCCCACGGAGGGCGGCGGGTTGAGGGCGATGTGCCAGGAGCCGACGGTCCGCATCGTGGGTGCACGCACCACGGCCTCGTATGCCGTGAGGTCGGCCATCGTGATCAACCCACCGTTCGCGGCCATGTCCTCGACGAGAACGCGCCCGACGGCGCCGGTCGTGAAGAGCGAGGCTCCTTGTGCCGCAAGTAGGTCCAAGATGTCGGCGAGGTCGACGTTGAGGGAGGTCTCGCCCGGCTCGAGCGGTCCGCCGTCGGCTCCTGTCACGAGGGCGTGGGCCTCGGGGTCGTGGCCGAAGAGCGTGTCGCGGACGATGCCGAGGTAGAGGGCGGCGGCTGCGCCGACCCGGTACCCGTCGCGACAGGTGCGGGCCGACGGCTCCACGAGCCGCCGCCACGGCACCTTCCCGAAGCGGTCCCTGGCGGCTGAGAGTGCCTGCACGGCACCGGAGTTCGCGACCGCAGCGTGTCCCGCACCGATCGTCACCCCGCCGCCGTAGTCGGTGGGGACCTGCCGAACGCCGTGGCCGAAGGCCGACCGGTCCAGTCCCCGGCCGGGCATCTCGACGTTGCCGTCGATGACGACGGGGTCGTCGCCGGCGAGCCACACGTTGACGAAGGCGCCACCCATCAGGCTGACGACCCCGGGCTCGGTGCTCATGGCCGCCAGGGACGCGGCGATTGCCGCATCGACGGCGTTTCCGCCCTCGGCTGCCACCTCGAGCCCGGCCTGCAGGGCCGCCGGACCCGGAGCGGCGAGCGCCACCCGGCTCATGAGGTCGCTCTGCCGCTCGAGTGGTACTCCGAGTTCGGCACGAACCCCAGCGCCGTCGACACCCGGTTGGTGAGGTTGAACATCCCGACGACCTGGACGAGCTCGACCACCTGGTGGTCGTCGAGTCCCACGGCTCGCAGTGGGGCGAGGTCGGCCTCGGTGACATCGGCGGGATGGAGAGTCAGCTTCTCGGCGTAGGAGGCCATCGCGTACTCACGGCGGGCAAGCCCTGCCTGCCGCCAGTTCGAGGCGACGAGGTCGGCGGTCACGGGGTCTCCGGTGTGTTCCCGGAGGGCTGCGCTGTGGCTCACCTCGCAGTACGTGCACCGGTTGACGCTGCTGACGACGACGGCCAGCAGCTCGCGGTCGGCGTTGCTCAGGTGCCCCTCCTTGTTGACGAGGAGGTTGAAGTAGCCCCACCACGCGAGGAACTGTTCGCCGTTGACCGCCTGAGCGCGGAAGACGTTGGGCACGAAGCCGACGGTCTCCTGTGCTTTGTCCCAGAGGCGGCTCACGCCCTCCGGGACGTCGTCGCGCTCGGGCACGGCCAGGTACGAGATGCGCTCGCGGTCACCCATGAGGCCCACCGTATGCCGCGTGGGGGCCGAGCGCCCGTGGCGCGCCCTCACGCGGCGACCCAGCCGTCAGGTCTTGGCGCCGACGAGCTCGGCGGTGGAGGCCTTCGGGTCGGCGCCGGCCGCCTCGCACAGTGCGTCGAGGGCAGCGGCGACGGCAGGCACGCGCTGCAGGTCGGGAGTCGTCACGGCGAGGATCTGGCGGCGCGACGCAGGGGAGAGCGGCAGGGTCGCGACGTCGTCGTGCTTGGCGGCGTTGAGGATGAGGTCCGGCACGAGGGCCACGCCCAGCCCGGCCGTGACGAGCCCGAGCTGGGCGACGTAGTCCTCGGTCTCGAACGCCACGTTGGGCCGGAAGCCGGCGGTGTCGGCGAGCGACAGGAGGTGGCCCCGACAGCGGGGGCAGCCGGCGATCCACTCCTCGCCCGAGAAGTCGGCGAGCGAGGCGGCCGCGTCGCCCGCGTGCGGGTGCGTGCCGGGGACGACAAGACGCACCTCGTCGTCCATGAGCCGGCGGGTCACGAGGAGCGAGAGGTCCTCCTCGAGCTCACCGAGGTCGCCACCCTCGTAGGCGAAGGCGACCGCGACGTCGCAGTCGCCGTTGCGCAGGGCAGCGAGCGACTCGGGCGGCTCGGCCTCGGTGAAGGTGACGGTGATGTCGGGGTGGCGGGCCTTGAGGATGGCGAGCGTCCGGGGCACGAGCGTGGCCGACGAGCTGGGGAAGGCCTGGAGGCGGACCCGTCCGGCGCGCAGGCCGGCGATCGCGGTGATCTCCTCCTCGGCCGCGTCGAGGGCGGCGAGGACACCGACGGCGTGGCGGGCGAGCACCTGACCGGCCTCGGTGAGGCGGACCTGGCGCCCGTAGCGCTCGACGAGGACGGTCCCGGTGCGCTGCTCGAGTCGGCGGACCATCTGCGAGATGGCCGGTTGGGTGAAGCCCAGCGCGTTGGCAGCGCTCGTGAAGCTTCCCTCGTCGGCAATGGCCTTCATGACCCGCAGGCCGGCAGCATCGATCATGTCCTCATCATAACCGATGATTATGGAATCCTGCTGTATCCAGTCGGTCGAGCATGGTGCCGGAGCGGCACGTAGGCTTGCCGGGTGCAGCAGCCGAACGGCATACCACCGCAGTCGACGGCCGCCGCGGTCACCCCGGCGACGACCCGGCTCTCCACCTCGCGCACCCTGCCGCTCCAGACGCACGACCTCGGCACCTTCGACGACCTCGTCGGCCTCGTCAGTGGCGGCGGCGTCGTCGTGCTCTCGGGTGCGGGGCTCTCGACCGAGTCGGGCATCCCCGACTACCGCGGGCCCGACGGGACCCGTCGGGTCGAGCCGATGACGTACGGGGAGTTCGCGGGGTCGAGCGAGGCCCGTCGGCGCTACTGGGCTCGCAGCTACATCGGCTGGCAGCGCTTCAACGCCGCCGCGCCCAACGAGGGGCACCGCGTCGTCACCGACCTGCAACGTGCGGGCTACGTCGGGCCGATCATCACCCAGAACGTCGACGGCCTGCACCAGGTCTCGGGCGCGACGGACGTCATCGAGCTGCACGGGTCCCTCGACCGCGCCGTCTGTCTCACGTGCGGCGAGTACACCTCGCGAATCGGCCTGCACGAGAGGATGACCGAGGCCAACCCCGGCTTCATGGACCGCTTCGAGGAGGCGGCGCACGTGGTGGGCTCGCAGTGGGGTGAGCAGGTGCGGCCCGACGGTGACATCGTGCTCGCCGACGCGCTCGTCGAGTCCTTCCACGCCCCGCGCTGCCTCGTCTGCGGCCACGACACCGTCAAGCCCGACGTCGTCTTCTTCGGCGAGTCGGTGCCCAAGGCCGTCGTCGAGCAGTGCTTCTCCCTCGTTGAGAGTGCCGGCGCCGTCCTCGTGCTCGGGTCGTCGCTGTCGGTCATGAGTGGCTACCGCTTCGTCCGTCGCGCGCACCAGCGCGACGTGCCCGTCGCGATCGTCACGCGGTCGGCGACGCGCGGCGACGCCGAGGCGACGCTGCGCCTCCACGCACCTCTCGGCCCGACGCTGACGGAGCTGCGCGATGCCCTCGGGCACTGAACTGCCTTGGTATGCCGCCCTCCCGGAGTCCGGTGACGGCCCGTCGGTCCGCTGGACGTCCGGTGCGTTCGAGGCCGAGCTGCGCGAGTGGGTCGGTGGAGTCCTGGGCGGTCTCGGCACCGACCTCGTGTCGCTCGACGCGGTGCACCAGCGCCCCTGGTCGACGGTGTGGCGCGGTGTCGCATCCGACGGCGCCACCTACTGGGCCAAGCAGAACTGCCCGCACCAGTCGTTCGAGGCGGCCCTGCTCGTCGTGCTCGACCGCCTGTCGCCGCACCGGGTCGTCCCGGTCGCCGCGGCCGACGTCGAGCGTGGCCTGCACCTCGTGCCCGACCAGGGGCCGGTCTTTTCTCTGACGGTCGCGGACGACGACGTCGACGCCTGGTGCCGGGTCGCCGCCGAGGCGATGCACCTCCAGCGCGAGCTCGTCGGCCACGAGGCGGACCTCCTCGGCGCGGGCATCACGGCCCTGCCTCCGGCCGAGTCGGCGGCCTACGTCGAGGCGAGGGTCGCGTCCCTGACGGCCCTGGCCCCGGACGACCCGCGCCGCATGGCCGACGACGTCGCGCACCGGTTGCGTGCGCTGCTGCCGGCGGTCACGGCGTGGGCCGACGACGTGGGGGGTCTCGGCCTGCGGGAGAGCCTCGTGCACAACGACCTCCACGCCAGCAACGTCTTCGCGACGGCGCACGGGATGCGCTTCTTCGACTTCGGTGATGCCGTGCTCGCGCACCCGCTGTCCGCGCTCTTCGTCCCGCTCAACGTGCTGCTCCACCGCTTCGGCGCCACCCCGGACGACCGTCGGCTGAGGCGGGTGGCGGACGCCGCGCTCGAGGTCTGGGGCGACGTCGTCCCGGTCGCTGCACTGCGCTCGGCCCTGCCGTCCGCGCTGCGGCTCGGGCGGCTCGGGCGCGCCGAGTCGTGGCTCCGGGTCACCGCGACCCTGACGCCGGAGGAGGCGGTCGAGCACGGCGACGCCGGCACGTGGTGGCTCGGCGCTCTCGGTGACGAGCCGCCGCTGTCCTGAAGGCTATTCGGCCACGGACCGAGCCGAACGTGCCTCAGCGCCATCGGCCTCGCGCAGGTCCCACAGCTCCTTGGTCTGCACGCCCCAGTAGGCGGCGAAGAGCACGATGATGATGACCTCGGCGATGAGGATCAGGTGGTCGAAGCCGCGCACCGTCAGGGCCGCCAGCACCGTCGCCCCCAGGGCGACGGCCAGGGCGACCGCGATCGCGATGTAGATGCGCTTGTAGACCGTTCCGCTCGCGCCGGTGCCACCGGCGGTGCCCTGGTGGCGCTCCTCGGCGCGCAGCGCGCTGAAGACCATGACGGCGATCACCCCGGCCACCATGGTGCCCGCGGCGATGCCGTGGCTCAGTGCGATGAACCGGTCGCGCAGCACGAGGAAGAGGGTGAGCTCCGCGAGCAGCACCAGACCGCAGACGGCCGAGACGACCACCGAGCGCACCGTGGGCCGGTCGGACGGGTCGCGCGTCATCGCGCCGCGCTTGAGCCAGGCGGCCACCAGGGCCGCGAGGACGGCGACGGCGACGAGGGACCAGATGTTGTTGCGCACGGCCGTGGCGATCTCGGCCGGGGTCTGGGTGTACGCGTTCGGCCCGCACCGCCCGTCCGGCACCGTCGGGACCATGGCGACGACGAAGGCCATGAAGCCCGAGAAGTTGAGCAGCACGTCCTCCTCGGGCGAGTGCCCCTTGTAGGCGATGAGGCTGGCCCCGAGCGCGCACAGCGAGCCGACGAAGACGGTCCGCGCCGGCGTGTAGTAGTACGCGCTGATCGAGCCGAGCCAGCACGAGTGGTCGGTCTCCCACCACCACTGGTAGCCGACCGAGAGGAGCAGCATGAGGAGCAGGGCGATCATCGCGCCGCGCAGGTAGCGGTAGGTGAAGACGACGTCGCGGGTGCGGCCGGGTGCCATGGCGGTCTCCTTCGCAGGACTCACGAGTCAGAGTCTCGCGCCGTCGCGTCCGATACGCCTCCCGGACGCGACGATGCCGCCGGCGCGGAGGGCGCCGACGGCATACGTCGTCGGGTGGGGGAGCGGGGCGACGTCAGAGCCGGCGCAGGACCGCCGTGACCTTGCCGAGGATCGTCGCGTGGTCGCCGTCGATGGGCGAGAAGTCGGGGTTGTGCGGCATGAGCCACACGTGCCCGTCGGTGCGCTTGAACGTCTTGACCGTCGCCTCGTTGTCGAGCATCGCGGCCACGACGTCGCCGTTCTCGGCGTGCTGCTGCTGGCGCACGACGACCCAGTCACCGTCGCAGATCGCGGCCTCGACCATCGAGTCGCCGTTGACCTTGAGCAGGAAGAGGTCACCCTCGCCGACGAGCTGCCGCGGCAGCGGGAAGACGTCCTCGACGACCTCCTCGGCCGTGATCGGCACGCCCGCCGCGATCTGGCCGAGCACCGGGACGTAGGACGCCTCGGGGCGGGCGTCGCCCGAGTCGGTCTCGGTGTCGTAGTGGTCGCCCCGCGGACGTGGCGCGGTCGGGTCACCGCCGCGGTAGCCGAGCTCCTCGGCCTTCGCATCGGGCGAGACGACCTCGAGGGCCCGCGGCCGGTTGGGGTCGCGGCGCAGGTAGCCCTTGGCGACCAGGGCATTGAGCTGGTGGGAGACGCTCGACGGGCTGGCGAGGCCGACGGCGTCGCCGATCTCGCGCATGCTCGGCGGGTAGCCGCGCCGGTCGACGGAGTTGCGGATGACCTCGAGCACCCGCCGCTGGCGGACGGTGAGACCGTCGCCGGTCTCGCGATCGGGAAGCTCGGTCACGCCCATGGTGTCCCCTTCGTCGGCTCGTCAGTCCGCGTCGTGACGCTGGGTGTGCGGCCAGTGTCAGTGGTGGCTGGTGAGGTCTGTGGTGTGAGGAAAGACTACGCAGTTCGAACACAGTTGCCAAACACCTGTTCGATGCGTGTCTCGACTTCATCGAACATACGTGCTACAACTCGTACAGACGTTCTATCGAACACGTGTTCGCCAGATCAGGAGCAAGGGGAGGTCACCATGAGCGCCATCGTCCTCGAGGCCGTTCGTCAGCCGCACACCGAGGAGCCCGCGCGGTCGCAGCCGACCGGTCGGCCCCGTCTCGTCCTCGTCCCCACCGGGCCGGAGGCCGCTCGTGCGGCACGTGCCGCGAGGCCGCCGATGCGCCTGACGTGTTTCGGTCGCCTCGTCGTGACGCTCCTCGTCGCGGGCGTCGTCTCCCTCCTAGGCGTCGGACTCGCCGGTCAGCTCGCGTCGGCCACGGGCGAGCCGCGCACGATCACGGTCCGGTCCGGCCAGACCCTGTCGGGCATCGCCGCCCGCGAGCTGCCTGAGCTGACCGCGGCCGAGGGTGTCGTCGAGCTGCAGATCGCCAACGCGCTCAGCACCACCTCGATCCACGCCGGCCAGCAGCTCGTCGTCCCGGGTCGCTGACCCGGGGCCTCCTGGGCCGGCCGAGGACGTATGCCGTGTGTCCGGCTGCGCCCGTCCCGGCCCTTCCGATCCGCCGCGTTGGCTCCACCTTCAGCGGCTGGCGGTAGCGGCGCTTCGACCCCGCCGTTCCTGCCCCGGACGCCGCACCCCTGACGGGGGTGCGGCGTCCTGCTGTGCCCGCACCTGCCGTTCCCGACCCCTGTGGATGACGGGCTCGAGTCCTCGGACGCCTTGCCTAGCGTGGCTGTCCTCGGAAGGGAGCAGGGGATGCGCTACGACGTGGACACCGACGCGCTGCGCGACGACGCCGCCTCGGTCGGCGAGGTGCTCGCGCGGGTGCAGCGGCTGAGGATCGGCGACGAGCTGCGGCCACTCGGTGGGGCGATCCCCGGTGGTCGTGTCGCCGGCGGGCTCGGCCGGGTCGCTGCGGCGTGGGAGGCGCGGCTGGCCGGGACCCGCTGGGAGCTGCGCGAGCTGGGCCGCTGCCTCGCCGCGGCCGCCGACACCTACGACGCCGTCGAGCAGGCGTCTCGGCAGGCCCTGCGGTCGTCGTCGTCCGGCGGCACCCCATGAGACCTGGTGTGGCGGGTGCCGGTGCTCCGCTGACCATGACCGTCGCCGACGTCCGGGCCTGCCGACCGCAGTCCCTGCTCGAGGTGGGCCGGCGCCTCGAGGAGCATCGCCTCCGGGTCCTCGGACTCGCGGAGCTCGTGCTGTGGCGTCGCTCCGCCGCACCGCGCTGGTCAGGCGCGGCCTCCTCGGCGGCCGCCGACCGCTACGGCCTCGTCGTCGCCGGCCTCGGAAGGCTCGCGGGGAGCATCGCGGTGACCGGTCACGCGGTCGGGCACGCCGCGGCCCGTCTGCAGTCGGCGCTCGACCTCGTCGGTCGCGCCGACCGTCGGGCCGCCGACGAGGGTGCCTGGGTCGACGGCGAGGGTCGGCTCTTCCTTCCCGTGCGGGCGTCGCTCGGAGACCTTGTAGGCGAAGCGCACCGGGCACGGCTCGACGAGCTGTTGAGGGTCGAGGTGCACTCCTGTCTGGCGCGGGCCCGACAGGCCGCGAGCCAGACCGACGACGAGCTGTGGAGAGGGCTGCTGACCGCTGCCCGTGGCGCGACGGCGTCTCCGGGGACTGCCGCGCAGCTGGTCCCGCAGCTGCCACCTCCGCCGGCGGGACCCTCGACGAGTGCCGGGGTCGGCGGTCACGTGTTCGCCTCGGCCGCCTGGTGGCGGTCCCTGACCGACGAGGAGCGACGCCGCGCTACCCGTGAGCGGCCGGACTGGGTGGGTCCTCGCGACGGGGTGCCGGCCGCAGCTCGCCACGAGGCCAACCTCGTCCTGCTCGGCCGAGCGGAGCAGACTGCCTGGACCCGCGAGCGGGAGGCGCAGCGGGCGGCGTCTGCGAGCAATGCCGCCGAGCGCACCCGTTCGGCCGAGCACGTGGCGGCCCTGCAGGCGGTGCGCGACGTGCTCGGGCGTCGCGACGGTGGACCCCGGCGTCTGCTCCTCGTCGATGCGAACGGACCCGACGTCAAGGCGGCCGTCGCGATCGGCGACGTCGACCGGGCCGAGCACGTCGTCACGTTCGTCGGCGGCCTGTCGACCATGGTCGGGGCCGATCTCCGGCGCTACGACGACACCTTCGTGCGGATGCGTTCGGAGGCCAAGGCGGTGGCGCGCGGTGAGGACGTCGCACTCGTGACGTGGATGGGCTACGACGCGCCGCAGGTCCACGAGATCATCACGTCGGTCGACCGGAACGTCCTCAACGGCAAGCTGGCCCGCGACAACGCCGGCGCGCTGGCCGACTTCGTGACCGGTGTCGAGGCCTCCCGTGACCGTCCGGCCCACCAGACGGTCTGGGCCCACTCCTACGGCGGCACTCTCGCCGGCCACGCCTCGCTTCGCACGAGTGCGATCGACGACGTCGCCGTCTTCGGTGCGCCCGGCCTGCCGTTCTCGGACGTGGCGCACACCGCCCTCAAACCCGGCTCCCTCAACGTCCTCGGCGCGGTCGGGGACGACGTGTTCGCCTACGGCTGGATGGTGCACGGCACGGCGCCGGCGGACGTCGTGGGCGCGAGCCGGCTCTCGACCTTCGCCCTCAAGCAGACCGGGACCGGCTGCAACCACTGGCTCCACCCACGATCCGACTTCGTCGACGTCCGTCGCACCTCCGCCGGTCACTCCGACTACCTCCGGGCCGGCACCGACAGCGCGCGCAACCTCGTCGCCGTGGCGGCCGGTCGTCCCGACCTGCGGGTCTTCCAGGGCATCGACGAGAGGGCGTGCACGACGACCGGACCGAGCCTCGGGACCGACCCCCTGAGCTGGCCGAGGCTCGTCCCGTGACCTCGTTCGACGACGACCCGACCCGCTTGTTCAACGGGATGGCCGGGTCCGCCCGACGCGATCGCCTCGTCGCGTGGGCGTGCGGGTGGCTCGCGGTGCTCCAGGCTCTGCCCTACGTCGCGGTCGGCTGGATCACCGACGGCGGGACGGCTGCCGGCGACGGTGCCCTGGACGCGTTGTCGCCCACTGCGCTGCTGGGCGTCGTCGGCTTCGGCGTCGTCCTGGCGGTTGCGCTGTCCCGGCCGGGGATGCAACCGCTCGTCGACGCAGGCGTGGAGGTCGACGACACGGGCGGCCCCCTCCTGCCGACGCGCCCGACGTGTGCGACGTGGACGACCGGGTCCGTCGTGCCGCGGTTGCGGTGGGCCGCCTTCGCGGCCGTGGCCGAGGTGGCGACCGTCGCCGGAGCAGCCCTGCTCGTGAGCGCCGAGAGCTCAGGAGCCTTCTCCGTCGGGGACGCTCTCGACGACGGTTCCGCCCTCTGGACCTACGTCGCCACGGTCGTGCAGGTGCTCCTCATGGATGTCAGGGCACCCACAGCGTTCCTCGTCGCGCTCGTCGTCCTCGCCCGGGCGCGACGTCCGGTCAGTCGCCGCCGGGACCGTCGTGCTCGTCCCGACGGGGGAGCTCGGCCGGCAGCTCGAACCACACGTCCGTACCCGGACCGTCCACCGAGCTGATCCCGATCGACCCACCGTGAGCCTCGATGATGCGCTTGACCGTGGCCAGGCCGATGCCGCTGCCGTCGACGGACGTCTCGACGCGGTTGAAGAGGCCGAAGACCCGCTCACGGTCGGCGGCCGAGATGCCGATCCCGTTGTCGCGCACCGAGAGACGCCACGAGCCGTCGATCCGCACCGCCGAGATCTCCACGACGGGCGCGACGCCGGGGCGGGCGTACTTCACCGCGTTGGACACGAGGTTGAGCAGCACCGAGTAGAGCTGCTGCCCGTCTGCGGGCAGGGTCGGCAGTGCCCCCGTCGTGACGGTCGCCGACCGTGCGGTGAGCGTCGGGTCGAGGTCCTCGAGCACCGAGGAGAGCACGTCGTCGAGGTCGGTGTCGCTGCGGTGCAGCTCGGCTCCGACGCGGGCGTGGGCGAGGATCTGCTCGATCATCCCGGCCATGCGCGTGGCGGAGCGAAAGGCCGTGGCGACGAGGCGTTCGGACCACTCGTCCTCGGCGACCGCGGGCTGCTGGCCGAGCATCTCGGTGCTCGCCATGATCGCGGTGAGCGGCGTGCGCAGGTCGTGGCTCACCTGTCCGGCGAAGACCGACAGAGCCTCGTTGGACCGGTGGAGCTCGTCCCTCGTCTCGGTGAGCGCCGCGAGCGAGTCCTCCAGCTCCCGGGTGCGCAGGCGCAGCTCGAGGACGTCGACGACGCGCTCGGCGATGGCGACGAGGGCCTCCTCCTGTGCTTCGTCGAGCGCGCGTGGCTGGGAGTCGAAGACGCAGAGGCGACCGATGATGACGCCGTCCGGCGTGGTCAGTGGCGCTGACGCGTAGAAACGGACGGTCCCGAGGACGCCCGTCACGAAAGGGTTCTCGCGGAACCGGGCGTCGAGGCTGGCATCGGGCACGACGACGCGGTCGGTGTGCTCGAGCACCGCGGCGCACATCGAGTCCTCGCGGGCACAGATGGCGGCGGCGAAGCCGGTCGTGGCGATCTGCTGCTGGTGGGTCGCGGTGATGAGGTTGATCGCAGCCCGGGGGACGGCGCACACCTGCGCCGCGATGTCGACGAGGGCCTGCAGCTCGCGCTCGGGAGCGTTGCCGAGCACGTCATAGCCCGCCAGTGCGTCCTCGCGTCGCCGGGTCGGGTCGAGGACGTCCGCTGATGATGTCCGGTTTGTCACGATGGGAAGACTCTGTCATGACGGCGTGCGGGGCAAGCACCCGGGCCTGCCGCGTCACGTTCTCGGCATCACCGAAGTCATACAAGAACTCTTGTGCAAAAGCCGGTGCCCGCCCGAGGCTGGGTGCATGCCACGACGCACCGCCTCCGAGCGCCATGCCGCCACGAGCCCCGCCTCCACCGACACGCTCGGCAGCGAGACGGGCAACGCCCTGCTCGACGTGCTCACCGCCTTCCACCATCCGACCCGCCGCTGGCTGTGCGAGCTGCTGGCCGTCGAGGGCCCCGCGACCGTCGGTCAGCTGGCACGGCGCACCGGCCTGGCGGTCGGATCGGTGAGCCACCACCTCGGCACGCTGCACCGTTACGGCTTCGTCGAGCCGGCGCCCGAGCTGGCCCGAGACACCCGGGAGAGCTGGTGGCGCAGTCGTCCCCGACAGCTCTCGTGGGACGCGACCGACTACGGCGAGGGGACCGTCGCGCGGCGGATCGCCGGGGCGGCTGAGGCCGAGAACTTCCGGCACCACGTGCGCGCGGTCCAGCGGTGGCTCGCGGAGGGCGAGTCGGCACCGGCCGAGGTGCGGCACGCGTCGGTGGCGACCGACACCCTGGCGGCCGCCACCGTCGACCAGATGGGCGAGCTGAGCCGTCGGCTCACTGCGCTCGTCGTCGAGTGGAGCGAGGAGTGCCGCGCCGACGTGGAGGTCCACCCCGACGCCGAGCGTCTGCCGGTCCGGGTCTCGGCGCGCGTCTTCCCGAGCGGACCGGTGAAGCCGTGAGCGCCGGCACCGGGCCGGCGCGGGTCTCGGCGTCCCCACCCGCCACCGAGCCGTCCCTCATCGGCGCTGCGCCACCGCCCGTCACCCGCGACCGGATGGTCCAGGCCTGGGTGGGCGCGATGGCGCTGTCGTGGTTCGGCGACGCCGTGTGGACCGTGGCGCTGGCCTGGACCGCCGTGCACACCTTGTCGCCGACCATGGCGGGCGTGGTTCTGGGCGCCGAGACGCTGCCGCAGGCCGTCTTCGTCCTCCTCGGCGGGGTCATCGCCGACAGGTGGGACACCCGGCGCATTCTCGTCACCGGACGGCTCGTCCAGGCGGCGGTCCTGCTCGGCGGCGCAGCCGCGTGGGCCGCCGGGGTCAGGGGCGCACCTCTCCTCGTCACGATGGGTGTCTTGCTCGGGACCGCCACCGGGCTCACGCTGCCGGCCGGGGCGACGCTCGCCCGCCAGCTCGTGCGCCCTGAAGACCTCGCGACCGTGAGTGGCTGGAACCAGATCGGCGGCCGCGTCGCGCGCCTGCTGGGTGCGCCCGTGGGAGGTGTCGCGGTCGCGGCGATCGGCCCTGCCGGGGCCATGCTGGCGAATGCCGTCACCTTCGCCGCGATCGCCGCCGTCCTCGCGGGCGTGGTGCGCCCGCGCTACCGGATGCCCCGGCTGCCCCACGCGTCGTGGACGGCCAGCCTGAGGGACGGGGCGGCATACCTGCGCGGGGACGAGTCGGCCCGACTGCTCGTCCTCGGGCTCGCGGCCCTCAACGTCTTCGTGTCGCCGGTCATCGCCCTCGGGATCGCCCTGCGGGTCAGCAGCTCCGGCTGGGGGCCGGGCTGGCTCGGCGCCGCCGAGGCGGCGTTCGCCGTGGGGGCGATCTCCGGCAGCGTCGTCGGCATCCGGTCGCGGGTGGCCCGCCCGGCTCGCGCCGGCTTTGCCGCCCTCGTCGGGCAGGGTGTCTGCATCGCGGGCACCGGGGTCGGCTCGCGCGCCGTCCTGTCGGCGTCGATGCTCCTCATCGGGGTCGCGGCGGGTGCAGCGTCGGTGTGGCTCTCGGGGACGTACCAGCGCACCATCGCGCCGAGCCACCTCGGGCGCGTCTCGTCGGTCTCGAGCCTCGGCGACATGGCGCTGGTGCCGCTCGCGATCCCGGCCTTCGGTGCGCTCGCGGCGGGCACCTCGGTCCTCACGGCCGCCGTCGTCTTCGGCGCGGCGATGTCGGTGCTCTGCCTGTGGTTCGCGACCCGACCCGGCATCGCGCGGCTGAGCTGAGCGACGGGCGCGTGCTCTGCCCTCCCGGAACGTCTTTCCTCGTCTTCGTCGAATGCCTACCCGCACGCTCCGACGAGGGCTACCGTCGAAGGGCCGGCCCGCGAGTGGGCCACGAGGTGGGAGGCACTTCATGAGCCTGAAGGACTCGCTCTGCGCCGTCGAACTCTTCTGCGAGCTGCCCGACGACCTCGTCGAAGAGGTGATCGCGCGCGGCTCCACGGTGAAGGTGGGCCCCGGCGTACCCGTCGTCAAGCAGGGCGACCGGGGCGCCGGCATGGTGATGCTGCTCGAGGGGACGGCCGACGTCGACGTCGACGGCCGAGGAGTCGGCTCGCTGTCGAAGGGTGACTACTTCGGTGAGATGTCGCTCATCGACGGGTCGGGGCGCACGGCCACGGTCACGAGTGGCCCCGACGGACTCAGTGCCTTCCGGCTCTCGCCCGCCGCGTTCACCGACCTCATCGACCAGCACCCGCACACCGCCGTCCTGCTGCTGAAGGGGCTCGTCACCCGCGTGCGCCAGCTCGAGGTGCAGCTCGGCGAGGCCGCGGCTCGCTGACCGACGGCGCCACCCGACCCCGCGCACCGGGCCGGGTCTCACGGCCGTGGTGCCCGGAGGGGCCCGATCGTCGCGGTCGCGGCCAGGCGGCATACGCTCGTGAACCCGTAGATGGGGGAGTGGGCGGCGCCGGCCACCCCTAGATGTTGGGGATGGATGCCTCGCGACACGCCGGGACGCCTGGGACTGGAGTGACGTTTGTGCAGGTCAGGGACGCGACGCGCCGGACCTCGCGCACGTGCTTGCGATCGGGGTCACACCATGCCTACAGTTACCCCTACATCTAGTAGTTACACAGATGTAAGACGTCCACATGTAGTCCCCAGGCAAACGGGGGTTACGCACAGGTCATCCCCACGTCATCCCCAGATCCATCCCCAGCCCCGACCGGTCCCACGAACACCGGGCGGGGGTTGGGACGGGCTCGGGACGGCATACCGGACGGCTTGGAACCGTTGAACGACTGGGTCTCGGGGAAGGGAAGGTGACCAGACGTGCACTGTCCGTTCTGTCGCCACACCGACTCGCGGGTCATCGACTCGCGCACCACCGACGACGGCGCCTGCATCAGGCGCCGGCGCCAGTGCCCCGAGTGCAACCGCCGCTTCACGACGCTCGAGACCTCGAGCCTCAACGTGATCAAGCGGTCGGGGGCCTCCGAGCCGTTCAGCCGGGCCAAGGTCCTCTCAGGCGTGCGCAAGTCATGCCAGGGGCGGCCCGTCAGCGAGGACGATCTGGCCCTTCTCGCCCAGAAGGTCGAGGAGGCGATCCGGTCGCAGGGAAACGCCGAGATCGAGGCGCACGAGGTCGGCATGGCCGTCCTCGAACCGCTCCGCGAGCTCGACGAGGTCGCATACCTCAGGTTCGCCAGTGTCTACCAGGCCTGGGAGAGCCTCGAGGACTTCGAGGGAGCCATCGCGCTCCTTCGAGCCGAGCACGACGCGCTGGGGGAGGAGCCCACGGCTCCGTCCCGGCTCGACGTCCAGCGGTAACCACCCTCCACAGCACGTCCGGGACACCCGCCCTGTCGGTGCCCCACGCAACACTTGAAACCAGCAGCAGATTCGGTCAGGGAGGCCGCACGACATGACGGAGATCGGTAACCGCAGCTCACGCTCGAAGGCAGGCGCCAAGGGCGTCAAGATCGAGCGCATCTACACCACGCCCGGTGTGCACCCCTACGACGAGGTCACGTGGGAGAAGCGCGACGTCGTCCAGCAGAACTGGAAGACGGGCGAGACGATCTTCGAGCAGCGCGGGGTCGAGTTCCCCGACTTCTGGTCGGTCAACGCCAGCACCATCGTCACCACCAAGTACTTCCGCGGCGCCGTCGGCACGGCCGCCCGTGAGGTCTCGCTCAAGCAGCTCATCGACCGCGTCGTGCTGACCTATGTCGCCGCCGGCAAGAGCAACGGCTACTTCGCCTCGCCCGACGACGCCGAGATCTTCGAGCACGAGCTGACCCACGCCCTGCTGCACCAGGTCTTCTCGTTCAACTCGCCCGTGTGGTTCAACGTCGGCACCAAGAGCCCGCAGCAGGTCTCGGCCTGCTTCATCCTCGCCGTCGACGACTCGATGGACTCGATCCTCAACTGGTACAAGGAGGAGGGGAAGATCTTCCAGGGCGGCTCCGGCGCCGGCCTCAACCTCTCCCGCATCCGCTCCTCCAAGGAGCTGCTCTCCTCCGGTGGCACGGCCTCCGGTCCCGTCTCCTTCATGCGCGGTGCCGACGCGTCCGCCGGCACCATCAAGTCGGGCGGCGCCACGCGTCGTGCGGCCAAGATGGTCGTCCTCGACGTCGACCACCCCGACATCGAGGAGTTCGTCGAGACGAAGGCGCGCGAGGAGGACAAGATCCGCGCCCTGCGCGACGCCGGCTTCGACATGGACCTCGGCGGCAAGGACATCGTCTCCGTCCAGTACCAGAACGCCAACAACTCGGTCCGCGTCAACGACGAGTTCATGAAGGCCGTCGAGGACGGCACGGAGTTCGGGCTGCGCTCGCGCAGCGACGGCTCCGTCATCGACACCGTCGACGCCCGTGAGCTCTTCGGCAAGATCGCCAAGGCCGCGTGGGAGTGCGCCGACCCGGGCATCCAGTACGACGACACGATCAACGCGTGGCACACCAATCCCGAGACGGGCCGCATCACCGCGTCCAACCCGTGCTCCGAGTACATGTCGCTCGACAACAGCTCGTGCAACCTCGCCTCGCTCAACCTGCTGAAGTTCCTGCGCGACGACGACACGTTCGACGCCGTCACCTTCCAGAAGGTCGTCGAGCTCGTCATCACCGCGATGGACATCTCGATCTGCTTCGCGGACTTCCCGACCGAGCCGATCGGCGAGACGACGCGCAACTACCGCCAGCTCGGCATCGGCTACGCCAACCTCGGTGCGCTCCTCATGGCGACCGGCCACGGCTACGACTCCGAGGGTGGCCGCGCGCTCGCCGCCTCGATCACCTCGCTGCTCACGGGTGCCGCCTACAAGCGTTCCGCCGAGATGGCCTCGGTCGTCGGCGCCTACGCCGGCTACGCCCGCAACGCGGACGCCCACAAGCGGGTCATGCGCAAGCACCAGGCCGCCAACGACAACATCAAGACGCTCGACGCGATGGACTCCGACGTCCACAAGCTCGCGACGAAGGCGTGGGACGACGTCGTCAAGCTCGGTGAGAAGCACGGCTACCGCAACGCCCAGGCGTCGGTGCTGGCCCCGACCGGCACCATCGGCTTCATGATGGACTGCGACACGACCGGCATAGAGCCGGACTTCTCGCTCGTGAAGTTCAAGAAGCTCGTCGGTGGCGGCTCGATGCAGATCGTCAACCTGACGATCCCGCGGGCGCTGCGCAAGATGGGCTACACCGGCGAGACGGTCGAGGCGATCGTCGAGTACATCGCCGACAAGGGTCACGTCATCGACGCCCCCGGCCTCAAGCCCGAGCACTACGAGGTCTTCGACACCGCCATGGGTGCGCGCTCGATCTCGGCCATGGGCCACGTGCGCATGATGGCCGCGACGCAGCCGTTCCTCTCCGGTGCCATCTCCAAGACGGTCAACCTGCCGGAGACGGCGACGGTCGAGGAGATCCAGGACGTCTACATGCAGGGCTGGAAGCTCGGCATCAAGGCGCTCGCCATCTACCGCGACAACTGCAAGGTCGGTCAGCCGCTGTCCGACGGTGGCTCGACGGCCAAGGACAACAAGGCCGCTGCCGAGGCTGCTGCCGCCGAGGTCAAGGTCGAGAAGGTCATCGAGTACCGCCCGGTCCGTCGCCGCCTGCCCAAGCGTCGCACCTCGCAGACGACGTCGTTCGCCGTCGGTGGGGCCGAGGGATACCTCACGGCCGGCACGTACGACGACCAGCAGCTCGGCGAGATCTTCCTCAAGTTCGGCAAGCAGGGCTCGACCCTGGCCGGCGTGATGGACGCCTTCTCGATCGCCGTGTCCATCGGTCTCCAGTACGGCGTGCCGCTGGAGACGTTCGTGGAGAAGTTCACGAACCTCCGCTTCGAGCCGGCCGGCCTGACGGACGACCCGGACGTGCGCATGGCGCAGTCGATCATGGACTACGTCTTCCGCCGCCTCGCGCTGGACTACCTCGACTTCGACACCCGCTCCTTCATGGGCATCCACACGGCGTCGGAGCGGGCGCGCCAGGTCGAGACCGGCTCCTACGAGGCCATCGAGTCCGACGAGTCCGACGAGGACCTCGAGGACGAGCTCGAGTCGCTCCAGCAGTCGGCCCCGGTCTCCAAGAAGGCCGAGCACAAGGCCGAGGAGGCCCACGCCGAGTCTCCGGCCGCGGCCGCCGAGGTGAAGTCGGGTGCGGGTGCTGCCTCCGCCCGCGAGATCTCCAGCGACGTGCACAGCTCGGCCGAGCTGCTCGAGAAGTTCGGCGGCATCACGGCCGACGCGCCGATCTGCATGACGTGCGGCACGAAGATGCGCCCCGCCGGCTCCTGCTACGTCTGCGAGGGTTGCGGAAGCACCAGCGGCTGCAGCTGATGTCGATGGTCAGAAAGTGTCACGAGCGGCTAGATCGCGATTGACGACTTCTTGGTCACGTATGTCGCAAGTTCGTTCAGCGTGACGTGACCGCACTGGGGCGGCACCGGATTCGGTGCCGCCCCAGTCGGTAGCAACGGTCAGCTCCGTCGTCGGCCGACGATCGCCCGGGAGCGCGAAGGGGCTCGCTCCCGTGCACGAGATAACGCTCGAAGGGTCAACGGGGGTGCAGCAGGCCATCACTCGCGTGTCGTCCGACGGGTTGCGGTGCCGAGCCGTGGGGCTCGCGACTGCCGCATTCCGGGACTTCGGCAAGTGCCCGATTTGTCCCAGGTCCCTCGAGAGAGGCACGCGCGAGCACGCGCCCCAGGAGGACCGGCGGCCAGCGCAGGACGGTGACCTGCGCGAGCTGCAACAACAGGCTTGGCAGCTTCGTCGAGCCGGAACTGCGTGACTGGTTCGATGACGCGCTCAAGCAGGTGTGGCCGAGTGGCGCTGCACTTCAGGGGCGCCGGAGGATCTCATGCGTGCTCGTGCGCGCGGTCGGAGGCCAGGTCGCGCTCATACCGGAGAAGCCGCTTCACCCGACCTTGCGTGCTCGGCTGTAGGACGACCTCGCGAAGCTGTGCCCGTCGTCCGGACCGGAACCACTGGTTCCCCTGTAGGGAGAACTCGCCGATCCGTTCATTTACTTCTAAGCGCTCCCCGTCGACCTCCAAAGGCGCATTACTGAGCGCTACCGATCGGCCCAAGTCGGACGAGGCAGTCGTCCTACGCACGTGACGTCCGAGCGCCCGATGGGGCGAAATCGCGTCATGCTCGCGTCTCTTCCGTGCGCATCCCTATCGCCGTCAGGGTGCAGCGGCGCAAACCGCGGAGTCCGGCTCCGCCTGCGTGGTGACGTTGGCCGTCCGGGGCTGATGGTATGGGCTTGGCAAAATCCGAGCGTTCGGGTTGCCGACTTCTGCTGCGTACAGCAGTCTGCCGCGGGCAGGGGTCTACAGGGGACCCTCGTCACAGGGGAGTTTCTTCATATGAGAGTGACGCGTTCAGTCGTCATCATGTTCGTGGGCCCACTCCTGGCGACGGCTGGAGCGGTTGGTGCGCATGCCGCACCGGCCGCGCAGTCGGCGCCGCTGGCACAGCCGCCGTCGGGGAACGTCCTTGCCGCCGGGGAGGTGAGCCGCTCCACAGGAGCGCTGAACACCGAGACCATCCTCCTGCAGTCCAGCGAACGCCAAGGCGTCATCGCCGGAGCCAGCGTCAAGCTGATCTGGTACCCCGGTCTCGACACGGCGGCCACGGGCGATGTCATCACGCCCGTGGTCCTCTCAGCGGGGCGAACCGACGTGAACGGCCGATACCAGCTGACGGCCACGCTCAACGACAAGATGGTCGCCGAGGCCAACCGCAATGACGGCTGGGTGAACTTCCAGCTCACGGTCGACTCGGCGTCCGGGACGACCAGCCAGAACTTCTCCCGCGCCTGGCACAACCACGCCTGGTCGACGAAGGAACGCCAAGACCTCGCCGGCCCTGTCAACGTGCAGTACGTCTACGACACCAAGGGAAAGCTCCTCAACGGTACGCCGAAGGCCGTCAACGGCGTCGCGACGGCGACCACGGCCACCGCCTATGGATGCCAGTACGTCATCGACACCACCTACCGCCTCTCGACGCGCCTGGGACAGCACCACAACGCCTCCAACGCTGACTCGTACTGGCAGTACGGCACCACGGCCGACTCCGACATCGACGTGGGCGCCAAGTCGTGGGGCTCTTCCGCCTGGTCCATCAGCGGGAGCGCGCACGTGGGCAACTCGCTGAGCACTGCGGTGACCAGCAGCCACACGACAGCGTTCCACGCGTGGATCAGGACCGACATGCGCTACCAGAAGGGGCACATACCCGGCCGGCACCGGCCTCACGATCTCCTCGTCCCGAGCGACCCGCTCCTCCGTTGCCGTGTCGACGCCGTACCTTAACCTGGGCGGCACGTCGGGCTACTCCACGAAGATGGACATGCACTGGGACAGCAAGCGCGGTCGCGGCGTTTGGCTTTGCGGGATCACCGGAGATGAGGCCACCAACCCCGGCATCATCCACTCCCAGAACATCGTCTGATGATGCGTGTAGCCCGCCAGGTGATCCGTCGCGCAGCCGTCGTGGGTGTCTTGGCGCTGCTGCCGGCCTTGGCGGGCTGCAGCGGCTCTGACCTCAAGGATGGGCCGTTGCGTATACGTGGCGGCGACGCAGTGGTCACGATGGAGTCGAAGGTCGGGCAGATGGTCGCCTACGGCTTCAACGTCATGACGAACGAAGGCGGCAGTCCCATCACGAACCTGTCCGCGGAACTTGTACCCGCGGCGGAGGAAACCGGCGACGGCATCTTGTTCGAGCCGGCCGTCGTCGTCGACATCGCAGCACTCGACACCGGCTATCTCGGCGCGGGGTCTTGGCCTGCAAAGGAGTGGTCGAACCACGCGAAACCCTTGCAGGGCTTCGAGATGACGGCTGCCTCGGACGGCCAAGTCGAGCTCTTCCTTGTGGCCAAGGTGACCAAAGATGGGCAGTGGCTCTGGCCAAGGACCAAGGTCGAGTACGACTACGCCGGCAGTCACTATGCGGAGGAAGTCACCAACGGCTTTGCCGTATGCGCCCCGGCACCGTGCACGCCACGGACGTCGGCCACCGCCTCCGGAGGCTGAACGCAGTTGGTGTGGCAGGACGCTCGTTCGTCCTGCCACACCAGCAGCTTGACGCCAGGGCCTTCTTGCGCCTCGGAACAACACCGGGCGGCCTTGGCCGCACCCACGCCCGCACAGCGGCATGACCGGACAGTTGCCTTACGTTTAGACCATGAGTCGGCGCGCCATCACTGTCTTCGGCATCATCGCCGTAGTGCTGGCAGTCTCTTACGGTTGGCAGGCTGTCACCGACGGAGGCTTGGTCTACTGGCTGAACTCGGCGTTTTGGGCCTTCTTCGCCGCCTATCTCTTGTCAGCGCCGTGGCGGGTCGCCCGTCGGAGCCGGCGTGACCCCTAGCAGCAATGTCGGACGTGCCGCCCTCAGAGCGGCATGGTCGGGCGATCGTAGTCGCCCTCAGAGCGGCAGAAGAGGACGTTCAACGAGCTCCTGTCTGCCGGCCTTCGCGGGCCCTCGCGGGCTACTCGGAGATGTCGATCGGTGTTGGGGGGACTCCGCTGTGCAGAAGATCCGCGAACCGCTGTCCAGGGCGCGGCGGAAACACGGTCTCGGTCCTCGATCTCAGCTCCGGTATCGACCACCAGCGGAAGCCGAAGATTGAGCTCCTTTTGTACTTGGTCAGCGCGGCGGGAGCAGCGTGGAGGTTGATGACGCGATGGAGCAGCCAGTCGTCGTGGACCTCTACTCACGCCCGTTGTATGTATAGGTGTGATCCCGGGACCAGACCGGATGGCCAGCGGGCAACTCCTTGATCCCAGTCTCCTCGGCGGCCTCTCGGACGGCGGCCTGTTGGGCGGTTTCGCCTTGCTCGAGGCCACCGCCGACTGGGTACCAGCACTCGTCCCCGCTCTTGGGGTCGCGCGGCTGGCGCACTGGGCTCAACCCAGGCTGACCGGCGCTCAACGGCCAGGAGCGCCGCGTCACTCAAGGTCAGCGACTTTCAGCCATACGCCGTTCCGGGCCCTTCTGTCCGTTTCGGGATTACCTGCGCGGGTTCCACGCGATGCTGTGAGGTGACTGCTCGCTCCACCACCAAGGGGGTCACGATGGTCCAGGTCGCCGCACCAGTCTCGTCCATCCGGATGCGGATCCGCGTCGGGATGGTGGCATCGGCCCTGGCCGTCCTGTTCCTCATGATGTCCGAGCTCAACCGGCTCACCGGAGAGGTGCTCGACACCGAAGGCCGGTCCTGGCCGGCCACCACGTTGATGGGCCTCGGCCTGCCGGCACGAGAAGGGTGGGGCGCGCACTTCACCGGCGCCTTCGCGGATGCGCGGACCACGTGGATGACGATCTACCTGCTCCTCGACATCGCCTTCGTGTTGCTCTACCTGTGGGCCGCGCGGACCGCGAAACGCACCTCGTGGAAAGCGCTCGCGGTCGCCGTCACCTTCATGGCCGGGTTCGACCTTCTCGAGGACGTCCTCGCCCTCGTCGTCACCCGCTGTGCCAGCGCGCCCTCGGGGGTCGCGAACGTCCTGTCGTGGGTGCTGTACGCGGCGACGCTGCTGAAGACGCTCGCGTTGGTGGCGGCGCTCGTCACGGTGTTCTACCGGGCGCGGGAGGACACCGCCTACCGGCGACGGCTGGGTCGCTGGGTGGTAGCCACGTACCGGCAGCGGTTCTCCGTGCTGGCCGTGGTGCCGCTCGCCGTCATCGGGGTGATGCCGGGAAACGACCTGCTCGACCAGCTCCCCGACGTCCAGCGGCGCTGGCTCCTCGACGGGTTCGGGCATGCCGTGGCCGCCACCATCGTCGTCGTCCTCGTCGCGGTCAGCCTCCTGGCCCTGGGACGGCTCCGGTCCGCCACGGTGTGGCACCCGCCGACACCCACCGCGACCGACCCGATGCGGGCGTCGTTGTGGCTCGTCGTCATCGTGCCCGCCCTCGTGCTCCTGTGCTGGGTCGTGATGCTGGTGCACGGGTCGGCGACCTGGACGAAGATCCCGGGGCTGCTGTGGTGGCCGCTGATCCTGTTCGTCGGGATCCCGGTGCTCATCGCGGCGGCGTCCGCCGTGATCCGGTGGCGTCTCGACGCGACCGGCCAACCCTCCGGGTCGGACTGGTTCCCGAGGCCGAGCTTCGGCTCACCGCCGGCGGCGACCAAGGCGGTCGTGGCCCGCGCCGGCGACATCATCGCCACGACCGCCATCGTCATCGCCGCCCTAGGGCTGGTGCGGTCCTACACCTCAATCGTGGCCCTCTACCTGGCCGGGACACCCATCACGGCCGGCTGGGCTGCGGTGGGCCTGCTCGTCGGCGCCGCCGGAGCCGTGGCCGTCTGGCCCCTGATGCGATGGGTCACCGACCTGGTGACCGTCACCGAGCTGCCCGAGTCAGCGCCGGGTGTCACGGCGACGCTGCGCCGGATCATGTCGCCGGCGCTGCCCACTCCCGCCAGCCTCCCGGCCCGGCTGGGTGTCCTCGCAGCCGGGGTCGTGCTCCTGCTGGCGATCGGCCTCGCGCCGGACAGGTTCGCCGACCACGTCGGTGTGATCGGCACGTCTGCGCTCGCCCTGCTGGCCGCGTGCCTCGTCCTCGGGGGCACGGTCGTCCTGCTCGAGCTGAAGCTGAGCCCCGAGGTGTTCTGGTTCAAACCGATCAACACTCCCGCCGTCCCCGTCACGACGATCATCGTCGCGGCGCTGTTCTTCACCTCGACGCTCGGTGACGACGCGAACCTGCACGGCATCGACGGCCTCGTCCGGACACCGCACCCGGCTACGCCCACAGGTACGCCCACGGGTACGCCCACAGGCACGGCCAGGGGTACGGCCACGGGTATGGCCTCGGGAACAGCCACGGCCAAAGCCCCCGCAGCGGCCACGACCTCAGCGGCACTGACGGCGCGGTGGGACTTCACGACCGCGTTCAACCACTGGGTGACCGCGACAGCCGAGTGCAAGCACGAGGTGTCCAGCGGGTCCGGGTCACGCACGATCACGGTCCGCCCGATGTTCCTCGTGGCAGCCGAGGGTGGCGGCATCCGCGCCGCCTACTGGACGGCGGCAGCCCTGGACCTGCTGAGCACCTCCGCGTCCGTGCCCGCCTCCGCAGGCGCGGACGCGGAGGCGGACGACATCACCTGGGCCGCGGGCCCACCGTCCCAGTGCGCCAGCCCGCTGCTCGCCGGCGGCGCCAGCGGCGGCGCCGTCGGGGTGACCGTCGCCCGGTTCGCCGGTCAGGGCCCGGCCCGCGACGGCGTGCTGAAGATGGCCGGACCGGACGCGCTCGGGCAGGCCACCGCCGGCCTCTTCGTCCGGGACCTGCTCTACGCCGCGACCGGGCTACCGATCTTCGGGACCCCCGCCCACGAGCTGGAACCGGGGAGCACCAACCCGGTCTGGCGGGACCGCGGCGCCCTGATGGAACAGTCCTGGGCGAACTCGTCCGGGCTGGGCGTCCCCTTCCTCCCGACCACCGAGCAGGGCCGGGACGCCGCGACCTCGAGCCGGAGCGGCGCCCTGGTGCTGAACTCCACCCGGGTCTCGGACGGGTGCCGCATGTGGATCAGCCAGATCGCGTTGAGCACCAACCCGGACGCCGAGTGCGACTCCGCCTCCGCCCCGGCCGGGCACACCCTCGACCTGTTCGAAACCCTCCGCACGGACCGGTCCACCGCCGGGGGCGGCGCGCGGTCGCGCCCGGGTGACCTGTGCCTGGGACCGGTGACGGCTGCGACCGCGGCGCTGCTCGCGTCCCGCTTCCCGTTCGTGACCCCGAGCGGGGTCGCGGGCCCGTGCGGGGACCAGCTGGCTCAGCAGTTCGTCGACGGCGGGTACGTCGAGAACTCCGGCATCAAGACGATCGTCGACCTCGCCCCTCAATGGCTCGCGCTCGTCCAGGCGCACAACGCGACCGCGCTCCAGAGCGCCAAGCCTGACCTCATCGTGCCGGTGGTCATCTACCTCGACAACGGCACCGGCACCGACCTGCGAGCCGAGCCCCCGCAGAAGACACCGGAGCTGCTCGTGCCCCAGCGCACGACCGGGCGCGCGAAGGCCTCGCTCGTCGACACCCCGGCGCTGCTGCGCGAAGCCGAACGGCTGGTCTCGGCCGAGTCCATCCTTCCCGAAGGGCAGGACGTGGCCGCGGTACGCGCCGCGGTCGAGGGCTGGCGCCGGCACTCGGTGGTCCTCGTCCATGAGTCGACCGTTCCCGCAGTCACGGCCCCGCTTGGCTGGGTCCTGTCGCAGCAGAGCATCGAGACGATGGACCGCGCCCTGGCGCAACAGGCGGTTCCGGCCCCGAAAGTGGAGTCGGTGAACCAGGCACCCGTCGTGTCGGGACGCGGACGGTTGGCCGACGCCATCGCCTTGGTAGAACCGGGGAAGGGCTGAAACGACCGTCCTCGACGCGGCTACTTGTTTCATTGACGGCAGGACCGGTGCCTGCGCAGGCTCTGGTTTAGGTGCCCGGGCTCGTCGCTCGCAAACGCGGCTGCCCACGCCTGG
>NZ_LMIW01000014.1 GCF_001429185.1 Terrabacter sp. Root85
CACGACACAACGCTCGGCATACGGGGCCTCCTCGAGGAGAACGGACACCCCAACGTAGGAGCGTCGGCGACCCCGAAGGATCACCCACATATCAAGCATGACAGCAAGAGCGCTTCCGCGTTCCGTGAGCGCACTGGGGCCGACCCGGCCCACCGGGGCACGCACGGATCCGGAAGCACCTGCCTCGGCCCGTCGCCGCCCGCCGCCGGGCGACAAACGAGTCGAAGTATCCCAAACAGTTCACGGGGACGGAGGCCCCCGGACCCTCCGGGGACACGTCGGGCTGGTGGGGGCGCCGCAGATCGCGCCGAACGGGGAAATGGCCCCTCAGTTTCGTTGACGCGCAACGCCGTTGGGGAAAAACTGGAGGGCACGAGGAAGGGGTTCGACGATGGCGTGGAATCTGACCGGTAGCTACGTGGAGACCTGTTCGTGCGAGCTCATGTGTCCGTGCAACCTCTCCCTCGATCACGGCGCAACCTACGACTTCTGTCGGGTGACCCTCGCCTTCACCATCAGGGAGGGCCAGGTCGAGGGCACTGACATCAGCGGGCGGAGGGTCGTGTTGATCGCCGACACCCCGAAGGTGATGACCCAGGGCAACTGGCGGCTCGGGGTCTACGTCGATGATGACGCCAGCGATGAGCAGTTCGACCAGCTGGTCAAGGTCTTCGGCGGGCAGCTGGGTGGGCCGATCGGTGCTCTGGCGCCCTTGGTGGGGGAGGTCGTGGGGGTCGAGCGCGCCGCCATCGACATCTCGGACGACGGGCTGCTGCACCGTGTGCGGGTGGGTGACTCGATCGACTTCGAGATCGAGGACATCGTCCCGTTCGGCGTCGAGACCGGAGAGCCGGTGCGTTTCCACGGAATGTTCCACCCGGTCGGTTCCGACCTGACGATGGCCGAGGCACGCCGCACCCGCATCAACGCGTTCGGGATCTCGTACGAGGGCAAGACGGGCCTGTCGACGTCCACGTTCGCCTGGGCCGCCTGACCTCGATGCGCGCGCCGGCCGAGCCGGGGGGTGATGCGGGTCCGGGTCCGGCGATCGCCGCGATGCGCACGCGCGTGGGTCTGGTTGTCGCGCTCTTCGCCCTCGCCGCGCTCGGCTGGCTGCTGACTGCGCGTGAGATGCGCGGGATGGATGCCGGACCCTGGACGAGTCTCGGCAGCCTCGGCTGGTTCCTGGGCATCTGGGTGGTCATGATGGCGGCGATGATGTTGCCTTCCGTCGCACCCACGGTCGCCTTGTACTCCCGTCTCACCAGGACCAGTGCGCCGCTGTCACCCTGGATGTTCGCCGCGGGGTATCTGCTGACCTGGGCCGTCGCGGGGGTCATCGCGTACGGCATCGGGGTGATCGTCGGTGCCATCTTCGGGGATGCACTCGCGTGGGACAACGCCGGGCGGGCCGTCGCGGGCGTCACTCTGGTGGTCGCCGCCGTGTACGAGCTCACCCCCCTCAAGGACGTGTGTCTCGGCGCGTGCCGCAGCCCTCTTGGTGCGCTTCTGGGCTCGTGGCGCGGTGGATTGAGGGGGGCCCTGAGGATGGGAGTTCGCAACGGGGCCTGGTGTGTCGGATGCTGCTGGGCCCTGATGGCTTCCCTCTTCGCGCTGGGCGTCATGAGTCTCACGTGGATGGCTCTCGTGGCGGGCATCATCGCCCTCGAGAAGCTGCTCCCGTGGCGGCGCGTCGTCACGTACGCGACGGCCGCGCTCCTGCTGGTCCTCGGCCTGCTGCTGTTGTCCGCCCCGAATGCGCTGCCGGGACTGACCACCCCGTCGGGCATGACGATGTCGGTCGGCCTGCCTCGATGACGTGGGCTGACCCGGCGTAACTGCCGGGGCCGTGGCCCGCGTGGGCCGGGTTCAGGGGGCGTGCGGCTCCACGAGTCCGCTCTCGTAGGCCATGACGACGAGCTGGGTGCGGTCTCGGGCTCCGAGCTTCATGAGGAGTCGGCTCACGTGGGTCTTGGCCGTCGCCGGGGTGACGAAGAGCTCGGTGCCGATCTCATGGTTGGACAGGCCCCTGGCGACGAGCAGGAGAACCTCCCGCTCGCGCTCCGTCAGCGCGTCCAGGGACGCGGGCGGGTCGGGTCGTCCGACCACGTCGGCCGGCTCTCGCCGGACGAACTCCTCGATGAGCAGGCGCGTCACCGTGGGCGCGAGCAGCGACTCACCACGCGCGATGACTCGGATCCCGTCGAGCAGCTGTGCGGGCGGCGTGTCCTTGAGCAGGAAGCCGCTGGCTCCGGCGCGCAGGGCTCCGAAGACGTACTCGTCGAGGTCGAAGGTCGTCAGGACGAGCACGCGTGTGGACAGGCCGAGGGCGGCGATGGCGCCTGTCGCCGCGAGTCCGTCCATCACCGGCATCCGGATGTCCATGAGCACGACATCCGGCTCGAGCTCGCGCGCGAGTGCGACCGCCTCGGCGCCGTTCTCGCCCTCACCCACGACCTCGAGGTCGGGCGCGGAGCCCACCAGCACGCAGAACGCTCCTCGCACGAGGGCCTGGTCGTCCACCACGACGACGCGCACCGGCGCACTCACGGCGTCTGCACCGCATACGGCAGCGTGGCGTGCACCCGGAACCCGCCTCCGGGCCTCGGGCCGGCCTCGAAGCTCCCGCCGTAGAGCTCCACCCGCTCCCGCATGCCCACCAGTCCCTGGCCGGCGCCCGGGGCGACGCCGACGTCCGACGCCGGGACGTCCCCACGGCGCGGACGCCTGGCTGGTCCCTCGTCGAGCACCTCGAGGTCGACCTCCTCCTCTGAGCAGGCGATGTGGACGTGAGCGACGGGTCCGCCGTGCTTGAGGACGTTCGTCAGCGCCTCCTGCACGACGCGGTATGCCGCGAGGTCCAGGCCGGCGGGCAGGCTCGCGCCGTCGCCGGTCGAGCTCACGGTGACCCCGACACCGGTCCGGCGCGTCTCGGCCACGAGCCGTGGGATGTCGGCGAGCCCGGGCATGGGGTGCATCGCGGTCTCACCGTCCTGGCGGAGCACCCCGAGCATCCGACGCATCTCGGTGAGCGCACCACGGCTGGTCGACTCGATGACCGCCAGGGCGTCTCGAGCTGCCGTCGGGTCTGTGGCGATGACGTGGCTCCCGACACCCGCCTGGACCGCGATCACCGACATCGAATGAGCCACGACGTCGTGCAGCTCGCGGGCGATCCGAAGCCGCTCCGCCGTCACGGCCGCGCGGTCCCGGTCCTCCCGCTCGCGCTCGAGCAGGCGGGCTCGCTCTTCGATCGCCGCCCACCGGAGGCGTCGCTGGCGCAGGTTGTCGCCGGCCAGCCACGCGACCGCTGTCGCGAGCAGGGTCGAGACGACGTCGCTCGGGGAGACCACGCCTGCGGGTTGGGCGGCGATGGCCAGACAGAAGGCCCCCACGGTCGCGCCGAGCGCCAGGAGCGAGTCGCGGCGTCGACCGTGCAGCGCGAGTCCGAACAGCAGAGCGAAGGCGCTGACCCCGGGGTAGGGGGCGTAGTGGAGCAGCGAGAAGGCCACGAGGGTCAGGAGCGTCACGGTGAGGGCGAGCCACGGGGCTCGGCGGTGCACGGCGTACGGCGCCGTCATGAGGATGCCCAGCACCCAGGCCCACGCGTCCACCGGCCGCTGCCCTGCGCGGACGGCCACGCCGAACGACAGGACGAGCAGGACGAAGAGGCCGAGCGCGACGAGAGCGTCGGCGACCCGTGGGTCCAGCCGCCGCGGGCGTCGCCGCCAACGCGTGTCCATACCTGAAGGGTAGGGAGCGCGGGCCTCCGTGGGATCGGCTTCGGGGCGTACGCCCCGGGAGGTATGCCGTCTCGTGGGCGACCGATGACCCCACCCCCAGGCGCACGCGGAGGCTCGGCCGCACGGCCGACGACCGAGGACCCCGTGGAGCCGGATCGTTGGTCTCAGCCAAACCGGCCCGACACAGGAGCTCAGCACCATGCCAACACTCTCGTTCCACCAGCTCACGAAGCACTACGGTCCCGTCACCGTCCTCGACGGCTTCACGGCGACGGCCCTTCCCGGCCGAGTCACCGCGTTCCTCGGCGTCAACGGGGCAGGGAAGACGACGAGCATGCGGATCATGCTCGGTCTCGCCGACCCGACCAGCGGGGAGGCGACGATCGATGGCGTCCGCTACGCCGACCTGCCCCATCCGACTCGCGTCGTCGGCGCGGTCCTCGACCAGGGATTCCACCCGAACCGCTCTGCCCGCAACCACATCCGCCTGACCGCGAGGCAGGCGGGGGTTCCCACCGACACGGCAGACGACCTCCTCCACCGCTTCGGTCTCGGGGCCGCGGCCGGTCGCCGGGTCGGTGGCTTCTCGCTCGGCATGCGTCAGCGGCTCGCCCTGGCCTCGGCGCTCGTGGGCGACCCGTCAGTGCTCGTCCTCGACGAGCCGCTCAACGGCCTCGACCCGGACGGCATCCGCGAGATGCGCCGCTTCCTGCGGTCCTTCGCGGACGCCGGCGGCACCGTCTTCCTGTCGAGCCACCTGCTCAGCGAGGTCGCGGCGGTCGCTGACGACCTCGTCGTGATCCACCGCGGCACCCTCGCCGCCGCCGGCCCGGTCCGCGACATCGTCACCGACGACACCGACCTCGAGTCGGTCTTCCACGACCTCATCCACTCCACCGACACCCAGGAAGTCTGGTCATGAGAACCCTTGTCTCCCTTGAGCTCTACAAGCTTCGCACCACCCCCGCTGCGTGGGTGAGCCTCGGCATCACCCTCGTGCTCGGAATGGCCTCCGTCGCCGCCAACGCACTCGTCCCCAGTCCCGGGGGACCGGCCTTCGGGTCGACGGACCACGTCAACCACACGCTCTCCGTGTCAGCGCTCACCTCGATGGTGATGTTGGCCATCGGGGTGCTCGTCGTCGCCGGCGAGTACCGACACCGCACCATCATGCAGACCTTCCTCGGCGAGCCCCGCCGCGCCCGGGTGCTCGCGGCCAAGGCCGTCACCGTCCTCGGGCTCGGTGCACTCCTGGGCGCCGGCACCTTCGGCATCGCCTACGCGGAGGCCGTGATCATCTACGGCGCCCGCGGGGTGCACTCGCTGCCGATCGATGTGGCCCAGCTCTGGATCGGCGCCACGGTGGCCTCCGCCCTCTACGGCCTCGTCGGCGTCGCACTCGGGGCACTGACCCGCAACACGGTCGCTGCCATCGTCGGGGCGATCACCTGGGTCATGATCATCGAGGTCGGCATCCTCGCCAGCGCCCTCCCCGAGGTCGCCCAGTGGCTCCCCGCGGGGGCTGCCATCGCCCTGACCAGCGTCGGCACGGCAGCGCACGGGATGCTGAGCCCGACGACTGCTGCCCTCGTGCTCACCGGTTGGGCGTTGCTCATCTCAGGGGTCGCGGCCCGCTTCAGCCTCACCCGTGAGGCGCACTGAGCCACCAGCAGGCGACCACGTCTCGGGTCCACACCGGACCCGAGACGTGGTCGCCTGCCGGGTGGCGGAGCTGGGCCCGAGCCTCACCGGCCGTCGAGCAGCCGCATCAGCGACTCGGCCTCCTCGTCGCAGGCTGCGCACCCCCGCAGGTGGGCGGCCATCGCCTCGTCCCGGTAGGTGGGGTCGTGCACCAGCGCCTCGGCATAGCTGTCCATCCGTTCGAAGCACTCGTCGCACGAGAGCCAGGGGGTCGTGTCCTGCAGCAGCGCACTGACGTTGCGTGGTGTCAGGGCGGCCGAGTCGGGGCGAGGTGTCGTGCTCATGGAGTGCCTGCCGTGGGGGTGGGGGAGATGCGTGAGCGGGCGTCAGAGGGGGCCGGATCCGGCGGGTTTGCCGGGTGGACGGGCAGGTAGCCGTTCGCGGTGAGCTCCGCCCGCAGGCGGACCCGGAGGTCGTGCAGCGTCTTGTAGAGGGCTCCTCGGTTGGTGCCCAGGCGGTCGGCAAGAACGTCGATCGGGATGCCGTCGACGAGGAGGGCGATCGCGATGCGTCGCTGGTAGGGCGTGAGAACGCCACGCATCGCTGCGGCCACGGCCGCCGCGAGGTCGTTTCCCTCCGCATACAGCTCGGGGTCCTCGTGCCGCGGCGCGCTCGGCACGTCGAGGTCACGGAGCTCCACCTCACGGTGCTGCCACTGCAGCCGCCGGACCTCGGTCGCCGCCTGGAGGATGGCGAACTTGAAGGCCCACGTCGTGAAGCGGCTCCGCCCCTCGAAGGTGTGCAGCTTGGCCAGCAGTGCGGTCATGGCCTCGTCGGCCGCCTGGTTGACGATGACGTCGACCGCCGACGGGGAAGGATCGGGCAGCGCGGGACGCATGCGCCACACCTGGTGCGCGGCGGCCCGGAGCATCAGCGTGTGCAGCTCTCGCAGGGCCGCGGACTGTTCGGGTCCTCCACCGGTGAGCGCCTCCACCCAGTCCATCGGGCCTGGGGCATCCGACGGTGGTGACGACACCGAGGTGTTCGAGCGCTGCTCGTCCCTGCTCACCGCGGTCATCGGCCCACCTGCGGCGCATTGAGGCCGTCGAGGCCGTCGACCGGGGACAGGATGCGTGCCGCGAGCTCCGGCGGGCAGCCGGCGTCCACGAGCTCGAGCAGCGCGTGCAGGTCGACCCGCTGCCGGGCCAGGTCCCGAGCGAGCAGGGCCGGGAAGCCCGCCTCGCGCAGCCGGCACCTGCGCCACTCGACGACGTCGAGCGGTGGTCCGGCGGACTGGCAGGGGACCGCGGTGGCCGGGGTGTGGGTCTGGTGCGGGGTCATGCCCTGTTGGCGGTGTGCAGCGTCGCCGGTCTTACCGGTCGGGGACAGCGCGGTAAGACCGATGACGCGTGGACGCACTAACACCCCGTCAGCGTCCCACTCGGCCGGCTCGATGTCGCGGAGCAGCCCGGAGGGCACCGAGCCACCAGTCCAGGAGGACACGCATGGTCACCATCGGCAGTCCCAGCACCACCCGTCGGGTCGAGCGCCCCGCACGTGATGACAGGAGTGACCCCACCTACCAGGCGTATGCCGTGCTGCGCGCTGCCTTCGTCGTCGCCCCGGTCGTCTTCGGTCTCGACAAGTTCACCAACCTCCTCGTGCAGTGGGACCAGTACCTGGCCCCCGTGCTGTCCCGGCCGTTGCCGGTCACACCGCACGAGGCGATGTATGTCGTCGGCGTCGTCGAGGTGGTGGCCGGCCTGGTCGTCGCCCTCCACCCGCGTCTCGGCGCCATCGTCGTGGCCGCGTGGCTCGGCGGCATCATCCTCAACCTGCTGCTCCTCCCCGGCTTCTACGACGTGGCCCTGCGCGACCTCGGCCTGCTGTCGGCGGCCGTCGCCCTGCAGCGGCTCGCCACGCGCTTCGACCCGCGCCCCGTGCTGTGGCCGGTCCGGCGGGGCTGACCATGAGCACGGCCTTCGTGCTGACCGGGGGCGGCAGCCTCGGCGCGGTGCAGGTCGGGATGCTCCTGGCCCTGCGCGACTGCAAGATCGAGCCCGACCTGCTCGTCGGCACGTCCGTCGGCGCCGTCAACGCGGCCTACCTCGCCGGACCCGGGAGCACGCGGGCCAGACTGGAGGCCCTCGTGGGCCTCTGGCAACGGATGCGTCGCCAGGACATCTTCGCCCCGGACCCGCTTCGGTGGCTCGGGGCCGCACGCGGGACCCAACCGTCGCTGTTCGCCGGCACCGGCCTCGAGCGCCTCCTGCAGAGCAACCTCGGCTACGACGTCCTCGACGACGCACGTGTCCCGGTCGAGGTCACGGCCACGGATCTCGTGACCGGTCAGGGCATCGTGATGGGCACGGGTGCAGCCGTCAGCGCCGTCCGAGCCAGCGCCGCGGTCCCGGGGCTGCTCCCGCCCGTGGTGCGTCAGGGCAGGACCCTCGTCGACGGCGCCATCGGCGAGCTGGACGTGCTGGCCCACACAGCGGCGCACGGCGTCACGGACATCTATCTGCTGCCCGCCGGCTACCCGTGCGCGGGAGCAGGTCCGACGACCGCGCTCGGCTCGGTCCTGACGGCGCTGAGCCTGCTGCTGCACCGCCAGCTCATGGCGCAGGTCCGCGGCTATGACGGCGGTGCGCGGCTGCACGTCCTGCCCCCGCTGTGCCCCCTGTCGGTGTCACCCGCCGACTTCAGCCAGACGACCGCTCTCGTGGCGCGGGCCCACGAGAGCGCCCGCCGTTGGTTGCGGTCGGCCTCGTCCCGTCCCCGGGGCGACGCGGGCGTCCTGGCCCTCCACGACCATGACGGGCTCCGCGCCCGGGAAGGAACGAGCGCATGAGCCCGTCACCGGAACAGGCTGGACTTCGTGATCGCGCCCGAAGGCACTGGGCGGGAACCGGTGCCGTCACCGAACCGGACCTGGCGCGCGCGGCCTCCGGAGCCCGAATCATGCTGGAGGCACTGGGAATCGACCTGGACAACGAGTCGCTGGCGCGCACACCGGAACGCATGGCCGCATCGCTCGCAGAGCTGATGAGCCCACGACCGTTCCAGATGACGACGTTCCCCAACGACGGCGACTACGACGAGCTGATCGTCGCGAGGGGCATCCCGGTGCGGTCCCTCTGCGAGCACCACATGCTCCCGTTCGTCGGGACCGCGCACATCGGCTACCTCCCGGGCGGGCGCATCCTCGGCCTGTCCAAGCTGGCTCGTGTGCTCGAGCACTTCTCGTCGCGTCCCCAGGTGCAGGAGCGACTGACCGTCCAGGTCGCCGACTGGCTGTGCGCCCAGCTCAGCCCGGTCGGGGTCGGCGTGGTCGTCGAGGCCGAGCACCTCTGCATGACGCTGCGCGGCGTGCAGGCCCCGGGCACCACGACCATCACCTCGAGCCTGCTCGGCGCCCTCCGGGACGACTCACGCTCGCGGGCGGAGTTCCTCGCCCTGACGCAGGCATCCCGCTGAGGCGTCGGCCACGTCGGCCGCGTCGGCGGCGTCGGACGGGCTCGTCGGACATCCAGCACGTCCTCGACGCGAGGGGTGGTTGGCAGGACAATCGAAGGCATGTCCCGTCTCTGGACGGTGACGAGTCGCCTACCGCTGACGAGCATTCTCGTCGTCGCCACCCTCGCGCTGTCGGTGTGGACCCGGTCCCTCTGGGACCCGCTCCTCGATCGGCCGCTGAACGACTCCGTGAGCTACGGCCTGCCCGCGTTCGAGCAGGGTTCCTGGCCCACCGTGCTGACCGGTGCCTTCTTCGCGGCGCGCCCGTTCCAGTACGTCCCGATCCTGCTGGGGCTCATCGTGTTCGGGGGCTTCGCGGAGTGGCGCCTGGGCTCGCTCCGCTACGCAGTGGCGCTCGTGTCCTGCCACGTCGTAGCCGTCCTGGGTGCCGCCGGTCTGCTGTGGCTCACCCGTGACCACGGCTACGCGTGGACGACGCACCTCGCCGCAGTGCGCGACGCGGGGCCGTCCGCCGGGTTCCTCGGCGCGGCGGCCGCAGCGTCGGTCACGCTGTCACCCCCGTGGCGTGGCCGGGTCCGGGCGTTGCTCGGCGCCTACGTCGTGCTCTTCGTCATCCACATGGGCGCACTCGCGGACCTCGAGCACGTGCTGGGGGTGGGTTTCGGCCTGCTCCTCGGACCGACTCTCATGGGCCGCGCGCCGTTGCTCACCTTCCGCCACCTGACGCGACGAGACTTCCGCCTGCTCGCGTCCGGCTTCTTCGTCATCGCCGCGGTCGAGGTCGCGCTACGCCCCTTCACCACCGCGGACGGCCCGTTCGCGGTCACCCTGAGCCCGGAGGCCCGGGCCGCGGAGCTCGCCGACACGGACGTACTGCTCGGCGTCCTCCAGATCGTCCTCTGGCTGTGGCTCGCCCGGTCGCTCTACAAGGGCCGGCGACTGGCCTGGCGCTGGGCCGTGGGGCTCCTGCTCGTCGTCATGGTCATCCAGGTCCTGAACCTCGGCTACATGATCGCGGTGGGTGAGCAGGGACTCCTCGCTGCCGGCTGGGAGCTCTTCGGCAACGGGCTCGGCCTGTCCGTGTGCCTCGTGGGCCGCCATGCGTTCCGCAACCCGTCGCCCCGCCGCGCTCGCCGCACCAGCGGCAGCATCGTCGCTCCCGCCGACGACGACCAGCGCTCACGGGCCACGCAGCTGCTGCGGCAGCAGGGCACGGTCAACCGTCTCGCGTGGATGACGACCTGGCCGGAGAACCGCTGGTTCACGCCGGCCTCCGTGTCGGGATACGTCGCGTACCGCGTGCACGCCGGCGTCGCGGTCGGGCTGTGTGACCCCGTGGCCTCGGCCGAGGAGGACCGGTCCATGCTGCTCGGCGCCTTCGCGAACGCCGTGCACGCCCAGGGATTGGTGCCGTGCCTCTTCACCGTGACGGGAGAGGCCTCTCGACATGCGCGAGCGCAGGGATGGCACTCCCTCCAGGTGGCGGAAGAGGCCTGGGTCGACCTGCCCACGCTGGACTTCGTCGGCAAGGCATGGCAGGACGTGCGCACCGCCCTGAACCAGGCGGCCAAGCTCGGCATCGGCTTCCGGATCGGCCCACTCAAGGACATGCCACGCGGCATACAGATGCAGGTCAAGGCGATCTCGTCCGAATGGGTCGAGGACAAGGGGCTGCCCGAGATGGGCTTCACCCTCGGTGGCGTGGATGAAGCCCTCGACCCTCACGTCCGAGTCGGCCTGGCCATCGACGGTGACGCCACGGTCCACGGGGTCACGTCGTGGATGCCGTTCCACGCGAGCGGGGGTGGGGACCCCGCCGGCTGGACGCTGGACGTCATGCGGCGCCTGCCCGGAGGCTTCCGCTACTCCATGGAGTTCCTCATCGCCTCGGCCTGTCTCACCTTCAAGGAGGAGGGCTGCGCCCTCGTCTCCCTCTCGGGTGCCCCGTTGGCCCGGACCCGGCCCTCTGCGGGTGACGAGTCCTTGGACCGGGGCACGCTCGACGTCTTCCTCGACCGACTCGGCGAGTCCCTGGAGCCGTACTACGGCTTCAGGTCCTTGCATGCCTTCAAGTCGAAGTTCCAACCGAGGCACGAACCGCTCTATCTCGTCTTCCCGGACGAGGCCGCGCTCCCGCGCATCGGGCTGGCCCTGAGCCGCGCGTACCTGCCGGATGCCGGGATGCGAGACCTCGTGGCCCTGGCCCGTTCGGGGCGGCAGTGAACAGACGGGCGCGCGTCCGGGCCGGTCACGAAACCGATGCGCCGGCCACGACCTCTGCGGCATGCCGGCGACATTCCCGACGAGACGGTCGGCATCCGAGCGGGCCGACCGTCGCGGGTGGAGGATGAACGGGTCGGGCACCGTTGCTCCACGCGAGAGGACTGTCATGGCCATCCCGAGTCCTGGGTACTCGATCACCGTCCGGGTCGAGGTGCCGGCCGCCGCCAACGCGACGTCGGCCCTCACCACCGCCGTCTCGTCCACCGGCGGAGCCCTCACGGCGCTCGACGTCGCCGAGAGCCGCACCGACCGGCTCGTCGTCGACGTCACGTGCGACACGCGGGACGAGGCGCACGGTCACCTCATCACCGAGGCGATCGCCGCGATCCCGGGGGCGGTCGTCCGCAAGGTCAGCGACCAGACCTTCCTGCTCCACCTCGGCGGCAAGATCGAGGTGAACCCGAAGGTGCCCCTCAAGCACCGCGACGACCTGTCACGCGCGTACACGCCCGGAGTCGCCCGCATCTGTCAGGCGATCGTCGAGCACCCGGAGGACGCCCGCCGTCTCACGATCAAGCGCAACACCGTCGCCGTCGTCACCGACGGCTCGGCCGTCCTGGGGCTGGGCAACATCGGCCCGCTCGCGGCCCTCCCGGTGATGGAGGGCAAGGCCGCGCTCTTCAAGCAGTTCGGGGGAGTCGACGCCTGGCCGGTCTGCCTCGACACCCAGGACCCCGATGCGATCGTCGAGATCGTGCGCGCGATCGCCCCTGTGTACGGCGGCATCAACCTCGAGGACATCTCTGCCCCAAGGTGTTTCGAGATCGAGTCACGCCTGCGTGACCTCCTCGACATCCCCGTCTTCCACGATGACCAGCACGGCACCGCGATCGTCGTCCTCGCCGCGCTCAAGAACGCCCTGCGCGTCGTCAACAAGTCCATCGACGACGTGCACATCGTCGTGTCCGGCGTCGGCGCCGCGGGTCACGCGATCATCCGTCTCCTGCTGACCCAGGGTGCCCGCAACATCGTCGCCTGCGGTCGCTCGGGTGCCGTCCACAACGGCAACGAGGGCATGGAGCCCTTCCGCCAGTGGATCGCCGACCACACGAACACCGGTCACCAGAGCGGCACCCTCAAGGAGGTCCTCGTCGGTGCGGACGTCTTCATCGGCGTCTCGGCGCCGGACCTGCTGACGGGTGACGACATCGCGACCATGGCTCCCGACGCGATCGTCTTCGCCCTCGCCAACCCCGTGCCGGAGGTCGACCCGATCGCCGCGAGCGAGTACGCCGCCGTCGTCGCGACCGGCCGCTCCGACCACCCGAACCAGATCAACAACGTCCTCGTCTTCCCGGGCTTCTTCCGCGGGCTGCTCGACGCCGGCGTCTCCGACATCACGGACGCCATGATGGTCGCCGCGGCGACCGCCATCGCCGACTCGGTCGAGCCGGGCGAGATCAACCCGAGCTTCATCATCCCCAGCGTCTTCGACGCGAGTGTCGCGCCGGCGGTCGCTGCGGCGGTGTCCCGGGTGGCCGGCACCCGCTGACCGGACCCGGCGTCAGGCGGCGCGGCGGTGCTGGGAGCCGGCGCGGACGACAGAGCCCTCGGAGATGACGTCGTCGCTGTCGACGCGCACGCCGTCCCAGACGTGGGCGTTGGCGCCGATCTTGACGCGTGCGCCGATCCGGGCATCGCGCCCGACGACGGCGCCGGCGGCCACGTGTGCCGTGGTGCCGATGCTGGCTCCGGCGTGGACGACCGCGCCGCGGTCGATCCAGGCGCCGCTCGCGATGCGGGCTCCCGCGCCGACGACCGCTCCGCGGTCGACGTAGGCGTTCTCGGCGACATAGGCCGCAGGGTCGACGTGGGCGTGCGACTCGACGAAACCGCCACCGTTGTCGTGGCGGGCGTAGCGCAGCACGGTTCCGTTGTCCTCTTCGAACTCCTCGTACTTCCTTCGCCTCATGGTGCACCCCCTTCGGGTCGTGCGTGGACCGTCTGTCCACGCGTGCCTCGTCTGGATCAACGTTCAAGTGAACATGAAGATTCCGTCGAGGTGATGACTGGTTTCTACCCGCCCAACGCGCGGGCCAACCGTGCGGTTCCATCGGCTGGGACGGTGCCGGGACGACCGGGGATGACAGGTGGGCGACCGCGTGGGTGCAGGACGACGTGGCCGTATGCCGTCACCTCGGGGTGGCGGCATACGGCTGGGTCGTCAGGCGGTTGGCAGTGGTGCGGGTGGGGCGGATGGAGCGGATGGGGCGGTCAGACGCCCTCCTGCACCTCGTAGATGGCGTCGGCGACGAGCCCGTGGGCGTCGCGGTGCACGATGTTGGCGGCCTCGGCGTCGGGAGCCTCGACGAGGCAGAAGATCTGGCCCCGGCACTCGTCGACCCAGTAGCGCAGGTAGTTGACACCGTGGGGGTCCTGCGTGGCGAGGTCGGCCCGGTGTGCCTGGGCGACCGCGTCCATCGTGACCCCGTCGCCGAGGGAGTGGACGTCCATGAAGAGCGGCATGCTCGTGGTCCTTTCGGGATGGGAGAGCCCCTCGAGATAGAGGGTCCACGAGTCGAGATCGCGCTCTGAGCAGTACTCGATGCCCTCGAGGAGGTAGCGCCGTGCGTCCTCATGCCGCCGCTGCAGCACGGCGCTCGACGCGAGGTTGCAGTACGCGCGAGCCGCGTGCTCGTGGAGGTCGGCGGCGCGTGCCTGCTGGAGGCTGTCGTCGAGCATCGCGGCCCCGGAGGCGAAGTCACCGGCCGCGATCTCGATCGTGCCGAGGTTGTTGAGGGCGTGCACGCGCACCTCGGTCTGCTGCGCCAGGTCGTCGAGCGAGTCGGCGAGGTCCAGCGTCCGGTGCGCCCACTCCCGGGTGCCGGCCAGGTCGGTGGCCAGCATGCGGAGCTGCGCGAGGTTGCTGTAGGCCAACGCCAGCTCGAAGGTCGAGCCCCCTTCGAGCACGTCGACGGCGACCGCGGCCTGCGTCTCGGCCTCGGCCTTGCGCTCCGCGAACCAGCTGAGCCGTGACAGGCACCGCCACGCGTCGCCGACCCGCGTGGCGTCGTCGGCGGCGTCCCAGATCCGGCGGGCCGCGTCGCCCGCCTCGATGGCGCCCTCGATGCGGTCGGTGAGATAGAGCTCGTAGCCGAGGGCCCAGAGCAGGTCGGCCCGGCGGCGGGCGGGCACCTCGGTGTCAGGCAGGGTGTCCGCGTGCTGCAGGGCGCGGCGGTACTGGTCGACGGCTTCCCGGTGGGCGCCGAGGCGAGCGGCCCGTGCCCCGGCCTCGGGCGCATGGGCCAGCACGGCCCGGCTGTCCCCGGCAGCGTCGGCATGGTGCGCCAGCCGCGCCGGGTCGGCTCCGCGACTCTCGAGCGCCGCGAGGAGTCGGCGGTGGATGTGGAGCCGTCGTCCGGCAGGAACCTCGTCGGCGACGGCGAGCCTGCCCAGCTCGTGACGGAACGTGACCTCCCGACCCGACATGACGACCAGTCCCCGGGCGAGCGGCTCGTCGAGGACGGCCAGGCCCTCGCTCAGGAGTCCTTCGAGCAGGTCGCTCTCGGCTCTCGACCCGGTCAGGGCGACCACTTCGAGGGCTCGCTGTGACGACTCGTGGAGACGGGCGACGCGGGCGAGCACCGCGTCGCGCACGGTCGGGGGCACGCCGGCCGTGTCGCCGGAGAGCACTTCGGTGACGAAGAACGCGTTGCCGCCCGTGACGTCGTGCAGTCGCTCCACGTCGATCCTGGTCTGCGACAGCCGGTCGCGCGAGCGTTCGGCGACGAGGGTCGCCACGGCCCTTGGGCTGAGCGGCGGCAGGTCGATCCGCCGGGTCCCACTGGCGGATGCGGTGTCCCCCAAGAGGATTCGCAAAGCGCTGCCGGCACCCGCGTCCTCGGGGCGGTAGGTGACGAGCACGAGGGCATGGCACCCGTGGACGCGCCGAGCCATGTGGCGCAGGAGGTCCAGGGTGGCCTCGTCGGCCCAGTGCGCATCCTCGATGACGAGCAGGTAGGGCCGGTCCGGGGGCGCGTTTCGGAGGGTGTCCACGAGCCGCGTGAAGACGTCCTGCCGACTCGCCTCCTCGGGCCACAGGCCCGCTGGGAGGGAGGGCACCATGTCGCGCAGCGGACCGAGCGGTGCAGGGGTGGCGGATCCGTCGCAGCTGCCGATGGCGACGCGTGCGCCGGTCTCGAGCTCGGAGGCCGCGGCGGAGACGAAGGTGGTCTTGCCGATGCCGGCCTCGCCCGAGACGTAGACCAGTCGCCCGTGCCCAGCGCGTGCGTCGTCCAGGTAGCCAGCGACAGCGCGAAGGTGCTCGACGCGCTCGAGAAGCGTCACGTCGCGATCGTACGTGCGTCCCCTCGACGGGGAGCGGGGTCCGAGCAACATCGCCGGCGGCATACGGTGGACGGATGAACTTCCGATACCTCGGCAACAGCGGACTCAAGATCTCCGAGATCACCTACGGCAACTGGCTGACCCACGGCTCGCAGGTCGAGAACGACGTGGCCACCCAGTGTGTCCGGGCGGCGCTCGACGCCGGCATCAGCACCTTCGACACGGCGGACGTCTACGCCAACACCAAGGCCGAGAGCGTTCTGGGCGACGCCCTCAAGGGCGAGCGGCGCGAGAGCCTCGAGATCTTCACGAAGGTCTACTGGCCCACCGGACCCGGCGGCAAGAACGACACGGGCCTCTCACGCAAGCACATCATGGAGTCGATCAACGGCTCGCTCGAGCGCCTCCAGACCGACTACGTCGATCTCTACCAGGCCCACCGCTACGACACCGAGACGCCGCTCGAGGAGACGATGCAGGCCTTCGCCGACGTCGTCCGCCAGGGCAAGGCGCTCTACATCGGCGTCAGCGAGTGGACCGCCGACCAGATCCGCGAGGGCGTCACTCTCGCGAAGGAGCTCGGCTTCCAGCTCATCTCGAGCCAGCCGCAGTACTCCATGCTGTGGCGTGTCATCGAGGGCGAGGTCGTGCCGACGTGCGAGGAGCTCGGCGTCAGCCAGATCGTGTGGAGCCCCATCGCCCAAGGCGTGCTGACGGGGAAGTACCAGCCCGGCCAGCAGCCGCCCGAGGGCTCGCGCGCCGCCGACGAGAAGGGTGGCGCCGACATGATCAAGCGCTTCATGAACGACGACGTGCTGACCCGCGTGCAGAAGCTCAAGCCGATCGCTGACGAGGCCGGTCTGACCATGGCCCAGCTCGCCGTCGCCTGGGTGCTCCAGAACCCCAACGTCGCAGCCGCGCTCGTCGGCGCCTCGCGTCCCGAGCAGGTCGCCGAGAACGTCAAGGCGGCCGGGGTGAAGCTCGAGCCCGAGCTCATGACGAAGATCGACGAGGTCCTCGGCGACATCGTCGAGAAGGACTCGGGCAAGACGAAGGAGACGGCGCCGCAGCAGCGCGTCGCCTGACGTCGGACCCTGACACCCGACAACGTATGCCGCCCAGCCGGGTTCGCGAGGCTGGGCGGCACACGTGTGTGGCCGGGCGGTCAGCCGGTCATGACGGCGTGAGCTTCGTCAGACGCGTGGACCAGTTGCCGAGAGAGGTACGCGTGCCGCCGCAGCTGCCGATCGGGGGAGTCAGGTACTGCGCCAGGGTGCAGGTCTGGGCGATGTACTCCGAGGCGATCCAGATGGACCGGCCGTCGGTGACGGCCGCCCCGTAGTCCCCCCAGCGGGTGCGGATCGGGGTGCCGACGAAGGCCTTGTAGCTCGTGAAGCCGTCCGCCGGGCCGATACCCTCGGCCACGATGTGGATCGGGCCGACTGCTCCGCTCGACGAGATCGGAGCGTAGGCCGCGCTGGGGAAGTGGTCCCGTCCGACGACGCTGAAGGCGATGGCGCCCTGACCGGTGGTCAGCATCGTGATGGCCGGGTAGGTCAGGTTGTTGCCCGCGAGGGCCAGGTAGCCCTGCTTCTTGATGTTGCCGCCGACCTTGCCGGCGCCGTTGATCTTGGGCTCCACCGAGAACCAGGCGATGCCGGCCCGCAGCTCGCCGTTGACCCGCACCGCGGTGTCGACCGAGCCCCAGAGGACGCCGTTGGTGAACCACGTCTGCTGCATGCGGGTGTCGTTGGAGTCGAGGTGCGAGATGACCTCGTCGTGCGCCGGCTCGGGCGGGTTGAAGAAGAGCTGCCAACAGCCTGGACCGAACGGGGTCGCGATCGTCGTGTCGTTGATGCACTGGCCGAGCGGGAAGTCGCCGGCCTTCTGGTCGGCCTTCGGCGGGAAGACGTACGTCTCGCTGTTGACCAGCTTGTTCGTGACCGCAAGCGCCGGGGTGGCGGCGTCGAGCGATGCGGTGTTGGTCAGCGCCCACAGGCCGATGCGCCGAGCGGTCCCGGTCGGGTTGCCCGTCTCCGAGCCGTCACCGGCGGCCGAGCTGAGCAGGTACTCGCTGCCGTTGGCGGCGCTCTCGTACTGGCCCGCGGGTGACGTTGCCGGCCACACGGTGAAGCCGGGCGTGCCGGCCAGGTCGAGATTCGGCACCAGCGTCATGCGGACCGCTGCCGGGTGGGTGGCGAGCTGCGCCTTCGAGAACGCGAAGACCTGGGCGGCGTTGAAGCTCGGTCCGAAGAGGTCGTACTCGTTGGTCGTGATGTAGATGCCATTGGCGTCCCCACCGATGTGCGGGTAGTCCTGGAAGCACGGGCCCGGTGTGACGCCGTCGGTCGTGCAGCCGTGGTTCGGTGTGCCTTCCGTGCCGTCATTCTGGGCAGGCACCGAGTAGATGGTCCACGTGCCCGTCGGGTTGCTCGTGTTCGAGACGGCCACGTCGATGGTGTTCCTGCCGTTGAAGTCGCCGTTCGCGTCCACGTGCAGCGTCGTGATGGCCACGACAAAGCGCTGGAAGTCGGGGTCGTAGTGGCAGATCGGGTCGATGACGTCGGGCCCGACGACGCCGGTCGTGCGGTTGATGGCCGCGGGGTAGCCGAAGAAGGTGTTGAGGTCTTGCACCCCGGTCAGCGGCACGGCGTTCGAGTCGTAGACGCGCAGCACGCTGTTGACCGACTCGACGGTGAAGCCGTTGCCGACACAGAGGGCCTGGTCAGGTGGCTCGAGTGAGAACTGGTTGCCGCCGTTGGCGAGGCGCTGGTCGCGGTGGTTGAGGCCCTGGATGCTGGCCTGGACCGCCGGGTTCGTCGCAGCGACGGCGCTCGACGCCACCACGGGGGCATCGAGCGGGTGCTTGGGGAAGATGCCGTGCTTGAAGTTCGGGTCGGGGCGGGTCGACGGGACGCCACCCTGCTCGTCGTCGGGTCCGGCTCTGAGCTCGGGCTGCTGGAGCCCGTCGGCGCCGGTGCCGAGGGTGCGGATACTGGTCGTGCCAGAGGACGTGATCTGGCGGGTGTCAGAAGGGGCGGCGTTCGCGGCTCCTGGCAGACTCAGCAGCGCTGCGGCGATGGCCGCGGCTCCGCTGGTGGCGATGATCTTTCGCATGAGCACCTCCGGGAGAATCTGCGCGGACGTGTCGAGCGGAGCCTGGCCACCTTTCGGATGTTCGCTGGTGTGGGAGCGCCGCTCGCACAACTTTCGAGCGTACGCCGGTGCAGCGGCCGCGGGTGCGGTTCGACGGATCTGCGCAACTACGAGGTCGGGTCGCGCAGCACGGCTACCCTGCGGGCATGGCACAGGGGGAGGGCGCGCGGTTCGCGCACGAGTCGGAGCGTCTCGTCTGGGAGCGGCTGGCGCGTGGCGTCACGGAGGGCACGGTGCTGCTGCCCAACATCCGCCTCACCTCACAGCTCAAGGACCACGAGCTCGACGTCGTCGTGCTCATGCCTGGCGTGGGCGTCGTCGTCGTGGAGGTCAAGGGCGGCAGCGTCTCCGTCGACGCGCAGGGCCACTGGTGGTCCGGTGGTGGTGCGCGCCGCAGCCGGGTGCGCCCCGTCGAGCAGTGCCGCGACGGCAAGTACGCCCTGCGCGACTTCGTGGAGGCCGACCCCCGCTGGAAGAACCGCCGCAGCCGGGTCCGGTTTGGCCACGCGGTCGTCGTCCCGTTCACGGACATCGCGGACGACTTCGCCACCCCGGACTGCCCGCGCTGGATGATCAGTGGCCGCGGAGACCTCGACGACCTCGCTGGCCGGGTCCACGACGTCGTAGCCCTGCAGGAGAACGACCAGCGCGTCCCCACTGCCGAGGACGTCGAGCTGATCGTCGAAATCCTCTCGGGCAGAGGCTTCCCCGTACCCGACATCGCCGCTGACGCGGACGAGCGGGAGGCAACGTCGGACCGACTGACCCAGGAACAGGCGGCTCTGCTCCAGGTCACACGGCTCATCAGGCGGATGGAGATCCGGGGTGGTGCCGGCAGCGGCAAGACGATCCTGGCCCTCACCCAGGCCAAGGACCTCACCCGTGGCCAGGGTGATCGCAAGGCGCAGCGTGTGGCACTCGTCTGCTACTCGATCGGCCTCTCCCAGTACTTCAAACGGCAGCTCGCCAGCGTGCCGAGGCACCATCGGCCGGCCTTCGTCGGTTCCTTCGAGGACCTCGCCAACGAGTGGGGGATCGACACCGCGTCGCACGACCGCAACGACGCAGCCTTCTGGGAGCGTGATCTGGCCGCCCGGATGACCGAGATCGCTGCAGCACTCCCGGACGGCAAGAAGTTCGACGCCGTCATCGTCGACGAGGCCCAGGACTTCGCCGACCACTGGTGGTACCCCCTCATGAAGGCGCTGCGCGACGAGGACGAGGGCGGTCTCTACGTCTACTCCGACGAGAACCAGCGGATCTTCGCCCGCTTCGGCCGGCCGCCGGTGCCACTGGTCCCACTCGTGCTCGACCACAACCTGCGCAACACGCAGCAGATCGCCCGGGCCTTCGGGCCGCTCGCACCGATGCGGATGCACCTCCGGGGAGGAGTCGGCGCCGATGTCCGCTTCGTCGCCTGCCCTCGGGACGAGGCGATCGGCAGCGCCGACGACCAGGTCGACCTGCTCCTCGAGGAGGGATGGCAGCCGCAGCACGTCGCGCTCCTGACGATGGGCTCACGGCACCCGACACAGGTCGAGCGTCAGGAGGCGGACGGCCACGTCGGATACTGGCGGTCCTTCTGGGACGACGACGATGTCTTCTATGGCCACGTCCTCGGCTGCAAGGGACTCGAACGCCGCGCGGTCGTCCTCTGCGTGAACGCGAAGAAGACCGAGCGCGCCCGCGAGATGCTCTACGTGGGCATGTCGCGCGCCACCGACGAGCTCGTCGTCGTGGGGGACCCGGACTTCATCCGCGAGATCGGTGGCGCCCAGGTGGCTCACCGGCTCGGCATCGGGTGACGCAGCCATGTCAGGCGGCGCCGGGGCTGGGGACAACTTCGACGGGCTGCCTCGCGTCCGGATGACGATGGCGGGCATGACCTTCAAGGACCTGCCCCCTCGGGCGAGTGAGATCCCCCTGACCAACCGTCGCGTCGCTGCCGACGTCATCGACCTCATCATCGGCGACACGGACCGCGCCACCGGGTGCGTCGCGCTGATGATCTGCGATGCCGAGGACCGCGGCATCCAACCGATCCTGCTCCACGACGTCCCGCCGGACGCCGAGGCCACTGGCCTGGCCCAGCTGCTCGGCATGCTCCTGCCGCTCGTGGCCGACAACGACGGCTCCATCCTCATCGGTCGGGGCCGACCGCGAGGGACGGCGCCCGACGACGTCGACCGTGACTGGCACCAGCTGGCGATCGACCGCTGCGCCGACCACGAGGTCGACCTGCTCGGCTTCTACCTCGCCACCGGCGACGGAGTCTTCCGCCTGCCCGAGCCACTCACCGCCGCGTCGTGAGGGTGTCTGGCAGGGACCCACCGCACGTTCGGAATCACCGCACGTTCAGAAGGGTGGGGGCTCGAGATCGGTCGAGCGATGCCGGGTCGACCGATCTCGAGTTGGGGGCGCGAGCGACGTGTCTCGGACGCCGTCGAGCCAGTCCCTTGGGTAGGTGTCGTAGATGCGACCGGCCTTGGTGCGCCAGCGAACCCGGTCGCCCTCGCGGCGGACGAGCCAGTGGCCGTTCGTGTGCAGGTTGTGGTGGGGACGGTGCTTGCTCGTGAGGTTCGTGACCTCGGTCAGGCCGTGCGGCCAAGGGACGTCGTGGTCGAGGTCGCATCGAGCGGCCGGCACGGTGCACCCCGGCGCGCGGCACGTCCCGTCGACGGCCTCGACATGCGCTCGCATCGCCGGGGTCGGCCGGTAGGCCTGGGTCTCGAGGTGCACGGCAGCGCCGGTGTCCGCATCGACGGCCAGCCGACGCCACGCCGAGCCGTCGTTGAGCATGATCTGGCGGGCGTGGTCCGCCGTCACCCAGCCGTGGCCCGGGACCTCGCAGGGGGTGTCGGTGAGCCCGACGGCCGTCGTGAACGGGACCACGAGCGTCACTGTCGCTGACGGCCGGCGACCCAGACGCGTGAACCACTCGCTGCCTGAACGGCATCCGTCATCATCAGCGCCAGTCGCGCCGGGCATCGGCGGGTCGGTGCCGACGGGCGCGGGCCAGCCGAACATCAGGGTGTCGGTGATGACGTCGGCGCGCAGCGAGTCGAGATCGCGCGGGTCGCCCTGGGCCCGAGCGGCCCGGGCGACGGCATCGGCTCGCTCCATCGCGGCGATGATCTTGTCGGCGTCGTTGACGACGGTGAGCACGCCGAGGCCCTCGTGGTCGATCTGCGCGTGGGCGCCTCGACGACGTCGGGCGGCGCGTCGCCGCTCGCCGGCCTCGCGGTCGGCGGCCAGGCACGCGCGGGTGAGCCGTTGGCGGAAGAGGCTGGGGGAGAGTGGAGCGCCGTCCTTGGACCGGAGCACGGAGTCGACGATGCCCGGCCCGCACTCAGGCGGTAGTGGGGCGATCTCAGCCTGGATCGTGCACGCACGGTAGAGCGTGAGCGCGCCGTGCTGCAGGCGACCGCGGAGGGCGGCAGCCCCAGGAGTGCTGGCGGTGGCCAGGTCGAGCCGACCCCGCACCTCGTGGGTGCCGAGCCCGGTGGCCGTGCACACCTCCAGCGCGGTCAGCTGGTCGGCGTCGATCCAGCCCGCAGGAAGCGGCCGGTCGAGGTCGGCGAAGCGTGCCAGCTCGTCCGCCTCGATCGTCGAGCGAAGCCGAGCCAGGGCCTCGAGGGCGACCGCATCCAGCACCGCCTTGCAGCGTTCGACGGACTCGACGACCCTGAGGTCCGCGTCGGCCAGCGCCTCGAGCTCCGTCCGCGCCTCGTCGTCCTGCGCCGTCGTGAGATCGTCGGCGACGGCCTCGACCAGCTCGCCGACGAGCGCCGGCAGGACCTGCGTGAGCACCGCCTCGGCCACGTGCTTGCGCAGCGTGCGCTCGAGACGTGGCAGGTCGCGCTGCCGGATGGGCACTCGGGTCGCGACCCTCGATCGATAGAGGGTCGCGAGACGGTCGAGGTCGACGACGGCGTCGGAAGCCTGGGCAAGGTCGGTCGAGGAATGACTCCTGACTGCCGCTGCGCCGTCCATACCCCATGAGAACACCTGTTCGAGTCGATGGTCAAGGGGTGGAGCAGGCCAGTCTCGTTGTCCGGCAGCATGATTGGCATTGCCGGATCATGCGCACTGTCATGCCTCGGCCATCGATGACCTGCCCCAGCTGTCGGCCCCCTTGTGCGTGTGCGCCTCCCGGAGGAACGTGCGGGGATGGATGTCGACCTGCAACAGCTGTTCGCTCGCGCCGCCGCCGAAGGGGCACGGCACCGCGCCACCGTCGCAGACCGGCCGGTGCAGCCAGCGGCCGATCGCGCCGCTCTGGCGGCAGCGTTCGGCGGCCCGCTACCAGCGAGGAGAACCGATCCCACCCGTGTCGTCGACGAGCTGATCGCCGCCGCGCGCCCAGGCCTCGTCGGCACCGTCGGTCCACGTTTCTTCGGTTTCGTCATCGGGGGAGCGTCAGCGGCAGCCACGGCCGCCGACCTGCTCGCCGCGGGCTGGGACCAGTGCGCCTACAACGAGGTCCTCTCACCCGCCGCGGCGGCGGCCGAACGTGCGGCCGGAGGCTGGGCCAAGCACCTGTTGGGAGTGCCCGAGTCCGCCTCGGTGGGTTTCGTCACCGGTGCCCAGGCCGCGAACACCGTGGGCCTCGCGGTCGGACGGCAGCGGGTGCTCGCCGACGTCGGGTGGGACGTCGCGCGGGACGGTCTCTTCGGTGCTCCCAGGATCGCCATCGTCGCGAGTGAGGAACGGCACGCCACGATCGACCGGGCCGCTCGGCTGCTCGGGTTCGGCACGGGCAGCATCGAGCCCGTCGCCGCCACCCCGCAGGGCGCCATCGACGTCGACCGTCTCCGAATCGCCCTCGAGTCCGTCGGCAGCCGGCCGGTGATCGTCTGCCTGCAGGCGGGCAACGTCAACACGGGGGCGTGCGACGACCTCAGGACCGCGACGACGATGGCGCACGAGCACGGCGCATGGGTCCACGTCGACGGCGCCTTCGGGCTCTGGGCGGCCGCGAGCCCCCGGACCGCCCATCTCGTCGACGGGGTCGAGCTCGCCGACTCGTGGGGCGCGGACGCCCACAAGTGGCTCAACGTCCCCTATGACTGCGGACTCGCCTTCTGTGCCGACGCGGACCTGCACGCAGCCACGATGTCGTACGCGGCGGCATACCTCACCGGGTCGGGCGCGGAGTCCGACCACGTCCTCGGCGACCTGACGCCCGAGTCATCCAGACGGGCAAGGGGCTTCGCGGTCTGGGCCGCCCTGCGCGAGCTCGGCACCGAGGGTGTGGCCGAGCTCGTCGACCGATCCTGCGCCTTGGCGCTGCGCATGGCCCAGCGCCTCGCAGTCGGCGGTGCCACCGTGCACAACGACGTCGTGCTCAACCAGGTCCTCGTCAGCATCGGCGATCCCCGTCGCACGGACGCGATCGTCGAGGCCGTCCAGCGTGACGGCACGTGCTGGGTCGGCGCCACGACGTGGCACGGTCGGCGGCTCATCCGCGTGTCGGTGTCCAACGCCACGACCAGCGAGCACGACATCGACATCTCCGCCGACGCCATCCTGCGTGCCGCCGGAGCCGAGTCCCCAGCGCACGTCCAGCAGAATCCCAGCCCCTCCTGACCGATTCTTGACCCGTGCATCCGTAGCCGCCCGGTCCTCCGACTCGTTGGACCCGACGAGCGAGGTCCTCGTGCCCTCTCTCGACGGTCCTCGGACCGGACACCTCGGGGGTGTCATCCACTTCGGATCAAGGAGCTGCACCCATGCTGCCGACCTTTCCCTCGCGGGCCCGCTCCCGCTTCCGCGCCGGCGCCGGCGCCCGGGGCAGAGCCGTCCCGCTCATCGCTGCCGCGGGCCTCGTCGCCGCCCTGGGGGTGGCCGCCCCCGCGCTGGCCGCCACACCGACCGGGGGAGCCGTCACCGACACGAGCACCAGCGTCCGGTGGACCGCCGGCCCCTTCGTCGCCCCCAACGTCACCGGGACGACGGGCGACGTGACGTGCGGGCCCGGGCTCTGCGACGACTTCGCGCTGCACGTGTCGACCCCGAGCGGCTACGGGGAGACCCACCAGCTGACGGTCAGGGTGGGCTGGGCCAATGCTGCTGCCGACTTCGACATCTACCTGCTCGACCGGAACGGCTCGGTCGTGGCGTCGTCCGCCTCGAGCGCGGACCCCGAGACCATCGTCGTGGCACCGACCAGCGGCGACTACACGGTGAGGGTCGTGCCGTATGCCCCGCTCGGTGAGTCCGTCACGGGCACGGCGACCCTGACCGACGTCCCGGCCAACCCCGCGCCGAGCACGGCCACGCCGCCGACCTACAGCCAGTACGGCGCACCCCAGTCGTTCGGGCGCGCGCACGACGCGGGCGAGCCGTCGATCGGCAGCAGCCACACGACCGGTTCGACGTTCTACCAGGCCCTCTACGACACGTACCGGGCGACGTGGGACGACAGCGTCACGCCGTCCGCGGTGACGTGGTCGGACGTCTCCGCGAAGCCGGCCAACGGCTGCGCCACGGGCGGATCGACGTCGCTCGACCCGATCGGCTTCACCGACCGGGCGACCGGACGCGTCTTCGAGAGCCAGCTCGCCGGCAAGACCTCGCTCATGTGCTACTCCGACGACGAGGGCGCCACGTGGTCGCCCAGCCAGGGCGGGGGCCTCAACTCGGGTGTCGACCACCAGACCGTGGGTGGAGGTCCCTACTCGCCGAACGGCGTCGGTGCGCTGCCGACGTCGAGCTACCCGAACGCCGTCTACTACTGCAGCCAGGACATCGCGGACGCCAACTGCGCCTCGAGCCATGACGGCGGCGTCACCTTCGGACCCGCCATCCCGATGTACTCGCTCCTCGACTGCGGTGGCCTGCACGGTCACGTCAAGGTGGCCCCGGACGACGGCACGGTCTATGTCCCCAACAAGTCGTGCGGCGGCAACCAGGCGGTCGCGGTCTCCGAGGACGGCGGCACGACGTGGTCGGTCCGCAAGGACCCCGCCAGCACCGCCGGCGACTCGGACCCCAGCGTCGGCATCGGCTCCAAGGGCACGGTCTACATGGGCTACCAGGCCGCGGACGGGACCCCCCGAATCGCCGTGAGCCGCGACAAGGGCAAGACGTGGACCGACGACCAGAACGTCGGCGCGGGCCTCGGGGTCCACAACACCGTCTTCCCCGCCGTCGTGGCCGGTGACGACGACCGCGCCTCCTTCGCCTTCATCGGCACGACCACCGCCGGGAACTACCAGGACGCCACGACCTTCAAGGGCGACTGGCACCTCTACGTCGCGACGACGTACGACGGCGGCAAGAGCTGGGTCACCGTCGACACGACGCCCGGCGACCCCGTCCAGCGTGGCTCCATCTGCACGGGTGGCACCACGTGTGGCAACGACCGCAACCTCCTCGACTTCATGGACGTCACGGTCGACCGGACCGGCCGGGTCGAGGTCGGCTATGCCGACGGGTGCACCGGTGCCTGCGCGCAGCCGGGCGGCGCCCAGAACTTCGATGCCTATGCGACCATCGCGCGCCAGCAGGCGGGCAACACGTTGTATGCCGCCTACGACGCCCTGCCGAACATCACCCCGACCTCCTTGTCCGTCACGAAGGCCGGCGGCCTCTATGCCGCGTCGACGACCGTCGCCAACCCGGGCAAGGCCGCCGCCCGGGGCGTCACGACGCGACTCCGCGTCGACGGGGTCAACGTCGCCACCTCGTCGCCGGTCGACGTCCAGCCCGGCCGCTCGGCGGCCGTCAGGTTCCCCGGCGTCCGTCTCGGCAAGGGCACGCACGTCGTCGCCGTCGTCGTCGACCCGGACGGACGCATCCGGGAGTCCGACGAGGCCGACAACGAGCGCCGGCTCCAGGTGACGAGATGAGACGGCTCAACGAGCGGTCGGGACCTCGCGTCGCCTTCGCCGCCGGGGCGCTCGTCACGGCGCTCGTCCTCGCCGGCTGCGAGAACGACGAGCTGGAGTCGGCCATGGCGGCGCAACCGAGCTCGAACAGCGCGGCCCTCGTCTGCGCGAAGGACGCCAAGCCGGTGACGCTGCCGGCGTCGTTCCCCGCGAGCGCGGCCGTGCCGGATGGGTACGTCGTGACGGGCGTCGAGGCCCGCAGCGCCGGTCGCACGGTCGTCACCGCGGTGTCGCCCAAGCCGTTCAAGCAGACGCTCGCCGACATGCAGACCGCCTACTCGACCCGTGGGTGGTCGGCGTCCGAGGGTGAGGTGGAGGAGCGGGACGCCGAGTCCAACTTCGACGGCAACGGGCTCCGCGGCCGGTGGGCCATCCGCGAGATCCCCGACTGCACCGACAACACCTCGGTGAGTGTGCTCATCGGCACCTGACACCCGGTCGGCGGCGGGAGAGCCCGCCCGCCGCCGACCTGTCTGAGCAGTCACAACTCCCTGCCGACGCACGCCCGACGCGGGACGATGGGAGTGGCCGGAGCATGCGGCCCCGACCGCCGTGGAAGGGGAGAGCGATGAGCGCCGCAGTCAGCTCGACGAACGAGTCGACCCACGAGTCGACCGACGAGACGATGGACCCCGGCATCGTCGTGGGCTACGACGGGTCACCGGGAGCACGCCTCGCCCTCGACTGGGCCGTCGAGACCGCGAAGCGAGACGACCGCCAGCTGACGCTGCTGCACTGCGTCGGGCTGACGATGACGCCGACCTTCCGCGCCTACGACCCCGGGGTCCAGGCGCACGCGTACGACGAGATGTCGCGAGGCGTCCTGGCGGAGGCCATCGACATCGCCACGAAGACACTGGACCGCAAGGACGTCCACCCGCTGAGCGTCATCGGCGGCGCCGCCGCCGAGCTCGTCGGCATCTCAACCCGGGCCGACCTCGTCGTCACCGGGTCACGCGGTCACGGGGCAGTCTCCGGTGGCCTGCTGGGCTCGACGGCGTATGCCGTCACGGCCCACGCCCACTGCCCCGCGGTCGTGGTCCGTGGGTCCTCCGTGATCCACGCGGGTCCGTCGCACCCTGTCGTCGTCGCCTTCGACGACTCCAAGAAGTCCCAGAAGGCGCTCGAGACCGCCGTGCAGATCGCCACGGCCGCGGAGGCGTCGCTGCACATCGTCGCCGTCGACAACGTGGGTGGCCTCGAGGCCTGGCCGGAGACCGACACGATCCTGGGTCGCGAGGAGATGATCGACCAGATGCACCTCCACGTCGGCCAGCTGCTGCGCGACGTCGCGGAGGACGCACGACGCGCTCACCCAGGGCTCGACGTGCAGACCACCGTCCTCGGTGGCGGAGCCGGTGCAGCAGTCGCCGCCTACGCCGTGGACGTGAGGGCCGGCCTCATCGTCATGGGGTCTCGAGGTCACGGGGGCTTCACCGGAATGCTGCTCGGCTCGGTCAGCCACCGGGTCGTCCACGACGCGCCGTGCCCCGTCATGGTGATCCGCTGACGCGGCCGATGACTCGACGTCACTGGTGGTCAAGGGAACTCGCATCCAGGATGTCGGACCGGCCTGCGGCCAGATCGTCGTGGGCTACGACGGGTCCCCGGCCTCGCAGTGTGCCCTGGTCTGGGCCGCGGCGGTCTCCCGCGCTCTCGACGACAGCCTGAAGATCGTCCATGCCGTCGAGCTCGACCTGGTGCCGAGCCGGCGCGGCTACGCGTTGCGCCCGCTGAGCCCCTCGCTGGAGATGGTGGCCCAGACGATCGTCGGCGGTCCGTCGACCTGGCCCGGCCCAGCGCTTGCCCGAGGGCGGGTGCGTGCGGTCCATGCCGTCGGTGGGCCGGCCCCCGCGCTGGTCGATGCCTCGATGTCCGCCGAGCTCGTCGTGCTGGGGACCCGCGGCCGGGGACGTGCCCGCACCGCGCTCATCGGCTCCGTCTCCTACGCGGTCGTCGCCCATGCGTACTGCCCCGTCGTCGTCCTGCACGACCTCGTCCGCTTCTCGTCCGACGCGAGCGGTGACGCGCGGGTCCCGGGTCCGGGCGGCGAGGTCGTCTGCGCCATCGCCGGCGGGGACGGGGAGGAGCACGCTGCGCGCGTGGAGCGGATCGTGTCCGCCGCGACCCGCATCGCTGTCGCCTGCAGTGCGTCGCTGCGGCTCGTCACCGTCACACGTGGAGGCGTCAGTGACGCTGCGAGACAGAGGATTCCGTATGCCGTCGCCTCCCTGACCTCACGGCACCCGGCGCTCGTGGTCACCGTCGAGATCCTCACCGGCGACCCCGTCACGGCACTGGCGGAGGCCACGCGGCATTCCGGACTGCTCGTCGTCGGTGCGCCACTCCGAGGTGGGGCCACTGCCGTGCTGTCCGGGCAGGCTTCCTACCGGCTCATCCGCGACGCGACCTGCCCGGTCATGCTCGTGCCCTGATGGGATGCGTCATCCGCCAATGCCGGTCAGGGGCTCGGCCGAGCGGGTAGAGCCTTCGCGAGCTCTTCGGCCAACCGCGTCACCTTCTTCTCGGCCGCAGCTTCGACAGCCCGGGCCTTGGCATCGCTCGCCCCTTGGGGGTAGGTGAAACGGAGAGAGATCATGAACGGCTGCCGCGCGCGTGTGCCGGCCCGCCATCCGTCGAGCCTCGTGTTCACGGGAATCCAGGCGGAGACCTCGCCCGGGGTCATGTCGACCCGCGCCCCGGTGGTTCCGTTGGCCGCGAATCGGCGGTCGACTGAGCCCCCTGTCCTGACCATCACGTCTGGGCTCTGAAAGGCGTATCGCGGCTTTGCCAGCCACCACGAACAGGTGTCCTCGTCGGGCGTCGGAACCACCAGCGCCGACTGTGCCCCCGTCACCTTCTGGACTGTGATCCGGCCCAAGGACTGACAGGCCTTGGCGGAACTGGGTCCGTCCGGCGGGTAGGACCCCGTGGCAGCAGGGGAGACGACGGACCCGAGTTGAGCTCCGAGGTTGCTGAAGAGGTGCGGACCCACGTGGCTGAACGCCCACAGGGCAATCAGGCCGACGAGCGCGGAGACCACCGATCCGCGGCGGCGCGGCCGACGTCGAGCACGTCCGCGCTGTCGCGGTCGGGAGGTGTCGCGGACCATGACCGGTGACGGCGTTCGACGAGCCGTCGATCGTTCGGCCCCGAGGACGTCGGCGACCGTCAGCACGTCCGGGTCTGTGCCCGCAGGTTCCGTCGATGCCGACGGATAGGTGTGGGCGACTCTGCGGGACAGCAGGTCCGTGCCCTCGGTCCCGGGGGCCTGGGGTTGGGCGAGGAGCCAGGCAGCGAGGCCGTCGAAGGGGATGATCTCGACCCCTCGCACGCGCTGTCTCTGAAAGGACGTGGAGTGCCCACCCGCCAGGGCGATGACGGGGACGACGGGAAGGCCGAGCGTCTTCTCCATCTCACCGGCGAAGCGCGCCACGGCGTCGAGCTCGCGTCCCTTGGGTGAGCTGCTGCTCGTGTGTTGCCACAGGTTCCCGTCGTGGACGCTGGTGCCACCGGCCCAGTTCTTCGTGTCGACGAGGTAGAGGCCCGACGGTCCGATGACGATGTGGTCGAGGTTCGTCCGGGTGCGTCCCGGACGCAGGAGACGGTCGTGGTGGACGTGCCACCCGGGCGGCAGGACGTCCAGTGCGGCAGCCACTCGACGCTCGCCGTCGGCACCGGCTGACCAGGCTCCGGCCTGCGCCTCGAGAGCGTCCGCGTGGGCGCGCCTGCGCGGCCTGATTCCTGAGCTCATCGGCGCGCGACTGCGCCGACCCACCTGCTGCCATCCGAGCCCCCTGCGCCCCTGTCGCCGGTGACTCTAGGCACGGCGTGGTGGGTCCCGGGCCCGAATCGGTGCAACTCGCAGAGAATTCGGGTCCCGGGACCGGGCCACACGGCATACGGCCTCGTGAGAGGCGACGAAGGCGTCAGCCCGAGGGCGGGCGCTGGAAGCCGGGGCGCCCGGCGGTGCCGGCGGCGCGTTCGACCGAGCGGCCGAAGCTGCTGGCGGCCGCCCCGAGCGTGCTCGACCCGCGGTCGCCGAGCGCGGGTGGCACGACGACGACAGGGCAGTGCGCTGCGCGCACGAGACGGCTGCCGAGCCAGCGCGCGCCGACCTCGGTCGAGTGACCGGCGTCGATGACGACGAGGTCTGCGCCGCGGCTCTCCTCGACGAGGACGGCGCGACGCTTGCCCGCCACGACGCGCGTCTCGACGAGGTGGTCGCGGCCGAGGACGTGCGCGACGTCCTCGGCCAGGCGTGACTGCTCCGCAGAGAGGGCGCTGTCGTCGGAGACGACCGACGGCACGCGGCCGCCGGTCGCCGTCTCGGGTGCGTGCGGGCGCCAGGCCCGGACGGCCACGACGCGTCCACCGCGCGCCGCGGCCTGCTCGACGGCCCAACGAAGGGCACCGGGGGAGCCGCTCGTCGGGCTCACGCCGACGACGATCGTGGGCTGGCGCCCCAGGTCCGCGACGTTCATGCCGCGGCCCCCGACTCCTCCGAGACCTTGCTCAGCGGGTCGGCGACGTCCTCGAGGGACTTCTGCTCCGCGTCGATCCCGATCGCCAAGGCCACGGCTCCGCCGATGATCATGATCACCGCACCGGCGACGTAGCCCCACGTGAGCGGGCCGCGGTCCTTGCCCTCGCCGATGAGGGCGCCGTAGAGCACGGGCGCGACGGCGCCGGCGCACTGGGCGACGACGAAGAAGTAGCTGATCGCCTGGCCGCGCACCTCGAGCGGGAAGATCTCGCTCACGGTGAGGTAGGCCGCGGACGCTCCGGCCGACGCGAAGAAGAACGACACGCACCAGAAGATCGTGTGCGTCGTCGCGGTGAGGATCTCGGCATGGAAGGCCCAGGCCGACACGAGCAGGACGAGCCCCGCGATCGTGTAGGTGCTGAAGATCATCTTGCGACGCCCGATGGTGTCGAAGAGATGACCGAGCAGCAGCGGCCCGAGGAGGTTGCCGGCCGCGAACGGCAGGAAGTAGAGCGACGTCTGGGCCTTGCTGATGCCGTAGAAGTTCGTCAGGACCAGGGCATAGGTGAAGAAGATCGCGTTGTAGAGGAAGCTCTGCGTGACCATCATCGTCAGGCCGAGAACTGTGCGCCGCCCGTACCGCCGGACGAAGACGTCCCACAGCACCTTCGGCCCCATGCGGTCCTCGGCCTTGACGAGAATCGCCTTGCTGTCGTCGACCTCCGGGATCTCGCCGCCCTCGCGACGCACCCGCTCCTCGATCTCGTCGACCGTGCGCTCGGCCTCCTCCGCGCGACCGTGGGTGAGCAGCCAGCGCGGGCTCTCCGGGATGTGCCGGCGCAGCCAGATGATCGACAGGCCGAGGATCGGGCCGATGAAGAACGCCAGGCGCCAGCCGACGTTCTCGGCGACGTTGTCGGGGTTGAGCAGGTAGAGGTTCGCGAGCGCCCCGAAGAACGCGCCGAACCAGTACGTCCCGTTGATCGCGATGTCGACGCGACCGCGGAAGCGCGCGGGGATCAGCTCGTCGATGGCCGAGTTGATCGCGGTGTACTCACCACCGATGCCCATGCCGGCGACGAACCGGCAGACCCACAGGAACCACATGTTCGGTGAGAGGCCGGCCAGGCCCGATCCGATCAGGTAGATGACCAGGGTGATGATGAACAGCTTGCGGCGCCCGAGCCGGTCAGTGAGGCGACCGAACGTCAGCGCTCCGACCACCTGGCCGACGAGGTAGACCGTGCCCGTCAGCCCCACCTGCGTGGCGGACATGCCGAGCGTCTTCTGGAAGCCCGACTCGGACACGATCTGGATCTCGAGTCCGTCGAGGATCCACGACACCCCGAGCCCGAGAACGACCGACCAGTGGAACTTCGTCCACGGGAGCCGGTCCATGCGGGCGGGCACCAGACTCCTGATGGCACCGTCCGTGCGTTGTGCGACAGCCTCGCTCATCCCCATCTCCTTCGATCCGAATCGCTGTGAACCGTCGGGTCAGGGCGCGCGGCGCCGCGTCCTCACCGCCGGAGTCCGTACCCCGTGGCCCGGCACGACGAACGTGCTTCGTGACGGTTTGCCCCGGTGCCCTCCCGAGTGCGTATGCCGTCGGGTGGTCCCACGCCGTCCCGCTGGGTACGTCAGATGACGGGGGCACAGTCGCCCTCCCTCGACAGCGCAGGAGGAACGACATGCCGGCCAGGAAGCCAACGCGCGGAAGCACGGACCTGCCCTCGACCCTCGAGCGGTCGTCGAAGAAGGCGCAGGAGACGTGGCTCGCGACGCATGACGCCGCGGTCGAGCAGTACGGCGAGGGCGAGCGAGCCCACCGCACGGCGTTCGCCTCGCTCAAGCACTCCTTCGAGAAGGTCGGCGACCACTGGGAGGAGAAGGCCGAGAAGGGACCGAGCGACCGCCAGGCCGAACGCCGCGGTGCCGAGGCCAGGGCCCACCGCGACGACGGGGACTCGGCCGGCGGGGTCGACGCCAACGCCTCGAAGCAGCACCTCTACGACATCGCCAAGCGCCTCCAGGTGTCGGGGCGCTCCACCATGAGCAAGGCCGAGCTCGTAGAGGCGATCCAGCGCGCCAACGACCGCGCCACGGCCGCCGCGCGGGACTCGACCTGAGGAGTCCTCGACTCGAGTCCTCCACTCGCACGGGAGAATTCGCTCGCGGAGACCGCAAACGCCCGAATCGTTCCCAGCGATCGTCGAGCAGACTCTCAGGCTCCTGAGAAGGCCGGTGCCGACGACCCGACAGCCCTAGCGTGGACAACTGGGCCGCCACAGGAGTCGGCCCGGAGCGGTGGGACGCACACGCCGCCACCGCGGAGGAGAGCACCATGTCCGTGTCACGAAGGGGTGGATCTCGGGGGACTGCAGTACTCGGGGCGGTCGCGGTCGTCGCGGCCGCCGCACTCGCGACCGGGGTGGCGTCGGCCGACGCCTCCACGACCGGCGCGAGCTCGACCTATCTGGTCGTCTACAAGGAGAAGACCTCCACGAGCGGCGCGGGCAGCGCCGTCGCCGCAGCGGGCGGTCAGGTCGTCGCGACCTACGCCCCCATCAGCGTCGTCGTCGCGCGGTCGGCCAGCCCCGACTTCGCCGCGAAGATGCGTCGGGTCACGGGTGTCGAGGGCGCCGTCGCCACGACGAGGTTCGCCACCGCCGTCGACGGCGGAGCGGTCTCGGCCGACACCGCAGCCGCGACCACGACCCAGACCACCGCGAACGGGGCAGCACTCCCGGGCCTCAACGACTCGCTGTCGGGGCTGCAGTGGGACATGACCCAGATCAAGGTCGGTGAGGCACACGCCATCAGCACCGGTGACCCCTCGATCCTCGTGGGAGACATCGACACCGGCCTCGACTACACGCACCCGGACCTCGCGGCGAACGTCGACTCCGGCGCGAGCGCCAACTGCGTCAGCGGAGTGGCAGAGCCCGGCGCGGCGGCGGCTGCCGACGACAACGGTCACGGCACGCACACGGCCGGCACGATCGCCGCCGCCGCGAACGGCATCGGCATCGTCGGGGTGGCACCGAACGTGAAGATCGCCGGCATCAAGGCCGGCAACGCCGCCGGCTTCTTCTTCCCCGAGGCCGTCGTCTGCTCGTTCATGTGGGCGGCCGACCACGGCGTCGACGTGACGAACAACAGCTACTTCGCCGACCCGTGGCTCTTCAACTGCCGCAACGACGCCGAGCAGCGGGCCATCTGGACCGCCGAGCGTCGCGCCATCAAGTACGCACAGAACAAGGGTGTGCTCGTCGTCGCGGCCGCGGGCAACCAGGCCGACGACCTGTCGCACCCGACCCTGGACGCGACGAGTCCCGACGACACGAACCCGGTGCTGCGGACGATCAGCAACGCGTGTGCCGTCGTCCCGACCGAGGTGCCGGGCGTCGTGGGCGTCAGCGCCACGGGCAACCAGCAGATGAAGTCGTTCTACTCGTCCTACGGCATCTCGGCGGTCGACGTCGCGGCGCCGGGCGGCGACTCCATCCTGCAGCTGACGCCCGCCGCTCCCAACGGCCGGGTGCTCTCGACCTGGCCCGCGGCGCTCCTCACGGTGACGTGCCTGCCGGCACGCCGCCTCGTCGATGCGAGTGGCGCGACGTACTGCTACCAGCAGGGCACGTCGATGGCCTCCCCGCACGCCGCGGGCGTGGCGGCGCTCATCGCCAGTGTCACCGGCGACACCGGTGGTGCGCTCGCAGCCGATCTGCAGCGTGCGACGAACCCGATCGCGTGCCCCGCGGACGTCTCGCCGTACGCCTTCTTCCCGGGCGTCGACGACGGTGCCGCACAGCGGTGCCAAGGCGGCCGCGGCCAGAACGGCTGGTTCGGCTCTGGGGAGGTGGACGCGCTCAAGGCCGTCGGCTGACCCACCACGCAGTCCGCCGGGCCGGGTCGCTCGACCCGGCTCGGCGGCATACGCCATCGGGGACGCCTGCCCTGTCTGAGTGGTCACAAAGGACCTGCGGCGTCCGGGCCCGGCGGGACGATGGAGGTGGACGGAGCAGAGGCCCGGCCATGTGAACGAGAGAAGGGGAGCACCATGAACGGCCAGGTGCGGACCACGAACGGGATCGTCGTCGCCTACGACGGTTCGGCATCATCACAGCTCGCGCTCGAGTGGGCCGCGGAGACGGCTCGGCAGCAGGGCAAGCACCTGACCCTGGTGCACAACGTCAACCTGGCCGCCACCCCCGCCTTCCCGGCGATGGACCTCTCCGAGATCGAGCCCTCGCTCGAGCACGCCGCCAAGGCGATCGTCGACGAGGGTGCGGTCCGCGCCGGCGCCACGCTCGACGCCTCCCAGGTGACGACGCAGTACTGGCTCGGCAGCCCCGCCGCCCAGCTCGTCGAGATGTCGAAGGACGCCGCCCTGGTCGTCGTCGGCAGTCGCGGGCGCGGGCGCATCCTGGCCGGGCTGCTCGGCTCGACGTCGTATGCCGTCGCCGCGCACGCGCACTGCCCCGTCGTCGTCGTGCGCGGACCGGAGGGCAAGACCCCCGACGACGTGCCGATGCCGCCCCGTCCCGGGCGCGGGCACGACGTCGTCGTCGGCATCGACGACTCGGACGCCGCGATGCGGGCCGTCGACGCGGCCGTCGAGGTCGCCGAGCGCGAGGGGGCCGTGCTGCACATCGTGCGCGTCGCGCACTCGCCGTCGATGGAGGCCTGGACGTACGTCGAGACCGCCAAGGGCGGGACGGAGGAGACACACGCGATCCGCGACTACGCCGAGCAGTCCGTGCTGCGCGCGGCCGAGCGCGTGCGGGCGCTGCACCCGAAGGTCATCGTCACGACGGAGGTGCTCTACGGTGACCCGGGCCAGTCCCTCGCCGACCTGGGCTCGACGGCAGGGATGATCGTCGTCGGCTCACGGGGGCACGGCGGGTTCACGGGCATGCTGCTCGGGTCGGTCAGCCACCGCGCCATCCACGACGCGGCCTGCCCCGTCATGGTCGTCCGCTGAGCGACGGCGTCGAGCGTCGGCGACGGCGTCGTCGGCGCCTGACCTCTCGGCCCGGGCGCCGGGCTCAGGCGTCGAGAGCCTGCGCGAAACGGCCGAGGGCGTCGTCCCAGCGGGACTTGTCGCCGGCGCCGTCCTCGGCGATGCCCTGACCCTCGTGGTAGAGGTCGACGCGCGTGCCGTCACCGTCCGGTTTGAGCTGCAGGTCGACGATGCTGAGCGGGCCGTCCGCATGGGGGTGCCACGACACGCGTACCTGTTCCATCGGGTGGTAGCTGCGCACGACGCCATGGGGACCGTCGGAGCTGTGCCACGACTCGCCCTTGTTGCCGAGCGTGACGCCGGGGCCGAGGAGCGCCTCGGTGCCGCGGGCGCTGATGAGGTGCTGCCACACCCGGTCGACGGGCGCGCCGACGGTCAGGCTCGAGTGCACGCCCGCGGGAGATCCTTCGAGCTCGGCATCCTCCGCGTTCTCGGGGATCGACTGCGTTGAACTGCTCATGGGCACCTCCGGGTCGTACGGACCGGCCCCCTGATGGGGCCGGACCCACCACAGACAGTCGACCAAAGACTGGCCCGGAAGACAATGGGTGAAGGCCCCCTCTTCGGTCCGCATCGGGCCTAGCCTCGGGAGCATGATCGACCACTTCGGCGTCAACTGCTCCGACCTCGAGGCCAGCGCCCGCTTCTACGACGCGGTGCTCGGCGTCCTCGGCTACACCCGTCAGATGGACGTCGGCGTGGCCATCGGCTACGGCACCGAGGGTCACCCGGACTTCTGGATCAGCCGATGGCAGGGGACCGAGCCCAACCGCGAGATGCACTGCGCGTTCCAGGCCGACGGCGTCGACGCGGTGCGGGCCTTCCACGCCACGGCACTCGCGCTCGGTGCCGAGTCGCTGCACGAGCCGCGCCTGTGGCCGGAGTACCACCCCGGCTACTACGGCGCCTTCGTGCGCGACCCCGACGGCAACAACGTCGAGGCCGTCTTCCACCGCGCGGGTCCCGACGCCTGAGGCGCCGTCGCCGCGCGGTCAGCCGGTGAAACCGGCGCGCCGCAGGGCGTCGGCCATGGCGCCGTCGGCAGGAGCCTCTTTGCGGGGGCGGTTGCCCTGGCCCGTCTGGCTCTGACCACGGCCCTGGCCGCCGCGGCCCTGACCACCGCGCTGCTGGCCTCCCTGCCCCTGACCCGTTCGCTCCTTCGGGGCGCCGGGGGTCACCTCGTCGTCGAGGCGCAGGGTCAGCGAGATCCGCTTGCGGGGCACGTCGACCTCGAGGACCTTGACCATGACGACGTCGCCGGACTTCACGACGTCGTGCGGGTCGCGCACGAAGCTCTTGGAGAGCGCCGAGACGTGGGCCAGGCCGTCCTGGTGGACGCCGATGTCGATGAACGCACCGAACGCCGCGACGTTCGTCACGACGCCCTCGAGCGTCATCCCCGGCTTGAGGTGCTTGATCTCCTCGACGCCGTCCTTGAAGGTCGCCGTCTTGAAGGTCGGTCGCGGGTCGCGCCCGGGCTTGTCGAGCTCGCTGATGATGTCGGTGACGGTCGGCAGGCCGAAGCTGTCGTCGACGTAGTCGGCGGGCCGGATCGACTGCAGCGCAACGGTGTTGCCGATGAGCGAGGTCAGCTTCTGCCCGGTCGACTCGAGCATGCGCCGGACGACGGGGTAGGCCTCGGGGTGCACGGCCGACGCGTCCAGCGGGTCGTCGCCGCCCGGGATCCGGAGGAAGCCGGCCGCCTGCTCGAACGCCTTCGGCCCGAGGCGCGGCACGTCCTTGAGGGCCCTGCGCGTGCGGAACGGTCCGGTCGCGTCGCGGTGCGCGACGATGCTCTCGGCGAGTCCGGGGGTGATGCCCGAGACGCGGGTGAGCAGGGGAGCCGACGCCGTGTTGACGTCGACGCCGACGGCGTTGACGCAGTCCTCGACGACCGCGTCGAGCGAGCGCGAGAGGGCCGTCTGGCTGATGTCGTGCTGGTACTGACCGACGCCGATCGACTTCGGGTCGATCTTGACGAGCTCGGCGAGGGGGTCCTGCAGGCGCCGCGCGATCGACACGGCGCCGCGCAGCGACACGTCCATGCCGGGCAGCTCCTGCGACGCGAAGGCCGACGCGGAGTAGACCGAGGCGCCGGCCTCGGAGACGACGGCCGACGTCAGCTTCAGCTCGGGGTGCGCCTTGATGAGGTCCGCGGCGAGGCGATCGGTCTCGCGCGACGCGGTGCCGTTGCCGATGGCGATGAGGTCGACCGAGTGTTCCTTCGCAAGCCGTGCGAGGGTCGCGAGCGAGCGGTCCCACTGGTGCTGCGGGACGTGCGGATAGATCACCTCGGTCGCGACGACGCGGCCGGTCCCGTCGACGACGGCGACCTTGACGCCGGTGCGAAGGCCCGGGTCGAGACCCATCGTGGCCCGCGCACCGGCGGGGGCAGCGAGCAGCAGGTCGCGCAGGTTGGCCGCGAAGACGCGTACGGCCTCCTCCTCGGCCGCTCGGCGCAGCTGCATCCGGGCGTCGATGCCGAGGTGGACGAGGATCTTCGTGCGCCAAGCCCAACGGACGGTGTCGGCGAGCCACTGGTCGGCGGGTCGCCCGGTGTTCTCGATGCCGAAGCGCCGAGCGATGGCGCGTTCGTATGCCGTCGGGCCGGGCGGCTGCTCGGCCGCCGGGTCCTCGGGGTTGATCTCGAGCGAGAGGACGTCCTCCTTCTCGCCGCGGAAGAGGGCGAGGATGCGGTGCGAGGGCAGCTTGGCGAGGGGCTCGGCGAAGTCGAAGTAGTCGGAGAACTTCGCGCCCTCCTCCTCTTTGCCGGAGCGGACACGCGAACCGACGTGTCCCTGCTTCCAGACGCGCTCGCGCAGGTCACCGATGAGGTCTGCGTCCTCGGCGAAGCGCTCGACGAGGATCGCGCGGGCGCCGTCGAGAGCGGCGGCGGCGTCGGCGACCTCACGGTCGGCGTCGACGAAACGCGTTGCAGCGGTGGCGGGGTCGGTGCCGGGGTCGCCGAGCAGCAGCTCGGCGAGGGGCTCGAGTCCTGCCTCGCGGGCGATCTGCGCCTTGGTGCGGCGCTTCGGCTTGAACGGGAGGTAGATGTCCTCGAGGCGCGCCTTGGTCTCCGCGGCGAGGATCTGCGCGCGCAGGGTGTCGTCGAGCTTGCCCTGCTCCGCGACGGAGGCGAGCACGGCAGCGCGTCGCTCCTCGAGCTCGCGGAGGTAGCCGAGACGCTCCTCGAGCGTGCGCAGCTGGGCGTCGTCGAGGCCGCCCGTGACCTCCTTGCGGTAGCGCGCGACGAAGGGCACCGTCGAGCCGCCGTCGAGCAGGCCCACGGCCGCGGCCACCTGTCCGTCGCGGACACCGAGCTCGTCTGCGATGCGACGTTCGATGGACGGCACCTTCACCTGCACGCTCACGGGGGCTGAACTCCTAGACGTCGACGACACACCGGGGTCACGCATTCTGCCGTGCGAGCCCGATCGCCCCTCGGGCGGGCCTCATGGACGACCCTGCTCGTGTCGAGGTGCGGGGGTGGCAGTCGCTCCTCGTTCTTTCTCGGGGATGGGCCATCGCGGCGCTGCCGAGCCGTCCCGGTGGCGCTCGTACCAGTCGACGGCGCGGAGCACCCCGAGGTCGTCGAAGCGTCGCCCGGAGACCTGCAGGCCGATGGTGCGCCCGTCCGCGGTGAAACCGCAGTTCACCGATGCCGCGGGCTGACCGGACATGTTGTAGGGCACGGTGAAGCCGATGTGCGCCATGCCTTCGTCGTCGTCGCCCCACGGCATCGGCCACGCTGCCGGAAACGCCGTCATCGGTGCGACGGGGGAGAGCACGAGGTCGAAAGGCTCGGTGGCGGCGATCGTGGCCTGCTGGAGGGACATGATGCTCGCGTAGTCGCGCATGACGGACGGCCCGTCGACGTCGCGTACGGCGAGCACCCACCGCCGGATGAACGGGAGCACCCGCTCGCGGGCCTCCGGTGTCAGGGCGTCGAAGTCGGTGAGCGAACGCATCCGCCAGAACTCGTCGAGATCCCGCAGCATCCTCGGCGCCATGAACGGGGCCAGGGGCACCACCTCCGCCCCGGAGCCGGCGAAGAGCGCGGCGGCAGCCTCGACCGCGTGCGCCACGACGGGGTCGACCGGCAGCCCGCACCCGGCATCGAGCAGCAGACCGATGCGCAGACGGGAGACGTCGAGGGGGTCTTGGGGCAGCACGGCGGCGAGGTCGGCGGGCGGGAGGCTCGTCCAGTCCCGCGGGTCGGGGCGGCTGATCACCGACAACAACAGCGCCGCGTCTGCGGCCGACCGCACGAGGGGGCCGGCCACTCGGCCGAGGTACGGGGCGTCGAGGGGGACGCGTCCGGCGCTCGGCTTGAGGGTCGTCAGGCCGAGCCAGGTGCCCGGCAGACGGATCGAGCCGCCGATGTCGGTGCCGACGTGCAGCGGCCCGTAGCCGCCAGCGGCGGCGGCACCGGCGCCCGAGCTCGAGCCCCCCGTCGTCAGGGAGGGGTCCCACGGCGAACGGGTGATGCCGTGCAGGCTCGAGACGCCCGAGCTGAGCATGCCCCAGTCGGGCATCACCGTGGAGCCGAGCACGACGCCGCCGGACTCCTCGATCCGCTCGACGACCGGGCTGCTCCGGGTCGGGACGACGGGCTCGACGCCGGCGTTGCCGAAGGGCATCGGGACGCCGGCGCGACCGAGGTTCTCCTTGATCGTCACCGGCACGCCGTCGATCGGCCCCGCGGGTTCACTCCTGCGCCAACGGGCCTCACTGTCGCGGGCGGCAACCTCGGCACCCTCGAGGTCGAGCCGCCAGAAGGCGTTGAGCAGAGGCTCCCGGGTCTCGATGACGTCGGCGACGTCGTGCAGCACGTCGACGGGAGAGAGGTCGCCCGAGGCGTACGCAGCGACGAGCTCGGTGGCGGTGAGGCTGGCCGGTCGGCCAGACGTGTGCGGCATGGACGTCCTTCCGCGGCGGTCGACCTCGCGCCGCCCGCTGGCGAGGAGATCGTGGCATCGGCCCTGGTGCCAGAACGCTACCTCTCGCGGTGAGGCGTCGTCGGGGCGTGTGGACAACGCCGGTCGACTGTCACCGGTGGCGGCCATGCTCTTGGCATGCGCTTCGACGAGCTTCCGCGAGACTGGGCCCAGCGACCGATCACCGACCCCGACGTCTTCGAGGGGGTGGTCGACCTCATCGTCACCGAGCAGACGAGGTGCGACGGAGCGACCTACCTGCTGTTCATGCACGACAACGGGCGGCTGCTCCAGCCGATCTGCCTGCCCGACGAGCCGCGGCGCGTCGATGTCGGCCAGGTCCTCGAGGGCGTCGGGCTGCTCCTCTCCGAGATGGCGCGGCATGACGTGCACGACGTCGTCATGGTGATCGCGCGGCCCGGCCGGGCGGCGCCCACCCCTCGTGATCGTGACCTGCGGGCGGCGTTCGAAGACGCCTGCCGCACGACTGGGTTCACCCTGCACGCTGTTGCGATCGCGGCCCCGGACGCCGTTGCGGCGCTGACGGCGGAGGGTGGCTGCGCCGCGGCCTGAGACGGACCGTCGGGGAACCGCGGAGTGGGTATTGACGCTGTGGCGTTCCCTGCGTCCTCGGGGGTGGGCGGGGTAGCGTCGTCGCGACCGCGCGACGCAACCCGTGGAGGACCGATGTCCCAGCAGGCCCACAGCAGTGGGAAGACCGTGACCCGTTCGTACCGGACCGGGGTCGGTGGCGCGTGGTGGACGGCCCTCGTCGTCGTGACCGTGCTGCTCGGCTTCCTCGGTCGCACCGACAGCGGCTTCTGGAGCGGTTTCCTGTGGAGCATCGTCGGGTTCGTCGTGGGCTCGCTCGTCGCCATCGCGGTGGCCGGTCGGCTCGTGCCGGCGCGGTCCGCGGACGAGGCGTTCGCGGATCTCGGCGGCTCGGGCGGTTGGGAGGGCGCGCGATGAAGTGGCTGCTCCTGATGCTGGCGTTCGTCCTCGGCGCTGCGATCACGTGGTTCCTCACCGTCAAGCACGCGAGCCGCACGGTGCAGGAGGGTGCTGGCGCCGCCGCAGAGCTGTCGGCGCCCGAGCCCACCCCGGTGGTCTCCCCGAGCGAGCCCGTGGCAGGAGCCGCGGGCGTCGCCGGAGGGGCCGACCTCGCCGCCGCGGCCGGCGCGGGAGTCCTGGCCACCGAGCCCGCCGGAACGTCGCAGAGGTCGCACGACGAGGTCGACGTCGACGCGGCTGGATTCGGAGGGCCTCACACGCCGCTCTCGGAGTCTCGGAGCGCGGCGGAGTCGTGGGATCGCAATGCCGAGGACGAGGACGCGCTGCTGTCGAGGGCCTCGGAGGACGACGCCGACGACGCGCCCGTCGCAGAAGCGACTCCGAACGATGGCGCGGCCGCTGCCGTTGCACCGGTCGTCGACGCGACCCCGAACGATGGCGCGGCCTCTGCCGTTGCACCGGTCGTCGACGCGACCCCGAACGATGGCGCGGCCTCTGCCGTCGCACCGGTCGTCGACGCGACCCCGAACGGTGACCTGGCAGGCGTGGGTGAGCCCGAGGCTGTTGCGGCCCTCGAGGAGGAAGTCGAGGAGGATGACGCAGGTTCGTGGGCGGACGAGGTGCCTGATGTCGAGCCGAGCCAGGAGGACGACCTCGACGCGGACGTGTCGGTGGCGCGGGCGACCAACATCGTCCCCGTCGCCGACGCCACCCCGAGCGGCGACGTGGCCGGGGTCGCTGGACCGGGAGCACTGCCGACGCAGGGCGAGCTCACCTTTGACGAGCCGGATGACTCCGTCCCCCCGGAGGAGAAGCCCTGACCCGGCTCGCGCTCGTCACAGGACCCCGTGTGCACTGGACGGTGCCCCGGCAACGCTCGCTGCACACACCACCAGGTCATGACGGCTCGGCGCGACGTCAGTGGTTGACGAGCACACCCTTCGCCTCACGCACCGTCACCGTGGTGGAGGGGCCGGGCACGGTCACGGTTGAAGGGATCTCGTCCCACGTCGACCCGTCGAGGCTGAAGTCGGCCCCGAAGGTGGTGTCGACGCGAACGGGGTACTCGCCCTTGGCGCGGTAGACGTGCGTGACGTCGCCGTCCGGGTAGACACCTCCGGTCGAGGTGGTGGGGCCCGTGCTCGAGCCGTCGCCGAACACGTAGGTGAACCCGACCAGCTTCGGACGAATCTGGACCGGGATGCCCCGCAGGACCGACCGGTCGACCTCGCCGGGCTGGAAGCCGTGCGACGTCCAGTTGACCTTGTAGAAGGTGCGGAGGTTGACGAGTGTCGTGTTGCCGGCCGGCTGGCTGGAGATCTGCGGCTTCGACCAAGGCGTCCTCATGAACGCCGCCTTGAGGTCAGCCATCGTCAACGTCGGCCGCGCCCCGGGTGCGACGTCGGACGCGCAGGTGAGGCCACGCGTGCGCCAGGGCTCGGTCACCTCGCCGGCCGTCATGGTGCGGCGCCAGATCCGAAGTAGGGGACCGAGCTCGCCTTCAGGGCAGTCGCGCAGCGCGTGAGCGCACGAGACTTGCTCGGTTAGAGAGTCCGGCTTTGCCTGCGGGCAGTCATTGAGCGAGACGTACTCGTAAACAGGGGCGGTACTGGGCCTGTCAACAATGGAGCCGCCCTTGTCTCCTGGGAACTTCTCAAGCGCCAGCACCTGTTCTCTTGACAGCAGACCGGTTACGACTGCCGTGTCATCGACCTCACAGACATCTAGTTGGTCGCAGCTCCCATCAGCGGCGCTAGCCGAGAGAGACGACGTGAAGGCGAGGACAGCGCCAGCGAAGCATGCGCTCCACGGCGCTCGAGACTTCATGACGAGGCTTTCTGGAGGCGCGTGATGATCCAGCGCTTATCGAAGTCGACAGTTGCGACGAAGGCCAACTTTGCTGAGCGGGTGGTGTCGACTGTGCGGCCGGACTCGTCGAGAACCGGCACGGCCCTCTGGTTGAGGTCGACTAGGACCTGGCGCGTCCTCGAGGAGAACTCAGTGGTGGATGCGTAATTGAGCTTCGTGAGGTCGCCGCCATAGTGGTGGCCTGCCTTCTTGAGATCGGCCACACCGTTGCTCAGAGCCGCGCACATCTTGCAAGCGTCACTGGAGAGGTCATTCAAGACTGACGGGTCACTGGTCTTGAATGCCCTATTTAGCTGAGTGAAGTAGAACTTCGTGTAGGCGGCCGCGCCCTCGATGGTCTCGGGTCGGGCGGCGGCGGGGATCTTGGCGATGATGGGGTCGACCGTTGCGGTGGGGCTCGGGGTGGCCGAGGTTGTGGTGGTCGTGGGAGCAGAGGAGCTCGTGACGGCCGAGGTCGACGGGGGAGTCGTCACCGCAGGACCGGGGTCGCTGCCCGTGCACGCACCCAGCGCCGCGAGCGCGACGGGGGCGACGGCATACGCAAGGAGCGTGCGGTGCCGGTGCGGGCGTGCGGCGGCGGTCATCGGCATCCCCTGTCGATCGTCGATCATCGTGCGGTTGCGTCGTCTGAGGTGCGTTGTGCACCCTTTGTTCCACGACGGCAACCTACGACGATCGTGCCGCACCCGCACGCCGAGCCCCGTCCGTCATCCACAGGCACCCCGGGTGCACCGAGCCGGGATGCTCGGGTGACAATGGTGGCGATTCGCTGCCGTCAGGGGCCGTTCGACGCTGCGATTACTGGGGTCTCACCGGCGACACACCCACGAGTTCGGAGCATGGGCGACCGGCAGGTAACCTTTTCGCGGTCCTGTGCGCACCTCCACGCGCGCAGTAGCTATGCGCCCTAGAAGTGGGCGTGCAAGGGAGCCCCATGTCTCGCACTGACACCGTCGACGTCAAGCGTTGGCGCGCCAAGTACGCCCTCATCGAGCGGGCCGCCGAGGCGGACAAGGACGCCCAGGCCCTCTTCGCCGAGCTCGACTCCGAGCGGGCCGCCCGCAACGGCGAGCTGCGCGAGATCCTCGCCGACCTCGTGGCCTCCAGCGACCTCGTCGCCTTCAAGGAGGCGATGAACCAGTGGACCCGCAAGGACGGTCCCTACGTCGGCTTCGGCCCCATCGGCGGCCCGTGGCTCGCCTCGCTCATGCGCCGCTCCGAGGAGGAGTACGCCGAGGTCGTCGGCCTGCTCAAGCTCACCCTCCAGACCCCGGCCTCCCCGCAGGACGCCGGCGACAAGCTCCAGGCCATGGAGGCCTTCCTCGCCCGCGGTGGCTCGCGCGGCCAGCGCGCCCCCGGACCCGGCCACACGGCATACGTGCTCTCGCTCTTCTGGTCCACCGACGACGGCGGCGAGTGGCCGCTCATGTGGGAGAACGCCCCGCACATGCTCCAGCGGCTCGGCTGGCTCGAGCGCGGCCTGAGCCACGCGGAGCGCTACGTCGCCTTCGCCGACCTCTGCGCGGCCCTGCGCCCCGAGGACCCGAAGTATGCCGCCCGCATCCTCTGGTACCTCAAGGAGACCGAGGCGTTCGTCGGGATCGCGCCCAAGGTGCTGGACGTGTGCGTCGAGGCGGCCGAGATCGCGGCGGACTTCCGCCCGTCGACCGGCTACGGCGACGGCCGGCGAGAGGACCGCGCGGCCGATCTCGCACGCCAGCTGCGCGGCGAGGCCGACCACATCAGCGACAGCCTCATCGACCGCCTCTCCACCGAGACGGGCCTCTACCTCGAGGCCCCGACGCTCGCCCTCCAGCAGCACACGGGTGAGGACGCCGCCTACCGCTCCGACCTGTACGCCGCGTGGATCCTCGTCGGCGGCGCCGGCGCTCCCGGCTTCCGCCTGTGGGTCACCCCGTCGGGCGTCGCGTTCGGACTGCACGGCGGCTGGGAGGGCGAGAGCGACCAGCAGCACCGCGAGGTCGGCACCATCGTCCAGGAGCACCTCCCGCGCGGCCTCAGCTTCCTGCGCGTGCACGAGGACGGCCGCACCGACCGGCTCGAGCCCGCCGGGCGCGAGTACCCCGGCGGCGAGGCCTTCGTCGGCCGCTGGTGGAAGGGCGACGAGGCCGTCGGACGCGCCGACTTCGCCGACGACGTCATCGCGACCGCGCGGGCCCTGACGCCGCTGCTGCGCTTCATGACCTCCAGCCAGCGCGGGCCCCTCGACGACCCCAGCCTCGAGCTCGCCTCCATGGTCGACCTCGACAGCGAGGTCGAGATCTTCAAGGCCGAGCGGCCCTACCCCAGCGAGCGCGACGCCTGGCACCAGGAGCAGCGCCGCGTCTTCGTCGCCTGCCTGTCGCGGGAGGGCCTCGAGGCCTTCGACCTGCCCACCTTCAAGCGGATCGTGTCGACGCGCGGTTACGGCGACATCGGCGCGCAGTCCGTCCTCATCAGCAGCATCAACGCCCTCGACGCCGCCGGCATCGACGAGCTGCGCGTCATGGTGCGCGACCTGCTCTGGGGCGAGGGGCGCGACGAGGAGCGGATCAACCGCGTGCTCGGCTCCGACGACGTCCCGGTCCAGGGCTTCGGCGAGAGCGTCGTGCTCAAGCTCTTCGCCATCGCGCACCCCGAGCACTGGCTGCCGCTCTTCGCCCTGGGCGGGGACTCCGGCAAGATCGCGATGCTCGGCCGCCTCGGCGGGCCGGCGCGCTGGACCGAGGGCAAGTCCCGCGGCCGCACGCACGTCGAGACCAACGCCCTGCTCAAGCAGACGCTCGACCCGCTGCTGCCGGACGACCCGTGGGGCCAGGCGCAGCTCGCGTACTGGCTCATGCGCCGCTCCGACAAGGCGCTCATGCCCGACCACGACGCGCTCGGCGAGGCCGCCGCGGAGCTGCTCATCGAGGAGGACTTCCTCCGCGAGATCCAGGGCCTGCTCGAGGAGAAGAAGCAGGTCATCTTCTACGGCCCTCCCGGCACCGGCAAGACCTACCTCGCCCAGCGGTTCGCGCAGGCGCTGCAGCCCGACCCGGCCAAGCGCGACATCGTCCAGTTCCACCCGAGCAGCAGCTACGAGGACTTCTTCGAGGGCTTCCGGCCGCAGATCGACCACCAGGGCCAGATGGTCTACGAGCTGCGCAAGGGCCCGCTCGCCCTCCTCGCGGAGGCGGCCGAGGCGGATCCGCTGACACCGCACATCATGATCATCGACGAGATCAACCGTGCGAACCTCCCACGCGTCTTCGGTGAGCTGCTCTTCCTGCTCGAGTACCGCTCGCACTCGGTCAAGACGAGCTACCGGCCCGACGAGGGCTTCGAGCTTCCGCCCAACCTCTACTTCATCGGCACGATGAACACCGCCGACCGCTCCATCGCGCTCGTCGACGCGGCCCTGCGCCGGCGCTTCGACTTCGTCCCGTTCATGCCGCACGACGGGCCGATGGAAGGCCTGCTGCGCCGGTGGCTCGAGGTCCACGACGGGCCCGTGTGGGTGGCCGAGCTCGTCGACCGCGTCAACGAGGACCTGCGTCGGGCGCTGCGCGGCCCGCACCTGCAGATCGGCCACAGCTACTTCATGCGCCCCGGTCTCGACGGCGACGAGGCCACCCTGCGCCGCATCTGGGACTACAACGTCTACCCGTTCATCGAGGACCAGCTCTACGGGCGCGAGCACGAGCTGGCGCAGTTCCGCTGGGAGAACGTCCGAGCCCGCTACGGCCAGTTCGACCTGACGAGGCCGTGACCGTGGAGTCGATCATCCGATGACCATCGAGCTGGCCCCGATCCCCGAGCACGGACGCTCGGGTCCGGTCCGGCTGTCCCGGGAGACCCGAGCGGCTCTCGTCGCGGCGGCGGGGGAGCGGCTCGTCATCCACGCGACCGCCGACCCCGACGTCGTCACGATCGGTGCGACGAGCTGGGTCGGGGCGCTCGCCGTGCCCGGCCTCGTCGTGCGCGTCACGCCGAAGGTGTCGGTCACGAACTTCTTCGCGATGCTCGGCGCGGGCGTCTCGCCCGACGCGTTCGACCACGAGCACGTGACGTGGAGCGACACCGACGAGCTCATCGACGGCGTCGCGTACTTCGCGATCCGGCTCATCGACTCGTCGACGATGCGCGGTCTCGTGCACGGCTACGTCCCGCGCGAGGAGCGGATGCGGACCATCCGGGGGCGGCTGCTCGTCGAGGAGTTCGCGCGCCGGCCGTGGAGCGCTGCCGAGCCGCAGTGCCGCTTCGACGACTTCACGGCCGACATCGTCGAGAACCAGCTCTTCCGCTGCACCCTGCAGGCGATGCTGTCGTGGCCCCAGCTCGCGCCGCACGTCCGCCGAGAGGCCCTGCGCGTGCTCGGCCGCTTCGACGGCGTCGCCGACACCCCGGCGACGAGGCACGCGGCACCGCTGCCCATCACGCGGCTCAACGAGCACTACGAGGACGCGATGCGGCTCAGTCGCCTTGTCCTGCAAGCGATGTCGCTGAGCCACGAAGCCGGTGACCAGCAGGCCAACAGCCTCATGGTCGACATGGACGACCTCTTCCAGCGCTGGATCGCCCAGGAGCTGGACCTGCGCCTCGCCCCGCAGATGCGCATCGAGCGCGACGAGGACGTCTGGCTCGACGAGGGCCGGGCCGTCACGATGGCCCCCGACCTCGTCGTGCGCCGCGGCAGCGAGGTCGTCCTCGTCGGCGACGCGAAGTACTCGATGGGCGCCGACGGCTACATGGCCTCGCGCGACTACCTCGAGCTCGTCGCCTACACGACGGCCATGGGCCTGCCGACGGGCCTGCTCATCCACTGCAACAGCGACCGAGCGCCGGAGTCGGAGATCGTCATCCGCAACGCGGGCACGCGGATCCTCTGCCGTCCGATCCGTCTCGACGGGTCGTATGCCGCCGTGTGCCGTTCGCTCGACGCGCTCGCTGAGCTGGTGCGCGAGCTCGCTGACGCCCCAGGGGAGCTCGAGGTCCCCACCCTCATCCGCTCGCGCCGCTGACGCGGCGGAGCGTCGGCTCTCGGAGCGGATCGCCGCGCTCTCCGGAGCCCGGGCGCCCCGGTGTCCGGCAGATCACACCCCGATGGGGGAGCGTTGTGGACCGGCCACTACTACGCTGTGTAGTACCGACAGAGAAGCTGCCGGAACACACACCGAGTTCTGGAGTTGAGTTCCATGGGCACCATCCCGCGCGACACGCACACCGAAGGTAGTGCGCCGGTCACCACGCACGACCCCACCAAGGGCGTCGTCACCTTCCAGGAGGAGGTGGTCCGCTCGGCCGTTGCCCGTAAGTTCCTCGCTGGTCTGCGCATCGTGCTCGGCTTCACCTTCCTCTGGCCCTTCATGGACAAGCTGTTCGGGCTCGGCTACATGACCCCGTCGGCCAAGGCCTGGATCCACGGCGGCACGCCCGCCCAGGGCTTCATGAAGCACGCCGAGGGCCCGTTCGCCTCCTTCTTCAAGAACATCGCCGGCCCGTGGGCCGACTGGCTGTTCATGGCCGGCCTCCTCGGCATCGGCATCGCTCTCCTCGCCGGCGCCGGCCTCAAGATCGCCGCCTGGACCGCTGCACTCCTCCTGGCGCTGATGTACCTCGCCGAGTTCCCCCTCGGCACGACCGGCGTCTACACGAACCCGCTCATCGACAGCCACTGGATCGAGGCACTGGGCGTCGCGGTTCTCGCCACGACGCTCGCCGGGGACACCTGGGGCCTTGGCAAGTGGTGGGGCCGCCACGTCGGTAACGGCCTCCTGCGGTGAGTCGGGTCGGTGGCCGCGTCCCTGACCCGGCCACCAGCACGGGCCCTCGGGCCCGAGCAGCAAGGCGGCCTCCTCGGAGGGCCGCCTTCCTGCTGCGTGCGGCAGACCCGGGCGGACCGACCCACGGTCGCGGGGACAGACGTATGCCGCCCGGCCGAGGCGGCCGGACGGCATACGTCGTCGGGATGGTGCGCGGTGACCGCTCAGCTCACGCGCAGGGTGACCGCCGTGGACGTCGAGGGGACGTAGGCGCCAGAGCCGTTGTACGTCGCCTTGACGGAGTGCGTCCCGCGCGAGAGGACGGGCGCCCACAGCGTTGCCTTGCCCTTGCTCACCGTCGAGGTGCCGAGCACGCGCGAGCCGTCACGGAAGGTGACGGTGCCCGTGGCCGAGCTCGGCGAGAGGGTCGCAGTGAGCACCGGCCGTCCGCCGTAGCGGTAGGCGCTGCTGCTCGACGAGAGGCTCGTGCGGCTCGACAGCCCCTTGACGGTGACGACGGCGGACGCCGACGTGCTGCCGGCGAGCTTCGCGTCACCGTTGTAGCGCGCGGTGAACGCGTGGGCGCCGCGGCCGAGGCTGCTGCTGAGTGGCAGGACCGCCTTGCCGCCGCTGAGCGACACCGTGCGCACGACCTTGCCGCTCAGGATGAACGTGACGGTGCCCGTCGCGGTGGACGGGGACACGGTCGCCGTGAGCGTCGAGTGCCCGCCATACGTGTAGCTGGACGGGCTGGCCGTCAGCTTCGTGGTCGACGTCGTGCGCACCGTGACGACCTTGGCCCGGGAGCCGTCGGTGTTGAGGTGGTGCAGCAGGAGCAGACCCTGCGGCTTGTCGACAGCGGCGGAGGCCTCGTCACGTCGGACCTCGAGCTTCTCGCCGGGGAGGTCGCTGTTGAGGAGGGTGCCGAAGTCCCCGTAGGCCGACAGGCCGGGGGACGCGAGGCTGATCGTCATCGGCTTGGCGGCCGAGCCGACGGCGTCGACGGCGGAGCCCTGGGCGAGCGAGCTGACCCAGTAGCGGACCTTCGGTGCGGCACCCGTCACGAGGCCGGCGTTCTGGAGGACCTCGACCGAGACGGGCATGACGAGCGAGTCGCTGTTGAAGACGTTCGTGTCGAACGACCCGTCGACCCCGTTGACGAGCTCCTGGTCGAGCACGTCACCGAAGCCGGCACCCGGCCGCAGGTCGACGAGCTCGGCCACGAAGTAGTCGTAGTCGTCGGTCGTCGACAGCCGCGTGTTGTAGACCGCGGCGTCGGCCGTGCCGTCGGCGTTCGTGTCGAGGAAGACGTCGAACTCCGTGGACGTGGCAGGCGTGCGCCACGGGCCGTGGGTGTTGATGCCGAAGGTCAGCATCGACGTGGCGAGACCGAACACGGGTGCGTCGGTGGCCGCACCGACGTAGCGCAGGTCGGCCCCACGGTCGTCGGCGGTTGCGTTGCAGTCGACGACGCGGGTCGACGAGCAGTCAGCGCGGCGCGGGCTCGTGCCCTGCAGCTCGAACGTCGAGACCGTCGAGACGTACGACGTGGTGTCGGTGCCCTGGTCGATGGCGGTGCCCGTGAGCGGCAGCATCGAGGTGGCGATGCCCGCCGGGAGGCCGGACTGCTTGGTCACCGTCGTGCTCGAGGGCGACGACATCGTCGATGCCGCGCGCGGAGCGGACCAGACCGGCACACGCAGCGTGCCACCGGACGTGCCCTGGACCGGCTCGAGCAGCATGCGGCCGCTCGCGTCGGCGCGGTAGCTGCGCTGGATGCCGATCTCGAGCGGGTCGGCCACGGTCGTCGGGTCGGCGACGGCCCGCAGCGCCGAACGCGTGAAGGTCGCCGTGACCAAGACGTCGACCGAGCCGTTGCCCGGGACGCGGACCTGCGACGGGCTGAAGGAGTACGTCACACCCGGCGTCGGGTGGGCGGCGTCGTAGGACAGGACGTAGGCCGCCGACGTGACCGGGCGCTTGTTGACGATGCGCACGGTCTTCGTCAGGGTCTGCGTCGGGGCGGTCACCGCGACGGGACCGAACGAGACGCTCACGGCGCCCTTGTCGTCGGTGACGTACGCGAGCGTGCTCGTGCCGACGGCCGCGTCGGCGACGACGCGACCGGCGCCCACCCGCTCGGGACCGTAGACGTCGCCCGTGTGGTCGGGACCGACGAAGACGTCCTGGGTCGCGGTGTTCATGATCGAGGCCTTGACCTCCTCGACCGTCCACGTCGGGTGCGAGCCGCGCACGAGCGCGGCCTCACCGGCCACGTGCGGCGACGCCATCGAGGTGCCGCTCTCGGCGATGCCCTCGTTGCCCGTGCCGACGGCAGCCGAGAAGGTCGTGACACCGGGAGCCGCGACGTCGGGCTTGACGCCACCGGCCACCCCGACGCCTCGCGACGAGAAGCCGGCGAGCTGGTCGATCGCCTTGGGGTTGCGGATGGAGACGCCGTTGCGGAGGTCGTTCGTCATCGTGACGCGGACCTCGTTGGACGCGTCGAGCTGCGCCTTGATGGCCACGGTCGCCTGGTTGACGGTGAGCATCGCGGGGATGTCGGCGTCGCCGGTGACACCGGCCGAGAAGGCATTGACGTCGCTGCCGTAGATGACGCCGACGGCGCCCGCGTCCTGCGCGAGCTGGGCGCGCGCGGCCGAGCCGCAGCGACGACCGGTGCCGTCGAGCCACATCTGCAGGACGACCTTGCCGGTCACCTTGGCCTGGTCTGCCAAGGAGTAGGGCCAGCAGCCGTCGGTGTTGTTGCCGGCGTTGGGGTCTTGCGACCAGTCACCGACGGTGACGACCGGGACGTTCGTGACGCCGGGCTCGGCGGTCCAGTCGTAGGCGACCGACTTGAGAGCGGCGAAGACGTTGTCCTGGGTGCCGTCGACCGTGTCGGCCGGCTCGATGCCGGCGGGGGAGTCGACCTTGAGGCCGTCGACGACGTCGTTGCCGTCGTCGGACGCGGCGACCGCGAGCACGCGCGGCGCGTTGCCCGGGGAGCCGCCGACCTCGTAGACGTCGCCGGAGTTGCCCATGGAGGCGACGACGACGGTGCCGAGCGCGGCGAGGTTGTTCGCGGCGACGGCGTCGGGGTCCTGGGGCGAGCCGTAGGAGCTGCCGAGCGACATGTTGACGACGTCGAGGCGGTCGGACAGGTCGCCGTCGCCGTTGGGGTCAGCCGCCCAGTCGAGCGCCTCCCCGACGACGTTGGTCGAGCCGTCGCAGCCGAAGACCTTGAGGGCGTAGAGGCTCGCCTCGGGGGCGACGCCGGGGCCGATGTCGAGGCTGGCCGGGTCGATGTCCGACGCGTAGCCACCGGACCACGTCGTGCCGTCGGACGCGACGCCGAGACCGGCGGTCGTGCCCGCGACGTGCGAGCCGTGGCCGTTGCAGTCGAGCGGGTTGGGGTCGGGCTGCGGGTTCGGGTCGTAGGTGTCCGAGGTCGGGTCGGCATTGTAGGCGTCGCCCGCGAAGTCGTAGCCGCCGACGACCTTGGCGGTCGGCGTGAAGGTGTTGGAGGCGCCGGCCGCGGTGAATGCGTCGACCGTGCCGGGGCCGTCGAAGTCGGCGTGGGTGTAGTCGATGCCGGTGTCGATGATGCCGACGCGGACGCCCTTGCCCGTCTGCGACAGCGCCTTCCACACCTTCGGCGCGCCGATGAGCGGCACGGAGGAGGAGTTGGTCGGTGCCTTGGGCGTCAGTCGGTGGATCGCCTTGACGCCGGGGATGCCCGCGAGGGCGGTGAGCTTCGCGGCGTCCGTGCGAACCGCGATGCCGGCGTATGCCGCGTGCACCTTGTAGAGCGTCCGTGCCTTCGTCGCCGTGGCGGCGAAACGGGACTCGACGCCCTTCTGGGCTGCCTTGACCGCCGAGGTCTGGGTGCGCGCCGCGCTCTTGGCGGCAGCGAGGCCGCGCCCGCGGGCCTGACCGAACGCCGTCGTCGCGGGTGCGGCGTCGAGCTCGATCATGACGTCGACGGGGCCGGTGGCCTTGCGCAGGCCGGCGTCCACCTTGTCGCCCGCGGCCACGCGCTGCGTGCCGAGGCCGAGGGAGCCGGCGCTCGTGACACCATCGGGAACCGAGGCGTTGCTGCGGTGCTTGACGGACGGGTCAGGGCTCGCCGACACCGGCGTGGCCCCGAGGGTGGTGGCGGCCAGGGCCGCGATGGCTCCTGCACTCACCGAGCTCATCACGCCACGGCGCGAGCGCCATGGTCCCCGAGTGTTGTCGGACAACGGATCCTCCTTGCGTGGCTCCATTCGCCCGCGATGCGCCTGCGCACCGCGTGCGCAGGGACGCTCGCCCCCGAACTTGCCTGCCACGCCGGATGCAACCTATCCCCGTTCGAGCCGTTCCGGCGCGTTCCGGGCAAACTGATTCGCGGGGTGTCGAGGGTGTCGGTGCCGGACGGCATACTCGGCGCCATGCAGCGCATCGACGGTCACCTCGTCCTGAGCCCCACGGACCTGACGAAGCACGTGGCCTGTGCGCACATCACGACGCTCGACCTCGAGGCTCTCGACGCCCGCCCCGGGACGAGTGCCGGGACCAGCCGCAGGGCGAGCGGCGCCGACGACTCGCTCAACCTCGTCTTCGCCAAGGGGCTCGAGCACGAGCGCGCCTATCTCGAGCGTCTCGTCGCCGAGGGGCGCGTCGTCGAGGACATCGCGGCCCTTGGGGTGCGGGGTGTCGAGGCCGAGGCGGCGACGCTCGACGCCATGCGCCGGGGTGTCGACGTCATCTACCAGGCGACGTTCTTCGACGGGCACTGGGTGGGGCTCGCCGACTTCCTGCTGCGCGTCGACGAGCCGAGCGACCTCGGCCCGTGGCGCTACGACATCGCCGACACCAAGCTGGCGCGGCGGCTCAAGGTCCCAGCGCTGCTCCAGATGGCGACGTATGCCGCCCGGCTCGAGCTGCTCCAGGGCGTCCCGCCGCAGTGGCTGACCGTCGTCACCGGCGACACCGAGTCGCACCCGTGGCGGCTCGTCGACGTGGCCCCCTACGCCCGCCGTCGGCGCGCCGAGCTGCTCGACGCCATCGCCAACCCGCGCGAGACGGAGTCCGCGCGCGTCCAGCACTGCGGTCAGTGCCGGTGGAAGGAGCGGTGTGCGCAGGAGTGGCTCGACCGCGACGACCTCATCCAGGTCGCGGGCATGCGCGCCGACCACCGCGCCGCGCTCATCGACCTCGGCATCCCGACGCTTCGTTCGCTGGCCGAGTCCAGCGAGGAGCGGCTGGCCCCGGCCCTGTCCATCGCGACCCGGCGTCGGTTGCTCCAGCAGGCCAGGCTCCAGCTCGCCGAGCGCGAGACCGGGCGGGCGCAGTTCGAGCTCCTCGACCCCGAGCCGGCCCGGGGGCTGCAGATGCTGCCCGAGCCCGACGAGGGCGACGTCTACCTCGACTTCGAGGGCGACCCGTGGGCCGAGGGCGGTACGGGGCGCGAGTACCTCGCGGGCATCTGGACGCGGCAAGGGGAGTTCGTCGAGTTCTGGGCGCACGACTTCGCCGAGGAGGGGCGCCTGACGACCGACCTCGTCGACTGGCTGACGGAGCGGTGGCAGCGCTTTCCCGACCTCCACGTCTACCACTACGCGCCCTACGAGACGACGGCTCTCAAGAGGCTCGTCGGCCAGCACGCGACGCGCGAGGCCGAGCTCGACCAGCTGTTGCGCCACGAGGTCTTCGTCGACCTCTACGCCGTCGTGCGCCAGGGCGTGCGCATCAGCAAGGGCTCCTACTCCATCAAGAAGCTCGAGGAGTTCTACTGGGGCCACACGCGATCCGCCGACGGCGCGGGTGTCGCCGACGGTCTCTCGTCCGTCGTCGAATACGAACGCTGGCTCGCCGGTCGCGACGACGGGTCGGCCGACCAGGCGATCCTCGACGACATCCGGCGCTACAACGAGGAGGACGTCCGCTCGACGCTGGCGCTGCACGAGTGGCTCGAGGAGCGACGCGCCGAGCTCGCACGCGCGGGGCACACGCTGGGCCGGCCGGTGCCCGAGCCGCTGCGCGAGGTCAGCGACGAGGAGCGTGCCGAGATCGCGCTCTCCGAGCGCCTGGTCGCCGACGGCCACCTGCTCCTCGCCGGACTCGTCGGGTGGCACCGGCGCGAGAAGCGCCCGGAGTGGTGGGACTTCTTCCGCTACAAGGAGCTCGAGACGGCCGAGCTCGTCGAGGACGGCACCGCCATCGGCGACCTCGGTGAGCCCGAGGAGATGCGGGTCGTCAAGCTCTCCAAGGTCTGGCGGTACCCCTTTCCGCCCCAGGACTGCAAGGTGTCGGTCGGCAAGTACGTCCCCGACGTCGACACCCACGCACCGGTCGGCAAGGTCGTCGACCTCGACCCGGTCGAGGGCTGGGTCGAGCTGTCGATGAAGAAGTCGCTGGAGCCGCCACGTCCGCGCGGCCTCGGGGGACCCGGACCGGTCATGGACCAGGCGCTCCGGGCGAGCATCGCCCGCACCGGCGAGCTCGCGCTGGCCGGTGGGTCCAACCTCGCGACGCGGCTCGTCGAGCGGGTCGTCCCGGCCGCCGACCTGCTCGCGCCCCTTGCCGGAGAGTCGCCCAAGGACGTCGTCGTCCGCGTCGGTCGCGGCTTGCGCGGCGAGATCCTGGCCGTCCAGGGGCCCCCCGGCACCGGCAAGACGTATGCCGGGTCGGCGCTTATCCGCGAGCTGCTCGACGCCGGCCTGCGCGTCGGCGTCACCGCGCAGTCTCATGCGGTCGTGCTCAACCTCCTCGACGAGGTGGCCCGTCCTGCCTGGCACAAGGACGGCACCAACGTCGAGGAAGGCGACGAGCCGGACGACCCGAACGCCCTCATCCGCCACACGTCCGACAACGCCGCCATCGCGGCTGCGCTCGCGAGCGGAGAGGCGACCCTCGTCGGGGGCACCGCCTGGCTGTGGTCGCGCGACGACATGGTCGATGCCGTCGACGTGCTCGTCATCGACGAGGCCGGCCAGTTCTCGCTCGCCAACGCCGTGGCCGTGGCCCCGGCCGCGCGCTCGCTCGTCCTGCTCGGAGACCCGCAACAGCTGACCCAGCCGACCAAGGCGGTCCATCCCTACGGCTCCGGTGTCTCTGCGCTCGACCACCTCCGCGCCGGTGACGACGGGCTCGTCCACGACGTCATCCCTGCCGAGCGCGGTGTCTTCCTCGACCGCACGCACCGGATGCACCCGAGCCTGACGGCGTTCGTGTCGGAGCTCGCCTACGAGGGCCGGCTCGAATCGGCGCCGGGGCGCGAGCAGCTCCGCGTCGAGGCGCCCGGCGCCCTGTCGGGTGAGGGGCTGCGCTGGGCTCCCGTCGAGCACGACACGCTGTGCGAACAGTCGAGCCGCCAGGAGGGCCGGGTCGTCCGTGCCCTCGTCGACGACCTGCTCCGCGGCAGCTGGACCACGGCGGACGGCGACTCGCGTCCGATCGGTCTTGCCGACGTCCTCGTCGTCGCGCCCTACAACGCGCACGTCGCCACCCTCGCGGCCGAGCTGCCCGACGGCGCTCGGGTCGGCACGGTCGACAAGTTCCAGGGCCAGCAGGGCGCCGTCGTCATCTACTCGATGGCGAGCACCACGGCGGCCCTCGCGCCCCGCGGCGTCTCGTTCCTCTACGACCTGCACCGGCTCAACGTCGCGATCTCCCGCGCCAAGGCGATGGCGGTCATCGTGGGCAGCCCCCTGCTCACCGACGCCGAGGTCCACACACCGGAGGAGCTGCGCGCCGTCAACGCGCTGTGCCGCTACGTCGACGAGGCCAAGACCGTCTGAGCCGGGACTCGCCGGCCGGGCGCCGCTCGGTGATGGCCCGCGTCGACCGCAGCGGCCCGCGCCGGTCCGGGCGTCAGTTTCGGCGGGGGAGCGACGCGAGGTCCTTCTCGACGACCTCGCGGTCCTCCGGGTCGTCCATCGTGGCAAGCACCTCACGGGCCTCGGCCTCGAAGCGCTCGGCGGCATCGAAGTCGCCGCCGACCGCGGCCGCCCTCGCGGACGCCTCGAGGGCGGCCGCGAGGTCCCAGCGCTCGCCGGCCCCACCGCGCGCGATGGTGACGTACCGCCCCGCGTGGTAGGCAGCGGCATCAGGCTGTCCGAGCACGGCATGCACGCGGGAGACGAGCCAGTGACCCCGGCCCCTGTTCTCCGGCCGCACCCCCTCGAACCTGCCCCAGTGGTACAGCGAGGCATGGGCGCGAGCCAGCATCTCGTCGTCGTCCTCCGGCGACCGGTCGGTCTGCTCGAGCAGCTCCCACGTCGCGTTGTAGAGGTCCACGCCGAGGCGGCGGTGGTCGATCTCGCTCATGGCGGCACTGTAGACCGCAGCCTGGTCCGGGTTCAGGCGCCGTGGGCGGCGACGTCCCAGAGCCGTCCCTCCCCGCGGATGCCCGGCAAGGCCTCCCGGATCGACCGCTCGGCGAGCTCGGGAGCGACACCGAGGTCGACGGCATACCGCAGCGCCACCGCCGGGGTGCGCTGGACGCCCTGACGGCAGTGCACGAGCACCCGCTTGCCCTCGGCGCGGAACTGTCGCAGTGCCGACGAGGCGTCGTCGAGGACGAAGTCGAGGTGAGGGTTGCTCTCCTCCTGCTCCTCGTCGTTGATCCAGAACTCGATGTGGTCGCGTGCCGTCATGCCGGCGGCGGGGATGTCGTCCAGGCCGAGCGCGCACAGGGAGACGATCGCCTGCACGTCGAGCTCGGGCACGCGTCCGAGGTCAGTGATGGTGCCCAGCACGATGTCGGGGTCGATGGGGTGCGGGATGCCCAGTGTCGGGATCCGCGCGTCGCCCATCGAGGCGACCGACGGCCACTCGCCGACACGACGTCCGCCTTCCGAGGTCGAGACGGCGAGCTCGACGAGGTCGTGGGCGCGCAGCCCCGGCCACCCGTGCACCATGCGCCGCCACTGGGTCGGCACCGCCGACGCGCCGTAGCGGGCGCCGAGCAGCGAGCCCGCGATGGCGGCGACGGTGTCGGTGTCGTGTCCCGCCCGGACGGCAGCCTGCAGCCCCCGCTGGAGGTGCATCGCCGAGCCGTCGCCGCGGTCGGTCGTCGTGATCGCGGCCCAGGCGTCCTGCAGCGCCGTCACGGTGAAGCCGTTGTTGCCGAACTGCCCCGGCTCGGCGCCGGTCGCCGCCTCGATCCAGTCGCCCCAGCGTCCGACGTGCGGCGCGCTCACGAGGTCGAGACCGGCCGCGAGGTCGAGACGCCCCTCGGTGACGGCGACCCGGATCGCCTCCGACCACAGCACCGCCGAGTCACCGGCGAGCGGGTCGGCGTGGGTGAGCAGGGCGATGGCTCGGGCGGCGCGGGCCGTCGCGTCGCGGTCGTCGAGGGCCGACAGGCCGACGATGGGGGTCCGCATCAGCGCGCCGTTGCCGGCGGTCAGCCCGGTGCGGGCGTGCAGTGCCTCGCTCGCCCGGGTCAGGCGTTCGTGCGAGCGTCCGGTCAGCTCCTTCGCCTCCGTCAGCACCGAGCGCGTCTGGATGCCGACGTCCGTGGCGCCGCCGTCGAGCCAGGCCGTGAAGGCATCGGCGACGCCGTCGAGGCCCTCGGGCGAGGTGAGGTCGATGCCCTGGGCGGCGATGCGCGCCACACAGAGCGTCATCTGGGTGTCATCGCTCCATTCGCCGGGCTCGTACGGCCCGAGGCCACCACCCTTCATGACCGCCTCGCCGACCGGGGGCGCCGCCATCTCGTACGGCACGCCGAGTGCGTCGCCGCAGGCCTCGCCGAGCAGCACCCCCGCCGCGCGGTCGACGGCGATGGGGCGGATCGACACGACGGCTCCTCCTGGACGGTGTGGACGCTCGGGCGCCCGGGGACGTGGGGTGGTGCTTCGGGACGAAACTACCGTCCGCGCCGGCCCGGTCGACGGTCCGGTCCAACCCTCGATGCCGCGTCGGGGAGCACGGACCGACGCCGTAGGCTTCTCGCGTGCTCCAACCCCTGACCGTCGTGCTGCTCGTCGCAAGCGGCCTGCTCGGCCTGCTGGCCGCCCACCACCTGCTCCGGGGCCGTCTCGTCGACGACCCGCTCATCATCGTCGGTGCCGTCATCGAGCTCGCGCTCGTCGTGCAGCTCGTCGTGGGGCTCACGAAGGCGTCCGCGATCGGCGACGGCGCCGAGCGGGCCACCTTCATCGCCTACCTCTTCACCGTCCTGCTCGTCATCCCGGCCACGATCGTCATCGCCGTCAAGGAGAAGACGCAGTGGGCCATGGCCGTCGTCCTCGGTGGCGCCCTCGTCGTGGCGATCCTCGTCGCCCGCCTGCAGCAGGTCTGGAGCCTCAATGTCTGAGCCGGCGCCCACCCCCGAGGCCTCGTCGGAGCAGCCGGACACGGAGCGGCCGCACACCGGGCACGGCTTCGGCCGCGTGCTCGTCGCCGTCTACGGCCTGCTCGCCCTCGCAGCGACCGGGCGCTCGATCCTGCAGATCACCGAGTACTTCGACCGGGCACCAGTCCCGTTCCTGCTGTCGGCGCTCGCGGCGCTCATCTACCTCGTCGCGACCATCGGTCTGGCCCGCGGCGACCGTGCATCCGTACGCCTCGCGACCATCGCCCTCACGGTCGAGCTCGTGGGCGTGCTCGTGGTCGGGACCTGGAGCGTCGCGCGACCCGAGGCCTTCCCCGAGAAGACCGTCTGGTCACACTTCGGCGCAGGCTACGGCTACGTCCCTCTCGTGCTGCCGCTCGTCGGCCTCTGGTGGATCCGTCGCACGGCCCGGGCTACCGCCGCCTCCGATGAGGAGGTGGCGCGGTCGGCGGACTGACGCGCCGCCGATAGGGTTGCGGCCATGACCGAGCAGACCCCTGCCCCTGCGCCGACGACGCAGGCGACCCTTGTCGCCGGCCCGCTGACGGTGCGCGAGATCAGCGCCGACGAGGCCGTCGAGACACTTCTCGAGGTCGGGGGCAGCTTCCTCCAGACGCCTGCCTGGGGACGGGCGAAGGCAGGCTGGCGGCGCACGCACCTCGGCTGGTTCGACGCCTCGGGGGCCCGCGTCGGGGCCGGCCTCGTCCTCTCGCGCACCATCCCGCGCCTCTCCCGGTCCTACGCCTACCTGCCCGAGGGTCCGGGGCTGCCGTGGGACGTCGTGGCGACCGACCCGGCGGCGTGGCTCGACCCGCTCGTCGCCTGGGCCAAGGCCAACAAGGCGTTCGCGCTCCGGCTCGGCTACCCCGTCGTCTCCCGCGTCTGGGACCGCGAGCCGGTCAAGAAGCAGGTCGTCGACAACGGCCTGCTCAGCTTCACCACCCTGCCCGCGGCGGTCGACAACCCGACGGCCCGCACCCTCGAGGCCTGGCTCGACCGCAACCACTGGCTCCCGCTCGGCGCCGACGGTGTCGCGGTGGGTCAGCCCCGCCTGCTCTGCATCGTCGACCTGCGTGGCCGCTCCGACGCCGAGCTGCTCAAGGGCATGAACCAGCAGTGGCGCCGCAACGTCAAGAAGGCCGAGAAGGCCGGCGTCCAGGTGCGCGCGGTCGGGCCCGAGGGGCTCGACACCTTCCACGCCCTCTACGTCGAGTCGGCCGACCGAGACAACTTCCTGCCCCGACCCAAGGCGTACTTCGACGTCATGGCGCGCTCGTTCGCGTCGGACGGCACGGACGGTGACGGTCCCGTGTCGGCGCGCTTCTACGAGGCCCACGTCGACGGCGACGTGCTCGCCTCGGCGTTGATGATCCGCTTCGGTCGCACGTTCTCCTACCTCTACGGCGGGTCGACCGAGCGCAACCGCGACGCACGAGCCTCCAACGCCCTGCAGTGGCAGGCGATGCGTGACGCCGCCGCGGCCGGGTGCGAGTCCTACGACTTCAGGGGGTTCAACACCTCCCTCGGTGCCACGAGCCCCCTCACCGGCCTGCTCCTCTTCAAGCTCGGCGCCGGCGCCGACGTCGTCGAGATGGTGGGAGAGCGCGAGCTCGTCATCAGCAGGTTCTGGCACCTCGCCTTCGAGAAGGCCATGGCTGCCCGGATCGCAATCAACAAGCGCCGCAAGGCGGCCCGCGCCTCGGCCGACGCCGCCGACATCTGACCGATCGACGCGGTAGGTGGCGCGCCGACCGCGGGTCAGCGTCGCTGGATGTCGAAGTACGGGCTGACGTAGCAGGTGGCATAGCCCTGCCCCTGCTGCGCCGTGACGACGATCCCGTCGACGAGCGCCCGGCACGACACGGCGCCGCGGACCCCTGACCCCGTCGGGTCGCTCGTGCGCACCCGGAGGCTGAAGTAGTCGTTGCTCGTCGCGCCCGGTCTGACCGGCACCTCGAAGGCGAGGGGCGCGGTCTGCGCGGGGTAGTCGTAGCGCTGGTGCGTCGCGTCCGAGAGGGACACCTCGATGCGGGCGCCCTTCTCGGCATACGCCTCGAAGCGGATCGTCCGCGCGTCCGCGGGAACGGGCGTCACGGGAACGGCCGGCACGGGGATGAGCGTGGGGGGAGAGGTCATGACGCCTCGGGTCGGGGTGGTCGCCTTCGCGGTCGCGCCGGGGGCCGACCGGGTCGGGCTGGCGCCGGGAACCAGGGGCGTGATCGTCGGGACCGGGAACGTCCTCGTCACGACGGGACGGTTGCGGGTGACGCTGACGGCGGGTCGGGCGACCGGGTCGAAATCGTCGACGGAGCTCATGGCCGCCCAGAAGCCGAGCGGGACGAGCATCCCGACGAGGATCGCCACGACGTGCCAGGCCTGGAGACGCCCGCCGAGCGAGCGTCCCGCGGCGCCGGGAAGGGTGACGGTGCGCAGCCGCTCGGTCATCGGCGGGGAGGCGGGTGCGGGAGGAGGCGGTGGCATCGGTGCGGGGTCCGCCCCCAACTTCTGCGGCACCCAGCTCGTCGCCGGCGGCCGCTCGAGGCCGAAGGTCGTGTCGTATGCCGTCACGTCCTGAGGCGTCCCGGTCGCCGTGGGCAGATCGGCCGGGTCAGCCGAACCGGCCGGGTCGAGACCGCGGGCACTCGTCGACCCGTCACGCGGGTCGGTCGGATCGGGGCCGACATCTCCCGTCGTGTCGCGGGTCGGGTCGGGCTCGAACGGCGGATTCTCAGACACGGGGTCCCCTCGTCTCGTGCGTGCGGCTGCCCAATCTAGTGCGGCCGACCATCCCTGACCTCGGTCACAGGGAGGGGCTGCAGACGACTTGGTGGTCCGACGTGTCGACGGCCACGAGCTGTCGGCCGGCGTAGACACGGCACTGGATCGTGCCCGGCCCGGTAAGGACCGTCGCCGTGACCTGCAGCTCGGACGGCCGGCTGTCGAGCGTGACCTTGGCGGCGTACGGGCCGAGCCCCTGGTGCCCGTCCAGGACGACACCGCCCCAGGTGATGTCGACGCCGGCGACGAGCCCCGCGCTGGGCGAGCTCGGCGTCGACACCACCTCGACGGTCAGCGAGGTGGCGTCCGCCGGCACCGGGGACACGTCCGGGGTCCCCCCGAGCAACGGGGCAAAGGCCGTCGAGGCGGTGACGTCACGGGCATGGACGCCGATCACGGATCCCGGGGCGTCACTGCTCCCGTCGGTCGTGCCGTCGAGCGTCCCGTCCATCGTGCTGTCGCAGTCGGGGATGCCGGGTTCCGCTCCGATGTCGGAGGTCCAGCACTCGTAGCTCTCGGTCGCGTCGTCGTGGTTCGAGAGACCGAGGAGCAGGGGCGGGATGAGGAAGAAGGCGGCCCATCCCGGCAGTCGTCGCCGGGGCGGTTGCCGGACCGGCGGGGTGGTGAGGACCGGCGGCACCGGGGCCTGCCACGAGGACGGCGTCGCTGACTCCGGAGCGGGGGCGGACGACCGAGGCGCCCACGCGTCCGGGGGCAGGGACGGTCCCGACGTGGCGGGGTCAGCGCTGGACACGTCGCCCGGGAAGGAGACGTGCCGGTCCCGCTGGGGGTCCGGGAGGGCCGGGCGCGGGTGGTCGGGGTCGGACAACGATGCCTCGCTTCAGACGGGTGGGACCACGGTAGGTCCTCGGGTGCCTCAGTCGTCGCACCTCTGACCGTCCCCGGCCTCGGCGCGTTCCGTGCGGCTGCCGGGTCCCGAGCCGGGAGGCTGACGGCGCAGGCTCAGCGGACGCCGCTCCGCGTCCGGTCGTTCACCGCGGCATCGACGGCCGGGGTCACCCCAGCTCGGTGGCGGTCAGTCGGCGCCGGGCCTCCAGCCACCGACCCGGATCTCGGTGCCGTCGACGATGTCGACGGGTGAGGTGGGGTCCAGCGGCACGGCCGCCGGTGACGACCCGTCGCTCACGACGATCGTCATCGACGCGGTCTGCTCGACGCCGGCGGCGGCGAGGTCGCCCCGCCACCCGAGGTCGAGGTGGGCGACGTCACCGGGATCGAGGGGCACCGTCTGCGCACTCGAGGTCTCCGCGTCGTGCAGGCGACCGCGAGGGTTGGCGAACACGGTCCCGGAGGGGCCGCGAGCGGACACCACGGCATACCCGGTGAGGACGCACGGCACCCGGCTGGAGTTGGTGACCCGCACCCGCATCTGCCGATAGCCCAGCGCGGGGTCGACCGGGCTCGCCGAGACGTCGAGCTGGCTCGGCTGGCACGGTCCGTCAGGGAAGAGCGGCGCCGCCGGGTCGACCGGACCCGTCGACGCACCGGCGGTCCGGCTGGGCGGCAGCACGAGCGGAGGCTCGGTGGGCAGGGCCGTCGGCGTCTGCTCGGTCTGGGCCGTGGTGGCCGGCGGGCTGGACGCGTCGAGGGAGGTGTCGGGTGGCGGGCTGGCGCAGCCGGCGACGAGAACGAAGGTCAACGCCAGCGTTGCGGCGGACACGACGGATCGGGCCGACGTCCTGCCTGCCTCCCCGTGCACGCCCGTCCCCCTCATGGCTCCACGCTAGGCGAGTCCACGGCGCCGTCGACCCGAGCCACACGAGTCCTCGACGAGGTCTTCACCCTCAGCACAGAGCGCGGGAGCGATATCCGTTCGGAGCCACCGCCGCCGCCCGCCTATCCTGTCGAGCATGTCCGACGAGCCTGCGAACGCACCCGCGCGCTCGCGGCCACCTCGTCGACGCGGGCGTCGACGTCCGGCGGGCGCCCAGCAGCCTCCGGCCCAGACACCCTCGGCCCCCGCCTCCTCGGCCTCCTCGGCCTCCTCGGCTTCCTCGGCCTCCACCGAGCCACCGGCCTCCTCGACTCCCTCGACGCCCGCGGCCGCCGAGGGCCATTCGGACCGGACGGCCCAGCGCGCCAGGGCCACGGAGGGTGACCGGCGCGACCACGGCCGCACCGCGACTTCGCGACGTCAGTCCGTCCGCACCCTGACGCCCGAGCAGCGGGAGGCCCGCCGCGCCGCCCGGGCGGCGACGGTTCCGCCCATCACCTATCCCGAGCACCTGCCCGTCGTCGAGCGTCGCGACGACATCGCGGCGGCGATCCGGGACCACCAGGTCGTCGTCATCGCCGGTGAGACGGGGTCGGGCAAGACGACCCAGATCCCGAAGATCTGCCTCGAGCTCGGTCGCGGCCTCGACGGCGTCATCGGGCACACCCAACCGCGTCGTATCGCGGCGCGCGCCGTCGCCGAGCGGCTCTCCGAGGAGCTCGCCGTCGATCTCGGCACCGCTGTCGGCTACCAGGTGCGCTTCACCGACCAGAGCAGCCGAGACACCCTTGTCAAGGTCATGACCGACGGCATCCTGCTCGCAGAGATGCAGCGGGACCGCGAGCTGCGCCGCTACGACACGATCATCATCGACGAGGCCCACGAGCGCAGCCTCAACATCGACTTCATCCTCGGCTACCTCAGGCAGCTGCTGCCTCGGCGCCCCGACCTCAAGGTGATCATCACCTCGGCCACCATCGACCCCCAGCGCTTCGCCGAGCACTTCGCCGACCCGGCCACGGGCGAGCCGGCCCCGATCATCGAGGTCTCGGGCCGCACCTTCCCCGTCGAGATCCGCTACCGCCCGCTCGTCGACCCCGACCGCCCCGAGGCGGAGGAGCGCGACATGGTGACCGGCGTCTGCGAGGCGGTCGAGGAGCTGTGGACCGAGCGGCACGCAGGCACGAGCAGCGACATCCTCGTCTTCTTCTCCGGCGAGCGAGAGATCCGTGACGCCGCCGACGCGCTCAACGGCATGAAGCTGCCCGTCACCGAGGTCGTCCCGCTCTACGGACGGCTCTCGGCCGCCGAGCAGCACCGCGTCTTCTCGTCGCACACCGGCCGCCGGATCGTGCTGGCCACCAACGTCGCCGAGACCTCGCTCACCGTCCCGGGCATCCGCTACGTCATCGACACGGGCACGGCGCGCATCAGCCGCTACAGCCAGCGCACCAAGGTCCAGCGTCTGCCCATCGAACCGGTCAGCCAGGCGTCGGCCAACCAGCGGTCGGGTCGCTGCGGGCGCGTCTCCGACGGCATCGCGATCCGCCTCTACTCCGAGGACGACTACGACAGCCGCCCCGAGTTCACCGACCCCGAGATCCTGCGCACCAACCTCGCCTCGGTCATCCTCCAGATGACGAGCCTCGGGCTCGGCGACATCGCCCGCTTCCCCTTCGTGGACCCGCCGGACAGCCGCCAGATCACCGACGGCGTCCGGCTCCTCGAGGAGCTCCAGGCCTTCGCCCCCGAGGACGACGAGCCCGCCCCGGCGCGGGGGAGGCGACGTCCGGGACGCCGCCTGACGGCATACGGCCGCACCATCGCGACGCTGCCGATCGACCCGCGTCACGCGCGCATGGTCATCGAGGCCGACCAGCGCGGTGTCCTGCGCGAGGTGCTCGTCATCGTCGCGGCCCTGTCGATCCAGGACCCGCGCGAGCGGCCGCAGGACAAGCAGGAGCTCGCGAACGCCTCGCACAAGCGCTTCGCCGACGAGACGAGCGACTTCGTCACGTGGCTCAACCTCTGGGCCTACCTCAAGGAGCGGCAGCACGAGCTGAGCAGCAGCGCCTTCCGGCGGATGTGCAAGGCCGAGTTCCTCCACTACCTGCGCATCCGCGAGTGGCAGGACCTCCACAGCCAGGTCAAGCAGGCCGCCAAGCAGGCCGGTCTCGACCTGAGCCGCGGGAGCACTCACGTGGCCCAGGGCGAGCTCGACGTCGACGCGATCCACCAGTCGCTGCTCGCCGGACTCCTCTCGCACGTCGGTGTCCGGGACGAGCAGAAGCGGGAGTATGCCGGTGCGCGCGGCACGCGTTTCGGCATCAGTCCCGGGTCGGCGCTCTTCCGCAAGCAACCCCAGTTCGTCATGGCCGAGGAGCTCGTCGAGACGAGCCGCCTGTGGGCGCGCGTCAACGCCCGCATCGACCCCGTGTGGGCCGAGCAGCTCGGCGAGCACCTCGTGAAGCGGCAGTACTCCGAGCCACGGTGGTCGGGAAAGCGTGGCTCGGCCGTCGCGACCGAGCGCGTCACGCTCTACGGCGTGCCGCTCGTCGTCGGCCGCGTCGTAGGCCTCGGCCGCATCGACCCCGAGCTCGCGCGCGACCTCTTCATCCGGCACGCCCTCGTCGAGGGCGACTGGCACACCGAACACGCTTTCCTGCGCGAGAACGCCGCCCTCGTCGAACGCCTCGGCGAGCTCGAGGCCCGCACCCGGCGCCGCGACATCGTCGTCGACGACAGCACGTTGATCGCGTTCTACGACAAGCGGATTCCCGCCGACGTCGTCTCGGGACGTCACTTCGACACGTGGTGGAAGAAGGCGCGGCGTCAGACGCCGGACCTGCTGACCTTCACCGAGGAGCTGCTCCTGCGCGAGAGCGCGGGCAGCATCGCCGACGAGGACCACCCGACGACCTGGACCCAGGGCGAGAACGTCCTGTCGGTGACCTACCAGTTCGAGCCGGGATCGGCACAGGACGGCGTGACCGTGCACATCCCGGTCGAGCGCCTCAACCAGGTGACACCCGACGGCTTCGACTGGCAGGTCGCGGGCTTCCGCGAGGAGCTCGTCACGGCGCTGATCCGCAGCCTTCCCAAGGGGATCCGCCGCAACCTCGTTCCGGCGCCCGACCACGCCCGCGCCGTCCTGCCCGAGCTCGACCCGACGTCGGGACCGCTCCTCGTCACGCTCGCGACCGTGCTGCGGCGCCGGGCGGGCGTCGCCGTCACCCCCGCGGACTTCGACGTCGAGCGCATCCCGCCGCACCTGCAGGTCACCTTCAGCGTCGACGGCGCCGACGGCCGACCCGTCGCCACCGGCAAGGACCTCGAGGCGGTCCGTGACACCGCCGCTCCGCAGCTGCGCCGGCAGGTCAGCCGCGCCGGCTCCGGACTCGAGCGCGCGGGCCTCACGTCGTTCCCCGACGCAGGCGTGGCCGAGTCGTTCGAGAGCGCGCAGGGCGTCCACGGCTACCCGGCCCTCGTCGACACCGGCTCGACCGTCGACCTCCGGGTGCTCCCGACGCGTGCTGAGGCCGACGCCGAGCACCGCCTCGGGGTCCGGCGACTCCTCCTGCTCGGCATCTCGCCGCCGTGGAAGCAGATCCTCGCCCGCCTGACGAACACCCAGAAGCTCGCGCTCGGCCACAACCCGCACGGCAGCGTCCCGGCCCTGCTCGACGACTGCCTCGCCGCCGCCATCGACGCGATCCGCGACGACGCCGTCACCGACAGGTCGGACCACACGGTGCGCACCCGCGAGGACTTCGAGTGGGCCCTGTCGGCCGTGCGCACCCACACGACCGCCAAGGTCGTGCAGGTCGTCGGGCTCGTCGAGCCGATCCTCGCCAAGCACCTCGCCCTGACGAACCGGCTCGCCGAGCTCGACCGGTCGAGCAGCCCGGCCATCCGACCGATGCTCGCCGACGTCCGGGCCCAGCTGGGAGAGCTGGTGCGCCCCGGCTTCGTCGCCGACACCGGGCTGCGCCGTCTGCCTGACCTCGATCGCTACCTGCGGGGGATCACCCACCGCCTCGACAAGGCGCCGGCCAACCTGGCCCGCGACGCCCAGGCGCTCGAGCAGGTCGACCTCGTCGAGGGCCGGTACGCCGACCTGCTCGACACGCTGCGGCCCGCCCAGCGCGGCGCCGCCGACGTCGTCGACATCGGCTGGATGATCGAGGAGCTGCGGGTCTCGCTCTTCGCGCAGACCGTCGGGACGGCATACAGCGTCTCGCCGCAGCGCATCCTCAAGGCGATCGCCAAGGTGGACGCCTGACCCCTGCCGCGCCCGGACATGGGGAATCATGGGATGCAGCGGAGCGTTGCACGAAGGACCCCGTACGACGAAAGGCCAGACCCGTGCAGGACCCGACCGAGCTCTTCCAGTTCGAGAGCGACACCTCACCGAGCCAGCTCCAGCAGCTGCAGGCGTCGGTGCTCGTGGTCGCCCTCGGCGGATTCATCGACGCCGGCCACACCCAGCGACTCATGGCCGACCACATCCTCGAGACGCACGAGTCGCGCGTCATCGCCTCCTTCGACGTCGACCAGCTGCTGGACTACCGCGGCCGTCGACCCGTCATGGTCTTCGACCGCGACCACTGGAGCAGCTACGACGACCCGAGCCTGCTGCTGCACCGCGTCGTCGACAAGGAGGGTGTGCCCTTCCTGCTCCTCGTCGGCCCCGAGCCCGACTACCAGTGGAACCGGATGGTCGAGGCGACCACGATGCTCGTCAAGGCGTTCGGCGTCGACCTCACCGTGAGCGTCCACGGCATCCCCATGGCCGTCCCGCACACCCGACCGCTCGGCGTGACCGCGCACGGCACCAACCCGCGGCTCGTGACCGGCAACGACCCGGCGTTCGGCACGGTCCAGGTGCCGGCGAGCTTCTCGTCGCTGCTCGAGCTGCGCCTCGGCGAGGCAGGGCTCGACGCCATCGGTTTCGCCGTCCACGTGCCGCACTACCTCGGTCAGAGCGAGTTCGCCGACGCCGCCGTGCTCGGCCTCGAGCGGGTGCGCGCTGCGACGGGGCTCGACCTCGACCTGCGCGAGCTCGCCGCGACCGCCGGGCTCAACCGGGCCGAGATCACCCGGCAGATGGAGGAGTCCGACGAGATCTCCGCTGTGGTGCACGCGCTCGAGCAGCAGTACGACACGTTCCTCGAGGGCCGCCAGCAGCGCAACCTGCTCGCCACCGACCTCTCGGACCTCCCGACGGCCGACGAGATCGGCGCCGAGTTCGAGGCGTTCCTCAAGGATGTCACCGACGAGGACCAGGGCGACGACCGCACCTGAGGCGTTCTGACGAAAGGCGGGTCCGACCATCTGGTCGGGCCCGCCTTCGTGTCCCCTGCTCCCGTATGCCGTCGGCCGCCGCCGATGCCGCTCCCCCCGCCGCGCCCCGCTCGCTCGTGTTCGGCTCGGCTGCCTCGGGTCAGGCTTTCGCTTCGCTCCAGCGGCGGACGATGGAGGTGTCGGCGACGAACCGGACCTCGTCGGTGCCGGCCCACGTGCGCGCTGCGCTCGTCAGCGTGCCTTCGACGGCGGCCGCCGCGGCCGCGGCGTGCTGCTCGGGCACGTGGACGAGCAGCTCGTCGTGCAGGCACAGCACGATCTGCCCGCCGAGCGGGCGCACCGCGTGGCGTACCGTCGCCGCCCACGCCTTGAAGAGCTCGGCCGCCGAGCCCTGGATGATCGCGTTGCGCGCGTAGCGGCCCCGCGCTCCGTCCGCGCCCGTCGCGGAGAACTCGGCGCTGCCGGACGGCTCGGGCGCGCCCGGCTCGAGCGCGGGCAGGGGCACCCCGCCGAAGCGGATGAGCCGTCCACCCCACGTGCGCACCGGACGGCGGGCGACCCCGTCCGCGTAGGCCCGGTCGAGCAGGCTCATGGCCACGGGGTAGGCGCGCTCGAGGTCCTTGAGGGCCTCGCCCGCCGCACCCGAGCGCTGGCCGTACATCGCTGCGAGCACGGCCACCTTGGCCCGGGGCCGGTCGGCGCCGAGCTTGGCGGCCACGGGTGCGTAGAGGTCGTCGGCGCGGGTGGCCTCGGCGAACGCCCGGTCGGCGCTGACGACGGCGAGGACGCGCGGCTCGATCTGGCCGAGGTCGGCGCGGACGAAGACGTGGCCCGGTGCCGCGCAGATGGCTGGACGCAGGGGTGCGGGGAGGTTGTGCAGACCGTTCTGCGCGGTCATGCGCCCGGCCGCCCCGTCGCAGGCGGTCCAGCCGCCACGGAGCCGGTCGTCGGCGCCGACGTGGTCGTCGAGCCAGCGGTAGCCGTAGGTCGTCGCGATCCGCTCGTCCTTGCGCCACCGGAGCAGCGCGTCGACGAGGGGATGCGTGTGCCGGTACGGCTCGAGCACCCAGGCGCGCGTGTTGGGCACGTCGACACCGACCGAGAGGAGCAGGTCGCGCACCTGGCCCGGGTTGCGCAGGTCGGCGCGCTCCCGGCCGGGCGCGTGGCGGAGCACGACCGCGTCGCGCTCTGCCCTGATGCGCGCCGCGTCGGCGTCGTCGTCGGGTCGCGCCCCGGCGGACGCCGCGATGAGGTCCTCGGCGGCGGGCCGGTCGACGGGGAGCCCGTCGCGCTCGAGCTCGAGGCAGAGCACGGCCGCGGCGGACTCGGACCACACGGTGCGTTCGAGCCGACCGACGTGGTCGCCGCCGAGGCGGGCGAGGGCCTCGCGCTGCGCGGTGCAGCAGTCGAGCGCCAGGACGGCCAGCTCGCGCAGGCGGGCGTCGTCGGTCGCCCACGCGAGAGCATCGGCGCGGAGGTGGCCGGCCGCGGTCAGCAGGGACACGTCCTCGCCGGCAGCAACGTCGAAGAGGTCGCCGTCGAAGCCGCTCAGCCGCGGCGCGCGTGGCGCGGGCACGTCGGCCTCGTCGAGCCCGCGGCACCCCGCCACGACATGACCGGGCGTCGCCCACCAGCCGCCGTGGACGATGCGGTGGGCCTCGGCGAGGTCCCACGTGCGGGAGACGTCGACACCGGCGCCGACGACGAGCCGCAGGGTCGAGGCGGCCGACCACACGACCCAGCGCGGACCGAGCCGCGTCGTCGTGTCGACGAACCGGTGCACCACGTCGCCGAGCGGCCACGCCTCGTCGACACCCGGCCCGACGGCATACGCCCCTCGGGGGCCGACGACGAGCGCGACGAGCGGAGGACCGGAAGACTTGTCAGTCAAGGCAACTCGCCATCCGCTTGACGGCCTCGCGGAGGATGTCGGGGGAGGTCGCGTAGTTGAGCCTCGCGTGCCCCGCGCCGCCGGAGCCGAAGATCGGACCGGGGGAGAGCGCGACGCGGGCGCGGCGCAGCACCTCGCCGGTGGGGTCGTCGCCGAGGCCCAGCCCGGAGAGGTCGAGCCACGCGAGATAGGTCGCCTCCGGCACGACGAGACGGGCGCCTGGCAGCTGCGCTGCGACGAGCTCGGCGAGCAGACGCCGGTTGGAGTCGAGCTCGCGGACGAGTCGGTGCACCCACTCGCGCCCGTCGCGGAAGGCAGCGGTCTGCGCGATGACGCCCAGGTGGCTCGCGCCGAACGTGACCCAGGGGTGGAGGCGGCGCACGTCGTCGGCGGCGTCGGCCCCGGGGACGATGATCGCGGCCTTGAGCCCTGCGAGGTTCCACGCCTTGGAGGCCGACGTCACGGTGATGCCGCGCTCGGCGCCCGCGACGGCGAGATAGGGCGTGAAGGTGCTCGTCGGCAGCACGAGCGGACCGTGGATCTCGTCGGAGACGACCCGGACGCCGCGCTCGTCGGCGACCCGGGCGAGGGCCGCCAGCTCGTCGGGGGTGTGCACCGTGCCGGTCGGGTTGTGTGGGTTGGAGAGCAGGTATGCGGCGCGGTCGCCCCGAGCGGTCACCTCGGCGAAGACGTCGGCGAGGCGGTCGAGGTCGAGCCGGTGGTCCGGACCGAGCGGCGCCTCGACGACCCGTCGCCCGCACGCCTCGATGACCTCGTAGAAGGCGTTGTAGACGGGCGGGCTGACGACCACCGAGCCACCGGGGTCGGTGAGGAGCCCGAGCAGGTGGGTCACGCCGGTCAGCACGTCGGCGACGCGGGTCGTGCTGTCGTGGTCGAAGCCCCAGCCCCACTCGTCGGCGGCGAACGCGGCGATCTCGGCGGCATACTCCTGCGTCAGGGCGTAGCCCGTGTCGCCCCGGGCCACGGCGGCGCTCACGGCGTCCACGACCGCGGGGCACGGCGCGCAGTCCATCTCGGCGATCCACATCGGGATGACGTCGGGCTCGTAGCGTCCCCACTTGACCGACGTGCGGTCGCGCCGGAGGTCGGCCAGCGGGACGCCGAGGATCGTCGCGCCGTCTGCGTGCCTCTCACCCATGGGAGCGACCCTACGAGAGCGGGGGGACGTCGTCTCCCGCGGTCCCCGGTCGGCTCGACTGGGTACGAGGGTGCCACGAGCGACCCGGGCGGCATACGGTGTCGTCGGCGGCGAATCGACAGCCGCCACACAGGGACGACGGACGAAGGGGTGGAGCCGGTGGGCATCTTGGGTTACGGCAGGGACGAGACCGTCGAGGCATCGGACGCGACCGCGGTGAAGCTGCGCACGGCGAAGGACGCCGGCGCGCTCGAGCGGGCTGCCCTGCCGGCCGAGGGAGGTCTCTCGGGAGCCGCGACCCGACTCGTCGAGCGTCTCCTCGACGTCGGGATCGACGGCAAGGGACCGTTCGACCCGGCCCACGAGGTCGCCGCCAACGCGCTCAAGCACGCCCGGGGAGATCGCGACCAGGCCCTGCGGATCATCGTGCGCGACCACCGGCAGCTCGGCGCGATCGGCGGCTTCGCCACCGGTCTGGGCGGCTTCTTCACGATGCCCCTCTCGCTGCCGGCCAACGTGCTCGAGTTCTACCTGCTGGCCACCCGCATGACGGCGGCGACGGCCAAGGTGCGCGGCTACGACATCGACCAGCCCGAGATCCGCTCCGCGATCCTGCTGACCCTCGCCGGCGCCGACAGCGACGACCTCCTCAAGAAGGCCGGTCTGCAGGCTGCCGGTGGCAAGCTGTCCTCCGTCGCCTTCGACCGGCTGCCCGCCCCGGCGCTCATGGTCCTCAACAAGGCGGTCGGCTTCCGCCTGCTCGGGCGCATCGGGCAGGGGACCTTCGCCCGGCTCGGGCGCCTCGTGCCCGTCGTCGGAGGCCTCATCGGCGCCGCGGTCGACGTCTACATGCTGGGCCGCATCGGCAAGCAGGCGGCCAAGGAGTTTCCTCCCGTCGAGACCTTCGGTCGCTGAGCGACCGGCTGGACTGGCCTCACCGTGAGGGACACGCAGATCACCGTTGCGCATCGCCGTCCGGGCCGGGGAATCGCACGCGGCACCCGTTCGTTGGGCCGGGCATGAAGCCCGCATCCCGGATCAAGATGGCCGCGACCGTCGCGTCGGTCGTGCGCGCCTCGACGCGACCCGGCGCGCCCAGCCTGCCGGAGCGGCTGCAGGCCGTGCCGCGCCTGGTGCGCGCCACCGTGGACGGGACGTATGCCGGCACGACCCTCAAGCGGCTCGGGCTCGTCGCAGGGGCGGTCGCCTACGTCGCTTCGCCCGTCGACCTGCTGCCCGAGGCGGTCCTGCCGGTCATCGGCGCGGCCGACGACGCCGTCGTCATCTCCTGGGCGGTCAAGGCCTTCTTCGAGGAGACCGAGCGCTTCATCGCCTGGGAGGTCGGTCAGGGTCTGCACCGCCCGCGGCCCCGGCGTGGTTCTGCGAGCGGGGCGCCGGGTGGCGATCCGGCGACCGAGGCGTCGCGCACGACGGTGCACGGTGAGCCGGTCACGGTGCCGGGCGATCCGACGACCCGGGCGTGGGCCGGAGGTGCCGAGGACGGACTGCGCCGCGACCGTGACAGCACCGGGGCTGCTGCACCCCGCCGCATCGTCAGCCGCGTCACGCGTGTCAGGGGCAGGTCCGCCAGCAGTGACCCCGGGCGGGGTCGGGACGACCGGGCGCGACTTCCGGAAGGGACGCGCCAGGCCGCGACCGACTACGTCCTCGAGTCGGTGCGCAAGCGCCTCGAGCGCTGAGCCCAGCGCACTCGGCGACACGGCGTACTGCTGCGCCGTGCTGCGTGCGGTGAACCCGGCCGCTGGGTCCGCGATCCACACCCCCTGACACGAAAGGCACTCGGTCCACAGGAGCCGATCGGGGTCTGCCGGTCCCCGGTGCGTGCCGCGAGGCTCGGGACATGCCGAAGATCTCACTGTCCGGGCCGGCCGAGCTGCTGACCATCATCCCCTTCCACCTGGGCTTCCAGCCGGAGCGCAGTGTCGTCGTGGTGTGCTTCCACGGCAAGCGGCTCGGGCTCGTCGCGCGGCTCGATCTCGTCGACGAGACCCTGGCCGCCGAGGCCGCCGCCCAGACGGTGCCGACCCTGCTCCAGGGTTCCCCGTCGTCGGTGGCCCTCGTGGGTTTCGAGCAGGTGCGCGACGAGTCGCTGGCCCTGCTCGAGGCGCTCGCCACGGGCGTCGAGGACCACCGGGTCGTCGTCCGGGAGCGACTCGCGGTCCTCGAGGGGCGCTGGCGCTCGGTCGGGTGCGACTGCTGCCCCTCGGAGGGCTGGCTCCTCCCGGAGCAGGCGGACGTGCCGGCCGTCGCGAGCTACGTGGCGCTCGGGCACTCCGTCCTGGCGGACCGAGAGGGGTTGGCGAGGCTCGTCGAGCCGCTCGCCCCCACGGAGCCCCGGCACGACCTCGCTGCCGCCGCGATCGACGACTGGCAGCGCCGCTATGTGGCAGCCGGTGGCTCCCTCAGCAGGACGCCGGCCCGGGCGAGCCGGACGGACCGGAAGCCCGCCCGGGGTCGGCGCCGTCGACCCACAGGAACGGGGCGCCGACCCGGCGCGGCGCTCGGGGTCCTCGACGGCGGCGACCCGACGGCCCGCCAGTTCCTCGTCCACGACTCCCTCGTGGCCTGGGGAGGGGTGCTGCACGGCGAGATCGAGGGGTACGGCGTCGAGCACTGGCTCCCGTCCCTCGTAGGTCCGCTCCGTGACCCGCGCTTCCATGACGCCCTGGTGGCGTGGCTCTGCCCCGGGATGGCCTCGGCCGACTTCCTGTCCGACGACCTCGCAGCCCTCCTCGGGGTGCTGCTCGGTCCAGACCTCCGGCTCGCCCCGGCTGCGGGCGATCACGAGACGGCCGGCGTCCCGACACCCGACGGCGCCGAGCCCGGTCGCTCCCCGGGATCGGGTGCGGACCCGGGCGACCCCGACACCGCGGCGGGGTCGGGGATGCCCGTGCAGGAACGCCTCGAGGAGGGCGACTCCGACGCGCTCCGAGCGCTGTTGCAGCTGCTGGCTGCGGGGCCGCCGTCGTCGGACCGGCACGACGACGACACCGACGACGAGGACCCCGGCGACGACAACAACGACGAGGACGAGGACGACCACGAGGACGACCACGAGGACGACCACGAGGACGACCACGAGGACGATGGCGAGCCGCCGCGCGACGTCTTCGAGGCACGACGGGTGCTGGACGAGCCGGACGCCATGGGGACCGTCGCGGCGCTCGAAGCGTCGGTGGACCGGGACGGACCGCGCTCGCTCGACCTTCGGGCCGGCCTCGCCGCAGCGCCCGACGCGGCTCCCGAGTCGTGGCTCGGTGACGGCACCGACCCGAGCGGCTGGGAGGAGTGGGACGAGGCTGCGACGCCACGACTCGTCCTGTCCCGCCTCGAGCAGGTCTGCCGACTCACGCCGGCGGATCATGCGGTTCCCGTCCTGTCCCTCTTCGCCTCGATGGCGTGGTGGTGCGGCGACGGTGCGCGGGCCGGGGTCGCGGTCGACCGTGCGCTCGAGCTGGAGCCCGAGGACGGGCTGGGGCGGCTGCTGCGGCACGCCCTCGACGTCGGCCTCCGGCCACGGGAGTGCGCCTGAGCGTCTCCGGCGGCGGCGCCGTCCGTCCATGTCGTGGAACGGCGCGCGGCCTCTCCGTAGGGCCTCGCGTATGGTTGGAGCAGGTCATGAGTACCAGCGACAAGCCCCGGCTCGCTGGTCGGCAACCCTCCTTCGCGGTGGGGTGCCCCGGGTGAAGACCAGGCCGCCCCGTCCCCGGGTGCGTGCAAGCGCGAGGACCGAGGAGTACCCCGATGACCGTCACCCACCGGACGCAGAGCACCCGCCGCCGTGCGCGGCCCGGGACCGCTGGCACCGGCCAGACCGGCGACTCGGCGACGAGGGACCGTGCGGCGACGAGCCACGTCGACCCGACGGCACCGGAGCCCCGCCGGCCCGACGGCGCCTGGCGTGACGGCGACCCGGTCGGCCGGCGGCAGTTCGCCCACGTCGGTGACATCGAGCTCGAGCGCGGGGGAGTGCTGCCCGACGTCCGCATCGCCTACGAGACGTGGGGCCGGCTCAACGAGGCCGGCGACAACGTCATCCTCGTCGAGCACGCACTGACCGGCGACAGCCACGTCATCGGTGAGGCCGGCGACGGACACGCGTCGCCCGGCTGGTGGAACGCCCTCATCGGGCCCGGCGGACCGGTCGACCCCGAGCGGTGGTTCGTCATCGCCTCCAACGTCCTCGGCGGGTGCCAGGGCAGCACCGGCCCCGCGAGCCCCGCGCCCGACGGTCGACCCTGGGGCAGCCGTTTCCCCTACGTCACGGTCCGCGACCAGGTCGCCGTCGAGCGACGCCTCCTCGACGGGCTCGGCATCCGCCGCCTCGCGGCCGTCGTCGGCGGCTCGATGGGTGGGATGCGTGCGGTGGAGTGGGCCGTGACGCACCCCGACGACGTCGACCGCTGCATCGTGCTCGCGTCGACGGCGTACGCGACCGCCGACCAGATCGCCTGGTGCCAGCCGCAGCTGCTGGCGATCCGCAACGACCCCGACTACGCGGGTGGCGACTACTACGAGGGCCACGCGCGACCCGACACCGGCCTGGGCCTGGCTCGCCGCATCGCCCACATCACGTACCGCACCGAGACCGAGCTCGGCACCCGCTTCGGACGAGAGGCCCAGCTCGGTGAGGACCCGCTGCGCGCCGGAGACCGCGGCCGGTTCGCCGTCGAGTCCTACCTCGACCACCACGCGGGCAAGCTGGCCCGGCGCTTCGACGCCAACTCCTACGTCGTGCTGACCGAGGCGATGAACTCGCACGACGTCGGGCGCGACCGCGGGGGGCTCGAGGCCGCCCTCGAGCGCGTCCGCGCCGAGTGCACCATCGTCTCGGTCGACACCGACCGCCTCTACCCGCCCCGGCTCTCCGACGAGCTGCACGCCGCCCTGCCGGGGTCCCGACGTGCACACATCACCTCGGAGTTCGGGCACGACGGCTTCCTCATCGAGGAGGACCAGGTGGGTCGCATCGTCCGGGACGCGCTCGAACGACTCCGCGACTGAACCCATCTGCGCGCCGGGCCGGTTCGCCGACAGGCGGCGCTGTCGCACGCTCGTCGTCCGCGTCGCCGACGCCGCGGTGAGACTTCGCGCGGGACGCGCCGGACGCCTCGTAATCGGGTACGGTGCGAGCACTGGTTGTTTCCGTCCCAAGGAGGTCCGGGAAAGTGGCCATCGTCGTTGGTTATGTCGCCACCAAGGAAGGTCGCGCGGCGCTCAAGCGAGCCGCCGAGGAGTGCGTCCTGCGTGGAGCGAAGCTCGTCGTCATCAGCTCCCACCGGGGCGGCAAGGACTTCGACGCGAACGAGGCCAGCCAGTTCGAGAACGAGCTCGCCCGGGTGCAGACGCTGCTCGAGGAGAAGGGCCTGGAGCACGAGGTGCGCCAGCTCGTCCGGGGCAACGACCCCGCCGAGGACCTCATCTCCGTCGCCGAGGAGGAGAAGGCCGACTTCATCGTCATCGGCCTGCGTCGCCGCAGCCCGGTCGGCAAGCTGATCCTCGGGTCCAACGCGCAGCGCATCCTGCTCGACGCGAGCTGCCCGGTGCTCGCGGTCAAGGGCGACTGAGCTCTCTCCGGCACGTCGTCCGGCCCGGTTCGTGCGGGCCGGACGCCCGTTCGCGGCACGCGGGTTGGACGCGCGTTCGCTCGGAGGGCGTACGCCGTTTTATAATGTCCGAGTACCGGATCGCACGAGGCGCACCGAGAGCTCGAAACAGGGATCGACTCCGACAGGCCAAGCTCTTCCGGCACCAACCCCCATTCTCGTTCGTTGTGATGGTGCATGCCCGGATTCGGGTCGACCATCAGACGAGACCTGTGACGAAAGGCGACTGCATCCGTGCCTAAGGCAACAACCGCTGGAGCTCCCAAGACCCTGCCGAAGGTGTTCCAGCACGAGGCGATCATGCAGCTCCTGGTCAAGGGCAGCAGCAGCGGCACCATCACCGGGACGGAGATCGCGCGCGCCCAGGTCGATGCAGGACTCGACCTGAAGCAGATGAAGCCGGTCCTCACGACCCTCGAGGCCCACGACATCGAGATCGTCGTCGACGCGCCGCACTCCAGCACGACGAAGAAGACCCGAACAGGGACCAAGGGAGGCACTGTGGCCACCGCACGCAGCACCACCGCCGCGGCGACGAAGTCCGCGACGCGGACGACGACCGCGACGACGAAGACCGCCGCCAAGAAGACGACGGCCAAGGCGGCGCCGGCCCGTGCCGCCGCAGCCACCGACGACGAGGCGGCCGCCGCCCCCAAGGCGGCCGCGGCCCGCACGGCCAAGAAGGCTGCCACGAACGCCGGTGTCGCCAAGGCGGCCGCAAAGCCCGCTGCCAAGAAGACCGCCACCCGCAAGACCGCCGCGAAGAAGGCCACGACGTCGGCCGACGGCACCGTCGTCGCCGGTGACGACGCCGAGCCCGAGGACGCACCGGTCGGCGAGCTGGAGGAGGTCGTCGTCGAGCCCGTCGACGTGGACGACGACGCCGAGGACGGTGACGAGGCCACCCCCGCAGCTGCCGCGAAGACCGAGGAGACCGAGGAGTCCGGCTTCGTCATCCGTGACGACGACGAGGACGACGCCCCGGCCCAGCAGGTCGTCACCGCCGGCGCCACGGCCGACCCGGTCAAGGACTACCTCAAGCAGATCGGCAAGGTCGCCCTCCTCAACGCCGAGCAGGAGGTCGAGCTCGCTAAGCGCATCGAGGCCGGCCTGTTCGCCGAGGAGAAGCTCAACTCCGGCGACAAGATCGACATGAAGCTCAAGCGTGAGCTGTGGTGGATCGCCCAGGACGGCAAGAAGGCCAAGAACCACCTGCTCGAGGCCAACCTGCGACTCGTCGTCTCGCTGGCCAAGCGCTACACCGGCCGCGGCATGCTCTTCCTCGACCTCATCCAGGAGGGCAACCTCGGCCTCATCCGTGCGGTCGAGAAGTTCGACTACACCAAGGGCTACAAGTTCTCGACCTACGCGACGTGGTGGATCCGCCAGGCGATCACCCGCGCCATGGCCGACCAGGCGCGCACCATCCGCATCCCGGTGCACATGGTCGAGGTCATCAACAAGCTCGCCCGCGTGCAGCGTCAGATGCTCCAGGACCTGGGCCGCGAGCCCACCCCGGAGGAGCTCGCCAAGGAGCTCGACATGACGCCCGAGAAGGTCGTCGAGGTCCAGAAGTACGGCCGCGAGCCCATCTCCCTGCACACGCCCCTCGGTGAGGACGGCGACAGCGAGTTCGGTGACCTCATCGAGGACTCCGAGGCCGTGGTCCCGGCCGATGCGGTCAGCTTCACGCTCCTGCAGGAGCAGCTGCACTCGGTGCTCGACACCCTGTCCGAGCGGGAGGCCGGCGTCGTCTCGATGCGCTTCGGCCTGACCGACGGCCAGCCGAAGACGCTCGACGAGATCGGCAAGGTCTACGGCGTCACGCGCGAGCGCATCCGCCAGATCGAGTCCAAGACGATGAGCAAGCTGCGTCACCCGAGCCGCAGCCAGGTGCTGCGCGACTACCTCGACTGAGGACGCGCCGCGCCGGCCGGCCCGGACACCGAAGGAGCCCACGACACGTCGTCGTGGGCTCCTTCGCGTCTGCGGTGTCCCGTGGTCTGCGTATGCCGTGTGCCGGGCTCAGCGGCGCCGGGGGAGCAGGCGGTCCGGGAGGGAGCGCCAGAACGACACACCAGCCTCGGGCCAGAAGAAGGACCGTGCCCGGGTCTGCCAGGCCCGGGTGCGGCCGACCTGACGCCGGATCGACCGGATGTCGTGGTGCAGCCGGAAGGCCTCCTGCGGTGTCGTGCGCTCGGGCCGGTCGTAGCGGGACTTCTCGAGGGTCGCCGTGACCCGTCGCATGGCGGTGGCGTTCTCCTCGTCGAGGTGCCCGTCGGCGACGTAGCGTTCGCGCAGCTGGCGCAGGGTGACGCCCTCGGGCGCACTGAGCCCCAGGTCGCCGAAGTGCGAGGTGAGGTCGTCCCACTCGGCCTCGATGAGGTCCTGCTGGGTCACGGCGGCGCGTCGGCGACGCAGCCGGAGCAGCCAGGCCGTGATCGGCATCGCGAACGCCGCGAGCAGGCCGAGCACCAGCGCGAGGGCGAGCACGACGTTGCGCACGGTGAAGACGTGCCCGACGGAGTCGAGGAACGTCTCCTCCTTCTGCACGGGGGCCGCCGTTGCCGCCGTGGTCGAGCTGGTGGCCGAGGCCGTGCCGCTCGCGGTGTTCGTCTCGCTGACCTCGCGCCCACCACCCGTCGGGCCGGAGCCCGCGCCGAGGACGGCATACGGTGGCGGCGAGCCCGCACGGGCACCAGGGGTCGGCTCGAAGCGCAGCCAGCCGTAGCCCTGGAAGTAGAGCTCGGGCCACGCGTGGGCGTCGCTCGCGCGGACGATGTAGCGCTCGTCCGAGAGCTGGCCCGGGAGGAAGCCGATCGCCATGCGGGCCGGGATCCCCTGGGCCCGGGCGAGCATGATCATCGCCGTCGCGAACTGCACGCAGTAGCCGCGCCGGGTCTGGTAGAAGTTCTGGATCGGTTCGAGAAGGCGCCCCTGGCTGTCGCGGAGCTGCTCGCCGAGGTCGAGGGAGTAGGTGTAGCGGCTCGGGTCGCGCAGGTGGTCCTGGATCGCGATCGCCTTGTCGAGCGGGTTGTCCGCGCCGCGGGTGACCTGGTCGGACCACTGCTGGATCAGGTCACGCGAGCGGTCCGGGATGGTGAGGTCGTCGTCGGTGATGTCCGGCGAGTCCGGGGCTCCCGACTCGCGCAGCTCCGGCGGTGAGGGCGCGAGATCGGCATACGTCACCCGGTAGGTGCTCACCGCGCGGTCGACGCGGACGTCGCGCGTGACGGGGTCGATGCTCCACGGCGTGCCCTCCATCGCGACGGCGACGACCGGGTAGGGCGCCGCGATGCGGGGCGCGGCGAGGGTGTTGTCCGTCACGGTGATGACGTAGTCGCGTCGCTTGTCCGGTGGCGGCAGCGGAGACGGGTTGTCGGGACGATCGCCGGTGGCGCCGGCGACGCTCCACTGCCCGCGGGAGTAGTACGACGTCGCGAGCACCCGCAGGGGGGACCGCGTGAAGGCCGTCGTCGTGTAGGTCAGGACGGGCGACTGGTCCTGGTTGTTGAGGCTGCGCGAGAGGTCGAGCGTGTCGTTGAACCCGACGGACCCCTCGCCGGCGCCGCCGCCCGACCGGCCGAGCCCCTCGGTGAGGTAGCGCGGTGGGAAGTGCGGGATGACGGCCGGCACGACGAGGGCGACGACGACCCCGACGGCGCCGAGCTTCAGCGCCCCCGCGGTGAACGAGCGCAGGGCGTCGCGGTCGTGGGCTGCCTCGTCGATCTCGCTCTCGTCGGCCGCGCTGGCCGTGCCCCAGCGCCCGAACTGGGCCCGGGCGGTCGTGTGCAGCATGACGAGCCAGAGCACGACGGGCACGACGAAGAAGCGCAGCGCGAGGGCGGCGTCGCCGTTGGCCGCCGTGATGAGGTATGCCGTCAGCAGTGGCAGTCCGGCGGCGGCCGGGCTGCGCCACGTGGCGGCCATGGCGTCGACCGCGATGGCGACGAGCGCGACGGCGACGACGAGGCAGAACGTCAGCCCGTCGTTGAGCGGTGCGGGGGCCGAGTAGCGGTTGATCGTCTCGAGGGCCTGCAGCCCCAGGGAGTTGGCCGCCTCGAGGGTGGCAGGTGTCGGCACGAAGAGGGTGAAGGACTCACCCGTGTAGCGGGCGAGGATGACGTAGGACGTCACGAGCACCTGGAGGAGCACGACGAGTCCGCGTGAGCGGGTGAGGCCCCGGGCGACGAGGCCGAGGCCGGCGACGAGGGCGATGACGAAGGCCGCCTGCGGCAGCCACGTGGACTCGACGAAGAGGCTCGTGATGGGGTAGACGGCGGCCAGGGTGGCCAAGGCGGCCAGGAGGGTGATCCTCCAGCGACGGCGGGTCATCGGCTGCCTCCGACGGTGGCGGCCGTCAGGACGGCCCAGACGTGCGCGACGTCCTCGTCGCGCTGGACCGAGACGGCGCGCCACCCCGCGAGGCGCAGCGTGTCGACGTGCGGCTCGGCCTCCTCGGCATCGGTCGTGCCGAAGCTACGGGCGTCGAGGACGAGCGCCAGGCCGGTGGTGCCCGGTTGGCGCAGGCTCGCCACCCGGGAGGTGATGTCGCGTCCCTGCGGTCCGACGACGGCCACGAGGAAGCCGCCGGCAGCGGCGAGGGCCTGTCCGGCACGCAGGATCTCGTCCTCGCCCGTGTCGTCGCGCGGCGTCGCCACGGCGAGCACGTCGAGGATCTCCTCGGGCATCATGGTCTCGGCCGCGCGGGAGGTCTCGACCGTCTCGGCGCAGACGAGGTGGACGGCATACCCCGAGTCGCACAGGTGCACGGCGATGGACGCAGCCGCGGTGATCGCCCACTCGAACGAGCTGCTCACTCCCGTGCCCCCGTGCGCGGAGGGCCGCGGGTCGATGAGCACGACCGCGCGACGCTGCGCGGGGCGGTCCTCCTGGCGCACCATGAGGTCGCCGGTGCGGGCGGTCGCGGGCCAGTGGATGCGGCGCAGGTCGTCGCCGTCGCGGTACTCGCGGATCGTGACGTCGTCCTCGCCGTGCAGCGCGATGAGATGGGCCTGCTCGCCCTCGGAGCCGACGCCCGCGCTCGGCTGGCGGTTCGACGACAGCGGGTGCACGGCCGGCAGCACGACGAGGTCGGCGGTGCCCTCGAGCACCGCGTTGCGGTTGGCGAGGCCGAACGGGTCCTGCACCTGGACCCCGAGGGGCCCGAGGTGGTGGCGTCCACGCAGGTGGGAGCGCACGGCGTAGTCGATGGCGCGGACGCGGCCCGGCGGGATCCGGCCGACGACGAAGCGCGGCCGGTCGCCGAGGACGTAGTCGAGCCGCTCCTCGGCGAGGAAGATCGGCGTCGTGTTCGTCGAGACGTTCTCGAAGGACAGCGTGACGTGTGCGTCCTGGCCGACGCTGATGCGCTCGGGGTGGCTGTGCCGCTCGATGCGCATCCGCGTCTTGCGGGTGCGCACGAGCACGGCGGAGATGAGGGGGAGCGCGACGAGGAGCACCCCGAAGCGGGTGAGGTCGCGGAAGCCGAAGATGACCCCGGCGAGGACGAGGACCGCGCCCGAGCCCATGAAGGCCCGGCCCCTCGTCGTCAGGACGCTGCGCAGCGAGCGCATGGGCGCCTGCCCCCGCTCAGCGCGCTGCGGGCGGCACCGGCACCTGGCGCAGCAGGTCGGTGACCACCTCGACGGTGGTGCGGCGGGCGAGCTGGGTCTCGCTCGACGGCATGAGCCGGTGGGCGAGGACCGGCCCCGCGAGCACCTGGACGTCGTCAGGGATCACGTGGTCGCGACCCTCGAGCGCGGCAAAGGCGCGGGACGCGCGCAGCAGGTGCAGGGCGGCACGCGGTGACGCGCCGAGCCGCAGCGCGGTCGTCGACCGGGACCGGGTCACGAGGTCGACGATGTACTGGCGGATGGCAGGACTCGCGTGGACCTGGCTGACGGCGTGCACGACGCGGTTGATCGTCTCGGCGTCGGTCACGGGGGTCAGGGCGTCGAGCGGTGAGCTCGAGCCGTGCGTCTCGAGCAGGTCGAGCTCGGCGCTGGGTGCCGGGTAGCCCATCGAGATCCGGGCCATGAAGCGGTCGCGCTGGGCCTCGGGGAGGGGGTAGGTGCCCTCCATCTCGATGGGGTTCTGGGTCGCCATGACGATGAACGGGGCCTGCAGGGTGTAGGTCGTCCCGTCGACCGTGACCTGGCGCTCCTCCATCGACTCGAGCAGGGCCGACTGCGTCTTCGGGGACGCGCGGTTGATCTCGTCGCCGACGACGACGTTGGCGAAGATGGCGCCCGGCCGGAACTCGAAGCGGCGGGCGTCCTGGTTGAAGATGCTGACGCCCGTGACGTCGCTGGGCAGCAGGTCGGGTGTGAACTGGATGCGGCGCACCGTAGCGTCGATCGACCGGGCCAGCGTCTTGGCGAGCATCGTCTTGCCGACGCCGGGCACGTCCTCGATGAGCAGGTGACCACCGGCGAAGAGGACCGTCACGGTGGTGCGGACGACGTCAGGCTTGCCCTCGATGACGCTTGTCATGGCGCCCATGAGCCGCTCCGCCACGTCGTGGATGAGGTCGAGGTCGGCTGCGCCCGTGGTCGCGGCCGCGCCCGGTGATGCCGTGGTCCCGAGCCCCGTGTCCGTCGTCGTCACACTGTCCTCCGTCGTCGTCCCCATGTCGTGGCGCAGCGCTGCTCGTGGCGGGCTGCGTAACCCGTCAGGTGATCTTCTCCCATGGACCCACGACACCGGTAGGGCTGCCCCGGTCGTGACCGGATGGAGACCTTGGTCGTGGGCACGTGGTCGACGCCCCCGGGAGCGCGCCCGGGACCACCTCCACTTTCCTCCACCTCCAACGTCCGGTGTGGCCGTTCGGTTCGGTTTGGGGCGGGTCCTGGTGGGGCCGAACCCGCTGCTGAGCACGATCCGCAGGGCGCGGGCGTCGGCCGGGTGGCCCGGGCGGGCGTCGCCGTCACCGCGGTGGGGTGTTCGGGCGAGTGGTGGTGCCCCAACTGCTCCACTTCACTCCACCCCGTCTGACCTGCGTAAACGCGGGACTCGCCGGGCCAAAAAGGGTCAAAGTTCGTTGACGGTGGAGCAAAGTGGAGTATCGTGGGGCTTCAAGGTAGGGAATGGGGACGCCTTCGGGTCGACAAAGGGGAGGTGGCGGACCATGTTTCTCGGGACGCACACGCCCCGGCTCGACGAGAAGGGTCGGCTCTTCCTGCCCGCGAAGTACCGCGAGCGGATGGCCGGCGGGCTCGTCGTCACGCGCGGCCAGGAACGCAGCCTGTTCATCTACCCGATGGACGAGTTCGTCAAGGTCGCCGACCAGATGCGCCAGGCCCCGACGACGAGCAAGGTCGCCCGCGACTACATGCGCGTCTTCCTCTCCGGCGCGTCCGACGAGATCCCCGACAAGCAGGGCCGGTTCACGATCCCGGCCAACCTGCGCCAGTACGCCGGCCTCGACCGCGAGGTCACGGTCATCGGTGCCGGCGCGCGCCTCGAGGTCTGGGATAGCGCGGTCTGGAACGCCTACCTCGAGCAGACCGAGCAGAGCTTCGCCGACACGGCGGAGGAGGTGATCCCCGGACTCTTCTGAGTCGGGACGACCACCGTCGCCGACGACGACCGCCACGACATCACCCGCACCACCGACCAGCACCTGAGCGCCGGCCTCCAGCCGCTCCACACCCGGGACGACTTCCCCCGTCCCGGGCGAGGCAGCGGATGGGGACCAGCCCCCAGGTCGACGGGCTCCGCAGAGCAGCACCGACAGCACCACTCCCGACCGGCACGCGACCAGCTCCCTCCACCTGTTCGCTGCCACTCCGGCCGACCGGCCACCACCACATCACCCCACGGCGGATCCCTATTCGCCGTGAGGTCACACCAGTCACACCAGCCCCGTGCGTCACAGACGCACCACACAGGGCCCAGCAGCACGAGCGTGAGAGGGACGCACCATGAGCGATCGAGGACAGGCGCAGGAGCGTCACGTCCCCGTCATGCGCGACCGGATCCTCGAGCTGCTCGCCCCCGCGCTGCAGCGGCCAGGGGCGGTGCACATCGACGGCACCCTCGGCATGGGTGGCCACGCCGAGGGTGTCCTCGAGCGCTTCCCCGACTGCACCGTGGTCGGCATCGACCGCGACCGTGAGGCCCTGGCTCTCGCGGGCGAGCGACTGGCCCGGTTCGGCGACCGCTTCCGCCCGGTCCACGCCGTCTACGACGACATCAAGGACGTCGTCGGCGACCTCGACGTGTCCGCGGTCGACGGCATCCTCTTCGACCTCGGCGTCAGCTCACTCCAGCTCGACGAGGCCGACCGGGGCTTCGCCTACCGGGTCGACGCGCCGCTCGACATGCGGATGGACCAGTCGACGGGGCAGACCGCCGCCGACGTGCTCAACACCTACTCGGTCGAGGACCTCACCCGCATCCTGCGCGACTACGGCGAGGAGCGCTACGCGCGCAAGATCGCCAAGGCCGTCGTGCAGGACCGCGCGATCGAGCCGTACTCCTCGTCCGGTCGCCTCGTCGACATGCTGCGTCGCGTCATCCCCGCCGCCTCGCAGCGACAGAGCGGCCACCCGGCCAAGCGCACCTTCCAGGCCCTGCGGATCGAGGTCAACGACGAGCTCGAGGTCTGGCGCCGCGCCATCGACGAGGCCATCGACGTCCTTGCCGTCGGCGGCCGGATCGCGGTCCTGTCCTACCACTCGCTCGAGGACCGGGCCACGAAGCGGGCCTTCGCCGCCGGCGCCACGTCCAGCACCCCCGCAGGTCTGCCGGTCGAGCTCGCCGAGCACGCGGCATACCTCTCCCTCGTCACTCGGGGCGCCGAGGCGCCCGGCGATGACGAGGTCACCACGAACCCGCGGGCCGCCTCGGCCCGACTTCGCGTCGCCGAGCGCGTGCGCAACACCTCCACGCACACCCCAGCCAGCAGGACCAGGAAGGGACCCACCCGATGAGCCAGATGACCGCCACGGCCCGGCCGCTCCGCGCGCCGCGGCGCGGCCCAGCCCCCACGCCGCTCCGGGTCATCCCGAGCAGCATCACGCGCACCGGCAACGGCGCGTTCGTGACGATCTGCATCGGGCTGCTCACGGCCGGGCTCATCGCCCTGCTCCTGCTCAACACGGCACTCGCCCAGGGCTCGCTGGCGGTCGGTGACCTCCAGCGCGAGTCGGCACGCCTCAGCGACACGGCCGGCAACCTCCAGGAGGACATCGACCGGGCCTCTGCCACGGGCGCGCTCGCGCGCAGCGCCGCCGAGATCGGCATGGTGCGGATGAACACCCGCGGCTACATCGACCTCTCCACGGGCACCGTGTCGGGCGAGCCGGAGCCGGCGACGAAGAACAACGCCTTCCCGATCGTCACGAGCCCGACGCCGCCCGCCGTGACGGCAAAGGTCAAGAAGGTCCTGTCCTCCGCGACGAAGGCCAGCAAGGCGGCCTCGGCCACGCCGGCCACGCCGTCCCAGGCCGCCACGCCGACGACGCCCGGTGCCAAGCCGGAGACCCCCGCAGCACCCACACTGGGCACGACGCCCGGAGCGTCGGGGCAGGCCACGGGCGCGACCGGGGCGGGCCAGGCAGGGCAGGCCCAGCAGACGACGGTGAGGTGATCCCGTGACGCAGAACCGAGCGACCGATCCACGACGGACCGGTCGCGGTGCTGCGCCCGCAGGGGACACCCGTCGCGCCTCCTCCGCGACGGGCACGGCCCGCGTCGGCCAGGCGCGCGCAAGCCAGGGCCGGCCCGCCCAGGGTCGGTCCGGCCAGGGGCGGGCCGCCCAGCCGGGCTCCGTCCGGCAGAGCGGTGCAGCCAGCTCCCCGGGCCAGAAGTCGGGCCAGAAGTCGGGCCAGAAGTCGGGCCAGAAGTCGGGACAGAAGCCGGGACAGAAGCCGGGCTCGTCCGCGGGCGCGCGCGCGAGCACGTCGGTGCGCGCGACCTCGGCGGGGCGGGGCGCCGCGCCGGCTCGCAGCCGCAGCGGCAGTTCGTCCGGCAGCCCCCGAGCCAGCACGCGGACGAGCGCTCCCCGGACCCAGACGGCCTCGAGCCGCGGTCGCGGGCCCGCAGCTCAGCGTGCCGCGGCACTTCGGGGACCCCGAGGGCCTCGAGGTCCGCGCGGGCCCCGTCGCCCGCTCAAGATCTCGCGCGCGAACCCGCGCCGTCGGGCGCGCGTCATGTTCGTCGCCATCCTCTTCGTCTTCACGATCTTCGCCGGGCAGCTGCTGCGCATCCAGGCCTTCGACGCGTCGGCCACCCAGGAGGCCGCGCTGTTCAAGCGGTCGGTCAAGACGACGACGCCGGCCATGCGTGGCCAGATCCTCGACACGAACGGACAGGTCCTCGCGGACTCCGTCGAGCGCTTCACCATCGCCGCGGACCCCAAGATCATCCCGCTCTACACGGTGAAGATCGACGGCGTGCGGCAGGAGGTCGGGGTCACCCGCGCCGCTGCCGACCTCGCGCCGCTGCTCGGCATGACGCCGTCGGCGCTGACGAAGCTCTTCACGCGCTCGAACACCCGCTACGTCGTGGTGAAGAAGGAGGTCAACCCCGCGATCTACCGTGAGATCCGGGCGCTGGGCATCCCCGGCATCACGGGTGAGCGCACGGCCCAGCGGATCTACCCGACCTCCATGGCGCTCGGCCAGCTCGTCGGCTTCGTGCGCCCCTCCGACCAGAGCGGCGCGGGCGGCATCGAGCAGATGCTCGACACGGCGCTCAAGGGCACTCCCGGTGTCAGCGTCGCCGAGCGGGCCCGGGACGGCTACATCATCCCGGGATCGCAGCGGGTCGACACCCCCGTCGCCAACGGGCGCGACGTCAAGCTGACGATCGACGCCGACCTCCAGTGGTACGCCCAGAACGCCCTCGCCAAGCAGGTGACCGCCGTCGGGGCCGAGTCCGGCACCGCGGTCGTCCTCGAGGTGGCCACGGGCAAGGTGCGCGCCGCCGCGAGCTACCCGACGTTCGACCCGAACGACCTCGGCGACGCCTCGAAGTCCTCGCTCGGCAACTACGCCTTCAACGACGCGTTCGAGCCCGGATCGACCGGCAAGCTCATGACGATGGCTGCCGCTCTCGAGCAGGGCGTCATCACGCCCGACACCGGGGTCATCGTCCCCCCGCGCCTGCCCCGGGCCGGCACGTCCTTCAAGGACAACGAGCCGCACGGCGTCGAGAACATGACGGCCACGGGCGTGCTCGCGAAGTCGTCCAACATGGGCACCATGCTCATCGGCGAGCGCGTCTCGCCGTCCATCATGGAGGCGTACTACCGCAAGTTCGGCATCGGCTCGAAGACTCCCGTCGGCTTCCCCGGGGAGTCGGCGGGGCTGCTCGCCGGCGCCAAGGACTGGGTCTCGACGCGGCGCTACACGATCCTCTTCGGCCAGGGCTACGCCGTCACGGCGATCCAGCAGGCCGGCGTCTTCCAGACGATCGCCAACAGGGGTGTCCGCGTGCCGCCGTCGCTCGTCGAGGGCACCGTCAACGACAGCGGCACCCTCATCCCGTCGACACCGACGACGCCGAGCCGCGTCGTGACCGAGGACACCGCGGTGAAGCTGTCGCGGATGATGGAGGAGGTCACCGGCGAGAACGGCACCGCGAGCGCGGCCCGCATCAAGGGCTACCGCGTGGCCGGCAAGACCGGCACGGCCGACCGCTACGACGAGAAGCTGGGCCGCTACAACGGCTTCACCGCCTCGTTCATCGGGTTCGCGCCGGCCGAGGCGCCGAAGTACGTCGTGGCCGTCTTCATCCAGAAGCCCAGCTCCGGCATGTTCGGTGGCGCGCTGGCCGGACCGGTCTTCAACCAGGTCATGTCCTACCTGCTCGAGCGCACCGGTGCCCCGCCCAGCCCCACGTCGACCCTCGACTACCACGTCTGGGCCGACAAGCCCCTGTCGTCCGACGACCCCGAGGTCATCAGCAATGCGCGGGCGAAGCGGGATGGCCTGTAAGTTGGGATGACGTGTCACCTTCCCCCCTTCGACCCGCCACGTCGGGTGTGCGCCTCCGCGACCTGACGACCCGGATCCGGGCCGAGGTGCCCTCTGGAGCCGGCGTCGACGCCGTCGTGACAGGGGTCACGCTCGACAGTCGAGCCGTGCTCCCGGGCGACCTGTACGCGGCCCTCCCGGGCTTCAACGTGCACGGCGCGCGCTTCGTCGCCGACGCCGTGGCCGCCGGAGCCGTCGCGGTTCTCACCGACACGGCCGGCCTCGCCGAGCTGGCCGACCTCACGGTGCCCGTCGTCGTCACGCAGGACCCACGGAGCGTGCTCGGCGACGTCGCGGCGCAGGTCTACGGCCGGCCCTCCGACTCGCTGACGATGCTCGGGGTCACCGGCACCAACGGCAAGACGACGACGGCCTACCTCGTCGAGTCGGCGCTGCGGGCGCACGGTCAGCGGACGGGGCTCATCGGCACCGTCGAGACGCGGATCGGTGACGAGCGCGTCGAGTCCGTGCGCACGACGCCCGAGGCGACCGACCTGCACGCCCTCCTCGGGCTCATGCGGGAGCGGGGCATCGACGCCTGCATCATGGAGGTCTCCAGCCACGCCCTCGAGCTGCACCGGGTCGACGGCGTCGTCTACGACGTCGCGCTCTTCACGAACCTCTCCCAGGACCACCTCGACTTCCACCCCTCGATGGACGACTACTTCGCGGCCAAGGCCTCCCTCTTCACGCCGCAGCGCTCTCGCGCCGCGGTCGTCTGCGTCGACGACGCCTGGGGTCGGCGCCTCGCGTCCGAGGCCCTCGTGCCGACGACGACCCTCGCCACGACGAACGAGGGCGCCCGTGACGCCGACTGGGGCGTCGAGGAGGACGAGGACGGGGCGTTCACCCTGCGGGAGCGGTCCACGGGCCGCGCCCTGAGCCTCGTCTCGCACCTGCCCGGTCACTTCAACGTCGCCAACACCGCGCTGGCCGCCCTCGCGCTCCTGCGCATCGGCCTCGAGCCGAGCGAGGTCGAGGGCGCCATGTCCGTGGCCCCGGACGTGCCGGGCCGTATGGAGGTCGTCGCGCCCGGTGGACCCGAGGGCCCGCGCTGCGTCGTCGACTTCGCGCACACGCCCGACGCCGTCGATGCCGCCCTCGCAGCGCTGCGTGCCTCGACCGGCGGTCGCCTCATCGCCGTCCTCGGTGCCGGGGGAGACCGTGACCGGGGCAAGCGACCGGCCATGGGGGCCGCCGCTGCGCGCCGCGCCGACGTCGTCGTCGTCACCGACGACAACCCCCGCTCCGAGGACCCGGCCGAGATCCGTTCGGCCGTCATCGCCGGGGCGCGCGAGGAGGTCGGTGCCGGGTCGGCGCGGGCGTCCGAGATCATCGACGGCGGCACGCGCTCGAGCGCGATCGCCGAGGCCATCGCCCTCGCGGTGGTCGGCACGGGGGAGGACCGCCCTGTCGACACCGTCGTGGTGCTCGGCAAGGGACACGAGAAGGGTCAGGAGATCCACGGAGTGAAGCACCCGTTCGACGACCGCGACGCCGTGCGCGCCGCCCTCGCAGCCGTCACCTCGTCGGGGGTGACGTCGTGATCGCCTTGTCCCTCAGCGAGATCCGCGACCTCACCGGAGGTGCCGTCCACGGCACAGACACGCCTGAGGCGGTCGTCGTCGACGGTCCGGTGACCACCGACTCCCGCGAGTGCGGGCCGGGCAGCCTCTACGTCGCGCGGGTCGGCGAGAGCGCCGACGGGCACGACTTCGTCGCTGCCGCCGTCTCGGCGGGAGCGGCCGCAGCCCTCACCTCGCGTCCGGTCGACGGCGTGCCGTGCGTCGTCGTGGACGACGTCCAGACGGCCTTCGGCCGGATCGCCCGCGGGGTCGTCGACCGCGCTCCCGAGCTGCGGGTCGTGGGCATCACCGGCTCGTCGGGCAAGACCAGCGTCAAGGACCTCCTCGCGTCCGTGCTGTCGTCGGTCGCCGAGACGGTCGCACCGGTCAACTCCCTCAACGGCGAGATCGGCGTGCCGCTCACGGTGTGCCGTGTCACGCCGACCACGCGCTTCCTCGTCGCCGAGATGGGCGCCCGGGGCATCGGCCACATCGACTACCTCACGCGCATCGCACCGCCGCAGGTCGCGATCGTCCTCAACGTCGGCACCGCTCACATCGGCGAGTTCGGGTCACGCGAGAACATCGCCCGCGCCAAGGCGGAGCTGCCCCTGGCGGTCCCCGCCGAGGGGCTGTCGATCCTCAACGCCGACGACCCCGTCGTGGCCGCCATGGCCTCCGGCGTCGCGTCCCGGGTCCAGCTCGTCGGGCTCGCGCCCGAGGCGGACGTGCGCGCCGAGGAGGTCACCCTCGACGAGCGCGGGAGGGCGGCATACACCCTCGTTAGCCCGCAGGGCTCGGCCCGGGTCTCCTTGCGCCAGAGCGGTGCCCACCACGTCGGCAACTCCCTCGCCGTCGCCGCGGCGGCGCTCGAGCTCGGGCTGTCGCTCGACCAGGTCGTGGCCGGGCTCGGCGCTGCCGAGGCCGTGAGCCGCTGGCGGATGGAGATCACCGACCGGGCCGACGGCGTGGTCGTCGTCAACGACGCCTACAACGCCAACCCCGACTCCATGCGTGCCGCGCTCGACGCCGTCGCCGCCATGCACGTGACGGGGGAGCGCTGGGCCGTCCTCGGGGGCATGCTCGAGCTCGGCCCCGACAGCGACACCGAGCACGCAGCCGTCGGGTCGTATGCCGCGTCGCGCGGTTTCGAGCACGTCGTGGCCGTCGGCGAGGGCGCCCGTCCGCTCGCCGAGGCCGTCCCCGGCTCGGAGTGGGTGCCCGACACCGACGCCGCCCACGACCTGCTCGCCGCGCGCCTCCGCGCCGGCGACGTCGTCCTGCTCAAGTCGAGCCGCGACAGCGGACTGCGCTGGCTCGGCGACCGCCTCGCCTCCGAGGGCGCGAGCACCACCACACCCGTCCCCACGACCTCCGGAGAGGCGGTCTCGCGGTGAAGGGCGTCCTTCTCGCAGCATCGATCTCGCTGCTCATCTCGCTGTTCGGCACCCCGCTGTTCATCAAGTACCTCGTCAAGCGCGGCTACGGCCAGTTCATCCGCGACGACGGGCCGACCTCGCACCACACGAAGCGCGGCACGCCGACGATGGGCGGAGCCGTCATCCTCGCGGCGATGCTCGGCGCCTACTTCCTCGCGCACCTGCTGACCCTCAACCCACCGACGGCCAGTGGGCTGCTCGTGCTCTTCCTCGCCGCAGGTCTCGGCTTCGTCGGCTTCCTCGACGACTTCATCAAGATCAGCAAGCAGCGCAGCCTCGGCCTCCGCTCGAAGCAGAAGCTCCTCGGGCAGGCCCTCGTCGGCATCACCTTCGCCGGACTGGCGCTCCAGTTCCCCAACGAGCAGTACCGCAATCCCGCCTCGCTGCTCGTGTCGTTCGTGCGCGACACGAACATCAGCCTCGCGCTCGGTGGCAGCACCGTCGTCGGGGTCATCCTCTTCGTCGTGTTCGCCAACGTCATGATCGCGGGCGCGTCCAACGGCGTGAACCTCACCGACGGTCTCGACGGTCTCGCGACGGGCGTCTCGACGATGGTCTTCGGCGCCTACGTCCTCATCAGCATCTGGACCTTCAACCAGAACTGCCAGACCAACCCGGGCATCAAGTGCTACGAGGTGCGCGACTCGCACGACCTCGCCCTCGTGGCTGCTGCGGGCATGGGCGCGTGCTTCGGCTTCCTCTGGTGGAACGCGACGCCCGCGAAGATCTTCATGGGTGACACCGGCTCGCTCGCCCTCGGCGGCGCGCTCGCCGGCCTCGCCATCACGACCCACACCGAGCTTCTCCTCATCATCCTCGGCGGCATGTTCGTCCTCGAGACGCTGTCGGTGGTGGCCCAGGTGGCCTCGTTCAAGACCACCGGTAAACGGGTGCTGAGGATGGCGCCGCTGCACCACCACTTCGAGATGGTCGGCTGGAACGAGGTGACGGTCGTGGTCCGCTTCTGGATCATCGCCGGACTCTTCGTCGCCTTCGGCCTCGGCGTCTTCTACGCCGAGTGGGTGGTGGGGTCCCAGTGAGCTTCGACCCGCTCTACGAGCCCCGCGAGGGACTGACCCACCGTGACGCGGACTGGTCGGGGATCAACGTCCTCGTCGTCGGGCTCGGCGTGTCCGGCTTCGCCGCCGCCGACGCGCTCGCCGACCGCGGCGCCCGCGTCACGGCCGTCTCCCGCGACGAGACCGAGGCGATCCGCGAGCGCGCGACGATCCTCGAGATCCTCGACGTCGACGTCCGCCTGGGCCCCGAGCACGTCGTCGAGCCGCCGCCGGGCACCGAGCTCGTCGTCACCTCGCCCGGCGTCCCCCCGCACGACCCGCTCATGCTCGCGGCGGCCACGTCCGGCATACCCGTGTGGGGAGAGGTCGAGCTCGCCTGGCGCATGCGCGCCCGGGAGGGCGCCGCCCCGTGGCTCACGGTCACGGGCACCAACGGCAAGACGACGACCGTCAACATGCTCGCCTCGATCCTGCGGGCCGCGGGCCTGCGCGCCACGTCGGCCGGCAACGTCGGGACGCCCCTGCTGGAGGCGGTGCTCCACCCCGAGCCCTACGACGTGCTGGCCGTCGAGCTCTCGAGCTTCCAGCTGCACTGGCAGCGCTCGGTCTCGGCCGTCGCGTCCGCCGTGCTCAACGTCGCTCCCGACCACATCGACTGGCACGGCAGCTACGCCGAGTACCTCCGGGCCAAGGGCAGGATCTACGAGAACACCCACCTGGCGTGCATCTACAACGTCGCGGACATCCAGACCGAGCAGCTCGTCATGGAGGCCAACGTCGTCGAGGGGTGCCGTGCGATCGGGTTCACGACAGGCATCCCGGCGCCCTCGATGGTCGGCGTCGTCGAGGACGTCCTCGCCGACCGCGCCTTCGTCGAACAGCGCCAGCGTTCGGCCGCCGAGCTGTGCACCATCGCCGACCTGCGGGGTGACGCTCCGTCGGTGGCGCCGCACTACGTCGCCAACGCCCTCGCGGCGGCCGCGCTGGCCCGTGCCTATGGCGTCGGTCCCATCGCCGTGCGTGACGGCCTGCGGGCCTTCCGGCCCGACCGGCACCGGATCGCCGAGCTCGCGACGGTCCAGGGCGTGCGCTTCGTCAACGACTCCAAGGCCACCAACCCGCACGCGGCCGCTGCGGCCATCCGGTCGTTCGACTCCGTCGTGTGGGTCGCGGGAGGCCTGCTCAAGGGAGCCGACGTCGACAGCCTCGTCGAGGAGATGGCCTCGCGCCTGCGGGGTGTCGTGCTCATCGGCGCCGACCGCGACCAGATCGCCCAGGCCCTTTCCCGACACGCGCCGGATGTCCCGGTCGTCGACGTGTCCGACACCGACACTGGAGTCATGGACCGTGTCGTCAGGGAGGCTGCCCGACTCGCCCAGCCGGGCGACGTCGTGCTGCTCGCCCCCGCCGCCGCGTCGATGGACATGTTCACCAACTACGGAGCCCGCGGCGATGCCTTCGAGGAGGCGGTCCGGCGGCACCTCGAGGCACACGGGGGGCTGGAGTGAGCGCGACCACCGCCGGCGACAAGACGGCCGCGGGCACCGCGGGCGCGGCCGACACCGCGACCACGCACCGGTCGCTGCCCGTCATCGGCAAGCTCGAGTCGCCGCTGACGACGTACTACCTCATCCTCGGCGCCACCTCGACGCTCGTCGTCTTCGGCCTGATCATGGTCTTCTCGGCCTCCAGCGTCGAGCAGCTGCTCGCCGACGAGGCCTCGTACACCGTGTTCCTGCGCCAGCTGCTCTTCGCCGTCATCGGCGCCGTCGCGGCGGGTGTCGCGAGCCGCGTCGCCGTGGGCACGTGGAAGCGCCTCGCCTTCCCGACGATCATCGTGTCCGTGCTGCTGCTCGCAGCCGTCATCCCGTTCGGCCGGAGCGTCAACGGCAACCGCAACTGGCTCGCCGTCGGGCCGATCCAGTTCCAGCCCGCCGAGTTCGCCAAGGTGGGCCTCGTGCTCGTCGGGGCCGTCATCTTCGCCAACAAGTCGTCGCGGATGGCGAGCATGCTCCACGTCGTGCTGCCCTACCTCGTGCCCATCGCCACCGTCGTCATCGGCCTGATCCTCGCCGGGCACGACCTCGGCACGGCGATGGTCGTGCTCGTCATCGTCGCCGCGGTCCTGCTGGTCGCAGGTGCCCCGAAGCGCGTGTTCGCCATCGCGGGAGGCTTCGCCGTCCTCGGGGTCGCCCTCATGGTGACCGGCAGCAACAACCGCACGAGCCGCATCGCGAACTGGCTGAGCCCGTCCTGCAACGCCGACCCGGACGGCTGGTGCGGCCAGTCGGTCCACGGGCTCTACGCCCTCGCCGACGGTGGGTGGTGGGGCGTCGGCCTCGGGGCCTCCAAGGAGAAGTGGGAGTGGCTGTCCGAGGCGCACAACGACTTCATCTTCGCGATCATCGGCGAGGAGCTCGGGCTGCCGGGCACGCTCATGGTGCTGCTCCTCTTCGGCATCCTCGCCTGGGCCTGCTTCCGGCTCGTCAGCCGCACGCAGGACCGGTTCGTGCGCATCGCCGGCTTCGGCATCATGGCGTGGCTCCTCGGCCAGGCGATCATCAACATCGGCGCCGTCATCGGGCTCTTTCCGGTCATCGGTGTCCCGCTGCCGCTCGTCTCGGCCGGAGGGTCCTCACTCGTGACGACCCTCCTGGCCCTCGGCATCCTGCTGTCCTTCGCGCGCAACGAACCGGGCTGCAAGGCCCTGCTCGACGCGCGCCCGAGTCTCGTCCGTCGGTCGCTCGCGGTGCTCCCGTCCCGCGTCCGGTCCGTCCCGCAACGTCGCAGAAGCCGGTGATCCCACTGTCCTCGCCCACCTCCGTCCTGCTCGCCGGGGGAGGCAGCGCCGGCCACGTGTCGCCGCTGCTTGCCCTCGCGGACGCCCTCCGTCGGCGCCACCCCGACCTGCGGGTCACGGCGCTCGGCACGCAGGAGGGTCTCGAGGCGCGCCTCGTGCCGGCCCGGGGCTACGACCTGAGGGTCGTGCCCAAGGTGCCCCTGCCGCGTCGCCCGAGCGCCGACCTGCTTCGGCTCCCTGGCCGTCTCAAGGCGGCCGTCGACGCCGCCGGCGCGGCCATCGACGAGACCGGTGCCGAGGTCGTCGTCGGCTTCGGGGGCTACGTCAGCACCCCGGCCTACCTCGCCGCGCGGCGCCGTCACGTCCCCATCGTCGTCCACGAGCAGAACGCCCGTGCGGGCCTGGCCAACCGTCTCGGCGCCCGCTGGGCGAGTGCCGTGGCGACGACCTTCTCGGTCACGTCCCTTCCGCACGCCCAGCGGATCGGCATGCCGCTGCGCCGTGAGGTCGCCACGCTCGACCGCGAAGCCGTGCGTGCCGAGGCCCTCGAGCTCTTCGGGCTCCAGCCGCAGTGGCCCACCGTCCTCGTCACCGGCGGGTCGCTCGGCGCCCAGCGCCTCAACGACGCCTTCCGGGCGCGCGTGGCCGAGCTGAGCCGCGGGGGAGTGCAGGTGCTGCACGTGACCGGGCTGGGCAAGGAGTTCGTCCCCGAGCCGCCGGCCGAGGGGGCCCCGTACGTCGTCGTGCCGTACGCCGACCGGATGGAGCTGGCGTATGCCGCCGCCGACCTCGTCGTCGCACGCTCGGGTGCCAACACGGTGTGCGAGCTGACGGCCGTCGGCCTGCCGGCCGTCTACGTCCCGCTGCCCGTCGGCAACGGCGAGCAGCGCGTCAACGCCGCCGACGTCGTGTCCGCCGGTGGTGGCCTGCTCGTCGACGACGCCGACCTCACCCCCGAGTGGGTCGACGCCGTGCTGCTCGGGCTCGCGACCGACCGCGAGAGGATCGCGCGGATGGCTGCGGCCGCCCGGGCCCTGGGCGAACCCGCCGCCGACGAGAAGCTCGCCGACCTGGTCGACCGGGCCGCAGCAGGCAGGAACCGCACGTGACCCAGACCCCGCGCACCCCCACCGTCGACGACCCGTTCGCGGCGGCGCGCTTCGACTTCCGGGCCGTCGTGCCCGGCGCCGACGAGCTCGGTCGCGTGCACTTCCTCGCCATCGGCGGCGCCGGCATGTCGGGAGTCGCCCGCATCATGCTCGCGCGTGGCATCCGCGTCACGGGCAGCGACGCCAAGGACGTGCCCGTCCTCAAGGCCCTCGAGAGCGAGGGCGCCGGCGTGTGGGTCGGCTTCCACGAGGCGCACCAGGAGCGCGCCGACGCCATCGTCATGAGTTCTTCGATCCGCGACGACAACGTCGAGCTCGTCGCCGCGCGCCAGCGTGGCGTGCCCGTGCTGCACCGCGCGCAGGGACTCGCCGCGCTCATGCACGGACGCCGGCCGGTGGCCGTGGCCGGTGCCAACGGCAAGACGACGACGACCTCGATGCTCACCGTGGCCCTGCAGGGTTGCGGTCTCGACCCGTCGTTCGCCGTCGGCGGCGAGCTCGCGAAGCACGGCACCAACGCGCACGACGGCTCCGACGACATCTTCGTCGTCGAGGCCGACGAGAGCGACGGCTCGTTCGTCGTCTACGGTCCCGAGGTCGCGATCGTCACCAACGTCCAGCCCGACCACCTCGACTTCTACTCGAACTTCAAGGTTGTCCAGGCGGCCTACGACGCGTTCGTCGGCACGATCCGTCCCGGGGGCCTGCTCGTCACGTGCACCGACGACGCCGGTGCCGTGGCGCTGGCCGAGCGAGCCCGGGCCGCGGGCACGCGCGTGCTGACCTACGGCTTCGAGCCGTCGTCCGACGTCGTCCTGGACCATCACCACCAGGACGGCGTCACGTCCTCGGTCACGCTGCTCGACGAGGGCGTCGAGCGACGCATGACGCTCGGTGTGCCGGGCCGCCACAACGCGCTCAACGCCGCGGCCGCGTACGCCGCCGCCGTCCACGGGCTCGGTCAGGCGCCCGACCAGGTCCTGGCCGGGCTGGCGTCCTTCACGGGGACGCGCCGTCGTTTCGAGCCGAAGGGCGAGGCCGGCGGAGTCGTCGTCGTCGACGACTACGCCCACAACGCGGGCAAGGTCGCAGCGGTCGTCGAGACCGCCAAGGACCTCGTCGGCGACACCGGCCGGCTCGTCGTCGTCTTCCAGCCGCACCTCTACAGCCGCACGCGCGACTTCGCCGCCGAGCTCGGGGCCGGTCTGTCCCCGGCGGACGTCGTCGTCCTCATGGACGTCTACGCCGCCCGCGAGGACCCCGTGCCCGGAGTGTCCGGCCGACTCGTCGCCGACGCCGTGACGGCGGCCCGGCCCGAGGTGGAGGTCCACTACGTGCCCTCGTGGTCGGAGGTGGCCGGTCGGGTCGCAGGCCTCGCCCGGCCAGGGGACCTCGTGCTCACCGTCGGCGCGGGCGACGTCACGATGATCGGCCCGGAGGTGCTGCGGATCCTCGGGGGAGGCACGCCATGATGCTCGAGCACGGCAACGCCCGCCGCCGGGTCGCGGGCACCGGGCTCGCCTCGTCGCGCACCCGCTTCGAGCGCCGCGCGGCCGCCGCTCGGCGACGTCCTCGCCTCGTCGCGGGGATCCTTGCGACCCTCGTGCTGGGCGCCGGGCTGCTCGTGTGGGTGGGGTGGTTCAGCAGTGCCCTCACCGCGTCTCGCGTCGAGGTGCACGGCGTGAGCGCGGCCGCCTCCGCGCAGGTGCGTGCCGTCGCCCGGGTGCCGCTCGGCGGGCCGCTCATGCGCGTCGACACCGACGCCGTCGCGCAGCGGCTGCTCGCCGGCAAGGCGTGGAGCTCGGTCACCGTCGGCCGCGGTCTGCCCGACACCGTCGTCATCACGGTGACGCCCAGGGTCGCCGTGCTCGCCGTCCGCAACCCTCGAGGTGAGGTGGACGTCGTGGACCGCGACGGGGTCGCCTTCCGCACCGTCGGCAGTGCCCCCGACGGCGTCCCGCTCGTCAGCTCGGGGTCCGCGCAGGTCACCAAGGCCGGGGTCGAGGCAGCCCTGGGCGCGCTGGGGTCCCTCGACCCGTCGCTGCGTGCCGACGTCTCAGGGGTGTCGGTGTCGACGGCGGACCAGGTCTCCTTCACCGTCAAGGCCAAGGGGGAGAAGCGCAAGACGGTCGTCTGGGGTGGCGCCGCCGACGGCAAACGCAAGGCGAACCTCGTGAAGATCCTTCTGCCAGAACCCGGTTCGACGATCGACGTCAGCGTCCCGTCGTCACCGGTCACACGCTGACACCCACGGCCGGGGCGTCTCGTCCGCCACGGGACCCGCCCACGGGCCCGCAGGCCGGTCGTGGGAGGGTGATCCCCGGGCGGTCGTGACCCGAGTGTCCGGTGGTGCTGGTGTGGCCCTTGGGGCGCGGCTCCCGGAATTGGGTCAATCCCGGTGACGACACGCCGCGGCGTGGGTTGATCGACCCTGTGCCTCGTCATACCGTCAGGGCACTGGTTCGTGACCAAACTGTAACCTTTATGTCTACGTTTAAGGTTTGAGGGCTACACGCTCGGAACGAGCCGCACCACCCAGACCACGCACCGCCCGTCCCCCAGACCACCCGCAGCACCGGCACCACCAGTCAGGAAGGCCCACTCTCGTGGCAGCAGCACCGCAGAACTACTTGGCCGTCATCAAGGTCGTCGGCATCGGCGGCGGCGGCGTCAATGCCATCAATCGCATGATCGAGGTCGGCCTCAAGGGTGTCGAGTTCATCGCCATCAACACCGATGCCCAGGCGCTGCTCATGAGCGACGCCGACGTCAAGCTCGACGTCGGCCGCGAGCTGACGCGCGGCCTCGGCGCCGGCGCCGACCCCGAGGTCGGCAAGAAGGCCGCCGAGGACCACTCCGAGGAGATCGAGGAGGTCCTCAAGGGGGCCGACATGGTCTTCGTCACCGCCGGTGAGGGCGGCGGCACGGGCACCGGCGGCGCCCCCGTCGTGGCTCGCATCGCGCGCGAGCTCGGTGCCCTGACGATCGGTGTCGTCACTCGCCCGTTCACCTTCGAGGGCCGTCGTCGCGCCAACCAGGCCGAGTCCGGCATCGGCAGCCTCCGCGAGGAGGTCGACACCCTGATCGTCATCCCCAACGACCGGCTGCTCTCGATCAGCGACCGCAACGTGTCGATGATGGACGCCTTCCGCTCGGCCGACCAGGTCCTGCTCTCCGGTGTCCAGGGCATCACCGACCTCATCACGACGCCCGGTCTCATCAACCTCGACTTCGCCGACGTCAAGTCGGTCATGCAGGGGGCGGGCTCAGCCCTCATGGGCATCGGGTCCGCGCGCGGCGAGGACCGGGCCGTCCAGGCGGCCGAGCTCGCGATCAGCAGCCCGCTGCTCGAGGCGTCCATCGACGGCGCGCACGGCGTCCTCCTCTCCGTGCAGGGTGGGTCCGACCTCGGTCTCTTCGAGATCAACGAGGCCGCTCGCCTGGTCCAGGAGGCCGCCCACCCGGAGGCCAACATCATCTTCGGTGCCGTCATCGACGACGCCCTGGGCGACGAGGTCCGGGTCACGGTCATCGCCGCGGGCTTCGACAGCGGCGGCCCCAGCCAGCGACACGACGACCGCGCCCTCGGGCAGGTCATGGGTCGCTCGCAGCCGGCCCAGCAGCGTCCGGCCTCGCCGGCCCCGCAGTCGGCGCCGCAGCACTCCAACGGCGTGCCCCAGGCGGCTCCGCAGCAGGCGGCGCCGCAGCAGGCACAGGCGGCCCCGGTGCACCACCAGCAGCCCGCCCAGCAGCTGCCGACCCAGCAGCCCGCTGCCCCGGCGCAGCAGCCCCAGCACCACGCTCCGGCCCCCGCGGCCCAGCCGGTGCAGCAGCCGCCGCGCCAGGTGACGTTCGACGAGGGCGACGACCTCGACGTCCCCGACTTCCTCAAGTAGGGCCACGGGCGGCCCGAGGCCGAGATCGACCCGGACGGGCGGGAGACGCGCTCAGCGTCTCCCGCCCGTCGGCGTCCCAGGGGCCCCGCAACGGTGCGGTCGGCCGCGGGCCGCTCTGGTCCCCGGGATAGGTTTGTCGTCGTGTTCTACTGGCGCACCACCACCGCGAGCGACGGCGACACCTGCTCCGTCGACCTCGCCTTCACGGGTCGGTCGGCAGGCCGGGGGAGCGGGCCGTATGCCGGTCTCAACCTCGGCGGTCACGTCGGCGACGACCCCGCCGACGTCGAGGGCAACCGCACCGCCGTCGCGCACGAGATCGACGTCCCACGCGATCGTCTCGTCCTCATGAACCAGGTCCACGGGGCCGACGTCGTGCAGGTCGACGGGCCGTGGGTCGGGGAGCCACCAGCGGTCGACGGAATCGTCACGCGCGCAACCGATCTCGCGCTCGGTGTGCTGGTCGCCGACTGTGTTCCGGTGCTGCTGCACGATGCTCGCGCCGGAGTCGCCGGCGCGGTGCACGCCGGTCGGCCGGGCATGCTCGCGGGCATCGTCGGCCGGGCCGTCACCGCGATGCGCGACCTCGGTGCGACGTCCGTCTCGGCGACCGTGGGGCCGTCCGTCTGTGGACGGTGCTACGAGGTCCCGACAGAGATGGCGCGCACCGCCGCCGAGACCTCAGCGGCCTCCGCCGCACGATCCTGGACCGGGACCCCGGCCATCGACGTGGCCGCCGGCGTCGTCGAACAGCTCGCTGCGGCTGACGTCGCGGTGCAGTGGGTCCCGGGCTGCACCCGCGAGAGCGGCGACCTCTACTCCTACCGGCGCGACGGCCGTACCGGTCGTTTCGCCGGCATCGTCGCGCTCCGGCCGGTGCACGCGTGACGGGCGCCCCGTCGAGCGGTGACGCGGCGCGACGCGACGAGCTGCGCGACAGCCTCGGTGCCGTGCGCACGCGCATCGAGCGCGGCTGCGCCGAGGCCGGACGCGACCCCGACGACGTCACCCTCGTCGTCGTCACGAAGTACTTCCCGACCTCCGACGTCCTGCTCCTGCACGACCTCGGCGTCAGGCACTTCGGCGAGAACCGCGACCAGGAGGCCGCCGAGAAGTTCCGAGAGGTCCGGCACCGGCTCTCGGAGGCCGGCGCCGAGGCGCCGACCCTCCACTTCATCGGCCGGCTCCAGAGCAACAAGGCGGCGCACGTCGCGGGCTACGCCGACGTCGTCCAGTCCGTCGACCGCACGAAGCTCGTCGCCGCCCTCGCCAAGGGCGCCCACGCCGCGGACCGGACCGTCGAGGTGCTGCTCCAGGTGAGCCTCGACGGCGACACGTCGCGCGGTGGTGTCCTCCCCGCCGATGTCGACGCCCTCGCGGACACCGTTGCGGCACAACAGCTCCTGGACCTGCGCGGCGTCATGGCCGTCGCCCCTCTGGGCGCCGACCCCGACGCGGCGTTCACCCGGCTGCGAGAGGTGGCGGACGGCATACGTGCTCGGCACCCCGGTGCCGACTGGATCTCCGCCGGCATGAGCGGCGACCTCGAGGCCGGGCTGCGGCACGGAGCGACACTCCTGCGTGTCGGCACGGCAATCCTCGGTTCACGCCCGTCACTTCTGTAACGTCGTCAACGATCACAATCCGACGTTTTGGGAGTTGGCCATGGCAGGGGCACTGCGCAAGACGATGGTGTACCTCGGACTGAGCGAGGAGGACCAGCGTCATGATCGTTACGACGACTACGACGCCTACGACGAGTCCGACCGCTACGACGACGAGACCGAGCACACCGCTGCCGTGACGCAGCTGCCCACGAAGCGGCCCGTCGCCGCCGTCGTGCGCGACGTCGAGGTCGGTTCGCTCAACCGCATCACGACGATCCACCCTCGCACCTACAACGAGGCCAAGAACATCGGTGAGTGGTTCCGCGACCAGGTGCCGGTCATCATGAACCTCAGCGACATGGACGACGCCGACGCCAAGCGTCTCGTCGACTTCGCGGCTGGGCTCGTCTTCGGGCTGCACGGCACGATCGAGCGGGTCACCTCCAAGGTGTTCCTCCTCTCGCCGGCGCACGTCGAGATCTCCGCCGACGAGCCCGAGGCGCCGGCGGCCAACACCCGCGGCTTCTTCAACCAGAGCTGAGCCCACCAGTCCACCGCCGTGAGCGCGAACCGGGGTCACAGGACCATCGACCTGGGCCCCGGTTCACACTCTTGCCCCGACATCAGGGACACTGACCGACATGGACGCGTTCTGGACGATCTACGGGGTGGTGGTCTTCACCTTCTTCATCGCCCTCATCGGCCGCTTCGTCATCGACTGGGTGCAGGTGCTGGCCCGGTCCTGGCGACCCACCGGGGTCGTCCTGGTCCTCGCCGAGGCCGTCTACACCGTGACCGACCCGCCCCTGCGCGCCCTGCGCAAGGTCATCCCGTCACCGAGCCTCGGTGGCGTCCGACTCGACCTCAGCTTCCTCGTCCTGATGTTGCTGACCTCTCTCGCTCTCAACGTGCCGAGCTTCTTCTGACCGACCGGCGGTCACCCGTCCCGCACCTCGGGCCGCGGGTGTCCACACGCCGATCGGTGAGCATGGCTTTGGTTCGTGACCGGAACGTTAGATACCGTTGACCCGAACCATTACGTCTGTATCGAGGTGACACATGGCGCTTACGCCTGAACAGGTGCTCAACAAGCACTTCCAGACCACGCAGTTCCGTCGTGGCTACGAGGAGCGGGACGTTGACGACTTCCTGGACGAGATCGTGGCGGAGATGCGTTCGCTCATCGAGCAGCGTGACGACTACCTGAAGCAGCTCAACGACTGCCGCGCGAGCAAGAACCAGTCGGCCGTCCGTGCCGACGGTGCGACCGCGGCCATGCCGGCCGTGGGCCGGCCCGGTGACGACGCCAAGCTCGGCGGCCTCACCGCGAAGATCCAGGACGCGGAGCGCGCCTTCAAGGCCGCCACCGACCGCGCGGCCAAGGCCAAGGCCGACGCCGAGAACGCCGAGCGGGTCGCCAAGGAGCGCATCGACCGCGCCAAGGCCGAGGCCGAGCGCGCCGAGGCGGCCGCCAAGTCCGCCGTCGACTCGCAGGCGCTCAACGACGCCCAGGCCAAGCTCAACGGCATCAACTCCCAGGTCGCCGACGCCGAGGGCAAGCTCACCAAGGCGCAGGAGAACGCCCGCGCCGCCGAGGAGCGGGCCGCCAAGGCCCAGGCCGACGCGGAGGCTGCCGCGGCCACCGCTGCACGACTGCGCGAGGAGGCCGCCAAAGCTCCGGCGCCGGCTCCCGCTCCCGCCGCAGCCGCTGCTGCCGCGCCGGCCGCAGCCGCCGCGACGGGCAACGTCGACGCCGCGGGTGTCATCGCCCTCGCCCAGCGCCTGCACGACGAGCACGTGGCCGCCGGTGAGACCCGTCGCGACGAGCTCATCTCCGAGGCCGAGAACCGCCACCGCGAGCTGCTCGCCGCGGCCCAGGCCCGGCACGACGATCTCATCAACACCGGTCAGAGCCGTCACGACGAGGCCACCCAGCAGGCCGAGCAGATCTCGGCCGCAGCCGCGGCCCAGCGTGAGCAGATGATCTCCGAGGCGACCTCGCAGCGCGACCAGATGATCGCCGAGGCGACGTCCAAGCGTGACGAGATGCTCACCGAGGCTCGCGAGCGGGCCACCGGCATGGTCGCCGAGGCGCAGCAGAAGAAGGCGGCCCTCCTCGAGGAGCTCGACAAGCAGAAGGGCCTGCTCGACCGCAAGATCGCCGAGCTGCGTGGCTTCGAGAAGAACTACCGCAGCAACCTCAAGTCCTACATCGAGGGTCAGCTGCACGACCTCGACTCGAGCGCCCAGGAGCCGGCCCACGCCGGAGCCGGAGACGGCAACCAGGGCTGAGTCCCACCTCGAACAGACGCACGCAGGCCGTCCGGGCATCGTCCCGGGCGGCCTGAGGTGTATCCGAAGGGCGAACACTTCGCCCGCATAAGCGTTTCGCGTTTGTGCACGACCCGTGCGGGGCTTATTGTCAGCCCCACTTGTCAGCGTCGACGGCTTGAGCGACGGAGGGTCTGATGGCGGCGAAGAAGACGGCAGCGGCGACGACCGCGGCCAAGCGGGCCACCGCGAGCAGGACGACGGGCGCAGCCAGGAAGGCAGCGCCTGCGGCGAAGACTGCGACGAAGCCTGCGACCGCGAGCAGGACCGCGACGAAGACGGCGACGAAGACCGCGACCACGGCTTCAACGGCCAAGAAGGCCGCGACGAGAGCCACGCCGGCGAAGAAGACGGCGACCAAGGCCGTCCCCGTGAGGACGACGGCGACCAAGGCCGCGCCGGTCAAGAAGGCCGCGACGAAGGCCGCGCCGGTCAAGAAGGCCGCGACGAAGGCTGCGCCGGCGAAGAAGGCCGCGACGAAGGCTGCGCCGGCGAAGAAGGCCGCGACGAAGGCTGCGCCGGCGCAGAAGACGGCGACCAAGGCTGCGCCGGCGCAGAAGACGGCGACCAAGGCTGTGCCCGTGAAGAAGACGGCGACCAAGGCCGCCGCCGAGAAGCGGGTCACGACGAAGGCCGCGCCGGCGAAGAAGACCGCGACGAAGGCCGCGCCCGTCAAGAAGTCCGCTCCGGCGGCTGGAAGGACCACCCGGTCCACGGCGGCGACGAAGCCGCCCGCCACGACGTCCACCCGAGCAGGAGCCGCGAGCGCGAAGTCCGCTGCCAAGGCCCCTGCGACACGAACCAAGAAGGCATCAGTGACCACGAGCTCCACGGCAGGACCCCGCTCGACCACGAAGAAGGCCGCGGGCACCACGACGAACCGCACCAGCGCCCGCAAGCTCGCTGAACAGCTGCGGGTCAAGGACGACGAGAGCCCCTGGAGCGAGGACGAGATCAGCGAGGTGCGTGGGGTCCTGCTCGAGGAGATCGAGCAGCACCGCGTCGAGCTCAAGCTCGCGGAGGACGAGCTCGACGACCTGCTGCGCGCCTCGGGCGACGGCTCGGGCGACGACCAGGCGGACGCCGGCGCCAAGACGGCCGAGCGCGAGCACGAGATCTCCGTCGCGGCCAACGCTCGCGCGAGCCTGCGCCAGGCCGAGCACGCGCTCGAGCAGCTCGAGGCCGGCACCTACGGCATCTGCGAGAACTGCGGCAACCCGATCGGCAAGCTTCGACTTCAGGCCCGTCCTCGTGCGACCCTGTGCATGACATGCCAGGAGAAGCAAGACCGCCACTGACGCCCACGCACGCCACGTCGACCCCCCGCGCGGGGGTCGACGGCGTGTCCACCACTACCTCGACCGAGACCGTGAGTTCGACGCCCGCCGACGAGAGCCGCCCGACGCCCGACCGGCGCAGGCGACTGTTCGTCGTCCTCGGCGTCGTCGCCGTTCTCGCCTTCGTCAGCGACCAGCTGACGAAGATGGTCGCCCTCGACGTGCTCGGCGACGGCGAGTCACGCCCGTTCGTCGGAGACTTCATCCGGCTCAAGCTCATCGGCAACCCCGGCGCGGCCCTGTCGCTCGGGGCGGGCAACACGTGGGTCATGACCGGCATCGCCCTCGCGGTGCTCGTCGCGATCGTCGTCGTCGCCCGCCAGCTCGGGTCGCGGGCCTGGGCCATCGCGCTCGGCCTGCTGCTCGGAGCCGCGATCGGCAACCTCACCGACCGGTTCGTCCGTCCACCCGGCGGCGGCCAGGGGCACGTCGTGGACTTCATCGACTACAACCGCTGGTTCATCGGCAACGTCGCCGACATCTGGATCGTCTCCGCAGCGTGTCTCGTCGTCATCCTGGCTCTGCTCGGGATCGGCGTCGACGGCCGGCGCGACCACGGCCGGGCCGCGACCGCTCCCGACGCCACGACCGACCAGACCACTGTCCGGACCACCGGCGAGACGACCACGAACGGCGAGACCGACATGACGCAGCAGACCCACGGGACGCCGGACGCTCCCGAGACGCACGAGGCGCGGCGTCAGGGGGGCGACCATGCCTGACGTGCGCACCGTGCTCGTGCCGGACGGCCTCGAGGGCGAACGCGTCGACGCCGGCGTGGCCCGCCTCTTCGGGGTCTCGCGCACCAAGGCCGCCGACCTCGCCGCCGACGGCCACGTCGTCATCGACGGCAAGGCGGTCGCGAAGTCCGAGCGGCTCTCCGCCGGCTCGATGCTCGAGGTCTCGTTGCCGCGCGCCGAGGACAGCCCGAGCCTGCAGGTCATCGCCCAGCCGGTGCCAGGCATGTCGATCGTCCACGACGACGACGACATCGTCGTCGTCGACAAGCCGGTGGGTGTCGCCGCGCACCCCAGCGTCGGCTGGAGCGGACCGGACGTCGTGTCGGGGCTCGCCGCGGCGGGCTACCGGATCTCGACCTCGGGGGCCCCCGAGCGCCAGGGCGTCGTCAGCCGACTCGACGTCGGCACGTCCGGTCTCATGGTCGTCGCCAAGAGCGAGTACGCCTACTCCCGGCTCAAGCAGGCCTTCCGCAGCCGGACGGTCGACAAGACGTACCACGCCCTCGTCCAGGGCCTGCCGGACCCGGTCGTAGGGACCATCGACGCGCCGATCGGACGCCACCCCGGGCACGACTACAAGTTCGCCGTGATGAAGAGCGGCAAGCCGTCGGTGACGCACTACGAGGTCATCGAGGCGTTCCGCTACGCCAGCCTGCTCGACATCCACCTCGAGACGGGCCGCACCCACCAGATCCGCGTGCACTTCGCAGCGCTGCACCACCCGTGCTGCGGTGACCCGACCTACGGCGCCGACCCGAAGCTCGCAGCTCGCCTCAAGCTCGAGCGACAGTGGCTGCATGCAAAGGGTCTCGGCTTCGAGCACCCGGGCACGGGGGAGTACGTCCACTTCGAGAGTGACTACCCGGAGGACCTCCAGCGCGCGCTCGACATCATCGCGACCTTGTGACCTTCACCCTCGAGGTGAGGGTGAAGGTCCGTGCGGGCCGTTCCGTATGCCGTGTGGCGGCGTCGTGTCCGTGCTGAACCCGACCGGGGCGGCGCGCTCCGGGTCGGGCCGGCGCGGGTTCGTGGCGGCCACGGTGCCGGAGTCTGCCCGGGACCGCCACCGTCCGAGAGCGACCCCGAGCCCGAGCGCCAACACCGCGGCGGCGGTCGTCGCCCACCAGGGCACCGCACCGGGAGCCGCCCCCGCGACCGTGGTGGGCAACACGGCTGCCACCCGGGCGGCAGCCACCGGCCGTGCCGTGGGCGAGGACGTCGAGGTCGGGGACGGCCTCGCGTCGCCGTAGACGCCGAGGGAGGTCAGCGTCGCGAGGAGCAGGGCGGTGTCCTTGGGCCGGTGCAGCACGGCGGGCGCCTGGAAGAGGTCCTTGCCGTCGGCGAGGTTCATCGACGTCTCGACCCAGACGTCGTCGCCGTCGATGATGACGGCGTCGACGCGCCACGGCGTGACGTCGTGGATCAGCCACGTCAGCCGGACCCGCGAGTCCATGAACGACACCGCGGGCATCGCGTCACCGGTGGGGGTGTTGTAGACGTCGAGGGCCTTCTCGAGGTTCGCGTAGGCCTGGCTCCCGGTGAGGGCGCCCGCGGCCCGGGACCCGTCGTAGTCGACGGCGAGCACGGACGTCGGGCCGCCGGCGGAGGCCGGCGGCGCGGCCACGACGAGCAGCGCCGCCGCGACGGCGGCGACGAGCAGGGGGAGTCTGCGCATGGTGTTCTCCTGGGGCGAGTGGGCCCCCGCGAGGGGCCGACGCCACCTCAACACCGCTGCGGGCGCGGAGGTTCGCCCTCAGCCGGCCGACCGGGCCACGCGCAGCGCTTCCTCGAGGCTGTTCGCACCCTCGAGGCGGTAGGTCACCTCACCCGCCGAGGACGGGACGACCCAGACGAGAGTCGGCCCGGCGAGGCGCGGCGGCTCGGAGTGGGTGTCCCCGGTCCGGTCCACCCACTCGACGCGGTGCGGCGACCCGATCCACACCGCGTCGTGGTCGGCCACCCGGGTCGGGGTGACCGCGTCCCACACCGTCTTGAGGTAGCCCCACGACAACGACCCGACGAAGACGTCGAGACGGGTCGTGTCGGCGCCCGACCCCCACACCAGCTCGGCGACGCGACCGTCGTGCGTGACCGTGACGGACGTCGGTGGGCCGAGCGCCGTGGGCGTCCCGATGTCCGCGCCGATGACCTGCTCCGCCTGCCTCAGCGTCACGGGCGTCGCCGTGGCCCCTCCGGCGCTGCTACCCACCGCTCTGGACGCCGGCGATGTCGTCGTGGGAGTCGCGGGCGGTGCGGGCACCTCCCGCACCACGATGCCGCCGATGCGGAGCAGCTCGAGGACCGCCGCACGGACCGGCGGGACGAGAGCGAGCACGAGCACGACGACGGCGGCCGTCGCCCAGCCGAGCCGGCGCCTCATGACGCGCGTGGGACGTGCGGCGCTGGGGATCGTCGCCACCGCCTCGGGCGGCCGCACGGATGGCGGCTCGGGCGCCGGCGCGGCCCGCTGCACGGCGGCCAGGCGGGAGAGCACGAGCGTCGCGAGGTCCGGCCTGGGCGGCTCGGTCACGAGCGTGCGGCCGAGGGCGACGAGCTCGGCCTCGAGGTCGAGGTGGTCAGGCATCGGCCATCACCTCCCGGAGCGAGCGCAGGGCGCGGTGGAGCCGGGACTTGACCGTTCCCGGCGGGATGTCGAGCGTCCCGGCGGTCTCCGCCTCCGAGAGCTCGAGCAGGTAGCGGCACGTCACCACCTCGCGCAGGTCGTCGGGCAGACCCTCCACCGCCTCGACGAGCCCGGCTCCCTGGTCGCGTGAGACCGCTGCGTCGGCCGGGTCCGGGACGGGGTCCGTCGCCGTCCTCTCCGCGGCCACACGGAGCTCGCGCAGGGCGCGCCGTGACCGGCCGCGCTGGAGGTTGCGCGTCTCGTTGACGACGATCCGCAGCAGCCACGGACGGAAACCCGCGCCCTCGTGGAACCGCGGCAGGGCCTGGTATGCCTTCACGAACGCCTCCTGCACGACGTCGTCGGCCTCGCTCCCGGCGCCGGAGAGCACCGCGAGCCGTTTGGCGATCGGGGCGTGCAGCGTGACGAGCACCGCGTACGCCGATGCGTCCCCGGCGCGTACGCGAGCCAGTACCGCTGCCTCATCCGACGTGTCGATCGCTGCCTCCGTCCCCACCGACGACCGTGCCTCGGCACCATGGTGCCGTCCCGACGCCCCCTCAACACCGCTCGCGCCGGATCGGTTCGCGCGGACCGCGCGACACCCCAACCGACACGCCGAGGAGTGTCCTCGCGGAGGCTTAGACTCGTCCACGATGTCGACCGAAGCCGCCCCGCGCAACGACCAGAACTTCGTGCACCTCCACGTGCACACGGAGTACTCCATGCTCGACGGGGCGGCGCGTATCGGCGACCTCTTCAGCGAGGCGGCGCGGATGGGCATGCCGGCCCTCGCGACGACCGACCACGGCTACGTCTTCGGCGCCTACGAGTTCTGGAAGAAGGCGCAGGGCACCGGCGTCAAGCCGATCATCGGCGTCGAGGCCTACATCACGCCGGGCACGCACCGCACCGACCGCACCAAGGTCAGCTGGGGCGACGGCGGTCGCGACGACATCTCGGGCAGCGGCGCCTACACCCACATGACGATGCTCGCCGAGAACAACCAGGGCATGCACAACCTCTTCCGGATGAGCTCCATCGCGAGCCTCGACCAGGTCTACACCAAGTGGCCGCGCATCGACCGCGACCTCCTCTCGACCTACGGCAAGGGCCTCATCGTCACGACAGGCTGCCCGTCGAGCGAGATCCAGACGAAGCTGCGGTTCGGGATGTACGACGAGGCGCGCGAGGTCGCCGGCGAGCTGCGTGACATCTTCGGCAACGAGAACGTCTACGTCGAGCTGATGGACCACGGCCTCGACATCGAGCGCCGCACCCAGAAGGACCTCATCCGGCTCGCGCGCGACCTCAAGCTGCCGCTCCTGGCCACCAACGACCTGCACTACACCCGCGCCGAGGACGCCAAGGCCCACGCCGCCCTGCTCTGCGTCCAGTCGGGCTCGACCTTGATGGACCCCAACCGGTTCAAGTTCGACGCCGACGACTTCTACCTCAAGTCCGCGCAGGAGATGCGCCACCTGTGGCGCGAGCTGCCCGAGGCGTGCGACAACACGCTGCTCATCGCCGAGCGTTGCGAGGTCTCCTTCACCGAGGGGGAGGGGCGCTTCATGCCGCGCTTCCCGGTGCCCGAGGGCGAGGACGAGACGTCGTGGTTCATCAAGGAGGTCGAGACCGGCCTGTCGCGCCGCTTCCCCGAGGGAGTGCCCGACTACGCCCGCAAGCAGGCGGCCTTCGAGGAGGACGTCATCGTCTCCAAGGGCTACCCGGGCTACTTCCTCGTCGTCGCCGACTTCATCAACTGGGCCAAGCGCAACGGCATCCGCGTCGGTCCCGGCCGAGGCTCGGGTGCCGGCTCGATGTGCGCCTACGCCATGGGCATCACCGACCTCGACCCGATCCCGCACGGCCTCATCTTCGAGCGGTTCCTCAACCCCGAGCGCATGTCGATGCCCGACTTCGACGTCGACTTCGACGAGCGCCGGCGTGGTGAGGTCATCCGCTACGTCACCGAGAAGTACGGCGAGGAGCGCGTCGCGCAGATCGTCACCTACGGCACGATCAAGGCCAAGCAGGCCCTCAAGGACGCGAGCCGCGTCCTCGGTCACCCGTTCGCGATGGGCGAGAAGCTCACCAAGGCGATGCCACCCGACGTCATGGGCAAGGGCATGCCGCTCGCCGACGTCTTCAAGCCCGACTCCAAGCGCTACAACGAGGCCGGCGACTTCCGCGTCGTCCACGACGAGGACCCCCAGGCGCAGGAGGTCGTCGCCACGGCGCTCGGCCTCGAGGGCCTGAAGCGCCAGTGGGGCGTGCACGCGGCCGGCGTCATCATGTCGAGCGAGCCGCTCGTCGACGTCATCCCGATCATGCGCCGCCTGCAGGACGGCCAGATCATCACGCAGTTCGACTACCCCAGCTGCGAGTCGCTGGGCCTGGTCAAGATGGACTTCCTCGGCCTGCGCAACCTGACGATCCTCGACGACGCCATCGAGAACATCAAGCTCAACCGCGACGAGGACATCGACCTCGACGAGCTGTCCAAGACCCTCGACGACCGCGCCACCTACGACCTGCTCGGTCGCGGCGACACCCTCGGCGTCTTCCAGCTCGACGGCGGCGGCATGCGCTCGCTGCTGCGCCTCATGCAGCCCGACAACTTCGAGGACATCTCGGCGGCCCTCGCGCTGTACCGGCCGGGGCCGATGGGTGTCAACGCCCACACGAACTTCGCGCTGCGCAAGAACGGCAAGCAGGAGGTCGTCCCGCTCGACCCCCAGCTCAAGGGCAAGCTCCAGCAGGAGATGATCGACGCCCTCGACCCGATCCTCGGGATGACCTACGGCCTGGTCATCTACCAGGAGCAGGTCATGGAGATCGCCCAGAAGCTCGCCGGCTACACGCTCGGCAACGCCGACCTGCTCCGCCGCGCGATGGGCAAGAAGAAGAAGGAGGTCCTCGACGCCGAGTACGTCCCCTTCTCGGAGGGCATGAAGTCGCAGGGCTTCAACGAGGCCTCCATCGCGGCGCTGTGGGGCGTCCTCGTCCCCTTCTCGGACTACGCGTTCAACAAGGCGCACACGGCGGCATACGGCCTCGTGTCGTACTGGACGGGCTACCTCAAGGCCAACTACCCGGCCGAGTACATGGCGGCCCTGCTGACGAGCGTGCGCGACGACAAGGACAAGTCGGCGCTCTACCTCAACGAGTGCCGGCACATGGGCATCAAGGTGCTGCCGCCCGACGTCAACGAGTCGATCGCCAACTTCGCGGCCGTCGGCACCGACATCCGCTTCGGTCTCGCCGCGATCCGCAACGTCGGCCTGCCTGTCGTCCAGGCGATCATCAGGGCCCGCGAGGAGAAGGGGTCCTTCGCCGCGTTCAAGGACTTCCTCTCGAAGGTGCCGGCCGTCGTCTGCAACAAGCGCACCATCGAGTCGCTCATCAAGGGCGGCGCGTTCGACTCGCTCGGCGAGAGCCGGCGCGGCATGGTCGAGGTCCACGAGCGCTACATCGACGCGCTCGTCGAGGTCAAGAAGCAGGAGGCCATCGGCCAGGAGAGCCTCTTCGGCAGCTTCGGCGACGACGACGACGCCGGCGCCTCCGACGGCCCGGGGGCCTTCGACGGGCTGCCGCCCGTGCCGACGCTCGAGTGGGACAAGGCCAGCCTGCTCTCCTTCGAGCGCGAGATGCTCGGCCTCTACGTCAGCGACCACCCGCTCTTCGGCATCGAGCACATCCTCGCCACGCATGCCGACACCTCGATCGCCTCGCTCATGGGCGACGACCCCAAGGCCGACGGCACGCCCGTCACCGTCGCCGGGCTCATCACGAGCCTCCAGCTCAAGCGCACGAAGAAGGGCGACCTCTGGGCCATCGCGACCGTCGAGGACCTCGACGGCGCCATCGAGTGCCTCTTCTTCCCCTCGGCCTACATGACGTACTCGACGATGCTCGCCCAGGACACCGTCTGCGCGGTCAAGGGCCGCATCAGTGCCCGCGACGACTCGATCTCGATCTTCGCCCAGGAGCTGACGATCCCCGACATCAAGGAGGGACCGCGCGGGCCGGTCGTCCTGACCCTCCCACTCGGTCGGGCCACCCCCGCCGTGGCCGAGAGCCTCAAACGCGTCCTGGGGGAGCACCCCGGCGCGACCGAGGTCCAGGTCAAGCTGACCCAGCCCGGGCGCTCGGTGCTCATGTCGCTCGACGACTCGCTCCGGGTCAACGCCACCTCGGCGCTCTTCGGCGACCTCAAGGCCCTGCTCGGTCCGGCCTGCCTCAGCTGATGCGCGAGGCGGACCGCCGGCGGCTGCGTCGGGCGCGGATGGCCGCGCTCCTCCTGTCGCCCCCGCTCGGTAGCGACGGTCCGGTGTCGGCGCTCGCCGTCGCCCGGGAGCTCGGCGCCCTGCAGGCCCAGGACTACGGCAGCGGTGTGTGGTCCCTCGGGGTGCGCTCGGGACTGACGCTCGAGCAGGTCGAGCAGGCTGTCGTCGACCGTGAGGTCGTGCGCACGTGGCCGATGCGCGGCACGATCCACTGGGTCCCGGCCGAGGACGCCCGGTGGATGTGCGAGCTGCTCGCGGCGCCCCGCAGCACGACGCTCGCCACGCGCTTCGCCCAGCTCGGCATCACCGAGGCCGATGTCGAGCTGTCCGGACGACTCTTCGAGCAGCACCTCCGTGAGCCCATGAGCCGTCCCGACGTCGCCGCCCTCCTCGTCGATCACGGCATCGACCCCACCGACCAGCGCAACTACCACCTCATCGGGCACCACTGCATGAGCGGACTCATCTGCCAGGGGCCGGTCATCGGCAAGCAGCCGAGCTTTGTCCTCATCGACTCGTGGGTTCCTTACTCCCGCAAGCCGTCCCGCGAGGAAGGGCTCGCGACGGTGGCCGAGCGCTACGTCCGCAGCCACGGTCCCGTCACCGAGAAGGACCTCGCCGGCTGGCTGCTCAAGCCGCTCGGTCTCACGCGCGAGGCGCTCGCGTTGGTCGGTGACCGCATCGTGAGCGAGGTGCTCGACGGGCAGAGGTGGCTCACCCACGTGGACGCGCGCCCGGTCCCCGAGGGTCCTGGCGGCGTGCACCTGCTGCCCCAGTGGGACGAGTTCCTCCTCGGCTACAAGTCGCGCGACGTGACCCTGCCGCCCGAGCACTTCGTCAAGGTCGTGCCCGGCCGCAACATGGTCTTCAAGCCGACGCTCGTCGTCGACGGCGAGGTCGCCGGCACCTGGCGGCGCGTCCAGAAGCGCGAGCACGTGCTCGTCGAGGTCTCCCCGTTCGCCGACCTGTCGGCCCGCCGGTGGCGCGAGGTCGACGCAGCGGCCGCCGCCTACGGCACGTTCCTCGGCACCGAGGCCGAGGTCGTACGCGTCGGGCCGGCCGACAGGACCGCCTGACGTGGCGCGGGGGCCGGTTCCACCCTCCCCGCTGCCGCCGCGTCACGGCGTCGACGCCCAGCGCTTCCGGATGCCGCAGTCGGGGCCTTGGGGGTCGCTGCGCGACCACCTCGTCGAGCGGCTTGCACCGGGACTCACGGCCGACGAGGTCGACCGGATGCTCGGGGCGGGGGAGTTCGTCGACGCCTCGGGAGCGCCGGTGCCCGCGGACGCCCCGTTCGTGCCGCAGTCGGCCGTCTGGGCGCACCGCGACCTACCGGTCGAGGTGGTGCATCCGGAGGAGCTCGTCGTGCTGCACCGCGACGAGCGCATCGTCGTCGTCGACAAGCCGCACGACATGGCGACGATGCCCCGCGGCCGGCACGTCGTGCAGAGCGCCCTGGCCCGGGCCCGCGTCCTGACCGGCGAGCACCGGCTCGCCCCGGCCCACCGCCTCGACCGGCCGACGGCAGGTGTCCTGATGTTCACGACGGAACAGCGGTGGCGCGGCGCGTACCAACGCGTCTTCGCCGAGTCGCTCGCGCACAAGGAGTACCTCGCGGTCGCACCCGTCCGTGAGGGGCTCGTCCTGCCCCTCGTCCGGCGCACGCGCCTCGTCAAGGAGCACGGCACGCATCAGGCCCACGAGGTCGAGGGCGCCGAGCCCAACGCCGAGACGCTCGTCGAGCTGGTCGACACGGCGTCCGGTGCCGGGCGGGCGGGGGAGGACCTCGGGCTCTACCGCCTGACGCCCCGCACCGGGCGCACGCACCAGCTGCGCTGCCAGCTCCAGGGCCTCGGCGTCCCCATCGTCGACGATCCGCTCTACCCCGTCGAGCGAGACGTGCCGGTGGGCGACTTCAGCTCCCCGCTGCAGCTGCTCGCCGCCGTGCTGGCCTTCGACGACCCCGTCGACGGCACACCCCGCCGGTTCGTCACGCGGCGCCGGCTGGCCCGCTGGCCCGGCTCGTGGCCCGCCTGCTGAGCCCCGCGACGGGCCGGCCGCGATGTCACCGGGCGTTCAGCAACCGGTGGTCATCTCGACGCGCGAGACGGACCGCCCCGGTCTAGGGTGACCCGCAGACCGCGCGGAAGAGCCGGTCCCAGGGAGGAAATCCATGCGTCAATCTCGTCCTGCCCTGCGCCGGGTCGCCGCGGTCACCACCGCTGCGCTCGCCGTGGGCATCACCCCCTTCGTCGCGGCCGCACCGGCCTCAGCGGCGGCCCCGACGGAGCTGTTCATCAGCGAGTACGTCGAGGGCTCGAGCAACAACAAGGCGCTCGAGATCTACAACGGCACCGGGGCGACGGTCGACCTCGCCGCGGCCGGGTACACCGTCCAGGTCTTCGCCAACGGCGGTAGCACTGCCATCACCACGAACCTCACCGGCTCCGTCGTCTCCGGAGACGTGTTCGTCTTCGCGAACAGCTCGGCAAACGCCGCGATCAAGGCTGCCACCGACCAGCAGAGTGGCAACGCGAACTGGAACGGGAACGACGCAGTCGTGCTGCGCAAGGGCTCGACCGTCCTTGACGTCGTCGGCCAGGTCGGTAGCGACCCCGGGGCCGCAGGATGGGGCACGGACCCGACCAACACGACGGACAACACGATCCGCCGCAAGTCGTCCGTCACCAAGGGCGACACCAACGGTTCCGACGCGTTCGACCCCGCCGTCCAGTGGGACGGCTACGCCGTCGACACCATCGACGGCCTGGGCAGCCACTCCGTCGACGGCGGTCCGGCGACCGACGTCGCTCCGAGCGTGACCTCGACGACCCCGACCGACGGCTCGCCCAACGTCGCGGTCGACGCGAGCCCCACGGTGACCTTCTCCGAGCCGGTCAACGCCACCGCGGGAGCCTTCACCCTCTCGTGCTCCCTGTCCGGCGCCAAGACCTTGGCTGTCACCGGCGGCCCGACGACCTTCACGCTCGACCCGTCGGCCGACTTCGCCCTCGGCGACGCCTGCACCCTGACGGTCTCGGCCCCCGCCGTCACCGACCAGGACGCCATCGACCCGCCGGACTCCCTGGCGACCGACGTCGTCGTGCACTTCTCGGTGCCGGCCGCCAACCCGTGCGAGGTCACCCCGACCCCGATCCCGGCCATCCAGGGCAGCGGCGACACCGCGGCGATCACCGGCTCGGTCACGACGCGCGGCGTCGTCGTCGGTGACTACGAGGGCGGGTCACCCGCCCTGCGCGGCTTCTTCCTCCAGGACCCGAAGGGCGACGGCGACCCCGCGACGTCCGACGGCATCTTCGTCTTCGAGGGCAGCAACGCCAATGCCGTCCAGCTCGGTGACGTCGTCACCGTGACGGGCAACGCCGGCGAGAACCAGGGCCAGACCCAGGTCAGCGCCGCCACCGTCGCGGTCTGCGGCACCGGTTCGGTCGCCCCGACCGAGGTGCGCTTCCCCGTGGCCAGCCCGACGGCGCTCGAGCGCTACGAGGGCATGCTCGTCACGCTCCCGCAGGACATGTCCGTCACCGAGCACTTCCAGCTCGGCCGCTTCGGCCAGGTCACGCTCTCGCAGGGAGGCCGCCTCGAGCAGCCGACCAACGTCGTCGCCCCGGGGGCCGACGCCGCGGCCCTCCAGGCGTCCAACAACCTGCGCAAGATCATCCTCGACGACACGACGCAGGCCCAGAACGTCGACCCGATCGTCTTCGGTCGAGGCGGCCAGCCGCTGACCGCGGCCAACACCCTGCGCGGTGGCGACACCGTCACTGACCTGACCGGTGTCCTCAACTACACCTGGGGTGGCAACGCGGCCAGCGCCAACGCCTACCGCATCCGCCCGGTCTCCCCGTCCGCGACCGTCGACTTCCAGCCGACGAACCCGCGTCCTTCGAGCCCGCCCGCCGTGGGTGGCGACACCCGCGTCGTCGGGATGAACCTGCTCAACTTCTTCAACACGCTCGACACGACCGGCAACAACTGCCGCGGCGGGCTCACCGGTGCGGTCATGGACTGCCGCGGAGCCAACACCGCAACGGAGTTCGACCGCCAGTGGCGCAAGACCCTCGCTGCAGTCTCGGGCACCCAGGCCGACGTCGTCGCCTTCATGGAGATGGAGAACGACGGCTACGGCGCGGACAGCGCCGAGCAGTTCCTCGTCGGGAAGCTCAACGAGAAGGACGGCTACGGCACGTGGGCGTTCATCGACGCCGACGCCGGCACCGGCCAGACGGACGCCCTCGGCAACGACGCGATCAAGGTCGGCATGCTCTACAAGCCGGCCGCGGTGACGCCGGTGGGCACGACCGCGGCGCTCAACTCCGTCGACTTCGTCAACGGGGGCGACTCCGGCCCGCGCAACCGTCCCTCGCTCGCCCAGGCGTTCCGCGACAACTCGACGGGCGGCACGTTCGTCGCCGTCGCGAACCACCTCAAGAGCAAGGGCAGCGCGTGCGACGCGCCCGACGCCGGCGACGGCCAGGGCAACTGCACCGCGGTCCGCGTCCGTTCGGCGCAGCTGCTCGCCGCCTGGCTGGCCGGTGACCCCACGGGCACGGGTGACCCCGACGTCCTCATCCTCGGCGACATGAACTCCTACGCCAAGGAGGACCCGATCACGACGCTCGAGAAGGCCGGCTTCACCAACCTCATCGAACAGCGCAACGGGCGTGAGGCGTACTCCTACGCCTTCGACGGGCAGTGGGGCTACCTCGACCACGCGCTCGGCTCGGCGTCGATCAGCAGCCAGGTGACGGAAGTCGGCGACTGGCACGTCAACGCCGACGAGCCCGCGATCCTCGACTACAACACCGAGTTCAAGACGGCCCGGCAGGTCACGAGCCTCTACGCGGCCGACGAGTTCCGGATCTCCGACCACGACCCCGTCGTCGTCGGGCTCGACCTCACCAACGCCGCCCCGGTCGTCGGCACGGTCACCGGCCCGACGTCGGCCGTCTCGGTCGGCTCCCCGGCGGGCGTCAGCGCGACGTTCTCCGACGCCGACCCACTCGACACCCACACGGCGAGCATCGCGTGGGGTGATGGGACGACCGCGGCGGCCACCGTCACCGGTGGCACGGTGAGCGGCAGCCACGTCTACGCGGCGGCGGGCATCTACACCGTGACCGTCACCGTCACAGACCAGTGGGGCAACGCGGGCTCGGGCACGACGAGCGTCGTCGCCTACGACCGCGCGGCCGGCTTCGTCACCGGGGGCGGCACGATCGCGTCCCCGGCCGGCGCCCTGACCTCGAACCCGTCGCACAGCGGCAAGGGCAGCCTAGAGCTGTCCGTCGCCTACGGCAGCGGGGCCACCGTTCCGTCCGGCTCGTTCGGCTACGGCCTCGCGGGCACGTCGTTCTCCGTCGCCACGACGACGTTCGACTGGCTCGTCGTCAGCGGCACGACGGCGACCTTCTCGGGGCCGGTCACGGTCAACGGGACCGCCGGCTACCGCGCGGTCGTCACCGTCACCGACCAGGGCAAGAGCGACACGTTCCGCCTCGTCGTGACGACGACGTCGGGCTCCGTGGCCTACGACTCCGGCACGCAGACCGTGAATGGTCAGATCGTCATCCACTGACCGACGCAGGGACGCACGGCCCGGGATCGACCGATCCCGGGCCGTTCGTCGCGTCCGGAGGGGCCGTTCCCGGCCGGCCGGCCGCTACCGTGACGCCATGAGGCGAGCACTGTTCGTGCGGGTCAACCGGGTCGTCAACGTCGTCGTCAGGCGTCTCGGGCTGCGCCGCTTCCGAGGTGGTGACCTGCTCCTGCTGACGACGACCGGGCGACGGAGCGGGCAGCGCCGCACGACGCCGCTCCTGCACCTCGCCCGGGACGGGGGATGGCTGGTCGTGGCCTCCAACGGCGGCGCCGACTGGGAGCCGGGCTGGTGGCTCAACCTCCGCGCCGGGGCCCCGGGCACGGTGGAGGTCGACGGCCGAGCGGTGCCGGTGCGCGGCGAGGAGGTCACCGGGCCCGAGCGTGAGCAGCTCTGGGGCGAGCTCACCGAGAGGGTCTTCGACTTCGACTCCTACCAGGCGAAGGTGAGCCGACGGATCGCCGTCGTCAGGCTGACGCCCACCTCCGGCTGACCGGGCTCGCAACCTAGACTGCCCGGATGCAGCACCCCCCGACCGCTCGGCGCGACCCCGTCGCCCGCGAGCACCACGGCGACCGTGTCGACGACCCCTACGCGTGGATGGCCGACCGCGACTCGGACGAGCTGCGCGAGCTGCTCGTGGCCGAGAACGCTCATGCCACCGAGCGCACCGAGCACCTGCGTCCGCTCGCCGAACAGGTCTTCGAGGAGTTCCGCTCGCGCATCGAGGAGACCGACCTGTCGGTGCCCGTGCGTCACGACCGCTGGTGGTACTACTCCCGCACGGTCGAGGGCGAGCAGTACGCCGTCGAGGCGCGCGTGCTCGTGGCCGACCACCCGCAGCGGCCGACGCTCGACGCCGGTCGCCCGCCCGTCGGCGAGCAGGTGCTCCTCGACCAGAACGAGGAGGGCCGGGACCACGAGTTCTTCGCGGTCGGCGTGAGCGAGGTGTCGCCGTCGGGCGACCTGCTCGCGTATGCCGTCGACGTCGTCGGCGACGAACGCTACGACGTGCGCGTGCGCCGGATCGAGGACGGAGTCGTCCTCGACGACGTCGTGCGCCGCACCGGCGGGTCGTTCGCCTGGTCACTCGACGCGGGGCACTTCTTCTACACGCGCGTCGACGACGCCTGGCGGCCGCACCAGGTGTGGCGCCACGAGGTGGGCACATCCGCCGAGGCCGACGTGCTCGTGCACGAGGAGGCCGACGAGCGATTCTTCGTCGGGGTCGGCACCTCGCGCGACGACCGGCTGGTCATCATCGCCATCGGGTCCAAGACGACGAGCGAGTTCCGCCTCCTCGAGGCCGACGCACCGATGGGCACGCCCCGGGTCGTGGCCGAGCGCCGCCAGGGCGTCGAGTACGACATCGAGCCCTTCGGCGACCAGCTGCTCGTCACGCACAACGCCAACCGCGTGAACTTCGAGCTGGCCACGGCCCCCGTGACGAGCACCACGGTGGACGACTGGGTGCCGCTGGGCGTCACGACGGAGGACGAGTACGTCACGGGCGCAGAGGGATTCGACGACTTCATCGCGGTCTCGCTGCGTCGGGAGGGCGGCACCGGAGTGCGCGTCGTGCTGCGCGACCCGACCGCCCCCAACGGTCTGGGGGAGTCGCACGACATCGCGGTCGGGGAGCCCATCGGCACGCTCCACGTCGGCGTGAACCCCGAGGCGGACACACCCACGCTCCAGGTCGTCCACGAGTCCCTCGTCACGCCGCGGACCGTGGAGGACTACGACGTCCGTGCCCGCACCTTCACGCTGCTCAAGCAGCAGCACGTACGAGGCGACGTCGACCTGGCGCAGTACCGCCAGCGACGCGAGTGGGCCACGGCGCCCGACGGGACCCGCGTGCCGATCTCCGTCGTGCACCGCCACGACGTCACGGCCGACGGCACGGCTCCCGGGCTGCTCAACGCGTACGGCGCCTACGGCATCTCGAGCGACCCGTGGTTCTCCGTCCTGCGACTCTCGCTCCTCGACCGCGGATGGGTCTTCGCCATCGCACACGTGCGCGGTGGGTCCGAGATGGGGCGGTCGTGGTACGACGACGGCAAGCTCGAGGCGAAGCCCAACACGTTCACCGACTTGGTCGCGTGTGCGGACCACCTCGTCGAGAGCGGCATCGTCGCGCCGGATCGTCTTGCGGCAGAGGGCGGCTCGGCGGGGGGCCTGCTCATGGGGGCCGTCGTCAACCTCGCTCCTGAGCGCTTCCGCTTCGTCCACGCGCAGGTGCCGTTCGTCGACGCACTGACGACGGTGCTCGACCCGAGCCTGCCGCTCACGGTCGTCGAGTGGGAGGAGTGGGGCAACCCGCTCGAGGACCCGACGGCATACGCGCTCATGAAGTCCTACAGCCCCTACGACAACGTCCGGCCGACGCGCCACCCGAGCCTGCTCGTCACGGCGGGCCTCGACGACACCCGCGTCTACGTCACCGAGCCGGCCAAGTGGGTCGCGGCGCTGCGGCACGCCGACCTCGACGTGGACGACCCCTCGCAGATCCTCTTCCGCACCGAGATGGCCGCGGGCCACGGTGGCCGGTCCGGGCGCTACGACCTGTGGCGGGAGTGGGCCTGGGAGACGGCCGTGCTCATCGACCAGACGTCGTGAGCCGGCCGTCCCCGGGCCCCACCGCGCTGCGGGGTCAGGAGCCGTACATCGCGGTCACCCACTCCGGGTGGTCGATGAACGGGTTCCGGTTGTGCTGCCAGGTGTCGAAGATGACCTGGTTGCGGCGCTTCTCGAACGCGTCGGGCGGGTCCTGCAGGTTCCACTGCTTGAGCACCGAGAGCTTGCCGATGTAGGGCGCGGTGCCGTTGCCGACGAGGTTGCTCGGCTCGAGGTCGGCGAAGCCGTCGCCGCCGTCCCAGCGGACCGCCATGTAGAAGATCATCCGGGCGACGTCGCCCTTGACGGCGTTGCGCGGCTCGAAGGAGTCGGCATCGCTGAGGCAGCCGGTGCACTGGGACACCGCCGACCCGCCGAGGTCGAAGTCGAGGTTGCCGCGGGTGGAGTTGACGGTGACGTCCTCCGGCCGCAGGTGGTGCACGTCGGTGCCCGGGCCGTTGACCGTGCCGAAGTCGCCGTGGCTCTTGGCCCAGACGTGCTCGCGGTTCCACTGGTCGACGCCGCCACCGTTGTCGGACTTGGCGATCGAGCGCCCCGAGTAGATCTCGACGACGTTGTTGGTGTTGCTCGGGTCCTGGTCGGTGTCCTTCAGGGCGGTCCAGACCTGGTCGTAGGTCAGGGTCGTGACGCCGCTGGAGATGATGCGGTGCAGCTCGGTGTGCAGCGCCGAGCCGGTCTTGCCGATGGCCGACGCGTAGTACGTCGAGTCGTAGGGGCTCGTCGTGCCGGTGGGGTTCGGGCTCGTCGTCGTGCTCGTGGGGCTGGTCGTCGTGGTCGTCGTCGACGTGCCGCTGAACGCGAAGGCGCTCGTCGAGGTCATGCCCGGGTGCGAGAAGTACGCCGCCAGCGCACCGGTCACGTCGAGCTGGCGCCCCATGAGGGAGGGGTTGCTCTGCAGACCCCACGAGGACCGGAACGCGGACGGGATCTGGACGTAGAGCATCCGGCTCGTCGACGTCTCCGACGCGGAGTCGGCGATGGCGAGCGCGTAGTCGTTGGGGAAGTTCGAGCGCACGACGGTGCTCGTCGCGGTCGGCTGTCCCACGACGTAGCCGCGGACGTTCGCGCTCTGACCGGTCTGCGACCCGATGGCCTGCGACACCGTGAGCGGGGTGGCCGCGGCCAGAGCGGGCGCTGCGGCCACGCGGGGGAGTGGCAGGGTCGTCGCCGGCGAGCCCGCAGCGCTGGTGAGCGCGAGACTCGGCGGGACGAGGGCGATGGCGAGGCCGGTGACGACGGCAGCGATGCGACGCCGGGGGATGACGACGGGCACGGGTTCTCCTGTCGGGCGGGGGAGCCGGGTGGATGACGCAACCCCACGGCCCGGGTCGGGCGGTGGCCCCACGAGCGTGTCGGAACGGCCGTGATCGCCGGGTCAGTCGTTGGTCTGACCTTCGTCAGTGCCGGTCCAAGATTCGGCAGGCGCGAGGACCGACGCCGCGGCCCTCGCTCCGCACGGTGAGACCGTGGTCCGGGCCCCGGGCCGCGCCTTCTAGACTGGTGACCCATGATGTCCTCCCTCGACCTGCGCGGGCGCACGCTCGACGTGCGCTTCCTGCGCAAGGCCCTGCCACGAGCCGAGTTCGACGTCACGGCAGCCCTCGAGCAGGTGCGGCCGATCTGTGAGGACGTCGAGCATCGCGGGGCCGTGGCGCTGCGCGACCTCGGCGAGCGGTTCGACGGCGTGCGGCCGACCCACCTGCGCGTGCCGCGGGCCGTGCTGCAGTCCGCCCTCGACCGGCTCGACCCCGACCTGCGCGCCGCGCTCGAGGAGTCCATCCGTCGCGCCCGCATCGTCCACGCCGACCAGCGCCGCACCGACACGACGACCGAGGTCGTCCCCGGCGGCACCGTCACCGAGCGGTGGGTGCCCGTCGACCGCGTCGGTCTCTACGTGCCCGGTGGACTCGCCGTCTACCCGAGCAGCGTCATCATGAACGTCGTCCCGGCCCAGCTCGCCGAGGTCGGTTCGCTGGCCGTCGCGTCACCGCCGCAGCGCGAGAACGTCGGCGAGTTCGCCGGCTACCCGAACCCGACGATCCTCGCGGCGTGCGCGCTCCTCGGCGTCGACGAGGTGTATGCCGTCGGCGGCGCCCAGGCGGTCGCGATGTTCGCGCACGGCTTCGTCGACGACGACCCCCAGTGGGGCGAGGTCGACGGCGAGCCGGTCGTGTGCGACCCCGTCTCGCTCGTCACCGGCCCCGGCAACATCTGGGTCGTCGCCGCCAAGCGCCTGCTCAAGGGCCTGATCGGCATCGACGCGGAGGCCGGTCCCACCGAGATCGCGATCCTCGCCGACGACTCGGCCGACGCGGACCACGTGGCCGCCGACCTCGTGAGCCAGGCCGAGCACGACCCGCTCGCGGCCTCGGTGCTCGTCACCGACAGCGAGGAGCTCGCCGAGGAGACCCGGCGCGCCCTGGCCCGTCGGGTGCCCGCCACGAAGCACGCGGAGCGCGTCACCGAGGCGCTCGAGGGCACGCAGTCGCGGATCGTCCTCGTCGACGACGTCGTCGCCGGTCTCGCCGTCGTCAACGCGTATGCCGCCGAGCACCTCGAGATCCAGACCCGCGACGCCGCGGGCGTCGCCGCCCGCGTGCGCAACGCCGGTGCCGTCTTCGTCGGTCCGCACAGCCCGGTGAGCCTCGGCGACTACGCCGCCGGCTCCAACCACGTCCTGCCCACCGCCGGCTGCGCGTGCCACTCGAGCGGCTTGTCGGTGCAGTCCTTCCTGCGCGGCATCCACGTCGTCGACTACGACGAGCCCGCCCTGCGCGATGTCGCCCGCCACGTCGTCACGCTCGCCCAGGCCGAGGACCTCCCGGCCCACGGCGAAGCCGTGACGGCGCGGTTCGGCGACGAGGTGCCCCGGTGACCGACCGGCCGAGCGCCGCCGACGAGGTCCAGCGTCTGCTCCGGCCCGACCTGCGCGGTCGCACGCCGTACGGCGCTCCGCAGCTCGACGTGCCGGTCCGGCTCAACACCAACGAGAACTCCTACCCAGTTCCCCAGGTCGTCGTCGACGCGGTCGTCGCGGCGCTCGCCGACGACGTCGCCTCGCTCAACCGTTACCCCGACCGCGAGTTCACCGACCTGCGCAAGGCGCTGACGGCATACCTCGAGAAGCAGTCGGGGGTGTCGGTGACGCCCGAGCAGGTGTGGGCCGGCAACGGCTCCAACGAGGTGCTGTCGCACATCGTGCAGGCCTTCGGCGGTCACGGCCGGGTCGCGCTCGGCTTCACGCCGAGCTACTCGATGCACCCCATCATCAGCGAGACGCACGGCACCACATGGGTCGACGGGCTCCGCTCTGCCGCAACCGATCCCGATGCCTTCGACCTGACCGCAGAGTCGGCTGCGCAGCAGGCCCGGGCGCACGACCCGTCGATCGTGTTCCTCTGCTCGCCCAACAACCCGACCGGCACGGCGCTGCCGTTCGAGGTCATCGGTGCCGTGCTCGAGGCGGCCCCGAACGCTGTCGTCGTCGTCGACGAGGCCTACGCCGAGTTCGCCCGGCCGGGCACGCGGTCGGCACTGACGCTGCTCGCCGAGCACCCCAGGCTCGTCGTGACGCGCACCATGAGCAAGGCGTTCGCCTTCGCCGGCGGTCGCCTCGGCTACCTCGTGGCGGCCCCAGAGCTCGTCGACGCGCTGCGCCTCGTGCGGCTGCCCTACCACCTGAGCAGCCCGACGCAGACGATCGCCCGCATCGCCCTCGAGCACGCCGACGTCATGCTCGGCACGGTCGAGGTCATCAAGCACCAGCGCGACCGGATCGTCGACCGTCTCGCCGCGCTCGGTGCGCGCCCCGTCGCCAGCGACAGCAACTTCGTCCTCTTCGGCGGCCTCCGAGACGAGAAGGCCACGTGGGAGGCCCTGCTCGACGAGGGCGTCCTCGTCCGCGACATGGGGATCGCCCACCACCTGCGCGTCACGGCCGGCGACCCCCACGAGACGACCGCGTTCCTCGAGGCCATGACGCGCCTCGCCCCCGCCCACGTCCTCCCCAGCAGCGCCGACCGGCAGGAGCCACCCGCATGAGCCCCACCAGCCGCACCGCGAAGATCAGCCGTGCGACGTCCGAGTCGTCCGTCGAGCTCTGGCTCGACCTCGACGGCACCGGCACGTCCGACATCTCGACCGGCGTCCCGTTCTACGACCACATGCTCCACTCGCTGAGCAAGCACTCGCTCATCGACCTCACGGTCAAGGCCACGGGAGACGTCGACGTCGACGTGCACCACACGGTCGAGGACACGGCGATCGTCCTCGGCCAGGCCCTGCGCGAGGCGCTCGGCGACAAGGCCGGCATCTCCCGCTTCGGTGACGCCACGGTCCCGCTCGACGAGGCCCTGTGCCACGCCGTCGTCGACGTCGCCGGTCGTCCGTACGTCGTGCACGAGGGCGAGCCGGAGGGCCAGCAGTACGCCCTCATCGGTGGCCACTTCACCGGCTCGATGACACGGCACGTCCTCGAGTCCTTCGCCTACAACGCCGGACTGTGCCTGCACGTGCGCGTCCTCGCGGGCCGCGACCCCCACCACATCGTCGAGGCGCAGTTCAAGGCCGTGGCGCGCGCGCTCCGGGCGGCCATCGCACCCGACCCCCGCGTCGTCGGGATCCCGAGCGCCAAGGGAGCGCTCTGACGATGGTGGCTCGTCGATGAGCGCCGGCGTCGTCGTCCTCGACTACGGCAGCGGCAACGTCCGGTCGGCCGTGCGTGCCCTGGAGCGCGTCGGTGCCACGGTCACCCTGACGTCCGACCCCGTCCGCGCCCTCGAGGCGGACGGACTCTTCGTGCCCGGTGTCGGCAACTTCCACGCCTGCATCGCGGGACTCGCGGCCGCGCACGGACCCCGCATCATCGGTCGACGGATCAGCGGGGGCCGGGCGGTCCTCGGCGTCTGCGTCGGCATGCAGGCGCTCTTCGACGGCTCGACCGAGCCGTCCGACCACCCGCTCGAGGGGCTCGCGGAGTGGCCCGGCACGGTCGAACGCCTCCCGGCCGACGTCGTGCCGCACATGGGCTGGTCCGAGGTCGAGGCCGCCGAGGGCTCGCGGCTCTTCGCCGGCGTCGAGCACGAGCGCTTCTACTTCGTCCATTCGTACGCCGTGCAGCAGTGGACGCTGGAGGCCACCGGCGCCTTCGCCCGCGTCGCACCCGCGGTCACGTGGGCGAGCCACGGTGCGAAGTTCGTCGCCGCGGTCGAGAATGGGCCCCTGAGCGCGACCCAGTTCCACCCCGAGAAGTCCGGCGACGCCGGGCTGCACCTGCTCGAGAACTGGGTCCGCAACCTGTGACCGTGCCGACGTCCGCCGACTGACCGGCGGGCGGTGGCCTCGACGAGGAGTGGATCGTGGCGACGAGGAAGACGGCGAGCAGCTCCGGCAGTGCGAGCAGGAAGCGCACGACCAGGGCGACCAAGAGCGCGACGAAGAGCACGACCAGGGGGACCGCGTCGTCGACGCGGCGGTCCTCGTCCGGTGCGCTCTACCCGCGGCGCCGGAGCAGCCACCCCGGACTGCCGACGACGCTGGGCACGGCACTCGGGACGCTCGTCGTGACGACCCTGCTCGACCTGTCCTGGCCGGTGCGCATCGTCCTCGTCGTCGTGGTCGTCGTCGCCGGGCTGGGATACGTCCTGTGGCGTCACCGGTCCGAGCTCGCCGCCGGGGGAGGTGTCGACGCCACGCCGGACGGCCCGTCCGCTCCGGACGTGGCTCCCGCGCCGGGCGCGGGCGAGCCGCCGGCTCCCACCGCCCCGCCTGCCACGCCGGCGTCGTAGGCCCGTTCAGACAGGGACGTCGCCGCCGCGATGCTGGTCGACGCCCCAGAGCCGTGCGACGTGAGAGGCGTCGGTGCCACAGCACCCTCCGACGACCGTGACACCCGGGAGCCGTCCGACCACCCGGTCGTGTCCCGCCGAGATCGTGTCGAGGTCGCCCGCGTCCAGGTCGTCGGCGTCGTCGAGCTCCGCGTGGCTGCGCGTCGACGCGTTGTAGCGCAGCCCGAGCAGCCTGCTGCGCCAAGCGCTCCCGTCGTCGTCGGCGTCCAGCCCCGCGAGCACGTGCTCCGGGTGGGCGCAGTTGACGAGGTAGTAGTCCGGGGCCTCTCGGTCGTCGACCTCGGAGATCGTCTCGGCCAGCGTCGTCCCGTCGGGGAGCCGCCCGTCCACCTCCACCGTGAACGAGATCGCCACGGGCAGCCCGTGCTCCCGGCAGGACTGCGCGATCCCGATCGCCTCGCCGGCTGTGGTGAGGGTGTACGCCGTGACGACGTCCACGCCCGCCTCGGCGAACGCCGCCACCTGGGCTTGGTGGTAGTCCGCGGCCTCGGCCGGGTTCGGCGCGCCGGCACTGCGGTAGCCGTCGCCCCGAGGGCCGACCACCCCCACGACGACGACGTCCTGCAGCCCGAGCTCGACGGCATACCGGCGACGCAGTGAACGGAGCAGGTCGACGGCGTCCGCGTTGGCACGGTCCAGGTCGGCCCTCGTGTGGCCGAGCCGCGCGCCCCAGTCCGGGTTGGCACGCCACGTCGGTGACTCGAGGAGCAGGCCTGCCCCGGCCCGGGCAGCGATGGAGGCGTAGGCGTCGTAGTAGCCCGTGAGCAGCTCGCGGCCGGCCGCGTCGCCGAGCAACGGGTAGGCGGCGAACTCGTCGAGCTCGACCCCGTGGTTGAAGATCAGGTCGGTCTCGAGGCCACCGTCCGTCACCATCGGCCGACCGGCCAGCTGTGGCAGGTGATCCATGGCGGCTCCCGTGCGTCGCGAGGTTCGGGTCCCACCGGTCTACCAGACGCCACCAGCCGGCAGGCGCGGAACGTGGGGAAGGCGACCGCGCCGTGGTGGGCGAGTGATCCACGGACCGACACGGCGGGAGCGGCGCCGCGGGCACACGGCATACTCGGTGGTCGCACGTCCGGCGTCCCGACGCCCGGGCGCACCTGACACCGACCACGACACACCGACCACGACCGCGACGGTCGTGACCGACCCGAGGAGCCGACCCCGATGACCGGCCAGCACCACGCCGCCCAGCCTCACCTCGAGCTGCTGCCCGCCGTCGACATCGCCGGCGGCCGTGCCGTCCAGCTGGTCCAGGGCGTCGCCGGCACCGGCGGCGAGTTCGGCGACCCGTGGGAGGCCGCGCTGCGCTGGCAGGAGCAGGGGGCGGAGTGGATCCACCTCGTCGACCTCGACGCGGCCTTCGGTCGTGGCAGCAACCGCGACCTCATCGCCTCGATGGTCGGTCGGCTCGACCTGCAGGTCGAGCTCTCTGGCGGCATCCGCGACACGGAGTCGCTCGACGCGGCGCTCGCCACGGGCTGCCGCCGCGTCAACATCGGCACCGCCGCGCTCGAGGACCCCGAGTGGACGGCGTCGATCATCGCCGCGCACGGCGACCGCGTCGCCATCGGCCTCGACGTCCGGGGCACGACGCTCGCGGCACGGGGATGGACCCGCGAGGGCGGTGACCTCTGGGAGACGCTCTCACGCCTCGACGCCGAGGGTTGTGCGCGCTACGTCGTCACCGACGTCAACAAGGACGGCATGCTCCAGGGCCCCAACGTCGAGCTGCTCCGCGACGTGTGCGCCCGCACCGACCGTCCGGTCGTCGCCAGCGGCGGCGTCTCGACCCTCGAGGACATCGCGGCGGTCCGCGAGCTCGTCGGCGAGGGGGTCGAGGGGGCCATCGTCGGCTCGGCCCTCTACCGCGGCGCCTTCACGCTGCCCGAGGCGCTCGACGTCGCCGGCCGCCCGGGCGCATGAGCTCACCGACGCCGGCCTCGGGCCACCACGACGAGCTGGGCCGTCCCGCCGACTCCGCCGGCCAGGCGTGGGAGGGCAAGTCGATCCCCTCCCACGGCTTCGCCGGCGACACGGGAGCGGCCGACGCGGCCCTCGTCGCGGCGTTGGCCGCGGCGCACGGCACGCCGGGTGACGACGCGGAGACGGCCCTGATGGAGCACGTGGCTCAGGCCCGCTGGCTCGTCCCCGTGGTCGCCGTGGCGACCGAGGTCGACGAGTCCGGGCCGCACGCCGTCGACACCCGCAGCGACATGGCCGCGGTCACCCTGACGTCCCCCGACGGGTCGCGGGCGCTGCCGATGTTCACCTCCCTCGAGAGCCTCGCCGCGTGGGACCCCGGCGCCCGGCCGGTGCCGGTCCGCGCCGCCGCCGCGGCGCAGGCCGCGATCAGCGAGGAGTGCCACGTGCTCCTCGTCGACGTCGCCTCGCCCCACGCGACGGTCCTGCGTCCGAGCATGCTGTGGGCGCTCGCCCAGGAGCGCGCGTGGGGACCCAGCCACCGCGATGCCCACGTCGCGGCGGCCGTGCGAGCGGCGGTCGAGACCGAGCCGCAGGTCGTGGGCCACCGCCTCGAGGCGGGGGAGCCCGCGGGCGCCGGCGTGCTGCGGGTCGTGCTCTCCCTGGAGCCCGGCCTCGGCGCCGAGCTCGTCGGGGCCGTCGCGACACGGATCGGGGAGCGGATCGCGACCGACGGCGAGACCCGTGCGAGGATCGATGCTCTGACCTTCGCGCTCGAACCGGCGCGCTGAGCACATCACCCGTGGAGGTGCCGGACGTGGACACCACACCCCAGACGACTCGGGAGCGTGACCCCGAGGTGCCTCCGGCGACGACCGGCGCCGGGACGACAGCCGACGTCCCGACCGGACCCGGGCGCCCCGGTGGACGGTCGGGCGCAGACGCCGGCCGAGGGGCGGGCCCCTCGAGCGGTCCTCTCGGCTTCATCGTCGACCCGGCCCTCGATGCGCAGCGCCGGCGCGACCTGCGGAAGATGCGGCTCGTCGCCACCGGCCTGCTCGTCTTCGCGGCGATCGTCTACGTCCTCACGCGGGGGCACGACGACGGCCTGCTCGGCTTCGTCAACGCCGGCGCCGAGGCCTCGATGGTCGGTGCCTGCGCCGACTGGTTCGCCGTCACGGCCATCTTCCGGCACCCGCTCGGGCTCCCGATCCCGCACACCGCCCTCATCCCTCGCAAGAAGGAGATGATCGGTCGCAGCCTGGAGGAGTTCGTCAGCGAGAACTTCATGCGCGAGGACATCATCCGCGAGCGGGTGCTCGACGCCGAGCCCACCCGGCGGGCGGCCGAGTGGGCTCTGACCCCCGGTCACGCGAAGCGCCTCGTCGACGAGGTCGCCACAGTCACGGTCCACGCGCTGCACCGGATCCCCGACGAGGACGTCCGCGCCGTCATCGAGCAGGCCCTGCTCCCGCGCCTCGCGCAGGAGCCGATCAGCTCGCTGGCCGGGGGACTGCTCGACCAGGTGGTGCGCGACGAGGCGCACGTCGGCCTCGTCGACCTCGCCCTCGACGAGGTGCGCATCTGGCTCGTCGACAACGAGGACGTCTTCGAGTCGCTCATCACGCAGCGCGCCCCGGCGTGGGTGCCCGACGCGATCAACGACATCGTGGCCCGCAAGGTCCACGTCGAGGCGCTCAAGTGGCTGGCCGACATCCGCAACGACCCGCGGCACGACGTGCGCCTCGCGCTCGACAAGCTGCTCATCGACCTCGCCGACGACCTCCAGCACGACCCCGTGACGCAGGCCAAGGCGGAGCGCCTCAAGGAGCGCGTGCTGTCACACCCGCAGGTGGCGGACACGGCGATGTCGCTGTGGGCCTCGTTCCGTGCCGTCGTCGTCGCCGCCCTCGAGGACGAGGGCGGGCCGGTGCGGGCCCGCGCCGTCACGGAGGTGACGGCTCTCGCCGAGCGGCTCCTCGCCGACGCCGCGCTGCGCGAGCGCATCGACACGCGCATCTGCGACGCGACGATCTACGCGATCGACCGCTACGGCACCGAGCTGACGAGGATCATCAGCGACACCGTCGACCGGTGGGACGGCAAGGAGACGGCCGAGCGGGTCGAGCTCCAGGTGGGCCGCGACCTGCAGTTCATCCGGATCAACGGCACCCTCGTCGGTGGGCTCATCGGCATGCTCATCCATGCCGTCTCGATCGTGCTGCCCTCCTGACACCCACGCGGCACGTCGACCCGGACGCCCTCAGACCCCGGTGTCGAGCCGTTCGGTCACCTGGCGCAGCGTGCGGTGCAGGTCGACCAGCTCCTGTCGCGAGAGGCCGCTTCGGAGCGCGATCTGGTGCGGCAGGTCGCCGAGCGCCGCGAGGCGGTCGCGCCCTCCGTCCGTCGCCGACACGAGGACCCGGCGCTCGTCCTCGGGGTCGCGGACCCGCTCCACGAGGCCGGCCGACTCCATCCGCTTGAGGAGCGGGGAGAGCGTGCCCGAGTCGAGTCGCAGGTGCTCGCCCAGCCGGCTCACCGTGAGCGGCCCGTGCTCGGCGACGGCCATGAGGGCGATGTACTGCGGGTAGGAGAGTCCGTGCTCCGACAGCAGCTCGCGGTAGACGGCGTCGAACGCCCGCACGGTCGTGTGCATGGCGTAGCAGATCTGCTGCTCGAGGCTCAGCGTGCTCGCGGCGGCGGAGGTCGGATTGGACGGGCTCATGACCCAAGCGTACTATCAAATTGCGCACAATCTAATTGTTGGCAACACAAGGAGCCTCGATGAGCACCACCACCCAGACCGCCCAGTACGTCGCCTCGGCCACCGCCTCCGGGCGTGAGGGTCGCGCCGTCACGTCCGACGGTCGACTCGACGTCACGCTCGCCGCACCCCGCGAGCTCGGCGGAAGTGGGGAGGGCACGAACCCCGAGCAGCTCTTCGCCGCCGGGTATGCCGCGTGCTTCGCGAGCGCTCTCGGGCTCGTCGCGCGCAAGCGCCGCGTCGAGGACTTCGACGTCGCCGTCACGGCCGACGTCAGCCTCTCGGGGTCGTCGGGCACCGGCTTCGGCCTCGGGGTCGTGCTCCACGTCGAGCTCCCCGAGGGCCTCGACCCCCAGCTGGGCCGTGAGCTCGTCGACACGGCGCACCAGGTGTGCCCCTACTCCAACGCGACGCGCGGCAACATCCCCGTCGAGATCGTCGTCGACTGACGTCATCCGGCCACGGCCGCTTCGCACCCGCACTTCCAGAACCGCTGTCCCAGAAGGAGACCCGATGACCACCCCCCGTGAGGTCCAGCTCGTCAGCCGTCCTGTCGGCTGGCCCACCCCTGACGACTTCGCCCTCGTCGAGAGCGCGCCGTTCGACCTTGCCGACGGCCAGGTCCGCGTCCGCAACGAGGTCATGTCGGTCGACCCCTACATGCGCGGTCGCATGAGCGACGCCAAGTCCTACGCCGAGCCGTACGCGCTGGGTGAGGCCATGCACGGCGGCGCGGTCGGTGTCGTCACCGAGTCGCGCGCCGACGGCGTCACCGTCGGCGACCACGTGCTCCACGGTCTCGGCTGGCGCGAGGAGGCCGTCGTCGACGGCTCCGCCGTCCGTGTCGTCGACACGTCGGTGGCCCCGGCGTCCGCCTACCTCGGCGTGCTCGGCATGACCGGCCTCACGGCATACGCCGGCCTGACCCGTGTCGCGCAGATCAAGGAGGGGGACGTCGTCTTCGTGTCCGGCGCCGCCGGGGCCGTCGGCAGCGTCGTCGGGCAGGTCGCCAAGGCGCTGGGCGCCAGCCGGGTCATCGGTAGCGCCGGCTCGCAGGAGAAGGTCGACCACCTGCTGGGCGACCTCGGCTTCGACGCCGCGTTCAACTACAAGGACGGACGGGTCTCCGACCTGCTCCGCGAGGCTGCGCCCGACGGCATCGACGTCTACTTCGACAACGTCGGCGGCGACCACCTCGAGGCCGCCGTCGGTTCGCTGCGGCTCGGCGGCCGCATCGCGATCTGCGGCGCGATCTCGGTCTACAACAACACCGAGGCGGCCCCGGGCCCGCGCAACCTCGCGCGCCTCATCCAGACCCGCGGCACCATCACGGGCTTCCTCGTCGGCGACCACTGGGACCTCGCGGGCGAGTACGCCCAGCGCGCGGCCGGCTGGATCGCGGACGGCACGCTGACCTCGCGCGAGACGTTCGGCGACGGGATCGACCACGCGGTCGACGCCTTCCTCGGCGTCCTGCGCGGGGAGAACGTCGGCAAGATGGTCGTCCGCCTCTGACGGCGGCCGCGCGACGGACGGGAGAGGGCGGGTGCTTCGGCACCCGCCCTTCGCCGTCCCGGCGCTCCTGCGCGACGTCAGCCCCCGAGCAGGTCCTTGGCCTTGTCGGCCGGCAGCAGGTCGTGGCGCAACGGCTCGCGCACGAACGACCCGGTGCCGTGCGACACCGACCGGAGGTCGATGGGGTAGCGCGACAGCTCTGCCGACGGCACCTCGGCGTGCACGACGGTCCAGCCGCCCTCGGGGCCCATCCCGTCGGCCGGCTCGGTGCCGAGCACCTGGCCGCGGCGTCCGCGCAGGTCCGACATGACCGCCCCGAGGTAGTCGTCGGCGATGGTGATGTCGACGCGGTCGATCGGCTCGAGCAGCGCCATCGTCGAGGCGTTCGCCGCCTCCTTGAGAGCGAGCGCCGCGGCGGTCTGGAAGGCGACGTCGGACGAGTCGACGGAGTGCGACTTGCCGTCGGTGAGCGTGACGCGGACGTCGACGACCGGGTGGCCGGTGAGCAGGCCCTTCTCGAGCTGGAGGCGGGCCCCCTTCTCGACCGACGGGATGAACTGGCGCGGCACGGACCCGCCGACGACCTTGTCGACGAACTCGAAACCCGATCCGCGTGGCAGCGGCTCGATGACGATCGAGCACACGGCGTACTGCCCGTGACCGCCCGACTGCTTGACGTGGCGACCCTGCACCGAGCACGTGCGCACGAAGGTCTCGCGCAGCGCAGTCCGGTAGGGCTCGGCCGTCACCGTCACCCCGTAGCGCTCGGAGAGCTGGTCGATGAGGTCGTCGACGTGGGCCTGGCCCATCGTCCAGAGCACGACCTGGTCCGTCTCGTGCGAGTGCTCCATGCGCATCGTGACGTCCTCGGCCACGAGGCGTTGCAGCGCCCCGCCGAGCTTGTCGTCGTCGGACTTCGTCGCCGCGCGGATCGCGACGGGCAGCTGCGGCTCGGGGAGCAGCCACGGCTCGACGACCGCGGGCCGGTCGACGGAGGACAGGGTGTCGGAGGTCTCGGCGTGGGTCAGCTTCGTCACGAGTGCGAGGTCGCCGGCGATGGCGGTGCCGCGGGGGCGGTGCGACTCGACGAAGGGCGACGCGAGCGGGCCGACGCGCTCGTCGTCGTCGTGGGCCGGGTGGCCGGCGACCTCGTGCCCGACGAAGTCACCGAGGTGGCCCGACACGTGGACCGTCTCGTCGACGCGGAGCGTGCCGGAGAAGACGCGCACGAGCGAGAGGCGCCCGACGTACGGGTCGGTCGTCGTGCGCACGACCTCGGCCACGAGCGGCTGGGACGGGTCGCACGTCACGCCCTTGACGGGGCCACCGACCGGTGACGTGACGGCCGGCAGCGGGTGCGCGGTCGGGTCGGGGAAGGCCCGCTCGATCATGCCGAGCAGCTCCTCGGTGCCCGCGCCGGTCAGGGGCGAGACCGGGACGATCGGGAAGAAGGTGCCCTGGGCGATGGCCGTACGCAGGTCGCCGAGCAGCGACTCGGTGTCGATGGTCTCGCCCTCGAGGTAGCGGTCGAGCAACGTCGCGTCCTCGGACTCCTCGATGACGGACTCGATGAGGGCCGACCGCGCGTCCTCGTGCTCGGCGGACGTCTCGCCGGTCAGCAGTCCCACGACCCCGGTGACCGAGCCGTCCTCGACGACGGGCCAGTGGGTGGCCCGGGCGTCGCCGAAGGTGCGACGACACATCTCGACCGTCGTCGCGAAGTCGGCGCGCGGCTGGTCGAGGTGGGTCACGACGACGGCTCGCGGCATCCCGACGGCCGCGCACTCGCGCCACAGCAGCGACACGGGCCGGTCGATGTCGTCGGCGCCGGAGACGACGAAGACGGCGGCGTCCGCGGCCCGGAGGCCCGCGCGGAGGTCGCCGACGAAGTCGGGGTAGCCGGGGGTGTCCAGGAGGTTGAGGGTGACCGGGCCGGACTCGAACGAGGCGGCGACGAGGGTCGTGGTGCGGACGTGGTCGCCCAGGGAGGTCCGCTGACCGGGGACACGTGCCGAGACGAGCGCCTCGAAGAGTGCGGTCTTGCCGGCCCCGCCGGGTCCGACCAGCACGACGTTGCGGATGTCCTGCGGCGAGGCGGGGTTGGGGGCCGCAGGAAGATCTGATCTGCCGGGCGTCTTAGCCATGCCCCCACCCAACTCCTGTCGCCCAGCCGTCACAAGACCCATCGCGTATGCCGCCCGCCACCTCGGTGGTTCATCCCCGGGTCGCCCCCCGGGCCGCGCCCGCGCGCTCTGCCGCCTCCGTGGAACCCGGGTGCGCACCGTCGGTGCGAGGTGACAGGCTGACGCCATGGATCTGGGGGCCTACCGGCCGGTGCTGGCCAACCGAGACACCCGCAACGCGCTGCTGCTCGGCTTCCTCATCCGCGTCCCCATGTGGGCGGGAGGGGTGATCCTCACCCTCCACGTCGTGACGTCGCTCGGCCGCAGCTACGGCGCTGCCGGCCTGGTCACGGCCGCCTCGACCGTCGCGGTCGCCGTCTCCGGGCCCTGGCGCGGCCGGCTGCTCGACCGCATCGGCCTGCGGCGCACCGTCGGCCCCTCGCTCGTCGTGCAGGTCGTGTGCTGGTCGATCGCGCCGTGGGTGGGCTACGCCCCGCTCATCGCCTTCGCGGCGCTCGCCGGGCTCTTCGTCGTGCCCACCTTCTCGATCCTGCGCCAGGTCATCATCCGTTCGGTGCCGAGCGAGCAGCGGCGCACCGCCCTGTCGCTCGACTCGTCGGCGACCGAGCTGTCGTTCATGGCGGGCCCTGCCATCGGGGTGTGGCTCGCCACCTCGTGGGACACGTCGTGGGCCCTGCTCGTCTGCGAGCTCGCATCCGTCGCAGCGGGATTCGTGCTCTGGGTGGTCAACCCCCGCCTCACCTCCGACTCCGGCGAGGGGCACCCGGACGGCGGCGCGGCGGGGGAGGCGGCGCACGACGAGCAGGGCGAGGCCGCCCGGGCGGACGCCATCGCCGCCCCGTCCGTGCCCGACGACACCGCCCCGGCCCGGGCCGTCCGCGGCTTCATCACCGTGCCGGTCGCCGCGGTCTACCTCGCCGCCGCCTGCTCGACGCTCGTCCTCAGCGGCACCGACGTGGGCATCGTCGCGGCGCTGCGGTCCTTCGGGGCCACCGGCTCGATCGGGTGGGTCCTCGCGCTCTGGGGTGCCGGGTCCCTCGTCGGCGGCATCCTCTACGGCGCCTGGCACCGCTCCTTCTCCGTCTTCTGGCTGCTCGGCGGCCTCGCGGCCACGACCGCCCCCGTCGCCCTCGCCGCGGGCGTGCCGAGCTTCGCCGTCCTCATCACCGTCTCCGGCTTCCTGTGCGCCCCCACGATCACCGCCACCGTCGAGCAGCTGAGCCGTCAGGTCCCGGAGCGGTTCCGCGGCGAGATGATGGGGTGGCACGGCTCGGCCATGACCGCGGGCTCGGCCTTCGGTGCACCGCTCGCCGGCTTCGCCATCGACCGAGGCGGCTGGCAGTGGGGGTTCGTCGTCGTCTCCGCCGTGGGCGTCCTCGTCGCACTCGTCGGCCTCCTCGGGTCGCGGGCCAGCCGGAGGGCGCAGGGCCGGACCGCTGCCGGGGGCCCTGTCGTCGATTCGGAGCACGGCGTCTCGGCTGCTAGCATGGAGCACTGACCAGCCGTCACCCATGCTCCCGCTCCGGCGGAGGCGGGTGACGACGTGCAAGAGAAGCTCGCTTCCACCCGCGCCGACCTCACAGTCGCCGGGTCAAGGTCTGCTCGACCAGGTGTCCTCCGTGGCACCGGTGTCGAGCCGTGTGACGCGACGGCGACCGTCCGGCATACGCGACCCTTGGGCTCCTCGTGCACACACGGGGAGCCCTTTTCTCGTTGTGGTCGCAGCAGGACTGGCACCACCCCCGTCTGGTCACACCATTCATCGAACTTAGGAGCACCACATCAGCGAGCCTCGCATCAACGAGCGCATCCGGGTCCCGGAAGTGCGCTTGGTTGGCCCCAACGGCGAGCAGGTCGGCATCGTCCGCGTCGAGGACGCGCTGCGTCTGGCCGAGGAGGCGAACCTCGACCTCGTCGAGGTGGCCCCCATGGCCAAGCCGCCGGTCGCCAAGCTCATGGACTTCGGCAAGTTCAAGTACGAAGCCGCCATGAAGGCACGGGAAGCGCGCAAGAACCAGGTCAACACGGTCATCAAGGAGATCAAGCTCCGTCCGAAGATCGACCCGCACGACTACGGCACGAAGAAGGGCCACGTCGAGCGGTTCCTCAAGGCCGGCGACAAGGTCAAGGTGACGATCATGTTCCGCGGTCGCGAGCAGTCGCGGCCCGAGCTCGGTCGCCGTCTGCTCGAGCGCCTCGCCGAGGACATCGCCGAGCTCGGCTTCGTCGAGTCGGCCCCGAAGCAGGACGGCCGAAACATGATCATGGTGATCGGCCCGACCAAGAAGAAGGCGGAGGCCAAGGCCGAGCAGCGTCGCTCCCGCGAGCAGCACGACCAGCGCTCCACCGGCGAGCCGGCAACGTCCGGTGAGCAGCCGGAGGCCCAGGCCCCGCAGACCGACGAGGCCACCGCCGCCGCCGAGTGATCGGCGGGCGGTGACCCGCCGGAGGCGAGAGCCCCCGGCACGACACACCACGTGCGCCCACTGGCGCACGCAACACGAAGGAGATCGGCCCCCATGCCGAAGATGAAGACGCACAGCGGTGCGAAGAAGCGTTTCCGCCTCACCGGCACCGGCAAGGTCATGCGCGAGCAGGCCGGCGGTCGCCACCTGCTCGAGCACAAGTCGAGCAAGAAGATGCGTTCCATCGCGAACGACGTCGAGCTCGCCAAGCCGGACGCCAAGAAGGCCAAGAAGCTCCTCGGCAAGTGAGCCGGGACCCCCACCCATCAGCGATTCGCTGAGCAGCCGGGTCTCCGGTAAGCCAGCAGCAGCAAGCACTGCGTCAAGCAGAGAAGGAGTATTCACGTGGCACGCGTGAAGCGGGCAGTCAACGCCCAGAAGAAGCGTCGAGTCGTTCTCGAGCGCGCCAGCGGCTACCGCGGTCAGCGGTCGCGCCTCTACCGCAAGGCCAAGGAGCAGGTCACCCACTCGCTGGGTTACGCCTACCGTGACCGTCGCGCGAAGAAGGGTGACTTCCGTCGCCTCTGGATCCAGCGCATCAACGCTGCGGCCCGCGCCAACGGCATGACGTACAACCGGTTCATGCAGGGCCTCAAGGCCGCCGGTGTCGAGGTCGACCGCAAGATCCTCGCGGACCTCGCCGTCAACGACGCCCCGGCCTTCGCCGCGCTCGTGGAGCTCTCCCGCGCCAACGTCCCGGCCGCTGTCAACGCAGCCGAGGCGAAGGTCGCCGGCGACGCCGCCTGAGCGACGTCGTCCGACGTCACACCAGCATCTCGAGCGCCGGGACACCCCCGTGCTGACCAACCCCCGATCCGATCGGGTCAAGGCGGTACGGGCGCTGTCCCGGCGCTCGGTGCGTTCCCGCACGGGTGAGTTCCTCGCCGAGGGACCGCAGGCGGTCCGCGAGGCGGTCGCCTTCCGTCCCGAGCTCGTCCGGGACGTCTACGTGACGCCCGAGGCGGCCGACCGGCATCCCGCCATCGTCGAGGCCGCGCGCTCCGCCGAGCTCTGGGTGCACGAGGTGAGTCCCGAGGTGCTCGCCGCGATGTGTGACACGGAGTCCCCGCAGGGGATCGCCGCGGTGTGCCACGTCCTCGACGTGCCGCTGGACGCCCTCCTCGCGGACCTGCCGAACGACGCGCTCGTGTGCGTCCTGACGAACGTCCGCGACCCCGGCAACGCCGGCACCGTCATCCGGGGCGCCGACGCGGCCGGCGCCGACGCCGTCATCGTCAGCGACGCGAGCGTCGACGTCTACAACAGCAAGGTCGTCCGCTCGACCGTCGGGTCCCTGTGGCACCTGCCGCTCAGCCTCGGCGCGTCCGTCCCCGACATCCTCGCGGCCCTGCGCGAGCGAGGGGTCAGGCTGCTCGCCGCAGACGGAGCGGGAACGACCCTCCTCCATGACGCCGACCTCTCCGGTGCCCACGCCTGGGTCATGGGCAACGAGGCCTGGGGCCTGCCGCAGGACGTGCGCGACGCCTGCGACGACGTCGTCCGCGTCCCCATCCACGGCCACGCGGAGTCGCTCAACCTCGCGATGGCCGCGACGATCTGCCTCTACGCCTCGGCCGAGGCACGCCGCACGAGCCGCTGACCGGGCCCTCCGGGCGTGCCCGTGACTATCCTCGGGCCATGACCTCAGTCGACGGCACCGCGGCTCGGCTGCCCGGGTCGGCGGGCGAGATGGCTCCGGTCGCGATGATGGGCGAGCTGCTCCCCGACGGGCTCGTCGTCGTCGGCGCCGACCAGCGCATCCGGTTCGCCAACGCCGAGGCGCTGCGCATCCTCGACTGCGACCATGCCGACCTCGTCGGCCGCACGCTCGACGAGGGGCTGCCCTTCACGGACAAGTACGGCCGGAACTGGTGGGCCCACACCGACCCGTGGAACGGCCTCGCCAGCCGCGCCGGCCACCGCGAGAAGCTGCTCGTCGCGCCCCGGGGCCAGGACGTCCTCGTCACCGCTCGCTACGTGCGGTCCCGACCGGGCGGCACGGTCGAGCGGGTCATGCTCGGTCTGCGTGACGCCGAGGCCCGCCAGCGGGCGGAGCGCGACCAGGCGACCGTCCTGTCGACCGTGGCGCACGAGCTGCGGGCGCCGCTGACGTCGGTGACCGGCTTCACGAGCAGCCTGCTGCGACGGTGGGACCGGTTCACCGATGAGCAGAAGCGCCTCATGATCGAGACGATCGAGGCCGACGCCACCCGCCTGACCCGCCTCATCACCGAGCTGCTCGACATCTCGCGGCTCGACTCCGACAGCCTCAACCTGCGTCGGGGGCCCGTCGACCTCCACGCGCTGCTCACGACCCACGTCGTGCGCTACGAGCTCGGTCGGTCGTCCGGAGTCGTCCAGCTCGGGCTGGGGGAGTCCGCCATCGCGGACGGGCTGCCGGAGATGTGGGCCGACACCGACCGTCTCGAGCAGATCTTCTTCAACCTCATCGAGAACGGCCTGCTGCACGGCGCCGGCAAGGTCACGGTGACCCTGGACCGCGGCGGGGCCCTCGGTGACGCGCCGGAGTCGGTGGTCGTCGAGGTCGACGACGAGGGGGACGGCATACCCCCGTCCGACCGCGAGAAGATCTTCGGTCGCTTCTGGCACGGTCCCTCCAACGCGAGCACGGGCCTCGGGCTCTACGTCGTCCGGGGTCTCGTCGAGGCCCATGGCGGCTCGGTGCTCGTCAGCGACAACGACGCCGGCGGCGCGCGCTTCGTCGTGACGCTGCCGGCCGGCCTGCCCGAGGTCGTCGGCAGCTGACCCGCCGCTGAGCGGATGGCCCCGTGAACCGGTTCGACGCCGCCCCTAGACTGGGCACCCGCACGACAGCCCCCCGTGAACCCGAGCGAGAGCAGCGAACGCACGCCGATGTCCGGACCCAACACGAACTACGACCCGGTCGAGGTCTCCGCGCTCGACCCGGCGAACGTCGACGCAGCGGTACAGGACGCCATCGCCGCGATCACCGCGGCGTCGTCTCTTGACGACCTCAAGGCCGCGCGCATTGCGCACCAGGGGGAGAAGAGCCCGCTGGCCCTCGCCAACCGCGAGATCGGCGCCCTGCCGCCGAGCGCCAAGGCCGAGGCCGGCAAGCGCGTCGGCCAGGCCCGCGGCCGCGTCGGCCAGGCCCTGACCGTCCGGCAGGCCGAGCTCGAGGCCGAGCGCGACGAGCGCATCCTCGTCGACGAGCGCGTCGACGTCACCGTGCCGGCCCTGCGTCGCGAGCCCGGCTCGCGGCACCCGATCGAGCTCGTCGCCCAGCGCCTCGTCGACGCCTTCGTCGGCATGGGCTGGGAGGTCGCCGAGGGGCCGGAGCTCGAGAGCGAGTGGCTCAACTTCGACGCCCTCAACCTCGGGCCCGACCACCCTGCCCGGCAGATGCAGGACACCTTCTTCCTCGATCCGGTCGACTCGGGCCTCGTGCTGCGCACGCAGACGTCACCGGTCCAGATCCGCACCATGCTCGAGCAGGAGCCGCCGATCTACATCGTGGCTCCCGGCAAGGTCTTCCGCACCGACGACCTCGACGCCACGCACACGCCGGTCTTCCACCAGATCGAGTGCCTCGCGATCGACAAGGGCCTGACGATGGCCCACCTGCGCGGCGCCCTCGACGCGTTCGTGCGCATCATGTTCGGCGAGGAGACGCGCACCCGCGTCCGCGCCAACTACTTCCCGTTCACCGAGCCGAGCATGGAGACCGACTTCCTCTGCTTCGCCTGCCACGGCGAGGAGACGTGGGGCAGTGCCGAGCCGTGCCGCACCTGCGGCGGCTCCGGCTGGATCGAGCTGGGCGGCTCCGGCATGGTCAACCGCAAGGTGCTGCGCACCTGCGGCATCGACCCGGACGTCTACTCCGGCTTCGCCTTCGGGCTCGGCATCGAGCGGGCCCTCCAGCTGCGCCACGGGGTCCAGGGGATGCACGAGATCGTCGAGGGCGACGTCCGCTTCTCGCAGCAGTTCGGGATGGGGGTCTGACATGCGTATGCCACTGAGCTGGCTCGCGGAGTACACCGACCTCGCGCCCGGGGCCCGGGGTGCCGACGTGGCCGCCAGCCTCGTCCGCGTGGGTCTCGAGGAGGAGGACCTCCACGGTGGCGACATCACCGGTCCGCTCGTCGTCGGTCGGGTCCTGTCGTTCGAGCTCGAGCCGCAGAAGAACGGCAAGACGATCCGCTGGTGCACCGTCGACGTCGGCCAGAACGGCCAGATGCTGACCGAGGGCAAGCACCAGGAGATCGTCTGCGGTGCCCACAACTTCGAGGTCGGCGACCTCGTGGTGTGCGTGCTGCCCGGTGCCGTGCTGCCCGGCGGCTTCGCGATCTCCGCGCGCAAGACGTACGGCCACGTCTCCAACGGGATGATCTGCGCCGAGGACGAGATCGGTCTGGGGCACGACCACGACGGCATCATCGTGCTCAGCCGGCTGCTGGGCGAGGAGCGCGCGGCGACCCTGAGCCCCGGCGACGACGCGATCGCCCTCCTCGGGCTCGCCGACGAGACCGTCGAGACGAACGTGACGCCCGACCGTGGCTACTGCTTCTCGGTGCGTGGCCTCGCCCGTGAGTACTGGCACGCGCAGGGCAGCCCCGAGGGCGGCTACCGCGACCCGGCCGAGGTCGCGACACCGGCCGCCACCGCAGGTGGCTACCCGGTGGAGCTCAAGGACGACTCACCCATCGACGGCAACGACGGGTGCGACCGCTACGTCGCGCGGATCGTGCGCGGCATCGACCCGACCCGGCCGTCGCCGTCGTGGATGAGCAAGCGCCTGACGCAGATGGGCATGCGTCCCATCTCGCTCGCCGTCGACGTCACCAACTACGTCATGCTCGCCGTCGGGCAGCCGCTCCACGCCTTCGACGTCGACCGGCTCTCCGGCTCGGTCGTCGTGCGCCGGGCCCGTTCGGGCGAGGTGCTGACGACCCTCGACGACGTCGAGCGCACCCTGCACACCGACGACCTGCTCATCACCGACGGTGGTGAGCAGCCGCTCGCCATCGCCGGCGTCATGGGTGGGGCCTCCTCCGAGGTCTCCGACACGACGACCGACGTGCTCATCGAAGCGGCGCACTTCGACCCGACGACCGTCGCGCGCTCGTCGCGCCGGCACCGCCTCATCACCGAGGCGTCCAAGCGCTTCGAGCGCGGCGTCGACCCGAGGGTGACCGCGGCGGCCGCCCAGCTCGCCGTCGACCTGCTCGTCGAGCACGGTGGCGGCACCGTCGACGACGCCGTCACCGACGTCGACCGCACGAGCGAGCGGACGGCATACCTCCTCGACGTCACGGAGCCGGCGCGCATCGTGGGCGTCGACTACCCGCGCGAGCGGGTCGTCGGCATCCTGCGCGACCTCGGTTGCGTCGTCGACGAGTCAGGCGAGGGCACCGACGACACGCACGTCCTCGTGACCCCGCCGTCGTGGCGCCCCGACCTCGTCGACGCGCCCGACTACGCGGAGGAGGTCGCGCGGATCGACGGCTACAACAACATCCCGTCGATCACGCCGACGCCGAGCGACGGCCGCGGCCTGACCCATGCGCAGAAGGCGCGCCGGGTCGTCGCCGACGCGCTCGCGGGTGCAGGGCTCACCGAGGTCCTCAGCTATCCCTTCGTCGCCGAGGAGCTCGCCGACCAGCTGATGCTGCCGGCCGACGACGACCGTCGTCACGCCGTCCGGCTGGCCAACCCGCTGTCGGAGGAGCGGCCGCTGCTGCGCACCTCGGTCCTCGCCAGCCTCGTCGACACGCTGCGACGCAACGTCGCTCGCGGGCGCAAGGACGTCGCGATCTACGAGCTCGGCCTCGTGTTCCGCCCGGGCGGCGCCATCGGCACCGCACCGATCCCGGGAGTCGCCGCGCGCCCCGACGCCGAGACGCTCGAGCAGCTGTATGCCGCCGTCCCCGCCCAGCCACGTCGCGCGGGCATCCTCGCGACCGGACAGGCGGAGCAGGCCGGCTGGTGGGGTCCCGGCCGCGCCGCCGACTGGAGCGACATGGTCGCCGCCGTGCAGACGGTCGCCGCCGCGCTCGCCGTGCCGGTGGTCGTCGCCAACGACCCCGGTCACGCCCCGTGGCACCCCGGCCGATGCGCCCGGATCACGCTCGTCGACGGCACGCTCGTGGGCCACGCAGGGGAGCTGCACCCCAAGGTGGTCGCGGCCCTCGACCTGCCGGAGCGCACGGTGGCCGCGGAGTTCGACGTCGACGTGCTCGTCGCCGCCAGCGCCGAGCCCGTCCAGGCCAGGCCCTTCTCGACGTTCCCGCCGGCGATGACCGACATCGCCCTGCTCGTGGCCGCTGATGTGGCCGCCGCCGACGTCGAGACGGCCCTGAGCTCCGGTGCGGGCGAGTCGCTCGAGTCGGTCGTGCTCTTCGACGTCTACGAGGGGGAGCGCATCGAGGCCGGACACCGGTCGCTGGCCTACCGCCTCACGTTCCGGGCGCCCGACCGGACGCTGACGACCGACGAGGTCAACGACTTCCGCGACGCGGCGGTCGCGGCGGCCGCGTCTGCGACGGGGGCCGTCCAGCGCTGAACCCCCCGAATGCACGAATATGCATGAGCGTGTATAGTCATGCATCGTGATCAGGGCAGCAGTGGCGGGGGCGAGCGGCTACGCCGGAGGAGAGATCCTCCGGCTGCTGCTCGCCCACCCGCAGTTCGAGGTCGGCGCCGTCACAGCGGCCAGCAGTGCGGGTGAACGACTCGGGGGCGTCCACCCGCACCTGGTCCCCCTTGCGGACCGTGTGCTCGAGGTGACCACCGTCGAGACGCTGTCCGGCCATGACGTCGTCTTCCTCGCCCTGCCGCACGGCCACTCCGGGGCGCTCGCCGCGCAGCTGCCCGACTCGGTCGTCGTCATCGACTGCGGGGCCGACTTCCGGCTCGAGTCCGAGTCCGCGTGGACGACCTTCTACGACACGGCGTATGCCGGCTCGTGGCCCTACGGCCTCCCTGAGCTCCCCGGACCGGCGGGCACCGTGGCGCGCGAACGGCTCGCGGGCGCACGCCGCATCGCCGTGCCGGGCTGCTACCCGACCGGCATCTCGCTCGCGCTGGCCCCCGGGTTCGCCGCCGGCCTGCTCGAGGCCCAGGACGTCGTCGTCGTCGCCGCCTCCGGCACGTCGGGTGCCGGCAAGTCGCTCAAGCCGCACCTGCTCGGCAGCGAGGTGATGGGCTCCATGTCGCCCTACGGCGTCGGAGGCGGCCACCGGCACACCCCGGAGATCGAGCAGAACCTCTCCCGCGCTGCGGGCGAGCCCGTCACGGTCTCGTTCACACCGACGCTGGCGCCGATGCCGCGCGGCATCCTCGCGACGTGCACGGCCCGCCTGCGTCCGGGCACCGACCCGGCGTCCGTGCGCGCGGCCTGGGAGGCGGCATACGCCGCCGAGCCCTTCGTCCACGTCCTGCCCGAGGGCTCCTGGCCCGCCACGGCCTCGGTCGTGGGCAGCAACCACGTGCAGCTGCAGGTGGCCGTCGACGAGCGGCTCGGTCGGGTCGTCGTGGTGACGGCCATCGACAACCTCACCAAGGGCACTGCCGGCGCCGCCGTGCAGTGCGCCAACCTCGCCCTGGGTCTCGAGGAGACCCTCGGCCTCCCCGTCGCAGGAGTCGCCCCGTGAGTGGCCACCCGACCGTTCAGCTGCCCGCGGGCTTCCGTGCGGCGGGCGTCACCGCGGGCCTCAAGGCGAGCGGCACCCCCGACCTCGCCCTCGTCGTCAACGACGGTCCGGACCGCCACGCGGCGGCCGTCTTCACGACCAACCGCGTCGAGGCCGCGCCGGTCACGTGGTCGCGCCAGGTCGTCGCCGACGGCCGGGTCGACGCCGTCGTCCTCAACTCCGGGGGCGCCAACGCTTGCACCGGCGCCCAGGGCTTCCTCGACACCCACCGCACCGCCGAGCACGTGGCGGAGGTGCTCGGTGTCTCGGCGGGCGACGTCGTCGTCTGCTCGACCGGCCTCATCGGCGAGCTGCTCCCCATGGACAAGGTCCTCACCGGTGTCGATGCCGCTGCCACCGCCCTGTCCGCCGAGGGCCACGAGGCGGCAGCCGTCGCGATCAAGACGACCGACACGGTGCACAAGGTCTCGACGTACGGGGGCGCCGGCTGGTCGGTGTCCGGCATGGCCAAGGGCGCCGGCATGCTCGCACCGGCACTGGCGACGATGCTCGTCGTCGTGACGACCGACGCCGTCGTCGACCAGGCAGACCTCGACGCCTCGCTCCGCGCCGCGACATCCGTCTCCTTCGACCGCATCGACTCCGACGCATGCATGTCGACGAACGACACCGTCGTCGTCCTCGCCTCCGGGGCCTCGGGCGTCTCCGTCGAGCGGGACGAGCTCACCGAGAGCCTCACCGCCGTGTGCTCCGACCTCGCCCGCCAGCTCATCGCCGACGCCGAGGGCGCCGCACACGACGTCGCCATCGAGGTGGTCGGCGCCGCGAGCACCGACGACGCCCTCGAGGTGGCGCGGTCGGTGGCCCGCAACAACCTCTTCAAGTGCGCGATCTTCGGCAACGACCCCAACTGGGGGCGCGTGCTCGCGGCCGTCGGCACGACGAAGGCCGCCTTCGACCCGACGACGCTCGACGTGACGATGAACGGCGTCCAGGTGTGCCGCGCCGGTGGGGTGGGGGAGGACCGCACCCTCGTCGACCTCGCCCCGCGCGAGGTCCACGTCCTCGTCGACCTGCACGCCGGCCCCGAGGCCGCGACGATCTGGACCAACGACCTGACCCACGACTACGTCCACGAGAACTCGGCCTACAGCACATGACCACCACGAGCACCCGCTCCGACCAGCCCGCCGACCTCCGCGGCCTCATCGACGCCGCGGCCATCCGCGTCGCCGCGGGCAAGGCCGCCACCCTCGTCGAGGCGCTGCCCTGGCTCGAGCGGTTCCGCGGTGCGCTCGTCGTCGTCAAGTACGGCGGCAACGCCATGGTCGACGACGAGCTCAAGGCCGCCTTCGCCGAGGACATCGCGTTCCTCCGGTACGCCGGGCTGCGCCCCGTCGTCGTCCACGGTGGAGGGCCTCAGATCAAGGCGATGCTCGAGCGGGTCGGGCTCGAGAGCGAGTTCAAGGGCGGCCTGCGCGTCACGACGCCCGAGGTCATGGACGTCGTGCGGATGGTCCTGACCGGTCAGGTCGGGCGCGAGCTCGTCGGCCTGCTCAACCAGCACGGTCCCATCGCGGTGGGCCTGTCCGGTGAGGACGCGGCACTGCTCGGCGCGCGGCGCCGCGGCACGGTCGTCGACGGCGAGGAGGTCGACCTCGGCCTCGTCGGGGACGTCGAGAGCGTCAACCCGTCCGCGATCATCGACATCCTCGACGCCGGCCGGGTCCCCGTGGTCTCCACGGTGGCACCCGACCTCGACGTCGAGGGGCAGGTGCTCAACGTCAACGCCGACACCGCCGCCGCGGCGATCGCCGTCGCTCTCGGTGCCGAGAAGCTCGTCGTCCTCACCGACGTCGAGGGCATCTACGCCGACTGGCCCGACCGTGGCTCGCTGCTCTCGACCATCACCGTCAGCGCAGCCCGGGAGCTGCTCTCGCGCGTCGACCACGGGATGGTGCCCAAGCTCGAGGCGTGCATCCGTGCCGTCGAGGGCGGCGTGCCGCAGACCCACGTCGTCGACGGCCGCAAGCCGCACTCGATCCTGCTCGAGATCTTCACCGACGAGGGGATCGGCACCATGGTCCTGCCCGACATCACCGGCTCCGAGCCGACGCCACCGCGCACATCCGGACCACCCGCCACGCCCGAGGAGGACTCATGACCGCCGGCAGCGACCTGATCGGCCGCTACGCCGGAGCCATGGTCCAGGTCTTCGGCACGCCCCAGCTCGTCCTCGCCTCCGGCCATGGCTGCTGGGTCACCGACGTCGACGGCAAGCGCTACCTCGACCTGCTCTCCGGCATCGCCGTCAACGCCCTCGGCCACGGCCACCCGGCCCTCGTGCAGGCCGTGACGAAGCAGGCCGAGTCGGCCATCCACGTGTCCAACTTCTTCACCTCGGAGCCGGCCATCGCGCTCGCCGAGCGCATCCTCGCGGTTGCGGCGGCGCCCGCGGGTTCAGGCGTCTTCTTCGCCAACTCCGGCACCGAGGCGACCGAGGCCGCGATCAAGCTGTCGCGGCGCACGGGTCGCACCCGCATCGTCGCGCTCGAAGGGTCCTTCCACGGCCGGTCCACGGGCGCCCTGGCCCTGACCCACAAGGCCGCCTACCGCGAGCCGTTCGAACCGCTCATCCCCGAGGTCGTCTTCGTCCCGCCGAACGACGCTGACGCCCTGCGGGCGGCGGTCGGCGACACGACGGCAGCGCTGTTCGTCGAGCCGGTCCAGGGCGAGGCAGGGGTCCGCGAGCTGTCGGTCGACTACCTGCGCCTCGCTCGCGAGGTGACCTCGGCTCACGGCGTCCTCCTCGTCGTCGACGAGATCCAGACCGGCATCGGCCGCACCGGCGACTGGTTCGCGCACCAGCAGTCGGGCATCGTCCCGGACGCCATGACGCTGGCCAAGGGGCTCGGTGGTGGCGTGCCGATCGGCGCGCTCGTCACGTTCGGTCCCGACACCACCGCGCTGCTCGCCGCCGGCCAGCACGGCACGACCTTCGGCGGCAACCCGCTCGCGTGCGCGGCCGGCCTCGCCGTCCTCGACACCATCGAGCGCGACCACCTGCTCGAGCACGTCCGCGACGTCGCCGCGCTGCTCGACGACGTCGAGATCGAGGGCGTCAGCGGCACGCGCGGACGCGGCCTGCTGCGGGCGATCGAGCTGGACGGCATACCTGCTCCGGCCGTCATGGCGGCCGCCCGCGACGCGGGCTTCATCGTCAACGCGGTGACTCAGACGGCGCTCCGCCTCGCGCCGCCGCTCGTCATCTCGGCGGACGAGCTCCTGGGCTTCCTCGACGCCCTGCCGGCGATCCTCGAGGCCGCTCACGCGGCGGGGGAGACGACGTCGTGAGCCGCACCCAGCGCCAGCGCCGCATCGTCGAGCTGCTCGGCGCCCACGAGGTGCACAGCCAGGGCGAGCTGTCCGACCTCCTCGCCGCCGAGGGCACCGAGGTGACCCAGGCGACGCTCTCGCGTGACCTCGTCGAGCTCGGCGCCGTCAAGGTCAGGCGCGGCCGCGCCCTGGCGTATGCCGTCCCGGGGGAGGGCGGTGAGGTGGCCGCCGTGGGGTCCATCGGTGACGCCGCCTCGGCCCGTCTGCGTCGCACGTGCGAGGAGCTGCTCGTGTCGGCCGCGGCCGCCGTCAACCTCGTCGTGCTGCGCACCCCTCCGGGCGCGGCCAACTACCTCGCGTCGGCCATCGACCAGACCCGCGACCCCGAGGTGGTGGGCACGATCGCCGGCGACGACACGATCCTGCTCGTGACCGGCAGCGCCGAGCAGGCGAGCGCCGTGGCCGAGCGGCTGCAGTCCCTCGCAGGCACGCGAGACTGAGACCAACTGCACCTGCCGGCCCCTGCCGGCGCCTGCCGCACCCCCACCCACGAGGAGAACCCCGCGATGACCGACCCCACCCACCCGAGCTCCTCCGACGGTCCTGAGGGGGCGGAGGGTGCGCCGGGCGCCGCGGCCGCGCCGGCCGAGCGCGTGAGCCTGTGGGGCGGGCGTTTCGCCGGCGGTCCCGACCAGGCACTGGCCGCACTGTCCAAGAGCACCCACTTCGACTGGCGCCTCGCGCCGCACGACATCGCCGGGTCTCGCGCCCATGCCCGTGTGCTCCACTCGGCCGGGCTGCTCTCCGACGAGCACCTCCAGGCGATGCTCGACGGTCTGGACCGGCTCGAGGCCGACGTCGTGTCGGGCGCCTTCACGCCCGCGGAGGACGACGAGGACGTCCACACCGCTCTCGAGCGCGGCCTCATCGAGCGCGTCGGCCCCGACGTCGGCGGGCGGCTGCGCGCCGGCCGGTCCCGCAACGACCAGGTGGCGACGCTCTTCCGGATGTACCTGCGCGAGCACGCTCGCGTCGTCGGAGGCCTCGTCCTCGACGTCGTCGACGCCCTCGTGTCGCAGGCCGACCGTCATCTCGGCGTCGCCATGCCGGGCCGCACGCACCTGCAGCACGCCCAGCCGGTCCTCCTGTCGCACCACCTGCTCGCCCACGCATGGGCGCTGCTGCGCGACGTCGACCGACTGCGCGACTGGGACGTCCGCGCGAACGCCTCGCCCTACGGGTCCGGGGCCCTCGCCGGCTCCTCGCTCGGGCTGGACCCCGAGGCCGTGGCCCACGACCTCGGCTTCGCTCGCGCCGTCGAGAACTCCATCGACGGCACCGCGTCGCGCGACTTCGTGGCCGAGTTCTCGTTCGTCTCGGCAATGACCGCGGTCGACATCTCCCGGATCGCCGAGGAGGTCGTCATCTGGGCGACCAAGGAGTTCTCCTTCGTCACGCTGCACGACTCGTACTCGACGGGGTCGAGCATCATGCCGCAGAAGAAGAACCCCGACGTGGCCGAGCTGGCCCGCGGCAAGGCCGGTCGTCTCGTGGGCGACCTCGCCGGGCTGCTGACGACCCTCAAGGCGCTCCCGCTCGCCTACAACCGCGACCTCCAGGAGGACAAGGAGCCGGTCTTCGACGCCGTCGACACGCTGGAGGTCCTGCTGCCGGCCTTCTCGGGCATGGTCGACACCCTCGTCTTCGACACCGAGCGCCTCGCGTCCCTCGCGCCGCAGGGATTTGCCCTGGCCACCGACATCGCCGAGTGGCTCGTGCGCCAGGGCGTCCCGTTCCGCGTCGCGCACGAGGTGGCCGGCGCGTGCGTCCGCGAGTGCGAGCCGCGCGGCATCGAGCTGTGGGACCTCACCGACGAGGACTTCGCCCGGATCAGCGAGCACCTGACGCCCGACGTGCGGTCGGTCCTCTCGGTCGAGGGTTCCCTGGCCTCGCGGGACGCCCAGGGCGGCACCGCACCGGTCCGGGTCACCGAGCAGCTGGTGCTCGCGCGCGAGCGTCTCGCCGACGCCCGGACGTGGACCTCGGCGACCGTCTGACCCTGCCGTTAGCGTGCCGTCGGTGAGCCTCGACCACACCCGCCTGCCGCGCTCGTTCTTCGCCAGGCCGTCTGTCGAGGTCGCACCCGACCTGCTCGGGCGACACCTGGCGTTCGGCGGCGTCGTGCTGCGCCTGACCGAGCTCGAGGCGTATGCCGGCGCGCTCGACCCCGGGTCACACGCCTATCGCGGTGAGACGCCGCGCACGCAGCCCATGTTCGGACCGCCCGGGTTCACCTACGTCTACTTCACCTACGGCCACCACTGGTGCGTCAACCTCGTCGTCGGCGAGGAGGGAGCCGCCTCGGCCGTGCTCGTGCGGGCCGGTGAGGTGGTCGCCGGCCATGACCTCGTCCGGTCCCGGCGGGGTCCGGTGCGCGAGCGCGACTGGGCACGCGGACCGGGGCGGGTCGGGCAGGCGCTCGCGATGACCAAGGAGCACACGGGGCTCGACTTCTGCCGACCTCTCGTGGGGGAGCCGATCGACCTCGTCGTGGCCGAGGGCGAGCGGACCCCTCCCGAGCGCGTCGGCGTCGGCCCCCGGGTCGGCGTCAGCGGCCCGGGTGGTGACGGCACCGCCTTCCCGTGGCGCTTCTGGGTCGACGGTGACCCGAACGTCTCGGCCTACCGCCCCGGCGTCGTGCGGCGTCGCCGCGCGTGAGGAGGCTGCCGCGGTCGTTCTTCGCCCGCCCGGTGCTCGACGTGGCCGCCGACCTGCTCGGGCGACACGTCCAGCACGGCGGGGTCACGGTGCGCGTCACCGAGACGGAGGCGTATGCCGGTCTCGTCGACCCGGCGTCACGAGTGCTCAGTCGGCCGACCCGTCACAACGCCCCGGTCTTCGGGCCGCCCGGGCACGCCTTCGTCTACTTCACCTACGGCCACCACTGGATGCTCTGCGTCGTCACGGGCGCCGAGGGCGTCCCCGACGTGGTCCTGCTGCGCGCCGGTGAGGTGGTCGCGGGACACGACGTTGCCGCGGGGCGCCGGCCGGGCGTGCGTGAGCGCGACTGGTGCCGGGGACCGGGACGACTGACCAACGCGCTCGCGGTCACAGGGGCGCTCTCCGGCGTCGACGTGTGCGCGCCCGGATCCGCGCTCGCCCTCGGCGCCGGCGACCCCGCGGCAGGGAAGGCCGTGCGCGCCGGCCCACGCGTGGGCGTGAGCGGCCCCGGGGGCGACGGCGGGGCCTACCCGTGGCGCTTCTGGATCGACGCGGAGCCGACCGTCTCGCCGTACCGTCCCGGGGTCGCCCGACGACGCTCGTGACGCCCGCCATGCGGGACCGCGCGGTACTCGGTGGCCCGGGCGCGGCGGCATACGGCAGGCTGTGTGCCGGTGGGCAGGGAGCCCACCCGAACGAGAGGACACCGATACCCGTGACGGACATCTTCGACGAGCTGCAGTGGCGCGGCCTGGTGGCACAGACCACCGACGAGGCGGCGCTGCGCGAAGCACTCGCGGAGGGACCCCTCACGCTGTATTGCGGTTTCGACCCGAGCGCGCCGTCGTTGCACTTCGGCAACTTCGTCCAGCTGTCGGTCATGCGACGGATGCAGGCTGCCGGGCACCACGTCATCTGTCTCGTGGGGGGGTCCACCGGACTCATCGGTGACCCCAAGCCCGACGCGGAGCGCGTGCTGCAGGACAAGGACACCATCGCGTCCGCGGTGAACCGGATCCAGCAGCTCGTCGGGCCGCTGCTCGACTTCGAGGGCGAGAACGCCGCCGTGCTCGTCAACAACCTGGACTGGACGGCGCCGATGAGCGCGCTCGACTTCCTCCGCGACGTCGGCCGCCACTTCCGCGTCAACCAGATGATCCGCAAGGAGGCCGTGGCGCGCCGACTCGAGAGCGACCAGGGGATCTCCTACACGGAGTTCAGCTACCAGATGCTCCAGGCGCTCGACTACCTCGAGCTGCACCGGAGCCGAGGCTGCACCCTCCAGATCGGTGGCAGCGACCAGTGGGGGAACATCACGGCCGGCGTCGACCTCGTCCACCGGGTCGAGGGCACATCGGTGCACGCGCTCGCGACGCCGTTGCTCGTCGACTCGACGGGCCGCAAGTTCGGCAAGTCGGAGGGCAACGCGGTGTGGCTGAGCGCCGACATGACGAGCCCGTACGTCTTCTACCAGTACTTCCTCAACGTCGAAGACGCATCGGTCATCAGCATGCTCAAGGCGCTCTCGGACCGGTCCCGCGACGAGATCACCGAGCTCGAGCGGCAGGTGGCGGAGGAGCCGTTCCGCCGCGCGGCGCAGAAGGCGCTGGCCGCCGACGTCACGACTCTGGTCCACGGAGCCGACGCGACCGCCTCGGTCCAGGCGGCCTCCGAGGCGCTCTTCGGCAAGGGCGACCTGACCGGTCTGGATGCGTCGACACTGACGGACGCCACGGCCGAGCTGCCCGGCGCTCCCGTGTCCGTGGGGACGTCGGTCGTCGACGCCCTCGTGGCGGTCGGGCTCGTCGACTCGCGGAACGCGGCGAGGCGGGCGATCGGTGACGGCGGGGCCTCGCTCAACAACGTCAAGGTGACCGACCCGGAGCAGGTGCTGGGGGAGGGCGACTTCCTGCACGGGAGCGTCGCGGTCATCAAGCGGGGTCGACGCAACCTGGCGGCGGCGCGACGCGCCTGAGACCTCGCGTGGGTCAGGATCGAGCCGTGCCCCAACTCGGCACCTCCCACGCATCTGGGACTGCTCGATGGGGCGGATTCCGTTGGGCGACAACGGGATCCGCCCCTTCAGTGTCGAGCAGGCGGTCCGAGGTGAGCGGATTTGTGTTTCTCCGGAGGGCCGGGTTAATGTTCTCTTCGTCAGCCCGACAGGGAGCACCGGACACCACCGCCGAGCGAGCGATCGCGACGCGAAGCAGGCCGGTCCCGGGGGTGGCAGAAGGACCGAGGTGCTCGATCTGATCGGGTAGCCTCGGGGAGCAGGACCGCTGACACCAAGCGGGTCGGATCCGGTCGTCCTGAAAGACGCTTCGCGGGTTTGACTCCCAAGCCCCCGGCGGGTAAGTTTGAAGGGTTGCCCCGGAGGCCTCCTCGTTGAGGTGGTTGATGGTGTGTGTCCGATTCTTGAGAACTCAACAGCGTGTCAAAAATC
>NZ_LMIW01000015.1 GCF_001429185.1 Terrabacter sp. Root85
CCCTGGCCCACCGGACCCACCAGCGTCGGCAACCTCCACGCCAAACACCGCCTCCACCACAACCTCAAGACCGACGACATCTGGACCTCCACCCCGACCCCCGACGACGGCCTCACCTGGACCACCCTCACCGGCCGCACCTACACCACCCACCCCAAGAACTGGCGCGACGGCCTAGCCCCACCGGCAGGACGGGGCAGCCCCACCACGTCAACCGATCACCCACCGTCGCAGGGCGATTCAGGACATCGCCACCTCGGCGCGCACGACCCACCACCCTTCTGAGTGGGCCGCGCCGCGTCAGGAACGCAGGGTCAGGAAGGCAGGGTCAGGAATGCTGGGTCGCGACATGGTCACGCGCCCGCGTGAGCCAGACGTGGCGTTCAGCGGACGGCATGCCTGCGGGGAGGCTGCGGTACGCCTTCATCCGCCGGCTGCCCATCGTCAGGACCTCGGAGCCGGGCAGGGTCTCGAGCTCGGCCCGAGCACCCGGGTCGAGCTTCACCCCGATGACGTCGTCCAGCGCGACGGCGAAGACGTGCCCGTCGACAAGCGCGGCAAGGGTGCCGAACATCGGGCGCAGCTCGACCCCGGAATCGTCACCGAGGAGCGCGCGCAGCTCCGAGCGAGTGGCCGACTCGGCATCGCCGGCATCGCCGGCATCGCCGGAGTGCCTGAAGTCGCTGGAGGCCACCGGGCTACTTCTTCGGCTTCTTGACCTTGGGCGGGAGCGTCGCGACGTGGTCGCGGGCGCGGTCGACCCATGCGGTCAGGGCAACGTCGTCGAGGCCAGGCGGCAGCGAGAGGTAGCCGCCCATGGGACGCCCGGCCGGACCGAACGGTCCGCTGCCCGGCAGCGCCCTCAGCTCCTCGAGCCCGGCCGGATCGAGCTTGACCCCGACGTCCTCGCCGAAGAGCCCGGCGAACATGTTGCCGTTGACGAAGGCCCCGAGGCTGCCGAACATCGGCTTGACCTCGACACCGGGCCCTTCGCTGACGAGACCGCGGAAGAGGGCCTTGGCCTCGTCGCTGTGCTTCGGCATGTCCATGGCTCCCATGACACCACCACCGGGGCCGCGCCGCCGCTGCTTCGGGGAGTGAGATGCGCTGACAGCGGGCGCGTAGAGTTCAGGAGTGGTCGCGGCAGGAGCCTGACCACCACCCCCTCAGAGGAGCGTCTCACCGTGCGTGACACGCCAGGGCACGCCACGGAGTCCAGCCCGGCAAGGCTGGCCTCCGATGACGGATGAGTACGTCGGTCCCGACCCCCGCCACCGCGCCGCCATGCTCGCGGCCCTGACGCGGGGCATCGCGCGCGACGTCGACCGCCTCCCCCTGCCGGCCCGCCTGTGCAACGCCTTCGTCGACGTCTTCGGCGGCGCCGGCGCCGCGATCACGCTGGGCTACCACCAGCCCGACCGCCTGACGCTCTGCGCGACCGACCCCACGGCCGCGCGGCTCGACGGACTCCAGGAGGTCCTGGGCGAGGGCCCCGGGTGGGACGCCTTCACCTCGCGCCGTGTCGTGACCGCCGACCTGCGACAGCCCACGCCGTGGGAGCACTTCTCGGCGACGGCGCGTCAGGAGCTGGGCGAGCTCTGGGTCTGTGCCGCACCGATGCGACCCGACGACCGCTCCCTCGGTGTCGTCATCGTCTACGACGAGTCGCCCGAGGCCGTGGCGGGAGACCCCGTCGTGGCCCAGTTCCTCGCCGACGCCGTGGGTGCCGCCCTGCTCGGCCACAACGCACTGCTCACCGACGACGTCGGGCCGTGGGTCGTCCGCCAGCAGGTGCACCAGGCCGTCGGGATGGTCGTCGCGCAGCTGGGGGTCAAACCGGTGGACGCCATGGCGGTCATCCGGGCCCACGCCTACGCGCAGGACACGACCGTAGAGGCGATCGCAGCGCTCGTGCTCGACCGTACTCTCGACTTCACCGACACGGGCCCGACGACCAAGGACCCCGCATGAACCCGAAATCGACCAGCCAGGTCCTCGCCGAGGCCACGGCCGCCATGGTCGACAGCCACGACGTCACCGACCTGCTGACGCGCCTGCTGCGCGACGGCTCGTCCTCCCTCGGCGTCGATGCGATGGGTCTCATCGTGCAGGCGCCGGACGACTCCCTCGAGCTGCTCGTGTCGACGTCGCACGGGGTGGCCGAGCTCGAGGCCCTGCAGGTGGGTCAGGACGAGGGCCCGTGCGTCGAGTGCCATCGGTCGGCCGCTCCGGTCGTCGCCCTCGGAGCGAGCGTCATCCAGCTGCGCTGGCCGATCGCGGGTGAGGCGATCGTGCGGGCCGGCTTCGCCGCGGTGCACGCCTTCCCCCTCCTGTGGCACGGCCGCGCCCTCGGCGCCCTCAACGTCTTCACCCGCAGCGATGCCGCGCTCGACGACGCGCAACGCGTGATGGCCCAGGCGTTCACCGACATGTCGACGATCGTCATCCTGCAGAGCCAGTCGGTCGACCAGCACCGGATCACCGAGTCGCTGCGCGAAGCCCTCCTCGGGCGGGTCGTCATCGAGCAGGCCAAGGGGGCCCTCGCACACCTGGAGGGGATCGACATGGCGACGGCCTATGAGCTGCTCATCACCGAGGCGGAGCAGCGTGGCGCGCCCGTCACCCAGGTGGCCGGCGACGTGCTCAGCCGGGCGCAGCGACAGCGGACCGGTCGCTGACCGGTCGCACGACGGCCAGGAACACCGCTGCGACGAGGGCCGTGACACCGCAGATCGCCCACACCGTGAGGTAGCCGGACAGTGACGCGTGGGCGGTCGCCTCCGCGTCGACGGTGCCCGTCGAGGCGAGCGCGATCGCGAAGACGCTCGAGGCGAACGCTCCGCCGATCGTCTTGGTCGTGTTCGTCATCCCCGTCGTCAGGCCGGTGTGGGTCGGTGGCGCCTGCGCGGCCGCGGCCGTGGGCAGCCCCGCGACGAGCGCTCCGGACCCGAGTCCCGCGATGACCATGTTCGTCATCGTCTGGGCGAGGGTGTCGTGGAAGGGCAGGAACAGCAGGTAGCCGACCGCGACGAGGACCGCCGCCACGACCATGGCCACCCGCGTCCCCGTCCGGTGCGCGAGCAGGTGGAGCATCAGGGCCCCGACGGCGAGCGACAGGACGTAGCCGCCGATGATGATCGACACCTTGCCCGCCGAGGCACCGAGGCCGTAGCCGGTGACGGCCGGGTCGGTGCGCGCGAAGGTCGACAGCGGGATCTGCGCGCCGAGCACCGAGACGCCGAAGAGGAAGGCCGTCGCCTGGACGGGCCACTGGCCACGCGCCCCGAGGATGCGCAGGTCCACGAGCGGCTCCGGGTGGGCGAGCTCGGCCCGTGCGAACGGCACGAAGGCGGCAGCGCCGAGCAGGACGAGCACCCACGGCCACGGGCTCCCCGGCCCGAGGACGCGCAGCATGACGAGGCCACCCATGACGAGGCCGAGGGCGAGGGTGATGAGCCAGAAGCCGCGCCAGTCGACGGTGCCGTGGGCGAGCACGGGAGACTCCTCGACGCCGAACCAGATCGCGACGAGAGCCAGGGTCACGACGACGGCCGGCAGCGCGAGCAGGGCGGTCATGCCGAGCGACTCGGCGAGGGCGCCACTCGTCAGGGCGCCGGCGATGACCCCGAGCTCGAGCCCGGCCACGAGCAGTCCCGCGGCACCGCGGACGCGCCGCTCGGAGCCGCCGGTCCGGCGGTGGATGATCGCGACCTCCATCGGGAGCCACACGACGTAGAAGCCCTGGATCGCCCACGCCACGAGGAAGAGACCGAAGGTCGGCGCGAAGGCGACGCCCCACGAGGCCACCGCCGTGACGACCGTCGAGAGCAGGAGCACCTTGCGGTGCCCGATGAGGTCGCCGAGCCGCGCGAGGAGCGGCACGACGAGCGCCGACACGATGAGCTGGGCGGCCTCGAACCAGTTGACGTCGGCGTCCTTGATCGACAGGTGCCGCGCGATGTCGGTGAAGATCGGGGTGTAGTAGCCCTGCAGCACGCCGCTCGCGAGCTCGACGCAGATGAGGAAGCCGACGACCTTGGTGATCGGGCTGCGGGCCACGGCCCGGGCGGCGTCGGAGACGGCCGTGCTGTCTGACATACGGATCTCGTTCTCTCTCAAGCTGACTCGACTAGAGCTGTTCGATGAGGCGGCGGTACCACGCGATGCCGTCGTGGAGGTCCGCGACGCCGATGCGCTCGTCGACGCCGTGGATCGAGGAGCGCTGCGCGTCGGTCATCCGGAACGGCGTGAAGCGGTAGACGCGCGGCCAGACGCGGTGGAAGTGGCGTGAGTCCGTGGCCGCGAGCATGACGTACGGCACCGCCACCGTCCCGGGGAACACCTCCCCCACCGTCGACTCGAGGAGGGCGTATGCCGTGTCGTCCGTCGGCGACACCGGGCTCGGCTCGTCGCCGCTGACCAGCGTCACCTCGACGTGGGGGTCCTTGACCGTGCGGCGGATCCGCTCGATGGCGCCGTCGACGGTCTCGCCCACCATGACCCGCATGTTGACGTGGGCCCGGGCGGTCGCGGCTATGACGTTCGCGCCCGGCGAGCCGGAGAGCTGGGTCACGGCGACGGTCGTCCGGGTCAGCGCCGCGGTCTCGTGCCCCAGCCGCGGGAGGACCCGGGAGAGCACCGGCCGCAGCAGGCGCGCCCGACCGAAGACCGCGGCATACGGCATACGCGCATGGGCGCCGGCGCGCTCGAGCATGTCGACGGTGGCGTCGGGCAGGTGGCTCGGGAAGGGCTTCCGCTCGAGGCGCAGGATCGCGCGGGCCAGCCGGCTCGTCGCGCCCATCCGACGCGGCGCGGAGGCGTGGCCCCCGTCGCCCCGCGCGATGAGATCGACGTCGACCGTGCCCTTCTCGGAGACGCCGATGACGGCCATGGGCGCGTCGACCCCCGGGAGCGCGCCCTGCACGATGGCGCCGCCCTCGTCGATGACGAACCACGGCTCGACCCCTCGCCCGCGCAGGATCGCGACGGCGTCCTTGGCGGCGCGCCCCGACACCTCCTCGTTGCAGCCGAACGAGAGCCACACGTCCCGGCCCGGGGTCACCCCTTCGGTGATGAGCTCCTCGATCGACTGACAGGTCGCGACGAGCGACCCCTTGCAGTCGAGCGCCCCACGGCCCCAGACGTGCCCGTCGGCGACCTCTGCCGCAAACGGTGGGTGCGTCCACACCGACGCGTCGTCGACGGGGACGACGTCGAGGTGCGCCATGAGCACGACCGGAGGCTCCCGCGTACGGCCCGGCCAGCGCACGAGCAGGGCGTCGCCGCAGATGCGCTCGACCTCGCACGCGGCGTGCAGCCGCGGGAAGCGCTCGCGCAGCTCGGCGAGGAGCGCCTCGAACACGGCACGGTCCTCGCGCGCCGGGTCCCAGTCGGAGACCGTCGGGATGCGGATCAGCGCCCGCAGCGCCTCGACGGCAGCGTCGTCCCCGTTCATGGCCCGGAGCGTATGCCACCCTGACCCATGGACTACCTGCACGACCTCCACTTCGGGGTGTTCGCGAGCCCCGACGCGTCCCGGGTGCACGAGACGCTCGAGCTGGCGCAGCTGGCCGACGTCGTGGGCCTCGACCTCTTCACGGTGCAGGACCACCCCTACAACGCCAAGCACCTCGACACCTCCACCCTGCTCACGGCGGTCGCGGCGCGCACGAGCTCGATCCGCGTCGCGGCCAACGTCGCCAACCTGCCGCTCCGGCCTCCGGTCGGGCTCGCCAAGCACATCGCGACCCTCGACGTCATCAGCGGCGGCCGTGCCGAGCTCGGTCTCGGCACCGGCGCCTTCTGGGACGCGATCGTCGCGGCCGGCGGCGAGCGCCGCACACCCGGGGAGGCCGTCGACGCGCTCGTCGAGGCGATCCGGATCATCCGCGGCGTCTGGGGCCAGGACCCCGACCAGCCGGGCGCGCGGTCGGTCACCCTGCCTGGCGAGCACTACTCGGTGAGGGGGATGCACGCCGGCCCCTTCCCGGTGCACCCGGTCGAGATCTGGCTCGGTGCCTACAAGCCGCGCATGCTGCGGGTCACCGCCGGCCTCGCCGACGGATGGCTGCCGAGCATGGGCTACGCCGACCCCGAGGCCCTCCCGGGGATGAACGCCGTCATCGACGAGGCCGCCGACCGGGCCGGTCGCGGCCCGCAGGCGATCCGCCGGATGTACAACGTCTTCGGCTCGTTCGGCACGGGCGGTGGTTTCCTCCGGGGCACGGCCGACGACTGGGCCGAGCAGCTGGCGGCTCTCGCCCTTGCTGACGGCATGAGCACGTTCGTCCTCGGCACAGACGACCCCGACGTCGTGCGGCGGTATGCCGTCGAGGTCGCCCCAGCCGTGCGTGACCTCGTCGACGCCGAACGTGCCCGCCGCGCCGCCGGCGCCGGCGTCGGTGGGGTCGGTGCGGCCGAGCCCTCGGCCCCGCCAGCCTCCGCGACCCCGATCGACGGCGCCCCACTCACGGTCCGCGCGACACCGGACGACGGGGTCCGGCTCAGCCCCACGTTCCCCTGGCGGGAGGACGACCGTCCCGTGACCGCCAAGCCCGAGCACGCGGCATACTCCGCCGCCGAGCAGGCCGTCCCGCAGCACCTCGTCGACGTGCACGACCACCTGCGGGGCGAGCTGGCCCAGCTGCGCGACATCGTCGGCCAGGTGCGCCGCGGCGCGATATCGACCGGGGCCGCACGGTCGGTCATCAACACGATGGCGATGCGGCAGAACAACTGGACTCTCGGCGCCTACTGCGAGACGTACTGCCGCCTCGTCACCGGACACCACACCCTCGAGGACCGGAGCATCTTCGTGCACCTGCGCGGCGCCGAGCCCGATCTCGGCCCGGTCATCGACCGGCTCGAGGAGGAGCACCACGTCATCTCGGACGTGCTCGAGCAGGTCGACGACGCCCTCGTCGGGCTCGTCGGGAGCGAGTCCTACGGCCGGGCCGGCCAGGACGCGCTGGACGAGATCCAGCGCGCCCTAGACCTGCTCACCGACACGCTCCTGTCACACCTCGCCTACGAGGAGCGCGAGCTGCTCCACCCGCTGGCCCGCCACGGGTTCGGCTGAGCCCCAGGCTGGGCCCTCAGGCGGAGGGTGCGGCCGTGGCGGCAGCCGAGCCGTGCTCGAGCACCTCGACGACGGCGCCGCAGAAGTCGGGCAGGTCGTCGGGGTTGCGGCTCGTGATGAGGTTGCCGTCGACGACGAGGGACTCGTCGGTCCACTCGCCACCGGCGTTGCGGATGTCGGTCTGCAGGCTCGGCCAGGACGTGAGGCGGCGGCCCTTGACGACGTCGGCCTCGATGAGGGTCCACGGCGCGTGGCAGATCGCGGCGACGGGACGGCCGGACGCGACGAAGTCGCGCACGAGCGCCACGGCGTCGGCGTGCGTGCGCAGGTTGTCGGGGTTGGCGACCCCGCCGGGCAGCACAAGGGCGTCGAAGTCCTCGACCGTCGCGTCGGCGACCGTGACGTCGACGGCCTTGGTGTCCGCCTTGTCGAGGTGGTTGAACATCTGCACCTCACCGGCCTCGGGGCTGACGACGACGGCCTCGTGCCCGGCGTCGGTCACGGCCTTCCACGGCTCGGTCAGCTCGACCTGCTCGATGCCCTCGCTCGCGACGAGGAATGCGACTCGCTTGGCCATGTGGCCCTCCTTTGCTCTGGGTGGCGTCGACCGCCACCCTCGGCTCCTACCCGCAGAGCGGCTGCCTCTCACCCGACGTTCGACAGCCCGGGCGCGCGGCACCGGTCGCCGTTAGGGTCGGCCCATGGCCAAGGACCTCGTGGTTCCCCTCGCGCCGAACGTCTGGCGCATCCCGCTCGTGCGCGACCTCGTCAACGGTTTCATCCTGCGCGACGACGACGGCCAGGTGACGCTCGTCGACATGGGCCTGTCGAGCTCGGGGCCCAAGGTCATCGCGGCCCTGGGCGCCATCGGGGCGGCCCCCGCCGACGTCACCCGCCTGCTGCTGACCCACGCCCACCCCGACCACGCGGGCGGGGCGGCGCACGTGGCCCGCGAGACGGGACGCGGCTTCACGATCCACCACGACGACGCGGCATACGCCGTCGAGGGGTCCTCGCCGCCGCGTGACCGCACCTTCCTGCTCGGTCGCCTCTTCGACCGCTTCTCCCGGCCCGGCCGCGACTTCGAGCCGCTCACCGTCGAGCGAGAGATGACCGACGGTGAGGTGCTCCCCATCGCCGGCGGCCTCCGGGTCGTGCACACTCCCGGGCACTCCCCCGGGCACGTGCCGCTGCTCCACGAGGAGTCGCGCACGCTCATCACGGGCGACGCGATCTTCAACGTCATGGGCCTGCGCTGGCCCGTCAAGTCCTTCTGCACCGACTTCCGCATGACCCAGCAGACCGCTCACCTGCTCGGCGAGCTCGACTACGACGTCGCTGCGTTCACGCACGGCACCGAGCTGCGCGACCGGCCGCGCGAGGCCATCCGCACCTTCCTCGGGAGGCACCGCCCGTCCTGACGCGACGGGCCACGATCCACAGAGCTGTCCACAACTGTGGACAGACCTTGTACACGCAGTGCCTCGAGAATGGGTAGGTCCCCTGCGTGACGAACTTCGGATACACCCTGATGACCGAGCAGAGCGGCCCCAAGGACCTCGTCCGCTGGGCGGTGCGCGCCGAGGAGGTCGGCTTCGACCTCGCGGTCTCGAGCGACCACTACTCCCCCTGGCTCACGGAGCAGGGGCACGCGCCGTACGCGTGGTCGGTGCTCGGCGCCGTGGCGCAGGCCACCGAGCGCCTCGAGCTCATGACCTACGTGACGTGCCCGACGATGCGCTACCACCCGGCCGTCGTCGCGCAGAAGTCGGCGACGATGCAGCTGCTCTCCGACGGCCGCTTCACGCTGGGCCTCGGCAGCGGCGAGAGCCTGAACGAGCACGTCGTCGGCGAGGGCTGGCCCGGCGTCGTGACCCGCCAGGAGATGCTCGTCGAGGCCATCGAGATCATCCGCCAGCTGCACTCCGGCGAGCTCGTGACCCACCACGGCGAGTACTTCGACGTCGACTCGGCGCGCATCTGGGACCTGCCGGACATCCTCGTCCCGGTGGCCGTGGCCGTCAGCGGCGACGCGTCGATCGAGCGGCTCGCCCCGCTCGCCGACCACATGATCGCGGTGCAGCCTGAGGCGGAGCTCGTCGAGACGTGGAACCGCACCGACGGCGCCGAGCGCATCGGCTCCGGCGCCCGCGCCATCGGCCAGATCCCGATCAGCTGGGACCCCGACCGCGACGCGGCGGTGGCCCGGGCCCACGAGCAGTTCCGCTGGTTCGGCGGCGGCTGGTCGGTCAACGCCGACCTGCCCACCCCGGCCGGCTTCGCCGGTGCCACACAGTTCGTGCGCCCCGAGGACGTCGCGGCCTCGATCCCGTGCGGGCCCGACCTCGACGCGATCGTCGAGGCCGTGCGCCCCTACTGGGAGGCGGGCTTCACCGACATCGCCCTGGTCCAGATCGGCGGGGACGCCCAGGCGCGCTTCCTCGACGAGGCCGCCGGGCCGCTGCTCGAGAAGCTGCGGGCCGCCGCCGGCTGACGGTCAGGCCGCCGACTGAGGGTCAGACCGCCTGCTGAGGGTCAGGCCGCCGGCTGGCGGTCAGGCCGCCTGCTGGCCCGCGCGCTCGGCGACGAGGCGCTCACGACGCTTCGTGATGTCGGCGCACTCGAGGCAGACCTCCTCGGGGATGACGCCGAGGCGCATCAGGCCCGAGAAGAGGATGCAGCCGACGCAGATGCCGAGGATCGACTCGAGCGCCGGGAAGAGCACCATGATGGCGCCGATGACGACGACGGCGACGATGACCCCCGTGGAGCCGGTGACGAGGGAGATGACCCAGAGCGCGGTCGCGGCGACCGTCATGACCGCACCGATGGCCGCCGCGAACCGCTTGGGCGGACCAGCCGTCGGTCGCTTCGGCGCGGAGACGGCGGGTCGGATCCACCGCTGCACGAGCCGGGCGATCGGGCTGACCCGGGGTCCGAGCGTGGCCCGCAGGCTGAAGTCCACGGCGAGGCCGGCGTAGAGCCACCACTGCTGGGTCGCGAGGGCGACGACGCCGATGACGAGCACGACGGCGGCGATGAGCCGGACCGTGATCTCGTCGACGACGGCGGGGAAGCGCGAGGAACTCATCCCTGCATTATGCACTACATAAGACGAGGTTATGCAACCCTGGGCGATCAGCGCGGGCGCAGCACCCGCAGGGCGATGACCGCGCAGGCCACGAAGAGGGCGGCGCCCACGCCGGACACGACGGCGAGGCTGGCCGTGAACGCCTCCTGGGCCGCGGTGACGAGGCCGCGGGCGGCCTCGGCCGACAGGGTCGTCGCCGTGCGGACGGCGCCGGCGAGGGAGTCGAGCGCGGCGGCGGCGCTCCCGCCGTGCGCGGCGGCATACGGCGCCAGCTGGTCGCGGTAGACGAACGTCGCGAGGGAGCCCAGCCCGGCGATGCCCACGGCGATCCCGAACTCACCCGACGTCTCGGACATCGAGGCGACCGATCCGGCGCGCTCCGGCGGCGCCGACTGCATCATGACGCCCATCGTCAACGTCGACGGGAGCATGATCCCGAAGGAGGTCAGGCACATGCCGAAGACGAGCAGGCCGAGGCCCTGGGCCGGGCCGACCTGCGTGTAGAGCGCGAGACCCGCGGCGCAGACGAGCAGGCCGGTGGCCATGGTGCGCGCCGTGCCGAGCCGGTGGGCGATCCGCGCCGACGAGGACGCACCGACGAGCAGGGCGATGTTGGCCGGGAGCATCGTGAGGCCGGCGCCCAGCGGGTCGAGGCCCGCGACGAGCTGCAGCCACTGCGAGCTGAGGAACGACACACCGGCCATGACCACGCCACCGACGAGCATCACCGCGAGCGCCGTCGAGAAGGCGCGGCTGCGGAAGAGCGTCAGGTCGACGAGCGGGTTGGCGATGCGCCGCTGACGACGGACGAACACGAGGCCGAGGGCGCACCCGACCGACATCGTCAGGAGGGCCGTCGTCGTGTCGCCGCCGCGGGCGATCTCCTTGAAGCCGTAGATGACCGGCAGGATCGCGGCGAGCGACAGGACCGAGCTGACCACGTCGACCGGGGCGCCGGCGTGCCGGTCGGACTCCGGCAGGACGCGACGGCCGACGACGACGAGCAGCAGCATGAACGGGACGCCGAGCAGGAACGCCGAGCCCCACCAGAAGTGCTGGAGCAGGACACCGCCGACGAGCGGACCCACGGCCATGCCACCCATGAAGCACGAGTACCAGACGCCGATCGCCGTCATCATCGCCTTCTCGTCGGTGAAGATCGTCCGGATCAGGCCCATCGTCGACGGCATGAGCGTGGCGCCGGCGATGCCGAGCATCGCGCGCCAGAAGATCAGCTGACCGGGGCTCGACGCGTAGGCGGCCGCCGCGCTCGCGACGCCGAAGGCCACCGCGCCGATGAGCAGGAGGCGCTTGCGCCCGATGCGGTCACCGACCGCGCCCATCGTCACGAGGAAGCCGGCGAGGACGAAGGAGTAGATGTCGAGCATCCACAGCTGCTGGGTCGTCGTGGCGCCGAGGTCGGCGGACAGCTCGGGCAGCGCGAGGTAGAGGACGCTGACGTCGAGCGAGAGGAGCAGGGCCGTCAGGGCCAGGACCCCGAGGGCGACCCACTGCCGGCGGGTCGGCCGCGAGGTGGACAGGGTCTGGGGCCGCGAAGTCGTCGTCATGCCCTCACGTCGAACGGGCCCGCGCCGTCTCGACACGGCCGCGCGAAATCGGTGTCGGCCGGGCGGCATACGCTGGCGACATGGCTCTACACATCGGTGCGCACGTCGACCAGGAGGACCCGATCGCGGAGGCGAAGGCGCGCGGGGCGTCACTCTCGCAGCTCTTCCTCGGAGACCCGCAGAGCTACAAGGGCCCCGTGATCCGGTATGCCGGTGGCGCGGCAGCGCTCAAGGCCGACGCCGAGGCCGCGGGCATCGACCTCTACGTCCACGCGCCCTATCCGATCAACGTCGCCAGCCTCAACAACCGCATCCGCATCCCAGGCCGCAAGCTGCTCCAGCAGCACCTGACCGCCGCGGCCGAGATCGGCGCCAAGGGCGTCATCGTGCACGGGGGCCACCTCGGCGCCGACGAGGACGCCGCCACGGGCTTCGACAACTGGCGCAAGTGCGTCGACGGCCTCGACCTGCCGGTGCCGCTCCTCATCGAGAACACCGCGGGCGGCGACAACGCCATGGCCCGCCGGCTCGAGGCCATCGCCCGGCTCTGGGACGCCATCGGCTCGGCGTCCGGCAGCGACCAGGTCGGCTTCTGCCTCGACACCTGCCACGCCCACGCCGGCGGCAACGACCTCGGCACCGTCGTCGACGAGGTGCGCGCCATCACCGGGCGCATCGACCTCGTCCACGCCAACGACTCGCGCGACGAGTTCGACTCGGGCGCCGACCGCCACACGAACTTCGGCTCCGGGCACATCGCCGGCGAGGCTCTCGCTGGCGTCATCCGCGCGGCAGGGGCGCCCGTCGTGTGCGAAACACCGGGCGGACTCGAGGGCCAGACGGCCGATATCGCGTGGCTGAGGTCACAGGTCGACTGATTCCGTCGTTTCCCAGCCCGGTCTCAGGAATTCCTGACCGTCTCTTTACCCAACGGACTCGCGCGGGCCCCTAGGTTACTCAGGGGTTGCGAACGGGTCGCCGACGATGCCGGCTCCTCGCCTCCGCACGCTTGCGCCGCGTCCCGCCATCCCCTCCTCGGTGGCGGGCCGCGGCGCTCGTGCGTTCGCCATCCGGTCCGCTAGGAGCACGGCGACCCTCAGCTGCTCCGGGGTGGGCCGCACGACGTGGGTCGACGCGGTCACCCGGAAGTGACCGACGACGTCGGTGCCGCGACGGACGACGACCGCCGTGTAACCGTCGGTGGGCAGCCCGGTGCGCTCGACAGGGAGCCGTCGTCCTCCCGTCGTCACCTGGCCGTCAGCCCCGATGACGGCGTCGTTCCAGCGGGGGTGACCCGTGTCCCACGTGCAGCGGTCGGCACCGAGCACCGTGGTGATCGCGGTCGCGATGGCTGCGGACCGGGCCTGCTCGGTCGTGTCGGGCGGCAGGTCGAGCAGCTGGGTCAAGCCGGAGATGTAGCCGTCCCGGCGCTGGGCGGCGGCCTGCTGGCGACGCCCCCACAGCGCGATCTCGGTGACGGCTAGGCCCACGACGACGAGCGCCAGGGCGAGCTCGAGGTCGTCCCGGTGGTGGATCGAGAGCGAGTAGAACGGCTCCGTGAGGAAGAAGTCGAAGGCACCGGCGGCCGCGAGCGCCGCGGCGACACCGGCGACCCGGTCGCCCGTGGCGGCGGCCGCGACGACCGTGAGGACGAGCACCATGGCGGCGGTGCTCTGGTTCATCCCGTCGCGGAACAGGCCGAGGGCGGCACCCACGACGATCGGCAGGAGCAGGGCCGCCCCTCGCGTCGGCGCGCGGTGCTCGGCGAGCCAGTCAGTGGTCATGACTCCACGCAACACCCGCCGCTCCGGGCGAGAGGCCCGGCACCGGGCGTCCTGACGCGATCTTGACGCCATCCTGACGACGCGGGAGTACAAAGGGTGAGGACGACGACCCCGAGCCAGGAGGATCCCCGTGAGCGGGACCGGAAGCACCGACGACCCATGGGTCCTGCGCACCCCGCCGGGCACCTCGGAGTACACGATGCACCGCGCCGACGACACTGAGCCGCCGCAGCTCGTCTGCCAGGTGGGCTCGACGCGACTGACCTACGACGCTCGGGTCGTCGACGACCTCCACGCGTGGCTGAGGGAGCAGGGTGACTGGGTCCCGCTCGGGGCCGCCGACGAGCAGAAGCCGGCCAAGGAAGGCACGGTGGAGGCCTGGGCGCGGTCGGAGACCAACCCGGTCGGTGGCTGGTACGGCCTGCGCAAGGGCTACCGAGGGCGCGTCGGCATGTACCTGCCTCCCCTGCTCGAGGAACTCGGTCTCGCCGAGGTGGAGCACCAGCCGCGCAACAACCGGATGCGCGCATGCTGAGCAGCTCGACCTTCACGACGTCCGACTTCGACGTCACCGACTACGTCCCGGACGTGACGACGGCCCTGCCCACCGGGCACCTGCGGATGCGCAAGACGTATGCCGGTGACGTCGAGGGGCGCAGCGTCACGCAGTTCACGTCGGCCTTCGACCAGACCTCCGGTGTCGGCACGTACGTCGCCCTCGAGTCCTTCGAGGGCACGGTCGCCGGGCGCCACGGCGCCTTCAACTTCGTGCACGCGGCCTCGACCAGCGGCGCGGACCGCGCGAACGAGTACGGCCTCATCGTCCCCGGAAGCGGGACCGAGGAGCTCGCCGACATCGAGGGCTCGGTGCGCCTCACGGTCGACTCCGACGGCACCCACCGGATGGACTTCGACCACAACCTCGGGTGAGGACGCAGCAGAGCGGCGCGGGGAGGCGTGTTCCCCGCGCCGCTCTGCTGCGGTGCCTCCGGGCTAGCCGACCGTGACGGTGAGCGAGCTCAGCACGTCGGACCGGGAGTCCGAGACGAGGACCCGCACCGTGTAGGTGCCGGCGGCGGCCCACGTGTGGCCGCCCGTGACGGTGGCCGTGCCGTCGGCCGCCGTCGTCACCGTCGCGTCCTCGGTCACGGTGCCGTCGCCCCACTGGACCCGGGCCGTGTAGCCGGTGTCCGCGGGGACGCCGCCCGACGCAGTGCCCAGCGTGACGTCGGTGTCGGCGCCGGTCGCCGCGGTGGCGTCGGAAGCGGCCGCGACGGTGAGGGCCGAGCCGTTGTCGGCGACGGCGAACACGTGGATCCGTCCGGCCGTCGTCGGGTCGCCGGTCTGCGTCGCCAGGGTCACCGACTCGACCGTCTTGCCGGCCGGCACCGTGAGCGGCGCGGTGGCGAACAGCTTGGCGCGGCAGCCGTCGGTGCCCGTGCCGTTGAGGCGGTAGGCCATCTCGATGGCCACGGTGTTGCCGAACTGCGCGGATCCGCACCAGTCGCCGTACTGCACCGGGTAGCTCGTCGTCGAGCCGTCGGTGAAGCGCACCGTGGCGGTCGTGTCCTGGTTGCGCTGCGTGCCCGTGCCGATGAGCGACAGCTTCGTCGCCCCGGGGGCCAGCGTCACGGGCAGGGTCTGACCCGCACCCGTCGCGTTGTCCTTCTCGCCGACCGGGATGCCCGGCATCGAGAACCGGAGGTCGGTCCCCGGCACCGTGAGCAGCTTGCCGGGCACGCCACCTGCGGCAGCGAGAGCTGCACGGGACAGGCCCGCGTCCTTGCCGTCGCAGTGGACGACGTCGCCGACGTTGCCGAAGCACACGGAGTCGAACCCGGCGGCATACGCCGGCGTGGACGCCTGGTGCACGGTCACGGCGCCGAGGGCGGAGCCGCTGTCGTTCGCCGTCGCGACGGTGACCTTCGGCTGGTACGGCCCGGGCTTGGCCCACGTGTGGGTGCCACGGACGGTGTACGAGCCGAGGTCGCCGGGCTCGATGGTGCCCGCCGAGCTCGTGCCGTCACCCCAGGCGATGGTCGCCGTGGCCGAGTCGGCCGGGTAGGTGCCCTGGCCGACGCCACCCGAGAAGGTGGCGACGGTGCCCGACCAGGAGGTGTCCTCCGAGACCTCGAACGGCTCGACCGCCGAGACCTTGAGCCCGGTGTTCTGGGCCTTGGAGCCGTCGGTGAGCAGCTCGAGCTCGGAGAGGTTCGCTGCCGCACCACCCGCGGTCGCCGTGACGACGAGGCGGTAGGTCGTGAACGTCCCCGTGTGCGCGATCTCGAACGGACGCGTCTGCACCCGCCACGGGAAGACCTGCGCCGTCCGCGTGTCGAGCGTCTGCCAGGTCGCGCCGTCGTCCTTGCTGCCCTCGAGGCGCCACGCCGACGGGTCGCCGGCCTTGGGACCCGAGGTGACGGTGTACCAGGTGGCGCGCTGGCCGACGCCGGAGAGGGCGAAGGTCACCGACGGCGTACCCGTGGTGAAGGCCACCGACGTCCGCGACGTGTTGTCGAAGAGCGCCTTGGCGTCGGCACCCGACGCGAGGTCGGTCGCCGTCGCGGTGCCGCGGCCGGGACCGGTCGCGTCCTTGAGCGGCGTCGGCGCCTCGGTGCCCTGCGTCAGCGACGGCGGGGCGTCCTGGGCACGGGAGCCGAAGTCGGACGGCTTGGCACCCATCGCGAAGTCGACCGTGGTCGGGCCGGTGAGCTCGTCCTGGCTGATCGAGACGCTCTTGTGCTTCTTGCCGTCGACGGTGACGCCCTGCACGTAGATGTTGTGCTCGGAGTTGCCGGGCGCGTTGACGACGAGGTCGCCCTGCGTGCGCTTGACCGTCACCTGGTCGAACTTCGGCGAGCCGATGGCCCAGTTGGCCGAGCCGACCTGCAGCGGGTAGATGCCGAGCGAGGAGAGGACGTACCAAGCCGACATCTCGCCGTTGTCCTCGTCGCCCGGGTAGCCCTGGCCGATCTCGCCGCCGACGTAGAGGCGGCGCATGATCTCGCGGACCTTCTCGGCCGTCTTCCACTGCTGGCCGGTCCAGTCGTACATGTAGGCGATGTGGTGGCTCACCTGGTTGCTCTGGCCGAGCTGGCCCATGCGGACGTCGCGAGCCTCGAGCATCTCGTGGATGACGCCGCCGTAGCCGCCGGGCTTCGTCGCCGTCTCCGGCGTCGCGAAGAACGTGTCGAGCTTCTTGGCGAGCGCGTCACGGCCGCCGTAGAGGTTCGCGAGGCCGATGCCGTCGAAGGGCGCGTGGAAGGCGAAGTTCCAGGCGTTCGTCTCGGTGTAGTCGCCGCCCCAGTCCTCGGGGTCGAAGCTCGACGGGAAGGTGCCGTCGGCGCCGCGGCCCTGGAAGAAGCCGACCTTCGGGTTGAAGAGGTTGCCGTAGTGCGTCGCCCGCTCGAGGAAGTACGTCGACTCCTCGGCGAGCTGGGCGCGGCGCGACGTCGGCGTGGCCGGGTCCTTGGCGAGCTTGGCCGCCATGGTGCCGATGCCGAAGTCGTTGACGAGGCCCTCGAGACCCCACGAGACGCTCTCGCCCGTGTCGGTGCTCGTGTAGCCGAGGAAGGTGGACGTGTCGAGACCCTTTCGACCGACCGCGCTCGACGTCGGCAGGACCGTCGCGTTCTTGACGGCGGCGTCGTAGGCCGCGAGCGGGTCGGGCAGCTTGACGCCCTTGGCGTACGCGTCGGCGAACGCCACGTCCGAGCTCGTGCCGGTCATGAGGTCGGCGTAGCCCGGCGAGCTCCACCGCGCGACCCAGCCGCCGTCGCGGTACTGCTGCACGAAGCCGTCGGCGATCTCGGCCGCCACCTCCGGGTAGAGCAGGCTGTAGGCCGGCCACACGGTGCGGTAGGTGTCCCAGAAGCCGTTGTTGACGTAGATCTTGCCGTCCTTGACGGCGGCGTTCGTCGTCGTCGCCGTGGCCGAACCGCTCTTGGCCGCAACGGGGCTCGCGTACTGGTAGCGCGGGGCCGCAGCCGCGCCGGTGTTCTCGAACTGGCTGTTGGGGTAGAGGTTGAGCCGGTAGAGGTTGGAGTAGAGCGTCGTCCGCTCGCTGTCGTTGGCGCCCTTGACGCTGACGACGCCGAGTCGGGCGTTCCAAGCCGTCTTGGCCGCGGCACGCACCGCGTCGAAGTCGCGGGCCGCGAGCTCGAGGGAGTGGTTCTTCTTCGCCTGGTCGAGCGAGATGAACGACGTCGAGAGCTTGAGGACGACCTGCTTGTTCGTGCTCGTGTCGAAGGAGGCGTAGCGGGTGCCCGCGTGACCACCCGGAGCCGTGCCCACCGCCGTGGCAGGCCGGTCGAAGGTGCCGTAGACGAACATCCGGCTCCGGCCCGCGGACAGGCCGCTGCCGTTGTCGACCCAGCCCGTCATGGTGCCGGTCGCCGCGTCGACGGTGAAGGTGCCGTTGTCGTCGATGGTGTCGACGACGAGGCTGCCCTTGCTCGCCGAGGCGGGGAAGGTGAACCGGTAGACGCCGCCGTGGTCGGCCGGGGCCGTCTCGGCGGTGAGGCCGCCGGCGAGGGCCACCTTGTAGTAGTCGGGGTGGGCCACCTCGGTCGCGTGGTCGAAGGCGAGGCCACGGGCGGAGGCGCTGCCCGTCGGGGTACCCGTCGCGATGGACGGCATGACCGACATCTGGTTGCGGTCACCCATCCACGGGCTCGGCTCGTGCGAGACCGCCAGGCCCTGCAGGACAGGGAGGTTCGCCGCGTTGTTGGCCGACTGGTAGTAGTACTCCCACGACTGCGAGTTGGCGCTCGTCACCGGGGTGAAGAAGGTGAAGCCGTTGGGCACCGCGCTGATCGGCAGGTTGTTGCCGCGCGAGAACCCGCCCGACGCGTTGGTGCCGCGCCGCACGTCGACGTAGTTCGTCAGGTCCGAGCCGTCGATGGCCGCCGGGTCGGCCTGGACCGCGACGTCGTCGATCCAGCCACCGAAGCGGGTGTCCTTCGTGGCGCCTCCGACGTTGTCGTAGCCGACGAGGACGCGGTCGATCGTCTTGCCCGCGGCGACCTTGCCGACGTCGAGCGAGACGGCGTTCCACTGGTTGGCGTAGAGGATCTTGCCCTTGCCCTGGCCGCTCGGGCTGCCCGCGACACCGTGCTGGTCGTCGGCGCCGAGGTCGGACAGGTAGGTGCCGTCGGTGAAGCGGACGTCAAGGGCGGCATACGTGGACGGGTACTCGAGGTCGCCCGAGATCATGTCGGGGAAGATCTTGTAGCTCAGCTGGGTCCTCGACGTGACCGGCAGGTCGACGTCGAAGAGCCGGTTCCACGCGTAGCCGCGGCCGTCGGCGGTGTGGCCACCGGAGTAGCGCAGCGCCTTGACACCGGTCCAGCCGACGAGCGGCTTGATGTTGAAGCCCGAGATGGGGCCCGAGCCGACGATCGTCTTCATCGGCGTCGCCGGGCCCGAGCCCGTGCTGCCGTCGGAGAGGTCCCAGTCGGCGAGCTGGACCGTGCCCCCGGAGTGGATCGCCGTGACGTTGAGCCGGTAGTACGCGTACGTCCCCGCCGTCGTGACGTCGAACGTGCGCGTGGCGAAGCGTCCCGAGAAGTCGATGCCCGTGCGGCGGTCGAGGTCGGTCCACGTCGTGCCGTCGGCCGACCCTTGGAGCGTGAAGTCCTTGGGGTCCCGCTCCGGGGAGTCGTTGGCCGACGTCAGCGAGTAGCGGACGGCCTTGGCCGGCGTGCCGAGCTGGTAGCGCACCCAGCCGCTCGAGGCGAAGGCGAGCCACTTGCTGTCGGGGTTGGCGTCGGCGAGGTTGGCCGCGACCTCGCCCGGGGTGTTCTCCGCGCTCGCGGTGACGCCGACGACCGAGCCGAGGAGGCTGCCGTTGGCGCTCGCCGTGCCGGAGACGTTCTGCTGCCGCGGGCCGGCGGGACCGGACTCGACGGTCGAGAGCGCCGGTTGCGCCTGGCCGGTCTCGAACGAGGTCGAGAAGTCACCCGCGCCCGCGACGGCGGTGGGTGCTGAGAGCGGCGCCGCGGCAGGGCTGCCGACGGCGTTCGCTGAAGCAGGACCGGCGACCGCACCCGCGGTCGACGTGGCCAGGACTGCCAGGGCGATGACGCCTCTGTGGATCCCGGATCTCATGGGCATGGGTTCCTCCGTGCTCGTCGTTGAGCCGTGCTGAATGTCAGGTCGGGGCCGGCGACCCCGAGCCGCCTCCGACCCGGCCGAGACTCGCCGTACCCGACAAAGGCCGTCAACAGCCCGAACCGATCTTGTCCGGTCAGGACATCGGATCGGACAGAACGTCACGGGCCCGGCCCTCAACGAGACCCTGGCGTTGCCATTCGAGCGCTCGCTGACCAGACTGCGGGCATGACAGCGTTGTCTGACCACCGGACAGCCACCCGCCCGACCATGGCCGACGTCGCCGCCGAGGCGCACGTCTCGGTCAAGACCGTCTCGCGCGTGGTCAACCACGAGCCGGGCGTGCGTCCTGACACGGCCGAGCGGGTGCGGGCCGTCATCGAGCGACTCGGTTTCCGGCGCCACGACGGCGCCCGCCTCATGCGCCAGGGCCGCACCTTCACCATCGCCCTCGTCGTCGAGGACCTCGCCAACCCCTTCTACTCGCAGGTCGGCGCGGCCGTCGAGCGCGAGGCGCGCATCCGCCAGCACCAGCTCATCACCGCATCGGCCGAGGGCTCGCCCTCGCGAGAGCGCGCCGTCATCGAGGCGCTCGTGAACCGCCGCGTCGACGGCATCGTCGTCGTCCCGGCCGACGAGAGCGCGTCCTCGGACGCCGTGCTCGAGGCGAGCCACACGCCGATCGTCTACATGGATCGTCCCGTCCGGGGCACCCCGCGCGACACGATCCTCAGTGACAACCACGGCGGCATCCGCAGCGCCGTCGAGCACCTCGTCGCGCACGGCCACCGCAACATCGCCTTCTACGGCGACGACCCGGCGTTCTGGACCGCCCGGCAGCGCCGCGACGCCTTCGTCACGACGCAGCAGAGCCTCGGACTGCCCACGACCCCACGCGTCTCGATGGGTCCGCACAGTCCGGCCTCCGTACACGAGTCGCTGAGCCAGTGGACGACGGGCCCGGAGCCGATCACCGCGGTCATCACCGGCAACAACCGCATCACCCTCGCCGCCCTCCTCGCCCTGCGCGAGCTGCGGCTCCCGCTGTCGCTCGTCGGCTACGACGACTTCGAGCTCGCCGCCCTCATCGACCCCCCGGTCACCGTCGTGCACCAGGACCCGGCGGCCATGGGACAGAAGGCTGCCCAGCAGCTCTTCGCCCGCCTGCTCGGCGACGAGTCGCAGGCCCAGACCGTCGTCATGCCGACGCGGCTCATCGTCCGCGCCTCGGGCGTCCGCCGCGGGACCCCCATCCGATGACCGAACCGAGGAGCGCCAGCACCGTGTCACAGACCACCGTGTCCGACCCGACCCGCCTGCCGCCCAACACGCCCCACCGGTTCTACCGGGGCGGCGAGCGCATCCTCGCCTTCCGCGGCCTCGAGGTGCCGGGGGGCTTCGACGACCACCGCCCCGAGGACTGGCTCGCGTCGACGACGCGTCTCTTCGCCGAGGGCGGTGGCGGGCTCACGGTGCTCACCGACGGGACGCCCCTGCCCGACGCCCTGGCGGCCGACCCCGACCACTGGCTCGGGGCCGATCACGTGACCCGCCACGGCATCGAGCCGGGGCTGCTGACGAAGCTGCTCGACGCCGGTGAGCGCCTGCCCGTCCACTCCCACCCCGACCGCGCCTTCGCCGCGGCCCACCTCGACTGCGACCACGGCAAGACGGAGGCCTGGATCGTCCTCGACGCGGAGCCGGGTGCCTGCGTCTGGCTGGGCTTCCGCGACGAGCTGCCTCCCGACGAGCTGGCCGAGCTCGTCGAGGCCCAGGACGATCGTCTCCTCGCCGCGCTCAACCGGATCGAGGTGTCGCCGGGTGACGCCCTGCTCGTGCCCGGCGGCCAGCCGCATGCAATCGGTGAGGGCGTGTTCGTCCTCGAGCTCCAGGAGCCGACCGACCTCTCGGTCATGCTCGAGCACCGGCGCTTCGGGCTCGAGGAGGCGCACGCCTTCCTCGGGCTCACGGTCCCGCGGGCGCTCGAGAGCGTCGACCGCGGGCCCCTGACCACCGACGGACTCGCCTCACTGCGGCGCCGCTGGGTCGACGTGACGGGTGCGGGCCACGCGCTGCCCGAGCAGGCGGCGGAGTTCTTCCGGGCCGAGGTGCTGAGCGCGACGCCGGACACCCCGGCCGGCGGCGACGCGGCGTTCGCCGTCGTCGTCGTGGTCGAGGGCCGTGGCCGCCTGACGACGGGAACGGACGCGCCCCGCACCACCGAGGTGGCACGGGGCGACGTGCTGCTCCTGCCGTACGGGGCCGGGGCCGTGCGCCTCGAGGGCGACGTCACCGTCATCCGCTGCATGCCGGCCGTCTGAACCGACGGCGGAGCCGGCGGGAGATCGCTCCCGCCCTCAGTCGGTCGTGCGGCGGATGAAGGCACGCACCGCCAGCGGGGCGACGACAGCGGTGATCGCGACCGACCAGATCACCGTCGTGAGGACCGGATGGTGGAGGGGCAGGGCGGCGCCGGGCAGCGCCTCGGGCCCGTTGCCCCACAGCTCACGCATCGCCTGGACGAGTGAGCTGATCGGGTTCCACTCGGCGATGGTGCGCAGCCAGCCGGCCATGCCCACGGTCGGGGCGAAGGTGTTGGCCAGGAACGTGATCGGGAAGATCGTCGTGAACATCAGGCCGTTGACGGCCTCGGGCGAGCGCATCGACGAGCCGACGAGGATGCCCACCCAGATCATGGCGAAACCGAAGAGCAGGAGCAGCGCGAAGGCGAGCAGCGCCTTGCCGACGCCGTTGTGGATGCGCCAGCCGATCGCGAGGCCCGTGAGCGACATGACGAAGATGCCGATGCTCGAGTGGATGATGCTGTAGATGCTGCGTCCGACGAGGACCGAGCCCCTCGAGATCGGGAGCGAGCGGAACCGGTCGATGATGCCCTTGCCGAGGTCCATGTTGAGGCCGATCGCCACGATGAACGCCGAGAAGGCCATGGTCTGGGCCATGATCCCCGGCATCAGCCACTCCCGGTAGTTGAAGCCGGGGATGACGATCGAGCCTCCGAAGACGAAGGCGAAGAGCAGCACGAACATCACCGGCTGGATCGTGACGTCGGTGAGCATCTCGGGCTGTCGCTTGATGTGCTTGAGGCTGCGCCACACCATCGTCGTGACCTGACGGACGAAGCCCGGCGGCTGGAAGTCGTGGGGCTCGACGTGGGCCACCCGCGTGGCGTCCTTGACGGCGGAGTCGGTCATCGCTGCTCCTCGATCTGCGTGCTGGGCTCGGTGGAGGACTCGGCGCCGTCGCCGGAGGGCGGCTCGGCGCGGTGGCCGGTGAGGCTGAGGAAGACGTCGTCGAGGCTGGGCCGTTGCAGGCCCAGGTCGTCGAGGACGATCTCGCTGCGCTCGAACACCGTCGCGACGCGCGTCATGTCGGACAGCCCGTCGGCCGGGGCGGTCAGCTGGCGGGCCGCCACGTCGACGTGCACCTCGGGGACGTGGGCGGCGAGCAGCGCGCGTGCTGGCTCGAGCTGGTCGGCGTGGGACACGGTGAGGACGATGGCGGCCTTGCCCGACTGGTCCTTGAGCTCGAGCGGCGTGCCCTGGGCGATGATGCGGCCGTGGTTGATGACGATGATGCGGTCGGCCAGCTGGTCGGCCTCCTCGAGGTACTGCGTCGTGAGGAGCAGCGTCGTGCCGTCGCGCACGAGGCCACGGAGCACGTCCCACAGCTCGACGCGGCTGCGCGGGTCGAGACCCGTGGTCGGCTCGTCGAGGAAGAGGACGGGCGGCGTGGCGATGAGGCTGACCGCGAGGTCGAGCCGGCGTCGCATGCCGCCGCTGTAGTCCTTGACCACCTTGTTGCCGGCGTCGGTGAGCGAGAAGCGCTCGAGCAGCTCGGAGGACAGGCGGCGCACCTCACCCCCCGGCAGGCCGTAGAGCGAGCCCATCATCCGGAGGTTCTCGCGGCCGGTGAGCAGCTCGTCGACCGTGGCGGCCTGGCCCGTGAGACCCATGCTGCGGCGGACCAGCTCGGGATCACGGACGACGTCGTGGCCGGCGACGCGGGCCGAGCCGCTCGTCGGGCGGCTCAGGGTCGTCATCATCCGGACGGTGGTGGTCTTGCCGGCACCGTTGGGGCCGAGCAGACCGAGGACCGTGCCCTGGGGCACGGAGAAGCTGACGTCGTCGACGGCGGTCATGTCGCCGAAGCGTTTGACGAGGTGCTCGGCCTCGATGGCCGGACCTGTGGACCGGTCGCGCACGGCGCGCGCGTCGGTGGTGATGGTCATGTGAAGGCTCCCCGGGTGAGTCGTGCCGGTGGGATGAGAGGTGTGAGTTGCGGCGTGCAACGACCTTAGGCGTCACCACCGACAAGCCTCATCGACGAAGTGAACGCCGTCAACATGTTTGGGGAGTTCGCCCACGGCGTACGCCGTCGGCCGCCACAGTCGGCACGATCCGAGTGCTCGCGTGCGACGCTGGACGGACGCACCGAGATCGGAGACCGCCATGACCCAGCTCGCCCCGCGCCCCCAGACCACCTTCCGGACGCCGCTGCTGCGCGAGGTCTACGGACGGCTCCTGCGCGGCCTGCGCACCCGTCAGGGACGCACCCTCGCCGAGGTCGCCGCGCGCGCCGGCATCTCGGTCGCCTACCTCTCCGAGGTGGAGCGGGGGCTCAAGGAGCCGTCGTCCGAGGTGCTCGAGGCGGTCTGCGTCGCCCTCGGCTCCAGCATCACCGGCCTCGTCGGCGCTGCCCACCGCGAGCTGCGCGACCTCACCTCCGAGGGCACCGGAGGTCGCGTCCTCGACCTCACCTCGCGCGTCGGGACGAGCATCGCGACCCCCTCGGACGCAGCGACGGGCCCGGTGCTGCTCGTCGCCTGAGCGGCACCGGGCCCGTCGTCGACGGGAGCCGGATCAGTCGATGAGGCTGCCCCACGTGTTGTTGCCCACGACCCCGTCGACGACCAGACCGGTCTTGGTCTGGTAGGCGCGCACCGCCGAGTACGTTCCCGGGCCGAACGACCCGTCCACGGTCAACGAGTAGCCGGCGTCGACGAGCTCACGCTGCAGGCCCTTGACGGCCTCCCCGCTCGCGCCCTGGCGCAGCACGGGCAGCAGCGAGTACCACGTGTTGTTGCCGACGACGCCGTCGACGGACAGCCCGTGCGCGGACTGGTAGCTGCGCACGGCGGAATCCGTTGCGGGGCCGAAGGACCCGTCGGCGGTGACGCTGCGGCCCGACGCCCTGAGCATGTACTGCAGCGTGCGCACGGCCGCCCCGCTGCTGCCGCTGCGCAGCACCGGCAGGCTCGTCTCCGTCGTGCCGCCGCCCGTGCCACCGCTGCCGTACTTCGACAGCACGTCGTTGGCGTACGCGATGCGCTGGGTCGTCGCGCACGTGCCGCAGCGCTCGAACTTCTGCATGAAGACGGTCGTGGCCGTGCTGACCGACGTCGCCGCCCTGAGGTCGGCGAGACCGTAGGAGGAGAACGTCGACAGCTCGTACCACGTGAAGTCGAGCTGGGCCGCGAGCGCGTAGCGGCTGCGCCCGCTGAGGCCGGCGTACCAGACCATGTTGTCGCGGGAGTCGGTGTCCCAGCGCCCGCCCTCGCTCCACTGGGCGATGCCCATGCCGGGGCCACCCGGCTGGTTGGCGTAGGGGTTGATCGGGCTGCCCGACTCCTGGATGAGGTTGCCGACGATGCCGGCGGACTGGCGTTCGGTCAGGCCCTTGGACACGAAGTAGTCGAAGGCGATCTCGTCGTTCGAGGCGGCCAGGGCGCTCGGCGCCGCGACGACGCCGAGCACGGCGACCGCTGCCGCGGCGAGGAGCCCCGCGAGGCCCCTGCGGGTGGTGCTGGTCTTCATCTGATCCTCCGATCTACGCGAGCAGCCTGCTCCACGTGTTGGAGCCCACGACCGCATCGGCGTCGAGGGCGTGGGCGGTCTGGAAGGACTTCACGGCCGAGACGGTGCCCGGGCCGAACGCGCCGTCGACCGTGACGGCATACCCCTGCGCGGTGAGCGCGGTCTGGACCCCGCGCACCGCGTCGGAGGTCTGGTCCTGGCTGCACGTGACCGCCAGGGGCGCCTCCCACGTCGCGCGGCCGATGACGCCGTCGGCGGTCAGGCCCTCGGACTGCTGGAAGGACACGACCACCGCCCTGGTGCCCGAGCCGAAGGCGCCGTCGACCGTGACGGCGCGGCCCGAGTGGCGCAGCAGGTACTGCGCGGTCGTGACCCGGAACCCGCTGTTGCCCTGCTGCAGCGTCGGCCACGTGCGTGTCGGCGCCGGCGGCGGGTTGCTCGTGCCGAGCCGGGCCGCCACCTCGGAACGCAGCTGGGGGAGCTTGGCGTAGAAGGCGTCTCCCGGGCACTCGGTGTCGAGGAAGTCGCGGTGCCCGTAGATGTCCTCCGGCCCCAGGCCGTACGCCTGGCACAGGTAGGCGCAGAGCGTGACGAGCGCGTTCCACTGTGCCGCCGTCGGCAGGGCCGTCGTGTAGGTGCCCTCGTTCTCGATGCCGATCGACGTCGGGTTCTGCCCCGTGCAGTGGGCGCCGAGGGGGAAGACGGTGCTCGACCCCGACCCCAGCCCCTCGATCGACCGGTGGCGACCCTCCATGGCGTAGCCGCCGCGGCTGATCGTGAACTGCTGCCCCGAGTCGATCCAGCCCCGGGCGAAGTGCCACTGCTGGATGTTGCGGGCGAGGGAGTATGCCGCCGACTGGGAGTAGTCGGTCGTGTTCGCCGAGGCCGTGTGGTGGACGAGGATCTTCTGCGGTGGCCCGGTCATGCTCACCGTGCCCGTCGCCGGCTGGGCGCCCCACGTCGCGCACGACGCGATCGTCGGGCGGGCGACGGCCGTGACGGCCGCGTTCGAGGGAGCCGCCTTGGCGACCCCGAGGGCTCCCGCCGCGCCGACGCCGAGCGCGCCGACGAGGAGGGAGCGACGACCCAGGGCGGGAGCGGGGTTCACCGTCACCAGCCCGCGCACGCGTCGGCGTCCCAGGCGATGCTCGTCCGGATGTCGACGTGGGCGTGGTCGTCGTGCGCCGGGTAGCCCGGTCCGAAGATGCCACCGAAGCCGGCGTAGCGCGCCTGCTTGGCGATGCTGCAGATCGAGGTCGCGCTGTCGCCGGGGACGAGGTCGAGGGCGCCGCCGCTCAGGTGCACGCTGTTGCTCGCGCCGCCGACGGAGGCGTTGCACGCCGAGTCGCGGTAGCCCGATGTCACCTTGAGTGGGTGGTCGCCGAGCTGGTGGCGCAGCGCCTCGGCCCGCCACAGGGCGCGCTTCATGTTCTCCTTGTTGGCCGCTGTGCCGGTGAACCCCCGGCCGCAGTTGTCGCTCGCCTCGGCGTAGGTGAAGTGGAGCGGCGTGCAGTCCGGGTCCTGCAGGGCGTAGATCTTCGAGAAGGTCGCGGGGCCGGCGATGCCGTCCGCGGTGAGGCCGTATGCCTTCTGGAAGTTGGCGACGGCCGTCTTGGTCTGTGCCCCGAAGGAGCCGTCGATGCCCATGACCTGGCCGCGCGGCACCCAGCCGGCGACGCGGATCTGCAGCTGCGTGACGTCGGCTCCCGAGGTGCCGGAGCTGAGGGTGCGGGGCCACGAGTAGCACTCGTCGGCATGGGCGGCCGGGGCCGTGGCGGTCACCGTGGCCGTCGCGACGCCGAGGCCTCCGAGAGCGAGGGCGACGGCGGCGATGACATGGGTCAGTCGGTTCCTGCGCATGCGATGTCCCTTTCGTGAGTTGCCTGTTCCTGCACGTCGAGACTGGCGGAGGCGCGCGGCAGGCGCGCGCCGAGAGCATGGGGAGCACTCCCCATCGCGCCGGACCATGCCCCTCGACGTCGCCCCTCGACGTCGCCCTCAACCTCGTCGCCGGACTCGTCGGCCTCGATCGCCCTGCGCGAGCGCGACGGATCAGCGAGCGTCTCGGCGGCACCCGACGCGCGGGGTCGCGATGGCCGCAGTCGACCTCGGCGTCATGCTGCGCGACACCGGCGAGCTCGCTGAGGCACGCACCCATCTCGAGCGGAGCGTCGCCATCTTCCACGACATCGCCGACCGGGCCGGGCTGACCGAGGCCCTGGAGGAGCCTGGGTCGCCGCGCGGAGGCCGAGCAGCACTGGCACGCGGCGCTGCGGATCCACGTGCGGCGTGGTGAGCGGCGTCGCCGGCGCTCGCGACGTACTCGCCGGCAATCCACACGATGCTGCCGTCGACCGCGGCGGCGCCGTAGTCACCCCACCGGGTGCGCGGCGGGTTGCCCTCCTGGGCCTTGTAGCTCGTGAACCCGTCGTCAGTGGCCTGGCCCGCCGCGGCGACGGAGATGGGCCCGGTGCCCACGAGGGCGTCGATGGCGGCATACCCGGCGCTCAGTACGTCGTCGCGTCGGTGTAGCTGAACGCCATGACCCCACGACCGCTCGGCGTGGCGCCGACGGCCGGGTAGGTCAGGTCGGCGCCGGGTCACTCGGCCTTGCACCCAGCACTCTGGCACCCACCCGCTGCGCCTGTCCACGAAGATCGCCCGGTCCACCTCATCCCCCGACGGGCACCACCTCCGTGGCCCGCTCGATGACGTGGTCGACGATGCCGAACTCCACGGCCTGCTGGGCCGTCAGCACCTTGTCCCGGTCGGTGTCGAGGCGGAGCTGGTCGACCGACCGGCCGGTGTGGTGGCTCAGCACCTCCTCGACCTGCGCGCGCACCCGCAGGAGCTCGTCGGCCTGCAGCGCGAGGTCGCTCACCGTCCCCTGTCCGCCCGCGGACGGCTGGTGCAGCAGGACCCTCGAGTGACGCAGGGCGAAGCGGCGTCCCGGCTCCCCCGCCGCCAGGAGCACCGCGGCGGCGGAGGCCGCCTGCCCGAGGCAGTACGTCGCGACCGGGGCCTGGACGAGCTGCATCGTGTCGTAGACGGCCATGAGCGCCGTGAACGAGCCGCCCGGGCTGTTGACGTAGAGCGACACCTCCCGGTCGGGAGCGACGTAGGAGAGGTGGAGCAGCTGGGCCATGACGACGTTGGCGACGCCGTCGTCGATCTCGGTGCCGACGAAGATGATCCGTTCCTGGAGCAGCCGGCTGTAGATGTCGAAGCTGCGCTCCCCCGCCGGGGTGCGCTCGATGACGTACGGGATCGTGTAGCTGCTCACCGCAGTCCCACCTTCCGCTCGGCACCGCCGGGGCGGACGTCCGCGAGGGAGCTGACGACATGGTCGACGATGCCGTATGCCGCCGCCTCCTCCGCACTGAACCAGCGGTCGCGCTCGCTGTCGCGGGTGATCTGCTCGACGGTCTGTCCCGTGTGCTCGGCCTGCAGCTCGTTGACCCGGCGCTTGACCGCCTTGAGGTTGGCGGCCTGGACCTCGACGTCGGCGGCCGTCCCCTGGATGCCCGCGGACGGCTGGTGCATCATGATCCGCGCGTTGGGCAGGGCGAAGCGCTTGCCGGGCGTGCCCGCGCCGAGGATGAACTGGCCCATCGAGGCCGCGAACCCCACTGCGAGAGTGGAGACGTCGTTGGGGATGAGCCGCATCGTGTCGTAGATGGCCAGGCCCGCGGTGACGGAGCCGCCGGGACTGTTGACGTAGAGGCTGATGTCGGCGCGCGGGTCGCGGGCCGAGAGCAGGAGCAGCTGGGCCGTGATCCGGTTGGCGATCGGGTCGTCGACCTCGGCCCCGAGGACGATGATCCGCTGGTGGAGCAGCTGCATCGACAGCTGGTCGTCCAGCGGCGAGGGCGTGAGTGGTTCGGTCATGCTCCCAGCGTGGCCCGGCCGCCCTCCCATGGGAGTCCCGCTCTGCCACGGGCAGATTCGCCGACAGCGTATGCCGCCCTGCCGATATCCGTTGGCGCGCGCCGTCCCCGGGCACCACGATGGGCGGCATGGCCGGAAAGACGTATCCCGACATGTGGGTCGACCCCGAGGACGACCCGCGGTCGCAGGAGTCACTCCTCGGGGACGAGCGCACGACCCTGCTCGACTACCTCGTGAACTACCGCCTCACGCTGGAGCTGAAGTGCTCCGATCTGACGGCCGAGCAGCTCGCGACTCGCTCGGTGCCGCCGTCGACGATGTCGCTGCTCGGACTCGTGCGCCACCTCGCCCAGGTCGAGCAGACGTGGTGGCGGCGCGTCATGGCCGGGGAGGACACGCCCTACCTCTATCGCCGGGCCGACGACCGCGACGCCGACTTCACCGGTGCCGTCGGCGAGGACGCCGTCGTCGCGGAGGCCTGGGCTCGCTGGCGCGAGGAGACGGCCAACGGCGACGCCTTCGTGGCCGACGCGGAGTCGCTCGACCTCGTCAGCCTCGACCCGACGAACCCGATCAACCTGCGCGAGGTCCTCGTCCACCTCATCGAGGAGTACGCCCGTCACTGCGGTCACGCGGACCTGCTCCGCGAGTGCGTCGACGGCGCCACCGGCCAGTGACGCGCTAGATGACATGATCTGACGCATGGATGCCGACGTCGTCGTCGTAGGAGCCGGCTTGGCCGGACTCGTCGCCACCGCCGAGCTCGCCGACCGCGGCAAGAGGGTCGTGCTCGTCGACCAGGAGGGCGAGCAGTCGCTGGGCGGTCAGGCCTTCTGGAGCTTCGGCGGGCTCTTCCTCGTCGACAGCCCCGAGCAGCGGCGGATGGGGATCAAGGACAGCCTCGAGCTCGCGACGCAGGACTGGCTGGGTTCGGCCCAGTTCGACCGGGACGAGGACTTCTGGCCGCGCAAGTGGGCGGAGGCATACCTCCACTTCGCCGCCGGCGAGAAGCGCTCGTGGCTCCATGAGCAGGGCCACCGGCTCTTCCCCGTCGTCGGCTGGGCCGAGCGCGGTGACGGCCGGGCCGACGGCCACGGCAACTCCGTGCCGCGCTTCCACATCACGTGGGGCACCGGCCCGGGTCTCGTCGAGCCGTTCGAGCGACGGGTCCGGGCAGCCGTGGCGAGCGGGCGGGTCTCCTTCGCCTTCCGTCACCGCGTCGACGAGCTCGTCGAGACGGCTGGCACGGTCACCGGCGTACGCGGTCGCCTCCTCGCGCCCGACGGCGTCGACCGGGGTCGGCCGAGCAGCCGCGAGGAGGTCGGCGACTTCGAGATCACGGCCCAGGCCGTCATCGTGACGAGCGGCGGCATCGGCGGCGACCACGACCTCGTGCGCCGCGCCTGGCCCGAGCGGCTCGGCTCGCCGCCGGCCCGGATGGTGGCCGGCGTCCCCGCGCACGTCGACGGCCGGATGCTCGGCATCACGCAGTCCGCCGGCGGCAACATCATCAACCCCGACCGGATGTGGCACTACACCGAGGGCCTGCGCAACTGGGACCCCGTGTGGGACAACCACGGCATCCGCATCCTGCCCGGTCCCTCGTCGCTGTGGCTCGACGCCCGCGGACGGCGCTTCCCGGCGCCCTACTTCCCCGGCTTCGACACCCTCGGCACCCTGGGCCACATCATGCGCAGCGGGCACGACTACTCGTGGTTCGTGCTGACCCAGCGCATCATCGAGAAGGAGTTCGCCCTCTCCGGATCGGAGCAGAACCCCGACCTCACGGGCAAGGACGTCAAGCAGGTCCTCGGGCGAGCCCGCAAGGGTGCACCTGCCCCCGTCGAGGCGTTCAAGCGGAACGGCGAGGACTTCGTCGTGGCCGACACGCTCGACGAGCTCGTCCGAGGCATGAACGCCCTCACCGGCGACGACCTCATCGACGTCGAGTCACTGCGGCGCACGATCGTCGCGCGTGACAACGAGATGGACAACGACTTCACCAAGGACGCCCAGGTCACCGCGATCCGCGGGGCGCGGAACTATCGCGGCGACAGGCTGATCCGCGTCGCGACACCGCACAAGCTGCTCGACCCGAAGGCGGGTCCACTCATCGCGGTGCGTCTCAACATCCTGACCCGCAAGACGCTCGGTGGACTCGAGACCGACCTCGCCGGCCGGGTGCTCCGCGCCGGCGGCGAGCCGCTGGCCGGGGTGTATGCCGCGGGCGAGGTGAGCGGCTTCGGCGGCGGGGGCATGCACGGCTACAACTCCCTCGAGGGGACCTTCCTCGGCGGCTGCCTCTTCAGCGGCCGCACCGCCGGTCGGTCGGTGGCCGCCGCACTCTGACCGAGCGGCCCGCTCGCGGCGAGGAGGACGACGAGTCCCAGCGTCGCGAAGGCCGCACCCACCCAGAGCGGGGACGTCCAGCCGAGGCCGGCACTGATGGCGAGGCCGGAGACCCAGACGCCGAGGAAGTTGCCGACGTTGAACGCGGCGATGTTGGCGGAGGACGCGAGCGTCGACGACCGTGTCGCGTGGGTGAGGACCCGCATCTGCAGTCCCGGCACCGTCGCGAAGCCGAAGAAGCCCATCGCGAGCAGCATCGCCGCCGAGCCGAGCATGCTGCTCGACAGCAGCGCGAACGCGACGAGCGACACCGCGAGGGCGAGCGTCAGCACGACCAGCGTGCGGGTCAGGGTGCGGTCGGCCCAGCGACCACCGAGCAGGTTGCCCGCGAAGAGGCCGACACCGAAGAGGACGAGCAGCCACGGCACCGCCGACTCGTCGAAGCCGGTCACCCTGGTCAGCAGCGGCTCGACGTACATGAAGGCGCCGAACATGCCGCCGAAGACGAGGACGGTCATGGCGAGCGAGAACCACACCTGGCGGTTCCGGAACGCCTCGAGCTCGGAGCGCAGTGAGGTCTGCCGTCCGTCGGACGCGCCGGTGTCCGGCACGAGCAGCGCGATGCCGGCGGCCGCGACGACCCCGACGAGGGCGATGAGGGCGAAGGTCGCCCGCCAGCCCCACTGCTGCCCGACGAACGTCCCGAGCGGCACCCCGAGGACGTTGGCGAGGGTGAGCCCACCGAACATGACGGAGATGGCTCCGGCGCGACGGTCGGCCGGGACGAGCGACGCCGCGAGGACCGACCCGATGCCGAAGAAGGCGCCGTGCGCGAGCGCCGCGACGACGCGACCGGCGAGCAGCATCCCGTAGCCCGTGGCGACGGCCGAGAGGGCGTTGCCGACGACGAAGAGCACCATGAGGGCGAGCAGGGCGCGCTTGGGCCGCCAGGCACCGAGGACCGGCGTCAGGCCGAGGGCACCGACGACGACCGCGAGGGCATAGCCGCTGATGAGGTAGCCGGCGATGGGGATGCTCACCCCCATGTCGGTGGCGACCGTGCTGATGAGGCCGGCGATGACGAACTCCGTCAGGCCGATGCCGAAACCTCCGAGGGCGAGGGCGATGAGACCGAGTGGCATGGGTTTCCGTGTCCTTCCGAACAGGATGCGGGGCCGAACCGGGCCTCCATACCCTCGCCGGTATGCCGCGTGTGCAACTACTTGACCGCGGCGACGTTAGTTGCACACGCGGCATATTGCAAACGCGCGATATGATGGTGCGCATGGGTATCGAGGACTCCGCCGTCGAGGTGCGCGCCTCCGGGTGGCGCACCCTCGCCGCACTGCACGGCCACATCGACGGCGCCCTCGAGCGCGAGCTCGTGCGCCGGCACGAGCTGTCCGTCGTCGAGTTCACCGTGCTCGACGCCCTCTCGCGCCAGGACGGCTGGCACATGCGGATGAGCCAGCTCGCCCGCGCCGCCGCCCTGTCGTCGTCGGCGACGACCCGTCTCGTCAACCGGCTCGAGGACCGCGGCCTGCTGACCCGGGTGCTCTGCGCCGACGACCGGCGCGGCATCTACACCGAGCTCACCGAGGCCGGCTGGGCGCTCTACCGCGAGGCCGCGCCGACGCACGACGCGGTGCTCGAGGAGTCGCTCCAGAGCGCAGGCGAGCTGCCCGAGCTCGCGCCACTCGTCGAGTTCCTGCATTCGCCCTCGGGCCGGCGCGGTGGCTCACGCCGCGCCCAGCCCGCCCGGGTCTGAACCGAGCTCAGTCGGTCTGGGGCCGCTCGCGCTCTTGGTCCGCGTCGTCGCCCGCGTCGTCGCCCGCGTCGTCGTCCGCGCCGTGGTCCGGACGGTCCGTCGCGGCATACCTCGGGACGTAGCGCTGCCCGAGCAGGCGACGCCACGCCGGCGGGCCGGACGCCACCGAGCGCACGAGCAGCCGGTGGGCCAGCGGTGCCAGCGCCCACGTGCCGAACCAGACGACGAGCACCCCGACCGCGAGGCCGGCGACGACGTCGTGCCAGTAGTGCGCGCCGGTGAGGACGCGCGAGGCCCCGACCGCCAGGGCGAGCGGGACGACGAGCCGCCACCACACCGGCGCCATGACGACCACGGCGGTGGCGAGGGCGCCGGCGATCGTCGCATGGTTGCTCGGCCACGACCAGTCGCCGGCGGCGGGGCAGGACGCGACGGTCCGCACCGAGAGCGTCCGGCACGGCCGCTCCTCGTGCACGAACCCCTTGACGACCTCGCTCAGGACGTAGGCCGCCACCGTCGACACCGCGGCCACCACCGCGACCGCGAGGTGCTCGAGCCCTCGTGAGCGGGCCCGCCACATGAGCACGACGGCGACACCGGCGAGGACGACGATCCCGAGCTCGGCGACCACCTCGAAGACACCACCGACGACCGACGGCAGGGCCACCGCCCCGGATGCCGTCGCACGGTAGGCGGCGTCGCGCACGACGAAGAGCAGTGCGACGACGACCACGACGACCGCGACCGTCGACAGGACCCCGGTGGCCGGCTCGCCGCCGAACCGCCGCCGGACGTCCATCGCGCTGTCATCTCGAGAAGGCATGCGGACGACCGTAGGCGACGAAGATGAGAGCGACCGACGCTCAGAGCCGACCGCGCACCGGGGTGCGCTCGACCGGGTCGCCACCGTCGGGCATGACCATCTCGGCCCGGACGCCGAGCAACCGCACCTCACGCCCGGGGTCGAGCGACGCGGTGAGGGCGACGGCGGCCGCGACGACGTCGGCGCGGTCGCTCGTCGGCGCCGGCAGCTTGCGGGCCTTGGTCTGCGTGAAGAACGGGGCGTAGCGCACCTTGAGCGTGACCCGGAAGACCGGGCGCCCCTCCTTGACGGTGTCGTCGAAGACCAGGGAGGCGAGGTCACGCACGGCGTCGCGCACCTCGTCGGGGGTCGTGAGGTTGCTCTGGTAGGTGGTCTCGCGGCTGTGCCCGCGGGCGATCCACGGGGAGTCGTCGACGACGGCGGACCCGATGCCGCGGCCCAGCTGGGAGTACCAGACGCCCATGCGCGGACCGAACTCGCCGACGAGGACGGCCTCGTCGGCATCGGCCAGCTCGCGGACGGTGTGGATGCCGTGACCGGACAGGCGCTTGGACACCTTGGACCCGACGCCCCACAGGTCGATCGTGGGTCGGTCGCCCATGACCTCGAACCACGTCTCGCGGGTCAGCCGGAAGACGCCGCGGGGCTTGCCGAAGCCGGTCGCGATCTTGGCCCTGACCTTGTTGTCACCGATGCCGACCGAGCAGTGCAGTGACGTCGCGTCGAGCACGGCGGCACGCACCCGCTCGGCGAAACCCTCCGGGTCTTCGGTCTCGACCCCGAGGAACGCCTCGTCCCACCCGAGCACCTCGACGACGACGCCGAGGCCGCGCAGCGCGTCCATCACGTGCTCGGACGCCTCGGTGTAGGCCGGGGCGTCGACGGGCAGGATCACCGCGTCGGGCACCTTGCGTGCAGCGAGGCGCAGCGGCATACCGGACCCGACACCGAACTCACGGGCCTCGTAGCTCGCCGTGGACACGACGGCCCGCTCGGTGGGGTCGCCGCGACCCCCGACGATGACCGGCCGCCCGGCGAGCTCGGGCCGGCGCAGCACCTCGACCGCCGCGATGAACTGGTCGAGGTCGACGTGCAGCACCCAGTGGGTGGGGCCCGTGCTCATCCCGCCATTGTGCCCGGAGGGTGTGACGGTGCGGTCAGCTGCGCGGCGAGCGGTCGCGCCGGTCCGGACGGTGGGAGCGGTCGCCCACGGGCTTGCCGCCCCGGAAGGTGTAGACAGCCGGCCCGTCTGACGAGCTCTGGTCCGGCTCGAAGGCGTCGGGCACGGCACCCGCCGACTCGCCCTGCGTGCGCCCGAGCTCGTCCTGCGGCTCGTCCACGAAGCGGGGCTCGGGCCCGGCTGCGGCGTCCTGCTCACGCGCCGCCAGCATGACACCGTGGAAGAGCATGGCGGCCGCGAGGGCGGTCAGGGCGAAGGCCGACACGGCGAGCGCCAACCCGGTGTGCGCGCCACCGATCGAGGAACGGAGCAGGTGCAGGCCGCCGGCGACCGCCCCCACGACCGCGGCGCCGACGAACCAGATGATCGTGGCCCGGGTCATTGAATTCCCCACGAGGTCACTGTGGCACAGGTCCGAGGCGCTCGAGAGCACCTCGATCGCGTCCGGGGACCGTGGCGCGAGGGCATACCCCCTGGGGCACGTCCCGGCGTCGACCGGTCAGCGGACCGGGAGGGCCGCGACGTCCCGGAGCGTGGCCGTGTGGGCACGCGTCCCGGGGGTCGTCGAGAAGCCGGTGACCGACGTCGTCGCCGCACCCGACCCGCCGATGCCGGCATCGGAGAGCTTGGGCTGCGGATTGGCGTTCGCCGTGCCGTCCGACGCCTTGCCGTTGGTGTTCTTGGCGCCGTTGTCCTTGCCGCCGTTGTTCTTCGACCCCGTGTTCTTCGACCCCTTGTTCTTGGCGTCCTTGGCCGTCGTGTCCTTGGAGGCCTTCGACATCTTGGGGTCCTTCGGGCTCTTCGGGGCCTTGTCGCTCTTGCCGCTCTTGCCGTCGGCGGGCGCGACCGCCGACGGGCTCAGCGCGTCGGGCTTGAGGGTGAGAGCCTCGCCACCGGTCGACGAGCCCGACGCCAGGGCCGACGCGTCGGCCCGAGGCGTGGCAGCGGGGGTGACGTCGGAGACCGGGACGACCGGCTCGTCCGACTCAGCCGACTCGGCCGACTCGGCCGGCTCAGCGGGAACGGTGGGCAACCCAGGCGTCGGCCCGGCCGCAGCAGCGGCGGACTCGGTCGAGCGGATGGCACGCGGGGTCGGCGCCGTGGACGCGACCGACGTCGCGGACGGCGTCCGGGGAACGGCGGCATCCGCCGCGTGGGTGTCGGTGACGCGGTCGGAGCTGACCGGCACGGGCGCGCTCGGCAGGACCTCGACACCGGGGCGACGGTCGTGCGTCGCGACCGAACCCAGGATGAGGGCGGTGACGGCCGCTCCGAGGAGCAGCCCGGCGCCACGCTGGCCACCGACCCGCGACAGCGAAAGGTGGCCACGAACGAGCGCCGCGCTCGCCGCGAGCAGGGTCGAGACGCCGATGACGATGAGGCCGCCGGTCAGGCCGCCGACGAGGCAGCTGAAGAGGACGAGGGCACCGAGGACCGCGAAGCCCGCGACCGCGCCCTCCGGGACCCGTCGCGCCGGACGGTCGGCGAGCAGGTCGACCCGCTCGTGGTCGACGAGGGCGCTCGGGCGGGTCGGCAGCGTGAACGAGGCATCCTCGAGAACCGCCAAATAGGGCATTTCGGACTTCACGTCCACAGTGTCGTCGATCCGGGGCCTCGTGTGCGAGTTCGACTCGTCATCGATCGGTCCGGAGTCGACAGTTCCGGCGCGTCCCGGACGTGCGGTCGAGCCGGCGGCGGCCCAGAGCTGCCACCCGCGGGGCGGCACGGGCCAGGACGGGTCGGGGAGCCAGCGCTCGTGGTCGCCGTCGGAGAGCGGCCGCGTGCCGTGGCGCAACGGATCGCCGTGCGTGGGCGTCATGCTCGTCGTCACCAGACTCACTACTCCTGCGATTCGCGGGGCCCGTTCGGGGGGCCTACGCGAGAACAGTACGTCGTAAAGTCACGTTTTGTACCGCAAATAGTAAAAGACGGGCAAAGTTCTCCTTTACCCAGTGCCGCCAGTGCCCCCAGTGCCCGTCGCCGGCCGAACCGGATGCAGCGCGCCGGCGAGCCACGCCGGCGTCTGGTCGGCGAAGTGCGGGTCGCGGGCGTCTCCGCTCGCGCCGAAGGGCACGACCCAGCGGCTCGCCTCGCGGTCGGCGAGGTCCCAGACGTAGCGCGCCACCGGTCCGCCGTAGCAGTGGTCCGTCACCCCGGGCGCGCTCGCCGCCGCGAGGACGCAGCCCTTGTCGCCACCGACGGGGTCGCGCGGGACGTGGGGCGCACGCCCGGTCGCGTCGAGCGCGTGGACCGGGTCGAGCCAGTGTCGCTCGCCCCACGTCGTCAGCGAGTCACGGTGCGCCGCGACGTGTTCGAGCGCCACGCGTACGCCCTCGCCCACCTCGATGCCGTGGGCCGGACCGAGGTGCGCCATCGAGTGCCAGCCCACCCCGATCTGCGTCACGACGTCGGTCCACGCGGCGAAGATGCGGGAGTGGCCGCTCGGCTCGTGCAGCGCGGAGAGGACCGGGTGCTCGGAGAACCACCGCACGAGCGCCGTGCGCCAGGCGGCGAAGAGCGCGGCACCGCGGCTACCGGTGTCGCTGTGCCCGTCCCAGGCGAGCAGCTCGGACCGCACGGCGGCGGCGGCCCCCGTGACCTCGGCCGCCGCGACGAGCTCGCGCATGAGGTCGGCCTGTCCGTTGCGGGTGTCGACGTGGATCGCCGCGCAGTCGTCGACGGTCAGCTGCTCCCCCGACTCGACGAGCTCGCGGATGCGACCGGCCCGGAAGGGCGTGGCGTACTCCACCCCGAGCCCGCCGCCGCTGGCCCGGTCGTTGGCGCTGACCATGACGTCGTCGACGTCGCTGCCGGGCCCCCGCCGGTAGCCGTGCCAGACGTGCCGGGGGTCCCACGCCGGGACGGGCAGCACCGCCCCGATCTCGTCGCGCTCGGGCACGCGACCGACGACGAGGTGACGGACGCGACCCGTGTCGTCGGCGACGAGCGCACTGTTGACCGGCTCGACCCAGCGCGACAGGGCCTCCTCGACGTCGGCGACCGTCCGCGCCCGAAGGAGGGGCAGGAGGGCGCCGAAGCCGAGGTCCTCCTCGACGTGGGTCGGCGTGCGCAGGCTGTGGGGGGCCGGGTGGGCCCGGCGCGGCTGGACGCTCTCGTCGGTCCACTGCGGCGGCGCCTCGGCCTCGGCGACGAGCCGCTCGATCTCGGCCTCGAGGCCGGTGACGACCGGCCCGCGCGAGGTGACGACGACGGGCACGGTCACGTCAGCCTCGCCGCGCACCCTCAGCGTCTCGGTCGAGGCGCGCACCGGCTCCCACCCGTCGATGCCGCGCGCCTTGAGCAGCGGCGATCCGTCGGGCCCGTGGCCGACGTGAGCGAGGGACTCGAGCGTCAGGTCCTGGTAGTCGGCCATGGCGTTCGTGATGCCCCACGCGACGGTGCCCGTGTGGGCGAAGTGCTGCACGCCGGGCACCCCCGGGAAGGTGAAGCCGACGACGTCGAACTCGGGGCAGGCCAGGCCGACCTGCTGGTAGCAGCCGGGCAGCTCGATCGTGCGGTGCGGGTCACCCGCGACGAGGGGCAGCCCGCTCGCCGTGCGCTCCCCGCCGATGACCCACGCGTTGCTCCCCGAGGCCTCGGCCCGCTCGACCCCCTCGGCGTGGAACAGGGCGAGGGCCTCGGCGCCGAGGCGGTCGGTGACGTGCGCGTTGAAGAGCTTGGCCGGGAAGGTCCCGAAGAGCAGGTGGATGCCCCAGAAGATGCCGAGCGGCGTCCACGGCTCCCACGGACGCGGCGCAGCGGCATACGACTGGAGCCCGAGCAGCGCGACCTCGGGCGTGCCCGCGAGCCCCTCGGCGAGGGTCTCGTTGACGCCGTCCACGTAGGCCGTCAGCCACGTCCGCGTCTCGCGGTCGAGCCGCTCGAAGCAGCGCCGCACCGTCGGCTCGAGCAGCACCTGCCGGGCGAACCGGTCCCAGGGCAGCCCGTGGGCGCCGACGTACTCGGCCGTCCGTCCTTCCATCCGCCAGCGGTGGTGCTCGATCTGCCACGCGCGGTCGAGGGCGGTGATGCGCCCCTGGAGGCGGGCCAGCTCCATCACGTCGCCGGCGCGCAGGTGCGGGACACCCAGGGCGTCACGTCGCACCTCGGCGGACATCGGAGCGCGGGGCACGGCGGATCTCCTTCGATCTGCGGGCATGTCGGACGGGAGGGCGGTGGGTCCCGGTCAGTCGTGGCGCGAGAACTTGTTCTCGATCTCGCGGAGGAAGGCGTCGGAGATCCGGCGGTACTTCTGGAGGGTCAGCGTGATGGGGGCACCGACCTCCAGGCCGAGGACGCTGCGCGCCGGGTCGAGCCGGATCTGCGGGTCGGCCATCACGGTGCCGCCGTTCTCCATGAGCGAGCGCACGAGCACCCGCACCTCGTTGAGCGCGTTGCCGTCCTCGCCCTCGACGCCGCGCAGGCGGTGGACGAAGTAGCCGTCGAGGACGATGAGCATGTTGTTGAAGTACTCGTACTCGAGCGACTCGAGCGCGCCCTCGAGGTGGGAGACGTCGGCGTCACCGTGGTCGCGTGCGGCCTGCGCCACCTCGTGGAACATCACGACCTGGGTCTCGACCCGCGACCGGCAGGCGTCGATGTAGTCCTGCTCGTAGTCCTTCACTCCCAGCATGGGGCCAGCCTAGCGAGCAGCGCGCCACTAGGTTTGGGTCATGGCAGCGCGGGAACGGAACGTGCTCGGCGGCGAGCTCGAGGCCTGCGGCACCGACCCGGTGACCGGCTTCTACCGCGACGGCTACTGCATGACCGGGCCCGAGGACCGGGGCAGCCACACCGTCTGCGTCGTCGTCACGACCGAGTTCCTCGAGCACCAGCGCAGCGTCGGCAACGACCTCGTGACCCCCCGTCCTGAGTGGCGCTTCCCCGGGCTGACGCCGGGCGACCGGTGGTGCGTCGTGGCGAGCCGCTGGCTCGAGGCCCACCAGGACGGGGCCGCCGCGCCGGTCTTCCTCGCCGCCACGCACGAGCGCGCGCTCGAGATCGTGCCGCTCCAGCTGCTCCAGTCGTATGCCGCCGACATCCCGGACGACCCCAGCTCGCTGCTCTGACGGCGCGTTTCACCGATCCGCGAACACGGGTTCGCGCCCGGCGTAGCGTCGAGGTGGCTCGACTCGAGCACGGCGGGGGATGCCCGGCCGAGGCCGCACCCTCCACTGCCGTCGCGTCCGCCAGGAGACCCGCCATGCGCGCCATCGTCCTCCACGAGTTCCACGCCACCCCGACCGTCGAGGAGATCGACGTTCCCGATCCCGGCGAGGGTGAGGTGAGGGTGCGGGTGCGGGCGGCCGCGGTCAACGGCTTCGACCTCGGTGTGGTCCACGGCTTCTTCACGGGCTACTTCGAGCACCGCTTCCCGCTCGTCCTCGGCAAGGACTTCGCCGGCACCGTCGACGCGGTCGGTCCCGGTGTCGAGGGCTACGCCACCGGCGACCGGGTCTTCGGCGTCGTGACGAAGGACTTCCTCGGCGACGGCTCGTTCGCCGAGTACGTCACGGTGCCGACGGCGATCGGCGTCGCGCCCCTGCCCGACGGCGTCGACTTCGCCCACGGAGCGGCGCTGGGGCTCGCCGGCGCCGCGGCCCTCGCGTGCATCGAGGCGGCCCACCCGGCGCCGGGCCGCACGATCCTCGTCACCGGCGCGACGGGCGGCGTCGGCAACCAGGTCGTCCAGCTCGCCTCGCAGGCCGGCGCCCACGTCATCGCGACGGGGTCCACGGAGGCGGAGCAGCAGCTCGTCCGGCGGCTCGGGGCGAGCGAGGTCATCGACTACCGCGAGGACGTCACGGCGGGTCTGCGGGCCACGCACCCCGAGGGCGTCGACGTCGTCATCCACCTCGCCGGGGACGCGTCCGCCCTCGTGCCCACGCTCCGTCAGGGCGGCACCCTCGTGTCGACCCTCGTCTTCTCGACGGAGGGCTTCCCCGAGGTGCCCGACGTCTTCGTCCCCATCGCCGCGAACCCGACGCCGGAGCTGCTCGGCCGGCTCGCCGCGAACCAGGTCGACGGCTTGACGTCGGTGACGATCCAGCGCGCCTACTCGCTCACGGACACGCCCTCCGCCCTGGCCGACTTCGCGAACGGCACGCTCGGCAAGCTCGTCGTCGACCTCGACGGTGACGGGGTGCCCGACGGCCCGTGATACTGGCGGGATGAGCGATCCCCACGTGCTCGAACCGGGCACCGCGCCGACGCCGTTCACCGCCGACGAGATCCGCGCGGGGTGTCCCGACGGACGCACGATCACCCTCCTCGTGGAGCCCGCCGAGGGACCGTCGTGGCAGCGCGTCAACCGGTTCGTCGCCCCGGACGAGGACGGAGCGACCATGCAGCGTTGGCGGATCGGGACCGACGGCCGGCGCGACGGGGAGATCGAGGAGGGGCGCACGACGTGGCTCCAGCTCCAGGGCCACGCGTCCTTCCCCGTGTCCGCGGTGACGGTCACGCCCGACACGGTGGAGCTCCCGCTCGGCACCGTCGACGCGCTGCGCTACGCCGTCGACGACGGCGCCGGCGGCGGCGTCGCGACCTTCTGGTTCGCGCCGGGGTTTCCCGGGATGCCGGTGCGCTACGAGACCCCGGCCGAGGGCGGCGGGACGGACCGCACGACGATGGTCAGCGACGAGCTGCCGTGAGCACCCCTTCCCACGGGGCGCCGGCGCTCGAGGCCGACTGCTCGCGGTGCTTCGGCCTGTGCTGCGTCGCGCTCCCCTTCGCCCGGTCGGCCGACTTCCCCGTCGACAAGGCCGGCGGTGAGCCCTGCCGCAACCTCCTCGCCGACCACCGGTGCGGCATCCACGACCGGCTCCTGGAGGGCGGGTGGCGCGGGTGCGTGACGTTCGACTGCTTCGGCGCAGGCCAGCAGGTCTCGCAGGTGACCTTCGGCGGCGTCTCGTGGCGCGAGGCCCCCGAGACCGCCCCGACGATGTATGCCGTCCTGCCCGTCATGCGACAGCTGCACGAGATGCTCGCCCACCTCGGTGACGCCCTCGCGCTCGAGCCGGACGAGGCGACGCGGACCGGCCTCGCCGCGTCCGCCGAGGAGGTCAGGACCTCGACGGCCGCCTCTCCGGACGAGCTGCTCGCGGTGGACCTCGTCGCCGTGCGGTCCCGGGTCGGTGGCCTGCTGCGGGCCGCCAGCGCGACGGCACGCGCACGGCGGAGGCGGCGTGACGGCATACGCCCTCCTCCCCGGCGGATGCGGGCCGGGGCCGACCTCGTCGCCGCCGACCTCCGCGGCCGTGACCTGCGCACGGCCGACCTCCGGGGCGCGCTGCTCATCGCGGCGGACCTGCGCGACGCCGACCTGCGGTGGGCCGACCTGCTCGGTGCGGACCTGCGCGACGCCGACCTGCGCGGGGCACGGCTCGACGGCGCGCTCTTCCTCACGCGCCCGCAGCTCGCGGCGGCGCGCACCTGACGGACGATTCGCGCATTCGGTCCCACGGCGGCGGCCCAACGATGACAATCGACCCACTGTCCACGTCGAGCACAGGAGCCGGTCGTGCGCCGAGCCAAGGTCGCCGCAGCCCTGGCGCTGTCGGCTGCCCTCGCCCTCGCCGGGTGCTCGTCCGGCAAGCCCGAGATCGACCTCAGCCAGGTGGCCGGCTCCACGGGCACGCCGGTGCCGACCGAGACGGTGACGGTGACGGAGATCGACACCCGGACCGTGACCGCGACGACGACGGTCGTGACGACGGCGACGGTCGTGGCCACCCCGACGGTCACCGTCACGGCGCTCCCGCGACCGAGCCTGACGACGAGCACCGTCTTCAACCGGCCCGCTGCGCTGGCTGACTACTCGAACCTCGTCGTCGACGTGCGGCTGCTCGACCGGATGTCGCTGTCCGGCAACGCCGCCGCGCTCCAGCTCGACCTCATGGCCCAGCACCTCGAGCGGCTCGGCGCGAACGGACCGCCGCCGGGGCTGGACGCGCCCAGCTACTACGGCCGACTGGCGTCGCTCGGACTCTTCGCCCGGGCCGCGTCCGACGAGGCGACGGCGGGCTCGCCGGTGGCCCAGAGCCGATACGCCGTCATCCGTCAGGAGACCGGCATCCTGCTCTCGCTCGTCAACGGTGCGCTGGCGACGACCTTCACCCTGCCGACGCCCGCGCCCCGACCGACGACAACGACTCCGTGAAGCCGCCCCAGGCGATCTCCCCGTCGGCGTCGTCCGCGTGGGGCCGACCGAACCAGGCGGCATAGAGCGCGACCTCGGTGAGGTCCCACCGCAGCGCCTGAGCGCGGAGGTCGTCGGTCGTGACGGTCCGACCGGTCAGCGCGGCGTAGTCGGCGAGCACCTCGTCGGCGAGGACGCCCTCGGCGCCCGCGACGTGCCAGAGGTCGCGGGCCGCGGGCGCGAGCAGGGCGGTGTCCCAGTCGACGACGTGGAGACCGTCGGCGTCGGAGAGGACGTTGCGCCAGTGCGGCTCTCCGTGGGTGATGACCCAGGAGTCGCGCTCGGCGTGGTCCCGGACGGCCCGCTCGTCCCAGACGACGAGGGCTTGCCGCACCGCCTCCGCGTGCTGGGCCAGGGCGTCCCGGGCGCGGGCTCCGTAGGGGCCGGCGCCCGGAGGCAGGTCGGCCGCGAGAGCCCGGTCGAGGAGCGCTCGACCGGGCAGCGTCAGGTCGTCGGTGCCGGCGACGCCGACGGCACGAGGAGTGGCCGCGTGCAGCCGCGCGAGCACGTCGGTCACGGCGTGCCGGTCGGCCGTCGTCTGCTCGGACGGCGACGGCAGGCGCGGCGCATCGAGCCACGGGGTCATCGACACCCACCGGTGCCGGCCGAGCTCGAAGGGGACCGCCCCGTCGCGCGCCGGGACGGGAGCGACGACGAAGTCCAGCCCGGAGTCGGCGAGGGCCCGGGCGGTCCGGAACGCCGAGCTGAGGGCGGCGCCGCGCTCGACGTCGGCCCGGGCGCCGGAGTAGTCGTCGAGCGTCACGAACCAGCGGCCGTCCTCGTGCGCGTCGACCCGCCAGTGGTGGCTGCCGAAACCGACTGGCACATAGGTGATCTCACGGACTTCGAGGACCCACATCTCGCGCAGGGCCGCGGCGAGCAGGTCGGTCGAGAAGTCCGCGGGCGGCGTCATCACGGCGTCATCACGGACTCGACGCTAGCGGGGCGGTCGCGGCTCCGCATGGATCCGGCGGCTCAGCCTCGAGTGCGACCGCGGTGCCGGCACCCGCGACCACACGGCTTTCTGGAGCGCGAGGGTGAGCCAGCCGGCGAGCGCCATCCCGACGATGTTGACGACGAGCTGGAGGCCGCTGCCGCGCACCTCGCCCCACGCCCCGAAGGCGAGCCCGAGCGCGACGTTGCCGGCGGCCGGGATCGTCGTCACCGAGATGAACACGCCACTGAGGCCACCGAGCTTGGCCGACGTCAGCGACAGCACGCCGGCCGCAGCCGCGAGGACCGCGACGATGAACGACCACTTGTCGGGCGAGTAGATGAAGTCGGTGGCCGGTCGGTCGCCGGAGATGTCGTCGAGGGTGATCCACCCGAGGGCCCGGCCGGCGAGACCGGCGAGGCACGTGACGGCGATGGCCACGACGAAGCCGACGACGAGCGCGCGGGCCGCGACCGCGAGCAGGAGCGGGCGTCGCCGCACGAGCGCGACGCCGAGGGCTGCGATCGCCCCGAACTCGGGACCGAGCACCATCGCCCCGATGACGAGGATCTGCGAGTCGAGGACGATCGCGATGCCGGCGATGAGGGTGGCGAGCGACATGAAGGACAGGAAGGTCCAGTTCAGCTCGCTGTCGTCGTAGGAACGCTGGGCGACCTGGGCCCAGACGACGGCGTCGGCGCTGCTCCCGGGCGTCTCCTCGTCGGCCTCGAAGCCGGCGCGCGAGACCCACGTCGTGACCGGCTCGATCTGGAGGGTCCCTCCCTCGTGGACCCCGAGGTCCCGGAGCCGGTCGACGAGGACGTTGGCCCCCTCCCGGGCGACGTCGGCGTGCACGACGTCGCCCACCGGGCGCACCGCCGCGCCGCGCAGGACGGACAGCGTGCTCACGGCGCTCGAGTCGGCGAGCACGGCGGTGACCTGCTCGGTCAGCTCGCTCGGGACGGTGACCGTCAGTCTCAACATGTCGGACAGTCTGCCGCCAGGTTGACGCCGGAGGGCAGATGGCACGACAGTGACATCTGATCATCCATTCAGATGAGAGGGACGACCATGAGCACCGTCACTGGACTCGACGGCTGCGCCGCCCCGTGCGTGCACCCCGAGAAGGTCGCCCTGGCCACCGACAACGCCCCGGGCGTCGAGGAGCTCGCGCGCGTCACGAGCGTCTTCAAGCTGCTCGGCGACCCGACCCGGGCCCGGATGCTCTACGCCCTCCTCGAGGCCGGCGAGCTCTGCGTCTGCGACCTCGCGGCCGCGACCGGCACCGCCGAGACCACGGTCTCGCAGGCCCTCCGGCTGCTCCGCGCCTCGGCCGTCGTCACCGGTCGGCGCGAGGGTCGCAACATCTACTACCGGCTCTCCGACGCCCACGTCCGCCTGCTCCTCGACGTGACGCGCGAGCACGCCCTCCACGACGGCGAGCGCCACCGGTGAGCCACGGGCACGGGCACGGGCACGGGCCGGCCCAGGGCGCCGCCGCGGTCCACGCCGGGGGGCGCCACCGGTGGCGACTCGCCGTCGCCTTCGGCCTCGTCGCGGCCTTCTTCTGCGTCGAGCTCGCGGCCGGTCTCGCGTCCGGCTCCCTCGCCCTCCTCTCCGACGCCGGCCACATGGCCGCCGACGTCGTGACCCTTGGCGCCGCGCTCGTCGCCACGCGCATCGCGACGCGCGCCGACACGACCGGTCGACGCACGTTCGGCTCCTACCGTGCCGAGGTGTTCGCGTCGGGGCTCGCCGTGCTGCTCATGCTCGGGGTCTCCGTCTACATCGCCGTCGAGGCGCTCGGGCGCATCGGCTCGAGCCCCGAGATCGCCTCGGGCACCATGCTCGTCGTCGGTGCGATCGGCCTCCTCGTCAACGTCGTCGCCCTCCTCCTGCTGCGCGGGGGCGCCGGGGAGAGCCTCAACGTCCGGGGCGCCTACCTCGAGGTCGTCGCCGACACCGTCGGCTCGGTCGGCGTCATCGCGGCTGCGATCCTCGTCGGGGCGACCGGGAGCGCGTGGTGGGACACCGCCGTCGCGCTCGCCATCGCCGTCTTCGTGGCGGTGCGTGCCGTCGGGCTCGGCCGCGAGGTCGTGGCCGTGCTCGGCCAGCACGCCCCGACGGGCCTCGAGCCCACCGACCTGCTGGCCGCGCTGGGCGAGGTGCCGGGCGTCACCGAGGTCCACGACCTCCACGTCTGGACGCTGACCTCCGGCATGGACGTCGCGACCGCGCACCTCGTGACGACCCGTGCCGATGCGGCGCCCGAGGTGCTCGAGGCCGCGAGCGCCATGCTGCGCGACCGCTTCCACGTCGCCCACGCGACGCTCCAGGTCGAGACGACCGACCGGTCCGAGTGCCGAGGGGCCGACTGGTGAGCACCCCGTCCCGGCCCGTCTTCTCGCTCCTGCCGCCGTCACGGCGGGCCGCGCTCGTGCGCCGGGCCCGGCTGCTGGCCGCGGCCTCGGTCGCCTACAACGTCGCCGAGGCGGTCGTCGCCATCACCTCCGGGCGCGTGGCCGACTCGACCGCGCTCGTCGGCTTCGGGCTCGACTCGACGGTCGAGGTGATGAGCGGGCTCGTCATCCTCTGGCAGTTCGGACACCCCGTGCCGGAGGAGCGCGAGCACCTGGCCCGCCGCCTCATCGCCGTCTCCTTCTTCGCCCTGGCCGCCTACGTCACCGTCGAGTCGGTGCGCGCCGTCGTGGCTCGCGAGCAGCCCGACACCTCGGTCGTCGGCATCGCGCTCGCCGCCCTGTCGCTCGCGGTCATGCCGCTGCTCTCGCGGTGGCAGCGGCGCACGGGCCGCGAGCTCGGGTCCGGAGCGGTCGTCGCCGACGGCACCCAGACGCTGCTCTGCACCTACCTCTCGGGCGTGCTCCTCGTCGGCCTCCTCGCCAACGCCCTCCTCGGCTGGTGGTGGCTCGACCCCGTCGCGGCGCTCGTCATCGCGGCCGTGGCGGTCCGCGAGGGTCGCTCGAACTGGCGAGGCGACGCCTGCTGCTGACTCGAGGAACCACGGCATGAGTCTTGACGGCGGGTCTGGCGACCGACAGTGTGACCCACCGTGACACTTCGGGCCGAGTCCTCTTCCCTGCTGCGGGCACGCCTCGCCGCCGGCACCGCCTTCTTCGTCCAGGGCCTGCTCTTCATCTCGCTCACCACGCGCCTGCCGCAGGTCCAGGAGAAGTGGTCGCTCGACGAGCTCGCCGTCAGCGGCCTGCTCCTCATGGTCGTGCTCCTCGCGGGCGTCGGCTCGGTCGTCGCCGAGCTCGTCGCCGCACGCTCGTCGAGCGCCATGGTCGTCCGCGTGGGGCTCGTCGTGGCCACGGCCGGCTTCGCGGTGCTGCTCGTCGCACCGGCCTTCGGGGTCTTCGTCGTCGGGCTCGCGACCTACGGGCTCGCGCTCGGCCTCGTCGACGCGTCGTCGAACATGCAGGCCGTCACCGTCGAGCACCTCTACCGCCGACCGATCCTGCCCTCCTTCCACGCCTTCTGGACCGCCGGCGGCATCCTCGGCACGCTCGTCACGCTGGCGACGTCGGGCGTCGACCTCGGCCCGGCCCTGCTCCCGCTGCTCGTCTTCCCCGTCGCGGCGCTGGCCGCGCCGTACGTCCGTCGCGACCGCCTCGCCGAGACCGACGCCACCGTCGACGTGCCGTGGCGGCGGATCGCCCTCCTCGGCGTCGCGATGGTCCTCTTCTACATGGTCGACACGGCCGCGACGACGTGGGGACCGGTCTACCTCGACGGCACGCTCGACGCCCCGACGGGGCTCACCGCGCTCGCCACGCTCCCCTACCTCGTCGCGACGCTCCTGGCCCGCACCGTCGGCGACCGTCTCGTCGACCGCCACGGCGCCGTGTGGCTGCTCCGGATCAGCGGCGTCGTCGCCGCCCTGGCGCTCGCCGTCATCGTCTTCGCGCCGACGTGGGTGGTCGCCGTCGTCGGCTTCACGATCCTCGGCGGCGCCGTCGCGACCATCGCGCCCCTCAGCTTCTCGGCGGCGGGTGCCATCGCCGCCGGCGACGCCGACTCCGCCGGCGAGCGCATCGACAAGACCGACCAGGTCGTCGCCCGCTTCAACCAGTTCAACTACGTCGGAGCGCTGCTCGGTGCCGTGCTGACCGGAGCCGTGGGCTCGGACAACCTGCGCCTCGGCTTCGCCGTGCCGATGGTCCTGATCCTCGGGATCATCCCGCTCGCGACGCAGTTCGCGATCATCCGCCGACGGGGCGTCCCGGCCGGCTCGAGCTGAGGACACCACGCAGCGCGGTGAGCGCCGGGCCGATGCCCGTCAGGGGTATGCCGCCGACCCCGAAGGCGAACCCGTGGCGGGCCGGCTGCTCGAGGTGCCGCACCGACAGCGGCTCGACGAACACCCCCACGGCCAGGGCGGCCACGGCGATCGCCACGTCGTCGAGGTCCGGGTCGCGCAGCAGGGCGCACAGGTGCAGGCCCGCCGCCGACGGGACGACCTCGAGCCAGTCGCCGAGGCCGTCGGGGCTCGTGAGCACCTCGAGCAGCGCCTCCCGCCGGGCGCGGTAGACCTTCGTCGCGCGCTTGACGTGGGCAGCGTGGTGCCCCTCGGCGAGGAAGTCCGCGAGCGCCCCCTGGGTCACGACGTCGCCGTCCCAGACGGTGACGCGCTTGGCCTCGCGCAGGGCGGGCGTCAGCGTCGCCGGGGCGATCGCGTAGCCGACGCGGAGCCCCGGGAGCAGCGACTTGGAGAACGACCCGACGTAGACGACCCGCCCGTCGCGGTCGAGGCTCTGCAGCGGCTCGAGGGGCCGGTCGGCGAAGCGGAACTCGCTGTCGTAGTCGTCCTCGACGATGACCGCTCCGTGCCGGACGGCCCACTCCAGCAGGGCGATCCGCCGGGCACGTGACATCGCGACCCCGGTCGGGTGCTGGTGCGACGGCGTGACGTAGACGAGTCGGGCCGCGTCCGGAAGGGCGTCGACGACGATCCCCTCACCGTCGACCGGGACGCCTCGGACGACGGCGCGATGGGTCGCGAAGAGGCGGGCCGCGGCGCTGTAGCCCGGGTCCTCGACGGCCACGACGTCGCCGGGCTCGACGAGCACCCGCGCGACGAGGTCGAGCGCCTGCTGCGCCCCCGCAGTGGTCACCACGTCGGCGCCGGACGCGACGACCGACCGGGACACGCCGGCATACCTCGCGATCTCGGCCTCGAGACGGCTCCCGCCACGGTTCGCGCCGGGGTCGTCGTAGGTGCCGGCGGACAGGCGGCCCCGGCGCAGCGTGCCGCTGACGAGACGTCGCCACGTCGCGAGGGGGAAGAGCGAGTCGTCGGGCACCCCGACGGAGAAGTCGTGGAGCGCGCCCCGCGGACCGGACGCAGGCCGCACGTCCGGCTCGGTCGCCCAGAGCGACGTGGCGGTGACGGCTCCCGCCCGGGCCCGTCGCCCGGTCATCCGAGCGGGCGGCACGCACCCGGTCGCGACGAAGGTCCCGGCCCCGCGACGGCTCTCGAGCAGCTCCTCGGCGAGGAGCCGGTCGTAGGCCGCCGTCACCGTGCCCCGCGAGACGCTGAGGCTCGCCGCGAGGTCACGGGAGGCCGGCACCCGGTCGCCCCCGCTGAGGCGGCCGTCGAGGACCGCGGCGCGCAGCTGGGCGTAGATCTGGGCGGTGAGGTCGCCCGACCCGGTGAGGCTGAGGTGCAGGTCCATGCCACCAGTCTGGATTGGCCCAAACAGTCTGGCAAGAAGTGGCGCTTCTGACCGGTCCACTTGGGCGGGAGTCTGGAGCCATGGCGACGACCGCACGCATCCCCGGGGCCACCTCGACCCCCGGCCACTCCACGACCGGGGGCACGCTCACCGTCGCACAGGGGGCTGCCCTGTCGGTGGGCGCCGTGCTCGGCACCGGCGTCATCACGCTGCCCGCCCTCGCCGCCGAGGTCGCCGGCCCCGCCTCGCTGCTCGCGTGGGCGGCGCTCGTGCTCCTCTCGGTGCCGCTCGCGAGCACGTTCGCCGCACTGGGCGCCCGGCACCCGGACGGCGGTGGCGTGTCGACGTACGTCCGTCGGGCCTTCGGGGACCGCGCGGCGGGCGCGGTCGGCTGGTGCTTCTACTTCGCCGTGCCCGTCGGGGCCCCACCCGCCTCGATGATGGCCGGCGGCTACGTCGCCGACGTCGTGGGCGGCGGACGCACGACGACCGTCGTCGTCGCGGCGGCCCTCATCCTCGGCACCGGACTGATGAACCTCGCCGGCCTGCGCTTCTCGGGCCGCGTGCAGCTCGGCCTGGCGACCGTGCTCGCCCTGCTCATGACCGCGACGATGGCCGTCGCCCTGCCGCACGGGAGCACGGCGTCGCTGACCCCCTTCGCCCCGAACGGGTGGGCCGCCGTCGCCACCGCGGCTGCCGTGCTCGTCTGGGGCTTCGCGGGGTGGGAGGCCGTCGCCTCGCTCGCCGGGGACTACCGCGACCCGCGCCGCGACGTGCCGCGCGCGACGGGGATCGCCGTCGCGGTCGTCGGGGTGCTCTACCTCGGGCTCGCGACGACGAGCGTCCTCGTGCTGGGACCGGCGACGGGCCACAGCCAGGCGCCGCTCTCGGACCTCATGGCCATCGCCCTCGGCGAGCAGGCCCGCGTCGTGACCGCCGTCGTGGCGGTGCTGCTGACGGTCGGGGCGATGAACGCCTACTACGCCGGCGGCTCGCGGCTGGGCGCGGCGCTGGCCCGCGACGGGGCGCTGCCGCGATGGGTGGCGCGGGGCGGCGAGGCCGGACAGGTCCCACGCCGCAGCATCGCCCTCGTCACGGCCGGCTCGATGCTCTCGCTCGTCCTCGCGGTCGCGCTCGACCTCGGCCTCACCCCGCTCATGCTGCTCGCGACGGGCTGCTTCACGCTCGTCTACGTGCTCGGCACGGCCTCCGCCCTGCGCCTGCTGCCCCGCGGCACCCGCGGCTGGTGGACCGCGCTCGTCGCGCACGTGTCCGTCGTCGTCTTGCTCGTCGTCAACGGCGTCCATGCGTTGTGGGCCCTCGGGCTCGTCGTCCTCTCCCTCTCCTACCAGTCCCGGTCGCGCCGCCGGTAGGGCGCTCCCAGCGCCGACCCCTAGACTTCGCCGCCGTGATCACACAGCGCGCGGAGCGCACACCCCTGATGCGGTGGTTCCTCGACGCCGAGGAGGCCGACCCGGGCGGCTACTACGAGCGCGAGCGCGAGGCGACCGAGCAGCAGCACGTGCAGCCGTGGTGGCGCGTCATGTGCCTGACGGGTGTCGACTACTTCTCGACGCTGGGCTACCAGCCCGGCATCGCGGCCCTCGCGGCCGGCGCGCTGTCGCCCGTCGCGACGCTCGTCCTCGTGCTCATCACGCTCTTCGGTGCCCTCCCGATGTACCGCCGCGTCGCGGCCGAGAGCCCGCACGGCGACGGCAGTCTCTCGATGCTCGAGCGGCTGCTGTCCTACTGGCCGAGCAAGATCCTCGTGCTGTGCCTCATCGGCTTCGTCGCGACCGGCTTCATCATCACGATCACCCTGTCGGCGGCGGACGCGAGCGCCCACCTCATCGAGAACCCGTACCTCAAGAGCACCCTGACCGGCCACCAGGTCGGTGTGACGCTGACGCTGCTCGTCTTCCTCGCCGGCATCTTCCTCAAGGGCTTCAAGGAGGCCATCGGGATCGCCGTCGTCCTCGTCGTGGCCTACCTCGGCCTCAGCTTCGTCGTGCTCGTGCGCGGCGTCGTCGAGATCGGCGACCACCCGACGGCGTTCAGCGACTGGATCACGGCGATGACCTCGGCCCACTCGGCCCCGTTCGGGATCATCGGCGCGTCCCTGCTCGTCTTCCCGGCCCTGGCGCTCGGGCTCTCCGGCTTCGAGACGGGCGTCGTCGTCATGCCCCTCGTCAAGGGCGACCCGACCGACACGCCGGAGAAGCCGGAGGGCCGCATCCGCAACGCGCGCAAGCTGCTGACGACCGCCGCGCTCATCATGAGCGTCCTGCTCATCGGCTCCTCGCTCGTCACGACCCTGCTCATCCCGGCCGAGGCGTTCCAGCCGGGAGGGCCCGCCAACGGCCGCGCCCTGGCCTATCTCGCCCACGACCTGCTCGGTGAGGGCTTCGGCACGATCTACGACATCTCGACGATCGGCATCCTGTGGTTCGCCGGCGCCTCAGCCATGGCGGGCCTGCTCAACATCGTCCCGCGCTACCTGCCGCGCTACGGCATGGCGCCGGACTGGGCCCGCTCGACGCGGCCGCTCGTGCTCGTCCTGTCGTTCATCGCCGCCGTCGTGACGCTGGCCTTCGGGGCCAACGTCGACGAGCAGGCGGGGGCGTATGCCACCGGCGTGCTCGCGCTCATGACGTCCGCCGCGATCGCCGTGTTCCTCACCGAGCTACGGCGCGGCCACCGCGCGGCAGCCGCCTTCTTCGCCGTCGTCAGCGCGATCTTCGTCTACACGATCACGATCACGATCGAGCAGCGCCCCGAGGGTCTCGTCATCGCCCTGATCTTCATCGCCCTCATCGTCGTCATCAGCGTCTGGTCGCGCATCGTGCGCTCGACCGAGCTGCGCGTGCAGCGGGTCGTCTACGACGACAGCGCGCGGGCGATCCTCGACGACGCCGCGCTCGGCCCCCAGCCGCTGCGTTTCATCGCCAACAAGATCAACGCCGGGGACCGCGACGAGTACCGCGCGAAGTCCCTCGACGTCCGCATGCACAACCACCTCAACGCCCGGCAGGGCGCGATCTTCCTCGAGGTGGAGATCAGCGACGCGAGCGACTTCGCGACGACCGTGCACGTCGGGTCCGCCGTCGTCGGCGGCCACTACATCCTGCGCGCGACCGGCCCGTCGGTGCCCAACGTCCTCGCTGCGGTCCTGCTCGACGTCCGCGACCGCGTCAGCAAGCCGCCCCACATCTACTTCGAGTGGAGCGAGAAGGCGCCGGGGCAGAACGTGCTGCGCTTCCTGCTCGCCGGCGAGGGCGACATCCCGCCCCTGACGCACGAGATCATCCGGCGGGCCGAGCCCGACGCCGACCGTCGTCCGCAGGTGCACGTCGGCGGCTGAGCCGGCCGGACGGCATACTCAGGCGCGGTTGGCCCAGCGCTCCGGGGTGGTGCGGTAGACGCGCGACTCGTCCGCGTACCACTTCTCCATGACCCCGAGGTCGTCGAGGCCGAGGCGGCGGCACACGGCCTGCGAGGGCCCGTTCGTCGTGTGGGTCAGGGCATAGACCTCGGGCAAGCCGCCGTCGAAACCGTGTTGGATCACCGCAGTCGCCGCCTCCGTCGCGTAGCCGTGGCCCCACGAGTCGGGGTGCAGGTGCCAGCCCACCTCGACCTCGCCGTCGTCGGCGTCCGGCAGGGTCAGCAGGATGACGGAGCCGGCGACGACCCCGGTCTCACGGACCTCGACGGCCCAGAAGCCGAGCGGCGGCGCCTCGCTGCGCTCGAGGTAGCGGTCGATGCGGGCGTGCGCCTCGTCGAGGTCCTTCATGAGGACCGGCTCGCCGTCGCCGAGCCACTTCACGACCTCGATGCGGCTCTGGATGTCGAGCAGCCGCTCGGCCTCGTCGTGCGACCAGGGACGGATGGTGAGGCGGGCGGTCTCGAGGTGCATGGGCGACACGCTCGCACCTACCCGCCCCGCCCGTCCACGCCATTCCCCCGCCCGGTCCGAGTCGACGCTTCCACGGCCTCCGTGGGTGCCCCCTGTGCATTGGGTCATCCCGTGACTCAGCCGAGTCAGGCAACGGGATGAGTCACCTGGCGACCCAACGCACAGGGCACGCGCCTCCCCGCCGCCCGGGGTGAGTCACCGGGCGACTCAACGCACAGCCTCCGCGACGGCACCCGGGCCCTCTGCCCTCATGGCTGTCGTCCACACCCCCCGGGCCCGCCGACCGCTCGTCCACCGGCCCGATTCCGGCGCCGACGGCGCGGGCCTGGGAGAGGGACCGTGGACCGATGACCGTCCCCCTCGGCCACGGCCCCGATGCGTTCGGCAACGCGCTGCGGCACGTGCGCCGGACCTACCTGCTGAGTCAGCGCGCCCTCGCGGAGCGGCTCGACGTCCCGCACAGCCGCATCTCCCGGCTCGAGAGCGGCCACCACAGCATCACGCTCGAGTCCGCGATCTCGCTCTACCGCGCACTCGGCTTCGGCGTCGGCCTGACTCACCTGTTCCCGTGTCCGCAGAGTGACGACGTGAGGCCGCGATGCCACGACTGGGAGGACGACGGCGCGGTCGGGCTCGTCGACGCGGCCAGGCGCGCGTTCCCGGCACATGGGGCCGTGTGGACGCAGGCGCCGACGTGGTGGGGTGTGCGGCACGGGTGGGGCGCCTCGGAGCGCGAGGACCTCTGGTGGTTCCACGACTACCGGTCGCCGCCGGTCCTGCGAGCACGGCAGGATGGCGGCATGTCCGACAGCGATGGAGCAGGCGCGACCGACGGGGCGAGCACCCCGCCCACCGAGCCCGTCGAGCCCCCCGAGACCAGCGAGGTGGCGCAGGCGTACGCCGCGGTCCGCCCCGAGGTCGAGGCCGCGACGGCGCTCTTCGTCGAGATGGTCACCGGCCTCCTCGACGAGGCGGGCATCAACTACCTCAGCGTGAGCGGCCGCACGAAGTCCGTGGCGTCCTTCGCCGCCAAGGCCGAGCGACGCCGTGACGGCGAGCTGCTCTTCCCCGACCCGCTCGCCGACATCACCGACCAGATCGGCGTGCGCGTCATCACCTACGTCCACGACGACGTCGCCGCCGTGGCCGAGCTGCTGGCCGAGGAGCTCGCCGTCCTCGACGACCGCGACATGGGCCTCGAGACCGCACGATCGGGACGCTTCGGCTACGCGAGCCGGCACCTGCTCGTGGCCGTCGACGCGAGCCGCACCGTCCCGACGGCCTACGAGGCGCTCCGCCGACGCAGCGCGTCCGTGCAGATCCGGACGGTGCTCCAGCACGCGTGGGCCGAGTTCGAGCACGACATCCGCTACAAGGGCACCGTCCCCGAGGAGCACGCGCACGACCTCGACCGCCGCTTCACCCTGGCCGCCGGGCTCATCGAGCTCGCCGACCGCGAGTTCTCGGCCATCCGCGACCGGCTCCAGATGGCCCTGCCGGCGAGTCCGCCCGACGCGGTCGCGCAGGACTCCCGCATCAGCACGCAGGACCTCGCGAAGTTCCTCGCCGCGAAGTACGCCGACGCCGGCTGGTCGCGCACCGACCACTACACGTGGGTGTCGGGCCTGCTGCTCGAGCTCGGCATCACGTCGGTCGACGCCCTTGCCGAGGTCATCGCCCCCGTCGACGGCACCGCCCTCATCGAGCGGATGGGCTACAAGTACCCGCCCGGCGCGGTGCGCCGACTCGACGACGCGCTGCTCGCGACCTTCGGCACGCGCTACCTCGACCTCGAGGGCAACGCCCACCGCCGGGCCTCGCTCGAGGGCCGCCTCGAGCGTCTCGGGGGGAGCTGACCGAACCGGCCCGAGATTCTCGGGACCGCGTGTCGATTCCCATCCGGCGAGTTCGTCAGGATGATGTGGCGAGAGTCGCCACCCGCGCAGATCTCACGGCTGCGCGCCTGTTCGAGAAGGAGCCGGCCATGGCCGACACATACGTCTACCTGATCCACGAGGGCGACTGGGACTCCGACGCCTACCTCGGTGGCGAGCCCACGACCGACGCCGGCCCCGCCGGCAAGGACCCCAGCGCCGCTGCGGCGTCCGACATGGACGCGTCGTTCCCCGAGCACAAGGCCTTCCAGCAGGCCGTCGCCGACCTCGGGGCCCGCATCATGGGTGGCGCCGCCCTGCAGAACTCCCGCTACGGCGGCACGGTGACTCCCGGCTCCGGAAACCGCGCCGTCGAGGACGCGGTCTACACCGACGGGCCCTTCACGGACACCTCGGAGGTCATCACGGGCTTCTACCTCGTCGAGACCGACGACGAGGACACGGCCCGCCGGATCGCCGCCCTCGTGCCGACCACCAGTCGGATCGAGTGGCGCAAGGTCTTCCCGACGGGGATGTGAGTGCCGCTCGGGACGGGTGAGTTCGAGGAGGCGTGGCCGCGCATCGTGCGCGCCCTCGCCTCCTTCACCGGGAGCCTCGACGACGCCGAGGAGTATGCCGCCGAGGCCGTCGCACGAGCCGCCGCGCACGAGCGCGCCGGCGGGGCGCCGATCGAGTCGTATGCCGCGTGGTGCACCTCGGTGGCCCGGCGCGCCTGGCTCGACGACGCTCGACGGCGGACGACGCTGCGCCGGCTCGCCCCCGAGCTCGCCCGTCCCGAGGCGGACCACGCCGCCATGGATGCCGACGACCTGTCCCTGCACGGACGCGAGGGGCTCGACGACCGCCTCGCCCTGCTCTTCGTCGCGTGCGACGAGGCCATCTCGCCCGCGTCCCGCATGGTCCTGGCCCTGCGCGTCGTGTGCGGCCTGACGATCCCGGAGATCGCGGGCCACCTCGGCGTGCAGGACACCGCGGCCGCAGCCCGGCTCACGCGCGCCAAGCGGGCCCTCGCCGAAGCCCGGGGCACCTTCCACGTGCCGGACGCCACCGAGCGCGGTCGGCGGCTCCCTGTCGTCATCGCCTGCGTCTCAGGCATGTTCACGGTCGCGCACCGGACGGTCCTCGACCCTGCCGATGCCTTGGCCGACACCGGGCGCCAGGCGCTGTCCATCGCCGACGCCCTCGTCGCGGCCTACCCCGACGACACCGAGGTGCGCGGGCTGCGAGCCGTCATCCGGCTCGGCCTGGCCCGTCGGCCCGGCCGCGTCGACGACACCGGGACAGGGCTCGCGCTCGACGAGGTCGACCGCAGCCGGTGGGACGGCGCCCTGCTCCGGGCCGGGCTCGCCGACGCGACGGTCGCCGCGGCAGGAGACGGTCGCTTCGCCATCGAGGCGGCGATCGCCGGACTGCACTCGAGCGCGCCGTCGTTCGAGCGCACCGACTGGAGGCGCATCGTCCAGCTCTACGGCGCGCTCGAGCACCGGTGGCCCTCCCCTTCCGTCCGGGTCGCTCGACTCGTCGCCACGGCCCAGGGCATCCTCGCCGCCGACCCCGGTGGGTCCGTCGCCGAGGTGGAGGCCGAGCTGGCCGCGATCGAGGCCGGCTCACCGGCCTACGCCAGCCGCGACGCGAGCCTCGCCCTCGCCGACCTCGAGTGGCGCACGGGGCGACGCGAGCACGCGGCGCAGCGCTACCGCGACCTCGCCGAGGTCATGCCGGCGGAGCCGCTCCGTCGCTTCTGCCTCCGGCGGGCCGTCACTCCCCGGTGACGCCGTCGACCGCCTCGCGGAAGAAGTCCGCGTGGCCGTTGTGGCGGGCGTACTCCTCGATCATGTGCAGCAGGATCCAGCGGAGGCTGAACGTCTGGTTCTCCTTGCGCGACAGCGTCGCCGAGCGGAACTCGAGCCCACCCGCGGCGAGCGCCGCGTCGATGTCGCGCCGGGCCTGCTCGACCGACTCGTCCATGATCCGGCGCAGCTCCTCGGGGCTGTCGTCGCGCGCCGACGTCATCTCCCAGTCGCGGTCGGCGTCCCAGTCCGCGCTCGCCCACGGCTCGGGCATCGGACGTCCGTGCAGCACCTCGCCGAACCAGCTCGCCTCGTTGAGCGCGACGTGCTTGAGCAGGGCCCCGAGCGTCAGGGTGGACGGCGCGAGGGGCTGGGCGAGCTGCTCGGCCGTGAGGCCCTCGGTCTTCAGACGGAGGGTGTCGCGGTGGTAGTCGAGGAAGGCCACGAGGGTGGTGGCCTCGTCGGCCGCGAGGGGCGGGTCGGTGCGGTCGGTCCGAGCAGGTGTCGTCATCCCCCGACGCTAGTGTCCGAGCCTCGAAAACCGCCTGCCCTTTGTCGGCCGCCGGGAGCACACTGGTCCGGTGCCGTCATCGAGCCAGTGGGTCGCGTTCCTCGTCGCGTCGATCCTCTTCATCCAGGTCCCGGGCCCCAGCCTGCTCTTCACCATCGGTCGCGCCCTGACCGTCGGGCGGCGCGAGGCGCTGCTCTCGGTCGTCGGCAACGCCGTCGGCGTCACGGCGCAGGCCGTCTTCGTCGCCGTCGGCCTCGGCGCGGTCGTCGCCGCGAGCATCACCGCGTACACCGTCATCAAGGTCGCGGGCGCCGCCTACGTCATCTACCTCGGCGTCCAGGCCATCCGCCACCGCCACGACGCCCGGGAGGCCATGGAGGCGCACGTGTCGGCGAAGCGCGGACACGCGCTGCGCATCGGTGCCGTCGTCGGCCTCACCAACCCGAAGACGATCCTCTTCTTCGTCGCCTTCCTCCCGCAGTTCGTCAACACCGGCGCGGGCCACGTGGGCGTCCAGATGGCCGTGCTCGGCGGGGTCTTCGGTCTCATGGCCATCTGCAGCGACAGCATGTGGGCGCTGCTCGCCGCGCGGGCCCGGGAGTGGTTCGCCCGCAAGCCCGCCCGGCTCGACACGCTCGGCGCCACCGGCGGGGTCATGATGGTCGGGCTCGGCGCCGCGATGCTCGCTCGCGAGTAGTCGCGCATCCCGAGCGCACCCGATCCGGATCTGTTTGACTGACATGGTGGCAACCCCTCAGGTCACGTCTCCTGCGGATCGGCACGACCCCCTCCAGCGGGTCCGCGAGCACGAGCGTGCACTCGAACAGGTGGGGAGGGCGTATGCCGCCCTGCCGCCCGACCGGCCCGTCCGGCTCGCGAAGCGCACGTCCAACCTCTTCCGCGACCGCAGCGCCACCGACTCCCCCGGGCTGGACCTCTCGGCCATGACCGGCGTCGTCGAGGTCCGCCCCGGCGTCGACGGCGGTCCGGCGACCGCGCTCGTCGGGGGTCTGACGACGTACGAGCAGCTCGTCGACGAGCTCCTGCCACACGGCTTCGTGCCACTCGTCGTGCCGCAGCTGCGCACCATCACGATCGGCGGGGCCGTCACGGGTCTCGGCATCGAGGCGGCGTCGTTCCGCAACGGCCTGCCGCACGAGTCGGTGCACGCGATGCGGATCCTCACCGGGGACGGCGCGGTCGTGACGGCGACGCCCGACGGCGACCACGCCGACCTCTTCCACACCTTCCCCAACTCCTACGGCTCGCTCGGCTACGCGCTCGACCTCGTCATCGAGCTCGAGCCCGCCCGGCCGTACGTCGCCCTGCGGCACGTGCGGTTCGACTCGGTGCGCGCACTCACCGACGCGGTCGACGTCGTGCTGTCGTCCCAGACGTGGGACGGCGACCGGGTCGACTTCGTCGACGGCGTCGTCTTCGGCGCCACCGAGGCCTACCTCTGCCTCGGACGCTGGACCGACCACCTCGAGGGCCAGGCCCGGCCGAGCGACTACACGGGCGAGCACGTCTTCTACCGCTCGATCCAGCAGCGGCGCACCGACGTGCTGACCGCCCACGACTACCTCTGGCGCTGGGACACCGACTGGTTCTGGTGCAGCCGGGCCTTCGGCGCCCAGGTCCCGGCGATCCGCCGGCTCTGGCCGCGGCACCTGCTGCGCAGCGACGTCTACTGGCGGATCGTCGCCTTCGAGAACCGGCACCGCGTCATGGGCCGGCTCGACCGGCTGCGCGGACTGCCCGACCGCGAGCGCGTCGTGCAGGACGTCGAGATCCCGCTCGCGCGCACGGCCGAGTTCGTCGACTGGTTCCTGCGCGAGGTGCCGATCGAACCGGTCTGGCTGTGCCCGATCCAGCTGCGCCCGGCTCCGGGCACGGCCCCCGACGAGACGCCGTGGCCGCTCTACCCGATGCGCCGGGACGAGCGCTACGTCAACGTCGGCTTCTGGTCGACGGTCGCCATCGAGCCGGGCGCGGCCGACGGCGACGTCAACCGCCGCATCGAGGCCGAGGTGACCCGGCTCGGCGGCCACAAGTCGCTCTACTCCGACGCGTACTACGACGAGGGGACCTTCGCCGCCCTCTACGGCGGCACGGCATACGCCCCCGTCAAGCGCAGGTACGACCCGGGGGGACGGTTCCCGACGCTCTACGAGAAGGCGGTGCAGGCTCGATGACCTTGACAGTGGGACAGGCATTCGACCAGGTGTTCGGCCCCGGGGCCCCGGTGCGGGTCGTCGCGTGGGACGGCTCGGAGGGCGGCAGCCCCGACGGGCTCGTGCTGCGCCTGACCAACCCCGACGCGCTCAACCACCTCCTGACCGCGCCCGGCGAGCTCGGCCTCGCCCGCGCGTACCTGCTCGGTGACCTCGTCATCGACGGGATCGACGAGGCCGACCCCTACGACGTGCTGCGCGTCGTCGGCGACGGGCTCACCCCGCGCCGCCCCTCGCGGCACGAGGCGACGGAGCTGGCGCGCTTCGTCGCCCACCACCGGCCGCACGCCCCGACCCTGCCGCCGGAGGAGACGCCGGGGCAGCTGCGTCGGCTGGCACACGGGTTGCGGCACGCCCGGACACGCGACGCCGAAGCCATCAGCCACCACTACGACGTGTCGAACGCCTTCTACGAGAAGGTCCTCGGCCCCTCGATGACCTACACCTGCGCGTGCTTCCCCACCGACGAGGCCTCGCTCGAGGACGCCCAGGCGTACAAGTACGACCTCGTCGCCCGGAAGCTCGGCCTGCGGCCGGGCATGCGCCTGCTCGACGTCGGGTGCGGCTGGGGCGGCATGGTGCGCCACGCGGTGCGGCACTACGGCGTCACGGCGCTCGGGGTGACGCTCTCGCGCGAGCAGGCGACGTGGGCGCAGGCCGCGATCGAGGCCGAGGGCCTGGCCGATCGGGCCGAGGTCCGGCACGGCGACTACCGGGACGTCTCCGAGCGCGGCTTCGACGCGATCAGCTCGATCGGGCTGACCGAGCACATCGGGGTCGGCAACTACCCCGCCTACTTCCGCTTCCTGCGCGAGCGGCTGCGGGACGAGGGCCGCCTGCTCAACCACTGCATCACCCGCCCCGACAACCAGCACCCGGGACTGCCGCCCCGCGGCTTCATCAACCGCTACGTCTTCCCCGACGGCGAACTGACCGGCAGCGGCGACATCGTGCGGGTCATGGAGGACGAGGGCTTCGAGGTGCGCCACCACGAGAACCTCCGCGAGCACTACGCCCGCACGTGCGCGGCGTGGAACGCCAACCTCGCCAAGAGCTGGGAGGACTGCGTCGAGATCGCCGGTCTCGGCACCGCTCGGGTCTGGGGCCTCTACCTCGCGGGGTCGCGGCTGGCCTTCGAACGCAACGAGATCCAGCTGCACCAGGTGCTGGCCTCGCGCACGAGCACGGAGGGGGTGTCGGGCTTCACGCTGCGGCCGCGGTTCGAGCCCAGCGCCTGACCGAGGGCCTAGCCCGAACCACCGAGGTCGACGTCGTAGGCCTCGTAGACGAGGTCGCCGCCCTTCTGGCGGTGGCGCACGAGCCGGCCGACGAGGACCGTCAGCTCCTCCCGGAAGACGGGCAGGTCGGCCATCGTGCCGCCGTGCTCGAGCACCGCGAGGTAGCCGTGCAGGGCCTCGCGCAGGTCGCGGTGCTCCTCGAGCAGCCGCTCGACGCGGACCGAGAGCCGCGGCGCGCTGCGCCGGGCCCGGTCGTAGATGCCGCCCGGGCTCTCGGTCAGCGCGACGTGGTCGTCGAAGTCGTGCGCCAGCTCGGCGAGGGCCGCCCGCACCCGCTCGCGCCACATCCCGCCGCGGGCGATCGGCGCCTCGAGCGCGAGGTCGACGGCGGCGACGGAGTCACGCAGCTCGGACCGGTGTCGCCGCACTCGTTCGAGATGGACGGCGAGGTCGGCGGCGGTCTCGACCCGGCCACGATCGAACCCCTGCGCATCGAGCTGGCCCGCCGGGGCGAGGGGCGGGATGGCGGCATTCGGCTGGACGTTCATGGCGCGACCTCCGTGCCCTCCATGGTCGCGCCGCAGTGCCCGGTTCGTCCAGAGTCCAGCCGCCCACGATTCGCTCGGATACCCCCTGGGGTATTATCAGGGCATGGAACACATCATCATCGGCGGCGTCGCGGGCGGCATGAGTGCCGCCACGCGCCTGCGCCGGCTCGACGAGGACGCCCACATCACCGTCGTCGAGCGCAGCGGGCACGTGTCCTTCGCCAACTGCGGCCTGCCGTACCACGTCGGCGGCGTCATCGAGGACCGCGGGTCCCTGCTGCTCCAGACGCCGGCGTCCCTCGGGCGCCGCTTCGGGCTCGACGTACGCGTCGGCACCGAGGCCGTGCAGATCGACCGCGAGCGCCGGGTCGTCGTCGTGCGCGAGCTCGCCACCGACACCGTGTCCGGGCTGCCCTACGACCACGTGCTCCTCTCCCCCGGCGCGCGGCCGGTCCGGCCGCCGATCCCGGGCATCGAGCGCGCCCTCTCGCTGCGCGACATCGAGGACACCGACGCCCTCGTCGCGGCCAGCACTCCGGCCCGCACCGCCGCGATCATCGGCGGCGGATTCATCGGGCTGGAGCTCGCCGAGAACCTCACCCGCCGCGGCATCGCCGTCACGGTCGTCGAAGCCGCCGACCAGGTCATGACGCCACTCGACCCCGAGATGGTCGCCCCCGTCCACGACCACCTCCGCGCCTCCGGCGTGGTCCTGCGGCTCGGTGCATCCGTCACGGCCGTCGGACCCGACACGGTGACGCTCGCGACCGGCGAGCACGTCCCCGCCGACCTCGTCGTCTCGGCCGTCGGCGTCCGGCCCGACACGCGCCTGGCCGACGACGCCGGACTCGAGACGGGCCGCCTCGGCGGCATCCTCGTCGACAGCAGGTTCCGCACGAGCGACCCGCGGATCCTCGCCGTCGGTGATGCCGTCGAGAAGCGCGACGCCCTCGACGGGGAGCAGGTCCTCGTGCCGCTCGCCAACACCGCGAACCGACAGGGCCGCATGGCTGCCGACGTCATGGCCGGCCTCCCGGCCCACGACCGGCCCGTGCTCGGCACCGCGATCGTCGGCGTCTTCGGCCTGCAGGTCGCGACGACCGGCTGGAGCGAGAAGCGCCTCGTCGCCGCCGGGCGCCCGCACCGCGTCGTCCACACGCACCCGGCGTCGCACGCGACGTACTACCCCGGCGCCGAGGGTATGAGCCTCAAGCTCCTCGTCGACCGCGACACCGACGCGATCCTCGGCGCGCAGGGCGTCGGCCGCGAGGGCGTCGACAAGCGCATCGACGTCATCGCGACCGCCATGACCGGCGGTCTGACGGCGTCAGCCCTCGCCGACCTCGAGCTGGCCTACGCCCCTGCGTTCGCCTCGGCCAAGGACCCCGTCAACATGCTCGGCTACGTCGCCGACAACCTCCGCACGGGCGTCAGCCGCTCGGTCCAGTGGCACGAGCTGGCGGACGCCGTGGCGGACGGCGCGGTCCTCGTCGACGTGCGCACCCACGAGGAGCACGAGTCCGGGGCCATCCCGGGCGCGGTCCTCATCCCGGTCGACGAGCTCCGCGGACGCCTCGACGAGATCCCGCCCGGCCCGGTCGTCGTGCACTGCGCGGTCGGCCAGCGCGGCCACACCGCCGCCCGGGTGCTCGCGCACGCCGGTCGCGAGGTGCGCAACCTCGACGGCGGCTACCGCACCTGGCTCGCCGGCACGGGCCTCCGCCACCCGGTGCTGGCCCACTGACCTCAGGCCAGGGAGAGGAAGAGCTTCTCCATCTGGGCGACGTCCATCGTCTCGCCGTCCGGGTTGGTGATGCACTCGCGCAGGCCGGTGGCGATGACGGCGAAGCCGGCCCGGTCGAGCGCCTTGGAGACGGCGGCGAGCTGGGTGACGATGTCCTTGCAGTCGCGCCCCTCCTCGATCATCTTGACGATGCCGCCGATCTGGCCGCGGGCGCGGTTGAGGCGACGGATGACCGACTGCATCTCGTCGAGGTCGAGCTCCACGGCATCCTCCTGGGGTCGTTGCGGGAACGCCCCATGATACCCCCGGCCGTATGCCGTCACGAGCGTCCGAGAGGCACCGCTCAGCCCGAACGGGGTGCGTACATGATGAGTGCGACGCCGACGAGGCACACGAGGGCGCCGGCGACGTCCCACCGGTCGGGTCGGAAGCCGTCGGCGACCATGCCCCACACGAGCGAGCCGACGACGAAGACGCCACCGTAGGCGGCGAGGATGCGCCCGAAGTTCGCGTCGGGCTGGAGCGTGGCGACGAAGCCGTAGAGGCCGAGAGCGACGACTCCCGCGCCGGCCCAGATCCAGCCCCGGTGCTCCCGCACCCCCTGCCAGATGAGCCAGGCGCCGCCGATCTCGGCGAAGGCGGCGAGCACGAAGAGCAGGATCGAGCGGGTGACGGTCATGCTCAGAGGTCCCCGGCCGCGCGCCGCTCGTCGTCGCTGCGCAGGATGCAGAACTCGTTGCCCTCCGGGTCGGACATGACGACCCAGCCACGACCGTCGTCCGTGCGGCAGTCCTGCACGACGGCCGCCCCCAGCCCCGTGACGCGCTCGACCTCCTCGTCCCGCGGTCGGTCGGTGGGGCGCAGGTCGAGGTGGACGCGGTTGCGCACCTGCTTGGCGTCCTCCACCTCGATGAAGAGCAGCCGGTGCGACTCGTCGGGCGAGAAGATCATGCACTCCTCGTGCCCCGGCTCATTGGGGTCGGCGGGGTCCTCGTGGTAGCCGAGGAGGTCGGCCCACCACACGGACTGCGCGTGCGCGTCGAGGGCGTTGACGGTCGTGTGCGAGAGCTCGAGTGCCATGCCGCCATCCTGCTGGGCGCGCACCGGTCGGGCCACTCCTGCGCAGGCGCCCCCCCCCGTCAACATTGGTTGACGGACCCGGCCACGCGGCCTACGCTGTCAACAGAAGTTGACACGGCACGGGAGGTGACCGCCGCGATGACGAAGGAGGTCGACGACATGCTCCAGCTGGCTCGGGCCACCGGTGACGACGACCCGCGCGCCGCCCTCGCCGCGGCGCGCGAGCTGCGGCGCACCGCCGACCGCACCGAGGCCGCCGTGGTCCGGCGCGCCCGCAACCAGGGCCTGGCCTGGGCCGAGATCGCCGAGCAGCTCGGCGTCAGCCGCCAGGCCGTCCACCAGAAGTACGGCAAGCGCTAGGGCAGGGCGCTCAGCCCTCGCGGTGCAGCACGACCACGGTGTCGAGCGCGACGCGCTCACCGTCGTCGGTCGCGACCGGACGCTCCCGGATGCCCGACTGCAGGGCCGCGACGGGAAGCCCCTCGGCCCGGTCGAGCACCTCCTCGGGGTCGTAGAGCACGGCCCGGTCGCTCGGGCCGCCCCAGCCCTCGGCGAGGTTGCGACCGGCGTGGCCGACGACGACGACCAGGCCGCCCGGGCGCACCGCCTCGACGGCCGAGCGCAGCGCCTGCCGCCACTGCTCGGCCGGCAGCTGGAGGTAGCAGAGCAACGCGAGGTCGTAGGCGGCCGGGCCGCCGGGCGTCGACAGCGTCGCGTCGGCGACGACCGCGGTCAGCCGGCCCAGGTCGTCGCCGAGACGGTCGGCCGCGAGCGACCGCATCCGCTCCACGGCCACCGGCGAGTAGTCCGACGCCGTGACCACCCAGCCCTGCTCGACCATCCAGATCGCGTTGCGCCCCTCGCCCGCGGCGAGGTCGACCGCGTGACCCGGCGTCAGCGGGCCGATGATCTCGGCGACGAAGCGGTTCGGCTCGGCCGACCACACGAGGTCGTGGGCGGCATACCGCTCGTCCCAGTCCTTGGCGTCCACGGTGACTCTCCTCGTCGTCGGCTGGCGACCCGGTGGAGGCCGCGAATCCCATTGTGTCGCGGCACGTCTCGTGCGTCACGATTCGTACGCGCCCACGCACGCCGCGCGTAGCGTGGATGGCGGAAGGGATCCATGATGAACGTCCTCATCGTCCACGAGTCCATGTTCGGCAACACCCGCGAGATCGCCTCGGCCATCGCCGACGGGCTGCGCCGTGGCAGACCGGTCGAGGACGGTGACGTCCGGCTCGTCCACGTCGACGACGCCCCGACCGTCATCCCCGACGACGTCGACCTGCTGCTCGTCGGCGGACCCACGCACGCCCTCGGCATGACCCGCCCGAAGACGCGCGAGGACGCGACGACGAAGGGCGGCACCGCCGCACACGAGGGCGTCCGCGAGTGGATCGAGTCCGTGACACCGCGGCCCGAGCTCCCCGTCGTCACCTTCGACACGCGCGTGCACGTCAAGATGCTGCCGGGGTCGGCCGCGAGCGCCGCGGCGAAGTCCTTGCGGCACCACGGATTCGGTCGCGCCGAGCGCGGCGAGACCTTCTGGGTCCAGGGCACCCCCGGACCCATCGAGGCGGGCGAGCTCGACCGCGCCCGCGAGTGGGGCACCGAGCTGGCCTCACGCGTCACCCACGGCGTCGCCTGATGCCGGCGGGTCCCTTCAGACGAGGGAGTCGAGCCAGGGCTCGAGGTGCCCGAGCACGTCATCGGGCGCCTCGAGCTGAGGCGTGTGGCCCATCCCGTCGAGCCAGGCCGTGCGCCAGGCCGGATTGAGCCGCGCGGCGCGGCGGGCGGCCGAGACGGGCACGAGGCGGTCGCTGGTGCCGTGGATGAGCAGCACCGGGCGGTCGAGGTCACGCATGATCCGGTCGTACTCGCGGCGCCCGCGGAGCACGCGCAGCAGCGACCGCGCGGCACCGAGGAACTCGCCCTCGGGGTCCGGGAGCGACCGGCGCCAGGCGGCGAGCTCGATCCCGGCCTCGACGACGTCGTCGTCGGCACGTGACGGGTCGGCGAAGCACAGTGCCACAGTGCCGAGCACGCGCTGCCGGTCCGAGACGCTCTTGTTGTAGCGGGTGAGCACGAGCTCGCCGACGCGCGGCACGGCATACATCGCGAAGGTGGCGGCGACCTGGGGGTCGGGCCGCGCACCGGGGTTGGGCAGCGCGGGGTCGACGAGCGCGAGACCCACGACCTGCTCGGGGCGACGGTCGGCGAGCAGCAGGCTCACCATGCCGCCCATCGAGTTGCCGACGAGGACGACGGGGCGGCCGAGCACCTCGTGGACGAAGCGGCTGAGCAGGGCCGCGTTGTGGTTGACGCTCGTCGCACGACCGAGGGCCGGGCTCAGCCCGAAGCCCGGCAGGTCGATCGCGACGACCCGGCGACGGGCGGCGAGCGCCGGTGCGATGCCGACCCAGTTGAGGTGCGAACCGCCCAGACCGTGGACGAGGACCACCGGTGGCGCCTCGGGCACCTCCGGATCCGCGTCGGGGCCGCCGAAGTCGACCCAGTGGACGGGGCCGTCGAGGTCGATGGTGCGGCCGACCCCTCCCCACGGGGACGCGATGTCGGTCGGAGCGGTGGACGGCGGGGTCGTCATGACCGCAGGTTACCGCCGGTCACCTGTCCGCGCCGCAGCTCCGGCAGCTCTGGCGGCACGGGCCAGCAGGTGGCGCGACTCGGGCCCGTTGTCGCTGAGCCCGGCGGCCCGGTCCCACTCGGCGGCCGACTCCGGCCACCGCGCGAGACGACCGAGCAGCTCGGCCCGCACGACGTGGAGGGCGACGTAGCCGTCGAGGTCCAGACGGTCGAGGAGGGCGAGCGCGGCCTGTGGACCGTCGAGCTCGGCGACGGCGACGGCCCGGTTGAGCCGCACGACGTCGGTCGGCGCGAGGCGCAGCAGGTGGTCGTAGAGCGCGACGACCTGGGACCAGTCGGTCTCCGCCGCGGTGCGGGCATCCGTGTGCACGGCGTTGATCGCGGCCTGGAGCTGGTACGGGCCGGGGGCGCCGCGCCGCAGGCACCGGTGCACCAGCGCCTGGCCCTCATCGACGAGCGCGCGGTCCCAGAGGGAGCGGTCCTGCTCCGCCAGGACGACGAGCTCGCCCGCGGCGTCCGTGCGCGCCGGGCGCCGGGCCTCGGTCAGCAGCATGAGGGCCAGCAGGCCCGCGGCCTCCGGCTCGTCCGGCATCAGCTCGACGAGCACCCGGGCCAGCCGGATCGCCTCGGCGGCGAGGTCCGGTCGGCCGAGGTCGGCGCCGGCGGTGGCCGTGTGACCCTCGGTGAAGACGAGGTAGAGCACGGCGAGGACCGAGGCGAGCCGGGCGGGCAGGTCCTCGTCGCGCGGCACCCGGTAGGGGATGCCGGCCGAGCGGATCTTGCTCTTGGCCCGGACGATCCGCTGGGCCATCGTCGACTCCGGCACGAGGAAGGCGTGCGCGATCTCGGGTGTCGTCAGGCCGCCCAGCAGCCGGAGCGTCAGCGCGATCTGGGCCTCACGCGAGAGGGCGGGGTGGCAGCAGGTGAAGACCAGGCGCAGTCGTTCGTCCCTCACGGGTCCCTCCTCCGGGAGTCCAGAGCCGTCGTCCGGCGCGTGCAGGGCGAGCGCCTCCGTGTGGCGGGCCTCCCGCGTCGCCTCCCGGCGCAGCCGGTCGATGGCACGGCGCCGCGCGGTCGTGATGATCCAGCCGGCGGGACTCGGCGGCATACCGTCGCGGGGCCAGCGCTCCACGGCCACGGTGAATGCGTCCTGGACGGCGTCCTCGGCGAGGTCGATGTCACCGAGCGCGCGGATGAGCACGGACACCGCGCGGCCGTGCTCGGCGCGGAAGACCCGCGCGATGTCCGCGCCCGAGACCGTCATGACGTGCGCGCCGTCACTGGTCGGTCGGCGCCTGGCCGGGGTCGCCGTCGCCCTGGAACGGGCGGACCTCGACGGGCAGGCCCGTGGCTCCGGCGATCCGCTCGGCCCAGCCGAGGACGACGTCGTAGTCGTCGGAGCGCAGGATCGTCAGGCCGCCCAGGTGCTCCTTCGCCTCGGCGAACGGCCCGTCGGTGAGGACGGCGTCGGCCACCCCGTCGCGCGGTCGGCGGATCGTCGTGGCGCTGGCCTGGTCGGCGAGGCCGCCGGCGAACACCCAACCCCCGGCCGCGCGGATGTCGGCGTTGACGACCTCGAGGTCGGCCATGACCGTCGTGAGGTCGAGGTCCTCGGGCGGCGGCCCGTCGGGCGAGAAGAGGCTGATGAGGTAGGTCTTCACGATGATCTCCTCCTGCCGGCGCTGCCGGCTGGTCGGTGGTGCACCCGGTGTGCACCCTGCACCACCTACACGAAAGGGGTCACCCGGAATCGACAGATCGCCCGGTCACGCGTCGGTCAGCCGCGCGGTCGCTGCTCGACGAGTCCGACGAGGTTGCCCTCGGAGTCGACGACGAACGCCATCCACTCGTCGGTGCCGGCCGGCCCCAGGGTGTCGTCGTCGTGGCCGAAGATGACGTGCGGCTCGGCGCGCACCTCGACGCCGGCCGCTCGCAGACGCTCGACCGTGGCGTCGATGTCGTCGACCCGCAGGTAGTGCAGGGCGCTCGGCGCGCCCTGGTCGAGGAGCAGTCGCACGCCGCCGACGTCGAAGAAGACGAGCCCCGGAGGGTCGAACGTCGCGAGCGGCTCGGACCCGAGCAGGTCGCGGTAGAAGGCGGTGGCCCGGCCGAGGTCGTCGGCGTGCTGGGCGATCTGGACGAGTCCCATGCCCCGACGGTAGACCCGCCGGGGCCGCGGGCGTCAGTCCTTCGAGCTGCTGAAGGCCGCGTCGAAGGAGGCGGTCGGGCGCTCGAAGTTGAGGCCCCGGACGTACTCGAGTGCCCCGGGCGCACCGACGAGACGGTCCATGCCGGCGTCCTCCCACTCGATCGAGATCGGGCCGTCGTAGCCGATCGCGTTGAGCGTGCGGAAGCAGTCCTCCCACGGCACGTCGCCGTGACCCGTCGACACGAAGTCCCAGCCGCGGCGCGGGTCGCCCCACGGCAGGTGCGAGCCGAGACGACCGTTGCGGCCGTTGCCGATCCGCTTGCGGGTGTCCTTGCAGTCGACGTGGTAGATCCGGTCCTTGAAGTCCCAGATGAAGCCGGCCGGGTCGAGGTCCTGCCACACCATGTGGCTCGGGTCCCAGTTGAGGCCGAACGCCTCGCGGTGCCCGATCGCCTCGAGCGTCGCGACGGTGCTCCAGTAGTCGTAGGCGATCTCGCTCGGGTGCACCTCGTGGGCGAACCTCACTCCCACCTCGTCGAAGACGTCGAGGATCGGGTTCCAGCGGCGGGCGAAGTCGGCATAGCCCGCCTGGATGACGTCGTCACCCACGGGCGGGAACATCGCGACGTACTTCCAGATCGCCGACCCCGTGAAGCCGATGACGGTGTCGACGCCGAGCCGTGCCGCGGCGCGGGCCGTGTCGGCCATCCGCTCGGCCGCGCGCTGCCGCACGCCCTCGGGGTCGCCGTCGCCCCAGACGGCCGACGGCAGGATGTCCTGGTGCCGCTGGTCGATGGGGTCGTCGCAGACGGCCTGGCCGACGAGGTGGTTCGAGATGGCCCAGACCTTCAGGCCGTGGCGCTCGAGGATCTCGTGACGTGACTCGATGTAGCCGTCCTCGGAGAGGGCCCGGTCGACCTCGAAGTGGTCGCCCCAGCAGGCGATCTCGAGACCGTCGTAGCCCCACTCCCCTGCGAGGCGGCACACCTCCTCGAAGGGCAGGTCGGCCCACTGTCCGGTGAAGAGCGTGATCGGTCGGGCCATCGTGGATCTCCTTGCTGCTGCTGTGAGGGCTGCGGTGAGGTGCTGGGTCAGTGGTGGGTGGCTGCGGCGACGGGGACGCCGGCGGCCTCGAGGACGAGGTCGTGGACGTCCGCTGCCGCCACCGTCTCACGGCGCAGGCTCGCGTCCGAGGTGAGGACGACGGGTCCGTCCGCGGGGTCCGCGGGCAGCCGTCCGTGGCTGCCGCGCACCCACCGCGGATCGAGCGGGACGACCTTCATGGCATACCGCAGGCCGAGCTTCTTGCGCACGAGCCCGAGCCCGGCGCGCGCCTTGGCGGAGCGGTCGGCGGGGTCGAAGAAGAGCTCGGCGGGGTCGTAGCCGGGCTTGCGGTGGATCTCGACGCCGCGAGCGAAGTCGGGTGCGCGCTCGTCGTCGAGCCAGTAGTAGTAGGTGAACCAGGCGCGTGGCTCGGCGACGAGGACGAGGTCGCCGCTGCGCTCGTGGTCGAGGCCGTATGCCGCTTGGGCGGCCCGGTCGAGCACCTGGTCGACGCCGGGGGTCGCCTCGAGCAGCGCGCGCACCTCCTCGAACCGGTCGGCGTCCTTGACGTAGACGTGGGCGACCTGGTGGTCGGCGACGGCGAAGGCCGCCGACGCCCACGGGTCGAGGTACTCCATGCCGGCCTGGGTGTGGACCTCGAGCAGCCCGGCCCGGCGCAGCACCCGGTTGACGTCGACGGGCTGGTCGACGGCGGTGATGCCGTACTCGCTGACGACGACGACACTGACGCCGAGGCGCTCCGCGTCGTCGAGGAGCGGCGCCAGGGTGGCGTCGAGCTCGCGCGCCGCGGCGCGGGCCTCGGGCGACTCCGGGCCGAAGCGCTGGAGGTCGTAGTCGAGGTGCGGCACGTAGGAGAGCGTCAGGTCGTGCTCGGGCAGCAGGATGCGGGTCGCCTCGACGATCCAGCGGGACGAGGCGATCGACGCGGTGGGGCCCCAGTAGTGGAAGAGCGGGAAGGCACCGAGCCGGTCGGTGAGCCGGTCGTGGAGGGCCGCCGGTCGCGTGTAGCAGTCGGGCGACTTGCGGCCGTCGGCGTGGTAGACCGGGCGCGGCGTGACGATCGAGTCGACGTCCATGCCCATGGCGTACCACCAGCAGACGTTGGCGACCCGCGCGCCGGGGTGCGCGCGGCGCAGGGCCTCCCAGACCTTCTCGCCCTCGACGAGGGCGTGGTGCTGGCGCCAGAGGAAGACCTCGCCGAGGTCGCGGAAGTACCAGCCGTTGCCGACGGCCCCGTGGTCGGCGACGGGGCGACCGGTGAGCATCGTCGACTGCACCGAGCACGTGACGGCGGGCAGCACGGTCCCGAGCGACGACTGCCAGCCGGAGCGGGCGAGCCGGGAGAGGCGTGGCATGTCCGCGAGGGCGCGCGGCGTCAGGCCGACGACGTCGAGGAGCAGCACCTTCGTGGGCTGCGTGGTCGGGGTGGGCTGCGTGGTCGGGGTGGTCATGCGGACTCCTTGAGGCCGAGATCGATGAGGGTGTCGCGCAGCCAGGCGAGCTCGCCGGCGATGCTCACGGCGAGGGCCGCGTCGTCGGTCGGGCGCACCGCCTCGGGCACGACGGTCCACGTGTAGGTCTCCACCTCGAGGTGGTCGGTCAGGGCGGTGTCACCGCCGACGAGGACGTCGAGCGAGTGCCGCAGGTCGCCGGTCGTCGCGGAGAGCGGTGGCTCGGGGGCGTGGTCGAGCGGCACGTGGAAGTGGACCCGCCACGGACGCTCGGTGCCACCCGGGCACGGGTCGAGGGGGCGCGGGCCGCCGAGCGCGTCGCCGAGGTCGTCCCGGGCCCGCAGCTGGTGGCCCTCGCCCGGCTGGCCCGGCGAGCGGGTCTGGTGCAGGAAGCGGTTCTCGTCGAAGGCGGCGAGGGCGCTGCGGGTGGCGTCGTCGCCGGGGTGCTCGACGTGCAGCGCAGCGGAGACCTGCGCCTTGACGACGCGACGGCCGGCGGCGGCGAGCCGAGGCACGGCGACGGCCGCGTCCTCGAAGCCGACCGCGAGGTGGCAGAGGTCGAGGCAGACCCCGAGCACCTCCTGATCCCACCCCGCCATCCGGTCGACGAGCTCGGTCGTCGTCTCGATGACGCAGCCCGGCTCGGGCTCGAGGCCGACGCGGATCTCGCGGCCGGTGCGGTCGCGCAGGGCGTGGAGGTGGTCGGCCAGCCGGTCGAGCTGCTCGGCGGCGAGGACCTGCCGGTCGCCGAACCACGGGTGCCGCCACCCGAGGGGAAGCGTCGAGATGCTGCCCCGGGCGGCGTCGTCGGGCAGCAGGCGGGCGAGCACCTCGGTGAGGTCGGTCGTGTAGGCGAGGCGGGCCGGCTCGGTCCAGTCCGGGTGGTAGACGCGGTGCTTGACGACCTCGTCCTGGAAGCCGCGGTAGGGGAAGCCGTTGAGGGTGACGACCTCGAGACCCCGCGCGTCGAGGGCTGCGCGCAGGCGGTCGGTCTGCCGGGGGTCGTCGGCGAGGCCACGGGCGACCGGGGCGCTGAGCCAGAGACCGAGGCCGAGGAGGTCGGCGCCGACGTGGCGACGCACGGGCAGGGCGAAGCGGTCGAGCTGCCCGATGATCGTGTCGAGGTCCTCACCCGGGTGGACGTTGGTGCAGTAGGCGACGTGGACGGTCTGGCCGTCGGCGTGGAGCAGGCGCACGACTCACTCCCTCGCGCCGCGGAGCACGGAGTTGCCCATGAACGTCGCGCCGGCGCCGACGAGCTCGGTCTCCGGCGCCTCGGTCTCGGGCAGCTCGAGCCGCCCGCTCTGGGCGTAGAACTCGACGGGGTTGCGCCACAGCACCCGGTCGACGTCGTCGGCCGTGTAGCCCGCGGCGAGCATCGTCTCGGCGACGCGTCGGGTCTTGAGCGGGTCGCTGTTGCCCCAGTCCGCGGCCGAGTTGACGATCATCCGCTCGAGGCCGTGGTGGCGGAGGATCTCGACCATGCGGTGCTCGTCCATCTTCGTGTCCGGGTAGACGGAGAAGCCCATCCAGCAACCGGACTCGGCGACGACGCCGACCGTCATCTCGTTGAGGTGGTCGACGAGGACGGCCCCCGGCTCGAGCGCCGACTCGCGCACGACGTCGAGCGTGCGGCGCGTCCCGGCGAGCTTGTCGCGGTGCGGCGTGTGCACGAGGGCCGGCAGCTCGTGCTCGGCGGCGAGCGCGAGCTGGGCGGCGAAGACGTCGTCCTCCTCCGGCGTCATCGAGTCGTAGCCGAGCTCTCCGACGGCCACGACGCGGTCCTTGGCGAGGTAGCGCGGCAGGACGTCGAGCACCTCGCGGCAGCGGGCGTCGTTGGCCTCCTTGGGGTTGAGGCCGATCGTCGCGTGGTGCGCGATGCCGTACTGCGACGCGCGGAACGGCTCCCACCCGAGGAGCGCGTCGAAGTAGTCGGTGAAGGAGCCGACGCTCGTGCGCGGCTGGCCGAGCCAGAAGGAGGGCTCGACGACGGCCCGGACGCCGGCGGCATGCATGCGCCGGTAGTCGTCGGTGGTGCGCGACGTCATGTGGATGTGGGGGTCGAAGATGCGCACGGCTGCTCCTCAGTCGGCTCGGTGGGCAGGGGACAGGTCGAGGACCGTTCGGGCGTCCGGCGGCACGACGCGCCCGGCGGCCTCGCGCTCGGCGGCGTAGTCGCGCACCATCCGGGCCAGCTCGTCGTCGGCGCGGTCGGCGAGGCCGGCGACCTGCTCGACGGGGATGCCGGTGAAGAGGACCTTGAGCACCGCCTGACGCCAGGCATCGTCGTCGAGGTGCGCGGCGGCATACGGACCCAGCGCAGCTGCGACGAGGCGGGTGTCGTTGGTGCGCAGGGCATCCCGCACGATCGGGAGCGCGCCGTCACCGATGGCGTTCGCGCGGTCGGGTGCGTCGAGCGCGGGCAGCGCGAGCAGCACCGCACGCCGCTCGGCCGCGTCGCCGTGGTCGTAGACCCGACGCACGACGTCGACGACGTATGCCGCCGCGCCGGGCACAGCGAGCAGCAGCGCCTCGCGTGCCGCGTCGCCGTCGAGGCCCTCACGGGCCGCGGTGCGTGCAGCGGCCGGGAAGTACCGGTCGATGGCGTCGGGGTCGGACGCCACCTCGGCGATCGCGTCCTGCGTGGTCACCGGGCTCATCGGCCCACCTCCTGGGGTCGTCGGGCGGCGTCGCGGAGGAACGTGAGGCTCGAGGCGGCCAGCGACGGGGCGGCGTGCGAGTGGCGGGGCAGCTCGACGGCGACGAGGCCGGCGAACTCGATGGCCTCCAGCGCGGCGAGCACCGGGGGGACGTCCACCTCGCCCTCCCCGAAGGGCAGGTGCTCGTGGACGCCGTGCCGCATGTCGTCGATCTGGACGTTGGCGACGAGGTCACCCGCACCGAGGATGCAGGCTGCCGGTTCGGCGTCCTCGGAGCAGCGCAGGTGACCGACGTCGATCGTCAGGCGCAGCCGGTCGGGTGAGTCGAGGCGACGTCGCAGCTCGAGCACGTCGGCGATGCGCTCGACGAACATGCCCGGCTCCGGCTCGAGGGCCAGGTCGACACCGTGGGACTCGGCGACGGGCAGCAGGGCGGCGACGCCGGACTCGACGCGGGCCCAGAGCTCGTCCCGGCTCGTGCCACGCGGGGCGATGCCGCTCCAGAAGGACACGACGGGCGAGCCGACCTCGGCGGCGACGCGGATCGCTCTCTCCAGCAGGTCGATCCGTCTGTCGCGGCCGGTCTGGGACACGAGGGTGGGCTCGTGCTTGTGACGCGGGTCGAGCACGTAGCGGGCCCCGGTCTCGACGACGACCGCCAGCCCATGACGCTCCAGCAGGGCCCCGGCCCGGGCCGCGCGGCCGGCCAGGTCGGGCGCGAAGGGGTCGAGGTGGGCGTGGTCGAGGGTCAGGGCGACGCCGTCGTAGCCGAGGTCGGCGAGGAGCGCGAGCGCATCGCCGAGCCGGTGATCGGTGAAGCCGTTGAGGCCGTAGCCGAAGCGGAGGCTCATGTCGCCGACACCCGCCTCATCGCGGCCGCACCGACCGGCGCCGATGCGGCGAGGCCGAGGGCGGCCGCGTGGTGGCCGGTCGCCGCGAGAGCCGCGCCCTGGAGCGGCACGAGGCCACGGATGCCGGCACCCGTGGCCCGGCGGACCGTGCCGGCGTCGGGGGTGCGCGCGGCGGCGAGCTGGGCGCGGAGGACGCCCACGGCATACGCCCCCGTGAGGGCGACGGAGACCGCGGCGCCCAGCGCTCCCCCGGCGCGTCCGCGTCCGGCGACCGGGACCTGGCGCAGCGCCGAGGCGGTGGCGACGGCCGCCGTCGCGACGACGCAGGCACGGGCGAGACCGGTCGAGCCGCCGTGGACCTCGCCGCGGCTCAGGGCCGTGACGCCGGCGGTGTGGACGGCGACGAGGGTGGCCGGGACGGCCGCGGCGCGCAGGCCGGACAGGCCGCCGGCACTGGCGCCGAGGAGGACGTCGAGCCCGCGGGTCGAGGCCATCGTCGCGACGCTGAGCGGACCCTGCTTCGGGGAGAGGTCGTAGGCCCAGACTGCGGCGGCGAGGACCGCGGCGGTGGCGGCCGAACGACGCCCGCCGGCAGCCGCCGCGACGGCGACACCAGTGACGGTGAGCCCGGTGGCGACGGCGAGGGCCGTCCGCGCCGGCACGCGACCGGACGGGATGGGTCGCTCCGGACGCTCGACCGCGTCGGTGCGCCGGTCGGCCCAGTCGTTGAGCGCCATCCCCGCCCAGTAGAGGCACGTCGACGCGACCGGCAGCGCCGCCGAGCGCGCGCCGGCCGGCCAGCCCGCGCTCGCCGCACCCGCGAGGGTGTCGCCGGGCACGGTGAGGGCGGCCGGTGCGCGCACCAGCTCCACGAGGTCGCGCAGGGTCGTCACGACGCGGTCGCCCAGGCGGTCAGCACCCGCTGCTGCTCGAAGAGGCGGTGCTCCTCGGAGCCGACGGGGTCCTTGAAGAAGAAGCCGAGGGCCGGCAGCGGGCCCACCTCGCCGCGACGCAGGGCCAGGTCGACGAGGCGCGCGAGGTCGATGACGAGCGGCGCGGCGAGGGCCGAGTCGCAGCCCTGCCACGTGAACTGCATCGACATCCGCGTGCCGAGGAAGCCGGAGAACGTCAGGTGGTCCCAGGCCGTCTTCCAGTCGCCGAGGTCGGCGATGTTGTCGATGTGGACCGGGCCGTCGACGGGGTGGCCGAGCATCGCCTCGAGGCCGCGAGCCTTGCTGCGGGCCTTGCTCTCCATCGCCTCGGGGTCGGCGAGCGTGGCACCGTCACCGCCGCCGAGGAGGTTGGTGCCGGCCCAGGAGCGGACCCGGAGCGCGCGGGCGGCGAACATCGGCGCGAGGACCGACTTGACGAGCGTCTCGCCCGTCTTGCCGTCGCTGCCGCCCCACGGCACGCCGTGGCGCCGGGCGAGCTCCTCGAGCGCGGGCAGGCGCGCACCCGTCGAGGGGGTGAAGTCGACGAACGCGGCTCCCGCCGTGAACGCGGCCGCCGCGTAGACGGCGCTCGGTGGGAGCGGGGACTTCCCTGCAGCCCAGGCCTGCTCGAGCGCGTCGAGCGAGGCGTGCGCGGGGTCGTCGCGGACGACCGGCTCGGTGGAGCTGACGTTGACGACGACGACGCGTGCCAGCGACTCGGCCTGCGCGAACGCGCGGATGTCGGCCGCCAGCCGCTCGACGGCGTCCGCCTGACGCTCCTCGGCGTCCCGGTGTCCGTGGCGGATCCGGCTGCAGGTGCGGTCGAGCTCGTCGGACACCAGCGCGAGAGCGGTGTGCGGGATGACGCCGGCGTCGGCGAGCTGCGCCGCGCGCTTGACGAGCGGCACGTCGGCGACGTCGTGGCCGCCGACGACGAGGTGGTCGAGCGGGACGAGGCCGGCGCCGGCCAGGTCGGGTTGCTCGGTGACGAGCCCGTCGGGTCCGGCACCACCGGCGGTGATGAGGGCGAGGCCGGTGGCGACGGTCGTGGCGACCGAGCCGCGTGCGCCGACGAGCCAGAGTCCGGTTCGTGCGTCCGTCATGGTCGTTCTCCTCTACGTGGTGGGGCCGGTGGCCCGGCGGCGGGGGCGTGTGCCCGCCGCCGGGCCACCGGGATGGGTCAGCGCAGCGAGGCGATGACCGCGTTGGCGTCGCGCTGCAGGGCCGCCGAGGCCGCCGCGTCGCGGACGTTGGAGCTGGACTTCGCTGCCGCGACGAAGCCCTCGAGCTGCGAGATCGCTGCCGCGGTGCGACCACCGGCGACGTGCTTCTCGGCCTGCTGGAGACGCTTCTCGAGCTCCTTCTCACCCGTCGGGGTGACGAGTCCCTCGCGGGACAGCCGCTCCGTCAGGGCGGTGAGCGTCAGCAGCGACGTGCGGGTCGTGAAGGTCACCGTCGTGCTGCGCTCGAGACCGGCCTTGTCCTTCGCCGTGACGACGAAGGTGTGGCTGCCCAGCGAGAGCGTCCACAGGGCGAGCGGCTTGTCGGCCGCGACCGGGGTGCCGTCGACCGTGGCGGTCACGGTGTCGATGCCACTCGTCGCGTCCGTCGCCGTCCACGTCACGTCACCGGAGTTGCCGACGGTGGCGCCGTCGGTCACCCCGGACACCGCGACCGCGGGCTGGGTCTTGTCGAGCCTGACCGTCACCGAGCCGACCTGCGAGACGTTGCCGCCGTTGTCGGTGGCGCGGTAGAGCACGGTCGTCGTGCCCTCGATCGAGATCGTCAGCGCCGTGTTGGCGTTGACCCACGTGGCCCCGCCGTCGGTGGAGCGCTGGCGCGAGGTGACGGTGCCGTTGTCGGTCGCGTTGACCGTCACGGTGACGTTGCTCGTGTACCAGCCGTTCGCACCGTTCGGCGTCGCCGGGTTCAGCGTCGCCGCGACGACCGGGGGCGTGACGTCGGCGACGCCGTTGCCCACGAAGGTGAGGGAGTCGAGGACGACCCCGCCCGACGAGGTGACGTAGAGCTTGCCGGTGCCGGTGGGCTTCGACGACAGCGTCGCTGCCGCGTCGGTCCAGCCGGGGCCGTTCACCGCGATGGTCCCGAAGGGAGCCGCCGTCGGCGAGTCCCACCGGAGCGACAGGGTGCCGCTGCCGGAGGCGCGGGCCGTCACACCGGTGACGCCGACGAGGTTCGCCGGGTCCCAGGCCAGCCAGTCACCGGCATCGAACGAGGTGACCTTGCGCAGGCCGCTCGCCGAGTCGTCGTTCGTGATCTCGACGCCCTGGGTCGCGTCGGCCCACTCGGCCTCCTGCTTCTTGGGGTTGAGGATCAGCTGCTCGGTGGTGGTCGCACCGGGCAGGCCGTTGGCGCCGTTGTCGGTGTAGGTGATGACGACGACGCCGAAGATGTTCTCCGTCTCGCCGTGCTGGGTCGCGTCGGCGGGGGTCGGGATCGCGAACTGGCAGCCCGTGCCCTGGCTCAGCGGGTGGGCGTGCGCGTCGTGGCCCAGCCCGAAGGTCCAGGTCACGCGGGAGCACACCGTCGCCGTCCCGTCCTCGGGGTCGGCAGTGGTGACGGTGAACGGCACGGCCTGGCCCCAGTCGAAGAAGGCACCGTTGGGCGGCGTGGCGATGGTGACGGTCGGGGCGACGTTGCCGACGCTGATCGACGTGCTCGTCAGCCCACGACGGCCCTCGGGGTCGGTGACACGCAGTCGTGCCGTGTACTTCCCGAGCTGGGTGTACGTGTAGCTCGCCGTGGCGCCGGTCGCGTCGAACGTGCCGTTGCCGTCGAAGTCCCACTCGTAGGTCAGGGCCCCACCCTCGGGGTCGACCGAGCCGGACGCGTCGAACCGGACCGTCAGCGGCGCGCTGCTGCTGCTGATCGGGTTCGCCGCGATCTTCGCCTGGGGCGCCTTGTTGCCGGGCGAGTAGTCGATCCGGTAGAGGCCGGCGTCGGGGTTGGCCCGGAAGAAGCCGTCGCCGTAGTCGAGGACGTAGAGCGACCCGTCCGGACCGAACTCGATGTCGATCGGGCTGTCGGTGATCGGCTGGCCGTTCGTCTCGAGGTCCCGGTTCGGCAGGAAGTGCGTGATGTGGTCGACGGGTCCGTTGGGCCACTGCACGTCGAACACCGCGAGGTAGTCCTGCGAGAACTCGGCGAAGAACGCCTTCTTGTCCCAGTAGGCCGGGAACTTCGTCGTCGACGGGTTGGTCGCGTCGTAGTGGTAGACCGGGCCGCCCATCGGGCCCTGGCCGCCCTGCGGGTCGAAGTCGGTCAGCTCGGGCCAGGGCTGGTGCGTGTTGTTGTCGCCGTAGTAGAGCGTCGGCGCGGTCGCCGGGGGCACCTGGGCGAGACCGGTGTTCCACGTCGAGTTGTTCAGGGCGCCGGCGCTGCAGTCGAACCACGGACCGGGCGTCGCCGTCGCGAAGTTCCACTCGTTGTAGTTCGCGTTGGGCCCGTGGCAGTAGGGCCACCCGCCGTTGACCGGCTTGGTGATGGCCGTCGACTGCCACTCGACGTAGCCCATCGGGCCGCGCTGCGCGTCGGGGGCTCCTGCGTCGGGACCGTAGTCGCCCCACGACACGGAGTTCGTGATCGGGTCGACGTCCATCCGGAACGGGTTGCGCACGCCCATGACGAAGATCTCGGGCCGCGTCTTGGCCGTGCCCGGCGTAAAGAGGTTGCCCGCCGGGATCGTGTAGGACCCGTCGGCCTCGGGATGGATGCGCAGGATCTTGCCGCGCAGGTCGTTCGTGTTGCCGGCGCCGCGACGTGAGTCGAAGCCGGGGTTGAAGCCCGGCGCGTTGTTGTTCGGCGCGAAGCCGTTGGCGCCCGGCGCGCTCGCCGGCGTGTTGTCGCCGGTCGAGAGGTAGAGGTTGCCGTCGGCGTCGAAGTCGACGTCACCGGCGACGTGGCAGCACTGGCCGCGCTGGGTCTCCACCTTGAGGATGACCTGCTCGCTCGCGAGGTCGAGCTTGTCGGCGGCGTCGTCCCAGCGGAAGCGGCTCAGCTGGTTGTAGCCCTTCCACTGGTCCCAGTAGGAGGCGTCCGCACCCGCGGGCAGGCTGTTCGGCGCCGACCCGGTCGGGGTCGTCGTCACGTACGGCGCCGTCATGGTGCGCGGTGCGTAGTAGAGGTAGACCCACTTGTTCGTGTCGAAGTCGGGGTCGATGGTGACGGTCTGGAGACCGTCCTCCGAGTTGTTGTAGACCGGGAGGGTGTTGACCACCTTGGTGACGCCGGTGTCGGGGTCGACCAGGCGGACGTCGCCGTTGCGGGCGGTCGTCAGCACGCGGCGGTCCGGCAGCACGGCCATGTCGATCGGCTCACCGGTGTCCTTGGTGAGCGTGATCTTCTCGTAGTTCGACCAGTCGAGCGCCGGCTCGGAGCCGTGGTCGACCCCGTCGTGCGCCTGGGCGGGGAGGGTGGCCACGGCGCCGAGCGCCGTGCAGGCGAGGACGGCTGCCGCAGTTGTGGCAACCAGCCTCCTCGCCCTGGATCGCGAAGTAGCATTCATCGGTACGTCCTTCTTGACAGAGACGGGCGAAGCCGGTCCCCGGGGAGCGCGCCGCTGCAACGGCACTGCACTCCCCGGGGGTCGGCGTTTCGTGCTTCAGGCCCCGTGGGGAACGGGACGGCGTCAGCCGCGAAGGGCGGCCATGTTGTCGTAGCTGACCTTCGAGAGCTCCATCGACTGGTTCGGTGCCGTCGTGGCGTTGCCCGGTGCGGTGTCCATCTCCCACATCGGGTTGTGCGAGCCCTTGGCACCGACGCGACGCAGGAACGTCGAGTAGTCGATGTCGCCCTGGCCGAAGGGGGCCATGACGTAGCCGTTGGCCTGCGTCGTGTCGATCTTGCCGTCCTTGGCGTGGAAGAGCGGGAAGCGGTTCGTCTGGGCGGCGACGACGGCGGCCGGGTCGAAAAGTGACGTGACGACCGATCCGTCCGGAGCGGTGTACGCCTTGTGCTTGTACTGCGCGACGTGCGCCCAGTAGATGTCCATCTCGAGGTAGACGTGCTTCGGGTCGGTGTTCGCGAGGAAGTGCTCGAGGCGACGGATGCCGGACGAGCGCGTCGGCCGGCCGGTCGCGTCGAGCGGCCCGCTGTCGAGCAGGAAGCTGTAGGCGATGTCGTGGTTGTGCGTGTAGAGCTTGAGGCCGTGGCGCGATGCCCGCTCGCCGTAGAAGTCCCAGCGTGCTGCGGCGGCCTCCCAGTCGGCGACGTAGGCGCTGCTCGTCGGGTCGCTGCCCGTGCCGATGTGGCCCATGCCGAGGATGTTGGCGATCTCGCAGGCCGTGTCGAACGCCGCGATGTTGGCGTCCGTGATCGTCGACGGGACGGAGCCGTGGTTGCCCTCGGCCTGGAGGCCGAGGTCGTCGAGCCACGAGCGGAGCAGGGTCGCCCCCTCGACGGTGTTGAGGTTGGCACCACCCTCCGAGTTGGCGTTCTGGGTGAGGCCGGCGAACTCGATCTGGCGGTAGCCGATCGAGGACAGCTCGGTGAGCACCTCCTTGAAGCCGGAGGCGTACGGCGAGGTCAGCGGGTTGCGACTGACGGCATCGCGCACGGTGTAGAGGATGATGCCGCGGCGGGGCGCCGGGATGAGGACCCCGTTGGCGCCGGGGGCGGCCTGGGCCGCGGCGGCCCCGGTCACGGCGACGGCGGCCGCCATGCCGGTCGTGGCTGCGAAGAACTGGCGACGGTTGAGGCCGAGCTTGCTGACGAGCTTGAGCGGGTTGACGTCATTGTCGTGCATGTGAGCTTGCTCCTTCAGGGGGTGACAGAGACGAGACGTGCGGTTGAGCCGAATCTCCTTGTCTTTGGGCGAGGTCGGGTGCACCACCGCAGCGTTCAGGACATGGCCGGTGACGTCGCGTGGGCCCCGTCGATCGGGGTCCAGGACCCCTCCCGCTCCACGCTCGTCTCGACCGCCGACAGGATCCGCTGCACCTGGAGCCCGTCGGAGAAGGAAGGCCGGGGGTCGGTGCCCTCGGCGATGGCGGTCAGCAGGTCGACCGCCTGGTGGGTGAAGCCGTGCTCGTAGCCGAGCACGTGACCGGGTGGCCACCAGGACGCCACGTAGGGGTGGCTGGACTCGGTGACGAGCACCCGGGTGAAGCCGGCGTCTCGGCTGGGGACACGTCCGTCGAAGACGTGCAGGACGTTCATGTCCTCGAAGTCGAAGGCGAGCGAGCCCTCGGTCCCGTTGATCTCCAGCCGGATCGCGTTCTTGCGGCCGTTGGCGAAGCGGGTCGCCTCGAACGTGGCGAGGGCGCCGCCGCTCATCCGCGAGACGAGGACGGCGGCGTCGTCGACGGTCACCGGACCGGTGGTGGCCGAGCCGTTCTGGGCGGCCGAGGCACTGATCCCGCCGGTGCCGACCGTCGTCGGGTCGGCGACCGGCCGCTCGCGAACGAACGTCTCGGTGAGCGCGCTGACACCGGTGAGGTGCTCGCCCGTCACGAACTGGGCGAGGTCGACGATGTGCGCGCCGATGTCGCCGAGCGCCCCGGAGCCGGCGCGCTCCTTCTGGAGCCGCCAGGTGAGCGGCGACTGGGGGTCGACGAGCCAGTCCTGGAGGTAGGCGCCTCGGACGTGGAGGATGCGACCGAGGCGTCCCTCCGCGACGAGGCGACGCGCGTACGCGATGGCCGGGACCCGGCGGTAGGTGAACCCCACCATCGAGCGGACCCCCCGCGACCGGGCCGCCTCGGCCGCCACGACCATCGCCTCGGCCTCCCCGACCGAGTTGGCGAGGGGCTTCTCGCAGAGCACGTGCTTGCCGGCCTCGAGCGCGGCGACCGCGATCTCGGCGTGGGTGTCGCCCGGCGTGCAGATGTCGATGATGTCGATGTCGTCACGCTCGAGCAGGCGTCGCCAGTCGGTCTCGACCCCGGCCCAGCCGAAGCGGTCGGCCGTGTTGCGCGCAGCCGCCTCGTTGCGCCCGGCCACGGCGACGAGACCCGGCGCGGCCGGCACGTCGAAGTAGCTGCGCGCGTTGCGCCAGGCCTGGGAGTGGGCCCGCCCCATGAAGGCGTAGCCGATCATCCCGACCCCGAGGGTGGGCTTGGTGGGTGTGCTCATGACGTCCTCACATCCGATGTGGGGTGGTACCGCTGACGGTTCGGTCCTGCGTGCGGTGCGGTGCCCGCGTCACCGGTGCGGCGGCGCGGGCACCGACCGGTCAGGACTCGAAGCCGAGAGGCAGGTACTGCTCGACGTTCTCCTTGGTCACGACGGGCGCGTTGAGGACGACGCGGTTGGGCACCTCGACCTGGACGAGGTCGCTCAGACCCTTGTTCTGGGCGATGAGGCGCGCGAGCTTGATGCCGTCAGCAGCCTGGGTCGGCGGGTAGATGACCGTGGCCTCCATCTTGCCCTCCTGGATCCAGCGCATCGCGTTGGCCGAACCGGCACCGCCGATGAAGGCCATCTCGTGGCGGTTGGCCTGGTCGAGGGCAGCCATGACGCCGACACCCTGGTCGTCGTCGTGGTTCCAGAGGACGTCGATCTTCGGTGCGGCCTGGAGCAGGTTGGACGCCTGCTTCTCACCGGACTCGACCGTGAACTCGGCCGCGACCCGGTTGTCGACGGTCTGGTTGCACGCCTTGAGCGCGTCGGCGAAGCCCTTGCTGCGGTCCTGGGTCAGGGGCAGGGCGTCGATGCCGGCGATCTCGGCGATGACCGGGTTGGTGAGGTTCTTGTCCTTGACGATCTTGCAGGCGTAGGTGCCGGCCGAGACGCCCATGCCGTAGTTGTCACCGAGGATCGTCGCGCGGGCGGCGAACGGGCTCGAGAACTCACGGTCGACGTTGATGACGGGGATGCCGGCCTGCATCGCCTTGGTCGCGATCTCGGTGAGCGCAGCGCCGTCCGTCGGGAGCAGCACGATGGCGTCGACCTTGTCGTTGATGAAGGTCTCGATCTGGGCGATCTGGGCGCTGGCGTCGTTGGTGCCCTCGGCGGCCTTGAGCTCGATGTCGCTGTACTTCTTCGCCTCGGCGAGGGCCGAGTTGTTGACGGCGGCGAGCCAGCCGTGGTCGGCGGCCGGTCCGGAGAAGCCGATGACGACCTTCTTGCCGGGGGCGTCGTTGTCGCTCACGGCGTTGCTGGCCTGCTGGGTCGAGGCCGCGGGAGTCGTGGCCGGGTCGTTGCTCGTGCACCCGGCGGCGACGAGTGCCGAGCTCAGGGCGACCGCCAGGACGGCGATGCGCTTGGTCGAACGGGAGAGTGATGCGGACACGCTGACTCCTATGTGAGCGAAGAGGGTGGTGCGGTGTGAGTGGTGCTCTGCCGTGCTGGTGGTGCTGTCGACCGGGCCGTTCGGCTAGCCCGACCTGGTGCGGGAGACCCGCTGCTGGAGCAGGACGGCGGCGACGATGATCGCCCCCTTGGCCACCGCCTGCGTCGACGTGTCGAGGTTGTTGAGGGTGAAGACGTTGGTGAGCGTCGTGAAGATGAGGACGCCGAGGACGGTGCCGACGATCGTGCCGCGACCGCCGCTGAGGAGCGTGCCTCCGATGACGACGGCCGCGATCGCGTCGAGCTCGTAGAGGGTGCCGTGCGTCGAGGTGCCGGTCGTCGTGCGGGCCATGATCATCACCGCCGCGATGCCGCAGGCGACACCGAGCAGGATGTATAGGTACATCGTCTGGCGCTGCACCCGGATGCCCGCGAGGCGAGCCGCTTCGGGGTTGCCCCCGATGGCCAGCGTGCGTCGGCCGAAGGTCGTGCGGTTGAGCAGGACCCAGCCGACGACGGCGACGATCGCGAACATGATCACGAGGACGGGGATGCCGAGGACGCTGCCGCCGAAGAAGTCGATGAAGCCTCGCTCGCGGATGATCTGGGTGCGGCGCTTGGCGATGATCTCGGCGAGCCCTCGGGCGGCCGCGAGCATCGCGAGGGTGGCGATGAACGGCGCCATCCGCCCGTACGCGATGAGCACCCCGTTGACGAGACCGCAGACCGCACCGACGACGAGCGCCGCGAAGACCAGGACGATCCAGTGGTAGTTCGCGGCCATCGTCTGCGTCGCCACCGTCGTGGCCCAGACGGACGAGAGGGCGACGATGGCGCCGACCGAGAGGTCGATGCCGCCTCCGGAGATGACGAACGTCATGCCGACGCTGACGACACCGATGACCGAGCCGAGGCGCAGGATCGTCAGGGCGTTCTCGGGGCTGGCGAAGCGGTCGCCCGCCGTGATGATGCCGACGACGACGAGGAGCAGGAGGGCGAGCACGAGGCCCGCGTTGCGCCCGGCCGGTCCGCTGAGGAAGCCGGCGAGGCCCCCTTCCCGGCGGGGCGCGGCACCACCGACCGGTGGTCCGCTCGGGGTGGCCGTGGCCTCCCCCTCGGTGCGGCCGGCGACGGGCTCCCCTGCCTGGTCGACCTTCGTGACGTCGGCGCTCATGCCGCGTCTCCCTTCAGGATGATGTCGAGGACGGCGTGCTCGTCGAGCTCGTCGGCCGGGCCCTCGTGACGGACGGTGCGGTCGGCGAGGACCAGCACCCGGTTGGACAGCCCCAGGACCTCGGGGATCTCGCTGGAGACGACGACGACGGCGACGCCCTCGTCGGTGAGGCGACGGATCAGTGCATAGATCTCGGAGCGGGCGCCGACGTCGACGCCACGGGTGGGCTCGTCGAGGAGCAGCACCTTGCAGCCGCGGAGCAGCCAGCGGGCCAGGACGACCTTCTGCTGGTTACCGCCGGAGAGGGTGCGCGACTCGCGGTGCACGCCGCGGGGGCGGACGTCGAGCGACTCGACCAGCTCCTCGGCAGCCTCGACCTCGGCTGACCCGTCGAGCAGGCCGCCTCGTGAGAAGCGGGGCAGCGTCGCGAGCGTGATGTTCGAGGCGAGCGAGGCGCCGAGGACGAGCGCCTGGCTCTTGCGCTCCTCGGGGCACAGGCCGATCCCGGCGGCGACGGCTGCGGCGACGGACCCGCCGCGCACCACCGTGCCGTCGACGGTCACCGTGCCGCTCGTGGCCTTGCGGGCGCCGAAGATCGTCTCGACGACCTCGCTGCGCCCCGAGCCGACGAGGCCCGCGAGCCCGACGACCTCACCGGGTCGGACGTCGAAGCTGACGGAGCCGAACTCGCCCGCCCGGCTGAGGCCCTCGATGCGGAGGACGGGCTCGGCGTCGGCGACGACCTCGGGCTTGGCCGGGAAGACGTACTCGATGGAGCGACCCGTCATGAGCCGGATGAGCTCCTGGGTCGGCGTGGACTTGGCGTCGAGGCCGGTCGCGACCGTCTTGCCGTCCTTGAGCACCGTGACGCGGTCGCCGATCTCACGGATCTCCTCGAGACGGTGGGAGATGTAGACGACGGCGATGCCCTGGTCGGTGACCTCGCGGATGACCCGGAAGAGCTGGTCGACCTCGCCGGCGTCGAGCACCGCGGAGGGCTCGTCCATGATGATGAGCTGCGCGTCGCGCGAGAGGGCCCGGGCCATGCTGACGATCTGGCACGACGCCGCCGAGAGCGTGCCGACCTCGGCGGCGGGCGAGATCTCGGGGTGTCCGAGGCGGGCGAGCAGCCGAGCCGCCTCGCGGCGGGCAGAGGTGCGCTGGGAGAACCCGAAGCGCGTGGGCTCGTGCCCGAGGAAGATGTTCTCGGCGACGGTGAGGCCCTCGACGAGGTCGAGCTCCTGGTACATCGTCGCGACGCCGAGGTCCATCGCGGCCTGCGGGTGGTGCAGGGTGACCGCGTCGCCGGCCCACTCGATGGTGCCCTCGTTGGGCTCGTGGACGCCGGCGAGCACCTTGATGAGGGTGCTCTTGCCCGCGCCGTTCTGGCCGAGCAGGCAGTGCACCTCGCCGGACTGCACGTCGAGGTCGACGCCACCGAGGGCCACGACCCCGGGAAAACGCTTGACCACGTTCGTCATTCGCAGGAGAGGGGCGCCTGCTACATCTCGCCGTCGAGATTCCATGCGTCACACCGTGACCCACTTTTGTCGGGACGTCAAGCAAAAGTTTTCTCGTTGAGACACCAAAGCCTGATGCATGACATACCGAAGCCGCGTGTGCTTGACTTGAAACGTGCGTCCAGAGCCATCGTCGTCCGCGTATGCCGCCACCGCCGTGAGCGGCGCCGGCGAGCTGCTGCAGCTGCTGCGCGACGAGACGCCACGCACCCGCGCCGAGCTCGCGAAGCTCACCGGACTCGCCCGCTCGACGGTCGGCGCGCGCGTCGACGCGCTGCTCGCCACCGGCCTGCTCGCGCCGAGCGGTGAGGCGGTGAGCACCGGCGGCCGACCGCCCGTCCGCTTCGCCTTCAACCCCGAGGCCCGCGTCGTCGTCGGCGCCGACATCGGCGCCACGCACGGCCGGGTCGCCCTGACCGACCTCAGCGGCCGTCCGATCTGCGAGATCGGCGAGAACCTCGACATCACCGACGGCCCCGAGGTCGTCCTCGACTGGCTCGTGGCGACGACCCGCCGGCTCCTCGAGCAGGCGGGCCGCGAGCCCCGAGACCTCATCGGCATCGGCATCGGCGTGCCCGGGCCCGTCGAGCACTCGAGCGGACGCCCGATGCGACCGCCGATCATGCCCGGCTGGGACGGCTACGACGTGCCGGCCCACGTGCGCCGCGACTTCGACGTGCCGGTCCTCGTCGACAACGACGTCAACATCATGGCGCTCGGCGAACACGCGATGGCTCACCCCGACGTCGAGCACCTCCTCTTCGTCAAGGTCGCCACGGGCATCGGCGCCGGCATCATCAGCGGCGGGCGCCTGCACCGCGGCGCCGTGGGCGCCGCCGGCGACCTCGGCCACGTCGCGGCGCCGCACGCCCCCGAGGTGCTCTGCTCGTGCGGCAACGTCGGCTGCCTCGAGGCGGTCGCCAGCGGGCCGGCGATCTCCAAGGCGCTCAAGGAGATCGACATCGTCGCCGAGTCCAACAAGGACATCGTCGACCTCGTCCGGGGCGGCAACATCCCCGCCGCCCTCGCGGTGCGTCAGGCCGGGCGCACCATCGGCGAGGTGCTCGCCACGTGCGTCAGCCTGCTCAACCCCTCGGTCATCGTCATCGGCGGCTCGCTCGTCCAGGCGGGCGAGAGCCTCATCGCCGGCGTGCGCGAGGTCGTCTACGGTCGCTCGCTCCCCCTCGCCACCGGCGTGCTCCAGATCGTGCCCGCCACCACCGGCGTGCAGGCCGGCGTCATCGGCGCGGCCACGATGGTCATCCAGCACGCCCTGACGGCCGACCGCGTCGATCTCGCCATCGCCCAGTCGGCGTCCTGAGGCGTCGGCTCGCTTCGCTCGTCAGTCCAGGCGTGACGCACGCCGGACCTGCGGCACGGCGGCCCGACCCGCCACAATGGGGTCCATGACCGATCACCGGCCCGTCGAGACGTGGCTCACCGACATGGACGGCGTCCTCGTGCACGAGGAGGACGCGATCGCCGGAGCCGCCGAGTTCGTCACGGCGCTCAAGGAGTCCGGCCGGGGCTTCCTCGTCCTGACGAACAACTCGATCTTCACGCCGCGCGACCTGCGCGCCCGACTGCTCCGCAGCGGCATCGACGTGCCGGAGGAGGCGATCTGGACCTCCGCCCTGGCGACGGCCCAGTTCCTCGCCGAGCAGCGCCCCGGCGGCTCGGCCTACGTCGTCGGCGAGGCGGGCCTGACGACGGCGATGCACGACGTCGGCTACGTCATGACCGACCGCGACCCCGACTACGTCGTGCTCGGCGAGACGCGGACCTACTCGTTCGAGGCCATCACCCGCGCGATCCGCTTGATCGAGAAGGGCGCCCGCTTCATCGCGACGAACCCCGACCCGAGCGGCCCGAGCCCGGCCGGCACCCTCCCCGCCACCGGCTCGGTCGCCGCCCTCATCTCGACGGCCACCGGTCGCCAGCCCTACTACATCGGCAAGCCGAACCCGCTCATGATGCGCAGCGCCCTCAACCGCCTCGACGCCCACTCCGAGACGACGATCATGGTCGGCGACCGGATGGACACCGACATCATCAGCGGGCTCGAGGCGGGCCTGCGCACCGTCCTCGTCCTCACCGGCTCGACGAGCCAAGAGCAGGTCGAGCACTTCCCCTACCGCCCGAGCCGGATCGTCGACTCCGTCGCCGACCTCGTGCGCTTCGTCGCGCACGAGGACTCCCAGCGGCACTGAGCCGCAACGGAGCCCACGACGACGTATGCCGTCACGCCCGTCGGTGACGGTCGTGACGGCATACGTGCTGCTGGCCCGTCGGGGCCGGCTGGTCAGGGCAGGTAGTACGTCGGGTTGGGCAGCTTGACCGCACGGTCGGCGTGGCCGCCGATGAGGTCGCTGTACTGGTCGCCGAGGTTCGCGACGACGTCGTAGCCGAGGTCCTGCTCGATGTGGGCGCGGGTCGTCGACTTGTACTCGATGGTCGCGCACGTCGGGTAGGCCTTGCAGTGGCCCTGCATGTAGGCCGGCGGCGTCTCGCTCGAGCGCCACTTCGTGAAGTAGAGGTCGTCGCTGAACTGCGGGTAGCCCTGCTCGTGGAGGTTGGCGAGCGTCGCGGCCTTCTGGCCGGTGTTGCGACCCGTCAGACCGATGACCGTGCAGCCGGAGTCGGCGACGGCCTTGACGACAGAAGGCATCCCGGGCGTCGCCGGGAAGAGCTTGTTCTGGACCCAGTAGTCCTGGCGCACGGGGTTGAAGACGAACTTCATGTCCGCCACCTCCATGTCGTAGGTCCACAGGGTCGTGTCGTCGGCGTCGAAGACGACGGCCGGCTTCGAGCCGGAGCGGGCGCCCTGCCGGCACTCGTTGACGAGCCGCTGGGTCGTGCGACGCTCGAGGGCGGCGAGCTCGGTGATGTACGGCGAGCTCGTCTTGTCAGCGATGCCGGTGCCGGGGTCGCCGTAGTAGGTGGCGATCGTCTTCTTGACCGAGTCGATGTTGGGGATGCCCTCACCGCTCTCGGTGAGGCCGCTCGAGCCGTCCGGCTTCATCGTGAAGTGGGTGCGCGGCGCGAGGCGGGGCTCGCTGACCCCGGGCAGGTCGGGCGACGGGAGGTAGTACGTCGGGTTGGGCAGCTTGACGTTGCGGTCGGCGTGCCCGCCCTGCAGGTCGGACCACTGGTCGCCGATGTTGAGGACGATGTCGTAGCCGAGGTCCTGCTCGATGTGCTTGCGCGTGCCCGCCTTGTACTCGACGGTCGTGCACTTGGCCGTGGCGCACGTGATGTACGCCGGCGGCGTCGACCCGGCCCACTTCGTGAAGTAGTGGTCGGGCGTGAACGCGTTGTAGCCGACGTCCTTGAGGTTGCCGATCGTCGCGTCCTTCTGGGCCGCGCCCCGGCCGGTCAGGCCGAAGATCGTGAAGCCCATGGCGTCGGCCTCGTTGACGAGGTCGACCATGGTCGGCGTCGCCGGGAAGAGCTGGTGCTGGACCCAGTAGTCCTGGCGCACGGGGTCGAAGACGAACTTCATGTCCGCGACCTCCATGTCGTAGGTCCAGAGCGTCGTGTCGTCGGCGTCGAGCACGATGGCCGGCTTCGTGCCCGCTCGCTCCGCGGCGGCATACGTCCGCTTGAGCTGGGCCCGGAGACCATCGGTGATCCGGCCCATCTCGGAGATGTAGGGCGAGCTCGTCCGGTTGGCCAAGCCCGTGCCGGGGTCTCCGTAGTAGCTGTAGATCGTCTTCTTGACCGAGTCGATGTTGGGGATGCCGGCGCCGTCGGCGCGGGCGCCGCTCGAGCCGTCGGCGGCCATGACGAAGTGGGTGCGCGGGGTCAGGGTCTGGTCGTGGCGGCCGCCGGCGTCGCCGTGGGCGAGGGCCGGGGACGCGCTGGCGACGACCAGGGAGCCGATGATCGAGCCGACGGCTGCGACGGCGAGGCCGGTGGATCTGGGGGTGGGACGCCTCATGGGTTCACCTCTGGGGCTGCTCGGGGTGCGGGTGGGCCGCTCGACCGTAGTCCCGGGCATGCCCCCGCGGGGGTCTGGCGACCCGCCGCGAGGGCATTCCCATCGAAATGGCATGCAACTCCCAGACTTCACCCAGACTCACGCCAGGTGGTGGGTCTCCGCGAGAGCGTAGACGGGGGTGTCGATGCCCTCCATCCGGGCCTTGAGCTGCATCGCGAGGTAGCGGGAGTAGTGCCGCGACTGGTGCAGGTTGCCCCCGTGGAACCACAGGTTGTCCTGTCGCGTGGGCTTCCACATGTTGCGCAGCTCGCCCTGCCAGGGACCCGGGTCCTTCGTCGTGTCGGAGCCGAGCCCCCAGCACTTCCCGACCGCGTCGGCGACCTCCTGGCTGATGAGCCGGGCGGCCCAGCCGTTCATCGAGCCGTAGCCGGTGGCGTAGACGACGGCGTCGGCCTCGAGCTCGGTGCCGTCGGTGAGGACGACGGCGTGCTCGGTCAGGTGGTCGACCTGCCCGCGCACCAGCCGGATCGCGCCCTTCGCGACGAGCTCGGAGGCGCCGATGTCGATGTAGTAGCCGGAGCCGCGACGCAGGTACTTGAGGAAGAGGCCCGAGTCGTCGTCGCCGAAGTCGAGGTCGAAGCCGGCCGCCTCGAGCGCGGCGTAGAAGTCCTTGTCCTGCGCACGGATCGCGTCGAAGGCCGGTCGCTGGAAGTCGGCGAGGATCTTGTAGGGGATCGAGGCGAAGACGAGGTCGGCGGTGTCGTGGTCGATCCCGCTCGCGACGGCCTCCTCGGAGTAGAGCGGGCCGAGGACCTGGTCCATGAGCGAGTCGGACCGCACGATGTGCGTGCTCGACCGTTGGAGCATGATCGGCTCGGCGCCGTTCTGCCACAGGTCGGCACAGATGTCGTGGGCCGAGTTGTTCGAGCCGATGACGACGACCTTCCTGCCGGCGTAGCGCGCGCCGCCCGGGTGCTTGCTGCTGTGGTGCTGGTCGCCCTGGAAGACGTCCTGCCCGGGCAGCGTCGGCACGTTGGCGATGCCGCTCATGCCGGTGGCGAGGACGAGCTGCGCCGGGTGGAGCACGACCTCGCGCCCCTCGCGGGTCACGTGCACGGTCCATGCCCCGGTCTCGGGGTCGAAGGTCGCCGACGTCGCCTCGCTGTTGCTCCAGTAGTCGAGCTCCATGACTTTCGTGTAGCTCTCGAGCCAGTCGCCCATCTTGTCCTTGGGCGTGAAGACGGGCCAGTGGTCGGGGAAGGGCAGGTAGGGCATGTGGTCGTACCAGACCGGGTCGTGCAGGCACAGCGAGTGGTAGCGGCTGCGCCACTGGTCGCCGGGCCGTGGGTACTTGTCGACGACGAGCGTCGGCACGCCGAGACGCTTGAGCCGCGCGGCGAGGCCGATGCCGCCCTGGCCGCCGCCGACGACGAGGACGTAGGGCTCGGCGTCGACGCCGAAGGACTCGACCTCCTGCTGCCGCTTGTCGAGCCAGTTCTCGGTCGAGACGTTGACGCCGTGCTCGGCGCCACGGGGCCGACGCGTGCCGGACGGCTCTGGGTGGTCCTTGAGCGACTGCGCGCTCGTCAGCAGGGTCCAGGCCAGGCCGTCGCGGACGCGGACCAGGCCCTTGCCGGTGAAGGTGGCGTTGCCGTAGGTGAACCACGCCTCGTGGACGCCGTCGGCCTCGGACTCGCTCGTCGCCACGATGTCGGTGGGCCACGCGCCGGGCTCGATGCCGGTGAGCATGTCGCCGATCTGCCCGCGCCCCTCGGACGTGTGGATGTTCCACGTCACGCTGATGAGGTCGCGCCAGTAGCACTCGTCGCCGAAGAGACCGGTCACCCGGTCGACCTCGCCGGAGGCCAGCGCGTCCCCGAACCTCCCGAGCCACTGGCTCGCCGTCAACTGCTCACCCATCGCCAACTCCTTTGTCCACGTCGTGGGGTCGTGGTGCTGACGCTAGGAGTGCGTGGGGTCGCCGGACAGGGTTGCAGAACGTTGCAGGTCGCCCCCGCTGGCGTATGCCGGGTGCTCAGGTCGCGTCGGTCCGCACCGTCGCGGGCGTGGTGAGGCGGTAGGGCCGGCTCTCGACGAGACCGCCGAGGCGCTTGCGCAGGCGCGACATCTCGGCCCGGATCGTCACGGGCGTCGTCGCACCGTCGAGCAGGGCCATCAGGCCGGCTGTGTCGAGCCCGGCGGGATGGTGCGCGAGGAGGGCGACGATCTCGGCATGCCGCTCGGACAGGGCGATCTCGACGGTCGACCCCGCGGTCGTGACGAGGAGGCGCGGGCTCGGGTGGCGCACCACCTCGACGGACGCCGGGGCGCTGACCGCCTCGTGGAGCACCCAGCCGCCGGTGATCGCCTCGGCCCGGACCTGCCCGATCTCGGGCACCCACACCGTGCCCTCGCGCAGGCTGCCCGGCACCCAGACACGCTCGCCGACGCCGTAGCCCTCCGCCCGGGCCACCCACCCGTGACGGTCGACGACGACGAAACGGCCCGACCCGGCATACGGCTCGCTGGCGCGGGCGACCCGGCGCAGGTCGCGCTCGTGCTGGCCGGCGAGCGTGTCGACGGCCTCACGGACGGCCATGGTCACGAGCATGAGCGTGTGCGGGTGGGCGGTGCGGAAGGCCCCGCTCAGCGTGACGACGCCGAGCGGCGTCCGCGCCCGCCGGTCGAGGATCGGGGCGCTCGTGCACACCCACGCGTGCTGGTCCTCGCGGGCGTGCTCGGGGCCGAAGATCTGGACGGGGCGGCGCTCCTCCATCGCGGTGCCGAGCGAGTTGGTGCCGACGTCGCCCTCGCGCCAGCGGGCGCCCTCGACAAAGCCGAGGCCGTCGCTGCGCCGGCGGATCGGCGACGGGCCGAACATCCACAGCGGGTAGCCCTCGTCGTCGCTGATGACGAGCTCGTTGCCGGCCTCGTGGGCGAGGGGGAGGAGCCGGTCCTTGAGGACGGGGACGACGGAGGAGAGCAGGCGCGAGCGCTCGCGGCGGGCGAGCAGCGCGTGGTCGGAGATCGGCGTCGAGATCTTGTCGCCCTCGGGCGTCTGCCGCAGCCACGAGCGGGCGACGACGCCCCGGGCGCCGGCGGGCACCTCGTGGGTGTGCGCCCACGCCCGGTGCAGGCGCAGCAGGTCCCGGGCCTTGGCTGCGGGGTCCTCGAACGCAGTCAGGGCCGCTTCGAGTCCGGAGGCTGTGGACATGCGCACCTTTGCGACGGGTGGCCCCGCGCGAGGTCGTACGCGTGGGGTCACGGCTCCTCGTGATCGTGACACGCGGGCGGCCGGTTGGGTAGGGCGCGTTCAGCCCCGGTCGGCGTCAGTCAGCGCCCGAGGAGACGACGCCACCAGGAAGGGCGCGTATCGGAGGCAGCGGCACGTGCCGCGGCAGCCTTGTCCTCCCGGGCTGCGCGCTGCTGCTCCTCGAGCGCGGCGCGCAGCGGCCGCCAGCGCCCGACCATCTCGTCGACGTCGAGGGTCTTGGCGATGAGCGGCGGCAGGTTGCCGACCGCCGGTCGCAGCCGGTTCGGCGAGGACGCGCTTGTTGTAGTCCTCGATGACCTCGCGGAATTGCGCCTCGGTGCGGACGTCGACGAGCGACTCCGGATAGCCCGCGGCCTCCTTGCGCAGCCCCAGCGCCCCCGGCAGGGCACCCCCGAGGTCGAGGTTCTCGCGGGCCGCGAAGCGCTTGACCCACCAGTCGGGATCGCCCGAGTCGCTGAGGTCGAGGGGTTTGCCGGCACCCGGCAGGTTGTCGAACTCCCCACGCTCCTGCGCCTCGCGGATCTGCTTGTCCACGGGGCTCTCCCAGTACGGCTGGCCCGTCATGCGATCCACGCTAACCGACGCCGGACGGCTCTCGTGGCCTCAGCCCGGCTGGACGCTCGGGCGCACGAGCACGGCGAGGGCCTCACCGTCGCCGAGCTCGAGGCGGTCGCCCGTGACGACGAAGGCCTGGGGTGCGTCGAGGAGGGCGAGCAGCCGCTGCTCCTGCTCCATCGCCTCGGGCGGGCCGGCCATGCGGGTCGTCGCGGCGTCGACCACGGTGAGCAGTCCCTCGGCGACCTCATAGCGCCCCATCACCCGGTTGACGCCGGTGGTGCCGGTGAGCCGGCCGTCGTCGCCGAACGCCAGCTCGGGCTTCGGGTCGGACAGGACGCCGCCGCCGAGCTCCTGGACCACCCACGACGTGCCGACGATCGCCTTGTCTGCCATGCGCCCCACGTTAACGGGATGCGCCCTGGGGGTGGGTCGGGTCGGTCGGAGACGAGTCAGCGTCCACGACGACAGGGGAGACCGTGCTCGGACTCGTGGCATGCCGCTCGACGAGTCGGAGGACGGCACGCACGAGGAGCTGATGGCCGCCGGGGCGCCTATACCGAGCTCTTCGAACTGCGGGCGCGGTCGTGTCGCCGAGGCGCGTGCTCTGGTGAGAACGTCTGCGCTGCAAGGGAATTGGTGTGGACAAGTCTTGTCTGGTCATTCGAACACCTGTACGATCAAGGGTATGGAGCAGAGCCGGAGCACGCAGCAGATCGAGCAGGACTGGGACCACGTCGCGTCCCTGGCCGCCGACCTGCACGACGCGCACGCCCGGCTCGTCGACTTCGTCGTCGCGGTCCTGGCCGACGGGTCCNGAGCAGGACTGGGACCACGTCGCGTCCCTGGCCGCCGACCTGCACGACGCGCACGCCCGGCTCGTCGACTTCGTCGTCGCGGTCCTGGCCGACGGGTCCTGGCAGGCCGCGGGGCTGCGGTCGCCGGAGCACTGGCTGATGCTCCGCGCGGGACTCTCGCGAGGCCAGGCCGGTGCGATGGTGCTGCTCGCCCGGCGGGCGCAGGAGCTGCCCGCCACCGTCGCCGCGTTGCGGGAGGGACGGATCAGCCTGGACCAGGCGGCGGTCGTGGCCCGGCACACCCCGGCCGCGTTCGACACCACGGTCGCGGAGTTCGCCCAGCACGCGACGGTGACCCAGCTGCAGCGCACCGTCACCCGNGCAGGAGCTGCCCGCCACCGTCGCCGGGTTGCGGGAGGGGTGGATCAGCCTGGACCAGGCSGCGGTCGTGGCCCGGCACACCCCGGCCGCGTTCGACACCACGGTCGCGGAGTTCGCCCAGCACGCGACGGTGACCCAGCTGCAGCGCACCGTCACCCGCTACGACTTCACCCTCCAACCCGACAGCGTCGACGACCGCGGCCGCGGCCTGCCCGGCGAGATCCCGCCCGGTCACGAGAGCGGTGACGAGATCGACCAGGAGGGCGGCGACGGTGGCGACGGTGGGTCGGGGAAGCAGGTGCCGGTCGAGCCGGCCCACCTGAGCATGGGCCTCGACGCCGACGGGCGGTTCCGGCTGCGCTACGACGCSCCSGCCGAGGTCGGCGCCCTCGTCGAAGCCGCCCTCGCCGAGGCCAAGGACCACCTCTTCCACACCCTCACCCCCGAGAGCGCCCGCGACGCTGACGGCGGTGTGAGCGACGAGCAGAAGCAGGCCCTCAACGGGGACGTGCTGCACCCGGACCGGTACTGCACCGACGGAGGCCGGCCCCGCGTCACGTGGGCCGACGCCCTGCTCGTGCTCGCCACCCGTTCCCTCGACGCCGCCACCACGTCCGGCGCCGCCCGGCGGGCTCGCTACCGGGTGCAGGTCCACCTCGACACCAACGGTGGCTGGCTCACCGGCCGGCCCCGCCTGCCCCAACACATCACGAACCACCTGACCTGCGACGGACAGCTCACCCCCGTCTGGGAGACCGACGGACACCCCGTCAACGTCGGCCGCACCCACCGCGTCGTCCCCCACCGCACCCGCATCCTGGTCCTGGACCGCGACCGCGGCTGCCGCTTCCCCGGCTGCGCCTCCACCCACCACCTCGAGATCCACCACCTCCGGCACTGGCGCGACGGCGGCCCCACCGACACCAGCAACCTCCTGGCCCTGTGCACCTTCCACCACGACGGACACCACCGCGGCGAGTTCACCCTCACCGGCGACCCCACCCACCCGGACGGCCTCACCTTCCACACCGACACCGGCCTGCTCATCGGCCCACCCCGCCTCGCCCTGGCGCCCGATGTGGCGCCCGACCCGGAGGCTGAAGACCACGGCGACCACAGCTCTGCCCCGGGCGCACCACATCGACGCAGACCCCCAGCCCGACTCGGCCGGCGCTACCCGGCCCCGACTGGCGGCCACCTGCACCTGCACCTCGTCGACTTCACCCCGACCTGAGGCCCTCCAGCGCGTGCCGCTCGGCTACTCCGCCTCCGGTCGGAGCCGGGCCGCGTCGAGACGATGGCTCCCACCCGCGAGCAGGTGCGCCGTCTCGGCTCGGGACACCGCACCGAGCGTGTGCATGAGCACCGAGACGTCGGCGGCGACGGTCCGCAGCGACACGGCGAGATCGCGGGCGATGGCCGAGTCCTTGGCCCCGAGGACGAGCCTCCGGGCGACCTCGCACTGGCGGGCGGTGAAGGGCGGCTTCTGGCCCGCGGGCACACCGGGGTGCGACAGCTGCCAGGTCAGTTCCCAGATGCCTCGGACGAGCGTCAGCACATCGGCGCGGGTCGTGAGCCACGCCGTCGGATAGCCCTCTTCGCTGTGCGGCCCACCGACGACGGCGACCGCCTCGTCGACGAGGATGAACTGTGAGCGGGCCGGGCCGAAGCGGACGTGCGGGATCTCCGAGGTGAGCAGGGGGTAGAGGTTCAGGCTGCGTTCGGTCGTGATGCACCGCATGTCGACGCCTCGGCGTCGGGTGTGGTCGTCGAGCAGCGTCATCTCGTTCGCGGGGTCGTAGCTGAGGATCGGGTGCATCGTCCAGACGCTGCGCTGAGCGGTGGGCTCGAGGGCCGTGAGCCCCTTGTCGATCTGGTCGATGCCCACGCCGAGCCGGCGGAAGCCAGGCGTCGGTCGACCGGCGAGCAGCCCGACGACGTGGTCGCTCACGAGCCGGGTGAGATCGGCAGCCGCCGCGTAGAGGTCGAGCCCGGCGCCTGCGGTGAGGTGCCGCTCCCTGTCGCCGCGCACCGGCACCTCCTGGTCTCTCTTGGTCTTCTCCGGGCCTCTCCCGGCTTCTCCGGTCCCGGCGAGGTGTCACGCCCGCCCACGGACCCGTCGGTCGGACGGGCCCTCCAACCGTAAGGGAGCCGAGCCGGGGCCCGTCCGTGGGCACCGTTTCTATTCACTGGTGCTCCCGCCCCGTCCGGACGAGCATGGGCCGCGTGGCCGGCGCATCGAGACCTCCCCTGCAGGGCGGCCTGCCGCCCGTAGGCGATCTCGCCGGCGCCGTCGTCGAGATCGCCTGCGACGAGTCGGGCTTCTCGGGCAGCAACCTGCTCGACCCCGCGACGCCGGTGTTCACGCACGCCAGCACCGACCTCAGCCTCACCGAGGCGACGGAGCTCGTCGATGCGCTCAGGAGCGACTCACGCTGGTCCCTCGACGAGCTCAAGTCCGGACAGCTGCTCCGCGGCCGCCACGCGGACGAGGCCCTGGTGTGGCTGCTCTCGCGCCTCGAGGGCCGTGCCCACGTCGAGGTCGTCGACAAGGAGTACTTCCTCGCGACCCGCGTCGTCGACCTCTTCCTCTCGGAGCCGTCGTGGGCGGCCGGCACCCGCCTGACGGCGCACCAGCGACCCGCCGCCATCGCGCTCCACCGGTGCGGCCGGTCACGCGCACCGGAGTGGCTGGCCTTCCTCGCGGCCTTCGTCGACCTCGTCCGCACCAAGCGCCGACACCACGTCGACCGCAGGGTGCTCGAGACCTTCTTCCAGGCCAGGGACGCGCTCGCGCCCGGGGTGGACCCCGAGGCCCGGGCCGTTCTCGCGGCGTTGACCCGGACCAGGGTGCGTGGCGTCGTGACGCGGCTCGTCCACGACGACCGCACGATCCCACCACCGCTCGAGCCCCTGCTGACAGCCCTCGCCGACACCGTCCTGACGTGGAGCGACGGTCGACGGCAGGTGCTCGTGGTCCATGACGAGCAGAGCGCCCTGACCGCCGACCGGCTCCGGCGCCTCCAGCAGGCCCTGTCGGACGGCACCGACGACGGCACCGACGACGGCGGCCACGGCGGCGGCCACGGCGGCGTGTCACCGCTCGCCGGGCTCGTCACGGTCGACTCCCGCGACGACGCGCGGGTCCAGGTCGCCGACCTGCTGGCCGGCGTCGCCCGGCGGTGGCCCGACCTGGGCGTCGACAGCCCCCTTCGCCCGTTCCTCTCCCCGACCTCGCTCCGGGTGCCCTAGCCGGCGAGGACGTGGGCCTCGCCATGGGTCTGGCGACGCAGCGCGGCCGCGCACTCGGCGACGACCGCGAGCGCCAGCGAGGCGGCCGTGTCGTCGGCAGGCTCGGGCACGATGCGGCTGACGATCCCCCGCGCGGCGAGATCGAGGACGCCCACCTGCTGGAGCTCGGCCATCTCAGCGGCGTGCGCCACGTCGCCGTGGACGATGGCGCTCGCGCCCTCGGGCGGGAGTGGCGAGAGCCAGGCGTGCTCGGCGGCGATGACCTCGCGGGCCGGCAGCAGCGCGAGTGCCCCTCCCCCGCAACCCTGCCCGAGGACGACCGACACCGTCGGCACGGTCATCGTCGTCAGGGTCGCGATGCACCGGGCGATCTCGCCCGCGATCGCGCCCTCCTCGGCGTGCGCCGACAGCTCGGCGCCAGGGGTGTCGATGACGGTGACGAGCGGCATACCCAGCTCTTCGGCGAGGCGCATGGCGCGCCGGGCCTCACGCAGCGCGCCCGGCCCCATCGGCGACGTCGGCGACTGCCGCGCCCGGTCCTGTCCGACGAGGACGCAGGGCTGTCCGTCGAGGCGCGTCAGCGCGACGAGCATCGTGGAGTCCCGCTCGCCCTCGTCGGTGCCCCGCAGCCGCAGGGTGCCGGTCGCGCCGTAGCGCAGCAGCTCACGAACGCCGGCGCGGTCCGGACGGCGAGTGACCTCGATGGACTCCCAGGCGGACAGGTGCCGGCTCGGCTCGCCGGCACGGTGGTCGAGACGCGGCAGGGTCGGGCCGTCGACGAGGACGCCCAGGGCCCGGTCGACGAGCATCGGCAGGTCCTCGGCGGCCACGACCGCGTCGAGCACCCCCTTGGCGGCGAGGTTCTCGGCGGTCTGCACGCCGGCCGGGAAGGGCACGCCGTTGAGCGCCTCGTAGACCTTCGGCCCGAGGAAGCCGACGAGCGCTCCGGGCTCGGCGACGGTCACGTGCCCGAGGGACCCCCACGACGCGTACACCCCTCCGGTCGTCGGGTGCCGCAGGTGTACGAGGTAGGGCAGCCGGGCGGCGCGGTGCGCCATGAGCGCCCGCGAGATCTCGACCATCTCGATGAACGCCGGGGTCCCCTCCTGCATGCGGGTGCCACCGGAGGCCGTCGAGGCGAGCACGGGCAGACCCTCGGCGGTCGCGCGCCGCACGGCGGCGGTGATCCGCTGGGCCGCGGCCCGACCGATCGAGCCGGCGAGGAAGCGGAACTCGTTGACGACGACGGCCACGGGCCGGCCGCGGACGAGGCCGCGCCCGGTGAGCACGGACTCGTCGGTCCCGGCCCTGGCCGCCGCCGCCTCGAGCTGGCGGCGGTAGTCCTCGGGCTGGCCGCTGATGTCGATCGGCTCGTCCCACGACTCGAAGGAGCCGGAGTCGAGCACGAGGTCGAGCAGCTCGTGCGCGGTCCACGGTCGGCGCGCCATCACTCCTCCTTGAGCCAGGCGCGGATGGCCGCACCGTCCTCGTCGAGAGTCGGTGGTGCGTCATGGTCGCGGCGCGTCACCTCGGTGCCGTCACCGTCGAAGAACCGCAGTGGCGGACCCGGCAGGGTCAGCGGCCCGAGGGTCGGGTGCTCGACCTCGACGAGCAGGCCCTGGCTCGCGGTCTGGTCCCACGCATACACCTCGTCGAGGCTGCGCACCTTGCCGGCGGGCACGCCGACCTCGGCGAGCCGGGCGAGCAGCGGCTCGGCGTCCCAGTCGGCGAAGGCCGCCTCGACGACCTCGATGACCCGCTCGCGCTCGGCGACGCGCTCGGCGTTCGTCGCGAGTCCCTCGGCGGCCGGGTCGAGGCCGAACGCCGCGCAGAGCCGCTGCCAGAGGCCCTCGCTGCCGACGGCGATCTGGACGAAGCCGTCGCGGCAGTGGAAGAGGCCGTACGGGCTGATCGACGGGTGGTGGTTCCCGGCCGATCGGCCGACCTCTCCGGCCACGGTCCAGCGCGTGCCCTGGAACGCGTGCACGCCGACGACCGCTGCGAGCAGGGAGGTGCGCACGACGGAGCCCGTCCCGGTGCGGTGCCGCTCGTTGAGGGCGGCGACGACGCCGTAGGCCCCGTACATCCCGGAGAGCAGGTCGGCGATCGGCACGCCGACGCGCTGCGGGTCGTCGGGTCCGGAGCCGGTCAGCGACATGACGCCGGCCTCGCCCTGGGCGATCTGGTCGTAGCCGGCGCGGCCGCCCTCGGGCCCGTCGTGGCCGAAACCGGTGATCGACAGCACGACGAGCCGCGGGTTGCGCTCCATGAGCGAGTCGATGCCGAGGCCGAGCCGCTCGAGCACACCGGTGCGGAAGTTCTCGACGAGCACGTCGGCCCGGTCGACGAGCGCGAGCAGCACGTCGCGGTCCGCCTCGTCCTTGAGGTCGAGGGTGATCGACTCCTTGTTGCGGTTGGCCGACAGGAAGTACGTCGACTCGCGCGCGCCCTCCTCGCCGACGAAGGGCGGGCCCCAGCCGCGGGTGTCGTCCCCGCGGCCGGGGGCCTCGACCTTGATGACGCGCGCGCCCTGGTCGGCCAGCATCATCGTCGCGTGCGGTCCCGCGAGGGCACGGGAGAGGTCGACGACGACGATGTCGGAGAGGGGTCCATGAGCGGTCATTCGGTCACCATCCGGGGAGGATCAGGGCGGCCCACACGAGCAACGGGCCGGCGACGACCACGATGACGCTGTAGGTGAGGATCTGCTTGTAGTACACCGGTTCGCTGATGCTGTCGGGCCGGTTGGCCAGCATCAGGGCGCCGTTCGTCGAGAACGGGCTCACGTCGACGATCGTCGAGCTGATCGCGAGCGCGGCGACGAACGCCGCAGCGCCGATGCCGCCGTTGGCGATGAGCGGCACGGCGATCGGGATGATGACGGGCAGCAGGGCCGTCGACGACGCGAACGCCGAGACGACGCCACCGACGTAGCAGAGCACGAGCGCCCCGATGACGGCGGCGCCGAGGCCTGCAGCCCAGTTGCCGACGAACTCGGGCGCCTTCGCCTCGGTCAGCACGGCGGCATACGTGCTCACGCCCGCGACGAGGAGGACGGTCGGCCACGCGACCTGCTTGATGGCGTCCTTGTGCTGGGTCGGCGCGAACATCGCGAGGATGACGGCGGCCGTGATCGAGACGAAGCCGATGTTCTTGTCGAAGGCCAGCGCGATGAGGGCCACGAGCGTGAAGGCGACGAGCGTCAGCACCTGGTCGCGCTTGACGCCGAGCGCCTGGGTGCGGGTCGCGGTCATCGTGCCGGTACCGCGCGTGGCGACGCCGACGCCGCCGCGGTGGAGGTCCTCGGAGATCGAGTCGCCGCCCATCGGGCCGTCGACGTCGTCGAGGTCGTCGGCGCGCTGGTTCATGAGGCGCCGGCCACCGAGGACGAGGAAGAGGATGACGGCCATGAGGACGTTGACCGCCAGGCTCGCGAGGAAGACGGTCATCTCGCTCGACGGGAGGCCGTTGTCCTTCATGACGGAGTTCGTGATCGTGCCGTAGATGCTGATCGGCGAGAAGCCGCCGCCCTGGGCGCCGTGCACGACGAACATGCCCATGAGGAGCGGGTTGATCTTGTAGCGCCCGGCGAAGCCGAGGGCGATCGGGCCGATGATGGCGCAGGCCGCAGGGCTCGCAGCGCCGATGGCGGTGAGCAGCGCCGTCACGAAGAACATCACCCACGGGATGAGTGCCACGCGCCCCCCGACCGCCTTGACCGCGGATCTGACGATGAGGTCGACGGTGCCGTTGTTCTTGGCGATGGCGAAGAGGTACGTGACCCCGATCAGGGTGAGGATGAGGTCACCGCTGACGCCACCGAGGATCTCCTTCTCGCTGAGGCCGAGCGAGTAGACCCCGACGAGCCAGGCCGCCACGTAGGCGAGGGCTCCCATGTTGATCGGCAGCAGCGTGCCGATCACGAAGAGTGCGACGAGCGCGATGATCGAGACCCATTCCGGTCCCATGCGTGTCCTCCGTCGGTCGCGGCCAGCGCGCCTGGTTCCACGCCCTTGTGACGAGGCTCATGGCTGGCTCAGTGGCCTAGCCAATAGGTCAGTGGGCCGACTGTCAATAGAGTGACCCCATGTCGACATCGGGCATGTCCCGCCTCACGCGCACCCGGCTCTACGAGCAGGTGGCCGAGCAGATCACCGCGTGGATCGACTCGAACGGTCTCACGACGGGCGACCGGCTGCCTCCCGAGCGCGAGCTCGCCCAGCGCCTCGGCGTCAGCCGCGCCACACTCAGCCAGGCCCTCGTCGCGCTCGAGGTCATCGGTGTCGTCACGGTCCGGCACGGCGACGGCACGGTCCTGTCGGACGCCCCCGGACCGCGGCGGATCGTCGAGGCCATCCGCGCGCACGCCCACCGGCTGCCCGAGATCATCGACACGCGTGACGCCCTCGAGACGAAGATCGCCGCCCTCGCCGCAGCCAGACGCACCGCCGACGACCTCGCCCGCATCGACGAGGCCATCGAGGAGATGGCCCGCGACGTCGAGGCCGGCGGGCGCGGGGTCGAGGGCGACGAGCGCTTCCACGGCGCCGTCACCGCGGCCGCCCACTCGCTGCTGCTCGCCCGGCTCATGGACGAGATCCGCGACCTCGTGCGCGAGACCCGCATCGAGTCGCTGAGCCAGCCCGGCCGCCCTGCCGACTCGCTCGTCGGGCACCGCGCCATCGCCGACGCCATCCGCTCCGGCGACCCGGAGGCGGCCGCCGCGGCGATGCACGCCCACGTCGTCATGGTCAGTGACGTGGCGGTGCTGCGAGACGGGTCGTGACGCCCCTCGAGATGCTCGCCGTCCTCGGCGCAGGTCTCGGCGCCGGCATCCTCACCACGACCGTCGGGGTGGCCTCGCTGCTCAGCTTCCCCGTCCTGCTCGCCGTCGGGCTGCCACCCGTCGTGGCCAACGCCTCCAACACCGTCGGCCTCGTGCCCGCGGGCGTCAGCGGGTCGTTCGGCTACCGGGCCGAACTGCGCGAGCACCCGCGCATCACGTGGACCGTCGTCGTCACGTGCGCGCTGGGTGCCGTCGGCGGCGCGGTGCTGCTGCTGGCCCTGCCGTCCAGCGTCTTCGAGGCCGTCGCGCCGTGGCTCATCCTCTTCACCTGCCTGCTCGTCGGCGTGCAGCCGTGGGTCGCCCGCTGGCTCCGGTCGCGCGGCGGCAAGGACGTCGGGCCACGCACCCGGATGGGGCCGGTGACGACCTTCTTCGCCCTGCTGACCGGCGTCTACGGCGGCTACTTCGGGGCGGGCTCCGGCGTCATGATGGTCGCCGTCCTCGGGCTCGGGCTCGACATCGACCTGCGGGTCGTCAACGCCCTCAAGACCCTCGCGATCTTCGCCGGCAACGTCGTCGCCGGGCTCATCTTCATCGCCGTCGCCGACCTCGACTGGCAGGCCATCGGGCTGCTCGCGGCCGGCTCGGTCGTCGGCGGCTACGTCGGCGCCCGCGTCGGACGCCGCCTGCCGCCGACCCTCTTCCGGGTGCTCGTCGTCGTCGCAGGCGTCGTCGCCGCGGTCCTGCTCCTCCGCTGAACCGCCGTTCGAGGTGATGCCGGCACCGACATCGCTCGCGACATCACCTCCGTCCAGCGGAGGGTATGCCGGGTGGCCCGCCGCCGCGCGTGCGCGCGCTCAGGCGCTGGTGGCGTCGCGGTGGCGGCGGGCGAGCTCGACGTAGACCTCGGCGTTGGCGCGGATGCGCGCGAGCCCCGGCTCGTCGATCTCGCGGCGGATCTTCCCCGGCACGCCGGCGACGAGCGACCGGGGCGGGATGACGGCACCCTCGGGCACGACGGCGCCCGCGGCGATGAGGCTGCCCGCGCCGATGCGTGCTCCGTTGAGCACGATGGCACCCATCCCGACGAGGCAGTCGTCCTCGACGGTGCAGCCGTGGAGGACGGCACGGTGGCCGACCGACACGCCGGCGCCGATGCTCGTCGGGTGTCCGGCATCGGTGTGCACGACGACACCGTCCTGCAGGTTGCTGCCCTCGCCGAGCACGATCGGGTCGAAGTCCGCACGGAGCACGGCGGTGTACCAGACGCTCGAGCCCGCGCGGAGGTCGACGGCCCCGACGAGGTCGGCGCTCGGCGCCACCCAGGCGGTCTCGTGGACCACCGGGGTGACGCCGGCGAGGCTGACGATCACGTCAGTGCACCGAGACGCTGTCGGCGCGGTCGCTGCTGGCGACGCGGTCGGTGGCGTGCAGCTCGGCCGTCGACATCTTGCGACGGATCCACGGCACGAGCGCCAGGAGCACGCCGGCGACGACGAGGGTGATGACGCCGTTGACGAGGTAGTACACCGCGTCGCTGAGGCCGCCCATCGCCTGGATGAGCTGCGCGGCGATGGCCTGGCCCGCGGCGCTGCCGAGGAACCACAGCGCCATGGCCTGGCTCGCGAAGGCGCGCGGCGCGAGACGGGTCGTGGCCGAGAGTCCCACCGGCGAGAGGCACAGCTCGGCGACGGTCTGCATGACGAAGACGCCGCCGAGGATGTAGACGGGCGCCGTGTTGTCCTGGAACGTCGCGAAGGCCCACGACATGGCGAGGGCCGAGAGGCCGATGATCGTGACACCGAGGACGAACTTCATCGGCGTCGAGGGCGAGCGTCCGGCGCGCTTGGTCCAGATCCAGCCGAAGACCGGCGCGAGCAGGACGATGGCGAGCGGGTTGATCGACTGGAACCACTCGGGGTTGATGGTGATGCCCGCCGTCTCCTTGACGGTGTTCTCGGCGGCGAAGATCGCCATCTTGCCGGCGGCCTGCTCGAAGATCATCCAGAAGAGCATCGCGCCGATCCACAGCGGGAGGTAGGCGGCGAGGTGCGACTTCTCCTCGCGCTCGACCTTGGGGCTGCGGAACATCATCGTGAAGTACGCGATGGGCGTCAGCACGGCGACGATCGAGATCGCGTCGATGACCTGGTCGAGGACGGTGTCGCGCCACAGGCCGGCGAGCACGACGATGACCGCGAAGGCGACGACGGCGCCGACGGCGAGGGCCGACACGCGGCCGCGCTCCTCGGGCGAGAGCGGGTTGGGCACGTCGTCGACAGCGGGGCCGAGGGCCTTGCGACCGAGGACGAACCACACGATGGCGATGGCCATGCCGACGGCCGCGGCCGAGAAGCCGGCGTGGTAGCCGTAGTGCTCACGCAGCCACCCGACGACGAGCGGCGAGAAGAACGAGCCGATGTTGATCGACATGTAGAAGATCGAGAAGCCGCCGTCGCGACGTGCGTCCTCGGGCTTGTAGAGCGTGCCCACCATGGCGGAGACGTTGGGCTTGAGCAGACCGGTGCCGAGGGCCACGAGCGCGATGCCGAGCCAGGCGGTCGCCGCGGCCGGGACGGCGAGGCAGACGTGGCCGGCCATGATGACGACCGCGCCGTAGAGCGTCGAGCGGCGGGCGCCGAAGAGCCGGTCGGCGGTGAAGCCGCCGATGATCGACAGGAGGTAGACGGACGCGCCGTAGATCGCGACGACGGCGGTGCCGGTGGTCTCGTCGATGCCGAGGCCGCCGTTGGCCACGGTGTCGATGAGGAAGTAGAGCAGGATGGCGCGCATCCCGTAGTAGGAGAAGCGCTCCCACAGCTCGACGAAGAAGAGGGTCGACAGTCCCTTGGGGTGCCCGAGGAAGGCCCGGTCGTCGGCGCTGGCGCCCGAGTCGGGAGTCGGTGGTCGGTCCTGGGTCTGTGTGGTCATGCGAGTCTCCCAGCCCCTCGTGGGGGCAGTTCGATGGTTGGACAACCACACAAAACTAGAGGGGTCCCGCCGTCGGACTCAAACCGTGGAGGTGCGCGCGACGCCGGTCCGCAGCGCCAGCGCGTCCTTGACGAGGCCGGTCGCGAGGGCCGCACCGACGCCCTCGCCCGCACGGATCCGCAGGTCGAGGAGGGGCTCGAGACCCAGCTCGCGGAGCACGAGGGCGTGGGCCTTCTCACGTGACCGCTGGCCGGCGACGAGGTGCGCCGCGACCGCCGGCTCGAGGCGCACGGCGGCGAGCGCACACACCGACGTGGCGAGGCCGTCGAGCACCACGACCCCTCCGGACTCGGCCACCCCGAGCACGATCCCGGTGAGGACGGCGAGCTCTCCCCCGCCGAGGCGACGGACGGCCTCGTCGGGGCCGACCCGCCCGACCCGGGCGAGCGCCTGCGTCACGACGTCGCGCTTGCGGTCGAGCATCGCGGCGTCGGCGGACGACCCGCGGCCGACGACGTCGTCGGCCGGCACGTCGAGCAGGGCTGCGGCGAGTGCGGCCGCCACGGTCGTGTTGCCGACACCGACCTCGCCGAGCGCCACGGGTCCGGCGCCCGCCAGCGCGCGACCGCGGTCGCGACCGAGGGCGAGCAGGGCGGCATACGCCACCTCATCGAGTGCGTCGGAGGTGACGAGATCGCCTCTGCTGCAACCGATCCCGGCGTCGATGAACTCAACGTCGAGGCCCGCAGCGCGAGCCGCGACAGCCCCCATCGACGTGCCCTCACGGGTCGCGCGAGCGACGTCGGCAGTGACCGTCGGGTCGAAGGCGGAGATGCCGTATGCCGTCACGGCATGGTCGGCGGCCGCGACGACGAGGGTGCCCCGACCGTCCACGGCCGCGAGCGCGGTGACGCGGTCGAGGACGGTGTCGAGGACCCCGAGCGAGCCCGGCACCGTGAGGAGGTCGTCGGAGCGGTCGCGGGCGGCGACGACGTCGGCCGGCTCCGGCGCACGCAGGTGGGAGGGCGGGGCGTCGCGCTCGGTCCAGCGTTCGCGCATGACGACCTGCTCGAGCGGGAGGCGCCTGCTCCAGCCGGCCCGCTCGAGGCCGGGCTCGGGCGGCCGCTCGTCGGGCCAGCCGAGGCAGAGCCAACCGAGGGTCTCGACGCCGTCGGGCAGGCCGAGCAGGTCGGCGAGCTCGGCCGGCTCGAAGAGGGTGACCCAGCCGAGACCGAGGCCGTGGGCCCGGGCCGTCAGCCAGATGTTCTCGATGGCCGCCGCGCACGACCAGAGGTCGGCGTCGGGGAAGGTGGCCCGACCGAGCACCCCGGCGGCCGGGGTGCGGCGGTCGCACGCGACGACGACGCCGACGGGCGCCTCCCGGATGCCCTCGAGGCGCAGGTCGAGCAGGCCGCGCGCCGACTCCTCCGTCATCCCGGCGGCCTGGCGCAGGCGGCTCCGGTCGGCCATGAGGGCGGCGGTGTCACGGATCGCGGCCTCGGTGACGACGACGAAGCGCCACGGCTGGCTGTGCCCGACCGACGGACCGAGGTGACCGGCCGTGAGCACCGCGGTGAGCACGTCGTCGGGCACGGGGTCGGGTCTGAAGCGGCGGATGTCGCGGCGAGCGCCGACGACCCGCTCGAGCGAGGCGAGGTCGTCGCGCAGCGCCCACGCGTCGGGCGCCTGGGCCCGCTCGGCGGCCGACGACGGGTCACCGATCGTCGGGACGGGCCTGCGGTAGCTCACGGGGCCGACTCTAACGAGGAGCTCACTCGATCCAGGACCGGGTCACGCCGAGCACGCGGCTGCCGTCCGTGTCGGCGAGCGACATGCCGACGAAGGCGGTCGCGCCCTCCGAGGTCTGCCAGCGGAAGCGGTGCTCGGCCGACGTCGCGGCGTCGGCGATGGCGACCGCGGCGTCCCGGGAGGACTGCGCGTTGGCGAAGGCGCCCGCGGACCGCGCGAGGTACGCGTCGAGCTGGGCGGCATACGGGTCGGCGGGATCGCCCCCGGGACGGGCCACGTTGCCGACGAAGTCGCTCGCGACGGCCGCGGGCTCGATGACCGAGACGTGCACGCCGTGGGCGAGCATGACGACGGCGAGCGACTGCATGAAGCCCTCGACGGCGAACTTGGCGCCGCAGTAGGCGTCGGCGAACGGCTGCCCGACGGCGCCGCCGACGCTCGTCACGGTGAGCACGGTGCCGGACCCGGCCGAGCGCATGTGGGGCAGGACGAGCTTGGTCAGGGCGACGGGCCCGAGGTAGTTGACCTCGAGCTGGTCGCGGATCTCGTCGAGGCTCAGCTGCTCGGCGGTGGCGACGGCGCCCCGGCCGGCGTTGTTGACGAGGACGTCGAGGCGGCCGTGGTCGGCGAGCGCCCCGTCGACGCAGTGCCGGGCGGCCTCGTGGTCGGTGACGTCGAGGGCTCGCACGTCGAGCTCGACGCCGGCCTCGGTCGCGGCATCGGTCAGCGCCGCGGACCGGCTCGTGTCGCGCATCGTCGCGACGACGGTGAGGCCGCGGCGGGCCAGCTCGACGGCGGTGTGCAGGCCCATGCCCGAGGAGGTTCCGGTGACGAGGGCGACCGGCTGCCCGTTGGCGTTCATGCGGGCGACGCTACGCCCGCGACGCCGGCCCGGGCTACGCGTCGATGTCGTCGAGCCCCGCGATGACGATGTCGAGGAGCCGGGCCAGCTCGTGCCGCTCCGAGTCGGACAGCCCGCGCAGGGTGTCGCTCTCGACGACGTTGGACTCGCGGACCGCGGCGCTGAACAGGGCCCACCCGTCCTTCGTCAGGGAGACGAGGGTGCGGGTGCGGTTGGACTCGTCGGGGCGGCGCTGGAGCAGGCCGCGGCCGGCCATCTTGTCGAGGCGGTGCGTCATCGACGAGGGGGCGACGTTGGAGAGGTCGGCGAGCTGGCTCGGGGTGAGGCACGTGTCGCCCGCGCGGGCCAGGGAGGCGAGCACCGACCACTCGCCCTGGGTCAGGTCGAGGTCGGCGAACTGCCGGACGTACCACTGGTCGAGCTTCTTCGTCACGGAGAACACCGCGGTGATGACCCGCTGGACGGACTCCTCACCGCCGGCGGCCACGTAGGTCGCGACGTCCGCGGCGTGCTCCTGCTGGGCGGTCGGTCGTCGCTTCGCTGCCATGGAAAGGCATTGTCGCACCCGGGTGGGCTGGTGCTACTCTTTCGACGTCGAACTTCGATGACGAAATATTCGATACCGAAGCTGCGTTGACTCCCGAAGTCCGCCTCCCCGTCCCCGAAAGGGTGTGAAACCCATGCGCACCAAGCTGCTCATCCTCGCGTCGTCCATCGGCATGCTCGGATGGGGCACCGTGCTGCCCTACCAGTACGCGTATGCGGCCAACACCCGCGGCTGGGGCGCCCTCGCTGCCGCCCTGGCCAGCACGCTCTTCTCGGTCGGCGCGCTCGTCGCCGCACCCTTCGCCGGGCGCCTCAGCGACCGCTACAACCCGGTCACCGTCGCCGTCGTGGCCAAGCTGCTCGCCGCCGTCGGCGTCGGCAGCCTCGTCTGGGCCGGGTCGGCGCCGGCCTTCCTCGTCGGCATGTTCGTCTTCGGCTTCGGCCTGACCGCAGCCGGCCCCGCCGCGTCGGTGCTCGTGCTGCGCTGGGCCGGGAGCGACGACCGTCGCAAGGTCTTCGCCTACAAGTTCACGGCCGAGGCCATCGGCATGGCCCTCGGCGCCTTCGTCGCCGGCCAGTTCGTCGACCTCTCGCGCGCCGACGGCATGACGTTCGCGTTCATCGCGGCGGGTGCGGGCTTCGCGATCTCGGCCGTCCTCATCCACGTCGCCGGCATCGGCGCCCCGAGCGAGGTGGCCCCCGACCTCGCCGCCGGCGAGGCGGAGACGCAGCTCGGCACGATGGAGGCCCTGCGCCGCATCTTCGCCGTGCCGGCCCTGCGCTGGACCGCGGTCGTCGCGGTGGCCCTGGCCCTCGGCTTCTACGCGCAGTTCGAGTCCGGCCTGCCGGCATACGCCCTCACCGTCCTCGACGTCGACGAGTCCGCCATCGGTCTCGCGGCCGCCGTCAACTGCGTCGTCATCGTGGCCCTGCAGGTCGTCGTCGTGCGGGTCACCGCGCGCCGCAACGCGGCCAGCCTGCTCATGGTCGTCGGCGCCATCTGGACCCTGTCGTGGGTCGTCCTCTCGGTCGCGCAGCTCACGCCGCAGGTCGCCTCGGCCCTCTTCGTCACGACGTTCGGCATCTTCGCCGTCGGCGAGACGATGTACGCACCCGTGCTCAACCCGCTCACCGCGAGCCTCGCTCCCCGCGGGCTCGTCGGCACGACGCTGGGCACGTTCACGGCGATCCAGACGACCTTCTCGGCCGTCGGGCCGCTCGTCGCCGGCGCCCTGCTCGGGATGGGGCTCGCCAACGGCTTCCTCGGTCTGCACCTCGTCATCAGCCTCGTCGCCGTCTACGGCGCGTGGCGCCTGCGCGCCGCGCTCCGGGACCGCCGCGTCGAGGAGCGTCGGGAGGCTGCACACCGAGCCGCCGCCGAGCCGTCGCTCGAACCGGCCCCGGCGCCGGTCGCCGCCTGACCTCGCCGGCCTCGCTCCCTCACGGGGCGAGGTCGGCGACCGGCGTCAGCAGGTAGCGCCCGGCCATCCCCACGGTGCGCGACAGGGTGGCGAGGAAGTCGGTGCGCAACGGCTCGACGCCCTCCAGCGACCACAGCACGCGGGCGTTCGTCCACGCGGCGTCGCGGGCGCGCGCGATGCTCCAGCCGCTGACGAGGTTGGCGACCGGGCCGGCGTACTGCTCGTCGACGGTGAGCGCGATGCCGTCGAGGAACGATCGGCGCACGTCCTCCTGGACGGCGGCGAGCAGGTCGTTGACCCGGTGGTAGTCGTCCTCGACCCCGGGGCTGTCCGGCGACAGGCCCAGCTGGCGGCACGTCGTGACGACGGCCAGCGGCAGGTCGTGGTTGATGTGGGCGTTCATCCCGGCGAGCGCGAACTGGATCGGCACCCGGCCCTGCTCGAGCCGGCACGTGAAGAGCGGCGCCCACGACGGGTCGGGAGTGCCCGCGCCGACCGCGTCGAGGTAGAGCCCGGCGAAGACGAGGTCGAGCCGCGTCACGAAGGCCGGGTTGCCGAACCACCCCTCGACGAGCCGGTCACGGACGAGCTCGGTGACGCGGAGGTACATCCGGTTGAAGGCCACGACACCGTCGGTCGACGGCAGGGCGCGGTCGATCTCGTGCATCCGCTCGACGAGCGCGTCGACCGTCGCCGGCTGGCCGGGCGCCGGCGGCTCGGGCCGCGGCTGGCTCCCGATCCGCGAGCGGACCCACGCCACCGCGCCGGAGAACCACCCCATGGGCCGACGCTAGCGGCTCAGCGCGTCCCGGGTGGGCAAGACGCGGGACCAAGGCCTCTGACGCGCGCGCTCCGGGTGAGCCACGCTGGAAGGAGACGAGGAAAGGAGGTGAGGACGATGTCACAGCTCCTTGAGAAGGAACGTGTGGGGACCGAACGTCTCCCGAGGTTGTTCCGCAACCGCACGTTGGACTACACGCTCTTGACCCTGGGTCTTCTGGTTGCAGCCTTCGGCGCGTATGCATACCTCGTGCCGGCCGGCTGGATCCTGGCGGGCCTGAGCGAGGCCTGGTACCTCGGCAGCTGGATCGCCGGCGGCGTGCTGCTCACGGCAGGCTTCGGCCTGTTGGGTGCGAGTGTCCGCGACCGGTCCGGCTACTGGACCGCAGGCGCAGTGACGAGCTTCGTGCTCGGCACGCTGAGCCTGGCCGGAGCGATCATCGCTGCGGTAGTGCTCATCCTCTGACCACCCGGAAGGGGTGAGGCCAGATCGAAGCCCCCAAAAGATTGGGGGCTTCGACGCGACCGGCGACGCATCCGGGTCAGCGGGCGTTGAACGCCTCGATCCGCTCGATCGCCTCGCTGACCGCGGTCGCTCCGGCGGCGAAGCTGAGGCGCACCGAGTGGCCGCCTGCCCGGTCGTCGAAGTCGCCGCCCGGCGTGATCGCGACGCCGACCTCCTCGAGCAGGGCGCTGGCGTATGCCGCCGAGCCGCCCCACCGGCCCCGTTGCGGCCCGAGGTCGGCCCAGTAGTAGAACGCGCCGTCCGGCGGCGCTGACTCACCCCAGCCGAGGCGGGACGCGTTGTCCAGCAAGAGCTTTCGCGTCCGCGCGAACTCGGCGACCGCGTCGTCGCACTCGCGGTAGGACTCCTCCGCGAAGGCCGAGACGGCGGCATACTGCGCCGGTGCGGGTGGGCACAGCGCGACGTTGCCGGCCAGCGCGTCGACGGGGCGCACGAGGTCGGCGGGGAGCAGCATCCAGCCCAGACGCCAGCCCGTCATCCCCCAGTACTTGCTGAAGGAGGAGATGACGAGGGACGTGTCGTCGGTCTCCCAGGCGCAGACACCGCGGGGGTCGGCGGCGCCGGGGTCCGGATAGGTGACGCCGTGGTAGATCTCGTCGCTGACGAGGCGCACGCCGTGGGCCGCGCACCAGTCGGTGATCGCCGCGAGCTCGGCGCGGTCGACCATCGTGCCGGTCGGGTTGGCGGGCGAGGCGACGATGAGCCCCGCGAGCTCCCCGTCGGCCTGCGCGGCGTCGAGCAGCTCGGGCGTCGGCTGGTAGCGGGTCTCGGGGCCGCAGTCGATCAGGGCGACCTCGCACCCGAGCGAGGTGAGGATGTTGCGGTAGGCCGGGTAGCCGGGCCGCGCGAGCGCGACACGGTCCCCCGCCTCGAAGGCTGCGAGGAAGGCGAGCACGAAGCCGCCCGACGAGCCCGTCGTGATCGCGACGCGGGCGGGGTCGACGTCGAGGCCGTACCACCGGCCGTAGTGCGCGGCGATCTCGGAGCGCAGCTCTCGGATGCCGAGCGCCGAGGTGTAGGTCAGGGCGCGGCCCGAGCCGTGGATGCGTGCCGCGGCCTCCGAGACGAGGCTCGGCGCACCTCCCGACGGCTCACCGGCGCAGAGGGACACGACGTCGCGCCCCTCGGCCCGGAGCACGGCCACCCGGTCGAGCACGTCCATGACCTCGAACGGGGGCACCTGCGAGCGCCGGGAGGGCCGGAGCGGTCGGGTCGGGCGGCTGGCGCGGCTCGGGTCGAGGGTCACCCGGCCAGTCTGCCCGAAGCCTCGACACCCGAAACACGCCGTTCACGTGACGTGACCAGCCTTCCTCGCATGACGATCGCCTACCACGCAGACGCCTCCACGCTCGTCGACACGGAGGTGCTGACGTGGGAGCAGTTCGGCGTCGCGATCCGCGAGCTCGCGACCCTCGTCGCCGACTCGAGCTTGCGCCCGGAGGTGCTCGTCGCCGTGGCGCGTGGCGGGCTCATCCCCGGCGGCGGGCTCTCGTACGCGCTCGGCGTCAAGCTCACCGATGCTCGACCTGCTCCAGGAGCACGGTGCCGAGGCACGCAGCGCGGTGCTCCACGGCACGCCCGGATCGGTCGTGACGCCCGACTACGTCTGGCGCCAGACCGACCAGTGGATCGTCTTCCCGTCGTCGGCCGAGCCGCCCGTCTCCGGCTCCCAGGTCACCGCGACTCCAGGATCCGCCTGATCCTCGCGAGGTCCTTCGTCATGGCCCCACGCATCGCAGCGGCCATGGCCTTGGCGCCGAGCGCCGCGAAGCCGGTGGGCTGCCCCGTGTTGCGCAGCACCATCCGGGTGCGTCCGTCGCCGGCGTCCTCCCACTCGTAGGTCGTGCGCATGGGGAACGGCCTGCCGTCGGTCTGCATGACGAGCCGCTCGCCCGGAACGAGCTCGACGACCTCGTAGACGTACTCGATGCGTCGCCCGAGGAAACGGGCCACGAAAGCCAGCCTGCTGCCCACACCCGTCGGCGGCGCCGTCTGCCAGTCGACCGAGTCGATGTTGGCGTACCACTCGGGAGCGTGGGACGGGTCCCCGGCGTACGCCGCGACCTCGGCCACCGGTCGGGCTATCACCGTCTCGACCCGCACGTCGACCGCCATCGTCCGCCTCCTCGTTCTCGCCCGCCGGACCCGGCCATCATCCCGCACGAGATCGAGGCGCTGCTCCCACGCCGATCCCAGCGAGCGGACGTAGTGTCGGAGGATGCATCTCGGACTGCACCTCGCCAACTTCACGTGGAGCGGCGGCTCCTCCACCTTCGTCGACGACCTCGTCCGCACGGCGCGGACCGCCGAGGACGTCGGCTTCACCAAGCTCTCGGTCATGGACCACGTCTGGCAGATCGGCATGGTCGGGCCCAAGGAGCACGAGATGCTCGAGGCCTACACGGCCCTCGGCTTCCTCGCGGCCGTCACCGAGAAGGTGCAGCTGCTCGCCTGGGTCACGGCCGCCGTCTACCGCGAGCCCGGGCTGCTCGCCAAGGAGGTCACGACCCTCGACGTGCTGTCGAAGGGCCGCGCCATGCTCGGCATCGGCGCGGCGTGGAACGAGGAGGAGTGCGTCGGTCTCGGCCTACCCTTCCCCGCCACCGCCGAGCGCTTCGAGCGCCTCGAGGAGACGCTGCAGATCTGCCTCCAGATGTGGGGCGACAGCGTCGAGCCGTATGCCGGCAAGCACTACCGGCTCGGCAGCACCCTCAACTCCCCGCAGTCGGTGCAGCGCCCGCACCCGCCCATCCTCATCGGTGGCGGCGGCGAGAAGAAGACGCTGCGGATGGTCGCGCAGTACGCCCAGGCCTGCAACCTCTTCGACAGCCCCGACCTCGCCCACAAGCTCGAGGTCCTCCGCGGCCACTGCGAGGCTCTCGGCCGCGACTACGACGAGATCGAGAAGACCGTCATGGGGCCGGTCGACCCGGGCCCGAACGGCGAGAACGTCGACGCCACCCTCGAGCACCTCCGCGACCTCGCCGGGCTGGGTGTGACACACGTGCAGCTGGGCATCGGTGACGGGTCGAAGACCGACGTGCTCGAGCTCATCGGCGAGCGCATCATCCCCGAGGCCGCGAAGCTCTGAGCCTCGTCGGGCTCCGACGCAGCAGTCCCGCCGTGGCTGGATGGTTGCGGCGAGGTCGGGTGACTGGCCGCATCCATCCACCCACGGCGGGTATGCCGCAGAGCTCGCTCAGTCGGTCGCGACCGCGGGCGTACGCGTCGGGCTAGCTGAGGATGTCGCTGCGCCGGAAGCGGCGGTAGGCGAGCATCGTGAAGGCGACGGCCCACACGAGCGCCCACAGGGCGCCGTGCACCATGTCGGTGTAGTCCGGTGACACGGCGAGGGCGTCCTGCCAGGCCCGCGAGTAGTGGCCCGGGAAGGCGTTGCGGTAGGGGTCGAGCGCGTCGAGCTGGTCGAGGATGTTGAGCAGGATGCTGACGAGCACGGCGCCGCCGACCGCGGCGAGCGGCGCGTCGGAGCGGGTCCCGATCCAGAAGGCGATGGCTGCGATCGGCAGCAGTGTCACGAAGATGTAGGCCATCGCGAGCGCCAGGCGCGGCAGGAACTGGCCCCACGAGAGGTTCTCGCCGAGCGGGTTGGTCAGCGGGTCCCATCCGTAGGCGACGCCGCCGACGAGCAGGCCCCACGCCGGCAGCAGGACCGTCGCGACGAGGGTCGAGGCGATCCCGATCGCGAGCTTGCTCGTGAGCAGGCGGGCCCGCTGCACCGGCGCGATGAGCAGGTAGCGCAGCGACGACCACGACGCCTCGGACGGCACGGCGTCGCCGCAGAAGAGGGCGGCGAGCAGCACGAGGAGCAGCTCCGAGGCGAGGAAGACGAGCACGAGGCTGAAGTTCGCGGCCCCGCTCTGGGCGAGGTCGAAGATCCGGGTCGAGGCACCGCCACGGCTGTTGCTCGACCGCTGGCCGAAGGCGAACGACCCGACGAGGACGAGCGGCAGCGCGAGGAGCAGTCCGAAGGCCCAGATCGTGCGTCGCCGGCCCCACTGCCGGCGCAACTCGGACCGCCACGACAGCGGGTCGCGCACCTGGTGGATCTCGCCGCTCCCTGCTGCCGGAGCCGGCTCGATGACGTCGAGCAGCGCGTCCCCGGGGCTCACGTCCGGGCCCTCTGCGTGGGTCTCGCTCATCGCGCCCTCACCTGCCTCAGTCGCTCGACGAGGGACGCGCCCTCGTCTCCGGGCTCGCCGGCCGCACCCGGTGCGGACGCCGACGAGATGACGCCGAGGAAGACCTCCTCGAGGTGGCGGCGGCTGCTGACGCCGACGACGGGCAGCCCCGCCGACACGGCAGCCGCGACGACCTCGGCCCGGCCGCGGTCGGCGACGACGACGATCCGGGTCGGGGTGTCGACGCGCACCTCGGTGACGCCACCTGCGGCCTCGAGCGCGTGCACGCCGGCGCTGACGACGTCGTGGGCGACGTGCTCGGGCAGGTCGAGGATCGTCGTGTCGTCGCTGTCGACGAGCTCGGCGACGGGGCCCTGCGTGATGACCCGGCCGGCGTGCATGACGACGACGTGGGTGCACGTCATCTCGACCTCGGCGAGCAGGTGGCTCGACACGACGACGGTGCGCCCGGTCTCGGCGTAGCGGCGCAGGATCGGGCGCATCGCCGCGATCTGGGGCGGGTCGAGGCCGTTGGTCGGCTCGTCGAGGATGAGCAGCTCGGGCAGCCCGAGCATGGCCTGGGCGATGCCCAGTCGCTGCTTCATGCCGTGGCTGTAGGACTTGACCGGCCGGTCGACGGCGCCGCCGAGGGCCGCGACGTCGAGCGCCTCGGCGATGTGGGCGTCCTCGGGGTCCCGGCCCGTGGCGGACCAGTAGGCCTCGAGGTTCTGGCGCCCGGTGAGGTGCGGCAGGAAGCCGGGTCCCTCGATGAGCGCACCGACCCGGCCGAGCACCCGCGAGCCGGCGGAGACGGGCTCGCCGAGCACGTGGACGCTGCCGGCGTCGGAGGAGATGAGTCCCATGACCATCCGCATGGTCGTCGTCTTGCCGGCGCCGTTGGGGCCGAGCAGCCCGACGACCTGACCCTTCTCGGCCCGCCACGACACGTCGTCCACGGCGCGGTGGCCGTCGGCGTACGTCTTGACGAGTCCCTCGATGACGAGCGGGACGTCGGCGAGGTCAGGCCGCGCGGGCAGGTGCATCCGGCGGCGCCGGCGCACGAACCAACCGGCGAGCGCCGCGAGGAGCAGCACCGCGAGGGCGCCGGAGGCGAGGAGGGTCTCGGTGTCGACGCCGCCGGCCACGGCCCCGTCGACCGCAGCACCGGTCGCGACCGGGAGGGTGAGCGCCGAGGCCCCCGAGATGCGGATGCCGCTCGGGGTCCGCGAGTTGGAGTACGTCGACTCGGTGCTCGTCAGCAGGACGCGCCACCGGGTGCCGGCCGGCAGGTCGTAGGTCGCTGCCGGGAGCGAGATCGTCACGGGGGTGGGCCGGCCCGGCGTCACGGTGAGGCGCACCGGCGCGACGAGCGGGTTGGTCAGCGTCACCGAGCCACCGGTGACGCGCCACACCGACGCGAAGAGCGTGACGTCCGGCGCGTCGGACGTGACGGTGAGTCGCATCGTCGGCGACCCGACCACCGTCTCGGCCTCGGCGACGGGCTGGGTGTCGAGGGCCGTCGACTGACCGGGCAGCGCCGCGATCTGGTACGTCGAGAGGCTGACGCCCAAGGCGGCGAGGCCGGGCACGGCGATGAGCGAGGCCGGCTGTCCGCCGGGCGGGTGCAGCAGCGCCCCGGAGGTCGTCGTCAGGGGCAGCTCGCGCGTCCGGAGTGCCGCGCCGGACAGCCCCGGGTATGCCGTGAGGGTGTGGAGCGTCGTCGGCTGACCCGCCCGACCGGCGGGGGTGCCGTAGGTGAAGGCCGCTGTGGGCAGGGCCGATCCGCGCGCGCCCTTGTCGCGCACGTAGTGGTCGAGCCACGTGTAGGAGGCCTCGACCTCCTCCGCCTCGTGGGTGCTCGGGGCGTCGTGGCCGCCGTCGCTCCACCGGACGGCATACGGCGTGCCGGAGGCGGCGAGCGCCGACGCGTTGGCGTCGGCCTGGTCGAGCCCGAAGAGCGAGTCGCCGACCCCCTGGACGAGGAAGGTCGGCGCGGTGACGGCGTTCATCGTCGGCTTCGGGCTGTGCGCGCGCAGCAGCGTCGTCAGCTGTGGTGAGGCGGTGCCGGTCTCGGAGGCCTGGACGAAGAGGCGGCAGATCGTCGGGTCGAAGCGGCCGCAGTCGGCGGCTCCGGTGCCCGCCCCCTGGCCGCCACGGAGCGCCGAGAGGAAGAAGTTCGTCGCCCAGACCTGCTTGAAGGGTCCGACGACGTCGATCGGCGAGCGCCCGGCAGCGGTGGTCGCCGGCTTCGTCACGGCGGCCTGCGGGAAGAAGGCGTCGGCGAGGTCGTTCCACGTGATGGCCGAGACGACGCCGTCGACCCGCCGGTCGGAGCCGGCCAGCATGAGGGCGAGGGCGCCGCCGTAGGAGGCACCCATGACCCCGGCGCGCGGGTCTCCCGGACCGTCGAGCTCGACGTCGGAGCGCTTGGCCGCGAGGTCGAGCAGCGTTCTCGCGTCAGCGATCTCGTAGGCCGGGTCGTTGAGGTGGATGCGACCGCCGGACGCGCCGTGCCCACGGGCGCTCCACGCGATGACGACGTAGCCGCGGTCGTGCAGGTCGTTCGCCTGGCTCGTCACCGAGTCCTTGGTGCCGCCGAAGCCGTGGGCGAGCAGGACGACCGGGTGCTTGCCGCTCGACTGCGGCCACACGGAGACGTCGAGGCGCACGGCCGTGCCGTCGGGCTCGGCACCGACGGGCACCGTCGTGGCCTCGGGCGAGACCGGGTCGGCGGCGAGAGCGGCCGGGGCGGGCGCCATCGCCAGGCTCGACCCGAGGACGAGCGCGGCGAGGAGGGAGGCCCGGACCGACATGCCCACATCACATCACGGGCTCGTCGTTGAACGGTCACCGACCGTCGAGGGTTGGACCCGGGTCAGTCGCGGGAGAGCCGCTGCTCGAGGACGTAGGCGACGACGATGCACGCGACGAGGACCATCCCGGGCGGGAGGAACCGCGCGGCCCCCTCGAGCTGGAGCCACGCGTACGGCGCGACGGTGAACTCGAAGAGCGACAGGTCGAGCAGGTAGCGCACGATCGGGAGCACCCCGAAGACGATGCCGATGACGCCGACGAGGTTGATGACGAAGCGCGAGCGTGCTCCGGTGTCCTGCGGGTCGGTCACCCTCGGTCCTCTCCGTCGATGAGGTGCTGCTGCCCGAACAGCTGGGCCGTGGCGCGCGCGGTCGGCGACCCGGCGTCGAGGTCGGCGCCCGCGGCGACGAGGACTCGGACGACCTCGTCCTCGCCCTTGAACATCGCCCCGGCCACCGGGGACTGGTCGCGGTCGTTGCGGCGGTCGACGTCGGCGCCGCGGTCCACGAGGCTCGTGACCGTGTCGAGGTGACCGTGGTAGGCCGCGAGCATGACGAGCGTGTTGCCGGCGGGGTCCTGCTGGTCGAGCGGGAAGCCGTGGTCGAGGAACTCGACGAGGTCGGCCGTGCGCCCGTCGCGCGCCATGTCCATCGCGACCGCCACGATCTGCTCCTGCTGCTCCGGCGTGAGCGGCGACTCCGTCATGCCACCAACCTACGGGTCGCCCAGTGGCGGGCGAGGCACCACCCGGCGACGGCGCCGAGGACGTGCCAGGCCGCATGCCCCTGCAGCGGGCTCGTCGGGTCGCAGAGGACGCCCCACTGGTCGAGCAGCCAGAGGGCGTATGCGGTCACGAGCAGTCCCAGCCCGACGTGCAGCCAGCGCGCGCCGCCGGCACGGCCCCGGGCGGCCACCAGCTCGAGGACGATGCCGGGCAGCAGGACGGCGGCGAAGAGCACCCGCCGGGACTCGGGCCAGACCCGGAGCAGGACGCCGAGGGCCACGAGGAGGGAGACCCCGCCGAGGACGGCCACGCGCGGCGTGACCCGGCGCAGGCGCACGAGGGCACCGGCGAGCAGGACGCAGCCGACGGCATACATCGGGAGGACGTCGACGAACTGGCCCCACAGCGTCAGGGTCGCGTGGAAGGCGAAGCTGCCGATCCCGACGGCGACGAGCGAGACCGCGAGGAGCGGGACGAGGACGCGCTCGGGACGCGCGGCAGGACCCAGGAGCACGGCTGCGGCGACCCCGGCCACGACGAAGGCCAGGGACGACCACGCGTCGGCCGGCTGGGCGATGCCGTCGGGGCGGGCGAGCTCGCAGAAGCAGCGGGTCGCGAGGCACGTCGCGCCGTCAGCGGGCATGCCGCGACGGTAGCCCCAGGCGACCCGTGTTAGATACGTCCATGGCCACCACCTCCCTCGGAGACACCACCGTCCACACCGTCGGCGACCTGCCGGCCGTGGGCACCCCCGCTCCCGCGTACACGCTGACCGGCACCAACCTGCGCGACGACGTGACGCTGCCCGACGGCAGCCGCGTGGTCCTCAACATCTTCCCGAGCGTCGACACCGGCGTCTGCGCGGCGAGCGTGCGCCGCTTCAACGAGATCGCCGCCGGGCTCGACAACGCGGCGGTCGTCTGCGTGTCGGCCGACCTACCGTTCGCGCTGAACCGCTTCTGCGGCGCCGAGGGCATCGAGAACGTCGTCGTGGCGTCGTCGTTCCGCTCCGGCTTCGGCTACGACTACGGCGTACGGATGGAGAACGGCGGCTTCGCCGGCCTCCTCGCCCGTGCGGTCGTCGTCATCGACGCGGACGGCACCGTCGCGCACACGGAGCTCGTCCCCGCCATCGGCCAGGAGCCCGACTACGACGCCGCCATCGCCGCCCTGGGCTGACGCGCGGGTGAAGCCGCGGACGCTGCGCACCAGCAGCGGCCAGCAGCCGGCGACGAACATCCAGACGGCGATGCCGACCATGAGGTCGGGCGTCTCGACGGAGGCGCTGAGCGGGCCGGCGATGACGTTGCCGAGTGGCAGCGCGACGAACGAGATGAGCACGTCCCACGAGACGACGCGGGCCAGCCGGTCGTGGGGCACGCCCTGCTGGACGGCGGTCTGCCACCCGACGTCGAAGTAGAGCAGTCCGGCCTGGCCGACGAGGGCGAGCGCCATGATCGCGACGAGCCCGCCGGGCCAGGCGAACGCGAGCGGGAAGAGCGGGAAGAGGCCGAGGAAGGCGAAGGCCCAGAGGAGCATCCGGCGCGGCTGGAGCCGCATGGCGACGAGCCCTCCGACGAGCCCGCCCACGCCGAGCGCTGCCGTGACGAGGCCGAGGGCGTGGGCGCCGCCGAGGTCGCGCACGGCCGTCACCTCGACGAGGACGATGAAGACCCCACTGGCGACGTGGAACATCGCCGCCGCGAGGAGGCTCGACCACAGCCAGTCCCGACTCCGGATCTCCGCGAGGCCCTCGCGGATCTCGGTCAGCATGCCGGTGCGCTCCGCGACGTGGTCGGCGCGAGCCCGGAGCCGCGCGACGCAGACCGCCGACCAGGCGAAGGTCAGCGCGTTGACCGTGAGGCCGGCGACCGGGCCGAACCGGGCGACGACGAGGCCGGCGAGGACCGGGCCGCCCACCTGGGCGCTCGACTGGAGGAAGCTGATCGCGCCGTTGGCGGTCTGCAGAGCTGCAGCCGGGACGATGAGGGGCCTCAGCGAGACGAAGGCCGGGTGGAAGAACGCGCCCGCACCCGCTGTGACCGCGGCCAGACCGGCGAGCACGGCCACCGGCGGGTCGCCGAGCGCGAAGGCGACGGCCATGGCGGCGACGGAGCCGGCTCGGGTGAGGTCGGCGCCGACCATGATCCGGTGCGGCGTGACGCGGTCGGCCCAGACGCCGCCGACGAGGGTGCACAGGAGGCGGGCCACCACGGCGCTCGCGAGGACGACACCGAGCTCGCCTGCACCCCCGCCACCCAGGACGACGGCCACGGACAGGGCGATGGGGTTGAAGGCGTCGCCGACCCACGAGAGTCCCTGACCGGCCAGCAGGAGTCGGACGTCGCGGAGGTGGAGCAGGTCGCTCATGGTCATGACGTGACATTAGTTAGACGTCTGACTATCTGTCAATGAATAGTCAGGGATCTGCGCTCCCCGTGCTGCACCTCTGCGAGACTGACGCCATGGCGAGAGCACGGCAGGACTCGGTCGACCGGCACGTCGCACGCTGGAGCGGACTCCTCGAGGACATGGACCCCGAGGTCGAGGGTGCCGTCACGCGCATGCAGGCGATCACCAAGCGGCTCAAGGCCGCCGACCACGCGAGCTACGCCGGCACGGACGACACGATCGAGGACTACCACACGCTCCACGCGCTGATGATCCAGCCGTTCCCCGAGGAGGCGACACCCGCACAGCTCGCCGACGCGTGCGGCGTGACCCGGGCCGCGATGACGTCACGCGTCGACCGGCTCGTCCAGCGGGGCCACGCGACCCGCGAGGTCGACCCCATCGACCGGCGCCGCATCCTCATCCGTCCGACGCCATCGGGACGGGCCATGTGGGAGAAGGGGATCGAGGCCGGCATGGCTCGTGAGCAGGAGGCCTTCTCGGGCCTGACCGCCAAGGAGCTCGTCGCCCTCAACGGCCTGCTGCGCAAGGTCGTCCTGCACCTCGAGGGCGAGGACTGAGCCGTCAGGGAGTGTCGTCGTCGACCCAGTCGAGGGTGCGTTCGACGGCCTTCTTCCACGTGCGGAAGAGGCGCTCCCTCTCGGACTCGTCCATCGCGGGGGTCCACCGGCGGTCCTCGCCCCAGTTCTCACGGATCTCGTCGGTGCTCTGCCAGTAGCCGACAGCCAGCCCGGCGGCATACGCGGCCCCGAGAGCGGTGGTCTCGGCCACGACGGGTCGCACGACGTCGACCCCGAGCAGGTCGGCCTGGAACTGCATCAGCGTCTCGTTGACGACCATGCCGCCGTCGACCCGCAGCTCGGTGAGCGGCACTCCCGAGTCGGCGTTCATCGCCTCGAGCACCTCGCGCGTCTGAAAGGCCGTGGCCTCCAATGCGGCTCGGGCGATGTGGGCCTTGTTGACGAAGCGGGTCAGACCGACGAGCGCACCGCGGGCGTCGGGACGCCAGTGCGGCGCGAAGAGGCCCGAGAAGGCCGGGACGAAGTAGGCGCCGCCGTTGTCGTCGACGCTCGCCGCGAGCGTCTCGACCTCCTTGGCGTCCTTGATGAGGCCGAGGTTGTCGCGCAGCCACTGCACGAGCGACCCGGTGACGGCGATGGAGCCCTCGAGGGCATAGACGGGCCTGCCGTCACCGAGCTGGTAGCAGACCGTCGTCAGCAGCCCGTTCTTCGACGCGACGATCTCCTCACCCGTGTTGAGGAGCATGAAGTTGCCCGTGCCGTAGGTGTTCTTGGCCGTGCCGACGTCGAGGCAGGCCTGGCCGAACGTCGCCGCCTGCTGGTCGCCGAGGATGCCGGCGACCGGTACGTCGATGAGGATGCCCGGCTTGCACGAGCCGTAGACCTCGGACGACGAGCGGATCTCGGGGAGCATCGCGAGCGGGACACCGATCGCCTCGGCGGCCGACGCGTCCCAGTCGAGGGTGCGCAGGTCCATCAGGAGGGTGCGCGAGGCGTTCGTGACGTCGGTGACGTGCACGCCACCGTCGTCGGCGCCTCCCGTGAGGTTCCAGAGCAGCCACGTGTCGATGGTGCCGAAGAGCAGCTCCCCCGCCTCGGCCCGTTCGCGGGCGCCGTCGACGTGGTCGAGGATCCAGCGCGCCTTGGGCCCCGCGAAGTACGTCGCGAGCGGCAGACCGGTGACGTCCTTGAAGCGCTCGATGCCGCCGTCGCGGGCCAGCTCGTCGCAGATCGCCTGGGTGCGGGTGTCCTGCCAGACGATGGCGTTGTGGATCGGCCGGCCGGTCGCACGCTCCCAGACGACGGTCGTCTCGCGCTGGTTCGTGATGCCGACCGCGGCGACGTGGGTGGCGTTGAGGTTGGCCTTGCCGAGCACCCCGCCGACGACGACGCGGGTGTTCTGCCAGATCTCCATCGGGTCGTGCTCGACCCACCCGGCGCGCGGGAAGATCTGCCGGTGCTCCATCTGGTCGACGGCCACGACGCGGCCCCTCCGGTCGAAGACCATGGCCCGGGTGCTCGTCGTCCCCTGGTCGATCGACACGACATGGCTGCGCTGCTCCGTCGGCATGACCAGACCGTACCGTCGCGCGCCTACATCTCGTCGCGTCCGAGCTGGCGGTGGCGCTCCCGGGCCTCGGCCACGGCGCTGATCGCGTCGCACCGTCCGCACACGATGACCGACCCGTCGTCGCGGCTCTCACGGCGCCACCGGTGACCGGCGAACAGGCAGATGATCCACATGAGTCTCACCGACCCAGTGTCGTCCCCCCTCGGCGTCTACTGCACCACGATGAGAACCGCAGCGTCATGAGCCGCCGCGCGGACGTAGAAGTCGCGCAGCTGCTGGACGTTCGGCAGGAGGTACTCGTCGAGGATGTCGCTCTCCTCCCAGATCTGGGGGTAGATGTCGAGGCGCTGCATCTCCTCGGGATCGAAGCGCGCGCGGAGCTCCGCGTCGGTGACGACGCCCAGCGCCTCGGCCACCTCACGGACGATGTCGGGCTCGAGCAGGCGCGGCGGCCCGTAGCCGTCGTCCTCACCGACCTCACGGCCGCCGAGGACGGCTCCGCCGAGGGGGTTGTCCGTGCCCCACGCCGCACCCGTCAACAGGAAGTGGACGCCGTGCCACGCCTTGTCGAGATCGAGCCAGCCGTCGCTGCCGTCCTCGTCCTCGTCCTCGTCCTCGTCCTCGTCGAGGATCAGGTCGTTCGCGATCGAGGGGTCCGCGAGGAGACTCGCGAGCTGCTCGGAGTCCAGTTCCCGTGCCACCACCGTCATGCCCATGGCGCTGAGGGTACGGGCTGACCGCCCGGTGAACTGCCCGGAGTCGACACCGGGCCCGGTCGTTAGAGTGTCGTTCTCGGCACCGACGTGAAGGGGAACCGATGACGAGCCCAGTGCGGCTGGACACGGACTACCGGGCGCGGGCGTGGAAGCGCCTCGCCACGAAGCAGTTCGACGTGCTCGTCGTCGGTGGCGGCGTGACCGGCGGCGGCGTGGCCCTCGACGCGGCCACCCGCGGTCTCTCGACGGCACTCGTCGAGCAGCGCGACTTCGCCTCCGGCACCTCGTCGCGGTCGTCCAAGCTCTTCCACGGCGGCCTGCGCTACCTCGAGCAGATGAACTTCGACCTCGTCCGCGAGGCGCTCAAGGAGCGCGAGCTCATGCTGAGCCGCATCGCACCGCACCTCGTCAAGCCGGTCTCCTTCCTCTACCCGCTGACCAGCCGTGGCTGGGAGCGCCCCTACGTCACCGCGGGCCTGACCCTCTACGACTCGATGGGCGGCGCGCGCTCGGTCCCGCGCCACAAGCAGCTGACCCGCACCGGAGCGCTCAAGCTGGCCCCGGCCCTCAAGCGCGACGCCCTCACCGGTGGGCTGCTCTACTACGACGCCCAGGCCGACGACGCCCGCCACACGCTGACGACCGTCCGCACCGCGGCCGCCTACGGCGCCACCGTCGTCGCCTCGGCCCGCGTCGTCGAGCTGCTGCGTGCGGGCGAGCGGGTCGTCGGCGCCCTCGTCGAGGACGTCGAGACGGGCGAGCGCACCGAGGTCCGGGCCTCCGTGGTCATCAACTGCACCGGCGTGTGGACCGACGACATCCAGACCATGGCGGGTGGCCGCGGCCGCTTCCACGTCCGCGCGAGCAAGGGGGTGCACATCGTCGTCGCCCGCGACCGGATCAACTCCGAGACCGGCCTCATCCTGCGCACCGAGAAGTCGGTCCTCTTCGTCATCCCGTGGGGCACGCACTGGATCATCGGCACGACCGACACCGACTGGGAGCTCGACCTCGCCCACCCGGCAGCGACGCGCGCCGACATCGACTACATCCTCGAGCACATCAACACCGTGCTCAAGGTGCCGTTGACCCACGAGGACATCCAGGGCGTCTACGCCGGCCTGCGCCCCCTTCTCTCCGGTGAGAGCGAGGACACGAGCCAGCTCTCCCGCGAGCACGCCGTGGCCCGCCCGCAGCCCGGGCTCATCTCCATCGCCGGCGGCAAGTACACGACCTACCGCGTCATGGCCGCAGACGCCGTCGACGCCGCACGCGAGGACATCGGCGGCGACGTCTCCGACAGCGTCACCGAGTTCATCCCGCTGTCGGGCGCCGAGGGCTACGTCGCTCTCGTCAACCAGATCGACCGCCTCGCGCGCCACCAGGACCTCCCGGTCTGGCGCATCACGCACCTGCTCGAGCGCTACGGCTCGCTCGTCCACGAGCTCTTCGCCCTCGCCGAGGACGACCGCTCGCTCTACGAGCCGCTCCCCGGGGCGGAGGAGTACCTCCGGGTCGAGGCGTTGTATGCCGCCACGCACGAGGGCGCGCTGCACCTCGACGACGTGCTGGCCCGGCGCACGCGCATCTCCATCGAGACCTCGAGCCGCGGCGCCGACAGCGCCCGCGCCGTGGCCGAGATCGTCGCGCCGGTGCTCGGATGGGATCCCGAGCGGGTCGAGGCCGAGGTGTCCGGCTACATCGCCCGGGTCGAGGCCGAGCTCGAGTCGCAGAAGGAGCTCGCCGACTCCGAGGCCAACGCCGAGCGCCTCAGCGCCCCGGACGTGCGCCGCATCCCGGTGAGCCGCGCGCCGGAGCAGTCCTGAGGGACCAAACGCTCGACAACCGCTCCGCAGGACGGCCTCGTTCCTAGACTGACGGGATGAGGACTCGACGCGGCCGGACCGCGGTAGGGGCTACCGTCGCGGCAACCGTCGCGGCGGCCGTCGCGGCCGTCGTCCTGCTCGTCGCGGGCTGCGGCACGCCCAACCCGACCGCCCAGGCCCGGCTCGAGGGGCACGCGACCGGGCACACGGCGGGCGCCACCGACCACCCGGCGACGGCTGCCACGGGTCACGCGGCGAAGCCCGTCGCTCCCGCCAAGCCGGCCGCGCTGCGGGCCGGTGAGTCGATGCGGACGGTGACGTCGCCGGTCTCCTACACGCCGAAGGCGCCGACGACCGGCACCGACGACTACCGGTGCTTCGTCCTCGACCCCCAGGTCACCCGCGACGCGTTCGTCACCGGCTTCGACATCGCCCCCGGCCAGCCGCAGGAGGTGCACCACGTCATCCTCTTCCGCGTGCCACCGTCGGCGGCCGCTGCGGCCCGCGCCCGCGACGCCGAGTCCGGCGGCAACGGCTGGACCTGCTTCGGCGGCACCGGGCTCGGGTCGAGCGGCGCGAGCCTCGACGACGCCCCGTGGGTCGGAGCCTGGGCACCGGGTGGTCGCGAGAACGTCCTACCGGCCGACGTCGGCATCCCCCTGCAGCGCGGCTCCCTGCTCGTCATGCAGGTGCACTACAACCTCCGGCACGGCGTGACGCCCGACCGCACCTCGGTGAAGCTGCGTCTCTCGTCCTCGTCGAGGCTCAAGCCACTCGAGACGATGCTCTACCCCGCGCCCGTCGAGCTGCCTTGTCGCGCAGGCACGTCGGGACCGCTGTGCGATCGCAACGCGGCAGTCGCCGACGTGACCGAACGCTTCGGCGCCATGTCGTCGCGCATCGTCAACGGCCTGCTGCTCGTCTGCAACGGCACGCTCATCCCGACCCCCGGCGCCACCCAGTCCTGCACGCGCAGCGTCGAGCAGGCCGCGACCATCCGCGCCGTGGCCGGCCACATGCACCTGCTCGGCTCGTCCCTGCGCATCGACCTCAACCCCGGCACACCCAAGGCGAAGACCCTCCTAGACATCAAGATCTGGGACTTCGACAACCAGGGCTCGGTCCCGATCCCGGCGACGGCGATCCGCCCCGGCGACTCGATCCGGGTCAGCTGCACCCACGACCAGGCCTGGCGCGACAAGCTGCCCGACCTCCAGGGGCTGCCCGAGCGCTACGTCGTCTGGGGCGAGGGCACGACCGACGAGATGTGCCTCGGTCTGCTCAGCGTCACGCGTCCCTGACCGCGTCCGGCCATGCACAATGAGGCCGTGAAGACTGACGTCCTCGTCGTCGGCGGTGCCGGCGTCGACACCATCGTGCGCGTCGAGGCCCTGCCCGTTCCCTTCGCCGACTCCCACGTCGTCCCGCCCATCGACACCGTCGTCGGGCACACGGGCAGCGGCGTCGCGCTCGGCTGCCACCGCCTCGGCCTCGCCACGCGCTTCGTCGACGTCATCGGCGACGACCACGAGGGCCGGATGCTCCTCGACCGGTTCGCGGCCGAGGGGCTCGCCTTCGACCATGTCGTCGACGCGAGTGGCACCCGTCGCGCCGTCAACCTCGTCGACGCCACGGGCCGCCGAATGTCCTTCTACGACCCGCGCCACCCCTACGACCTCGCCCCCGACCCGACGCTCTGGCGCAGTCCGCTCGAGCAGTCACGTCACGTGCACGCCTCGATCATGCCGTGGGCCGTCGGCGCCCTCAAGGACGCCACGGCCGCCGGGGCCACGACGTCGACCGACCTGCACGACTGGGACGGGCGCAACCCCCACCACCGCCCGTTCGCGTATGCCGCCGACCTCGTCTTCGTGTCGGGCTCGCGTCTGGACGGGGTCGAGGACGATGTCGTCGCCGACGTGCTCGACCGCGGCCGCGCGCGGCTCGTCGTCGTCATGGACGGCGCCCGGGGCAGCCGGGTGACGGTGCGCGAGGGCGGCTCCTTCGCGGTGGCCGCCGTCGACATCGACGGTCGCCCGGCCGTGGACTCGAACGGCGCCGGCGACGCCTACGTCTCGGCATTCCTCCACGCGTGGCTCGCCGGCGGTGACGCCCGCGCGGCCGCCCGGGCCGGGACCGTGGCGGGATCGTGGGCGTGCGGCACCGCGGGCACGCACTCGAGCCTCATCGGCCCGGACGAGCTCACCCGTCAGCTGGCGCGCCACTACGGCGGCGCCGGTCGGGACTGAGGCCCCGACCGGACCGCCTCGGCGCTCACCCCGTCGGCGCGTCGTCCGTCATGCCGCTGCCGATGTTGACCATCCAGCCGATGCCGAACCGGTCGGTCACCATGCCGAACTCGTCGCCCCACGCCTGCTTCTCGAGGGGCATCATGACGGTGCCGCCGTCGGCCAGCTTGTCCCAGTAGCCGTGCAGCTCGTCGCTGTCGTCGCCGCTCAGGCTCACCGAGATGTTGGTGCCCGGCTGGTAGGGCATCTGCTCGGGGGTGTCGGACGCCATGATCGTGTAGCCGCTCGGCGTCTCCAGCTGGGCGTGCATGACGTTGTCGGCGTTGGGTCCGCTGTCGCCGAGCTCGCCGAACGTCGACACCGTCAGCTCGCCGCCGAAGACGGACCTGTAGAACTCCATCGCCGCTCGGGCGTCGTCCTTGAAACCGATGTACGGGTTGAGGCGTGATGCCATGGCCGTGCTCCTCTCGATTGCTGCGGTCCCAAACACACTAGGACCGTGCGCCGACACGTAGGTTGCGTTTCGGTGGGCACCGACGCCCACCACGAAGGAGCGGGTCCGCCCGCACACACCGTCAGGGGATGGTCTTCATGACCCAGCAGCAGCACGTCCGCACCCGATCGCCGAGGTTGCGGCGACGCGCCCTCGCCGTCGGCGCCACTCTCGCCGTGGCGGCAGCCACCGCGGCGACCGTCGCGACGACGACCGCCGCGCCGGCCGAAGCCGCGACGTACGGCACGATCTCGGCCCACCGCGGAGGCGGCTGGGGTCCCGACAACTCGCTCAAGGCGTTCAAGGGCGCGCTCGCGGCCAACATCGACGACATCGAGGGCGACGTCTACTTCACCACCGACGACGTCGCGGTCTTCCGGCACGACAACTCGCTGTCGGCGTGCGGCCTGAACCGGACGATCACCGGCTCGTCGTGGGCGCAGATCGACCAGGTGCGCTGCAGCGGCGAGCCCCTCGCCCGGCTCACCGACGTCGCCGCGGCGTTCCGCGCCTCCCCCAACACGAACGCGGTCCTGCGCGTCGAGCTCAAGCACCCGGCATCGCAGACGGCCGCCGCCGCGCAGGCCCACGCACGGCTGCTCGTCTCGCGTCTCGTCGACCGCGGGATCGCCGGCCGGAGCATCATCCAGGACTTCGACTGGCGCACGACGGCCGCGACGATCCACGCCGCCCGGTCGACGATGCGGGTCTCGTGCCTCGAGTCGTCCGTCACCGACGCCGAGGTCGCGACCGCAGACTCCAAGGGCTGCTACGACCTGTCCTACAACTACGCGAACTGGCGCGACGGGCTCAACGCGACGATCCACGGCAAGGGCATGCAGGTCGCGGTCTGGACCGTCAACAGCGCCTCGACCTTCACGCGCTTCCGCGACGACCTGCACGCCAACGTCATCATCACCGACTACCCCGGGGCCGCCAAGGGCTGGTGACGCTCAGTACGAGCGTCGCGACCGGGCCGCTCCCCGGTTCGAGCCGAGGGGTGCCTGGGGCCGGCCGTCGTCGGTCGGTCCCAGGCCGCCCTGGCAGCCGGGGCAGTAGAACATCGTGCGTTCGCGGGTGGGCTCGCCGATCATCGCGACTCGCACGGTTGCACCGCAGCGCCGGCAGGGCCGGCCGCTGCGCGCGTGGACGTAGTGCGCCTCGTCGAGGCGCTGGCTGCCCGTGCTCGACTGCACCGCATGGCGCCGGCCGTTGTCGATGAGGCGGTGCGCGCGGGCGACGACCCGCTCGACCGTCTCGCGCCCGAGCTCGTCGGCGCGGCTCCACGGCGGCACGCGCTCGAGGAAGAGCGTCTCGGCGCACCACATGGTGCCGACGCCCGCGAGGTTGCGCTGGTCGAGCAGGGCCTGACCGACGGGCACCCGCGCGCCCGCGACGTTGTCGACGGCACGGGCGAGGTCCCAGTCCGGGCCGAGCACGTCGGGCCCGAGGTGGCCGACGAGGTCGCCCTCGTGCGCGGTCGGCACGAGGTCGAGCATGCCGAGCCGCAGCCCGAGCGCGGTCCAGTCGGGCGCCGCGACGAGGGCCCGCAGCTGCGGGTTGCGTCGCCAACGGGCGGGCAGACCGGCCGTCGCCTCGACGCGCCACTGCCCCTCCATCCGCAGGTGCGAGTGCAGGGTCAGGCCACCCTCGACGCGGTGCAGCACGTGCTTGCCGCGGCTGACGACCTCGAGGGTCGTGCGACCCGTGAGGTCAGCCGTGGCGATCTCCCCCGGCCAGCGCAAATCGGACTCGACGATCTCGCGGCCGGCGAGGGCCTGGTCGAGGCGGGTGGCGGTGCGCCACACGGTGTCTCCCTCGGGCACGCCACCTCCTGATCACCGGTCGTTCACCTGCGCGGTCGCGCGCCCGTCCAGCCTATTCACATCGCGCGACTACCTTCGCCGGGTGCGTGACCTCTCCGTCGTGGTGTCCGCCCACGGCTCCTGCGACCGGATGGCCGCGTGCCTCGGTGCGCTGGCAGCCCAGACCCTCCCGGCCGACCGGTTCGAGGTCGTCGTCGTGATCCACGGGTCCGGGTCGCGCGCCCGGGACGCCGTCGAGCGCGTGACCCGGGGACCGCTCGCGGGCCACGAGGTCGAGCTCGTCGACGCCGTGGCCGACTCACCCGGTGCCGCCCGCAACGTCGGTGTCGGGCTCGCGCGAGCACCGTGGACGACCTTCGTCGACGGGACCGACGCCGTCGCGCCGACGCACCTCGAGACGTTGTATGCCGTCCGCCACCCCGAGCGCATCGTCGTCAGCACGACGTCGGCGGCCGACGACTCCCCGCGACACGTCGCGCCGCACCTCGCCCCCGGGGCGTTGCGCGGGCAGGGCGGGAGGCTCTACCCGACCCGGTGGCTCGTCGACACCCCGTTCGTCGAGGGGCTGTGCGGCAGCGAGGACACGGTGCTCCACGGACAGCTGCTCAGCCGGTTCGACCGCCAGTTCGCCGAGCTCGACCTGACGCCCGGTCCTCCTGACGCGCAGCCGGACCGGCCCGACGACGCCATCGACCTCGACCACGACGCCGCCGTCCGGGCCCACCTGTCCGTCCTCACCGCCCTGACCACCGGCACGCAGGCCGACCCGGCCGACCGCACCGCGGTCACCAACGCCCTCGCGGCCGCCGAGGTCGCCGACCTGCGGCAGATCAGCGACCTCCACCCCGGCGGGCACGCCCACGTCGAGGCCGCTCTCCGGGACGCCGGCATCCGCGGCATCACCTCGCTCGGGCCGGCCCACGTCGACGGGACCGCCGACGGCTTCGGCCTCTTCCACACGCCTCCGTCCGGCGCCCGGTCCCTCGTCGTCGTCGCGGGCAGCGCCGGGTCCGTCAACGAGCACGCGCGGATGCTCGGCTTCCTCGCCCGCAGCGGGCACGGCATCCGCGTCCTGCACTATCGCGGGCGGCTCGAGCACAGCCTGCGCAAGCTCCCCGAGACGCACCGGGTCGAGGTGCTTCCCGCCTCCCTCGGCTGGATCGAGACCCGGGTCACCGCCGGTGCGCCCCGCCGCCGCCGGATCGCGCTGCGGGCCTCGCAGGAGGGCCTGCGCCTCGGTCGGCGCGCGCTCCCCGAGCTCGTGCCCGCCCGGCTGGCCGCACCCGCCTTCGGCCGGGTCGACACCCGCGCGGCCACGCTGCTCGACGAGCCGGGGACGCGGGTCGTCCTCGACCGCGCCGGCTCGACCCTGCTGCGCGCGTGGGGCGACGACAGCCCCACCGTCGGCGCGCCCGAGCTCGCCGACCTCGTGCTGCGCACCGCCGCCAGCCAGCTGCGCGGGTCGCTCGCCGACGCGCACGCCGCCCGCGCGGCCTCGCGGCTGCTGCGCGGCCAGGCCGCACGGACCCGCGGCGAGCTCGACCCGGACCTGTGGACGATGGTGGCCTACCGGCTGCTCCGCGCCGGCCGGCTCGAGGCCGCCACCGCCCTCCTCGACGACCGGGAGGCCCTCTTCGGCGCGCTCCCCCACCCCGCCCTCCAGGCACTTCACGCCGTCCTCACCGGCGTCGACCCGTCGACCGTCGACGTCGTCGACGCCGCCCGTGTGACGCTGCGTCACACCGACGACGCCCTGGCCGACGGCGACCTCGACCGCGCCGCCTTCCTCACGACGGTTGCTCTCGACCTGCTCTTCACGCGGCGCCTGCACACGGCCGAGACGCGCTCGGCCATCGTGTCCGAGCCCGACGCCTTCCTCGCTCCCCTGAGGGAGACCGAGGTCGGACGCCTGCTCGGCCGGCGCACGGCCAGCCCGACGCCGCGGCTGTCGCGGCAGCAGCCGAGGGAGACCGACCGCCCTCGCGTCACCGTGCTGCCCGGCGCCTACCCGAAGTTCGCGGCTGCCGTCGTCGCCGGCCTCGACGACCACGCCGACGTCGAGGTGCTCGACCTCTCGACCCGGCAGAGGCGCTTCGCCAACACCGGGGTCGACCCGGTGACGGTGCGCGAGCGGCTGCTCGCCGCGACCGGCCACCCCCCGACGCTCGACCTCGCCACCGCGGAGGCGCTCTCGGCCGACGTCGTCTTCGTCGACTGGGCCGACAAGGGCCTGACCTGGCTGACGCAGGTCGTGCCGGAGGGGACGCGCGTCGTCGTGCGCCTGCACGGCGTCGACACCTTGAGCGCCTGGCTGCACACCGCCGAGTGGGACAAGGTCGACGACGTCATCTTCCCGAGCGACCACCTGCGGCGTGCGGCCGCGGCGGCGCTGGGAGGACGTCTGGACGGCATACGCCAGCACGTCGTCGCCAACCCCGTCGACGTCGAGCGCTACGTCCTGCCCAAGACCGAGTCCGCTCGCACGACGCTCGGGATGGTCGGCTGGGCGCAGCAGGTCAAGGACCCGCTGTGGACCCTCGACGTCCTCGCCGCGCTGCGTCGGCACGACCCCCGCTGGCGGCTTCGGCTCATCGGCACCGACTTCGCCGTCGACGACCCCAACCCCGTCGAGCGGGAGGCCGCTCGCGCCTTCCACGCCCGGATGGGCGACCCCCTCGTCGCCGACGGCGTCGACTTCGTCGGCTACACGACCCGGTTGCCCGAGCACCTCCGTGAGGTCGGCTGGGCCGTGAGCTCGAGCCGACGCGAGGGCTTCCACATCGGCCTCGTCGAGATGGCCGCGAGCGGCGCCGTCCCCGTCGTGCGCGACTGGCCGGTGTATGCCGGCATCGGCGGTGCCACGAGCCTCTTCCCGGCCGACTGGGTGTCGACCACCCCGGCCGAGGCCGCCGAGCGGATCCTCAGGGTCAGCGGCTCCGGGACGTGGGACGACGCGAGCGGGCGCACCGTCGACACGGTGCGCGAGCGCTTCAGCGGGACGGACTCGGCAGAGCGGCTGCGCCGGATCGTGCTGGGAGAGCGCTGATCCGGCGGAGCACCTGCACCGCCGCGCTGACGTGCTCGATCGGCGAGCGGTGGTCGAGGGGCTGCTCGTCGAGGGCGCTGCCCTCCTCGACGACTCCCCACACCTGGGTGCCGCTGCCTCGGTAGTCGCTCCACTTCGACGGCAGGAAGGGGTTCGGCGCCCCCGGTGGGCTCACCGCGTCGTTGACGAGCAGGCAGTCCATCCGACGCGACAGCGCGAGGAACTCGAGGTAGCCGACGAAGGGCCCGACGCGGACGCAGTCGGCGAGCCCGCGTGCGACGACGACGTCGTGCAGCTCCTCGGGCTTCGAGGTGAAGACGTGGAGCATGAGGCGGTCGCGGGACTCGCGAGGGAGCAGAGCCAGGGCGTCGAGCACCCCGGAGACGCCACGGTTGGCGTAGAAGTTGCCGAAGTAGCCGATGTGCCGCCGGCCCGGGTCCAGCTGGCGCGTCGACGGTTTCGCGTCGTAGAGCGCGGCCGGCGGCGTGGGGTGCGGTGACACGACGGCGACCTGCTCGACGCGGGCAGCGAGCTCGCGGTCGTGGCAGCTCTCGAGCATGACGTCGCGCTGGCGCGTGTTGGTGAACATCACCGAGTCCGCGAGGGCGAACGCCGCGACCTCGCACCACTCGAAGGCGTTGAGGCCGTCAGGTGGCCGGAACCCGGCCCCCTGCACGGCCGAGCGCAGTCGGGCGAGGGTGCGGTCGTCGTGCGCCGGGGCGGCACGCACCTGTCCGAGGACGTCGTGCGACAGCGGGTCGGAGAACTCGGCGTCCCAGTGCAGCCCGGGCCGCGCCGACTTGAGCGCGACCGCAAGGAAGTGGGATGCCGCGAACTGCGCTCTGCTGTAGACGGACTCGTACTCACCCTGCAGCGACTCCCAGCGGACGAAGGTCTCGAGACCGAGCTGCTGGTAGTCGACGATGGAGCCCCACGAGCTGAAGGCCGTGCGTGAGGGCACGGCGGCGAACCGCCGGACGAGGCCGCCGCAGAGCTGGACGAGGTCAGGGTCCTGGTGGCGGATCGAGTCCATCGCGTTGCAGATGACGTCGACGGGCTCGCCGCGGTCGTGGACGCGCTTGGCCGCGACGACCGCAGCGGTGTCGCTGTAGGGCGGGAAGCAGTACGACGCGACGAGGCGACGGGCGGGTGCGTTCATGGTGGGTCCTCAGACGGTGACGTGGACGGTGGGGTCGCCGTGGAAGGCGAGCACCCCACGGCGGGAGAGCAGCTCGACGTCCGAGATCGGCCACGTGTGACCGTCCGGCGTCGACGCGCGCACCGACACGAAGTTGAAGCGGTCCGTCGAGTAGACGCGGCCGCCCTCGGCGCGCACCTTGTCGAGGAACGTCGTGTCGACCCGCCGGGGCAGGTCCTCGAACCGCAGCCGCGCCGCGAGGTCGCGCTCGAAAAGCAGGGTGCCGCCCTGGACGAGGTCGACGTAGCGATGCTCGGCGTCCGGGAAGCGCAGCAGGGTCGCCCCCGTCGCGGTCAGGTGCGCGTAGTGCGCCCACTTCCCGACGACGGCCGCGTCGGTGTAGTCGAAGGCGCGGACGAGGTCGCGGAGGTAGTGCGCGGCGTAGACGTTGTCGTCGTCCATCTTGGCGACGAAGCGCCCGGACGCCGCGTCGACGCCGGCGTTCATGCACGCGCCGAGGGTGTCGGTGGACGGACGCGCGACGACGACGACGCGGGTCGGGTCGAGCCCGGCGGCCTCGGCCCGACGACGCAGCTCGTCGCCACCCACCTCGAAGCCGTGCGTCACGAGGACGAGCTCGGTCTCCGCGTGGGCCTGCGCCGCGACGAAGCCCAGAACGTGCTCGACCTGGCCGGGACGCATCGTCGGGACGACCGCCGAGACGCCGAGGTCGCGGGACGGCGTCTCGAGACCGACGGCGGCCAGCACGGTGTCGATGCGGTGACCGTAGGTGTGGGCGTCGAGCACCCGGCGGTGGGCGCGCAGCCCGAGCCGGTCGCGGTAGTCCTCGTGCTGGAGGAGCGCGCGCAGCTCGCGCGTCGTCTCCTCGGCGCTGCGGGTGACGCGGACCGTGTCGCCGAAGAAGGGCTCGACCGAGGCGGCCGGACCGGACAGCAGCGGCGTCTGCGCGGCGGACAGCTCGAAGAGCCGCCGGGCGCACATCGTCGGCGACTCGGTGACGGAGTTGACGTTGAGGAAGACCTTGTAGGCCGTGTAGGCGCCGAGCATGCGACGGTACGGCAGGCTCCCGACGAGCGCTCCGGCATACGCCCTCGGGAACTGGTAGCGCTGGTCGCGGCCGGCAAGGCGGGAGAAGACCTCGAGCCCGAGCGGCAGGGCGGGCTCGAGGACGTAGGCCATCTGTGCCCGGCGCTCGTCGTGCTTGTCGGCGAAGTAGCTCCCGGCGAAGGCGACCTCGCGGGTGCGGCCGGCGCCGTGCCGCACCGGCGTGTGGATGCGGGGCTGGGCACCGAAGGGCAGCAGGCCGATCCGGGTGTGGCCGAGGTCGCGCTCATAGTCCGGGATGCGGCCCGCGTCGACGGTGAAGACGTGGTCGAAGAGGCGGGCCGTCTCGACGAAGAGGTCGTAGTTGGGCGGGTCCTCCTTGTTCCAGAAGACCGTCGGGACGCCCGTCGAGCGGCAGTGCTCGACGAGCGCGCGCAGCTCCGGTGACGGGCCGGCCTCGGTCGTCATGGCGAGGCGCCACGTGCCCCCGTTGCCCGCCCACGCCGACTCGACGAAGAGGAGATCGACCGGCCGGGCCGCGAGCTGGTCGCGCCAGTCCCGCGGCGTCACGCAGACCTGCGTCCACTCGTAGCCAAGCGCGAGCTGCGAGAAGTCGTCGAGGACCACCGCGGCGACGACCTCCGGACGCGCCACGGGACCGCTCGGGATCTCCGGGCGCGGCACGTCGACACGCAGCCGGGCCGATCTCACCCGGGGCAGGCGGCGTTCGACCTCCTTGCGCACCTTGCGCGGAAGAGCCTGTCGCGCTTGGGGATCCCGCGCCGCCCGCACTACGGCACTGCGGGCCCGGTCGAGGTCGGACAGCACTCGCTGCCGCGTGTTCACCACAAACTTCTCTCTCTGTTCGACTGACGTTCCGCCTGGGCCGGTCCGCCGTTGGGGGTGGGACTGCAACGTTCGGTGCGTGACCTCCAGACTCGGCGCCAGTGTGGCATCCGCGCTCGGCGCCCCCGGTCCACGCGATGCAACGGGGAGTCGAACAGTTGGTGACGTCCCGACCACGACGGCACTGCTCGTCGCCAACCTCCCCGTCGCCGCGTGCGTGGCCCGCTCCCACCTCGCCCGCAACCCGTGGCAGGCGGTGTGGGTCGGCGCCCGGGTGCTCCCCGCCGGCGCGCGGCGCGAGCTGAGCCGGCGCAGCCGCGGACCACTGTCGGTCATCGCCGCCGCGGCCTCCGGACAGCGCGAGCTCGCTCGCCGCCGTCTCACGGACGAGCTGCGTGGCGCGGGTCCCCGGCGGGCACAGCACCTTCTCGCAGCCGCGGCCGCGACAGGCCAGCTGGACGGGATCGATGGCGCCACAAGCGGATTCACGCAGGCCACGACGGGCTCCTCCGCCGCCTACCTCGCCCACGCCGCCGGCGACGTCACCGGTGCGCAGCGCGCCCTCGACGGCCTGCGCAACCCTGCCGCCCGAGTGCACCGTCGCTGGCTGGCCGGCGAGCGCTCCGTCCTGACGGGCGCGGCACTCGACGGACTTCCCACGACGACCGACGGCCCGCACCACGCTCCGTCCACGGCGACCCGCACCTCCGTCGTCCACGTCGTCACGAACTCGCTGCCCGAGGTGCAGGCCGGCTACACGGTGCGCACGCAGGGCCTCGTCGCCGCCCAGCGCGCCGCTGGGATCGACGCGCACGTGTGCACCCCGCCGGGCTTCCCCGTCGCCCAGGGACACCTCTGCGCGGCGCCGTCCACGACGCTCGCCGGCGTGCCCTACCACCGTGACCTCGCGGCCGGGCGCCGTCTCGATCTCCCGGACCGCCACCTGGAGGCGTATGCCGTCACGGTCGCCGCGCTCGCCCGCGCCGTCGGTGCCGACGTCGTCCACGCGCACTCGAAGCACGTCAACGCCCAGGCCGCCCTGCTCGCCGGCCGACGCCTCGGGGTGCCCGTCGTCTACGAGGCCCGCGGGTTCCTCGAGGACACGTGGCGCACGCGCGGCGGGGACGCCGACAGCGACTTCTACCGCTGGACGCGCCGGACCGAGACGCGCTGCCTCTCGCTCGCCGACGCCGTCGTCACGCTGTCGCAGAGCATGCGCGAGGACGTCGTCGCGCGCGGCGTCGACCCGAAGCGGGTCCACGTCGTCGGCAACTGCGTCCCCGACGCCCTGCTCACCGACGTCGTCGACGGCGGACCCGTGCGCGCGGCCCTCGACATCCGCCCCACCGATGTCGTCATCGGCACGGTGTCGACGCTCAACGCGTACGAGGGCATCGACGTGCTCCTCGACGCGGGTGGCCTGCTCGACGACGCCCGGCTCGTCGTACTCGTCGTCGGGGACGGTCCGGCCCGCGAGCGTCTGACCCGTCGCGCTGCCGAGCTGCGCCGGTCGGGCACGCGGACGCGCTTCGTCCTCACCGGGCGGGTGCCGCACAGCCGCACCCACGAGCACCACGCGGCCATCGACGTCTTCTGCGTCCCCCGCCGGGCCACCCCGGTCACGACCCTCGTGCCGCCCCTCAAGCCCGTCGAGGCGATGGCGCTCGGACGTCCCGTCGTCGTCACCGACCTCCCGCCGCTGCGCGAGCTCGTCGCCCCCGACCGCGGATTCGTCGTCGAGGGCGCGGACCCGCAGCTGCTCGCGCAGGCGCTGGGTGAGCTCGTCGCCGACCCCGACCGGCGGCACCGGCTCGGGGCGAGCGGACGCGACCACGTCGCGAGCGAGCGGACGTGGTCGGTGGCCGCGGCGGCATACGGACAGGTCTACGAGCAGGTGCAGGCGGTGGCGGCATGACGATCGGGAGCGGCAGCGTGGTGGAGAGCGTCGAGGCGCCGGAGGCACGGACCGAGCGGGCCCGACTCACCCCCGAGGAGGCGGCCGCCCTGGCGCGCCGTGCCGGCCTGGAGGAGCTCGGCGTCCGGCCGGGCCTGCTCGGCTACGCCCGCGAGGTCTGGAGCTACCGCCACCTCGTCTGGCACCTGTCGTCGGCGCAGGCCTGGGCGACGAACCAGAACAACTACCTCGGCCAGCTGTGGGCGGTCCTCAACCCGTTGCTCCTCGTCGGGTCGTACTACCTGATCTTCGGGCTGCTGCTCAAGACCCGCGGCGGCACGTCGAACTACATCGCGTTCCTCACCATCGGCATCTTCGTCTTCGGCTACTCCGCGAGCGCGATCATCGCCGGCTCGCGGGCCGTCGTCGGGCAGATCGGGCTCGTGCGCGCATTGCGCTTCCCCCGGGCCGTGCTGCCCATCTCGGTGACGCTGACGCAGTTCCTCGTCAACGTCCCGGCGTTCGCCGTGCTCATGGTCATGATCCCCCTGACGGGAGAGCCGTTCTCGCCGCATTGGCTGCTGTTCCCCGTCGCGCTCGTCTTCCAGAGCCTCATCAACCTGGGTCTCGCGTTCTACCTCGCCCGCGTCGTCAACACGGCCCGCGACTCGGCCAACCTCGTGCCCGTCGGTGTGCGGCTCGCCCGCTACGTCTCGGGCGTCTTCTTCTCGATCCCGCACTACGCCGGCTACGGGCTGGTCAGCGCCCTGCTCCTCTACCAGCCGCTCGCGGTCAGCATGACGACGGCGCGCGAGGCCCTGATGGACCAGTACCCGCTGACGTGGGGCAGCTGGGTCGCTGCCGCGGCCTGGGGCGTCGCGCTCAGCGTGACGGGAATCGTCTTCTTCTGGCGCGGGGAGGGTCGCTATGGGAGCAACTGACGTGGCTGACACGACGACGCCCAGCGTCGTCTGCTCGGGGCTCGACATCGTCTACACGGTCTTCGGCGCCAAGCAGAAGGGCACCGACACGGGCGGCCAAGTGCCGCTCGTCGAGCGCCTGCTGACGAAGCGCAACCCGGTCAGCTCGGTCCGCAAGGTGCACGCCGTCAAGGACGTCTCGTTCGTCGTCAACCACGGCGAGGCCGTCGGCATCATCGGGCGCAACGGCTCGGGCAAGAGCACGCTGCTGCGCGCCGTCGCCGGGCTCATGCCCCCGACGAACGGGCGCGTCTGGGCCTCTGGACGCCCGTCGCTCCTCGGCGTCAACGCCGTGCTGCTCACGGGCCTGACCGGCGCCAAGAACGTCATGATCGGCGGTCTCGCGCTCGGCCTGACGCCACGCCAGGTCCGTGAGCGCTACGACGACATCGTCGACTTCAGCGGCATCGGGGACTTCGTCAACCTGCCGATGAGCGCCTACTCGTCGGGCATGGGGGCACGGCTGCGCTTCGCGATCTCGACGGCGGCCGCCCCCGACATCCTCATGATCGACGAGGCCCTCGCGACCGGTGACGCCGAGTTCCAGGCACGCAGCCGCGACCGCATCGCCGAGATCCGCCGCGACGCGAGCACCGTCTTCCTCGTCAGCCACAGCAACGCCGCGATCCGCGAGTCGTGCGACCGCGTGCTGTGGATGGAGCAGGGACGGCTCGTCATGGACGGCCCCACGGACGAGGTCGTCCGGGCCTACGAGCAGTCCCACCGGAGGGCTCCCGCGTGAGCCCTCACCCCGCACCGCGACGCGACGGGACCCTGCGCGCGCTCGTCGTCACCGTCGTGCACCACCCCGAGGACGCCCGCATCCGGCACCGCGAGATCGGCGCCCTCCTCGACGCGGGCGTGCAGGTCACGTATGCCGCCCCCTTCGTCGCGCACGGCCTCGACCTCCCCGACGTGGCCGGACTGCGCCCGGTCGACCTCCCGCACGCCACCGGGCGCTCGCGCGGCGAGGCCTTCCGGGCCGCCCGGCGGCTGCTGGCCCACGAGGCTCGCGACCACGACGTCGTGATCGTCCACGACCCCGAGATCGTCGCTGCCGCAGCGGGTCTGCGCCTGGACAACCTCGTCTGGGACGTCCACGAGGACACCGCTGCCGCCATCGAGGCGAAGCCCTGGGTGCCGGCACGTGCCCGCGCTCCTCTCGCCAGTGCGGCCCGCGCCATCGAGCGGCACGCGGAGCGTCGACACGAGCTCATCCTCGCCGAGTACGCCTACGCCGACCGCTTCGAGCGGGAGCACGTCGTCGTGCCCAACACGGTGCGCGTCCCGGCCACGGCGACGGCGCCCGGCGCGTCGCGTGCCGTCTACCTCGGCTCGCTGACGATGGCCCGCGGCGCGGCGACCCTCCTCCAGACCGGGCGGCTGCTCACGGTCGCCACCCGCGGCGAGGTCAAGGTCGAGATCATCGGGGGCGCCCGTGACACCCGCACCGCCGACACCCTCGACTGGGGCGTCAAGTGCGGCCACGTCGTGCACCACGGCTTCGTGCCGAGCGCGCGGGCCCTCCCGATGCTCGACGGTGCCCTCGCCGGCCTGTCGCTGCTCGAGGACCGCCCGAACTACCGCCACTCGATGCCGACCAAGGTCATCGAGTACATGGCCCACGGCCTGCCCGTCATCACGACGCCGCTGCCGCTCGCGGCCGACCTCGTCGAGCGATCGGGCTGCGGCGTCGTCGTGCCCTTCGACGACGCCGAGGCCACGGCCGCCGCCCTCATCGAGCTGGCGCGCGACCCCGAGCGACGCGCGGCGCTGGGACGGGCCGGACACGCGTACGCCCGAGAGCACCACGACTGGAACGTCATCGGCCGCGACTTCGTGCGCCACGTCACCGACCTCGCCCAACGCCACCGCGGCGCGGGCGAGCCCCGTGACGTCGGCGAGCGACCCAGCACCTACGCCCACCCCGCCACCCACCAGCAGCACTGACAGCACAGGGAGATCCACCATGTTCGAGGACGGAATCGCCGTCATCGGCCTCGGCTACATCGGCCTGCCCACCTGCGCCGCCCTCACCCGCCACGGACTGCGGGTCACGGGCGTCGACGTCAACGAACGCACCGTCTCGGAGATCAACGCCGGACGCGTGCCCATCGTCGAGCCGAACCTCGACGTCGCGATCGCCTCGGCCGTCGCCGACGGCCTGCTGACAGCGACGACGACGATGCCGCACGCGTCCGTCTACCTCATCGCGGTGCCGACCCCGTTCATGGGCGACCACGAGCCCGACCTGCGGCACGTGCGCTCGGCCACCGAGGCGATCGCGCCGATGCTCCGTGGCGGGGAGGTCGTCATCCTCGAGTCGACGTCGCCGCCCGGGACGACCGAGCTGATCTCCGAGTGGATCTCGGACCTGCGCCCCGACCTCAAGCTGCCGCACCTGGGCGGCATCTCGGACGTTCACGTCGCACACTGTCCGGAGCGGGTGCTGCCCGGCCGGATCATGGTCGAGATCTTCTCCAACGACCGCATCGTCGGCGGTCTCTCGCCCGAGTGCGCGCTGCGCGCCGCGGAGGTCTACCGGCTCTTCGTCACGGGCGAGATCATCCTCACCGACGCGAAGTCGGCCGAGATGTCCAAGCTGACCGAGAACGCGTTCCGCGACGTCAACATCGCCTTCGCCAACGAGCTCGCCGAGATCTGCGAGCACATCGGCCTCGACGTCTGGGAGGTCATCTCGATGGCCAACCACCACCCGCGGGTCAACATCCTCCAGCCCGGCCCCGGCGTCGGCGGGCACTGCATCGCCGTCGACCCGTGGTTCATCGTCTCGGCGGCCCCCGAGCAGGCGCGGATCATCCGGGCCGCCCGGGAGACCAACGACGCCCGCCCGGGCACCGTCATCCGGAAGGTGTCCGACGCCCTCGTGGCCGCGGGCCGCGGGGACGGGCAGGGCGCGACGGTGGCCTGCCTCGGTCTCGCGTTCAAGGCCGACATCGACGACCTGCGCGAGTCGCCGGCCCTGCTCATCACCGAGACGCTCGCCGCCGAGCTCCCCGGCACCCGGGTCCTCGCCGTCGAGCCGCACGTCGGCGCGTTGCCCCCGGCCCTGGCCGCCCTGCCGAACGTCGAGCTCGCCGCGACCGGACAGGCCATCGACGAGGCGGACGTCGTCGTCCTCCTCGTCGACCACGCCGCCTTCCGGTCCATCAGCCTCGGCGACCTCCGCGGTCGCGAGCTCGTCGACACCCGCGGCCTCTGGCGACTGAAGGAGATCCGGACATGACTACTGCACTGCCCACGGCCCGACACCGCGTCATGACCGTCTACGGGACACGACCCGAGGCGATCAAGATGGCCCCGCTCGTGGCGGCCCTCGAGGCCGACGAGCGCATCGAGCCGGTCGTGGCCGTGACCGGCCAGCACCGCGAGATGCTCGACCAGGTCAACGCGCTCTTCGGGATCCGTCCGGCCCACGACCTCGACCTCATGGCCCCGGGGGCGACGCTCGCCGAGATCACGGCCCGCACGGTGCTCGCCACCTCGGCCCTGCTGCGGGAGACCCGCCCCGACGTCGTCGTCGTCCAGGGCGACACGACGACGGTGCTCGCGACGGGGCTGGCCGCCTTCTACGAGCACATCCCCGTCGTGCACCTCGAGGCGGGCCTGCGCACGGGTGACGTGCGCTCGCCCTTCCCCGAGGAGGCCAACCGGCGCCTCACCGCGCCGCTCGCCGACCTGCACCTCGCCCCGACGGCGACGTCCAGGGCGAATCTCGTGCGCGAGTCGATCGACCCGAGCCGCGTGCCCGTCACCGGCAACACCGTCATCGACGCGCTCCAGTGGACGACCGCCCAGCCCGTCGAGTTCGACGACCCGCGCGTGGCCGAGGCCGTCGACCACGCGGCGGGTGGGCGCGACCTGCTCCTCGTCACCTCCCACCGGCGTGAGTCGTGGGGTCCCCGGATGGTCGAGACGATGACGGCGATCCGCGACCTCGCGCTCGACCGGCCCGACCTGCAGGTCCTCCTGCCGATGCACCGCAACCCGATCGTCCGCGACGTCATCGAGCCGCTGCTCGGGTCGCTCGACAACGTGCTGCTCACCGAGCCGCTCGACTACCACCAGTTCGCGCACGCCCTCGCCGGCGCCACCGTCGTCCTCACCGACTCGGGCGGCGTGCAGGAGGAGGCCCCGAGCCTCGGCAAGCCGGTGCTCGTCATGCGCGACACGACCGAGCGCCCCGAGGCCGTCGAGGCCGGGACGGTCCGCCTCGTCGGCACCGACGGCGGCACGATCCGCGCCGCCGTCGAGGAGCTGCTCGACGACGCCGATGCCTACGCCGCGATGGCGAACGCCGTGAACCCCTACGGCGACGGTCGGGCCGCCGAGCGGTCGGTCGCCGCCATCGCCGAGCTGCTCGGCCTGGGCCACCGGGCCCCGGACTTCGACCCGAACGAGTCCACGCGGGAGGCTGCGTCCGACAGCGACTCCCGACTGGTCCGTGTCTGACCGGCGACGCCACGACGTCGTCGTCGTGGGGCTCGGCTACGTCGGCCTCCCGCTCGCGCAGGCCGCGGTCGGCGCGGGCCTGTCCGTCGTCGGTCTCGACGCCAGCGCCGTCGTCGTGGCCTCCCTCGCGAACGGCCGGTCGCACGTCGACGACCTGACCGACGAGGACGTGACGAAGATGCTGGGCGCCGGCTTCGAGCCGACGACCGACCCGACCTGCCTCGCCGAGGCCGCCGCGGTCGTCGTCTGCGTGCCGACGCCGCTGGGCGACGAGGGCGGCCCCGACCTCGCCGCCGTCCGGGCGGCCATGACCGAGCTGTCCCGGCACCTGACCCGCGACACCCTCGTCGTCCTCGAGTCGACGACCTACCCGGGCACCACCGACGAGGTGGTGCGCCCGATCCTCGAGACGACCGGGCTGCGCGCCGGGGTGGACTTCGCACTCGCCTTCTCGCCCGAGCGCGTCGACCCGGGCAACACGGCATACGGCATCGGCAACACCCCGAAGGTCGTCGGCGGGCACACGCCCGCGTGCACGGAGGCGGCCTGCGCCTTCTACTCACGCTTCGTCGACACCGTCGTGCCGACACGGGGCACCCGCGAGGCCGAGACGGCCAAGCTGCTCGAGAACACCTACCGCCACATCAACATCGCGCTCGTCAACGAGATGGCGCGCTTCTGCCACGACCTCGACATCGACCTGTGGGAGGTCATCGCGGCAGCGGGGACGAAACCCTTCGGTTTCCAGGCGTTCTACCCGGGCCCGGGCGTCGGCGGCCACTGCATCCCGATCGACCCGAACTACCTCTCGCACAACGTGCGCACGCGGCTCGGCTACCCCTTCCGCTTCGTCGAGCTCGCCCAGGAGATCAACGCCTCGATGCCGGCCTACGTGGCGCGCCGGGTGCAGGACGCGCTCAACGAGGACGGCAAGGCGCTGCGCGGGGCGCGGGTGCTGCTGCTCGGCGTCACGTACAAGGCCGACATCGCCGACCAGCGCGAGTCGCCCGCCGTCCCCGTCGCCCGCCGCCTCCTCGAGCAGGGCGCACGCCTGTCGTTCCACGACCCGCTCATCGACCACTGGGACGAGCTGGAGCCCGAGCTCGGGGACGCCGCCATCTCGGTGCCGCACCTCGAGGCCGCCGTCGTCGACGCCGACCTCGTCGTGCTGCTGCAGCGCCACCGGGACTACGACGTGGACGCGCTCGCGCGAGCGTCGCGCCGCTTCCTCGACACCCGCGGCGTCGTCACACCCAGCGAGCACGCTGAGCGTCTCTGACGCCTCCTCCGTTGCGGCGCAAGGGTCCCGGCCCCACGACGGCGCGGCGTCGTGGGCTCGGCGACACACCGACCACGACGTGGCCGGGCGGGCCTACCGGTCAGGTGGTTACGCGTACGCCCTCGGCTCGAACCAGAAGCTCGGGCTCTACAACACCTTCTACACAGCCACGCTCAAGCAGTCCTCCCCCGGCTACTGGGAGAGGTGCTGAGCAGGCTCAGTTGAGCGTGCGGGTGCCCTCGGGCAGCGCGCCACCGGCATAGACGTCCTCGGCGAGACGGGCCAGAGCGGTCAGGGCGACGTTCTGGCTCCACGGGCCATAGGACACCCGGGCGACGCCCAGGCGCTGCAGGGCCGCGAGGTCGAGGGAGCCCGGGACGGCGATGACGGTGAGCTTCTGCGGCCCCAGCTCCTCGACGAGCCGGCTCACGGTCGGTTCGTCGAGCTTGCCGGGGACGAAGAACGTCGAGGCGCCGGCGTCGAGAAAGGCGCGGCCCCGCTCCACGGCGTCGGTGAGCACGTCGGCCGGGTCGCGGTCGCCGGCCTTGACGTAGGCGTCGGTGCGGGCGTTGAGGACGAAGGGGATGCCGGCCCGCTCACCGGCGGCGACGGCAGCCTCGACGGCCCGGACGGCGTCCGGCAGCGCCTTCATCTGGTCCTCGAGGTTGGCGCCGACGATGCCGACGTCGATGGCGCGGGCCACCGTCTCGCCCGCGTCGCCGTAGCCGGCCTCGAGGTCGGCCGTGACCGGCAGGTCGACGGCGGCGGCGATGCGGCCGACGGCCTCGATCATTAGATCGCGCGGGATCTGCTCGCCGTCGGGGTAGCCGTACGACGCTGCGATCGAGTGGCTCGCCGTGGCGAGCGCCTTCGTGCCGGGGGTGTCGGCGACGACGCGGGCCGTGATGACGTCCCAGACGTTGACGACGAGCAGCAGCTCGGGGTCGCGGTGCAGGCGCTGGAGCTCCTGGGCCTTGGCAGCGGTGTCCATCTCGGGTCCTCTCGGTCGTGGTGCTCGACGAGTTGGACGTACCCGGACGCGACGGGGCACCGACGGCCCGTTCGCGGCTAGCATCGCGACGTGATCGGGTCGTACGCGTCCGCCGGAGCCTGGGGTGCCCGCTACGGTCCCGTGCTCATCCGGCGGATGCTCGACCGCGAGCGTTCCGGCACCTACGTGGTGCTCGTGCTCGCCGAGCTCGCCCTCGTCGCCGCTTTCGCGGGCGTGCTCGTGGCACTGCTCATCGTGACCCGGGACGATCCGCTGTGGCTGCGCGCACTCGGCGTCGGCACCGTCGCGATGGCCACGTGCGGCGCGGTCGTGTGGGTCGTCGAGGCGGCCGCGCGTTGGTCGTGGAGCGTGCGTCGCCCGGAACGGCTCGTCCTCGCGGCAGCGCCGTCCGGTGCCGCTTCGACCGCCGTCCTCCGCTCACGCGCGTCGTTTGCGACGCCGCTCACCAACGCGATCCTCGTGACGGCGTGGTGCGCCTTCATGGTCGTGCTCACCGCGCCCGTGCCCTGGGCAGCCGTGGTCTTCGGCCTCGCCACGCTCGCCTCCTGTGCCCGGCTGGCGCCCTTCGCCCTGGGTCGCGCCTCGGCGGGCGGGGTCTACCTGACGCCGACCGCGGTCGAGCTGCGCTGGGGCGTGCGGTCGGCGAGCGTGCCCTGGGAGACGGTGCGTGGCACCCCCGACGACCTCGCGCACGGCCTGGCCGGGGCGACCGACGCGACAGGTGACCGGGCCTTCCCGGTCGACGTGCCCCTCGACGTCACCGACCAGCCGTTCGCCGGTCGCGTCGCCGTCCCGGTCGCCTACCTCTGGCTCCGGGCGGACGAGCTCTCCGAGCTCATCGGGTGGTATGCCGCCCAGCCGGCTCTGCGAGCACGCCTCGGCACGCAGGAGTCCCTCGCGTGGCGGCCGACGGCGCCGAGTGCCGTGACGATGGCCGACGGCGACACCTTCTCGTGACCCGAGGTCAGCCGCTCGGTTGGCGGTGCTGCCTGGGTCCGATCCGGTAGGGCCGCATCATCTCGTTGTCCTCGTGCTCGACGATGTGGCAGTGCCAGACGAACTGGCCCGGGTTGCTGAACCTGGCCCGGATGCGCGTCACCTCGCCCGGGTAGGCGATGACGGTGTCCTTGACGCCGCTCTCCCAGGCCTCGGGTGGGCGGGGATCGCCTGCCGGCCGGGACGGTGGTTCGGTCTCACCGGCCTCGTTGGTCACCAGGGCCTGTCGGTCGACCACTTCGAACGTCGTCTCGTGGACGTGCATGGGGTGGGCGTCAGCCGTGAAGTTGTGGAACTCCCAGATCTCGGTGTCTCCGACGCGAGGGCTCTCGGTGACCGGGTCCGCCCACATGAGGTGCTCCGGATTTCCCCCGCGGTCCACGGTGCCCAGCATCGCCTCGGCGGGTCCGTCCCAGGCGCTCGACATCATCTCGAGCAGGCCGAGTCGTCGGGTGCGCGTCTCGGCCGGCAGCGGCACGAGGGCCGGCAGGCGCAGGAACCGGGGCGGTGTCGTCGGGTCGGGCCCGGTGGCGGGCACGACCCGGAACTGCAGGACCTGGCCGGTCGTGTCGGGGTCTGCCGCGTCGAAGTCGTCGTCCGGCTTGCCACCGCCGAAGGGCTCGTCGGGGCCGACGTTGGCCAGGACGTGCTTCCCGAGAGGCACGTGTGTGAAGTCGACGACGATGTCGGCGCGCTCGGCGAGGCCCATCAGGAGCCGGTTGTCGTGGTGGGCAGTGAGGTTCACCGGCGCAGCCAGGAAGCCGCCCTCGTTGCCGATGGCCCAGACCTCCACGCCGGGGATGTGGGCGAAGTCGAGGATGAGGAAGCGGGACTGGCAACCGTTGAGGAAGCGGAACCGGTAGCGGCGCTGCTCGACGACCTGGAAGGGCCAGGTGTTGCCGTTGACCATGATCGTGTTGCCGAAGAACTCGGGATTCCAGATCGGTGAGAGGTCCGTGTCCGGGACGAAGCCCGGGTCCGCCGCCGTGGCGCCGTCGAAGAACTCGCGGCTGTCGGGGTAGAAGAGGGAGCCATCCTCGTTGAACGCCCGGTCCTGGATCGCGATCGGGATCTCGTAGTAGGCCTTCTTCGGAGGAGAGGGGTCTCCCCTCTTCGGCGCGGGTCCCGGCAGCACGGCAGTCGCACCGGAGCGGACGTCGAGGACGGCCTCGTCACCCTGCGGTCCACCCCTGATGAGGAAGAACCCGGCAGGCCCGGCGTACACGTTGAGGCGGGTCATGCCGAGTGCGTGGTCGTGGTACCAGAGCGTCGACGCACGTTGGTCGTTCGGGTACTGGAAGACGGCGTAGCCCGGGCCCCACTGGGGGCCGAGTGTCCGGGCCGCCTTGTCCTTGAAGAAGGCGTACCAGGTGCCCTCGGTCGCGTATCCGGTCGGTAGGTTGGCAGCGGCCGGCAGGAACCAGGCCTCCGGGTAGCCGTCGCTCTCGTCGCCGACTCCAACCGCTCCGTGGAGGTGGGTCACCATGGGCACGGGGCCGGTGTAGCGCCCGGGCGTCTGCCGGAAGGTCGGCCGGGTGTCACGCCCGACAACCCCACCGGGCGGGTTGGCCCAGTGCAACGTCGGGTCGACCGGCAGCAGGTGCGGCAGGTACTTCCCGGCGGTGTCCACGAGACCGTTGATCCACTTGACCCGCACCGGGCGGTCCCAGCGCGACTCGATCGTCAGCGACGGGGCGTGATGCAGCAACAGTCCCTTCTTGCTGTCAGAGGTCACGGCGCCGTAGCCCCACACCGTCGTCGCGGGCAGGCCGGCGGGAAGGATCTGCTGGGAGAACTGCTTCACCGAGATCTCGTAGTAGTCGGCAGGTTTGCCGCCCTTGCGCTTGATGGACCCCGCGCGCGGCATCACCGGCGGTACGAGCAGCGGTGTCACGAACTTCGGCACCGTCGAGGGATCGAGCGTGCCACCGAGGACAGCGGCGACGGCCTGTCTCGTGCCGTCCGGTGCGTAGGCGTAGAGCACGAACCCCGCGCCCGCGACGCCCGCTGCCCTGATGAAGCTGCGCCGGCTCAGCTGCCGGGGCCGTGTGTCGCCTGGGTCCTGCATCGTTCTCACCGTCCAGCTCGGCGACAGCTCCCGCGGGTGGGGTGTCCCCGCCTGCGCTCGGTGGCCGCCTGGGGCGCCTTGCCCCCTCCCTGCCAGAGTCGCACCGCGACAACCCCAGGACCGGGGAATCAGGAACAATGCTGTGAGATCCATGTGACACCCCTCAGGGCGGATTCCCTGTCGTACCAGCACGATCGTGACATTTCACGATCAGCGACAGACGCTGCGGCGCGTCAACGGCGCAGGCGCAGTCCCCGCGGTGTCATGTGGAAGCCGGCCTGCGACAGGGCCTGCACGAGCGGGTGGTCGGAGCCGAGCACCGAGGCGCCGTCGGCCTTCTCGACGGTGAGTCGGCCGAGGGCTCCCTCGCGGACGGCGAGCGCGAGGGCGTCGGCCGCAGCCTGAAGTCGCTCGGGGTCGTCGGACCAGCAGAGCATCGTCTTGCCGCCGCGCTCGACGTAGAGGACGAGCTCGCCGTCGACGAGGACGACGAGCGCCCCGGCCTTGCGGCCGGGCTGGTGGCCCTTGCGGCGAGGCGCCTGCGGGGACTCCGCTGGCTCATCAGCGGCGTCGGTGAGCCCGCGCTCGGGCCAGCCGATGGCGGCACCGTAGGGGTTGGCGGGGTCGCTCGCGGCGAGGACGAGGGCCGGCGGCCCGGTGCGCTCACGCCCGGCCGCAGAGTCCTGGGCCCCCGCACCGGGCAGCCGTGACATCGACCTGAGCCGGTCGACGGCCCCCGTCGAGGCGAACTGCGAAGCGCCGAGGCCCTCGACGAAGTAGCCGCGCCGGACCTTGCCGGCCTCCTCGGCCGCGGCGAGCACGCGGTAGACCGCCGCGAAGCCACCAGGGACGTCCTCGGTGACGACCGACCCGCGGGTCAGCACGCCGTAGCGGTCGAGGAGCAGCTCGGCGTTGGTGACGGCCCGGACCGTCGGGTCGGACTCGGCGGGCGGCAGCGACGTCCAGCGACCGACGCCGGTCGAGGGCCCGGACCCGACCGCGCGACCTGCGGCCAGCGCCTTGCCCGTCGCAGCCTCCTCGGCGGCCTCGATCTGCGACGGGCTCGTGCCGGCGAGGGGACCGCGCAGGGAGCCGAAGCGGCCGAGCGAACCGCGCCGGCCGGCATACCTCGTCGACCGGGGTCCGGACGTCGTGCGCTTGTGGGCGGTGCGGCCACCGGCGAGGAGGGCACGCAGCGGCGCGATGGTGTCGTTGGTGATGCGCCCCGACCACAGCAGCGACCACAGCGCGTCGTTCAGCTCGGTGTCGCCGAGCCCGACCCGCGTCGAGAGGGCCCGGAAGAAGTACGCGCCACCGCTCTCGAGGGCCTCGAGGACGGCCTGCTCGTCGTCGGTGAGGTCGACGACCTCGGGTGGGGTCAGCGTCAGGTGCGCGGCATCGGCGAGGTGGAGGCTGACCCAGCCGTCGTCACCGGGCAGCGAGCCGTGGCCGCGCCAGACGACCTCGCCCGAGCTCATCACCTCGTCGAGCAGCGCCGGGCGGTAGTCGGCGACGCGCGCAGGGAGCACGAGCGACTCGACGGCGCTCGCCGGGACGACCGCTCCGGTCAGCTGCTCGACGGCGCGGAGCAGGCCCTCTCGGCCGCGCAGGCCGCCACCGACGCCCTGCCACTGCGGGAGGAAGCGGGCGAGGTCGGGCTGGGCGACCGGCTCGACCTCGTGGCGCAGCGCGGCGAGCGAGCGGCGCCGGAGCAGCCGGAGCACCTCGGCGTCGCAGAACTCGGGGCCGTGGCCGCCGCCGTTCTCGGTGGGGAGCAGCTCGCCCTCGACGACCCGACCGGCCGAGACGAGACGGCGCAGCGCGTCGTGGACGACCGCCGGACCCACGCCCCACCACGCGGCGACGGTCTGGACCGCGAAGGGCCCGTGGGTGCGGGCGAAGCGCGCGACGAGGTCGGCGAGCGGGTCGGGCACCGGGTCGAGGAAGGCCTGCGGCACGCCGACCGGCAACGCGGTGCCGAGGGCGTCGCGCAGTCGCGCGGCGTCCTCGATGGCAGCCCAGCGCTCCTCGCCGCCGACGCGCACGGCGATGACGCGACGGGCCGCCTCGAGCTCGGCGAGGGCCGCCTCGACGGCCGACGGCTCGAAGCCCTCGGCCGCACGAGCGACGATGTCGCGCACCGACAAGGGGCCGAGCACCCGGAGCAGGTCGGCGACGTCCTCGCCGTCACGGGCACCCCGCTCTGGTGTCAGCCGCTGGAGCTCGGCCTCGGTGCGTGCGACGGCCTCGGGGTCGAGCAGGTCGCGCAGCGCGAGCGCCTCACCCTGACCGAGCAGCTCGGAGAGCAGCGACGGGTCGAGCGCGAGGGCGGCGGCCCGGCGCTCGGCCAGCGGTGAGTCGCCCTCGTAGAGGTACTGCGCGACGTAGCCGAAGACGAGCGACTTGGCGAAGGGGCTGGGCTGGCTCGACTCGACGTCGACGACCTTGACCGCGCGCGAGCGGATGTCGCCCATGAGCTCGACGAGACCCGGCACGTCGAAGACGTCCTGGACGCACTCGCGCACGGCCTCGAGGACGATGGGGAAGGTGGGGTACTGGCTCGCCACCTCGAGCAGCTGGGCGGCACGCTGCCGCTGCTGCCAGAGCGGCTGGCGCTTGTCGGGTCGGCGGCGGGGCAGCAGCAGCGCCCGCGCCGCGCACTCCCTGAACCGCGCTGCGAACAGGGCCGATCCGCCGATCTCCTGCGTCACGAGCTCGCTCACCTCCTCGGGCTCGAGGGTGACGAGCTCGACGAGCTGCTGACCGACCGCAGCGCCGTCGTCGAACTCGAGGTCGGGCAGGCGGAAGACGATGCCGTCGTCGCCGTGCATGGCCTGGACGTCGATGCCGAAGCGCTCGCGCATGCGTGCCGCGACGCAGAGCGCCCACGGTGCGTGGACCTGGCCGCCGAAGGGCGAGAGCACCGCGACACGCCAGTCGCCGATCTCGTCACGGAAGCGCTCGACGACGATGGTGCGGTCGTCGGGGACGTGCCGCGTCGCCTCCTTCTGCTCCGTGAGGTAGCCGATGAGGTTGTCGGCGGCCCACTCGTCGAGTCCGGCGGCGGTGACCCGCGCGCGGGCCCGCTCGGGCGTCAGGCCCACGATCTCGCGGACGAACCCGCCGAGGGCGCGCCCCAGCTCGGCCGGCCGGCCCTGCTGGTCGCCCTTCCAGAAGGGCAGCTTGCCGGCCTGTCCCGGCGCCGGCGTGACGAGGACGCGGTCGTGGGTGATGTCCTCGATGCGCCACGTCGAGGTGCCGAGGGTGAAGACGTCGCCGACCCGCGACTCGTAGACCATCTCCTCGTCGAGCTCGCCGACCCGGCGACCGGGCCCCTCACCGGACGCGAGGAACACGGCATACAACCCCCGGTCGGGGATGGTGCCGCCGCTCGTGACGGCGAGGCGCTGGGCGCCCCGGCGGCCGGAGAGCGTGTCGGTGACGCGGTCCCAGACGATGCGCGGGCGCAGCTCGGCGAACTCGTCGGACGGGTAGCGGCCGGCGAGCATGTCGAGCGTCGCCTCGAGGACCGAGCGCGGGAGGGAGGCGAAGCTCGCCGTGCGGTGCACGAGCGCCTCGACGTCGGCGACGGTCCAGTCGTCCATGGCGCACATCGCGACGACCTGCTGGGCCAGCACGTCGACGGGGTTGGCCGGGACGCGCAGGGACTCGATGGCGCCGGCGCGCATGCGCTCGACGACGACGGCGGTCTGCACGAGGTCGCCGCGGAACTTCGGGAACATGACGCCCTGGCTCACGGCACCCACTTGGTGGCCCGCCCGACCCACGCGCTGGAGCCCGCTCGCCACCGACGGCGGGCTCTCGACCTGGATGACGAGGTCGACGGCGCCCATGTCGATGCCGAGCTCGAGGCTGCTCGTCGCGACGACGGCGGGGAGGCGCCCGGCCTTGAGGTCCTCCTCGATGGTGGCCCGGTGCTCCTTGCTCACCGACCCGTGGTGGGCACGGGCGAGCACGGCCGGCGCCCCGCGAGAGACCCCCGCCTGGGCCATGACCTGAGCGGGCGGCCGCGTCGACAGGGCAGCAAAGCTCGGGACCGGGAGGTCCTCCTGCTCGGCGAGACGCTCCTCCCAGATCTCGTTGAGGCGCGAGGTGAGCCGCTCGGCGAGGCGGCGCGAGTTGGAGAAGACGATCGTCGAGCGGTGCTCGGCGATGAGGTCGACGATGCGCTCCTCGACGTGCGGCCAGATGCTCGCCTGTGGCGCCTGGCCCGCGGCCGGACCCGAGAGGTCGGGCACGCCGGGTGAGATCTCGGCCGGCGCGCCGCCCAGCTCGCCCATGTCGGGGACCGGCACGACGACCTCGAGGTCCCACTGCTTCGTCGACTCCGGCTGGACGATCTCGACCGGGCGACCGCCCGCGAGGTAGCGCGCCACCTCCTCGACGGGACGCACCGTCGCCGACAGGCCGACCCGCTGGGCGGGGGTGGGCAGGATCGCGTCGAGGCGCTCGAGGCTGAGCGCGAGGTGCGCGCCGCGCTTCGTGCCGGCGACGGCGTGGACCTCGTCGATGATGACGGTCTCGATGCCCTTGAGCGCCTCGCGCACCGACGAGGTGAGCATGAGGAAGAGCGACTCGGGCGTCGTGATGAGGATGTCGGTGGGCGTCCGGGCGAAGGCCCGGCGCTCGTTGGCCGGGGTGTCGCCCGAGCGGACGCTGACGGTGATGTCGGGCGGCGCCAGCTCGAGCCGCGTCGCGGCGTGACCGATGCCGACGAGGGGCGCGCGGAGGTTGCGCTCGACGTCGACCGCGAGCGCCTTCATCGGCGAGACGTAGAGGACACGGCACCGCTCGAGCCGCTCCTCGGGGACCGGCTCGCTCGCCATCCGGTCGATGGCCCAGAGGAACGCCGACAGGGTCTTGCCGGAGCCCGTCGGGGCGACGACGACGGTGTGGTGGCCCGAGCTGATCGCGTCCCACGCGCCGGCCTGGGCGGTCGTGGGCGCGCTGAAGCTGCTCCGGAACCACGCTGCGGTCGCCGGAGAGAATCGGTCGAGCACGTCGGCCCGTCTGCCCTTCGCCATCGGGCCCAGCCTGCCATCCCCCACCGACACGACGGCGTCGCCGTGGTCAGAAGGGCGGCAGCTCACCCTCGCCCGGCGTCACCCGACGCTCCGACTCGTCGATGCGCACGTCGTTGATGCTCGCTTCGCGCCGGCGCATGTACCCGAGGTCGTCGAACTCCCACTGCTCGTTGCCGTAGGAGCGCCACCACTGTCCGTCGGCATCTCGCGACTCGTACTGGAAGCGCACCGCGATGCGGTGGCCCTCGAACGCCCAGAGGTTCTTGCGCAGCCGGTACTCCCGCTCCCGGTCCCACTTGCGGCGCAGGAAGTCGACCACCTGCTCGCGACCCACGAGGTGCTCGTCGCGGTTTCGCCACTCGGTGTCCTCGGTGTAGGCGCTCGCGACGCGCTCGGGGTCACGGGTGTTCCAGGCGTCCTCGGCGGCCTGCACCTTCTGGCGCGCGGTCTCCTCGGTGAACGGCGGGACGGGGTGTCGTGGGTCCATCGTCGGTGCCTCCTTCACGAGACGATGACCAGCGTAGTCACGACGGCGCCGGCCGGTCCGGCCTGCGGACCTCGCGGTGCGAGCCGTCGAGACGGCGTGTCCAACCGCGGCCGTCGAGGTGCTCGAGCAGAGGGATGACGGTGCGCCGGGTGGAGGCGAGCGCGACCCGGGCTTCGCTCGTCGTGAACGGCTGCGGCAGCCCGGCGAGCACGCGCATCGCGCGGGCCGGACCGGTGGGCAGCAGCACGACGTCGTCGTCGAGGCGCACGAGGCGACCGGCTCGCACGGCCGCAGCCACCTCGCGCCGGCCGAGACCGAGGGCCTGCAGCTCGCGCTGCTCGGGCGCTGCGAACGGCTCGTCGCCGAGCCGGGCCTCCAACGTGCGCAGGGCGGCCTGCACCTGTTCCGGCAGCGCCTCCCAGTGCCCGGGCAGGCCGACGCGCCCGTCACGCACCGCGAGTCCTGCGTATGCCGTGAGGTCGGCCAGGAGCGCCCGGTCGGGCGCGCCCGCCGCGGCACGACCGGCCTCGAGCGTCAGGGTCGGATCGAGCGGGTCGCCGGCAGCCTTGCGCTGCACTGCTGCTCGCAGACGATCGGCCCACTCCCGCCAGGCTGCGTCGGACACGAGCCACTGCCCGTGCCGGGCGACCGACGCCGCCGGGCGGCTGCCGCCGGGCACCCGGTTGCCGAGGGCGAGGGCGGCCTCGACGGTCATGGCACCGCGTCGTCCGACCTCCTGCCCGAGGTCCGGTCGACTGCCCTGGCGTGCCACGACGTCTGCCCGAGCGGCAGCGGCGCCGCGCCGTTGCAGCCGTGGTGGGTCGGCGTCGACGACGAGGGCGCCGTGGAGCTGTCGGGAGCCGGGGTCACGCAGGATGAGGCGGTCGCCGGCGACGAGGGGCAGCAAGGACGGCAACGTGAGGCGCGCGGCCGGGCCGCCGAGGGGGCGCACACGCGCCTCGGCCGCGTGCGTGCCGACGTGGACCATGAGGTGTGCCGACAGGCGATCCGGCACCTCACCGGTGAGCCGGACGTCGAGCTGGGCGGTCGTCGGCCATGCGCCCGGTGCCAGGAGCAGGTCGCCGCGACGCACCTCCTCGGCTGGCACACCGCGCAGGTTCACGGCCACCCTGGCGACGGCGGGGACGACGTCGTGGCTCCGCTCCAGCGACTGGAGGCCGCGCACGGTGACGTGCCGCGATCGCCCAGCGGCGTCGTGCAGCACCAGCTCGTCACCCGCACGGATCGTGCCTTCGCCCAACGTGCCCGTGACGACGGTGCCTGCCCCGCGGATCGTGAACGACCGGTCGATCCACAGCCGCAACCGGCCATCGGCCGCCGGCGGGTCCAGAGCCCCGACGAGCGAGTCGATGGCCGCCCTCAGGTCTGCCAGCCCCTCGCCCGTGCGGGCCGAGACCACCACGGCCTCGCTCCCGGCGAGCGACGAGCGTGCCACGCGTGCAAGCGCATCCGCCAGCGCCGGGGCAGGGTCGGCCAGGTCCCTTCGCGTCACGACGACGAGTCCGTGGGTGACGCCGAGCGCATCGACGGCGGCGAGGTGCTCGGTCGTCTGTTGCCGCCAGCCCTCGTCGGCGGCCACGACGAGCAGCACTGCGGGAGCGGGCCCCAGGCCGGCCAGCATGTTGCCGATGAAGCGTTCGTGGCCGGGCACGTCGACGAAGGCGACCTGCTCCCCCGAGGGCAAGGTCGTCCACGCGTAGCCGAGGTCGATCGTCAGCCCACGGCGGTGCTCCTCGGCCCAGCGGTCCGGTTCGATCCCCGTGAGCGCGCGCACGAGGGTGGACTTCCCGTGGTCGACGTGGCCGGCCGTCGCGATGACGTGCACGTCACCCGCCGTGCGTCAGCGCCGTGCGTACTGCCCGCGCCAGATCGGCATCGGACTCCGTCGGGACACAACGGAGGTCGACGAGGCAGCGGCCACGCTCGACCCGGGCGACCACCCCGGGGTCACCGACGCGCAGGCGCTCGGCGCACGCCTCGGGAAGGGCGACGGCATACCCGGGCAGTGGTACGCCGGGGGCTCCGCCGCCGCCGACGCGTCCCTCCACGACCACCACCTCGCCGCCGACCGCCTCGGCGAGGCGCTCGGTGCGCGCACGCAGGTCGTCACGATCCGCGTGGAGGTAGGCGGTGACGGGCGGCACCGGACCGCGCAGGGTCGCCTCGAGGGCCGCGAGGGTCAGCTTGTCGACCCGGAGGGCGCGGGCCAGGGGGTGGCGGCGCAGGCGTTCCACGCTCTCGGCGTCGCCGAGCACGAGACCGGCCTGCGGGCCGCCGAGCAGCTTGTCGCCGCTCGCGGTGACGATCGTGGCCCCAGCCGCGATGGCGGAGGCGGCGTCGGGCTCGTCGGGCAGGAGCTGGTCGGGTCGCAGCAGGCCACTGCCGATGTCGACGACGAGCGGCACACGGAGGCCACCGGGCGTCGTCAGCTGCGACAGCTGATCGACGGGGGTGGCGCTCGTGAAGCCCTCGATCCGGAAGTTGCTCGGGTGCACCTTGAGGACGCAACCGGTGTCGGGGCCCAGCGCGGCTGCATAGTCGTCGACCGTCGTGCGGTTGGTCGTGCCCACCTCGCGCAGGCGTGCGCCCGTCGACGCGATGAGGTCGGGCAGCCTGAAGCCGCCACCGATCTCGACCATCTCCCCGCGGCTCACGACGACCTCGCGGCCAGCGGCGAGCGCGGTCGTGGCGAGCACGAGCGCCGCGGCCCCGTTGTTGACGACGAGAGCGTCACCCGCTGCGGGCACGGCGTCCCGGAGAGCGGCGAGGGTTCCCCGCCCGCGCCGGGCCCGTGCGCCGGTGGTCACGTCGTACTCCACGTCGACGTAGCCGGCCGCAGCGACCACGGCCTCGACCGCGGCCGCCGACAAAGGGGCCCGACCGACGTTCGTGTGCACGACGACACCGGTGGCGTTGAGGAGCGGGCGCAAGGTCGTGGGGCGCGCCGGCAGGGCCGTTCGTGCGGCCTCGATGACCTGGGAGGGCGCGATCTCACCGCCCCGCGCCTGCGCCTGCGCCGCGCGGACGGCGGCCTTGACCGTGTCGGCGCCGTGCCGCTCGACCGCGGCGGCGAGCACCGGGTCGGCGAGGAGCGCGTCGGTGCGTGGGATCCGCCGACGGGGGTCGCTCTGCGTCACGCCGGCCTCCTCACGAGTGGTTTGGCGGAGGTGGACGGGAATCGAACCCGCCAGACCGAGATGCTCGGTCTCACCGGTTTTGAAGACCGAGGGGACCACCAGGTGCCCAGACACCTCCACGGGTCACCGTACCCAGCACACCGCATGCACGCTGCGCCGACCTACGGTGTGGGTATGAGCGCTGACGTGGAGCACGTGACAGCGGTGAGGCTGACCCAGTTCGCGCACGGTGGCGGCTGCGCCTGCAAGATCCCCCCGGGCGAGCTCGAGGAGATGGTGCGCGGCCTGACCGGGACGAGCCACCCCGACCTGCTGGTCGGGCTCGACTCCGGCGACGACGCGGCGGCGGTGCGCATCGACGGTGGGCTCGCCGTCCTGGCGACGGCCGACTTCTTCACCCCAGTCGTCGACGACCCCTACGACTGGGGGCGCATCGCCGCAGCGAACGCGCTGTCCGACGTGTACGCCATGGGTGGCCGCCCGGTGCTGGCCGTCAACCTGCTGGGGTGGCCGCGCGACGTCCTGCCGCTCGAGCTCGCCGCGGAGGTCCTTCGGGGTGGGCTCGACGTCGGACGCCTCGCCGGGTGCCCGGTCGCCGGTGGGCACAGCATCGACGACCCCGAGCCCAAGTACGGCATGGCCGTCACCGGCATCGCCGACCCGGACCACCTGCTCCGCAACGATGCCGCCGTCGCGGGACTGCCGCTCAGTCTGACGAAGCCCCTCGGGGTGGGCGTCCTCAACAACCGCCACAAGGCGACGGGTGAGGTCTTCGCGCACGCCGTCGAGTCGATGGTGACGCTCAACGACGTCGCGAGCGCCGCCGCGGTTGCTGCCGGCATCCGCGCAGCCACCGACGTGACGGGGTTCGGCCTGCTCGGCCACCTCTACAAGATGGCCCGCGCCTCGGGGGTGTCGGCGGTCGTCGATGCGGCCTCGGTTCCCTACCTCGACGGGGCCCGAGAGAGTCTTGCCGCAGGTTTCGTCCCCGGTGGCAGCCGTCGCAACCTCGACTGGGTGCGTCCGCACCTCCACGCGTCCGTGGGTGACGACGAGCTCGTGCTGCTCGCCGACGCCCAGACCAGTGGCGGCCTCCTCGTCGCAGGCGAGGTGCCCGGGGGCCGTGTGGTCGGCGAGCTCGTCCCGCGCGGCGACCACGTGCTCATCGTGCGATGACCCGCGTCGACGAGGTCCTCGCCCAGGCCCGCGAGGGGGTGGAGCGGTTGTAGCCCGAGCAGGCGTGGGCCGAGATGCGCACGGGCGCCCTGCTCGTCGACACGCGCACGGCAGCCCAGCGCGCCCGACAGGGGGACCTGCCGGGCGCACTCGTCATCGACCGCACCGTCCTCGAGTGGCGACTCGACCCCACGAGCCCGTCACGGGTGCCCGAGGTGTGCGGTCCGGACCTCCGGGTCGTGGTCATCTGCCGCCAGGGCTACAGCAGCTCCTTCGCGGCGGAGTCGCTGCGCCGCATCGGACTCGCTCGGTCTACCGACGTCGTCGGCGGGGTGGAGGCGTGGCTGGCCTCCGGCCTGCCGCTCGCGGCCGGCCCCGCCGACGTTCGAGAGTGAGCCGACCTCAGCGCGGAGCGGTGTCCGCGGTGTCCGCCGTGCCCGTGGTGCCCCGGCTGCCGCGGGTGTCACGGGTGCCGGCCGCGCCGACTGCGTCGCGCCTCGGCTTCTTCGTGATGAGCGGGAGCACCAGCGCGACGAGGGTGATGATGCCGATGACCGTGAAGCCGAGGTTGTACGCCTTCTCGCTGCCGATGAGGGAGGCGATGAGCAGCGGGCCGACGACCCCACCGATGCTCCACCCGATGAGCATCAGGCCGTAGATCGCGCCGACGTTGCGCACGCCGAAGAACGCGCCCGCGGTCGACGGCATGGTGCCGAAAGCCCCGCCGTAGCAGAGGTAGACGAGCGCGGCGAGCACGGCGAAGAGGGCCTTGTTGGCGGCGTGGGGGATGAGCAGCAGGCACACGCCCTGGACGCCGAGGATGCCGAGGAAGGCCGGCATCTTGCCGACGAGGTCGGACAGCCAGCCCCAGAAGATGCGGCCCGCGCCGTTGAAGAGGCCGAGGACGCCGACGAGGGCAGCCGCGGCCGTGGCGGTGTAGCCGGCGACGTCACTGGCCGTGCCGGCCGCGACGGCGATGAGCGAGATCCCCGCCGTGACGCTCATCGTGAGGATCGCGGTGAGCAGGTACCACTGCTTCGTGTGCAGGGCCTCGCTCTGCGTGAAGTCACGCGACACCGCCGCGCCGCTGTCGGCCTTGCCGGCGGCCGTGGCCGCCCCTGCGGTCGCGTCCGGCACGACGGCAGGGTTGCGGAAGACCGACGTGCAGACGAGCAAGATGACGAGGTAGCCGATGCCGAGCCACAGGAACGCCTTGGTGGGCACGCTCGGGGACTGGTCGATGAGCGCCTGGCCCACGGGGGCGGTGACGACGGCGCCGAAGCCGAAGCCGGCGACGGCAAGACCGGTGATGAGTCCCGGCTTGTCGGGGAACCACTTCTGCAGCATGGCGATCGGGACGATGTAGACCATGCCGAGCCCGAACCCTCCGAGGACGCCGTAGCCGAGCACCAGCAGCCAGAAGGCGTCGGGCGACTGGGCGAACGACGCGAGGATGACCCCGACCGCGTAGATGACGCCGCCCGTCATGGCCACGAGGCGGGGGCCGCGCGCGTCCTGGAGACGACCGCCGACGTAGCTGCCGATGAAGATCATCCCGATGACGACGCTGAACGGGACGGCAGCCTTGGACTTGGACCACCCGAACGCCGCGTCGCTCTGCAGCGCCTTGGCGAAGACGCTCCACGCGTAGACGGAGCCGATGGACAGCTGCACGAGGACCGCGCACACGAGGATCAACCACCGGTTCGCGCCTCGGCCGGTGATCTCCGGCCCTGTGTCGGTCCTGCTCACGGCACTTCCCCTTCCGGTCGTCCGGCGGCGCGTCGTTGCGTCGTCGGGGGTGGCGCCTCAGCGCGCCGTGGTGATGGAGTCGTCGACGATGCCTTTCGCCCGGCGCGCCTCGAGGCGCTCGCGCTGTGGCTCGACGGTGTACTTCGGGTCGATTGCAGACGCCATACCCGCCTCGAAGACGCCGAATCGCGTGCACGCGGAACCGGCCATGAGGGCCAGGCCGCTCAGGGCGGCGCCGACGCGGGTGCGCCCGACGGTCACGGCCCCCGCCGCCCCGACGATCGTGAGCGCCTTGCTCGCCCTGAGCAGGCGGGCGGCCTTGCCGGTGCGCAAGGGCTCCGAGAGCGTCGGACCGAGCTGGTCCTGCATCCGCTCGAACGCCACGGTCTCCACGAGAGCGCTCACGGCAGCGAGCCGGCGCGCGGGTCCGTTCTGCCCGACCGGGACGGTGAGCAGGGCGAGCCCCGCCGCAGCCGCGTTCGCAGAGCTGACGAAGACGAAGGGCAGCTCACGGTAGGACTCGTGCCAGGTCGGTGTGGCGGTGTCGGCCAGCAGCACGGCGGTGTAGGCCGCGAGCGGGGGCGCGAAGAGGGCCGAGCCCACCGTCGCCGGTCCGTCGGCGATCTCGAGCACCCGGGCGACCCGAGCCAGCGCCGTGCCGGGCCGGCCCGTGCTGGAACGACGGTCGAGAAGCGCCTGCCCGAGCTCCGACGCGAGGGCGAGTCCGGAGAACCCTCCGAAGGCGGTGAGGATCCACGACCCGACCGACATCGGCGAGGTGAGCTTGACGGTGCGCATCATGTTGAGGGCGCGGCTCGGCTTGCCGAGGTCCTTGGCGAGGGCCGCGCCACCGAGGGCCGCGGCACCGACCGCAGCCACCCGCCCTGCCCGACGCAGCGCCGGGTAGCCCAGTGCCTTGCCTCCGGCCGCGAGCAGCCCCGACCCGCCTGCGATGCCACCGAGGAAGAGGTACGCCGCCACCTCCTTCTCCCACGGCGCGGGCTTGACGATGTGCCGGCCGTAGTAGCTGTCGAACGAGACGTCGGGCACCATGAGCGACTCGTCGCGGCGACGCCGCCCACCGTTGCTCCCCGCCTGCTTGGCGGCGTCGCGCGCGTTCCCGTGGCTCGCGTCGCCTCGGCGCCGCTCGCGCTCCGGCGGGCGGTCGGCGTCGAAGGGGTTGGTCGTCATCGCTTCCTCCCGACGAAGGCGGCGGCAGCCATGCCCAGCATGGCGAGCCCCGCGAGGCCGGCCTTGCGGAACATGTCGGGCAGGTCGGCCGTGGTGACGCGCGGGTCCGGCGGGAGGCCGTAGACCTCCGGCTCGTCGAGCAGGAGGAAGACCGACCCCGTGCCCCCGACGCCGTCGTTCTCGTCCGTGCCGTAGAGCCGGGCCTCGGTGTAGCCGAGCTCGTGCAGCTCCGCGACGCGGGCCTGGGCGGTGGCCCGCATGTCGGCCAGGTCACCGAACTTGATCGACGTCGTCGGGCAGGCCTGGGCGCACGCGGGGGTCTGCCCCTCACCGAGGCGGTCGTAGCAGAGCGTGCACTTCTGGGCGATGCCGACGTTCTTGACCTCGCCGTTCTGGGTGGGGTCGGCGCCCCCGGAGTTGATGCTGATGCCGTGCGACTCGCGTCCGCCTTCGTGGCCCTCGTCGCCGCGCCGCCGCTCGATGACCCCGAAGGGGCAGGCTGCGACGCAGTAGCCGCACCCGTTGCACACGTCGTCCTGCACGACGACGGTGCCGAACTCGGTACGGAAGAGCGACCCCGTCGGACACACGTCGAGGCACGCGGCGTGCGTGCAGTGCTTGCACACGTCAGATGCCATGAGCCAGCGCAGGTCCGGTACAGCGGTGTCGGTGGGTCCGGGCGCGGCGGCCGCGCCGGACCGGACGTCACCGGGCGCTTCGGCCGTGGCCGTCGCCGTGGCCGTCCCCGTCGCCGAACCGTCGCGGACGGTCGGCATGCCGAGCTGGACGAGACGACGCCCCGACTCGCGCGCCTGCTCGATGCGGTGGCTGTCCTGCTCCACGAAGGCGACGTGGCGCCACGTGCTGGCGCCGAGGGCACCGGTGTTGTCGTAGGACTGGTTGAGCAGGTCGAGGCCGTCCTCCGGGATGCCGTTCCACTCCTTGCAGGCCACCTCGCAGGCCTTGCACCCGATGCAGATCGAGGTGTCGGTGAAGAAGCCCTTGCGGGGCTCCACCCGTGCCCACGCCGCGTCGCTCGCCGGATCGGTGGGGCCGGACAGCTGATTGCGCCAGAACGCCACGCCTCAGCCCTCCTTCTGGTCGGGAGCCGGGTCGGGGGCCGGATCAGGGACGGACCGGGGATGACCGGTGCGCAGCTCGTTGCTCGTCATGACCGTCGAGCCGGCACGGGACTGGTACTCCGCGATGTAGCGCAGCAGGGCCTCACCGGTCGGTCGGCGCCCCGGCACGATGTCGCACGAGCCGGCTTTGCTCTCTTGGATCTGCACATTCGGGTCGAGGGCGACACCGAGCAGGTCGTTGGCGGCGTCACCGCTGACGACGGCGGCGCTGCCGACGCCCCAGTGGTAGGGCAGGCCGACCTGGTGGACGGTGCGGCCGCGGATGATGAGCGGTCTCATCCGTTCGGTGACGAGCACACGCGCCTCCACGGCCGCGCGGGCCGAGACGATCGTGGCCCAGCCGCCGGGCTCGAGACCACGTTCCTCGGCGAGCTCAGGCGAGACCTCGCAGAAGAACTCCGGCTGCAGCTCCGACAGGTAGGGCAGGAAGCGGCTCATCCCGCCCGCCGTGTGGTGCTCGGTCAGCCGGTAGGTGGTGAAGACGTACGGGTAGACGTCGGCACCCGGCTGATCGCCGGACGGGCTCCACAGATTGTCCTTGCGTGGGAAGACCTTGCGAGCGGGATTGGACTGCTGCGTATAGAGCGGGTTCTGGACAGGGGACTCCTGCGGCTCGTAGTGCGTCGGCAGCGGCCCGTCGAGCATGCCCTTGGGCGTGTAGAGCCAGCCCTTGCCGTCCGCCTGCATGATGAACGGGTCGTCGCCGGCCAAGCCGTCGGGGCCGCCGGTGCCGGGCTCCGGGCGGAAGCTCGGCGCCTTCGTCGGCGGGAAGTCGGGCACGTCGTGTCCGGTCCATTTCTGCTCGTCTACGTCCCACCAGACGTACTTCTTGCGCTCGCTCCACGGGTTGCCGTCGGGGTCGGCCGAGGCACGGTTGTAGAGGATGCGCCGGTTGGCGGGCCAGGCCCAGCCCCAGTCGAGCGCGGTGAGGTCCTGCTCGCGGCCCGGACGCCGGTTGGCTGCCTGGTTCTTGCCGTCGGCATACACCCCGGTGTAGATCCAGCAGCCGCCCTCTGTCGAGCCGTCGGCCTTCATCTCGGTGTACGACGACAGTGGCTGGCCGGCCTTCTCCCCCGTTCGGTGCCGACCGTTGACCTCGGCGAGCACGGCCTCGGCGTCGATCTCGCCGTCGGTGCCGAGGGGGTAGTCCCACGTGAGGTCGAGGAGCGGCCGGTCTCGCGGGTCGGTCGAGTCGGCGAGGAGCTCGCGGACGCGCCGGCCCAGCTCGTAGAAGAACTCGAGCTCGCTCTGGGCGTCGCCGGGCGGGGCAACCGCCTTGTGGTGCCACTGCAGCATCCGCTGGGTCTGGGTGAACGAGCCCGACTTCTCCGTGTGGGCCGCCGCAGGCAGGAAGAACACCTCGGTCTGGACGTCCTCGGGCCGCAGCTCGCCCGTGGCGATCTCGGGGCCGTCCTTCCAGAAGGTCGCCGACTCGATCATCGCGAAGTCGCGCACGACGAGCCACTTGAGGTGCGACATCGCCTGGCGCTGCATGCGTCCGTGCGCGGACCCGACAGCCGGGTTCTGGCCGAGGAGGAAGTAGCCCTCGACCTGGTCCTCGAGCATCGCCATCGTCGTCTGGTACGTGCCGTGCGCGCCGGAGAGACGCGGAAGGTAGTCGAAGGCCCAGTCGTTCTCGGCCGTGGACGCGTCTCCCCACCAGGCTTTCATCAGGCTCACGGCATACGTGTCGGCGTTCGCCCAGAAGCCCTTCTGCTCCTTGCTGCCGATCGCCCCGATGTAGTCGTCCCACGTGTCGTGCAGGCCCGCGACCGGCATCGCGAGGTAGCCCGGCAGGATGTTGTACAGCGTCGGGATGTCGGTCGATCCCTGGATGCTCGCGTGGCCGCGCAGCGCCATGACCCCGCCGCCCGGGCGTCCCATGTTCCCGAGGAGCAGCTGGATGATCGCGGCCGTACGGATGAACTGCGCGCCCAGCGTGTGCTGGGTCCAGCCGACGGCGTAGACGAACGCGGTGGTGCGCTCTCGGCCGCTGTTCTCGGTGACCGCCTTCGCCAGGTAGTGGAAGTCGTCGACGCTGATGCCGCACGTCTCGGCGACCATCTCGGGGGTGTAGCGCGCGTAGTGCCGCTTGAGGATCTGGAAGACGCACCTCGGGTCCTGAAGGGTCTCGTCGCGCAGCACCCTGGCGTGCTCGAGGGCGGGCCCGCCGGAACCGTGCTCGTCACCGGCCGCGCGCTCGGATTTGCTGTGCCCGTGCTCGTGGCCCCCACCGCTCTCGTGGCCAGCCGCAGGCCCACCGATGGTGCCCGGCGACGGGTCGTCGCCGCCCTCGTCCGCGGTCGCGTAGGCCCAGGTGTCCGGCGCGTACGCCCCCTTCTCGTCGTCGTAGCCGGAGAAGAGGCCGTCGAGCTCCTCGGTGTCCTGGAACTCATCACTGATGAGCGTGGCGGCGTTGGTGTACGCGACGACGTACTCCTCGAAGTACAGCTCCTTGGCGAGGATGTGGTTGATGAGCGCACCGAGCAGCACGACGTCGCTGCCCGCGCGGATCGGGATGTGCTTGTCGGACGTCGCCGACGTACGTGTGAAGCGCGGGTCGACGTGAATGACCTTCGCCCCCTTGAGGCGCGCCTCGGTCACCCACTGGTAAGCGACCGGATGGCACTCAGCCATGTTCGAGCCCTGGATGACGATGCAGTCCGAGTTGGACAGGTCCTGCACGTACTGCGTGGCGCCGCCGCGTCCGAACGAGGACCCCAGACTGGGGACCGTGGAAGAGTGTCAAATACGCGCTTGGTTCTCGATCTGGATGGCGCCCGCTGCGGTGAACAGCTTCTTGATGAGGTAGTTCTCCTCGTTGTCGAGCGTCGCGCCACCGAGCGAGGCGATGCCCATGGTCCGCCGGAGCGGACGGCCGTGTTCGTCGGTGTCCTGCCAGCCGGAGCGGCGGCTCTCGACGAAGCGCTGCGCGATCATCTCGACGGCTGTGGTGCGCGACATGGGCTCCCAGTCGGTGCCACCCGGCCGCCGGTAGAGCACGTGGCGCACCCGCCCGGGGTTGTTGACAAGCTGTTCGCTCGCGGAACCCTTGGGGCACAAGCGGCCCCGCGACACCGGCGAGTCCGGGTCGCCCTCGATCTGCACGACCCTTTCGTCCTTGACATACACCTTCTGGCCGCAGCCCACAGCGCAGTACGGGCAGACGCTCTGCACGACGCGGTCGGCCGTCGAGGTGCGGGGCTGCAGACCGCGGGTGCGCTCGGACGTCACCGCCGGACCGCGTCCGAGAAAGTCCCCGGACCGCGCCTGCCGGATCACCGGCCAAGACAGGAACGTCTTCTTCGCCTCCATCGAACGCCACCTTTCGCGGCGTGCGGGCACGCCGGCCGGAGTGTCACGACCTCTCGAATCTCTTCATTCCCACAAGACACGGGGTCGAAACCCACCTTAGACACGCCGGCGACCAAATGGGCGTGGTGAACTCTGTCCGTCGCGTCAGGAGAGGTACGGGTTGCCGCCGCTCCACTTGAGGACCCCGGTCCACGCCGGCCGGACGAGCGGGTCGTAGCTCTTGCGCACGTGGAAGGCGACGCGGAGCACGCCACCGTCGTTGATCACCTCGGCGCCGCCGGGGCCGCAGAAGCGGTCGGTCGTCGAGATGCCCATGCCGCCGACCCAGCGCGGGTTGCCGAGGGCGAAGAGGTCGTTGCCCGACCAGACCTGCGTGGCGTAGTTGCAGTCCTTGTAGCCGTTGCGCGAGACGAAGAGGTGCACCTTGCCGGCGGCGTCGCGGTAGACGTCGGGCGCCTCCGCGACGGCCGAGCCGATGCGGCTCGCGTTGAGGACGACCTTCGGCGAGCCGGCCAGCGTCGTGCCGGCCGAGTTGTCGACGCGCACGGCCATGATCTGGAAGCGGCGCGGGCTGTAGTTGCCGATCTTGAAGACGAGGTAGCGGTTGCCGTAGCGGGTGCGGTACTCGACAGGGTCGATGGCCTCGGAGTAGCCGGCGGGCGGGCAGATGAGGGGCGTCGAGACCGGGCTGAACGGACCCGTGGGCGACGACGAGCGCGCGGCGCCGATGCAGTGCTTGTTGTGGTTCGCCGTGCCGGGGGCCTCGCGGCGGGCGGCGAAGTACATCGTGAAGCGCTCGGAGCCGGGCGTCGTCGCGGTCTGGAAGACGTGCGGGGCCCACAGCTGCGCAGGCGAGCTGTCGGTCGCCTCGAAGGTCCAGGCCGGACGGGCGTTCATCGAGTTGCCCACGACCGCGAAGCCCGAGCCGGGCGAGGCCGAGCGAGCGACCCGGAAGCCGCCGCCCGTCGCGTAGAGGTAGTACTTCGTGCCCTGGGCGCGCGTCGTGAACTTCGCGAAGCCCGGGTCCGGGAAGTCCTTGGCGATGACGTTGCGGGCGCTCGCGCCCGTCGTGACGGCCTGCGCGGGCGCGCTCGCGAGCGCTCCGCTGAGGGCGACCGCTGCGGCCGCGAGGGCAGCGGCGACTGCTGGCTTCTTCATGTGGTGTTCCCCTGTTTCCCCTGGAGAGACCGGGCTGCGTGCCCGGTCAGCGCGATTCTGCGCCCTCCGGGTGGGCCGCGTCGATGGGTAGTCCTACCCGGATCCGGGCGAGTCCTAGAGTGGAGTCCGATGAACCAGCCCCCACCCCGACCGCCCTGGCAGGGACTGCTGCGGTGGGGACCGCACGGCGGCGCCCACCGGGTCGCGCTCCGCGCCGGGCTGTCGGTCCTCGTGCCGCTGCTCGTGCTCGTGCTGGTGGGTCGCGTCGAGTGGACGCCGTATGCCGCCTTCGGTGCCTTCACCTCGCTCTACGGACGCAACCACGCCCGCCCTGAACGTGCCGGGATGCAGGTCGTGGCCGGCGGGTTCCTCACTCTCGCAGTCACGCTCGGCGTCGTCGTGTCGCTCGCACCAGCCTCGCGCTGGCTCGTCGTGGTCCTCGGCGCGCTCCTCGCAGCTGCCGGTTCGCTCACCTCGGACGCCTACCGGTGGCACCCACCGGGGCCGCTCTTCCTCGTCTTCGCCTTCGCTGTCTGCGCCATGGTGCCGGCCGTCCCGACGACCGTCCCGGTCGCGGCCGGCGTCGCCGCGGCGAGCGTGCTCGTGTCGCTTGTCATCGCCCACGTCGAGGCCCTCGGGCACCGCGACCGCTGGCACCGGCCGCAGCTGCCCGCACCGCGCTTCCGGGACGCGCTCGAGGCACCCGGAGCCCGCGCTGGCAGCACCCCTACTGGGCCATGGTCGCTGCCGTGACCGTCCTCTCGGGTCCGGACCTCACGTCCCGCCTCACCCGCGGCGTGCACCGCGTCGTCGGCACCGTGCTCGGTCTCGCGGTCGCGGCGCCGATCCTCGCGTGGGGACCGCAGGGGGTCTGGGCGGTGCTCGTCATCGTCGTGCTGCAGGTGCTCACCGAGCTCGTCGTCGGGCGCAACTACGCCGTGGCGCTCCTCTTCATCACCCCGCTCGCCCTGATGATGGGCCAGCTCGTCCACACCGCCCCGGTGGGTCCGCTGCTGCGCGACCGCCTCTTCGAGACGGTGCTCGGTGCGCTCGTCGGCGCCGTCGTCCTCCTGCTCGTCCCCGACCGAGCAGGACGTTCGGACCGCTGAGAGTGGCCGCGCGAGACGTAGGCATCACCGGTGCGAGGTCTGGGAGAAGTGCCGATGTGGGTGGGTGCGTCCCGGGCCGATCGTGGAGTGGTCGGCGGAAGGTCCGCCGCATCTGGTCCAGGAGCACGCCATGCCCGCTCGCCATCGACTCGTCGCCGTCGTCTCGGCCACCGCCCTCTCACTGCCGGCCGTTTCCGCGGCCGCGGGGTCGGCCGCCGGGATGCCGATCCCCCTTCCCGACCCCAGACCCCACCTCCACGTGCTCGCACCACGGCTCGACACGGACACCGCCGTGCTGACGGAGCTGAGGGAGCTGAAGGACGAGTACGCAGCCAGCCACCTGCCGCGCGTGCACAACACCATCGTCCTGATCCTCAACAACGCGGCTTCAGCCGTCCTGTGAACACGACGCGCGTCCGCTCCTACGCTGGAAGACGGGTCGGAGGGCACCACGACGTCCTCGGTCACGGAGTCGCGGATGGGCACATCGTCAGAGCACACAGCACCCGTCGGGAGGGGCGAGCAGATCCGCGCCCTCGACGTCCTGCTCGGCGAGGTCGTGCGCGAGGCGGATGAGGACGCCCCTCGCATCAGGAGTCTGCTCCTCGGAGGTGACGCCGGCATCGGCAAGACGACTCTGGTCGAGGTCCTTGCCGAGCGGTGCCGGGCGATGGGCCTGAGCTGTGCGGTCGGTCACTGCCTGGACCTGGCCACGGGAATGCCGTTCGGTCCGGTGGTCGAGGCACTCCGGGACCTCCATGACCGCCAGAGCACCGAGGACTCCCCGGTGCCACGCCTGTCCTGGCTGGCCTCCGAGGCGAGCTCGAGGTCCCCCTCACTCGAGTCTCTCGTCGAAGCCACCGAGATCCTGGGCCGTGCGGGCTCGGCCGTGCTCGTCATCGAGGATCTCCACTGGGCCGACGCCTCGGTACGCGACTTCGCGCTGGCCGCGCAGCGAACCTGCCGTGCACCGCTGCTGCTCGTCCTGACCTTCCGTGCCGACGACGTGACCGCCGGACACCCGCTCCGGGGCCCGTTGGTCGAGCTGAGTCGGAGTCCGCGTGCGGTGCGCATGGATCTTTCCGGGCTCGCTGCCCACGACGTGCGCGAGCTCGTCCGTCGACGGTCAGGACACGACCCGGACACCGAGAGACTCACCGCCCTGATGCTCCACTCCGACGGAAATCCCCTCTACGTCGAGGAGCTGCTGTCCGCCGACGAGCCCGGTGTCCCGGGGCTCCTGCACGACCTGTTGCTGCGGCACGTCGGGACGCTCTCGTCATCCGCCGTCCGGATCAGCCGCCTGGCTTCGGTCGACGGCAGCCGCATCGACCTCGAGGTCCTCGAGGAGGCGGCTGGGCTCGCATCCGCCGCGTTTGCCCAGGCGATCCACGAGATGCTCGAGCGCAACGTCGTCGTCCGTCACGGGAACAGGTACGACTTCCGTCACGCACTGCTCCGGGAGTCCGTGCACGACGACCTGCTCCCCGGGGAGATCGTCGAGATGCACGCCGCCTACGCCCGGGCCCTTCGAGGCCGCGTCGAGTCCGGGTCGACCGAGCAGCGCTGGCGGTACGGAGCGTCCCTGGCCCTGCACGCGATGGGCGCGGGTGACTGGCCCCTCGCCCTCGCGGCCTCGGTGTGGGCCGGCGTGGCCGGCAAGCAGTACGGCTCTGCCGCAGCAGCCGACCATTTCGAACACGCCTTCTACCTCTGGGACCGCGTTCCGGATGCCGCTGAGCGCACCGGCCTCTCCAAGGCCGACCTCCCGCGCCTGGCGGCCCGCGTCCTGGCCAACGAGGGGGTCCGTGACCGGGTGCACGACCTGCTGCGCCTGGCGGTCGACCTGCTCGACCCCGACGGTGACCCCCTGGCGGCATGCCGCGTCCACACCGCCGTCGGGGCCAACTGGGGCGAAGTGCCGGGGCTTCCGAGTCGACGAGAGTCCCTCGATCGCGCCATCGCGCTGGCCGGGACGACGGCGACCCGCGAGCTCGCGGACGCGCTCATTGCGTCCACGTTCCACGCGTGTCGAGTCGGCCGGTACACGGAGGCAGTCGACTTCGCGACCCGGGCCCTCGACGTCGCTCGGGCGATCGGAGCGGACGATCTCGTCACCCAGGCCCTGTGGGAGCTGGCCGAGCCGCTCTGGCTCCTCGGCCGCTGCGGCGAGGCGCTGGAGGTGTACCGGGAGGCCGTGCGCGAAGCCGAGCGGTCCGACGAGCTGGGCGCCGCCCTCGAGGCCTCGGGCGAGCTCGCCTTCTACCTCTGGCTGTACGGCTCGGTCGACGAGGCGGTCCAGATCTCTCGTCAGGTCCGCGAGAGGGCCGAGCGAGCCGGACTGCCGAGGTACGTGGCCTTCGGCGCCGAGCAGGAGCTGGAGATCCTGGTCCAGCAGGGACGCATCTCAGAAGCAGAGGCCCTCTACGAGACCTACTGCGTCCCCGCCAGGGTCGAGTTCCGACTGCGGTGGAACAGGGCGGTCCTGTTCGTGGCCCGTGGCGACATGCGAGGCGCGCTCGCCGTTGAGGAGGAGGCGTTCGCCGACGGCTCCAACGCGCCGGGCGTCAACCACTCTCCGCGTCTCATCGAGATCTGCGAGGGCCTGTCGGATCCGGAGCGCGCCCTGGACGCGGCCGAGGCCTTGATGCAGGAGGTCGCCCCTCGGGACTCTCCCCTGGAGCACGCCCTCGCCGCCGACTACGCCTACCGGGCGCTCGTTCTCGCCGGCCCCTCCGCGGCACGCCCGGCCCAGCCGCTCGCCGCGGCGGCCGCCGTGTCGCTGGACTTCGCCCGGCGGCGTGTCACCCCCGAATGGGGGCGCACCTGGGACGGGATGCACCTGGCCATCGCCGAGGCCCTCGAGGCCCAGCTGTCAGGGCAGTCGGCCATCCCCCAGTGGCACGCCGCCGTCGATCTCGCGTTCCCCTTCGGCCGCTACACCTCGCTCCGCCCACGCCTCGAGCTGGCACGCGCACAGCTGGCACACGGAGAACGCGACGAGGGCAAGGCCATGCTCTCCGCAGTCTGGCACGAGGCCCACGAGATGGGATCCCGCTGGCTCGAGAGCCAGGCCGCGGTGGCGGCAAGGCGGTTCCGGGTGCCACTGCCGCTCGACGTCGACGAACCCGGACCCCTCGACCGGCTGACGCCGCGCGAGCGCGAGGTGCTCGACCACGTCGCTCGCGGAGCGACGAACCGAGCCATCGCCTCCGCCCTGTTCATCACCGAGAAGACCGCCAGCGTGCACGTCGGCAACGTGATCGCCAAGCTCGGCGTGAGCAACCGTGGCGAGGCCGCTGCTCTCGCCCGCTCAGTTCGCTCGGACCGGGATACCTGACCAGCCGGACGTCAGCCGGGGCGCGGCGGCAGCTCGTTCCCAAGGGCGCGACACCACCGGCCCGGTGCATACCGACGATTCGGCACACGTCCCGGCCCGGCGGCATACTCACGTGGTGACGAAGAACCTCAGCGAGCGCATCCCGCGGGACCCCGATCCCGACGGCCTCTACGAGGTCTTCACCGAGTGGACGACCGAGCGTGGCCTGACCCTCTACCCGCACCAGGAGGAGGCGTTCCTCGAGATCCTCAGCGGCAGCAACCTCATCCTGGCGACGCCGACCGGCTCGGGGAAGTCGCTCGTCGCGACGGCGGCCCACCTCACCGCCCTCGCCGACGACCGCGTCTCCTTCTACACGGCACCCATCAAGGCGCTCGTCTCCGAGAAGTTCTTCGCCCTCTGCGAGCAGTTCGGCGCCGACAACGTCGGCATGATCACCGGCGACGCGTCGGTCAACGCCGACGCCCCGATCATCTGCTGCACCGCCGAGATCCTCGCGAACCTCGCTCTGCGAGAGGGCAGCTCGGCTGACGTCGGTCTGGTCGTCATGGACGAGTTCCACTTCTACTCCGAGCCCGACCGCGGGTGGGCGTGGCAGGTGCCGATCATCGAGCTGCCTCAGGCACAGTTCGTCCTCATGTCGGCGACGCTCGGCGACGTCACGATGTTCAGGGACGACCTGACCCGGCGCACCGGCCGCTCCACGGCCGTCATCAGCGGCACCGAGCGTCCCGTCCCCCTTGAGTTCTCGTATGCCGTCACCCCCCTCCACGAGACCATCGAGGAGCTCCTCGAGAAGGACCGCGCGCCCGTCTACGTCGTCCACTTCACGCAGGCGGCCGCGCTCGAGCGCGCCCAGAGCCTCATGGCCGTCAAGATCACGACGCGCGAGGAGCGCGAGGCGATCGCCGCGCGCATCGGTGGCTTCCGGTTCGGGGCGGGCTTCGGACGCACTCTCTCCCGCCTCGTCCGGCACGGCATCGGAGTGCACCACGCGGGCATGCTGCCGAAGTACCGCCGCCTCGTCGAGCAGCTCGCGCAGGACGGCCTCCTCAAGGTCATCTGTGGCACCGACACGCTCGGCGTCGGCATCAACGTGCCGATCCGCACCGTGCTGCTCACCGGGCTGACGAAGTTCGACGGCACGAAGCAGCGCCTGCTCAAGGCGCGTGAGTTCCACCAGATCGTCGGCCGGGCCGGCCGGGCCGGCTTCGACGCGCGCGGCTGGGTCGTCGCCCAGGCCCCCGACCACGTCGTCGAGAACCTCCGCGCCGTCGAGAAGGCCGGCGACGACCCCAAGAAGCAGAAGAAGATCCAGCGCAAGAAGGCGCCCGACGGCTTCGTCAACTGGTCGGAGGAGACGTTCGAGCGGCTCATCGTCGCCGAGCCCGAGCCGCTGCAGCCGCGGATGAAGGTCTCGCACTCGATGCTCGTCAACATCCTGGCGCGAGAAGGCAACCCGGTCGCCCACGCCGCGCGTCTGCTCTCCGACAACCACCACGAGGCCAAGGACCAGCGGCGTCTCCAGCGGCACGCGCTCGTGCTCGCCAAGGAGCTCATCACGTCCGGTGTCGTCGAGCGACTGGCGTCGGCCGAGGACTCCGGCCGTCGGCACGCCCTGACGATCGACCTCCAGCGCGACTTCGCCCTCAACCAGCCGCTCGCCCCCTTCGCGCTCGCCGTCATGGACACCCTCGACCCCGAGAGCGACACCTACGCCAAGGACCTCGTCTCGGTCATCGAGGCGATCCTCGAGGACCCGCGGCAGGTGCTGTGGGCGCAGGAGTTCAAGGCGCGCGGCGAGGCCGTCGCGGCGATGAAGCTCGACGGCGTCGAGTACGAGGAGCGGATGGAGCGCCTCGAGGAGGTCTCCTGGCCCAAGCCGCTCGCCGAGCTGCTCGAGGTGACCCTCACGGCCTACCGGCAGAGCCACCCGTGGATCTCGCAGGACGCCCTCTCGCCGAAGTCCGTCGTCCGCGAGATGTACGAGCGCGGCATGACGTTCAACGAGTTCGTCTCCTACTACGGCCTGTCCCGGTCCGAGGGGCTCGTCCTGCGCTACCTCACCGACGCCTACCGCACCCTGCGCCACACCATCCCCGAGGGCAACCGCACCGAGGAGCTCGAGGACGTCATCGAGTGGCTCGGCGAGCTCGTGCGCCAGACCGACTCCAGCCTGCTCGACGAGTGGGAGGACCTCGTCAACCCGAGCGACGCCGTGCTCGCCCAGACCGACATCGCCCCGCCGGCGCGGCCGATCACCGGGAACGAGCGGGCGTTCACCGTGATGATCCGCAACGCGATGTTCCACCGGGTCGAGCTCGCGTCCCGCGACGAGTGGGAAGCGCTCGGCGACCTCGAGGCCCGCGTCGCCGAGCTCACCGACCCACCGCAGAAGGTCGTCATGGACGCGCAGGCGTGGAACGACGCGCTCGGCGCCTACTACGACGACCACGACGCCATCGCGACCGACCAGGGGGCCCGCTCACCGGCGCTGCTCCAGGTCGAGCGCACGCCCACGGAGTGGCGGCTGCGCCAGGTCGTCGTCGACCCCGACGACGACCAGGACTGGGGCATCACGGCCTTCGTCGACCTCGCGGCGAGCGACGAGGCCGGCGCCGCCGTCCTCACCGTGACGGCCTTCGAGCGCCTCGGCGGCTGACCCGTGACCCTGCGCGCACACCCCTACGACCACGACGGCGTCCTCGTCTCCCCTGCCGACGGCGGCAACGGCACGGGGGTGCTCGTGCTGTCGGGATCGAGCGGCCGTGTCGAGCGCGACCGAGCGCGGCTGCTCGCCGGCGCCGGCGTCACCGCCGCCCTGACCTACCGCTGGTTCGGCGGCGAGGGGCAGCCGGCCGGCATCTGGGAGTACCCCCTCGAGGCCTTCGCACCGGCCGTCGCCTCGCTCGGCAAGCGCTGTGACCGCGTCGTGCTCGTGGGCGTCTCGAAGACGGCCGAGGCCTTCCTCGCGTATGCCGCCGACGACCCGGCCGTCGACGCCGTCGTCGCGCTCGCGCCGAGCCACGTCGTGTGGGCCAACGTCGGTGCCGGACCGGACGGCGAGCTGCGCCCGCAGCACTCGTCGTGGTCGCGGGCCGGTGAGCCGCTCCCGTTCGTGCCCTACGACGACACGGCCGAGCCCGTCGGCGACCCTCCGGCCTTCACCCCCGTCTACGCCCAGAGCCTCCGCGCCGCCGCCGACCGGGTCGCGGCCGCGACCATCCCCGTCGAGCGCTTCTTCGGCGACGTGCTGCTCGTGGCCGGCGGTGACGACCAGGTCTGGCCGTCGGTGACCTACGCCGAGGCCGTGCAGGCCCGGCGACGCGCCCTCGACCTGCCCACGACGCTCGTGACCCACCCCCGGGCCGGGCACCGCGTCGTCCTGCCGGGTGAGCCCGTCCCCGGCGGCGGCCAGCGGATGGCCCGGGGCGGCACCGAGGCGGCCGACCGCGAGCTCGGCGAACGCGCGTGGCCCGAGATCCGCCGCGTGCTCGACCTCGCCTGAGCGGGGTTCGAGCGGGACCGCCACGGATCTGAGGCACCCGGAGGGACGGCATACGCCATCCTTCCGATGTGGCGGGGCGGGCCTCAGACCGACGGTGGAGAGGTCAGCACGACAGCGACCTCGAAGGATCCCCACCATGCTCTCTCCGCACATCGTCAGCGCCCTCCTCGCCCAGCGCGAGGCCGACCTCGAACGCCGGGCCGAGCTCGCCCGGCTCCGGCACCCGGAACCCGAGCCGGAGCCGGTGACCAGCCCCACCGGGAGCCGGCGCACGGCGCGCCACCGCGGCCGCCGTCGACACCTGCGCCTCGTCTGACGCCTCCGCCCGAGAAGGCCGCGTCCGACGTGCCAATTCCCTGCCCGACGTGGGTATGTTCCCCAGTGGCCCATCGGGGACCCCTCTACCGACAGGATCACGTGCATGGACTCCACAGACGTCAAGGCCGCCTCAGCGCGCGCGGGTGACCACCCGGCGCTCGAGACGGCAGCGCGCATCGGCTACGCCGTCAACGGCGTGCTCCACATCATCATCGGCGCGATCGCCCTGCGACTGGCCTTCGGCTCGAAGGGCACGAGCGCCGACCAGTCCGGCGCCCTGGGCTCGATGGCCGACAACGGGTTCGGTCTCTTCCTGCTCTGGGTCGCCGTCATCGCGTGGCTCGGCCTCGCGCTCTGGCAAATCACGGAGGCCATCTCGGGAGGCTGGGAGACGAGCGACCGCCTCAAGGCGGCCGGCAAGGCCGTCGTCTACCTCGCACTGGCGTGGACCGCGTTCCGGTTCGCGAGCGGCAGCGGCTCGTCGAGCAAGAGCCAGACGACCGACTTCACCGCGACGCTCATGAAGCAGCCGGCCGGCCAGTGGCTCGTCGCCCTTCTCGGCCTCGCCGTCATCGGCGTCGGCGTCTACCACGTCGTCAAGGGGTGGAAGAAGAAGTTCCTCCAGGACCTCGAGTCCCACCCGGGCGAGTGGATCGTCAAGGCCGGACGCGTCGGCTACATCGCCAAGGGCATCGCCCTGGCCATCGTCGGAGGCCTCTTCGTCCTCGCCGCCGTGCGCCACAAGCCCAGCGAGGCCCGTGGCCTCGACGGTGCATTGCGCAATCTGCTCGGAGCCCCGGGCGGCCCGGTGCTGCTCGCCCTCGTCGCGCTCGGTCTCATCGCCTTCGGGGTCTACTGCTTCGGACGTGCCCGGCACGCCGACGTGTGAGCCACGGCGCCTGACGCGCCCTGTCGAGACGGCCCCGAGCGCCCGGACATACCCGGGCACTCGGGGCCGTTTCCGTGGCGGGTGCATCACGGGCGCCTCCTGCTGCTCTGTGTGTTCACGCATCACGAGTGCAGGAGGACACCATGAACACGTACCTGAACGAGGCCATCGCCCGCCAGCGCACCGCCGACCTCGGTCGCCGCACGCGGCGCGCCCAGCGACCCGTCGTCGACCCGCAGACGACGCCCCGCCGCGGCCTGATCCTCATTCTCGGGTGGCGGCTGCACCGGTCGCAGGTGTCCCCGAGCTAGAGCGCCGCGGGAACGCGAACGGCGATGGCCGGGAGCCCGATTCGGGTTCCCGGCCATCGCCGTTCGCGGGTCGAGGTCGCGTCAGCGCGAGACGGCCTCGCGCACGGCGGAGGTCGCGCGGTCACCGGTCGTCCGACGGCGCAGATAGTTCCACGCGAGCAGCGCGCACACGATGCCGTTGACCATCCCGACGAGGATGTCGACGAGGTGGTGCATGCCGCGGTAGAGCCGGGCGTAGCCGACGAGGAGCGGCACGATCGCGCAGACCACGGTCACGACGCGGCGCAGCCACACCGTCTCGATGCGCTGGGCCATGAGCGCGAAGGTCAGGTAGAGCGCGGTCGAGGCGCCCATGTGCCCGCTGGGGTAGCTCGACGTCGGGGGCGCCGGGTCGAGGTGCTCGACCGTCGGGCGCTTGCGGTCGGTGAGGGTCGTCGCGGCGACGAAGACGCTCGCCTGCGCGGCGATCGCGATGGCGGGGATGACGGCATACCACCACTGCTTGGTGCGCCACCACACGAGGGCCACGACGACGACGCAGACGCCGATGACGATCTCGGTGTTGCCGATGTGCGACCAGACCGCCGTGATCGAGTTCATCGTCGCGGTGCGGCCTGCGGCGACGGACTTGCTCAGGTCGTTCTCCCACGGGAGGTCCTTGAGGGGGCCGACGATGAGGAAGCCGAGCCCGACGATGAGACCGAAGAGCACCACGGCGGGGGCGAGGACCCGCAGCGCGATGTCACGGAGCGCCGACCCCACGGTCGGTCGCGACGAGTCGATCTCGTAACGGTGGATGAAGGTGTGGTTCACGTGCTGCCTTTCGATGACTCGGGCCCGACGTCCCCCTCCGGCGGAGGGGACTCGTCCGGACTCTGGGGGTTCCACCCGAGGTAGCCGACGTAGGACGCCGTGCCCAGGCCGATGCCGAAGAGGATCCCGGCCAGGACGTCTGAGGGGTAGTGCACGCCGAGGAAGACGCGGTCGAGGGCCGTCAGGACGACGTATGCCGTCAGGCCGGCCACGAGCCAGCGGCGGGCGACCGGCGACAGCAACGGCCAGAGCAGCAACGTCATCACCGTCGCGATGGCCGCGGCGTTGGCGACGTGGCCCGAGGGGAAGCTGTAGCCGGGGGCGTGCGAGACGGGGTCGCTGACGACGGGGCGGGCCCGCCTGACGACCTCCTTGAGGACGAGCTGGAGGTTCCAGGCGACCATCATCGTGAGGAAGGCCCAGAGGCACCGGGTCGCGAGCTCACGGTGGCGGCGCCACACGACGAGGCACACGGCCGACGCGACGATGTAGACCCACTTCGGCTGAGTGGCCTCCTGCCAGACGAGCAGGACGGTCTTCAGCCACGGGTTGTCGCGGGTGATGTCGGTCGCCGCGACGATGAGCCGCTCGTCGAGCTCGATGACGGGGAGGAACTTCTCGCGCACGACGAACGCGAGGGCCGTGACGGGGACCGCGAAGGCGAGCCCGAACCCGACGGCCTTGAGCAGGCGGCGGCCGCGACCCGCGGGTCGCCGGCCGTCAGGACGTCGCTCAGCCAACCCGGACCACCAGGGAGTCGGGGAGGATGCGGATGCCGAGCGAGACGTGCTCGCCGATCGGGTCGCCGTCGATCTCCGCCTCGACGGGTCGGCCCGCGGTCACGGTGAACTCGCGGCCGCGGAAGCGGTCGAGCCGGCCGTGACCGGCGCGGTGCCGGGTCACGACGTCGGAGATGACGGAGATCCAGCCGAGGGCGCCCTTGGGCGCGACGACGACGGCGTCGAGGATGCCGTCGTCGATCTTCGCCTCGGGCATCAGCTCGATGCCGCCCTGGAGCGTGCCGCAGTTGCCGACGACGACGGTGCGCGCGTGCCGGCTCACCGACCCGCTGTGCTCGTCGCGGTCGCGCTCGTGGTCGCCGCTCTCGCCGGTCACGCCGGAGCCGCCCCTCGAGGCGACCTCGACGCGGAAGCCGCGGCTGAAGACCTGGCGCAGCGCGCTGAAGACGTAGGCGACCCAGCCGACAGCGGCCTTGACCTTCTCGTTGGTGCCGGCCATGACCTGGCCGTCGAGGCCGAGGCCGGCCATGACGAGGAAGACCTCCTCGTCGTCGTCGACCTTCGACCCGCCGTCGTGCGTGCCGTGGCTCTCCCGCGGCTCGATCGCCGCGTCGGCGACACGCATGAGGCCCACGTCGATCCGGCGGTCGGTGCCACCGAGCATCGCCTCGACGGCGTCCTCGAGGGAGTCGACGGGCAGGCCGAGGTTGCGGGCGAGGAGGTTGCCCGTGCCGCCGGGGAGCAGACCGAGCGCGACGTCGGTGCCGACGAGCGCCGAGGCGACCGCGCGGACGGTGCCGTCACCGCCGAGCGAGGCGACGACGTCGGAGCCGGCGCGCACCGCCTCGCGGCCCTGCTTCTCGCCGGTCTCCTGCTCGGTCGTCTCGATCCACGAGGGGTCCTCCCAGCCGTGCCGGGCCGCGGCCTTGGCCACGAGCTCCTGGGTGGCGACGAGGTCGTCGACCTTGACCGGGTTGTAGACGACGGTGAGACTGCGACGAGCGCTGGGCGTGTCGGACATGGTGGGGATCCTAGGGCTCGGGGCGTGAGGGGGGCGGCCGTCGAGCGGGGCCAGCCGTAGACATACCCCGACCGGGCACCCAGCCGACCACCAGCGCACCACCAGCCGGCGTCCAGCCTCGAGGCCCCGCCCGGCGGTAGCCTCCGAAGGTGCCCACCATCCGACGCCGTCTCGCGCTCGCCGTCCTCGTCGGGGTGCTCGCGGGGTTCCTCGTGCCGCTGGGGCCCGCGCACGGGTTCCTCGTCCACGGGCTCTCCGGCTTCGTCGTCGCCGGGCTCGCCTTCGCCGCGCCGCTGCTCATCCACATCCTCGGCCATGACGCTCCCGCGACACGGGAGAAGGTGCAGGGTCGCGACGGCGACGCCGCCTGGTACGACGTCGTCGTCATCCTCGTCGGGCTGGCCAGCCTCGCCGGCGTGACGATCCTCCTCGTCGGGGGGCGCGCCCTGGGCGGCGCCGAGGTCGTCGACGCGGTCGTCGGGGTCGGCGCGGTCGCGGTCGGCTGGCTCTGCGTCCACACCGTCTACGTGCTGCGCTACGCCCGCGTCTACTACGCGAGCCCGCGCCCACCCATCGACTTCAACCAGGACGAGGACCCGACGTTCTCGGACTTCGCCTACTTTTCCTTCAACCTCGGCATGGCCTACCAGGTGTCGGACACCGACCTCAAGAGCTCGGACGTGCGCCGGGTCGTGCTCGGGCACACGCTGCTCGCCTACCTCTACGGCACCATCGTCATCGCCGCGACGATCAACCTCGTCGCGGGCATCGGTGGCTCGCTCGGCTAGGAGAGCCCGAGCCGCGCCTTCTCGTCCGCGACCCACAGGCCGATGAGGCCGCCGAAGTGGGCCATGAACCGGTCGCGCTCGTGCGCCGGGTAGGTCGTGACGACCGTCGACCGGAGCAGGTTGGCGAAGACGTCGGACTGCACCCACTCGAGCACGGCCGCGTCGAGGTGCGGCAGGTACCGCTCGCACCACGACCAGTAGGCGGCCGTGTCGAAGTACTCGTCGGCGATCGCGAGGAACTCGTCAAGCTTCTCCGCGTCCGTGAGGTCGTCGCGGTCGGCGACGTCGAAGTAGCGGCGCATCTCGAGGTCCATCGGGCCGCGGCGACCGGTGATGACGCAGAAGGTCGACCACCGCACGAGCGCCTTGATGGCCCACGGGAAGTAGTAGTGCAGCGACGTGACGGCGACGTCGGGGCAGGCGTTGGCGTAGTCGATCGGATAGACGTCGTCACCCTTGACGAGCATCTCGCACGAGTTGAACTCCCAGCCGAACATCGCGTTGACGATGCGGCTGATGGCCGCGGTCTGCTTGCCGGCCGACGGTGACAGGAAGTCGTAGCTCACGGCATACCGGTTGTGCATCGGCTGCTCGGGACGGAAGTCCATGACCATCGTCTCGGGACCGATCGACAAGGCCCGGGCGAAGTGGTCGTACTCGATCGTCGACTGCAGGTGCATGAGCATCTCGCCGGACTCGTCGTAGGCCTTGACGAGGTCCGTCTCGTCGTTGATCCGGGAGACACCGCGCCAGCCGCCGCCGTCGAAGGGCTTCATGTACATCGGGTAGCCGAGCTGGTTGGCGATCGCCTTGAGGTCGAACGGGCGGTTGTACTTCGCGGAGGTGTAAGCCCAGCGGACGTTGTCGACGGGGTGCTTGTAGGGCACGAGCCACGTCTCGGGGACCTTGAGCCCGAGGCGCATCAGGGCGACGTAGGCGCTGTGCTTCTCCATGGACTGGAAGGTGAAGGGACTGTTGAGCAGGTAGGTGTCATCCATCAGCGCCGCCTTCTTGAGCCACTCGCGCGGGTGGTAGTACCAGTAGGCGAGGCGGTCGATGACGAGCTCGGTGCGCACCGGCTGGCGCAGGTCGAACGGCTCGATGGTGAGGCGCTCGCTCGTCAGCTCGTGGGTGACGCCGTCGTCGGTCGTGATGGGTCCGACGAGCGCGAGCAACGCCTCGAAGGCGGTGGGCCAGTCCTCCTCGGCGCCGAGCAGGAGACCCACGAGATGCGTCCTCGTCGACGAGGTGCTCGATGCGGCGGACTGGTCCTGCTGTGCGGTGTCGGTCATCGTGCTGCTCCTACCGTCGGGGGTCGGGTCATCGACTGCGATCCTTGCAGGAACCGCGGCATCTGTCGCCGGTCAGCGGGTGTCCGGAAGGGCGAGCAGGTCGAGCAGGTAGGGGTCGAAGGCCGCCTCCCACGAGCGCCAGTCGTGGCGGCCCGGCAGCTCGGTGAACGACACGTCGTGGCCGCTCGCGGCGAGGGTCTGCGCCGTCTGGCGGTTGTTCGTCAGGTTGCCCTCCGCGGTGCCGCACGTCATGACGATGTGCGCGTCGGTGCGTCGCCGCCGGACCCGCCTGACGTTGGTCACGAAGGTCGTGACGCGGTCCCAGAACTCGAACTCCTCCTCGTCGTCGACGCGCTTGCGGAAGAAGGACCCCGACTGCAGGAAGAGTCCTCCGAACGTCCCCGGGTGCAACCACTCCGCCTGGAGCGAGGCGAGCGCTCCCAGGCTCGCTCCCATGAGGCTCGGCCTCCCGTCGATGGCGTATGCCGTCCCGACCGTCGGGAGCACGTGCTCGGTGAGCGCCTCGGCCCAGAGCGGGTTGGCGGCGTACCGCTCGTTGCGCGAGCCCGGCTCGAGCAGGACGACGCGGGTCGGCGGGACGCGGCCGGCCTCCGTCGCGGCGCGCAGGACGGAGAGGAGGTGGGCACGGCGGGAGTACTCCGGCCCGTCGTGGGCGACGAGCAGCGGGAGCGGGTCGGCCCGGCGCGTGCCGACCGGGGTGACGACGGCGATCTCGATGTCCCCGACCGGGGTGGCGGTCACCGTGAGCTTCCTGCGCGCCATGTGGAGACCCTATGTGCGGACGCCGCGGAGGACACCCCGGGCCACCGGTCTCTCGGTCGGAGGGTCGGATTCCGCTGCAGGCGAACCGAATTCGTTGTCCACAGATTTGCTGCAGCTCTTGAACTCCGCTCGAACACCTGTTCTACTTGATGCAAAGAAGCATCACCGAGAGGGGGCTCACCGTGCCGTACACGCCGTCACCGGTCGAGTCCTCCGGCGTGCCGGCGGGTGGGCGATGGACGACTCTGCGGGTCGCGTGGACGGGCGATCGTGGCCGGCTGTCCCGGTCGCTGGGACCGGTGCTGGAGCGCTGGCGCGCGGATGCGGCACTCACCTGTGTTCCCGGTGCTGCGGTGGCCTGCGGGACGGGGCGCACCGGTGATGCTGCCCGGGTGGCGGCCGGTGAGCGTGCGGCTGCGGCGGTGGCGTTGGAGGGGTTGGCGCGGGCCGGGGAGCGGGTGCTGGCCGAGATCGAGGCGCTCGAGGTCGCCAAGGCGCGCCTCGAGGCCGACCTGCTCGCGGCGCGCTGGCCGGCATCGAGGCCCAACAGGTCGACGCCCTCCCGGTCGGGGCCGTCGCCCGGGTGTCCGCGCGGGTCTCGCCCGAGCGGGTCGTCAGCGAGGAGATCGCCCTCGCGACCGGGGTCGGCGCCGGGGAGGTCGCCCGCCGGCTGGCGCTGGCCACCGCACCCCGCCGGCACCGGGTCGTCCTCGGTGCACTGCGCGCCGGTCGGCTGTCGCTGCACCGGGCGCTGCAGGTCGTCTCCGACACCGCCCAGCTCCCGGACGCGGACGTCACGTCGGTCGCGCAGGCGGTGCTCGCCCCGTCCCGGGACGGGCAGCCCGTCCCGCAACGGACCTTCACCGCCCGCCTGCGACGCGCGGTCGCGTCGGTCGATGCCCGCGGCGCCCAGGAACGGCACGCGCACGCCAGGGCCCGGCGCGGGGTGTTCGGCCGGCTCACCGACGACGGGATGGGCTGGCTCACCGTGACCACCGACGCCGCGAGCGTCGCCGCCGTCATGGACCGCCTCGACACCACCGCCCGGGGGCTGCGCGGCGCGGGCGATGCCCGCAGCCTCGACCAGCTCCGCGCCGACCTCGCCACCGACGCCCTGCTGCACCGACCGGNTCGACACCACCGCCCGGGGGCTGCGCGGCGCGGGCGATGCCCGCAGCCTCGACCAGCTCCGCGCCGACCTCGCCACCGACGCCCTGCTGCACCGACCGGCCCACCCCGGGGCAGCACTCCCTGCCGCGCCCGGACCCGCCGTCGACGTGGCGCCCCGGGAGGCGTCCGGAACCGCGTCCGCAACCGCGTCCAGCACGGCATCCGGAGCCATGCCCGGGACCATCTCGGGTGAGGCGGCGGCGCTGGCCTGGATCGTCGTGCCGTTCGAGGTCGCCACCGGCGAGGCCGACACCGGCTGCGAGCTCCCCGGCCACGGCTGGGTCACCGCCACCCACGCCCGCGAGATCATCACCCGCCCCGGATCCGTCTGGGCCACCCTGCCCGTCGACCTGCCCACCGGCCGGGCCCTGTCCCGCCCGACCCGCAGCTACCGCCCGACGCGCGCCATGGTCGAGCACGTCCAGGCCGTCGACGGGGTCTGCCGCGGACCCGACTGCCACGTCCCGGCCACCCGCTGCGACCTCGACCAC